>NZ_CP030047.1:0-4800000 GCF_015291625.1 Bradyrhizobium sp. CCBAU 53421
GTGGCAGGAACCCTGCGCGGCGCTTTCGCCATCATCATCTCTCAGTTTTGGAAAAGTACGAAGGCAATGACGAACACGGAACAGGATCGCTGGTCGCGGGTGAAGGGACGTTTGCGGACGAGCGTCGGCGAGGACGTTTACACGAGCTGGTTCGCGCGGATGGATCTCGAGAGCGTGCACGATGAGAGCGTGCATCTGTCGGTTCCGACCCGGTTCCTCAAGAGCTGGATCCAGGCGCATTATGCCGAACGCGTGCTCTCCTGCTGGCAGGCCGAGATGCCCGAAGTGCATCGCATCGACCTCACCGTGCGCTCGGCGATCCGCGCGATGGCGCCCGCGAAGGAAGCGGCCGCGCCGGTCGAAGTGCGTCGTGTCGAGCGCCACGATGGCCGCCCCGCGCCTGAGCTGCGCTCGGTCGCGACCGCGCCGGTTTCCGCCAGCCATGACGCGCTCGGCGGCTCGCCGCTCGATCCGCGCCTGACCTTTGCCAGCTTCGTCGTCGGCCGCTCCAACACGCTGGCTCATGCGGCGGCGCGCCAGGTCGCGGAAGGACGCCGCGGCGATCCCGTGATGTTCAACCCGCTCTACATCCACGCCGGCGTCGGCCTCGGCAAGACGCATCTGCTGCAGGCCGTGACCTGGGCCGGCAATTCCGGCGGCGAGCGCAAGGTGTTGTATCTCACCGCCGAGAAGTTCATGTACGGCTTCGTCGCGGCGCTGAAGACGCAGACGGCGCTGGCGTTCAAGGAAGCGCTGCGCGGCATCGACGTGCTCGTGATCGACGATCTGCAGTTCCTGCAGGGCAAGTCGACGCAGGCCGAGTTCTGCCACACGCTGAATGCGCTGATCGATGCCGGCCGCCAGGTCGTCATCGCCGCCGACCGTCCGCCGTCCGATCTCGAAAGCCTCGACGACCGGGTGCGCTCGCGGCTCGCCGGAGGCCTCGTGGTCGAGATGGGTTCGCTCGGCGAGGAACTGCGGCTCGGCATCCTCAAGTCGCGCGTCGCCGCGGCCCGCGTCCACCACGCCAGCTTCGACGTGCCGGAGGAAGTGCTCGACTATCTGGCGCGCACCATCACCCACAACGGCCGCGACCTCGAAGGCGCGATCAACCGCCTGCTGGCGCACTCCAAGCTCAATAACCAGCCGGTGACGCTGGAGATGGCCGAGCGCGAGGTGCGCGACCTGATCCGCCCGCAGGAGCCGAAGCGGATCAAGATCGAGGACATCCAGCGCGTGGTCGCCCGGCAGTACAATGTCAGCCGCTCCGACTTGCTGTCGTCCCGCCGCACCGCCAACGTGGTGCGTCCGCGCCAGGTTGCGATGTATCTGGCCAAGACGCTGACCCTGCGTTCGCTGCCCGAGATCGGCCGGCGCTTCGGCGGCCGCGACCACACCACGGTGCTGCACGCGGTGCGCAAGATTGAGGCACTGGTCGCCAAGGACACGACGCTGTCGGAGGAAGTCGAATCGCTGAAGCGCCAGCTGCAGGAATAGGACTGCAGGAAAATAAGGCCGCCGCGACAGGCTGGCTCGTTCCATGGCCCTCCCCTTGCCAAAGGGGAGGGCTAAACTTTTTTCCGGCCCAAAACGTGGGGAACGGGGCCCGTTTCGCGCCCGTATCCCTTGCACCAGCGGCCCATCCGCGCCACCTTGCGGTCCCCCCGTGGGTTTGATCAAATCCGGTATTGATCCGGCTTTTCGGGTTTCCAATGCCGTGGTGCTGCCCTGAACGGCCGCCCGGCTTTTCCATCTGAGGGATCTGGCGGGTATTGCAATGAAGGTCACCGTCGAGCGCGCGCAACTCCTGAAATCGCTGGGTCACGTTCACCGCGTGGTCGAGCGCCGCAACACCATCCCGATCCTCGGCAACGTGTTGATCCGCGCCGAGGGCGCCAAATTGTCGCTGAAGGCGACCGACCTCGATCTCGAGGTGACGGAGACCTTGGCGGCCGAGACCGGAACCGCCGGCTCGACCACGGTGCCGGCGCACATGTTCTACGACATCGTCCGCAAGCTACCCGACGGCTCGCAGATCGTACTCGAGGCCGACGGCGACCGCTCGGTGCTCGCGGTGCGCGCCGGCCGCTCGCGGTTCACGCTGCAGACCCTGCCCGAGAGCGACTTCCCGGGCCTTGCCGCCGGCGACATGACGCATTCGTTCTCGCTGCCGGCGTCCGACATCAAGCGCCTGATCGACCGCACCCAGTTTGCGATCTCGACCGAAGAGACCCGCTACTACCTCAACGGCATCTATCTGCACGCCGCCGGCACCGCCAAGGCGGCGACCCTGCGCGGCGTTGCGACCGACGGCCACCGCCTGGCGCAGATCGACCTCGCGCTGCCCAAGGGCGCGACCGGCATGCCCGGCGTGATCGTCCCGCGCAAGACCGTCGGCGAGGTGCAGCGGCTGATCGAGGGCGACGACGCCGAGATCTCGATCGAGCTGTCGGACGGCAAGATCCGCTTCACGCTCGGCAATGTGGTGCTGACCTCGAAGCTGATCGACGGCACCTTCCCGGACTATGGCCGCGTCATTCCGCAGAACAACGACAAGGAACTGGTCGTCGACAAGAAGGATTTTGAGGCCGCCGTCGACCGCGTCTCGACCATCTCCAGCGAACGCGGCCGCGCGGTGAAGCTCGCTTTGTCCGCGGGCAAGCTGGTGCTCTCGGTCACCAACCCGGATTCCGGCAGCGCCACCGAAGAGATCGAGGTCGAGTACGCCTCCGACGCGCTCGATATCGGCTTCAACTCGCGCTATCTGCTCGACATCGCCGCCCAGATCGAGGGCGAGGTCGCGGTGCTCAAGCTCGCCGATCCCGGCTCGCCGACCCTGGTGCAGGACCGCGACAGCAAGGGCGCGCTCTACGTGCTGATGCCGATGCGGGTGTGACGCTACTTCTGTCGTCATGCACAACTGCACCCTCTCCCCTTGTGGGAGAGGGTGGCGCCAAAGGCGCCGGGTGAGGGGTTGGTGCCGCAAACACCTAGCCATCGATCGACCGATGAACGCCTCCGCACCTTCGCAAAGCGGATGCGCCACGCACCGACTGACGCGGAAGCGAAGATGTGGCGCCTGCTCCGCGATCGGCGCCTCTCGCACCTGAAGTTTCGAAGACAGGTCCCTTTTCGAAACTACATTCTCGACTTCGCGTGCTTCGAGAAGCGCCTTGTGATCGAGATCGACGGAGGTCAGCACGCTTCGTCACAAGGAGATGCAGCCAGGACCGACGCCCTTGCGGCGGAAGGCTTCCAGGTCTTGCGCTACTGGAACAATGACGTATTGCGGACGCCAGAGGCGGTGCTGGAAGACATTATCGCCAAGCTTGCCGAGCTGTGAGATACCCCTCACCCGTCGCCTCACTTCGTGAGGCGCCACCCTCTCCCACAGGGGGAGAGGGGAAGGAAGACAGATGACCCCGTCCCGCATTCATCGCCTGTCGCTGACGCATTTCCGCAATTACCGGGCGGCGACGCTGCAGGTCGCGGGCGACATGGTGGTGCTGGTCGGGCCGAACGGCGCGGGCAAGACCAATTGCATGGAGGCGGTCTCGTTCCTGTCGCCGGGCCGCGGCCTGCGCCGCGCGACCCTCGAGGACATCGCCGACAATCAGGGCGACGGCTCCTGGGCCGTCTCCGCCGAGGTCGAGGGCGCGCTGGGCCTCGCCACGCTCGGCACCGGCATTGATCCCCCGACCGGCGAGTCGAGCAACAGCCGGCGCTGCCGCATCGATCGCGAACCGGTGGGTTCCGCGACCGCGTTCGGTGACCACCTGCGCATCGTGTGGCTGACGCCGGCGATGGACGGCCTGTTCATGGGCGCAGCGTCCGAGCGCCGCCGCTTCTTCGACCGACTGGTGCTGGCGATCGATTCCGAGCATTCCAGCCGGGTCTCGGCGCTGGAGCGCTCGCTGCGCTCGCGCAACCGGCTGCTCGAGGTGCGCAACTACGACGACCATTGGTGTGATGCGATCGAGCGCGAGACCGCGGAGCTTGCGGTCGCGGTCGCCGCATCGCGCGGCCAGACCGCCGCCAAGCTCGCCGTGATGCTGCGCGAGCGCGGCGCCGCCTCGGCCTTCCCCTCCGCCGAGATCATGCTCGACGGCTGGATGGAGAATGCGCTGCTGCATGAGCCAGCAACGGCGGTGGAGGATCGCTACCGCGAGATCCTGCGCGCCAGCCGTCCCCGCGACGCCGCCGCCGGGCGCACGCTCGACGGCCCGCATCTGACCGATCTGCAGGTGGTCTACGCGCCGAAGAACATGCCGGCGCGCGACGCCTCGACCGGCGAGCAAAAGGCGCTCCTGATCGGGCTGGTGCTGGCGCATGCCACGATGGTCGCGGAGATGACCGGCATCGTGCCGCTGCTGCTGCTCGACGAGGTCGTCGCCCATCTCGATCCCAACCGCCGCAAGGCGCTGTTCGACGAACTCGCCAAGCTCGGCGCCCAGGTCTGGATGACCGGCGCCGATCCGGCCGCCTTCGTCGACATCGGCCCGCGCGGGGAGATTTTCGACGTCGAATCCGGCCGCGCGACACGGCGCGGCTGAGTACATGAAATCGGCTCGGAGAGGGGTTCGAATCCGCCTTCGAATCGGGCTTTTCAGAGCCTCCGGAATCGGCCCTCGAAAGTCTTGAAAGAGGCCTAAAAAATCCTATTTATTCAATAGTTTGTAGACGGTGACTTTGCGCTAGGCGCAACTCGTCTTTCATGGCACAAATAGCGGAATCAGCGCCTCATTTTGTGCAGCTGATTCGGGACATCCTCGAAGGCCTCACATGACTGAACCTGCCCGGCAGACCCCTGCCGAATCTGAGCATCCCATTCCGGCTGAATATGGTGCGGAATCGATCCGGGTGCTGAAGGGCCTCGACGCCGTCCGCAAGCGGCCCGGCATGTATATCGGCGACACCGATGACGGGTCCGGCCTGCATCACATGGTCTACGAGGTCGTCGACAACGCGATCGACGAGGCACTGGCGGGCCATGCGAGCCGCGTCCTGGTCACCCTCAATGCCGACAACTCCGTCACCGTGTATGACGACGGCCGCGGCATTCCGGTCGACATCCACAAGGGTGAGGGCGTCTCCGCGGCCGAGGTCATCATGACCCAGCTGCACGCCGGCGGAAAGTTCGACCAGAACTCCTACAAGGTCTCCGGCGGCCTGCACGGCGTCGGCGTCTCCGTGGTCAACGCGCTGTCCAGCAAGCTGGGCTTGCGGATCTGGCGCGACGACAAGGAGCACTACATCGAATTCGCGCACGGCGATGCCGTGGCGCCCCTCAAGGTGGTCGGCGATGCCCCGGGCAAGCGCGGCACCGAGGTCACCTTCCTCGCCTCGACCGAGACCTTCAAGAACGTCGAATACGATTTCGCGACGCTCGAGCACCGGCTGCGCGAGCTCGCCTTCCTCAATTCCGGCGTCCACATCGTGCTCTCAGACATGCGCCACGCGGTCGAGAAGCGCGAGGAGATGCACTATTCCGGCGGCGTCGAGGAGTTCGTCAAATATCTCGACCGCAACAAGAAGGCGATCGTGCCGGCGCCGATCATGGTGCGCTCGGAAGCCAACGGCATCGGCGTCGAAGCCGCGCTGTGGTGGAACGATAGCTACCACGAGAACGTGCTGTGCTTCACCAACAACATCCCGCAGCGTGACGGCGGCACCCATTTGGCCGGCTTCCGCGGCGCGCTGACGCGCCAGGTCAACGGCTATGCCGAGGCCAATGCGAAGAAGGAAAAGATCGCGCTGACCGGCGACGATTGCCGGGAAGGCCTCACCGCGGTGCTGTCGGTGAAGGTGCCCGATCCGAAATTCTCGTCGCAGACCAAGGACAAGCTGGTGTCCTCGGAGGTTCGACCGGTGGTCGAGAACGTCCTCAACGAGGCGCTCGCCGCCTGGTTCGAGGAGAATCCGAAGGAAGCCAAGGAAATCGTCGGCAAGGTGATCCAGGCCGCCGCGGCCCGCGAGGCTGCGCGCAAGGCGCGCGAGCTGACCCGCAAGAACCCGCTCAGCGTCTCCTCGCTGCCCGGCAAGCTCGCCGACTGCCAGGAGAAGGATCCGGCGAAGTCCGAACTGTTCATCGTCGAGGGCGACTCGGCAGGCGGCAGCGCCAAGCAGGGCCGCAACCGCGAATTCCAGGCAGTGCTGCCGCTGCGCGGCAAGATCCTCAATGTCGAGCGCGTGCGCCCCGACAAGATGCTGTCGTCGGAGCAGATCGGCACGCTGATCACCGCGCTCGGCACCGGCATCAGCGACGATTTCTCGGTCGACAAGCTGCGCTACCACAAGATCATCGTGATGACCGACGCCGACGTCGACGGCGCCCATATCCGCACGCTGCTGCTCACCTTCTTCTATCGTCAGATGCGCTCGATCATCGACGGCGGCTTTCTCTATATCGCCCAGCCGCCGCTCTATAAGGTCTCGCGCGGCAAGTCCGAGCAGTATCTGAAGGACGAGCGCGCGCTCGAGGATTATCTGATCTCGACCGGGCTCGACGAATGCGTGTTCAAGCCGGCCTCCGGCGAAGACCGCTCGGGCCGAGACCTGCTGTCACTGGTCGAAGACGCAAGGGTAATCCGCTCGGTGCTGCGCAATCTGCACAGCCGCTACAATCGCGCGGTCATCGAACAGGCCGCGATCGCGGGCGTGCTGAGCCCCAGGATCACCGGCGAGATCGCAACCGCCAACTCGGCGGCCGAGTACATCGCCAAGCGGCTGGACGCCGTGGCCGAAGAGGTCGAGCGCGGCTGGGTCGGCACTTTCACGGAGGGCCAGGGCTTCCACTTCGAGCGCACAGTGCGCGGTGTCAAGGAAGTGGCTGTGATCGACGACGCGTTTCTCGGCTCGGCCGACGCACGCAAGCTCGACGAATATGCGACCAGGCTGCAGGAGACTTACGTGCGGGCGGGCAAGCTCCGGCGTAAGGATTCCGAGCAGATCATCCATGGTCCGGTCGACCTGTTCGAGGCGGTGACCGACGCCGCCCGCAAGGGGATCTCGCTGCAACGCTACAAAGGTCTCGGCGAGATGAATCCGGAGCAGTTGTGGGAGACCACGCTGGACACCGAGGCGCGCTCACTGCTTCAGGTGAAGGTCAAGGAGGTCGACGAGGCCGACGACATCTTCACCAAGCTGATGGGCGACGTGGTCGAACCGCGCCGCGACTTCATCCAGGAAAATTCGCTCAGCGCCACCATCGACATCTGAGGACCTGCTCGCGGCGGCCAGGCGGACATGCGCCTTCCGATGCGATGGCCCGGCGAGAGTGACGTGTCCGTGACAAGGCGATCGGCACCGTCGCGCGGCTACCTTTCGGGTGGAAGCTGCGCCGGGAATTGTGTTACGGTGCCGAACAGCCATTGATTCCGTTACGGAATTTCGCGTGGCCAAGTTCGAATCCAAGTCTGAATCCAAGTCTTGATGCGTTAGGGGACATTCCGCGTGCCGCCGATCCAATACATCGTCGAAGGCGGCCGCCGCCTCTCGGGCACCATCGAGCCGTCGGGCAACAAGAACTCCGCGCTGCCGATCATCGCAGCCGCCCTGCTCACCGAGCATCCGGTCACGCTGACCAACGTGCCGCGCATTCGCGACACCGAAACGCTGGTCGAGCTGTGCCGTTCGGTCGGGGCCAGCGCCGAATGGACCGAGCGCAACACGCTGCAGATCCATGCCAAGGAGATCCGCGCCGCCGATCTCGATCCGGCGCTGTGCGCGCGAATCCGCGCCTCGATCCTGCTGGCAGGTCCGCTGCTCGCCCGCTGCGGCGAGGTCGCGTTGCCGCCGCCCGGCGGCGACGTGATCGGCCGTCGCCGGCTCGACACGCACTTTCTGGCCTTCGAGCAGCTCGGCGCCACGGTCACCGCGACGCACCGGCTCGAATTCCGCGCCTCGCGCCTGAAGGGCGCCGACGTGTTCCTCGATGAGCCCAGCGTCACCGCGACGGAGAACGCGCTGGTCGCCGCCGTCGCCGCCCGCGGCACCACCTATCTGCGCAACGCGGCCTCCGAGCCGCACGTGCAGGATCTCGCCAATTTCCTGGTCGCGCTCGGCGCGAAGATCGAAGGCATCGGGACCAATACCATCATCGTGCATGGCCAGGCGACGCTCGGCGGCACGACCTACGCGATCCAGCCCGACCATATCGAGGTCGGATCGCTGATCGGACTTGCCGCGGTGACCCGCTCGCCGCTGCGCATCGCGCGCGCCGGCGTCGAGCATCTGCGCTCGATCCGGATGGGCTTTGAGCGGCTCGGCATCGTCTGCGGCGTCGAGGGCGACGACCTCGTCGTGCCGTCGAACCAGACCATGAAGATCCAGGACGATTTCGGCGGCCACGTGCCGAAGCTCGAAGACCAGCCCTGGCCCGCCTTCCCGGCGGATCTGATGTCGATCGCGATCGTCACCGCGACGCAGTGCGACGGCGTCATCCTGATGCACGAGAAGATGTTCGAGTCGCGGATGTTCTTCGTCGACAATCTGATCGCGATGGGTGGCCGCATCGTGCTCTGCGATCCGCACCGCGCGATCGTGGCCGGTCCGAGCCGGCTGCGCGGCGCACCGATGAATTCGCCCGACATCCGTGCCGGTATGGCAATGCTGCTCGCCGCGGTGTGCGCCAACGGCACCTCCACCATCAACAATGCCGACCAGATCGAGCGCGGCTATGAGCGGATCGATGAGCGGCTCAACGCGCTCGGCGCCAAGATCAAGCGGATTCCCGCGCGATCGTGATCCGCGTCTAATTCGCGCTGGGATGATGCGCGAGCGACAACTCGGGATGCGATGACCTCTGCGTGAGATCGTCGCGTTTGGGCGGTTTAGCCATCCTTCCGGCCGGTTTACCGTGCTAGACGAGCTGTCATGACCTCCATCGACAAGATCGACCCGGCCGCGTCGCGCGCGGCCGTCGCCCCCTCCGGGGCGGTGTTTGCCGTCCCCCGCAAGCTGCTCACGGCCGAGCTCGCCGAAACGCTGAAGCTCGCGGTGCCGCTTGCGCTGACGCAGCTCGGGCAGATCGCGATGATGACGACCGATCTCGCCTTCATCGGCCGGCTCGGCAGCGAGAACGTCGCCGCCGCGGCGCTGGCGCATACCGTGTATTTCGTCAGCTTCACGATCGGCATGGGCATGATGTCCGCGGTCTCGCCGCTGGCCGCGCAGGCGTTCGGCGCCCGCAACCCGCGCGTGATGCGGCGCGCGCTCCGGGTCGGCCTGTGGGCCGGGTTCTTCATGATGCTGCCGCTGATGGCGTTGCCGTTCCAGGGCGAGCGCATCCTGCTCGCGCTTGGCCAGACAAAGGCCACCGCGCATCTTGCGCAGCAGTATCTGTTCGGGCTCGCCTGGGGCATCCTGCCGGCGCTGTGGTTCATCGCGCTCCGCGGCTTCATGAGCGCGGTGAACCGGCCCGAGCCGGTGCTGTGGATCACGCTCGCCGCGATCCCCGCCAATGCGCTGATGGTCTACCTCCTGCTCTACGGCAAATGGGGCATGCCCGAGCTGGGCATGTTCGGCGCCGGGCTTGCGACCACGATCGTCAATCTCGGCACCTTCCTTGCCGGCGTGTGGTTTGCGGCGCGCCGCCGCCCGTTCCGCAAGTACCACGTGTTCAGCCGCGTCTGGCGCATCGACTGGCCGCTGATGGGCAAGCTTGTCGCCGTCGGCGCGCCGATCTCGATCGCCTTCCTCCTGGAGTACGGCCTGTTCGGCGCCGCCGGCCTCTTGATGGGGCTGATCAGCACCACGGCGCTGGCGGCGCATCAGATCGCGCTGCAGATCGCGGCGATCCTGTTCATGGTGCCGTTCGGCGTCAGCATGGCCGCCACCGTGCGGGTCGGCCAGGCGGTCGGCCGCCATGATACCGACGCGGTGCAGCGTGCCGGCTTTGTCGCGGTGGCGCTGTCCGGCGTCTTCATGAGCGTCATGACGCTCGCGGTGATCCTGGCGCGCTTCGAGATCGCCGCGCTGTTCCTCGGCGAGGCCTCCGACACCACCGCGCAGCTCACCGCGGCGCTGCTGTTGATCGGCGCGACCTTCTTCATCGCCGACGGCATCCAGACCACCACCGCCGGCGCGCTGCGCGGCATGAACGACACCCAGGTGCCGCTGCTGTTCGCCGTCATCAGCTATTGGCTGATCGGCTTCGCATCGGCATCTGCGCTGGCCTTCTGGGCCGGGCTCGAGGCGCCCGGCGTCTGGATCGGGCTGTCGCTCGGCACCGCGGTCTATGCGACCCTCCTCATCTTGCGTTTCCGCCTGCTGGCACGCAGACTGGTTGGATGACGGTTGCGGGATGAGGGCCGACGAGGTCACGCCGAACGTGGATTCCGCCGCGCCGCCGTTCCACCCCCTGATCGTACCCGCGCTGCTGCGCAAGGCCGGAGGCTAGTCCATGACCCTGTCGGTCGATCTGTTCTTCTCGTTCCGCAGTCCGTACAGCTACCTGGCGCTGCCGAAGACGTTGAAGATGGTCGCCGACTACGATGTCGCGGTCAATTTGCGGCCGGTTTATCCGCTCGCGGTGCGCGTGCCCGGCTTCTTCAAGAAGACCAATCCGCAATTCGCCCGCTACGTCGTGCTCGACTCCAGCCGCGTCGCCAAGCACGAGAACATCCCGTTCCGCTTCCCGCGGCCGGACCCGATCGTGCAGGACATGACGACGCTCGACGTTGCCGAACACCAGCCCTACATCCACCGCCTGACCCGGCTCGGCGCTGCCGCGCAACTTGAGAGGCGGTCCCTCGCCTTCACTGCCGCGATCAGCCGCGTGCTGTGGGACGGTTCGGTGAAGGGCTGGCACGAGGACGATCATCTGGCGACGGCCGCGACCGCTGCCGGGTTCGACCTCGCCGCGATGGATGCCGCTGTGGCCGCCGACCCCGATCGTTACGAGCAGGTCATCAAGCGCAACGAGGACGCACACGCCGCCTCCGGCCATTGGGGCGTACCGACCTTCGTGTTCGAGAACGAACCGTTCTTCGGTCAGGACCGCATCGATCTCCTGATCTGGCGCATGGAGAGCAAGGGCCTGACGCGCCGCACGGCATAGTCCGGAATCATGCCGCGCTCTTCTCCGGCGTGTCGGCGACGATTTTCTCCGCAGCTTCGGCATTGGTGCACCAATTGCCGTGGCAGCGCTTGAGGTCGTTCAGATTCTGCCGCATCTGGTCGAGCGAAAAGCCAAGCGCGAAGAACCGCTCCATGGCATCGACCGGAAGGCCCCGGGTCAGGCCCTCGCTGCGCACAGCGGCAACCTCCTCGCTGTAGGCATGCAGCGCGGCATCGACCGGCGCCATGTCGGCCGGGCCGCTGCCGGCGCGCAGGGCGGTCGCGACCGCCACCATATAGGTCACGATCGCCTTGCTGACATCGGCCAATGGCCGCGCCAGCCTGGCCTGGATATCGGCCGGCAGCGGCACGACACAGGCCCGCCCGATCATCACGACGTCATGGCGCAGCCGCTGGATGGTCCGCAGCAGAGGGCCGGTGTCGGGCCCGGACGACAGATGCATGGTGCGTTCGCGTTCGGCTTCGAGGCCGGTCGCGTGCAGATTGGTCACCGCGGTGCCGATGCCGTCTTGGATCCGGTGCAGTGCGTCGTTGTCGAGCCCGCGGGTCAGGCCGGCGAGCAATTCGGCGAACGCCGCCGAGAGCAGTTCCAGCAGCTTCGATGCGTTGACCCTGATCTGGCTGACCGCGCGCGACGGCAGCACCAGGAACGAGATCAGAAGTCCGGTGAGCGCGCCCACCGTGACCTCGAGGACGCGGTCGATCGCCGAATCCAGCGGATTGGAGTGATGCATCGTCGGCAGCAGCAGCACGATCACCGCCGTCACCGTCGCCGAGTTCAGGCTGGGATTGAGCGCGGCGATGAAGGCCAGCGGCACGATCGCCAGCACCAGCAGGGCCAGCAGGCTGCCCTCGCCGGAATGCGGAATCAGGACCGCGATCGCGCCGCCATAGATGGCGCCGCCGATGGTGCCGAGCATGTAATCGCGGGTCGCCTTCAGCGAGCGGCCGACGCTCATTTGCGTGACGATCAGCGAAGTTAGCACCGCCCAGAGCGGCAGCATGAGGTTCAGCGCCACCGCGATGACATAGGCTGCGACGCCGGCGGACGCGATCCGGACCGCCAGCGCCAGCTGCGTCTTGCGGGTCCAAAGCTTGTCGAACATGCGTTTTGCGAAGGTCCTCATGCACCCTGATCCGCAATCAATGGAAAGGCCCGTGTTACATGACTTGAAGTCCAGCAACCCGAAGCATGGCTGCTGCCCGCGGCGGCAAGGTGGCTTGAAAGGCAAAACCTGCCCGCCTACCCTGCGCCGCAAAATTGAGGAAACACGATGGCCCACGAAACCGCAACGCTCGCCGCCTATGTCGCCGACCTGAAATACTCCGATATCCCGCCGGAGGTGCTGGAGCGCGCCAAGGTTTTGACGCTGGATTTCCTGGGCAGCACCATCCGCGCCCGCCGCGATGCGGAATCGACGCCCTCGCTGATGAAGATGCTGGAAGCGCTGGCGCTGGACGGCAAGGGCGAGGCCACCGTATTCGGCGACAGCAAGACCTGGACGCCGGCGGTGGCGGCGCTGCTCAACGGCGCGCTCGGCCATTCGCTCGACTTCGACGACACCCACGCCGATTCCTCGCTGCATCCGAGCGCACCGGTGGTGCCCGCCGCATTCGCGGTCGGCGAGATGGTCGGCGCGTCCGGCCGCGACGTGCTGACCGCGATCGTCGCCGGCTATGAAGTGTGCTGCCGGCTCGGCAACGCGCTCGATCCGACCTCGCATTACGCCCGCGGCTTCCACCCGACCGCGACCGCCGGCACCTATGGCGCCGCCGCCGCCGCGGCCAAGCTGTTCGGGCTTTCGAAGGAGCAGATCGTCTCCGCGTTCGGCGTCTCGGGCAGCCAGGCCGCGGGCTCGCTGCAATTTTTGGTCAACGGCGCCTGGAACAAGCGCTACCAGGTCGGCGCCGCCGCGATGAACGGCGTGATCGCCGCGACCCTCGCCCGTAACGACTTCATCGGCTCGAGCGACTCGGTCGAGGGCAAGCACGGCCTCTTGGTCGGCTACACCGATGATGCGCATCCGGACAAGGCGGTGGCGGGCCTCGGCAGCACCTACGAGACCCTGAAGATCGGCGTGAAGCCGTATCCGAGCTGCCGCTATACCCATGCCGCGATCGACGCGCTGATCGCGATGCGGCGCGAGCACAACCTGACGCCGAACCAGATCAGGAAGGTCGAGATCGGCCTGCATCGCAACGGCATCACGCTGACCGGCGACGCCGCCACCAAGCGCCACCCGACCTCGGTGGTCGGCGGCCAGTTCTCGATGTTCTTCACCGGCGCGATCGCACTCGACCAGGGCCATTTCGGCTGGGACGATTACGACCGGCTGGGCGACAAGGCGATCGACGCGCTCGCCGACAAGTTCGACGTGGTACAGGACGACCGCCTCGAGGTCGGCCGTACCCATCCGTTCGGCGCCCGCGTCTCGATTACGACAGATGACGGCACCCATGAGCGCCTCTATGCCGATCCCTCCGGCGAGCCGACCTCGTTCCCCGATGCCAAGGCGATGCAGCAGAAGTTCCTGACACTGGCCCGCCCGGTGCTCGACAAGCGCGCCGACCAGCTTGCGGATGCGATCCTGACGCTGGAGCGGTTCGACCGCGTGGAGAAGGCGACGCAGCTCGGAAGGCAGTAGGCGGGGCGCCACACCCACCACTGTCGTCCGAGCGTTGGAGCAGCACGCGCTGTGTTTAAACCCGTCATCCTGAGGAGCGCGCAGCGCGTCTCGAAGGATCGACGGCCACTGGCCGGGCCGTGCATCCTTCGAGGCTCGCTCCGCTCGCACCTCAGGATGACGGGGGGACGGGGTTGCGCATAGCACCCTCCACGCTTCGTCCGGGCGGCAGGTTCACCTCACTGTCGTTCCGGGGCGCGCGCAGCACGAGCGGCATCACGCGTGGCGAAACGGATTCCTGGCTCCTCCTTCGCATGCCCCGGAATGGCAGCTCACCTACTCCGGCCCATCAATAATCACAAAATCCCCGTCCGAGTATTTCTGCCGGATCGCCTTGGCGGCCTGATAGTCGGGGCAGGTGTAGCACTCCATCGCGGTGGCGCGATCCTTGAACTCGATGACGAAATTGCGCTGGCGCGTCGCGCCTTCCATCACCTCATAGGCGCCGTTGCGCACGATGAAGTTGGCGCCGTATCTGGCGAATACCGGCATCGCGGCGGCGAGATACTCGGGATAGCTGTTTTCATCGTGCACCGTAACGTGCACGATCCAGTAGGCTTTCGGCATGATGGTCTCCGGCTGAGGCGCTTCTTGAAGATCTGTGGCGCACCTCCTGCGAGATGCGCCACGGCATCAGAAAATTCCGGAGGCCGAGATTCAATTCACGATCGCGCGGGCGCTGTGTGACATGACAGTCAATTGCCGCCCGCGAGCCGCGCGCCGGTCGAAGTCGCCGTGACGACATCGCGAACCAGGTCGAACACGCCGTCCGCCTTGGGCGGCGAGTTTGGCGAACGACCGAGCCGCACGATGACGAGGTGCTGCGACGGCACGATGATCACATACTGCCCGATCGTGCCCTTGGCGAAGAACGCATCGCGCGGCATGCCGTGCTCGACGCGGTAGTTGGCGCCAAAACTGTCGCCGAGATTGGTCCAGAAGCCAGCGCCGATGCCGACCCAGGCGTTCGGCGTCGGCGATGCGGAGTACTTCACCCAGCCTTCGGGCAGGATGCGCTTGCCGCCGGCCATTCCGTCATTGAGGTAGAGCTGGCCGAGACGCGCCCAGTCGCGCGCGCTCGCCATCATCGCGCCCGATCCTTCCGGCGTGCCCGCAGCATCGAACTGCATCACGACATGGCGCATGCCGAGCGGATCGAACAGCTCCCGACGCGCGAAGCGCATCACGTCAGCGGCATGGCCGCCGGCCGCGTCGCGGATCAGATGCGAGAGGATGATGAAATTGCCGTCGTGGTAATTCCACGCTGCGCCCGGGGCGGTTTCGAGCGGAATGCTCTCGGCATACGCGGCCATGTCCGGCTCCATGAACTTCATCCGGTTGACCGGCTCGAGCGCGGATGCCAGCGAGGCCTGCAGCGAGCTGCCGAGCGCGAGGCCCGCGGTGTGGCGCAACAGCTGATCGACCGTGATCGCGTGCCGCGGATCGTTCGGCTCCCGCCACGCTGCGATCGGCACGGGCTTGTCGACCGCGAGCTTGCCGTCGCGCACCAGAATTCCGATCAGGGCCGAGATCACCGATTTGGTCGCGGAGAAGCCGAGCAGCGGCGTATCGGTGCCGATGCCGTCGGCGTAGCGTTCGGCGACGATGCGGCCGTCCTTCATCACGACAATTGCGCGGGTGCGCCGGAACGGCGGCTCGGCCGGCTCAGCGAAGGCGCGATCCAGCGCGGCCGCAAGCTGCGGGGTCTGCGGCGCGACAATCGCCGCACCCGCGATCTCGGGCAGCAGTGCGGCCTCCGGCTTCGCCGGCGGCAACGAAATTCCGGCCGACGCCTCGCCGTGTTCGAGCGTGCAGCCGACCCCTTCGCGATAGGCCGCATGGCTGCGGCCGAACCCGAACAGCGTCACGGTGACGTCCTTGCGCTGGCGGTCGACCTCGGTGTCCATCGCCCAGGTGATCAGGCCGGCCCCCGGCATCGCGTCGGTGGTCTCGGCCAGGTTTCGCTTCGGGTCGAGCCCGCTGACGAAGGTCTCCGAACAGATCACATTGGCGACAAACCCGGTCGCGACTTTCGGCACGTCGCGGGCGTGGGCGGCGGTCAGTGCCAGCGCACCGCAGGCGGTGGTGGCAATGAGAATGAAGGCGAGCTTTCGACGAGTCACGGGATCCTCCGGCATGCGAGAGTGCGTGGCGGGAGGAAGCAGGAACGGACGCGGAAAGGCTCACCGGATTTGGAAATCGGGCTAGCTGAAGGTTGAAAGAGGCTCGCCGATTTCGAAATTGTCTAGTGATTACAGGGCCTCATCGTGAGGGGCGCACGCTCGTCAGGCCCCTCTCCCCTTGCGGGGGAGGGTTGGGGAGAGGGGTGAGCCCCGGGGCGAGACAATCAATGCAAGCACCGTCGTCACAACCATCAGCCATCGAACCTCAGATGGAGAGACCACCCGTGGGGTACCCCTCTCCCTAACCCTCCCCCACAAGGGGGGAGGGAACCCTGCCGCCGGTGCGCCCCTCACATCAGCGGTCCCTTACGCCGCCGTCGCCTTCAGCTTCCGGTACTCCGTCGGCGTCACGCCTGTCGTCGCCTTGAAGGCGCGGTTGAAGGGACCGAGCGACTGGAAGCCGGCGTCCATGGCGATGGTGATGACGGGGACTTCGGCCTGCGAAGGATCGGCGAGCGCGGCCTTGGCCTCCTCGATCCGGTGGTTGTTGAGGAAGGCGTTGAAGTTGCGGTAGCCGAGCCGCTGGTTGATCAACCGCCGCAGCCGGTACTCGGGGATTTTCAGCCGGGTCGCCAAGGTCCCGATGGTGATGTTGTCGTGGCGATAGATGCGCTCGTCCGCCATCAGCCGCATCAGCCCGTCGACCAGCCTCTGGTCCGCCGCCTCCTCGGCCGCGGCCGGCTTCGTCAGCACGATGGCCTCCGCCGGCACCGTGAACAGATCGGCGCCGTCGACGCGCATCATCGCCCAGGTGATTGCGGCCACGATCGCGGTGAGCACGGCCGCGTTCAACAGGTTGGCCCATTCCACCGTCACGCGGCTGCCGGCATAGGCAATCTGGAGCAGCGCGTTCAATCCGCCGTACAGCGCAGACGCGGCAACGATGAAGACGCGGACACTGCGTCGACGCTCGACCAGATCTGCCGACCACGATCCGATGGTTTGCGCCACCGCAAGCGCGATGAAGACGAGCGTGAGCAAATTGACCATGGTGATCGCGATCCGCGCGTGACCGGCGGGTGCAATCCACATGCAATTGACGAAGCTGTAGGCCACGACCGCGGCCCAGATCAGGCCGTGCCACCAGCGCAGCACAAACGCATCATCGAACAGCGCGCGCGTGAACAGCCAGAACACCACGATATCGCCGGTCGAGAGCGCGATCAGTGGCGCATGCCAGTCCGAGACCGGCGGCCCGGCACCAATCGACGCGGTCACCGCATGCGCGGCCGAGCCAAGCGCGAAGGCGATCGCGAGCCGCCCAGCGAGCACCTTGCGGAAATCAGAGAACAGCGTCGCCGCAAGTACCAGCAGCAGCGCCACACTGGCGCTGCGCAGGCAAAGCTCTATCATCTCTGACGTCATCGATCCGATCGTTCGGGTTCGAAAGCGGCACACCGAACATCGGCCGATGCGCCGGCTTTTTCAAGAACCATTGCGCCTCCAGCGCCCGCGTGTCGTAACCCAGATATCGACGGCATCGCCTTCGAGCCTGCCCGGCCCCTCGTTCACGGCACCAAGCCGCCGCGCCACGGCCTGCGAGGCCACGTTGGCCGGATCGATGCAATGGATGATGCGGTCGACCGTGAAGTTCGCGAACACAAAGTCGATCGCGGCGCGCGCCGCCTCCACCGCATAGCCCCTGCCGCGGCACTCCTTCGCGATGCCCCAGCCGACCTCGAAGCCGGGCCATTCCGGCGGACAGTACGGCCCGACGCGGCCGATGTAGCGGCCGGAGGATTTCTCCTCGACCGCGAACATGCCGAAACCATACAGCGCCCAGTGGCCGGAGATGACGGCGGCGTTGCGCCAGCCCTTCAGCTCCGAGGTGACCGGCTGATGATCCGGCGTGATGAAGCGCGCCGTCTCGGGATCGGACAGCATCCGCGTATTCTCGGCGATATCAGACGCGCGCCACGGCCGCAGGATGAGCCGCGCGGTTTCGATCACCGGACCGTCGACCTGCAACAGTCTTGCGCCGGGCTTGATCAGAGAAACCATGACTGTCTCCGGTTTCCAAGATTATGCTGTTATCACGCGTACGCACGCGTCAGAAGTATGTCGTCGTCCCTGCGAAAGCAGGGACCCATAACCACCGATGTGTGTTGCTGGTAAGGGCTGGGGCCGCAGCTTTTGCGTATCAACTTGCATTCGTGGTTATGGGTCCCGGCTCGCGCGGAGCCTGTCATCGGGCGGCGCTTCGCGCCGACCCGTTGGCTTGGCCGGGACGGCGGATAGAGTATGATCGCGGCAAACGAGAAGGAGATTTTGCATGAGCTGGCAGCCCTCGACCGATCCCGAACTCGGCGATCCCAAGACCTGCGACGCGCTGGATCTGATCATCGTGCCGCGCACCCGCGATCTCGGCGACGGCTTTGCGGTGCGCCGCGCGCTGCCGCACGGCAAGCGGCAGATGGTCGGGCCCTTCATCTTCTTCGATCATTTCGGCCCGGTGCAATATCTCGCCGGCAAGGGCATGGACGTGCGGCCGCATCCGCATATCGGCCTCGCCACCGTCACCTATCTGTTCGACGGCAGCATCATGCACCGCGACAGCGAGGGCAACATCCAGGAAATCCAGCCCGGCGCGATGAATCTGATGACCGCGGGCCGCGGCATCGCGCATTCCGAGCGCACCCCCGACGTGCAGCGCCGCGACGGCCAGAAGATGCTCGGCCTGCAAAGCTGGATCGCGCTGCCGGCCGGCAAGGAGGAGATCGCGCCCTCGTTCCAGCATTATGGCGCGGGCGACCTGCCGATGATCTCCGAGCGCGACTTCACCGCGCGCGTCATCGCCGGCTCGGCATTCGGCATCTCCTCGCCGGTCAGCATGGTCTCGCCCTGGTTCTATACCGAGGTGACCGCGCAGGCCGGCACTTCGGTGCCGCTCGACCCTGACCATGAGGAGCGCGCGATCTATCTCGTCGACGGCGAGGTCGAGATTGCGGGCGACCGCCATGAGGGGCCGCGGCTCCTGATCTTCCGGCCCGGCGACCGCATCACGGTGAAGACGCTGCGCCCGACCCGCATGATGTTCCTCGGCGGTGACGCCCTGGAAGGGCCGCGCCACATCTGGTGGAATTTCGTCTCGTCGTCCAAGGAGCGGATCGAGCAGGCCAAACAGGACTGGAAAACCGGGCGTTTCGCGCAGGTTCCGCACGAACACGAGTTCATTCCGCTGCCGGAGTGAGCTATTTCCTGTGGCTCTTTGATTTGAGCATGATCTTTTCGGAAAACCGCTGCACACTTTTCCGGATCATGCTCTAGTCTTTCGCGCCCGCACGCCTCGTGTGCGGGCGCATGTCTTTGAACACCGCGACTTTGAGAAACCAGCCCGGAAAGACCACGCCCATGACCGCGATGCTATCCAGCGATTTGCCCCTGCCCCGGATCGGCCGCGGCAAGGTGCGCGATATCTACGCCGTCGGCGACGACCGCGTGCTGCTGCTCACCACCGACCGCATCTCGGCATTCGACGTGGTGATGGCGGAAACCATTCCGATGAAGGGCGCGGTGCTGACCCAGATCAGCGCCTGGTGGTTCCGGCAGCTCGAAGGCACCGTGCCGCATCATATGATCAGCGCCGACGCCGACGAGATCATCCGCGCGGTGCCCGAGCTGAAGAACCATCGCGCCGACATCCTCGGCCGCGCGATGCTGTGCAAGCGCACTACGGTATTTCCGATCGAATGCGTGATCCGCGGCTACATCTCCGGCTCGGCGTGGAAGGAATACGCTGCCGACGGCACCCTCGCCGGCGAGAAGCTGCCGGCGGGTCTCGTCGAAAGCCAGAAGCTCGAGCCCGCGATCTTCAGCCCGGCGACCAAGGCCGAGGCCGGCCATGACGAGAACATCACGGTCGCCCGGGTGCGCGAGATCGTCGGCGCGGACGTTGCCGCGACGCTGGAGAAGATGGCGCGCGATGTCTACGCTTACGGCGAGCAGACCAGCCGCGCGCGCGGCATCATCATCGCCGACACCAAGTTCGAATTCGGCCGCGACAGCGACGGCCGCATCATCCTGATCGACGAGGTGATGACGCCGGATTCGTCGCGCTTCTGGGCGGTCGACGCCTACAAGCCCGGCCAGCCGCAGCCGAGCTTCGACAAGCAGCCGCTGCGCGACTATCTCGACGTCGAGCGCCACGCCGGCCGCTGGAACGGCGACGCCCCGCCCCCGCCGCTGCCGGCCAGCGTGGTGGACGCCACCAGCAAGCGATATCTGGAAGCGTATCGCCGCGTGACGGGCAGTGAGCTGAAGGTTTAACGGCTGTCCTTCCCCTATTTATCACCGTCACCCTGAGGTGCTCGCGAAAGCAAGCCTCGAAGGGTCGACGGCCACCAGCGGGGCCGAGCATCCTTCGAGGCTCGCAAGAGCTCGCACCTCCAGCGACAACGGCAGAGCCGTTGCGCGGGGATGACGGGAAGAACGGTGTGCCTGCATCAACCGACAGCACCGCTTCCCTGGCCAGGTGAATCCAATTCACCCCGGTTGAAGACAAACCTTTTGTCGCGGCGTCCACCGCGCTGCACTCTCCGACCAAACGGAGAGCTTCACGATGCGGCAATTGACTTATATCGGCGGCAACAAGGTCGAATGGTGGGACGTTCCTGCGCCGAGACTCCAGGACGACCGCGACGCGCTGGTGCAGCCGCTGGCGGTGACGCGCTGTGATCTCGATCTTGCGATCGTGCACGGCCGATCTGGCCTCGCGGGTCCGTTCGCGCTCGGACACGAGACCGCGGGCCGCATCGTCGACATCGGCGGCGCCGTGAGGAATTTCGCGCCCGGCGATCTCGTAATCGTTCCGTTCCAGATCAGTTGTGGCGCCTGCGACCGCTGCCGGCGTGGCCACACCAATGCCTGCACGGCGGTGCCGTTTCGCTCCTCCTACGGGTTGAAGCCGGTCTGCGGCGTGGAATATGGCGGCGGCCTGTCCGACCTGATCCGGGTGCCGTTTGCTGATCACATGCTGGTCCGCCAACCGGAAGGCCATGACCTGTCGCAAACGGCGGGGCTGGCGGACGGCGCAACGGACGGGTTCAGCGCGGTGGCGCGCTGGCTCGCGCAACGGCCCGGCGCAGACGTGCTCGTGATCGGCGGTTTCGCCCAGTCGCTCGCATTGTTCGTGGTGCAGGCGGCGGTGGCGCGCGGTGCGGGCCGCGTCGTCTACCTCGACGACCACGCGCCGCGCCTCGCCAAGGCGAAGTCACTCGGCGCCGACATAATCGAAGCGCCGATCGGCCTGGCGATCGAACCGCCCGGCCTGTTCCCGATCGTGATCGATGCGGCCGCGACCGACGCCAGCATGCTGCTCGCAATTCGCGCAACCGAACCCAACGGCATCTGCCAGCGCATGTATGGCGACTTTGCCGAGACGTCGCCGGTCCCGCTCCGGCACATGTACGGCATCGGTGTCACGCTGAAGATCTCGCGCGTCAATGTCCGCGCCGAGCTGCCCGAATGCGTCGGCCATGTTGCGGCAGGCCATTACCACCCGGAGGAGGTGATCACCCGCCGCGTCCGCTTCGAGGACGCGCATGAGGCGATCGGCGACCCGACCATCCGCGTGGCCTTCGTTCGTGATGGCGTTGCCTGACGGAGACCGTTAGGTTGGCTCCAACCAACAAACGAAGGGAGCGCCCCATGTCCGATGCCGATACCGTGCTCGTCGAGCGCGATGGCCCGATCACCGTCATCTCCATCAACCGCCCGCACACCCGCAACGCCGTCGATGGCGCGACCGCGCGCAAGCTGTATGACGCATTCCTCGCCTTCGACGCCGATGCCGGCGCATCGGTCGCGGTGTTCACCGGGACCGGCGGCTACTTCTGCGCCGGTGCCGACCTGAAGGCGGCGGCGGCGGGCGATCCCGAGAAGAAGCGCGAACTCGGCGGTCACAACACGATCGCGCCGATGGGACCGAGCCGGCTGCGGCTGTCGAAGCCTGTGATCGCCGCGATCGAGGGTTTTGCGGTCGCCGGCGGCATGGAGCTCGCGCTGTGGGCCGACATGCGCGTGGTCGCCGAGGACGCGACTTTCGGCGTGTTCTGCCGTCGCTTCGGCGTGCCGCTGATCGACCTCGGCACCATCCGCCTGCCGCGGCTGATCGGTCATTCGCAGGCGATCGATCTGATCCTCACCGGACGCCCGGTCGGCGGCGCAGAAGCCCATCGCATGGGGCTCGCCAACCGGCTGGTGCCGAAGGGCGAGACTCGCGCGCACGCCATCGCGCTCGCCAAGGACATCGCGAAATTCCCGCAGACCTGCATGCGCGCCGATCGGCTGTCGGCGCTGCGGCAGTGGGACCTCGAGGAGGAAGAGGCGATCAGGAACGAGATGCGCGGCGGCCTCGACGTGATCGCGTCGGGCGAAACGCTTTCGGGTGCGACGCGCTTTGCCTCCGGCGTCGGCCGTCACGGCAGCTTCGGCAATGAGGGCGGCCACGGCTGATCCCACCGCACCCGCCTTTGCGTTCCGGCCGCCGACATGCTGAGTTGTCGGATCACTCCGAAAGCAGGAAGATGCCCGCACCATCGATCGCAACCGAGCTGAAGAGCTTCACGACAACCGATTTCCGCCTGGAGAACGGCAGCGTGCTGGGGGAGGTCACCATCGCGTACCGCACCGTCGGCACGCTGGCGCCCAACCGCGACAATGTCGTGCTGGTGACCCACGGCAACACCAGCGGGCCGCAGATGATCGATCCCGGCGGATCGACCGGCGAAGGCAGCTGGTGCGAGATCGTCGGTCCCGGCAAGGCCGTCGACACCAACAGCTACTTCGCGATCTGCCCGAACATGCTGGGCTCCTCCTACGGCTCGACCAATGCAGCGAGCATCGACCCGCGGACCGGCCAGCGCTACGGGCCGCGCTTCCCTGACATCACCGTCGGCGACATCATCGCCACCCAGCGGGCGCTGCTCGATGATCTCGGCGTCGACAAGCTCGTTGCGATCGTCGGCCCGTCCTATGGCGGTTTCCAGGCGCTGCAATGGGCGGTGAATTATCCCGACGCCATGCGCGGCATCGCTGCCGTCGTCACCGCGCCGCTGGTGCCGCGCGAGCGCGCCGAGGGCAATGTTGCGCGCCTGATGGCGGTGCTGTCGCAGGATCCGAACTGGAACGGCGGCGACTATTACGATCTCGGCGGCGTGCTCGAAAGCATGATCCAGATCCGTACCGTGACGCTGAAGAGCTATGGCGTCGAAACGCGGCTGCGCGATACGCTGACCGACCCCGCTGACATCGAGGCCGCGATCCGCGCCGAGGCGGCGGAATGGGCCAGAGGGTTCGACGCCAATTCGCTGCTGACGCTCGGCAAGGCGCTGCGCGGCTTCGACGTGACCGCGCAGTTCGCACGGATCAAGGCCAAGGTGCTCTATGTCCTGTCGCGGACCGACAAGCTATTCCCGCCGGAGCTGGCGCCGCAGGTGATGCCGGCGCTGAAGGCCGCCGGCGTCGACGCCGATTATTTTCTGCTCGACAGCGACTACGGCCACTCCGCATCGGGCCGCGACGCGCACAAATGGGCGCCGCGGCTACGCGCCTTCATGGACGGCCTCGGCTAAAGCGCGATGAGATTGGGTTGAATCGTCATCGCGCTTTAGCTCTTTGTTTGAGCATGATCTTTTCGGAAAACCGCTTCGCACTTTTCCGGATCATGCTCTAGGCAGTCGGTTCGCATCGATCCATCCGATCCGGGAACCCGTCCCCGCCCCTCCCCGCAACCGGGAGGGACGAAACTGCGCGCGTTGAGAATTGGTTGTCACAAAAATCCTGTTGTGGTCCTGCGCCGGGCTCGTCTACGACTGGCGGCGAAAGTTTCAGGACATTTTTTAACGTGATTAGTCGATCGCTTTATTTCGGCTCGCGGGCGCGGCGGGCCATGCACGACGTTCTGGGCGGCAGCGCGGCCAGCGTGCTCGGCATCACGTTCGGCCTGTCCTACGCGCTGCTGATCTTCGCGGGGCCATTGTCGCCGTATCTGTCATATGGCGTCGCGGCGACGTTCATCTCCTCGGCGGTGCTCGCGACCTTCATCGCGCTCGGCAGCTCGCTGCCCTTCGCCGTCGCCGGCCCCGACACCTCCACTGCTGCAGTGACAGGAATCCTGATGGCCTCGCTGGTCGAGCGCATCAGTGCCGCCAATCCGGCGGCGCCGTTGCTCACGCCGGTGCTGATCACGCTGGGGCTCTCGACCATCGTCACCGGCATCGTGCTGTGCTGCCTCGGGCTGACGCGGCTCGGCCGCGCCATCCGCTATGTGCCCTATCCGGTGGTCGGCGGATTCCTCGGCGCGACCGGCCTGTTGATCGTGCTGGGTGCGATCAGGGTGATCACCGGTTATCCCGTGCAGCTCAGCACGCTGTTCCATTTCACGAACATCATCACGATCTCCGAGCTCAGCGCCGCCTGCGCGATGGCGCTGGTGCTGTATCTGACCTGGCATCGCTCGCGCACCCCGTTTGGCCTGCCGATCATCCTGGTCGGCGGCGTGGTGGTGGCGCATCTCACGTTCTGGATCATCGGCCTGACGCCCGAGGAGGCGCATCTGACCGGCTGGACTTTCCAGCCGCCGCCGGCATCGACCTTCATGCTGCCGTGGCACGCGGCCGAGCTCGCGCAGTATCCGTGGTCGGCGGTCCCGGACCTGCTCGGCAACATGATCGCCGTCGTCTTCGTCACGGCGGCGAGCACATTGTTCAACACCACCGGCATCGAGGTCGCGGTGCATCGCGAGGCCAATCTCGAGCGCGAGCTCAACATCACCGGCTTCGCCAACATCCTGACCGGCGCGCTTGCCGGCTATGCCGGCTGCATCTCGGTCAGCCGTTCGATCCTGAATTTCTCCAGTGGCGGACGCGGCCGGCTGTCGGGCCTGACGGTTGCGGCGATCTCGCTGCTGATGCTGGCGGTGGCGCCACAGCTGCTTGGCTACATGCCTAAATTCGTGCTCGGCGGGCTCCTGATCTATCTCGGCGCCGACCAGCTGCACAAATGGATGATCGAGTCGCGCAAGCGGCTGTCGCAGACCGAATATTTCTCGCTGCTCGCGATCATCGTTATCATCGTGGCCTGGGGTTTCGTGCCCGGCATCCTGATCGGCATCATCATCGGCTGCGCCACCTTTGCGCTCAGCGCGGCGCGGGTCGAGGCGATCAAATACGGTTTTGACGGCTCGGAATACCGCAGCTCGCTGGATCGCTCGCGCGACGATCGGGATGTGCTGCAGGCGCATGGCGGCAAGATCCAGGGACTGACGCTGCAGAGCTACCTGTTCTTCGGCTCCGCCAACCGGCTCTACCAGCACGTCAAGGCGCTGCTCCGCGAGCACCCGGAGTGCCGCTATCTGCTGTTCGACTTCAAGCTCGTCACCGGCGTCGATTCATCGGCGGTCTACAGCTTTGCGCAGATCAAGCGCAGCGCGCACGAGGTCGGCGTCGAGCTGGTGCTGGTGCATCTGTCGGCCAAGGCCGAGCAGGTGCTGCGCGCCAGCGACTTCATCACCGAGGGTGTCACCGTGATCGACGAGCTCGATCACGCACTGGAGTGGTGCGAGAACCAGATCATCGCGCAACACCAGGAGCTCGCGCAGGAAGAGGCCGACCTGCGCGGCTGGTTCACGGGACTGCTCGACAGCGAGGGCGATGCCGACGCGCTGATCCGGCGCTGCCAGCGCATCGAGGTCGACGCCGGCGAGGTCATCGTGCGAGCCGGCGACGCCGCCGATTCCATGCACTTCATCCTGGATGGCCGCGTCGGCATCATGGTGCCCGCCGACGACGGCCGCTCCACGCGGGTGCGCAGCCTCGGCCGCTACACCACGATCGGCGAGATGGGCCTCGTCGCGCACACCCCGCGCAGCGCGACCATCCAGGCCGAGACGGCAAGCGTGCTCTATGTGCTGAACACCCACCAGTTCACGGCGATCCGCGACGAGGACCCCGAGCTCAGCCACAAGCTGCTGACATATTTCGTGTCCGTGATGGCGGAGCGGCTGACCTTTGCCAACCGCACCATCGCAGTGTTGCGGCGCTGACAGCGCGTAGCCCGGATGGAGCACAGCGCAATCCGGGGATCTCGCAAGTGACGACATAGTTCCCGGATTTCGCTTCGCTTCATCCGGGCTACGGCGACGAACTACAGCAACCCGCGGCTTTCGCTCGCCGCGAGCTCGGCCATCAGCGCCCTGTCGTCATAGCGCGCGAGCGAGAGGCTGCGGGCGAATGCGGGTGCGGGCGCGCCGACAACGGCGCGGGCGCAGAGATCGCCGGTGGCGCAGGCGCCCATCGTGCCGTAACCCGACAATGCGGTGGCCAGGAACACGCCCGGCGTCTTCGCAGCCCCGATCAATGGCCAGTTCTCTTTCGTCATCGGATAGTAGCCGCCGTAGTGCACGCGGTCGCGCGGCAGCGCGCCGAGATATTGCGCAAGGCGCGGCTGCAGCCGGCTCGCCGCGCGCAGAACGACTTCAGGGAAGTAAGGATTCAGCTCCGGCTCGCGCACTGGCTCGATGGTCTGCTCGGCATTGAAGGCCCAGCCGAGCTTGATCCATTCGCCATGATCGCCGCCATCGGGCCGGCAATGGATGCTGCCCGGCATCGGCGCCAGCAGCGGCGCGTATTCCGGCGCCGCCGACAGCGCCTCGCGCTCGTCATCGGACCAGGCGAGCGTCTGGCCGTCGAGATCGATCGCAAACGGCATCTTGCGATCGACCGCGCGGTTGCGGTCGGCGAAGGCGATCTTCTGCTGCAGCACGTTGACGATCGGCAGTTGCTCGCCATGCATCGCCGCGACATGCGCGGCGAACGGGCCGGCGGCGTTGACGATGAGATCGGCCTTGATGGTTTGCCGCGCGCCGTCGGCCAGCACCTCGACGGCGAAGCGATCGGTCTTCGCGATGCCGACCACCCTCGCCTGCTGGAATTGAACGCCAAGCGGGCGCATGGTTTCCAGCATGTACTGGCCGAGCTGTTGCCCGCTGATATCGCCCGCCCTGCGGATATGCAGCGCGGTTGCGATCTTCTTGTCGAAGGCCGGATAGTGCGTCTGGATCAGATCGCGGCCGAGCAGAACGTCGACGCCGTCGGGCGCGCTCTGCCAGTCCGCCGAATGCGGCGGCACATAGCCGCGACTTGTACCCTCATGCAGGCGGATCAGCTTGGCCGCTTGCTCGCCATAGCCGGTGTGGAGCTGCTGCAGCAGCTCCTCGGGCTTTTCCTCACGCGTGACCAGCAGATATCCGCGTCGCGTCATATGGATGCGGTTGTCGCTGCGGCGCGCGATCTCCTCCATCAGGTCCGTGGAATGGTTGGTGAAATCGGCCATCGTCGGATGCGGCCACCAGTTGCGGTAGTTCTCGCCCGATTGCGCCGAGGTCAGTGCCATCGGCTGGCCTTCGTCGACGATCAGCAGGCGCGAGCGCTTGTGCTGGACGGCGAGGTAATAGGCGGTAGCGATCCCGACGATGCCCGCACCGATCACCAGGATTTCGACGTCATTGGTCTTCACGCATAGTCTCCCAAAGTCCCGCAACGGGGCCTGCGATGATTCAAATTGTCCGTGCGGCAATCAGGCCGACCGTTCGGGGCCAGCATCGCGCAACGCCTGGCGCTGCGCCGAGCGCAGCGTCTTCTGCGTCTCCTCGATGTGGTCGCGCAACAGGCGGACGGCTTTCTTGACCTCGCCGTCGCGGCAGAATTCGAGCAGCCGGTAGTGCTCGCGCTGCGGACGCTCCTTGCCGGTCGCCTGCGACACCAGCGCCCGGGTGAAGCGGCCGACGTGGCCGTAATTCGCCTCGATCATGCCGAGCAGGCGCGGTCGGTTGCACGGCGCGTAGAGCGTGGCGTGGAATTTCCAGTTGAAGGCGCCCCATTGCGCCGGATCGGGTTCGGCGTCGTAGGCGCGGAGGATTTTCGTCGCCGCCTCGAGATCGATCTCGCCCATCGCGGGGATCGCCAGGCGCAAGGCGTGGCACTCGAGTGCGATGCGGATCTCGAGCAGCTCGATCACCTCGTCGATCGACAAATCGGAGACGACGGCGCCGCGGTTGGGCAGGAAGGTGACAAAACCCTCGGCCTCGAGTTGGCGCAGCGCCTCGCGCACCGGGATGCGGCTGGTGCCGAACCGCGCGGCGAGCTCGTCCTGACGGAGCTGCAGTCCGGGTGCGAGCTCGCCGGAGCTGATCGCGGCGCGCAGCGCCTCGCGCACGGCGTCCGGCGCGGAGCCGTGAGGTCCGGCCCCTCGTTGGCTGGCTGCGGCTACAGGTTCCATCCTGGCATTTCCTCTGGCGACCCGAGTCAAGATATCCGACCAAGCCAGCATTGTATAAAATCGGATTGCGGATTATGCAATCCTGTGTATAAAATCGTTGTCTATCATATCCAATATTGCTGGCGGCCGCGAGGACCTGATGAGCAGAGCACTTAAGCGACTGATCTATCTTGCCTTTCTTGCCGTTGCGGCATCCGCCCCGGCACAGGCCCAGTCGCCCGGCGGTACGCTGGCGAAGATCCGCGACACCGGCGAAATCCGGCTCGGGCACCGCGACGTCTCGGTGCCGTTCTCCTATCTCGACGACAACCAGAAGCCGGTCGGCTTTGCGATGGACCTCTGCGCGCGGATCGTCGACGTGGTGAAGACCGAGCTCAAGCTGCCGGCGCTGCAGACCAGGCTGCAGCCGATCCAGCTTTCCACCCAGATACCGCTGATCGAGAACGGCACCATCGACATCGTCTGCGGTCCCGCGACCAACACGCTGGAGCGGCAGAAGGTCGTCGCCTTCAGCACCACGATCTTCGTGTCGAGCATCCGCGCCGTGGTGCAGAAGGACGCACCGATCAGGACCTTCGAGGATCTCGGCGGAAGGCCGGTCTCGCTGACCTCAGGCTCGACCTCGATCGGACTGCTCAGCACGCGCGCCCAGGCGAAGAACTTTCAGACCAAGAACATCCTGACGCCGGATCATGCCGCGTCGTTCCTCGCGCTGACCACCTCCCGCAGCGACGCCTTCGTGATGGATGACATTCTGCTCGCCAGCCTGATCGCCGGCAGCCCCAATCCGTCCGACTGGCGCATCATCGACGACAGCCTGCGCACCGAGCCCTACGGACTGATCATCCGCAAGGGCGATCCGGAGTTCAAGGCGCTGGTCGACAAGACGCTGGTCACCATGATGAAGAGCAACGAATTCCAGGAGCTCTACGCGAAATGGTTCACGCGGCCGATTCCGCCGAAGAACGTGAACCTGAATTTCCCGATGACGGCGCCGCTGAAGGATGCCGTCGCCAATCCGAACGACAAGGGCGTGTGACCGGCGATCGCCGGATCGCCAGCTTCGTACTCTTCCGGATCATGCCCTAGAAATCGACCGTCATCGACAGCCACAGCGTCCGCGGCATGCCGCTGATCACATAGCCGGTTGGATTGCCGATCCAGTAGTGCTTGTCGAACAGATTGGTCAGGGACGCCCTGAACGTGGTCGGACGCCCCGCGAGAGTCGTCGCGTAACGCGCACCGATGTCGAAGGTCGTCCAGGCGGGGACGCTTTGGACGTTGTCGGCGCTGACATAGGCCCGGCTGGTGTAGATGGCACGCGCGGTCGCGGTGAGGCCCGGCACGAAAGGGGTGTCCCATTCGACGCCCAAATTGCCCTGCAGGTCGGGTGCACCGATCGCGCGATTGCCGTCGTAGAGGTGGCCTTGCGTTTGGGTGAGTTGGGCATCGAGCCAGGTCACGCCGCCGAGGACGCGGACGCCGGGCGCGACCTCGCCAAACGTATTGATTTCAACACCACGGTTTCTCTGCTGGCCATCGAGAGTGTAGATCTTGGTGATGGGATCGATCACACCGCTCGGTTGGCTGATCTGGAACGCCGAGAGGCTCGCGCCGAAGCCTCCGAGATCGAGCTTGGTGCCGACCTCCACTTGCCGCGTCTTGAAGGGGGCGAACACCGCATTGGTGTTCGCCGCGCCGGAAGGCGGCGTCGGCCCAGGCGTCAAGCCTTCGATGTAGTTGGCATAAAGCGAGAGCTGCTTGATCGGCCTCACCACCAAGGCGATCGAAGGCGACGTTGCGCTGTCGTCATAGTGCGTCGTTTCCAGCCCGCTCACGGGATCGAAGCTGCTCGCGATCACCTGCTGTTGGCGCGCACCCACGATCACTTGCAGCATGCCGCCCATGGTCGTGATGGTATCGGCAACGCCGACACTGCGCAGTCCGAGGAATCCCGACTTGCCCTCCGGGAACGTCGATACCGGCGTGCCCGCACTCGCCAACAAGGTCGGTCGGTAGATGTTGGTCAGGTAGGTCGCGTAGTTGGTCTGGCCGAGCCAATCGGTCCGGTCGAGCGCGCTGCCGCTGACGACCACCTCATGGCCGACGGGTCCGGTGTCGAAACGCGCACGGACGCCCGCCTCACCCGAGACGCCCTCCGACTTGCCGGTCTGGAATCGGGATGTGCCCCGCGCATCGCCCGCGGTGTTGAGAATCGTCGCACCCGGGTCTTCCTGCTTGTCGTAGCGGAATTGGTTGGCGCCGATCGCGCCAAACACGGTGACGTTGTTGCTGAGATCGTATTCGGCCCTGGTCAAGCCGGTCAGGCTCTGCGACCGCGCGTAGTCGAACGGCTGCGCGAGATTGATGCGCGGATCGGGCGCCTTCGGCATGGCGATGCCGGGCAGCGGCGTGTAGCCGCGCTGGGCCGCCTTCATCCAGTCGTCCTGGGAGATAATGTCCGCGGACCAGCGCAAGCGTTCGCCATGATAGTCGACGCCGAGCGAACCAACGCCGTTGCGCGTGGACTGCCGGTCGATCGCGGTGTTGCCGCCGTCGATCCCGCCATTGAAGCGAACGCCCCACTCCTTCTGTTCGCCATAGCGGCGTGCGAGGTCGAGCTCCGTTCCGAAACGTCCGTCGGAAATGTAGCCCGCGGTCAGGCGCGTGAGGTCTTCCGTCGCCCGCTTGGTCACGACGTTGACGGTGCCGCCGATGCTGCCTTGCGGAGCCATTCCGTTGAGGAAGGCACCCGGTCCCTTGAGCAGCTCAATGCGCTCGATCGGAGCCGGGTTGACGCGATAGGCCGGAACGAGACCGTAAAGCCCGTTCAAGGCGATTTCGCTGTTCTCGACCCGGAAGCCGCGGATGGTCAGCGCGTCGTAACGGTTGCTGCTGCCGATCGCAGCGCGCACCGACGGATCGGAATTCGTCAGCACTTCCGCAACGCTGGTTGCCTGCTGATCGCGGATCGTCTTCTCGGTGTAGCTCGTCAGGCTGTACGGCGTATCCATATAGTCCTTGTTGCCGAGCAGGCCGAGTTGTCCGCCGCGCGCAACTTGGCCACCGACATAAGGCACCGGCAACGCCGCCTGCTGCGCACCGGCTGTGGGCATTGCCGCGGGCGCCGGCGCGTGCGCACGCCTGCTCGCCTGATGCGATGCCGACGAGCGCGCCGCCCGTGACGACGACGGTCTCCGAACCGGCGCGGCGCGGTGCTGTGGCGCGGCCACGACGACCGGCGGAAGCGGCGCGGCACCGCTTGCGGGCGGCTGCTCCGGCGACTGTGCGAACGAAGGGACCGTGGTCAGGAAGAGCGATGCGCACGCGAGTCGGAATGCGCACGGAACGTTTGAAGTGACGAGCATGAAGTCCCCGGATTCTTGTTCTTGGTTTCGGCCCGAACATCGTCAGAGTTCGAGCACCACCGGGGCATAAGCAGCATGCGCTGCGACGCCAACTAGAACGTATCTAGGAAACGGGGATGAAGCTTGCTGCGCGAGGCGATATTGATGCGGCAGATTCTATGATTCTAATATTCTTCCGTTGCGTGGCATCGCGCGTACGCTGCTTGATTCTGCCAAAGCGCGATGAGATTGGGTTGAATCATCATCGCGCTTTAGCTCCTTGTTTGAGCATGATCTTTTTGGAAAACCGCTTCACACTTTTCCGGATTATGCTCTAGCTCGCTTCGAGATTAGAAAGATTCTTGATGCGGTCGTCGTCGCGATCGAAGCGACATCATTCGGCAGACGCGGTGATTTGTCGCACGCGGCAGACCAAGCGATCGACAATGGCGACTGACGGATTCGCCGGCATGTGTCCCCTCGCCGATGCAGGCGAAGGGACAGGTTACTCAGCGATCAGACGCCGGCCATCATCACGTATTTGATCTCGACATACTCATCCATGCCGTGGCGCGAGCCTTCGCGGCCGAGGCCCGATTCCTTGACGCCGCCGAACGGTGCGACCTCGGTCGTGATCAGGCCGGAGTTGACACCGACCATGCCCGACTCCAGTGCCTCGGCGACGCGCCAGACACGGCCGATGTCGCGCGAATAGAAGTAGGAGGCGAGGCCGAACGGCGAGGCGTTGCACATCGCGATCACATCCGCCTCGTCCTTGAAGCGAATGACCGGCGCGAGCGGGCCGAAGGTTTCCTCATGCGCCACCAGCGCGTCCGGCTTCACGTCCGACAATACGGTCGGCTCGAAGAAGCTGCGGCCGAGCGCCGAGCGCTTGCCGCCGGTCACGATCTTGGCGCCGCCCTTCACCGCGTCGGCAATGTGCCGCTCGACCTTCTCGATCGCTTCCATGTTGATCAGCGGCCCCTGCGCCACACCCGCTTCGGTGCCGTCGCCGATCTTCATCTCGGCAACCTTCTTCGACAGCTTCGTGACGAACTGGTCGTAGATCTTGTCCTGCGCGTAGAGACGGTTGGCGCAGACGCAGGTCTGGCCCATGTTGCGATACTTCGAGACCATGGCGCCCTCGACCGCCGCGTCGATGTCGGCATCGTCGAACACCACGAACGGCGCGTTGCCGCCGAGCTCGAGGCCGAGCTTCTTCACGCCGACCGACGCCTGCCGGTACAGGATCTTGCCGACCTCGGTCGAACCGGTGAAGCCGACGAAGCGCACCGCCGGATGTTCGCACAGCACCTTGCCGATCGGCGACGCATCACCGGTGATGATGTTGAACACGCCCTTCGGCACGCCTGCCTTCTCGGCCAGCGCTGCCAGCGCGAGCGCCGACAGCGGCGTCTCGTTGGCGGGCTTCAGCACCACCGTGCAACCGGCGGCCAGCGCCGGCGACACTTTTCGCGTGATCATCGAGTTCGGGAAATTCCACGGCGTGATGGCGCCGCAGACGCCGATCGGCTGCCTGATCGCGAGCAGGCGGGCATCCGGACGCTGGGTCGGAATGGTCTCGCCGTAGACGCGACGCGCCTCTTCCGCGAAGAATTCGACATAGGCGGCGCCGATATCGACTTCGCCGAGCGCCTCCGCCAGCGGCTTGCCCTGCTCGGAGGTCAGGATCAGCGCGAGATCCTCGCGGTTGGCGATGATCAGATCGAACCATTTGCGCAAGATGTTGGAGCGCTGCTTGGCGGTCAGCTTGGCCCAGGCCGGAAACGCGCGCTGGGCGGCCTCGACGGCCCTGGTGGCATCATCGGCGCTCAGCTGCGGGATCTTGATCAGCTCGGCGCCGGTCGCCGGATTGTTGACGGCGAATTCGGGGCTGCCAACCCAGGCGCCGTCGATGTAGCAGCGATCGCGCAGCAGCGACGGATCCTTCAGGCGACTTTGCAGGGAAGATGCTGCGGATTGCGTGGCGCGTGCGGCAACGGGCGGGGTCATGGCGTTACTCCTTGAATTTCTTTGGGAGGTATTCGCCGCCTATATAGGCGGAAAGCCGCTGCGATGCACTGGCGCCCGGCGCGACCCTGCTTGGACGCAAACGCGGCGCCGTTCGATGCTGCGCGTCGCCCCGAAATGACGCCTTTGTGTCAGATCGCGCCGCCCGACATGTAGGTTTCACGACGACCGATCATGCGTTCGGCCGCGGCCTTGGCATCCGCCTTGGTCGAGGTTGCGCAGGTCCGGTATTCGAGGTCGGCCTGCGCCCGCGCATCGCGGCGGCCGAACCACGACTTGGCGCCGGTCTGCAACAACGCCAGCGCATGGGCGACGTTATCGACGGCCTCGAACGAGTGCAGCGCGCCGGTACCCGCGTAGCGAACTTCGTACAGACCTGGGCTGATCGGCGCCTCGATATTCTCGCCGCGGCCCGGCCGCGGATAGCGCTTCCATTCACTCCATGTCGAAATCATTGCTGCGTCCCCGCAAGGCGCGAAATGACGAATCTTTTCGTCAAATCCATCCCAATCCGCCGCACCGTTTGTGCAGCGATCTGAATGCGTTAATGCAAAAAAACAGGTACGGAAATCAACTCGTGGATCACGTTACCGTGGCTGCCTTGCGGGGTCACCGGGACCCGTGCCGAGTCCACCGCAAAATCTGCGCGCGTGGTGAACACCGTCTCAGCGAGGCCGTTCCTATGCGGCCCGCCTTCACGACATCGCGACGTCATCGCATCGCACCCGCCTTGCGGGACCCCGAAAGCGGGAGGATGATCCGCCCCGTTTCAAAACAATAAACCCACCGGAGGACGCCCCCAATGCAGAGCAAGGCTCAGATCGATCAGGTATTGCGGCAGAAGAGCGAGGCAAAGGAGATTCCCGGTGTGGTCGCCGTCGCGGCCACCGGCAAGGACGTGATCTATGAAGGCGCGTTCGGCAAGCGCGACCTTTCCAAGAGCGATGCCATGACGGCGGACAGCGTGTTCTGGATCGCCTCGATGACCAAGGCCGTGACATCCGCGGGCGCGATGCAGCTCGTCGAGCAGGGCAAGCTCTCGCTCGATGAGCCGATCGGCAAGCTGCTGCCCGATCTCGCCGCCGTGCAGGTGCTCGACGGCTTCGATGCCAAGGGCGAGCCGAAGCTGCGCCCGGCGAAGGCGCCAATCACGCTGCGCAAGCTGATGACCCACACCGCCGGCTTCTGCTACGACTTGTGGAACGCCGATATGGGGAAATACATGGAGAAGACCGGCACGCCCGGGATCATCTCCTGCCTGAATGCCGCGCTGAAGACGCCGCTCGCGAGCGATCCGGGCACGCGCTGGGAATACGGCATCAATATCGACTTCGTCGGCAAGGCAGTGGAAGCCGCATCCGGCAAGAAGCTCGATGCGTATTTGCGTGACAACATGTTCGCGCCGCTCGGCATGAGCGACACCGGCTTCAAGATTTCAGACAACATGCGTAAGCGGCTGGTCGGCATGCATGCGCGCGGCGAGGACGGCACGCTGACCGCGATCCCGTTCGAGCTCGAGCAGAACCCTGAATTCCACATGGGTGGCGGCGGCCTCTATTCCACCGCGGCCGACTACATCAAGTTCTGCCAGATGATCCTCAACAAGGGCAAAGGCAACGGCACCCAGCTGCTGAAGCCGGAGACCATTGCGGCCATGGGGCAGAACCAGATGGGCGATCTCAGCGTCAGCAAGATGACGACGGCGGCGCCGCCGTACACCAACGATGTCGACCTCTATCCGGACCAGGTGAAGAAGTGGGGCCTGAGCTTCCTGATCAACACCGCCAAGACGCCGGAAGGCCGCAGCGCCGGCAGCCTCGCCTGGGCGGGCCTTGCCAACACCTATTACTGGATCGATCCGTCGCGCGACGTCTGCGGCGTGATCTTGACCCAGCTGTTGCCGTTCGCCGACAAGCACAGCCTGGAAGCCTTCGCAGGCTTCGAGAAGGGCATCTATGCCGGCCTCGATGCCGGCAGCGGACAGCGGGCGGCCTGAGGTTCCAGTCAGGCAACAAGAAATCCCTCCCCCACGGGGAGGGATTTTTCGTACCCGCCATAGGTCGGGCCTGTCCTGCCGGCGCCAAACGACTAAGATCGCGCAAAAAAGCGTGACAACACGAACACGACCACGAGGAGGACGAGCTTGGCACCCACGCCCAAGGGAGATAGCAAGGCAGACAGCTATGTCTGCGGCATTTCCGATACGCCGCTGCTCGGTGAAACCATCGGCCGCAGCCTCGACCGCGCACGCGCGCGCTGGGGCGAGCGCGAGGCGCTGGTCTCGCCCAGCCACAATGTGCGCTGGACCTGGAACGAATTCGCCGACCGTGTCGAAGCGCTCGCGGCAGGCTTTCTTGCGCTCGGGCTGCAACGCGGCGAGCGGATCGGTATCTGGTCGCTGAACCGGCCGGAATGGACGCTGACGCAATTCGCTGCCGCCAAAGCAGGTCTGATCCTCGTCACCATTAATCCGGCCTATCGCTTGAGCGAGCTCGAATTCGCGCTCGGCAAGGTCGGCTGCGCCGCGATCGTGACCGCGACCGCGTTCAAGACCTCGGCCTATATGGAGATGCTGAACACGCTGCTGCCCGAGCTTGCGAGCGCCACACCCGGCCATCTGCGCTCGGCGCGGCTGCTGCAATTGCGCGCCGTGATCCAGATCGGCGGACCGGCGGCACCGGGCACGATTCCATTCGATGCGGTGTCGCAGATGGGCGATGAGCGCCACCGCGAGCAGCTCGCGGTGCTCGGTGAGAGCCTGCAATTCGACGATCCCGTCAATATTCAATTCACCAGCGGCACCACCGGCTCGCCCAAGGGCGTGACGCTGACCCACCACAACATCCTCAACAACGGCTACTTCACCGGCCGCGCCATGCGCCTGACCGAGCAGGACCGCATCTGCATCCCAGTGCCGCTCTATCACTGCTTCGGCATGGTGATGGGCAATCTCGCATCCGTCACGCTCGGCACCACCATGGTCTATCCCGGCGAAGGTTTCGATCCGCTGGCGACGCTTGCGACCGTCGCGCAGGAGAAATGCACGACGCTGTACGGCGTGCCGACCATGTTCATCGCCGAGCTCGACCATCCGGAGTTCGCGCGCTTCGACCTGTCGTCACTGCGCACCGGCATCATGGCCGGCGCGCCCTGCCCGATCGAGGTGATGAAGCGCGTCAACACCGAGATGAACATGCGCGAGGTGACGATCGCCTATGGCATGACCGAGACCAGCCCGGTGAGTTTCCAGAGCGCGACCGACGATCCGCTGGAGCGGCGCGTCTCCACCGTCGGCCGCATTCATCCGCATGTCGAGGTCAAGGTCGTCGATCTCGACGGCAAGGTGGTGCCGCGCGGCGAACGCGGCGAGCTCTGCACCCGCGGCTACAGCGTGATGCTCGGCTACTGGGACGAGAAGGAAAAGACCGGCGAGGTGCTCGACGCCAATGGCTGGATGCACACCGGCGATCTCGCCGTGATCGACGACGAGGGCTATTGCAACATCGTCGGCCGCATCAAGGATTTGGTGATCCGCGGCGGCGAGAACCTCTATCCTCGAGAGATCGAGGAATTCCTCTACCGCCATCCGAAGATCCAGGACGTGCAGATCTTCGGCGTCGCCGACGCGCGCTATGGCGAGGAACTGTGCGCCTGGGTTCGCGTGCGAGCCGGCGAGACGCTGACCGCCGACGAAGTCCGCGCGTTCTGCCAGGGCCAGATCGCCCACAACAAGATCCCGCGCTATGTCGAGTTCGTCGAGGAATATCCGATGACGGTGACCGGGAAGATCCAGAAATTCGTGATGCGCGATGCGGTGGAGCAGCGGCTGGGGTTGAAGGCCGCGAAGACGGCGTGATGCCTCTCTTCTTCCTCGCCCCGCTCTCTTGTCCGCCGAAGCCCGCCTTCGGGCGAAGGCGGATGCGGGGAGAGGGCTGGGGTGAGGGGCCGTCTCCGCAAACTCGATGAAGATGAGTACGCTCAGACTCCCCCTCACCCGGATCGCATCTTACGATGCGATCCGGCCTCTCCCCGCAAGCGGGGCGAGGCAAGAAAGAGCTCCGCGCTTACACCAGCAGCCCCTGCTGCTTCGCCAGATCCTTCAGCGACACCAACGGCCGGGCGCCGATGTGCTGGATCACTTCGGCCGCGGCAAGCGCGCCGAGGCGGCCGGCATTCTCGTGGCCGACATTGCGGACGAGACCGACCAGGAAGCCGGCGGCGAACAGGTCGCCGGCGCCGGTGGTGTCGACCAGTTTGTCGATCGGAGAGGCGGGCGCCGATACGACGCCATCGCCCGAGATCACCACGCAGCCCTTCTCGCTGCGGGTGACGACGCCGAGTTTGGTGTCCTTGCCGAACTGCTTCAGCGCGGTGTCGAAATCCGAGGTCTGGTACAGCGAGTGCAGCTCGGACTCGTTGGCGAACACGAGATCCACGATGCCCTTGCGCATCAGATCGAGGAATTCGTCGCGGTAGCGATCGACGCAGAACGAATCCGACAAGGTCAGCGCGACCTGGCGCCCCGCGCCATGCGCGATATCAGCCGCCTTCACGAAGGCGTCCTTGGCGTTCTTCGGATCCCAAAGATAGCCCTCGAGATAGATGATGCTCGCGGCTGCGATCTGGGCCGGATCGATGTCGTCTGGCGTCAGGTCCTGCGCGGCGCCGAGATAGGTGTTCATGGTGCGCTCGCCGTCCGGCGTCACCAGGATGTAGGAGCAGCCGGTGGCCGGACCGCTCTTGGCCGGCGCGGTGTCGAAGGTGACGCCGGCGGCGCGGATATCGTGGACGTAGAGCTTGCCGATCTGGTCGTCCTTGACCTTGCCGACATAGGCGGCGCGGGCGCCGAGATTGCCGACGCCGACGATGGTGTTCGCGGCCGAACCGCCCGACATCTCAGTCGCCACGCCCATGTCGCCGTAGATCGCGGTGGCGCGCGCCTCGTCGATCAGCTGCATCGAGCCCTTGGTCATGCCGTGACGGGCAAGGAACCCCTCGTCGGTCTGCACCAGCACGTCGAAGATCGCGTTGCCGATCCCGAGAACGTCATATTTTGCGTCAGCCATAGACCTGCCCTGTGTTAACGCCACCCAACAAGAGCCGCGACCTATCACGTTACGCCTCGGGGCAGCAAGGGAAGCTCTACGTTCCGTCATCCGGAGGAGCGCGAAGCGCGTCTCGAAGGATGCACGGCCCGGCTGATGGCCGTCGACCCTTCGAGACGCGCGTGCCGCGCTCCTCAGGGTGACGGGTCCAACAGGGTGCTGCTGGCAGCAGGGCTCGTGGCTGGTATAGATGCCTCATGTTCCGTTCCTTCCTCACCGTCTCCACGGGAACGCTGGCCTCGCGACTGCTCGGCTTCGTGCGCGATTCCGTGATCGCGGCGCTGCTCGGCGCGGGGCCGGTGGCGGATGCGTTCCTGGCGGCATTCCAGCTTGTTAATGTGGTGCGGCGGCTGCTGGCCGAGGGCGGATTGAATGCCGCCCTGGTGCCGGCCTGGCTTAAGGCGCGCGACACGGAGGGCATGGCCGCGGCAACCGCCTTTGCCGGCCGCGTGCTCGGCACCGTCAGTGCCGCGGTCATCGCGGCCGCGCTCGTGATCGGCGTGCTGATGCCGCTGGTGATCGCGGCGATCGCGCCGGGCTTCGTCGGCCGCGATACGCTGCAACTCGCGGTCGACAACGCGAGGCTGATGCTGCCTTATCTTGCCTTCGCCGGCCCCGTCACCGTGATGATGGCGCTGCTCAATGCGCAGGGACGCTTCGCGCTGACCGCGTTCTCGCCGTTGCTGTTCAACATCGCGCTGATATCAGTGATGGCCGTGCTGCTGGCGCGGCAGCAGGACCCGGTGCAGGCCGCGCTTGTCATGGCGGCGACGATCGGCGTCGCCGGCTTCCTGCAACTGTCGATGCTGGCGCTGCGCGGTGCAAAACTCGCCGCGCCGCTCCGGATCTCCTTCGATCCTGACATGCGCGGCTTTCTCGGCCGCGCGGTCCCCGGCATGGTCGCGAGCAGCGCGCCGCAATGGCTTGTCGTGGCGGGCGCCGTGATCGCGTCGACCTCGCCATCCGCGGTGTCCTGGCTCTATTTCGCCAACCGCCTGCTCGAACTGCCGCTCGGCATCGTCGGCGTCGCCATGGGTACGGTGCTGATCCCGGAGATGACGCGCGCGGTGCGCAGCGGCGAATCCAGCGCAATCGCGGACGCGGAATCGCGCGGGCTGGAACTCGCGGTCGGGCTCGCTTTGCCCGCAACGCTCGGCCTGATGGTGCTGAGCGAACCGATCGTGCGGATGCTGTTCGAGCACGGCGCGTTCACCGCGGAGGATACCGCGGCCACCGCGCAGGCCCTGATCTGGCTGACACTCGCGCTCCCGGCGCATGTGCTGGTGAAGGCGCTATCGCCGGCGTTCTTTGCCCGCGAGGACACGATGACGCCGCTGTTCGCAACGCTGAAGGCCATCGTGGTGGCAATCGCGGCGGCCTTCGTGCTTGGCCATGTGTTCGGCGCGAGCGGAATCGCCGCCGGCATCGCGCTCGGCGCCTGGAGCAATGCGCTGGCGCTGATCCGCAAGGGCGCCGCCACCTTCGGCTTCTCGATCGATGCCGCGGCGCGCCGCCGGCTGCCGCGCATCCTCGCGGCGGCGCTCGCGATGGGCGTCCTGCTCTGGCTCGCCGAAGGCGCGCTGCCGACAGCCGGCAGCCACGGTTTCGTGCAGGCAGCCTCCCTCCTCGTGCTGATCACGGCCGGGATCGCCGGTTACGGGCTGTTCTTGCAGCTTTTCGGCGTCACCGGCTGGCGCGACGCGGTTAACGCCGTCAGGCAAAGACGCCCCGCCTGACTTGCGCGCGCCGGGCTTAAGTGGCAAACGACGCGGCAAAATCGGCCATTTCCGGGAATCGAGACCATGGCGTTCGTTGAACGGGTTTTCTCAGGCGTCCAGCCGACGGGCAATCTGCACCTCGGCAACTACCTCGGCGCCATCGTCAACTTCGTGAAGATGCAGCAGACCCATAACTGCATCTATTGCGTCGTCGACATGCACGCGATCACGCAGGGCGTCGAGGTCTGGGGCGGCCCGGCCGAGCTCGCACGCAACACCCGCGAGGTGACCGCGGCCTTCATCGCCTCGGGTATCGATGCCAAGAAGCACATCGTGTTCAACCAGAGCCAGATCGCCGGCCACGCCGAGCTGACCTGGATCTTCAACTGCGTCGCACGCATCGGCTGGCTGAACCGCATGACACAGTTCAAGGAGAAGGCCGGCAAGGACCGCGAGAACGCCTCCGTCGGCCTCTACGACTATCCGGTGCTGATGGCTGCCGACATCCTGCTGTACCGCGCCACCCACGTGCCGGTCGGCGAGGACCAGAAGCAGCATCTGGAGCTCTCGCGGGATATCGCGCAGAAGTTCAACAACGATTTCGGCGATTCGATCCGCGGCCACGGCTTCAATGAAGGCCTCTACTTCCCGCAGCCCGAGCCGCTGATCACGGGGCCCGCGACGCGGGTGATGAGCCTGCGCGACGGCACCAAGAAGATGTCGAAGTCGGATGCGTCGGACAATTCCCGCATCAACCTCACCGACGACGCCGACACCATCGCGCAGAAGATCCGCAGGGCGAAGACCGATCCGGAGCCGCTGCCGTCGGAGGAAAAGGGCCTCGAGACCCGCCCCGAGGCCGACAACCTTGTCGGCATCTATGCGGCGCTCGCCGGCACCACCAAGCAGGAGGTGCTGACGCAGTTCGGCGGCGGGCAATTCTCCACGTTCAAGAACGCCCTGGTCGAGGTTTGCGTCGCAAAACTGGCGCCGATCGCCTCCGAGATGAAGAAGCTGATGGCCGATCCCGGCCATGTCGATGCGATCCTGGTCGACGGCGCCAACCGTGCACGGATCATCGCCGACGAGACCATGCGCATGACAAAGGACATCGTCGGCTTCATCCGCCCGCGCTGACATCGCCGGCAGAACTGCGCGCTCCCTCTCCCCAACAGGGAGGGAGTGTGGCACCATGGGTTGGTTTGGCCAGCACCGGGACATGCATGACCACCCAGCGACGCAGCTACGAGACAGGTCACAAGCCGAAATGCCTCGTCATCGTTGACGACACGGCGGAATGGGACCGTGCGGTTTATTACGCCAGCCGGTGGGCGATCCGGGTCGGCGGCGGCGTCGTGATGCTGCGGGTGATCGAGACCGAGGACCAGAACCAGCAATGGCTCGGGGTGGCCGATATCATGCGCGCGGAGGCCGAGGAGGCCGCGAACGAGGCGCTCGACCGCGCCGCCGGCCGCGCCAACGGGATCGCCGCGATCACTCCCGAACGGGTGATTCGCGAGGGTGACCCGACCGAGCAGATCCTCGACGTGATCGACAAGGACGTCGACATCGCGATGCTGGTGCTCGCCGCCAATCCCGGCGCCGAGGGGCCCGGACCGATCATCACCACGATGGCCAAGACCATGGGGGCGTTCCCGATCCCGGTGACCATCGTGCCCGGCGGCCTGACCGACGCCGAGATCGACGCCCTGTCGTAGCGCAATATGAGCGCCGAAGGCTCCAGTGCATGGATACGGGCCTGGAACCGCGGTTTTGGCGCTTGATCGCAGGCTTTTTAGTTGCCATTTGATGGGGGAACCCAACGCGCCGGCCTTGAACCGGCGACGCCGGAGACAGCAAATGTTCATTCAGACCGAAGCTACGCCCAATCCCGCCACCCTGAAGTTCATCCCGGGCCGCCTGGTGCTCGACAGCGGCACCATGGAATTCTCGTCAGCCGAGACCGCCGCCCGCTCGCCGCTCGCCGAACGGCTGTTCGCCGTGTCAGGCGTCACCGGCGTGTTCTACGGCGCCGACTTCATCACCGTGACCAAGGCAGACGGCGACTGGCAGCACCTCAAGCCCGCGATCCTCGGCGCCATCATGGAGCACTACATGTCGGGTGCGCCGCTGCTCGCCGACGGCACCGCAGCCAGCGACGACGCCCTCGACGAGGAAGGAGAGTTCTTCGACGAGGCCGACGCCGAGACGGTCGAGCAGATCAAGGACCTGATCGAGACCCGCGTGCGCCCGGCGGTTGCCAATGACGGCGGCGACATCACCTTCCGCGGCTTCAAGGATGGCATCGTCTATCTCAACATGAAGGGCTCCTGCGCCGGCTGCCCGTCATCGACCGCGACCCTGCAACACGGCATCCAGAACCTGCTCCGGCACTTCGTGCCCGACGTGCAGGAAGTCCGGCCGATGTGATGGAGCGGCGAATGGCGCGTGGCAGATCGCGAATAGCGTTCTCCTCCAGCACTCTGTTCGCCATTCCGCATTCGCTATTCGCCCTCCCATGATGATCCTCGCGATCGATACGGCGCTCGACGCCTGCTCCGCGGCGGTGCTCGACACCACCTCCGGCAATACCATCGCGATCGAATCGCAGACGATGCAGCGCGGCCATGCCGAGGCGCTGATGCCGCTGATCGCACGGGTGATGAAGGAGAGCGGCATCGGTTTTGCCGGGCTTGACCGCATCGCCGTCACCACCGGCCCCGGCAGCTTCACCGGCCTGCGCGTCGGCCTCTCGGCGGCGCGCGGCATCGCGCTCGCAGCTTCCAAGCCGGTCGTCGGGCTGTCGACGCTCGCCGCCTATGCCGCGCCCGTGGTTGCCGAGAATGGCGCATCGGCGATCCTGTCGGCGATCGATGCGCGGCACGATCACGTCTATTTCCAACTGGTCGGCGGCGACGGCAGCTTGATGCTCAAGCCGAAGGTCGCGCCGATCGCGGAAGCCCTCGAGGCCGCACAGTTCGGCGCGCTGCATCTGGTCGGCAACGCCGCAAATATCCTCGCCGAGCGCTGGCCTGCGGATGCAGCTCCGCCGGTCAAGGTCGACAGACAGCCCGCGCCCGACATCGCCTGGGTCGCGTGGGTCGGCGCCGCGGTGGATCCCGACACTGCGCCGCCGCGTCCGTTCTATCTGCGCGCCCCTGATGCGAAGCCGCCGAAGGATCGCCTCGTCATCAGCGCGCCGCCAACGACATGACCGGCTGGCTGTCGCGATGGTGGGGCGGCGGCACGCCCGCGGTCGAGCCCGCCTCCCTGCGGGATGCGGCGCGGCTCGCGCAATTGCACGGCGCGTCGTTTCATCGCGGCTGGGGCGAAGGCGAATTCGAGACGATGCTGACCGAGCGCAACACGCTGGTGCACCGGCTGCGGCAGGGCCGCAAGGTGATCGGCTTCGCGGTGTCGCGGATGGCGGCGGACGAAGCGGAAATCCTGTCAATTGCGATCGATTCCAATCAGCGCGGGCGCGGCCTGTCGCGCGATCTGCTGCTGACCCATCTCGGCCATCTTGCCGGCCGCGGCATCCGCACCATCTTCCTCGAGGTGGAAGAGAACAATCAGCCGGCGCGACGGCTCTATGAAAGGGCCGGATTCGGTGTGATCGGCCGCCGCGAACGCTATTACAAGCAGCCCGGCGGGGAACATTTGAACGCGCTTCTGATGCGGCGCGACTTGTCGTAACATCGGCGCGATGGCAGAACAGCGCCCTGCGTTGCCACCCAAGGTTTTGAAGAATTCGGCTCTGGACCCATGACCACGGTGAAAATCCCGCCTGCGCAGAAAAATACCGGCATCGAGGCGCGCTGCGCCGCGACCGGCATGCGCATGACCGAACAGCGCCGCGTGATCGCGCGGGTGCTGGCGGAAGCCATGGATCACCCTGATGTCGAGGAGCTCTACCGCCGCTGCGTGGCGGTCGACGACAAGATCTCGATCTCGACGGTGTACCGCACCGTCAAGCTGTTCGAGGACGCCGGCATCATCGAGCGTCACGACTTCCGCGAGGGCCGCGCGCGCTACGAGCAGATGCCCGAGAGCCATCACGACCATCTGATCAATCTGCGCGACGGCAAGGTGATCGAGTTCACCTCCGAGGAAATCGAGAAGCTGCAGGCCGAGATCGCGCGCAAGCTCGGCTACAAGCTGGTCGATCACCGACTCGAGCTCTATTGCGTGCCGCTCGACGACGACAGCAAGTCGTAAGCCGGGTGAGTTTCGAACTCGTCATCTTCGATTGCGACGGCGTGCTTGTCGACAGCGAGGTGATCTCCTGTCGCGCGCATGCGGACACGCTGACGCGGCACGGCTTTCCGATCACGCCCGACGGCGTGCTGAAGCGCTTCCTCGGTGTGTCCGACCGCGAGGCGCGGCGGATCGTCGAGAGCGAGATCGAACGCGCGCTGCCCGAGACCTTCGAGGCCGAGGTCAAGCACGCGACGCTCAGTTTCTATGCCGACGATCTCAGCGCGATCGCGCATGTCGGCGAGGCGATCGCCGCACTCGATCTGCCGAAATGCGTGGCATCGAGCGGCACGCCGGAAAAGATCCACCACGGCCTGACTTGCGCCGGGCTCTACGACCAGCTCGCGCCGCATATTTTCTCCGCCACCCAGGTCAAGCGCGGCAAGCCGGCGCCCGATCTCTTCCTGTTCGCGGCCACCCGGATGGGCGCCAGCCCGGCGCGCTGTATCGTGATCGAGGACAGCGTGGCCGGCGTCACCGGCGCCCGCGCCGCCGGGATGACCGTGCTCGGATTTCACGGCGGTAGCCACTGCACGGCGGAACATGAGGACATGCTGCGCCAGGCCGGCGCGGCCATAACCTTCGCCGATATGCGCCAATTGCCCGATTTGATCGCCCGGGCCGGCCAAAAACACCGGTCGATCGCTGGATTTTCCTCGGTTTAGGCTATATTTGAGCAACGGCGCCGTGATGGCGCCGTTTCCATTTTCGCACTCAGGGTTCCATGACGACGCCGCGCAAGCTGCACATCAAGTCCTATGGCTGCCAGATGAATGTCTACGATGCGCAGCGCATGGTGGACACGCTGGCCGGCGAGGGCTTTGTCGAGACCGCGAGCGCCGAAGACGCCGACCTCGTGATCCTCAACACCTGCCATATCCGCGAGAAGGCGTCGGAAAAGGTCTATTCCGAACTCGGGCGGCTGCGTGTCGCCAAGGATGAGGCCGCGCGGGCGGGCCGCGAGATGAAGATCGCGGTCGCGGGCTGCGTCGCGCAGGCCGAAGGCGCCGAGATCGTCCATCGCGCACCGACCGTCGACATCGTGGTCGGGCCGCAGAGCTATCATCATTTGCCTGCGCTGCTGAAGCGCGCCGAGGAAAACGGCCGGGCGCTCGAAACCGAATTCCCGGTCGAGGACAAGTTCGGCTTCCTGCCGCAGCCGAAACCGGACGCGATCCGCGCCCGCGGCATCTCCGCCTTCGTCACGGTGCAGGAAGGTTGCGACAAGTTCTGCACCTTCTGCGTGGTGCCCTATACGCGCGGCGCTGAAGTCTCGCGGCCGGTCGCCAAGATCATCGACGACGTGAAGCAGCTCGCCGACAACGGCGTGCGCGAATTCACGCTGATCGGACAGAACGTCAATGCCTATCACGGCGAAGGCCCCGACGGCCGCGTCTGGCCGCTCGGCAAGCTGCTGCAGCGGCTCGCCGAGATTCCCGGCGTCACGCGGCTGCGCTATTCCACCAGCCATCCGCGCGACGTCGACGACAGCCTGATCGCGGCGCATCGCGACTTGCCCGAGCTGATGCCGTTCGTGCACCTGCCGGTGCAATCCGGGGCGGACCGGATCCTGGCCGCCATGAACCGCAAACATACCGCCGATGACTACCGGCGGGTCATCGACCGGTTCCGTGCCGCGCGGCAAGACATTGCTTTTTCATCAGATTTTATCGTCGGCTTCCCGGGCGAGACCGAGGAAGAATTTTCCGCCACCCTCGCGCTTGTCATGCAAATCGGGTACGCTGCGGCGTATTCATTCAAGTATTCGCCACGGCCGGGCACGCCGGCGGCGGAGATGCGGGAGACGGTGTCAGCAGCCGAGATGGACGAGCGCTTGGGGCGGCTTCAGGAATTGATCGACGGCCAGCAATCGGCCTTCAACCGTGCTGCGATCGGCACAATTGTCGATGTGCTGTTCGAGCGCGCCGCGCGCAATCCGGGCCAGATCGTCGGCCGCACCGCCTATCTGCAGCCCGCTCATGTGATGGCGCCACCCGACATCATCGGCCAGGTCCTCCCGGTGAGGATCGACAGCCTCGAGCGCTACAGCCTGATCGGCGAGCTTGCGACGCCCGCAGCGCCGCGCCCTATTTCGCAGACCATTGGAGCCTGAAATCCTTGCCCAAAAGCGCATCGGATTCGTCTTCACTCGCTCCCAGCCGCAAGCCCGACCGCGACATGCAAATGCCACCTGAGACCCGGCCACCTGAGACCCAGGTCGTCATCGATTTCGACGACAACCGTGCCGCATCCGCGCTGGTCGGCCCCTATGGACAGAATCTGGCGCTGATCGAGCGGCGGCTCGGCGTCGTGGTCGATTCCCGCGGCAACCATGTCACCATCGCGGGCTCCCGCGACGGCTGCGATGCGGCGCGGCGCGTGCTGGAGACGCTCTACGCCCAGGCCGTCGCAGGGCACGATCTCGATCAGGGCGAAGTCGAAGGCGCGATCCGCGCCGTGATCGCGCAGGGCTCGCTATTCGAATTCGACAACAAGACCGCCAAGCCGACGTTTGAAACGATCAATCTGCGCAAGCGTCCGGTGCGTGCCCGCACCGCGGCGCAGGATTCCTACATCCGCGCGCTGAAGCGGCATGAACTGGTGTTCGGCATCGGCCCGGCCGGCACCGGCAAGACCTGGCTCGCGGTCGCCCATGCGGCGCAACTGTTCGAGCGCAAGGAAGTCGATCGCATCATCCTGACGCGGCCCGCGGTCGAGGCCGGCGAGCGGCTCGGCTTCCTGCCCGGTGACCTCAAGGAGAAAGTCGATCCGTATCTGCGCCCGATCTATGACGCGCTGTACGACCTGATGGATGCCCGCGTCGTCGAGCGCGCCCTGCAGGGCAACGAGATCGAGATCGCGCCGCTCGCCTTCATGCGCGGCCGCACTTTGACCAACGCCGCCATCATCCTCGACGAGGCGCAGAACACCACGACGATGCAGATGAAGATGTTTCTGACGCGTCTCGGCGAAAACAGCCGGATGATCGTCACCGGCGACCCGTCGCAGATCGACCTGCCGCATGGCCAGGCCTCGGGGCTCACCGAAGCCGTGAAGCTGCTCGACGGCGTCGAAGGCATCGCGCAGGTGCATTTCAAGGCCGAGGACGTCATCCGGCATGAATTGGTGGCGCGCATTGTGGCCGCCTATGAGGGATTGCCGCAAAAGCCGGCAAACGCCAGATCTTGAGACCAATAGCTTCGGCCGCGAGCCCGCGCGATGCGGGTTCCGGCCATAACGCAGATTTTGAAACGAACGTGTCCGCTTTTCCTGCAACCGAGGTTCTCGTCACCGCAGACTGCTGGCAGGCCGAGCCCGACGCCGACGCAGTGATTCACCGCGCCATCGAGGCTGCCGCCGCAATGGCCGATGCCGACGTCGCCGATGCCGAGCTTGCGGTGATGCTGACCGACGATGCCGGGATCCGTACCCTCAACGCCAACTGGCGCAGCATCGACAAGCCGACCAATGTGCTGTCGTTTCCGGCGCTGCAGCCGGAAGGCACCGGCGGACCCGACGACGCCCCGCGCATGCTCGGCGACATCGCGATCGCCTATGAGACGACGCGGCGCGAAGCCGATGAGGAACAGAAACCGTTCGACCATCATTTGAGCCATCTGGCGGTGCATGGCTTCCTGCACCTGATCGGTTACGACCACGAGAACGACGACGATGCCGAGGATATGGAGGCGCTCGAGCGCGATATCCTCGCCTCCCTCGGCATTCCCGACCCCTATGCGGATCGGAACGCCTGACATGCCGGATTCCGAGCCGACCCATGACAATCCGCGCAACGTGAGCAACCTGCCCGCCGTCGTGCATGAGGGCGAGGTGCAGCGCCCAGCGGCCGAAGGCTGGCTGGTGCGCGCGATTCGCACGCTGTTCGGCTGGAAGGCCGGCTCGGTGCGCGACGATTTGCAGGTGGTGCTCGACGCCTCGACGCCCGACGATGTCGGCTTCTCGGCGATCGAGCGCACCATGCTGCGCAACATCCTGTCGCTGAACGAGCGGCGGATCGCCGACGTCATGGTGCACCGCGCCGACATCGTCGCGGTCAAGCGCGACATCCCGCTCGGCGAATTGATGAGCCTGTTCGAGAGCGCGGCGCATTCGCGGCTCGTCGTCTACAACGAGACCCTCGACGACCCCGAGGGCATGGTCCACATCCGCGACCTGCTCGCCTTCATGACCGCGAAGGCGCGCGTCACCGACGCGACCAAGACGAAGCGCAAGAAGCCGTTCCCGGCCGGGCTCGACCTGCGCAGCGTCGATCTCGCGCTGCCGCTGGCGGACGCCCACATCATCCGCAAGCTGCTCTACATCCCGCCCTCGATGCGCGCGATCGACCTGCTGGCGCAGATGCAGGCCTCGCGCATCCATCTCGCGCTGGTGGTCGACGAATATGGCGGCACCGACGGGCTGGTGTCGATCGAGGATATCGTCGAGCAGATCGTCGGCGAGATCGACGACGAGCACGATTCCGACGAGCCGCCGTCCATCGTTCGCCAGCCGGACAACTCCTTCATCGCCGACGCGCGCGCCAGCCTCGACGATGTCCGCTCGGTGATCGGCGAAGACTTCGTCACCGGCGAGGCCGGCGAGGAGGTCGAGACGCTGGGCGGCTATCTGGTGTCGTTCGTCGGCCGCCTGCCGGTGCGCGGCGAGGTGATCTCGGGGCCCGGCAATTACGAGGTCGAGGTGCTCGACGCCGATCCGCGCCGGGTCAAGCGCGTGCGGATCACGACGCGCAAGGAACGGCCGGCGCCGCGCAAGGAACGCGAGCGGCGCCGCGAGCAGGCACCGGACTCCGGCAACCCGCAGGCGAGTGACAACATGCCGCCGCCCGGCGAGGGAGCCGGTCCGCAGTGAGGCTCTCCGACAAGCTCCGATCGATCGGCCTTGCCGTCATCCTGACCTGGGGATGGAAGCGCGCCGTGCTCGCGGTCGGGGCCGGCGCGTTGTCGTCGCTCGCGATGGCGCCATTCAACGCCTGGCCGGTGCTGTTCCTGACGTTTTCCATCGCGGTCTGGCTGGTCGACGGCGCTGCCGCCGGACGCTGGCGCGGTGTGCCTGCCGCGGCGCTGTCCGGCTTCTGGTTCGGCCTCGGCTATTTCGTGCCGGGACTGTACTGGATCGGCTACGCCTTCTTCGTCGATGCCGACACCTTCGCCTGGTTGACGCCGTTCGCGGTGCTCGGCCTGCCCGCCTACCTCGCGCTGTTCACCGCCTTTGGCTTCGCGCTGGCGCGGCTGCTCTGGCCGCGCGACGCTTCGCGCGTGCTCGCGCTGGCGGTCGGCCTGACGATCTCGGAATGGCTGCGCGGGCACATGCTGAGCGGCTTTCCCTGGAATGCGTTCGGCTACGCGCTGACCGAGCCCCTGGCGCTGGCCCAGACCGCGTCGCTGATCGGGCTGTGGGGCATGACGTTCCTCAGCGTTGCGATCTTCGCAAGCCCGGCCGTCTTGATCGACGGCGCCTCGCGCGGCCGCAAGCCGTGGCGCGCGCCGGTCGCTGCGGTGCTGGTTCTCGCCGCGATGCTGGCGTTCGGTGCGGTCCGCCTCTCGCAGCAGCCGACCAGCATGGTCAGCGGCGTCAAGCTGCGCATCATGCAGCCCGATCTGCAGCAGGACGCCAAGTTCAACTACTCCGCCAAGGCGGCGGTGATGCAGAAATATCTCACATTGTCGGATCGCGCCTCCGGGCCGCATTCGACCGGCGTGAGCGACTCCACCATCCTGATCTGGCCGGAATCCGCGTTTCCGTTCTTCCTGACCAAGGAAGCCGACGCGATGGCGCAGATCGCCGACCTGCTGCCGAAGGGAACCGTGCTGATCACCGGTTCGGTACGCGCGCCCGATCTGCCGCCGGGCGTCCGCGTCACGCGCGCCTACAATTCGATCTACGTCATCGACCATGACGGCAGCGTGCTCGCGGTCTACGACAAGCTGCACCTAGTGCCGTTCGGAGAATATCTGCCGTTCCAGGACTGGATGGAGAAGATTGGCTTCGTGCAGCTCACCAAGGTGCAGGGCGGCTACATTCCCGGCACGATCCGCCGCCCGCTCGACGTTCCGAATGCGCCGCGCGCGCTGCCGCTGATCTGCTACGAGGCGATCTTCCCCGGCAATGTCGTCAGCCGCGACGATCGTCCCGGCTGGATCGTCAACGTCACCAATGACGGCTGGTTCGGCATCTCGACCGGCCCCTATCAGCATCTGCAACAGGCCCGGCTGCGCTCGATCGAGGAAGGCCTGCCGCTGGTGCGCGCCGCGAATACGGGCATCTCGGCCATCATCGACCCGCTCGGGCGGATTGTCGCCCAGCTCGGGCTCGGCATCGAAGGCGTGCTCGATGCCGGCCTGCCGGCGGCCATCGCCCCGACGATTTATGCGCGTGTCGGCAACATCCCCGCCGCAGTGATTGTGTTAGTTGCCCTCGCAATCGTCTTGCGGAGGCGTTTTATCAGGCGAAAGCCCTGACGGCGCTTATCGCCGGTTGTCACACGAACCCGAAAAAGTGTCGAAATTTACCTCAGTGTGATTCCACCTGTTGACAGATCGACCGTGCACTTCGCATTGTACGGGTCCACGCGAAATCACAAGCCAAGTCAGCCCCTTTGCGCAAATTGTCCGCATTTCGTCCCGATCCTCCTTGCAGGATTTGACGGCACCGGCGCCTGAGGCATACTCCACGTCCAACTTGCCTCACCCCCCGGGCGCGCAATCCCTTAGGAGAGTTGGAAATGTCCACCAAAGCGCCCAATCCTGTTGACAAATATGTCGGCAGCCGTGTCCGCATGCGACGCATCATGCTCGGCATGAGCCAGGAAAAACTGGGCGAGGCGTTAGGCCTGACGTTCCAGCAGGTGCAGAAATACGAGAAGGGCACCAACCGCGTCGGCGCCAGCCGGCTGCAGCAGATCTCCGAGATCCTGCAGGTGCCGGTATCTTTCCTGTTCGACGGCGGCCCAAGCGGCGTCAAGACCGCCGACGGCTTCAGCGAAGGCTCCTCGCCGGCCTATGTGTCCGATTTTCTGGCAACCGCCGAAGGCCTGGCGCTGACCCGCGCATTCACGCGGATCGCGGACGCCAAGCTCCGCCGCAGCATCGTCGAGCTGGTCGAGCAGATCGCGGCACGCGAGGCGGCCGAACAGGTCTGATCCGGCCATATCCGTTTGAGAGATCGTCAAATCTGGAATATGTCATTCCGGCGCACGCTAGGGCACGGCGAGATTTGTTGAATCGTCGCCGCGCTTTAGCCCTTTGTTTGTGCATGATCTTTCCGGAAAACCACTTCACGCTTTTCCGGATCATGGTTCGGCGCGTGCGCTGAATGACAACGCGAATTCACAGGCGACGGCAACAGCATGTCCAGCAATCCGTTCGAAACCACTGGGATCCTCGATGGCATCCGCCGCTGGGTCGAGATCGAATCGCCGACGGAGCGGCCGGACCAGGTCAACAGACTGGCCGACCTCGTTGCCTCTGAATATCGGGACCTGCCGGCCACCGTCGACCGCGTTGCGGGACGCGATGGCTGCGGCGATCACCTGGTCACGCGCTCGTCCTGGGGGCAGGACGCGCCGGGCATTCTGGTGCTGAGCCATCTCGACACAGTTCATCCGATGGGATTCATCGAACGGTTACCATTCAAGATCGAAGGCGACAGCGCGTTCGGCCCGGGCATCTACGACATGAAGGGCGGCGCCTATCTCGCCTACCACGCGTTCCGGCGGATCTGCGCCGATGACGCGCGCCCGCCGCTCGGCATCACCCAGCTCTACGTCTCGGATGAGGAAATCGGCAGCCCGACCTCGCGCGCGCTGATCGAGGCCGAGGGACGCAAGGCCAAATACGTGCTGGTGACCGAGCCGGCGCGCGACGGCGGCAAGATCGTCACCGGGCGCAAGGGCGTCGCGCGCTTCGACGTCGCCATCAAGGGCGCACCGGCGCATGCCGGCACGCGCCCCGAAGACGGCCGCAGCGCGATCCGCGAACTCGGCAATGTGATCCAGACGCTGGAGGCGATGAACGACCTCAAGCGCGGCGTCACCGTCAATGTCGGCGTGGTGCGCGGCGGCACCAAGCCGAACGTGATCGCCGAAGAGGCTTACGCCGAAGTCGACATGCGCGTGCCGACCATGGCCGACGCCGACGAGCTGGTGCCGAAGATCCTCGGGATCACCTCGCGCACCGACGGCGTCACCGTGAAGGTGACCGGGGAATTGAACCGCCCGCCCTATGAGAAGAGCAACGCCGGCGCCGCGCTCTACGAACACGCCAGGGAGCTTGCAGGCGAGCTCGGCTTCGAGCTGCTCGATGTGTTCACCGGCGGCGGCTCCGATGGCAATTTCACCGCGCCGGATACCGCAACGCTCGACGGCCTCGGCGTCGACGGCAAGGGCGCACACACCCATTACGAGCAGCTCTACATCTCGTCGATCGAGCCGCGCGCGCGACTGCTCTACCGGCTCTATCAGACGCTGCGATGACACCGGCTCCGAACGACAGCGACGATCGCGATTCTTCCGATGACGGCGCGATGGCCCATTCGCGCGGCTCGTTCTTCGGGCGGCGCAAAGGCCACAAACTGCGCGCGCACCAGGCCGACCTGATCGACACCCTGCTGCCGCATCTTTCAGTCGACATCTCGGCGGCCGCGCCCGCGGCGCTGACCGAATTGTTCGATGACGGCATCGAGAATGTCAGGCTCGAGATCGGCTTCGGCGGCGGCGAGCATCTGATCGCGGAAGCGCAGGCATTTCCAAAGACCGGCTTCATCGGCTGCGAGCCCTATGTCAACGGGATGGCCAAGATCCTGACCCAAATCGAGGCGCACAATATCGGCAACATCCGCCTGTTCGCCGGCGACGCCGCCGAGCTCCTGGCCTGGGCGCCTGCGCGTTCGCTGACGCGCGTCGATTTGATTCATCCCGATCCCTGGCCGAAGCGGCGGCACTGGAAACGGCGCTTCGTGCAGGATGCAACGGTTGCGGCGATGAGCCGGCTGCTGCCCCCGGGCGGCGAATTCCGCTTCGTCTGCGACATCGACGATTATTGCGCCTGGACGCTCGCGCATCTGATGCGCTCGCCCGATTTCGCCTGGCTCGCCGAGCGCGCGATCGACTGGCAGCAGCCGTGGCCGAATTACACCATGACGCGCTATGGCGCCAAAGCCGAGCGCGAAGGGCGCAGGGCAGCGTATCTGCAATTCAAGCGCTTGCCTTGATGCGTCATTCCCCGGTGCGCAATTGCGCACCTGAGGGCGTGCGAAGCACGGGCCCGGAATGAAGAAAAATACTATCCCTGCCCCATCATCCGCGCCTTCCTGACGTCGGTCGCCTCCCACACCATGCGCTTGCCGCGTTCGCGACCGAGCAGCTCGATCGGATCGTGATTGTCGATGTGACCGAACTGGCCCTTGTAGACGCTGTAGCCGCACAACTCCTGCAAGCGGCGCGGAAAGCGGGCCGCGGTCTCGCGCGGAATTCCGAGCTGCAGATTCTCCTGCTGGCGCATCCAGCCCCAGCAATAGGCGCAGGAGAACGCAAAGCGCCTGGCATCGCTGGTGTTGGCGCCGCCGCCATGCCACAGCGCGCTGTCGAACAGCATCACGCTGCCCGCCGGCATGATCGCGGTGACGGCGTCGTATTCCTTGCCGTACTCCGGCGACGAATCGAATTTGTGGCTGCGCGGAATGATCCGCGTCGCGCCGTTGTCGTCGCGGAAATCGGACAGCGCCCAGATCGCATTGATCGTGATCGGAATGTGCGGCCGCGGCAGCGGGATCAACTGGGTGTCTTCGTGGATCGGCTGCGCCTCCTGGCCGGGGCCGAGCACCAGCGAACAGAACGACGACAGCAGGCATTCCTTGTCGAGCACGCGCTCGACCACCGGCAGCGCGTTGTCATGCAGCGGCACCTCCCAGAACAAATCGTCATAGGTCAGGAGGTTGTTGATACGCAGCGTCTTGAAGCCTTCGAACGAGGTCCGGGCGAGGCCGAGATTGTGCTCGCTCTCGATCCGCTCTACCGCCGCCTTCAATCCTTCGACCAGATCCGGCGAGGCGGCGCGCTCGATCACGGTGTATCCGTCGTCGCGGATCCGCTCGGCGTGCGATTGAATGTCGGCGTCCGTCAGCATGGCAATCTCCCCGTCGGCGCCGTGTCGCGCCTTGCGCAAAGCATAGCGGAACGATTTTGGGTTTGGGAAGTGCGCACTCTGATCCGTCATGCTGAGGAGGCCGCAAAGCGGCCGTCTCGAAGCACGACGGCCCGGCTGCAACAGCGTGGCCGTGCATCTTTCGAGACGCGCTACGCGCTCCTCAGGATGACGGAATGAAGAGTCCCCTTGCGTACCTAGCGCGACTTCCAGAAATCCACGACGCGCTGCGCGGTCGACGGCATCAGGCGGACGAAGTTCACCCGCGCGCCTTCGATATCGGCCGGCGACGGCACGCGGTTCGGCCCGAGGCGCATCAGGATCAGGGCGCGCACGGTCGGCCATTCGAAGCCGATCGTCTTGCTGGCGATCAGGATCGGATCGTAGCGATCGCCGGCGATCAGGCGATCGAGCGTGACGATCTTCACGCCGGTCATCGCCGCGAGCGCCGCCACGCATTCCTCGTATTTGAAGGCCTTTGCGAAGCCTGCCACCGCGGCCTCGTTCAATTCGCCGGCGCGATGCAGCGCCAGGATGGTGCGCTGCGCGGCCGCGAAATCGCGGCCCTCGACCTGCGCGACGACGCCTTCGATCTCGTTCAGCGCCAGCTTGATCTCGGCCTGCCGTTCCGGCTTGGCAACGACGTGCAAGCGGCGGCGGATCACGTCGATCGAGCCGGCCAAGAGGCTCTTCAGATGCACGGGCGGAAGATCGTCGCGGCGGCCGATCCGCAAGGTCAGCACGCCATCCTGGCCGGCGCGCCGCACCAGCGTTGTGAAGGAAGCGTCCGAGAACGCCGCGCCGGCATTGCCGGCCGCGCATCGGATCACATCGCGATCGCCGCGACGGACGATGACATCGGTCAGCGCGGTCGAAAGCTTTGACCGCTCGGCCATCGCCAGCAGATGGCCCTGGCCCTTGGCATTGGCGATCTCGACCAGCACCTTTTCGTCAATCACCGGCGACTGGCGCAGCACCGGCCCCGCGATCGCGACCTCGTCCTCGCGGGCGAGTTGCCCGACCAGATGCCGCGGCGCATTGGCGAGCGGCGCGAGCCGTTCGGCGAGATCGATCCGCGCGGCAAGATCGGCATGCGGGACCAGACTGGTCAGCACCCCGTCAAACAGGTCGATATGATCGGGGCGGAAGCTTGCGGCGCCCTGCAGGAACAGCTCCCCGAGCCGCCGTGCGGCCTCGGCACGGCGCCTGGGGTCGCCGCGGCGAACGATATCGTCGAGTTCCGGGATCAGCGCGGGGGCTGTCGTCATGAGCCTTGTCCAACCGGCGAGTTCTGCCGATTTTCGGCAATCTATGGCCCCGTTCGTAAACGGAGGGTTAGGTCAAAGCTGCACTCCCCGGCGCCCGCAAAATTGCCTTCCGGTAGGCTCGGAGGCCTTGCCGGACCCCGGCAAAAGGGCTATATCCAGCGCAACTTATGGTATCTCATACGATCGCGTAGGAGAGTGGGCCCCCCGGGACCCGCTCTTTTTTATTACCTGACGGGACCCAGCGAGGCCGGATCCGGTTTGGGTAGCGTTAGCGGCCCCTTAAGGCCATCTGAACAACACAACAGACCTCAGACAAGCTTAGATCTAGACAGCCTTTGACACTGGATATGACCGATCCGACCGCCACGCCCGTGGACACCGAACTGCTCGCCGAGCCGCGGCTCGTCGTCGAGCCCGGGGTCGCGGCGCGCGTCGCCGCGGTCGCGGTCCCGGTGCTGCAGGGCATGGGCTATCGCCTGGTGCGCATCAAGGTCTCGGGCGACGCCGGCTGCACCGTGCAGATCATGGCCGAGCGCCCCGATGGCTCGATGCAGCTCGAGGATTGCGAGGCGATCTCGCGCGCGCTGTCGCCCGTGCTCGACGTCGCCGACCCGATCGAGCGCGCCTACCGGCTGGAAATCTCCTCGCCCGGCATCGATCGCCCGCTGGTGCGCCGCTCCGACTTTGAGCGCTACACCGGGCATCTCGTGAAGATCGAGATGGCGGTGCCGCATCAGGGCCGCAAGCGGTTCCGCGGGCTGCTCGCCGGCGTCGAAGGCGATGCGGTGCGCGTCAAGCGCGACGATCCGCGCCCGACCGAAGACGCCGAGGTTCTCCTGGTCATGGAGGACATCTCGGACGCGAGGCTAGTGCTGACCGACGAGTTGATCGAGGAATCGATGCGCCGCGGCAAGGCCGCCGAGCGCGAGCTGCGCCGCGAACTCGGCCTCGCGCCGCCGCAGCCGGCCCACGCCAAGAACAGCGATCCCGCGAAGAGCCAGAAGCCGAAACCCAAGCCTGGTGACAAGCCTGCTCACAAGCCCGGCAAGAAGCCGGCTCCGACCAACACCAAAAAGCACCGCCTGGCGGCCGAGCGCGCGCGCCGTGGCGAGATCGATCCATTCGAAGGAGACTAAGCCATGGCAGTCAGCGCCAACAAACTCGAACTGCTGCAGATCGCAGACGCAGTTGCGCGCGAAAAGTCGATCGACCGCTCCATCGTGATCGCGGCGATGGAAGACGCCATCGCCAAAGCCGCCCGCGCCCGCTACGGCAGCGAGACCGACGTCCATGCCGAGATCGACGCCAAGAAGGGCGAGCTGCGGCTGACCCGCCACATGTTGGTGGTCGATGTCGTCGAGAACTCCTCGAACCAGATTTCGCTGCAGGATGCGCAGCGCGCCAATCCGGGCGCCCAGGTCGGCGACACCATCGCCGACACGCTCCCGCCGCTGGAATATGGCCGCATTGCCGCACAATCCGCCAAGCAGGTGATCGTGCAGAAGGTGCGCGAGGCCGAGCGCGACCGGCAGTACCAGGAATTCAAGGACCGCATCGGCGATATCGTCAACGGCATCGTCAAGCGCGTCGAATACGGCAGCGTGATCGTCGACCTCGGCCGCGGTGAAGCGATCGTGCGCCGCGACGAGATGCTGCCGCGCGAAGTGTTCCGCAACGGCGACCGCGTCCGCGCCTATATCTTCGACGTCCGCCGCGAGACCCGCGGTCCGCAGATCTTCCTGTCGCGCACCCATCCGCAGTTCATGGCGAAGCTGTTCGCGCAGGAAGTGCCGGAAATCTATGACGGCATCGTCGAGATCAAGGCGGTCGCCCGCGATCCCGGCTCGCGCGCCAAGATCGGCGTGATCTCGCGCGATTCCTCGGTCGACCCGGTCGGCGCCTGCGTCGGCATGCGCGGCTCGCGCGTGCAGGCCGTGGTGAACGAGCTGCAGGGCGAGAAGATCGACATCATTCCGTGGTCGCCGGACATCGCGACCTTCGTCGTCAACGCGCTGGCGCCGGCTGAAGTCGCCAAGGTCGTGATCGACGAGGACCGCGAGCGCATCGAGGTCGTGGTTCCCGACACCAACAACCAGCTGTCGCTGGCGATCGGCCGCCGCGGCCAGAACGTCCGCCTCGCCTCGCAGCTGACCGGCTGGGACATCGACATCCTGACCGAGCAGGAAGAATCGGAGCGTCGCCAGGCCGACTTCGAGAACTCGACCCGCGTGTTCATGGAAGCGCTGAATGTCGACGAAGTCGTCGGCCAGCTGCTCGCTTCCGAAGGCTTCACCTCGGTCGAGGAACTCGCGCTGGTCGATGTCAAGGAACTCGCCGGCATCGAAGGTTTCGATGAGGAGACCGCGACCGAGCTGCAAACCCGCGCCCGCGAATATCTGGAACAGCTCGAGGCCGAGCTGGAAGCCAAGCGCAAGGAACTCGGCGTCGAGGACGCCATGAAGGACGTCCCCGGCATCACCGGCAAGATGCTGGTGAAGCTCGGCGAGAACGACGTGAAGACGGTCGAGGATCTGGCCGGCTGCGCCACCGACGATCTGGTCGGCTGGACCGAGCGCAAGGAAGGCGGCGAGCCGACCAAGCATGCCGGGTTCCTCGATGGCATCGAGATCTCGCGCGACGAGGCCGAGGCCATGATCATGCAGGCCCGCCTGAAGGCCGGCTGGATCACCGAAGCCGACCTCGCCAAGCCTGCCGAGGAGGCCGAGGCCGCCGAAGCAGAAACGGCGTCGTAAGGAGATGCCCCACGGATGCTCGCTCAGGCTGACCCCGATCTCGACGATGGGCCGCGGACGCAAAAGTCCGCGACCACGCGGATGTGCGCGGTCAGCCGCGAGGTGCGTCCGATCGACGAGCTGATCCGGTTCGTCGTCGCGCCCACGGGCGAGGTGATCGCAGATCTCAAGCGCAAGCTGCCGGGCCGCGGATTATGGGTTTCCGCATCGCGGCGCAGCGTTGCGGAAGCGGTCCGTCGTCACCAATTTAGCAAGGGATTCAAGCACGATGTCCGCGTCGCGCCGACCCTTCCCGCCGACACCGAGGCCCTCCTGGTCCGCAGCGTCACCGAGGCCCTGGCGATGGCCGCCAAGGCCGGTCAGGTCGTCGCGGGCTTCGGCAAGGTCGAGGACGCACTCAACCGGAACGAAACTGCAGCCCTGATCCACGCTTCCGACGGCGCAGCCGACGGAATCCGCAAATTGGACGCGATCGTCAGGCAAAGGGGCGAAAAACGTGGTGAATCGCCGGTAATCGCCGTCGTCAATGTTTTGACGTCGGAAGAATTGGATTTGGCACTTGGGCGGTCAAATGTGATACATGCTGCGCTGCTCGCGGGCCCGGCGAGCAAGACGTTCCTGTCGCGCTGCCAGATGCTGGTCCGATACCGGATGGCCGACGACGACAAGACCGCCGAAGCGGCCAGAAATTCCAGAGCCTGATCCAGGAAGGCGGATGCCGTCTTTCCGACCGGATCATGCTCAGCAAACGACGACACGTTGAAGGATTTGTGCGGCAAACGCACAGCGAAACGAGATTAGGACTGCTGAATGGTTGATACCAAGACCCCTGGCGACAAGACTTTGAGTGTCCCGAGCAAGACGTTGTCGCTGAAGCCGCGCGTCGAGACGGGCACCGTGCGCCAGAGCTTCAGCCACGGCCGGACCAAGCAGGTCGTGGTCGAGAAGCGCGGCAAGCGCCGCGTCGGCGGCGACGGTCCCGGCGAGGCGCATGCGCCGGAACCCGTGGTTGCAAAGCCTTCGGCGCCCGCGCCCAGGCCGCCGCAGGGCCGCCCTGCGGGCCCGGCTCCCGGCCAACAACAGCGCAACACCCGCTCCGGCGTGGTGCTGCCGACATTGACTGAAGACGAGCGTTCCGCGCGCGCCAGCGCGCTGGCCGACGCCCGCCAGCGCGACATCGAAGAGCGCCGCCAGGCCGAAGAGGAAGCCAAGCGCCGTGCCGTCCGCGAGGCTGCCGAGAAGGCAGAGCGCGAGGCCGCCGAGGTCCGCCGCAAGGCGGAAGAGGAGCGTCACCGCCACGAGGAAGAGGCCAAGCGCAAGGCCGAGGTCGAGGCCAAGCGCCGCTTCGGCGAAGGCGAGGCCAAACCCGGCGCGGCGCCCGCCGCTGCTGCACCGGCCAGGCCCGCGACACCCGCACCCGCATCCGCTCCGGCCGCCCGTGCGCCCGCTGCCCGCCCGGCGACCACGACAACCGCGCGCACACCAGCCTCCGCGCCGAGGCCGGCGGCGGTTGCGGCCGGGCCCGACGAAGACGAGGGTCCGCGCCTGGTACGCCGCCCCGGCGGCGCCGTGCGCCCCGCCGCGGCTCCGAAGACCACCCACAAGCCCGGTCCGCAGAAGGAGCGCGGCCGCCTCACTCTGACCACTGCGCTCAACGCCGATGACGTCCGCGAGCGCTCGATCGCCTCGTTCCGCCGCCGCACCCAGCGCCTGAAGGGGCATGCGTCGAACGAACCCAAGGAAAAGCTGATCCGCGAAGTCACCATCCCGGAAGCGATCACGATCCAGGAACTCGCGAACCGCATGTCGGAGCGCGCGGTCGACGTCATCCGCATGCTGATGAAGCAGGGCGCGATGCACAAGATCACCGACGTGATCGACGCCGACACCGCGCAGCTGATCGCCGAAGAGCTTGGTCACAGCGTCAAGCGCGTTGCCGCGTCCGACGTCGAAGAGGGCCTGTTCGACGTCGTCGACAATTCCACCGACACCGAGCCGCGTTCGCCTGTCGTCACCGTCATGGGTCACGTCGACCACGGCAAGACGTCGCTGCTCGACGCGCTGCGCCACGCCAACGTGGTATCTGGCGAAGCCGGCGGCATTACCCAGCATATCGGCGCCTATCAGGTGCTGTCGCCCGAGAGCGGCACCAAGATCACCTTCATCGACACGCCCGGCCACGCCGCGTTCACCGCGATGCGCGCCCGCGGCGCCAAGGTCACCGACATCGTCGTGCTGGTGGTCGCGGCCGATGACGGCGTGATGCCGCAGACGATCGAGGCGATCAACCACGCCAAGGCGGCCAAGGTGCCGATGATCGTGGCGATCAACAAGATCGACAAGCCCGATGCGCGGCCCGAGCGCGTCCGCACCGAACTGCTGCAGCACGAGGTGCAGGTCGAATCGCTCGGCGGCGACGTCGTCGACGTCGAGGTTTCCGCCAAGAACAAGACCAATCTCGACCGCTTGCTCGAAATGATCGCGCTGCAGGCCGAAATCCTCGATCTGAAGACCAACTCGGAGCGTCCGGCAGAAGGCACCGTGATCGAGGCCAAGCTCGATCGCGGCCGCGGTCCGGTCGCGACCGTGCTGGTACAGCGCGGCACGCTGCGGATCGGCGACATCATCGTGGCCGGCGCCGAGATGGGCCGCGTCCGCGCGCTGATCTCCGACCAGGGCGAGAATCTCGAAGAGGCCGGCCCGTCGGTGCCGGTCGAGGTGCTCGGCTTCAACGGTCCGCCGGAAGCCGGCGACCGCCTCGCCGTCGTCGAGAACGAAGCCCGCGCCCGCCAGGTCACCAGCTACCGCGCGCACCAGAAGCGCGAGAACGCGGCGGCCTCGATCTCCGGCATGCGCGGCTCGCTCGAGCAGATGATGTCGCAGCTCAAGACCGCGGGTCGCAAGGAGTTCCCGCTGATCGTGAAGGCCGACGTGCAGGGCTCGCTGGAAGCGATCCTGGGCTCGCTGGAGAAGCTCGGCACCGACGAAGTCGCCGCCCGCATCCTGCATGCCGGCGTCGGCGGCATCTCGGAGTCCGACGTCACGCTGGCGGAAGGCTTCAACGCCGCGATCATCGGCTTCTCGGTCCGCGCCAACAAGGAAGCGGCCGCCGCAGCCAAGCGCAACGGCATCGAGATCCGCTACTACAACATCATCTACGACCTCGTGGATGACATCAAAAAGGCGATGTCCGGCCTGCTCGCGCCGACGCTGCGCGAAACCATGCTGGGCAACGCGCAGATCCTGGAAGTGTTCAACATTTCCAAGGTCGGCAAGGTCGCGGGTTGCCGCGTCACCGACGGCACCGTGGAACGCGGCGCCAACGTTCGCCTGATCCGCGACAACGTCGTGGTGCACGAAGGCAAGCTGTCGACGCTGAAGCGCTTCAAGGATGAAGTGAAGGAAGTGGTCTCCGGCCAGGAGTGTGGCATGGCATTCGAGAACTACGGCGACATGCGTGTCGGCGACGTGATCGAATGTTACCGCATCGAGACGATCCAGCGCTCTCTGTAAGTCCAAATCTTACGAAGAGCAGATCTTGCTAAGCGTTGGGTCCATTTAACTGAAAATGCGACGGCGTGGCCGGACTTTGGTCCGGCCACCAGCGCATTGTCTGATTGAAAGCAAAGCTAGGACATTGATGCCCGCGGCCACGGCCTGCGGGCGCGACGGTTTTGGAAAAGGTCATGTCCCGTCAAAAGAAGAGTTCCAGCCCAGGCGGCTCGCAACGTCAGCTGCGCGTCGGCGAAACGGTTCGCCATGCGGTTGCCGAAATTCTGTCACAGGGTGAGGTCCACGATCCCGATCTCGAAGGCCACATCATCACCGTTCCCGAGGTGCGTATGTCGCCGGACCTGAAGCTCGCGACGATCTACGTGATGCCGCTCGGCGGCCGCGACACCGAGACGGTGATATCAGCGCTCGAGCGCAACAAGAAGTTCCTTCGCGGCGAGATCGCGCATCGCGTCAACCTGAAATTTGCACCCGACATTCGCTTCCGCGTCGACGAGCGGTTCGACGAGGCGGAGCGCATCGAGAAACTACTGCGGACACCTGCGGTGCAGCGAGACCTTGCACCCGATTCGGACGACGAGGAATGACTGTGATGACGACCAACAGCGTGATCGACGCGAAGAATACCGACGCGCGCGACGCTGAGCGGGATGCTTTTGCCGGGCAGCGCAGCGACGATGCGCGCCGCACCAACAACGACCCGCGCCAGAAGCAGGGCAGGCAGAACCAGCAGCCGCGCCGCGACAAGCGCGACGTCCATGGCTGGGTGGTGCTCGACAAGCCGATCGGGATGACCTCGACGCAGGCGGTCGCCGTGCTCAAGCGCCTGTTCCAGGCCAAGCGCGCCGGGCATGCCGGCACCCTCGATCCGCTCGCCTCCGGCGGGCTGCCGATCGCGCTCGGCGAAGCCACCAAGACGGTTCCGTTCGTGATGGACGGCCGCAAGCGCTACCGCTTCACGGTGTGCTGGGGCGAGGAGCGCGACACCGACGACACCGAGGGCCGGCCGGTCCGGACCAGCGAGAACCGGCCGACCGCCGATTCGATCCGCGAGCTGCTGCCGCGCTTCACGGGGGTGATCGAGCAGATCCCGCCGCAATATTCGGCCATCAAGGTCCAGGGTGAGCGGGCCTATGATCTGGCGCGTGACGGCGAGACCGTGGAACTGAAGCCCCGCCCGGTCGAGATCCACGAATTAACCCTTGTGGAACACGGAGATAACGGACAATCCGTGTTCGAGGCCGAGTGCGGCAAGGGAACCTATGTCCGGGCCCTGGCCCGCGATATGGGCCGGATTCTGGGCTGTTTCGGCCATATCTGCGCCCTGCGGCGGACCCTTGTGGGCCCGTTTACCGAACGGGACATGATTCCGCTGGAACAGTTGGAGGCTTTATGCAATAGAGCCGCGTCTGGCGAGGGCAGCCTCGCCGACGCGCTTTTGCCCGTTGAGACCGCGCTGGACGACATCCCGGCACTGGCCGTCACACGGGCTGATGCGGCAAGGCTCCACAGGGGCCAGGCCGTTTTGTTGCGCGGACGGGATGCGCCCAATACTAGCGGCACAGTCTATGTCACGGTGGCAGGCCGGCTTCTCGCGCTTGCTGAAATTGGCAATGGCGAACTCATCCCCAAGCGCGTGTTCAACCTGAACGGACTGACTGCCGGTCCGGCTCGCAACAATGAAAGTAACTGACGATGTCGATTACCGCAGAGCGCAAAGCGGAAGTCATCAAGACGAATGCCACCAAAGCCGGCGACACCGGCTCGCCCGAGGTCCAGGTCGCGATCCTGTCGGAACGCATCAATAACCTCACCGAGCACTTCAAGAGCCATGTGAAGGACAACCATTCACGCCGCGGCCTCCTGAAGCTCGTGTCGACGCGCCGCTCCCTGCTTGACTACATCAAGCGCAAGGACGAGGCGCGCTACAAGGCGCTGCTCGAGAAGCACAACATCCGTCGTTGATTTGAGAAGCACGCGCGCGAGGTTCGCGCGCGTTTTCGCATGGTCGTCCGTGAACTCGGGCTTTCGAATTGTCGAAAGAGGATCATGCGCAACAGCATGGCAATCGCGCCATGCACACTAGCGTCCAGCAGCAATCCGGCCGCTGGACCGGGCAAGATGCCCAGATGACCGAAAGGATGGACGCCATCCGAAATCCAGGGACCATGGCAGGATCGCCGGATGCTGGTCGCGACAAGCGCATCAGTGTCTCGCCGTCTTGGCATGGTCTTTGTGTTTCAGGGCGCCGTGCTTTCGTGAAACCATGAAAGAAAACCGAAATGTTCAATTCACATTCCGTCGAGATCGACTGGGGTGGACGTCCCCTCAAACTTGAAACCGGCAAGATCGCCCGCCAGGCCGACGGCGCCGTGATGGCGACCTATGGCGAGACCGTGGTGCTCGCCACCGTCGTCGCGGCGAAGGCGCCGCGCGAAGGCGTCGACTTCCTGCCGCTGACGGTGGACTACCAGGAGAAGACCTACGCCGCGGGCCGCATTCCCGGCGGCTATTTCAAGCGCGAAGGCCGTCCGACCGAGAAGGAGACGCTGGTCTCCCGCCTGATCGACCGCCCGATCCGTCCGCTGTTCGTCGACGGCTGGCGCAACGAGACCCAGGTGATCGTCACCGTGCTCTCGCACGACATGGAGAACGATCCGGACATCGTGTCGCTGGTCGCCGCCTCCGCCGCCCTGACGCTGTCGGGCGCACCGTTCAAGGGCCCGATCGGCGCCGCGCGCGTCGGCTTCGCCAATGACGAGTTCATCCTCAACCCGACGCTGGACGAGATGACCGAGACCCAGCTCGACCTCGTCGTCGCCGGCACCGCCGACGCCGTGCTGATGGTCGAATCGGAAGCCAAGGAGCTCAACGAAGACGTGATGCTCGGCGCGGTCATGTTCGGCCACCGCCACTTCCAACCGGTCATCAACGCGATCATCGAGCTCGCCGAGAAGGCCGCCAAGGAGCCGCGCGAAGTCACCACGATCGACAATTCGGAGATCGAGAAGGAAATGCTCGGCATTGCCGAGCAGGAGCTCCGCAAGGCCTACGCGATTCCGGTCAAGCAGGAACGCTATGCGGCGGTCGGCGCCGTCAAGGAGAAGGTGCTGGCGCACTTCTTCCCGGAAGGCCAGGAGCCGAAATACGACAAGCTCCGTGTCGCTGCCGTGTTCAAGGAACTGGAAGCCAAGATCGTTCGCTGGAACATCCTTGACACCGGCAAGCGCATCGACGGCCGTGACGTCAAGACCGTCCGCAACATCATCGCCGAAGCCGGCGTGCTGCCGCGCGCCCACGGCTCGGCGCTGTTCACCCGCGGTGAGACCCAGGCGATGGTGGTGACCACGCTCGGCACCGGCGAGGACGAGCAGTACATCGACGCGCTGTCGGGGACGTACAAGGAAACGTTCCTGCTGCACTACAACTTCCCGCCCTACTCGGTCGGTGAAACCGGTCGCCTCGGCGGCACCAAGCGCCGCGAGATCGGCCACGGCAAGCTCGCCTGGCGCGCGATCCACCCGGTGCTGCCGCCGCATCACGAGTTTCCGTACACGATCCGCGTGGTCTCCGAGATCACCGAGTCGAACGGCTCGTCCTCGATGGCCTCGGTCTGCGGCGCCTCGCTGTCGCTGATGGATGCCGGCGTGCCGCTGAAGCGGCCGACCGCCGGTATCGCCATGGGCCTGATCCTCGAAGGTCAGCGCTTCGCGGTGCTGTCGGACATCCTCGGTGACGAGGATCATCTCGGCGACATGGACTTCAAGGTCGCCGGCACCGATCACGGCATCACCTCGCTCCAGATGGACATCAAGATCGAGGGCATCACCGAGGAAATCATGAAGGTTGCGCTTGGCCAGGCCAAGGAAGGGCGCATCCACATCCTCGGCGAGATGGCCAAGGCCCTGACCGCTGCGCGCGCCGAGCTCGGCGAATACGCGCCGCGCATCGAGACCTTCAAGATCGCCACCGACAAGATCCGCGAAGTGATCGGCACCGGCGGCAAGGTGATCCGCGAGATCGTCGAGAAGACCGGCGCCAAGGTCAACATCGAGGACGACGGCACCGTGAAGGTCGCCTCCAATGACGGCGAGGCGATGAAGGCTGCGATCAAGTGGATCAAGTCGATCGCCTCCGATCCGGAGGTCGGCCAGATCTACGAGGGCACCGTCGTCAAGGTGATGGAGTTCGGCGCGTTCGTGAACTTCTTCGGCGCCAAGGACGGCCTCGTCCACATCAGCCAGCTTGCGGCCAACCGCGTGCAGAAGACCTCCGACGTCGTCAAGGAAGGCGACAAGGTCAAGGTCAAGCTGCTCGGCTTCGACGATCGCGGCAAGACCCGCCTGTCGATGAAGGCGGTCGACCAGGAGACCGGCGAAGACCTCGAGGCCAAGCAGAAGACCGACGCGCCCGCGGCGCCGCGCGAGGCTGCCGGCGAGTAAGCCAAGACGAACTGACCATTACGAAAGGGCGGCCGCAGTGGCCGCCCTTTTTTCGTTTGGGGATTGGACGCAAATCTATCTCAGCTGATCGGGATGCGCGGTTTTGACCCGGGATTGTGACCGGCACTGTTGGAACCCGTTCACAACTTGCGCCTATCATCAGGACGGCCTTTCCCAGCATGGAGAATCACGATGTCCTCGATGTCCCGACGCCAATTGATCATCGCAGCAAGCGGCATTGCCGCGGCCGCCGCCTCGTCGCGCGCAGCGTTCGCGCAGACTGCGGCGCAGGCGCCGAGTGGTCCGTTCAAGATCGATCCACTCGCCTATCCGACCAACGCACTGGAGCCGCATATCGACGCCAAGACGATGGAGATCCATCACGACCGGCATCACCAGGCCTATGTCACCAACCTCAACACATTCGCCAAGGACAATCCGCAGATCGCGGAGAAGCCGGTCACCGATGTGCTCGCCAACCTCGGCAGCGTGCCGGACGCGATCCGCACCGGCGTGCGCAACAACATGGGCGGCCACGCCAACCACACGATGTTCTGGCAGATCATGGGACCGAACGGCGGCAAGGCGGACGGTGAGGTGCTCGCCGCCATCGACCGCGACCTCGGCGGCATGGAAAAATTCCAGACCGACTTCAACGCTGCCGGCGGACGCGTGTTCGGCTCCGGCTGGGTGTTCGTCACGGTGACCAAGGACGGCAAGCTCGCGATCGAGACGCGGCCGAACCAGGACAATCCGATCATGGACGGCAAGCGCGCGCTGCTCGGCAACGACGTCTGGGAGCACGCCTATTACCTGACCTACCAGAACCGCCGGCCCGACTACCTCAAGGCGTGGTGGAATACGGTGAACTGGAAGGCCGTGGCTGAGCGTTATGCCGCCGCCAAGGCCGGCACACTCGGCGTGTGAGCCGCCGCAAAGGCTCGCTCGCCACAAACGGCTACGCTAGAGTTGAAAGCTCCGCGAACTGATCGCAGGGCTTTCCCACCTTGTACAGCCGGAGCTTCGCACTCCGGATAGCGAGCGCCACGCAAACAATGATGACACTGCCGATCGTCCGCCCTGCCCGACCCGACGAACTTGATGCGATCGCGCGCGCCTGGATGGACAGCTGGGCTTCGACCGGGCTCTCGCAGGCCAGCGAAAGTCTGTTGAACGATCTGCGTGCCCGTCTGCCACGCGAGATCGCGGGTGGCTGGAGTCTGTTCGTCGCCGACGATCGCGGCGCCATCGCCGCCATGCTGGCACTGCACCTGCCGACCTTGCTGCTCGACCAGCTGATGGTCGCGCCAAGCCATCAGGGCCAGAGCCTCGGACGCCATCTGCTCGCATTCACGCGCCGGCAAATGCCCGACGAGATCTGGCTGAAATGCGTCCGCGAGAACGAGAAAGCGTGGCGCTGGTATGAGCGCGAAGGTTTTGTGTTCGAGAAAGAAGCGATCAATCCGGTCACCGGCTTCATGATGAAGCACTACCGGTGGAAGCGAACACCGCAAATTGGAGGCTAACCCATGATCAAGCTGTACTGGTCGCCGCGCTCGCGCTCGTTCTCCGCGATCTGGTTGCTGGAAGAATCCGGCCTACCATACGAGCGGATGCTGACCGACATCAGCACCGGCGCGCAGAAGGCGCCGGACTTCCTCAAGATCAATCCGATGGGCAAGGTGCCGGCGTTGACCGACGGTGACGCCCAACTCGCCGAGGCCGCCGCAATCTGCGCTTACATCGCCGACCGCTATCCCGAAACCAAGCTTGCGCCGGCCGTGACCGACCCGAAGCGCGCACGCTATCTGCAATGGCTGTTCTTCTCGCCGAGCTGCATCGAGCCGGCGCTGATCCAGCTCTTCACCAAGCTCGAAGTGCCGACCAGCACCGCGGCATGGGGCAGCGCGGCGCAGGTGTTCGACGTGCTCGATGCCGAGTTGCAGAAGGGGCCGTGGATCCTCGGCGAGCAGTTCTCCGCCGCCGACATCGCGATCGGTGCCGGGCTGAACTTCGCGGTGCGCGTGTTCAAGATGGTGCCGCCGCGGCCGTCATTCGAGGCCTATATCGACCGCTGCGTGGCGCGGCCCGCATTCCAGCGCGCAGAGAAGATCGCGGCGGGATAGCGCAGCGATGTAGCCCGGATGGAGCGAAGCCGTGAATTTCCGAACGGCCTAGCCTGGCACGACGCGCGGATCGACGTCCTGCGTGTAGTCGACGCCGTCGATGCCGAAGCCGAACAGGCGGAGGAACTGGCTCTTGTACTCCTGGAGATCCGCCAATTCGCCGAGCGTCTCGGTGGTGAGCAGCGGCCAGCGCCGCGACACTTCCGTCTGCACTTCGGGCGAAAGCTCCCAGTCGTCGACCCGGACGCGCTGCGCGTCGTCGAGCGCGACATCCTTGCCGAGCTTCGTGCGGAACAGGCGGTCGATCTGCTCGATGCAGCCTTCATGGAGGCCGAGCTGCTTCATCACCTTGAACAGCACCGTGCCGTAGAGCGGCACCACCGGGATCGCCGAGCTCGCCTGGGTGACCACGGCCTTCAGCGCGACGACGCGGGCGGCATCCGCATCAAGCCGGCCCCGGATCGCTTCCGCCTTGTTGTCGAGATCGACCTTGGCGCGGCCGAGCGTGCCGTTCCAGTAGATCGGCCAGGTCAGCTCGCTGCCGATATAGGTGTAGTTGAGCGTGCGGAAGCCCGGCGCCAGCACGCCGGCATCGGCCAGCTGGTCGATCCAGCGCTTCCAGTCATCGCCGCCCATCACCGCGACCGTGGCCGCGGTTTGCTCCTCGTTCGCAGGCTCGAGGGTGGTCTGGAACACTTCGCCGGTCTCGGTGTCGAGCGTCTTGATCTCGACCGGCGCACCCAGCGGCTTGATCACCGAGCGATAGGTCTTGCCGGTGTCCGGGTCGGTGCGGACCGGCGCGGCCATGCTGTAGACCAGCATGTCGAGCTGTCCGAATTTTTCGCGGACGCGCTCGATGAAGTCCTTCTTCATCTCGTCGGAGAAGGCATCGCCCTCCAGCGTGAGCGGCGAGCGTCCGATCTTCCCGGCCTCGATCTCGAAAGCGCGATTATTGTACCAGCCGGCGCTGGCGTTTCGCTTTTCCGAAGGCTCGCGCTCCAGCGACACGCCGATCGTATCGGCGCCGCCGGCGAAGGTCGCGACGATGCGGCTCGCGAGACCGTAACCCGTCGAGCAGCCCAGCACGGCAACGCGTTTCGGGCAGCCGGCGATCGGGCCCTGTTTCAGAACGTAGGCGATCTGTTCGCGGACATTGGTGGCGCAGCCGACGGGATGTGCCGTCGTGCAGATGAAGCCTCGCACGCGCGGTTCAATAATCATTCCCACCCCACTTCGGATCGTTGCAATGTCCCCATTCGCGGCCCGCGGGCTTCGCGCCGCAGGCGAGAGGATGTGAAAACCGGATCAGGCATCAAGCCGCTTGAACACCAGCGTGGCGTTGGTCCCGCCGAAGCCGAACGAGTTCGACAGCACCGTGCCGAGCTTGGCGTTGTCGATGCGCTTGCGCACGATCGGCATGTCGGCGAAGGCCGGATCAAGCTCGGTGATATGCGCGCTCTCGCAGACGAAGCCGTTGTTGAGCATCAGCAGCGAGTAGATCGCCTCCTGCACGCCGGTGGCACCGAGCGAGTGGCCGGTCAGCGCCTTGGTCGCCGAGATCGGCGGGCACTTGTCGCCGGTACCGAACACCTTGCGGATCGCCTCGATCTCCGGCGGATCGCCGGCCGGCGTCGAGGTGGCGTGCGGATTGATGTAGTCGACCGGCGTGTTCACCGTCGACATCGCCATGCGCATGCAGCGCTCGGCGCCCTCGCCCGATGGCGCCACCATATCGTAGCCGTCGGAGGTCGCGCCGTAGCCGACGACCTCGGCGTAAATCCTCGCGCCGCGCGCCTTGGCATGCTCGAGCTCTTCGAGCACCACGACACCTGCGCCGCCGGCGATCACGAAGCCGTCGCGGCTGATGTCGTAGGGACGCGAGGCGGTCGCCGGCGTGTCGTTATACTTCGACGACATCGCGCCCATGGCGTCGAACAGCACCGACAGCGTCCAGTCGAGTTCCTCGCAGCCGCCGGCGAAGATGATGTCCTGCTTGCCGATCTGGATCGTCTCATAGGCGTTGCCGATGCAATGGTTCGACGTCGCACAGGCCGAGGAGATCGAATAGTTCACGCCCTTGATCTTGAACCAGGTCGCGAGCGTCGCCGATGCGGTCGACGACATCCCCTTCGGCACTGCGAACGGACCGACGCGCTTCGGGCCCTTGGCGCGCGCGATGTCGGCGGCCTCTACCAGCGTGCGCGTCGACGGTCCGCCGGATCCCATGATGATGCCGGTGCGGATGTTGGAGACCTCGTTCTCCTCGAGGCCGGAGTCGCGGATCGCCTGTTCCATCGCAACGTGATTCCAGGCCGCACCCTCGGCAAGGAACCGCATCGCGCGGCGATCGATCACCTCGGCGGGATTGAGCGTCGGTGCACCGTGAACCTGCGACCGGAAGCCGAGCTCGGCGGCCTTCTCCGCACGCGTAATGCCCGACTTCGCCTCGTAGAGGCTCGCAAGCACTTCCTGGGTGTTGTTACCGATGGACGAGACGATACCCATCCCCGTGATGACAACCCGCCTCATGTTCGCCTCGCCCTGCCTTTATGTTGCCGCATGATGATCCTGCTCAAGATGGCGCCGTGCCCTGCTTGAACAAACCGACCTTCAAGTCCTTGGCGCGATAGATAATCTCGTCGTCCATGGAAAGCCACCCGTCGGCAATTCCAAGCACGAGCTTTGACCGCATCACGCGCTTGATATCGATGTTGTACACAACCTTGCGCGCGTGCGGCAGCACCTGTCCGGAGAACTTCAGCTCGCCGAGACCGAGCGCGCGGCCACGACCTTCGCCACCGATCCAGCCAAGGTAAAAGCCGACCATTTGCCACATGGCATCGAGGCCGAGACAGCCCGGCATCACCGGGTCGTTCTTGAAATGACAGCCGAAGAACCAGAGATCCGGTTTCACTTCGAGCTCGGCGCGCACCAGCCCCTTGCCGAACTCGCCGCCATTCTCCGAGATCTCGCTGATCCGATCGAACATGAGCATCGGCGGCAGCGGCAACTGGGCGTTGCCGGGACCAAAAAGCTCGCCCCGCCCGCAAGCCAGCAAATCCTCGTATTCGTAACCGCCGCGCCGATCCAGCATCCTCTTTCCACCTCTGATGTCCCGATGAAGCGCTTTTGCTTGGTCGGACCTTAATCTACCCACGGGAACCGGAATATCCCGTCCCGCATCTTGGCGCTACCTGGGTACGCCACCGGCCTGTTATCTCTGCCGAAAGCGCATATGTGGTCCGCGCGCTCTCTAACATACGGCTAACTGGGCGGCAAAGCGGCATTCCCATGATAAATTACCGCTTCTCCTTAGGTTTCTACCGCAGCTTGGATTCGTTCTAGTTGCGAAAAACTTGCATCTGATAGGCATCCTTTTTATATTTATGAGGAATATTGCCTGAGTTGGGTGCATAGAGTGGATATGAACGAGCAAGTACCGGCTGTGAACGATGATGCCGTGCACCCGGCTGCGCGGGGCGCGGGGCACCACCCTGCCCTGACCGGCTGCCCGTGGCATGACGTCAACGAGATGCTGCAGTCTGCCGGCCTCCGGCCGACCCGCCAGCGCATGGCGCTGGGTTGGCTGCTGTTCGGCAAGGGCGCCCGCCACCTGACCGCTGAAATGCTGTACGAGGAAGCTACGCTGGCCAAGGTTCCGGTGTCGCTGGCGACCGTCTACAACACGCTTAACCAGCTGACCGATGCCGGCCTGCTGCGCCAGGTCAGCGTCGACGGCACCAAGACCTATTTCGACACCAACGTGTCGACCCACCACCACTTCTATCTCGAGCACAATCACGAGCTGGTCGACATTCCCGACCCGAACCTCGTGCTGTCGAAGATGCCCGACGTGCCCGACGGTTACGAGATCTCCCGCGTCGACATGGTCGTGCGGCTGCGCAAGAAGCGCTGAGCCCGGCATCGGTTGTCATGCGCGGGCTTGACCCGCGCATCCAGCGCTCTCAATCAAGAATCTTCTTTGATGGATCGCCGGGTCAAGCCCGGCGATGACCAGTGGCCTGTTGCGTCAGTCCACCTTCTCGTCGGCGTAGACGCCCCACAGACGCTGCTGCTCGATCCAGCCGTCGAACCCGTTGCCGGTGACCCGGCACCAGTTATTGGCGCATTTCTTGACCTGGGCGACGACGCCGGCCTGGAGCCGCGCCGCGATGGCGCTGGTGGCGTCGGGACGATCGTACAGCGAGGCCAGATCGTCCTTGTTCTTCATCGTGACGACCGCGGTGCGGCGGCCGGACAGCAGGGAGTGATAGACCCAGCCCTCGGCGCCCTCGGAATCGCGCACCCGGCGCCAGTTCTCGAACTCGGCGGTGATTTCGACCGGCAGCCCCGAGCGCGTATAGACCCAGGCGACGTCATTGTCCTTGGTCGGGCCGGCGCGGACATTCACATGATCGGATTTCAGGCTGACATAGCGCGGAATCGGCAGGCCGCTGGTGGTTGGGCTCAAATCCTTGGCGGAATGTCCCGGGCTGACCGACGCACTCAGCATGCTCCCGACCAGGGCCACCAATGAACCGAAACGCCAGACCATCAACTCGTCTCCTGCCGAGATGCCCAACCCGCATTCGGCGAGCTGCAACCCAAACCCAATCGAAACCCATGCCCGAAGGCCGCTGCGCCTACGCTGTTCGTTCCCGCCCGCATGGCTCCGAGGGGTTCTTGTCTTGGCCCGGCCTTCTGCTAGAGAGGACGGAACGTCTGAGAGCCAGAACACCCGAATTTCCCGACGTCGCCCCTTTGCGAAAGCCGGGACAAGTATCGGGGAACCCTAGGAAACGCGAAGGAAACGCCGGGACAGCGCGGCTATCAGCAGTGTCGAACAACCGGGTTAATGAGGCCTCAACGGCTCGGTTTTTGACGGGCCGCGCGCCTCATGAAAGCAGGACATGTCGGTGAAGAAAAAGCCTCTCGTCGTCGTCACCCGCAAGCTGCCGGACTCGATCGAGACCCGGATGCGCGAGCTGTTCGATGCCAGACTGAATCTCGACGACACGCCGATGACGCCGGAACAGATCGCCGAGGCGGCGAGGACCGCCGACGTGCTGGTGCCGACCGTGACCGACCTGATCCGCGAAGACGTGATCAATCAGCCCGACTGCAAGCTGAAGATGATCGCCAATTTCGGCAACGGCGTCGACAACATCGACGTCACCGCGGCGCATGCCCGCGGCATCACCGTGACCAACACCCCGAAGGTGCTGACCGAGGACACCGCCGACATGACCATGGCGCTGATCCTGGCGGTGCCGCGGCGCCTGATCGAGGGCGCCTCGATCCTGACCGAAGGCAAGCAGCACTGGGCCGGCTGGTCGCCGACCTGGATGCTCGGCCACCGCATCGGCGGAAAGAGGCTCGGCATCGTCGGCATGGGCCGCATCGGCCAGGCCGTGGCGCGCCGTGCCCGCGCCTTCGGCCTGCAGATCCACTATCACAACCGCCGCCCCGTGGCGCCCATGATCGCCGAAGAGCTCGGGGCGACCTATTGGGAAAGCCTCGACCAGATGCTGGCGCGGATGGACATCATCTCGGTGAATTGCCCGCACACGCCGGCGACCTATCATCTGCTCTCGGCGCGGCGGCTCAAGCTGATCCGCAAGGAAGCCTATGTCGTCAACACCGCGCGCGGCGAGGTGATCGACGAGGACACGCTGATCAAGCTGATCGAAGCCGGCGATATCGGCGGCGCAGCCCTCGACGTCTATGAGCACGAGCCCGCGGTGAACCCGAAGCTGGTGCGGCTCGCCCGGGCCGGCAAGGTCACACTGCTGCCCCACATGGGCTCGGCCACCATCGAAGGCCGCGTCGAGATGGGCGAGAAGGTGATCATCAACATCCGAACCTTCCTCGACGCCCACAAGCCGCCGGACCGCGTGCTGCCGAGCATGCTATGATTTCGTAGCCGGGATTACGCCGCGTTCCATCTACGCCACGCAGCTCCAACCTCCCCTTGAAAAGGGGGGGTCGCTTTGCTCGCCAGAGCAAAGCGGGTGGGGATCATCTCTCTCCGCGAGCGACGGTGCGCGTGGCTGGACCCCCATCCCGACCTTCCCCCTTTCAGGGGGAAGGGGGGAGAGAGACCTGTAGCCCTGCCGTTGCACGGGCGAGCTGCCAAAATATCGAAAACAACCCCATGCAAAGTAGCCGGTGCGGCCGGCACCCTCCCCTGGAGGGGGAGGGTCAGCTCACATGAAGCGAAGCGGAATGTGAGCTGGGGTGGGGTGGGGTGATCTCTCAAAGCGGACAGCGTTCGAGTGGAGAGACTGTCACCCCACCTCGTGGCTCATTTCATTCGCGCCGATCCCAGAGCGAGCTTCGCTCGTCTCGACCCCTCCAGGGGAGGATAAGAACCATCTATCTGGTCTTCCGCCGCACCTGCTTGCGCCAGTCGGCGACGAACGCCACGAACGCGGCGAGTGCGGGCGGCGGCTGGCGGCGGCTTGGATAATAGAGAAACGGTCCGTCAAACGGAGGGCACCAGTCGTCGAGCACGCTGACCAGGGCGCCGGACTTCACGCCGTAGCGGACATAGCCCTCGAACGTCGCCCAGTAGCCGACGCCGTCGTGCACGGCACGCAGCGCGAGGCCGAGATAGGTCGCGATCAGCCTGGCCGGCGGTGAGACCTTCACGACGCGGCCGTTCTTCTCGAACTCCCAGTCGAAGATCGCACCGCTGCCGAAGCGGGTGCGGATGCAGGCATGCTTGAGCAGATCCTTCGGATGCATCGGCCGGCCGTGCCTCGCGACATAATCGCTCGACGCCACCACCGCGTAGCGCTGCTGTGCGCCGAGCGGGATCGCCACCATGTCCTGCGCCAGATGCTCGCCATAGCGCACGCCGGCGTCAAAACCCTGCGCGACGATGTCCACGAACGCGCTCTCGGCCACGATATCGAGATCGATCTGCGGATATCTGGCGAGGAACGGCGCGATCATCGGCGCCAGCACGAGATCGACCGCCGGCGGCGGCGCGTTGATGCGCAGCCGCCCCGACGGTTCGGCGCGCAGGCCGCGCACCTCGGTGATCGCGTCGGCGACGTTGACCATGGCCGGCGCGACCCGGGCGAGCAGCAACTCGCCGGCCTCGGTCAGCGCGACGCTGCGGGTGGTGCGGTTCATCAGGCGAACGCCGAGCCGCTCCTCCAGGTCGCGCAGGCGCTGGCTGAGGCTCGAGACCGAGACGCGGCTCTCCAGCGCCGCGCGTCGGAAGTTGCGCGTGCGCGCCACCGCCACGAAGGCGTCGAGGTCGCGAAGGTCGAAATCCTGCATTGTTCGATATAGTGAACAACCCATTCGGCATTGTCCAGCTTATCCCAAAGGCCGGATCGGCCCATATCAGCCGCGTCGTTTTGGCGGCGGATCATCCGTCGCAACATCTTGGGAACACCACCATGGACGCACGCAAACTCGGTTCCACCGGCCCGACTGTTTCGCTGATCGGCCTCGGCTGCATGGGCATGTCGGACTTCTACGGTCCGACCGACCGCAGCGAGAGCATCGCTACCATCCATGCCGCGCTCGAGGCCGGCATCACGCTGCTCGACACCGGCGACTTCTACGGCATGGGTCACAACGAGATGCTGATCGGCGAGGCGATGGAGAGCCGTAGCCGCGACAATCTCGTGATCAGCGTCAAGTTCGGCGCGCTGCGCGACCGCAACTACGGCTTCCTCGGCTACGACTGCCGGCCCAATGCCGTGAAGAATTTCGTCGCCTATTCGCTGCAGCGGCTCGGCGTCGATCACATCGATATCTATCGCCCGGCGCGGCTCGATCCCAACGTGCCGATCGAGGACACGGTCGGCGCGATGGCCGACATGATCAAGGCCGGCTGGATCAGGCATATCGGCCTGTCGGAGGTTGGATCCGACACCATCCGCCGCGCCCACAAGGTGCATCCGATCGCCGATCTGCAGATCGAGTATTCGCTGATCTCGCGCGGCATCGAGACCGACATCCTGAAGACCTGCCGCGAACTCGGCATCGGCATATCAGCCTATGGCGTGCTGGCGCGCGGGTTGATCAGCGGACACTGGTCGAAGCACCACGCAGGCGAAAAGGATTTCCGCCTGCTGAGCCCCCGCTTCCAGGCCGGCAACATCGACACCAACCTTGCGCTCGCCGATCGGCTGCGCGCCATCGCCGGCGAGATCGGCGCCTCCCCGGCGCAGGTCGCGATCGCCTGGGTCGCAGCGCAAGGCAAGGACATTGTGCCGCTGGTCGGCGCACGGCGGCGCGAGCGGCTGACCGAAGCGCTCGGCGCGCTCGACGTGAAGCTGACCGCGGCGCATCTTGCCGCACTCGCCGAAGCATTTCCGCCTGGCGCTGCCGCCGGCGGACGCTATCCGGAGGAGCACCTGCGGCACATGGACAGCGAGAAGCCTGCGACGGCGTCGTAACGGACTACCGATGCGCGCTCAGGTCGGTGATGCCTGGTGCATCACCGTTGAGCGGGTTCTGCGGATCGCGCGCGTAGCGCAGGGTTTCGAACCGCATCGCGCGCGCATCCACCATCAGGAGGCGGCCGACCAGGCCCTCACCGAAACCGACGATCTCGCGGATCGCCTCCAGCGCCATCATCGATCCCATGAGGCCGGCCAGCGCCCCCATCACGCCGGCCTCGGCGCAGGCCGGCACCGTGCCCGGCGGTGGCGCCTCCGGGAACAGGCAGCGATAGGTCGGGTTGAACACGCCGTCCCCATTCTTCTCGTGCGCGCGGATCGTGGTCAGCGAACCGTCGAACTGGCCGAGTGCCGCCGTGATCAGAGGCCGCTTGGCGAGGAAGCAGGCATCGGCGACGAGATAGCGGGTTTCGAAATTATCGGAGCCGTCGAGCACGAGATCGTAATTTCCGATCAGCGCCATCGCATTGTCGGCGGTGAGTCGCATCGGATGCGCCTCGAATTTCACGTGCGGATTGAGCGCATGAATCTGCGCCGCCGCGCTGTCGACCTTGCGCTTGCCGATGTCGGACGTCGTGTGGATGATCTGGCGCTGCAAATTGGAGAGCGAGACGATATCGTCGTCGATCACGCCGAGCCGGCCGACGCCGGCGGCGGCCAGATACATCAGCACCGGCGCGCCGAGGCCGCCGGCGCCGATCACCAGCACCGACGCATTCTTCAGAGCATTCTGGCCGGGGCCGCCCACCTCGCGCAGCACGATGTGACGGGCATAGCGTTCAAGTTCGTCGGCACTCAGCATCTTGATGTCCTGCGCGCTGTTCCCTGAACCGGAGCGCGGTTGTTGCCGACCAAGCAGATGTGCTTAATTGCGTGGACGTCAATGGTATCAGTCATTTCCCCCGGATTTGTCATGAGATTGATGCTTTCGGCAACATTGATGGTCGCCGCCATCGGTACTGCGCACGCCCAATTGACGCCGCCGACGACGGCCGGGGCCAAGCCGAAGACGGTGACGACCGTGCCGGTTCGTCCCGCGTTGCAGAAGCCGGAGGATACCGCGGGCGCGATGGCGCAGGCCGAGCGGCTGGCGCTGCAATCCGACCTCGCCTGGGTCGGCGAATATAACGGCGCGATTACCGGCGACGTCAGCGAGCGCATGGTCAATGCGATCAAGGAATTCCAGAAGAACCGCGGCGGCAAGCCGACCGGCGTGCTGAACCCGCAGGAGCGCGGCGTGCTCGCCGACACCGCGCGGCGCAAGCAGGAGAGCGTCGGCTGGCGGATCGTCACCGAACCCGCAACCGGCGCGCGGCTCGGCATCCCCACCAAGCTGGTGCCGCAGCTGACCAGCGACGCCTCCGGCGCCAAATGGACCTCGCCGACCGGCACCGTCCAGGTGCTGCTGGCCCGGCGCAAGGAGGCAAGCCCGACCACCGCGAAGCTTGCCGAGCAGGAAAAGAAGGAGCCGGCCGGCCGCACCATCGACTACACCGTGGTGAAGCCGGATTTCTTCGTGCTGTCGGGCATGCAGGGGCTGAAGAAGTTCTATCTGCGGGGCACCTTGAAAGGCGACGAGGTCCGCATCCTCACCATCCTCTATGACCAGGCGATGCAGACCACCGTCGAGCCGGTGGTGATCGCGATGTCGAGCGCCTTCAACGCATTTCCGTCCGGCGTGCAGGTCGGGCCGCCGCCGCGCAAGACCGTCGAATACGCCACCGGCGTCGTGGTCAGCGACGATGGCGCAATCATCACCGATCGCGTCGCGACCGACGATTGCATCGCGCTGACGATCCCGGGCTATGGCAATGCCGACCGGGTCGCCGCGGACAAGGAGCACGATCTCGCTCTGCTGCGCATCTATGGCGCGCGCGGGCTGAAGCCGCTCAACATCGCCGGCCAGGCGACGCAGACCGCGCTCGACATCACCGGCATCGCCGACCCGCAGAACCAGGGCGGCGGCGCGGCCGCGAGCAACGTCAAGGCCTCGGTGGCGCAACTCGGCGGCGGCGACCAGGCGCTGTCACCGCCGCCCGCGCTCGGGTTCTCCGGCGCGGCGGCCCTCGACGGCGGCGGCAAGTTTGCCGGCATTGCAGTGCTGAAGCCGGTCATCGTTGCAGGCCCGGCCAATGCTGCGCCACAGGCGCAGGCCGCTTTGGTGCCGGCAGAGACGGTGCGCAACTTCCTGAAGGCGCACGGCGTCACCGCGTCAGGCGAATCGGCGGACGCCAAGGCCGCCGTGGTCCGCGCGATCTGCGTCAGGAAGTAGAACTCCGTAGCCCGGATGGAGCGAAGCGCAATCCGGGGCGGCTCTCGCCGCCGGCGCGACCGGTCCCGGATTGCGCTTCGCTGCATCCGGGCTACGAGCTTTCGCGCGTATGACATCCACAGCTCTTCCCACACGTCGTCCTGGCGAAAGCCAGGACCCATAATCACCGCATTCAGCGATGAAACCGGATCGCGGCCCCGTCATCGCACAACAATGAGATCTGGGGTAATGGGTCCTGGCTTTCGCCAGGACGACGCTGAGGATGGTGCTCGGTTCAACCTGTCAAACAGCGTAGTCGACCTCACCTCAACGCAAACCGCACCCCGGCACGAGCAAGGCCGCCGGCAATGCCGACCGGCGTGCCGTCGGCGCGCCAGCAGGCCGCGCCCGACATGGTGCCGTCGCCGTGGAACTGGATCGCGTTCATGCCGCCGGCAACCGTCGGCACGACCTGCACCTTGTGGCCTTTCGCCGACAGCGCGGTACGAATGCTCTCCGGCACCGCCTGCTCGACCTCCAGCGCATTGCCCTCGGTCCACACCCGCGGCGCCTCGACCGCCTCCTGCAGGTCCATGCCGTGATCGATCAGATTGATCAGCGCCTGCATCGCGCTCGGGAAGATACGCTTGCCGCCGGGCAGCCCGAGTGCGTAAGCCAGTTTGCCGTCGCGCAGCGCCATCATCGGCGACATCGAGGTGGTGACGCGCTTGCCTGCCGCCAGCGACAGTGCGTGGCCCGGCCGCGGATCGAACAGGTTCATGTAATTGTTCGGCACGGTGCCGAGGCCCGGGATCAGGATCTTGGCGCCGAACAGATTGTTGATGGTCTGGGTGGTCGCGACCACGTTGCCCATCGCATCCGCCGCGGTCATGTGCGTGGTGTGCGCGCCTTCGAGCTGGCTGACGCCGGCACCCCACACCTGCGCACGATCGGGATCGATGGCGCGGCGGCGCTCGTCGGCGTAGGCCTTCGAGGTCAGCCGTTCCACCGGCACGTTGATATAGGCGGGATCGCCGCTTGCGGCTTCGCGATCGGCAAAGGCGATCTTCAGCACCTCGGCAAGATAATGGATCGTCTCGGCCGTGCCGAAGCCGAGGCGCGCGATGTCATAACCTTCGAGGATGTTGAGCATCTCCGTGATGTGCACGCCCGACGCCGCGGGCGGCGGGGGCCCGAGGATTTCCCAGCCGCGATAGTCGCAGCGGATCGGCTGCCGCTCGACTGTCTTGTAGGTCGCGAGATCGCCCTGCGCGATGAAGCCGCCATTCTTTTTCATGTAGTCGACCAGGATGTCGCCGAGCGGCCCCTGGTAGAGCGCGTTGTCGCCATGATCGGCGATGTATTTGAGCGTCTCGGCATATTCCGCCTGCACCACGCGCTCGCCCGGCTTCAGCGGCTTGCCGTCGGGCAGATAGATCGCCGCAATCGGCTTGTCCTTCAGCATCTCCGCGGCGCCGTCGGTGATGCATTCGTGCAGATAAGGCGTCGCCGCGTAGCCGCGCGCGGCATGCTTGATCGCGGGCTGCATCACGTCGGCCAGACTCATGGTGCCGAAGCGGCGCAGCGTTTCGCACCAGGCCTTCAGCGACCCCGGCACCGCGACCGCCTTCGGCCCGTTCAGATTCTCGTTGCCGACGGTGTCGAACACGTCATGCGCCGAACCGGGCTTCGAGGTGTAGGTATCCGGCTTCACCGCCTGCGGCACCGTGCTCTGGCCGTCGATGAAGCGATGGCTGCCGTCGGCGAGACGAATATGCGCCATGCCGCCGCCGATGATGCCGACCATCATCGGCTCGACCACGGTCAGCGTGAACAGAGTGGCGATCGCCGCGTCGATCGCATTGCCGCCGGCAGCTAACATCTCGGCGCCGGCGCTCGATGCCAGCGGATGATTGCTCACCACCATGCCGCGGCTGCTGGTAGCCGGCTGCTTCTCGCACTGAAAGCTGGTCGCGGCACGATCGCGCCAGTTGCCGTTCATCGCCATTGTGTTCTCGTTTTTTGGGGAGCGATGGGCGCCATGTTCTCCGGCCTCGCAGGCGCGGTCAAGCCGCCGCAACCTTCCTCGCGGCGGCATTCGCAACTGGGGTCACGTCGCCGCGCGATCGCGCAGCCAGGTCTCGCGCGTGACCTTCCACTTCTCCGCCCGTGACTCGCCATTGTGGTGCGAAAGCTCGACGAAGCCGACAAATTCGGCGCCGGTCTTCTGCTTGACCCGGCGCGAGGCGACGTTGGACTGCGCGTTGCAGACATGGAAGTGATCGAGGCCGAGCGTCAGGAAGGCGAAATCATTCACCGCGGCGATCGCCTCGGTCATGAGACCCTGGTTCCAGTAAGGCTCGGCGAGCCAGAACCCGCGATTGCCCTTGCGACCGTCGGCGCGCGGACGGAAATTGATGTTGCCGATCGCCCCGCCATCGCCGGCACGCAACACCAGCACCCATTGATAGCTTTCCTCGCCGGCGGCGATCTTGTCGAGCTCGCGCTTGATAAAGCTCTCGGCGCCGTCGTCGGGATACGGCCACGGCACCACGGTGGCGAGCGTCCTGATCACGTTCCAATTGTTGAAGTGACGCTGGATCGCTGCGGCATCCGACAGTGCAAGCGGCCGCAGGATCAGGCGTTGCGTCTCGATGCGTGGCGTCGCGAACATGCTATTTCTGGCACTTCGGGCACCAGAACGTGGAGCGGCCGTTCTGGGTGAAGCGCCGGACGATGCCCCCGCAGCCAGAGGTGCGGCAGGTCTCGCCCTCACGGTCGTAGACCTGGAACGAATGCTGGAAATAGCCGAGATCGCCGTTGGTCAAGCGATGGTCGCTGATCGAGGAGCCGCCGGCCTTGATCGCCTGGTTGAGCACCGAATGGATCGCGTTGACGAGCCGCCTGGCGTGGTCGGTGGGCTCGGCTTTCTTCGTTGCAAGCGTCGCGGCCAATCGCCGCGGCGACAGATGCGAGCGAAACAGCGCCTCGCAGACATAGATGTTGCCAAGTCCCGCCACCACGCGCTGATCGAGCAGCGCGGCCTTCAGGCTGGTCTTCTTGTTGTGGCAGGAGCGCGCCAGCATCGCCGCATCGAACTCGTTGCCGAGCGGCTCGGGGCCGAGCCCCTTCAGCAGCGGTTCATCCTCGATCGCATTGCGGGCGATGATCTTCATGTAGCCGAAGCGCCTGGGATCGTTGAACACGACGGCCGCGCCCGACGACATGTGGAACACGACGTGATCGTGCGCGCGGTCCTCGCTGCGCGGATGGTGGAATTGCCCCGGCGCCGCCGCGCCCTCCTGCTTCAGCACGCGAAACGAGCCCGACATGCCGAGATGCATCAGCAGCACATCGCCGGAGTTCAGGTCCGCCATCAGATATTTGGCACGGCGGCCGAGCCCGGTGATGGTCCGGCCCTCGAGGCGGGCGATAAAGTCTTTTTGAAACGGAAACCGCAAATCCTTGCGGCGGGCCTCGGCCTTGAGGATTTTGGACCCTTCCATGGCCGGTTGCAGGCCACGGCGGACGGTCTCGACTTCGGGTAATTCCGGCATGGCAGGCATTCACCTTTTGGAAGTGACGTGATAGCGCCATTGCGGCCGCCGCGCTATGGTTTGGCTGGGGCGTTTTCGAGCGAAGAAAACGCGACCAACAAGGGTAAGAGTTCTGAGTGATGGATCGGCCGGATCAAACCACCCATTTCGGCTTCAGGGACGTGCCCCTGGGCGAGAAGCAGACGCTGGTGAACGACGTGTTTCACAGCGTGGCGTCGCGCTACGACCTGATGAACGATCTGATGTCGGCAGGCCTGCACCGGGCCTGGAAGGACGTCATGATCACGGCGCTCGACCCGCCAAAGGGCGACCGGCCGTTCGCGCTGCTCGATGTCGCCGGCGGCACCGGCGATATCTCGTTCCGGGCCGCCAGAAGCGCGGGCGCCGGCTTCCATGCCACGGTCTGCGACATCAATACCGACATGCTCGCGGTCGGCCGCGAGCGCGCCACCAGGCAACATCTCGACGACCACGTGTCGTTCGTCGAAGGCAATGCCGAGACGCTGGGCTTCGCCGACCGTTCGTTCGACGCCTACACGATCGCGTTCGGCATCCGCAACGTGCCGCAGATCGACCTCGCACTGCGCGAAGCCTACCGGGTGCTCAAGCCCGGCAGCCGCTTCCTGTGCCTGGAATTCTCCACCGTCGACGTGCCCGGCCTCGACAAGATCTACGATCTGTTCTCCTTCAAGGTGATCCCGCCGCTCGGCCGCGCCGTCACCGGCGACGCCGAGTCCTATCAATATCTCGTCGAGTCGATCCGCAAATTCCCGCGGCCGAGCGCGTTCGCCGACATGATCGGCGCCGCCGGCTTCGCCCGCGTGAAGTGGCAGAGCCTCTCCGGCGGCATCGTGGCGCTGCATTCGGGCTGGCGTTTGTGATCTCTGCATTTTCCCACATCGCGCGCCTTGCCCGCGCCGGTTTCGTGTTTGCGCGCGAGGGCGTGTTCGGCGTCGTCGATCCCGCGCTGGTGCCGCCGCCCGGGCAACTCGCACTGAAGCTGGCGCGGCTGATCGAGCGCCGCACCGCCAAGTCCGGTCCGCGGCTGTCGCGCGCGCTGACCCGGCTCGGGCCCGCTTATCTCAAGCTCGGGCAATTCCTCGCCACCCGGCCCGACGTGGTCGGCGTCGCGATGGCGCGCGATCTCGAAAGCCTGCAGGACCGGCTGCCGCCGTTCGCGCAGGAAGAGGCCGAGACTGTCATCGCGCAATCGCTGGAACGGCCGCTGGCGCAGGCCTTTGTGCAGCTCGGTCCGGCGGTCGCCGCCGCCTCGATCGCACAGGTGCATCGCGCCGAGGTCGAGCGCGACGGCGTGCGGCACCAGGTTGCGGTCAAGGTGCTCCGACCCAACGTCGCCGCACGCTTCCGCCGCGACCTCAGCGACTTCTTCTTTGTCGCGCACAAGGCGGAGGCGCATTCCGCCGAGGCGCGGCGCCTGCGGCTGATCGAGGTCATCAACACGATGTCGCGCTCGGTCGCGATGGAGATGGACCTGCGGCTCGAGGCGGCCGCGCTGTCCGAGATGGCCGAGAACACCCGCGACGATCCGGATTTCCGCGTGCCCGCGGTGGATTGGGATCGCACCGCGCACAGCGTGCTGACGATGGAGTGGATCGACGGCATCGCGCTGAACGATCACGCCCGGCTGAAGCAGGCCGAGGTCGATCTGCCCGACCTCGGCCGCAAGGTGATCCAGAGCTTCCTGCGCCATGCGCTGCGCGACGGCTTCTTCCACGCCGACATGCATCCGGGCAACCTGTTCCTCGACGAGACCGGCCGCCTCGTTGCCGTGGATTTCGGCATCATGGGGCGGCTCGGGCTGAAGGAGCGGCGCTTCCTCGCCGAGATCCTGCTCGGCTTCATCACCCGCGACTATCGGCGGGTCGCCGAGGTGCATTTCGAGGCCGGCTATGTGCCCGGTCATCATTCGGTGGAGAATTTCGCGCAAGCCATCCGCGCCATCGGCGAGCCGATCCACAACCGTACCGCCGAGGAAATCTCGATGGCGAAGCTCTTGACGCTTCTGCTCGAGGTCACCGGCCTGTTCGACATGCAGACGCGGCCCGAACTGATCCTGCTGCAGAAGACCATGGTGGTGGTCGAGGGCGTGGCGCGCGGCTTCGACCCCAAGCTCGACATCTGGAAGATCGCCGACCCCGTCGTGCGCGAATGGATCACGCAGAATCTCGGCCCGGCCGGACGCATCCAAGGCGCGCTATCGGGTGTTGGCGAGCTCAGCCGCATCATCGCCAACCTGCCGTCGATCGCCAACCGCGCCGTGACGGTGCTCGAACAGTTGGAGACCATGACGCTGGAGGGCCACATGTTGTCGTCGGATTCGATCGACGAAATGGCCCGCGCCGAGGCCCGCAAGGCGCGGGTGCAGACCGTCGGCCTCTGGGTCATTGCGATCGCCTCCATCGCGATCTTTTTCGCCATCCGGGCGCACTGATTGCAATGCATGCACTATATGATAGCATCGCTATCATATTTGAGCATGATGCCGGGGGCATGCCATGGCCAGCCTGACCATCCGCAAACTCGACGACACGCTGAAGGCCTATCTGCGGCTGCGCTCCGCCAGGAACGGGCGCTCGGTCGAGGAGGAGATCCGGGTCATCCTCCGGGACCTCGCAGACGGCGGTACGGAGCCCGCTGAGGCGCCCGGCGCGGGTTCCCTGGCGGTTGCAGCCCCCGCTCCACGGGTCACCGGCGTGGCCGGCGAGCCCCGCGTGACCCTGATCATCGGCGGCGGCATCGCGGCCTACAAGGCGCTGGATCTGATCCGGCGGCTCAAGGAGCGGCACATCCAGGTCCGCTGCGTGCTGACCAAGGCGGCCCAGCAGTTCGTCACGCCGCTGGCCGCCAGCGCGCTGTCGCATGAGCGCGTCTACACCGACCTGTTCGACGCCGAGAGCGAGTTCGACGCCGGCCATATCCGCCTGGCGCGGGACTGCGATCTGATCGTGGTGGCACCGGCGACCGCCGACCTGATGGCCAAGATGGCGCAGGGCCACGCCGACGACCTCGCCACCGCCACCTTGCTGGCGGCCAACCGGCCGATCCTGCTGGCGCCGGCGATGAACCCGCTGATGTGGAACAACCCGGCCACCCGCCGCAACGTGCTGCAACTGCGCCGCGACGGCGTCCACACGGTCGGCCCCAACGCCGGCGAGATGGCGGAGGCCGGCGAGGCCGGCATCGGGCGGATGGCGGAACCTGTCGAGATCGCCGCCGCCGCCGACCGCATGCTGCGGCCACCGCAGCCGCGCCCGCTCGCCGGCAAGCGCGTGCTGATCACCGCCGGCCCGACCCATGAGGCGATCGATCCGGTCCGCTACATCGCCAACCGCTCGTCCGGCAAGCAGGGCTTTGCCATCGCCGCCGCCGCGCGTGCCGCCGGCGCCGAGGTGGTGCTGGTGACCGGCCCGGTCGAGCTCGGCGACCCCCAGGGCATTTCCGTGATGCGCGTGGAGTCCGCGCGCGACATGCTGCACCGGGTCGAGGCGGCGCTGCCGGTCGACGTCGCGATCTTCGCGGCTGCGGTCGCCGACTGGCGGGTCGCGACCGAAGGCAGCCAGAAACTGAAGAAGACCGCGGCCGGCATGCCGCCGCTGCAACTGGTCGAAAATCCCGACATCCTCGCGACGATTTCGAAGCTGAAGGAGAAGCGGCCGCCGCTGGTGATCGGCTTTGCCGCCGAGACCGAGCATCTGATCGAGAACGCCAAGGCCAAGTTCGCGCGCAAGGGCTGCGACTGGATCGTCGCCAACGACGTCTCGCCGGCAACCGGCGTGATGGGCGGTGACCGCAATACCGTTCATCTGCTCTCGCGCGAGGGCAAGGATGTCACCGTCGACTCCTGGCCGGTCATGACCAAGGAAGAGGTCGCGACCGCGCTGGTGTCGCGCATCGCCAGAGCCGTAGGAACCGCATCGTGAGCGCCACCATCAAGGTCGAAGTCCACCAATTGCCGCATGGCGCAGATCTTCTGCTGCCGATCTACCAGACCGCCGATGCGGCCGGCCTCGACCTGCTTGCGGCGGTGCCGCGGTCGGCACCGCTGCTACTGCTGCCGGGGCGCTACGAGATGGTTCCGACCGGGCTGACGATCGCGCTGCCGCCGGGCTATGAGGCGCAGGTGCGGCCGCGTTCCGGCCTCGCCGCCAAATACGGCGTCACGGTGCTGAACTCGCCCGGCACGATCGACGCCGACTATCGCGGCGAGATCAATGTGCTGCTGATCAATCACGGCCACGAGGTATTCTCGATCCGGCGCGGCGAGCGCATTGCGCAGATGGTGATCGCACCGGTCACAAGGGCCGAGCTGGTTCCGGTCGACGTGCTGCCGCCGACCGGGCGCGGCAGCGGCGGCTTCGGCTCGACCGGACGCTAAAGCGCGACGACAAGTGTGCGGACCTCTCCGCGAGATCACGCTTCGAACGCGCGCTCCGCACGAATACGGAGTCAATTCGCGTAAAATCCACGTCAGCCGCCGCATTTTTTCACAGCGGATTCTGCGTTCACGGTCTGGACTCTTACTCGCCGAGTCCCGTTGGGACTATTCTGGATTGATTCGAGCGCGACGGGGGGTCTTCGTCGGGCTGTCGGGTCCTGCTTGGGCATGATCCCCGGACAAACGTCCAACGTTTGCCGTGAGGGAATACCGGTTCTGCTGTTTTCCGGATCATGCCTTAAGGTTTGTGCGTTCTGGGGCAACATATGTCGGGCGTAGTCGCGGCAATGCGTCGAACCCTGCTGTCATGCACCTCACTGGCGCGCGACGGCATGCTTGGGCTCGCCATCACCGCATTGCTGCCGGCTCGCACCTCGTTCGCCGCCGAGAGCCTGGTGACCCAGGCGCTGTCGGATCATTTCGGCTTCAATCACCAGGAGGTCGCGGTTCTCGCGACGTCGTTCGCGCTGGTCGGCTTCTCCGCCGTCGCCGCGATCCTCCTGATGCGCACCCGTCTGCGCGCGACGCGGAACGAGGAGCAGCTGCAGTCCGAGATCACGGACCTGCAGGCGCAATCGGACCGGCTGCGCGCGCTGCTGTTCGTCGAACCGCAGGTGCTGATCTCCTGGGCCGCGGGCGACAACCGGCCGCAGATCTCGGGCGACGTCTCGCTGGTGATGTCGCAGGAGAGCGCGCCGCAACGCATCCTGGCATTCGGAACCTGGCTGCCGCCCGAGCCGGCGCTGCAGATGGACCACGCGGTCGACGCGCTGCGCGAGAAGGGCGAGGCGTTCCTGCTCAACCTCTCGACCTCGGCCGGCCGCGCCATCGAGGCGATGGGCCGCGCGATCGGCGGCCAGGCCATCGTGCGGATCCGCGAACTCGGCGGCCTGCGCCGCGAACTCGCCGAATCCAACCTGCGCTACAAGACGCTGCAGGAGGAGACCGAGCTGCTGCGCGATTTCGCCGCCGCCGCGCCGTGGCCGATCTGGGCCAAGAGCCTCGAGGGCAATCTGCGCTATGCCAACGCGGCCTATGTCCGCGCCACTGAGGGCAAGAGCGTGTCGGACGCGCTGCAGCGGAACCTCGAGCTGCTCGAAAGCGACCAGCGCAGCGAACTGACCCGCGCGCTGAACGACAATGCCAATTATGCCGCACGACTGCCGATCGTGGTCAGCGGCGAGCGGCGGATCTACGACGTCCAGGCGCTGAAACTCTCCGGCGGCAGCGCCGGCATCGCGATCGACGCCAGCGAAGCCGCGGCGCTGCGCGCGGCGATCGCGCGGATGGTCGAGGCGCACCGGCGCACCCTCGACCAACTCTCCTCGGGCGTCGCGGTGTTCGATGCCGACCGGCGGCTCACCTTCTACAACGAGTCGTATCGGCGGCTGTGGGGCCTCGACCAGGCCTTCCTCGACAGCAATCCCGACGATTCCAGCGTGCTCGACCGGCTGCGCGCCAATCGCAAGCTGCCCGAGCAGCCGGACTTCCGCGCCTGGAAGGCCAAGCTGCACGAGGCCTATCGCGCGGTCGAATCCGAGAGCTACACCTGGTTCCTGCCCGACGGCCGCGCCATCAGCGTCGTCACCACGCCGAACCTCGAGGGCGGCGTCACCTACCTGTTCGACAACGTCACCGAGAGCCTCGACCTTGCGCGCCGCTACGACCGCCTGACGCGAGTGCAGCGCGAGACCCTCGACAATCTCGGCGAAGCGGTCGCGGTGTTCGGCAGCAACGGCCGCGCGGAACTGTTCAATCCGCCGTTCGCCAAGATGTGGAAGCTGCCGGCCGATGCGCTGCAGGGCGAACCGCACATCGAGGCGGTGGAAGCGCTGTGCCGGCCGCTATTCGACGACGCCCTGACCTGGCGGACGCTGCGCGAATCGATCACCGCGATCGAGAACCGCGCCCAGGTCGCGCTCAAGCTCGAGCGCAGGGACGGCAGCGTGCTGAACTGCATGACCGTCCCGCTGCCCGACGGCAAGACCTTGCTGGCCTTCCAGGACATCACCGACACCGAGAATGTCGAGCGGGCGCTGCGCGAGCGCAACGAGGCGCTGGAGGCCGCCGACCAGATGAAGGTGGATTTCGTCCACCACGTCTCCTACGAGCTGCGCGCGCCGCTCACCACCATCATCGGCTTCGCGCATTTCCTCAGCGATCCCTCGACCGGACCGCTGACGCCGAAGCAGGCCGAATATCTCGACTACGTCACCAAATCGACCAACGCGCTGCTGGCGCTGACCAACAACATTCTCGATCTCGCCACCATCGACGCCGGCGCGATGAAGCTCGAGCTCGGCCCGGTCAATATCGGCCAGGCGATCGAGGCCGCCGCCGAAGGCATCCAGGACCGTCTCGCGACCGACCGCATCACGCTGAAGGTCGATATCGAGCCCAATATCGGCGCCTTCATCGGCGACGAGCGGCGCGTGGTGCAGGTGCTCTACAATCTGCTCGCCAACGCGGTCGGCTTCTCGCCGCATGACGCCACCGTCACGATCAGCGCGCAGCGCACCGAGCATAGCGTGGTGTTTTCGGTGACCGACGCCGGTCCCGGCATTCCGGCCGAGATGCGCGACAAGGTGTTCAACTGGTTCGAGAGCCATTCGCACGGCTCGCGGCATCGCGGCGCGGGGCTCGGCCTGTCGCTGGTCCGCTCCTTTGTCGAACTGCATGGCGGACGGGTGCGCGTCGATTCGACCGTAGGCCGCGGCACGACCGTGACCTGCGACTTCCCGATCGACCAGACCGCACATCGCAACGCTGCTGAATGACGGCGACCTCGACATTCTCGGTGGCGCTCGCGAACGAAACCGCGACGTCAGAGCTGATGGCCGACCTCGCGCTGCTGATCGGCGCCGGCGACGTCATCACGCTGTCGGGCGATCTCGGCGCCGGCAAGACCGCGGCCGCCCGCGCGCTGATCCGCTACATCGCCGCCGACGATGCGCTGGAAGTGCCGAGCCCGACCTTCACGCTGGCGCAGACTTACGAGCTGCCGTCGTTTCCGCTGGTTCACGCCGACCTCTACCGGATCAACGATGCCAGCGAGCTCGAGGAGATCGGGCTGTCGCCCATGCCGGACGACATCGTCGCGCTGATCGAGTGGCCCGAGCGCGCGCCCGACGCCATGCCCGCTGACCGCATCGACATCGCGTTCAGCCACCGTCCGGCGCTCGGATCGGCGGCGCGCGCGGCCGAGATCACCGGCTATGGCAAGGGCGCGGCGAAGGTCGCGCGGCTCCACGAGCTGCGCCAGTTCCTCAAGCGCGCGGGCTTCCTCAACGCCCGGCGCGAGCGGATGCCGGGCGATGCCTCGACGCGCTCCTATGCGCGGCTGCGCAACGACGACGGCAGCGTCATCCTGATGAACTCGCCGCGCCGTCCCGACGGCCCGGCGATCTACAGCGGCCAGTCCTACAGCGCAGCAGTGCATCTCGCCGAGGACGTCCGGCCGTTCGTCGCGATCGGAAACGGCCTGCGCAAGCATGGCTTCTCCGCACCCGCGATCCGCCACATCGATCTCGAATCCGGCTTCCTCATCACCGAGGATCTCGGCGCCGAGGGCGTGATCGAGGGCGATCCGCCGCAGCCGATCGCCGAACGGTACGAGGCCGCGGTCGACATGCTGGCGGCGCTGCATCGCGAGGTGCTGCCGGAGCAACTGCCGCTGACATCGCACGAGAGCTACGACATCCCCGTGTTCGACATCGACGCCTGGCTGATCGAGATCGGGCTGATGCTGGAATGGTACCTGCCCGACCGCGGCGTGCAGGTAAGCGAGGAGCTCCGCACCGACTTCCTCGGGATGTGGCGTGGCGTCTTGCAGAAGCCCGCCGCGGCACCGCAGACCTGGGTGATCCGCGACTTCCATTCGCCGAACATCATCTGGCTGGCCGAGCGCACCGGCATCCTGCGCGTCGGCATCATCGACTTCCAGGACGCGCTGCTCGGCCCTGCGGCCTATGACGTGGTGTCGCTGCTGCAGGATGCCCGGATCGACGTGCCCGAGCAGCTCGAGCTGTCGCTCCTGACCCGCTACATCAAGGCGCGGCGCGCCACCGACGAGAACTTCGATGCCGCAGGCTTCGCCGAGCTCTATGCGATCATGTCGGCGCAGCGCAACACCCGCCTGCTGGGCACCTTTGCGCGGCTCAACCGCCGCGACGGCAAGCCGCAATATCTGAAGCACCAGCCGCGGATCTGGACCTACCTCGAACGGTCGCTGGCCCATCCGGCACTGGCCACCTTCCGCATCTGGTACACAGCCAACGTCCCTCCCCCAGTACCTTAGTTTACGGGTTATTAGCCGTTTATTAGTCTTGGGTCTCCTAAGGTTGCGGAGGCCGCATGTCATCCAGGGTGCGGCCTGATCGGGGAGCAGGACCACACGATGGGGACGGAACGACGCAAGGGCGATCGTGTCACGTTTGAGCGCGGCATAGCCGCGCACATGATGGGCATTGACGGCACCTGGCGGCGCGACTGCACCATGGAAGACGTGTCGGAGACGGGCGCCAAGCTCTCCGTCGAAGGCTCGGTCGAGGGCCTGAACCTGAAGGAGTTCTTTCTACTGCTGTCGTCCACAGGATTGGCCTATCGCCGCTGCGAATTGGCGTGGGTCAATGGCGACCAGATCGGCGTCAACTTCCTTAAACAAGGCGACAAGAAGAAGAAAACTGCCAAACGCGGCGCGCAAGCCGACGTCTAGAGCATGATCCGGAGAGAGGAGACGGCTTTCCGGCAAGATCATGCTCCAACGGGCGCAAAGGTCGCCATTGCCGTCTTACGGCCGTCATGTCCCGTGACTATGGCGTCTGATCGATGTGCTTGCCGAATCGCCGTGATATGATCGGCGCATGAGAGATAATGACCGAGAATATCCGGAAGATGCCCGTCACTCCCCATAAAGCCATGGTGCTCGCTGCGGGTCTCGGCGTGCGCATGCGTCCCCTGACCAACACGATGCCGAAGCCGCTGGTCAGTGTCGCCGGCCAGCCGCTGCTCGACCATGTGCTCGACAAGCTCGCCGGCGCCGGCGTCAGCGAAGCGGTCGTGAACGTGCATTATCTGCCCGACCAGATCATCGAGCACGTCAAACCCCGCAGCCTCCCGCGCGTGATCATCTCCGACGAGCGCGACGAGGTGCTCGGCACCGGCGGCGCTGTCGTGAAGGCGCTGCCGCTGCTCGGCGAGGCGCCGTTCTTCCATCTCAACGCGGACACGATGTGGATCGACGGCGTGCGCTCCAACCTGGCGCGGTTGGCGGAAACCTTCGACCCCGCGCGGATGGATATTCTGCTGCTGATGGCACCGACCGCCTCGAGCATCGGCTATAGCGGGCGCGGCGACTATTCGATGTTGCCGGACGGCGCGCTGCGCAAGCGCCGGGAGAACCAGGTCGTGCCGTTCGTCTATGCCGGTGCCGCGATCATGTCGCCGGCGCTGTTCGCCGACGCGCCGGCCGGCGAATTCTCGCTGACCAAGATGTTCGACCGCGCCAACGAGCAGGAGCGGCTGTTCGGCCTGCGCCTCGATGGCGTCTGGATGCATGTCGGGACCCCCGACGCAATCCAGGCCGCAGAAGACGCTTTCCTGGAAAGCGTCGCGTAGAGCGTTTTCGAGCGAAGTGGATACCGGTTCGCGTGAAGAAAACGCGTCAAGACTAGAATCTGGCGCCGCCCTCAACCCTCGACATCGATAGCGAGCACCGCAAAACTCGCGAGCCAGTGTTCGCCCATATAGTCGCCGGCGATATGCGGCAGGCCGGCGTCGAGATGATCTCGCGCAGCATCGAGCAGGATCGGGCGACGCGCATCGGCTTCCGGCAACGCGCCGGCGAGCGCGCGCCAGCACCAGGCTCGGCTGAGATTGAGTCCGTCGAGATGCGCAAGCTTGCCGTCGGTGCGATCGGTGACCGTCGCGGGCCGGAACAGGGTTGCGGGCTTGCGCTCTGCGAGCCGTGGCAGGAAACGGTCGAACCAGGGCAGGAAGTCGCCCGGCGACAGCAGCCGGCGCATGCATTCCGCTTCGATCAGCGCGGACGACTGGAAATCGTCGCCGCTCGGCTCACCCCAGGCGGGGCAATCCTGATCGGCGCCGTACCAGCGCAGCGCGGTCTCGCGCAGCAGCGCACCGAGCGCATCGTCCTGCGTCACCGCGGCGTAGTCGGCGGCCATCCGGAGCCCGAACGCGGTGTTGAAATGGGTGCCGACCCGCACCGGATAGGTGGCGAGCGGCAGGAAATCGCGAAAGCGCTGGCCGAAGATTGCGGCCAGCGGCGCGATCTGCTCGCGCCAGCGCGTCTCGTCGAGCAGCGAGAGCTCTGCCGCGAGCTTCAGCAGCCAGCCCCAGCCGTAGGGCCGCTTGAAACCGCGCGCCGTCGGCGCCGCCAGATAGGCACATTCGGCCGCGACCTTCTCCGTGACAAACTGCGCGTCGAACAGAGTGCGGATCTCGTCCGCTACTTCGGACGCCGGATAACGGCGCAACAGCCGGGCGAGCATCCAGGTGCTGTGGACGCAGGAGTGCCAGTCGTAGCTGCCGAAGAACACCGGATGCAGCTCGCGCGGCGTGCGTGCGTCCTGCGGCCCGGCCAGCACATGATCCGGCTTGTTCGGATATTCGCGCGTGACATGGCCGAGCGCGATGCGGGCGAAGCGGACGGCGAGGTGTTCGGTCAGGATCGTCTCGCTCATGATGAGGCTTTCTCCCTGCGCTCGCGCCGAACCAGCATCTCGATCAGCCGCGGCATCATATAGATCGGAAACTGTGTGGCGGCGAAGAACAGCGCCGTCATCGGCGACACCGCCGCGCCCATCGCCGACCAGACCAGCCCGACATTGCGGTTGCTGAGAATGAGGCCCGTGGTCAATCGTTCGGCCAGCGGTCCCGGCGTGAGCAAGGCGCCGAACGCCTGCAAAGCGAGATTGCAGGCGAAGGCAAGGCCCACCAAGGTCAGCGCGGTGGCCGGCTGCGCTTCGATCTGTGCACGCACCCCCGCCATGGTCGAGATCGCGAACACGAGCAGCGAGGCGAGCACAAGCGCGTCGATGATATGCGAATGCTGCACCAATCGCGCAGCAGCCTGACGGCGCAGCAAGAGCGCCAGCGCGCCGGCGCCGACAACCAGCAGCGCGAGCCGCGCGGCGAGCGCCAGCGGATCGAGCGCAAGACCGGCAAACCCCGCTGCGATCAGCGGCACCGTCACCGGGGCCAGCGCCATCGACAGCAGCGTCACGGCGAGCGGAATGGTCGCGTCGAAGCCGAGCATGCGCGCGACCGCGGCGGTGCCGGTCGATGGCGGCGCGCACACCGACAGCACCAACGCGACGATCAGCTCCGGCCGGAATCCGGCGCCGCGTGCTACGAAGCCGACCGCAAGCGGGCAGGCCAGCATCGCCAGCGCCGGCAGCAGCAGCGAGACCAGCGGACGCCCCAGCGCCCGCCGGAACGCCGCGCCGTCGACCTGGAGAAAGGTCCCGAGCACCAGGACAAAGATCGCCGCCGCCATCAGCGGCCGCACGCTGGCCGCCAGGGCAGGGAAAGCCAACCCGGCCAGGACACCGATGACCAGCAGTGTCGGCCCGCGCGGCATTAATCTCGCGAATGATCGTCCCAAGTCGTTCCGCCTTGTCGCCATGTCCGGCGCGACCGTAGGCTCAGGCAAATCATTGTTGAAATCGATTATTCTTATAGCCAGTATTGTTGTAATGAATTTAGCCGCCGTCGATCTCAACCTGTTGGTCGCCTTCGAGGCGCTGATGGAGGAGCGCCACGTCACCCGCGCGGCCGAGCGCATCGGGCTCGCCCAGCCATCGATGAGCAGCGCCTTGCGCAGGCTGCGCGCGCTGTTTGCGGACGAACTGTTCCTGCGCGCCGGCGCCGGCATGCAGCCGACCGAGAAGGCATTGGCGCTGGCCGGGCCGATCGGCGAGGCGTTACGGCAGATCAGGGGCGCGCTGGCGCCCGACCGGAGCTTCGATCCGGCCATCGCACGCCGGCGTATCACCATCGCTGCGACCGATTATGGCGACCTCGTTCTGGTGCCGGAACTGAGCCGCTTGCTGCGCATGGAAGCACCTAATATCGACCTTGCCGTACGGCCGCTGACTGACACGACGGCAGCGCTGGCAAAACTCGAGCGCGGCGAACTCGATGCACTGATCGGCGGCCATCTGCCGGACTCGCCGCGCTGTGTCCGGCACCGCCTGTTCGAGGAACGCTTCGTCTGCATCCGCGACGGCGCGCGTGCGAGCCGATCGGAAGCCCTCAGCCTGGAGGATTATGCGACCCTGCCGCACGCGCTGTTCTCGGCGGCCGGCGGCGACGGGCTGCCGAGCGTGATCGACGCGCTGCTGGCCCGCCATCGGCTGAAGCGGCGGGTGGCGGTGACGCTGGCGCATGTGGTGGCCGTTCCCTTCGCCGTGGCCGGCACCGATCTCATCGCCACCATGGCCGAACGCGTCGCCCGGCGCTTCACGCATCTTGCCGAAATCGCCGTCGTGATGCCGCCGATCGACATCGCCGCCTTCGCGATCGACCTGATCCATACGGTCCGCGCGGCCGAGGATCCGGCGCTGCGCTGGTTCCTGGATGCCGTCGATCGCGCCGCCGGCCAGCTGCGTCATTGAGCTGTTATGGCTGACCTGCGGGGGTGGCTAACGATGGTCGCCGCTTCCTATATTGGCGCCTGATTCGAATAAGGCAGCCCATGCGCGTTTTCAGCGTTCCCGTCTCTGCGCCGTTCCTGCGCACCGTCATTTCGGCGCTGGTCGATGGCCGGCTGGTCCCGGGATTCGAGGCGCGACACGATCCTGCAAAGCTCGCCGGCGCCACGCTCTATCTGCCGACCCGCCGCGCCGGACGGCTGGCGCGCGAAATCTTCCTCGATGTGCTCGATTCCGACGCCGCGGTGCTGCCGCGCATCGTCGCGCTCGGCGAGATCGACGAGGACGAGCTTGCCTTCGCCGACCAGGGCGAAGACGTCGGCGGCGCCGCACCGCTGGAGATCCCGCCGAGACTCGGCGAGCTCGAGCGACGGCTGACCTTGGCACATCTGGTCGCGGCCTGGGCGAAGACACCGGTGTCGGCGCCGCTCGTGGTCGGCGGCCCCGCCTCGACCTTGCAGCTCGCCGGCGACCTCGCGCGGCTGATGGACGACATGGTGACGCGCGGCGTCGACTGGCGCGCACTCGACCGCCTGGTGCCGGACCAGCTCGACAAATACTGGCAGCATTCGCTCGAATTCCTGCGCATCGCGCGCGACGCCTGGCCCAGCTACCTCAAGGAGATCGGCCGGATCGAACCCGCCGCGCGGCGCGATCTGCTGATCGAGGCGGAAGCGGCCCGGCTGACCGCGCATCCCACGGGCCCGGTGATTGCGGCCGGTTCGACCGGCTCGATGCCGGCCACGGCGAAATTCCTGCACGCGGTGGCGAAGCTTCCGAACGGCGCCGTGGTGCTGCCCGGGCTCGACACCGATCTCGACGAAGATTCCTGGGACACGATCGGCGGCGAGCGCGGCGACGACGGCAGATTCAAAACGCCGCCCTCGTCGAACCACCCGCAATTCGCGATGCACGCGCTGCTCGACCGCTTCGGCATCAAGCGCCGCGATGTCGAGAGCCTCGCTGAGCCTGCGCCGCAGGGACGCGAGGTGCTGGTGTCGGAGACGATGCGCCCCTCGACCGCGACCGCGCAGTGGCACGACCGGTTGGAGCGACCCGAGATCGTGGCGCGGATTTCCGCCGGGATGACCAACCTCACCGTGGTCGAGGCGCCCAATCCGGAGATGGAGGCGCTGGCGATTGCGGTCGCGATGCGCGAGGCGCGGCATCTCGGCAAATCGGCCGCGCTGGTGACGCCGGATCGCGCGCTGGCGCGCCGCGTGATGGCCTCGCTGACGCGCTGGAATCTGGAGTTCGACGATTCCGGCGGCGACGCGCTGATCGAAACCCCGGCCGGCGTGTTCGCCCGTCTCACCGCGGAGGCCGCGGCCAAGGGACTGGAGCCGCCGACCTTGCTCGCGCTGCTCAAGCATCCGCTGTTCCGGCTCGGCGGCGCCCATGGCGCACTGAAGCGCGCGACCGAGGTGCTGGAGATAGCGCTGCTGCGCGGCACCCGGCCGCAAGCGGGAAGCGGCGGCCTCGCGCGCGACTTCGCGCGTTTCCGTGCCGAGCTCGTCAAGCTGCATGGCGGCGAGACCTCGTCGCTGCACGCGATGGAGCCGCGCGCCCGGCTGCGCGACAATGAGCTGAACCAGGCCGAGGGCCTGATCGCCAGATTGCAGGCAGCGCTGGCGCCGCTCGAAGGCATGGCGTCGTCGAAACCCTATGACTTCGCCGAGCTGGCCGCGCGTCATCGCGAGGCGCTGATCGCGCTGTCGGCCGATCAGAACGGCGTCGCCATCGTGTTCGAGGAGCGCGCCGGGGCGTCGCTGGCGTCCGCTTTCGACGAGCTGCTCGCCAAGCAGCAGCCGAGCGGGCTGGCGACGCCGCTCGCCGATTACCCCGAGGTGTTCCAGACCGCGTTCGCCGACCGCATGGTGCGGCGGCCGGAATCGGCGCGCGCGCAGCTCAACATCTTCGGCCAGCTCGAGGCACGCCTGACCGAATCGGATCGCGTCATCCTCGGCGGTCTGGTCGAGGGCGTCTGGCCGCCGGCGCCGCGGGTCGATCCGTGGCTGAGCCGGCCGATGAGGCACGAGCTCGGGCTCGATCTCCCCGAGCGGCGCATCGGCCTCTCTGCGCACGACTTCGCGCAGCTGCTCGGCCATGACGAGGTGATCCTCACTCACGCCGCCAAGGTCGGCGGCGCGCCGGCGGTCGCTTCGCGCTTCCTGCATCGGTTAGAGGCGGTTGCGGGCGAGGCGCGCTGGAAGGCGGCGACAACGGCCGGCGAAACCTACGTGCAATATGCCGCCGAGCTCGACCGGCCCGATACGGTCGAGCCGATCCCGCAGCCGGAGCCGCGGCCGCCGCGCGAGGCGCGGCCGCTGAAAATGTCGGTCACCGCGATCGAGGACTGGTTGCGCGATCCCTACACGATCTATGCGCGCTACATCCTGAAACTCGATCCGCTCGATCCCGTCGACATGCCGCTGTCGGCGGCCGATCGCGGCTCGGCGATCCACGAGGCGCTCGGCGAGTTCACGCAAACTTACGCCGACGCACTGCCTCCCGACACCATGCGCACGCTGCGCGAGATCGGCGCCAGGCATTTCGCACCGCTGATGGAGCGGCCGGAGGCGCGCGCGCTGTGGTGGCCGCGCTTCCAGCGCATCGCGGCGTGGTTCGCCGAATGGGAGCAGGCCCGGCGCGGCAATATTGCGGCGATCAAGGCCGAGATCCGCGGCGAGATCGGCATCCCGCTCGACGACGCCAGGACATTCGTGCTCTCGGCGCGCGCCGATCGCATCGAGCGACGCGACGACGGCAGCTTTGCGATCCTCGACTACAAGACCGGGCAGCCGCCGACCGGCAAGCAAGTGCGGATGGGCCTGTCGCCGCAGCTGACGCTGGAAGCCGCGATCCTGCGCGAGGGCGGCTTTGCCGAGATCCCGGCCGGACGCTCGGTCGGCGACCTCGTCTATATCAGGCTGAGCGGCAACAACCCGCCGGGCGAGCAGCGTTCGCTGGAACTGAAGATCAAAACCAGCGACACGCCGCAGCCGCCCGATGAAGCCGCCGACAGCGCGCGGCGCAAGCTGGAAGCGCTGATCCGCGCCTTCGACGACGAGAGCCAAGCCTACACCTCGCTGAACCTCTCGATGTGGGCCAATCGTTACGGCGCCTATGACGACCTCGCGCGGATCAAGGAATGGTCCGCGGCCGGCGGCCTGGGGATCGAGGAACGGTGAAGGCACCCAGACCCATCCCGCCGGCGGTGCGCGACGCGCAGGCGCGCGCGTCCGATCCGAAGGCGTCGACCTTCGTGTCGGCCAATGCCGGCTCTGGCAAGACCCACGTGCTGGTGCAGCGCGTGATCCGCCTTTTGCTGTCAGGCGTGCCGCCGGAGAAGATCCTCTGCATCACCTTCACCAAGGCGGCCGCGGCCAACATGGCCGAACGCGTGTTCACGACGCTCGGCCATTGGGTGACGCTGGATGATGCCGGGCTCGATGCCGCGATCCGCGAGGCCGGCATTGCGCATCCCTCCGCCTCGCTGCGGCGCGAGGCGCGAAAACTGTTTGCTTGCGCGCTGGAGACGCCCGGCGGGTTGAAGGTGCAGACCATTCACGCGCTGTGCACCCGATTGCTGCAACAGTTCCCGTTCGAGGCCAACGTGCCGGCGCGCTTTGCCGTACTCGACGACCGCGACCAGAACGAGATGATGGAACGCGCCAATCTCGCGGTGTTCCTCGAAGCGTCGCGGATTCCCGACAGCCCCATCGGCCGCGCGCTGCGAACGGCGATGGCAAATGCCGCCGACGTCACCTTCAAGGAGGTGGTCCGCGAGGCCTGCCTCAGCCGCGACCACTTCATGGCCTGGACCGATGCCGCCGGCAACGCCGCGGCCGCAGCCGCGCAGATGTCGGCCGCGCTCGGCGTTCCTTCCGATATTCGCATCGAGGATGTCGAGCGCGAGATCGTCGACGGACCGAACCTGCCGCGCGCGAGCTGGAAGGAGCTGGCGACGCTGCTCGACACCAGCAGCAAGGCGGACCAGAAGCAGGCCGAGCGGCTGCGCAGCGCGCTGACCTTTACCGGCGCGGCCCAGGTCGATGAATATCTCGGCGTATTCCTGACCGACGACCGCGCGCCGCGCGCGTCGGTCATCACCAACAGCTTCATCAAGAAGAACGCCGTCGCGGGCCATCGGTTCGAGGCGGAGATCGACCGGCTCGGCCCCTTGATCGAGCGCCGCCGCGCCGTGGTCGCGCGCGATCGCACCGAGGCGCTGATCCATATCGCGACCGCGGCTGCCGCGCACTACCGGCGCGAGAAGCTGGAGCGCGGCCTGCTCGACTATGACGATCTGATCGACAAGACGCTGGCGATGCTCGACCGCGTCTCCTCGGGCTGGGTGCATTACAAGCTCGACCGCGGCGTCGATCACGTGCTGATCGACGAGGCGCAGGATACCAGCCCGCGGCAATGGGACATCGTCGCGCACATCATCTCGGAATTCACCTCCGGCGCCGGCGCGCGCGACGGCCTCGTGCGCACGGTGTTCGCGGTGGGCGACGAGAAGCAGTCGATCTTCTCGTTCCAGGGCGCCGCACCGCGCGAATTCGATCTGCGCCGGCGCGAGCTGAAGCGGCGGTTCGAGGAGGCCGGGCTGAAATTCGATCCGGTGTCGTTCACCTATTCGTTCCGCTCCGGGCCGGTGATCCTGCATTCGGTCGACCATGTGTTCCGCGAGCAGGAGATCTTCCGCAGCATTCATGCGGTCGAGAACGGCTATCCGATCCATAATGCGATGACTGACGCCGGCCCCAGCCTGATCGAGCTGTGGGATCTCGCCGTCGCCGACGACCGCCAGGACATCGAAGGCTGGCGCGCGCCGTTCGATGGCGTCTCGGTGACCAGCCCCGAGGTGAAGCTGGCGCGGCGCATCCAGGCCGAGATCAAGCGTCTCGTCTCCAGCGGCACCATGACCGGCAGCGAAGGCGGACGGCGGCCATTGCGTTACGGCGACATGCTGATCCTGGTGCGGCGGCGCGGCAACGCCTTCGACGCGGTGATCCAGGCACTGAAGCACGCGGGCATCCCGGTCGCCGGCGCCGACCGGCTGAAGCTGACCGAGCACATCGCGATCATCGACCTGATGAACCTCGCCGACGCGCTGCTGCTGCCGCAGGACGACCTCGCGCTCGCTGTGGCGCTGAAGAGCCCGCTGTTGGGCCTCGACGACGACGACCTGTTCAAGCTGGCGTATCAGCGTCGCGGCTCGCTGCGCGAGGCACTGACCGCGCAGGCACCGAGCGACGAACGGTTCGCGGCGGCGCTGGGGCGGCTCGAACAATGCGAGCGCCGCTTCACCGCGGAGACGCCGTTTGCGTTCTACGCCTGGCTGCTCGGCGGCGACGGCGGGCGCGCCCGTATCCTGCGCCGGCTCGGCCACGAGGCCAATGACGCGCTCGATGAATTCCTCGAACTGGCGCTGAGCTATGAGCGCAAGGCACCGGCCTCGCTGCAGGGCTTCATTGCCTGGCTGCGCGCCGCCGACACCGAGGTGAAGCGCGACATGGAGATCTCGCGCGACGAGGTCCGCGTCATGACCGTGCACGGCGCCAAGGGCCTCGAGGCATCGGTGGTGTTCCTGGTCGACACCACGACCTCGCCGTCGGACACACAGCGGCTGCGACTGATCCATCTGCCGCAAGGCAACGCGGCGCCGAACGCGCCCGGCGTCGTGGTGTGGGCGGGCAAGAAGGCCGAGGATCCGCCCGGCGTCGCCGACGCGCGCAAGGCGATGCTCGGCGACACCGAGGACGAATATCGCCGCCTGCTCTATGTCGCGATGACGCGTGCGGCCGACCGGCTGATCGTCGGCGGCTGCATGCCCGGCAACATGAACACGGTGCGGAAATCCTCCTGGTACGATCTGATCACCAAGGGGCTCGCCAATGCCGGGCTGAAGCTCGAAGAGATCGAGATGCCGTCTGGCAAGGTGATGCGCTATTCGCGCCCGGACGACGCGGCCGATCTCACCGGCGCTGCGGCGTCAACGGCGGTAGCGCCGATCGCGCTGCCGTCCTGGCTGCGGACGGCGGCCGCACCTGAAGCCTCCGCGATGGGTGTGCTCCGCCCATCCGACCCGGCTGACGGCGACAGCCATCCGATCCGAACCGGCGAATCGGTGCTGCTGCGCGCCCGCGCCCTGCAACGCGGCACGCTGGTGCATCGCCTGCTGCAATCGCTGCCCGATGTCGCGGTGGAACGAAGGCTCGGCGCGGCGCTCGGCTATCTTGCGCGCAACGCCGATGGCTGGAGCGAGGAAGAGCGCGCGGCGCTGGCTCGCCAAGTGGTCGCCCTGACCGTCGATCTGCGCTTCGCGCCGGTGTTTGCCCCCGGCAGCCGTGCCGAGGTTTCGATCGTGGGCCGGCTGGAGCGGCCGGGCCAGCCGAAGGCGCTGGTCTCGGGCCAGATCGACCGGCTGATGGTGACGCCGAATGAGGTCCTGATCGTCGATTTCAAGACCAACCACGCCCCGCCAAAGACCGCCGCCGAGGCCCCCAAGGGTTATATCCGGCAGCTCGCGCTGTACCGTGCGGTGCTGGCAAAGCTTTATCCCCAAAGGATCATCCACGCCGCCCTGCTCTGGACCGAAACCCCTGAAATGATGGAGATTTCCGCCCACGCGCTGGACGCCGGGCTGGCATAAGTTCATGTCGGCGTGAGCGAGCTTGACCCGGCAAGGGGGCATTCATACGTTTGCCCCATGCTCCCGGGCGCGATTCTCAACCGCGCCCTTTGTCTCAACCGAACGAGGTACTCACATGGCCGTTGGCAAGGTTTCTGACGCCGATTTCGAAGCCGAAGTGCTCAAGGCGACCGGGCCGGTGGTCGTCGACTTCTGGGCCGAATGGTGCGGCCCCTGCCGCATGATCGCGCCCGCTCTCGATGAGATTTCCGGCGCGATGGGCGACAAGGTCAAGATCGTGAAGCTCAACGTCGACGAGAGCCCGAAGACCGCGTCGAAGTATGGCGTGATGTCGATCCCGACCCTGATGATCTTCAAGGGCGGCGAGATGGCCTCCCGTCAGGTCGGCGCCGCGCCGAAGGCCAAGCTGCAGCAGTGGATCACCGCTGCGGTCTGATCCGTTTCGAATTAGCTGATTTGTGCAAACGGCCGGCGTCATGCCGGCCGTTTTGCTTTGCGCAAGACGCCCTGCTCGGAAGCAGTGTTCTTGCAAAGGTCGGTGGATATGCGATGCGAGCCCACATATGGCCAATCTCGCCCGCGGCACGGTCAGTCGTCGCGGCATCCCGATCCTGCTGTCGCCCCGCCGCGAATAGGAACCCGAGCGATCGGCGCAAGTTCTGGTGTCAAATGGCCCTCAGGAGGGATCCATGTCGAACCCCAGATCAACCGCGCAGGTCGCGGGACATCCTATCCATCCGATGCTGATTCCATTTCCGGTCGTATGCTTTGTTTTGACCTTCGTTGCCGATCTCGCATTCTGGAAGACGGGCACTGACTTCTGGTCCAGTGCCTCGCTCTGGCTGCTTGGCATCGGCTTGATCATGGCCGCACTCGCCGCCGTCGCCGGCGTGATCGATCTCCTCGGAGACGATCAGGTCCGCAACCTGTCCGATGCGTGGCAGCACGCCGGCGGGAACGTGATCGCGGTGCTGATCGCGCTGTTCAATTGGTATTCGCGCTTCGAGCACGGCGCATCAGCCATCGTGCCGACCGGCCTCGCCCTATCGCTCATCGTGGTCCTGATCCTGCTGTTCACCGGCTGGAAGGGCTGGGAGATGGTCTATCGCGAGCATGTCGGCGTGTCCGACGAGGCGCATATCCACTAGCTGGCGAATCCGCCATGTAGCCCGGATTTCGCTGCGCTCCGTTCGGGCTGCGCGCCGCCGATTACCTGATCGGCGCCGCCGATTACCTGATCCATCCCGTCGCCAGCGCCGAGGCGAGCTCGGCCTGGCCATTGCGCCGCGCCAGCGCGGCCATCGCCTCGTGATCGTAGGGGATATGGCGGAAGGTCACCTGCCAGTCGCGATCGACCCGTTCGAGGATCGCGTAGCGCGCATCGGGCGAGCCGGCCTCGACGACATGCGGATGCGGCTTGCCGGCGCGATAGCCGGGTGAGCCGACGCTGCCGGGATTGACGATCAGCCGGCCGTCACGAAGCCGCACCGCGCGCGCGGTATGGGTGTGCGCGCAAAGGATCAGCGATTGCGTGACGCCGTCCGCCCTCGCCTCGATCGCTTCCAGCGCGGACATGCAGACTTCGCCGCCCGGCAGCACCGTGTCGAGCCAATAGGTCTCGTCGTCCTGCGGCGTGGCGTGACAGAGGAACACCGCGTCGCGATAGACCGCATTCGCCGGCAGCGTGCGCAGCCAGTCGAGATGCCGCGGCTCGAGCTGGGTATAAGTCAGCCGCTCCCAGGCGCCCATTTTCTCGTGCGGACGGTCGATCAGATAGCGGTCGTGATTGCCAAGCAGATGGACCGCGTCGAGCGCCATCAGCATGTCGATGGTCGGCCGGGCGTCGAGCGGCCCGCTCACCATGTCGCCGAGACCGACGATGTCGGAAATGCCCTGCGCGCGAATGTCCGACAGCACCGCTTCAAGCGCGAGATGGTTGCCGTGGATGTCGGCGATCGCAGCAAAACGCATGGTGTGTTGTCCTCCCGTAGCCCGGATGGAGCGAAGCGTAATCCGGGAGGGCTTCCGTGACGGATTGAAGGGCCCCGGATTTCGCTTCGCTCCATCCGGGCTACGACACCGACATCATGCAGGAGGCGTGCCGTTGGCCGCAAGCACCGGGCCGGCGAGGTACAGCGAGCCGGTGATCAGGATGCGCGGCGGCACCTCGTAGGCCAGCGTGGCGAGCCGTTGCAGCGCGGCGTCGACGCCAGTTGCGATCTCGACGCGCATGCCGAGCGCACGCGCGGCGTCGGCGAGCTTGTCCGGCGCCATGCCGTTGTCGCGGCCGGGCACCGGGACCGCGATGATATGGCGCGTCAACCCGGCGAAATTGGCGAGGAAGGCGTTGGCATCCTTGTTGGCCATCATGCCCGCGATCACGACCAGCGGCCGCGACACGCGCTCCTCGAGATCGCCGAGCGCCGCCGCGGCGACGCGGCCGCCCTCGGCATTGTGGCCGCCATCGAGCCAGACCTCGGAGCCCTGCGGTCCCTGGCAGACGAGGCTGCCCGCGACCAGCCGCTGCATCCGCGCCGGCCATTCCGCATTGACGATGCCGGCCTCGAAGGCCGCGATGTTGAGCTTGAAGGTACCGATCGCGCGCAAGGTTGCGATCGCAAGGCCCGCATTGTCGAACTGGTGCCGGCCGAACAGTTTTGGCGCGGCGAGATCCATCAGGCCACGCTCGTCCTGATAGACGAGGCGGCCGCGCTCGACGCCGACATGCCATTGCTGGCCGGCGGCATGCAGCGGTGCGCGCATGCGGTTCGCTTCCGCCTCGATCACGGCCATCGCATCCGGCGCCTGCTCGGCCGAGATCACAGGCACCTTGCGCTTGATGATCGCGGCCTTCTCGCCGGCGATCAGGGCCAGCGTATCGCCGAGGAATTCCATGTGATCCATGCTGACCGGGGCGATCACCGAAGCCAGCGGCGTCTCGACCACATTGGTGGAATCGAGCCGGCCGCCGAGGCCGACCTCGAGCAGCGCGACGTCGGCCGGATGCTTCGCGAACAGGCAGAACGCCACCGCGGTTTCCATCTCGAAGATGGTGATGGGATGGCCAGCGTTGATCCGCTCGCAATGCTCGAACGTCTCGCGCAGCTCGTCGTCGCCGACGAGCTTGCCGCCGCCGGTTGCACCCAGCCGGTAGCATTCGTTGAGCCGCACCAGATAGGGCGAGGTGAAGACGTGCACGTGCAGGCCGGCGGCTTCGAGGATCGCGCGCAGATAGGCGATCGTCGAGCCCTTGCCGTTGGTACCGGCGACATGGATCACCGGCGGCAGCTTGCGCTCGGGATGATCGAGCCGCTCCATCAGGCCGCGCATGCGATCGAGGCTGAGATCGATGCGCTTCGGATGCAGCGCCGATATCCGCGCGATCAACGCCTCGAACGAGGGTTGCGATGGGGCGGCGCTTGCGGTCACGCGTGCGGCGCGGCCGGCACCGTCTCCGGGGCCGTGACGATCTGGGCCGGCTCGGTGACGGCAACCGTGGGCTTGGACGCGGTTTCGAGCGCCGGCGCCCTGGTCAGCAGGCGGCACAGCCGCGCCAGCGTGGCTTTCATCTCGTGGCGATGCACGACCATGTCGACCATACCGTGCTCGCGCAGATATTCGGCGCGCTGGAAGCCTTCCGGCAGCTTCTCGCGGATGGTCTGCTCGATCACGCGCGCGCCGGCAAAGCCGATCAGCGCGCCTGGCTCGGCGATCTGGATGTCGCCAAGCATCGCGTAGGACGCGGTGACGCCGCCGGTGGTCGGATTGGTCAGCACGACGATGTAGGGCTGGCGCGCTTCGCGCAGCATCTGCACGCCGACGGTGGTGCGCGGCATCTGCATCAGCGACAGGATGCCTTCCTGCATCCGCGCGCCGCCGGATGCGGCGAACACGATGAAGGGCGACTTCTTCTCGACCGCGAGCTCGAGCCCGCGCACCATCGCTTCACCGGCGGCCATGCCGAGCGAGCCGCCCATGAAATCGAAATCCTGCACCGCGACCACGACGCCGGCGCCCTCGAGCTTGCCGTAGCCGACCTTGATCGCGTCGTTCAGCCCGGTCTTGGTGCGGGCATCCTTGATGCGGTCGGCATATTTGCGCTCGTCGCGGAATTTCAGCGGATCGGCCGTCACCTCGGGCAGCGCGACGTCGAACCAGGTCTCGTTATCGAAGATCGACTTCAGCCGCGCCACCGCGCCCATGCGCATATGGTAGTTCGAGCCGGGGATCACGAACTGGTTGGCCTCGACGTCCTTGTAGAACACGAGCTGCCCGGAATCCGGGCACTTGATCCAGAGGTTTTCCGGCGTCTCGCGCCGCAGGATGTTGCGGATCTTCGGCCGGACGACGTTGGTGAGCCAGTTCATGGTTCGCTCCGAAATGCGGGTCGGTCCCGCACCAGCTGGATATATGGCGGGCCGGGCGAACCCGGCAAGCCGCCGTCTGCGGCCTTGTTGCCGCAAAATGTGGCTTATTCAGCGGCCTGCTTGGCGCCCCGGACCCCCTGGGCCAGCGCCGACACCAGGTCCGCCACCGCGCTCACGGTCTTCGGCGTCGCGCGGCCCTCGGCATCGAGATTGGCACGCACCACATCGACGATCGCGGTGCCGACCACGGCGCCGTTAGCGTTCTCGGCGATCGCGCGCGCCGTCTCGGGAGTGCGGATGCCGAAGCCGACGCAGACCGGCAGCTTGGTGTGCCGCTTGATGCGGGCAACCGCTTCCGCGACCACCTTCGAATCGGCCGTCGCAGCGCCGGTGATGCCGGTGATCGAGACGTAATAGACAAAACCCGAGGTGTTCGCGAGCACCGCCGGCAGGCGCTTGTCGTCAGTGGTCGGCGTCGCCAGGCGAATGAAATTCAGCCCGGCCTTCAGCGCGGGGATGCAGAGCTCGGTGTCTTCCTCCGGCGGCAGGTCGACGATGATCAACCCGTCGACGCCGGCCGTCTTGGCATCGGCCAGGAAGCTTTCGACGCCGTAGATGTAGATCGGATTGTAGTAGCCCATCAGCACGATCGGCGTCGCGTTGTCGTCCTTGCGGAAGTCGCGGACCATCGCCAGCGTCTTGCGCAACGTCATGCCGCCCTTGAGCGCGCGCAGGCCGGCCGCCTGGATCGACGGGCCGTCGGCCATCGGATCGGTGAACGGCATGCCGATCTCGATGACGTCGGCGCCGGCCTTCGGCAGCGCCTTGAGGATGTCGAGCGAGGTTTTTGCGTCGGGATCGCCGGCCATCACGAAGTTGACGAAGGCGGAGCGGCCCTGCTGCTTCAGTTCGGCGAAACGTGCGTCGATACGGGTGCTCACTTCTTCCTCGCCTTCAAGATATCGCCGACCTGCGGCACGTCCTTGTCGCCACGGCCCGAGAGGTTGACCACCATCAGGTGGTCCTTCGGCCGCTGCGGCGCGAGTTCGGACAGTTTCGCGATGGCATGCGCGGATTCCAGCGCGGGGATGATGCCCTCCAGCCGCGAAAGCAGCTGGAACGCGGCGAGCGCTTCCTCGTCGGTCGCCGAGAGATATTTGACGCGACCGGTCTCGTGCAGCCAGGCGTGCTCGGGGCCGATGCCGGGATAATCGAGGCCGGCGGAGATCGAATGCGCTTCCTCGATCTGGCCGTCGGCGTCCATCAGGAGATAGGTGCGGTTGCCGTGCAGCACGCCGGGGCGCCCGCCGGCGAGCGAGGCGGCATGCAGCTGCGTCAGGCCATGGCCGGCGGCTTCGACGCCGAAGATCTCGACCGAGGGATCGTCGAGGAACGGGTGGAACAGGCCCATCGCATTGGAGCCACCGCCGATGCAGGCGATCAGCGAGTCCGGCAGGCGGCCTTCGGCCTCCTGCATCTGCGTGCGCGTCTCGTGGCCGATGATCGACTGGAAGTCGCGCACCATCATCGGATAGGGGTGCGGCCCCGCCACCGTGCCGATGCAATAGAAGGTGTTGTGCACGTTGGTGACCCAGTCGCGCAGCGCGTCGTTCATCGCGTCCTTCAGCGTCCGCGCGCCCGACTGCACCGGAACGACCTTGGCGCCCAGCATCTCCATGCGGATCACGTTGGGCTGCTGCCGTTCGACGTCGACCGCGCCCATATAGACCACGCATTCGAGCCCGAACCGCGCGCACAGCGTCGCCGTCGCAACGCCATGCTGGCCGGCGCCGGTCTCGGCGATGATGCGCTTCTTGCCCATGCGGCGCGCGACCATGATCTGGCCGAGCACGTTGTTGACCTTGTGCGAGCCGGTGTGGTTGAGCTCCTCGCGCTTCAGATAGATCTTAGCGCCGCCGAGATGCTCGGTGAGCCGCTCGGCGAAATACAGCGGCGAGGGCCGGCCGACATAGTCCTTCAGATAGACGTTCATCTCGGCCTGGAACGCCGGATCGGCCTTGGCGTCGGCGTAGGCCTTTTCCAGATCGAGGATCAGCGGCATCAGCGTTTCCGCGACGAAGCGTCCGCCGAAAATGCCGAAATGCCCGCGCTCGTCGGGGCCGCTGCGGAAGGAATTGGGCAGGTTTTGATTCATCGAACCATCAGTTCTTCTGGCCGCGTCGCGGCGCTGTTTCCACTCCCTCGCCCCGCTCTTGCGGGGAGAGGGTTGGGGTGAGGGGTTCTTCCAATTGCTCGATCGTCATTGCGGCGCCCCTCACCCGCCCGCGCGTTGCGCGGTCGACCTCTCCCCGTAAACGGGGAGAGGCGAAGAGGAGTCGGTTGCGCGTGCGGCGCGGATGAAGGCGCGGATCAGCTCGGGATCCTTGACGCCGGGCGTGCGCTCGACGCCCGACGAGACGTCGACCCCGCCGGCGCGGGTGACGCGGACAGCTTCAGCCACGTTATCGGCATTGAGCCCGCCGGAGACCATATAGGGCAGCGCGAGATCGAGATTTTCCAGCAGGTGCCAGTCGAACGGCGCACCGAGACCGCCCGGCCGCGTGGCATCCTTCGGCGCGCGGGCATCGAACAAGATCCGGTCGGCGACGCCGGCATAGCCCGGCAGCGGAGCGAGATCGGCTGCGGTCTCGACCGGCAGCGCCTTCATCAACGGCAGGCCGAACTTCTGCTTAATGTCTCGCAGCCGCGCGGTGGTTTCCTTGCCGTGCAGTTGCAGGATATCCGGCCGCAGCGTCTCGACGATGTTCTCAAGCGTCGCGTCGTCGGCATCGACGGTCAGCGCGACCTTGACGGCGCGGCCCTTGGCGCGGCCGCCGAGCTCGCGCGCGGTCTCCAGGCTGACGTGGCGCGGCGACGGCGGAAAGAACACGAACCCGACCATATCCGCGCCGCCGTCGAGCGCGACGTCGAGCGTCTCGCGCGTGGACAGGCCGCAGATTTTGACGAGCAGGGGCATGGTCTCGAAACGGGTCTTTCAAAGCGGTTTTCGGGCGTCCGGAACAGGGGCTGGCCCGGGTCCGACGGGGCGGGTTCTACAACGTCGCGCCCTGCTTGTCTCGCCCATTGGGCCCGTAAAACCCAAGCTGGGCCGGGGCCGAACGGCGCTGGGCGTCGTCCCGGGAGGCAGCGGCCCTGAGGTCGGCGAGCTCGGCGCGGACGTGGCGGGCGTCGGCCTCGTGCTGGCGGGCGGCGCGACGCCAGCGCCCTTGCTTGAACCAGGTTCCGATGCCGCCGGCGATCACGCCCAGGATCGCGGAGGCGATGATGACGACGAACAGCGGCAGTGTGACCGCGACCGTCGGCGTCACAGAGTTGAAGGGATCGAACGACACCGTCACCCAATGACGGTTGGCGACGGCAAAGATGATGAAGATCAGTCCGAGTGGAACGACGATGATTGCCGTGAAAAACCTTCGCATGACCATCTCTCGCCGCGATGGAGAAAGTGCGGGCAGATCGCCCGCCGCACGGCAACGCCGGACGTCGCGCTAAGCGTCCGCCTTGTCAGGCGTCAGCTTTGGGCGCTTCGATCTTGGAAGCTCCCGCCTCGGCCTCGTCGCGATTGAGGCGCTCGCGCATTTCCTTGCCGGTCTTGAAGAACGGCACGCTCTTCTGATCGACCGGCACATGCTCGCCGGTGCGCGGATTGCGGCCGGCACGCGCCGGGCGATGCTTCACCGAGAAAGCGCCAAAACCACGCAGCTCGACGCGGTCGCCGCGCGCCAGCGCTGCGACGATTTCATCGAGAATCGCATTCACAATATTCTCGACATCCCGCTGGTAGAGGTGCGGGTTGTGCTCGGCGATGCGCTGAACAAGTTCGGATTTGATCATCGAAAGTGGGATCCGGGCTCTTGCGGAAACCCATTTCCGTGAAAATGCCGTGCACTGTCAAGACGCTAAATCGATTTAGGACGTCGCGAAATCACGTGACAAATAGCCCAATTGGGGCATGCGGCGATTCCCGCAGAGCGGGAATACCCTGATCACTACGCCTTTCGCTCCCGACCAGAGCCTGTTCGTTCCGATTGAATCGGAACGGGCTCTAGATTTTTGCTTTGACGCGTTTTCTTCACGCGAACCGGTGTCCACTTCGCTCGAAAACGCTCTAGTCGGTTCCTCCGGGAGTCCACAGCGCCAGCATGCCGTCGAGGCCGAAGCGGTCGACCGCCTGGGCCACGCCGCCCTGCTCGATCCGCCGCGCGATGGCGCCGAGGCCGACCGCATCGAGCGTCATCGACGCTGCGGTGCGCAGGAAGGTCAGGTCGCTGAATCGCGGATTGAGCTTGTAATTGCGCACCGGCAGGTCGCTCTTGACCTTCTTCTCCGCAACCAGCCAGGCGATCGCGGTCTTCTCGTCCCCGAGCTGATCGATCAGCTTGAGATCGACCGCCTGCCGGCCGGTGAAGACGCGTCCATCCGCGACCTTCTCCAGCAGGGCGTCGTCCATGCCGCGCCGTTCCTTCACCAATCCACGGAACCAGGCATAGGAGTCCTTGACCAGGCCGTCGATCGCGGCGCGGGCCTCCGGGCTGGTCGGCTCGAACCCGTTGGGCGCGGCCTTCAGCGGCGAGGATTTGATTTCCTCCATCTTCACGCCGACGGTCTTGAGCAATTCGGACACGTTGGGAAACTGGAACAGCACGCCGATCGAGCCGACCAGCGAGGTCTGCTGGGCGACGATATGGTCGGAGGCAATCGCCGTGATGTAGCCGCCCGAGGCCGCCAATCCCTCGACCACGACGACGAGCGGCTTCTTGGCCTTCAACTGCACCAGCGAGTCGTAAAGCTGCTCGGAGCCCGCGGTCGTGCCGCCGGGCGAATTGATATGCACGACGACCGCCGCGTAGCTCGACTTGCCGAGCCGCTCCAGCGCCTCGACGCGCTCCTGGTCGCTGCGGATCAGTCCGTCGATGTTGATCCGCGCGATCGTGTTCGACGTCGCGAAGCTGCCGCGTCCGCCGGCGGCGATCACGCCCACGCCGACGATGGCCGCGATCGCAATGACCGCAGCGGCGACGCGCCAGAACGTCAGCTTGCGCCTGATACGGCGACGGTCGACGATCACGTCTGAATCCAGCGACATCCGATCTCTCCAGAAATGGTCAGCGCGCAATCCGCGCGTTTTGCAGTCGCAGCGTCACTTTCCGCTTAGCCAAATACATCAATTGCGACGCAATATGAAGAAAACAAGGCCCACACCTCCCCTTGAAAAGGGGAGGTCGCTTTGCTCGTCAGAGCAAAGCGGGTGGGGATCTGCTCTCTCCGCATGCAGCATCGCCTGCGGCTGACCCCCATCCCGACCTTCCCCCTTTCAGGGGGAAGGGGAAGACTCAAACAAAAGGGCCCCGGCTTGCGCCGGGGCCCCAATGTTCGCCTCAACGAGACGAATGCTTACTTGTCGGTGCCGCGGTTCTTCAGCGCGGTGCCGAGAATGTCGCCGAGCGTCGCTCCCGAATCGGAGGAGCCGTACTGCGCGATGGCTTCCTTCTCTTCGGCAACTTCCAGCGCCTTGATCGAGACCTGCACCTTGCGGGCCTTCTTGTCGAACTGGATGACGCGGGCATCGACCTTCTCGCCGACGGCGAAGCGTTCGGCGCGCTGGTCGTTGCGGTCGCGGGCCAGCTCGGACCGCTTGATGAAGGTGGTGAACTCGGTGCCCGAAATCCGGACCTCGATGCCGCTCTCCTTCACTTCGAGCACTTCGCAGGTCACGACCGCGCCCTTCTTGACGTCGCCCGGCTCGGCGAAGGGGTCGCCTTCGAGCTGCTTGACGCCGAGCGAGATACGCTCCTTCTCGACATCGACATCGAGCACCACGGCCTTGACCATGTCGCCCTTCTTGAAGTTGTCGATGACCTGCTCGCCCGGAAGCTTCCAGTCGAGGTCGGAGAGGTGGACCATGCCGTCGACGTCGCCCTCGAGACCCAGGAACAGACCGAACTCGGTCTTGTTCTTGACCTCGCCCTCGACAACCGAACCGACCGGGAACTTCTCGACGAAGACTTCCCAGGGATTGCGCATGGTCTGCTTGAGGCCGAGCGAGATGCGGCGCTTGACCGAATCCACTTCGAGCACCTGCACCTCGACTTCCTGCGAGGTCGAAACGATCTTGCCGGGGTGCATGTTCTTCTTGGTCCACGACATCTCGGAGACGTGGATCAGGCCTTCGATGCCCGGCTCGAGCTCGACGAACGCGCCGTAGTCGGTGATGTTGGTGACGCGGCCGGTGAAGCGGGCACCCAGCGGGTACTTGGCTTCGATGCCCTGCCACGGATCATCCAGCAGCTGCTTCATGCCGAGCGAGATGCGGTGCGTCTCGTGGTTGATCTTGATGATCTTGACCTTCACGGTCTGGCCGATGGTCAGCACCTCGGTCGGGTGGTTGACGCGGCGCCAGGCGATGTCGGTCACGTGGAGCAGGCCGTCGATGCCGCCGAGATCAACGAACGCGCCGTAATCGGTGATGTTCTTGACCACGCCGTCGATCACCTGACCCTCTTCGAGGTTCTGCACCAGCTCCTGGCGCTGCTCGGCGCGGGTCTCTTCGAGAACCGTGCGGCGCGACACCACGATGTTGCCGCGGCGGCGGTCCATCTTGAGGATCTGGAACGGCTGCGAGTTGTTCATCAGCGGCGCAACGTCGCGGATCGGACGAATGTCGACCTGCGAGCGCGGCAGGAAGGCCACCGCACCGTCGAGGTCGACCGTGAAGCCGCCCTTGACCTGGTTGAAGATGACGCCGTTGACCTTTTCGTTGTTCTGGAACGCCTTCTCGAGCTTGCCCCAGCTTTCCTCGCGGCGCGCCTTGTCGCGCGACAGCACGGCTTCACCGAGCGCATTCTCGATCCGGTCGAGGAACACCTCGACTTCGTCGCCGACCTTGAGGTCGCTGTCACGGCCGGGGCCGGCGAATTCGCGCAACGCGACGCGGCCCTCGGTCTTCAGGCCGACGTCGATGACGGCCATGTCCTTCTCAATTGCAACCACCTTGCCCTTGATGACCGAGCTTTCCTGCAGATTGCCGCCGGCAAAGGACTCATCAAGCATCGCCGCGAAATCGTCGCGGGTCGGGGTATAAGAAGACGCAGAATTCGAAACCATTTGATCTCCAGATGCGGAATCTCGCCGGCCATTCGGGTTGATGGGCGCACCGCGCGTGAAGTGTCAGGGTTCCGCAAACCCTGACGACCGCTCATTGCAGGAGGTGCAACAGCGGGCCGGCAGCAAGACTGCACGTTCGGTACGTTTTGATATTCCGGAGCCTGAAACGAAAATATCGACTTCAAGACCTGGGAGCGGGCGTTCCTCCAGATGCGGCGAGGGTTCAAACCCGGCGCCGGCCCGCTCAGACACGGCCTCGACACCGTCGATGCTGCTCCGAACGGCGCTGATATAGCTCCGGGGCCCATTTTGGGCAAGCCGGAAATGCCCGATTTACGGGCGCTTAAGGCTGATCTCGTCACCGGCGGCGCCGCAACGCCGGCCTCTCAACGCGCTGTTGACCGAGTCACACGAAATGCCCCGCAAGCGGCCGGCCCGGAACCGGCCCTTAAGCAGCACCCCATACGATAGCACCGCTCAAAACAGGGGGATTACCAATGAAAAGCTTTGTGGTGCTGGCGGCGATCGCCGTCCTGACCGTCGGAAATGCGATTGCCGGGATGCCCAATGCTACTCCGGCCGCGCCCGGCACGTCTGTCGTGGCGGCGCAGCCGCTGCTCAGCATGGCCGAGCAGGAATTGCCGTTCGACCGCTACTGGTCCAAGAACTAACTGATCCAACGCGGGTCCAAAGTGAACCTGGCGCGATGACCCCGTCATCGCGCTTTATCTTTGCCCCGGCCTGACCGATCAGCGCCGGGCGCGCGCTGCCTCGACGATGGCGATGGCAGCGCGGACGCCGGCCTCGATGTCGAGATTGGAATTATCCAGCGTGTGGGCGTCCGCCGCCGGCCGCAACGGCGCAATGGCGCGGTTCTTGTCCCGCTCGTCGCGCTTGAGGATGTCGGCCAGCACCGCCTCCTCGTCGGCGTCCTCGCCACGGGCGCGCGCCTCCAGGGTGCGACGCTGCGCCCGCACGCGGGGGTCGGCGACCACGAAGATCTTCACGTCGGCATCCGGGCAGATCACGGTGCCGATATCGCGTCCATCCAGCACCGCACCGGGCGGATCGGCGGCGAACTGGCGCTGGAAGCTGACCAGCGCCTCGCGCACCTTCGGAAAGGCCGAGACGACGGACGCGCCCTCGCCGACCTTCTGGGTCTTCAGGATCGGATTGCCGAACTTCTCGGGATCGAGCTCGAGCGCGACGGCCACCGCCAGCGCCTCGTCGTTGAGGTCGGCGCCCTGCGCCATCATCGCATAGGCCACCGCACGATAGATCACGCCGGTGTCGAGATGGCGGTAGCCGTAGTGGTGGGCGAGCCGCTTGCCGAGCGTGCCCTTGCCGGAGGCGGCGGGTCCGTCGATGGCGATGATCATGCGAAGTCAGCTCCGAGCGCGCGCATCATCGGAATGAAATCCGGGAAACTGGTGGCGATGAAGCCGGTGTCATCGATCTTGACCGGCCGATCCGAGGCACAGCCCATCACCAGCGCCGACATCGCGATGCGATGATCCATGTGGGTGGCGACGAGGCCGCCGCCCGGGACGTGGCCGCGCCCCTCGACGATCAGATCATCGCCGGAAACCTCGACCTTGACGCCGTTGACGCGCAGCATATCCGCGGTGGCTTCGAGACGGTCGGATTCCTTGACACGCAGCTCCTGCAAACCGCGCATGATCGTGGTGCCTTCGGCAAACGCCGCGGCAACCGCCAGCACGAGATACTCGTCGATCATCGACGGCGCGCGCTCCGGCGGCACCTCGACGCCCTTCAGCTTCGAGGCCCGCACGCGCAGCTGCGCCATCGGCTCGCCGGCATCGCCGCGCACGTCGCTCTCTTCGATCGAGGCGCCCATTTCGCGCAGCGTGGTGAACAGACCGGTGCGCAGCGGATTGGTCATCACATCGGAGAACACGACGTCGGACCCTTCGACGATCAGTGCGGCCACGATCGGGAATGACGCGGAGGACGGATCGGCGGGCACCACGACGTTGGCGCCGTGCAGCTCGGGCTCGCCGTTCAGCGAGATCCGGCGGCCGTGGCTGCCTTCCTTCTCCGAGGAGATCTCGGCGCCGAAATGCTTCAGCATCAGCTCGGTGTGGTCGCGGCTCGCCTCCTGCTCGATGACCGTGGTGATGCCGGGCGCGGACAGCCCCGCCAGCAGCACCGCGGACTTGATCTGGGCCGAGGCGACCGGCGTCTTGTAGACGATCGGCACCGGATAGCGGGCGCCATGCAGGGTCAGCGGCAGCCGGCCTCCCTCCCTGATGTCGCTGGTCCGGGCGCCCATCAGCTCCAGGGGATCGAGAATCCGGCGCATCGGCCGCGAACGCAGCGAGGCGTCGCCATCGAAAATGGCCGCGATCGGGCAGCCGGCCACCGCGCCCATCACCAGCCGGCAGCCGGTGCCGGAATTGCCGAAATCGAGCGGCGCGGCAGGCTGGGCGAAGCCGCCGACGCCGACGCCTGCAACCGACCAGGTAAACGGCGCCGTCCGCTCCACCCTGGCGCCCAGCGCGCGCATGGATTTGGCGGTATTGAGGACGTCTTCGCCCTCCAGAAGGCCGGAAATGCGGGTTTCGCCAACCGAAAGCGCCCCCAGGATCAGGGCACGGTGGGAAATCGATTTGTCGCCGGGAACGCGGACCTTGCCGGCCAGGGGGCCGCAAGCGCGTGATTCCAGCGGGGTCGGGGTGTCGGAATGGGCCAAGATTGTGTCCTCTCGCGCCGCGGCAGGTATCACATAGGCAACACCGCGTCACGCGCCCGTCACTTGCGCGCAAACCGCTATTGACAGCGGCTCCTCAACTAGCCAAGTGAAGCACCGTTTTTCAGCAAAATTCTGGGATGACCACGTTGGCCAAGTCCGAGCTCGGAACCAAGCGCATTTGCCCGACCACGGGCAAGAAGTTCTACGACCTCAACAAGAATCCGGTGATTTCGCCCTACACCGGTGAGGTCGTGCCGATCGCGCCCGTCGCGCCGCCGCGGGGCCGTGGCGCCACCGTCAGTTCCCCTGCGACCGCCGCCGAGATGCCCGAGGCGGCCGAGACCGAAGAGATGGTCTCGCTCGAGGAGGCCGATGCCGAGGAGAACACCGGCAAGGTCAAGGCCCAGGTTCCCGAATCCGAGGACGATATCGAGGTCGATGAGACGATCGACGACGATGACGACGACGATTCGACCTTCATCGCCGACGAGGAAGAGGGCGATGAGGACGTGACCGATATTATTGGTGACGTCGGCGGCGACGAAGAGACTTGAGAGAAGAGACTTGAGATCGGCGCCGATCTATGATCAACGGTGCTGCCGCGCGAGTCATCCAGGCCGCGCGGGCCGGGATTGATCCCCCAGGATCATCCCAATTGGATAAGGGGCCATAGCTCAGCTGGGAGAGCGCTTGCATGGCATGCAAGAGGTCGGCGGTTCGATCCCGCCTGGCTCCACCAGCCTTCGCTGGCTTCGCCAGCTTCGGCTCGGCAAGCCCTATCGTAGCGAAGGCTGCCGCGGCGTAGCCCGAAGGGCGAAGCCGGGCTCTCTCCAATATTCAAATGCGTTAGCATCGGCCCTATCAACTGGGTGGGGCCTGATGAAATACGTCTACATTCTCGAAAGCCTCGACGGCGTGCACTTCTACGTCGGTCTCACAGACGACCTGCGAGCTCGACTGGCCAAGCACAATGCTGGCGAAGTGCCCCATACATCCAAATATGGGCCTTGGCGGCTGAAGACTTACGTCGCCTTCAGCGATAAGAAACAGGCCGTCGCTTTTGAAAAATATTTGAAGTCCGCATCCGGCCGCGCCTTCGCCAAGAAGCGCCTCTGACCCGCCTGATCGCGCACCGCGCCAATCTCCGCCCCGCCCTTTTGATCCAGAACAAAGCTCGACAATCCATTGCCTGCTACCCTACGCGGCGCCAACGGACGCCAAGCCATGAGTGATTCCACCTGGACGGAATTCTTGCGGTGCCCGAGGTGCCAGCGCGCGGGCCATGCCCGGCTCTCGGAAATTGCGCCCTTCAGAAACCGGATCGAACAGGTCCCGGAGGGCTTCGAGATTCGTCACGACGAGCGCGGCAGCGATTTCCAGTGCGCAGCTTGCAGGGTGCCGGTGCTGCCATAGCGGGCGCGCCGCAGTCCGCGCCCGCTACTCCCCCAGCACCGCATTGAGCCGGTCGCGCAGTGCGACGATCTCATCCTTCATCGCCAGCAGTTCGCCGACCGTGCAGTCCGAAGCCGCGAGGATCGACTGCGGAACAGCCTTGGCCTTTTCACGCAGCGCATGGCCCTGCGCCGTCAGCGCGATCAGCACCACCCGCTCGTCTTCGGTGCTGCGGGTCCGCTTGATCAGCTCCGCCGCCTCCAGCCGTTTCAAGAGCGGCGTCAGCGTGCCGGAATCGAGGAACAGGCGCTCGCCGAGGTCCTTCACCGGCACGTCGTCGCGCTCCCACAGCGCCAGCATCACCAGGTACTGCGGATAGGTCAGCCCGAGCCGGTCGAGCAGCGGCTTGTAGACGCGGTTGAAGGCATGCGCCGTCGAATAGACCGCAAAGCAGATCTGGTTGTCGAGCCGCAGCGCCTGGTCCGCCGCCGTCGGTTTCCTGGCCATGATTCCCATCGAATCCATCTCGTTTCCGGGTCATTCTGGGCTCTCGGGACCGCGAATTCAATTGCGAACAATTAAATGTGAGGCTTCATAATTTATATTGTGTACAATCTATTTGCGTGCAATACATAGGCCATCGATTTCAAGCCCAGCCCACTCAAGTCCAGAACCAAGGGAGACCACGATGTCTGTGAACGTGCTCTACAAGACCAGCGCCAAGGCAACCGGCGGCCGCGACGGCCATGCGGCAACGCTCGACGGCGCGCTCGACGTCAAGCTCACCACCCCGAAGGAGCTCGGTGGCGGCGGTGGCGCGGGCAACAATCCGGAGCAGCTGTTCGCGGCCGGCTATGCCGCCTGCTTCATCGGCGCCATGAAGTTCGTGGCCTCCCAGGGCGGCCCCAAGGTTCCCGCCGACACCTCGGTGACCTCGACGGTCGGCATCGGCCCGCGCTCGGAAGGCGGCTTCGGCCTTGCCGTCGAGCTCGCCGTCTCGCTGCCCGGCCTGTCCCGCGCCGACGCCGAGGCGCTGGTCGAGAAGGCCCACCACGTGTGCCCCTATTCCAACGCCACCCGCGGCAATGTCGACGTCAAGCTGAGCGTCGTCTAATTCACTAACTACCAATGGTCCGCCACGTCCCGCGTGGCGGACTATTGCGTTTCAGCGGATCATTGCATTGCAGATGCCAGTTCGCTCTTTTCAGTTCGCTTGGCGAACGCACGCGCCGCCTGCTGCATGGGCCTGCGCCGACGGAAGCATTGCTGCCTCGCCTGAAGACCGTTAGCTCTGGGATCGCATTTTTCTGATCCCAACTGAGCGAAGGTTGCTTCCATGAATACCCCAGCGGCTACGGGCGCGATGACCGGACTGCGCGTGATCGATCTGACGCGCGTGCTCGGCGGCCCGTATTGCACCCAGATCCTTGCCGACCACGGCGCCGACGTGGTCAAGGTCGAGCCGCCCGCCGGCGACGAGGTGCGCGACTGGGGTCCTCCCTTCCACGAGGAAGACGCGGCCTATTTCGTCGGCATCAACCGCAACAAGCGCTCGATCGGCCTCGACCTCGCCTCCGAGGGCGGCCGCGCGGTGCTGATGAAGATGCTCGAGACCGCCGACGTGCTGATCGAGAACTTCAAGCCGGGCACGCTCGACAAATGGGGCATCGGCAACGACGTGCTGCGCGCGAAGTTTCCGCGGCTCGTGCATTGCCGGATATCGGGCTTCGGTGCGGACGGCCCGCGCGGCGGCAATCCCGGCTATGACGCGATCATCCAGGCGATGACCGGCATGATCGCGGCGACCGGCTCGCCGGAGAGCGGCCCGATGCGGATCGGCGTGCCGCTGGTCGACATCACCACCGGCCTCTATGCGGCGATCGGCATCCTGATGGCGCTGTCGGAGCGGCAGCGCTCCGGGCTCGGCCAGTTCATCGAGACCACGCTGTACGAGACCGGGCTTGCGATCATGCATCCGCACACCGCGAACTATTTCATGCATGGCAAGCCGCCATCGCTCACCGGCAACGAGCATCCGAACCTCGTGCCTTACGCGATCTTCCCGACCAAGACCGACAACATCTTCATCGGCGTCGGCAATGACGGCACCTTCCGCAAGCTCGCCAAGGAGATCGGCAAGCCGGAGCTCGGCACCGATCCGCGCTTTGCCCGCAACAAGGACCGCATCGCCAACCGCGATGCGCTGCGCGTCGAACTCGCCGCGGTGTTCAACCAGCACGAGGCCGAGCCGCTGTGCAACCGGCTGCTCGCCGCCGGCCTGCCGGCCGGCCCGGTGCAGAAGATCGACCAGGCGCTGACCAACCCGCACACGATCCATCGCGGCGACGTCATCGAGAAGGATTGGTACAAGGGCGTCGCCTCCCCGATCCGCCTCGAACGCACCAAGCCGAGCCTGCGCCGCACGCCGCCGAAGTTCAGCCAGCACGCTGCGGAAGTACTCGGCGAGTTCGGCTACTCCAAGGATGAGATCAAGGGCCTGGTCGACAAGGGCGTGGTCTGCGGTCCCCAGCGCAAGCGCTGACGTATCATGAAGAGCCAGGCGCCGGCTCGTATCGAACCGGCGCCAACGCATCGCCCCTGCGGTGCAACGTCGCGTCCGGCATTGCACCGCACGCACGCGACCGCGATGTCAGTCTTTTTTACCGCTTCCCTTCGCCTCGGCTTCCCCCCTACCATGGCTTTCGTTTATACGGTCATTTGAACGTCATCCGGCGCTGATAACGCGCGCAACGAAAGATGGTGTTCCAACCGGGAGGGGCTTTTGATGATTTTTCGACGATTAGGCGCTGCCGCGGTAGCTGCTGCCACGCTTGCATTCGCGTCGCCTGCGTTTGCGGTGACGGAGATTCAGTGGTGGCACGCGATGACCGGTGCCAACAATGACGTCATCGTCAAGCTGGCCAACGACTTCAACGCCTCGCAGTCCGACTACAAGGTGATCCCGACCTACAAGGGCGGCTACGCCGACACCATGAATGCCGGCATCGCCGCATTCCGCGCCGGCAACGCGCCGGCCATCATGCAGGTGTTCGAGGTCGGCACCGCAACGATGATGGCCGCCACCGGCGCCGTCAAACCGGTCTACAAGCTGATGGCCGACGCCGGCGAGAAGTTCGATCCGAGCGTCTATCTGCCCGCGATCACCGGCTACTACTCGACCTCGAAGGGCGAGATGCTGTCGTTCCCCTTCAACTCGTCGTCGACCGTGATGTGGGTCAATCTCGACGCGCTGAAGAAAGCCAACATCGCGGAGATCCCGAAGACCTGGCCGCAAGTGTTCGAGGACGCCAAGAAGCTGAAGGCGGCTGGCTACACCACCTGCGGCTTCTCCGGCTCGTGGGTCACCTGGGTCAATCTCGAGCAGCTCTCGGCCTGGCACAACGTGCCGCTCGCCAGCAAGGCCAACGGCCTCGACGGCTTCGACACCGTGCTCGAATTCAACGGCCCGCTGCAGGTCAAGCATCTCGAGAACCTGGTCGAGCTGCAGAAGGACAAGACCTACGACTATGCCGGCCGCACCAACACCGGCGAAGGCCGCTTCACCTCGGGCGAGTGCCCGATCTACCTGACCTCGTCGGCCTTCTTCGGCAACGTCAAGGCGCAGGCCAAGTTCAACTTCACCGCCGCGCCGATGCCCTATTATCCCGACGTCAAGGGCGCGCCGCAGAACTCGATCATCGGCGGCGCCTCGCTCTGGATCATGGGCGGCAAGTCGGCCGAGGAATACAAGGGCGTCGCCAAGTTCCTGACCTTCCTCTCGGACACCGAGCGCCAGGTCTGGATCCACAAGGCATCGGGCTATCTGCCGATCACCAAGGCCGCCTACGCCAAGGCCAAGGAAGAGGGCTTCTACAAGGATCAGCCTTATCTGGAGACCCCGCTGCTCGAGCTCACCAACAAGGAGCCGACCGAGAACTCCCGCGGTCTGCGCCTCGGCAACATGGTGCAGCTGCGCGACATGTGGTCGGAGGAGATCGAGCAGGCGCTGGCCGGCAAGAAGACCGCCAAGCAAGCGCTGGACTCGGCCGTCGAGCGCGGCAACCAGATGCTGCGGCAGTTTGAAAAGACCGCCGTCCGCTGACATGATGATGCCTTGAGGCCATCAACCGGCAGGCCGCAAGCGCGGCCTGCCATTTTGCCGAGATCATGCAAAAGCAAGCGATTTTCCAATCAAAGCTGTTGCCTTATGCGCTGGTTGCCCCGCAACTCGCGATCGTCCTGATCTTTTTCTACTGGCCGGCCGCGCAGGCGGTGATCCAGTCCTTCCTGTTGCAGGACGCCTTCGGCCTTTCGACCAGCTTCGTGTGGTTCGAGAACTATCTCGAGCTGTTCAAGGAGCCGGCCTATTTCGCGGCCATCGTGCGCACCTTCGCGTTCTCGTTCGCGATCGCGGTGTCCTCGCTGTCGTTCGCGCTGCTGCTCGCCGTCATGGCCGACAGGCCGCTGCGCGGCTCGACTCTCTACCGCACGCTGCTGATTTGGCCCTATGCCGTCGCCCCGCCGGTGGTCGGCGTACTCTGGGTGTTCATGCTGCACCCCTCGCTCGGCGTGCTGTCGCGCTATCTGCGCGCCATGGGCGTTGACTGGAATCCGCTGCTCGACGGCGACCAGGCGGCGGCCCTGATCATCCTCGCCGCGGCCTGGAAGCAGATCTCCTACAATTTCTTGTTCTTCCTCGCCGGGCTGCAGAGCATCCCGAAGAGCGTGATCGAGGCCGCCGCGATCGACGGCGCCCGTCCGATGCGGCGGTTCTGGACCGTGATCTTCCCGCTGCTGTCGCCCACCATCTTCTTCCTGCTGGTCATCAACATCGTCTACGCCTTCTTCGACACCTTCGGCATCATCGACACGATGACCCGCGGCGGCCCCGGCAAGGCGACCGAAACGCTGGTCTACAAGGTCTACACGGACGGCCTGCTGGGCGGAAATCTCGGCTCGTCGGCGGCGCAATCGGTCATCCTGATGGTCATCGTCGTCGTGCTGACGGGGATCCAGTTCCGCTTCGTCGAACGCAAGGTGACCTACTGATGGTCGAGGAGGAGGGCTTCCAGCGCTATCTGGCTCATATCATCCTGTGGATCGGGATCGCGATCGTCGCCTTCCCGGTTTATCTCGCGATCGTCGCCTCGACCCAGGACAACGCCGTGATCGCCAACGGCCAGATGTCGCTGTTGCCCGGCGGCCATTTCCTCGAGACCTACTACCAGACGCTGTTCGTCGGCACGAGCGGCTCGACCCGCGAGCCGGTGCTCAACATGATGCTGAACTCGCTGGTCATGGCGCTGCTGATCGCAGTCGGCAAGATCGCGATCTCGATCATCTCGGCCTATGCGATCGTCTATTTCCGGTTTCCGTTCCGGATGGCGATCTTCTGGATCATCTTCATCACCCTGATGCTGCCGGTCGAGGTGCGCATCTATCCGACCTACAAGATCGTCGCCGACCTGCATCTGCTCGACAGCTATGCCGGCCTGTCGCTGCCGCTGATCGCCTCGGCCACCGCGACGCTGCTGTTCCGCCAGTTCTTCATGACCGTGCCGGATGAATTGCTGGAGGCCTCGCGCATCGACGGCGCGGGCCCGTTCCGCTTCTTCTGGGATACGCTGTTGCCGCTGTCGCGCACCAACATGGCCGCGCTGTTCGTGATTTTGTTCATCCTCGGCTGGAATCAGTATCTCTGGCCGCTGCTGATCACCACGCGCGACGACATGCAGACCATCCAGGTCGGCATCCGCAAGATGATCACCACGACCGACGCGCTGACCGAATGGCCTGTCGTGATGGCGACCGCGCTGCTCGCGATGCTGCCGCCGGTGTTCGTCGTCGTCGTGATGCAGAAACTGTTCGTGCGCGGATTGGTGGAGACGGAAAAGTAATGGCTAACGTCACGCTGCGCAGCGTCCGCAAGACCTATCCCGGCGGCTTCGAGGCCATCAAGGGCGTCGATGTCGACGTCGGCGACGGCCAGTTCTGCGTGCTGGTCGGCCCAAGCGGCTGCGGCAAGTCCACGCTGCTGCGCATGGTCGCGGGGCTCGAGACCATCACCGGCGGCGAGATCGACATCGGCGGCCGCGTCGTCAACCAGGTCGAGCCCGCCGATCGCGACATCGCGATGGTGTTCCAGAACTACGCGCTCTACCCGCATATGAGCGTCTACAACAACATGGCCTACGGCCTGCGCAACCGCGGCATGGCCGAAGCGGAGATCAAGACCCGCGTCGAGGAAGCCGCGCGCGTGCTCGAGCTGTCGCCGATGCTGGAGCGCAAGCCGCGCCAGCTCTCCGGCGGCCAGCGCCAGCGCGTCGCGATGGGCCGCGCCATCGTCCGCCAGCCGAAAGTGTTCCTGTTCGACGAGCCGCTGTCGAACCTCGACGCCAAGCTGCGTATCGCGATGCGGGTCGAGATCCGCAAGCTGCAGCGCCGGCTCAACACCACCTCGATCTACGTCACCCACGACCAGCTCGAGGCGATGACGCTGGCCGACATCCTCGTGGTCATGAACGGCGGCCAGGTCGAGCAGATCGGCAATCCGCTGGATATCTACCAGAAGCCGGCGACCACCTTCGTCGCCTCCTTCATCGGCGCGCCGCCGATGAATTTGATGCCGCTGCGTTCGGACGAGCTGGCGTCCCAGATCGCGGCCGCAGATGGCGCCGGCATCGTCGGCATCCGGCCGGAGGACTTCGTGATCACCGGAGAGACCGCGTCCGGCGGCGTCGCGCTCGGCCTGACGGTCGAGGCGATCGAGCATGTCGGCGCCGAGACCTTCGTCTATGGCAGCCGCCAGCGCGAGGAGCAGGGCGTTGCCGCCAATCCGGGCGAGTTGCCGCCGGGCGAGGTGATCGTCCGGGTTCCCGGCGCCACTGGACCTGCCATCGGCGAGCGGATCCGGGCGGTCGCGCCGCGCGACAAACTGCATCTTTTTACCGCCGACGGCCGCAAGCGCGTCGGCCCGTAACCGATCGGGAAGAATTTACCCTCATGTTGCGGGCGTTTAGGCTGGTTTCGGGGCTGCTTGAACGCTATCCAGATCGCCCCCATATCCCTCACTGACCGGCGGGCCAGACGGCCCGCCGGTTGCATGGGGTGCCGCAAGGGCCCCTCAAAGTCGCTTCGAGAGGACTTTGTAATGTCTCGTGTTCCATCGTTGTCCAGTCCGTTCCTTCTGGGATTCGACGAGATCGAGCGTGCGCTCGACCGCGTCGTGAAGGGCGCTGACGGCTATCCTCCGTACAACATCGAACGGTGCGACCGTACCAACGGGCAGCCCGAGCGGCTCCGCATCACGTTGGCGGTGGCGGGCTTCACCCGCGACCAACTCGATGTAACTATTGAGGAAAATCAGCTCGTCATCCGCGGCCGCCAGCAGGACGACAAGGCTCGGCAGTATATCCATCGCGGCATCGCCGCGCGCCACTTCCAGCGCACCTTCGTGCTGGCGGAGGGGATGCAGGTGCTGGGCGCGGATCTGAAGAACGGGCTGTTGTCGATTGACCTGGCGAGGCCAGAACCTGAACGGGTCATTAAGACAATCGCTATCAATGAACACGAATAATAGAAACAAGGAGCGGACTCGACCGCTTATCTGACTGAGGAGTCGAGACCATGAGTGAAGTGAGTACCATCTTCCAATCCGATAACGTCAGCCCGGAAGCGCTGGCCCATCTGGGCGAGGGTCATATCGCCTATGTGAAGCAGGTCCGTTCCGAGGACGTGCCCGATCTCTTTCCGCAGGCGCCGAAGATCGCGCCGGGCCTCAAGCTGTTCGCACTGCATGCCGCCGACGGCACGCCGATCATGCTGACCGACAGCCGCGAAGCCGCGATCGCGAACGCCTGGAGCAACGAGCTGCAAGCCGTCAGCGTGCACTGACGCGGATCTATTAGCGGACCGCTGAATCAAGCATCCGCGAATTTTAATGCGCGGGCGTGCCTCGATACCGAGGCGGCCCGCGCATTTTTTTGCCGACGTCGCTTTGATCATTCGATCAAGGCCTGTCGTGCTCCTCGGAAATGTCCTTGTTGGTGTAGTCGGGCATCAACGCGGTCGCGACAATGCTGACCACCGCGCAGAACAGGATGTAGAGCGCGATCACATAGCCGGAGCCGGTCGCGGCCAGCAGCGCGGTGGCGATCAACGGCGCCGGTCCGCCTGAGATGACCGAGGAGAGCTGGTAGCCGATCGAGCAACCGCTGTAGCGCAGCCGCGGCGTGAAGCATTCGGCGATCAGCGCCGCTTGCGGACCATACATCAGGTCGTGCGGCACGAATGACAGCACGATGGCGATGAAGATCAGCGCCGGCGCTGCCGTGTTCAGCATGCCGAAATAGGCGAAGCCGAACAGCCCGGTCAGGACCGCGCCGATCAGGTACATCCGCTTGCGCCCGATGCGATCCGACAGATGCCCGGCCAGCGGGATGGTGACGAGCGAAACCAGGCCGGCACAGATCAGGCAGATCAGCAGGAAGTCGCGGTCTTGATGGATGACCTGGGTGCCATAGGCGAACACGAAGGCGAGATAGATGTAGGCCGGCGCCTGTTCGGCCATTCGCGCCAGCGCCGCCAGAATGATCGATCGCGGCTGCCTCCTGATCACCTCGATCACCGGTACGCGCGCGACGCGATTCTCGGCCACGATCCGCCGGAACGTCGGCGTCTCCATGATGCCGAGCCGGATGTAGAGCCCGATCGCGATCATCACGAGGCTGAGCAGGAACGGGATGCGCCAGCCCCAGACCAGGAACTGGTCGCCGGAAATGCGGCTGAACACCAGCACCGCGATGTTTGCCAGCAGCAACCCGGCGGGGCCGCCAAGCTGCGGCCACGAGGTGATGAAGCCGCGGTGCTGGTTGGTTCGCGCCCACTCCATCGAGAGCAGCACCGAGCCGCCCCACTCGCCGCCGACGCCGACGCCCTGGAGGAAACGGATCACGGTCAGGATGACGGCGCCCCAGATGCCGATCTGGTCATAGGTGGGGACGAGACCGACCGCCGCCGTGGCGAGCCCGGTCAACAGCAGCGTTGCGATCAGCGCCCCCTTGCGGCCGATGCGATCGCCATAGTGACCAAAGATCGCGGCACCGATCGGCCGCGCGATGAAGCCCACCGTGTAGATGGCGAAGGCCTCGAGCACGCCAACCAGGGGATCGGACTTGGGAAAGAACAGCTTGCCGAAGACGAGGCCGGTCACCGTGCTGTAGAGCAGAAAGTCGTACCATTCGATGGTGGTGCCTACCGTGCTGGCAATCAGCGCGCGACGCAATTGCGCCCGATGCTCGGCTTCCGGGAGCGGGGCGACTGCAATGTCCAATGTCGTCATTGTACATCTCCCTGGCCCGGCATATTCGGGCCATCTGGAATGCGTTTCGTCCCCCGGCCACGGCAGCGGACGAGGGTATCGATGCCCGGTTATTTGTTTGGTTGGGGCAGGGCCGCAATTGCGCGGGGCGTGCCCATGCAGGCCTTAGGGAAGCCGGTCCTGGATTGCGCGCGGCCTAACCGATCGCCATCGCGGGAATACGACATCCCTCATGACACGGTCTTGCGCTCGGAAATCTAGCCGTTCGGCGAACTCGGTAAATTCGACCTTGGTCTGTGGCGCTTGCCGTCGAACCTCTCGCAGGCGACCGCTGCAGCGCGGCGGCGGCCCGCGCCTTCATGGCGACGCGGTCGACGCGGTGAGCGGCGGCCCCATGTTGAGCTGCACTTCGCCCGGCACGTTGTAGTCGCGCATCAGCGTGCGGGTGTTGCGCAGGCCACATGATTCGCGCTGCACCACGAACATCCACAGCGCATGGCCGGCTTCCCGCACCAGGATGCGCCGCGCCTGTCGGGCGGATGCCGGTGCTTCGGCGCGCGGATGGGCCGCATCGAACTCACGCAATTTCGCAAGAGCTTGTTCCAGCGCGCGGCCCATGCGCCCGAGCGCACTCGCCCTCTCCTCGGCGAGCTCATAGGTGAGAACGTCGACGGGAACGCGATCAAGGCGAAAGTCGCGGGACATCAGCCATCCCTGGTTCGCACGCGCAATGTTGCGCACGACCGTCTTCTGGCGTCACCGGCTGGTTGTCAATAGCTGCTCCTGCCGCCCAATGCTGCACGTGCCACGCGGCTCAATTTGCCGGCTTCCGGTGCGTCGCTTGGACAGGCATGGCCGCGTCTCCGTTTCGCTCGGCGCATTTCCGTGCTGTAATCCGCTCCCGTGACCAAATGGTCCGCACAATCCCGAGCCTTGCAGAGGCCCACGCGATAAGGGGAATTTCCAGCAAGAATTATTCGCCGCCAAATCGATTGAAGGAGATGCGACTATGCAGAAGAGCTCGCTGATCAATCTCGTTGCGTCGGTGTCGATTTCCGTCCTGGCGACTGGTGTCGCGATTTCAGCGCAGGACAAGTACAGCCTGCAAGTACCGAACGGCCTCGCGTTCTCCGAGTTCAGGGGATACGAGGATTGGGCAGTGATCGCGATCAGCGAGAACGAAGGCGTCATCGCCGCGATCCTGGGCAATCCGGCGATGATCGGAGCCTATCGCGAGGGCGTGCCTGGCAATGGCAAGCCGTTCCCGGATGGCGCCAAGATGGCGAAGATCCATTGGATCCCGAAGAAGCAAGAAACGTATCCCGGTCAGCCAACGGTGCCGGGCGCGCAGCACGACGTCGATTTCATGGTGAAGGACAGCAAGCGGTTCGCAGACAGCGGCGGATGGGGATACGGCGCGTTCGAGTACGACGCGGCGTCCGATACGTTCAAGCCCGCAACGACAGCGGACAATCCGCCACAGGAGAACGACGCCAAGTGCGGCTACGCCTGCCACACCGTGGTGCAGAACCGCGACTACGTGTTCACCGAATACGGCAAGCGATGAATGCTGAATGATGCGAGCTAGGGCAATCTCGGTTCTGATTGAATCAGAACCGAAGCTCCGGACTCTCGTTTTGACGCGTTTTCTTCACGCGAACCAGTGTCCACTTCGCTCGAAAAACACACTAGCGCTCCGCCAGCCGCGCGCGGATGTCCGGCTTCAGCACCTTGCCGACCTTGGACCGCGGAAGATCGTCCCAGACCTCGATCTGCTTCGGCGTCTTGATGCTGCCGATCTGCTGCTTGACGAACGCCGCCAGCGCCGTCGCATCGACGGTGTGGCCGGCGCGCGGCTGCACCACCGCGACGATGCGCTCGCCCCATTTGTCGTCGGGCAGTCCGATGACCGCGCAATCCTGCACCGCCTCATGGACCCGCAACGCATTCTCGACCTCGATCGAATAGACGTTGAAGCCGCCGGTGATGATCATGTCCTTGGCGCGATCGACGATGTAGAGATAGCCGTCGCCGTCGATGTAGCCGATGTCGCCGGTGTGGTGCCAGCCATGCGCCGAGGCCTCGCGCGTGGCCCCCGGGTTCTTGTAGTAGCCTTCCATGACCAGCGAACCGCGCACCACGATCTCGCCGCGCGATCCCGCGGGCAGCAGCTTGCCGTCGCCATCCATGATGCCGGCCTGCACCAGCGGGCCGATCCGCCCGGCCGACGCAAGGCGCTCCATCGCGATCCTGCCGTCTGCATTGTAGTGATCGGCCGGCGCCATCATCGAGATCATCATCGGCGCCTCGGTCTGGCCAAACAGCTGCGCCATCGGCCCGATCCGCTGTAACGCTTCGGCGAGCCGCGTCGCCGAGATCGGCGCTGCGCCATACCAGAAGCATTGCAGCGAGCTGCGGTCAGTCGCATCGAGCCTCGGATGATCGAGCAGCATGTAGATCACGGTCGGCGGCAGGAAGGTGTGGGTGACGCGATAGCGTTCGATCAGCGCGAGGAACTCGCCGATATCGGGGTGATGCATGATCACGACGCGGCCGCCGAGCGTCATGATCGGAAAGCAAAGCACGCCGGCGGCATGGGTCAGCGGCGCCAGCGCGAGATAGATCGGACGGCCCTTGAACGGGTAACCCATCAGGGTCAGCGCGGTCATCGCCTCGATATTGCGCCCGGAGAGCATCACGCCCTTGGGCTTGCCGGTGGTGCCGCCGGTGCCGGGGATCATCGCGAGATCGTCGATCGTGTCGCGCTGATAGACATCATCGGCAAGCCCGCCGAGCCAGCGGTCGAATGACGGCGCGAACGGCAGCTCGGTATCGAGGCAGACCAGCGCGCGCAGCTTGGGCAGATCCTGCCTGACGGCTTCGACCATCGGCGCGAAGCTCGAATGGAACAGCAGCAGGTTGCAATCGAACTGGTCGAGGATGAACTTGTTCTCGGTCGCCTCGTTGCGCGGATTGATCGGACACCACACCGCCGCGGCGCGCGAGATGCCGAATACGCAGGCGAAGGCGAGCGGATCGTTGCCGGACAGGATTGCAACCTTCTCGCCGGGAGCGATGCCCGACCGCTCGAGCCCGCGCGCGATCCGGTAGCTCAGCCGCTGCACCTCGCCATAGCTGAGATCGCGGCCGTCCATGGTGAGACACGGCGCGTCGATGCCGAGCGAGGCTCCCTTGTCGAGATAATCGATGAAGCGCATGGCGGACCTCGCGCGAGGGGGCGGGTGACGCGCGACTGCGTCACCCGCGGGAGGGGCGTTTTCGCGCAAGGCGAAAACGCTTCAGGGAAGGCAGTGTTGAGCCCCGATCCGATCGGGGCCCAAGCTCAATCGTGCACGGTCAGGACCGGCTTGCCGACCAGGCCGAAGCTGCGCAATTGCCCGAGCAGCTCGTGATGGCCGAACGCCTGGCAGCCGGAGGCGAAGCCGACGCGCTTGGGCGGCTGCTGCAGCAAATACGCCGCGGCAAAGGCCTGCAGCATGCCGGTCTGCTTGTAGTTGCTGTTGCCGTAAATGACGCAGTGGGCGCGCCCCAGCGGGCCGGAGGCATACACCGAATCCATCGACTTGTTGACGCGCGGGTTCTCGCGCGGCGGCATCGTGTTCATCACGCCGGCCGCGGTCTGCGCCAGCGCGGCGTAGCGCTCGTCGGGCTTCATGTCCTTGGTCGCCTCCAGCGCGGCGGCGACGATCTGCGGCACGCCCAGCATCAGCGCGCGGTTGAACACGCCGCCCAGCACCTTCACATTGGCCACACGCGGATCGCGCTTGAACCATACCGGATGCGAGGTGCCGCCCCAGGGCAGCGCCAGCGCCAGCTCGTGCTGGCCGGGGATTGCGAGGTTGGTGAGGCCGGCATCGGGCTGATGCTCGACGTACTTGTTCTGCTCCAGATAGTAAGCCTTGGCCATCGCGGCGTTGACCAGGATGGTCTGCGTCGAGGCGATGGTCGGGCTGCCGCCCCAGAACACGGCGATATCAAGCGTATCGAGACCGGGCGTCTCCAGGCACAGCTGCGCGGCGATCTCGCCGGTGGTGTACATCTGCGCGATACCCGGCGACAGCAGCAGGCCCGCATTGGCGAACTTCGTGCCGAACTCCTGATCCAGCATGATCAGCCAGTCCTGCTCGCCGGTGGTGTCGGTGTAGTGGCACTTGGCAGCGAGGCAAGCCTGCACCACTTCGATGCCGAACTTGGCGAACGGGCCGACGGTGTTGAGCACCACCGAGGCGCCCTTGAACAGTTCGGTCAGCGCGGCCACGTTGTGCGGCACCGTCACCACCTCATAGTCCGCGGTCTCGATGCCGGCTACGTTCGACTTCATCGCGGCGTTGAGCTTGTCGGCGCTGCGGCCGGCGGCGATGAAGGGGATGTTGTACTCGCGCAGATACTCGCAGACCAGCCGGCCGGTGTAGCCGGACGCGCCATAGACGATGACGGGCTTCTTCTCGCTCATTGCGATCCTCCGAAATGGTTGTTGTCGGCTTTGCTGCTACATGCCCATGCCGCCATCGACCGGCAGGCCGATGCCGGTGATGAAGCGGGCATCGTTCGAGCACAGGAACACCGCGGCGTCGGCGATGTCGGAAACCTCGGCGAGCTTGCCGAGCGGCGTCTGCTCCACCACCGAGCCGACCGCGGCATTGACATCGGGGGCGAGGCCGATCTTCACGATGTCATTGGCGAGCTGCAGGCCCATGTCGGTCGGGATCAGGCCGGGATAGATGCAGTTCACACGCACGCCGAAGCCGAGCTTGCCGGCTTCCATCGCCGCGACCCGCGTCATGCGGTCGACCGCGGATTTGGTGCCGGAGTAGACGGCGATGCTCGGGAAGGCGATCGTCGCCGCGACCGACGCGATATTGACGATGGCGCCGCCTTTGCCCGCGGCTCCGCCTGGCCGCATCGCGCGGAAGGCGTGCTTCATGCCGAGCACGGTGCCGACGATGTTGACGTCGCACATGCGGCGCGCATCCTCGGCCTTGATCTCGCTGACCAGCGAGGTGATCTCGATGCCGGCATTGTTGATCAGGATGTCGTAGCCGCCGAGGGTTTCGACCGTCGCGGCGGCGGCCCGTTCCCATTGCGCGTCGTCGGTGACGTCGAGCTTGACGAAGCCGGTTTTGACGCCGGCCTTGGCGATCTCGGCGGCGCTTGCCTTGCCGGCATCGTCGAGGATGTCGCCGATCATGACCGCGGCGCCGGACCGCGCCAGCGCCTGCGCGATTGCCGCGCCGATCCCCCGGGCGCCGCCGGTGACCAGGGCTTTCCTGCCTTCAAGGCTCTTCCCACTCATGACGTAGTCCTCCCTTTGCTTGGTGATTTTGATCGGTGCCACGACCGGCGGCAGCTGCGGGCCCGCGGTCTGCATGGTCTCAGCGCATTGGTGGTGACGGCCGACGTCGGCGGGGCGCAGCGTTGGCGCGCCCGGCAGTGCATTTCCTCCTTGATATGGTTAGGTCAGCCGTCTTGACGGTTGTCCAAATTATTTCGCCAACCCTCGTCCAGGAACTTGACACTTGTCAAGCCTGAATTTGACAAGTGTCAAAGATGATGATTGTGAAGAGATGGAGTGCGCTGCGGTTCGCGCGGTATAAGTTGCTGCAGCGACGAGACAGAGGAAAGGCACGAGATGGCGCGGCAAGCGACAGGAGCGGCCCAACGCGTGGCGGTGGCGGCCGAGACGCTGCGCGACGAGAAGTTCAACGCGCGGCGCGTCGAGCTTGCCGAAGCCGCGCTGGAAACGCTTGGCGAGCTCGGCTTCGCGCGCACCAGCCTGCGCGAGATCGCGCAGAACTCCGCTTTCACGCACGGCGTGTTTCACTACTACTTCAGCGACAAGCTCGACCTGATCTGCTGCTGCGTCCGTCACTACAAGGCGAAATGCGTGACGCGCTACGACGAGGTGGTGACGACGGCACGCAGCCGCGACGAATTGACCGAAGGCTTCCTCGCCAAGCTCGCGGCGACGTTGCGCGACGAAGCCCGCATGCACCGGCTCTGGTACGATCTGCGCTCGCAGGCGATGTTCGAGCCGGCGTTCCGCAAGGACGTGCTCGAGATCGACAAGAGCCTCGAAGCGATGATCTGGCGGATCGCCACGCGCTACGCGGAGCTCGGCAACAGGAAGCCGGCATCGTCTCCGGCTGCGCTCTACGCGCTGTTCGACGGCCTGTTCCAGAGCGCGCTGCTCAGGCACCTCGCCAGCGACGAAAAGGCGATCCCCGATCTGCTCGACGAAGTCCGCCGTCTGCTGCCGACGATCTGCTGAAGCATTGCGAATGCGTCGTAGCCCGGATGAAGCGCAGCGAAATCCGGGATTCGCGCCAGCTGCGAGATTTTCCCCGGATTGCGCTTCGCTTCATCCGGGCTACGGGGATTGAGATGATCGCGCAGTGGCGCGCGCCATCGCGTGACGAACGAACTATGTCTTGATGACGGTTGCCCGAATGAAGGCTTCGCGAATGCGGATGACTACGCCGCGCTCGCCGGCGGCAGCGCGAGCACCGAGTAGATCGCCTGCGCATCGCGCGAGGCACGCAGCTTCTTGGCGACGTCCTGGTCGCGCAGCAGGCGGGCGATGCGCGCCAGCGCCTTGAGGTGGTCGGCGCCGGCGCCTTCCGGTGCGAGCAGCAGGAAGATCAGATCGACCGGCTGGCCGTCCATCGCCTCGAAATCGATCGGGCGTTCGAGGCGGGCGAAGAAGCCGAACAGCTTCTCGAGCTTGGGCAGCTTGCCGTGGGGAATGGCGACGCCATAGCCGACCGCCGTGGTGCCGAGCTTCTCGCGCTGCAGCAGCACTTCGAAGATCGCGCGCTCGTTCTGCCCGGTCAGCGCGGATGCACGCGCGGCGAGTTCCTGCAGCGCCTGCTTCTTGCTGATGACTTTCAAAGCCGGAAGTATCGCCTCGGGTGCGACCAAATCGGTAATCGGCATTGGGACGTTCCGAGGTGAATGAACCGTCAGGTTGCGAAATAGGCTTTACAGCGGCGGCGTCAAGAAGTTGAGGTGGGATGCGGGCTTAGCCCGGGTCCAGCTGGCAGGGCTTCTACTCCAACGTATCGGCGGTGCCAACACCTGCGAACCCTGTTCCGCCCCCCTTATTCCTGGAGGCGGCGGACCATAAGCAGGGCTGGCTTCGGACGTCAATGCCATCTGCCATATATCCTCAGGGGCCCACCGCCGGCGGATCGACCCAGCCGACATTGCCGTCCGTACGGCGGTATATGATGTTCAACCGCCCACTGCCGCCGTGCTGGAACACCAGGCAGGAGGCGCCGGTGAGATCGAGCTCCATGACGGCTTCGCTGACCGACAGCCGCTTCAGCGCGGTGGTTGCCTCGGCAATGATCACGGGGCTGTATTCGGTGACCTCGTCCTCGTTCTCGGGCGCCTCGATGACGTAGCTCGGCGCGTCGAGGCCTGCACTGTTAAGGCCTGCGCCGTTCAATTCGGCCAGCGCCGCGTTGGCGGCGTAGGTCTTGCGGGCCGAACGGTCCTTGAGCCGGCTCTTGTAGCGGCGCAGGCGCTTCTCGATCATCAGGAGCGCGGCGTCCGCGCTGGCATAGGCGTCGGCGGCGTTGGACTCGGCTTCCAGCGTGATGCCGGAATCCAGATGCAGCGAGCAATCGGTGCGGAAGCCGAAGCCATCCTTGCTCAGCGTGATGTGACCGGAATAGTTGCCATCAAAATACTTTCGCAGGACCTCGTCGGTGCGCTCGCTGACGCGCGCGCGAAGCGCCTCGCCGATGCTGATGCTCTTTCCCGAGATTCGAAGGGTCATTTGATGCCTCAATTGCTGGATGCCTCGATCACTCTTGCAGGAGCATGATGTTTGCTGGGCTTCCGGTCACCTCCCTTGCTGGACGACGTTTCGCCAGGAAAGATTGAGACTATCGCGATTTGACGCGAACGCAACGAGCGCTTGACCCGGTCCGTGCTCGGACGGGGTCATGCTCAAGAAATAACCTAAACGGGGGCTGTATCGCGCGAGCGGTCGGGCGAGGAGGCAGGAGCCGAAAGGGCATTACCGAGCATGCTCTGTTTGTCACGGCGGCGCTGCACCGAGGATGGTATCCGCATCGCCTCACGGTACTTCGCGACGGTGCGGCGGGCAATATCAATGCCCGAAGCGCGCAAACGTTCCACGATCGTGTCGTCGGACAGGATCGCCGACGGCGCCTCGCCGTCGATCAATTGCTTGATGTGATGACGCACCGCTTCGGCCGAATGCGCCTCGCCGCCGTCGGCAGACGCAATCGATGCGGTGAAAAAATACTTCAATTCAAAACTACCGCGATTGGTCGCCATGTATTTGTTGGCGGTGACGCGCGACACTGTCGATTCATGCATCTGGATCGCATCCGCCACCGCTTTGAGATTGAGCGGCCGCAGGTGCGCGACGCCATAGGTGAAGAATCCGTCTTGCTGGCGGACGATTTCGGTTGCGACCTTCAGGATGGTGCGGGCGCGCTGATCGAGCGCACGCACCAGCCAGGTCGCGTTCTGCAGGCAGTCGGTGAAGTACGACTTGTCACCGTCCTTGCGGATCGTCTTCGACAGCTCAGAGTAATAGGTCTGGTTGACCAGCACGCGCGGCAGAGTGTCGCTGTTGAGCTCGACATGCCAGCCGCCGTCGGGACCCGGACGCACATAGACGTCGGGCACCATGGTCTGCGTCCGCGACGTCCCGAACTTCAGCCCGGGCTTCGGATCGAGCCGGCGGATCTCGGCGATCATGTCGGTGATGTCTTCGTCGTCGACGCCGCAGAGCTTTCGCAGGGCCGCGATGTCGCGCTTGGCGAGCAGATCGAGATGCTCGACCAGCGCCTGCATCGCCGGATCGTAGCGATCGAGCTCGCGCAGCTGGATCGCCAGGCACTCGCTCAGGTTTCGCGCGCAGACGCCCGGCGGATCGAACTTCTGCAGCACCGCGACGACCTCGTCGACCGCTTGCTGCGACGCACCGAGCCGCTCGGCGGCCTGGCCGAGGTCGGCCGGCAGGTAGCCGGCGTCGTCGACCAGGTCGATCAGATACTGCCCGATCATGCGCTGCGCCGGCGCCGAGAACGCCACCGCGAGTTGTTCGGCGAGGTGGTCGGCGAGCGTCAGCTCGGCGGCGACGAACGCCTCGAGATTGTATTCGTCGTCGCTGGAGGCGCCGCCACCCCATTCGGTATAGACCGACGGCGGCGCGTCCTGGGCGGCGCGCGCGGCGGCTTCGGCAGGTTCCTCGGAGAACACGTTGTCGAGCCCGGTATCGAGCGTCTGCTCGATCTCGGCGCGGGTGCCGAGGTCGCGGTTCAGCCATTCCTCCTGACCAGGCTCGAAGGCCGCCTCGCCGCCCGAGCCGGCGGCCATGTCGGAGGAGTCGCCGTCATCGCCATAGCTGTTGGAACCGTCGGAATCGCCGTAGTCCGGCCGCTCCATGGCCGGCTCGCCCGCCACCAGCGGTTCCGGCCCGTCGGCCGCCCGCTCGAGCAGCGGATTGCGCTCCAGCTCTTCCTCGACAAAGGTCGACAGATCCAGGTTCGACAGTTGCAGCAGCTTGATCGCCTGCATCAGCTGCGGCGTCATCACCAGCGACTGCGACTGGCGGAACTCTAGTCTTTGCGTCAGCGCCATGGAGGCAAGATCGATTCCAGAAAGTTGGCTCGATTCTTGCTTATCTTAGTCCGCAGCCGTTGTACACGGCTTGACGGATGGGATTTTTTGGCTAGAGCCGGAATTCCTCGCCAAGGTAAAGCCGGCGTACATCGGGATCATTGACGATCTCCTCCGGGCTTCCCTCAGTCAAGATCTCACCGGCATAGACGATGTAGGCACGGTCGGTCAGGCCGAGCGTCTCGCGGACGTTGTGGTCGGTGATGAGCACGCCGATGCCGCGGTTGGTGAGATGGCGGACGAGGTCCTGGATGTCGCCGACCGCGATCGGGTCGATGCCGGCGAACGGCTCGTCGAGCAGCATGTAATTGGGGCGCGTCGCCAGCGCGCGCGCGATCTCGACGCGGCGGCGCTCGCCGCCGGACAGCGCGATCGACGGGCTCTTGCGCAGCCGCGTGATGTTGAACTCGTCGAGCAGCGAATCCAGCTCATGCTCGCGCTTCTTCTTCGAGGGCTCGACGACCTCGAGCACGGCGCGGATGTTCTGCTCGACCGACAGGCCGCGGAAGATCGAGGCTTCCTGCGGCAGATAGCCGATGCCGAGCCGCGCGCGCTGATACATCGGCAGCTTGGTGACGTCGTGGCCGTCGAGCTCGATCGCGCCGCGATCCGCCTTGATCAGGCCGGTGATCATGTAGAACACCGTGGTCTTGCCGGCGCCGTTGGGCCCGAGCAGGCCGACCGCCTCGCCGCGGCGCACATAGATGCTGACGCCGCGCACGACCTGACGGCTGCCGAAGCTCTTTTCCACGCTATGCACAGCCAGGTAACCCGGCCGCTTGATGAGCTGCGGCGCAGCCGGGGCGCTGCTCCTGGCAGGCCTCGCCCGCGCCGGGGCGGGCGCAGCTGCGGGCTGCGATCGCGGCAGCTCGACGCCGGGAACCGGCGCGGCGCGCGCCATCGGCGGCGCGTCGCGCACCGGCGACGTCAGCATCTCGCCGAACTGGTCGCCGAGCGCCGTGATGTCGTCATGCGAACGCGCAAATCCGGAGCTGCGTTTCGCAGGGCGCCGCCGGAACATGCCGAGAAAATCCACCATCCCCGCTTCGCTTCAGCCTTTCACGGTGATCCCGCGACCTTGCCTGTGGACCGATCGATTCGCACGCCAAGGCGCAAGCATGAGCCGGAAAACTGGATACCGGCCTTCCCTCGCGGCAAAAGCGGACGCGTCTGCGCGGAGATCATGCTCAAACAACACGGCAAAGCGCGATCACCCGCGCCTTGAATGAATGGATGCCCCTGTCCCGGCCAATATAACTCCCCCCTCGAAGGCGCATCGTTCGGCCGGGCCGCTGGAGTAGATACAGTCTCGCTCCGCGCGCTTCAACCTCGCGGCCGCAAAATATTATCTAATGCATTGATTCATCTTGATTTTGATGGCTTGGCGGAAGCTGACGGGAGGCTTACAGGTGCGGCCGGCGCCGGCGCGCCGCCGCAGTCCTGTCCCTGAACGACCATGGCCTGCACCCTGCCGGTGTCGGATTCCACGCGCGAGACGCCGGTCGTCATGTCCACGAGCAGACGGTCGCCGCGCACCACGTTCTGGCACTGCGTCAGCACCACCTGGCTGCCGCTGCCGCCGAGCATGGTGATCAAATTGGTCTTGGTGTCGAAGATCGCGGTGGTGCCGGTGACGACCTGATCCTTTTGGGTCACGACGACATCGCCTTTCGCTTCCAGCCGCTTGATCGAGGACGCGCCGGCGGGGCCGGGCGTCGCCGATTGCGGCGGCGGCGCCTTGGGCGCGGAGGCCCCTGGTGCGCTCGCCGGAGGCTGGGTGGATTTATCCTCGTAGAACACCACCAGCACCTTCGAGGTCATGGTGGTGTCGCCCTGGACGACTTTCACATTGCCGGAGAAAGTTGCCTCCTTCTTCTTGTCACGCATTTCGAGCACGGCCGCCTCGATCTGGACCGGCTGGTCGCGGTTCTGCGCAAAACCCTGCATGGCATTGGGCACGGACGCGGTGCCCTGTCCGCGCGCGGTGTCGAACGCGGCCAGAGCGAAGAGGGCGACGATTGCGGCGCGCGAAAGCATCGGCATGACGATCCTCGCGCCAGCGGCGCTTATTTCGACTTGCTACCCGGAAGCAGTTGAAGCGGCGACGGGGCGGGGGCCGCGCCGGGAGCCACCGGCGTTCCGCATTTGCCGTTCTGTCCGCCCTGCGACTGGATGAACAGGCCCTGCACCTTGCCGCTGTCGGATTCCACCCGCGAGACGCCGGTGGTCATGTCGACCAGCAGGCGGTCGCCGCGCAGCACGTTCTGGCACTGGGTCAGCACCACCTGGCCGCCACCGCCGCCGAGCATGGTGATCAAATTGGTCTTGGTGTCGAAGATCGCGGTCTCGCCGGTGACGACCTGATCCTTCTGGGTGACGACGACATTGCCCTTCGCCTCCAGCCGCTTGATCGAGGACGCGCCGCCGGGGCCCGGGGTCGCCGATTGCATCGGCGCGGCGCCCTTGGCGGCAGCACCCTTGGTGCCTGTCGGAGCAGGCGCCGGCGCCTGCGTCGATTTATCCTCGTAGAACACCACCAGCACCTTCGAGGTCATGGTGGTGTCGCCCTGCACGACCTTCACATTGCCGGAGAAAGTCGCCTCCTTCTTCTTGTCGCGCATTTCGAGCGCGGCGGCCTCGATCTGGATCGGCTGGTCGCGGTTCTGCGAAAAACCCTGCATGGCGTTGGGAACGCCACTCATCGAGCCCTGCGCGGACGCGGCAGCGGCTGCGAACAGCGCGAGCAGAAAGGCCGCAATTGCGATGCCGTGCGGAAAACGTCTCATCATCAAATTCATTTCGGGTTGGCGGATTTGCGCGCTTTCGGCGGCGGTGGAGGAGGAGCGGCCTCGGCGGGCGGGCTCGGATTGCTGTCGCCGAGCTTGTCCAGATTCATCACGACATTGCCTTCGAACCGCACGAGCTCGCCGCTGTTGTAGATCCTGAGGCGGTCGGAGGTCAGCGTGCCCTCAAGCAGCTTGACGTCGACATGCTCGTCCGACGACACGTTGCCCTTGTTGATGTCGACGAAGGCCTGCGTCAGCTTCGCTTCATAGCCGGTGGACGATTGCAGGAAGATATCCTGGCGCAGGTCGAGCAGCTGCTTCTTGTTGTCGAAGAAGCCGGTGCGCGCATCCATCGTCACCGTCGACTGATCCTGCTGCGCCACCTTGGCGCGGATCGTCTTCAGCTCGACATGGTCAGGGTCGGTGACATCCTGGATCGCCGCCTTGGCCCACATCTCATAGGGCCGGCCGTCGGCGGAGAAGCCGGCGATGTGCGGCGATTCCATCGTGATCTTGGTGCCTGAGACGACGAGGTTGTCCATCTCGACCGGCAGCTTGGGGATCATCTCACGGAATGGATTGTAGACCGAGACGAAGATGATCGAGGCCATCGACAGCCCAACCACCGCAGGCACGGCGATGCGCAGGATCCGCACCATGCGGCTGTGCCGCGCGGCGGCGGCAAAGCGCGCCTCGAGACCCGTAACATAGGTTGGATTCTGAACCGAATTCACCTGAGCTCCAGAGGCGCGAAACCGCCCCCATTCTAGCCGGAGCCGCCCGAATATGCAGCCCGGACCTCGCGTCGCGCCCCCAAGCCGGCTTCAAGGCGGACCACGCGTGAACAGTTTGGCCGAAACGGGGCGGAATTGGCCCCGCTGCGACGAATTCGGCGCCCAACATGAACGGGCGGAATCATGAATGGGCGAAGATGTCCTCGGCCTCCCAGCCGTCGAGATCGAGCCGGGCGCGGGTGGGGAGGAAATCGAAGCAGGCCTGGGCGAGATCGATGCGTCCCTCGCGCGCCAGCATCACATTCAACTTGTCGCGCAGCGCATGCAGGTGCAGCACGTCGGAGGCGGCGTACGCGAGCTGGGCCTCGCTCAGGCTCTGCGCACCCCAGTCGCTCGACTGCTGCTGCTTCGACAATTCGACGTTCAGCACTTCGCGCACCAGATCCTTCAGGCCATGGCGGTCGGTATAGGTGCGCGACAGGCGCGAGGCGATCTTGGTGCAATAGACCGGCGCCGGCATCACGCCGAACGTGTTGTAGAGCACCGCGACGTCGAACCGCGCGAAATGGAAGATCTTGGTGATCGCAGGGTTCGCGAGCAGCGCCTTCAGGTTCGGCGAATCGGTGTGGCCCTTCGGAATCTGGATCACGTCGGCGGTGCCGTCGCCGTTCGACATCTGCACCACGCAGAGCCGGTCGCGATGCGGATGCAACCCCATGGTCTCGGTGTCGATCGCGACGGAATCGGTGTAGCGAGTGAGATCGGGCAGGTCGCCGCGATGCAGGCGGATGGTCATGAAATAAAGCCTCGGGTCTCGGTTCGATTCGACAGACGACACTAGCCCCCAAACGCCCGGGATGCGAGCGGATAGGCGGGCACCGGGCCGCTCAGCCGGGGGTTACGCCCCGCTCTTGCCATATCCCGACAGGGCTGCCCAGCACCGCGCGAACCCTGTTGCATTTGGATCACGCTGCAATTCAAACGATTGGCGACGGGATGATCCGAGGCTCCGCGATACCCATATGGAGGAGCGGGCATTTCGCGGTTCTTGATCACACTTCCGCGCATTTTTTTGCTTGTTCGCGCCGATGAAATCCACGAACGGCGCCCTATCTCTGCCCAGCCGCTCGCACGTCCTACTCATCTTCAGAAATGAGCCTCATGTCGGAACAGACCATCGCCGCGCCGATCGACGCCGAGCCGCAGGAACGCGGCTTTTCGCGTTATCAAGCGTTCCTGATCGCGCTGCTTGCGTTCACGCAGTTCACCCTGATCCTCGACTTCATCATCATGTCGCCGCTCGGCGCCATCCTGATGCCGTCGCTCAACATCACGGCCGGGCAGTTCGGCGTCGCGGTCTCGGCCTATGCCTTCGCGGCCGGCATCTCCGGCATCCTCGCCGCCGGCTTTGCCGATCGCTTCGACCGCAAGCGGATGTTGCTGTTCTTCTATGTCGGCTTCACCTTCGGCACCGTGTTGTGCGCGGTGGCGCAGAATTTCCATGTGCTGCTGCTCGGCCGCATCGTCACCGGCCTGTTCGGCGGGGTGATCGGCTCCGTCGTGCTCGCCATCGTCACCGACCTGTTCCCGCTGCATCTGCGCGGCCGGGTGATGGGCTTCATCCAGACCGCATTCGCCGCGAGCCAGGTGCTCGGCGTGCCCGCCGGACTTTTCCTGGCCAATCACTGGAACTGGCACGTCTGCTTCGTCGCCATCGTCGGCCTGTCGATCGCGGCGATCGCGACCATCGCGCTTGTCATGGAGCCGGTCGACGGCCATCTCAAGCTGCAGCACGACCGCAACCCCTTCCAGCATCTGATCTCGACCGTGGCGCAGCCGCGCTACACGCTGGCCTTCCTGGTGACGACGCTGCTGGCGACCGGCGGCTTCATGCTGATGCCGTTCGGCAGCGCCTTCACCGTGCACAATCTCGGCATCGACATCGTCCATCTGCCGACGATCTATCTGGTCTCCGGCCTGTTCAGCATCCTGATGGGGCCGCTGGTCGGCCGCGCCAGCGATGCGTTCGGCAAATATCCGACCTTCATCTTCGGTTGCGTGGTGTCGGCCATCATGGTGCTGATCTACACCCATCTCGGCCACGTCTCGCTGCTGACCGCGATCATCGTCAATGTGCTGATGTTCGTCGGCATCTTCTCGCGCATGATCCCCTCACAGGCGCTGATGTCGGCGATCCCCGACGCCAGCCAGCGCGGATCGTTCAGCGCGATCTCAGCGTCGGTGCAGCAATTGTCAGGCGGGCTGGGCTCGGTGGTTGCCGCCGCGATCGTCGCCGAGAATGCCGACGGCTCGCTGCTGCATTTCGACCGGATCGGCTACGTCGTCGTGGCGAGCTCGATGATCTCGATGATCGCGATGTACTTTGTGCAGAAGCCGATCGCGCGGCGGGCGGGGCGACGGGTGGTGTGAGGGGAAGCGCCGACTCGACACCGACCGAGGGAATGTAGGCTCCGGTCATCACTTCGGGCCAGCTGCAGCCCGACACGCAGAGCATAGATAGCGGTCACGAGGCTACGGCCTCGCCGCACCCACCCTCCGGATGCTGAGCGATTTCAATCGCTTAAAAAGGGGTGGTGCCCAGGAAAGGACTCGAACCTTCACGGCCGTTAAGCCACTGGCACCTGAAGCCAGCGCGTCTACCAATTCCGCCACCTGGGCATGTGGAGCGGCTTAGTAAGGATCGGTTACGCGCTTGTCAAATTCGCGATCGAAAATTCAAATAGCCTGTACAGGATTGGGCTGATGGCGTATCGCGTGAAGCGCTAAATACGCCCAATCGCTCTCGAATCCGGCAGGAATGGACCTCATGGCATCGAACCTGGAAACGCTCGTCACGGTATTCGGCGGATCCGGATTTCTGGGACGGAACGTGGTCCGGGCGCTCTGCAAGCGCGAATACCGGGTGCGAGTCGCGGTGCGGCGGCCCGAACTGGCCGGCCATCTGCAGCCGCTCGGCCGCGTCGGGCAGATTCACGCGGTCCAGGCCAATGTGCGCTACCCGGCCTCGGTCGAGGCGGCGATGCGTGATTCGCATATCGCCATCAATTTGGTCGGCATCCTGGCCGAGGGCGGCGGGCAGACTTTCGATGCCGTGCAGGTGAAGGGCGCCGAGACCATCGCCAAGGCGGCGGCCGCGAACGGCGCCCGGATGGTCCACGTCTCGGCGATCGGCGCCGACGCGGATTCGCTGTCGGGCTATTACCGCGCCAAGGCGGAAGGCGAGAAGGCGGTGCAGTCGGCCCTGCCGCAGGCCACCATCATGCGTCCGTCGCTGCTATTCGGGCCCGAGGACGAGTTCACCAACCGTTTTGCGGCGCTGGCGCGGATGTCGCCGGTGCTGCCGCTGGTCGGCGGCGGCGTCAACAGGCTGCAGCCGGCCTATGTCGCCGACGTCGCGGATGCCGTGGCCGATGCGGTGGACGGCAAGGCGAAGGCAGGCGCGACCTACGAGCTCGGCGGGCCGGAAGTGCTGACCATGCGCGAGGTGATGCAGATCATCCTCAAGATCACCCAGCGCGACCGCATGCTGGCGCCGCTGCCGTTCGGCCTCGCCAAGCTGCAATCGTATGTCCTGCAATACGCGCCGGGGCCGTTCACGCTGACCCCGGACCAGGTCGCGATGCTGCGCGCGGACAACGTGGTGTCCGACGCCGCCAAGGCCGCCGGCCTCACTTTCGCGGGCCTCGGCATCACGCCTGACTCGATGGAAGCGGTCGCCCCGCAATATCTCTGGCGCTTCCGCGCGGCGGGGCAGTTCCAGAAGAAGAGCGCGTAGTTCACGCTCCCTAACCCCGTCATCCTGAGGTGCGAGCGCAGCGAGCCTCGAAGGATGAATCGGCCACAGTCGGGCCGTCGACCCTTCGAGACGGCCGCTTTGCGGCCTCCTCAGGGTGACGGTGATGGATGGTGCCTGTGGCGGCCTTTACCGTCCCATCGCCAGCGCGATCAGGCCGAGCGTGCCGACGATCACGCGCCACCAGGCGAAGAAAGTGAAGCCGCGGCGGGTGACGAAGTTGAGGAAGGCCCGCACCACGATCATTGCCGTGATGAACGACACCACGAAGCCGACCGCGATGACGCTGAGATTGTCCGAGGTGAAGTCGGCGCGGTTCTTGTAGAAATCGTAGACGAACGCGCCGACCATGGTCGGGATCGCGAGGAAGAACGAGAACTCCGCCGCCGAGCGCTTGTCGGCGCCGAGCAGCATCGCGGCGACGATGCTGGCGCCGGAGCGCGACACGCCGGGGATCATCGCAAGGCACTGCGCGACGCCGATCCAGAAATACATCAACAGCGGGAACCGGGTCGCGTCGTCCTCGTACACTTTGAGATCGAGCTGATCGACCCAGAGCAGGACGGCGCCGCCGACGATCAGCGTGAAGCAAACCACCCACGGATTGAACAGGAATTCCTTGATGTATTTGCCGGCGATCAGGCCGATCACGACGGCGGGCAGGAATGCCACCAGCACGCCGATGACGAAGCGGCGGTCGTCGGGATTGGAGAACATGCCGAGCGCGACGCGCCACAATCTGGTGAAGTAGAGCACGAGGATCGCAAGGATCGCACCGAGCTGAATCAGGATCGCGAAGCTCTTCCAGAAATTGCCTTCGCCCAGATTGAAGAAGCGTTCCGCAAGCAGCAGGTGGCCCGTCGAAGAGACCGGCAGGAACTCGGTGACGCCCTCGACGATGCCGAGAATCACCGCCCGCAGCATATCCGTCATCATGATCTGATCTGCCCTGTGTGGAAAACCGAATTCTTCTCGCTTATTCGCACATTGGCCGCAATCGCAAAAAATCGTCAAACAATGGGTTACCCGGCCGATTTGCTGAGCTATAGCGTTTTTGTGACCCGCACCATCTGCGGGGGTGGCTACCGGTTTGCGTGCTGACGCGACATAGAGACGAGCGGAACTTGCCTGGCAAAATCACACGGTCAGGTCACACAGGTTGATGGTTTCTTAAGCGCCGCGAAACTACCAAGGGCTCCATGTATACGCTGTATCACCATCCGTTCTGTCCGCATTCGCGCTTCATTCGCCTCGTGCTCGGCGAGTATGGCCTCGATCTGCGCCTGGTGGAGGAACGGGTCTGGGAGCGGCGCGAGGCGTTCCTGGCGCTCAATCCGGCGGCAACCACGCCGGTGCTGATCGCCGAGGGCTTTCCGCCGATCCCGGGTGCGCCAATCATCGCCGAATATGTCGACGAGACGCATGGCCTCGATGCCGGCGAACGGCGGCTGCTGCCGACGTCTTCGGCCGAGCGCGTCGAGGTGCGCCGGCTGATGGCGTGGTTCAACGAGAAATTCTTCGAGGAAGCCTCCAACCCGCTGGTGACCGAGCGGATCTACAAGCGCTTCATGAGCGAGGACAATGGCGGCGGCCCGCCGGCACCGGACATCATGCGCGCCGCCAAGGTCAATGTGCGCTATCATCTGAGCTATATCGGCTGGCTGGCGAAGACGCGGAACTATCTCGCCGGCGACCGCCTCACCTACGCGGACCTCGCCGCCGCGGCGCATCTCTCGGCGATCGACTATCTGGGCGACGTGCCATGGAGCGAGGACGACGCGGCAAAGTCGTGGTACGCGCGGGTGAAATCCCGCCCGTCGTTCCGCCCGCTGCTCAGCGAATGGCTGGCGGGGGTGCCGGCCTCGCGCACCTATGTGGACCTCGACTTCTGAACCAGGCGGTCCGGCTCTCCCCGTCCGATCTCAAGGCAGCGCTCGAGCGCGAGGCGCGCGCACTCGGCTTCGATGCCGTCGGCTTCACCACGCCTGATGCGACGGCAGAGGCCGGAAAACATTTTTTGGAATTCCTCGGCTCCGGCGGCCATGGCGACATGGACTGGCTCGCGGCCAGTCCGGAGCGGCGCACCGACCCGCGCGTGCTGTGGGGCGGCGTGCGTTCGATCATCATGCTCGGCGTCAATTACGGGCCCGACGACGATCCGCTGAAAATTCTCGCGCGCCGGTCGCATGGCGCGATCTCGGTCTATGCGCAGGGCGACGACTATCACGACGTGATCAAGAAGCGGCTGAAGATTCTCGCGCGCTGGCTCGCTGCCATGACCGGCGACGAGGTGAAGGTGTTCGTCGACACCGCCGCGGTCATGGAGAAGCCGCTGGCGCAGGCCGCCGGCATCGGCTGGCAGGGCAAGCACACTAACCTCGTCTCGCGCGAGTTCGGCTCCTGGCTGTTTCTCGGCGCGATCTATTCCGCCACCGAGCTGCCGCGCGACGAGGGTGAAGCCGATCATTGCGGCAGCTGCCGCGCCTGCCAGGACATCTGTCCGACCGCGGCATTTCCAGCCCCCTACAAGCTCGATGCGCGGCGCTGCATCTCGTATCTGACGATCGAGAACAAGGGTCCGATCCCGCACGAATTCCGCAAGGCCATCGGCAACCGCATCTATGGCTGCGACGATTGCCTCGCGGTGTGCCCGTGGAACAAGTTCGCGATGGCGGGACGCGAGCAGAAGCTCGCGGCGCGCGATGCGTTGCGCGCGCCTGCGCTCGCAGAGCTCGTGCGGCTCGACGATGCGGCGTTTCGCGCGCTGTTCGCGAAATCCCCGGTCAAGCGCATCGGCCGCGACCGCTTCATCCGCAATGTGCTGATCGCGATCGGCAACTCCGGCGATCCCAACCTCGCCGGTGAGGCGCGGCGTCTGCTCGACGATGCGAGCCCGCTGGTGCGGGGCGCGGCGGTGTGGGCGCTGTCGCAACTGATGCCGCGTGATGCGTTCGCCGCGCTGGCTTCACGCGCCGGCGGCGAGCCCGATCTCAGCGTGCAGCAGGAGTGGCGCGCGGCAGCGGCCTCTTGATTTCATCGCGCCGTTCCCGTCATGGTCGCACGCCATGACAAACCAGCCTTTCTTCACCAGACACGGCGACGGCTTCATGCCGACGTCAGTTGCGAACGGACCGTGGAGCCCGGAATCGATGCACGGCCGCGTCGTGATCGGCCTGCTCGGCTTCGTCATCGAGGAGCGCCACGGCTCCAACGATTTCGTCCCCGCACGGTTCACCGTCGACATGTTTCGGCTGCCTAACATCACGACGCCGGTCGAGGTGACGACGAGGCTGGTGCGCGACGGGCTCCGCATCAAGGTGATCGAGGCCGAGTTCGTCTCCGGCGGCACCAGCATGGCGCGCGCCTCCTGCCAGTTGTTGCGCAGGACGGAAAATGCGCCCGGCAATGTGTGGTCGCCGCCGAACTGGCAGGTCCCGGCGCCCGCGGAGATTCCGAAACCGGCCGATCCGAGGCTCGGCATGAACGGCAAATGGGAGACGCGGCCGATTGTCGGCCACATGGGTTCGCTCGGCGAGCGAAGGCTCTGGATGAGCGAAGTCCGCGAGCTCGTCGCGGGCGTGAAGATGACGCCGTTCGTCCATGTCGCGACCGGCGCGGATTTCGCGAGCCCCTTCGCCAACGCCGGCGATCAGGGCCTCGGCTACATCAACAGCGACGTCACGATCTATCTGCACCGTTTGCCGGTGAGCAACTGGATCGGCTTCGAGGTGGTCAACCATCACGCCACAGACGGCATCGCGATCGGCGAATGCTGGCTCTATGACGAGCAGGGACCGATCGGCACGTCCACAGTGGCAGCCCTCGCCCAGCGCAAGCCGATGACCAATCCGCCGCCGCCGTAAGCTCCCACCGTCGCGCAACTCATTCCAGATGCCGCCGCATCTCCGGCCGCGCCTTGAGCGCGGTGCCCTGCTTGCCGACGATCTTGGCGATCCGCTCCGGCGCGAAGTTCAGATCGAGGAACGCCGGTGCGGTGTTGGCGACCTCGTGATATTCCGTGATCTTGCCGTCGCGCAGCCGCATGATCGCGACGCCCTCGAACATCGCACGCGCGCCGTTGGCTTCCGGCAGGGTCGAGCGATAGCTGAACGTGTAGCGCGCGTAGAGCGTCGTGCCGTCGCTGATGGGATCGTGCATCACCCAGCGGAAATCGGTCGCGGTCCGGTAGAACCAGTCGTCGACCATCTCGGCGATTCTAGCGTGGCCCGCGAACGCGCCGTAGAACACGTCGTGATAGACGCCGTCCTCGGTGAAGAGGCTTGCGAAGGCCTTGCCGTTGCGCTGCTCGACCGCGTCGCAGAATGCGCGCAGCATCGTTGTTGTGTCCATTGGCGTCTCTCCCTGTGCGCGCGGCCCATCCTTCGAGGCTCGCTTTCGCTCGCACCTCAGGATGACGCCTATTTCCGTAGCCGTCACCCTGAGGTGCGCGCCCTTGCGCGCCTCGAAGGGCGGCGGCGTGGCTAGATCTCCGCCACTGCCGCGATGATGCGCGCGATGTCTTGCGGCCGCGACAGCCGGTGATCGCCGTCCTGGATCATGGTCAGCACCACATCCTCGGCCGGCAGCCGATGCACCAGCGCGAAGGCGTGCTTCCACGGCACGTCGGGATCCTGCGCGCCCTGCAGGATGCGCACCGGGCAACCGACGTCGATCTTGCTGCCGAGCAGGAGGTGGTTGCGGCCTTCCTCGATCAGGTTGCGGGTGATCGGATAGGGCGAGCCGTCGCCATATTCGGATGGCCTGAGCCAGACGCCCTTGGTCTCGATCTCGGCGCGGATCTCCGGCGAGAAACCCTTCCACATCAGTTCCTCGGTGAAGTCGGGCGCCGGTGCGATCAGCACGAGGCCGGCGAGCCGCGCCTTCGCGTTCCCACGTCTGGCGATCTCGCGCGCCAGCAGCAGCGCCATCCAACCGCCCATCGAGGACCCGATCACGACCTGCGGCCCGCTGCAGAACTGCGAGAAGACAGCGACGCTCTCCTCGAGCCAGCGGCCGATCGTGCCGTCGGCGAACTCGCCGCTGGATTCGCCGTGGCCGGAATAGTCGAACCGGACGCAGCTGCGGCCGTGCTCGGCGGCCCATGCATCGAGCGCGAGCGCCTTGGTGCCGGTCATGTCGGACTTGAAACCGCCGAGCCAGATCAGGCCCGGAGCGCCACTTGCGCTGCCGGGATTGCTCCCGGCACGGGCGCGTACCGCGATCCGGCGTGCCCCGCTGCCCTCGCCAACCTCGATGAAGGCGGGTTCCTGTTCGGATGCAGCGGTTTGGCTCATGGTTCGGTCACTCGCGTGTTAGGTATCTGCTTTTCAATCGTCTGATGGCAGCGGTCAACGGCAGCCGGGCCGCCTTGCGGAGCTGATGTGCCGGCCATATGTGCCGGGCGTGGCTAAAATGCCTCGCAATTGACGGTTTTGCCGCTTAAGGAAGCGAGTTCGCTTGCCCGTAGCAGCGTCTTGCTTCAAAATATCCGCCTTCCCTTTCACAACTTTGGAGAGTTACCCATTCGCCGTCCCAATAGAGCCCCGCCCACAGTCGCCAAAGACGGGCCGCGCACCAATGACGAGATTCGCAACGCACAGATCCAGCTGATCGATGCCGATGGTGTCAACAAGGGCACCGTCGAGACCATGGTGGCCATCAAGATGGCCATGGAAGCCGGGATGGACCTCGTCGAGATTTCGCCGAACACCAGTCCTCCGGTCTGCAAAATCATGGACTACGGCAAATACAAGTATTCCGCGCAGAAGAAGGCCGCCGAAGCCCGCAAGAAGCAGAAGGTCGTCGAGATCAAGGAGATCAAGCTCCGCCCGATGATCGACGATCACGACTATGACGTGAAGATGCGCGCGATGCAGCGCTTCTTCGAGGAAGGCGACAAGGTCAAGATCACCTTGCGCTACCGCGGTCGTGAGATGGCGCACCAGGAGATCGGCACCAAGCTCTTGGACAAGGTGAAGGCCGACGTTGCCGAGTTCGCCAAGGTCGAGCAGGACGCGAAGTTCGAGGGCCGCCAGGTCGTGATGGTGCTGGCGCCGCGCTAATTCGAATTAGTCGCTTTGTTGAAATGGAACAGCCCGCCAGGACCTCTGGCGGGCCGTTTCATGTCTGGAGGGCTCTCGTAGCCCGGATGGAAAGCAGCGAAATCCGGGAAGGTGCGCCCGCGGGTCGACCTGCCCCGGATCTCGCTTCGCTCCATCCGGGCTACGCGGTTCCGGCCGCGATTTCCGGCTTCAAACGTTGCAAAACCGCCGATCCTCTGTCATAAGCCGGGCCTTCGCCGCCCGGCTGATCAAGGGCTGCCGTGGCGACGTCCAGTGCAGGTTCTTTCAATTCGGAAAAAACCTTAGCACTTTCAACGCTCTAACGAGCATTTTAGCCGGCCGGACGCCCCTCGGGGCGATCTTCGTGCTGTGCGACAGGAGAGCTAAATGCCCAAGTTGAAGACCAAGTCGGGCGCTAAAAAGCGCTTCAAGGTGACCGCCACTGGCAAGGTCATGCACGCCCAGCGCGGCAAGCGCCATGGCATGATCAAGCGGACGAAGAAGCAGATCCGTCAGCTCCGCGGCACCCGCGTGCTGTTCAAGACCGACGGCGACAACGTCAAGAAGTACTTCTTGCCGAACGCCTGATCGCGCTCATCCGCTTGAACCCGGCCCGCGTCTGCGCGAGCCCCCGTCTCATCTTCCAGATCAAGGATTTCCGTCATGTCTCGCGTCAAACGCGGTGTGACCGCCCACGCCAAGCACAAGAAAGTCTACAAGGCCGCCAAGGGCTATTACGGCCGCCGCAAGAACACGATCCGCGTCGCCAAGCAGGCCGTCGAAAAGGCCGGCCAGTACGCCTTCCGCGACCGCAAGCGCAAGAAGCGCACCTTCCGCGCGCTCTGGATCCAGCGCATCAACGCCGCGGTCCGTCCGTTCGGCATGACCTACAGCGTGTTCATCAACGGCCTGTCGAAGTCGGGCGTCGTGGTCGACCGCAAGGTGCTGTCGGATCTCGCGATCCACGAGCCGGTTGCGTTCCAGGCGATCGCCGAGAAGGCCAAGGCGGCCCTCGCAGCCTGATCCGAGCATGATCCGGAAAAGTGGATACCGGTTTTCCCTCGCGACAAACGCGGAACGCGTTTGCGCGGAGATCATGCTCAAATAAAAGGGCCTAGCGGGCCTTGGGGCCCGCTTTCAGCGCCTTTTGCGAATAGCGCTGGGCGACGATCGCGCGGCAGAACGCTGTGAACGAGCGGTACATGGTGCCGCTTTCGTTGTCGTATTTGTGGTCGCAGCGCTTCAACTCGCCGGCGTAGGCCTTCTTCGGCGCGCCCTTGAGGCCGGACAGGAAGTCCGCCTCGCATTTCTTCTCGACCACCTCGCCGAACTGGACGTCTCCGCTGGCGCCGTATTCGCACGCCTCGAAAATCTTCATCGCGCGGTTGCAGCTCGGCGCCTTCTCGAGCTCAGCGATGATGTCGTCCATCTGGGTCGATTTGGCGGGACATTCCTCGGTCGCGGCATGCGCCGTGGCAAGCATCAACAGCACCGCCGGCACGGCCAGGCAAGATCGCAGCAACATCGCGTGGGTCTCCTTGAACTCCCCTTGGGTAGCCCGAGCGCCACGCGGGGTTCAATGCTGCCGGCCGTTGGGCCCGAAATGACCGGCTTTTTGCTTGACGTTACGGCCTTCGGGCGGCGACAACCCAGCCGAATTTTGGCGCATGGTTCGGAAGCCACCTCTTCCCGCCGGATCATGCTCAGCGCAGGAATTGACCGTGTCCGACCTCGCAACGCTCGAAACATCCATCCTCGACCAGATCGCCTCGGCCGCTGACGAGGCCGCCCTCGAGGCGGTGCGCGTCTCGGCGCTTGGCAAGAAGGGCTCGATCTCGGCACTGCTTGCTACCCTCGGCAAGATGTCGCCGGAGGAGCGCAAGACCGAAGGCGCCAGGATCAACCTCGCCAAGGACGCCGTCACCCAGGCGCTCGCGGCCAGGCGCGACGTGCTGAAAGCGGCCGCGCTCGATGCCCGGCTCGCCGCCGAGACCATCGACGTCACGCTGCCGCTGCGCGAGGCGCCGGCCGAGACCGGCCGCATTCACCCGCTGAGCCAGGTGTTCGATGAGGTCAACACCATCTTCGCCGACATGGGATTTGCGATCGCCGAAGGTCCCGACATCGAGACCGACGATTACAACTTCACCAAGCTGAACTTCCCCGAGGGCCATCCCGCCCGCGAGATGCACGACACCTTCTTCTTCAATCCGAAGCAGGACGGCTCGCGCATGCTGTTGCGCACCCACACCTCGCCGGTGCAGGTGCGTACGATGCTGACCCAGAAGCCGCCGATCCGCATCATCTGCCCGGGCCGCACCTACCGCATCGATTCCGATGCGACGCATACGCCGCAATTCCACCAGGTCGAAGGCCTCGTGATCGACAAGGGCTCGCATCTCGGGCACCTGAAATGGATCCTGCACGAGTTCTGCAAGGCGTTCTTCGAGGTCGACCACATCAACATGCGGTTCCGGCCGTCGTTCTTCCCGTTCACCGAGCCGTCGCTCGAGGTCGACATCCAGTGCCGCCGCGACAAGGGCGAGATCCGCTTCGGCGAAGGCGAGGACTGGATGGAGATCCTCGGCTGCGGCATGGTGCACCCGAACGTGCTGCGCGCCTGCGGCATCGATCCCGACGTCTACCAGGGCTTTGCCTGGGGCATGGGCCTCGACCGCATCACGATGCTGAAATACGGCATCGCCGACCTGCGCCAGCTGTTCGAGAACGACATCCGCTGGCTCGACCACTACGGCTTCAAGCCGCTCGACATCCCGACGATCGCGGGAGGCTTGAGTTCGTGAATCTCGTTCTCAACCATACTCGCATCGGGACTCTCTCCGTTCCCTCCCCCCTTGTGGGGGAGGGTCAGGGAGGGGGGTAGCCCAGGATGCCGCACGCAGTCGTCAGCGAACGTCAGCGCAACAGAGCGAAGCAGCTTCGCCAGACGATGACGCGCGCCGAAACGCTGCTGTGGCGCCATTTGAAAGCCAATCGAATGGACGGCATCGGATTTCGTCGTCAAACGCCGATCAAGAACTACATTGCCGATTTCGTCTGCTTCTCCGCAAATCTCATCATCGAACTCGACGGTGAGTCGCATGATTTCGAGGATCGCCAGAAGGCGGACGAACGTCGCGACGCGTTCTTCACCTCTGAGGGCTTCCGGGTTCTGCGCTTCACCAATGAGCAGGTGATGTCGAATCTGGAAGGAGTCGTAGAAGCGATCCGCGAGGCGACTCGCATCGGAGCAAGCGGCTCACCCCCCTCCCTGACCCTCCCCCACAAGGGGGGAGGGAACGGAAACACCGATCAAGATCAATTAGTCAACACCAACAAGAACCGAGGCATGCAGCCGTGAAGTTCACCCTCTCCTGGCTGAAGGAACATCTCGAGACCGACGAGCCGCTCGACAAGCTCGCCGACAAGCTCACCATGATCGGGCTCGAGGTCGAGAACATCGAGGACAAGGCGAAAGCGCTCGCGCCGTTCACCATTGCGCGCGTGATCTCGGCCGAGCAGCATCCGAACGCGGACCGGCTGCGCGTCTGCATGGTCGACACCGGCGACGGCGGCGCGCCGGTGCAGGTGGTGTGCGGCGCGCCGAATGCGCGTGCGGGGCTGATCAGCGTGTTCTCGCCGCCCGGCACCTACATCCCCGGCAAGGACATCACGCTCGGCGTCGGCACGATCCGCGGCGTCGAGAGCCGCGGCATGCTGTGCTCGGCGGCCGAATTGCAGATCTCGGAAGATCACGACGGCATCATGGAGTTGCCGGCGGACGCACCGCTCGGCAAGGGCTATGCCGACTGGGCCGGGCTCGGCGATCCCACCATCGAGATCAATTTGACGCCGAACCGGCAGGACTGCACCGGCGTGCACGGTATCGCGCGCGATCTGGCCGCGGCCGACATGGGCAAATTCAGAGATCCCGGCATCAGGCCGATCAAGGGCGAATTCCCCTGCCCGGTTCAGGTCAAGGTGGAAGACGCCACCCTGTGTCCGGGCTTCGCGCTGCGGCTGGTGCGCGGGGTGAAGAACGGCCCGTCGCCGGAATGGCTGCAGAAGCGGCTGACCTCGATCGGCCTGCGCCCGATCAACGCGCTCGTCGACATCACCAACTTCATGACCTACGACCGCGCCCGCCCGCTGCACGTGTTCGACGCGAAGAAGGTGCAGGGCAACCTCAGCGTACGCCGCGCCAGGAACGGCGAGACCTTGCTTGCGCTCGACGGCCGCACCTACACGCTCGACAGCAATGTCTGCGTGATCGCGGATGAGCATGGCGTCGAATCGCTGGCCGGTATCATGGGCGGCGAGGCCTCGGGCTGCGACGACAATACCACCGACGTGCTGATCGAGTCGGCGCTGTGGAACGAGATCAACATCGCGCAGACCGGCCGCAAGCTCGGCATCAATTCCGATGCGCGCTACCGCTTCGAGCGCGGCGTCGATCCGGCCTTCATGGTGCCCGGGCTCGAGCTCGCGACCAAGCTGGTGCTGGAGCTGTGCGGCGGCACGCCGTCCGAGAACGTCGTGGTCGGCAAGCAGTTCGGCGAGGATCGCGTCATCGACTTCCCGCTCAGCGAGGTCAAGCGTCTCGCCGGCATCGAAGTGCCGCTGGTCGAGGTGAAGCTGATCCTGACCCGGCTCGGCTTCATGCTGGCCGGCAACGGACCCGTCGTGAAGATCGCGATCCCGTCCTGGCGCACCGACGTGCAGGGCAAGGCCGACATCGTCGAGGAGATCGTGCGCATCGTCGGCGTCGACAAGGTGCCGATGACGCCGTTCGATCGCGGCGAGGAGCCCCGCAAGCCGGTGCTGACGGCGATGCAGCAGCGCACCCGCCGCGCCAAGCGTGCGCTCGGCGTCCGCGGCATGGTGGAGGCCGTGACCTGGTCGTTCATCACCAACGAGGCGGCAAAACTGTTCGGCGGCGGCCAGAGCGAGCTCGTGCTTGCCAATCCGATCGCGGCCGATCTCTCCGACATGCGGCCGAGCCTGCTGCCCGGCCTCGTCGCGGCGGCTCAGGCCAATATCAACCGCGGCTATCCAGATGTGGCGCTGTTCGAGGTCGGCCAGCTGTTCCGCGGCGACAGACCCGAGGACCAGCTCGTGGCCGCGTCCGGCGTGCGCCATGGCTGCGCCTCGTCGAAGGGCATAGGGCGGCACTGGACCGGCTCGACCACGGCGGATGCGATGGATGCCAAGGCCGACGCCTTCGCCGTGCTGGCGGCCGCCGGCGCACCGATGCAGGCGTTGCAGATCGTGCCGGGCGGTCCGGCGTGGCTGCATCCGGGACGTTCGGGCACCATCCAGATCGGCCCGCAGAACGTGCTCGGCTATTTCGGCGAGCTGCATCCGCGTGCGGCCGAGGCGCTCGGCGCCGACGGTCCGATGATCGTGTTCGAAGTGATCCTCGAGCGCATCCCGCAAGGCAAGCAGAGGGCGACGCGCGCCAAGCCGGTGCTGGAGCTCTCCGCGTTCCAGCCGGTGTCGCGCGACTTCGCCTTCATCGTCGACCGCGGCGTCAAGGCCGGCGACATCGTTCGCGCGGCGCAGAATGTCGACAAGAAGCTGATCACCGACGTGACCGTGTTTGACGTCTACGAAGGCAAGGGCATCGATCCCGATAAGAAGTCGATCGCGATCGCGGTGACGATCCAGCCGCGTGAAAAGACGATGACCGACCAGGAGATCGACGCCGTCGCCGCCAAGGTCGTCGCCGAGGTGACCAAGAAGACCGGCGGCACGCTGCGGGCGTGAGCTTCCCCAACCCTCTCCCCGTTCTTACGGGGAGAGGGTTGGGGTGGGGGCTCGCTCCGCAAAACGTGGTGAAGGGCGGAGCAAGTGGAGGCTCCCCCTCACCCGAAATTCAAGCTCCGCTTGAATTTCGACCTCTCCCCGCAAGCGGGGCGAGGTAAGATCACAGATCGCCTCCAAGCGTCCTCCCATGACCTCCTTCAGCCTGATCCCCTCCGATATCTCGGCCAGCATCGCGCTTGCGATCTGCGCGATCGCGTTCGTGTCGGGCACGGCGCGCGGCTTCTCGGGCTTCGGCTCGGCGCTGATCTTCATGCCGCTGGCGAGCAGCGTCGCGGCGCCGCGGCTGGTGGCGGCGCTGCTGCTGATCATCGATTTCGTCGCGGCCACGCCGCTGCTGCCGAACGCCTGGACCCATGCCGACCGCAAGGCAACCGCGGTCATGGTCGCCGGCGCGCTGGTCGGCGTTCCCATCGGTACCTATTTCCTGACCGTGCTCGAGCCCGTGACGACGCGCTGGATCATCTCCTGCTTCGTCGCGGCGCTGCTCGCGCTGCTGCTGTCGGGCTGGCGCTATCACGGCAAGGATCACCCCGCGCTCTCGATCGGCGTCGGCGGCCTCTCCGGCTTCTGCAGCGGCCTCGCGCAGACCGGCGGCCCGCCGATCGTCGCCTACTGGCTAGGACGCCCGATCTCCTCGGTGATCTCGCGCGCCAATATCGTGCTGTTCTTCGGCGCCTCGGATTTCTTCTCGCTCGTCAGCTACTGGTTCACCGGATTGGTCACGATCGAATCGATCAAGTTCTCGCTGATCGTCGGCCCGGTCTACGGCATCGGCGTCTGGTTCGGCGCGTCGCTGTTCGGCAAGGCCAGCGAGCAGGTGTTCCGCGCGATCTGCTACGCGCTAATCGCGGCTGCCGTCATCGTCGGCCTGCCGGCGCTTGATGGCATTTTGCGCGGCGGGTAGGGTCCGGAAAACAATACGGGAGAGAACCGATGATCGATCGCCGCAACGCATTGAAACTGGCGCTCGGCAGCGCTGCCATGCTCGCGGCACCGGCGGTCCGCGCACAGGACACAAAGCCGCGCACGCGCATCGTGTTCCTCGGCACCAAGGGCGGCCCGCGGGTCGGCATCGGCGCCGCCAACCCGGCCAATCTCGTCGTCGTCAACGACACGCCGTTCGTGATCGATTGCGGCATGGGCGTCAGCCGCCAGCTGGTCAGCGCCGGCGTGCCGATCCCGTCCGTGAAGTACATCTTCATCAGCCACCACCATTCCGATCACAACCTCGAATACGGCAATCTGTTCTACAACGCTTGGGCGGCGGGCCTCTCGACGCCGATCCATTCGTTCGGCCCCAAGGGCATCGAGGCGATGACAAAAGAATATTGGGAGCTCAACAAGTTCGACGTCGAGACCCGGATCGAGGATGAAGGCCGGCCCGATCCGCGCAAGCTGCTGGTCGCCAAGGACATCACCGACGGCGGCGTCGTGCTGAAGACGCCTGACGTCACCGTCACCGCGTTCCGCACGCCGCATCCGCCCATCGTCGACAACTTCGCCTACAAGTTCGAGACCCCGGACGGTGTGATCGTGTTCTCCAGCGACACCGCCTACAATCCGAAGCTGGCCGAGTTCGCCAAGGGTGCCGACGTGCTGGTGCACGAATGCCTCTACATTCCCGCGGTCGATCGCCTGGTGGCAAAGACCAAGAACGGCGCGACCTTGAAGAAGCACCTGCTCGACAGCCACACCTCGACCGAAGACGTCGGCCGCATCGCAGCCGCCGCCGGCGTCAAGACGCTGGTGCTGAGCCACTTCGTCCCCGGCGATGATCCCACCGTCACCGACGACGACTGGACACGGGACGTGAAGACGAATTTCAAGGGCCGCATCGTGGTGGCCAAGGATCTGATGGAATTGAAGCTGCCGGTGTGAGGCGGGCGCACTCCCTCCACCCTTCCGGGGCGTGCGAAGGCGGATGTGTGACTCAAAGATCGTGCAACAAACACGCTGCCGTCCCGGGCAAGCGAAGCGCGACCCGGGACCCATAACCACAAGCGATCATTGCAGCGCAACGCTGGGGCCACAGCTCGCTTCCGCAATTGGTTTCAGTGGTTATGGGTCCCCTGATTTCGCAGGGACGACATCGGTTGTGCGGCGGTCTACTACCCGAACATCTACCCGCGCTGCCCAGTCTACCCCAGCCGTCAATTCATCGGCCCGGCGGAGCGCGGCGCGCGGCGTTTGTGTTTTGCGGCGGGGGCTGCCGGCTCCGGCGTCGCTTCCTTCACGCCGCCGATCCTGCGCAGCGCGGCGTCCGCGGCGCGCTCGCCGCTATCCCAGGCGCCATCGACCGTTCCCCACAGCGTCTCGTGGGTGGCCTCGCCCGCGAGATACATCGCGCCGATCGGCTCGGACAGGATCCTGCGCGAGAATTGCGCGCCGGGCGCTGCGGCCGACATCGCACCGAGGACGAAAGGCTGCGCATTCCAGCGCGTCGCGCTGGTCTTCTTCACGGCGGCGCCGACCTCGCTGCCATAGAGTTTGCTCAGCCATTCCACCGCGAACGCAGTCATCGCCTTCTCGCCCTGCGCCGACAGGTCGCGGCCAAACGAGCCGGCCACATCGATCGTGCACAGCGAGGAGCCGGCGATGTTGCCGTAAAACAAGGCCGTCTTGGTCGAATTGCTCTGCTCGATGATGACGTCGTCGCGCGACAGCCCGAGCGGATTGCTGGGAACCTGCAACGCGATGCGATCGTAGCTGCCGAGGCTCAGCTTGGCGGCGGCGTCGAGCGCGCGCTTCGGAAGCTCGGGCGCAAACTTGATATTGCCGCTCGCGAGCACGTTGCTCGACACGGTGACGATGGCGGCGCGCGCGACAATCTTGCCGGATGCCGTCTCGACCGTCACGTCGCGATTGCTCCACAGGATGCGCTGCGCCGGCGTCGACAGCACGAGCGGCAGCCCCTCGCCGAGCTTTGCGATCAGCGCGCCGAGCCCCTGCCGGCAGGCGATTGCGGTGTTGCGATCCTGCGCGCGCACCTTGTCGACGGCCGAGAGGTCCTTCAGGTCCTTGCCGCTGAAATTGGCGCCGAGCAGGAATTCCGCGGTGCCGGCCCAATCGCCGAGATCCTTCGGCATGGCGGCGGCGCAGGCGATATCGGCCTTGCGCGCGGCGTCGTCGATGGCACGATTGGCGCGCACCAGTGCCGCCAGAAACTCCTCGGTCTCGCCGGGACGGGCGTAGCGCCGGCCGATGCGAATTTTCTGGCCGGCAGGCGCCGTGACGATGTCGAGGCCCGCGGAGCGCGCCAGCCGGATCATCGGATTGGTTTCGGGATTGTGCATCCAGCGCGCACCGCGGTCGAACGGCACGTCGAAGGTCGATGCATCGGTCTGGCAGCGACCGCCGACCTGGCCGGATGCCTCTACCACGATCACCTTGCGGTTCGCGGCGACGATCCGTCGCGCCGCGGCAATGCCCGCGGCTCCCGCGCCGATCACGACGATGTCGGCCTCGCGCGGCGGTGGCGCGGCGAGAACCCGCCCGCCGAGCACGGGCGCCAGCGCGAGAGCTCCGGACGCCGACAGGAAATCGCGGCGGGTCACTGTCATGACATAGCTTCTGGCATGGTTTCCGCCGACTTGCAGAGAATGGGAACGCTTCGCGAACTGTGCCGCATCTCACCGATCGCAGCAACCATCATGGTAAATCAATCATGATTGATCCGGCGATGGCATGAACTAAATTGCAACGGCTTGCGACCATGATTAAGTGAACAGAAGCGGTCGTAGAACCGCTGGGGGGAATCCATGGGCGTAATGCTCGATACCGTCGGTAAATGGATTGCGGGGTACCTGTCGAAGGAAGTCCCCGGTTACGAACCGTTCACGCCGAGCGACCCGGACCATCTGCGGAGCATCCTGCAGCCCGGCGATGTGCTGCTGGTCGAGGGCAACAACCGGATTTCCGGCATCATCAAATACCTCACGCAGTCGACCTGGTCGCACGCCGCGCTGTTCGTCGGACCGATCGACGGCGCGTTCGAGCCTGACGGCGAACAGCATGTGCTGATCGAAGCCAATATCGGCGAAGGCGTCACCTCCGCGCCGCTGTCGAAATACCTATCCTATCACACCCGCCTCTGCCGGCCGGTCGGGCTGTCCTTCGAGGACCGCACCACGGTGTGCCGCTACGCCATCAACCGCATCGGCTTCGGCTACGACACCAAGAACATCGTCGATCTCGCGCGCTATCTGTTTCCGCTGCCGATCCCGCAGCGCTGGCGCCGCCGGATGATCGCGTTCGGCTCCGGCGATCCGACCAAGATCATCTGCTCGGCGCTGATCGCACAGGCCTTCGACGCCGTGCGCTATCCGATCCTGCCCAAGATCACGCGCGCTGCCAGCCGCAAGGCGCGCCGCGAGATCCTGCACATCCGCGATTCCTCGCTCTACATGCCGCGCGACTTCGACATCTCGCCCTATTTCGAGGTCGTCAAACCCACCATCGTGCACGGTTTCGACTACACGGCCCTGCACTGGGCCGACAAGCAGAAGCCGCTCCAGGAGGTAGCCGGCGAATTCAGTGTGTTTCCAGAGCGCAAATCGCCGCCGCTTGTTCCTGAAGCGACTGACGAAGAGGCGCCGCTTCCGGCTGCGGAAGTGACCGAGGCCGAGAGCGCGTCGGTGTAACGGGCGCAGGCATCAGGCTCGGAATGTCGGGCGTTGGCCGCGTCAACCATGATCTGGAATCCGTCTCATCGTCCGGCTTCGACGTTGAGTTCTCGGTGCCACATCAATAGGGTGCGCGCGCTTCAAGCTTGCTTTCATCCGGTAGTTTTACGGTGCTTTCGATCATCAATTTCTCGGCGATGGCCGCGGCGTCGGAGAAGGACCCGGCGCGCTGGCGCCGTCCGTTGATCAAATGGCTGGAGGGAATCGAGACCGGATGGTCGATCCCGATCCTGCTCGTCCTGTTTGTCGCGATCTGGACCGCGTATCTCGTCATCGCCTATCTCGGCGCCGGCCTGCATCCCGACGTGCTCGAGACCTGGACGCTCGGCCGGCACCTCGCATGGGGCTACCCCAAGCATCCACCCTTGATGGGCTGGATCGCACGGGGATGGACGGCGGTCTTCCCTCTGGCTGATTGGTCGCTGCAGCTGATGGCGATGGTCAACGCAGCGGTGGCGCTGTGGGCGGTCGACCTGGTCTCGCGCCGCTTTGTCCGCGGCGAGAAGCGGGCGATCGTGCTGCTGCTGTTGATGCTGCTGCCGGTCTATCAATTCCATGCTCAGCGGTTCAACGCGAACACGGTGCTGCTGGCAGCCTGGCCGCTGGCAACTTACTGCTTCCTGCGTGCGTTCGAGGCGCCGAGGCAGCTCGGCTGGGCGATCGCGGCAGGCGCGGCGGCTGCACTCGCGATGCTCGGGAAGTATTATTCGATCTTCCTGGTCGCAAGCTTCGTCTTCGCTTCCGTGCTGCATCCGGATCGCCGCCGCTATCTGCTGTCGGCCTCGCCCTGGATCTCGACGCTGGCCGGCCTGCTCGTGCTCGGCCCGCATCTGCACTGGCTGGCCACCACGGGCGCGACGACGTTCGACTATGCGCTTGCGCATGCCGGCGCCGATCATGTCGCCGCGTTATGGGAAGTCACCTACTTCATCCTGGGGCTGATCGCGGCGCTCTCGATTGCGGCGGTGACCTGGGTGTTCATTGCCGGCCCGCGGCTGGCGCGGCTGCCGGCCGATCTCCGCGCGATGAACCCGGGGCTTCGCCTGTTGCTGCTGGTCGCAATCGGGACCATCCTGTTTCCGGTGATCGTCTCGCTCGCGGTCGGCACCGACCTGCCGTCGCTCTGGGCGGTACAGGGTCTCTTCCTGTTTGTGGTCCTGATCGTGTGCACAACGAGCTACCCGATCGAGCGCTTCTACGCGGTCAACCTGGCGGTCATGGTGGCGAGTATCGCCATTCTCGCGGTCGTTGTCGGCGCGCCGATCCATGCCCTCTATCGCAATGCTTACGGCTACGAAGAAGGCCGCGACTTCTATCATGCAGCCGCGGCGGAGCTCACGATGCGATGGCGCGACGCCGCCGGGACGCCGCTCGCCGCCGTCAGCGGCGACGATGCGCTCGCCTTCGCTGCCGCCTTCTACAGCCCGGATCATCCGCGCTATGCCCGGCCGTTCGCCTATCAATACACTTGGGGCTTGCCGCGCAAGACCACGCTCGATCGCGGCTGGGCCGCAATGTGCTTCGCCGACCAGCCGGACTGCCTGAGCTGGATGGCGCGCACGACGTTGCGCGCGACCGACGTCTTTCGCTCCGAGTTTGATGCCCAGGCGACATTGCTCGGCAGGCCCGGTCGGACACGGCGGATCGTGATGCTGATCGTACCGCCCTATCGCGAAACACCCCCTATGCAGCCCGACGTCGAGGACTTCAGTTCGATCCGCCGCACGCGCGACTGATCGGAACGTCCTCGCCAGCGTCAGACGCACGCGTGGGCATCGGCACGACTGAAGATGCTTACCTCGCCCCGCTTGCGGGGAGAGGTCGGATCGCATCGTTAGATGCGATCCGGGTGAGGGGGTACAGCTCCGTCCACGCGCTTCACTCGCGGAGAATACCCCTCACCCCAACCCTCTCCCCGCAAGAGCGGGGCGAGGGAGAAGAGCTACGCCGCCTTCGCCTTGGTGCCGCGCGGCAGGCCGGCGCGGGCGAGGCCGCCATAGAGCTGCTCGTTCGGCATCTCGGCTTTCAGGATCGACCGCACCTCGACCAGCCGATCGAGATCGATGCCGGTCGGAAAACCCTTGCTCTCACAGAGGAAGACGAGGTCCTCGAACACGACATTGCCGGTGGCGCCCGGCGCGAACGGGCAGCCGCCGAGGCCGCCGAGCGAGCCATCAAGCACGCGGGCGCCTTCGTCGAGCGCAGCGGAGGCATTGGCGATGCCCATGCCGCGGGTGTCGTGCAGGTGGACGCAGACCGGCCTGGCGCCTGCGATCTTCACCGCGCCTCGCGTCAGCTCGCCGACCTGCTTCGGCCCGGCATAGCCGACGGTATCGGCGATCGCGACCATGTCGACGCCGACCTCGTACAGCTTCTCAGTGAGGCGCAGCACCTCCTTCGGATCGACCGCACCCACGATCGAGCAGCCTAGCCCCATCGAGATCGCGGCATTGACCAGCGGCTTGTGCGCGCTTGCGTCGCGCAATTCACAAAGCCGCTTGATGTTCTCGATCGCCGACTCGCGCGAGCGGTTGGCATTGGCCTGGCTGTGCTCCTCGGTCGCCGACACCACCGAGGCGATCTCGGCAACGCCGGACGCCAGCGCCTCGTTGACGCCACGCTCGTTCAGCGCCAGCGCGACGCCATGCGCGCCGGGCAGCGCCGCAATGATGGCGACCACATCGCGTACGTCGACGAATTGCGGGAAAGTCTTGGCCGGCAGGAACGAGCCGACCTCGAAATGCCTGACGCCGGCGGCATATTCGTCGCGCACCCAGCGCTGCTTCGCGGCGGTCGACGGGAATGTCTTCACGAGCTGCAGGCCGTCGCGCAGACCGACCTCGCGCAGGCTCACTCTGTCGTTGGGATAGATATCGTGGACGCGGGTCATGTCAGCCTCACGCAGCGTTTCCGGTTGATGAAATCTTCTGTTGTGCGAGCTCGGCGCGGACCGCATCGGTATCGGCGCCAAGCACCGGCACCTTCAAGCCTTCGCCGATATGGCGGCCGTTCCATTCGACCGGCAATGCGGGAACGCGGAACGGCTTGCCGTCGGCGTTGAGATTGTTGACGAGCCCGCCGGGCCGCAGCACATGCGGATCCCCGAGCAGATCCTCCGGCCGATTGATCGGCGAGAAGCAGATGTTGAGCGCGTCGAGCCGCGCCGAAAGGTCGGCGACGTTCCAGCCCTTGATCACCTCGGCAACGCGCGGGATGATCCGGTCGCGCGCCATGATGCGGTCCGTGGTCGAGCGCAGCGTCGGATCGTCGGCGAATTCCGTCAACCCAAACTCGCGGCAGAAGCTCTGCCAATGGCCTTCGGTAACGACCCCGATGAAGATGCGGTCGCCGCCGGCGGCATCGAAGATGTCGTAGATCGGCCAGGCGTGCTCGCGCTCCGGCATCGAGCGCGGCTTGCGCCCGGTCATCTCGTACTCGACCATGTGCTGGGCGACCAGGAACAGGCAGTTCTCGAACAGGCCGATGCGGATGTCGGCGCCATCAGCCTTGCCGCCACGCTTCTGATAGAGCGCGGCGAGGATCGAGATCACGCCGAACATGCCGCCCATGATGTCGTTGGCGGAAGAGCCGACGCGCTGCGGCTTGTCGCGCGTGCCGGTCATCGCCGCGAGTCCCGACATCATCTGCACGACCTCGTCGAGCGCCGGGCGATGATCGTAGGGCCCGGAGAGAAAGCCCTTGTGGCCGGCGATGATCAGATGCGGATATTTCGCGCGCAGGTCCTCAGGCCCGAGTCCCTGCTTGTCGAGCTGGCCATCGCGGAAATTCTCCAGGAACACATCGGCGCCGGCGAGCAGCCGGTGCATGGTGTCGCGGTCCTCGGACCTCGCAAGATCGAGCACGACGCTGCGCTTGCCGCGATTGAACAGCGGGAAGAACGAGACGCCCATGCCGCCGAGCGAGCGGGTCTTGTCGCCGGCCGGAGGTTCGACCTTGATCACCTCGGCGCCGAGTTGCGCCAGGATCATGCCGCAGGTCGGCCCCATCACCATGTGGGTCATCTCGACGACCCTCACGCCTTCCAGCGGCAATCCGCTCCCGGTCATCGGTTTCTCCGTGCTCGTTGCGCTCTTGTTCAGACGCGTTTTCTTCACGCGAACCGGTACTCACTTCGCTCGAAAACGCTTTGTGATCGGCGCAGGTTAGGCTTCCGCACGCTATCTGAAAAATATAATCTGTCGAATAGTGCATTCGTCGTTCTAGAACGCAGAACCTTCATGGATTCGCGCCAGCTTCGCTATTTCATCGCGGTCTACGAGCAGCGCAACCTGTCGCGGGCGGCGGATCAGGCCAATGTCGCGCAATCCGCGCTCAGCCACCACATCGCCAATCTGGAGGCGGAATTCGCCACGCCGCTGTTCGAGCGCAAGCCGCGCGGCATGGAACCGACCGCGGCGGGCGAGCGGCTGTATGAGCATGCCCGCATCATCTTGCGCGCGATGGCCGCGGCCGAGCGCGAGATCAAGGAAGGCGGCAGCGCCATTGCCGGCGAGATCTCGATCGGCATGGCCAATTCCGGCATGAAGTCGATCGGCGTGCCGCTGATGCGGACCGTGCTGACCAAATATCCGAACCTGAAGCTGTCGCTGACCGAGAGCCTCTCCGGCGCGACGCTGCTGCATCTGATGAGCTCCGAGGTCGATCTCGCGCTGGTCTACAACCCGCCATCGGAAAAGGATTTGATCGCGGAGCCAGTGCTGGAGGAGCAGATGTTCTGCGTCGGCACCGAGAAGCTGATCGGCAAGAAGGGACCGATCACGTTCGAGCAGGTGGCGCAGCTGCCGCTGATCCTGCTGCGGCACGGGCTGTCGGCCCGCGCCCTGCTGGACGACCCCGTGCCGCTGAAGCGGCTGGAGGCCAATGCGATCCTGCACCTCAATTCGACCAGCGGTATGATCGGCGCGCTGACCGCGGGCCTCGGCTGCACGATCGCGACGACGCACTTCGTCAGCGAGCCATTGAAAGCGCGATTGCTGGTCGCACGCGAGGTGATCGAACCCAGGCTGAGCCGCACCCTCTATCTCTGCCGCTTGCGCAACCGGCCGATGACCTATGTCATGGAGGAGATGTGCCGGCTGATCCGCTCCCTGATCGCCGAACAGGTCGGGCGCGGCGCGTGGGAGGCAACGCTGCTGATCTGAGGCGCATTCGAGCGCGTCAGGCGCAGCGCTATCGAAAATATCGAACGTTTCCTTCGATATGTTCGTCTGGATTTCTGGCACCCGGCTGCCAAACATGCCTGGCCGGCACGCCTACGCAAGAAAGGCGGCCGCTGGAGCATTCGGGGAGGACCATCATGAGCGCCGTCGAACTCGGCTCGGTTGCCGATCTTGCCAACACGACAAGCGGACCTGACGAGATCTCGCGGCGGCTCGAGGCGCTGCCCACCTCGGGCTATGTCTGGCGGCTGGTGATCCTGCTCTCGCTCGGCGGCTGCTTCGAAATCTACGATCTGTTCTTCACCGGCTATATCGCGCCGGGCCTTGCCCGCAGCGGGCTGATGACCACGACGACGCAAGCGTTCTTCGGCTTCTCCGGCATCGGCGCCTTCGTCGCGGCGACCTTCGCCGGCCTGTTCATCGGTACCTTCTGCCTCGGCTTCCTCGCCGATCGCTACGGGCGAAAGGCCGTGTTCACTTATTCGCTGCTGTTCTACAGCGCGGCATCGGTGATCATGGCGTGCCAGACCACGCCAGGCGGCCTCTTGCTGTGGCGCTTCATCGCCGGAATCGGGATCGGCATCGAGGTCATCACCATCGACGCCTACATCACCGAGCTGGTGCCGAGCTGGATGCGCGGCCGCGCCTTTGCGATCAACCAGGCGGTGATGCTGTCGGCGGTGCCTGTTGTCGCCGCGCTGTCGTGGTGGCTGGTGCCGCTCTCGCCTTACGGCATCGATGGCTGGCGCTGGGTTGTGCTGATCGGCGCCGCCGCCAGCATGATCATCTGGGTGCTGCGGCTGTACGTGCCGGAGAGCCCGCTCTGGCTGGCCCGCCATGGCCGCGTTGCCGAGGCCGAAAAGATCATGCGGACGCTCGAGGCTGCATCGCCGGCGGCCGCGCCGCGCGCTGCGACTATGGCCGCGATGGCGCCGGCACGTGCGCCGGTCGAGACCGGTTACGCCGATTTGTTCCGGCCGCCCTACGCCTCGCTCGTCGCGCTGTTCATGATCTTCAACCTGTGCCAGGCGTTCGGCGTCTACGGCTTCTCCAACTGGGTGCCGGCACTGCTGGTCGAGAAGGGCATCAACGTCACCAAGAGCCTGCAATATTCCTTCATCATCGCCTTCGCCTATCCGCTCGCGCCGCTGCTGGCAGCAACCTTCGCCGACCGCTTCGAGCGCAAATGGATCATCTGCGGCGCGGCCGCCGCGATCTCGGTATTCGGCCTCGCCTTCGCGCAGCTCACCGAGCCGGCGCTGTTGATCGCCAGCGGCGTGCTGGTGACCGGCGCCAACATGACGCTGTCCTACGCCTACCACGCCTACCAGACCGAGGTGTTCCCGACCGCGATCCGGGCACGCGCGGCGGGCCTCGTCTATTCGATGAGCCGGCTCAGCGCGACCTTCTCCGGCTTCATCGTGGCGTTCATGTTGAAGGAGGCCGGCGTCGGCGGCGTATTCGGCCTGATCACCGCGGCAATGGTCATCGTGATTGTTACGATCGGTGTCTGGGGACCCAACGTCCGCGGCAAGCCGCTCGACGCCTAGCGCATTAACGCTCTAACCGCGACACACGCGGCACTTGCCGAAGCCATATTGGGTGGCTACCTCTCGCTCGTCAATTTGCAGAGGTAACCCGGTCATGTTCGACGCCGCCGTCAAGGCGCTTTCGCAAATCCTGTCGCCGCCGATGCGCACGATCCTGTGGCGCTCGATCGGGCTTGCGCTGGTGCTGATCACCGTGCTGGCGATCGGATTGCAGCGGCTGCTGAGCTGGTTTGCCGACGCCGGCGAGGTCTGGGCCGAAGGCATGCTCGGCCCCAGCTTCCATTCCACGCTGCACGTACTGTCCTGGATCATCTCGATTTCGGCGGGCCTTGGCGTCGTGCTCGGCGGCATCTTCCTGATGCCCGCGATCACCTCGCTGGTGGCGAGCCTGTTCGTCGACGACGTCGCCGACCATGTCGAGCGCGAGCACTATCCGGCCGACCATCCCGGCACGGCGCTGCCGGTCACGCTCGCGACCATCGAGGGCGTCAAGACGGCACTGCTCACCGTCCTGGTCTACCTGGTCGCGCTGCCGTTCGTGCTGTTTGCGGGCGCGGGCTTCATCATCTTCTTCATCGCCACCGCCTGGCTGCTCGGCCGCGAATACTTCGAGCTCGCGGCGATGCGCTTCCGCTCGCCTGATGACGCCAAGGCGATGCGCAAGGAGAATGCGGCGACCGTGTTCACCGCGGGCCTGTTCATCGCGGCCTTCGTCTCGATCCCGATCGTCAACCTTGCGACGCCGCTGTTCGGGATGGCGTTCATGGTGCACATGTACAAGCGGCTGTCCGGCCCGCGGCGCGAGCTGATCGAACCGGTGCGGCGAAGCAACGTGCCTTCGATCTAGGCCGCATCCCGAGGCACCTGCACCGATGCAGGCGTCCGATCGCGCGCCAATGGCACCAGCAGAAACCCGACAATAGCCACGCAGGCGAGCATCGCCCATGCCTCGTTGACGCTGAGCGCGAGCGATGCCCGCTCGACCAGCGGCCGGACAAACGCTACCGCCGCCTCGTCCGGCGGTCCCGGCGGACGGTTGATCAGCAACATCGGATCGAGGCCGATCGCCTGTGCCGCGTTGAGATCGCCTGCCAGCAGGCGTGCACGAAAATCCTCACCATAAATTGGGCTTCGCCCGTAGAGGATCGTATCGATCAAGGCGATCCCGATCGCGCCACCCAGATTGCGCGTCAGGTTGAACAGTCCGCTGGCGTCGGCAACCTCTGCCTCCGGCAGGGTGCCCAACGCAATGCGCGTCGGCGGCAGCAGGCAGAACATGATCGCGACGCCGCGCACGATCTGCGGCCAGAACATCTCGCCGAAATCCGCCGTGCGGGGCTGAAAAGCGCTCAAGCCGAGGCCGAGCGCGAACAAGGCGAAGCCCGCGCTCGTCAGCGCAAGCGCGCCGAGGCGGCTTTCGAGGATCGCCGCCAGCGGCGCGGCGACGAGCTGCGCAACCCCCGTGACCAGCATGATGGTGCCGATCTCGAACGCATCATGGCGGCGGACGAAGCCGAGGAAGACCGGCATCAGATAGGTCGATCCATAGAGGCCGATGCCGAGGCAAAAGCTCAGGGCGCAACCGATCGCGAACGAACGCCGCTTGAAGAGCGTCAATCGCGCGATCGGATCGGCCGCGCCGAGCGTGCGCCGGACCAGCAGCGCCATCCCGGCCATGCCTCCGGTCAGCAGGCTGAGGCAAAGCATCGAGGCCCAACCGCGCTGCGGTGCTTCCTTCAGGCCGATCATGAGGCTTGCAAGCACGGCTGCGAGCAGGACCAGCGACCATGCGTCCAGTCTGGCGAACGCGCGGAGGTTCACGCCCTGCTTCGGAAGCAGCAACGGCGTGACCGTGGCTGCAATCGTTCCCGGAACCAGGTTGATCAGGAACAGCCACGGCCATGACCAGGTCTGCGTGATCCAGCCGCCGACCACAGGTCCAACCGTCGGCGCGAGCACCGCGACGACACCACCGATCGTGGTAGCTACGGCATGAAGCCGTGCTGGGAACAGCATGAACACGGCCGAGAACACCGCGGGGATCAGCACGCCGCCGGAAAATCCCTGCAGCACGCGAAACACCAGCAGCACGGCAAAGCCACCGCTGAAGGCGCAGCCGAGCGAGGCGACCGTGAACAGGCTCACGGCGATCGCGAACAGCCATCTGAGCGACAGCGCATGGGTGAACAATCCGGTCAGCGGGATCGCGATCACCTCCGCGATCAGATAGGCGGTCTGGATCCAGCTCATCGCGGAAGGCGAGATCGCGAGCGCACGCTGAATCGTCGGCAGCGACGTCGCCACCACCTGGATGTCGAGGATCGCCATGAACATGCCGAGGCACATCAGGAGGAAGCCTGCCCAGGTCGCCGCCGATGGGCTGTCGGTTGGATGATCCGCGGGGTCGCTCATGGCGTGCTGACGCGCGGCCAGTCCGCAACCACGAGGGCACGGCTCTCGGCGCGAACTCGGATCGCAAGCACCGCGAGATTGAGCGCGGTGAAGATCAGCGCCAATACCGGCAGATGCAATGCAAGCGGAAGCAACGCGATTTCACCGACGACGACGGCATAGTTTGGATGCGGAAAATATCGGTACGGCCCGGATGCGACCAGCGGCGCGCCCGGCAAGACGATGATCCGCGTGGTCCAGCGCGACCCGAGCGCTGCGAGGATCCATAGCCGCAAGCCTTGCAGCAACAGAAAAGCCGCAAGCATGGCCAGGTTGACATCCTGGTTGCCGCCCCAGATCCACAGCGCGGTCAGCCAGGCTGCGTGAACCAGCACAATGAGCGGGTAGTGACCAGCACCGACCTCGATCGCACCGCGCGCCAGCAGCCGCGCCGTGTTGTGGCGTGCCAGCGCGAGCTCGCCGAGCCGCTGCAAGGTGACCAGCGCAAGGATGACCGGAGCAAGGCTCATGCCGCGTGCCTGAGCGCAACGCAGCTGAGCGTGAAGCCGGGCCCGAGCGCCGTGAGCAGCGAGCGCGGCGGCAAACCCCTGGCGCGGGCGCGTTCGAGCACGAAGAGAACCGTCGGGGCCGACATGTTGCCGCAAGCCGCGATGACGTCGCGCTCGTGATCGAGCGTGCCCTGGTCGAGCGCGAGCGCCCGCTCCAGCGCGGCGATCACCTTGGCGCCGCCCGGATGGCAGAGGAAGCGGTCGATGTCTTCGGCCGTCAGCTCCATCCGCGCCAGGATTTCGCTGACGGCCGGCCCGACATGGTCGCGGACGAAATCCGGAATGGTGCGTTGAAAGACGACGCCGAAGCCTTCCGGATCGACCGTCCAGCCCATGATGCCGAGCGTATCCGGCCACAGCTTTTCGCCGGTCGCCTCGACCCGCGTCGCGCCGCCGTCGCCGGCGCGCAGCACGATCGCCGCGGCGCCATCGCCGAACAGGCTGGCGGCAACGATGTTCGCCTTGGTGAGCTCGTCATGGCGGACCGCGAGCGTGCAGAGCTCGAGCGCGACCAGCAGCACGTTCGCGCCCGGCCGCGCCTGCGCCAGCCGCGCCGCGATCGACAGGCCCGACACGCCACCCGCGCAGCCGAGGCCGAACACCGGCACGCGCGACACATCGGTCCGCAGGCCGAGCTTGCCGGCGACGCGCGCCTCCAGCGTCGGCGTCGCGATACCCGTCGAGCACACCGTGACCACGATATCGATGTCGCTGCCGGTCAAGTCGGCACGGGTGATCGCCTTGCGGGCGGCATCGACGAACAGCGCCTCCGCGCCTTCCAGGAACGCCTGCGTCCGCTCCGGCCAGCCGCGCCGTTCGAGATACCATTCGATCGGCTTCACACCGTAGCGATGCTGGATGCCGGTGTTGACGAACAGGCTGGAGAGTGTCTCGAATTCGGGATAACGGTCGGCGAGAAGGTTGCGCGCGGCTTGCAGGACTTGTCCCTGATGGAACAGATGCGGTGGAACCGCCGTCGCCATGGAAACAAGCGCGGCCGTCTGCTTGGTCTCGATCATCGTGGCTCCAAGTTCCCCCGGTTGTGGAACCACGCGACGTGCAAAATATTTCAGACGCCCGCGAGATAGCTGGAGCGTCGCATTCACTATAAATTGACTCCAGCGGCGCTAGCCGCGCCGGGCCGCTCGCAAATCAGGAAGCGGCGGCGTCTTGCTTGCGCAGCATGTTCCTCACGAAGCCAAGCGGCGCCGGCGACAGTGGACCCTGCGGCGCCCGCGTGATCAGCGCGACCAGGAACAGCGCCAGGATCGCCAGCCAGAAGCACAGCCAGAAGCCGTCGATGTAGGCGAGCGTGTTGGCCTCGCGCTGCACGAGGGCCGCGAGCGTACCGACCGCGCGCCCCGTCGCCGCTCCGACGCCATGGCCGGAAAATTCGCCCGCCAATCGCTTCAGCAGGTTCACGACGTCGACATCGCCGCTCTGGACGTGCTGTCCGAGATAGTTCGAATGGATCTGCTCGCGGACCCGCAGCCAGGTCCCCATCAGGGCGATGCCGATCTCGGCGCCGCCGAGCCGCATGATCTGGATATAGGCCGCGAATGCCGTCGCCCGCGACGGATCGGAATTGGACAGCGCCATGATGATGATCGGCAAAAGCGTAAGCGCCTGCCCGACCGACGTGAGCAGGACGATGCCGACGAAGTCCTCGCGCGCCCAGACGTGGCTCAGCTGCGTGCCCCAGAGATTGGCGGCGGCGAATGCCGAGAACCCGAGCACCACGACGATGCGCGGATCGAGGTGGCGGAGCAGCAGGATCGAGATCGGCACCAGCACGAACATCGGCAGTGCGCCGTAGGTGAACAGCAGCGCGCCCGACTGTTCCGGCCGCAGCGCGCCGACGCTGCCGAGGAAATTCGGCACCAGCGACGAGTTCGACAGGCTGGTCAGCGTGTAGAGCAGGATGACGATCAGCGAGAGCCCGATATTGCGCGAGAACAACACGTTGAAATGTGCCCAGGGCCGGCGCGCGACCATCTCGTTGATCATGAAGGCAACGATCAACAGCCCGCCGCCGATCAGGAGCGCCATCACGGTGCCCGAGGACAGCCAGTCCAGCCGGTTGCCCTGATCGAGCCCGGCATAGACCATCGACACCCCGGCGCCGAGCAGCAGCATACCGCCCCAATCGGCATGGTGCAGCAGATCGCGATTGACCGGCTCGTTCGGCGTGCCGAGATACACCATCAAGCCCATCAGCGGCGCGACCACGACGCCCTGCCAGTACAGCCACTGCCAGCCGAGATGCTCGACATAGAAGCCGACCAGCGAGCTCGATGAATCCAGCGCGAAGCCGACCCGGATCGAATACATTGCGATCGCCGGCACCCACCAGCGGATCGGCAGGTTGCGCAGGATGATCATCAAGGTCGCCGGCACGAAGGTGCCGAGCAGCATGCCGTGCGCGATGCTGAGCACGATCAGCGTGGTGTAGTCGTGCACGAATGGAATGGTCAGCGAGACCACGGCGTAAACCAGGCTCGGAATCCCGAGCACGCGGCGCAGGCCGAACACGGTGGCGAGCCAGGCCACCGCGGGTGCGATGAAGATCTGGGAACCGATCGCCGCCGTCGAAAGCCAGGCGCCCTCGTCGAAGGTAAGCGAGAACGCGCCGCGCAGGTCGGGCAGACCAACCGTGGTCAGGCGGCTGTCGAAATTCGCCAGGAACGCGCCGAGCAGCACGGCGACGACGGCGAACAGCGGATAGCGCGCGACATCTCCGCGCGAGACCGGGCCGCTGTTACGGTCGTCATTTTCCGCCATTGGCGACCGCCTCGCCGGTGTTGATCCGCGTCACCACCGACATGCCCGGCAGCAGGCGCTCGAGCAGCGGCTGGCCCTTGTCGAACTGGATGCGCACCGGGATGCGCTGCACCACCTTGGTGAAATTGCCGGTGGCGTTGTCGGGCGGCAGCAGCGCGAATTGCGATCCGCTCGCCGGCGCGATGCGCTCGACGACGCCGCGCAGCGTCTGACCGGAGAATGTGTCCACGGTGACCTCGACCGGCTGGCCCGGCCTGACGTTGGTCAGCTGGGTCTCCTTGTAGTTGGCGATCACATAGACATTCGGCAGCGGCACGACATTGACCAGATTGGTGCCGATGTTGACGTAATCGCCCGGCTGCACCTGGCGCTCGCCGGTGATGCCGTCGAACGGCGCGGCGATCCTGGTGTAGCCGAGTTTGAGCTTGGCCGATGCCAGCAGTGCCTTGGCGGCGTCGAGATCGGCGGCACGCTGCTTCTTGGTGCCTTGCAGGACCTCGAGCTGATGGCGCTGCGCGGCGATCACCGCACGGCTGGCCTGCACGTCGGCCTCCGACTTGGCGTAGGATGCGGTGGCCTGCTCGAGCCGCTGCCGCGTGCCGGCGTCGGTTTGCGACAGCGACTGCTGACGCTCTTGCTCCTGACGTGCCAGGGTCTGCTGCGCCTCCGCAGACAGCCGCGAGGCCTCGGCCTGCGCGATGGTCGCATATTGCAGCTCGACCTGGTTGTTGAGGTTGTCGAGCGCGGCCTGCGCGCCGACCACACCCGCCTCGGCCTGCGCAACCTGCGCCTGATAGTCGGCAGGATCGATCTGCACCAGCAGATCACCGGCCTTGACGCGCTGGAAATCGGAGACGGCGACGGTCAGCACCTCGCCCGAGACGCGGCTGGAAAGCTGGGTGAGCTCGGCCCGGACATAGGCATCATCTGTGGTCTGGATTTTGGCGCTGCCGACCCACGCGTTCCAGCGCGAGGTCGCCACAACGACGAAGGCGAGCGCGACGAGCACCGCAAACAGCGGAATGGCGAAGCGGCCCCAGAAGCCCTTGGTCGCAGATTTCGGTGTCACTGGCGCCGTCGCCGGAGCAAGAGCCGGCTGGGTGACCCGTGAGGCACCGTCTTGAACCTGCTCAGTCACACTACACTCCTCAGTCACGCACCGGAACGCCGGACGAGCCTAATAACACATGATGACGATCATGGCTTAGACGGTCTTCTCCGGCCACCGGCAAAGATCATTGATCAGACAGACATCGCAACGCGGACCGCGGGCGAGGCAGGTATAGCGGCCGTGCAGGATGAGCCAATGATGGGCGTGCAGCATGAATTCGGTCGGGATCACCTTCTCCAGTCCCAGCTCGACCTCGAGCGGCGTCTTGCCGGGCGCGAGGCCGGTGCGGTTGCCGACGCGAAACACGTGGGTGTCGACCGCCATCGTGTGTTCGCCGAACGCCATGTTGAGCACGACATTCGCGGTCTTGCGGCCGGCACCGGGCAATGACTCGATCTCGGCACGGGTGCGCGGCACCTCGCCGCCGAATTCGGCGATCAGCTTCTCGGACAGCGCGATGACGTTCCTGGCCTTGTTGCGATAGAGCCCGATGGTCTTGATGTAGTCGCGCACTCTGTCTTCGCCGAGCTCAAGCATCTTCTCCGGCGCGTCGGCGACCGCGAACAGCGCCCGCGTCGCCTTGTTGACGCCGGCGTCGGTTGCCTGCGCCGACAGCACCACCGCGACCAGCAGCGTGTAGGGGTTGAGATGCTCGAGCTCGCCCTTCGGCTCGGGATTGGCTTTGCGGAACCGGTCGAAGGCCTCGTAGACCTCCTCCGCCGTCCATGGTTTTGGCTTTGCGGTTTTCTTGACGACCTTGGTCGTCGGCTTCCTTGCCGCGCGTTTGGACAGCGGCGTTGCCGCTTTCGCAGCTTTCTTCTTCGGCGCGGACCGAACGCTTGAGGTGCTGGCGCGTTGAGAGCGGATGATTTTGGCCATGAACGGGATATACTGATACGTCATGACCGCAGGCAACGACTTTGATCCGGGCCAAGACCCCAAGAAAGACCTCGGGGCCAATGACCTCGACGTCGATGCGCCCGAGGCTGAGCCGAAGCTGTTCTCGGCGCTGCTCACACCGCACCGCTCGCTCAACCGCACCGGCTTCATCGTGCTGATGTCGTTCGTCGCGGTGGTCAGCTTCGTCGCCGGCGCGGTGTTCTGGTGGCTCGGCGCCTGGCCGATCTTCGGCTTCTTCGGTCTCGACGCGCTGGTGATCTATTGGGCGTTCAAGGTCAATTTCCGTACCGCCAGGGCGAGCGAAGAGATCACCGTCACGCCGTCGGAACTGCGGGTGCGCCGGATCAGCCACCGCGGCCATGTGGCCGAATGGGTGCTCAATCCGCTGTGGGTGCGGTTCGAGCAGATCTCGCATGAGGAGTTCGGCATCGAGCGGCTTTATCTGGTGTCGCGGGGCCGCCGCGTCAGCGTCGGCAGCTTCCTCGGCCCGGACGAAAAGGCAAGCTTTTCCAAGGCCTTGACGGCCGCCTTGAACGCCGCGAAACGCGGTCCGACTTACAATCCCGTTCACTAGGCCAGCTTGTCAGAAATCGGGTGGTTTGGACGCGCCATGGCTCCTAAATCAGACACCATGATGACACTCGCCATACATGACCAGCGCCTGGCCAAGCCGGGCCTCCAGAGCGCCGCGCTGCGCGACTATGATTCGGTGCGGCGTGCCATCGCGTTCATCTCGGAGCACTGGCGCGCGCAGCCGACCATCGAAGCGATGGCCGATGCCGCCGCCGTCACGCCGGATGAACTGCACCATCTGTTCCGCCGCTGGGCCGGGCTGACGCCGAAGGCCTTCATGCAGGCGCTGACGCTCGATCACGCCAAGAACCTGCTGCGCGATTCCGCCAGCGTGCTCGATGCCGCACTCGACTCTGGTCTTTCAGGCCCGGGACGGCTGCACGATTTGTTCGTCACGCATGAGGCGATGTCGCCGGGCGAATGGAAGACCGGCGGCGGCGGCATGACGCTGCGCTACGGCTTCCATCCCTCGCCGTTCGGCACCGCGATCGTGATCGCAACGGACCGCGGGCTCGCGGGGCTTGCCTTCGCCGACCCCGGCGACGAGCAGACGGCATTTGCCGACATGAAGCGGCGCTGGCCGAACGCGACCTATGTCGAGGATACCGGCGGCACCACCGCATTGGCGCAACGGGTGTTCGATACAAGGCTGTGGCGGGCGGACCAGCCGCTGCGCGTCGTCCTGATCGGCACCGACTTCGAGGTGCGGGTGTGGGAAACGCTGCTCAAGGTCCCGATGGGCCGCGCGGTGAGCTATTCCGACATCGCCTGCAAGATCAACAGCCCGAAGGCCTCGCGCGCCGTCGGCGCCGCGGTCGGCCGCAATCCGGTGTCGTTCGTCGTCCCCTGCCACCGCGCACTCGGCAAGAGCGGCGCGCTGACCGGCTACCACTGGGGCATCACCCGCAAGCAGGCGATGCTGGGCTGGGAAGCCGGGCAGGTGGGCTTGCACTAAACCGACGCGCTCTTTCACCGTCACCCTGAGGTGCGAGCGGAGCGAGCCTCGAAGGGTCGATGGCCCGGCTGGTGGCCGTGCATCCTTCGAGGCTCGCAAGCGCTCGCACCTCAGGATGACGGGTCGACTATCGACCGCTTCGCTTACCCCGCCAGATCGACCTTCGACGCCACGGTGGAATCGGCGTTGAGCCGATAGACCACGGGGGCACCGGTCGCGAGTTCGCGCTTGAGGATCTGCTCCGGCGAGAGCTTCTCCAGCACCATGATCAGCGCGCGCAGCGAATTGCCGTGGGCGGCAATCAGCGTGCGCTGGCCGCGCAAGACGCCGGGCAGGATCTCCTGCACATAATAGGGCAACGTGCGCGCCAGCGTATCCTTCAAGCTCTCGCCGCCGGGCGGCGGCACGTCGTAGGAGCGGCGCCAGATCAGGACCTGGTCCTCGCCCCACTTCTTGCGAGCGTCGTCCTTGTTGAGGCCCGAGAGATCGCCGTAGTCGCGCTCGTTGAGCGCCAGATTCTTCGTGGTTGGCAGTCCGGTCTGACCGATCTGCTCCAGCATCAGCTTCAGCGTATGCTGCGCGCGGGTCAAATCGGACGTGAAGGCAACGTCGAACGACAGGCCCTGCGCCTTCAGCTTGCGGCCGGCGTCGTTGGCCTCGGCGATGCCCTGCTCGGTGAGGTCAGGATCCTTCCACCCGGTGAACAGGTTCTTCAGATTCCATTCGCTCTGACCATGACGAACGAGCACAAGAAGACGATCACTCATTTCAGATTCCGTTTTCGCTTGGCTGGATTTGATCTCGTCGAGCGGCAAAGCACGATGATATCTGGTTGAGTCAACATCGCGCTTTGGCTTCTCGTTTGAGCATGATCGTTTCGGAAAACCGCTTCACACTTTTCCGGATCATGCTCTAGTCACTCAACCCGAGAACGTCGGTCATCGAATACATGCCGGGCTTCTTGCCGTGCGCCCACAGCGCCGCCTTCAGCGCGCCCTGCGCGAACAGCGCGCGGTCCTCGGCATGATGCGACAGCGTGATGCGCTCGGAGGGGCCGGCAAAGATCACGCTGTGATCGCCGGCCGCGGTGCCGCCGCGCAGCGAGGCAAAGCCGATGTCGCCGGCGCGACGCGCGCCGGTCAGGCCGTCGCGGCCGCGCGCCGAATGCTGATCGAGCGCGATCTTGCGTCCCGCGGCGGCGGCTTCGCCGAGCATCAAGGCGGTGCCCGACGGCGCATCGATCTTGGACTTGTGATGCATCTCGAGGATTTCGATGTCGAAGCTCTGGTCGAGCGACTGCGCGACGCGCTTGACCAGCGCCGCGAGCAGATTGACGCCGAGGCTCATATTGCCCGACTTCACCACTATGGCACGGTCGGTGACGCTGCGGATCACCGCATCGTCGGACTGCGACAGGCCGGTGGTACCGATGACGTGAACCAGGCCGCGCTCGGCCGCGATCGCGACATTGGCGATGGTCGCGGCCGGCACGGTGAAATCCAGGATGCCGTCGGCGTTCGCCGACATCGACCACAGATCGGCCGACAGCTTGACGTCGTTGGCAGGAAGGCCGGCGAGCACGCCGGCGTCCTTGCCGAGCAGCTCCGAGCCCGGCGCTTCCAGCGCGCCGACCAGCACCGCCCCCGGGGTTTCGGAAATCACCCGCGTCAGCGTGCGGCCCATTCGGCCGCCGGCTCCCGCAACGATCAAACGCATGTCAGCCATGGCTCACCTCTCACCGCCGTATAAAGCATGATCCGGCAAAGGGGAAACCGGTTTTCCCTCGCGACAAACGCGGAACGCGCTTGCGCGGGGATCATGCTTAAACGGCGATCATCGGCGGCTGTTCCGGCCGGCCGAACCGACGGCCCGGTGTCCGGACCTACGGGCTGTCGTGCCCCTCGATGATGATGAGATCGGCGATCGAGTGCGGCTGCCGCACCTTGATGTTGGCCTGGTATTCCGGCGAATTGTAGCAGGCGAGCGCGGTGGCGTAGTCCGGGAATTCGATCACGACGTTGCGCGAGCGGCTCTGACCCTCCACGCCGGTGAACTTGCCGCCGCGCACGATGAACTTGCCGCCGAACTTCTGGAAGATCGCCGGGTTGGCCGCCATGTAGGGCTTGTAGCCCTCCTCATTGTGAACGTCGACGCGTCCGATCCAGTATCCCTTCGCCATCTCTGTTCTCCCTTGTTGTTAGTTCAGGCGAGTGCCTGGGCGATCTCGGTGTGAATGGCTTCGGCGGCGGCCTTCGGATCGGCGGCTTCCATCACCGGACGGCCGACCACCAGATAGTCGGCGCCGGCGGCAATGGCGCGGGCCGGCGTCATGATGCGTTTCTGGTCGCCGGTCGCCGAGCCCGCGGGACGGATGCCCGGTGTCACGAGGTTCATCCGATCGCCGACGATCTTGCGCAGGGCGGCAGCTTCCTCGGGCGAGCTGACGAGGCCGTCGACACCGAGCGCCTGCGCCTGCCTGGCCCGTGCTTCGACGAGATCGGAGACGTTGAGGCGATAGCCCGCCGCGTGCAGGTCGCTGTCGTCGTAGGAGGTCAGCACCGTCACCGCGAGGATCTTCAGGGCCGAACCCGCGCGCGCCTCGGCCGCTGCCTTCATGGTCTGCGGATAGGCGTGCACGGTGAGAAAGGTCGCGCCGAGAGCGGCGACGCTTTCGACGCCGCGCGCGACGGTGTTGCCGATGTCGTGCAGCTTGAGATCGAGAAAGACCTTCTTGCCGCTGCCTGCGAGCTGCTTCGCCAGGACAAGGCCGCCGGCATAACCGAGCTGATAGCCGATCTTGTAGAAGGTGACGGCGTCGCCAAGCCTGTCGATCATCGCCTCGGCGCTTGCGACCGACGGCAAATCGAGCGCCACAATCAACCGGTCTCTTGGAGCGATCCCTGGAGCGGTCTTGGCTGGCTGCATGTCACCTCACATCATGCGTTGGGAATGGTCGATCAGCTGGCGCACCAGCGCCCGCATCGTGTCGATGTCGGCCTGGTGCTTCAGACGATCCATATCGTCATAGGCCTGCTCGGCGAATGACAGCGCGAGCTGGTTCGGGATCACGGCGGCATGGCACGCGGTCAGGATCAGGCGCAGCGCCGCCAGCGCGCGGGTACCGCCGAGCCGGTTGCCGGACGCCGCTGCGATCGCAAAGGCGCGGCCGTGGAACACCTGGCCGCGGGCCTCGTGCTGATCCTGCACGCGGCTGACCCAGTCGATCGTGTTCTTCACCAGCGCCGGCACCGAGGAGTTGTATTCCGGCGTCACGAACAGCACGCCATGATGGGCGCCGATCATCCGCTTCAGATTGACGGCGTGCTGCGGCACGCCTGATTTGGCCTGCAGGTCGCCGTCATAGATCGGCAGCGGGAAATCGCCGAGCGAGATCCGGGTGACGTCGGCCCCGAGCTGCGCGAGCTCATGCGCCAGCACGGCGGCGAGCTTCGCATTGAGCGAGCCCGATCGAAGCGATCCCGGGATCACGAGGATTTTCAGCGCGGACATTTTGAAATCGCAGGTACAGGTCGCACCCAGCGCGACGGCGCTGGAAGCTCAGCCCTTGCGATACACCCAGACCCGCGCGGGCGGAAGGTTCATCCAGATCCGCTCGGAGGCCTCTGTGGACACGCCGGGCAGCGACTTTGGAATCGGAGGCGCCACCGAATAGGTGAACTGGACGAACGGCGCACCGGGCGCGAGTGCCAGGAAGGCGTCGCGGACCAGCTTCAGGCGGGTCAGCATCGGCTTGGTGACCAGCGGCAGGCCGGAGACCACGGCGGAGGCCGGCGTCTTCAGGACGTCCCACAGCGTATCGCGAAGCCGGTAGGCGTCGCCCTGGACCACCTTGGCTTGCGGATAGCGTTCGCGCAGCAAGGCACAGAAGCCGGGATTGTATTCGACCAGGACGAGACGCTTTTGATCGACACCGTGCTCGATCAGCGCATTGGTGATCGGCCCGGTGCCGGGTCCAAGTTCGACAACCGGCCCGTCGGCTTCAGGATCGACATATTGCGCCATGGTGCGCGCAAGCAGCCGTCCGGACGGCATCACCGCGCCCATATGCAGCGGCTTCTCGATCCATGAACGGAGGAAACGAACCTCGTCGTCGAGACGGAGGGGCTTCTTCGACGCACGCACGGACGATTGCAGAGGCATGTCGCTACCAGGCGGGACCGCGCACAATCGAGCGGTTGTCAGAAAACGGTCATAAACACGTATAGATCGAAGTCGTTACGGTCAAGCATAACGACTGCGGCTAGACGGAGCGGCTTCCGAAGAAGTCCTTGACCTTAGAGAAGAAACCCGCTGCCTCCGGTTGTGTTGCGCCGGACGAGAGTTTTTCGAACTCCATCAGCAATTCTTGCTGCTTCTTGGTCAGATTCTGCGGCGTTTCGACCACGACCTGGACATACATGTCGCCGGTCTGGCGCGAGCGGAGCACCGGCATACCCTTTGATGCGATGCGGAATCGGCGGCTGGACTGGGTCCCGGCCGGCACCTTCACCTTGGTCTTGCCCTTGTCGATGGTCGGCACCTCGAACTCGCCGCCGAGGGCTGCGGTCACCATCGAGATCGGCACGCGGCAGTGCAGGTCGGCGCCGTCGCGCTGGAAGAACTGGTGGGTGGTCAGCGACAGGAAGATGTAGAGGTCGCCGGGCGGGCCACCGCGAACACCGGCCTCGCCTTCGCCGGCGAGACGAATACGGGTGCCGTCCTCGACTCCCGGAGGAATGTTGACCGATAGCGTGCGCTCGCGCGTCACCCGGCCGGAACCGGCGCAGGAGGTGCAGGCGTCCTCGATCATCTGGCCGCGGCCCTGACAGCCGGGGCAGGTCCGCTCCAGCGTGAAGAAGCCCTGGGCCTGCCGGATACGGCCGGCGCCGCCGCAATGCGAGCAGGTCTTCGGCTTGGTGCCGGCCTTGGCGCCGGTGCCGGAGCAGGATTCGCAGGTCACCGAGACCGGAATCTCGATCTGCGCGGTCTTGCCCTGGAAGGCCTCCTCGAGCGTGATCTCCATGTTGTAGCGCAGGTCGGCACCGCGTTCGCGGCCACCGCCGCGGCGCTGCCCGGCCATGCCGAACAGATCCTCGAAGATGTCGGAGAAGGACGAGGCGAAGCCGGCGCCGAAGCCGGGACCGCCGCCGCCCATGCCCTGCTCGAAAGCGGCATGGCCGAAGCGGTCGTAGGCGGCGCGCTTGTCGCCGTCCTTCAATACCTCATAGGCTTCGTTGATTTCCTTGAACCGGACCTCGCTGCTGGCGTCGCCCGGATTCTTGTCCGGATGCCATTTCATTGCGAGCTTGCGGAAAGCCGATTTCAGCTTGGTCTCGTCCGCGTTCCGCTCGACCTCGAGGGTCTCGTAATAGCAGCGCTTGGTGGACATCCTTCAATTCCGTCCGAAGTTCATCGCGATCGCCAAAGATTGCGCCAGAGACTGCGCTGAGGATTGCGTCAAGGATTGCGCCTGTCTGGAAGATGCAGCGATCGCCTTAAAGAAAAATGACCCCCACTCCTCCGAGACGCGTCGCGTGCTCTTTGGTGTGAGGGTCATGATCGCAAACCCGCTTAGGCAGACTTCTTGTTGTTCTTGTCGTCGTCGACCTCGGTGAACTCCGCGTCGACAACGTCGTCCTTCGCAGCGTCCTTGGCCGCATCGGCCTCGGCCTGCTGCTTGTACATGGCCTCGCCGAGCTTCATCGAAGCCTGCGCCAGCGTGTTGGTCTTGGCCTTGATGGCCTCGGCGTCGTCGCCCTTCAGCGCTTCCTTGAGGTCGCTGACGGCGTCTTCGATCGCGCGACGGTCGGTGTCCGGGATCTTCGAGCCGTGCTCGGCCAGGGCCTTCTCGGTCGAATGAACCAGGCCGTCGGCATGGTTCTTGGCGTCGACCGCCTCGCGGCGCTTCTTGTCCTCGGCCGCATTGGCCTCGGCGTCCTTGACCATCTTGTCGATGTCGGCCTCGGACAGACCGCCGGATGCCTGGATCCGGATCTGCTGTTCCTTGCCGGTCGCCTTGTCCTTGGCCGAGACGTTGACGATGCCGTTGGCGTCGATGTCGAAGGTCACCTCGATCTGCGGCATGCCGCGCGGAGCCGGCGGAATGCCCATCAGGTCGAACTGGCCGAGCATCTTGTTGTCGGCCGCCATTTCACGCTCGCCCTGGAAGACGCGGATGGTGACGGCGCCCTGATTGTCTTCGGCCGTCGAGAACACCTGGCTCTTCTTGGTCGGGATCGTGGTGTTGCGGTCGATGATGCGGGTGAACACGCCGCCCAGCGTCTCGATGCCCAGCGACAGCGGGGTCACGTCGAGCAGCAGCACGTCCTTGACATCGCCCTGCAGCACGCCGGCCTGGATCGCAGCACCGATCGCGACGACTTCGTCGGGATTGACGCCCTTGTGCGGCTCCTTGCCGAAGAACTGCTTCACGACTTCCTGGATCTTCGGCATGCGGGTCATGCCGCCGACCAGCACCACTTCGCCGATCTCACCGGCGGTCAGGCCGGCATCCTTCAGCGCCTTGCGGCACGGCTCGATGGTCTTCTCGACGAGGTCGGCCACCAGCGCCTCGAACTTGGCACGGGTCAGCTTCATCGTCAGATGCTTCGGACCGGTCTGGTCCGCCGTGATGAACGGCAGGTTGATTTCGGTCTGCGTGGTCGACGACAGCTCGATCTTGGCCTTCTCAGCGGCTTCCTTCAGGCGCTGCAAAGCAAGCTTGTCGTTGCGCAGGTTGATGCCCTGCTCCTTCTGGAACTCGTCGGCGAGATAGCCGACCAGGCGCATGTCGAAATCTTCACCGCCGAGGAAGGTGTCGCCGTTGGTCGACTTCACCTCGAACACGCCGTCGCCGATCTCGAGGATCGAGACGTCGAAGGTGCCGCCGCCGAGGTCGTACACGGCGATCGTGCCGGACTTCGACTTGTCGAGACCGTAGGCGAGCGCGGCAGCCGTCGGCTCGTTGATGATGCGCAGCACTTCGAGACCGGCGATCTTGCCGGCGTCCTTGGTGGCCTGACGCTGCGCGTCGTTGAAATAGGCAGGAACCGTGATGACCGCCTGCTCGACCTTCTGGCCGAGATGCGCCTCAGCGGTCTCCTTCATCTTCTGCAGGATGAAGGCCGAGACCTGCGAGGGCGAATAGGTCTTGCCGTCGGCTTCGACCCAGGCATCGCCGTTCGATGCTTTGACGATCTTGTAGGGAACGAGCTTCTTGTCCTTCTCGACCATCGGGTCGTCGTAGCGGCGGCCAATGAGGCGCTTCACCGCAAAGAACGTACGCTCGGGATTGGTCACCGCCTGGCGCTTCGCCGGCTGGCCGACGAGGCGCTCGCCATCGTCAGTGAAAGCAACGATCGACGGCGTCGTTCGCATGCCCTCGGCATTCTCGATCACCTTGGCGTTCTTGCCATCCATTACGGCGACGCACGAATTCGTGGTGCCGAGGTCGATCCCAATGACCTTACCCATGGTTTTGATATCCTCTTTGCTACGGCAGGTTGGTTGGGCCCTGACGGCGCTCCGTACCGAACCCCCAGACGTTCACATACTCGCGATATTGCGACGGTGAGCCTGATATAGGAGAGAGGGTCCTGCCCGCAAGGACTGGCCGCAACGTTGAGGCCTGAAAAGACTGACGTTTGAAAGATTGTGTCAGCCCGGCCGCGGGGCCGGTTCAAGCCCCCGGCGAGCCCGAGCCAAGTTAACAAATCGGCAATGATGCCGCCCGCGGTCGACCGCAAACCTCCGCAGCGCGACGTCAGCGCTGTTGAGTGAACGCTCACAAACGTCGTATGCGAGAGCGGCGCACGGGTCGGGGGCGCGCTGTTTGGCCGCTGGCGGCCTCAGGTGAGCGTGCTCTGGGACATGCCAGGAAACTGGAAAGTACCTGCCAATCAAGGCGAAAAGCCCATGGAATCGAGCCTGCGGGCCGGAAGCGGAGATTTGGCGGCCTGTTGCAGGGCCATCAAAACCGCTAAAAGCGGTCCGACTGAAAGAGGCCATCCAGCCCTGCACCGGCCCCGTTGCGCGGCCACCAAGCAAAACCGGTAGATCCCCCATGACGTCTTTTCGAGTTCTCGTTGCGGTTGCCTTGCTGATTGCCGCCACCTGTCGTGGCTTTGCCGCCGACGTGGTGTTTCCGCCGGGCGCGCATGTCGGGATGAAACCGCTGGTGGGCCTCGTCCGCGCCAAATCGTTCATCGGCTTCGAGACCGAGGATCAGGGCGTCAAGGTCCTGATCGCCGACCTGCCGGCGGACGCCTACAACGAGGTCGTGACCGCCTTCAAGACCAACCCCGCCGGCACCGGAAACATCAAGCCCGAGAGCCTCGAGACGCCGGCCGGCCTCGCCTACTACACCGTGGAGAGCGCCCGCGACGGCGCCAGCAATGTGCGGCGCTATTCCATGATCCTGCCGGGGCCGACCTTCTCCGGCTATGTCGCGGTCCAGGTGCCGGAGAACGCGAGCAAGATCTACACCGACGACGCCGTCCGGCAGATGTTCGCCTCCGCCGAAATCCGCAAGGAGGTGCCGGTCGACGAGCAGCTCGGCATGATGCCGTTCAAGGTCACCGAGATCGGCAGCTTCAAGAATATCCGCATGCTGGCGCCGGGCGCGGCGCTGCTGATGGCCGACGGCGACGAGAAGAGCCTTGAGACCAAGCCCTTCATGCTGCTCGGCGTCATCGGCTCGGCGCCGGCCACGCCCGATGATCGCGGCCGCTTTGCCCAGCAGATCGCCACCACGATCCCCGGCGTGCGCGACGGACGGATCACCATGTCCGAACCGATCCGGATCGACGGCCAGCCCGGCTTCGAGACCCGGATCGACGCCGTCAGCGGCAAGGACAACACCCCGGTGACCATCGTGCAGTGGCTGCGGTTCGGCGCGCAGACATCGGTGCGGATCATCGGCAGTTCGCCGCGCACCGATTGGGAGACCGCCTTCCCGCGCTTCCGCGCGGTCCGCGATGGCATCCAGCCGCGCGGCTGATCGGCCGCCCGCAGCCCGATAGGAAAAATCCCGCTTTCGTCGTTCGCCGAACGGAACTAGCCTCCTCGCGCGGTATCAAAGCGAGGAGGGGCGCGATGTTGGATCGACGACAGATAGTTGCAGGCCTCGGCACGTTGGCGCTTGCGACCCTGATTCCCAAGAGTCTCTGGGCGGCTGCGATCAAGCCCGACGACGGCTCCGCGCTGCTCGTGATCGACGTGCAGAACTGCTTCCTGCCCGGCGGCAGCCTCGCGGTGAAGGACGGCGAGCAGGTGGTGCCTGTCATCAACAAGATCGCCAAGAGCTTTGCCAATGTGGTGATGACCCAGGACTGGCACACGCCCGGGCACGTTTCGTTTGCCTCGGTCCATGAAGGCAAGAAGCCGTTCGAGACCATCGACCTTGCCTACGGCAAGCAGGTGCTGTGGCCGGACCACTGCGTGCAGGGCACCGACGGCGCCGCGCTGTCGAAGGAACTCGCGATCCCGCAGGCCGAGCTGATCATCCGCAAGGGTTTTCACAAGGACGTCGACAGCTACTCCGCCTTCACCGAAGCCGACGGCAAGACCACCACGGGGCTTGCCGCCTATCTGAAGGCGCGCAACGTCGAGCGGGTTTTCGTCGCCGGGCTCGCCACCGATTTCTGCGTGGCATGGACCGCGCTCGATGCGCGCAAGGCCGGCTTCGAAACCTATGTCGTGGAAGACGCCTGCCGCGGCATCGACACGCAGGGATCGCTGGCCAAGGCCTGGGCCGACATGGACAAGGCCGGCGTCAAGCGCATCCAGTCGTCGGATATCGGGTAAGACGCTGCCTCGCGGGAGATCCGCATGGCCGAGCCTGCGGCGCCCGCCGAATTCGACTTCGCCTGGCGTCCGCCATCGCCGCGGATGGCGGGCCTGATTGTCGGGATCACGGGCTATCGCGAGACGGCCCCGGGCCGGTTCTTCCACCGCCAGACCGCGCCGCTCATTGTGCCCTTCATCGTCAGCTTCGGTTCGCCCTATCTGATCGCGCTGGCGCGCCAGCCCGGACCGTCCGACCTTCAGCTCAGCTTCACCGCGGGACTGCACGCCGGACCCGTCAACATCGAGTCCGACGGCCGCGCCGAGTCCGTGCAAATGGATTTCACGCCGCTCGGCGCCTATCGCTTCTTCGGAGGTGCGATCACCGAGCTCGTCGGGCGCATGGTCGATATTGGCGATGTGCTGGGCCACGACGCGCGGCGGCTCCGCGATCAGCTCGGAGCCGAGCCGTGCTGGCAGCACCGCTTCGATCTGCTCGAGGATTTCGTGTTGCGCCGCCTTGGCCGCGAACCGTCGGACGAGATCGCATTTGCCTATCGACAATTGGCGCGGTCGGGGGGTGGCGCGCGGATTGCGGCGATCGCGTCCGAGATCGGGTGGAGCCGCAAGCACCTGGTCGACCGGTTCAGGTCCGAGCTCGGACTGGCACCCAAGCCGCTCGCACGCATGATGCGCTTTCATCAGGCCTGCCGGCTCGCGCAGTCCGGCACGGCACGCGGCTGGGCCGCGATCGCCGCGGAGAGCGGCTACGCCGACCAGGCCCACCTCGCCCGCGAATTCGTCGAATTCGCCGGGGAGCCACCGACCGCCTGGGCGCGCCGGCTCGCAATGACCGATGGCCGGCTGGCTCATTCCGGCGACCTGCAGGCTGACGGGTAACAAACCTTCAAGCCGAAGCCGAATTGCCTCGTGCAGATTGGCGCCATCAGCCAAGGAGGTAAGCCGCCATGACGCACGACATCGAACCGCCCCGCATCTACCCGACCCTGCGCTGCAAGGACGCCGAGGCGATGATCGGCTGGCTCAAAGCTGTGATCGGATTCACCGAGCACGTGGTCTACCGCGACGGCGGCGTGATCCATCACGCCGAACTCGCTTACGGTTCCTCGATGCTGATGCTGGGCCAGAGCCGCGACGATGCCTATGGCGGGCTGGTCGGCGATCTCACCGGCCGCCGCACCGATTCAATCTACATCGCCGTCGACGATCCCGACGCCCTGCATGCGAAGGCGAGAGCGGCGGGCGCAAAGATCGAAATGGAACTGCGTGACACCGATTATGGCAGTCGCGATTTCGCCTGCCGCGATCCGGAGGGAAATCTCTGGAGCTTCGGCACCTATTGGCCGAAGGCGCATGAGAAGCCGCTGCCGTGAAGCCACGACAGCGCGCTCACACCTTCGCAGTCAAAGCCTGACGGATCAGACCGTGATATCGGCGTTCGGGGCGGCCTTGGCGCCGCCCTTGGAGACGCCGACCAGCGCCGGACGCAGAATGCGCTCGCCGATCATGTAGCCGGCCTGCACGACCTGCACCACCGTGCCCGACGGCACCGAGGTGTCCGGCACCTCGAACATCGCCTGCTGGAAGTTCGGATCGAACTTCTCGCCGATCGGATCGAACTTCTTCACGCCGTTCTTCTCCAGCGCGTTGAGCAGCGAGCGCTCGGTCAGCTCGACGCCTTCGATCAGCGCCTTCAGGCCGGGATCGGCGGCTTCCTTGGTCTCGGCCGGCACGGCGTCGAGCGCGCGCTGCAGATTGTCGGCGATATCGAGCACGTCGCGGGCGAAGCCGGTGATGCCATAGGTCTTGGCGTCGGCAACCTCGCGGCGGGTGCGCTGACGGAGGTTCTCCATCTCGGCCAGCGTGCGCAGCGTGCGGTCCTTCGCCTCGGCGAGTTCCTTGGCCAGCGCCTCGGCCGATCCCACCTCGGGATCGTCAGGCATGATGTAGGGCTTCGAGACCACGGGCTCACCCGTCGGCGCCGAATTCTCGGTGTTGTCATTGGCCCGGTTCGGATCGGTCATGGCTTGCCTTCTCGAAAACTCGCGTCGGTTCAAATCTTGGGGATTGCTGCCCGGCATATCGTGCTTGAGCGGCGAAAATCAAGCGCAACATGCCGGTTTCGGGAACAGGGACCTCCGGTTCGGGTGAAGAAAACCCGTCAAATGAAAGCGAAATCGCCTCCGGTCAGCCACCCAGCATCTTGCTGACGATGCGCGCGGCATAGTCGACGGTCGGGATCACCCGTGCATAGTTCAGCCGCGTCGGTCCGATCACGCCGAGCACGCCGACGATCCGGCCCTGGGCGTCGCCATAGGGCGCGATGATGGTGGAGGAACCCGACAGCGAGAACAGCTTGTTCTCCGAGCCGATGAAGATCCGCACGCCCTCGCCGCGCTCGGCACGGCCGAGCAGATCGATCACGCCGCGCTTGGTCTCGAGATCGTCGAACAGCGACTTGATCCGCTCGAGATCGTCCAGCGCATGCAGATCCTCAAGCAGATTGGCGTGACCGCGCACGATCAGCTGGCGGTCCTCGTTGGCGCCGCCGGACCAGCTCGCGATGCCGGCCGCGACGACCTTTTGCGTGAGCTGATCGAGCTCGGCGCGGTTTTGCGTCAATGCCGTCTCGAGCTCGAGCCGGGCTTCGGCCAGCGTCCGGCCACGAATCCGCGCATTGAGGAAATTGGTCGCCTCTGTGAGGGCCGAGGACGGCACGCCCGGCGGCAACGCCAGCACCCGGTTTTCGACCTGGCCGTCTTCACCGACCAGCACGACCAGCGCCTTCTCCGGCTCCAGCCGCACGAATTCGATGTGCTTGAGCCGCGCGTTCGACTTCTGCGTCAGCACCACGGCCGCGGCACGGGTCAGCCCCGACAATTGCGTCAACGCCTCGCCAAGCGCCGCCTCGACCGATTGGGCACGGCCGACGGCAGCCAGCTGGGTCTGGATCGATTGCCGCTCGGCCTCGGTGAGGTCGCCGACCTGCATCAGGGCGTCGACGAAGAAGCGCAGGCCGAGTTCCGTCGGCAGCCGGCCGGCCGAGGTGTGCGGCGCATAGATCAGGCCGAGCTGCTCGAGATCCGACATCACATTGCGGACCGAAGCGGGCGACAGCGGTAATGCGATCAGGCGCGAGATGTTGCGCGAGCCCACCGGCTCGCCGGTCGCGAGATAGCTTTCGACGATTTGGCGAAAAATGTCGCGCGAACGCTCGTTGAGCTGGGCGAGCCCGGCATGCGGCGCGATCAGGCCTATCGGATCGTGGTGCGTCACACTCCAGTCCTTCACAATTGCCACCTAATTTGTCGCTCCCGGAGGCCGGTGACAAGCATGCATTCGCGCCCCCGGCACCGGACCCTGCCAGGGGCCGAAAACCCCCGCCAATACCCTTGCCAAAACCCTTGCCGCTGCCGCTTCCCCCTCCTACAAGCACGCCCAGCCCTATCTCTCGGATTTCTGGAGGATTTCCATGCGGCCAAGCCGCCGTGCGCCCGATGAACTGCGTCCCGTGTCGCTGGAACGCGGCGTCGTCAAATATGCCGAGGGTTCCTGCATGGTGAAGTTCGGCGACACCCACGTGCTGGTGACCGCCACGCTGGAAGAACGGTTGCCGCCATGGCTGAAGGGCCAGGGCCGCGGCTGGGTCACCGCCGAATACGGCATGCTGCCGCGCGCCACCCTGGAACGCACCCGCAGAGAGGCCTCCGCGGGCAAGCAGGGCGGCCGCACCGTCGAGATCCAGCGGCTGATCGGCCGCTCGCTGCGCGCGGCCGTCGATCTCGAGGCGCTCGGCGAGCGCCAGATCACGGTCGATTGCGACGTCATCCAGGCCGATGGCGGCACCCGCACCGCCTCGATCACCGGTGCCTGGGTGGCGCTGGCCGACTGCATCAACTGGATGAAGACCCGCAACATGCTGAAGACCAACGTGTTGCGCGACAACGTGGCGGCGATCTCCTGCGGCATCTACCAGGGCACGCCGGTGCTCGACCTCGACTATGCCGAGGACTCCGAGGCCGACACCGACGCCAATTTCGTGATGACCGGCGACGGCCGCATCATCGAGGTGCAGGGCACCGCCGAGAAGACGCCGTTCTCGCAAGACGAATTCCTGGCGCTGATGGCCCTGGCGCGCAAAGGTGTCGCGCGTCTGGTCGACTTGCAAAAGATCGCGGTGGCGTAGTCTGATTGGTCATGCACCGCCGAATCACCGGAAGGCTCGTCATCGCCACCCATAATCCCGGCAAGCTTGCCGAGATGCGGGAACTGCTGGCGCCGCACGGCGTCGAGGCGGTGTCGGCCGGCGAACTCGGCCTCGCCGAGCCCGAGGAGACCGGCAAGACCTTTCGGACCAACGCGGCGATCAAGGCGCTCGCGGCGGCGAAGGCTGCCGGACTGCCCGCCTTTGCCGACGATTCCGGCCTCGTGGTGGATGCACTCGACGGCGCACCCGGCATCTACTCGGCGCGCTGGGCCGGCGAAGGCAAGGATTTCATGGCGGCGATGACGCGGATCGAGCGCTTGCTGCAGGAGCGCGGCGCCACCGCGCCGGCGCAGCGCAAGGCGCATTTCGTCTCGGCACTGTGCGTGGCCTGGCCGGACGATCACCTCGAAGAGGTCGAGGCCCGGGCCGACGGAACCCTGGTCTGGCCGCCGCGCGGCACCGCCGGATTCGGCTATGATCCGGCGTTCCTGCCCGACGGTTACACGCGGACCTTTGGCGAGATGAGCAGCATCGAGAAGCACGGCCTGCCGCCGCTCGGACTCGGCCTGTCGCATCGCGCCCGCGCCTTCGTGAAGCTCGCGGAGATCTGCCTTGAGCCACGCTGAACGAGAAGCTTTCGGCGTCTACGTGCACTGGCCGTTCTGCCTGTCGAAATGCCCGTATTGCGATTTCAACAGTCACGTGCGCCACGCGCCGGTCGACGAGGCGCGCTTCGTGCGCGCGTTCGCCCGCGAGATCGAGACCACGGCCGCGCGGGTGCCGGGACGCGAGGTCTCCTCGATCTTCCTCGGCGGCGGCACGCCGTCGCTGATGCAGCCGCAGACCGTCGGCGCCGTGCTCGATGCGATCGGCAAGCACTGGCAGGTCTCGCGCGACGTCGAGGTCACGCTCGAGGCCAATCCGACCAGCGTCGAGGCGACGCGCTTCCGCGGCTATCGCGCAGCCGGCGTCAATCGTGTCTCGCTCGGCGTGCAGGCGCTGGATGATGCCTCGCTCAAGGCACTCGGCCGGCTGCACACCGCGCGCGAAGCGCTCGACGCGGTTGCGATCGCGCGAAGCGCATTCGACCGTTACTCGTTCGACCTGATCTACGCGCGGCCCGACCAGACGCCGCAGATGTGGGCCGACGAGTTGAAGCAGGCGATCTCGGAAGCGGCCGAGCATCTGTCGCTCTATCAGCTCACGATCGAGGAAGGCACGCCGTTCTTCGGGCTGCATGCCGCCGGCAAATTGCAGACCCCGGATGAAGCGACCGCGCGCGCGCTCTACGATGTGACGCAGGAGGTCTGCGCTCGGGAGGGACTGCCGGCCTACGAGATCTCCAACCACGCCCGCACCGGTGCCGAGTGCAAGCACAACCTCGTCTATTGGCGCGGTGAGGAATATGCCGGCATCGGCCCCGGCGCGCACGGCCGGCTCGACATCGATGGCGTCAGGCACGCGACCGCGACCGAGCGGCGCCCCGAGGCGTGGCTGTTGAACGTCGAGGAGCGCGGCCATGGCGTCGTCACCGATGACAGCCTCAACAGCGAAGAGCGCGCCGACGAATTTCTCTTGATGGGGCTGCGGCTCGCGGAAGGCATCGACCCCAAGCGCTATGCGAAGCTCTCGGGCCGAAAGCTCGACCCGCACCGGATCGCGATGCTGCGCGAGGAAGGCGCGATCGCCGTCGACGCCGACGGTCGGCTGCGCGTCACGAAATCGGGATTCCCGGTGCTCGACGCGGTCGTCGCGGATCTCGCCGCCTAGACCAGAGCGTTTTCGAGCGAAGTGGGCACCGGTTCGCGTGAAGAAAACGCGTCAAAACAAGAAGCTGCCAAAATATCGAAAACAACCCCATGCACAGTAGCCGGCGGGTGCCGGCGCTCGACAGGGCAGCTTGACCGCCTGACGAAAATCAAGCGCCAAAACTCTTCGGCGAGCCTGCGACCGGCGTGCTGCCGCCTGAGGCCACCTTCATGACGGCGAGGCCGCGCTCGTTGGTGCCGTCGGAGCGGAAGCGGAACAGGCCGTCGATGCCGGCGAAGCCGGACGGATTGGTCAGCGTCTCCGGCGCAAAGCGCTGCGCGCCCTGGGTGCGCGCCAGCGCCGCCATCAGCGCCACGGCGTCATAGGCAAGCGTCGCGGTGCGCACCGGCTCGCCGCCGAACTTGGCGCGGTAGCGGCCGGCGAAGCTGCGGAAGCCGGACGGATCGGGCGCGGCGTAGAGGCCGCCCTGCAGGACGGGGCTCGCGAACACCCGCGGATTGTCCCACAGCCCGGTGCCGAGCAGCTGGATGTTGCGCAGATTGGCGCCCGCCGCGGTCAGCGCATCGGCGGTCGCGACCACCGAATCGCCGTCGTCGGCGATCAGCAGCGCATCGGCCTGGCCGAGCGCCTGGGCCACGCTCCGCGCCGGCGTTGCGCGATCGGCACCATATTTCTCGAATGCGACGACGCGGCCGTTCTTGCGGCCGACCGCCTGCTTGAACGCGGCCTCGACGACGTTGCCATAGGCGTTATCCGGCACCATCGCGGCGAATGACCGTTTCCCGATCCCGGCGGAATAATCGACGATCCGGTTGATGTCGGACTCCGGCAGGAAGCTCAGGAGGTAGACGCCGTGCCCGGCGACGCTCGAATCGGTGGAAAACGCGATCACCGAGGTTCCGCGCGGCCGCGTCAGTTGCGCGACGGCCGGCACGGAGCCTGCGAACAACGGGCCCAGGATGATCTCGGCCCCTTCGGATACGGCCTGCTGGGCACCCTGCGACGCGCCCTGCGGGCTGCCGCCGTCGTCCTTGATCAGAAGCTGGATGTTCGGGTTCTGAAATTCCGCGAGCGCCATTTCGGCGGCATTGCGCATCGACTGCGCGGCGAGCCCGGCATTGCCGGACGCCGACAGCGGCAAAATCAATCCAATTTTGACCTGCCCGGTGCCGACCGCCTGCGGCTGTTGCTGCGGACCGGCAGGACCGGCTTCCGGGTTGCTGCTGGAGAATTGGCTCAAGCTCTGCTGGATGCCGGAACAGGCCGTCAGCAACGGCGCGCCCACGATCAGGCCAAGCGCGGTCCGCCGGGTCGTGCCCGACGGCGGGGACGTGCGGTGATGCGGGCCTTCCATCGTCTCTCTTCTCTTGGCCGACCGTGATCGGCCAGGACTCCATCCAGCTCTGATGAGGCGGGTGGATTCAGGCATATTGTCGGCGAATAGTTAACTAAAACAAAAGGATTATGGCCCCGCGGCGCCGTTGCCGCAGCCTCCATTTCCCTCCCCTCAAGCAGCGTTCCGTCACTGCCCTTTGCGGATGTGGCGCTAGCGCCGCCATCCCTCTAGATTGGCATTATGCGCGCAAAAGCCAGTTCCCTCCACAGTTCGGATGCCACGACAAGCGCTTCGGCCAGAACCTTTTCGATCGGCGGCCAGCAACTCGCCGCGCCGAAAGCCAAGCCCGGGCTGCATCTGGTCGCGACCCCGATCGGAAATCTCGCCGACATCACCCTGCGCGCGCTGGAGACGCTGGCCGGTGTCGACGTCATCGCCTGCGAGGACACCAGGATTACCCGCCGGCTCACCGAGCGTTACGCCATCAGCGCCGAGCTCGCGCTCTACCACGAGCACAATGCGGCGCAGGCCCGGCCCAAGATCCTCGAACGGCTGGCGCAGGGCGCTGCGATCGCATTGGTCTCGGACGCCGGTACGCCGCTGATCTCCGATCCCGGCTTCAAGCTGGTGCGCGACGTCTGCGCCGCCGGGCATGCCGTCATCGCGGTGCCCGGACCGTCATCGGTGCTATCGGCGCTGTCGGTCGCGGCGCTGCCGACCGACCGGTTCTTCTTCGAGGGATTTCTGCCGGCCAAGGAGCATGCGCGCCGCGCGCGGCTCACCGAGCTCGCCCGGATCGATGCGACGCTGGTGATGTTCGAATCCGGCAATCGGGTGCAGGAGACGCTGCGCGATCTCGCCGCGATCATGGCTGGACGTGATGCCGCGATCTGCCGCGAGCTGACCAAGCTGCACGAGGAGATCAAGCGCGCGCCGGTGACCGAGCTTGCGGCAGGCGCGGACGCGCTGGAGACGCGCGGCGAGTTCGTGCTCGTGATCGGACCGCCGGCCGACGACGCCGGAGTGATGGACCAGGATGCGCTCGACGATCTGCTGCGCGCACAGCTCGCGCGCGGCAGCGTCAAGGATGCGGTGGCGCACGCGGTCGAGCTGTCGGGCCGGCCGCGCCGCGAGGTCTACGCCCGCGCGCTCGAATTGGCGAAAACCGCCGGGGACGGCGATGGCGAAGACTGACGGCGCCTCGCCCGAACGCGTCGCCGCGTTCCGCACCGGCCTGTCGGCCGAAAGCCGCGCCGCGGCGCTCCTGATCGCCAAGGGCTATCGCATCCTGGCGAAACGCTTCCGCACCCCCTATGGCGAGATCGATTTGGTGGCGCGCCGGCGCAATCTGCTCGCCTTCGTCGAGGTCAAGGCCCGGGCCAGCCTCGACGACGCCGCCTATGCGGTGACGCCGCGCCAGCAGCAGCGCATCGTCAATGCCGCCCAGGCCTGGCTGATGACGCATCCCGAACATGCCGAATTTGATCTCAGATTCGACGCCGTGCTGATTGCGCCGAAGAGCCTGCCGCGCCATCTGTTAGCGGCATTCGACGCAAGCCCTTAAAGTTACCCTCAGACCTCGCGGGACACGCTTATGAAATTGAAGATCGCCGTCCAGATGGATCCCATCGCGCGCATCAACATCCGCGGCGATTCGACCTTTGCGCTGCTGCTCGAAGCACAGAAGCGCGGCCACGGTATTTCCTATTACACGCCCGACAAGCTGTCGCTGCGCGGCGAGGAGCTGGTGGCGCCGGTGCAGCCGCTCACCGTGCGCGACGAGGTCGGCGCTCACTTCACGCTGAGCGAGCCGAAGCGGGAGGCCCTCAACGGCTTCGACGTCGTATTGCTGCGGCAGGACCCGCCGTTCGACCTCGCCTACATCACCTCGACGCATTTGCTCGAGCGCATCCATCCGAAGACGCTGGTGGTGAACGATCCGGCCAGCGTGCGCAACGCGCCGGAAAAGCTGTTCGTGATGAACTTCCCGCAGCTGATGCCGCCGACCCTGATCTCGCGCGACCTCGACGAGATCAACGCCTTCCGCGACCAGCACGGCGCCGTCGTCATGAAACCGTTGCACGGCCATGGCGGCGCCGCGGTCTTCCGCGTGATGCCGCAGGACATGAACTTCGGCTCGCTGTTCGACATGTTCTCGGTCACCTTCAAGGAGCCCTGGGTGATCCAGCGCTTCCTCCCCGAGGTGAAGCATGGCGACAAGCGCATCATCCTGGTTGACGGCGAATTCGCCGGCGCCGTCAACCGCGTGCCGGCGGCGGACGATCTGCGCTCCAACATGGTGCGCGGCGGTGCGGCCAAGGCGACCGAGCTGTCGGATCGCGAGCGCGAAATCTGCGCCACCGTCGGGCCCGCGCTACGCGAACTTGGTCTGATGTTCGTCGGCCTCGACGTGATCGACGGCAACCTGACCGAGATCAACGTCACATCCCCGACCGGCATCCGCGCAATTGCGCGGCTCAACGGCCCCGACGTCGCGGCCAAGATCTGGGATGCCATCGAGAAGAAGCGCGCCGCGAAATAATACTCCTCCCTTGTGCATTGCACATGCTGGCTGAAATTCAGCCAGCGTACGGGCGCGTGTGCGTTCGCCTTATTCTACTTGCCAGCTTGCGCCGGCGAGGGCAGCATTCTCTTGCCTGCGTCAGGTCAAGCGGCGGGCCAACGCGGGCGACAACGCGAAAACATCATAAAAATTGTGGAGGAAGACGTTATGACGCTCAATGTCTCACGACGATCCTTGCTCGCGCTCGGTGCCGGTCTCGGCGCCAGCACACTACTCGGCACCACTGCGCAGGCGCGCGCGCCGAAGCTCGGCACGCAGACACCCTATTGGCACCGCTTCGTGCTCGGCGACGCCGAAGTGACCGTGGTGTCCGACGGTCCGCTTCCGCTCGGCGATCCCTCCGGCACCTTCACCGGCGTGCCGAAGGAAGAAGTGAAGAAGATGCTCTCCGACAATTTCCTCTCGCCCGACAATGTCGTGCTCGAGCAGAACTCGCCGATCGTCAACACCGGCGACAAGCTGATCCTGTTCGACACCGGCATGGGCACCTCGAAGGCGTTCGGTCCGACCACCGGGCGGCAGCAGAAGAGCATGCAGGAAGCCGGCATCAAGCCGGAGGACATCGACGCCGTCGTGCTGTCGCACGCGCATATCGATCATATCGGCGGCATCGTCGGCGCCGACGACAAGCCGCTGTTCCCGAATGCGCAGTACTACATCGCGCAGAGCGATCTCGATTTCTGGACCGACGAAGGCAAGATGGGCAGTCCGTTGAAGGACTTTGTCGTGCACGCCCGCAAGAACCTGCTGCCGGTGCGCGACCGCATCGTGTTCTTCAAGGACGGCCAGGAATTCCTGCCCGGCGTGCAGGCGATCGCGGCGCCCGGCCACACCGTGGGCCACACCATCTTCATGGTGAGCTCGGGCGGCAAGTCCTTTGCCTTCCTCGGCGACCTCTCGCATCACGCGGTGCTGCTCTTGGAGCGGCCGCGGATGGAATTCTCCTACGACACCGATCCGAAGCAGGCGGCGAACTCGCGGGTCAAGCTCTTGGAGATGCTGGCCGCGAACAAGACGCCCGTGATGTCCTATCACTTCGCCTGGCCGGGCTACGGCCACGTCGCCAAGGCCGGCGAGGGCTTCCACTACTATCCCGAGCCGATGCAGATGACGCTGTGACGGCGGCGCATCCGGGGCGGCCCCCCTTCGCCTCGGATGTTCCCTTAATGTTCTTGCACTGCGCAGCCCGCTCCGCTACCTTGGGTGGCGGAAGATAGGGGCAGCATGGTCCAGCGGGTTTCTACCGTCGCATTCGAGGGGATCGAGGCCCGTGCGGTCGACGTGCAGGTCCAGGTCGCGCCGGGACTGCCGGCGTTCGCGATCGTCGGGCTGCCCGACAAGGCGGTGTCGGAGGCGCGGGAGCGGGTGCGCTCGGCGCTGATCGCCTCTGGGCTGGCGCTTCCCGCCCGCCGCATCACCGTCAACCTCGCACCGGCCGACCTGCCCAAGGAGGGCAGCCATTACGATTTGCCGATTGCGCTCGGCCTGATGGCCGCGATCGGCGCGATCCCGCCGGATGCGCTGAGCGGCTTCACCGTGCTCGGCGAACTCGGGCTCGACGGCTCGATTGCGCCGGTGGCGGGCGTGCTGCCGGCGGCGATCGGCGCCAATTCGCGCGACGAGGGATTGATCTGCCCGGCTGCCTGCGGCTCGGAGGCCGCCTGGGCCAGCCCGGACATCCAGATCATCGCGGCGCACTCGCTGATCCAGATCGCCAACCACTTCAAGGGCACGCAGGTGCTGTCGCGGCCGCAGCCGAAGGTGCGAGACCAGAACGAGGCGCGCGAGGAAGCGCTGCTCGATCTGCGCGACATCAAGGGCCAGGAAAGCGCCAAACGCGCGCTCGAGATCGCGGCTGCCGGCGGACATCATTTGCTCATGATGGGCTCGCCGGGCGCCGGCAAATCGATGCTGGCGGCGCGGCTGCCTTCGATCCTGCCGCCGCTGTCGCCGTCCGAACTGCTCGAAGTCTCGATGATCGCCTCCGTCGCCGGCGAGATCCGCGATGGCGCGCTGACCGCGCGGCGCCCGTTCCGCAGCCCGCATCATTCCGCCAGCATGGCCGCGCTGACCGGCGGCGGCATGCGCGCCAAGCCGGGCGAGATCTCGCTCGCGCATCAGGGCGTGCTGTTCCTCGACGAATTGCCGGAGTTCGATCCGCGCGTGCTGGATTCGCTGCGCCAGCCGCTGGAGAACGGCGAGGTATCGGTGAGCCGGGCCAATCACCGCGTCACCTATCCGGCGCGCTTCATGCTGGTCGCGGCGATGAACCCGTGCCGCTGCGGCCACGCCTATGAGCCCGGCTATTCCTGCAAGCGCGGCCAGCTCGACCGCTGCACTGCCGACTACCAGATGCGGATCTCCGGCCCGCTGATGGATCGCATCGACCTGCGGATCGAGGTGCCGGCCGTGACCGCGGCGGATCTGATCCTGCCGCCGCCGGCGGAGGGTTCGGCCGAGGTCGCCGCCCGCGTCGCGGCCGCGCGCGACATCCAGCTCGCGCGCTACGCGGCGGCCGGCATGCCGCATGTCCGCACCAATGCGGAAGCACCGAGCGCGCTGCTCGAGACCATCGCGCAGCCCGACGCGCATGGCCAGAAGCTGCTGCGCGAGGCCGCCGACAACATGCGCCTCACCGCGCGCGGCTATCATCGCGTGCTGCGGGTGGCGCGCACGCTCGCCGATCTCGACGGCGCCGAGACCATCGGCCGGCTGCATCTCGCCGAAGCGCTGTCCTATCGTGCATTGGCGGATGATCTGCGCCGCGCGGCGTGATCTCCCCCGTTTTCCACCCCGCGGCCCACCGCGTCAACGTGACGGTAGCCACTCTCATTTACGCTCCGCAAACCATAAGCACCGCGATCTGCGGCAAGCTTGGGTCGAGCGAGTTGTGTCATGTTGCGTATGAAGGTTCTGGCCTCGGTGGTCCCGCTTGCCGTGGCCGCGGTATTTGCCCGCGCTGAGTTGCTGCCGGGTCCTCGGCCCTGCATCGACGTGGGCGGCGCTACGATGCAGATCGCATCGGTCCCCTGGCAGGCCCAGTTTCACGTCAGCTTCACCGACGACCCCGGCCTTGCCACCGTCCGGGTCCGGATTGCCGACAGCGCCGAAGCCGCCGACTTCACCGTGATCGACGACATCGACGATGCCGAAGCCGGCGCCTGCGAAAGCAATTCGGTGCCGCAGCTGATCGGGATTTCCGGCCAGCCGACCGCAGCCGGCCCCGTCATCTATCTTTCCCGTGACGGTCCGTTCGACTACCGCGTCTACGTGCAGTCGAGGACGTTCTCGGTGCGCGATGCGGCGGCCCTGATCGTCAGCGCCCGCGGCGGACACCGCCGCCTCGAAGCGGCATCGCTCGCGCCTCCCGCGCATGTCCGCGGCCAGGCCATGGCGGAATTAACTACCCGCTAACCCTGTTCCGAGGGCGGCGCGAAACGGCCACCAACCTCAAGCACTTTGCAAGGTGCAAGACGCATGGTGATCACCAGATCGGGCTAGCTCAGGACCACCATTGATGGGGCGTTTCTTCCGGATCAAGTTACGCCTTCGCCGCTTCCTGCGACGCCATTCCTGGGTCGCGACGATCATCCGTTCCTTCACGATCTTCTCCGTCGCATTCGGCAGCGCCTTCGGGTTCATCTCCGGCGCCCTCTCGCCGCACAGCGGCTACGACCCCAATGCATTCGCGATCGGCGTCAGCTTCCTGTTCGCGCTCGCCTGCCTCTGGATCGTGACGCTCGGCATCCGGCTGCGGCTGATGCGCAGGCGGCTGCGCACCATCGCCATGCACAATGAGGCGATGGCCGACCGCAACTGGGAACTGCAGGAGGCCGAACAGCGCGCCTCCACCCTGTTCGAGGCACAGGACGATCTGATCGTGCTGCGCGACCTCGACGGCCGCATCACCTACGCCAACGACGCCTATTGCGCCCTGGCACAGATCCCGCGCGGCGAATTGATCGGCAGCACCGCCACGCTCAAGCTGCTCGAGCAGGGCGCGACCGCGCTCGAATCCAACGGCACACGGGCCTACGACCAGAAGATCGAGGGCCCGCTCGGGCCGCGCTGGATCGCCTGGCGCGAGGGCCTCGTGCGCAATGATGCCGGCGCGCCGGCGGAGATGCAGAGCGTCGGCCGCGACGTCACCGACCGCACCGAGAGCGAGCACGCGCTGGCCGACGCCCGCGATCAGGCGGATGCCGCCAATCGCGCCAAGTCGCGCTTCCTGGCGATGGCGAGCCACGAGATCCGCACCCCGCTGAACGGCATCATCGGCATGAGCGGGCTGCTGATGGACACCCAGCTGACGCCGGAGCAGATGACCTACGCCAAGGCGGTCAAGACCTCGGGCGACGCGCTGCTGGCGCTGATCGAGGAGCTGCTCGACTATTCCAAGATCGAAGCCGGCAAGATCGATCTCGAACACCGCGCCTTTGCGCTGTCCGGCCTGATCGAGGACATCACCGAGCTGCTGGCGCCGCGCGCGCAGGCCAAGGGCATCGAGATCGCCGCCTATGTCGACGAGCGGCTGCCGATGCAGGTGACCGGCGACGCCGCGCGGCTGCGCCAGGTGCTGCTCAATCTCGCCGGCAATGCCATCAAGTTCACCGCGACCGGCGGCGTGGCGCTGATCGTCGAGCCCGGCATCTGGCCGAACGAGATCAGCTTCCTGGTGCGCGACACCGGCATCGGCATCGCACCGGAAGCGCAGCAGCGCATCTTCCGCGAGTTCGAGCAGGCCGACGACCGCATCGCGCGCAGCTATGGCGGCACCGGCCTCGGCCTCTCGATCAGCGACCGCATCGTCAGGCGCATGGGCGGCCGCATCACGCTGGCGAGCACGCCGGGCGCGGGCTCGACCTTCGAGGTCTCGATCCCGCTGGCCGCCGCCGATACCGGCGAGACGAAAGGCTTCACCGCGCCGGACCTCGCCGGCCAGTCGATCATGCTGGTCGCGCCGCACAGCATCGAGGCCTCGCTGATCTCGCGGCGCTTGCAGCGCTGGGGCGCGCAGACCTGCATCGTGTCGGATGCCAATGTCGCCGAGGCGCTGCTGCCGGAGCGGAGCTGGCACACGGTCCTGATCGACCACGCGCTCGGCACGCAGGTGGTGGAGGCGTTCGCCGAAGCCGCCCGCATCCACGCAACCCATCGCATCGTGATGGTCACGCCGGCGACGCGGCAGGACCTTTCGGCCTCCGAGACCACCATGTTGACCGGCTATCTGGTCAAGCCGCTGCGCGCGTCGTCGCTCGCCGCACGCCTGACGGCGTCACCCGAGATCGCCGCACCAAGCCTCGTGATCGAGACGGTCGCCGAGTCCGCGCCGACTGCGCCGGCGGCCGCGCCGCCGCACAAGGGGCTCTCGATCCTGGTCGCCGAAGACAACGAGATCAACGCGCTGCTGATGCGCTCGCTGCTCGCCCGGCTCGGCCACACCGCCGTCATCACCACCAATGGCGAGCAGGCGATGGAATCCTGGCTTTCGGCGACCTCGGCCGGCACGCCCTACGATCTCGTGCTGATGGACATCCAGATGCCGCGCCTCAACGGCATCGAGACCACCAAGCAGATCCGCGCCCAGGAGTCCGGCGGGCTGGCCGGCCAGTCCGGACGTCGGACGCCGATCCTGGCGCTGACCGCCAACACGCTGGTGGAGGATCGCTACGCCTGCTTCGAGGCCGGCATGGATGGCTTCCTGATCAAGCCGCTCGATCGCGAGAAGCTGGAAGAAGCGCTCGCGGGCCTCGCCGCCGCGCGGCATATCGCGGCGTAGCAGCTGCAAACTCGCTGTCGTCCCGGCGAAGGCCGGGACCCATAACCACCGAATTTGGTTGTTGCGACCAGCAGCGGCCACAGCCCTGCAAATTGCTGGCGCCTGTGGTTATGGGTCCCCGCGTTCGCGGGGACGACAGCTGTGGATGCAGCCGACTTAACCGAACAACGACTACAGCCGCCGCAGCGCGACCGACTGCACCACGTGGTCGGCGCCCTTCTTCAGGACCAGCGTCGCGCGCGGGCGGGTCGGCAGGATGTTGTCCTCGAGATTGGCGAGGTTGGTGCGCTCCCAGATCGCGATCGCGGTCGCGGTCGCTTCCTCGTCCGACAGCAGCGCATAGCGGTGGAAGTAGGATCTCGGATCGGTGAACGCGGTGTCGCGCAGCGCCAGGAAGCGCTTGATGTACCACTCCCGCAGCACGGCCTCGTCGGCGTCGATATAGACCGAGAAATCGAAGAAGTCGGAGACGAACGGCACCGCCTTGCCGTCACGCGGCAGCCGCCCGGTCTGCAGCACGTTGACGCCCTCGACGATCAGAATGTCGGGCTGGTCGATCTCGACCCATTTGTTCGGCACGATGTCATAGGTCAGATGCGAGTAGACCGGCGCGCGCACGCGGCGCCGTCCCGCCTTGATGTCGCTGAGGAACGACAGCAGCGTCGGCAGATCGTAGCTCTCCGGAAAGCCCTTCTTCTGCATGATGCCCTGCCGCTCGAGCACGGCATTCGGAAACAGGAAACCGTCGGTCGTGATCAGGTCGACCTTCGGACGCGGCGACCAGCGCGCCAGCAGCGCCTGCAACACGCGGGCCGTGGTCGACTTGCCGACCGCGACCGAACCGGCGACGCCGACGATGTAGGGCATCTTGCGGTCGCGGATGTTGAGGAACTGGCGCTGCGAATAATACAGCCGCTGGGTCGCATCGACATAGATCGAGAGCAGCCGCGACAGCGGCAGGTAGATGTCCTCGACCTCCTGCAGATCGAGGCGGTCATGCATCGAACGCAGGCGATCGAATTCGCCCGGCTCCAGCGTCATCGGCGTGTCGTCGCGCAGATGCGACCATTGCTGGCGCGTGAAGATGCGATAGGGGTTGTATTGCTGATCTGGTGCCCGGATGTCCATGAGGCCGCCCCTCTCAATGCGCTCGATCATTTGCGCTAGTCGCGCTTGCGCGACGCCTTCTCTTCCAGTCCCGACATCGCGGTGCGCTTCTGAAGCGCCGCCTCGACATCCTCCAGCTTCACGCCACGTGACTTCAACAGAACCAGCAGGTGAAACACCAGATCGGCGCTCTCGGCGATCAGATGATCGCGATTGTTCTCGACCGCGGCGATCACGGTCTCGACCGCTTCCTCGCCCAATTTCTTGGCGCAATGCTCCGCGCCCTTGTCGAGCAACTTGCGGGTGTAGGACGCCTCGCCGCCCGTTGCAGCGCGGGCGTCGATGGTGGCGGCCAGATCGTGGACCGTGAAACGCGACATCAACTCAACTCAAGCATGCGCACCGGCACCGCGAGGGTGCCATCCCTAGGTGGGGACTTAGCATTTTTGTGACAAGGAGTCCCAGATCACTGTGTTTCCGAACCGCGCGCTACGGATCGAGCCGCATCGGCAGACCGGCGCGCACCATGTGATCCTTGGCCTGGCGGATGGTGAATTCCCCGAAGTGGAAGATCGACGCCGCCAGCACGCCGGTGGCGTGACCCTCGCGGACGCCGTCGACCAAATGATCGAGATTGCCGACGCCGCCGGACGCGATAACCGGTACGGGGACACTGTCCGCGATCGCCCGGGTCAGCGGCAGGTCAAAGCCCTGCCGCGTGCCGTCCCGGTCCATCGAGGTCAGCAGGATCTCGCCGGCGCCGAGCGCGACGACCTCCTGGGCATACTCGATGGCGTCGATCCCGGTGGCATTCCGTCCACCATGGGTGAATATCTCCCAGCGGTCCGAGCCGCCGGCCCGCTTGACCCGCTTGGCGTCGATCGCGACCACGATGCATTGCTCGCCGTACTTCTCGGCGGCCTCCTTGACGAATTCGCGCCGGCTGACCGCCGCGGAATTGATCGAGACCTTGTCGGCCCCGGACCGCAGCAGGGTCTTGATGTCGTCGACGGTGCGGACGCCGCCGCCCACGGTCAGCGGCATGAAGCAGGCCTCCGCCGTCCGCCGCACCACGTCCAGCATGATGCCGCGGTTCTCATGGGTGGCGGTGATGTCGAGGAAGGTGAGCTCGTCGGCGCCGGCGGCGTCATAGGCAATCGCAGCCTCGACCGGGTCGCCGGCATCGCGCAGATCGACGAAGTTGACGCCCTTGACCACGCGCCCGTCCTTGACGTCGAGGCAGGGGATCACGCGAACCTTGAACATGATGTTCTCCCGATAGCGTTTTCCAGCGAAGTGGGTACCGGTTCGCGTGAAGAAAACGCGTCAAACATAAGACTACGCGCTGCGGATCAGCTGAAGCGCGGCGGCGGGATCGAGCCGCCCGTCATAGAGCGCGCGGCCGACGATGGCGCCGGCGAGCTTCCTGGCGCGCGGCTCCAGCAGCGCCTTGACGTCGTCGATCGAGGCAAAGCCACCGGATGCGATCACCGGAATCGAAATGCGGTCGGCAAGCGCGATGGTCGCATCGAGGTTGAGGCCCTTGAGCAGGCCGTCGCGGGCGATGTCGGTGAAGATGATCGCGGCAACGCCGGCATCCTCGAAGCGCTGCGCGATCTCGAGCGCGGTCACATGCGAGGTCTCGGCCCAGCCCTCGACCGCGACCTTGCCGTCGCGCGCATCGAGGCCGACCGCAACGCGGCCAGGGAATTTCCTTGCCGCGCCCTTCACGAGCTCAGGATCGCGCACCGCCGCGGTGCCGATGATGACACGCGTGATGCCCTTGTCGAGCCAGGCCTCGATGGTCTCGAGGTCGCGGATGCCGCCGCCGAGCTGCACCGGCACGGTGACGGCCTTCAGCATCGCCTCCACCGCATGGGCATTCATCGGCTTGCCGGCGAAGGCGCCGTCGAGATCGACGACGTGGAGATATTCGAAGCCCTGCGCGGCAAAGCTCTTGGCCTGCGCCGCCGGATCGAGATTGAACACGGTGGCGCGCGCCATGTCGCCCTGCTCCAGGCGCACGCACTGGCCGTTCTTCAGATCAACCGCTGGAAAAAGAATCACGGCTTCCACTTCAAGAAATTGGCGATCAGAGCGAGGCCGAAGCGCTGGCTTTTCTCGGGGTGAAACTGGGTGCCGATCGCGGTGTCCTTGGCGACGATCGCGGTCACCGGCCCGCCATAGTCGGCGCGCGCCAGCACGTCCGCCTCGTTGGCGGCGTTGAGGTGATAGGAGTGCACGAAATAGGCGTGGCGCCCCTTCGGCCCGAGCGGCAGCCGCTCCAGCACCGGGTGCTCGCGCACCATGTCGAGCGTATTCCAGCCCATATGCGGGACCTTCAGGCTCTCGTCGCGCGGCTCGATCTTCTCGACATCTCCGCCGATCCAGTTGAAGCCCTCGGTGATCACGTGCTCCTTGCCGCGCGTCGCCATCAGCTGCATGCCGACGCAGATGCCGAAGAACGGCCGCGCCTTGACCCGCACCGCTTCGGTCAGCGCTTCCAGCATGCCGTCGACCGCGTCGACACCGCGGCGGCAATCGGCGAACGCGCCGACACCGGGGAGCACGATCCGATCGGCGCGATACACCGCATCGGGATCGCGCGTCACCTTGATGGCTTGCGAGTCCTCCATGCTGCGCGCGGCGCGCTCAAAGGCCTTCGCCGCCGAATGCAGATTGCCGGAGCCGTAATCGATGATTGCAACCGTCATCGCGATCCTCCTGGCTCTGGAAACAATCCGATGATGCCGCCCTGCGGCATCGGCGGGGGTTTTGAGAATGATTGACCGGGAACGTCCCGGGTCGGCGGCGGCCCGCCGCGATCGACGGACCGCTGGTCGTTGAAGCCGCCGCGATGCCGTGCGGTCCAGCGCTCGAAGAAGCGGTGTTCGGCGTCCAATACATTGTCGGCCACGACGATGTCGAGCTGGCGCCATTTGCGCCGCGACAGCGTCCAGCGTTGCAGGGTTGCCGCCTCCAGCCCGATCAGCACCATCAACACCAGGTCGACGAGGAAGATCGCGCCGCGGCCGATACCGAGCTTGGTCAGCGCAAAATCGATCGCGAAGGTCAGGACGAGCCAGCCGATCAGCGCCAGCCAGAGCCTGTTCCAGGCCAGCCAGATCACGCCGGCGACCGCGGCCCAGAAATGGAAGCCGTCGCGCACGAACACGAACTTGTCGGTCGCCGCGAGATCGGCGCCGTTGGCCACGGGGGCATGCACTGTATAGACCGGCATCGAACGCTCCGCCGAGGATGGACTTTTACTTACCGCATGATCTCCGGGACAACCGGTGCCACCGGGTCCGGATCATGCTCCCGGGGTCAGCCGCCGAGCTGACCCTTGGTCGAGGGCACTTCGCCCTGGGCACGCGGATCGATCGCAACCGCGGTCCGGAGCGCCCTCGCCAAACCCTTGAAGCAGGATTCGGAGATATGATGGCTATTCTCGCCATATAGGGTCTCGACGTGGAGAGTCACGCCGGCGTTCATCGCGAAGGCATTGAACCACTCGCGCACCAGCTCGGTGTCGAACTCGCCGATCTTGTCGCGCGGGAACTCGACCTTGAACACCAGCACCGGGCGGCCGGAGATATCGATCACGACGCGCGACAGCGTCTCGTCCATCGGCATGTGGATCGAGGCGTAGCGGGTGATGCCGGCCATGTTGCCGAGCGCTTGCTTCACGGCCTGCCCGAGCGCGATCCCGACGTCTTCGGTGGTGTGGTGGTAATCGACATGGAGGTCGCCATCCGCCTTCACCGTGATGTCGATGCGCGAATGCCGGGCCAGGAGGTCGAGCATATGGTCGAAGAAGCCGATCCCGGTCGAAACCGTGGATACGCCTGCTCCGTCGAGGTTGACCGTCACCTCGATGTCGGTCTCCTTGGTCTTGCGCTTGATGGTTGCGGTGCGCATGAAGATTAAGCTTTCCCGTGCCGAAAACGCCGGTCTTTTAACAGGCTGATGTCACCTTCGCTACTGCGGGATGACCCGGAAACGCCCCAACTTCGGGCCATGGTGACCGGAAATCCTTGTCGATTTAGTTTTGACGCGTTTTCTTCACGCGATCCGGTGCCCACTTCGCTCGAAAACGCTCTGATTTCCCCCGATTGTAACCCCCTGCCCGACCGCCTAAATCTGCCCGGAAGAGAGGTAACCTATGCAAGTATCCCAAAATGAGCTGCCGGTCTGGCATGGCACCACGATCTGCACCGTCCGCAAGGGCGGCAAGGTGGTGATCGGCGGCGATGGGCAGGTCTCGATCGGCCAGACCGTGATCAAGGCCAACGCCAAGAAGGTCCGCCGGATCGGCAAGGGCGACGTGATCGGCGGCTTTGCCGGCGCCACCGCCGACGCCTTCACCCTGTTCGAGCGCCTGGAGAGCAAGCTGGAGCAATATCCGGGGCAATTGACCCGGGCCGCCGTCGAGCTCGCCAAGGACTGGCGGACCGACCGCTATCTGCGCCGGCTGGAGGCCATGATGATCGTGGCCGACAAGGACGTTTCCCTGGTGCTGACCGGCACCGGCGACGTGCTGGAGCCCGAGTCCGGGGTCATGGCGATCGGTTCCGGCGGCAATTACGCCCTCGCCGCGGCCCGCGCGCTGGTCGATACCGACAAGGACGCCGAGACCATCGTGCGCCGCGCGCTGGATATCGCCGCCGATATCTGCGTCTACACCAACCGCAACGTGACGATCGAGACGATCGGCGGCTGAGCATGGCCGGCGCCTATCATTTCCGCCCGATGACGACCGCCGACCTGCCGCGGATCAAGCAGTGGCTGACGTTGCCGCATGTCCGGGAGTGGTGGGGCGATCCGGCCGAGCAGTACGCGCTGGTCAGCGGTGACCTCGACGAGGCGGCGATGGACCAATTCATCGTTAGCACCGAGGGCAACGATTTCGGCTACCTCCAGTGCTACGACCTGACGGCCTGGAATTCCGGTTTCGGCAAGCAACCAGACGGCACGCGCGGAATCGATCTCTTCATCGGCGAGCTCACCATGGTCGCGCGTGGCCACGGCTCGGCGCTTATCCGTGCCTTTGCCGACGACCGGCTGGCGCAAGGCGCGCCACGCATCGTCACCGACCCCGATCCGGCCAATGCGCGTGCCGTGCGCGCCTATGCGAAAGCGGGCTTTCGGGAAGCCGGAATGGTCGACACGCCCGACGGGCCGGCACTGCTGATGGTCCGCGACGCATGATGATCGCGCAAAAGTCCGGCACCGGCGTTCCGGCGTGGCAGTGGTTCGCGATTGCCGCCGCGCTGCTCGTGCTGCAGGCTGCGCTGCTCTATGCGATGGGCCGCCTGCCGATCTGCGCCTGCGGCTATGTCAAGCTCTGGCATGGCACGGTGCAGAGCTCGGAGAATTCGCAGCACATCGCCGATTGGTACACGCTGTCGCATGTGCTGCATGGCCTGTTGTTCTATGGCCTGACCTTCCTGGCGCTGCCTCAGCTCGCCTGGCCGGGGCGGCTGATTGTCGCGATGCTGATCGAAGGCAGCTGGGAGCTCGTCGAAAACTCCAACTGGATCATCGAGCGCTACCGCGCCGGCACGATCTCGCTCGATTATTACGGCGACACCATCGTCAATTCGGTGTCGGATACGCTTGCGATGGTTTTCGGCTTCCTGCTGGCGCGCAAGCTGCCGATCGCCGCGACTGTCGCACTCGGCGTTGTGTTCGAAATCGTGATGCTGCTTCACATTCGCGACAATCTGACACTCAACATCATCATGCTGATCCACCCGTTCGAGGCGATCAGGCAGTGGCAAGCCGGGCCGCCCATCCTTTAGGCGGATCATGACCACCGCTTGCCGAGACCCCGATTTCAACCTAGCTAGAGCCAATGACCGACTTCTCCCCCCGCGAAATCGTTTCTGAACTTGACCGTTTCATCGTCGGCCAGGCCGATGCCAAGCGCGCCGTCTCGATCGCGCTGCGCAACCGCTGGCGGCGGCTGCAGCTTTCCGGTTCCCTGCGCGAGGAGGTTCTGCCCAAGAACATCCTGATGATCGGGCCGACCGGCGTCGGCAAGACCGAGATCGCGCGGCGGCTGGCCAAGCTCGCGGGCGCGCCGTTCCTCAAGGTCGAGGCCACCAAATTCACCGAGGTCGGCTATGTCGGCCGCGACGTCGAGCAGATCGTCCGCGACCTCGTCGAGGTGGCGATCGCGCAGACCCGCGAGCGCAAGCGCAAGGACGTCCAGGCCCGCGCCCAGCTTGCCGCCGAGGAGCGCGTGCTGGATGCGCTGGTCGGCCCCGGATCGAGCCCGGCGACGCGGGAGTCGTTCCGCAAGAAGCTGCGCGCCGGCGAGCTCAACGACAAGGAAATCGAGATCGAGACGCAGTCGGGAAGCAGCGGCATGCCGATGTTCGAAATCCCCGGCATGCCCGGCGCCCAGATGGGCGCGATCTCGCTCGGCGACATCTTCGGCAAGATGGGCGGACGCAGCAAGACCCGCCGCCTGACGGTGGAAGGCTCGCACGAGATCCTCGTCAACGAGGAATCCGACAAGCTGCTCGACACCGACCAGCTGGTGCAGGAGGCGATCAACGCCGTCGAGAACAACGGCATCGTCTTCCTCGACGAGATCGACAAGATCTGCGTGCGCGAGAACCGCGCCGGCGGCGACGTCTCCCGCGAGGGCGTGCAGCGCGACCTGCTGCCGCTGATCGAAGGCACCACGGTCTCGACCAAGCACGGCGCGGTCAAGACCGACCACATCCTGTTCATCGCCTCGGGCGCCTTCCACATCGCCAAGCCCTCGGACCTGTTGCCCGAATTGCAGGGCCGCCTGCCGATCCGCGTCGAGTTGCAGGCGCTGACCCGCGACGACATGCGCCGGATCCTGACCGAGCCGGAAGCCTCGCTGATCAAGCAATATGTCGCGCTGCTGAAGACCGAGGGCGTCACGCTCGACATCACCGACGGCGCGATCGACGCGCTGGCCGATGTCGCGGTCGCGGTCAATTCGACGGTCGAGAACATCGGCGCGCGGCGGCTGCAGACCGTGATGGAGCGGGTGCTGGACGATATCTCCTTCACCGCCCCCGATCGCCACGGCGAGACCATCCAGGTCGACGCCGACTACGTTACCAAGCATGTCGGCGACCTCGCCAAGAACGCCGATCTGAGCCGGTTTATTTTGTAAGCGGCCACCGCAGTCGTCCCGGCGAAAGCCGGGACCCATAACCACTGATGCCCGTGTTGACCAAGACTCGGGCCGACATTCCTTCTAGAACTGCCTTCGGTGGTTATGGGTCCCGGGTCGCGTGGAGTTTATCATCGGGCGGCGCTTGGCGCCGACCTGGTGGCTTGCCCGGGACGACGAGAGTGGGCGATCGATGAGTCTGCGAGTCTGGGAGAGACCCTGGCGCTTGATGCTGGCCGTCAATGCGGCCGTGCTGGTCGGGGTGTTCCTGCACAAGATCGCGCTGCCGCCCTTCGTCCCCTACATCCACCTGCTGGTCGACTATCACTACGGCTTCACCAAGCGCGCGCTGGTCGGCGCGATCGTGTCGCTGTTCACCGACAAGGTGCCGGTATGGCTGGTGTTCGCGCTGGCCGGCGCGATCTGGCTGGTGACGCTCGGACTGTTCGTCAAACTGTTTCGGCGCACATTCGGCTTCGACGATGCGCATTGGCCGCTGTTCGTCTTCATCGCGGGCTCGCCGTTCTTCCTGAAGAATTTCATGCACACGCTCGGCCATTTCGACATCTATGGCTGTGCGCTGGCGATCGTGCTGCTGCTGATCCCGGCGCGCTCGGTCGTCTACGTGCTGATCGCGGCGCTGTTCTCGATCCTGCTGATCCTGGTCCATCACATCTTCGTCCTGATGTATGTGCCGACCATCACGGCGATCGTGGTGCTGCGCTTCTATCTGATGCAGAACGCGACGCCGCGGAACATCGCCGTCGGCCTCGCGGCGCTCGCCGCGGTCGGCATCCTGTTCCTGGTCGCGCAGTTCGCCGGCACGGTCGAGGTGCCCTATGACGCGTTCATCCGTCACCTGCAGAGCCGGATGGCCGATCCGTGGCGGACCGATCTGCTTCAGTTCGGTTACATCTGGTACCAGCCGCTGTCGAAGGAGTTCGCCGACACCTGGGCGCGGATGCCCTCGAACATCCTGGGCGTCCCGGTGTTTGCGCTGCTGATCTGGCTGCATGCGCCGCTGTCGCGCTATTTCGCGCGGCTGATCGGCGCGCTGGCGAACGAGCTGCATCGGCGGATCGTGCTCGCCGCGCTCGTCATGATCAGCGCAGGTTATCTCGTGATGTTCGTGACCGTGTTCGACTATTCGCGCTGGATCTCGAACTGGGCGGTTTGCATTTTCCTGATGCTGCATGCGGTGAAGATGCTGCCCGCGTCGAAGGACGTGCCGCCGATCCCGTCAGATGATCGCAAGACGACGGTCTTCGGCTGGGTCATCACGCTGATCCCGCGCGTCGGAATTGTCCGGCCTTTTTAGCGTTAGCCCCGCGCGCGCCGGACGCGGACGTAAAGCGCGCCCTCGCCGCCATGGCCGATATGCGCTTCCTCGAAACCGACGACGAGGGAGCGGAATTCCGGAAGGCTGAGCCATTCCGGAACCTGGCGGCGCAGCACGCCGCGTTCGGACTCCAGACCGCCGACCTTGCCCTTGCCGGTGATGACGAGCACGAAAGTGAGCCCGTCGCTGTGCGCGCGCTGCAGGAAGGTGAAGAGCACACGATGCGCGCGCATCTGGGTCATGCCGTGCAGATCGAGCCGCGCATCGATCTCCTGCCGGCCGCGCGACAGCCTTGCACGTTCGCGGCGACCGATCGGTGCCAGCGGCGGCACGTGTGGACGCGGCGCCGGCGCCGCCTTGGCTGACGTCGCCGGCTTGATCGGGATGGGCTTGGTCGCGGCGTGATGCGTGGCCGGGTCAGCGGCGACGCCGTGGGCTTTCGGTGCGGCCGGCTTCTTGCGCAGCGGCTTGACCTGCTTGGCGACGCTTTCCCAAAGCGCACGCTCCTCTTCGCTCAGCGCGCGCTTGCGCCGCGACGGAGCGGACGGATCGGGGATCGGCGCGGGTCGTTTCATTGATCGCGGTGATGGCGAGTGCGCCTGTAGCGCCGCTTCTCCGGTTGCTGCGGAATGTCGGGCCGGGCAACCGGCAACGGCACCGGTTCTGCCACAGGCGCAGCCTGCGCGACAGGGGTTGTTGCCGGAGCAGCGGCGGGCGCGGCATCCTTCGCGGCCGGGCTCTTGGCGGCGTGATTGGCCGCGTCCTTGCTCCCGGCCTTGGCGATGGTCACCGTCGGCACATCCGCAGGCTTCGCCGCCGCCTTGTCCTTCTGCGGATCGGTCTGCGGAAACAGTTTTGCGATCTTGGCCGACGGCCGCTCGTCAGGGATCGGCAGCTTGTGGCCGCGCGCGACGGGGTCGAGCCCCTTCGGCACCAGTATCACGAACTGCATATTGTGCCGCAGCCGGCCCGAGACCTTTCCGGCATCCGCGCCGGCGCCGAAATAGAGATCGGCGCGCGCCGGGCCAACGATCGCAGACCCAGTATCCTGCGCGATCATCAGCCGGTGGAACGGCGTCTTCGACTGCTCGGATTCGATCGGCAATTCGCCCGCGATGAAGAACGGCGTGCCGTAGACATGCAGCGCCTTGTCGACCGCGATCGAGCGGCCGGGCGTCAGCGGCACGCCCTGCGCGCCGACGGCCTCGTCCTTGTCGGACAGCGGCACCTCGCGGAAGAACACGTAGGCGCGGTTCTGCCGTCGCAGCTCCTTGGCGCCGTCGGGGTTCTGCTCCATCCACTCCCTGATCTTCTGCATCGACATCTGCTCCTTCGGGATGATGCCGCGCTCGATCAGCACGCGTCCGACCGGCGTGTAGGGATAGCCATTATGCGCGTCGTAATTGATGCGCAGCGTGGTGCCGTCCTCGAGCTTGATCCGTGCCGAGCCCTGGATCTGCGTGAACAGCAGGTCGGTCTGGTTCTTCAGCCAGCAGATCTCGAGCCCGCGGCCGGCGATCGCGCCGTCCTCGATCTGGCCGCGGTCGTAATAGGGCACCAGCTTGCGGCGGCCGATCTTGCGATACACCGGACCGCTGTTGGGCAGGCCGACGGACGCTTGCGTCTTGCCGCGCACGAACAGGTTGGACGGCCGGCGATAGACCGGAACATTGTAGACGTCGGTCTGGGTCCGCGATCCCTCGAGCACCGGCTCGTAATAGCCGGTGACGAAGCCGGCCTCCTCGCCGAGCCGCGAGATGCGCAGCGGCACGAAGTTCTGCTCGAAGAACTCCCTGGCTTTCGCGCCACTGGCGAGATCGAGTCCCTTGGCGATCCGGCAGGGATCGCGCAGCGAGCTGCCGAGCGCCTTCGACTCCGCGGGCGCGCCCTGCTGGGCCGCGATCGGCTTGCAGCTGGTGCGAAACGCCTTGTAGGCCGCGAGATGATCGTCGTCGCTCCAGCCGGCGACATTGGCCCAGGCCAGTGGTTCGTACTGGCTGCCGCTGAGCTGCAGCGGCAATTCCAGATCGGGATAGGGGATCGGGTGGGTGTGCTCGTGTCGCGGCGCGGCGTGCCGGCTCGACCTGTAGCGCGCGGCGATCGCCGCGGTGGAGCACACAACCGCGAGCGCGCAGCACGCGATCGCGAGGCGCCCGTAGCTGAGATGTTTAGTGAGCGCTTCCAGTGCCAACCAGCTTCCAGTTCGGATCGCGGGAAGTCGAGTCGCGGGCGAATGTCCAGATATCGGTGATGTCGGCGACCTTGTCCGGGCTGCCGTCGACGATGGTTCCCGTCTTGTCGCGGGTGACCGAGATCATCTGCGACACGAAGCGGACGGTCAGCTGGGTCGAGCGATCGCGCGTCTCCGCGCCGACGATCTCGGCCTTGTCGATCGACACGAACCGCGTCTCGGTCTTCTGCTCGTGCTTCTCGCGATCCTTGATCGCGGCCTCGAAGCTCTCATAGACCTCGGTCGACAGCAGGTCGCGCAGCGCACGGCGATCGCCATTGGCGAAGGCCAGCACGATCATTTCGTAGGCCGAGCGGGCGCCCGAGAGGAAATGCCGCGGATCGAACGAGGAATCCTGGAGGGCAACCGCGTCGAGACCCTGGGCCAGCGGCGTGCCGGGCTCGGCGATACCCTTCCAGCGTTCGGTGGGTTCGGCCGGTTCGGCGGGCGCGGCCGGGGCCGGCTGATCGATCACCGATCCCGGGATCGGCACGACGTTGTTATCCTGGCCGCGCTGCAGGACGTTGGGTGCTGCACGATCATACGGCGGCCGCTCGCTTCCCGTGCGCTGGCCAAGGACGCTGCGCAGGCGCAGGAAGATAAATACGGCCAGCGCCAGGAAGATGATGGTGTAGATATCCACGTCGAGTTCGCTTTCTGGTCTCTGCCGGCAACGGGCCGGGCATCAAAGCGTTCCCGGTGGGGAACGGCAGAGATTACATCACCGATTGAGTCCGCAGCATGTAGGCACGAAACTATGCCCGGCCAATGGCGCTTTTTGGCACGGGCAAGTGTAGCGCGTTTTGACCCCGGGAGGAAACCCGTTCCAAGCCGGAAATCGCGCATCTTCAATAATTTAGGAAGCCGTTAAGAGATTGGGCGGAGTTGCGCTCGCCGTCCGGTTGCCGGAGATTTGGCCACCGGCTCGCCCGGGGCGCGGTCGTTCGTCGTCCTTGTGGACCGAGCCGGGCCTATGATAGCCACTCGCCGGCATCGGCATTTCCAAACCTTAACGCGTGCCGTCGGACATCCTGTCCCGAGCGCCGCTCCTGGAGACATTTTCATGACCAATGGCAACGGCACCCCCGTCGAACAGCCCGCCCCCCAGCTCAACGTGCTGGCGCAGTACACCAAGGACCTGTCGTTCGAGAACCCGAATGCGCCGGCCTCGCTCGGCCAGCAACAGCAGCAGCCGGCGATCAACATCCAGATCAACGTTTCCGCCAACAACCTGTCGGAGAACGAGTACGAGGTGATCCTCTCGATCGAGGGCAAGGCCGAGTCGGCGGGCAAGGTGATGTTCAGCTTCGACCTCGCCTATGCCGGCGTCTTCCGGATCGTGAACGTGCCGAAGGAGAACCTGCATCCGCTGGTCATGATCGAGTGCCCGCGACTGCTGTTCCCGTTCGCGCGCGAGATCGTCGCGACCTCGGTCCGCGATGGCGGCTTCCCGCCCCTGTTGCTCGACCCCGTCGATTTCGTCGGCCTCTACCGCCAGAACATGGAGCGCCAGGCCGCCGCCCAGGCCGCTTCCGGCGTCAAGCCGAGCTGAATCACAGTTCGAGAAGCATAACGCCCGGCGAGGTGTAATCCGTCATCCTGAGGAGCCCGCACTTGCGGGCGTCTCGAAGGATCGACGGCCACCGGCCGGGCCGTCATCCTTCGAGACGCCGCTTCGCGGCTCCTCAGGATGACGGGGATATAGAGATCAAGCCGCCGGCGCTGCAGCAGGTGCCGGCGGCGGCAAATAATCGTTCCAGATCGGCTTGTCGCCGAGCGTCGCGACAAAGGCCCGGTGGGCTTCGCGATCCGCGTCGTTGACCCGCGCAACCAGCGGCGTCTCGCGCTGCCGCCGCGGCGCATCACCGTAGCTGCCCGCGCGTGCATCCGACGTTTTCGAGGCCAGGATGAGCTGCGACTGCCGCGCTCCGATCAGGTCGATGTAGACCTCGGCCAGCAGCTCGGCGTCGAGCAAGGCGCCGTGCTTGGTGCGGCGGGAATTGTCGATCTGATAGCGCGAGCAGAGATCGTCGAGCCGGTTCGACACGCCGGGGTGCTTGCGTCGCGCCAGCAGCAGCGTATCGACCAGCCGGTCTTTCGGGATCGCCTTGCGCTTGATGCGGTCGAGCTCGGCGTTGATGAAGCTGATGTCGAACGACGCGTTGTGGATCACCAGCGGCGTATCGCCGATGAAGGCCAGGAACTCGTCGACTACTTCGGTGAACAGCGGCTTGGAGGCCAGGAACTCGGTCGACAGCCCGTGCACGTTGAACGCTTCCAGCGGCATGTCGCGCTCGGGGTTGATGTAGACGTGGTAGGTCTGCCCGGTCGGCATGCGGTTGAAGATCTCGACGCAGCCGATCTCGACCAGCCGGTCGCCGCGCAGCGGATCGAGGCCAGTGGTTTCGGTATCGAGAACGATTTCGCGCATGTCGTGAAGGAATCCGGAAAAGCGGGCCGAATCAGGCGCGCCGCTCCGGCATCTTAACAACCTCGGCCAGAATGTCGCGGATGCGCGCCCGCACCGGATCAAGTCCATGCGAGGTATCCACTATGAAATCCGCGCGCTTGCGCTTCTCGGCGTCCGGCATCTGCTTGGCGATGATGGCATCGAGCTTGGCGGCATCCATGGTGCCGCGCGCCAGCACGCGCTCGCGCTGCAGTTCCGGCGAGGTGGTGACGACGACGACGGCATCGACGCGCTTCTCGCCGCCGGTCTCATACAGCAGCGGCACGTCGACGACGACGATCGGGTGACCGGCGGCCTCCGCATCGGCAAAGAATTTCTGGCGCGACGCGCCGAGCATCGGATGCACGATCTGCTCGAGCTGCTTCATTGCCGCAGGGTCGTGCACCACGCGTGCCGAGAGCTTGGCACGGTCGACCTTGCCGTTCGCAGTGGTACCGGGGAAGGCTGCCTCGATCGCAGGCGCGGCTTCGCCTTCGTAGAGCTGATGCACAGCCGCATCGGCGTCGTACACCGGCACGCCGGCCTCCATGAAGAGTTTGGCCGTGGTGGATTTCCCCATCCCGATCGAGCCGGTCAGTCCAAGAATCAGCATCGCATCAACATCGGTTCAGCATCTCTCCGTCGCCACGCCTCGGCACCTCACACCGCGAGCAGGTTTTCGCGGCGCAGGAATGCGAGCAGCGACAATAGCGGCAGGCCGAGGATGGTGAAATGGTCGCCTTCGATCCGCTCGAACAGATGCACCCCGAGACCCTCAAGCTGGTAGGCGCCGACGCTGGTCGTCACCGCCTCCCCGGCCTGGTCGAGATAGGCCTCGATTTCGCCGGCCGCGAGCCGCCGCATCGTCATCCGGGCGACGCTCACGTTGTCGAACAGGGTCTTTCCATCGCGCGCGACCGAGACGGCGGAATGCAACGCGTGGGTTTGCCCGGCGAGCAGGCCGAGCTGCTCGGCAGCCTGGGCACGGCCGGCAGGCTTGCTGAACATCCGCTGCCCCAGCGCCAGCGTCTGATCGGCACCGACGACATATTGACCCGGCTTCTGCCGCGATATGAACAGCGCCTTCTCGCGCGCCAGCAGCGATGCGATCTCGCCCGGTGCCGAAAGGCCGGAATTTTTCTGCACCGCGCGTTCATCGATATCGGCCGGCAGCGCCTCGAATTCGAGCCCGGCGCTTTCAAGCAGCATCCTTCGCGCCCGGCTTTGCGACGCAAGGATCAGCTTCTGCGGGCCGCGCCAGATGCTCATGATTTGGTGGTCACTCCGACGGCCGCGCGCGCTGGCGGTCGTTATAGAGCTTCAGGATCGCAGCCGCCGTCTCCTCGATCGAGCGACGCGTCACGTCGAGCAATGCCCAGTTGAACTTCGCGCTCAGGCGCCGCGCGAATGCGACCTCGTCGGCCACCGCCTGCTTGTCGATATAGGTGTCATTGTCGCGGTCGCCCATCGTGAGCAGGCGGTTCTGCCGGACCTGGATCAGGCGTTCCGGCGTCGCATGCAGGCTGACCACCAAAGGCTTCTTCAGATTCTCGAGCTGGTGCGGCAGCGGAATGCCCGGCACCAGCGGCACGTTGGCAGTTCTTATGCCGCGGTTGGCGAGATAGATCGAGGTCGGGGTCTTCGACGTGCGGGACACGCCGACCAGGACGACGTCGGCCTCCTCAAGGCCTTCGACATGCTGACCGTCGTCATGGATCATCGTGTAGTTCAGCGCGTCGATCCGGCTGAAATATTCCGCGTTCAGCACATGCTGCGCACCGACGCGTCCGGTCGTCGCGGCACCCAGATACGCCTCGAACAGCTGCATCACCGGCCCGATGATCGACAGGCTCGGCACGTTGATCTCCTTGCACTTGCCCTCAAGCCGACCGACCAGATCCTTCTCGAGCAGCGTGAACAGGACGATGCCGGGCGATTCCTCGATCTCGTCGAGCACGCGATCGAGCTGCTTCTGGCTGCGCACCAGCGGATAGACATGCTCGACCGCGGTCACGTTGGCGTATTGGGCGGCGACCGCGCGCGCCACGGTGATCAGCGTCTCGCCGGTCGAATCAGACACCAGATGCAGGTGGAAATAATTGGAAGTCGTCGGCACCAGAGCCCCTGTCTGTCCTGTGAATCCCTGTGGAGGTCGAGGAGAAGAATCCGGGTCCGCCGCCAGGCCTTTGTATATCTCGTCCCTTTCTTCACAGCACCGCGGAAAAGGATAAGTCGACGTCACGGCAAGGATGATAGTGAACCGGTGTGGATTTGTCTCTTGATAAGCTGGCCGCAGAGCCACGCAACCAATTGAGTCGAGCAACAGATTCCGGATTTTCGCCGCGGCTGGCCGGAATGTTGAGGGATGTGAACAAGCCCCGAAGAATGGCTGGATCGCATTGCATGAGTCAAATTCACCGCCACTAAGACTCAAACCTTAGATTCTAAAATTAATTAGGTTTAGGAGAGCCGTGTGTGCGGATATGTATCCGTCCCTCGCCGGCGGAGCATGGCTCGCAACGCCGAGACCGCCCGAGCTGTTCCCTGAAAGGCATCGCTGCGATGTTGTATGACTGGATCAAGGCCCTGCACATCGTTGCCGTGATCTCCTGGATGGCGGGCATGCTCTATCTGCCGCGGCTGTTCGTCTATCATTGCGAGGCCGAGACCGGCTCGACGCAGTCCGAGACCTTCAAGGTCATGGAGCGGCGGCTTTTGAAGGCGATCATCAACCCCGCGATGATCGTGACCTGGCTTGCCGGGCTTTATCTGGTCTGGGCCGGACACTGGTACCTATCGGGCTGGTTTCACGTCAAATTTACGCTGGTGCTCATCATGTCGGGTATCCACGGCTTTTTGTCCCGCTGCGTGAAGGATTTCGCCGCCGACCGGAATCAGCGGACTCAGAAATTCTACCGTATTATCAACGAGGTGCCGACGCTTCTGATGATCCTGATCGTGATCATGGTGGTCGTGAAGCCGTTCTAGACATCGCGATGCCTAAGAAGCATGCTTCAGTCCTTCTTGCGAAGGACGAATCGATTTTCTATATAAGGTTTATCCCACCCCACGCAGGCGGATGTGGTCGCGTTTCGGTTCTTTTCGGGCCGGCGCCGCATCAGGTTTGAAAGCCCAAACGGCACTTTCCTGGCTGAGACCTGCGGACCTTCCTTTGGCGTCCGCTTTTTCCAAGCCACCTCGCACCCCTTCCCTACTTACTTCCTCACAGGACGACCCCGATGCGGGAAATCAAACTCCAGGACCTCAAATCGAAAACGCCGGCCGAGCTCGTCTCGTTCGCGGAAGAGAATGGGGTCGAGAATGCCAGCACCATGCGTAAGCAGGAGCTGATGTTCGCAATTCTCAAGAACCTCGCCGCCGCCGAGACCGACATTGTCGGCGAGGGCGTTGTGGAGGTGCTGTCCGATGGATTCGGCTTCCTTCGTTCGCCCGACGCGAACTACCTGCCCGGTCCCGACGACATCTACGTCTCGCCGTCGCAGATCCGCCGCTTCGGCCTGCGCACCGGCGACACCATCGAAGGCCACATCCGCAGCCCGAAGGAAGGCGAACGCTATTTCGCGCTGCTGAAGGTCAACACGCTCAATTTCGAAGACCCGGAAAAGTCGAAGCACAAGGTCAATTTCGACAACCTCACGCCGCTGTTTCCCAATCAGCGTTTCCGCATGGAGCTCGAGGATTCCACCAAGAAAGACCTTTCTGCCCGCGTGATCGACATCGTCGCGCCGATCGGCAAGGGCCAGCGCGCGTTGATCGTGGCGCCGCCGCGCACCGGCAAGACGGTGCTGATGCAGAACATCGCGCACTCGATCACCGCCAATCATCCGGACTGCTATCTGATCGTGCTGCTGATCGACGAACGTCCGGAAGAAGTCACGGACATGCAGCGCTCGGTGAAGGGCGAGGTGGTGTCGTCGACCTTCGACGAGCCGGCCGTGCGTCACGTCCAGGTCGCCGAGATGGTGATCGAGAAGGCCAAGCGCCTCGTCGAGCACGGCCGCGACGTCGTGATCTTGCTCGATTCGATCACGCGCCTCGGCCGCGCCTACAACACCGTCGTGCCGTCATCCGGCAAGGTGCTGACCGGCGGTGTCGACGCCAACGCCCTGCAGCGTCCGAAGCGCTTCTTCGGTGCCGCGCGCAACATCGAGGAGGGCGGTTCGCTGACCATCATCGCGACCGCGCTGGTCGACACCGGCAGCCGCATGGACGAAGTCATCTTCGAAGAGTTCAAGGGAACCGGTAACTCCGAACTGATCCTCGACCGCAAGGTTTCGGACAAGCGGACCTTCCCGGCGATCGACATCGCCCGCTCGGGCACCCGCAAGGAGGAACTGATCACCGATCCGCAGGTGCTGAAGAAGATGTACGTCCTGCGCCGCATCCTCAATCCGATGGGCACCATGGACGCGATCGACTTCCTGCTCGACAAGCTCCGGAACACGAAGAGCAACTCGGAATTCTTCGATTCCATGAACACCTGAGGCCATAACACTTGAGGCCATGGGCCGAAAGGAAAGGGCGCTCCGCACAAGCGGGGCGCCCTTTTTCATGCTGCGGGTTTGCTGCAGCATAACGCAGCATGAATTGGGGTCGGCTGCTGCGCAGGCATTCATTTAACTGTCTGATATAATTTATATTTATATCCTGGCTTTGTGAGCAGGGTGGTGACACCGCAGCAAAATTGCTGCGCGGCTGCTGCGCAGGAAAGCAGGGCGCATGTTGCATTGCAGCATTATACCCTGGGGGCATGCGAGATCGAAGCGGCATTGCCTTTGCTGATTTGCTGGAAGAAATAAGCGATGCATCCGCGCGACCAGACCATCTTCGCACTATCCTCCGGCCGGCCGCCGAGTGCGATCGCCATTGTCAGGCTGTCTGGCCCAATGGCCGAGTCGGTCATTGCGGGACTTGCAGGCAAGATGCCGACCCCGCGAATGGCAACCCGCGCGCTGCTCCACGATTCGAACCATCAGCCAATCGATGACGCGGTCGTGTTGTGGTTTCCTGGCCCAGCGAGTGCGACCGGCGAGGATGTCGCCGAGTTCCATGTCCACGGCGGACGCGCGGTGTTGGCGGCGCTATTCGATGCCATCGCCGGGTTCGAGAATGTGCGGCCGGCCGAGCCCGGCGAATTCACTCGGCGGGCATTCGAGAACGGCAAGCTCGACCTGACCGAGGCCGAAGGCCTCGACGATCTGATCCACGCCGATACCGACCGCCAGCGGCGGCAGGCGCTGCGCCAGCTCAAGGGGTTGCTCGGCGATCGCGCGCGTGACTGGCGCGAGCGGATCATCGCGGCGTCGGCGTTGATTGAGGCCGGCATCGATTTCTCCGATGAAGGCGATGTGCCGGCGGAGCTGATCGCGCCGGCGCTCGAGCGGATCCGGGCGCTGCACCATGAGATAAAGGGAGTGCTTGCGGGGCAGGGGCAAAGTGAGCGGCTGCGCGACGGCCTGGTGGTCGCGATCGCGGGCCCGCCGAATGTCGGCAAATCGACCCTGATCAATCAACTTGCCAAGCGCGAGGTCGCGATCGTCTCGCCGCATGCCGGCACGACCCGCGACGTGATCGAGGTCCAGCTCGATCTCGACGGCTATCCCGTCACGGTCATCGACACCGCCGGAATCCGTGAGACCAATGACCCCGTGGAGCAGGAGGGGGTCCGCCGCGCCCGGGCCCGCGCCGCGGAAGCCGATCTCGTACTGTGGCTGGCGGACAGCGGCAGCGCGGAGGTGGGACATGGCGGCTCGACCCCAACCTGGCTGGTGCGGAACAAGATCGACCTCGTCAGGAACCTACGGGGCGAGGGAGGTAGCTATCCCGAATTCAGGATCTCCGCTGCCCGCGGCGATGGCCTCTCTGAGCTGATCGCCGCACTGGTCGGTTTCGCTCACGACTATTTCGCGACCAGCGAGGGAGGTCTGATCAGCCGGGCCCGGCAGCGCGGATTGCTTGAGGAGACCGTCGAGTCCCTTCAGCGCAGCATCGACGTGGTCGGGCAGGGCGAGGAACTCGCCGCTGAGGAACTTCGCCGTGCGGCCACCTCACTTGGCCGCCTGCTTGGTCGGGTCGACGTCGAGGACATCCTGGACGTGATCTTCCGTGAGTTCTGCGTCGGCAAGTAGCCGTCAGCCATCTGTTTCACGTGAAACATGGTTTCGATTTGGTTAAGAAGGCCGTGCTGTTTCACGTGAAACAATGCCCCTGAGGCGACTGACCTGTTTCACGTGAAACAGCCCGTGCCGTCATTGCGTGCGAAACGACGCAATCCATATCTCGCTGGGATGGCCGGGTCGCGGATCGCGGCCCCAACTTCGTTCTTCCGGCTTTCATCACTCCACGATAGAAGTCCCGCCATGACATCCAAGGCAGACTCATTCGACGTCATCGTTATCGGCGGCGGCCATGCCGGCTGTGAGGCCGCGAGCGCGGCCGCCCGGATCGGCGCGAAGACCGCCCTGGTGACCCATCGCTTCGCGACCATCGGCGCGATGTCGTGCAATCCCGCGATCGGAGGGCTCGGCAAGGGCCATCTGGTCCGCGAAGTCGACGCGCTGGACGGTCTGATGGGTCGTGTCGCCGACGCCGGCGGCATCCAGTTCCGCATGCTCAATCGCCGCAAGGGTCCGGCGGTCCGCGGACCGCGGGCCCAGGCCGACCGCAAGCTTTATGCGGCCGCGATGCAGGCGGCGATTGCCGAGACCGCGAACCTCAGCGTCATCGAGGGCGAGGCGGATGAGCTGATTGTCGTTGATGGACGCGTGACCGGCATCCGCCTGGGCAACAGCCGCCAGCTTGCGGCGGGTGCGGTTGTGATCACGACCGGGACCTTCCTGCGCGGTCTGATCCATCTCGGCGAAAAGAACTGGCCGGCTGGCCGGGTGGGCGAGGCGCCGGCCATGGGGCTGTCCGCCTCGTTCGAACAGGCCGGTTTTGTGCTCGGCCGGCTCAAGACCGGAACGCCGCCGCGTCTCGACGGCACCACGATCGACTGGTCCGCGGTCGAAATGCAGCCCGGAGACGAGCCTCCGGAGCCGTTGTCGGTCATGACGGACCGGATCACGACCCCGCAGATCCAGTGCGGCATCACCCGGACCACGCCGGCGACCCATGAGGTGATCCGGGCCAATGTGCATCGCTCGCCGATGTATTCCGGCCAGATCAAGAGCTCCGGACCGCGCTATTGCCCTTCTATCGAGGACAAGATCGTCCGGTTCGGCGATCGTGACGGTCACCAGATCTTCCTGGAGCCGGAAGGGCTCGACGACAGCACGGTCTATCCCAACGGCATCTCGACCTCGCTTCCGGAGGAAGTGCAGCTCGCGATCCTCGCCAGCATCCCCGGTCTTGAGCGGGTGAAGATGGTCCGGCCGGGCTATGCGATCGAATACGACCACGTCGATCCCCGCGAGCTCGATCCGACCCTTGAGACCAAGCGCCTGCGCGGGCTTTTTCTCGCCGGCCAAATCAATGGCACCACGGGATACGAAGAGGCGGCCGGGCAGGGCATCGTTGCCGGGCTCAATGCCGCATTGGCCGCCAGCGGGACCGATCCGATCGTATTCGACCGCGCAGACGGCTATCTCGGGGTGATGATCGACGACCTCGTGACCCGCGGGATCACCGAGCCCTATCGCATGTTCACCTCGCGCGCCGAGTATCGGCTGACGTTGCGGGCCGATAATGCCGACCAGCGGCTGACCGACAAGGGGATCGCGCTCGGATGCGTCGGTGGGGCACGCGCGGAGCGTCACCGGACCAAGATGGCGGCCTTGAATGCGGCCAAGACCTTGGCGAAGTCGCTCGCGATCACGCCGAATGAGGCTGCAAAGCATGGACTGGCACTCAATCGCGACGGCCATCGCCGGTCCGCCTTCGAGCTGCTGGCCTATCCGGAGATCGAGTGGCCGGCAGTCCGGGCGATCTGGCCGGAGCTGTCGGCCATTGACCCTGCGATCGCTGTGCATCTCGAGATCGATGCCAAATATGATGTCTATCTGAAGCGCCAGACCGCCGACGTTGACGCCTTCCGGCGTGACGAGGGCCTGGTCCTGACCGATGTCGACTATGCCGATGTACCCGGCCTTTCGAACGAAGCGCGCGCCAAGTTGCAGAAGGCGCAGCCGCGGACGGTCGGGCAGGCGGGCCGAATCGACGGCATGACGCCGGCGGCGCTAGGTATCCTGGCGGCCTATCTGCGGCGCGAGGCGCGACGGAAATCAGCCAAGGCGATGGCCTGACGTTTCACGTGAAACGGGAGGGATGAGCGCCTATCTTTTGCAAGGGCGAATCGACGGATCCCGGCGCTCTTCGGCCTCCCGCTCGGTTTTCATTTCGTCAGACGGTACGGCCTGCACCAAGAATGGCTCCTGCCCCGCAATCCGCACAACTCAGCGTCTCCGCCAAGGACAAGGCGGCGGCGCTCGCGCTGACGCCTGTTTCACGTGAAACAGAGGCCCGGCTCGATCGCTACATCGCCCTCCTTCTGGAGTGGCAGGCCAAGACCAATCTCGTCGCCCCCTCCACGCTCCCGAATCTCTGGACCCGCCACGTCTCCGATTCGTTGCAGCTCCTGAGCCTTGCGCCAACAGCAAGGTCCTGGGTCGACCTCGGCAGCGGCGGCGGCTTTCCCGGCGTCGTGCTCGCCTGCGCGTTGGCCGAGACACCTGGCGCGTCGATCCATCTGGTTGAGCGAATCGCCAAGAAGGCCGCATTCTTGCGTGAGGCGATTCGGGTCACGGCGTCTCCTGGGACGGTGCACTTGGCTGATATCGGGGATACTGTGGATAGAATCGCGGGCCCCATCGATTGCGTCACCGCGCGGGCGTTGGCTCCGTTACATCAACTGATCGGCTTTGCAGAGCCGTGGGTCAAAAAGGGCGCTAAGGCGCTGTTTTTGAAGGGTCAAGATGTAGATGCCGAATTGACCGAGGCTACTAAATATTGGAATATTGAGCCAAAGCTACACGCCAGCCGGACCGGCGGACAGGGCTGGATCGTCGAACTCGGGTCAATCGAGCGGCGCTAGGGGACTCCGCAAGAGCAAATGGTATTTTGGTATGACTGTGATGGACGAGGTTTATCAAGGGGATAAGGCGCTTCAAGCGCCGGGCCATCCGCGCATCCTGTCGCTCGCCAACCAGAAGGGCGGCGTCGGCAAGACCACCACAGCGATCAATCTTGGCACCGCACTCGCTGCGATTGGCGAGCGTGTGCTGATTGTCGATCTCGATCCGCAGGGCAACGCCTCGACCGGCCTCGGCATCGATCGCCGCAATCGCAGCTGCTCGACCTACGACGTGCTGATCGGCGAGGCGCCGCTGCGCGATGCCGTGGTCGCGACCGCGGTGCCGCGGCTGCATATCGCCGCCTCCACCATGGATCTCTCCGGCCTCGAGCTCGAGCTCGGCACCACGCCGGGCCGCGCGTTTCGGCTGCGCGATGCGATCGCGGGGCTGAACAACAACGTTTCGCCGGACTCTGATTACACCTACGTGTTGATCGACTGCCCGCCCTCGCTCAATTTGCTCACCGTGAATGCAATGGCCGCGTCGGATGCGATCCTGGTGCCGCTGCAATGCGAGTTCTTCGCGCTCGAAGGTCTGTCGCAATTGCTGCAGACGGTGGAGCAGGTGCGCTCGACGCTCAATCCGACCCTGTCGATCCACGGCATCGTGCTGACCATGTTCGACTCGCGCAACAACCTCTCCAACCAGGTGGTTGCGGACGTGCGCCAGTTCATGGGCAACAAGGTCTACGACACCATGATCCCGCGCAACGTGCGCATCTCGGAAGCGCCGTCCTACGGCAAGCCGGTGCTGGTCTACGATCTCAAATGCGCCGGCAGCGATGCGTATCTCAAGCTCGCCACCGAAGTGATCCAGCGCGAGCGCGAGCTGCGCGCAAATTGACGATGTGGAGGATGGGCGCAGTGACGCGATCCCCATCCTGGCCCGCAACGAGAGCGATGGGTTTCGCTGCGCGCGACCCGTCCTGCGATTCTGAAATTCAAGTCTGGAGTAGTGCGCGTGAATCCAAGGGAGCTCGCAACAATGGCCGATGAAGCGCGTTCGCGACTGGGGCGCGGGCTGGCAAGCCTGATCGGAGATGTCGGCGGCGAGGCGGCCGCGCATGTCGAGCGGCCGCGCTCGCAGCGCAAGGTGCCGATCGAATTCCTCAAGGCCAACCCGCGCAATCCGCGGCGCAGCTTCGCCGATGCCGAGCTCGGCGAGCTCGCCGATTCGATCAAGGCGCGCGGCGTGATCCAGCCGATCGTGGTGCGCGCGATCAAGGGCGCGCAGGACCGCTTTGAGATCATCGCCGGCGAACGCCGCTGGCGTGCCTCGCAGCTCGCCGGCCTGCACGAAGTGCCGATCGTGCCGGTCGAGGTGAACGATGCCGACGCGCTCGAGATCATGATCATCGAGAACGTCCAGCGCGAAGACCTCAACGCGATGGAAGAGGCGTTGGGCTATCATTCGCTCGCCGACGAGTTCAAACGCAGCCAGGAAGACATCGCCAAGATCGTCGGCAAGAGCCGTAGCCATGTCGCCAACATGATGCGGCTGACCAAGCTGCCCGCCGAAGTGCAGGCGCTGATCTCGAAGGGCGATCTCTCCGCCGGCCACGCCCGCGCGCTGATCGGCGTGCCGGATCCGCTCACTGCCGCAAAGCGCATCGTCGCCGAAGGCCTTAACGTCCGCCAGGCCGAGGCGCTGGCGCATGAGGAGGGCGTGCCGGAGCGCAAGCCGCAGAAGGCGCGGAGCAGCGCCGCGGCCAAGGTCGACAAGGACGCCGATACGCTGGCGCTGGAGAAGCGCGTCAGCGATGCGCTCGGCCTGACCGTCACCGTCAGCCATCGCGATCCCGGCGGCACCGTCCAGATCAACTACCGCAATCTCGAGCAGCTCGATGAGGTGGTACGGCGGCTGGAAGGCGGTTAGCGGTTTCGTCATTCCGGGGCGCGCGTCAGCGCGAACCCGGAATCTCCTTCCATCACCTCCAGATTCCGGGTTCATGCCTCGCATGCCCCGGAATGACTCCAATATCACCCCCGCCGCTTCGCATTCGCTGCGATCGACAGCAGCGCGCGCTGCGCGATGACCGCGGCGAGCGAGGCCTGCTTGCGCATGTCGAGCGCCGCGGTGGCGAGCTGATCGATCACGTTCACCAGCCGCTGCGGCGTGAAATTGCGCAGCGCGATCTCGACCGCCGGCTTGCGCGAGAAGTGCAGCCGCGGAAATCCGCCTTCGAGCACGACCGACGCCGGCGTGCCGTCGGCGATCGCGAGCGCCGATTTATGCAGCCACGCCGCCTGGCGCTGCGCGGCCGAGATGATCACGCCGGGATAGGTGCCGGCGACCATCGCCTTGGTGAACTCGGTTTCGACCAGCGCAGCGTTACCGGCGAACGCGCCGTCGACGATCGGATCGAGCTTCAGTTCGGAGGCGTCGGAGACCACGGTCATCACGTCGTCGAGCGTGATCTCGCCCTTGCCGTGTGCGAACAGCGCGAGCTTGCGCAGCTCGTTGCGCGAGGCCATGCGGTCGCCGCCGAGCAGCGACATCAGCACCGCGCGCGCATCCGCCGCGAGCCGCAGATTTGAAACCCGCAGCTCGTCCTCGATCAGCTTGGTCAGGTCGCGTTCGGTGTCGGGATAGCAGCCGATCGCGACCGCATTCTTGGCCCGCTCGCAGATTTTGCGCAGCGGGGATTCCGGCCTGAGCTCGCCGGCCTCGATCACGATGCGGCAATCCTTCAGGGCTGGGGTCTCGGTTAGCGTCTCGACACCGCTGGAGAAGTTGCGCGAGCCGGCGCGGACGCGGATCGCGCGGCGGCCGCCGAACAGCGGCACCGTCATGGCTTCATCGACCAGCCGCGACGGCTCGGCGGCGAGCTCGTCGCCATCGAGCCGCACCACCGAGAATGGATCGTTGGGATCGTCGACCGCGGAGGCCATCAGCGCGTCTGCGCGCTCGCGCACCAGGCCGAGGTCCGGGCCGTAAAGCAGGATGATCGGACGGCCGGCATCAGGCCGGGCGAGGAAGCTGTCGATCTCTTTTCCGCGAAGCGCGACCAATGCGGCGATCAGGTCCCGGCCGAGAAGAACGAGGCGAGCCGGGTCTGGATGTTGTCGGCGATCTCCTGCGCGGCGCGGTCCTCGGCGTCGCGGAGGGCGCGGGTCCGGGCGAAGCGCTGATAGGAGCCCGGCATGTCATAGGACACGCGCGAGAAGGTGGTGCCGGTCATGACCGATTTGTTCGACGCGATCTCGACCAGGTTGAACTGGGCGTCGATACCGTAGTTCTCGCTGGTCGGCAGCGCGGTGGTTGGATCGATCATCAGCGAGGAGCGGCTGGTATAGAAGCGCAGCACCAGCCGGTGCGTCGGCGGCGCGCCGGTGGCGGTGCCGTAGAGCTTGAAGGCGAGGGCGTTGCGGACCTCGACGCCGACCCGGGCCTCGCGGGACGCGTTCGCCTTGTCGACCGGGGGAACCTCGACACCCATCAGCTTTTCGCGCAAGGCGGACGACTGACCGTCGAGCGTGCGCTCGGCATACATCGGCTGGAAGCATCCGGCCGTCAGCGCGGCCAAGGCAGCCACGGCCACGAGCCGGGCGGCGATCCTGATCCTAGCCGACAACATTGACGATCCTCATGGGCACCACGATCACCTTGCGGACGGGTTTGCCGCCCAAGGCGGCTTTTACCGCATCGAGCGCCAAAACGGCAGCCTCTATATCCGCATTTTGCGCCGCCCGTGGCACGGTAACATCACCTCGTTTTTTACCGTTGACCTGGACGACCAGGGTCACCGTTTCGGAAACCAGTAGCGCCGGCTCAATTTTGGGCCAAGGGGCTTCCGTTACCAGGGTTCCGTGACCGATTGCGTGCCAACACTCCTCAGCCAGGTGTGGCATCATGGGTGCAATCAATTGTACGAGCACGTCAAAGGCTTCACGCGCCGCGGCCCCATAAATGGGGTCGCGCTCAATGTGACGCAGCGGGTCGTCCGCAATTTCGGACAGGTCACTGACAAAACTGTAGATTTTTGCCACTGCTGTATTGAAGCGCAGGCGCTCAATGCAACCGGACACGTCGGCTAGCACCTGATGCGTAATCATCCTTAGCGCTTTGGCACTTGGATGGTTATTGGCGACATCGGGCTTCGTGCCCGGCGGAGGCAGATGGGGTGCGACAGTGTTGATCAAGCGCCAAATTCGCTGGACGAAGCGGCCGGCTCCTTGAATGCCGTCCTCGCTCCACACGACATCCCGATCTGGAGGGGAGTCCGACAGCATGAACCAACGTGCCGTGTCGGCCCCATAACCGGTGATTATATGGTCGGGGTCGACGGTGTTCTTCTTCGACTTCGACATCTTCTCGATCGGGCCGATCTCGATGTCCTCGCCGGTGGCCGTCAGCATCGCGCGGCGGCCGTTGCTGCCCACCTCGATCTTCACCTCGTCCGGCGTGACCCAGCTGCCGTCGGCCTTCTGGTAGGTCTCGTGCACCACCATGCCCTGGGTGAACATGCCGGCGAACGGCTCGCTCATATCGATATGGCCGGTGGCCTTCATCGCGCGGGTGAAGAAGCGGCTGTAGAGCAGATGCAGGATCGCATGCTCGACGCCGCCGATATACTGGTCGACCGGCATCATCCGGTTGGCGACCGCGGGCGTGGTCGGCGCGGTTGCGTTCCAGGGATCAGTGAAGCGCGCGAAGTACCACGACGAATCCACGAAGGTGTCCATCGTGTCGGTTTCGCGCACGGCCTTGCCGCCGCACTGCGGGCAGTTGACGTGCTTCCAGGTCGGATGATGGTCGAGCGCGTTGCCCGGCCTGTCGAAGCTGACATCCTCGGGCAGCGTCACCGGCAACTGGTCGTCGGGCACCGGCACCACGTCGCACTTCGGACAATGGATCACCGGGATCGGGCAGCCCCAATAGCGCTGCCGCGAAATGCCCCAGTCGCGCAGCCGGAAATTCACCTGGCGTTCGCCGACCGGTGCATTACCGCGCAGTTCGCTCTCCAGCCGCTTCGCGACCTCTTCCTTCGCCGCTTCGATCGTCATGCCATCGAGGAAGCGCGAATTGATCATGCGGCCGTCGCCGTCATAGGCGGTGTCGGTGATCACGAACGTCTTGGGGTCCTGGCCTTCGGGGCAAACCACCGGCACGTTGCCGAGGCCGTATTTGTTGACGAAGTCGAGGTCGCGCTGGTCGTGCGCCGGGCAGCCGAAGATCGCGCCGGTGCCGTATTCCATCAGCACGAAGTTCGCGACATAGACCGGCAGCTTCCAGCTCGGATCGAACGGATGCACCGCCTTGATGCCGGTGTCGAAGCCCTGCTTCTCGGCGGTGTCGATGATCGATTGCGCGGTGCCGATCTTCTTGATGTCGGCGATGAACTCGGCGAGCTTCGGGTTCTTCGCGGCAGCAGCTACCGCCAGCGGATGATCCGCCGAGATCGCCATGAATTTTGCGCCGAACAGCGTGTCCGGCCGCGTGGTGAAGATCTTCAGCTCGCTCTCGCCGTCCGGCGTCGTCGCCGGATCCAGCGCGAAGCGGATCAGCAGGCCTTCGGAGCGGCCGATCCAGTTGCGCTGCATCAGCCGCACCTTGTCCGGCCAGCGGTCGAGACCATCCAGCGCTTCCAAGAGCTCCTGCGAGTACTTCGTGATCTTGAAGACCCACTGGCTCATCTCGCGCTGCTCGACGACGGCGCCCGAGCGCCAGCCGCGGCCGTCGATCACCTGCTCGTTGGCGAGCACGGTCATGTCGACCGGGTCCCAGTTCAGCTTGCGCTTCTCGCGCTCGGCGAGGCCGGCGCGCAGCATGTCCAGGAACATCTTCTGCTGATGCTTGTAGTAGCTGGGGTCGCAGGTCGCGAACTCGCGGCTCCAGTCAAGAGACAACCCCATCCTCTGAAGCTGCTTCTTCATCGCGGCGATGTTGTCGTAGGTCCAGGCCTTCGGCGCGACCTTGCGCTCGATCGCGGCATTCTCCGCCGGCAGGCCGAACGCATCCCAGCCCATCGGATGCAGCACGTTGTAGCCCTTGGCGCGCATGAAGCGGGCCAGCACGTCGCCCATCGTGTAGTTGCGCACGTGCCCCATATGGATGCGCCCCGACGGGTAGGGGAACATCTCGAGCACATAGTATTTCGGCCGCGGATCGTCGTTCTTGGAGGCGAATATCGCCTTTTCGTCCCAGGTGGCTTGCCAGCGGGGTTCGGATTCACGGGCGTTGTAGCGTTCGGCGGTCATGAAATAGCTGGGCTTTTGGTGATTTTCGGGTCCCGTCCGGGGACGGCGGACTAGGCCACAAAAGCGCCTGCGGGGTCAACGGCTTGGAGCCTGCCAAATGCTCATGGCCCGCCATCGGTGATGGTGAGGCCAGGCTGAGAAGGTCGCCCCACGGGAGCCCGTCGGGAACCCACCGCGCATGACGTCCGAGGAAGGCCCTGCATATCTCAGGGTTTCGGTTGCATGCCCTGCAGGAGGCGAAGCGGGTTGAGCGGGCCGATGGGGATCAGTTCGAAGCTCATCATGTGCGCTTTGCCCAACGGCAGCTTCTCGAGCATGTCGTGGGCGACAGCCGGATCGGTGGCGTCGATGATGAACGCAACGCCCCGCTTTCCTCCCTGCAGCGAGTACCACTGCTCGATCTTGCCATCGAGGTAGAGGTCGACCGTTTCGCGAACTTCGTCCGGTAGGACAGCAAACACCTGCGATTGTTCAAAGCCGGGATTGATGGTCCCAATGGCGAGAATCTTGGTTGTCGGCGTTGTCTTCATGGCGGCTCCTTGTGCGTTTGCGGAATTGAAGCCGACAAGGCAGCCCACAAGTGCCAATGCGGCGGCAGATACGAATTTCATGTTATCTCCCCTCTGTTGTTTCACTCAGGCGACCGGTGAACCCGTTGGGAGAGCATAGGCGAACGTTGCCGTGTCGGTTCAATCGATTTGCCGTGAGCACAACGGACCGGCGCGTCGGACTTCAGCTCAACGCGCAGCCGCTGGCGGCTCATCGGAATGCGGCGCGAACCTCATCGATGGCCCGTGCTGGGTTCTGCAAATGGGGGAAATGGCCCATGCCGGGAAGCAGGGTGAGCTCCGCACGCAGCCTTGCGGCGAACTCCGCTCCCATCGCCTTGTTGATGTAGAGATCTTCCTCGCCCCAAACCACTTTCACGGGTGTCTTGAGCCGCGCCAGTTGCGATTCGAAGTGATCCTGGTCTCGCGTAAAGTGCGAGTAATAGTGGGAGAACGCGTCCGCGGTCGTCATCGCTCCATGAGTCCATGCCCGGGACATGTCGTCCTTGAATTCGCGCGCGACTTCAAAATGCCCTTCCTTGGGCAAGCCCCGCGTGAAGGTGTTCTCCAGGATCTCGTCGCGATTGCTGTTCAGGGCGGCGCGGACCTGGTCCATCGCAGGCGCCGCCTTCAGGGCTTGCAGGCTCGCATACATGAACTGGGGCCGGTTGAACGGGGCGAAATCGCCCACGATGATCGTCCTTGCGATATCGGGTTTTTCAAGAGCCAGCAGAAGCGCCGGCAGCGCTCCGATATCGGTTGCGTAGATCGTGAGCTTCGATGTGTCGATGCCTGCCTTTCCGATGTATCGATCGAGAACACGCGCGTAGTCCTTCGGCGCATAGGAAAACCTGTCGGCCGTCGGCCGCGACGACAGGCCGTAACCTGGCCAGTCGAAAGCGTGGACCTCGTAGTCAACAGCCAGAGCTTCGGCGATACCCTTCCAGGCATGCAGCGTTTCCGGAAACCCATGCAGGAAGAGAACGGTCCCCTTCGGGTTCGCGTTGCGCAGAACCATGCGCCTGAGCGTGATATCCCCGTCGATCTCGAAGAAGCCGATCGCGTCGTCGTTCACTGGCTGTGACATGATGCATATCCCTTCGCTGCTTGGCGGTAATGGATAGGCTCTTCCGAAATTGATCGGTATCTGGCAGTATCGAGATACATTCTTCCAAAAAATGGAAGTAACAAATGGATCGCTTCGAAGGAATGTCGATCGTATTGGCAGTGGCCGAAGCCGGAAGCCTGACTGCTGCGGCCCGTCGCAGGAAAATGCCGCTGGCGACCGTGAGCCGCAAGGTGTCGGAGCTGGAAGCGCATCTTCGCACGAAGTTGTTCAATCGGTCGACGCGCGCATTCGTCCCGACCGATGCGGGGCTCTCCTACATCGCCGCAGCAAAGCGAATCCTTGCCGATGTCTCGGAAGCCGAGCGGGCTGTTGCCGGCGAGTACGAAACACCGCGAGGGGAGCTGAGTGTTTCGACGCTCGTCGCGCTCGGGCGCTCATGTCTGCAGCCGATTCTGTCAGAGTTCCTGAAGACGTTCCCCGAAGTGGACGTTCATCTCAATCTAGAGGACCGGACGGTCAATCTCCTGGAAGAGCACATTGACGTTGCGCTTCGCGTCGGCGAGCTGGCTGACAGCAGCCTGATCGCGGTCCGCGTGGGGGAAATCCACCGCGTGGTTTGTGCCAGCGCGGAATATCTGGAATCTCGCGGAATGCCCAAATCGCCTGACGACCTCCAGGCGCACGACTGCATCAGTTATCCGCCGATGCAGTCGCCATCGACATGGAGATTCAAACGAGACCGGACCGACTATGTGGTGCCCGTTCGGTCGCGCTTCGTCGCGAGCAATCTCGAGTCGGCGTGCGATGCTGCACGCGGAGGCCTCGGAATCACCGAGGCGTTCTCTTATCTCCTCGCCGACTCGATAAGTTCGAGGCGGCTGATTCCGCTTCTGCAGGATTTCCAGCCGCCGCCGCAACCCGTCAACTTCGTGTACTCGCCAAATCGCTTCATGCCGGCGAAATTGCGCGTGTTTCTCGACTTCGCGGTGCCGCGTCTCAGGGAGCGCCTCGCCGTACCAAACGGCATGACCTCGAAAGGCGGCCCCCGTAACCGTGCTGCTCGTGGATAGAATTGCTCGCGTCTTCGCCCTGCACGGCGAGCACGCTCAACTCGCAAGCGCCATTCCCGCTTCATCCAGCGTCTGCAGGAACCCGTGCTCGATCACGGCATTCCTGCCGCGGCGCTTGGCGGCGTAGAGGGCGGCATCCGCGGCTTCGATCAGGTCGCCCGGGCGCTGGGTCTCGTTCGGCTTGGTCGTCGCGACGCCGACGCTGACGGTGACGATGCAATGGCTCGACGGCGCGTGCGGCACGGCGAGGCCGAGCACTGCGGTGCGCACGGTCTCGCCGATCGCGAGCGCATGCGCGGCATCGGTGTTCGGCAGCAACAGGCAAAATTCCTCGCCGCCGTAGCGGCCGGCAAATCCCATGGTGTCGGCGGCGATCCCGGACAGCGTCTCGCCGATCCGGGTCAGGCAGACATCGCCTTCGGGATGGCCGTAGGTGTCGTTGTAGAGCTTGAAGTGATCGACATCGATCATCATCAGCGACAGCTCGCATTCATATTGCTGCGCCCGCATCCACTCGAAATCGAGCCGGCTCTGGAAGCCGCGGCGGTTGGCAAGGCCCGACAGCGCATCGATCGAAGCCATCACGGTGAGGCGGTCGTTGGAGGCGACGAGCTCGCGCTCGCGCTGGCTGAGCTGCGCCGCCATCGCGTTGAAGGCGCGCGCCAGCGGCACGAATTCCGACGGCAGCTTGTGCTTGGCGACCCGGGCCGACCAGTCGCCCTCGCCGAAGCGCCGCGCCATGCTGGTCATCAACTCGATCGGGTGGATCACCAGTCGCTCGGCGCCGACGAGAGCACCCAACAAAACGAAAAGACAGACGAAGCCAAGCTGCAGATAGGCGGTGCGGATCTCGCGGCTGATCGCCGCCGTCACCTTGGCCTCGTCCATGCTCACGATCAGGCGGGATTGCGTTCCGGTGATGCGGGCGAAGCTCAAGGTCCGCTGCGCGCCGTCGGACGCCGTGAACGAAACCGAGCCTGATGGTTCGTCATAGCTCAGCGCCTTCTCCGCGATCGCGGCCATCAAGGGGATGGTGTCGAGCGAACGACCGATCAGGCTCGCATGGTCCGCGGGTGCTGCGACCACGACGCCGGTCGAGTCGACCAGCACGGCCGACATGCCGGGCTGGCCGCCGAGATTGGCCATGATCTGCGACAGCCAGTCGATATTGATGCCGGCGACGACGACAGAGTCCAGTTCCGGATTGATCGCGGACACCGGATAGGCGGCCATCATCATCGGCCGGCCATTGGTCCGGCCGCGCAGATAGTCGCTGAACACGAAGCCGCGATTGTCCTGCGCCTTCTTGAAATATTCGCGGTCGCCGAGATTGAGCCCGACCTGGCTGTTGAGCGTCGAGCACTGCACCAGCCCGTCCCTCGAGACGAACATGATGCTGCGGATCCATGGCAGCACCGTCGGCAGGCTGGCGCGCAGCACCTCACAGCTCTGCCCGATGCCGCCGGAAGCGCGGATATAGGCGGCCGATTTCAGCATGGTCTCGACCGAGGAGACCACCTCGCGCTGGGTTTCGGCGGCGTGCGCGGTGAGGTTGGCGTAGCCTGCCGCGGCCTGCGCAATCTGCGTTGTGCGGAAATTCTCCAGCGTGCGGACGCGGTCGAGCATCAGGGGCGCGACCAGCATCACCGCAAGCAAGGCGAGCCGGGCACGAATGCCCAGAACCTTCTTGAGTCTGACCCGGTTGCGGTTGAAAGTGACGCCCGACATTCTATTCCCTTGCCCGCGTGCAGGGTAAAATGCAGGGCTTCAAAAAGCCTTTCCCGAATTTGGTAAAATTCGAGCCAACACCCGCATCTGTCAGAGAACGGCACAAGCATGACACAAAGCCCGACCGCGCCGTTATCGGCTGATTCACCACACGGCCTTGCCGCCGTGGAGCGGGAGATCGCGCACGCCTGCAAAGAGGCGCGGCGCGACCGCGCGTCGGTGACCTTGATCGCGGTGTCGAAGACATTCGCGGCCGACGCAATTTTACCGATTATCGGTGCCGGACAGCGCGTATTTGGCGAAAATCGCGTGCAGGAGGCTAAGGGGAAGTGGCCGGAATTGATCCAGGCCAACCCCGGATTGCAGCTGCATCTGATCGGGCCGTTGCAGTCGAACAAGGCCAAGGAGGCGGTCGCGCTGTTCGATGCCATCCATTCGGTCGACCGCGCCAGCATTTGCGAAGCGTTAGCCAAGGAAATCAAAAATCAGGGCAAGCATCCGGATCTGTTCGTCCAGATCAATACCGGCGAGGAGCCGCAGAAGGCCGGCGTCGCGCCGCAGGACGCGGATACCTTCATCGCCGCATGCCGCGACAAATATGGTCTTCAGATTTCAGGACTGATGTGCATCCCGCCAGTCGACCAGGCGCCGGCGCCGCATTTCGCGCTCTGCGCCAAGATCGCCGCGCGCAACGGGCTGAAGAATCTCTCGATGGGCATGAGCGCGGATTTCGCCGTGGCGATCCAGATGGGCGCGACCCATGTGCGGGTAGGCTCGGCGATCTTCGGGACGCGGACGGTGCCACACAACTAGTGTCGTTGAGCTGCTCGCTAGGATCACATCGAGGATTGCCGTCACCAGACCCGTCACCCTGAGGAGCGCCAACGGGTCCGCGCAAAGCGCGGCCCGATGACAGGCTCCGCGCGTCTCGAAGGGTCGACGGCCATCAGCCGGGCCGTGCATCCTTCGAGGCTCGCTCCGCTCGCACCTCAGGATGACGGTGTTGCACCAATTGGGATGTGGTCCCTGCGAAAGCAGGGACCAATAACCACCAATGGCCATCGTTGAGCGACGGTGGAACGACGAGTCCCTTCAACAATGAAAGCTGCGGAGTATGGGTCCCTGCTTTCGCAGGGACGACAGCTGCGTGCGTGGTGAGCGGGGTAGCCTACGCAAACCTCACCGACACCTTTCCGATCGCGCCGAAATCGGCCGCGAATACGTCGCCGGCCTGAATCGGCAGTGGTGGATGGCAGGTGCCTGTCGTGACGACCTCGCCTGCCCGCAACGTCAGCCCGAGCGCGCACAGCTCGTTGGCGCACCAGGCGAGCGCTGCGCGGGGATCGCCGAGCACGTTCTTGCCGTGGCCGATGTAGCGCTCGCCGCGCAGCGTGATGGTCGGGCGCTCCTCGACCAGGTCGATCGCGCGCCAGTCGGCCGACGTTGCAGGTCCGAGCACGAACAGATGCGCGCAGGCATTGTCGGCAATCAGCTGCGCTTCGCCGGCGGAGACGAAATCGGCGAACCGCGAATCCGGAATCTCGATCGCGGGATGCAGCGTGCCGACCGCATCGAGTACCTCTTGCACGCCGTACGGTGTGGTGCGCGGCACGAGATCGCGCGCCATGCGGAAGGCATACTCCGGCTCGCCGACACGCATCTCGTTGCCCTTCATCGATGCGGTGCCGCCATCTGCGATCAAGGTTTCAGCGAGGATGCGTCCGGCCAGCGGGCCGGCGACGTTGATGTGCTTCTGGCCGGCCTCGCTGGTCGCGGCGATCTTCCAGCCGAACAGTTTTTCGCGCGAGGTCTTCTCCAGCTGCGCCTGCACGGCGTAACCCTCGGCGCGGTCGCGCGGCCGCATCGCGCCCTCGAGCGCGCCGAGTTTCGTTCCCGCGTGCCAATGATCGTGCAGAACCTTTGCAGCGGCGGCGATCTGGTTGTTGTCGAGCATGGTTTTTCGCTTCCCCCGTGAGTCGTCCTTGGGAATGTTTTTGTGCTGCGCGCAATCTCAGCACAAACGCGTCGCGCCTGTCGCGTGGGAAAACCGATGCTCAGCCATTCGAGAATTTTACCCGATGACGATCCTGGTCCGCGGCGACATCCGCCGCAACAACCGCAGCATCGACGCCTTGGTCATCGAGACGCAGCCCGCGGTCGGCCCGAAATTCGGCCGCGCCAGATGCAGGAACACGGCGCTGCCGCGGCCGGCAATGCGCGGCGCGGCGTTGTGGTCGATCTCGACGATGAAGTCGTAGAGATGGTCCTCGCGGGTCAGGCGGTCGCCGCCCTGCTCGCGGTCGAGCCGGATCGGTTGGTTGTAGTGCCGGTCGGCGGGGTCCTCGCACCAGGCGTCCTCGCGGCGGATCGGCCGGGCCGGCAGCAAGGTCACGGGACGCCGGTGCCGGTCGGCGCGCCACCAGAGCTGCCGCGGATGGAAGATGCCGCGCGGCGTGCCGCCGTCGCCCTCGCGCTTGTTGGCGAGGATTCCGCCGCGTCCGAGCGCCACGGGAATGGTCCAGCCGTCGGCGGTCAGCCAGCCCCGGCGCGGGTCGCCCGCGGCGCGGTGGACCTCTACGGCGGAGAGCGGGCGATCACGTTTCTCTGTCATATAAGTGATTGAAATAGCTGATCTTCCTTTAAGAATCGTTCAAAACTGAGCTTGCCTTGGAAGCCCCAAACATTCTATCTCCCGGCATTACAGGACATTCACGTCCTGCCCCGCCGGATTTGAGGTAGACTGCGTTGCCTTGTGAATCGGTAACGACGGCCTACCTGAGCACGTATCTAGCCGATGCTACGGCCATAAGCGCCCTCCGCTTCTGACCGCCCCGCCCCCGAAGGATTGTACCTATGGCCAATGCCCGCAAGATCTTGATCGTGGATGACGATACCGATCTGCGCGATACGCTGGTCGAGCAGCTGTCCCTGCACGAGGAATTCGAAGCCTCCGCAGTCGACACCGGCGCCAAGGGCGCCACTGCCGCCAAAGCCAATTCTCCCGATCTGGTCCTGATGGACGTCGGCCTGCCCGACACCGATGGCCGCGAGGTGGTCCGCAGCCTGCGCAAGGGCGGCTTCAAGGCCCCGATCATCATGCTGACCGGCCATGACACCGATTCCGACACCATCCTCGGCCTTGAAAGCGGCGCCAACGACTATGTGGCCAAGCCCTTCCGCTTCGCGGTGCTGCTGGCCCGGATCCGGGCCCAGCTGCGCCAGCACGAGGCCAGCGAGGACGCGGTGTTCTCGGTCGGCCCCTACTCGTTCCGGCCCGGCTCGAAGATGCTCACCGGCGCCAATGCCCGCAAGGTGCGGCTGACCGAGAAGGAAACCGCGATCCTGCGCTTCCTCTACCGCGCCGGCCAATTGCCGGTGTCGCGCGAGACCCTGCTCCAGGAAGTCTGGGGCTACAATTCCGGTGTCACCACCCACACGCTGGAAACCCACATCTACCGCCTCCGCCAGAAGATCGAGAAGGACGCCGCCAACCCGGAAATCCTGGTGACGGAAGCCGGTGGCTACAAGCTGGTGCCGTGATACGCTCCGCGCTCAACGATTCGTGAAATCGAGGCGCACCGCGGTTACCGGACCTGAATGTCGATCGATGATGACGTAGCCCTGCTTGAGCGGGTCCCGACGATGCGTCTGTTGGGCGAGAGTTCCTTGCGCATGCTGGCGATCGGCTCCGAGCAACGTGACTTCAACGCAGGCGAAGTGCTGTTCAAGGTCGGCGACGCTGCAGATGCGGGCTATGTCGTGCAGCGCGGCACGTTCCGGGTCGAGGAAGGCGGCGCCGAAATCATCGCCGGTCCCGGTGCGCTGATCGGCGAGCTCGCATTGATCGTCGCGATGAAACGGCCCTCGACCGCGACCGCGCTGGAGCGCGGCTCGGTGATCCGCGTCGCGCGCAGCCTGTTCCAGCGCGTGCTGGAAAGCGATCCGGCCGCGGCCCGTCGTCTCCGCGACGAACTCGCGCTGCGGACGAGCCAGCTGGCGAGCGATATCCTGATGGCGGGCGGGAAGCTGAGCACGTAGTTGCTCTTAGCGACAATTCATCGATCCGTCACCCTGAGGAGCGCGCCCTTGCGCGCGTCTCGAAGGGTCGACGGCCACCAGCCGGGCCGTGCATCCTTCGAGACGCGCGTTCCGCGCTCCTCAGGATGACGGGTCAAGGTTCGGCGACGCCTTCAAACCTCCATCACCGCCGTGACCGGCACGTGGTCCGACGGCCGCTCCCAGCTGCGGGCGTCGCGGGTGATCTTGAAGTCGCTGACCTGATCCTTCAGCGCGCGCGAGACCCAGATGTGATCGAGCCGACGGCCGCGGTCGCCGACGGTCCAGTCGGCGGCGCGATAGCTCCACCAGGTGTAGACTTTCTCCGACATCGGGATCCGCTCGCGTGCGATGTCGAACCATTCGCCATGCGCTTGCGCCGCAAGCAGCTTCTCGGTCTCCACCGGCGTGTGCGAGACCACCTTCAACAGCTGCTTGTGCGACCACACGTCGTTCTCATGCGGCGCGACGTTGAGGTCGCCGACCAGGATGTGACGGTCGTCGCCGCGCGGATGCAGTGGCTCGCAACTCTTCATCTCGTCGAGGAATTGCAGCTTGTGCTCGAACTTCGGATTGAGCGCGGGATCGGGAATGTCGCCGCCGGCCGGCACGTAGAAATTATGCAGCACCAGCGGTTTCGAAAGCTGAGCTTTCTCGCCGAAGGACACTGATATGTGCCGCGAGTCGATCTTGTCGCAGAACGTCCGGATGTCGGTCGTCTCGAACGGCAGCCGCGAGACGATGGCGACGCCGTGATAGCCCTTCTGCCCGTTCAGCGCGACGTGCTCATAGCCGAGTCGCTTGAAGCGCTTCAGCGGAAACGCATCGTCGATGCACTTGGTCTCCTGCAGGCACAGCACATCCGGCCGCGCGCTCTTCAGGAATTTAGCGACGATGTCGATGCGCAGGCGCACCGAGTTGATGTTCCAGGTGGTGACGGAGAACCGCATGAGAGCTGCGTCTTAGCACGGTTCGCGCGGTGGATTTCAATTGTCCACAGGACGGACGCTTACCTCGCCCCGCTTGCGGGGAGAGGTCGGATCGCATGCAATGCGATCCGGGTGAGGGGGACTCACCGCGTACTCATACCTCTCGTGTTCGTGGAGGCAGCCCCTCACCCCGACCCTCTCCCCGCAAGAGCGGGGCGAGGGAGAAGGAAGGACGCTAGCCCGGCGAAGAACCCGGATAGGTCGTGAAGTCGATCTTGAACAGCCCGGGATCCGGCTTCTGCGTCGCGTCGAGATTGTAGACCGCAACCGTGGTGTCGTAGCCCTGCGGGTCGGTGACGGTCCACTGCTTGAGCTTGCCGTCCTTGGCGCCGATCATCAGCAGGAAGCGGCTGGTGCCGACCAGCGCCTGCTTCTCCTCGATCGTGATGCTGACGAACACGTCGTCGGCGGTGACGCTGATGACGTTGGTGTCCTTCATCAGGTCGATGCGGTCCGACAGCAGATAGCGCAGCGGGGTCTGCGACAGCGGATAGACGTCCTGGGTGGCGAGCCTGCGGTCGCGCACCGCGACCGACGAGCCGTCGGCGATCACCTCGATGGTGCTCGGATTGTCATACTCGAAGCGCAGCTTGCCGGGCTTCTGGATGTAGAAATCGCCCTTGGTCTTGGTGCCGTCGGGTCCGACCTGGACGAAATTCCCGACCAGCGTCTGCAGCGACGACAGATAGGCCGAGACCTTGGCGGCCTGCGCCTTCTGGTTGGCGTCGAAGGTCTGGAAGATGTTGGCGGGCACGTTGCGGCGCGGATCGGGAATCACCGGGTCCGGTGGTGCCTGGGTGGCGCCCGTGGTCGTCGGGCCCTTGTCCGCATTGCTCTGCGCGCCGGCGTCCTTGGCCTTCGGCGCAGACTTCGGCGTCGTCGGCGCATTCTGCGCAGTCGCGCCGCCGGCGATCGCGGCGGTGACGAGAAGAGCCAGCGCTGTGCGCGCGCCGCGGTCAATGAGATGTTTTGCCATCAGATATGTCAGGTCTCTGTTCGACGCTCGTCCCGCTTCGTCGGATTTTATCCCGCCTCTTCCGAGGGAGATATGGTTTTTCCGTGATGATCGCCCCCGATCAGAACTGGCCTTCTTCCTCCCCGACCAGGATTTCGCGCTTTCCGGCGTGATTCGCCGGGCCGACGATGCCCTCAAGTTCCATCCGCTCCATCAGCGAGGCTGCGCGGTTGTAGCCGATCTGCAGCCGGCGCTGGATGTAGGAGGTCGACGCCTTGCGGTCGCGCTTGACGATCGCAACCGCCTGCGTGAACAGATCGCCGCCGCCGTCGCCACCCATGCCGGTGGCATCGAACACGGCGCCGTCCTCGTCGGTCGGCTCTTCCGCGGTGACGGCTTCGAGATATTCCGGCTGGCCTTGCGTCTTCAGGTGACGCACCACCTTCTCGACTTCCTCGTCGGAGGCGAACGGGCCGTGCACGCGGCTGATGCGGCCGCCGCCCGCCATGTAGAGCATGTCGCCCTGGCCGAGCAGCTGCTCGGCGCCCATTTCGCCGAGGATGGTGCGGCTGTCGATCTTCGAGGTCACCTGGAAGGCGATGCGGGTCGGGAAGTTGGCCTTGATCGTGCCGGTGATGACGTCGACCGACGGACGCTGCGTGGCGAGGATCACATGCAGGCCGGCGGCGCGTGCCATCTGAGCGAGGCGCTGCACCGCGCCTTCGATGTCCTTGCCGGCGACCATCATCAGGTCGGCCATCTCGTCGACGATGATGACGATGTAGGGCAGCGGCTCGAGGTCGAGCTTCTCTTCCTCGTAGATCGCCTTGCCGCTCTCCTTGTCGAAGCCGGTGTGGACGGTGCGCGTCAGCTCTTCGCCCTTGGCCTTCGCTTCGACGAGGCGCGCATTGTAGCCGTCGATGTTGCGCACGCCGAGCTTGGCCATCCGCTTGTAGCGCTCTTCCATCTCGCGCACGGCCCATTTCAGCGCGACGACGGCCTTCTTCGGATCGGTGACGACGGGCGTCAACAGATGCGGGATGCCGTCATAGACCGAGAGTTCGAGCATCTTCGGATCGACCATGATCAGGCGGCACTGATCCGGACGCAGCCGGTAGACCAGGCTCAGGATCATGGTGTTGATCGCGACTGATTTGCCGGAGCCGGTGGTGCCGGCGATCAGCATATGCGGCGTGCGCGCGAGGTCGATGATGACGGGATCGCCGCCAATCGTCTTGCCAAGGCACAGCGGCAGCTTCGCAACCGACTCCGTGCTTTCCTTGGCGACCAAAAGCTCGCGCAGATAGACCTTCTCGCGATGCGCGTTCGGCAGCTCGATGCCGATCGCATTGCGGCCGGCGACAACGGCGACGCGGGCCGACAGCGCGCTCATCGAGCGGGCGATGTCGTCGGACAATCCGATCACGCGCGACGACTTGATGCCGGGCGCGGGCTCCAGCTCGTACAGCGTGACGACAGGACCCGGGTTGGCCTTGACGATCTCGCCACGCACGCCGAAATCCTGCAGCACGCCTTCCAGCGAGCGCGAATTGGCTTCGAGCTCGGCCTTGCTCAGCGGCTGGCGATCGCTCGCCTTCGGCGCGCTGAGCACCGAGACCGACGGCAGCTCGAACTTGTCGGAGTTCTTCTTCTTCGGCTTCGGCTCGGCCTTCTTGCGCGGGGCACGGGCGACGGGAGCTTCCTCCCCGTCGTCCTCTTCTTCCTCGTCGTCGAAAGCCTCGGCCTCGTCTTCGTCCGCGTCATGGTCCTCGGCCGCCGGTGCGATCGAGGGCGCCGTGCGGCCGCCGCCGATATTGGGCTCCTGGCGCTCGAACGCTGCGCTGCGGCCCTGCGATCCGCTCGACACCAGCGATCTGTAGGCGGTGCCGAACAGCCAGCCGAGCCGGGCTTTCGCGCTCATCAGCGCGTGGAACAGCCAGCCCAGCGAGACCGAGCTGCGGTCGTTGTCTTCGTCCTCGACGAACGGCTCGTCGTCGTCAGAGATCGGCGTCAGCTCCTCGTCCTGCTCCTTGGCGCCCCAACCGCAGGCGAACAGGAAGCATGCCGCCATCGCGACAAACAGGATCAGGCCGAGCACGACGCGATAGATGAAGCCGGGCGGGCCGAACACCACGGCCGGGGCGCGCAGCAGCGCGTCGCCGACCACGCCGCCGAGCCCGGTCGGCAGCGGCCATGCCGTATTGTGCGGCCAGCAGCTGGCAAACCCCGCCGCGATCACCGTGCACAGGATCCAGCAGCCGAGCCGCAACGCTTCGCGGTCGAACGGACGATGCGTCAGCATCCGCCAGCCCCACACCGCCACCGGCAGCAGCAGCATGATGGCGCCGAGGCCGAGAATCTGCATCAGGAGGTCGGCGCCGATCGCGCCGGGATAGCCGAGCACGTTGCGGATCGCGCGCGAGGTGGCGTGGCTCAGCGACGGATCCTGCACCGACCAGGTCATCAGCGCGGCGGTGATGGCGCCCGACAGCGCGATCAGGCCGAGCCCGGTGAGCTCGCGCAGCCGCCGCGCCAGCGCCTCGCGGAGCGAGAGCGGCAGATGGCCGACCAGGGGGATGACACGTTCGATCGCTGGCATACTCAATCTTCGCGCTTCGCGATTAACCCAGGGTTTCGACCAGGCGATGCATCGCCTCGGCCGTCGATTCACTGTCGGAGACCAGCGCAAGGCGGATATAGCCCGCGCCCGGATTGGAACCGTCGCTCTGCTCGCGCGCCAGATAGCTGCCCGGAATCACGCGAACGCCGGCGTCGCGATAAAGCCTGACGGTCACCGCCTCGTCGCCGCCGCGATCGGAGACGTCGAGCCAGACGCAGAAGCCGCCGGCGGGACGCTTGTAGCCGTAGCGGTTGCCGAGGATCTGGTCGGCGAAATCGAACTTGATGCGATAGAGCCTGCGGTTCTCCTCGACATGCGCCTCGTCGCCATAGGCGGCGACCGCGACGTGCTGCAGCGGTACCGGCACCTGCGGCGCCGCGACATTGCGCAGCTCGAGGAATGCGGCGAGAAACTTCCGGTCGCCGGCGGCGAAACCGACCCGCATGCCCGGCAGGTTCGAGCGCTTCGACAGCGACTGAAACGCAACGACATTTTTGAAGTCGGGCCCGGCGCATTCCAGCATGCTGCCCGGCGCCTCGCGGGTGTAGATCTCCGAGTAGCACTCGTCGGAGAGGATCATGAAGCCGAAGCGGTCGGCGAGCTCTTTCAGCCGCGCGAAATAGGCGCGCGAGGCGACCGAACCTTGCGGATTGGCGGGCGAGGCGATGAAGAACGCGACGGTGCGGGCCCATGTCGCCTCGTCGATCGCATCAAGGTCGGGCAGGAAGCCGTTGGCGAGCGTGGTCGGCAGATGGATCTGCTCGCAGCCGGCCGCGCGCGCGCCGGCGCCATAGGCCGGATAGAACGGATTCGGCATCAGGACCGCCGGCCGCCCCTTGCGCGGGGCAACGTAGCGCGCGGCCGCGATCGCCGCGAAGAACAGCCCCTCGCGGCTGCCGTTCAGCACCAGCACCTCGCTTTCCGGATCGACCGGACGCGGCAATTGGAACCGGCTTCCCAGCCAGGTCGCGACCGCACGGCGGAACGGCTCGATGCCCTTGGCCATCGGGTAGCGGCCGAACTCGGCAGTGTGCTTCGCCAGCACCGGCCCGACGAACTCAGGCACAGGATGCTGCGGCTCGCCGACCGACAGTGTAATCAAGGGCTTAGCTGGCTGGTACGGCGCCAGCAGTTCGGTGGTTCGCACGAATGGGGAGCGCTCGGCCTGGCCGGCGGATGTGGCATCGGCGGCGCCCTGCGCCAGGCCGGATGAGGCGGTCATTGCCATGATTGAAAAGCCAGCACTTTCACTGCGGTCGGAGGGGTGGGGGAGCCGACCGTAAACCGATCAAATCACCATAGATAGGGCGAGGTTAAGACGCGATTAACCATCGGCGGCGCCCACGGCGGGCCGCTGCGTGATATCAGCGCTCACCCAAGAAAAACCGCATCGAAAACCACAGCGAAATTGCTCCGAGACATGATCGACCGCCGCGCCGTCAGGGCGCTCATCATCACGAGCGCGCGCGAAGTCCTGCTGATGCGGATTCGCCCGCCGCACGGCGGCGCCTGCTTCTGGATCGCGCCCGGCGGCGGCATCGAGGACGACGAGACGTCGGAGGCTGCATTGCAGCGGGAACTGGCGGAGGAGCTGGGGCTGATCGATTTCGAGTCCGGTCCCGCGGTCTGGCGGCGTCACCACACCTTCAACTGGGGCGGCCGGCGAATCTCCCAGAAGGAAGAGTACCGGATCGTTCACGCCGATCGATTCGACCCCGTGATGGCCGACGAGGCCGAGACGAAGGTGCTCGATTGCTTCCGCTGGTGGCCGATCGCCGATCTATCCGGCGCCGAAGAGCGCCTCACGCCGCTGTCGCTGGCCAACATCCTTGAAAGCTATCTGCGCGCCGGCGCGCCGGCCGAGCTGCCGGACGAGGAAGTTCTGGTCGACTGACAGCGCTTGCCGCGCATTCGAGCGATCCGCTTTACCCGCCATTAAGGCCAGCGCGCGCGCGTCACGAGTTCCTTCAGCAATTGGCAACACAGCTCGACCGAATGATCCCGGTATTGCGAGGATTTGCGGACGGACATGGCCATCAGGATCGAGACACGCGGCGATGTTCTGCGCCGGACCGGCAAGGTGATGGTCACTGCCGCCGGCATGACCGCGGTGATGTCCTTCATCTTGGGCATGCTGGTGTTCGGCCGCGATCTGGCCGCGTCGATCACGGTGGGCCAGATGCAGCTGTTCGGGCTCACCGCCGGTGTCTTCATTTCGATCGCGCTCAGCGGCGCGATGTCCTGGCGTGCCGGCATGTTGATGCTGGAGCTCGCGCATACCCGCCGCGAGCTTGCCCAGATCTCGCAGACCGATCAGCTCACCGGCCTGTTGAACCGCCGCGGCTTCGACGCTGAGGCCGTCGCGGCGCTCGATCAGGCGCAGGCGGACGGTGCGTCGGTGGCGGTGCTGATGTGCGACATCGATCATTTCAAGTCGATCAACGATCGCTACGGACACGAGATCGGCGACAAGGTGCTGGTCGAGATCGCCGACGTGCTGCGCCAGTTCGCGATCCGGCATGGCGCGCTGGTCGCCCGCTACGGCGGCGAGGAATTCGCCGCTGTCGTGACCGGCCTGAGCCACGAGCAGGCCGCGCACGGCGCCGAGGAAATCCGCCGCGGCTGCGCAGGCCGGACCATCCTCGACGGCGTGACCCTGCTGCCGGTGACGATCAGCATCGGCTTCACCTTGAAGGATTCCGGCTTCGATCTCGGCAGCCTGATGCGAACCGCCGACCAGGCGCTCTACGCCGCCAAGCGCCACGGCCGCGACCGCGTCGAGCACGCCCGCGACGCGGCGTGAGCTTGTCGAGGCAATACGCGGTCGCTCGCGCCGGCGAGCCACAGTCTGTCGGCCCCTTCCCCCTGAAAGGAGGAAGGTCGGGATGGGGGTCAGCCGCAGGCGGCGCTCTGCGTTGAGAGAGCGGATCCCCACCCGCTTTGCTCTGACGAGCAAAGCGACCTCCCCTTTTCAAGGGGAGGTTTGAGCCGCGCACGCGATGTATCTACCGTGCCGGCAACTTCTCGAACGACGGCTTGCCCTCGGGCAGATGGTGGAAGGTCTGCTTGTCGCAGGTGTAGATCGTCATCTGCGGGGTGAACACGCTGGGGTCGTCGAGGGTGCCGACCTTCAGGATCGTGGCGGGCAGGCCCGGCACCTTGGTGACGAGATGGGTGCCGCATTCCGGACAGAACTCGCGCGTCACCGCGCGGTCGAGGTCCTTGCGGGTGAACTGCTTGGGCTCGCTGGCGGTGTATTTGAAGCCGGTGGCCGGCATCGCCATGAACATGTTCGGGCCGCCGCCGGTGATATACTGGCATTCGCGGCACAGGCATTGCGCCGCCATCATCGGTTCGCCCTCGGCCTCATAGCGCACGTTGCCGCAATAGCACCTGCCTTGCACCTTCATGACGTCCTCCCTGTTGGTCGTTTTGTTATTGGTAGCCTGTCCTTCCACAATGGCAGGCAATTTCGACATTATTTTCTCAAGCCGCAAAAAAAGAAAGGGGCTCCAACTTGCGCTGGAGCCCCTCAACGGCCCGGACATTGCCGGGTATGTGCCCGGACCGTAGTTCTGGGAACGACCGCTTGGGGAGGTCGCGCCCCGGGAGAACTCTTACATGTTGTAGGCGCGCTCCGTATGCTCGGTGATGTCGAGGCCTTCACGCTCGGTCTCGACGTTGGCACGCAGGCCGACGATCACGTCGACGACCTTGTAGAGGATCGCCGAACCGATGCCCGACCACACCAGCGTGGTAGCGACGCCCCAGCACTGCGAGATCATCTGCGCCGCGAAGTCGTAATCGGCGACCTTCGGCGGGATCGCGGTGTAGTCGATGATCCCCGCGCCGCCGAGCGCCGGGTTGACCAGGATGCCGGTGCCGAGCGCGCCGATAATGCCGCCGACGCAGTGGACGCCGAACACATCGAGCGAGTCGTCATAGCCGAGCGCGTTCTTCACGACCGTGCAGAAGAACAGGCAGACCACGCCGACCACGAGGCCGAGCACGATGGCGCCCATCGGACCGGCGTAACCGGCCGCAGGCGTCACCGCGACGAGGCCCGCCACCGCGCCCGAGAGCGCGCCGAGCAGCGAGGGATGGCCCTTGATGATCCATTCCGCGAACATCCAGGCCAGCGCCGCCGCAGCCGTGGCCACGAAGGAGTTGGTCATGGCGAGCGCAGCGCCGCCATTGGCTTCGAGGTTCGAACCAGCGTTGAAGCCGAACCAGCCGACCCAGAGCAGCGAGGCGCCGATCATGGTCATGGTCAGCGAGTGCGGAGCCATCAGCTCCTTGCCGTAGCCGGTGCGCTTGCCGATCAGGAGCGCGCCGACCAGGCCGGCGATGCCGGCGTTGATGTGCACGACGGTGCCGCCGGCGAAGTCGATCGCACCCTTCTTGAAGATCCAGCCGGCGTCGGCATTGACCGCGTCGAGGGCGGCCTGCGCCTTCGTCTTGGCATCGCCGTCAGCTGCGGCGGCAAGCGCCTTGGCGGCATCCTGGATCGCGTCCGGGCCAGCCCAGTACCAGACCATGTGCGCGATCGGGAAGTAGATCACGGTGACCCAGATCGGGATGAACAGCGCGATCGCCGCGAACTTCATTCGCTCGGCAAAGGCGCCGACGATGAGGGCCGGCGTGATCGCCGCGAAGGTCATCTGGAAGCACACATAGACGAGCTCCGAGATGTTGGCGTCGACCGAGAAGGTCGCAGCCTTGGAGTCCGTCGTGACGCCCATCAGGAAGGCCTTGGAGAAGCCGCCGATGAAGTCGGAGCCGCCGGTGAAGGCGAGGCTGTAGCCGTAGAGGGCCCAGAGCACGGTGACGATGCAGACGGTGTAGAACACCTGCGCGAGCACCGAGAGCATGTTCTTGGAGCGGACGAGACCGCCATAGAACAGCGCAAGTCCGGGGATGGTCATCAACAGCACCAGCACCGTCGAGGTCAGCATCCAGGCGTTGTCGCCCTTGTTGACGGTTGGCTCGGCGTAGGCGGCGGTCGCGGCGAACAGGCCGACTGCGAGGGCCGCCAGTCCCGCGCCATAGGGACGCTTGAACGTCATGTTATTTCACTCCTGAGGTCTTAAAGGTTGAGCGCGAAATCAGAGGGCCGCGGCATCGGCTTCGCCGGTGCGGATGCGCACGGCGTGTTCGAGGCTGATGACGAAGATCTTGCCGTCGCCGATCTGTCCGGTCTTGGCGGCGGAGGTGATGGCGTCGATGGTCTTGTCGACCTGATCGGAGGCGACTGCGACCTCGATCTTGATCTTGGGCAGAAAGCTCACCGCATACTCGGCGCCGCGATAGATTTCCGTGTGGCCCTTCTGACGGCCGTACCCCTTGACTTCCGTCACCGTGAGACCGTGAACGCCAATGGCGGTCAGGGCGTCACGGACCTCTTCCAGCTTGAATGGCTTAATGATCGCCATAACAATTTTCATGAGTCCTATCCCCGCTTGGGCCCGGTGCGAATGAGCACCGGGAGTTTCGACTGAGGTTCACCACGCGGAGGACATCCACTACGCGGGCACAGCCGGGACCCTTAGAATCAAATGCCGTGCCAAACGGCTCGGGTTCGCTAATGGATTATGAATCCGGACCTTTTCCCGCATTGCGGGAGCAAGCTGCCCCTGCGCTATTCCGTCGCGCCTAAAATATCATCACGTCTGTTTAAAATGCGGGCACGACAGGCTCTGGACACAATGATGCCCAGAGCTGCGGCAAGTTTGCGGTATTATGATAGTTTGTGCGGCGCGCCGGCGTCCGCTTCTGCGTCACGGCAACCTATCAGGGAGCGCTGGCGGTCGGATGTCCGTAGCAATCCGAGCCTCTCCCATCGCGCTTCCGGTCACTTCCCGGCCAGTTGACGCTCCAGTCCGGCGGTGTCGACCAGGTCCCAATGCTCGGCGAACTTGCTGTTCTCGACGCGCCAGATGTCGATGGTCGCAAACGAGATTGTCCTGCCGGTGGCGGCAAATCCGCGAACGGTGTGGTCGTGCGTCGCCGTATAGGTGCAGCGGGCGACGACTTTGTCGCCGTCGATGATCCGATCCTCGACGTGCATTTGAATATCGGGCCAGGTTTCCTGGATCCGATGAAAGTTCTCGACCTGCGCAGCTAGCCCGGACGGGCTGCGTCCCGAGTGCTGGATGTAGTTCTCGCTGAAGATTGTCGGGAACAGGGTGGTGTCGTGCGCATTGATCGCGGCCGCATAGCGATCGAGCAGCGCGGAGTTGGCGGCGCTCGCACCGGCCGACGACGCAGCTTGCGCCATTGAGCGCGGCGCGATCGCGGCAGCCGCGCTGGCAAGGGTGAGAAAACTGCGACGACTGGTCATCTCGAGACGTCTCCGGAGATAAGGGTTAGAGGTCAAATCGCAGGCGCGCTGTTGCAACAAGTGACGTCACCGCGTGAATGCTGGCGACGAGCACGGCGACAAGCGCGACCTCGATCCCGATTGACGCGATTGGGATCCAGTGCGAGATCGACCATCCGGCTTCGGACAGCCGAAGCGTGGTCAGGACGATATCGGCGAGCACCGAGCCCGTCAGCGCAGCGACGGCAACGGCCGACAGCATGAACGATCGCTGCAACCGGGTTTTGTCGAGCTTGTCCGACGGCATGCGGGAGGCGTAGACCCATGCACACAGTCCGACGATCAAAGCCAAATAGAACGCATAGCGGTCGAACGCGTATGCAACGACGCCGAGATCCTGGAATCCTGCAGGATTGCTCGCGGTCCAGCCTGTCGCACCGTACCACGCGACCCGCGATTTCATGGCAATGAATACGCCAAGCACGATCAGAGGGACGATTGGTCCAACGGCTCGGGATTGCTTCAGGAGCGACGTCGCCGCAAATTGCGCGGCAATGGTCTTTGCGGGGCCGAAGCGTTCAATTGCTCGCCGTTCCGCCTCCATGCGGTCGCTGCCAGGTTGGCGTTCTGCGGATTCGCGAAGATGCTCCTCGACCTCTTCACACACCCGGCGCGCCAACGCCCGATCAAACGACAGTTCACGCCCGAGCGCCTCGACATATTTGGCGATCAGGTGGGTCACGATTTCGGCTCCGCAAGGAGAGCACCGACCGCGCTCGAGAACTGGGCCCATGCAGTCTTGCGCTCGGTCAGCGATGCATTGCCGCGCTTGGTGAGCGCGTAGACCCGGCGGCGGCGGCCAATCGGAGACTTTTCCCAATGGCTGGAGAGCAGCTGCGATGTCTCCAGGCGATGCAACACCGGATAGACCGTGCCTTCCGGCAGATCGAAAGCTCCGCCACTTCGGCGTCGGATTTCATCGATGATCGCATAACCGTGCGCCGGAGCCGCCTCGACAGCGGCGAGCACGATCATGTCGAGATGCCCTTTGAGGATTTCGCCTTCCATACCTAGTAACACTAGGCAAAGATACACTAGGTGTCAAGCGCTCGTCGCCGCAACCTCTGTGCAACCCCGCAGGGAGCAGCAAACGAAGCGGGCGAGTCGAGCTGAGATCAGGCGGCGTCGCGCGCGGCAAACACCCTGTCGATCAGTCCCCATTCGAGCGCCTGCTCCGCCGACATGAAGTGATCGCGGTCCAGGGTCCGTTCGACGTCCGCCTCGGTGCGCCGGCAGTGTTGCGCATAAAGCCGGATGATGCGCCGCTTGGTCGCCTGCATCTCGGCGGCATGGATCTGGATGTCGGAGGCCTGGCCCTGGAAGCCGCCGAGTGGCTGATGCACGTGGAGGCTGGCATTCGGAAGCGCGGCGCGGTGACCGGGTTCGCCTGCCATCAGCAGGAACGATCCCATCGACCGCGCGGTGCCCATGCACAGCGTGTGCACCGGCGCCTTGATGAACTGCATGGTGTCGTACATCGCAAGGCCGCTGGTGACCACGCCGCCATAGGAATTGATATAGAGGTTGATCGGCTTGTTCGGGTTGTCAGCCTCGAGGAACAGCAGCTGGGCACAGACCAGCCCGGACATCGCATCATTGACCTCGCCGTTCAGGAAGATGATGCGTTCGCGCAGCAGCCTGGAATAGATGTCGAAGGAGCGCTCGCCGCGGGACGACTGCTCGACGACCATCGGGACGAGTTGCATCATGTCGCGCATCGGCGACCTCCATGTCTGCAGGTGATGAAGTCTCAGCGGGTGATGAAGTCTGGGATCAGGCCGCGCGCATCATTGTGCGGCTGTTGCTGTTGGCCGCTCGCGGCCGGTTTGCGCGCTCGCCGCAGGCTTGCTGGATGATGCGAAACCGGGTGCCGCCGGCCTCGTTCGGTTCGATCCGGAAGGTGACGTGACTCTCGCGAAACGGCGGCTCGGAATCGCGCAGCCGGTAACGCACCTCTTCGCCTGCGATCGATGATTCTGGCTCAGCGCCGGCGAGATCGGAATCCGGCAGCCAGCGCTCGCGCAAGGCCGGAATGGTGACGGCGCGCCATACTTTCTCAGGCGGTGCGTCGAGCTCGTATTCGATCACCAGGGCCGCGTCGGCGTCAGTCTCAACCGTGTCGCTCATTGATCCATGTCCTTCAAGAGGTCGGAGAGCGCTTCGATGCGCTTCGGCCAATAGGCGCGGTAGCGGGCGAGCCAGGTCCCGATGCTGGCGATCCCGTCCGGGTCGACTTCATAGTTCACGAAGCGGCCCTGGCGCTGCTCGCGCACCAGTCCGGCCGCGCGCAGCACCGCCAGATGCTGCGACATCGCCGGCTGGCTGATTTCCAATCCGTCGCGCAAGGCGCTGGCGTTCAAGCTGCCGCCGGCGAGCTTCTCGAAGACCTTGCGGCGGGTCGGATCGGCCAACGCCTTGAAGATATCGGTATCGACCATGACGACACATAAGCACATACTTATGTGTCGTGCAAGCCTGAACTGTCCCGTGCAGCGTGGCGTCGCGGCGCTCGGGTACTTTGCATGGGGTTGTTTTACGAATTCGCCCTCGCGGCGCCGATCTCGTCCCGGCGATACGAGCCCGGATGCTACTGCAACGCCTCGCCGTGCTGCGAGATGTCGAGGCCCTCCAGCTCCTGCTGCATCGAGACGCGCAGCGGGACGAAGGCGCTGACCAGCTTGAGCAGCACGAAGGTGATGCCGCCGCACCAGACCAGCGTGACCACGACGCCGTAGAGCTGGATCAGGAGCTGCTGCGGATTGCCCTCGAGCAGGCCGGAGGTGCCGCCGATCGCGGCGGTGGCGAAAATGCCCGCGAGCAGCGTGCCGGTCAGGCCGCCGATGCCGTGCACGCCGAACACGTCGAGCGAGTCGTCATACTGGAAGCGATGCTTCAGCCAGGTACAGGCCCAGAAGCAGACCAGGCCGGCAATGATGCCGATGATGACGCCGTGCCACGGCGCGACGAAGCCGGATGCCGGGGTGATGGTGCCGAGCCCCGCGACCGCGCCCGAGATCATGCCGAGCACCGACGGCTTGCGGCGCGTCGCCCATTCGATCGCGCCCCAGGTCAGCGCGCCGGCGCAGGCCGCAAGATGGGTGGCGGTGATCGCCAGCACCGCGCGCGAATTGGCCGCCAGCGCCGAGCCGCCGTTGAAGCCGAACCAGCCGACCCAGAGCAGGCCGGTGCCGACCACGGCGAGCGACAGGTCGAACGGCGACAGATTGTCATGGCCATAGCCGTGCCGGTTGCCCATCACCTTGGCCGCGACCAGGCCACTGATGCCGGCGGAGAGATGCACGACGAGGCCGCCGGCGAAATCCATCACGCCCATCGAGGCGAGGAAACCGCCGCCCCACACCCAATGCGCCAGCGGCACATAGACGAAGATGAACCAGCCGATCGAGAACAACACATAGGCCGAGAACCGCATGCGGTCGGCGACCGAGCCGGCAACCAGAGCCACCGTGATGATCGCAAACGTCATCTGGTACAGCATGAACAGCGCTTCCGGGATGGTCTTTGCCGCCGGATTGACGCTGTCCATCGTGATGCCCGCAAGGAACCAGCTGTCGAGCGAGCCGAGCCACGGGCCGTTGCCGACGAAGGTCAGCGAATAGCCGAACGTGACCCAGAGGATCGAAATGATCGCAACGGCCGAAAGGCTCTGCGCCATCGTCGCCAGCACGTTCTTCTTGCGCACCATGCCGGAGTAGAACAGCGCGAGCCCCGGGATCGTCATCATCAGCACCAGTGCGGTGGCGACGATCATCCAGGCGGTGTCGGCGGCGTTGATGCCGGAAGAGCCGGAGTCTTGCGCTGATGCCGGCGCGCCCCATGCGAGCAGGATTGCAGCAGTGATCGGCGCAGCTGATATCGCTGCACGAAGAGCTCGTGCCCCCATCATCATTCCCCGGCGTGTCGTGGTTTCTTGGTGCGGTTTTTGGCGTGCGCCGGCGTCGTTGCTGGCGGTGATCTCGAATTTAGAGCGCGTCGTTGTCGGTCTCGCCGGTGCGGATGCGCAGGGCGTGGTCGATCGGCGTCACGAAGATCTTGCCGTCGCCGATCTGGCCGGTGCGGGCGTGCTGGGTGATGACGCTGACCGCCTTGTCGGCGAGCTCGGTATCGACGGCGATCTCGATCCTGAGCTTGGGCAGGAAATTCACGACATACTCGGCGCCGCGATAGATCTCGGTGTGTCCCTTCTGGCGGCCATAGCCCTTCACCTCGGTCACCGTCATGCCGTGGACGCCGATCGCGGTCAGGGCCTGGCGTACCTCATCGAGCTTGAACGGTTTGATGATCGCGACGACGAGTTTCATGGTCAGGCCTTCATTCCCTTGAGGTTTTCCGTGTGCGCCCGTCCCCGGAGCGGCAATCTGCCGTCTCCGGAGCGGCAATTCGCCGTCCCTGGAGCGACAACTTGCCGCCACCAAATCTGGCAGCTTTCTGGGCAAATGGCACAAAAAACTTGCAGGTTGAAGGGGAAAACGTGCGCAGCGCGTGAACTCCGTCACTGTACGGGACGACAACCGTCGGCCAGAATATGGCTTTCCCGCCCCGGCCAGCGCCTCCCGCTGGCTCGTTCTCGCCACAGCGCGTGCACCCGCGCCCCGAGGAACCAATAAAATGTCGAACCGAAACTGGTTTTATGCATCCGAAGGCCAGCAAAAGGGCCCCTTGCCTGAAGCTCAGCTCCGCGACCTGATCACCCGTGGCATGGTGGGGGCCGATACCCTGGTGTGGACCGAGGGCATGGCCGGCTGGCAGAAGGCCGGAGAGATTCCCGGCCTCATTCCGAGCGCGGGCGCGCCGCCGGCGTTCCCGCAGGCCGGCGGACCGCCGCCGGTGGCGGCCTCGGCGAGCTATAGCGGCGGCGCATTGTCGGCCGACTTCCCGATCTGGGGCCTGTTCGGACGCAGCCTGCTGATGTTCATCGGCCAGATTTTCGTCATCCCCGCGCCGTGGACCGCGACCGGCCTGTACCGCTTCGCGATTCCCTATATCCGCGTGCCGGGCCGGCCGCATCTCGGCTTCACCGGGCAGCCGCTCGACATCTGGTACGTCTTCATCGTGCTCGGTCTTCTGACCTATGCCGGCGCGGCCAACAGCACGATCGTGTCGCTGCTCTCGCTGGTGGTGCAGGGTTTCCTGAGCTGGATGATCGTGCGCTGGATCTTCGGCCGTCTCAGCTCGAGCGGCCAGGAACTGCCGATCTCGTTCAACGGCAGCCCGGTCGTCTATGTCGGCTGGTACGTGCTGATGGTGATCGCGGCCATCACCATCATCGGCTGGGCCTGGGTGATGACGGCATGGCTGCGCTGGATCTGCCGCAACGTCGAAGGCACGCGCCGCGAGGTCAGCTTCAATGCTTCCGGGCTCGAGGTGCTGTGGCGAACCATCGTGTTCACCATCGGATGCGGATTCCTGATCCCGATCCCGTGGGTGCTGCGCTGGTACGCCAACTGGTTCATCTCGCAATTCGCGCTGACCGAGCGCGGCGCCTCTGCCAACGGCTAGGCGCGCTAAAGCGCGATGAGGTCAGGTTGAACCGTCATCGCGCTTCAGGTTCTCGTTTGAGCATGATCTCAGCGCAAACGCTCCGCGTTTGTCGCGCAAAAACCGCTTCGCACTTTTTCCGGATCATGCTCACGCCTTGCGTTCGCGCACCGAACCTTCTTGCGCGACGGACGCCACCAGCGTGCCGTCGGGCTTGAAGATCTGGCCGCGGGTCAGGCCGCGGCCGGACTGCGCGCTCGGCGAATCCTGCGCGTAGAGCAGCCATTCGTCGGCGCGGAACGGGCGATGAAACCACATCGCGTGATCGAGGCTCGCCGGCATCATGCGCCGGTCGAACAGCGTGCGGCCGTAGCGCGCCATCACGGCGTCGAGCAGCGAGAAATCCGACGCATAGGCGAGCGCGCACAAATGCAACGCCGGATCGTCGGGCAATTTCGCCGCGGTGCGGATCCAGACGTGGATGCGGCCGTCGTCGATCTTCTGGCCGAAATAGCGGCCGAGCTCGACCGGGCGCAGCTCGATCGGCCGATCGCTCTCGTAGTAGCGGCGGATGAACTCCGGCATCTCCTTGAACATCGGCTGCTTCGACACTTCCTCCGCGGTCAGCTTCTCCGGCGGCGGCACGTCGGGCATCTTCTCCTGGTGATTGAAGTTGGTCTCCTCATCTGAATGGAACGAGACCATGATGGAGAAGATCGCGTTGCCGTGCTGGATCGCGGTGACGCGGCGGGTGGTGTAGCTCTTGCCGTCGCGCAGCCGCTCGACCTGGTAGATGATCGGGATCTGCGGATCGCCCGGCAGGATGAAATAGCAATGAATCGAATGCGGCAGGCGACCCTCGACGGTGCGGCAGGCCGCGACCATGGCCTGGCCGATCACCTGGCCGCCGAACACGCGCTGCCAGCTGGTCTTCGGGCTGTTGCCGCGGAACAAATTCACCTCGAGCTGCTCGAGATCGAGGATGGACAACAGGTCGATCAGGCTCTTGGACATTCGGTGGCTTTCGGTCGGTTAAACGGTCATGCCGGGGCGATGCGACAGCATCGAACCCGGAATCTCGAGATTCCGGGTTCTCGCTGCGCGAGCCCCGGAATGACGATCGGTCTTGTTTCTGCCCCCTGTTTCGCCCAGCTATTATCAGGTAGCAAGCACAGTCTGACGGCGCGGGGCGCGTAAGGAAAAGGCATGCCGGCACAACGAAGTATCGTGATCTGCGGGGGCGCATTTGCAGGACTGGCGCTGGCCGTGGCGTTGCGCCAGGGGCTTGGGCCGGACATTCCGGTCATCGTGTCGGATCCGGCGCTGAGCCAGCGCCCGAGCCGCGATCCGCGCGCGACCGCGATCGTGGCGGCCTGCCGGCGGCTGTTCGAGACCCTCGGCGTCTGGGGGCAGGTGGCGCCGACCGCACAGCCGATCACCGACATGGTCGTGACCGATTCCAAGCTCGAGGACGCGACCCGTCCGGTGTTTCTGACCTTCGCCGGCAATGTCGAGCCCGGCGAGCCGTTCGCCCATATGGTCGAGAACCGCTATCTGATCGATGCGCTGGCGACCCGCGCCGAGGCCGAGGGCGTCGAGCTGCGCGCCACCGCGGTGTCGAGTTTCGATTCGCGGCCTGACGGCGTCAGCGTCCGGCTTGCCGATGGCACCGATATCGATGCGAGCCTCTTGATCGCCGCCGACGGCGCGCGCTCGAAGCTGCGCGAGCGCGCCGGGATCGCGACCCACGGCTGGGACTACGACCAATCCGGCATCGTGGTCACGGTCGGGCATGAGCGCGCGCATCACGGCCGCGCCGAGGAGCATTTCCTGCCTGCTGGTCCGTTCGCGATCCTGCCGCTGACCGGCAATCGCTCGTCGCTGGTGTGGACCGAGACGCGCAAGGACGCCGCGCGTATCACGGCGCTCGGCGAAGAGGAATTCCACGCCGAGCTCGAGCAGCGGTTTGGATTGCATCTCGGCGAGATCAAGGCGCTCGACAGACCGCGCGCGTTTCCGCTCGGCTATTTCGTCGCGCGCTCCTTCATCGCCGAACGGCTGGCGCTGATCGGCGACGCCGCGCACGTGATCCATCCGATCGCGGGGCAGGGGCTCAATATGGGCCTGAAGGATGTCGCGGCACTCGCCGAGGTCGTCGTCGATGCGGCGCGGCTCGGCATGGACCTCGGGCAAGCCGACGTGCTCGAGCGCTATCAGCGCTGGCGGCGCTTCGACACGATGGCGATGGGCGTTGCCACCAACTCGCTGAACTTCCTGTTCTCCAATGAATCGACGCTGCTGCGCACCGTGCGCGACATCGGCCTGGGCCTCGTCGATCGCGCGCCGCCGCTGAAGAGCATGTTCATCCGCCAGGCGGCGGGTCTATCGGGCGAGGTGCCGCGGCTGTTGAAGGGCGAGGCGCTCTAAGGCTTGCGCGTTGCGGTAGCCCGGATGAAGCGAAGCGAAATCCGGGACTACTTTCTCCGCCGATAGATTCCCCGGATTGCGCTGCGCTTCATCCGGGCTACGACCTTGCGGCGCAGCTGCTCATTTCTGCCCAATGAAGCCAGCCACCGCGTCGATCAGGTCGGGATCGAGCGGCCGCTCCGGCTCATTGTAGCTCGCCACATCGTCCGCCGCGTCGGTGACGTCGACCAGCACGTGATTCATATCCGGCAGCCACAATGATTTGGCCGCGATGTCGGCGGTGGTGAGCGCGAGGAAGTCGAGCCGCGCCAGCTGATGGTCGCGGCCGCCCGCGACGACCAGAACCGGCCCGGTGATCTTCTTCATCGGATCGATCGGATCCTCGGTGAAGGCAGATGCGATGGCGGGCTGCATCGCCGGCGCGATCGCCAGTCCCGCCGGCGGCGGATCGACGATCTGCCCGGCCATGATGTCGTCGATGGCCTTGCCGACCGGCGCAAATTTGTCCGGCGGGAGCTGGTTCTCGAGCAGCGCCTTCAACACCGCGCCCTGCTTGCGCGCCGCGGTCGCGAGCAGCACCAGCCGGTCGATCTGCACGCGCTGGGCGGCGAGGATCGCGACCAGGCCGCCCTCGCTGTGCCCGACCACCGCAACATGAGCGAACTTGCCGCTGCCGCGCAGATAGTCGATCAGTGCTGCCGCATCGCCGACATAGTCCTTGAAGCGGAAGTCCTCCGGACGACCGAACTCCTTCTTCCATTCGCCGGCGCCGCGCTTGTCGTAGCGCAGCGTCGCGATGCCGCGTGCGACCAGCTGCTCGGACAGTTTCTTCAATGTCGCCGGCTTGAGCTGCGGCCCGTTGCCGTCATGGTCGGTCGAGCCGGAGCCGGCGATCAGCAGCGCCACCGGCGGTCTTGCGATGTCGGGCGGCACCGTCAGCACCGCGTCAATCGGGCCGATGCGCAGCTCGCTCTCGTCGGCTGCCGCGCTCGCCATTGAGGCGAGCAGCAGCAGCCATGTGACGAGGGCGCGCATGTGATCCTCTTATCGGAGCATCCGGATCATGCTCTAGATTCTAGTTTTGACGCGTTTTCTTCACGCGAACCGGTGCCCACTTCGCTCGAAAACGCTCTAGTCGATCTTGCGCGCCTCTTCCGGCAGCATGATCGGGATGCCGTCGCGGATTGGATAGGCGAGCTTCGCGGAGCGCGAGATCAACTCTTGCCGCGTGGCGTCGAATTCCAGCGGCCCCTTGGTGATCGGGCACACCAGGATTTCGAGCAGCTTCGGATCGGCGGTGCTCTCGAGATGATCGGTCGTGGAATTCATCGGTGTCTCCAACTTGCCACCGTGTAGCACAGTCAAATACCGGCTGTCAGCGCCTGGTCATCCGCAACAGCTCGTCGATTGCGGCCTCTTGGCGCGGCTTCGGCAGCGTTTGCTCGGACAGCGCGTAGCCGATGAACGCCCAATAGAAGATCTGCGCCCGGCCGCGCGCCACGGCGTCGGCGAATCCGGCATGCCGGAGCAGGGTTTCGATATAGCCGATACGGCGCTGATCGACCTCGAGCACGGCGGCGCGCGCCGCGGCATCGGCGGTGGCCCAGCTGCGCACCGCGCGTTCCAGCGCCATTCGCGCCGAGAAGGTCCGGCGCAGCAGCAGCGCCAGCGCATCGCCGCCTTCCGGAATGGTCTCGAGTTCGGCGATCACCTGCTCGGCGGCGACCTCGCGCCAGTGCTCGAGGATCGCGGTGCGGTAGGCGCCGATGTCGGCGAAATGCCAGTAGAAGCTGCCGCGCGAGACGCCCATCGCCTTGGCCAGCGGCTCGGCCTTGAGCGCCGTGAAGCCGCGCCGCGCCAGCGTCTTCAGGCCCTGATCGAGCCAGTCCTTGACCGAGAGCTGTTCCGTCATGGTTCCCGTTCCGCGCTCCAACCATACACAAGTGTATTGACAGGCGCCAGCGGTTGATGTCTTCTCCATACAGTACTGTATGGAGATATCGCGATGCGTGATCTTCTGCTGCAAGGCGCCGGACTCATCGCCATCCTGGTCAGCCTGATCCATGGCGTTCTCGGCGAGACCAAGATCTTCGCGCGCGCCACCGTCGAGCCGCCGCGGCTGCGTCTCTTGCTTCGTCTGGTCTACCAGGCCGGCACGGTCGCCTGGATCGGCGGTGGCGTGCTGCTCGTCGCTGCGCCTGCGATGGCGTCCGATGCCGCGCGGCACTGGATCGTGGCGACGCTCGCCATCGTGTTCGGCAGCGCCGCGCTCGCCAATGCAGTCGCGACCCGCGGCCGGCACTTCGGCTGGATGGCGATGAGCGCCGTCGTGGCGCTCGCCGCCGCCGGCTATTAGCGCGCGCGATCATGATGACCGATCGCATCAGCCTCAGCATCGCCAATGGCGTCGCCGACGTCAGGCTCAACCGTCCGGACAAGCTCAATGCGCTGGATCCGGCGATGTTCAGCGCAATCGCCGACGCGGGCGCACAGCTCAAGGACAACCCAAAGGTCCGCGCCGTGGTGTTGTCGGGCGCAGGCCAGGCGTTCTGCGCCGGCCTCGACATCGAGCGTCTGGTCGCGACGACGGAGGGCGAATCGATCCTGCCGTTTGCCGATCTCGGCCAGCGCACCCACGGCATCGCCAACTTCGCGCAGCATCTGGTGTGGCTCTGGCGCGAGCTGCCGGTGCCGGTGATTGCCGCCGTCCACGGCGTCGCATTCGGCGGCGGCTTTCAGCTGATGCTCGGCGCCGACATCAGGTACCTCGCGCCGGCCACGCGTCTTGCCATCATCGAAGCCAAATGGGGACTGGTGCCCGACATGGCCGGAACGCAACTGATGCGCCATCTCGCGCGCGAAGACGTGGTCCGCGAACTGACCTACACTGCGCGCGTGTTCTCCGCGGAGGAGGCGCTCGGATACGGCTTCGCCACCCGGATCGTCGAACAGCCGCGCGACGCCGCACTGGAGACGGCGCGGATGATCGCCGAACGCAGCCCGGATGCGATCCGCGCCGCCAAGCGGCTGCTCAATCTCGCGGCCGATCGCGATGCGGCGACCGGGCTCGCGGCCGAAACGGCCGAGCAGGCGCTGCTGCTTGGCACGCCCAACCACGTCGAGGCGGTCAAGGCGAATCTCGAACGGCGACCGCCGCAATGGAGTTTTGCATGACCACTGCAGCGGGATTCGATCTGGCGCGCCTGATTGCGACCAATGCGTCGGCGGCCTTCAACCGGCTTGTCGGCCTCGAGGTGGTCTCCGCCGGTGCCGGCACAGTGGAGCTGCGCGTGCTCTGGCGGGATGATCTCACCCAATATGCCGGCCACCTGCACGCGGGGATGATCGCGGCCTTGCTCGACACCGCCTGCGGCTTTGCGGCGGCGTCGATCGTGGGTTCCGTCACCGCATCGCATTTCTCGATGAATTGCCTGAAGCCCGCGGTGGGCCGCTGCTTCATCGCCAAAGGCGTCACGTTGCGCGCCGGCCGCAGGCAAGTGTTCGCGCGCGCCGAGCTGTTTGCGGAGAACGAACAGGGCGAGGTGTCGCTGGTCGCAACCGGCGAAACCGTTCTTGTTCCGCTCGAGGGGTGAGCGATCGCGACCGCAGGCATGTGCCTGAATTTATGGGGCCATCAATTTCCGTGTGGAATCGGCTTACGCGCGGATAACCATGCCACTGAAAGTTGTAGAAAATTATCGAGAAGACAATTCAATCGGCCTAGCTTGTCCGCGCGGACAACCATGGACCGACGCATGTTTCGTGTTCTTACGTGTCTTTCAGGTGAGCATGACTGGCGGCTCGTTCTGCTCGCCGGACTGGTCTGCTTCGTCGCCAGCATTGTCGCCGTCAACATCTTCCATCGCGCGATCGCATCACAGGCGAGGACGCGGCTGATCTGGATCGCGATCGCCGGAGCCGCGATCGGCTACGGCATCTGGGCAACGCATTTCATCGCCATGCTCGCCTATGAGCCGGGCGTGCCGACCGGCTACGGCATCGTTCTCACGGCGCTGTCGCTTGTCGCAGCGATGATGCTGACATCCGGCGGCCTCGGTCTTGCCGCCGGCGATTCCAGCCCCTGGCGTGCGCCGGTCGGCGGCGCGGTGATCGGCGCAGGCATCGCCAGCATGCATTATCTCGGAATGTGGGCGCTGGAAGTCCCGGGCCACGTGGTGTGGTCGATGGATCTCGTGGCCACCTCCATCGTGCTCGGCATGCTGTTCGGTTACGCCGCGTTGTCGGTCGCGGTCCGCTACCAGGATCGCTGGATGTCGCTCGTCGCGGCGCTGTTGCTGACACTTGCGATCGTCTCGCATCATTTCACTGCGATGGGCGCGGTCGAGATCATCCCGGACCCGTTGCTGGCGCCGGAGGCGTTATCGCTCTCTCCCGCCTTCCTCGCCATCGTGATCGCTGGCGTGGCGCTCTCGGTGCTCGGGATGAGCCTGGTCGGCGTGCTCGCGGACCGGCGTCTCGCGCTTCGTACCCGCCGCTTCGAGGAAATCATCAGCCAGCTCTCGCTGGCGCGGCAGCAGGTCGAGGCGTCGCAGAAGGAGCTGGAGGAACAGAGGTTCCGGCTCGATACCGCGATCAACCATATGGGCGAGGGTCTCTGCATGTTCGATGCCGAGAAGCGCCTCGTCGTGTGCAACGATCGTTACGCCAAGATGTACCGGCTGCCGCCCGAACTGCTGCTGCCCGGCACCGCCCATCGCCAGATCATCACGCATCGGATCGCCAACGGCATTCTCAAGGGCGAGACCAGCGACACCGCCGCGACCCAGGTGCTCGCGACATTGAACGCGCTGCCGGCCGACGAGATCAGCAGCCGGGTCGACGAGCTTGCCGACGGCCGGCTGATCTGCGTGACGCGGCAGCCGATGCCCGGTGGCGGCTGGGTGGCGACGCATCGCGATGTCACCGAGCAGCGGCGCTCCGAGGCCAAGATCACCCATATGGCGCAACACGACGCGCTGACCGATTTGCCGAATCGCGTGCTGCTCAAGGAGTGGATGGAGCAGGCGCTCTCCGGCGCGAGAAGCGGCGGACCGAGCCTTGCGGTGCTGATGCTCGATCTCGATCGCTTCAAGGAGGTCAACGACACGCTCGGGCATCCGGCGGGCGATGCGCTGCTCAAATCGGTGGCCGCGCGGCTGCGCAGATGCGTCAGCGACACCACGCTGGTGGCGCGGCTCGGCGGCGACGAATTCGCTGTGATCGACTACGTCAGCGATCCGGTCGCGGAAGCCGGCGTGCTCGCCGAGAGGATCAGGAAGGCGCTCAGCGAGCCGATCGATCTCGGCGATCATCGGGTGACCACCACGACCAGCATCGGCATTGCGATCGCGCCACGCGACGGCACCTCCCCCGACGAGGTGCTGCGCAGCGCCGATCTTGCGCTGTACTCGGCCAAGAGCGGTGGGCGCGGCTCGTTCCGCTTCTTCGAGCTGGAGCTCGATCGGCAGCTGCAGACCCGGCGCAGCCTCGAGCGCGACATGCGTAGCGCGCTCGCCAACGGCGAGTTCGAGCTGCATTATCAGCCGTTCATCCATGTCGCGAGCGGGGAGACCTGCGGCTTCGAGGCGCTGCTGCGGTGGCATCATCCAGAGCGCGGCATGGTGTCCCCGGCGCAGTTCATCCCGCTGGCGGAAGAGACCGGCCTGATCGTGCCGCTCGGCGAATGGGTGCTGCGCACCGCGTGCGCGGAAGCCGCCAAATGGCCCGATGACCTGAAGATCGCGATCAATCTGTCGCCGGTGCAGTTCAGGAGCCCGGAATTGGTCCCGGTGATCGTGCACGCGCTGGCGAGCGCGGGAATTTCGCCGGACAGGCTCGAGCTCGAAGTCACCGAAACGGCGATCATCCAGGACAGCGAGGCGGTCTTCGCGGCGCTCAGCCAGCTGCATGATCTCGGGGTGCGGATCGCGCTCGACGATTTCGGCACCGGCTATTCCTCGCTGAGCTTCCTGCAGAGGTTTCCGTTCGACAAGGTCAAGATCGACCGCAGCTTCGTCTCCGAACTCTCGGGCGCAACGGACGAGTCGCGCCGGATCGCGCGCGCGATCGTCCGTTTCGCCGTCAGCCTCGGCAAGACCACGACGGCCGAAGGCGTCGAGACCAGGGAGCAGCTCGACATCCTGCGCGCCGACGCCTGCGTGGAAGTGCAGGGCTTCCACTTCAGCCCGCCGGTGCAGAGCGAGAAGGTCGCACAGATGATCGGCGGTCGGGCCCCGGCAGCCGCCGAACGCCCCGCGGTACGTTTGGCAATGGCGGGTGCCGCGTCCTGACGGAGAGGCCGCGTCATCAGACCAGGATCCCGTGAGGCGTAAGGCCGCAGCACGCGGTCAAAACTAATTTGTGCGTGGAGCGCAAAGCGGTTTTCGTGACCGTTAGAATTTCTCTAAAGCGCGCCGCGTCGGCGCTTCCTTGACTTGGCAATCACCTCAGCATTGTTCACGCATGTGCCCGGCGCGATGGCGTCGTGGGCACGATCGTCAATGGAGGGGAGATGCGCGTGAGAGTGATTTTGACCGCTGCGCTTGCAGCTGGTGTTCTGGGGCTTACCGGATCGGCGGCGCTCGCCGACGGCTACAAGACTTGCACCAAGCTCGACAAGGCGTCGTGGAAGCCGGCAAGCGAAGCCGAAGCCAAGGCCAAGGCGCTCGGCTACGAGGTGCGCCGCTCGAAGGTCGAGGGCTCCTGCTACGAAGTCTACGGCGTCAAGGAAGGCAAGCTCTACGAGCTGTTCTACAGCCCGGAGGATCTCAGCCTCAAGCACACGATCGCCAAGTGAATCGCCAAGTGAATCGCCGAGTGAAGCGGGCGCGATGACGGAGGCGGCGCCGGGTGCCCGTGGCGCGACCAGCGTGCAGGTCTGGGACCTGCCGCTGCGGCTCTGGCACTGGACGCTCGCCATCCTCGTTCTGGTCGCCTGGGTGACGCCCAACGTCTATGACCGGCTGCACCGGCTGACAGGTTATTCGGTGATCGCCCTGTTGGCGTTCCGGTTGATCTGGGGCTTTGCCGGCACGCGCTATGCGCGTTTCGGCAAGCTCGGCATCCGGCTGCGCGCCGCGCCGCGCTACATCTGGAATCTCCGCCGCGGCATCACCGGTCGCTATATCGGGCTCAATCCCGCGGGCACCGTGATGCTGGTGGCGCTGCTGCTCACGCTCGCGGTCTCCACGATCACGGGCGCAATGGAGGTCACCGTCGCCTTCTTCGGCGTCTGGTGGGTCGAGGACACCCATGCCTATGCCTCGGATGCGGTCATCATCCTGGCCGGCCTGCACGTGCTCGGCGTCATCGTTGTGGGATTGCTGCAGCGTCAGAACCTGGTGCGCGCGATGTTCACCGGACGGAAGTCCATTCACCGGCGGCATTGAGCGACGTCGAATCCGTGAGCCCGAGGCCCGCGAACAACTCCTGTGAAGTCAAAAACCCCAGTTTGTTTTTATTCTAATTCTAAAATGGAGTGATTCTAACGGCGAATCACTTCGGGAGGCTTCCGAAACGTTTCGAAAGAATGCTGTGCAGTGCTAGGTGCGCCCTTATGTCGCGGATCTTCTATTTCCGCCGATCCAGGGGGAGCAAATGTCATCGCATCACCGCACGGGCTTCGGTGCATCGAAATTCGAGCTCGGCTTCAGATCGAGGCGCGCGGCGCTGCTCGCCGCGACCGCGCTGTCGGTCTTCACCAGCGCCAGCGCCTTCGCTGCAGACGATAGCGCGAATGAGGCATTGCTGAAGAAGCTCGACAAGATGGAGCGGCGCATCGAAGCCCTCGAAGCCGAGTTGAAGGAAAAGGACAGTCATCCTCAGGCCGGCGTCGATGCAAAACCCTCTTCGCGGTCGACCTCGACCCGCAGCGTCACCGCGACGGCGTCACCCGCCGATGCGAAGGAGCCGGCGGACGCAAAGCAGGAAACGAAGGGGAGCAAGGGCAAGCTCGCAGCCCAATCCGCGGAGGCGCCCGCCAAGCCGATGCTGAATCTGCCGCCGCTGCCAGCGGCGGGAGACAAGCCCATTCTCGGATTAGTCGATTCACCCGTGCCCGGCCTCAGCATCGGAGCCTATGGCGAAATCAAGTTCGGCAGCGCGCAAAATCCGGCTGCCAATGGCCAATGGCAAAAGGGCTTCGATGCCCAGCGCTTCGTCCTGTTGCCGACCTATGCAATCACGCCAAACATCATCTTCAATGCCGAGATCGAGTTCGAGCACGCAGGCTCCGGATTCGACAACGACGATAAGCTGCACGGTACCGCCGAAATCGAACAGGTCTGGATCGATTTCAAGATCATCGATCAGTTCAACTGGCGCGCGCCGGGTATCGACCTTGTCCCGTTCGGCTACATCAACCAGCATCACGAGCCGACGCAGTTCTACAGCGTGAACCGGCCCGAGCTGTATCTCGGCCTCATTCCGTCAACATGGAAGGTTCCGTCAAGCAGCGTCTACGGGACGATCACCGAAGACATCAAGTACCAGGTGATGGTTGCGACCAGTAACGAAGACTTCGGCGATTCCTTCGACAATCGCACCGCGGCCAAGACCGTGCCGCTTCCGGGTACGGCGTACGCGGCGGGCATCGATGGCCTGAACGGGCTCGCCTTCTCGCGGCCCCCGCTCGGCGACTTCCAGCAGCTCAACAATGCGGTCGCGGTGGCAGGACGGCTGGACTTCACTCCGACATTCCTGCCGGGCTTCGCCGGCAGCGTCAGCACCTATTTCTCGCCGAATACGACGCCGCGCGGGGCGCACGACGATCTCGGCAATTTCCTCGGTCACTCGAGCCTGACGATGTTCGACGCCGAGTTCCGCTATCGCGTGCCTCAGACCGGCGTCGAGCTTCGCGGCGAGTATGTCCGCGCGGATTTCGGCCATCCGGAGAATCTGCGCGCGAACAACGATTCGGATCCCACCAACAACGTCGGCAAGTCGATGTATGGCTATTCCGGCGAGATCGCCTATCACGTGCAACTCGGTACCGTCCTGAACAGCGAGTGGGAGGCGGTACCGTTCTATCGTTACACCTACCAGAACCTGCAGACCGGTGGCTTTGCCGGCACGGACGCCAACACGCCGACCGGCGCGGGCCAGCGACAATATCATACGGCCGGCTTCGCGCTGTTCCCGTCGCCGAAGGTCGCGCTGAAGGCGACCTACCAGCACGTCATCGACAAGAGCATCACCGGCGCGATGTCGGATTCGTTCCTCGGTGGCGTCGGCTTTTTCTTCTGAGACCGACGTGGCGCGCAAGACATGGGCGCCGTGGCATGACGAAACCATGGGAGCGAAGTGAAAGATGAGTTGGGTTCGATATACGCTGCCGGCCGCGGCGATCGTGTCGGCAGCTTCGCCGGCCTATGCGGTTCAATATCTTTCGATCGAGGAGGCGCAAAAGCAGGCGTTTCCATCGGCGACGCATTTCACCGAGGTCCAGGCCGGCCGGGTCTGGAAGGCTGAGGCCGGCGGCAAGGTCGCGGGCTTTCTCGTCTTCGATCGGGTGATCGGCAAACACCTGTTCATTGACTATGCGGTGGCGCTGACGCCGGGCGGCGCGGTGCACAGGGTCGAGATCTTGCAGTACCGGGAATCCTACGGCGGTGAGATCACGAGTCCGAGCTGGCTTGCGCAATTTGTCGGCAAGACCAGCGGCAGTGCGCTCAAGATCAACGGCGACATCAGAAACATCTCGGGCGCGACGCTGTCGTCGACGCATGTCACCGAGGGCGTGAAGAGGATCCTGGCCGCCTATGCCAATCGCCTCCGATAGCACTCGCCGTGCGCGGCCATTGCTCGGTACCTTCGTGGAGATCGAGGTCGCAGCCGCCGGCCCCGAAGCGGATGCTGCCGTTGACGCCGCATTCGGTGCGGTCGCGCAGGTTCATCGGCTGATGAGCTTTCATGAGCGCGACAGCGATGTCAGCTGCCTCAATCGAGAGGCCGGCGTTCGGCCGACGCAGGTTCATGCCTGGACATTCGAGGTGCTGGAGGCGGCGGTCGAGATGCACCGGCGCTCCGGCGGGGTCTTCGACGTGACCGTTGCACCGGCGTTGCAAGCTGCCGGCCTGCTGCCCGGACCGGACAGCGGTCGGGCCGTCGCGCCGTGGCCGCGCGTCGGCGATGCGATCGAGTTGTTGCCAGAACGCACCGTGCGCTTTCGAGCCGCTGACATCACAATCGATCTCGGAGGAATCGCCAAGGGCTTTGCGGTTGACCGCGCCATCGAGGCGTTGCGCGGTTTCAACGTTCCGGCGGGGCTGGTGAATGCCGGCGGCGATCTTCGGGTGTTCGGAGCCGGGCCGTACACGGTCGATCTGCGCGATCCGCGCGAGCCGCTGCGCGTCTTCGCGCGTGTCGAGATGGCTGGAGACGCGCTGGCGTCGACGGCGCGCCGGTTTGATCTGGTTGAGGGTCCTTGTTTGGGCGCTTCTGCGATCATCAATCCCGCAACCGGGGAGCCGGCCGCTGCGATTATCGGCGCCACGATACACGCGCCCTCATGCGTGACTGCCGATGCTCTGACCAAAGTCGCGATGATCTCGGGGACGGATGCCGGCGACCTGCTCGAGCATTACGGAGCAAGCGCCCTGCTGATCGGGGTTGACGGGGACATTCTGATCACCTCCGGCTGGTCACAGGCGGTGCACCTTGCGGCTTAAACGTTCATTTCGTTACGCGATGTACGCCGCGTTTGCGGCGTTGTTGCTGACCGGCGTCGGCTGGTTGGTGGCGGATTGGCAAAAGAACATCGACGGCGCCGAGATATGGCAGCAGGTCGCCGCCAACCTGCTGATGGTTCATGGCGGTGTCGCCATGCTGGCGCTGCTGTTGCTTGGAGCGCTCGTTCCCGTGCATCTGCTACGCGCGTGGCGGAGCCGGAAGAATCGCATTTCGGGATCGATCATGGCGACGTTCAATGCCGCGCTGATCGTGACGGCCTTCGGGCTCTACTACCTCGGCTCCGAGGTAGTCAGGCCCTGGATGAGCTGGATCCATCTCAGCGCAGGACTTGTCCTGTCGCTGATGTTTCCGCTTCACATCTGGCTGGGCCGGCGCGAGCCGCGGTGAAGGGCCCTACTGCACCGGCGGGTCGCCGGAGGTGCGCTTCTTGGCGAGGTCCATCTCGGTGACGGCGATCAGGATCTCGGCGCGGGTCTTCAGGTCGGGCGCCTCGAGCATCGCCTGCTTCTCGGCCGGTCCATAGGGCGACATCATCGCCAGCGCATTGACCAGCGCCTCGTTCGGCGCGGATTCGATGCCCTCCCAGTCGACCTTCAGATTGTTGGCTTCCAGGAAATCGGCGAGCACTTCCAGCAGCGCCTTGCGGTCGACGGCATCCTCGCCCTTGCGCGCGGTGAAGTCGCCGGTGAAGGAGAAGAAGTCGACCTTGCACTGCCGGTACGGCGTCTGCACGTTCAGCTCCTCGACCACCTTGAAGCGCGCGACGCCGGTCAGTTCGAGGATGTAGCGGCCGTCACCGGATTCGGCGAGCTGGGTGATGCGGCCGACGCAGCCGATGCGGAACAGCGCCGGCTTCGCCTCGTTCTGTGAATGCGCCACGTCAGGCTGGATCATGCCGATCAGGCGGTGACCGTCGCGCAGCGCGTCGTCGATCATCGCGAGGTAACGCGGCTCGAAGATGTTGAGCGGCATCTGGCCGCGGGGCAGCAGCAGCGCGCCCGGCAGCGGGAACACCGGGATCACCTCGGGGAGCTCGCCGGGCCCGCGATATTCGGCATTGATCGGCATCTGCGGCCCCGCTGCTGTGACGGGCGTGCGTTACGAGAACAGGATCGTCGACAACCGCTTGCGCCCCTCGACGGTTGCCTCATCGGTGCCGCCCCACGCCTCGAAGAACTGCACCAGCTGCTTGCGCGCGCCGTCGTCGTTCCACTTGCGGTCACGCTTGACGATCGCGAGCAGCTGCTCGGTCGCCTCTGCGCGCTTGTTCATCGCATTGAGCGCGGTCGCGAGATCGAACCGGGCCTGATGATCGAGCGGGTTTGCGGCAACTTTCTGTTCCAGCTCCGCGATCGGGCCGACCGACTGCGCCTGCTCGGCGAGATCAATCGCCGCTTGCACCGCCTTTACCGCGGCGTCATTGCGCTTCGATTCCGGCACCATCGCGAGCGTCTGCTTGGCCTGCTCGACCGCGCCGGTCGTCATGTAGCATTTGGCAAGGCCGGCCAGCGCCGCGATGTTGGTGGCGTCATGCGCCAGCACCTCGGCATAGATCTGCGCCGCCGCTTCGGCATCGCCCTCGGCGAGCACTGCGTCGGCCTCGGCCAGGATCTCCGTGAGATTGGGCTCGCCGGCGGCCGGCACGCCCTTGGTGATCTTCTCGATGAAGGCGTTGACCTGGCTCTCCGGCACCGCGCCCATGAAGCCGTCGGCGGGCTGGCCGTTGACGAACGCGATCACGGCCGGGATCGACTGGATGCCCATCTGGCCGGGAATCTGCGGATGCTCGTCGATATTCATCTTGACCAGCTTGACCCGGCCCTTGGCGTTGCGAACCGCCTTTTCCAGGATCGGCGTGAGCTGGCGGCACGGACCGCACCACGGCGCCCAGAAGTCGATCATGACCGGCTGGCGGCGCGATTCCTCGATGACGTCCTTGACGAAGGTCTGGGTCGTCGTCTCCTTGATCAGATCGGGCGCTGCCTGGGGCGTGGGGTCGCCCTGCTCCATTATCGTCACGTTGTCCTCGCCTGCTTCTGAGGTCGGAAATCCGGGGCGTTCTAGCACGCTCCGCACGGCTCGTTCAGCCGTTCTGTCAGCCTAAATGGCGGTCACCCAAGCAAAGTTCAATCGTTTCCTGCCCGGCCTGTTCCATCGGAGATCGGGTGGGTTCGCGCCCCCGAACCGCCGATGATGGCACACCTTCATCGCAGCAGGGGATCGCCCATGGCAAAGGCCTATTACAGCACCGTGTTCGAGCAGCCGGCCGGTGAGGTCTGGAAAATCATCCGTGATTTCAACAATTACCCGGTCTGGGTCCATGGCGCGGGCGCCAGCGAGATCGAGGACGGCAAGTCCGGCGACACCATCGGGGCCGTACGCAATGTCCTGTACCGGGAACGGCGGATCCGGCAGCGGCTGCTCGCACAATCCGACATCGAGCGTTTCCAGACCTACGAATTTGCCGGTCCCCCGACCCTGCCGATGACGGATTTCAGCGCCACCCTGCGGGTGACCCCGGTGATCGACGGTGACCGGGCCTTTATTGAGTGGTGGGCGGTGTTCGATTGCGACGCGGACCGCCGCGTCGAACTGGCGCGGACGCTGACCGGCTGGTTCGAGACCTGGCTCGAATCGCTCCGGGATGAGATGGCTCTGAGGCTGGTTCCGGCCGAAACATAAAAAGAAATCGTCGCGACGACCGATTTTGGCCGATTCGGGGTCGATTTTTAAGGAAACCGTGCGATTTCGTGAAGCTCGGACCGCGCTCTTGTGTTGCATTCACAGACAGCTTTTGGCATAGGTCTGCCGTTGCCGGCGAGCGATCGCCGCCATTTCGGATGCGGGTGTAGCTCAGTGGTAGAGCACGACCTTGCCAAGGTCGGGGTCGAGGGTTCGAGCCCCTTCGCCCGCTCCAAAACATCTCGCTGACCGAGCTGACAGTCCGATGAAGGCCCGCCCGTTGGTGCGGGCTTTTTTGTTGCTCGGATCTCGCGACCGAGATGCCGCGCACCCGGGTCTACACGCGGTCGGGCAACCGGCAGAATTTCTGCGTCAGGATCTGCGATGGCCGCTTCTTCCCGCTGCCGCGCGTGAGCGACGCGGCGGATGTTGGGACCTGCGAGGCGGTGTGTCCCCCCGCCGAACTGAAGCTGTATTCCGGCTCCGACATCGACAGCGCCAGAACCGAAACGGGCGAGACCGACAAGGCGCTCGCAAACGCATTCCGATTCCAGTGCGAGATCGTGCCGCAATGCGCGTGCAGTGCCGGCGCGTCGACCGGATTGTCGCCGATTGCGATCGAGGACGACATGACGCTGCGGACCGGCGACATCATCGCTGCCGATGACGGCTTCAAGATCGCGGCGATCACCGGCGGGCAGCAGCGCAGCGTGTTGTTCAGGCCGCTGCCGAAAGCGAGGGCGCAAGCGCTCGGTCTATCGCGCCTCTCGTCGCGATAGACGCGGCGATATGCGTTAGCTTCATTTGAATATTACGCTGCGCTGCAGAATGCCTTGTTTGCAGGCAGCCTGCGCAGGAAAATTACATCTCAAATTACATCTCAAATTTCGTCTCAAATTTCGTCTCAACTTGTTTTGACGCAGCGCACACCACTGCACGCGCTTTTCAGCGTCGTTGGATGTGCTACCATTTTGCGGTCTGACCTACCTCACAGACCGCCACCATCATCTCTCAGGGCGTTCAAAATCAATAACAGGCAAGCTGCAACGGCTTGCGTAGGGGAGTGACGCGATGAAATCGGCTTTCAATCGATCCATACTTGCGTTCGCGGCGATTGCGCTGCTGGCGGGGACAACCTTCGCCAATGCGCAGCAACAAACCGACAAGAATCGTGCGTTGAAGAAGTACGAGTCCGGCACCAAGGAATTCTGGACCCATCCGCCGGATGACTGGTTCCTCGGCGACGAGACCGAAGCGCAGAAGGGCCTTGCCCCGCCGTCCGGTCCGCCGACCGGCGCGTCGGATTCCGAGCTCGCGGCGATGATGAAGAAGATCAAGCTGCCGCCGGGCTTCAAGATCGAGGTCTACGCCTCGAACGTGCTCGCGGCGCGGCAGATGGCCTGGGGCGACAAGGGCACGCTGTTCGTCGGCTCGTTCGGCCTCGGCAACGTCTATGCGATCAAGGACAACAACGGCAAGAAGGAGGTCAAGACCATCCTCAAGGGCCTCAACATGCCGACGGGCCTCGCCTTCAAGGACGGCGCGCTCTACGTCATCGCGGTCGACAAGCTGATCAAGTACGACAATGCCGAAGCCAATCTCGACAATCTCGGCAGCGGCAAGGTGGTGTATGACGACATGCCGTCCTACGCGGCGCATGGCTGGAAATACATCGCCGTCGACAAGGACGGCTGGTTCTACATTCCGTTCGGGCCTCCCTTCAACATCGGCATCCCGCCGACCTCGGTGTCGCAGATCCGCCGCGTCGATCCCAAGACCGGCAATGCGGAGATCTATGCGCTCGGCGTGCGCAACTCGGTCGGCGGCGACGTCGATCCGCGCACCGGCAAGTACTGGTTCACCGAAAATGCCCGCGACTGGATCAGCGACGATCTGCCGAGCGACAAGCTCAACATGATCTCGAAGATCGGCGAGCACTTCGGCTATCCCTATTGCCACCAGGGCAATCTGCCGGACACCAAGTTCGCGATGGGTCACAAGTGCTCGGAGTTCACCCCGCCGGTCTACAATCTTGGTGCGCACGTGGCTCCGCTCGGCATGAAGTTCTATACCGGCAGCCAATTCCCGGCCGATTACAAGAACAGCATCCTGATCGCCGAGCACGGCTCCTGGAACCGGCACAAGTATCAGGGCGGCCGCATCGTGAAGATCACCGCGAGCCCCGACGGCAAGAACGCCAAGCAGGAAATCTTCGCCTCCGGCTGGATCGAGGGTGACCAGGGCTATCTCGGCCGTCCGGCCGACATCCTGCTCGACAAGGATGGCTCCATCCTCGTCGCCGACGACTGGGCCGGTGCGATCTATCGCATCAGCTACAGCAAGAAGTAACGGTTGAACGCTTAAGAGGCTGCGGTAGCCACGTGGCGGCCGCAGCCTCTGTTGCGATCGGGCAACGGAACCCCTCGTCATGCCCGGACTTGATCCGGGCATCCATCCCAACAAAAACCCTTCAGCAAGCGCGATGGATTGCCGGGTCGAGCCCGGCAATGACAGCCGGAGAAACTGACAATGCGTCATGCGTCGTTTGGAGTCCTATCAGCGGCCATGCTGCTGGCATCTTCCGCCCAGGCTGCCGACGTCGCGGCCGGCAAGGCGAAGGCCGAGATCTGCGCCGGTTGCCACGGCGACAACGGCATCTCGCAGACCGAGAACATTCCCTCGCTCGCCGGCCAGCTCGACCAGTTCATCCAATGGCAGCTGGTGTACTTCCGCGCCGGCGCGCGCAAGAACGAGCAGATGCAGCCGATCGTCGAGCAGCTCAACAACGACGACATCCGCAATCTCGGCGCCTATTTCGCGTCGCTGACGCCGTTCAAGGGCGGCAAGGACGACAATCCGGACCTGTCCGAGAAGGGCAAGCAGGCTGCGGCCGGCCGCCGCTGTGCCTCTTGCCACGGCGACGGCTTCGCCGGCACCAAGGCGGTGGCCCGCATCGCCGGTCAGCGCGAGGAGTATCTCGTCAAGGCGCTGCACGACTACAAGTCAGGACAGCGCTCCGGCGGCGCGCAGGCCGCGATGGCCGATGTGGCGTATCCGTTGAGCGACGAAGAGATCACCGCGCTCGCGCATTATCTGGCGCATTTGTGAGAAGGCGCTCGCGCTCTCTTATCCTCCCCTGGAGGGGGAGGATCGGCGCGAATGAAATGAGCGACGAGGTGGGGTGACGGTCTCTCCACTCAAACAGTGCCCGTGTTGAGACATCACCCCACCCCGTCTCACATTCCGCTTCGCTTCATGTGAGCCGACCCTCCCCCTCCAGGGGAGGGTGGAAGTTACCCGCGCTGCTTCTCATATGCCTTGAGATGCGTATAGGCCGTGCGCAGCTTCGGCACCGGGATCTTGGCGGCGTCGGCGCGCACGATCAGGTCGCCGATCACGTGGTCGGCCTCGACCGGCTGCCCGGCCTTGATGTCGCGGAACATCGATGCGGTCATCGGCGAGCCTTCGGTGGTCAAGAGCCCGCGGGTGCGCTGGAAGAACGGGCCACCCGGCGAATGGCCGGCGTCTGCCGCGATCGCGCTGCATTCGTCGAGGATGCCGAGCAGGAAATCCTTGCCGCCGGGCGCGGCCAGGATATTGCCGACCGAGGTCCGCATCAGGCTGGTGGAGGCGGCGAGCGATGCCAGGAACACCCACTTCTCCCACATGTCCTGCATCACGTGCTCGCTGGCGGCGGCACCGTTGATCGCGGAGAAGGTCTCGGCGATCGCGCGCACCCGGTCCGACAGGCCGCCGGCGCGCTCGCCGAAACCGAGCGACTGCATCGGCTGCAGCTGCACCACCTCGCGCTTCTCGTTCAGCGTCGCCGCGATCGCGCAGAGGCCGCCGAGCACATGCTGCGCGCCGAATGTCTTGTCCAGCGCATCGAGATGCAGCATGCCGTTGAGCAGCGGGATGATCGCGGTTTTGTCGCCGATCGCGGGTGCAAAGGACTTGATCGCGTCGTCGAGGTCGAACGCCTTGCAGCTCAACAGTACGACGTCGAACTTGTCGGACAGTTTGTCGGCCTGCACGGTCGGCGGATTGTTCAGCGTGACATCGCCGTTCGGGCTCTTGATCACGAGGCCGGCGGAGGCGAGCTCGGCGGCGCGGCGGGGCCGGACGAGAAAGGTGACGTCGCGCCCGGCCTGAAGCATCCGGCCGCCGAAATAACCGCCGATCGCACCGGCGCCGACCACGAGAACGCGCATGGGAATTTGTCCTTCTTTGTTGTTGCCCGCGAGCGAGCGAAGAGCGAATGAGGAATGGCGAATAGATAGGGATGTCGCTCGACTATTCGCTACCTGCTATTGGCCATTCCCTCATCTCACTTTCCCGACACCAGTTCCTCGACTTCGCGCAGCTGCTCCTTGCCGAAAAAGATCTCGCTGCCGACGAAGAAGGTCGGCGAGCCGAACGCGCCGCGCTCGACGGCGGCCTGGGTGTTCGCGATCAGCTTGGCCTTGACGTCGGCGTCCTGCGCGCGGGCGAACAGCTTTGCGGCGTCGAGGCCGGAGGCGGCGATGGCTTTGCCGGCCACTTCCGGATCGTCCATCTTCTTCGGCTCGACCCACATGTGGTGGAAGGCGGCCTCGATGTATTTCTCGAACACGCCCTCGAACTGGGCGGCGACTGCCGCGCGCATCAGGTTCAGCGTATTGACCGGGAAGAACGGGTTCCAGACGTAGGGCTTGACGCCAAAGCGCTTGAGGAAGCGCTCGGTCTCGATCTTCATGAACTCGGGCTTGTTCTTGACGCCAGCCAGCGTCTCGGCGGGCGACTTGTTGTTGGTGGCCTTGAAGATGCCGCCGAGCAGGACCGGAACATATTCGAACTTGACGCCGGTGCGCTGCTCGATCGCCGGGATCGCCTCGTGGCTAAGGAAGGCGTTGGGGCTGCCGAAATCGAACAGGAATTGCGGGTTCTGGCTCACGGCGGTCTCTCCCTCGGCTTGTCTCGTTTGGGCTTTTAGCATGAGCCTGCTGCCGCAGGCGCCATCCGTAGAATATGATACTCATCATGTGAGCCGCAGCGCGCGATGTCAAATCAGCCGCTTGATGGTCTGCTTGCGCCATACCAGGGTGTAATAGGCCATCTGCAGCAGGAACATGGTTGCGAAGGTGACGGGATAGGCGATCCAGATGCCGCTGACGCCGATGCTGCGGCTCAGCAGGGTCGCGACCGGCACCTCGACCAGCGCGATCGCCAGGGTCGAGATGAACAGCGGCATCCACACCGTGCCGCCGGCACGCATCGCGCCCGAGAACACCGTCGCCATGCCGAACAGCACCATGCTCCACAGCACGATGTAGAGGAGCTGCTGCGCCAGCGCGAGCACCGCGGCATCGACGATGAAGAAGCCCATCAGCGGCCGCGCAAAGAGATAGCCGAGCGCGACAAGTCCGCCGGTCAGCGCGAGATTCATCTCGATCCCGGTGCGGACGATGGCGCCGACCCGGCCGGAATCGCCGCGGCCGATCGCCTGTGCGCCGAAGATCGACACGGATATGGCGATCGAGATCGCCGGAAACTGCACATAGCCGATCACCTGGTTGACCGCGCCATAGGCGGCGGTGGCGTCCGAGCCGAACCCGTTGACGAGGCCGAGCAGCACCAGTTCGGCGAGCGAGACCACCACCATGCCGATCGCGGTCGGAATGCCGAGCCGCAGTACGATGCGCAGTAGCGCGCCGTTCGGCCGCATCGCGCGCAGGAACGCGGCGTCGAAGGCCAGCGGATGCTTGTGCCTGAGCATGTGGACATGCAGCCAGAGCAGCGTGACGACGCCCGAAATCGCGGAGGCAATTGCGGCACTGGCGACGCCGAGCATCGGCAGGCCGAGCCAGCCCTGGATCAACGCCGGCGTCACGACGAGGCCGACGATGGTCGACACCGTCAGCGCCACCAGCGGCGTCACCGTGTCGCCGACGCCGCGCATCATTGCGGTGAGCAGCAGGAAGGCGAAGGTCACCGGCATCGTGATCATCATGATCCGTGCATAGGACACCGCGGCGTCGAGAACGTCGGGCGGTGTCGCGAGCGCGATCAACAGCGGCCGAGCGAACAGGCCGCCAAGGATCGCTATCGCCAGCGCCAGCAGCAGCGTCACCGTCATGGTGGTGCCGGCGACCGCCTTAACCCGGTCGGGCTCGCCGGCGCCCCAGGCCTGGCCGATCATGACCGACGCACCGGCGCTCAGCCCGATCACGAAGGAGATGAAGAAGAACATCACCGGAAAGAACACCGACGCCGCCGCGAGCGCGTCGACCCCGATCATCTGGCCGAGATAGATGCCGTTGATGGTGCCGAACAGCGACTGCAGCACGTTGCTCAGCAGCATCGGTGCAAGGAACGACAGGAAGGCTTTGCGTAGAGAAGGAGGCTTGGACACGTTCAACTTCCAAAAATCGAGGCAGTGAGGACGGCCGGAGCGGGTCTGCGGTTCTGCCCTGAAAGCCGAATCGCCGGCCCGTGGCCGTCACCTGTTTCGCGCGAATGTGCGTCAGTCCGCTTGATCGCTATAGGCGAGCTTGATCGCGTGGTCGCGGATATCGGCCGGCCAGTCCGCGATCAGCGTCGCAAAACGCCGCCGGTCGTGGGCGAACAGGGCGCGGATCGCATCCTCATAGTTCGGCCGGTTGCCGGCCATCGTTGTCATGAAGCGATAGGCCGCATCCTGCGCGCTGCGCGTGCGGTCCTTGTCGCCGCTTGAGCGCCGCGCTTCGTCGATCAACTTGCGGATCGCCACCGATGCGCCGCCCTTCTGCTGCGCGAGCCAGTCCCAATGGCGCGGCAACAGCGTGATTTCGCGCGCGACGACGCCGAGTTTCGGCCGTCCGGGACCGCGCGGCGCGGCCGGTGTTGCCGGCTCCTCGTCGAGGAGAGGCGCGGGCTTCGGCAACCGCGCCAGCACGTCGTCGACCGAGCCGCGGAAATCGATATCGACCAGCGCCGAGGTGCGGCCGTTGAACACCAGGACCGCAGCATCCTTGCGCTGGTCGAGCAGCTGCTTGGCGGCGCGCGCGACCTCCGGGAGGTCGCCGGCCCCGATGCGATGCTCGCCTTCGAAGGCGACATAGGCAGGATTCATGGTAGACCTCTCCGATTGCGCGACGTATTGCCCGGGTCATTTCCAGCAAGCACGGCGCGTCGATCTCGACTTTCCTGTTCCCGGCTGGCACCAAACGCCGCCCGATAGCGCCGATATTTCAGAGGACGCCCATGCTGACGGTTCATCATCTCAACAATTCCCGCTCGCAGCGCGTGCTGTGGCTGCTCGAGGAATTGGGGGTGCCCTATGAGATCGTGCGCTACCAGCGGCAGCCCGACATGCGCGCGCCGAAGGAGCTGCGTGCGATCCATCCGCTCGGCAAGTCGCCGGTCGTCACCGACAACGGCAACACCATCGCGGAATCCGGCGCGATCCTCGAATACATCATCGCGACCTACGGCAATGGACGCCTGATCCCGCCGGCCGATACGCCGGAGCGGCTGCGCTACACCTATTGGCTGCACTATGCCGAAGGCTCGGCGATGACGCCGCTGCTGCTGAAGCTGCTGTTCACGCTGATGCCGAAGCGCGCGCCGGCGCTGCTCAGGCCACTGGTACGCAAGGTCTCGAACCAGGCGCTGTCCACGCTGGTCAATCCGCAGCTCAAGCAGCACATGACCTATTGGGAAGGCGAACTCGGCAAGAGCGAGTGGTTCGCCGGCAACGAATTCTCCGGCGCCGACATCCAGATGAGCTTTCCGCTCGAGGCGGCCGCCGCGCGCGGCGGGCTCGAGGACGGCCACCCGAAATGCGTCGCGTTCCTGGAGCGCATCCACGCCCGCCCGGCCTATGCGCGGGCGCTGGAGAAGGGTGGACCATACGAGGTCGGCCGCTAGCATCTCGCTCATCGCGGCAGCTCGACCAGCGGCAGCAGCCGCGAATCGGCCAGCGCCGCGGTGCGATGCCCGCGAGGTAGGCCTCCGCCACCGCGAAGGCCAGGAACTCACCGCGGCTCTTCTGCCGGATCAGCATCGCGCGATCCCAGCGCTCGCCCTCGGGCCCGATCAGGAACGAGCCGCCTTCAGCCATGAACAGGATGTCGCCGCCGCTCTTCTGCAGATGCGGAAGCGTGTGGGCGACATAGCGGTCGTAGGCTTCCGCACCCGTGATCGGCTGCAACGGGGCCAGCTCCGGGCTTTGCGAATAATCGGCGATCTCGCGGAAGCGCAGCAAATTGAGCATCACCAGCTCGCCGGTGATCGCGCGCTGGGCAAAGTCGCGCCCAGCGTTCCAGGTCGGCTCCAGATAGCAGGCGGTGTCCATGTCAGCTCGTCCCATTCGCTCTTGATGGCGAGATTTTACCCGGGTGTAATTGCCTTGTCAATAATATCCGGGTATAAACTGCGGACTGATCCGACAGGAGCCGCCATGAAGACCGAGGACCGCAAGCTGGCCATCGCCGACTACAAGAAGCGTGCTGCCGTCGCCGGCGTGTTCGCGATCCGCAGTCGCGCGACCGGCGAGGTCTGGGTCGGGCAGGCTCTCGACCTTGAGAAAATCCAGAACCGGATCTGGTTCACGCTGCGGATGGGCAGCCATCGCAATGCCGAGCTGCAGCGCGCCTGGTCGGCGCATGGTGCCGACAATCTCTCGCTCGAAACGCTGGAGCGGATCGAGGATGAGGAGCTCGGCTATGTGCGCGATACGCTGCTCAAGGAGCGCGTGCAGCACTGGCGCTCACTGCTGAACGCGTCCACAGTCTAGCCGCCTAGCGCGACGTCTGCGCGCCGCCGACCGACGGCAGAGGCTGCACGGTGACCCCGGGCGGCGGCACGTCGTCGTCGGGCACGAAGAAATCCTGCATCAGCGGCACCGAGGGATCGACGCGATAGCGTTCGAAGTCGCGTATGCCGTTGGCATAGAGCACCTTGTCGTCGATGCAGAAATTGCCGGTGAATTCGCGCGATGGCCGCGTGATGATCGCGTAAGCCGCATCGCCCATGATCTCGGGCGTGCGGCTCGCCCGCATCATGGCGTCGCCGCCGAGCAGATTGCCGACCGCGGCGGTCGCGATCGTGGTGCGCGGCCACAATGCGTTGACGGCGATGCCGGCGGATTTCTGCTCGCCGGCCAGCCCGAGCACGCACATGCTCATGCCGAACTTTGCCATCGTGTAAGCGGTCGAGTGCTCGAACCATTTGGTCTTCATGTCGAGCGGCGGCGACAGCATCAGGATGTGTGGATTCTCCGCCTTCTTCAGATGCGGAATGCAGTATTTCGACACCATGAAGGTGCCGCGGGTATTGATCCCCATCATCAGGTCGTAGCGCTTCATGTCGGTCGTCTGCGAGGGCGTCAGGCTGATGGCGCTGGCATTGTTGACGCAGACGTCGATGCCGCCGAATTCGGCGACGGTCTGCTCGATCGCCGCCATCACCTGCGCCTCGTCCCTGATGTCGCAGATCACTGGCAGCGCCTTGCCGCCCGCGGCGCGGACCTCGTCGGCGGCGGTATAGATCGTGCCCTTCAGCTTCGGATGCGGCTCGGTGGTCTTCGCCGCGATCGCGACATTGGCGCCGTCACGCGCCGCGCGAAGCGCAATCGCCAGCCCGATGCCGCGGCTCGCACCCGAGATGAACAGCGTCTTGCCTTTGAGCGATGTCATGAAAATGGCCTCCAGTTAGGGACGCACACTATCAGGGCTCCCTCCCCCCTTGCGGGGGAGGGTTGGGGAGAGGGGTAAGCCACATACACCGTCTTCGCGGCCACCCCTCTCCCTAGCCCTCCCCCGCAAGGGGGGAGGGAACGACGGAGCAAGCGGCGCGATCGTCGCGCCACTGCGACAACGCTACCCACCCGCATGCAGCACACGGCCGCGGGTTTCCGGCAGCGCGTAGGCGGCGATGAAGAATACGGCATAGGCCGCCACCGCAAAGATCGCGATCGCGTTGGCGAGCGTCGTCGTGGTCGAGAGCGCGCCGACCAGGAACGGAAACAGCGCACCGACGCCGCGGCCGAAATTGTAGCAGAAGCCCTGGCCGGAGCCGCGCAGCCGGGTCGGATACAGCTCGGTCAGGAACGCGCCCATGCCGGAGAAATAGCCCGAGGCAAAGAAGCCGAGCGGGAAGCCCAGCACCCACAGCACCTCATTGGACAGCGGCAGCTGGGTATAGAGCAGCACCACCGCGATGGCGCCGAGCGAGAAGATCAGGAACAGGTTGCGCCGGCCGATCCGGTCGGCAAGCCAGGCGCCGACCAGATAGCCGATGAAGGAGCCGATGATCAGCGTCGCGAGATAGCCGGTCGAGCCGACCACCGAGAGCTTGCGCTCGGTGGTGAGGAAGCGCGGCACCCAGAAGGTGATGGCGTAATAGCCGCCCTGCATGCCGGTGCCGACCAGCGAGGCCAGCAGCGTGGTCTTCAGGATCGGTCCCTGGAAAATCTCCCACAGCGCCGCGGGCCCGCTGCCGGATGCCTGCTGCTGCGCCATCGTCGCGGCGGAGATCTCCGGCTCGGTGACATAGCGGCGCAGATAGAACACCAGCAGTGCCGGCAGCGCGCCGATCACGAACATCCAGCGCCAGGCGTTTTCCGCCGGCAGGATCGAGAACAGCACCGCCTGCGCCAGCACCGCAAGGCCCCAGCCGACCGCCCAGCCCGACTGCACCGAGCCGACCGCGCGGCCGCGATATTGCGGCCGGATCGCCTCGCCGATCAGCACCGCGCCGGCCGCCCATTCGCCGCCGAAGCCGAGACCGAGCAGCGCGCGGGCGATCAGCAGCTGGTCGAAATTCTGCACCAAAGCGCAGACCAGCGAGAAGAACGAGAACCAGATGATGGTGAGCTGCAGCGTCTTCACCCGCCCGATCCGGTCGGAGAGATAGCCGCCGAGCCAGCCGCCGACGGCGGAGGCCAAGAGCGTCACGGTGCCGGCGAGGCCGGCTGTGCCGGCATCGACCTTCCACAGCGTGATGATGGTGCCGATCACCAGCGGATAGATCATGAAATCCATGCCGTCGAGCGTCCAGCCCGAGGCGCAGGCCCAGAATGTGCGCCGCTCCTGCAGGTTCATGTCGCGATAGAAGGCGAGGAGGCTGGTGTCCTCGATCTCTGCGACTTCGATTGATTTGGATTCGGCCGTGCTCATGCGCGTTCCCCGGAGAAATCTATCACCGGCTGTTTGCGATCCGCGGCCGGAGTTACGCGGACCGCCAATCTATCGCGATGTTGCAGGAGGGGCAAAGGCGGCTTTGCCAGCCTTTAGTACCCTGCAGCCTCCGAGCCGCGTGTGCGTGGATCGGGCGCGCCGAGCAGACCGCTGGTCGTGACGACGATCGAGTTCGCGGAGGAGTAGCCGAGCGGCTCGACCGGCTTGTGGCCCTTGGCGCGCAGCTCGGCGAGCACCTCGTCGGGAAAACCTTTCTCGATCCGGACCTCGTCGGGCAGCCATTGGTGATGCATGCGGGGCGCCGCAACCGCGGCCGCGATGTCCATCTTGTAGTCGATGACGTCGACGATGATCTGCGTCACCGCGGAGATGATGCGGCTGCCGCCGGGCGATCCCGTCACCAGCACCGGCCTGCCGTCCTTCAGCACGATGGTCGGCGACATCGACGACAGCGGGCGCTTGCCGGGTCCCGGCAGATTGGCCTCGAAGCCGACCAGACCGAAGGCGTTGGAGGCGCCGGGCGCCGCGGTGAAATCGTCGAGCTCGTTGTTGAGCAGCACGCCGGTGCCGTCGGCGACGAGGCCGACGCCGTAGGGGAAATTCAGCGTATAGGTGTTGCTGACGGCGTTGCCGGCGGCATCGACCACCGAATAATGCGTGGTGTTGTCGCCCTCGTGCGGCTGCTTGGCGTTGCGCACATCGGTCCAGGGCGTGGCGCGGGCAAGATCGATGGTCGCGCGTTGCCTCGCGGCATAGTCCTTGTCGATCAAGAGCTGCGTCGGCGCGTCGACGAAGGCGGGATCGCCGAGATAGCGCGCGCGATCGGCATAGGCCCGCTTCATCGCCTCGATCATGACATGCAGCGAGGCGGCCGAGCCTTGCTTCAGGTCCGACATCGGAAAGCCTTCGAGGATGTTGAGGATCTCCAGCAGCACGACGCCGCCGGAAGAAGGCTGCGGCATCGAGACGATGTCGTAGCCGCGATAGGTGCCGCGGATCGGCGTGCGGATCACCGGCTGGTAGGTCTTCAGATCCTCGAGCGTAAAGATGCCGCCGGCATTCTTGATGCCGCTGACGAGCTTCTCGGCGACGGCACCTTCGTAGAAGCCGCGCGGGCCCTGTTCGGCAATCGCGGTCAGTACGCCGGCGAGATCGCCCTGGATCAGGCGGTCGCCCTCGTGCAGCGGCGTGCCATCGGCGTGCGAGAACGTCCTGGCCGAATTCGGCCAGCGCGACATGCGGCGATACATGTCCGCCAGCGTATCCGATGTATCGTCGGTGACGATGAAACCATCGCGCGCCAGATCGACCGCGGGCTTGAGGATCTGCGCCAGCGTGAACTTGCCGGAGCCGTATTTCTCGAGCGCCAGCGCGAGGCCCGCGACCGTGCCGGGCACGCCGATCGCGAGCGCGGAATTGCGCGACCTGTCCGGATCGGGCTTGCCGTCGGCATTGAGGAACATGTCGCGGGTTGCGGCCTGCGGCGCGGTTTCGCGATAATCGATAGCGACGTCTTCATTGCGGCCGGCGAGATGGATCACCATGAAACCGCCGCCGCCGATATTGCCGGCGCGCGGATAGGTCACCGCCATCGCAAAGCCGGTGGCGACCGCGGCGTCGACTGCGTTGCCGCCTTGCCGCAGGATGTCGGTGCCGACGCGCGCCGCCAGCTTCTCCTGCGCCACCACCATGCCGTTTTCGGCGTGAATGCTTTGAATGGCAGCGTTGGCTGAGGGCTCGTAAGCGCGGCGTTGCACCTGGCCCAAGGCCGGTGTCGCGATGCCGATCATCAGGAGCGCGGCAAACAGCCGTCGCGACATATTTGCCGTCAGCGCCATCGAATTGTCCTGCCCTGTTCGTCGCCGTATCAGCAAAACCGGCCCATGCTATATGGGAGCGGATTGGAGCGGCAAAAGCCTGCCCGTGGTTCGAGTTGGGGAATATCTTTCGCGATGACGGCAACAATGCAGACGGGCACCGGTGATGCGAAGGTCTATCCGGGACGCGCAGCCGTCATCAGCTGGATCTTCTTCGATTGGGCCGCGCAGCCCTATTTCACGCTGATCACGACCTTCGTGTTCGCGCCGTATTTCGCGAGCTTCGTCGCGCCCGATGCCGCGAGCGGGCAGGCGCTGTGGGGCTTTGCCACCGCGGCGGCGGGACTTGCGATCGCGCTGCTGTCGCCGGTGCTGGGCGCGATCGCCGACGCCAGCGGCCGGCGCAAGCCATGGATCGCGGTGTTCGGCGCGCTGCTGGTGATCGGCTCGAGCGCGATGTGGATCGGCACGCCGGGCAATCCCGACATCATCCCCATGCTGCTGCTGGCCTATGCGATCGCCAGCGTCGGCGTCGAGTTCGCGACTGTGTTCAACAACGCGATGATGCCGACGCTGGTACCGCCCGACCGGATCGGACGTCTCTCCGGCACCGGCTGGGCCACCGGCTATGTCGGCGGCATCCTGAGCCTCGTGCTGGTGCTCGGCTTCCTCGCCGCCAATGCCGAGACCGGCAAGACGCTGTTCGGCTTCACGCCGCTGTTCGGGCTCGATCCGGTCATGCATGAGGGCGACCGCATCACGGGACCGCTGACCGGGCTGTGGTTCATCATCTTCGTGACGCCGATGTTCCTGTTCACGCCGGACTATCCGGCGAAACGCCCGATGCGCGAGGCGCTCGGCGAGGGCCTGCGCGAGCTCAGGGAATCATTGGCGAGCCTGCCGAAGCAGAGGTCGCTGGCGCGATTTCTGCTGGCGAACATGATCTACACCGACGGGCTGGTCTCGCTGTTCGCGTTCGGAGGCATCTATGCCGCCGGCACGTTCGGCTGGGACACGATCCGGATCGGCACCTTCGGCATCATTCTCGCAGTCGCCGGCACATTCGGCGGCTGGCTCGGCGGCAAGCTCGACGATCGGTTTGGGCCGAAGCGCGTGATCACGGGCAGTCTTGTGATCCTGCTGTTTGCGATCGTCGTGATCCTCACCGTGAACAAGGATTCCATCCTGTTCATCCCGGTGGCGCCACCGGTGCCCGGCGGTCCATTGTTCGCAGGCGCTGCCGAGCGCGCCTATATCGTGCTGGGCTGCCTGATCGGCGCCACCGGCGCGCCGCTGCAGGCGGCCTCGCGCTCGCTGCTGATCCGCCTCGCGCCGAAGGATCGCATCGCGCAGTATTTCGGCTTGTTCGCGCTGACCGGAAAGGTCACGTCGTTCATCGGCCCGCTGCTGATCGGCGCGATCACCGCGGCGACCGCGAGCCAGAAGTACGGCATGGCGGTGCTGGTGGCGTTCTTCGTGGTGGGCCTGGCGTTGCTGGCGAAGGTGCGAGAGTAAACCACCGCCGTCGTCCCGGCCTTCGCCGGGACGACAAGCCGATGGGCTAATGCCTGAAATGCCGCACGCCGGTGAACACCATGGCGATGCCGTGCTCGTCGGCGGCCTTGATCACCTCGTCGTCGCGCATCGAGCCGCCGGGCTGGATCACCGCGGTGGCGCCGGCCTCGATGCAGGCCAGCATGCCGTCGGCGAACGGGAAGAACGCGTCGGAGGCGACCACCGAGCCCTTGGTCAAGGGCTCGGCGAGCTTCAGCTCGGCCGCCGCATCCAGCGCCTTGCGGGCGGCAATGCGCGCCGAGTCGACGCGGCTCATCTGGCCGGCACCGATGCCGACGGTGGCGAGGTCCTTGGCGTAGATGATGGTGTTCGACTTGACGTGTTTTGCAACCCGGAAGGCGAATTTGAGATCGCGCAGCTCGGCGTCGGTCGGCGCGCGCTTGGTCGCGACCTTCAGGTTCATGTCCTCGACAACAGCATTGTCGCGGCTCTGCACCAGGAGGCCGCCGGCGACGGTCTTGGCGGTGAGCCCGATTGCGCGCGCGTTCGGCAAGCCGCCGGCGAGCAAGAGGCGCAGATTGCGCCGGCCGGCGATGATCGAGATCGCCTCTTCGGTCGCATCGGGCGCGATGATCACCTCGGTGAAGATGCCGATGATGGCGCGCGCGGCATCCGCATCGAGCGTGCGGTTGACCGCTATGATGCCGCCATAGGCCGAGGTCGAGTCGCAGGCGAGCGCGCGGGCGTAGGCGGTGGCGAGATCCGGTCCCTCGGCGACGCCGCAGGGGTTGGCGTGCTTGACGATCACGCAGGCCGCGGTGCGCTGCGGGTCGAACTCGCCAACGCATTCATAGGCCGCGTCGGTGTCGTTGATGTTGTTGTAGGACAGTTCCTTGCCCTGCAGCTGGCGCGCGGTCGCAACGCCCGGCCGCTTCTCCGGCGTGGCATAGAATGCCGCAGTCTGGTGCGGGTTCTCGCCATAGCGCAGCGACTGGATCAGCCTGCCGCCGAAGGCGCGGAAGTCCGGCGCCTTGGTGTCGAGCTGCACCGCGAACCAGTTCGAGATCGCAGCGTCATAGGCCGCGGTGCGCGCATAGGCCTTGGCGGCGAGCCGCCGGCGCAGGCCGAGCGAGGTCGCGCCCTTGTGCGCGGCGAGCTCGTCGAGAACAGACTGATAGTCGTTCGCTTCCACCACCACTGCGACGTCGTCATGGTTCTTGGCCGCGGCGCGGATCATCGCGGGGCCGCCGATGTCGATGTTCTCGATGCACTCCTCGAAGCCGGCGCCTTTGTCGACGGTGGCCTCGAACGGATAGAGATTGACGACCAGGAGGTCGATCGGCGCGATGCCGTGCGCGGCCATCGCCGCCGCATGTTCCTTGTTGTCGCGGATCGCCAGCAGGCCGCCATGCACTTTCGGATGCAGCGTCTTGACCCTGCCGTCCATCATCTCGGGGAAGCCGGTGAGCTCGGAGACGTCCTTGACCTTCAGCCCGGCCGCCGCGATCGCCTTGGCAGTGCCGCCGGTCGAGACCAGCTCGACGCCGTGGTCGGCCAACGCCTTGGCGAAATCGATCAGTCCGGTCTTGTCGGAAACGGACAACAGAGCGCGGGTCACGCGGCGAAGCTGCTCGGTCATATCGGAAAATCCCTGGCTGTTAAGGCAGCCGGGTAGCATGGTTTCGTGCGGCACGAAACCGCTTCTCGAGGCCGATTCCCCTGAAAATGGCGATGATTGGGTTGAAATCCTGTCTCCCCGTCATCCTGAGGTGCGAGCGCAGCGAGCCTCGAAGGATGCACGGCCCGGCTAGTGGCCGTCGACCCTTCGAGACGCCGCTTCGCGGCTCCTCAGGGTGACGGGTCCGGCAGTTGCGTTGCCGACACCCCGCCCTACAGCGGCAGTTCCGGCTCGCGGCGGGCGTTGCGGCGGGCGTTGGTGGCGGTGGCCGAGGTCGAGGAGCGCATGAAGCTCCAGCGGATGGTGGCGGCCTGCCTGGCGTCCTGCCGGATCACGATCTGCGAGGTGCGGCGCGGGCCGTCATTGCCGGCCAGGAACACGCTGTCCTCGAGATCGACCTTGTCGTCCATCGCCTCGAAGGTCCAGACGTCGCGGTTGGGCAGCACCAGCATGACGCCGCGGGCATCCGACAGCCGGCTCGCCTTCACCGAGGGGTGCAAATGGAAGCGCAGCGCGAAGTCGGCCTCGCTGCCTTTGATGCGGCCGCCGGGCGCCGGCGTCAGCTGGTCCTCGCCCTCGAGCCGGGTGCCGTCCTGGGAGACCATCAGCACGCGGCGGTGGATCACGCCGAAGCGCGAGAGATAGCCGTCATGCGAGGCGGTCAGCACATCGCCGCCGGAAACGGCTTCGCGGTAGCTCTCGACATTGCTCGGGCCGCTGGTGATCGGCGCGCCGCGCAAAAGCCGCTTCATCGCCGACAGCTCGACGAACTGGCACGACGAGGTGTCGCGGTAGGTCAGCGTCGAATGCGCCGCGGTGGAACGCGCGAACGGCCGCCAATTGTCGCGCCCGGTGTTCGGCATGCCGCAATTGACGACGATGCGGCTCACCCCGGAGGAGAGCTCGAACGACAGGCAGCCGGCATGCGCATCCTGGCTGACGCTGGCCGGCGGCGGCGGACCGGTGTCGATGATCAGCGTCATGTTGCCGGCATCGAGCCGCTGGAAGCCGGTATGCGGCATGCTCGCCATCGGCACGCCGCGGGTGTCGTCATAGGCGAGCAGCGTCGCGACCAGATCGGACGGCGCGGTCGACATGCCGTTGAACAGCGCGAAGCTGCCGTCGCCGTGCCGGAAGAAGCGCAGCATCGGCATCATGCGGTCGATCGCGTTGAGCAGCGCCGGCGGCGGCGCGATGTTGCGCGCGGCAAAGGTTTGCCGCAGCGGCAAGAGATCGCTGAGCAGCTCAACCAGCGCGCCGGGATTGCGCGAGATATGGCCGCCATCGGGCAGGATCTGGCGCTGCAATTCGTCAGAAAGCCTGCGCGTGGCGGATTTGATGTTGCGCGCCTGGTTGGCGAGGCAGAGCGAGGCGTAGCACAGCGCGATCAACACCTGCAGGCGCGGCACGCCGTCATTGTCGAGCGTCGCGTGGCGCAGATAGCGGATCTCGCGCGCCAGCCCGCGCAGATATTTGCGGTAGAATTTTCCGTCGGTGTCGCCGAGCACCAATGGCGCCTGCGACAGCAGCGAGATCACGCGCCGTGCGCGCACGTCGGCGCGGCGCTCCAGCGGCCGCTTGCGCGCCTGGTTGGAGATCCAGTCGTCGACCAGCGAACGGGCATTGGCGCGGGTCAGCGCGGTGTCGGCGGCGCGCAGATGGCGCAGCCAGCCGAAGCCAAGCAGGGCGGCTTCCCAATCCTCCGACGGCGGTTCGAGATCGAAGATCGAGCGGCCGTGGCAGGTGACGATCTTGCCGGCGAACACGAATCGCCCGGCATAGATCTCGGCGGCGCGGGTGGCGTCGGCGGTTCGCAGGTCGTGCGGCGCGATGATCAGCCGGTCGGTGCGGCCGGGCCAGAGCCGCGACAGCGCAACCGTGCTTCCGCTCGCGCGTGCCATTATGCTGCGCGCAAAGCGGCCAGCAATCAGCGTCGAGATGCGTCTGCTTTGAGCGACCGACACGCCTAACCTTGCGGGGAGGGAATTTTCAACGAATCCTTATTTAATCCGGAAACGCGGCCAAGACACCTTCTTGATATTCAAGACACCCTCTTGATACCGCACGAATCACTTCGAGCTTAGAAGACTGAAGTTTAAAATCAGGATTTGACCAGCCGGGCGGCGTAAAAACCGTCCAGCCCGCCCAGCCGCGGGTCGGCGTTGGGCAAATGGCTGGGCAGGGTGCGCAAATCGCCGTCGGCGGTAATGGTGTCGTCGAGGCCGGCGACCTCGCTTGTCGCGACCGGCGCACGGCGCAGGCCTGATTCGCTCGCCAGCAGCGCGGCAATCGCGTGCTCGCCTTCCTCGGGCTCCAGCGAACAGGTGCAGTAGACCAGCGTGCCGCCGGGCTTCAGCAGATGGATGGCCTTTTGCAGCAGCCGCTTCTGCAGCGCCGCCAGCGCGGCGATGTCGCCTTCCTGGCGCAGCCAGGCGACGTCGGGATGGCGGCGGATGGTTCCCGTCGAGGTGCAGGGCGCATCGACCAGGATACCGTCAAAGCTTCCGGCCTCCGCGGGCCATTCGGCGGCGTCGGCGACGACGGTCTCGGCTTGCAGCGCCAGCCGCGTGAGATTGTCGCGCAGCCGCGCCACCCGCGCCGGCGAGCGGTCGACCGCGGTGACCTGCGCGCCGGCCAGCGCCAGCTGGGCGGTCTTGCCGCCGGGCGCGGCGCAGAGATCGGCGACCCGCTTGTCCTTGACGTCGCCGAACAGCCGCACCGGCAGCGCGGCGGCTGCGTCCTGCACCCACCATTGGCCTTCGGCAAAGCCCGGCAGCATCGTGACGGAACCCTGCAGCAGCGTGCGCACGGTTCCCGTCGGCAGTATCTCGCCGTGCAAGCGGCTCGCCCATTGCGGCGCGTCGGACTTCACCGTGAGATCGAGCGACGGTTCGTGGCCGAGCGCCAGCGCCATCTCGCGCGTAGTGGCTTCACCGTAATGCGCATTCCAGCGCGCCAGCATCCATTGCGGCAGGTCCAGCGTCTGCGTTCCGATCTCGTCGATCAGGCCCTGGCCCTCGCGCGCGCAGCGGCGCAGCACGGCGTTGACGAGGCCGGCATATTTCGCCGCGCGGCGGTCGGACTGCACGAGCCGCACCGACAGATCGACCGCGGCGTGATCGGGCACGTCCATCCAGAGGATCTGCGCGGCGCCGATCAGCAGCGCACTCTGCGCGCGCGGCGCATCGGTCGGCACGCCGCGGTCGAGCAGCCGCGACAGCAGATGGCCGAGCGTGCCGAGCTTGCGCAGGATGGTCGACACCAGCCGGCGCATCAGCGCGCGGTCGCGATCGGCCAGCGATTTCAGGCCGGGATGCGCGCCGGCGCCGTCGAGCTGATCGTCGAGCGTGCGATGCTTGTGCAGCACGCCATCGAGGATGTCGGCCGCGATACGGCGCGCCGCGAGACCGGGGACTTCGGCAGGAACTGCAAATCTTGAAGGGGGCATGAAGCGGAGATATCTCGAAGGTGCTGAGTTACATTCGGCTCATGCCCATCAACTCGAAAACACCTCTGGCATGCGAATATGCCAAATGTAAGAATCGTCTTGCGGAATTCGTGATCGTGATGTCGTCACTGAGCCAACACAGAGATACGGAATTCGCCGGCAGAAAGTTTTGCCGAGAAACGTTCGCCAAGTAGGCCCGCCATGTCTGAGAAATCGCCATCGCCCTCGCCGCCGGAACCCGCGCCGCGCAAGCCGCTGACGCCGGCCGCGGAGCGTGCGCTCGCCGAGGCCGCGGCGCGGCGCAAGGCCGCCGAGGAGCTGGCCGCGAAGGATGCGGCCGCGCGGCCGAAGGAATTCCAGGGCCCGAAGGGGCCGGAACCGACGCGCTACGGCGATTGGGAGACCAAGGGCATCGCCTCGGACTTCTGAGAGTCTTGCCTGGGGGCTCGACTCAAGCCAGTCTGGGAATATGTCCCCATATGAGAGAATAAATCCTTATCGTGGGACGGGACGTCCGCCCTTCCGCCGCTCGCCTTGGGGCCGCCGCGTCTCGGCGGCGCTGCCCTGGGTGTTCGTGCTCGGCATCGCCGTCGGCAGCACATTGCCGATCCGCCAATATGTGCCTCAATGGATGCCCTTGCCGTCGCACTGGTCGTTGAACCGGTCGCGCGATGCCGAAATGATCTGGCAGCGAGCCGGCACGCCTGACGCTCGCCATGCTGTCGATGTCGTCAGGACCATCGATGGCGACACGTTCGAGGCGCGGGTGCATCTCGCGCCGGGCCCCGATTTTTACACGCGGGTCCGGCTGCGTGGCATCGATGCGCCGGAGCTGAAGGCGTCCTGTGCGCGCGAATTGCAAATGGCGCAGGCGGCGACGGTGGCGCTGCGCGATCTGCTCGGCCAGGGTGATGTCGCGATCTACAATGTCGGTCCCGACAAATATCAGGGACGCGTCGTTGCCGATGTCGCGACCAGGAAGACCGACAATGTCTCGGCTGCGCTGCTCGCGGCCGGTCATGCCCGCGCCTATAATGGCGGGCACCGCTTCGGCTGGTGCGGAACTTTTGCGCGGTAGAGCATGATCCGGAAAAGTGCGAAGCGGTTTTCCGAAGAGATCATGCCAAAGCAAGAATCTAAAGCGCGATGACGATTCAACCCAATCTCATCGCGCTTTAAGCGTCATCGGCGTGAAGGCGCAGGACAGCCAAACAAAAAGCCGCGCAGTGGCGCGGCTTTTCTTTCGGCGCAGTGCTCTGCGCGATCAGCGGGTGACGACGACAGTCGTGCCGACCGAGACGCGCGAGTAGAGGTCGGTGATGTCAGTGTTCAGCATGCGGATGCAGCCGTAGGAGACGAAGCCGCCGACCGAACCGGGCACGTTGGTGCCGTGGATGGCGTATTCGCCGCCGGCTAGCGTCATCGCGGCGACGCCCATCGGGTTACGCGGCGAGCCGCCGGCGATCACGTCCGGGATACTCGGCTTGTCGCGCTTGACCTCGGCGGGCGGCGACCAGGCCGGGTTGCGGTATTTGCCGTCGATCTTGGTGGTGCCGGCCCATTGCTTGCCGGACTTGCCGACGCCGACCGGGTAACGCATCGCGTGGCCGGAATCGAGAATGAGATAGAGCCGCCGTTCGTTGGTCTTCACCACGATGGTGCCCGGCTCATAATTGTCGGCGTGGATTCCGACCATTTCCGGCCGCGCTTCGGCCGTCTGCGACATCACAACAACGGCACCAAGGGTGGCAGCGAACGCCACCGCAAACTTCATCGACATCAAACTCTCCACTTCCCAACAGCTCCGGTGAGGGAGCCAAAAACGAAGGTGCAGAGCCCTGAAAAAACCCGGGCCCGCCGGTCTCACGCACGCAATATTAACCGCGTGTCTTAACCGGGTGGTTTCACACCGGCCGCGAGACACGTCCTGATGGCGGGCAGAAGAGGAAAAGTTCGGATTAAAGTAAATGACCTGAAAACAACACTTGGTCACAAACACGCCGCAATGGCGCCGCGCCTCTGACAATCCCGTGAAAGGGCCGCGCTGGGCGTTTTTTGAGCGAAGCCTGTCCCGCCGGTGATGCGGGATGGATGCCGGTTCGCGCGAGAAAGCGTGGGCAAGCGAAAGGCCGCGGCGGAGATCGCGCGCGGCCCTTCTTCAACGTCCCGATATTGCCGTTGCCGGATTACTTCTTGTTCTGCCGGTTCTGCACGAGGTCGTCGACCACGGCCGGATCGGCCAGGGTCGAGGTGTCGCCGAGGCTCGACGGTTCGTCCTCGGCGATCTTGCGCAGGATGCGGCGCATGATCTTGCCGGAGCGCGTTTTCGGCAGGCCTGGCGCGAACTGGATGAGGTCCGGCGAGGCGATCGGGCCGATGTCCTTGCGGACCCAGGCGACCAGCTCCTTGCGCAAGGCTTCGGTCGGCTCGGTGCCCTTCATCAGCGTGACATAGGCGTAGATGCCCTGGCCCTTGATGTCGTGCGGGTAGCCGACGACGGCGGCTTCCGACACCGCCTCATGCGCCACCAGCGAGCTCTCGACCTCGGCGGTGCCCATGCGGTGGCCGGAGACGTTGATGACGTCGTCGACGCGGCCGGTGATCCAGTAATAGCCGTCGGCATCGCGCCGGCAGCCGTCGCCGGTGAAGTACTTGTTCTTGTAGGTCGAGAAATAGGTCTGCTCGAACCGCGCATGGTCGCCGTAGACCGTGCGCATCTGGCCCGGCCATGACTTGGTCAGGCAGAGATTGCCCGAGGTCTCGCCCTCCAGCGTCTTGCCGTCGGCATCGACGATTTCAGGCACCACGCCGAAGAACGGCCGCGTCGCCGATCCCGGCTTCAGCTTGGTCGCGCCGGGCAGCGGCGTGATCAGGATGCCGCCGGTCTCGGTCTGCCACCAGGTGTCGACAATCGGGCAGCGGTCGTCACCGACCACGCGGTAGTACCACTCCCAGGCTTCCGGATTGATCGGCTCGCCGACCGAGCCGAGCAGGCGCAGCGATTTGCGCGAGGTCTTCTTCACCGGCTCGTCGCCGCCCTGCATCAGCGCGCGGATCGCGGTCGGCGCGGTGTAGAAGATGTTGACCTTGTGCTTGTCGACGACGTTCCAGAAGCGCGAATTGTCCGGGTAGTTCGGCACGCCTTCGAACATCAGCGTGGTCGCGCCGTTGGCGAGCGGCCCATAGAGGATGTAGCTGTGGCCGGTGACCCAGCCGACGTCGGCGGTGCACCAGTAGACGTCGCCGTCGTGGTAGTCGAACACGTATTGATGCGTCATCGACGCGAATACGAGATAGCCGGCCGAGGTGTGCAGCACGCCCTTCGGTGTACCGGTCGAGCCCGAGGTGTAGAGGATGAACAGCGGGTCTTCGGCATGCATGTGCTCGGCCGGGCATTCCGTCGTCACCATCTCGGCGGCCTCGTGATACCAGAGGTCGCGGGTCGGGTTCATGTCGATCTTGCCGCCGGTGCGCTTCACCACCACGACCCAATCGACCCCGCCGGTTTTGCCGATCGCGGCATCGACATTGGCCTTCAGCGGCACCTTCTTGCCGCCGCGCAAGCCCTCGTCGGCGGTGATGACCACCTTGGAATCGCAATCCTTGATGCGTTGGGCGAGGCTGTCCGGCGAGAAGCCGCCGAACACCACCGAATGGATCGCGCCGATCCGTGCGCAGGCCAGCATGGCGTAGGCCGCTTCCGGAATCATCGGCAGATAGATCGTGACGCGGTCGCCCTTCTTGACGTTTCGGGTGCGCAGGATGTTGGCCATCTTGCAGACTTCGTCATGCAGCTGGCGGTAGGTGATGTGCTTGGACTCGGAAGGGTCGTCGCCCTCCCAGATGATCGCGGTCTGGTCGCCGCGCTTCTCGAGATGGCGGTCGATGCAATTCCAGGCGACGTTCAGCACGCCGTCCTCGAACCATTTGATCGAGATGTTGCCGGGCGCGAAGGAGACGTTCTCGACCTTGGTGTAGGGCTTGATCCAGTCGATCCGCTTGCCGTGCTCGGCCCAGAAGCCGTTCGGGTCCTTGACCGAGTGCGCGTACATCTCGCGATATTTGGCGTCGTTGACATAAGCGCGCTTGGCCCAGTCGGCCGGCACGTCATAGATCTTCTCGGACATCATTTTCCTCCACTCATTGCCGATCGCAAACGTCGCGACGGCAAGCCGCCTTGATCATTGCCGCGATTATGCGTTGCCGCATTCCGGCCCGGCAAGGAAAAAGGACTGTCACTTTCGTCGCGTCGAAGCCGCCGGATATCCCGCCGGCTCCTGCATTTGATGGGACGATTTACCGTGCCTCATTGACGATGGAAACCTATGCTCCATCGTCCGCTCCGGGTCACTGGTCTCTTGGTCGTAGTGATGTCGCTCCGTGAGCTGTCGGTCAGCCATCGCAACGACGATGCGCTGGTGCCGATCCTGATGGATGGCGCCACGCACGTTTGAGTAGACTATCGGGCGTCGCCGCAATGATCTGCGTCAACATTGGTTCTTCGGCGATTTGCGTGACCCGATGGTTCGCCGGCAAGAAGCGCGTCGGAGCGATGCCTGTGGTGACGCAATAGAGCCTGCCGGCAAGCCGTTCGGTCAGTCGATGAATCCCTCGAGATACGACCGTGTGCGGTCGGGGAGCAGCGCAAGAAAGGGCACCATCTCTGACCTGTTCGGCCGCGGCAGATCGTCCGGGTCGGCCCATCGGGATGCGGTTCCCGGACCGTGCTCGCGTCATTTTGAGCGATCCCGGAGAGGTCGAAATCACGGTTAGCGGGCGAATGGCACCCATGAAAGGTATTTAGGAACCTTCTGTAACCGATTCGCGACTCGCAATGTCGGTCCCGACGCCCTAAATCGCCAATCCGAGGCCGGACGGCCCCACCGGAACGAAGCCCGAAGCAACGGCATTACCGGGAGAACAGCGGAACAAGGCGTCTTGGGAAGTATGATGGATCAGCAGAACATCGCGGCTGTGCGGCCCATGTCCGCCGATCCCGCTGTCGCCCTGGCGAAGGCGCTAGGCCAATGGCCCAAGCCGCCGCAGGCAAAGCCGCCCAGGATCAAACTCGACGCCCCCGCCGCCATCAAGACCTCCGTTGAGGAGCTGGCGCGCGACCTCGGCCTGCGGCTCGGCGATCAGAACGAGCTGACCATCCGCCGCATCAAGCGTGGCAAGAGTTATTCATTCGTTCGCGCCAACGGCTCGCACGTTCGGGATGCCCGTACGATCCGCCGGCTGCACGCGATGGCGATGCCGCCGGCCTATCGTCAGGTCCGCTACTCCACCGATCCGAATACGCATTTGCAGGCAGTTGGCCTCGATGCCGCGGGCCGGTTGCAATACCGCTATCACGCCGACTGGGAGAAGGTCCGCGAGCAGCGCAAGGCGCATCGCCTGGGCAAGCTGGTCGCAGCGCTGCCGAAGATCCGGCGCAAGGTCTCGGCGTTTTTGTCCGGCGACGAGCCGACGCGCGAATTCGCGCTGTCGGCGGTGATCGAGCTGATCGCGCGCACCGCGATCCGGCCCGGCAACGAATCCTATGCCCGCCTCAACGGCACCCGCGGCGCCACCACGCTTCTGAAGTCCAACGTCACGCTGGAAGATGATTCTCTCGTGCTGACCTTCAAGGCGAAGGGCGGCAAGGCCGTGCGCAAGGAATGCGACGCGGCCAAGCTGGTGCGCGCGATCGGCATTCTGCGCGGCGTGCCGGGCAAGCGCATGTTCCAGTACTACGACCGCTCCGGCGTCGTCCGCGCCGCCTCGACCACGGCGGTGAACGCGTTCCTGCGCGAGCTCGCCGGCATCAAGATCTCGCTGAAGGATTTCCGTACCCTGATGGCGTCGGCCGTCGTCGTCGAATCGCTGTCGCGGATCACGCCGGCCGCCAGCCAGCGCGGCCGCAAGCGCCAGGTGCTGGACGCGATCCGCGCCGCCGCCGACCAACTCTCCAACACGCCGGCGATCTGCCGCAAGAGCTACGTTCACGACACCATCGTCACCGCGTTCGAGGACGGCATCCTCGAACGCTTCGCCGCGACGATGGGCGGTTACCGCACCCAGTCCAAGCGCGAGCAGTTGCTGGCGCAGGTGGTGATGGCGGCCGGGGCGTAACTCTCTGTCGTCCCGGCCAAGCGAAGCGCGAGCCGGGACCCATAACCACGAATGTTGATTGTGGAAACGAGCTGGGGCCCCAGCGCGCTGCCGCTACGCGGGCCTGTGGTTATGGGTCCCTGCTTTCGCAGGGACGACAGCGGTTAAACCCCGCCCATCTTGCAGACGTACTTCCATTCTTCCGCGGTCACCGGCTGCACCGAGAGCCGCGAATATTTCACCAGCGCCATGTCGGCGAGCTTCTTGTCGGCCTTGATCGCGGCCATCGTCACCGGGGTCTTCAGCGGCTTGTCGGCCTTGATGTCGACGCAGACGAACTTGCCGGTCTTGTCGGTCGGATCGGGATAGGCTTCCTTGATGATCTCCGCGATGCCGACGATCTCCTTGCCCTCGTTGGAATGATAGAAGAACGCCTTGTCGCCCTTCTTCATGTTGACGAGGTTCTGCCGCGCCGTGAAGTTGCGCACGCCGGTCCAGGCTTCGCCCTTCGCACCCTTGGCGACCTGCTGGTCCCACGACCACGTCGACGGTTCGGATTTCACCAGCCAGTAATTCATCGCAACTCACCCCGTTCACGAGCGTCCATTGCGCGGCAATCTACAGGCAGCCGGATGCCCGCGACAAGCGCGGGCATCCGATCCAAAGCGTTTTCGAGCGAAGTGGATGCCGGTTCGCGTGAAGAAAACGCGTCAAACGAAGAAGCCCAGCACTCACTGCTTCAGATATCGATCGAAGAATTTAGCGATGTCGGTGAAGGCTTCCTTGGTCTCGGGCGCATCGATGTTCATCTGGTACTGCGCGTGGGATTGCCCCTCATAGACGTTGAGATCGGCGATCACGCCGGCGCGCCGCAGTTTGCGATGCGTGCGAACCGTGTTGCTGAGGAACAGGTCGCGCGTGCCCGAGGTCAGGATGGTCGGCGGAAAGCCCCTGAAGTCGCCATAGATCGGCGAAATGTAGGGGTTCTTCAGGCTGGTCCCGTTGGCGTAGAGTTTTGCCGCGCGGCCGAGCCAGCCGTCCCAGGTCACCAGCACATTGTCGACCCACTCGTTGCTCGCGTAGCTGTCGCCGATCTTGTCGATGTCGGACCAGGGCGTACCCGGCGCGATCGCGGCAGGCAGCGGCAGCTTCTCATCCCTCGCGCGCAGCACCATCGCAAGTGTCATCGCGCCGCCGGTCGAGGTGCCGAAGATCGCCAGCCGGTGGCGCTCGTGCGACTTCAGGACTTCCTTCCAGACCGCCATCGCATCGTCCATCGCGGCCGGATAGGGGAAGTCCGGCGGCATCCGGTAGTCGACCGAGATGACCTTGTAGCCGCCGAAGCCAGCCATCATGATGGCTTCCGGCAACGCGGCCTCGCCGGGGCCGAACACGTAGCCGCCGCCGTGGACGTGGATCAGCAGGCGCCGCCGGTTCTCGAGCGCGATCTTGTTCGGCGTCACGATGTAGCAGTGCACGCCGGCAAGTCTGGTTTCCTCGACCTTGACGCCGAGCTTCGCCTTCATCGCCGGGATATTCGCGATGGCTTCCTTGGCGCGGCGATCGATCAACTCCTTCCACTCTGCAGGGGTCTTCGGGTCGGCGTTGAAATGCGGCGGGTAGGGCGTGCCGATCATCGCCTGCATGTCCGGGGAGACCTCGGCGGAGGGATTGCCGATCGATTTGAGCGGGGCGACCCGCTTGCCATCTTCGGCGTTCGCCGCGGCCTCGCGCTTGGCGAGCTCGTCGTATGAGGCTGCGGTCTGGGCGCGGGCGGTGGCGCAAGAGGTGGCGACGGCGAGTGCAAGGCTGATCGAGAGGAGGCTGATCGAGAGGAGGCTGAGCGAAACGATGGCGCGTTGCGGTTGACGCATGTGTTTTTCCCTTGGGATCCGCCTTTCGATGGTTCGACCGGGATCCGACGGTTCGCCGCCACGCTAGTACAGCGTCTTCAGGACGTGAAGGCCGGCCTGCTACCCCGATGCGGGGCCGTTATTCCGACTTCGATTGCGGTGAATTCCGGAATGGTCTGTGCCGCAATCCGGCGATTGTGCCGAAGCGCTTCTTCGTGACATGTGGAGGCTCGTTCACAGGAGATCATATGCTTCTGAATCGCCGGGCCTTCACGGCTTTGACCGTAGCTTCGGTCACCGCGGCGGTGCTGCCGGACCAGGCGCGCGCCGCGGAGCGTTCGTCATTCAAGGCGATCGCCTTCGACGGCTTCCCGATCATCGACCCACGTCCGGTGTTCGCGCGTGTGGAAGAGATGTTTCCAGGCAAGGGTGCCGAGTTGAGCGCCTCCTGGCGCATTCGGCAGTTCGAGTATGGCTGGCTCAGGACCCTTGGCGGTCGCTACACCGATTTCTGGCGCGTCACCGAGGACGCGCTGATCTTCGCAGCCAGGGCAATGAAGATCGAACTGTCATCGGAGCAACGCGACCACCTGATGCAGACGTATCTGGAGCTCAAGGCGTGGCCTGACGCACAGCCCGCGCTGCGGCAGCTTCGTGACGCAGGTGTGCGCATGGCGTTCCTGTCGAATCTCACCGCGCCGATGCTCGATGCCGTCATCAGGAACTCCGGGCTCGAGGGGCTGTTCGAGGCTCATCTGTCGACCGACCGGGTTCAAGCATTCAAGCCCGATACCCGCGCCTACCAGATGGGTGTCGACGCATTCGGGCTGCGCAAGGAGGAGATCGTCTTTGCGGCGTTCGCCGGTTGGGATGTCGCCGGGGCGAAGTGGTTCGGCTATCCGACCTTCTGGGTCAACCGCGCCAACGCGTCAGCCGAGGAGCTCGGCGTCGCGCCTGACGGGATGGGATCGGGATTGAACGATCTCGCCGCCTTTGTGATGGCGCGGTGATCAGCCTTCCGCCTTGAACGGCCGCGTCAGCAGGCCTTCGATCGCGTCATCGATCGTGAGCCGGTCGCCCAGGATCGCGGCGACCGCGTTCGACACCGGCATGTCGACCTTCTGCGCAGCGGCGAGCTCGCACAGCACCGGCGCGGTGAAGGCGCCTTCGGCGAGTTTGCCGACCGGCGCTGCTTCACCGCGGCCGAGCGCGAGGCCGAGCGCGAAATTGCGCGATTGCGCGGTCGAGCAGCTGAGCAGGAGATCGCCCAATCCCGACAGGCCGGCGAGGGTTTCGGTGCGCGCCCCGCAGGCGCGGCCTAATCTTGCGAGTTCGCTGAAGCCGCGCGTGGTCAGTGCCGCGAGCGCGGACGCGCCGAGATTCTTGCCGACGACGATGCCGGCGGCGATCGCCAGCACGTTCTTGGCCGCGCCGCCGATCTCGACGCCGCGCACATCTGACGTGTGATAGGGCCGGAAAGTCGCCGAGCCGAGCGCCTGGACGAGCGCGCGTGCCAGCGCCTCGTCTTTGGTGGCGAGCGTCACGGCCGTCGGCAATCCGCGCGCGACGTCGTCGGCAAAGCTCGGCCCCGACAGGATCGCCGGCACGGCGCGCGGCGCGGCTTCCGCGATCACCTCGGTCATGAATTTGTGCGTGCCGTGCTCGATGCCCTTGGCGCAGGCGATGACAGGCGTGTCGGGTTTGAGGTGTGGCGCCAGATGGCTGACCGCCGCGCGCAAATGCTGCGCCGGGGTTACCGCGAGGACGATGTCCGCGCGCGCCGCAGCCGCAATATCCGGCGTCACGGCGATACCGGGATGCAGCTGGACACCGGCCAGCTTCGGATTGATCCGCGTCGCCTGGATCTGCGCGGCATGCTCGGCATTGCGCGCATAGAGCGTCACCGTGCGTCCGGCGCGCGCCGCGACCTCGGCCAATGCCGTGCCCCAGGCGCCGGCACCGATCACGCTGACTGACATATGCGCGGGCATTTGACCCTCTAGCTCGGCTGCGCTCCCTCGCCCCGCTCTTGCGGGGAGAGGGTTGGGGTGAGGGGCTGTATCCGCAGGCACCGAATGTGCGGTGAGTCCCCCTCACCCGGATCGCATTCCGCTGCGCTGCATGCGATCCGACCTCTCCCCGCAAGCGGGGCGAGGTGAAGGAGTGTCTGCGGCGCACTTCGGAAAAACATCACTCAATATCCGGCGCGGCTGTTGGCGTGGCCGGCCGGCGCCTTGGCGTTGGCATCGAGCAGCCAGCGGGCGCGCGGCGGCGCTTCCAGCGTGTCGGTCATCCCGAGCGCCATCCGCTCGGCACCGGCCCAGGCGATCATCGCGCCATTGTCGGTGCAGAGCGCCGGCGGCGGGATGATCAGCGTGGTCTGCGCTTTCGCCGCGACATCCTGCAGTGCGCTGCGGATGGCATGGTTGGCGGCGACGCCGCCGGCCGCAACCAGCGCGCGCGGCGTGCCGAACCGCTCCTCGAACAAGCGCAAGCCGACGGTCAGCCGATCCGCGGTCGCTTCGAGCACCGCGGCCTGGAAGCTCGCGCAGAGGTCGCTGATGTCCTGCGGTTCCAGCGGCTCCAGCCGGCTCGCTTCATTGCGCACCGCGGTCTTCAATCCCGACAGCGAGAAATTCGCATCGGGACGGCCGAGCATCGGGCGTGGAAACGCAAACCGCGTCGGGTCGCCGCCGGCCGCCGCGCGCTCGACCTCCGGGCCGCCGGGATAGGGCAGCGATAGCATCTTCGCCACCTTGTCGAACGCCTCGCCCATCGCGTCGTCGACGGTGGTGCCGAGCCGGACATATTCGCCGACGCCGACCACGGCGACGATCTGGGTGTGGCCGCCCGAAGCCAGGAACAGGCAATAGGGAAACGCCAGCGCGCAGGTCAGCCGCGGCGTCAGCGCGTGCGCCTCGAGATGGTTCACCGCGATCAGCGGCGTATCGTGCACCATCGCGATCGCCTTGGCGGTGGTGAGACCGACGATCACGCCGCCGATCAGGCCGGGTCCGGCGGCGGCCGCGACCGCCGACAATTGTCCGTAGCCGACACCGGCCTCCTTCATCGCTGACGCGACGATCCCGTCGAGCAGGTCGACATGGGCGCGCGCCGCGATCTCCGGCACCACGCCGCCGAAGCGGGCGTGCTCGTCGGTCTGCGAGCGCACCACGTTGGAGAGGATCCTTGCCTGTCCGTCAGGCTGGCGCTCGACCACGGCGGCTGCGGTTTCATCGCAGGTGGTCTCGATCCCCAGCACCAGCATCGGTGGTTCGTGTCCCAATTTCGGCCCTTGTGCTACCAGCATGATCCGGAGAAGCCGGAACCGGTTTCCGGCAAGATCATGGTCATCAAAAATGTCCCCCTCCGGGGTAGCATTGCGAGGTCTCAAAGTGCAATCGGTCGGCAAGGTCCAAATCGCAAGGCGGGAGGCCTGACGCCGTGACCATCCTTGTCACACGACCGCATCCGGACAGTGAAGCGACGCTCGCGACGCTGCGCCAACGCGGCTTTAAAGCCCTCGCAGCGCCGGTGCTGCGCTTCGAGCCGTTACCGTTCCATGACGACGATGCGGATTATGACGCGATCATCCTGACCAGCGCCAACGCGCCGCGCGCCATCGATCTCGCCGGCAGCCGGCTGTTGCGGCTGCCGCTGTTCGCGGTGGGCGCACACACCGCCGATGCCGCGCGCGCCGCGGGCTTCGACAGGGTGATCGTGGCCAAAGGCGATGCGGTGAGCTTGCGCGATCTCGTGCTGGCGCGGGTCAAGTCCGGAGAGCTGGCGGCGTCAGCCACGCTGCTCTACCTCGCCGGCGCCGACCTGTCGCGCGATCTGGCCGGCGAGCTCAGCGAAAAGGGCTTGAGCGTCGTCACCCACACCACCTACCGGATGGCGCCGGTGACCGGCTTCCCGACGGAGGTCGGTGACGCCTTCCTGGCGAACCGGATCACGGCGGTGCTGCATTATTCCCGCCGCAGCGCGCAGGCGTTCCTGGATACGATCCGGGCCGACGGAATCGAGGTTTCGGCGCTCGCGCTGCCGCAATGCTGCATCTCGGCCGCGGTCGCCGCGGTGCTCCATGATGCCGGCGCGACCAAGGTGGTGGTTGCGGCGCGCCCGGACGAAAATGCCCTGCTGGAAGCGCTCAGCCGTGCCCTGCGGCCGTGACTGGAATTAATTCTTTCGTCTGACCATGATGTTAGGCAATGCTCCGATTTTCTGATCGTGCTCTAAGAACCCGGGCCGATTCTGGTAGAATATGCGGCCAGTAGTTTTGAGGACCCTCGCGATGGCTGAAGAAAGGCCCGACGACACAGGACCTTCGCCGGATTCCCGGCCCAAGCGCGCGCCGCCGACCATCGATCTTCAGGCGACCGAGATCTCCAGCGAGCCACCAAGTCCTGCGGGGGGGCCGGAAGCCGGCAACGACACCGACAAGGCGGCGGAAGCGGCGGCGCCCGAGGCGCAGCCCCACCCCGATCCTGCTCCCCACGCAGAGCCGCAGCCCGAGGCCGCATCCGCGGCGTCCGGCGCGGAACCGTCGCGGCCAGTGTCGCCCTGGGTGGTGGCGCCGGTATCTGGCGCGGTCGCGGCCGCGCTGGTGATCGGGGTCGGCTGGCTGCTCGGCTGGCCCGCGGTGCAGCCTGTGTCCGCGCCGCCGCCCGGTGCCGTAACATTGGACGAGCTCGGTACGCGCCTCGCCGCGCTCGAGTCAAAGACGAGCAAGCCTCTCGCTGCGGCCGCCGATCCTGCGGCAACGGCGCGGCTGGAGGCGCTCGACAAATCGATCGCGGCACTGCGCACCGAGCTCGCCGCAACGCGCGCGCAATCCGACAAGCTTGCGGCGGCGGTCAATGACGCGAAGGCCGCGCCGCGCGATGGCGCGGCTGCATCCGACATCTCCGGCATCACGGCGCGCATCGACAAGGTCGAAGGTGCGGTGAAGGCGCAGGGTGCCGCCATCGCCAGGCAGGACGGCAAGATCGCCGACAGCAAGGCCGAGGCGAAGGCAGATGACGTGCCGCTGCGCCGCGTGGTCGCGGCATCGCTGCTCGACGTCGCGGTTCGTCACGGTGATCCCTATGCCTCGTCGCTCGAGGCCGCGAAAGCGATCGCCGATAATCCCGACCTGCTGAAGCCGCTCGACGTCTTCGCCGCGTCAGGCGTACCCAATCCGAATAAACTGTGTCGCGAGCTGATCGAGATCGTGCCGCAACTCGCGCCGCCGCCGCCGGAAGCTGCGTCAGCCAGCGCCGGCCTGGTCGATCGTCTGCAGGCCGGCGCTTCCAAGCTGATCCTGATCGAGCGAACCGATGGCACCGGGACCGACCGCGGCAGCATCGTCGCGCGCGTGACATCGGCCGCCGTGCATAATGATCTCGCATTGACCGAGCGCGAATTGAAGTCGTTGCCGCCGGCTGATCGCACCGCGGCGCAAGCCTGGCTCGCCAAGGTGGACGCGCGCCGCGCCGCGCTCGACGCGTCGCGCAAATTTGCCGACAACGCCATGGCGGCGCTCGCCACCGTCAACCAGTAAGTCTTTGCAATAGGTTCTTGATGATCCGGATCATTCTGTTCCTGCTGCTGATCGCCCTCGCCGCAGCGGGTGCGGCCTGGTTGGCCGATCAGCCCGGCGATCTCGTGCTGAACTGGGGCGGTCTGCGCCTGACGTCGAAGCAGCCGATGTATCTGCTCGGCCTCGTCATCGTCGTCGCGATGGTCGCAGGCGTGATCCTGCGCGGCCTGTGGAAGATCCCCGGACACATCCGCCGCGGCCGGCGCGAACGACGCCACGCGCGTGGCCGTCACGCCATCACGCAAGGCCTGCTCGCGATCGGGCATGGTGATTCGTCGGCGGCGCGCGCGCATGCCGAAGTGGCGCGGCGCCACGCCGGAGGCGATCCGCTGGCGCTGTTGCTGCACGCACAATCGGCGCAGCTCGACGGCGATCGCGACGGCGCGCAGCGCGCCTTCCGCGCCATGGCCGAGCGCCCCGATACGCGGCTGCTCGGCTTGCGCGGCCTGTTCATCGAGGCGCAGCGTGCCGACGATCCGGTGGCGGCGGTGATGATTGCCGAGGAAGCGCTGAAGATGTCGCCGTCCTCGTCATGGGCTTCGCATGCGGTGCTCGGCTTCTGCTGCGCCAAGGGCGACTGGGCCGGCGCGCTCTCGATCATCGACAACAACCAGGCCGCCGGGTTGATCGACAAGGCGACCTACCGGCGGCAGCGCGGCGTGCTGCTGACGGCGCGTGCGCTGGAGTTCGAGACCGTCGATCGCGACCTGTCGCGCTCGAGCGCGATGGAGGCGCTCAAGCTGGCGCCGACGCTGATCCCGGCCGCGGTGCTTGCCGCCAGGTTCGAGAGCGAGGCGCATCAGGTGCGCCGTTCGATGCGCATCGTCGAGACCGCGTGGCTGGCGCAACCGCATCCCGATCTCGCCGATGCCTATTCGCATGTGCGGCTCGGCGATTCCGCGCGCCAGCGCCTGGTGCGCGTCGAGACGCTGGCGGCGAAAACGCCTGGCCATATCGAAGGCGCGCTGGCGATCGCGCGCGCCGCGATCGATGCCGCCGAATTCGCCAAGGCGCGTGCGGCGCTGGAGCCGTTTGTCGCGGCGCCGACGCAGCGCGTCGCGCTATTGATGGCGGAGGTCGAACGCACCGAGCATGGCGACAGCGGCCGGGCGCGGGCCTGGACCTTGCGCGCGGTGCGCGCGCTGCACGATCCGGTGTGGACCGCGGACGGCTATGTCTCGGACCGATGGCGTCCGGTGTCGCCGGTCACCGGCCGTCTCGACGCCTTCCAGTGGCAGACGCCGGTGGCGGCGCTGCCCTCCGACAAGGGCCATGCGATCGAGCCCTCGCCGTTCGAGGAGGCGATGCTGGCGCCGCGGCGGGTCGAGCCGCCCAAGGCGGTGGCCAGCGAGCCCGAGGTGGCGGAGCCGGTCGAGGCCAGGGTTGAGGTCAAGTCCGTCGAGCCGGCCGCGCCGCCGGTGCAGGATAACGCCCCGCTCCCGGCGACCATTGAGGCCGACCCGGCCCCAGTTCCGGCCGACCCGCCCGCGCCGGAGCCGGCCCCGCCGCCGGCCGCCGAATCGGCTCCCCCGGCGCCGGCCCCCCTGTTCCGTTCGAGGTCCGACCTGCCCAAGGCGGCCCCTGCGCCGATTCCGGCCGTGATCCCCATCGTCCGGGCCCCCGACGACCCCGGGGTCGACGAGGACGGCGCCGTGGACGAATTTGCGGAACAAATCGGCCCGCCCAAGGCCCAGATCGGCGGTTGGCGCGGATTTCTGTCACGTTTGGGAAGCTAATTCGCGGTTAGATAACCGGTGTGCGGTTAAATAACCGCGCCATCCTTGCCAATCGGGGTCATGCCCGATATCAGGTGGCGCGAATTGTCAGGCCGTCGCCGAACGGTTCGCCGCAATAGCTCAGTTGGTAGAGCACGTCATTCGTAATGACGGGGTCGGGGGTTCGAGTCCCTCTTGCGGCACCACCGCTCAGGACCATCTTTCGCCTCGATGCGCAGGTGAGCTTTGCTCGCCTGGATTCTCGGGCGGCACAATCTGCATATGAGCGCAATCGCAACCGCGCCGCCTGTTGCGGGCCCGACTGCTGTTGGCGACTGGCGCCGCCACCCGATGCGTCAACGCACCGCACAACCCCGGCGGGAGACGCGAAAACACCAAGAAAACGCCACCAAGCCAAGTAGTATCGATGTGGTGCACACCCGCGTCGAGACGGCGTGGTATTCAGATAGGTGACGATGCGCGTGGCGAGGTCAATGCGCGCGACGATCCGTAACACGCGTCACGCATCAGCCGGTAGTGACACGAACGCCACGCGAGCCGCACCTAACGCGCAAGCCGCCTAATTGATTGGTGAGATGGGACGCGACATGGAGCACAATGACCGCCGCGGAATCGGTGTTCGTTGATTGTGTGTTTTCGCGCTGAAGTTTAATACCTGAATACGATTGCTGGGGAATGACGTTGGGACCAAAGGATCGCGATAGCGAGTTTCAACTACAGCTTGCCTTTCTGAGGGAGTTCCAGCGCGCCCATAACCGCCCGCTCCGCGTCCTGCATATCGGCAATATCGCCAACAACGCCTACAACAATGCCTTGATTCAGCGCCGCTTCGGAATCGAGGCGGATGTCATTTGCTATAACTACTATCACGTCATGGGTTGCCCCGAGTGGGAGGCCGCAAGCTTCGACGGCAACGTCGACAACATGTTCCCGGATTGGTGGGCCACCGAGTTGGGTGGTTGGCGGCGACCGGACTGGTTTGTGCAAGGCCCCGTTCTCGATTGCCTCGCGTATCTTCGTGCGAAGAACGCCGGCGACAGCGGAGCTGCAGCATTTTTTTGGACGCTGCTGCAGGCGAGATATTGGGAGATGCTTGATGGCATCGCTGCTGCAGAGAGTCGCGTCCGTCCACCGATGCCGGCGCATCTGGCAGACACGATCTCGATTGCGCGCGATTTTCGGGACTTCCAGTCGAGTCAGGCATCCAGAATCCCGCAGCCGCTCGATCAGCCGGCCATCGTCCTGCCAGAGGCGGCCATCGAGCCTGAGTCTGCACTCTCCCCCATTTCGCCGGCCTCGTCGAAGGCAGTCTCACCAAATCCGCAGATCGAGCAAAGCCGGGTTCTCGCCGACGAATATCCGAATCCCGAAGGACCAGGCCGCCTCGTCTCGACCTATCGCTCCTTGCTTGCGAAGTACGTCTTTGTTCATTTGCGGCGTGAGGCGGAAACCGGCGTGGTCGCCGGGCCGAGCTTGGCGGTCGCCATCTGGCGAAGCCAGAGACGCAGCCGTGGCTTGCCACGCTTTGGATTCGAGTTTCCCGCGGATGTCTTCACGATGCCGGATCTCGTCACCGCGACGCCGGCTGCAAGCCAAAGCCATGAGTATGTAGCGTCTCGCCGTTCGCGGTCAGCGAATCCCGAAGGACCTGGCCGCCTCACATCGATCTATCGAGCCTTGCTGGCGAAGTACGTATTTGTTCATCTGCGGCGTGAGGCGGAAACCGGGGTTGTCTCCGGGTCGAGTTTGGCGGTCGCAATTTGGCGAAGTCAGAGGCGCAGCCGCGGCTTGCCGCGCTTCGGCTTCGAATTTCCCGCTGAGGTGTTCACGACGCCGGATCCTGACGCCGCGACGCCGGTTGCAGGCGAAAGCAATGAACATGGGACCCTTCGCGATCTGTCGTCAGCAAGTCCCAAAGGACCAAGCTACCTCACATCGGTCTATCGCTCTTTACTGACGAAATATGTGTTTGTTCATTTGCGGCGTGAGGCGAAAACCGGCGTTGCCGCCTGGTCGAGCTTGGCGGTCGCGTTTTGGCGAAGTCAGCGGCGCAGCCGCGGCTTGCCGCGCTTTGGCTTCGAGTTTCCCGCTGATGCCTTCACGACACCGGACCCCGACGTCGCGGCGCCAGTTGCAAGCGAAAGCAACGTCTTCACGATCCCAAATCCTGACACCGTGATGCCGGCGGCAAGCAGCGCGGCTGCTGACGTCGGATCATCGGTCGTTCCCGTGGAGATCCGCCCGGAGATCATCGATCGCCCGGAGTTTCGCTATTTCGAAAAATACGGCAAGGGGGAGGATCGAAACGCCGCGCAACGTGCGGCACTGCTTGGAGACGTGCTGCGGCAGTTCACGGATTATCCGGCAGAAGCCCTGGTTTCCGTCGAAGCCTTCGCATCCACGGTTGCCAATGAGTTCGCCGACATCTTGGAGCAATACGACATCATTCAGGGTTATTCGATCGACGGGTTCATTCCGTTCATCAACGGATTCAAGAATTACACGTGTTACGAACACGGAACGTTGCGTGAGGTGCCCTTTGAGAGGAGCTACAATGGCATTCTTTGTTCGGCGGCGTACAAGAATGCAGCTTTTTCGTTCGTGACCAATTCGGACGTGCTGCCGTCCGTGCAGCGGCTGAAATTGAAGAGGGAGCGGACCGTTTACCTTCCGCATGCCTTCGACGACGAAAAGATTTCAACCTTTCGGGCAGGGCTCAAGATCCCGAAGCGGAACTCCAACATCACCACGTTCTTTAGCCCGACGCGCCACCACTGGCACGCTGCACCCGCTTCGATGCAGAAGGGCAATAATCTCTTCTTGAGAGCGGCCGCGCAGGTTGCGCAAACGGATCGCGATTTTCGTATCATCCTGGTCGAGTGGGGCGTTGATGTTCACCGAAGCAAGGACCTCATTCAGGAACTCGGAATTGAAGACATGGTTTCGTGGATACCGTCGTTGAACAAGGCGGAGCTGCGCCAGCTGTACTGCTCGAGTGACGTCGTCGTCGATCAGTTCAGGATCCCGGCGATCGGCGGAGTGACCTTTGAGGCAATGGCGCTCGGCCGCCGCGTCATCACAAATCTCGATGAAACCCAATCGGCGGAGTTCTTTGGAGCGGTGCCGCCCTGCCTGGCCGCCGACAGCGTCGAGACGTGCGCGGCCCGGATTCTTGAGGTTCTAGACGATCCGCTGGACGACAATCGCCGCGGCGATGCCGCGCGTCTGTGGTTCGAAAAATGTCATTCCGCGCAACGCGTCGTCGCGCTTCAACTGGCGGCCTATCAGACGATTTGCGCCGCCTAGAGCATTTTCGGTCCTGATTGAATCAGAACCGAAGCTCTAGATTTTTGTATTGACGCGTTTTCTTCACGCGAACCGGGTGTCCACTTCGCTCGAAAATGCTCTAGATGCGCGCGCCGCACAGTCCGCTCATGATCGCAATCGCGATCAGTCCGGCGGCCGCGAGCCCGGTTGCCCAGATCCGGTTGGCGAGCGCCGTCGCCATGCCGTGCGCGATCAGGACGCCGCGCAATCCCGATACGAGATGGGCGAGCACGAAGAAGACGCCGAGTGCATAGTGCGGCACCAGGCGAATGCTCCAGGCGTCGTGGATCAGGCCGGTCGGCGCGCCCGATGCCCAGTCCCAATTGGTGTCGACGTGGTGCACGGCCCGCGCCGAGACGAATGCGGAGTTCAGATGGGTGACGATGAACGCCGCGAGGTAGACGCCGGAGCCGATCTGAAACACGCGGAATGCGTCCGCCGGCCCTGAGCTCCAGCGCCAGGCGAGCCGCACGCCAACGGCGACCTGGAACAGCATCAAGGCGACAAGGATGGGCTCGATCACGGACGATCGATAGACCGTGCGGCCCAACTTCATCACGGTGGCATGAACCTCGGGTCCGAGCAGGCCGAGCAGATGATTGGTGAGGTGGAACGCGACATAGAGAAGGATGACGGCTGCGGCGACGCCATGCGTGACGCGCCATCTTGCGATCGGCGGAGCAATCGCGGCTGATGTTGCCGGCCGTTCTTGTTCACTGCCGAGCAGGACGTAAAGGCAGGCGGCCAGCCAGCCCGCGATCCATATGAGCTCGTCGCTGATATGGATGTGCAGCAGTCCGAGGCCGACGCCGGTCAGCACGAACAGTGGCGGGGCACCGATGCTGAGATAGGCGAGTCGCCGGGCGCGCAGCTCGAACGACGACGGCGCTGCTTTGGTCATCCAATAGGCGCAGGCTAGACCCAGCAAGGGGGCGCCCGTCGCGGCCAACAGGCAAAGCGCTGCCAGAACCAGTCGCCCAAACGACATCGGACCATCGGCGGGAGAGACAGTGAGATGAAAGCCGTCGAGCAGGAACGGATACGCCATCGCCCCGGCCGCCGGGGCCATCGAACGCAGCTTTTCCGCGGCCGCATTCGCCAGGCCATCGCCGCCGGGCCGTACGCGACCTTGTTCAAATGCACTCACTGAGGTCTCCAGAGTTCAGGCATTGTCCAAAGGAGAGGGTCAAACCGACTGATCTATTCCCGGGTCGTCATTGGAGACGCAGCACACAAGATAGTGCGGTAGACGCTGGCGTGCCCGGGCGAGCGGCGTTGCACTGAAACCATGTCTCGAAGCCAGAACCTACGGTGATACGGGCCCACGCATAGGACCAAGTTCCAACAATCCGACTGGACCACGCGAACCCGTTGACGGCTACTGTGCTGGCAGCGTGATGCATCTCACAAAATCCTGAGCCCGGCGTGGCTAGTCTCCCGGCCACCAACGGGAGAACAACAATGCGCAAACTCATCCTGATCGCGGCGATGGTTTTGGCTTCCGCTTCCGCGCAGGCCGGCGAACGAAGCCTGTCGTTGGGCGGGGTAGCGGCGCTACCGGCCGCGGTGTCGAACTCGGTCAATGCTGTGGACAAGGTTGCCGATGCGCCGGCGGCGCCCGCCGTCGCGCCACTAATGCCGCCGGAAGCGCCAAAATATGCCGAGCGGGCAGCGCCGGTTGCGGCGCCGGCTCCGGCTTCGCAGCCGCAAGCCCAGACGGCCTTGCAGCAGGCGCCCATGCAGCAGCAAGCCGATGTTCAGCCTTCGGTGTTGGACGCAGGGCCGGCACCGGAGCAGCGGACGGCTTGGCACAGGTCGAGCCATCGCCGCCACGCCCGGCGCTGGACCGAGGGCCGCATCATCGGCGAGCTGCATCGCCACGGAATTTACTGGTAGCCACACGTTCAGTTTCGTCATGCCCAGGCAGGCGCGCGAGGGCGCGCCTTCAAGCAAAATGGCCCGGACATCCACGTCCTTGCCCGACGGTCAAGTTGCCTTGTCGAGCGCCGGCGCCCGCCGGCTACTGTGCATGGGGTTGTTTTCGATATTTTGGTGAGAGCCGTAGCCGCCGGGCGCGATGGTGCCATTCGCGACGGCGCATCGGCGCTCCAGATCGTCCGGCGGTGCCGGACCGGCAGAAGGTGGCTGCACTCAGAAAGCGAAAGCGCCCCTGGACCCGGGTCCAGGGGCGCTTTGCGCGTATTCAATGCGTGGCCGGCGTTACTCGGCGACCGTCTGCACGACGTTGCCGATCGGCCGGCCCGTTGCGATCGGCTTCTCGGTCTTTGCCATCATCGCGTCGTATTCGGGCAGCGTCTCGATCTGGGTCTTGGCCTTCATCCAGACCACCTTGTAGCCGCCCGCCTTCAGCTTGCGCAGCAGCGTCGGCAGCGCCTGCGCGGTGTGCTTCTGCAGATCGTGCATCAGGATGATGCCCTTGTGCTCCTTGTCGAGCTTGGTCATCACGTTGTTGATCACTTCGTCGGCGCTCTTGGATTTGAAGTCGTTGGAGTCGACGTCGACCGAGAACATCGCGATGTTGCGCGTGCCGAGATAGGCTGTCGTCGCCGGGGTGTGCGCCAGCGCTGGGAAGCGGAAGAACGGAGCCGGGTTGCTGCCCAGCGCCATCTTCACCGCGCTGAAGCCCTTCTCGATCTCGTCCTTGGCTTGCTGCTCGGTGATCTTCTTGCCGGCCAGGTGTGCGTGCGACCAGGTGTGGGCGCCGATGGTGTGGCCGGCGGCGGCGACCTGGCGCAGGATGTCCGGGTGATAGGTGGTGTGCAGGCCGATCGGGAAGAACACGGCCTTGGTGCACTCGTCCGCCAGCGCCTTGAGCACGGCGGGCGTGGTCGGCCACGGACCGTCGTCGAAGGTCAGCACGACCTCATGGTCGGTCAGGAAGTCATATTGCTTGTACTGCAGGAAGCCGAAGCCCGGGCCGCCTGTGGTGTCGACCACGACGGTGCGGCTGATGCCGAGCCCATCGGGATTGGCGCATCTGGGCGCGGCCGCGACGGGAGCCGGCACCGGCGCCGGTGCGGGGACTGCGGCCGGAGCTGCCGCCTGGGTCGCATCGGCGCGCTTCGACAGCGCCGCGGTCGTCTCGACATCGTCCCTGGCGGCCTGCTTTGCCGCCGCCGCTGGAAGCGGATCGGGCCGGCTTGCTGCCGTTGTCTGCGGAGGAGCCGCGTCGGCACGCGGCGAGGAGGTCCAGAACCACACGCCGGCGATCACGATCGCCGCTACAACACTGGCCAGCATCAGGCCCAACGCACTACGCATCGCTACACACTCTCTCGAAACTCAAGGATACGTCACCGCCGTAACGAGCGATTAATGCCAACAAGGTCTTAACGCGATCCCAACAGGGCGCCGGAAGCAGAAGAAAAAGTGCGGCTTAGGCGTGCGTGATGACCATCACAGTCGGTCAGCTCGCGCCCGTGCAGGATCGGCCCATCAGACAACGGGCCCGCTATGTGCGGTGCCGATGGGAGCCGATCATGACCACCATGTTGAAGCGCCGGGTTCTGGAGCGTGCGGTTCGCGGCGCCGGCGTCACGCTGGCTCTTGCGGCCACCGTTTCCGTCCTGTCGTCGACCGCGAGCTTTGCGTTCAGCGCCGAGGCGCAGCAGATGTGCTCGGGCGACGCGTTCCGGCTGTGCAGCGCGGAGATCCCGAACATCCCGAGGATCACCGCCTGCATGGTCAAGAACCGCTCCCAGCTGAGCAGCGGCTGCCGCGTCGTGCTGGATCGCGATCTCGCCGCGCAGCGCAGGGCTGCCGCCGAGTGATCGGCGCCGTCGTCTGGGCCGGACCTGCGGTGACGAGACGCAGGTCGGTCTCCGGGCGGTCGCCTCGGACCGGAACCAGCCGGTTCGGTCCACCGTTTCAAGCTTCTTCGCGACCCTGAAACGCTATAGAACCAGCCTTCTGTTCGTTTGAGGCTTTGAGAGATGACCCGATTTCTGTTCGCCGTCGTTCCGCTGGTTCTGTTGACGTCGGCCGCCTCGGCACAGCAGCAGGGGCGTGATGCCTGCTCGCGCGACGCTTCGCGGTTCTGCCGTGCCCATCTCAGCGAGGGCGATCAGGTCGTGCTGGCTTGCCTGAAGGAGCATCGCAGCCGCCTCAGCAAGGCCTGCCAGCAGACGCTCACCGATAACGGGCAGTAACGATCTCGTTGTCATTCCGGGTTCGATGCTTCGCATCGCCCCGGAATGACTGTCTAGACCTAAGTACTACTTCCCGCCGCGGTCGCGACCACCGGGATCACCTCCTTGGCGGCGCGGTCCGGGGTCTCGTCCTTCCAGCGCACCGAGCCGAATGGACGCTCCAGCATCCGGCGCACGCGGATCGGCTCGGCGCCGATGTGGAAGTCGGCTGCCTTCTGATGCAGCTCGCGCTCGATCTGGGTGGCGCGGTTGCGCTGGCGCAGGAAGTCGAGCCAGGTCGGACAATGATAGCGCTCGGTCCACAATTCGGGATCGGCGATGTCGCGCGCGATCGACCAGCCATAGGCGCCGTTGCGCTGGCGGCTGAGCTGCACGTCCTGCATCACATTGTGGAAGGCGCGGGCATTGTCCTGCGCCACCCGGTATTCGATCTCGACCACCAAGGGCCCGCTGCGCCCGGTCAGTTGCAGCCGCACCTCGGGATCGGCCAGCATATCGGTCGCATCCTCGTTGCGCGCGCCGACCGGCGGCATCCGGAGCCAGATGCCGAGCAGCGGCGATGCCAGCATCAGGCCGGCGGAGATCAGCAGCGCCATCTCGACGCCGCCGAGGTCGGTGATGCGGCCCCAGCACCAGCTTCCGATCGCAATGCCGCCGGCGATCGAGGCCTGGAAGGCCGCCAGGGAACGGCCGGCGACCCAGCGCGGCGCCGACAGCTGCACGCCGATATTGAACAGCGCGACCGCAAGCATCCACACCGCGCCGGCCACCACCAGCGCCGCGGCGGTCAGCACCGGCTGCTTGCTCACGGCGACGATTGCGATCGCAACGCCCATCAGGAGCGCGCAGGTTCGCACCGCGGCCTCGCCGCTGAGCCGGCTGCGGATCTCGCTGATATTGAGCGCGCCGATCACCGCGCCCATGCCGAAGGCGCCGAGCATGATGCCGTAGGTCTGCGCGCCGCCATGCAGGAGATCGCGCGCCACCAGCGGCATCAGCGCCGAGACCGAGCCGCCGATGATGCCGGTCACCATGGTGCGGGTCAGCACGATCCTGATCGACGGCGAGTTGGTGATGTAGCGCACGCCGGAGACGATGGCGCGGTTCAGCCGCTCACGCGGCAGCCGCGACGGCTCGCTGACGCGATTCCACAGGAACAGCACGGCCAGCAGCGGCAGATACAGCACGGCATTGGCGGCGAAGGCCGCCACGGCGCCCGCGGAGGCGACCACGATGCCGCCGATCGCAGGTCCAAAGCTGCGCGCGATGTTGTAGCTGATGCCGTTCAGCGCGACCGCGGCGGGCAGCGTCTCCGACGGCACCTGCTCGCTGACCGAGGATTGCCAGGCCGGACCGAACAGCGCCATGCCGCTGCCGACGACGAAGCACAGCGCCAGCAGGATGTTCGGCGTCACCAGATTGAGCCAGGCCAGCACCGTCAGCGTGGTGGCGCCGGAGAGCGCGATCGCGAGCGAGACCAGCGCCACGATGCGGCGGTCATGCATGTCGGCGATGGCGCCGGCCGGCATCGAGATCAGCATCACCGGCAGCATCAGCGCGGTCTGTACCAGTGCGACCTTGTCGGCCTCCGCGGTCATCTGGGTCATCGCCCAGGCAGCGCCGACGCCCTGGATCAGGATGCCGAGATTGGAGAGCAAGCTGGCGAGCCAGATTCGCCTGAAGATTGAATGCCGCAACGGTGCAGTGATACTGTCGGGTCGATCACGCGCTTCGGTCATATCCGGTTCCGGTTGGCCTGCTATGATTTGCTGAATGATTCCGGCTGCATCAACTGATGCCCGCGAAACGCGTGTCCTGTCCAGAGATTACGGTATTTTTGGCCGGTGTAGGACACAGCTAAAGCCCTGAAAGGGTTGGGGAAGGGGACCAATGGCGCTGTCGCGGCGGAGTTTATTGCAAGGGGCCGGCGCCCTCTCCCTGTTGGCAGGCCGCTTTGCCGCCCCGGCTTTGGCCCAGCCGACACCCGCCGGCGACCTCCCGCCGATCCTGTTCGTGCACGGCAATGGCGACCACGCAGCGCTTTGGTTGACGACGCTCTGGCGGATGGAATCCAACGGCGTGCCGCGCGAGCGCATGGCCGCGATCAATTTCACCGATCCCCTGGCGCGCACGGACGACAAGGTCGAGCAGGCGGGCCGCTCCTCGACCGAGGACCAGCGCCGCGAGCTTGCCGAGGCGATCAAGGACCTAAAGCAGAAGAGTGGCGCCGCACGCATCGCGCTGGTCGGCAATTCGCGCGGCGGCAATGCGATCCGCAACACCATCAAGAACGGTGGCAGCGGCGACGTCAGCCACGCGGTGCTGTGCGGCACGCCGAACCACGGTGTCTATGCCTGGGACGATGGGCTCGGCAACGAGTTCAACGGGCGCGGTCCGTTCCTGCGCGGGCTGAACGACGGCGACAGCGAAGTGACATCAGGCACCGCCTTCCTGACCTTGCGCAGCGATGGCCTCGACAAATATGCCCAGGCCGACGGCCGCTTCGTCGGCAAGCCGGGCACGCCGACCAATGTCACGTCAGAAGGTCCGGCGCTGAAAGGCGCGACCAATCTGGTGCTCGGCGCGGTCGACCATCGCGAGACCGCGTATCATCCGCGCGCCTTTCGCGAGATCTACAAATTCATCGCGGGGCGCGAACCGTCGCGGATCGAGATCGTGCCGGAGACGGCGGTGCGCCTGAGCGGCCTCGTCACGGGCACGCCCGGCGGCATGCCGACCAACCGGCCGGTGTCGGGTGCCACGGTCGACATCTATCATGTGTCGGCGGAAACCGGCGAGCGCCTCAGTGGCCCACTGCACAGCTCGCAGACCGGCGCCGACGGCCGCTGGGGTCCGGCGCAGGTCGATCCATCCTGGTCGCTCGAATTCGTGCTGACCTCGCCCGATGCGGTGACGACGCATATCTATCGTTCGCCCTTTGCACGCTCGTCCGAGATCGTGCATCTGCGCGCGGCGCGGCCGCTGTTGCCGGCCGATGCCGGTGCGGGCGCCATCGTGCTGATGTCGCGGCCGCGCGGCTATTTCGGGCTGCCGCGCGACATCGTGCTGTTCGACGGCAAGGAACCGGCCGATGTCAAATCCGGCGTGCCGACGGATGCGGTGACGACGTTGCGGCTCGCCGCAGCCGATATCGGCCGTCCGGTGGCTGCGATCTTCAACGGGGAGCGCATCGTGGCGCGGGCCTGGCCGGCGTCGGAGAACCGGATTGCGGTCGCCGAGCTGACTTATTAGGTCTGGTACAGGGTCCGCGCGCCTTCATGGCGCCGGGATCGCATGGCCGGATCGGCCGTTGCGTGAGGCAGGAAGCGAGGACCATGAGCATAGCCGAAGTCTACGATATCACGGTCACGCGGCGTCCCCTGGTCCCGCCGGCGCCGCCGCGCGCGCCCGCGGACATGGGCGCGTTCCAGCGGATGCGGGTGATGCGCAACTCGCCGATCGAGACCTGGGGCCAGCGCGCCTATGAAGACGACATCGTCCATGGCCGCTTCCTCAACCACTCGAGCTTCATCCTCAATACGCCGGATGCGATCCGCCACGTGCTGGTCGACAATTACGAGAACTACACCCGCACGCCCGCCGGCCTTCGCGTGCTGCGTCCGATGCTGGGCGAGGGACTGCTGATCGCCGAGGGCCGTGCATGGAAGCATCAGCGCCGGACGCTGGCGCCGGCGTTCACGCCGCGCGCGGTGACGACGCTGGTGCCCTACATGATCGCGGCGGTCGACGAGACCATCGCCAAGCTGAAAGCCGCGAGCGGCGGGCCGGTCGATCTGCGCGAGGTGATGCAGCGCATGACGCTGGAGATCGCCGGCCGCACCATGTTCTCGTTCGGCATGGATCGCCACGGTGCCGCGCTGCGCGATTTCGTGATGGAGTATGGCGACACGCTGGCACGGCCGCATATGCTAGATCTGGTGCTGCCCTTGAGCTGGCCGACCCCGCAGGATTTCCGGCGCGCCCGCTTCCGCAAGCGCTGGACCGCGTTCGTCGGCATGTTGATGGCCGAGCGCCGCGCCGCCGGCAAGGATGACAACGCACCGGCCCGTGACTTGTTCGACCTGATGGGTGCCGCGCGCGATCCTGAAACCGGCCAAGCCTTCACCGACGCCCAGCTCGGCGACCAGGTCGCGACCATGATCCTGGCCGGCCATGAGACGACCGCAACCGCGCTGTTCTGGGCGCTCTATCTGCTGGCGCTCGATCCCGAGACCCAGGAGCAATTGGCAGCAGAAGTCAGGAGCGTGACGACGTCAGGCGCGCTCGACATCGAGCGGTTGAAATTCACCCGCGCGGTGATCGACGAAACCATGCGGCTTTATCCGCCGGCGTTCCTGATCGCGCGTGCGGCAGGCGGTCCCGACACCATCGCGGGCCGTCCGGTCAGGAAGCATGACGTAATCCTGATCGCGCCGTGGCTGTTGCACCGGCATGAAAAGCTGTGGCGCGATCCCAACGCGTTCGTACCACAGCGCTTCTTGACGGAAACGCCGCCCGATCGCTTCGCCTATCTGCCGTTCGGCGTTGGCGCGCGGGTCTGTATCGGCGCGCATTTCGCGCTGGTCGAGGCGACGCTCGCGCTGGCGCGGATCATCGGCGCGTTCCGCGTCGCGCTGGCCGACAAGGATCCGGTGCTTCCGATCGGCGTGGTGACAACCCAGCCGAACCGCTCCCCAGTGTTCACGATCAAGCCGCGCTGACCTTGCGCGGCGGTGTCCCAATGCTCATCTTGGGCGGGATGACACTTCGTCGAATCGTCATCCCGCTCTATCTCTCTGTTTTGAGCATGATCTTTTCGGAAAACCGTTACACACTTTTCCGGATCATGCTCTAGGGTCTCACCATGAGCGATACGCAAGCCCACTTCGCAGTCCTCAGGCAGACGACCGATCCGGCCGTGGTCGATGCCATGCAGCAGCTGATCGTCGATGGTCATGATCGCGAGCTCAATCGCATCAACGTTCTGGATTTCTCCAACCGTACCGGGCTCGACCAGGAGAAGGTGATCTCCGGCTTCCTGCATGCCTCCCGGCTCGGCCTGTTCGACATGAGCTGGAACGTACTGTGTCCGGGCTGTGGCGGGGTGCTCGACGCCCACACCACGCTGAAGTCGCTGCGCCATGACGACTACAATTGCGCGCTGTGCGCCGCCGGTTACGAGGCTTCCGTCGACGAGTTGGTCGAGGTTGCCTTCACCGTCAGCCCGCGGGTCCGCCGCATCGCCGCGCATGATCCCAATACGCTGCCGATCTGGGAATACTTCCGCCAGATGTTCTGGAGTTCAGGGATCGAGTTTGACGAGAGCTCGGTGTCGACCCTGATCAACGAGGTCACGCTGGAGGGGCTCGAGCTCCCGCCCGGCGAAAAGGCGATCCTGTCGCTCAATCTGCCCAATCAGTTCGTCATCGTGTTCGAGCCGGTGACGCATTCGGCGCACTTCTTTGCTGTCGAAGGCGAGCCGACCACCGAGCGTCAGCAGTTCTCGATCGCATTCAACAAGTCTCATGCGCCGACCGGCACCTCGACGATGCGGCCGGGGCCGCTGCGGCTCGCGCTGGAGAATCACGCCGATGTCCGCGTGCTGCCGTCGGTGTGGATCGCGGGCGATCCGCTGCACAAACTGCTCGGCAAGCGCAAGCCGATCCTCACCGCGAAGCGAATGCTGTCGAACCAGACTTTCCGCGACGTGTTCAAGGCCGACAACCTCACCGTCGACCAGCGGCTCAAGATCACCGCGCTGACCTTCCTGTTCACCGATCTGAAGGGCTCGACCGCGCTCTATGAGCGGGTCGGCGATCTCGCCGCGTTCGATCTGGTGCGCGCGCATTTCCACGCGCTGCTCGAGATCATCGCCTCCGAGCACGGCGCCGTCGTGAAGACGATCGGCGATGCCGTGATGGCGACCTTCATCCGGCCCGAGCATGCATTGTCGGCGGGCCTGCGCATGCGGGCGGCGATGAAGCAACTCAACACCGAGCGCGGCAAGGAGGATCTGGTCGTCAAGATCGGTATCCATGAGGGTCCGTGCCTCGCGGTGACGCTTAACGAACGGCAGGATTATTTCGGCCAGACCGTGAATATCGCAGCTAGGGTGCAGAGCCTGTCGACGTCTCAGGAAATCCATTTGACCCAGCCGGTGATGGAATCGGCCGAGGTCGCCGGCATCCTCGATCGCGCGGCGATCAAGCCGATCCAGAAGGAAGCGGCGCTGCGCGGCATTGCCGACAAGCTCGTGGTGTACGAGATACCGTAGTCACATTGCCGACACGTAATGCTTGCCGAAACGTAATGCCGCAGCGGGAACCCGCGCGGATTGCACCGGTTCTGTTTCCACGCCATATAGATTTCAACGGCGCATGATCCGGAAGCTTTCCGGACCGATGCTCAAATCAAAGCTTCCAGGCTTCATCCCACAGAGAGAGCGATGCTCGACGGACTCCGCCAATTCATTGCCGATATCGTCTCCCCCGATGCCCAGGCCGACCGCAGCTTCGACGACAGCGATTATCGTCTGGCGGCGACCGCGCTATTGGTGCATGTCGTCTCGCTCGACGGCGAGCCGACGCCTGCCGAAAAGCTCAAGCTGCACAGCCTGATCGAGAGCCGTTTCCAGCTCGATCCCGGCACCGCCGACAGGCTGATCGCCTCCGCCATGCGCGTCGAGGGCGAGGCGGTCGATCTCTATCACTTTACCAGTGTGATCATGCGCTCGGTGAATGAGGAGGGACGGCTGCGCATCGTGGAGATGATGTGGGAGCTGGTCTATGCCGACGGCCAGGTCAGCGAGTTCGAAGACAATGTGGTCTGGCGTGCTGCCGATCTGCTCGGCATTTCCTCGCGCGACCGCATCGATCTCAAGCACCGGGTCGCCGAGAAGCAGGCCGAGCTGCCAAAGGGCCCCTGGGGCACGGTAGACGCGGCAATCTGACACGGCTGCCTGCGCAAGCTGACGCCTCCTTGCCGGCGTGGCGGATGGCGAAACTTTAAGAAACTTTAATGTCCGCCGCGATTGTGGGCGATCCGACTGAAAATCGGTCGTTTCGTCACCAAACCAGCGCCTCCAATGCTATCCACAAGCCCATACGCGGCTTGCGTCACACCGCATCCCTATGCTCTCGTCGCCCCGTTGGGGACCTCACTAGAATTTGCAGTAAGAGTTTGAAACGTGACTGAGCGTGTGACGCTGATAACCGGGGCATCGGCGGGCATAGGCACCGAACTGGCGCGCGTGTTTGCATCGAATGGCCACCGTGTGGCGCTGGTGGCACGGCGCGCCGACCGCCTGACGGCGCTCGCAGGCGAGCTCGGGGCCAAGGGCGGCGCGGCGCCGATCGTGATTCCCTGCGACCTCCAGCAGACCGATGCGGGCGACAAGATCGCGCAGGCCCTGGCCGAGGCCGGGGTCGAGGTCGAATATCTCGTCAATAATGCCGGTTTCGGCCTGTTCGGCCTCGCGGTCGAGCGCGATCGTGCCGAACAGCTCAACATCATCAACGTCAATATCCGCGCGCTGACCGACCTGACGTTGCGTTTTGCCGATCAGCTGATCCGCAACCGCGGCGGCATCCTCAATCTCGGCTCGATCGCCGGATTCCTGCCGGGCCCCGGCATGGCCGTGTACTATGCCAGCAAGGCCTATGTGCTGTCGTTTTCCGAGGCGTTGCGCTGCGAACTGGCGCCGAAGGGCGTGCGCGTCACCGTGGTTTGCCCCGGTCCCGTGCCGTCCGAGTTCCAGGACCGCGCCGGCTTTGCCCCCGGATTCGATTCCGCCATCCTCAACGTGGCGCCGGCCGAGGTCGCCCGCCAGGCCTATCGCGGCCTGATGGCCAACAAGCGCGCCGTGCTGCCGGGCGCCTTCATCAAGATAGTGCCGTTCCTGCTCCGGCTGTTTCCGCGCTCCTTCATCCTGACGGCGGTCGGCGGCTTTCAGCTGCGCAAACGCTAGATTCGCCCGAAAGCCCATTCATCGCCGTTAAGGCTGTTTCTGGCCCGCGATTTGCTTTGTGCCTGTGTGCGCAAACTCACACGATGTTAACGACCACTTAGCTATGATCGCGCCTTACGTGCCGAATCTTCAAGCAGAGGCCAAATCTTCAAGCAGAGGCAATGTCGTTCCGGTCTGACCAGAGCCGTGTCGTGGTGCCCTTCGCGAGCCGAAGGCCGGCCGCGGTCACGCCCAAGGATCGGGTTACGGATCAGATCTCGGATCGGATGCTGGATCAGGCTCCGCTGCGGCCGGTGCTGATCGTGCTGCATCAGGAGACATCGACCCCCGGCCGGATCGGCAACGCCCTGCGTACGCTGGGCTACCCTCTCGACATCCGCCGGCCGCGCTTCGGCGACCCGCTGCCCGCAACGCTCGACGCGCATGCCGGCGCGGTGATCTTCGGCGGCCCGATGAGCGCCAATGATCCCGATGATTACGTGCGCCGCGAGATCGACTGGATTGCAGTCCCGCTGCGCGAGCAGCGTCCGTTCCTCGGCATCTGCCTCGGTGCGCAGATGCTGGCGCGGCAACTCGGCGCCAAGGTCGCACCGCATCCGCAGGGCCGTGTCGAGGTCGGCTATTACCCGGTCAGGCCGACGGAGGCGGGCCGCGCATTGTGCCCGGACTGGCCGGCGCGGGTGTATCACTGGCATGGCGAGGGCTTTCAATTGCCCGCGGGCGCGGATTTGCTGGCGGCGGGCGATGATTTCCCGGTGCAGGCGTTCCAGTTCGGCAACGCCTTCGGCCTGCAATTCCATCCCGATGTGACCTACGCGATGATGCATCGCTGGACCGCGCGCGGTTGCGTACGAATGGATTCGCCGGGCGCGCAGCCGCGTCATCAGCACTTCGCCGAGCGCGCCGTGCACGATGCCGCCGAGCGCGCTTGGCTGAAGCATTTCGTCGACGGCTGGATCGCGCGCGTGCCGCGGCCGGTGATGCTGCAGGCCGCCGAATAGCCGCCGCGCGGAATTTCGCGCCACCTTTTCATTCTGATGGATGTGCTACTGTCGGCTGCCGCGCGCGGGCCACATCGCCGCGCGTCTCAATAACAACAAGGCACAGGGAGATCGCCGTGAGCTACCAGCACATCCTCTACGAGGTCAGCGACCGGATCGCGACTATCACGCTCAACCGCCCAGACCGCATGAATGCCTGGACCGCGATCATGGAGCGTGACGTGCGCCACGCGATGGAGACGGCGGCCAATGACGACGATGTTCGCGTCATCGTGCTGACCGGTGCGGGCCGCGGCTTCTGCGCCGGCGCCGACATGGAAGCGCTGCAGGGGATCGATCCCAACGAGGTCAGGCGCGGCGAGAGCATTCCGTTCGACATGAACCGCCGTGCCGACTGGCAGACCCGCTACGCCTATTACCCCGCCATCAAGAAGCCCGTGATCGCGATGCTCAACGGCGCTACCGCCGGCATCGGCCTGGTCCACGCGCTCTATTGCGATTTGCGCTTCGCGGCCGACAGCGCCGTGTTCACCACCGCCTTCGCGCGGCGCGGCCTGATCGCCGAGCACGGCATCAGCTGGATGCTGCCGCGCATCGTCGGCCACGCCAACGCGCTCGACCTGTTGATGTCGGCGCGGCGCGTGTCGGCTGCGGAGGCGCTGCGCATCGGCCTCGTCAACCGGCTTTCGTCGCCGGAGAAACTGCGCGAGGAGACCTATGCCTATGCCCGCGACCTCGCCGATTTCGTCTCGCCGAGCGCGATCGCCGTGATCAAGCGCCAGGTCTACGACGTGCCGTTCCAGTCGCTGGCGGAGGCCACCATCGACGCCAACCGCGAGATGCAGATCGCGCTCAAGGGCAATGATTTCAGGGAGGGCGTGGCGAGTTTTGTGGAGAAGCGCCCGCCGCGGTTTACGGGGACGTGAGGGGGGAAACCGATAAAGTCCGTCTTCGCCCTTTGGGCTTCGCCGGACACCACGCTTCGCCCTTCGGGCTCTGCGCGGCTGCGCCACGCGTAGCCCGAAGGGCGAAGCGTGGTGGAGCCAGGCGGGATCGAACCGCCGACCTCGTCATTGCGAACGACGCGCTCTCCCAGCTGAGCTATGGCCCCATCGCGGCCGGGTGTTGCTGAGTATCCCGGCCGTCAGTCGGGCGCCATTTACAGTCCCGCCCAAGGTCAAGTCAAGAACGGTGAAACAACGGTTTTCGGCCTGTCCTGCCGGGAACTTCCCTTGTTTGCGGGGGGATGAACCGATATTTAGAGCGTGATCCGGACCCGGCGGACCGCGTTAGCGAAAGTACGTAGCGGTTTTCCGAGAAGATCCTGCTCAAACGAGAGGCGCGCTGGCCCTTCAGTCCGGTCTCGTCGCGCTTCACCTGGTCGTCCCACCCGCGAGCCCCCATCATATGCGCGCTGTTCTCGATATCGTCATCATCGTCCTCGACCTCTATGTCTGGCTGTTGATCGCCTCCGCCATCCTGTCCTGGCTGGTCGCCTTCAACGTGGTCAACACGCGCAACCAGTTCGTCTCCGCGGTGGCCGAGTTCCTGTACCGGATCACCGAGCCGGTGCTGCGGCCGATTCGCAACGTGATGCCGAATCTGGGCGGGCTCGATATCTCGCCGATCATCGTGATCCTGATCATCATGTTCATCCAGCGGGTGATCGCCTATTACATCTATCCCAACGTGATCTGATCCTGCGCGATGGACGCTCGTTGATGGAGCCTTGCTGATGGATCCTTGGCGCTATTCCACCGAGGGCATCAGCATCGCCTTGCGCGTGACGCCGCGCGGCGGCCGCGACGACATCGACGGGATCGAGACGCTGGCCAACGGCCGCTCGGTGGTGAAGGTGCGGGTCCGCGCCATTGCGGAAGGTGGCGAGGCCAACCGTGCGGTGACCGAGCTGCTCGCCAAGGCGCTCGGCGTGCCCAAGGCCAGGGTGAAGCTGTTGTCAGGCGCCACCTCGCGGCTGAAGCAGGTGGCGGTCGACGGCGACCCGAAGGGGCTTGGTGAAACGTTGCGGAAGTTGACGGCGGCCAAGCCGAACCAGGAAACAAAGGACTGACATGACTGCCCGCATCATCGACGGAAAAGCCATAGCCGCCGAGCTCAGAGCCCGCGTTGCCGACGAGGTCGCCCGCGTCAAGCGCGATCATGCGCTCACGCCGGGGCTCGCCGTCGTTCTGGTCGGCCATGATCCCGCCAGCGAGGTCTACGTCCGCAGCAAGCACACCCAGACCCAGGCCGCCGGGATGGCCTCGTTCGAGCACAAGCTGCCGGAGGACGTGTCGCAGGCCGATCTGCTGGCGCTGATCGCGCAGCTCAACCGCGATCCGAAGGTGCACGGCATCCTGGTGCAACTGCCGCTGCCGAAATCGCTGCACACCGAGACCATCATCAACGCGATCGACCCGGCCAAGGACGTCGACGGCCTGCACCCGAACAATGCCGGCCGGCTGGCCGGCGGTCTCGCCGCGCTGTCGCCCTGCACGCCGCTCGGCTGCATCATCCTGACCAAGAGCGTGCACCCCTCGCTCGAGGGCATGAACGCGATCGTGATCGGCCGCTCCAATCTGGTCGGCCGTCCGCTGGTGCAATTGCTGCTGAACGAGAACGCGACGGTGACGATCGCGCATTCGCGCTCGCGCGATCTGTCGAAGCTGTGCGCCCAGGCCGATCTGGTCTATGCGGCGGTCGGAAAGCCCGAGATGGTGCGCGGCAACTGGCTGAAGCCCGGTGCGACCGTGATCGATGTCGGCATCAACCGCATCCCGGTGCCGGGCGGCAAGCCGAAGCTGGTCGGCGACGTCGCATTCCAGGAAGCGCTTGGTATAGCGGGCGCGATCACGCCGGTGCCTGGCGGCGTCGGGCAGATGACGGTCGCGTGCCTGCTGGTCAACACGCTGCGCGCCGCCTGCGCGATTGCCGGCCTGCCGGCGCCTGCGGTTTAGCTCTTACCTCGCCCCGCTTGCGGGGAGAGGTCGGATTGCATCGTCAGATGCAATCCGGGTGAGGGGGTACCAGTCTCTCGACGTTCGTAACTCGTGGAGGGAAGCCCCTCACCCCAACCCTCTCCCCGCAAGAGCGGGGCGAGGGAGCCTAGGCAGCGTGCCTATTTCTTCTTCGCGCGCTCGATGCCTTCGAGGATCAGCTTGCGGGCCTCGTCGGCGTCGCCCCAGCGCAGCACCTTCACCCACTTGCCCTTCTCCAGATCCTTGTAGTGCTCGAAGAAGTGCTGGATTTGCTGCAGCGTGATGTCGGGCAGGTCGCTGTAGTTCTGCACCTTGTCGTAGCGCTGGGTCAGCTTCGACGACGGCACCGCGATGATCTTCTCGTCGCCGCCGGCCTCGTCTTCCATCAGGAGCACGCCGACCACACGCACGCTCATCACCGCGCCCGGCACGATCGCGCGGGTGTTGACGATCAGCACGTCGCAGGGATCGCCATCGCCCGACAGCGTGTGCGGGATGAAGCCGTAATTGCCGGGATAGCGCATCGGCGTGTAGAGGAAGCGGTCCACCACCAGTGTGCCGGCCTCCTTGTCCATTTCGTACTTGATGGGCTCGCCGCCGACGGCAACCTCGATGATGACGTTGACGTCGTGGGGCGGATTTTTTCCGATCGATATGGCGTCGATACGCATGGATTGCTCCGCGTGGCCTTTGGAAGTTGAGAACGATGTGATTTTTTGGTTGGCGCCGACAGGCCGCAAAACAGCATCAGGCCCGGCCTTGGGGCCGGGCTGGCCATCGCGCGGAGCGCTGAGGGCTGGTTTAGCCTTGCTGCAGCTGCGAGAGAAGCAGGATTTTCAGTTGGACCAGGCGAAAGCGACCTTGTCGAGCGACTTCGGCCCGAACCGCTCCGAGGAGCGCGCCACCATGCGGCCGCCCAGCGCGCGGTAAAACTCGGTCGCCGGCTCGTTGTCGGAGAGCGCCCAGATCACCATGGTCTTCAGGCCGCTCTGCAGCAGGTCGCGGCGGGCTGCGGCGAACAGGCGCCGGCCGAAGCCGAGTCCCTGGAATTCCGGGCGCAGATAGAGCTCGTAGATCTCGCCTTCGAAGTGCAGGCTGCGGGCGCGGTTGCGGCCGTAATTGGCGTAGCCCGCGATCCGGTCGCCGAACACCAGCACGCTGACGCGGCTGCCCTTGCGGATGGCACTGTCCCACCACTGCGGGCCACGGCGGTTGATCAGCTTTTCGAGTTCGGCGCCGGGGATGATTCCCTGATACGCCGAGCGCCAGGCTTCGTCATGGGTAGACGCCACCGAGGCTGCGTCTGCAGCTTTGGCCGGCCGGACCTCGATTAGCGTTGTGCTCATGGTTGTAATCAAAGCAAGTCGGAGGGCCGCCTTCAAGGTCCATCGTTAATTATCGGTTAACCTGTGGGCTTTTTGCATCAGTGTCATGAAAACTTGTACCGAAAGAGGACACTGGCCAGGCTCGCGCGACCAATCACCGATCCCGGCCTGTGCAAAGCTGGATCGCGAGCGCTCTATGACAATGCCGCCGTTCAGGAAAAGACGATCCGGAGCTGATTCGCCGCGGCAATTTTGCCAGCGAATCCAGTCGCGATGCGGGCCCGTGGCGTCCACGCCGCCGCAGTGGATTTCCGCGCGCGCCCGGCCTATGGCTGCGGCGGTATTTCTGCGCGCCGAAATCGGCCCGACCGCGAGCGGACTGCGATGACGCTCTACTTCCTGATCAAATATCTGCATGTGCTCGGCGCCATCGTGATCCTCGGCACCGGGACCGGGATCGCCTTCTTCATGCTGGCGGCGCATCGCACGCGCGATGCGGCTTTCATCGCGCGCACGGCGGCGACCGTCGTCATCGCGGACATGATCTTCACGCTGAGCGCCGTGCTGCTGCAGCCGGTGAGCGGCGGATTGCTGATGATGCTCTCGGCAACAGGCTTCACCGAGCGCTGGCTGTTGGTGTCGCTGGCGCTCTACGCGCTGGCCGGCGTGTTCTGGGTTCCCGTCATCTTCATGCAGATGGAGATGCGCGATCTCGCGCAGGCGGCCGCCGACAAGGGTCTTCCGCTGCCGCCGCGCTACGATGCGCTGTTTCGCCGCTGGTGCCTGTTCGGGATTCCCGGCTTCGGATCGGTGATGATCATCCTGTGGCTGATGATCGCGAAACCGTTTTAGTTCAGTGTCGTCATTCCGGGGCGCGAAGCGAACCCGGAATCTCGAGATTCCGGGTTCGATGCTTCGCATCGCCCCGGAATGACGATACTGGATAGTTTATGAGTGACGCATCACACAATATCCTCGTGCTCGGCGCGTCGGGATTGATTGGACGGTACCTCACCGACGATCTGCGGGCGCGCGGCTTTCATGTGATTGGGGTCGCGCGACATTTCACGCCTGCACAAAAGATGAGCGCGGCCGACCTCGAGCTTCCCGTGATGTCGATGGACGCCGCGGCGCTGGCGCAGCTTATCCGCACCCACGAGGTCGACGTCGTCGTCAATTGCCTCGGCGTGCTGCAGGATGGTCCGGGCAGCGACACAAGCGCGGTGCATCGCGACTTCGTCGCGCGATTGTTGCAGGCGATCAGCGACAGCCATCGCGCCATCCGTCTCGTCCACATCTCGATTCCCGGCGCGGCCAGTGAGGATCGCACCGCCTTCAGCACCACCAAGCGCGAGGCGGAACGGCTGATCGCGGCGTCAGGGATCGCGCACGCGATCCTGCGCCCGGGCTTTGTCATCGCGCCTTCGGCCTATGGCGGCAGTGCCATGCTGCGGGCACTGGCGGCGCTGCCGGTCGATTTGCCGGCCGACGACGCCGCGACGCCGCTCCAGCCGGTCGCAGTCGAGGATATCGCCGCCACCATCGCCTGGCTTGCGGCGCGCGATACCGCCGACGAAGCGGTGCGATCGGTGACATGGGATCTGATGCAGAAGCAGCCGATCTCGCTCGGCGGCGTCATTGCCCAGTTCCGCTGGTCGTTCGGCACGGCAAAGCATTTCCGCATTCCGACGCCGTCGTTCCTGATCGATCTCGGCGCCCGCCTCGGCGATCTCACAAGCCGCCTCGGGTGGATGCCGCCGCTGCGCTCCAACGCAATCGCCGAGCTGCGCCGCGGCGTCACCGGCGATCCCACGGCCTGGATGACTGCGACCGGCATCGTGCCGAAGACGATCTCACAAGCCATCGGCGGGCGGCCCGCGACCGTCCAGGACAAATGGTTTGCGCGGCTGTTCCTGATCAAGGCGCTGATCTTCGCAAGCCTGGTGCTGTTCTGGGTCGCGTCGGGCTTCATCGCGCTGGTCATCTCCTATGACGCCGCCGCCGGCATGTTGAGCGCGCACCATTTCCCGCCTGCATTGGTCGGGCCGGTGACGGTGCTGACAAGCCTGATGGACATGAGCATCGGCGTGCTGATCGCGATCCGCCGCACCGCGGCGTTCGGTCTTGTTGCAGGCATCATTGCCTCGCTCGGCTACATGGTGGGGTCGGCGATCCTGACGCCCGATCTCTGGATCGAGCCGCTCGGCGCGCTGGTGAAGACCGGGCCCGCGATCGTGCTGATGCTGGTCGCATTGCTGACATTGGATAACCGGTAGCGTTTTCGAGCGAAGTGGGAACCGGTTCGCGTGAAGAAAACGCGTCGAAGGAAATCAAGATGACCGCGTGGCCCGACGACGACGTGATCCTCTACGACGGCGTCTGCATCTTCTGCTCACGCTGGGTCCGCTTCGTCGTCGCACGCGACGCCGAGAGGCGCTTCCGCTTCACGCCGATCCAGTCCGACTACGGCACGCGGCTGGCAAAGACTTTTGGCATCGACCCTGATGACCCCGACACCAACGCCGTGGTCCATGACGGCATCGCCTGGATGAAGTCGGATGCGGCGCTGACGGTGCTGAGCCATCTCCCCGGCTGGCGCTGGACCCGCGCGCTGTTCGTCGTGCCCAAGCCGCTGCGCGATGCGGTCTACAGCCTCATCGCCCGCAACCGCTACAAGATCTTCGGGAAGTACGAGACGTGCTTCGTGCCGGATGCAGATAAGCGGGCGAGGGTGCTGGAGTAGGTTGTCAACGGAACAAGTGGGCCTTACTCAGACTGCGCGCCGCCATCAATGAAATGACGCCGCGAAGGAGAGCGGCTCAAGTCGAACAAGTTTCTCGATGGGAGGCTCTAGTTCGAACAATTTCGGCTTTCTGGAGAAGTCGTAAAGTCGACATATGCGAAATTCCCTTGGCCTCTCGTTTGAAAAGGAGAGTTCGTTCCTTGTCAGATAGAACGGGGTGGTTTGAAGGCCGTTGGTTGTCTTAACCTCGATCAGACGTTCTGAGCCGTTGTGATCGAACGAATGGATGTCGTACCCGGCTCCGTCTCCATCTTCTTGGGAGACCCATCTGACCTTCCGCGCAAGGTCAGTGCGGTCATGTGCAATCAGACGCTGCCGCTCAAAGGCAAAGATTAGTTCTTCGCCTGCCTTTCCTAAGGACCTGTTCCGGAAGTCGCGCTCGACGGGGTCAAACTTCCTGACCAAGCGCACCAGCTCCTTATCCCTATGAGCGACAGTCTGAAGGACTGGCGGCTGTTCGACAAATAGACTCGGCGCTTCGCCGAAGCTCTTAGCCGACGGCTCTGGAATCAAATCTCCCGGATTGCGAGTCAAATAGCGCTCGATGCCTTCGATAATCGACTTTTGGAAATTTGGAAGCGGCTTGTAGCCAGAGATTGTCGGCAGCGCGAGCTCAATGAGAACCGCGGAAATGTTCTGGTGCTTGCGTTCGACCGATCCTTCGGTTCGCCCTATGCGCTCCACAAGAGAGCGGCGACGCGCAGATTTATTGTAGTCGACACCATTCAGTTCCGCGCGGAGCATCGCGAAATAGTCGGCGATGATGAAGTCTACTTCATCATCGCTCCAATCCAATCCGAATCTATTCTCGTCGGCCATGTGCGTTCAACAAGGAAACAATTATTTCATCCACACAAGTGGCCAAACATTTGCCTCGGGTCGAGATCGTATTTGTTTCCAAACCACGACACAAAATCAAACGGAGCTTCCTTCTCTTCCCAATGGGACTTGAGAAGCTCGCGGTCGATACCTGCGTCATCAATGCTGATCGCGTAAATATACTTGAGCCGTCGATTGACGGCCATGCTCCACTCGGAGAAAGTCATGTCTGTCCACGCCCAGCCACCTTCAAGACTGTTCATTTTGAGGCCTTAGTCTATCGCGAGTACGGCATCTATTGCGACAGAGTAGATCAGCTTAAGCGATACATCCAGCTACTGAGAGCTAGGAGCGACGGCCGCCAACACTTCCTTCGCCGCCCGCTCCCCGCTGTCCCTCGCGCCATGCGCCGTCGAGAAGAAATGCGGCGACGTCGCTTCGCCTGCGAAGAACAGCCGGCCGTCAACCGGTGCGGCCAGCACGGCGCGCTTGTCGGCGTGGCCGGGCAGCGCGTGCGAGTAGGAGCCGCGGGCGAACGGGTCGTGGGCCCAACGGGATTCGCTGAGCGGCTTCAGCTTGCGGCGGAAATCATTGCCGAGGAAGGAGACGATCTCGTCGATGCTGTGCGCGGCGATGGCACCGTCGCCGGCGTCTTCGAGCTGTCGCGCGAAGCGGCCGCCGAAGAAGCCTTCGATGCAGGGCTGGCCGAACGGGCGGATGTGATAGGTGCCCATCTCGGTGCGCATGGTGGCGCCGCGCAGATTGCCTTCCCTAGGCAGCGCCTCGGGCTCGGCGAGCGCCAGCGTCACCTTGTCGGCGAGGCCGAGCGGGAGATTGCGCGCGGCGTCGAGCTTGTCCGGCAGCGCAGGCGAGAAGCGGATCGCTTCTTCGGCGATCAGATTGGTCGGCACGGTGACGATCACCTTGTCCGCCTCCAGCACGCCGCGCGAGGTCTCGATGCGGATACGCTTGCCGGAATGATCGATCAGCCTGACCTCGCAGTTCAGCGCGACCGGCACCTGCTCGCCATAGGCGGCGACCAGCGCGCCATAGCCGCGCCGCACTCGCCAATTGACGTTGCTGTCCTCATAGGCGTCGAAGTCGAGGATCGAGACTTGATCGAGCTCGCAGCCGTTCACATAGGTCGAGATCGCATCGATCATCGGGTTCCAGCGGTTACCGGGCTCGAGATAGCGATCGGCTGAACCATCCTTGCCGCCGCGCGCGGCCTGCTCGAGGCGATCATAGAACTCGTCGAGCGCAAGCATGAACGCATCGCGGTCGGTCTGCGGGAATGCCTTGCCATAGGCGCGTTCGCGCCAGGGCGGCAGGTCCTTGTTGAGCTCGAAATCGAGTTGCTTGGCGATGCCGACGAAGCTGTTCTGGTCGGCCGAATGCAGCCAGCCGCAGCCGACGTCGAACACCACGTCAGGCGCGGCCTGGATCGTATGGGCGCGGCCGCCGAGACGGTCGCGGGCTTCCAGGACGATGGCGGAGAGGCCGCTGCCCTTCAGCGCATGCGCGGCGCCGAGGCCTGCGGCACCGGCGCCGATGATGGCGACATCGATCGTAGAGGGAAGGGAAGTCATGCCTCCGGCTCTAGCACGTTCGCCGCCGGGCCTGAAGCCGCCGCATGCATGACTGTCATCACCCGCGCATGCGGGTGATCCAGTATTCCAGAGACAGTGGTGATTGAGCCGAGAGGCCGCAGCGTACTGGGTGCCCCGGAACTGTTTAGTCATCGGGCGGCGCTTCGCGCCGACCCGGTGCCGGGGCACGACAGTTCGGCTTACGTCACCGCTTACGCTACGGCTTCCTTGGCCTTCTCGGCGCGCTTGCGGTCGTTCGGATCGAGGTGCTTCTTGCGCAGCCGGATCGACTTCGGCGTCACCTCGACGAGCTCGTCGTCCTCGATATAGGCGAGCGCCTTTTCCAGGGTCATGCGGATCGGCGGCGTCAGCCGCACCGCCTCGTCCTTCGAGGTGGTGCGGATGTTGGTGAGCTGCTTGCCCTTCAGCACGTTGATCTCGAGGTCGTTGTCGCGGGTATGCTCGCCGACGATCATGCCCTTGTAGACCTTCCAGCCCGGCTCGATCATCATCGGGCCGCGGTCTTCCAGCTTGAACATCGCATAGGCCACCGCTTCGCCCTGGTCGTTGGAGATCAGCACGCCGTTGCGGCGGCCCTGGATCTCGCCCTTGTAGGCGGCATAGCCATGGAAGATGCGGTTCATGATCGCGGTGCCGCGGGTGTCGGTGAGGAGTTCGCCCTGGTAGCCGATCAGGCCGCGGGTCGGCGCGTAGAACACCAGCCGCAGGCGGTTGCCGCCGGACGGCCGCATCTCGATCATCTCGGCCTTGCGCTCGCTCATCTTCTGCACGACGACGCCGGAATGCTCCTCGTCGACGTCGATCACGACCTCTTCGATCGGCTCCTGCCAGGCGCCGGTGGCCTCGTCCTTCTGCAGCACGACGCGCGGTCGCGACACCGAGAGCTCAAAGCCCTCGCGGCGCATGGTCTCGATCAGGATCGCGAGCTGCAATTCGCCGCGGCCGGAGACCTCCATGGAGTCCTTGTCGGCGGCCTCGACGACGCGCAGCGCGACGTTGCCCTCGGCCTCGCGCATCAGGCGGTCGCGGATCATGCGCGAGGTCACCTTGTCGCCTTCGGTGCCGGCGAGCGGCGAGTTGTTGACGATGAACGACATCGACACCGTCGGCGGATCGATCGGCTGCGCCGGCAACGGCGTCTCGACCGTGGGATCGCAGAAGGTGTCGGCGACGGTGCCCTTGGTGAGGCCCGCGATCGCGACGATGTCACCGGCCTCGGCTTCCTCCAGCGGGGTACGCTCGAGGCCGCGGAAGGCGAGGATCTTGGTCAGGCGGCCGGTCTCGATCAGCTTGCCGTCGGCGGACAGCACCTTGACCTGCTGGTTCGGCTTGATCGAACCGGAGGAGATGCGGCCGGTGATGATGCGGCCGAGATAGGGGTTGGCCTCGAGGATGGTGCCGATCATGCGGAACGGACCTTCCTCGACCTTCGGCGGCTCGACATGGCGCACGATCAGGTCGAACAGCGGCTGCATGCCGAGGTCCTTCGGACCCTCCGGGCTCTCCGCCATCCAGCCCTGCTTGGCCGACCCGTACAGGATCGGGAAGTCGAGCTGCTCCTCGCTGGCGTCGAGCGCCGCGAACAGGTCGAACACCTCGTTGATGACTTCGGTCGGCCGCGCGTCGGGACGGTCGACCTTGTTGATCACGACGATCGGCTTCAGGCCGATCTTGAGCGCCTTCGACACCACGAACTTGGTCTGCGGCAGCGGACCTTCGGCGGCGTCGACCAGCACCAGCGCGCCGTCCACCATGTTGAGGATGCGCTCGACCTCACCGCCGAAATCGGCGTGGCCGGGGGTGTCGACGATGTTGACGCGGATGTCCTTCCACTGCACCGAGGCCGCCTTGGCCAGGATGGTAATGCCGCGCTCACGCTCCAGGTCGTTGGAGTCCATGGCGCGTTCGGTGACCTTCTGGTTCTCACGGAAGGTGCCGGATTGCTGCAGCAGGCGGTCGACGAGGGTGGTCTTGCCGTGGTCGACGTGGGCGATGATGGCGACGTTGCGAAGGTTCATGGCTCTTCTTCTGGTCGTGCAATGGTCAGATGCGCGATCTCGCCGGACCAATTTGGCCGGCCGCTCGCTCGCGTGGCCCAATCGGGGCCCGGATCACGCTCATACCCAAGAAATTTGACGGGGACGCATCACCCCAAAAAGGAAGCCCGGTCAGAGGACCGGGCACCTTGCGCGTTGCGGCGCAATATAGTCAGAAAACGCCAAAAAACAATGATTTATTGGTGGTTTGGTCGATCGAAATTAGGGCCGGAAGGGCCGGAAGGGCCGATTTTGGCAGGTTCCCGTGTCCGGCATCATTTCCGGGAACGGGCCAAAACGATCAATACGACGCCGCCAAGCGCGATCAACATCACTACTGGCGTGAATGGGTCCGTGCCCGGTTCGACCGAGGTGACGATCACGATTGCACACAGCACGCCGGGCAGCAGCAGGATGACGCCCAGAAACAGCATGAACGAGGTCAGACAGCCGCTGCTTTGGCGCGGTTGCCAAGAACTGTTCGGCGGCGGTTGGTCCAGGCTGCTCATGATTCGTCGCGCCTCCTACGGCTACCGCCCCTTGATCGCAGCCCGGATCAGCATGATGCCGGCGAACCCGACCAGAAGGCCGAGCAGGATCAGGAAGAGAATGGAGGGATCGGTTCTCGACTCGCTGAGGACGCCGAACCCGAACAGGAGGGCGCAGAGCCCGGGCAGCAGCAGGATCAGTCCGAACAGCACCATGAACGCGGTGGCGCAGCCGCCGCGTGGCGGCGGGAGCGGCGGAGGGGGCGCCTGCGCTGGTGCAGGCGGTACGGGAGGAGGATTGGTCTCGCTCATGGCTGTTGGTCCACCCGTGGGTTCATGATGCGAGCCGTCCCTAGAGCCTTTCCCGTTCCGATTGAATCGGAACGGGGCTCTAGATTCTTGTTTTGACGCGTTTTCTTCACGCGAACCGGTATCCACTTCGCTCGAAAACGCTCTAGGAGCCAGGTCTGCGGATGGCCCACCAGATCAGCGCCACACCGAAGCACGCGACAAGCAGGCAGGCGGCGACGAACTGAAGATCATCGGACGCCATTTTGGCGACGCCGGCAAATACGAAGAGCAGCGCGCAGAGGCCGGGCAGCAGCAGAATGATGCCGGCGACGATCATCAGCGCGGTCACGCAGCCGTTGCGCTTCTCCGGAGGGCGCGGCGAAAGCGGTGCGCCGGTCTCGCTCATCGCGGCACCTCCTCGCCTTGCCGTGCCTCCCGGTAGGTCTGGCCAGCGAGCGCGGTGCGAATGCCGTCGATCTTTCCATCGCGGTAGAACAGATTGTAGGTGTCGAACGGGATGATCGCGCCGCTCTCGGTGACGAAGTGGATGCAGCTTCGCTTGACGTTGCCGACGCAGAAATTGAAACGATCGAGAAACTGCACGATGGTGACGCGGAACACGTTCTCGTAGGTGAGGCCATCCGGCACCTCGAAGCTCGGCAGGCAGCACAGCAATTCGCAGACGCGCTCGGAGGTGTTCAGCGGCCCCGACGACAGAGAGAACAGATCGACGAACTTCTCCCGCAGCACCGGATATTTCTCCGGGCTGATCGTGTTGGGCATCACGGCGACGAGCTGCTCCTGCGGAAACAGCGAGGTCAGCGGCAGCACTTTCTCGCCGTTGCGCAGGCCGTAGCCGATCGAGATGCTCTCGGGGTTGCACGGCAGCGGGATCATGTCCTTGTCGCCGAACACCCCGGTCTCGACCACGCGATTGCGGATCTCCGACAGCATGATGCGGTCGGTGTCCTTGTTGAAATGCTCGTTGCGGCCGGCGTCCTGCACCGGCTGCAGCGTGACGCCGCGCACGCATTTCCAGGTCAGTGCGTGGCGGACGATATCGCCGATCTCGGCATCGTTGACGCCGCGCTTGATGGTGGCGACCAGCGTGGTCGAGACGCCCAGACGCTCGAGATTCTCCAGCGCCTGCTGGCGGATCCTGCGCAAGTCGGCGCCGCGCAGATTGACCAGCGCGTCGCGCCTGAGCGAATCGAATTGCAGGTAGACCTCTAGTCCGCGCTTGTTCTCGGCGAGTTTTGCGACGAAGTCCGGCTCCTGCGCGATCCGCAAGCCATTGGTGTTGATCATGACGTGGCGGATCGGCCGCGCCCGCACCGCGTCCAGAATGGCGAAGAAATCCGGATGCAGGGTCGGCTCGCCGCCGGAGATCTGCACCAGATCGGGCTCGCCCTCGCTTGCGACCAGCGCATCCAGCATTTTCTCGATCTTGGCCAGCGGCGTGAAGCTGGTACGCGCCGGCGAGGAATCCGCAAAACACACCGGGCAGGTCAGGTTGCAGTGCTCGGTGATCTCGATCAGCGCCAGGCAGGAGTGCTGCTCGTGGTCCGGGCACAGCCCGCAATCATAGGGGCAGCCGAATTCGGTGTGGCGCTGGAAGGCGAGCGGCCGGTCGCCCGGCTTGATGAAATCCTTGCATAGCCGCCAATAGGCCGCATCGGTCGAGACCAGCGTCGACTGCACGCCGTGCTGCTTGCAGCGCTTCTCGTACCAGACCTCGTTGCCCGATATCTGGATCTTGGTCGGCACCAGGGTCAGGCAGGTCTCGCAAAGCGACTGGGTCTGGCCCCAGAAGATGTAGGGGCGGGACTTACGCAGTGGCGCGTTCATGCTTCACACTCACATTCGGGGCCGTCGCCAGCATGACGGCGGCATAAATCATGACAAACAGCGACAGCAGGTGGAACAGCGAGAACGGGCCGATCAGCGCGCCGTAGGGCTTGATGAACTCCCACACGAAGCGCTGCAGGCCGTAGTAGAACAGCACGAGGTAGAATCCATTGGTGATGATTGCCGCGTTGCGGTTCAATACGGCCCAGACATAGCAGGCCGCGAACGCGGCCATTGCCAGGCTTTCATAGAACTGCACCGGATGGCGCAGCATGCCGTCGCCGAAATCGTGGCCCCAGGGCAGCGTGGTCGGGGTGCCATAGGTGAAATCCTCGAGCCCCGCGAAATAGCAGCCGAGCCGGCCGACCGCGACGCCGATCGCGAGCGGCAGCGCGAACCGCGCCCCGGTGCGCAGCGAGATACCGTGCAGCCATTTGTAGAGCTCGATCGCGACGATGCCGCCCGCCAGCGCGCCCTCGACCGAGCGGGCGATGCCGGACAGGCCCGAGAACCACAGGTTCAACGTGCCGAAGATGTAGGCGCCGATGCCGGCGCCGAACACCAGCGCGGCGATATACGTCAGCTCGAAGGATTGCCGCGGGAATTGCAGCCCGCGCACCCGGGACAGCCACCACATCGCGAAGGCCGCCGCGCACCATGCTGCGATGTCGAAGACGGCGTGAAGTTCAGCCCCACTCATGAGGCGAGTGTAGCGCGAATTTCGCGGCCTGCGATAGTTGATGCGCGGGCAGTTATGCTCCCTCTCCCCGTTCTTGCGGGGAGAGGGTTGGGGTGAGGGGCTGTCTCCGCGAGTTCTGACCGCGGTGAGACCTGTACCCCCTCACCCGGATTGCATCTGCGATGCAATCCGACCTCTCCCCGCAAGCGGGGAGAGGTAAGCGGCAGCGTCAATTCGCCGGGTTGTCCTCGCTCGGATATACCCCGCGCAGCACTTCCTCGAAATGATCCTTCACCGCCTCGTTGCACAGGCACGAGCGCAGCTTGAGCTTGTCCGGGTCGCGGATCACGATCGCGCCGCGACGCGTGTCGAGCACACCCTCCGCCTTGAAGTTCTGGATCACCCGGCTGGTGTAGCTGCGGCCGACGCCGAGCAAGGTCGAGAGCTGCTCATGCGTCAGCGGCACGACGCCGTTGCCATTGGTGCGCTCCATCGCCGAGATGATCCATTTCGCGGCGCGCTGCTCGATCGAGTGGATCGCATTGCAGGCGGTCGACTGGAAGATCTGCGCGAGCATGCAGTCGGCATAGCGCGCGAAGATGTTGCGCACCGAGATCGACTTCAGCTTGGCGGCGTCGAGCTTGCTGATCGGCAGCCGCAGGAACGGCCCGCCGAACTTGACGGTGATGCGCGTATACGCCGGCAGGAAGCCCTGACTGACGATGCCGCCGACCGCGCCCTCGCGGCCGACCAGGATGGTCTCGACATCGCGGCCGTCCTCGTTGGCCACCATGTAGGACGCAAGGCTCGGTCCGCATGGGAAATGCACGATCTGGACGTCGTCGCCGGGATTGTAGAGCAGGTCGCCGGCCGCAGCCTCGACCACCGCAAGATGCGGCGCGATCAGCTCGTAATCGGCGGCATTCAGCCGGCGCACAAGATTGTTGAACGGCCGGTCGCACGTCCCGGCCAAATCGGTCCGTTTCGCAATCATTGGAAAATCCTGAAAACCCAACGCGGACCATACTGAAAATGTTCCAGCTTTTATGTTCACTAGTGAACAGACGCGGCGGCTTGCGATGTGATGGCTTTCATCCCGGGAACAGCCGGCGTGCTTTCGGGCGCCGGTCGCGGGCCATCCGGCCGGACTGATCCGGTCTCTCATCCATCATCGAAGCAATGGACACCGCGTCATGGAATCCGCCAGCAATGCCTGCATGCCCGGTGACGTCCTCGTGGTCGAGGACGATCCGATCATCTCGCTCTATTTCGAGGACACTATCCTGGGCTTCGGCGCCCGGACGGTGCGCACGGCTGCGAACGTCGCGCGCGCGCTCGAATTGATCGCCGAGCGCGCGCCGGATTTCGCGCTGCTCGACGTCGGCCTCGTCAGGGGCGAGAAGACCTTCGCGATCGCCGAACAGCTCGATGTGCTGAAAGTGCCGTTCGCGTTCGTCACGGGTTATGGCGCCGATATCAGGCTGCCGGAATCGCTCGCCGGCAAGCCGCGGCTGACCAAGCCGTGTACCAGCGAGACGCTGGAAGCGGCGCTGCGAAACGGACGCTGACGGATTGCCGGGCTTTCTGCCTCGCAGTCGGCGCGTTCGTCGTCTACGATGCAAGTTGTCGGATTCGGGCGACGCACAGCCCTCGGGAAGCCGTCATGGCGATCAGGACATCTGCCGCTGCGCTCGCAGCAGCGCTCTTGCTCGGGCTGCTGCTCGCGCAGCCGCGGCCTTCGGCCATCGTTGGTCGCTTCGTATCTCCCGCCAGCGCCGAGCCGGCCGCGCTCACGAGCGGGCAATCGGCGGCGCTCAACGCCTACGATAATGCCGTGAAGGACTTCGTCTCGATCCTGCGCCAGCGGCGGGCGCAGATCGATTCCCGTCAGCCGCTGCCCGATCTGCCGGGCCAGGCGCTCTATCTTGCCCGTGTCGGGATGATGAGCGCCTACAAGGATCTCACCGATGCGCTTCCGTCCAGGATCGGAAGACCCAATAGATTCGGAATCCCTCCGGCCTATTTCGACGCCGACAATGAGCCGCTGCTCGATGAGTACAGGAAGCTGTTCGACGTGATGGAGGCGCCGCCCGCCAGTGCGCAGAGCTCCGAGACGCCGTTCAAGGACGTGGTCGACCTCGCGACGGTGATCGCGCGCGCCAGGGGGCTGGATGCCGCTGACGCCGCGACTGCCGGCCGGATCAGCCTTGGCCTGTTCTTCGCCGAGACCAACGGCAAGCAGAATGCCGGAAATGCGCGGTCGAACACCTACAAAGGCAGCCTGCAGACCGGTCCGTCCGAAGATCGCAACGGTCGAAAGAAGTGGGCCGCAATCAAGCAATCGATCGCGGCCCTCGATCCTGCGCTGGACCGCCGCGACGACATGGAAGAAGCGCGAGCCGGCAATCTCGATCACCGGTTCAATCACTGGACCGCGGTGCGCGATGCGCTCATGAACGAGCACGCGGATATTTTCCCGCAGGTTCCCGCGATCGCAAAAGCCCTGCCCGATCCGATCGATCAGATGAAGCTCTTCGAGCTCATCCAGATCATTCCCAGCCCGACCAGGGCGGCGCTGAAGTCGGGCAATCTCGTCAACTACAGGATCTCCGAGCCCAGGATCATGGGATATCTCCGCAACAACAGCATCTTCGCCTTCGGTCGGGCCGACAGGGCAAGGACATCCGCAAGCTTCCGCGAAATCCTCGACGCAATGTGGCTCTTCAGCCCCAAGTTCGAACAGGCGCTCACCAAATTTAACGAGATCAAGGCCGGCAAGCCGGGCTGAACCGGGGGAAGTGGATCGCCCGGCCGTCAGAGTGGACCGAGCAGGGCCCATCGCGGCTCGCAGAATTCCTTCACCGCGGACACGACGCTGCTGCCGATCGCGTTGCGCCGCTCGGGCGAGTCCATCTTGAGTTCTTCGTCGCGGTTGATGATCGAGCCGGCTTCCAGCAGGACGGCCGGCATCGCGGTCTTTCGCAGCACGATCAGCTCATCATAGCTGTAGACGCCCGTGTCCTTGTTCAGCAGCGGGTGCTGGTTGCTCCCCATGATGGGCAGGCTGTATTGCGCGGCATATTGCAGCCCCTGCGCCTTCATTTCCTTCGCGATCAGTTCGGCAAACCGGAGGCTCGCCCCGAAGTCCGGATTCTCGCGGGAGACGAACACAGAGTAACCGCTGAAGCGGTCGCTGAAGTGGCGTTTCTTGCCCTCGAATTCCCAGTCCTCGAGCATCTTGTTGGGCACGGAATCATGATGGATCGACAGCAGGAGGTCCGCGTGCAGGTGGTTGGCAGCGGCGACCCGCCTGAACAGGCTGGGTCGTGCTTTGCCTTCGGTCAGAAGCAGCTTGGTTGCGGCAAAGCCTTCAGCCTTCAGCTTCTCCTCGATCAGCCGCGCAAGGCGCAAATTGAAGGCGAACTCGGCGACATTGCGCGCGCTGATCGCGCCTTCCGATTCCGCGGTATGTCCGACATCGAGCACGATCCGCAGTGTCGCGGGATCGCATTTGGCTGCGGCCGGCTTGGCAACGGTAGGCGGCAGCGCGACCGGCCCAAGGGCGGCAAGCCGTGTGGCGCGTGGCTTTGATGGCGCGTGGTGCCTTGCCAATCTGGCAGGCTTCGCCGATTTCGCGCGCTTTGCCGCTTTGGGATGCTTCGGTGAGCTCTTGAAGAGATCAGGCAGCCAACCGGCATCGCTCACGTCGATCGGCAGCAGCGCGAACACCGCGATCGCGACGACAAGCAAGCGACGAGGCCGAAGCCTCGCGACGATGCCACCAAGCACGCGAATCGATTCGCAGCGCCTCATGCTCCGCCCCTCCGGGCCCCCAGCATAACGGCTCTGACATCGATACCGGAAGAGGCAGGTCGCGTCCATCCCCTGTCAATCGCGGCAACGCCGTTGCCTTGTTCGCCCTTGCCTTGGAGCAAGGGCGTTCAGCGCGGGGAGCGCGGTTCCGTCGCGCCGGCGACCTGATTACACCGGCTTCGGATCGAGCGTGATCGCCCACAACTCGGCGTCGACCCGGTCGCGCAGGCTCACCGTCATCTGGCCGCTCTTGCCGTCGATCTTGACGTGGCCGAAGAACTGCATGCCGGCCGACGGCGGCAGGTTCTGGTTGGCCTCGCCTGGCGCCTTGACGAACTTCACCTCGGGGCCAAACGTGTTGTCGAGCTCGTTCGGACCGAACGTGCCGGCATGCAGCGGGCCTGAGACGAATTCCCAGAACGGATCGAACTCCTGGAACTGGGCCTTGTTCGGGTTGTAGTAATGCGCAGCCGCGTAGTGCACGTCGGCGGTCAGCCACACCGTGTTGACGATGCCGGCGGTCTTGATGAAGCGCAGGATGTCGACGATCTCGAGCTCGCGGCCGCGCGCCGGTCCGTCGCCCTGCGCGAAGGCTTCCGAGCCCTTCTTGTTGGTCGCGTCGTCATAGACGATCAGCGACAGCGGCATGTCGGAGGCGATCACCTTCCAGGTGGCGCGTGAGTTGAGCAGTGCACGCTTCAGCCAGGCCATCTGGTCCGGCCCGATGAAATAGGCGTCGGGGCCGTAAGTCTCCTGTAGGTTCGGACCGTTCGGGCCGCGATAGCTGCGCTCGTCGAGCATGAAGACGTCGAGATGCGGGCCGTAGCTCAGCGTGCGATAGACGCGGCCCGGCTCGACGATGCTCTCGCGCATCGGATACATCTCGTGGAAGGCTTTGGCCGCGCGCGCGGCGAGCACGTTGATGTCGCGCTCCTTGTAGGCGGCCGGCAGCTGCTTCGACAGCGACCAGTTGTTGGTCACCTCGTGGTCGTCCCACTGCACGAAGATCGGCACCTCGGCATTGAAGGCGCGCAGGTTACTGTCGAGGAAATTGTATTTGTGCGCGGCGCGGTATTCGTCGAGCGTCTCGGCGACCTTGGCCTTCTCCGGGATCGTGATGTTCTTCCAGATCTTGCCGTCGGGCTGCTTCTGCTCGGCGGTGATGACACCGTCGGCATAGATGGTGTCGCCGGAATGCAGGAAGAAATCCGGGGCGTGCTTCTTCATCGCGGCAAAGGTGATCATGCCGCCGTCGTCGGGATTGATGCCCCAGCCCTGGCCGGCGACATCGCCGCCCCACACGAAGGAGACGTCGCGGCGGTCGCTCGGCGCGGTGCGGAAGCGGCCGACCACGGGCTCGCCGACGATGTCGATATGGGCGAGGTCGCGGAAGCGGACGCGATAGAAGATGTCCTGGCCCGAGGGCAGGTTCTCCAGCAGCATCTTGGCGGTGAAGTCGCTCTCCGGCAGCGCCGTGATCGGCGGCAGCGTATGGGCGTCCTTGAACGATTCTGACGTCGCGACCTCGACCATCATCTGCGACGGCCGGTCCGCACGCGCCCACACCACGCCGCCGTCGACGCCGACATCGCCGGACTGCACGCCATGGGTGATCACCGGGCGATCGGCCGCGCGCGACAGATAAGGCATCGCGACCACGCCGGCGCCGGCCGCAGCCGCCGTGGAAAGAAAGCGTCGGCGGGTGAGGTTTCGCGAAAACCGGATCGTCATGGGGAGCCTCCTTAAGGTCACAGCGACAATGCGCCGCGGGCCGGGACAGACCTAGAAAAATTCCATGACGGTGAGATTACAGGGGGATGGAGAGCGGATCGTCAGAGAGGCCGCGCCCTTCGTAAGGTGAGCACGCACGTTAGGCTCCCTCCCCCTTGTGGGGGAGAGTTGGGGAGAGGGGTAAGCCCCGGGCGGTGACGCCAGAGACGAAATGACACTCGCGCAATCGCGGCGACGTTCTCGGGATCAAGCTTGAACGGAGCAAGCGGCACCCCCCTCCCTGACCCTCCCCCACAAGGGGGGAGGGAACGGAGAGAGTTCGTTCGCCGATGGCGAAGCTGTGCAAGTATGGAGACCTACGCCGTGCCCGCCGCCCTGAACTGGCTCGCAGTCCGCTGCAAGTTCTGCGGCATGCTGAGCAGCAGCGCCTTGCGGTCGGCGACGGCGTTGTGGAACTGCTCCAGCGCGATGTTGAAGGCGGTCAGCGTGCCTTCCTCGATCGCGCCGTGCTCGAAGCAGTCGAGCGTGTGGCGCAGGATGTCGTCGGCTTCCGCCTGCAGCTGGTCGAGCTCATCGGTCGAATCGCTTTGCCGGGCGGTCTTCAGCATCTCCAGCAGGCGTTCGCGTTGCGAGGTGTTGGTGTTGCGCTCGTCCTGCTTGAGATAGCCGGCGAACCACGCGCCGGCCGAGCCCATCGCGGAGAACGCCATCAGGCTCCACCAGATGTAGTCGCTGTAGCGGTCGAGGAAGGTCTTTTCCTCGCCGTCGACGAAGGCGGCCGCGCCCGGATGCACCGGGATGGTGGCGTCCTTGTCGGTGTCGGGCGTCTCGATCTTGGCGGCGAGCGGAAAATCGTTCTTGAGCGATTGCCGGATCGCGAACAATTGCCGGGTGAAGGCCGCGACGGTCGCGTCCGATAGGCCCTTTCGCGCGACGATGTGGTGCGAGAAGCTGATCGTCTTCACCTCATCCTCGGGCCGGTCGGCCGAGCCGAGCGAGCCGGCGGGGATTTCCGCGGCCTCATAGGCCGGATGGTTCTGCGCGATCGCCTCGGAGGCGTCGATCGCCAGGAAGGTGGGTTCGCCGCCGTCCTTGGTCGATGCCGTGATCGCATCGATCGTGATCTTGCTGTTGGCCGGGCCGACGGCGAGATAGGCATCGGCCTTCAGGTTCTTGATGGCGTCGATCGCTTCATTGGCCGGGAATTGCACGATCTCGACCTTCATCGGATCGACGCCGTATTGCGTCAGGATCAGCTTCAGCAGATTGACGTTGGCCGGGGTGCGGCCGACGACGCCGATCTTGCGGCCGGCAAGCTGCGCGATCTTGGTGATCTTTGCGGCCTTGCGGCCCTTGCCCTTGGCCGCGGGCGGCACCCACATCACCACGACGTTCTTGCGCAGGGTTGCGACCGCCTGCGCATTCTTCGGCACTTCGAGGTCGCCGCGGATGATGGCGAGATCGGCCTTGCCGTCGGCCAGCGTCTGCGCGCTGGCGCTGGCGCCGTCGGTCTGCACCGGTCTGAGTTTGACCTGGGTGTGCTGCTGGTTGTTGAAGGCCTGCGCCAGCGCCTGCACGACCTTGAGGTCATCGCTGCTCGCGGGGCCGACCGCGATCCGCAGCGTCACCGGACGCACCGCGAAATAGTAACCGGCGATCAGGGCGCCGACGATGGCGAGCGCGCCCGCGATCAAAACGAACATCAGCCGTCGCTTTGCAGAGCGCAACGGCTTGGGCGATATGCTGGCGGAGCCGTCTGTCATCGATCTCGCAAACAATCGTCGGGGCTCAATCTCGCAAAATTGCCAACGCGCACATATCAGGCATTTGTAGCAAATTCCTGGAGCCACAGATGTTACATCTGCGTCATGGTTACCAGCGGCGATAGGACGCTATTTCGGCCTTATTTTCGGCATGGATCCCATCCTTGAGGCCGGCGGTTAGACTAGGGTGGGTGCCAAACGGGAGGGTTATCATGGTCGAGAGGCTGTCAGCGGAAGCAAGGAAGGCCGCGCTTTGGGAACTGGCCGGCTGGTCCGAGCTGGCCGGGCGCGAGGCGATCGCAAAGACCTTCGTGTTCAAGGACTTCAACGAGGCCTTCGGCTTCATGGCACGCGCCGCCCTGATTGCCGAGAAGAGCGACCATCACCCCGAATGGAAGAACGTCTACAAGACGGTCGAGGTCGTGCTGGCGACCCACGACGTCGGCGGGGTGACCAAGCGCGATATCGACCTCGCCAAGGCCATGAATGCGATCGCAAGGCAGCTCGGGGTCAACTGACCCGGCCGCGCGCAACCTTGCGCCGGTTGGCCGACATCCCCAGATTCGCAGCGTCCGCCGCCGATTCGGCGCGCGGCACCGAGGGAACCTGGCGATGCCATCGACCGACACCGGCGTGGGATTTGGGCCTGCCGACCGGCTGGCGCAGGACCCCGAAAGCGTGCGCCGTCGCTTCTGGATCAAGTTCAAGAAGGTCGTGGCGCGGCTGCCCTTCGCCGAGGATCTGCTGGCTGCGTATTACTGCGCCTTCGACCGCCAGACGCCGCGCCATGTGCAGGCGGCGCTGCTCGGCGCGATCGCCTATTTCATCCTGCCGTTCGACTTCATTCCGGACATGCTGCCCGTGCTCGGCTTCACCGACGATGCCGCGGTGCTCGCAACCGCGATCCGCATGGTGGCCAGCCACATCACGTCCGAGCACCGCGAAGCCGCGCGCGCCGCGCTGAAGCGCGGAGTGCCTGCCGAAGAGTAGCCCGGCTCTCGCTGCGCTCCATCCGGGCTACAAATCACTCGACCCGTCATCCTGAGGTGCGAGCTCTTGCGAGCCTCGAAGGATGCACGGCCACCAGCCGGGCCGTCGACCCTTCGAGACGCGCGCGAGAGCGCGCTCCTCAGGGTGACGGTGATTGCAAGGCGCGCGGTTAACCGCTTCCTCAGCTGCCCGGATGCAGGATCACCTTGCCCATCGCCTTGCGGCCGGCGAGCACCTTCAAGGCTTCCGCGGTCTGCGACAGCGGGAAGGTGCGGTCGACATGCGAGGAGATCTTGCCTTCCGCGGTCCACTGCACGAGCTTCTCGAGGTTCTTGCGGTTCTTCTCCGGATTCTGCCGCGCCCACGCGCCCCAGAACACGCCGCGGATGTCGCAGCCCTTCAAGAGCGCGAGGTTGAGCGGGATCTTCGGAATGTCGCCGGCGGCAAAGCCGATCACCAGGAAGCGGCCTTCCCACGCGGTCGAGCGCAGCGCGGCCTCGGCGTAAGAGCCGCCGACCGGATCGAACACGATGTCGGCGCCCTTGCCGTCAGTCAGCTTGCGCAGGCCCTCCTTGAGATCTTCCTTGGCGTAGTTCAGCGTCAGCTCGGCGCCGTGCTGCTTGGCGAATGCGAGCTTCTCGTCGGACGATGCGCAGGCGATCACCTTCAGGCCCATCAGCTTGCCGAGCTCGCACGCGGCAAGGCCGGTGCCGCCAGCGGCGCCCAGCACCGCGAGCGTCTCGCCCGGCTTCGGGCTCGCGCGATCCTCTAGCGCGTGCAGCGCGGTGCCGTAGATGATGATGATGCCGGCGGCGCGATCGTAATCGAGATTGTCGGGAATCTTCACGATCGTATTCGCCGGCAGCGCGATCTTGTCGCGCGCGCCGTTGTGGCCGCATGACGCAACGACGCGGTCGCCGACCTTGAGATCAGTGACGCCGGCGCCGATGCTCTCGATCACGCCGGCGACTTCGGCGGCCGGCGAGAACGGGAACGGCGGCTTGATCTGGTACTTGCCCTGGATCATCAGGATGTCGAAGAAATTCAGCGCCGCCGCCTTGATCGCGATCACGGCTTCGCCCGGGCCGGCCACCGGATCGGGCACGTCAGCCAGCACGAGATCGTCGGGTTGACAGTATTGCGAGCAGAGGATGGCTTTCATGGACACACCTGAGTATCGGACGCAAAAAGAGCTGCAGGATCTTGGACTACAAGCTTCATGCCGGATTTGCGGCGGAGCGACAATACAGTGCGGAGGGATCAAACTATGTTTGAAAAAGGCCTGCTAGCGAAAAAGCGCATCCTGATCACCGGCGGCGGCTCCGGCCTTGGCGCGGCGATGGGAGGGCGCTTCGCCGAGCTCGGTGCCGAACTGATCATCTGCGGCCGGCGCGAGGGGCTGCTGGAGGAAACCGCAGCAAAATTCCGCAGCGAGCTCGGCGCCAAGGTGTCGATCGCGCGCTGCGATATCCGCGACGGCGCGGCGGTCGAGGCGATGATGGATCAGGTCTGGCAGGAGGCGCCGATCGACGTACTCGTCAACAATGCTGCCGCAACCTTTATTGCGCAGAGCGAACATTTGTCATTCCGTGCGGCGGACGCGATCCTCGCACCGACGCTGCATGGCACGATGTACTGCACGCTCGCCGCCGGCCGCCGCTGGATCGAAGGCAAGCACAAGGGCGTGGTGCTCTCGATCCTCTCGACCTCGACCATCACCGGTCGCGCCTTCACGGTGCCGTCGTCGATGGCCAAGACTGCCGTGCTGGCGATGACCAAGAGTCTTGCCGTCGAATGGGGTCCGAAGGGCATCCGCACCGTCGCGATCGCGCCCGGCGCGTTCCCGACGCCAGGTGCGACCGGACAGTTGCGCCCCGAGGCGCGCGGCGAGACCTGGTCGCATCGCAATCCGCTCGGCCGCGCCGGCGAACATTCGGAGCTGGCCAATCTGGCGACCTTCCTGATCTCGGATCAGGCCGGCTACATCAACGGCGAGATGGTGGTGCAGGACGGCGGCTCGCATTTGCGCAGTTCCGGCGCCGAGGACCTGCTGCAATGGACCGATGCGCAATGGGAGAGCCAGCGCGCGGCGCGCACCAAGGCAAGGGCTGATCGTCGATAACAAGCACTGAGCTGGAATCGACGCGCGCGCGGCTGTGGCCGGCGCGCGCGTCCGGGCCTAACTGCCTTCCCAAAAAAGCGTTTCCCGGTTATCCATCCGAGCCGGCGGAGGGGGAATCGCCGGGCCATCTTGCAGTCACAATGATGGGGGAACCAATTGGCCGTGCGGCAGATTCTGACATCACTGGTGGCTTGTGTCCTGTGCGGGATCATCTCCCTCGCGGCGGTGCAGGCTGCGCCCAAGAAGGATGCGGCCAAGGAAGCAGCAAAGCCGGCGCCTTCGGCCGCCGCGGCTGCGGCCGGCGGTGCGGAGCCGACGCTGATCGGCCAATTCGGGACCTGGGGCGCCTACACCGCATCGCCCAACGGCAAGAAGGTGTGCTTTGCGCTCGCCAAGCCGTCGTCGTCGAAGACCAACCCGCCGAACCGGCCGCGCGACCCGGCCTACGCCTTCATCTCGACCCGTCCGGCCGAGAAGGTCGTCAACGAAGTCTCGATCATGATCGGCTACACCGTGAAGCCGGGTTCGGAATCGACGCTCCAGGTCGGCGGCGGAACCTATGCGATGTACACGCAGGGCGACGGCCTCTGGATCAAGAATGCGGCCGAGGAGGAGCGGATGGTGGAAGCCATGCGCAAATCGGCCGATCTGACGGTAAAAGCCGTCTCGGCGAAGGGCACCGAGACGATCGACAGCTTCTCGCTGAAGGGTCTGGCACAGGCGCTCGACCGGCTTGGGCAGGATTGCCGGCGTTAGAGCATGGTCCGGAAAAGTGTGGAGCGGTTTTCCGAAGAGACCATGCTCCAATAAAGACCGGCTCAAAGACGTAAAATTGAGGTATTTGGCGGCTTTCCAGCACCGGCTGGAAGGCCTATTTGAGGTTTCATGACCGACACCGTGACCACCCATGCCGTGTCCGGCGCCAGCGCGCTGGTCGAAAAGGTTCCGCTCGAGACCTATGTGCCGCCGGCCAAGCCGTCGCTGATCGGGCTGTCGCGCGCCGAGATATCAGATCGCCTCGGCGAGATCGGGGTGCAGCCCGCGCAGCGCAAGATGCGCACCCAGCAGCTCTGGAACTGGATGTATTTTCGCGGCGCCAAGAGCTTTGCCGAGATGACCAACGTCTCGAAGGACATGCGCGCCGAACTCGAGAAGCATTTTACCGTCGACCGCCCCGAGGTGGTCGCCGAGCAGATCTCCAATGACGGCACGCGCAAATGGCTGCTGCGGTTGCCGAGCGGCGACAAGGTCGAGCGGGCGCACGAGGTTGAGTGCGTCTACATCCCCGAGACCGATCGCGGCACGCTGTGCGTTTCCTCGCAGGTCGGCTGCACGCTGAACTGCTCCTTCTGTCACACCGGCACGCAGCGGCTAGTGCGCAACCTGACCGCCGGCGAGATCGTCGGCCAGGTAATGGTGGCGCGCGACCGGCTCAACGACTGGGCCGACCGCGAGGACGGCACCCGCCGCGTCACCAACATCGTGATGATGGGGATGGGCGAGCCGCTCTACAATTTCGATGCGGTGCGCGACGCTCTTTTGATCGTCGGCGACAATGAAGGCATCGGCATCTCCCGCCGCCGCATCACGCTCTCGACCTCGGGCGTGGTGCCGAACATCAAGCGCACCGGTGACGAGATCGGCGTGATGCTCGCGATCTCGCTGCATGCGGTGCGCGACGAGCTGCGCAACGAGCTGGTGCCGCTGAACCGCAAATATCCGATCAAGGAATTGCTGCAGGCCTGCCGCGATTATCCCGGCGCCTCCAACGCGCGGCGCATCACCTTCGAATATGTGATGCTCAAGGGCGTCAACGATTCGCTCGATGACGCCAAGCTGCTGGTCAAGCTGCTCAAGGGCATTCCGGCCAAGATCAATCTGATCCCGTTCAATCCGTGGCCGGGCACCGCCTACGAATGCTCGGACTGGGAGCAGATCGAAAAATTCTCCGAATATATCTTCAACGCCGGCTATTCCTCGCCGGTGCGCACGCCGCGCGGCCGCGACATCCTCGCCGCCTGCGGCCAGCTCAAGTCGGAGACCGAAAAGCTCTCCGCCCGCGAGCGCCAGGCGCTGCGCGCGATGGCGATGACGGATTGACTAGATGGCCTTGATCGGCCGCCTCTTCGTCGTCGCCTTCGGCTTCCTGATGGCCTGCTTCGTGGCCGGGATCATCGTGGTCGTCGCGGTGCTGTATCCCGAGATCAGCGATTTCGGCGGCCAGATCGACCAGAGCGCTGTTAACGTCGTGCTCGGCTTCGGCTTCATCTTCATATCCGGCTTTGCATTGTTGCCCGCGCTGATCGTGGTGCTGATCACCGAGGCGTTCTTCATCAGGAGCGTCTTGGCCTACGCCGTCGGCGGCGCGATCGTCGGCGCGGCCTGCTATCTCGGCCTGGTTCCGTTCGATCCCGACATGATGCAATTCCACGGCATCGTGCGCCGGCACATGGAGATCATGACCGGCGCCGGCATCGTCGCGGGCCTGGTCTACTGGCTGATCGCCGGCCGCACCGCCGGCGCCTGGCGCGAGCCGGCGCGACCGTTGCCGCCGCCTCCGCCGTTGCCGTCGCAATCACCGCGGCCGTGAGGCTCGTCATTGCGAGGAGCGAAGCGACGAAGCAATCCATTCCTTCGTCATGCGGCGCGATGGATTGCTTCGCTCCGCTCGCAATGACGGGTGGGGGTTTTCATGCTCATCCGCCTCAGCTAAACCGCGCGCCATGAACCGGACCGGACTTTTCATCGCGCTGGCGCTCGCGCTCATCATCGGCATCCTGTTCGGGCTCTACCCCGAGCTCGACCTGAAGCTCGCGGCCTTGTTCTACGATGCCGCGGAAAAAACCTTCCCCATGAAGCTCGACGCGGTGGCGTCGTTCGCCCGCGATGCGGCGATGTGGATCGCTTGGGCGCTGGTGCTGCCGGCGCTCGTGACCATCGTCTGGAAATTCATCCGCCCGGACCGCCCGATGCTGATGTCCGGCCGCGCCGCGGTGTTCCTGCTGACCACGATGCTGCTGTCCGCCGGCGTCCTCACCAACCTCACCTTCAAGAACTATTGGGGCCGGCCGCGACCGGTGTTCGTGACGCAGTTCGGCGGCGACCTGCAATTCATGCCGTGGTGGGACCCGCGCGGCGGCTGTCCGCGCAACTGCTCGTTCTTCTCCGGCGAGGGCGCCACCGCGTTCTGGACCTATGCGCCGGCGGCGCTGACGCCGCCCGCCTGGCGGCCGCTGGCCTTTGCCGGGGCGACCGTGTTCGGCATCGTCACCAGCGGGCTTCGCATGGCGTTCGGCGGCCATTTCTTCACCGACGTCGCGATTGCCGGCCTGGTGTCGTTCTTCACCGTCTGGCTGTTCTATGCGCTGATCTACCGCTGGGCCGCGACCCGGCTGACCGACGCCCAGGTCGATGCCACGCTGACGCGGCTGGCGATGCCGGGCTACCGGTGGATGCAGCGCTGGCGCCGGGGCGGCAAGGCCGAGCCTGGTGGCACGGAAGCCTGATTAAAGGCGTGCCCAGGCTCCGGAAATTTGATATTCGCCCAGCATAATCATCCCGATTTCGACCGATTGGACCGTCCCATGAGTACGATTCTGAAAAGCCTGCCCACCGGCGAGAAAGTCGGCATCGCGTTCTCGGGCGGGCTCGACACCTCAGCGGCGCTGCTCTGGATGAAGCTGAAGGGCGCCAAGGTCTTCGCCTATACCGCCAATCTCGGTCAGCCCGACGAGGCCGACTACGACGCGATCCCGCGCAAGGCGATGGGTTTCGGCGCCGAGAAGGCCCGCCTGGTCGATTGCCGCACCCAGCTGGTGCATGAGGGCATCGCCGCGATCCAGTCCGGCGCGTTCCACATCTCGACCGGCGGCATCACCTATTTCAACACCACGCCGCTCGGCCGCGCGGTGACCGGCACGATGCTGGTCGCGGCGATGCAGGAGGACGGCGTCAACATCTGGGGCGACGGTTCGACCTACAAGGGCAACGACATCGAGCGCTTCTACCGCTACGGCCTGCTCACCAACCCGAGCCTGCGCATTTACAAGCCCTGGCTCGACCAGCAGTTCATCGACGAGCTCGGCGGCCGCGCCGAGATGTCGGCGTTCATGACCGCGCAGGGTTTTGCCTACAAGATGAGCGCGGAGAAGGCGTATTCGACCGACAGCAATCTGCTCGGCGCGACCCATGAGGCCAAGGATCTCGAGAGCCTTGCGAGCGGCATCACCATCGTCAACCCGATCATGGGCGTGCCGTTCTGGCGCGCCGATTGCGACGTCAAGCCCGAGAAGGTCGTGGTGCGCTTCGAGGAGGGCCAGCCGGTCGCGCTGAACGGCAAGACGTTCGCCGATCCGGTCGCGCTGTTCCTGGAGGCCAATGCGATCGGCGGCCGCCACGGCCTTGGCATGAGCGACCAGATCGAGAACCGCATCATCGAGGCCAAGAGCCGCGGCATCTACGAGGCGCCGGGCATGGCGCTCTTGCACATCGCCTATGAGCGCCTCGTCACCGGCATTCACAACGAGGATACGATCGAGCAGTACCGCATCAGCGGCATGCGGCTCGGCCGTCTGCTGTATCAGGGCCGCTGGTTCGATTCGCAGGCCTTGATGCTGCGCGAGACCGCGCAGCGCTGGGTGGCGCGGGCCGTCACCGGCGAGGTGACGCTCGAGCTGCGCCGCGGCAACGACTACTCCATATCAAACACCGAGAGCCCGAACCTGACCTATGCGCCGGAGCGGCTCAGCATGGAGAAGGTCGAGGACGCCGCCTTCACGCCGGCCGACCGCATCGGCCAGCTGACGATGCGCAACCTCGACATATCAGACACCCGTGCCAAGCTCGGCCTCTACAACAAGACCGGCCTGCTCTCGGGCGGCGAAGGCTCGCAGATCTTCCAGCTCGAGAACGACAAGGACTGAGGCGGCGCTCCATCACCGTCATCCCCGCGCAAAGGCTTCGGCTTTGTCGCTGGAGGTGCGAGCGGAGCGAGCCTCGAAGGATGCACGGCCACGCTGGCGGCCGTCGATCCTTCGAGACGCGCTACGCGCTCCTCAGGATGACGGAACTATGAGCGCGGCGACACCGTTCACTTCAACCTGAGCGCATCGAGCAGCGAGCGAAACGCGCGCGCGTAATCGGTGCCGGTCTTGCCGATGTCCGGCCCCGCAGAGACCGCGACCGCGGCTTCCGTTACCGCGCCGAGCAGCAGCCGCGCCAGCGGCTCGACCGGCTGCTTCGCGATCACGCCGGCATCCATCGCCGCCGTCAGCGCGCGCGGAAATTTGCCGCCGAAATGCTTGGCGTCGATCTCGCGCCAGCGTTCCCAGCCGAGCACGGCGGGGCCATCGCGCAAGATGATCTGGCCGGTAGGGCCCTTCGAGCACGCCGCGAAATAGCCCTGCGTGCCCGCCGCCATCGCCGCGAGCGGATCGTTCTCGGCGCGCGAGATGCGGTCGAGATCGGCGACGAGGTCGATCGACACCTGCTCGAACACCGCCTCGAACACCGCCTCTTTCGTCGCGAAGTGATGATAGACCGCGCCCTTGGCGACGCGCGCGCCGGCGGCGATGTCATCCATCGTCGCCGCCGCAAAGCCGCGTTCGCCAAAGATGCGCCGCGCCGCCTTGACGATGGCAGCTCTGGTCTTCTCGCGTCGTTCGGCCTGGGTTGCCATCGCTTCGCTCTTGTTTGAGCATGATCTCAACGCAAACGCTGCGCGCTTGTCGCCGGAAAACCGCTTCGCACTTTTCCGGATCACGCTGTCTAGCCCAGGTTCCAGATCGGCGCCAGTTGACTTACCGACTACCAGTCGATAAATACCGACTATCAGTCGGTAAATGGAGATTGCCCGATGCCCTCGCTCACGACGCTGCAAGCCTTCGCCGACACGGTCGAATCCAACGACCATGTCGGCGCGATCAGGAAGTTCTATACGGCCGATGCACGGACCCAGGAAAACGACGGCGAATGGCGCGTCGGCCGCGAGGCGCTGGCGGCGCGCGAGGCGGCGGTGCTGGCCGCGGTCTCGGGTGTGAAGACCACGCGGCTCGGGCCGCTGCTGCTCGACGGCGACCACTCGGCGATCTGCTGGCGGTTCGAGTTCACCGGCAAGGACGGCAAGGTCCGCAGCATGGAGGAGGTCGCCTGGCAGACCTGGCGCGGCGAGGAACTGATCGAGGAGCGCTTCTTCTACGACCCGCAGCAGATGGCGCGGTGAGAGCTCGCATTGGAGACAGGCTCCATCCTCGCTACGCAGCTCCAACCTCCCCTTGAAAAGGGGAGGTCGCTTTGCTCGTCAGAGCAAAGCGGGTGGGGATCTGCTCTCTTCACGCACAGCGTCGCCCGTGGCCGACCCCATCCCAGCCTTCCCCCTTTTAGGGGGAAGGAGAAGAAAACAAAAATGGCCGGGATCGCTCCCGGCCATTTCGGATCGTGATGTCGCGCCGGCTCAGCGCGGCGGGGCGGCGGAGGCGGAGCCGCCGTTGAGCAGCGGGGTGATGCGGCGGACGGTGACGCGCCGGTTGATGCGGCTCGGTCCGTCGGTCTGCTCCTTCAGGTATTGCGAGCCATAACCCTGCGAGGTCAGGTTTTCCGCCGGCACACCGAACTGCTGCGTCAGCAACTCCGCGGCGGACTGCGCACGGCGGTCGGACAGCGACAGATTGTCAGTGTCGTTGCCGGTCGCATCGGTGTGGCCTTCGATCAGGAACACCTCGCGCGGATTGCGCTGGATGGCCCGGTTGAGACCGTCGGCGATCACCTGCAGCCTCGCCGCCTGATCCGGCGGGATGGTCCACGATCCGGAGTCGAAGTTGATCGTGTTGAGGTCGATGCTCGGCATCTGCATGCGAACATTGGGACTGTAGCGGATCTCTTCGAGCGAGTAGCGCCGATCGATCCGCTGCACCGGCGGTGCCTCCATGGTCTCGTAGATCACGTCGGGCGACGCGTCCTCAGCGTCGACGATGTAGCGATCATAGGGAATGTTGACGACCGGCGGCGGTACGTCGACATAGAAGCCGCCGACCGCGCGCGGATCGCGATAGCTGTTGTCGATGATGACGAGCTCGCGCCCGCCCGGGTCCCTGCGGATCCGGCGCAGCATCTGGCCGTCGGCACCGACCACGGTGATGATCTCGCTGCCGTCGGGACGAACCACCACGGTGCGGGTTTCGCCGCCGATCGTTTCGGTGCGGATGTCGCGCGCGCCATAGCGGAAACGATAGACGTCGTCGCCGCGCACATAGGCCTGGCCGCCCGGGTCGCGGATGATGACGCGGTCCGGCTCGGTGTAGATCGTGCGGCCGCCTTCGACCACTTCCTGCCGCTGGCCGCGCAGGTCGGCGATGCTCCCGCCGATGATTGCGCCAGCCACCACGCCCGCACCGACCGCGGCGCCGATCGCAAGCGGCGTAATGTTGTCATGCCGTGGCGGCGGCGGCAGCGGCGCTGCGACCGCAGGCGCGGCCCGGAATGCCGGTGCAACCGTCGGCGGGGCGTATTGCGCCTTGCCGGGCGGAGGCGTTGCAGCCGCCGAGCCGGGGACGACCGTCGGTGCCGCGGGCGCGCCCATGGCAGCTCCCTGGGCCGGCGTTACGCCGGGCGCTGCGCCCGGGCGTGCTGCCTGACCCGGAGCCGGAGTTGCAGCAGGAGCAGCGCCGGGAGCGCCCATTGCCGCGCCCGGGGCCGGAGGCGTGCCGGGCGGTGTGGCTGGACGTCCCTGCTGACCCGGTGCGGGCGGCGTCGGCGTCGCGCCCGGAGGCGTGGTCGCGGCGGGCGGTGTGCCGGGTGTCCCGGGCCGTGCCGGCGGCTGTCCGGCGGCGGGAGGCGTCGTTGTCGAAGGCGCTGGCGGCGACGTCGCGCCGGGCGGAGGCGCGGGCGGTGTGCCCGGCGGTTGCTTGGCGCCGCCAGGGCGTTCGCCAGCGGGACGCTCGCCACCCGGGCGATCGCCAGGCCGGCGTTCGGCCGGCGCCGTTGTCGGAGCTCCCGGAGCTGGCGTTGCAGCTCCCGGCGCTGCGGGTGTTGGCGTTGCGGCGGCGGGCGGCGTGCCGGGGCGTGCTGCGGGAGCTGCGGCGCCCGGCGCTGCGGCACCCGGGGCGGGCGTCGGCGGCGTGTGCGCGGGACCCGCGCCGGGCGGCGGTGTGCCCGGGCGCTGCGGTGCTGCGGCAGGTGGCGGCGGGGTCGGCGTCGGATGTGCGGGCGCAGCTGCCGGCGGCGGTGGCGTCGCAGGCTTCGCGGGTGCCGCTGCAGGCGGCTCCGGCCGTGCAGGTGCTGGCGCCGGCTTCGCGGCCGGCGGTTCGGGCCGTGCGGGCGCGGCTGCCGGTGGAGGCGGTGCCGGACGCGCGGCGGGCGGTTCGGGCCGGGCGGGAGCCGGGGGCGGCGCCGGATGCGGTGCGGCTGCCGGGGGCGGCGTCGGCTTTGCGGGCGCAGCTGTGGGCGGCTCGGGCCGCGCCGGAGCCGGTGGCGGGGTCGGCTTCGCAGGTGCAGCTGCCGGCGGCGGAGCCGGGTGCGCAGGCGGCGCGGCTGCCGGAGGCGGCGCTTGCGGATGCGGTGCGGCGGCGGGCGGTGCCGGATGCGCGGGAGCGCCCGGCGCGGGCCGCGGCTTCGGCTTTCCGTCAGGTCCGAGCTCTTCCTTTGGCTGCGCCTGAGCGACGACCAGCGGCGAAGTTTGTGCGTGCGATGCTGAGGTGGCGAACTGCATCACCGTCAGCGCAGTCGTGGCAAGCAGCACGAGACGAAGCTTTGTCATGGTCTTGGAGTCCCCGGCGGAAAGTCTGGGCGGGAAGGAAAGGAAGTGAGAGCCGAACAATTCGGCAGCACGATGAATTGCCAGCGGTTAGGCCGGATTGTGGCGAGTGCCGAATCATCGGCGAAGTTTATTTCGACATTATAACGGGTTGCATGTGCGTTTGTTCACTGGACATTCAGAAGAAACGCTTCGACACAGTCGCAATCGATGCGGAACTAAGGCGCGCGCGTGAATCACTGCGCTGCGGGGCGATCTGTCGCAGGCGGCGGGCCGGATGGTCCGGGCGGTCCGCGCACCGGTGATTCGTCAGGAGTCTTGCCGGGCAATTCGTCCGGTCGCGGCGGCTCACCGGGTTCGCGCACCGGCGGCGGCACCTCCGGCTGCGGATTGCCGGGCGGAATTCCCGGCGGCGGCTCGCTCGGGTTGCCTGGCGTGGTCGGCGGAATCTCGGGCGGTTCGATCGGCATCAGATCGAGATCCTGTTGCCGGTGTCAGGTCCGCCGATGTCAGGTCGCGTCGCGCGCATCGATCGCTCCATCGAAGTTCGAAGCGACAACGAATCGCGCGCCGCGCCGTTCCCGTTATCCGGGCGTGTGGCAGACCGCCTCGATGTTGTGGCCGTCGGGATCGAGCACGAACGCGCCGTAATAATTCGGATGATAATGCGCGCGAATGCCGGGCGCGCCGTTGTCGCGGCCGCCGGCTGCCATCGCAGCCTTGTAGAAAGCGTCGACGGTGGCGCGGTCCTTGGCCACTACCGCGATATGCACCGGCTTGTTCATCGCGCCCTCGCCGCCGATCCAGAAATCCGGCTTGCCGTCGGCGCCGAAGCCCGCCGCAGGCGCGTGCCCGGTGACTTCAGCGGGCACCTCCATGATCAGGCCATAGCCGAGCGGCGCCAGCGCCGTCTGGTAGAACGCCTTCGCGCGTTCATAGTCGGATACCGAAAAGCCGATATGGTCGAGCATCGCGAGGCTCCCTTGTTGTGATGCAGTTTATCTCGATCTCGCTTCACCTCCCCTTGAAACGGGGAGGTCGCTTTGCTGGTCAGAGCAAAGCGGGTGGGGATCTGCGCTCTCCGCAGACAGCGTTGCCTGCGGCTGACCCCATCCCGACCTTGCCCCTTTCAGGGGGAAGGAGAAGACAGGCGTTGACTGGCGCGGCCGATTTCAGCCGCGCGCCATCTCAACCGCGCACAAGCAGCGTGTTGCTCCGCGTCCGACCCTGATCGACGTAACCACGCGTGTGCATGTCCGCAATGCAGTCGTCGGTCCATTCGTCCTTTGACAGATGCTCGATCACGACCGCGCGGGGCCACAAGCGTTCCGGCGCGTCGCGGAAGAAGCCGGTGAGCACGCGGTCCTCGAATCCCTCGACGTCGATCTTCAGCGCATCGACCTTGCTCGCACCGGCCTCCTCGAGAATGCGCTGCAGCCGCAGAGAGGGCACCTTGTACGCCTTGCCGGTGGGCGTGCCGGTGACGATGTGGCTGGCGCCGAGATTGTCGCCGTCGGTCTCGATCATCAGTTCGCCATCGGTCGGGCCAGCGGCCGCCGCAACTAGGCGCACCTGCGGAAAGCCGGAGGCCTCGGTGTTGAATTTGAGCCGCGCATGCGTCACCGGATGCGGCTCGATCGCGATCACCTTGCCACCGGGCCCGACATCGCGCGCCAGCGCCAGCGCATAGGTGCCGACATTGGCGCCGAGATCGACGAAAGTGCCACCCGCGCCGACATGCGCCCGCAGGAACGTGAGTTCTTCAAGGTTGTAATCGGGATTGAACAGCGCGCCGCGCTCGGTCGCGCTTTGCTGATGATAGAAGCGGAACGATGCGCCCTGATAGGTCACATCAAGTGGTCCCGAACCGAACAGATTGACCAGCCGCGACAGCCAGGGCCGGAACGCGCCGCGCTTCAATCCGCTAGCATGCGCAAGCCGGATGATGGCGGCCTGCGCCGCATTGGGCGCCAGGGCGCCGAACGGCGCCGGCGATATGTCGTTGCTGGGGATCACGCATGGCCTCGTCAAAAGCGCGGCATGCATAGCCGGTTTTGCCGGCAGCGCCAACGCCCGTTATGCCGCCTTGCCCGATGCCTGCCGTTGCCGCAGGAAGCGTCCGAGCAGCCGCCGCTTGCCCTTGCGCGGGATCAGATCGACGTCGCTGACCAGTTTGGCGCCGCCCTTGCGGCGCTCCAGCACGATCTTGCGGCTATGGAACGCTTCGAGCTCGACGCGATGGGCGACGCTGACGATGGTCGCTTTCGGCAGTTCCGTCGTCACCGTCTCCATCATCTTGTCCTGGCTCTTCTCGTCGAGCGCGGAGGTCGCCTCGTCGAGCACGACGATGTCGGGGCTGTGCAGCAGCAGGCGGGCAAAGGCGAGCCGCTGCTTCTCGCCGCCGGACAGGGTCTGGTCCCACGGCGCGTCCTCCTCGATCTTGTCCTTCAGATGGTCGAGGCCGACCTTGTGCAAGGCATCGCCGATCTCATCGACGCTCCAGTCCTCCGCCGCGCCGGGATAGGCCACCGCGCGCCGCAGCGTGCCCGAGGGCACGTAGGGCTTTTGCGGCAGCATGAACAGGCGGCGGTCCGCGTGCAGGCCGACACTGCCGCCGCCCCATGGCCACAGGCCGGCGATGGCGCGCACCAGCGTGCTCTTGCCGGTGCCGGATTCGCCGGCGACCAACAGCCGCTCGCCCGGTTCGATCACCACTTCGGTCTCCCCGACCACGGCGGTGCCGTCGTCCAGCGTGACGGAAAGGTCGTTGAGGCTCAGCATGGCATCGCCCTCGGTCTCGCCGCGCTCGATGCGGCCGAAGCCGTCGCCGGTCTCGGCGCGTTCAAGCCCGTCGAGCGACATCATCAGCGAGGCGATGCGCCGTGCGCAGGCGTTCCAGTCGGCGAGCCGCGGATAGTTGTCGACCAGCCAGCCGAACGCGGTCTGCACGATGGTGAAGGCCGAGGCCGCCTGCATCACCTGGCCGAGCGACATGCTGCCGTCGAGGAATTTTGGCGCGCACAGCAGCAAGGGGACCACCGGCGCAATGAGATTCGATCCCTGCGACACCAGCGTCGTGCGCATGTGCTGCCCGGCGAGCCGCGCCCATTGCCGCAACACGTTCGAGAACGTCTTGTCGATGCCGTCGCGCTCCTCGGTTTCGCCGCCGAGCAGCGCGATGCTTTCGCCATTCTCGCGCACGCGGGTCAGGATGTAGCGGAATTCCGCTTCCGCCTGGTTCTTGTCCTCGGAGATCTGCACGAAGCTGCGGCCGATCGCCGTGATCGAGCCCGACGCGACCGCCGCATAGATGATCGCGGCAATGACCAGGAAGCCCGGGATGCTGATGGACGAGCCGCCGAGCGTCACCGTCAGCGCGCCGCCGATGGTCCAGAGCACGACGATGAAGGTGACGGCCGAGAGCAGTGCCGACGTCACGCCGGCGATGAAGTCGACCGGAGAATCGGTCGCGATCCGCAGATCCTCGGCGATGCGGTATTCCGGATTCTTGTGATCGCCGTCGACGAGGTTGAGCTGGTAGTAGCGGCCGTTCGCCAGCCAGCGCGAGACGACGGCGTTGGTCAGCCAGGCGCGCCAGCGCCGCTGAATGCCCATCCGGCCGAACACCTGGGCGACACCCAAGAGCACGCTGCCGATTGCGAGCGGAAAGAAGACGGCCGTCAGGTGGAAGACGCTGGCCGAATCGCGCTTCTCGATCGCATCGAAGATTGCGCGATTCCAGACATTGATGCCGTACTGGACGGCGACATTGGCGACGATCAGCAGCAGCAGGCCGATCGTGAACAGCCATGCCAGCCGGTCGCCGCTTTGGCCCCAATAGCCGCGTGCGCTGATCCAGAACCGCGTCAGCAAATAGTCCTTGCGCGCCTGTTCGGCCTCTTCGGTCGACAGCTCGGGATCGGGTTCGACGATTTCCGGCGGCGGCGGTTCGACATCGTCGCCGCCTTCGGCAATCACCTCGACGAATTCCGATTTGTCGTCGGCTTCGCCTGCTGCGGGATCCTTGCGCTCTTGATCGGCCGCCTTTGCGCTCGCTTTCCGCGGCGATGCAGTCTTGGCCGACGACGGCCTGTCCGACGATTGGGATTTTGCCTCAGCTTTGCCCATGGCACGATAACGCCAGGCAAATTACCCGGTTCCGTGCAGCTTCCGGCGGTTAGTCGCGTGCTCCGGAAGAGACGCGCGACAGAATAGCCCGACGGGCAACTCAGCAAAACCTGCCAATCCTTGCGTGGCGCAACAATCTCAGCGTCGTCCCGGCCTAGCGCGCAATCACTTCGCCCCCGCCGGCGCCTGATCCCGCTTCAGCCGGCGCGAGCGCGTGGCCTTGTGCAGCACGCGCGCCAGCTGCTCGGCCGAATACGGCTTCTGCAGCAGCTCGAAGCCGCCGCTGCCCTGCTGCGACAGCACCTGGCTGTAGCCGGAGGCGAGCACGATCGGCAGATCGAGCCGCTGCCGGCGGATCTCCTCGGCAAGCTCGATGCCGCTCATGCCGGGCATCACGACATCGGTGAACACAAGGTCGAACCTGTCGGGGTCGACGGCCAGCTCCTCCAGCGCGTGGGTGGCGTTCTCCACCAGCACGCAGGTGCAGCCGATCTGGGTTAGCGTGTCGGCGGCGAACTTTCCGACCTCGGCATTGTCCTCGACGATGAGGACCGACGCACTGGTCGGCTCGACCGACGGCGCATCCTCGGTGAGCGGCGATTGCGCGTTGTGCCCGCCGACGACACGCGGGAGATACAGCGTGAACGTCGAGCCCTTGCCGATTTCGCTGGTCACGGTGACCTCGCCGCCGGATTGCTTGGCGAAGCCGAACACCTGCGACAGGCCAAGGCCCGTGCCGTGACCGACCTCCTTGGTGGTGTAGAACGGCTCGAAGATGCGGCCGAACAATTCCTGCGGAATTCCGACGCCGGTGTCGGTCACCGACACCGCAACATGGCCGTGCGAGCTCGGCTGCGTGCTCGCCCCGGACGGCAGGTTCTTCACGGCGCGGACCGCGATCGTGAGCCGCCCGACGCCGTCCATCGCGTCGCGCGCATTCACCGCCATATTGATGATGGCGGTCTCGAACTGGCCGGCATCGGCGTTGACGAAGCAGGTTTCGTCCGGCACCTGCGCCGTGATCTCGATCCGCGAGCCGATCAGGGTCGTGATCATCTCGCTCAGGGTGCGGACGTTCAGGCAGGCGTCGAATACCTCGGGCTTCAGGGTCTGCCGGCGCGCGAACGCGAGCAGCTGGTTGGTCAGCTTGGCGGCACGGTTCACGGTGTTGGAGATCGCATCGATGTAGCGCTGCCGCCGCGGCTCCGGCAGGTCCGGCCGCCGCAGCATGTCGACCGACGCGCGGATCACGGTGAGCAGATTGTTGAAGTCGTGCGCGACGCCGCCGGTGAGCTGCCCGAGGGCTTCCAACCGCTGGCCGTGCCGCAACGCCTCCTCGGCTTCGATGCGCCGGTCGGCCTCCTCCTCCAGGCGTTCGGTTCGCTGATAGGCGAGCATGAGCAGGCCAAACAGCAGCGCGGTCGCCGGGATGCCGAAGATCAGGTGCTGCGCCATGGTCGAGATCCAGCGCGCCTGGATCGCCGAGGTTTCGAGCCCCGCGCTGACATAGATCGGGTATTCGGCCAGCCGCTGATAGCGCATGCGCCGTTCGATGCCGTCGGCCGGGGAACGGATCGTCATGCCGCCGGTCTCGGGATTGGCGACGATCTGCCGCCCAAGCGGCCCGCTCGGCTCGAACCTGGCGTCGTGGTCGATCACCGGGAAATGCGCCAGTATCGAGCCATCGGTTCGGATCAGCGTCAGGAAGCTGCCGGGCTCGCGGCCGATCTTGGCGTAGAAATTCTCGAAATACTCCGGAAGCACGGAGGCCTGGATCACGCCGCCAAAGCTGCCGTCCTCGTTGTTGCGGCGGCGGCCGACGCTGAAGAACCGCGCGCCCTGATAGGGCGCCCGCGGCGTCAGCACCTCGCCGATATAGGTGCCGATGTCGCGCTCGGCGTGGATGCGGAAGTAATCCCGATCCGAGAAATCGATGTCGGGGGCCGGTTGCACCAGGCTGTTGACGAGGGCATGGCCGTTGGCATCGAACACCCAGATCGATTTCACCTGGGGCAGCGCCTCGGCGACCCGGCGCAGCCGCTCGTGCAGGCTCTTCTCGCGCGCGACGATATCGGCATCGCTCATGCCGCGGACGACCTCGGTGACCTCGGCGAGGCTCCGGTCGATGGTCTCGAACACCTTGAGCGCGTGCTCATGGGCGACGTCAAGCGTGCGCTGGATTTCCTGGTCGGCGGCCTCGCTGGTCGAGATCCGGGACATCGAGGAAGCGAACAGGAACAGCGCCAGCGGAAGGGCCAGCGAGGCGGCCATCATCCATTGCAACAGTCTCAGCGAATTGCGTTGTGCGGTCGGCACGGGCGCTCCGGCTCCTTGTGGACCTTAACGCAAACCGTCGCACCGGAGGAAGCGAAACCCCGCATCGGCGCCCGGCGCGGCGGCTGCCTCGTCATCCATCCGCCGGTCAAGGTTACCGGAGGCCAACCCGGATCGATCAATTGGGAGCCGGCACTCGTCCGGGGCGACGCAGGGCGGATGCCGCCCGGCGTCATCACGACCCCGTTAGCGCCGCGCCGGCCGTCAAGCGGAAAAACCACCCGGATGACGCTTCCCGGCACTGTTTTTAGGAGTTCTAAAACCTCTCACGGGCAAATGCTTGACCCTGTGACTACCTGCTGAAAAACAGGCCGCATGACAGGCGATCCAAACTCCTCCCAGGATAATCTACAGGACATCCGGCTCGGACATGCGGATCGCGGTTTTGTCGGCAAGATCATCAGGCTCGATGCGCTCGTGACGGGTTCATCGCTCTCTCCGCAGGAGCTCGAGCAGCGCCTGGTGGAGATGGGATTTGTCGAGGGCGCGCGCGTGGAAATCCTGCATGAAGGCACCATCCGGCGGGATCCGATCGCGGTGCGCGTCGACAACATCACGATCGCGCTGCGCCGGAGCGAAGCCATGGCTGTAATCGTCGAATGACAACTGCATCGCTACGCCTGGCGCTGGTGGGCGCGCCGAACACCGGCAAGACGTCGCTGTTCAATAGCCTGACCGGCAGCCGCCAGAAGGTCGCCAACTATCCCGGCGTCACGGTCGAGCGCAAATCCGGCGGCTTCGTCACGCCGGAGGGCCGCAGCGTGACGGTGCTCGACCTGCCCGGCACCTATTCGCTGCGCGGCCGCAGCCCGGACGAGGAGATCACCCGCGACATCGTGCTCGGCCGCTTCGACGGCGAGGCGGTGCCCGATCTCGTGCTCTGCGTCGCCGACGCCACCAATCTGCGGCTGACCTTGCGGCTGGTGCTCGAGCTGAAGCGCGTCGGCCGGCCGATGATGCTGGTGCTCAACATGATCGACATCGCGAAGCGCCGCGGCGTGACGATCGATCTCGATCGCATGTCGCAAGAGCTGGGGCTGCCGATCGTGACCTCGGTCGCGGTCCGCAAGGGCGGCGTCGACGAGCTCTTGAAGCGGACCGACGAATTCCTGGCTCGGTCGCACGAGGCGGCGGCCAGCCAGTGGACGACGCCGACGATTGCCGACCTCAAGGCGGCGCAGCGCGAGGCCGACCGCATCATCGCCGCGGCGGTGACGCTGCCGACCAAGCCCGACACGCTGACCAACCGGATCGATTCGGTCGTGCTGCATCCGGTCTGGGGTCTCCTGATCCTGGCCGTGATCCTGTTCGTGATGTTCCAGGCGGTGTTCACCTGGGCGCAGCCGGCGATGGAATTGCTGTCGGACGGCTTCTCCGCGCTCGGGCAGCTGATCCACGATTTGTTGCCCGAAAGCTGGGGCCTGTTGCAGAGCTTCCTGCAGAACGGCCTGATCTCCGGCGTCGGCAGCGTCATCGTGTTCCTGCCGCAGATCATCATCATCTTCCTGTTCATCCTGCTGCTGGAAGATTTCGGCTACATGGCGCGCGCCGCATTCCTGATGGACCGCATCATGGGCGGCGCCGGGCTGCATGGCCGCGCCTTCATTCCGCTGCTGTCGAGCTTTGCCTGCGCCATTCCCGGCATCATGGCGACGCGGGTGATCGACAATCGCCGCGACCGCCTGACCACGATCCTGATCGCGCCGCTGATGACCTGCTCGGCGCGGATTCCGGTCTATACGCTGATCATCTCGGCCTTCGTTCCGGCGACCACGCTGTGGGGCTTCGTCAATCTGCAGGGGCTCGTGATGTTCGGCCTCTATGCCGCCGGCATCACCAGCGCGTTGACGGTCTCGGCGATCGCAAAGTTCTTCCTGTGGCGCGACCATGCGCCGGCGCCGTTCATGCTGGAATTGCCCGACTACAAGGTGCCGCGGCTGAAGAGCATCGCGATCGGCGTGCTCAATCGCGCCAAGATGTTCCTGTATCGCGCCGGCACCACGATCCTCTCGATGATGGTGCTGATCTGGTTCCTGGCCTCGTTCCCGACCGCGCCGACCGGCGCCGAGGGGCCGGCGATCAACTACAGCTTCGCGGCGATGATCGGCCATGCGCTCGAGCCGCTGCTGCGGCCGATCGGCTTCAACTGGCAGATCGCGGTGGCGCTGATCCCGGGTATGGCGGCGCGCGAGGTCGCGGTCGCGGCGCTCGGCACCGTCTATTCGATCGAGGGCGGCAAGGAGGCGGCGGAACAGATCGGCCAGGTGCTGGCGCAGAAATGGACGCTGCCGACCGCGCTGTCGATGCTGGTCTGGTACATCTTCGCCCCGCAATGCGCCTCGACGCTCGCGGTGATCCGCCGCGAGACCGGCGGCGCGAAGTGGATGGTGGTGACGTTCCTGTACATGCTCGCGCTGGCCTATGCCGCGAGCTTCCTGACCTTCAATCTGGCGCAGGCGCTGGGGCTGCATTAGTCGCATTCCGTCGCGGCCGCGACGGGGTGCAACGGGCCGGACGACGAAGTAGAGTTCATTCGCGGACGCTCATGCGCGTCCGCGGGTTCCCTGCGAGACTGCGCAATGTCGACGTACGGCCTGGAGCGGCTATTTTCGCCTCGAAGCATCGCCATCGTCGGCGGCAGCCCGCGGCCGTCGTCGCTCGGCGCCGCTCTCCTCCGAAACATCAAGGCGAGCGGCTTTCCCGGCAGGCTGGGCGTCGTCAACCGGCACTATGCGGATGTCGACGGCGAGCCCACCGTTGCCGACCTGAAGTCGCTGCCGTTCGTTCCGGACCTCGTCGTCATCAGCGCGCCGCCGGCCGCGATCCCGGAGATCGTCGCGCAGGCTGGCATCGCCGGGGTCGCCGGTGCGGCGATCCTGTCGGCCGGCCTCGGCCACGGCGCGGGTTCGCTCGCGGAGGTCGTGGAGCAGACGGCGCGGCGGCACGGCATGCGCCTGGTCGGGCCGAATTGCCTCGGCATCATGGTGCCGCGAGCGAAGCTCAATGCGAGCTTCGCCTCGCATCAGCCGTCCGACGGCCATGTCGCGCTGATCTCGCAGTCCGGCGCGGTCGCCTCGGCGATGATCGAGTGGGCGGCGGAGCGGCGGCTCGGCTTCTCCGGCATCGCATCGATCGGCGATCAACTCGATGTCGACGTCGCCGATCTGCTGGATTATTTCGCGCTCGACGATCATACCAGCGCGATCCTGATCTACCTCGAAGCGGTCAAGGATGCCCGCAAGTTCATGTCGGCGGCGCGCGCCGCGGCGCGCATGAAGCCGGTCATCATCGTCAAGTCCGGGCGGATGGCAGAAGGCGCAAAGGCAGCCGCGACCCACACCGGCGCGCTGGCCGGCTCCGACGCGGTCTATGACGCCGCGTTCCGCCGCGCCGGCATATTGCGCGTCTACGACCTTCGCCAGCTGTTCGACTGCGCCGAGCTGCTCGGCCGCGGCTTCGTGCCGCGCGGCAACCGGCTCGCGATCCTGACCAATGGCGGCGGGCTCGGCATCCTCGCGACCGATCGGCTGGCCGAGCTCGGCGGCGTCCCCGCGACGCTGACGACGGAGACGATCGAGCGGCTCGACAAGATGCTGCCGCAGGGCTGGTCGTGCGCCAATCCCGTCGATATCGCGGGCGATGCGGATGCCGCCCGCTACGTCGTGGCGCTTAATGCGCTGCTCGACGATGCGAACAGCGACGCGGTGCTGGTCGCGAATGTGGAAACCGCGGTGGCGCCGGCCGAGGGCATTGCCGAGGCGGTGGCGCAATGCGTGCGCGAGCGCAGGACGAAGCGGAGCGCGGTGGCGGCGCTGGTGCTTGCGGCGTGGGTCGGCGCCGACGAGCGCACCGGCGCGATCTTCGAGGCGGCGCGGATTCCGCATTTCCCGACCGAGGACGATGCGGTCCGCGCCTTCATGTATCTGGTGCGCTATCGCGAAGCCTCCACGGCGCTCGCCGCGACCCCGCCGGGTGTCGCGTCGGTATTCACGCCGGAGACCGCGGCGGCGCGGCACGTCGTCGTGAAGGCATTGTCGGAGGGGCGCGCCTGGCTCGATCCAGCCGAGATCGTCGCCCTGTTCGAGGCCTACCGCATTCCGATCGTGACGACTGTCGTCGCCGACAGCGCCGAGGACGCCGCCGAGAAGGCAGCGCCGTTCCTCGCCGAGGGGCACGCGATCGTGGTCAGGGTGTTCTCGCGCGACATCAGGCACGCCGCCGATGTCGGCGGCGTCATCCTCGACCTGCGCACCAGGGAGAGCGTCGTCGAGGCAGCCAGGACCGTGATGGAGCGGGCACGCAGCGCGCGGCCGGATGCCAGGCTGCAAGGCGTGACGATCCAGCCGATGATCGTGCGGCGCGCGGCGCGCGAATTGATCCTCGGCATCGCCGACGATCCGACCTTCGGCCCGGTGATCGTGTTCGGCCGCGGCGGCCCCGCGGTCGAGGTGATCAACGACAAGGCGCTGGCGCTGCCGCCGCTCGACATGAATCTCGCCCACGAACTGGTCGGGCGGACGCGTGTCTCGCGGCTGCTCGGCGGCTATGGCGATGTGCCTGCCGTTTCCGCCGACGTGGTGCCGCTCACTTTGGTCGAGCTGGCGCAGATGGCCGCCGACATTCCCGAGGTCGCCGGGCTCGATATCAATCCGATGCTGGCGGACGAGACCGGCGTGCTCGCGCTCGATGCGCGGGTGGCGATCCGCAAGCCGGCGCGGCTGTTCGCCGGTCAGACCCGGCTCGCGGTGAGGCCCTATCCGTCGCAATGGGAGGGCGAGCTGGCGCTGCGCGACGGCTCGCGCGTCATGGTGCGACCGATGCGGCCGGAGGACGAGCCGATGGTCGCCGAGTTCTTCAAGCGCGTCACCGCCGAAGACCTCAGGCTGCGCTTCTTCCACGCGATGAAGGAATTCTCGCATGCCTTCATCGCGCGCCTGACCCAGCTCGATTATGCGCGCGCGATGGCGTTCGTCGCGCTCGATCCGGCGACCGGCGAGATGATGGGAGCGGTCCGGCTGCACTCGGACTCGCTGTACCAGAACGCCGAATACGCGATCCTGCTGCAGTCCGATCTGAAGGGCAAAGGGCTTGGCTGGGCGCTGATGCAGCTCCTGATCCACTATGCGCGGTCGGAGGGCTTGAAGCGCCTGTCCGGCCAGGTGCTGACCGAGAACACCACGATGATCGGGATGTGCCGCGATCTCGGCTTCACCGCGACGATGGATCCGGAGGATCACAGCATCGTCGACGTCGTGCTCGATCTCGATCGACCTGCCGTCGATGCGGTCGGCGCCGACATCCTGATCCGGCCTTCAGCGGCTGGCCGCTGACAACAGCGCCAGCCGCGGCGATATCGGATCAGATCTGGCGTTCGACCATCTTGAACTTGAGCTCGGCGATCGCTTCGGAGGGATTGAGACCCTTCGGGCACGCCTTGGCGCAGTTCATGATGGTGTGGCAGCGGTAGAGGCGGAACGGATCCTCGAGATTGTCGAGCCGCTCGCCGGTCGCCTCGTCGCGGGAATCGGTGACCCAGCGCGTTGCCTGCAGCAGCGCGGCGGGGCCGAGGAAGCGCTCGCTGTTCCACCAATAGCTCGGGCACGAGGTCGAGCAGCAGGCGCACAGGATGCACTCGTAGAGACCGTCGAGCTTCTCGCGGTCCTCGTGGCTCTGCCTCCACTCCTTCTGCGGCGTCGGCGTCGTGGTCTTCAGCCACGGCTCGATCGAGGCATACTGGGCGTAGAAATTGGTGAGGTCGGGGACGAGGTCCTTGACCACCGGCTGGTGCGGCAACGGATTGACCTTCACCGCGCCGCCGGCGCCGACGTCGTGCATCGACTTGGTGCAGGCCAGCGTGTTCTGGCCGTCGATGTTCATCGCGCAGGAGCCGCAGACGCCTTCGCGGCAGGAGCGGCGGAAGGTCAGGGTCGGATCGATGTGGTTCTTGATCCAGATCAGGCCGTCCAGCACCATCGGACCGCAATCATGGGTGTCGACATAGTAGGTGTCGACGCTCGGATTCTTGCCGTCGTCCGGGTTCCAGCGATACACCCGGAATTCGCGCGTCTCGGTGGCGCCGGCCGGCTTCGGCCAGGTCTTGCCGCCTGAAATCTTCGAATTCTTCGGAAGTGCGAATTCAACCATGCTTGCTCGCCTTCGTTCTCAGTAGACCCGCGCCTTCGGCGGGATGTACTGCACATCATTGGTCATCGTGTAGTCGTGGACCGGACGATAATCGATCGCGGTCTTGCCGGCCGGATCGATCCAGGTCAGCGTGTGCTTCATCCAGTTCTTGTCGTCGCGGGCGGAGAAGTCCTCGCGCGCATGCGCGCCGCGGCTCTCGGTGCGGTTCGCCGCCGAATCCATCGTCACGACCGCCTGCACGATCAGATTGTCGAACTCCAGCGTCTCGACCAGGTCGGAATTCCACACCAGCGAGCGGTCCGAGACCGAGATATCACTGACGCCGCCATAGACCTTGTGGATCAGGTTCTGGCCTTCCTGCAGCACGTCGCCGGTGCGGAACACCGCGCAATTGTTCTGCATCACATGCTGCATGCTGTCGCGCAGCTTCGCGGTCGGCGTGCCGCCGGAGGCATGGCGGAAGTGATCGAGCCGGCCGAGCGCGCGGTCGGCCGAATCCTTCGGTAGCTCCGGCTGCTTGGCGTTCGCGGTCAGCTTGTCGGCAAGGCGCAGCGCCGCGGCGCGGCCGAACACCACGAGGTCGATCAGCGAGTTGGAGCCGAGGCGGTTGGCGCCGTGCACCGAGACGCAGGCGGCTTCGCCGATCGCCATCAGGCCCGGCACCACCGAATTGTCGTCGCCGTTGCGCTTGGTCAGCACCTCGGCGTGATAGTTGGTGGCGATGCCGCCCATATTGTAGTGCACGGTCGGCACGATCGGGATCGGCTCGCGGGTAACGTCGACATTGGCGAAGATCTTCGCCGATTCGGAGATGCCCGGCAGCCGCTCGTGCAGCACCTTCGGATCGAGGTGATCGAGGTGCAGGAAGATGTGATCCTTCTTCTTGCCGACGCCGCGGCCTTCGCGGATCTCGATCGTCATCGCGCGCGAGACGACGTCGCGAGAGGCGAGGTCCTTGGCCGAGGGCGCGTAGCGCTCCATGAAGCGCTCGCCTTCGGAGTTGACGAGATAGCCGCCTTCGCCGCGCGCGCCCTCGGTGACGAGACAGCCCGAGCCGTAGATGCCGGTCGGGTGGAACTGGACGAACTCCATGTCCTGCAGCGGCAGGCCGGCGCGCAGCACCATGCCGCCGCCGTCGCCGGTGCAGGTGTGGGCCGAGGTGCAGGACGCATAGGCGCGGCCGTAGCCGCCGGTCGCCAGGATCGTGGTCTGGGCGCGGAAGCGATGCAGCGTGCCGTCGTCGAGCTTGAGCGCGACCACGCCGCGGCAGACGCCCTGGTCGTCCATGATCAGGTCGATGGCGAAGAACTCGATGAAGAATTCGGCCGCGTGGCGCAGCGACTGGCCATACATCGTATGCAGCATGGCGTGGCCGGTGCGGTCGGCGGCGGCGCAGGTGCGCTGTGCCTGGCCCTTGCCGAAATCCAGGGTCATGCCGCCGAACGGGCGCTGATAGATCTTGCCGTCCTCGGTGCGCGAGAACGGAACGCCCCAGTGCTCGAGCTCGTAGACCGCGTCGGGCGCGTTGCGCACCATGTATTCGATCGCGTCCTGGTCGCCGAGCCAGTCCGACCCCTTGACGGTGTCGTACATGTGCCAGCGCCAGTCGTCGGGGTGCATGTTGCCGAGCGAGGCCGAGATGCCGCCCTGCGCCGCAACGGTGTGCGAGCGGGTCGGGAACACCTTGGTGATGCAGGCGGTGCGCAGTCCCGCTTCCGAGCAGCCGACCACGGCGCGCAGGCCCGCGCCGCCGGCGCCGACCACGACGACGTCGTAGGTGTGGTCCTCGATCGGGTAGGCCTTGCCGTTCGTGGCCGGGCCGCCGTTGGTGGCCTTGCCGTTTCCTTCACCGGCCATGGGTCAAACTCCCGACGACAATTTGAGGATTGCGTAGATCGAGGCCAATGCGACCGCGACGCAGAAGAAGTTGTTCGCCATCACGCTGGCGATCTTCAGCTTCTCGTTATGGATGTAGTCCTCGATCACGACCTGCATGCCGATCTTCATGTGCCAGGTGCTAGCGGCGATGAAGAGCAGCAGGATGATGGCGATCGGGATCGAGCCGAGGATCTGTGCCGCGCCGGCATGGTTGCGGCCGATCAACATGATCACCACGACGATGACGGGAACGATCAGCAGCGTCATCGCGACTGCGGTGAGGCGCTGGCGCCAGAAATCGCCGGTGCCGGTATGGGCGGAGCCGAGGCCGCGGACGCGCTCCAGCGGCGTGCGCATCGAAGAGGGGCCGCTCATCGCCCACCTCCAATCGCGTAGGCAATGATCCAGACCAGCACGGTCAGCGCGATGCCGGCGACCAGCGCGCCCCAGGTCAGGGCTTCGCGCTCATTGGCCTTGAAGCCGTAGCCGAGGTCCCAGACGAAATGCCGGATGCCGCTGCACAGATGGTGCATCAGCGCCCATGTGTAGCCGAACACGATCAGCTTGCCGATCGCGCTGCCGGTGAAGGCCTGGACGTTGGCGTAGGCGGTCGGGCCTGTGGCGGCGGCGATCAGCCACCAGGCCAGCAGCAGCGTGCCGAAATAGAGTGCCAAACCTGTGGCACGGTGGACGATGGACAGCGCCATCGTCAGCGTCCACCGGTAGGTCTGAATATGGGGTGAAAGCGGTCGTTCGATCCTGGCGGTCATCGGCGGGCTTTATGATGTGAGGGGCCGCGCCCGGCCCATCGGGGAACGCGGTAGAGGAGTTCTATTTACGGAGTCGCACCCCGCCGCGCAACGGCCAAATAGCCTTCGGTCGAACCGAAGTTCATTGTTAGAGTTGCCGAATTCTGGTTGATCCGCAGTGTGGTATACCAGATGCAAGGTTGCGCGAACTAAAAACTGAATCTAAATCCGCAAGATCGATCGGCGCGTTCACGGACGCACGGGCGTCGTCCGGAAGGCGTCGATTCTGCCCCATTGTTCCACCAGATAATCGACGAATGCCCTGATCTTAGGCGATGCCAGGCGTGACGGCTGTAGCATCAGATGCAGCGGCGTTGGGCCCGGCTCATGCTCGATCAGCAGGCGTTGCAGGCGGCCGTTCGCAAGATCGGACTGCACCTGCCACGACGGCACGCGGACGATGCCCGCGCCATCCCGCGCCGCAGCAACGAGCGTGTCGAGGCTATTCATCCAGAGCCGACCGGATATGCGGAATTTGCGACCCGTCTTCGAACCGTCGGCAAAGCGCCACTCCGCACTCCCAGGCGAATCGGAAAACACCAGGCAGTCATGCCCGGCAAGATCGTCCGGCGCTCGCGGTTCACCGCGCCGCGCCAGATAGTCCGGTGACGCGCACACGATCATCTGCAGGTCGGTGAGCTTGCGCGTGACGAGCTGTGAATCGCGCAGGCGGCCGATGCGGACAGCGAGATGGATGTCCTCCTCGACCAGATCGACGGCGCGATCGATCAACAGCAGGTCCACCGAGAGTGCCGGATAGCGACGTAGAAATTCCACCAGCAACGGCGCGATCACGAGCCGCCCGATCAGGCTCGGCGAGCTGACGCGGATCCGGCCCGACGGTTGATGCGGGTCGCGCGCCAGCGCCGCCTCGATTTCCCTGACTTCGCCGAGAATCGATTTCGCGCGTTCGTAGAGAATTCGACCGTCGTCGGTCAGCGCGAGCTGCCGGGTGGTGCGCAGCAGCAGGCGGGTGCCGAAATGCTCTTCGAGCGCGCCGATCTGGCGGCTGACCGAGGTCAGCGAGGTCGGCAGCGAGCGCGCCGCCGCCGACAGGCTGCCGGTCTCGACCGCGCGGACAAAGGCCGCCATCGCCGCAAGCTGGTCCAAGCTCTATCCTTCCGTATTTCGCGAGAGAGCCTGCTCACGAGCATAGATACTCCCGAATCCAAAAAGCGGCTATTGCTCTGCGCGAAAACTCTCAAGACGGACGCCAAGGCATTCGCCGCAGGCGGCTGCCAAGCGTTGCGTTAAGGACATGATGGCCGGTCTCGATCCCAGGGAATTGCTCGAGCTTGCACTGCTGCTGATCGCGGTCGGGGCGCTGTCCGGCTTTCTCGCCGGGCTGTTCGGCATCGGCGGTGGCGCGATCCTGGTGCCGGTGTTCTACGAATGCTTTCGTCTCGCCGGCGTGCCGCTCGAGGTGCGGATGCCGCTCTGCATCGGCACCTCGCTCGCGATCATCATCCCGACCTCGCTGAGCTCGTTTCGCGCCCATTATCGCCGCGGCGCGGTCGACATGACGATCCTGAAGCGCTGGTGGTTGCCGATCGTGATCGGCGTCGTCGCCGGTAGTGTCACCGCGCGCTTCGCGCCGGAGCGGCTGTTCAAGATCGTGTTCGTGATGGTGGCCTGGTCGGCGGCGGCGCGGCTGCTATTGGCGCGCGAGACCTGGAAGTTCGGCGACGACGTGCCGAAGGGTTTCCTGATGCGCGTCTACGGCTTCTTCGTTGGCCTGCTGTCGACGCTGATGGGCATCGGCGGCGGCCTGTTCGCCAACTTGCTGATGACCTTCTATGGCCGGCCGATCCATCAGGCGGTCGCGACGTCTTCCGCGCTTGCGGTGCTGATCTCGATCCCCGGCGCGCTCGGTTACGTCTATGCCGGTTGGCCCGCCGCCGCGCGCTTTCCCGACGTCACGGCGCTACAACTGCCGTTCGCGCTCGGCTATGTCTCGCTGATCGGTGCGCTGCTGGTGATGCCGACCACGCTCGTCACTGCACCGCTCGGCGTCAAGGTCGCGCACGCGCTGTCGAAGCGCGCGCTGGAGGTGGCGTTCGGGGCCTATCTCTTCATCGTCGGCGGGCGGTTCGTGATCAGCCTCGTCGGCGGACATTAGCCGCAGCGCGTAGCCCGGATGAAGCGCAGCGCAATCCGGGGTCCTGGCCGGCAATCGACCGCTCCCGGATTTCGCTTCGCTCCATCCGGGCTACGAAACTACGCGCTAGTCTTGCAATCGCACCTGGCTTTGGGAGGGAGAGCGGAGATGACCTTCAGCTTCGATTCGACCCGTATCCCATAGATATCGCAGACGTGCCGCCATCATGTGATAGCTGAACGGCAATCCCAGCTCTTCGGAACGTACGATGCCTTTTCCCAGAACCAGCGCGACCTTTTGCCAGTACGGCTCCAGCAGCGACATGAGGAAATCGTCGAGCGCTGCTGTGGTCGCGCCACGCGGTAGTTTTATGTCGCGCCATGCCACGTCGGTGATGGGGGCCGGGACAGGCATTTCTTCAAGAAGCGCGGACGGCAGCAAGTCAGGAAATTTTTCGTAAAGTGGCAGCATCACTTGCCATTGCAACTCAACCAGAAGCTCGAAGAGCGGGCCGTCGAATTCTAGCTGCTCTTCTTCTCCGAGTTCTGCAATAGCCGTTCGAGCCTTCATCATCGCCTCGTTGGCGATGACGAGCTGGTCACTTAGCCGAACAGCCTCTTTGCGGTTCATCGGTTATCGCGACATCGTCGCGCCCCTCACCCCTTCGCGTAGATATCCTTATACGTTTCGCGCAAAATGTTCTTCTGCACCTTGCCCATCGCATTGCGCGGCAATTCGTCCACCACGAAGACCCGCTTCGGCATCTTGAATTTGGCGAGCCGCCCGTCGAGCGCCTTCAGCACCGACGCCTCGCTGACATCGGCGCCTTTGCTGCAGACGAGGACGGCGGTGACGCCTTCGCCGAAATCGGCATGCGGCACGCCGATCACGGCGGACTCGATCACGCCGGGCATGGCGTCGATCTCGCTCTCGATCTCCTTCGGATAGACGTTGAAGCCGCCGGAGATCACCAGATCTTTGCCGCGGCCGAGGATGTGGACATAGCCCTTGCCGTCGATCTTGCCGAGGTCGCCGGTGATGAAGAAGCCGTCGCCGCGGAATTCGGCCTTGGTCTTCTCCGGCATCCGCCAATAGCCCTGGAACACGTTGGGGCCCTTGACCTCGATCATGCCGATGGTTTCGCGCGCGAGCTCCTTGCCGGTGTCGGGTTCGGTGACCCGCACCGTGACGCCGGGCAGCGCGAAGCCGACCGCGCCGGGCACGCGGTCGCCGTCATAGGGGTTGCTCGTGTTCATGTTGGTCTCGGTCATGCCGTAGCGCTCGAGCACGGCGTGTCCGGTCCGCGCCGACCATTCGCGATGGGTGTCGGCGAGCAGCGGCGCCGAGCCCGAGATGAACAGCCGCATGTGTTTGGTCGCGTCCTTGTTCAGGCCGGGGTTCTGCAACAGGCGGGTATAGAAGGTCGGCACGCCCATCATCACGGTGGCGCGCGCCATCAGCTTCAGGATCGCGTCCGGATCGAACTTCGGCAGGAAGATCATCGAGGCGCGCGAGAACAGCGTCACGTTGCTCGCCACGAACAGGCCGTGGGTGTGATAGATCGGCAGCGCGTGGATCAGCACGTCCTTGTCGGTGAAGCGCCAGTAGTCGACCAGCGAGTACGAGTTCGACGCCAGATTGTCGTGCGACAGCATCGCGCCCTTGGAGCGGCCGGTGGTGCCCGACGTGTAGAGGATCGCGGCGAGATCGTCATTGCCGCGCGGCACGGTCGTGAACTCCTTCGGCGCCTTGTCGGCGGCCTCGGTCAGCGAGCCCTTGCCGGTGGCGTCAAGCGTCTCGACCTTGGCGCCCACCTTGGCGGCGATCGCCTTGATGCCATCCAGCTTGGAGGGGTCGCAGGCCACCAGCGCCGGCTCGGCGTCGGTGATGAAGTATTCGAGCTCGTTCAGCGTATAGGCCGTGTTGAGCGGCAAATAGACGCCGCCGGCGCGCACGGTGGCGAGATAGAGCACGAGGGCCGAGACCGATTTCTCGGTCTGCGCCGCGACCCGGTCACCCGGCTTGACGCCGCGTTCCACCAGCACGTTCGCCATCTGGCCCGCGCGCGCGATCAAATCGCCATAGGAAATGCGGCTGCCGTCGAGCTGCTCGATCGCAAGCCGGTCGGGGTCGTCGAGGCCGTCGAACAGGCGGGAAAACAGGTTGGCGTTGGTGGTCGTGTTCATGCAACATCCCCTGAGGGGCGAAAAGCGCCGGTAAGAGTCCGGCTGGATTAGCAAAAACGCCCTTCGGAAAGCAACGGAGACAGTTTGCATGACAAATAATGGGAAACGCGTGGCCTGGGTCACCGGCGGCGGCACCGGTATAGGCGAATCCGGGGCGGAATTCCTGGCTGCGGACGGCTGGACGGTGGTGGTCTCCGGCCGCCGCAAGGAAGAGCTCGACCGCGTGGTGGCCAACATCACGAAAAAGGGCGGCAAGGCCGAGGCGATCCCGCTCGATGTCAGCAACAAGGCCGACGTCAACAAGGCCGCCGAGGCGGTCGTCAGCAAACACGGCCGCATCGACCTTTTGGTCAACAGCGCCGGCATCAACGTGCCGAAGCGCAGCTGGGCCGACATGGAACTGGAAGGCTGGGACAAGCTGGTCGAGGTCAACCTCAACGGCGTGCTCTATTGCATGCGCGCGGTGCTGCCGACGATGCGCCAGCAGAAGGACGGCTGCATCATCAACGTCGCGTCCTGGGCCGGCCGTCATGTCTCGAAGATGCCGGGCCCGGCCTACACCACGACCAAGCACGCGGTGCTGGCGCTGACGCATTCCTTCAACATGGACGAATGCGTCAACGGCTTGCGCGCCTGCTGCCTGTCGCCGGGCGAGGTCGCAACGCCGATCCTGAAGCAGCGGCCAGTGGTGCCGAGCGAGGCCGAGCAGGCCAGGATGCTGCAGCCGGAAGATTGCGGCCGCACCATCGCCTTCGTCGCCAGCATGCCGGCGCGGGTCTGCATGAACGAGATCCTGATCAGCCCGACGCATAATCGCGGCTTCATCCAGACGCCGGCGAACCGGGATTGAACCGAAAAGCGCTTTGTAGCCCGGATGGAGCGAAGCGCAATCCGGGGCGGTCTTTCCGCGGAGGGGCCGTCCCGGATTTCGCTTCGCTTCATCCGGGCTACAATATAGCGCGCCTCACTCGCTGATCTCGTTGAGCTCCTTGCCGGTATGCTCCGGCACGCAAAAGAACACGCCGATCGCCATCGCGATCATCAACACGGGGATGCAGAGGAACGCCAGCGCGAACGAGCCGGTGTGCTGCTGCAGCGCGATCGAGACGAACGGGAACAGCACGAAGCCGACGAAATAGGCGATCGCCCAGACCACGCCGTTGGCGGCGCCGCGGATCCGGGTCGGGAAGATCTCCGCCGTCAGCGTCGTGCTCGGGCCCCAGAAGCCGAGGAAGCCGAGACACCAGAGCAGCCCGAACGTCCACAGCAGCACGCGGTCCTCCGAATAGACCCAGAGCGTCATGAAGATCGCGCCCTCGATCAGGGTCACGATGAAGGTGCGGCGGCGGCCGATCTTGTCGATCAGCCAGCCGACCAGGCACAGGCCGAGGAAGCCGCAGAGGCCGTAGAACACGTAGAACAGGCTGTATTCGGTGGTCGACCAGTGTTTCTCGGTCGAGAGGTAAAGCGGCATCCAGGCGCCGACCGTGCCGTAGATGCAGGTCGAGGCGCAGGCCACGAACAGCGCGACCAATGTCGACGGCAGCACGTCGGGCATGAACACCTGGCGGATGCCGACCGATTTGGCCTTGCCGAACCAGGCGCTGTCCTCGGCGCCCACCGTGCCGCCGCGCGCCAGCGTCTCCGTGATGCGCCGCTTGCGATCCTGCTCGCGCACCCAATAGGGCGATTCCGGACAGGTGGAGCGGATATAGATCGCGAGCAGCGCGATCACGCCGGGCACCATGACGGCGATGCGCCAGCCGAAATTGGCGGCGACGAGGCCGGTGATCGCGCCGGCGAGCGTGGCGCCGAGGCACCAGGCCGAGCGCGTGATGCTGATGACGCGGCCGCGTAAGCGCGCCGGCCAGGTTTCCGCCACCAGCATCGAGCCGAGCGACCATTCGCCGTTCAGCGCGAAGAACAACAGCGAGCGCGCGATCACGAAGACCGTAAAGGTCGGCGACAGCGCCGCGACCGGCATCAGGAGCGAGAACAGCGCGATGTTGACCGCGAGCAGCGTGCGGCGGCCATAGCGGTCGGCGAGCCACGGCCAGAAATAGAGTCCGGCGATGCCGACGAACAGTGCGATCTGCATGCCGGAACGATATTCCGGCAGGCTGAGCTGGAATTCCTTGATCACCATCGGCGAGATCAGCGCGAAGATCACGCCGTCCATGCCGTCGAAGCCCCAGCCGAGCGCGTTGGCGGTGGCGATGTGCCAATGGGTTTTCGTCAGCTCGGTGCTGCCGGCGACGGCGCGGTAATTGGCGTATTGCAGATGCTTCTGTTCGAGCGGGCCGACGTCGCCGTCGCCATCGTTCACTATGGGCGCGGCGTGTCCGTCCGCCGTGATGCTGCTCATGATGCCTCCCCGCGGCCGCTCTCTGCGAAGCCGTACCGCAATCTCAGGCTGAACCAATCGCACCATGGCGGCAAGCGAATTGCTCGCGGCAGCGCACGCGTCCATTCCGTTGAATGGAATGCGCGGGCGCGCACATGTACGAAGCGCGCCCCGCCCGGTTTCAGGAATCACAAAGAGTTATTTCCGGAAACCGCCCGGAAAACCTCCCGTAGCTCAGGCCAACGACGACGCACACCGATCAACCCGCGCCGTTGTTGCCCCTTCATCGCCGGCGAAAACTGAGCCGGCCGGATTACCCATCGGGAGACGAACCATGTCGAAGCGTATTGCCTATCTTGCCGCCGCCGCCTTCAGCGCGCTTGCGATCACCTCAACCGTCGTGGCGCCGGTCCGCGCCGAGGAGAAGACCGTGATGGTCGGCGGCGCAGCGATGTTCCCGTCCAAGAACATCGTCCAGAACGCCGTCAATTCGAAGGACCACACCACCCTCGTCGCCGCGGTGAAGGCCGCCGGCCTGGTTGGCACGCTGGAAGGCAAGGGCCCGTTCACGGTGTTCGCGCCGACCAACGCCGCGTTCGGCAAGCTGCCGGCCGGAACCGTCGACAATCTCGTGAAGCCCGAGAACAAGGCGACGCTGACCAAGATCCTCACCTACCATGTGGTGCCGGGCAAGCTCGAGGCCTCCGACCTCACCGACGGCAAGAAGCTGAAGACCGCCGAGGGCGAGGAACTGACCGTGAAGCACCAGGACGGCAAGGTCTGGATCGTCGACGCCAAGGGCGGCACCTCGATGGTGACGATCTCCAACGTCAACCAGTCGAACGGCGTCATCCATGTGGTCGACACCGTGCTGATGCCGGCGACGTAACACCCGGCGGCCCGTTTTACTCCAGAACGCCTTACGAAACCGCGAGCCGGCGCCTCGCCCCGGCTCGCATTTTTGTGACCATACGAAGTGGCGTATATCGAACTGATGATACGCGCCCCCGTAACGGACCGCCGGTTCCGGGCGTATAACCCGGTAGCGACCACGAGCAGAGAACTTCCATGACGAGCCTTGCCGTCAGCGACCACCAGGCAGAGACCGCGGCGCCCGCGAAGGTGATCCAGCCGGTCTGGGTCCGCATGGTGCACTGGATCAACGCATTCGCGATGATCCTGATGATCATGTCCGGCTGGCAGATCTACAACGCCTCGCCGCTGTTCGGCTTCACCTTCTCGCGGAACATCACGCTCGGCGGTTGGCTCGGCGGCGCGCTGCTCTGGCACTTCGCCGCGATGTGGCTACTGATGGTCAACGGCCTGATCTATCTGGCGCTCGGTTTCGCCACCGGCCGCTTCCGCAAGAAGCTGCTGCCGATCACCCCCGGCGGCGTGATTGCCGATACCAAGGCGGCGCTGACCTTCAAGCTGTCGCATGACGATCTCAGCAAGTACAATTCGGTGCAGAAGCTGCTCTATGCCGGCATCATCACCGTCGGCGTCGTCATCGTGCTGTCCGGCCTGTCGATGTGGAAGCCGGTGCAGTTGCATTGGCTGGTCTCGCTGTTCGGCGGCTACGATTTCGCCCGCTACGTCCACTTCACCTGCATGGCGCTGATCGTCGCCTTCCTGGTGATCCATGTCGCGCTCGCGCTGCTGGTGCCGAAGAGCCTGCGCGCCATGATCATCGGGCGCTGAGGGAGGAGGGTATAATGGGTCGTCTCAGAAAACTCCTGATCCCCGGTGTCGACAAGAAGCTGCTGGTCCGCGATGCGGTGAAGACGATGCCGGAGCTGACCCGCCGCCGATTCATCACGGCCGGCACCAGCCTCGGCGCGCTGACGCTGTTGACCGGCTGCGACGTGGTCGATTCGTCGTCGGCGGAGGAATTGCTGAAGAAGGTCTCGAAGTTCAACGACGCGGTGCAGGCCTGGATGTTCAATCCGGATGCGCTGGCGCCGACCTTCCCTGAGAGCATGATCACCAAGCCGTTCCCGTTCAATGCCTATTACGATCTCGACGACGCGCCTGAGATTGCGGCAGCGGACTGGAAGCTCGAGGTGCGCGGGCTGGTCGAGAACAAGAAGTCGTGGACGCTCGACGAATTGTACAAGCTGCCGCAGGAGAAGCAGGTGACGCGCCACATCTGCGTCGAAGGCTGGAGCGCGATCGGCAGCTGGACCGGCACGCCCTTGCGCGACTTCCTCAAGCTGGTCGGTGCCGACACGCGCGCCAAATATGTCTGGTTCCAGTGCGCCGACAAGGACGGATACAATTCACCTTTGGACATGCGCACCGCGCTGCATCCGCAGACCCAGATGACGTTCAAATTCGCCGACCAGATCCTGCCGCGCGCCTACGGCTTCCCGATGAAGATCAGGGTGCCGACCAAGCTCGGCTTCAAGAACCCGAAATACGTGCTCTCGATGGAAGTCACCAACGACTACAAGGGCGGTTACTGGGAAGACCAGGGCTATAATTCGTTCAGCGGGAGCTAGCCGTCGTCCCGGCGAAAGCCGGGACCCATACTCCGCGGCCGAGGGAATAGGTAAGCGGAGAGACGCTTCCTTCCATCACAACCACTTGTGGTTATGGGTCCCGGCCTGCGCCGGGACGACAGAAGATCATGGCCCCACCTTCCTCTGAAACGCCGACAACACCGCCCCCAGCGCCAGCATCGCGGCCGAGACGTTCAGCGCAAATGACAGGCTGCCGACCGCATCGGTGATCGCGCCGACCACGATCGGGCCGAGTGTCTGGCCGATGCCGAAGGAGATCGTCAGCACGGCAATCGCGGTCGGCCAGGCCTCCGGCGGGTAGTTGAGGCGCACGAAGGCGGTGGTCGAGCCGACCACGGCGAAGAACGCAACGCCGAACACCAGCGCCGAGATCGCAAGCAACAGCGGCGAATGCCCGAAGATCGGCAGGCTGGCGCCGAGCGCGTTGACGCCGAGGATGATGGTGGTCGCAAGCCCGCCGCGGTCGAGCGCCAGCACCCGCCGCCAGAACCAGGGCGTGACGAACGCGCTGATGCCGATCAGGCTCCAGAACGCACTCTGTGCCGCCGCGCCGCCACCGCCGTCGCGGACATAGGCGATCATGAAGGTCATGTAGGCGATGTAGCCGGCGCCGAACAGGAAATAGGCAGCGAGGTAGATCAGGACCGGCATCACAGCGAATTTGGTCCGCACGATGCCGCCAGCGGCAGCATTGGCGTGAAATGGCGCCAGCAGCAGCGGCACGATCATGATCGCGGAGAGTAACGTCATCGCCCACCACACGATCCACCAGGACCCCGCGCCAAAGCCCTGCAGCACGAACGGCGCGATCAGGCCGGAGGCCAGGATGCCGACGCCCGGCCCGGCATAGAACAGGCTGAGCAGGAAGTTGGCGCGCTCGGGGCGCGATTGCGCGATCGTCGCCGCGAGCGCGCCGCCGCCGACGAAGCCGAACGCGGCGGCGAAGCCGGCCAGCAGGCGGGCGAAGCTCAGCACGGCGAAATTGCCCGAGAGGGCGCACAGCGCCAGCGACAGCACGCAGGCCAGCGTCGACCAGCGCACCGATGCGGCGAGCCCGAAGCGCTGGATCAGGCGCGAGGCGACCAGTGCGCCGGCCAGGTAGCCGGCGGCATTGATCGTGTTCATGAAGCCGGCGGCCGAATACGACCAGGCCAGCGAGTCGCGCATGTCAGGCAGCACCAGCGAATAGGCGAAACGGCCGATGCCGAGACCGACCGTCGGTGCGAGGGACAAAATCAGGATCAGCCGCGCGGGATGCGGGTAGGACGGGGCGGGGGCTCTCACAATTCACTCCGGCAACACAGCCATTGTGGCAGGCCGCGCCGCGGCTGCCCAGCGCCGTCGGCCGCAACACTGTCTTGCATATCGGGCAATCAGGCGATCAGGACCAGCGCGACGCCGATCACGGTCAGCAGGGTTCCGGCGACGATCCGCGCGGTGATCTCGACATGCTTGAGCATGACAGCGCTCAGCGCCACGGTGACCAGCGGATAGACCGCGGCGAGCGGCGCCACCAATGTGATCGGCCCGTTGCGGACCGCGGCGAACAGGCTGAGCGCGCTGAGTCCGTTGCTGATCCCGGTCAACGCAAACCAGAACCGGCCGTCACGCGGCGCCTGCACCATGAAGCTGCCCTTGCGAATGCGCTGGACCGTCAGCACCACGATTGACGACATGATGTAACCGACCAGGCAGGCCCATAGCGAGCTCGGCCAGATCGCCAGCCCGAGCTTGGCGATCGGCGGCACGATGCCGCGAACCAGCGCGCTGGCAAGCGGCAGCAGCAGAGCCCAGCTTCGCCAATGACCGAGGTCGCGGGGCCGGGTCACGGTAATGATTGCGGCACCGGCCACCGCGACCACGAGGCCGATCAGCTGTTGCGGCGCGAGCGGCTCGTGCAGCAACACGACGGCGGCGGCGACCGCAAGCAACGGCGCCAAATTGCCCAATGTCGAGGTGATGACAGGCCCGAGCGCCCGGTTCGAGGCAAAGGTCAGCAGCGTCAGCGAGGCCGGGAAGAACAGGCCGATCGCCATGAAGATCGGCAGGCCGCGCCAGACCACCGGCTCGCCATGCAGGATCAGGGGTGACAGCACGAGGAACAGCAAGGTGAAGGATGGTACGCTGATCGCGGCGCCCGACAGCGGCTCGACCGTGCGCAGGCCAAGCTGGGCCAGCACGACGCCCGCGCCGAGGAAAATGGCCGAGGCGAAGGCGTAGACGATGGCTGCGGTCATGAAGGTCCGTCTTGTTGGCTTCTTTGGGGCGCGGTTGGCTCTGTGGGGCTATTTTGGCCCCGTCCGAGGCGCCTTGCCAATCGGTGCGGGGCGTTTTAGCACTCGCGCCTGACGATGACGGGCATGCCCGATTGAGTGAGGAACGAACCATGGCGACCCATAAACTGCTGCTTCTCCCCGGCGACGGCATCGGCCCTGAAGTGATGGCCGAGGTCCAGCGTGTGATCGACTGGCTGAATGCGCAGGGCATCGCGAAGTTCGAGACCGAGCAGGGCCTGGTCGGCGGCTCCGCCTATGACGCGCACAAGGTGTCGATCTCCGAGGGCGACATGGCCAAGGCCAATGCGGCCGATGCCGTGATCTTCGGCGCGGTCGGCGGTCCGAAGTGGGACAGCGTGCCCTATGAGGTGCGCCCGGAGGCCGGCCTGCTGCGGCTGCGCAAGGATCTCGGCCTGTTCGCCAACCTGCGTCCGGCGGTGTGCTATCCGGCGCTGGCGGATGCCTCGAGCCTCAAGCGCGAGGTGGTCGAGGGCCTCGACATCATGATCGTGCGCGAGCTCACCGGCGGCGTCTATTTCGGCGAGCCGAAGACCATCACCGATCTCGGCAACGGCCAGAAGCGCGCCATCGACACCCAGGTCTACGACACCTTCGAGATCGAGCGCATCGGCCGGGTCGCCTTCGAGCTGGCGCGCAAGCGCAAGAACAAGGTGACCTCGATGGAGAAGCGCAACGTCATGAAGTCGGGCGTGCTCTGGAACGAGGTCATGACCCAGGTCCACGCGCGCGAATACAAGGACGTCACGCTGGAGCATCAGCTCGCCGATTCCGGCGGCATGAACCTGGTCAAGACCCCGAAGCAGTTCGACGTCATCGTGACCGACAACCTGTTCGGCGACATGCTGTCCGATATCGCCGCGATGCTCACGGGCTCGCTCGGCCTGCTGCCGTCGGCGTCGCTCGGCAAGGAGGACGCCAAGACCAAGGAGCGCAAGGCGCTGTATGAGCCGGTGCACGGCTCGGCGCCGGATATCGCCGGCAAGGGCCTCGCCAATCCGATCGCGATGATCGCCTCGTTCGGCATGGCGCTGCGTTATTCCTTCGGCATGGGCGATCTCGCCGACAAGGTCGACGCCGCGATCGCGGCCGTGCTCGCCAGCGGACTGCGCACCGCCGATATCAAGTCGGGTGGCACCACATCCGTCAGCACGGCGCAGATGGGCGAGGCGATCCTGCAGGAATTGCAGAAGCTGCACGCGTGACGGCTCTGCCGTCATTCCGGGGCGATGCGAAAGCATCGAACCTCAGATGCGCAATTGCGCATCGGGGAATCTCGAGATTCCGGGTCTGGTCCTTTGGACCATCCCGGAATGACAGAAACAAAAATGCCCGGCCGGAGCCGGGCATTTTCGTATCGGCCGTTCGCCGGAATTCTCAGTACAGCGGGAAGTTCCGCGGATAGCCGCCGAGATCGGCCGGCGGGCTGAGCGGCTGGCGATCGATCGGGCGGTTGTTGTTCTCGCGCGCGAACGAGGGATAGCCGACATCCGGCGGATAGGCGTAGTCGTTGAACTTGCGGTCGCCCGGCAGCACTTCGGTGCCGGCGTCGAGCCACGAGCGCGTGGTGACGTAAACGCGGGTCCGCGGACCCTGCTGGTAGACCCGGTTCGGACCCTGCGCGCCGTAATAGCGGCGGCCGTCGCGGTCATACTGCTCTTGCTGCTTGCGCTTGCTCGGGGTCTGCTGCGCGCTGGCCGCGGTCATGCCGAATGCGGTTGCGGTGACGGCAGCCGCGGCAAGCAACACCACGAGCTTGTTCGCGGCAGGGAATTTCAAGGTCATCGCATCCTCGTCATTACGGCCCCGTCAGGGGCTGGCGTATCAGCCAAAATCACTCGGAACACATTGTAGCCATGGTGGGGAGGCCGTCACTAGGTCAATTGCGCCACACCGGCAGAGATAATGCGTGTCCGAGCGCAAAAGTTTCATGAAAACCAGTGCCTTGCCACGGTCTCGCCATCAAAGCGCGCCGCGCAGCCTCGGGTTCGCGCTGCCCATCACCCAGTCGGCCGAAAGGGCCGGCGGGCCGGAGGTAACGCAGTCGGTGCGGCGCAGCTCGGCATGCGCGAACAGCGCGGCGAGCCTTGGGTCGTTGCCGGCGGCCAGCAGGGTCAGGCGGTTGAGCATGCAGACGATCGCGGCGCGCTGGGCCGGCAGGCTGGCGCCCTGGCAGGTCCAGCCGGAGATGCGCAGATCGGGCGCGTCGGCCTGCTCGAGGAAGCCGAGGCAGGCGCGGCTGCCGTCCTGCCGCGCCGGGCGCAGCAAGGTGACGCTGCCGAACTTGCTGTCGACGATGCCGGCGGCCTCGAGCTCGCGCACCCCGCCCGGGTCGAGCCGCGCGGCAATCTCGGTGACCGCGGGCCCCGCGGCCTCGCCGCCGGGGCGGTAGATCTCCAGCTCGGCCACCGGCACGCCATCGGCATCGGTCCAGCGGAAGACGTCCTTGCGGCCGCCCTCGGGATGCCGGAGGACTTCGTAAGCCTCTGTTTTATCTCGCGGATCGAGCTTGCTGATGGCGAAAGCCGGCGCCGGGCGGGCAGCCAGGCTCCAGCCTGTAGGGGCGGCGGGGGCCGCCGTCGCCGTTGCGTCCGGCAGTTGCTTCCATAGATGGGTGCCGAGGACGACGAACAGCGCCAGCACGGCGGCATAGGCGAACAGTCCGGAGAGCGTGGCGTATACTTCATCGACGAAGCTCGTCAGTGCCGACGGATTTCTCGTATGATGGGGCGCGGCCGGATCGGCCCGAAATAAACGCATCAAAACGCTCAAAAGCTACGCAACGTTGTCTTGACGGGGTTTCTCGCATAGAAGCGCTGCCTCTTCCCTTTCCTTGAGTTGCGGGGGAACGGGCATTTTTCGTCGGAGAGTGAACGATGGGTTACAAAGTCGCGGTGGTCGGAGCGACCGGCAATGTCGGGCGCGAAATGCTCAACATTCTCGACGAGCGTAAATTTCCCGCCGACGAGGTCGTCGTGCTGGCCTCGCGCCGCAGCGTCGGCATCGAGGTCTCCTATGGCGACCGCACCCTGAAGGTGAAGGCGCTCGAGCACTATGATTTCTCCGACATCGACATCTGCCTGATGTCGGCTGGCGGCTCTGTCTCCAAGGAATGGTCGCCCAAGATCGGCGCTGCCGGTGCGGTCGTGATCGACAATTCCTCGGCCTGGCGCATGGATCCCGACGTGCCGCTGATCGTGCCGGAGGTGAACGCGGATGCGGCCGCCGGCTTCACCAAGAAGAACATCATCGCCAACCCCAACTGCTCGACCGCGCAGCTCGTGGTCGCGCTGAAGCCGCTGCACGACAAGGCGACGATCACGCGCGTCGTGGTCGCGACCTATCAATCGGTGTCGGGCGCCGGCAAGGACGCGATGGACGAATTGTTCTCGCAGACCAAGGCCGTCTATACCAATGACGAGCTGATCAATAAGAAGTTTCCGAAGCGCATCGCCTTCAACATCATTCCGCAGATCGACGTCTTCATGGAAGACGGCTTCACCAAGGAAGAGTGGAAGATGATGGCGGAGACCAAGAAGATCCTTGATCCCAAGATCAAGCTGACCGCGACCTGCGTGCGCGTGCCGGTCTTCGTCAGTCACTCCGAGGCCGTGAATGTCGAGTTCGCCAATCCGATCACGGCGGACGAGGCGCGCAACATCCTGCGCAACGCGCCGGGCTGCCTCGTGATCGACAAGCACGAGCCGGGCGGCTACGTCACGCCCTACGAGGCTGCCGGCGAGGATGCGACCTATATCAGCCGGATCCGCGAGGACGTGACGGTGGAGAACGGTCTGTCGTTCTGGTGCGTGTCGGACAATCTGCGCAAGGGGGCCGCGCTGAACGCGATCCAGATCGCCGAAGTGCTGATCAACCGCAAGCTGATCACCGCGAAGCAGAAAGCGGCGTAAAGGCGGGGACCAAGGGGGCGCAACCATGTCGGAACAGCTGGCTCCCACCCCATCGAGCCCCTCGACGCCGCGCATCATGCGCGGCTTCGAATACGTGCTGTTCAACAGCCGCTGGCTGATGGCGCCGTTCTATGTCGGCCTCGTGGTGGCGCTTGCGGTGCTGCTGCTGAAATTCGTGCGCATGCTCTGGGAGTTCGTCCTGCATGCGTCCGGCTACAAATCGACCGAAGTCATCCTCGATGCGCTGGCGCTGATCGACGTCACGCTGGTCGCTAACCTCGTTCTGATCGTGGTCTTCTCAGGCTACGAGAACTTCGTCTCGCGCATCGACACGTCGGGCAATCCGAACTGGCCGATCTGGATCACCAAGATCGATTTTGCCGGGCTGAAGCAGAAGCTGCTGGCGTCGATCGTCGCGATCTCCGCGATCCACGTGCTGGAAGCGTTCCTGAACATCGATGCCGCGTTCGACGCAACGCGGATGACCTGGCTGGTCGCCGTGCACCTGGTGTTCGTGATCTCGGCGCTGTTGCTGGCGCTGTCCGATCGCTGGGGCGCCGATCACGGGGAGTAGCCGGTAGCGCTACGCGCCGGCCTTCACGGCATCGGTGGCGCTGATGAATTCCTTCGCGACCCGATCCAGCACGAACAGCGAGCCCTCTGCAACGCCGAAATAGGCGCCGTGCAGCTGCATCTCGCCGCTCTCGACGCGCTCGCGCACGAACGGGAACGTCATCAGGTTTTCCAGCGAGCGGAACACCGCGGCCTTCTCGATGCGGGTAACGAAGTCCTGCATGCTCTCATGGTTGCGCTGCTCGACCACCTCGCCCGGCTTGATGAACATCTGCATCCATTTGCCGATGAAGTCGCCGGGCGTCAGCGGCTTGATCTTGTCGACGAAGGCGCGGATGCCGCCGCACTGGGCATGGCCCAGCACCACGATGTTCTTCACTTTCAGCACGGTCACCGCATATTCCAGCGCGGCCGAGACGCCGTGGGCATTGCTGTCGGGCTGATAGACCGGAACCAGATTGGCGATGTTGCGGACCACGAACAGTTCGCCCGGGCCGGCATCGAAGATCACTTCCGGCGAGACGCGGGAATCGCAGCAGCCGATCACCATGGTTTCGGGAAACTGGCCGCGTTCGGACAGGTCGCGGTAGCGCGACTGTTCAGTCGGCAGCCGCTGGGTCGCGAAGGTCCGGTAGCCGTCGATCAACTGCTTCGGAAAGAATTGCATGGCCTCTGGCTAACCACATGCTGGTGACGGGAACAAGACTTTCGGCGTGCGGCCTGAGATGATACGGCAGCGTTGAAGGATGGTTCCTGCCGATGCCCAAACAATGGACAGTGGCGGAGCCCAAGCCCCCAGGAGAATGCCGATGACCCGTCCGCGCCGCAGCCTGTTGTTCATGCCGGGATCGAATGCACGAGCGCTGGAGAAGGCCCGCACGCTGGCGGCGGACGGCATCATTCTCGACCTGGAGGATTCCGTTGCCCCCGAGGCCAAGGCGGTGGCCCGCGAGCAGATCGCCAAGGCGGTCGCCGCCAAGGGTTTTGGCAAGCGCGAGGTGCTGATCCGCATCAACGCACTCGACTCGCCCTGGTGGGTCGACGACATCGGCATGGCCGGCAAGGCGCAGCCGGACGGGATCCTGGTTCCGAAGATTTCAACCGTCGACGATCTCAACGCCGTCGCCGATCGCCTCAGCGACATCAATGCCCCTGCCTCGATCCGGGTCTGGGCGATGATCGAGACCGCGCGTGCGGTGCTCGACGCCGACAAGCTTGCCGCGGCATCGAAGGATTCCGAGACCCGGCTCGCCGGCTTCGTGTTCGGGCCGAACGACATCGCGCGCGAAACCCGGATCCGGATGAAGCCGGGCCGCGCGGCGATGATCCCGATGATCACGCATTGCATCCTGGCGACTCGCGCGCACGGGCTCGAGATCCTTGACGGCCCCTATGGCGACATCAGCAATGTCGACGGCTTTGCGGAAGAATGCGCGCAGGGCCGCGATCTCGGCTTCGACGGCAAGACGCTGATCCATCCGAGCCACATCGATGCCTGCAACGCGATCTTCACGCCGCCGGAGGCCGAGGTCGCCGAGGCCCGCAAGATCATCGCCGCCTTCGAGCAGCCGGAGAACGCCTCGCGCGGCGCGATCCAGCTCGACGGCCGCATGGTGGAGCGCCTGCACGCCGAGATGGCCAAGCGCACCATCGCGATCGCGGACGCGATCGCTGCGATGGGGCATTAGTTCAGCGAAGATTGTTCCCTTCTCCCCCTGTGGGAGAAGGTGGCGCGAAGCGCCGGATGAGGGGTCCTCTCCGCAAGCGAGATTTATCCGTGCGGAGAGGAACCCCTCACCCGCACTCGCTTCGCGAGCGCACCCTCTCCCACAAGGGGAGAGGGTAAGATCGCGCCCCAAACCTCTCCGACGCCCATGATATACCATAGCCGCGGGATTTCGGAATAATAGAAGAATGCCGCTGAATTGCCCGACGAGTCAAGGTGCTATGCCGAACATCGGCAGCCGACGGCTACTTTGCATGGGGTTGTTTTCGATATTTTGGCGGTGCTCCCCTCCAGGGGAGGGTGATTATATCACCCCAAACTTCTCCGCCGCCCACGCATAGAGGCTGCCCGGGATCGGCGCCTCCTTGCCGCGTCCTTTCGGCGAGATGTGCAGGCCGATGATTGCGGGATCGTTCAGGTAGCCGGAGAAATCCGACGGCTCGAAAAACAGTCTCGGCTCGGCGTGCACCGCGTAGAACGAGCGCTTCGGCAGCGCGTGCTGCAACTCGCCTTCGCGGCGCGCCAGCGCGGTCAGCGCGGCGGGGCCGTAGATCGCGATGCGGATGTCGGAGAGGCGATTGGATTTGCCGCGCAGCTTGCGCATCGCAAAGGTCACGCGGTGGCGCAGCGCCAGCCAGTCCGGCGTCAGCTCGTCCTGCTTCATCAGCGCTTCGAATGCCTGCACGATCGGATCGTCGTGCGGCAGGTACAGCACGGAGTTGCCGAGCTGCCGCGGCCGCTCCCAGGCGAAATAGGGCTTTGCCGGATCGATCTCGACCGGCCTCAAGAGCAGCACGTCGGCGTCGAGCCAGAGCCCGGCGCGCTGTGTCATCAGCCGCATCCGAAAGAAGTCGCTGAATTGCAGGATGGTCCAGTCGCGCCACGAACCGTCGCGCTCGGCCGGACGCAGCTTCTCCGAGAACGAGTGCGGCAGCACCGCTTCGGCCGCGGCGTTGCCGATGCCATCGGGCAGGCCGGGAATTGGATCGAAGCTGTAGACGGTCACCCTGTGCCCGGCCGCCAGCTGCGAGCGCAGGCAGGTCTGGCGCAGCGCGTCCATCGAGCCGTGCCAGAAGGTGACGATGTCAGGCAGCATGCGCGTCAGCCATCAGCAGGTTAGCGAAGCGGCAAAGAAAAACCCCGGCGCCTGAAGGCACCGGGGCGCGATGAAAGCCAAAGCGTTTTCGAGCGAAGTGGGCACCGGTTCGCGTGAAGAAAACGCGTCAAAACTAAAGCCTCAAGCCCAAGCACGCTCCTTGAGTTTGGCCTCGTAGCTGTCGATCGACTTCTTCTTCTCCATCGTCAGGCCGATGTCGTCGAGGCCGTTGATCAGGCAGTGCTTGCGGAACGGATCGATCTCGAACTTGACCGTGCCGCCGTCGGGGCCGCGGATCTCCTGGTTGGGGAGATCGATGGTCAGCGTCGCATTGGCGCCGCGCTCGGCGTCGTCGAACAGCTTGTCGAGGTCCTCTTGCGACACGCGGATCGGCAGGATGCCGTTCTTGAAGCAGTTGTTGTAGAAGATGTCGCCGAACGAGGTCGAGATCACGCAGCGGATGCCGAAGTCGAGCAGCGCCCACGGCGCGTGCTCGCGGCTCGAGCCGCAGCCGAAATTGTCGCCGGCGACCAGCACCTTCGCGTTGCGATAGGCGGACTGGTTGAGGACGAAATCGGGGTTCTCGCTGCCGTCATCCTTGTAGCGCTGCTCGGAGAAAAGCCCCTTGCCAAGGCCGGTGCGCTTGATGGTCTTGAGGTACTGCTTCGGAATGATCATGTCGGTGTCGACATTGATGATCTTCAGCGGTGCCGCGACGCCTTCCAGCGTAGTGAACTTGTCCATCGGTGCTCTTCCCGGGCAAAAAGTGGGGATAGGGGCCGGATATCTATCGCGAATGTGACAGCGGTAAAAGGGCCATTTCTGCAAAGCTGGAGCTCCCATTCCGATGGGAGCTCCAGATTCTTGGTTTTTGCGCGTTTTCTTCACGCGAACCGGGGTCCACTTCGCTTGAAAACGCTTCAGCCCGCATCGGCCTCAATCGCCTCCATATCGGCGTCCGAGAGGCCGAAATGGTGCCCGATTTCATGAATCAGCACGTGGCGGACGATGTGGCCGAGGGTCTCGTCGTGCTCGGCCCAGTAGTCCAGGATCGGCCGCCGGTAGAGCCAGACCAGGTTGGGGAGGCGGGCCGCGTCGCCATGGCTCTGCTGCGGCAGGCCGATGCCGTGAAACAGGCCGAGCAGGTCGAATTCGCTCTCGGCCTGCATCTCGTCGAGCACCTCGTCGGTCGGGAAGTCGTCGACACGGATGATCAGGCCCTCGCAGAGGGCCCGGAACGTCTTCGGCAGGCGCTCGAAAACCTCGTGCGCCATGGCCTCCATCTCGGCGAGCGAGGGGGCTTTTTCTGTGGTCCACATGACACTCCTTTAGCGCGAGTGCCTCGGGCCGCGCCAGCGCAGTTGACCTTGGCGGCGCAATGGGAGACCGTGCGGCCCAATAATGGGGCTTGGGTGGCGTGATGAAACGGATCGTGACGGCAACGCTGTTGGCGGTAGCAGTCGGGCTCTCGCTCCCGGTGGGAGAGGCGCGGGCGCAGAGCGCGGCGGCCGAAGCGCGCATCGGTGAGACGGCGCCGGTCGCGCGCGAGCGGGTCGTCGAGCACCGCCGGCTGAAGCGGGTGCCGATCTACCGGTCGCGGCCCGATCATTGGGAACCGGATGTCATCCCGCGCTACAATCCCGGTCCGAACGCCGTGCGCGATTGCACCGCGACCTATGTCCAGGAGCATCGGCCGAGCGGTACCGTGATCACGCCGCGCATGAACTGTTTCTGGCGCCCGGGCTAGCTTCGCAAGCCGCGGCGCGCAAAGCCGATCAGTCCGGCAGCAACAACGATCACTGCCGCCGTTCCGTAGACCGCGAGCGCCATCAGCATTTGCGTGAGAGGGCTCGCCGTTCCCATGCCGCCGCCCGGACCTTGCGAGGCGAGCGCGACATCAACTGAAATCATGGAACCGGTGAGCGCAGCCGCGCCAAGCGCAAACCATTTGCGCGAGTTTTGTCGTGTCATCGGCGATCTCCTGCGAGAGCCACCTCAAAACATACGACCATTGTCTATGCCGGGTTTACGCGCAGACACGAAAATTCACGCGGCTGAATCGGAACCTGATCGCGCCCGCGGCATTCATGATCGTGGCGCAGATTTTCACATCCCATTCACGTCGCCCGCATTCCGCTTGCGATCTGCGTCGCGGCAACGGGGGTCGATTCGAATGCTGGAGCGTTTTCGAGCGAAGCGGATACCGCCTCGCGTGAAAGCGCCTCGAGCGAGACGTTCAAGTCGTCGTTGCAAGACGTGACATCAAGGGATCAAGGAGACGACTCATGAAGGTGATGAAGGTTCTGGCTCTTGCGGCCGTCGGTGCCGTTATGGTTTTGGCGGCACCAGCCGAGCGCGCGAGCGCGATGTCGCTTGCGACGCCAGGCACTGCCGCAACGGTTCAGGACAACGCGAACCAGACGACCACCCAGGTGCGCTGGGGCCGTGGATATCACCGCGGCTGGCATCGCGGACATCACCGTGGCTGGGGCCATCGTCGCCACTGGCGCCGCTGATCGCGCGGCCTATCAGCGCAGTTGAGACACAGGCCCGTGAGTAGCGGGCCTGTCGTCGTTCTCAGCCATCAAACCGGCAGATTCGCGCGCGCGAGATGATATCAATCGCAATCTGCAGGAGTTGATCATGATGAGATGGATCGGTGTTGCCGCTGTAGCCTGTGCGCTGGCAATGACGGCGCCGGTATCGGCAAGCGCCGCGACGTCAGCCGGGCCGCAGGCCGCGGCACCACAGCGGCAGGCCGGCAAGGCGACCGACTTCAGCGCGCAGCGCCACCATCGCCATTACCATCGTCACCATTATCACCACGGCTACCGGCCATACTACCAGCCCTACTCCCATTACCGGCCGTACGGCTCCTATTATTACGGGCGGCCTTATTACTATCGGCCGTATCCATATGCTGCACCGGCGCCGTTCACCTTCGGCTTCGGGTTCGGCCCGTTCTGGTGATGCGACTGGCGGCGCTGCGCGCGTCGCCGGCATTCCCCGCTCGGAATTTTCGTCGCAGCGTTTCGCGCATTCATGGCGCATTCAGTCGGGCATCTCTAGCGTCACGCCGGGAGCGACTGCAAGCGATGAGACCGGCTGCCCTGTAGCGCGGCACCCATCGCTGTTGTCAGGGAGGTCCGGAGATGAGGGAGAGCAATCTGCGGCGTGGACTGCTGCGTCGCCTCGGTGTTGCCGCGGCCGCGGTCTTCGCCTTATCGATCGCCGCGCAGCAGCGCGCCGAAGCGCTGTCGCTGGCGAGCCCGGGCACTGTGCCCGCGGCAAAGTCCGCGGCCGATGCCCTGACGACCCAGGTTCGGCATGGCGGTGGTGGCGGCGGCCACGGCGGTGGCGGCTTTCATGGCGGTGGTTTCCACGGCGGCGGCTTTCATGGTGGTGGCTTCCATGGTGGCGGTTTCCGCGCCGCGCCGGCGTTCCATGGCGGCTATCGCTATGGTGGCTACCATCGCCACTACGGCGGATACCACCGCTTCTATGGTGGCGGATATCGTTACGGCTATCGCCGGCACTTCCATCACCGGCGCTACTACTATGGATCGTCCTACTACTACCCGGCCTACTATCACCATCGCCGCTGCCGGGTGGTCTGGACCTATTACGGGCCGCGCCGGATCTGCCGGCCATACTGGCACCACCGTCACTACTGGCGGCCGTATGGCTATTGGTAAGGTCTGAAACGACGGCGGGCGCCTAGCGGCGCCCGTCTTTTCAGATACCCCTCGCTGAAGGGCGCGTTAGTCCCAGTCCTTCAGCTTCCAGGGCTTGATCTTCCACGGCGTCAGGTTCTCCATCCGCCATTGCGTCCAGCGGTCCGGCGGCCAGTGGCTGAGGCGTGAGGTTTCCTTCACCTCGGGAAGCGGATCGATGATGCGTGGTGCGGCGCGACGGCGTTTCTGCCGCGTCGCCTCACTGATCATGTCGACGAATTCGTTCTTGTCGGCCACGTCCGGCTCCCTACGAAGCATGTGTTCGCAAGGAGCCAGTGTGCGTGTGGCTCGTTAACGAGCCGTTTCGACAACGGCTCGAGGTTGAAGCGAAAACCGCGCTAAGCTTACCGCCAGTCGCGGACGTCGACGAAGTGGCCGGCGATCGCGGCGGCCGCGGCCATCGCGGGCGACACCAGATGGGTGCGGCCCTTGAAGCCCTGGCGGCCCTCGAAGTTGCGGTTCGAGGTCGAGGCGCAGCGCTCTTCCGGCTTCAGCTTGTCCGGATTCATCGCGAGGCACATCGAGCAACCCGGCTCACGCCATTCGAAGCCAGCCTTGATGAAGATCTTGTCGAGGCCTTCGGCTTCCGCCTGCTCCTTCACGATGCCCGAGCCCGGCACGATCATCGCGTTGACGTTGGCGTTGACGGTCTTGCCCTCGGCGATCTTCGCCGCGGCGCGCAGGTCCTCGATGCGGCCGTTGGTGCAGGAGCCGATGAAGACGCGGTCGAGCTTGATGTCGGTGATCCTGGTGCCGGCGGTCAGGCCCATGTATTTCAGCGCGCGGTGCTTGGAAAGCCGCTTGGCCTCGTCCGCGATCTTGTCCGGATCGGGCACGAAGCCGGTCACCGAGATGACGTCCTCGGGGCTCGTGCCCCAGGTGACGATCGGCGGCAGCTTTGCAGCGTCCAGCCGCAGCTCGTGGTCGAAATGCGCGCCCTCGTCGGAGCGCAGCGTCTCCCAGTAGCGCATCGCGGCATCCCAGGCGGCGCCCTTCGGCGCCTTCGGGCGGTCGCGCAGGAAGTCGAACGCCTTCTGGTCAGGCGCAACAAGGCCGGCGCGCGCGCCGCCTTCGATCGACATGTTGCAGACCGTCATGCGGCCTTCCATCGACAGCGCACGGATCGCCTCGCCGGCATATTCCAGCACATAGCCGGTGCCGCCGGCGGTGCCGATCTCGCCGATGATCGCCAGGATGATGTCCTTGCCGGTCACGCCGTCGGGCAATTTGCCGTCGACGATCGCGCGCATGTTCTTGGCCTTCTTCTGGATCAGCGTCTGCGTCGCCAGCACGTGCTCGACCTCGGAGGTGCCGATGCCGTGCGCGAGCGCGCCGAACGCGCCATGCGTCGAGGTGTGGCTGTCACCGCAGACGATGGTGGTGCCGGGCAGCGTAAAGCCCTGCTCCGGGCCGATGACGTGGACGATGCCCTGACGCTTGTCGAACTCGTTGTAATATTCGATGCCGAATTCCTTGGCGTTCTCCGCCATCACGCGCATCTGCTCGATGCTCTCCGGGTCCGGGTTCGGCTTCGAGCGATCGGTGGTCGGGATGTTGTGGTCGACGACGGCAAGCGTCTTCTCCGGTGCGTGCACCTTGCGGCCGGCGGCGCGCAGGCCTTCGAACGCCTGCGGCGAGGTCACCTCGTGCACCAGATGGCGATCGATATAGAGCAGGCAGGTGCCGTCCTCGGCCTCGTGGACCAGGTGGTCGTTCCAGATCTTGTCGTACAGCGTGGTCGGTTTGGACATGAGCTTCAGCTCCAGAAGAAATTCGGTGGTGAATGGCGTGAGCGCGGGCAGGCCGCGTCAGCAGGCGAGAGCGTCCAGGCAGCGTTACGCTGCGGGTCTAAGCTCGGATGTCGCCGACGTCGCAAAGCGCCCGAAGAAGCGGCCGGGCAGCCGCGAGCGATCGTCGATCACGACGCGCTGGCAGGGTTGGCTTGCTTGATCCGGAACCATTCTAAATTTCTAACACAGGGCTTGCGCCCGCGACAATCGATCGATGCGCGGGCCTGTCCATCAGATAGGTATGCCGCAACAAAAAAGCGCGGGGCTGGCCCCGCGCTTTTTCGTCAAAACCCTTGCGGGATGGATTACTCGCCGACGGCGGTCTGGCGGTCCTGCTTCTCGACGATGCGGGCCGACTTGCCGCGCAGGTTGCGCAGGTAATAGAGCTTGGCGCGACGCACCTTGCCGCGACGCACGACCTTGATCGAGTCGATCATCGGCGACATCACCGGGAAGACGCGCTCGACGCCCTCGCCGTACGAAATCTTGCGCACGGTGAAGCTCTCGTTGAGGCCCTGGCCGGAACGGCCGATGCAAACGCCTTCATAGGCCTGCACGCGGGTGCGTTCGCCTTCGACCACCTTCACGTTGACGATAACGGTGTCGCCGGGTCCGAATTCCGGGATATCCTTGGTGGCGGCGAGCTTGTCGAACTGCTCTTTTTCGAGCTGCTGAATCAGGTTCATTGAAATCTCCATCGGCGGCGCGCCCAGCCTGTGCGGGCTGCGCAAACGTCCATCTATCCTGCGCGTGTGCGGATTAGGCCGTGCCTATAAGGCAAAGCGCAGGGTTTGTCACCCGTCTGTCTTGTTTTTTGTCCCTCGCGGAGCGGCTTTTTGGCCGGCCTTCCGGGCCCAGAGATCGGGCCGCCGGGCCGCGGTTAAGGCCTCGGATTGGGCCAGCCGCCATGCCGCGACCTTGGCATGGTCGCCGGAAATCAGGATTTCCGGGATTTGCCGGCCCTCGAACTCTTGCGGACGGGTATATTGGGGGTATTCAAGTAGTCCTTCGGAGAAGGTCTCCTCGGTTCCCGAAGCCAGCTTCCCCATCACCCCCGGCAGCAGCCGAACGCAGGCGTCGATCAGGGCCATTGCGGCGATTTCGCCGCCGGACAGCACATAGTCGCCGATCGAGACCTCCTCTAAGCCCCGCGCCTCGATCACCCGCTGGTCGATACCCTCGAAGCGGCCGCAGACGATCAGCGGGCCGGGCCCGGCTGCGAGCTCGGCGACGTGGGTCTGGGTCAATGGCCGACCCCGCGGGCTCATTAGGAGGCGCGGGCGGTCAGGCGCGATGCCGGCGGCATCGATTGCCGCCGCCAGCACGTCGGCGCGCAGCACCATGCCCGGGCCGCCGCCGGCCGGGGTGTCGTCGACGCTGCGGTGCTTGTCGGTCGCCGACGCCCTGATGTCGCGCGCCTCCAGCGTCCAGAGGCCGGTGGCCAGCGCCTTGCCGGCCAGGCTGACGCCGAGCGGTCCCGGAAACATGTCCGGGAACAGGGTCAGCACGGTGGCGCGCCATAGCGTCGCCTGGGGCGGGGTCTCTTGCGGTGTCATGGCCTCTGGTTACGGCACCACGGCCGTGAGGTCGAGGCTCTGCATCATCGCGGCCGCGTCGACCGCGCGGCGGAAGTCGGCGAGCTTGAAGCTCACGACGTTGATCTTGCGCAGATCGAGCAGGCCTTCGGCGGCGAGGCCGGCGAGCTGGCCAGGCGCCGTGCGGTCGTACATGAACTGCCCGACCACTTCCCAGTCGTTGGCCAGCATCTCGCGGAACGAGAGCTCGAGCGATACCTCGGCGCTGCCCATCAGCACCATCCGCCCGCCGCGGCGGAGCGCGCGCAGAGAGGACAGCGTGGTCGAGGTGCTCTTGGCGGCGCCGAGCAGGTCAAGCGCGACATCGGCGCTGCCGCCGGCGGCGCGGCGGATGATCTGAAGATCGGCCGCGGCATCGCCGGTGACGACAGCGGGAATGACGCGCGGGCCGAATGCATCGCGCAATTGCTCGAGCGCGGCCTCCTTGCGTCCGACGGCGACGACGCGGCCCGCGCCCATCGCGACCGCGAGCATCACGCCGCCCGAGCCGAAATAGCCGGTCGCGCCGTTGACGATGATGGTCTGCCCGCCGCGCAGGCCGGTGCGCTGCAAGCCGCCGAACGGCACGATCAGTTTTGCCAGCCCGATCAACTCGGTCACCGGCTTGTCGTCGAGATTGGCAAGGGGCGTGACGCAGGCGGCAGGCCAATGCGCGATCTCCGCAAATACGCCGTCGCGCCAGCGCGCCTGCAATGCGAGTGCCTCCGGTGTCGTCACCGTGGCGGTGAGGCCGATCAGGATCTGCGGCGGGTCGCGATCCGGCACGTCGCCGCGCAGGTGCGGGCTCAGGAATACGCGGTCGCCGTTCTGCACATGCGTGACGTTCTCGCCGGTAGCGACCACGCGCGCAATCGCGTTGGTGCCCGGCACGAACGGCATCGGCGGCAGGCTGTAGGGCAGTGCGCCGGATAGGAGCTTGTTGGTATAAGACAGCACCATGCCGGCTTCGATCCGGACCACGACGCCGTCGGGCGCGGGCCCCGGCGTCGCGACATCGTCGAAGCGCAGATCATTGTGGGCGTGCAGCCGCCAGGCCTTGTGCGTGCTTGTCATTATTGTCCTCCGTGGCACCATTGCTTAGGTAGCCCGGATGGAGCGAAGCGCAATCCGGGAATCGGGCCGCCGGTGAGCGGCGGCCCCGGATTTCGCGGAGCCTGTCATTGGGCGCGCTTGCGCTGCATCCGGGCTACGGGCTTAGGGGTAATCGGTGAACGAGAAGGCGGAGAAACTCCTGTCTGAAATTGTGGGGCTTTCACTGCCGCTTGCGGATGTGCATCGCGGGACCATCGACGATTGGGCTCCAGAGCGTCCGCCCGCTACGATCGCTTATGGGGCAGTCGGCACGAAGCTCGTGGATATATTCGACGAGCTAGACCCGAATACACGAAGGTCCATTTTCGCGTTGGTCGAGGATGGAATGCAGAGCGACGATGAGGCGACTGGAACAGCAGTCGCCACGGGCTTGATTGAAGCATTGGCCGGGCGCGCGTCAAGAACCGGACGATGGGAGCGTGTGCGCGCGGAGCTTGGTTCTCTCTCAAGGTCCCACGCGGAAGCGTGGCTTCAGGGTTAGAGGCGTTAAGCGTCACGCCTCCGGCGGATCATCGCCGAGATGCCGCGCCAGCGCCACTGCCAGTGGACAGATCGCCAGCGCGGTAAGCGCGGTCGCTGCGGTGGCGAGTGTCGGGCCGAGCGCGTCGCCAAGCAGGCCGTAGATGACCGGCGCGACCGCACCCGATCCGATCGTGCCGGTATAGAACAGCGCGAAGGCACGTTCGGTTTGATGTGCCGGCGTGAGCTCGGGCACCGTGCCATAGAGCACCGAGGAGGTGCCGTTGAGCATCACGCCGAGCAGCGGCAGCAGCACGATGGCCGGCGCAAGCGGCAACACCAGCACGGCCACGATCAGCGCCGCCGTGCCGCCTTCGGTGATGAGCACGGTGCGCAGCGTGCCGACCCGCGCCCCGAGCCAGCCGCAGGTGAATTTTCCCGCGGCGCCGCCGATGAAGACCAGCGCCAGCGCAAGGCCGTTGGTCGGTAGCGAGGCGCCCTTGTCGCGGAGCAGGAACGGCAGGAAGGTGAGAAAACCCATCCTGACTGCGGTGTCGAGAATGCCGATAGCGAGCAACCAGTAGAAGCCGCTGCCCGCGCTTGCGTGATGTGACGCGGCGGCTGTCTTGCGCTCGGCGCCCTTGCCGACCGACGGCATCCAGAGTGCGATGCAGGCCGCGACGAGCAAGCCCGCAAGCGCGAGCACGAGCAGCGTGTGCCGCCACGACATGATCACCAGCAGGATCGAGGTCGCTGCCGGGATCGCCGCCTTTCCGAGATCGCCGGAGAAATTGTAGATGCCGAGCGGCCCGCGCGCGGCCGCGCCATAGGCGCGCGACACCGCAGCGGAAGCGATCGGATGCTGCGTGCTCGAACCCGCGCCGGAGAGCGCAAGGGCCAGGCCAAGTCCGATTACGCCGCCGGAGAAGCCGGCGAATACATAGCCGAGCGCCGACAGCGCCGTGCCAGCGATCAGGATGATCTTGCCGTCGATCCGCTCCGCGATGTGTCCGACCGGGATCTGCAGCCCGGCCATGGCGCCGGCATAGAGCCCGCGCAGCAGCGCCAGCAGCCCGTAGCTCAGGGCGAATTCGGCCTGCCAGACCGGCAACAGCACATAGATCAGGTCGGTGTAGCCGTCGTGGAGGGCGTGGTTGAGCCCGGTCACGGACAGCGTTCGGGTCGCCTGAGCGTGGTCGGGGCGGGATGTATTGGCTTCTACGGACACGCTCATTGCCACCATCCAGTGCAAGAAAATCTAAAGATAGAACGGGCGTGCATTGGGCGGAGGCCTCGAAAAGGAGCGACATATGAGTGGCTTGCTGCGCAATATGCGCTCGATGGGTCGCTGTCACAAACCAGTAATAATCGGATCATGTGTTAGAAAATCTGGTATGAAGGGATCATGTTCGTCCCACGCCGCAGCCTGCCGCCGCTCAACGCGGTCCGCGCCTTCGAGGCCGCCGCGCGGCTCGGCAGTTTCAAGGAAGCCGCTGCCGAACTCAGCGTGACCCACGGCGCGGTCAGTCAGCAGATCCGGCTGCTCGAGGAGTGGCTCGGCGCGCCGTCGCTATTCCGGCGGTCGGTGCGGCGGGTGGTGCTGACGCCGGCGGGCGCGGCGCTGCTCGCGGAATTCGCTCCTGCGCTCGACCGGATCTCGGCCGCCGTGCAGCAGCACCGCGAACGGCGCGGTGACGCGGCGGTGGCGGTGTTGCGCGTCAATGCGCTCGCGACCTTCAGCCTGCGCTGGTTGCTGCCGCGGATGAGCCGGTTTCGCACCGAGCATCCCGATATCGAGGTGCGCCTCAGCACGTCGAACGATCCGGTGGATGCGCTGCCTGACACATTCGATGTCGTGATCCGCGGCGGACCCGACACCTTTCACGGTTTCTCGTCGCGCTTCCTGGTGTCGGAGCGGCGATTGCCGGTGTGCAGTCCGAAGCTATCAGCGCAACTGCCGCTGCGTGAGATCGCGGACCTCTCGCGGCATACGCTGCTGCATGTCACCTCGATGCCGCGGCTGTGGCGCGACTGGCTCACCGAGGCCGGGCAGTCCGCGCTGGAGCCGGCGGCCGCGCTGACCTTCGATCATTTCTATCTGACGATCCAGGCCGCGCTCGATGGTCTCGGCGTTGCGATGGGCCCGACCGCGCTGATTGCCGATGATCTCGCGGCCGGGCGTCTGGTGACGCCGTTTCCGGCCGTCAGCCTGCCGGCGCGAAGCTACTTCGCGTATTTTCCGGCCGGCCGCAGCAACGATCCGCACAGCGCGGTGTTCTGCGACTGGCTCGAGCAGCAGGGCCGGATGACGAGCTGATATTTTTTTTCAGGCTGCCGACGGATCGTCGCCGTCGATCTCCTGCGGCAGCACGATCACGACGCGGCCGGCATCAAGATCCACGGTCGGTACCACGGCATTGGTGAACGGCAGCAGCATCGTTGCGCCCTGCGGCGGGGCGATCTCGATAATGTCGCCGGCGCCGAAATTATGGATCGCGATCACCTTGCCGAGCGGTTGCTCTGTCGTCGTCACCGCGGCGAGCCCGATCAGGTCGGTGTGGTAATATTCGCCGTCGTCGGTGTCCGGCAGCCGGTCGCGCGGAACGTAGAGCTCCAGACCGTTGAGCCGTTCGGCGTCATCGCGGCTGGCGACGCCCTTCAGCGTTACCACCAGATGATCATTGGCCTCGCGCATATGCGTGACCTCGAACTGGCGCGTGCCGTCCTTGGTCATCAGCGGGCCGTAGTCCTTCACCGCCAGCGGATCTTCGGTGAAGGTCCACAGCCGGACGGCGCCGCGCACACCATGCGCAGCGCCGATACGGGCGACACAGACCGGTGCAGCCACCGTGGTCGCCGTTCAGCCTTAGGCCTTGGCGGCGGCTTCGGCCTGCGCCTTGCGCTCCTTGCGCGGCACGGCCTTCTCGGGGTTGTTGCGCGCGGTGCGCTTCACGACGCCGGCGGCATCGAGGAAGCGGGTCACGCGATCCGACGGCTGCGCGCCCTTGGCGAGCCAGGCCTTCACCTTGTCCATGTCGAGCTTGAGGCGGGCCTCGTTGTCCTTCGGCAGCAGCGGGTTGAAGTGGCCGAGACGCTCGATGAAGCGGCCATCGCGCGGGAAGCGCGAGTCGGCGACGACGACGTGATAGACCGGACGCTTCTTGGTGCCTGCGCGAGCGAGGCGGATAACAACGGACATTTAGTTCTCCTTCAAAGTACGATGTGTTCGATTGATTGGCATTCCGCGTTGCGCCGGCCGCATGCGAGCCGTCGCGACGAATTCCTCATTTCTTCTTGCCCGGGAAGCCGCCGAGGCCCGGCAGCATCGGCTTGCCGGACAGGCCGGTCAGGCCCGGCACGTTCGGCAGGCCGCCGCGCAGCCCGGCCGGCAAATCCTTCGGCAGATTGGGCAGGCCGCCGCCGGCGCCGCCCTGCATCTTCTCGGCCAGCGCCTTCATCTCTTCGGGCGAGGGCGGCTTCATGCCGCCGCCAAAACCCATCGCCTGCGCGATGCCGGCGAGCGGGCCGCGCTTGCCGCTTCCCATGGCCTTCATCATGTCGGCCATGTTCCGGTGCATCTTCAGCAGCTTGTTGACGTGCTCGACGCTCTGGCCGGCGCCGGCCGCGATGCGCTTCTTGCGGCTCGCCTTCAAGAGGTCCGGGTTCTTGCGCTCCTGCCGCGTCATCGAATCGATGATCGCGACCTGACGCTTGAGAATCTTGTCGTCGATGCCGGCCGCGGCGATCTGGTTCTTCATCTTGGAGATGCCGGGCATCATGCCCATCAGGCCGCCGATGCCGCCCATATTGGCCATCTGCTGCAGCTGTTCGCGCATGTCGTTGAGGTCGAACTGACCCTTGCGCATGCGCTCGGCGGTGCGCGCGGCCTTCTCGGCGTCGATATTGGCCGCAGCTTTCTCGACCAGCGAGACGACGTCGCCCATGCCGAGGATGCGGCCGGCGATGCGGCTCGGATGGAAGTCTTCCAGCGCGTCGGTCTTTTCGCCGGTGCCGATCAGCTTGATCGGCTTGCCGGTGACCGCGCGCATCGACAGCGCGGCGCCACCGCGGCCGTCGCCGTCCACCCTCGTCAGCACGATGCCGGTGAGGCCGACGCGCTCGTCGAACGAGCGCGCCAGGTTGACCGCGTCCTGGCCGGTGAGGGAGTCGGCGACCAGCAGCACTTCGTGCGGGTTGGCGGCGGCCTTGATCTCGGCCGCCTCCTTCATCATGTCTTCGTCGAGCGTGGTGCGGCCGGCGGTGTCGAGCAGCACGACGTCGTAGCCGCCGAGCTTGCCGGCCTCGAGCGCGCGCCGTGCGATCTGCGGCGGCATCTGGCCGGCGACGATCGGCAGCGTCGGAATGTCGAGGTCGCGGCCGAGCACCGCGAGCTGCTCCATCGCCGCCGGGCGGTAGACGTCGAGCGAGGCCATCAGCACCTTGCGCTTGTCGCGCTGGACCATGCGGCGCGCGAGTTTTGCGGTGGTGGTGGTCTTACCGGAGCCCTGCAGGCCGACCATCATGATCGGCACCGGCGGCACGGAATTGATGTCGATGGTCTGGCCGTCGGAACCGAGCGTGGCGACCAGCTCGTCATGGACGATCTTCACCACCATCTGGCCCGGCGTCACCGACTTGACGACGGTGGCGCCGATCGCCTGCTCGCGAACCCGGTCGATGAAGCTGCGGACCACCTCGAGCGCGACGTCGGCTTCGAGCAGCGCGCGGCGCACCTCGCGCATCGCGGCATCGACGTCCTTTTCGGTCAGCGCACCGCGCCCCGTCAGACGATCGAGAATGCCACCAAGCCGTTCCGACAGATTGTCGAACAATGCCGTTGTCCTTCGTTGCGCCCGTGAGCGCTCGCTTCATTCACTTGCCGTCATAACCCGCTAAAGCGGGGTATTCAGTACGCCGCGGCTCCTCGGTTCAAGCCGAACTGCCTCTGGCATACTGGATCACCCGCTTTCGCGGGTGATGACCAGATAGTTTGCTTTGGCACCGCGCCAAGACGGATCGCCAAGACGATGGTCCAAACACTTTCGCGCCCGAGGGCGCATCGCGCTGTCGGGCGTTGGCCTCCGGCCTCCAGGACCAGTCGGCGGGTCGAAAAGACGGAGCTTTCCGAGAAAGTGGCTGCGTTAAACGCTGCCGGGGCGGCAAAGTCAAGGAAAGTTTCGTCGCAATTCGCGCGGTTCAGATCCTAAGGCATTGAAATTGCGCCAATTTGACATGCCGGTTCCGAATTCGCCGGTGCCACCCATATAACCGGAGCCAGCCTCCTGTTTGGGAACCCGCTTGCCGATCATCACCCGCCGCCGCCTTCTCGCAACCTTGACCGGAGCCGCCGCTGCGCTCGGCGTGCCCTCGATCTGGATGTCCTACATGAAAACCTACGACGGCCTCGTCTCCGATCATTTCGACGGCCTGCACTTCTTCGACCCGGACGGATCGCCGCCGAAATCGCTCGGCGAGGTGCTGCGCTGGCAGTTCGGCAGCGGCAGGCAGCGCGCGGTCTGGCCGGACTGGGCGCCGAGCCCCTTTGCCGATACGCCGCCGCCCCGGGTCGATGGTGACAAGGTGCGGTTCTGCTTTGTCGGTCATGCCAGCTGGCTGATCCAGACCGGTGGCCTCAATATCCTCGTCGATCCGGTGTGGTCGATGCGGGCCTCGCCGTTCAGCTTCGCAGGTCCGAAACGGCACAATGATCCCGGCATTGCCTTCGGCAAGCTGCCCAGGATCGACGTCGTGCTGGTGTCGCACGGCCATTACGACCATCTCGACGTCGCGACGCTGTCGAAGCTCAATGCCACGTTTGCGCCGCGCGTGATCACGCCGCTCGGCAACGACGTCACGATGCGGGCCTCCGATGCCGCGATCAAGGCCGAGGCGTTCGACTGGCATCAGCGTGTCGAGCTCGGCGGCGGCCTTGCCGTGACGCTGGTGCCGACGCGGCACTGGTCGGCGCGCGGCCTGTTCGATCGCAACAAGGCGCTGTGGGCGAGCTTCGTGCTGGAGACGCCGGCCGGCAAGCTCTACATCGTCTGCGATTCCGGCTATGGCGACGGCCGGCATTTCCGCCGGGTGGCCGAGGCGCATGGACCCTTAAGGCTGGCGATCCTACCGATCGGGGCCTACGAGCCACGCTGGTTCATGCGCGACCAGCACATGAACCCGGAGGACGCGGTGAAGGCGCTGGCCGATTGCGGCGCGGCGCAAGCACTGGCGCATCACCACGGCACCTTCCAGCTGACCGACGAGGCGATCGACGCGCCGGCAATCGCGCTTCGCGAAGCGCTCGACGCGGCGAAGGTGCCGCGCGAGAGGTTTGTGGCACTGAAGCCGGGTCAGGTGTTCGAGATTTGAAAGCTGTCGTCCCGGGCAAGCGAAGCGCGGGACCCATAACCACCGTCATCGGTCGTCTTGAGCGGCTGTGGCCACAGCGAATTCGAACGACTCGATCCTGTGGTTATGGGTCCTGCTTTCGCAGGGACGACAATAACTGCTACTTCTCCTTGATCGCCCAGGAGGCGCTCACATTGACGGTCAGCGTTTCCTCGCCCTGCGCCACCGGCGTCGGTGCGGCGAATCCTGCGGTGGCCATCTTGGCGCGGAACATCGGCACCGGCGCCGAGCCGACTTCCGAGATATTCAAGGGAGCGCCGAGCGTGACGCCGGCGGCCTTGGCGTAGATCTCGGCCTTGCGGCGGGCATCGGCGATCGCCCGCTCGCGGGCGTCGTCGAGCAGCTTCGAGGCCTGCGACACCGAGAAATTGAGCCCGCCGATATCATTGGCGCCGGCGCCCACCAGCACGTCGATGACCCCCGCGACCTTGCTGACATCGTGCAGCTTGATCGTGACGCGATTGCTGGCGTGGTAACCGACGATGCTGGGCGGGGCGTTCGGCGACGACGGCGGGCGGTTGGCGAATTGCGGCTGCAGCGACAGCCGCGAGGTCTGATAGTCCTTCTCCGCGATGCCGGCGCCCTTCAGCGCGGCCAGCACCTTGCCCATCGTCACATTGTTGGCGTCGGTGGCCTCGCGCGCGGTCTTGCCGTCGGTGGTGACGCCGGCGTCGAGCTGCGCCTCGTCGGGCGCGGCCGACACGGTCGCCTCGCCGGTGACCGAGATCGCCGGCGGAAAGTCGCTGTCGGCGAATGCGGGCGCAGCCAGCAGCGTGGTCGCGATGAGGGCGGCAGCGAAAGGGAGGCGGTTGGTCATCTGGCTCACTTCAGGGGTACGTAGACGTTGATCACAAGTTTGTCTTCGGCGGTCTTCAGCGGATCGGTGATGTATTCCTCGATGAAGGTGTCCTTGGCTTCGAGCTTCTTGTCGTCGAGGTGATTGGTGATCGCCTCATAGGTGTTGTCCATGTTGTCGTAGGAACCGCGATGGACGAACTTCAGCGCCTTGCCGTCGGGCGAATTGCCCATGCTCATGTTCTTGCCGAGATTCTTCAGATCCTGATCGACCGGGATCTCGGCGATGAAGGTGAAGCCGGTGTCGTCGGTCGAGGTGTAGACGATCATCGGATTGCCCGCTGCCTTGATGCCGTCCTTGTCGAGCAGCGCGGTGAGCTGCTTGAACGCCTCGATCAGCGCGTCGAAGGCAGAATCCCAGTTGGCGGTGCCCTTCAGCATCACGACCTTCTTCGGCTCCAGCGTGAACGGCTCGCCGAAGGGATCGGCGGTCTGCACCGGGGCGGCCGGCGGCGGCGTCGGGGACTGCGATGCGGCGGGACTGTCGGCCGGTGACTTGGTCTCGGCCGGCGGTGGCACCGGGGTTGCCGACGGTGCAGGCGTGGGGGTTGGGGTCGGGCTTGCCGCGGGAGCGGGCGAGGTGGCCGGGGACTGGGCCGGCGCCGGGCTTGCCAGGGCGATCGCGGCCAAAGGGAGCAGCGCGACCAGGGCCGCGCGGAGCGTGTTGATACGGTTCATTTGTTATTCTCCATCCCCTTCCTCAAACGGCCGCTCTGTCCCGGCGCGCGGTCCGCGAGGTGCGATATTCCTAACACGCCAGTTCTGCATTCGTCCCATGACAGATGTGTCATAGCCGCCTGCGGACTGGCCAACAGGCCACCACTCGCCATATAACCGGGCAGAATTTGGGAAAATCGATGAGCGCGCTCGCCAATCACGCATTCGCCAAGATGAACGGCATCGGCAACGAGATCGTCGTCGTCGACCTGCGCGATTCCAAGGCACAAGTTACCGCAGCGGAGGCGCGCGCGGTGGCGTCGCCGGCCGGAGCGCCCTATGACCAGCTGATGGTGCTGCAGCCGCCGCGGCTCGACGGCACCGAAGCGTACATCACGATCTACAACAATGACGGCTCGGAGGCCGGGGCCTGTGGCAACGGCATGCGCTGCGTGGTGCGGCGAATCTTCGAGAAGACCGGCCAGACGTCAGCGACGTTCCAGACCCGCGCCGGCCTGCTCAATTGCTGGCAGGGGCCGGCGCCCGATCTCTACACCGTGGACATGGGCGCGCCGAAGTTCGGCTGGCAGGACATTCCGCTGGCTGAGGAATTTCGCGACACCCGCTATATCGAGCTGCAGGTCGGGCCGATCGACAGTCCGGTGCTGCATTCGCCCTCGGTTGTCTCGATGGGCAATCCGCACGCGGTGTTCTGGGTCGATGACGTCAATGCCTACGACCTCGAGCGTTTCGGGCCGCTGCTGGAAAACCATCCGATCTTCCCGGAACGCTCCAACATCACGCTGGCCCATATCGTCGATCGCGACCACATCACGATCCGCACCTGGGAGCGCGGCGCCGGCCTCACCCGGGCGTGCGGCTCGGCGGCCTGTGCGACGGCGGTTGCGGCGGCGCGGCTCAAGCGCGCGAATCGCATTGTCGAGATCACGCTGCCCGGCGGCAAGCTCGGCATCGAGTGGCGCGAGCGCGACGATCACGTGCTGATGACCGGCACCGCCGATTTCGAATATGAGGGCCGCTTCGATCCGGCGCTGTTCGCCAGCGTTGCTTGATCATTATGGGTGTCGACGTCGTCACCTTTGGCTGCCGCCTCAACGCCTTCGAATCCGAGGTGATCAGGCGCGAGGCGGAGCAGGCCGGGCTGACCGACACTATCGTCATCAACAGCTGCGCCGTCACCAACGAGGCGGTGGCGCAGGCCCGGCAGTCGATCCGCAAACTGAAACGCGAGCGCCCGGCGTCGCGCATCGTGGTCACCGGCTGCGCGGCGCAGACGCAAAGCCAGATGTTTGCCGAGATGGTCGAGGTCGATCGCGTCGTCGGCAATGACGAGAAGATGCGCGGCGACGCGTGGCGCGCGACGCGTGCAGCTTTCGATATCGATGCAAGTGAGAAGGTCGCGGTCGCCGACATCATGGCGGTGACGGAGATGGCGCCGCATCTGCTCGACGGTTTCGCGCGCGGCTTGCCGCGGGTGTTCGTGCAGGTGCAGAACGGCTGCGATCATCGCTGCACCTTCTGCATCATCCCCTACGGCCGCGGCAATTCGCGCTCGGTGCCGATGGGCGCGGTGGTCGATCAGGTTCGTACGCTGGTCGAGCGCGGCCACGCCGAGATCGTGCTGACCGGCGTCGACCTCACGAGCTATGGCGCCGACCTGCCCGGCACGCCGAAGCTCGGTCAATTGACCCGGCAGATCCTGCGCCATGTGCCCGAGCTGAAGCGGCTACGGATCTCGTCGATCGATTCGATCGAGGCCGACCGCGACCTGCTCGATGTCATTGCCGACGACCCGCGGCTGATGCCGCATCTGCATCTGTCGCTGCAATCCGGCGACGACATGATCCTGAAGCGGATGAAGCGCCGGCATTCGCGCCGGGAGGCGATCGACTTCTGCGCGCAGCTGCGCCGGCTGCGGCCGGACATCGCGCTCGGCGCCGACATCATCGCGGGCTTTCCGACCGAGACTGAAGAGATGTTCGCGCGCTCGCTCGATCTGGTCGAAGAATGCGATCTCACATTCCTGCACGTGTTTCCCTATTCGAGGCGTCCGGGCACGCCGGCCGCGCGGATGCCGCAGGTCGCGGGCGGCGCGATCAAGGAGCGCGCGAAGCGATTGCGCATGGCAGGCGAAGCCGCGCTGCTGCGGCGGCTGGCCGCCGAAGTCGGCACGACGCGCGAGGTGCTGATCGAAAGCGGCAAGCAGGGCCGGACCGAGCATTTCCTGCCGGTTGCGATCAATGGCGATGTACCCGGTGCGGTGCGGCGGCTGACCGTGAGCGGTCATGATGGCACACGCCTCGTCGCATAGGACGGCTGAGACGCTCGTGCCGGCTCCTCAATGCAGTACGCTGCGGCCTCTCCGCTCAAGCACTGGCGTCTCTGGAATACTGGATCACCTCGTTTTCGCGGGTGATGACACCGAACAAGCTGTTCGACGTCTTGAATCGAGCTATCCCCATAGTCGTCCTGGCGAAAGCCAGGACCCATTACCCCACATGAGAATTGTTGCACGAGGCTGGGGCTACGATCCCGTTCATCATCAGATTCGGTGGTAATGGGTCCTGGTCTTCGCCAGGACGACGCGCGGGAAGAGCCGTGGACTCACGATGATCATCCGCACGCGGGTGATCAAACGGAACAAGCTGTTTGACAGCTTAAATCAGAACCAGTCGCATCGCGCACGAGGCTCTCAGTGCGCGCGTCCACCGGGCCGTGGAGGCTGCGACGCGCGAACCTGCCAGAACCGCAGCAGGCGATCGGCGTTTGCGCGGGTCATCTTGGTGAACTGGCTCTTCGCGTGGGTCAGCTCGAGCGCTCCCATCGAGCCGGTCGCATAGCGGCATTGCATCACCGCGGCGGTGGTCTCCCAGCTCAGGCCTGCGGCCCGGCATGGTACCAGCAAGCCTTCACTGCGCAGGCTTTGCATCAGAGAGCGGATCACCTCGATGTTCGACTGCGCAAGATTCGCCAACGCAACGACGGTCTCTTCATATTTTCGCTGCCTGGCGAAGCCGAGCAGGGCGGCCTCGTCGAGCTCGTCGCTGTCCTTCAACTTTGCAACGTGGCGCTTGGCTGCGGTGAAATCGCGCACCTGCGACATGTCGCGCTCGACGCCCGCGGCGACCGCGGCGATCGCGTGCCGGATTTCCTCGTACAGATATGGCGGGGCGCGTTCCAGCAAACGGCCGCGAACCTCTTCCGTTGCATCGCGCAGGAGCTGAAGACGGAGCTCAGCCGGCAGGTCCGCGCGGATCCCGGTCTCGACTGCGAGGACCGGATCGTGCTCGGCCTGTGCGAGGATGACCGCAAATCCGTCCGGCGATACCTTGGCGCCTGGATTGGTGACCAGGCGGTGGCTCACGCTGGCAAAACGTCGCGCCAGAAGTGCGTCGGTGACAACTTCCTTCAGCCACCAGCGGCCGGCGACGGCGAGCAAATGCTGCTCGCTCTTGGTCTGCGCGATCTCGACCAGATCCTCGGCGCTGAGGCGCGAGGATTCCTGCAGCATCGGCCGCGCGATCCGGATCTCGTCGTTGCTGGCGAGGCGGCGAACGATCGCGGGCGGTGCCTGCGCGACCGGAGCGAGCTGCTCGCTGATGTCGGTGAGCGCCATCCGGGCGCTGATCTCGGCGAGTGCGCGCAGCTCGATGGTCTTGACCAGCCGTTCGAGCACATTGTCGAACAGCTCGATCTGCTCGCTGTTGAAGCTGCCGGCGGAGATGAGAAATAGGTCAGTGACGCGCTTCGCCGTGGCGATGCATTTTTCGGCGGAGCCGGCGCGTATTGCAGCCTCGACCTCGTCGACAATTGCCTGCCCGGCAGTCAGCATTGCTCGTCCTGAGCCCGTCCCGATACGCTTGTTCTAAGCCAGCTTGCAGCTCTATCGGACGGACCTGAACGTTTCGTAAGGATAAAGATCAGTAGAATCCCGGAGGAAGCTCTACATCTTGACGCGAACCGGTATCCATCCCGGGTCAAGTCCGGGACAGGCTTTCGCTGGAAAACGCTTTACTCGCCGTTCCAGCCGCAGGCCTTGAGCCGCGGCTGCATGTGCTCGGGCGCCGGCGCGACGACGTGCACCGGGTCCTTGTTGCGGGAAATCGGGATGCCGATTGCGCGGGAATGCAGATGCAGGGTCGGCTCGCCGAAGCGCGGGCCGTTGCCATAGATGTTGTCGCCGACGATCGGCCAGCCCATCGCCGACGCATGCACCCGGAGCTGATGGGTGCGGCCGGTGACCGGCTCCATCGCGAGCCAGGCGAGGCCATCGCCGCGGCCCAGCGCCTTCCAATTGGTGATGGCCTTTTGGCCATTTGGATCGGGCTTCTGCCACCAGCCGCGCTCGGCGTTGAGCCGGCCGAGCGGCATGTCGATGGTGCCTTCGTCCTCGGCGGGGCCGCCCTCGACCACGGTCCAGTAAGTCTTGGAGATCTTGCTGTGCTTGAACAACAGCCCGAGCGAGGCGGTCGCCTTGCGGTGGCGTCCCAGGACGAGGCAGCCGGAGGTGTCCTTGTCCAGCCGATGCGCCAGCACCGGCGGCCGCGGCAGGCCGAACCGCAATGCGTCGAACGAGGCCTCCAGATTGGGGCCGCCCTTGGGGCCGCGGTGCACCGGCAGGCCGGCCGGCTTGTCGATGACCAGCATCAGCCCGTCGCGGTGGAGCACCCGCGCCAGGATTTCTTCCGCGGTCAATTGGGGAACATCGATCAATTCGTCGAGACTTTCGTTTGTGAAGCGAAACGGCTAACACACCCCCGCCATGAACGATACCACTGCGGGAACTCCCAAACAGAGCTGGTGGCAGCGGCTGAAAGGCGGCCTGAAGCGGACCTCGAGTTCGATCGGGACCGCGGTCGCCGACCTCGTCACCAAGCGCAAGCTCGATTCTGCCATGCTCGATGACATCGAGGATGTGCTGCTGCGCGCCGACCTCGGCACCGACGTCGCGGTCCGCATTGCGGAGGCCGTCGGCAAGGGCCGCTACGACAAGGCGATCTCGGCCGACGAGGTCAAGGACGTCGTTGCGACCGAGGTCGAGAAGGTGCTGGCGCCGGTGGCCAAGCCGCTCGAGATCGATGCCGGGAAAAAGCCCTTCGTCGTCCTGGTGGTCGGCGTCAACGGCTCCGGCAAGACCACGACGATCGGCAAGCTGGCCGCGAAATTCTCCGCCGAGGGCCGCAAGGTCATGCTGGCCGCCGGCGACACCTTCCGCGCCGCGGCGATCGAGCAGCTCAAGGTCTGGGGTGAGCGCACCAAGGCGCCGGTCATCGCTGGGGCCCAGGGCTCGGATTCGGCAAGCCTCGCCTTCAACGCGCTGACCGCGGCCAAGGAGCAGGCGCGCGACGTGCTGCTGATCGACACCGCCGGTCGGCTGCAGAACAAGTCCGAGCTGATGAACGAACTCGAAAAGGTCGTGCGCGTGATCAAGAAGGTCGATGCGTCGGCGCCGCATGCGGTGCTGCTCGTGCTCGACGCCACGGTGGGACAAAATGCGCTGTCGCAGGTCGAGGCGTTTCATCGTACGGCAGGCGTCACCGGCCTCGTGATGACCAAGCTTGACGGCACCGCACGCGGCGGCATCCTTGTCGCGCTGTCGGAGAAGCACAGACTGCCGGTGCATTTCATCGGCGTCGGCGAGGGCGTCGAGGACCTCGCGCCCTTCACGGCGAAGGATTTTGCCAAGGCGATTGCCGGGATCGAATAATTCATCCTTCGAGACGCGCGCAAGTGCGCGCTCCTCCAGCAACAACGGCAAAGCCGTTGTGCAGGGATGACGGTGGGATACGAAGGTCGTCATCCTGAGGAGGCGCGGAGCGCCGTCTCGAAGGATGGCCAAGACACGAGTTCACAAGACACGAGTTCGATGGATTGAATTAATGGACAAGACCCAGCCACACCCGCTGTTCAAGCTCGCGACCGAACTCGGGCCGCTGCTCGTGTTCTTCGTCGCCAACGCCAAGTACCATCTGTTTGTCGCCACGGCTGCGTTCATGGTGGCGATCGTAGCTGCCATGATCGCGTCCTATGTGGTGACCAGGCACGTGCCGATCATGGCGCTGGTCACCGGCGCGATCGTCTTGGTGTTCGGTACCCTGACGCTGGTGCTGCACGACGAGACCTTCATCAAGGTCAAGCCGACTATCATCTACGGCCTGTTCGCGGCCGTGCTCGGCGGCGGGCTGCTGTTCGGCCGTTCCTTCATCGCCGTCATGTTCGACCAGATGTTCAATCTGACGCCGCAGGGCTGGCGCATCCTCACCATGCGCTGGGCGCTGTTCTTCGCCGGCATGGCTATTCTCAACGAGATCGTCTGGCGGACCCAGACCACGGATTTCTGGGTGAACTTCAAGGTGTTCGGCGTGACGCCGCTGACCATGATCTTCGCCATCGCCCAGATGCCGCTGACCAAGCGCTATCATCTGGAGCCGGTCTCGCTGGAAACCAGCGAGGCGGAAGCCGGCGACCTCAGAAAGTAAATCCGAACGCAGCGCGGGCGATTGCGCCGCGCTGCGTCCGAGGCCTCAGGGCTCAGCTCTTCTGCTTGGCGACGATCTTGTCCTTGATCTTGTCGTAGGTCGCCTGCGGCAGGATGTGCTTCTGCACCAGTTCATCCTTGCCCTTGTAGGGGCGGCCCTTGATGATCGCGGCCGAATAGGCCTTGCCGACACCAGGCAGCGCGTCGAGCTGGTCGGCGCCGGCGCTGTTGATGTCGAGCAGGTCGTCCTTCGCCATTCCCGTCGTCTTCAAGTCGGGGGTGGCGGCTTTCGGCGCGGGAGCCATCTTGCTGTCGGACTTCGCGGCGGGCGCAGCCGGCTGCGGAGTTTGGGCCATCGACGGCGTCGCCGTGATCATGCCGAGTGTGAGCGCGGTGGCGAGAAGTGAAGCGAGCGTGGTCTTGCGCATATGTCCCCTCCAGAGGAACGTTGATGTCAACGCCACTGAGTTGGGGCTGCGTTCATGGCGTTGCCATGGCCGCGAAATGAACCGCAGATAAACGCGTTGAAGTATTATGCCGCAGGTGATTTCTCGCGTCATTCATGTGCGATACATGTTCGCGAGTCACGGCATGCCGATGCGGTTACTGTCCCGCGCGCAGCGCCTTCTCGATCTCGGCCTTCAGCACAGTGTTGACGTTGTCTGATGTCACCGGGCCGACCAGCTTGTAGACGATCGTACCCTCGCGTCCGACCAGGAAGGTCTCGGGCACGCCGTAGACGCCCCACTCGATCGAGGCGCGGCCGTTGCCGTCGACGCCGACGATGCCGAACGGATTGCCGTAGCGGCCGAGGAAGCGCCGCGCGTTCTCGGGCGAGTCCTTGTAGTTGATGCCGATGATCTGGAAGCGCTTGTCCTTACCGAGCTCAGTCAACAGCGGCGCTTCGTCATGGCAGGGCACGCACCACGACGCCCAGACGTTGACGATTGAGACCTTGCCTTTGAAGGCCGCGGGATCGAGGCCGGGGACGGGCTCGCCGTCCTTGACGAGGCCGTCGAGCGCGGGCAGGGCGGTCTGCGGCGCCGGCCGGCCGATCAGCGCCGACGGAATTTTGGAGGGATCGCCGCCATAGAGTCGCAGCAGGAACAGCCCGGCGAGCCCGAGGAAAACCAGCAGCGGCAGCACCACCAGCAGGCGGCGGGCCTGTGGCGGGCCGTTGGTCGCCTGCTCGCTCATCTGATATCCGCCGCGCTGCGGCCGGAGCGGCGCGTGATGCCGCTGGCCTCGATCTCCTTGAGGTGCGCCTGCTGGCGGCGATAGTCGGCGATGATCCAGACGATCAACAGCAGCACGACGGCTGCGACCAGCGCATAGGACGTCACGATGAAAGACGCGTAGGGGCCAAGCGACATCGTGTCACGCCGCTCCGATTTCTTTTGGACCGGCGGCCGCTTCGCCGGTGAACGCGACGCGGCTGGCCTGCATCATCTGCAGGCTGCGCACGCGGCGGCGCAGGATCTCGTTGCGCATCGCCGCCAGATGCAAGGTGATGAAGAGCAGCGAAAATGCGATCGCCATCACCAGCAGCGGCCACAGGAACGCCTTGTCGAGCGTCGAGCCGCCCATGCGGAGCACGGAGGCCGGCTGATGCAGCGTGTTCCACCAGTCGACCGAGAACTTGATGATCGGGATGTTGATGGCGCCGACCAGGGTCAGCACCGCCGCCGCCCTTGCCGCCCGCGACGGGTCCTCGACCGCGCGCCACAGCGCCATCAGGCCGAGATACATCAGGAACAGGATCAAGACCGAGGTCAGCCGCGCATCCCACTCCCAATAGGTGCCCCACATCGGCCGGCCCCACAGTGAGCCGGTGACCAGCGCAAGGAAGGTGAAGGCGGCGCCGATCGGTGCTGCGGCCTTGGCGGCGACGTCGGCGAGCGGATGCCGCCACACCAGCGTGCCGAGCGCAGCCACGCTCATCACGCCCCAGACGAACATCGACAGCCACGCATTCGGGACGTGGATGAACATGATCTTGACCGTGGCGCCCTGCTGGTAGTCGTCGGGCGCCATCGCCGACTGGTAGAGCCCGATTGCGAGCAGGACCGCGGTCACGCCCGCGAGCCACGGCAGGATGCGCGCGGTCAGCGCCAGAAACCTGGTCGGATTGGCGAGGTCGGTCAGCGTCTCGGTCAGCTTCATGGCACCCTGATAATCGTCCGCTGTGAACGAGGCAATTGGCCGAACTCCCCTCGGCGAGATTTGATCGGGTCCATCTCAGTCCAGCCCGTGCCGCAGGCTCGCGGCGGCCGCAAACGGGCCGATCACGAGGCTGGCAAGCGACAGCGCGCAAAGGATCGAGAACGGTGTTCCAAACGGCAGCGGCCCCGAGATCGCCGCCTGCGAGGCCGCAACGCCGAAGATCAGCACCGGGATCGACAGCGGCAGCACCAGCACCGCGAGCAATAGCCCGCCGCGATGCAGCGTCACCGCCAGGGCCGCGCCGATCATGCCGGTGAAGGTCAGCGCCGGTGTTCCCGCCAGCAAGGTCGCGGCAACCGCAAGCGTCGCGGTGCCGTCGAGATTAAGCAGCAGGCCGAGCACCGGCGTTGCGATGATCAGCGGCAGGCCGGCGGCGATCCAGTGCGCCAGCGCCTTGGCCGCGCAGGCGAGTTCCAGCGGCGTCCGGCTCATCACGATCAGGTCGAGCGAGCCGTCCTCGTGGTCGGCCGTGAACAGCCGGTCGAGGGTGAGCAGGCTCGCCAGCAGCGCGCCGAGCCAGAGGATCGCGGGCCCGAGCCGCGACAGCAGCGCCAGATCCGGCCCCACCGCGAACGGCATCAGCACCGTGACGGTGAGGAAGAACAGCACCCCGATCAGCGCGCCGCCGCCGACGCGCAGCGCGATCCGGATGTCGCGCCGGATCAGAGCAGTGAGCGCGCTCATGCCGCGCCTCCCATCCGCAGATCGCGCGCATCGATGCCGAGCGGCAAATGCGTCGCGGCGACGATCAGGCCGCCGCGGGCGAGATGGTCGCGCATCAGGCCGACGAACAGCGCCTGTCCGGCCGCATCGAGCGCCGATGTCGGCTCGTCCAGCAGCCAGACCGGCCGCCGCACGGAGAGCAAACGCGCGATCGACAGGCGGCGGCGCTGGCCGGCGGAGAGGTAGGCCGCCGGCAGATGCGCGGCATGGTCGAGCGCCACGGCGGCAAGGCAGCGGGCAGCATCCTCCGTCTCGCCGCCGAGGAATTCTCGCCAGAAGGACAGATTTTCCGCAACGCTCAGCGCCGGCTTCAGGGCGTCGCGATGGCCGAGATAGTGGGCCTGCTCAGGCAGGCCGAGCTCGGCATCGCCGCCTTCGAGCGCGATCGATCCTTCGGCCGGAACCAATAGCCCGGCGAGGACGCGCAGCAGCGAGGTCTTGCCGGCGCCGTTGGGGCCGGTGACGGCAAGCGCCTCGCCGGCGGCGGCCGACAGATCGAGGCCGGAAAACACCTCGCGCCCGCCGCGCACGCATTTCAGATTTCGTCCCGAGAGCCGCATGGTTCGTTGTGTCACAGCCCTCTGAAATCTTTCGCTACCGCGTGAGAATTTTTGGGTCGCGCAGCGCTGCCGCACGCTTGTCGGTGTGGCGGCGCTTCTAGAAAGGTTCTATAAGCCCGGAACTTGATGCAGCACACACAATCGGCGGCCGCAACCCACCCAGGCCATCCCCTCGGCCAGTGTCGGTCGCCGGTGTTTAGTTACCCTTGCCGGGTATAACTGAAGATTGGGATTCCTCGCATGACCTCGCTCGACAGCTTCAAATGCCGCAAGACCATGAAGGTCGGCGGCAAGTCCTACGTCTATTACAGCCTGCCCCAGGCAGAGAAGAACGGACTGAAGGGTATTTCGAAGCTGCCGTATTCGATGAAGGTTCTGCTCGAGAACCTGCTGCGCAACGAGGACGGCCGCACCGTCAAGAAGGAAGACATCGTTGCGGTGTCGAAATGGCTGAAGAAGCGCCAGCTCGAGCACGAAATCGCGTTCCGTCCGGCGCGCGTCCTGATGCAGGATTTCACCGGCGTTCCGGCCGTGGTCGATCTCGCGGCGATGCGCAACGCGATGCAGAACCTCGGCGGCGATGCCGAGAAGATCAACCCGCTGGTGCCGGTCGATCTCGTCATCGACCACTCGGTGATCGTCAACTTCTTCGGTGACAACAAGGCGTTCGCGAAGAACGTCACCGAGGAATACAAGCAGAACCAGGAGCGCTACGAGTTCCTGAAGTGGGGCCAAAAGGCGTTCTCGAACTTCTCGGTGGTGCCGCCCGGCACCGGCATCTGCCACCAGGTCAATCTCGAATATCTCGCGCAGACCGTGTGGACCAAGAAGGAGAAGATGACGGTCGGCAAGAAGACCGGCACCTTCGAGGTCGCCTATCCCGATTCGCTGGTCGGCACCGACTCGCACACCACGATGGTCAACGGCCTCGCCGTGCTCGGCTGGGGCGTCGGCGGCATCGAGGCTGAGGCCTGCATGCTCGGCCAGCCGCTGTCGATGCTGCTGCCTGAGGTGGTCGGCTTCAAGCTCAAGGGCCAGCTCAAGGAAGGCGTCACCGCGACCGACCTCGTGCTGACAGTCACCCAGATGCTGCGCAAGCTCGGCGTGGTCGGCAAGTTCGTCGAGTTCTTCGGCCCCGGCCTCGATTTCCTGTCAGTGGCGGACAAGGCGACCATCGGCAACATGGCGCCCGAATACGGCGCGACCTGCGGCTTCTTCCCGGTCGATGCGGCGACCATCGACTACCTGAAGACCTCGGGCCGAAAGGCCGATCGCGTCAAGCTGGTGCAGGCCTATGCCAAGGCGCAGGGCCTGTTCCGCACCGCCAAGTCGACTGACCCGGTGTTCACCACCACGCTGACGCTGGACCTCGCCGACGTCGTGCCGTCGATGGCCGGACCGAAGCGCCCCGAAGGCCGCATCGCGCTGCCGGCGGTGTCGACCGGTTTCGCGACCGCGCTGGTCAGCGAGTACAAGAAGCCCGATGGTGAAGCGAAGCGCTTCGCGGTCGAGGGCCGCAACTTCGATCTCGGCCATGGCGACGTCGTGATCGCCGCGATCACCTCCTGCACCAACACCTCGAACCCGAGCGTGCTGATCGGCGCCGGCCTGCTGGCGCGCAAGGCGGCCGCCAAGGGCCTGAAGGCCAAGCCGTGGGTGAAGACCTCGCTCGCGCCGGGCAGCCAGGTGGTGGCCGAATATCTCGCCAATTCCGGCCTGCAGGCCGATCTCGACAAGGTCGGCTTCAACCTGGTCGGCTTCGGCTGCACGACCTGCATCGGCAACTCCGGCCCGCTGCCGGAAGACATTTCCAAGTCCATCAATGAAAATGGCATCGTCGCCGCCGCCGTGCTCTCGGGCAACCGCAACTTCGAAGGCCGCGTCTCGCCCGACGTGCAGGCGAACTACCTCGCCTCGCCGCCGCTGGTGGTCGCGCATGCGCTCGCCGGCACCGTGACCAAGGATCTCGCGGTCGAGCCGCTCGGCATCGGTAAGGACGGCAAGCCGGTGTTCCTCAAGGACATCTGGCCGACCGCCAAGGAGATCAACGCCTTCATGAAAAAGTACGTCACCGCGACGATCTTCAAGAAGAAGTACGCCGACGTGTTCAAGGGCGATACCAACTGGCGCAAGATCAAGACCACGGAAAGCGAGACCTATCGCTGGAACATGAGCTCGACCTATGTGCAGAACCCGCCCTATTTCGAGGGCATGAAGAAGCAGCCGGACCCGGTCACCGACGTGGTCGACGCCCGCATCCTCGCGATGTTCGGCGACAAGATCACCACCGACCACATCTCGCCGGCCGGTTCGATCAAGCTGACCTCGCCCGCAGGCAAGTTCCTCAGCGAGCACCAGGTGCGTCCCGCCGACTTCAACCAGTACGGCACGCGGCGCGGCAACCATGAAGTGATGATGCGCGGCACCTTCGCCAACATCCGCATCAAGAACTTCATGCTGAAGGGCGCCGACGGCAATATTCCGGAAGGCGGTCTGACCAAGCACTGGCCCGACGGCGCGCAGATGTCGATCTACGACGCGGCGATGAAGTACCAGCAGGAGAACGTGCCTCTGGTGGTGTTCGCCGGCGCCGAATACGGCAACGGCTCGTCGCGCGACTGGGCCGCGAAGGGCACCCGCCTGCTCGGCGTGCGTGCGGTGATCTGCCAGAGCTTCGAGCGCATCCATCGCTCCAACCTGGTCGGCATGGGTGTGCTTCCGCTCACCTTCCAGGACGGCACGTCATGGTCCTCGCTCGGCCTCAAGGGCGACGAGAAGGTCACGATCCGCGGCCTGCAGGGCGATTTGAAGCCGCGCCAGACGCTGACGGCAGAAATCGTCTCCGCCGACGGTGGCAAGCGGGATGTCCCGCTGCTCTGCCGCATCGATACGCTGGATGAGCTCGATTACTATCGCAACGGCGGCATCCTGCACTACGTGCTGCGCAAACTCGCGGCCTGAGGGCCTTTTGTTGGATCATGGTCTATTTGGACCATGCTCCAACGCGGATTTGTGATCGGTGCCTCACCGCTTAGTGAGTAGCGGCAAAAAAGAAGGCGGCCTATGAAAAGGCCGCTTTCTCGCGTTTTGGGGCACGCAAGTTCAGGGACAGACTTCATGCTCCGTACAATTACGGATAGAAATCATCACGACTGGTTCGCAGTATGACAGCGATGATGGCCTATAATTGTATCTCGCGATGGTCCAGCGCCCTTGGTATCTGCGCAATCGTCGCGATCATCCGCCCCGCTCACGCCGATCCGCGTGCTGTCGTCGAACTCTTCACTTCGCAGGGATGCTCGTCCTGTCCGCCCGCGGACAAGATCATCGGTGACCTCGCGAAAGACCCCAACGTCATCGCGCTCAGCATGCCGATCGACTATTGGGACTATCTCGGCTGGAAGGATACGCTGGCCGATTCCCGTTTCAGCGCGCGCCAGAAAGCGTACTCGCATATGCGCGGCGATCGCGACGTCTACACGCCGCAAGCGGTGATCAACGGCTCCGCGCATGTGATCGGCAGCGACCGCGCCAGCATCGAGAGCGCGATCAAGGACACCGAGAAGAGCGGCGCCGTGATGTCGGTGCCGGTGACGATGACGCTGACCGGCAAGCAGATCAACGTGTCGGTCGCGGCATCCAAGTCGCCCGCGGTGTCGCGCGGCGAAGTCTGGATTTGCTCGATCTCGAAGTCGGTGCCGATCTCGATCGCGCGCGGCGAGAATCGCGGCCACGAGATCACGTATCACAACGTGGTGCGCAACCTGCTGAAGGTCGGTGACTGGAATGGCTCGTCCGGGAGCTGGACCGTGCCGCTGGAGAACATCACGCGCGATGGTGTCGATGCCGCGGCCGTGTACGTCCAGGACGGCAACCGCGACAAGCCGGGCCCGATGCTGGGCGCCGCATTCACATCGCTTCACTAGCGCGTCGCTGCGCTAGCCTGCGTCAGTCGCGTCGTTGAGCCGCGCGCATGTCATGGCGCCTGCCTGACGCGGCGGACAAGCGTGCATCCGACAAGCGTGCATCCAGTGACGCGCTTAAAGGAAGGCGCCGAAAGCTCGGCTCGCGCATCCTGTTGGCGCGGGATTGATTGAGCCGGTCCCAAAAACAAAAAGGACCAACTTTCGTTGGCCCAGTGTTTGGGATTTGACTCCCCTGCGAACAGGCCCGATCCCGACGGCCCCGGGGGGCTGGGGGCTGAGGAATCCGGAACCGAAAGGACCGGGCCAACGCAGGATTTTCTTTTCGCAGGGCAGCGGGGCGGGCGATTGGCGGAAGTGGGGCAGCAATATGATTCCGCTAACGTTCCCGTGAATCTTTGGCGCTGTCCCGACCTAGTCCCTCGTGTCCGCATTCGCGCTTGCGGGACGTCCTATTCAAGCGGCCAACCCCTTGGTTTCGCTTCCCGATCCGAACCAAGCACCGGGCGCTGCGTTATTTCAGCGGGACAGAGTTGCAGAGGAGGATGCCATGACGAAAGTTTTGGCGCTCGTTGCAGTGGTCGGCCTTATGGCCGCGACTTCCTCGACCGGTTATGCACGAGGCGGAGGAGCCTCAATGGTCGCGCCGGGAACATCATTCCATACGCGCGGATCGGTCGCAGGTCATCCTGGTGCGTCGGGTTATGCGCCGGGTCATTTGTTCCGCGCGCATGGGAGCCTTCGCGGCCATCCGGGCGCTTCGGGCTACGCGCCTGGACATAGGTTTACACATCGCATGATGTAGTGAAGCCAAGTGAGGCGAGATAGCGGGGTGATAGCAAGGCGTCGTCAGTCCCTCCATGGGGCACTTGCAGCGCCCCTCGCTTAGCGCGATCATGTCACTCTCGTGACGATCCCGAACAGGGGGCATCGGCCTTCGGGACCTGATCGTCACTGGAATGACAGGAGGCGCTCGATGAGTTTGATCTCGGAGGACACTGATCCGAGCGGGAGTCGCGCCGCGGCGCGTCCCGTCGCGGCGACCCCTCAGTCCAACTGCGTGACATTCAATCGACTTGAGCTCAATCGCATTCTCAATCTCTATGGCCGCATGGTCGCCGATGGCGAGTGGCGCGACTATGCGATCGACTTCCTGAAGGACCGCGCCGTGTTCTCGGTGTTCCGGCGGGCGTCCGAAGTGCCGATCTACCGGATCGAGAAGGATCCCCGGCTGGCGCGCAAGCAGGGCATGTACAGCGTGATTTCGGCGACCGGCCTGATCCTGCGCCGCGGCCACGAACTCGAACGGGTGCTGTTCGTAATCGATCGCAAGCTGTCGCTGGTGTAGCGCCGGAGCTTGGCGCTTCGTAGCCCGGATGAAGCGAAGCGAAATCCGGGACTGCTGAAGCCGCGGATAACCTGTCCCGGATTGCGCTCCGCTCCATCCGGGCTACGCCACATTCCCCCCCCCGCAAAAGAAAGCCCCGGCCGCTAGGCCGGGGCTTGGATCGATCGGCTCGCTCGAGGCGCTTAGTCGCGCTGGCCGAGCAGCTGCAGCAGCAGCGTGAACAGGTTGATGAAGTTCAGGTAGAGCGACAGCGCACCAGTGATTGCCGCACGCTCTGCCATCACGCCACCCTGCGAGGCGTAGCCGTAGATGTAGTCGTTCTTCAGCCGCTGGGTGTCCCAGGCGGTGAGGCCCGCGAACACCAGCACGCCGACCACCGAGACGATGAACTGCAGCGCCGAGCTCGCCAGGAACAGGTTGACGAGGCTCGCGATGATGATGCCGATCAGGCCCATGAACAGGAACGAGCCCATGCCGCTCATGTCACGCTTGGTGGTGTAGCCGTAGAGGCTGAGCGCACCGAACGTCGCCGCGGTGATGAAGAACACGCGCACGATCGAGGTGTGCGTGTACACCAGGAAGATCGACGACAGCGACAGGCCCATCAGCGCCGAGAACACCCAGAACAGGAGCTGGGCGGTCGCAGGCTGCAGACGGTTGATGCCGGCCGAGATGACGAACACCATCGCCAGAGGGGCGAGGATGAACAGCCACTTCAGCGGGCTGACGAACATCGCGTAGCCGAACTGCGTCAGATAGGCGTTGCCAAACTTGGCGACGGCGGCCGACTGGTCGGTGGTCACCGCGCCCATGTAGACGCCGAGCGCGGCCAGGCCGGTGATGGCGAGGCCAATGCTCATGTAGTTATAGATGCGCAGCATGTAGGCGCGCAGACCGGCGTCGACGGCCGCAGCGTCAATGCGCCCGGCGGCCCGGCCGAAAGGAGAAGCGTAATTGCGGTCTAGGTCCGACATGGTCGAATTCCCGTGGTTGGTCCCGGTGGAGCGCAAGGGATTTGCGGCGCCGGTCGTAAATCTATCTCAGATGGCTCGGTTTGCGGAACATTAATTGCGTGTCATTCAAACCGATTATCCGACCCGAGTGGTATGTGGGAAATTAACACATCCGACGCAAGCTTCCACGCGCGGCCGAATGTCGCTCTAGCCTAGCATTTATAGGCAAAACGGCGCTGCCGCCGCTACAAATTGTCACAAATTCCGCAGCACCGAGGCCGGCTTCTGGTTCAGCGCGAGCAGCGTTCCCGCCAGCCCCAATCCGACCGTCACAACCAGCGCGGCGACCACGACCAGGGCGGCGCTGCCGGCCTGCCAGCTGAAACTCAGCGTCATCAGCCGCGTCACGATCAGCCAGGCCGCGACCGAACCGGCGATCACCCCGAATATTGCGGTTGCAAAACCGATCATCAGGTACTCCAGCGCGTAGGCGCCGAGCAATCGCACCCGCGTGGCACCGAGTGTCTTGAGGATCACGGCGTCATAGACGCGGTGGCGATGCCCGGCGGCGAGCGCGCCGCCCAGCACCAGGATCGCCGAGATCAGCGTCACGGCGCTGGCGCCGCGGATCGCCAGCACCAGATTGCTGACGACGGTGCCGACCGTCTCCAGCGCCTCGCGGACCCGGACGCTGGTGACCATCGGGAACGCGTCGGCCACCTGCTTGACGATGCGCGCGTCGTCGTTAGGGCCCGCTTGGGTCGAGCTCGCGTGTGGTTCCGTCAAGGTCGCGACGTGGCTGTGCGGGGCGCCCTTGAAGGCATTCGGCGAGAATACCAGCACGAAGTTGATGCCGAGGCCCTGCCAATCGATGTTGCGCAAATTGGCGATCTTCGCCGGCACGTCGCGTCCGAGCACGTTGACCACGATCTCGTCGCCGATCTTCAAGGACAGGCCGTCGGCGATCTTCTTCTCCATCGAGACCAGCGGAGGCCCGCTGTAGTCCGGCCCCCACCACTCGCCCTCGACGATCTTCGAGCCTTTGGGGATCTCGCCGGTGTAGGTCAGGCCGCGGTCGCTCTGCAGCACCCACTCCGAATCCACCGACGGCTTGAGCTGGTCGGCCTTGACGCCGCGCGCGGCGACGATGCGGCCGCGCAGCATCGGCACGTCCTCGACGGTCGAGCCGGCCGCGATCTGGCCAAGGAAGGTAGCGAAGCGGTCGGCCTCGGTGGAGGGGATGTCGATGAAGAAGAACGACGGTGCCCGTTCCGGCAACGCGGCCAGGAATTGCCGGCGCAAATTGCCGTCGATCTGGGTGATGGTGACGAGCACTGCGAGGCCGAGGCCGAGCGACAGCACCACCGACGGCGTCAGCGCGCCCGGTCGGTGGATGTTGGCGATCGCGAGCCGCAGCATGGTCATGCGGCTGCGCGGCAGCCGCCGCGCCACCGCCATCAGGATCTCGGCGATCCCGCGCAGCAGCAGGAACACCGCGATCGACGAGGCGACGAACACCGCGGCGACCCGCTTGTCATAGGCGAGCCCGATCGCAACCCCGATCAGCAGCGCGACCACCACGGCCATCAGCGCGAGATAGCTCCAGCGCGGGCGGTGCCACTCGCTGGCGACGGTCTCGCGGAACAGTGCGGCGACCGGCACGTCATGGACCCTGCCGAGCGGCCACAACCCGAACGCCAGCGCGGTGAGCTGGCCGTAGATGAAGGAAAGCGCGAGCTCGTCCGGATGCAGGGCGGGTACCACCGGCAGCGGCAGCAGCTTGCCGAACAGGCCGACGATGACGAAGGGCAGCGCGGCGCCGAGCACCAGCCCGATCACCGAACCGATCCCGGCCAGGACCACCACCTGCGTACAGTAGATCGTGAAGACGTCGCGGCCGGTGGCGCCGAGCGCCTTGAACGAGGCGATGACGTCGCGGCGGCGGTCGATGTGGCTCTTCACCGCGTTGGCGACGCCGACGCCACCGACCAGGAGGGCGGCGAGGCCGACCAGGGTCAGGAACTGGGTGAAGCGGTTGATGGTGCGCTCGAGCTGCGGCGAGGCGTTGCTGCGGCTGCGGACCTCCCAGCCGGCTTCCGGCGCAGCCGCCCGCGCGCCATCGATCAGCGCGGTGGTGGCGCGATCGTCGTTGGCGCCGTCGGGCAGCTTCACCCGGTAGATCCAGCGCACCAGGCTGCCGGGCTGCAACAGGTCGGTGGCACGCAGGCTGGCTTCGCTGATCAGGAAGCGCGGCCCGAGGCCGACGCCGCCGGCGAGCTTGTCGGGCTCGGCCGCCACCACGCTGCGGATCTGGTAGGTCGCGCTGCCGATGGTGACGCGGTCGCCGAGCTTGAGGTCGAGCCGCGCCAGCAGGGTTGAATCGGCGGCCGCGCCATAGACGCCGTCGCGCTCAGTGAGCAGGTCGGCGACCGGCATGTTCGGCTCGAGCGTCAGCTCGCCGAGCATCGGATATTTGCCGTCGACCGCCTTGAGCTCGACCAGCGCGAGCTTGCCGTCATTGCTGCGGGCCATCGCGCGGAGCGTGGCTGCGACCGAAACCTCGCCGCGGGTGCGCAGATACGCGACCTCCTCGGGCTTGGCCTGGCGCGAGATCAGCGAGAATGCGACGTCGCCGCCGAGCAGCGTGCGTCCCTCGCGCGACAGGCCGTCGCCGAGGCTTGCGGCGACCGAGCCGACGCCGGCAATCGCCATCACGCCGAGCGCGATGCAGGCAATGAACACGTAGAAGCCGCGCAGGCCGCCGCGCAGTTCGCGCAGCGCGTAACGGAAGGCAAGCGACGACGCGCGGCCCTGCACCGCGACTTCGGACGCAATACTCATGTCGCGGCAAAGCTCATGTGGTTGATTGTCCGTCGATGCGGCCGGAGCGCAGCCGCACCACACGATCGCAGCGCTGCGCGAGCGCGAGATCATGCGTCACCAGCACCAGCGTCATGCCGCGCTCGGCGTGCTTGGTGAAGAGCAGGTCGACGATTTGCTTTCCGGTCGTCTCGTCGAGATTTCCGGTCGGCTCGTCGGCAACCAGGATCGCGGGGTCGGGCGCCAGCGCGCGCGCGATCGCGACACGCTGCTGCTCGCCGCCGGAGAGTTGCGTCGGATAATGATGCAGGCGCTCGCCGAGCCCGACCGATTGCAGCTCCTGCGCGGCGCGCGCGGCGGCATCGGGATTGCCGGCGAGCTCGAGCGGCACCGCGACGTTCTCCAGCGCCGTCATGGTCGGGATCAGATGGAACGACTGGAAGACGATGCCGACCTGGCGGCCGCGGAAGCGCGCCAGCGCATCTTCATCGAGGGCATTGAACGAGGTGCCGTCGACGACCACCTCTCCGCTGTCAGGACGTTCAAGCCCCGCCATCACCATCAGCAAGGTCGACTTGCCCGAGCCCGACGGGCCGATCAGGCCGATGGCCTCACCCGCTGCCACACGAAGGCTGATATCTTTGAGGATATGAACCCGCGCCGCGCCGGTGCCGAGCGAGAGATTGACGTTCTTGACGGCAATGGTGTCCGGCTCGACGTCGGCCAATGAAGAGGATTCGATGAGACTGTCCATGGTTCGGTCATATGGCACTTCCGCGGCTGCGGTCGAGGGCCGGTTGAGAATCTTCGTGCACATACTCGTGTTGCTTATGGGCTTGATGACGGCGGCAAGTGCGCAGACGCCAGCCCAGGGGAAAGCTGCGGCAAAGCCGATCAAGATGGTGGTTCTGGGCGATTCCCTGAGCGCCGGGTACGGCCTTCCGGCCGATGCGGCATTTCCGGTCCGGCTGCAAAAAGCCTTGGAAGCCAAGGGGATAAAGGTCGAGATGACCAATGCCGGGGTGTCCGGCGACACCGCCTCGGGCGGCCGCGAGCGGCTCGACTGGTCGGTGGCCGAGGGAACTGACGCCGTGATCGTCGAGCTCGGTGCCAACGATGCCTTGCGCGGCATCGATCCCGCGGTCACGCGTGCCGCGCTCACCGACATCATCACAAAGTTGCAGGCGCGCAAGATCGCCGTGCTCTTGTGCGGCATGCTCGCGCCACCGAACTATGGCAGTGAGTATGCAGCGAAGTTCAACGCGATCTATCCGGATCTGGCGAAATCGCTTGGCGTGCCGCTCTATCCGTTCTTCCTCGATGGAGTTGCTGCTAATCCGAAGATCAATCAAGCCGACGGCATGCATCCGACGGCGGAAGGTGTGGACATCGTTGTGAAGAATATCCTGCCCACGGTGGAGGCATTTCTCGGTGCATTATCAGGGCAACGCAGCTGAAACACAGGCAGCGAGCCGTGTCGTGTCCGTAGGTTTACGAGCTGTTAACGGGTCGTGCTTCGCAGAGTCACATATCTCGGGTACAAATAGGCATCGGTGATTCGTCGCCGGGCTGTTACAGGGTGCGGGCTCCCAAAACCCGCGCCAAGCATCGAGGATTATTGCGATGCCGCGTCTGTTCACTGGTCTGGAAATTCCGGCCGATATCGGCCAAACCCTCTCCAGCTTGCGTGGTGGCCTTCCTGGCGCACGCTGGATCGATCCCGAAAATTATCACGTCACCCTGCGCTTCATCGGCGATATCGACGGCCTCTGGGCCAACGAGATCGCGACGATGCTGTTTCGGGTGAACCGAAAGCCGTTCGAGGTCAAATTGCAGGGCCTGTCGAGCTTCGGTGGACGCAAGCCGCGCGCGGTGGTTGCCGCCGTCGAGCCCAGTCGGCCGTTGATCGAACTGCAGGCCGAGCTCGAGCGGATGATGCAGCGGATGGGGCTCGATCCCGAGGGCAGGAAATTCACGCCCCATGTCACGCTCGCGCGTCTGCATGACGCATCGAGCCAGGACGTCGCGGATTATCTGTCGGTGCGCGGCTACTTCCCGAGCCGCACCTTCATGGCGGACCGCTTCGTGCTGTTCTCGTCGCGCGCGTCGACGGGCGGTGGGCCCTACGTGGTCGAGGATTCCTACGCGCTCTGCGCGTAAGGCGTCGCAGATCGCGGCTTGAGGCGTTGTGCAGCGGCCGGTGCGGTCGGCCGTGGTATGCAAGGGTTTGCGCTTGCATACCCCATTGGCACAATTCACGGCTTGCAATTTGTCGCGCACTAGGGCCGTAAGGTGGGCTCATGCTGTCCACCTCGCCGAGTTCCTTTCTCGAACACTACAACGCCCTGGTCGCCTCCGGCGCGATCGAGGCCGATCCTGCGCAGGCCCGTGCCGCCGATGCGTTCGGCGCGCTGGACGAGCGGCTGGCAAGCTACAAGCCGCAGCGCAAGCAAGGCCTGTTCGGACGCCTGTTCGGCGGTGACAAGGACGACAAGCCGCCGCGCGGCCTCTACGTCCACGGCGAGGTCGGCCGCGGCAAGACCATGCTGATGGATCTGTTCTTCCAGCAGAGCCCGGTCGAGCACAAGCGTCGTGCGCATTTCCACGAATTCATGGCCGAGGCGCATGAGCGCATCTATGGCTACCGCCAGCAGATCGCGCGCGGCGAGATCTCGGACGGCGACGTGATCGCGCTCACCGCGCAGGCGATCTTCGACGAGGCGTGGCTGCTCTGCTTCGACGAATTCCACGTCACCGACATTGCGGATGCGATGATCCTCGGGCGGCTGTTCGCGAAGCTGTTCGATCTCGGTACCGTCGTGGTCGCGACCTCGAACGTCGCGCCCGACGATCTCTACAAGGGCGGTCTCAATCGCGCGCTGTTCCTGCCGTTCATCGCGCAGATCTCGGACCACATGGATGTGCTGCGGCTCGATGCACGCACCGACTTCCGGCTCGAGAAGCTCGTCGGTGTGAAGATGTGGCTGGTGCCCGCGGATGACGCGGCTCGCGATGTGCTCAGCGCGGCGTGGCGCAAGATGACCGGCAACGCGCCGTGCAGGGCGCGCCTTATCGAGATCAAGAAGCGTTTGCTGACTGTGCCGTGCTCGTCGCATGGCGTCGCGCGCTTCAGCTTCGCCGATATCTGCGAGAAGCCGCTCGCCGCGTCCGACTACCTCAGGCTGGCGCACGATTACCACACGATCCTGATCGACCATATTCCGGTGATGGATTACGCCGAGCGCAACGCCGCCAAGCGCTTCATCTCGCTGATCGACACGCTCTATGACAATGCCGTGAAGCTGATGGCCTCGGCCGAGGCCGATCCGGTGTCGCTGTACCTTGCGGATGAGGGCGTCGAGGCGATGGAGTTCAAACGCACGGCCTCGCGCCTGATCGAAATGAGCTCGGAATCCTATTTGGCGCTGCCGCACGGCCGGAAGGACTCCTCCGCGAGCGGAGCGACGACCGGCCTGGTCGAGACCTAAATTTTCAGCCGCGAAATTCGGTCTTGAAATTGGTCTTGCGCGCGGTCCGGATCGGAGCAACTTTTCGTGTCTCCGGGGCGGTTGTTGCTGGCATGCCTGATCGAATTGCAGGCAGGGCCCGCGATCGGGCAGGCCGCGACTTGAATGGATCATTCGAAAGGGATAACCACCCTTGCAACCGACTTCCCTCCCTCCTGCACCAGTTCAAAGGACTGATTTCCCATGGCACGCGACAAGATTGCACTGATTGGCTCCGGACAGATCGGCGGAACGCTGGCGCACCTCGTTGGCCTCAAGGAGCTCGGAGACGTCGTGCTGTTCGATATCGCCGAGGGCGTGCCGCAGGGCAAAGCGCTCGACATCGCGCAGTCGTCGCCGGTCGACGGCTTCGACTCCAACCTGGTCGGCGCCAACTCCTATGAAGCGCTCGACGGCGCCAAGGTCTGCATCGTCACCGCCGGCGTGCCGCGCAAGCCCGGCATGAGCCGCGACGATCTGCTGTCGATCAACCTCAAGGTCATGGAGCAGGTCGGCGCCGGCATCAAGAAGTACGCGCCCGACGCCTTCGTCATCTGCATCACCAACCCGCTGGATGCGATGGTCTGGGCGCTGCAGAAGGCCTCCGGCCTGCCGCACAAGAAGGTGGTCGGCATGGCCGGCGTGCTCGACTCCGCGCGCTTCCGCTATTTCCTGGCCGACGAATTCAACGTCTCGGTCGAAGACGTCACCGCCTTCGTGCTCGGCGGTCACGGCGACACCATGGTGCCGCTGACCCGCTACTCGACGGTTGCCGGCATTCCGCTGCCCGACCTCGTCAAGATGGGCTGGACCTCGCAGGCGCGCATCGACGAGATCGTCGACCGCACCCGCAACGGTGGCGCCGAGATCGTCAACCTGCTCAAGACCGGCTCGGCCTTCTATGCGCCGGCGGCGTCCGCGATCGCGATGGCCGAGAGCTATCTGAAGGACAAGAAGCGCGTGCTGCCCTGCGCCGCCTATCTCAACGGCGAGTACGGCGTGAAGGACATGTATGTCGGCGTCCCCACCGTGATCGGCTCCAAGGGCGTCGAGCGCGTCGTCGAGATCGAGCTCGCCGGCAAGGACCGCGAAGCCTTCGACAAGTCGGTCGGCGCGGTGCAGGGCCTGGTCGACGCCTGCAAGAAGATCGCGCCTGACCTGCTCGGCAAGTAATCTTGATCGGCAATGGCCCGATAGGCGATTTCAATCGCCTATCGGGTGCAAGATGATGAAATTCCGGCGAATTTTGTAGTTGCGCGAGCCTTGGTATATGGTATGCCAGTCGCAAGGCTGACGTAAGAGGTCGCCGCACGAGGGTTTGGGAGCGTCTTTCCATGAATATCCACGAATACCAGGCCAAGGCTCTGCTGCATGAATTCGGCGTGCCGATCTCGCGCGGGGTTCCGGTGCTGAAGCCGGACGATGCCGATGCGGCGGCCAAGCAGCTGCCCGGCCCGATCTGGGTGGTGAAGAGCCAGATCCATGCCGGCGGCCGCGGCAAGGGCAAGTTCAAGGAGGCATCCGCCGGCGACAAGGGCGGTGTCCGCATCGCCAAGTCGGTTGCCGAGGTCGACGAATTCGCCAAGCAGATGCTCGGCGCGACGCTGGTCACGGTGCAGACCGGCCCGCACGGCAAGCAAGTCAACCGCCTCTACATCGAGGAAGGCTCCGACATCGACAAGGAGTTCTATCTCTCGATCCTGGTCAACCGCGAGACCTCCGAAGTGTCTTTCGTGGTCTCGACCGAAGGCGGCGTCAATATCGAGGAGGTCGCGCATTCGACCCCGGAGAAGATCGTCTCGTTCTCGGTCGATCCCGCCACCGGCATCATGCCGCACCACGGCCGCACCGTCGCCGAGGCGCTGAAGCTGAAGGGCGATCTTGCCAAGCAGGCCGAGAAGCTGACCGGTCAGCTCTATAACGCCTTCGTCGCCAAGGACATGGCGATGCTCGAGATCAATCCGCTGGTCGTCACCAAGCAGAGCCAGCTCCGCGTGCTCGACGCCAAGGTGTCGTTCGACAGCAACGCGCTGTACCGCCACCCCGACGTCGTCGCGCTGCGCGACGAGACCGAGGAAGACGCCAAGGAGATCGAGGCGTCGAAATACGACCTCAACTACGTCGCGCTCGACGGCACGATCGGCTGCATGGTCAACGGCGCCGGCCTCGCCATGGCGACGATGGACATCATCAAGCTGTACGGCATGGAGCCGGCGAACTTCCTCGACGTCGGCGGCGGCGCCAGCGTCGAGAAGGTCGCGGCCGCGTTCAAGATCATCACCGCCGATCCGAACGTGAAGGGCATCCTGGTCAACATCTTCGGCGGCATCATGAAGTGCGACGTGATCGCCGAGGGCGTGGTCGCCGCGGTGAAGCAGGTCGGCCTCAAGGTGCCGCTGGTGGTGCGCCTCGAAGGCACCAATGTCGAGCTCGGCAAGAAGATCATCCGCGACAGCGGTCTCAATGTCCTGGCCGCCGACAATCTCGATGACGCGGCACAGAAGATCGTGAAAGCCGTCAAGGGAGGCTAACAATGGCCGATCATCTCGACGCCCCGACACCGCTGGACGAACACCGCAAGCTCGCGGTTTTCGCGGGCGAGTGGAACGGCGAAGAGGTGGTCTATCCCTCGCGCTGGACCGCCGGCGGTCCAGCCACCTCGCATGTCACAGCGCGCATCGCGCTCAACGGTTTCTACCTGATCCAGGACAGCGTGCAGACCCGCGACGGCAAGGAGAGCTTCGCCACCCACGGCGTCTTCACTTTCGACCGCGAGGATCGAGCCTACAAATTGTTCTGGCACGATTCACTCGGTTACTACCCGCCGTCGCCGGCGTCCGGCGGCTGGGCGGGCAAGTCGCTGATCCTGGTGCGCGGCTCGCTGCGCGGAAATGCCCGTCACGTCTACGAGGTCGTCGACGACAACACCTACAACATGAAGATCCAGTTCTCGCCTGACGCGGAAGGGTGGGCCGACGTGCTCACCGGCGTGTACCGGCGTATCCACTAAACCCTTCTCGTCTCGCGAAAGCATCCCATGTCCATTTTGATCGACAAGAACACCAAGGTCATCTGCCAGGGCTTCACCGGCAAGAACGGCACGTTCCATTCGGAAGCGGCGATCGCTTACGGCACCAAGATGGTCGGCGGCGTGGCGCCGGGCAAAGGCGGCTCGACCCATCTCAACCTGCCGGTGTTCGACACCGTGGCGGACGCGCGGGCGAAAACCGGCGCCGACGCCAGTGTGGTCTATGTGCCGCCGCCGGGCGCGGCGGACGCGATCTGCGAGGCAATCGATGCGGAGATCCCGCTGATCGTCTGCATCACCGAGGGCATCCCGGTGCTCGACATGGTGCGCGTCAAGCGCTCGCTGTCGGGTTCGAAGTCGCGGCTGATCGGGCCGAACTGCCCCGGCGTGATGACCGCCGGCGAATGCAAGATCGGCATCATGCCGGCCAACATCTTCAAGCCCGGCTCGGTCGGCATCGTCTCCCGCTCCGGCACCCTGACCTATGAGGCAGTGTTCCAGACGACCCAGGAAGGCCTCGGCCAGACCACCGCGGTCGGCATCGGCGGCGATCCGGTCAAGGGCACCGAGTTCATCGACGTGCTCGAGATGTTCCTGGCCGACGAGAAGACCAAATCGATCGTCATGATCGGCGAGATCGGCGGCTCCGCCGAGGAAGACGCCGCCCAGTTCCTCAAGGACGAGGCCAAGCGCGGCCGCAAGAAGCCGATGGTCGGTTTCATTGCCGGTGTCACCGCACCTCCCGGTCGCCGCATGGGTCATGCCGGCGCGATCATCTCGGGCGGCAAGGGCGATGCCGGTTCCAAGACCGCAGCGATGGAAGCCGCCGGCATCAGGGTGTCGCCGTCCCCGGCGCGGCTCGGGCACACGCTCGCGGAGATGCTGAGGTAACCAACGTCGACGAGGTTCCCTTCGCGGGTTTGGCGAGGTTTCGGGCGGGTTCTCCTTGGAGAACCCGCCTTTTTAATGCGTTTTGCCGTCAGACCGCCCATCAATTAAATATGAAAATAGATTCATACCTTAGTTCTTTTAGGCAGGAATATCCGACCTAGATAGGGTAAAGGGTATCAATCGAGCCGGCGCACTTCCAGACCGGCACCAGCGCCGTCTCCTACGCGCGAACCGAAAAAAATCACCAGGACTGCCCCATGTCTCGCCAAGACGCGAATGCTGCTTTTGCTCTCTCATCATTCCTGCAGGGCACCAACGCCGCCTATATCGACGACCTCTATGCCCGCTATGAGCAGGATCCGTCGTCGGTCGACGCCGAATGGCAGGATTTCTTCAAGAGCCTGAAGGACGCCCCGGCGGACGTCCAGAAGAACGCCGACGGTGCCTCGTGGGGCCGCGCCAACTGGCCGGTGACGCCGCGCGACGAGCTGACCTCGGCGCTCGACGGCAATTGGGCCCAGGTCGAGAAGGCGGTCGGCACCAAGCTTGCCGCCAAGGCGCAGGCCAAGGGTGCCGCGCTGTCCGACGCCGACGTGCATCAGGCCACCCGCGATTCGGTTCGCGCGCTGATGCTGATCCGCGCCTATCGCATGCGCGGTCATTTCCACGCCAAGCTCGATCCGCTCGGCATCGAGGCGCCGCGCGATCGGGAGGAGCTCGATCCGCGCTCCTACGGCTTCACCGAGGCCGACTTCGACCGCAAGATATTCCTCGATCACGTGCTCGGCCTCGAATACGGCACGCTGCGCGAGATCGTGCAGATATGCGAACGCACCTACTGCCAGACGCTCGGCGTCGAGTTCATGCATATCTCGAATGCCGCGCAGAAGGCATGGATCCAGGAGCGCATCGAAGGCCCGGACAAGGAGATCAGCTTCACGCCCGAGGGACGCCGCGCGATCCTCAACAAGCTGATCGAGGCCGACGGCTTCGAGAAGTTCTGCGACACCAAGTTCACCGGCACCAAGCGCTTCGGCCTCGACGGCGGCGAATCGCTGATCCCGGCGCTCGAGCAGATCATCAAGCGCGGCGGCAATCTCGGCGTGAAGGAGATCGTGTTCGGCATGCCGCATCGCGGCCGCCTCAACGTGCTGACCCAGGTGATGGGCAAGCCGCACCGCGCGCTGTTCCATGAATTCAAGGGTGGTTCGGCCAACCCGGACTCGGTCGAAGGCTCCGGCGACGTCAAGTATCACCTCGGCGCCTCCTCGGACCGCGAGTTCGACGGCAACAACATCCATCTGTCGCTGACTGCAAATCCGTCGCATCTCGAGATCGTCGATCCGGTCGTGATGGGCAAGGTGCGCGCCAAGCAGGACCAGCACGGCGATCCGCCTGACATGCGCATCTCGGTGCTGCCGCTGCTGATGCACGGCGACGCGGCGTTTGCGGGCCAGGGCGTGGTGGCGGAATGCTTCAGCCTGTCCGACCTCAAGGGCTACCGCACCGGCGGCTCGCTGCACTTCATCGTCAACAACCAGATCGGCTTCACCACCTATCCGCGCTACTCGCGCTCGTCGCCCTATCCGTCCGACGTCGCGAAGATGATCGATGCGCCGATCTTCCATGTGAATGGCGACGATCCGGAGGCCGTGGTGTTCGCGGCCAAGGTCGCGATCGAGTTCCGGCAGAAATTCCACAAGCCGGTCGTCATCGACATGTTCTGCTACCGGCGCCACGGCCACAATGAGGGCGACGAGCCGGCGTTCACCCAGCCGGTGATGTACAAGCGCATCGCCTCGCATCCGACCACGCTGGAGATCTACGCCAAGCGGCTGGTTGCCGACGGCGTGTTGACCGACGGCGAGGTCGAGAAGGCCAAGGCCGACTGGCGCGCGCGGCTCGATGCCGAGCTCGAAGCCGGCTCGGGCTACAAGCCGAACAAGGCCGACTGGCTCGACGGCAAATGGGCCGGGTTCAAGTCGGCCGATCAGGAAGAAGACGCGCGCCGAGGCGTCACCGGCGTCGATGTCGCCGTGCTCAAGGATATCGGCCGCAAGATCACCAAGGTGCCGGACGGTTTCCGCGCCCACCGCACCATCCAGCGCTTCCTCGACAACCGCGCCAAGGCGATCGACAGCGGCGTCGGGATCGACTGGGCGACCGGCGAGGCCCTGGCGTTCTGCACGCTGCTGCAGGAAGGCCATCATGTGCGCCTGTCCGGTCAGGATTCCGAGCGCGGCACCTTCTCGCAGCGCCATTCGGTCCTGATCGACCAGGAGGACGAGAGCCGTTACACGCCGTTCAACCATCTCGGCGGCGAAGACACCGGCCATTACGAGGTCATCAACTCGCTGCTGTCGGAAGAGGCGGTGCTCGGCTTCGAGTACGGCTACTCACTGGCCGAGCCGAACGCGCTGGCGCTCTGGGAAGCGCAGTTCGGCGACTTCGCCAACGGCGCGCAGGTGGTGTTCGACCAGTTCATCTCCTCGGGCGAACGCAAGTGGCTGCGCATGTCGGGCCTCGTCTGCCTGCTGCCGCACGGCTACGAAGGGCAGGGACCGGAGCACTCCTCCGCGCGCCTCGAGCGTTATCTGCAGATGTGCGCCGAGGACAACATGCAGGTGGTCAACCCGACCACGCCGGCGAACTACTTCCACGTGCTGCGGCGCCAGCTGCATCGCGAAATCCGCAAGCCGCTGATCCTGATGACGCCGAAGTCGCTGCTGCGTCACAAGCGTGCGGTGTCGCGGCTCGAAGAGCTCGGCAAGAACGCCACCTTCCACCGCATCCTGTACGATGACGCGCAGATGCTGCCGGACGAGAAGATCAAGCTGGTGCCGGACGACAAGATCCGCCGCGTCGTGCTGTGCTCCGGCAAGGTCTATTACGACCTGTATGAGGAGCGCGAGAAGCGCGGCATCGACGACATCTATCTGATGCGCGTCGAGCAGCTCTATCCGGTGCCGCTGAAGGCGCTGGTGCAGGAGTTCGGCCGCTTCAAGAATGCCGAGATGGTCTGGTGCCAGGAAGAGCCCCGCAACATGGGCTCCTGGCATTTCATCGAGCCCTATCTGGAATGGGTGCTAAACCAGGTCCACGCAGCCAACAAGCGCCCGCGCTATGCCGGACGTCCGGCATCGGCAGCGACCGCCACCGGTTTGATGTCGAAACATCTCGCGCAGCTCAAGGCGCTGCTCGACGACGCACTGAACTAACGACCTTCACTGAAGCCATGCCCCGCTCTGTGCGCAATTGCGCACCGGAGCGGGGCATCCGGTATCCCGCGTATCCAGCCTCACCGCTGTCGTCACGGAGTACCGGGTCGTTCGCTTTGGCGAAGGGTGGCTGGACCAATTTTGCGACCGCAAGGTTATCGAGGAAAAGATCATGACTGAAATTCGCGTTCCAACGCTCGGCGAATCCGTAACCGAGGCGACGATCGGCCGCTGGTTCAAGAAGGCCGGTGAGGCCGTCGCGGTCGACGAGCCGTTGGTGGAGCTGGAGACCGACAAGGTCACCATCGAGGTGCCCGCGCCGGTCGCCGGCACGCTCGGCGAGATCATCGCCAAGGACGGCGAGACCGTCGCCGTCGGCGCGCTGCTCGGCCAGATCAATGACGGCGCTGCCCCGGCGGCCAAGCCGGCTGCTGCTGCCGTTGCTCCCGCCAAGGCCGCCGCGCCGGCACCGGCAGCGGCTCCTGCCGCGCCCAAGGTGCCGCCGGCGGATGCGCCGCTCGCGCCGTCGGTGCGCAAGCTGTCCGCCGAAAGCGGCGTCGACGCCTCCACCGTTCCGGGCTCGGGCAAGGACGGCCGCGTGACCAAGGGCGACATGCTGGCCGCGATCGAGAAGGCCGCCTCGGCGCCGACCCCGGTCAACCAGCCGGCCGCCGCCGTGCAGGTTCGTGCGCCGTCGCCGGCCGACGACGCCGCGCGCGAGGAGCGCGTCAAGATGACCCGGCTGCGCCAGACCATCGCGCGCCGCCTCAAGGACGTGCAGAACACCGCCGCGATGCTGACCACCTTCAACGAGGTCGACATGACCGAGGTGATGAAGCTGCGTGCGCTCTACAAGGATACGTTCGAGAAGAAGCACGGCTCGAAGCTCGGCTTCATGGGCTTCTTCACCAAGGCGGTGGTGCAGGGGCTGAAGGACATTCCGGCGGTCAACGCCGAGATCGACGGCTCCGACCTGATCTACAAGAATTATTACCACATCGGCGTTGCGGTCGGCACCGACCGCGGCCTCGTGGTGCCCGTGGTGCGCGACTGCGACCACAAGTCGATCGCGGAGATCGAGAAGTCGATCGCCGATTACGGCCGACGCGCCCGCGACGGCCAGCTCAAGATCGACGAGATGCAGGGCGGCACCTTCACTATCACCAATGGCGGCATCTACGGCTCGCTGATGTCGACGCCGATCCTCAACGCGCCGCAATCCGGCATCCTCGGCATGCACAAGATCCAGGAGCGGCCGATGGTGGTCGGCGGCAAGATCGAGGTGCGCCCGATGATGTATCTGGCGCTGTCCTATGATCACCGCGTGATCGACGGCAAGGAAGCGGTCACCTTCCTGGTGCGCGTCAAGGAGAGCCTGGAAGATCCGGCCCGCCTGGTGCTGGACCTCTAAGGTCATATCGCGCGCGGCGCCCGATCGGCTCGGGCGTCGCGATTGGTTGGGTGCTCACCTTTGGGGATCAATGTGACGGACAAGGTCGTTGTCATCACCGGCGGCAGCCGCGGCATCGGCCGCGCCACCGCGCTTGCTGCTGCCGCGCGCGGCTACCGCGTCGTGGTCGGCTACGCCACCAACCAGGCTGCGGCGAACGAGGTCGTTGCCGCGATCGAGGCGAAGAACGGCAAGGCGATCGCGGTGAAGTGCGACGTCGGCAGCGAGCAGGACATCCTGGCGCTGTTCAAGGCGGCGGACGGCTTCGGCACGCTCGGCGCGCTGGTCAACAATGCCGGCATCGTCGGCAAGAGCGGCGTGCGGGTCGACGAGATGTCGGCCGAGCGCATCCAGCAGATGATGGCGGTCAACGTCACCGGCAGCATCCTGTGCGCCCGCGAGGCGGTGAAGCGCATGTCGACCAGGCACGGCGGCAAGGGCGGCGTCATCGTCAACCTCTCCTCGGTCGCGGCAAAGCTCGGCGCGCCCAACACCTATGTCGATTATGCCGCCTCCAAGGGCGCGATCGATTCCTTCACGGTTGGCCTCGGCTACGAGGTCGCGGCTGAAGGCATCCGCGTCGCCGGCATCCGGCCCGGCCTGATCGACACCGACATCCACGGCGCGGGCGGCGAGCCCGATCGCGCGCATCGGCTCGCCCATATGGTGCCGATGAAGCGCGTCGGCACCGCGGACGAGATCGCCAACGCCATTGTCTGGCTGATCTCGGACGAGGCTTCCTACGTCACCAGCGCGATCCTCGACGTGTCGGGCGGTCGCTAGAACACGATCAAGCAGCGGGACGCATTCTTCCGATCGGATCGCGCCCGCCCAACTGTCACAGAATTTAGCTACAGGACCTCAATCATGGCTTCTTACGATCTCGTCGTCATCGGCACTGGCCCCGGCGGTTACGTCTGCGCGATCCGCGCGGCGCAGCTCGGCATGAAGGTTGCCGTCGTCGAGAAGAATGCGACCTTGGGCGGCACCTGCCTCAATGTCGGCTGCATGCCGTCGAAGGCGCTGCTGCACGCCTCCGAGATGTTCGAGGAAGCCGGGCACTCCTTCGCCAAGATGGGCGTCAGCGTCCCGGCGCCGAAGCTCGATCTGCCCGCGATGATGAACTTCAAGCAGCAGGGCATCGACGGCAACGTCAAGGGCGTCGAGTTCCTGATGAAGAAGAACAAGATCGACGTGCTCAAGGGCACCGGGAAGATTCTCGGCGCCGGCAAGGTCGAAGTTTCCGGCGACGGCAAGTCCGAGATCGTCGAGACCAAGAACATCGTGATCGCCACCGGCTCCGACATCGCCCGCCTGAAAGGCATCGACATCGACGAGAAGCGCATCGTGTCGTCGACCGGCGCGCTGTCGCTGGAGAAGGTGCCGGAGAAACTGCTGATCATCGGCGCCGGCGTGATCGGGCTCGAACTCGGCTCGGTCTGGCGCCGCCTCGGGGCGGAGGTCATGGTCGTGGAATTCCTCGACCGCATCCTGCCCGGCATGGACGGCGAAGTGGCAAAACAATTCCAGCGCATGCTGGAGAAGCAGGGCTTTGTCTTCAAGCTCGGCACCAAGGTCACCGCAGTCGACACCTCGGGCAAGACGCTGCAGGCCAAGGTTGAGCCGGCCGCCGGCGGCGCCGCGGAGACCATCGAAGCCGACGTGGTGCTGGTGTGCATCGGCCGTGTGCCCTACACCGAGGGCCTCGGGTTGAAGGAAGCCGGCGTGGCGCTCGACAATCGCGGCCGCGTCGAGATCGACGCGCACTTCTCGACCAATGTGAAGGGCATCTACGCGATCGGCGACGTCGTCGCTGGGCCGATGCTGGCGCACAAGGCGGAAGACGAAGGCGTTGCCTGCGCTGAGATCATCGCGGGCCAGGCCGGTCATGTGAACTACGACGTCATTCCAGGTGTTGTGTATACCACGCCGGAAGTGTCGTCGGTCGGCAAGACCGAGGAAGATCTCAAGCAGGCCGGCGTCGCTTATACCGTCGGCAAATTCCCGTTCACCGCAAACGGCCGCTCCAAGGTCAACCAGACCACCGACGGCTTCGTCAAGGTTCTCGCAGATGCGAAGACCGATCGGGTGCTCGGCGTGCACATCGTCGGCATTGAGGCCGGCGAAATGATCCACGAAGCCTGCGTCCTGATGGAATTCGGCGGTTCGGCCGAGGATCTGGCGCGCACCTGCCACGCCCATCCGACCCGCTCCGAGGCGATCAAGGAAGCCGCGCTTGCGGTGGGCAAGCGCGCCATCCATATGTGATCGACCATCCCGCGCGAGCGGGGTAGAGATCATAGCGATGTTGCGCCGCCTGCTTCAGCCGTTCTGGGTCCTGCTTGCGATCATCTTCCTGATCGAAGCCTGGCTATGGGATCACCTCGAGCCGATCGTGGCCCGGGTGGTCGCCTGGATTCCGCTCCGCGCGTTCAAGCAATGGCTCGCCGACCGGGTCGATTCGCTGTCGCCGGCGATGACGCTGATCGTCTTCGTCGTGCCGCTGATCCCGCTGTTTCCGCTCAAGCTGGTCGGACTCTGGCTGCTGGCGAACCAATACTGGTTCAGTGCGGTCTCGCTGATCCTGTTCGCCAAGTTCGTCGGCGTCGGCGTCACGGCCTTCCTGTTCGACGTGACGCGGCCGAAACTGCTGGAGATGCCCTGGTTCGAGGCGCTCTATAATTTCGTGATGGCGCTGCGGGCCAAGGCCACGGCGCTGGTCGAGCCGATCAAGCAGCGCATCCGCGAGATGATCAGTGGCGATGGCGAGGGTTGGACCGCGCGCACTCTGCGCCTGATCGCGCGCTTCCGCAAAAGCGTCCACCAGACCAGCAAGGTTCTTTAGTCAAGGCTCCGTGGCTCGGTCACCCTGAGGAGCGCGCTCTTGCGCGCGTCTCGAAGGGTCGACGGTCACCGGCCGGGCCGTTCATCCTTCGAGACGCCGCTACGCGCCCCTCAGGATGACGGTTGAGCAGGGGGACCTGCACCTCAATGCAGATGCAGCAGATGCGGCTGGAACAGGCCGAGCAAGGTCATCGCAACGCCGGCGAGCGTCACCAGGCCGGATATCCAGGCCAGCGCGGCGATGCCGGTGATGATGGTCGCGGACGCCAGCACGATGGCGATCTGGAAGGCGGCGGAGGCAAGCTCGAAGTGATGATATTTCGCGGTGGCCTCGTCGCGCTCATGCTCGGCGTGCTTGGCGCGTTCGGAGAGCTGCTCCGAACCCTCGCCGGTCTCCGGCTCCGAGCGGTAGCGTGCCGCGGTCTTCTGCCAGTCGTCGATCTGCTTCTGCAGCGCGGCCTTGGCCGCTTCGTCGGTGGTGGTCGCGAGGTTCAGCTTGCCCTGTTCGGCCGCGGTCTGCACCGCGGTGCGGCGGATGCTCTTGGCCTGGAAGAAGGCCCAGAGGTTGGAGGCCTCGACATTCTTGCTGATCGATTCGGTCTGGGCGCCCTTGCCGAGCGTTTCCGACAGCGCCAGGCAGAGCGCGATCACTGCGATCAGGAGCGCGATCTTCTTGTTCTCGCCCGACGCATGCTCGGCATGCTCCGCCTGCTCCATACTTTCATGTGCGCTCATGATTCCCCTCCGGATGAGACCGCGCCACGATTGCCGAATGCGGCGCACAAGGCAAGTGCCGAGCGTTTTGTGGCAGCCGTATGAACGAATATGAACGGCGCAAGATGAACGGCGGATCGGCGGGCGAGGCCTGCGCCTTACGTTGAGCTGACAACGAAGCGTTCAACCGCGCGGGTGCGCCGAGCGATAGACTTCCAGCAGACGCTCGCTGTCGATGCCGGTGTAGATCTGCGTGGTCGACAGCGATGCGTGGCCGAGCAATTCCTGGATCGCGCGCAAATCGCCGCCGCGGCTGAGCAGATGCGTGGCGAAGGAGTGCCGCAGCGCATGCGGCGTTGCGCTGTCGGGCAGGCCGAGCGCGCCGCGCAGCCGCTCCATGGTGAGCTGGATGATGCGCGGGCTGAGCGGACCGCCGCGCGCACCGACGAACATCGGCCCGGTCGGGCTGAGCTGATGCGGACAGATCGCCGCATAGTCCGCGATCAATTGCAGCACGTTCTGCAGCACCGGCACCATGCGGGTCTTGTTGCCCTTGCCGGTCACGACCAGCACATCGCCTTCGCCCGGCTTCGGCACGTCGCGCCGCTTCAGTCCGAGTGCCTCGGAGATGCGGAGACCCGAACCATAGAGCAGCGCCATCACGGCGGCGTCGCGCACCAGGATCCAGGTCTCGCGGGTTTCGCCGGCGCGCTCGTCGGCGTCGGCAAAGCGCTTCGCCGCTTCCATGTGGATCGGCTTCGGCAGGCTCTTCGCCACCTTGGGGGCGCGGATCGCCGAGAGCGCGCCGACCTTGCCCTTGCCTTCGCGTTCCAGGAAACGTCCGAATGAGCGCAGGCCCGCCAGCGCCCGCATCAGCGACCGTCCGCCGATCTCATCCGCGCGGCGCATCGCCATGAAGGCGCGGACATCGCTCGCCTCGAGCGCGGAAAATGCCGCAAGCGTCACGCGCGCGCCCCAATGCCCGGCCAGGAAGGCCAGGCATTGCCGTACATCGCGCGCATAGGCCTCGAGCGTCTTCGGCGACAGCCGCCGTTCGGCGCGCAGATGCGACAGCCAGCGCGTCATCTCCTGCGTGACCGTGGCGTCGGCGCAGTCGAGCTCGAGCGGTGGGATGGGCTGATCGGTCCGGGCCATGTCTCGAGGGCTATTGGCGCTGCTCATCTCCTGATTATATCGCACTGCCTTCGTTTACTGTTCGCTAAAGCGGCGAAGCGGTGCTAGCCCGATCGGGTTCAAGGTTTCTGATTCAATGGACCACACCACGCGCCCCGGCACGGCTTCCACATCGACGACACGTGTCGTCGACGTGCTGGTGCCTGTCGCGCTGAACCAGACCTATTCCTACCGCGTGCCACGCGGCATGGAGCTTGCGCCCGGCGATGTGATCGCTGTTCCGCTCGGGCCGCGCGAAGTGGTTGCGGTGGTGTGGGCCGAGAATGCCAGGCCCGATCCGCGGCTGCACAACCGGCTTAAGGACGTCAGCGAGAAGCTCGATGTTCCGCCGCTTCGGGCGGAGCTGCGCCAGCTCGTCGACTGGGTCTCCAATTACACCCTGTCGGCGCGCGGCATGGTGCTGCGGATGACGCTGCGGATGGGCGACAATCTCGGGCCGGAGCGGACGCGGCTCGGCGTGCGGTTGGTCGGCGAGCCGCCGCGGCGCCTGACACCGGCGCGCCGGCGGCTGATCGATGTGCTGTCGGATGGCTTGCTGCACGGCAAGTCGGAAGCGGCGCGGGAGGCCGGCGTCAGCACGGGCGTGGTCGACGGCCTGGTCGACGAGGGCACGCTGACGGTCGAGGCGATGCCGCCGCCCGCGCCGCCACCGATTCCTGATCCCGCCTTTGCGCAGCCGGATTTCTCGCGCGAGCAGCGCAGTGCGGTCGACGTGATGCGGACGCTGGCGGCGAGTGGCAGCTTTCACGTCGCGCTGCTCGACGGCGTCACCGGCTCCGGCAAGACCGAAGTCTATTTCGAGGCGATCGCGGAGAATATCCGCCGCGGCAAGCAGACCCTGATCCTGATGCCGGAGATCGCGCTGACCGGCCAGTTCCTCGACCGCTTTGCGCAACGCTTCGGCGTGCGCCCGCTGGAATGGCATTCGGAGCTGACGCCGCGCACGCGGGCGCGCAACTGGGCCGCGATCTCCGAGGGCAAGGCGCCGGTCGTGGTGGGCGCCCGTTCGGCGCTGTTCCTGCCCTATGCAGACCTCGGCCTCATCATCGTCGATGAGGAGCACGACCAGGCCTACAAGCAGGATGACGGCGCGCATTATCACGCGCGCGACATGGCCGTGGTCCGCGCCCATATCGCAAAAATCCCGATCGTGCTGGCGTCGGCGACGCCGTCGGTCGAGAGCGAGGTCAATGCGCGCAAGGGGCGCTACCAGCGCGTGGCGCTGCCGTCGCGGTTTGGCGGCCAGCACATGCCGCATATCGAGGCGATCGACATGCGCCGCGCGCCGCCGCCGCGCGGGCGCTTCATCTCGCCGGTTCTGGCCGAGCAAATCCGCCACGCGATCGAGCGCCGCGAGCAGGCGTTGCTGTTCCTCAACCGCCGCGGCTATGCGCCGCTGACACTCTGCCGCGCCTGCGGCCACCGCTTCGCCTGCACGATCTGCGACGCGTGGCTGGTCGATCATCGGTTCCGCCAGCGGCTGGTCTGCCATCACTGCGGCTTCTCGATGCCGCGCCCGAACATCTGCCCGCATTGCGCGGCAGAGGAATCGCTGGCTGCGGTCGGCCCCGGCGTCGAGCGCCTGCAGGAGGAGGCTGCTCACATCTTCCCCGAGGCCCGCACCATGGTGCTGTCGAGCGATCTCATCACCTCGATCGAGACCATGCGCAGCGAGCTCAACGAGATCGCCGAGGGCCGCGTCGACATCATCATCGGCACCCAGCTGGTGGCCAAGGGGCACAACTTCCCGCGGCTCAATCTGGTTGGAGTCATCGATGCCGATCTGGGCCTCAGCAACGGCGATCCGCGCGCCGCCGAGCGGACGTTCCAGCTGCTGAACCAGGTGGTCGGCCGTGCCGGCCGCGAGCAGGGCCGTGGCGTCGGCTATCTGCAAACCCATCAGCCGGAGCATCCGGTCATCAAGGCCTTGATCGCGAACGACCGCGAGGCGTTCTACGCCAGCGAGATCGATATCCGCGAGCGCACCGGCTACCCACCGTTCGGCCGGCTGGCGAGCCTGATCGTCTCCGCCGGCGACCGTCCGACGGCGGAGGGATTTGCCCGCAAGCTCGCCGCGGTCGCACCGCTCGACGAGCGGATTCAGGTGCTCGGCCCCGCCGAGGCTCCGCTTGCCGTCATCAAGGGCCGCTACCGCTTCCGCCTGCTGGTGAAGTCGCTGCGCAATGTCGACCTGTCGCAATATCTGCGCGAATGGCTGGAGGCCGGTCCGAAGACCAAGGGCAATCTGAAGCTCGAGGTCGACGTCGATCCGCAGAGTTTTCTGTAGAGCGTTTTCGAGCGAAGTGGATACCGGCTCGCGTGAAGAAAACGCGTCAAAGCAAGAACCAGGAGCCGGCAAAGAAAAAGCCTGCCGTCATTCGCGACGGCAGGCCATTCTGGCGCGAGGCAGGCCTCGCGGCCGTTACGCAACGCAACGCTTACTGAAGCGCTTAGGAGACGACCTCGGCGGTGACGCGGCCGACGCCGGCACCGGTCAGGCCGATGGCGCGGGCTGCGCCGGTCGAGAGGTCGAGCACGCGGCCGCGGACGAACGGGCCACGATCATTGATGGTGACGACGACGCTGCGGCCGCCATGCGTGACGCGGACCTTGGTGCCGAACGGCAGCGAACGGTGGGCGGCGGTCATGGCGTTCTGGTTGAAGCGCTGACCGGAAGCGGTGCGGCTGCCCGACTCATTGCCGTAGAACGAGGCCATCCCCGAGAACGCGTGGCCGCCGGACGGCTGGATCGATGCATTGGCGTCGCGCCAGGATGAACCTTCGGCGCGGGCGTGGTGATGATGATGGTGGCGCTGATGGTGGTGCCTGGACTTCGCGGACGCCTCCGTCACGCTGCCCCCGACCAGGATAGTTGCGGCTACAAACGCAAGCGCCGTACGCGAGCGGGTTATATTGCCCGCCGCCTTCTTGATATTCAGCATTGATAAGACCCTCAGACAGTATTGCCGCTAACACGGCAAGTGGAACCCCCGTCCCTTCGTTGACCAAGGCCGTTTGGTTTCCCAATGAGGCACGAATTAGGCAGTAAATCCCGATTGTCTCGCACTGAAATATCTTGTTACCGCCTTGGGGTATTCAATCGAGGTTCCGTAATCTTGTGCGTTAATAGATTTTTAACGATTAATATACTTTCGAATACTGATTAGATCGCCGGCGGTAAGTTTTCAGTAAGTAATCGCCAAATGAAACGGCGGCGCGTTTGGGGTTCCGTGCGCGCTCGGCCATAGGCCCATGCAAATTTCGATGGAACAAATCCGCGGTGACGCGAATCGGAGCCCGCGCCCTGAATTTCCGCGCACCGAATTTTCCTGATTCGACCGCCGGCCGCGGTCGCCAAAATCCGCATGCGACAAGGCGGCTCTCACGATGCCGTCATGTTGCACCTGCGCGATTGCTATGTTAGCAAAGCCGCGATTTTAACGGTCCCGGCACGTCCTGTGCCGGTCGAAAATCGAAGTCCCGCTTGAATTCCAAGGGCTTGGATCGCTAGGCGCTGCTTTGGTGGCGACGGTTTTTCCCTTGCGAATTTGACAGCAAAAAAGAGCGAGCTCGTGGCTGCTGAAGATCCGTCCGTTTCGGGAGTGTCCGGTCGTTACGCAACGGCCCTGTTCGAGTTGGCGCGCGACGAGCAGTCCGTCGATCAAGTCCGGGCCGACCTCGACAAGTTCGAGGCCATGCTCAACGAGAGCGCCGATCTCAAGCGCCTCGTCCGCAGCCCGGTGTTTGCCGCCGACGCCCAGCTGAAGGCGCTGACCGCGGTGCTCGACAAGGCCGGCATCTCCGGCACGTCGGCCAAATTCCTCAAGGTGCTCACCGCCAATCGCCGGCTGTTCGCCGTTGCCGATGTGATCCGCGCCTATCGCGCGCTGGTGGCGAAGTTCAAGGGCGAAGCGACGGCGGAAGTCACCGTCGCCGAGCAGCTCAGTGACAAGAATCTCGACGCGCTGAAGGCCGCACTGAAATCAGTGACGGGCAAGGACGTCGCGCTCAACGTGAAGGTCGATCCCTCCATTATTGGTGGCCTGGTGGTCAAGCTCGGCAGCCGCATGGTGGATAGTTCGCTTCGCACCAAACTCAATTCGATCAAGAACGCGATGAAAGAGGCAGGCTGATGGACATCCGCGCCGCAGAAATTTCTGCGATCCTCAAGGACCAGATCAAGAATTTCGGCCAGGAAGCCGAGGTCACCGAAGTTGGCCAGGTGCTGTCGGTCGGTGACGGTATCGCCCGCGTCTACGGTCTCGACAACGTTCAGGCCGGCGAAATGGTCGAGTTCGAGAACGGCACGCGCGGCATGGCGCTCAACCTCGAGACCGACAACGTCGGTATCGTGATCTTCGGCGCCGACCGCGAAATCAAGGAAGGCCAGACCGTCAAGCGCACCCGCGCGATCGTGGACGCGCCGGTCGGCAAGGGCCTGCTCGGCCGCGTCGTCGACGCGCTCGGCAATCCGATCGACGGCAAGGGCCCGATCCAGGCCACCGAACGCAAGCGCGTCGACGTCAAGGCGCCCGGCATTATTCCGCGCAAGTCGGTGAACGAGCCGATGGCCACCGGCCTGAAGGCGATCGACGCGCTGATCCCGATCGGCCGCGGCCAGCGCGAGTTGATCATCGGCGACCGTCAGACCGGCAAGACCGCGATCGCGCTCGACACCATCCTGAACCAGAAGCCGCTCAACGCCCAGCCGGACGAGAGCCAGAAGCTGTACTGCGTCTACGTCGCGGTCGGCCAGAAGCGCTCCACGGTTGCGCAGTTCGTCAAGGTGCTCGAAGAGCAGGGCGCGCTGGAATACTCGATCGTCGTTGCGGCGACCGCGTCCGACCCGGCGCCGATGCAGTACATCGCGCCGTTCACCGGCTGCACGATGGGCGAATACTTCCGCGACAACGGCATGCACGCCGTGATCATCTATGACGATCTGTCCAAGCAGGCCGTCGCCTATCGCCAGATGTCGCTGCTGCTGCGCCGCCCGCCGGGCCGCGAAGCTTATCCGGGCGACGTGTTCTATCTGCACTCCCGCCTGCTCGAGCGCGCCGCCAAGCTCGGCAAGGACCATGGGCTGGGCTCGCTGACGGCGCTGCCGGTCATCGAAACCCAGGCCAACGACGTGTCAGCCTACATTCCGACCAACGTGATTTCGATCACCGACGGCCAGATCTTCCTGGAAACCGATCTGTTCTTCCAGGGCATCCGCCCCGCGGTGAACGTCGGTCTGTCGGTGTCGCGCGTCGGTTCGTCGGCGCAGACCAAGGCTACCAAGAAGGTCGCCGGCAAGATCAAGGGCGAGCTGGCGCAGTACCGCGAAATGGCGGCGTTCGCGCAGTTCGGCTCCGACCTCGACGCGTCCACGCAGCGCCTGCTCAACCGCGGCTCGCGCCTGACCGAGCTGCTAAAGCAGCCGCAGTTCTCGCCGCTGAAGATGGAAGAGCAGGTTTGCGTGATCTGGGCCGGCACCAACGGCTACCTCGATCCGCTGCCGCTCAACAAGGTGAAGGCTTTCGAGGATGGCTTGTTGTCGCTGCTGCGCGGCAAGCACGTCGACATCCTCAACGCGATTCGCGACAGCCGCGATCTGTCTGACGACAGCGCCACCAAGCTGAAGTCGGCGGTCGACGGCTTCGCCAAGACGTTTGCATAACGAATGGGGCGTCGCCCGGCTCGCCGCCGGGCGTGACGAACGGAGGCTTGCGATCTGACCATTGTGGTCGGATCGCCGGGGTGAACGAAGAATGGCGTCACTAAAAGACATGCGGGTCCGCATCGCCTCGACCAAGGCGACGCAGAAGATCACCAAGGCCATGCAGATGGTCGCAGCCTCCAAGCTGCGCCGCGCGCAGAACGCCGCCGAAGCGGCGCGGCCCTATGCCACCAAGATGGATGCGGTGATTTCCAACATCGCCGCCGCCGCCAACGGCTCGCCCGGCGCACCGGCGCTGCTCGCGGGCACCGGCAACGACCAGGTGCACCTGCTGCTGGTCTGCACCGGTGAGCGCGGCCTGTCCGGCGCGTTCAACTCCGCGATCGTGCGCCTGGCGCGCGAGCGGGCCCAGTCGCTGCTTGCGCAGGGCAAGGAAGTCAAACTCTTCTGCGTCGGCCGCAAGGGCTACGAGCAGCTGCGGCGGACGTTCGAGAAGCGGATTGTCGAGCACCTCGACCTGCGTTCGGTGCGGCAGATCGGCTTCGCCAACGCCGAGGACATCGCCAACAAGGTGCTGGCACGGTTCGAGGCCGGTGAATTCGACGTCTGCACGCTGTTCTATTCGCGCTTCCAGTCGGTGATCGCGCAGATTCCGACCGCGCAGCAGATCATCCCGCTCGAGGTGGCTGCGCCCGCCGCGGGCGCGGCGCCCGCCACGTCCTACGAATATGAGCCGGAAGAGGACCAGATCCTCGGCAGCCTGCTGCCGCGCAATCTCGCGGTGCAGATCTTCCGCGCGCTGCTCGAGAACAACGCCTCGTTCTACGGCGCGCAGATGAGCGCGATGGACAGCGCGACCCGCAATGCCGGCGAGATGATTCGCAAGCAAACCCTGATTTACAACCGAACCCGTCAGGCCCAGATCACGAAGGAGCTGATCGAGATCATCTCCGGCGCTGAGGCGGTCTAAGGCAGATTTTCGAAGGAGAACAGTCCATGGCTACAGCAGCCAACCAGATCGGTCGCGTTACCCAGGTCACGGGCGCCGTGGTCGACGTGCAGTTCGAAGGCCACCTCCCGGCGATTCTGAACGCGCTCGAGACCAAGAACGGCGGCAACCGCCTGGTGCTCGAAGTCGCCCAGCATCTCGGCGAATCGACCGTCCGCACCATCGCGATGGATATCACCGAGGGCCTGGTGCGTGGCCAGGAAGTCACCGACACCGGCGAGCCGATCCGGGTGCCGGTCGGCGAAGGCACGCTCGGCCGCATCATCAACGTCATCGGCGAGCCGATCGACGAAGCCGGCCCGATCAAGGCCGAAGGCGTGCGCGCCATCCATCAGGAAGCGCCGACCTATACCGACCAGTCGACCGAAGCGGAAATTCTCGTCACCGGCATCAAGGTCGTCGACCTCCTTGCTCCGTACGCGAAGGGCGGCAAGATCGGCCTGTTCGGCGGCGCCGGCGTCGGCAAGACCGTGCTGATTCAGGAACTGATCAACAACGTCGCGAAGGCGCACGGTGGTTACTCCGTGTTCGCCGGTGTCGGCGAGCGCACCCGCGAAGGCAACGACCTCTATCACGAGTTCATCGAATCGAAGGTCAACGCCGATCCGCACAATCCGGATCCGAGCGTGAAGTCGAAATGCGCGCTGGTGTTCGGCCAGATGAACGAGCCGCCGGGCGCCCGCGCCCGCGTCGGTCTGACCGGTCTGACCGTCGCCGAGCACTTCCGCGACCAGGGCCAGGACGTGCTGTTCTTCGTCGACAACATCTTCCGCTTCACCCAGGCGGGTTCGGAAGTGTCGGCGCTGCTCGGCCGTATTCCCTCGGCGGTGGGTTATCAGCCGACGCTCGCGACCGACATGGGCGCGCTGCAGGAGCGCATCACCACCACCCAGAAGGGTTCGATCACCTCGGTGCAGGCGATCTACGTGCCGGCCGACGACTTGACCGACCCGGCGCCCGCCACCTCGTTCGCGCACTTGGACGCCACCACGGTGCTGTCGCGCGCGATCTCGGAAAAGGGCATCTATCCGGCGGTGGACCCGCTCGACTCGACCTCGCGCATGCTGTCGGCGCTGGTCGTCGGTGAAGAGCACTACAACACCGCGCGTCTCGTCCAGCAGATCCTCCAGCGCTACAAGTCGCTGCAGGACATCATCGCCATTCTCGGCATGGACGAATTGTCGGAAGAGGACAAGCTGACGGTCGCCCGCGCCCGCAAGGTCGAGCGCTTCCTGTCGCAGCCGTTCCACGTCGCCGAAATCTTCACCGGCTCGCCGGGCAAGTTCGTCGACCTCGCCGACACCATCAAGGGCTTCCGCGATCTCTGCCAGGGCAAGTACGACCATCTGCCGGAAGCGGCGTTCTACATGGTCGGCACCATCGAAGAAGCCGTCGAGAAGGGCAAGAAGCTCGCCGCCGAAGCGGCCTAAGCTTCAGGATGTCGTCATCGCCGGACTTGATCCGGCGATCCATCGCACGAGAAGTATGTTGACTGATGGACCCGCGGGTCGCGCCCGCGGGTGACAGCGCAAAGAACGGAAAGACCATGGCCACCTTCCACTTCGATCTCGTCTCTCCCGAAAAGCTCGCCTTCTCCGGCGAGGTCGATCAGGTTGACGTCCCCGGTGTGGAGGGTGATTTCGGTGTGCTCGCCGGCCACGCTCCCGTCGTCGCCACCGTTCGTCCGGGAATCCTGACGATCACGGCCGCCGGCAAGCGCGAGAAGGTGATCGTGCTCGGCGGCCTCGCCGAGGTGTCGGACAAGGGCCTCACCGTGCTCGCCGACGTCGCGACCACGATTGCCGAACTCGATCGTGCGAAGTTCGCGGAGACCATCAAGGAGATGGAAGAGAAGCTCGCCGAGAAGGAAGGCTCCGAGCTCGATCACGCGATCGAGCGGCTCGACCACTTCAAGAGCATCCAGCACGAGCTCAATACCACGGCCATGCACTAAGGCGCGATTGCCGACCAGCGATCGCGCCACGGCGCTCAATTCGAGCGCGGCTTTGTGAAATCGCTCACACTTTCCGCTTCGGCTACCAGGACTTGAACGATTCAACGCTCGCCGTACCTCGGCGGGCGTTGAATGTTTATTGCGCGCGGGAGCATCTGGCGGCATGCTGCCCGGCATATTTGGGTTCCGGGGCTGGTCCTCATGAAGCGCAAGATCGCAGCGATCTTCGCGGCCGATATTGCAGGCTATAGTCGATTGGTTGCCGAGGATGAGGAAGAGACGCTGCGGCGGCTCGCCTCCTATCGTCAGGTCACCGACGATTTCATTGCAAAATGCGGTGGCCGCATCTTCAACACCGCGGGCGATGCGGTGCTCGCGGAATTTCCCAGCGCCGTCGAAGCGGTGCGCTGCGCGATCGACATCCAGGAGAGCCTGCGCACGCGTAACATGGCCTATCCGCCGAGCCGGCAGATGGCGTTCCGGATCGGTATCACCATCGGCGACGTGGTCGAGCGCGACGGCGATCTGCTTGGTGATGGCGTCAATATCGCAGCAAGGCTCGAGGGCCTCGCCGAGGTCGGCGGCATCTGCGTGTCGCGCGCGGTGCACGAGCAGGTCGCCAACAAGCTGTCGGTGCAATTCGCCGACATCGGCGCGCAGGAAGTGAAGAACATCCCGACCCCCGTGCACGCCTACATGGTGGCGATGCGGCGCGAGGACGGCTCCTACGCGACGCCGCAGGTCAAGAAGCCGGTCAAGGCTGCGCCTGCGGGCGCACCGGCCTGGATGTGGCCCGTGGCCATCACCGTGGTGCTGCTCGCCGCGATCGGTGTCGGCGGCTTCCTCTATTACACCAAGCTGGAAACGTCGGTGGCGAAGCCCGCTGCCGTGGCAAGCTCCGCTCCGGCATCCACGCCGCTGGTATCGGCTTCACCGGCACCATTGGTCGCACCGTCGCCGCCAGCCTCGACCGGGCCGTCGGCGAAGCCCGCGCCGGCGCCGATGCCGGCTGGGCCGGCATCGGCGCCTTCGATCGCTCCAGGCGACAAGCTTGCCGCCGATATCGTTCCGTTCGTCAGCGACCGCACCCGCAACGTGCTCGCGACCGAATATCTTCCTGCCGGCGATTCCAAGGCGGTTGCGCTCAACATCAACGGCTTCGTCGGATGGAGTGTGGCACAGCCGAACGAGGAGGCGGCGAAGACGGCCGCGCTCGATCTGTGCCAGAAGCGCGCCGACAATGCGGGCTCGCCGCGGAAGTGCGAACTGTACGCCGTCGGCAATGCCGTCGTGTATGCCCATGGCCAGCCGCCGGTCCCGCCCTTGCCGTGGGTCAAGCGCGATGTGCTGGTCGAGAAGCCGTACGCCACCAAGGACGTTCCGCTGCTGCGCGATGCGGCGAGGGCCAGGCTCGACAGCCTGTTTGTGCCGGGGCGTAAGACGCGAACCATCGCGCTCGGTCCGGGCGGTCACTACTTCTTCAACGCGGGCATCGATTCGCTCGAAGAATCGGCGCGGCGCAACCTGCAGGCCTGCGGCGCGGTCGCAGGCGTGCCCTGCACGATCGTCGCGGTCGACGATGTCTTTGTGGTAGCGATTCCGGCGACGTTGCGCGTGACCGGTTTCTTCAAGGCCGCAGACAGCTCGGTTATCGTGCCAAGCGAGCGGAGCGACGTCGCGCGGAAGCTTGCCGATGCGACGGCAGGCTGGAATGCGGTTGCGGTCGGGACGCAGGGACGGCCGGGACTGGGATTGAAGGCGGAGAACGAGCAGGGCGCGGTCAACGCCGCGCTCGGCGACTGCGCCAGGCGCGACAGCGATTGCCATGTCATCGCGATCGGTCCGTTCACGGTCGGCCCGAACTGAAGCGCAATCGGGGAAATGTGAAGCAGCTTACAGCAAGGATCGTGCACCAATGAGATGCTGCGGCGCGATGATGAAATTGGCCCGATCGCATCGAGAAGATGCTGGCCCTGATGTAACGGACAGAATGCCGTGCTGACTTTCTCCACTGATGCCCTCCGCCCGCAGGACCGTTTCGAGCACTGGTGCGATGTGCGCGGCAAGAGCCTGTTCGGGGTTACCATTGAGCTCGAGCGCGACAAGCGGCCCGAATTCCGCGGGCGCTTTTCCGCGACGCCGGTCGGCGATGCCGTGCTGGCGGAGATGTCGGCGTCCTCCTATCGCGTCAGCCGGACCTCAACGGACATTGCGCGCGTCCCGAGCAACAGCCTGCAACTCGCCTGGCAGGTACGTGGCCCCGGCCACCTGAATATCGGTCGCGATCGGGTTCATTTCGTGCGCAACGGAGATCTGGTGTTCGGCCACTCCAATCTCCCGTACTTCTCGACGCCCGAACGGACCGATGGTTTTCATTTTTTCAGTCTCAAGATCCCGGTCACCAGCGAGCTGGTGCTCGGCGCGCGAATCGAGGATGCGCCGCCGGTTGCGCTGGCGCGCGATGCGGGCCTGACCCGGCTGGTCGGCGCCATGTTCCGCTCGATGACGCGCGATCCGGCGCAGGCCGGACAGTTCGCCGGCGAGGTCACGCACATGGCGCGACTGGCGCTGCTTGCACGCGGACGCTTGCGACCGCGCCAGGATGAGATCCGTGCCGCGCTGCATGCGGGCTACCTGCATGCCGTGCGCGAAATCCTGCTGCGCGATCTGCATCGCGCCTCGCTCACGCCGGCCGCAGTCGCTACCGAGCTCGGCATTTCACTGCGGCAATTGCATGCGCTGTTCGAGCCGACCGGTCTGTCGTTCGCGCGAACGCTGACGGCGGCAAGGCTGAAGGAGGCGAAGCGGCTGCTCTCCTCGATGCAGGATCGCGGCATCGACGAGATCGCGTTCTCGTGTGGTTTCGACAGCATCGCGACCTTCTACCGCGTGTTCCGTGCGACCTACGGGATGACGCCGGGCGATGCGCGGCGCCTTCCGTCGCAGGATCAGCTAGAGCATGATCCGGAAAAGTGTGAAGCGGTTTTCCCTTGCGACAAACGCGGAACGCGTTTGCGCGGAGATCATGCTCGAACAAGAATCTAAAGCGCGATGACGATTCAACCTAATCTCATCGCGCTTTAGCGAATTCCGCGAACCGGATCACGACCGCGCGATAGACCTCGCGGCGGAACGGCACCACCAGGTCGGCGACGCGATCGAGACGCTCCCAGCGCCATCGATCGAACTCGGCGGGCTGGCCGTTGCGCGGCGTCAACGGATCGATCTCGTCGTCGCGTCCGGTGAAGCGCAGCGCGAACCATTTCTGCCGCTGGCCGCGGAATTTCGCCAGCCGATGCGATGCCGGGCCGTCATAGGCCGGGAATTCATAGGTCATCCAGTCGGTCTCGCCGAGATAGTCGGCGTTGACCGCTCCGGTCTCTTCCCACAATTCGCGCATCACCGCCTGGCGCGGATCCTCGCCGTCGTCGATGCCGCCTTGCGGCATCTGCCATTCGAGGCCGGGCAGCACGATCTCCGGACCGTCGTCCTTGATCCGGTGGCCGATCAGCACGCGTCCGTCGCCGTTGAACAGCGCGATGCCCACATTGGGGCGATAGGGTTTATCTGATGACATCTCGATCGGTGCGTCGCGCGTTGATCTGGCCGATCTTCAGGCCTTCTACTTGGCCGCCAGACCGGCGAATTCCTTCACGACGCGCTCATAGACCGGACGCTTGAACGGCACAATCAGCTCCGGCAGATTCTTCATCGGCTCCCAGCGCCAGGTGACGAACTCGGCCTTGTGGCCGCCGCCGGGGTGGGCGACGTTGATCTCGTTCTCGTCGCCGGTGAAGCGCAACGCGAACCACTTCTGCCGCTGGCCGCGGTAGCGGCCCTTCCAGGCGCGGCCGGCGACGGTGCGCGGGATATCGTAGATCAGCCAGTCCGAGACCTCGCCGAGCTTCTCCACGGACTTGATGCTGGTCTCCTCATAAAGCTCGCGCCGTGCGGCCTGAAACGTGTCCTCGCCGGGATCGACGCCGCCCTGCGGCATCTGCCAGACATGCGCGTCGTCGACATGCTCGATGCCGCCGGCTCGGCGCCCGATGAAGACCAGCCCGGCCGTATTGAGCAGCATGATGCCGACGCAGGTTCGATAGGGCAGGTCTTCATAACGTGCCATGCTGCCGCTACCTCGCACAGTTCCCGGCGCCACCCGACCCGGCCCCCCGGCAGGGTCTTAGGTTGCGCCAACAGATTGATCTCTAGCCCGATTTTGATTTCAGCATCGCCGTTGTCAATGGCACAAGCATGATGCCCTTGGAGTCCAGTGTCTTGAGCCAGGCGCCGAGCCGCTCGATCGAGACCGGCAGCGCCGAGGCGACGCCCACGGCCGTGCCGCGCTCCTTGGCAATCGTTTCCAGCTTGACCAGCGCGCGGTCGATTTCCGCCGATGTCGGCACCACGTCGATCGCGAAATCGGCCTTGGCGAACGGCAACGACTGGCTGGCCGAGAGGCTCTGCGCGACGCTGCGCGGGGTGGAACCGTCGTCGAAATAGCTGAGGCCGCGCTTGGCCGCCTCGCGCACGATGGGCTGCATCACCGGATCGGTCGCGACGAACCGGGCTCCCATGAAATTGGCGATCCCGGCATAACCCTGCAGGCGGCTGAGGTGCCAGTAGAAGCGATCGAGGTTCTGCTCGCCGCTCAATGTGGTCAGCAGGGTCTGCGGGCCCGGATCGTTGTCGGGATAGTCGAACGGCTCCATCGGGATCTGCAGCAGGATCTCGTGGCGCTGTGCCCGGGCGCGTTCCGCGAGCTTGCTAGGGTCGGCGCCGTACGGCGTGAAGGCCAGCGTTACGGCCGGCGGCAGCTTCATGATGGCATCGGCGGTCTTGGCGGCGCCGACGCCGAGGCCCGCAACCACGATGGCGACGACGGGCATCCGGGCCGCCTTGGCGCGGTCGGCCTCGGCCGCGTAGACCGTGAACGGCTTCAGGCCATCGGCGACAACAGGGATCATGCCGTAGCGCGACTTTTCCAGCAGGCGCGGATCGATCCCGGTCATCGCGAGCGGGGCCGCGTCGCCATCCGCCGTCTTTTCGGCCGGATCGCCGGCGCCGATCACCACGTCCTGGCGCTTGCCGCTGGAGCCGTCGATGATGGTGACCGTTCTGGCATCGCCGGCTGCGGCCGGCGCCTTGGCGGCGGATTTGACCGCCGGCTCAGTCGGCTGGCCGGCCGGGGCGTGCTTGTCGTCGGCTGCTGCGGGCGGGGGATTGCGCAGCGTGATCCGGGCCATCGGCTCGCCGCCGAGCGGGTTGTCGTTGAACAGCGCGACGCCGGCGAAGCCGACCAGCACGAGGCCCAGCAGGACGGCGAGCGCCTGCATCGCCGTGAACGGCAGACGGAAACGGCGCGTCCTGCCCACGGCGTTCTGCCCAAGCGGCGTGCTCAGTTCGTCGGCCGCTTCTGCCATGACCCTCCCCGAATCAACAGCGCGAACGATAGCACGATGCGGTGCATTCCCGCGCGCCGGCCGCCCCGTCAAAGCACGGTTGGGGGTGGACACCCAAAGCAGAAAGGGCGGCCCGAGGGCCGCCCTTTTCGTCGAATCAATTGGACCGGATTAGTTCGCGGCCTTGTTGCCGGGCTTGTCGACCGCGGCCTTGTCGCCGGGGGTCGCGGGCGCCGGTGTGGCGCTCGAGGTCGACTTGATGCCGTGCAAGAGGTCGTCGGCCATCTTCAGCGCCTTGTCGTCCTTGGCGTCCGGCGGGACGTAGGACTGTGAGCCGGTCTTCTCGTCGCCGTCGTTCTTCAGATGGCCGCGCAGCGAGGCTTCGCCCTTGGTGTCGGTGCGCGCCTTCAGCTCTTCCGGCACGTCCTGCAGCACCTCGATGTCGGGCACGATGCCCTTGGCCTGGATCGACTTGCCCGACGGCGTGTAGTAGCGCGCCGTGGTCAGGCGCAGCGCGCCGTTGCCCGAGCCGAGCGGAATGATGGTCTGCACCGAGCCCTTGCCGAACGAGCGGGTGCCGACCAGCGTCGCCCGCTTGTGGTCCTGCAGCGCGCCGGCGACGATTTCGGACGCCGAGGCCGAGCCGCCGTTGATCAGCACGATGACCGGCTTGCCCTTGGTCAGGTCGCCGGGGTGAGCGGCGCGGCGCTGGGTTTCTTCGGCATTGCGTCCGCGGGTCGAGACGATCTCGCCGCGCTCCAGGAAGGAGTCGGACACGGTGACGGCTTCCTCGAGCAGGCCGCCGGGATTGTTGCGGAGGTCGATGATGTAGCCCTTCAGCTTGTCGCCGATCTGGCTCTGCAGATTGGAAACTTCCTTCTTCAGGCCTTCGGTGGTCTGCTCGTTGAAGGTCGTGATGCGGATATAGGCGATGTCGTCGGCCTCGACGCGCGCACGCACCGAGCGGACGCGGATGTTGTCGCGCACCAGCGTGACGTCGATCGGATTGTCCTGGCCCTTGCGGATGATCTTGAGCTTGATCTTGGTGTTGACCGGACCGCGCATCTTCTCGACGGCCTGGTTCAGCGTCAGGCCCTGCACGGCTTCGTCATCGAGGGTGGTGATGATGTCGTTGGCCATGATGCCGGCCTTCGAGGCCGGGGTGTCGTCGATCGGCGAGACCACCTTGATCAGGCCGTCTTCCATCGTGACTTCGATGCCGAGGCCGCCGAACTCGCCGCGCGTCTGCACCTGCATGTCGCGGAAGCTCTTGGCATCCATGTAGCTCGAATGCGGATCGAGGCCGGACAGCATGCCCGAGATCGCGGACTCGACCAGCTTGCTGTCGTCCGGCTTCTCGACATAGTCGCTGCGCACCCGCTCGAACACGTCGCCGAACAGATTGAGCTGGCGGTAGGTGTCCGACGTCGCGGCGCGCGCGCTCGATCCCATCAGCACAGCGCGGGGCTGCGTGACGAAAAGCGTCAGGGCCGCGCCGGTGGCGGCGCTAAGGAGAATTACCGAAGTCTTGCGCATCATCCGCGAACCTTTTCGCCTTCATTTGCGGCCCACCATGGACCTGGATCGATTGGAGTGCCGTCTTTCCGGAACTCGACATAGAGCACTGGCTGGCTCGCATTGGTCGCGAGAATGGATGCAACCTGGGACGTCGACCCCATGGTCGCAACCGGCTCCCCCGTAAGTACAAACTGGCCGATGTTTACCGAAATACGCTCCATCCCGGCGATCAGGACATGATACCCGCCCCCGGCATTGAGGATCAAGAGTTGTCCATAGCTGCGGAATGGACCAGCGTAAACAACCCAGCCGTCACACGGGGTTGTGACCTGGGCGCCCGGTTTGGCCGCCAAAGAAATGCCTTTTTGTACGCCCCCCGCGCCGTCGGAACCGCCAAATTCGCGAATCTTGGTGCCATTCACGGGATAGGAGAACAGGCCCTTGGCCGAGGCGAAGGCGACCGCCGGGCTCATGCGGGCCGGGTCCTTCAACGCCCCCAGATTGGGCTTGCCGTTAACCGTCGCCGGGGCCCCCTGGAGGCTCGCGGTGGCGGCGGCCTTGGCCGCGCTCTTGAGATCCTGCTCCATCTTGGCGATCAGGCCCTGCAGATCGGCGGCCTGCTTCGACAGCGCGATGGCGCGGGCGCCTTCGGCCTCCATGTCCTTTTCCGCCGCGCTCTGCTGCCGCTGCCGTTCGTCGACCAGCGCCGCAAGGCGGGTCTGGTCCTCCTTCAGCTTGTCGCGGTCGGCCGCCAGCGCATCGCGCTCGGTCGAGATGGTCTTGCGCAGCGCGACCAGTTCGCCGAGATCGGCCGCAAGCTTCTCGGCGCGAACGCGCAGCTCCGGCACCACGGCGCCGAGCAGCATCGCGGTGCGCAGCGATTGCAGCGCGTCCTCGGGCCGCACCAAAAGCGCCGGCGGCGTGCGTCGTCCGGCGCGCTGCAGCGCGGCCAAAACCTCGATCACCTCGGAGCGGCGTGAATCGAGCGAGGCGCGGATGTCGCGCTCGCGGCCGTCGAGCGGCTGCAAGCGCGCTTCGGCGTCCGCGATCCGCGTCTCGACGCCGCGCACCTGGCCGGCAATGTCGATCAGCTGCTGATTGAGCTTGCTGCGGTCCTGGCCCATCGCGGCGATGTCGGCCTTCAGCTTCTCCTGCAGCTCGGTCGCCTTGCGCTGCTGCTCGCGCGCGGCCTCGAGCTCCTGCTCGCGCTGCTTGATGGCGTCGGGCGATGTCTCCGCTGTTGCGGCCTGCTGTGCAGGCGGCGCGGGTTGCTGCGTGGATGGTGTCGATTGCGCATGTGCCGGCGTCAGCGCGCATGCGGCGAACATCGCGATCGACAGCGGCACCGACGCCGGCAACCAGCCGCGGCGCGCGGTGCCGAGATACGATGCTATGTCCCGCTTGTGCTGCATTCGCTTGGCGCTCAGCGCTTTCGACTGTCCGTCACCGCATCTCAGACGCGATGATAGGGATGGCCGGCCAAAATGGTCGCGGCCCGATAAATCTGTTCCAGAAGCATGACGCGGACCATTTGGTGCGGCCAGGTCGCGGAGCCGAATGCAATACGCAACGAAGCCCTGCGCTGCAATTCAGGCGAAAGTCCGTCGGCGCCGCCGATCACGAAGACAGTATGCGCTAAGCCGTCGTCGCGCCAGCGCCCGAGTTGCTGCGCGAAGCTTGCGCTGTCGATGCTCTTGCCGCGCTCGTCGAGCGCAACCAGCGCGTATTTGTCGGGCAGCAGCGCCGCGATCGCCGCGGCCTCTTCCGTGATGCGCGTCGCCGCGTCACGCGCGCGGCTCTCCGCAATCTCATGGACATCGAGACCGCGAAAGCCGAGCTTGCGGCCGATGTCGTCGAAGCGCCCGCGGTAACGTTCGGCGAGCTCCCGTTCAGGGCCCTGTTTCAGGCGGCCGATGCAGATGACGACAAGGCGCATACACGCGTTTTCCGGCAAAGTGGAATCCGGTTTGCCGTAGAAAACGCGTCAAGTCTATAACTCGCGCGCCTCCAGGCGCGCACCCAGACTAGCTGCGCCGCAGCCGATTCGCATCGGCTTGATACCCCTTAGACCGCCGCGACCGCCGGGTTCTGAGTCCACAACCGTTCGAGATTGTAGAACTCGCGCACCTCAGGCCTGAACACGTGCACGATCACCTCGCCGGAATCGATCAGCACCCAGTCGCAATTGGGCAAGCCCTCGACGTGGATGTTCTTGACCCCGTTTTCCTTGAGGCTCTTCGTCACATTTTCCGCGATCGCGCCAACGTGCCGGTTCACCCGGCCGGTGGTGACGATCATGTAGTCGGAATATGCGGATTTGCCGCGAAGGTCGATGGTGACCGTTTCTTCCGCCTTCATATCCTCGAGGCGGGAGAGGATCAGGCTCAGCGTCTTGTTGGCATCCGGTTTGTCGGCATCCGGTTGCGCCTGCAAGGCTGCGGTTTTCGTCGATGTTTTACGCGCAGTCTTCGGACCTGAAGTCTTTGGAACCTTGGGTAAAACAGACTTTGACAATACAGATGTGGCCAGGGACCATTCCTTTCACTGTATCGCGGGCGCCGAATCCTCGGCCCCACGCGCCATACTACGCATGTGGGGTTAATGGTTTCAATATTCCAGTAACCCTTTTGCGCCTCACGCCGTCCTCCAGCTCCCGTCCGGGTTCCGGAGTCCGGTCGAAGACAGATTGGATTTCATTCCTGTCAGGAAGACCCAGGCCGGCGCCCGTTGGTCGGCCAGCCGTGTCGCCTGATTTTCGGGCATGCGATAGCGCATGAGCGCCTGCGCCGCCGGTGCGGCCAGGGCGCGGAAGCTCTGGGGCGGACGGTCGATCACGGCAATCGGCACATCGGACGCGATGCGCCGCCAATCTTTCCAGCGATGAAATTGCGCGAGATTGTCAGCGCCCATGATCCAGACGAAGTGCACGCCGGAGACACGGCGGCGCAAGTGGATGATCGTGTCCACAGTGTAGCGGACACCGATGACAGCTTCGAGACAGGAGATGTCGATGCGCGGATCGTCGGCAACGCGGCGCGCGGCCGCGGCGCGCTCGTTGAGCGCATGCAGGCCGTCGTGGTTCTTCAGCGGATTGCCCGGCGTCAGCAGCCACCACACGCGGTCGAGCTGCAAGCGCTTGAGCGCGAACAGGCTGATGGCGCGATGCGCAGCATGCGGCGGATTGAACGAGCCGCCGAGCAGCCCGATGCGCATGCCGTTGGTGTAGAACGGAAGCGCCTGCGCTGCGGATAGCGGCACGGTGGAAGCTTGCTGCAAGGGTCTACCGTGCGCGTGCGACAATGATCACGGCCGTGTCTGCCCGGTGCCGTGGACGCGGTATTTGAAGCTCGTCAACTGCTCGGCGCCGACCGGGCCGCGGGCGTGGAATTTGCCGGTGGCAATCCCGATCTCGGCGCCGAAGCCGAACTCGCCGCCGTCGGCGAACTGGGTCGAGGCGTTGTGCAGCACGATCGCCGAATCGACCTCGTTGAGGAATCTCTGCGCGGCAGCGGCATCCTCCGTCACGATCGCATCGGTGTGATGCGAGCCGTGATTTTGGATATGCGCGATCGCTGCATCGAGACTATCGACGATCTTCGCCGAGATGATCGCGTCCTCGTATTCGGTGGTCCAGTCCTCGTCGGACGCGGGCTTCACCCGGGCATCGGCGCTTTGCACGATGTCGTCGCCGCGCACCTCGCAGCCGGCATCGATCAACAGCTCGACCAGCGGCTTCAGCTTGGTCGCGGCGGCGTTGCGATCGATCAGCAGGGTTTCGACGGCGCCGCAAACGCCGGGACGGCGCATCTTGGCGTTCAGCACCACCGACTTGGCCATATCGAGTCTGGCGCTGGCGTCGACATAGATGTGGTTGACGCCTTCCAGATGCGCGAACACCGGAACGCGCGCCTCGGCCTCGACGCGTGCGACCAGGCTTTTGCCTCCGCGCGGCACGATCACGTCGATGCCGCCGTTCAGTCCGGTCAGCATCAGGCCGACGGCCGCGCGGTCACGGGTCGGCACCAGGGTGATCGCGGCCTCGGGCAGGCCGGCTTCACGCAGGCCCTGCACCAGGCAATCATGGATCGCGCGGCAGGAGCGGAAGCTGTCGGAGCCGCCGCGCAGGATCACGGCGTTGCCGGACTTCAGGCACAGCACGCCGGCGTCGGCGGCAACGTTGGGGCGGCTCTCGAAGATCACGCCGATCACGCCGAGCGGCACACGGACGCGCTCGATCGTCATGCCGTTCGGACGCTGCCAGCTTTCGGTGACGGCGCCGACCGGATCGATGATCTCGCGCACGGTCGCAACGCCATCGGCCATGCCGTCGACGCGCGTCTGCGTCAATGTCAGGCGGTCGACGAAGGCGGAGGTCATGCCGCCGGCCCGCGCCTCCGCGACATCCTCGGCATTGGCGGCGAGGATCGCCGGCGCGTTGGCGCGGATCGCGCGTTCGATCGCGGCGAGCGCCCGATTCTTCTGCTCCGGCGGCGCCAGCGCCAGCACACGCGCGGCAGCGCGCGCCTTGGCGGCGAGGTCGGTCATCAGGGCGGCGAGATCGGCGTTGCCGTCGATCGCCTTCAGGGGGGCGCTCATGAAACTACCAGCTTTGGACTAAGGCCATGTTCTAGCATGGCAATTGAGGGGTGGCGAGGCGCGGAACCGGCATGGCAGGTGGGCGGCAGGCCGCCCCGCTCGGCCAATGGCCGACCCAAGGCCTATTTGGCCGGGATCGCCCCGGCCGGGCCGATCACGAGATCGTCGCGGTGGATCATCTCGGAGCGGCCGCTGATGCCCAGGATGGCCATCACGTCGGGCGAGGAGCGGCCCTTGATCTTCTCGGCATTCTCGGCGTCGTAGGCGACGAGGCCACGGCCGATCTCGTGGGTGTCGGGGCCGCGCACCACCACGGCATCGCCGCGGGCGAACTGGCCGTCGACCCGGGTCACGCCGGCCGGCAGCAGGCTCTTGCCGGCACGCAGCGCCGCCACCGCGCCGGCATCGATGGTCAAGGTGCCCTTCGGCTCGAGCGAGCCCGCGATCCAGCGTTTTCGCGCGGTGACCGGATTTGCGGGGGTCAGGAACCAGGTGCAGCGGCCGCCGTCGGCGATCGCCTGCAAGGGATGCTCGATCTTGCCGGAGGCGATCAGCATATGGGTGCCGGCGGTGGTCGCGATCTTCGCGGCCTCGATCTTGGTGGTCATGCCGCCGCGCGACAGTTCGGAGCCGGCCGAGCCGGCCATGCCCTCGATCTCCGAGGTGATGCTTTCGACCACCGGGATCAGCTTGGCGTCGGGATCGAGCGCGGGCGGCGCGGTGTAGAGGCCGTCGATGTCGGACAGCAGAATCAACAGATCCGCGCTCGCCATGGTGGCGACGCGGGCGGCGAGGCGATCATTGTCGCCGTAGCGGATCTCTGTCGTGGCGACCGTGTCGTTCTCGTTGATCACGGGCACCGCGCCCCACTCCAGCAGCTTGGCGATGGTCGAGCGCGCATTGAGGTAGCGGCGGCGCTCCTCGGTATCCTGCAGCGTCACGAGGATCTGCCCGGCGCCGATGCCGTGATGGCCGAGCACCTCCGACCAGATCCGCGCCAGCGCGATCTGGCCGACCGCGGCCGCAGCCTGGCTCTCCTCGAGCTTCAGCGGACCGCGCGGCAGCTTCAGGCGGCTGCGGCCGAGCGCGATCGAGCCCGACGACACCACCATGACCTCGCAGCCGCGCTTGTGGAGTTTTGCGATGTCCTCGACCAGCGCGGCGAGCCAGGACGCGTGCACCTCGCCGGCCTGCGAGTCGACCAGCAGCGACGAGCCGACCTTGACGACGATGCGGCGAAAGTTCTTGAGCGCGGGGCGTTTCATGGGTTCGGTCTGGCAGGGAGGTGGAAGCAAGAGGCGCCACGACGTGGCTTGAGAGATCGATGTGCCGCTCAACCCTGCGGCAGCGGCGTCGCCCACGGCTCCGCCTGGCTCTTGGCCTTGTTGGATACCGGCGCTTCGCCGATCACCTCGACCAGCGCGCGCAACGCATCCTGCACGCCTTCGCCGGTCGCGCCTGAAAGCAGCAGCGGCGTCTTCTTCGCCGCCCGCTTGAGGCGGTCCTTCTGCTTCTTCAACTCGTCGGGCGTAACCGCGTCGATCTTGTTGAGCGCGACGATCTCGATCTTGTCAGCGAGCTGGCCTTCATAGGCCTCGAGCTCGGTGCGCACCGTCTTGTAGGCCTTGCCGGCATGCTCGCAGGTCGCATCGACCAGATGCAGCAGCACCCGGCAGCGCTCGACATGGCCGAGGAAGCGGTCGCCGAGTCCGGCGCCCTCATGCGCGCCTTCGATCAGTCCGGGGATGTCGGCGAGCACGAATTCGCGGCCGCCGTAATTCACCACGCCGAGCTGCGGATGCAGCGTGGTGAAGGGATAGTCGGCGATCTTTGGCCGCGCCGCGCTGACCACCGACAGGAAAGTCGATTTGCCGGCATTGGGCAGGCCGACCAGGCCGGCATCGGCGATCAGCTTCAGCCGCAGCCAGATCCAGCGCTCTTCGCCCGGCGCGCCCGGATTGGCGTTGCGCGGCGCACGGTTGGTGGAGGATTTGAAATGCGCATTGCCGAAGCCGCCATTGCCGCCTTCAGCCAGCACGAACTTTTCGCCGAGCTCGGTGAAGTCGTGCAGCAGCGTTTCGCGATCCTCGTCGAACACCTGGGTGCCGACCGGCACCTTCAGCACGATCGGCTTGCCGTTGGCGCCATGGCGGTCCTTGCCCATGCCATTGGTGCCTTTTTGTGCCTTGAAGTGCTGCTGGTAGCGGTAGTCGATCAGCGTGTTCAGCCCGTCGACGGACTCGATGATGACGTCGCCGCCGCGGCCGCCATTGCCGCCGGAGGGACCGCCGAACTCGATGAACTTCTCGCGCCGGAACGCGACGCAGCCGTTGCCGCCGTCGCCCGAGCGAATATAGACCTTGGCTTCATCGAGAAATTTCATGATCCGTACTAGTTAGGGCAGGGGGGCTGCGGCGGCAACCCGGAAAGGCCCTGACTTCGGCGAAAAGCCTTAATTTTCGGGCCTTTTTGCGGCCCAAGCTCCTTGTTTGAGCATGATCTTATCGGAAAACCGCTTCACACTTTTCCGGATCATGCTCTTAGCTCGGCCGCCTCCGGACCAGGAATTTCTGCATCCCCTCCAGCACCAGCTCGCGGCGCTGGTTGTGCACGGTCGAGCGCAAGGTCACGACGCCGGTGGTCTTGCCCGGTGACAGCTCGATCACCTCCAGCGCGGGGTAGATGGTATCGCCGGCATAGACCGGCTTCAGGAACTTGCTCGACTGTTCCAGGAAGCCGACCAGCGACTCCTCCACGACATAGGGAAACAGCCCGGCGCCGGGCGCGGTGTGCACCAGGGTCTGGAAGCCGTGCGCGAGCAGATCGGGCATGCCGCGCGTGCGACAATATTCGACGTCGTAATGGATCGGATGGGTGTCGCCGCTGGCGGTCTGGAACGCAGCGAACACGGCCGAGGTCTGGGTCCGGCTCGGAATCACGAAGCGCTCGCCGAGCACGAAATCCTCGAACCAGCGCTGCGCGGGGACCATGCGATGCTGGGTGGGGTCGAATTCGCTCATGCGGCGTTTCCTGCTCTTTTTGTTGCCGGGATGAGCTACCGGTATCGCAGCAGTGCAGGTGCGGCAATCCGTTCAATTCGTCATGGGCGGGCTTGTCCCGGGCACCCACGTCTTTAAAACCGGACGACTCGGGAACAAAAGCGCAAGTCGATTCATGAGCCTGTTCGCAAAACTGTCCTCCTACGACGATCGATCGGCGCGGCTCGCCGGCATCGGATTGATGCTGCTGTCGATCTTCATGTTTTCGTTCGGCGATGCGATGGGCAAATTCATCGTCGCCACCTATTCGGTCGGGCAATTGCTGTGGCTGCGCGCCTGCGCGGCGCTGCTCGTGCTGCTGCCGATCGTGTGGAAGCGGCGCGCCGATTTCCTGCACCTGGAGCGCCCGTGGCTGCAATTGCTGCGCGTCACGCTGTCGACGCTGGAGGTCGCCGCGTTCTTCCTGGCGACCGTCTATCTGCCGCTCGCCGACGTTATCACCTACTACCTCGCCGGACCGATCTTCGTCACCGCGATGTCGGGCCTCGTGCTCGGCGAGCATATCGGCTGGCGGCGCTGGACCGCGATCCTGGTCGGCTTTTGCGGGGTGCTGATCGCGCTCAGGCCATCGGCGCAGACCATCAGCTGGCCGGCGATGATCGCGCTTGGCGGCAGCCTGTCGTTTGCGGTGCTGATGCTGATCACCCGCTCGCTGCGCGAGACGCCCGATATCGTGCTGGCGACATCGCAATTCGGCGGCACGTTCATCCTGGGTCTCGTGCTCTCGCCGTTCGGCTGGGTGACGCCATCAGCCGGCAGCCTCGTGCTGTTCTTCACCGCCGGCATCATCTCGGTCGCGGCGCTGCTATGCGTCAATCGTTCGCTGAAGCTCGCGCCGGCAAGCGTGGTGGTGCCGTACCAGTATTCGATGATCGTCTGGGCGGTGATCTTCGGCTTCGTGGTGTTCGGCGATGTGCCGTCCTGGGCCACGATCGTCGGCGCCGCGATCATCATCGCGGCAGGCCTCTACATCTTCGTGCGCGAGCAGCAGCTCGGACGCACGGATTCCGCGATCAATCCGCCGGCATAGGGTTGTTCGACAAAATTCCGTCATTGCGAGCGAAGCGAAGCAATCCATGGCGCCGCAAGCGGAGAGATGGATTGCTTCGTCGCTTTGCTCCTCGCAATGACGGGTGCTAGCTCTCCCGCCGGGTCGAGTTGTTCCAGCTCTTCAGCGAGGCCCAGACGCCGCGTGACAGGCGGAAGGCGTCGACCGGGCTCGATGACCCCAGTGCCTCGAAGCGGTGCAGCTCGACGCCGCTCCACTGGAAGCCGCACTTCTCGAGGATGTTGCGCGATGTCGGGTTGACGACGCGGGCGCCGGCGATCAGCTGATCGAGATCGAATTCCTCGAAGAAGTAGTCGATGACCGCGCGCGCGGCCTCGGTGCCAAAACCCTGGCCCCAATAATCGACGCCGAGCCAGTAGCCGAGCTCGGCCGCGGTCTCCTCGCGCCAGTCGACGCCGACCATGCCGATCGGCGTGTGATTGTTCTCGATCAGGAAAACGGTTTCGCGGCCGCCCGCGCCGAGCGCGCGCACGAAGTCGATGGCGTCGTCCTGGGTATAGGGATGCGGCAGGCGGCGGGTGTTCTCCGCGATGCGGCGATCATTGGCGAGGCGTGCGATTGCTTTTACGTCCGCGAGCGTCGGCTTGCGCAATGTCAGCCGTTCGGTCTCGAGGACGCAAGCTCTTGCCTCGCGCAAGGTCGGCGTCGGGATGTCCTGCAACATGTCGAGCTCCTGTGATGCGAAAAATCGATACGCAACGCTTGGAACGTTGCGCGCGGTCGAACCGGATCGCGCGCAACAAAAAGGGGAGGCCGGTCATCCCGCCTCCCCTTGGAGCCCTTTGCGACTCCGCCGGTTCAACAGGACCCGGCGGACTCATGTGTGTCCACCGTCTACTCGGCCGCCTCTGCCATCGGAATAACCGATACGAATGTGCGGCCATTGGCTTTGGCACGGAACTCGACATGACCCTCGACCTTGGCGAAGAGAGTATGATCGGTGCCCATGCCGACATTAAGGCCAGGATGCCAGGTGGTGCCGCGCTGACGCGCGATGATGTTTCCGGGGATCACGCGCTCGCCACCGAACGCCTTGATGCCAAGGCGCTTGCCCTTGGAATCACGTCCGTTGCGCGATGAACCGCCTGCTTTTTTATGAGCCATAGCTCGTCTCCGACTTCGCTTTGATCTCTAGATCAATTCCTTGACGGAATCATTTCACGTTTTGTCACGCTTCACATCTGGAAGCGCGACGATCACTTCTTCTCAAGCCTTGGCCGCGGCCTTCTTCGCCGGAGCCTTTTTAGCGGCCGGGGCCTTTGCGGGCGCCTTCTTCTTGGCCGCCTTCGGTGCTGCGTCCTCGCCATCGGCGGGCGCTGCGACCTTTTCCTTCTTCGGCCGCGGGCCGATGGTCGGCTTGGCGTTATCGGCGAGGATCTCGGTGATGCGAAGCACCGTGAGCTCGTCGCGATAGCCGCGCTTGCGGCGTGAATTCTTGCGGCGACGCTTCTTGAACGCGATCACCTTGGCACCGCGCTTGTGCTGCAGCACTTCGGCCGCAACGGTGGCGCCTGCCACGGTGGGCGTTCCCAGCACCGGCGTGTCACCGCCGAGCACCAGAACTTCGCCTAGCTGCACGATCGTGCCGACATCGCCGGCGATCTTGCCAATCTCGAGTACATCATTCGGAACGACACGGTACTGCCGGCCGCCGGTTTTGATGACTGCGAACATCGTTTGATTCCTTCGTGTTCGGTTCCGGCCTCGGACGGTTCGCCCGGGTCGGCTTTTTGTTCAGTCGCTATGGGTTATGTGTTTCGCGCGAAGGGAATGAATTCCCAAACTGGATCGCACAAAAACGATCGGCGCGAGAAATCCCCGCGCCGGATGGGCGGACTTATAGCCGCAATCGACCGAGAGTCAAGGTAAAGCAGGGCAAAAACCGGCCAAAAATGAAGGGTTTGGCGCGGTTTTGGTCCCGGATCGGCCGTCAGGCCGCGGTTTGCACGGCGGCCCGCGCGTGCCGGCGGATGGCCTGCGGCGGCTGGCCCAGCACCCGCAGGAACGCCCGCCGCATCCGTTCGCGATCGGCAAAGCCGGTTTCGACGGCAATTTCGTCCATCGAATGGCGGCCGTCGCCGATCAGTTCGCGCGCCGCCTCGACCCGGAGCCGCTCGATCGCCTTGGCCGGCGACTGGCCGGTCTCTGAACGGAAGGCGCGGCTGAACTGGCGCGGGCTGAGCCGTGCCACCTCGGCCAGTTCCTCCACCGACAGCTCGTTGCGCAGGTGCGCCTTGGCGTAGTGGAGCGCGTTCTGGATGCGGTCGGACTTCGGGTCGAGCTCGAGCAGCGCGGAGAACTGCGACTGGCCGCCGGTGCGGCGGTGATAGACCACGAGCTTGCGGGCCACCGAGCGGGCGACCTCGACGCCCATATCATGCTCGACCATCGCCAGCGCCAGATCGATCGTCGCGGTCATGCCGGCCGAGGTCCAGATCGGCCCGTCGACGATGTAGATGCGGTCCTGCTCGACCTTGAGCCCGGGGAATCGCGCCTGCAATTCCGGGGCGAACTGCCAGTGCGTGGACACGCGCCGGCCGTCGAGCAGGCCGGCTTCAGCGAGTGAGAACGCACCGATGCATGGCGCCGCAACACGCTGCGAGGTCGTCATCGCGCGTCGCATGTAGTCGATCAGTTTTGGGGATGCCGGATGAAGCTCGTGGCCGGCGCCGATGAACAGCGTGTCGAAGCTGCGCGCGCCAAAGGCTTCGGTCTCGACATTGAAGCCGGCGGACGACCGCACCGGGCCGCCATTCTCCGACAGCAGCGTGACCTCATAGAAGCGCTGGCCTGCGATCAGGTTGGCGACCTCGAAGGCGGTGATGGCGGTGAAGCCCATCACCTGGAACTCCGGGAAGACGACGAAGCCGATCTCCTGCATGGCACTCTCCAACGGCAATCTGTGTCCTAAAAAGGTGTATATATGACATTTGAGACATGCAAGGGGGCCTGTAGAACCTGACCGGCGGCCAAAATCGGCCGTCCAGGGTCAAACAGGAGACCAGCATGACCAAGTCAGCCAAAGGAACGGCGCTCGTTACCGGTGCGTCGTCCGGAATCGGTGCCATCTATGCGGACCGGCTCGCACGGCGTGGCTACGATCTGATCCTCGTCGCACGTAACCGCGAGCGCCTCGATGGGCTCGCCAAGCGTCTCGCGACGGAGACAGGCCGATCGATCGAGATCGTCGCCGCCGACCTCACCAAGCGCGGCGATGTATCGCGGGTCGAATCCATTCTGCGCAGCAATGCCGGCATCAGCGTGCTGGTGAACAATGCCGGCGTCGGCGCCACCGCGCCGCTGCTCGCATCCGACATCGACAAGATGAGCGAGATGATTGCGCTCAACGTCGACGCGCTGATGCGCCTGACCTATGCGGCAGTGCCGGGATTCGTGGCGCGCGGCGGCGGCACCATCATCAACATCGCCTCGGTCGTCGGCGTCCAGCCGGAACTGCTCAACGGCGTCTACGGCGGCAGCAAGGCCTTCGTGCTCGCGCTGACCCACTCGCTGCAGCACGAGCTGAAGGACAAGAACATCCGGGTCCAGGCTGTGCTGCCCGGTGCCACGGCCACCGAGTTCTGGGATATCGCCGGCACGCCGGTCGCGCATCTGCCCGGCGAGATCGTGATGAAGGCCGAAGACATGGTCGATGCCGCGCTCGCCGGCTTCGACCAGGGCGAGGTTTTCACCGTGCCGTCGCTGCCGGAGGCCGCCGACTGGCAGGCTTATGAGGCAGCCCGCCAGAATCTGATACCGAACCTGTCGCGCAGTTCGCCTGCGGCGCGTTACGGGGTGAAGGCGGCCTGAGGCCCCCGCGATAATTGCGTCCCGCGGGCCAGGCGCTGGCTTTGCGGGACGCAACCATTTGAGTTCCCGGTTGTTAGTGCTGGGAACCTCAAGCGGGCAGGCGAATGGCCGAAGACACCGGACTGACGACAGGCATCGCGCACCACGGTGCCGCGCGGCTGCCATCCGTCGACATCGACAGCTTCAACATCGAGCTGAAGGACGACGAGGGTTTTCTCGGCGATCGCGCCTCCAAGGGCGCTTTCCGCAAGATCTTCGACCGTTGGCGCAAGCCGCTGCGCAAGTCCGGCGAGGATCCGTTCGGCGACGAGCCGTCGGACAAGATCAGCAAGAAGAAACTCGACGAGATGCTGGTCGGCGACGACACCGAGGCCTCCGCGGTCGTGCACAGCGCGATCGAGGAGTTTGCCCAGGAGCTCGCCTATGTGACGCGGCGCTTCCTCAACACCAAGGCCTGGGCCAAGACCGAGCGCATCGTGGTCGGCGGCGGCTTTCGCGACTCCAGGCTCGGCGAGCTCGCGATCGCGCGCACCGACATCATCCTGAAGTCGGAGGATTTCAAGGTCGACATGGTGCCGATCCGCTTTCATCCCGATGATGCCGGGCTCATCGGCACGCTGCATCTGGCGCCGTCGTGGATTTTCGAGGCCCATGACGGCGTGCTCGCCGTCGATATCGGCGGCACCAATATCCGCTGCGGCGTGGTCGAGACGCGCTGGAAGAAGGCGCCGGATCTGTCCAAGGCGGCGGTGTGGAAATCGGAGCTGTGGCGTCACGCCGATGACGAGCCGACCCGCGAGGGCGCGGTGAAGCGGCTGGTGAAGATGCTGAAAGATTTGATCGCGGTCGCCGAGAAGGAGAATCTCAGGCTCGCGCCGTTCATCGGCATTGCCTGTCCCGGCGTCATCAAGGAGGACGGCGGAATCGAAAAGGGCGCGCAGAACCTGCCGGGCAATTGGGAGAGCAGCAAGTTCAACCTGCCGGCGAGCCTGGTCGAGGCAATCCCGCAGATCGGCGATCATGACACCGCGATCGTGATGCACAATGACGGCGTGACGCAGGGACTGGCCGAGGTGCCGTTCATGCAGGATGTCACGCGCTGGGGCGTGCTGACGATCGGAACCGGGCTTGGCAATGCCCGCTACACCAATCGCAAGAAGGACAACGGCAAGGGCGAGAACAAGGCCGAAAAGAAGGACAAGGACAGCGAGGACGAAAAGGACGAGAAGAAGGCCAAAAAAGCCAAAAAGGCCGACGCTTGAGCTCGCGCGCGGTGGCGATCGCGCGGTAAGGTTGACCGGTTAGGTTAAAATCGGGTTCGCGTTGCCGATCCGGCGCCGGCCGCTACCGTGGGCCGTGTCGCTCCCGCCGACCGGCGAAGCCGCACTTCCCGGCCAGCAATACTGGAAAGCGGCACGGGACCGCCAGTTTTTGTCGCGTCCTGGCGGTCCCACCACTTTCTACCTCCAATTGATCCGCGCGAAGAAGCCGGCGATCTCGCTAGCCGCGCGGTCGGGGTCCTCGCGATGCGGGAAATGCCCGACATCGGGGAACATCTTCAGATCCATGTTGGAGAAGGTCTCGCCCAACCGGTCGGTCCAGGCATAGGGAAACAGCGGGTCGTGCTCGGCCCAGCGGATGCAGGTCGGCACCGTGATCGGCGGCAGCGCGGGGGCCTCGCCCTGCATCATCCTCACGCGGCCCGCATGTGACGCGCGATAATGCGCGAAGCCGCCGGCGAGGTTGCCGGGCTTGAAGAAGTTGTCGGCGAAGTCCTCGATCACGTCGTCGAACGCGGCCTTGCGGTGCGTCCAGTTGTGCAGGAAATGGCCGATATAAATGCGGCAACTGTCCCTGCTAGCACCGACCAGCGCGGGCGCCATCTCCATCTGATGGAACGACTGGTACCAGATGTGATTCAGCCGGTCGGGCGCGGCCATCCGCGGACCAATGCCGGGATAGACGAAATCGAACAAGAACAGCCCGGCGATGCGCTCCGGCGCCTTGCGGGCGAGCGGCTGCATCACCGCGCCGCCGACGTCGTGACCGACCACGCCGGCCTTGTCGATCCGGAGTGCGTCCAGCAGCGCCAGCATGTCGTCGGTATGCTGATCGGGGCCGTAGGCGCCTTGCGGCTTGTCGCTGTCGCCGAAGCCGCGCAGATCGGGCGCGATCAGCGTGTAGCGGTCGGCGAGGCGCGCCATAACAGGCTTCCAGGTCAGCCAGAATTCCGGCCAGCCGTGCAACAGCAGCAGCGGCGGGCCGCTCCCGGTCCGCGCGACGTGGAACGCCGCGCCATTGGCTCGAATCGTCACATGCTCCATGGGGCCGCTCCTGCTGTTCTGCGTCGCCCGCGCGCCGACCGGACCAGAACCGTCCAGCTAGCGCGTTGTTTCCCCGCGCTTTCTCGCGCTGCCCCGGTGCTTCGATGGGGCGATGCGCCAGTGACGGAAATATTATTGCAGCGCCTTGTCTGGCCCGCCATCCTCGCCTAGAACACGCCCCGACCTCGGGTGGCGCAAATCACCCGGACCACTGGAGAGGTGGCAGAGTGGTTGAATGCACCGCACTCGAAATGCGGCATAGGTGCAAGCCTATCGGGGGTTCGAATCCCTCCCTCTCCGCCACCCTGCGCCCTGCCGGGCTTCAGGTGGCAGGCCACCCTTTCAGACCAGGGCGAAGGGTGTCTCCCCGAAGCTTCGTGGAAGCGTAGGGCCACAGCCCCCTGACATTCCAACGATCTCGACCGCTCGCCTGACGCTCCGTGCGCAGGTTGTCGACGACTTCCCCGCCTACCAGGCGTTCCTGGCTTCGTCCCGGTCCGCCGGCTTCGGGTATCGGACGCGTTGGAGCTGACTCAACCCGAGATAACCGCTACCCGGCCTCTGGACAGTGATGCAACCTGCCCTTCGCGTCCATCCCTCGGGAGTGCGCCCTCGATGCCGAACGTTGTGGCGAGATCTCTGACACCAGCAGGCGTCACGACGAGCGCACGGCTATCCCTGACATGCTCGACCCAATCGTGCTCGAGAGCGTGATGAAGGATGGCAGCGCCGAGCGCGCCGGCCAGATGCGGTCGGCGCTCGCTCCAGTCGAGACAGGGGCGACAGAACACGCGGCGCTTGGAGGCGAGGCGAAGATCGACGCCGAACTCATCGAAGAATGACCGACCGGCATCGGTGAGTTGTCCGCCATCCTCGTCGAGCAGAATAAACGACTGTTGGACAAGGCGGTCGGCGATTGCGACGGCGATGCGGCCGGCCATGTGGTCATAGCACGTCCGCGCGTGTCGGAGCGTCTCTCCGCCGCGCCAGAGATTGCGCTGCCGGGCGGGGCCGTCCTGCGCCACGACCATGAGGCCTTCCAGCACGCGCGCGACGTGCGGAGAGGCCAGGCGAAAATATCGTCGTCGGCCCCGCTTTGCGAGCGCAAGCAATCCGGCGTCGCTGAGTTTCGCAAGATGGCCACTCGCTGTCTGCGGCGCCACGCCGGACAGATAGGCGAGCTCGGTGGCAGTCAACGTTCGGCCATCCATCAGCGCACTGAGCATGTTGGCGCGCGCCGGATCGCCGATGAGTGCCGCGACCTGGGCGATTTTAGGTCCCGTATCCATGTCTTGTTTTTACGCCGACGAGGACGCAGCGCCAAGCACGAATACTTCGGCCGAGATCGTAGTGTTTCTGCAAGACCGGTTCAATCGCGGGACATAGGTTGTCTGGACACCACCAGGCCGCAGCGAAAGGCATCGCCGCGACGGGACGAAAGTCTCGCGGCTCCAAGTATTCGATCGGCATCGAATGAAAATCGCAAAGCGGGCTGGTCTGAGTCATCAAAGTCTCACAGACAACCGAGTGTGATCAATGCAAGCAACTTCGCTCAACACAAGGCAGCCGGAACAAGCCGGCTCTGACAGCATGTCATCCCGTTCGCCTCTCGCCGCGGCGCTGGCGCTTGCCGCCACGAGCCTCGGCCTCGGCGTCGTGCAGCTGGACATCACCATCGTCAATACCGCGCTGAGCAGCATCGGCACCTCGCTCGGCGGCAGCGTGGCCGAGCTGCAATGGGTGGTGACCGCCTACACCATCGCATTCGCTGCCTTCATTCTGACCGCCGGTGCGCTCGGTGATCGCGTCGGCGCCAAACGGATATTCATAGGGGGCTTTGCAATCTTCACGTTGGCTTCGCTCGCCTGCGCCTTGGCTCCGTCGACGACGTTCCTGATCGTTGCTCGCTCCGTGCAGGGCCTGGCGGCGGCAATCCTGGTGCCGAACTCGCTGACGCTGCTCAATCACGCCTATACCGATCCGAAGGCGCGCGGCCGCGCGGTCGGCTTCTGGGCCGCGGGTGCGAGCGTTGCGCTGACTGCGGGGCCGCTCGTTGGCGGCGCGCTGATCGCACTGGTCAGCTGGCGTGCGATCTTTCTCGTCAACCTGCCGATTGGCGCCGCCGGCCTCTGGCTCGCCTGGCGTTACGCCGAGGAGACGCCGCGGCTCGCGCAGCGCGAGATTGATCTGCCGGGACAGATCGCGGCGATTGCAACCCTCGGCACGCTGGCCAGCGCCCTGATCGAGGGCGGCGCGCTGGGCTGGAGCCATCCGCTCGTCATCATGGGCTTCGCCGGGGCGGCCGTAATCGGACTCCTGTTCGTATGGCGCGAGGCGCGCGCGCCGCAACCGATGCTGCCGCTGTCGCTGTTCCGCCATCGCATGTTCGCGCTGACCGCTCTGGTCGGGCTTCTCTTCAACATCGCCTTCTACGGCCTGATCTTCGTGCTCAGTCTCTACTTCCAGAACGTCAACGGCTGGTCGCCGTTCGCAACGGGCCTTGCCTTCGTGCCCATGATGGCCATGGTGCTGCCCGCCAACCTGATCACCGCGTCGGTCAGCGAGCGCCTCGGCGCGCCGCAAACCATTGCGCTCGCTTGTGTGCTCACCGCCGCGGGCTGCGTTGCGCTGCTGCCTATCGCCTCAGGCACCAGCTACTGGGCGATCGGCGCTCAGCTCATCATCCTCGGCGGCGGGCTCGGCCTGCTCGTGCCGTCCTTGACCTCGACGCTGCTCGGCAGTGTCGAGAAATCGCGATCCGGCATCGCCGCCGGCGTGTTGAACGCGACGCGGCAGACCGGCAGCGTGCTTGGCGTTGCCCTGTTCGGCTCGCTGGTTGCCGGGAACGACGCGTTCATGGCAGGTGCACATGCCTCGCTGGTGATATCGGCCGCTGTGTTGCTCGCGGGTGCGGTCGCGATCGTGCAGGGCCGAGCAAAGGAGGGACGATGACAGGGGGCAGGTCGAACTCATGCGGCAAACAGGTACGCTGAGCGGAGACGCGTGAAGCGCGATCAGTTCCGCCAGCCCGTCACATCAGGCACGTTGTGCAGCTTGTCGGGATTGCGGGTCACATAAACGGCGACGATCCGTTCGTTCTCGATATGCAAGGCGGTCGTTTGAACGAGGTCGTCCTCGATGGTGATGAAGCCCGGCAATCCGTTGATAATCACGTAGCGAATCAATCGTGAGGGATGCACGGCGAACAGGCGGGCGAGCCCCGCGAAACGCTCCAACGCGGCTTCGAGTCCGACCAGAGGTCGCGTCGGTGCCGGGACCCGGCCACCGCCATCCGCATAGACCGCGACATCTTCGGCGAGCATGGCGCGGAGCGCAGCAAGGTCGCCGGTCCGCGTTGCCGTGAAGAACGCATCTGCGAGCCGCAGGCCTTCTTCGCTCCCGACGACGAACCTGGGTTTGGCAGCGTGGATATGCGCGCGGGCGCGGCTGGCAAGCTTGCGGCAGGTCGCAGCCTCGCGCCCGATCGTCTCCGATACGGCATCGAACTCCAGTCCGAACACATCATGCAGCAGAAAGGCCGCTCGCTCCAACGGCGACAAGCGTTCCAGCGCCATCATCAGCGGCAGGGTCAGATCGTCGGCGGACTCCTCGTCTTCAGGGTCGAAGAATGGCTCGGGCAGCCACGGTCCGACATAGGTGACGCGCCGACGCCGTGCGGATTTCAATTCATTGAGGGCCAGGCGCGTGACGATGGTGTGCAGGAGTGCCTTGGGATCGCGCACCTGATCGCGATCGGCGGCGAGCCAGCGCAGCCAGGCGTCGTGCACGACGTCCTCTGCGTCGGCGACCGAACCGAGCATCCGATAGGCGAGCCGGACCAGCCGCGGCCGCAGCTCGGCGAAGATTTCTGCCGCCGATGCTTTAGCCGCTTTTGTCATGACGCTGCCCGAACGGTCGCTGTGGCCGCGTCACGGCCGCGCGCAAATTGCAGCGCTGTCTTCGCCACGCGCTGTCCGAGGTGACGGGCGGTTGCAAGATCGGATGCCGGCGGCGCGGTATCTGCGCCCTCATCGGTATTCGATTGCGCGCCGGCTCCGAGCCAGAACCCCAGCCTGTTCGGATCGGCATCCGATCCCGAAGCGGAGTTGTTTCCCGGCGGCAGGTCGAGATTGACCCAGTGCATGCCATGCTGGGCAGCGAACAATGCAAGCTGGATCAAAGTGGAGAGCTTGTCGCCGGCGTGTGCCCCCGAATTGGTGAAGCCGGCCGCGAGCTTGTCCTTCCACCGATAGCCCTTGGACATCACCGCACTGGACGTCGCTTCCTGGAAGGCTTTGAAGGCCGCCGACGCAGCGCCCATGTAGGTCGGCGTGCCGAAGATCAAAGCTTCCGCAGCCATCAGCCTGTCCCAGTTCTGCTCCACGCTCTCGACAGGCACCAGCAGCGCCTCCGCGCCGTCGACGTCTCCAACGCCGGACCCGACGGCCTCCGCCTGACGCCGGGTGTGGCCGTAGGCGCTATGATAGACGACCGCGATCAGGGTGCGACCGCCTTCGGTTCCGATACTATGCATGGTGTCCTCTGCTGCTGGCATTGCAGAAGTTAAGACAAGGCAGCGCGTCGAAACGTGACATGCCCTCGGAACATTCCTCCGGAGGATATTGCGCCAATTGACCGCCGCTCGGGCTGGGGTGGCGCCTGCTCGCTACTGTGCATGGGGTTGTTTTCGATATTTTGCCGGGAGCCGGTCCCTCTGGACGCGATCGACCATTGTCGGCGCGCCGACGGGCATCGGTAACCTTAATTTTTCGTTTCGATTGTCGTTAGAATTTTATCGATTATCCTCGTGACAGTTGAGCGGTGTGACGAGCCGCACGATGAGAGGCAACAGCCGAGTGGCTTGACGACCTCTCTGGAATCGAAGGGTGGGCAGAGCGCAGTGCCAGCCACCTTTCGGGCTGTCCGGCGGCGGCCGGCAGGGCAAATCAATTCTGAAGTGCATTTGATTGCCAGGTTGCGGTGCATGTCGCGCCGCACGATGCTTCTCAATTGGGATTTCCAAGATGACGTTCGCGCATTTTTTGCTCGCGGCCGGTGGCGGCTTTTTGTTGCTGGCAGGCTTCGTCGCATTTGCTCTCTGGAGAAACGCGCTCCATTCGACGGCGCGGATTTAGCAATAGGCGATATCAGCTCCGACGGCCTCGCTCATGGGGATGAGCGAAGCTGGCGGAACGGCCGCACCGCCGCGCGGCCTGACAGCCGAGCACCGCGCCTACATCCTGCCCCCGGCGACGCGTGCTCGGCTGTTCATTTCCTGGCCGGCCTCGAAACGTTGAATTGCGCACATCACCTGCACTCGGCGAGATCCAACCTGCGCGTGATTGCGATGGCATCGAGGAAGGTCTCGTCGTGGCTGACGACCAGCAGCGCGCCGTCATAGGCGCGCAGCCCGGCCTCGACCGCTTCCATCGATTCGATGTCGAGGTGATTGGTCGGCTCGTCGAGGATCAGGAGCGGCGGCGGGCTTACGCCACCCAGCACGCAGGCGAGGCCGGCTCGCAGCAACTGGCCGCCGCTGAGGCTGGAGACAGTCTGCAGCGCGGCGTCGGCGCGAAACATGAATCGCGCCAGCGCCGCTCGACAGGCGTTCTCGTTGGCATCCGGATTGATGCGCCGGAAATTATCCAGGATCGAGACTGACGCATCGAGCAGGCTGACGGCCTGATCGAACATCGCAAAGCGGGTCATCACCTCGACGGTGCCGCGCATCGCGGTCAGTTCGCCGCTGACGAGCTTGAGCAGTGTCGTCTTGCCGGCGCCATTGGGGCCCGTGATTGCGACGCGCTCCGGACCCGACATCGCGAAGGTGAGACCGCGCAGGATCGGCGCCTCCGCAGTGTAGCCGGCATCGGCGGCTTCGATCCGCAGCACCATCCTGCCGGCGGCCAGCTGCGTCGACGGCAGTCGCACCGAGAACGGTTGCAGCACCTCGATACGCTGGCGCGCCGCGGTCGCCAGTTCGAGCGCTTGCGTCCGCCGCCGCTCGGCGAGGCGGGCATGCTCGCCGCCGGTGTCCTCGCTGCGATCCTTGCGCAGGCCGGCGGCGATGCGCGGCAGATCGCCCTTGGCGCGCTTCCTCGCGCCGGCGCCGTCCCTGCGCGCCTGCCGTTCGGACGTGTCCCTTGCCTTGCGGTCGATCTCGGCGACGCGCTTCTCGGCATCGGCCAGATCGTGGCGTGCCGCCGACAGCTCGATCGCCTTGCGCGCACGGTACGCGCTCCAATTGCCGCCGTAGCGTTGGGCTTCCAGCGAGGTCAGTTCGACGATCGCGTCCATGGTCTCGAGCAGTTCGCGGTCGTGGCTGACGATGATGGTGCCATGCCGCCAGCCGGCGAGCAGGTCGACCACCGCCTGACGTCCGGCGCGGTCGAGATTGTTGGTGGGTTCATCCAGCAGCAGAAAGTCGGGTTCTGCAAAGGTCAGCGCGGCGAGGCGCGCCCTGGTCGCCTGTCCGCCGGACAGCACCGCCAGCGGGGCGTCGAGGGCATCGCTGAGACCCACACGCGCGAGCGCGGACGCAATACGGGTGTCGAGCGTCCAGTCGATATCCGCAAGCTCTTCGGTGCTCGCAAGACCCTGTCCGGCGCGGCGCAATGCGGCCAGCGCGTGCCGCGCGCCGAACAGATCGACGACGCATTCGCCCGGTTTCACCTGCACCGTCTGATGCAGCATCGCGACGCGTCCCTGAACCGTGACCGTGCCGGATTGCGGCGCGCGCGCGCCTGCGATCAGGCCGAGCAGCGTCGTCTTGCCGACGCCGTTGCGGCCGACAAGGCCGGTGCGTTCGGGGCCGAAACTGAGATCGATGTTGGAGAGGAGAACCCGGCCGTCAGGCGCGGACAGGGTTAGATGGGAGAGCGTGATCGATGCAGGCATGGTGATGGATTTCCCGGTGGGCAAGGCAGATCGGCTTTGCGGTCCGGATGAAATCCATGGCTGTCGGCATCCTCTCGAATTAATGATTGAACTGATGTAATCCGGCATTGAGCCGGGATCAAGGCGCGAAGCGAGCCGTCACGCCGCTTCGGCGAAGGTCCAGCGGTCGGGATCAGGCGTGTTGCCGATCAAGGCGAGACCATAGGCGATCGATTCGAATTGATCCGCCGAGGTCAGCCGCGCCTCGCCGAAGCGCTCGGCGAACAGGCGCTGCACCGCCGGCACGAACGAGGTGCCGCCGGTCAAAAACACCTTCTCGACGTCGCGCGCGGTGATGCCCGACTTCGCCAGCGCTTCGTCGACGGTCGCACCGAGTCGCTCGATATCGTCGGCGATCCAGGATTCGAAATCGTCGCGCGTCACGGTCGCGCCGATATCGATGCCTTCGCGGGCAAAGCGGAACTCGACGCAGTCGCGGCTCGACAGTGCGACCTTGGTGTCGGACACGGCGCGGTAGAGCGCGAAGCCGAGATCGTGGTCGACGATGGTGATGAAGTCGTGCAGCGGCGCCGGATCGAGCGCGGTGCGCGCCAGCTGCTGCAATTCGCGCAAATCGCCGTTGCCCCGCATCATCGCGAGCTGATGCCAGCGCGCGAGGCTCGAATAATAGTGATTGGGGATCGGCAGCACCTTGTCGAACGAGCGGTAGTTGGTGCCCTTGCCGAGCCGCGGCGAGACGATGTGGTCGACGATGCGGTAGTCGAAGGTGTCGCCGGCGATGCCGATGCCGGAATGTCCCAGCGGCTCGGCGCGCAGCACGCCGCCCTTGCGCGAGAAGCGCATGACGGAGAAGTCGCTGGTGCCGCCGCCGAAATCGGCGACCAGCACCGTGGCGTCGTGGTCGAGGCTGCGCGCGAAGGAGAACGCCGCGCCGACCGGCTCGTAGACATAGCGCGCGTGGCCGGCGCCGAGCCGCTCGAATGCGGCCCGGTAGCGCTGCATCGCGAGCTCGTCGTTGGGATTGCCGCCGGCAAACTTCACCGGGCGGCCGACCATGATGGTCGGCGCGCCCAAGTCGAAACCCTCGCCGGCATGGCGCGTCAGCGTGCGCAGGAATGCCGCCAGCAGATCCTCGAACTTGTAGCGCTGCCGGAAGATCTGCGTGGTGTTGAAGGCCGAGCTTGCCGCAAAGGTCTTGAACGACTGGATGAAGCGATGGATCGTGCGTCCCTCGAGGAACTGCTCGATCGCCCACGGGCCGCCCTCGGCGCGCGGATGCAGGCCGGCGCCGGGCCGTTCCTCCCAGAAGCACAGCGCAGACACATAGACGCTATGCGTGCGGCCGCCATGGTCGAAGCGAACAGCTTCGACGCGGCCGTCGCCGTCGGATAGGGCAACCACGGTGTTGCTGGTGCCGAAATCGACGCCAATCGAGACGGCGGGCGGGGCGCTCGTCATGTCATGCTCGGATTGTCTGTGAAAGGGGGCGGACCTTTAGCGGCTTTGACCGCGTTTGCCAACCCTTGCGGACGCCGCGGAGGTCACGATCAAGCGAATGACAACGGCGTCATGCGCGCGTCAGAAATTCGCGACCGTCTTCAGGCCGAACACCAATGCGTTCGCGTTCCTGCTGGTGCCGCCTGGGTCGATCACGTACTGGACGTTCGGCCGCACCTGCAGGCCGGCAAGCGGTCGGTAGGTGTAGTAGAGTTCCATGACATATTCGTTGCCCTGGACCGCGACCGGACCGAGGCCGGCCAGATTCTGCAGCTCCTCCGACCAGGCGATGCGGCCGTTGACATGGGTGGTGCCGACGGCAAATCCGATGTCGTCCTCGGGTCGCCCCTGAAGTGGGCCGGTATAGGTCAGGCCGCCCGCGATCTGATAATCGGTGGTGGCCGTGCGGCGGTCGGCCATGGTCGCATTGAAGAACAGGCTGAGCATGCCCGCGGAGCTCGCTTGCGATGGACGGATGACCTGCTGGACGAAGCTGACATACGCCCCGTAACGTCCGCGGCTTTGCAATAGCGGCTGCCCGCTGAGCACGGCCGGGTTGCCGTTGGCGTCGGTGACCACGTCGGGGGCGATCGATGTGTCGTACCAGCCGCCGAACTTGTAGCTGCCTTGCAGATTGCCGAACCTCGGCAGCCAGGCGATCTCGGCCGGGATGAGCAGACCCGTGGATCCAGAGTAGAACACGGGAAGCGCCGACTGCGAGACTTTCAGGTAATTGGGATTGGAGTCGTACACACCGAACTGAAAATAGCCGAAGCCTTGCAGGTTGAATTTCAGCCGGGTGGCCCAATAGCTGACCGGCCAGTTGTAGATGTAGTTGCCGACGAGGTTGCCGGGCTGCGCGCCGCAGAAGGTCAGGTTCTGGAAATCGCAGGCGAAGGTTGCGAAATCCTCGCCGAACGGCATCCGCCCGATCTTCCAGTCGACCAGGCCGCCAGCGAACTTCTGGTCGTACCAGAAGTCCGTGAGCCGCAGGGTCTGGCCGCGTCCGAACAGCTCCTGCACCTGCTGCAAGGTGCCGAGGCCGGCGTCGTCGCTCAGATTGCTGCCGTTGCGGTCGGTCCATGTGACCTGGACCGTGCCGCCGGGCACGACGCCGAGCTTTGCAAGATCGAACGTGGCGCCGAAGGTCCATTGATCGGTGTAGGCGACCTGCTGCCGCTGACCGCCCGTTGCATTGCCGGCGAGCTCGCTGGTGTAGCCGAACTGAAAATCGATGCCGGCGTTCAACAGCCTGGTGCGCGCGCCATTCCAGTCGCCGAGCAGCCAAGGGACTGGTGCTGGCGCCGGATTGGCCGCTGCGCCGGCGACCGTCAGATCGGCAGCGCGTGCGATGTTGGATACAGAGACGAAGATTGCCGAGAGACCGAGCCAAAGGTAGATCGCCGCTGGATGCTTCGCCCGGTCACCGGATAACGCAGCCATGACGACGCTCTCCCGGTTCAATCCTTCAACGCATAGGCGATGACGTAGTCGCCGCGCTTGGTGCCGAACGAGCCGTGGCCGCCGGCCGCGGTGACGATGTATTGCTTGCCGCCGGCCTCGTAGCTCATCGGCGTCGATTGCGCGCCCGCGGGCAGACGATCTTCCCACAGCACCTTGCCGTCGCGCACGTCGTAAGCCCGGATCGTGTACTCATAGGTCCCGGTGTAGAACGCGACGCCGCCGGCGGTGGTGATCGGTCCACCCAGCATCGGCACACCCATCTTGAACGGAAGCGGCAGCGGCGTGGTGTCCCTGATCGTGCCGTTGGGATGCTGCCAGACGATCTTCATCGTCTTCAGATCGATCGCGGCCATCGAACCCCATGGCGGCCGATAGCACGGCACGGAGAGCGGCGAGAGGAAGCTCGAAATATCCACACCGAACGGCGTGCCGTACATCGGCTGCGTCCCGACCTCGCTGCCGACCGGCTTCTCGGCCGTCGGCGCCGGAGGATTTTGCGGGCCGCGCGGAATCAGCCGCGAGGCGAACGGCAGCGACATCGGATTGGCGATCGCGATCTGCCTGACAGGATCGATCGCGATGCCGCCCCATTCGAACATGCCGAGATTGCCGGGGAAGACCAGCGTGCCCTGCAGCGACGGCGGCGTGAACGTGCCCTCGTAGCGCAGCCGGTGGAACATGATCCGGCACAGCAGCTGATCGAAGATCGTGCCGCCCCACATGTCCGCGCCGGTCAGCTTTGCCTCCGGGCGGAAGGTCAGGTCGGAAAACGGCTGGGTCGGCGCGGAGCGGTCGCCGGGCGCGGCGCCCTGCGGCACCGCGCGTTCCGGCGCCGGCACGATCAACTCGCCGGTCCTGCGGTCGAGCACGAAGATGTTGCCCACCTTGGTCGGCTGGATGATCGCGGGAACGACGCCCTTGGCTGTCGTCACGTCGACCAGGCTCGGTTGCGAGGGAACGTCCATGTCCCAGAGATCGTGATGCACGGTCTGGTACGACCAGGCGCGCTTGCCGGTGTTGACGTCAAGCGCGACGATCGAACTGGAATAGCGTTCGACCAGCGCATTGCGATTGCCGCCCCAGATGTCAGGCCCGTTGTTGCCGGTCGGAATGTAGACCAGGTTCAGTTTCGGATCGAACGAGGCCGTGATCCAGGAGTTCGGCGAGCCGTTGGTGTAATGCCGCGTCGGCGACGGCAGCGCGTTCTCGTCGGCCGCGGCGGAGTCCCAGGCCCAGACCAGTTTGCCGGTGTAGACATCGAAGCCGCGGATCACGCCCGAAGGCACCTCGACCGCGTAATTGTCGATCACCGCGGCGGCGACGACCAGGATCTTTTCACTGACCACAGGCGGCGACGTCGGCTCGAAGAACCCTGCGGTCTTGATCCCCATGCCCTGCTGCAGGTCGAGGATGCCGTGATCGGCAAAACCATCGCAGAGCTTGCCGCTGTCGGCATCGAGCGCGATCATGCGGCCGTCGTTGACCGGCAGGAAGATCCGGCGCGGACATTCGGCGGGCGCCGGACTGCCGCCAGAGTCGACGGCACCCGCCGCGGTCTCGTGATAGGAGACCCCGCGGCAGGTCATGTGCTGGAACGTCTTGTTGTGCACGAGCTTGGGGTCGTAGCGCCAGCGCTCGGTGCCGGTCCTGGCGTCGAGCGCGAACAGCACCTGGTGCTGCGTGCAGAGATAGAGCGTGTCGCGCACCTTGATCGGCGTGACCTCGAAGGTGGTCTCGCCGGAATCCTCCGGTGTCTTCACGTCGCCGGTACGGAAGGTCCAGGCGACCTTGAGGTTGCCGACATTGTCGGGCGTGATCTGTTTCAGCGGCGAGTAGCGCTGGCCGAATTGCGTGCGGCCGTAGGCGCGCCAATCGCCGTCGGGCTGCGGATCGGCCTCGCCTTGCGGCACGGCAGGCCCGGCTTCGGCGATCGTGCCGTTGATGTCGTGATAGCTCGACAGCAGCCCGGCCACGAGGACGACTGCTGCCGCCACCACGCCGATCCAGAGCGGCGCCGTCGCGCGTGCGTACGACACCGGCTCGTTGCGCAACAGCCCGCGAGCCATCACCGGCGTCAGCAGCCAGAGCGCCATCGGGAAGATGATGTCGCCGCGCGCCGCGAGCGGCCACCAGTCGAATTTCACCTCGTAGACGGCCCATGCCAGCGTGCCGACCAGCACGATCGCAAACAGCCAGAGCGCGGAACGTCGCTGCGCCAGCAGGAGCGCAGCGGTCGCGAGAATGCCTATGCCGATGACGATGTAGGAGATCGATCCGCCGAGTGCGGCGAGCCAGATGCCGCCGCCCGCGAGGGCCAAACCGATCAAGGCGTAGACGATACCCGTGACAAAGACGGCGCTGGATCGCTGCATGGCTGCACCAGTGCGGAAGAGGCACCGGGCTTGTCCCGCGCAAGCGCAACAGACCGCGTCCGCTTTCAAGAACTGTGGTTCAATCAACCGTAACTTGCAACTGGGAACTGCGACGTTGGTGCAACACAGGCGTGCAAAGTTGCGCTGCTTGCCGAAGCAAGATCATTCAAACTGCGCGCACCTTGTTCAAGAAGCAGCTGCGCCGGGGCCTTGGCGCTGACGCAAAGGTGACGGGCTTCAGCGCATTTTGCATCGATGCGCTCTTCCAGTTCTGCGCTGGCGCTGCTCTATAGTCCCAGGCAGATTTGCCGGCTCGCAGGAGAAGCAAAGATGACACTGAATCCTACGGCCAAGAATTATCGTGTCGCGGTCGCCGCCTATGAGGCTGGCCGGCCCAGCTATCCGGCGGAGATCATCGCCGCGCTGCCGCTCAAGACCGCACGCTGCGTCGTCGATCTTGGCGCCGGAACCGGCAAGTTCACCCGCCTGCTGCTGCCGCATCTGTCCGAGACGGCGCGCCTGGTCGCGATCGAGCCGGTCGCCGAGATGTCGGCAAAACTCGCGAACGAAGCCGGGATCGAGGTCATCAACACCCGCGCCGACGCGACCGGCCTCGAGACCGGCAGCGTCGATCTCGTGACCTGCGCGCAGGCGTTCCACTGGTTCGACAACGAGCCGTCGGTCGCCGAGATCGCGCGCCTGCTGCATCCCGGCGGTACGCTGGCGCTGGCCTGGAACAACAGGGACGACCGCGCGCCGTGGGTCGATGCGTTGTCGGCGATGATTGAGAAATACGCGGGAGACACACCCCGGCAACGCTCCGGGCACTGGCGCTGGATCTTGAACGACCCTCGCTTCGTGCTCGAGAAGGAAATCGTGCGGGAGCATCCGCATCGGATGCCAAGGCAAGGCGTCTATGAACGCGTGGTGTCGACGAGCTATGTCGCCAATCTTCCCGATGCGGCGAAGGCGGATATTCGCGACAAGACCGACGCCATCCTTCGTGACGCCGGTCTCGGTGATGCCGACGAGGTGGTGTTTCCTTATGTCACGCAGCTCTTTCTGCTGAAGCGGACGTAGATTTCGTTACTACGCGGCGCGTCCGTGCTCGACGGCCTGCTTCAGGCGCGGCAGCGCCATGCGCCAGTAGAACGCGACATGTTTCGCGCCTGAGTCAGACCCGATTTCCCACCCTTGCCCGCGGCGAACCGGCGATGGTGGCACCTGCTGGGTGACGGTCAGCACCGTCTCGCCGCCGTCAGCCGCGAGCGTCATCGTGATCGTCGCATAGGATTGCGGAATATCCGGCAGGCCGGAGACCTGCGACCAGTAGGAATATGCGAGCCGCGACGGCGGCTTGACAAGCAGGACGAGGCCCTTGTCGCGATAGCGCTTTGCGCCGATCTCCGCCTCGATCTCGATCGGTGTGCCGATCTGCCAATCGGTCCTGAAATGCGCGTTGCGCCATATCTCGCCGCCGTTGGGGTCGACGATCGCGTCCCATACCTGCGTTGGTTGAGCGGCGATGCGAATCGACTCGGTGACAGTCTGCAAGGTCAGGGGCTCGTTCGTCATCGCACGCTCATTTGTCGCCGACGATCTTCCATTTTCCATCCGCACCACGCCGCAGCGCCGGATCGCCGATGCGGATATTGCTTGCGAGAAAATCGATGAAGGCGCGCACCCGGGCCGGCAGCGGGCCGGCGTGGCCGACATAGACCGCATGGATGTCCTCGCGATCGCCGGGATTGAGATTTTGCAGCACCGGCACCAGACGCCCGGCCTCGATGTCGGGACCGATGTGGAACAGCGCCAGCCGTCCGAGCCCAGTACCGCCGAGCGTGAGCTGGCGCGCGGCTTCGCCGTCGCTGACGCGGGCGACCGGCGGCGGCAACGCCTCCTCGATCTTCTCGGCGCGGCGGAACGGCCAGCCGCGGATGCTGCGCGGAAAGGTCCAGCCGATGCCGCGATGCGCGGCGAGGTCGGCCGGCGTCTTTGGGGTGCCGAAGCGCGCGAGGTAGGAGGGTGCTGCGACCACCACCATGCGGCTGGTGCCGAGCTTGCGCGCGATCAGCCGCGAGGCGCCGAGCGGGCCGACGCGGATCGCGACGTCGGCGCGCGCCTGCATCAGATCGACCAGCGTGTCGGTCAGCACGATGTCGAGCGTGATGTCGGGATGCTCGCGCATGAAGCGCGGCAGCAGCGGCATCACATGCAGCATGCCGAACGGGATGTTGCTGTTCACGGTGAGATGGCCGCGCGGCACGCATGAGGCGGCCTCGCGTTCGGCCTCGTCGATATCGGCGAGGATGCGCTGGGCGCGCTGGTAGAAGGCCTGGCCCTCCTCCGTCAGTTGCAGCTTGCGGGTGGTGCGGTTGACCAGCCGCGTGCCGAGCCGGGTCTCGAGCCGGGAGACCAGCTTGCTGACGCCCGATGGCGTCAGGCGCAGGCTGTTCGCGGCCGCCGTGAAGCCGCCGAGATCGACGACGCGGACGAACACGTCCATCTCCCCGGAGCGGTTGGTGTCTGTTCGGGACATCTTGAATTCAGGTCACAAATGATTGGATTGCGGCCATTCTAATCCTTCCTCGCCCGGACCGCTATCTCGCATTGCGGAATCCTCACCCTCCGGAGCGACACATGCCTGCTGCAGTCCTTGCCTTGACCGCCGGTGCCTTTGGCATCGGCACCACCGAATTCCTCATCATGGGCCTGTTGCTGCAGGTCGCCGCCGACATGCACGTGTCGGTATCGGCGGCGGGGCTGCTGATTTCCGGCTACGCGCTCGGCGTGTTCGTCGGCGCGCCGATCCTGACGCTCGGAACGCGGCGGATGCCGCGCAAGGCGGTGCTGCTGGCGCTGATGGCGATCTTCACGCTCGGCAACGCCGCCTGCGCGCTGGCGCCGAACTACGAACTGCTGATGGCAGCGCGCATTCTCACGTCACTGGCGCACGGCACCTTCTTCGGCGTCGGCTCGGTGGTCGCGACGAGCCTCGTGCCGGAAGACAAGCGTGCGTCGGCGATCGCCACGATGTTCATCGGGCTGACGGTCGCAACCTTGCTCGGCGTTCCCTTCGGCGCCTGGTTCGGCCTGATGCTCGGCTGGCGCGCAGCGTTCTGGGCGGTCGCCGTAATCGGCGTGGTCGCGTTCATCGTACTGGCGATGCTGGTGCCCGGCCATGTCGGCGCCAACGACAAGCCCGCGCCGCTGCGCGATGAACTCGCCGTGCTCGGCCGCCCGCAGGTGCTGCTTGGCCTTGCGATGACGGTGTTCGGCTTCGGCGGCCTGTTCGCGGTCTTCACCTATGTGCAGCCGATCCTGACCCGGCTCACCGGATTCTCCGACGCCGCGGTGTCGCCGATCCTCCTGGTGTTCGGCGCCGGCCTTGCGATCGGCAACGTCGCGGGCGGCCGGCTCGCCGACAAGGGACTTGCCCGGGCGTTGCTGGTGTCGCTCGGCGGCCTCGCCGCCGTGCTCGTGGTGCTGGCGGCGGTGGTCTCGATCAAGGCGCTGGCGGTGGCGCTGCTGTTCATTCTCGGCATCGCCGCGTTCGCGACCGTCGCGCCGCTGCAGCTCCGTGTGCTGGAAGCCGCCGGTGTCGAAGGGCGGACGCTGGCCTCCAGCCTGAACATCGCGGCTTTCAATCTCGGCAACGCGCTCGGCGCCTGGGCCGGCGGCGTCGCCATCGATCGCGGCCTCGGTCTCGGCGCGCTGCCGCTGGTCGCCGCCGTCATCACCGCGGTCGGACTCTTGCTCGCGCTGTGGAGCCTGCGCCTCGACCGGCCGGTCGTCCTCGCCACGCAGTGCGCGGCCGAATGAACCTTATTGAAGGAGTATGACCATGGACTATCGCAATCTCGGCGCGTCCGGCCTGAAGGTCCCGGTGCTCAGCTTCGGCACCGGCACGTTCGGCGGCCAGGGACCCCTGTTCTCGGCCTGGGGCCGCAGCGGCATCGATGAGGCGCGGCGGCTGATCGACATCTGTCTCGAGGCCGGCGCCAATCTGTTCGACACCGCCGATGTCTATTCCAACGGCGCGTCGGAAGAGATCCTCGGCGCCGCGATCAAGGGCCGCCGCGACAAGGTCTTGATCTCGACCAAGACCGGCCTGCCGATGGGCGACGGTCCGCTCGATGCCGGCACGTCGCGCCATCGTCTTGTCGCGGCCGTCGACGCCGCGCTGAAGCGGCTCAACACCGACTATATCGACCTGTTGCAGCTTCACGCCTTCGATGCCTTCACGCCGGTCGACGAGGTGCTGTCGACGCTCGATGCCCTGGTGCGCGCCGGCAAGCTGCGCTACGTCGGCGCCTCGAATTTCTCCGGCTGGCACCTGATGAAATCGCTCGGTGTCGCCGAGCGGCACGGTTGGCCGCGCTACGTCGCGCACCAGGTGTATTACTCGCTGGTCGGCCGCGACTATGAATCGGAGCTGATGCCGCTCGCGCTCGACCAGGGCGTCGGCGCGCTGGTCTGGAGTCCGCTCGGCTGGGGCCGACTCACCGGCAAGATCAGGCGCGGGCAGCCGCTGCCGAAAACCAGCCGTTTGCACGAGACCGCGCAGTTCGGGCCGGCGGTCGATGACGAGAAGCTGTACGCGATCGTCGACGCGCTGGACGTTGTGGCCGGCGAGACCGGCCGCAGCGTGCCGCAGGTCGCGATTGCCTGGCTGCTGACGCGGCCAAGCGTGTCCTCGGTGATCCTCGGCGCCCGCGATGAGACGCAGCTGCGTGACAATCTCGGCGCAGTCGGATGGTCGCTCTCGGCAGTGCAGATCGCGCGCCTCGACAAAGCGAGTGCGGTGATGCCGGCCTATCCATACTACCCCTACCGAATCCAGGAAGGGTTCGCGCGGCTCAATCCGCCGCCGGTGTAAGCCGGGCCGCGGGCCTGCCGTCTCACCCCTGCGCGGAACGTTCGCAGACCTGCCGGCGGTATTCCGCCGGCGTGACGTTCATGTGCTGCCGGAACACGCGATTGAGATGGCTTTGATCGGCAAAGCCGCTCAGCAGCGCGATCTCCTTCAGCGCCACGCGGTCCTTGCGCAGATGCTGGCACGCGTGCTCCACCTTGCGCCGCAGGACATAGGCATGCGGCCGCGTGCCGTAATGTGCGCGGAATTTGCGGGCGAACTGGATCGGCGTGCAATTGCAGATGTTCGCCAGCTCCTCCAGCGTGATGTTCCGGAAGATGTTCTGCTCGATATAGTCCTCGATCAGCCGCGCATGCGCCGGGCGAAAGCGCCCTTGCGCGCACGGCATCTTGAACTCGATCGCCGCATATTTCCGCAGGATATGCACGCTGGCTTGCAGCGCCAGCGCGTCGTAGCAGAGGCGTCCGCCCGGGCCGCCTGCGGCGACCTCCTGAACCATCTGGTCGTTGATCCAGGTCAGCATCGGATCTTCTGCCTTGAGCAGGTCGTGAAGTTCGACCGCTTCGGCGTCGCGATCGAAGGCATCGCTCGCGGTCTTCATCATGAGGGCAGGCGCGATATAGAAATGGGTGACCTCGATGTCGTTCTTCCAGTGCCAGCTCGATGGCTCGGCGCGGGTCAATAGCGATGTGACGCCGCGGCCGACGTGATCCTGCTTCCACGCACCGGTGACGCGCCGGTTCATCGCCGTCACGCCGTCGCGATACAGCACGAGCAGGAAGTTTTCCGACGGCGGAACCCAGATGTCCGACGGTTCATAGCGGAATATCCGCAGCCGGAAGTCGCTCCTCCCGACCGAGGCGCTGTCCAGCTTCATCTCTCCGGGAGCGTAGCGCGGCAGCTCCTCGACCGTGATCAACTGGCCCATCGCGCGAGCCTCCTCCCTGGATCCGTGGCGTGGTCGACGCTTCTTCTTGGCCGGACGTCTGAGCGCAGGATAGGCCGCTTTCGCGGTTTGCCAAGCCGACCAACGGCCGATGCCGCGATTGAACGGCGGCGTTCCAGAGATTGTCGGTTTCATCCAAGCCGCTGGGGCGAACGGCCCGTAGCCTGCTTTGCGTCTCGGCGACAGCGCCAGCGGCCAAGACCCAATTGACGCAACGCACCATCTCCCGGCGACACGGCGGGTGTGAGCGCGTGCGAGCAAGACAACAGGAGGAAACGATGACCGAGACCGTCACAAGGTCGAATGGAAGCAATGGTGCGCGTGCAACGACCAAGCTCGACGCCGTGGTCGTCGGCGCCGGCGTCGCCGGTCTTTATCAACTGTTCCGCCTGCGCGAGCAGGGGCTGAGCGTCAGGGCGATCGATGCCGGGTCAAGCGTCGGCGGCACTTGGTACTGGAACCGCTATCCCGGCGCTCGCTTCGATTCCGAAGGCCATACCTATCAGTACCTGTTCTCCGAGGACCTGTACAAAGGCTGGAGCTGGACCGAGCGGTTCCCGGGCCAGCCGGAGATCGAGCGCTGGCTGAATTATGTCGCCGACCGCCTCGACCTCAGGAAGGACATCCAGTTCGGCACCACGGTGAAGAGTGCACACTTCAACGAGGCGACGCAGCGATGGCAGGTCGCGACGGACAAGGGCGAGGTGATCGATGCACAGTTCCTGGTCACCTGCTGCGGCATGCTGTCGGCCCCGCACGTGTCCTTCCCGGGACAGGAGACATTCAAGGGTGAGCTGTTCCACACCGCGCGCTGGCCCAAGGGACCCATCGAGCTTGCCGGCAAACGCGTCGGCGTGGTCGGCAACGGCGCGACAGGGATCCAGGTGATCCAGTCGATCGCCGGCGAGGTCGGTCATCTCAAGGTGTTCATCCGCACCCCGCAATACATCATCCCGATGAAGAACCCGAAGTGGGACGCGGCGGACGCCGAGGCCTACAAGTCGAAGTTCAAATTCCTGACCGAACGGCTGCCGAAGACATTCACCGGCTTCGAATTCGATTTCGAGCACGCCTGGGCCGACCTGACGCCGCAGCAGCGCCGTCAGGTGATTGAGGACTGCTGGAATGACGGATCGCTCAAATTGTGGGTCTCATCATTTGCCGAACTGTTCTTCGACGAAGCCGTCAACGCCGAGATCACCGAATTCGTGCGCGAGAAGATGCGTGAGCGGATCAGGGATCCCAAACTGTGCGAACAGCTAATTCCGTCCGATTACGGCTTCGGCACGCACCGGGTGCCGTTGGAGAGCAATTTCCTCGAGGCCTTCCACCGTCCCAATGTCGAGATCGTCAGTGTCAAGAACAATCCGATCCTCCGCATCACGCCTGAGGGCATCCAGACCGCCGATGGCACGGTGCACGCGTTCGACGTCATCATCCTGGCCACCGGATTCGACGCCGGAACGGGGGCGTTGACGCGGATCGACATCCGCGGTCGCGAAGGGCGATCGCTGAAGGATGATTGGGGCAGGGACATCCGCACCACGATGGGCTTGCAGGTTCATGGCTATCCGAACCTGTTCACGACAGCGGTGCCGCTCGCGCCATCGGCCGCGCTTTGCAACATGACCACCTGCCTGCAGCAGCAGGTCGAGTGGATCGCCGATTGCATCAAGTATTTGCGCGGCAAGAACCTGAACGTGATCGAGCCGACCAGGGATACCGAGGATCAGTGGGTGGCGCATCACGACGAGACCGCCAACGCAACGCTGATCGCCAAGACCAACTCCTGGTACCTCGGCTCGAATGTCGAGGGCAAGCCGCGCCGGGTGCTGTCCTATTGCGGCGGCGTCGGCACCTATCGCCAGAAATGCGACGAGGTCGCCGCGAGCGGCTATCAGGGCTTTGCCATGCAGTAGCGCCCGATCGGGATACGGCGCCGCGGTCTTCACTGACCGCGCCGCCGCCCACGATCGATCACATCACAAAGCAGAATATCGGAGGACGACAATGAGCACGAATTTTGGTGCGGCAGCAGATGCGATTCTCGACGGCGTCGTGACATCCAACCCGCGCGTTCCCGGCGTCGTTGCCATGGTGACCGACCGCCACCGCAACATCTACGAAGGCGCGGCCGGCAAGCGCCGCCTCGACCAACCGGCGGACATGACGACCGACAGTGTGTTTGCCATCTTCTCGACCACCAAGGCGATCACCGGGACGGCGGTCCTGCAACTCGTCGAGGAAGGCAAGCTCGATCTCGACGCGCCGGCCAAGACCTACGCGCCCGACCTCGGCAAGCTCCAGGTCATCGAGGGCTTCGACGACAAGGGCGAGCCGCGACTGCGTGCGCCGAAACGCGACATCACGACACGCATGTTGATGGTCCACAGCGCCGGCCTCGGCTACGACTTCATCAATCACACCTATAATCGCCTCGCGCAGGAGAAGGGGCAGCCCAGCGTGATCACGGCGTCCAAGGCTTCGTTGATGACGCCGCTGTTGTTCGATCCCGGCGAGCGATGGGAGTACGGCACCAACATGGATTGGTGCGGCCAGATCGTCGAGTCGATCGCCGGCCGCCGGCTCGGCGAGGTCTTCAAGACACGGATCTTCGAGCCGCTCGGAATCCTGGACACGGCCTTCGAGCTCACCGACGCGATGCGTCGCAAGCTCGCCGGCATTCACGCCCGCAACGCCGACGGCTCGCTCACGCCGATGGATTTCGAGCTGCCGGCCAATCCGGAGATCCATATGGGCGGCCACGGGCTCTACGGCACGATCGGCGACTACATGCGCTTCATCCGGATGTGGCTGAACGACGGCGCCGGCGGGCATGGCCGGGTCCTGAAGGCCGAGACCGTGCGGATGGCGGAGAAGAACCATCTCGGCAACAACAAGGTCACCGCGATCACCGGCGTGATCACCTCGCTCGCCAACGACGCCGAGTTCTTCCCCGGCCAGTCGAAATCATGGGCGCTCAGCTTCATGATCAATGACGAGCAAGCTCCGACCGGCCGCCCCGCCGGTGCGCTCGGCTGGGCCGGTCTTGCCAATTTGTTCTACTGGATCGATCGTCAGAACGGCTTCGGCGGATTCTGGGCGACGCAGATCCTGCCGTTTGGCGATCCGACATCCTTCATCGGCTACATCAACTTCGAGACCGCGTTCTACGAGGCCCTGAGGCTGCGCAAGGCGGGTTAAGGCGTCTTCGAGCAAACTCGATAAGAAAAGCTCGTGAAGATGAGAGCCCAGAGCGCGTTCCGATTTTATCGGAGCGGCTCTGGTCGTGGCCGCCGCTGCTCGATCAGCACGCCGGCTGAAGCGTTGGAAACACCACGCGCATGCAGGCGCCGCCGGACGGCGCCTGATCGACCTCGATCCGGCCGCCATGCAGGCGCATGATGGTCTGCACCAGATCGAGGCCGAGACCGGCGCCGCGCCCGCCGGGATGCAGCCGGCGGAACGGCTCCAGGATCTGCTCGCGCTCGTCGGGCGGAATGCCGTCGCCATCGTCGCAGACCTCGATCCGGCCGGCTGCCCCCACCCGAACCAGGATCGTGCCGCGCCGCTGCCCGTGATCGACGGCATTCTGCACGAGATTGGTGAGGGCGCGTTCGAGCGAGGTCTGGTCGCCGGTCACCATGATTCTCTCGACGTCGTGTTCGAACGACATTTCGTATCCCGCCGCGAAAGCCAGCGGCGCGAGGTCGAGGACGACCTGCCGCGCGATGCCGACGAGATCGACCGGGCCGAACGTGTCGGCGCGCTGGTCGAGCCGCTGCAGGTCCAGCAGCTGGCCCGCCATGACGCTGAGCCGGGTTGCGTCTTCGAGCAGATGGGTCTTCTCCGGTCCAGCCCGCAGCGAAGCGACCCGTGTCGAGAGGATAGCGATCGGCGTGCGCAGCTCATGCGCGGCATCGGCGAGGAAGCGGCGGTGGCGTTCGTAACCCTTGTCGAGGCGGTCGAGCGCGGCATTGATGGCCTTGACCAGCGGGGTGATCTCGACCGGGACCTCGTCGAGCGGCAGCTGCACGCCGCGCTGGTCGATGTCGATGCGTTCGGCCTGCGCCGCGACCATTGCGAGGCCCTTCATGGCCCGGCGCACCACGAACGGGGTCGCGACCAGCGTCGCCAGCGTCATCAGCACGATGATCGGCAGGATCATATTGAGGAACAGCAGCGGCGTGCTCTCCAGCGCGCGCCACACCGAGAGCTGGCCGTATGTGCCGGTCAAGATCTGGATCCGTCCCGCAGGCGTGTCGACCCATTTGACGAGACCCGCGGGCCGCGCGGCTTGCGCGGCATTCCATTTGAGCCGCGCCTCGCTGACATGATCGAGGCTTGACGCGATCGGCGCGAATTGCGCGGGCACCGCACCTTCGGCGAGCTGATGTCCGTCAATGTCGCGGATGATGAACCAGAGGTCGGCGTGCTCGGCGCGCAGGGCAGCCAGCTCCGGCGTTTGGCGCAGCGTCAGTCCGCCGGCTTCGTCGCGGGTGACGGCGTCCCGCAGCGTATCGAGCGTGCTGCCTTCGTACTCGCCGATCAAGAGCCCCGCCCGCAGCAGCCCGATGGCGGCGGCTCCGATCAGCAGGATCAGAAGGGTCAGCGTGACGGCTTGCAGGCCGGCGAGGCGCCCAACCAGGCGCCAGGTGAGGGATCGCGGTCGCAGCACGCTCACGATATCTCTCGCAGCACATAGCCGAGGCCGCGAACGCCGTTGATCGTGACGCCGGCGTCGGCCTCCGTGAGCCTGCGGCGCAAACGCGACACATGACTGTCCAGCGCATTGGGCTGCACGTCGTCGTCGAGCCCGTAGACCGCCTCCATCAGCGCGGAGCGCTGCACCATGCGTCCCATCCGGTGCATCAGCGTCTCGAGCACCAGCCGTTCGCGACGCGGCATCTCCAGGGGGCATCCGTCGACATTGGCCTCGCGATGGGTGAAGTCGAACGCCAGGCGGCCGATCCGCACGACATGCTGCTGCACATTGGCGGGCCGACGCAACAGCGCCCGCAGCCGCGCCAACAACTCCTCGAACGCAAACGGCTTGCCGAGATAATCGTCGGCGCCGCTGTCGAGGCCCGAGACACGATCGGCGAGCTCACCGCGGGCAGTCAGCACCAGCACCGGCACGGTATTGCCGCTCGCGCGCAATTTCGGAATCAGCGACAGCCCGTCGCCGTCGGGCAATTGCCGGTCGAGCACGATCGCGTCGTAGCTTCCCGCCGCGGCAATCGCCTCGGCTTCCATAAGATCCGGCGCGTGATCGACCAGCATGTCGTGGCGCGCGAGTGCCGCCCGCAGCGCCGCGACCATGTCCGGCTGGTCCTCCACCAACAGCACTCGCATTCGTTGTCTCTACCTCTGCATCGATCTGCCGGCTTTATGTCCCATTCATTGCGGCAACCTTGCGGTTTGCGCCGCGTGAATGCGTCGCAGGCCAAAATTTCGCACGCGCGCGCAGTCGCGACAGGCTCGCGCAAGCTTCGCATGAGACAGAGGCGTGCATCGGGCGGTCGAAACGTCCCATCACCGACCGGCACTGCTCAACCGGCGGGAGCCTTCCACGCATGATGGTGGGTACCTGCAATGCGAAAGACACGCGAATGGCCTTGTTGACGAATCCATGGCGCTGGACCGGCTGGGCGCTGATTGTGCGGGAGCACCAGCATGTCGGCCGCTGACATCCTGCCGTTCTTCCGCGCCTGGGTGCGCAATCCGCTGCGTGTCGCCGCGGTGGCGCCATCGGGGCCCGCCGTCGCGTCCCTGATGGCGCAGGAGATCACCGCGGACACTGGCCCCGTCATCGAGCTTGGCCCCGGCACGGGCGTCTTCACCCGCGCGTTGCTGAATCGCGGCGTGAGGCAGCAAGATCTGACGCTGGTGGAGTATGGCTCCGAATTCATCCCGCTGCTGCAGCGGCGCTTCCCGGGCGCGCGGGTGCTCTGGATGGATGCGGCCTGGCTGCGGCGGGAGAAGCTGTTCGACGGGGCACCGGTCGGCGCGGTCGTCAGCGGCCTCGGGCTGCTCATGATGCCGCCGGAGAAAGTCACGACCATCCTGCACGCCGCCTTCGGCTATCTCCGCCCCGACGGGGCGTTCTACCAGATCACTTATGGACCGCGTTGTCCGGTCGCGGACGCGATCCTGGATCGCCTCGATCTGCAGGCGAGCTGCATCGGGCAGACGTTCCGCAACCTGCCTCCGGCGTCCGTGTACCGGATCAGCCGCCGCCACTCTCACGCTTGATCGGGGCGCCATGGACACGTCGAGCACGATCGCGATGTTTCTGCACTTCGGCCTGGTAGGAGTTGCCTGCCTCGCCGTCGCCGAGAAGTTCATTCCGCTGCTGCCGTCCTACGTGCTGCTGATGCTGCTCGGGTTGACGGTCCCCGACGGCTCGACGCTCGCGATGACCATCCTCGCGACCAGCGCGGGATCCGTCGTCGGCGCCATCGGCTGGTACGGGCTCGGCCGCGCGCTCGGCTCGCGGCGCATCGAAGGGCTGGTGACGCGTTACGGCAAGTTCGTGCTGCTGCGGCCGTCGCTCTACCAGCAGCTCACCGACGCCTATCGCGGCAATCATTTCTGGGTGACGCTGATCGGTCAGACCCTGCCCACCGTGCGGATTTACCTCGCGCTGCCGGCCGGCGTGCTGCAGCTCGAGCCGCGCGCCTTCGTGATGGCGACCGCGATCGGCACCGTGATCTGGAACATGCCGTTCCTCAGTCTTGGCTATGCGCTGCGCGGCAGCGGCCATGATCCGGTCAGCCTCGGCTTCTGGGTGGTGGTCGTCCTGATCGCCGTGGAGGTCGCGCTGTTCCTGGGATTTCGTTTCTACAAGCGCTCGCTCGCGCCGCGGAGCGTCGCGCCGCCGCTCGCGCTCCCCTCACGCTTGACGGTGGAGGAAGGTGCATGAGAGCCCTGTTGTCCCGCCTGCGGCCCGGCTCGGATGCGCTCGAGCGCGCTGCCGCGATACTGCTGGTCCTGGCCGCGAGCTATCAGTTCGGTCACGCGGCGTCCGGCGGGCGATATCGCGCGGCAGAGTTCGCGCTGCTGGTGCTTATCGCAGGCATCTACTGGCATCGCTCGATCTTCAGGCGGTGCGCCAGCCGCGATGTCGCGAAGCTTCTCGCGGGATTGGCCGAGGCCATCGCGGCGGCGTTCCGGCCGGACGGCGGCAATGCCGATCCTCTGTCGCATGGCGTGCGCGCCGGCGCCACGCAGGCCACGCCGCGGGATGTCGTCAAGGTCAGGAGCCTGTTCGTCTCCGACGTCCATCTCGGGACCAGGGGATGCCAGGCCGAGCGGTTGATCGACTTCCTTCGTCACCATGATGCCGAAACCGTGTTCCTGGTCGGCGACATCGTCGACGGCTGGTGCCTGCGCTCGAGCTGGTACTGGCCGACGTCGCACAATGCGGTCGCGCGGGAGCTGATCGAGCTCGCGCAACAAGGTCACCGCCTCATCTACATTCCCGGCAATCACGACGAGTTCCTGCGTGACTATGCCGGCGCGGCATTCGGCGGCGTCGAAATTGCTGAGCGGGCGATCCATCGTGGCCTCGACGGCCGAGATTATCTCGTGGTTCACGGCGATCATTATGATCTCGTGGTGCGCCATGCGCGCTGGCTCGCGCTGGTCGGCGATGTCGGCTATCGGGCCGCGCTGGCCTGCAACGTCTGGCTCAACCGGATCAGGCGCCGGTTTGGCTTCGGCTATTGGTCGTTCTCGTCCTGGGCGAAACTGCGGGTCAAGAATGCGGTCAACCACATCGGCCGGTTCGAGGAGGTGCTGTCATCGGAGGCCGCGCGCACCAATGTTCAAGGCGTGATCTGCGGCCACATCCATCACGCGGCGCTGCACGACGATTTCGGCGTCCGCTACATCAACACCGGGGATTGGGTGGAATCCTGCACCGGTGTGGTCGAGCGCTACGACGGGCAGTTTGAAATCGTCCGATGGACGGATGCGCAGGGAGCGCTGGATACGCCAGCCCCCGCGCCGCTAGTGCAGGCGGCCGCCTGATGCGCGTGCTGGTCGCAACCGACGCCTGGCGGCCGCAGATCAATGGCGTGGTCCGCTCGCTCGAATATCTCGCCAGCGAAGCGCCGTCGCTTGGCGCGGAAATCACCTTCCTGACTCCGGCCGATTTTCGCACCGTGCCGTTGCCGGGTTATCCGGAGATCCGCCTCGCGCTGCCGACGATCCGGCGGATCGCGCGCGCCATCGCGGCTGCGCGCCCGGACTCGGTGCACATCGCGACCGAAGGTCCGATCGGCTGGATCAGCCGGCATGTCTGCCAGACGCGCGGCTATCCGTTCACCACCAGCTATCACACGCGCTTTCCCGAATATCTCGCGGCGCGGCTGCCGGTGCCGCTGCGGTGGAGCTACGCGGCGCTGCGCCGTTTCCACAATGGCGGTGACGGCATCATGGTGGGTTCGCCGTCGCTCGAGCAGGCGCTGAGGGCACATGGCTTCCGAAGGTTGATGCCATGGTCGCGCGGCGTCGATGCCGAGCTGTTCTGTCCACGCGCGGAGCGGCCGCTGGCCTTCCCGGCGCCGGTTTTCCTCTATGTCGGGCGTGTCGCAGTCGAGAAGAATCTCGACGCCTTTCTCGGTCTCGACCTGCCGGGCTCGAAGGTCGTGGTCGGGGATGGCCCGCTGCGCGGCAGTCTGCAGGCCCGGTTTCCGCAGGTGCATTTTCTCGGCACGCGAACGGGCCGGGCGCTCGCCGACGTCTATGCGTCCGCCGACGTCATGGTGTTTCCAAGCCTGACCGATACGTTCGGGATGGTGATCCTCGAGGCGCTGGCTTGCGGCCTGCCGGTTGCGGCGTTTCCGGTGATGGGACCGCTCGACGTAATCGGCAAGTCGGGCTGCGGCTGTCTCGATCACGACCTGCGTCGTGCAGCGCTCGGCGCGCTGCTGGTGCCGCGGGAAAAATGCCGCGCCCACGCCCTGACCTTTACCTGGCGGGAAAGCGTGCGACAGTTCCTCGACAATATCGGGCGGGCGCACGCGGCACCGGCGCGCGCAGCCGTCACAGGAGCGACCGCCTGACTAGCTGCCCAGCAGCTCCGTGATCAGCCCGGCTGCCTTGATCCCGGTGCCACTGATGATGACGACGGTGCGCTCCGCCGGCCGGATCGCGCCGCGTTCTTCCAGCACGTCGAGCGCCGCGGCGGCCGAGGCCGAGGTCGGCTCGACGAACAGGCCGCTCCGCGCCAGCCGCTTCAGCGCGGCGACGATGCCGTCTTCGGGAATCGCGACCGTGCCGCCGCCGCTCTCCCTCAGCGCCGCGATCATCTGCTTCAGGCGCAGCGGATGCTTGATCGCGGTGCCCTCGGCGATGGTCTTGTGGACCGCGCGATCGACCGGCGTTTCGACGCCGGCGGCAAAGCTGGCATCGACCGGCGAGCAATTGAGTGGTTGAGCAGCAAAGAGCCGCGGCAATTTCTTGATCTGACCGGCCGCAAGCAGTTCCTTGAAGCCGATATAGCAGCCGAGCAGGCTGCTGCCGGCGCCGACCGGCATGATGATGTTGTCGGGCGCGGTGAAGCCAAAGTCTTCCCAGATCTCGTAGGCCAGCGACTTGGTGCCCTGCAGGAAGAAGGGCTGCCAGTTGTGGCTGGAGTAGAAGATCTGCTTCGACTGGCGGATCGCTTCCGCCTCGGATTCCTCGCGCGGGCCCTCGACCAGCTGCACGTCGGCGCCGAAGGCGTGCATCTGCGCCACCTTCATCGGCGATGTCGTCGCCGGTGCAAGGATCCTGACCCGCATGCCGCCCGCCGCGCCATAGGCCGAGACCGACGCGCCGCCATTGCCGGAAGAGTCCTCCAGCACAGCGTCGACGCCGAGCTGGCGCAGGAACGACAGCATCACCGTGGTGCCGCGATCCTTGAAGCTTGCGGTCGGATTGAACCATTCGAGCTTGAAATGCGGCCGCAACTCGCCCCACGGCTTCTCGACCGCAGGCGTGCAGCCTTCGCCCATCGTGATCGGCTGCCTGATCTCGACCGGCAGCGCTGCGCGGTAGCGCCACAGCGACCGCGTCCCGCGCTCGATGTCGTCGCGGGAGATGCCGGGCAGCGGCGTGACGAGCAGCGGCTTGCCCTCGTCGGAGCACCAGCGCGGGACATCCAGCGGATAGAGCTTTCCGTTGAGCGGGTCGATGTAGCTGGGTGATGGCATCTCTATTCGGTCCTCAAGAGGCGCGCGGGCCGGACAAATCGCGACCGAGCACGAAAGCCGGCAGGGTCGCAAGGCTGTCGCGAACCATGATCGGGGCGGGCGCCCCGTCCGGCGGGTTCATTGCGGCCCGATTATGCCACCAAGTCGGCAAGTTCACACGTGCCGTGCCGAACAGATCATAGCCCGATCCCGCGACGAACAGGCATCGATCGGCCGGGACCGGCAGTTCGTCGAGCGCGAGCTGATAGGGTTCTGGCTGCGGCTTGTAATGGCCGGCGCGCTCGGCCGTCACGAACACGGTGAGAGGGACGCCGAGGCGATCGGCAGCGATGCGGCCGAGCCGTTCCGAGCAGTTCGTCACGACGCCGAGCGCGACGCCGGCGTCATGCAGCGTTTGCAGGACGTCGCGAACCTCGGGCCAGGGATCCAGCTCCGCATAGCGCGCGCCGAGCTCCGCGGCCCGTTCGAACGGCAGCCCGACATTGCGCGCCGCCTCGCCCACCAGATCCTCATAGGGACGATAGCGTCCGGTGGCGTAGGTGTTCCTGAGATACTCGGCGCGCCAGCGCAGCCCGGCTTCGTCGGCGCCCGCGACCTTGTTCCAGAGTGTCCAGCTGTCGAGCAGCGCGGTCAGCAGATCGAACAGAACAGCGTCATAGGCTCGGATCATGGGCGCGCTCCGTCTCCTACCATCCGCGAAACCGTTCCCACTGCCTGACCGAGTCGGAGCCCGCGGCGACGACATGATAGCGGTCGTGCTGGGCTCCGGTCGCGCAGGCATGGTTCGGCAGTATCCGCACCTTCGCGCCGACCGGCAGCGCAACTTGCGGCGCGGTGCTGCCGGGACGGAGCGCGATGATGCCGTGCTCCTGATTGGTCTCGGTCACGATCAGGTCGCGATACGGCCGTCCATCGATGTCGCAGACGATGCCGTAGCCCTGGTCGACCGGTTGCTTTGCGGTGCCGCGATCGCGCGACAGCGCCATCCAGCCGGCGTCGATGAAGGTCCAGCCGCGATCGGCGCGATGGCCGATCACCGTCGCGAGCACCGACAGCGCGATGTCCTCGACCGCGCAGACCCCGATCCCGGCCATCACGAGGTCAAACATCACGAAGACGCCGGCGCGCACCTCGGTGACGCCATCGAGCCGGCGCGCGAAATGGGCTGTCGGCGTCGAGCCGACGCTGACCACGGGGCAGGGCAGTCCGGCTCCGCGCAACGCTTCCGCGCAGGCGACCGCCGCGGCGCGCTCCTGCTCGGCGGCCTGCTCCAACGCCGGCACGCTGCGGCAGGAATAGGATTCGCCGGCATGTGCCATGACGCCACGCAACTCTGCGCCGCCTTGATGCAGCGTGCGGCCGATCTCGACCAGCAGCGGGTCGCGCGCGCCGACGCCGGCGCGATGGCCGTCGCAATCGATCTCGATCAGCACGGGAATGCGGTCGTTCGTCGTGCGCGCCATCGCGGTGACGGCGGTCGCCTGCTCAATGCTGTCGAGCACCACGGACAGGTCCACGCCCTGCCGCCGCAGCGCCGCGACGCGATCGAGTTTTTGCGGCGCGATGCCGACCGCATAGAGGATGTCCTTGACGCCTGCCGCGGCAAACACCTCCGCTTCCTGCAGGGTCGAGACCGCCGCCGGGCCGCCCGGGCCGTCCATCACGGCGCGCGCCGCCGGAATGGATTTCGCGGTCTTCAAATGCGGGCGCAGCGGCACGCCGAGTCGCGACAGCCGCGTCTTCAGGCGGGCGATGTTGTGCAGCATCCGGTCTTCGTCGAGCACGAGGCAGGGCGTCTCGATTCCGGCAAGCGGATGCGGTGCGTTCAAGGCAAGGGCTGATGACATGCGGCAAGACTAGCTGTTTCCATGCCAAGCACAATTTACCGAACGTCATTCTTAGATTAAGTTTCGACTTAATGCTCGCGACCGACGATATCCGCTTCTTCCTGGCCATCGCCGCGGCCCGGTCGCTGGCGGCCGCGGCACGGGCGCTCGACGTCACGCCATCGGCGGTGTCGCAGCGGTTGCAGAACCTCGAGCAGCGCCTGGGCGTTCAACTGGTCAGCCGCTCGGCCCGGCGGCTGACACTGACCGATGAGGGCGATCTGCTGGTGCTGCGCGGCGGCGCGCTGCTCGACGAGGCGACGGAATTGACGGAAGCGCTGCAGGCGCGTCGCGGCACCATCGCCGGCCATCTGAAGATTCTCGCGCCGCTCGGCTTCGGACGCCGCTACATCGCCCCGGTCGTAGCTCGCTTCCGATCCCGTCACCCCGACGTGTCGGTCGAGCTCGAGCTGTCCGATCGGCCGGGGCGCGCTGCCGCGGGCGCGTGGGACGTCATGATCCATATCGGCGCGTTGAAGGATTCCACGCTGCGCTTGCTGCGCCTTGCGCCCAACGAGCGCTTGCTCTGTGCCTCGCGGGACTATCTGAAGCGCAAGGGAATGCCGGCGAGACCGCAGGATCTGCGCGGGCATGATTGCATCGCGCTGCGCGAGAATGAGGAGGACGTGACGCTCTGGCGGTTTTCCCGCAGGCGTGGCGCGGCGGAGCCTGATGTCGTCAGGATCGAGCCGATGCTGTCGAGCAATGACGGCGAGGTCGTGAAGGCCTGGGCGCTCGCGGATCACGGTCTGATTGTCAGGTCGGAGTGGGATGTCGCCGAGGATCTCGCCTCCGGCCGGCTGGTGCGGGTGCTCGCGAACCTCCGCCTGCCGCCGGCCGATATCGTTGCGCTGCTCAATCCGGGCCGCGGCGGGCGGGCCCGGCGCACGCAGGCTTTCGTGGAGCACCTGCGTGCCGCGCTCGCGCCGCCGCCGTGGCGCGGCAGGCCGCGCTGACCGTCGGCGCGATCGCCTACGCCGCGCCGGCCTGCCTGCTCAGATAGCCCTTGGCGAAATCGAGATACCAGTCGAGGCAGCCTGGATTGGCCATCGCGTCGCGGTTGATGACCTTCTCGAGGGGATGGCCGAGCAGCAGCTTCTTGACCGGCAGCTCCTGCTTCTTGCCGGATAGCGTGCGCGGAATTTCCGCGACGACGAAGATGTCGTTGGGCAGGAAGCGGCGCGACAGTCCGGCTTCCACCGCCTTGTTGATCTTCGCCTTCATCGTTGCATCCAATGCGATGCCCTCGCGCAGCACCACGAACAGCGGCATGTAGCTGTCGCGGCCGAGATATTCGAGGTCGACGACCATCGAATCCAGCACCTCCGGCAAGGCCTCGATCGCCGAATAGAGTTCGCTGGTGCCCATTCGCAGGCCGTGGCGGTTGATGGTGGCGTCGCTGCGACCGTAGATCACGCAGGAGCCGTCGGGGTTGATCTTGAGCCAGTCGCCGTGCCGCCACACCGGGCCGCGGCCGCTGCCGTCGAAATTGTCGGGATAGGTCTCGAAATAGCTCGACAGATAGCGCGCGTTGCCGGGATCGTTCCAGAAGCGCAGCGGCATCGAGGGCAGCGGCTCGGTGCAGACGAGCTCGCCGACCTCGTCGATCACGGCGCGGCCCTGCTCGTCGAACGCATCGACCGCGCAGCCGAGCAGGCGGCATTGCATGATGCCCGGCATCTGCGGCAGCTCGCGATTGCCGCCGATGAAGGCGCCGGCGAAATCGGTGCCGCCGGAGATGTTGGCCCACCACATGTCGGCTTGCACGGCGTTGCCGTTGCGCTTCGAAAGCGCGGCGAAGCGTTCGTTGAACCAGGCTTGCGTGTCGGCTGAGAGCGGCGAGCCGGTCGAGCCGAGTGCGCGCAGGCCGGAGAGGTCGCCGACCTCTGCGAGATCGATCTCGGCCTTGGTGCAATTGGCGAAGAACGCCGCGCCGGCGCCGAAGAAAGTCGCCTTGGCGTCGGCGACGAAGCGCCACAGCGTGGTCCAGTCCGGCTTGTCCTTGGTGCCGCCCGGGCTGCCGTCGAAGATGCAGCAGGTCGTGCCGTTGAGCAGGCCGTTGGCCTGGCAATTCCACATGATCCAGCCGGTCGACGAGTACCAATGGAAACGCTCGCCGAACGAATTCGGGTGGTAGCTGCAACCGATGTCGTTGTGCAGCGTCGAGAGCGGCAGCGCCACGACGATGATGCCGCCATGGCTGTGCAGGATCGGCTTCGGCAATCCCGTGGTGCCCGAGGAATAGACGATCCAGAGCGGATGATCGAACGGCAGCCATTCCGGCTCGAAGGCGTCGATCTCCGCGCCCCGGCCCGCGAGGATGGACGACAATCGTGTCTCTGACGGCGCGGCATCGCTGTGCAGGATGACGTGCTCGACCGTCGGCAGCGCGTGCCGCAATTCCTCGATTACCGACTTCCTGTCATGGCGCTTGCCGGCATAGGTCACGGCGTCGCAGGCGATCAGCACTTTCGGTTCGATCTGCTTGAAGCGATCGATCACCGCGGGCGCCGCCATGTCGGGCGCGCAGACGCTCCAGATCGCGCCCAGGCTCGCGGTCGCCAGAAACGCGATGATGGTCTCGGGGATGTTCGGCAAGTATGCCGCGACGCGGTCGCCGGCGCGGACGCCATTGGCCTTCAGGTGCAGCGCCAACGCCGCCGATTTGCGCTGCAGCTCCGGCCAGCTGGTCTCCGACAGCTTGCCGTCCTCGCCGCTCGAGATCAGGGCCGGCAGACCGGCGGCATGCGCCGGCGCGACGTGCCGGAAAACCTGGCGCGCGTAATTCACCGAGGCGCCGGGAAACCAAACCGCGCCCGGCATCTTGCGCTCGGCCAGCACCGCCGAATGCGGCGTCGGCGAGCGCAGGTCGAAATAGTCCCAGACGCTCTGCCAGAAGGCGTCGATGTCGGTGACCGACCAGCGCCGCATCGCCTCGAAATCCGCAAACGCGAGGCCGCGCGTGTCCTTCAGCCATTGCCGGTAGAGGGCCATTTGCGGGACGTAAGGTGCTGTCATGGGCGTTTCCGAAATATTGTGTGTTGTGGCATGCGCGATCGAGGCAAGCCTTCGTCTCTTAACATAGTGATGCGAGCGCGGGGAACGCAGTCGAGGTCGCGGCTTGCGTCATATTCTTACCGTCGCCGCAGCGTGCTATTGCTTCGGGTGCGGCGTTGATTCCATGCCTATCCGAGAGCGAGCGGCCATGACCGTCGGCGAACTTTTCATCCTCGGCTTCCACGGCAAGGTCATTCCGCGCTGGCTTGAGGAGTTTGCCGCGCAATTCGGGCTCGGTGGGGTGATCCTGTTCGATTACTCCTGCCAGACCCGGCAATACGACAACAACATCGCTTCGCCCGCGCAGCTGCAGTCGCTGTGCGCCGAGATCGCAGGCCTTCCGTCGCAGCCGCTGGTCTTCATCGACCAGGAGGGCGGTCTGGTGCGCCGGCTGAAGGAGGGCCTCGGCTTTCAGCCGCTGCCGAGCGCGAAGGATTTCAACCGGCTCGCGCAGGCGGAGAAGCAGACGATCCTGGCTGCAAGCTATGGCGAGTTGCGGCGGCTCGGCATCCGCTACAATTTCGCGCCGGTCATCGACGTCGACTTCAATCCCGATAATCCCAACATCGGCAAGATCAAACGATCCTATTCGTCCGATATCGGCGAGGTCGCGGCCAATGCGCGCCTGGTCGACGCCGCGGCGCGGCAGGCAGGCGTGGGGCTTTGCCTGAAGCATTATCCGGGCATCGGCGGCGCGCACGTCGATTCGCATCTGGAGTTCATGGACATTTCCGATGCGCTGCGGCCGGAGCAGGAAGAACTGTTCTACATACTGGCGCCGCAAGTCTTCGGCGATGCGGTGCTGGTCAGCCACGCCATTGTCCGCCAGTGGGACGCCCGGCACCCGATGACTTTGTCACCGACCGGAATAGGCCGGCTTCGCCGCCGGCTGCCCGAGACGCTGCTGATCACCGACGACATGCAAATGCAGGGGCTGCAGAAGGCACTCGGCACAAGCGCGGCCAGCCTGCAGGCGATCGCCGCCGGCATGGACATGATCTGCATCGGCAACAACCTGCTCGACCAGGAGCAGGCGATCGCCGGCATCGCCGCCGCGGTCGCGGGTGCAGTGCAGGACGGATCACTGGATCAGGCCGCGGTAGGCCGATCCATTGCGCGGGTGCAACGGCGCAAGGCGCTGCTCGCCTGACGGCATTGAACCAAATTTTGCGCCGGGCGACCACAAGGAGCGGAACCAAATTTCATTACCGCGATTTAACAAAGACGCTCATCGGGGCTAACAACCATGAAGATGCTCAAGCGCCTCTTCCGATTGACCTGGTTGCGCCGCATCGCACGCAACTCAGCCGATTTGCCGCCAGCCTCCATCGATCCCGACGAATTCAGCCGGCTGCTTTGCAGCGGGCGCGCCGAGGATTTGCGGATACTGGCGAAGCGGCTGAGCCAGCGCTCGCGGGCCCACGCGTAGCCAGCGGATTGGGTCCAATGGTGAGCTGGTTCTGACCGAATCAAAGCCGGCAACTTCGGGGTGCGGCCTGCGCCTTCAATTCACAATGCGATTGGTTACTGCTTCGCCTTCTCGTGATTGCCGATCCCGACCGCCTTGTAGTCGTAGGTCGGATAGAATTCGGTGCGATAGGCGCCCCAGGCGCTGTTCTCGATGACCCGGTTGACCTCGCGCAACCGCGAGGCCGGCAGCCGCAAAGTCACCACCTGGCCGACCCCCATCATCACGTACCAGCTCACGACCTCGACACCTTCGGGCGGGAACGCCTTGTAGAAGCCCTGCCGTTCAAGCTGCGCATTCAACTCGCTGAGCGGGTGCGACTGATCATGCTTGAAGAAGATGGTGACCATGATCGCGTTGTCCGACGTCGGCGCTGCATTGCCGGTCGGCGCAGTCTGAGCGCGTGCGCCGGTGCCGGCCAGCAATGCTGCGGCGAGCGCCGCAATCGTGATCCAGTGTCCGTTCCGCCCTCGCTTCATTGCCGCGCCCTTTTGTTGTTGATCGAGAGGCGGCGATCATCGGGGCGCACCCCGGGGGCTGTAAATTGACATTTACCTGACCGGGCGCCGTCTACCTGACCGGGTGCTGTCGGCGCCCGCCCGGGCCGATGTGATCCGCCTCATACGCACGTGGGCCAACCTGCGGTAAGCCGGCGCGATCCCGGTGTCCGGAGGGATTGGTCGATGTCGACCCGGCGAATCGCGTTTTGGTGGTTCAGGTTCGTTCTTTCGGGACGCTTCCTGCAGAAATTCCTTCGGCTCCGGCGCCCTTGATGTCCGATGGGCGACGCAAATCCTGCCCATCCAACCCAAAGCGAGCGGCGGATGCGCCCGGGAAGGCCCTTATGGAAGGTAAAGATCCACCTGCGGGATAACAAGAACGGAACGCTCCAGCGTCCCGTAAGAATACCGTAATTCGAGTCAAATAAGCGAGATTCGTTGCCAAATCAGCGGTAATCTGCGCCTGCTTCGCAGGTCGGGGCCCGAGGTCACAGTTGCGTCACCCGTAGTTCTACGGAGTCCCGCGTTAACGCGGCCACAAGTTCACCTTCGGTAAACCATACTTATGACGCAACATGACAACCGAGCCGAGGCCCGCCTTCCGACATGGATGAGCGGAACTGCGACGCTCGAGGCACAGCCGCCTGAGACCCAGGGCGCCGCGGTGCCGCGAACGCAGGTGACCGCGGACGCCGGTGCGGCGATCGTCCGGCAGTTCAATGGGCCGGTGACGGCGCTGCTGCTCTACATGAATGAGCTCAAACAGCACAGTCAGCAGTTCGCGCACGCGCCCGGCAACGGCGTCTATCTGCGGCAGGTGATCGAGAACGCGCTCGAGCAGACCGAGCGGGTGTCCGCGATGCTGAAGCAGATTTCCGATCTCTATCCGAATGCGATTCCGGCCACCGATCTCAGGCCGCAGCTTGACGACAAGCCGGCAGGCGCCCGAACGCCCGATGTCATGTTCGCGCCGGAGGCAGGCCGCAAGCCGTTGACCAAGCGCGAGCGCGAGGTGCTCAGCCTGATCAGCGACGGCTATTCCAACAAGCAGGGCGCGCTGCGAATGAACATCAGCCCGCGCACGTTCGAGAGCCATCGCGCCGAAGCCATGCGCAAACTCGGTGCCCGCAACACGGCCGATCTGGTCCGCAAGGCCTTGTTGCATTCCGCATAGAGCGTACCGGTTCGCCAGGACGCGGCTCGCTAGGACCCGGTCCTCAGAAATCGTCTTCCGCGGCGAAGCACAGGCGCGGCGCGAGTCGCATGGCGGAGGCGGCGGGCTTCGGTTCGTCCGGAACGATCGTGACCACCCATGCCGCCATCGCGCCGGACTTGCTTTCGACGATCGCGCGCACACGTCCCGTGACGGTCGCGCCGGCGGACCTGACGGTGGCGGGCCGGCCGTTGAACTGGGCCATGCGGAAGCGCCGGGCTTCCTTCCGGTCGGTCGTCTCGTACGTGAACATCGGCTCCCCCGTGCGTCCACGCAACTTTGCTGACGCAGCGTTATCCGACGGTGAAAATCGCACGCCGTAGAAGTACGGCTTGCGCGGCGGCGAGCGGTCTAAAGCGCGATGAAATTGGGTTGGATCGTCATCGCGCTTTAGCTCCTTGTTTGAGCATGACCTCCGCGCAAACGCTTCGCGTTTGTCGCAGGGAAAACCGCTTCACACTTTTCCGGATCATGCTCTAGGAGCCGGTTTCCTGGCAACTCAGCAGCCTCGCGTACTGCACCTTGACTGTGGCGTAGCATTCGCACGCTGTCCTGATCAGTCCGTCCGCGTTGGTAATCTCGATGTGGCCGCGGCTGTAGTGGATGAAATTCGCCTGCTGCAAAGTATGCGCGACCAGCGACACGCTGTTGCGACGCGCACCGATCATCTGCGCCATCGCCTCCTGGGTCAGGGCGACCTTGTTGCTGCCGGAGAGATCGCGCGTCTGCAGCAGGCATCTTGCCAGCCGCGACTCCACCGTATGCACGGCATTGCAGCCAGCCGTCTGCTGGATCTGGGCATAAACGGCGAGACCGTGCCGAATCAGCTTCGCCCGCAGAGCCGGACTCTGGCCGGCGGCCGTCCGCAAGGCTTCGACCTCGATCATCGAGGCGACGCCCGGGACCAGCACCACGGCGCTGTTCAGCGTGGGGGCTTCACCAAGCCCCGCGAACGCACCATAGATGCTGTCGCGACCGACCATCGCAACCTGGACGCGCTCGCCTCGTGCCAGCTTGACCACCAGCGAGATCACGCCCTTGTGCGGCATATAGGTCCGCTTGAGCATCTCGTCGGTCTCGATCAGGACCGACTCGGCGGCGAGGTCGACCGTCCGCAGATGAGGCCGGATCAGCTCAAAATCGCTCTGCGAGAGCGAAGCCAGAAACCCGTTAGGCGATCGCGGAACCGTATCCAAAGCAACCTCCTGCCTGTCGGCAAAGCTTGTCTCTGGCCATGAGGGCTAACGCGTGCAAGTGAACGCTCTTGCAACTTATTCTGGCACGTCTTGGTTCCAATGGAAACATATCTCGGTTCCATTGAGAAGATGCCGAAAGCGCGCACCGGCATCGTCGCGTGTTGAGCATCCGGATCGCTGCGGCCGATCAGTCTTCCGGCCCGATCAATTGTTCGGTGTGCGCCTTGACGGTCGCATAACATTCACACGCCGCCTTCCGCAGACCGTCGATATCGGTGATTTCGATATGGCCGCGGCTGTAGCGCAGGATGCCGGCCTGCTGAAACCCGTGGGCGACGATCGAAACCGCATTGCGCCGCACACCGATCATCTGTGCCAGCATCTCCTGGGTCAGCGGCAAGGCTTCGCTGCCGCACAGGTCGCGTGCGCGCAGCAGCCAGCGCGACAGCCGTGCCTCCACCGGATGCGACACGTTGCAGGCGACGGATTGTTGCGTCTGCGCCATCAGCGCCTGCTCGTAGAGCGCAACCAGGGTCCGGAACTCGGCGCTGCGATTGGCTGCCTCGCGGAAATCCTCCGCCCGCACCATCGATGCCGTGCCCGGCACCACGACAATCGCGTCGGCGAGCAGCGGCCGCTCATGCAGCGCGGCGGATGCGCCGACGACACCGTCACGACCGATGGTTGCAATCTCGACGGATTGCCCGTCGGACAGATTGATCATCATCGAGACCACGCCGCCGTGCGGGAAATAAACCCGCTGCACCGGCGCGCCGGCATCGGCGAGCACCGTTTCCTTGGTCAGGTCGACGGTTTCCAGAAGGGGATGAAGTTGCGCGTATTCCGTGGGGGGAAGGGCTTGCAACAGGCGATTGGGCGGGCGCGATACCGCGGACATTGGAGCTCCTGCCGAGGGCGGGAGCACTACAGTCTCGCATCACCTACTCTTGGCGTGTGGTCAGCGAACATAGCTTGCCTGTCCAATAGCACAAGGGTTGTAGTGCGAACCTTATACCCTCTAGGGGGCAGACGATCGCATCGCATCGGCCTGCGCGGCGTTCGAGACGATTCGAATGCCGCACATCCCGGACGATAAGGTTGCGGCATCGTCTCGCATTTATTGATTTCGATTAACTCTGTTGCCTACCCAAGCGTGTGCCGTCGCGATTGCAGTTACGGAGCTCCAAGCCCTCCGGCCGACGGCGCCAGCATGCGGCAAGTCCCGCAAATGCGAGGACAAATTCGCTGACACGAGATTGGTCCGGCAGTGCACGCGCGCCCTACAAACGAGCATTTGCGGCGGCGGCCGTAGAATTACCGGCAAGGCTGTTCTGGGTATTTGTACGGAGCAGCCCTTTAACGAACGGGTAGCGCGGACGGACCAGTGTGGCAGCGGTCGCCGTGCGAAATTTACGGCGTCGCGTCAATCGTGTTCATCCAGAAGGGTATCAGTATGTCCGGCATCGTCCTCTCGGCATCGGTCCGTCAAAATCTGCTTTCGCTGCAGTCGACGGCCGACCTGCTCGCCACCACGCAGAACCGCTTGTCCACCGGCAAGAAGGTCAACACTGCGCTCGACAATCCGACCAACTTCTTCACCGCGCAGTCGCTCGACAACCGCGCCAGCGACATCAACAACCTGCTGGACGGAATCGGCAACGGCGTGCAGGTGCTGCAGGCCGCCAACACCGGCATCACCTCGCTGCAGAAGCTCGTCGACAGCGCCAAGTCGGTCGCCAACCAGGCGCTGCAGGCGGCAGTCGGCTATTCCCAGAAGTCTCAAGTGACGACCGCCGTGATCACCGGCGCCACCACCGATGATATCCGCGGTACCGCCACCTACAGCAACGCCACCCTCGCCGGTACGGTCGTCAACAACAATCTCTCGACGCCCGTGCCGATCACGGCCGCCACCAAGCTCGTCACCGCGGCCAACTCCGATACCCTGGCGGCGACCCCGACCGGCACGATCAGCGTCAACGGCAAGTCGATCACGTTCTCGACCTCGCAGACCACCTCGACGACCGATGCGTCCGGCAACGTGACCCTCGGCACCGGCGCGGGCAGCAACCTGACGGTCGGCGACCTGCTCACGGCGATCGACGGCATCACCGGCGCGACCACCGCCTCCACGGTGTCGGCTGGCGCGCTCCAGATCAGCACCGGCATCAACCAGGATCTCAACATCTCCGGCTCGGGTCTGGCCGCGTTCGGCCTCACGGCCACGACCAAGGCACGTACCGTGGCGACGCCGTCGCCGCTGGATGGCTTGACGCTGACGATCGGCGCGACCGGCAACGGCACGGCCACCAACATCACGTTTGGTAGCGGCGTCGGCAAGGTGAAGTCCCTCAACGACCTGAACGCCGCACTGTCGGCCAACAACCTGCAGGCCTCGCTCAGCGCGGGCGGTGCGCTCACCATCAGCACCACCAACGATGCTGCGTCGGCGACCATCGGCACGATCGGTGGCACCGCCGCCGCCTCCGGCAAGCTGTTCAACGGCCTCGCGGGCAGCGCTCCGGTGCAGGATCCGAATGGCCTGTCGAACCGCGCCAACCTGGTCAATCAGTACAACAACATCCTGGACCAGATCACCACGACCGCCCAGGATGCGTCGTACAACGGCATCAACCTGCTCAATGGCGATCAGCTCAAGCTGACCTTCAACGAGACGGGCTCCTCGACGCTGAAGATCCAGGGCGTCACCTTCGATGCTTCCGGCCTCAACCTCACCAAGCTGGTTGCCGGCACGGACTTCATCGACAACGCCTCGGCCAACGCCACGCTGAAGACGCTCAACAACGCCAGCGGCCTGCTGCGCACCCAGGCTTCGACCCTCGGTTCGAACCTGTCGATCGTGCAGATCCGCCAGGACTTCTCGAAGAACCTGATCAACGTGCTGCAGACCGGCTCGTCCAACCTGACGCTGGCCGACACCAACGAGGAAGCGGCGAACAGCCAGGCGCTGTCGACCCGCCAGTCGATCGCGGTGTCCGCGCTGGCTCTGGCCAACCAATCGCAGCAGAGCGTTCTGCAGTTGCTCCGCTAAGCGTAGCCGCGACAGACAACGACCAGCGAGGCGGCGGAGGAAACTCCGCCGCCTTTGCTTTTGGGTTCGCTTGACCATCCGACAAGCTTCAACCAAAGGGCGATCGGGCTTTGATGCGGGCCGACGCCATGGCGCGAATGTTTCGCTCGGCTTAACGGGATCCTGATCCCATTTGATTCAAAATGCGACGACCGGTGGAACGGCCTCTTTCCCGTCCGGGTGGTATGGCCTGTCTGGCCGGGACGTCGTGATGCATCGCCTGACTTCGTGTGGCTCATCTTCCGTATTTGCACGGACGGCAAAATTAACGTCGCCGTGAAGGCGGTGGGTTTATCGATGTGAGGCGAGCGTTCCGTAGCACCTTGAGGGGACCTATCCATGGACGATCTGTTGCGCGAGTTCCTGACGGAGAGCAGCGAGAGCCTGGATACGGTCGACAACCAGCTGGTGCAGTTCGAGCAGGATCCGAACAACGCGAAGATCCTGGACAACATTTTCCGCCTTGTGCACACGATCAAGGGGACCTGCGGCTTCCTCGGGTTGCCGCGGCTGGAAGCGCTGGCGCATGCCGGCGAGACCTTGATGGGCAAGTTCCGCGACGGCATGCCGGTGAAGGCGGAAGCCGTGACGCTGATCCTGTCCTCGATCGACCGCATCAAGGAGATCCTGGGCGGGCTCGAGGCGACCGAGGCCGAGCCCGAAGGCAACGACCGCGACCTGATCGATCAGCTGGAAGCGATGGTCGAGCACGGCATGGCCGCATTGTCAGGCTCGACGCAGTCGATGCCGACTGCCGAAGACGATGTGCCTGTGGTTGAAGCGCCGTCCGTGCAGGCGGCGATGACAGAGGGCACGCTGGTGGTGCAGACGCTGGAGCGTCCGCTGCGCCCGGGCGAGGTCTCGCTCGACGAACTCGAGCGCGCCTTCCGCGAGACCGAGACCGAAGTCGCCGCGCCTGCGCCGGTCGCGAAGCCTGCTGCTGCGCCCGCCGCCGAGCCGACTGAAGCTGCCAGGAAGCCGGCCCGCAAGGCCATAGCCGAAGACGTCCAGGAAGGCGACAAGATCGCCAACCAGTCGATCCGGGTCAATGTCGACACCCTCGAACACCTCATGACCATGGTCTCCGAGCTGGTCTTGACCCGCAACCAGCTCTTGGAGATCTCACGGCGCAACGAGGACACCGAGTTCAAGGTGCCGCTGCAGCGGCTCTCCAACGTCACCGCCGAGCTGCAGGAAGGCGTCATGAAGACGCGCATGCAGCCGATCGGCAATGCCTGGCAGAAGCTGCCGCGCATCGTCCGCGATCTCAGTGGCGAACTCGGCAAGCAGATCGAGCTGGAGATGCACGGCGCCGACACCGAGCTCGACCGCCAGGTGCTCGACCTGATCAAGGACCCGTTGACGCACATGGTGCGCAACTCCGCCGATCATGGCCTCGAGACCACCGCCGAGCGCGTCGCCGCCGGCAAGCCGGAGCAGGGCACCATTCGCCTCTCCGCCTATCACGAAGGTGGCCACATCATCATCTGCATCGCCGACAACGGCCGCGGGCTCAACACCGAGCGGATCAAGGCCAAGGCGCTCCAGAACGGCCTCGTCACCGAGGCTGAGCTGGAGAAGATGACCGAGGCCCAGATCCACAAGTTCATCTTCGCGCCGGGCTTCTCGACCGCCGCGCAAGTGACCTCGGTGTCCGGCCGCGGCGTCGGCATGGACGTGGTGCGCACCAATATCGACCAGATCGGCGGCACCATCGACATCAAGAGCGTGGCCGGCGAGGGCGCCTCCGTCACCATCAAGATCCCGCTGACCCTGGCCATCGTCTCCGCCCTGATCGTGGAGGCCGGCGGCGACCGTTTTGCGATTCCCCAACTGTCTGTCGTCGAGCTGGTGCGGGCCCGTGCCAACTCCGAGCACCGCATCGAGCGGATCAAGGACACGGCAGTGCTGCGGCTGCGCAACAAGCTCTTGCCGCTGATCCATCTCAAGAAGCTGCTCAAGATCGACGACGGCGCCACCACGTCAGACGCCGAGAACGGCTTCATCGTGGTCACGCAAGTCGGCAGCCAGACCTTCGGCATCGTGGTCGACGGCGTGTTCCACACCGAGGAGATCGTGGTCAAGCCGATGTCCACCAAACTACGGCACATCGACATGTTCTCCGGCAACACCATTCTGGGTGATGGCGCCGTGATCATGATCATCGATCCCAACGGCATTGCAAAAGCCTTGGGCGCGTCCGGCTCCTCGGCCCATGACATGGCCGACGACAGCGCGAGCGCCCACGCCAATAGCGGCGAGCAGCTGACCTCGCTCTTGGTGTTCCGCGCAGGTTCGAGCCAGCCCAAGGCGGTGCCGCTCGGCCTCGTCACCCGGCTGGAAGAGATCGCAACCGACAAGATCGAGCTCTCGAACGGCCGCTACATGGTGCAGTACCGCGAGCAGCTGATGCCGCTGGTGCAGATGGCAGGGGTCGAGATGCAGAGCCAGGGATCGCAGCCGATCCTGGTGTTCGCCGACGACGGCCGCTCGATGGGGCTCGTGGTCGACGAGATCATCGACATCGTCGAGGAGCGGCTCAACATCGAGGTGGCGGGCTCGCAGGACGGCATCCTCGGTTCGGCCGTGATCAAGGGCCAGGCCACCGAGGTGATCGACGTCGGCCACTTCCTCCCGATGGCGTTCGCCGACTGGTTCTCGCGCAAGGAGATGCGGCCGTCGGCCTCGGCGCAGTCGGTGCTCTTGGTCGACGACTCCGCGTTCTTCCGCAACATGCTGGCGCCGGTGCTCAAGGCCGCCGGCTACAAGGTGCGGACCGCGGGAGGCGCCCAGGAAGGGCTCGCCGCGCTGCGCTCCGGGCAGGCCTTCGACGTCGTGCTGACCGACATCGAGATGCCCGAGATGAACGGCTTTGAGTTCGCCGAGAACATCCGAAGTGACCACAATCTCAACCAGCTGCCGATCATCGCGCTGTCGGCGATGGTGTCGCCGGCGGCGATCGAGCGCGGCCGGCAGGCCGGCTTCCACGACTATGTCGCCAAGTTCGATCGTCCCGGGCTGATCGCGGCGCTGAAAGAGCAGACCGCCGAGATCCGGAAAGCGGCCTGACGGGACCGAGGGAAACAACATCGATGACCAGCAAGACCGAGACCAGTGAGGGCGCGATGGCCGAATACGTCACCGCGGTGATCGGCGGGCAGCTGTTCGGGCTGCCGATCTCGCGGGTGCAGGACGTGTTCATGCCGGAGCGGCTGACGCGGGTGCCGCTGGCCTCCAGCGAGATCGCCGGCGTGCTCAACCTGCGCGGCCGCATCGTCACCGTGGTCGACATGCGCGCCCGGCTCGGCCTGCCGAAGGCCGACGACGGCCAGCTGCCGATGGCGGTCGGCGTCGACCAGCGCGGCGAATCCTATGGCCTTTTGATCGACCAGATCGGCGAGGTGCTGCGGCTGCCGGACGACAGCCGCGAGGACAACCCGGTCAACCTCGATCCCCGCATGGCCAAGCTCGCCGGCGGCGTCCACCGCCTCGACGGCCAGCTCATGGTCGTCCTCGACGTCGATCGCGTGCTCGAACTGGTGCCCAAGATAGCTTCCAACACACTTGCTGCAGCGTAACGCTCCGCCGCGGAGACGGCGGATTCCACAAGGAGGCCAAGCTATGAAGACATGTCTTGTCGTCGACGATTCCGGTGTGGTGCGCAAGATCGCACGCCGCATCCTCGAAGGAATGGAATTCACCGTCATCGAAGCCGAGGACGGCGCGGTCGCGCTCGAAGCCTGCAAGCGGACGATGCCGGACGCGGTGCTGCTCGACTGGAACATGCCCGTCATGGACGGCTTCGAATTCCTCGTGCAACTCCGTCGCATGCCCGGTGGCGACCAGCCCAAGGTCGTGTTCTGCACCACCGAGAACGGCATCGACCACATCTCGCGGGCGCTGCATGCCGGCGCCAACGAATACATCATGAAGCCGTTCGACAAGGACATCGTGATCGCGAAATTCCAGGAAGTGGGTCTACTGGCGCTCGATACGCCGGCCGAAGCCTGACACCCAGTTTCACCCATTGCCTTTGCGAGGCTCCCGTGACGCCCCCCGACTACGAGTATCTGCGTAAGCTCCTGAAGGACCATTCCGGTCTCGACCTGTCCGCGGACAAGCAATATCTGATCGAGAGCCGCCTGCTGCCGCTAGCACGCAAATGCGGCCTGTCCGGCATTCCCGACCTGGTCGCCAAGATCAAGGCCGGCTCATCGACGCACACCGTCCAGGTGGTCGAGGCCATGACCACCAACGAGACCTTCTTCTTCCGCGACAAGGTGCCGTTCGACCATTTCCGCGACACCATCATGCCCGAGGTCCTGAAGGCGCGTGCCGCGCGCCGCAGCGTCCGGATCTGGTGCGCCGCCGGCTCGACCGGCCAGGAGCCCTATTCGCTGGCGATGTGCCTCAAGGAGATGGGCGCGGCGCTTGCGGGATGGCGGGTCGAGATCACGGCGACCGATCTGTCGCAGGAGGTGCTGGAGAAGTCGAAGGCCGGCATCTACAGCCAGTTCGAGGTGCAGCGCGGGCTGCCGATCCAGATGCTGGTCAAGTATTTCAAGCAGTCGGGCGAACTCTGGCAGATCAATCCGGAGTTGCGCGCGATGGTGCAGCACCGTCAGCTCAATCTGCTACACGATTTCTCCCAGCTCGGCACCTTCGATGTGGTGTTCTGCCGCAACGTGCTGATCTATTTCGATCAGGACACCAAGATCAACATCTTCAACCGGCTCGCCCGGCTGATGGAGGCCGATGGCTTCCTGGTGCTCGGCGCCGCGGAAACCGTGGTCGGTCTGACCGACACGTTCAAACCGATTCCCGAGCGGCGCGGCCTGTACCGGCCGAGCGGGCTGCGGGCCGCGCTTGCGATGCCAAGGCCTGCCATGGCGGTCGGATATTGAGCGATGACGGAGGACGGCAAATCCATTGAGCGTGTCACGTTCAGCCGGGGCGTCGATGTCTGCATCATGGCCATCGACGGCACCTGGCGGCGCGACTGCCAGCTCAACGCCATCTCCGACAATGATGCGGCGCTGACCGTCGAGGGTTCCATTCAGGGGCTCAACCTGAAGGAGTTCTTCCTCCTGCTGTCGTCGACCGGGCTCGCCTATCGCCGCTGTGAACTGGTGCGCGTCAACGGCACCGAAATGGACATCAGCTTCCTCAAGGGCAAGCCGACCAAGCGGCGGTCGGGCTCCGACGAAGAGCGGGCCAGGGCCTGATAACGAGAAGGCCTGATTTGGAGAGGGGCTGACCCGGCCGCGTGGGCGATGCCTGCTGCCAATCCGAATGTGGAACTGATCGTCGCCTGGAGGGTTGGACGTCGTCTGGACAATCTGCGCTGACGTGTCGAACCCGGCGGTGGCGGCCTGATCAATTCAGGAAACGTACCGGTGCCTCTGGGTCGCGCAGCCGGTCGAGCGCGATGCCGAGGCCTGCGTCGCAGGCCTTCAGGGCCGTGGACGCCACGGCGTAGCGCGGGGTGACGTCGTCAAGCACGAAGATGTTGGCGGCGGCGTCCTGCTCGGCCAGAAGTGCCTCGCGCGCAATCGCCGCCTCGATCAGGCGCAGGCTCGCCTGGACATGGCCGATCAGCGCGACCAGGTCGGTCACGATCAGGCTGTAGGGATCGCTACCCTCGTCCAGGCACACCGCAACGCCGTCCGCCGCTGCATTTTCCATGCATGTTTCTCCACTGCCGCCAGTTTTAGGGACCGCGGTGCTACTTGTGCGTTAAGCGGACGTCCCGTACAAATACGGGTCCATGATCGAGATGGTCGAGTGACTTCTTGTGCAGTCTGGCAGCACGCTTCACCACTGATGGACGAGACATATGGTTGAGAATGGCGCTCCTCGCGGGGAAATCTTTGTAGTCGACGACGATCCCGCCGTTCGCGAGACGCTTTCCGTGGTCCTGTCGACCGCCGGCTACAAGGTGATCTGCTTTGCGGACGGCGCTGCGCTGCTTGCGGTGGCGCGCAGCAGGACCCCGGCCTGCATCCTGCTCGACGTGCATATTCCCGGCAAATCCGGCCTCGACATCCTGCGGGAGCTGCACGGCGAGGATTACCCAGCGCCGATCTTCATGATCTCCGGTCAGGGCGACATTCAGATGGCGGTCAGCGCCATCAAGAACGGCGCGCTCGACTTCATCGAGAAGCCGTTCCGCGGCAACGAGATCGTCAGCCGCCTCAATGAGGCGATCGACGCCTATACCAGGCGGCAGGCCGAGACCTCGGCGTCGCGCATCGCCTCGCTGCACTTTCCCGGCCGCGAGCCGCTCACCCGCCGCGAGCGCGAGGTGCTCGAGCAGTTCACTGCAGGCGCTTCCAACAAGGAGGCCGGGCGTCACCTCGGGATCAGCCCGCGCACGATCGAGGATCACCGCGCCAACATCATGAAGAAGCTCGGCGCGCGCAACGCCGCCGATCTCGTCCGCATCGTGATGACGGCGCAGCAGAAGTAAGCCAAGTCCGTCCTACGCCGGCCAAGGCTGGTTCACATTCCGGCTTCCACATTGCGGAGTTTGTGCGCCGCACGCTCGGCTTGTGGCGCGGGCCAGTGCCGATTGCGAAACAGGCGCGAGCCGCGAACGGCACGTCTGCGCCGCGCGCGGGACGACACGTCCGGAAATCCTGTATATGCGTGACGCAGGGCATACGCGCCGGGAGCGCGCGCGTGCGAGCAATGTCGAGACCCGCGATACCAAAACAGATGGCGCATCCAAGATGACCAAGAAGAACAAGACCCCGGATCAATTGCGCAGCGCGCGCTGGTTCGCGCCCGACGATCTCAGAGCCTTCGGCCATCGTTCGCGCGCGATGCAGATGGGCTACGCGCCGGAAGAATGGCGCGACCGGCCGGTGATCGCGATCATCAACACCTGGTCGGACGCGCAGCCCTGCCACATGCACTTCAAGAGCCGGGTCGACGACGTCAAGCGCGGCGTGCTGATGGCCGGCGGCTTTCCGCTGGAGCTGCCGGCGCTGTCGCTGTCGGAATCGCTGCTGAAGCCGACCACGATGCTCTATCGCAACATGCTGGCGATGGATGCCGAGGAGCTGCTGCGCGGCCATCCGGTCGATGGCGTGGTGCTGATGGGCGGTTGCGACAAGACCACGCCCGGCCTGCTGCTCGGGGCCACCAGCATGAATCTGCCGGCGATCTATCTGCCGGCGGGGCCGATGCTGCGCGGCAACTGGAAGGGCAGGACGCTCGGCTCCGGCTCGGACGCCTGGAAATACTGGGACGAGCGCCGCGCGGGAAAAATCTCCGACAAGGACTGGGTCGACATGGAGGCCGGCATCGCCCGCAGCTATGGTACCTGCATGACGATGGGCACGGCTTCGACCATGACCGCGATCGCCGAGGCGATCGGCATGACGCTGCCCGGTGCCTCGTCGATCCCCGCGGCCGACGCCAACCACATCCGCATGAGCTCGGAGGCCGGCCGCCGCATCGTCGAGATGGTGTGGGAGGATCTGACGCCGCAGAAGATCCAGACGCGAAGAGCCTTCGAGAATGCGATCACGGTCGCGATGGCGATGGGCTGCTCAACCAATGCGATCATCCACCTGATCGCGCAGGCGCGCCGCGCCGGCCAGGACATCTCGCTCGACGATTTTGAAAAGGCGAGCCGCAAGGTGCCTGTGATTGCCAATGTGCGGCCGAGCGGCGACCTCTATCTGATGGAGGATTTTTTCTATGCCGGCGGGCTGCCCGCCCTGATGAGCCGGATCAAGCCGCATCTGCATCTCGACTCCATCACCGTCACGGGCAAGACGCTCGGCGAGAACATCGCAGGCGCCGAGGTCCATAATGACGACGTCATCCGCAGCGTCGACAACCCGATCTACAAGGAGGGCGCGCTCGCGGTGCTGAAGGGCAATCTCGCACCCGACGGCTGCGTCATCAAGCCAAGCGCCTGCGATCCGCGATTCCTCAAGCACACCGGGCCGGCGCTGGTGTTCGACGACTATCCGTCGATGAAGAAGGCGGTCGACGATCCCGATCTCGACGTCACCGCAGACCACGTGCTGATCCTTCGCAACGCCGGGCCGCAAGGCGGGCCGGGCATGCCGGAATGGGGTATGCTGCCGATCCCGACCAAGCTGGTGAAGCAGGGCGTGCGCGACATGGTGCGGCTGTCGGATGCGCGGATGAGTGGCACCAGCTACGGCGCCTGCATCCTGCACGTCTCGCCGGAGTCCTATATCGGCGGCCCGCTGGCGCTGGTGAAGAACGGCGACCGCATCACGCTCGATGTTGCCGCGCGCACCATCAATCTCGATGTGTCTGAGACGGAGCTCGCCAGGCGCCGCGCGGAATGGAAGCAGCCGGAAAAGCGCTTCGAGCGCGGCTATGGCTGGATGTTCTCGAAACACATCAAGCAGGCCAATGAGGGCTGCGACTTCGATTTCCTCGAGACCGGTTTCGGCAAGCCGGTGGGCGAGCCGCCGATCTATTAACTCACCACGTCGTTCCGGGGCGCGAAGCGGACCCGGAGCCTCGAGATTCCGGGTTCGATGCTGACGCATCGCCCCGGAACGACAACCGGAAAAATCACATGTCCAAACTCAGCGACGCCACCCGCAACAGGCTGAAATCCGTCTCCACCGCGACCGTTGCGACCGCGCTGTTCAAGCGCGGCTTGCGCATCCAGATGATCCAGGATGTCCACCCCTTGAGCCCGGATCAGCCGACCATGGTCGGCGAGGCCTTTACCTTGCGCTATATGCCGGCGCGCGAGGACCTCAACACCATCGAGGTATTCCGCGATCGCGCGCATCCGCAGCGTAAGGCGATCGAGGATTGTCCGCCGGGCAGCGTGCTTGTGATGGACAGCCGCAAGGATGCGCGCGCCGCGTCTGCCGGCGCGATCCTGGTGACGCGGCTCATGAAGCGCGGCTGCGCCGGCGTCGTCACCGACGGCGGCTTCCGCGATTCGGCCGAGATCGCGCGGCTCGGCTTCCCGGCGTTTCACCATCGCCCGAGCGCACCGACCAATCTGACGCTGCATCAGGCGATCGAGATCAATGTCCCGATCGGTTGCGGCGACGCGCCGGTGTTTCCCGGCGACGTGATCCTCGGCGACAGCGACGGGGTCATCGTGATCCCGGCGCATCTCGCCGACGAGATCGCCAATGAGACCTTCGAGATGACCGCGTTCGAGGATTTCGTCACCGAGCAGGTCCAGAAGGGCCGCGGCATCTTCGGCCTCTATCCCGCGACCGACGAGCAGACGCTGAAGGATTTTGCAGCCTGGCGGAAGGTGAAGGGACGCTAGCTTTCGCTACGCCCTCCGCTTTCATTGCTTGATCAGCGATCGCCACACACTCCGCCGTCGTCCCGGCGAAGGCCGGGACCCATAACCACAGGGAGAAGTTTGGCGAAGACTGCCAGTTGCGTTGTGCCGTGGTACCGCGACTTCCCAGCTCGATGGATCACGCGGCATGGGTCCCGGCTTTCGCCGGGACGATGGGGAGGGGGCCGCGCAAGCCAACCGGCGTCCTACACCTCCGCCCTCTCCGCCATCCCGACCGCCCACAGCGCGAACGCATAGACGATCGCGACTTCGTCCAACCGGTTGAACCGACCCGACGCGCCGCCGTGGCCGGCGCCCATGTTGGTGCGCAGCAGCACCGGGCCGCCGCCGCGCATCGTGGCGCGCAGCCGCGCGATCCATTTCGCCGGCTCCCAATAGGTGACGCGCGGGTCGGTGAGCCCGCCCATCGCGAGGATCGCCGGATAGTCCTTGGCCGCGACATTGTCGTAGGGCGAATAGGACAGGATGGTGCGGAAATCCTTCTCGCTCTCGATCGGATTACCCCATTCCGGCCATTCCGGCGGCGTCAGCGGCAGCGTGTCGTCGAGCATGGTGTTGAGCACGTCGACGAACGGTACCTCGGCGACGATGCCGGCGAACAGCTCGCCGGCGCGGTTGGCAACCGCGCCCATCAGCATGCCGCCCGCCGAGCCGCCATGGCCGACGATGCGTTTCTCAACCGTATATTTCGCCTCGATCAGTGCGCGGCCTGCGGCGGCGAAATCGTCAAACGTATTGGGCTTCTTCTCGCGCTTGCCGTCGAGATACCAGCCCCAGCCCTTGTCGGCGCCGCCGCGAATATGCGCGATCGCATAGACGAAGCCGCGATCGACCAGCGACAACCGGTTCGCTGCAAACGACGCCGGCATCGCCATGCCATAGGAGCCGTAGCCGTAGAGCAGCAGCGGCGCCTTGCCGTCGCGAACGAAACCCTTGCGGTGCAGGATCGAGACCGGCACCTGCGCGCCGTCATGCGAGGTCGCCATGATGCGCGTGGTGACGTAATCGGCCGGGTTGTGCCCCGACGGAATCTCCTGCCGTTTGCGCAGCACTCGTGTCCGCGTCGCCATGTCGTAGTCATAGACCTCCGACGGCGTCGTCATCGACGAATAGGCGAAACGTAAGTTGGTGGTGTCGAATTCGTAGCCGCCCATGGTGTCGAGCGAATAGGCCGCCTCGTCGAACGCGATCGCGTGCTCCTCGCCGCTGCTGAGGTCGCGGATGATGATCGCCGGCAGCGCGTTGGCGCGCTCCAGCCGCACCATGTGGCCGGCATAGAGCTCGACGTCGAGCACATAAACCCCTTCACGATAAGGGATCAGGTCGCGCCAATTGGCACGTTCGGGCGAGGTAAGCGGCGCGGTGACGACCTTGAAGTCGATGGCGTCGTCGGCGTTGGTCAGGATGAACAGCTCGTCGCCGCGGTCGGCGATCGAATATTGCACGCCTTCCTCGCGCGCCGCGACGAGGCGCGGCGGCGCGTCGGGGTTGGAGAGGTCGATCAGCCGCTGTTCGGAGGTCTCATGGTCACCGCCGGCGATCACGCAGAAGCGGCCGCTGGCGCTCTCGTGCAGATGGGTGAACCAGCCGGAATCCTGCTCCTCATAGATCAGGGTGTCGTCGGCCTGCCTGGTGCCGAGCTTGTGCCGCCACACCTGCATCGGGCGGTGATTGTCGTCGAGCTTGACGTAGAAGAAGCTCTTGGAATCCAAAGCCCAGACCACGCCGCCGTCGGTCTCCTCGACGAGGTCGTCGAGATCGCCGCCAGTTGCCCAGTCACGCACGCGAATCGAGAAATATTCCGAGCCCTTGGTGTCGGCGCTCCAGGCATGCAGGCGATGATCGTTGGAATGCCGGCTGCCGCCGAACTTGAAATATTTGTGGTCCTCTGCAAGCGCGTCGCCGTCGAGCACGACATGCACCTCGCCGCCGTCGCGCGGCGTGCGGCAATACAGCTCGTGCTGGCCGCCCTCGCGGAACTTGCGGAAATAGGCGAACGGGCCGTCCGGCGACGGCACGCTGGAATCATCCTCCTTGATCCGCCCGCGCATCTCCTTGACCAGCCGCTTCTGCAACGCGTCGGTATGGCCGAGCAGACTCTCGGTGTAGCCGTTCTCGGCTTCGAGATAGCTCCGGATATCAGGATCGAGGATCGAGGGATCGCGCAGCACCTCCTGCCACCTGGGATCCTTGATCCAAGCGTAGTCGTCCGTCACCGTGATGCCGTGGGTGGTGAAGGAATGCGGCCGGCGCGGCGCGACAGGGGGCGGTGTTGTGGTGGCGGATTTGGTCACACGATCCTCATGGTGCGGGGTTCCGCTTTATATCGGGATGAATGTGGCGATTGCCAGATGGTGTGGGCATGCTTGGTTGCCTCGTCATTGCGAGCGAAGCGAAGCAATCCATCGTTCCCCGAAGGGATAGAATGGATTGCTTCGTCGCTTCGCTCCTCGCAATGACGACGTGGTTAGGGGAAGCTACCCGTTCCGTAGCCTCGCCCCCGCATTGCCGCCGGACATCGGGATCTGGTTCACCGCCAGCACCACGGCGAAGGTGATCACCAGCATCGCGATGCCGAGCACCGCGATCGCGGCGAGGTCGCCGCCTTCGTTGAGGTCGTAGATCAGGACCGAGAGCACCTTGGTCTGCGAGGTGAACAGCACGATCGCCGCCGACAGTTCCCGCATCACGCCGATGAAGATGAAGCACCAGGTCGCGATCACGCCGGTGCGCAGCAAAGGCGCGGTGATCTGGCGCAGCGCCTGCAGCCGTGTCGCGCCGAGGATGCGGCTCGCCTCCTCGAGCTCGGGATGGATGGTCGCGAATGCCGCCTGCAATTGCTGATAGGCCGAGGGCAAATTGATGGTGAGGAACGCGAGCAGCAGGATCCACAACGTGCCGTACAGCACGAAGGGCGGTCGCGTGTAGCTCAGGAACAGGCCGACGCCGAGCACGATGCCGGGCACCGCGACCGGCGCGGTGGCGAGGAAGCCGAGCACACGATGGCCCGCGATCACCTTCCGCGTCGTCACATAGGCGATGACCAGCGCGAGGATGGTGCCGATTGTCGCGGTCGCGGTGCCCAGGATCACCGTGTTCTTCAGCGCGAGCTGCGTCGACGACAGCTCGGTGAACACGAAGACGATGTTGTGCAGCGTCGCCGTCGACGGCGTCACCAGCGTGGTCGCGTTGGGCGAGAACGCGGCGTTGAGCAGCGCGAGGTAAGGCAGGAAGACGGGATTGAGCAGGACCAAAAGGCAGAAGCCGAGCGCGGCCCAGCGCCAGCCGCGCAACTCGACCCGGCGCGGTGCGCCATATTTGCCGCCGATCACCGAATAGCCGCGTCGCCCGAGCAGGGCTTTCTGGCCCTGTAGCAGCAGGATGGTCAGCACCAGCAGCGGCACCGCGGCGGCGGCCGCGAGCTCGAGCTTCGGCGGATACTGGAACAGGCTCCAGATCTTGGTCGTCATGGTGTGGAAGCCGGCCGGCAGCGCCAGGATCGCGGGCGAGCCGAACAGCGTCATCGCTTGCAGGAACGCGATCAGGGCACCGGCGACCAGCGCGGGCAGTGCCAGCGGGATCGTCACCCGCCGCGCCGTGGTCCAGGCATTGCCGCCGAGGATCGCGGAGGCGTCTTCCAGCTCGCCCGGCATGGTGTCGAGTGCATTGGCGACCAGCACGAACACGAACGGGAACGTGTAGCAGGAGATCACGAAGATGATCCCGGTCATCGAATAGATGTTGAACAGCGCGTCGGCATCCTCACCCGCGAACAAGCGGTAGAGCTGGTTCAACAGCCCCGAATTCGGCGCCGCCAGCAACTCCCAGGCGACCGCGCCGAGGAACGGCGGCGTCACGAACGAGGCCGTCACCAGCGCGCGGATGGTCTGCCGCCCCGGCATGTCGGTGCGCGACACCAGCCAGCTGATCGGCGCTGCGACGATGCAGCAGATCAGCGCCGACGTGGTCGCGATGATCGCGGTCGTCAGCAGCGGATCGAGGAAATCGGGATTGCTGAATAGCGTGACGAAGTTTTGCAGCGTCGGATGGCGGTTCTTGTCGGTGAAGGCAAACACCGCAAGCCACGACAGCGGCAGCAGGATGAGGAGGACCAGCACGGCCGCGAACAGCCACAGCACGGGGCGGGTCCAGTCGATGCGGGGGCGGGGGGCGGGGGAGGTGGTGGTTGTTGTCATGTTGACCCGCGGTGAACTGTCTCAGCTCCCTCGCCCCGTTCTTGCGGGAGCGAGACGAGCGAAGCTCGCTCTTGGAGGGTTGGGGTGAGGGGCTGCTTCGGCGAGCAGAGCGCGCGGAGAGTCCCCCTCACCCGCCGCGCATCTTGCGATGCGCGTCGGCCTCTCCCCGCAAGCGGGGCGAGGCAAGGAAGCGTGCACGCGACCTTCATCCTCACACCCGAAACAGCCGCGCATAGCGCGTCTTGATCTCTTCGGTCATCGCCTCCACCCCTGCCGGGTCCTCCTTCATCAGCTTGATGTCTGCGAGCTTGCGCCGGCCGGCCTTCGGCTGCACCTGGGCATGCAGCGAATACTGGCCGGTGAAGTCGACGAAGAATTGCTGGGTCGCGCGGGTGTGCAGCCAGGCCTGGAACAGCTTTGCGGCGTTCGGATGCGGCGCGCCGGCGAAGATGCCGGTCGGACCCGAGATCGTCGGCGTGCCTTCGGTCGGATAGACCGGCTCGACCGGCTGTCCGGCCTCCTTCAACAGCACGATGCCGTATTCATTGCCGTCGGCCATCACCGCGCGCTCGCCGAGCGAGAGCTTCTTCGGCGGATCGGTCGAGGACTGCACCTGCATCACGCGCTGCTTGGAGAGCTTCTCCAGATACGGCCAGCCGAGCTCGCGCACGATCTGGAACGTGGTGGTCATGATGGTGCCGCTATAGGCCGGATGGCCCTTCACCATCTTGCCGATCCATTTGGGATCGAGCAGGTCGTTAAAGCTCTTCGGCGCATCCTCCGCCTTCACCAGATTGGTGTTGTAGGCGATCGACGACAGCCACAGCCGCGTTGTCACGGCCATGCCGTCCGGATCGCGATATCCGTCGGGAAAATGTTTCGCGACGTCCTCGGGCACGAACGGCATCAGCCAGCCGCTCTTTTTCCACGGAATGAAGTGCGAGGCATCGGCGCTGTTGACGACGTCGGCGGCGTGGATGTTGGAATCGAATTCCTGCGCCACGCGCTGGAACAGCCGCTCCGAGCCGGATCGCTCGATCTGCACGCTGATGCCGGGATAAGCGGCCTCGAACGCCCTGCCGAGTTTTTCGCCGACCGGCAGGTCCATCGACGAATAGAACACCAGCTTGCCTTCCCTGGTCGCGGCCGCGACGAGGTCGGGCGTGATCGCGGCCGGCTCGGGCGCCGCGGCGCGTGCCGGTGAGGCGAACACCGCGCCGGCCGCAAGCACCGCCGAGCCTTTCAGGACATCGCGTCTGGAAATCTTCTTCCGCATCGCGTCCTCCCGTTTCTTCTTGTCTATCGGCTGAGCGCGCGGCAGCGCTCGGGCGGCAAGGTCAGCCAGACCTCGCTGCCCTTCTCGACGGCGGTCTCCGTCGGCGTGGTCACCCGCAGCGAGGTGCCGTCTGATGTTTCCACCATGTAGTCGCGGTTCATGCCGAGATAGACCTGCCGCGTCACGATGGCCTTGAGCGTGTTCTGCGCCGCCGCGGGCGCCTGCGTCGAGAGCTGGATCTCATGCTGGCGGATCGCAACCGGCGCGCTCTGGCCAGCCGTGAGTCTCGCGCCGACCACAGCGAGCGTCGCGCCGGCGAACTCGACATGGGTCGCATCGCGCGCGATGCCCTTGATCACATTGGCGGCGCCGATGAAGCGCGCCACGAATTCGGATTCCGGCCGCGCATAGATGTCCTCAGGGCTGCCGAGCTGGTCGATCTTGCCGGCATTCATCACCGCGATCAGGTCGGCCGTCGTCATCGCCTCGGACTGGTCGTGGGTGACATAGACGGTGGTGTAGCGGTATTCGTCGTGCAGGCGACGGATCTCGAACCGCATCTCCTCGCGCAGATTGGCGTCGAGATTGGACAGCGGCTCGTCGAGCAGCAGTGTCTCGGGACCGACGATCAGCGCGCGTGCGAGCGCGACGCGCTGCTGCTGACCGCCGGAGAGCTCGCCCGGATAGCGCTGTGCCAACGGTTCCAGCTTGGTCGTCGCCAGGATCGCGGCAAGCTTCTTGGCGATGGTGTCGCGGTCCATTTTGCGCAAGCGCAGCCCATAGACGATGTTCTCCGCCACCGTCATATGCGGCCACAGCGCGTAGCTCTGGAAGATCATCGACATGTTGCGCTGCTCGGGCGGCAGCGTGCGCGCCTTCGACGACACCACGCGGTCGCCGACCCGGATCTCGCCGTCGGACGGCTCGAGAAATCCGGCAATCAGCCGCAGCGTCGTGGTCTTGCCGCAGCCGGACGGTCCGAGCAGGCAGACCAGCCGGCCGTGGTCGATCTTAAGCGAAACGTCATCAACCGCGACAAACGATCCAAACCGCTTGACCAGGCCACGCAGTTCCACCGATGCCAAGCGATCCCTCCATTTTGTTCTGTCGCAGGGATCAGTGCCCGGCCGTTGCCGGCAGTAAAGCGGAAATTGATGACGACGAAAAGTGCGCGGGGCCTGTCAAATAGTTGGGGTGCCGCTTCGTTGCGTCTCCGGTCATTTCTCCCGTCATCCTGAGGAGCGCGCCCTTGCGCGCGTCTCGAAGGATCGACGGCCCGGATATCTCGGCGCACTCCGGTTCGCTCGCGGCGGTGACAGCGGGGGCCGTCGATCCTTCGAGACGGCCGCTGCGCGGCCTCCTCAGGATGACGGGGAAAGGGTTGCTCCGCCTCGATGCGCCAGTCGGCTGATCGTGGCCCAATCCGATTTGATCAGTGCCTCCTTCTTCGCCCGGCTCCAGCCCTTAATCTGCCGCTCGGCCGCGATGCCGTCGGTGATGCGCTCGAAGTGTTGCGACCAGACCAGAACGACGGGCCGCCGATTATAGGTGTATCCGGGGAAGGTGCCCGCATTGTGCTGCTCGATACGTGGCGCGAGATCGTCACCTGTCGTACTGCCGACGTAGTACGAATTGTCGGCGCAGCGAAGCATGTAGACGTAAATGCCCATCGCGACGGTCCTGGCGCGCGTACGCTTGAACCAAGCATACGTCGCAACGGCCAAGTGGCAAGCGCTCGTCGGATATTTTTGCCACACCGTGAATGTCGTCCCGTCATCCTGAGGAGCGCGCTTTTGCGCGCGTCTCGAAGGATGGACCGCCCGGCTGTCTCAGCGCGTGTGTGTTCACTCGCGGCCACAGCGTGGCCCGCCGATCCTTCGAGACGCCGCTTCGCGGCTCCTCAGGATGACGGGTTTGATAGTGTTAACCGCAGCTCTCGCCGAGCCTACGCCTTCACGTTCTCGCCGAGCCACTGGATGGCGGCGTCGGCGCCGGCTTTGCCGTGGGGGATGTTCAGCGCGGTCAGCGCGACCTCCACGACGCCGAGCGTGCCGAGGATCATCGGCGCGTTGACGTGGCCCATATGCGCGATGCGGAAGGCCTGGCCCTGCAAATCGCCGATGCCGGTGCCGAGCACGACGCCGCATTTCTCCTTGGCATAGCGCTGGATCGCGGCGGGATCGGCGCCCTTCACGGTCACGGTCGTCACCGTGTTGGAGCGCTCGGCGGCTTCTGCGATGTTGAAGCCGAGCACCTGGCCTTCGCCCCAGACCGCGACCGCACGGCGCACCGCTTCGCCGAGCAGGCGGTGCCGCTCGAAGGCATTCTCCAGCCCTTCGGCATGCAGCATGTTGATCGCCTCGCGCAGCGCGAACAAGAGATGCACCGGCGCGGTGCCGGCATATTTGCGGTAGTGCTCGGAGCCCTCGCGCTCGGTCCAGTCCCAATAGGGCGTGCGCAGATCGGCCTTCTTGTGTGCGTCCCAGGCACGGTCGCTGGCGGCGACGAAGCCGAGGCCGGGCGGCGTCATCAGGCCCTTCTGCGAGCCACTCATCGCGACGTCGACATACCATTTGTCCATCTCGAACGGCATGCAGCCGAGCGAGGCCACGGTGTCGACCATGAACAGCGCGGGATGGCCGGCGGCCTTGATCGCCCTGCCGATCGCCTCGATGTCGTTATAGGCGCCCGACGCGGTGTCGACCTGCACGGCGAGGATCGCCTTGATCGTGTGCTCCTTGTCGCGGCGCAGCCGCTCCTCGACCTCGGCCGGGCGGATCGCGCGGCGCCAGTCGCCCTTCAGCACCTCGACATCGGCGCCCATCGCGGCCGCCGCCTGGCCCCAGCCGATCGCGAAGCGCCCGCTCTCGAGCACCAGCACCTTGTCGCCGCGCGACAGCACGTTGGACAGCGTCGCCTCCCAGGCGCCGTGGCCGTTGGAGATGTAGATGTAGGACTTGCCTTTGGTGGCGAACAGGTTCGAGAGATCGCGCAGCAGGCTTTCGGTCAGTTCGACCATCTCGCTGGAATAGATGTCGAGCGCCGGGCGATGCATCGCCTGCAGCACCTGATCAGGCATCGTGGTGGGCCCGGGGATGGCCAGAAACTCCCGGCCCGCGCGAACGGTCATCGTCCTGTTCCTTATGGGTAAAGAGCGCAAATCATGCGTGTGAGGGGTCAAGCGCGGAGGATATTCCATCGCGGCCCGGATTGCGAGCAGGCGGAAGCAATCCAGCGTTTCCAAAAGCGCGGGGCAGCATGATCCGGAAAAGTGCGAAGCGGTTTTCCGACAAGATCATGCTCAATGATGAGCTAACGCGCGATGGCGATTCAACCCAGTCTCATCGCGCTTTAGCCTTATTTGTCGATGGCCTCGACCACCGCACGCCAGATCTGGTCCTTGAACTGGGTCGCGGCGGGGCTCGGAATCTGCTCGACGGTGCCGTGGTTCTTGGCGCAGGCCTCGACCAGCCGCAGCACCCAGATTTCGCCGTCGGTGTAATAGAGATCGCCGCCGCCATTATGCCCGTCGAAGGTCGGGCCGATGCCGGTGACCTGGTATTTCGCGGTGACCATGCCGGCGGATTCCAGGTCGGTCGCGAGCAGCGCGCGTTCGGCGTCGAGGTCGGGCGCGATGTGATGCGTCACCGCGCCGGTGTAATGACTGACGCCGACGCTGCGGTCGAGCGTCGCAGCGCCGAGCCACACCGGGCGCTTTTCCTGGCCCTGATCGAGCACCCGCCAGAACCGGACATGGTTGCGGCGATCCGCGCTGGTTCCGACCGGCCGCTCGAAGGCGAGGTCCTCGCGGCGGCCGAGATAGAACAAATTGCTCACCGGCGCATCCTTGTAGGGACGATCGAGCAGCACCGAGCCGACGATCTCGATCGAGGATTTCAGCGTGACCGGATCGGCCGGAAACCAGCCGGCCTCGTGCATCGCGCAGACCACGTCCTTGGTGTCGCCGATCAGCCCGACATTCATGGGATCGCCCGGAATGCCCTGCGCGGTACGCGTCACCATCGGCAGGTTGGCGAGGCCCTTCTGATGCTCGTAATGCGTCCACAGCGCCGGCAGCACCAGATAGGCCGCGATCAGATAGACGACCAGCACGAACAGCAACAGCATCTGCGCCTGCCGGAGGCGGCTGCGCCGGCGCGCCGCAGGCGGGTTAATCTCGACGTCAGTCACGACACAGGTTTCCGGATCAGTGCGTGGCGCGGCCTTAGCGCCGCGTCTCGCGGCAGCCGGCGGCCTCGGCTTCCTCGACCGAGCAGAACCAGCGCGTGCCCTTCGAGATCTTCATCTCGATCTTGGCGTACCAGCGGCTGGTCGGCTGGTGGAAGATGCATTCGCCGGAGCGGTTGACGTTGCCCTTGATGGTGCAGTCGGGTGAGGGCGCAACCGGACCCGAGGCGGACGCGAGCAGGATCGAGTGCGCACTCTCCGGCACCTTTGCGGCGCCGAGCACGGCGGTCTTCTTGTTGCGCACGCGCCAGTCCCACGGCGCGATGAACGCGCCCTGCCACATCCCGGCCTTGGCCTCGCGCGCCGCCTTCTCGTCGGCTTCGTAGTCGTGCGAGATACGGGTGAAGGCCAGCGCCCAGCCATTGCTGACCATCCACTTCTGGATGTCCTCGCCGTCGACCTCGCAGCGCGCAATGGTGCGGCCGCGGCGATCGACCGAGCGCGCGTGGCAGGTCCAGCTCCTGTTGCCGGCATGCTTGATCAGCTCGTCGCGCGCGGCGACGCCGCAGGTCCAGCGCTCACCCTTGGTGTTGAGGCAGAGCTGATCGGTCGACGGCGCGTCGATGCCGCCGAGCCGGATCTTGACGCTGCCGATCACGAGCTGGTCGCCGTCGCGGATCTTCGGCACGCCGGTGATGTCGGCGGCGACGGCCAGCGTCGGCAGCGACAGCAGCAGGCCAGCAGTGAGCAGCGTCTTCAGCATCGGCGTTCCCGGCCAGGTTGTTTTCGTTCAGCGTTCAGTGCCCAAAGGGTCGGCAAGGATTGTGCGGGCAATTGGGCAACCGTGCCAGTGGAGTCGTGTTTCCGCCAGTTTCAACTTCGCGTCATCCAGGCATGAATGGGCCATTCATCCTTCCATGCCCTCTACCCATCCTACACGGCTACGAAGCGTTCGCCATTCGTCGCTTCGCCAGCGCGAGGGCCATCAGCACGAAGGCCGACGTCACCTCGGGGCCGCCGACCAGGATGCGTGTCGGCGTCTTCATCTTGTTCCACTCATAGGCCCTGTAGGGCCCCTTGCGACCGCCCTCGCCAAGGCCCTGCACGATGCAGTGCAGCGCCGGCGTGAAGCTCGAGACCTCGGCGCCGAGATGCGCCAGCGCCATCAGCGCGAGCGCCGCGTCGAACGGGTTCATCTCATGCGCGGTCAGTTCGCCCTGGACATAGCCGAGCACGCGGGCGCGGATCAGTGCGAACACATTGCCCGGATCGATCACGCGCTGCGCCGCCAGCGGCAGCGCGATGAAGGCGGCGTAGCAGCGGCCGAAATAGGCCGAATACAGCTCGGGCAGATAATAGATATGCGAGCGCGGATTCCTGAACGCGCCGCTTTCGACCAGATTCTTCTGGAACGCGATGATGCGATGCACCGTCTCGAGCCGCTGCGGCGTCTCGATGATCTGCCAGCGGACAAGGTTGCGGAACGAGACCTCGAGGATGTCGAGGTTCAGCGTCGGATCGAGGTCGTTGCCGTAGGGCCGCTCGCCGGCGAGATTGTCGATCCAGGTGACGACGCCGCCCTCATAATCGATGTGATCGTTCAGTGGCACGGTGACGCGGGGCTCGTTGGCGCCTGATCGCACCTGGTAGCCGCGATAGAAATCCAGCAGCGGCTGCTGCAGGATCGGATCGTCGGCGCCGGCCTGCGTTGCGGCCGAGAACGCGCACGCCGTGGTGTCGCAGTCGGGCACGTAGATGCCGAAGCCGAGATCCTGCTTGATCTGGGCGAAGAAGCGCGAGAAGCGCGGATGCCGGCCCGGCGCCAGCGCGGTGATCACCTTGACGACCGAGCCGTCATGCGACGGCACCTCCTCGGCGCTGGTCTTCAGGCAAAAGTCCACCATCTCGCTGATCGCGCGCCGCGCCGCGCCCGCTTCATCCGGTGACGCGAGTCCGGTCTCGGCATAGCTCAGCAGCGCCTCAGTGAAGAACGCGTCGTAATAGGCGGAGCGGTGGCGGATCTGCACCGGCTCCCACATCGGTTCGGCGATGCCGCGCCACGGCGGGTTGATCAGCGTGCGCGCCGGCGAATGCGCGATGAAGACGCGCGCCAGCGAGAACAGCAAGGTCGAGTTCTTGTAGCCGCGCGCGTTCAGGCCCGTCAGCGCCATCAGCATCTCGCGCCCGCCGATGTCGGCGTCGCCGATCAAATTGAAGGCGGCGTAGGTCGGGATGAAGCCGTTCTTGCCGAACGAGCCGAGGAGGTGCGCGCCGGTTACGCGGATCACGCGGTCGATCTCGGCCGGCGCGGGCGGGCGGGCTGTGACGGCTGCGGCCGGCGGGGCGGGGTGGCGCGCGCCGATGCCGTCCATCAGGTCGGCGATGGGGGCGCCGACCGCGGCCCAGTCCGGCGCCTCGGCGTCGCGCGCCTCGGTCAGCGCGGCGCGCAGGCCGGCCAGGCGGTCCGGGTCGTTGAGGGCGGGCAGGCCGGTGCGGCGGAGCAGCGCGCGCAGCGGCGGATTGCCGAGCGCGGTCCGGTAGAATTTTCCGAGATGGGCATCGCCGCCGCGATAGGCCTGCAGCACGGGGTCGCAGACGTCGTAAAGCGACGGGCCGTCCTTTTTGGCGGTCAGCGCCCGGCACACCGCGCCCGCGATCTCGTGAAGGCCCATGAATCCCTTTCTCAAGGAACCGGTTAACGCCGCCGCCCCGGCGGTGTTTCCTCCGGCCCTCCCCAAACTCGCAAGCCTTTGGAAAGCTACATGAATCCGTACAAAATACAAATGTGACAGAGATCACGTAACGGGATCTTAACAGCGTCAATGGCCTCTGCCGGGCGGCAGCATGCAGCAAACCGGGTTGCTCCGGCGGCTCAGCCGGGTTAAGGGAATGTTTGTTGCGGCGCCGCAAATTGAGATCAATCGACGGCACACACGGCTCAACCCCATTAAACCTGACGGCCACTGACGCGTTTACCCGGCGCGATTTCGTTCGAGCGTTATCGGGAAAAGGATTGGGATTAGGAACGCCATGAACCTTAGGCAGCTTCATATTTCCCGTCGCACCATCGCCGTCTGCGTGGCGGTGGCTGGCACGGTGTCGCTGGCGATCGGCGCTCATGCCGCGCTCAACAAGCGGACACCGGATGTTGCCAAGGAGACCGTCGCCGGAGCCGTCGCCACCGGGCAGACCGGCAGCATTGCGGGCGGCGCCTCCCGCCTCGCGCTGATCATCGGCAACGGCCACTATCCGGATGCAGCTGCGCCGCTGGCCCAGCCGATCAACGATGCCCGCACCTTGTCGTCGGCGCTGCGCCGCCAAGGCTTTGACGTCGACGTGGTCGAGGATGCGACCAAGGACGACATGTTCCGCGCGGTCGAGCGCATGAAGGCCAAAATTCGCCCCGACACCGTCGTGATGCTGTTCTTCGGCGGCTACGGCGTGCAGGTGGGTCGTGAAAGTTACATGATCCCGGTCGATGCCACGATCTGGAAGGAAGCCGACGTCAAGCGCACCGGCGTCAGCGTCGAGTCCGTGCTCGATGCGATGAAGGAGCGCGGCGCCAAGGCCAAGCTCGTGGTGCTCGACGCCTCGCGCCGCAATCCCTATGAGCGCCGCTTCCGCGCCTTCTCGCACGGCCTCGCCCCGATCAGCCCGCCGGAGAACACCATCGTGCTGAGCTCGGCGACGCCGGGCAAGGTCGCCGATGACAGCAAGGGCGCCAACAGCGTGCTGGTCTCCGAGCTGATCAACAACCTCAACGCCCAGGCCGGCGCCGAGACCGCCTTCAACAAGACCCGCGTCGCGATCTCCCGCGCCAGCGAAGGCGAGCAGGTGCCGAGCGTGTCGTCCTCGCTGCTGGAAGACATCAAGCTCGGCGGCTAGGCCGGGCTGTCCTGCGCCGGCGCGGCTCGCGCATTCGCTCCCAAATCACGAGCATGCTGTGTGGAGAGAACCCCTCTCCCCAACCCTCCCCCGCAAGGGGGGGAGGGAGCCTGACATGCGTGCTCATCTCACGTGCGTAGCAGCGCATTGCTTTTATCGCAGCTCGCGTAAGGCAGCCACCGGCGGAAGGGTTCCCTCCCCCCTTGCGGGGGAGGGTTAGGGAGAGGGGTGCCGCTTGCTCCGCTGCAAGACGCATCGCGAAGGCCTCGTTGCTTTCCACCCGCTCGATCGCGCCGCCTTACTGCGCGCCGAACGGCACCGAGGCGCGCACCCGATAGGTCCACAGCGCAAACTGGCCGCCGATGCCGCCGCGCTCGGCGCCGAGCGCAACCTGCGCGCCGCCACCGAACCGCGCCGCGATGCCGGCGATGGCGCGCGCCGACCAGCCGTCGAGCACGAACTGTGTCGGCACCGCCGGCGCTGCGATCGGCGCAGCCGCGTTGTCCCGGTTGAAATAGTAATCGCCGTAGAGCCCGGCATAGGGTGCGAATTCCGCGGTCGGCGACCACGCGATCGGATAGGCGACCTTGACGCCGCCACTGGCGCGGCCGGTGGCGAAATCGCGCGCGGTCTGCAGCGTGCCGAGGCTGTCGGTATACGCGTTCTCATGCTCCCACAGCGCATAGACCCGTGCCGACGGCTCGATCATGAAGCCGTAGGCGCGGTAGTTGCCGGTCACGCCACCTGAAGCCAGCCAGCGCTCGCCGCCGAAATTGCCTGTCGCAGTGCCGGCAGAACCGTCATAGCCGATCCCCGAATAACTCACCGTGGTGTCGAAGCGGATATTGCGCGAGATCATCCAGCCGAGATAGCTGCCGATGGTCCAGCCGTCGCCCTTCAGCCGGCCCTGCAGCGCATCGGAGCGGAAATCGAAATTCTCGTAGCCGCCGAGTACGCCGAGCAGGAAGTTCGGCGTGAGCTTCCTGCTGATGCCGGCGAGCACATTGACCTGGTTGCCCCACAGCATGGTCTGGCCCGGCAGCACGCCGCTGCCGCCGGCGCCGCTGCTGCCCCAGTGATCCAGCATCGCGCCCTTGACCTCGGCCCAGGCGTACCAGTCGCGCGGCTCGACTACGCGCGGCGGCGCCTTCACCGCCTTTGTCGTCAGTGCGGCGAAGGCGTCGTCGACGCGCTGCGCGCCGCTTCGCGCATAGGCCTGTGCTCCCGCGCTGCCGCGCTGTGCCGCGCCCGGATCGATCTGTTGCGCCGGTGTCGCCTCGGGATCGGCGGCGAAATTGAAACGGATGCCCGACGCGTTCGGCTGCGCGAAATTGCCGTCGTCGGAAAACGCCTCCGAGATCGCGGAATCCACCGCGCCGGAGATCGCCTGTCCCGAATTCTGCGCCACCACCGGGGCCGCCAGCACCTGGATGGCGCGCAGCTTGAGGCTGTCGGCCGGCGTGTTGACGGCCTGGATCACAGGCTGGGCGCTGCTCGCCGCGAAGATCGCGCTGCCGCCATAGCTTGCGGTGATGGTGTGGCTGCCGAGCGTGAGCGCTGCGGTGGTGAGCGCCGCAACGCCGGCGCCCGATAGCGTGACCGTGCCGAGCACGCTGCCGCCGTCCCTGAACGTCACGGTGCCGCTTGGCGTGCCGCCCTGGCTGGTCGCGGTTGCGGTGAACGTCACCGCCTGTCCGACCTGGCTCGGATTCTGCGAGGACGCCAGCGACAGCGCGGTCGCACTGAGGTTGATGGTTTGCGCAAGCGTCGCGGTGCTGGTGCCGAACGATGCGTCGCCGCCATAGGACGCCGTGACGATGAAGCTGCCGCCGGCGGCAAAGCTGTGGCTCAGCGCCGCAGTCCCCGAAGCGAGGGCAGCCGTCGCGCTGGTGCCGTCGCCGAAGTTGAACGTCACCGTGCCGGTCGGCGTGCCGCCGGTGCCGCTGACATGGGCGGTGAAGCTGATCGCCTGTCCGGCATTGCCCGGATTGGCCGACGAGGTCAGCGTCGTCGTCGTCGCCGACGCGTTGATCTGCTCGGCGAGTGTGGCAGTGCTGGCCGCGAATGTGGTGTCGCCGGCATAGGACGCGGTGACGGTGAAGTTGCCGCCGCTGACGAAACTGTGGCTGAGCGTGGCGTTGCCGGCGGCGAGCGTCGCCGTTGCCGTTGTGCCGTCGCCGAAGTTGAAGGTCACCACGCCGCTCGGCGTGCCCCCGGTGCCGCTGACATGGGCGGTGAAGCTGATCGCCTGTCCGGCGCTGCCCGGATTGGCCGAGGCGGTCAACGTCGTGGCCGACGCCGCCGTATTGATGTGTTCGGCGAGCGTGGCAGCGCTGGCCGCGAATGCCGTGTTGCCGTTGTAGGACGCGGTCACGGTGAAGTTGCCGCCGGCCGCAAAGCTGTGAGTGAGCGTGGCGGCGCCGGCGGCGAGCGTCGCGGTCGCGGTGCTGCCGTCGCCGAAATCGAGAGTCACCGTGCCGTTCGGCGTGCCGCCGCTGCTTGCGACATTGGTGGTGAAGCTGATCGCCTGTCCGGCCGCGCCTGGATTGGCCGAGGGCGTCAACGTCGTGGTCGTCGCCGCCGCCGTCACGGTTTGCGTGATCGTCGTCGTGAAGGCGTTGTAGTTGCTGTCGCCATTATAGGTGCCGGTGATGGTGTAGGAGCCGCCGGTGGCATAGGTGTGCAGCCCGGTGCCGCCGCCACCGACGAGGCTGATGGTCTGGGTGCTTCCGTCACCATAATCGAGCGTCACGGTGCCGGTGGGTGGCGGACCCCCGGCAACGGGGATGACGGTGAAGGCGACGCTGACGGCCTGCCCCGACGAGCTCGGATTGGGCGATTGGTTGAAGGCGATCCCGCTCACGGTGCCTTTGGTCACGGTCACCGAGGCGGTGCCACTGCTCGGATCGGGGCTGAGATCGCCGACGAAGGAGGCGGTGACCGTGTAGGTGCCGGCAGCCGAATATTGATGGGTTGCCAGCACGGTGCCGCCGCTGGCAATCGGCTGGGAGCTGGTAGCGGAGCCATCGCCGAAATCGAAGGTCACAATTCCGGTCGCCGTCGCGTCACTGTCGATGACCTGGGCGGTGAAGACCGCGGCACCGCTGCCGAGGGGGCCGAACTGCGTCGGCGGCGACACCGTGGTCGTGCTGGTGCCGGCAAGGGCCGGCGCCGTCAGGGTGAACAGCACCAGCGCGGCGAGCAGCACGGAGGCCGTCAAGGTGCGCAACGACCGCTTGCGCCATTGCCGCCAACCGGGCGCCGACGAAGTCCTGGCCGCAAATCCGCAGGTGTCCGACACCATTGGGGCACCCCGTGATAGGCAAATACACCATCAAAACAACGAGAAACCAACGCGTGATGCCGCACGGGCGGCAGCCGTGCCCACGCCGTTCACGTGCGGCAACCTGCCGCAGCGGTAGGTCCGCAGCAAACGCTTTTGCACAGTAGCGTGCAGATTGCCGCCCAGTTGTGTTGCTACCGCCACAAGCGCCACGGCGGCGCACGCCTTCCGGTTTGGCGACGCGCGTCTGGTCGTGGTTGGATCTACGCTACTTCGCGTCCGCGCTCGCGCCGACCGGCCGCACCGGATCGCCTTCGCGCAGCAGCGCGCCGGCGCGGGCGACGACGATGTCGCCTTCCTGGATGCCGTCGCGGATCTCGACCTGCCCGGCCGACATCAATCCGGTCTCCACCCGCCGCGTCTCGACGCGGCCGCCGCGCACCACCTGCACCACGGTGCCGGCGGTGGAATAGAGGATCGCGGTCAGCGGCACCGCGACGCCGCAGCTCTGCCCGGTCTTGATCTGGGCGCGGCCGGACGAGTTCACCAGCAGCCGCTGGTTCGATCCGATGCCGACGAACACCTGGCCGAGCTGGCTGTTCGGCTCGATGGTCGGCGCGATCATCCGCACCTTGCCGTCCATCTCGCCGGCGCCGATGACCTTCAGCCGCGCGGTCTGCTCGGTCTTCAGCTTGGCGATGTCGCGGGTCGGCACCATGCCGACGAGGTCGTATTCGCTTCGGGCGATGATCGAGAACAGCGCATCCTTGCCCGAGGCCGGCGCGCCCACGATCGCCGATGATGCCGAGATCGTGCCCGCCACCGGCGCGGTGAGGTTGATCGAATTGGTGCCGTCGGTCAGCCGCGCCAGCACCTGTCCGGCGGTGACGGTGTCGCCGGGATCGGCCTTCACCTCCGCCACCTTCAGGCCGAAGCGGTCCGGCCGCACCTGCTGCTCGTCGCGCGCCAGCACGATGCCCGAGACCTCGACGATATTGCCGAAGCAGTACTTCGAGGCCTTCAGCACCGTCACCGCCGCGCCCTTCGGCACGGCGTCGGCTTCGCCCGCGGCACGCGCGGGAGAAGCCGCGAGCAACAGCAGCGCGGAGGCGGCGAGGGCGACAGCGCGCAGGCGAGGCAAAATCATCGGCAAACTATTCCCAAAATGAGGGCCTCCTGAATACCAGATGAGGCATCGCCGAGCCAGCCGGCTGCGCCGTGCCGGCAGCCGCTTCGGCCGGCCCTGCGCATGCGGCGAGCTCCAGCTTCGCCAGCTCCTCGGCGCGCCAGATGTGGCGCAGGATCTCCGGATTGACCCGCTCGGCGTGCGTCACCGGCAGCATGTGGCCGGCCGCCGGCAGATGCCGCAGCTCGGCGCCATCAATGATCGCGGCGAGTTTTGCGACAATGCGCTGCGTCACATAGGGCGACAGCCCGCCCGACACCAGCAGCGTCGGCACCCGCAAGGCGCGCGCCGCCGTCGCCACGCCGTCGAGATCGAGCGCGGCGTTGAAATCGTAAGGCAGCTTGTCGGCCTGTTCGATCATCCGCAGCCGCCCGCTCGGCGAGAACTGCTCGCGCGGGCCGGAGCCGGCCCAGAACGCGGTGAACGCCTCGACCGCCTCGAGCACCGCGCCGTCGAAAATATCCTGCGACACCACCTGCGCAATTCGCGCGAAGCGATCGTACAGCCGCACGTCGGCGGTGCCGTCGCGCAGCAACGTCGGCAACACCGGCTCGATCAAGGTCAGGCTGCGGATGCGCGGCGCATAAGCCGAAGCGGTCGCCAGCCGGAACGCGATCGCCCCGCCGTAGGAATGCCCGACCAGATGGATCGGCCCCTCCGCCTTGGCGAGCCAGGGCTCGAGCCGCGCGATCTCGCCGTCCAGCGTCCGCGGCCAGTCGCGCCCGCAGGCGGCGACGCCATAGCCGGAAATGTCCGGCGCCATGAACGGCGTGCCACCGAGCGCGCCCGCAAGCTTGGTCCATTGCCGTCCCGACCCCAGCGAGCAGTGCAACGCCACCACCGCCGCCGCCGCGTGCGTCCCGTCCAGTCCTGTCATCAATCCCATCCTGCTTGTTCTTGTCGTCGCAGGGCGCGCGTTCGCACGCGCCCGTCATGACGCGAGCGAGGTTGGGGAGGGGTTATTCCCGGGAGGGGCGGGTGGGGTCGTGATCGTGATTGCGGAGACAGACAGATTAACTGGATGTTGATTTGAGGCTCGTGGCAGTCGGCGCCCGGGAACGGGGCCACACCTTCGATGCCGCCCCGGCCTTCGCCGGGACGACGTGGGGAGAGAGCGTGCCGCTTGCCTACTCCGCCGCCGCTTCCGCGCTCGGCTCGCCCTTCCAGCGCAGAATCTCCGCGGCGAGGATGGGGTGGTTGAAGCCCTTCACCACGAGGTCGTCGATGGCGCGGCCTTCGACGCACGCCTCGACGATGCCGTAGACGCGGCGGCTCACCACGATCTGGTTGGGCCTGGCTTCGCCGCACAGGCGCGAGGCGAGGTTGGTGACGCTGCCGATCGCGGCATATTCCAGCCGCTGCTCGAAGCCGACCTGGCCGAGCGTGGCATAGCCGACGGCGATGCCGATGCCGAAGCCTAAGCTATGCCCGCGGTTGCGCCACTTCTCGGTCAGCGGGCCGATGGTGTCGCGCATCTCGACCGCCATCTTCACGGCGCGCGCGGTGTGATCGGCGAACTGGATCGGCGCGTTGAACAGGATCATCACGCCGTCGCCGGCATATTTGTCGAGCGTGCCTTCATACTTGAAGATCAGCTGGCCGAGCGCGGCGTGATATTCGCGCAGCACGTTCATCGCTTCCTCCGGCTCGGTCGCCTCGGTGAAGGCGGTGAAGCCGCGCAAGTCGCAGAACACCACGGTGACCTCGCGGCGGTGGCTGTCGAGCAGGCCCTCGGGATTGTCCGACGAGGCGATCAGCTGCGCCACCTGCGGCGCCAGGAAACGCTCGAGCTTGCGGATGCGCTCGATCTCGGTGAGCTGGGTCTCGACCCGTGCCTCCAGCGACTTGTTCCAGTCCTTGAGCTGCTCGGTCTGCTCGCGCAGCTTGTCGGCCTGCTCGCGCACGGTGGAATTGGCCTGTTCCAGCGCGTGGCTCTTCTGGTCGACTTCCGTGAACAGCCGCGCGTTGCGCATCGCCAGCACCGCCTGGTGCGCGAAGGTCTTCATCAGGCCGATCAAGCCCGCCGGGAAATCGCCGGCCGCCTTGCGCAGCACCACCAGCGAGCCGAGCACGCCCTGCTGGTCGACCAGCGGCACCACAAGCACGGAGTGGAAGCCGGCGCCGACCACGACATCGCGCAGCGGCTGATCGGCCGGATCATCAGGGCTTGCAGCGAGATCGGGAAATGCCAGCGGCTCGCCCCTGGCCGCAGCCTCGGCAAGCGGGCTGTTATCAGCATCGATCGCGCGATGCCGGCCCTCGGCCGCAGCGTCGATGCCTATCGATTGCGTCAGGTTGAACGTGCGCTGTGCGGCGTCATAGCCATAGATCAGCACCGCGTCGGCATGGGTGATCTCGAGCGCGCGGGCGGCGACGGTCGGCAGCACGGCGTTGAGGTCGAGCGAGGACGCCACCGCGCGGCCGACCTCCTCCAGCACCTTTAGCTCGTTGATCGATTGCGCGAGGTCGCGGGTGCGCTCCTTCACCTTCCATTCGAGGTCGGAATAGGTCTCCGCAAGCTGCGAGGCCATGCTGTTGAATTGCCCGGCAAGCTCCTCCAGCTCGTCTGATGTCTTCACCTCGATGCGATGGCCGAAGTCACCGGCCCCAAGCCGCCGCGCGCCGGTGCGCAGCGCGGTGATCGGCACCAGCATGCGCCGCGCCAAAATCGTGCCGGCGATGATCGCGACCACGAGGCCGAGCGCGATCAGAAGCGCGATGCGCACCAGCTGGTCGCGGATCGGGGACAGCGCCTGTGCGGTCGGCTGCTCGTAGAAGACGTGCCAGCCGAGGTCGGGTGCCGCTGTTGCCGTCGTCAGCACCGCGTTGCCGTCGACATCCTTGCCGGAGGCGACCGGCCTGCCGCTGCGCGACAGCACCGCGGCGACCTGCGGCAGCGCGGCGAGGTCCTTGCCGACCTCGGGGCCCTTCGACGAGCTCGCCAGCACGCGGCCCTTGGCGTCGACGACATAGGCATAGGCGGTGCGGCCGACCTGGGAGTCGCCGAAATAGTCGCGGAGGAAGCCGAGGTCGATCTCGGCGACGGTGACGCCGGCGTTGAAGCCGGAATGCTGCTCGCCGATCGACATATACGGCCGCTCGTCGCGGAAATACGCCGGCGCGTAGGCGGTGCCGCGCTCGACCGCCTCGGTAAAGCGCAGGTCGCGGGAGAGATCCGCATTGGAATTCAGCGTCACGGTCTGGCGCGACAGCCGCAGCAGTTCGCGGCCCTGGCCGCTGATCAGAGTGAGCTGGTTCACCGCCGGAACCTGGCCGAGCAGCTGGGCATAGTCGGCGCGGCGCAGCTCGATGGTGTTAGAGGAGGCGCGGGTCACCCAGGAGATCTGCCGCTCGAGATCGGAGATCGATTGCTCGATGCGCTTGGCGGTGGCATCCGCCTTCTCGCTCATCGCATCCGTCAGCGTGGTCCTGATGCCGCGATAGCTGATCCAGGTCTCGAGCGCGCCGTTGACCGCGAGCACGAACACGACGAGCCCGACCAGCGCGAGGACGTATTTGGCGAACAGGCCGCCGCGCAGGAACCAGTTGTTGCCCTTGTCCGGTGCCCCGTTCATCCAGCCTCGTCCGTTCTCCTCCAATCAGTCGCGTGCGCCACTGTACCTAGCGCTGTTTAGCACGGATCGGCAGGGCACGGCGGGGCCTCCCGTCGCATGGTTAGCCCTGCATTCCGGCGGGGGAGATCCGGGAATATTCAGCGGCTGAACAGCTGCCGCAGCACGTCGTTCATCGCGGGATTGTCGTGCTGCTCGGCGGTGTCGGCCGGCGGAGGGGCGGGCGGCGGTGGCGCGGCGGCGGTCGGCGCGTCGGGGGTGGGCTGGGCGAGGCTGCGGCTCGGACGGGACGCGTTGCCCTGGTTGAGGGTGGAGAGGCCCTGCTGCAGCAGGTTCCCGATGGTGTCACCGAGCTGCCCGCCGAGCGGGTTGTTCTGGCCGGCGGCGCCGCCGCCTGGAGGCTGGCCGGTGCCGGGCTGCGCGCCGCCCTGCACGCCGTTGAGCAGGTTGGTCAGCCCGTTGAGACCCTGGCTCAGACCCTGACCATTCGCCCCGAACAGGCCCTTGCCCATCTCCTTGAGCTTGGCATAGGCGGCTTCTGGATTGTCGAGGATGCCCTGCATCTCGGGATAGATCCGCGGGCTCACCCAGGGGCCCTCGATCATCACGGGGATGCCGAGGCCGACCGGATTGCCGGCGCGGCCCTGGCCTTCGGTGGTCATCACGAGCTGCGGCTCGACACGGAACCCGATCTGGCGGGTGTTGAGATCGATGGTGCCGACCCCGCTCATCTTCACCAGCGGCCCGATCAGGTTGAGATCGGTGGTGACGGCCTGGCCCTTGTCGAGCTTGAACGAGGCCGAGAGCTGGCTGAGATCGGTCGACAGCTCCTGACCCTGCTGCCAGCCCGAGAGGGTGCTGGTGGTGAGGTTGCGGATCATCTGCGCGACGTTGAGGCCGAGGATCTTGCCGTCCTGGAACACGACAAAGGCGGTGCCGCCGAGATTGCCGACGATGGCGCGTTCGCTGCTGCCCTGCGAGGTCAGCGCGATCTTCGCCTGCATCCTGCCGTCGAGCTTGTCGAACTCGGCGAGGCTCTTCAGCACCGGCAGCGCCCGCACGCCGGCGAGATCGAGCCGCAGCGCGTAGGTCGGCGTGGCGCTCCTCGCGTCGATCGTGACGTCGCCATTGGCGGTGCCCTCATAGGCGCCGAGATTGCCGAGCTTCCCCTTCAGCACGCCGCTGTCAACAGATGCATCGATCGCCGCCTGCGCGAAGCGGCCGTCGCCGATCACGAGCTCGGCCGTCGAGATGCGCGCCTGGGCGTCGACGTAATTCAGGCCGTTGAGATCGATCGCCGCGTTGCTCCAGCTGTTGGTGCCCAACGGCTGCGCCGCGTCGGACTGGCCCGGCGTCGGCGCGATCGAAATGCGCTGGAAGTCGAGATCGAGCTTCACCAGCGGCTTGTTGCTGGCGAAGTCGACCGAGGCCCAGCCGGTGAAGCCGCCGTCGCCGAGCGTGCCCGACACGCCGTTGAACATCAGCACCGTGCCGTTCAGGCGCGCTTCGGCATTCGCCTTGATCGCCGCGGGCAGCAGGCCGGGCGCGTCGATGTTGAACTCGGCCGGCATGTTCTGACGCTCGAGCGGCCCTTGCGGCGCGGTCGCGCGGATCTCGAACTTCAGCGGCTTGTCGCTCGCGCGCGCATTCCCGGTGATGACGATCTTGCGGTCGCTGCCGATCGTCGCGTCGGCGTTGAACGTCTCGATCCGGTTCTCGACCCGGTCGCGCACATTGGCGAACACGATGGTGCCGCGGTTGATGCTGACATGCCGGATCGTGATGCCGCCACTCTCGGAGGCGGCAGACTTCGCCGGCGGATTATGGTCGCGGGTGCGCTCGCGTTGCAGCGGCAGATTGATGACCGGCTTCTCGATCACGAGATCGGTGACGTCGGGCCGGCCCGACCACAGGCTCGACAGCGTCATCTCGGCTTCGACGCTGCCGGCCGCGAACCGGTTGTTGGCCTCGCGCTCCCGCGGATCGTGCAAGACGACGTCGCGCAGCGTCAGATTGACGGTCGGCCAAAGGCTAACCTTGGCGCCGCCATTGATGGCAAGCGTGTAGCCGGTCTCCCGTTCGACCCGTTCGGTTATGGCCGACGTGAGGAAGGAGGACGGGATTCCGACCGCGGCCACCAGCGCGATGATCACAATCACGGCAGCGATGGCGGCCCCGGCGAATTTCAGTGCTCTCATATCGATATTCCAGGCCGGGCAGACAGGGTTCCGCCGCGGAAAGGGACGGCCGGTCGCACGAGATTATCCCGCAAACGGGACCTCGCTCCAACGAGGTGAAAAATAATCCGTTACCAGCATGAACTTATGTGACCTCTCACACACTCTTATGAGGGTGATTTTTGCTAACCGGGCGTCAGGGGACCGCTCGGATGGATTTGGAAGGCAATACAATGAGCAAACAGGCCGAATTTGCGGTCATTCTGAAAATGAACCCTATGTTCGCCGATCTCGGTGCGGACGAATTGCAGCGGCTCTCGGGCCTCTGCCACACCCAGCAGCTCGCCACCGGCGAGGTGCTGTTCCAGAAAGGCGATCCCGGCGATGCCCTGTTCGGGGTCCGCCGCGGCCAGATGCGCATCGAAACCGGAGCCTCCGACGGCAGCCGGCTCACATTGAACTTCATGGGCTCCGGCGATCTGTTCGGCGAAGTCGCCGTGCTCGACGGTCAGGATCGCACCGCGGATGCGACCGCGGGCGAGCCCACCGAACTGTTCGTCCTGCGGCGGGAGGATTTCCTCGGTTTCCTCGAGCGCGAGCCGAAGGTCGCGGTCCGCCTGATCGAATTGCTGTGCCAGCGCATCCGCTGGCAGAGCGAGCGGATGGAAGAATCCGTGCTGCAACCGTTGCCGGTCCGCCTTGCACGCCGGCTGTGCGCGCTGGCCGAGGATTTCGGTTCCGAGGTGCATATCTCGCAGGAACAGCTCGGCATCTTCGTCGGCGCAGCGCGCGAGAGCGTCAACCGGCAACTGCAGACCTGGCGCAAGGACGGCATCGTCGACCTGCAACGCGGGCGGATCATGCTGCACAACATGACCAAATTGACGGCGGTCGCGCGCAACGATTAGAGCGTCTTCGCGCGAAGCAGACGCGCCTTCGCGTGCAGAAAACGCGTCAAACCAGGCGCTGAACGGATCGCATGCAACGCGCGCGCGAGGATCACATCCTCTCGCGCGCCCTGCTTGCGCGTGTTGACGCACTCTTGCCTAAAAGACGTGCTTGCATGATGTGGCCGGTATCGCTTTCATCGGCCTGCCGGTCCTTGGGGTGACACCCAGCCTTGCTGGCCTCACGCCATCCACCAGCAAACCCCTGCGGTCTCTTTCCCGTTGACCGCAGGGGTTTTGCATTCCGACATTTGCATTCCGAGAAATGCGTGGCGCGAATGCGCCTACCGCAACACCACTTCGGGATTGGCCCAGCGCAGATATTGGCGCGGCGCGGCGCCGAGCTCGCGCTTGAACATCGCGGCGAACGCGCTCGGGCTTTCATAGCCGACGTCGAGCGCAACGCAGGTGACGGCCTCGCCGGCGCCGAGCCGCGCCAGCGCTTCCAGCAGCCGTACCCGCTGGCGCCATTCCGCAAAGCTCTGTCCGGTCTCGCGCCGGAACAGACGCGTCAACGTCCGCCGGCTGAGCTGGCAGCGATCGGCCCATTCGTCGAGCGTGAGATCGGAGCTCGGATCGACCAGCACCGCTTCGCAGATCGCGGCGAGCCGCGGATCGGGCGGCACCTGCACATGCAGCGACACTTCGGGCATCCGGCCGATCTCATCGAGCAGGAAATCGACCAGCCGGCCGTCGCGCCCTTCGGGATCGTAACGCGTCGGCATGTGGACTGCTTCTTCCATCAACGCTTCGACCAGCGCGGAGACCTTGATCAGGCGGCAGGTCGCCGGCGCATTCCGCACCCGATCCGGCGTGACATAGATGGTCTGGATCTCGACCTCGCCCCACGCACGCGACTGGTGCGCAACGCCGGCCGGAATCCACAGGCCGTGGCCGGGCGGCACGACGAAATGGCCGCGCTCGGTCATCATCGAGGTCACGCCTGCGGTCTGCAGGATGAATTGGTCGCGGCGATGCGCGTGTCGCGCGCTCGTGCTTTCGTTCGGATAGGAGGCCGCCATCGCCGCGAGCGGCCGTTCGACCAGTTGCAATTGTCCGGCATAATGCGCGGCAGCTACGGGACCGGACTGCTTGCGGCACACGCGCAAACCGGTGGTGTCATTTCGTCGCGCTGCGACTTTCAAGTGTCGTGAGCTCCTGATCGATCGTCGTTTTCGCAGGGTGCTCATGCATCTTCCGGGCCAGTTGGCCCGATCGCGATGGTTGTTGTCCCCATTCAGGTAGCGCGGGATAGGGCGTTTGGCAACAATGCCTCACCCCGCGACATTCGCCGAAATCGAATGCCTGACGCGCGGCGACGGAGAGGTCCGATGAACAGACGCGAATTCACCAAGGCGATGCTGGCCTGCGGTGCAGCCATCCCGTTCGGCATCACGCGGGCGGCGGGCCAGACCCGCGGTGGAACGCTCAACACCATCATCCAGCCCGAGCCGCCGGTCCTGGTGACCGCGCTGAACCAGCAGCAGCCGACCCTGACGCTCGGCGGCAAGATCTATGAAGGCCTGCTGAAATACGGCGCCGACCTCAAGCCGATGCCCGGCATGGCGCAGTCCTGGGAGATCTCGCCTGACGGCCTGACCTACACATTCAAGCTGTTTCCGGGCATCACCTTCCACGACGGCAAGCCGATGACCTCGGAGGACGTGGTCTTCAGCTGCATGAAGCTGCTGGTGGAGACGCATCCGCGCGCGCGGCAGAACTTCGCCCGCGTGGCGTCGGCCGAAGCACCCGATCCGCTCACCGTCGTGTTCAAGCTGAAGCAGCCGTTCGCGCCGTTCATCGGCTGCTTCGACTGCACGTCCGCACCGATCGTGCCCAAGCACATCTACGAGGGCACCGACTATCGCAAGAACCCCGACAACGACAAGGCGATCGGCACCGGCCCCTTCAAGCTGAAGGAATGGGTGCGCGGCTCGCACGTTCACCTCGTCCGCCACGATGGCTACTATCTGAAGGACGAGCCTTATCTCGACGAGATCGTCTACCGCGTGATTCCGGATGCGGCCTCGCGCGCCCTCGCGCTCGAGAACGGCACCGTGCAGCTGGTGCAATGGTCCGACGTCGAATTCTATGACGTGCAGCGCTTCAAGGCGCAGAAGAACCTCGAATTCACCACCAAGGGCTACGAGTATTTCGCGCCGCATCAATGGCTCGAGATGAACAATCGCATCGCGCCGATGAACGACAAGCGGTTCCGGCAGGCGGTGATGCACCTGATCGATCGCGAGGCGTTCAGCAAGCGGGTGTATTTCGGCAACGCCAAGGTCGCGACCGGCCCGGTCTCGTCGAAGACAAAGTTCTACGATCCGAACGTGAAGCGCTACGAGTTCTCGGTCGACAAGGCCAAGGCGTTGCTCGACGACATGGGATTGAAAGCGGGCGCCAACGGCAAGCGGGCCGAGATCAAGTACATCGTGCCGCCCTATGGCGAGTCCTATCAGCGCGCCGGCGAATTCTTCCGCCAGAGCTTTGCGCGCGTCGGCATCGACCTCGTGCTTGTCGGTACCGACATGGCCGGCTGGGCCGAGAAGGTCGGCAACTGGGACTACGAGATGACCCAGAATCTGCTCTACCAGCTCGGCGATCCCGCGCTCGGCGTGGCCCGCACCTATATTTCGTCGAACATCAAGAAGGGCATCCTGTTCTCGAACACGCAAGGCTACTCGAACCCCGAGGTCGACCGACTGTTCGATGAAGCCGCGATCACGCTCGACGAAGCCAAGCGCCAGGAGCTCTACAGCAAGGTGCAGCAGATCCTGGTCGAGGATGTGCCGGTGGCCTGGACGCTCGAGATCGAATATCCCATCATCTACGACAAGGCGTTCAAGAACATCGTGACGACGGGCATCGGCTCGCACGAAACCTTCGGGTCGGTCTACAAATCGTGACCCGGCTCGGGAGCGCAACGGCGATCGGGCTCCAGGCGATCAGCCGCATCGCTCAGCTCGTCGCCGTGATCCTCGTCATCGCGACGTTCAACTTCGTGCTGGTGCGGGCCGCCCCCGGCGATCCGGCCCAGGTGATGGCCGGGCAATCCGGCGCGTCCGATCCAAAACTGCTCGATGATCTGCGCAAGGAGTACGGGCTCGACAAGCCGTACTTCGTGCAGCTCGTAAGTCACCTCGGCCGCGTCGTCAGGCTCGATCTCGGCTACTCCTATCGCCAGCGCCGCCCGGTCGTCGACCTGATCCTCGAACGGCTTCCGGCGACGCTGCTGCTGACGGTGACGGCGTTCTGCCTCGCGCTCCTGATCGGCACCGCGCTCGGCGCGCTGGCGGGGCTCGCGGCCGGCAGCGTGCTCGACACGGTGTTCACCGTGCTCTCGCTGGTGCTCTACGCGACGCCGGTGTTCTGGCTCGGCCTGATGCTGGTGCTGGTGTTCTCGGTGACGCTCGGCTGGCTGCCGCCGTTCGGCTACGAGACCATCAACGTCCAGCTCTCCCCGATCGAGCACGCGCTCGACATCATGAAGCACATGATCATGCCGGTCACCTCGCTGGCGGCGATCTACCTGGCGATCTATGCACGGCTGATGCGATCCTCGATCATCGAGGTCGCGCAGCAGGATTTCATCAAGACGGCGCGCGCCAAGGGCCTGTCCGGCACGCGGATCGTGGTCGGCCACATGCTGCGCAATGCGCTGGTGCCGGTCGTCACCGTCGCCGGCATGCAGGCCGGCGCGCTGGTCGGCGGTGCCGTGGTGATCGAGACGGTGTTCGCCTGGCCCGGCCTCGGCCGCCTGACCTTCGAGGCGCTATTGCAGCGCGACTATCCGGTGCTGCTCGGTATCTTCCTGATCCTCTCGATCGTCGTGATCGCGCTCAATCTGCTGACCGACCTGGTCTACCGCCTGATCGATCCGCGCATGACCACTGGGGCGGCGTGATGGAGACAGCGCGCGCCTTCCTGCGTCATCCCAGCGGAATGATCGGGCTTGTCCTGCTGCTCGTCGTTGTCGTCGTCGCGATCATCGCGCCGATCGTGTTTCCGGTCTCGCCCTGGGAAATGGTCGGTGCGCCGTTCACACCGCCGGGTGAAGACGGATTATGGCTCGGCGGCGATACGCTCGGCCGTGATGTCGCGGCCGGCGTCGCCTATGGCGCGCGCGTCTCGCTGCTGATCGGCATCGCGTCGGCGCTCGCAGCGATGGCGATCGGCGTCGTGATCGGCGCGATCTCGGGTTATTTCGGCGGCAAGGTCGATCTGGTGCTGATGCGGATGACGGAGTTGTTCCAGACAATTCCGGCCTTCGTGCTGGCGATCCTGCTGGTCGCGACCTTCAATCCATCGCTGCTGACGATCATCCTGACCATCGGGGCGGTGAGCTGGCCGCCGCTGGCGCGGCTGACACGCGCCGAATTTCTCCGTCTCCGCCATCGCGAGTTCGTCGAGGCCGCGCTGTGCCAGGGCGAGCGCACCTGGCGAATCGTGCTCGGCCACATCCTGCCGAATGCGATCTCGCCGATCCTGGTGGTGACGTCGCTGACGGTCGCGACCGCGATCCTGCTGGAAAGCGCGCTGTCCTTCATGGGGCTCGGCGATCCCAATCTGATGTCGTGGGGCTTCATGATCGGCGCGGGGCGCACCGTGATCCGCAATGCGTGGTGGATGAGCGTGTTTCCCGGCGTTGCCATCCTCGTCACCGTGCTGGCGATCAACCTGTTCGGCGAAGGCCTGTCCGACGTCCTCAACCCGCGCGTCTCGAGGCGCCGGTCATGAGCGACGCCATGCAGTCCAGCGCGCCGGTTCTTGCGGTCGATGATCTCTCGATCGCGCTCCCCAAGGGCGGCGACCGGCCTCTCGCGGTCGAGAACGTGTCGTTTGAGATCAAGCCGAACGAGGTGGTCTGTCTGGTCGGCGAATCCGGCTCCGGCAAGTCGATGATCGCCCATGCCGTGCTGCAACTGTTGCCGCGCGGCGTCGATATCGTGTCCGGCAGCGTGACGGTCGCGGGGAAGGATCCGTCGAAGCTCGACGGCCGTGGTCTGCGAAACCTGCGTGGCGGCAATGCCGCGATGATCTTCCAGGAGCCGTTGTCCTCGCTCAATCCGCTCAAGCGGGTCGGCAAGCAGATCGAGGAGATGATCCTGGCGCACCAGCGGCCGACGCCATCGACGGCGGAGGTCCGCGAGCGGGTGCAGACGCTGCTGACGCAGGTCGGGCTGCCGAACCCGCTGCTGCTGGAGAAGAGCTATCCGTTCGAGCTGTCCGGCGGCCAGCGCCAACGCGTGATGATCGCGATGGCGATGGCCAACCGGCCTGCGCTGCTGATCGCGGACGAGCCGACCACCGCGCTCGATGTCACGACCCAGCGCCAGATCCTGCGCCTGATCGACGATCTCCGGCGCGAGCGCGGCATGGGCGTGTTGCTGATCACCCATGATTTCGGCGTCGTCGCCGACGTCGCCGATCGCGTCGTGGTGCTGCGCCATGGCAAGGTGGTCGAGCAGGGCACCGCCAGCGAGGTGCTGCGCAATCCGGAGGCCGCCTACACCCGCGAATTGATCGACGCGGTTCCGAAGGCGCGGCTTGCCGATATCCATGACACGATCGTGCGGCCGGAGCCGCTGCTGGAAGTCGTCAGCCTGCAAAAGACCTTTCGGGTCAAGCGCGGCTGGTTGCAGCCGCCGCGCGAGGTGGTCGCCGCGGACGGCATCTCGCTGACCCTGCACGAAGGCGAGACGCTGGCCGTCGTCGGCGAATCCGGCTCCGGCAAATCCACGCTCGGGCGCATGATCATGCGGCTGACCGAGCCGGATGCCGGCGCCATCCGTTTCGGCGGCGCGGACCTGCGGCAACTGCGCGGCGAGGCCTTGCGCCAGGCGCGGCGGCAGCTCCAGATCGTGTTCCAGGATCCGTTTGCCAGCCTCGATCCGCGCCAGAAGGTCGGCGATGCCATCGCGCGGGGCCCGATGGCCTACGGTACCTCGCGCACTGATGCGATGGCGCAGGCGAGGAAGCTGCTGGTGCGGGTCGGCCTGTCGGAAACCGCCGCGGATCGCTACCCGCACGAATTCTCGGGCGGCCAGCGCCAGCGCATCTGCATCGCGCGGGCGCTCGCACTCAAGCCGCGGGTCCTGATCGCCGACGAGGCGGTGTCGGCGCTCGACGTGTCGGTGCAGGCCCAGGTGCTGGCGCTGCTCGCCGAGCTGCGCCAGGAGATGCGGCTCGCGATGATCTTCATCACCCATGATTTGCGGATCGCCGCCGAGATCGCCGACCGCGTCATCGTGCTGCAGAAGGGACGCATCGTCGAGGAAGGCAGCACGGCCGAGGTCTTCACCGCGCCGCGCCAGGCCTATACGCGTGACCTGCTCGATGCGATCCCTGGTCGCGATTTCTTCGACCAGCCGGGCTTTGCGGCCGCGGCCGAGACGGCGAGGATCGATTCCGGCATCGACGCGGTATAGACTAACAATAAAGGGAGGTTCGCTATGGGTCATGAGGGCGCAGGCGGCAAGCCGCCGGTCAAGTCGCAGGAGGATCTTCGTGGGCATTTCGGGCAAGTGAGCCCGCTCGCGGAGAAGAAGGTGCTCAACCATCTCGACAAGTTCTGCCGCGACTTCATCGCGCTGTCGCCGTTCCTGGTCATCGCCTCCAGCGACGGCAAGGGCCACGCCGACGCGAGCCCGCGCGGCGATGCGCCGGGCTTCGTCTCGGTGCTCGACGACAAGACGCTGCTGATCCCGGACCGCCGCGGCAACAACCGGGTCGATACGTTCGGCAATATCCTGGCCTCGCCCGGCGTCGGGCTGATCTTCATGGTGCCGGGCATCAACGAGACGCTTCGGATCAACGGGCGGGCGGAGATTTCGCAGGAGCCGGATCTCCTGACGCCGCTGACGGTGCAGAACGTCACGCCGATCATCGGCATGAAGGTGCATGTCGATGAGACCTACTTCCATTGCGGCAAGGCGCTGATGCGCTCGAAGCTATGGAATCCCGCCGCGCAGGTCGAGCGCCACAGCTTCCCGACGCTGGGCCGCATCATCGCCGAGCAGACCGCAGCGATCGAGGTCGAGACCGCCGAGAAGGCGATGGAAGAGGCGTATCGGACGCGGCTGTACTAGGGCTTGATGAAACCGCATTGAATCGGTCTTGCCGCGAGCCGGTTCATCCCCTGCCGTCCACCGCCGTCATCGCCCGGCCTCGACCGGGCGATCCAGTACGCCGCGGCCCCTCGGCTCAAGCACTGCTGCCTCTGGAATACTGGATCACCCGCCTGCGCGGGTGATGACGCCGAGCAAGGTTGAGGCGTCTGCACGATTTCGGAATAATGGAATCGTACCCCTGAGTTGCCCGACGTGTCAAGCTGTCGGGCCGCCGGCAAGCCGCTCGGCTCCTTTGCATGGGGTTGTTTTCGAAAATTTGGTGGGCGCCCCTTCATCGGCCGCTAACACGGCGCGCCTCGGTTCACTCCGCCGCAGGCGAGATCATGTTCGGCGGGCCGGGCTTCTTGGCCTTGCCGGCCTCGGGCTCGCTCGGGGTGAGCTCATGGTCGGCATGCGAGACCACGAGCCGCTTGCCGAGGCGCCAGATCAGGCCGCCGATATCGTCCATCACCATGAACATCGCCGGCACGAACACCAGCGACAGCACGGTCGAGAAGATCAGGCCGCCGATCACCGCGAGCGCCATCGGCGAGCGGAATTCGCCGCCGGCACCGAACGCCAGTGCCGAGGGCATCATGCCGGCGGCCATCGCGATCGTGGTCATCACGATCGGGCGGGCGCGCTTCATGCCGGCGTCGATCATGGCATCCTCGCGCGCCTTGCCGTCGCGGATCGCCTCCACCGCGAACTCCACCAGCATGATGGCGTTCTTGGTCACGATGCCCATCAGCATCAGGATGCCGATCCACACCGGCGTGGTGAGCTGCTTGCCGGTCAGGAGCAGCGCGCCGATCGCGCCGCCGATCGAGAGCGGCAGCGAGAACAGGATGGTGATCGGCTGCAGGAAGGTGCCGAACAGCAGCACCAGCACGGCATAGACCATCATCAGGCCGGCGGTGATCGCGGTGGCGAAGCCGTCGGACAGCTCGGCGAGGCTCTCGGCGTCGCCGGACGGGCTGACCTTGACGCCCTTCGGCAGGCTCTTCATGACCGGCAGATCGTAGATCAGCTTGGTGGCGTCGCCGAGCGCGGCATTGCCGACCAGGTCGGCCGCGACGGTCGCCTGCCGCTCGCGGTCGTAGCGGTTGATGCTGGTCGGGCCCTGATCGAGCTGGATGTCGGCGACGACGGAGAGCGGCACGCCACCGCGCTCGCCGCGCTGGCCGAGCGGCACGCGCAGCTGCTCCAGCATCTGCAGATCGCTGCGCGCATTGTCCTCGAGCTGAACGCGGATCGGCACCTGGCGGTCGCCGGCGTCGAACTTGGCCAGTGCCGGGCCGACGTCGCCGATGGTGGCGACGCGGATGGTCTGCGACAGGCTTTCGGTCGATACGCCCAGCCGTGCCGCGAGCTCGGCGCGCGGACGGATGCGCAGCTCGGGCCGGTCGAGCGCGGTCTCCGAGATCACGTTGGCGATGATCGGGATCCGCTTCATCTGCGTCGCCAGTTCGCTGGCGACGTTGTTGACGATGTTGCTGTCGGTGCCGGTGACGACCAGCGAGATGGCACGCAGGCCGTTCTCGTCGAGGAACCAGAACCTGATGTCGGGGACGTTGTCGAGCTCCTTGCCGATCGACAGCTCCAGCTCGCGCTGGGTGATCCTGCGGTCCGCCTTCGGCGTGTAGTTGATGATCAGCGCGGCGCGGCGCACTTCCTGAATGCCCGGCGGCACGCGGCCGCCGTCGACGAACACGCTGCGCACCTCGGGCCGCTTGCGCAGCCGCGCCACGATCTCCTCGGTGACCTTCTCGGTATAGGCAAGCTGCGAGCCGGGCGGCAGCTCCATCGCCAGCAGCGAGCGCGCGGTGTCCTGCGCCGGCAGGAAGCCCTGCGGCAGCAGTGTGATGCTCCAGATCGACGCGGCGAACACCGCAAAGCCGATCAGCACGGTGATATAATGGTGCTTCACCGACCAGGTGACGAGGCCGTGATAGGTGCGCAGGATGCGGCCGGGCGGCGGGTCGTCGTGGTCATGGTGCTTGAGGAAATAGGCGGCCAGCATCGGTGTCACGAAGCGCGCGGCGAGTAGCGAGAAGAACACCTGCACCGACACGGTGATGCCGAACTGCTTGAAGAACTGACCGGCGATCCCGGACATGAAGCTCGCCGGCGCGAAGATCGCGATGATGGTGAGCGAGATCGCGATCACCGCGAGGCCGATCTCGTCGGCGGCCTCGAGCGCGGCGCGGTAGGGCGTCTTGCCCATCCGCATGTGGCGGACGATGTTCTCGATCTCGACGATGGCGTCATCGACGAGAATACCGGTCGACAGCGTGATGGCGAGGAACGAGACCAGGTTGAGCGAGAAGCCGAGCAGGTCCATCGCCCAGAACGCCGGGAAGATCGACAACGGCAGCGAGACCGCCGCGATGATGGTGGCGCGCATGTCGCGCAGGAACAGCAGCACGATGATCACGGCGAGGATCGCGCCTTCGAACAGGGTCGAGATCGCGGCCTCGTAATTGCCCTTGGTGAACTCGACCGAGGTGTCGATCAGCTTGAGGTCGACGTCGGGATAGGCCACTTTCAGCGCGTCGATCCGCTTCTGCACCGCGGCCGCGACGACGACGTCGCTGGCGCCCTTGGAGCGCTTGATGCCGAGCGCCACCACCGGCTCGCCGTTGAAGCGGGCGAAGGTGCGCCGGTCGGCGATGGTGTCGGTGACGGTGCCGAGATCGTCGAGCCGGATCTCGCCGCCGCCGAACAGCGGGATCATGGTGCCGGCGAGCTCGTTCAGCGTCTTGGCGCCGGCCAGCGTGCGGATCGCCTGGTCGTTCTTGCCGATCTCGGCGCGGCCGCCGGCGACGTCGACATTGGTGCCGCGCAGGATCTGGCTGACGTTGACCGCGGTAAGCCCCACCGCCTGCAGCTTGTCTGGATCGAGCGAGACCAGGATCTCGCGCTCGACACCGCCGATGCGCTCGACCTGGGCGACGCCGCGCACGCCCTGCAGCGCGCGCTTGACCACGTCGTCGACGAAGTATGAGAGCTGCTCCGGCGTCTTGCCGGGCGAGATCGCGGCATAAGTCACGATCGGCAGGCCGATCACGTCGACGCGCTGGATCAACGGCTCGGTGACGTTCTGCGGCAGGTTGGCGCGCACCCGCGTCACCGCGTCCTTGACGTCGTTGAGCGCGCGGTCGGTGTTGGTCTCCAGCGCGAACTGGATCGTGGTCACCGACAGGCCGTCGGTGATCGAGGAGGAGATGTGGCGCACGCCCTCGACGCCGGAGACGCCGTCCTCGATCGTCTTGGTGACCTGCGATTCCAGTTCCGACGGCGCGGCGCCGAACTGCGAGACCGCGACCGAGATCACCGGAATGTCGGCGCTCGGCAGCCGCGTCACTGCGAGCTTGGTGAAGGAGACCCAGCCCAGCACCAGCAGGATGATCGAGAAGACGATCGAGGGAAGCGGGTTCCGGATCGACCATGCCGAGATGTTCAAAGCCATGAGCTTGCCTGAATTAGCGTGATCGCGTGCGATCGAGTTCGTCGGCGAACATGGTCTTGATCTGGTCGCCGTCATGCAGCGAGGTGCCAGCATCGGCCACGACGATTTCGCCGACGTCGAGGCCTTCAAGGATTTCGGTCGAGGTGTCGGAGGTCAGCCCGACGCGCACCCTGCGGGTCTCGACTGTGTTGCCCTTCACGACCTGCAGGGTCAGGCGGTCGATCGCGGTGCGCGGCACCGCGACGCCGCAGGAGCGCTTGGCGTCGATGTTGGCGCGGGCGAACATGCCGACCTTCAGCGTCGGATTGTTGTTGATGGTGATGCGGACGTGCCCGAGCTGGGTGGTGCGGTCGATCTGCGGCGAGATCTGGCGGACCTTGCCGACGATATCGGGCGCATCGTCGCGGCTGATCCGCACGTTGGCGCCGGGATTGAGCTTCAGCAGTTGGAAGCCCGGCACCTCGGCATCGAGCTCGATCTCGTTGTTCACCGAGATCTTGAACATCGGCGGCGCCTGCGGCGAGGCCGGGGCGCCGGGCGCGGTGCGCACCTCGGTGACGAGGCCGGCGGCCGGCGCGCGCAGCACCAGCGGCTTGGCATTGCCCTGCGCGGCCTGCTGCGGCGGCGGGGTCAGCCGCGCCAGTTCCTGGTTCTCGGTCACGGCGTCGCCCTCGCGGACCAGCACGTCGGTGACCTTGGAGCCGTCCTGGTCGACATTCACCTGCGCCTCGCGGCGCGGCACGATGAAGCCGGTGACGCGGACCATGTCGGAGAAGCAGGCATTGGTCGACTTCGTCACCACGACCAGCGCCTGGCCCGGCGTCTCCTTCTCCTCCGGACGGGAGCGGTGCTCGAACGCGTAATAGGCGACAGCCAGCGCGAGGAAGACCACCGTGCCAAGCGCAGGCTTGAGGTATTGGGAAAAGTTCATCGCCTGATCAATCCAGCGCTTGGCTCGTATCGATAGTGATTATCTTGGGCGCTCGTCGAAGTCTCGCCACGTCGTCGTATTGCGTGAGCATCGAAAAGGCCAAGGTCCATTGTTCCGGATCATGCCCGGACGTCATGTGAGGCGGGTCACCTGTGAGGCCGCTTTGGGCTGCGGCCCTAAAGCAAATGCGCCCCGCCGGGGTGCGGGACGCATTGTAACCCCAAAAAGGGGCCACGCCACCGCTCATCACATCCGGATCACTTGGACGCGGTGTCCTTGTTTTCCACGTTCACGACCTGGACGCGCCGGTTGATGTCCGCCATCGGGTGGCTCGGGTCCTTCAGCTTGCTCTTGCCATAGCCGACCGTGACGAGGTCGGTGCCGTTGATGCCATATTTGTCGACCAGATAGCGCTTGATGGCGTCGGCGCGGCGCTCCGAGAGGCCCTGATTGTAGTCCTCGCCGCCGGCGGCGTCGGTATGGCCGGCGACCACGAAGGTCGAGCCCTTCAGGTCCTGATTGGTCAGGGCGCGGCCGAGCGCCTGCACCGACGGCAGTGACTTCGCGCTGATGTCGGCGGAGTTGTAGTCGAAATTGATCTCGAGATCGATCTTCGGCTTGTCCTGGACGATGGTCGCGATTTCCTCGCGCTCAGTCGAGGACAGCGAACGGGTGGCGCGGCCACGGATGCTCTGCACGAACTTGGCCTGGTCGGCATTCAGCCCGGGCGAGGTCTGCGGGCCGACCGAAAGGCCGCGGGTCAGCGGCTTCTTCTCGGGCGTCAACGCCTTGATGATCTGGTCCTCGGTGACATCGTCACCGGCGCGGGCGGCCGCCATGCCGAACGACAGCACGGCGCCGACGGTCACGATTGAAAGCATCGCGGCCCTTGCCGACGGCTTGAACATCTCGGTCCCTCCTGCGCAGGCTGGCGCGGTTCCATGCAACGGTTGAGATTGATCGCGGACATCGCTGCCCGGCATGCATCCTCTGATTAGTCGCGCGATTGCAGCGGCGGTTCGAGCCGCAGGCAGGCCGTCGTCCATATGTTACTGGACGCCGTAGTCGGCGAATTCCTTGACGATGTTCGGGTCCATCGCCTTGGCGTTGGCGATGTCGAGATCGCCTTCCGCGACCGCGCCGTTGCGCTTCTTGGCAAGGCCGCGCCCGTACAGCGACGAGGTCAACCGCGGGTTGATCTTCAGCGCGGCGTCGAAATCGGCGATCGCGTTCTTGTTCTGCCCGCCCTTCAGGTTCATCAGGCCGCGGCTGTCGAGCGCATCGACGAAATTCGGGCGCAGCCGCAGCGCCTCGTTGCAGTCCTTCAAGGCGGCCTGCAGGTCGCCGATCACGGTGCGGACCCAGCAGCGGTTGTTGTAGGCCTCGACATCCTTCGGGTTCAGCCGCAGTGAATTGGTGAAGTCCTTCACCGCGAGGTCGTAGGCGCCCTTGCTGGCAAAGACCTGGCCGCGGCGATACAGCGCAGCCGCGTCATCCGGATTCTTGTCCAGCCTGTCGTTCAGGCTCTTGATCGTCGGATCATCGGCGAGAACAGGCGAAGTGCTCGGCGCCGGCGTGGGCTGGATCACCACCGGCGGCGGAGGCGCCGGCGGCGGCAGCGCGATCTCGGGCGCCTTTGGCGCGGGCGGCGGTGCCGTCGGAGCTGTCGCGACGGATGGCTTCGGCGGCGCCGGTGGCGGCGCAGTTGCCGCAGGAGGCGGCGGTGCCGGCGTCGGCGTTGCCGCGGGCGGGGCTGGCGGCGCCGGGGGAGGCGCGACCGGCGGTGCCGCGGCCACCTCGGGCGACGGCGATGCGGCGGGCGTGGGCCCGGCAGTCGATGCTCCCGGCGCACCGCCCGGAATGAACGAGAAATCCTCGGCCAGCGACGACGAGATCCACGGCACCTGTTCCTGCCGTGAGGCCCGGGTCACGCCGACGCGGGTGCGGTTCAGCGTTTCCTCTGCCATCAGGTCGGGGGTGCGGATTTCCTTCAGCAGTTCCCGCACGAACAGGCTGCGGTCGCTGCCATTGTCCGAGACCACGGACGACAGCGCGGCCGAATACATGACCAGCGTTCCGTTGGGTGCGATCACCGGGGCAAGCCCCGCCGAGAAGCTGCGGAAGCGGCGCTCGAACGGGTTGCGCCTGGAGGCATCGATCAGGGCGATCTTCACCCCGGCGCCGCGGCTGTTGATCTCGCCGAGCACGGTCTCGAGGCTGAAGCCGTCGCGGCGGACGTCGGCCTCGGCCCAGATCTGGGCATCGACCGGGATCATGTAGCTCTGCCGGTTCGACTGGATGCCGTAGCCGGAGAAGAAGATCAGCGCGACCGAGCCCGGCTTGATCTTGCCGTAGAGCCGGTCGAAGGCACGGCGCATGCCGTCGCCGGTCAGGTTCTCGCCGACCTCGACGGTGAAGCCGTCGCGCTTGAGCTCGTCGGCGACGTCACGGGCGTCGTTGACCGGCTCCTTCAGCGGCGCGTCAGCGTCGGGATATTTGGCGTTGCCGATGACCAGCGCGAAGCGATCGCCGGCGGCGAAGGACAGGGTCGGCGACGCGATTGAAAAAATCAGCGTGGCGAGCAAGGCAAGGCGGATTTTCATAATCGCGGCAAATCCAGATCGCGGCATTCCAATGAAATGGCGCCGCTTCCAGCCTGCGCCCCGGGGACCTTACTCTAGCGAAATCGCATTATCAAACCACGGCCAAACCCCGTCAACGACTTGCGGCAGCATCGTTTATCGCGGCGGCGATCATTAGGCCGCACTGCAACAGCACGCGGTCATGGCCATCGCCGTCGTGGCATGGTGCTGGTTCCTTTGAGCGGATAATGTGATTGCACTCACAGTGGCTTGCGCAGTGGTTTGGGCCGATCTGTCATGCGCGCGTCGCAGTCAGCGCGGTTTGACCTTTGCGCGAGGCGATGGCTTTGTGTTCGGGACGCAAGCCATTCAACAAGACCGCAAGCAAGAGCGAAACCGATGGGAAACGCCTACGAGATCTACGCCCTGCGCTATGCGACGATGTCGCCGCGCACGCCCCACCTGAATTTCCTGCTGCCCGATCCGCATGACACCACCGCGCAGGATCTGGATTATTTCGTTTGGCTGATCCGCGGCCACGGCCGCGACATCCTGGTCGACACCGGCTTCAACGCCGAGGAAGCCAAGGCGCGCGCCCGCAAGCTGACGCTCAACCCGGTCGATGCGCTGGCCGGCTTCGGCGTGTCGGCCGACGCGATCCGCGACGTGATCGTGACCCATCTGCATTACGATCATGCGGGCAATCTGGATCGCTTCCCGAATGCCAAATTCCATCTGCAGGAACGCGAGATGAGCTACGCGACCGGCCGCTGCATGTGCAACGGCATGCTGCGCCATCCGTTCTCTATTGAACATGTCACCCAGATGGTCCGCCACGTCTATGGCGAGCGCGTCACCTTCCATTCCGGCGACGGCGAGATCGCGCCCGGCGTCACCGTGCATCGCGTCGGCGGCCATTCCGACGGCCTGCAGGTGGTGCGGGTCGAGACCGCGCGCGGCCCGGTCGTGCTGGCCTCCGACGCCGCGCATTATTATGCGAACCTGCACAGGAGGAGCCCGTTCCCGATCGTCTATAATGTCGGCGACATGGCGCAGGGCTGGGAGACCGTCGAGCGGCTCGCCGGTCATCCTGACCGCTTCATTCCCGGCCACGATCCGATCGTCAGCGAGATCTATCCGCGCGCCAGCGACAAGGTCGATGCGTTCGCCCTGCATCTGGCGCCGTCGCGATCGTTCGCGAAATAGCTTCGCCGGTTTGGGCGAAGCGCAGTTCAAGAAACGTCAAAAGAAGAGTTGATATGACTGAATACAAGACTCTCGGATTCATTGGCCTCGGCGTGATGGGTGAGCCGATCTGCCGCAACCTCGTCAAGAAGAGCGGCAAGCGCGTCGTGGTGTTCGACCTTGCGCCCGAGCCGCTGCAACGGCTGCGCGCCGACGGCGCCGATGTGGCTGAAACCGTTGCCGACGTCATCAAGCAGAGCGATGCGCTGTTCCTCTGCCTGCCGAGCGCGAAGCATGTGCGCGCGGTGTTCGAAGGCGACGGAATTTTGAAGAATGTGAGGGCCGCCCAGGTCGTGGTCGATCTCGGCACGTCCTCGGTGAGCCAGACCCGCGACTTCGCCGCGCAATTGCAGGCCAAGGGCGCGGCCTGGGCCGACGCGCCGATCGCGCGCACCCGGCAGGCGGCGCAGGACGGTACGCTCAGCGTCATGGTCGGCGCGGTGCCCGCGCTCTATGCTGCGATCGAGCCCTTGATCCGCTGCTTTGCCACCGACGTCACCAATTGCGGCGAGGTTGGCGCCGGGCAGGTCACCAAGATCCTCAACAACATGGTGCTGTTCGAGACCGTGAACGCGCTGGCCGAGGCCGTTGCGGTGGCGAAGCACAATGGCGTCGATCCGAAACTGCTGCTGGAAACCCTGTCGAAAGGCTCGGCCGACAGCTTTGCGCTGCGCAACCACGGCATGAAGGCGATCGTGCCCGGCGTGTTTCCCGAGCGCGCGTTCTCGACCGAATATGCGCTGAAGGATCTGTCCTACGCGCTCGAGCTTGCCGCCGATGCCGGCATCAAGATCCGCGGCGCGGAGCTGATCGGCACGGTGCTGCAGGAGGCGATCGACAAGGGATCGGGGGAGAATTATTTCCCGGTGATCGCGAAGCATATCGATCGCGGCTAGTGCAATATTTCGCCTCGCATCAGTGTGCGTAACCCTATCACCGTCATGCTGAGGAGGCCGCGCAGCGGCCGTCTCGAAGCACGACGGCCCGACTGCGGCCGTGCATCCTTCGAGGCTCGCTCCGCTCGCACCTCAGGATGACGGGTTTGGTAGCTGTGCGCGAAAGAGGGCCGCCTTAATACACGTCCTTGGCGTCGGCCTCTTCGCTGGTCTGCACCAGCTCGAGGCTGTTCTCGACCTTGCCGAGCAGTCGGCCGAGGTCGCGGCGTTCCTGCGCGGAAAGACAGGACAGGATCTCCTGCTCCTTGCGCAGCAGACGCGGGATCAGCTCCTCGTACAGCGCCTGGCCCTTCTTGGTCAGCCGCAGGCGGAATTCGCGGCGGTCGTCGGCGTTCTCGACGCGCTCGACGATCTCGCGCTCCATCAACGCCGACACCGCGCGGCTGATCGTGGACTTATGGGTGCGGGTGCAGTGCGCGATATACTGCGCGCTGCAGGGATCGCTGCGGAAACCGAGCGTGGCAAGCACGCGCCATTCCGGAATGTCGAGGCCGTAGCGCGCCTGATATTCGCTCGACAGCGCCGAGGACACCTCGGCCGCCAGCCGATTCAGACGGAACGGCATGAAGTGGAAAAGGTCGAGGCGCTTCTTGGTCGGCGCGGCATCGTCGCGCGCGTCCGCTTCCACGGCGCTGCGCGGCCGGGCTGGAGGCTGGCTTGCAGAGGTTCTGGCCAAAAATTCCTCCAATTTGAGTTGACGGCGAGCCCGACTGGGAGTTTAAGATAGTTGCAAGTGAGACTAATTTAGCAAGGTCACGGCCGGCCCGCAAGGTCCTGGTCGTAATCCAGTCACACAAGCCGCAGCTCGAGCACAAAATAAGGGCCGGCGGCACCAGGGAACATCCAGGGTCACGCAATTAGGGTCACGCAATGGCATCAGCCAACACGGCACAGGCCAAAACCCAATTCGGCTATCGCCGCCATCCCGACCAGGACCGGTCGGGCGCCAATGTCGCGGAGCATCCGGTCGTCGTGGTCGGCGCTGGGCCGGTGGGATTGTCGCTCGCGATCGATCTTGCGCAGCGCGGCCAGCGCGTGGTGCTGCTCGACGATGCCGACCGGATCGGCGAGGGCTCGCGGGCGATCTGCTTCTCGAAACGCTCGCTCGAATTCTGGGATCGCCTCGGCGTCGGCGACCGCATGGTCGAGAAGGGCGTGGTGTGGAGCGTCGGCAAGATTTTTCACGGCGCCTCGCAGCTCTACCAGTTCAATCTTCTTCCTGAAGAAGGCCACAAGCGGCCGGCTTTCATCAATCTGCAGCAGTTCTACGCCGAGGCCTATCTGGTCGACCGAGTTGAGCAGCTGCCTGAGATCGACCTGCGCTGGCGCAACAAGGTGATCGCGCTGGAGAGCCGCAACGATGGCGTCGCGCTGACGATCGCGACGCCTGAAGGCTCCTATCAGGTGCATGCCTCCTTCGTTGTCGCCTGCGACGGTGCGCGGTCCTCGCTGCGGCAGATGGTCGGCGCCGAGTTTGCAGGCCAGGTGTTCGAGGACCAGTTCCTGATCGCCGACGTCAAGATGACGGCGGCGTTTCCGACCGAGCGCTGGTTCTGGTTCGATCCGCCGTTCCACGCCGGGCGCTCGGCGCTGCTGCACAAGCAACCGGACGATATCTGGCGGATCGACCTGCAGCTCAATCCCGATGCTGATCCGGTCGCCGAGAAGCAGCCCGAGAACGTCCGACCGCGGATCGAGCGCATGCTCGGCCATGACAAGTTCGAGTTCGAGTGGATCTCGCTGTACAAGTTCCAGTGCCGCCGGATGGCCAGGTTCATCCACGGCCGGGTGATCTTTGCCGGTGATTCCGCCCACCAGGTCTCGCCGTTCGGCGCGCGCGGCGCCAATTCCGGGCTCGAGGACGCCGAGAATCTGGCGTGGAAGCTCGACCGCGTGCTGCGCCGGCTGTCGCCGGAAGGTCTGCTTGAGACCTATCACATCGAGCGCAGCGCGGCGGCGGACGAGAACATCCGCGAGTCCACCCGCTCGACCGATTTCATGGCGCCGGTAACCCGGCAGGAGGCGCGGCTGCGCCAGGCCGTGCTGTCGCTCGCAGAGGATACCGAGTTCGGCAAGCGCATGGTCAATGGCGGCCGGTTGTCGGTGCCGTCGGTCTACGACACGCCGCTGTCGAGTGAGGATCGTGACGACTGGCGCGGCGGCCCGCGACCGGGCACCTCGATGCCGGATGCGCCGGTGACCGAGCAGGGCGGCGGTTCCAGCTATTTGACCGACGTTTTCATCAAGAAGGGAACACGCTTCACGCTGCTGGAGTTTGGCAATGGCACAGCTCTCGATGTGCCTGATGGCGTCGGCACCATCCGCGTCGGCGGCGAGGGTGGGCTGGTCGACGCGCAGGGCCTCGCCGGCAAGCGCTACGATGCCGAGCCCGGCACTGCCTATCTGCTGCGGCCCGATGGTTATGTCGCGGCGCGCTTCCGGAAAGCGGCGCGGCCGGCGCTCGACGCGGCACTGGCGCGCGCATCAGGCGTGAACTGAGGGATCTGCGATGGCGCTGTCGACCAGTTCGAACTTCGCAAAGCCCGATGACGCCTTCCGCGCTATCGTCGAGGCACATCGCGGCCTCACCGAGGCGCAAAGCGCCGATCTCGATGCGACGCTGGTTCTGGTGCTCGCCAACCACATCGGCGATCTCGACGTGCTACGCGAGGCGATCGCGCTGGCGAAGCGGCGCATGCTGGACGCGAGCCAGCAGCAGCAACAACAGCAACAACAATAGCACTGATCAAACGGACAGGATTGAACTGATGGCCAAAGGTTTCGCATCGACCACGGATCTCGCCGAGAAGAAGGTCACCTTCTCCGAGATCGGCACCGATCTCTACGCCTTCACCGCCGAGGGCGATCCCAACACTGCCGTGATCGTCGGCGACGACGGCTGCCTGGTGTTCGACGCGCAGGCAACGCCCGCGATGGCCAACAAGGTGATCGAGCGGGTCAAGACCGTCACCGACAAGCCGATCAAATATGTCGTGCTGTCGCATTATCACGCGGTGCGCGTGCTCGGCGCCTCCGCTTACAAGGCGCAGGGCATCGTCGCCTCGCAGGAGACCTATCGCCTGATCCAGGAGCGCGGCCAGCAGGACTGGGATTCCGAATACGGCCGCTTCCCGCGACTGTTCCAGGATGCAGCGAGCATTCCCGGCCTGACCTGGCCGACGCTGACCTTCGAGGGCGAGATGTCGATCTATCTCGGCAAGCGCGAGGTGCGGCTGATGCAGCTCGGCGCCGGCCACACCTCGGGCGATATCGTCGCCTGGGTGCCGGATGCCGAGGTGATGTTCTCCGGCGACCTCATCGAATATCACTCGGCCTGCTATTGCGGCGATGCACATCTGCGCGAATGGCCGATGACCTTGAACGAGATCCGCGCCTTCAATCCGAAGGCGATCGCGCCGGGCCGCGGCGATGCGCTGAAGGGCCTCGAGACCGGACGCGATGCGATCGCGATGACCCGCGACTTCGTCACCACGCTCTACGGCGCCGCCGAAGCGTCCGTCGCCAAGGGCCGCAGCCTGAAGGAATCGATGGCGGCGACGCGCGAGGTGATGGATCCGAAGTTCTCGAAGTTCGCAATCTACGAGCATTGCCTGCCGTTCAACGTTTCGCGCGCCTATGACGAGGCGTCCGGGATCGACGATCCCGTGATCTGGACCGACAAGCGCGACCAGGAAATGTGGGCCGCCCTGCAAGGAGGAGGATAGTCGTGAACATCAACACCTCGCCTGATCAGATCGTTCGCAGCTCGGGGCAGGTCACCCCGGGCTACATGTCCGGCTTCGGCAACAGCTTCGAGACCGAGGCCTTGCCCGGCGCACTGCCGATGGGGCGCAACTCGCCGCAGCGCTGCGCTTACGGGCTCTATGCCGAGCAATTGTCCGGCTCGCCGTTCACGGCGCCGCGCGGCACCAATGAACGCTCCTGGCTGTATCGTATCCGCCCGTCGGTGCGGCATTCGGGCCGCTTCGCCAAGGCAGATAGCGGGCTGTGGCGCACCGCGCCGTGCCACGAATACGACATGCCGATCGCGCAACTGCGCTGGGACCCGGCGCCGATCCCGAAGGAGGACATGACCTTCCTGCAGGGCGTGCAGACCATGACCACGGCGGGCGATGCCAATACCCAAGCGGGTATGGCGGCGCACATCTATCTCATCACCAAATCGATGGTCGATCAGCATTTCTACAATGCCGATGGCGAGATGATGTTCGTGTTGCAGCAGGGCAATCTGCGCCTCGTCACCGAGTTCGGCCGCATCGATGCCGAGCCGGGCGAGATCGTGGTGATCCCGCGCGGCGTGAAATTCCGCGTCGAGATTCCGAATGGCCCCGCGCGCGGTTATCTCTGCGAGAATTACGGCGGCGCCTTCACGCTGCCGGAGCGCGGCCCGATCGGTGCCAACTGCCTCGCCAACTCGCGCGACTTCCTGACGCCGGTGGCGGCCTACGAGGACAAGGACACGCCGACCGAGCTCTACGTGAAGTGGGGCGGCTCGCTGTTCAAGACCACGTTGCCGCATTCGCCGATCGACGTCGTCGCCTGGCACGGCAATTACGCGCCCTACAAATACGATCTACGCACCTTCTCGCCGGTCGGCGCGATCGCCTTCGATCATCCCGATCCGTCGATCTTCACGGTGCTGACCTCGCCGTCGGAGACCGCCGGCACCGCGAATATCGACTTCGTGATCTTCCCGGAGCGCTGGATGGTGGCCGATAACACCTTCCGCCCGCCGTGGTACCACATGAACATCATGTCCGAGTTCATGGGCCTGATCTACGGCGTCTACGACGCCAAGCCGCAAGGCTTCGTGCCGGGCGGCATCTCGCTGCATAATTGCATGCTGCCGCACGGCCCCGACCGCGAAGCCTTCGAGCACGCCAGCAACTCTGAGCTGAAGCCGGTGAAGCTGACCGGCACGATGGCCTTCATGTTCGAGACCCGTTTCCCGCAGCGCGTGACGCAGCACGCCGCGACGTCGTCGACGCTGCAGGATGATTACTCGGATTGCTGGAAGGGCTTGGAAAAGAAGTTCGACCCGACCAAGCCGTGATCTGACCCTCCCCTGTAGGGGGTCGGTTCGCATGCAGCGAAGCGGAATGCGAAACGGGGTGGGGTGATCTTTCAACACGGGCAGTGTGTTCGCGGATAGACTGTCACCCCACCCCGCCGCTCATTTCATTCGCGTCGACCCTCCCCCTCCAGGGGAGGGTGAAGAAGATCAGCTGTTGCACCGGATTGCACATCGGAACCACAATGCCCCACCCCAACGACCCAATGCTCCGCTCCTTCATCGACGTCGCGCCGACCTCCGACTTCCCGATCCAGAACCTGCCCTATGGCGTGTTCTCGTCGAAGGACGGCCTTGCGCCGCGCGTCGGGGTTGCGATCGGCGACTATGTGCTCGACCTCTGGGAGCTCGAGCAGGACTCGCGGCTCGATGTCGGGCCGCTCGGCGTGTTCTCGCAACCATCACTCAATGCCTTCATGGCGCTTGGGCCGAAGGTATGGTCGGCGACGCGGGCGCGGATCAGCGAGCTGTTGCGCTCGGATCACCCGGAGCTGCGCGACAACAGGGAGTTGCGGGCGCGGGCGCTGGTGCCGATAGCCGACGTCCGGCTGCACATGCCGTTCGCCGTCTCGGGCTATACCGACTTCTATTCGTCGAAAGAGCACGCCACCAATGTCGGCGTCATGTTCCGCGGCAAGGACAATGCGCTGCAGCCGAACTGGCTGCACATGCCGATCGGCTACAACGGCCGCGCCTCGACCGTCGTCGTGAGCGGCACCAAGGTCAAGCGGCCGCGCGGTCAGCTCAAGCCGCCGACCGCAGAGGTGCCGAGCTTCGGCCCGTGCAAGCGGCTCGACTTCGAATTGGAGATGGGTGTCGTCGTTGGACAGGCGTCAGCGATGGGCGAGATGCTGACCGAGAAGCAGGCCGAGGAGATGATCTTCGGCTTCGTCATCCTCAACGACTGGAGCGCGCGCGACATCCAGCAATGGGAGTATGTGCCGCTCGGCCCATTCCAGGCCAAGGCGTTCGCGACCTCGATCAGCCCGTGGGTGGTGACGCGCGAGGCGCTGGAGCCGTTCCGCATGCAGGGCCCGGCGCAGCAGCCGGAGCCGCTGGCCTATCTCAAGCAGGCCCAGCCGAACAATTACGACTTGCAGCTCGACGTGAGCTTGCGCGCCGGTGCGATGAACGAGGCGAAGACGATCTGCAGCACCAACTTCAAATACATGTACTGGTCGTCGGTGCAGCAGCTGGTGCACCACGCTTCCAGCGGCTGCGCGATGAATGTCGGCGACCTCCTCGGGTCCGGCACGATCTCCGGCCCCGAAAAGCACCAGCGCGGCAGCTTGCTCGAAATCAGCTGGAACGGCACCGAGCCGGTCGAGCTTGCCAGCGGCGTGACCCGTTCGTTCCTCGAAAACGGCGACTCGCTCGTCATGCGCGGCTGGTGCCAGGGCGACGGCTACCGCGTCGGGTTTGGCGAGGTCGAAGGCACGATCGTCGCGGCGGAGTGACGCATTCGTCATTGCGAGCCAACGGGTCGCGCGAATGCGCGCCCGATGACAGGCTCCGCGAAGCAATCCATCGATCCGCGTATGATGATGGGTGGATTGCTTCGTCGCTTCGCTCCTCGCAATGACGAGAAGAGATCACCGCTCCTCCGGCCTGACATCCCTCAGCCGCGCCGTGTTCGCCGCGACGTCATCAAGGCTGTATTTCAGATGCACCCGCTTGTCCGACGGCGGCTGGTTCACGGTGCAGACGCCCGCCCGCCACGGCTTGGCCGGGCGGATCGGCCGCGGCGCAAAGCCGCCGCCGCAGTTCGGGCAGACATTGCCGAGCTTGGTCTCGGCGCAATCAGCACAGAACGTGCATTCGTAGGAACAGATCCGCGCATCGACGGCGCTCGGTGGCAGGTCCTTGTCGCAATATTCGCAGTTCGGTCGCAGCTGCAGCGCCATGGCTTTCCTCAGATTCCTGGATGCCGCAGACACCGCTGCACCTCTCCCCTTGTGGGAGAGGTCGGATCGCATCGCAAGATGCGATCCGGGTGAGGGGTCACGGTCTCTCGGCAGAGGGTGCTTCGCGGAGAGAACCCCTCACCCCAACCCTCTCCCACAAGGGGAGAGGGAGCCCACTACCGATGTCGCGGTATCGAACCAATTCGCACAGATGATCGCAGGTCGTGCCACTGAAGCGAATGACGGAATTCCCTCGATTCGCGCCATCACGCCTGTAACGATTTCAACGGCAGCCTGGTGCTCTCCTTCAGGCGATCGAGCACGATCGAGGAGCGCACATGCGCCACGCTCTGGTGCGGCATCAGCACGTTGTTGACGATGTCCGACAGGCTCTTGAGGTCGCGCAGCATCACCTTCAGCACGTAGTCGGCATCGCCGGTCAGCGCATAGGCCTCCTGGATGTCGTCGACGCGGTTGACCAGTTCGCGAAACCGCTTGGCATTGTCGGGCGAGTGGGTCGCCAGCGTGATGTGGATGAAGGCGATCAGGCCGAAGCCGAGCGCCTCGCCGGCGAGGTCGGCGTGATAGCCGGAGATCACCTTCTCCTCCTCCAGCCGCATCCGCCGCCGCGAGCATTGCGAGGCTGACAGCCCGACGAGGTCGGCCAGCTGCTGGTTGGTCAGCCGGCCGTCGTCTTGCAGGGCGGCGAGCATTTTGAGGTCGAAGGCGTCGACTTCAGGCATGCGTCAAATATCCATTCCATGCACGGATCGTGCGCAATAATAGCGAAGCGAGCCCTATTTTGCACGCACGTTGCGCCTCAAGTGACGGAAACTGATCTCCAGACAAATCAGGGAGTTACCCGCCATGGGTCCGTTTCCGCACGATGCGCCGCCGGCCGAGATTAGCACCGAGAACCCGATGGGCACCGACGGCTTCGAGTTCGTCGAATACGCCCATCCCAACTCGGCGGAGCTACACGCCCTGTTCAAGCTGATGGGCTTTGTCGCGGTCGCCCGCCACAAGACCAAGGCGATCACGGTCTATCGCCAGGGCGATATCAACTATCTCGTCAATGAGGAGCCGGGCAGCCACGGCTTCAATTTCGTCGCCGCGCACGGCCCCTGCGCGCCGTCGATCGCGTTCCGTGTGGTTGATGCCAAGTGCGCCCATGAGCGCGCGATCGCACTCGGCGCGGAGCCGGCGGATGTGTCGTCCGCGGCGAAGACGCTCGATGTGCCCGCGATCAAGGGCATCGGCGGCAGCCTGCTCTATTTCGTCGATCGCTACGGCGCCAAGGGTTCGGCCTATGATGCCGAGTTCGAGTGGTTAGGGGCTGCGAACCCGCGCCCCGCGGGCTCCGGCCTCTATTACATCGATCACCTCACCCACAACGTCCATCGCGGCCGGATGGATGTCTGGACCGGCTTCTATGCAAAACTGTTCAACTTCCGCCAGATCCGCTTCTTCGACATCGAGGGCCGCGCATCCGGCCTGTTCTCGCGTGCGCTGACCAGCCCGGACGGCAAGATCCGGATTCCGATCAACGAGGACGCCGGCGATTCCGGACAGATCGAGGAATATCTCAACGTCTATCGCGGCGAGGGCATCCAGCACATCGCCTGCGGCGCGCGCGATATCCACGCGACGGTCGAGAGATTGCGCGCGGACGGCCTGCCGTTCATGCCGTCGCCGCCCGACACCTATTTCGAGCGGATCGATGCCCGCCTGCCCAAGCACGGTGAGGACGTCGCGCGGCTCAAGACCAACGGCATCCTGATCGACGGCGAGGGCGTGGTCGACGGCGGCCAGACCAAGGTGCTGCTGCAGATCTTCTCGGCGAACGCGATCGGGCCGATCTTCTTCGAGTTCATCCAGCGCAAGGGCGACGACGGCTTTGGCGAAGGCAACTTCAAGGCGCTGTTCGAATCGATCGAGGAAGACCAGATCCGCCGCGGCGTGCTGAAGGTCGATCACGCGGCGTAGGCACAGTGCCACGATAGCGCACAGCCAATAGGTGTCGTCCCTGCTTTCGAAAGCAGGGACCCATAACCACAGGACGTGGGGATGAAGCGAGCTGGGGCCACAGCGTCGCGCAACAACGGTGCCCTGTGGTTATGGGTCCCGGGTCGCGCTGCGCTTGCCCGGGACGACGACGAGATTTATTTCGTCGCTTTCCAAGCCGCCGTCACATCGCCGATGCTCGCCAGCTCCGGTTCGCGGATCGCGGACGGCGTGCGCGAGAAGCGCGGTGCGGGGGCGGGCTGGGTGACGCCGTGGCGCTCGACGAACACCTGGCGTGCCGCCATGTGCGGATGCTTCGGGGCCTCTTCCATCGTGAGGATCGGCGCGAAACAGATGTCGGTGCCTTCCATGATCTTGCACCAGTCGGCGCGCGACTTGCTCTTGAACACCTTCTCCAGCTTCGCCTTCAGCGCCGGCCAGGCCTTGCGGTCCATCTGGGCATCGAAGTCGGCGTCGGTCAGGTCGGCATGCTTGCGCAGCAGCGCGTAGAACTGCGGCTCGATCGAGCCGATCGAGATGAAATTGCCGCAGGAGCATTCGTAGACGCCATAGAAATGCGCGCCGCCGTCGAGGAAATTCTGGTCGCGGCCGCCGCTCCAGCGGCCTTGCGCGGCCATGTCGTAGAACATCGACATCAGCGAGGCCGCGCCGTCGCACATCGCGGTGTCGACCACCTGGCCCTTGCCGGACTTCTGCGCTTCCAGGAGTGCTGCGAGCACGCCGACCACGAGATAAAGTGCGCCGCCGCCGAAATCGCCAACCAGGTTGAGCGGCGGCACCGGCTTCTCCTTAGGTCCGATCGCGGCAAGTGCGCCTGTGATCGAGATGTAGTTGATGTCGTGGCCGGCGGCGTTGGCCAGCGGGCCTTCCTGGCCCCAGCCGGTCATGCGGCCGTAGACCAGTTTTGGATTGCGCGCGAGCACCACATCGGGGCCGAGGCCGAGGCGCTCCATCACGCCGGGGCGGAAGCCCTCGATCAGCGCGTCGGCATGGCCGAGCAGTTCGAGCACTTCAGCGATCGCCGCCTTGTTCTTGAGATCGAGCTCGATCACCTTGCGGCCGCGGGTCGCGACCGCCTTCAAATTCTTGCCCGCGCCGACCCGGTCCAGCGTGATGACCTCGGCGCCCATGTCGGCGAGCAGCATGCAGGCGAACGGGCCGGGACCGATGCCGGCGAATTCGACGATGCGGAAGCCTGTGAGCGGGCCCGAGGTGCGAGCGGCGGTATGGGAGGCGGGCTTGTCGAGCACGTTGTTGTTCCGTTGTTGCTATTGGGAAGTAGTCGAAGGGTCTTGTTCACTCGTCCGACGCGCGGGGAATCGCACCGGCGCTGCCGTCAAAGGCGCGGCCTGGCCGTCGGTACCCATGGCAATGGGGGCTCGCTTGCTCTGTCGAACGTCATGGGTCCTCTCCCCGCGGGCCGTCCATCTGACGGTATTTTTAATTAGCTGATTAGCTAAATTCTCTCGCCTAACGGGGGATGTGGCAAGCCCTTTTGGCTGGAATGCCAGCAAAACGCGAACGGCGCGCATCGCTGCGCGCCGCCTGCATAGGTTCCCGAAGGATAGAGACTAACCGGCCGCGGTCACGGCCCGCTGTCCCATCACCTTCACCAGGTTGGCGCGGTAATCCGCCGAGCCGTGGATGTCGGCGAGCAGGCCGCTCGCCGGGATCGTGACGCTGTCGAGCGCCGCGGCCGCCCAGTTCGCCTTTAACGCCTGCTCGATCGGGCCGACCCGCATCACGCCGCTTTGCGACGCACCCGTCGCGGCGACGCGGACGTCACCCGACTTGGTCTTGGCCACGAACACGCCGGTCAGTGCAAAGCGCGAGGCCGGATGCCGCATCTTGGCATAACCCGCCTTGGCCGGGACCGGAAACGACACCGCGGTGATGATCTCGCCATCCTCGAGCGCCGTCGTGAACAGGCCCTTGAAGAAGTCCTCCGCCGCGATCGACCGTTTGTTGGTCTTGACCGTCGCGCCGAGCGCCAGCACCGCCGCCGGATAATCCGCCGCCGGGTCGTTGTTGGCGAGCGAGCCGCCGATCGTGCCGCGATAGCGCACGGCGGGATCGCCGATCATCGACGCCAGATTGGCGAGCGCCGGGATCGCTTTCTGCACCGCATCGCTTTGCGCCACGTCGTAATGCGGCGTAGCGGCCTTGATGGTGACGGTTTCGCCCGAGACCTCGATGCCGATCATCTCCTGCACCTTGGAGAGGTCGATCACGTCCGAAGGCGAAGCAAGACGCTGCTTCATTACCGGAAGCAGGGTTTGTCCGCCGGCGAGGAATTTTGATTCCGCGCCTTTGGCGAAGGTTGCGGCGGCGTCAGCGACCGAGGAAGCGCGATGATAATTGGTCTCGTACATGGCTCTTCCTCCCTCAACCGTGAATGGCGTGCCAGACGCGATCGGGCGTCGCCGGCATTTCCAGCTTGTTGTTGCCGATGGCGTCCGTGATCGCGTTGATCACGGCGGCAGAGGCGCCGATCGCGCCGGCTTCGCCGCAGCCCTTGACGCCGAGCGGGTTGCCCGGACACAGCGTCGTGGTGTGGGAGAGCTGGAACGACGGCAGGTCGTCGGCGCGCGGCATGGTGTAGTCCATGAAGGACGCGGTCACGAGCTGACCGGTGTCGTCATAGACCGCGCCCTCGAGCAAGGCCTGACCGATGCCCTGCGCAAGGCCGCCATGGACCTGGCCCTCGACAATCATCGGGTTGATCAGCCGGCCGAAATCGTCCGCCGCCACGAAGTTGACGAAGGAAGTCTTGCCGGTGCCCGGATCGACCTCGAGCTCGCAGATATAGGCGCCGGCCGGGAAGGTGAAGTTGGTCGGGTCGTAGAACGCCGTCTCCTTCAGCCCGGGCTCCATGCCATCAGGCAGGTTGTGCGCGGTATAGGCGGCGAGCGCGACCATCGGCAGCGCGATCGACTTGTCAGTGCCGGTGACCTTGAACTCGCCGTTCTCGATCACGATGTCGCTCTCGGAGGCCTCGAGCGCATGCGCCGCGATCTTCTTGGCCTTGGCTTCCACCTTCTCCATCGCCTTCACGATCGCCGTACCGCCGACCGCAAGTGAGCGCGAGCCGTAGGTGCCCATGCCGAACTGCACCTTGTCGGTGTCGCCATGGACGATCGAGACCTGGCTGATCGGCACGCCGAGCCGCTCGGCGATGATCTGGCAGAACGTCGTCTCATGGCCCTGGCCGTGGCTGTGCGAACCGGTGAGCACCTCGATGGTGCCGACCGGATTGACGCGGATCTCCGCCGACTCCCACAGGCCGACGCCGGCGCCGAGACTGCCGACCGCCTTCGACGGCGCGATGCCGCAGGCCTCGATGTAGCAGGAGACGCCGATGCCGCGCAGCTTGCCGTCGGCTTTCGCCTTGGCCTTGCGGGCCGGGAAGCCGGCATAGTCGATCGCCTTCATCGCGGCATCGATCGAGGCGTGGAAGTCGCCGATGTCATACGCCATGATAACCGGCGTCTGATACGGGAACGTGGTAATGAAGTTTGCCTTGCGCAGCTCGGCCGGATCGACCTTCAACTGCCGCGCCGCCGTCTCCATCATGCGCTCGATGAGGTAGCTCGCTTCGGGGCGGCCGGCGCCGCGATAGGCGTCGACCGGCGTGGTGTTGGTGTAGACGCCGATCACCTCGGCGTAGATCGCCGGGATCACGTACTGGCCCGACAGCAGCGTCGCGTAGAGATAGGTCGGCACCGCTGAGGAGAACAGCGACATATAGGCGCCGAAATTGGCGTGGGTCTTCACCCGCAGCCCAAGGATCTTGTTGTCCTTGTCGAACGCCATCTCCGCCTTCGAGACATGGTCGCGGCCATGCGCGTCGGTGAGGAAGGCCTCGGAACGATCGCCGGTCCACTTCACCGGGCGACCCACTTTCTTGGAGGCCCACAGCGCCACCATCTCTTCCGGATAGATGTAGATCTTGGAGCCGAAGCCGCCGCCGACGTCGGGCGCGATCACGCGTAGCTTGTGCTCGGGCGCGATGTTGTAGAACGCCGACAGCACGAGGCGGGCGACGTGCGGGTTCTGCGAGGTCGTGTAGAGCGTGTAGTGCTCTTCGGCCTGGTCGTAATGCGCGACCGCCGCGCGCGGCTCCATCGCGTTCGGCACCAGGCGGTTGTTGGTGAGTTCGAGCGTCACCACGTTGGCGGCCTTGCTGAATGCATCCTTCACCGCGGCTTCGTCACCGAGATGCCAGTCATAGACGATGTTGCCTGGGGCTTCGGGATGCAGCTGCGGTGCGCCCGGCTTGATCGCGGCCTTGATGTCGGCCGCCGCGGGAAGCTCTTCGTAATCGACGACGACGGCTTCCGCCGCGTCCCTGGCCTGGTTCTTAGTCTCGGCGATCACGACCGCGACCGCCTGTCCGACGAAGCGCACGGTCTCCGGCGCCATCGCCGGCCACGCGCCCATTTTCATCGGCGAACCGTCCTTCGAGGTGATCGCCCAGCCGCAGATCAGGTTGCCGACCTTGTCGTCGACGATCTGCTGTCCGGTCAGCACCGCGATCACGCCGGGCATCTTCATCGCCTCGGCAGAGTTGATGCCCTTGACCTTGGCATGTGCATGCGGGCTGCGGATGAAGTGAGCGTAGCTCATGCCGACCATTTTAACGTCGTCGACGTAACGTCCTTGTCCGGTGATGAACCGGCGGTCTTCCTTGCGCACGACACGTGCGCCAATTCCTTCAACACCCATGGTCTAGTCCTCCCGACCGGAGATTCGATTTGCCGCCGTTTCCATCGAGATCGGCGGTGATGAGCTTGATCGTGTGCGGTGCGCGAGCTGCTATTCGGCGGCCTGCGCGACCTTCATGCGGCCGGCCGCATCGAGCACCGCCTTGACGATGTTGTGGTAGCCGGTGCAGCGGCAGATGTTGCCTTCGAGCTCCTGGCGAACCGTTTCCTCGTCGAGCTTGCCGCCATGCCGGTGCACGATATCGACCGCGGACATGATCATGCCGGGGGTGCAGTAGCCGCACTGCAGGCCGTGATTGTCGCGGAACGCCGCCTGCATCGGATGCAGCTCGTCGCCCTTGGCGAGCCCTTCGATCGTGGTGACGTTGGAGCCCGCCGCCTGGCCGGCCAGCATGGTGCAGGATTTGACCGCCCGTCCATCGACATGGACGACGCAGGCGCCGCACTGGCTGGTATCGCAGCCGACATGGGTGCCGGTGAGGTTCAGGTTTTCGCGCAACAGGTGCACGAGGAGGGTTCGGTCCTCAACGTCGACCGAGACCGCCTTGCCGTTTACCGTCAGTTTGACTGTAGACACGCGTTTCTCCCAATAGCTTCGTTATGGGCCCAGTAGACCACGCTTCATATGGGACGTAACCGCGATCAAAGTCGTAGTTGCGGCCCTGTCATGAAGGCTCCGGGCTGTGCCTGCGATCCTAGCAGGCGGCCGTTCGATGGGCAATTTGCAAGCGGCTGCCGGCGTGCTCCGGCGTGACGAAAATGCGCTGCGGCGCAAGCGATTTTGGGCCGACTGACGCTGCCTGCGGCGCGCCAAAATCGTCGCCGCGATTGCTACTACCTTCCGCCTATAACGACGCAAAAGCGTTGCTGTCATTTTCATCGCCGACGCAGCGACGCAAGATCGCTGGTTCATGAAATTGGGCATCGATCCGCGCGCGCGATGCATCCATCGCGGCAACGAAACCATATTGGAGGAAGCCAATGAAGCTGAGGAGCGGGATTTTCTTTGCCGGTGTGTCGCTGGTCGCCATGGTGCTGGCAGGCATTGGCGCGTCGAAAGCGAATGATTCCGTCGTGAAGGCGGCGTCCGATCCCAACGGATGGGCGATCGCCGGCCACGACTACGGCAATACGCGTTTCAGCCCCTTAAAGCAGATCAATTCCGAGAACGCCGGCAAGCTGCAGCTGGTCTACTCGCTGTCGCTGGCCTCGCTGCGCTCCAACGAGTCCTCGCCGCTGGTGATCGGCAAGACGCTGTACGTGTCGACCTCGTGGGGTCCGAAATACGTCTATGCGGTCGACGCCGCGACCGGCGCGCGCAAGTGGACCTGGCAGCCCGACATTCCGGATGACGTGCTTCAATACGCCTGCTGCGACGTCAATAACCGCGGCGTGTCCTATGCAGACGGCAAGATCTTCGTCGGCCGGCTCGACGGCAAGCTGACCGCGCTCGATGCCGAGTCCGGCAAGGAGCTCTGGACCTCGACCGTGGTCGACTACAAGCAGGGCTCGGTCATCACCTCGCCGCCGCTGATCGTCCGCGACAAGGTGATCACCGGCTTCGGCGGCGGCGAATACGGCGTCCGCGGCTCGTTGCAGGCCTTCTCCCTCAAGGACGGCAAGCTGCTCTGGCAGACCTTCACCGTGCCGGCGCCGGGCGAGCCCGGCAGCGACACCTGGAAGGGCGACACCGGGCTGCATGGCGGCGGCGCCGCCTGGCTGGTCGGCTCCTACGACGCCAAGACCGACACGGTCTACTGGGGTACCAGCAATCCGGGACCGTGGAATACCGCGGTGCGCTCCACCGGCGACGGCAATTTCGGCAAGCTGACCAACCTCTACACGGCCTCGACGCTGGCGATCGATCCCAACACCGGCAAGATCAAGTGGCACATCCAGGGCACGCCGGCCGACGCCTGGGACTATGACGGCGTCAACGAGCTGCTGCTCGCCGACCTGAAGATCAAGGGCGCCGAAACGCCGGTGCTGATGAAGGCGGACCGCAACGGCTTCTTCTTCGTGGCCAACCGCGAGACCGGCAAGGTGATCTCGGCCGAGAAATACGTCTTCGCCAACTGGGCCAAGAAGTGGGACGTCAACACGATGCGGGCGGAAGAGGATCCGGATAAGCGTCCGGGCCCCGGCCATCCCGCCAAGGACATCTGCCCGAACCTGATCGGCGGCAAGAACTGGCAGCCGATGTCGTTCAACCCGCAGACCGGCCTGGTCTACATCCCGAGCAACAACGTCTGCATGGACTGGTCGGTCTCTGACGTGAACTACAAGCGCGGCGTGTTCTATCTCGGCGCCGAATTCCCGACCAAGCCGGGCCCCGGCGGCTTCCTCGGCGAGCTCGTGGCCTGGGATCCGATCGCCAACAAGAAGGTCTGGAGCATCAAGGAAGACCTGCCCTTCAACGGCGGCACGCTGACGACCGGCGGCAATCTGGTGTTCTCGGGCAATCTGCACGGCGACTTCCGCGCCATCGATGCCAAGAACGGCAAGGTGCTGTGGAGCAAGAACCTCGGCAGCGGCATCGGCGCAGGTCCCGTGACGTATTCGGTCGACGGTAAGCAGTATGTCGCGATCGTGGTCGGACGCACCGCGGCGCTGCCGGCCTTCCTCGGTGACATCGGCAAGAAGATGGTCGCCGCGGCGCCTGAAGGCGGCTCGCTGTTCGTGTTCGCCCTGCAATAAACGATGGTCCAGGAGGCAGCATTGTCCGTATCTTGCATCGCCCGAAACGAACTGCGCACCCCCTCGCGCAACGCGCGGTTGGAACGTGCAATCCGGACCGTGCTGCTCTCCGCCCTGCTGATGGCGCCGGCCCTGGCGGCCGGCGCCGACGAGACAAAGCCGCCGCTGCGGCTCTGCGCCGACCCGACCAACCTGCCGTTCTCGAGCGACGAGCCGGGCAAGCCCGGCCTCTATCTCGAGATCGGCCAGGCGGTCGCGCAGAAGCTCGGCCGCACCGTGAGCTATAACTGGTACAAATCCTATTTCGGCAAGCGCACCGTGCGGGAGACGCTGCTGGGCAAGCAATGCGACGCCATGGTCGGCCTGCCGTTGATCGACGATTTCATGGGTCCGGCGGTGATCTTCTCGAAGCCGATCGCTCATGAAGGCTACGCGTTGGTCGGTGGCAAGGATCGCAAGCTCGCCGGCATCGACGATCTCAAGGGATTGCGGGTTGCGGTGCAATATCAATCGACGCCGCAGAACCTGCTGGCGCTGCGCGACGACATCCGGAAGGTCACCGTGCTGAGCCCTGAGGAGGGCATGGCGGCCCTCGAGCAAGGCAAGGCCGACATCGCCTTCATCTGGGCGCCGGTGGCGGGCTGGCTCAACAAGACGACCTATGGCGACAAGTATCAGATCGTGTCGACCGAGGGCGACGGCCTGCTCTGGGCGACGGCAGTCGGCTTCGCCAAGGCGTCCGGCGCGCTGCGCGATGAAGTCGACGGCGTGCTGCCGTCGCTAGAGCCGGAGATTTCCGCCCTGTTTGCCAAATACGGCGTGCCGGACGGCGCGCCGGTGAAGTTCAGCCAGGCAGACCAGGCAACGACCTCGTCCGTCGGAGCAAGCGAGCCCGTCACCGTCGGGCAGGCGGCCGCGGCCGAGAAACCGGTCCAGACCGCCGTGGCCGCCGGGGATGCCAAGGGCGACGCCAATGCGGGGCGGGAGGTCTTCAACGGCACCTGCGCCCATTGCCACGGTCCGGACGCGGTGCAGGCCGAGCGAAAGATCGATCTCAGGCTGCTCAAGAAGCGCTATGCTGACGACATGGAACAGACATTCTGGAAGACAGTTCATGACGGGCGGCCAGCCAAGGGCATGCCGGCCTGGAAGGACGTCTTCAGCGACGACGAGCTCAGAAACGTATATGCCTATCTGCAGAGTGTGCAGGATACCGGCGGATCGAACTAGCCGCGGTAGCGTTTTCGAGCGAAGTGGATACCGGTTCGCGTGAAGAAAACGCGTCAGAATATGAATCGAGAGCCCCGTTCCGATTCTATCGGAACGGAAAAGGCTCGAGCAGTGCGAGGGTCCTCATGATGGGGTTCCTGATCATCGACGATCACCCCCTGTTCGGGGAGGCGCTTGGCAACGCCATCCGCATCTCGCATCCCGATGCACGGATCTACGAGGCGACCTCGATCAAAGGCGCGCTGGGTATCCTCGCCAGCGAGCCGAACATCGACCTCGCGCTGCTCGATCTGCTGCTGCCCGACGTGGTCGGCTTCTCCGGTTTCCAGAAGATCCGGGATCGCTATCCGCGGCTGCCGATCGCCATCGTCTCCAGCGAAGAGGACAAGCACACCATCCGCGAGGCGCTGGAGATGGGCGCAGTCGGCTATCTGCCGAAATCGACCTCGCTCGGCGAGCTGTCGCAGGCGATCGCGCGCGTGCTGAGCGGATCGGTCTCGGCGCCGCGCGATTTCGTCGCGGTCGGCGCACTGGAGCAGTCCGAGACCGCGCGGACGCTGCGCGAGCGGATCCAGAAGCTGACGCCGCAGCAAATCCGCGTGCTGCACCTGATCATCCGCGGCTTGCAGAACCGCGAGATCGCCTCCGAGCTCAAGCTCGCGGAATCCACCGTGAAGGCGCATGTCACCGAGATCCTGCGCAAGCTGAAGCTGTTCAGCCGCAACAAGGCGATCATCGAGCTCGGCAAGATTCCGCTTCCGGTCCCCGATGCCTGCGCGGCTGCGAAGCCTGACAAGGCCTCCTAGAGCATGACCCGGAAGAGTGCGAAGCGGTTTTCCGAAAAGATCATGCTCAAACAACAAGCTAAAGCGCGATGACGATTCAACCCAATCTCATCGCGCTTTAGGCTTGCTGCACTGCGAGGCGGCGCATTGAACATGCTGCCTATAGGCCGCCGCCCGGCTTTGAGATAACGTCGTGCGAACAATGGCTGTCATGAGTATCCGAGGGAGGACGGCGCAGCATTGACCACGACCGCGCCCCTGGCGGACGAGCCGCCGCTCGATAGGGCGGGTGCGCCTCGACTGTTGATCGTCGAGGACCACCCGCTGTTCCGCGCTGCCCTGATCGGCGTGATCGGGGCCGAATTTCCCGATGCCGAGGTGCTGCAGGCGACCTCGATCGATGGCGCGCTCGACGTGATCGCGGTGCGCGAGGGCCTCGACCTGATCCTGCTCGACCTGTCGATGCCGGGCACCACCGGCCTGCTCGGCGCCTACCGGGTGCGGGCCGCCGCGCCGCGCAGCGCGCTCGTGATCGTGTCTGCGCATGACGATTCCCGGATCATCGGCGGCGCGATCGCGCTCGGCATTTCCGGATTCATTCCGAAGTCGACGCCAAAGGTCGAGCTGGCCCGCCTGCTGCGCGGCATACTCGAAGGCGAGGTGTGCCTGCCGACGCGTTTCCGCGATCCGGCCGCCGCGCGGAAGGGCCAGGCCGAAACCAAGCAGCTGGTGCAGCAGCTCGGCCAGTTCACCGCGCAGCAGCTTCGCGTGCTCGACATGATCTGCCGCGGCCTGCAGAACAAGCACATCGCCTATCAGCTCGATATCTCGGTCACCACCGTGAAGGTGCACGTCTCGGAGATCCTGCGCAAGCTCGGGGTGCGCAGCCGGACCGAGGCCATCATCGCGCTGTCGAAACTGGATTTCGGCAAGCACGACCATGCGCCGGTGACGACTCCGCCGTCGTCTCACAGTGCTGAATCATAGCCGCGCATTCGACTGCTCGGCCGCCAGCAGGAACGACAGCAGCGAGCGCATCTCGGCAGGCTTGATCGGCTTCTTAAGGAGTTCGTGGCCGAAGGCCGAGACGTCGGAGGCGGCCTTGGCCGAGTAGTCGGCGGTCACGATGATCGCCGGAACCTTGGCGTTGATCTCGCCGCGGATCACGTCGACGGCCTGGATGCCGGTCTCGCCATTGTCGAGGTGCAGGTCGGCGATGATGGCGTCGGGAATACCGTCCAGCGCGTGGATGCGCTCGAGCGCCTCGGTCTTGGAGATCGTCACCGCGACGTCGCAGCCCCATTTCTCCAGGAGATGGGCGAGGCCCTCGGCGCTCGAGAGGTCGTTCTCGATCAGCAGGATCTTCGCGCCCTCCATGCCGCCATAACGATAGTCGACGCTGGCCTGTTCACGCACCGGGATCGCCACCGGATCGAAGGTGCGGGGCACGGTGACCGAGAACACCGAGCCCTTGCCGGCGCGCGAATTCAGCCTGATGTCATGGCCGAGCAGGTCGGCAAACCGGCGCACGATCGACAGGCCGAGCCCGATGCCCGCCTTGTCGCTCGCGCCGGCGTCGCCGCGCTGAAACTCGACGAAGATGGCCTCGCGCTGGGCTTCCGGAATGCCCGGGCCGGTGTCGTGCACCTCGATGCAGATGTCTTCGCCCTTGAGGCGGCATCCCATCAGCACGCTGCCGCGCTGGGTGTAGCGCAGCGCGTTGGCCAAAAGGTTCTGCAGGATCCGGCGCAGCATCAGCGGATCCGAGCGCACCACCGCCGACGTCGGCATGATCTTGAAGCCGAGGTTGCGCTTGGCGGCGGTTGCCACAAACTCGTGCTCAAGCGGCTCGAACAGCGAGGCGATGGCGACCGGACCGAATTCGGGCCTGAGCACGCCGGCATCGAGCTTCGAGATGTCGAGCAGCGTCCGCAGCATGTCTTCCAGCGTCGCCAGCGAACGGTCGATCTGGTCGGTCAGCGCGACGCTCTTGGGCTCGCGGGCCATCTCGGTGAGTGCGGAGAGCGTCAGCCGCGCCGCATTGAGTGGCTGCAACAGATCGTGCGTCACCGAGACCAGCACCGACGATTTCAGCGAGCTTGCCGCCTCGGCCTGTTGCTTGGCCTGCAGCAGGCGCCCATTGGTCTTCTCCAGCGATTGCAGCGCCTGCTTGAGCTGCTGGGTGCGGTCGCGCACCTGCTGATCCAGCGCGATCGCGGTCTCGAACAGCGAAAAGGCGTTGAGCTGCTGGTCGGTCGAACGTTCGACCCGCGACATCAGCGCCGCGTTGATCTTGCGCAGCTTCTCGGCTTCGCGTTCGAGGGCGGCAATGCGTGTGGTCTTGCTGTCGGTCATTGCGGCGCGACAGCCCGCTTGCCGATGGCGATACCGGTCAGCGTCTGGTTGACATGCATGGAGCGATACTGCTCGCCATAGGTCTGAAAGCCAATCACTTTGTTGCGGCGATAGAGCTCCGACATCTCCCGCGACAGCTGGCGCTGCTCGACATCGAGCCGGCGCAGCACGCATTCGAAGCCGATGAACATCGAGACCTCGCCGAGATCCTCGGTCAGCTCCTTGAGCAGGCGGCTCGTCACGTCGATCGGGTCGCGCTCGCGCGCCACCGTCAGCACCATGCCCTCGTCGATCGCGCAGAAGAACTGCAGCGACCCGTCGGGATTGGTGCGCTGGATCGACCGCGCGTAATAGGCGCCGCCGACGCGGACCAGGACCGGATGCGCGGCGAAGGAGAACAATTCGAGCTTGCTGTCGCTGAGACCGACGGCACGGGAATATTCCAGCGCGGCGGGCTCGGCGTTCAATTCCTTGACGATACGGTGCTCGATGTCGGCTTCGGTCACCACCATCTTGGTCGAGGTCGGTTCGAAATGGTCGCATTTGAAGGTGCGGAACGGCAGCCGGGTCCGGATCAGGATCAGGACGGCGGCATCGGTAAAGGCTTCGCCGCCGTAGAACACCCACGACTTCTCGAAGCGCAGGCCGTCGCCGGCGGAGCCGCCGACCACCGGAATGTCGCCGAGCGATGCGTAGATCGCCGACATGATGGTTTCCTCACGCTGGCACATGCCGTCGATGAAGAGCAGCCCGAAGGAATCCTCGGTGTGATCGCAATGCTCGGTGCGCTGCGCGAAGTCGTTCTGCAACTCGGTGCACATCGAGCGGCCATGATCGACCCGGAACGTCGCAAGATCGAACAGCGGCCGGGCGGCGATGACGAAATCGGCGGCGTCAAAGCCCATCGCGACGACGCTGTCCTCATCCCAGCCGCCGGGCGACAATTCGCCGGCCGTGGTGCAGCCGAAGATCGGAACGTCGCCCATCCGCCTCGACAACTCGGCAATGAATTCCTTCGGATCATAGAACGGCGAGACGAACACCACGAGCATGGCGAGATCGGCCGCCGCCAGTTGGCGCGCGATCTCGTCGGCCGCTTGCCGCGGCCCGTCGGTCTTTGCCTGCACCACGACAATACTGTCGGTGGCGCTGCCGTTCTGCTTCGCCAAAGGCGTTCTCCCTGACCTGAATTTTTTGCTTTTCTTGGCGCGGCCTGTCGTGACCGCGCGGGTCGCAAGGGCATACGGGCCATGCCGCGATGGGTTGCGGTCAGGCCTGCCGGTATCTTCTAGGTCGTGAGGGGAAATGTCATGGGCCGGGCGACTTCGCCGGCAGCTGCGCTCGTCGCAAGCGGCAACGGCGCCGTTCGACGCGATGACATGGGACACCTCCCGATGTGTTCTCCCGGCCCGGGCAGGGACAGGTTTGATCGGTTCTAAAGTATCGGGCCGGACCCGCGCGTCAATCCGCAAGCCTACCGCCTCTGCCCGACCAAGGTAGTACCGCGCCGGACCGGGCGGCCGCTGCCCATTTACCGGGCTTTATCGATTCTGCCTTAGTTTTGCCCTCCGGGGGCTGGGGCGGGTTGCTGCCGGACCCCGTGTGGTTTTCAGAATGAAGACGGGGGTGGGAATGCCGGGACTCAAGCGATCGCTGTCGATCAGGCTCCCAACCCTCAGATTTCGCGCCAAGATCATGCTCGGCTTTGCCGTCACCTTGGCGCTGTCGGCAGCCACCATGGGCTTTGCCTACATGGGCTTCGAGCGGGTCTCCGCCGGCGTCGGCTCCTACCGCCAGAGCGTCGCGGAAGCCGATCTCGCCCGCAACATCGATCGCGAACTGATCTCCTACCGTTCGCTGGCACGCTACTACGTCGCGACCGGCAAGGAGGACGACGCCAAGGCGGCGCTCGCCGCCGAGGCCAGCCTGAAGGACGCCATCGTGGCGTCGATGAAGGGCACCACCAATCCGGCTCGGCTCGAACAGGTCACCAAGCTGGAGCGCGAATTCCGCGCCTTCACCAAGATCTTCGCCGAGATCGTCCGCATCAAGGACGACAGCGCGCAGACCGCGCAGAACAGGCTGGTCCGCAGCGCGACCTCGATGCGCTACAAGCTCGACGATTTGCCGAGCAATGCCGATGATTCCGAGTTGCAGTCGATCCAGTTCGGCGCCAAGAAAGTTTCCGATCAGCTGCAGTCGATCACCGGGGCGGTCAACAGCTTCGTCGTCAACGGCGACAAGACGGTCGCCTCCAGCGCGCTCGCCCGGCTGAAATTCGCCGACAACCTGGTGAAGGGGATCACCTCGCAGAACGAGCGGATCACCCAGGGCGTGAAGGATATCACCGGACTGCTCGAAGAGTACCGCGAGGCGCTGGCCAAGCTGATCGCGAATGCGAAGTCGATCGACGAACTGACCGTCGAGATGACCGAGTCTGCGGCCGCCATCAGCCAGGGCGCGGCGGCGATGAAGTCCGACCTGCTCGCCGATCAGAAGCGGCTCGAGACCGAATCGCATTCCATGATCGGCGAGACCGAGCAGCTCATCCTGATGCTTGCCGCCGGCAGCTTCGTGCTCGGACTCGGCTGGGCCTTCCTGCTCGGCAAGGGCATCTCGCGGCCGATCGCAGCGATGTGCGCGGCGATGCGCGAGCTCGCGGCAGGCAATTTCGACGTGGTGCTGCCCGGCCTCGGCCGCCGCGACGAGCTCGGCGAGATGGCCGGTGCCGTCGAAGAGTTCAAGGTCCAGGCGGTCGCCAAGGCCGAGCGCGATGCCGCGACCCAGGAAGCGCAGAACAAGGCGAGCGCCACCGCACGGCGCAACGAGCTGATTCGCTTCGCCGACGAATTCGAATCGGCCGTCGGCTCGATCGTCTCCAACGTGTCGGCGTCCGCGGTGCAGCTCGAATCCGCGGCGGGTACGCTGACCCGGACCGCGGAGACCACGCAGAATCTGTCGAGCCAGGTCGCCGGCGCGTCCGAGGAGGCCTCCAGCAACATGCAGTCGGTTGCGTCCGCGACCGAGGAGCTGTCGGCGTCGGTCGACGAGATCGGCCGCCGCGCCAAGGAATCCAGCCAGATCGCGGATTCAGCCGTGCGCCAGGCCGAGCAGACCGACGCGCGGATCGGCAAGCTCTCGCGCGCCGCGCAGGAGATCGGCGACGTGGTCAAGCTGATCACGGCGATCGCCGAGCAGACCAACTTGCTGGCGCTGAACGCCACCATCGAGGCCGCGCGCGCCGGTGACGCCGGCCGCGGCTTCGCCGTGGTCGCATCGGAAGTGAAGTCGCTGGCGAGCCAGACCGCGAGGGCCACCGACGAGATCTCCACCCACATCTCGGGCATGCAGGCCGCGACGCAGGAATCGGTTGCCGCGATCAAGGAGATCGGCGGCACGATCGGGCAGATCTCGGGAATTGCGACCAATATCGCAAGCTCGGTCGAGCAGCAGAGCGCCGCAACGCAGGAGATCGCGCGCAGCGTGCAGAACGTCGCGCAAGGCACCCAGGAAGCCGCTGCCAGCGTCACCCAGGTCAATCGCGGTGCCACCGAGACCGGAGCCGCCTCCGAAGAGGTGTTGAATTCGGCCCGCTCGCTGTCGGTCGAGAGCTCGCGGCTGCGCGAGGAGCTCGACCGCTTCATGGCGAACATCCGTGCGGCGTAACGTTTGCGCCAGCCCATCAATTATCGTCATCCCGGCGCAGGCCGGCAACTGTTATGTTGGTTTGGTCTGCAGGTACGGCTTTCGGTCTCGCATCATGGCATTGAGGACCGTTAGCAGCTTCCTGGCGACGGCGATGAGGGCGAGTTTGGCTGGTTTTCCGGCCTGTCGCAGCCGTGCATAGAAGGCCTTGAACGGATCAGCTCTGCGAACTGCGTTGAGGGCCGCCATATAGAGGGCGTCACGAACGCGCTTTCGGCCGCCCGCAATCTTGCGCTTGCCGCGGAAGGCGCCGCTGTCGACGTTGAAGGGAGCCAGGCCAGCGAGCGCTGCGAGTTGTTTGGGCCCGACCCGCCCGAGTTCCGGCATCTGCGCGATCAGCTGCATGCAGGCTACCGGACCCACGCCGGGCAGCGAACGCATTAACTTGGCATCGTCCGCGATCTCCGCTTCGGCTTTAATCAATGCACTGATGTCCGCCTCGATCTCGGCGATCTCGCTGTCGAGGACCTCGATGAGGCGGCCAATGCGTTCGGCCATTGCGCGATCGTCGGCCTCGCTGCGCCGGTTCTTCTCCTGGGCGCGCATGAGGACCAGCTGATCCCGCCGTTTTGCAAGCCTCGCCAAAGTGTTGCGTGCAGGATCGGCGACCTGCTCGGGGGCAGGCTGCATGGCCCGCGCAAAGGCCGCCAGCATCCGCGCATCGATCGGATCGGTCTTGGCGAGTAGGCCGCTAGCCCGTGCAAAGTCGCGGGCACGGGCCGGGTTGATCCGTGCGAACTGGATCCCGGCCTGACGCAGCGCCTCGCGAAGCGCGAGGTCATAGATACCCGTCGCCTCGAAGACGACCAGCGCAGCGCATTGCCAACGCGCCACCTGCTGTGTGATGGCCTGTGGCGCGTTGGCAATGCGCCTCGGCACGCCGTCAGCCTCATCAAAGATATCGAGGTGTTTCTTGGAGATGTCGATTCCAACGTAACGAAGAGCTATGATCACGGTGCCTGTCCCTGTGATGCGAGGTCTGTTGGCGCAGCCTCGTGCAACTGTTCAGGTTTGTAGATGGAACGGGCGGGAGACCGAGCCGGCTCACGGCGTCAAGCGCCAAGGACCCAACGGCTTCCCGCCCACCCTCATCATGACAGACTTCCAAGACACAGGGACCCATAACCACCGCCCTTCGTTGACGTACGGATAACTTGCCGCGTGCCTATTACCTAGGCCGCGGCGTATGGGTCCTGGCTTTCGCCAGGACGACGGAATCAATCACGTTGCCGGGACGACGCCGTTGGTTGAGGAGGTGGCGGAATCAATCCCGTCCGAACTGGTGCTTCAATTCCACCTTGGCGCGTTCCAGCCGTGACCGTTCGGTCTTCGGCAGTGTCCTGCCGGCGCGGTTGATGTAGAAGGTCAGCATCGACAGCGCGGACCGATAGGCGCCGCTCTTGCGGCGCGTGCTGTGCTCGGCAGATGTTTTCAGCGACGATGCGATCTTCTTCGCGCTGGTCTGCTTGAACACGCCGTGCTTGAGGTCGAGCGCGTCACTCTCTTTCGTTACCCGCTGCGACCATCGCTTCGACGTCGTCTTGCTTGCTCCGCGCTTGCGGCGCGTCGTGCTCGCGGATCGCTTTGCTGATTTTGTCGCTGATTTTCTTGCCGTCTTGCGCGTCGCTTTCTTGTGTGCGGCCATCGATGCCTCCGTGGCTTTCGAGCCGAGAACAGTTCGCAGCAATCGCGGTTCCTATGCCGCATCGCGGGAACCCTTGCCGGGCTGCGGCGTTGACGTCGCGTGGCGGGCACTCCGTTTGCCGCAATCCTGGGAAAGAGAACCTTGGAACCTGCCGTTCCGGGGTCTTTCTCATTGGTCCATTCTGATGACACTGCAGCGGACACAATTGAGCTCTGCGACGACGCACGAGGCCGTGGCCCCAGCCACAGCAGACGAAGACCGCATCATCGAGACCTCGATCCCGGTCAGGCTCGACAATCTCAGCTGGAGCGGCTTTCACACCCGCGTCGTGCTGGCGCTCGGTATTACCTGGATACTCGACGGGCTCGAGGTGACGCTTGCCGGCGCGCTGTCGGGCGCGCTGAAGGAGAGCCCGACAATGGGCTTCTCCAACGCCGATGTCGGCCTTGCCAGCAGCGCCTATCTCGCCGGTGCCGTGCTCGGCGCGCTCGGTTTCGGCTGGCTCACCGACCGGATCGGCCGCAAGAAGCTGTTCTTCATCACGCTCGCGCTCTATCTCTCGGCGACCGCTGCGACCGCGCTGTCGTGGAACGTCGCGAGCTACGCGCTGTTTCGCTTTCTCACCGGCGCCGGCATCGGCGGCGAATACACCGCGATCAACTCGACCATCCAGGAGCTGGTGCCGGCGCGCTATCGCGGCTGGACCGATCTCGTCATCAACGGCAGCTTCTGGATCGGCGCCGCGATCGGCGCGCTGAGCGCGATCGTCCTGCTCGATCCTGCTTTCCTCGCACCGGATCACGGCTGGCGGATCGCCTATTTCACCGGCGCGGTGCTCGGCCTCGTCGTGCTCTTGATGCGGATGTGGATTCCGGAGAGTCCGCGCTGGCTGATGATCCATGGCTATCCCGACCGGGCCCACAAGATCGTCGCTGATATCGAGACCTCGGTGCTCGGTCATGAACAGGCCAGCGAAGATTTTGACAAGATCAGGTTGCGGATGCGCGATCACACGCCGTTGCGCGAGGTCGCGGTGACGCTGTTCTACACCTACCGGCAGCGCTCGCTGGTCGGGCTCACATTGATGGCCGCGCAGGCATTCTTCTACAATGCGATCTTCTTCACCTTCGCACTGATCTTGACCGATTTCTTCGGCATCGCGGCCAGCAATGTCGGCTGGTATATCCTTCCCTTCGCCGCCGGCAATTTCCTCGGGCCGCTGCTGCTCGGTCGCCTGTTCGATACGCTGGGCCGCCGCACCATGATCGTGCTGACCTACGGCACCTCGGGCGTGCTGCTGGCGCTATCCGGCTATCTGTTCTCGATCGGCGTGCTCAGCGCGCAGACCCAAACCATCGCATGGATGGTGATCTTCTTCTTCGCCTCGCCGGCCGCGAGCGCCGCCTATCTCACCGTCAGCGAGACGTTTCCGCTCGAGGTCCGCGCGCTCGCGATCGCCGCCTTCTACGCGATCGGCACCGGCATCGGCGGCGTCATTGGCCCTGCGCTGTTCGGCGCGCTGATCGACACCGGATCGCGCAACAGCGTCTTCGCCGGCTACCTCTTGGGGTCGGCACTCATGATGGTCGCCGCAGCAGTCGCATGGCGCTACGCCGTCGCGGCCGAGCGAAAATCGCTCGAATCTGTCGCGCGGCCCCTGGCATTTGTGGAGTAGACTATGACGAAGCATGAATTGGCCGAAATGCCCCTGGATGACGACATCGCCCCTGACGCGACGACCGGCAGCGCGCCGGCGCCGGCATCGCTGATTCCGCCGCTGGATCGCACCGCGGTGCTGCTCGACATCGACGGCACGCTGCTCGATTTCGCGCCGACGCCGCGCGAGGTCTGGGTGCCGCCGGAGCTCGCGACCACGCTGAAGCAATTGCACGAGCGCACTGGTGGCGCGCTGGCGCTGGTCAGCGGCCGCTCGCTCAACGACATCGATTTGATCTTCGCGCCGGACCAGTTTCCCGCGGTCGGCGGCCACGGCGCCGAGATGCGGCTGCAGCCGGACAGCGAGGCGGTCGCCGCGCACGCGCCGCCGCTCGACAAGGAATTGAAGCGTCGTCTCGCTGCGATCGCCAAGCTCAGTCCCGGCATTCTGCTCGAGGACAAGGGCTATTCGCTGGCGCTGCACTACCGGCTGGCGCCGCACGCTGAGAAGGCGATCTATGAGGCGGTGTCGCTGATCCGCGCCGAGCTGCCGAATGCGCCGATCGAGGTGCTGCCGGGCAAGAGCGTCTGCGAGATCAAGCATTCCGGCTTCACCAAGGCCACCGGTGTGCTCGAGTTGATGACGCATGAACCGTTCAGGGGACGCCGCCCGTTCTTCATCGGCGACGACGTCACCGACGAGACCGTGTTCGCGATCATGCCCGACTTCAACGGCCTTGCATTCTCCGTCGGCCGTCGCGCGACCGGCGTCGCCGGACATTTCGCCGGGCCGAGCGATGTGCGAACGTTCCTCGCGCAGCTGCTCGACGACGATAGGGACGCCAGCCTGTCCTAACCAAATCACCTGCATCGCACGCTCGAATCGAATGCGGTTGTTTTGCGTCGTGGCGCTTGCCTCGCATGAATTTTTCTTTTCGCGAGTTCCCGCGAGTTCCGTGCGCGTTTGTCAGAATTTGGTTTCAATTGGGAGATTCCTTGATCAGGAACCATCTTGATGAATGGTTGTTAATACGCGAGTTGACCAACAGGAGGGGACCGGGTGAACCTCGTCGTCGTATCGAACCGCGTCTCGCGCGGAAAACCCAATGAACCCATGACGGGGGGGCTTGCAGCGGCATTGTTGCCGGTAGTGGAAAAGACAGGGGCAATATGGGTTGGTTCCAGCGGACGCGTCCGCGACGGGAACTTGAAGGAACCTTTTGCGGAAGTCGAAGCTCTCGGGGCCGGCGCGCTGGCAATGCTCGATCTGCCGGCCGCGCACTATGGCGGCTACTATGAAGGCTTTGCCAATTCGGCGCTGTGGCCCGCGATGCATTCGCGCGCCGATCTGATCCGCGCGTCGTACGAGGACTACACCAGCTATCGCGAAGTCAATGCGTTCATGGCGCGCGCGTTGCTGCGCTTCCGCAAGCCTGACTCCGTATTTTGGATCCAGGACTATCACTTCCTCGCGCTCGGCGCCGAACTGCGCGATCTCGGCGTGACGCAGCCGATCGGTTTCTTCCTGCACACGCCGTGGCCGGCGCGCGCGGTGATCGCGGGCGTGCCCAATCATCGCGAGCTGATCGAGGCGATGCTGTCCTATGACCTGATCGGGTTCCAGACCGAGGAGGATTGCGAGAATTTCCTGAGCTACGTGCAGAACGATCTCGATTTCGAGGTGCGTGACGGCGTGATCAATTCGTCGTTCGGGCGCACCCGCGCTGCGGTGTTCCCGATCGGCATCGATCCCGGCAAGTTCGCGCAGCAGGCGACCAAGGCGATGACGCATCCCGACGTGACGCGGCTGCGGCGCAGTCTCAACGGCGAGAAGCTCGCGATCGGCGTCGACCGGCTCGATTATTCCAAGGGCCTCGTCAACCGCATCAAGGCGTTCGACAAGATGTGGTCGCTGCATCCGGCGCTGAAACGCTCGGTGTCGCTGCTGCAGATCGCAACGCCGTCGCGCGGCGCGATCGAGGCCTATGGCAATCTCGCGAGCGAGGTCGCCAAGCTCGTCACCGACGTCAACGGCGTGCATGGCGAGGTGGACTGGACGCCGATCCGCTACCTCAACAAGGGCTTTGGCCAAGGCGTGCTCGCTGGGCTCTACCGTACCGCGCAGGTCGGCGTGGTGACGCCGCTGCAGGACGGCATGAACCTGGTCGCCAAGGAATATGTCGCCGCGCAGAACCCGGCCGATCCCGGCGTGCTGGTGCTGTCGAAATTCGCCGGCGCGGCGAACGAGCTCGACGCCGCGCTGCTGGTCAATCCGCATGACATCGACGGCATGGCGCGCACCCTTGCGACGGCGCTCGCGATGCCGCTGACCGAGCGGCGGATGCGCTGGGAAGCCATGATGGAGAAGCTCAACAGCGGCACCATCCAGCAATGGTTCGCCGACTTCATCGAGGTGCTGCAGGATACGCACAGTGCGGGAAACGCGGCGCTGCCAGAGCCACCAACCCTGTGGCCGCGCCGCACGGCGGATTTTGCCGCGCGATATCACTGAGCGAGCATGACCACGCTGAGGCGTGTTGGCTCCTGCCTCCGGTGTTATGTCGTCCCTGCCTAGTGCGCAATTGCGCACCAGGCAGGGACGACCGCGAAGTTGCGGCGCATGTCGCGAGCCCATCCATTCGCGTTCTCGCGACATCACTGCCCGAGCTTCGCATCCCGTTTCGCGCTCTCTTGAAGCGGGGCGCAGGCCGCATGATCCTGCGAGCTTGGTTGGCACCGGGGCGTGGCGAGGATCGGCCGATCGACCGCATGGTCTGATTTGCGCCGGTCTTTGACCGGCCACCGGCCAAAATCGCACGAAACGGCGAACCAGGAGGCGCGGTTCGGCTGGCGCCATCGCCAATTTACCCAATATTTTCAATCTATTGGGGAAATTTCGTGTGCCGGCCCCGCGCTCCCTTGCAAAATCCGCCTCAGCCCTTCAAGAGAGGCCTCCCGGAGAGATGGCCGAGTGGCTTAAGGCGCACGCTTGGAAAGCGTGTGTGCGGGAAACCGTACCGTGGGTTCGAATCCCACTCTCTCCGCCATTTGCACGATTTTCCACGCAAAACCACGATTTGGCGCGATTTCCCGCGACCTGCGAAAATGGCCATGCGGCGCCCGCTGGCATTGTTGACGAGATGTCATCCGACACACCGCCAGGCGCTGCTCGGGTTGACCATCAGCATGCGCGAGCTCGGCGCTACACCATTCCCTTGCCTGCGTCCGATCCGTGACGTCGTTGCCGGGCCTGAAGCACGAGAATGACAAGCAGCGCCAGGAAAATGACGAGGAAGGAAACGGCACTCGTCAGTGTTCCAAGCGCATAGATGTCCGGCTTCGTGACGGTGGTCGTCAGGCCCTGCAGATCGAGGGGGAGCGTGTTGACGGAGCCGATGGTCTGGCTTGAGCGTGCGAGCTCATCCCAGGACAAGGTAAATCCAAACAGACCGATACCGACGACCGACGGCAGTATGATCGGCAGCACGACGTGCCGAAATGTCTGCCAAGGCGTTGCGCCAAGGTCGCGTGCCGCCTCTTCGAGCCGGCTGTCAAATCGGTTGAAGATCGCAAACATGATCAGCAGGCCAAATGGCAGGGTCCAGGTCAGATGCGCGCCAAGGCCGGACGTAAACAGCCCCATGGCCGTTGTCCAATCTCCGACCCCGCTCTTGATGATGAAATCGTCAAGCAGGCGGAATTCCAGGGCGATGCCGAGCGAGGTAATGATCGACGGCATGATCAGGCTTGCGATCGCAACATAGAACAGGAAGGTCGCGCCGCGGAACGATCTGCGGAAGGCCATGCCCGCTGACACGGAGAGAACGACCGTGCACACCATGACGACGAGGCCGAGCTGCAGCGATCGCTTGAAAGCCGCCCCGATGTCGACGATGCCCGAACCGGAGAACACCTTGCCGAACCACACCAGGGACACGCCGTTCATGGGAAAGGTCAGGCCGCCATCGGGTCCCTGAAACGACAGGATATAGATCGCGAACATCGGACCATAGAGAAACAGGACGTAGGCGGTGAAAAACGCGGCGAGGAGATAGAAGGATCGCGGTCGCTTCTCGCCCATCTCACAGTTCCTTGCGAATATCGACGATCCGGGTCAGCGCCGAAATAATCAGGATCGTGATGCCGAGCAGGATGACGGCATTGGCTGCAGCCGCCGGGAATTGCAGCGCATTCAGACGCGCCTCGATGATCTTGCCGGCAGATGCAATCTGTTGGCCGCCCATCACCCCGATCGTGACAAAATCACCCATCACGATTGTGATCACGAAGATCGAGCCGATGACGATTCCGGGCTTTGCCAGGGGAATGACGATGTTCACCAGCGTCTGCCAACCGGTCGCGCCGGCATCGTAGGCGGCTTCGATCAGTCGCTTGTCGATGCGGATCATCGAGTTGAAGATCGGCACCACCATGAAGAACGTGAAGAGATGCACGAGGGCAAGTACGACGGAAAACTCCGAGAACAGCAGCCACTCCAGCGGTTGGTGGATCAACCCTGCGCCCTCGAGGCCCCTGTTGACCAGACCGTTCCGGCCAAGTAGCGGAATCCACGCAATCATGCGGATCACGTTCGATGTCCAGAACGGGATGGTGCAAAGCAGGGTGAGTACGATCTGCCAGGTTTTCGACCGGACGTGGAATGCAAGGAAATAGGCGACGGTAAACCCGATCAGAAGGGTCAGGACCCAGGTCAGCAGGCATAGCTTCAGGGTCTTCAGATAGGTCTTCAGGATGGTGCAGAGATTAGGCAGATCGGCAATGCATCCCTCGAACGTATCGCCGTAGCCACGCAGGCTGAACGCCGGGATCATTTCGTACTCGTTGTAGTCCCACGCGCTGACGATCGTCACGAAGAGCAGCGGCAACAGGAAGAACAGCGCGAACACGAGCATCATCGGTGCGGCCTGAAGCCACGCAGCGAAGGTCTTGCGGTCTTGCATCATTGAAGCGCCAATCGCGGCGATGGCGAAAGGACTTGCCGTGCGCGTTGGCCCGACAAGTCCTTCTGGATTGGATCAGGCGGCGATGAATTCATTCCACTTGCGTACCATGTAGTCGTTCTCGTCCATCACCGCGTTCCAGCAGGCGACGGCGCCCATGCGGTCGTCGTAGGAACCTCCATCGCGCGTGGCGCCGGCCTTCTCGAGGATCGTGCCGTCGGGCGCCTTAATGTCGCCGACGGCGGCCTTGCCTTCCATCCAGTAGCCCCATTCGTCCGCCGTCATGTTGGCCTTGGCGGTCGAGAGCACGGCCGAATAGTAACCCTGGCGATTGAGATAGGCGCCTGCCCAACCCGATAGATACCAGTTCACGAACTCATAAGCCCAGTCGAGCTTCGGTCCCGAAACCGCCTTCGATACACAGAACCCTGACGCCCAGGAGCGATAGCCTTCCTTGAGCGGCTGGAACGTGCAGGCGATCCCCATCGAGCGCACCTTGGTGACCGCGGGCGACCACATCGACTGAATGACGGTTTCACCCGATGCCATCAGGTTGACGGATTCGTTGAAATCCTTCCAGAATGCGCGGAACTGACCGGCCTTTTTGGCCTCCGTCATGATCTTCATGGTGAGATCAATCTCGGCCTTCGTCATGTTGCCCTTGTCGGCATATGTGTGCTGGCCACTGGCTTCGACCACCATCGCGGCATCCATGATTCCGATCGAGGGAATGTTGAGGATCGAGGCCTTGCCCTTGAACTCGGGATTGAGCAGTTCAGTCCACGATGAGATCGGCCGCTTGATCAGATCGGGACGGATGCCGAGCGTGTCGGCGTTGTAGACCGTGGGAATCAGCGTCACGAATTCGGTCGGTGTCCTGGAGAAGGTCTTTGAGTTCGCTCCTTCGAGATAAAGCACCTTCCAGGGCGCGGTGCCCTGGTCGCCGATCTTCCTGCCGTTCGGCAACTGACCCTTGGTGAACACCGGCGTGATGTTGTCGAATTCCTTGATCTTCTTGGCGTCGAGGGCAAAGATATTGCCCGACGGCACAAGCTTCTTCAGCGAGAAATACTCCGTATCCAGCACATCGAACGAGTTGGGCTGGGTGATCACACGTTTGGTCACGTCGTCGGTGGTTGCCGTGATGTATTCGATCTTGATCCCGGTATCTGCCAGACATTTCTTCGAGATTTCGTCACCTTCGTTCACTGCCGTTCCGAGGTAGCGCAGCACTTTCGCATCGGCTGAACGGACATAAGGAAATCCGGTAATTGCGCCGGAGCCCGCCGCGAGCCCGACCGCTCCGGCCGCGCCCTTCAGCACGGTGCGGCGGCTGATGCGACGATCGAATTTCGAAGATTTGCTCATGATGATCTCCCTGAGTGTCAGGCCGCCCTTTCAGGCGACCGGATAGTTGCAGAACTGGCGGTCTTCAGAAGGCTGGCCTGCATCGGGTCCCATGTGGCAAGAACGCGCTCGCCGACGATGTAGTTGGCTTCGTCGAATTGGGTCTCCGTGACCTGGGCCGAGATCTCGGGCCCGCCGTCGACGGCAATGACGACGCGGACATAGGTTCCCTGGTACTCGACCTCGCTGATCGTGCCCGCGACCGATGGGCCGGCGACGGTTTCGGTCGGTCGTTTCAGCATCAGCCGATCAACCCGAACCGCGAAGGTCTCATGGTTCAGGGCAATGACGTTGTGGCCGCCGATGAACTTCGCGGTGAACTCGGTTCTCGGGTGGTTGAAGATGGCGCGCGGCGAGCCCTGCTGCTCGATCCGGCCGCCATTCATGAGAACCACGATATCGGCGAGCGCCATCGCCTCGTCCTGGCCATGGGTCACGTGGATGAAGGTCAGCCCGAGCTCGCGCTGCAGTTTCTTCAATTCTGCTCGCATTCGCAGCCGCAAGAACGGATCGAGCGCCGAAAGCGGCTCGTCCAGGAGCAAGATTTGAGGAGAGGTGATCAGCGCGCGCGCGAGGGCCACGCGCTGTTGCTGGCCCCCGGAGAGCTGGCCCGGCAGCCTTGCCGCGTAGGGCTGCATATCGACGAGCTCCAGCAACTTGCCGGCCTCGGCGTGGCGTGCGGCCTTGGCAACGCCCTTCATTTTCAGGGCGAAGCCGACATTGTCGATGACAGAGAGGTGCGGGAACAGGGCGTAAGACTGAAACATCATCGCCGTGCTTCGATCGGCGGGGGGCAGGTTGGTTACATTCTTCGGACCGACCAGGATGTCGCCTGAACTGACGGCCTCGTGCCCGGCGACCATTCGCAGTGTGGACGTCTTGCCGCAGCCAGACGGCCCGAGCAGGCAACAATAGGAGCCGGCGGGAATCTTGAGATTGATGGCGTCAACGGCGGTGACGTCGCCATACATCTTCGTCAACTGCACGAGTTCGAGCGCCGCCGTCGTTGTCATCCGCACCATTCCGCATGGTCTACCGAGCCCCTGAGCGACCTTGTCACCCCGGAGAGCTATCCGGGGTTGGGATGCAACAGATGTGCCAAAAATTGCGACAGATGAGACAGAAACTGGGCAAATCCTGCTGGTCGCCAAGGCCGACCGCGCCATTGCGACCAAAATCGGAGCTCAGTTGTCCCCGTTACCCGGCTTCCGCAGCCGATGCCTGAACGGAAGCGGCTGGGACGTGTTGAAAAGCGTCCCATCGGCAAGACGATCTGATGTGATCAAGGTGTTTCCGCCGCCCGGAGGCATCGACAATCGTTATGGTCGGCCTGACCGTCTCGTCGGCCGAAGAATTGCAAGGGCAGCGTATGCGCACAAAATCGGTCAACGTCGTTCGTATCTCCACCAATGGGCCCGGTGATGTCTCGGGGCTGCTGAGCCTGATCCAGCAAGGCAAGATCGATCCGAGGTCGATCGTCGCGATATTGGGCAAGACCGAAGGCAACGGTGGCGTCAACGATTTCACGCGCGAATACGCCGTGTCAGCGCTCAGTGCCGCCCTGGCTTCCTATGTCGATCTGCCGCCGCAGCGTGTCGAGCAACGGATCGCGTTTGTGATGTCGGGTGGTACGGAAGGTGTGCTCAGCCCACATATCACCGTCTTCACGCGTGACGATGTCGCCGATCGCGGGTCCGAGGCCATTTCCGGCAAGCGCCTCAGCATCGGGATGGCAAATACGCGGGATTTCCTGCCCGAGGAGATCGGGCGCGGCGGGCAGATCAGGGAGACGGCAGGGGCAGTGGCCGCCGCCATGGCCCAAGCTGCGATCGTCGATCCACAGGACGTCCATTTCGTACAGATCAAGTGCCCGCTTCTGACAAGTGACCGCATCGAGGCGGCAATGGCGCGGGGCAATGAGACCGCGACCAACAGCGCATACGGTTCGATGGCGTACTCGCGTGGCGCGTCGGCATTGGGGGTCGCCGTCGCGCTTGGCGAGATCGAGGGCGAGATTGAGGACAAGGATGTCCTTCGGCGGTTCGATCTGTTCTCGTCGGTTGCGTCCACGTCGGCAGGCATCGAGCTGATGCATAATGTGGTCATTGTGCTCGGCAATTCGGCGTCGTCAGCCGCCCCATTCGCGATCGGACACGCCGTGATGCGCGACGCGATCGATTCCGCAGCCGTGGTCGAGGCGTTGAAAAGCGTAGAGCTGCACACCGAGCACGGCTCCAAGCCGTCGAACGCGGCGCGCGAGCTCGTCAACATCTTCGCCAAGGCGGAAGCCGCGCCAAGCGGGTGCATCCGCGGATTTCGTCACATCATGCTCGAAGACACCGACATCAGCTCGACCCGGCACGCCCGCGCGGCGGTCGGCGGATTGATCGGTGGCCTGTCGGGAACAGGCGCCGTCTATGTTTCCGGAGGCGCCGAGCATCAGGGGCCGGCCGGCGGAGGGCCCGTAGCCGTGATCGCCCGGCTGTTGGACGATCAATCCGACTGACGATTGGACTTGTCGTGATACCTTACGTCTACCTTGTGCCGAACATTCTGTCTCCGGCATCGCCCAGGCCCGGCACGATATAGCCGTGATCATTCAGTCTCTCGTCGATGGCAGCAGTCCAGATCGGCACGTCCGGACACTCATTCTGGAATCGGGCGATCCCCTCGGGGGCCGCGAGCAGGCAGACGAACCTGATATCCCGGGCGCCTCGCGATTTGAGCAGACTAACTGCGGCGCAGGCTGAATTTCCCGTCGCAAGCATCGGATCCAGCAGGATCACGATGCGTTCCGACACATCCTGCGGCGCCTTGAAGAAATACTCCACGGCTTGAAGCGTCTGCGGATCCCGGTAAAGGCCGATATGTGCCACGCGCGCCGATGGGACGAGCGCCAGCATCCCGTCGAGAAATCCGACACCCGCCCGCAAGATTGGAGCGAGAGTGAGTTTCTTGCCCGCGATTTTGGGGGCCTTCATCGCGGCGACCGGCGTATCGATGTCGACCATCTCCAGAGGCAAGTCCCGGGTGACCTCATAGCAAAGCAGCATTCCGATCTCGTTCAGAAGCTCGCGAAACCCTTTGGTGGAGCGATCCTTGTCGCGCATCAGCGAGAGCTTGTGCTGGACCAGGGGATGGTTGACGAGGTTCACGCTTTCTTTGCTCATGGGATCGCCCTATCTGCGGTTGCGCGCGCGGAATAGCGTGCAAGTGGCGTGCCCGATTTGCCCGAGATATAGGCACCGATCCCAGCGGCTCACCGCAGGATAGACGGATGACCTTGCCTTTTCCGGCCGCCGATCGCCCCTTCGTTCATGGAATTGGAAACGAGCGGCAGGTCCTGCTCCACGGGTCGTGATAGCGTCGTAAACCTTACCACTAATGCGCCCGTTGTGTTCAGCCGCGATTGGGACATACTGCAGAATCCTTTTGGCTGCCGGTAACCGGGCTTTTTACCCGGCGGACAGGCGCCATGTGTTGGTGCGTAACGATGACTAAATCCAATCGAACCGATCACATCCGGATTACATCCCATCCGGCGCCGGGCGCGAAAATCGAATTCCCGATTCATTGGGGAGCGGCCACGGCGCGTGAACGCGGACCGGTGATTGGGACGGTCTCACGCCCGCAGCAGCGCAATGTCATCGGCACTCATGGCGGCTCCTATTCGATCTATCGGGCGCTGGCGGTCTCGTCGGGCGCGCTCGATCCGATCCGGCGTCCGGATCTGACCAACACGCAACCAGCGGCCACGATTGGGCCATTCCCGCAATGGACGGATCCGAACCGGATCGTCTCGCTTGATCCGTGGGGGCACCTGGCTGCGGAGGCGTTCGCGAAGGAGATCGCGGAAGGCGTCGATATCCGTCCGAGCATCGCGATCACCCGCGCCCGCCTCGACTTGCCCGAATTGCAAGCTGCGATATCAGCCGGTCGGCTGAAGCGCGACGGCGCCGTCGTTCACGAGGGGGGAAGCGTCTCCGTCGTCAAGATCGCGATCGACCCGGTCTGGTATCTGCCGGGAATCGCGGCGCGCTTCGCCACGACTGAAAGCAATCTGCGCAGGCAGTTGTTCGAGCAGACGGCCGGCATGTTTCCGGAACTGGTGACACGACCTGACCTCCATGTGTTCCTGCCGCCGATCGGCGGCACCACGGCCTATCTGTTCGGTGATGTCGCCAAGCTGCCTGACCATCGCACCAGCATCACCTGCCGCGTGCATGACGAATGTAACGGCTCCGACGTGTTCGGCTCGGACATCTGCACCTGCCGCCCATACCTGCTGCACGGCATCGAGGAATGCGTGCGTGCAGGACAGACCGGCGGGCTCGGCATCATCATCTACAACCGCAAGGAAGGCCGCGCCCTCGGCGAGGTAACCAAATTCCTCGTCTACAATGCGCGCAAGCGGCAGGAAGGCGGCGATGCCGCCACGCAGTATTTCGAGCGCACCGAATGCGTTGCGGGTGTACAGGATGCCCGCTTCCAGCAGTTGATGCCGGACGTCGTGCACTGGCTCGGACTGCAGCGCATCGATCGCTTCGTCTCCATGAGCGACATGAAATACGACGCGCTGGTGAGCCAGGGCATCGACATCGTCGAGCGCGTACCGATTCCCGACGACCTGGTGCCGGCCGACGCCCTGGTGGAGATCGCAGCCAAGAAGGCCGCCGGCTACTACTCGCCGGAGGAGCCCACCCAGCGCGACTTCGTCGGCCGTTCTCTCGATAAATATTGAGCGCGGCCATGTCCTCCATGAAGTCCGAGACGGCGGCGGCCCTGTCGTTGCTCAATGCCGGCGCGGTGCGGGAGCGCGCGCAGCGGCTTCTTGCCATCGGACTTGAGGACCAGCTTCCGAACTTCCGCGTCCACCTCGGCCGGATGGACTCGACGGCCGAGCTGGTGGTGCAGACCACACGAGAGGCGTATCCCTCGCTCGACGTGCCGTTTCATTCGCGCTGGCGGCATTTCTCCGTGAATGGTGTCGATCGCTGGGCGCGCCTGGCCGGCCAGGTCGCATGGCCGGATCGCGCGACACGGGCCCGTGCCGAATTCGATCTGGCCATGGTCAGCGTCTTTCTGGACGCCGGCGCCGGGCCGTCATGGCGTTACCGTGACCCGGTGACCGGATTGGCCATTGGCCGTTCGGAAGGATTGGGACTGGCAAGCCTCGCGATGTTCGCAGGTGGCGCATTCTCGTCGGACCCGCGGCAGCCGCTGCGAGTCGATGCCGATGTGCTCGCGAATTTGTCCATGACGGATCTCATCCGCGGCATGCAAGTCTCGGACGCCAATCCGCTGGTCGGCATTGAAGGCCGGGTGAATTTGTTGCGTAGCCTCGGCCGGCTGCTGGCCTCGAAGCCGGCTGTCTTCGGACGCTTCGATACGCCGCGGCCCGGCGGGCTCTTCGACCGGCTGGCATCGGTTGCCGACGATCGCAGGCTTCCAGCCCCTACGATATTGTCGGAACTGCTCAGGGAGTTCGGGCCGATCTGGCCGTCGCGGCTGACGCTCGGCCGAATCGCTCTCGGTGATTGCTGGAAGCATCCGATGCTGACCACCGGGGATGCGACCAGCCAGCTCATGCCGTTGCACAAGCTCTCGCAGTGGCTGGTCTATTCGCTGATCGAGCCGCTGCAGATTGCCGGCATTGCCGTGACCGACATCGACGGGCTGACCGGCCTTGCCGAGTACCGCAACGGCGGTCTCTTCATCGACAATGGCGTGCTGACATTCCGCGACGACAGCGATGCGTTGCGGGAGCACGATGTCGCGTCGCCACTTGTGGTGGAGTGGCGGGGGCTGACGGTGGCGTTGCTCGACCGCGTCGCGGATAATGTGCGCCGGCGCCTGGGGCTCGACGCAACGGCATTGCCGCTGGCGAAAATCCTCGAAGGCGGAACCTGGGCTGCGGGCCGACGGCTGGCGCGCGAACGCCGCGCCGACGCGTCGCCTCCGGTCAAGATCGTCAGCGACGGCACGGTGTTTTAGCGCGGAGACTCGGTATGGAAGGCGTCACGATCGTTAGCCATCCGTTGGTGCAGCACAAGCTGACCCTGCTGCGCAACAAGGACACTTCGACCAAGTCGTTTCGCGAACTCCTCAAGGAGATCGGGATGCTGCTGTGCTACGAGGTGACCCGCGACCTGCCGCTGGCCGATGTCGAGATCGAGACGCCGCTCGCGAAAATGAAGTCGCCGGAGATATCGGGAAAGAAGCTGGTGTTCGCGCCGGTGCTGCGCGCCGGCGTCACCTTTGCGGAGGGCATGCTCGACCTCGTGCCGACTGCGCGCGTCGCCCATATCGGCCTCTATCGCGAACCCGAGACATTCGTGGCCGTGGAGTATTTTTTCAAGGCTCCGAGCGATTTGCACGAGAGACTCGTGATCGTGATTTCCCCGGTGCTGGCGACAGCCAATCTGTCCGTCGCGGCGGTGGATCGGCTGAAGGAGCGCGGTGCCAATGACGTCCGGCTCGTCAGCCTGATCGCCGCGCCCGAAGGGGTCGAACGCATGCGTGGCATTCACCCGGATGTTCCGATCTGGCTTGCGGCGATCGACGAAGGGTTGGACAAAAACGCTTTCATCCTGCCGGGCCTCGGCGATGCGGGTGACCGTGCCTACGGTACGCGATAGTCAAGTCTGGTGGCGTATCGGAAGGCTCCGTGATCAATTCTCTTCTTCGGATACATCCGGCAGCTCGGCGAGCCTCGGTATGAACCGCACCACGACGTTTGCTTCCTTCAGCATCGTGCCGGCAATCGCAAAATCCTGGGCCCAATTCGAATTGGGCTGGTCAGGTTCATAACCAACGACCTCCGATATGCCCGATTGAATGATCGCTTTCGTGCATTCCACGCAGGGAAACCAGGGAACGTAGATCGTGCAACCCTTGAGCGCTATTCCGATGCGTGCCGCATTGAAAATGGCATTCTGCTCGGCATGGCAGCTCCAGATATACTTTGCGCCGGTGATGCGGGAGTGTCGCTCTTCGACCGCATCGTTGACCCCGCGCGGCAAGCTGTTGTAGCCGGTCGAGCGTATTTCATGATCGGGTCCGACCACGACGGCGCCGACCCGGCGTCCCTTTTCAATGCTCCAGTGCGCCAAATGGTGCGCCAGAAGCATGAACCGCTCGTCCCACTTGCTGTCTCGCAATTCGTCCGACCCTGTTACCGGAGGGACAGCATCAAATAGGTGCCAAAGCCAGTCAATAGTCCTGACGCCTCCCGCCGGTACAGTTCGCCGTGGGCCGGCAAATCTCGTTGGCAACACCGACCGGTCCCGGCCGACGCCAGTCGGCCGATGACTCGGCCAAAGGCCGACCGTCGAGAGGGTCGGCCTTTCCGATCGGGTTACAGCGGTCAGTGCCCGGCCGGGGCTGAATAGCCGCCGCGATAATAGCTCGACGTGCCCTCATATCCTTCAGGTGTGGCTCGCGGCCAGGCCGCGTAGGCGTCAAGGTTGCGCGCCGGGGCCTGGGCCTGCGTCGTGACGGTCCGGTGCGGGTTGATGCGATGACGCTCGGCTGCAGTCGCGAACTGAACCAACGCCGTGCTGATGAGAACCGAACTGAGTGCGGTAAGCAGTATTCTGGGCAATGTCGTTTCTCCCTTGCCGATTTTTGTGTTCGAGGGTCAATTCGCTGGCCTTCGAATCTACTTGCTGAACTATGTCTTCACGTACTCGGTCGCGATGGCGGGGGAGTCACGAAGTAGCGAGCAAATTTCTTGGTCACGACTAAATAATCGGCACTGGTGGCCCCGTGTTACCGTGGACTTTGGTAATCCGATCAGCTTCAATAAGGCGTGTTCGAGAGCCGCTCATGAAAAAGGTCCTGGCTGCCCTGCTGTTGCTGACGGCGCCCGCCTGGGCGCAGACCAGGCCGGCGACAGTCAAGCCGGCCGCGAAGCCGGGCACGTTGTTGGCGGACGATTGCGCCCCGATCGGCCGTACCGCGAAGGGCGAACTGGTCTACTCGCTGAAGTGCGAAAACTTGCCTGCGCCGGTTGCTCCACAGGCGGCGGCTCCGGCAGCGCCGCCAGCTGCGGAAGAGCCGGAAGTACGCCGGAGCGGCGTATTCGGTTGGTCTTATGACCGCCGTTAGCAGCGCTTTCTCTTCGCGGAGACGCATGGAATAGTCCTTGCTTTCCTTGTCCTGCAAATGGTTGCAAGGGACCGCGGCCATTCGATAGCTGTGCGCCAAGAGTGCCTTCAGATTGGGTGTTTGATGTCGAGAGCGCTCGCCGAGTTGAACGCCTGCAGCCGCGACGAGTTTGTCGCCGCGCTCGCCAACATCTTCGAGCACTCGCCATGGATCGCGGAGCAGGCCGCCCACAACCGGCCATTCTCCGGCATTGCCGGATTGTTCGCGGCCATGACGGCGGCCGTCGATCGAGCTCCTGCGGAGCTGCGGATGGCGCTCATCAATGCGCATCCCGATCTCGCCAGCAAGACGCAACGTGCCGCGGGGCTGACCGCGGAGTCCAATGCCGAACAGAACAGCGTCGGTCTAGATCGCCTGTCTGATGCGGAATATGAGGCGTTTGAACGCGTCAACACGGCCTACCGCTCGAAATTCGGCTTCCCTTACATCGTCTGCGTGCGTCGGCACACCAAGGACTCGATCCTTCGCGACTTCGCGCGGCGTCTGCCGAATGACCTCGCGACCGAAACGCAAACCTCGATTGACGAGATCTGCCGGATCGCTGCGCTGCGGCTGGACCAGTCGGTGATCGGCGGTGATCGCCTTGCGGTGTCCGGCCGGCTATCGACCCACGTGCTCGACACGAACAGCGGAAAGCCGGCCGCGGGGGTCGCCGTCGAGCTAGTTGAGCTGGCCGAGCTCGGCGTCAGCCGGGTGGTTGCGCGCACGACGACCAATGCAGACGGCCGGACCGACGCGCCGCTTATTGGCGGACGTCCTGTGCCGATCGGAACGTACGAACTCACATTCGGCATCGGCGCGTATTTTGCTGCTCGGGGCGTGCCGCTGGCGGATCCTCCCTTTCTCGATCGCATCACGCTGCGTTTCGCGGTGAGCGAGCCGGAAGGCCATCTGCACGTGCCGCTGCTGGTGACGCCATGGAGCTATGCAACTTATCGCGGAAGCTGAAAGCCGCGGCGCCAGTGGCGAGAATTCCGCCAGGGACGGCCCTTCCGACGAGACCAGCGCCGTCCCGGCTTGCCACTGGCATGAACGTTGCTCCATCCTTCGGAGCCGAGGTAACATTCCCGATAATCGCCAACCTGGTTGGAGACACACGTGCCGCTGATCACGAACAGATACGGTAAGGGCCGGGTCCGCGTGATGCGAGTTCATCGCGAGGGCGACCGGCATGACGTCAGCCAGCTCGACATCAAGGCCATGCTGCAAGGCGAGTTCGCGCGCACCTTCACACACGCGGACAATTCCCTGACCGTGTCGACCGACACGATCAAGAACATTGTCAATGTCGTGGCGCGGGAAAACACCGGGCTTAGCCCGGAGGATTTCTGTCAGGTTCTGGCGCAGAAATATCTCGATACGTACCCGCAGGTCGCCTCGGTGTCGGTCAGCTCGCACGAGACCAGATGGAGGCGGCTGAGCTTCGACGACAAGCCGCATCCGCACAGTTTCGTGCTCGACGGCAATGGCAGGCCGACCGTAGCGGTCGCCGTGGAGCGGGGCGGGCCGATGTCGATTTCGTCGGGCATCGACAATTTCGCCTTCATGAAGTCAACGCAATCCGGCTGGGAGAACTACGTCAAGGATCGCTACACGACGATTCCCCCGACCAACGACCGGATCTGCGCGACCAGCATGGTCGCGACATGGAAATGGTCGGGAAAGCCGGCAGACTATCCCGCCACCAATGCCAGGATCCTCGATACGGTGCTGGAGGTGTTTGCCACGACCTATAGCTGGAGCGTGCAGGACAGTCTCTACCGGATGGGCGAGGCGGCGCTCGCGGCGGTGCCGGAGATCTCCGAGATCAGCATGGCCTGCCCGAACATGCACTTCATCTTGATGAATCTCTCCCCGTTCGGGCTCGACAACAACAACCAGGTCTTCTTGCCGACCGACGAGCCACACGGCCAGATCGAGTGCACCGTGGCCAGGGAATAAGGGCGCAGTTTGAGGTTTCAGACGATTGACTGGCCCGGTTCGTCCGGAGCCCGGCCGAACTTCTCGAGCAGTGCTGGAAACAGGCGGTCAGGCTTGAACGGTGTGCTCGTGAAACGGATGCCGGTCGCATCCGCAATCGCATTGCCCAGCGCTGCCGTGACCGGATTGTAGGGGCTCTCGCTCATCGATTTTGCGCCCATTGGACCAATCGTATCCGACGTCTCGGCGAAATAGACCTCGCAGCGCGGCACGTCGGCAAACGACGGGAGATGATAGTCGCGAAACGTCGGGTTGATCACTTTGCCGCTATCGTCGATGACCAGTTCCTCATAAAGCGCGGCACCGAGCGACTGCGCAACACCGCCTTCGATCTGGCCGCGACACTGCATGGGATTGGCGACGCGGCCGGCATCCGCGGCCTGCACGCTCTTGAGGATACGGACTTCGCCGGTGCCCTTGTTCACGGCAACGCGAAAGCCCTGTACGTTGAATGCAACCGAACGCGGCGTGCCGGCCGAATTGCCGCTGCCGTGAAGCGTTCGTCCACTGGCTCTCGCCGCCCGGGCGAGTTCGAGGAATGACCGGCGTTCCGCGCCGCAGATTGCGGTCTCATTCTCGAGAGTGCAGTCAGCGGCACCGGTGCTGCTCAGCTCGGATGCGAATGTCTTGATCGCGTCGGCTAGGTTCTCTGCGGCCGCTTGCGTCGCTCGCCCGGCGACAAAGGTGCCCGCACTGCCATAAGCGCCGGTGTCGTGGCCGCCCAGCGCAGTATCGGATTGCCGGAGGCTGATGCGATCGACGGTTGTCGCTAACGCCGTCGCTGCGAGCTGTCGATGTACGGTGCTGGTGCCGTTGCCAAACTCGGCGGTTCCTACCGTCAGCTCGAATCCACCGTCGTCGCGGAGCGTGATCGTCGAATCGGAGAGGTGCCCCGCCGGCGGTACGGTGTCGATCATGGTCAGTGCGATGCCCTCGCCGATCAGCCAGTCCTCGGAAAGGGCGTAGCGGGGGCGCTCCGCCGACATCGCGCGCTCGACCAGGTCGATGCATTGGTCGAGCCCGTAAGAGCCGTACCGCACGTCGTGGTAGTCCGACGGCGGTGGTGACAGCATGGGATCGCCGGGCTTGACAATGTTGCGACGACGCATCTCGAAGGGATTAATGCCGAGTTGCTTCGCCAGTTCGTCGATGGCGGCCTCGACGGCAAACAGCGTCTGCGGCAGGCCATAGCCGCGGAAAGCGCCTGAAGGTAACGTGTTGGTATAGGCGGCGATCGCGTCGACCTTCTTGTTCGGGCAGTTGTAGACGCTGATGCATTCGCTGACGGCGTGGAACAGCACGGGCCCCGCGTGATTGCCGTAGGCTCCAGTATTCGAGAGCACGTCGAGCTGCAGCGCAGTCAGCATGCCTCGGCTATCGGCACCGGCCCTGACGATGACGCGCATCGGATGCCGGGTCGACGTCGCGATGAACTGCTCTTCGCGGGTGAACTCGAGCTTGACCGGCCGGCCGGTGGCAATCGCAGCCAGCGCCAGAATATCCTCGACGAACATTTCCTGCTTGCCGCCGAAGCCGCCGCCCACGCGTTCGCAAAACACGCGGACGCTGTCCAGTGGACGATCGAAGATCTGCGCCAGCGATCGCCGCGTCAGGTACGGCACCTGGGTGCTCGAGCGAACGTTCAGGATGCCGTCGGTATCGATCCAGGCAAGCCCGCCGTGGGTTTCCAGCGCTGCATGCTGCACCCGCTGGGTGGTGAATGTGCCCTCATAGGTCGCGGCCGAGATTGCAAGCGCCCCGGCGACATCGCCGAATTCGCCATGGGTTTCGGCGACGATATTGCGCGAGGCGTCGCTGACGCGGTGGATGTCGGCGCTCTTGCCGCCGTGAATAATTGGTGCGTCCGGCGTGATTGCTAACGCCGGATCCGTTACCGCTGGCAAGATGTCGTAGCCGACCTTGAGGCGGCGACAGCCTTCTTCGGCGGCCGCCTCATTTTCGGCGATGACAGCGGCGACCTTCTGTCCGACGAAGCGGACGATGTCGTCAAGCACCCGGGTATCATCCGGATCCATCCACGCCTTTTCGTGCAGCGCCGTCGAGAACAGCCGTTTCGGTGCGTCCTCATGGGTCAAAACCGCATGGACGCCTGGAACCGCAAGTGCCGCCGTCTTGTCGATCGCGACGATCCTGGCGTGTGGGTGCGGCGAGCGCAGCAGCTTGATGTGCAGCAATCCGTCGAGCTGAACGTCGAAGGTGTAACGTGCCGTCCCGCGTACCACGAGCGGACCGGCCGGCGCGGGGAGGCTGCGTCCGAAGGCGCTTCCCGCAGCGGCGTCCTCGACATTCGTCTTGCCGTCGAGCGCATCCTCGATCGAGCGATAGCCGGTGCAACGGCAGATATTGCCTTTCAGCGCCACGCCGAGCTCCTGGCGCTGGGCCTGGTTCAGCGAGGCGCAGGTCAGGATCATGCCCGCAGTGCAGAAGCCGCATTGAAATCCCTGGGCATCCAGAAAGGCTTGCTGCAGCGGATGCGCACGCGTCTCGGACCCGAGGCCTTCGATGGTCGTCACCGCATGTCCGTCGGCGCGGAATGCCGGGATAACGCAGCTATGCACCGGTTCGCCGTCAAGCAGCACGGTGCACGCACCGCAGTCGCCGGCGTCGCAGCCCTTCTTGACGCCGAAATGCCCGAGCTCGCGCAGGAATGTACGCAGGCATTGGCCGGGGCGAGGCGTCTCTGCAAAGATCTTGCCGTTGATGTCGATGCTCATGTGCAACTCATGAGCCGGTCGCGAGTTCGCTGCGGATCTCTTCGGCCAGCCGCAGGGTCATGTGCTTGCGCCACATCGGCCTGCCATGGACGTCGGTGTGGTACATGCCGTCTGCAATTTCCCGCAGGATGGTTGTGCGCAGAGCCTCGGGACCGGGCAGGTCGGCAAAGGAGAGCTGGACCGGCCGTGTCGTGGAAGCCGTTATCGTCAGCCGCAGCGCGTCATTGCTATCCACGCTTCCGATGAGGAGCGCCGCGGAGCGGCCGACCGGCGTCAGGGATATCTGGCGAAAGACCGAGCGCCGTCGCAGCGCCGCAAGTGGAATATCGATCTGGCGCAACAGATCGCCGCTCGTGAGCACGTTCCGCCGATTGCCGGTGACAAAATCGGCGACCGGAACCTGGTATTCGCCGCCGTCCGCGCGCCACACCGTACAGACGCCGCCGAGCGCCGACGTCAGTGCGATCATCGGCCCGGCCGGAAGCGACATGCAGATATTGCCGCCGACCGTCGCGGTCTTCCAGATCTTGAAGGAAGCGAGGAAGGCGCGGCAGCATTGGCCGATCAGCGGGGCCGCGATCCAGTCCGGCGGGCAGGCGAAGCTGTCGAGTTGCGCCACCGTGCAGGTTGCCGCGATGCCGAGGCGATCATCGTCGACGGTCAGCGCGGGCCATTTGAGGTCGGTCAGGTCGATCAGGCGATTGAGATCCGTCTGCGGCTCGGAAAACAGCCAGGTGCCGCCCGCAAGCCACGCATCGCCTGCCGTCCAAACGGGCAATTGAGCCCGCGTCCGCGGCCGAACGACGTCTCTGATCGTGTTCAAATCCATCGCGATTCCAGCGCCTTCTCCGTGTTATGTGTTCGGGCAGGAACTCCTGCAAGACTGACGCCAATTGTGGGGCGATCCTTGCAAGCGAAAGGCAAGGCCCGGCAGTCGGAGATGATGGTTGGAATCATGGCTCAAGCGCAACCGATCTGGATCAAGGATCCACTTTCCATCCTGGCCGATGGGGCCGAACGCGGCGTCGTGATCCAGGATGGCAAAATCGTTGAACTGGTCGGCCGCGGTCGCGAGGCCGCGACCGCCGATATAACGGTCTTCGACGCCAGCGCCCATGTCGTGCTGCCTGGCCTGATCAACACCCATCATCATTTCTACCAGACTCTGACGCGCGCCGTTCCGGCTGCGCTCGATCGCGAGCTCTTTCCCTGGCTTCAGGCACTCTATCCGGTGTGGGCGAGGCTGACGCCGGACGCCTTGTCGCTCGGCGTCACCGTGGCGATGTCGGAATTGCTGCTGTCGGGCTGCACCACCACCACCGACCATCATTACGTGTTCCCCGCCGGGCTGGAGCATGCCATCGACATCGAGGTCGAGGTGGCCAGACGGCTCGGCTTGCGCGTGTTGCTGACGCGCGGCTCGATGAACCTGTCGCAGCGCGATGGTGGCCTGCCGCCCGACAGCGTGGTTCAGGATGAAGACACCATCCTGGCCGACAGCGAGCGGGTCGTCGCCCGGCACCACCAGCGCGGCGCGGACGCGATGGTGCAGATTGCGCTGGCGCCATGTTCGCCGTTCTCGGTGACCACCTCGTTGATGCGCCGGACCGCCGAGCTTGCCGGCAAGCTCGACGTTCGCCTGCACACCCATCTTGCGGAGACGGAGGACGAGAACAGATTCTGTCAGGAGACCTACCGTTGTCGTCCGCTGGATTATCTCGAGCAATGCGGTTGGCTCAATTCACGCACCTGGCTTGCGCACGGCATCCATTTCGCCCCGGAGGAAATGGTGCGGCTTGGCAAGGCCGGGATGACGGTCAGCCATTGCGCCTGCAGCAACCAGGTCCTCGCCTCAGGTTGCTGCCCGGTCTGCGAAATGGAGGAGGCCGGTGTCGGAATTGGGCTCGGTGTCGATGGCTCCGCCTCCAACGACGAGTCGAACCTGATGCAGGAGGTGCGCGCGGCCTTCCTGGTGCAGCGGGCGCGCTATGGCGTCAATCGCGTCAGTCACATCGACGCGCTGCGATGGGCGACCAAGGGATCCGCAGCCTGCGTCGGGCGGCCCGAGCTCGGTGAAATCGCGGTCGGCAAGGCGGCCGATCTCGCGCTCTTCAAGCTCGACGAACTGCGCTTCTCCGGGCACGGCGACCCGCTCGCGGCGCTTGTGCTGTGCGGGGCGCACCGTGCCGACCGCGTCATGGTCGGCGGCCGCTGGACCGTCATTGACGGGGCGATTCCCGGGCTCGACGTCGCCGATCTGATGCGCCGGCATAATGCCGCCGCCCGCGCCATTCAGGCCGGTTAGGTTACGGCGCAAGCGGCGCCTCGTCGACCGTCAGGCCAACTTGACCCTCCCCCGCAAGAGGGGAGGGTCCTCTCGGAGCGGCGATCGCTCACTTGCCGGGAAGCTTGTCGTCGATGCCCTTGACGTAGAAGTTCATGCCGAGGATCTGGTCATCCGCCAGATGATCGCCGCCCTTGCACTCGATCTCCTTGCCGTCCTGCGCGACGACGGGGCACTTGAACGGATGCAGCTTGCCGGCGGCGATGGCCGCCTGGGTGTCCTCCGCCGTCTTCTTCACGTCGTCAGGCATGTTGGTGTAGGGCGCCATTTCGAACATCTTGGTCTCGAGGCCGCCCCAGGTATCGCCGGATTTCCAGGTGCCGTCGAGCTCCGCCTTCACCCGCTCGATATAATAGGGTGCCCACGTGTCGAGGATCGAGGTCAGTTGCGCCTTCGGGCCGAACTTGACCATTTCGGAGTCCTGGCCGAATGCGAGCTTGCCGCGCTCGCCTGCGATCTGCATCGCGGCTGGCGAGTCGGTGTGCTGCATGATGATGTCGGCGCCCTGATCGAGCAGCGCCTTCGCAGCATCGGCTTCCTTGCCGGGATCAAACCACGAGTTCACCCAGATGATCTTCACCTTGATGGCGGGATTGACGGTCTGCGCGCCGATCATCGTCGCGTTGATGCCCGAGACGACTTCGGGAATCGGGAACGAACCGATATAGCCGAGTACGCCAGCCTTGGACATCTTGGCTGCGATCTCTCCCTGGATGTAGCGGCCCTGGTACCAGCGCGCCGAATAGGTCGACATGTTCTTGTCGCGCTTGTAGCCGGAGCAATGCTCGAAATGCACGTTGGGATACTTCTTCGCCACCTTCAGCGTGGGATCCATGTAGCCGAATGACGTGGTGAAGATCAGCTTGTTGCCGGCGCGGACGAGCTGCTCGACAGCGCGCTCCGCGTCCGGACCTTCGGGAACGTTTTCGAGAAAGGTTGTCTCGATCTTGTCGCCGAACTCCTTCACCACGGCCTGCCGGGCAAGCTCGTGCTGATAGGTCCAGCCGAGATCGCCGACCGGCCCGAGATAGATGAATCCGACCTTCAGCTTGTCAGCGGCGACCGCGCTGCTCGTGATGCCTCCGGCCAGCAGAAGTGCGGCGGCGGCCGCAAGCAAATTCCTCTTCATCGTGATGTCCTCCAACAGTGGGGTGAACAACAATTTTTGGACGGCGCCCCCCAATCGCGCCGGTCCGGAAATCCAATGTCAGCGATCGGGAACGAAGACGGTGCCGAGTGCTGCAGGCGCGGTTGAACCGCCGGTTCGCGCGCGCGACAGCAGCACCAGCACGATCACGGTTGCGAGGTAGGGCAGCGACGACATGAACTGGGACGGAATGCCGATTCCGGCGCCCTGTGCATGCAGCTGCAGGATCGTCACCGCGCCGAACAGATAGGCTCCGATTACCAGCCGGCCGGGCCGCCAGGAGGCAAACACGGTCAGCGCGAGCGCGATCCAGCCGCGGCCTGCGGTCATGCCCGGGATGAAGAAAGGCGTGTAGGCGAGCGGCAAATAGGCGCCGGCGAGCCCGGCGCAGGCGCCGCCGAACATCACGGCGTACATCCGGATCCTCAGGACAGGATAACCCAGCGCATGGGCCGACACGTGGTTGTCGCCGCAGGCACGCACGATGAGCCCGGCCCGCGTCCGGTACAGAAACCACCAGACCGCCGCGATCAGCGCCAGCGAGAGATAAACGAATCCGTCCTCGCCGAACAGAATGCGGCCAATCAGCGGAATGTTGGTGATGAAGGGGATATAGAGATGGGGGGCCGGTGTGATCCGCTCGCCGACGAAGCCGGCGCCGATCAATCCCGACAGACCGATGCCGAATATGGTGAGCGCCAAGCCGGTGGCGACCTGATTGACCGCTAGCCCGAGTGCCATTCCGGCGAACAGCAGCGACATCAGCGTACCGGCGATCATTCCGCAGAGCGCCCCGACGATGATCGAACCGGTCAACCATGCGCCGCCAAAGCCGCAGGCCGCGCCGACGATCATCATTCCCTCGACGCCGAGATTGAGCACGCCAGAGCGTTCGGTCACCAGCTCGCCTGTTGCCGCCAGCAACAGCGGCGTCGATGCCGCCAAGACCGACAGGATGATCGCTTCAATGAGTTCCACGCGCGACCTGCGGAGACGAGGAGATGATGCGGAAGCGATAGAGAATGAGGGAATCGCAGGCGAGCACGTAGAACAGCAGGACTCCCTGGAAAACCTTGGTGACGTCCAACGGGATTTTCATGGCAATCTGCGCCTGCTCGCCGCCGATGAAGGTGAGTGCGAGAAACAGCCCTGCAATTAGTATTCCAACCGGATTCAATCGTCCGAGGAATGCAACGATAATCGCGGTGAAGCCGTAACCTGGCGAGATGCCGGGCTGGAGATGACCGACGGGCCCCGCGACCTCGATGATCCCGGCCAGCCCCGAGAGCGCCCCAGAGATTGCAAATGTCAGCAGGATCAGCTGGTTGGCATTGAATCCACCGAATCGAGCCGCACGGGGCGCAGCCCCCACAACGCGGATTTCGAAACCCTTGATCGTCTTGCCGAGCAGCACGGCGCCGGCGGCGACCACGATGAGCGCGAGGATCGAGCCGAGATGCAGCCGACCTCCCTCGATCAGCGTCGGCACCGTCGCGACTGGGTCGAACTCGGCCGTGGTCGGGAAGTTGAAGCCTTGCGGATCACGCCAGGGCCCGCGCACCAGATAGTCGAGCAGCAGGTCCGCCACATAGACCAGCATCAGCGAGGTCAGGATCTCGCTGGCGCCGAACCTGACCTTGCAGATGGCAGGGATCAGCGCGTACAGCGCGCCTGCGATAGCGCCGAACAGCAGCATGGCCGGCAGCACCCAGTGGCCCGCCTCGGTGCCCTGCGTCTTCACCGCGATCCAGCTTCCGGCGACCGCGCCCATCAGGAATTGTCCCTCGGCGCCGATGTTCCAGGCATTGGCGAGATAGCAAAGCGACAGGCCGATCGCGATCATCACCAGTGGTGTCGCCTTCACCGCGATCTCCTGCAGCGAGTAGCCGTCGGCGAGCGGCGCGATGAAATAAACATAGAGCGCCAGGATCGGATTCTTGCCCATGACCGCGAACAGGATCGTCATGGTCACGATGGTGAGCCCGATCGCGATAAGGGGCGAGATCAGCGCAACGGTCCTGGACCGCTCGGCGCGTTTCTCAAGTACCAGCTGCATGCGCCTGCTCCGTTGCCTCGAGGCTGCTTCCGCCCATCAGCAGGCCGAGCTTCTCGCGGCTTGCTTCCGCGGTCGGCAGCGGCTCCGACAAACGACCGTGAAACATCACCGCAATGCGGTCCGAAATTTCGATGAGCTCGTCGAGATCCTGGCTTGTCACCAGCACGGCGGCGCCGCCGGCGGCGAGATCGAGCAGCGCCTGGCGGATCACCGCGGCCGCGCCGGCATCGACGCCCCAGGTCGGCTGGTTGACGACCAGCACGGCCGGATTGCGCAGGATCTCGCGGCCGACGATGAACTTCTGGAGGTTGCCACCGGAAAGGCTCGCGGCCTCCGGATCGCGCTTCGCCTTGCGCACGTCGAAGGTCTCGGTCGTTCGATCGACGGCGTTCAGCGTGGCGGCGGTGTTGACGAAGCCGTGCAGCACCATGTTGCCGGCGACGTGGCCGGTGAGCAGCGCATTCTCCGAGAGCCGCATGCGCGGCGCGGTTCCGTGGCCGAGCCGCTCCTCGGGGACAAAGGCTGCCCCGAGCTTGCGCCGCCGGCTGATCGAGAGGTGTCCCGCGGCGATTCCCTCGATGACGACAGTGCCGGGGTCCCTGGCCAGCCGCTCGCCCGAAAGTGCCGCGAACAACTCGTCCTGTCCGTTCCCGGCGACGCCTGCAATTCCCAGGATTTCACCACCCCTGAGCTCAAGCGAAATTCCCTTGAGGTGCACGCCATGGGGATCGTCGGGTTCGAGGTTGAGATCGATGATCACGAGCCGCGGCACGGTGATCTCGCGGGTCGCCGCCGGCTTCACCTCCTTGATCTCGGTGCCGACCATCATGCGGGCGAGCGAGGCGGCGGTCTCCGCCTTGGGATTGCAGGTCGCGACCTTCTTGCCGTTGCGCAGGATGGTGGCGGTGTCGCACAGCCGCTTCACCTCTTCCAGCTTGTGGCTGATGTAGAGAATGGCGCGTCCTTCGCTCTTCAGGCGCTCCAGCACGACGAAAAGCTGGTCCGCCTCCTGCGGCGTCAGCACCGCGGTGGGCTCGTCCAGGATCAGGAATTTCGGATCCTGCATCAGCGCACGGACGATCTCGATGCGCTGGCGCTCTCCGACCGAGAGCTGCCAGACCTCGCGCTTCGGATCGAGCGGAAGCCCGTAACTGTGGGACACCCGCTCGAGCCGCGCGGAGATTTCCTTGAACGATTCCTTGCCATCAAGCCCGAGCGCGACGTTCTCTGCGACAGTGAGGTTGTCGAACAGCGAGAAGTGCTGGAACACCATGCCGATGCCGCGCGCGCGAGCCTGCGAAGGGCCGGACAAGACCATGCTTCGGCCTTCCCAGCGCAATTCGCCTTCGCTCGGTTGAACCAGACCGTAGATGGTCTTGACGAGAGTGGATTTGCCGGCGCCGTTCTCGCCGAGCAATGCATGGATCTGCTGCGGCCAGATATCGAGATCGATCCTGTCGTTGGCGAGAAACGTACCGTACCGCTTGGTCAGGGTGACCGTTTGCAACAGCGGCGTGGCACTTGTGTGCTGCCCGGCGGATGTCGTGTCTCGCATCCAAGGATATCGCCTGCGTCAGGAGAGGGAGTGGCAATAGTGGGCCAGTTTTGGAACGTGCGTAAGTAGCAAAAAACGCCACTGATTGCTTAAGCCTTCGGCACAACTGAGTTTTCCGTAGTTGCACGGGGACCGCCCGAGCTGCGCCGCAGGAGCGCGCGTCACCCGGCGCAGCAGCCAAGAGTGTTGCAAGATTGTAACTGTCGAGCCAATTCGAAATGGCGGTAGGCAGCGATGACGCGAAGTTGAGCACGATCGCGGAAGCGCGCTCCGGTGAATTGATTGCGTGCCAACGGCGAATTTCATGCTGCGCCGAAATGTCTCAGATCGCTAGCAATGACGGGCATAATTTGAAAAATCCAAAATCCGTCGATGCCGATTTTCCGGCGGCCGAGCTTTGCGAAAACCAGCCAAGCCGGACCGATCTTGCGGAGCCTGCTGATCAAACACGCGTCACGACGTGGAAAAAGTTCAGGCTTCCCGTTCTGCCGGAAGCGGCGTCACGTTCCAGCGTAAGCACGAATTCCGTTTGCTTCACTCTGGGGGTCATTCGCGATGTTCAATATCCGCCGCACATTGTCAGCAGCTGCGCTGTTGTTAGGATTGATACCGGCCGCCAATCCTGCAAGCGCCGCCGATCTTCCGGTCAAGGCGCCCAAGCCGGTGGCCGACCTGCCATTCTTTCTGGTCATCGATGATCGCGTGACCTATTCCTACATCTTTTCCGGCACCGATCCCGGCGTCTTTTCAGTCCGTCCGGACGGCAGCATCAATGGAAAGACCGCGAAGCAGGTATACTCGTTCACGCATTTCGACATCTGGGCCTATGGCCAGAACTTCTTCACGATCTCGATGTACAAATCGGATCACAACGACCCGGCGTCACCGTGCTCGAATGTCGGTGTGACGATCACAGGAGCTCCAGCTACCTGCGCCGGCGCGACCGAGATCTATGGCCTGTTCCGCTCGACCTTCGGCTGGAATCAGATATTCAACACGAAGGCGTTCAGCATGGGGCCGCTGAACAATATCTCGTTCGAAGTCGGCATGGATGCCAACACGGAGAACAACTTCCTCGCGCCGGCCAAGCGCGACGTCGTCGCCGGTCTGCAGTTTGAGTTCAACCTTCCCTACAAGGGCTACATCAACGTGTCGCCGTTGATGTACTACGAGTTCTACAATCACAATGCGTTCGACCAGTGTGGTCTGTTCGGCCCGGGCGTTCCTGGCGTGAGCTGCATCAGCGACGGCAATACCAAGTTCAAGCCGACCTGGGCCGTCGAGGTGAACTACTACATGGATCTCGGCTTCCTGCCTGAGAACATGCAGTATTTCTCGATCAGCGGCCGCGCCGGCTGGTACGGCAAGAAGGGCACCGAGAACGAGCCCATGGCGTTCAATCCGGTCACCAACATCAGTACCGCGGTGGAGCTGAACTCCGAGCCAATCCGTCTGACCTTCGACGCGAGCAAGGCGTTCTGGGGCCCGAAGTATTCGCACTTTGTCGACGTCTGGGTGGCCTACCGCTACTGGCAGAACAAGTTCGGCCTCGATCACGCCAAGAGCGTTGTCTGTAACGTGGCGGCCGGCGTGAGCAACAATTCCTGCACCGAGGAATCGCTCTATTCCGGCATCTCGGTGAAGTTCTGATCCACCCAGGCCGTTCCAACGGGTGGTCCTGATGGCGCCGCGATGACCCCGCGGCGCCATTTCCCCTGTTCGACGACAAGGGCTGCCTTTCAAAGACTCAACCTGTTTTCCAAACGCCTTGATGCAGGGCTGCGGCCTCCGCCTCGAGTTGCGGTCCGACGACCTCGGTCGAACGTTGTCCGCTGCGAAATACCTCACGGCAAGGCAGATCGAGAGTTGGATTCTCGGCGTGATCGCCGGTGAGTTCGCGCAGGGCATGCTCGCTGAGGCCGTAGACGACGCGGCCGATGCCTGCCCAATAGATCGCTCCTGCACACATGGCGCATGGCTCGGCGGAGGAGTAAAGCGTCGCTCCCTTCCGCACGTCGGCGGGAAGCGTCAAACAGGCCTGCGTCGCCAGCAGCCGCTCGGCATGCGCGGTACCGTCGCGCGAAGGCATAAAGCCGTTTTCGGCCTCCAGCAGGACGCGACGATCGTGGTCGACCAGGACTGCTCCAAAGGGATGGTTGCCGTGGGCGAGCGCGCGGCGGGCCACGTCGAATGATTGGCGCAGAAAGTGCGTGTCGACGTCCTCCTGGCTCAGTGTCGCAATGTCAATCATAGAGGATGCCACCATTTCAAACGGCAGCGCTTACGGGATTTCGGCCTGCGCCTGCCGATCGGATCACGCCCTGCCGCCAAGCGTCCGAGAGTTAATGACGCTCGTCAAGCAGTATTCGTGGCGCGGATCGCGCCAATGACGCGGTTGAGACTCTGCCCTGGCGTGTCCGACAGGTGCTACCGAGGAAGGAGTTCGCTGGAGTTGTGAGAACGACCGTTCGCATCGATCGCGCAGTCACTTCAGAACAGGACTGCGAACACCGGGCGGAGCCAGCCTTACCCCCGGCTTCTGGCGAACCTTGCTCCCGCTCAGTTCCTCGCTTTTGACCCATCAGCGACATGCGGGGCGAAGTCTGCTATCGTGCAACGCGGGTGCGGGGAGTCTAGCTGAACGAGATGGCCCGCATGTTCGACCTCCTGAGTGATGTCTTTGAGACCATCAGGCTCAAAGGAACACTTTATTTCCGTACCGACTATTCGCCACCCTGGGCCATTACCGTTCCGGCATACGAGCAAGCGGCGCGGTTCCATTTTGTGATCCAGGGGTGCTGCCATGTGAGCCTTCCATCCGGCAGCAATATCGTTCTTGAACCAGGCGATGTCGTCTTGATTCCCCGCGGTCGGGGACATGTCCTTGCCGATCGTCCGGGCCGGGCACCGGCGCCGTTGGAACGCGTGATCCAGGAATCGGGTTACGACGGCAAGGGCGCGTTCGTGATCGGCAAGGGTGACCCCCAGGCCACAACACAAATGGTTTGTGGTCACCTTGGCTTTTCGCAGGGCGCCGATCATCCGCTGCTTGGCGCATTGCCCGAAGCAATCCTGATAACCCAGCCCGACCGCGGTCGTTATCCGCTGCTTGACGAGTCACTGCGCCTGGTTGCGCGGCGTGCGCTGAGTGACGAGGTCGGTGCCGCCGCTTCGATCGCGCGTCTGTCGGAAATCGTTTTTATCGAGGCTGTGCGGGCAAGCGTCGAACGTCATCCGCCACTGGCCAACATCATGACCGCGATGACGGATATTCATATCGGCCGCTCCCTCGAACTGGTGCACAAAACGCCCGGCGATCCATGGACGGTCGAAACTCTCGCCAAAGCAAGCGGCATGTCGAGGAGCCGCTTCGCGGAGCGGTTTACGGAACTCGTCGGTGTTGCGCCTATGGCTTATGTCACGGAATGGAGATTGCAAAAAGCTTTGGCCAGGCTCGGCAGTTCCAAAGCAAGCGTGAAAGAAGTTGCAGCTCAGGCCGGCTACCAATCGGCGGCGGCCTTTGCGCGGGCATTTTCCCAACGCTTTGGAATTCCTCCGACCGATACTCGTGATCTTGAATCGTCATAGGTTTGCATATCGTCCCAACTGTCTTGCAGACAGTCCGTACTTTGTTCGCGTGTCTTGCTCCTGCGACCCGCGCGATCCTAGCTGAGTGGTGTTGCGAACAGTCGCCACTCAGACCAAAGGAGTCGATCGTGCAAATCAATCAACAAGCCACCCATCCCTCTACTCACTTCGACCCCAGGTTCGTCACCAAGACGATACACGCTTACCTGGACTATCCTGTTGCTGCGAGCTTGATCGCCTTACCCTTCGTGCTCGGACTCGGCGGCTCAAATCCTTCGGCAAAATGGGTCGCTGTCGTCACTGGCGTGGCAGCGATCATTCTGACGTTCTTTACGAATCACAGAACGGGCGTCATCCGGATTATCCCGTTCTCATTTCATGTCGCGGTTGATGCTCTCGTCGGCATCATCTTCGTGACGGTGCCGTTTGTCCTCGGCTTTACCGGTCTCGATGCCTGGTACTACTGGGCAAACGGTGGAGCGCTGTTAGTGGTGCTCTGCTTGCAGAAGCCTGACGCGATGCAGATGCGGACCGCAAGCGCTTGAAGTCCACCTGCTTCCAGCAAGGAGGCAAATGACTCAGGAGAGAACGACCATGAAGGCAATGGTAGTAACGAACCGGGCTGCGGGAAAGGCCGGGATGAAGCTGGTGGAGCGGCCCGCGCCGCAGGCAGCGATCAACGACGTCGTCGTTCAGATCCATGCGGCAGGATTCGTCTCGACTGAGCTGGAGTGGCCCTCGACCTGGACGGATCGCCTCGACCGCGATCGAACACCGTCGATCCTCGGCCACGAACTGGCCGGAGTGGTCACCGCTCTCGGCTACGGTACGACGGGGCTGTCGCTGGGACAGCGAGTGTTCGGCCTCGCCGACTGGTATCGCGACGGCACCCTGGCGGAGTATGTAGCCATAGAGGCTCGCAACCTCGCGCCGCTCCCGGGCGACGTCGATTTCACGGTGGGCGCGAGTCTGCCAATCTCGGGCCTCACGGCGTGGCAGGGACTGTTCCAGCACGGCCGCCTTCAGGCGGGCAAGAGCGTACTCGTGCACGGCGCGGCCGGCGCAGTCGGTTCGATCGTGACGCAGCTCGCACGAGAGTTCGGCGCCCACGTCATCGGCACCGGACGCGCCGCCGACCGTCAGACGGTGCTCGACTTCGGCGCGAAGGAGTTCGTCGACCTCGACAACGACGCCCTGGAAGACGTCGGCGGAGTCGATCTGGTGTTCGATGGCATCGGCGGCGAGATCGGGAAGCGATCCGCGCGTCTGGTTCGAGCCGGAGGAACGCTGGTGTCCATCGTCGCGCCGCCCGAGGCACGGCCCGCCGACGGCCTCGCGGTCGACTTCGTCGTCGAGTCTGATCGTGCCCAGCTGGGTGAGATCGTCCAGCGGGTGCGGGACGGACGACTACGGACGAACATCGGCAACGTCTCGACCCTCGACGATGCCGTCGCCGCCTTGAACCCGACCGAGCGACGCAGGGGGAAGACGTTCATCCGCGTTCGTCCCTGAGCGACGCACGCCCATTGATGCGCGCAGCCGGCCGAGCGCTTCGTCGGCGACGCGCATGGTCGACGGCACGGTCTGGGAGGGCGTGCGGCTCCAGGAACTTCGCCGCATGCTCTCTACAGTCGCAGCCTTCCTGACATGAGATTGTTACACGGCCTGCCTATGGTCCCCGCCCGACCATGACAGGCCTGTAAACGCGAGGAGCCGAGTTGAACCCGGATGCGCCAGCACGAGCCTGGAGCGCTCGGAGGCTGTGCCGTGCTCTGATGCTGGGCGTCTGTCTCGTCCTGGCGCCGCCGAAAGTATCGGCGCAGGAGGCGCAGATCGACTTTGATATCGTCGCCCAGCCGCTGGCGGCCGCGCTCGAACAGTATGGTGCCGTGGCTGGGCGGAACGTCCTCTACAACAGCAACCTGACGGCCGGACTGCGTTCCAGCGCCGTGCGCGGGCCGATGACCGCGGACATGGCGCTCGTACGTCTGCTCGCGGGCAGCGGTCTGTCGGCGCGTGTGCTCGGAGAGACGTCTTTCGTGCTTTATCCCGCTCCGGCCACAACGCAGGCGGTGCTGCCGCTTCCGGTAAGCCATTATTATGCGCGGCTGCAGACCGGCCTTCGCGCCGCACTGTGCGCTGAGGCGGATGCACGGCCGGGCGGTTATCGGATTGCGCTGCAGTTCTGGATCGATCCCGCCGGCAACGTCGAACGGTTCGCGCGGCTTGGCTCGGCAGGTAGTGCCGCGGCCGACGCGGGCATCGATCACGCGCTCCATCGGATCAAGGTCGATATGCCGCCGCCGGCCGGTCTTGCCCAGCCAGTGACCCTGGTGGTGATCCCGCAGGGACCCGGCACAACGATGGCCTGCAATGGTCCTCCGGCGCGCCGCGCCAGTGCGACGCCATGACCGAGGCGTCCCTGGCGCTGATCAGACGTCTGCTGGTCGAGCGCTACGATGAACTCAAGCGACGATTGACGCGACGGCTGGGATCGTCCGAGCTCGCGGGCGAGGCGTTGCAGGACGCCTGGCTCCGCATCGCCCGGGTGGATTCGATCGGTGTCGTCCGCAATCCCGGCAACTATATCTTTGGCGTCGCCATGAACGCGGCGCGTGATCGCCAGCGTACTGCCGATAGCCGGACCCTGAGTGCCGCCGAGGTCGATGGACTGCTCGAGATCGCCGATGGCGCGCCCGATCCGGAGCAGGTGACGCGCGCGCGTTCGGACCTGCGCGGGCTGGAAGCTATCTTGCGCGAACTGCCGCCGCGCCGCCGCGCGATCCTGCTCGCAGCACGGCTCGACCAGATGCCGCGGCAGGAGATCGCCCGCCGCTTCGGTATCTCCCTGCGCCTGGTCGAGTTGGAGCTGCAGCGGGCGCAGGAATATTGTCTGGCGCGACGTGATCGGAGGGGCGAATAGCATGCGGTTTCGCCTGGCTCGAACCGTCTTCTTGAGAGTGGTGGCGCGAGCCGCCGCATCTTGGCGTGGGCAGGCACGGGGCGGACGCCGGCCATGAGCGCGAAGGACAAGGACGACATGGAACTTGATCCGCTCAAGCGGGAAGCGGTGGGCTGGGTCCGGCATCTCACCTCCGGGCGGGCCACTGCGGCGGACGCCGAGGCGCTGCGGCGCTGGTGCGCCCAGAGCGCGGAGCATGTTGCCGCCTTCACCGCCGCGAGCCGGCTGTGGCGAGATCTTGCTCCGGCCGGCCGCAATGTCCGGGCGGCAATGATGACAGGACAGTTGCCGCGTGCTTCGCGCCCGCTCAACCGCCGCGCGTTGCTTGGCGGCGGGCTCGCGGCCGCTGCCTCGGCGGCGGGCGTCTACGCGCTTGCGCGTCCGCCGCTCGGTCTGTGGCCGTCCTGGTCGGAGTTCGCGGCCGACTACCGGACCGGCACCGGCGAGCAGCGCCATGTGGCGCTGCCGGGCGATGTTTCGATCCAGATGAACGTGCAGACCAGCATCGCGCTTCGGCCTGCCGATCCCGACGCGGCACGGATCGAGTTGCTTTCCGGCGAGGCGGCGTTCGCTACATCCGGGCGCAGTTTTGGCGTATACGCCGCCGACCGCTGGATTCTCGCGGACAAGGCGCAGTTCGACGTGCGTTATGTGCCGGCTGCCGGCGAGCGGCCGGTCTGCGTGACCTGCCTCAAGGGCGAGCTTCAGGTCCAGCGTGGCGCGCAGGCGATCGCCGTCAAGGAGAGCCAGCAACTGCGCTACGACGCGCGGGGGGAGACACTTGCTGCTGCCGATATCGAGGCCACCTCCGCCTGGCAGCGTGGCTTCCTGCTGTTTCGCTTCACGCCGCTATCCGATGCAGTCGAGGAGATCAACCGCTACCGGACCGGCCGCATCTTCGTCGTCAATGCCGCGATCGCACGGTTGCCCGTCAGTGGCCGCTTTCGCATCGATCGTATGGACGAGGTCCTGACCCAGATCCAGCAGGCGTTCAATGCGCGCGTGCGGCTGCTGCCCGGCGGAATCGTGCTGCTGAGTTGAGGGCGATCCGACGATCCCCCGACCGCTCTGCAGCGACACGAAATTTTCACAAAAATACCTTGCGGGTTTTTGCGTGGCTTCCCGTCACGCTGGTGTGACCTCTGCGGTGTTCGCTGGAAGGACGTGTCATGCCGGTTCGAGCTCAAGCCACCCATCATCCCCGTGCACGCGGTGAATTGGCCGTCAGCGCGCCGTTGCGGTCGTCGCGCCGGATGTCCCGCGGCGGGTTGATGGCCGGCACGAGCCTGGCGACATTGTTGCTCGCGGCGTATCCTGCGAGTGCGAGGCCGTTGAGTGGCCCGTGGACGGTCGCGGCGCCGCGTTACGCGGCCGACGCGGCGAGCGCCGGGGCCCAGCAGGCGGCAGACGCGGCGGCCAAGAGCTCTGATGCATTGGCGCGGGCGGCCCAAGCGATCCAGGCCATGCAGGCGACACAGGCGGCCGCGCGCAGTGCCGCGCAGGCCTCCGGCACCTCGCGGACGTTGCCACAGGTGGTGGTGCCCAATGGTCTGGTGCCGGGTGGGCTACAGGTCGCGCCGGGCGCTACGCCCGGATCGAGCCTCTGGTCCGGCGCCAACCTTCCGACCCAGGCGAGCGTCAACGGACGCACCAGTGTCGGCATCACCCAGACCGCGCCGCAGGCAATCCTCAACTGGCAGAGCTTCAGTGTCGGCGCCCGGACCGACGTCGTCTTCAACCAGCAGGGCAACAGCAACTGGGTCGCGCTCAATCGCGTGATCGGCAATGTCGGGCCGAGCCAGATCCTCGGCCGTATCAAGGCTGACGGCCAGGTGCTGCTGATCAACCAGAGCGGCATCATTTTCGGCGGCGCAAGCCAGATCAATGTTGGCTCACTGGTGGCGTCGACTCTCAACATCACCGATCAGCAGTTCAAGACCGCGCTGCTCAATCGCTCGCCGTTTGACAGCTACGGCAACCTGCAGGCCCCGATCTTCGCCAACGGCAACGGCCCAACCGGCGACATCACCGTCGAAGCCGGTGCTGTGATCGTCACGGCGTCGCCCGCATCGGTCACCACGGGCGGCGGGAATGCATTCCTGTTCGGCGCCAATGTGCAGAACAGCGGCAGCATCGTCACGCCAGGCGGACAGGCCGCGCTCGTCGCCGGCACGTCGGTCTATGTCACGACGAGCAGCGGCACGAGCCAACAGGGCCTGGCGCTGAATGTGCTCAATGGCGGCACGGTCAGCAACACCGGCCTCATCGCGGCGCCGACCGGAAACGTCACGCTGGTCGGCATGAATTTGCAGCAGTCCGGCGTCGTGGTGGCGACCACCTCGGTCAACCAGGCCGGTTCGATCCTGCTGTCCGCGCAGCAGGGGCTGCAGGGAATGTACGGTTATGACAGCTCCTCGCACTACGCGGTGTCGACGCAGACCGGTGTGGTGCGGCTCGCGCCCGGCAGCCTCACGGCGGTCCTCCCCGAAGAGGATGGTCTCACCGCGATGGATACCCAGCCCCAGGCCCAGTCGCGGATCACGGTCGAGGGCGGCTTCGTCAACGTGCAGTCCGGAGCTGCGATCATCGCGCCGTCCGGACGCGTTGCGCTTCAGGCATCGAGCTACGGAGACCAGCTCTATCTGCAGGACAATCCCGCCGCCAAGATCAACACGAACTCCAACCGCGACGGGGCGCGTGTTCTTGTCGACGCAGGTTCCCTGATCGACGTTTCGGGGTTGCAAAGCGTGCCGGTGGCGGCGTCGAGCGACGTGGTGCAGGTGAACGTGCGCGCCAACGAGTTGCGCGACTCGCCACTGCAGCGCGGCGGTATCCTGTCCAGCAAGAACGTGTGGGTGAACGTCCACGATCTCGATCCCGTGGCGTCGGATCGGGTCTACACCGCAGGCGGGCTGCTCGAGGTGTCGGGATGGCTCGGGCAGGTCGCGCGTCCGATCGACCAGCGTCTGACCACGGGCGGTTCGGTGATCGTCTATTCCACGGGCGATGCCCTCCTGCGCCCCGGTGCGACGATCGATATTGCCGGCGGCTCGCTCGCGCATCAGGCCGGCTATGTGCCCGTCACCTGGCTGGTCGGTTCGGACGGCAGGATCTACAGCGCAAATCAGGCCCCCGCGGACCTGACCTACACCTCGATCGGGGTCGGCTTCACGGTCAATCACGCCCACTGGGGCGTCGCCGAGTTCTATGCCAATCCACTGGTCTCCAGTCAGCTGTACCAGCCGGCCTATCTGGAAGGACGCGCCGCCGGCGCCCTGACCGTGATTGCGAGCGCGGCAGAGATCGATGCCTCGGTTCTCGCGACGACTGTCAATGGACCCTATCAGCGGTCCGCCAACACGCTTCCGGCCGGTGCCGCGCTCACCGTCACTGCGTCCGATGCGACCATCATCGCGCCGTCAGTTGCGCCGCCGGAACTTTCCAGCGCGACGGCGCCGCTGCCGCCGTCCTGGCAACAGACCGTCTATCTGCCGGCCGATCTGCTCAACCAGGCGAACTATGGCAGCATCACCATCAATGCCGGGGGCGGCGTGACCGATCCGGTCAGCGGCATGGTATCTCCTGCCATCAGCATCGTGGGCGGCGCCAAGCTTCAGGTCGCCCCCGGCGGCTCGATCACCCTGAACTCGAATGTCGTCTTTGCCGGCGGCGGAATTTCGATCGACGGTCAGCTGGTGGCACGTGCCGGCTCGATAACCGTCAATGCCGCCCTGCAGGGAACGACTGTCTTCACCGGTGACATCGAACTGCATCGGGGCAGTGTGATCGATACGCGCGGCCTGTGGGTCAATGATCGCACCGGCGGCAACGATAATGCGCCTGCGCTCTACAACGGCGGCAACGTCAAGCTGATCGCCTACGGCAACGTTCGGATCGACGATGGGGCGGTGATCGATGCGTCGAGTGGTGGCTGGGTGCAGAGCACGGGCCGGATCAAGACCAGCAATGGCCTGCCGGTCGGAACCGGTGGCAACATCACGCTGATCGCCGACGGCTTCGGGGCGACGCTGCACAATTCGACGACCCTCGCGCAGAACTATCCGGGCCGGGTCTATCTCGATGGTACGCTGCGATCCTACGGCTTCATCCTTGGCGGTGTGCTCAGCATCGCCACGCCCGCGATCCAGATCGGCGGAGACGCCACCCTTCCGCTCCGCACCATCGGCAGCATCAACGCCGACGGGACCAGCAATCTCACGCCGGTCGATCCTGCCAGTGTGATGCGGCTGTCGCCCGGATTCTTTGCCAGCGGCGGCTTCAGTCAATACGCCCTCTACAGCTACCAGAACCTGACGGTCGTGGGCGGCACCGATCTCGAGCTGCACGGGGTCAATCTGGTTCCGAATCCGCAGGCAGCCCTGGCGCCGACAGGCAGCGACGTCATGAGCGTCGCGACGGCGGGGATACTGCCGTCGTATCTGCGGCCGGCGCCCGTCAATCTCGTCCTGAGCGCGATCGACGCTTTCAACGGCAATCTCGACGTTCAGCGCGGCGTCGTGATCAATGCCGATCCGCAGGCGAAAATATCCCTGCACGCACGCCATCAACTCAGTTTCGACGGCACGATCAGCGCGCCCGCCGGCACCATCAACATCGATTTGACCGGCACCACAGGAACCTGGAATGCGGTCGACTCTCAGGTTGGCGTGCCGCCCAACAATGGGCCGTCTTATGTTGCCACGCAGACGCTGTGGATCGGCGCGGACGCAAGGTTGTTGGTGCCTGGCCTCGTGACGTCGACGTTGGATGGGCTGGGGCGCCCGGTGAACACGGTGCTCGGCGGCGGACAGGTCAACATCAATCAGGACGCTCAGCCCGCGCTCTACTACCCCTATTCGGCCACCCAGCCTTATGGCGAGCAGCCGCTCGGTGTCGTCGTGGCGCAAGCCGGGGCGATCATCGATGTGTCGGGGGCGTCGGGAACGATACAGCAGGTCGCGGGCCGATCGGGTCTCATCCAGACACAAGTTGCGACACCGGGCGGCGGGATCGCGATCCGGGCATCGCTCGGATTGCTATTCGACGCCAACATGAAGGCACAGAGCGGCGGGACTGGAGCATCCGGCGGCAGCCTGACGATCGATCAGGTGATCGGGAGCTATGTCGCGGACAATTCGGGGGTCTCGCAGTTCGTGCAGCCGGTGTTTCAGACGATCGTGAGCCAAGCCGCGCCGCTGATGACCACTGGTCTGGCGCAGGGGCAGTCGGTCCCCGGCAACTTGCTCGGAGACATCTTCATTGGCGCTGACCAGATTTCCGGCGGCGGCTTCGCGTCGGTGTCTCTCGGCGCGGTCGATGCGCTGGTGTTCAACGGCAACGTCAACCTCGCCGCGGCGCGCAGCCTGACCATCAACGCCAGCAACATCAGTGCAACGCCGGGCGCGCGCGTCCGGCTCAGCGCGCCTTACGTCGACATCGGCGGCGGTCAGCGCAACATCAACGAATACACCAGCAGCGCCTATGTTCCTCTCGGCAGCTACAGCGCAGTACCCATGGCCGGTACGGCACGTCTCGAGGTCGATGCCGACCTGATCGACATCGAGGGCACGCTGCGCAGCGGTGCGAGTTACAGCTACGTCACGAGCTTCATCGATTTCAGCACTCCGGTCCGTCAGGCGGTGTCGCTGCCCGGCTTTGCCAGCATCGCGTTCAACAGCCTCGGCGACATCCGCCTGGTGCCGGTTTCGAAGACTGCGCCTTCCTACGCTCTCAAGCCGTCCACGTTGGCGACGGCCGGTGACGTGACGTTCACGGGGACGGAAATCTACCCGATCAGCAGCGGACCGGTCAGCAATGCATATGCAAGCATTACGAGCAGTCTGTTCCTGATCCAGGCGACAGGGCCCAACAGCGTGGTCAGCTTTGCCAGCAACGGCCAGGCGCCCTATGTGCCGCTGTCAGCGGGCGGATCCGTGCAAATCGTTGCGCCGACCATCAATCAGGGCGGCGTCCTGCTGGCACCGCTTGGGCAGATCACCTTCGGAGATCCGAGCAATCCCACCTCCACGCGCGCGATCAACCTGCTCCCGGGAAGCATCACGTCGGTGTCGGCGGGCGGCACGCTGATCCCATATGGCGCGCCGCTCGGCAACACCGACTGGATCTACGGCTACGACAACAGCGGCACGCCGAACACGATCAGCGCGCCACCGGCCAAGACGATCTCGTTCTATGGCCGGGCGTTGACGGTCGCAGGCGCGTCGGGTGGGGCGGCTACTGCGCGCATCGATGAGTCCGGCGGCGGCGATCTCTACGGCGCGCAGTTCGTCAGCGGCGCCGGCGGCTCGATCGATACGCTCAACGGTATCAAGACATTCGCGGTCCTGCCGAGCCTCGGCAACCGCTATGCGCCGCGCGATCCCCAGATGCAGCTCAGCGATCCGACGCAGACGACATCCGCGCCGGTTGCCCTGCAGGTTGGTCAGCAGATCTACCTGAGCGGAATTCCGGGATTGCCGGCTGGTACCTACACCTTGCTGCCGGGGCACTACGCGTTGTTGCCCGGCGCTTACAAGGTCACGGTTGCGGAGAATCAGACTACCGCGACCGGGCTGTCGAACTTTGCGCAGCGTGACGGCTCCTACCGTGTGCTGGGCTATGGCGAGGTCGCCAATACGGGCATCCGCGATTCGCTTCCCTCGGTCTACATCGTCACGCCGGGCGCGGTGGTCCGCCAGCAGTCGCAATATGCCGAAACCACGGCAACTCAATTCTATGCGTCCAAGGCGGCCGCAAGCGGCATCGCGGCGCCCTATCTTCCGCTCGACGCGGGACAGCTCGTCATCAATGCGACCAACAGTCTGTCGTTGCCGGTCACCGGCGGATTCGGCGACTTCACGGCTCCGGCGGGCGGCCGGGGCGGGCAGGCCGATATCGTGGCTTCGAATCTCGAGATCCTCGCGCCGGGCGGCGCCGCAGCGCCGGGCATGACGGGGCTGCAGGCCAGTGCGCTCGATAGCATCGGGGCGCAGAGCATTCTGATCGGCGGTACGCGCAACCTGAACGGCAACGTGCTGACCATCACGCCGGCGGCGCAGAAGCTTCAGATCGACAGTGGGGCGGTGCTGACCGCGCCCGAAATCATGCTGACGGCGAGCAGCGCGATCACGATCGGCGCCGGTGCGCAGATCGACACGACGTCGTTCGGCGCAATTTCCACCCTGTTCCCGAACGATCCGAAGACCGGCAAGACCCTGGGATCAATCGCGCTGGCGCGTGTCGGCAGCGGGGCGGGCGCATTCGTGCTGGCGTCCAACGCACCCGTGCTGCCGATTACGTTGCCGACGGGGAGCAACGGCGCGAGCAAGCTGAGCATCGGCGCGGGCGCGCAAATCTTCGGCGGCAGCGCGCTGGCGCTGAGCGCCTCCAACACGATCAGCATGGATCCGCTCGCCCGCCTTGCGGCGCCGACCGTCATGGTCAGCGTGCCGGTGATCAATTTCGGCGCGGGAGGCACTTCGGGCTTCAACCTGAGCGCCGGCCTGCTCTCGCAATTGTCCGAGGGTGATCCGCTGCGTCATCTGCCGGCGACCGGCAACCTGATGCTGTCGGCGTCCACGGCGATCAACGTCTACGGCTCGGTCGATCTCGGTGATCTGGATCCGGCGACCGGCCAGCCGCTGCTCGCCGGACTGACATTGAGTGCGCCCGTGATCAACGGGTTTGGTGCCGCGACCGACAGCGTCAAACTCCGCGCCAACGCGATTACGCTGAAGGGCGGCGCAACCGGCGCAGCTTCGACCGGAAGCGGGCAGGGCGCGCTCGAAATCGATGCGACGCAGCTGACGCTGGGCGGCGGCGGCAATCTCGCGTTCGGGGGCTTCGCCACCGTGACACTGGCGGCATCCGGGCAGGTGATCGGGGGCGTCGCCTATGCCGGCCCGATCGCTGCGGGCACGATGCAAAAAATCGGCACGGTGTCCTACGCCCCGGGCGAGGTGATGCCGGGCACGTTCAGCGTCAGCGGAGACCTGACGATCGCCGCGCCGCTGGTGACGGCGCAGGCCGGCGCGCTGACGCAACTCGTCGCCAATGCCGGCACGGTCACCTTCGCAGCGCGGTCTGGCGGCGCCGTCCAGACGGCCACCAACTCCAACGGCGCAACACTTTCCGTCTCCGCGCAGAGCATCGTCCAGGGCACCACCCTCGACCTGCCGTCCGGCGCGATCACCTTCACCGCGCAGAACGGCATCACGCTGCAGGCCGAGTCCGTCACCAATGTCGCGGGCGCGGTGACGCCGTTCTTCGACGTGGTGCGGATTGCACCGGCCGGCAGCGTGACGCTGCAGACCGTGAACGGCGATGTCGCCATTGCTTCAGGGGCGGTGGTCGATCTGCGTGGCGGCCGATTGGGCTCGGTGACGCTGCCGGCGCTCGATGTCGTGGATTCCGACCAGGGCGGCAACGCCGGGACGCTCACCATCGTCGCGCCGAACGGGACCGCCCGTCTCGACGGCCAGCTGCTGGCCAGCGCCGATCCGCGCTACGCCGGCGGCAAGGCGGTCCTAGCGGTCAAGTCGGGTGACGCTGCTGCGCTGCTCGGCAGCATCGCAGGTTTCTCGGGCGAGCAGGCGCTGACGCTCGCGAACGGCGACATCAATGTCGGCAACATCACCGCCCACGATGTCGAGCTGACCGCGAGCCGCGGCAGCATCATCGTCGCCGGCCTGATCGATGCGAGCGGCGGCAGCGATGCGAGCATCCGCCTGATCGCCGGCAACAATCTGGAGCTGGGCGCGCATGCGGTGCTCAATGCCGTCGCGACCGGCGCGCGGGGCGGTACGGTGTTTCTCGGCCTCGCCGGCAACAGCTCCGGCATGTTGACGTTCGATGCCGACGCCGGCAGCACGCCGACGATCAACGTCGCCGGGGCCGACCCGAACATCGCGCTCAATGGCGGGCAGCTCTGGCTGCGCGCGCCGCGGACAGCCAACAGCGACGGTACCACCGGCGTGCGCGTCAGCAACAACGGGGTGCAGGTCGTCGGTGCGCGCGAAATCGTCGTCGAGGCGGTCAAGGTCTATGACATCACCGGCACACCCTATGTCGACGCGAACCTGGCGACGGCCGATGCCGACGCGCAGGCGTATGTCGCGGCGGCAACGATCAAGACCGGCATCGGCACGCTGACCGGCACCTCCGTCACCGCCTTCCATCTGATGCCCGGCATCGAGCTGCGCAGCAGCGGTGATCTCCAGCTGTTGCAAAATCCATCCCCCACCAATTCCGGAATCGATCTGCACACCTACCGCTACAATGGCGAGCCGATGGTGCTGACGCTCCGCGCGGCCGGCAACCTGCTGATCAATGGCAGCATCAGCGACGGTTTTGCCGCGCCGGTCAGTTCGCCGGACGGCAGCATCTTCGCCATCGCGGCGCCTCTGCCGGCGGGCTCCGGATCGGCGACGCTGCGGCTGGTCGCGGGCGCGGATCTCACCGGTGCCGATCCGCTGGCGGTCGTGCCGGCCGTGCTGCGTCCCGCGGCCACGGCGACCAATCCCGAGCCAGGCTCGATCGTGTTCGCGGCGCCCTACCTGATTGACGCCAATGTCAATGACAGCGGCATCGTCGTGCAGATTCCGGGCGTAGTCCGCACCGGCGCGCGCGATATCGAGCTCGCTGCGGCCGGCAACATCGACATCCAGACCGCATTCGGCATTTATACTGCGGGCGAGCCGGTAACGCCGAATTTCACGCCGGCCCAGCGCGCTCTGATCATGTCTGCCTACACGTACACCTACGACAACTATCTCGGATATACCTTCGACGCGGACTTTAATCTGAAGGCGTACGACACGCTGTATCCCCTCGCATTCAGCGCCAGCTATTCGAGCGGCGGCGGCAATCTCACGGTCAAGGCGCATGGCAGCCTGATCGGCGCCGATACGAGCAATAATGGCGTGACGAGCTATGCGGCTTCCGAGCTCGACACCTTCTGGCTCTGGACCGAACCGAAGGCCGTCAGTCCGACCTGGTTCGTCAATTTCGGCTCCTACTATCAACCGTATCTCGATTTCGGGGGCGACTCATTTCCGTCAGTGGCCGCGTTCAAGGGGCTCGGCGCGTTGGGAGGCGGCAACGTCCGGGTCGCGGTCGATGGTGATCTGAAGGCCGTCGACATCAGCGTGCCGACAACAGGCGGATTGACGGGCACCGGTGCATTGTCAGTCTACGGCGGCGGCAATCTCTCGCTGGCGGTTGGCGGCGCTATCAACTACGCCAATCTGCTGGTGGGGCGAGGAACGGCCGACATCCAGGCCGGCGAGATCGGCATGGCGCCGCTGGACACAACTTCTCTGATAATCGCGCGCGTGGATATGTTGATCGGCGACGCTCAGTTCAACGTGGTGTCCCGCCGGGGAATCAACGCGATCGTCGGCGATCCGACACGGACGACGCAGCAACCCGACCCCGCGAGAACCGGCTATCACATCCCGGCCGGCCTGGAAGGAAATGGGCCCCCCTCATTTTACTACAACCCGGTGGCACCCTACGGCTTCTTCACCAGCATGACGGCCGCCAGCGCCCTGACCGAATTCGCTGAAGGCGGCGACATCACGGTGCATGGTGATTTCGCGCCACCGATCTTCGAACTGACGGCGGCCGGCGGCTCGATCCGCGCCGGCTACATTGCGCAGAGCGGCTCCAATTTCAGTTATCTGGCCGCACTGGCTGCGCCGACGGCCCGCCTCGACCTGCTGGCCCGGCAGGATATCGTCAGCTTCGGCGTCAGCATGACGGCGGCCGATCTGGAGCCCCAGATTACCGGTGCCTCGGCGCCGGCAGGCAGCGATTACGCGAGCACGCTCTCCAATTCGTCCTACGACACGTTTGGCGGCGCATTGTCGCTGCCCTCGAACCTGGTGCAGTTCAACAATCCACATACCGTGCATGTCTATGCGGTGCAGGGGAGCCTGATGAGGCTCGCGCTGGCGACGTCGGAGCGCGCGCAGGTGCGCGCCGGCCTCGATATCGTTCAGCCGATCATCAATATCGAGAACGCCGGGCTCGGCGACGTCTCGCTGGTGCAGGCCGGACGCGACATCGTCAGTTGCCAGCCGTGCAGCCTGGCCTACCCGGACGTCTTCAACATTCGTGTGGAGGGGCCCGGCTCGCTATCGGTCCTTGCCGGTCGCGACATTGTTGCGCAGAAGGGGCAGTATGGCACGCAGGGCGTTGGCATCACGTCGGTCGGCAATGCGGACAATCCATTGCTGCCGGCGACCGGTGCCTCGCTCGGCATCGCGGTCGGCACCGGCGCGAGCGGACCCGACACCGCGGCCTTCATCAACCTCTATTTCGATCCGCGTAACACCGATGCGACGACGCAAGGCTATCTCGCGCAGCTCACCACCTACATGAGCGGGATCGAGGGTATCGCCCTCAGTCGCGACCAGGCGCTCGCCGATTTCCGCAACCTCGGCCCGGCGGCACAATTGCCGTTCATCGAGCAGGTGTATTTCGCCGAGCTCAGGGCGGGCGGCGAGGCGGCGGCGAACGGCCATGGCGCAGGCGGCAAGGGTTACGATCGGGCCTACCGGGCGATCCAGACCTTGTTCCCCGGCAGTGTGATCGGTGGCACCACCACAGCCTATGCCGGCAACCTTTCGTTGTTCCAGCTCGCACGCGTCCGCACCGAGCAGGGTGGCAGCATCAACATCCTGGCGCCCGGTGGCGGCGTGTCGCTCGGCATCGAGAACCAGACGCCCGACCTGACCGGGCAGACCGACACGGCGCGCCCCGGCCTGCTGACGCTCGAAGGCGGTGACATCAACATCTTCACCGATCGGAGCGTGGTGGTGGCGCAGTCGCGCGTCTTCACCGAGCTCGGCGGCGACATTCTGATGTTCTCGACCAACGGTGACCTCAACGCCGGCAAGGGCAAGCAGACCTCGATCGTGACGTCGCCGCCTCTGGTCGTCTACGATCAGTACGGCCGCTCTGCCAAAACGCCGAACACGCCGCAAACCGGCGCCGGCATCGCAACCCTGATTGGTGTGCCCGGCGTGCCTCCTGGGAACGTCGACCTGTTCGCACCGCACGGCACGATCGATGCCGGCGAGGCCGGCATTCGCGTGTCGGGCAATCTCACGCTTGAAGCGCTGCGGGTGCTCAACATCGCCAATATCCAGGTGCAGGGCACATCGGTCGGTGTGCCGGTGGTGCAGGGACCGCCGGTGGGGGCGTTGACCGCGGCGAACAACACCGCGGGCGCAGCCCAGCAGCCGACGGCGGCGGCACCGGCCGGCAACACCGGACAGCCGTCGGTCATTATCGTCGAGGTGCTCGGCTATGGCGGAGGCGACGGCACGCCGGATCCCGGCAGCAACGACCAGCGCCGCGGCGGCAACGAGCGACAGAGCTATGATCCAAACAGCATGTTTCGCGTGGTCGGCAGCGGTGAACTGACGGCCGAGCAGGCGCAGCAGCTGACGGACGACGAAAGGCAGCGGCTGTCGTCGCGGTAGCGATAGCGGGCGGCAAGGCCTGTGGGCAGGCTTGTGATGCGGAGGAGTCCCGACTCCGACGAAGCAAGACAACTGATCGCAGATCGCCGTCGTCAGATACGGCCTTAAAGCGCGATGAGATTGGGTTGAATCGTCATCGCGCTTTAGCTCCTTGTTTGAGCATGATCGTTTCGGAAAACCGCTTCGCACTTTTCCGGATCATGCCCTAGTCCGCATGCCCTACCGCCAGTCGGCGGAGGTTCTCGAAGGCCGTTCGGCGAAGCGGACGACGTGCATGGTCAGGCTCCCGGGCGCAGCACGATGCGGTCGCGCGAGGACCCGATCACGGCGGCATAGGCCGCCTTGGCGTCGGCGAGAGAATAGATCGAGCGATCCGCGATCGGGAATGGGCGAAGGAAGCCGCCTGCAAAGCCTGCTAGCACGCTGCGCAGGACGTCGGCGCTCTCGACCGAGGAGAAGGCGAGGGTGTCGATGCCGACATAGGTGTGCCGCCCTCGGTAGAACTCGAGGATGCTGAACTGCACGATCTTGTGCACGGCTGCGATCAGGATCTGGCGTCCGCGCTTTGCAAGGGAGTGGTGGGCGTCGTCGAAATAGGGGTCACCGACCGTGTTGAAGACGATATCGGCGCCCTTGCCGCCGGTCAGTTCGCGGACACGTTCCGCAACGTCGGTCGCGGCGGAATTGACGATTTCGATCGGAGCATTGGCGTGACCGTCATAGCCCTCGTCCTTGCGCACCACGCCGATCACCCTGGCGCCTCGCCAGCTCGCAAGTTGCACCGCCGCCTGTCCAACCTTGCCGTTGACGCCCATGACGAGAACGTGCTCGCCAGGCTTCGGCATGCCCGACCTGCGGAAGCCCTCGATGGCGGTCAAGAACGGCACGCCGATCCCGGCGGCTTCGTCCATGGAGATGCCGTCCGGCTTTTCCACCAGCGCCGCGGCTTCGACGACGAGATGCGAGGCGTGCGTGCCGTCGCGGCGGATGCCGAGATCGCCGGAGGTGCCGAACACGGATTTGCCGATCCATTGGCGCGGCCCGTCGACCACCCGTCCGGCGAAATCGCGGCCCGGGGTTCGGGGGAAGACCGCATAGGGCATCAGACCGGTAGCGGCCTTCACGTCCGACGGGTTGACGCCGGCGGCCTCGATGGCGACGACGACCTCGTCGGGCTGTCGCGACAACGCACGCCGTTCGATGACGGGTTCAATCGATGCAGCATCGGCCGCCTTGGCGTTGAGCCGCACGCTGGTCGCCTCGACGCCAAGGTTGATTTTCGCTCCGGTCATGACGTTCATGGCCGCTCCCGGGCCGCGCCCTTGGATGGATGCGGCAGGCCGACGATCCGGCGTGCCTCCTCGATCGTCGCGATCTCTCCGCCGAGGTCCTCGACGATGCGGCGTGCCTTGACGACCATCTCCGCGTTAGACGTCGCGAACTGTCCGCGGGAGAGATAGACGGCATCCTCGAGTCCGACGCGGACGTGACCGCCGGCGAGATAGGATTGCGCGACCGTCGTGAAGGCGGCCTTGCCGATCCCGATGGCGGTGAACTCCGCATCGTGCGGCAGCAGATTACGCGCGTAGAGAACGGTTTCCGGCGCCGGCTGAAAGCCGTAGCGCACGCCCATCACGAACGAGCACAGCACCGGCCCCGTCAACGTGCCGTCGGCGATCAGATCGCGCATCAGCGCGATGTCGCCGGAATCGAACAGCTCGATCTCCGGCTTGACGCCGGCCTCGGTGATCACCTTCGCCATTCGCCGCACATTGGGTGGGGTATTGATCACCACCTCGCGGCCCGAATTCATGGTGTTGAGATCGAGGGTGCAGATATCCGGCCGCAGCACGGCGATGTGCTCGACCCGCTGCTCCGGCACCATCAAGGTCGTGCCCTCGGCGGCGATCTTCGGCTCGTCCCTTGATGGCACGAAGCGTCCGCCTGGTCCGGTCGTGATGTTGAGGATCAGCGCGGGATTGCGGGCGCGGATGCGTTGCACGACGTCGACATAGTGATCGAGCAGCATCGAGGGGCGACCGGTCAGGGGATCGCGGACGTGGATATGCACGATGGCCGCGCCGGCGTCCGCGGCGCCGAGGCAGGCCTCGGCGATTTGCTGCGGCGTAATGGGCAGATGAGGGGTCTGCTCGGGCGTCGTCAGATTGCCCGTCACCGCACAGGTGATGATGACCTTGTCGCGTGGAGATCGCATGGGTTGTCCTTCAGAGCGAGCGGCCGCCGTCGACCACGAAGGTCGTGCCGGTGGCGAAGCCGAGTTGCGTGGCGCAGGCGAGGATCGCCGAGGCGATGTCATCCGCCGTTGCGATCCGCTTCAGCGGCGTCGTGGCCGCGGTCCTGGTGTTGAAGTCGGCGCCGCGTCCGGGAACGAAGTTGGTGTCGACCACGCCGGGTGCGACCGCGAGCACCCTCACGTCAGGCGCAAGCGCGCGGGCCAGCGACTTGGTCATGACATCGATGCCGGCCTTGGCCGCGCAATAGGCGATCGACGAGCCGATACCGTTGGTGCCTGCGATCGACGAAATCGAGACGATCAGGCCGTCTTCCGACGCCTTCAGCAGCGGGGCGAAGCTGCGGATGGTGGCGAACTGTCCGCGCCAGTTGACCGCAAACATCCTGTCGATGAGGTCGTCGTCCAGCGCGTCGAGGTCGGCGTGGGGCACCGGCTTGGTGAAGCCCGCGGCGTTGACCAGAACATCGAGGCGGCCGAAGCGCCGTTCGATCTCGGTGCGCAACGACGTCAACGTATCGGTCCGCGACACGTCGGCGACGAGCGCCGCGTGGCCTTCTCCGGGCAGGGATTGCATCACCTTCGCGGCTGCCGCGGCTTCCTCCGGAACATCGCGATGACTGATCGCGATGCGGGCGCCAAGCTCGGCAAATTTCCGGGCAGACAAGGCACCGATGCTACCGGCGCCGCCGACGACGAGGACGACCTTGCCGTCCATGGACTGTTTCATGGCTCTGCTCACTGGATCGGTGGTTTGGGAAGGTTGGCTTCGCCGTTTTCCATGACGAACCGGTAGTTCAGCGTGTACCAGGGCGCGCGAACGCCGGCCGCGGGCGGCTCGCCGTCGTCATGCCGGCGATAGTCGCCAATGAGCGCCCGCGTCACGCCGAACACGACGTCGCTTTCGAGGTGCTCGTCATCGTCCACGAAGACCTGGGTGATCAGCGTCTTGTGCCCGGGCTTGAAGCCGAGGAAATGGATGTGTGCGGGCCGGTAAGGATGCCGGTTCTGGGCCCGCAGCATATCGCCGACGGGGCCATCGGTGGGGACGGGATAGCCGGCCGGCTTGACCGACCTGAAGGAGAAGCGCCCCGCGGCATCGGTGGTGAACTTGCCGCGCAGGTTCATGTCGGCCTGCGCATCGTCCTGGTTTTCGTAGAGCCCGACCGGCGAGGATTGCCAGACGTCGACTTCGACATCGGCGATCGGGTGCCCCGCGACGTCCACGACCTCGCAGCTGACGAAGAGTTCGGGCCCCGGCGTCGGCGAGCGAACGATCGAGCCGCCGTTCTTCGTCCTCGGGGAGTTGGCTCGCCAGAACGGACCGAGCAGCGCGGCAGCGGTTTCGGTCGCGCCGGCGTTTCCGTTATTCAGCAGACAGACAAGCGTCGAGAAGCCGATCGCGTCCGCAAACAGAATTCCTTCGTTGTGGCTGGCGTGGGTGGCCTGTCCGATCCGGTTGAGGAAGTCGATGCCGAGATCGTACTCGGCCTCGGTGAGCTTCACCTCGCGGGCGAAGGCGTGCAGGTGCTTGACCAACGCTTCCAGCACCGTCCGGAGCCGGGCGTTGTCGGTCCCTGCCATCGCCCGCAGCACGCTCGGCGTGACATCCTCAAGTCTCTCGATGATCCCGTTGGACATGCATTGCCTCTCTGCAATCGATTGCATTTGATATTGCAATCGATTGCAAAAAGTCAAGCTGTCTCGTATCATGATCGCGTGAATCGCCTAAATGACAGGAATTGCTGCGTGAATCGGCCCATCACCACGATCAAGCAGATCGCGGACGCAACCGGCGTCCATCCGTCCACGGTGTCGCGCGCGCTCGATCCGAAGAAGCGGCACCTTGTCGCCGACGACGTCGCCAAAAGGATCGTGGCGCAGGCCGAGGCGCTCGGCTATCAGCCCAACCGCCTCGCCGCCAATCTGCGCCTCGGCCGATCCGATCTGATCGGCGTGCTGCTGCCCGATATCGCCAACCCGGTATTCGCGCCGATCCTCGGCGGCATCACGGAGGTTTTGTCTACGCAAGGTTACGCGCCGATCGTCGCAGATGCCGGCAATGCACCATCGCAACAGATCTCCTTCGTGGAGCGATTGCTGAGCCAGCGGGTCGACGGCCTGATCCTCGCGACCGTTTCGCAGGACGATGAGCTCGTCGGCTTCTGCATCCAGCGCGGTCTGCCGGTGATCCTGGTCAACCGATCCGAAGCGCGCGATCGAGTCTCCTCGGTCGTCTCTGACGACGACATGGGGATGCGTCTTGCGGTCGACCATCTCGTGGGCCTCGGGCACCGGCATATCGCCCATGTCGCCGGCCCCATGTCGACATCGACCGGCGCGCTGAGGCGCGACGGCTTCGAACATGCGATGTCCCATCATGGATTGCGCGGCCTCGTGCGTGAGGCGGCGGCCTACACCCGCGAGGCGGGCGCGCAAGCGGCCGAGGATCTCCTCGCCGCGACAGGCGACGTCACTGCAATCGTAGCCGCGAATGATCTCCTGGCTCTCGGCGTCCTCGACGTGTTCAAGCAGCGGGGATTGCGGTGTCCGGAGGACATCTCGCTCGTCGGTCACAACGACATGCCCCTGATGGATGTCGTCTCGCCGCCGCTCACGACGGTGCGGATCGAGCACCGGGAGATGGGGCGGATTGCCGCCAGGATGCTCGCAGAGAGCATCAAGAGCGGATCGAGCGAGATCCGGCACGTGATCCTTCGGCCGGAGCTCGTCGTTCGCGGATCGACCGGCAATTCCATGTTCCGCCGGTAGTTCAACGGCACGTGCCCGGTCGTTACAAGCCGGCCGCATTGTGGTCGAGGGCGCGCGACGTCTCGATGCTCATGCCGCCGTCGATGCGCGTGAGAGACCATTGGCGGAAGCTGTGGTCGATCCGCGATGCCAATTTCCGGCAATGGCTCGATTGGCGGATACTGGCCTGGCAGCGGTGACAATTGCATTGTCCTTCAACGGATTTCCGGACTCCTTCTCCGCCGCCGATACGCGCTCCCTGAGCTCCGGTTAACCGTTGCTTAGGCGCGGCCAATCTACGTTGCTAGCGGGGATTGCAGGGACCACGGATGTCAGTATTCGAGAGCGCGCCGGAGCCTGTGCTTCCCGAGGTGGCGCGTTCCGCCGATGACACGCGCCTGCTGCCGTTCCTCAGCGTGGCGACGCTGTTCGTCTCCGCGCTGCTGCTGTTCCTGATCCAGCCGATGTTCGCCAAGATGGTGCTGCCGAAGCTCGGTGGCGCGCCCTCGGTCTGGTCGGTGGCGATGGTGTTCTTCCAGGCCGTGCTGCTCGCCGGCTATGCCTATGCACATCTGCTTAGCCGCCTGTTCGGGCCGCAGCGCGCGGGCCTCGTCCACCTGGTCCTGCTCGCGGTCACGGCCATGACCTTGCCGATCGCGATCGCGCCCGATTGGGGTGCGCCGCCTGCGGACGGAACCGCGCTCTGGCTGTTCGGGCTGTTCGCGGCGTCGATCGGCCTGCCGTTCTTCGCGCTGTCGGCCAGCGCACCCCTGCTTCAGAGCTGGTTCGCCGGCAGCGGCCATCGCGAGGCCGGCAATCCCTATGTGCTCTATGCCGCGTCGAATCTCGGCTCGTTTGCGGCCCTGTTTGCCTATCCCGTCGTGCTCGAGCCGCTGCTGACGCTGAAGATGCAGACGACGATCTGGTCGGCCGGCTTTGCGGTCCTCGCCCTCCTGGTCACGGCGCTCGCCTTCGTGCTCGGACGCGGCAATGGCGCCGTAACGGCGACGCCGTCGCCGGAGACATCGGTGATCAGCGTGGCCGACAGGCTGCAATGGATCGCGCTTGCGGCCGTTCCATCCGGGCTGGCGATCGCGGTGACCGCGTATCTGACGACCGACGTCGCGGCGGCGCCCTTCCTGTGGGTCATTCCGCTCGCGCTCTATCTGTCCACCTTCGTTGTCGTATTCCGCGATAAGCCGTGGATCAGCCACGCCACCGTGGTGCGCCTCGTTCCGTTCGCCGTTGCACCGCTCGCGATCAGTCTGGTCGGCGCCAAGGTGTTCTGGTTCACCACGATCGCGCTCCACCTCGTCGTGTTCACGCTGTTGGCGCTGCTCTGCCATGGCGAGCTCTATGCGCGGCGCCCGCACCCGCAACGGCTCACGGAGTTCTTCCTGTGCACCTCGTTCGGCGGTGTGCTCGGCGGCGCTTTTGCGGGCTTGCTGGCGCCACAGATCTTTTCCGGCAACTACGAATATCCGATCCTGATCGCGCTCGCCCTGCTGGCGCTGCCCGGCATGTTCGCAGGCGGCGCACGCCAGACACTGATCAAGGCGTCGCCTTGGATCGTGGTGGCGATGGCGCTTGCCATGGTCTGGTACCTGACCCGGCTGCAACTCCCAGCCTCGCTCGAATTGCCGTTCAGGGCGCTGTTGATCCTGCTCACGGCCTGCATGCTGTTTCTGCGGCAGCGGCCGGTGTCTTTCGCCGGATTGGCGATCGCGGGGCTGATCCTGACGACGCTCTGGCGTCCCGGCATGGCCCCGATCGAGACCGCGCGCAGCTTCTTCGGCGTTCACACGGTGGTCGACCTCGCGGACGGCAGCGCGCGGCTGCTGTTCCACGGCAACACGATGCATGGCGCGGAGCGGCTGCGCAACGAGGACGGCACGCCCGTCGCAGGGCCGCCCGAGCCGCAGAGCTACTACTACCCGGGCAGCCCGCTGGCCGAAGGGATCGCAGCGGCGCGCGGCGCACAGAAGACCTTCGAGCGGGTTGCGGTCGTTGGCCTCGGGACCGGCTCGCTCGCCTGCTATCTTCACGGGCAAGAACGCTGGACCTTCTTCGAGATCGATCCCGAGGTGATCCGGATCGCGAGCAATCCGACCTTCTTCACGTTCCTCTCGCGTTGCGCACCCAGGGCCAACCTGGTGCTCGGCGACGCGCGCCTCACGCTGCAGGCCTCGCGTGATCGCTACGACCTGATCGTGCTGGACGCCTTCTCGTCCGACGGCATTCCCGTCCACCTGCTGACGCGCGAGGCGATTGCCGGCTATGTCTCGAAGCTGACGCCGCACGGAAGTATTCTCGTGCACATCTCCAACCGCCATCTCGATCTGGCGCCGATCCTGGCGAATGTCGCGCGCTCCGAGGGATTGCTCGCGCTGTTCAAGGAAGGGCATCCCACCGGCGAGGTCATGACCACGCTGAGGACGGCGTCCCGGGTGGTGATGCTTGTGCGTACGCCAGAAGATGCCGGCGAGGCGGCGCGGCATTGGGTCGCCATGTCGCCGGAGCCGGCCAGCGCACTCTGGACCGACGATTACTCGAACCTCCTTGGCCCCATGCTGCGAGCGAAGTTCGGCTCCTGAGCGGGCGTCGAGTCGGGCGATGACGATGTGTTGTGCGGAGATGTCGCCGCCGATCGACAGCGCGGCTTAGGCCACCGCTGTTGCCGCTCGGCCCGGATTGGCTAAGGGAGTGTTAAGGGCCACGCCGGTTTTTCGTCGATCGCGCAGAACTGACATTAAATTGTCATGCTGTAGGAATCGGGGCAGCTTGCCACGAGCGGCGTGAGGACAACATGACGGCCTTCATCACTGGGAAGGCGGAAGTTGGAATATCCTCGCAAATGAGGTCGGCACCGGATGAGTGCCGAGTTAGCCGGGACGGTCTCCTGAAGCGCTTTGCGCGCGACCGGTCCGGCAGCTACGCGATCATCATCGCCTTGCTGATGCCGGTCCTGGTCGGGACCGCCGGGCTCGGTACCGAGGTCGCGTGGTGGTTCTACAAGCACAAGAACATGATGAGCGCGGCCGACTCGGCGGCTGTCAGCGCAGCCACCGCCGGCACCAATTTCGCGACCGAAGCCAACGCCATCACGACGTTCTACGGCTACGCGAACGGGATCGGCAACGTCACCGTCACCGTGAACCAGCCGCCGACCACCGGAAGCTTCACCTCCAGCTCCCAGGCGGTCGAAGTCATCATCACTCAGCCGCAAGCGCGGCTGATGTCGGCGTTGTTCGGCTCCGGGGCGGTGCCGGTCACGGCCCGCGCCGTCGCACTCGGCAATGTCGGAACGGGCTGCGTGCTCGCGCTCGACCCGACCGCCAATCCCGCCGTGACCGTGAAGGGCAACACCCAGCTCAACCTGATCAATTGCAACCTCTATGACGACTCCAACGCCAGCTCGGCGCTCAATGTCAGCGGGACCGCAACGATATCCGCGGCCATGGTCGGCGTCGTCGGCGGGGTATCCGGCACGAGCAGCATCACGGCGACCAACGGGATCCGGACCGGCATCAGGGCGATCGGCGATCCCTATGCCAACGTCACGCCCACGATGCCGACATGGTGCGACTACTCGAACAAGTTCAACGTGAAGGGGACGACGACCCTTAGCCCGGGCAGCTATTGCGGCGACATCTCGGTGGCCGCAGGCGCGACCCTGACATTCAATCCGGGGATCTACTATTTCAACGGCGCGAATTTGTCTGTGGCCGGCAACGCCACGATCACCGGATCGGGCGTCACCCTGGTGTTCACCGGCTCGAGCGGCAACTGGGGCTCGGCGACGATCGGAAGCAACGCCAATGTCAGCCTCATCGCGCCGACCAGCGGCGTGACCGCGGGTATCGCGATCTATGGCGACCGCAAGATGCCGGTCGGCAGCAGCTTCAACCTGACGGGCGGCGGTACACAAAATCTGCAGGGAGCGGTCTATTTGCCGAAGGCGGCGCTGAGCTTCAGCGGCGGCAATGGCACAAGCGCGAACTGTACGCAAATCATCGCCGACACGATCTCGATCGTCGGAAGTTCCAATGTCCAGGTCAATTGCGCTGCGATGGGCGGCAATGCCATCGGTACGGCGACGGCGCAACTTGTCGAGTAGACTGGAGGGATGAGATGAAAACGGGCACGACTGGTGGTGAGCGCCGTTCTCGGCGGCGTCGCATGTTCTTCCGTCGCAGGTTCGGAAAGGACGCGCGCGGTGTGGCGGCGATCGAATTCGGCGTTCTGGTTCCGCTGCTTTCGCTGATGGTCGTGTCGGTGACCGATATCGGCCTTGCGATCTACCGCAAGATGCAGGTTGAGGGTTCGTCGCAAGCGGGCGTCGAATACGCCATCGCGCATGGCTTCGACGCCAATGCGATCTCGACGGCCGTCACAGCCGCGACGAATTCCAGCGCGATCAACGCCTCGCCCGCTCCGGTCAAGTTCTGCGGGTGTGCGACCAGCTCGGGCGTCACCAGCATGACCTGCGGGGGAGTGTGCCCCGGAGGCGGAACGGCGGGCACATACACCATCGTCTCCGCGCAAGGCAGCTACTCGACCATCATCAATTATCAGGTGGTTCCGAACACCTATGTCATCAGCACGCAGTCGACCGCGAGGCTGCAGTGAGACGCGCATCAGTTACACGCGCGTTCTTGCCCGACCGGAGCGGGGCGTCGGCACTCGAATTCGGCCTGATCGCGCCGCTCTTCTTCGCGTTCCTGTTCGGGGTGATCGAGTTCGGGCTGTTGATGTGGACGCAGGTGGGAATGCAGCACGCAGTTGCGGTTACGGCGCGATGCGCCAGCGTCAACACCGCGCTTTGTCCGACCAGCAACCCGAGCGCAATCGCCACCTACGCAACCCAGCAGGCGTTTGGCCTGACCTTACCTTCCTCGACATTCACCTACAGCGCCGCGGCGTGTGGCAGCCAGGTCAACGCGAGCTATCAATTCCAGTTTCCCCAGATCCTCAATCTGGCGCCGTTCACGCTGACGGCCGCGGCCTGCTTCCCGGCGTAGAAGCTCGCCTCGCGAGGTGCGCCGCAAAGATATCGGCGCCCCGTGCCCGGGGCGCCGATAGGTAAGCCATTCGGTGCGTTGTCCCTCTACGCTTTACTTCAGCTTCAGGGGCTCGACGCCTTCGTCACGAACCGCCTGGAGGCTGCGCGGATTGAGGTCGAGGGCGTGGAGGATGGTCGGCGCGATCTGGGTGGTGAAGGTCGTCTCCTCGACGACCCTCGCATGCTTGATGCGCGGCGAAGAGACCAGCAGCAGGACGTTGCGATCGTCGTTGGAGAAGCCGCCATGCTCGGCGAGCTTGCTGCCGCCGGTGCAGATGACGCCGTGATCGGTGATGGCGATGAAATCAGGCACCCGGCTGTTGTGGAACGGATCCTCGTAGAGCTTGGTCAGTTCGTCGCGGTCGAGCAGCTTCTGGATATGCAGATCGGCGGCATGGGCGAGAATGTAGGCCTTGGCGTCTGCATAATAGGGATGGCCGGTCGCCGGATTGGTCGCCTGTTGCAGCTCCGGCGACAACCAGACCAGCGCCGCGTCATCGCAGATCTCGAAGCCGTTGGCGCCGAAACCGGGCGCATTGCTGTACAACGCGTCGGAGATCGCCACGCGGTCCTTGACGTCGATCGGTGACTGACCGTGCTTGGCGCTGACGATGATCAGCGTCGAATCGTAGAGGTTCTGCGTCTTGAGTTCGTTGACGAACTTGCCGAGCGCGTCGTCCACGAACTGGAATTGCAGCGTGAGCGCATTGCCGGGCGTCGCGTTGCCGTCGGCATAGCCGCCGACCAGCGATTTGTCGGTGTCGGCATGGCCGGCCTTGGCGAGCTTCTGGCCGACGCTGACCGCCTGGAAGTTCATGCCGAAGATCGCGGGCACCGGCTGACGCTGGGTTCGCGTGCCGTCATAGCCGTCGATCCAGTTCAACACCGCCTTCACCTTCAGCGAGTCGTAGGAGCGGACGCCGGTGAAGCTCTTGGTGTAGTCGTCGCCGGGCTGGGCGCCGGGATCGATCGTATCCTGCGAATTGATCTCCGGTGTGAACAGCTCGTCGAGGCCCTTGCCCGAGGGGCCCGCGAGGTCCTCATAGGCCGGATGCTTGTCGGACCAGGCCGTGCGCATCCCGGCCTCCTTGATGACTTCGAAGATCGTGTTGGTGCGCACGTATTCGTGGGGATAGACCGGCACGCACTGGCCGTTCACCAGCTTGCGCTGCATGTGGTCTGGGTCGAGCTGGGTGTAGACTTGGCCGAGCGTGCCGCCGGCGGTGTAGTCGGCGACCAGTCCGCTGGAATAATTGTAGCTCTTGTCGAGCGCTTCGAAATTGGTGAGCTCGGTTCCTGCCGGGCTCACGCAACCGGGATCGTTGAGGCCCTGGCTGGTGTAGAACGCCTTGGCCGGATATTCGGTGCGATCGTAGCTGTCGTCATAAAACAGGCCGCCGCCCTTGGGCGTCGCGCCCGTGACCTGCGCCAGCATGCCGGGATAGCTGTCGGACGGCGCGGTGGTGAGAGCGTTCGGATAGACGACGCCCTTTCCGGTGAGCTGGGCGAAGTTGCCGCCGGGGCGGCTTTCCACCCAACGCTTCAAATCGACGGCGTGCATGCCGTCGACGCTGATCAGCAGCACGTGCTTGTAGCCGTGGTGCTGCGGGTGATCATTGTCGTCATCCGCATGCGCCACGGCGACGCCGCAAGCCAGCATGGCTGCCGCGATCGCGGCAGTTGATAAGAAATAGTCACGAAAACCATTCATGCGTTCGCCCCTGTTCTATTTCCGGTGAGTTTGGAATCGCCTGCGCTGGCCGCGACAACTTGTCGCGGTCAGTTGACGGAGGGATGACGCTTTCTTGCGGGTTCGATGACTGCGGCCGGGGCTGACCGCCATGCAGTGATCGCGGGAGTTGCCTCAGGGCGGGGTTGCGCGCCAGCAGGCGATGGCGCGCAACGGCAAGCTTTGCCGTTCAAACACGGACATCGTGTCTCTGACGTCTTACGCTGGACCGCGCGACACTGCCGGCTCTATGACAGCATAAGGGGGAAACGCAGATGCCCAACATGTCTCGCCGGCCATTCCTGCAGCTCGCGCTCGGCGCGGCGACGCTGCCGCTTGCGTCGTCCGGCGCGCGCGCCGAGACCATGGCGCGCCCGGTCACGATGATCGTGCCATTCGCCGCCGGCGGGCCGACCGACGTGCTGGCGCGGATCCTTGCCGAATACATGCGCAATGCGCTCGGCCATCCCGTCATCATCGAGAATGTCACCGGCGCCTCCGGCACGGTCGCGGGCCTGCGCGCCTCGCGCGCGACACCCGACGGCTCCACGATCACGATCGGGCATTGGGGCACGCATTGCCTCAATGGCGCGATCTATCAGCTGCAATATGACGTGCGGGAATTCGCGCCGGTTGGGCTGATCGCCAGCGGGCCGCAGCTCATCATCGGCCGACCCGATCTGCCGGCGAATAATCTGAAGGAGCTGATCGCCTGGCTCAAGGCGAATGGCGACAAGGCCACAGCTGGCACCGCCGGCCCGGGTTCGGGCGCGCATGTCGCGGGCGTGTTCTTCCAGCAGCTGACGAACACGAACTTCTCCTTCGTGCCGTATCGCGGCGCCGGTCCGGCGCTGAACGATCTGATGGCCGGGCACATCGACATCATGTTCGACCAGGCCTCCAACTCGCTGCCGCAGGTGAAGAGCGGAACCGTGAAGGCTTACGCTGTGACCGCATCGTCGCGGCTCGCATCGGCGCCAGATATTCCAACCGTCGATGAAGCCGGACTGCCGGGTCTCTACATCGCGTATTGGCACGGCATCTGGGCGCCGAAAGGCACGCCCGCCGATATCGTGTCTGTTCTGTCGAAGGCGGTGGTGTCAGCGCTCGCCGAACCCGTCGTTCAGCAACGCTTCGCCGAGCTCGGGCAAGAGATCCCGGCGCCGGACAAGCAGACCCCCGCTGCGCTGCGCGACCATCAGGCCGCCGAAGTCGAGAAATGGTGGCCGATCGTCAAGTCGGCCAACATCAAGGCGGAATAGCGCAATCATCTGATTTGAAACGTGTTTTTGACGAGCCCTCAATCCGGGACTCGTCGCCTTGAAAAGGCGGATGATGGTCTTATATGTTCTATTGTACATATAAGAGTGACGATGACTGATCCGAGTAAATTGGCGGCGCTGCCGGCCTCCCGGCCCAAGGGGCGCCGCAGCAAGGACATGCCGGACGGCCGTCAGGCGCTGCTGATCGCGGCGACCGAGGCCTTTGCAAGTCTCGGCTTCGACGGCGCGGACCTGCGCAGCGTCGCCGCGGCGGCGGGCGTCGCGCCGAACCTCGTGCGCGTCCATTTCGGCAACAAGGCCGCGCTGTGGGAGGCCTGCCTCGATCGCATCGTGACGCTCGCCGTACCTGCGATGGCCGAGGTGCACGCGATCGCCCACGACACCAGCCGTTCGCTCGGCGACCGGCTCCGCGCGCTGATCGTCCGCGTCGCAACGTTCTATGCGGCGTATCCGGAGGTGCGGAATTTCGTGGTCCGGCGCGGTGCCGAGAGCCCTGAGCGCGCCACGCTGGTGACCGAGAAGCTGCTGCGTCCGGCCTACGAGACGGCATACGAGCTGTTTCAGGCCGGCATCGATGCCGGCATCATCCGCAGCCAGCATCCGGCGCTGTTCTTTGCGCTGCTCAATGCGGCCCTCAACCAGCCGCCGACATTTCCGCTGCTGTTGACGCGGATCGCGCCCGAGATCGACGCCGAGACCGCCTGGACGCAGCTGCTCGACACCACGATCGCGACGCTTCTGCATCTTCCGCCGTCGCAAGCCGACGTCGACCCCGCAGCCGGTGACGGCCGCACGCCCGCGACGTGACAACAGTCACGGCCAACACTTCAACCTGCTAACAAGAGAGTGATCCATGAAATTTCGTCTTGCCCTCGTGCTTCTCGCCGCAACTGTTGCGCCCGTTATGGCCCAGTCCGAACCGAACGAATCGATGCAGCGCCAGGCCTGCATGGGTGACGCGGTCCGTCTGTGCGGCGCCTACATTCCGGATCGCGGCCGGATCAGGGATTGCATGGCGGCGCAGGTCGAGCAGCTCAGCCCGTCATGCCGCGCGGTGTTCGATGCGTCGGTGCAGGCCGAGCGATCGCCAACAGCGCGGCGTTGATCCGCGCCGCCGGTCCCAGAATTGTGCGTCCCAGGCAACAGGTAACGGTGCCGGAGGAGCAGCCCTCGCAAATCCGTGAAAACACCACCTTCCGTTAACCTTTGATTAACCATGCGGTCCGATTGTTAACCATTCGACAAGACAACCGAGTCAGAGGCGATGGACGCAACTCCACAGGTGGCACGTCAGCAGGTCCGCATGCGCGGCCGTTCCTATGTTGCGTTCGTCTTCACGCCCGTCGTGCCGGTCGTGTCCTGGCTCGCCGAGATCGACGCGACATTGGGGAAGTCGCCGGGCTTCTTCGCCGGCAAGCCCGTGGTGCTCGACCTCTCGGCGGTCGACCTCAGCCAGGCCGCGATCGCGCATCTGGTCGGCAGCCTCGCTGAACGCAACATCCGCGTCCTCGGCATCGAGGGTGTCGACGAATCCAAGCTCGGCGCCAACCTGCCGCCGCTCCTGACCGGCGGCCGCGCCTGCGCGATCACCCATGTCGAGCCGAAGACGCCGCCGGCGCAGGAAAAAAACAAGGACAAGGACAAGACCAAGCTGCCGTCGCTACTGCTGGAGAGCCCGGTCCGCTCCGGGCAGTCGATCGTGTTTGCCGAGGGCGACGTCACGGTGCTCGGCTCGGTCGGCTCCGGCGCCGAGATCGTCGCCGGCGGATCGATCCATATTTACGGCACGCTGCGCGGCCGCGCGATGGCCGGCATCAACGGCAATTCGTCGGCGCGGATCTTCTGCCAGAAGATCGAGGCCGAACTGCTCGCCATCGACGGCTACTACCAGACCGCAGATGAAATCGCCGACAGCTTGCGCAATCGGCCCGCCCAGGCGTGGCTCGAGGGCGAGATGCTGCGCATCACAGCTTTGAACTGATCGACCACAAGGAGAGAGAGAATGGCCAAGGTATTGGTCGTGACGTCTGGGAAGGGCGGGGTCGGCAAGACGACCTCAACCGCTGCGCTCGGCGCAGCGCTCGCGCAAATGGGCCAGAACGTCGTCGTCATCGATTTCGACGTCGGCCTGCGCAACCTCGACCTGGTGATGGGCGCGGAACGGCGGGTGGTGTTCGACCTGATCAATGTGGTGCAGGGCGTCGCCAAGCTGCCGCAGGCCCTGATCCGCGACAAGCGGCTGGAAAATCTCTGGCTGCTGCCGGCATCGCAGACCCGCGACAAGGATGCGCTGACCGAAGAGGGCGTCAAGCGCGTGATCGCCGACCTCAAGACCAAGTTCGACTGGATCCTGTGCGACAGCCCGGCCGGCATCGAACGCGGCGCGACGCTCGCGATGCGCTACGCCGACGAGGCCATCATCGTCACCAATCCGGAAGTGTCGTCGGTGCGCGATTCCGACCGCATCATCGGCATGCTGGACTCCAAGACGGTCCGCGCCGAGCGCGGCGAGCGGGTCGAGAAGCATCTTTTGGTCACCCGCTATGATGCCGGCCGCGCCGCGCGCGGCGAGATGCTGTCGATCGACGATATCCTGGAAATCCTCGCCACGCCGCTGCTCGGCATCGTCCCGGAAAGCCAGGACGTGCTGCGCGCCTCCAATGTCGGCTGCCCGGTCACGCTGAACGCTGCGAGCAGCGCGCCGGCGCGGGCCTATACCGACGCGGTGCGGCGCCTGATGGGCGAGGCGGTGGAGATGACCGTGCCGGTCGAACGCAAGGGGCTGATGGACCGGCTGCTGCGACGGAGGGCGGCATGATGAACGTAATGCGGCTGTTCGGCGGCCGCGCTCAATCGGCACCCGTCGCGCGGGAGCGGCTGCAGATCCTGCTGTCGCATGAGCGCGGCCGGACCGGCGCGCCCGACCTTCTGGAGATGCTCCGCTCGGAAATCCTGGGCGTGGTGTCCAAGCATATCGACGTCGATCCCGACAAGGTCGTGGTCAAGATGGATCGCGGCAAGTTCGTCTCGATGCTGGAAGTCGACATCGAGGTTCCCAATGGCGTGCAACGATCAAAGATGGTGGCGGCCACATGACGGCAGACAGCGACAGTCACATTGCCTGGCAGCGCGCGCAGCTCAAGAAGCTGCGTGCGGCGTTGAAGGCGATCGAGGTCGACCAGCTCGGCAAGGCCAATTGCGGCCGCGCGACGCAGATGACGATCGACGAATTGCAGCGCAAGATCGGTGAATCCGGCCGCTGCATCGCCGAATACGAGCGCCGCACCCGCCGCCCGCTGGCGACGGATCTCGGCAGCCTCGCCAGCGTCAGCTGGACGCATTGGAATGCCAACATGCCGATGGCCAAGGCACCGCGCCATCGCGCGTAGCGGGCGTGCGCATCGCCAAAGTCATGTCGGTCGTAGCGGCACCGGAAGTTTTACCTCTCCCATAGGGAGAGGTCGGCGCGAAGCGCCGGGTGAGGGATCCCGGCCTCTCATGCGCGCCGCGGCCCCTCACCCGATTTTCGACCTCTCCCCGCTGGGGAGAGGTGAGCCGAAGCCGCAGTGACCTACAGCAAAAACGCCAGCGCGCTCTCGCAACTATCCTCGATCTTGAGCGTGAGCAACTCGTCGGCGCGGGTGCGGCCGAGATTGACGGCGGCGATCGGCAAGCCGCGCTGCTCCGCCATCCGCACGAAACGAAATCCGGAATAGACCATCAGCGAGGAGCCGACGATCAGGAGAGCGTCGGCCTGCTCGAGATGCGCCTGCGCGGAGGCGACCGTGTCACGCGGCACGTTCTCGCCGAAGAACACCACATCGGGTTTCAGCACGCCGCCGCAGGCCTCGCAGGCCGGCACCACGAACGACGAAAAATCCTGCTCGAGATCGGCGTCGCCGTCGGGCGCGTCGGTCGCATCGAGGGTGAGCCAGGCGGGATTCAGCCGCGCCAGCTCACCCTGGAATTGCTCGCGCGGTGTCGTCGCGCCGCAGCCAAGGCAACGGACGACGTCGAGCCGGCCGTGCAGGTCGATCACGCGCTGGCTGCCGGCGGCCTGGTGCAGGCGGTCGACGTTCTGGGTCAAGAGCAGCTCGCAGCGGCCTTGCTGTTCGAGCTTCGCCAGTGCGCGATGCGCACCGTTCGGCGCCGCCCGGCCGAACCGTCGCCAGCCGACCATGCTGCGCGCCCAGTAGCGCTGCCGCGTCGCCGCCTCGCCCAGGAACGCCTGGATCGTGACCGGCCGCGTCCGCTTCCAGTTGCCGTCGCTGTCGCGATAGTCGGGAATGCCGGAATTGGTGCTGCAACCGGCCCCGGTCAGGACAAACAGGCGCTGGTGGCCGGCGACGAAATCCTCGAGGGCGGGGTGCTGCATGGCAGCACATCTAGTGTGGCGCGCGCGGCTGCGCCAGATGGTGGGCCGGCAGCGACAGGACCTTTCAAGTCGCCTCTGCGTTGACGGCATGGCACCGTCCGACGGAGTGATCGATGCGACCAGGATTCATCGTCGTTGTTTGCGGGCTGGCGTCCCTGCCGCTGTCGCCGTCGCGTGGCGAGGATGCGGGCGTGTCCGGCGAGCAGGCGTTCAACAATTCCTGCCGTACCTGCCACACCGTCAAGGACGGCGACAATCGCGTCGGCCCGAACCTGCACGGGATCATCGGCCGCAAGGCCGGATCGGTCGCGAACTTTGCCTATTCGGAGGCGATGAAATCATCCGGCATCGTCTGGGATGAGAGCACGCTGTTGCGCTTCATTGAGGATCCCGAAGCCGTGGTGTCGGGCAACGGCATGAAGCCGTATACCGGCGTGCGCGCGGCGGAGGATCGCGCCAGGATCGTGGCTTTCCTGAAATCCCCTGGCAAGTGACGAGGGGCAGGAAGCCGGTGTCACCGCGTCGGCAGGACGAAGACCTGGCCGGGATAGATCAGATTGGGATTGCGGATCTGCTGGTGGTTTGCCCGATAAATCACCGCGTAGCGCTGCCCGGCACCCAATGCGCGCTGGCTGATCCGCCACAGACTGTCGCCGCGGGCGACGGTGGTCGTGGTGATCTTCGGCACGATCACGGCAGAGGGCGAGCTCGGGGCGGCGGTGGTTGCCGCTGCGAGCTGCGGTGTGCCGGATGACGCCGCAGGCACCGGAACCGATGCGGTGGTCGTCGTGTCGGGAACGTTGAACGGCACCTCGGCACGCGCGCGGACCTTGCCGGAGGCGGGATCGACGGCGTCAAGCCGGACCCGATAATCGCCGGTCGCTACACCCTTGTTGATCGTGACCGAAAGGTGTCCCGTCGCGTCGGCGGTCGCTGACGTGATCAGGCTGTCGTTGAGATAGAGCCTGACCGTCGCGCCCGGCGTTGCCTGAGCGCTCACATGGAGCTTGCCGCCCGGTTCGGTCTCGACAGCCTCCACAGCGACTTTCCCGGCCGCCGGCGAAGCGGGCGCAGGTTGCGACAGCACGCGGACCGGCTTGTCCGGCGCCATCAGCGCCACCATCGGCCGCTCCCTTGCCGCAGCCTCGAGCGCCACGGCCACGCTCTGCTTCGAGGTCGCCTGCTTGCCGTCACGCGTCATGCGCAGGGTCAGGTCATGGTTTCCCGGCGGAAGCGGGCGCGGCACCATGACGAACTGGCCGGATTTGTCCGCTACGGCGCGATCGTGCACCTCGCCGTTGCGCAGCAGTTCCACCGTTGCGCCCGGCAGCGCCCGGCCGGCAACGACGGTCTCGCCGGTCGGCTCGACGTCGACGACGTCGAATTCCGGCACCGCGTCGCCGCCCGGCGCTGGCGACGGTCCCAGCGCGTTGGCGAGCGCCGCGGTCTCGGTTTGCGCCTTGGCCAACGCGGTCTTGTCCTGGTCTTGCGCGGGAGCCGCCGGGGCGGATGGCGCCGTCGCCATCAGACGCGGGCTCACGCCGAGGATCTGCCGGGTTTGCTGGATGCCGAAGACGAGCGCCGCCGCGCCGCCGACGGCGAGTGCCAGCAGCGGTATGACCAGTCTCATCGTCGCGACGTTCATGATGGTCACCCGCGGATCAATTTTTCCCCGCGTCCGCGCGCGCCTGCAGCCCTGCGGATTCTTGCGAGACTGCGCCGGTTTGCGCACCTCATCAAGTCGGATGAAAGGATTACTCCTCCCGGCCAGCCCGGCCGCTGATCGACAGCGCGGCTTAGACCTCCGCCGTTTCCACACCCTCAACCGTCGTCACCCACGAAAGCGGGTGATCCAGTACGCCGCGGCTTCTCGATTCAAACGCTGGCGTCTCTGGAATACTGGATCGCCCGGTCCCGTCTTCGCCAAGGCTTCGACGAGGCCACGAGTCACAGGCGCGCCGAAGCTTTAGCGGAGGCGGCGAGCCGGGCGATGACAGGGGGTGCGCGGGGACATCACCGTCGATCCGACGGTTCACCGCGAGCACACCTGCCGCAGTTCACATCAGCCTCAGAACTCCAGCGCCGCATTGTCCACCACCTCCTTCATCACGAAGAAGGTGCGGGTCTGCCGCACGCCGGGCAACGCGATCAGCTGGTCGCCATGGATGCGGTTGAAATCCTCCATGTCACCGACACGGATCTTCAGGAAATAATCGAAGTCGCCGGCGACGAGGTGACAGTCGAGCACGAACTTCAGTTTCGCCACCGCCTGCTCGAAGCTCGCAAAGCTCTCCGGCGTCGAGCGGTCGAGCACGACGCCGACCATCACCAGCGTGCCCTTGCCGACCTTGCGCGGCGCGACCATGGCGCGGACGCCGCTGAGATAGCCCTCATCGAACAGCGCCTGGGTCCGGCGATGGCAGGTCGCGGGGCTGACGCCGACCTGATCGGCCAGCTCGGCATTGCTGAGCCGGCCGTTCTTCTGCAGCAATCTCAACATCTTGAGGTCGATGCGGTCGAGCCGGGCAGACATGGAAGAATCTCTCATTGTTGGCAGGAAATATGAAAGAAAACATATCATCTGGAGCAAGTTCGGCAATCTTCAATAATCCGGCAGGCCGACTTAGAGAGCACCTTTCGCGCATGGAGTGGTAGGTCTGGCCGCGTTCCAAAGACACCAAAGAGGATGCCAGCATGCTGGAGAAGTTCGCGCGCTATCCGCTCACATTCGGGCCGACCGCCATCGAGAAGCTCGATCGGCTGTCAAAGCATCTCGGCGGCAAGGTCGAGCTCTATGCCAAGCGCGAGGATTGCAATTCCGGGCTCGCCTATGGCGGCAACAAGTTGCGCAAGCTCGAATACATCATCCCCGACGCGATCGCTTCCAACGCCGACACGCTGGTGTCGATCGGCGGCGTGCAGTCGAACCACACCCGCATGGTGGCAGCCGTCGCGGCCAAGATCGGCATGAAATGCCGCCTGGTGCAGGAAAGCTGGGTGCCGCATGAGGACGCAGTCTATGACCGCGTCGGCAACATCCTGCTCTCGCGCGTGATGGGCGCCGATGTGCGCCTGGTCGACGAAGGTTTTGACATCGGCATCCGCAAGAGCTGGGAGCAGGCGATCGAGGAGGTGAAGGCCTCGGGCGGCAAGCCTTACGCCATTCCGGCCGGCGCCTCCGTGCACAAATATGGCGGGCTCGGCTATGTCGGCTTCGCCGAAGAGGTGCGCGTGCAGGAGCGCCAGCTCGGCGTCAAGTTCGACTACATCGTCGTCTGCACCGTGACCGGCTCGACCCATGCCGGCATGCTGGTCGGTTTTGCTGCCGACGGGCGCGCGCGCAACGTGATCGGGATCGACGGTTCGTTCACGCCCGCGCAGACCAAGGCGCAGGTGCTGTCGATCGCGCAGAACACCGCGAAGCTGGTCGAGCTCGGCCGCGATATCGTCGAGGATGATGTCGTGCTGATCGAGGACTACGCCTATCCCGCCTATGGCGTGCCGTCGGAAGAGACCAAGGAGGCGATCCGGCTCAGCGCGCGGCTCGAGGGCATGATCACCGACCCCGTCTACGAGGGGAAGTCGATGCAGGGCATGATCGATCTGGTGCAGAAGGGCTTCTTCCCGGCCGGGTCGAAGGTGCTCTACGCCCATCTCGGCGGCGCACCGGCGCTCAACGGCTACGCCTACGCGTTCAGGAACGGCTGAGGGGACGGGTCACGCTGCTCCAAACCTCCCCTTTGAAAAGGGGAGGTCGCTTTGCTCGTTAGAGCAAAGCGGGTGGGGGTCTTCTCTCTCCGCAAACAGCATCGTCTGCTGCTGACCCCCATCCCGACCTTCCCCCTTTCAGGGGGGAAGGGGAAGAATCGTAGCCCGGATGGAGCGGAGCGAAATCCGGGATTCTCGCCGCGGAGAGATTACCCCGGATTACGCTTCGCTTCATCCGGGCTACGCCCGGACCACGTCAGGTCGGTGTCAGCTTCGCCCGGTATTTTTCCGGGCGCCGGGCGAGTCGGGAGACCTTCGCGTGAGGATGATGAATGCGGGCGGCCGAGCCATCGCCGCGCTCGGCGTCGGCATCGTCGCGATGGGGCATTGGTTCTGGGCTTACCAGAGCCAAGGTCATACGCCGCGCGCTCGCCTGCTGGCGATGAACAGCGAGGTCGAGCTCTATGCCGGCATCTTCCTGATCGGCGTCGGCGTGCATGCCTTCGCATCGTGGTACTGGTTCAGCGATCCAAATCCGCCGGCGCAATCTTCGGCCCGCGAGCCGCAATAGCGTCCGCCTGCCTTGGCGATTGGAATATGTCCGGGTTGACATTTCAGGAACAAAGTAGGAACATTTCCTCCGTAACCTGAGGGTGTGGCGGTTGCCTCATCTGCGGCGGTATTGCGTGGCCGCTGGACCAATGGCCAAGCCGCGCACCACTTGCGGATGAATTTCCCCGCCTCCTATGATGGGTTGTGGCTGGGGAGTATGCGTCATGAGAGTTGCGATCTGGGCGGCCATTGCGGCCGCGTGGCTTCTTGCGTCCGCAACTCCGTCGAACGCCCGCGGTCCCTACGGCTCGATCTCGGTCGGCAACTGGAAGGGCGGCGCCTTCACCGACGACAAGAGCGGTGCATTCACGCATTGCTCGGCGGGGACGGTCTATCAGAGCGGGATCTACTTCGTGGTGGCGATTACCGCGACTGGCAGCTGGCGGCTGGGCTTTGCCCATGAGAGCTGGCGCCTGACGCCGGGTGAGGCCTTTCCGCTGGCGCTGACCTTCGACGGCCAGCCGGCGTTCAACGTCTACGGCATGCCGCTCGGCGAGAAGCTCGTGAATATCGAGATGCCGGTGACCTCCAACCTGATCAATCAGTTCCGCAAGGCACGCCAGATGACGGCATTCGCGCAGGGACAATTGTTTCAGTTCAACCTGAATCAAACCGGACAATTGCTGCCCGCGCTGCTCAACTGCGTCGTCTCGGTGAAGAAGAACGGCGTCGCCAATGCCGGCGAGTTCGCTGTCGCGACAAAGCCTGTGGCTGCGCCGCCGCAGCAGGCGGCAGCACCCAACGCGCCACCGGCGAAGCAGGCGAGATCGGGGACCGGCACCGGCTTCGTCGTCAGCGATAGCGGCCACGTCGTCACCAACCATCATGTCGTCGATGGTTGCAGCGAGATTACCGGCAATCTGAGCGGCGCGGCGGCGGTCAAATTGCGGTTGGTGTCCGACGACGAGACCAACGATCTCGCGCTGCTGCAGGCTCCGTCCCCGTTCAAGGATGTCGCGAGCATCCGGCTGAACTCGATTCGGGTTGGCGACGGGGTGGTGGCGATCGGCTATCCCTATCATGGCCTGCTGACATCCGATTTCACCGTGACCACGGGCATCGTCTCCTCGCTGAGCGGCATCCTCAACGACACGCGTCATCTGCAGATCAGCGCCGCGGTCCAGCCCGGCAACAGCGGCGGGCCGCTGTTCGATCTCGGCGGCGCCGTGGTCGGCGTGGTGGCCGCGAAGCTCGACGCGGTCAGGATGGCGCGGGCCACGGGATCGATCCCGGAAAACATCAACTTCGCCATCAAGACCGGCGCGCTGCGCGACTTCCTCGACAACAGCGCGGTGATGTACCGGACCGCCGAATGGCGCGACGGGACGAAGAAGGAGACCTCCGATATCGCCAAGGATGCCCGCAGCTACACCCTGTTGATCACCTGCACGGTGAACGAGCAGAGCGCGAACGCGAAGAAGGGCAATTGAGACCTCCGCTACCGCTTCTCCCTATCGTTACGGCAGGCGACCATATGGGGCTGTCAGCCATACGATTTTACCTGTGACTGCGGCGTCCGGCAGCCGCCGGCTACTGTGCATGGGGTTGTTTTCGATATTTTGGCAATGCCCGCCTCCGACCGCTGTTCATAGGATGGGTAGAGCGAAGCGAAACCCATCATCGTTCCGCGTGTGAGGTCGATCGCAGCGCTCTACCCATCCTGCGCATCTCAGTTAGCTCAACCGCCGCAGCGTATGCACCGTGATCTCGGCCGGGCAGTTCAACCGCACCGGCGCAAGGCTGGTGCCGGCGCCGGCTGATGTGTAGCCGGCGAGTTCACCGAACCGCCAGGCGCCTCTGCCCATCCGGCGCGGCAGCCGCGCCTCCAGCTTGATCGCGATGCCGCCGGGCAGGCAGAGCTGGCCGCCATGGGTATGGCCGCTCAGCATCAGGTCGAAGCCGGCCGCGGCCGCCGCGCGATAGGATTCCGGCGTGTGCGCGAGCAGGATCGAGAACGCATCGCGCGGGATCGCCGCGGCGGCCTTTGCAATGTCGTCGGTGCGATAGAAATGCGCATCGTCGATGCCGGCGAGATGGATGGTCGCGCCATCGCGCGTGATCGGCTCCTGCTCGTTGAACAGCATCCGGATGCCCATCGCTTCCAGCGCCGGCGTCATCCGGATGCTGTCGTGATTGCCGAGGATGCCATAGAGCGGCAGCTTGATCCGCGCGCAGAGATCTTTCATCAGCGCGAGGCTGGTCTCGAACGGGCCGAACGTCCTGCCGCGATAATCGCCGGTCAGCACGCAGATGTCGCAGGCGATATCGCGCACGATGTCGGCCAGATGCCGCATCGCGCCTTGGCTGATATCGGCGTGGAGGTCACTCAGATGAAGGATGGTGAAGCCGTCGAAGGCCGCCGGCAGGCGCGCCGACGTCACCAGATTGCGCCGCACCTCGACCCGGTCGGCGTTGCGGCGCGCGCGGCCATGCAGGCCCACCAGCTTGAGTGCGGTCTCGACGATCCACGGCGCCAGCTTCCAGTTCTCGACGTTGAACACCAGTGTGCCCTGGCCGAACAGCTGCTTCTCATGCGCGGCCTCGATTCCAAGCCGGCGCACGACGTGATCCGCGCCGATCCGCTCGACCAATCCCTGCAATGCCGTGTCGGCCATCGTCCTCCGTGCGGCCCGCGACGCGACACGCGGGCCGGCGCGACACTATCATGCGCAATCCCGGCGGCGATACGGCCGAGGCTCAGACCACGGGGACGCGCTTGGCGGCGACCGCCGCCGGCGAGATCACCTCGATGTCGAGCGGCACCTGCCAGCGCTCGGTGAAGCGGACTTGCGGCGGCGCATTGCCGTTGCGGCCGCCCTGCAGCACGAAGCCGTCATAGCCCGAATTCATCACCTCATTGCATTTCTGCACATAGATCGGGAAGCCGCCGATATAGGGCATGAACACGCGCGGACGGCCCGGGATGTTGGCGCCGACATACCAGGAGCTGCAGGTCGAGCGCAGCGAGACCGTGGAGACGTCGTTGACATGGGCGACCCAGGCATCCTCGTCGTCGCGGATCGCCTCGATCGTGCCGGCGCCGATGTCGCGCATGTGACTGATGCAATCCGCCAGCCAGTCGACATGCTGCTCGATCGCCTGGATCATGCTCGCGAGCACCGACGGGCTGCCGGGCCCGGTGATCATGAACAGGTTCGGAAACCCTTCCGAGGCAAGGCCGAGATAGGCGCGCGGGCCGGCGCGCCATTTCTCTGCCAGCGTCTGCCCGCCGCGGCCGGTGATCGCGATCTTGTCGAACGAGCCCGTCATGGCGGCAAAGCCGGTGGCGGAGACGATCGCATCGAACTTGTACTCGGTGCCGTCGACCACCATGCCCTCGGCGGTGAAGCGCTCGATCGGTGTCCTCGACACGTCGACCAGCTTCACATGCGGCAGATTGTAGGTCTCGAAATAGTTGGTATCGACACAGAGCCGCTTGCAGCCGAACACGTTTTGCGGGCACAGCAGCTCGGCGGTGGCGGGATCCTTGACGATGCCGCGGATCTTCTCGCGCGCGAAATCGGCGATGGTGTCGTTGGCGGCCTTCTCGAACAGGAGGTCGCCGAACGCGCCGAGGAAGGGCAGGCCGCCGCGCTGCCAGGCCTCCTCGTAGAGCCGCTCGCGCTCCTGCTCGCTTGCCTGCAGCGCGGGCTGGGCATTGAACTGAAAGTAGAAGCCGGTCGGCCGCGCCCGCGCTTTCGCGCGCAGCTCCGGATAATGCGCCTTGGCTTCCTTCAGATACTCAGCGGACAGCCGCTCGTTCCATGCCGGCACCGACCAGGTCGCGGTGCGCTGGAACACGGTGAGCTCGGACGCCTGCTGCGCGATGATCGGGATCGACTGGATCGCCGACGAGCCGGTGCCGATGACACCGACGCGCAGACCGCTGAAGTCGACACCGTCATGCGGCCATTCGCCGGTGTGATAGATCGGCCCACGGAAATCCGCCATCCCGGCGAAGGCGGGGCGGTTCGGTGCCGACAGGCAACCGACCGCCATGATGCAGAATTTGGCGGTGACCTTGTCGCCGCGATCGGTTTCGATCGACCAATTGCCTGCCTCCTCGTCGAAGGTCGCCGCCGTGACGCGGGTGTCGAAGACGATCTGGCTGCGCAGGTCGAAGCGGTCGGCGACATGGTTGGCATAGGCGAGAATTTCGGGCTGCGGAGAATATTTCTCCGACCAGCTCCAGTCCTGGTCGAGTTCCTCGGAAAACGAGAAGGAATATTGCAGGCTCTCGACGTCGCAGCGCGCGCCGGGATAGCGATTCCAGTACCAGGTGCCGCCGACGCCGCCGCCGGCCTCATAGACCCGCGCGGTGAAGCCGAGCCCGCGCAGCCGGTGCAGCATGTACATGCCGGCAAACCCTGCGCCGATCACCACGGCGTCGAACGTTCCACTTTCGGCAGGGCGCGCAGCCTTGCGCGCGGTGCTCTCCTGAGCCATGGCCTGTCTCGTCCCTTATCTTCGTTATGTCTTGCCTGCGCCTCGTTGGACGCGACGACGGAAAGATTAGGGCGAGGGCGGCGCGGCCCGCAAGCACATGCGGTGCCGCGCCGGGTATGGCTCCTATGCCGCGGGAACGATGGCCGCGGTATCCGGAGCAGGCTCGGTCGGGATTGCATAGAGATGCGCCGCTCCTCGGGCAGCGTGTGATCGCAGTCAAACAAGCGCGCTTGGACCGGTTTGAGTTTCTGCGTGCCGCTCAGCCGTCGTTGGACTTCACGATCCGGATCAGCTCGTCGCCGTAATGCTCGAGCTTCTTGTCGCCGATCCCGGCGATGTTGCGCAGATCGCTCAGCGTGTCCGGACGCATGGCGGCGATGCCATCGATGGTCGAATCGTGCAGCACCACATAGGCCGGCACGCCGCGCTGGCGCGCGACCTCCGAACGCCAGGCGCGCAGGGCCGCATGCAACGCGGGACTGGCGATGCCGCCGGGGCTGTCGGCGGCCGGCGCGAGCTCGCCGCGGCGCGACTTGCTGCGCACCGCGCGGTTGCGTGCGCCTTCCGGCTGCTCGCGCAGCATCACCGCGGTCTCGCCTTTCAGCACGCCGCGCGCGCTGTCGGTCAACTTCAGCGCGCCGAAGGCGTCGCTGTCGGCGCGCAGATGGCCCATCGCCACCAGCTGGCGCAGCACCGCGCGCCATTGCTTCTCATTGAGCTCGCGGCCGATGCCGAACACCGACAGCTGGTCGTGATTGAACTGCTTGACCCGTTCGGTCAGCCGTCCGACCAGCACGTCGATCAGGTGCATGGCGCCGAAGCGCTGCCCGGTGCGATAGACGCAGGACAACAGCTTCTGGGCGAGCACCTTGCCGTCGCGGACACGCGGCGGCGTCAGGCAGTTGTCGCAATTGCCGCAGCTTTCGTCGGTGCGGGTCTCGCCGAAATAGCCGAGCAGGCGCTGCCGCCGGCAGTGCACGGTCTCGGCCAGCGCGACCAGCGCGTCGAGCTTGCCGATCGAGACACGCTTGAAGGCGTCGGAGCCGGTCGATTCATCGATCATGCGGCGCTGCTGCACGATGTCGGAGAGGCCGTAGGCCATCCACGCCGCCGACGGCTTGCCGTCACGGCCGGCGCGTCCGGTCTCCTGGTAATAGGCCTCGATGCTCTTCGGCAAATCGAGATGCGCGACAAAGCGCACGTCGGGCTTGTCGATGCCCATGCCGAACGCGATCGTGGCGACAATGACGATGCCGTCCTCATTGAGGAAGCGGTCCTGATGCCGGGCACGCACGCCGGCGTCGAGCCCGGCGTGATAGGGCAGCGCGGCAATACCGGCCTCGCTGAGCGCCGCCGCGACGTCCTCGACCTTGGCGCGCGACAGGCAATAGACCACGCCGGCGTCGCCGGCATGCCGCTCCCTGATGAAGCTCTTCAGCTGCGTGGTGGCGTTCTGCTTGTCGACGATCTCGTAGCGAATATTGGGGCGGTCGAAGCTTGCGACGAACTCCGGCGCGTCGGTCAGCGAGAGACGTTCGGCGATCTCCTTTCGCGTCAGCGCGTCCGCAGTCGCCGTCAGCGCGATGCGTGGCACCTTGGGAAAGCGTTCGGCGAGTGCGGACAGGCCGATATATTCCGGGCGGAAGTCATGGCCCCATTGCGAGACGCAATGCGCTTCGTCGATCGCAAACAGCGCGATTTGCGCCTGGCTGAGCAAATTGAGGCAGCGCGGCGTCAGCAGCCGTTCCGGCGCGACATAGAGCAAATCGAGATCGCCGGCGAGCAGTCGCCGCTCGACTTCCGAGGCTTCCTCATAAGACAGCGTCGAGTTCAGTACCGCGGCGTTGACGCCGGCCTCGGTGAGGCCCGCGACCTGGTCTCGCATCAACGCGATCAAGGGCGACACGACGATGCCGCAGCCGTCGCGTAGCAGCGACGGCAGCTGATAGCACAGCGACTTGCCGCCGCCGGTCGGCATCAGCACCAGGCAATTGCCGCCATCGGTGACGTGGCGGATGATCTTTTCCTGCGCACCACGGAAACCTGACAGGCCGAATACGGAACTGAGCACGGATCGCGCGTCGCGGGGCGGAGCGGATGCACGATCGAGGGCGGGCTGGAAGGTCATGATCCCTTGCATGATCCCTTTGGGATTCCCCCGGATTTCCTTGGGGTCAACAGGCGGTGATCGAGGTCTTCTGGTCGAACGATACCGGAACGAAACGTGTTAATACACGTCCCAACAACAAACTCAATTCGGGCATGGCTCGTCAGCTGCGGTTCATCACAGGCATTGCCGCGATCGTGCTGGTCGCGGGCGCGGCCATGGGTGTCGCGGTCGCCTGGCGGCCGCAGATCGCGGCCATTGCGCCGCCGCGGCCCGACACGTTCGCCCCTGACATCGTCAAGCGCGGCCGCGATCTCGCCGCGATCGGCAATTGCAACACCTGCCATACCGTGCAAGGCGGCCCCAACTACGCTGGCGGACTGCCGGTTCCGACGCCGTTCGGCACCATCTTCTCGTCGAACATCACGCCGGATGCCGAGACCGGCATCGGGGACTGGCCGGAGGCGGCCTTCGTCCGTGCGATGCGCTCGGGCGTGGCCCGCGACGGCCGGCATCTCTACCCGACCTTTCCCTATGACCATTTCACCAACGTCTCCGATGCGGACGACCGGGCGCTGTACGCGTTCCTGATGACGCGGCAGCCGGTGCACGCATCGCCGCCGGCGAATCAGCTGGCGTTTCCGCTGAACTATCGGCCGCTGATTGCGGGATGGAAGCTGTTGTATCTGCGTGGCGGCGACGTTCCCTCCGATCCGGCGAAGGGAGCGGAATGGAACCGCGGCGCCTATCTGGTAGGGGGGCTCGCGCATTGCGGCGCCTGCCACACGCCGCGCAACGCGCTTGGCGCCGAGCGGGTCACTGCGCAGTTCTCCGGCGGCGATGTCGACAATTGGCGCGCCTACGCGCTGAACGACACTTCGCCCGCGCCGGTGCGGTGGACGGTCGACGCGTTGTACAGCTATCTGCGCCACGGCTGGCAAAGCGATCACGGCACCGCACGCGGGCCGATGGCTGAAGTGGCCGGCAATCTGGCTGATGCCGCCGACAGCGATGTGCGCGCGATCGCCATCTACATGGCTGATATTTCGGGCGCGCCGCCGCCGGATCGCAAACAGCCCGCTGACGCTGTGGCGCAATCGGCATCAGAGGATGCCGCGCAAGCCAACGCGCCAGGCGCGGCGATTTATGCCGCGACCTGCGCAGCCTGCCATCAGGGCAATCGGGCGCTGCCCTATGGCGGCGTCAATCTCGCGCTGAGCACGGCGATCACAAGCCCCGATCCGCGCAACCTGCTCAACATCGTGCTGACGGGCGTCGGCGCCGTCGCGGGCGAGCGCAGCCCGATCATGCCGGGCTTCGCGGCCAGCATCGACGACGCGCAGCTGATTGCGCTCGCGAACTATCTGCGTGCCAGGTTCGGCAAGCAGCCGGCGTGGAACGATCTCGACAAGGCCGTGCGCGAGGCGCGCGCGGCGCAGGCCACGTCGCTTGCTGCGCGTGACACGCCTGCGGAAACCAATCAGCGAGGCAAGCCATGACGACAGTGAAGGTCAATGGCCGGGATCATCAGGTCGATGCCGATCCGGATACGCCGCTGCTCTATGTGCTGCGCAACGATCTTGCGCTCAATGCCGCCAAGTTCGGTTGCGGGCTCGGGCAATGTGGCTCCTGCACCGTGATCGTCGACGGCAAGGCGGTGCTGTCCTGCGTCACGCCGCTGCTGCTGGTCGAAGGCAAGCAGGTGACAACGCTGGAAGGGCTCGGCACCGTGACGGCGCCGGCGCCGATCCAGCGCGCCTTCATGGAGGAGCAGGCGGCGCAGTGCGGCTACTGCATCGCCGGGATGATGATGCGGGCGCAGGCGCTGTTGATGCGCAATCCGAAGCCATCGGATGCGCAGATCCGCGCCGAGCTGGAGCCCAATCTCTGTCGTTGCGGCACCCATATGCGCATCCTGCGTGCGGTGCATCGCGCCGCCATGCTGATGGATACGGCCGCCGCCGCAAGCGACAGGAGCGTCCGATGACCGCGTCGATGGTTCTCGATCGCCGCCGCGTGCTGGCCGGTGGCGGCGCGCTGATCGTCAGCTTCTCACTGCGCCATGCGGTGGCGCAGGAGCAGAGGGGCCCGAAGCTGCCGGGCAGCCTCGCAACCTCGCCCAATCTGGACTCCTGGATCCGCATCGATGCCGACGGCCGGATCACGGCCTTCACGGGCAAGGCCGAGCTCGGCCAGGGCTTCCGCACCGCGTTCCAGCAGATCGCGGCCGAGCAGCTCGATATTCCCTTCGACGCGCTGAAAGTCATCACTGCCGATACGAAGCTCACGGCGAACGAAGGCTACACCTCCGGCAGCCATTCGATGCAGGACAGCGGCACCGCGATCCTGCACGCCGCGGCGCAGGCGCGCGCATTGCTGGTCGCGGAGGCGGCGAGGCGGTTCGACCTGCCGCCCGAGAGCTTGCGGACCGAGAATGCGACGGTGATCGCCCCCGATGGCCGGCGCCTGGGTTATGGCGAGCTTGTCGCCGCGGATATGCTGCATGTCGAGGCGCAGCCGGCGTCGCGACTGAAGGATCCGTCGAATTTCACGGTGATGGGCCAGCCGGTGCCACGCGTCGATATTCCGGCCAAGGTGACCGGCGGCGCCGCCTATGTGCAGGACATCCGGCTTCCCGGCATGGTTCATGCGCGCGTGGCGCGTCCGCCGAGTTACGGCGCGCAGCTGATCGAATGCGACACGGCCGCGACCGAGAAGATGCCCGGCGTGATCGGAATCGTGCGGGACGGCAATTTCCTCGCCGTGGTGGCGGAGAAGGAGTTTTCGGCGGTCAAGGCCATGCATGCGTTATCGGCCGCCGCGAAATGGCGGGAGAGCGCGAAGCTGCCGAGCCAGCAGGATCTGGCAAATGTGCTGACCGCGCTGCCGGCGCAGGACTTTGCGATTTTCGAGCGCAGCGATCCCGCAGTGAGCGGCACGAGATCGCTCGAAGCGACCTATACGCGGCCCTACCAGTCGCACGGCTCGATCGGGCCGTCTTGCGCAGTTGCGCAGTTCGTCGATGGCGCTATGACAGTATGGACGCATACCCAAGGCGTCTATCCCGATCGGCAGGCGATCGCCGAGATGCTCGGCATGCCGCTCGCCAGCGTTCGCCTGATCCATGTCGAAGGCTCCGGATGCTACGGCCACAACGGCGCCGACGATGCCGCGGCCGACGCCGCGCTGATTGCCCGCGCGCTGCCCGGCCGCCCGGTCCGGGTGCAGTGGATGCGCGAGCAGGAGCACGGCTGGGAGCCCTATGGTCCGGCGATGGTGACGAAGCTGAGCGCTTCGCTCACGGCCGACGGCAAGATCGCCGACTGGAATTTTGCGGTGTGGAGCAACACGCATTCGATGCGGCCGGGCGGCGCCGGCTCGCTGCTTGCGGCCCAGCACATGGCGCGGTCGTTTGCGGTGCCGTCGCCAAAACCGCTGCCGCTGCCGGAAGGCGGCGGCGATCGCAATGCGATCCCGATCTACAACTTCCCGAACGCGGATGTGATGCATCACTTCATTGCCGCGATGCCTTTGCGGATCTCGGCGATGCGCGCGCTCGGCGCCTATCACAATGTATTCTCGATCGAGAGCTTCATGGATGAGCTGGCCGATCTCGCCGAAACCGATCCGGTCGCGTTTCGCTTGAGGCATCTCGACGATGCGCGCGGTCGCGCGGTGGTCGAGAAAGCCGCGCAGGAATTCGGCTGGACGCCCGGCAGGAGAGCGCCGCAAAATCGCGGCTACGGCTTCGCATTCGCGCGCTACAAGAATCTCGCCGCCTATTGCGCCATAGCATCCGAGGTGGAGGTGGATCGCGAGACCGGGCGGGCTCACCTGGTGCGCGCCGTCGCTGCCGTCGATGCCGGCCAGGTCGTCAACCCGGATGGCATTACCAACCAGATCGAAGGCGCGATCGTGCAGTCGGCGAGCTGGACGCTCTATGAAAGCGTCACCTTCGACAACGCGAGGATTACCAGCATCGACTGGCAGACCTACCCGATCCTGCGCTTCAATGCCGTGCCCGACAGCATCGCCGTCCACATCATCAACCGCCCAGGCCAGCCGTTCCTCGGCAGCGGCGAGACCGGGCAGGGCCCGGCCGCGGCGTCGCTCGCCAACGCCGTCGCGCATGCGACCGGAAAGCGGTTGCGCGACCTGCCGCTCAGCCGCAAGCGGATCAAGGACGCGATCGACGCGTAGACTTGTCAGGCCGTCGGGGCGGGCGGCGGCGTCATTGGCTCGACCTCGTAGGTCGTCGGCAGGTTGATCGGCTTGTAGGTCGGATCTTTCTCCATGCGCTCCACCACCGAGGCATGGATGATCGCGCCCTCCGGTATTGGCCTTGGCTCGCCCATCGGCAGATAGAAGCCGAGGAAGGACTTCCGCTCCGGCCATTCCTTCCATTTATCGCTCTTCGGAATCCATTCCAGGATTTCCCAGGCGCCGGTCAGCGAATTGTGCAGCGGGGCCGTCGCGCTCGGCGGCACGTAGTCGTGTTTGTGTGGCGGCAGCGGCATCCCCCAGGCGAGATGATCGATCAGTGCCTGATCCATGTGCAGCCCGGCGGCCTTGGCCTGCTCGAGCATCCAGATCAGCGGAAATTTCGACGGGCCGCTCTGGTCCTCCGGATAGCCGCCGCCGACGTCGGAGTGCACGCCGGCGAACCAGACCTGGCGAATATCCTGCTCGACCTCGGTTGCCGGATTGAACGGATCGGAGCGGAACTTTTGCGGCTCGATCCAGCGGTTGAGGCGGAACATGCGCCGGCGCTCGTCGATCGAGATCGCCTGGCGGAAGCGTTTGACGCTGGAGTTGGTGCGGGTGAACAGCAGCGTCTGGATGTCGAACAGGAAGTTGTCCTGCCGCGGCACGATGATCGAGGCCACGGTGTCCCAGACGCCGACGAACTCGATGTCGATGTTGCGCCCGCCGGCGATCTGGCTGAAGTGCCAGACCTCCTTCAACGGGGCAGGGTCAAACGTTCCGTCGGACTTCTGGGCGTCCGCGCTGGCCTTCTTGTAGGTGCCGAAGGCGTAGCTTGCGAGGTCGAGCTGGTCGACCGGCAACAGGCCCATCACATGGACGAAGGCCGCCAGCGTGCGCACGGTATAGGCGCCGCGGCTGAAGCCGAACATCCAGACCCGGTCGCCGGGCTCCCAGAGCCGGCACAGAAACCGGTAGGCACCAAGCGTGTCCTCGTCGAGACCCGCGCCGAACGCCAGCCCGAAAAGACCGCGCACTTCCTGCTTGAAGCGGCCCCAGCTGTTCTGCAGGCCGATCGTGCCGAGACCCGGATGATAGTAGATGCGCTGGCGGTCATCCTTGTCGGCGACGCGAAACAGCTTCAGCACGTTGGAAATATTGGCGCCGATCTCGTTGCCGGTGCCGTCGCAACAAATCACAATATCCTTCGGCATCCGGTGCCCCCGCGGCCGCCGTGAAAATCTTGCGACCTCTATGTACGGCAGAACATGGGGAAGATTCAATCTTCAATTGAAGACGGTTCTGTGTACGCGGCATGAACGCCGGCGATCCGCAGAATTCAATTGCAACACTTTTGAAAAGATGGGAATCTCGCCGCCTGTCATTGCGATATTGCGTCGATATTTTTCTCCCTTTCAGGGACTTCGCCGGTGCGCGCGATCATCTTGCCTGCGGCTTTCCGCAGCTTCCCCAAGCAGGACAGGAACCGATCGGCATGAGCCACCAAGCTCTCGTGACGGTTATTCTCGCGGGATTGGTGGTGATTGCGTTCGGACTGTTCTGGTGGGTCGGCCGCTACTCCGATCGCGCTTTCGCGAGCAAATTCCCGACCCGCTTTCCGGAGAAGACGCTGAGCTACAGCGGCGATCAGCTCGGCAAGCTCGTGCAATCCGATCTCCGGATGAAGTATGTCTTCCCGATCCTGTTTCCGTTCGATCTGATCGTCATGCTGGCGCTGGCGGGCGCGATGGGCGCGGCGTCGTCATACTGGCTCAACCAGACCTATCCGGCTGCGGCGTGGCTCGGCCTGGTCGTGCCGGCGGTGTATCTGCTCGGCGACCTGATCGAGGATTGCCTGCTGGCGTGGCTGCTGCTGCGCGGCGACCCGCATGCGGCGGCGCGGTCCATCTCGATGCTGAAGGCGATCACGACGATCAAGCTCGTCAGTGTCTGCGCATCGATCGCGCTGACGCTGGTTGCGTTCGCCGCCTGGCTGTTCAACAGCGAATCGCTCGTGATCTAGCACGCTGGCCGGATTGCCTATTGATACGTCGCCACGATGTCGGAGACGGCGCGCTCGAGCTGCTGGGCAGTCGCGCATTGGCGCACGACAGTGCAGAACGTCGCGTAGCGCGGCATCTCGGAATCGCCAAAACCCCAGACCATGCGGCCTTCGGGGTTGAGCCACACCAGCCGCTTGGAGCGCTCGCCGATGCGGCGCAGGATATCGGCGCGCGGATCGAGATTGTTGCTGCGGGCGTCGCCGAGCACGATCACCGTGGTCTGCGGCGTGATCGCGCTCATCCAATTGTCCTCGAAATCGGCGAAGGAATTGCCATAGTCGGACGAGCCGAAGCCGACCTTGGACATGATCTCCTTCATCGCTTCTTCCGGCGAGTTGGATTCCAGAATGTCGCTGACCTCGATCAGGTGGCCCGAGAAGGCGAACGAGCGGACGTCGTCGACGACCTCGTGCAGGCTGTGGATCAGGAGCAGGAAGAAGTCCGAGACGCGGGCGACCGAACCCGAGACGTCGCATAACGCTATGATCTTCGGCCGGTCGCGATGCTTGCGCTTCCATGCGGTGAGGAAGGGTACGCCGCCCCAGGCCGCGTTCCGCCTTAGCGTGCGGCGGACGTCGAGATGGCCGCGGCGCTGGCGCTTGCGCGGCTTGGAGTAACGCTCGCGCAGCCGGCGCGCGATCTGGCGGATCAGCGCCCGCATCTGCTCGACCTGGCGCGGTTCGATCCGCGCCAGCGGGGCGTTGCGCAAGATCTCGTTGCGCAGATTTTCGGCCTCCTCGCGCCCATAGAGCAGCAGGGCTTGCGATACCGCGTCGCGAACCGTGCCGCGCAGGCCGTTGAGCGCCTCCTGCAGCCGCTCGGCGAGCGCGGGATTGCGCGTAGTCTGCTCGTCGATATCGTCGCGCAGGCGCTGGATGCCCATCGCATCGAGGATACGGGTCTGGAAGATGCCGCGCTGGGTGAAATAGCGGATGTCGGGCAGCGAGGCGGCGCCGGAGGCATTGGCGATCGCCGTCGATATCGCGGAGCGATCCTGCGACAGCAGCATCTGGGCCAGCGGCCCGAGATTCTCGTTGGCGGCGTCGCCCGCCGCATCGCCATGCTCGTCGGCCGGCGGATTGGCGCCGGATTCGCTGTTGTCGTCGTCGGTCTTGTTCTGCTCGGCGCTATCCTGCTGCGGCTCGGGCTGGCTGAAGAACAGGTCGAAGCATTCGCCGAGCGCGCGCTTCTCGTCCTGGGTCTTGGCAAGCGTCAGCAGGAACGTGTCGCGCAGGATGTCGCGGTCGGCAAAGCCGACCTGGGCGACCGCCCGCATCGCATCGATGCTTTCGGCGGGCGAGACCCGGACCCCGGCTCCCCGCGCCGCACGAAAGAAGCGATGCAGGTTCTCGCGCATAATGGTCTAGCTGAACACGCCCTGGCGCGACGCCTTGGCGATGAAGGACGAGATCTGCGGCGTCGCGGCCTCGATGTCGGCCTCGTATTTCAGGAGCACGTTGAGCGTGTCCTTGACGATCTCGGTGTCGAGCTCGCTCGCCTGCAACAGCACCAGCACGCGCGCCCAGTCGATCGCCTCGCTGACCGAGGGCAGCTTCTTGAGGTCCAGCGAGCGAATCTCGTGGATGAAGCCGACCATCTGCTTGCGCAAGGTCTGCGAGATGCCGGGCACCCGGCTCTCGACTATGCGCTCTTCCAGCTTCTGCTCGGGGAAGCCGATATGCAGATGCAGGCAGCGGCGCTTCAAGGCATCGCCGAGATCGCGCTCGCTGTTCGAGGTCAGGATCACGGTCGGCGGCGCCACTGCGGAGACGGTGCCGAGTTCGGGGATCGTGACCTGGAAGTCCGAGAGGATTTCCAGCAGCAGCGATTCGAATTCGGCGTCCGACTTGTCGATCTCGTCGATCAGGAGCACGCAGCCGGCCGGCTGCTCCAGTGCCTGCAACAGCGGCCGCGGCTCGACGAATTCCTTGGAGAAGAACACGTCGCCGAAGGTGTGGAGCTGGTCAAGCGCAGCGGCCAGCGACTGCGCGCCGCCGAGCACCTCGCCGAGCTTGTCCTTCAGGATCTGGGTGTAGAGCAGCTGCTTGGCGTATTTCCACTCATACAGCGCCTTGGCCTCGTCGAGGCCCTCATAGCACTGCAGGCGGATCATCTTCATGCCGCGCCAGGCGGCGATCGCCTTCGCGAGCTCGGTCTTGCCGACGCCGGCAGGGCCCTCGACCAGGATCGGCTTCTCGATCTGCTGCGAGAGATAGACCGCGGTCGCGATCTGCCGGCTCGCAATATAGCCTTGCGCGGCGAGGCCGCTTTCCACGGCCTCGATCGAGGCGGTGGGCCTGGTGTCAGCCACGAGGATCAGCTCCGAATTTGCCTTGAACTCGGACCTGTTCTGCGCCCGTTGCGGGCAAAGCACAAGGCTCGTTTGGCCGCAAAGGCATGGGTTTAGCGCATGGTTCGGGGGTATTCCGCCGAGCGCAATACGGGCTACGGTTGCTCGCGTGTAGCTCGAACCTCCCCTCGAAAAGGGAGGTCGCTTTGCTCGCCAGAGCAAAGCGGGTGGGGATCTACTCTCACCACAACACCGGCGTCTGCGGCCGACCCCCATCCGGACCTTCCCCCTTTCAGGGGGAAGGAGAAGAATCTCGCAGCCCGGCTACCGTCAGCCCGCGCAGCTCTTGACGAAATCCTTGCGCTGCGGGCCGACGATCTTCTGGTCGATCGCCTGCTTCAGGCAGTCGAGATGCGCCTGCGCCATGCAGAGCTGCATCTGGTCGTGCCGCTCCTGACCCTTCAGCGCCTTCGCCGCGCTCTGGCAGGCCGCGCGCTTCGCACCAGGCACCGGAGCCGCGGACGTGATCTCCGATGCGGGAGCCGCCGCCGGCGCTGCTGCCGGTGCCGGGGCTGAGGTTGATTGCGCGAACGCTGCGACCGAGACCAGCAGCGAACCGGCCGAGACCAGGGCGACGACGAGACGTTTCATGGGATGTGCCTCCGCAGGCATGATCCGGGAGCAGCGGGTGCAGGTTGTCCGGAACGTCATGCTCAGACCAGGAAAGGAATCACGATGCGATTTCATGGGCGCGCCGTGACCCAGGGGGAGGCTGAGAATTAGAGATCGCCGCCTGAATGCGGCGTGAATATGCGGTGAGGCCGCTTCACCTCAGCGTGAGGCCGGTCGCCGCTTCGAGCTCGGAGATCGCCTGCGCGGCATTCGCCACCTTGATCGTGGTCATGCCCATCTCGCGCGCCGGCTTCAAATTGACGCCGAGATCGTCGAGATACACGCAGTTGTTCGGGTTCACCTGCAGCGTCTCCACCATCATCCGGTAGATGCGCGGATCGGGCTTGCGCAGGCCGATCTTCGCGGACTCGATGACATGGTCGAACAGCGCCATCACTTCCGCGACATAGAGCGTGCGTCCGCTGTGGCTGCCGATTGCGTTCGACGGCAGGTTGTTGGTGATGCAGCCGGTCTTGAATTTCGCCTTGATGCGCTTCAGCGCCTCGACCATTTCGGGACGCAGGTCGCCGGAGAGCAGCGGCAGCACGTCCTTGCCGCGCACCTCGGCGCCGAGCGCCCTGGATTCGGTTGCGAACAGCGCGTCGAACGCGTCGATGCCGATCTCGGCGCGCTCGAACTTGGCCCAGGCGTTCTCGAGATGGTTGGCGGCGTTGGTGCGGCGGATGATGTCGATCGGCAGGCCGCGCTCGGTCTCGTAACGCGCGAAGGCCTCGAACGGCGAGGTGGTCAAGACGCCGCCGAAATCCCAGATCACTGCCTCGATCATCAATGTCCTGCCCGTTGCAAAAGCGGCGGCTTCGCCTCGGGTCGTCCGGCCGTTTGGCCGAAGACGGGGAAACGCGCGTTGATCTCTCTTTATTGGAATTGCCGCCGATCAGGCAAGCCGCCAGTTCGCGGCAAACTCCGCCATACGGAACGCGCTCACCAGACCATCGGAACCAGGCGATAACGCACGCGGGCAAGATAGTCGGCATAGCCGTCGAGTTCGGCGGTGAGCATCCGCTCCTCCATCATCGACCGCAAGCCGAGCAGCGCCGCCATGACCGGCACGATGGCAAGGCCATACCAGGATCCGAGCAGCAGCGGCGTGCCGACATAGGTCAGGAGGCCGCTGGCATAGATCGGGTGTCGCACATAGGCGTACGGCCCCGTGGTCACCGCGGCATGCCCGCGCTCGCGCTGGATCTTCACGACCGGAGCGGCGTAGCTGTTCTCGCGGTAGGTCCGGTAGACGATGTAGAACGATGCGGCGATCAGCACCGCGCCGGCGCATTGCAGCCCGAAGGGGACGAACGATGTCTGGTAGCGCACCGCATCGAGCGCCATCAACGGCAGCCAAGTCAGCCACAACAGCGGCATGATCGTCGTGATGACGCGGTCCCACCCCGCCTGGCCGCGCGCGGTGCGGCGCTCCGCCAGCAGACCCGGATCGTGCTTCGCGAGCCAGGCCTCGGTGATCAGCCCGCCGATCGTGATCTCGAGCAGGAACATCCAGCCGCCGGTCCACCGCATGGTGCCGGCCGCGAGAAACAGCAGCGTCCCGAGGCCCACAAAGGTGCAGGCGGCGCGGCGCAGATTGACGCGAGGAGGATTGCCGTTCTGATTCATGTCTCTCTCCGACAGGCGGCAACGGCCGCGCCGCCGGGTCGGGGCGGGCCGTCGCATGTTCGGGCAGCGGATCGCAGCGCGGCGGCTCAGTGCGTCGAGCCGGTCACGGTCTACGGGTCCAGTTTCGCGCCTGTCCGGAATAGACCTTGCTCGGCAGCGCGCGAGCGGTGGGATCGAGCAGGATCTTCATCGCGGTGTTGAGCCGCGCCTCCGAATGCGGCGAGCCGTCATGGCGCATCTGCTGCGGAGCACCGGGGCCCTGCGGCGGCGCCATGTAGGCCGGCGTTGTCGGCGGCGCAGGCGTGGTGGCGATCTTCGGACGGGCGACAACGGCTGCCTCCAACGGCTGCCGTGCGTCGGCAAAGTTAGACGCTGCGGATGCAGCTTCCGCCGGCGGCGGCGAGGCGGCGCTGTCGGATCCGGATTTGCGGGGCGGTCTTGCCATGGCATCGGCTCCTTAGGTTCGGTGGTGACGACGATTTCAGGATTTGTCCTCGTCGGACGTGGTGCGTTTGGCGATGATCGGGTTGCGGTCGCTGATCGCGGCGAGCAGCGAAGCGTGGCTCACGACTGATCCCACGACGATCTTTCCGGAGGGCTCGATCCGGCGACCGTTCTGCTGCTGCGGGCTCCGCGCGGTGGACTTCTGCATCATGTCGGCCTCCTTGAGGATGGGTGGGGCCCGACAGTGCCGGGCCCCGAGTTTGGCGATCAGATGCCGAAGGCACCGAGGACGCCCGGCAGCGCCTGCACGACGCCGCCGACGATGTCCTGCCAACCCTGCGGGTTGACCGACCCGTTGGCCGCCACTTCGGCAATCCGCTTCGGACCGCGCTCGATGCCCTCACACTGGATCGGGCTACGCACGCTGCCGAAGGTCTCAAAGTCGTTCCTTGCGTACATGTTCAGCTCCTTCTTTCGGTTTGAATTGACGGCAGCTACGGGAGGTGGGCACCGACCGGGGCAGCCGTCGCTGGACGTCGCCCAGGGGATCGCTCATCGCGTCGATCCCCTGGACCACGTGACGCCAATTCGCGCCACGTTCTGATCTCCTCCGGACGCAGAGGAGCAATCGCGTCAATAGACCTGCCACTGCCGCAGCGGCCCGACCGCCACCGGCACCACGTCGCTGACGTCGATCGTGTACTGATAGACTTCGCGCGCCTGGGTCAGGACCTGCGTCGGGTTGAAGAAGCGGTAGGTCACGTCGTGGCAATCCGAGTCCGGCCGGCAGATCACGCTCTGGTCGACCTCGACGGTGTCGAGCCGCAGGCCCTTCTCGGCGGCGTCAAAGAAGATCTTCCGCGTGTTGTAGGCATTCATCGCGGAATAATTCAGCGCGCGGTCCTGCGGCGAGAGACCGACATTGCGGAACTCGTTGTAGATCCGCTCGAGGAAGCCTTCCGCGCCGGGCGGCCATTGGTCGGAGTCTTTGCCGAACAGCGTGAACAGATCCCACTGGTAGAAGCCGCGCCAGTCGGTCACCAGCGTCGGCACGACGGTGCCGTTGAGCAGCTTGGTCGTGTTGGTGCTGTCGACCCAACCGGCCATCGAAACCCGCGCAACGCCGCCAGGCCCCGGGAATGCCGGGCGCGTCGGCCTTGGTTCGCCGGCGGCGGGGGCCGACATCGTCGCGATCGCCACGGTGCGGGTCGTCGCGGGATCGTCGTGCGAGACCTCCTGATGCCACAGCGCCAGGATCAGCGCGGCGAAGAAGCCGAGACCGAACACATCGAGCGGCTTGATCGCGTAGATCGGGATCGAATCGATCGTCATCGTCCAGGTGATGGCGTCGGCGTCCGGGAAGTTGTTGCCGGCGCCGGCCGGCGTCGCGCTCTCGCCTTCGGCCTGGTTCAGCAGATAGCGCGCCATGATCGCCGGATTGTACGGCGCCGAGGTGTCGCCGGAGCGATCGCGATCCGGGCCGAACACCGGATCGCCACGTCCGATCAGGCTGTCGCGCCAGTTGGCGATCGACTGCACGAAGTAGTCGAGGCGGGCTTCCTTGCCGAAATCGTAGAACAGCCGGCCGATCGGAAAGGCGAGCTGACCGGTGGACTCGGCCGTCGCGCCCCGCGGGCGCATGCCGCCGCCACAGCCGCAGCTCTTCTCGCCGCTGGTGCGTACCGCAGGCGCTTCGTACATTGGCAGCGCCGGCGGCATTGCGACCGGAAGCGCGTGATTCGGCATCAGCGCGGGCAGCTGCTGCGGCTGCAGCCAGGTTTGCGGCATCATGCCGGCCGTCGGCATCGCCATCTGCGGCATCATCATCGGCGGCATGACCATCTGCGGTGCCGGTGCCGGCATCCAGACCATGTCGCCGCCCGGATGGGGGGCGTGATACGGATAAGGCGCCGGTGCAGCGATCGGCGCGGCGACCACACCGTGATCAACGGGGGCGGCCATGGCCGCAGGTGCCGCCGGCGCGGCAGGCTGAGCCTCGCTTGGCATGATCCCGGCGCTGCTTCGCAGGACCGAGCCGTCCGGCCCGAAGATGCGCGGAGCCGATGGTGCAGACATTGCTGATAGATCTCCCATGGAACCCTCTCTGGTTGCAGTTGGCTGAGCGGCGGATGACGGTTGGACGAAAGGGCGCGCGGACACTCCCCGGAAGCGGGGAGGCGCGGCCGTGGCACCCGACGGCATGACGGCGTCCGCCTGCTCGCCAAGCAGGGCGGCGACAGCCGCGGGAATATCGAGCCGTCCGGCGAGACAGCGCGAGGCGCTGCCGTCGTTCCGGCAGGGCGCCGCGCTTTCGAGCAGCGCGGCGCGGACGGCTTGCGGTTCGGCCTTGCGACCGTTCTGGCGCAGGCATGAGAGCAGCAGCGCAACGACGCCGGTGACGATCGGTGCAGCGAAGCTCGTTCCGGAACGCAGGCTGACATTGCGAACCGGCGAGGCGCCCGCGATGTTCTCGCCCGGCGCCAGGATGCCGTTCTCCAGATAAGCGTCGCCGAAATTGCTGAACGGCAGCGGGTTGCCGACGAGATCGCACGCGCCGACCGCAAGCACCGACGAGAGGCTGCCCGGCACCTGGACGCAGCGGCAGCCGTCATTGCCGGCCGCGGCGACGATCAGCTTGCCGGCGCGCTCGCAGGCGCGCACCGCGTCGACCAGAATGCGATCGGCCTGTCCCGTCGCGGATTGCTGACCGCTGCTGATGTTGATGATGTCGGCATCGACAGCCAGCGCCTGGTTGATCGCGAGCGCCAATGTGCTCTGCGAGGACGGCTCGATCTGCCCGGCCGCGCCCTCGCGATAGATCGAGAACACGGTTGCGCTGCAGTTCGGCGCGACGCCGAGCACCGGGCTGCCGGGCGTGCCCATCAACACGCTCGTGACATGCGTGCCGTGCTCGGACTGGATCGTCGGCGACGACGGCGCGACGAACTCGCCGCCCATCGCGACGCGGGCCTGCCTGAGCGAGGGATGATTGAGATCTACCGGACCGTCGATGATCGCGATCTTCACCGCGGGGTCGCCGCCCGACGTTCTCTGCCACAAGGCAGTCAGACCAGCGATGTCGGCAACTGGATTCATGAAATCGATCCTGGCCGGTCTGCTGCGAATTCGTGCAGCCGATCCGCCTTCCACGGCAATCTGCAACCGCGCAGCGAACGAAGAGAGCGGCGTGTCGCTGCGTTGGTGCTGTTGTGGCAGGAGTGCTGCGAAAGGCCTATTCGCCGCGATGGATCAGAAAGGATCGAGCCGGTGATACGGATCGACCGATCCATGAGATCGATCCTGCGCCTCGTGAGATCGATCAAAGGATTGAGTCGGGATCGGTCTTGCTGCGTGATGCGCACGAATGCGTGCAAGGCCGCGCCGCATCTGCGCACCAATGCGTGCGCGCGCCGGGCTCAGCCGAATACGGAATTCCGGACGATGGTGTCAGTCGAGCTCGCGGCAGCGATCGAGAGCCGGCGCGGATGATGCGATCCACGGCGCTTCGCGCACTCGCCGCATCGCCTGCGCCCGGCGCGGCAGGCCGAGCTTCTGCAGTACGTGATGGACGTGATGCTTGACGGTCGCCAGGCTGAGATTGAGATCGCGCGCGATCTCCTTGTTCGACATGCCCTGCCCGATGAGCTTGAGGACCTCGCTTTCGCGCCGGGTCAAGCCCTGGTCAGTGTCGATCGTATCCGTCTGACGCTCCATGCAAAACAGCGCGCGCAGCAGCCCCCCGGAAATCTCGGCGCTGCAGGCGAGTCGCCCCGATGCCACGTCCGACAGCGCGCGGCATAGCTCGTCGAAACTGGCGTTCCGGGAAATGTAGCCGCTGAACCCGGCCCTGCCGCAGCGAACCACGTCGCGCCGGTCCTCGTTGAGGCCGAGCGCGACCAGGGCGATGTCCGCATGCTCGCTCGCAATCACCCGCACCTCGTCGAGATCGATGCCCTGTGTGACGTCGACCAGAATGACATTCACACTGCCGGTCTTCAGGGCCGCGCGCAGGCCGGCAAGGTCGGAGACCGCCGCCTCGACGGCAAACTCGGCGTGGTTCTGGAAACTCGAGGTAAGCCCCTCGCTGAACAGCCTGATCGGCGTGACGACCGCGATCCTCATCATTATCCTCGAACTCAACGAAATGGCGGATGGAAAAGCCGTTGAAGCTCAACGGCACCGGCATCCAGAACGTCATGAAGGTAAGTATGCGGTATGCTGCCAGAGGTTGTATTATTATCAGGCCGAAACTACGGCCCCGATGGGCGCGGGATCAAGAGATGCAGTTCACATTCGAGCGTCGTGCTGGCTGCACGAGGCAGGGTACGATGTGATGGGATATCGCGACACGGCGCCGATACGAAGCGCGCGAACGATGGGACCGTTGGAAATCTGGCGGTGACTTCAAGGCCGTAGTCATCGACGCCTAGATATTTAGATAATTGACGCGTGCGGGCTCGGGTGCTCTGTACAAGTTTGCGTGTTCTTCGGCCGAGCGTGAGCGACGCAATGCCGCGCCTCGGATGTGCTCAATTCAAATGCAGATCGACAGGGTTCCATGACGAGCGTGATTCGAGCGACGGTCTTTCTGACTCTGCTGATGGCAACGCCGGCCTTCGCCATCGTTGGTGGTGGCGCGCCGTCGACCGATGGTGTCGCGCGCGCCGTCGTCACCATCGTCGGCTCGCGCGGTAATTTCTGCAGCGGCGCGCTGATCGCGCCGCAGGTGGTGCTGACCGCGGCGCATTGTGTGCAGCCCGGTGCCGACTACAAGATCGTCGATTACGGGCCGGACCGGCAGCCGAAGCTGCAGGACGTCAAGACGGTGGCAATCCATCCCGGCTTTCGGATGCAGGCGATGACCAATCATGTGGCGACCGCCGATGTCGCGCTGCTGCAGCTTGCGGTGCCAACCGCGGGCAAGGCGCCGGCCGTGCTCGGCATGCCCAACATTCCGATCCAGGTCGGTGGCCGCTTCACCGTCGCGGGCGTCGGTGTCACCGTGCGCGGCGACGGCAAGAGCGGCGGCAGCATTCGCGTCGCCGGCCTGATCGCGAGCGGCAAGCCCGGCACGCTGCAGATCCGTCTCGTCGACCCGGTCGGGCAGGGCGTGCGCGACGGGCTTGGCGCCTGCACGGGCGACTCCGGTGCACCCGTGTTCGAGGACAAGCAAGCCGGGCCCGTCATCGTCGGCGTGGTGAGCTGGTCCACCGGCCCGAACGGCACCGCGGGCTGCGGCGGCATCACCGGCGTGACGCCGCTCACGCTCTATCGCGACTGGGTGATGCAGACCGCGCGGCAGTGGGGCGCGAGCTTTTAGCTCTTCGAGCGACTGGTCCGCTCAAAGCCCCGTCATCCTGAGACGCGCGGAGCCTGTCATCGGGCCGCGCTTTGCGCGGACCCGTTGGCGCTCCTCCAGCGACAAAGGCAAAGCCTGTGCGCGGGGATGACGGGGATAGATTGGCGTCCAACCCTAATGCCCGGCTGCCTTGCTCGCGGCGGCGTTGTTCAGCACGATCAGGCCGTCGACGGCGACGCCGAGCTTGCTGTTGATCAGGAACGGGTTGACGTCGATCGAGGCGATGCGGCCATTGGCGTCGGCCATCAAGTTGGAGAGTCCGACCAGCGCCTTCACCGCCGACGACTCGTGCAGCGCGGGCTTGCCGCGATAGCCCTTCAGCTTGACGCCGGCCTTGGTCTTGGCGATCAGCTGCTTCGCCTCGGCGGCATCGAGCGGCGCGCCGGCAAGGGCGACGTCCTTCATCAGCTCGATATCGACACCGCCGGTGCCGAACAGCACCACCGGGCCCATCTCGGCGTCGAGCGAGGCGCCGACCACGAGTTCGAGGTCGGCCTTGACTTGCTGCGCGATCAGGATGCCCTCGAGCTTCGGCTTGCCCTTCAGCTTCTTCACCCGCGCGGTGATGTCGTTGAACGCCTTCTTCACCTCGGCGGCGCTCGCGAGGTTCAGCACCACGCCGCCGACGTCCGACTTGTGCAGGATGTCGGGGCTGACAACTTTCGCGACCACCGGGAAGCCGATCGCCTTGGCGATCTTCACGGCCTCGGCCGCGGTCTGCGCGACGTCTTCCTTCGAGATCGGGATGCCGTAGGCCTTGAGCAGCTGCTTCGAGGCCACCTCGTCGAGCGCGGCGGCGCCGTTGGCGGCCTTCAGTGTCTTCTCCAGCACCGCGCGCGCGGACGCTTTCGAGCTCGACACGATGTCGGGCACTTCCTTGCGCAGGCCGGCATATTCGATCAGCGACTTGATCGCGCCGACCGCGCGGTCGAGTCCCTGCATCACCGCGATATTGGGCAGTGACTTGCGCAGTCCCTTGGTGAACTCGGTGAAGCCGATCGACATCGCGCTGATATAGATCACCGGCTTGTTGGCCTGACCCGCCATGTCGTTGACGATGCGCAGATTGCGTTCGCGCAGCTCATGCGGCGCCTTCGGCAGCTCGGCATCGATGATGACGATGTCGGTGTCGGGATCGTCGATCATGATCTTGATCGACTTCATGTAGACGGAGGGATCGACCACCGCGGCGAAGCCGGCGTCGAGCGGGTTGCCGACGATGCTGCCGGGCCCGAGCATCTTGGCAAGCTGCTCCGACGCGTTCTCGCTCAGCGGCGCGAAATTCAGGCCGGCGGAATAGAACGCGTCGATCAGAAGCCCGCGCTTGCCGCCGGACAGCGACACCGCCGCGAGCCGGTTGCCCTTCGGCGGATCGGCATGGACGAAGCACTCGGTGGTTTCGATCAATTCATCCAGCCCGCGGACGCGGATCACGCCCTCGCGGGTCGAGATCGCATCGAATGTCTCGATCGAACCGGCCAGCGCGCCGGTATGCGCCATCGCGGCAGCCCGGCCGCCTTCCGAGGCGCCGAGCTTGAGCGCGATCACCGGCTTGCCCGCGGTGCGCGCGGCCTTGCAGGCATCGCGGAACACTTTGGTGTTCCTGACGCCTTCGAGATAGACCACGATGACCCGGATGCTCGGATCGGCGGCGAAATAGCTCATCAGGTCGGGGGTCTCGAGCCCGGATTCATTGCCGGTCGTGACCATGTAGCCGACGCCGACGCCGCGATCCTCCAGCGCCTGGCGGATCGCCATCACGATCGCGCCGGATTGGCCGGCGATCGCGACCGCGCCCGGCTCCATGGTGACGATGCGGTCGTCGATATTGGTGAACAGGTTCTCGCCGGCGCTGAGATTGCCGAGGCAATTCGGACCGGTGACCGCAAGCCCGGTCTCCTTGATCGCCTGCTTCAGCTCGACCGCGAGCCGTTGGCTCTCCTCATCCTGCAGCTCGCTGAAGCCTGATGTGACGATGGTCGCCGAGCGCGCGCCGGCCGCGGCCGCATCGCGGATCACCTGCACGGCAAAGCGGGCCGGCACCAGCACCAGCACATGGTCGGGCTTTTCGGGCAGGCTGGCGAAGTCCTTGTAGCAGGTGACGCCCCAGATGGCCTCGCGCTTGGCGTTGATCGGAAACAGGCCGCCGGCATAGCCGTATTTGACCAGATTGTTCCAGATTCGTTCGGCGTAGTTGCCGGGCTTGTCGGTGGCGCCGACCAGCACGATGTTGCGCGGGTGCAGCATCGCATGGATGTTCTTGACGATGTCGCTGGCGTCAGCGGGCGGCGCCCATTTGTGGGACACATGAGACGCGGTGCTTGCGAAAGCTTCCATGGAGCCTGCCCTTATCCTTGTTCTGTTCGTTTCCTCTGGCCCACGGCGGATCACCGCAGAACGTGATTTTTCATTGTTTTTATGGCCGATGGAAGGGGGTAGCAACTCACGCTGCTGCAAGTCAGGGCAACGCTTGCAATATCCCGGCGGGCGCAAAATCGGTGCGCATCAGGAACCTGATTCGGGTTCGATCATGGTCGCATGCAGCAGATAGCGCTCGGGCCCCGATGTCAGAGCGTCGAATGGCCAGCAGGTCGACAGCACCAGTTCATACCGGTCGGTGAGCGAATCGATGCCGGACTGGTCGAAGCGGACGACCGCGCTGCGATCGACCCGGTAGCGAAAAATCTTGCCGTCGCTCCGCGTGACGTCGATCTCGTCGCCGATTGTGACATCTTTCAGAAAGCGGAAATGGGTGTCGCGATGCGCGGAATAGACCGCGACGCCGCGCTCGCCGGCATCGACGGTCTCTTCCACATGGCCGGGGCCGAATGCCAGCGCCTGGCCGCTGCTCCCGGCCAGCACGATCGCGGAAGCGTGCAGGCGCTTCACCTCGATCCGGGCGACCGGCCAGGTATCGGCCCAGTGCCACGGTTTTACGGGATGGCCGGTTGTGATGCTCTGTGTGAAGGCGCGTTCCAGCAGCACCTGCGCAAGCGTCGCCTTGGCATGGATATAGGCGCCCTGGCCGAACAGGATCAGGCCGATGAGAGCGAAGGCGAGGGGCGGGATGAAGCGGCGCATCTTCATTGTTCCTCGTCATCGCGAGCGAAGCGAAGCGACGAAGCAATCCATCTTTCCCCGCGTGGTGACATGGATTGCTTCGCTTCGCTCGCAATGACGGTTGAGAAAAGTGGCGCGCGCGGCCCCCGGGGGGCGGGTGAGAAGGCCGCGCGCGCTCTTGAAAGAGGAGGTCGGGGGCACCTCCTCCTTTCATCCGACGTCAGTGGGACGACGTCTGACGTCGGTTGAACACCAGAAGCAGAAGGCTGACCGTGAGCAGGATCACACCCGCGATCATCTTCAGTTCGGCGTCGGTCGCGGTCTTCGGCAGCTGGATCGTGCCGGGACGTTCGGTGGCGACCGGCGACCGCTTCAGTGCGGCGAGCTGCAGCTTGCCGTCGCCGGCGTCGGCGCGACGCTCGCCCGGCACAGTCGGCAGACTCGGACGCTCGCCGAACACCTTTGCGAAATCCCAGCCGGCGGGCAGGTTGAGCGGCAGCTCGGAGAGTTTCAGCGGCTCGCCTTCAGGGCGGCTCGGCGTCTTGTCGACTGCAACGAGGCTGGTCAGCCGCGTCACGAGCTGATGCTCAAGTGCCAGCGCAAGGATGGTCTTGTCGGCATCTTCCGGGCTCGCCTGCCGCGTGGTGCGCGCAACCTCGGCATCCGCGATCTTGCGGCGTGCCCACAGCTTGGAGAGACCCTTGCCTTCGGCGGCATTGGCGAGCGGCAGCGTGACGCTCCACGGACGATCGCCGATGCGGCCCTTGATCTCGACCGAGCCGGCGAGCTTGTCGAGCTTCGCGGCCAGCACCAGCGGCTCGTCGCGATAGACGTCGGGGATCGCCGACGGCGTCAGGTCGGCGGTCGCCTCGGAGAATTTCGCGGACAGGTTGGTCACAGCGGGATTCTCCAGCTTGGCGAACAGGTCGCGCATCCGCTCGTCGACTTGCTCGACCGAGCCGATATGGGTGAAGGTGCCGCGGCCGAGCTCGGCGGCGCGCGTCATCAGGTAGGTGTTGGGCGCCGAGCCGATCCCGACCATGAAGATCCGCGAGCGGCCGCGCAGCGCGTTGATGGTCTCGAACAATTGCTGCTCGTTGCCGATCGCGCCGTCGGTCAGGAACACGACCTGGCGGACGTAGTTGGCGTCGTCGTGGTTGGTGTCGGATAGCGCTGCGCGCATCGCCGGCACCATCTCGGTGCCGCCGCGGGCCTGTATCGCACTGACGAACGATGTCGCGTTGCCGATATTGGTGCTGTTCGCCGCGACCGGCGACGGGAACAGCGTGTCCATGGTGTCGTCGAAGCGGATCACGTTGAAGCGATCGGACGGCTGCAGGCGGCCGAGCGCGTAAGTGAGGCTCGCCTTGGCCTGGATGATCGAGGTGCCGCCCATCGAGCCGGAATTGTCGATCACGAAGATCACTTCGCGGGGGAGCTGCTTCTGTTGCGCCTGCTCGACCGATGGCGGAGTGACGAAGGCGAGCAGATAGTCGGAATTGCCAACATGCTCGCGGAACAGCCCGACCGACGGCGCCTTCTCGGCAGACGGCTTCCAGGTCAGCTCGAAATCGCGATCGGCCGGCACCGGGCCTTCGGCGAGCTTGACGACGCGCGTCGTGCTGTCGGGGCTCTCGATCCTGACCTGGTGGAAATGGCTCTTCACCTCGCCGAGCGGGAAGCCGGCGTTGAGGTGCACCGTGATGTTGGTCGGATTGACCGGAGCATTCGTCGCGGGATCGAGTATCGGCGAGGCGGTATGGTCGTGGTCCAGAATTGTATCTGTCGTGGTGGCGCCCCAGCCGCTGCCATCGGCGCGGAGGTCAACGCTCTGCACCACCGGACGCGGATTGTAGCGCGGGCCGACCACCATCGGCACCCGCAGCGAGAATTCGTTGCCGTTCTGCTGCACCGGCTCCTGATATTCGATCTGCACCAGCACGGTTTCGCCGGGGCCGATATTGGCGACCGAGTTGGTGAAGATGTTCGGCCGCTCCTGCTCGGTGAGCGCGGCCTTCTGGCCGTTCTGCTTGGCCTGCTCGTAGATCGCGCGGGCCTGCTGCCGCTCCTTGATGTCGCCGACCACGATGCGGTCGCCGACCACCATCTTCAGCGTGTCGACCGCGCCGCCGGCCGGCAGCGGGTAGACATAGGTCGCTTCCACCCAGTCCTTGGTCGGGTTGCGGAAGATCTGCGTGACGCGGGCGCGGACGGTCGGGCCCGACACCGTGAGGTCGACATCGACGCCGAGCCTCAGCGCATCTCTGTAGCCGTCGTCGGTCTTGAACAGCAGCGAGCCGGAGCGGGCATCTGAAGGCCGCAGCACCGCCTGTTGCGGCAGTTCGGCCGACCACACCGGATCGAAACTCAGGAACAGCGCCGCAAAGCCGATCGCCAGCGCGGCGACACCTTCCACCAGGAAGAACAGCGCAATGCGCATCCGGCGCGACAGCCGGATCTGCGGGCCGCTCTCACATGCATCGTAAATCGTCATTTTCGTCACTCCGAGCGAGACTTTCGCTGCTTCGCAATCATGGAGAGAGGCGGTTTTGGCGCGAGCAGAATGATCGGCAATGATTGGCCGCCGTCCGGCGCGGCCCGCCGCCGGACGAGGCGGGTTTGTGCGGTTTTGTGATGGATTGTGCGGTCTGCTAGACTGCGCGGAATCACGGGGAACCGGGCAGGAATCAGGATGCCGACGCCGGACAAGCAGCTTTCCGCCGAGCAGAGCCGGCAGGTCGCGGAGACCATTCGCGAGGAGATCGCGCGCCGCCGCATCTCGCGGCAGACCCTGGCCGAGCAGGCCAAGCTCAGCCTGTCGACACTGGAGAAGGTGCTCGGCGGCCGCCGTCCGTTCACGCTGGCGACCACGGTGCGGCTGGAGCAGGCGCTCGGCGTTTCCTTGCGCAAGCTGCCGGAGACGATCATGGTGGCAACGCCGGCCAATGGCGGGATCGCGCCCGACAGCCTCGGATCCTATTCGCGCCGCGCGGTGGCGCGGATCGAAGGCACCTACATCACGGTGCGTCCGTCGTTCGGCGAGCCGGGCGCGTTCTATGCCTATCGCACCGAGATCGCCTGGGACGAGGCGGCGTCATCGCTCGGCTTCCGCGAGGGCGAGCGGCAGGATGCCGACTACACCCAGTATGGCGAGGTGGCGGTGCCGAATGAATCGGGCTTTGTCTATCTCGTCACCAACCGGCATGGCCAGCATCGCGTGATCACGGTCTCGCGCCCGCGCAATTCCGGCGAGATGTATGGCATCATCACGACGCTGCTCGCCGGCCGCGGCTCGCTGCTGACGCCGGTCGCCGCGCCGATCGCATTCCTGCCGGTGAAGAACGTGCCGAAGCCGAGCCTCGGCCGGGTGTCGGCCGACGATGCCAACTATGCCCTCTATCGCGAGCATCTGCGGCGGACGATCGACGAGCCATTCGCGATTTTTTTGCCGGGATAATCATCTGCAAATCCCGTCATCCTGAGGAGCCGCGCAGCGGCGTCTCGAAGGATGCACGGCCACAGCCGGGCCGTCGACCCTTCGAGACGCGCGCAAGAGCGCGCTCCTCAGGGTGACGGTGAGAGAGTTGTAAAACAACGAAGCCGCCCGGATGGGCGGCTTCGCGATGGCTGATGTTTGGTTGCGGTGCGTCCGGCGCTAGCCGCCGGTCTCGGCGCTGATGATGTCGCCGAACAGCTCCCACTGTCCGTTCTTGAACTGCATCATCTTGAGCTGCTCGACCGGCGCGAAGTCGGTCGCGCTGGTATTGATCCGGATACCGGGGATCAGCGTGTCGGGCGTGAAGTCCTTCAGGCTGGCGGCCTGCTTCATCACGTTCTCGCGCGTCAGGTTGTCGCCGGCCTGCTTCAGCACCTGCACCATGGTCTGCGCCGCGGCATAGCCATAGACCAGATTGGCGTCGGACAGATTGGCGCCCGGCATGTACTTTTCGGCGAAGGCCATGAACTTCTTCATGCCTTCGTCATTCTTCCACTGCGGATCGGACGCGTCCTTCAGATAGCCGGCCGACAGCACGCCTTCGGAGGCTTCGAGGCCGGCGGGCTTCATGACGGCGCCGATCGAGATCGAGACGTCGGTCATCACGTGCATCGGCTTCCAATTGAGCTCGGCGATCTTCTTGATCGCCTGCGCCGCGAATTTCGGTGTGGAGATGTTGACGAACACGTCGGCGCCGGTGTCCTTCAGCTTGACGATGTGGGAATCGATCGACGGTTCCGTCGTCTCGTAGCTTTCCTCGGCGACGATCTTGACGCTCGACTTGTCGAGCATCTCCTTGAGGCCGACCAGGTAGTCCTTGCCGAAATCGTCATTGGCATAGAAGATCGCGACCTTGGCATCCGGCTTGGCCTTGAGGATGTATTTGCCGAAGATCCGCGCCTCGACGCGATAGCTCGGCTGGAAGCCCATGGTCCACGGGAAATCCTTCGGATCGTTCCACTTGCTGGCACCGGTGGCGAGGAAGAGCTGCGGCACCTTCTTGGCGTTGTGATACTTCTGCACCGCGGTCTGGGTCGGCGTGCCCAGCGCGTTGAACACCAGGAAGACCTCGTCGCTTTCGATCAGCTTGCGGATCTGCTCCACGGTCTTCGGCGGCGAATAGCCGTCGTCGTAGGAGATCCAGTTGATCTTGCGGCCATTGATGCCGCCCTGCTCGTTGATCATCTTGAAATAGGCTTCTTCGGTCTTGCCGATGACGCCGTAGGCGGAGGCGGGACCGCTATAGGCCTCGACATTGCCGATCTTGATCTCGGTGTCGGAGGCGCCGGTGTCGTACTTCTTTTGTGCAAAGGCGGCCTGGGTGGAGAGCAGGCAGAGCGCCGCGGCGGCGGCCAGCAGCGACAGTTTTGTATTTTTCATAAAGGCAATTTCCTCGATTGATTCTGGTTGGGGACTGACGCAACGAACCCGCAGCCGGTCCCGGCAGGCGGCTGCGGGGTAATCCTTGTCGCGGCGCGCTCCGGAACACGCGGCGCGCGTCTCGCTCACGCCGCGGTATCGGTCGGCTTCGGCTGGCTGAATTGCTGCCGCAGCGTCGGCTTGTGAATTTTGCCTGTCGCATTCCGCGGCAGGGCATTGATGAATTCGATCAGGCGCGGGCACTTGAACCGCGCCAGATTGGCCTGGCAATGCGCGTGGATCTCGGCCGGCGTCAGTGTATGGCCCGGCTTCACGGCGATCACGGCCATTCCGACCTCACCCCATTGCTCGTTCGGGATGCCGATGACGGCGGCCTCGGCGACGGCCGCCAGTTGATGCAGCACGCTCTCGACCTCGGCCGGATAGACGTTCTCGCCGCCGGAGATGTACATGTCCTTCCAGCGGTCGACGATGTAGTAGAAGCCTTCCTCGTCGATCCGCGTGGCGTCGCCGGTGTGCAGCCAGCCGTCGGTGAAGGAGGAGGCGTTGGCGTCCGGCCGGTTCCAGTAGCCCGGCGTGATGTTCGGGCCCTTGACCCAGAGCTCGCCTAGCTCGCCGACCGCGGCATCGCTGCCGTCGGGCCGCACGATCCGAACCTCGGTGTGCAGCACCGGCTTGCCGGACGAGCCGGCCTTGCGCGCCGCGTCCTCGCGGTCGAGCACCATCACCGCCGGCGAGGTCTCGGTCATGCCGTAGCCCTGCTGCAACGCGACGCCGCGCGCCTCCCAGGTCTTGAGCAGCGGCAACGGCATCGGCGCGCCGCCGACGCCGCCGATCAGCAGGCGGCTGAAGTCGGCGGTGGCGAAGGACGGATGCTGCGCCATGAACTGGTAGATCGCGGGCACGCCGAAGAACACGTTGATGCCCTGCGCGGGATCGCTGATCAGCCTCAAGGCCTCGCCGGGATCGAACGCGCGCATGATCAGCACGGTGCCGCCGGCATGCAGCACCGGGTTGGTGTAGCAATTGAGCCCGCCGGTGTGGAACAGCGGCAGCACGGTGAGCAGCACCGAGGCCGGAGAAATATAGGCGGGGCCGCCGAGATTGACGCAATTCCAGAACGTCATCCCGTGCGTGATGATCGCGCCCTTGGGCTGGCCCGTGGTGCCCGAGGTGTACATGATGGTCGAGATGTCATCGAGCGTGACCTCCTCGAACCGTTCGAGCGGCCTGGCCGCCGCGATGCCGGCCTCATAGGCGCCGCCGCGGCCGAGCCGCACGGTCGAGGCGACATCGCAGAGTTTGGCGACGGCAAGCGCGGTCTCGGCGAGCTCGTCGTCATGGATCATCACTTTTGGCGAAGCGTCGGCGGTAATGTAGCGCAACTCGGGAACGGTAAGGCGGGTGTTGAGCGGCAGGAAGACCGCGCCGATCCGGAAGCAGGCGAACTGCACCTCCAGCGTATCCGTGGTGTTCAGCGCCAGCACCGCGACCCGGTCGCCGCTGGCGACCTTCAACTCGTCGCGCAGATAGCCCGCGAGCCGCGACACCCGGGCGTCGAGTTCCGCATAGCCAAAGCGGCGACCGCTTGCGAGATCGACAAGCGCCATCTTGTCCGGCGTGCGCCGGCGATGATGCGCGATCCAGTCGTAGTAACGAACCGGCACATTTCCCTCCTCCGGAACGGCAGTCTGCGCCGCCTGTCCCTGGCTCGATTGATGCCATGAATTAGCAGTGGAGGGGGCGTATTAGGATACTGTCTTGCGTTTAGTGGCTGGCGGGTGGCCAGATGGAAACCCGGTCCGGCGGACAGCCACTCGACGCAAGTGAACAGGGAAAAATCCGGACATCGTCGGAGTTAAGAATCAACGGAGCATGCGGATGGCAAACCCGTTCTACACCGGCGAGCATGAGGCCTTTCGCGAGGTGATGCGGCGCTTTGTGGCCAAGGAAATCGAGCCCTATGCCCATCAATGGGACGAGGAGGGCGAGTTTCCGCGCGCGCTCTATGCCAAGGCGTCCGAGATCGGGCTGCTCGGCCTCGGTTTCCCGGAGGAATATGGCGGGATTGCCGCCGACCAGTTCATGAAGATCGTGGCCTCGCAGGAGCTGGCGCGCGCCGGCGCCGGCGGCGTCTCCTCGAGCCTGATGAGCCACACCATCGGCTCGCCGCCGATCGCCCGAGCCGCCCGGCCCGAGGTCAAGGCGCGGGTGCTCCCGGACGTGCTCGCCGGCAAGAAGATCTCCGCGCTCGCGATCACAGAGCCGAGCGGCGGCTCCGATGTCGCCAATCTGCGCACCAAGGCGCGGCGCGACGGCGACCATTACGTCGTCTCCGGCGAAAAGACCTTCATCACCTCGGGCATGCGCGCCGACTATCTGACGGTCGCGGTGCGCACCGGCGGTGAGGGGCCGGGCGGCGTCAGCCTGCTGTTGATCGAGGGCAATACGCCGGGCCTGTCCCGCACCAAGCTGAAGAAGATGGGGTGGTGGGCATCGGATACCGCGACCTTGCATTTTGACGAATGCCGGGTGCCGGTCGAGAACCTGATCGGCGAGGAAGGCCAAGGCTTCAAGATCATCATGCAGAACTTCAACAGCGAGCGCATGGGCATGGCGGCAAGCTGCACCGCCTATGCGCGCGTTTGCCTCGACGAGGCGGTCGCCTATGCCAAGGAGCGCAAGACGTTCGGCAAGCCGATCGCCCAGCACCAGGTCATCAGGCACAAGATCGTCGACATGGCGCAGAAAGTCGCGGCCTCGCAGGCGATGCTGGAAATGCTGGCGTGGCGGCTCGGCCAGGGCGAAAGCCCGGTCGCCGAGATCTGCATGATGAAGAACCAGGCCACCCAGACCATGGCGCACTGCGCCTCCGAGGCGGTGCAGATCTTCGGCGGCGCCGGCTTCATGCGCGGCATCAAGGTCGAGCGCATCTACCGCGAGGTCAAGGTCAACGCGATCGGCGGCGGCACCGAGGAGATCATGAAGGACCTGGCATCAAGGCAAATGGGATTGTGATGCACTGTCGTTCCGGGGCACGCAGCGAACCCGGAACCTAGAGGTTGGATATCTACGGATCGAGATTCCGGGTTCACTCGCTTCGCGAGCGCCCCGGAATGACGAGGGAAAAATCATCAGATGCTCTTCACCGCCGACCACGACGAACCGCGCCGCGCACTGCAAAAGTTCATCGTGGCCGAGATCAATCCGCATGTCGACGAGTGGGAGAAGGCCGATATCTTCCCGGCGCATGAGCTGTTCAAGAAGCTCGGCAATCTCGGCTTCCTCGGCCTCAACAAGCCGGTCGAATTCGGCGGCCAGGGGCTGGATTATTCCTACGCGCTGATGATGGCCGAGGAGTTAGGGGCCATCACCTGCGGCGGCGTGCCGATGGCGATCGGGGTGCAGACCGACATGGCGACGCCGGCGCTGGCGCGGTTCGGCTCCGACGAGGTGCGGCGCGAATTCCTGGCGCCCGCGATCGCCGGCGATCAGGTCGCCTGCATCGGCGTTTCCGAGCCCGGCGCCGGTTCCGACGTCGCCTCGATCAAGACCAATGCACGCTCCGACGGCGACGATTACGTCATCAATGGCGGCAAGATGTGGATCACCAACGGCACCCAGGCCGACTGGATCTGCCTGCTCGCCAATACCAGCGACGGCCCGGTCCATCGCAACAAGTCGCTGATCTGCGTTCCCATGAAGACCAAGGGCGTCCAGGTCGCGCGCAAGCTCGACAAGCTCGGCATGCGCTCGTCCGATACGGCGCAGATCTTCTTCGACAATGTCCGGGTGCCGAAGCGCAACCGGATCGGCGAGGAGGGCCAGGGCTTCACCTACCAGATGATCCAGTTCCAGGAGGAGCGGCTGTGGGGCGCGGCCGCCTGCCTAAAGGCGCATGAATTCATCATCAACGCGACCATCGACTACACCCGGAGCCGCAAGGCATTTGGCGGCTCGATCCTCGATAACCAGGTGGTGCACTTCAAGCTCGCGGAGATGCAGACCGAGGTCGAATTGCTGCGCTCGCTGATCTATCGTGCCGGCGAGGCGCTGGTCGCCGGCGAGGACGTCACCCGGCTCGCGACCATGGCGAAATTGAAAGCCGGCCGGCTTGGCCGCGAGCTCACCGATGCCTGCCTGCAATATTGGGGCGGCATGGGCTTCACCAACGAGACGCCGGTCAGCCGGGCCTATCGCGACAGCCGCCTGACCTCGATCGGCGGCGGTGCCGACGAGGTGATGCTGATGGTATTGTGCAAGATGATGGGCACGCTGCCCGGCATGAAGCAAAAGGGAAACGCCTGATGATCACGCTCTATCACTGCGACGCCGCGCGCTCGTTCCGCCCGCTGTGGATGCTGGAGGAGCTCGGGCTGCCCTATGAGTTGAAGATGCTGCCGTTCCCGCCGCGCGTGTTCGCCAAGGAGTATCTCGGCATCAATCCGCTCGGCACCATCCCGTTCATGGTCGACGGCGAGACGAAGATGACGGAGTCCTCCGGCATCTGCCATTACCTCGGCACCAAATATGGCCCGACGCCGTTGATCGTAGGCTCCGACGAGCCGGCCTATGGCGCGTTCCTGAACTGGATGTATTTTTCCGACGCGACGCTGACCTTTCCGCAGACGCTGGTGCTGCGCTACAGCCAGCTCGAGCCGGAGGAGCGGCGCAACCCGCAGGTCTCGGGCGACTATGCAAAATGGTTCCTGGGCCGCTTGCGTGCGGTGGAGGCCGCCGCCGCGAAATCGGAATTCCTCTGCGCGGAACGCTTCACCGCCGCCGACATTACCAACGGTTATGCGCTGCGGCTCGCCAGCAATATCGGCCTCGCCAAGGATTTCGGGCCGAATGTCGCGGCCTATTGGGCGCGGCTGCAGCAGCGCGAAGGTTACCGGCGCGCGGTGACGTCGGAGCAAAAAGCCGGGCTGGAACAAAATGTTGCGCCGCGCGCGCGGGCTTGATCTCAGCAGCGTCGATGTGTCCAGGAATTGATCCAGCGCGTCGGTGACAGGTTTCGAATTTGCGCTATGGTAGCTCCGCCGCAGCGGCCCAAAGAGCCGCGCGAGGAGGAACCGACATGGACGCGATCGTGGACGCGAAGTGCCAGAATTCTGGCCAGCAGCAATCCGGCCACCGGATGCTGATCACGCCGGAACGGGTGTTCTATGCCGGGCTGCTCGGCCGACCGCGCGAACGCTGTCCCGGCGCATTCCATGTCTATGTCGCGATCCGCGACGGCTTGCATCTGTCGACCAGCGAAGGCCGCGAGTCGCACGGCGAGCTCGCGGTGACGATGCCGAACCTGCGCCACACCATCACCAGCGAATATCGCTCCGCGATCTGCGTCGCGATCGAGCCGGAAAGCGTGCCGGACGGCACGCTCGAAGCCGTCGCCCGCCGGCTGCAAGGACCCGACTCTCATTTATTCGCGAACCGGATTCGCAACGCCTATGCGACGCTTGCCGAGATGCAGCATCGCGACGCGATCGCGAATGCCGAGTTCGACACCATGTGCTTTGGCGACGCACTGCCGCAGCGCGTGCTCGATCCGCGTGTGGTGCGCGCGATCGGCCGCATCGGGCAATTCTCCGGCGAGCCGGTGACCGCGGCAGGCTGCGCCGCCGAGGCCGGACTGTCGCCCTCGCGCTTTCTGCATCTGTTCAAGGAGGAGACAGGAATCTCGTTCCGCTCGTTCCGCGCCTGGAAGCGCGCGCGGCATCTGCTGCACTTCGCCAACCAGGACATCAACCTCGCGCATCTCGCGCAGGATATCGGATATCCCGATAGCACGCATTTCAGCCACTCGATCCGCCGCTTCTATGGCCTGAAGCCGCGCGCGATCTTCTCCGGCTCGCGCGATCTTGCGATCTACCGCACGGGGCAAGAACGTGCGCTGACGTAACTTCCGCTGTCGTCCCGGCGAAGGCCGGGACCCATAACCACAGCAGGCCGTTGTTTTGTCAGGTATCAGCCATCCCGCGCCATCGATAATTCACGCGGTATGGGTCCCGGCCTTCGCCGGGACGACGTTAGGGCATTTCTCCGCTACAAATTCGCGCCCTGGATCACCTCGCCGAAGCGCAGCCAGCCGGGCCCTTCGATCCGTTGCAGCTGCAGCTGCTGCAGCGGGTGATGATTGGTCGGGCTTGTGTTGACCTTGATGCCGGGCAACAGCGTCGGGACCTCGACGTCCTTCAAATTGTTCGCCTGCGCCATGATATTGTCGCGAGTGAAATTGCCCCTGCACTGCTCCAGCACGATCCTGAGTACCTGCGCCACCGTGTAGGCATAGAGGCTGTAGCCTTCCTTCGGATTGCCATCGGGGAAGTACTTCGCCATGAAGGCGAGGAAATCCTTCACGCCGGGGTCGTTGGCCCACGCCGGATCGGCGACGTCCTTCACATAGGCTGACGAGATCGTGCCCTGCGACTTGTCGAGGCCGACAGGCGCGATGGTCGAGGAGATCGAGGCCGCGCCGCTGGCGATGAAATGCATCGGCTTCCAGCCAAGCTCATAGATCTTGCGGATCGACTGCGCGCAGAACTTTGCCGTGCTGCCCGAGATCAGTACGTCCGGATTGGCGCCGCGCAGCGCGACGATCTGGGAATCGATGGTGGGATCGGTGACCTCGTGCGAGGCGACCACCGCTGAGGTCGCGAACCGCTCGCCCAGTACGTCCTTGGCGCCGGCGACGAAATCCTTGCCGAGATCGTCGTTCTGGTAGAGCACCGCGAACTTCGCGTCCTTGTTCTGGCTCAGCGCATATTTGACGAACACCTGCGCCTCGGTGCGGGCGCTCGGCGCGAAGCCCATGGTCCAGGGATAGCTCTTGTAGTCGCCCCATTTGTCGCCGTTAACCGACAGGAACAGATGCGGCACCTTGGCGGCGTTGATGTATTTGACGACCGACGAGTTCGGCGCGGTACCGAGCATGTTGAACAGGAAGGCGACATTGTCGCTCTCGATCAGGCGGCGCACCTGCTCGACCGTCTTGGCCGGATTGAACGCATCGTCGTAATAGATGTACTTGATCTGCCGGCCGGCGATGCCGCCCTGCTCGTTCAGCATCTTGAAATAGGCTTCCTGGCAGCGCGCCTGCACGCCGAGCGCCGACACCGGGCCGCTCAATGAGGTCGTGCTGCCGATCCTGATCTCGGTCGCGGTGACGCCGGGCGTATCTTCGGCGAGCGAAGGCTCAAGGCCTGCGATCGCGGCAACTCCTGCGCCTGCCGCGCCGGTGAGCCATGTGCGCCGGCTGATCGAGACCATGACGTTCTCCCCGTGATGCCGGCTTGTTGCGCCGCTTCTGCTTGAGGCAGATCCTATGCGTCAGGTGGGCTTCTCGTCTTGTGTTAACCGGCTGGCGGCGAATTCCGGCGCCGGCGCATTGACTTAGCCAGTCAACGCAAGATGGCGCGAAGGCAAAGTTCTCATCATGGGAAAATCAGCAGCGCAGGTGCGCTGTAAAGCGGGCAACAGACCATGAGCGACAAGGCCGTCATCACCTGCGCGCTGAACGGCGTGCTTACCGACCCGAAGCAGCACAATGTCCCGGTGACACCGGAACAGATGGCGCGCGAGGCCAGGGCCGCGTTCAACGCCGGCGCCAGCATCATGCACATCCATCTGCGCCAGCAGGAGCCGAACAAGGGCCACCTGCCGTCGTGGGATGTCGGCGTCAGCAAGGAAATCCAGCAGGCGATCCGCGAGGCCTGCCCCGGCGTGATCATCAACCACACCACCGGCACCTCGGGCCCGAACTACCAGGGCGCGCTTGATTGCGTGCGCGAGACAAAACCCGAGATCGCGGCCTGCAACGCCGGCTCGCTGAACTATCTCAAGGTGAAGGCCGACAACACCTGGGCCTGGCCGCCGATGATGTTCGATAACGCGGTCGAGAAGGTGCAGGATTATCTCGACGTGATGAAGGCGGCCGGCACGATTCCGGAATTCGAGTGCTTCGACGTCGGCATCGTGCGCTGCGTCGGCATGTACCGGCAGACCGGCATGTATTCCGGTCCACTCGAATACAATTTCGTCATGGGCGTCGCCTCGGGGATGCCGGCGGATCCGGAGCTGTTGCCGATCCTGCTCAAGCTGAAGGCGCCGGAGGCGCATTGGCAGGTCACAGCGATCGGCCGCGCCGAGATCTGGCCGCTGCACCAGCGCGCCGCCGACCTCGGCGGCCACCTGCGCAGCGGGCTCGAGGACACGTTCTATCTCGGCGACGGCACCAAGGTAACGTCGAACGGGCAGCTCGTCGAAGGCCTCGCCGCCTGCGCGCGGCGTGCCGGTCGCGAGATCGCGAGCCCGGCCGAGGCGCGGCAGATTTTCGGGATCCGACACTAGGCGTCGCCCCGTCATTGCGAGCGAAGCGAAGCAATCCATTTTGCCGCGTGGAAGGTATGGATTGCTTCGTCGCTTCGCTCCTCGCAATGACGGTTGAGAGGAGAACCAGCCATGGACAATCTCGCAGCAACCGGTGGCGTCACCGGCCCCGGCCGCATCGGGCGGGTCGCGATCGGCGACCTGCTGAAGCGCGCCGCGCGGCGGTTTCCGGATCGCGTCGCGCTGACCGATGGCACCAGGCAAGTCACCTTCACCGAGCTCGAGCGCGATGCCAATCGCTTCGCCAACCATTTGGTGCAACGTGGATTGAAGCCCGGCGAAAAAATCTCGACGATCTGCAACAACTCCGTCGAATTCGTCAAAGCGCTGTTCGGCATCCACCGGGCCGGCCTGGTCTGGGTACCGATCAACACAATGCTCGGGCCGGCGGACATGGACTACATCCTCGGCCATGCCGAGGTCCGCTTTGCGATTATCGACGACAATCTGCACGCCCAGGCAGATCGGCGCGCGGCGCTGGAAGCCCGCGGCATGGAGATGATCGCGATCGATCTGACCGGCAATGCCGGCAAGACCGGATTGCAGGAATTCAACGGTCTCCTGAAGGGGCAATCCGACATCGAGCCTGAGATCGAGATCAACGATCGTGATCTCGCGATGATCATCTATACCTCGGGCACGACGTCGCGGCCGAAGGGCGCGATGCATTGCCACCTCGCCGTGGTGATGGCCGTGATGAGCAACTGCATCGAGATGCAGCTTTCGCGCGACGACGGGATCACCGGGCAGTTTCCGCTGTTCCACTGTGCCGGCCACGTGCTGCTGCTGAGCTATCTCTCGGTCGGCGGCCGCATGGCGCTGATGCGCGGCTTCGATCCGGTGGTCTGCATGGAGGCGATCGTCCGTGACAAGCTTACGGTGTTCGTCGGCCTGTCGCTGATGTATCAGGCGATCCTCGATCATCCGCGCCGGCGCGAGTATGATCTCTCCGGCCTGCGCTGCTGCATCTACACCATGGCCCCGATGGGCAAGCCGCTACTGGAGCGCGCCATGGCCGATCTCTGTCCGAACTTCGTGCTGACCAGCGGCCAGACCGAGATGTATCCGGCGACGACGATGTCGCGGCCGGAGGTGCAGCTCGAGCGTTTCGGCAATTACTGGGGCGAGTCGTTGATCGTCAACGAGACCGCGATCATGGACGACAACGGCAACCTGCTGCCGCGCGGCGAGATCGGCGAGCTGGTGCATCGCGGGCCCAACGTGATGATGGGATATTACAAGGACCCGAAGTCGACCGAGGAGGCGCGCAAGTTCGGCTGGCATCATACCGGCGATCTTGCCTTGATCGACGGCAATGGCGAGGTGTTGTTCCTCGATCGCAAGAAAGACATGATAAAGTCGGGCGGCGAGAATGTCGCTTCCGTCAAGATCGAGGAGACTTTGCTGGCGCATCCCGCCGTGCAGAATGCCGCCGTGGTCGGGCTGCCGCATCCGCAATGGGGCGAGGCGGTCTCCGCCTTCGTCAAGCTGAAGCCCGGTGCGGTGGCCGACGAGGCCGGCATCGAGGCGCATTGCCGAAAGCATCTCGGTGGCTTCCAGGTGCCGAAGCTGGTGCGTATCCTCGAGGAGATGCCGATGACCGCGACCGGCAAGCTGCGCAAGGTCGAGCTGCGGCAGCAATACAGCGGGCATTTTGTGGAGCGCGCCTAGTGGCCATCATCGAGAACACCATCGCTACCGGCAGCGCCGCGTTCCAGGGCAATCGCGACGGCATGCTGGCCCTGATCGACCGGATGCGCGCCCTGGAGGAACGTACGCGCGCGGCCTCCGCCGCGGCCAAGGACCGGTTCCATAAGCGCGGTCAGCTGCTGCCGCGCGAACGCGTCGCGTTGGTGCTCGATCCCGGCTCGCCATTTCTCGAACTGTCGACCCTCGCCGGCTACATGTTCGATGTGCCGGATGCGGACAGGAGCGTGCCCGGCGGCGGACTGGTGGCCGGCATCGGCTTCGTCTCCGGCATCCGCTGCATGGTCAGCGCCAATGATGCCGGCATCGACGCCGGTGCGCTGCAGCCCTATGGCCTCGACAAGACGCTGCGGGTGCAGGAGCTCGCGCTGGAGAACAAGCTGCCTTATGTGCAGCTGGTCGAAAGCGCCGGCGCCAATCTGCTGCGCTACCGCGTCGAGGATTTCGTCCGCGGCGGCAACATTTTTCGGAACCTCGCGCGGCTGTCGGCGGCGGGGCATCCCGTCGTCACCGTCACCCACGGCTCTTCAACCGCCGGCGGCGCGTACCAGACGGGCCTGTCCGACTACATCGTGATGGTGCGCGGCCGCACGCGCGCCTTCCTCGCCGGGCCGCCACTGCTCAAGGCCGCCACCGGCGAGATCGCAACCGAGGAGGAACTCGGCGGCGCCGAGATGCACACCTCGATTTCCGGCCTTGGCGATTATCTCGCCGAGGACGACCGCGACGCGCTCCGCATCGCGCGCGAGATCATGGCCAAGTTGCCATGGGACCGTTCTTGGGATCGGCCGGCCCCCGAACCGGCCGCATTCAAGCCGCCGCGTTACGATGCCGAGGAATTGCTTGGCATCATGCCGATGGACCACAAGCGCCCCGTCGACATGCGCCAGGCGATCGCGCGCTTCATCGATGATTCCGATTTCACCGAGTTCGGCGCCAACTACGGCCCGGCCACGGTCTGCGGCCACGCCCGCATCGAAGCGCAGGCGCTCGGCATCATCACCAACAACGGCCCGCTCGATGTCCCCGGGGCCAACAAGGCGACGCATTTCATCCAGGCCTGCTGCCAGTCGCGCACGCCGATCCTCTACATGAACAACACCACCGGCTACATGGTGGGCCGCGCCTATGAAGAGGCCGGCATGATCAAGCACGGCTCGAAGATGATCCAGGCCGTGACCTCGGCGACCGTGCCGCAAATCACGCTGTATTGCGGCGCCTCGTTCGGCGCCGGCAATTACGGCATGTGCGGCCGCGGCTTCCACCCGCGCTTCTGCTTCTCGTGGCCGAACGCCAAGACCGCGGTGATGGGCGGCGAGCAGGCCGCCGAAACCATGGCGATCGTCACTGAAGCTGCGGCCGCGCGGCGCGGCAAGCCGATCGAAAAGGAGAAGCTGGAGGCGATGAAGGCGCAAATCACTGGCGTGTTCGACGGCCAGATGGACGTGTTCTCGACCAGCGCCCGCGTGCTCGACGACGGCGTGATCGATCCGCGCGATACGCGGACGGTGCTGTCAGAGGTGCTTTCGATCTGCCGCGAGGCGGAGGCGCGAAAGCCCCAGCGCATGCAGTTCTCGGTGGCGCGGCCATGAGCGGTACCATCGTGAAGCGGACGCCGTTTTTCAAGATCCTGATCGCCAACCGCGGCGAGATCGCGCTGCGCATCATGCGATCGGCACGGCGGCTCGGCTATGGCATCGTCGCGGTCTATTCGGATGCCGACCGCGACGCACTGCACGTGCTCGAGGCCGACCAGGCGGTGCGGATCGGCGAGGCGCTGCCGGCGCAATCCTATCTGAAGATCGACGCGATCATCGCAGCCGCCAAGGCAAGCGGGGCCGGCGCGGTGCATCCCGGCTACGGCTTCCTCGCCGAGAACGAGGACTTTGCGCAGGCCTGCCGCGATGCGGGGTTGGTGTTCATCGGTCCGTCGCCGCAGGCGATCCTTGCGATGGGCAACAAGGCCGGTGCCAAGGACATCATGCAAAAGGCCGGCGTACCCTGCGTGCCCGGCTATCAGGGCGCCGACCAGAGCGATGCGGCGATGCTGGCAGAAGCCAAGGCGATCGGCTTCCCCGTCATGATCAAGGCAGTCGCCGGCGGCGGCGGTCGCGGCATGCGGCTGGTCGCGGATGCCGCGGCGTTTCCGGATGCGCTGCGCAGCGCGCGATCGGAGGCGCAGGGTGCGTTCGGCGATCCCACCGTCATCCTCGAACGCGCCATCGTCGATCCCCGCCACGTCGAGATCCAGGTGTTCGGCGACCGTTACGGCAACGCCGTTCATCTCGGCGAGCGCGATTGCTCGGTGCAGCGGCGGCACCAGAAGCTGATCGAGGAGGCACCGTCACCGGCGGTGACGCCGGAGCTGCGTGCGCGGATGGGCGCGGTCGCGGTCCAGGCGGTCAAGGCGATCGGCTATGAGGGCGCCGGTACGCTGGAGTTCCTGCTCGATCGCGCCGACAATTTCTACTTCATGGAGATGAACACGCGGCTCCAGGTCGAGCATCCCGTCACCGAGGCGATCACCGGGCTCGATCTGGTCGAATTACAACTGCGTGTCGCGAGAGGCGAACCACTTGGCGTGAGGCAGGAGGACATCAGTTTCTCCGGTCACGCCATCGAGGTCCGGCTCTGCTCGGAGGACGCCGGGCATGAATTCATGCCGCAATCCGGCACGATGGCACGGTGGCAGATGCCGGAAGGCATCCGCGTGGAGCACGCATTGCAGTCCGGCTCGGAGATTCCGCCGTTCTACGATTCGATGATCGCCAAGGTCATCAGCCATGGCGCCACCCGCGACGAGGCGCGCGGCAAGTTGATCTGCGCCCTGGAGCAGGTCACGGCCTTCGGCGTCACCACCAATCAGGGCTTCCTGATCGATTGCCTGCGTCATCCGGTCTTTGCCAGGGGCGAGGCGACTACGGCCTTCATCGGCAACAACCGCGATGTGTTGCTGGCGCCGCGGCCCGATCGCGGCAGCGATCTCGCGCTCGCGGCGCTGCTGCTCTACGTCACCCATCCGGACGCGCCGCCATGGCAGCGCGGCCGGTCGCTCGCTGCGACATTCCCGCTCGGCCTGCGGATCGATCTCGGCCACGGCGTGCAGGAGATCGAGATCGTCCGCGAGCGCGACGGCAGCTACGTCGCCGCTCGCAACGGCGATCGCTTCAGCTTCGCGATCGACGAGCTCAATCAGGACAGCATCCGCTTCCACCATGATGGCGTGATGGAGCAGGCCAGGTTCCTGCGCGATGGCGATCGGCTCTATATCCTGCATCGTGGCGTCACGCTGACGGCGCGCGATCTCACGCTCGCGCCGCCGGAGAGCGCGACGGCTGCCGGAGGCGACGGCAAGGTTCGCGCCGCCATGAACGGCCGGGTCGTCGCGGTGCTGGTGAAGCCGGGCGACAAGGTCGCGGCCGGCCAACCGGTGATGACGCTGGAGGCGATGAAGATGGAGCACGTGCACACCGCAGGGGTTGCGGGCACGGTGTCGTCGATCGATGTTGCCGAGGGCGAGCAGGTGACGACGGGGAAGATCGTGGTGGAGATCGAGGTGGCCGCATAACAACTGTCGTCCCGGCCTAGTGCGCTATTGCGCACGGGGACCGGGACCCATAACCACCGATGTATGTTGTTGGAATAGAATGTGGCCCCAGCTCGCCAAATCAACGGGCATTCGGGGTAATGGGTCCCGGCCTTCGCCGGGACGACAGGTCTACTCGGCACGCCCCGTCCCGTCATTCAGCCAGCAGGCGACCTGATGTGCCGGGGCGGCTGCCAGCAGTGCCGGGCGCTCGGTCTTGCAGCGATCCATCGCGTAGCGACAGCGGGTGTGGAAGGCGCAGCCGGAGGGTGGATTGATCGGGCTCGGCACGTCGCCGTCGATCAGCGGCGCGGTTCGCTTCGCCTTCGGATCGGCAATCGGCACCGAGGCGAGCAGGGCCTGCGTATAAGGGTGGCGCGGATTGGCGAACAGCTCGTGTTTGTCGGCGATCTCGACAATGCGGCCGAGATACATCACGGCGACGCGGTGGCTGATATGGGCGACCACCGCGAGGTCGTGCGCGATGAACAGGTAGGAGAAGTTCTGCTTGCGCTGCAGGTCGATCAGCAGGTTGATCACCTGAGCCTGGATCGAGACGTCGAGCGCGGAGACCGGCTCGTCGCAGACGATCAGCCGCGGCCCAAGCGACAGCGCGCGCGCGATGCAGATGCGCTGGCGCTGGCCGCCCGAGAATTGATGCGGGAAGTTCTTCATCTGGTCGGGCCGCAGCCCGACCTGCTGGAACAGTTCCGCGACGCGCTCCTGCTTCTTCGCGCCGGTCGCGATGCCGTGCACGCTCAAGGGCTCGCCGACGATGTCGCCAGCGGTCATGCGCGGGTTGAGCGAGGCGAACGGGTCCTGGAACACGATCTGCATCGAGCGGCGATAGGGCCGCAGCGCCGTCTTGCTCAGTGACGCGATGTCCTCGCCATCCAGTTTGATCGCACCACTGGTCGGCTCGACCAGCCGCAGCACGGTGCGCGCCACCGTCGACTTGCCGCAGCCGGATTCGCCGACCAGCCCGAGCGTCTCGCCGGTGCCAAGCGCGAAACTCACCCCGTCAACCGCATGCACGGTGCCGACCTGCCGGCGCAGCACGCCGCCGCGCACCGCGTAGTGCTTGACGAGATCGGTAACCTCGAGGAGGGGGCGCTGTTCGGTCATGACGCCTCCGCTATCTCGCCGGCGCGCCAGCACGCCGCCCAGTGATTGCTCTTGACCTCATCGAGCGGCGGATATTCCTGACGGCAGCGGTCGATCGCCAGCTTGCAGCGAGGCGCGAAGGCGCAGCCGGGCGGCAGCCTGGTCAGTGACGGCACCATGCCGGGGATTTCGACCAGCCGCACGTCAGCTTTGGCGTCAGGTGAGGGCACTGCCGGGATCGAGGCCATCAGCCCTCGGGTGTATGGATGCAACGGCGTCTCGAACAGAGATTCAACCGTCGCCTCCTCGACCTTCTTGCCGGCATACATCACGATCACGCGCTGCGCGGTTTGGGCAACGACGCCGAGGTCATGGGTGATCAGGATCAAGCCGGTGCCGAGCCGCTGCTGCAGATCGACGATCAGGGCCAGGATCTGCGCCTGGATGGTGACGTCGAGCGCGGTGGTCGGCTCGTCCGCGATCAACAGCGCCGGCCGGCACGCCAGCGCCATCGCGATCATGGCACGCTGGCGCATGCCGCCGGAGAGCTGATGTGGATATTCCTGGGCGCGACGCTCCGGCTCCGGAATGCGCACCAGCCGCAGCATGTCGACCGCCTGTTTCCAGGCTTCCTTGCTGCTCACCTTCTGATGCAGCCGTACCGCCTCGATGATCTGGTCGCCAATCCGCATCACCGGATTGAGCGAGGTCATCGGTTCCTGGAAGATCATCGAGATGCGGTTGCCCCTGATGGCGCGCATCGCGGTATCGTCGAGCTTCAGCAGATCGGTCCCTTCGAGCGTCACCGAGCCGCCGACGATGCGGCCGGGCGGATCGGGTACCAGGCGCATGATCGAGAGCGCGCTGACGCTCTTGCCGCAGCCGGATTCACCGACGATCGCCAGTGTCTCGCCGCGGCGGACCGAGAACGAGACGTCGTCGACCGCGCGGAACAGGCCGGAGTTGGTGAAGAACACCGTCTGCAGGTTCTTCACGTCGAGAACCGTCACTGCCGTCTTGGCGTCGCTCATCAGCCGCGCTGCCTCGGATCGAGGATGTCGCGCAGCGCGTCGCCGAACAGATTGGTGCCGAACACCGCGAGACTGATCGCTATGCCGGGGAAGATCACCAGCCACGGCGCGGTGCGGACATATTCGGCAGCGGATTCCGACAGCATGCGGCCCCACGACGGATAAGGTTCGGGGATGCCGAGGCCAAGGAACGACAGCGACGCCTCGGTCAGGATGGTCGAGCCGAGCTGCGCGGTGGCGAGCACGATCAGCGGCGCGATGGTGTTCGGCAGCACATGGCGCAGCGCGATCCGCATCTCGCTCATGCCGATCGATTTGGCGGCCTCGACGAACGGCTGCTCGCGCAGCGCCAGCGTGTTGGCGCGGATCACGCGGGCAACCGTCGGGATCAGGGGGATGGCGATGGCAAGGATCACGTTCGGCAGCGATGGCCCGAGCGCCGCGGTCATCACAAGCGCGAGCACCAGCAGCGGCAGCGATTGCAGGATATCGGTCACCCGCTGGAACACGAGGTCGACCCAGCCGGAGAGGTAGCCAGAGGCGAGACCCACGATCACGCCGAGCGTGGCGCCGAGCGTCGTGGAGCCGATGCCGACCGCAAGCGAGATCCGGGCGCCATGGATGATGCGGCTCCAGACGTCTCGGCCGAATGAATCGGTGCCGAACCAGTGCAGCATGGAGGGCGGTGCGAGCCGGTGCGCCGAATCGACCGTGAGCGGATCGTAGCGACTGATCAGATCGGCAAAGATCGCAGTCAGCACGAACAGCAGCATGACGATGAGGCCGATCGTGCCGAGCACATGGCGCTGGGCGAGGAACGTCAGCCGTCCCCAGCCGCTGGTGGCGTTGGCTCCGGCGCGTCGTAACTCACTTTCGAAGTTGATCGTCGCCATCGGGCTAGTCCCCAAACCGGATGCGCGGGTCGATCGCCGCATAGAGCATGTCGACGATGAAGTTCACGACCACGACGACGACAGCGATGAACATCACGAGGTTCTGCACAATCGGATAGTCGCGCCAGCGCAGCGCCTCCACCAGGAAGCGGGCAATGCCGGGGATGTTGAACACGGTCTCGGTGACGATAAGCCCGCCGATCAGGAACGCGGCCTCGATGCCGATCACGGTGATCACCGGCAGCACCGCGTTCTTCAGCGCGTGGTGATAGTTCACCGAGGCTTCGGAGGCGCCCTTGGCGCGCGCGGTACGGATATAGTCCTGGCGCAGGATCTCCAGCATCGAGGAGCGGGTGATCCGCATGGTCAGCGCCGCGCTGCGGAAGCCGACCGCCATCGCCGGCACCGCATAGATGGTCAGCGCCTCGAGCCAGGTCTTCGGGTTCGGATTGAAGATCGGCATGGTGCCGAACAGCGACACCGAGGCCATCAGGACCAGGAGGCCGAGCCAAAACGACGGCAGCGACAAGCCGCTGAGGCTGACGACGCGCAGCGCATAGTCGAGCTTCGAGCCCTGGTGCACGGCGCTGATCACGCCGAGCGGAATGCCGATCGAGGCCGAGAACAACAGCGCCAGACCCGCGAGCCGTGCGGTGATCGGGATCCGCGGCAGGATCTCCTCCAGTGCCGGCTTCTCCGAGACATAGGAATAGCCGAGGTCGCCGCGCAGCAGGCCGCCGATCCAGTGCAGATACTGGATCACGATCGGCTGGCTCAGGCCGAGCTCGCGCTCGAGATTGGCCTTGTCGGCAGGATCGACGAAGCCTGCGGCGTCGAACAGGATGTCGACGATGTTGCCGGGAACGATGCGCAGCAGCACGAAGATGATGACCGAGATCCCGAACAGGGTCACGAGCATCAGGAACAGCCGCCGGACGATATAGGCAAACACCCTCGCGCTTCTCCCTATCTCGTCCGCATCTTGGACTACTTGTCCAGCCAGACGTCTTCGTAACGATAGCCGTTATAGGAGCTGTTGGACATGATCGTGACATTCTTCACGTAAGGCTTCCAGCAGGTGCCGGTCCGGGCATGGAAGATGATTGGCCGTGCGACGTCTTCCTGCAGCTTCTTGTCGATCTCCCAGACCAGCTTCTTGCGCTTGTCGAGGTTGGTCTCCTCGGATTGCTGGTCGAACAGCTTCTCGATGTCCTTGTTGCAATAGTTGGTGTAGTTGCGCTCCGAGCCGCAGGCGTAGTTCTCGTAGAACGACTGGTCGGGCTCGTCGACGGCGTTGCCGGTGAGGTTAAGGCCGAGCGAATAGTCCTTGCGCGCGATCTTCGGGAACCATTGCGCGGTGTCGACGACGTCGAGCTCAGCGTCGATGTAGATGCTCTTGATCTGGTCGATCAGGATGATCGCGGGATCACGGTAGACCGCGATGTTGCGGGTCGACACCTTGATCTGCAGATGCTTGTCCGGGCCATAGCCAGCCTTCTGCATCAGCTTGCGGGCTAACTCGCGGTTCTTCTCAACGTCGGGGCCATAGCCGGGAATCGATTCAAGCATCTCCTTGGGCATCGCCCACAGGCCGTCGGGCGCCGGCTCCATGGTGCCGCCGATATCGCCCTGGCCCTCGAACATGATCTGGATGAACGCCTTGCGGTCGAGTGCCAGCGCCAGCGCGCGGCGGATGTCGAGATTGTCGAACGGCGGCGCGCTCGAATTGATGATGATGTTGGTGGAGACGTTGTTCGGTTCCACCACGCAGACGGCCTTGGCGTCCTGCGACTTGACGTCCTTGAGCAGCGGGATCGAGACCTCGGTCGGGAACGTCATGTCGAACTTGCCCGAGACGAAGCCGAGGATCGCCGTCGAGCGGTTCGGGATGATGGTGAACTCGATGCCGTCGAGATAGGGCAGGCCTTTCTTGAAGTAGTCAGGGTTCTTGGTGAGCTTGATCGATTCGTTGGCCTTGAACTCGACGAACTTGAACGGGCCGGTGCCGATGGGCTTGGTGCGCATCTCCGCCGGCGACACATGGCAGGGATAGACCGGCGAATAGCCGGAAGCGAGCAGCGACAATAGCGCCGGTTGCGGCCGTTTCAGCTTGAACGACGCTTCATAGTCGCCGTTGGTCGTCACCTCGTCGACCTGGTCGTACCAGGACTTGCGCGGGTTCTGCCGGAACTTCTGCTGCGACTTGCCCATCAGCATGTCGAAGGTGCACTTGACGTCGGCCGCGGTGAACGGCTTGCCGTCGTGCCACTTCACGTCCTTGCGTAGTTTGAAGGTCAGCGTCTTGTTGTCGCCGCTCCAGGCCCAGCTTTCCGCAAGCTCGGGCCGGATCGTGCTGGCGCTGTTCTGGGCGATGTGCTGATCGAAGATGACGAGATTGTTGAAGATCGGCATGAACGGCACGTTCAGCGAATAGGTCGCGCCCTCGTGGATCGAGGCGCTGCCGGGGCTGTCGCGGTGATAGATCCTGAAGATGCCGCCGGATTTCGGCTCGGCTGCGCGTGACACGTCGCTGATGGTCAGCACAGACAACGCCGCCACGGCCAGCGCTTGCACGCTCCGCATGGTCCCCTCCCACATGTCGGTCTCAATGGCCGATTGGCATCGACGATACCACGGTGAGGCTGTCGGGCAACCAGCGAGGGCCGTGCGGGGATTGGCAATTCGGATGACGTGAGAGCATTAAAATTTCCACGGACCGGGAATAATGACTGTGGTTGCGGGGAACTCAGTCGGTTTTGCTATGCAATGACTACTCTGCGTTCGAATTCGATTGATAACGCTACCGCGTCCGGCGCCGAGCGATTCGCGATGAGCGACAGTTTGTCGCCTATCGTTGGTGTGTTCTCCGTCATCCTGAGGAGCCGCGAAGCGGCGTCTCGAAGGATCGACGGCCACAGGCCGGGCCGTGCATCCTTCGAGGCTCGCTCCGCTCGCACCTCGGGATGAGGTAGGACAAGAACAACGGTCACTCCGCCGCCTGCGTCGAGGGCAGGTGCATGTTGGCGACACCATCGGCCTCGGTCGCCGAGATTGTGGTGCGGATCATCAGGCGGCCCTCATGCGCCGGCCAGGGACGGCCGCGATGCATGGTGGCGCGGTTGTCCCACATTACGACGTCGCCCTGCTTCCATTGATGCAGATAGCTGACGCCGGGCGCGGTCGCGGCTTCAGTCAATTGCTCGATCAGCGTCTTGCCGGCTTCGGCATCCATGCCTTCGACGCCATAGGCGTGGGAAGCGAGATACAGCGCGCCGCGGCCGTTGACGGGATTGCGCCAGACCATGCGCCAGCACACCGGCGGCAGCGCATCGACTTCCTCTGACGTCGCGAGACCGGTAGCCACCTTGCTGCGGGAATGCGCGTAGGAGTGCCAGGCGAAGGAGTTCTCCAGCCGCTTCGCCACATCCTTGTCGAGCCGCTCGAATGCCAGCCGCATCGAGACGAACTCGGTCTCGCCGCCATGTTCGGGGATGATGCGCGCCGACAGGATCGAGGTCAGCGCCGGCACGCGCTTGAACGACGAGTCGGTGTGCCAGAGCTGATTGGCTTTGGCGCGCAGCTGCTGTCGATGGTCTGATGGAACCACCTTGCCGTCAGGCCCGAAGGTCGAGAGGATCACGAAGTGCGAGCCGGTGCCCATCGAGCCGACCTTGGTTGTCTCGGGCGGACCGAAGCGGCGCGAGAAGGCGAGCTGGATGTCGTCGCTGACCTCCTGGCCGCGGAACACCAGCACCGAATGCTCCTCGAACGCCGCGCGCACCGCCGCATAGGCGGCATCACTGGCGGCAACATCCGAAAGCATGACGCCGCGCAGTTCGGCTCCGAATCCAGGACGCAGTGGGATCACTTCCATCGGCAAATCCTCCCTGACTTTTCTTGTTGAGGCAAGGTTAGGGGAAAAGTCCGCCAGCGGCAACGCGGCTTGCGCCACCTCACCCCATCGCGATCAGATTATGACGCGCCCGCCGGTCGGCGACCTCCATGCGTTGCGTGACAAAAGCGAACAGCGCCCAGCTGGAGTGGAAGGCGACGCCGGCCAGGACCACGATGGTGCCGGGAATCGGGCCGATCGAGGCGCGGTCCCAGATCGCGCTCATCTCGGTGAGCGGCAGGGGATGGATCGCCAGCTTGCCGTAATAGGCGATCGCCTGGATCGCGAAGATCCAGCCATAGGTCCGGCGCAGCCGCCGGCCAACCGCGCGGGCAAAGCTGATGTGATACCTCGGGCGGCGGTAGTCGTTGGCGAGCAACTCGGTCCAGGACGCGTTCGGCGTCGGACCTTCGCCGCGAATCATCGGCGCGTAGAAATCGGTTTCGAGCAACCGCGCCCGGGCGCGCCAGACGTTGAAGTAGCGATAGCGCCGCGCCTCGAACAGCAGGAAGACCGTGACCAGCAGCCCGACCAGCACCATCGGCAAGGGCGAGGCCTCGGCGTTGCTGTAGGTCGCCGACAGCGCGATCCCGGTCGTGACGACAGCCCAGTTGGTCGAGCTGTCGAGGCGGGTGCGCCAGACCGTGCTGCGGTAGACCTCGCCGCGATAGAGGTGGGCGAGCGCACCGATCTCGGCGGCAGTGAATTCGAGCCTTCCGGCCTGTACCGGCTCCGGCTCGCGCGGCTGGGGCGAGGGCATGGCGGCCTCCGGCGAAGCTGGCTTGCGATCCCGCAGCATAGCGCGAAATCCGCGCGACGGGCGAGTTAGTTACGCCGCCCGGCGCGCCGCATCGCCTGGTCACACGATCCGCGAGGTCTTGTTGCCCCAGTAGCGATCGCGCAGCAGGCGCTTGTAGAGTTTCCCGGTCGGCAGCCGCGGCAGTTCGGCCTCGAAATCCACCGAGCGCGGCACCTTCTGGCGCGACAGCGAACTTGCGCAGAAGGCGATCAGCTCCTCGGCGAGCTCCGGCCCCGGCGCGATGCCGTCGACCGGCTGCACCACTGCCTTCACCTCCTCCCCGAGATCGACATTGGGCACGCCGAACACCGCGGCGTCGGCGACCTTGGGATGGGTGATCAGGAGGTTCTCGCATTCCTGCGGGTAGATGTTCACGCCGCCGGAGATGATCATGAAGGTGGCGCGATCGGTCAGATAGAGGAAGTTGTCGTCGTCGACATAGCCGACGTCGCCGACCGTGCTCATGCTGCCGTCCGCCGAGCGGGCCTCGCTGGTCTTGGCCGGATCGTTGAAATACTCGAACGGCGTCGCGGTCTTGAACCACACCGTGCCCGGCGTGCCCTTCGGGCAGGGCTGCATGTTCTCGTCGAGGATATGCAAATCGCCGAGCAGCACCTTGCCGACGGTGCCGCGATGCGCGAGCCATTCCTCGCTGTTGCAGGCAGTGAAGCCGAGGCCCTCGGTCGCGCCGTAATACTCGTGGATGATCGGGCCCCACCATTTGATCATGTCGTCCTTGACCAGCGCCGGGCAGGGCGCGGCGGCATGGATCGCGATCTCGAGCGTCGACAGGTCGTAGCGGGCGCGAACCTCCTCGGGCAGCTTCAGCAGCCGCGAGAACATCGTCGGCACCAGCTGGCTGTGGGTGATGCCCCATGTCTCGACGAGCTGGAGATAGCGCTCGGGATCGAAGCTCTCCATGATGACGACGGTGCCGCCCATCCGGATGGTGAGATTGACCGCAGCCTGCGGCGCCGAGTGATAGAGCGGTGCCGGCGACAGATAGATCATGCCTTCGCGGTAGTGCCAGAGCTTGGTCAGGAAATCGAACAGCGGAAGGTTTTGCGACGGCGGCTGCTCGGGCAGCGGCCGCACGATGCCCTTCGGCCGGCCGGTCGTGCCTGACGAATAGAGCATCGCGGTGCCCGCATATTCGTCCGCGATCGGCGTCGCCGGCAGCCCCGCGGTGGCCTCTCGCAGTCCGACGATACGATCGCCTTCACTGTCGCCGTTGACCACGATGCAGAGCTCGACCTGCGGGCACTCCTTCAGCGCCTCGCGCGCGATGTCGAGCTTCAGCTTCGAGGTGATCAGGATCCGCGACTGGCTGTTGGTCAGGATGTAGGCGAGCTCGCCCGGCGTGAGGTAGGAATTGACGCAGGTGAAGTAGAGGCCGGAACGTTCACCGGCACCGCAGGCCTCGAGGTAGCGATTGTTGTTCTCCATGAAGATCGAATAGTGGTCGAGCCGCTTCATGCCGCGGTTGCGGAACAGATGCGCGAGGCGATTGCTGCGCGCCTCGAGCTCGCGATAGGTGACGATCTCGCCGGTGCTGGCCATGATGAAGGCCGGTTGCAGCGGGCGCAGGTAAGCATGCTTGCCGGTATACATCGAAGCTCAGATCTCCCCTCGGTCCTTGCCTTGCGTCTTGTTTGAACATGATCCGGAAAACCGGTTCCCACTTTTCCGGATCATGCTTTATGCGGCCATCGCCAGAATCTCGCGGACCTGGGATGGACCGTCGATCTTGCGCGGATTGCGCGGCACCCAGGGCGTGCGCATCGCACCCGCCGCGATGCGGTCGAAATGCTCGGGGCCAACATGGACCTCTTGCAGGCTGCGCGGCATGCCGAGGTCGCGGATGAAGCGGTCGAGCAGGTCGCCGGCGTCCGCGCCCGGATGCCCCATCGCGGCCGCGACCAGCGCCTGCCGGTCAGCATTGTCGCGCTTGTTCCAGCGCATCACCGCCGGCAACATCACGCATGAGGTGTAGCCGTGCGGCACGTCGAACTCGGCGCCGAGCACGTAGCCGATGCCATGGCTCGCGCCCATCGGCACGCCCGAGGCGAGCGGTCCGGTGGACAGCCAGGTGCCGATCTGGCAATCCATCCGCGCCGGGATGTCCTTCGGATTGGCCTTCACCCGCGGCAGGCCGGCTGCCAGCATCTCGAGTCCCTTCAGCGCCTGTGCGTCGCCGTAAGGATGCGCCTCGCGCGAGCAGATGCCCTCGACGCAATGATCGACCGCGCGGATGCCGGTCGACAGGAACAGCCAGTCCGGCGTGTGCACCGAGATATCAGGATCGAGAATGGTGGCGCGCGGCATCACCAGGGGATGGCGCAGCATCTCCTTCTGCCGCTTGGCCTCGTTGGTGACGCCTGCGATCGAGGAGAACTCGCCGCCGGCGATCGTGGTCGGCACGCTGATCTGGCGCACGACCGGCGGATTCATCTCGGGCGAGACGCCGCCGCGGGTGCGGATGGTGTCGATGCCGTCTGTCGTTGTGACGTTGTTGGCGAGGCAAAGCTGCACCGCCTTGGCGCCGTCGGTGATCGAACCGCCGCCGATGGTGACGATCAGGTCGGCCTTCGCATCACGCGCCTGTTCCGTCGCGGCGATGACCGCGGCGCGCGGCGTGTGCGCCGGCATCCGGTCGAACGTGCCGACGCAGCGGGCGCCGAGCGCTTGGCGAACTTTCTCGATCTCGTCGGTTTCGCGGTTCAGCGTCCCCGACACCATCAGGAAGGCGCGCTGGGCGCCAAGCCGGTCCAGTTGCTCGACGATGGCCTCGCGGGCGGGCCGCCCGAACACGACCTCGTCCATGGCGCCGAATACGACACGGCCTCGATGCACGCGCGTCTCCTCTCTCAAGATGGCCCGCCTTGCCGGCGGCCGTTTGTGGGGAGGTTAGCGGAGGAAATCGGGGCCGTCATCTGGGGTGTGGGTTGCACAGTCGAAGGCTCAGCATTCACCGCCGTCGTCCCGGCCTAGTGCGCAATTGCGCACGGGGGCCGGGACCCATACGCCGCAGCAGACGTGGTGAACGGGACTCGTCGTTCCGACATCGGGCAACGACTTGCATCTGGGGTTATGGGTCCCGGCCCCCGCCGGGTCGACATCGAATATGTGGCGCTCACTTGAGTCATACATCCGCATCCTCGCGGCGCGCTGCACCCGAGTCTTGCGTTTACTTGCCTCCCCCTGGAAGCAGAGGGCGCAGGGAAGACCGGGTGCCGATCGCACCCATGGGCCCCGAGCAGTGGGTAGGAAGCTCGGGGGTAGGACCACAGGTGTAACCGGGAACAACCCGGCCTTCCCTGCGCGATGGGCTACGGCTTACTTCGTGCTCTCCCCGGCGAGACTGGGCTTGCTTGTCACCGTCTTCGCAACGCGCGACCTGCGCAATCGGAAAAAGACACCTGCCGTTAGGGCGTCAGGACCACACGACTTCACCGTCCGCTTCGTGCGCGTTCGTCAACTGCGCAGTCCGCGTCCACCGCATCTCGACCCGCGTTCGTGACGACCGCGAAGCGCCCCTCGTGTCGGGCGAGACGGGCAGACCATATACTGAGTCGTGTTTCTGATAAAGCGAAATATTTCTGCGGCGGGGGCTTGCCACGTCGGGCAACTCAATGGCACGCGCGCGTGAGGTGAGCAACGGCGGACGGGTTCCCTCTCCCCTTGCGGGAGAGGGTTGGGGTGAGGGGTCCATACGACGAGCTTTCTCCATCTCGCTTATGGCCCCGAGAGGCGTGCTCACCTCACCATCGATCGCGCTCAGCCGAACGCGAATGATGGCCGGCAGAAATCTTGACGGCAACATCGCGACGTGTGTTACACCTCGAAAGCAACAGGGGCGTGCGCATGACATCCACCGTCGATCTGGCCAAGCTGCACATTGACGACTTCACGCCGCATCAGGGTGCGGAGTTCGGGATGCAGACGGCGGAAGGCGTCTTGGCGCTGAAGCTTGCCAAGGTCGAGCCCGTGGGCAACAGCGGCCGGCCGGGCGGTGCGTTCTCGCTGCTGTTCACGACGCCGAAGGGAGCGTGGCTGCCGCAGGCGATCTATCCGGTACGGCATCCGGAGCTGGGGGTGATCGAGATCTTCCTGGTGCCGATCGGGCCGCTTGCGGATGGCAACGGCTACCAGGCCATCTTCACCTGAAGGTCATGCGGCGCGGGAGCCGGGCCTGATCCAGCGCATCAGATCATAGACGCCCTTGTCTTCCTCGGTGATGAAGCCGAGCCGGCGGTAGAGCCGCATCGCCGGATTGAGCTTCTCGACATGAATCGAGATGTCCTTGCCGGCCGCATCAGCCTCGTCCATCGCATCACGCAGCAGCGCTTCGCCGTAGCCCTTGCCTCGATGCTCGGGAACGAAGGCAATGTCGATGATGCGGTGCTGGCTCGGCCAGCGCTCGATGTAGAACCGGCCGACGTCCTCATCCTCGCGGGCGATCACCAGCCAGTCGGCGTTCGGATAGTAGTGCTGGTAATGCGCGTGCTGGGCGCGGAATTGCTGATCGAGAAAGGCGGCCTTGTCCGCTTCGCTCCACTGCACCGGCGCCAGCTCCTCGGCTCGCGTCGAAGCATAGAGCCGGCCGAGGAACGGCAGGTCGGCCTCCGACAGGCGGCGAAAACCGCAGCCGGATCGAGCTGCGCGGGCCCAGCCGAATGCCGGAGTTGCAGACGCGTTTACGGGCACGTCGAACGCCAAGACGGCCTCAGCTTCTCGGCGGGTAGACGCCCTGCAGCGCAATGCAGAAGCTCAAGGTGAGATAGGGCATCAGATTGTTGTGCGGCAGGCCGGAGCCCGTCAGTCCGATCATGTCAGGGCTCATCTGCACCAGCGTGGGCGTCGGAGTGCCGGCGACATAGACCGCGCCGTTGACCGATCGCGCGATGCCCCGAGTCGGTGTCGGCGCGGCCTGGTCGGCCTCCAGGTTGATCGCCATCATGTTGTGCGGGTGCGAGGCGAGTTCCGATTGCAGCAGAGTTACCGTGTCGGAGCCGCCGCTCTCGCCGAGGTCGTACAGCGAGAGGCCGGGGCCCTGTCCTGGCGCCAGTGGCGCGTTGCCCTGCATGTTCGGAAGCGCGAAGTTCGACGTGCCGTTGCCGCCATAGGTGGTGCCGAGCAGCGAGAACAGCGCCGTGTTCTGCGAGATCGGCACAAGCTGACCGTTGCAGAAAGCCCAGCCCTTGGGGGCGAAGTTGAACGGAAAGATGCGGATCTCGGCGACGAAGGGGTCAGCCATGGTGTCGCGCTCCTAACTCTGGCTCGGGAAGATGCCGAACAGCGAAATAATGAAACCGACGCACAGGAAGGGCTGGATGTTGCTGTGCGGCTGGCTGCCGCCGGTCGGCCCGATCACCACCGGGCTCAGCGGCGTGGTCGGCGTTTGCTCCTTGTAGAGCAGCAGCGCACCGCTCATCTGGTCGAGCACGTTGCCTTGCGGGTTCGAGCTCGTGCCGGTGCTCTGCGATGCCATCATCGTGTGGGTATGTGCCGGGATGGTCTGCGTCGTCAGGGTGACTTGCTCGACGCCGCCGATTTCGCCCATCGTGAACGCGGTGCCCGCACTGAAACCAGTATGTACCGGCAGTCGGCCGCGAAGATCTGGCAATCCAAAGGTCGACTGGCCGTCGCCGCCATAGGTGGTGCCGATCAGGTTGAACAGCGCGTCATTTTCGGAAATCGCCAGCAGCCTGCCATCGCAGAACTGCCAGCCGGCCGGCGCGAAATTGCCGGCGAACATTTTGATTTCGCCGATAAACGGTTGTGGCATGAGAGGTCTCCGTCAATTCTGCGAAGGGAAGATACCCTGCAGCGCGATGCAGAAATTGATCGTCAGGAAAGGTTGCATGTTCTGATGCGCCTGGCTGCCGCCGACCGTGGAAATGCTGCCCGGCGTGAGCGCGGTCAGCGCCGCGGGCGCGGCGTACGCGTTGTTCAAGGCGCCGAGAACGTTGTTGGCCGGCACCAGAAGGGCGCCATTGGTGTTGGTGGCGTTCGCGACGTGAGTGTGCTGCGGCATTTCGTTGATCGAAAGCGTGTGCGCCTGCTCGCCACCGAGCTCACCGAGCACATGGCCGTTGCCGACATGCATCGGGGTGCGGCCCTGCAGATTGGGTAAGGCGAAGGTGGTTTGCCCGTTGCCGCCATAGACGGTACCGAGCAACGAAAACAGCGGCTGGTTCTGATTGATCGGAAGGACTTGCCCATTGCAAAAGGCCCAACCCTTGGGCGCAAAGCCGAACGACATCATGCGGATTTCGGAAAGAAACGGATCAGCCATGAGTCCCTCCGCGAATACGTCGTAAGATTTGTGAAAAATACAAGACAATGGTGCTGCGTCGTCAACATGTGCACGATAGCGTGTTTTGCACCAAGTGCAACCTCAACGATTGTGCCGCGTTGGCAATTTTCATTCAATCACCGGTTGAGCTTCGCGTCCGCGAGCCGCGACCACTGACTGCGGAACTCGCGTCATGAAACGGACGTTCGCGCGTGCTCGCTGCGCGACGATCGGAGTCTTCCGCTCCGGACAATTCGGATTCGATCGTGCCGAAAGAACAACGCCTGCCGAAGCGATCCGGCAGGCGTCGTGTTTGATACGGTGCCCGATCAGACGATCAGGTCGTGATTCACCTGTAGGTGGGCGTGATTGTCGGTCGGCGTGCCGCCCATCGCAGCGAACGCTGCCTCGTGGCCGGTCCACCACGGGGCTGCTGCATTGGAAAGGCCGCTGAACAGATCGGACAGGGTCTGGGTGTTCGCGCCGGGGTCCGCATGGCTTGTGGCGGTCGCGGTCGGCGACTGGGTGAACGAGAAGTTGAAGCTGTCATGACTGGCCAGGCTGACCTGCGAAGACGCAGTGCCCTGCGTGGGCATGACGTGCGGCGCAGCCGTGTTGGCATCAGCAGCACTTGGCAACCGGCGCTCGCCATCGGCCAGGTTGATGTACATCAGGTCGCTGGAGTGGCTCGGCGTCGTGTCGTCCGCCAGGCCGATGACGTGACCGAGTTCGTGCGCCACCGCGGTCAGAAGGTCGAGATGTCCGGCTGCCGCACTGGTCGGGTCGGCGAACAGGTCGGTCGCGGTCGCGGCATGGGCAAATTCGAAATTGTCTGATGGGGTCGGGTCGACGAACCAGCCGTGTCCGGCGGCGCCGGCATCGATCGTGATGTGGCCGTTCGATTCCGCGCTGATGACATTGCCGCCGAGACTGGCGACGCTGAACGTGACCGCCTTCATGGTGGCGAGCTGGCTTGCCGTCGCGCCGGCCGTAGCCCATTGCGCGATCGCCGCGGAGATGACGGAATTCAGCTCCGTCTGGGTGAGGTTGGTTTCGCCCGCCGTCGGCGAGGCCGCTTCGACGCCGCCCGAGACGGCGACCATGAACTGGGCGCCGCCGAAATAGCCGCCGCCCGCGGCGTGGGTGGGATCACCGATGGCCTGCGTCCCGACCGCCCCGTTTCCGGTGCCGGTCACAGTGTTGTTGGCCGCGAGGTAGTTCGCCACTGCGGTGAAATCATAGGGCGAACCGGCATAGTTGGGACTGCCGATCAAGCCGGTTTTCGAAACGCCCTCCTGCTCGAGGAAGACGCCGGCAACCAGGCCCAGGCCCGTGTTGCCGCCGAGATCGACGCTGTTCTTCAGCGCGCCGGCGCCCCCGATCGTGGCGTTCAGCAGGTTGTTGTCGCCGCCAACTCCGGTCGCCGATCCGTTCTGCACATCGATGCCGGCAAATCCGTTCGTCGAATCCAGCGTATCGATCGTGTTGCCCTGGATTACCGCGGTCATCGCTCCGCCGGCGCCGTTATGGTTCAGCGTAAAGATGCCGCCGACGACGCCGGAGATATGATTGTTGGTGATGGTCGTGCTCGACGTGCCCGCGCCGTCCTGGAAGACGTTGATGCCGATGCCCTGAGTGGAGCCGCTGCCGGCCACGCCTTGCGTGCCGATCGTGTTGCCGTCGATCGTGCCGGTGAAGTGCGCGTCGGTGCCGGTACCCTTGGTGACCGCGAGAGCGGCGCCGAGAGCGCCCTTGATGATGTTGTTCGCGATGTCGTAGGTCAGCGTGATATTGTTGGTTGGGCCGCCGCCGCCGATCGTGATGCCGCCGCCGCCGCTGACGATGTTCTGGTTGGTGTTGCTGAAATTGTCGCCCGTCATCACCAGGTCCGACGACACCGTGCCGAGCAGATTGAGCTGGAACATGTCGCCGCGCGCGGAAGTGACGGTCGAGTTCTGGATCGTGGCGTTGAACGTACCGCCGGTGGCCTCGAAGCCGATCGCGTCGTTGGACGCATTGCCGGCCGCGGAATTGGTCGCGAAGGTCGAGCCGGTCACGGTAATGCGATTCAGCGTCTGGCCGCCGTCGTTGAACACGTGCAGGGCATCATAGGCCGCACCGGTGAGGGTCGAGTTCGTGATCGACGCGGTGCCGGACAGGCCAGTGAAATAGACGTCGCCCTCGCCGATGCCGCCGACGCTGGTGCCGTTGGTGCCGGTCACCGTGGTGTGGCCGAGGGCAAAGCCGGTGACGCTGGTGCCGACGATGCCGTAGTTCTGGAAGTCATGCATCGTCATATAGGAGATCTGAACGTCCTTGGTGTTGTTCAGATAGATTCCGCTGCCCTGCGTGGTGCTGCCGTCGGCGCCGCTCTTGTTGGCGATGGTGCCGCCGCTGCCTGCCGTCGAGCCGTCGCCGGTGATATGCAGGCCGCCATTGCCGGCCGCGGTGCCGGTGTTCGACAGGATGATGCCGTTGCTGGACCCGCCGCTCGAGGTGATGCTCTTGAGGATGAGGTTGGACGACCCGATCTGGGTGTTCTCGACATCCAGCGCGGTGCCGGTCCCTGACGTGATGGAGTTGGCGCTGCCGGTCAGCGTGATGGTGCCGCCATGGGTGAAGCTCATGCCGGTGCCGCTGGCGGTCTTGATCGTGAGGTCGGACATCGTGACGGTGCCGACATTGTTGCCGTCGTCGCTGATGCCGATGCCGGTCGAGGCCGAGGTATCGATGCTGACGCCGCTGATGGTGTGGCCCGTAGTGCCGAGCAGGTCGATACCGTTGTCGGCGCCGGTGACATGGATGACCGGATCGGTGCCGCTCGCGGTGTTCGCCGTCACCAAAGCGCCGGTCACAGGATTGGTGAATGTCAGGGCGTGACTGCCGCCGACCAGATTGACGCCATTGGCGAGATTGATGCCGTTGGCTTCGGTGTATGTGCCGGATCTCAGCACGACGTAGTCGCCGGAGCCTGCCGGATTCGCCGCGTTGAAGGCGGCGATCGACGTGTACGGATCCGCGGCGGTGCCGAGATTGTGGCTGTTGGCCAGCGCCGTGGCCGAGTTGTCGATGTAGAACACCTGCGGCACGACGCCGACGTGGAAGGTCTGCGGACCGGAGGCCTGCGCGCCCGGTGTGCCGGTGTTGCCGTTGTCGTTGACGTTCAGCGTGACGGTATCCGAGCCGGTGAAGCCGTCGTCGCTGTTGTAGGTCAGTGTCGCCAACGCGGTGTTGACCTGCGCGATGGTGCCGGTGAGCGTGACGGTATGGCTGGCGTTGTTGGTGAAGCTCGCGAGCCCCGTGGTGTCGAAGCTCAGAGCGGCATGGCTCGAGCTGATCGTGGCCGTGATGTTGCCGCTGCCGGCGTCGACGTCGGCGACCGACAGGCCGGAGATCGCGAGATTGGTGTGCGAGAAGGCGGTGCCGATCGAGTTGTCCGCCGGCACCGCCGCAGTGGGCGCATCGTTCACGGCGGTTACGCTTCCCGTCGTCGATGCCGTACCGGTGTCGTTGCCGCCATTCGCGGTGCCGCCGTCATCGTGCACGGTCAGGGTATAGGACCGCGCTGTGGTGTCGGGGTTCTCGCTGGTGTTGTTGAACTGGATCAGGTCGAGCGCCGCATTGTAGTGCGCCAGCGTGTCGGTGCCGGTGAAGCTGATGGTTTCGGTGCCGGCCGTGCTGGTGATGTCGAAATGGATGCCGCCGATGTCGCCGCTGCTGCCGGCATGACCCGCGATCGAGAGCGAATCCGACGGCTTCAGATCGTTCAGCACGAAGGTCGCATCGGTCAGATTGTTGCCTTCGGCGTCAGTGATCGTCAGGTTCGGTGTGATCGTGACCGGCGTCGAGCTCGCCGCCGGCGTGCCGTTCGGCGGTTCGGTGAATCCGCTGATGGCGCCGAAAGTGATGACCGGCGCGTCGTTGACCGGCGTGACGTGAATTGTCGAGGTCGAGGTGTTGCTGTCCAGCGAGCCGTCATTGACCGTGAAGCTGACGGTGCGATCCGCCCCGGAGGGATTGTCGCTCGAGTTGAAATAGGTGATGGAATCGAGCGCGGCCTTGTAGTTGGCGACGCTGGAGGAGCCGGTCAGCGTCAGCACGCCGGTTGCGGCATTATACGATCCGGCGATGCCGTTCTGGCCGACGAAGCCCAGCACGTCCTGACCGGCGGCGAAGCCGCCGGTGATGGCAACCGTGGCGCCGACCATGTTGGCGCTGTCGACGTCGGACACGCTGACCGATGGATCGATCGCGGTCGCGACCTGGTTCTCGATGTAATTCAGCGTACCGCCGGCCGACGTGACCGGCGGATCGTTGACCGGCGTGACGTTGATGGTGTCGGTGACCGGCGTGGAGTTCGCCGCGCCGTCATTGGCGATGATCGTCACGGTGCGCGCCAGGCCCGACGGGTTGTCGCTGGTGTTGAAATAGGTCACCGAGGCCAGCGCGGCCTGGTAGTTGGCGACCGTGTCGGTGCCGGTCAAGGTCAGCTTGCCGGTCGCGGCATCGAACGTACCGGTGATGTTGGCGGTGTTGGTGAAACCCAGGATATCCTGGCCGTTGGCATAATTGCCGGTGATCTGCACCGTCGCGCCGGCCAGCGTGATGTTGTCGACGTCGGTGACGGTAATCGCGGGGTCGAACGCGGTCGCGGCTTGGTTCTCGGTGTAGTTCAAGGTGTGGCCGGCGGTGACCACGGGCGGGTCGTTGACCGGGGTGACGTTGATGGTGTCGGTGACCGGCGTGCTGTCGAGCGTGCCGTCATTGGCCGTGATCGTCACGGTGCGCGCCAGTCCGGACGGATTGTCGCTGGTGTTGAAGTAGGTCACCGAGGCGAGCGCGGCCTGGTAGTTGGCGACGCTGGAGGTGCCGGTCAGCGTCAGCGTTCCGGTCGCGGCGTCGAACGAGCCGGTGATGCCGTTCTGCGGGTTGAAGCCGAGAACGTCCTCGCCGGCCACATAATTGCCGGTGATGTGCACGGTCGCGGACACCAGATTGGCATCGTCGGCGTCGGATACGGTGATCGCCGAATCGATCGCGGTCGCGGCCTGGTTTTCCGTGTAGTTCAGGGTATGGCCGGCGGTCACGACCGGTGCCTGGTCGACGACGACCTGGATGGTGAAGGTCTGCTGGCTGTGCAGCGTGCCGTCGGAGGAGTCGACCGTGACGTCGTAGGACGGGTTGGCAGGATCGAAGACGATCTTGGTCGGATCGGCGACCGTAACCTTGCCGGTGTTGGGGTCGATGGTGAAGCCGCCGCCGGACGTGTCGCCGACCAGCGAATAGGTCACCGCGGGTCCGTTGACGTCGGTCGAGGACGCCGTCAGGTGGGCATAGCTGCCCACCAGCGCGCCGACCGCGACGCGGTTGGCGGCGCCGTCGCTGTCGACCGGGGTCGATGGCGCGACGTCGGTGACGGCAATGGTGAAGGTCTGCGAGCTCGCCAGCGTACCGTCGCTGGCTTGCGCGGTCACCGTGTAGGAATGGGTCGGGCCGCTGCTCTCGTAATCGATCTTGGTGGGATCGGCGACGGTGATGACGCCGGTCGTCGCGTTGATGGTGAAGCCGCCGCCGGAGGTGTCGCCGATCAGCGAATAGGTCACGGCCGGGCCGTTGACGTCGGTCGACGACGCGGTGATGCCGACGGTCGAGCCGGCGGCCGCGCCTTCGGCGATCGTATTGGTGGTGGCGTCGGCATCGACCGGGGTCGACGGCGCGGTGTCGTTGACGGCGATGGTGAAGGTCTGCGAGCTCGTGAGCGTGCCGTCGCTGGCTTGCGCGGTCACCGTGTAGGAGTGGCCTGCGCCGCTGCTCTCATAGTCGATCTTGGTGGGGTCGGCGACGGTGATGACGCCGGTTGTCGCGTCGATGGTGAAGCCGCCGCCGGAGGTGTCGCCGATCAGCGAATAGGTCACGGCGGGACCGTTGACGTCGGTCGCGGAAGCGGTGACGCCGACCGTCGAGCCGGCGGCGGCCCCTTCGGCGACTCTGTTGGCGGTGGGGTCGCTGTCGACCGGGGCCGACGGCGCAACGTCGGAGACGTTGATGGTGAAGGTCTGCGAACTCGCCAGCGTGCCGTCGCTGGCCTGTGCGGTCACCGTGTAGGAACGGGCCGCGCCGCTGCTCTCGTAGTCGATCTTGGTGGGGTCGGCGACGGTGATGACACCGGTCGCCGCGTTGATGGTGAAGCCGCCGCCGGAGGTGTCGCCGATCAGCGAATAAGTCACGGCCGGGCCGTTGACGTCGACCGCCGAGGCGGTGATACCGACGGTGGAGCCCGCGGCCGCGCCTTCGGCGACGGTGTTGGCGGCGATATCGGCGTCGACCGGCGTCGACGGCGCGACGTCGTTGACAGCGATGACGAAGCTCTGCGTGCTGGTGCCGCCCTGGCCGTCGCTGGTCTGCGCGGTGATGGTATAGCTGTGGCCCGCGCCGCTGGTTTCGTAATCGACCTTGGTGGGATCGGCGATGGTGACGACGCCGGTTGTCGCATCGATCGTGAAGCCCCCGCCGGAGGTGTCGCCGACCAGCGAGTAGGTCACCGGCGGGCCGTTGACGTCGATCGAGGATACCGTGACGCCGACGGTGGTGCCGGCAGCGGCGCCTTCGGCGACCGCATTGGGCGTGGCGTCGGCGTCGACCGGGGTCGATGGCGGCGCGTTGGTGACGTCGATGGTGAAGGTCTGCGAACTCGCGAGCGTGCCGTCGCTGGCGGTCGCCGTCACGGTGTAGGCGTGGCCGGGCGCGCTCTCATAGTTGATCTTGGTCGGATCGGCGACGGTGATGATGCCGGTCGTCGGATCGATCGCAAAGCCGCCGCCGGAGCTATCGCCCGTCAGCGAATAAGTGACGCCGGGACCGTTGACGTCGGTCGCGTGCGCGGTGATGCCGACCGTAGTGCCGGCGGCCGCGCCCTCGACGACATGGTTGGTGGCGGCGTCGCTGTCGACCGGGGTCGACGGCGCGACGTCGCTGACGCCGATGGTGAAGGTCTGCGTGCTGGTCAGCGTGCCGTCGCTGGCCTGCGCGGTGATGGTATAGGCGTGGCCGGGGGCGGTTTCGAAATCGATCTTGGTCGGATCGGCGACGGTGACGACGCCGGTTGCCGCATCGATGGTGAAGCCGTGCGTATCGCCGACCAGCGAATAGGTCACGGCGCCGCCATTGATGTCGGTGGCGTGCGCGGTGATCCCGACCGTGGTGCCGATGGCCGCGCCCTCGACCACCGAATTGACGGTGACGTCGGTATCGGTCGGCGCCGACGGCGGCGCGTCGGTGACGCCGATGGTGAACGTCTGGGTCGACGAGGTCGCGCCGGCGGTCGCGTGCACGGAGATGGTGTAGGCGTGGCCGGGCGCGCTCTCATAGTCGAGCTTGCTCGGATCGGCCACCGTGACGACGCCGGTATTGGGATCGATCTTGAAGCCGCCGCCGGAGGTGTCGCCGGTCAGCGAGTAGGTGGTTGCCGGACCGTTCGGATCGACCGCGGACGCGGTGATGCCGACCAGCGTGTTGACCGCGGCGCCTTCGACGACGCTGTTGGCGGCGGGATTGACGTCGACCGGCGTCGAGACCGGAACGTCGTTGACGTTGACCGTGAAGCTCTGCGAGCTGACGCCGCCATGGCCGTCACTGGCCTGCACGGTGATGGTGTAGGCGTGGCCGGGCGCGGTCTCGAAGTCGATCTTGGAGGAATCGGCGACGGTGACGACGCCGGTGTTGGGATCGATCTTGAAGCCGCCGTTGGAGGAATCCGCCGTCAGCGAATAGGTGACGCCGGGGCCGTTGACGTCGGCCGAGGCTGCCGTGATGCCGACCAGGGTATTGACCGCGGCGCCTTCGTTGACGGCGTTGGCGGCGGCGTTGCTGTCGACCGGTGTCGAGGGCGGCGCATTGCTGACCGCGATCACGAAGCTTTGCGACGAGACGAAGATGCCGTCGGTTGCCTGCACATTGACGACGTAGCTGCCGCCGGAGCTTTCGAAGTCGACCTTGGTGGGATCAGCGACCGAGACCACGCCGGTGTTCGGATCGACCTTGAAGCCGCCATGGGAGGAATCCGCGGTCAGCGAATAGGTGACGGGAAGGCCGATCAGGCTGCTCGACTGCGCGGTGATGCCGACCGAGGTGTTGGCTGCCGCGCCTTCGACGACGGTGTTGGTGCTGGCATTGGTGTCGGTCGGCGGCGCCAGGAAGCCCTGGACCGGCGGCCACAGCGTGCCGGGAGGGCAGCCGAGGTAGAGATATTGCAGACCATACGTGTCGGCGAACGCCTGCGCGGCCGGATCGAGGATGATATGTCCGGTCGGATCGAGGTGAAGCTCGGGGCGCGTTAAACCACCGATTGTATAGGCAGGTATGGTCGTCATGAGCGCTCCTGCGACCGGCGTGGAAGCCGATCAGTATTTACAATTGTTGGGGACGATGACGTGTGAAGCCATTCACACGTTGAAGTTGATCGCCCGCGACCGGCGATCGCGCCGAGTCGCCTGCAATTCGAGAAGACCGCGATGTCCGCGGAGCCGTGGCTGCAGCAAGGTCAAATGCGCTTGCCATTTACGTAGTCGCCTTCACATACTCGCGCCGCGACAAACACAATGAATGTTCGAGAAAAATGCGGCCGGCCAACAAAATTCATGCTTTGGCAACCATGACCGTATTGGCGATATTTCCGGGTGTCAATGTGTGCCCGGATGACAACCGCGCCGTTAACGATGATTTCGTCATGCAGCGAGAGGTAGAGTGGTGGAACCTGGCCGGTCCTGGCGTTTGCGCGCCGAGGTTGTTACGCCAAAAGTCGAACCCGAGGCAGTGTGACGCTTCCGTGAAGCGAGTTCGCGCTGTGATTGATTCGGGACGATCCGTCTGTGATCTATTGCCTTCGATAGGCCAGCCAAACTGCCCCTTTTCGTCGTCACGGTTTCGCGAGCGCGTCGTAAGGCTTTCAGACTACGCAACTATTTGCTTGATCCGGCGCCCATCTTGAACAGACTGGGGTGCGGCTACATCTGTGACGTCCGCTGCCGCGACATTGCGGTGGTCCATCCGTGTTGAATCACCGCAATTTGGTTGCGACTTTCGTAGCCCTGCTTTGGTCGGCGTGCTTCGTGGTCTTTTGGGGGAGAGGGAATTGAGTTCGATTGACAGAACGGGGCGTCCGGTTCCGGTGAGCGGCGTCGAGCGTCATTCGCTTCGCCGCCAAGGATTGGTCAGGGCCCGCTGGCTCGGCCTCGCGCCGATCGGCTTGCTTGCCGCGCTGACGCTCGGCGGCTGCGACAACAAGAGCGCGCAATCACAGGCCGCGCCGCCGGCGCCGCCAGTCACCGTCGCTCAGCCGGTCAAGCGCACCGTCACCGATTGGGACGAATTCACCGGCCGCTTCGAGGCGATCGAGGAAGTCCAGGTCCGCGCCCGCGTCGGCGGCTTCGTCAACAGTGTCGAGTTCAAGGATGGCGCGATCGTCCATGCCGGCGATCTGCTCTACGTCATCGACCCGCGGCCGTTCGAGGCGGTCGTGCTGCAGGCCGAAGGTCAGCTCGCCGACGCGCGCGCCAAGGGCGAGCTTGCCAAGCGCGATCTCGAGCGCGGGCTCAATCTGGTGCAGACCAGCGCGGTCTCGGAGCAGGTCGTCGACCAGCGCCGCCAGGCGCTGCAGGCGGCTCGCGCCGCCGAGACGCAGGCCGAGGGCACGCTGAAGGCCGCGCAGCTCAACGTCGAGTTCACCCATGTGCTGGCGCCGATCACCGGCCGCGTCAGTCGGCATCTGGTGACCCCGGGCAATCTGGTGCAGGGCAGCGAGGGTGGCGCGACGCTGCTGACCTCGATCGTGTCGCTCGATCCGATCTACATCTATTTCGACGTCGACGAGGCGACCTATCAGCGCAACAGCAAGCTGTGGTTCGAAGGCCGGCGGCCGAGCTCGCGCGACACGGCGAACCCGGTGCAGGTGACGCTGACCGGCGAGACCAAGCCCTCGCATGAGGGCAAGATGGACTTCCTCGACAACCGCCTCGACGTCTCCACCGCGACGCTGCGCAGCCGCGCGATCATTCCGAACAAGGATCTCTCGATCCTGCCCGGCCAGTTCGGCCGCGTCCGTCTGATCGGCTCCTCGCCCTATGAGGCGCTGCTGATCCCGGATACCGCTGTTGCCACCGACCAGTCGCGCAAGATCGTGTTCGTGGTCAAGGACGACAACACGGTGGAAGCAAGAGCCGTTACGCTCGGGCCGCTGGATGAGGGCCTGCGCGTGATCCGCGAAGGCCTCAAGCCGGAGGATCATGTGATCGTCGACGGGCTGCAACGCGCCCGTGTCGGCGCCAAGGTGACGCCGAAGATGGCCCAGGCTCCGGCGGATACCAAGCCGGCGGCAGACACCAAGCCCGCGGCAGGTGCCAAGCCATGAATCTCGGCAGGCTTTCCATCAACCAGCCCATCCTCGCGATGGTGCTGTCGATCGTGCTGCTGATCGTCGGCGCGATCGCCTATCCGACGCTGCCGGTCTCGGAATATCCGCAGGTCGTGCCGCCGACCGTCACCGTCACGACGCAGTATCCGGGCGCTTCGGCGCAGACCGTGTCCGACACGGTCGCCGCTCCGATCGAGCAGGAGATCAACGGCGTCGAGGACATGCTGTATCTCTACAGCCAGGCGACCTCGAACGGCCAGCTCACCATCACCGCGACCTTCAAGCTCGGCACCGACCTCGACAAGGCCCAGGTGCTGGTGCAGAACCGCGTCGCGATCGCGCAGCCGCGGCTGCCCGAAGAAGTCCAGCGCAACGGCGTCGTCACCCGCAAGAACTCGCCCGACATCCTGATGGTCGTGTTCATGCTGTCGCCCGACGACACGTTCGACCAGCTCTACATCTCCAACTACGCGCTGCTGCAGGTCCGCGACCAGCTGTTGCGGCTCGACGGCGTCGGCGACATCCAGATGTTCGGCGCGCGCGACTATTCGATGCGGCTGTGGCTCGATCCCGACCGGATCGCCAATCTCGGCCTGACCTCGACCGAGGTGCTGGCTGCGATCCGGGCGCAAAACCTGCAGATCGCGGGCGGCCAGATCGCCGAGCCGCCGATCGCCGATCGCGCCTTCCAGCCGAACCTCGTGTTCACCGGCCGCCTCAAGGACATCAGGCAATTCGAGGACATCGTGGTGAAGGCCGGCTCCGACGGCCGCACGGTGCGGCTGCGCGACGTCGCCCGCGTCGAGCTCGGTGCGCTGTCCTATGCCACCAACAGCTTCCTGCTGCGCAAGTCGGCGGTCGCGCTGCTGGTTACGCAGCGGCCCGGATCGAACGCGCTCGCCACCGCCAAGAGCATCTCCGACACGATGGAGCGGATGAAGGCGGGTTTCCCGAAGGGGCTCGACTACAACATCGGCTACAACCCGACCGAATTCATCGCCCAATCGGTCCATGAGCTGATCAAGACGATCTACGAGGCGATGGCGCTCGTCGTCATCGTGGTGCTGGTGTTCCTGCAGGGCTGGCGGCCTGCGATCATCCCGATCATCGCGATCCCGGTGTCGCTGGTCGGCACCTTCGCGGTCATGGCCGCGCTCGGCTTCTCGATCAACAATCTGACGCTGTTCGGCCTCGTGCTGGCGGTCGGCATCGTGGTCGACGACGCCATCGTGGTGGTCGAGAATGTCGAGCGGCATCTCGAGCATGGCATGTCCAGGCGCGAGGCTGCGCTCAAGACCATGGAGGAGGTCGGCGGTGCGCTGGTCTCGATCGCGCTGGTGCTGTGCGCGGTGTTCGTGCCGACCGCCTTCCTCGGCGGCATCTCCGGGCAGTTCTTCCAGCAATTCGCGGTCACGATCGCCGTCGCGACCGCGATCTCCTGCTTCTGCTCCCTGACGCTGTCGCCAGCGCTGGCCTCGCAGATCCTGGTCCCGCACGAGGAGAAGCGCCCGCCGGCACGCTGGAACATCATCGCGCGCGGCTGGGACAGCTTCACCGCGCTGTTCAACCGGGTGTTCGACCGGCTGGCTCACGGCTATGCGGCGGTCGCCGACTTCGTGATCCGGCATACGGTGGTGATGGTCGCGATCTATCTCGTGCTGATCGGTAGCGCCGGTTGGCTGCTCGCGACCACCTCGCAGGGCTTCATCCCGGCGCAGGACCGCGGCTACGTCATCATCTCGGCGCAGCTGCCGGGCGCCGCGTCGCTGGCGCGGACCACGGCCGTGGTCCGCGAGATCGAGCGGATCGCGCTGGATACGCCCGGCATCGTTCGCGTTGCGGCCTTCGCCGGCTTCTCGGGCGCGACACGCACGCAAGCGGGTAATGCCGCGGCGCTGTTCCCGGTGTTCGACGAGCCGGAGGCGCGCCTGAAGAAGGGCCTGACGGCGACTGCGATCACGGCCGACCTGCGCAAGCGCCTGTCGGTGATCCAGGGCGCCTTCATCATCGTCATTCCGCCGCCGGCCGTGCCCGGCATCGGCACCGGCGGTGGTTTCACCATCCGCGTCCAGGACCGGCAAGGCCGCGGGCCCGAATTGCTGGCGTCCGCGACCGACGAATTGGTGCAGGCCGCGCGCAAGTCGCCGAACCTGACCTCGGTGTTCTCGCCGTACTCTGCGAACACTCCGCAGCTGTTCGTCGATATCGATCGCGTCAAGGCGCAGAAGCTCGGCGTTCCCATCGCCAACATCACCGACACGATCGAGACCTATTTCGGCTCGACCTATGTCAACGACTTCAACCTGTTCGGGCGCACCTATCACGTCACCGCGCAGGCCGATCTGCCGTTCCGCAAGGAGACCACCGATCTGTCGCGGCTGCGCACCCGCAACGCCAGTGGCGACATGGTGATGCTCGGCAGCGTCGTCGACTTCAAGGACATCTCGGGCCCCGACCGCGTCGCGCGCTACAATCTCTACTCGGCGTCCGAACTGCAGGGTGAGCCGGCGTCGGGCGTCAGCTCGACGACGGCGCTCAACACCATCAAGAAGATCGCCGACGAAACCCTGCCGAGCGGCTTCTCGTTCGAATGGACCGATCTGTCCTACCAGCAGGTCAATGGCGCCAATGCCGGCCTCTACGTGTTCCCGATCTGCGTGCTGTTCGTCTACCTGGTGCTGGCCGCGCAATATGGCAGCTGGACCTTGCCGTTCGCGGTGATCCTGATCGTGCCGATGTGCCTGTTCGCGGCCACCATCGGCGTGCGCATCATGGGCCAGGACGTCAACATCCTGACCCAGATCGGCTTCGTGGTGCTGGTGGGCCTTGCCGCCAAGAACGCGATCCTGATCGTCGAGTTCGCGCGCGATATCGAGCTCGAGGGCCGGCCGCGGCTGGAGGCGGTGATCGAGGCCTGCCGGCTGCGCCTGCGGCCGATCCTGATGACGTCGTTCGCCTTCATCCTCGGCGTGCTGCCGCTGGTGGTGTCGACCGGCTCGGGCTCGGAGATGCGGCAGGCGGTCGGTGTCGCGGTGTTCTTCGGCATGCTCGGCGTCACCCTGTTCGGCCTCGTCTTCACGCCGATCTTCTACATGGTGGTGCGCAACCTCGCGGAAGGAAAGAACGAGGGCAAGCCGAAGGAACCAGCGGCGACCGTGGCGGGGTAACGGGCGGCATTCGGCATTCCGCGGAAGCAAGGTCCTTGCCCGTCATCCCCGCGCAAAGGCCTCGCCTTTGTCGCTGGAGGAGCCTGCGAAGCAGGCGTCTCGAAGGATGCACGGCCAGCGGCCGGGCCTTCGAGGCTCGCGCCGCTCGCACCTCAGGGTGACGGGGAAACTGTGGGCGTGCGTGGACAGAGCCCATACTTTTGGCTGAGCGGAAAGAGATGGGCAGCAGCTAGGTTATAAAATAATGTCGCGCCGATTTTTCCTGATAGAGACTGCTGGGAGAGCACAACAATGAAGTCGGGATTTTTGGCTGCGGTTGCGGCGTGCAGCCTGATGCTGGCGGCGCCGGCGATGGCCCAGGGTGTCAAGATCGGCATCCTGAACGACCAGTCGGGCGTATACGCCGACTACGGCGGAAAGTATTCGCTCGAGGCCGCACGGATGGCAGTTGAGGATTTCGGCGGCGAGGTGCTGGGCCAGAAGATCGAGATCGTCACCGCCGACCATCAGAACAAGCCCGACCTCGCAACCGCGATCGCGCGGCGCTGGTACGAGGTCGAGAACGTCGACATGATCACCGAGCTCACCACGTCGTCGGTCGCGCTCGCGGTGCAGGAACTGTCCAAGGAAAAGAAGAAGATCGATATCGTGGTCGGCGCGGCGACCTCGCGCATTTCAGGCGATGCCTGCACGCCCTATAGCTTCCACTGGGCCTATGACACCCGCGCGCTCGCGGTCGGTACCGGCGGGGCGCTGACGGAAGCGGGCGGCAACACCTGGTTCTTCCTGACCGCCGACTATGCCTTCGGCTACGCGCTGGAAAAGGACACCAGCGACATCGTTGCCTCGAAGGGTGGCAAGGTAGTCGGCTCGGTCCGCGTGCCGCTCAACTCGTCGGACTTCTCGTCCTTCCTGCTGCAGGCGCAGAGCTCGAAGGCCAAGATCATCGGACTTGCCAATGCCGGCCTCGACACCACCAACTCGATCAAGCAGGCGGCTGAGTTTGGCATCGTGCGCGGCGGCCAGAAGCTCGCCGGCCTGCTGATGACGCTGTCGGAGGTGCACGGTCTCGGGCTCGAGGCGGCGCAGGGTCTGGTGCTCACCGAGGGCTTCTACTGGGACCACGACGATGCCTCGCGCGCCTTCAGCGAGCGCTTCTTCAAGCGCACCAGCCGGATGCCGAGCATGATCCATGCCGGCACCTATTCGGCGACGCTGAGCTATTTGAAGGCGGTGAAGGCCGCTGGCACCAAGGACAGCGAGGCGGTCGCCGCCAAGCTGAAGGAGCTGCCGGTCGACGACGCCTTTGCCAAGGGCAAGGTGCTCGCCAACGGCCGCATGGTGCATGACCTCTATCTGTTCGAGGTCAAGAAGCCCTCGGAGTCGAAGAAGCCGTGGGACTATTACAAGCAGATCGCCGTGGTGCCCGGCGACAAGGCGTTCTTCACCGCCAAGGAAAGCGGGTGCCCGCTGACCAAGTGAGGCGTAGCTGGGGCAACAAATATCGCTGTCGTCCCGGCCTTCGCCGGGACGACAGCGGAGGGTGTGGCGCGATCACGCCCTCAATGCACCAGCCGCCACACCGCGCCGCCGAGCGCGCCGACCCATAGAATGATCGCGGCCATCGCCTGGATGCCAAATCCGCGGCTGCGCTTTGCCACCGCCTCGCGATAGCCGATGAAGTAGACGATGCGGCCGATCACCCAGATCGCGCCGATCGCGGCAGCCGTGGCGTCGCCGATATAGATCGCGAACAGCCAGAGCGACGGCAGGAAGATCGGCATCCATTCCAGCGTGTTCATCTGGATGCGGAAGATGCGCTCGAAGTCCGGATGGCCCGAGATCGCCGGCAGCTTGACGCCATAGGCGGCGCGCGCGTGCGCGACCTGTGTCGTGGTGAAGAAATAGAATGCGACCGCAAGGCAGGTGACGATGGCCGTGTAGTGGTACATGTCAGGCGTGTCCTCTGGTTCTGTTGGCCCCGACCTCGTGACGCGGCAGCGACGACCGGTGTGACAGGCAGGGTCATTTTGGGCGGCGCCGATCTTCCGTCGACGTTTGGGCTTCTTGTTAGAGCATGATCTTTTCGGAAAACCGCTCCGCACTTTTCCGGATCATGCTCTAGTACCCGGTCATCTCAAGATAGCCGATTCCGGCGTGGCTGCCCGAGAAGCGGATCGGGCCTTCCCAATAGGGGAAGCTGGTTCCCATCCAGGCCTTCGGATTGAGCGGCGTAGTCTCGATGGCAAGGCCGCGCGCCGGAAGGGTCACGCGCCACGACGTCGGCAGCTTGCGGCCGTCGATCTCGGTGGTCGCAACCGGCGTGATGCTGTTGCCGGGGCCAGCGATCTCGGCCGAGCGGCCGTCCGGCGTGAACCAGTTGCCGAACAGGTTGTCGCGGCCGTCCTTCTGGCGCAGCCGGTACAGCATCAGCTTCTCGTCGCCGGGCAGATGCAGCGAGAACCAGTCCCAGCCGGTTTGATCCGCCGCCAATGGCTGGCTGCTCCATTCGCGATCCATCCAGGCCGTGCCCGTGACGTCGACCGATCGGTCGTCGATCTCGATGCGGCCGGACACCGTGTAGAACGGCTGGCTGTAATAATAGGACGCCTGTCCGCGATCCGACTTGCGGCTGTAGCCATGGTCGCCTTGCAGCACCAGCGGGCGATTGGCGTTGAGGCGGAGCGCGGTGCCGAAGTCGGCAGCCGAGGCCTTCAGTTCGAGCGGCGCGACGCGCTGCGCATCGAATGGGTCGATCCCATGCATCTCCCAGGCGTCGATCCAGGCACGGAACGGCGTGGCTTCGACACCGGCCTGCCCGACGCCGCCGCGCGCAAAGGTCTCGCTGAAGCGATGCGTGGTGGCGCTGGTCACGGCGGCATGGCCCATCCAGACCTGCTGGTTGGCCCAGCCCTCGGCCGGTCCGCCTGGCTTCGTCGCCTGGCGGAACAGCGTCCATTGCGCGCCATAGGCCGCGCCGCTGGCATCGGACAGGTTTGCCGTCACGTACCACCACTCGATCCGGAACTCCGGATGCGGGCCGTGATCGACGGGGAATACGAACGGCTTGCCCGGCGTGACGGCGGCAAAACCCTCGGCATTCTCGCCGAGCCCGGCAAAGCCCTGCGCGAGACCCTTGCCGCCGAGCGCCAGCGCCAGCGCGCCGCCAGCAAAGGCGCGGCGGGTGATCGTGCTGCTAGCGCTCATTGACGAAGGTCCGGATCAGGGTGGCCGGCTGCATGCGCGCCAGTCTAGCGACCGGCAGCGCCGCCGCACAGAGCGCCGCCGCCATCGCCACTGCGAGCAGCTCGATCAGCTGCAGCGGGAAGACTTGGAACGGCAGCCGCCAGCCGAACGCCTTCACATTGACGATAGCAAGCAGGCACCACGCGACCAGAAGGCCGAGCGGCAGTGCGAACAGCGCGGTGATCAATGCAACCGCCATGGTCTTCAATAGCTCGAGCGCCGCGAGCCGCCGCCGCGTCAGGCCGATCGCCCACAGCGGCGCCAGTTGCGGCAGCCGCGAATTGGCCAGCGTGAGCAGGCTGGTCAGGAGCGCGACGCCGGCGACGCCGAGCGTGAAGGCGTTGAGCGCCGCCGTCACCGAGAAGGTGCGGTTGAACACCCGCTTGGATTCCCGCTTCACCGTCGCCTGGTCGGCAACGTTGCGGTCGTCGAGACCGAACTTCTCCTGCAACGCCGTGATCAGCGGCGCGATGTGATCGGGCGCGACGCGGAGCCCCAGCCGGGTCTGCGGCACGTCCGGGAAGCGCCGCGTCAGTGCGGCGAAGTTGACCGCGATCTGGCCCTTGGGGTTGCCGTAATCGGCATAGATGCCGACGATCTCGAGCGGCCAGTTGCCGCCGGGGGCGGGTACCTCGATATGATCGCCAATCGCGAGCTTCATCCGCCGCGACAGCTGCTCGCTGACCAGACACGTGTCGCCGGGACGCAAGCGCACCCAGGCATTCGCGGTGCTTTCGAGCAACGGCCAATTGTCGCGATAGGTCGTGTGGTCGGGCAGGCCGAGCACCTCGATCGGCGCGCCGCCAAGCTGGGTGTCGGCGCGGCCGCCCGGCAGGATGGCCTGAACCTCCGGCCTATCGCGCAGCCAGGCCTTGATCTCCTTCGCCTGCTGATCGCTCGCGGCGCTGACATAGACGTCGGCGGCGAGACGGCCGTCGAGCCAGACCAGGAAGGTGCGGCTGAAACTTTCCACCATGGTGCTGACGCCGACATTGACGGCGAGCGCGAGCAGCAGCGCCATCAGCGCCAGCGACAGGCCTGACAGCTGCTGGCGGCTGTCGGCCCAGAACCAGATGCCGACCGGTTGCCGCGCGCTGCGCTGGCCGAGCGCGAGCGCGATCTGCAGCACCATCGGCAGGATCAATGCCGCGCCGAGCATCAGCGCGGCCAGCACGGCGAAGCCCGCGATCAGGGAATCGCCGAACTGGATGAGAGCCGCGGCGACCGCGAACACCGCGAGTGCCGCGGCGCTCTGAAACATCAGCCAGCGCCGCTGCGCCTGCTGCCAGGCCTGCGGCTGCGCCGTCGCCAGCACCGGCATCCGGATCGCCTTGGCGAGGCTCGCGGCCGCCGCGGCGAGCGCGCCCAGGATGCTGATCGCGATGCCGACAAGCCACCACACGGGCTTGAGCGAAAGCTGCCCGGGAATCTGCGCGCCATAGAGCCCGCGCAGCGAGGCCGCGACATCGGGCAGCAACGCCGCCGCGATGAAGTAGCCGCAGACGAGACCAATCAGGCCGGCGACCAGCGCCAGCGACACCAGCTCGATGACAAGCACGGTGTTGAGCATCCGCGCCGAGACGCCGCAGGCGCGCAGCGTCCGCAGCATCGGCAGCCGCTGCTCGAAGGCGAGCCCGATCGCGGAGTTGACGATGAACAGCCCGACGAAGAACGACAGCAGGCCGAAGGCGGTGAGGTTGAGATGGAAGCTGTCGGTCAAGCGTTCGAGATCGCTCTCGGCACTCGGCTCGACCAGGCGGAGCTTTTCACCTGCGACGCTTTCCAGCGCTGCACGTGGTGCTTTGGACTTGCCGACCAGCAGACGCGACACCTGGCCGGGCATCTTCAAAATGTCCTGCGCGATGCCGATGTCGACGATGAGCGCGCCGGGCGCAAGCTCGGCTTGCACGCGCAGCGGCGGCAAGGTGATGCCGTTGGCCTGCGGCCGTTCGCCTTCCTTGAGGCCGAGATCCCGCAACGTCTCAGGCGCCGCCAGCATTTCACCTGGCGGCGTGACGAAGGATTGCAGGCTGCCGCGCCCGACCGCCGGCGCGTTGCCAACCTCGGACGGCAGCGTCACCGGCTCGACGCCGAGCAGACGGAAGCTGCGCCCGTCGATCTGAACGCGCCCCTCCAGCATCGGCGACACCGGCCAGCCGGCGCGGCGCAGATCGACGAACAGTTGTTGCGGCAAGGTCGCGCTGTCCTTCGCGGTCAGCATCGCGGTGCGCGAGCCGCCGAAGGTCGCGGCCGCGCGGTCATAGGCGATGCGGGCCTGCTGGTTCAGCGCCTGCACGCCGCTCCACAGCGCGGTCGCCGAGATCAATCCGATCAGCAGCGTCGCAAGCTGCATCGGATGCCGCCGCCAATGGCTGAGCAGCACGGCTAGGATCCATAATGGGCGCCTCACGCAATCACTCCAGCATGCAGGTTGACCTGACGATCGAGCGTCGCGGCCAGCCGCGCGCTGTGGGTGACCATCAGGAAGCCGCAGCCGGTGCGTGTCACCAGATCGCGGGCGAGCCGCAGCACCTCGTCCGCGGTATCCTCGTCGAGATTGCCGGTCGGCTCGTCGGCGAGCAGCAGCAGCGGCTTCGGTGCCAGCGCGCGGCCGATCGCGACGCGCTGCTGCTGGCCGCCGGACAATTGCTCGGGATAGCGCTTCAACAGCTGCTTCAGCCCAAGGCGCTCGACCAGCTCGTCATGCCAGGCGGCATCATGCCGGCCGGCGATGCGCGACTGGAACACGAGATTGTCCGCGACCGAGAGACTCGGGATCAGGTTGAACTGCTGGAACACGAGGCCGAGCCGGTCGCGGCGCAGCTCGGCGCGCCCGGCGTCGTCGAGGGCGGAGACCGTGATATCGGCAAGCCTGATCTCGCCGCTGTCGGCGGCATCGAGCCCTGCGATCAGGTGCAGCAGCGTGCTCTTGCCGCTACCGGATTCGCCGGTCAGCGCCACGCTCTCGCCGGTTGCAACGGCAAGGTCGACGCCGCGCAGCACCGCGACGTCTTCACCGGCAGTGCGGTAACTCTTGGTCAGGCCGGTGACGCGAAGCACCGCGGCGGTCTGGTCAGATGAAGCGATGGCCGTGCCTCATTCAAGGCTTCTGGTATTTCAGGACGAACTCGTCGATCGGCACCGGCGCCTTGAAGACGGGAATGTCCTTCGGGTCCTCCGCATGATGCAGGAAATCGCCCTCGGCCACCAGCTTGAAGCCGGCCGCCTCGATCTCCTGTTTCAGGGTGCTCTCCTCGATCCGGTGCAGCGTTTTGGCGACGCTGGTGCCGTCGCCCGCCTTGGCCGAGTGGTCCGCGATGATCAGGTAGCCGCCCGGCTTCAGCGCGGCGAACATCTTCTTGTTCATCGCGGCGCGGTCGACCGGCAGATAGCTGATGTCGTGATAGAAAAAGAAGAAGGTGATCATGTCGAGGTTGCTGACCTCGGGCGGGATCGGATCGTCGTAGTCGCGCACGACATGGACGACGTTCTTCATCGCCGGCGACTTGGCGCGGGTGTCGAACTTGTCCTTGACGAAGCGCTCGAGCACGGTGGCCGAGTCCTGCGCGTAGACCTTGCCCGACGGGGCGACGGTGCGCGCCAACAGCTCGGTGCTGTAGCCGGCGCTCGCGGCCATGTCGAGGATGCTCATGCCCGGCTTGACGCCGGCAAAGGCCAGCATCTTGGCCGGCTGGCGGCGTAGGTCGACCTGGCGATCCGCATCGCTGCGATCGGGCGCGGCGACGATCGCCGCATAGTCGGGACCGGCGGCGTCCTCGGCGCGGACGGAAGGCACCGCGAGCAGCGTGGCGGACATAAGCGCGGCGCAGGCGGCCGCGCGAAGGATCGATCTGTTCATGAAATAACCCAACCTTCGATAACCTCGGCTCGTCGTTAGCCCGAGCATAGCAGCCGGCCCGTGACAGATCACCGCTTCACTGGCCGCGACGACGCGAACGTGATCGGGCGTGCTTGCCCGGCATCGTGTCGCGCCGGCCACAGAACCCGAGGAAATGCGGTGTTGCGTTGCGTGGCGAGGCGTGGCTAGCATCGCCTGACGGGGCCGATCTTACGAAGCCAAAAAACGAAACGACGGGGAGCCAGACATGATGACGCAGCCGACGTCCAAGGGGATGTCAACGAGGACGCCCAAAGGCGCCTGGCAGATCACCTTCCTTCTATTCCTGTTCATGGTGGTGAACTTTGCCGACAAGATCGTGGTCGGGCTGGCCGGCGTGCCGATCAAGAAGGATCTGGGCCTCACTCCGGAGCAGTTCGGCACCCTCGGATCGTCGTTCTTCTATCTGTTCTCGATCTCGGCGATCGTGATCGGCTTCGTCGCCAATCGCGCGTCGACGCGTTGGATATTGCTGATCCTGGCGCTGATCTGGGCGGTGACGCAGTTTCCGATGGTCGGCCCTGTCGACTTCACGACGCTGATGGTCTGTCGCATCATCCTCGGTGCCGGCGAAGGACCGGCGGCGGCGGTTGCCATTCATGCGATCTACAAATGGTTCCCGGACGAGAAGCGCACGCTGCCGACCGCGATCTTGTCGCAAGGATCGGCATTTGGCGTGATCCTGACGATGCCCGCGCTGGGCTGGGTCATCAACACCTACAGCTGGCATCTTGCCTTCGGTGTGCTCGGTGTCGTCAGCCTGCTCTGGGCCGTCGCCTGGTTTGCGTTCGGCAAGGAAGGGCCACTGGCGTCGACGGCGGCTGTTGTCGCCGATGAGCAACGGATTTCCTACTGGAGGCTTTTGACGTCGCGCACCTTCATCGGCTGCGTTGCCGCGACCTTCGGCGCCTATTGGGCGTTGTCGCTCGGACTGACCTGGTTCACATCCTTCATCATCGAGGGCTTGGGCTTTACGCAGAAGGAGGCCAATTTCATCTCGATCCTGCCCTGGGTCTTTGGCGCGGTTGTCGTGATCCTGACCGGTTGGATTTCGCAGCTGATGCTGGCGCGCGGTTTCACCACGCGCGGCGCGCGCGGCGTGCTCGGGTCGGCGCCGCTCATCGTTGGCGGCTGCATTCTGGCGACGCTGCCCCATGTTGCGCCCGGCGCGCTGATGATCGCGCTGCTGGTGGTCGGCTCTGGCCTGTGCGGCTCGATCTATGTGGTTTGCCCGGCGATGCTCGGCGAGTTCACGCCGGTGTCGCAGCGTGGTGCGGTGATCGCGATCTACGGCGCGCTGTACACGCTGTCGGGCATTTTGGCGCCGCAGGTGATGGGCAACGTGATTCAGCATGCCGGGGCAATGATGGAGGGCTACATGACGGGCTTCACCATCAACGCTGCGATCATGGTCGGCTCCGGCCTGCTCGGATTGCTGCTGCTGTGGCCGAACACCGAGCGTGCGCGGTTGACCGGCACGTCGCAGCCCGCCGGCACGATCAAGGGCGCGATGTCGCCGACGTAACGGGGCGCCCCCTAGCAAGTCGCTTCACTTCGCCTCTCCCCTTGTGGGAGAGGCCGGATTTCGCGCGTCAGCGGGAAATCCGGGTGAGGGGTTTGCCTCCGCAAACTCAGTCCCCTCGAGAGACCGCAACCCCTCACCCGGATCGCATTGCGCTCCGCTCCATGCGATCCGGCCTCTCCCCCAAGGGGAGAGGCGGGAGTTTGCTGCGACGGCTTTACTTCAGTTCATTCCCTGCGCGCCGCGGACCAGCCTGCCCGGCCGTGCGCCGGTGGCCTTGCCCGCGCGCTGCGTGACGACGCCCGAGACGATGGTTGCGTCGTAGCCGTCGACCTGCTGCAGCAGGCGGCGACCGCCGACCGGAAGGTCGTAATGCACCTTCGGCGGATGCAGATGCAGCCGGTCGTAATCGATCACATTGACGTCGGCTTTGAAGCCCGGCGCGAGCACGCCGCGATCAGTGAGCCCGACCGACAGCGCGGTCTTGCGCGACTGCGCCGCGATCACGAACGGGATCGACAGCTTGTCGCCGCGGCTGCGGTCGCGCGTCCAGTGCGTCAAGAGATAGGTCGGGAAGCTGGCGTCGCAGATGATGCCGCAATGCGCGCCACCGTCGGACAGGCCGGGCACGGCGCTGGGTTCGCGCAGCATCTCATGCACGGCATCGAGATTGCCATCGGCATAATTCAGGAACGGCACGTAGAGCATGCCGCGGCCCTCGTCGGTCAGCATCGCGTCATAGGCGAGCTCTTCCGGTTGCCGGCCCTGGCGGCGGGCCTGCGGGCCGAGCGCGTTCTCCGGCGGCTGCTCGTAGTCCGGCGGATTACCCAGCAGATACATCTTGTCGTAGTTCGGCCGGAAGAACAGCGGATCGTCGGTCGCCGTGGCGCTCTCGCTCAGAATCGCGGCGCGCACCTCGGGCCGGCGCAGGTGCGTCAGCCGCTCCGCCAGCGGCAGCCTCGCGATCTCGCGATAGCTCGGATGGGTCTGGAACGGGTTGCGCGACAATTCCAGTCCGAGCAGCAGCCCGACCGGCCGCGCCGCGATCTGGGTCGTGATCGACAGGCCGCGGGCTGCGGCTTCATTGATGGTGTCCATGGTCTGCCGCCAGCGCCGCGGCGCCTTGTCGGCCTGGGCGACGGAGAACGAGATCGGGCATTTGGTGTTCTCGGCGACCCGCAGCATCATCGGCAGGTCTTCGTGCACGGTGCTCTGGTCGAGCACGAATTGCAGCACGCTGCGGCCGACGCCGTGCATCGCGCCGGCGATCGCGGTCAATTCATCTTCGCCCGCTTTCAGCGTCGGCGTGTAGTCGCCGGTCGAGGTGCGGTGATTGAGCGTGCGCGAGGTCGAGAAGCCCAGCGCGCCGGATCGGACCGCATCGCCTGCGAGCGCCGCCATCGCCTTGTTGTCCTCGGGTGTTGCGGGATCGCGGCGCGCGCCGCGCTCGCCCATCACATAGACCCGCAGCGCCGCGTGCGGCAGCTGCGCGCCGATATCCATATCGAAGCTGCGCTTCGACAGCCACTCCATGTAGTCCGGGAAACTCTCCCACGCCCAGGGAATGCCGGCGGAGAGCACCGGCTCCGGAATGTCCTCGACGCCTTCCATCAGCTGGATCAGCCTATTGTGGTCGCTCGGCCGGCACGGCGCGAAGCCGACGCCGCAATTGCCCATGATCGCCGTGGTGACGCCGTTCTGCGACGACGGCGTGATGTCCTGGCTCCAGGTCACCTGGCCATCGTAATGGGTGTGGACGTCGACGAAGCCGGGCGCGACGAGCTTGCCGCGGGCGTCGATCTCTTCCTTGCCCTTTGCCGTGACCTTGCCGACCTCGGTGATCTTGCCGCCGGTGATCGCGACATCGGCTTCATAGAGGTCGCCGCCCTTGCCGTCGGCGATGCTGCCGCCGCGGATCACGAGGTCTGGGGTCGAGGTCATGGCATTTCATCCCGAGGCTGTTCTTGTTTATCCAGCATCATGGGTGAGCCCTTGATGCTGTCAACCATCGCCGGTGAAGCTCTGGGATGCGCTGGCGGCGATTTGCCAGCGGGGATCGAGCGCTGCCGCCAGGCGGAAATTTGTTCCGCGGGGAAGCCGCTGCAGAGCTACCGCGCGCCGAAGAACGCCGTCTTCTGGGTCTCCTCGGCCTGCAGCTTGGCGCGCACGCGCATCAGGTCCTTCCAGCCGATATAGCCGACGAGGCGCTGGTCCTCGCGCGAGATCACAGGCAGGTGCGAGACGTTGACCTGCATCAGGCGATCGGCGAGCCGGTCGAGATATTCATCGGGATAAGCGACGGTGATCTTGCTCCCGGTCAGCAACTGCTTGAGCGTCGCGGTACGGTGCGTGCCGGCGCGGCGCCAGCGCAGCACCGACGGCGGATCGATCACCCCGAGCACGTGATGGTTGGCGTCGACGACCGGGAAGCTCGGGTGACCGGTCTTCGGGTTGGTCAGGAAGGCTGCCGCGCCGTGCAGCGTCATGGTGTCCGCGACGGTCTCGACCGCCTTGGTCATCACGTCGCGCACGCGCGTCAGGGCGAAGGGATCGACCCGGTACTCGCGCACCAGATGGTGGCCGCGCCGCGCCACCTTCTCGGTCAGGATCGAGCGCCGCATCAAAAGCACCGTGACGCCATGCGCGGTGCCGCAGGCCGCGATCAGCGGCAGCAGGACATGGGTGTTGCCGGTGAGCTCGACCGCGAAGAAGGTTGCGGTCAAAGGCGAGCGCATCGTGCCGCCCATCGTCGCCGCCATCGCCAGCAGCGCCCAGAAGCCGGGGCTCGCTTCAGGTAGATAGCCGCTCAGCGCCGTTCCCATCGCGCCGCCCATGATCAGCAGCGGCGCCAGCACGCCGCCCGACGTGCCGGAGCCGAGCGCGACCGACCAGATCACGGCCTTCACCACGAGCAGCAGCAGCGCGGCCTTCAACACCACGTCGCCTTGCAGCATCGACGCGAGGTTGTCATAGCCGACGCCGAGCGCCTGCGGCTCGATCAGCCCGCCGAGGCCGACGACCAGGCCGCCGATCAGCGGCCACCACATCCAGTGGATCGGCAGCTTCAGGAACAGGTCCTCAAACCCATAGACCAGCTGGGTGAGAACGCCCGACAGCAGCCCGGACAGGATTCCGATCAGCATCCAGGCGCCGAGTTGCAGCACCGAAATGTCGACGCTGCCGGTGAACGGAAACAGCGGCGCCTGCATGTGCAGGAAGGTGCGCCCGACCGCCGCCACTACGGCTGCGACAGTGACGGGAATGAAGCTGCGCGGCGTCCATTCGAACAGCAACAGTTCGACCGCGAGCATGATCGCCGCGATCGGCGTTCCGAACACCGTGGTCATGCCGGCGGCGGCGCCGGCCACCAGCAGGGTCTTGCGCTCGTTGTCCGTCACCGGAAGCATCTGGGCAATCAACGAGCCGATCGCGCCGCCGGTCATGATGATCGGGCCTTCGGCACCGAACGGGCCGCCGGTGCCGATCGACACTGCTGACGACAACGGCTTGAGGATCGCCACCTTGGGATCGAGCCGGGAACGGCCGAGCAGGATCGCCTCGATCGCTTCCGGAATGCCGTGCCCGCGGATCTTATCGCTGCCGAAGCGCGCCATCAGGCCGATGATCAGCGAGCCCGCGACCGGCACCAGCACGGTCCAGAGGCCAAGCGGGGAATCCTGCAATTTCAGGTCGGCGAAGCTGAACTTGCCGAAATAGGCGATGTTGGTGGCGAGTTTGATCAATTCCAGCAGTCCCGCACCGGCCAGCACGCCGGCGGCGGAGACGAACACGGCGATCGCCGAGATCACCACGACACGCGGATCGGTGGTGAAGTCGCTCAGAAGATGGCCGGCCTTGTCGCCGATCGTATTGCTGGTCTTGGCGCCGGCTGTGGCACTTGTTTCGGCGGGGGCGGTCGATTTGCTGGAAATGACGCTCATCGGTGGCGTAAGGCTCGGGTGAAGTGGACCGCGGCGTAATATCGTACTGCGATATAATTACAAGCGGGAGCCGTCGAATGGCAGCGTTGAAGGGACCTTCGAAATCGCAGGCCAAGGCTCTGAATCAGGCCAAGGCTCTGAATAAGGCGCGAAAGCGGGTTCCGAGCCAAGCCGATGACGAGGCGCTGTCGCAATTCCGCTATCTGATCCGCCGATTTCTGGAATTCAGCCAGGATGCCGAAGGCCGAGGCCCTGAGGCGGATCGAGCCGCTCTTGAAGCAGGTGCTGTCGCGACGATCGGAATGAATGCGTCGCGCACACCGTCGCGCGGCAGGATTCCTTCGCTCTTGGCTAGCGGAGTAGCCACGCACAACTTGACCGCGTAGATTTAGATAAAATGCGCGGCTAATGCACGCTGCGATACGGCGGTATGCCTTGTCATTGTCATGAATACTTCATAAACCATGCCGGGGACGTTATCATTGGACGGACGGCGGCCGGTCGTGACCGATGCGGGCACTGCCATTGCCATGAGGCATGGCGATCAGGCGGAAATCGAACTCAAGCTGCTTGCGCCGCAAGGAAGCCTCGAGAAGCTGCGCGAGGCACCCTGCATCGTGCAGTATGCGCGCAATCGCGGCGCATTTCACCGGCTGGAAACGGTGTACTACGACACGCCGGAGCGACTGCTGTTTCAGCATGGCATGTCACTGCGCGTGCGACGTAGCGGCAAGAACTTCATCCAGACGCTGAAGCTGGCACCCAATGGTGCGCAGCCTCTGTCGCGTCGCCAATGGGAGGTGCCGGTTGAAGGCATCGCCCCTGATCTGGCGCGACTGCCCGCCGACGAGGTCGGCGATCCCGTGGCGGCGCTGAGCAACGATACGCTGGTGCCGGTCTTTGCGACAAAGGTGCGCCGGCACGCGCGGCAGCTCGACCTGCCCGATGCGTCGATCGAAGTCGCATTCGACGAGGGGACGATCGAGGCCGATGCGCGCCAGGAGGTGCTGTCGGAGATCGAGCTTGAACTGAAGAGCGGCAATGCCGGCGTCCTGTTCGATCTCGGAACGCAGTTGCTCGACGCCGCGCCGCTGCAGATCGGCACGCGCAGCAAGGCGGAACGCGGCTATGCGCTCGCGTTCGATGTCGCGCCGTCGGCCGCGAAGGCCGAATTGTCGGGCATCACCGCGGAGCTCGTGGTCGACGACGTCATCGCATTGTTGGTGGGTTCCTGCTGGCATCATCTTTTGAAAAATCACGCGGTGGCCGAGCAGGGATCGGACCCCGAAGGCGTGCACCAGATGCGCGTGGCGTTGCGGCGCTTGCGGACGATCTGTGCGCTGTTCCGGCGCGACATTCCATCGCCGGCATTTCTGGCGATCAATGGCGAAGCAAAATGGCTGATGCGGCAACTCGGCCGGGCCCGCGACTGGGACGTCTTCGCCGGAACGACGATCACCCGCCTGGTCAGCGCGGTTCCGGATATCGACCTGGACGGCCTCCGCAAGGCGGTCGAGCAGCGGCAGAAGTCGAGCTACGGGACTTTGCAAAGCGTTCTGGCTGATCCCCGATGCAGCCGCTTCCTGCTTTCGCTGGGGCATTTGGTGGAACGCCGCGGCTGGCGCAACGAGATCGACAGCGAAGCGCTGGCCGTCCTGTCGCAACCGATACCGGTGCTAGCCGACAGGATATTGCAACGATTGCATCGCAAGACTTTGAAGCGGGGTGCGGGATTCCGGCGGCTCGATATCCACGCACAGCACAATCTGAGGATCAACCTCAAGAAGTTGCGCTATGCGGCGGAGTTCTTCCTGCCGCTTTATGCCGCCCACGCGCCGGCGAAACGCTACGTGAAGCGGCTCGCCGGGCTACAGAACAGCCTCGGGCGGGTGTGCGACATCGGCAGTACGCGCGTGCTGCTCCACACCATCGCGCAGGACGATCAGCCTGCGCTTCATCTCGGCATCGGCGCGATGGCCGGCTGGCTGGCCCGCGATCAGATCGCGGTGACGAAAGCGCTGCGCAAGAGCTGGCGACGATTCAAGATGACACCCGCATTCTGGGGCCGGTAAATCGGGCCTTTCGCGGACGGCAGCTGCGCGATTGGAGCAATCGCCTAACGGGGCTGCGCCTGGATGGCGAGCTCGGAGGCCTGCGGCTTGCGCTCGGTGACCAGCGCGAGCAGCACGGTCAGCACCATGAAGCACACGGACGCGCCGAACACCCAATGCGGCATGTGCTGGTCCATGATCCAGCCGAACAATAGCGGGCTGACGATGCCGCCGAAGTTGAAGCCGGTGGAGACGATGCCGAAGGCGCGGCCGGCGGCGCCGGGAGGCGCCGCGTTGCGCACCATCATGTCGCGCGACGGCGCGATCACGCCGCCGAGGAAGCCGGCAAGCCCCATCGCGAGCGTGAGTGCCACCGGCGGCAGGTTCAGCAGCGCGATCAGCAGCACCAGCGCGGCATTGACCGCGAAGCAGGCCGCGGCGAGCTGGCTGTGGCGATGGGTCCAGTCGGCGAGATACCCGCCGGCGAGCACGCCCGCGGCGCTGGCGCCGAGGAACGCGGTGAGCGCGATGTTGGCGGTCGAGAACGACGCGCCGTAGCCCCCCATCAGCGCGACCACGCCGAAATTGTTGATGCCCGAGGTCGACAGGCTGAGCAGCGTGAAGAAGGCGGTCAGCACCATCAGCGCCGGGGTGATCACGCTGGCTTTCGGCGCGGTGTCGTCCTTCGGCTTGTTCTTGTTGGCGCCGGCATCGGGAATCCCGAGCACGATCAGGAACAGCGCCACCAGCGGTCCGACCGCGCCGGCGACGACCAGCGCGCCGAGGCCGCCGATCGAAGCGACCAGCGCTGCCATGATCGCAGGCGCCACCGCGCCGCCGAGGAAGCCGGCAAAGGTGTGGATCGAGAAGGCGCGGCCCATCCGCGCCTCGTCCATATGGGCCGAGAGGATCGCGTAATCGGCCGGATGGTAGACGCTGTTGGCGAGGCCGAGCAGCACGGCGCAGACGATCAGCGAGGTATAGCTCAAATGCAGGCCGAGCCCGATCAGCGCACAGCCACCGACGGTGAGCCCGATCAGCAGGATCTTGCGCGCGCCGATGTGGTCGGCGAGGTAGCCGATCGGCGCCTGGGTCAGGCCGGAGACCACCGCAAACACCGTCAGTGCGAAACCGAGCTCGACATAGCCGACGCCGAGCTGCTGCTTCAGGAACGGGAACAGCATCGGCAGCACGAAGATATGGAAATGGCTGACCCAATGGGCGACCGAAATCCCCGTCAGCGTGCGCAGCGCGCTGTCGGCCTTCGCTTGCTGCGGTGCGGCCAGAATGTCGACCATGTCCGTGACAACCCACCCTTTTCAAAGCCCGGCAGGGCGGGCAGAAAATAGAGGCTGGCCGCTAATTGTCCATGAACGCGGGCGCATGGCTGCCTTCGCCGCGGGCGTGCCGGATCGACACATGCGGCATTAAAGGCGGCGACAAAGTGTGGCCGCGCGGTAATGATCGGTCATGATCGACGCCAAAAAGCCGCTCCGGGTGCTTGTGTCGGAGGGCTCCAGCACCTCCGGCCGCGAGACGATCACGATCCTGGGGCTGGCCGGCCATCACGTCGAGGTCTGCGATCCCTCGCGCTGGTGCCTGGCGCGCTATTCCCGCTTTGTCCGCAAGTACCACCATTGTCCGCCGCTGCGGTCGGATCCGGCCGGCTTCCTCGGCTTCGTCGAGCGGCTATTGGCATCGCGGCGTTTCGATGTGTTGCTGCCGACCCATGAGCAGGGGTTCTTGTTCGCCCGCGCCGCGGCGCGGCTGACATCGCGTACCGGCCTTGCACTGCCGGATTTCGACAGCTATCGCGCGGTGCACAGCAAGGCCGCTTTCTGCTGGCTGCTCGACCGGCTCGGCCTGCCGCAGCCGCCGACCCGGATCGTGCACTCGGCCGACGAACTGCGCGAGGCGATGCGGTTTCCATCCGTGGTCAAGACGTCGGTCGGCACCGCGAGCCGCGGCGTCTGGTTCGTGCGCGACGCCGGCGATCTCAACCGCGCGCTCTACGACCTGGAATCTTCCGGCGATTTTGCCGGCGAAGTGCTGGCGCAGGATCTCATCACGGGCACGGTCGAGAAGGCCCAGTCGGTGTTCTGCCGCGGCACGCTGATCGGCTTCCACGCCTACCGGCAGATCGTGGCCGGCGTCGGCGGCGGCGAGGCGATCAAGGAGAGCGTGAGCCGGCCGGCGATCCGCGCCGCGCTCGAGACCATCGGCGCGCATCTTAACTGGCACGGCGCGCTCTCGGTTGACGTCGTCATGCCGCTCGACAGCGCGACGCCGTTGTTGATCGACTGCAATCCACGGCTGGTCGAGCCCATGAACGCGTACCAGTCGGGCACCGATCTGGTCGATCTCCTGCTCCGCGTCTCGCTCGGCGAGACGCCGGCCCCGCTGCCCGATGGCCGCGCCGGGGTGCGGACGCATCTTGCCATGCAGGCGCTGCTCGGCAGTGCGTCCCGCGACGGCACCCGGCGCGACCTGATCCGGGAATGCGGCCGCATCGCTTCCGGTGAAGGTCTCTATCGCGGCAGTGTGGAAGAGCTGACGCCCATGCGGCTTGATTGGCTCAGTGCCGTGCCGCTGGCGATGACGACGGCGTTGCTGCTGGCGTCGCCGCCGATCGCCTCATCGCTGGCCCGCGGCGGCTTTGGCGCGCATCTGCTCGATCGCGGGAGTATCAAGATGATAGAGGGCGAGGATTTTCTGCGCGATACCTCACCACGTCGTCCGGGCGAAGGCCGAGAGCCATAGCCACCGCTGGTCATTGTTGCGCATCGGTGGGGCTACAGCCTGTCTCAACAACCCAACCCTGTGGTTATGGGTCCCGGCTCCCGTGCGCAATTGCGCACTAGGCCGGGACGACGTGGAGATGGATGTCGTCCAGCCCTACAACGGCTCGTCATCATTGCCGTAACGATCGAGCTTCGGCGTGGCGATGTCGCCGTCCTCGTAATAATCGTCGTCCTGCGGCGCTGCGGGCGGAGGCTTTTTCGACTTGTCGTCGACCTTGTCGTTGCTTCCGGCGCTGCCCTTGCTCTTCTTTCCGACCTTGCCCATGCGTTTCCCCTGCGCGGGTCAAATCATCTGCCGGAATTCTACCCCGTTTCCCCGGAACTTGTAACGTGAGGAGATGGCATGGCGGGTCACGTCCGCCGCGCCAATCATGCTCTAGAACGTCGCGCCGGCCTTGACCATGTAGGTGCGGCCGGGCAGCGGATAGGCCGAGAAGCGGCCGGCCGTGAACGAGCTCGCGATCGCGTAGTCGTAGTAGAGCGCGTCGAACAGATTGTTCACGCTGAGCGACCAGAAGAAGCGGTCATATTGCCCGCTCAGCTTGATATCGGCGGTGGCGTTGCCGGGAATTTTGCTCTGGGTGTTGGCCTGGTCGTTGTCCATGATGCGCGAGCTCCAGGCCCGCACCGTGGCGTCGAACACCAGATAGTTCTGCCAGATATTCCAGGTCACGCCGAGATTGCCGGTGGTGCGCGACACCAGCGGCACGTCGTTGCCGGCCCAGATGCCTTCGCGGAACACCGCGCGGGTGATCGCCATGCCGCCGCGCAGGGTGACGCTGTCGCTCACCCGGAGCGAGGCGCTGGTCTCGCTGCCGTAGCGGCGGGTGGGATCGAGGTTGACGTTGTAGAACAGCACCGGGTTGAAATGGATCTCGTTCTCCAGATCCATCAGATAGACGCTGGTCTGCACCTGAAACAGATTGGTCCTGACCCGGAAGCCGCCCTCGACGTCCTGCGACGTCTGGGTCTTGAGCTGGAAGTTCTGCGGGATCGGGGCGAAGGTCACGGGATCGAACGCCGGCCCTGATGCCACGCGCTCGTCGACGTCGGGCGTGCGGAAGGCGCGCGCGGCACGGCCGAACACCGAGAAGGTGTCGGTGAAGCGATGCTCGGCGCCGACATGCAGTGCGTATTGGGTCTCGTTGCTGTCGAGCGGTGCCGCCTGCGTGTCGAAGGCAAACGGCGCATTCGGATCGTATCGATCGCGCGCCGAGACGCTCGTGTTTTGCACGCGCGCACCGTAAGAGAAATCGGTCGTCGGCAGCAGGCCCAGCGTATGCTGCCAGTATCCGGCCACGGTCTGCTGCTCGATATTGTAGATGTGATAGGGATCGACGCCCCGATAGGCGCCGCGCGCCTCGCGGAAGGTCGAATCGTAATGGTCGATGCCGGTCAGGATCGTCGACGGCATGCCGAGCATGACGTTCTTGACGCTGAGGCGTGGCGTGATTGACCAGGTTTCGAGCGCCGCGTCATTGTAGGTCGAGGCGAAGTTGATGGTCGGCACGGTGCCGAAGAAACCGCTTTGCGTCTCGCGCTGCCGCCAGCCGCCGTCGACGATGAGGTCGACGCCGTTGATCAGCGTCTTGGTGAAGCCGGCGGTGACGCTGGCGGTCTGCTGATTGGCATAGTCGAACGGCGTTGCCGCGCCTCTGCGATCGGTGAGCAGCTCGTTGACGCCGATCGACGGATCGACTAGGCGCCCGCCGGGCAGGCCGAGCTTCTGGTCGCTGCCGGTGACGGTGAGGAAGGCGGTGAGATCGGATGTCGTGTAGTTGACGTTGCCGACGGCGTTGCGCTGGTCGAGCGCATTGTTGACGCGGTAGCCGTCGGACTTGATGCCGTTGCCGTAGAACGAGGTCGACCACGGGCCGGAATTGAGCGCCGCGGACACCGCGGCCATGCGGGTGTTGAACGAGCCAAAGCCACCTTCGGCGCGCATCGTGGCCGGCGGACCGCCGGCGCCGGTCTTGGTGATGATGTTGACCACGCCGCCGACCGCATTGTCGCCATAGAGCACCGCGCCGGTGTTGCCGCGGGTGATCTCGATGCGCTCGATCGAATCCAGCGGGATCGTGGTGAGATCGAAGCCGGCCTTGTCGACGTCGTTGAGGCGGCGGCCGTTGAGCAGGAACAGGGTGTTGTCGGAGGCGAATGCGCCGAAGCCGCGCAGGTCGACCGAGGTTTTGGCGCCGTTCGGGCCGCCATAGAGCGATTGCAGCTGGACGCCCGGCACCTGCGCGAGAATCTCGGGCAGCGATTGCGATGGCGAATGCGCGATGTCGTCGGCGGTGATCACGGCCGAGGAGGAGCCGACGATGCCGGCGAACTGGCGGCCGCCGCCAGTGCCGCCAGTTCCGGAGGCTGCTCCAGTCCCTGTCGTGTTCGATCCGGCTCCGCTGCCTACATTGTTGCCTTGCGGGGTGCCCGGCGCCGGGCGGCGCGGCGCCGGCGCCTCGTCAGCGGCCGGCCTGGCGCGGGTGAAATTCTGGTCGTTCGGCCGGGTGACTTCGATGGCCGGCAGCTGATCGGGAGAGGGCGCCTGCTGCGCCCGCGCGGTGGAGATGATGATTGTCGGCGCGATCATCGTCGACGCGAGCAGAAGCGCGCGGCGGCGCCGATGCGGAGGGAGGGAGAACATGAAGCGAGACCTCGGTGACGTCAGTGGCACGTCACCGCGAACCAGTCTCACCATCGTGCTTGCAGCATCAGGTGAAGCTCATGCCTGTACTCCCCGACCGGCATCTTCGCGTGTGACCACGGCTGACGGCAGGTCTCCTGGCTCGCGGGTCGTTACCCTTCGTCGCCTTCCCAGGACCGAGATTCCCAGTGGCCTGTGACGAAGGATTCACCGCATACAGTTGCGGGGGCAGCCGCGGCATTGGGGAAGTCTCCCCGCACCGCATTCCCTTTTCATCTCATGAAAGAACCGTCATGGTCATCTAGGGTTCGGCCGGTCGGCAAAGTCAATCCGGCGGCGGTCGGGCGGCGGCCAGGGGGACCACGGTTTTTGTCGGGTGTCGCTTGTCTGCCACGGCGATCGCTGTAAGAGCATGGATTGGATGAGCGTGCGGGATTTTGCCTTGGCGGCCGAGGTCGCGGCGCGGCGCCGGTGGAGCGCCACCGCGGCGCTGCTCGCGCTCGTGGTCCTGCTGTGCGTGATCTCGCTCGGCGTCGGGCCGGTGCGGCTGTCGCCGCTTGCGGTGATCGAGGCGCTGTTCGGCGGCGGCAGCGACGTGGCGCAGGTGATCGTGCGCGAGATCCGGCTGCCGCGCACCATCCTGGCGTTCGCGATCGGCGGTATCCTCGGGCTGTCAGGCGCGGCGCTGCAGGGCCTGCTGCGCAATCCGCTGGCCTCGCCGTCGCTGTTCGGCGCGCCGCAATCGGCGGCATTCGGCGCGGTGCTGGTGATCGCGCTTGGCCTTGCCGATGTCCGCTCCTACGCACTGCCGGTGGTGGCGATCATCGCCGCGTTCGGCTCGGTGTTCGCGCTGCTCGCGATCGCCGGCCGCAATGCCGGGCTGTTGATCCTGATCCTCGCCGGGCTTGCGATCTCGAGCTTTGCCGGGGCTGCGACGGCGCTGGTGATGAATCTCTCCAGCAATCCCTTCGTGGTGCTGGAGATCGCATTCTGGCTGCTCGGCTCGCTGGAAGACCGCAGCTTCCAGCACGTGGCGCTGGCGCTGCCCTTCATCATCGCGGGTGCTGCCGTCCTGCTCAGCCAGGCGAGCGCGTTCCGCGCGCTGACGCTCGGTGAGGAAGCCGCGCAGAGCCTCGGCGTCGATGTCGGGCGGCTGCGGCTCCTCGTGATCACGGGTGTTGCGCTCGGCGTCGGCGGCGCGGTGGCGGTGACCGGCACGATCGGCTTCATCGGCCTCGTCGCGCCGCATCTGATGCGTCCTCTGATCGGTCACGATCCGGCGCGGCTCCTGGTGCCGAGCGCGCTCGCCGGTTCGGCACTGCTGCTCGCGGCCGATATCGCGGTGCGCATCATCCCCCAGACCTCGGACATCAAGGTCGGCGTGCTGACCTCGATCATCGGCGTGCCGTTCTTCCTTTACCTCATCATGCGCGAACGCCGCGCGCTCGGCGGAGGCGTGGCATGACGCTGCTCTCCGCCACCGCGCTCAACGCCTCGCTCGGCAGCCGCAAGGTGCTGCACGATGTCTCGCTGTCGCTGGCAGCCGGTCATCTGGTCGCGCTGGTCGGGCCGAACGGCGCCGGCAAGACCACGCTGCTGCGTGCGTTGGCCGGGCTGATTCCGTCCGACGGCGAGATCCGGATCGGCGGCGACACATTGGCGTCGCTGCCGCTGCGCGAGCGCGCCAGGCGCTTCGCCTATCTGCCGCAAGGGCATATGGTGCACTGGCCGCTGCCGGCGCGCGATATCGTCGCGCTAGGCCGCTATCCGCATGGCGCGACCGATCCGGCGCGGCTGTCGCCGAAGGATATCGAGGCGGTGCTGCGGGCGATGCAGGCGGTCGACGTCACCGCGTTCAGCGATCGCCGCGTCACCGAGCTCTCCGGCGGCGAGCGCAGCCGCGTCGCGCTGGCCCGGGTGCTGGCGGTGGAGGCGCCGGTGATCCTCGCCGACGAGCCGACCGCCTCGCTCGATCCGCGCCACCAGATCGACGTGATGCAGAAGCTGCGCAACGTCGCCGACACCGGCGTGTTGGTCGTCGTGGTGACGCACGATCTCGGGCTCGCGGCGCGGTTTGCCGATCATGTGCTGGTGCTGTCGGAGGGACGGCTGGCGGCGCAAGGCGCGCCCGCTGTGGCGTTGTCGGAGAGCGTGTTGGCCAGCGTATTCCGGGTCAGCGCCTACCGCGCCGAATTTCAGCGCGAGGCCGTCATTGTGCCGTGGGCGGACGTCTAATGCGCGCGCGACGTCTGGCAGCCTTTGTTGCGGCATGGCTGATGTCGTGTGCAGCCGCCTCCGCCGCCGGACCGCGCATCGTCTCGATGAATGTCTGCAGCGACCAGCTGGTGCTGTCGCTGGCCGACCCGGACCAGATCATGGGCCTCAGCCGTTTCTCGCGTGACGCCTGGCAATCCTGGGCCGCCGAAAAGGCGCGAAACTATCCGCTTCTGTCCGGCGAGGCCGAGGACGTGCTGCTGCTCAAGCCCGACATCGTCGTGGTCAGCCTGTTCGACAAGCGCGCGACCCGCGATCTCTTGAAGGCCCACGGCATGCATCTGGTCGAATTCACGGTGCCGCGTACGCTGGACGAGGTGAAGGATCAGATGCGCGCGATGGGCGATGTGGTGCAGCATCCGGATCGCGCCGAGGTGGAGATCGCACGCCTCAATGCGGCCATCGCCCGCGCGCGCGCAGTGGCGAGCGCGCATCACTATCGCGTGCTGCCGGCGGAGCGCCGCGGCTTTGTCGCTGGTCGCAGCAGCCTGATCAGCTCGTTGCTGGCGGCAACCGGCCTGACCAATGCGGCCGGCGAACTCGGGCTCGATGCGGGCGGATTTGCCTCGCTCGAGGCGATCGTAAAGCTGCGGCCGGATTTCATCCTGGTGTCGGAAGCCGGCGATCGCGCCGAGGATGACGGCCGCGCCTTCCTGCTGCATCCGGCGCTGGAGCTCTTCTATCCGGAAGACAAGCGCATCGTGCTGCCCGAGCGGCTCACCGTATGCGGCGGCGTGATGCTGGCGGATGCGCTGGATCGGCTGACGGAAGAGTTGCAGCGGGTGACGCGATAGATGAAGCGCCCCGCGATCTAAGTCCCGTCATCCTGAGAGTCTGACTCAAAAAGCGCTGAATGTTTTTGGGCATGCCAAGCGCCTAGTTAGTAGCCTGAGGTGTGCGACGAGGATCCAGGCGGTCTCGGTTGCGGCGGACCCTTCGAAGTCTTTGGCAAGGCGGCGGCACCTACCGCACCAGGCGAAGGTGCGTTCGACCACCCAGCGCCGAGGCAAGAGCTGGAAGCCTTTGACGCCATGCGGTCGCTGGACGATCTCGATCGTCCACGGCTTGCAATGAGCCAGGGCTTTGAGAAGCTGCTCGCCGCGGTAAACACGGTCGGCAAAGACGTGGCGCAGCTTGGGGAAGCGGCGGCGTAGTCGCTCCAGCACCGGAACGGCGCCGTGGCAGTCCTGAACATTGGCAGGATGGACATGGACGGCCAGCAGCAGGCCATCGGTGTCGGTGACGATATGCCGCTTACGCCCGCAAATGCGCTTGCCGGGGTCGTAGCCCCGCGCGCCGCCAGCTTGGGTCGTTGGCGCACTCTGGCTGTCGATCACAGCTGCGGTCGGGCTGGGCTTGCGCCCAAGCTGCTGGCGGGCTCGCCGGACCAGACGTTTGACAATCTTCTGCCAGCGTCCGGTATCGCGCCAAGCATAGAAATACCCTTGAACCGTCGAATACGGCGGGAACTCCTTCGGCAAGGCCCGCCATTGGCACCCGGTCGACAGGATGTAGAGGATCGCCTGTACGACCTCGCGCAAATCGACTTCCCGCGGTCTCCCCAGCCGCCGCCGCGGCGGCATCTGTCGGGCAATCAGCGCCCACTCCCGATCGGTCAGATCGCTTGTGTAGCGCAGCCCATTGCGCTGATACTCGACGCGAGTGATTTCGGTCCACGGCATCGTGCCCTCCCTCGAATCTTCGCAAATCCGAAGGAATCACAGCCAACCGAAATCACTCACTGCTTTTTCAGTCAGGCTCTGAGGTGCGAGCCCTTGCGAGCCTCGAAGGATGCACGGCCCGGATTTCTCCAAGTCTTCGCGGAGCGAGTGGGGCCGTCGCCCTTCGAGGCTCGCTTCGCTCACACCTCAGGGTGACGGTGCTAGAAATTGTGCGCGGCTAACGAGCTACCCCATCACCACCGGCCCGCCGGCCTTCTTCCACGCGTCGATGCCACCCTCGATATGCGCGGTGTTGGCCAGTCCGGCCTTCTTCGCCGCCGCCACAGCCATCGCGGAACGCTCGCCGAACGCGCAGAAGAACACGACGCGGCGGCCGGTCGCGGCGGCGACTTCGCGCAGCATGCCGCCGGGTTGCAACGTGGTGCAGATGCCGGGATAGGGCGCGTGCAGCGCGCCCGGAAGTGTGCCGTGCTTGGCCCGCTCGCCGCTCTCGCGCAAATCGACCAGCAAGATGTCGGGCCGGCCGAGGCTCGCGATGGCGTCGCGCGCACTGAGGGAGAGGCCTTCCTTGGCGAGCTCGTCCTGGTGCAGGCCGACATGCATGTTGGCGGGCACCACGACGTCCATCAGCTTCGGATTCGGCAAATTGAGGTTGTTCATCAGCTCGACATAGTCGTCGATCGACTTCACCTGCAGCCGTGGATTGTAGCGCTTCTCCTCGCCGATGGTGGAGACGGTGTCGCCCTTGTAGTCATGCGCCGGGAACACCAGCGTCTCCTCGGGCAGCTTGAGCAGGCGGTTGAAGATCGAATCATACTGCGCCCGCGCGCTGCCGTTCTGGAAATCGGTGCGGCCGGTGCCGCGGATCAACAGCGTGTCGCCGGTGAAGACGCGGTCGCCCATCAGGTAGCTGTAGGAATCGTCGGTGTGGCCCGGCGTGTACAACGCCTCGAGGCAAAGGCCTTCGATCGTCACCTTGTCGCCGTCGGAGACGCGCATCGACACCACGTCGGCCTTGCTCTGCTCGCCCATGATCGTGATGCACTGGGTGCGGTCGCGCAGCTCGCCGAGGCCGGTGACGTGATCGGCATGCAGGTGCGTATCGACGGCTTTGACCAGCCGCAGGTCGAGTTCCTGTAGCAGCTTGCAGTAGCGGTCGGCTTTCTCCAGCACCGGATCGAGGATCAGCGCCTCGCCGCCGGCGCGGCTCGCGAGCAGGTAGCTGTAGGTGCCGGATACGCTGTCGAAGAGCTGGCGAAAGATCATGACGGCTTACCTGTTCTCCGGGTCGAGTCGCGTGGAGGATATTATTCCATAGATGAGGGCGATTCAAAGTAAATCCATCCCCCGGGTAATCCGGTCCCGTCACCCGCCAATCCATCACCGTCACCCTGAGGAGCCGCGAAGCGGCGTCTCGAAGGGTCGACGCCCGGCTCTTTCCGAGAGGAGTATTGGCGTGCGGAAGCAATGGGGCCGCGCATCCTTCGAGACGCCGCTGCGCGGCTCCTCAGGATGACGGGTTTGGCTTGTTGAGTAGGCTCCGAGCCCCTACGGCCTCACGTAACTCCAGCCCTGCTCCTGCAACTCCATCAGATGCACCACGCCTGACGGTACGATGGTGGCGTCGGGGACGACGGAGATGGCGTGGCCCTCGGCCTTCTCCATACCCTGCTTGGTGTTGTTGCAGGCGGAGAACTGGATCTTGCCGGGGAAGACGTCATCCTTGAGCCGCTTGATGCGGTCCTGCACCGGCGAGGTATCGCTGCGCAGCATGTTGAGGCCGGGACCGTAGGTGACGATGTCGATCTCCACGTCCTCGTTCCTGGCGCGGTAGTACTCGATCACGTTGGTCGCGTTGTTGAGCGCGAGGTTCATGACCTGCGGATCGTTCTGGTCGACCTGGATCGCGATGTGATGCGGCTTGTCGGCGGCGGGTGCGCTCGCCGTGAAGGCAAGCGAAAGCATTGCGGCAACGGCGAGACGGCGAAGCATGAGGACTCCTAGGGGCGGACCAGCGTATAGCCGTTCTCGGTGAGAAGCAGGATCTGCGCGACGCCGACCTGTACCGGAGTGGCGGCGGCGATATACTCCGGCCGCTTGCCGGTGTCGCGCTCGATGGTGTCGACGGTGTTGAGGCAGATGTCGACCCGCGCACCTTGCGCGACCAGGCTCTCGACCAGCTTGCGGTTGGCGTTATCGGCCTTGAGCAGGTCGATGCCCGGGCCGAAGGCGACGATCTCGACCGCGACCTTGTCGGGGTCGTAGTGCTTCATCAGATTGCTGGCGACGCTGAGGACAAGGCCCTGCTTCTTCGGGTCGCTGTCGGAGAGCTGCAGTACGACCTTGTGCTCGGCGAATGGCTTGTCCTGCAGCGGCGCCAGCTGGGCGCGGGCGAGCGGCGCCGCGAGGATGAGCGCCGTAACGCCGAGCACGGCGATGAACGCGCGCCGCGTCATCCGTGCCTCGCAATGCCGAGATTGTCCTCGACGCCTTTCAGGGTCACGCCCGGTTCGTCGCGGTTCGGCGGCCGGCCGGAGCGCAGGTGCCTCGCCACGACATCCCAGATCGGTGCGCCGTTCTGCTGGTTGACCGAGGCCCAGCCCGCGACCTTGTAGTGCTTGCCGGCTTCGAGATGCTTGCCGTTGCCGAGCTTCAGCTCGGAGATGCGCTTGCCGACATTCTCGCCCGGCGTGCAGGTATAGGCGAGGCCGCCGACGCGAACCATGTCGCCGCCCTGCTGATAATAGGGATCGGCGTTGAACAGATTGTCGCAGACGTCTTCCAGCACATCCTTGATCTGGCTGCCGGTCATTGTCGCGACGTAGGTCTCGGGATAGGTGATCGCGGTTTCCGACAGCACGTCTTCCATGGTCAGCGGCTGGCCGGCCAGCGTGGTGAGGCCCCAGCGGAAGCCGGGCGACAGCGCAATCTCGGCGTTGAGCTCGTTCAGCAGCGCGTCGCAGATCAGCTGGTCGACGGTGCCGGAGAAATTGCCGCGTCGGTAGAGCAGGCGGTCGGCCGTGCCGAGCTTGTCGCTCCATTCGTCGACATGCGGATCGCGCATCTTGTCGATCAGCGTCTGCATCGCCGGATCGGGCTTCAGGAGCTCGGCAAAAACCGGCAGCAGCCGGTAGCGGATATTGGCGACCTTGCCCTTGGCGAGGTCGAGATCGAGTACGCCGATGAACTTGCCGTTGGAGCCGGCATTGGTGACCAGCGTGACGCCGCCGGGATTGGTCACGGTGATCGGGATCGGGATCGCGTCGTGGGTGTGGCCGCCGAGGATGACGTCGATGCCGGTGACGCGGCCGGCGAGTTTGAGGTCGACGTCCATGCCGTTATGCGACAGCAGGATCACCGCCTCGACCTTGTCGTTGTTGCGATGGCTATCGACGAGCTTCTGCAGCTCGTCGTCGCGGATGCCGAACTTCCAGTCCGGCGTGAAGCGCTTGGGGTGCGCGATCGGCACATAGGGGAAGGCCTGGCCGATGATTGCGACGCGGTGGCCGCCGATCTCCTTGATGATAGACGGCTTGAACACCCGCCCCGAGGCCGGATCGAACGCCTTGGCGTCGTTGAACGCGGCCTCCTCGGTCAGGAACACGTTCTGCGCCAAAAACTCGCCCTTGAAGCGGGAGAGGTTGTCGCGCAGCACCTGTTCGCCATAGGTGAACTCCCAATGCCCGGTCATCGCCTCGATGCCGAGCAGATTGGCGGCCTCCACCATGTCGGCGCCGTTCATGGCGTGGGCGAGCCCTGAGCCCTGCCAGAGGTCGCCGCCGTCGAGCAGGATCGAGCGCTTCTCGCCGACATCGGCGCGCAGCTTGTCGACCAGCGTCTTCAGATGAGCAAAGCCGCCGAGCCGGCCGAAGCGGACGGCGGCCTTCTCGAACTCGACACAGGTAAAGGCATAGGCGTCGGCGCTGTCGGGCCGGATGCCGAAGCGGTCGAGGAACGCCTTGCCCACCAGATGCGGCGGCTGGCCGGCCATCGCGCCGACCCCGATATTGACGCCGGGCTCGCGGAAGAACACCGGCCTCAGCTGCGCATGCGTGTCCGTGATGTGCAGGATGCGGGCGTTGCCGAAGCGTTCGAGGTCGTAGACGCTCGCGGTATCGGCGCCGCGCGCAAGGCGGGGCAGGCCGGCCGCAAGCGCAGCTGTAGCCGAAGCTCTCAGGAAATCCCGGCGGCGGATGATCATCACTCTCTCCGCGCGGCCCCCGAGGCCAGCGCGCCTTTAACGAACTTCCATGTCCTTCCAGCGTTCCTTTTCGCTGGTGGCCTGGAAGATCGATGCCTTTGCCAGCGCCTCGGCCTCCTTGGCCTGGGCGACTGCGGTGTCGAAATCACCAGCCTCACCGGCCTTTTTTGCGGCGGCGAGGGTCGAAGCGGTGGTGGTCCACTGGTTGCGCAGGCTGCCGGCCTCCTTGTTGGCGGCTTCGGCCGCGGCATACGCCGCCTTGTAGTCGGCTTCGGAGGCGGCAAGCGCGCCGGTTGCCGTCGCGATCAGCAGGGCCGATGCAGCGAGGATGGCTCTCATGACCGGGTTCATGGCCGTGCTCCCGGCCCCGAAATCGGCAGGCCATTGCTGACATAGGACAAATAGTATTCGAGGTTGCGATACTCGTCGTCCTGCGGATTGAGCGGCACGCCGCGGATCTGGCTGTTGCAGGTGGTGAAGCGGCGGCTGGTCGTGCCCATGCCCGACCATTCCGAGCGGTAGATCGGCATCGCGTTCAAAATGCCGAGCGCCGGCGCCAGCACCTCGGCGCGAATCCGCTCGCCCGGGCTCTGGATGTGGCAGGTGGCGCAGGAGAAATTGAGCTGGCCGCGGCGGGTGTAGAAATACTCCTTGCCCTTCTGATAGGCCTCCAGCGCGCGCGGATCGTTCGGGATCTTGATATCCATCGGCTTGCCGCGCGAGGTGAAGGCCATGTAGGCGGTGAGCGCCGCCATGTCGTCCTTCACATAGGAGAACGGCGCCTCGCCATTGGCCTCGCGACAGCGGTTGAGTGCGAGCTCGAGCGTGACGACCTTGCCTTCCTTCTCGTCGAAATAGGGATAGTTCTGGCGGATGCCGATGCCCTGGTTCGGGAAGCAGTCGGCGTAGGTCTTGCCGTTCTTGAACGGCGTCGAGAACATCTCCTTGCCGGCTTCGAGCGAGAACTCGTAGGGCGGAAACTGCTCCTTCTCTTCCCACTGCTTGTGCAGGTCCTCATTCATCGAATAGGGACCGTTGACGAAATCCTCGGGCTTCAGCTTGGGGAATTTATTCGTGAAGAACTTCTGGAACGCGGCCTTGTCGGCGGCGGGATCGACGCTGTCGGCCGCGCGCGCAGCTGGTGCGAGCGCCAGCACGCCAAGCGCGAGCGAGGCAATTGCTGCGCTAATTGCGAAGCGCCGCGTCATTGAATCTTCGCCGTGGTGGTATCGGTCGCGCCCTTGTTGTCGACCCAGCTGACCTTCAGATCGTCGCCCTTCTTGCCGCCCTTGAAGGCGAACTTGACGTAAGGGTCCTTGGAGACGCCGCCGCCCCAGTCGGCGACGAACACCGGCTTGCCGTCATACTCGAAGGTCAGCTGCTGGATGAAATGCGGCGGGATGATCTCGCCCTTGGCGTCCTTGACGAAGCCGGAATCCATCGGATGCTGGATCAGCGCCTGCACCTCGGTGGTGTCGCCGCTTGACGTGGCGCGCACGCGAATGCTCGATGCCATCTTGATTGTCCCTTGATTGAACTCAGCCGCCGCAGCCGCCGACGGTGACCTTGATTTCCTTGCTTGCGCTGTAGAGCTTGCCGCCGGCCTCGACGATCACGGTGACGTTGCTGGTCTTGGCCATCTTGATGCGGTTGGCGACGCTCGGCAGCGTGCCGGCGGGAATCTTGTATGAGGCAATCAGCGAGATCGGGTTCTCGCTCACCAGGAACGAGATCGAGGTGACGTCTGATAGCGTCGTGGTGGCGGAGATCGGCACCACCGCGCCGTTCTCGGCGATCTCGGGTGCGTCCATCTTGACCTTGTCCGACGGCTCGGCGGTCTTGCCATAGAGCGCCTTGATCGCATCGGCCTCGTTCTTCTGCTTGAACGCCTCTTCCGGATATTTGTCGTTGGCGGCGGCGAGCGCCCGCGGCACGTCGAACGGAATAACGCCAAGGCCGATCAGCGCGGCGACGCCCGCGCCCTTCAACACCAGGCGGCGGTTCGTCAAGAATTCGCTGGTCGTGATGTTCATCGAAAAAATCTCCTCAAGCTGATGTCGCCGCGTCACAGCGTCTGCAGGAAGTCCACCACCGCGTCGATTTCCTTCTCGCTCAGAATCCGGTTGCGGCCGAACGGCGGCATCATGGTCTGCGGGTTGCGCTTGGTCTCGTCGGTCACGATCGCGATCAGCTCGTTGCGGCTGTATTTCGCCTTCAGGCCGGTCAATTCGGGGCCGATCGTGCCGGGCAGGTCGCCGCCCTTGATGACATGGCAGGTCAGGCAGTTGCCCTTGCCGCGGTCGAAGGCGAGCTTCTGGCCCTCGGCGGCGGATTGGCCCTGCGCGGGCGCGGCCATGGCGGTGCCCGCCAGCAGCGCCAGGACGAAGGCTGGCTTGGAGAAAGTGGCGATCAAGGACGTTTCCCGGGCTTCAATCTCGATGATCCCATCGCAATATAGAGAGTGGAAAGCACAAAGGCTATCGGCTGGCAATGTGGAGAATAGGCGTGTTGCGACGGGGTTAATGTGCTTTAGCGAATGTCCGCAGACACGAAATTGCGCCCGTCACCCTGAGGTGCGAGCAGAGCGAGCCTCGAAGGGTCGACGGCCCGACCGTAGCCGATTCATCCTTCGAGGCTCGCAAGAGCTCGCACGTCAGGATGACGGATTTGGCAGTATCGCCGTCCGGTTCCGCTTTTGCGGCTTGCGGCTGCACGGTCTACATACGGCTAACAGGAGAAGCGCGGTGGCGGAGTTCGTGGTGGAGTTCGGCAAGGACGGCAGACCGGTCGAGCCGGACGGGCGGCTCGATGCGGCAGCATTCCACCGCAATCACCTGCCGATCTGGGCGGTCCTGAAGAATTACCTCGCCGGCCAATCCGGCGATGTGCTGGAGGTGGGCAGTGGCACGGGCCAGCACGTCGTCTATTTCGCCGGCCAGGCGCCGGATATCATTTGGTGGCCGAGCGACCTCCATGCCGCGCATCTGCGCAGCATCGAAGCCTGGCGCGCGCATGCCGCCCTTCGCAACATCCGGCCGCCGCAGCCGATCGATCTGTCCGATCCGGCCTGGTCGCCCGTGTCGCAGGGCGGCAAAGGTCCGGACAAACTGCTCGCGATCTTCTGCGCCAATGTGATCCACATCGCGCCGTGGCGTGTGGCCGAGGGCCTGTTCGCCGGCGCCGCGCGACATCTGCGCGCCGACGGCCGGCTGTTCCTCTACGGCCCGTTCAAGCGCGGCGGCAAGCACACCGCGCTCAGCAATGCCGTGTTCGATACGTCCTTGCGCGAACGCGACGCCGAATGGGGCGTGCGCGATATCGCCGATGTCGAGGCGCTCGCGGAAGGCGTCGGGCTGAAGCTCGCCGGCAGCTTCGAGATGCCAGCCAACAACATGATCCTGATGTTTGTCCGGAAGGATGGCGCGCAATCGTAGGGTGGATTAGCCGACCGCGTCCGCCGTAGCGCACGCGCGACGGCGGAAGGCGCAATCCACCGCCGCCGCATAATGGCGGGTTACGCTTCTAACCCGCCCTACAAAGCCGTGATCGATCGGCTACTAGCCGGCCACCACCATCCGTCCCGAGGGTCCATTGCGCGGTCTCCCCACGATCGGCGCGTTGTGTGATTTGACACACTGAAGTGTGTGTGAAATAGCATACTCCGACGACGGAGGCCAGAATGACGAGACGGCTTTATCCGGCCGTGCTGGAGCGCGGTCCGCGCGGCGCGTTCGGGGCGTGGTTTCCCGACTTTCCCGGGTGCGTCGCCGGCGGCAAGTCGCAGGAGGAGGCGATCGAGCGTGCCGAGCATGCGCTGGCGCAGTCGGTCGACGGCTGGGTCGAGCAGGGTCACGCGCTGCCGGAGCCGACGCCGATCGAGCGGATCGTGCCGCCGAAGGGCTCCGACGTTGCCGCGTTCTTCATGGTCGGCGTCGATCCGCCCGATCCGTCCGAGCGCGTCAACGTCTATCTCCCGAAAAGCCTGATCGCGCGCATCGACAAGCGCGCCGCCGAGCTCGGCATGAGCCGTTCGAGCTTCTTCGGCTTTGCGAGCTCGCTGGCGCTCGAATGGCCGGGCGGCTATCCGCGCGGCGCCCCGATCGCGCCGCGCTCCAAGGTGCACAAGACCGGCGCGCTGCGCGCCGAGAAACGGCCGGGCAAGAAGCCTGTGCGGTAGGTGCTCTCGCCAAGCTCTACCCCCGTCACCCCGAGGAGGCCGCAACGCGGCCGTCTCGAAGGGTCGACGGCCCGACCGGTGGCCGTGCATCCTTCGAGACGCGCTACGCGCTCCTCAGGATGACGGGACTGATAGAAGTGTCGGGCTGCCGTGATGTCACTCTAGATCACGCGATCTCGTGTGCGCCTCCTGCATGGCGTACGCCCGTTTGCGCCGGTTGATCGGCCTCGACCCGCTCTCCATAGTGCGCCCGATTTGGGGGCTCCCGCCGGGGCTTCAGGGCGGGACTGCCGATGATCGACGTGACAGCTGCGGATGAGGCGAGCGACGACGCGCGGGCGCGCAGCAATGTGTGGCGGCTTGCGGCGGCGCAGGCGCTGACCGGCGCCAATTCGGCCGTGATCTTCGCCACCGGTTCGATCGTCGGCGCGACGCTGGCGCCAGACATCTCGCTCGCGACGGTGCCGCTCTCGATGTATGTGCTCGGGCTTGCCGCCGGCACGCTGCCGACCGGCGCGATCTCGCGCGCCTATGGTAGGCGCGTCGCCTTCATCGTCGGCACCTTCTGCGGCACGCTCACCGGCGCGCTCGGCGCCTGGGCGATCCTGCACTCGTCGTTCTGGCTGTTCTGCGGCGCGACCTTCCTCGGCGGGCTCTATGGCGCCGTCGCGCAGTCCTATCGCTTTGCCGCCGCCGATGGCGCCAGCGTCGCGTTCCGGCCCAAGGCGGTGTCGTGGGTGATGGCCGGCGGCGTGTTCGCCGGCGTGCTCGGGCCGCAACTCGTGCAATGGACCATGGACATCTGGCCGCCTTACCTGTTCGCATTCTCGTTTGTGATGCAGGCGCTGGTCGCACTGGTGGCGATGGCAGTGCTGTCGGGGGTCGACGCGCCGAAACCCGCGGCGGCGGATCTGCATGGCGGCCGCCCGCTGCTCGAGATCGCGAGACAACCGCGCTTCATCGCCGCGGCGCTGTGCGGCGTGATCGCCTATCCGATGATGAACCTGGTGATGACCTCGGCGCCGCTCGCGATGAAGATGTGCGGGCTGTCGGTCAGCGATTCCAATTTCGGTATCCAGTGGCACATCGTGGCGATGTACGGCCCGAGCTTCTTCACGGGCTCGCTGATCGCTCGGTTTGGCGCGCCTCGCATTGTCGCGCTCGGGCTGGCGCTGGAGGCGGTGGCCGCGATGATCGGGCTGTCCGGCATCACCGCACCGCACTTCTGGGCAACGCTGTTCGTGCTCGGGATCGGCTGGAACTTCGCGTTCGTCGGCGCCTCGGCGCTGGTGCTGGAAACGCACCGGCCGCAGGAGCGCAACAAGGTGCAGGCATTCAACGATTTCCTGGTGTTCGGCATGATGGCGATCGGCTCGTTCTCATCGGGCCAGCTGCTCGCGCATTACGGCTGGAACGCCGTCAACATGGTGGTGTTTCCGCCGGTGCTGCTCGGGCTCGTCGTGCTATCGCTGGCCTCGTTCGCCAAGCGGCGCGCGAAATTGCGTGCGGTGGAAGAAATCCCGGACCCGAGTATCTAAGGCTCGTTGTTTGAGCATGGTCTGTTCGGAAAACCGCTTCGCACTTTTCCGGACCATGCTGCTGCCAATTGCTGACACTTCGATCCGTTTCGAAGTGACCGGCTTGCACGGCTCCTTACATCGTGAGAACGGATAGATCCGGTCATGACGATGTCGGGAAGCAAGAGCAAGAAATGGACGCATCCTCACCCACGCTGCATGACGAATCCTCGCTTGGTTACGAAGGCTGGCGCATCGTCGTCGTCTGCTTCCTGCTTGCGACCTTCGGCTGGGGGCTGGGCTTTTACGGCCAGAGCGTCTACGTCGCCGAGTTGCACAAGCTGCACGGCTGGCCGGCGTCGCTGATCTCGTCGGGCACGACCTTCTTCTATCTGTTCGGCGCCGCGCTGGTCGCCTTCGTCAGCGAGGCGATCAAGGCGTTCGGCGCGCGCAGCTGCCTGATCGCCGGCACTTTCGCGATGGCGGTCGCGGCGGTTGCGATCGGCGAGGTGCGCGAGCCGTGGCAGCTCTATCTTGCCGACGCGCTGCTGGCGTTTGGCTGGGCCGGCACCAGCCTCGCCATCATCACCAACACGCTCGGCCTTTGGTTCGACAAGAAGCGCGGCATGGCGATCAGCCTGGCGCTGAACGGCGCGAGTTTTGGCGGCATCGTCGGCGTGCCGCTGCTGGTGGCGGGGATCGGCACTTTCGGCTTCTCCGGCGCGATGATCGCGGCCGCGGTGCTGCTCGTCGTGGTGATGGTGCCCGTGATCCTGATCTTCGTCGGGCGGCCGCCGATGCACCTGCACGCGGTGACCTCGGCGGCGGCCGATGCGCCGTCGGCGACCCAGGTGCGCGCCCGTGCGCTGCGCGACATCCGCTTCCTCTCGGTGTCGGTTGCCTTCGCGCTGGTGCTGTTCGCCCAGGTCGGCTTCATCGTGCATCTGATCGCCTACCTCGATCAGGTGATCGGCCGCGAGCGCGCCACCGTGGCGATGGCGCTGCTGACCGCGATGGCCGTGGTCGGCCGAGTCTCGTTTTCCTTCGTGATCGACCGGCTCAACCAGCGGCTGGCGTCAGCGCTGTCCTTTGTCAGCCAGGCGATCGCGCTCGCCGTCATCATCAACGTGCACAACGACATCGCACAGATCGCCGCCTGCGCGCTGTTCGGCTTCTCGGTCGGCAATCTGATCACGCTGCCGGCGCTGATCGTGCAGCGCGAGTTCGATCCGCGCGCGTTCGGCGTGCTGATCAGCCTGATCACGGCGATCAACCAGATCACCTACGCCTTTGGCCCCGGCGTGATCGGGCTGCTGCACGATCTCTCCGGCAGCTACACGCTGCCGTTCTACGGCTGCATCGGCCTCGAGCTGATCGCGGCGGTGACGATCATGACGAAAGGGAAGTAGCTTCCACCTCCCCTTGAAAAGGGGAGGTGGCTTTGCTCGCAGAGCAAAGCGGGTGGGGATCCGCTCTCTCCACTTGCACCGGAGCCCGCGGCTGACCCCCATCCCGACCTTCCCCCTTTCAGGGGGAAGGGGAATAAGGATCTGTCGTAGCCTGTAGCCCGGATGGAGCGAAGCGCAATCCGGGAACAGTATCGTCTCATAGAAAGAACCCCGGATTTCGCTGCGCTGCATCCGGGCTTCTTCCGTGGCCGTCGCACCTTCTTCTCGCCGATCTTGCCGGCCGCTGCGACCCGCAGCAGGCGTCGGAAGGTCGGACATTCCATGTGGCTCGGCGCCGGACACACCGCGGCGTGGCGCAGGCCGTCGCGCATCGCGTTCAGCCTGCGGATGGTGCGGTCGAGGTCGTCGGCCTTGGCCGCGAGCATCTTCCGGTCGATGCGCGGCCTGCCGTCGGGCGCGAACATCCTTGCGATCTCGTCGAGCGAGAAGCCGGACGCGCGTCCGAGCGCGATCAGCGCCAGCCGGTCCAGCACGCCCGGATCGAACAGGCGGCGCAGCCCGCGCCGTCCATGCGAGGCGATCAGCCCCTTTTCCTCGTAGAAGCGCAGGGTCGAGGCGCGAACGCCCGACAGTTCCGCCACCTCCGCGATGTCGATGTCCCGCATCGCCTTGACCTCAAGTTCACTTGAACTGGCAGTGTGCGGCTAGCCGCTTGCCCAAGGCAAGCATCAGGGCAGGCAAATTGCAAAGGACGAGATCATGAGTGTCGCATCACAGGCCGATGACGAGCACGTCAAACTCTGGAACGGTGCCGCCGGACGCGCCTGGGTCGAGACCCGCGACGTGCTCGAAGGGATGTTCAAGCCGCTTGAAGACCTGCTGGCTCGGGCGGTGTCCGATGAAGCGGCGAGCCGCGTGCTCGACATCGGCTGCGGCACCGGCGCCACGACATTCGCCGTCGCTCACGTGCTCGGCCCGCAGGGGCATTGCACCGGTATCGACATCTCCGAACCCATGATCGCGGCGGCGCGTGATCGCGCGGAGCGGGAAGGATGGCCTGCCAGCTTCATCTGCGCCGACGCGCAGACCCATGTCTTCGCGCCGGCGAGTTTCGACATGATCATCTCGCGTCTCGGCGTGATGTTCTTTGCCGATCCGGTGCAGGCCTTCGCCAATCTGCGGCGCGCGGCCCGGCCGGGTGCTGCGCTTCGTTTCATCGCGTGGCGCGGTGCGGCCGAGAACCCGTTCATGACGACGGCGGAGCGGGCGGCAAAGCCGCTGCTGCCGGACCTTCCGGCGCGGCGTACCGATGCGCCGGGGCAATTCGGCTTCGCGGACCGGGGGCGGGTTGAAAGCATCCTGGAGGATAGCGGCTGGGATGCGATCGCGATCGAGCCGGTCGATATCGCCTTGCGCTTTCCGGCAGCGGAGCTGACCCGTTACGTGAGTTGGCTCGGCCCGGTCGGCACGATGCTGCAGGCGATGGAGGAGCCGCGTCGCACCGAAGTGATCGAGGCCGTAGGCGGTGCCTTCGATCGTTACATCCACGACAACGAAATTCGCTTCACCGCGGCCTGCTGGATGGTCGCGGCGCGGGCGCCGGCTGCACATGGTTGACGCGACGGACTTTTTGGCGCGTGCGGTGCTGATCGGGGCCGGCGCCACCATCGTGATGGACATTTGGGGGATCGTCCGCACGCGCGTGCTCGGCATTCCGTCGCTAGACTATGCCCTGGTCGGCCGCTGGCTCGGCCATCTCGCGTCCGGGTGCCTATGCCACGACCGCATCGCCGCGTCGCCGCCGGTCGCGGGTGAACGGGCGATCGGCTGGGCCGCGCATTATCTGATCGGGGTCGGCTTAGCCGGCGTGCTGCTTGCGATTGTCGGGCTCGACTGGGTGCGGCAGCCGACCATCGCTCCGGCTTTGTTGGTCGGGATCGGCAGCGTGGCCGCGCCGTTCCTGGTGATGCAGCCGGCGATGGGAGCCGGTCTTGCCGCGAGCCGCACGCCCCGTCCATGGGCCTCGCGGCTGCAGAGCCTCGTGACGCACGCTGTGTTCGGCGTTGGGCTCTACGCGGCCGGCTTGCTCGCGCACCTATTTCTGAACCCGTAACCCGGATGGAGCCAACGGGCGCGCGTTCGCGCGACCCGTTGGCTCCATCCGGGCTACAATCCGCGTTACGGAATTACACCGCCCGCTGCTTCAGCAGATCTTCAAGATCCAGCCGCCGGGTGAACATCGACAGCTTGCCGTCGGCGCTGCGCGGCCATTCGGCCTCGGGCCGGTCCCAATAGAGCTCGACGCCGTTCTCGTCGGGATCGCGCAGGTACAGCGCCTGGCTGACGCCGTGGTCGCTGGCGCCGTCGAGCTGGATGCCGGCCGACAGCACCCGGTGCAGCGCGTCTGCGAGCGCCGGACGGGTCGGGTAGAGAATGGCGGTGTGGAACAGGCCGGTGGTGCCTGGCGGCGGCGGATGGCCGCCCTTGCTCTCCCAGGTGTTGAGGCCGATGTGGTGGTGATAGCCGCCGGCCGAGATGAAGGCCGCATCCGCGCCCAGCCGCTGCTGCAGCTCGAAGCCAAGCACGCCGCAATAGAAGCCGAGCGCGCGCTCGAGATCGGCGACCTTGAGGTGGACATGCCCGATCCGGGTGCCCGCGATGATGGGAGGATTTTGCGGCATGGTCCGGCTCCATTCGGGTCAGCGCCCTGCATCAAGGGCAAGGCTTCTGCCGTTGATATAGTCCGGATTTGCCGAACTCAGAGCGACCGATCCGGAAACCCAGGGTTTCCGGAAGGCGCCACGGTCCGCCGGGCCTAGCAGAGCTCCGACAGTTCGCCACCGGGCAGCTGGAACTCGAACGTGTTCAGCGTCATCGACACCATGGTGTAATAGCCGCAGAGGCCGATCACCTCGACCAGGCCGCGCTGGCTCAGCACCTCGACCGCCTCGTCATACAGTCCCTTCGGCAGGCCGTGACCTTCGTGCAATGCCTTGGCGACGTCGTAGATCACCCTGGCCTTGGGATCGTCAAAGCTCGGCGTCCGGCGCACCCGAATGTCCTCGATGATCTTGGGGTCGAGGCCGCCCTTTAGCGCGAGGCGCTTGTGGGCATACCATTCGTAATGCGCGGTCCAGTGCCGCGCGGTGACGAGGATGGCGATCTCCGAGAGCTTCGGCGGGAAGATGGTGTCGAAGCGCAGCACCTCGCCGAGCCGCGTGGCGTGCCGCGCCATCTCCGGGCTGTTGAGCCAGGCCATCATCGGCGCCGGTGGCGCGCCGCGCTTGCCGGCGATCGACTCGTCGTAGGTTTCTTTCTGGGCGGCGTTCATTTCGCTAGGCGAAAGCAGCTTCAGCCGCATGTCCGTTTCCTCTTGTTTTTCAATCGTTACCCCATCTCGGCGATACACCCGATCGCGTAAGGTGAGTAGCGACGCCAGAGCATGGCGCGGCCGCGAGGCATATTGAATTCGGCGGCTGCGTAGGTCTAAGGTCGAATCCAATTCGTCGATTTTGACTGGAAACGCACCATGGCTGACCTCGAGAAATTCCGCGCAGAGACTCGCGCCTGGCTGGAGCAGAACTGCCCGGCGGAGATGCGCAAGCCGACGACCTCGGATGGCGACACCTTCTGGGGTGGCCGCAACACGAAATTCTCCTCCGACGCGCAGCGCGTCTGGTTCGAGCGGATGCGCGACAAGGGCTGGACCGTGCCGCATTGGCCGAAGGAATATGGCGGCGGAGGCCTCGACGGCGAGGAGGCCAAGATCGTGCGCCAGGAGATGGCGGCGATCGGCGCGCGGGCGCCGCTGACCTCGTTCGGCATCTCGATGCTCGGACCGGCGCTGCTGAAATACGGCACCGAAGAGCAGAAGAAGGAGCATCTGCCGAAGATCACCGCGGGCCTGATCCGCTGGTGCCAGGGCTATTCCGAGCCGAACGCCGGCTCCGACCTCGCCTCGCTGCAGACCCGCGCGGTCGGCGACGGTGACGACTACATCATCAACGGCCAGAAGATCTGGACCTCCTACGCCAACTACGCCGACTGGATCTTCTGCCTCGTCCGTACCGATCCCGCGGCCAAAAAGCACGACGGCATCAGCTTCATTCTCTTCGACATGACGTCGAAGGGGGTGTCGACCAAGCCGATCCTCTTGATCTCCGGCTATTCGCCGTTCTGCGAGACCTTCTTCGACAATGTCCGGGTACCGAAATCGCATGTCGTGGGCACGGTCAACCGCGGCTGGGATGTCGCGAAATATCTACTGCAGCACGAGCGCGCGATGATCTCGGGCATGGGCGAGCGCGGCGTCGGCCGTCCGCTCGGCCAGATCGCCGCCGACTCGGTGGGCGCGGACGCGCAAGGCAAGCTCGACGATTCGCAGCTGCGCGGCCAGATCGCGAACTTCGAGGTCGACGAGGCCGCGCTCGCTGCGGCCGCCGAGCGCGCGGTCGATCTCGCCAAGGCCGGGCAGTCGCATCCGGCGTTCTCCTCGGCGATGAAGTATTACGGCACCGAGCTCAACAAGCGCCGCTACGAGATCCTGATGTCGGCCGGCGGCATCGACGCGCTGGAATGGGAGAGCGACCGCTCCCGGGGCGGTGCCCGCCCGCGCGCCTGGCTGCGCACCAAGGCCAACTCGATCGAGGGCGGCACCTCGGAGGTGATGCTCGGCATCGTCGCCAAGCGCATCCTCGATCTGCCGGGGGCGTAGTTGCTGCCGTCGTTCCGGGGCGTCGCGAAGCGACGAACCCCAATGCGCGATGGCGCATTGTGGAACCTCGAGATTCCGGGTCCGATGCTGTCGCATCGCCCCGGAATGACGAACTCGGAAATTTTCTACTTAGAACGTTAGATCGGATTCTCCATGGCCCTCGTCCTCACCGAAGAACAATCCATGCTGCGCGACAGTGCGCGCGGTCTCATCAGCGACAAGGCGCCGGTGGCGCATCTGCGCTCCTTGCGCGACAGCAAGGATTCCACCGGCTTCTCGCGCGAGCTTTGGAAGACCTTTGCCGAGATGGGCTTTTCCGGCCTGCTGGTGCCGGACCAGTTCGGCGGCAGCGGGCTCGGCTGCGTCGAGGCCGGCATCGTCATGGAGGAGATCGGCCGCACCTTGATGCCCTCGCCGTTCCTTGCGACCTCGGTGCTTGCGGCCTCAGCGCTGTCGCGCGGCGGCAGCGAGGCGCAGAAAGCGCAGCACCTGCCTGGCATCGCCGACGGCTCGCTGCTCGCGGCGCTCGCGATCGATGAGGGCGCGAAGCATCGCCCGCTGCAGACCAAGTTGCAGGCCACGCGCGCCGGCAACGGCTTCAAATTGTCTGGCGACAAGGCCTTCGTGGTCGACGGCCACACCGCCGATCTGCTGATCGTCGCGGCACGCACGGCCGGCAGCGCCGGCGACAAGAACGGCCTGACGCTGTTCCTGGTCGATCCGAAGGCCAAGGGCCTAGCGGTCGAGCGCACCGCGATGGTCGATTCGCACAACGCGGCGCGCATCGTGTTCGACAATATCGAGGTCAACGCCGACAGCGTGCTCGGCGAGGTCGATCAGGGCGGCGGCCTGCTCGAGGGCGTGCTCAATATCGGCCGCGGCGCGGTCGCCTCCGAAATGCTCGGTCTCTCCGACGAGGTGTTCGGCCGCACCGTGACCTACCTGAAGGAGCGCAAGCAGTTCGGCAAGGCGATCGGCGAGTTCCAGGCGCTGCAGCATCGCGCGGCCCAGCTCTACATCGACATCGAGATCACCCGCGCCGCCGTTCTGAAGGCGTTGCAGGCGCTCGATACGGATGTCGAGAAGGCCGTCACCGCAGTCGCGGTTGCCAAGGCGCGCGCCGGCACCACCGCGACGCTCGCCGTCCAGGAAGGCGTGCAGATGCACGGCGGCATGGGCATGACCGACCAGTTCGACATCGGCTTCTTCGTGAAGCGCGCCCGCGTCTGCCAGGAACTGTTCGGCGACAGCAACTTCCACACCGACCAGCTCGCGAGCGGCAAGGGGTACTGAGCAGGAGCGACGGCGTCGCCGCATAACGCGGCATCGTCGCCACCCAACGCGCTGTCATCGCCCGGCTTGCCGGGCATGACACCGAGCTGAAGTCCGCAAATGACGGTGCGTCGTATCGCGCGAGAACCATCCTCATCGTCGTCCTGGCGAAGGCCAGGACCCATTACCCCAAATCTCAATTGTCGTGCGCGCTGGGGCCGCCATCCCGTTCATCACGGAATGCGGTGGTTTGGGTCCCGGCTTTCGCCAGACGTGGTGGGCCGTGCCCTCACACACTTGATCGCCCGCATGCGCGGGTGGTGATACGGGCAAGCTGTTTGACAATTGAATCGGAGTTTGCGGTCGCGCCGGTCCAGCGCCCTCGCGTCCGGAGGCCGCGCGCCTAGTGGTCCGTCTTCGGCGTCTTGGCTGCGAAGTCGAGGCCGAGCCGGAGGGCGCGCTCCTGCCGCTCTTCGGTCAGGAACTGCAGCTCCCGTTCCAGCGACCGCGCGACTTCGTCCTGCGATTCCTTGGAATGGCGGCGGGAGCCGCCGTGCGGTTTGGCCGGTTGGGCAGTCACGGGAGAACCCTTGTCATCGCAGTGTCACAGCCGCAGGCATGCCACGGCTGGAGTCCGGCGGACAATCAAAAAGAATTCAGCGACGGCGCTTTGGAATGTTTGTTGTGCATCTGACTCAAATTTAAGCAGGATATTCTCCCGGCCTGCCGCGAGTGCCGCGCCGCTAAGACCGCAGTCTCATCAATTCGGATGAGAGGGCCGGGTTCCCACGAAATCATTTCCGGATTCGCACGAAGACGTCCTGAAACCGACAAGGTCTAACCTTAGTAGCGTTGTGAAGGACGGGTGTCTGGTGAGACGCTGACAATTGAGGTCGTGAGATTCACGACGCAGGTCGCGAGGTCGATCGGTGCATCTGAGACGTTGGGGATGATCTCGGAAATGAAGAAGCCGAATGCTGTGCCATATGTCTGGGCGGCCGCGCTGATCGCGGTCGTGATCTGGGGCGTGAGCGGCACCCCGCAGATGGCACATACTTCCGCCACCACGCACCTGGCGCGGGCGCGATAGCGCGTTTCGCAGCGAAACGCGTCCCAACAAAATTCTAAAGCTTCGGCCGCAGCGAGCGCTGCATGTCCATCGTGTAGGTGTAGCGCCCTTCCGGGTGCGTCGTGATGGTGACCTCGAACAGTTCCTCGCGCAGGCCGTAGTAGCGGCGGACCACGGTGAGCGCCGGCGAGCCGGGCTTGACGCCGAGGGCTTTGGCGATCGGCGCCGGCATGCCCCGCACGAAGATTTCCATCTGCGCACGCTCGGTGACCTGGCCGTACATCTTGGCGATCTGCTCGTGCACCGGGGTGCGGCCGTGGTCGCTGCGGGTCACGACGTCGGCGAACCGGCGCAGCACGTAGATCTCGGTCCAGCCGAGCGGGGCGGCGAACTGGTCGGAGCGGCGCACCGCCTCGATCAGGAACCAGCTCTTGCCGGGCTCGCATTTCAGCAGCGCCGCCAACTTGCGGTCGGCGACGACGTCGCTGCTGGCGACGACGTCGCGGTAGGTCTCGTTGGAATAGCGCAGCCATTCGCCGAGCGACTTGACGCTGTGGGTGAACAGCACCGGCGGCTCGGAGGCGATCACCACCGAACCGAGGCCGGCGCGGCGCACGATCAGGCCCTGGTCGATCAGGATGCGCAGCGCCTCGCGCACGGTCTGCCGACTGGCCTGATAGCTCGCCATCAACTCGGTCTCGGTCGGCAGCAGATTGCCGACTGCGTAGGTGCCGAGACGGATGTCCTTTTGCAGTCCGGTGGCGATGTCGCGATAGCGGGACGATCTCGCCCTGTCCGGTTGTTCAGACATGGCAGATCACTGGTATGCCGTATGGCAGGCAACCGGATGCCCAGACTGCATCGATTGCAGCGCGGCCTCGAACGCGGCGAGTGTCGCCAGCACATCTGCCTCCGGTACCGGGAACGGCTGCTTGCGTTCGACCGCGTCGGCAAAGGCGGTAAGTTCCGCAGTGAGCGTGTCGACCGCCGGATAGCACGTCGCTCTCGGTGCCTCGCCGGATGTCCGTAGCACCATCGTCCCCTCGTCGAGCACCTCTGCGGATCCCTTCGTTCCGAACACATGCACGCGCCAATAGAACGGTGTTGCGCGGACCGTAGCAAGGGTTGCACTCACGCCATTCACAAATTCAATCGCTAAAGTTGCAGTGTCGAGCGGCGGCGGTCCGGCTTCGCGCACACTCAACCGGGCATAGACCTGGCGCGCGGGGCCGAGCAGGCTGACGAAGCCGTCCAGCACATGCAGGCCCGCGCCGGTCAGTCCGCCACCGGGCGATTCCTCGGGCGACAGCCGCCAGCCCTGCGTGATGGACTGCGAGTTCTCGTTGCTGTTGTGGCCCTCGACATGCAGGATCGTGCCGAGCTCGCCGCTCGCGACCATCGCGCGCAGCGCCTGCATCGACGGCCAGAACCGGCGGTTATGCCCGACCGCGAGCAGCACGCCGGCATTGCGGCAGGCCGCGAACATCTCGGCCGCATCGCTGCGCCTCAGCGCCAGCGGCTTCTCGCAAAACACGTGCTTACCGGCTCTGGCTGCCGCGATCACCTGGCTCCGGTGCAGCGAATGCGGCGTTGCCAGCAGAACGGCATCGACATCGGGTTCGGCCAGCACGGTCTCGAGGCTAGCCGCAGGCGACAGGCCATGCGCCGCGCAGAAGCTCGCAGCGCCGTTGATGTCGGGTTCCACCGCGTGGATGATTCTGAGCCGAGGCTCGCTCTGCGCAGCCTCGACCAGCGCGCGGCCCCAGCGACCAAGGCCCGCGATCGCACAGTTGATCATGAGTGTTCCTTGTCCTGGCCGCGTCCGGCACGGATCGCCTCGATGACCGCGGCGCTGTCGCGGTCCGGGCCTTGCAGCGCGATCGCCGCGCGCAGCAGCTCGGCCTGCGCCGAGGTCAGCGGCAAGGGCAGGCCGTGCCGGCCGGCCTCCTGCAGGATCAGCTCGGCGTCCTTCAAGGTTTGCGCGATATGCGATTGCGGCGAGAAATCCCGCGCCAGCATCTTCGGTCCCTTGCTGTCCATCACCTTGGAATATGCTGCCGATTGCCGCGCGGTCGCAAGGAACGTCGCGCCGTCGAGGCCGAGGCTTTCGGCAAAGGCGATGCCCTCGGCCAAAGCGGCGCGGTTGCTCTGCAGGATCAGGTTGATCGCGAGCTTGGTGCGGCTGGCATCGCCGATCGCGCCGACATTGATCCGCTGCGGGCAGAGGATGTCGAGCGTCGCCGTGGCGGCTGCGATGACGTCGCGATCGCCAGCGACCAGCGCGGTGGCCGTGCCCGCGCGGACCTCGGCGCTGGTGCCGGAGATTGGGGCTTCGATGAAGGAGAGGCGCGAGCGGGACGCGAATTCGGCAATCGTGGCGATCTCGCCCGGTGCGCAGGTGGTGGTGCAGATCACAAGCGGCGGCAGTGCCGAGTTGGCGAGGTCCGGCAGCAAGCCCGTGACCTGGGCCGCGTCATACACCGCGATGACGATGGTCCGGCAGCGCGCTGCGACGTCGGCGGCGAAGGCCGCGAACTCGGCGCCGCTGGCCCGTAACCCATCGGTCTTCGCGGCGTCGACGTCGAAGCCGATCACCCCGACGCCGGCATCGATCAGCCGCGCCGAAAGCGCCGATCCCATCAGCCCCAGCCCGATCATGCCGACAGGTGTCTCGCGAGCCATGATACGCCGCCGCTTCGCTATTGCGGCTGGATGCCGGCCGCCTTCACCTCCGCCGACCAGCGCACGACCTCGCTCCTGACGAAGGCGCCGAACTCGGCCGGCGCCAGCGGCGCCACGATCACGCCGACATCGGCGAGCTTCTTCTTCGTCTCCGGCATCGCGAGGTACCTGGCGCACTCGGCATAGATCTTGTTGATCACCGGTTCCGGCGTGCCGGCTGGCGCGAACAGCCCGTACCAGATGGTAGCCTCGAAGCCGGGCATCGCTTCTGACAGTGCGGGCAGGCCGGGCGTCAGCTCGTTGCGGGCCGCCGACGTCACGGCGATGCCGCGCAAGGTGCCGCCCTGCATTTGCGGGATCGCGACCGAGAAATCGCCGAAAGTCAGATCGATGACGCCCGCCATCACGTCGGTCATCGCCTGCGGTACGCCGCGATAGGACGCCGCGATCAGCGACAGGCCGCCGCGCGACTGCAATTGTGCGATCGAGATCTGCGATGCGCCGGAGCCGTAGCCCGCGGTCAGATTGGGGGTGGCCTTGGCGTAGCTGAGGAACTGCGGCAGGTCCTTCGCCGCCAGCTTCGGGTTGACCAGCAGCACCATCGCCGTCGTGGTGGTGCGGATCACGGGTGCAAAGTCCTTCACCGGGTCGTAGGGCAGGCTCTTGAGCGTCGCGACATTGCTGGCGTGGGTGGTGTTGGTGCCCATCAACAGCGTGTAGCCGTCGGGCGCGCTGCGGGCGACTTCCTGGGCGCCGATGCTGCCGAGCGCACCGGCGCGGTTCTCGATCAGCACGGTCTGGCCGAACGCGTCCTGCAGATGCTGGCCGACCAGCCGCGCGACATTGTCGGGACCGGCGCCGGCCGGGAAGGGCACGATGATCCTGAGCGGCCGTTGCGGGAAATCGTCCGCGGCCAAAGCCGGCAGGACCGGAAGTGTCGCGAGCAGGACGACGAGCAGCCCCAGCCGTAACTTCATCCCGGTCCCTCCGCTTTTGCTTGGGTGAATTTATACGGACAAATATGCCGGAAGTGCAAGCGAGAGGCCCATCGGAATATTGAGATGCGACATATTTATCCGTATAAATAGCCCATACAGGGGAGCCAGACGACAATGGTGGACACCAGCGATCTCCATGCGCGCGGGCTGCGTCGGCGCCAGAAGATGTTCGGCGAGGTCGATGTCGCCAAGCGGATGGCCGCCGCGGGCGATTTTGGCACGCCGCTGCAAAACATCATCAATGCTTACGTCTATGGCGACGTCTGGGAGCGCTCCGGGCTGTCCGACCAGATCCGCAGCCTCGTGATGCTCGGCATCACCGCGGCAAGCAGCAAGCCGACCGAGTTCCGCGTCCACGCCAAGGGCGCGTTGGCCAATGGCTGCACCGCCGCGCAGGTACAGGACGTGCTGTTGCTGGTCGCGATGTATTGCGGCATTCCGGCCGCGATCGAGACCAGCAAGATCGCAGCCGAGGTGTTCGGCGAGGCGCCCGCGGAGGGGTAGGGTACGGGCCTGCGCCGTGATAGGGACGTTGCCGACTGCGATCGGCAACAGGATGCGCCCATGTCCGCCTTCCCGACCTCGACCACCGTGCTCGATTCCGTGCTGTTTCGCGATGCCTTCGGCACCCGCGAGATGCGCGAGGTGTTTTCCGACCTGAGGCTGATCGCGCGCTACGCCGAGGTCGAGGTCGCACTGGCCAAGGCCGAGGCGCGCTGCGGCGTGATCCCGGCGGAAGCGGCCGAGGAAATCGCAAGGCGTACCGATGTCGGCGCGTTCGACTTCGATCTGCTGCGGCAGGAGACTGATGTCGTCGGCTATCCGATCCTGCCGCTGGTGCACCAGATGGCGAAGCAGTGCGGCGAGGCCGGCCGCTATGTCCATTGGGGCGCGACCACGCAGGACATCATGGACACCGCCGTGGTGCTGCAACTGCGCGATGGTCTCAAAATCATCGAGGGCGACATCGCCGCGCTGCGCGGCATCCTCGCCGATCTCTCAAAGAAACATCGCGACACGCCGATGGCCGGCCGCACCCATCTGCAGCAGGCGCTGCCGGTGACCTTCGGCTACAAGACCGCGATCTGGCTCGCCGCGTTCGATCGCCACGCCGCGCGGCTGGCGGAGCTCAAGCCGCGGGTGCTGGTCGGCCAGTTCGCCGGCGCCGCCGGCACGCTGGCCTCGCTGGGCGACAAGGGCTTCGCGGTCCAGAAGGTGCTGTGCGAGGAGCTCGGCCTCGGCGTTCCCGTCTCCACCTGGCACGTCGCGCGCGACGGGCTGGCGGAAGCGGTGAATTTCCTCGCGCTGGTCACGGGCACGCTCGGCAAGATCGCGCTCGACATCATGATCATGGCGTCGACCGAGTTCGCCGAGGTCTACGAGCCGTTCGTGAAGGGGCGCGGCGCGTCGTCGACCATGCCGCAGAAGCGCAACCCGATCTCGTCGGAGCTGATGCTCGCCGCTGCCAAGGCGGTGCGCCAGCATGCCGGCTTGATGCTGGATGCGATGGTGCAGGATTTCGAGCGCGCCACCGGTCCCTGGCACGCCGAGTGGATGGCGATCCCGGAAAGCTTCGTGCTGACCGCGGGCGCGCTGCACCAGGCAAGGTTTGCGCTCGGCGGCCTGATCGTCGACGAGAAGCGGATGGCCGACAATCTCGACATCAGCCGCGGGCTCATTGTGGCCGAAGCCGTGATGATGGGCCTTGCGCCCGCGATCGGCCGGCAGGAGGCGCATGACGTGGTCTACGACGCCTGCCGGCTCGCCAACGACAAGGGCCTGACGCTGGCCGAGGCGCTGGCGGCGGATGATCGCGTCGCGAGCCGGATCGATCGGGCGACCATCGACCGCCTCACCGCGCCGAAGAACTATCTCGGCCTCGCGCCCGAGATGGTCGACCGGGTGCTGGCCTCGGCGACGCGGTAAAATTCGCGGCAATCGCTCGCCGGCGCGTGATCGGGCGCGGCGGGCAGGAACCTTGCGGATGCGGATCGAATTGGACTACGAATCCCTAAAATCCCTCAAACGACACGGCCGGACGCTTCATGACCGCACATCAACGCAACCTTTCCGCCTCGATCGATCCCGTGAAGCTTGATCGGCTCGCCGAAGTCGCGATCAAGGTCGGCCTGCAGCTGCAGCCGGGGCAGGACCTCTTGCTGACGGCGCCTTCCGCGGCCATGCCGCTGGTGCGGCGGGTGGTGGAGCATGCCTACAGGGCCGGCGCGGGTCTGGTGACCCCGTTCTTCTCGGACGAAGAGCTCACGCTGGCGCGCTATCGCTACGCCAACGATGCGAGCTTCGATCGCGCCGCGGGCTGGCTCTACGAGGGCATGGCGAAGGCGTTCGGCGCCAACACCGCGCGGCTTGCGATCGTCGGCGACAATCCGATGCTGCTGTCGGGCGAGGACCCGACCAAGGTGGCGCGCGCCAGCAAGGCCAATTCGATCGCCTACCAGCCGGCGCTGGAGAAGATCGTCAATTTCGACACCAACTGGAACATCATCGCCTATCCGAGCACGTCCTGGGCCAAGCAGGTATTTCCTGACGATGCCGAGGATGTCGCGGTCGCAAAGCTTGCCGACGCGATCTTCTCCGCGTCCCGGGTCGACCAGGACGGCGCCGTCGCCAACTGGGAAAGGCACAATGCCAGGCTGCGCGAGCGCACCGAATGGCTGAACGGCCAGCGCTTCCACGCGCTGAAATATTCCGGTCCCGGCATGGACCTCACGATCGGGCTCGCCGACGGTCATGAATGGGAAGGCGGCGCGTCGACCGCCAAGAACGGCATCGTCTGCAATGCCAACATCCCGACCGAGGAAGTCTTCACCACGCCGCACTGCCGCCGTGTCTCAGGCCACGTCGTCAGCTCCAAGCCGCTGTCCTATCAGGGCACGCTGATCGACAATATTTCGGTGAAATTCGAGGAAGGCCGCATCGTCGAGGCCAGGGCCTCGCGCGGTGAGGAAGTTTTGAAGAAGGTGCTCGACACCGACGAGGGCGCACGCCGCCTCGGCGAGGTCGCGCTGGTGCCGCACTCATCGCCGATCTCGAAGAGCGGGCTGTTGTTCTTCAACACGCTGTTCGACGAGAACGCTGCCTCGCACATCGCGCTCGGCCAGTGCTACTCGAAATGCTTTATCAATGGCGACAAGCTGACGCCGCAGCAGATCGCCGAGCAGGGCGGCAACAAGAGCCTGATCCATATCGACTGGATGATCGGCTCCGCCCACACCGACATCGACGGCATCCATGCCGACGGCCGCAGCGTGCCGGTGTTCCGCAAGGGCGAGTGGGCGTAAGGCGCGGCTAACTCGTCTTGCGCAACTCAATTCCGTCATCCTGAGGAGCGGCCACTTGGCCGCGTCTCGAAGGATGCACGGCCCGGATGCGTCCGCGCGTTGCTTCTCTACCAGCGAGAGTGTGGCCGTCGACCCTTCGAGACGCGCTACGCGCTCCTCAGGGTGACGGGGATAAGTCTGCCGTTGCCCCCGAGTTACGCTGCAAATGGCTAGCCAAACCGCCGCTCCCGCGCAGCAATCAGCTCGCCCCGCGGCGCGCTGAAGCGGCAGGTCTCGTGCTGCGGCTTGAAGCCGAGGCGGCGATAGATCTTCAGCGCGGGGGCGTTGCGGCTTGAGACGTTGAGCCAGCAGGGATGCTCGACCGACACGTCGTGCGCGGCCAGCACGCGGTAGACCAGCAGCTGGCCGAGCCCGCGTCCTTGCCGCGCCGGATCGACGGCGACCGACTCGATCCACATCGAGTTCCGCTCCGGCTCGGTCAGGCAGAAGCCCGACATCTGGCCATCCTCCGACGCGATCCAGACCTCGCTCTCGGTCAGGACCTGCGCCATCTCCTCCGGCGAATACAGGCGGAAGGCGGAGTCCGAGGCATAGGCGGTGTTGTGGATGCGGGCCACCTCAGCCGCGCAGGCGGTGACATCGCTGGCCTGCTCGATGGTGGCGCGGGCCGCCGCGAGGGTGCGGGCCGGTTGCAACGGCTCGACGCACTTCATCCCGATCTCGGACTCGAGATGAACGAAACCGAATGCCGCCACGAAGGCCATTCCCGCCGGCCAATCGCTGCTCACCAGGGTCTGCACGGCGATATCGGCGTCATTGTCGATCGCAAGCACGTCGTCAAACAGCGCGAGGCCGATCCGGCGCCGCCGCCTCTCGGGCGCGACGACGATCTTGAGGAATCGGGAATGATGCGCGCCCTGATCGCGCAACGAAGATTCGGCCAAGCCGACAAGCAGGCCGTTCCGTTCAGCGATGCGAAAGTCGCGGCCGCCACGGTTCTGCGCCAGCTTCAAGAACTGGTCCCACTGCGGCAGCGTGACAGGGCCCAGCCGCGGTTCAACCGCAGCCGCCTTTGCGTAGAGTTCGACCACCGCTTCCGCATCAGCCTCTCGAAGCGGCCGGATGGTGATGCTGTCATCCATGAGTCGAGAGCTTACCCGATATCGAGCCGATAGACATCCTTTGCCGTCTTCAGGAACAACGCCGTCTTCTCGGCTTCGCTATATTGTGATGCAAGCCGTTTAAAGGTGTTGAAGATGACCTGGTAACTGCACTGCCCCTTATCAGGTGGGAAGTTGCTTTCGAACATGCAACGGTTCGGGCCGAACGCCTCGATGCAGGTCTCCACATAGGGCTGCCAGGCGGCGGCGAGTTCCTCCGACGAGGGCGGCCTGGGGTGGAGGTGGAAGTCGTAGCCGAGCAGGCACATCGCCAGCCCGCCGAGCTTGACCACGACGTTCGGGCATTTGGCGATCTCCTGGATTGACGCCTTCCAGACCGGAAAGGTCTCCTCGCGCTTGCCGGCGAAGCGGCCGGTGCCGACCGGACCGCCGCAATGGTCGAGCACGATCCTTGTGTCGGGAAAGGCGCGGGCGAGGTCGGTCAGTTCGCCGAGCTGGGGGTGGAACAGCCAGGCGTCGAAGCTGAGGCCGAGCGGCGCCAGGCAGGCAAACCCCCTCCGAAAGGTGGAATCCAGCAAGATGCCCTTCGGACGGTTCGCGTACATGTGGGCGACGTTGGGGTCCTCGTCCCAGGCCGAGGAGTGGCGGATGCCGCGGAACCGGCCGTTGCCGGCTGATATCTCCGCCTCCAGCACCGCCTTGGCCTGGTCGCCGATCAGAAGGTTAACGTGACTGACGATGCCGGCGCAGATTTTGGCCTTGCCGTAGCCGCCGCTCGCCGCCATCGCCGCGACGCCGTTGGCGAACTCGACTTCGCCGACCGGGCGGAACGCCTCCGGCCCGTCGGCGCGATACATCGACCGGCAGTCGACATAGACGGTCGCAACGATGTTGTGGCCCGAGGCGGTGTCGTCGCGCATCTCCTCGATCAGATAGCGCAAGCCGCCGCGGTCCCAGAGATGGTGGTGCGGATCGACGATCGGGCGGGCCGGGTCAATGATCTCCTCGGTATATTGGGCGAGCCAGTCTTCGCGCGGATTGGCATAGAGCCCGCTGGCGGAGGCGGGCAGGGTGCTGGCCATCGATTTTCACTCCCGTTTGGTTTGCTTCTTCTTGGACAGACATTACACGCCGTCGAGGATGATCACGGTCGGCGTCGCCGGCAGCGTGTCGCGCGAAATCCGCAAGGTGCGCTCGCCGCCGCGGCGGTCGATCTCGAACTGCTGGCCGATCAGGCGCATGAACTCGTCGAGCGGGGTGGCGAAGCGGTGCATCGGCAGCACGACGGCCGCGCGCAGCCGCTTGGTGATCTCGGAGATGCCGTCGAGCGACATCGTATAGGTGCCGTCGATCGGCACCATCACGATGTCGAGCCTTCCAATCGCCGCGAAATGGCTGTCGTCGAGCTTGACGTGGAGGTGGCCGAGATGCCCGATGCAGAGGCCGGCGACCTCGAAGATGAAGATCGAGTTGCCGTCCTTGATCATCTCGCCGCCGGAATCTTCGCCCCAGTAGCGGCGGATGTCGGTCGTGACGTTGCGGATATAGACGTCGCCGATCCGCATCCCGTAGTGCGCGGCTTGGCCGTTCTCGCCCCACCCGTGCAGCACATGGGGAATTTTCGGGTCTGGAAACAGCGTGTAATGCGTCGCGTGCGCCCGGTTCATGGTCGCGACGTCGGGCAGCCGCCCGGTCTGATAGACGCCGTTGTAGTCGGTTGCGATCCTAATGCCGCCGGGCGTGTCGATGTAATAGGTGGAATGCCCGGCATAGGTGATCGCGACCTCGTCGGCTTTCGCCGCGACGCGCCGGTAGCTCACCGGGATGGCACGCGGTGGCGCACTGGCCATCGCGAGGCACTCGCTGCGCTGGGCGGCCTGCGCCAAGGCGTGGCTGGTCAATGTTCCCAGCAGGACGAGCGCGGCAAGCAATCTCAGCATGAGCTGTTCCGTCTGCGGCGACATCCGCCGACGTCAGACTATCTCGCAATTGGCGTTCCGTCATGATGAGGCCGGCGCATCGCTCCATGGCGTTGGCTGCAACACGATCCGGGCGATTATTCGGTTGGCAGGCGCTATCATGCCGCGCAGATCACGGCGATCAGGGAGTTCTGCGTGACCGACAATAGCTCCGCCCCGCGCGCATCATCCACCAAGCGGCTCGAGCCGTTGCGCCATGTCGACGCAGGCGTGCTCACCATCGCCTATTACGAGGTCGGCCCGGCCGACGGTCCAGCCGTGATGCTGATGCACGGCTTTCCCTACGACATCCATTCCTATGTCGACGTCGCCCCGCTGCTGGCGGCGCACGGCTGCCGGGTCATCGTGCCCTATCTGCGCGGCTACGGACCAACGCTGTTCCGCGACAAGGCGACGCCGCGCTCGGGCGAGCAGGCGGCGGTCGGGGCCGACCTGATGGCGCTGATGGATGCGCTTGGCATCAAGCGCGCGGTGTTCGCCGGCTATGACTGGGGTGGCCGCGCCGCGTCGATCGGCGCGGCGCTGTGGCCGGACCGATGCATCGGGCTGGTCTGCACCAATGGCTACATGATCCAGGACATCGCGCATGCGATGGTGCCGGCGCGCCCGGAGCGCGAGGTGCCGCTGTGGTATCAGTACTACTTCCAGCTCGAGCGCGGACGGGCGGGACTTGCCGCCAACCGAGGCGGGATTGCCAGGATATTGTGGTCGCAATGGTCGCCGAGCTGGGCGTTCGACAATGCCTGCTTCGAGCGCACCGCGGTCGCATTCGACAACCCTGACTATGTCGACGTGGTGATCCACAGCTACCGGCATCGCTACGGCGTCGTCGCTGGAGATCCGCAATATGCGGATTTGCAGCGGCGGCTGGACACGCTGCCGGTGATCACGGTCCCCACCATCACGCTCGATGGCGGCGATGACGGGGTTACGGCTGCCGGCGACGGCAGCGCCAGCGCGGCCAAATACACGGCCCGCCGGGCCTATCGCGTGGTCCCGGGCGCCGGCCACAATCTGCCGCAGGAAGCGCCGGAGGCGTTTGCCGCGGCGGTGATGGAGCTGGTGAAGGGCTAAATCTTACGCGCGCCGCGGGCTGATCTTCCAGGCGGTGGCGAGCGTCAGCAGCGTCAGAATGCCGCTGACGAGCGCAGCCGCCGGGATCGTCAGGGCCAACGCAGCGGTTGCGGCCCAGCCGATCGAGGAGAAGGCTTCCGCGAAGGTGGCGATGCGGGAGGAGGTCTGGCGCCGGCGGAACTGGCTGCGCTTGGCCTGCGCGCGGAACCAGAGCTGGACCGCGGCGGCGGATGCGGTCGCGATCACGATCGCGATCGCGGTGACCGCGGCCTGCCCCGGCGAGGCGAACGCCAGCGCGGCCACCAGCGGCGCGAAAACCGTGGCGATCGCGATCAGGACGACCTCGACCTTGGCGCGGGTCACCCGCGCCGGCGGCAACGGCGCGGTTGCCACCAGATCGGGCGCGTCCTCGCCCGAAATGGTCAGCCAGGCGAGGCCACCGGCGAGTTGGCCTGCCGCCATCACGATCACGGGCGTGATCAGCACGATCGCGGTCGACGTGCCGGAGAAGCTGCGCCACAACATCAGCGCCGGCGGCAGCAGATAGAGCATCTGCATCAGAGTCTGCGACAGCAGCCACGGATCGCGGCGCAGCAGCAGGAATTCCTTGCGCCGCAGCGCCTGCTGCCGCGAGCCGGTCCGGAACGCGCGGGCGCGTCCTTGCGTGACCGCAGCCGGATTGGCGGCAACGCGCGCGACGGTGTCGGCAAACCGCGGCGCGAACACCGCCATCACGACGCCGAGCAGCACGAGCGCGGCGGCGAGCAATAGCATCATGATTTCGAAATCGCCGAGCGATGCCCGGGCCGGCCACCAGAGCAGGTTGCTGGGGGCCGGGGCAATGCGTGCCGCGGTATCGGAAGTCAGAAAGGCAAAGCGCGACAGCGTGCCGTAGGACAGCACCGCGACGATTTGCAGCGCGATGACGAAGCCGGCGCCGATGACGGCGGAGACGATCTGCGCCACCAGCCGCGTCCGGCTCGGCCCGATCAGGTGAAACAGCAATGCGGTGACGGCGATCGCCGCGGCGGCCGCCGACACCCCGATCGCGAGCACGACGCCGAAGCCGGCAAGCCAGCGTGCGCCGCCGAGGTACACCAGCACGTCGATGAACGGCGTCGACAGCAACAGCGCCATGCTGCTCACGGTCAGCGCGATCGCAGCGATCCGGATCGAGAAGATGTTGGTGAGTTTTGCCGGCGACGACATGATCAGATCGAGATCTGCGCGGGCGTAGAACACCCGCGTCACCGACTCGATCGCCTGCGACAGCATCAGCGCCCAAGCCAGGAAGATCGTTGCGGTCAGCACGATCAGTGAGGACGGATCGAGCGGAAACCGCAGGTCGACATAGCGGGCGACCACGGCATAGGCCGGCAGATGCAGGATCGCCGCGAACACCAGCAGGCCGATCACGGCGCGATTGCGCCGGCGCCGGCCGCCGGTCATCATCGCCAGCCATTCGCGCCAGGCCAGACGGAATTCGTGGCGCACGAACCAGGTGAGATGGGCGGTCGAGCTCACGCGGCCGCCGCTTCGGTATCGACCAGCGCGATGAACATGTCTTCGAGCGTGGTGTCGTTGCTGCCGTTCCGCGCGCGCAGCTCGGCGAGTGTGCCTTCGGCGATGAGCCTGCCGGCCGCGATCACGCCGATGCGGTCGGCCATGCGCTCGGCGACCTCGAGAATGTGGGTAGTCATGATCACGGTGCAGCCGGCGCGGACGCGCTCCTGCAGCAGTCCCTTGACGTGACGCGCCGACAGCGCGTCGAGGCCGGTCAGCGGTTCGTCGAGAATGATCAGGCGGGGATCATGCACCAGCGCGCCGGCGAGCGCCACCTTCTGGCGCATGCCCTTGGAGAAGCCCTCGCAGCGCTCGTTGAGATGCGGCTCGAGCCCGAGCGACACCAGCAGATTGCGTGCCGACTGCTCCGACGTGCGGGGATCGATGCCCCACAGGCCGGCGACGAATTCGAGATACTCCAGCGGCGTCAGCTTGTCGTAGATCATCGGCTCGTCGGACACCCAGGCCATGATCTGCTTGGCTGAGACCGGATCGGCCAGCGCGTCGATCCCGAGGATCGACACCGAGCCAGCGTCGGGCCGCAGCAGCCCCGCCACCATGCGCAGCGTGGTGGTCTTGCCGGCGCCGTTCGGCCCGAGCAGCGCATAGAACTCGCCGACACGGACGGTGAGATCGAGCGCGTCCACCGCCGGGCGGTCAAAACGCTTGGTTAACCCTCGCACGGCGAGTGCGGACAGTTCCGAAGTCATGGTATTTGGCGATCCGGGAGTTCGCTCGTCGGTTGCGTGACCTTGGACAAAAACCGTTTCGGTGCAGTGAATCACACGGGGACAATCGAACGCGATATCCGTATTAGTCCGTGCTGCGGCAAATCTCCGCAAATGTGATGATACAGCCGGATCAGCGGTTTGTTGACAGGGATCAGGCGTTTTGGCTCAATCCCGGTCGGACATAGGCGGCTTTCAGCGCTTCCGACACAAGGGCGTGAAGGCGGGATGCAACGAGCGATCGGATAAGAATCGCCGGGCATCGGGGAGGGAACGATGCTGGACTTCGTTCAGCAGCTCGTCAGCGGCATCGCGCTCGGCTGCGTTTACGGCCTGATCGCGCTCGGCTTCGTGCTGGTCTACAAGGCAACCGAGGTCGTCAATTTCGCGCAAGGCGATTTGATGATGCTGGGCGGCTTTTTCGCCTTCACCTTCATCGGCATGCTCGGGCTGAACTATTGGGTCGGCTTCGCCGGCGCGGTGATCTGCATGGCGCTGTTCGGCATGCTGGCCGAGCGGGTCGTGGTACGGCCGATCCTCGGCTATCCGCAGTTCTCTATCATCATGGCGACGATCGGGCTCGGCTATTTCTTGCGCTCGGTCGCCGGCATGATCTGGGGCACCGACGACTTCAAGATCGAAACGCCGTTCAGCCAGGGCGTCTTGAGGATCGGCAGCCTGGTGCTCGCCTATGACAAATTGTCGGTGATCGCGGCGACCGTCATCCTGTGCGCGCTGCTCTATCTGTTCTTCAACCGCACCACGCTCGGCACTGCGATGCGCGCCAGCTCCGAGAACATGCTGGCTGCCTATTACATGGGCATCCCGGTCAAGCGCGTGGTCTCGATCGTCTGGGCGATCTCGGCGGCGGTGGCGACCTGCGCCGGCGTGCTGCTGGCGCCGATCACCTTCATCCACTCCAATGTCGGCCTGGTGCTGGGGCTGAAGGCGTTTCCGGCCGCCGTGCTCGGCGGCTTCGGCTCGATCCCCGGTGCGGTGGTCGGCGGCGTCCTGATCGGTGTGATCGAGAGCATGGCCGGCTTCTATCTGCCGCAGGGATGGAAGGACGTCGCGCCCTACATCGTGCTGCTCGCGGTGCTGCTGCTCAAGCCCGAAGGCCTGTTCGGTCTTCACGTCCGTAAGAAAGTCTGAGGAGCCAGCATGCGGTTTCTCTTCAAGACCGACTACGAAGACGACATCAGGCTGTTTCCGCATTCCGGCTACGTCTACTGCTACGGCCTGTTGCTGGCGGTGCTGCTGATCGCGCCCTACGTGCTCTCAAGTTATCTGATGAGCCAGCTGGTCTTCGTCTGCATCTATGCGACGGTCGGCGTCGGGCTCATGATCCTGACCGGCTTCACCGGACAGGCTTCGCTCGGCCATGCCGCGTTTCTGGCGATCGGCGCCTATACCGCGGCCTATCTGCAGCAGTTCAACGTACCGTTTCCGGTCTATTTCCTCGCGGCGGGCCTGTTGACCGGCGTGGTCGGCGCGCTGGTCGGTTTTCCGGCGCTGCGGCTGCAGGGCATCTATCTCGTGATCGCGACGATCTCGTTCGCCTTCATCGTCGAGGAAATCATGGCGCGCTGGGAAAGCGTGACCCACGGCAATGAGGGCATGCGGATCAAGACCATGCAGCTGCTCGGCATCACGGTGTCGCGCGACGGCCCGACCTTCTATTATCTCTGCCTTGCGGTGCTGGTGCTGACCATCGTCGGCACGCTCAATCTGCTGCGCTCGCCGACCGGGCGTGCCTTTGTCGCGATCCGCGACAGCGAGACCGCGGCGCGCAGCATGGGGATCAACGTCGCGCTGTACAAAGTGAAGTCGTTCGCGATCTCCGCGGCGATCACCGGCTTCGCCGGCGTGCTGTTCGCCCACAAGCTCTCCTTCATATCGCCCGAGATGTTCACGCTGCAGCTTTCGATCGAGTTCATCATCGTGATCCTGATCGGCGGCACCTTCAGCCTGCATGGCGCCGTGCTGGGTGCGATCTTCCTGGTCATGATCGATCCATTCCTGACCTATCTGAAGGACGACATGCCCGGCGTGATCGGCGGCGTCGCGGCAACGCTCGGCGCCGGCAGCGAGCGCGCAGGCCACATCCAGGATGCGGTTGCAGCGTTTGCCTCCGCGAACGGGCTGAAGGGCGCGATCTACGGCGTCATCATCGTGGTGTTCGTGCTGTTTGAGCCCCTGGGACTCTATGGCCGCTGGCTCAAGATCAAGCTCTTCTTCCAGCTGTTCCCGCTCTACAAGCGCGCGACCTTCAAGCGGCAGAAGATCTACGTGAAATCGGAGCGGAACCGATGAGCTATTTCCGCGCAGAGAACCTGTCCCTGCATTTCGGCGGCCTCAAGGCGGTCGATGCCGTCAGCTTCGCGGTCGAGAGGGGCGAGATCCTCTCGATCATCGGGCCCAATGGCGCCGGGAAGAGCTCGATCTTCAACCTGATCTCGCGGATCTATCCGCCGACCTCGGGCAAGATCTTCTTCGAGGATCAGGACATCACCCAGCAGCCTGCTTACGACATCGCAAAACTCGGCATCGCGCGCACCTTCCAGAACATCGAGCTGTTCGAGAATGCGACCGTGCTGAGCAATCTGCTGGTCGGCCGCCATCGCCATTCCACCACCCGGCTCTGGCAGGAGCTGCTGTTCCTGCCGAGTGTCCGGGCCAGCGAGAAGGCGCATCGCCGCCGGGTCGAGCAGGTGATCGAATTCCTCGATCTCGAACCGTACCGCGACAAGCTGATCTCGGGTCTGCCCTACGGCGTGCGCAAGGTGATAGAACTGGCGCGCGCGCTGTGCTCGGAGCCGAAGCTGATCCTGCTCGACGAGCCGTCGTCCGGCCTCAATGTCGAGGAGACCGACGACATGTCGTTCTGGATCCGCGACATGAAGAGCGAGCTCGGCATCACGGTCTTGATGGTCGAGCACGACATGACGCTGGTCAACCGCGTCTCCGACCGCGTGATCGCGCTGAACTACGGCCGCGTGCTGGCGATGGGCTCGCCGTCCGAGGTGCAGCACCATCCCGACGTCGTCGCGGCGTATCTCGGCGCATGAGGATGATGCCATGAGCGCAGCCGACATCATCCTGAAGCTCTCCAACATCGAAAGCTACTATGGACCGATCATGGCGATCCGCGGCATCAGCCTCGAGGTGCCGCGCGGCCAGATCGTGACATTGCTCGGCGCCAACGGCGCCGGCAAGACCACTGTTCTCAAGACGATCTCCGGCATCCTCGATCCGCAGAAGGGCTCGATCGAATTTTTGGGCAAGCCGATCCAGCGCATGGAGGCCGACCGGATCGTCCGGCTCGGCCTCAGCCACGTGCCGGAGGGACGGGAAGTGTTTCCGTTCCTGTCGGTGCGCGAGAACCTGATGATGGGTGCCTATCTGCGCAAGGACCGCGACGGTGTGGCGCAGGACCTCGAACGCGTCTACAGCTATTTTCCCCGGCTGAAGGAGCGGCTCGGCCAGCCGGCCGGACAGCTTTCGGGCGGCGAGCAGCAGATGCTCGCGATCGGCCGGGCGCTGATGAACCGGCCGACGCTGCTGCTGCTGGACGAGCCGTCGCTTGGGCTGTCGCCGATCCTGGTGAAGGAGATCTTCACCATCATCCGCCGCGTCAATCAGGAGCAGGGCATGTCGATCCTGCTGGTCGAGCAGAATGCCAAGATCGCGCTGGAGACGGCGCATTACGGCTATGTGCTGGAAATCGGCCGCGTCGTCATGAACGACACCTGCGAGCGGCTGCTGAATTCGCCTGACATCCAGGAGTTCTACCTCGGCGCCAAGGAAGCCGGCGCGCGGGGCGAGCGGCGCTGGAAAAAGAAGAAGACGTGGCGCTGAATTGGCGCTGACGAAGGCCGGCGTCGACGAAAGTAGCGCTGCGGAAGGTTTGGCACTGAGAGCCAGTTGGAGCTAGATTTCAGGCCTGCTTCGCGAACAAGACCGGCAGCAAAAGCCGGCGCGGGAGGCAAGCGGCAGAGGAGGGAGCGCGCATGGCAGGACCAGCGGTGCTGACGGTTGCCGACACGATCGCGCGGAGCTTTCTGCTCGCGGTTCAGACGCGTGGCGACAGGCCCGCGATCCGCGAAAAGAAGTTCGGCATCTGGCAGCCGACCAGCTGGCGCGAATGGCTGCAGATCTCCAAAGACATCGCCTTCGGCCTGCATGCGACCGGCTTCCATCCCGGCGACGTCGCCTCGATCATCGCCAACGCGGTGCCGGAATGGGTCTATGCCGACATGGGCATCCTGTGCGCCGGCGGCGTCTCCTCCGGCATCTACCCGACCGACTCGGCGGCGCAGGTCGAATACCTCGTCAATGATTCCCGCACCCGGGTGATCTTCGTCGAGGACGAGGAGCAGCTCGACAAGGTGCTGACCTGCCGGTCGCGCTGTCCGACGCTGGAAAAGATCGTGGTGTTCGACATGGATGGCCTGTCCGGCTTCTCCGATCCGATGGTGCTGTCGCTCGCCGAATTCACCGCGTTCGGCCGCAATCATGCGCAGGGCAATGACGCCTTATGGGATGAAATGACCGGCAGCCGTACCGCCGCCGATCTTGCGATCCTGGTCTATACGTCGGGTACCACTGGTCCGCCCAAGGGGGCGATGCACTCCAACCGCAGCGTGACGCATCAGATGCGCCACGCCAACGATCTCTATCCATCGACCGACAGCGAGGAGCGGCTGGTGTTCTTGCCGCTCTGCCATGTCGCCGAGCGGGTCGGCGGCTACTACATCTCGCTCGCGCTCGGCTCGGTGATGAATTTCGCCGAGAGCCCTGAGACGGTGCCGGACAATTTGCGCGAGGTGCAGCCGACCGCATTCCTCGCGGTGCCCAGGATCTGGGAGAAGTTCTATTCCGGCATCACTATCGCGCTGAAGGACGCGACCCCGTTCCAGAATTGGATGTATGCCCGGGCGCTTGCGATCGGCAACCGGATGACCGAATGCCGGCTGCAGGGCGAGACGCCGCCGCTGTCGCTGCGGCTCGCCAACCGCGCGGCCTACTGGCTGGTGTTCCGCAACATCCGCCGCATGCTCGGGCTCGACCGTTGCCGGATCGCACTGACCGGCGCTGCGCCGATCTCGCCGGATCTGATCCGCTGGTATCTCGCGCTCGGCATCGACATGCGCGAGGTCTACGGCCAGACCGAGAACTGCGGCGTCGCGACCATGATGCCGGCGGACCGCATCAAGCTCGGCTCGGTCGGCAAGGCCGCGCCCTGGGGCGAGGTCATGATCTGCCCGAAGGGCGAGATCCTGATCAAGGGCGACTTCCTGTTCATGGGCTATCTCAACCAGCCGGAGAAGACCGCCGAGGCGATCGATGCGAAAGGCTGGCTGCACACCGGCGATGTCGGTGCGATCGACAATGAAGGCTATGTCAAGATCACCGACCGGATGAAGGACATCATCATTACCTCCGGCGGCAAGAACATCACGCCGTCCGAGATCGAGAACCAGCTGAAATTCTCGCCCTACGTCTCGGATGCGGTCGTGATCGGCGACAAGCGGCCGTACCTCACCTGCCTGATCATGATCGATCAGGAGAATGTCGAGAAATTCGCCCAGGACCAGGACATCCCGTTCACCAACTATGCGAGCCTGTGCCGTGCCCGCGAGATCCAGGACCTGATCCAGCGCGAGGTCGAGGCGGTCAACGCGAAGTTCGCACGCGTCGAGACTATCAAGAAATTCTACCTGATCGAACGCCAGCTTACGCCCGAGGACGAGGAGCTGACGCCGACCATGAAGCTGAAGCGCAGTTTCGTGAACAAGCGCTACGCGGCCGAGATCGACGCCATGTATGGCGAGCGGGCGGTGGCTTAAGCGGAGGCATGGAATTGGCGAAGGAGCGAGCAGGCCCGACCCTTCGCGCAACATGGGCCATGTAAGGAGGAGACTGCAATGTCGAAATCGCTGAAGGCGCTGGGCCTTGCGGTGAGCGCGCTGGCGCTGTCCTGTCTGCCGGCGGCAGCCCAGACCAAGGTCACCAATGAAGGCATCTCGCCGACCGAGATCGTGATCGGAACACATCAGGACTTGTCCGGTCCGATCAAGGTCTGGGGCGTTCCGGTATCCAACGGCATGAAGATGGCGGTTGAGGAGATCAACGCCGGCGGCGGCATCAACGGCCGCAAGATCAAGATGATCCTGGAGGATAATGGTTACGACCCGAAGAAGGCCGTGCTGGCCTCGCAGAAGATGGTCGAGCGCGACAAGGTGTTCGCGATGATCGGCCCGATGGGCTCGCCGACCGTGCTCGCCGCGCAGGACATCCTGTTCGACGCCGGCGTGCTGCAGCTGTTCCCGCTGACCGCCGCCGAATTCACCTTCAAGTTCGATCCCGCCAAGCCGCAGGAGCGGCTGAAGTTCAACAACCTGCTGCCCTATGTCGAGAGCACGCGCGCCGCGCTCAAATACATGATGGACTGGAAGAACTTCAAGAAGCCCTGCATCATGCACCAGGACGACGAGTACGGTAAGAACGTGCTCGATGGCTTCACACAGCAGCTTGGCGCGATGAAGGTGCAGCCGGCCTCGGTCACGAGCTACAAGCGCGGGGCTTCCGATTTCTCGGCGCAGGTCGCCAAGATGAAGTCCGACGGCTGCGACCTCGTCGTGCTCGGCACCGTGATCCGCGAGACCATCGGCGCGATGAACGAGGCCAAGAAGCTCGGCTGGGACGTGACCTTCCTCGGCGCCACCCCGACCAACGTGCTCGAAGTGCCGGCGCTCGGCAAGGAAGCCGTCGAAGGGCTCTACGCGGCGTCGGGCTTCGAGATCCCCTACGAGGACACGGCCAAGGGCAAGGTCAAGGACTGGCTGGTCAACTACAAGAAGATGTTCAACTCCGACGCCAATACGCAGGCGATCATCGGCTACAATGCGGTGATGACGTTTGCCTTCTACGCCCAGAAGGCGGGCAAGGATCTCACCGGCCAGAAGATGCTGGACGCGCTGGAGTCAGGCGACAAGTTCCTCGACATCTTCAGCTCGCCGCCGACCAAGTTCTCCAAGACCGATCATCTCGCCAACACCATCACCCAGGTGCAGCAGGTCAAGGGCGGCCGTTGGGTGCTGGTGAAGGATAATTTGATGTTCTGAGTGGCGACCCTCGGGATCGTCGTTCCGGGACGGTGCGTCAGCACCGGACCCGGAACCTCGAGATTCTGGGTTCGATGCTTCGCATCGCCCCGGAATGACCTGGTCAGTTCATCCGCGCCGCCGGCCGCCACGCGGCCTCGGCAACGAGCGGCGCATCGACGTAACGGCTGACGCCGTTCTGGTCGATCACGAAGGTCGGCCGAAAACTCCTGATGTCGGCATCCTCGATCATCGCCATGCGGCGGTTGTCGAGCGTCAGCCAGTGGCCGTCGAGCCGCGCCGCGACCACGGCATGGTCCTCGCCGCCGAGCAGGTCATGCATCACGACGATGCGCAAATCTTCCGGCGCGACGCCGGCCTTGCCGAGCGCCACGAATTTCGCGATCGCATAGTCCTCGCAATCGCCGCTGCCGCGGGCAAAGGTGGCGAGCGGTGTGGCCCAGACGTCGGGCTCGCCATAGGTTGCAAGATCGCTGCCCGGGCGGATCGCTAGATTGATCGCGCGGTTGATCTCGCCGAGACGGGCGCGGCCGTTGCGCGCGCGTCCGGCATCGACGATCGCCAGGAACCGCAGCGCCTCCGGCGAAGCACACCCGGCGCGGTCGCTCTCGCAGGTCGCGAGCTGCGCCAATTCGTCGGCAAGCTGGCGCTGCACGCCGAGCCATTTGTCGTGCAGGCCGCCGCCGGCAAGCAGGCTGGTCGCAAGGCCAAACGGTTCGGTCGACTTTCTGAGCAGGGAGGCAGGGCCGGGCGAAAGCAGCGAGGCAGCATTGAGCTCGGCAATTGGTGCGGCGATCACCAGGCCGAAACCCAGCATGACAGCGCGCAGCGCAAACGAGCGAAGCGAGTTACCCATGTGACACCCCCTGTCCGCTCATCGACGGGTGGATACCGCGCACGCGACCGGATCGTTTCATGCCGGCAGCATGGCCAACGATCCCTTCGAATCGACTTAAGATGTGGGGAATCCGGGCAGGAGCCTAAAGGGCGTGTGGTCCGGGTCCCGAAAACTTTACCGGTTTGTGAAACGAACCGGCGAACCTTTTTCCACTGCGAAACGCCTCATCCTTGCCTTCTGGTTAACCGGGCCGGTCCGCGCACGGGATAGCTGCGATTTGTAAGCCAGGTCACAGCTTTAGCCGGAAAAATGGGGTCAAATGCCCTCTCGGGGCCGCGGGGAAATAAAGGCAAGTAGAGAAATGCCAGTCAATACCACGAATACGTGGCTCAGTACGCATCTTGGCTTAAATCCCATCTCATGGTACCGTCCGGCAAGTTCGGACTACACGACTCATCTGAGAGTGAGCCAAGTCACACCCACCCAAACCGCGCAATCGGAGCACCTTGCGAAAGCACAGGATGGTTTCGCGAAGCTTTATCCGATGATATGCAGGCGTAATCATTCGGATATTTTACCAATATTAACCCTCGTGCGGTGATCCGCAGTGAACTTTGTCGAGAAATTCGACGGCCATTTGCCGAACGTGGACGCTTATGCCCGCGGATCGGTGCATGTCGACAGCGTTTCCACGCACGCGCCGCCCGGCGCGATCACCGTCGACGACGGACAATTGCTGTTCACCGGCGACTTCAAGCGGACGGGGCTCGATCTCGTCATCTCGAAGGACGATCGGGAACTCGTCCTTCACGACTATTTCAGGGGTGAGAAACGCGCGGCCCTGGCTTCGCCTGAAGGCGCGCATCTCACCGGCGATCTCGTCAAAGCGCTCACCGGCTACACCCAATATGCGCAGGCCGGCGGCGCCGCCGAGCCGGCCAAGGTCATCGGTCATGTCACCAAGCTGACGGGCAGCGCCACCGCAATCCGCAACGGCGTCGCCGTTGTCCTCAACCAGGGCGACAACGTCAACAAGGGTGACGTAGTTCAGTCCGGCGGCGACTCGACGGTCGGCATCACCTTCATCGACGGCACCGTGTTCGGTCTCGGGCCGAACGCCAAGATGGTGCTGAACGAGATGATCTACGACCCGAACGGGTCGAGCAATTCGTCGCTGATGAGCCTCGTCTCGGGCACGATCTCGTTCGTTGCCGGCGCGACCGCCAAGCATGGCGACATGAAGGTCGATACGCCGGTCGCGACCATGGGCATTCGCGGCACCGCGGTGCTGGTCGAGATCGATTTTGACGTGCAGGGCACGGGTGGCGTGCCGCCGGCCAAATTCCAGGTGCTGGTCGAGCCCGACGGCACCACCGGTTCCTACATCCTGTTCGACAAGACGACGCTCAATCCGATCGCGACCGTCGATCAGGCCGGCACCCAGACCATCGTCAACGGCCAGGGCAGCGTCAGCTTCGTCTCGTCGGCGCAACTGTCGACCGATGCGCAGAAGCTGATCTCCGACGTCTTCGCGCTGAAGTTCACCGACAATTCGAATCCCAACACCAAGCTCACGACCAACTTCACCGACAGCGTCGTGCCGGTCACGATCGGATTGAAACTCGCCACCGGCGACGTCATCGTGCCGACCAGCTTCCTGCTGGGGTTGACCAACAATTCCGGATCGCAGAGCGCGCCCATCAAGTCCGACCACATCGCCGGGGCGCCGCATGTCGTGACCCAGGATGGGGCGATCACCGAACAGCCCGGGCAGACCCATAGCACGCAGCCCGACACGGTGAGCGGCCAGATCACCTGGGTGGACGTCAATCTCGGCGACAAGCCGACTGCAATCGTCAACTTCAGCGCGTTCAGTTACCACGACGCCGGCGGCAACGATGTCACCTCGTCGCTGACGGCGGCCGAGCGGGCGGCGATCGCGGCGGTCGAGATCCCGGTGCAGCTCGACCCCAATCCGCTGAACAGCAACATCGGCTCGGCGACCTGGACCTACAGCCTTGCCGACGGCGCCTTCGACTTCCTCGCCGCCGGCGAGACGTTGACGCTCACTTACATGGTGCGCGTCGACAACAACTACCCGCTGAGCAACGAGACCGCATTCAAGACCTTCACCATCACGATCACCGGCACCAACGACACGCCGGTCGTGACGTCCGCGGCACAGGTCGGTTCGATCACCGAACTCGCATGGACGACGAATTCCGCCGCGCCCGATACGGCGCATGGCACGGTGACGTTTACCGATGCTGATTTGACCGACACGCACACGGTCACCATCACCGGCGTCACCGCGGCCGGCTTCACTGCCGGAATCCCCAACCAGGCGACTATGCTGAGCTGGCTGTCGCTGGGCACGCTGGCCGATTCGACCGACGGGGTGACGGGATCGCGCGCCTGGACGTTCTCGGCCGCCGACAAGAGCTTCGACTATCTCGCCACCGGCGAGACGCTGACGCTGACCTACACGATCCAGATCGACGACCATCATGGTGGCGTCGTCACGGTCCCCGTCACGATCACGATCGTCGGCACCGACGACAGGCCGGTGATCACCTCGCCGACCCAGGCGGCCGCCATCACCGAGGCCGAGGGCGTGACCGGTTCGGTGAATCCGGATACCGCGTCCGGCACCGTGACGTTCACCGATGTCGATCTCAGCGACACCCATAGCGTGACGGTGGCCGGGGTCACCGAAACCGGCGTGACTACGGGGCTTCCCGATCAGGCGACGATCCTGAGCTGGCTGTCGCTCGGCACGTTGAAGGATTCGACCGGCGGCGTCACCGGATCCAATGCCTGGACGTTCTCGGCCGCCGACAAGAATTTCGACTATCTGGCTGCGGGTGAGAAGCTGACGCTCACCTACCTGATCCAGGTCGACGACCACCATGGCGGCGTCGTCACCCAGCCGGTCACGATCACCATCACGGGCACCAACGACGTCCCGACGTTCACATCGGAACCGTCGACCACCTCGGTCCCCGAGGCGATCGGCGAGACCGGCTCGACCAAGCCGGACGTGGCACAAGGCGTGGTGGCGTTTGCCGACGTCGATCTCAGCGACACCCATACCGTGTCCATTACCGGCGTCGCGGAATCCGGAACGACCACGGGCCTGCCCGAGGACGAGTCCACGGTCCTGAACTGGCTTTCGCTTGGGACGCTGACGGATTCGACCGGCCATGTGAACGGATCGCAGGCCTGGACCTTCTCGGCCGCGGACCAGAATTTCGACTATCTCGCCGCCGGCGAGACCCTGACGCTGACCTACACGATCCAGATCGACGACCACCATGGCGGCGTGATCAGCCAACCGGTGACGATCACGGTCGTCGGCAGCAATGATACGCCAACCGTGACGTCGGAGCCGCAGACGGCCATCATCCCCGAGCAGCCCGACACGACGGGTTCGTTGAAGGCGGACAGCGCCTCGGGCACCGTGACGTTCACCGATGTTGATCTCAGCGACACCCACGCCCTGACCATCATCGGCGTCGCCGAATCCGGCGCGACCGCGGGCCTGTCCGAGGACGAGTCCACGATCCTGAACTGGCTGTCGCTGGGTACGCTGACGGATGCGACCCATGGCGCGATCGGATCGCAGGCCTGGACCTTCTCGGCCGCGGATCAGAATTTCGACTATCTCGCCGCGGGCGAGTCGCTGACGCTGACCTACACGATCCAGATCGACGACCACCATGGCGGCGTCATCACCACGCCCGTGACGATCACGATCAACGGCGCCAATGACGCGCCGACGCTAGCCGACGTCAACGCCGGCACGCTCACCGATACCGCGGCCTACGACACGTTCAGCCCGCTCACCGGCGCGCTGCACGGCCATGACGTCGACGATGGCGAGACGGCGACGCTGACCTATGCCGCCCTCAATTCGGACCACGTCGCGGTCAATTCGCCGATCGCGGGCCTCTACGGCTCGCTCACCGTCAATGCCGACGGCACCTACAGCTATGTTCCCGACGCTGCCGCGATCAACGCGCTGGCCAAGGGCACCTATGCCGACACGTTCACCGTCGAGACCATCGATACGCATGGCGCGACCGGGACCGCGACGCTGACGGTCGATGTCGTCGGCGCCAACGACGCGCCGGTGATCCATGCCGACAACATCAGCATCACCGACAATCCCAACGGGACCGAAACGATCTCCGGCCTGACGGTCACGGATGTCGATGCCGGCGCCAACGAGAACTTCACCCTGGCGGCCGCGACGAACCCCGGTTCGGGCAGCAGCGTCGCGCCGCCGGCGCTGCTCGGCCATCTCCCGGATATCAACACCGCGCTCGGGTCACCGGGCCTTGTCTACAACCCCGGCCAGACCCCGCCGGCGACCGACAAGATCGCGCTCTCCGTGACTGACGGCAACGGCGCGAGCGATACGGTCAACCTGATCTTCAACGTCCAGCAAAATCCGTCCCAGCCGGTGACGCTGACGGGCACCGGCGACAAGGACGTGTTCTTCGGATCGGGTTATCAGGACAAGTTCGTGTTTGCGCCGAACTTCAATCACGACACGATCCTGAACTTCACGCCGGGCCAGGACCAGATCGACCTGTCCGCGATTGTCTCAACGAGCACCTTCAGCAGCTGGTTCGATCAGAATGTGACGACGTCGCCGACGAATTCGGCGGATACGCTGATCACGATCGACAGTGCAGACACGATCACGTTGCACAATGTCTCGAAGGCGAGCCTGTCCCAGAACGACTTCATCATTCATTATACGTGATGGGCGTCGGCCTCCCGAAAAGCCGGCTGGATTCCGCGTTGCGCAACGTCTGCTCGATTGGAACAACTCTCGGCGCGTGATATCCAGACGGCATGAGACGGCTGAGGGCGATACGAAGGTGGTTCGGACGGCGCTTCGGCTACGCGCGGCTGGCCTGCGTGGCGCTCTTGATCGGCATTGCTGCGCTGCGGGTCGTGGATCCGGCTCCGGTGCAGGAGCTTCGCGTCCGGACCTTCGACACATTCCAGGTGATCGAGCCGCGTCAGAAGACCGCGCGACCCGTCACCATCGTCGATATCGACGAAAAGAGCCTCGCCGACCCCCGGCTCGGGCAATGGCCGTGGCCGCGAACGCGGCTCGCCGACATCGTCACCAATCTCACTCGGCTCGGCGCCGTGGTGATCGCGTTCGACGCGGTGTTCTCCGAGCCGGATCGCCTCAACCCGGACATCGCGGCCGATACGTTCAGTAATCTCGACGAGGAAATGCGTGCCAGGCTGCGGCAGTTGCCGAGCAACGACAGCATCTTTGCCGAAGCCATCAAGAACTCGCGCGTGGTGCTCGGCGAATCCGGTGGCCCCAATGTGCGCGCCGACCTCAACGAAAGGCTTCCGGTCACCGGGCTTGCGACGCTCGGTGAGGAGCCGCAGCCTTTCATGTTCATGTTTCCGGGCTTGCTACGCAATGTGCCGGCGCTGGAGGAGGCCGCCGCAGGCCGCGGCCTGTTCACGATCAGGCCGGAGCGCGACGGCATCGTGCGCCGCGTCCCGATGATCATGGTGGCGCAAGGCGTCACCATGCCGTCGCTGAGCTTCGAGATGCTGCGGGTAGCGAGTGGCTCGGGTACGATCCTGATCAAAGCCGACAAGGCCGGTATCAAGAGCCTGGGCCTCAAGGGCTTCGCGATCCCGACCGATCTTCACGGCCAGCTCTGGATCCACTACGCCCGCCGCGATCCCTCGATCTATGTCTCGGCCGTCGACGTACTGGACGGGCGCGTGCCACCGGACAGAATTGCCGGCAAGCTGATCGTGATCGGCACCTCGGCGGTCGGGCTGAACGACATCAAGACCACGCCCGTGACGCCGGCAATGCCTGGTGTCGAGGTTCATGCCCAGGTGCTGGAGAGCGCGCTGACCGGCGACGTCGTTTCGCAGCCGAACTACGGCATCGGCATCGAGTTCTTCGCGGCGCTGATCATGGGGCTGCTTGTGATCGCCTTCGCGCCGAAGTTCGGTCCGATCACGCTGGTCGTCGTCGGTGGGATGTTTGCCTCGGTGCTGACCGGCACGTCCTGGTATTTCTATTCTCAGCACCGGCTCCTGATCGACTTCACCTATCCGCTGATGTCGACCACGGCGATCTACCTCACGCTGATCTTCTCTGCCTTCGTGCGCGAACAACAGCAGCGCCGGCAGATCAGATCGCAATTCGTGCAGTATATGTCACCCGCGCTGGTCGAGCAGCTGGCGCAGTCGCCGGAACGGCTCGTGCTCGGCGGCGAAGAGCGCGAGATGACCATCATGTTCTCGGACATGCGCGGCTTCACCACGATCTCGGAAACCTACAAGCGCGATCCGCAGGGGCTCACGGCGCTGATGAACCGCTTCCTCACGCCGCTCACCAACGTGATTCTCGCCCGCAAGGGCTATATCGACAAGTACATGGGCGACGCCATCATGGCGTTCTGGAATGCGCCGCTCGACGACAAGCAGCACCACCTCAACGCCTGCGAGGCCGCGCTCGACATGCTGCAGCAGGTCGGCGAGCTCAACCAGACGCGCGAGCAGGAGGCCAAGGAAGGTGGCCACGTCTATGTGCCGCTCAATATCGGCGTCGGCCTCAACACCGGCACCTGCGTGGTGGGCAACATGGGGTCCGATCTCAAGTTCAATTATTCGGTGTTGGGCGATAGCGTCAATCTGGCCGCGCGCCTGGAGGGGCAGTCCAAGGAGTACGGCTTCCCGATCATCGTGGGATCGAAGACTGCACTTGCGGTGAAAGAGAGGTTTGCGATCCTCGAGCTCGACTTCATCATGGTCAAGGGCAAGAAGGAGCCCGAGGTGATCTACGCCATTGCCGGCCGCGAGGACGTGGCCGGTTCCGGCCGCTTCCAGCGGCTGCGCAACCTGACCATCGAGATGCTCGCCTGCTACCGCAGCCGCGATTGGGACGGCGCGCTCGCCGCGATCGAGCGCGGCCGCAAGACCGACGAGGCGCAGGCGCTGCAATATCTCTACCGCCTCTACGAGGCGCGCATCCGCGCCTTCCAGAAGGAGCCGCCGCCGGACGATTGGGACGGCGCCTTCGCGTTGACGACGAAGTAACGCGCCACAAATCCGGTGGCGTCCCGGCGCATGCCGGACCCATAACCACGAGTGGGTGTTGTTAGAAAGCCGTCTCGCCGCGTGCCCATTGCGCTGGCCGCGGAGTATGGGTCCCGGCCTTCGCCGGGACGACGATGGAGAGAGTTTACTCCAGCCCGATCTGCGTCAGGTCCTGGAACCAGTGCTGCGCCTGTACGAAGGTCTTCACCTTCGGCGACAGCGCGTGGGGGTTGGTGTCGTGCACCACCCACACCAGCGCGGCGTCGTCGACGATCAGCGCGTGCGCCTGCGCCAGCAGCGCATCCTGCTTGGCGCTGTCGAAGGTCTGCTTGGCCTCGTCGATCAGCGCGTCGACCTTCGGATTCTTGTAGCCGCCCCAGTTGACGCCGGTCGGCGCTACCTGGCCGGAATGAAAGAACCGCACGATGGCGTAGAGCGGATCCGAGGTGACATAGGCGATGTTGTTGGCAGTGATGCCGGCGTTCATCTCGTCGGCCGCGCCCTTGCGCCAGTGCGAATAGAGCGTCTCGAGCTCGACCACCTTGAAGTCGATATCGATGCCGATCTCCTTGAAGCTCTGCTGCAGGAATTCGTTCATCGGCAGCGATAGCATCTGCCCGGTGCCGCCTTGGGCGATGATGAAGGTCGTCTTCAGTGGCTTGTCCTTGGAGTAGCCGGCTTCCTCCACCAGCTTCCTGGCGGCCGCGAGGTCATATTTCAGTTCGAACGTCGGCTTGCCGAACCATGGACTCGACGGATCGACCTGGCCCTTGGCCGGCTTGGCGAGGCCATTCATCAGGCCAACCACCGCATCGCGGTCGATCGCGAGATTAAGTGCCTTGCGCAGCCGGATGTCGGTCCAGGGCGAGCCCGGCAGCACGCTCAGGTGATAATTCCAGACATGCGGCGTCACGTTGTCGACGATCCTCATGCCGGCGGCCTTGAGCTGCGGCACGGCGTCGGGCGCCGGTGTTTCGATCAGGTCGACCTGGCCGGCCAGCAGCGCGTTGGTACGGGTCAGCGCCTCCGGCATCGGGATCAAGATCATCTTGTCGACCTTCGCAAGCCGCTTCTTGTCCCAATAGTCCGGGTTCTTGGTCAGCTCGGCGAGTTCGCGCGGCACCAGCTTGGTCAGCTTGAACGGGCCGGTGCCGGAGGGCTGGCTGGCGAACTTGTCCCAGTTCCCGCCGAGCTTCTCATATTGCGCGGGGCTGGAGACCAGGAACCAGAGCATCTGGTAGGGGAAGAAGGAGTCGACCGTCTTGGTCGTGATCTCGATGGTGAAGTCGTCGATCTTGGCGTAGCTCGCGACTGAGGGCAGGCGGGTCTTGACCTGGGCGCTCTGCCGCTTGTCGAATTGCGGTGCCTTGTCGTTCAGCACCTTGTCGAGATTCCAGATCACCGCGTCGGCGTTGAAATCGCTGCCGTCGTGGAATTTGACGCCCTTACGCAGGGTGAAGCGCCATTTTGTCTTGTCGTTGTCATCGACCTTCCATTCGGTCGCAAGCCCGGGCACCAGTTTGCCCGGCCGGTCGGCAACGTCCATCTCCCAGGCCACCAGCGGATCGTAGATCGTGTAGGCCGTGAACTGATAGGCGCCGGCGCCGCGATCGGGCTGGCCCGTCGTCAGCGGAATGTCGGCCATCGAGATGCCGTAGCGCACAATGGAATCTGCCCGCGCTGAGATGGCCGGCCAGCCCATGGTCAGGGCAAGCGCCATTGCCGCCATCAGGATCGAATTGCGCGCACGCATATGAAAGGCTCCGTTGGTGGGAAGTCGGAGCCAAAACTTGCAAGCATGATGCCAGAATAGGCAGCATTGCCCCGTCTTAGCCTAATGTGGGAAGAAATGACGCGCCCGGTGGTTATTTGCTGAAGAACTATTCCCCTTGGCACAGGCATTGCATACGCTTGCCCAAGAAATAATCACCAAAACGTCACCAGACTCGAAGGGGTTGCTCAGATGCGTAACAGGAAGACCAATGCGACGGCGATCATGCTGGCGCTTGCGATGGCCGCGTGTGTACCGGCGGCCGCCGGCGCCGAGACCGTGCTGCGCATTGGCATGACGGCTGCCGATATTCCGCGCACGCTCGGCCAGCCAGATCAGGGTTTTGAGGGCAATCGTTTCACCGGGCTCACGATGTATGACGCGCTGACGATGTGGGACCTGTCGTCGTCGGACAAGGCGAGCGCGATGATCCCGGGCCTCGCGACCGAGTGGAAGGTCGACGATGCCGACAAGACCAAGTGGATCTTCAAGCTGCGTCGCGGCGTCAGCTTTCACGATGGCTCGCCGTTCAATGCCGACGCGGTGGTCTGGAACGTCGACAAGGTGCTGAAGCAGGACGCGCCGCAATACGATGCGAGCCAGGTCGGCGTCACCGCCTCGCGCATGCCGACGCTGGTCTCGGCGCGCAAGATCGACGACATGACCGTGGAGCTGACCACCAAGGAGCCGGACAGCTTCCTGCCGATCAACCTCACCAATCTGTTCATGGCGAGCCCGGCCAAGTGGCAGCAATTCTACGACAAGGCCGAAGGCGCCGATGCCAAGGCGAAGTCGCAGGCCGCATGGGCCGCGTTCGCCAAGGACGCGTCGGGCACCGGTCCTTGGAAGATGTCGAGCTTCACGCCGCGCGAACGGCTCGAACTGGTGAAGAACGAGAACTACTGGGACAAGGCGCGCGTGCCGAAGACCGACAAGATGGTGCTGTTGCCGATGCCCGAGGCCAACGCGCGCACCGCGGCGCTGCTGTCGGGGCAGGTCAACTGGATCGAGGCGCCGGCGCCCGACGCGCTGCCCGAGATCAAGCAGCGCGGCTTCAATCTCTATTCCAACGAGGAGCCGCATGTCTGGCCGTGGCAGTTCTCGCGCGTCGAGGGCTCCCCGTGGAACGACATCCGCGTCCGCAAGGCCGCCAATCTCTGCATCGATCGCGAGGGGCTGCGCGACGGCCTGCTCGCGGGCCTGATGGTGCCGGCGACCGGCACGTTCGAGCCCGGCCATCCCTGGCGCGGCAACCCGACCTTCCAGATCAAGTACGACAAGCCGGCCGCGCAGAAGCTGATGCAGGAGGCCGGCTTCGGTCCGAGCAAGAAGCTGACGGTCAAGATCCAGACCTCGGCGTCCGGTTCGGGCCAGATGCTGCCGCTGCCGATGAACGAGTATCTGCAACAGGCCTTGGCCGAGTGCTACTTCGATGTGCAGCTCGACGTCATCGAGTGGAACACGCTGTTCACCAACTGGCGGCGCGGCACCAAGGACCCGTCGGCCAACGGCTCGAACGCGATCAACGTTACCTATGCGGCGATGGATCCGTTCTTCGCGCTGGTGCGCTTCCTGCAATCAGGCATGGCGCCGCCGGTCTCGAACAATTGGGGCTTCAATAACAATTCGAAGTTCGACGAACTGGTGAAGAAGGCCCGCCAGACCTTCGAACCTGCGGCGCGTGACGCTGCGCTCGCCGAGCTGCATGCCGCCTCGGTCGATGATGCCGCGTTCCTGTACGTCGCCCACGACGTCGCGCCGCGCGCGATGAGCCCGAAGATCAAGGGCTTTGTACAGCCGAAGAGCTGGTTCGTCGACTTCTCGCCGGTCACGGTCGTGCCGTGAGATAACGTGCGGCGCTCTTAGGTACCCTCTCCCCTTGTGGGAGAGGGTGGCTTCGCATAGCGAAGCCGGGTGAGGGGTTGTCTCCGCGGGCGCTCCTCTCCGATCTGAAATGATGTTGTCCGCGGATAGAACCCCTCATCCGGCGCGCTTCGCGCGCCACCTTCTCCCACAAGGGGAGAAGGAAAAGAGAGCCCAACGTGCTTGCCTATACGTCCAGACGGATCGTCTACGTCATTCCGATCGTGCTCAGCGTCGCGCTGGTGTGCTTCCTCCTGGTGCACATCACGCCCGGAGATCCCTTGGTCGCGGTGCTGCCGGCCGATGCCTCGCAGGAGCTCGCCGCGCAATTGCGCAGCGCTTATGGCTTCGATCGGCCGTTGCCGGTGCAATTCGGTCTGTGGCTGTGGCGCGCGATCCATGGCGATCTCGGCAATTCGATCGCGACCGGACGGCCGGTGCTATCGGAGGTGATGCGGGCGGTCGGCAACACCGTGATGCTGGCGATCGCCGCCGCGATGATCGGCTTCACGCTCGGGCTGCTGTTCGGCCTGATCGCCGGCTATTTCCGCGACACCTGGGTCGACAAGGTCGCGACGTCGGTTGCCATCGCCGGCGTCTCGCTGCCGCATTATTGGCTCGGTATGGTGCTGGTCATCATCTTCTCGGTGCAGCTCAACTGGCTGCCCGCGGTCGGCGCGGGTCCTGGCGGCTCCGGCGCCTGGGCGTGGGACTGGGAGCATCTGCGCTATCTGGTGCTGCCCGCGATTACCACCTCGGTGATTCCGATGGGCATCGTCACCCGCACGGTGCGCGCGCTGACCGGCGACATCCTGAGCCAGGATTTTGTCGAAGCGCTGCGCGCCAAGGGCCTGCGCGAGACCGAGGTGTTCCGCCACGTCATCAAGAACGCGGCGCCGACCGCGCTCGCGGTGATGGGACTCCAGCTTGGTTACATGCTCGGCGGCTCGATCCTGATCGAGACCGTGTTCTCCTGGCCCGGCTCGGGGCTCCTGCTGAACTCGGCGATCTTCCAGCGCGATCTGCCGCTGCTGCAGGGCACGATCCTGGTGCTGGCGCTGTTCTTCGTGCTGCTCAATCTCCTGGTCGATATCGCGCAGGCCGCGATCGATCCGCGCATCAAGCGGAGCTGAGCATGAGTGCAATGAGCGATACCGCATTGCAGGCAGCCCCCGCGACCAAGGCGCGCGGCTACTGGGCGACGGTCGGGCGTCGCATCAGACGCGACAAGGTCAGCATGGCCTGCGCCATCATCCTGGTGCTGATCTTTGCGTCCGCGCTGCTGGCGCCGTGGCTGCATCTCGCCGATCCCTATCAGGGCTCGATGATCCGCCGTCTCCGCCATATCGGCACGCCGGGCTATCCGCTCGGGACCGACGAGCTCGGCCGCGACATGCTGGCGCGGCTGATCTACGGCGGACGTCTGTCGCTGGTGATCGGCATCCTGCCGGTGATCTTCGCCTTCGTGATCGGCACCTCGCTTGGTCTTGTCGCCGGCTATGTCGGCGGCAAGCTCAACACCGCGATCATGCGTACCGTCGACGTGTTCTACGCCTTCCCGTCGGTGCTGCTGGCGATCGCGATCTCGGGCGCGCTCGGCGCCGGCATCACCAATTCGATCGTGTCGCTGACCATCGTGTTCGTGCCGCAGATCACCCGCGTCGCCGAAAGCGTCACCACTGGCGTGCGCAACATGGATTTCGTCGAGGCGGCGCGCGCCTCCGGCGCCGGTCCCTTCACCATCATGCGCGTGCACATGCTCGGCAACGTGCTCGGCCCGATCTTCGTCTACGCCACCGGCCTGATCTCGGTGTCGATGATCCTCGCCGCCGGTCTCTCGTTCCTCGGGCTCGGCACCAAACCGCCGGAGCCGGAATGGGGCCTGATGCTGAACACGCTGCGCACCGCGATCTATGTCAATCCATGGGTCGCGGCGCTGCCGGGCGCGATGATCTTCGCGGTCTCGATCTGCTTCAACCTGCTCAGCGACGGCATGCGCAGCGCCATGGACATCAGGAACTAGTGCGATGATGGATGCCAATCCCGTAGCTGACATGCTGGAGCGGGTCGCCGATATCGGCGGTGCCGCGCAGCCGCTACTGCAGGTCCAGGGGCTGACCAAGCACTTCCCGGTGCGCGGCGGACTGTTTAGTCCGCGCAAGACCGTGCGTGCGGTCGACGACGTCTCCTTCGCGGTCATGAAAGGCGAGACCGTCGGCATTGTCGGCGAATCCGGTTGCGGCAAGTCGACCACCGCGCGGCTGTTGATGCACCTGATGGCACGCGATGCCGGCGACATCATCTATGACGGCCGGCAGGTCGGCCCGGCGCTCTCGCTGCGCGATCTGCGGCGCGGTGTGCAGATGGTGTTCCAGGACAGCTACGCCTCGCTCAATCCGCGCCTCACCATCGAGGAGTCGATCGCCTTCGGACCCAAAGTCCACGGCATGGCCGATGACACGGCGCGGACGCTGGCGCGCGAGCTGCTCGGCAAGGTGGGCTTGCGGCCGGAGATTTTCGCCAACCGCTATCCGCACGAGGTGTCCGGCGGCCAGCGCCAGCGCGTCAATATCGCACGTGCGCTCGCGCTGTCGCCGCGGCTGGTGATCCTCGATGAAGCGGTTTCCGCGCTCGACAAGTCGGTCGAGGCGCAGGTGCTCAATCTGCTCGCCGATCTGAAGCGTGAATTCGGCCTGACTTATCTGTTCATCAGCCACGATCTCAACGTGGTCCGCTACATCTCCGACCGCGTGCTGGTGATGTATCTCGGCGAGGTCGTCGAGCTCGGCCCGGTCGATGCGGTGTGGGACGCGCCGGCGCATCCCTATACCCGCGCGCTGCTGGCGGCGATGCCGTCATCCGATCCCGACAAGCGCACCGAGGTGCCGCCGATCTCGGGCGATCCGCCCAATCCGATCGATCCGCCGTCGGGCTGCCGGTTTCACACCCGTTGCCCGTTTGCGGAGCCGCTCTGCGCAAACGTCACGCCAAAACTCAGCGATCTCGATACAATGGGCCATCAAGCGGCCTGCTACATGGCCATTGCTGGCTCGGGGCACAGCCGCGCGCCGGCAAAAGCAAAAGGAGAAAACGCGGCATGACCAGACCAACCCCGAAGGACGTCAAGGTGATCGCGCACGTCGCCGACGTGCCCGCCGATGACGATGTCGCCACCCGCATCGCCAATTCGATCGGGCCGGCATTCGACGGTTTTGCGCCGATCTCCGGCACGCTGCCGTTCGATCTCGAGCCTGCGAGCTTCCTGCTGGCGCAGAAGGTGTCGAAATGAGCACCGAACCTGCCCTGATGACGCTGACCGCGGTCGCCAAGGCGATTGCCGACAAGAAGCTCTCTTCGCATGAGGTGACGCGCGCCGTGCTGCATCGCATTGCGGAATGGCAGCCGCGCCTCAACGCCTATATGGCGGTCGAATCCGAACAGTCGCTGGCCGCCGCGACCGAGGCCGACGCTGCGCTCGCCAAGGGCAACAGCCGGGGCGCCCTGCACGGCGTGCCACTGGCGCACAAGGACATGTACTACGAGGCCGGCAAGGTTGTGACCTGCGGCTCGCTGATCCGGCGCGACTTCGTGCCGAAGACGACCGCGACGGCGTTGCAGCGGCTGAAGGATGCCGGACAGGTCCGGCTCGGCTCGTTGCAGATGGTCGAGTTCGCCTATGGGCCGACCGGCCACAACGTGCATTACGGCCCGGTCCGCAATCCCTGGAATGTCGAGCACATCACCGGCGGCTCGTCGTCGGGCTCGGGCTCGGCGGTCGCCGCGCGTCTCACCTTTGCCGCGCTCGGTTCCGACACCGGTGGCTCGGTACGCATGCCGGCGCATTTCTGCGGCGTCACCGGCCTGAAGACCACGGTCGGCCGCGTCAGCCGTGCCGGCGCGATGCCGCTGTCGCAGTCGCTCGATACCGTCGGTCCGCTGGCACAGACCGCCGAGGACTGCGCGCTGTTGCTCGGCCTGATGGCCGGCGCCGATCCTGACGATATGACGGCGTCGACACAGCCGGTGCCGGATTACATGGCGGCGACGAGGCAGTCGCTGAAGGGTCTCAAGATCGGCGTCCCGACGGCGTTCTATGTCGACGACCTCGATTCCGAAGTCGCGCGCATCCTCGACGAGACGGTGGCGACCCTGAAGAAGGAGGGCGCCGAGATCGTCAAGGTCGAGCTGCCCGATCAGCGTCAGCTCGGCTCGGCATCGCAACTGGTGCTCGCGGTCGAGGCCGCCGCCTTCCATAAGCGCTGGATGATCGAGCGGCCGCAGGATTACGGTGCGCAGGTCCTGATGCGGCTGCAGAACGGCCTGACCATTCCGGCGGTCACCTATCTCGAGGCAATGCGCTGGCGCGGGCCCGCGCTCGCCGCGCACAATGCGGCGGTCAACGGGATCGATGCCGTCATCGCGCCGTCCTCGCCGGTGCCGGCGCCGACGATCGCCGAGAGCGATGTCGGCAACGGTCCGGGCGCGGAAGCGGTGATCCAGCGGCTGACCCGGTTCACGCGACCGGTCAATTATCTCGGCTTGCCGTCGCTCTCGATCCCGTCGGGCTTCACCAAGACGGGTCTGCCGGTCGGCATGCAGCTGATTGGCCGCTCCTTCGAGGAAGCGGTGTTACTCCGGATCGGCGCTGCCTTCCAGCGCGCGACCGACTTCCACGCCAGGGTCCCCAAGCTCGCATGACCAACCTCGTCGAGATCAACAACCTCAACATCCGCTTCACCGGCGATCGCACGGTCCATGCCGTGAACGATCTCAGCCTGCAGCTCGGCGAGGGCGAGGTGTTGGGGCTGCTTGGCGAGTCCGGCTCGGGCAAGAGCGTGACGCTGCGGGCGCTAATGCGGCTGTTGCCGAAGAAGCGCACGCAGATCTCCGGCAGCGTCAAGGTGCTGGGCCGGGAGGTGCTGACGATGGACGACGAGGCGCTGTCCGCATTCCGCGGCCAGACCGTCTCGATGATCTTCCAGGAGCCGGCACTGGCGCTCGATCCGGTCTACACCATCGGCCGCCAGATCGCGGAGACGGTGATGCGTCACGAGGGCAAGAGCGAGCGTGATGCCATGGCGCGCGCGCTTGAAATGCTCGAAGTGGTGCGGATCCCCTCCGCCAGGCGTCGGCTCGATTCCTATCCGCACGAGATGTCGGGCGGCATGCGCCAGCGTGCGATGATCGCGCTGGCGCTGGCCTGCAAGCCGAAGATCCTGCTCGCGGACGAGCCGACCACCGCGCTCGATGCCACCGTGCAGATCCAGATCCTGCTGCTGCTGCGCGAATTGCAACGCGAGTTCGGGATGTCCGTCATCTTCGTGACCCACGACATCGGCGTTGCCATCGAGATCTGCGACCGGGTCGCGGTGATGTATGCCGGCCAGATCGTGGAGCAGGGCGCCTTGCGCGATATCGTGCGCACGCCGGTTCATCCCTATGCGAAGGGTTTGCTGGCCTCGACCATTCACGGCGCGATGCGCGGCCAGCGGCTCGAGACCATTCCGGGCACGCCGCCTTCGCTCGACCGCGCGCCGGCCAGTTGCTCGTTTGCGCCGCGCTGCAAGTTCGCCGAGCCGCGCTGTAGTGAGAGCCTGCCGCCCAGCGTGCAGGTCGCGCCCGGCCATCTGGCGCGCTGCGTTCTGGCCGAGCCGGCCGTGGCGACGGTCTAACTCGCCCGCGCGACCGCGTCGGCGATCCAGCGCCGCACCGCTGCGATCCGCCGGTCGCGCGCCTGCTCGGTGCGGGAGACCAGGTAGATCGTTTCGCTGGGCTCGGCCTCGAAGGCAAACGGCGCCACCAGCTTCTTGCCGAAGCCGGGCCGCGCCTTGATCAGCGGCGCGATCGCGATCGCGACGCCGAGCCCGTGTTCGGCGGCCTCCAGCATCGCCGGTACGCTGTCGAGCCACAGATGCCCGCGCGGTGCGAGTTGCGGCAGCCCGGCCTGCTGCAGCCAGGCCGGCCAGGCCCGCGGCTGGGTCGTGACATGGATCAGGACCTCGCGCGACAGGTCGTCCGGCTGCCGCAGTCCCGCCTTGACCAGCGCCGGCGTGCAGACCGGCTGTCCGCTGACCCGGACCAGCGGCTCGACCTTCAGCCCGGCGGAATGCTCCCTTCCGTAGCGGATCGCGACGTCGACGCGCGAGCCGGCGAAGTCGGCATATTGGTGCGTGGCCTCGATCCGCAAGGTCAGTTGCGGATGGCGCCGCTTGAACTCCGGCAGCGCCGGCAGCAGCACGGCGCTGGTGAAGAACGGCAGTGAGCTGATCCACAGTTCGCCGCTGGTCTCGCGGCGTTGCCGCAGCATGTCGCGGCTTGCTTCCTGCAGCGTCGCCAGCGCGGCCGCTACCTTCGCAAGGTAACGTTCGCCGTCCGCGGTCAGCCGCACCGAGCGCGCGCCGCGGATGAACAGCTTGGTGCCGAATTGCTGCTCAAGTCCGCGGATCTGATGGCTGATCGCCGACGGGCTCAGCGACAGGTCGCGCGCGGCGCGGCGGAAGCTGAGCTGGGTGGCCGCGCGCTCGAAGGCGAGCAGCGCCGGCAGCGGCGGGATGGCCCGCGGGTCAGGGGCGTCCAACAGGTGAATCTTGTTCACCTGAAGTGATGAATGGCCTTTTGTCATGACCGCTATTCTTGGATCAGATCGCCGCTGCGCTCAATCCTGCTCACCTCAGGGATTTTATCGCCTTGGCCATCTTCGAACCGACAGCGACCCCGCATCACTGGAAGCCCGCCGCGCTGGCGGCGGGGCCGTTCGCAGGTCTCCAGGGCGGCGCGGTCGCAGGCCTGTTGACCGGCGAGGTCGAGGCCATGGCAGGTTCGCGCAACTGGGGGACCGCCATCTCGGCGTCGGCCTGGTTCCTGCGGCCGACGCCAATGGCGGAATTGCGCACGCAAGTCGCTGTCGTGACCGAGGGCGGCCGGGTCAGCGTCGTCGACAACACGCTCTGGCCGGCCGGCGAGGAGGCGCCCTGTGCGACGGTGCGCGTGACGCTGTCGCGCGAACGTGCGGTCGAGATCCCCGGCTTTCACGCCAGCGCGGCCGAGCCAGTGGATCCCATGCGTTTTCCGTTGCACAGCCCGCACGCCGTCCATGGCCGCAGCTGGTTCATGGACGCAATGGAAGCCCGGGCCGGCGGCGATGTCGCCTGGTTTCGCATGCATCACAGCGTGATTGCGGACGCGGGCGCGCTGGCGCGCGTGCTCGGCCCGGCCGATTGGACCCACGGCATCGCGCGCCCGGTGCAGAACGTGGTGGCCGACCCCAATCCGAACCTCGCGGTGCAGTTGTTCCGGCCGCCGCGGGGGGAATGGATCGGCATTCGCGCCGAGGCCCGCTGGCGCCCGGCGGCCGGGCTCGGCGTCGGCAGCGGGACATTGCTCGATGTCGATGGCGAGATCGGCCGGGTCTCGATGTCGGTCATTCTCGTGCCCTTTCCGAGAAGCGCCCCTGCTGCCGGTCCGGGTTCCGCGGCCGGTTAACCCTAATTATTCCGTCAACTGTCTGTGGGATCACAAAAATAGGCTGCGAACCATGCTTTGGTTGGCGCGACTTAAAATGGACGGTGGTCGCAAACGCCTATACAACGTGGTGATCACGTAACTCTTTCATTTTGCAGAGATCGATTTTTATGGCAGCCGCGCCCGCTGTCCGGCGTTCCGAATTGGCTGAGGCGCTGCGCGCATGCCGCAGCGCCTTCATCGGCGTCGGCCTCATCAGTTGCATGATCAACCTGCTCTATCTGACAGGTTCGATGTTCATGCTCCAGGTCTATGACCGCGTGCTGCCGAGCCGCAGCGTTCCGACGCTGGTCGGCCTCGTCGCCATCGCCGCGGTCCTTTACATGGCCCAGGGCGTGCTCGACCTGCTGCGCGGACGGATCCTCGGCCGCGTCGGCACCTCGCTCGACGAAGCGCTCAATGCGCGGGTGTTCGACACCATCGTGCGGCTGCCGCTGATGGCCGGCAATCGCAGCGAGGGCCTGCAGCCGCTGCGCGACCTCGACAACGTGCGCTCCTTCCTCGGCAGCATGGGTCCCGGCGCGTTCTTCGATCTGCCCTGGCTGCCGTTCTACATGCTGATCTGCTTCGCATTCCATTGGCTGCTCGGCGTCACGGCGCTGGTCGGCGCCGTCATCCTGGTGACGCTGACGCTGATCACCGAATACATGTCGCGCACGCCGGCCAGGGAAGCGATGTCGCTTGCGGCGCGGCGCAACGATCTCGCCGCCTCCAGCCGCCGCAACGCCGAAGTGCTCGTGGCGATGGGCATGGCCGGGCGGATGAACAAGCGCTGGAACGAAGCCAACGAGGAGTATCTGTCCGGCAACCAGCGGGCGAGCGACGTGACCGGCGGGCTCGGTGCGGTCGCCAAGGTGCTGCGCATGATGCTGCAGTCCGCCGTGCTCGCTGTCGGCGCCTATCTCGTGATCCACCAGGAGGCCACCGGCGGCATCATCATCGCCGGCTCGATCCTGAGCGCGCGGGCGCTGGCGCCGGTCGATCTCGCGATCGCGCATTGGAAGAGCTTCGTCGCCGCGCGGCAGAGCTGGCAGCGCCTCAACCGCCTGCTGCAGCAGATTCCGGCGCGACCGGCGCAGACGCTGCTGCAGGCGCCGGAGAAGAAGCTGTCGGTCGAGGCGGTGACCATGGTTGCGCCGGGCGACCAGCGCCCGATCGTGCAGGACGTCAGCTTCGCCGTCGAAGCCGGCAGCGGCGTCGGCGTGATCGGCCCGAGCGGGTCCGGCAAGTCGTCGCTGATCCGGGCGCTGGTCGGTGTTTGGTTGCCGGCGCGCGGCAAGGTCCGGCTCGACGGCGCCGCGCTCGATCAGTGGTCGTCGGACGAGCTCGGCCGCCATGTCGGCTATTTGCCGCAGGACGTCGAACTGTTCGCCGGCACGGTCGCGCAGAACATCTGCCGGTTCGATCCCGACGCCAAGTCCGACGGCATCATCGCGGCGGCCAAGGAGGCCGGCGTGCATGAGATGATCATCAAGATGCGCGAGGGTTACGACACCCAGGTCGGCGAGCAGGGCACCGCGCTCTCCGCCGGCCAGGCGCAGCGCGTCGCGCTGGCGCGCGCGCTCTACGGCAATCCCTTCCTGATCGTGCTGGACGAGCCGAACTCCAATCTCGACAGCGAAGGCGACGAGGCGCTCACCCGCGCGGTGCGTGGCGCCCGCGAGCGCGGCGCCGTTGTCATCGTGGTCGCGCACCGGCCGATCGGCATCGAGGGCGTCGACCAGCTGCTGGTGCTCAAGGATGGCCGGATGCAGACCTTCGGGCCGAAGGAGACCGTGCTCGCGCAGGTGCTGCAGCGCGCCGCGCCGCCGGTGCCGACGCCGATCAAGATCGTCGCCGATGCGGGGGCGGCCAAATCATGAGCACCCGCTTGAGCGATCGCATGACCGATCAGCCCCGCAACGCACATGCTTCGATCAGGAAGCATCTCGTGGTCGGCCTCGCCGTGGTGCTGGTGCTGGGCGGCGGCGTCGGCGGCTGGGCCGCGACGGTGCCGATCTCGGGCGCGCTGATCGCGCCGGGCTCGGTGGTGGTCGATACCAACGTCAAGAAGGTGCAGCATCCGACCGGCGGAGTCGTCGGCGAAATCCTGGCGCGTGACGGCGACACGGTCAAGGCGGGCGACGTCGTCGTGCGTCTCGACGAGACGGTCGTGAAGGCGAGCCTTGCGATCGTGGTCAAGACGCTGAACGGTCTCTATGCGCGTGCGGCCCGCCTCCAGGCCGAGCAGCAGGGCCTCGACAAGATCGCGTTTCCGCCGCAGCTCACCGAGCAGGCCAAGGATCCCGACGTCCGCGACATCATGGCGAGCGAAACCAAGCTGTTCGAGGTGCGGGTCAACGGCCGCGCCGGCCAGAAGGCGCAGCTGCGCGAGCGCGTCACCCAGCTCAACGAGGAAATCGCCGGCCTGCAGGCGCAGGAGACCGCCAAGGACAAGGAGATCGCGCTGGTGCAGCAGGAGCTGGTCGGCGTCCGCCAGCTCTATGAGCAGCATCTGGTGCAGCTCACCCGCCTGACCACGCTGGAGCGCGACGCGGCGCGGCTCTCCGGCGAGCGCGCGCAGTACATTGCCTCGCGCGCCCAGGCCAAGGGCAAGATCACCGAGACCGAGCTACAGATCATCCAGGTCGACAAGGACATGCTCTCGGAGGTGTCGAAGGACCTGCGCGAGGCCAACGACAAGATCGGCGAGTTCGTCGAGCGCAAGGTCACCGCCGAAGACCAGCTCCGTCGCATCGACATCCGCGCGCCGCAGGACGGCGTCGTGCTGCAATCGACCGTCCACACCGTCGGCGGCGTCATCACCGCGGGCGATGCCATCATGATGATCGTGCCCAGGGCCGATGATTTGTCGGTCGAGGCCAAGGTCAATCCGCAGGACATCGACAAGCTGCAGGTCGGACAGAAGACCGTGTTGCGGCTCTCCGCCTTCAACCAGCGCACCACGCCGGAGCTGAACGGCGTCGTCACCCGCGTCTCCGCCGACGTCAACACCGACCAGCGCACCGGGCAGAGCTACTACACGATCCGCGTCTCGATGCCGCCGGAAGAGGTCGCGCGCCTCGGCGGCGAGGTGAAGATCATCCCCGGCATGCCGGTGGAAGCCTTCGTCCAGACCGGCGACCGCACCATGATGTCGTATCTGATGAAGCCGCTGAGCGACCAGTTCATGCGCTCGTTCCGCGAGAAGTGAGATCTGGCGGGTACGATTCTCGTAGCCCGGATGAAGCGCAGCGAAATCCGGGAAACGGTCGTCCAGCGGATGCAGTTGCCCCGGATTACGCTTTGCTCCATCCGGGCTACGGTGACTTCCGAGCTACCCATCGTTGATCCGTCATCCTGAGGTGCGAGCGGAGCGAGCCTCGAAGGATGCACGGCCCCGCTGGTGGCCGTCGATCCTTCGAGACGCGCTTCGCGCTCCTCAGGATGACGGGGATCGATGATCCGTGCGGCGACTAGAGATTGCTCAACAACAGCTCCAGCGCCGCTTTGGCAAAGACCTGCATGTTGGCTTGCCGGTCGCCGCTTGCGGTTTCCACCGTGATCACCTGCTGCCGGGGACCTGCGATCGCCATGCAGCTATGGCCGGCGGCATCGCCGTAGCGGTTGCCGGTCGGGCCGGCCGCGCCGGTCTCCGACAAACCCCAATCGGTCGAAAGGCGCTCGCGGATCTGGCGCGCCAGCAGCTGCGCGTAAGGTTCCGACGACGAGCGGAGACCGCGCATGGCATCGTCGGGAATGTCCATCAGCGCGCGCCGCGCGTTGCGGGTGTAGATCACGCCGCCGCCGAGGAAATAGGCCGATGCCCCGGGCACTGCGAGCAGCGATGCCGAGATCAGCCCGCCGGTGGATGATTCCGCGACCGCAATCGTCTGCTTGTTCGCGATCAGCCTTGCGGCGACCTGTTCGGCGATGGATATGAGTGCGTTCATCGGCGCTCTTTCTCGTTGCTTGCCATGAAAACTGCCAGGAAAACTGCCATGAAAATCCCGTGGGGCGTTCTGCCTTCCTAGCACACCACACCGGCCTCTGCCGAGTTGCGGACCGTGGCATGGACTGCTTGAATGTCAGACAACAACCAAGCGGCGCCCCGACAGTTGCGAGAGCGCGCGCGGAGGAAACACCATGACGTCGCCGATCGCGGGTGGCGTGGATTGCGATCTGCATCCCGCCGTGCCCCATCTCACCAGCTTGCTGCCGTACATGAACGATTACTGGCGCGACCAGGTGACGACGCGCGGCATGACCGATTTGATCTCGCAATCCTATCCCACCAACTCGCCGATCGCCTCGCGGCCGGACTGGCGCCCCGCACAGGGCAAGCCGGGTTCGAGCCTTGCCGACATGCAACGTCAGGCGCTCGACCGGCTCGGCACCGCCACCGGCATCTGTAATCCGCTCTACGGCGTGCAGATGGTGTTCTCCGAGGACATGGCCGATGCGTTCTGCCGCGCGCTGAACGACTGGCTGGTCAAGGAATGGCTTGACAAGGACGATCGGCTGCGCGGCTCGATCGTGATTCCCGTGCAGAGCATCGAGAAAGCGGTCACCGAGATCGAGCGCTGCGCGCAGGACAAGCGCTTCGTGCAGGTGCTGATGCTCGTGATGGGCGACATGCCGCTCGGCAAGCGTCACTACTGGCCGATCTACGCGGCCGCCGAACGGCTCGGTCTGCCGATCGGTGTCCATGCCGGGAGCGCCTATCACAACCCGCCGACCTCGGTCGGCTGGGGTTCCTACCACATCGAGGACTATGTCGCGCAAGCGCAGGCGTTCCAGACCCAGCTCACCAGCCTGATCGTCGAGGGCGTGTTCGCGCGCCATCCGAACCTGAAAATGGTGATGCTGGAAAGTGGCTTCACCTGGCTGCCTCCATTCCTGTGGCGGCTGCACAAGTTCTGGCGCGGCGTGCGCATGGAAACGCCGTGGGTCGATCGGGCGCCGCTGGAGATTGTGCGCAGCAACATCCGCTTCTCGCTGCAGCCGGTCGACGCGCCGCCGGAAGGAGATACGCTGAACCGGCTGTTCGACCATATGCAGTCGGATGAATTGATCCTATTCTCGACCGACTACCCGCATTGGCAGTTCGACGGTGACGAGGTGCTGCCGAAGGGGCTGTCGCAGGATCTGGTGCGCAAGATCATGATCGACAATCCGCACGCGACCTATCCGCGCTTGCAGGTGAAGGAGACGACGCCATGAACATCCAGATTCGGGAACGTCCCGACGCGGCTGCGTCAGCCGGCATCAAGACCGCGATCGCCGATTGCGACATCCATCCCGCACGCGCGACCAAGGACGAACTGCATCCTTATCTGGCCAAGCGCTGGCACAGCCATCTCGAGACCTTCGGCGTCCATCCCTATCAGGGTATGATGGAAGGCCCGCCCTATCCGAAGGCGCAGCCCAATGCCTCGCGCCGCGATGCCTATCCGCCGGAAGGCGGCCCGCAGGGCTCGTCGCTGTCCTTCATGCAGAAGCAGCATCTCGATCCCAACAATGTCGCGCTCGGCGTGCTCAATCCGCTCAACACCGGGCAGGGCATCCGCAACCAGGATCTCGCCGGTGCGATCTGCTCGGCGATCAACGACTGGCAGATCGAGAAATGGACAGCTAAGGACTCGCGCCTGAAGGGCTCGGTCGTCGTTGCCAATGAGGACGGCGTGTCGGCCGCGGCCGAAATCCGCAAGCGCGCGGGCGACAAGAATTTTGTGCAGGTGCTGCTGCTGAGCCGCAATGTCGAGCCGCTCGGCCAGCGCCGCTACTGGCCGATCTATGAGGCGGCGCAGGAGGCCGGGCTGCCGATCGGCGTGCACGCCTTCGGCTTCGGCGGCAACCCGATCACCGCGTCGGGCTGGCCGAGCTACTACATCGAGGAGATGGTCGGGCATTCGCAGTGTCAGCAGACCGCGCTGGCCAGCCTCGTGCTCGAGGGCGTGTTCGAGCGTTTCCCGAAACTGAAGATGGTGATGGTCGAGGCCGGGTTCGGCTGGGCGCCGTCGCTGGCGTGGCGGCTCGACAAGGTGTTTGCGCGGCTGCACGCCGAGGTGCCGCATCTGAAGCGCAAGCCGTCCGAGTATATCCGCGACCACATCTGGTGGACGACGCAGCCGATGGAGGATCCGGAGAGCCGCGACCATCTGTTCCAGACCATCGAGTGGATCGGATGGGACAGACTGTTGTTCGCGACCGACTACCCGCACTGGGACTATGACGAGCCGTCACGCGTGCTGCCGGCCGGCGTCAGCGACGCCAACAGGCAGGCGTTCTATCTCGACAATGCGAAGCAGCTTTACGGTATGGCATGATCCGAAAAAGTGGGAACCGATTTCCGAGTCAGATCATGCGTGAGAATAACTGATGGCGCGTCATGTGATCGCTCCGGTGGACGAACTGCCGCCGGGGTCGCGAAAATTCCTCGAGATCGACGGCCGGCCGATTGCCGTCTTCAATGTCAAAGGCGAGTTCTTCGGCCTGTTGAACCGCTGCCCGCATCAGGGCGCGGCGCTATGCGAGGGGCCGCTGATCGGGCTCGCGTCGTCGTCGGACCCCGGCGAGATCGAATACACCAAGCTCGGCGAGATCCTGCGTTGCCCTTGGCACGGCTGGGAGTTCGACATCCGCACCGGCCAGTCCTATTGCGACCCGCGCCGCTTCCGCGTGCGCGCCTACCCGGTCAGCGTCGAGCCGGGCACCAATGTGGTGAAGGGGCCGTATGTCGCCGAGACCATCAAGGTCGCGGTGGAGAGCGACTACGTGGTGGTGGAGCTGTAGCCGCGATCGTCCCGAAATCCGGTTCACCGGAGACGGCACTCCGTGAGCGTCACGCGAAGTATTTTCCTGCGCGCATTTGGCCGGCCTCGGGGTTTCCTGGGGAGGCTGGGCGGCGTGATCATGGCGCGCACCAATGCCGACTGCGGCGCGTGGGTGACGGAACTCCTTGAAATCGAACCCGGCGACAACGTGCTGGAAGTCGGATTCGGCCCCGGCGTCGTCATTCAACGTTTGGTGAAATTGGTGTCAGTGGGGCGTGTCGCCGGCATCGATGCGTCGCAGGAGATGGTCGAGCAAGCCCGGACCCGGAACAGGGCCGCGATCCAGCACGGTCATGTCGAGTTGCGGCTCGGCTCGGTGGAGCGCCTGCCGTTCGATGACGCGAGCTTCGACAAGGCGCTGGCGATCAACTCGATGCAGGTTTGGCCTGATGCGGCTGCCGGGCTACGGGAGATACGGCGCGTGATCAAACCGGGCGGCAGGATTGCACTCGGCTTTACGCGGTATTCCGGACAGCCCAGGGAAGGGGTGGTGGAAAAGCTCGTGACCGCCGGCTTCACGAACGCCCGCCTCGTGGAGACGGACGAGTGGTTCTGCATCCTGGCGGCAAAGCCTGACTGAGCGGATCGCGTTGGAGAGGGACTACGTCGCTCGTCATTCCGGGGCGCGAACCGCGAGCCCGGAATCCATTCTTCCGCTTGGATTTGTGGCCCGATGGATTTCGGGTGCGATGCGGCGCGTCGCCCCGGAATGACGGCGAGAGATTTACTCCGCCTTTCCCTGCACCATCATCTGCCGCTCCCGCGCGTAGCGTACCAGCGCGACGAAGCGGTAGATGCCGTGCACGAATTTTCCGTAGGGCATCGTGATGAACAGCGCGAACACCACGCCGAGATGCAACGCCAGCAGCGGGCCCATCGCGGCGGCCTCGCGCCACAGCAGCAAGGCGAGGCCGCTGATGCTGGTCAGGAACAACATCAGGATGAACGCGGTATCCATGCCCATGGCCTGTTCGTCGACCAGCACGCGGTCGCGCTTCCATTTCTCCGACAGGAGCCCGATCGGGCCGACCACGAGGCCGATGCCGCCGAGCGTGCCGAGCACGACGGGAAGGTCCCACCACGAATAGGGCGCCTCGCGCGCCAGCAGGTAGTGATACAGCGTGCCGACGCAGGTCGCGGCGAAGCACAGCGCAAAGCCGTAGAAGGTGAAATGGTGATACAGCTTGCGGCGGTCGGTCGGGTGGTCGTCCTCGTTGAAGCAGCCGACGCCGCCGCCGTCGAGATAGCGTAGCTCGCCGGCGTCGCGGACCGCCTGCAACAGCGATTTCGCATCCGTCGTCATGCCGACCGGCTCGCCGATATCCCGCCAGAACGCGCGCACGCCCATCACCAGCGCGAGGATCGCGTAGAGCAAAGCGGCGCCGAACAGCAGCGCCATCGCATTGTGCGGCATCAATTTGTAGAACGCGCCGGGACCGGTGTGGATGCCGGTGAGCACGCCGCGGTCGTTGACCGCAGCGAAGCCGAAGATGAAGGCGGCGACGCTCAGCGCTGCGATCAGGCTGATGACCAGGCCGTTGCGCGCAAATGCGCCGGCGAAGGCGCGCGGCCAGGCATAGGCGGCGTAGGATTCGGCGCGCGCGACCGCGAGCGTCTTCGGCACATTGACGTTGAACTCGTGCGGCGGCGAGAACTGGCAGTCGGTGTAGCAGGCGCCGCAGGCGTGGCACAGATTGGCGAGATAGTTGAGGTCGCCGTCGGAGAAGGCGCGGCGCATCTCCATCGCGGGAAACACCGCGCACAGGCCCTCGCAATAGCGGCAGGAATTGCACACCGTCATCAGACGGTCGGCTTCCTGCAAGATCCTCGTCCCGTGCATCGCGTCAGCCCCGCCTTCAGTTCCGCGCATTCTTCGCCGCTTCCCGCCCGGCGACCCGGCCGAACACGCTGCCGATGGTCATGCCGATGCCGGCGGCGTAGCCCTTGCCGAGCACGTTGCCGGCCATGATCTCGCCGGCGGCGAACATGTTGGCGGACGGCTTGCCGTCCTTCATCAGCATCCGCGCCTCTCTGTTCACGCGGGTGCCGAGATAGGTGAAGGTGATGCCGGGCCGCACCGGATAGGCGAGGTAGGGTGGCGTCTCGATCTTGCGCGCCCAATGCGTCTTCGCCGGCGTGATGCCTTCGGTACGGCAGTCGTCGAGGATGGTGTGGTCGAACGTGCCCGGCTGCACCGCGGCGTTGAAGTCGGTGATGGTCTTTTCCAGCGCGGCTGCATCGAGCTCGAGCTTGCCGGCAAGCTCGGCGATCGTCGCGCCCGCGATCGGTGGAAACAGCGTCGGCATGAAGCTGGTTACGACGGTCGAATCGAAGATGATGTAGGCGATCTGGTCCGGCTGCGCTGCGACCAGGCGGCCCCAGATCGCGTAGCGCTTCGGCCAGATGTCCTCGCCTTCGTCGTAGAAGCGCTCGGCATGCTTGTTGACGACGATGCCGAACACGACCGAGTCGTGGCGGGTGATGATGCCGCCGTCGAACTTCGGCGCACGTGCGTCGATCGCCACCGCATGGCATTGCGTGGGATCGCCGATCGCCTGCACGCCCTTGGCGAGCAGCATCTTGAGGATCGCGCCGCGATTATAGGGCGTGCCGCGGATCAGGAAATTGTCGGCGGCCTCGCCCCAATATTGCTTCAGCCACTCGATATTGGCCTCGAAGCCGCCGGCCGCCGCGACCAGCGTCGAGGCGCGTACCTCGGTCTTGCCGCCGACCGGCTGCTTCAGCTGCGCCGAGAGGAACATGCCGTGCTCGATCACGAGATCGATCACCTCGGCATCGTAGAGGATGTCGACGCCGAGCTCCTCGGCGGTGCGATAGAGCGCGTTCAGCATCGCGCGGCCGCCGCCGAGGAAGAACGAGTTGGTGCGGCCGAGGCTCAGCGTGCCGCCGAGCGAGGGCTGCCAGCGTACGCCCTGTTCGACGATCCAGTTCAGGATGTCCTTGGACTCGTGGATCATGAAGCGGGCCAGCTCCTCGTCGGTCTGGCCGCCGGTCACCACCAGCAAATCCTTCCAGAACTCCTCCTCGGTGTAGGGACCGGTGAGGATCTCGGTTGCCGCGTCATGGGCGCAGCGCATGTTGCGGGTGTGGCGGGTGTTGCCGCCGCGGTAGAATTTCGGGGCGCCTTCCAGCACCAGCACGGAGGCGCCGGCGCGCCGTGCGCTGATCGCAGCACAGAGCGCGGCGTTGCCGCCGCCGATCACCAAGACGTCGAACCTGCGCGTCAGATCAACCATGCGCTCTTGTTATCGTGGTCGGCATGGAAAGCAACATGCCGGGGCAGGCGATCGGCCTGCCCCGAATGCATATGCCGATCAGGCCGCGACCGTCTCGCGCTGAGCGATGGTCCGGCCACCACGATAGACGAGCAGCGCGGCGATGATGCCGAGCGCAGCGCCAAACATCAGCCAGTAGGCCGGCGAGGCCTTGTCCTGGCCGGTCATGGCGATCAGCTTGGTCGCGACGAACGGGGTCGAGGTGCCGAAGATGCCCGCCGCCAGCGCGAACGCGATCGAGAAGCAGGTGGTGCGGACATGCGCCGGCACGATCTCGACCAGGCATCCCAGCATCGTGCCGCTGTAGACGCCAAAGTAGAACGAGAACATCATCTGCACCGCTAGCAGTTTTCCGAGCGTCGGCTCATGCGACAGCCACGACAGGGCCGGGTAGGCGGTCACGAACGACAGGCCCGCGATCGCCAGCAGCACCGGCTTGCGGCCGATCCGGTCGGACACCGCGCCGCCGACCGGATTCCAGATGAAGTTGGTCACCGCAACGAGCAGGGTCACCAGCAGCGTGCCGGACGCCGACAGGTGCAGCTCCTTGCCGAAGCCCGGCGCATACACCGTGATGAAATAGAACGTCGTGGTGGTCAGGACCGCGATCATCATGCCGAGGATGACGATGCGCCAGTTCTCGATCGCCGAGGCGAACACTTCGCTGGGCGTCGGGTGCTTCTTCATGGCCAGGAACGCCGGCGTTTCCTCGAGCGAGCGCCGCAGCATGAAGATGACGGGAATGATGAGGCAGCCGACGAAGAACGGGATGCGCCACTTGGCGATGCCGCCGATCGCATCCAGGAAGGTGTCGCCCGGCATCACCTCGCGCAAGAGATAGCCGATGATCGCCGCAACGAAGATCGCGACCTGCTGGCTGGACGATTGGAACGAGGTGTAGAAGCCGCGGTTGCCGGGGGTTGCGATCTCGGAGAGATAGACCGAGACGCCGCCCAGTTCGACACCGGCCGAAAAGCCCTGAATCAGGCGGCCGATCAGCACGATGATCGGCGCGGCAATGCCGATTGCCGCATAGCCCGGGCAGAACGCGATCACCACGGTGCCGAGCGCCATCAGCGCCAGCGTCACGATCAGGCCTTGCCGGCGGCCGATGCGGTCGATGTAGGAGCCGAGCACGATCGCGCCCACGGGGCGCATCAGCGCGCCGAGCCAAAACACGCCATAGGCATTGAGCAGCGCCGCGGTCTCGTTCTGGGCGGGGAAGAACGCTTTCGCGATGTCCTGCGCATAGAAGCCGAACAGGAAGAAGTCGAATTGCTCGAGGAAATTGCCGCTGGTCGCGCGCAGGATGGCGCCAAGACGCGACTTGATTTGCGGGACTTGCGATGAACTCGACTGCGACATAACGCCCTTTCCTCCCCGTGACAAAGCGGCCGGCGCAAATTGTCTCGCCGGCCAAGGCAGTTAACTGCCATATGCGGCAATTTGGCACGGCTGTCCGGCGCGACCAACCCGAAATCGCGCCGCCGCTATCGGAAAAAAGCCGTAGGTAGAAATCGAGAGCGAGGCTCACTTCACCTCGCCCCGCGTGCGGGGAGAGGTCGGAACGCATCTCGGATGCGTTCCGGGTGAGGGGGAGCGTCCGCGAATACGGCTATTACCGTATATGCGGAGACGGTCCCTCACCCCAACCCTCTCCCCGTAAGAACGGGGAGAGGGAGCGCTGCACGGCCGCTATTCCTTTCATCATGCCATCGCGTGCGTTGCGGCGTGCGCCGCATCAGGGCGTCGCATGCGCCGCGGCGCCGAGCCAGGAGCGGAATGCGGAGAGCTTCGGTGAATCGGCGCGTCCCTGCGGCGTGACCAGATAGAAGCCGGCGTCGGCGGGCAGCGCGATCTTGAAGGGAACCACGAGCCGGCCTTTGGCGACGTCGTCCTGCACATAGGAGGTGCGGCCCATCGCGATGCCGATGCCGTCGATCGCGGCCTGGATCGTCACGAACAGCAGGTCGAAAGTCACCCCCGGCTGCCTGGAAATGTCGGTCGGCAATCCCGCCGCGGTCAGCCACAGCCGCCAGTCGTCGCTGTTGGCGTTGCTGGTGTGCAGTAGCACGTGATCCCTGAGGTCCTCGGGGCATTTGAGCGGCTTGGTTCCCTGCAATAGCGACGGGCTGCACACCGGAAACAGTTCGTCCGCCATCAGCCAGTCCGCGCGCAGGCCTGCCCATTGGCCGCGGCCATAGCGGATCGCCGCGTCGACCTTGTCGCGCTGGAAGTCGACCAGGCTGGTCGAGGTGGTGATGCGAACGTCGATGCCGGAATGCGCCTCCTGAAACGCCGACAGCCGCGGCAGCAGCCATTTGGCGGCGAGCGATGCCAGCGTCGAGACGGTGAGCACGTGATCGTCATCCCGGCGCAGCAGGCGGTCGGTTGCGAGCCTGAGATCGTTGAAGGCGGCGCGGACGCCGGGAAGGTATTCGGTAGCCTCCGGCGTCAGGCTCAGCGAGCGGTTCTGGCGGATGAAGAGGCGGACGCCGAGCTCTTCTTCCAGCCGCCTGATCTGATGGCTGATCGCGGTCTGCGTCACGTTCAGTTCGGACGCTGCCAGCGTGAAGCTCATGTGCCGCGCGGCGGCCTCGAACGCCCGGAGGCCGTTCAACGAAGGCAGGCGGCTGGTCATCCCTGGAGTGCCTCCCAATACATGACTTTAATTCATGCGAAACGGTACAAAGTGTCGTTTGTGAACGGGTCGAATGGCGCAGATATTACCGCCAACAAGTTACCGAGAGGACCCGCAAATGTCCATTTTCACCCATGAATCGATGACAAATCATCATATGCCGGATCATCATGCGTCTGGGCTTTTGAACCAGGTCGGCGAGACGCTGCATGTGTGGTGGGAGCGCTATGAGCGCCGCCGCGAGCTGTCGCAGTGGACCGAGCGCGACCTGCACGACATTGGCATGTCCCGGAGCGACATCGTTTTCGAGACCGAGAAGCCGTTCTGGCGGGCCTGACAAGGACGCCTTCGCTGGCGCCGCCTCTATAGGGGCGCCGGCCAATTCTTCACCCGAGGAGCGTGTCATGACTGCGCTGCATCTCGACGACCTCAAGCAATACTCTGATGTGCTGCGCGCCAAGAACGGCAGCGAGATCAGGGTGCGTTTCGTCGAGCCGCGCGACCGCGAAGAGCTGCAGAACTACATCCGCTCGCTCTCCGCGGGGTCCCGTTACAACCGTTTCCTCGGTGCGCTGAGTGAGCTGCCGAAGACGGAGCTCGAGCGTTTCGTTCACGTCGGCGAGGCTGACCGGTTCACGGTGGTCGCGACGATGGTAGTCGATGGTTTTGAAACCATCGTCGGCGAGGCCCGCTATGCCTTCCATGCCGATACGTCGAGCGTCGAGTTCGGCCTGTCGATCGATGACCGGTGGCAGGGCCACGGCATTGGCAAGGCGCTGCTGAAGAACCTCGAATGCCGCGCGGCGTCCTTCGGAGCCGAGCGCATTTTCGGCGACACCCTGCGGTCCAACGCCACGATGATCGGCCTGGCCCGCAAGTCGGACTACGCGTTCATGCCCAGCCCCGGCGACTGGAAGCTGGTGCGCTTTGCGAAAGAGATCCACGTCGAACCGCAAGACATTCCCTGTGCCAGCTGGCGGCTTGCCGCCACTTCCCGCTCGGCCGCGATGTCCTCGCTTGCGGTTTGACTGACTAGGCCCGGTTCTGGCCCCTCCAGAACCGGGCCCTTTTCTTTTTGATTGCTCCAACTCCGTAGCCCGGATGAAGCGCAGCGCAATCCGGGGCAGCCCGTACCGCGGAGAGACTTGTCCCGGATTTCGCTTCGCTGCATCCGGGCTACAAGCTTGCTTCGCCTCTCCCACAAGGGGAGAGGTGATTTGAAGGGCGCTACGCGCCTAGCTCCCCCTAAACACCGGCTTGCGCTTCTCGATGAAGGCCTGCACGGCCTCCTTGTGGTCGGCCGTCGTGGTGAGGCGGATCAGTCGCTCGGCCTCGTGGTCGCGCGCGGTGGCGAAGTCGAACTGCAGTGCCTCGTCGAGATTGTCCTTCATATAGCGCAGCGCCAGCGTCGGGCCCTCGGCGATCGATTTCGCCAGCGCGAACGCTTCGTCCTGCAACGTCTCGTCCGGCACCACGCGGTTGACGAGACCGATCTGCTCGCACCTTGCGGCGTCGACCTTCTCGGAGGTGAACATCAGCTCGCGGGCGCGCGAGGTGCCGACCAGGCGGGTCAGCAGCCAGGCCATGCCGTAGTCGCCGCTCAGCGCCACGCGCAGATAGCCGGTCGAGATGAAGGCGGATTGCGCCGCGATCCGGATGTCGCAGGCCATCGCGATCGCAAGGCCGGCGCCGACCGCAGGGCCAGGCAGCGCCGCAATGGTCGGCTTGCGTACCGATGCGAGCGCACCGGTCAAGAGGCGCTGGCGCTCCTGCAGGTCCGCCACCTTGTCCTCATAGGACATTTCGAGCTTCTTCGGGTCGCGATTGGCGCCCATGCCCTTGACGTTGCCGCCGGCGCAGAATGCCTTGCCGGCGCCGGTGACCAGCAGCACGCCGACCTCGGGGTTCTCGCCGCAGGTCCGGATCATCGTGCGCAGCGCCGGCGTCAAGGTATCCGACAGCGAGTTGCGGGCGTCCGGGCGGTTCAGCGTGATGACGGCGACGCGGTCGCGGATCACGCAGAGCAGTTCGTCGGTGCCGGTCTCGATCTTGATTTCGCTGGTCATGTTCCCCCGGGTTCAATTGTTGTCGTCATTGCGAGCCACCCCGTCGGCGCGTAGCGCCGCCGGATGACAGGCTCCGCGAAACAATCCATGCCAACGCGAGCGGAGAAATGGATTGCTTCGTCGCTTCGCTCCTCGCAATGACAAGCGTGGCGATTGGCATGGAGCTTACGCCGCTTGCATGATCTCCGTCATCTCAAAACTTCTCAACCCAGGGCCGCAATTCCAGCTCCCAGGTCCAGGCGCTGCGCGGCTGTTGCAGCACGTTCCAGTAGCTCAATGCGATCGCATCGGGATCGAGCATCGAATCCGGGCGGTCGGCGGGCTCGGTGCGCGCGGCGCTGCGGATGCCGCCGTCGATCACGAAATGCGCGACATGAATGCCCTGCGGCGACAACTCGCGCGCCATGCTCTGCGCCAGTCCGCGCAATGCGAACTTGCCCATCGCGAACGGCGCCGATTGCGCGTAGCCCTTCACGCTGGCGGAGGCGCCGGTGAACAGGATCGCGCCTTTCTTGTTGGGCAGCATGCGCTTCGCCGCCTCTTGCGCCACCAGGAAACCGCCGAACGCCGAGACCGCTATCGCCTGCTCGACCTCGGAAGGGACCAGTTCAACGAACGGACCGCGCGAGCGGCCGGAGGCGTTATAGACAACGAGATCAGGTGTTCCGATCTCGCGCTCGACCAGGCCGAACAGGCGCTCGACATCCTCCGCCTTGGTGGCATCGCAGGCATAGGCGCGCGCGCCAGTCTCGTTGCAGAGTGCGCCGAGTTTCTCGATGCTGCGGGCGCCCAGGGCCACGCGAATTCCCTCGCGCGAAAATAGCCGCGTCAACGAGGCGCTGAGGCCTTCGCCGGCGCCGACGATCAGGGCGATCTTGTACTTTGGAATATCCATTGGGCTTTCCTTTGCTCGGCCGGAGGAGGATAGTCGTGCCCAAACAAATGAGCACCGAAGCCGGGAATTCAATGCAGCCGCACAAGCAGGATCCGAAACCGTCGTCCACCACCCAGCCGGGCCTGTTGGCGCCCGATACGACGGGAATGAATTTCTACCGGGCCGATCCGGCGCTGACCGATCTCCTGAAGCTGCATCTGCCCGAGGCATTGTTCCGCCACATCGAGCCGCATCTCGACCGGCTCGGCGGATTGGCCGGCGGCTATCTCGACGAATGCGCGCGGCTTGCCGACCGGCATACGCCGGTGCTGCACCCGCGCGACAAGTTCGGCCGCGACGTGCAGTACATCGAGTATCATCCGGCCTATCGCGAGATCGAGAAGGCCGCGTTCGGCGAGTTCGGCATTCACGCGCTGTCGATCCGCAAGGGCATCATGGGCTGGCCCGACAAATATCCTGTGGTGGCCAAGCACGCCTTCACCTTCCTGTTCAATCAGGCCGAATTCGGCATGGGCTGCCCGATCAACGTCACCGACGGTTGCGCCAAGCTGCTGGCCAATTTCGGCAGCGAGGCGTTGAAGGCGAAATATTTGGACGGACTGACCCAGACCGACATGAGCAGACTGACGCAGGGCGGCCAGTTCATGACCGAGAAGGAAGGCGGCTCCGACGTCGGCACGCTGACCACGCGCGCCGTGCAGGAGGGCGATCACTGGCGGCTCTATGGCGAGAAGTGGTTCTGCTCGAACGCCGATGCCAAGGTGGTGATGCTGCTGGCGCGGCCGGAAGGCGCAGGGCCGGGCACAAAGGGCGTCGGCCTGTTCCTGATGCCGCGCTTCCTCGACGACGGCTCGCAGAACCACTACCGGATCGTGCGGCTGAAGGACAAGCTCGGCACCCGCTCGATGGCGTCGGGCGAGATCAAGTTCGACGGCGCGATCGCTTACGCCGTCGGCAAGCTCGACCGCGGCTTCGTGCAGATGGCCGAGATGGTGAACTCGTCGCGGCTGTCCAACGGCGTGAAGTCGACCGCGCTGATGCGTCGTGCCTGGCACGATGCCATCACGGTCGCGCGGGGCCGCGTGGTGTTCGGCCAGCGCATCATCGATCTGCCGCTGGCGCGGCGCCAGCTGATGAAGATCATGCTGCCGACCGAGCAGGCGTTGTCGATGAGTTTCCTGACCGCCGATGCGCTCGACCGCGCCGAGGCCGGCAGCCAGGATGCCGCAGCACTGCTCCGTATCCTGACGCCGACCTTGAAATTCCGCGCCACCCGCGATACCCGCAAGGTCTGCGGCGATGCGATGGAGATGCGCGGCGGCATCGGCTACATCGAGGAATTCGTCACGCCGCGGCTGCTGCGCGATGCGCATCTCGGCTCGATCTGGGAAGGCACCGGCAACATCGTCGCGATCGATGCGCTGAAGCGCGCGGTCGGACGCCATGGCGCCGACGCTGCGCTCGCCGCGGATCTGCATGCACGGCTCGATGACAGCCCGAATGTGCCCGAGGCGTGGCGCAACCGACTGCGCGATCTCGGCGACCGCGCGATCGCGTTTGCGCGCGAGGTCGCAAGCCGCATTGACAATGAGGGCGATGCGCGGCGCGCCACCAGCCTGCTCTATCATGTCGCAAGCGCGGTGGCGCTGGCGTGGGAGGGGGGACGCATCCATGAGATGCGCGGCGATGCGCGCCGGCTGCTGCTGTCGCGGATGGTGATCGATCACCGCGTGATGCCGGGCGATCCGTTCCGGCTTGCGGAAAATACCGTTCAACGCAGGATGACCGAGCACCTGCTCGGCGATCGCACTGTGGGCATGGCCGAGGTTGGCGAATTGCTATCAGCAGCGTAGTCTGCCGCGCGAGCGCACCGTTCAAACAATCAAAAACGTCAAGGGAGACCCCGATGAAGGCCGCCGTCCTGCATGAAGTCAATCAGCCGCTGGTGATCGAGGATGTCAGCGTGCCCAATCCGGGGCCGCGCGAGGTCCTGATCCGCACCGCGGTCGCGGGGCTCTGCCATTCCGATCTGCACTTCATGGAAGGGCTTTATCCGCACCCTCTGCCGGCGGTGCTCGGCCATGAATCGGCCGGTGTGGTCGAGAAGGTCGGCTCCGACGTCAACTACGTGAAGCCCGGCGATCACGTCGTCACGTGTCTCTCGGTATTTTGCGGCACCTGCGACAATTGCACCACGGGCCGCACCGTGCTGTGCACCGACACCACGGTGAAGATGCTGCCCGGCGCCTCCAACCGCCTGTCGTGGGGCCGGAAGGAGAAGCTCAACCAGTTCCTCAACCTGTCGTCTTTTGCCGAGCAGATGCTGGTGCACGAGAACGCCATCGTGAAGATCAAGAAGGAGATGCCGCTCGATCTCGCCGCGCTGATCGGCTGCGGCGTCATCACCGGCTACGGCGCCGTGGTGAACACCGCGAAGGTGACCGCCGGCGAGACCGTGGCTGTGATCGGCTGCGGCGGCGTCGGCATGGCCGCGATCAACGGCGCGCAGATCGCCGGCGCCGGCCGCATCATCGCGATCGACACCAATCCGGCGAAGCTGCAACTCGCGACCAAGCTCGGGGCCACCGACATCGTCGATCCCGCGCGCGGCGACGTCGTGCAGCAGGTACGCGAACTCACCGGCGGCGGCGTGCAGCACTCGTTCGAGGTGCTCGGCCGCAAGGACACCGCCGAGCAGGCCTTCGCCATGCTGGCGGCAGGTGGCACCGCGACCATCGTCGGCATGATCCCGTTCGGCCAGAAAATCGAGCTGCACGGCTTCGACTTCCTGCGCGAGCGCCGCATCCAGGGCTCGTCGATGGGCTCCAACCACTTCCGCGTCGACATGCCGCGCCTCGTCGATTTCTACATGCGCGGCAAGCTGCATCTCGAGGACTGGATCTCGGCCAAGCTGAAGCTTAGTGAGATCAACGAAGGCTTTGCCAACATGAAAGCCGGCAAGACGCTGCGCAGCGTGATCATGTTCGATAGCTAGCCCAGTCGTCGTCGCCCGGCTTGACCGGGCGACCCAGTACGCCGAGGCGGGAGTCGTGTGAATCAACTGCCACCGCGGAGTACTGGATGCCCCGCATGAAGCGGGCCATGACAGCGGAGGGTGACGCTGCGAACGTTACCCCTCACCGCGCGACGTGCGCGGACACCGCGAGCCATTTGCCGTTCTGCCGCGCCCAGCAGTCGGTGTAGCGGCCGTGCGCGCTCTCACCGTCTGCGGTGGTGTAGCTGGTCTGGGCGTGGATGATGGCGAAATCGCCGAGGATGCGGATCTTGACGTCCTCGGCCTTCAGTCCCCTGATTTTCACCGGGATCGCCGTCTGTTTCAGGAAGGCGGCGCGGTCGACCAGGCTCTTGTCGGGATTGGTGCAGTAGAAGTCCTGCGCCAGGATTTCGTCGAAGCGCTTGACGTCGCAGTTTTGGACCGAGTCGACGTAGTCCTTGTTGAGTTTTGTCAGCTCTTCGAGATCGTTGCTCATTGTTCCTCCCGGTTGCTGTTGTTCGTCATTGCTGCGCGACTAGCAGCGCTCTCGACCCGTCATCCTGAGGTGCGAGCGGAGCGAGCCTCGAAGGATGAATCGGCCACAGACGGGCCGTCGACCCTTCGAGACGCGCGCAAGGGCGCGCTCCTCAGGGTGACGGCGATAGAGTTAGGTGCCCTTCGTCGCTCTGCAATGATCGCTCACTCAATCGTCGAACATCTTCGGCGGCACGAAGCCGCCGAATTCGCGCTCGATCAGCTCGGCGAGCTTGAGCGGTGTGCGGTCCTCGAGCCAGGGGCCGACGATCTGCACGCCGATCGGCAATCCGTCCGGCGCAAAGCCGGTCGGGATCGCGGTCGAAGGCAGGCCGGGCAGGGTCGCGATGCCGGGCCAGGCGAGCTGGTCAGTGTAGACGTGCGGCTCACCGTCGATCAGGATTTTGCGCTGCTCCTGGTCGGGTGAGTGATCGTGTGGATAGGCCGGCGTCGGCATGATCGGGCAGATCACAGCGTCGAACGATTTGAACAGCTCGCGCCATTGCGCACGCAGCCGGGCGCGGCCGCCGTCGGCGATCACCCAGTCGCGATGGCTGAGCGCGATGCCGCGCAGCCGCTCGGCTTGCAGGCTGGTATCGCCGGCCGGCAGCGCGGCTGCCGCGGCGCAGGCGCCGGCATAGACCTCCGGCGGGAAGGTCGCCGCGAGGAACGACAGCAGGATCCGCATGTAAAGCCGCGAGGACGCGGCGAAGTCCGGCAGCAGCGGGCTCGAGCGCGACACCTTCGCGCCGGCCTTGTCGAGATTGCTGGCGAGCTTGTCGATGCTTCCCCGGATCACCTTGTCGGTCGGCATCACCGGATCGCTGTCGATCACGAGGATGCGGAAATCCTTCAAGGCGGTGTGGCGCGCCACCGGCAGGTCCAGCCGGTAGGCCTTGCCCGCTTCGAGCGGATCGGGGCCGGCCATCACGTCGAGCACGAGGGAGAGGTCGGCCGCGCCGCGCGCCATCGGGCCGATCACGGAAAGATCGCGATCGAACGGCAGCGGCGGCAGCGGCGGCGGAGTGTGGCCGCGCGACGGCAGCAGCGCGAAGGTCGGCTTGTGCGCATAGATGCCGCAGTGGAATCCCGGCACGCGCAGCGAGCCGCCGATGTCGGAGCCGAGCGACAATGCGCCGTAGCCCGCGGCGAGCGCCGCCGACGATCCGCCGGACGAGCCGCCCGGCGTGCGGCCGAGGTCGTAGGGGTTGTTGGTAGTGCCGTAGATCTCGTTGTAGCTCTGCCAGTCGGCGAGCGCGACCGGCACGTTGGTCTTGCCGAGGATGACGCCGCCGGCGTCCTTCACCCGCGTAATCGAGAGCGCGTCCTCAGCGGGCACGAAATCCTTCTGCGGCGGGAAACCCCAGGTGGTCGGCAATCCCGCGACGTTGAAGGATTCCTTCACCGTCATGGGAATGCCGAGCAGCGGCTTGTGCTCGCCGCGCGCGATCGCGGCATCCGCGGCACGGGCCGCAGCAAGGCCGCGCTCGAAATCGCGCACGCAGACCGCGTTGACCTTGCCGTCGTGACGCTCGATGCGGCCGATCGCGTCTTCGGCGAGCTCGACGGCGGAGACCTGCTTGTTGCGGAGGGCTTTCGACAGTTCGACGGCGGTCTTGAAACTGTATTGCGATTTGGCCACGGCGTGCTCCCTGATTTTGGCGGCGATCATGCGCAGAATGGAGCGGGCGGGCAAGACTGGCTTGATCGCAATTGCGCCGGCGCGCAACCGCGACGTCACCGATCGCCTAACGCGATCGTGATCGTCGGGTTCGGCCGATGGACACGCGCCTAGTAGGGCGTACTTCGCGCCGACAGATGCGCCATCGGATTGATGGGGCCGCTCGCGCTGGCGCGCTCGCTGCTCTCTTTGGTCCCGGGTACCGGGAAAGCGTATCCGATGATGGTCTTGACGACGAGCCGGTCGGATGCCCGTGTCAGGCCGTAGCCGACGCCGAAGTCGATGTCGACATCACCGACCTTGAAGTCGGTCACCGCGAACAACGTGTGCTGCTGCTCGGCAAGCGGGCTGAAGGCACCGATCTTGCCGAAATCGGCATAGTATTCGAGCCCGACATATACATCGTCCTTCAGCTTGCGCGCCACGCGCGCGGCGGGCGCGAAATCCGCTTCGCCATATCGGCCAAAGCCGACGTCGACGATCGGGTTGACGATGAATTCATAGTCCGCGTTGCGTACGCCGATGATCGGTCGGATTTCCAGACCCCAGCGGGTCTGCGCGAACTTCGGCATCTCGTAGCTCAGCTCGAAATTGATGCCGTAGAACAGGTTGCGCTTGTCGGCATTCGGCGAGACGAACACCGTGCGCAGCTTGAAGGCGTCGGACAGGAATTGCCGGTCCTGCACGGCAAACGGCAGATAGAGCCCGAGCTCCCACCAGTCGGTCATGCCATAGGCAAATTCCGGCGTGCCGTTGAGACTGTGGTTGGACGGAAAGCCGCCGGGGAAGGGCGGATCCTTCTGGCCGATGCCGACATAGTTGAGATGCTGCTGGACCGTGAGCTGGCCGACCGCCGCGATGCCGGCATTGTAGACCTGGATCTCGTCGGTCGCTCGTGCACGGCTGCTGTATCCGACGGCGGCGAGCGCAATCAGCGCCGCGCCGGCGGCATCTCGACATTGGCGTCGGGATCGCATCGGTGACCTCACCGTCCTACGCCGCGCCGATCAGGATGCCGACCGCGAGCACGATCGCGCCGCCGAGCACGATCTGGAACACCGCCTGCAGGAACGGCGTGTCCATGTAGCGCGAGCGGATGAAGGCGATCGCCCACAATTCGAAGAACACCACGATCCCGGCGATCGCGGTCGCGATCCAGAATGCGTTCGGCCAGGCGTCGGGCACCAGATAGGGAATGGTGTGGCCGAGGCCACCGAGCGTCGTCATCAATCCGCAGGTCAGGCCGCGCAGCCAGGGTGAGCCGCGGCCGGTCAGCGAGCCGTCGTCGGACAGCGCTTCGGCAAAGCCCATGCTGATGCCGGCGCCGATCGATGCGGCGAGGCCGACCAGAAACGTCTGCCAGTTGTGATGCGTGGCGAAGGCGGCGGCGAACAGCGGCGCCAGGGTCGAGACCGAGCCGTCCATCAATCCGGCGAGGCCCGGCTGCACATATTGCAGCACGAACATCCGCCGCCGCGTGCGGTCTTCCTCGGCGCGCACATCGGGCTTGAGTATCTCGCCGGTCAGGCGGACCGCGAGCTTCTCGTGACCCTTCTCCTCCTCGGCGAGATCGCCGAGCAGGCGGCGCACACCGACATCCTCGGCTTTCTCGGCGGCCTTGGCGTAGAAGCGCTCGGCCTCCAGCTCCATGGTCTCGACTTCCTTGCGGATGGTGTCGAGCGGCAGGTTCTTGGTCAGCCAGATCGGACGCCGGCGCAGAAAGCCTTTGACGTCCTCGCGCCGGATCGGCGGCAGATGCGGACCGAAGCGCTGCTCATAGGTTTCGAGCAGCCGGTGGCGATGGCCGCGTTCCTCTTCGGCCATCTCCTCAAAGATCTTCGCGGTATCAGGATAGCGTTCGGTGAGATCCTCGGCGAAGGACATGTAGATGCGGCTGTCCTCCTCCTCGGAGGCAATCGCGACCGCCAGCACCTCGCGCTCGGTCAGATCGGCGAAATTCTTCACGGCGACGCTTTCTTTACCCGATTTAGAATTAGAATAATTCTAATATTAGCTCGTCAGGCCGAGGTCAATCCTGGGTGGGCGCGTCTCGGCCCGTTCGTGATCAAGTTCAGGGGAACCAGGCTGTGCTACGTCCGTTCGAGTTCCTGCTGTTCACGAGAGGATGCCATGGACACCGTCAAATACCGCCTGAACGACGCGCGACTGGCGCCGCGGCGGACGAAACTCGAGATTCCGGGCTGGGCCGGCAACCGTGAGCCGCGCACCGATGGCTCGCGCGAGCAGGTCTGGCATTGCGTGCCGTTCTCGGAAGGCGCGCAATATGGGATCGAGCTGTTCTATCCCTATGATTTCGAGCTGCACGTCACCACGAAGGACGGAAGGGTACAACTCGACGCCGATTGGGGTGAGCCGCCGGACAGCGGCGTGCAGTGGCCGCCGTTCCGGAATTTCGGCGACGTGTTCTACACTTACCAGATATTGCTCGATCTCAAGGTCGAGAAGGGCATGGCGATTCGTACCGAACCGCATCCGCGCTTCTACACCGATCGCACCGACACCGTGCCGATCGCCGTTCCGGCGCTCGTGCGCAATTGGTGGCCGATGATGTTCTTCACGGTGTTCAAGGCGCCGGCGGAAGGGCGCACTCACATTTTCCGGCCGAACGAGCCGTTCGCCCAGATCATCGTGATTCCCGAGGAAGCGAACTTTCAGCTCGAGCAGATGGGCGAGGAGGAGGCCGCCGAACGCGAATTGCAGGCGCGCCGCATCTACAACAATCGGCCCAAACTGGCCGCCGGAACGGAATGGACGTCGTCATCGGACACGGTGTTCGACGGCACATATCGCCATCTGCACCGCGCCGCGAAGGAGAAGGCGCGCCAGGACTAAGACGGCGCCGCATCATGGTCGAAAAACACAAACGGGGCCCGTGGGCCCCGTCGTCGCATCACCAAAGTGCCATCGCTCAGTAATCGCGACGGTAGAAGCTGTGATGATGATGGTGGTGATGATGGTGATGGTGGTAGCGCCGATAGCGCGGCACCACGATGACCGGGCGGTCGTAGTAGTCGCGGCGATAGTAGCCGTGATGATGGTGGTGGTGATGATGATGATGGTAGTAGTACTGTGCAAGCTGCACGTTCTCCCGGACCGGGGCGGGCGCAGCCTCGTCGAGCGCCTGCAGCTTTGCGGAGGCGTTCGAGATCGGCTCCAGCAGGTCCGCATATGAGTTCGCCTGCAGAACGTCGGCCGGGTTCGGCCCAGGCGCAGCTTCGGCGGCACCGACCGCGCCGAACGCGGCCACCGCTCCCAGAAGTCCAGCGATTTTCCTATCCATCTTTGCTCTCCTTAAAAAGTCGCCGGACCGACCGCCGGTTTCTAGCAACGCCAATCATTGCCCAATGTTTCGTGAACCGCGCATTAACGCCCTGTGACGGGATCGTGGCGGCAGGCATCCGCATCTGACACGGGACGGATGTCGGTTCGCGCGAGGAAAACCTGCCAATACAAGAATCTGGAGCGACTGATTCGATCAGAACCGAAGTGGCTCTACCTTGCACGCGCGAGGAACTGCAGCAGCAGCCGGCTCACCTCGTCCGGCTGCTCCTGTTGCACCCAGTGGCCGGCGCCGTCGACCAGATGGCAGCCGATCATTTTGGTGCAGGCCTTCGCCTGCATCGCCTCGAACACGCCGGGACGCTGATGGGTGCCCCAATCCTGCTTGCCCGAGATGAAGGCGGACGGCTGATCGATGCTTCGGCCGCTCCAGGTCTGCAATTCCGGAGTGAACGCGCCTGACGTCCCGCAGCGATACCATTGCAGCCCGCCCTGGAATCCCGTGCGCTGATACTCGGCGCTGTAAAAGGCCAGCTCGCGGTCCGGCAGCCAGGTGTTGGCGGCGATCGCCTCGCGCGACGGCATCTCCTCGGCGACCGTCGCGGCCATGTCCTTGGCGAGATCCATCACATAGTAGGTCGGCAGTTTTGCCAGTTCGCCCGCCGACCAGGATTGCAGCGGATAAGGCTTGTTGTCGCTCCAATCCGCACTCTTGTGATGATAATAGGCGCGCAGGAAGTCGTGCACACCCTGTGGTGCGCGATGCATGTCGGCGTTGGCCGGACGTGTCGAATAGTACCATTGGTAATGCTTGCGCGGGCGCGGCAACGCCGCCAGTTCGCGATGCACGGGGTCTTCGCTCGCGGGCTTGCCCGGTTCATTGGCGATGTTGAACGGTAGCGACGGCGGTCCTGCGAACGGTGCGCTCATCATCACGACAGCGCGAAACACGTCGGGGCGGATCAGCGCGCACCACGCCGCGACCGACGAGCCGAAATCGTGCCCGATCACGGCATCGACACGCGTGTAGCCGAACGCCGCGACCAGCCCGAGCGCATCGCGCACCAGATTGGGCAGGCGGAACGACGCGAGGTCGCCGTCATAATCCGCGCTCCAGCCTGACGTGCGGCCATAGCCGCGCTGGTCCGGAGCGATCACGTGGTAGCCGGCGGCGGCGAGCTTCGGCATCACCTTGCGCCAGGAAAACGCCAGCTCCGGAAAGCCGTGCAGCAGCAACAGGCAGGGCCGGCCGATTGTTTCGAAGCCTGCTTCGAGCACATGCATGCGCAGGCCGTTGATCCCATCGACATAACGCGAGCGGATGGTGGAGGGGAGCGGAACGTCGGGGAGCGTTTCCATCGCAAATCACCTGTTGGGCATCGCCGCACAACCAGCGCATTTTGCTGTATGCTGGCGGCCATTGATTCACGATAGCAACTTTGCCTACGGGATGCATACCGCATGCGCCACGCGAGGATTGCAGAGCTGCCCGGCCGGATGTCGCGCCTCGGCGTGGTGATCGTGGCCGCCGGCCTGTTGCTGATGCCTGCGGCCCGTGCCGCGGACATCAAGCAGCTCACCGAGAAATTGCCGCGCGCCTATATCGGGGAGTTCCTGTGGGACGGCGACAACGCGGTGCAGAACGTCGTCATCACCTTCGACAAGGTGCAGGCGTTGAACGAGCAGAACGCGGAAGCGCGCGGCTGCGGTTCATATGAGGTCGGCCGTCACGTGACCAAGATCGCTATAGAGATGTTCATCCGGCTATCCGATCTCGAGGTCGAGATCTTCGAACGGTCGCCCGATGGCAACGGAGCGTTCGAGACCGACGGCAGCCATCGCGGCAAGCTGTCGGAAGATTTGCAGCAGATCGATGCGCAATGGACCTCCACAGCATCCGGCAAGCACGGCCAACTGCACTTGCGTGCTGCGGCGTCGGTGGCATGCGAGCCGGCGGAGGATTTGTAGGGCGGCACCCTCCCCTGGAGGGGGAGGGTCGGCTCACAGCGAGCGAAGCGAGATGTGAGGCGAGGTGGGGTGATCTCTCCACGCGGGCAGCACCCGATACGAGGGACTTTCACCCCACCTCGGTTCGCATTTCATGCGAACCGATCCTCCCCCTCCAGGGGAGGATAAGATTCACGCCTTCCCAGTTGCCTTCGGCCAATACCTGTCGCGCAGATGGCGCTTCACCAGTTTGCCGGTGGGCGTGCGCGGCAGCTCCTGCTCGAAGTCGATGCTCTTCGGGCATTTGATCGGCGACAGATGCTGGCGGCAGAACGCGATCAGCTCGGCCTCGAGCTCCTTGCCGGCCTTGCCGATGTCGTGCGGCTGCACCACGGCCTTGACCTCTTCGCCCATCTCCTCGTTGGGCACGCCGAACACCGCGACGTCGGAGACCGCCGGATGCGTGATCAGCACGTCCTCGGTCTCCTGCGGGTAGATGTTCACGCCGCCGGAGATGATCATGTAGCTCTTGCGGTCGGTGAGATAGAGGAAGCCCTCCTCGTCGAGGTAGCCGACGTCGCCGAGCGTCGACCAGCCCTTGGCGTTGTAGGCCTTCTTCGTCTTCTCGGGATCGTTGTGATAGGAGAAAACAGGCGCGTCGGCGAAATAGACCTGGCCGATCTGTCCCGTCGGCGCCTCCTCGTCGTTCTCGTCCAGGATTTTGACCTTGCCGACCACGGCGCGGCCGACGGTGCCGCGATGGGTCAGCCATTGCTCTGAGGTCGAGACGGTGACGCCGTTGCCTTCGGAGCCGGCGTAATACTCGATCAGGATCGGTCCCCACCACTCGATCATCTTGGCTTTCACGTCGACCGGGCAGGGCGCCGCGGCGTGGATCGCGCCCTTCAGCGATGAGACCTTGTAGCGGGCGCGCACCTCGTCGGGCAGCTTCAGCATGCGCACGAACATGGTCGGCACCAGCTGCGACTGCGTGACCTTGTGTTTCTCGACCTGCTTCAGAAATTCCTCGGCGTCGAAATGCTCCATGATGACGGAGGTGCCCCCGAGCACGGTCGCCATCATGTTGAAGCGCAGCGGAGCCGCGTGATAGAGCGGCGCCGGCGACAGATAGATCGAGTCGGCGTTCATGCCGCACATGTCGGCGGTGAGAATCCGCAGAAACGGATTCGGCACATCGATCCGGTTGCCCTCGAACTCCTTCTTGATGCCCTTGGGCCGGCCGGTGGTGCCGGAGGAATACAGCATGTCGTAGCCCGCGACCTCGTCGGCAACCGGCGCGGTCGGTTGCGCGCCGGCTTCCTTGTCATAGGAGCGGAAGCCAGGTGCCGGCTCGTCCATCATGTAGAACAGCGGCTCGCCGGGTTCGCCCTTGATCAGGCCCTTCACCTTGTCGGCGCACTGTGGCGTGGTGATGAACACCTTAGCTCCGCAATCCTTGATGATGTAGGCGATCTCCTCTTCCGTCAGGTAGCGGCTGATCGCCGTGTAATACAGCCCCGAGCGCTGTGCGGCCCAGCAGATCTCCATGAAGGCGAGGCGGTTTTCCATGAGCAGCGCAATGTGGTCGCCGGCCTTCAGGCCGAGCGAGCGAAACAGATGCGCGCCCTGGTTCGAGAGCTCGTCGAGCTCGCGATAAGTGATCGCCTTGCCGGATGCCGCCATCTGGTAAGCGATCTTGTTCGGATGATTACGCGCGTGGATGGAGGGATGGGTCACAGACGTTTCCTCGGGTGTTGCCTCGATATGAAAATGGCGAGCAGGAAGCGCACTCCCTGCTCGCCAGTTGCTCGCGAATAGCTTTTTGCTTCTTCTTACAGCCGCTCGACGATCGTCACATTCGCCATGCCGCCGCCTTCGCACATCGTCTGCAGGCCGTAGCGCTTGTTGCGCTGCTTCAGGGCATGCAGCAGCGTCGTCATCAGCTTGGTGCCGCTGCCGCCGAGCGGATGGCCGAGCGCGATCGCGCCGCCGTTGACGTTGAGCCGGGCCGGATCCGCGCCGGTGGTCTTCAGCCACGCGGCCGGCACCGAGGCGAAGGCCTCATTGACCTCGAACAGGTCGATGTCGTCAATCTTCATGCCGGCCTTCTGCAGCGCGCGCTGGGTCGCCGGCAGCGGCGCTTCCAGCATGATCACGGGGTCGCCGCCCATCATGGTGAGGTGATGGATGCGCGCCATCGGCTTGACGCCGAGCGCCTTCAGGCCGTTCTCGTTGACGACCATGACGCCGGAAGCGCCGTCGCAGATCTGGCTGGCGCTTGCGGCGGTCAGCTTGCCGTTCTCGGCGATCAGCTTGACGCCCTTGATGCCGTCGAGGCTGGCGTCGAAGCGGATGCCTTCATCGATATGGTGGGTGTCGGTCGAGCCGTCGGCGCGGGTGATCGTCACCGGCACGATCTCGTCCTTGAAGTGGCCGGCTTGCGTTGCCGCGATCGCCCGCTGATGGCTGTTGTAAGAATATTCGTCGAGCTCATCCTTCGACAGGCCGTACTTCTCGGCCATCATCTCCGCGCCGGTGAACTGGCTGAACACGATGTTGGGATACTTCGCCTCGATGCCCGGGCTCTTGTAATGGCCGAAGCCGTTCTTGGCGGGCAGCGAGGAGGCGAGCCCCATCGGCACGCGGGTCATCGATTCCACGCCGGCGGCGATCACGCAGTCCATGGTGCCGCTCATCACGGCCTGCGCCGCGAAGTGCAGCGCCTGCTGCGAGGAGCCGCACTGGCGGTCGATCGAGGTGGCGGGCACGCTCTCCGGCAGCTTCGAGGCCATCACCGCGTTGCGCGCGATATTGGTGGATTGCTCGCCGGTCTGCATCACGCAGCCCATGATCACGTCCTCGACCTGCGCCGGGTCGGCGCCTGATCGCTCGACCAGCGCATCGAGCACGGTGGCGGCCAGATCGGCCGGATGCCATCCGGCAAGACGCCCTCCCTTGCGGCCGCCGGCGGTGCGGGCGGCGGCGACGATATATGCCTCGGCCATGTCTGATCTCCCTGATGTTTCTGGATTGGGCGGTCTTTAAAGTTGGGCCGGATTTAAGGGGCGGCTCAGCATTTAGTCAATCAATCAATTAACTCTTGAGTGCAGGCCCGCCATGGGCTTATGTGCGGCCTCGATTTACCGTCGAGCCGAGAAAAGCTCGGGGGACAGAGCGGGACCAGAGCGCAGTTGAATACCAGCGTACCGACGAAACTCCCGGCCGGCAAAAATGCCACCGCCGACAAGCTATTGGTCGCGGCCAGCGAGCTGATGATCGAGCGCGCCTCGATCGAGGTGTCGCTGTCCGACATCGCGCAGAAGTCCGGCGTCAACGCCGCCTTGGTGAAATATCATTTCGGCAACAAGGACGGGCTGTTGCTGGCGCTGCTGGCGCGCGACGCCGCCACCGAGATGTCGCAGCTCGAATATCTCATCAGCCAGCCGATCACCCCATCCGCGAAGCTGCGCCTGCATATCGGCGGCATCATCCGCGCCTATCACCAGTTCCCCTACATGAACCGGTTGATTCATTATCTCCTGCATGAGAGCTCGCCTGCCGCCGCCAACGAGGTGTCGAAATTCTTCGTCGCGCCGCTGCTCGATTTTCACCGCCGCCTGCTCGCCGAAGGCATCAAGGCCGGCGAATTCCGCAAGATCGATCCGGTGCTGTTCTACACCAGCCTGATTGGCGCCTGCGATCATCTGTTCTTCGGCCGCCACGCGATGTCGCGCGCGGTCGGCGTCGGTCCTGTGACCGACCAGGTTTGCCGCGAATACATCAAGCACATGGAAGCCTTGATCTTCGGCGGCGTGCTCAATCCCGATAAGGAAACGGCAGCGGCCGCTGCCGGATAACAAGTTCAAGTCTAGAGAAGAAACGCCCAAGGAAAGGTTGTTCTCATGCAGTTGAAAGACGTTGCCGTTCTCATCACCGGCGGTGGCTCCGGCCTCGGTGCCGCGACCGCGCGCGCCATGGCCGCCAAGGGCGCCAGGATCGGCGTGATCGACCAGAACAAGGAAAACGCCGAGAAGGTCGCCGCCGAAGTGAAGGGCGTTGCCCTGCATGCCGACGTCACCGACGAGGAAGCGATCAAGGCGGCGATTGCCAAGGCCGAGGCCGCGCACGGTGTCGCGCGCGTGCTGATGAACTGCGCCGGCATCGGCGGCTCGCAGCGCATTGTCGGCAAGGACGGTGTCTATCCGCTGGCGAAGTTCGTCCGCATCATCAACGTCAATCTGATCGGCACCTTCAACGTGCTGCGCCTGTTCGCCGAGCGGCTGGCCACCGAAGCCCCGATCGGCGAGGAGCGCGGCGTCGCGATCAACACCGCGTCGGTTGCCGCCTATGAAGGCCAGATCGGCCAGATCGCCTATTCGGCCTCGAAGGGCGGCGTCGTCGGCCTCACGTTGCCGGCCGCGCGCGACCTCGCCAGCCTGAAGATCCGCGTCAACACCATCGCGCCGGGCCTGTTCCTGACGCCGCTGCTGATGGGCTTGAATGAAGAAGCCCGCAAGAGCCTCGGCGCCCAGGTGCCGCATCCGGCCCGCCTCGGCGACGCCTCGGAATACGGCAACCTCGCGGTCCATATCGTCGAGAACCCGATGCTCAACGGCGAAACCATCCGTCTCGACGGCGCTATCCGCATGGCGCCTCGATAGTACCTTCTCCCCTTGTGGGAGAAGGTGGCGCGCAGCGCCGGATGAGGGGTTTCTCTCCGCGGAGGCAGACCCCTCACCCGCGCGAACACGCGGCACACACGCGCATGCCCTCTCCCACACGGGGAGAGGGCGCATCAATTGCCACCGCATTTGCAGATGCAGGAGTGTAACGCGTGTCTCAACCGCTGCTGATCGAACATCACGATGGAGTCGATTGGGTCACGCTCAATCGCCCGGAAAGCCTCAACGCGCTCGATCCTGCGATGATCGATGCGCTCAACACCTACTTCCAGGGCCTGCAGCGCAACCGCGATACCCGCGTCGTGGTGCTGAAGGGTGCGGGCGCGAATTTCTGTGCCGGGCTCGACCTCAAGCACGCGATGGCCCGCCGCGGCGGGCAGGCCGAGCCGCCCGGCGTCACGGAGTCGCTCGACTCGCAGCGCCGCATTGCCGACATCGTGATGCTGATGCGGCGCTGTCCGCAGCCGATCATCGCGCTGGTGCAGGGCGCGGCCGCCGGCGGCGGTTTTGCGCTGGCGCTTGCGGCCGATATCCGCATCGCGGCGAAGAACGCGCGGATGAACTGCGCCTTCATCAAGCTCGGTCTCGGCGGCTGCGACATCGGTACCAGCTATTTTCTGCCGCGCCTCGTCGGCGTGTCGGTCGCGTCGGAATTGATCCTCACCGGGCGCTTCATCAACGCCGATCGCGCGCTTGCCGTCGGCCTGGTGTCCGAAGTGGTCGAGGCCGCCGATCTCGACATTGCCGCCGGTCCTTATGTCGAGGCGATGATGACGGCCTCGCCGGTCGGCCTCCGCTTGTCGAAGGAATGCATCAACATGAGCGTCGATGCCGGCTCGATCGAGGCCGTGATCGCGATGGAGGATCGCAATCAGGTGCTGTGCAGCCGCTCGGAAGATTTCCAGGAAGGCATCAGGGCCTTCCTCGAGAAACGAAAGCCTGTCTATATCAGGCGCTGAGAACAGATCCTCAAAAGGACAAGAATTCCGGGAGACGCAAAATGGACGGAGACGCGGCGATGCTGACGAAACCTGCCTTTCGCAAGGTGGATTGGCTCGCGCGTGACATCGCGGTCGAGCGGCGCGCCGACGGCACAGTCGTGCTGAAGTCGCGGATTCCGCTGCAGGCCTACGAGACCCACATCCCGGCCTACCTCGCCAAATGGGCGGCGCAGGCGCCGGAGCGCATCTGGCTCGCGCAGCGCGGCGGCCCCGACCGGCAGTGGCGCAAGGTCTCTTATGGTGAAGCCAAGCGCACAGTCGATGCGCTGACGCAAGGCCTGCTCGATCTCGGGATTGCCGACGGCCGGCCGGTCGCGATCCTGTCGGGCAATTCGATCGAGCACGCGCTGATGACGCAGGCTGCGATGCAGGCGCGGCTGCCGGCGGCGCCGGTATCGCCAGCCTATTCGCTCATGAGCCAGGATCATCTCAAGCTCAAATACCTGTTCGACCTGATCAAGCCTGCCGTCGTGATGGTGCAGGATGGACCTGCCTTCGAGAAGGCGCTGAAGGCGATCGATCTCACCGGCATCACCGTCGTCCATGTCCTGCGTCCCTGCGAAGGCATCAGGAGCACAGCCTTCGCCGCGCTCGCGGCAACGAAGGTGACAGCCGATGTCGCCGCGTCGATCGCCAAGATCGCGCCCGACACCACAGGCAAGCTGCTGTTCACCTCCGGCTCGACCGGCATGCCGAAGGCTGTCATCAACAGCCAGCAGATGATGTGCGCCAACGCGGCGATGATGATGCAGGTGCGGCCGCGTGATACGGCCGGCCCGATCCCGACAGTGCTCGACTGGATGCCGTGGAATCACACCATGGGCGGCAACGCCGCGTTCAATCCGGTGCTGGTCGACGGCGGTACGCTTTATATCGACGACGGCCGGCCGATGCCGGGCCAGCTCGAGGAGACCATCCGGAACCTGCGCGAGGTGTCGCCGACCTATTACGCCAACGTGCCGGCCGGCTATGCCGCGCTCGCGGCCGCAATGGAGAAGGACGAGGCGCTGTGCGCGAGCTTCTTCAAGAACCTCTCGATCATGGCCTATGGCGGCGCCCGGCTGCCCGACGATCTCTATGACCGCATGCAGGCGCTGGCGGTGAAAACCACGGGCGAGCGCATCGTGTTCTACACCGGCTGGGGCTCGACCGAGACCGCGCCGACTTCGACCGGCACCTATTGGGACACCGAGCGCGTCGGCCTGATCGGCCTGCCGTTCCCCGGCGTCGAGCTGAAGATGGTGCCGTGCGGTTCGAAATACGAATTGCGGCTGCGCGGCGTCAACGTCACGCCGGGCTATTTCGGTCAGCCCGATCTCACCGCGAAGATGTTCGATGAGGAAGGCTTCTACTGCATCGGCGATGCAGGCGTGTTCGTCGATCCCGAAGATCCGCTGCAAGGCATCATCTTTGCCGGCCGCGTGGTTGAGGATTTCAAGCTGACCACCGGCACCTTCGTTCATGTCGGCTCGCTGCGTACTGACGCGATCGCTGCCGCGACGCCGGTCGTGCATGACGCGCTGGTCGCGGGGCAGGATCGCGCGTTCATCGGCCTGTTGTGCTGGCCGAACCTGCATGCCTGCCGCCAGCTCGTCGGCAATGCGGACGCAAGCTATGAGGACGTGATCCGGCATCCCGAGGTGGTCGATTGTCTCAGGAAGGGGTTGCTGGCGCACAATGCGTCCAGCACCGGCAGCAGCATGCGGATCGCGCGCGCGATGCTGATGGTCGAGCCGCCATCGATCGACGGCAATGAGCTCACCGACAAGGGCTATATCAACCAGCGCGCCGGCCTCGAACGCCGCGCCGCATTGGTCGAGAAGCTCTATGCCGGCAAGCCCGGCGACGAGGTGATCATTTTGAACTGACCGTAGGATGGGTAGAGCGCAGCGAAACCCATCATCTCTGACCAAGCAATCGATGGGTATCGCTTCGCTCCACCCATCCTACGAACAACAACAGCAATGCGGGTAAGCGCCATGAATTTCGATTTCTCCGACGAACAGAAGCAGATGCGCGACGAGGCGCGGAAATTCCTCAGCGAGCAGTGCCCGCCGAAGGCCGTGCGCGAGGTGCTCGACGGCAAGGCGCCCTACGACAAGGCGTTGTGGAAGGGCCTTGCCGAGATGGGCTTCCTCGGTGTCGCGATCCCGGAGCAGTTCGGCGGCGCCGGTGCCGGCCATCTCGAGCTCTGCGTGATCGCGGAGGAAATGGGCCGCGCGCTGGCGCCGGTGCCGTTCTCCTCCACCGTCTATCTCGCCGCCGAACCACTCCTGATCGCCGGCAGTGACGCACAGAAGCAGAAATGGCTGCCGAAGATCGCCTCCGGCGATGCCATCGGCACGCTGGCGCTGTTCGAGGGCAAGGGCAATCCGTCGCCGAAGGCGATCACGGTCACGGCCAATGGCGGCGTGCTCAATGGCGTCAAGAAGCCGGTTCCGGATGGTGCGATCGCCGATTTCGCTGTTGTCGCTGCGCGCACTGGCTCGAGCGGGCGCGAGTCCGACATTTCCTTGTTCATTGTCGATCTCAAGGCCGGCGGCGTCGAGATCAAGTCGCTGACCAATATCGACCTCACCCGCGGCCAGGCCGAGATCACCTTCAAGGATGCCAAGGCCGAGCCGCTCGGCGCGGCCGGCGAGGGCTGGAGCGTCATCACCCAGGTGCTGGATCGCGCCGCCGTGCTGATGGCATTCGAGCAGGTCGGCGGCGCCGACCGCGCGCTGGAGATGGGCCGCGACTACGCGCTCGACCGCATCGCGTTCGGCCGTCCGATCGGCTCGTTCCAGGCGGTCAAGCACATGTTGGCCGACATGTATGTCTCGGCGACGCTGGCGCGCTCGAACTGCTACTACGGTGCCTGGGCGCTCTCGACCAATGCCGGCGAGCTGCCGGAAGCTGCCGCCGCCGCACGCATCAGCGCGACGCAGGCGTTCCAGCACTGCGCCAAGAACAACATCCAGGTCCATGGCGGCATGGGCTTCACCTGGGAGTTCGACTGCCACATGTACTACCGCCGCGCCAATGCGGTGGCGCTCGGCCTCGGCAGCCTGTCCTATTGGGAAGACGCGCTGATCGACCGCATGCGCAAGAAGAACGCGGCTTAACGCTACGATTCGTCATTCCGGGGCGCGCGTAGCGCGAACCCGGAATCCAGAGATTGGGAATCGAGATTCCGGGTTCGATGCTCCGCATCGCCCCGGAATGACGGAAAGAAAGCCACCATGAATTTCGATGACACCCCGCAGGAGGCCGCATTCCGCGCCGAGGCGAAAGCCTGGATCGCGGCCAATGCGCCCAAGCAATATGAGGACGAGCTGCGCAAGGCCTCGCTCGGCCGCGTTGCGCTCAAGGGCGCAAACATTCTCGAAGTCGCAAAGGCCTGGCAGAAGAAGAAGGCCGATGCCGGCTGGGCCTGCCTGCACTGGCCGAAGGAGTATGGCGGCCGCGGCTCATCGCCGATCGAGCGGGTGATCTGGCAGCAGGAGGAGGGCCCGTTCGGCCGCCTCAGCTCGATGTTCATCATCGGCCACGGCATGTGCGGCCCGACCATGATGGCGTTCGCCGGCGAGGAGCAGAAGCGCAGATATCTGCCGCCGCTCGCTTCCGGCGAGAAGATCTGGTGCCAGCTGTTCTCCGAGCCCGCCGGCGGCTCGGACGTCGCGGGCCTGCGCACCCGCGCCGAGAAGCGCGGCGACGAATGGGTGATCAACGGCCAGAAGATCTGGACCTCGGGCGCGCATTATTCCGACTACGGCATCCTGCTCACCCGTACGGATCCGACGGTCGCCAAGCACAAGGGCCTCACCATGTTCTTCCTGGACATGAAGAGCCCGGGCGTCGAGGTCAGGCCGATCAAGCAGGCGAGCGGGGCCTCCGACTTCAACGAGGTCTATTTCACCGACGTGCGCATTCCCGACACGCAGCGGCTCGGCAATGTCAATGACGGCTGGAACGTGTCGCTGACCACGCTGATGAACGAGCGGATGTCGATCGGCGCCGGCGTCGCCACCGGCTTCCCGGAGCTGTTCGACTTCTGCAACAGCCTGATGCTGGAGGATGGCCCCGCGATCGAGAACCGCGCGGTGCGCTCCAAGCTTGCCAACTGGGCGGTGAAGGCGAGCGGGCTGAAATACACCAGCATGCGCGCGATCTCCGCACTGTCGCGCGGTGAGCGTCCGGGACCGGACAACTCGATCGGCAAGCTGGTCGCCGGTTCGATGATCCAGGACGTCGCGACCTACGCGCTCGACCTGCAGGGTGCCGCCGGTACCTTGAGCGGACCCGAGGATGCCGAGGTCGCCGGCAAATTCCAGGCGATGCTGCTGCGTGCGCCGGGCACCCGCGTCGAGGGTGGCACCGACGAGATCATGCGCAACATCATCGCCGAGCGCGTGCTGGGCCTGCCCGGCGACATCAGGGTCGACAAGGACGTTCCCTTCAACAAGATCCCGACCAAGGGCCGCGCCTAACAGCGCCAGAACAACGAGAGAGGTTCGCCATGAATTTCGATGACACCCCGCAGGAAGCCGAATTCCGCAAGGTTGCGCGCGACTGGATCGCGGCCAACGCGCCGAAGGAGTTCGAGGAAGAACTCTCGAAATCCTCGCTCGGCCGCATCAGGCTCGCCAAGCACGACATGGTCGAGGTGGGCAAGGCCTGGCAGAAGAAGAAGGCCGAGGGCGGCTGGGCCTGCCTGCACTGGCCGAAGGAATATGGTGGCCGCGGCGCGACCCCGATCGAGCGCGTGATCTGGCAGCAGGAAGAGGGCGTGTACGGCAAGCTGACCCAGCCGTTCCAGATCGGCGAGGGCATGTGCGGCCCCACCGTGATGGCCTGGGGCAGTGAGGAGGCCAAGCGCCGCTATCTGCCGAAGCTCGCTGCGGGCGAGGAGATCTGGTGCCAGCTGTTCTCCGAGCCGTCGGCAGGCTCGGACGTGGCGGGGCTGCGTACCCGCGCCGAGAAGAAGGGCGACAATTGGGTCGTCAACGGCCAGAAGATCTGGACCTCAGGCGCGCATTATTCCGACTACGGCCTCTTGATCGCGCGCACTGATCCGAATGTGCCCAAGCACAAGGGCCTCACCATGTTCTTCCTCGACATGAAGAGCCCCGGCGTCGAGGTCAGGCCGATCAAGCAGGCCAACGGCATGCAGGAGTTCAACGAGGTCTATTTCACCGACGTCGTGATCCCGGACAGCCAGCGCTTGGGTGCCGTCGGCGAGGGCTGGAGCGTGTCGCTAACCACGCTGATGAACGAGCGCATGTCGATCGGCGCGCGGCTCGCCACCGGCGTGCCTGAGATGTTCGAGTTCTGCTCCAACCTGATGCTGGAAGATGGTCTTGCGATCGACGATCCGGCGGTGCGCTCCAAGCTGGCGAGCTGGGCGGTGAAGGCGAGCGGGCTGAAATACACCAGCTACCGCGCGATCTCGGCACTGTCGAAGGGTGAGCGGCCCGGTCCGGAAAACTCGATCGGCAAGCTCGTCTCCGGCCTGATGCTGCAGGACATCGCGACTTATGCGATGGACCTCGAAGGCGCGGCGGGCAGCCTCACCGGCGCCGATGAGGAGCAGGCCAACGGCCAGTTCCAGCAGATGCTGCTGTCGTCGCCCTCGATGCGCATCGCCGGCGGCACCGACGAGATTCTGCGCAACATCATCGCCGAGCGCGTGCTGGGCCTGCCCGGTGATATCCGGGTCGACAAGGACGTGCCCTACAACAAGATCCCGACCAAGGGGCGCTGACGATTCTCGTGTCCCGGACGCGATGCGGCACGTAGTGCCGCGTCGCAGAGCCGGGACCCACCTCTGTGCATGGGCCCCGGCTCAGCAGCGCATCACTTCGTGCTGCGCTGCGTCCGGGGCAAGAAAGCGAGCACCAATGGACGCTGTCGTGAAGCAAAACAACCGCATCGGTGCACTGGAAGAGCTGCTCAACGAGCGCTACTCGGTGCGCGCGTTCGAGCCGCGCGAGGTGCCGCGCGACGTCATCGAGCACATCCTCAGCACCGCGCAACGCACCGCGTCCTGGTGCAACAGCCAGCCCTGGCAGGTGCTGATCGTGTCCGGCGAGGCCAAGGAGCGGTTTCGCAAGGCAATCTATGCCGAGGCCTCGCGCGGTCTCGGCGATGATTACGACTTCACGCCGCCGCGCGAATATGTCGGGGTCTATCTGGAGCGCCGCCGCGAAAGCGGCTTCCAGCTCTACAACACGCTCGGGATCGCGCGCGGCGACAAGGCGGCCTACGGCAAGCAGGCGCTGGAGAACTACAATTTCTTCGGCGCGCCACACGTTGCCGTGATCCACACCAACGAGCCGCTCGGCATCTATGGCGCGATCGACTGCGGCGGCTATGTCTCGAACTTCATGCTGGCAGCGCAGGCTCTCGGGCTCGGCACCATCCCGCAGGCCGCGATCGCGCGTCATTCCGGCCTGATCCGCCGCCACTTCAACCTGGCCGATGACCGCCGGGTTGTCTGCGGCATCTCGTTCGGCTATGCGGATAACGCGCACAAGGTGAACAGCTACCGCACGTCGCGCGCGACTGTGGCGGATACTGTCACATTTGTGGATGTATAGTTTCCCTCAAGGCGGGACGTAACGTTCCCGCCGAGGACGAGAAGACGCGATAAAGAACGACAAGAACAACAATGGCGAATAACGCCTCCCTGTCGCCGGCGGAGATCAGCTGGCAACTGCACCGTCTGCCTGCGCTTGAGCGCGATGCGTTCATCGCGGCGCATTATTTGGGACAGCCCGTCGCCTGGAAGACCCGCTTCTTCGATGCGATCGACTGGGGCGCGGGCTCGGTGCTGCAATTCAGCTTCCTGCAACGCGGCTGGCACCGCCATTCGCGGCTCGACAATCCGATCTATGCCTATATCGACATCGAGCAACATCCGGAAACACGCAACCTGCGCCGCGGCCGGCGGGTCGATCTGCAGGGCACGATCAAGGGCGTCGACTTCGTGACCGGGACGACGCTCACGCTGGACAAGTTCGAAATCCTGCCGGTCAATTTTCTCGACCGCTTCGTCATCAGCTCCGACAGCCGGTACTAGCGCTTGCGTCCCGCCACTGCGCAGCGTGGCGGCGCCTCGATATAGCGCGCGGCCATCGCACCTGTGAGCTCGGCCATCTTCTCGCGCAGCTCCACGGGTGCGAGCACTTCGACCTCGGCGCCGAGCCGCAGCAGCTCGGTTGCCGCGTGCCACACTGTCTTGCCGACCGGCATGACGGCGATCCGCCAGCCGTCGGCGTCGGTGCCATCAGTGAGCCGCACCCGCGCCTTCACGTAAGGATGCGCCAGCGCATCGAACAGCTGCAGCCCGAGCGGCGACAACCGCACCGTGGCCTCGTTCGGATGCAGCTCGGCCTCCAGCCGCTCGATCGAGGCGCGCCAATAGGTGGCGAGATCGAACTCCGCGGGCCGCGCGAACGGCGTCTCCAGCGTGGTGCAATCCAGCACGCGCGCGACGCGGTAGGTGCGTACATTGCCGTCGACGAGGCCGGCGAGATACCAGCTGCCGCCCTTCAGCACGAGGCCGAGCGGGGCCACGCGCCGGCGCTTCTCGGCCTTCCAGCTCTGGTAACGGATCTCGATCAGGGTCTCGCGCAGCACGGCGCCGGCAATGGCGCGCAGATGCTGCGGCTCCTCGGTCTCGCCGAACCAGCCCGGCGCGTCGAGATGGAAGCGCTGCTGCATGCCCCGCGCATTGGGGCGCAGGCTCTCCGGCAGCGCCGCCATCAGCTTGGTCTGCGCCGCCGCCATCGCGGCATCGAGGCCGAGCGCGGCGGCGGGGCCGGGCAGGCCGGCCATGAACAGCGCTTCGGCCTCGCCCTGCGACAGCCCGTTCAGCCGCACCCGGTAGCCGTCGAGCAGCCGATAGCCGCCCTCGGCGCCGCGGTCGGCATAGACGGGCACGCCCGCAGCAGCCAGCGCATCGATGTCGCGATAGATCGTGCGCACCGAGACCTCGCAGGCCTCGGCCAATTCGGGTGCGGTGACCTGTCCCCGCGCCTGCAGGGTGGTGAGGATGGAAAACAGCCGGCTCGCGCGCATGGGAAGATCATACCTGACACAAGATGTCAGGTATAGGCGGACATAAAAGGAGGCCATTCCCCCGATGGCGCAAGGAGACCCGCTTATGACCACTACCGACCGCATCACGCTGTATTATTCGCCGCAAAGCCGCGCCACCGGCACGCGCGTGCTGCTGGAGGAGCTCGGCGCGCCCTATGATCTGCACGTCCTCAACATCAAGGCGGCCGAGCAGCGCAAGGACGCCTATCTCGCGATCAATCCGCTCGGCAAGGTGCCGGCGATCCGCCATCGCGACGCGCTGGTGACCGAACAGGTCGCGATCTTCATCTATCTCGCCGATCTGTTTCCGCAAGCCGGCCTCACCCCCGCGCTGACCGACCCGCGCCGCGGCCCGTATCTGCGCTGGATCGCCTATTACGGCGCCTCGTTCGAGCCGGCCGTGATCGACCATTTCATGAAGCGCGAGCCGGCACCGATCACGCAGTCGCCCTACGCCGATTACGACACCATGCTCGGCACGCTCGAGGCGCAGCTCGCAAAGGGGCCCTATCTCTTCGGCGAAGCGATCACGGCGGCCGACATCCTCTGGGGCATCGCGCTCTCCTGGACCATGATGTTCGGCATCGTGCCTAAGCGGGACGTGTTCGTCCGCTATGCCGAGCGCATCGCCGCGCGTCCGGCGTTCGTCCGGATCTCCAAGGCTGACGACGAGATGGCGGCGCAGCATGCGGCAGCCGCCGGAGTGTGATAGGGATCGTGCCGATGGCAAAGCCGCTGTATAGCACCAACTGCTTCAACACCCTGATCCGCGTCGCCGAGGACTGCCCGGCGCAGCGCGGCGAGGAGCCGCAGCCGCGTGGCGGCCAGCCGACGGTTGCCGTGCTGCAATACCGGATGCTTGCGGACGCACCCTATAAATACACCTCCGACGACGTGGTGTTCGCGACGTCGTCGGCCGGCCGCGCGCTCGATACCAAGGCCGGGAAGAAGGAACGCAACCTCGCCCGCGAGACGTTCTTCTCGCGCGGCCAGGCCTGCATGCGCGCCTCGCCGCTCGGCAAGCGTTTCGGCTGGGGCGTTCACGCCGACGCCGAAGGCCGCATCGCGATCTACGCCGTCGACAGCAAGCGCTACCAGGCGCTGGCCCGCGACCCTGAGGTCGCGCAGACGCGCGCGATGCGGTCGAAACGGGCGTGAGGGGAAGGGTAGTATCGACGGGGCCATTAGGCCCGTCATCCTGAGGAGCGCGCAGCGCGTCTCGAAGGATGCACGGCCACCAGCCGGGCCGTCGACCCTTCGAGACGCGCGTTCCGCGCTCCTCAGGGTGACGGGACTGATAGTGTGATTCGCCGAACTAGAATCTCGGTGCCCGCTTCTCGGCGAAGGCCTTGATGCCTTCCTTGATCTCGTCGCCGCGCATGCTGTCGCGGTGGCGCTGGTCGGCGGCGGCCGCATCCAGCTCGCCGCGGGCGAATTCGTTGATTGCGCGCTTCATGCCGGCCATCGCCTTCGGCGCATTGCCGGCCAGGATCGTGGCAAGCTTGTCGACCTCCTCGTCGAGCAGGTCGAGCGACACCATGGCGGTGAGGTAGCCGATCCGCAGCATCTCCGGCGCCGTAATCTTCTGCGCGGTCAGGAACAGCATCTTGGCGTTGTCGACGCCGAGCCGCGTGACGTAGCGCTGGATGCCGCTCTTGTAATAGTGCAGCCCGAGCCGCGCCGCCGGCATGAACATCTCGGCGGTATCGACGCCGATGCGGAAGTCGCAGGCCAGCGCGAGGTCGGTCGAACCGCCATAGACGCCTCCATTGAGCCGGCAGATCGTCGGCACGGAGAGATCCTCGAGGCGGTTGACCACGACCTCGAATGCCGAGCCCGCGCTCTGCTGCTCATTGGCGCTGACTGCGCGCTCGGCCACCGAGTTGAGGTCATAGCCGGCGGAAAACGCGCGGCCGGTTCCGGTCAGCACCAGCACGCGGATCGCAGGATCGGCCTCGATCCGGTCGAACAGCCTGACGAGCTCGCCGAGATCCTCGGCCTGCAGGCGGTTGAGATGCTTCGGCCGGTTGAGGCGGATCGTGGCGCGCGCGCCGGCAATTTCGAGCACGGGTCCGCTGGCGGTGTCGGCCAACTCGGCCATATCGGTCTCCATCATTGATTCTCGAGTTCGCGCCGCCTTGCCTCGGCATCGATGGTCTCGGCGAGATCGGGGTGCCGTGCCATCAACAGGCGGAAATCGACGAGGTCAAGCACCAACAGCCGGGTCACCTTGCTGGTCGAGACGCTGGCGCCCCGCTTGGCGTTGCCGAGCAGCGCCATCTCGCCGAAGAATGCGCCCTCGCCGAGCTTGACCTTGCGTCCGGGCAGGTCGACCTCGACCTCGCCGGCGGCGACGAAATACATGCAATCGCCATTGGTGTCCTTGCGGATGATCATGGTGCGCGGCGGCAGGTCCATGGTCCGCAGCATCTGGGTGACGTCGGCGATCGCGGCCGGGCCGAGATGCGCGAAGAACGGCACCTTGCTGACCGTCTCCCAGGTTTTCAGGAAATTGTCGCGGCGGGTTTCGTTGGCAAAGCCGGTCGCCAGAATACCGGTCCACAGCCCGAACACGCCGAGGCCCGAGATCATCACCATGGCGGCGACCACGCGGCCGAGCGGGGTGATCGGCACCACGTCGCCATAGCCCGTCGTGGTCAGCGTCACCACCGCCCACCACAGTGCCGCCGGCACGCTGCCGAAGGTCTGCGGCTGGACGTCCCGCTCCAGGAAGTATTCGGCGACGGAGGCCAGGAACACCACCATCAGGAAGATCACCAGCACGCTGAGCAGCGGCCCGGACTCCACCACGAGCACCCGCCGGAGCTGGCGCAGGCCTGGAATGCCCGGCACCACCTTGAGCACCCAGAGCACGCCGAGCAGCCATGCGGTCTTCGGCTCGATGCCGGCAAGCAGCGCCAGCGGCACCGCCAGCGCGCCGATCGCATCGACGATGCCGGCGCTGGACAGCGCGTAAAACCAGAACTTGCCCTGCCGCCGCATATGGCGCAGCCGCACCAGCCATTCGAACACGAAATAGGCAAGGCAAGCCCACAGCAGCGCGTCGACCCAGTGCGGCACCGCATCATAGGCCGGCGCGACCGTCAGCAGCGTCATCATGGCGACACCGACCGTGACCGCGACATAGGCTGCCGTTGTCATGTTGCGGCCGGCAGTGGCGGAAACGAAGCGCGTCAAGGCCGGAAGGACGAGCGGCTTGGACATCGGAACGGAGCTTGCCTGTCGCTGAACTGCTGGAATTAAGGCCCTGCGAACGGCTGAGCCTGTGTCACAACGTGCCTCCCCCGGTTGAGGCCGTCAACGCGCAGGCTGCGGCGGGATGATCGCGGCGGAAGTCCGATATGTTGGACGAATGGCCTAACCATGTTGGCCCGTTTTTGCGCCCGCGAATGTGAGAAATCAGACAAATCGTCGCTTTTTCACCGTATATCAGGGATGCTGGTCGCCGAAGCGACCCTGGCCGGAATGAAGCGACTAATAAGGCGATCTTATTCACTTCTTGAGAAATTGGTTGGTTTCCGATGGATACCTCACATCTCGCGGAGCACGCCGGCGCCGCCGGCAGTTTCTTCGCATCGATCTTCGTGGTCGCCACGCTGTCGATGCGGACCATGATCCCGTTGCGCGTCTTTGCCATCCTGACCAACATCATCCTGATCGCGACCGCCGTCCCGACCCACAATTACGCGACGCTGATCCTGCATGCCGTGCTGCTGCCGGTGAACACCTATCGCCTGCACCAGATGCTGCAACTGGTCCGCAACGTGAAGAAATCGGTCAACAGCGATCTGTCGATGGATTGGCTGAGGCCGTTCACGACCGAGCGCAAATGCACGGCGGGCGAGGTCCTGTTCTACAAGGACGAGAAGGCCGACAGCATGTTCTATATCGTCAGCGGCCGCTTCCGCCTGGTCGAATCCGGCATCGAGCTGCCGGTCGGCGCCCTGGTCGGCGAGTTCGGCATGCTGTCGCCGTCGAACACGCGAACCCAGACGCTGGAATGTGTCGAGACCGGCATGGTGCTGTCGGTGACCTATGACCAGGTCGAGCAGCTCTACGTGCAGAATCCGGCGTTCGGCTTCTACTTACTGCGTCTCTTCAGCGCCCGCCTGTTCGAGAATATCGCGACGCTCGAGCAGCGGCTCGCGCAGCACGCCACCCCACCACAGGTCGCGGAGCCCAAACCTGCATGAGCCCCGCGACGAGTTCTGGAGGCGCCGCAGTGCCGGATGACGACAGCCTGCTGGCTTCGCTTCGTTACCTGTTCGCCGATATCATCGGCGATGAGGACGAGGGCCCGCCGGTGCTGCCCGAAGCCTGCCCGGACCACCTCGGACCCGCGGTCAACGACGCCATCGATCTCTTGATCGCCTATCAGAGCACGAGCTACGCCCAGCTCTATATCGACCGGCTCAAGCGCTTCGTCGGCCGCCGCGGCGTCGACGACGCGCTGCTCGCCGAGATCGCGCGGCTGATGGCTGATCGTATGGCCTATGAGGATGCGATCCGCATCGCGCAGCTCAAGCTCGGCGAAGTCAACGCGGCGGGCGGCCTTGCGGTGCGCTCGGCCGACGACGTCAAGAAGCTCCGCCTCGACGAGTTGATCGACGCCCTGCCGGAGATGGTCGCCGATCCGGTGCTTGCCGTGCTCGACCAGTTCGGTTGGCGCCGCCGCCGGGTCTCGATCCGCTTCAGCGCCAACACCCGCTTCAGCGTTCGCCGGCTCAGGATCGAGGCCGGCCTGAAGCGCTGGCGGCTGTTCTCGGGGCGTTACGCCAAGGAGCGTGTCTGGGTCGAGCGCTGGCTGCACATGATCGACCGCAGCCTGACCAAGCAGCCGGGCGCGGCCCCGGCGGTGGTGCAGACCGCGACCATGATCCAGGGCTACGGCGATCCCTACCGCCAGGGCATCGCGGACTGGCACGTGATCATCGATGGACTGGTCAAGCCGACCTTCGACGGCGTGCTCGCGCTTCCCGACCTTTCCGCCGCCATCGCTGAGGCCCGCGATGCCATCATGCCCGATCCGCGCCAAGCGTCGTTGAAGCGCAAGATCGCAGAGATCCGCGCGCGGGTGCCGGCAAATCCGTCACCGTCATCCTGAGGTGCGAGCACTTGCGAGCCTCGAAGGATGCGCGGCCCGACTGGTGGCCGTCGACCCTTCGAGACGCGCGAAGACGCGCTCCTCAGGGTGACGGGGCACGCCTACAACGGTTGGCTTTCCGCGAAGCCTACCGCTTGATGTGCGGCGGCTCGTCGTAGCCGCGGCGGCTGGAATAGAACAGCAGGCCCATCAGGCCGGCGCAGACCGCAGCCAGGACCACAATTCCGATCGTGAACAGCACAATGCCGTATGTCGGCACCGGAGCGTCCACGGTCAGCCCTTCATAGGCGTAGGCGCCGACGGCGGCCAGAAGTGCCAGCAGCCCGATGCTGATTGCAATGCGCATGCGTGATCTGCCTTTGCTGAAGGCCAGGAACAAGGCAGGTTTGCGCGGACTATCCCGCCGCGGCGGTGACCTTGGCCAACGCCTGTTGTCCGGCTTCGGTGAGCTCGGAGAGCGTCGTCCTGCCGTTCTTGGCGCATTTGATGATGTATCGGGCAACGCGCCTGCGAGTGTCATGTTCCTCGCCATGAAGGGCGCCGGCGCAGACATGGTCGAGCGCAAAGTTCATGGCAGCGAGCGTCCGTGAATCAAATCGTTCCTCGATCATCGCAGCTCTCCCGTCGCGGCTCTCTTTTTTGGGGGCTCTCGGGCTATTTGTCGGGCATCAGCCATTCGCTGACTTCCATCACGGTCTCGGTCTGTCTGGCTTTCTTCATCAGCGTTTCGCGTTCCCGTCCCGGCGGCAGCTTGCGTGCTGCCATGCGCGAATCCTCGGCGAATTTTTGCAGGCGGTCCTCGAACGATCCGGGAGGCCGCGACCTGTTGCGTTTCTTCTTGATCATGCCGCCTCCGCGCTGGAACCAGCAATTCTAGGCATGTTCCCCAAATGCCGTCGTTAACCCATGACATCAGTCGAGCGAAATCGTCGTCAGGAGCGCAGGAACGATCGTCGGCGCCATGCGTAACACTCACGCGTTCGCTGCCTTGCTCCCCGAAAGGCGGTGGACCACCCCGGTGACGGGCCTCGGCGAATTTCATCGCCGGGGCCCGCATGTCTTTTGAGGAGACGGACAATGGCACATTCCAACCAGGGCATCGTGAAGGACGACAAGGGTCAGGAGCAGCCGGCCGACAAGGAGCGCGCGCGGACCGCTCACAAGACCGACACCCGAAAGCCGCCGGCGCGCGAAGCGACGCGTGATCCGAAGCTGAACGACCCCGACAAGACGCCGGGCTCCGGCATGACATCAGACGATCGCGGCGATCCCCCAACGGGCTGAACGGTGTTCAGCCGTGCAGCAAGTGCCGCAATGCGGCAGGAACGACGGTCCCGCTCCATCGTTGGCCTGGGCGTTTAATGGAGAATTGACATGGCGATGGACGAGAATGAGCTCGGAAACCTGATCGGGAGCGACAAGGTCGAGGGCACGGCGGTCTATGGATCTGACGAGCGCAAGATCGGTTCGATCGAACGTGTGATGATCGACAAGAAGAGCGGGCGCGTATCCTATGCCGTGCTCGGCTTCGGCGGCATCCTCGGGCTCGGCAATGACCATTATCCGCTGCCCTGGCAGTCGCTCAAATACGACACAAGGCTCGGCGGTTACGTCACGGGCGTGACCGAGAGCCAGCTGCGCGGCGCGCCGAAATATGGCAGCGAGCGTGACTGGAATTGGGCCGATATCGGCACCACCCGCGCGGTGAACGATTACTACGGCGTGCCGCTCGTCTGAGCGGCATCGGCCCGAAGGGCACCGCTTCTGCCGTCTCCCTTCGAAAAAACCGAGATATACGGCGCTTGAGGGTATAACCGTCGCGTCCTCTGGCGTCTGTACACTAGTGAACATAGGTCATTAGCTGTGCAATGTAACATACGTTATTGAAATCGGCCCGGCGGTTACCCGATTAAACATGCGGGGAGACCTATGTCGTTGGCGTCGCTAGTCCGGAAATTGGAGCAGTTCGTACGGCTTTCGCCGGTAGATCACGCCATTCTCCATCGTGCGTCGACCGAGCGCGTCCGACATTTTGCTCCGCGCGTTGATATCGTCCGTGAGGGTGAAAAGCCGAAGGACGTCCACCTGATCCTGTCCGGCTGGGCCTACCGCTACAAGCAGCTCGAGGACGGCCGGCGCCAGGTGGTCTCGTTCTTCCTGCCTGGCGATATCTGCGACGTGAACGTCTTCATCCTGCGCGAGATGGATCATTCGATTGGCACCATCACCGCGGTGTCGATCGCCGACCTCTCCCGCGAGTTCTTCGACAAGGTCGCAGCCGGACATCCGCGCATCGTCACGGCGTTCTGGTGGGAAACCCTGGTCAATGCTGCGATCCAGCGCGAATGGACCATGAGCCTCGGCCAGCGCACGGCGCTGGAGCGGATGGCCCATCTGCTCTGCGAGATCTGGCTCCGGCTGCGTCTCGCCGGCCTGACCCAGGGCGACAGCTGCGACTTCCCGCTGACCCAGGGCGATCTCGCCGACGCCACCGGTCTTTCCAAGGTCCACGTCAACCGGACCCTGCAGGAGCTGCGCGCCGACGGCCTGATCGTGCTCAAGGGCAAAACCCTGGCGGTGCCCAATCTCGACCGTCTGATGCGGGCGGGGCTGTTCAACCCGAACTATCTGCACATGGACCACGAGGGGCGGCAGCTCGATGCCGCCGGGACGCAGCCGGACGCGGCGGCCGGGTGATGGGACGCGCCCTGTGGCAAGTTGCGAGCGCGCGGGTGCATGATTCACAGGTTTCTCAACATACCTGGTGTCGTCCTGGCGTAAGCCAGGACCCATTACCCCAAATTTCAGTTGTTGCGCGACGCTGGGGCCGCGATCCCGTTCAGCACCGAAAGCAGTGGTAATGGATCCTGGCTTTCGCCAGGACGACAGCCGTGTATGTGGCGCGAGCGCGGGGACGTCGTGGATGCAAGCAACCGCCTTCACCCGTTCGCGGTCTTCACCACCACGAGATTGTCGTCGACCGCCGGCGGGTGGCGCTTGAGGTGGTCGCGGCGCAGGGCGATCTCGTCGCGGACCAGCTCGTAGCCGAGCTTGAAGGTGTCGAGGCCATCGCCGGAGACGGTGCCGTCGCGCAGGCCGATCACCGCGCCGCGCAGGATCGCCTCGAGCTCGTCCTGCAATTCGTCGAGATGTTCGCCGCAGGTGGCGTGCTCGACACGCTCGCCGATGTCGAAGATCCGGCTCGCCAGCTCGCTGGCCTTCTCCGGCGCGACGCGGGTGATCTTGGTGTAGATCGCAGCGAAGATCGTACCGATGATGCTGAGTGCCGCGGCGCCGAGATACATCACGTCGCTGTAGCGATCCATGAACGACTTGGTATCGTCGTTGATGTATTCGGCGGCGCCCTGATGGGCGACGATGAAGGCGTCCTTGTCGGTTGCAGCCGGTTCGATCTTGGAGGCGAAGCCGTCGCCGAGCGCGAGCTCGGACTTGTTCTCATAGATGATGCGCGCGAGCTCGGCCGCCGTGGTCGTGGACATCGAGGATTGCGCCACCAGCAGCCATTCCAGCCCGATGGTGTCGACGTCGTCATCGGGGATCGCCGGCGACGACGACAGCATGCCGGTCGAGACGGTCTCCTCCGAGATCGCCGGATATTTGCGTGCGAGCGCCTTGGCCTCGTCGATCGCATTCAGCGTGAAGCCGGCGCGTTTGGCATATTGCTCGTAGGTCTTGTCCTTGATGATCTTCGAGGCATGTTCGATCGCGACCACGGCGCTAAAGCCCGAGGCGAACAATTTGTCGAGCGGCGTGTTCGGCGGCGCCTGCTGCACCCGCTGCGCCGCATCGGCGCTGTCGGAAATCTCGAGCGCGCTGCGAACGAAATTGACGCTGTTCTCGCCGTTGCCGACGACCGCGATCTTCTTCCGCTTCAACTCGGCCAGCGACTTGATCTTCTTGCCGCCGGGGCTCAGCACCAGCACGACGTCATGCTCGAGGATTGCGATGGTGCGGGCGCGCGGCGGCACCTTTGCATCGGTGCGCAGGATGGCAAGCGTCGCGTCGCGGCGATCGAATTGCGCCAGCGCCTTGGCGTTATCGGGGTTCGGCGAGATCTTCAGCCGCAGCCGCGACGAATTGCCCTTCAGCACGGTGGCGAGGCGGGCGGCGAATTTGGCCTCCGCGCCGTTGGCGTCGCCGACCGCGAACACCAGCGTTTCGGAATTGCGCAGCCAGACCCGGCCGCCGATTACGGTGATCGCGCTCAGGAACAGCGTCAGCATGGTGAAGATGATGATCTGCGCGCGGTTGCTCTTGGCGACCGGAGGACGTGGCCGCGGCAGCATTGGCGAAGGCGCGGGGGCTTCGGCACTCATGGCTGATCACCTGGCTCATCACCCGTCCGGGACGGCCTGTTGCCGCAACGGCGCGGCGCTGCCCGTTGAATCCGTAAATCACTATAAAAGAAAGAAAATTTCCCGTGCCGCCGACGATATACCTCCCCGGCGGGAATGCAAACCGGTCACCAGCCGTAACCTTAATTGCGGCCTGTCTGCGCCGCGATGCCACATGACCATCGCCACTATCGACGCCCGAACCCAGATGTGATTTTCGAGGGGCCGCAGGTGCATTCCGCCGCCGGAGATGTCATAAATGAGACAAGCTTCGCTTTGCGGAATTGTGCTGACGGCCTGACCCGGATTTCTTGCAATCACATTCATCGAAGTAAAAGGGCGTCAGCTTGCTGTTTCCTTCCATGTCATCGTCGGTGTCGGTTGGTGCCCTGGTGGGATGGATGCTGCTCCTCACCGCAAAGCACATCATCGCTGACTTCATGCTGCAGAACGCCTGGATGGCGATCGGCAAGGACCAGAAGACCGGCTGGGCGCTGCCGCTGCTCGCGCACTGCCTTGTCCATCTGGCGGTCGCGCTGGCGCTGATCCTGGTGGTGGCGCCGCGCTTCTGGTACGTCGCCTTCATCGACTTCGTGATCCACATTATCGTCGATCGCTGCAAGGGGATCTGCGCCTCGCATTTCGGCGTGACGCTGGAGTCCGGCCATCCCTGGTTCTGGACCCTGATCGGGGTCGACCAGGCGCTGCACCACCTCACCGGATTCGCGCTGTCGATCTACATGGCCGCGAACTGAGCCGCCGGCCTCTGCCGCTTCCCACATCCCGGACCGTGACCCGGCCGCTGGACCTGCTTCCGTCCCGATGGAATCGGATCTGGCGGCGCGCGGATGTGATTCGCGTGCAACGGGCAAGGGGCCCCGGAGGCGACCGGAGGCCGTGGTTAACCTTTCGTTAGAGGATTGCGCGGCATCTTCCCGATCGAGGGGGATTTGCAAATGTTTTCAAGCCGCGACGCCTTCGAGAACGATGCCTGCCCAGTTGCGGACGACCTGCTCGGCCAGATGTACCGCGCCAATCCGAACGGGCTTTCGCTGCTGGTTGCCAATGTCGCGCCTGACGTCAGGGCGATGCTCGCGCTGTTCTGCTATCGCCGCAGCCATCTGCATGCACTCGCACTCGCGATTGCGTCGAGCTGCAGCGAGTGGGAGCTGGCCAATTGCGGCGGCCGTGTCGGGTCGACGCTCTACGCGCTGTCGCGTGAGCCGGCCCGTGCTGCGACCGTGTCGCATGGCGGCCGCAAGCCGATCACGCTGTCGACCAAGCCGCTGTCGAGCTTCGCGCCCGTTGTCGACGACGAACTCGACGATGAGGACGTCAACGAGACGGTGACTGTGACGGCTTGAGCATGATCTGGAAAAGTGGAAACCGGTTTTCCCTCGCGACAAACGCGGAACGCGTTTGCGCGGAGATCATGCGCAAATAATACAGCCGTGCTCAATCCGGCTGCGCGCTCGGGATGAGCGGCAGCCCGTGCCGGCGCCGCGCCATCGCGCATTCGGCGTCGCCCGGCAGACAGGTGCGGCACACCTCCGGCCGCACCGCATAGACCTCGCAGCGCGTTGCTTCTCCGATCTTGCCTGACAGCGCCGAGCAGCGGTCGCCCTCGCAGCGCATCCCCGACTGCCGCGCATTGACGAATTGCAGCGGGATCAGATCGAGCTGCGCATCGTCTTCCACGGTGAAGCGCGGCCAGTTCTCCGAATAGCTGCAGCAGGCGCCGCAGGACAGGCAGGGGCTCGCGTCTGCCGTGTCGATCGCGTTGTCGGCCATCAGGTGTCCCTCGGCGCTTCCCACACCAGGCTGCGCCGCCAGCGCGCCCTGAGCAGGTCGCGTCGCTCCGGATACTTCTCGTCGTGATAGACAGCCGTGACCACGCGGTCGGTGCGGAAGCTGCGGAAATCCTTGCGCAGCTCGCACCAGGCGGCGAGCAGCCGCACCGCCTCGTGATAGCCGACCGCGATCGGCCAGATCGTGCGTTCGCTATCGCGGCCGTGCTCGTCGCGATAGTTGAGCGTGATCTTCTTGCCCTCGTGGATCTGGCTGCGGGTCCTGACCATGTCGATACGGTCCGGCTCCCGGTTCCAGGCGGAGCGGGCGCGGCTTGCCGGCTCCAGCACGAACGGCCGTAGCCGGTCAGGCACGGTCTCGGCGATCTTGGCCATCAGGTCCTCGGCCGCGCGCGCCAGCGCCGGATCGGCGTGGCCGACCACCCATTGCGCGCCGAGCACGCAAGCCTCGATCTCGTCGGGTGTCAGCATCAACGGCGGCAGGTCGAAACCCTTCTCCAGGATGTAACCCATGCCGGCCTCGCCGCGGATCGGCACCCGCTGCTCGATCAGGCTGGCGATGTCGCGATAGATCGTCCGCTTCGATGTCTCGAGTTCGGCTGCGATCGCATCCGCGGTCAAAGGCTTACGGGTGCGGCGGAGCACCTGGATGATCTGAAACAGCCGGTCGGCGCGTCTCATGGCAATTCTCTTGGTCGTTCTCTTCTCGGGCGTCTTGACGAGTGTCTTACAAGCGTCTCGGCAGCTCTCTTGGTCACTCGGCGCGTCGCCTTTTCGCTGCCCCTTGTCACTGCTGCTGACAGCATGTTGGCAGCAGGTGGGGGCTATATCAGGACAACACCTCAAGTGAAGGGAATTTGTCCATGACGAATCTTGATGAACTCGGTTTCAGGCAAGCGCACAGCTTCGCGCTGGAACAAATGGTCACGGTCTACTCCACCTCCGGCGATCTGCGCTGGGCCCTGGTCGCGCTGGTCGCACAGTCCATCAGCGCAGCCTGGTCCTACGGGCGGGCACGGCTGGTCAAGCGGGTTCGCGAGGCGGTTCGCCGCCTCGCACCCGCAGGCCCGCTCGGCAGTGAATGCCACTACTGCTGACACCATGCTGGCAGCAGGGGACAGCTAGCTTCAATTCACGACCACAGGCGATCGGGAGCTTCATATGATTACGCTTTTTGGCTTTGGCACGGGCTTCGGCTTGCCGGAAATCAGCCCTTTCGTGACCAAGACCGAGGTCCAGCTCAAGATGGCCGGGCTCGCCTACGCCAAGGAAAAGGCAATGCCGCCGGCCTCGCCCAAGGGGCAGCTGCCGTTCATTTCCGATGACGGCGAGATGATCGCCGATTCGACCTTCATCCGCGCCCATATCGAGGGCAAATACGGTTTCGATTTCGATGCGCCGCTGAGCCTGCAGGCACGCGCGCAGGCCTGGGCCTTCGAGCGCATGATCGAGCATCACGTCTACTGGGCGCTGGTCGGCGCGCGCTGGGTCGACGACACCAATTTCGCCAAGGGGCCCGCGCATTTCTTCGACGGCGCGCCCGATCATCTGCGCGACAAGATGCGCGAGGACGCCCAGTTCCGCGTCGCCGAGAACTATCTGTTGAGCGGGCTTGGCCGTCATGGCCCGGATGAGGATGTCGATCTCGCGCTCCGCTCGCTGTTTGCGCTGTCGGTGCAGCTCGGCGACAAACCCTATCTGATGGGCAACGCCCCGTGCGGCACCGACGCCACCGCGTTCGGCGCGCTGGCGGGCATCCTGACCCCGTTCTTCGATTCGCCGCTGCGTGAGCGCACCGAGAAGTTCGATAATCTCACCGCCTATGTCGGCCGGATGATGCAGCAGTACTATCCGGAGTTCGCCTGGGCGCCGCTGCAACAGGCGGCCTAACCGGCGGTGGCAGGAGTGGGCTCGCCCTTCAATGCGGCGAGCTCGGCCTCGAGCTCGGCGATGCGCTGGTCGCGTGAGGCGAGCGCGGTCGCCACATCGGCCGCGTCGAATTTCTGCGGAATGTGTTGCGGGCAGTTGGTGTCCCACGCCGCGACCTTGAACAGGATCACCTGTTCGGGCCGCGCGCGATAGCCCTGCGGCATCAGCGAACGCGTCAGCGCCGGATCGTCTTCCACCACCCGCGCCTCGCCCCAGATCTTCACCCGCTGCCGGTACGCATAATTCATCACGAAGATATAAGCCTTCGGGTTCTCCGAGAGATTGCCCTGGGTAATGAACTGCCGGTTGCCGCTGTAATCGGCGAACGCGATGGTGTGCTTGTCGAGCACCTTGATGAAGCCCTTTGGCCCGCCGCGATGCTGGATGTAGGGCTGGCCGGCGGCCGAGGCGGTGGCGAGATAGAAGCTGTTGGTGTTGGCGAGGAAGGCGGCGAGATTCTCGTCGACCTCGGTCTGCCAGCCGCCATGGGCCTCGACCTCGGCATAGGTTGCGCGCGAGCCCTTGCGGGTCTGGATTTCCTTCACCGCCGGAGTGAACCCGACATCGCTCGAATAGCTGCCAGCGTCTGACATCTGAGTCTCCCGCCAGGGGCGACAAGGGCCGTCCTTCGTGTCGTAAGATGGATATTTCCGGATCGTAAGCAATCTGGTGGATTGACACTTCACTGTTGCCGATTATGCAATAGTGTCATGGACCGGATCGACGCCATGCAGGCCTTCGTCGCGGTGGCGGACCTCGAAGGGTTTGCCCCCGCCGCCCGCAAGCTCGGCCTGTCGCCATCCGCCATCACGCGACTGATCGCGGCGCTGGAGGAGCGGCTCGGCGCCCGGCTGCTGCAGCGGACCACGCGGCAGGTGACGCTGACCGACGCCGGCTCGCGCTATCTGGAGCGGGCGCGGCGGATCCTCGCCGACGTCGAGGAGGCCGAGGACGCGGTGGAGAGCGAGCGCACCCGCCCCGAAGGCCGCCTCGTGATCTCGGCGCCGTTCGGCTTCGGGCGGCTCCATGTCAGCCCGGTCGTATCAGCCTATTTGAAGCGCTATCCGGATGTCGGCGTCGACCTGCGGCTGTCGGATCGCCGGATCAACCTCGTCGAGGACGGCGTCGACCTCGCGGTCAGGCTCGGGCACCTGCCGGATTCGACGCTGGTGGCGCGGCATGTCGGCCAGATGCGCCGCATCGTGGTCGCCTCCGCCGGCTATCTCAAGCTCCGCGGCGAGCCAAAGCGGCCGGCAGACTTGACCTCCCATGACACCATCCAGTTCGGCGCCATGACCGCAACACCGGATTGGCGCTTCATGGAGAACGGCCAGGAGATCCGCATCACACCGACGCCGCGCTTCACCAGCAACAGCTCGGATGCCGCCATCCAGTTCGCCGAGCAGGACGGCGGATTGACCCGGGTGATGGCCTATCAGGCCGCCGAATCGCTGAAAGCCAAGCGGGTCCGTATCGTGCTCGCCGAGTTCGAGCAGCCGCCGGTGCCGATCCATGTCGTCTACCCGACATCCCGGCTGTTGTCGGCGAAGGTGCGGACCTTCATCGATCTCGTCACCGAGATCACCGACTGGCACTTCGGTTAGCTTCTCGCGAAAGCGCTCAGCTCACCGGCGCCTTCTTCGGCACCACGCGGAACGTGCCGCTGGCGCGCGCGATGGTCACGCCGTCGGCCTTGATCAGGCTCTGCGCGAAGCAGATCGTGCTGCCGGTCTTGATCACATCGCTCTCGATCGCGAGCCACTGCCCGACATTGGCCGAGCCGACGAAATCGACCGTGAGCGAGATCGTCACATACGAGGTGGTCCAGCCGGTCGCCTGGCCGCAGCTATAGCCCATCGCGTTGTCGGCGAGGGCCGCGATCAGCCCGCCATGGATCAGGCCGCGGCCGTTGGTGTGCGGCCTTGCCAGCCGCAGGCCGATGATGACGGAGCGCTCGGTCTTCTTCTGGTAAAGCGGCTCCCAGGGCTCGGTGAGCGGGCTCTTGCGGAATAGCGGCTCGAAGCCTTCGGGGACGTCCTGGGGAATGTCGGGGGCGACGTGCGTATCGGTGGTCATCTCTGGCTCGCGAATGGCGTTGCGTTGACGCCATTGAACGCGATGTCGATCGTGGTTTCACCGCCTACAAAGTTTTAAACGGGATTTGCGCGGGTGTTTGAATGTAGCACGGGCCTGTCGCCACATCCCCTGCTGTCATCGCACGGCTTGACCGGGCGATCCAGTATTCCAGAGACCCCAGGTATGAATCGAGAGGCCGCGGCGTACTGGATACCCCGCATGCGCGGGGTATGACGGCGGACATAGCGAAGAGGATGCTGTTCGACAAAAGCATTCCACGAGCTCGCCTAGAACGGCAGCCCGACATAATTCTCCGACAGCGAGGTCGATGCCGCCTTCGAGCTGACGAGGTAGTCGAGCTCGGCGATCTGGATGCGCGCGGCGAATTCGCCCTCGTCGGGGAATTTGTGCAGCATCGAGGTCATCCACCATGAGAAGCGCACCGCTTTCCAGACCCGCGCCAGCGCGCGTCCCGAATAGCCGTCGAGGCCGGCCGGGGACTTCTCGTCGTAATACTCGCGCAGCGCCTGCGACAGGTAATGCACGTCGCTGGCGGCAAGGTTCAGCCCCTTGGCGCCGGTCGGCGGCACGATGTGCGAGGCGTCGCCGGCCAGGAACATCCGGCCGAACCGCATAGGTTCGGCAACGAAGCTGCGCAGCGGCGCGATGCTCTTTTCGATCGACGGGCCGGTGACGATCTCGTCGGCAGCCTTCTGGTCGAGGCGCCGCTTCAATTCATCCCAGAACCGCTCGTCTGACCATTGATCGACATGATCGTCCAGCGGGCACTGCACGTAATAGCGGCTGCGGTGGGTCGAGCGCATCGTGCAGAGCGCAAAACCGCGCTCGTGGTTGTTGTAGATCAGCTCCGGCGAGACCGGCGGCGTCTCCGAAAGGATGCCGAGCCAGCCGAACGGATACACCCGCTCATAGCTGGTGATCGCCGATGCCGGCACGCTGGCGCGGCTGACGCCGTGGAAGCCGTCGCAGCCGGCGATGAAATCGCAGGCGATTTCGTGGCTGACGCCATCCTTGACGTAAGTGACGCGCGGATGGTCGGTGTCGAAATCGTGCGGGGTGACGTCGGCGGCGGAGTAGACCGTGGTCAGGCCGGCCGCCTTGCGGGCGTTCATCAGGTCGAGCGTGACCTCGGTCTGGCCGTAGATGGTCACGGTCTTGCCGGTCGCCGCATGCATGTCGATGCGGTGCCGCGCGCCGCCGAATGCCAGCTCGACGCCGTGATGAACCAGGCCTTCCTGGTGTAGCCGGGCGCCGGCACCGACGCTGTCGAGCAGCGACACCGTGCCTTCCTCGAGCAGGCCGGCGCGGATCCGCCCCAGCACGTAATCCGGCGTCTGCCGCTCCAGAATGACGTTGTCTACGCCGAAAGTATGAAGTAGTTGCCCAAGCAACAGTCCGGCCGGACCTGCGCCTATGATTGCTACTTTTGTCCGCAATACCTGGTCCTCCCGATCGGATAGGCTTTCAGCCGGGCGCTCGCGCCGGGGCGGTCGCCGTCAACTTGCCAAGGCAACTATATCATATAACAGTTTTGGCAAGGCGGATTTGCGCGGGACCTGCGTTCGCCGCAGCGCAAGATGGGCGAGGAGCGGGGTGCGACGAGGCGTCCCGCCTCGCGGATTTCGTCTTGAATATTCGCGCGAATTAGATAACATGTTAAGTAATGAGACCGGGCACGAAGCCCGTCCTGGAGGGGAGGAGACGTGATGAGGAAGAGTTTGCTGGCGCTGCTGGTGGCAGCCGCCGCCATCGTGCCCGCCGCGGCACCTGCCGTGGCGCAGGACAAGACCGTCAATCTCAAAGTGTCGCTCTGGGTACCGCCGGCGCACCCGCTGGTGCCGGCGACGCAAGCGTGGGCCGCCGACATCGAGAAGGCCTCGGGCGGCACCATCAAGGTCACCGTGTTTCCGTCCGAGCAGCTCGGCAAGGCGTTCGACCATTACGACATGGCGCGCGACGGCATCGCCGACGTCACCTATGTCAATCCCGGCTATCAGCCCGGCCGGTTCCCGATCGCGGCCGCCGGCCAGCTCCCGTTCGTGTTCTCGGACGGCAAGAAGGGCACGCTGGCGCTCAACGAGTGGTACCACAAATATGCGCCGACCGAGATGAAGGACACCAAGCTGTGCTTCGCCTTCATCCACGATCCGGGCGCGCTGCACGGCAAGAAGAAGATCCTGCTGCCGAGCGACCTGTCCGGCGTGAAGGTGCGCCCCGCGCAGAGCACGATCGGCGAGATGGTGAAGATGTTCGGCGGCACCAATGTGCAGGCCTCCGCGCCGGAATCGCGCGACGCGATCGAGCGCGGCGTCGCCGACGAGATCACCTTCCCCTGGGGCTCGATCTTCCTGTTCGGCATCGACAAGGTGGTGAAGTACCACATGGACGTGCCGCTCTACACGACGGTGTTCACCTACAACATCAACCTCGCCAAATATAATGCGATGTCGGATGCTCAGAAGAAGGTGATCGACGATCACTGCACGCCGGAATGGGCCTCCAAGGTCACCGACCCCTGGACCGAGTTCGAGGCCAACGGCCGCACCAAGATGAAGGCGCTGCAAGGCCACGAGGTCTATCCGCTGAGCCCCGAGCAGCTCACCGAATGGAAGAAGGCGGCCAAGCCGCTGCGCGACAGCTGGGCCGAGGCCGTGAAGAAGGCCGGCGGCGACGCGGAGAAGATCGAGGCCGATCTGCAGGCCACGCTGAAGAAGTACGAGGCGGGGATCTGATTTCGTCATTCCGGGGCGCGCGTCAGCGCGAACCCGGAATCTCGCGCCACAATCTCCGGATTCCGGGTTCGCTCGCCTGGCGAGCGCCCCGGAATGACGGTTCCTGACAGCGATAGTCCGACATCATGGCTGCCAATTCCGAAGTTTCCCAGGACGGCGCGATCACCGGTCCACCCGAGCCGGTGCGCAAGAATTTCATGGACCGCTTCATCGATTCGATCGAATGGGTGGCGGCGTTCTTCGTCGGCGTCGTCGCGCTCAACACCTTCACGGCGGTGTTCATGCGCAAGTTCTTCGCGGTGACGATCCCCGACTACTACAATTTCGGCCAGTTCCTGCTCGGCATCCTGATCTTCTGGGGCATCGCCGCGACGAGCTATCGCGGCACCCACATCACCGTGGACCTGGTCTGGGCCAATGCCTCGCCGCGCTATCAGCGCTGGATCGATATTTTCGCGACGCTGGTGCTGCTGTTCGTGGTGAGCGTGCAGACCTACACGCTGGTCGACAAGGTGATCGACACCAAAAACAGCCACATCGTCACCATGGATCTCGGCGTTCCCGTGTGGCCGTTCTTCCTGGTGTCGTGGATCGGCGATGTCTCCGCGGTGCTGCTGATCGCGATCCGCACCTACCGCCTGATCTTCCATCCGGAAGATATCCACGATGCCAAGATCAAGACCGCGGAGTAGACGGCCATGAGTCTCGATTTGAGTCCGGAGGCCGTCGCCGTCATCGGCTTCGTCAGCCTGTTCGTGCTGATGCTGTTGCGTGTCCCCGTCGGCATGGCGATGGGCCTCGTCGGCATCACCGGCTTTGGTTATCTCACCGGCTTTGCCCCGGCGCTGAAGCTGGTCGGCCAGACCACGATGCGCACGGTGACGGATTATTCCTTCGGCGTGATCCCGATGTTCCTGTTGATGGGCGCCTTCGTGTCCGTCTCGGGCATCAGCCGCGAGCTGTTCCGCGCCGCCAACACCTTCGTCGGCCACTGGAAAGGCGGGCTCGGCATCGCAACGATCGCAGCCTGCGGCGGCTTTGCCGCAATCTCGGGCTCATCGGTTGCGACCGCCGCGACCTTCTCGGCGGTCGCCTATCCCGAGATGCGCCGCTTCGGCTATCCGCAATCGTTCTCCACCGGCGTGATCGCGGTCGGCGGCACGCTCGGGGCGATGCTGCCGCCGTCCACCGTGCTCGCGGTCTACGGCATCATCACCCAGCAGGACATCGGCAAGCTGTTCATCGCGGGCGTGGTGCCGGGCTTGCTCGCGATCCTGATGCACATGATCACGATCGGCATCATCGGCGTGACCCGGCCGGGTTTCCTGCCGGCAGGCAAAAAGGCGTCGTGGCATGAGCGCCTCATGGCGATGCGTGACGTCTGGTCGCCGCTGCTGCTGTTCCTATTCGTGATCGGCGGCCTCTATGGCGGCTTCTTCGTCCCGACCGAAGCGGGCGCGGTCGGTGCGGTCGGTGCCTTCATCATCGGCATCCTCCGCGGCAAGCTGACCAAGGACGGCATCCTGCAATCGCTGCTGCAGGCAACCCGCACCGCGGCGGCGGTGTTCACCGTGCTGATCGGCGCGCTCTGCTTCGGCTATTTCCTCACCATCACCCAGACGCCGCAGAACGTCACTGCGTTCCTCACCGGCCTCGGCATCGGCCCCTATGGCGTGCTGGCGCTGATCCTGATGATGTATCTGGTGCTCGGCTGCCTGATGGATGCGATGGCGATGGTGATCCTCACCGTGCCGATCGTGTTTCCGGTGGTAACCGCGCTCGGCTTCGACCCGATCTGGTTCGGCATCATCATCGTCATGACGGTTGAGCTCGGCCTGATCCATCCGCCGGTCGGCATGAACGTGTTCGTGATCAAGAGCGTGATCAAGGACGTCAATATGTCGACGATCTTTGTCGGCGTGCTGCCGTTCGTGATCACCGATCTGATCCGGCTGGTGATCCTGATCCTGTTCCCGCTGCTCGCGACCTGGCTGCCGCAGCGCATGATAGGCTAAATCTATGAGTCCGGAGCTTCAGACCAGATACGTCTTCACCATCACCGCCAGGATCGCGGAGGTGACGTCCGCCGGCGACATCGGTACCGGCGTCCGCCGCATCATCCCGATCATCGGCGGCGAGGTGAGGGGCGAGCACGTCAACGGGAAGGTGCTGCCCTTCGGCGCCGACTTCCAGATCATCCGGCCAAGCGAGTTGATCGACCTAGAGGCAAAATATGCCTTCGAGACCGACGACGGCGCCGTCGTCTATGTCGAGAACAAGGGCATCCGCTTCGGGCCGGTCGAGCTGCTCGAGAAACTCAAGCGCGGCGAGCCGGTCGATCCGAAGCTGATCTATTTCCGCACCGTGCCGAAATTCGAGACCGGTGCCGAAAACTACCGCTGGCTGATGCAGCACATCTTCATCGGCTCCGCCGCCCGCCACCCCGACCGCGTCGTGATCGACGTGCATCAGGTGCTTTGAGCCGCGGAGAGAACGGGGCTCTCGCTTCGCGCATGTGCGGAAGGCATTAGCGGAAGGGTTCCCTCCCCCCTTGCGGGGGAGGGCTAGGGAGAGGGGTACCACACGGCGTACTCTCTTGGCCTTCGTTTCAACGGTGCGCGCTCGAATTGCGAGTGCGACGTTCCCGTCAACCATCTCTCCCGGGACCACCCCTCTCCCCAACCCTCCCCCGCAAGGGGGAGGGAGCCCCGATCGTGTGCTCGCCTAACTCTCAGAATGACGAAGCGCGCTGACGAACGTCGCACTCATCCGCCGGAACAGCAGCCATATTGACTCCTGTGCTAATCGTTATAAAACATAACTATTCTGAATAGGAAACAATAAAGCCATGGGAAACGCTGCCGACGCGGGTGACGCCTCGCTGCTCAAGGTCGAGACGCGGGGGGCGGTGCTGACCGTCGGGCTGAACCGGCCCGCCAAGCGCAATGCGCTGAATGACGGCATCATCCTCGCGCTGCGGGACTGCTTCTCCGCGATTCCCGACACCGTGGGCGCCGTGGTGATCCATGGCGTCGGCGATCATTTCTCGTCCGGTCTCGATCTCTCCGAGCTGACCGAACGCGACGCCACCGAGGGGCTGGTGCACTCCCAGATGTGGCACCGGGTGTTCGACCGCATCCAGTATTGCCGCGTGCCTGTGATCGCCGCGCTGAAGGGCGCCGTGATCGGCGGCGGGCTAGAGCTTGCCTGCGCCGCGCATATCCGGGTCGCCGAGCCGTCGGCCTATTTCGCGCTGCCCGAAGGCCAGCGCGGCATCTTCGTCGGCGGCGGCGGATCGGTGCGGCTGCCGCGCCTGATCGGCGTGCCGCGAATGGCGGACATGATGCTGACCGGCCGGGTCTATTCGGCGACCGAAGGCGCGGCCTACGGCTTCTCGCAATATCTTACCGAGGCCGACGGCGCGTTGCCGAAAGCGCTGGAGCTCGCCGAGCGCGTCGCCGCCAATGCGCCGCTGACCAATTTCGCCGTGCTGCAGGCATTGCCGATGATCGCCGAGGCCAATCCCCAGACCGGCCTTCTGATGGAATCGCTGATGGCGACGGTGGCGCAGAGCGACAAGGAGGCCAAGAAGCGGATTCGCGCTTTCCTGGATCGCAAGACCGCCAAGGTGAAGCCGACATGAATGCCACGCCGTCTGCATCCACCGCGAATGCGCATCCGCTGCGCCCGATTTCGTTCGGCAACCCTGATGTCACCGTCGAGCGCCGCGACGACGGCACGATCTATCTTCGCCCCAAGCTAAAGCTCGCCGACTTTCCCGTTCGCCTCACCGACCGCCTGCATCACTGGGCGACCGCCGAGCCGAACCGCGTGTTCATGGCGGAGCGTGCGGCCGGCGGCGGCTGGCGCCAGATCACCTACGCGCAATTGCTCGAGGCTGTCAGGCGCATCGCCTCCGCGCTGATCGCGCGCGGACTGTCGGCCGAGCGGCCGATCGTGATCCTGTCGGGCAACTCGATCGATCACGCATTGATCGCGCTCGGCGCGCTCTATGCCGGCATTCCGTTCTGCCCGGTGTCGCCGGCCTATTCGCTGGTGTCGCGCGACTACGGCAAGCTCGACTTTGTCATCAAGCTGCTCACGCCGGGCCTCGTCTTCGTCGACGACGCCGACAAATTTGCCGACGCGCTGCGGGCCAATGTCGGCCCCGACGTCGAGATCGCGGCAAGCCGCGGGACCGTGCCCGGCCGCGAAGTGACGCGGCTCGCCGGCCTGATGGCAACGCCGGAAGATCCGCGCCTCGATGCGGCCCATGCGGCGATCGGTCCGGATACGATCGCGAAATTCCTGCTGACGTCGGGTTCAACCGGCAATCCCAAGGCCGTCATCAACACCCAGCGCATGATCTGCGCCAATCAGGTGATGCTGCGCGAGACGCTGGCGTTCCTGAAGGACGAGCCGCCGGTCATCGTCGACTGGCTGCCGTGGAATCACACATTTGGCGGCAATCACAATGTCGGGTTGACGCTGTTCAACGGCGGCTCGATGTATCTCGACGAAGGCAAGCCGATGCCCGGCGGCATCGAGGAGACCGTGCGAAACCTGCGCGAGATCTCGCCGACGGTCTATTTCAACGTGCCCAAGGGCTATGAATCGCTGCTGCCCTATCTGCGCGACGACGCAGGTCTCCGCGCAAAATTCTTCCACCGGCTGCATGCGATGTTCTTCTCCGGCGCGGCGCTGTCGCCGTTCATCTGGAACAGCCTCGATGCGCTCGCGGTGCAGGAGAAGGGCTATCGTGTGCCGATGCTCACTGGCCTCGGCGCCACCGAGACCTCGCCGTTCTTCATGTCGGTGCGGCCCGGTACCAGCCGCTCCGGCCATGTCGGCCTTCCGGTGTCGGGCAACGACGCGAAGCTGGTCCCCAACAACGGCAAGCTCGAAGTGCGCGCCAAAGGCCCGAACGTGACGCCCGGCTACTGGCGGCAGCCCGAGCTGACCGCCAAGGCGTTCGACGAGGAAGGTTTTTACAAGTTTGGCGATGCGCTGAAGCCCGCCAATCCGGGCGATCTCGATGCCGGTTTCGATTTCGATGGCCGCATCGCCGAGGATTTCAAGCTCGCAAGCGGCACCTGGGTCAGCGTCGGGCCGCTGCGCGCGCGCTTCGTCGGCACCTGCGCGCCGCTGGTGCGCGACGTCGTGATCGCGGGGCTCAACCGCGACGAGCTGGCGGCGATCGTGATCCTCGATCTCGACGGCTGCCGCCTGATCAATCCGGCGCTCGTCGCCAATGACATCGCGGCCGCGGCCAATGATCCGCTGGTGCGTGCCGCGTTTCGCGAGCGTTTCGCGCGCGTCCTTGCGAGCGCCACCGGGTCGTCGAACCGGATCGCGCGGGCGATCCTGCTCGACACGCCGCTGACGATCGATCGCGGCGAGGTCACCGACAAGGGCTCGATCAACCAGCGCGCGGTGCTGGAGCATCGCACCGACATCATCGAAGCGCTCTACGCGCCGGTGCCGCCGGCATCGGTGATCACGTCAATCTGAAGATCGAAGAGGAGCATGCCATGCAGTTGAAGGACCAGGCCGCCATCGTCACCGGCGGTGCATCGGGATTGGGCGCTGCGACCGCGCGCCGTCTGGCCGCGCAGGGCGCCAGGGTCGCGGTCTGCGACCTCAACGCCAAGCTCGCCGAGAGCGTCGCAGCCGAGATCGGCGGCATTGCTGTGGTCTGCGACGTCGCTGATGCAGCCGCCGCGGAAGCTGCGGTCGCTGCCGCCGCCAAGGCGCACGGCCCGGCGCGGGTGCTGGTGAACTGTGCCGGCATCGGGGTGGCCAAGCGCGTGATCGGCCGTGAAGGGCCGATGGCGCTCGCCGACTTCGACAAGGTGATCAAGGTCAATCTGCTCGGCTCCTTCAACATGCTGCGGCTCGCGACAGCAGAGATGTCGAAGCTCGAGCCGCTCGCGACCGGCGAGCGCGGCGTCGTGATCTCGACGGCTTCGGTCGCGGCCTATGACGGCCAGATCGGGCAGGCGGCCTATTCGGCCTCCAAGGGCGGCATCGTCGCGATGACCTTGCCGATCGCGCGCGAGCTCGCGCAATTCGGCATCCGCGTGCTGACCATCGCGCCCGGGCTGTTCATGACGCCCTTGCTGGCCGGATTGCCGCAGGAGGCGCAGGATTCGCTCGCTGCCGCGATCCCGTTCCCGCGCCGGCTGGGCCAGGCCGACGAGTTCGCCTCGCTGGCGCTGCACATGATCGACAATCCCTATCTGAACGGCGAAGTGGTGCGGCTCGATGCCGCGCTCCGGATGGCGCCGCGCTGACGCATGATCCGGAGGAGCATGACACGCGCCTCCGGATCGCTCGTGCTCAATCGAGGATAAACCATGTTCGTCAATCGGCGCGACGTGCAGATCCAGTGGGGCGATTGCGACCCCGCCAACATCGTCTACTACCCGCGCTACTTCGCGATGTTCGACGACTCGACCTCGATCATGTTCGAGGCCGCCGGTTGCTCGAAGCAGGACCTCGTCCACAAATACGGCCTGGTCGGCATTCCCATGGTCGACACGCGGGCGAAATTCCACATCCCGTCGACCCATGGCGACTGGATTACCATCGAGAGCCGGATCGAGAGCATCAAGCGCTCGAGCTTCGAGGTGGTGCACCGCGTGTTCAAGGGCGAGGCGCTGGCGATCGAGGCATTCGAGACCAGGGTGCTGGTCGGCCGCCACCCGGACGATCCCGCCAGGCTGAAATCGGCGCCGTTTCCGCAGGAGGTCATCGACCGCTTCATGAACGGCTGAGGCGTTCGTGAACGGCTGACTCGTAGCCCCTCATGACTCGACTTTCGGAGCATGATCCTCTTGGAAAACCGGTTTCCACTTTTCCGGATCATGCTCTAAAGAAGGGGCTGAATTGGCCCGCAAAACTGGTTTAAACCCAAAAAACTTATCCGCAGGGAGGAATGAATGAGGAAGGCCACTCTCGCCGCCGCGGCGCTCGCAGCTGCTTTCGCGCTGCCGGGCGCGCCCGCACTGGCGCAGACCAATGAAATCACTATCGGCATCTCGATCTCGACCACCGGCCCCGCCGCGGCGCTCGGCATCCCCGAGCGCAACGCGCTCGATTTCGTACCGAAGGAGATCGGCGGCGTGCCGCTGAAGCTGATCGTGCTCGACGACGCCGGCGATCCGACGGCTGCGACCACCAACACGCGGCGCTTCGTCACCGAGTCCAAGGCCGACATCATCATGGGCTCCTGCATCACGCCGACCACGATCGCGGTGTCGACGGTCGCCAACGAGGCCGGCATCCCGCATCTCGGCCTCGCGCCGTTCCCGATCAATGAGGCTCGCGCGAAATGGTCGGTCGACCTGCCGCAGTCGATTCCGATCATGGGCAAGGTGCTCTACGAGCACATGAAGGCGCACAACATCAAGACCGTCGGCTATATCGGCTATTCGGATTCCTACGGCGACCTCTGGGTCAACGACTTCAAGGCGCAGGCCGTGCCGATGGGCCTGACCATGACCGACGAGGAGCGCTTCGCGCGTCCGGATACGTCGGTCGCGGGCCAGGTGCTGAAGCTCGTCGCCGCCAATCCCGACGCGATCCTGGTCGGCGCCTCCGGTACCGCCGCGGCTTTGCCGCAGACCGCGCTGCGCGAGCGCGGCTACAAGGGCCTGATCTACCAGACCCACGGCGCCGCCACCATGGACTTCATCCGCATCGCCGGCGCGTCGGCGGAGGGCGTCATCATGTCGGCCGGCCCGATCATGTCGCCGGAAACGCAAGCCGACAGCGCGTTGACCAAGAAGCCGGGCCTGACGCTGAACGCCGCCTATGAAGCCAAGTACGGTGCCAACAGCCGCAGCCAGTTCGCCGGCCATTCCTTCGATGCCTTCGAGGTGCTGAAGCGCATCATCCCGACGGCGCTGAAGACCGCCAAGCCCGGCACGGTGGAATTCCGCGAGGCGATCCGCCAGGCCTTCATCTCCGAGAAGGAGATCGTCGCGAGCCAGGGCGTCTACAACTGGACCGAAAAGGACCGCTACGGCCTCGACGACCGCTCGCGCATCCTGCTGACGGTCAAGGACGGGAAGTACGTCCCGGCGATGTGAGCCGATCTCGATCCGCAAAACGAGGAAGCCGGCCCCGATGACGGGCCGGCTTTTTTCTTAGCCTCCGCCGGAGAGTCATCTCACCTGAGATCGCGTAAGGTGAGCACGTTGCGCAGGCTCCCTCCCCCCTTGCGGGGGAGGGTGGGGAGAGGGGTGAGCCCCGGGCGAGATGATCGACGGGATCGTCACTATCGCAAGCTCGGTCGCGCGTAGCCGAAACGCGTGCTGCGAGAGCATGCCGTGTGGCACCCCTCTCCCTAACCCTCCCCCGCAAGGGGGGAGGGAACCCTACCGCCGGTGATTCCCTCACATTGGGCCGGTGGCGTGAGGATCCATCCGCGTACGATGATCAGACCTAAATCGCGCTCTCGCCTTCATGCTGGAAGCCGAGATAGCTCGCGGCGACACCCTTGTTGGCTGCGATCTCATGGGCCGGGCCAGACAGCACGAACTCGCCGAGCTCCATCACATAGGCGCGGTCGGCGATCTGCAACGCGGCCTGGGCGTTCTGCTCGACCAAGAGCACCGAGACGCCGGCTGCGCGGAGCTCGCCGACGATGCGGAAGATGTCGGCGACGATGATCGGGGCGAGGCCGAGGCTCGGCTCGTCCAGCATCAAGAGTTTCGGCGCGCCCATCAGCGCGCGGCCCATCGCCAGCATCTGCTGCTCGCCGCCGGACAGCGTGCCGGCGAGTTGCTTGCGCCGCTCCTTGAGTCGCGGAAACAGCGTGTAGACCCGCTCCAGCGAGGTCGCCGCGACCGCCTTCGCGATCCGGAAGGCGCCGAGCTCGAGATTGTCCTCGACATTCATGGTGCCGAACAATTCGCGATGCTCGGGCACGAGGCTCAGTCCCGTTGCGACGCGGTCCTCGATGTCTAGCGGCGCCATGTCGACGCCGGCGAAGGTGGTGCGGCCCCGCAACGGCAGCACGCCCATGATGGCGTTGAGCAAGGTAGTCTTGCCGGCGCCATTGGCGCCGATGATGGTGACGATCTCGTTGCCGGCGACATCGAGCGAGACGCCGCGCACGGCCTCGACCTTGCCGTAGGCGATATGGACGTCGGTCACCGTCAACAGCGCACTCATGCGGCGGCTCCGAGATAGGCCTTGATCACGTCGGGGTTGCGCTTGATCGCGGCCGGCGTGCCCTCGGCGATCTTGGTACCGAAATCCAGCACGACGATGCGGTCGGCGAGATCCATCACGAACCCCATGTCGTGCTCGACCAGCAGCACCGACATGCCGCCGTCGCGCAACTGCCGGAGCAGCGCGGCCAGCCGCTGCTTCTCCATGTGGCGCAGGCCGGCGGCCGGTTCGTCCAGCAGCAGCAGCATCGGGTCGACGCACAGCGCACGCGCAATCTCGACGATGCGCTGCTGCCCGAGCGACAGCGAGCCCGCGAGCTGGTCGATCTGGTCGGACAGGCCGACGCGCGCGATCTGCCGCGCGGCTTCCGCCAGCAGCTTTGCCTCGTCGGTGCGGTCGAGCCGCAGCATGCTGGAGATCGCCCCGGAATTGCCGCGCAGATGCGCGCCGATCGCGACGTTTTCCAGCACGGTCATGTCGGGCACCAGCTTGACATGCTGGAAGGTCCTGCTGACGCCGAGCTTGACCACTTCTTGCGGCGGCGCGTTCGCGACCTCCTTGCCGTGGACGGCGATCTTGCCGCTGGTTGCAGCCAGGACGCCGGTGATCAGGTTGAAGGTCGTGCTCTTGCCGGCGCCGTTCGGGCCGATCAGCGCGACGATCTCGCGGGCGTTGACGTCGAACGAGACGTCGTTCACCGCGAGCACGCCGCCGAACTGCTTGCGCGCCTTGTCGATATGCAGCAGCACCGGAGACGTTCCGGGCGCTCGCTCGCGGTGTTCCAGCTTCACCGATGTGTCCGGCGTCTTGCGGGTGGGCTTGAACGGCAGCCGCGACATCAGCCAGGGCCAGACGCCCTGCGGCGCGAGCTGCAACAGCAGCACCAGCATGATGCCGAACACGATGGTCTCGAGCTGGCTCTGGCCGCCGAAGATGTAGGGCAGGTAGCTCTGCAGCACCTCTTTCAGGATCACGACAATGCCGGCGCCGAGCACGCCGCCCCAGACGTAACCGGCACCACCGACCACGGCGATGAACAGATACTCGATGCCGGCCTGCGCGCCGAACGGCGTCGGATTGGCGGCGCGCTGGAAATGCGCGTAGAGCCAGCCGGACAGGCCGGCCAGCACCGCGGCATAGATGAAGACCAACAGCTTGGCGCGCGGCGTCTGCACACCGAATGCCTCGGCCGCGATATGCCCGCGCCGCAACGCGCGGATGGCGCGCCCGGTGCGAGAATCCAAGAGGTTCATGGTGAGTAGCGCCGACAGCAGCGCCGCGACCCAGATCGCATAATAGATCGTGTCCGGGCTCAGCATCCTGAACGAACCGATCGAGAGCGGCGGAATGCCGGAAATGCCGTCGTTGCGGCCGAGAAATTCGAGCTTGCTGAACAGATAGAACAGGCCGATGCCCCAGGCGATGGTGCCGAGCGGCAGATAGTGGCCGGACAGCCGCACCGTGACGAGGCCGAGCAGCACGGCCGCGACGCCGCTGACCAAAAGCGAAGCCGGCAGCGTCAACCACGGCGAGACGCCATAGGCGATAGTCAGCACCGCCGTGGTGTAGGCGCCGAAGCCGCAGAACGCGGCCTGGCCGAACGAGGTGAGGCCGCCGACGCCGGTGAGCAGCACCAGCCCCATCGCGACCAGCGCGGCGAGGCCGATATTGTCGAGCAGCACGATCCAGAACGGCGGGATGCCCGGGACAAGCGGGATCACCGCCATCAGGAGCGCGAAGATGATGAGAGGAAGTCGCTGCGTCATCGCGCTCAATCCTTCTCTTCTTCGACCTGGGGCGCTGCGAGCGAGCGCAGCACCAGGACGGGAAGGATCAGCGTGAACACGATGACTTCCTTGAAATTGCTGGCGTAGAACGACGAGAAGGCCTCGACGATGCCGACCAGGATGGCCGCGACCGCGGTCAGGGGATAGCTGACCAGACCGCCGATGATGGCGGCGATGAAACCCTTCAGGCCGATCAGGAAGCCGGTGTCGTAATAGAGCGTCGTGATCGGCACGATCAGGATGCCGGAAATCGCGCCGATCACGGAAGCGAGCAGGAAGGCGATCTGGCCCGACAGCGTGGTGCGGATGCCGACCAGGCGGGCACCGAGGCGATTGACCGCGGTGGCGCGCAGTGCCTTGCCGGTCTTGGTGTAGCCGAAGAACAGCCACAGCGCGACGATGAAGCCGACCGTCAGGGCGTACACGGCAAGGCTCTGGCCGGTGAAGCGCAGCGGACCTGCGGTCACCGCGGCGCTCGACAGCGCCGGGCCGCGCAGGCCCTCGGCGCCGAAGAACACCAGGCCGAGCCCTTGCAGCGCCAGATGGCAGCCGACCGAGGCGATCAGCAGCACCAGCACGGAGGTGTGCGCGATCGGCTGGAACGCGATGCGGTAGAGGAACAGCCCGATCGCCGCCACGATCAGAAGCGCCAGCGCGATGTTGACGGCGATCGGCGTATGGGGGCCGACCAGCGCATAGACGAGGCCGAGCAGCGCGAAGGGAAACACGATGTTGAGCGCGACGGAGCGCATCACCAGCCGGGCATGCAGCGCCTTGCGGGCGAAGAACAGGTCGAGCGCGAATGCAACGAGACCCATCGCGACCGCGAGGCGCACCGTGCCGGGCACCTGCCCGGTCGCCAGCATGGCGTAGCTCAGCGCGCCGTAGGTGACGAATTCGCCCTGCGGGATCAGGATCACCCGCGTCACCGCGAACACCAGCACCAGGGCCAGCCCGAGCAGTGCGTAGATCGCGCCATTGGTGATGCCGTCCTGCAGCAGGAACAGCATGATCGTTGTGTTCAAGGCCGAGCGCTCCCCCTTAAGCGTCGGACCGCCGCGGCCGGTTGTGCCGGTCGGGTCGGCCGATATCGGCTGTTGATAGCCGCCGATATTTGATATAGTTCATAACGATTATTGGATATAATCTCAAGGTCCCCGAGCGTCCCGCGGGGTTTTACCGGGATTGCGAGCCTGGAGCGATGACTGTTTCCAAGACCGCCGCCGATGCCGTCCGTTCGCCGCGTGCCCAGCGCAGGGAACCGGTCGATCCTGCCGGGGACGACAGCATGCTGCAACTGGGCGAACTGTCCGGACTGCTCGGCTATTCGCTGAAGCGTGCGCAGCTCAAGGTGTTCGAGGACTTCCTGCGCTGCGTCGCGCCGCTGCAGCTGACGCCGGCGCAGTTCTCGGTGCTGCTGCTGCTCGACAAGAATCCGGGCCGCAACCAGACCGAGATCGCCAATACGCTCGGCATCCTCAGGCCGAATTTCGTCGCGATGCTCGACGCGCTGGAGAGCCGCGACCTTTGCGCGCGGATGCGTTCCACCAACGACCGCCGCTCCCACATCCTGGTCCTGACCGACAGGGGCCGCGCCGTGCTGGCGCGCGCCAAGAAGCTGGTCGCCAACAAGCACGAGGCGCGGCTGATCGAGGTGCTGGGCCCCGCCAACCACGCCGCGCTGCTGGAGATGCTGGCGAAGCTCGCGCAGGAGTTTTGAGGGGGCGTGACGGCCCGTCCGCTCGCAATGACGCGCTGGGTTGATACATATCCGGCATGCGGGCGCCGCCAGGCGGCGAACCATCGGTCTAAAGCTTGTAGCCAATGTTCCGCAGCAGATCCTTCCGCCACGCAATGTCGGCGTCGGTTTCGACACCCAGCGGCGAGGCGCCATCCACCACGCCGAGCACGCCGCGCCCGAGATCCGTCTGCGCGACGATCACCTGTGTCGGATTGGCCGTCGAGCAATAGATGCGGCAGACCTCCGGCACTGCGCGCACCGCCGGCAGCACGTTGACGGGAAAGAACCCGTCGCCGAGGAAAATCAGGAAGGTGTGACCGGCGCCGATCACCAATGCGTTGTCGCGTGCCAGGGCGAGCGAGGCGTCGTCGTTACCGGAGCAGCGCACCAACCGCTTGCCGGAAGCTTCGCAGAAAGCCAACCCGAAGCGGATGCGCGGGACCGCGCCCACCAGCGCTTCGTGAAGGTCTTCCACGGTCTTGATGAAATGCGACTGGCCGAAGATGAAGTTGGTCTCGTCCGGCTTGACGATGGGTACCACGGTGAGTTCCATGGCTTCGCTCCTGCACAGTGAGCTCCCCAATTCATGGTAGGCCACCGTAGGGCGTTTGCAAGCGGCCACAGGCGCTAGATTGTGTTGCGCGCCCAGAGGCGGGAACTGTGGTATCCTGCGTCAAGCGCGACGGGGGGCGCCCGAATGTTGCGCGACCCCTCGCCAAAGTGGCCGCGAAGCTTACCGGGCGTTTGCGAACGGATCTGAACGGAGCGGCTTGGGGGCTCGAGGAGGATCAACGCCGTGAAGCGGGACTTCGACCTCATCGTCTATGGCGCGACGGGTTACACCGGGGGTCTCATCGCCGAATATCTGGCGACATCCTATCGCGGCGACGATGCACTGTCCTGGGCAATTGCGGGACGCTCGACCGACAAACTCCAGAAAGTGCGTGCCGACATCGGCGCACCGGACGATTTGCCGTTGGTGAAGGCGGATGCCTCCGAGCCGGCCAGCCTGCGTTCGATGTGCGAGCGCGCGGCCGTGGTCGTCACCACGGTCGGGCCCTATCAGCTTCACGGCCCCGAGCTAGTGGCGGCATGCGCGGCCACCGGCACGGCCTATGTTGATCTTTGCGGCGAACCGGGCTGGATGCGGGGTATGATCGACGCCCATCACGAAGAGGCAAAACGGACCGGCGCGCGCATCGTCTTCTCCTGTGGCTTCGATTCCATCCCGTTCGATCTCGGTGTGCTCACGTTGCAGGAGAAGGCGCGCGAGAAATTCGGACGCCCGGCGCGGCGGGTGAAGGCCCGCCTGCGCAAGGTGAGGGGTGGCATGTCTGGCGGCACCGCGGCGAGCGCTCAGGCGACGCTGGCCGCCGCGGCGCGCGACCCGGCTCTGATCCGGCTGCTGACCGATCCCTTCGCGTTGACGCCGGGCTTCACTGGGCCGTCTCAGCCATCGGGCCTCGTCCCCGAATATGACACGAGCATGCACGCGTGGCTCGTGCCGTTCCCGATGGCGCCGATCAACACCAAGAACGTGCACCGCACGAACTTCCTGTTGGGCCATCCCTACGGCAGGGACTTCGTTTATGACGAGATGATGGTGGCGCCGGGACTTGGGGACATCGCGAGCGTGACGACGGAGACGTTCGCCACGGTGGTGTCCTTGTTCGGGACCGGCGGCCTCAAACGCGGCGCAGGCCCGACCCGGGAAGCGCGCGAGAGGGGCTTCTACGACATCTTCTTTCTGGGCGAGGTGCCGGATGGCGGACGGGTCGAAGCCGTTGTCACCGGCGACCGCGATCCGGGCTATGGCTCGACCAGCAAGATGATCACCGAAAGCGCTCTCTGCCTCGTGCGCGACGTGCAGGGCGAGGGCGGCATCTGGACGCCGGGCGCGCTGATGGGGCCGGCCTTGCGCAAGCGTCTGAAGGAGCGCGCCGGCCTCACCTTCAGTGCGCGTTGAGGTCACGCAGTCGGCAGGTACAGCAGCCGGTTCGACCAAAAAAGCGACTAGAGCATTTTCGGTTCTGATTGAATCAGAACCGAAGCTCTAGATTCTTGTTTTGACGCGTTTTCTTCACGCGAACCGGTGCCCACTTCGCTCGAAAACGCTCTAGAAGGCGATCATACGATCTTCCGCTGCGATACTTGAGCTTGGCTCCGACTCATCTGCTTGCAAGGAAGGCAGCCCTAATCCAGGGCCAAGCAATTGACGGCAGCGAAGCAGCGCCGCAAATCCGGACAGTGCGTCGAGACTGGTCCGAAGCAGCATCGGTAACTCGCTCGGCTGTTTCATTGTCGCACGGACCAGCGCGGCGAGATCGATCGTCCCGTTTGCACGCACTGCGGACAGGGCGGCGGCAGGAAGTTGCCGACCGGCCGGATCCATGATCACGCGGACGGCAGCCATAGGGAGGCCGCGCGCAGCAGCGACACTCGCCGCCACATGGGATTCGTTATCGACCGCCAGCGCGCCTGTACTCATATGCAGCGAGCGCTTCGCTTCTGGATGCATGGCGACGGTGGTCACACCAGCAATAGGGCCATAAATCGAACCGGGGATGAGTCGAAGCAAGGCTTGCGACCAGTTCCGATCAGTGAAGAGCTGAATCGTTTCCGAAACGATCGTCGATGCTACGACGCATGCGCCTGCCGGGAGGTCGGGCGAAAGGCCGCCCGCGACGCCAAAACTGATGAGACCGCAGCAATCCTCAGCAATTGCCGACGCGAGAGACTCCGCGAGCGTGCTGCCATCGCCACTGCAGATCGCCTGCGTATGCAGGTCTGCAGCGATCCGCGCCTCAAATGCAAGTCCCGTGACTCCAATCACCGCTGCCATGAGTTCGCTCCCCGGATGCCGCGCTGGACGCCGGGTGTCCGCGCATGCGGGTCGTATCAGGAGTGTTCTGCTCCAACGCCAAATCGCAAATGACTAACGAGTTAGTTTCTGACGGATATGTTAGCTGCTTTGTTTTGGCGCCGTGATAAATGCTGCCTTAGGGCCGGGATCCGTGGCGAGCGTGAGATCGTGCCGGAAGCTGCAACAGTGCACTTGACGAGCCAAATCGGCGACCTCACGGGACGCGAGCCGATGCAATGTCGGCCGCATCTCCAAGTCATTGTGCGGAACGATTTGGAGCATTGTCCGCGCTGGCAGTTCGCCTTCGCGAGCGAGCGCAAGGATCATCGATACTATGAGTTGGTCGAGGATACCCTTCATCCCGAGTTCGATTACCGGTATTTCCTCATCAAGGATGCGGTTGACCAGGTTTGTGCTGTACAGCCATTCTTCCTAATGGACCTGGATGTGCTGGCCGGTGCGAGCCCGCGGTTTGGCGTACTCATCGACGCCATTCGCCGGATATGGCCAGGTTTGATGCGCGCCCGTGCGCTCATGGTGGGTTGCGTCGCCGGGGAAGGTCATCTTGACGGGAACGAGGCCTGCCATCGGGACTGCGCGGAACTGCTGGCCTCTACGATTGCAATACATGCTCGCAGGCTCGGTGCGCGGCTGATCGTGCTCAAGGAGTTTCCGGCGCGATACCGACCAATCCTCGACTGCCTGATCGCTCACGGCTTCACCCGCATCCCCAGCCTGCCCATGACCAGGCTTTGCATCGATTACGCCAGTTTCGATGACTATATGAATCATGCGCTCAACAGCGCAACCCGTAAGAAACTTCGCAAGAAGTTTGAGGCCACAGCGCGGGCCTCTCCATCCGTCGAGATGAACGTCGTCAACGACGCGACGCCGGTGATCGCGCAGATCTATCCATTGTATTTCCAAGTCTATCAGCGTTCGAAACTGCACTTCGAGAAGCTGACGGAACAATATTTCTGCGACTTGGGGCGGCGGATGGGGGACAAGGTCCGCTTCTTCCTCTGGCGTCAGAACGAGCGGATCGTCGCGTTTGCCGCATGCATGGTACACGGTGACGCGATTTATGCGGAGTACATAGGTCTCGACTACGATGTCGCCTTAGACCTGCACCTCTATCATTATGTGTTTCGCGACATGGTGAGCTGGGCAATCGCCAACGGGTACAAATGGTTTCGCAGCAGCGGGCTGAACTATGATCCAAAGCTGCACCTGAGGCACTTGCTTGATCCGATCGACTTATACGTTCGGCACACCTCCGCGCCAATCAACTCAGTGTTGAAGCGCATTTTGCCGGTGCTCGAGCCGACGCGATATGACGAGACGCTTGCGAAGTTTCGTAACTATCAGGAGCTTTGGGCGCAGCCCGAGACTGGCCTTGGGTCCGTCGAGGATACGGCCTAATCCACCAAAATCACCCGCACGTCGTTGACGTTGGTCAGCGTTGGGCCGGTCAGTAGCAAATCCCCGGTCTGCCCGAAGAACCCTGTGGCATCGTTGTTCTCGAGATAGGCCCTCGGATCGAGGCCGAGCGACTTCATCTTCGCGAAGGTCGCCTGATCGATCACGGCCCCGGCAGGGTCGGTCGCGCTGCCGGCGCCGCCATCGGCGCCGTCGGTGTCGGCGGCGAGCGCCGAGATGTCGGGCGTGTCCTTGAGCAGGTCGGCCAGCGCCAGCGCGTATTCCTGGTTGGGGCCGCCGCGGCCATTGCCGCGCACCGTCACTGTGAGTTCGCCGCCGGAGATGATCGCAACCCGCTTGCCCTCGCTGCGTGCCTTCAGCGCAAGCCGCGCATGCGCGGCCGCGACGTCGCGGGCCTCGCCTTCGAGATCGGCGCCGAGCGCGATGGTCTCGTAGCCGGCGTTCTGCGCGACCTTCGCCGCGGCGTCGATCGAGGCTTTCGGCTTCGCCAGCAGCTCGAACGTCGCGCGTGCAAAGGCCGGATCGCCCGGCTTGCAGCTCTCGTTCCTGGGATCGTCGAGCGCGCGGCGGACCGCGTCGTCGACGGAGAGATTGTATTTGGCGACCAGCGCGCGGGCATCCGCCAGCGTGGTCGGATCCGGCACCGTCGGCCCCGAGGCGATCGCCGAGGGATCGTCATGCGGCACGTCCGAGATCGCCAGCGTGACGATCTCGGCGGCGTGCTGGCCGGCGCGTGCCAGCCGTCCGCCCTTGATCCGCGACAGATGCTTGCGGACGATGTTCATCTCGCCGATCGGCGCGCCGGAGCGCAGCAGCGCGCGGTTGACCTGCTGCTTCTGGGCGAAGCTCACTCCCTCGACCGGGGCGATCCAGTTCGCCGAGCCGCCGCCGGTCAGCAGCACCAACAGCAGATCGTCGGGCGTGGCTTCCGCCGCCAGCCGCAGCGTATCGTCGGCCGCGCGCAGGCCGGCTTCATCGGGCACGGGGTGACCGGCCTCGACCACCTTGATGCGGCGGGTCGGCACGCCATGCCCGTGGCGGGTGGTGGCGATGCCGACCAGTCGTGACGGCTCGAGGCCGAGCGTGTCGAGATAGTGCCGCTCCGCCGCGGCCGCCATCGCGCCGGCGCCCTTGCCGGCGGCGAGGCAGATCACGCGACCCTTCGGCGCCGGCCGCAGCCGCGATGCCAGCACCACATCGGGATGCGCAGCCGCCACCGCGGCATCGAAGATCGAACGCAGGAAGGGACGACGGTCGGTCATGGCTGTGCTTTCGTTGTGCGGTCAGTTGCCGCCGACTTCGCCGCTGATGACGTCGCCGAACAATTGCCAGCGCTCGCCCTTGAACTGCATCAGCTGCAGTTGCTCGATCGGCTGGAAATCGTTCGGACCGGTCGACAGCGTCACGCCGGGCAGCAGGCCGCCCTGTGGAAACTGCTTCAGGCTCGCCGCCTGCTTCATCACGTTGGCGCGGGTGAGGTCGTCGCCGCAGCGGCGCAGCACCTCGACCATCGTGGTCGCCATGTTGTAGCCGGTCATCGCCGAGGCATCGACGCGGTTGGTGTCGGGCATGTATTTGGCGAGCAGCTCGTCGAACGCCTTCATGCCGGCGTCGTCCTTCCACTGCGGATCGCTGGCGTCCTTGGCGTAGGCCGCCGAGATCACGCCTTGCGCGTTGTCGAGGCCGGCCGGACGCATCACCGTCGCGGTGGAGGCCGAGACGTTGGAGACGATGGTCACCGGCTTCCAATTCATCTCGCCGAGCTTCTTGATCGCCTGGGCGCCGAATTTCGGCGTGGTGAAGAAGATGATGACGTCGGGATTGGAGGATTTCAGCCGCACCACATGGGAATCGATGGTGGGCTCGGCAACTTCATAGCTTTCCTTGGCGACGACGCGCGCGGGGTCGCTGGCGAAGCCGTCTTCCAGGCCCTTCAGGTAATCCTTGCCCATGTCGTCGTTCTGGTAGAGCACCGCGACCTTGGTTCCGGGCTTCTCCTTGAGCAGATATTTCGCGTAGATCCGCGACTCGCTCTGGTAGCTCGGCAGCCAGCCCATGGTCCATGGGAAGGCCTTCGGATCGTTCCACTTGGTGGCGCCGGTGGCGACGAACAGCTGCGGCACCTTCTTGGCGTTGAGATATTTCTGGATCGCGGTGTTGGAGGCGGTGCCGAGCGTGCCGAACAGGAACAGCACCTCGTCGCTCTCGACCAGCTTGCGGGCCTGCTCGACCGCCTTCGGCGGCGAATAGGCATCGTCGTAGGAGATGAAATTGATCTTGCGGCCGTTGATGCCGCCGTCGTCGTTGACCTTCTTGAACACCGCGGCCATCGCCTTGCCGACCACGCCATAGGCCGACGCCGGGCCGCTATAGGGCACGATGTTGCCGATCTTGATCTCGGTATCGGTCGCACCGGTGTCGTACTTCTTCTGTGCCCATGCGGCATGGCCGGTCGCGGCGGCGACGGCGAGGCCGAGCAGGGCGGTTGCGACACGGTGACGGCGGATCGGCTTCGGCATTTCCCGAAAACTCCTTGTTGTTGCCGGCGCACAAGGGCGCCAGGTTCTCTTCGGTTCTTGCCGGTTTCCTAGCGCATTGCCGGGCAAAGTGTAAGCAGGCATCGCCGGGGCCGGCCGGCCCATGGTGAACGAAAAGCCCCCTGCGACGGTATCGCAGGGGGCCATCGCCGGCCGGATACTTCTGTGAAATCAGCCGCCGACGTCGGCGCTGATGACGTCGCCGAACAGTTCCCATTTCTCGCCCTTGAACTTCATCAGCTGCAACTGGCTGATCGGGGCGAAATCGTTTGCCGCGGTGTTGATCTTGACGCCAGGCAGCAGCACCTCGGTACGGAAGTCCTTCAGGCTTGCGGCCTGCTTCATGATGTTCTCGCGGGTGAGGTTGTCGCCGCACTGCTTCAGCACCTGGACCAGCGTCTGTGCCACGCCGAAGCCGACCACGGTGCCGCCGTCGAGCTTGTCGCCCTCGGGGAAGTCCTTGGCCATGAAAGCGTAGAACTCCTTCATGCCGGGGTCATTGTCCCATTGCTTGTCGGAAGCGTCCTTCAGATAGGCGGCGGAGATGATGTCCTGCGCGTTCTCGAAGCCGGCCGGTTTGATCACGCTGCCGACCGAGGCCGACACGTTGTTGAGGAAGTGGGTCGGCTTCCAGCCGATCTCGGCGACCTTCTTGATCGCCTGGGCCGCGAATTTCGGCGTCGCGATGTCGATGAAGACGTCGGCGTTGCTGGCCTTCAGCTTGACGATGTTGCTGTCGATGGTCGGCTGGGACGTCTCGAAGCTTTCCTCGGCGACGATCATGCTGGCGGCCTTCTGGCCGAGACCGTCCTTCAGGCCCTTCAGGTAATCCTTGCCGTAATCGTCATTCTGGTAGAGCACGGCGATCTTGGCGTTCGGCATGTTCTTCAGGATGTACTTGGCGTAGATCTGGGTCTCGCTCTGGTAGTTCGGCTGCCAACCCATGGTCCAGGGAAAGTCCTTGGGGTCGTTCCACTTGGTGGCGCCGGTGGCGACGAATAGCTGCGGCACCTTCTTGGAGTTCATGTATTTCTGGATCGCCGAGTTCGACGGCGTGCCGAGCGAGTTGAAGATCAGCAGCACCTCGTCGCTTTCGACCAGCTTGCGGGCCTGCTCCACGGCCTTCGGCGGCGAGTAGGCGTCATCGTAGGAGATGAAGTTGATCTTGCGGCCGTTGATGCCGCCGGCGTCGTTGATCTTCTTGAAATAGGCGGCCTCGGTGCGGCCGATGATGCCGTAGGCGGAGGCGGGGCCGCTGTAGGGCATGATGTTGCCGATCTTGATCTCGGTGTCGCTGGCGCCGGTGTCGTATTTCTTCTGGGCGAGCGCAGCGCTGCCGGATGTCGCGACGAACGCGAACGCGGCCCCGAGGACAGCAAGTTTTGTAGTAGCGGACATCTATGTCTCTCTCCCTGTTGTTCAGACGAATGTGTCGCGGCCCCCTGTTTCGCGGGCTCTGTTGTTATGCGGTGAAATTATCACCTTAGGCGGGTCGCCTCAATGAAAAGCCCCTGCGACAACGCCGCAGGGGCCGCGTCTTTAGTCGACAATTCCGGCTTAACCGCCGACGTCGCCGCTCAAAACTTCACCAAAGCGATCCCAGGTCTCGCCCTTGAAGCGCATCAGTTGCAGTTGCGAAAGCGGCGCGAAGTCGGTCGCCGAGGTGTTGACCTTGACGCCCGGCAACAGGCCGCCGGGCTCATAGTCGCGAATGCTGGCCGCCTGCTTCATGATGTTCTCGCGGGTCAGATTGTCGCCGCAGGCCTTGAGCACATGCACGAGGCCCTGCGAGACGATGTAGGCGTACATCACGGAGGCGTCGGCCCGGTTCGCGTCCGGGTAATACTTATCGAGGAATTCGTTCCAGGCGATCATCGCCTTGTCGGTCTTCCACTGCGGATCGGTCGGATCCTTCAGGTATTGCGACGAGATGATGCCCTGGGCGGCCTCGAAGCCCGCCGGCTTGATCACGCTGCCGATCGAGGACGAGACGTTGTTGAGGAAGTGCAGCGGATGCCACTCGAGCTCGGCGTTCTTCTTGATCGCCTGCGCGGCGAATTTCGGCGTCGTGATGTTGAAGAACACGTCGGCGCCGGAGGCCTTGAGCCTGACGATATGGGAATCGATGGTCGGCTCCGTCACCTCGTAACTGTCCTCGGCGACGATCATCGACGCGGCCTTGCTGCCGAGCCCGTCCTTGAATCCCTTCAGATAGTCCTTGCCGTAATCGTCATTCTGGTAGAGCACCGCGATCTTGGCGTCCGGCTTGTTCTTCAGGATGTACTTCGCATAGATGATCGATTCGCTCTGGTAGTTGGGCTGCCAGCCCATCGTCCACGGAAATTCCTTCGGATCGTTCCACTTGGTGGCGCCGGTGGCGACGAACAGTTGCGGCACCTTCTTCTGGTTCATGTATTTCTGGATCGCCGAGTTCGGCGGCGTGCCGAGCGAATTGAAGATCATCAGCACCTCGTCGCTCTCGACGAGCTTGCGTGCCTGCTCGACGGTCTTGGGCGGCGTGTAGGCGTCGTCGTAGCTGATGAAGGTGATCTTGCGGCCGTTGATGCCGCCCTCGGCGTTGACCTTGCGGAAATAGGCTTCCTCGGTCTTGCCGATCACGCCATAGGCGGAGGCCGCTCCGCTGTAGGGCATGATGTTGCCGATCTTGATCTCGGTGTCGCTGGCGCCAGTGTCGTATTTCTTCTGCGCGAGCACGGCGCTGCAGGATGCGGAGACGAGCGCGAGCGCAGCGGCAAGTGCCGCCAGTCGTCGTGTTGCGGACATGCGGTTTCACTCCCTGATGGCAGATGATGCGTCGCGGCCCCCTGTTTCGAGGGCTCTTTGTTGTCAGTGGAAACTATCATTTTACCTGGGGCGTCTCAACGAAAAGCCCCCGTGGCGTGGCCGCGGAGGCTGCGTCTTTAGTCTCGCTCGCCGATCTGCCCGAGATAACCGCGGAGATTGCGGCAAGCTGAGGCGACGCCGTTGAGTTGAGCGCGCGGACGCCGAGGAGAATTCGCGAAGATCAGTTGCTCAGATTGCTCGAGATGATGTCGCCGAACAGCTCCCACTTCTCGCCCTTGAACCGCATCAGGCGCAATTGCTTGATCGGCGCGAAGTCGGTGGCCGAGGTATTGATGCTGATGCCTGGCAGCAGCGTGCCGGGGAGATAATCCTTCAGGCTGGCGGCCTGCTTCATGATGTTGGCGCGGGTGAGATCGTCGCCGCACATCTCGAGCACCTTCACCATGGTCTGTGCGGCGGCGTAGCCGTAGGAGGTGGCGCCATCGAGCTTGTTGGCGTCGGGATAATCCTTCTTGAGGAAGGCCAGGAATTTCTGCATGCCGGGATCCTGGTCCCATTGCGGATCGGCGCCGTCCTTGAGATAGGACGCCGACAGGATGCCCTGCGAGTTTTCGAAGCCGGCCGGCTGCATGACGCCGCCGACCGAGGCCGAGACATTGGCGACGATCTGCATTGGCGTCCAGGCGATCTCGGCGGCCTTCTTGATCGCCTGCGCCGCGAATTTCGGTGACGTGATGCTGATGAAGGTGTCGGCGCCGGCGGCCTTCAGCTTGACGATGTGACTGTCGATCGCGGGCTCCGATGTCTCGTAGGCTTCCTCGGCGACGATCATCGAGGCCTTGTCACCGAAGGCATCCTTCAGGCCCTTGAGGTAGTCCTTGCCGAAATCGTCGTTCTGGTAGAGCACGGCAACCTTGGCGTCGGGCTTGTGCTTCATGATGTATTTTGCGTAGACCCGCGCCTCGTCCTGGTAGGACGGCTGCCAGCCCATGGTCCACGGATAGTTCTTGGGGTCGTTCCACTTGGAGCCGCCCGAACCGACGAACAGCTGCGGCACCTGCTTCTCGTTCATGTACTTCCGGATCGAAGCGTTGGTTGCGGTGCCGATCGAGCCGAACACCAGCAGCACCTCGTCGTCCTCGACCAGCTTGCGGGTTTGCTCCACCGTCTTGGCCGGCGAGTAGCTGTCGTCATAGGAGATGAACGTGATCTTGCGGCCGTGGATGCCGCCGGCCTCGTTGATCATCTTGAAGTAGGCCGCCTCGGTCCTGCCGATCACGCCATAGGCTGAGGCGGGGCCGCTGTAGGGCGCGGTGTTGCCGATCCTGATCTCGGTGTCGCTGGCCCCGGTGTCGTAGGTCTTCTGCGCCAGCGCGACATTGCAGCTCGTCAGGATCAGAGCGAATGCGGACAACAGCGCCGTCAGGGACGGACGTGCGGCAGTCATGGTTTCCCCACCTCGGATCTTAGTTTCGCGTATTCAATACCATCGGTGCGGGGCGTCAACAAAAAGCCCCCGCGACAGATATCGCGGAGGCTGTTGTTTTATTCCCGCAGTGCAACGTCACTCTGAGGGGACATCGCCGGAAATGATGTCACCGAACAGTTCCCACTTCTGACCCTTGAAGCGCTGCATCTGCAGCTGGGCGATCGGGGCGAAGTCGGTGGCGGAGGTGTTGATCTTGACGCCGGGCAGCAGGGTGTCGGGCGTGAAGTCCTTCAGGCTCGCCGCCTGTTTCATGACGTTGGCGCGGGTCAGATCGTCGCCGCACATTTCCAGCACCTTGGCGAGCGTCTGCGCGGCACCATAGCCGTAGACGTAGCCGCCGTCGGTCTTGTCGGCGCCCGGCATGTACTTGTCGAGAAACTCTGCCCACTTCTTCATGTTCGGATCGTTGGCCCACTGCGGATCGGCACCGTCCTTGGCATAGGCTGCCGACAGCACGCCCTGCGCGTTGTCGAAGCCGGCCGGCTGCATCACGCTGCCGACCGAGGCCGACACGTTGGTGATGATCTGCAGCGGCTTCCAGCCGAGCTCGGCGGTCTTCTTGATGGTCTGCGCGCCGAACTTCGGCGTGGTGTAGATCAGCAGCACGTCCGGATTGGCGGCCTTGATCTTGACGATGTGGCTGTCGATCGACGGCTCGGAGATCTCGTAGCTCTCCTCCATGATGATGCTGGAGGCCGCCTTGGCGCCGAAACCGTCCCTGGTGCCCTTGAGGTAGTCTTTGCCGAAGTCGTCGTTCTGATAGAGGATCGCGACCTTGGCGTCGGGCTTCTCCTTCATCAGCCACTTGGCGTAGATCTGCGCTTCGCTCTGGTAGCTCGGCTGCCAGCCCATGGTCCACGGGAAGTTCTTCGGATCGTTCCACTTGGTGGCGCCGGTGGCGACGAACAGCTGCGGGATCTTCTTGGAATTCAGGTACTTCTGGATCGCGGTGTTGGACGGCGTGCCGAGCGGGTTGAACACCAGCAGCACCTCATCGCTCTCGACCAGCTTGCGCACCTGCTCGACTGCCTTCGGCGGCGAATAGGCGTCGTCATAGCTGACGAAATTGACCTTGCGGCCGTTGATGCCGCCGCGGTCGTTGATCATCTTGAAATAGGCTTCCTCGGTCTTGCCGATCACGCCGTAGGCGGAGGCTGGTCCCGAATAGGGGATGATGTTGCCGACCTTGATCTCGGTATCGCTTGCGCCGGTGTCGTATTTCTTTTGGGCGAATGCGGCAGTGGACGTCGCGGCAACAGCTGCGATCGCCGCGGAAATCGCGGCGATCCGAACGGTAGAAAGCATAATGTCTCCTGGTTTGGTTCTAAAGATTCTTAGTTCTTCTTGAGCTTTGCGGCCAGTTGCTGGGCAACGATCGCGACCTGTCTGGCGCCGTGCGGCACGAGGAAGATGACGAGGAACAGCAGCACGCCGAACACCGCGCCCGACAAGCCCTTAGAGATGCCTTCGGCGATGTTCGGCACGAAGATGATGAAGGCGCTTCCTACGATCGAGCCGGGCAGCCAGCCGACGCCGCCGACCACCATGCCGAGGAACAGCGAGATCGCGAGCTGGATGGTGTAGCCATCGGGGGCCACGAACTGCACCGCGATGGCGCCGAGACCGCCGGCAACACCGGTGATGCCGGCCGAGACGCCGAACGCCAGCGTCTTGTACAGCGCGACGTCGACGCCCATCGCGGAGGCCGCGATCTCGTTGTCGCGGATCGCCATGAAGGCGCGGCCGGAGCGCGAGCGCAGCAGGTTCACCGAGGCGACGTAGATCGCGATCGTGACCACCAGGGTGAAGTAATACAGCCACATGTCCTGCGACAGCGGCAGGCCGAACGGCGCATCCGGCTTGGTGACCACGAGGCCCTGCACGCCGCCGGTCCAGTGCTCGAAATAGCCGAGCTTGAGCAGCTGCGGCATGGCTGTGGCGAGCGCGAAGGTCGCGAGCGCCAGGTAGACGCCGGACAGCCGCAGCGCCGGCTGGCCGAACAGGAAGCCGAAGCCGAAGCAGATGATGCCGGCGATCGGCAGCGTGAGGGCATAGTTCATGCCCGCATGCTCCATCAGGATCGCCGACGTATAGGCGCCGACGGCGTAGAACGCGCTCTGGCCGAGCGAGAACTGGCCGCTTCCGCCGGTCAGGATGTTGAGCGCCAGCACCGCAAGCCCGTAGATCAGAAGCATCGTCATCTGGAAGATGATGAAGTTCTTCACGAACAGCGGGATCAGGATCAGCGCGGCGAGCACCACGAGCGAGGTGCCGTAACCCAGCGTCATCGCGCGCTTCGGCACGGCCTCGACGGCCTGGCCTTCGGTGACGACTTCGACTTCTTCAGCGGCGCTCATGATCAAACTCGCTTCACGATGGCGCGGCCGAACAGGCCTGCCGGTTTAACGACCAGGACGACGATGATCAGCGCAAGCGCGATCGGAAGCTTCAGCTCATTGCCGACGCCGGGGATGTAGGTGCCGACGAGGTTCTCGAAGATGCCGACCAGGAAGCCGCCCATCACGGCGCCGAACGGCGAGCTCAGGCCGCCGAGCACGGCCGCGGCAAATCCGTAGATCAGCACGCCGAGCATCATGTTCGGCTCGAGGAACACCACCGGGGCGATCATCATGCCGGCGATCGAGCCGATCGCGGACGCCATGCCCCAGCCCAGCGCGATCATCCACGAGGTGTTGATGCCGACCAGGCGGGCCGATTCAGGCAGCGAGGCGGCCGCCCGCATCGCAAGGCCGACCCGGGTGAAGCGGAAGAAGAAGAACAGCAAGAGCAGCATCAACAGCGTGATGCCGATCATGCCGGCCTGGTGGGTCGAGATCAGCTGGCTGCCCAGGAACGGCGAGGAACCGAACGGCGTCGGATACTGCTTGATGGTGAAGTCCCAGATCAGGCCGGCGACCGAGTTGATGATCGCATAGAGCGCGATGAAGCCGGCGACGTTGGTCAGGATCGGCGCCTTGGCCAGCGGCTTGAACAGCAGCCGCTCGATGACGATGCCGGCGCCGAACGAAAAGGCGACGGTGAGCACGAAGGCGCCCCAATACGGCACGCCCCATTGCATCAGCTGCCAGGACACGAAGGTCGAGAACATCGCCATTTCGCCCTGGGCGAAATTCAGATGGTCGATGGCCTGGTAGATCATCACGACCGCGAGCGCCATGCAGGCGTAGATCGCGCCCGTGGCGATGCCGGCCAGGACCTGGTTGGCAAAAAGCTCCATTGTGCCAGCTCCCTCAGTAGCCGAGATAGGATTTGCGGACGTCTTCGTTGTTCGCGATGTCCTTGGCATTGCCCGACATCACGATCCGTCCGGTTTCGATCACATAGGCCTGGTCGGCGAGCTCGAGCGCCAGCTGCGCGTTCTGCTCGACCACCAGGATGGTCACCTTTTCCTCGCGATTGATCTTGCCGAGGATGCGGAACAGGTCGCGCACGATCAGCGGCGCGAGGCCGAATGACGGCTCGTCGAGCAGCATCAGGCGCGGCCGCAGCATCAGGGCGCGCGCCACCGCGAGCATCTGCTGCTCGCCGCCCGACAGGGTGCCGGCCTGCTGGGTGTAGCGCTGCTTCAGCACCGGGAAATGTTCGTACATCCGCTCGATGTCGGAGCCGATGGCGCCCTTGTCGGAGCGGCTGATGGCGCCGAGCTGCAGATTCTCCTCCACCGTCATGTTGGTGAAGGTGCCGCGGCCCTGCGGCACATGGGCGATGCCGAGGCGGACCACGTTCTCGGTGGAACGGGTGCCGATCGGCTTGCCGTCGAATTCGATGGCGCCGGTCGAACGCACCATGTTGCAGATCGCCCGCAGCGTGGTGGTCTTGCCGGCGCCGTTGGCGCCGAGCAGGGTGGTCAACGAGCCCTCGTTGAGCGAAAAGTTGAGGCCGTGCAGGGCCTGGACCTGGCCGTAATAGGCGCGCAGGTCCTTGACGTTCAGCATCGCTGTCATTGGTCCTTGCTCCCCAGATAGGCCTTGATGACGTCGGGGTCGGCCTGGACCTGGGCCGGCGTGCCTTCGGCCAGCTTGCGGCCGAAATTGAGCGCGACGACGTGGTCGGCGATCGACATCACGAGACCCATGTGATGCTCGACCAGCAGCACCGTAATTCTACGGTCATCGCGGATTTTGCGGATCAGATCGCCGAGCACGTAGACTTCCTCGTGATTGAGGCCGCCGGCCGGCTCGTCGAGCAGCAGGATCTTCGGATCTGCGGCCAGAGCGCGCGCCAGCTCGACGCGCTTCTGGGTGCCGAACGGAAGTCCCGAAACCACGGTGTGGGCGACGTCCTCGAGATCGAGATAGCCGAGGATGTCGTGCACCTTCTTGTTCATGTCGCTCTCGCCGCGGCGGACCCAGGCAAGACGAAGCGAGTCGCTGACGATGTCGCTCGAGGTGCGCGCATGGGCGCCGACGCGGACATTGTCGATCACGGACAGATTGGGGAACAGCGCGACGTTCTGGAAGGTGCGGCCGATGCCGATCTCGGCGATCCGGTGCGGCGGCCGCGACAGGATGCTCTTGCCTTCCATCAGGATGTCGCCGGACGAAGGCTGGTAGAGCCGCGACAGGCAGTTGAACAGCGTCGTCTTGCCGGCGCCGTTCGGTCCGATCAGGCCGAGGATCTGCCCATGGCGCATGTCGAACGACACGCCATTCAGTGCGATGATGCCGCCGAACACGACGCTGACGTCGCGAACCGCGAGCAAGGGATCATTCCCCTGCGCGAGCTGTGCCTGCGTCATCTCGTCTCGCCCGCCGTCTTCGAGCGGTGCGAGCGGCCCTGCGATGCGTTTCGCTGGACGTGATGGAGGCTATCTGATCCCCTCGGCCAAACGTGCAACTTTCCCTCCTACTCTGGTCTTTTTGCGTTCTTCTTTTTTGGATTGCGGCGCCATTCCACCGAGCGCCTGCTCGATGTTCCTTACCATCGCGACAAGACGAGGTCCAATGTCGTTGAGCAATCTATCTTCCGTGAAGCGGAATGCCGGCGCGCCGCAATTGAAGGCGTAAGGACCGGTTCCGTCGTTCAGTCTCAAAGCAACGCCGACGGCGGCGACGTCGTCCTGCCAGTCGCCGGTAGACATGGTGAAGCCGTGCTTCGCCACCGTCTCGCCGGAGCGCTCGATGCCGTCGCGCATCTTGGCCCAGCGGCTGCCATAGTGATCCCGCAGCTCGCGTAATAGAGCCGCACGCTCTTCGGGTGGCAATGCCCAAATATAGGCACGTCCCATCGCGGTGGTTGCGATCGGCACCCGCGAGCCGACGTCGAGCTGCACGCCGAGCGCCAGGCCGTTCCGGCTCTGGCCGAAATAGATCATGCTGTGACGGTCGCGGCCGCCGACCGCGACCGCGCCGCCGGTCGCGCGCATCACTTCTTCTCGATACGGTTCGGACAAATGCCGAACGCCGAGATTGGCGAGCGCGGCATAGCCGAGCGCCATCGCCGACGGCGCCAGCTGATACTTCTCGAATTTCGGTACAGGTGTAAGGTATCCCAGCTTGGTCAGCGTGTAGGTCAGCCGGGAAATGGTTGGCTTCGGTAATTTGGTGCGGGCGGCAATCTCCTGATTGCCGAGCAGCCCGTCATTGGGTTGAAATGCGCGCAGGACGTCCAGTCCGCGGGAAAGCGCGACGACGAAATTGCGATCGGTCGCTACCTTCTTGCTGGCGCGCTTCATTCCCTCACCTTGTCATGCTCGTTGACAAGGCTCGTGCTTCAAAATAACCCTCCGTGTCAAGATGTGGAATTAAATTTCGCAGTGCGAAATTGGTCTAATCCTGGCGGCTCGACGCAAGTCGTGCAGCTACTCAACGCAAGTTCAAGAACAAGCATCCAGGGAGAGTCCCGGTGAGTGAAGTCGTCAAGCTCGAACGTCATGACAACATTGCCGTCGTCACGGTTAACAGTCCGCCCGTGAACGCGCTGAGCGCTGCCGTGCGCGGCGGCATCTTCGATTGCGTCAAGAGCGCGATCGATGATGCGCAGGTCCAGGGCATCGTGCTGACCTGCGCCGGCCGCACCTTCATCGCCGGCGCCGACATCACCGAATTCGGCAAGCCGCCGAAGCCGCCTGGCCTCGCCGAGGTGCTGAGCCTGATGGAAAGTTCGCCGAAGCCGATCGTTGCCGCGATCCACGGCACCGCGCTCGGCGGCGGCCTCGAGGTCGCGCTGGCCTGCCACTATCGCGTCGCCACCAAGGACGCCAAGCTCGGCCTGCCCGAGGTGAAGCTCGGCCTGCTGCCGGGCGCCGGCGGCACCCAGCGCCTGCCGCGTGCGGTCGGTCCCGAGCTGGCGGTCAAGATGATCGTCGGCGGCGATCCGATCGGCGCCGACGCCGCGCTGAAGGCCGGCCTGATCGACGAGATCGTCGAGGGCCCGGCGTCGGGCGGTGAGGCATTTGCGCGCAAGGTGGTCGCCGAGAAGCGTCCGCTGCGCAAGCTGCGCGATGACGATAGCAAGCTCGCCGCGGCCAAGGCCGACCGTTCGATCTTCACCAATGCGGTCGCTGCGCTGACCAAGAAGTCGCGCGGTCTCGAGGCGCCGTTCGCCGCCGCCGATGCCGTCGGCGCCGCGATCGACCTGCCGTTCGACGAAGGCCTGAAGAAGGAGCGCGAGGGCTTCCTCAAGCTGATGAACGGCGACCAGTCGAAGGCGCAGCGCTACGCGTTCTTCGCCGAGCGCGAAGCCGCCAAGATCTCCGGCGTCCCCGAGGGCACCAAGGGCCGCAACGTGGCGCGCGTCGCGATCCTCGGCGCCGGCACAATGGGCGGCGGCATCGCGATGTCGTTCGCCAATGCCGGCATCCCGGTCACCCTGGTCGAGACCGGCGAGGAGCAGCTCAAGCGCGGCCTGGGCATCATGCAGAAGAACTACGAGGCGACCGCCGCGCGCGGCGGCATCCCGGCGGACGCGCCCGCCAAGCGCATGGCGCTGATCAACGGCGTCGTCGGCATCGAGAACGTCGGCGACGCCGATCTCGTGATCGAGGCGGTGTTCGAGACCATGGCGGTCAAGAAGGAAGTGTTCGGCAAGCTCGATCAGTACGCCAAGCCGGGCGCAGTGCTGGCCTCCAACACCTCCTACCTCAACATCGACGAGATCGCGCAGTCGACCAAGCGTCCGCAGGACGTGCTCGGCATGCATTTCTTCTCGCCGGCCAACGTCATGAAGCTGTGCGAGATCGTGCGCGCCGACAAGACCGCGCCCGACGCGCTGGTGACTGCGGTGTCGATCGCCCGCAAAATTGCCAAAGTGCCGGCTGTGGTCGGCGTCTGCGACGGCTTCGTCGGCAACCGCATGCTGGCGCAGCGCGGCAAGCAGTCCGAGAAGCTGTTGTTCGAAGGCGCATTGCCGCAGCAGGTCGACGCTGTGGTCACCAAGTTCGGCATGCCGATGGGCCCGTTCGCGATGGGCGATCTCGCCGGTCTCGATATCGGCTGGCGCTCGCGCAAGGACCGCGGCATCAAGTCGGAGATCGCGGACGCGCTGTGCGAAGCCGGCCGTTTCGGCCAGAAGACCGGCAAGGGTTACTACAAGTATGAGCAGGGCTCGCGCGCGGCGCTGCCCGATCCGGAGGTCGAGAAGCTGATCGACGAGACGCTGGCGCGCCTCGGCCGCAAGAAGCGCGTCGTCAGCGACGACGAGATCCTCGAGCGGATGATGTACCCGATGATCAACGAGGGCGCGAAGATCCTCGCCGAGGGCATCGCGGCGCGTCCGTCTGACATCGACGTGGTCTGGCTCTATGGCTATGGCTGGCCGATCTATCGCGGCGGCCCGATGTTCTGGGCCGACACCGTCGGCCTCAAGCATATCGCTGACCGTCTGGCCTTCTACGCCAAGGAGACCAACGATCCCTCGCTCGAGCCGGCGCCGCTGCTGAAGAAGCTCGCCGACGAAGGCAAGACCTTCGCCTCGCTCGCCGCAGCGTCGAAGGCGGCGTGATCTTTCGGCGATACAAAGGCGGTGACAGGGTTCCCTCTCCCCTTGTGGGAGAGGGTTAGGGAGAGGGGTGGCCGCATCGGGACCGCCCGAGTGGACCCCCTTCCCCAACCCCTCCCCACAAGGGGGAGGGGAGCCCTCGCGCCGGTGCTCACCTAACGGCAGTCAGATGTATCAATGACCTATCCCGGCGAACAATATTATCCCAAGGGCGTGCAGTGGAGTGACGAGATCACGCGCGGCACGCTGCCGGACCTGCTCTCGAATGCCGCCGCCGAGTTCGGCGCGCGTCCGGTGCTCGAATTCCGCGACCGGCAGATCAGCTACAGCGAGCTCGAGGCCCTGGTCGAGACCGCGGCCACCGCCTTCATGCGGGCCGGTTACGGCAAGGGCACTTCGGTCGCGCTGTTTCTCGGCAACTCGCCTGACCACCCGATCAACTTCTTCGGCGCGCTGAAGGCTGGAGCCCGTGTCGTGCACCTGTCGCCGCTCGACGGCGAGATCGCGCTGTCGCACAAGCTGTCCGATTCAGGCGCGCGCGTGCTGGTCACCAGCAACCTGTCGGCGCTGCTGCCGACCGCGCTAAAATTCCTCGCCAAGGGTCTGCTCGACCGTCTGATCGTTTGCGAGGATGACAATTGGGGCAAGGTCGGCACACAGCAGACCGCACTGCCTGACAATCCCGCGATCATCACCCACCGGCAGTTCATCGACGGCGCAGTCAAGCCGTCGCAATGGCCCGCGGTCGACGTCGAGGACGTCGCGCTGCTGCAATATACCGGCGGCACCACCGGCCTGCCCAAGGGCGCCATGCTGAGCCACGGCAATCTCACCGCGGCGGTCTCGATCTACGACGTCTGGGGCAAGCCGGGACGGCTCGAGCGCAACGCGATCGAGCGCGTGATCTGCGTGCTGCCGCTGTTTCACATCTACGCGCTGACCGTCGTGCTGCTGTCGGTGATCCGGCGCGGCCATCTGATCTCGCTGCACCAGCGCTTCGACGTCGAGGCCGTGATGCGCGACATCGAGGTCAAGCGCGCGACGGTGTTTCCCGGCGTGCCGACGATGTGGATCGCGATCGCCTCGCTGCCCGACCTCGACAAGCGCGATCTCTCCTCGCTGGTGGTCGCCGGCTCCGGCGGCGCGCCGCTGCCGGTCGAGGTCGCCAAGATCTTCGAGCGCCGCGTCGGCATGAAGCTGAAGAGCGGCTGGGGCATGACCGAGACCTGCTCGCCCGGCACCGGCCATCCGAAGGAAGGGCCGGAAAAGCCGGGCTCGATCGGGCTGATGCTGCCCGGTATCGAGATGGACGTGGTGTCGCTGGAGGATTCCACCAAGGTGATGCCGGTCGGCGAGGTCGGCGAGATCCGCATCCGCGGCCCGAACGTCACCAAGGGCTACTGGAACAGGCCGGCGGAGACCGCGGAGGCCTTCGTCGGCGACCGCTTCCTGACCGGCGACATCGGCTACATGGACGCCGACGGCTATTTCTATCTGGTCGACCGCAAGAAGGACATGATCATCTCCGGCGGCTTCAACGTCTATCCGCAGATGATCGAGCAGGCGATCTACACCCATCCTGCCGTGCAGGAAGTGATCGTGATCGGTATCCCCGACGACTACCGCGGCGAGGCGGCAAAGGCTTTCATCAAGCTGCGCGACGGCGAGAAGGAGTTCTCGATCAACGAGCTGCGCGCCTTCCTCACCGGCAAGGTCGGCAAGCATGAATTGCCGGCCGCGGTCGAGTTCGTCGCCGAACTGCCGCGCACTCCGGTCGGCAAGCTGTCCCGTCACGAATTGCGGCAGCAGCAGCCGAAGACGTCTCAACCCCATCAGCAACAGACCCCATCAGGATCCCGTTCATGATGGACGATATGGTGCAATGAATCCGTCGTCCCGGCTCCAGTGCGCAATCGCGCACAAGGCCGGGACGACATCGAGAGTGACGAAGCATTGAACTTTAAACGGAGGATCCGATGGATCTCGCTTTCACCAAGGAAGAGATAGCGTTTCGCGAGGAGGTACGGGAGTTCTTCAAGAACAACGTGCCGCCGGATACACGGCGCAAGCTGCAGGAAGGCCGCCATCTGTCGAAGGACGAGATGGTCACCTGGTGGCGCATCCTCAACAAGAAGGGCTGGGGCGTCACCCATTGGCCGAAGGAATATGGCGGCACCGGCTGGACCACCGTGCAGCACTACATCTTCAACGAGGAGCTGCAGTCCTATCCCGCGCCGCAGCCGCTCGCCTTCGGCGTCAGCATGGTCGGCCCGGTCATCTACACCTTCGGCAACGAGAAGCAGAAGAAGGAATACCTGCCGCGCATCGCCAATGTCGACGACTGGTGGTGCCAGGGCTTCTCGGAGCCGGGTTCGGGCTCGGACCTCGCGTCGCTGAAGACCAAGGCCGAGCGCCGCGGCGACAAGTGGATCATCAACGGTCAGAAGACCTGGACCACGCTCGCCCAGCACGCCGACATGATCTTCTGCCTGTGCCGCACCGATCCGGCCGCCAAGAAGCAGATGGGCATCTCCTTCATCGTGTTCAGCATGAAGTCGAAGGGCGTCACCGTGCGCCCGATCCAGACCATCGACGGCGGCCACGAGGTCAACGAAGTGTTCTTCGACGACGTCGAGGTGCCCTACGAGAACCTGATCGGCGAAGAGAACAAGGGCTGGGATTACGCCAAATTCCTGCTCGGCAATGAGCGCACCGGCATCGCCCGGGTCGGCGTGTCGAAGGAGCGGCTGCGTCGCATCCGCGCGCTGGCCTCCAAGGTCGAGTCCGGCGGCCGCCCGGTGATCGAGGATCCGGCATTCCGCGAGAAGCTCACGGCCTGCGAGATCGAGCTGAAGGCGCTCGAGCTGACCCAGCTCCGCGTCGTCGCCGACGAGGGCAAGCACGGCAAGGGCAAGCCCAATCCGGCTTCCTCGGTGCTCAAGATCAAGGGCTCGGAAATCCAGCAGACCACCACCGAGCTGCTGATGGAGATCATCGGACCGTTCGCCGCGCCCTACGACGAGCATGGCGATGCCGGCTCGAACGAGAGCATGGACTGGACCGCGCAGATCGCGCCGAGCTACTTCAACAACCGCAAGGTTTCGATCTACGGCGGCTCCAACGAGATCCAGCGCAACATCATCAGCAAGGCGGTGCTGGGGCTGTAAGCCACAAGTTCGGTGTCGTCCCCCGCCTTGTGCGCAATTGCGCACAGGGGCGGGGGACCCGGTACGCCGAGGCGGTTGTGATTCCCAATGAGGGCCGCGGCCTACTGGATCCCCGCATTCGCGGGGATGACGAGTGGAGATCAGGGCAGGCGCCCGCGTGATTTTGGAGAGATGGTAAAATGGATTTTGATCTGTCCGAGGAGCAGCGGCTTCTCAAGGAAAGCGTCGACGGTTTGCTGGCGGATGCCTACGACTTCGATGCGCGCAAGAAGTACATGAAGGAGAAGGGCGGCTGGAGCAAAGCGCTCTGGGGCAAGCTCGCCGAGCAGGGCCTGCTCGGTCTGCCCTTTGCGGAGACCGACGGCGGCTTCGGCGCCGGCGCGGTCGAGACCATGATCGTGATGGAGGCGCTCGGCAAGTCATTGGTGGTCGAGCCCTATCTCGCCACCGTCGTGGTCGCCGGCGGTTTCCTGCGCCATGGCGGCTCGGCCGAGCAGAAGGCCAAGTACATCCCGGGCATCATCGACGGCAGCAGGACCTTCGGCTTCGCCCAGCTCGAGAAGAACTCGCGCTACGACCTGTTCGACGTCGTGACCACGGCCAAGAAGAAGGGCGACGGTTGGGTGATCGACGGCGAGAAGTTCGTCGTGCTCAACGGCGAGAACGCCGACACCTTGATCGTGACCGCGCGCACCAAGGGCGGCCAGCGCGACAAGATCGGCATCGGCGTGTTCCTGGTCCCGGCGGACGCCAAGGGCGTCACCCGGAAGGGCTATCCCACCCAGGACGGACTGCACGCGGCCGACATCACCTTCACCAATGTCGAGGTCGGTGCGGATGCTGCGATCGGCGATCCCGAGAACGGCCTGCCCCTGATCGAGCGCGTAGCGGACGAAGCCCGCATTGCGCTGTGCGCGGAAGCCGTCGGCGCGATGGACGAGTCGCTGAAGGAGACCGTCGAGTACATCAAGACCCGCAAGCAGTTCGGCGTTGCGATCGGCTCGTTCCAGAGCCTGCAGCACCGTGCCGCCGACATGTTCGTGGCGCTGGAGCAGGCCCGCAGCATGTCGATGTTCGCGACCATGGCGTCGGACTTCAGTGATGCCAAGGAGCGTTCGTCCGCGGTCGCGGCCGCCAAGGTGCAGGTCGGCAAGTCCCTGAAGTTCGTCGGCCAGCAGTCGATCCAGCTCCATGGCGGCATCGGCATGACCATGGAAGCCAAGATCGGCCACTACTTCAAGCGGCTGACCATGATCGAGAACACGCTCGGCGACACCGACTACCATCTCCGTCGCGTCAGCGAGGGCGGCGGGCTGCTGGCTTGAGATGTCGTTGCCGGGCTTGACCCGGCAATCCATCGCTCTTGAAAAGATGGATGCGCGGGTCAAGCCCGCGCGTGACGAGTTTTTCTAACCATCCGGGAGGCAACAACAATGAAAAACACTCCGTTCGATCTCACCGGCCAGGTCGCCGTCGTCACCGGCTCGAGCCGCGGCATCGGCCGCTCCTCGGCGGAACTCCTGGCAAAACTCGGCGCCAAGGTCGTGATCTCCTCGCGCAAGGCGGATGCCTGCCAGGAAGTCGCCGACGGCATCAAGAAGGCCGGCGGCGATGCGCTCGTCATCCCCTGCAACATCGCGCGCCGCGCGGAGGTCGAGGCGCTGATCTCGGGCACGATCAAGCACTACGGCAAGATCGACACCCTGGTCTGCAACGCCGCAGTGAACCCGTATTACGGCCCGCTGCTCGACATCACGGACGAAGCCTTCGACAAGATCATGGGCTCCAACGTCAAGAGCAACATCTGGCTGTCCGCACTGGCGATCCCGCAGATGGCCGAGCGCGGCAAGGGTTCGGTCGTGATCATCTCCTCGATCGGCGGCCTGCGTGGCTCGACGGTGATCGGTGCCTACGGCATCTCCAAGGCGGCGGACTTTGCGCTGTGCCGCAGCCTCGCCGGCGAATGGGGGCCGAAGGGCGTGCGGGTCAATTGCGTGGCGCCGGGCCTGGTGAAGACCGATTTCGCCCGCGCGCTGTGGGAGGACCCGGACAATCTGAAGCGCCGCACCGCCTCGACGCCGCTCCGCCGCATCGGCGAGCCTGACGAGATCGCCGGCGCGGTGGCCTATCTTGCCTCCGATGCCTCGACCTTCATGACCGGCCAGACCATCGTGGTCGACGGCGGCGTGACGACGGCGGCGACGTAAGCGGCTGTTCCCTCAGGGATGACGGGGTGATTGCTCAGCTTGCTCAGTGTCATCACTCGCGCAGGCGGGTGATCCAGTATTCCAGAGACCGCAGTGCTTGAGCCGAAGGGCCGCGGCGTACTGGATCGCCCGGTCCATGTGCGCAATTGCGCACAGGCCGGGCGATGACGGCGGTGGACGAGGATACAGCCTCACATCCTCTCAGGATGAGGTCTTGTTTCGCGCTTTAGGCTTCTACGCCAGTCTCAAACCTGCTCCAGCGCCCGCTCGAAATCCTCGATCAGGTCGTCGGGATGCTCGAGCCCGGCCGAGAAGCGAATGAAGCCTTCGCTGATGCCGAGCTCGGCGCGGGCTTCCGGCGCCAGGCGCTGATGCGTCGTGGTCGCGGGATGCGTGACCAGGCTCTTCGCATCGCCGAGATTGTTGGAGATGCGCGAGATCTTCAGCGCGTTGAGGCAGCGGAAGGCGCCGGCCTTGCCGTCCTTCACCTCGAAGCCGACCAGCGTCGAGCCGGCGCCCATCTGCTTCTTCACCGTCTCGGCCTGCGGATGATCGGCGCGGCCGGGATAGACCAGCCGCGTGATCTTCGGATGCTTGGCCAGCGCCTCGGCGATCTTCGCCGCGTTCTCGGTCTGAGCGCGGACGCGGACGCCGAGCGTCTCCAGTCCCTTCAGCAGCACCCAGGCGTTGAACGGCGACAGCGACGGGCCGGTCTGGCGCATGAAATTGTGGATGTGCTCGGCGATGAAGGCTTCCGACGACAGGATGATGCCGCCGAGGCAGCGGCCCTGGCCGTCGATATGCTTGGTCGCGGAATAGACCACGACGTCGGCGCCGAGCGACAGCGGGCTCTGCCAGATCGGCGTCGCGAACACGTTGTCGACGATCAGCCGGGCGCCGCCGCCATGCGCGATCCTGGCGATGGCGCCGATGTCGAGCACGTCGAGCGTCGGATTGGTCGGGCTTTCCAGGAAGAAGGTCTTGGTGTTCGGCCGCAAGGCGCGCTGCCACTGGTCGAGATCGAGGCCGTCGACCAGCGTGGTCTCGATGCCGTAGCGCGGCAGCAGGTCCTGCACCACGTAGAGGCAGGAGCCGAACAGCGCCTTCGATGCCACCACGTGGTCGCCGGCCTTCAGCGGCGCGAGGATCGCGGTGGTCACCGCGGCCATGCCGGTCGCGGTCGAGCGCGCGGCTTCCGCGCCCTCGAGCTCGATCATGCGGCGCTCGAACATCGCAATCGTCGGGTTGGAATAGCGCGAATAGATGAAGCCGGGGTCCTGGCCCTTGAAGCGCGCCTCGCATTGCTCGGCGGTGTCGTAGACGTAGCCCTGGGTGAGAAACAGCCCTTCCGACGTCTCCCCGAATTGCGAGCGCAGCGTGCCGCCATGGACGAGGCGGGTTTCGGGACGAAAACGGGCGGTACCTTCAGATTCAGACATGTGACCTCCGAAGTGGCCATTTCCCTTGGAAACTGGCCACAAAAAAACCGGCCTGGAGCAACCTCCACAAGCCGGGATCACACTGTCCCCGGCCTGTTTAGCGACTTATTTAACGTGGCTGCAAGCCGGCCGGCTCAAATCACCACGGGATAAGTGCAGCTGATATTCCCTCGCGCCCTTTCCGTCAAGACGGTCATCGGATAACCCCTAAAAGCCCATATATTGGGGCTTGGTGGCCGTTCAGAGTATGATTTTGGGCCATCTCGAGGGACCTCGCCGTGTCGTTCACGCTGGAAGATGAATCCAACGGAATCCTGCCCGACCGCATGATCGCGGAGATGGCGGAGGCCGGCCTCATCCTGCCCGCCTACGACTTCGTCGAGAGCCAGATCCAGCCGGCAAGCCTTGACCTCCGCCTCGGCGACATCGCCTACCGGGTCCGCGCCAGCTTCCTGCCGGGCCCCGATGCCACCGTCGCCGAGCGGATCGACCAGCTCAAGCTGCACGAGATCGATCTCTCCGACGGTGCGGTGCTGGAGACCAATTGCGTCTACATCGTCCCGCTGCTGGAGAGCCTGGCGCTGCCGCCGGAGATCGTGGCCGCGGCCAACCCGAAGAGCTCGACCGGACGGCTCGACGTCTTCACCCGCGTGATCGCCGACGGCACCCGCCGCTTCGACATGATCGGCGCCGGCTACCACGGCCCGCTTTATGCCGAGATCTCGCCGAAGACGTTTCCCGTGCTGCTGCGCGAGGGCTCGCGGCTCAGCCAGGTTCGTTTCCGGATCGGCGAGGCGACGTTGAACGCCGACGAGCTCGACGCGCTGCATGCCGCCGAGCGGCTGGTCGATATCGACGATGCCGATCTCACCCACGGTGTCGCGCTCTCGGTCGATCTCTCCGGCGAGACTTCGGGCGGCTTCGTCGGCTATCGCGCCAAGCGTCACACCGGCGTGGTCGATGTCGATCGCCGCGGCGGCTATGCGGTCGACGACTTCTGGGAGCCGATCAAGGCGCGGCCCGACGGCAGCCTCATCCTCGATCCCGGCGAGTTCTACATCCTGGCCTCGAAAGAGGCCGTGCAGGTGCCGCCGGACTACGCCGCGGAGATGGTGCCGTTCGATCCCCTGGTCGGCGAATTCCGCGTGCACTATGCCGGCTTCTTCGATCCCGGCTTCGGCTATGCCGGTGCTGGCGGCAAGGGCGCGCGCGCCGTGCTTGAAGTGCGCTCGCGCGAGGTGCCGTTCATCCTCGAGCACGGCCAGATCGTCGGCCGCCTCGTCTATGAACGCATGCTCGAGCGTCCCGACGCGCTCTACGGCCAGCGCATCGGCTCGAACTATCAGGCGCAGGGCCTGAAGCTCTCCAAGCATTTTCGCGTGTAATTCCGTAGCTCGGATTTCGCGTCATTCTCCGCCGTCATTCCCCGCGAATGCGGAGAATCCAGTACGCCGCGGCCCCTCCATCGACAACGACTGTCTCTGGAATAATGGATCGCCCGATCAAGTCGGGCGATGACACCGAGTGTGTTGGTTGCGCGGTCTCGTCGGCGATGACACAGTCCGGCAAACAACAAGCAGGGAGCGAACATGAGCGCCGCAACAGATTCAGCGCAGCAAGAAGCGCAGTGGCGGAAGTGGCGCAGCGTCGCCGATCTCTATCACGCCTTCTTCACCGGACTGATCCTCACCGTGGTCACGCGGCGCGGTACGGCCGACGCCGCCGAGTTCGTCTTCCGCGTGTTTCGCCGTCAGCAGCAGGAGCGCTTCCTGCCCGGCTTGAAGAAGCTCGGCCTCGACGGCCTGCCGCCGGCGGTCGCCGCCGCGCAGTATCACTACCTCTCCAACTGGATCGGCGGCGTGCATGTCGAATACATGTACGAGAGTGACCGCAAGGCCTGGATCCGCTATCCGCCGCCGCGCTGGATCTGGAAGGGCACCGCGATCTGTGGCGTGCCCGGCGAGGTCTCGCGCGCGATGCTGCGCGGCTGGCACGCCAACAATGGTGTCGCACTCGGCGATCTCAGGCTCGGCTTTGTCTGCACCAAGCAGAGCGTCGATGGACAGGATGGGCTCGAGGGCTATTACTGCGAATACGATCATCCGCTCGAGCTCGACCAGCGCCTGGTGTTCGCGCGCCATCGCGAGGCGCCGCTGTTCGATCCCAGAACCGCGCCGGCGCTGCCGGTCGACAGCTGGCCGAAGCCGCGGCTGGAGAAGGCCTATCGCAACTACGCGATGGAATATGTGAAGACCGCCGCGCCGGTCATCGTGCAGGTGTTCGGGCCTGAGGACGCGAGCTACCTGCTGCATCTCACCGGCAAGCTCATTGGCATGCAGTATTTCGACGAGGTCGCGCAGGCGCTCGGCGGCAGCCGTGGCCGTGCCGCGGAATTTGCCGCATTCCTGCGCGCGCTGTTCGAGTCGCAGGATGATGTCGCAGAGATCAGCGAGTCCGAGGGCCAGTTCGAGATCCGCCAGCGGGGCTGGAAGCTGATGGCCGACGTGGCCGATTATCACCCGGCCTGCGCAAACGTGCTGACGGGCCTGTTCGAAGGGCTGGCCACCGGCTGCGGACGGCATATTCCGGTGCATCTGACGCCCAATGGCGCCGCCGGCGCGCCGTTGGTCTGGTCGATCGGCTAGATCAGGGGTTCATTCGGGTTCACCTGCAATCGCGCAGGCCCCCCTTGCGTCCCGCGCACGTGGATTTCGCCGCTGCCATGGTAGGGAAACACCATGGCGCGGCTCCCCAGATCGCGCGTGGGAGTAGAAATGTCCGATCTCGGCCTCGCCGAAATACCTGTCGACGAACAAGAACGACCGCTGCCGCCGCCGGTGACGAGACCGGCGCGCAACGCGCTGCTCGACGGGCCGATCTTGCGCACGCTGTTGTGGCTGGCGTGGCCGAACGTGATCGCGCTCTCCGCCGGCACCTGCGTGGTGATCGCGGAGACCTCCTATATCGGCCGGCTCGGCGTTGAATCGCTCGCGGCGATGGCGCTGGTGTTTCCCTGCGTGATTCTGACCATGACGATGTCCGGCGGCGCGATGGGCGGCGGCGTCGCATCCGCGATCGCGCGCGCGCTCGGCGCCGGCGAGATCGAGCGCGCCTCGACACTTGCCATGCATGCGCTGCTGATCGGATTGACGTTCGGTGTCACCTTCATGCTGGGCATGCTGATCTTCGGTCCGCGCCTGCTCGAATTGCTCGGCGGCCGCGGCAACGTGCTGGCGAATGCAATCGCCTATTCGCAGATCTTCTTCGGCGGCGCGATCCTGCCCTGGCTGATGAACACGATGGCCGGCATCCTGCGCGGCACCGGCAACATGAAGCTGCCGTCGACCATGATCCTGTCCTCGGCGGTGTGGCAGATCATTCTCGGCGGCACGCTCGGGCTCGGCCTCGGGCCGGTACCGCAATTCGGCATGCGCGGCGTCGCCGCGGGCTCGCTGATCGCCTATTCGATCAGCATCAGCGTGATGGGCTGGTATCTGTTCTCGGGCCGCGCCCGCGTGAAGCCGAAGCTCAAGGGGTTACGCGTGCAATGGGCGATGTTCATCGACATCCTCAGGGTCGGCGCGGTCTCCTGCTTCTCGCCGCTGCAATCGGTCCTGACGATCTCGATCTTCACCCACATGCTGGCGCAGTTCGGCACCGCGGTGCTCGCCGGCTACGGCATCGGCGCGCGGCTCGAATTCATGCTGACCTCGGTGGCGTTCGCGGTCGGCATCGCTTCGGTGCCGATGATCGGCATGGCCGTCGGCGCCGAGCGCGTTGCGCGCGCCCGGCGCATCGCCTGGACCGCAGGCACGGTGTCATTCCTTGCGGTCGGCGTGGTCGGCAGCTTCATCGCCGTCTTCCCAGACCTGTGGGTCAATCTGTTCACCAATGATCCGCATGTGCGGGCGACCAGCCACCAATATCTCTCGACCGCCGCGCCGATGTACGCCTTCATCGGCCTTGCGATGTCGATGTATTTCTCCTCGCAGGGTGCGGCGAAGGTGCTGGGTCCGGTGCTGGCGCAGACCGCGCGGCTGATCTTCATCGGCGCCGGCGGTTGGTGGCTGTCGACCCATGAGGCGAGCGCGCAAAACTTCTTCGCACTCGCCGCCGCCTCGATGGGCGTGCTCGGCGTGCTCTCTTGCCTCAGCGTGATCCTGACGCGCTGGGGCAAGGCTGCGCCGGTCGCCCAGGCGCAACCGGCGCTGTCGTAAGTCTCAGTCCGTCATTCGCGACTCTCACACCGTCATCCTGAGGAGCGGCCACTTGGCCGCGTCTCGAAGGATGCACGGCCCCGATGCCTCAACAGGCTCGTGGACAAAGCCCGGCCGTCGGCCCTTCGAGACGGCCGCTTTGCGGCCTCCTCAGGGTGACGGTGATAAAGCTTTTCGGCCGCCAGCCCCGCTACGCCGCGCTCTTCTCCCTGGCCGATTTGGCCTGTGCGGCCTGCATCGCCGCCGCGCCGAGATCCATCTGCGCGTCCATGTAGGGCGCGACTTCGTGCGGCAGCACGTCGGCGATCCACACCACCCGGCAGCGCGTATCGCCTTCGGCAAACACCTGCACCGAGGCGGAATGCTGCTTCAGCCGCTCGCTGGTGATCGCATAGACCAGCCGTTGCCGCTTGTCGTCGCAATCGACCAGCGTCTCGTGCGCCACGGTGCCGTTACTGAAAGTCACGGTGCGGACGTCGCCGTCGAGCTTGGTGTCGGTGACGAAGCCCGGCACCAGCCGCGTATGCAGCGCGCCGAAATCGCGCAACGCGTCCCAGACGTGGTCGGCCGGTGCGTCGATCGGGATGTCTTTGTGAATGGAAGCCATGAGATTGAGTCCTTGGTTGGATGGATGTGAAGGTCGTCATTGCGAGCCACCCGGTCGGCGCAAAGCGCCGCCGGATGACAGGCTCCGCGAAGCAATCCATCCTTCCGCAGGGCGAGAGCATGGATTGCTTCGTCGCTTCGCTCCTCGCAATGACGGGTTGAGGCTTAGGTGCTCACCGCCTCGACATTGTTGCCGTCGGGATCGAGCAGGAACGCCGCGTAGTAGGTCGGGCTGTAGTCCTTGCGATGGCCTGCCGCGCCGTTGTCCTTGCCGCCGGCCTTCAGGCCCTCGGTGTGGAATGTCTTGATCGCGTCGTGGCTCGGGGCGCGGAACGCGATGTGGGCGCCGCCTTGCGCGCGGCCCTTGTGCAGATGCAGCCAGAGCGCGGGTTCGCCCTTGGGGCCGAAGCCCGCGCCGCTGTCGTCGCGCGAGCACAGCACGAAGCCGAGCGGCGCCAGCACCGCGGTATAAAAGCGCACGCTGGCGTCGAGGTCGGCGACGCGCAATCCGATATGGTCGTACATGATGGGGTCTCCAGTCGCTGGGCGCGTCGAGGGACGCGCGGACCGGAGCAACCTAGCTATTGCAGCGCAAGGCGTTCTTGGAGAATCTTGCGGTCGCCGCGGGAGGCCTGGCGGAACTTGAGCGGCGAGGCGCCGGCGGCGCGGTGGAAGCTGCGCACGAAATTGGAGAGATCGCCGAAGCCGACGTCGTAGGCGATATCGGTGACCGGGCTGTCGTCGTCGACGAGCCGCCGCGCCGCATGGCGCAGCCGCGAGCGCACGAGATATTGATGCGGGGTAACGCCGAGCACCGCGGAAAACAACCGCAGGAAATGAAAGGTGCTGAGGCCAGCCTGCTCCGCGGCATCGTCGAGATCGATCTGTTGGTGCGAATTGGCGTCGATCCACAGCGCGGCCTCGACGGCGCGGCGGCGATCGCGCAGGCCGGCGGTGAGGGGCTTTGCCTTGCGGTCGGACACCAGCTCGACAAGGCGGCTGGCGAGGAGCTGGCCGACCTCGTCGAGGCCGACGTCGCTGTTGCCAGCTGCCGCCGTTTGGGCGAGCTCGCCGATTACCATCAATTCGGGCAGCGGCGGCACCGAGCCGACCTGCCACACCGTGGTGCGGTCGCCAATCGTCTCGACCAGCTCCGGGTCGAGGAAGAACGACAGGCATTCGTCGCCGACCACATGGTCGTGCGTGCAGGTGTATTCGTCGCCGGGATGGCCGACCAGGATCGAGCCTGCCACCAGCTCATGGAAGCGGCCGCGGCAATGGCAGCCGAAGCTGCCACTGCGGACATAGGACACGGAGTGGCAGGCGAACTGCTCGGCGAATGGTTTGTCGCCGGGCTCCGCCGTGCAGCGAAACTCGTTCACCGTGATGCGATCTCGCTGCAACAGCGTGGTCCGGGTCATACCCCAGATTTAGGCTTGCGGCCGGGGCCGTGCAACGGGCAGCAGCACGTCGAACAGGGTTTTGCTGGTCGATGACTGGGCGCCTTCGATCGAAAGCAGCCGCCGCTTGGAGACGCTGCCGCCGTTCGGGGAGATCCGGTCGGCATAGTGGCCCGCCTCCAGCACGCGGTGGCAGGGCACGATGATCATGAAGGGATTGCGGCCGAGCGCCTGCGCCACCGAATAGACCGCGCCGGACGCACGCAGCGCGCTCGCCACCTCGTCATAGGTCCGGGTCTCGCCGCGGGGAATGCCGCGGACGGTCTGGTAGACGCGCTGGTTGAAGGCCGGGATGGCGCTCATGTCGAGCGCAACGCCGGTGAGATCGGCATTGCCGCTGCGCAAGATCGCTGCAATGCCCTCGATCGCGACCTCGATCTCCTCGGGAGGCCGCATCTCGCGTGCATCGGGATAGAGCTTGAACAGCCGCTTGCGGGTTTCGATTTCGCGGAACTCGGGAAGCTGGACACCGGCGACGCCGGCTTCGCCCCATGCGATGCCGCATCGGCCGATTGCCGTGTCGAAAATGGTGTACCCACGCCCCGCCATGACGCCGCCAACCCCCAGACGCGATCATAACATCGTCGCGGTCCGGCGCATCCGGAATCTTGACGATTGGTTAAGCATGTTGTGGCCGGCGCTGTGTGACCTCGACAACGTCCGGTCACGCATCTTCCAGTCACGCATCTTAAAGGCTTTGCCCGCTATCTGGTCGCGACATGCTGCTCCAGAAGACGATCGGCGGAACGATGACGGGCACGAGCGTCGAGGCCGCGCCCGGCAGCGCAGGCATGGTCGTGCGCGCGCGCGGGCGTGTTCACGGGCTCTTCGCGTTGCTGCTGCTGGCGCTGGTGCTGCGCCTTGCGGCCGCGGTCTGGCCCAACGTGATTTATCCCGACGAGATCTTTCAGTATCTCGAGCCGGCGTGGCGGATGCTTGGCCATGACGGCATCCTGACGTGGGAATGGCGCGACGGCATTCGCGGCTGGTTCCTGCCGACATTGATGGCCGGGCCGGTTGCGCTCGGTGATGCCATCGCGCCCGGCGGCGCGGGCGCCTTCCTGGTGCCGCGCCTGATCGCCGCATGCGCCTCGCTGTCGATCGTGGTCAGCGCCTGGTTGTTTGGCGCGCGGGTGTCGCGAACCCATGCCGTCGTCACGGCCTTCGCGGCCGCGACCTGGTTCGAACTGATCATGCTCGCGCCACACACATTGGGTGAGCCGCTGGCGGCCGCGCTCATCGTTCCGGCGGCGCTGTTGATCACCGATGGTACGTCGCCGCGGCGTCTCGCGATTGGCGGTGCGCTGCTCGCCTTCGCCTTTGTCTGCCGCTTCCAGTATGCGCCGGCGATCGCCGTGCTGGCCTTCGGGGCGTGCTGGACACGCTGGCGAAACCTGGTTCCGATGGTCGCCGGCGGGCTCGTTGCGTTGCTGCTCGCCGCCGCGATCGACCTTGCGCATGGCGCCGTGCCGTTCGCCTGGCTGATCGGCAATATCAGGGAAAACCTGGTCCACGATCGCGCCATCGAATTCGGCGTGTCGCCGCCCTCGGCCTATCTGATCGACTTCCTGACCGTGTGGTCGATAGCGATCCTGCTTCCGCTCGCTGCGATCTGGCGCGGCTGGCGGCACGCGCCGCTGCTGCTGGCCGTGGCGCTCGTCAACCTCGTCTTCCACAGCCTGATCGTGCACAAGGAATACCGCTTCGTCTTCCTGTCGGTGGCGCTGTTCACCATCGTCGCGGCGCTGGGCTCGGCCGATTGGGTGCAATGGCTGCGCGCGAAGGCTACGTGGCGGCGCTGGGCAATGCCGATCGTGCTCGGCGGCTGGGCGCTGCTGTCGGTGGCGCTGGCCGGCGCCAGCGACGGGATGCGCGAGTACTGGACGCGCGGCGTCGGCGCGGCGCGGCTTGCCGCCGAACTGCGCAGCGATCCGCAGCTGTGCGGCCTTGCGCTCTACAACGTTCGTTTCCAGCAATTGCCGGGGCGGGAGCGATTGGTCGGCCCGGCGCCGCTCTATGCGCTTGCGCCCGCCGATCCGATCGCCGAGCTGATCCTGCTACCTCTGCTGCTGCAGGCGACCAGGCCGGCCTTCAACCGCATCCTCGCGCGACCCGAGGCCGCAGCCGATCTGCCGGCGGATTTCTCGCGGCAGAGCTGTGCACGCGTCGGCTTCAGCGAAGCCTGCATCTATGCGCGCGGCGGGAGCTGCGACGCATCCGCTGCTGCCTCCTTTGTGATCAATGACGTGCTTGTGAGGATGGGCCAGTAGCGGCGACGGCGCGGGGATCGGCGCCAATGCGCGCTTGATCCCCAGCCACGGGCCGGGCTATGGTCCGGCGGTCGCAGCCGTGAGGGCGACCTCAAGCAATTGAGATCGCGGGCGTAGTTCAATGGTAGAACGGCAGCTTCCCAAGCTGCATACGAGGGTTCGATTCCCTTCGCCCGCTCCAGCCCCAAGGCCAAATCGCGCGGGACAGTCTTGTCGGCGAGACGATGCATTGTCGCGGCAATCGCAGGAGACATGACGTGAGGTTGCTTGGAGCGCTGCTGCTCGCGCTGGGCGCGCTTTGCATGACGAAGCCGGCATCCGCACAAATGTACGATCCTCGCTATCCGGTCTGCATGCATGTTTACGGGGAACTGGTCGGCGATCGAATGGATTGTATCTTCGCGTCGATAAGGCAGTGTCAGGCCAGCGCCGTGGGGATTCCGGCAACTTGCCTGGTCAATCCCTTCTATGCGCCGAGACCGGCGCATCCCGGCAGGCCTGAACGATGACTTTTCCCGCTCGTATCGGCGAGCGTTCATTTGAGATCAACGCATGGAATGGTGGCCCTACGCACTCTTTGCGGTTGTTCTGATCGGATGCGTATTTGTCGTTCGCGCCCGTCGCGGCAGGAATCCGAGCGAGGATGAGGAATTGAACCGGCGGATTGACGAGCGCATCGATCGCCTCGATCTCAAGCGCCGCAATCGCGACGAGAATTCCTGAGCCAATTCCGCGAGACTGGCCTTGTGTGATGATCCCGGGATATTACGGCGATCTGTTCACGCAACGTGCGCGCCTAACGGACCGTACTCGACCTGTTCTTCTCACAACGCGCAGTTATGTTTCCGTAGTTCTCCGCGTTTGAGAACGAAGTTCCGGCGGAACGATCTCTCCGGTTCCGGCATTGGCCAAACAGAACCGGCCAACCTCCGGCGAGAACGGCCGGTTCAAGCCCGCTGCCGGTCGTCCGCTTTCAACCACACCCCCTGAAGGACGGCCGGCGCGGGTGCTTGCGCGTCGAGGCAAATTCAGCGCCAGCCGAGAGCCGGCGCGATCTGGGTCAGGATGGTCTCGATCACATGGGCGTTGTAGGCGACGCCGAGTTGATTGGGGACGGTCAGCAGCAATGTATCGGCCTCCGCGATCGCCTCGTCCGTCTTCAGCTGCTCGATCAGCTTTTCCGGCTCGGCGGCATAGCCGCGGCCGAAGATCGCGCGCGTCCGCTCGTCGATGAAGCCGATCTGGTCTTCCTCCTGCCCGTTGCCGAAATAGGCGCGGTCGCGATCGTCGACCAGCGCGAAGATGCTGCGGCTCACCGAGACTCGCGGCTCGCGGGTGTGGCCGGCCTCCTTCCAGGCGGCGCGGTAGGCCCGGATCTGCGCGGCCTGCTGGATGTGGAAGGCCTCTCCGGTCTCGTCGCTCTTCAGCGTCGAGCTCTGCAGGTTCATGCCGAGCTTCGCCGCCCAGACCGCGGTTGCGTTCGAGCCGGCGCCCCACCAGATGCGCTCGCGCAAGCCTTCCGAGAGCGGCTCGAGCCGCAGCAGGCCGGGCGGATTGGGAAACATCGGCCGCGGATTCGGCTGCGCAAAGCCTTGTCCGCGCAGCATGTCGAGGAAAATCTCGGCATGACGCCGGCCCATGTCGGCATCGGTCTCGCCTTCGCCCGGCTGATAGCCGAAATAGCGCCAGCCATCGATCACTTGTTCGGGCGAGCCGCGGCTGATGCCGAGTTGCAGGCGTCCCCTCGCGATCAGGTCGGCCGCGCCGGCGTCCTCGATCATGTAGAGCGGATTTTCGTAGCGCATGTCGATCACGGCGGTGCCGATTTCGATCCGGCTGGTCCTCGCGCCGACCGCCGCCAGCAGCGGGAACGGCGAGGCCAGCTGGCGAGCGAAGTGATGGACGCGAAAATACGCGCCGTCCGCGCCGAGCTCTTCTGCAGCGACCGCAAGGTCGATCGATTGCAGCAGCACATCCGCGGCGGAGCGGGCCTGCGATTGCGGGGAGGGCGTCCAGTGCCCGAACGAGAGGAATCCGATTTTTTTCATGTCGGCAATGTAGGCATATCAGGCGCGAATTGCGAACGGTGGCATGGCCCGGCGATGACGGAAATGTTTACCACTCGGGGAAAGTTGATTCAGCAAGCGTTGCGGGTTCTGCGGATCGCGCGCCTGTGTATGCGCTGCATGCGCTTTGGTCTTGCCGCCTGCGCTGCGGCGCGGCTTGCGATCGGCGCGCGCGCCGCCTAGCTTTCGGCCGCCATTCTTCCCGCCACCACGCTTCCGCAGGTCCAGATGTCGCAGCCGTTCTTGTTTCAGCCGATCACGCTTCGCGGCGTGACCTCCCGAAACCGCATCCTGATTTCACCGATGTGCCAGTATTCGGCGACCGACGGCCTCGCCAATGACTGGCATCTTGTTCATCTTGGCAAATTCGCCCAGGGCGGCGCCGGGCTCGTGATGGTCGAGGCCGCGGCGGTCACCGCCGAGGGGCGCATCACCCATGGCGACGTCGGCATCTGGAACGACGAGCAGATCGCACCGCTCGAACGCATCGCCGCTTTCCTGAAGGACAACGGCGCGGTGCCCTCGATCCAGCTTGCGCATGCCGGCCGCAAGGCCAGCATGCAGCGCCCATGGTACGGCAATGCCGCGCTCGACGCGGCCGACCGCGCTCGCGGCGATTTGCCGTGGCGCACGGTGGCGCCGAGTGCGATCCCGATGGAGGAAGGCTGGCTGATGCCGCACGCGCTCGAAATTGCCGAGCTCGCCGTGCTGCGCGAGCATTGGCGCCGCGCCACCTTGCGCGCGGTCGAGGCCGGCTTCGAATTCGTCGAGGTGCATTGCGCGCACGGCTATCTGCTGCACGAATTCCTGTCGCCCTTGTCGAACCGCCGCAGCGACGCCTATGGCGGCGACCGCGCCGGGCGGATGCGCTATCCGCTCGAGATCATCGAGACCGTGCGTGCCGCCTGGCCCGCGGAGCGGCCGCTGGCGGTGCGCATCTCCTCGGTCGATGGTGTCGATGGCGGCCTGACGCTCGAGGATCAGATCGCATTCGCGCGCGAAGCCAAGGCGCGCGGCGCCGATCTGATCGATTGTTCGTCGGGCGGCCTGCTCGGCTCGGCAACCGCGGCGCGGATTCCGCGCGGCTATGGCTTCCAGGTGCCCTATGCGGAGGAAATCCGCCGCGCCGCCGAGGTTGCGACCATCGCGGTCGGGCTGATCCTGCATCCGCAGCAGGCGGAGGATGTCCTGGCCAGCGGCCAGGCCGATCTGGTCGCGATCGGGCGCGAGGCGCTGTTCGATCCGAACTGGCCGCTGCATGCCGAGCTTGCGCTGGGCGGCGGAAGCGGCGAGGTGTTCGCGTCCTGGCCGAAGCAGTATGGTTGGTGGCTGGAGCGGCGCGAGCCGGGCCTGCGCAGACTCGAAGGGCCGCCGCTGCCGTTCCGCAACGTGTGACGGATCAAGCTGCGGCAGATCATGAGGGAGGATTTGACATGACGAATTCGGCACAGCGTCCCTATCGCGGCGTGTTCCCGGTGGCGCCGACGATCTTCGACGCCGGCGGCAACCTCGATCTCGACGGGCAGCGGCGCTGCATCGATTTCATGATCGATGCCGGCTCGCACGGCATCTGCATCCTCGCCAACTTCTCCGAGCAGTTCGTGCTGACCGATGCCGAGCGCGAGACCGTGATGCATGCCGTGCTCGAGCACGTCGCGGGCCGCATTCCCGTGATCGTCACCACCACGCATTTCTCCTCGGCGGTGTGTGCTGCGCGCAGCCGCGAGGCGGAGGCCGCCGGTGCCGCGATGGTGATGATCATGCCGCCCTATCACGGCGCGACCTTCCGCGTTGGCGAGCCGGCGATCTACGAGTTCTATCGGACGGTGTCGGATGCCATCAACATCCCGATCATGATCCAGGATGCGCCGGTCGCGGGCACGCCGCTGTCGGTGGACTTGCTGGCGCGGATGGCGAAGGAACTCGCCAACATCAGGTACTTCAAGATCGAGGTGCCGATGGCCGCGAACAAGCTGCGCGGCCTGATCGAGAAGGGCGGCAGCGTGATCGAGGGACCGTGGGACGGCGAGGAGGCGATCACGCTGATGGCCGATCTCGATGCCGGCGCCACCGGAGCGATGACCGGCGGGGGCTATCCCGACGGCATCCGCCAGATCATCGATCCGTTCTTCGCCGGCCGCCGCGACGAGGCCGTGCAGGCCTACGCGCGCTGGCTGCCGCTGATCAATTACGAGAACCGCCAATGCGGACTGCAGGCCTGCAAGGTGCTGATGCGCGAAGGCGGTGTCATCAAGTCGGACGCAGTGCGGCACCCGTTGCAACCGCTGCATCCGGCGACGCGCGTCGGCCTGATCGAGATCGCGCGCGCGCTCGATCCGGTCGTGCTGCGCTGGGGGCGCTGAGCGCGCCACCCGGCTGCCTCGTCCGGATCGTCGCTGCCGGCTGCATTCACATAACCGTCAACAACGGTATCTACCGTTCCGGTACGGGGAGCGGGCGAGTTTTCCCCGCGTGTGCATTCTGGATACGTCTGACCGCTCGGGCAGAGGATGATCGAGACCTTCCGGGTTGGCGGTTTTGCGATGCGCTACGGCCATTTCGTGCCGCGGCTCTATAATTATTGCCGGTCGCTCGGCTTTGAGCGGCAGCAGATGTTGCCGTCACGCGCCTTCCCGCCTGCGCGACGGCCGCTCGTTCCTGCTGGAGCAGGAGCAGCTGGTCGAGACGCTGCGCCGGATGCCGGGCGAGAATCCGGATTGCCTGTCGTTCGACACCACGATCGAGCAGATGACCACTGCGCCGGAAATCCGGATCCCGATCGGCTGATGCATATGACGACGCTCCCCGCCCTGCGCAGGCACGCTGCTCCCGAACCGCGCCTCCAGCGCCTTGCATTCGCGGACCGCGGGCGAGGCTTGACCCGCCGCCACTTCATCCTCGGCTGCCTCGGAATGGCGGCGGGCCATATCGTGCGGCTGCTCGACAGGCTCCAGCAATTGCCGTTGCTGCGAATTCGTTTTCCGTGACCTTGGGCGGACGCGCTAAAGCCAGCGCGAGACGGAGAAGATCAGCAGGCCGACCAGCCCGCCGACGACGGTGCCGTTGATCCGGATGAATTGCAGATCGCGCCCGACCTGCAATTCGATCCGCATGATCAGCGTTTCGGTGTCCCAGTTCTCGACCACCTTGCGGATGAAGGCTGCGATCTCCTGGCGGCGCGAGGCGAGGGCGCGCAGCGCGGCGACCCGAAGCCAGCGGTTGATGCGGTCGCGCATCTCGGCATCGTCACGGACCCGGGCGGCAAGCGAGATCAGCGCGGTTTCGATGGCATCCGCGATCGCGGCCGAGGTCGCCGCAGAGTTCAGCCGAGCCTCGATCGCCTGCCACATCGCGTCGATCTGCCGGATCACGGCAGGATTGTCGAGCATGCGCTGCTTCAGCTCTTCGCCCCTGGCGAGGTAGTCGGGATCGGTGGCGAGCCGGTCGATCAGACGCTCGACCTCGGCCTTGAGTTCGATCCGCCAGGGATGGTTTGGCTCGCGCATCTCGTCGAGGGTCTGACCGATGCCGGAGATGACGCGGTCGGCCACGATGCCGTCGACCCATTTCGGCACGAAGCGGTAGGAGCGCTGCGAGACCTTCTTGCGGATGGTCTCCTTGTTGTTGGCGAGCGCCTCGCTCGCCGAATTGATCAGGCGCTCGACGAGCGCCTGCGCGTCGCCATGCGCCCACAACAGCGCCAGCACGCGCGATGCGAGCGGAGCCACCGGAACTGCCGCGATCCCCTGCCGGGTTCGGCGGGTCAGGAAGGAATTGAGCTCGGCGCTCGGCGTCGCCTGCAGAGCCTGGTGGACCGCCGAGACCGTGCGTTGCGCGGCGCTGCGGGCGTGCGACGGCCGCTCGATCCAGTGCGCCGCCCAGCCGGCGATATCGACGTCGCGGATGCGGTCGCCGACCACGCGGGGCGACAGGAAGTTGTTGGCGATGAAGCGGCCCAGCGCCACCGCGATGCGCTGCTTGCTCTGCGGAACGATCGCGGTGTGCGGGATCGGGACGCCGAGCGGATGGCGGAACAGCGCGACGACCGCGAACCAGTCGGCGCAGGCGCCGATCATGCCGGCTTCTGCGAAGGCGCGCGGATAGGCCAGCCACGGCCAGTGCGGCTGCGCCATCGAGGTCGCCAGAAACACCAGCAGCATCAGCACGAGCAGGGCCGTGGCGAGTGCTCGCATGCGGCGCAGGTCGCGCAGCCTGGTGTCCTCAGGCGGAAGCACGGCGCCGATGTCCAATTGGCTTCATGCCGTCGCGACGCCGCGGCGCGGCGCGAGCCTCGCCGCGATCGCCGCATAATGTTGCCGAACGCCGGCGCTGCCATGGAGCCGCTCCAGCCGGCGCACGGTGAAGTGGCCCTTCGCGATCTTCTGGAAATGGTCCATGAAGATGACGTTGACGGTCGCGCCGAACGCTGCGCCGATGATCGGTACCGCGCCGGCCGCGGCCTTGTCGGAGACCACCAGCCCGAACCGGGAGACGATCTCGCTGACCAGATTGGAGATCACGGGGGCGGAGGCATCCACCGCGCCGCGCTCCAAAATATAGGCGGCCGCGTCGCTGGTGTATTTGCTGATCAGCGCGCGGGCGGCGTAATAGCCGATGTCGACATTCTCGTCGGTTCGCTTGGTGCCGTAGGCGAAGACTTCGAGACACGCGAGCCGTGCCTCGATCTGGGAGAGATCTTCACCCTGGTGCCGGGCGATCTCGGCAATCGCGCGCAGCATCAAGGTCGTCGTCAGAGGAAGCTCGACCGCCAGCGCACCGAAGCCGAACAGGCCGCTGACGCCGCCGGTCACCCCGGCGAGAAACGACGAGAAGGTGACCGCGGGCGAGGGCGGTGGCTTCTCGTCGAGCGTGTCGACGGCAACTTCCAGTCCCTTCATGACCGCCGTGCGCACCAGCCCGCTGAGCTGGCGGTTGGCGGTTTTCGGCAGCAGGTTGAGGACGCGATTGACGGGAACGCCGGCATAGTCGGCGATCCTCGCCGCGAGGTTGGAGCTCTCGAGCGTCTTGACGGCGGCTTGCAGTGCGGCGTGATCGCCGGGAGGAAGAACGAGGAGCTGGGTGACTTCCTGGCTCATTGATAGCGCAGTATCGGCCGTATGCCGTTGAAGCTCGCGAGGATCGCCGAGCCATTGCTGATGAGCGCGGTCACCTCGGGCGTGATCAGGCCGCCGGGCAAAGCAAGGCCAAGCGCCAGCGTGTTGAGCGCGGCGACGATGGCGTAGTTCTGCTTGATCAGGCTGACGGCGCCTTGCGAGATCTCGACTGCCTTGACCAGCTTCCAGAGCGAATCTTCCATCAGGATGACGTCGGCGGATTCGTGCGTGACCTCGGCACCGTGCTTCATCGCGATCCCGACGTCGGCGAAGCTCAGCGCGGGAGAATCGTTGATGCCGTCGCCGACCATGGCGACCCTGCGCCCCTGGCGTTGCAGCTCCTGGATGACGCCGGCCTTGTCGGCCGGCAGCATGTCGGCGAAGTGCTCGGTGAGCCCGAGATTCTCGCAGACCGCGCGCGCCACCACCGCATTGTCGCCGGTCAGCATGATGCTGTTCTTGACGCCCAGCGCATGCAGCCGCTGGATCACCGAACGGCTCTCCTTGCGGATCTCGTCGGAGTAAGGCACGAGGCCCGCGAGCTTGCCGTCCACCGCGATATAGAGGCTCGAATAGCCGCGCTGGTCGAGCGCGGCGCGATCGAGGGCCGAGGCGTCGACAGCGATCTCGCTCTGGCGCATGAAGCGCTGGTTGCCGACATGGACATAGTAGCCGTTGACCTGGCCCTCGACGCCGAGGCCGAGGCGGTAGGTGGTCTCGTGGCACGGCGGGATGTTGACGGCGAGCTGCCGGGCCCGTGTGCGTAACGCTTCGGCGACCGGATGCTGCAGCTTGGTTTCGGCGGCTGCGGCGAGCCCGAGCAAATGGTTCGGCGTGATCGAGTTCTGGTAGGAGATCACGTCGATGACGGCGGGCGTGCCGTGGGTCAGGGTGCCGGTCTTGTCGAACACCATGGTGTCGATCCCGGCGAGCTTCTCCATGTGGCCGCCGCTCTTGATGATCATGCCGGTGCGGGCGGCCAGCGTCATCGAGGACAGCACCGAGGTCGGCGCCGCGACGCGGATGCCGGTGCCGTAGTCGACGATCACCAGCGAGAGGAAGCGATTGAAGTCGCCCGAGACCATGGCGGTGCCGGTGGCGAGCGCCAGGGTGGGGGTCACCAGGCGGTCGGCGAAGCGTTCGGCATGGTTCTGCATGCGGGTGTCGCCGATCGGCGCGGATTCGATCAATCGCACGATCTGGCCTGCGGTGGTCGCGGTTCCGACGCGCAGCGCGCGCAAGGTGATCTGGCCCTCGCGGATCACCGTGGCGGCAAAGGCCGCTTCGCCCTTGCCGCGATGCACCGGCAGGCCCTCGCCGGTGATGGTCTTCTGGTCGATGGTGGCGGAGCCGTCGATGATCTCGCCGTCGACCGGGATCATCTCGCCGGGATACACCACGACGATGTCGCCGTTCTTGAGCTCGGCAGCGGGGATCGACACCACCTCGCCGTCGCGCAGCAGCCAGGCTGTCTTCGACTGGAATTCGAGCAGCTCATTGATCGCGCGCCGCGAGCCCGCCGCGGTCAGGTCGCGGATCCAGTCGCCGAGCTTGATCAGCCAGGTGATGATGCAGCCGGCCAGCGGATTGCCCTGGACCACCGACGCGCTGATCGCGAGCGTGTCGAGCACGTCGATGTTCAGCCGGCTCTCGTTTGCCCAGACCTTCCAGGCGCGCTTGGCGATCGGGATCGCATTCCACAGCATCAGCGGCATGTTGATCGCCGTGATCACCGGATTGGCGCTGAAGGCCATGAACAGCGACAGCGTCGGCAGTGCCAGCGGCGAGCGCTTGGAGACTTCCGGCGCGCTGGCGCGCGGCAACGCCACCTCCTGCGCGGCGCTCGCGCACAGCGCCTTGACGTCGGCGAGGCTCATGCTCCTGAAGCCGTTCAGCAGCGCCAGCAGCCTCTGCTCGCGGGCCGGATCATATTCCAGCACGAGGCTCGCGCAGTCGTAGTTGATCCGCGCGGTCCTGATACCGTCCTGGGCGCGCAGCCAGCCAAGGCAGGTCTCGCCGAACTTGCGATTGTGCCTGAGCGCGGGAATGCTCAGACGAATGCGCCCAGGCATGGAGTGGCAGAAACTGAAGTCCATGAATTTGCGCTCTCGCCCCTGGCGGGTCAGGCCGTCGCGCCTGCCGGCTCCGCCTGCTCCGCGGCAGCCATGTTGGCCTGGATCATGTGGTTGAGCGCAAAGATCGCCAGCGTGACCCAGACCGGCGTCGCCGCATTGGCGCCGACCTCGAAGATGGTGAAGCCGGCGATGCCCGTGGCGAGCAGGATCTTCAGATCGACCACGTTTCCGGTGGCGACCTTGATGCCGTTGTCGAAGTCCTTGAAGAAATCGACGATCACCCTGGCCGTATGCGAGTGCTCGGCGAGGTACTCGGCTTCCTGCTCGATCTTGGTTGCCAGCGCGTCGATCTCATTGGCCGGCGGCTTGTAGTGGCCGCCGGTGTGATGCTCCAGTCGGCCGTGAAATTCGTCGTGCCGCTCGGTGTCGTAGTGCAGCACGATGCTGCCCGTCGCCGGGTTGACGATGACTTCCTCGATGCCGGGAATGACGCTGAAGGTCTGCTTGATCTGCTCGAGAAGCTCGGGGCTTTCCTTGGCCGACGGCACCTTCATGCGAATCCGCCCCGGAATCTGATGCGCAATTTGCAGCTTCATCTTGGTCATCGCAATCCTCTCACAGCGTTCCAACGCCGGCGCGGGGACGCGAATGATGCCGTCGTCAAATTGTTTGCAGCGCCGGCGTCGCAAGCCCGATCATCGGCGCGCTGCGCCGCCGTGCACGTGCCCGTCCGGCCCGGTTCAGGCCGCGGACGAAGCCCGGCTCTCGGCCGCCGCCTTGCCCTCCTGCGCCTGGCTTTCGGCCTTCACTTCCGCGACGATGTCGTTCACCTGCTCGTGGGCCTCGGCAAACATCTCGCGCGACTTCTGGGCGAACTTGTAGGTGCCGCGAACGGTGGACTTGAACAGCGGATTGAGGGCGCCGGCGAGCTTCGGCAGATATTTCGGCGCGGCGACGGCGGCAACGCCAAGTGCAAGTCCCGGGAGCAAGGCAGCTTCGAACACGGCAGCGCCGACAGCCACCACCGCGACCACCGCAACCGTCTTGTTGATGCCGCCGCCTTCCTCGGAATCCTGTTCGGGGGCGTCATGGTGGAAGGCGGTATCGTGACTGCTACCATTGGTATTCGGGTTCATCTGAAATCCCTTGTGACCGCTCAACTGACTGCAGTTTCATCAATAACGGCGGATTGAAATGGATTCGTGACAGTTTGATTACAGCCGTCCGACCGGTTACGGCGGCATGGTGTCGCAACGCATTTGCCCAGCAAGGGACCGTCCGCATGGTCCGCGGCAAGCCTCGGCGGCGATATTTTATGTCTCGATGTATCCGTGCTGACGTCGATCCGCCGCAACGGCGGACGCGCTGCGCTCTACCGGTCCCACGTCACCGGCAAATCCAGCAGGCCGCGGAACGCCCAGCCGCCGATCCGCGGCGGCTTGTCCGCGATCAGGCGCAGATTGGTCAGCCTGTCGAAGATCGCGGGCAGGGCCACATCGGCGACCATGGCGCGCGAAGCCCAGGCGCCGGCGCAGAAATGCGGACCGGCACCGAACGCGATGCTCTTGCTGGCGTCGCGGCGCACGTCGAATGCGTCGGGTCGATCGAAATGCTTCTCGTCGCGGTTCGCCGAGCCGAACATCAGGAACACGCGCTCGTTGGTCTCGAACGCGACATCGCGGATCGTCCAGGGCTTTGCGATCCGCCGCGGCGACATCCCGATCGGCGAGATCCAGCGCGCATATTCCTCGAACACCTGCAGCCACGGGATCGCGCCGCTCATAGCCAGCGCGAGCTGATCCGGATGGGTCAGCAGCGCCCATACCGTGCCGGCGATCGCATCGCGCGGCTCGTTCTGTCCGCCCGAGATCGCCAGCTTGATGTTGGCGCGCACGCTTTCCATTGGCATGTCGGTCTGCAGCATCACGCCGAGCAGGCTGAGGTCGGGCGTCTTGCGCAGCCTGGGGACCATGTCGTCGATCGCGGCGTCGATGCCCGAGGTCGCGGCATGGCAGCGTGCCTCGATCGCGGCATCGCCGACATAATTGGCGATGCCGTCGATCATGCCTTGCGACCAGGCGTTCATGTCCTGGAAGCGCATATTGGTGAGGCCGGTGATCGATTTCAGGCATTCGGCCGAGAACGGGAGCGCGAAGGCCTGCACGAAATCGACCACGCCGTCCGGCGATAGTTCATCGAGGATGCGCGTCGCGTGTGCAGCGAACTGCGCGGTCCAGTGCGATCGCACGGTTTTCGGCGAGATCGCCGGGAAGATCGCCTTGCGCTCGTTCATGTGCGCATCGCCATCCTTGCGCATCATGTTGTGGCCCATCAGCTTGTTCATCAGCCCCTCGGGCTGGTGCGACGAGAACACGTCGATCTGCTTCTCGGAAACGAAGATGTCGTCGCGGTTGCACAGCAGCGTGCTGCCGAGCTGCGGCACAAAGGCGATCGGCGCCAGCTTGCGCATCCGCGCCAGCGTCGGATAGGGGTCCTGCCAGAAGGCGGGGACGTCGATGTCGAAATGGGGAGCGGTGCTCACGGCGTGATCTCGGGTTGGCCTTCAGGTTTCGAACCGAGCATAGGCCGGCAGACGCTGCCGGTCTGTCCCTACCGTTGGGGACAGGCGGCCGCTTGGGCGCTTCAGTTCAGCTGGCGTGCCGACGCCATCAGGCGCAGCGCGATCGCGAACAGCTCGTTCTGCGAGGAGATGCCGAGCTTGTCATAGGCGCGCTTGCGGTAGGTGAGTGCTGAATGCAGCCCGATGCCGAGCTCGGCGGCGATCGCTTCCGAGCTGAGGCCCGAAAGGATGCGCAGGCAGACCTCCTGCTCGCGCCCGGTCAGCCGCGCGAGCGGCTCAGCGGTCGCAAACAAGGTCTTCAGCCGCGCGATCGGATCAACATCCGCTGCCGGGTCGCGCTGGAAGTGCCGCGCCACCGCTGCGGTCAACGCAGGCGCGACCGCGGCCAGACGCGCGATCTGCTCGCGGCTGAAGCGGCCTTGCGCGGTGATCTGGTAGAAATTGACGTAGAAGCAGGTGTCGCCGGTCCAGATCGCGGAGGCGAACTTGTCGACGATGTCGGAATCGTCGAAGAAGATCTTGCGGTAGCCGTCGCTGTACATCCGGCGGGCGAAGTTCGGCAGCACGATCGGCACGGCCTGCGTCTTACCCTCGAACACCGCATCTCGGTTCGGGTCGGCCTGATGGAAATGTTCGGAATAGGCGATCCGGAGGTCGCGCCCGGTCGGGATGTTGCCGACGTCGAGCAGGCACGCGGCGGACCGCGGGCCTGTGAACGAGAACACCATGCAGTGACCGACGCCGGCGACGCAGCGCAGCGCGCCGATCAGCGCCTGCGGAAAGCCGTCGCGGCCGATCGCCAGCAGCGCCGGCGTGATGTCGCTGACGACCGAAGTCTTGAAGGCGAAATCTGCCTTCATGGCGTCCTCCCTGTGTTTCGGGAAGACTAGCAGCGACATTGCGGGGGTGGAAGTTCCCTCGTCATTCCCCGGTGCGCAATTGCGCACCTGAGGGCGACGCTCCGCGTCGCCCCGGAATGACGGGATTCATCAGGCGCCCGGCACCTGGTCGAGGAACCCGGTGATGCTCCTGATACGGCCGTCCTTCAGCATGGCGAAGTCGGTGCCCTTGATCGGGCTGTCGACGCCGTCAGGGCCAAGGCCCCAGGAGAACCGGACATGGTCGCCGAAGCCGTTCGGCTCGCCGATCAGCTTGAAGCGGAAGTCCGGAAACTTCTGCTGCACGCCGGCGATCAGCGCGTCGACGCCCTCATGGCCGTCGCCGCTCATCAGCGGATCGATATAGCGCGCGTCGGCGGTCCAGTTCTGGCTCAGCATCTCGCGGCGCCGGCTCGGCGTCCGCTCGTTCCAGAGCTCGATATAGTTGCGGGCGATCGTGGTGTGGTCGGTCATGGTGCTCTCCTTCCGATGGGCCGGACTGTGCGGCTGTCCGGACTATCGAAGGTTCGCGTGCGCCGATCGATTACCTCAGAGGTCATCGTGCAACTCATCGCGCAACTTATGGCGCGATGGTCAGCACCGCCTTCATGTTGGGGTGATAGCGGCAATAGTAGTCGACGGTGCCGGCCTTGGTCAGAACCGACTTGACCGTCTTGTTCGGCGCGATCGTCACGTCGAAGTCGCCGTTCTTCGCGGTGGCGGTGTGCGCCAGAACGTCCTTGTTGACCCATTCGACGGTGTCGCCGACCTTGGCCGATACCTCGGCCGGCGAGATCACCAGATTCTCCATCACGATCTGGATGGTGGCTGCATGCGCCGGGACGGCCATCGCGCCGAGCGCGAACAAAGCCAGCGTTGCGAGATAGCGTCTCGGCGACATCGCGCGTCTCCTTACTTCATGCTGGCCGCGACATGTTCGGCATGCTGCTGGTGGCCCTGGAAGATCTTCAGGCCGGTCTGCAGCAGGCTCTTCAGCTCGGGATTGCTCGCCGAGGGGATCAGCTGCGTCTCCAGCGCGGTGTTGACGGTCTTGTGGTAGCCGACCTCGTTGTCGATATAGGCCTTGTCGTAGGCGGTGCCCTTCAGCTTGCCGAGCTCGGCGAGCTTGTCGGCCGCCTGTTTCGACAGCGCCTTGCTGGTGTCGTTGTCCTCCGGCGTCACCTTCAGCTTCTTGACGAGGTCGAGCGCCTGCTTGTTCACCGCTTCATGGTCGCGCGCCATGTCCTTGGCGAATGCCTTGACCTCCTTGTTGGAAGCTTTGGTCTCCGCCTGCTTGGCGGCGTTGATGTCGATCACACCGGCCGTGTAGGCGATGTGCGCGATCTGCGGATCGGTCAGCTTTGTACCCTGGGCCAGCGCTGCTCCGGTGAGAACGCCGAGCGCGGCGACCGCGATGCTCAATCGAACGAACATGGTTTGACACTCCTGTTGAGCCGGGCGTAGCGCACGGCGCGTCGTTACTTGCACAGGAGTTGGATGGTGCTGATAGCCAGAGGTTCCCGAAAATCTATGCTGTGATGCCGAGCCGTTGCAGAACCGCCTCGGTCAATCGCGCGCAGCGTCGGCCCGCGAACGGAAAAGCCTCCATCACGATGGGGCCGATCTTGCGCTCGACATTGTCGCGCAGCATGGTTCGGGCGCGGTGCAGGCGGGTCTTCACGGTTTCCGGCTTGAGGCCGAGGATGTCGGCGGTCTCCTCGACATTCATGCCCTCGATCACACGGGTGATGAAGACGAGGCGGAACGCCTCGGGCAGTTCATCGATTGCGTGCTCGACGAATTGCTGGATTTCGCGCTGGGCCATGGATTTTTCCGGATCGGCCGCTGACGACAGCGGAAACTGGATGATTTGGGCTTCTGCGGCGCCGTTCGGCAGCTCGGACCACTCCACGCTGGCGCGCTTGCTGCGCAGCCGGCCGAGCGCCTCGTTCATCGCGATCCGCGACAGCCAGGTCGAGAGGCTGGAGTCGCCGCGGAATTGGTCCAGATGGGTGAAGGCGCGTACATAGGCGTCCTGAACCACATCCTCGGCCTCGTTGTCGTTGCGGAGGATGCCGCGCGCCAGCCGGAACAGCCGGCGATTATTGGCCTGCATGATGGCGCGGATCGCGGCCTCGTCGCGGGCGAGCGCGCGTCGCACGAGCTCGGCATCGCCCGAACGGATCGGCGGCATAGGCGTGACATGGGCCTGGCGCATGGCGGGCTCGCCCTCTCTGTTGGCGGTATCTTACCATTGGATGCCAACCGGCCGGACAGGTTCCCGAGAAAATGGTGCTCGGCCAAAAAGACCCGGTCAGCGGCTATGGCCTGATATAGGCCTCCGGATCGCCGCGCGCGTGCGCTTCCATCGCGTCGAGGAAGCAGCGCACCTTGGCCGGGACAAATTGCCGCGCCGGCAGCAGCGCGTGCACGTTGAGCGGCTCGCAGGCATGGTCCGGCAGCAGCCGCCGCAATTCGCCGGCCGCGACCGCGGCGCGGGTGTAGCTCGCCGTCACCCGCAGCACGCCATGGCCGGCGAGTGCCGCCTGCAGCCGGACATGGGCATTCGAGCTGGTCAGGCGCGCGCGATCCACCGCGAGATGTTCGACCACGCCGCCGGGAGCCGTGATCGCCCATGGCGGATCGCTGGGGCCGGTCAATAGCGGCAGCTTTCGCAATTCGTCCAGCGTGCGCGGCTCGCCGAATTTCTCCAGCAGCGCCGGCGCCGCGAACAGGCCGCGCTCGAGGGTGAAGACGCGGCGGATCACGATGCCGGCCGACGGCAGCGGCGCCTCCAGCATCGCGAACACGATGTCGTAGTTCTCGGCGATCGGATTGACGATGTCGTGCTCGACGTCGATCCGGATCGCGAGCTCCGGATAGCGGCCCATCACGGCGCAGGCGACCGGCCCTGCATGGTGCGCGCCGAATTCATACGGCGCCTTGATCCGCAAGGTGCCGGCGACCGCGCTCGACATCGCCAGCGCCTCGCTATGGGTGTCATGCAGCGCGGCGAACAACGGGCGGACCTTGCGGTAGATGGTCTCACCGGAATCGGTCAGCCGCAGGTGCCGCGTGGTCCGCTCGATTAGCCGCAGCCCGAGATTGGCTTCGAGACGCTGCACCGCAGCACTGAGGCTCGATTTGGGATGCCCGAGCACGCGCGCAGCCGCGGTGAAGCCGCCATGCTCGACAACCTCGCAAAACAGCTCCCAGTCGCGCCACTCCATGGCCGATTGTCCATCCACCGGTACAGTGTGTCCAGCCAAATCGGATTATCCCGATCGCCGGGATCACCTAACCTGATTGCAAGCAATAGTGCATCGGGAGGGTGAGATGGCTGACGACGGAATTTTCCTGCGCAACGCCTGGTACGTGGCGGCGCTGAATCACGAGCTGATCGACGGCAAGAAGCTGGCGCGCACCATATTGGAGCGGCCCATCGTGATCTATCGCGGCGCCAGCGGAAAGGTGGTCGCGCTCGACGACCGTTGCTGCCATCGCGCCGCGCCGCTGTCGATGGGCCGCGTCGAGGGCGACGACATCCGCTGCATGTATCACGGCATGAAGTTCGCGGCCGACGGCAAGTGCATCCAGATTCCCGGCCAGGACGCGATCCCTGCCAAGCTCGGCGTGCGCAGCTATCCGGTGGTCGAGCGCTACAACATGATCTTCATCTGGACCGGCGATCCCGAAAAGGCCGATCCGAAGCTGATCCTCGACTATCCGCCGCTCGAGAATCCCAAATGGCGCGGCCTGCCGGGCTACATGCACTACAAGGCCAATTGGCTGTTGATCGTCGACAATCTCAGCGATTTCGCGCATCTCGCCTTCGTGCACACCAACACGCTCGGCGGTTCCGAGGAATACGCCTACAAGACCAAGCCGGTCGCGATCGAGAAGCTGGACGACGGTTTCCGCGTCGAGCGCTGGCACATGGGCGCCGATGCGCCGCCCTACCACAAGAAGGTGATTTCCAATCGCGAGGACAAGGTCGATCGCCGCAACATCGGCCGCATGATCGTGCCGGGCATCTTCACGCTCGACACCACGTTTGCGCCGGCCGGGCAGGGCGTGGAGAAGGGCGTTCAGGTTCCGGGCACGCGATCATACCGCAACGCGCAGTTCATGACGCCGGAGACGCGTTCCTCGACGCACTTCTTCTGGAACTATCTGCACGATTTCGACACCGACAATCCGAACATTGCGCTGTCGCTGCGGCATTCTCTCGAGGAGGCCTTCAACGAGGACAAGGATTTCATCGAGGCGCAGCAGAAGGTGCTCGACGTCGATCCGGATTATCAGTTGCTGGCGATCGGCGCCGATGCGCCGCTGACCTATTTCCGCTGGCTGTTCGCGCGCAGGCTCGAGGCGGAGAAGGGCACGGCGCGCGCCGCCTAGGGCCGATCGACATTCATTGCATCCAGATCATTGCGGCTGCGAGATGGATGAAGCCAGTAAAGTTGTCAGATCGCCTGTCATAACGGGTTGCCAAGCGTCGGAAGTGTTTGAGCTGGCAAAAGCAGCGCTCGATGCGGTTGCGCTGTTTGTAGGCGTCGGCGTCGTGCGGAATGATGATCTTGCGGGTGCGGTTTGACGGGATCACCGCCGTTGCGCCGATTTCCGCGATGATCGCACGCAAGGCGTTGCTGTCATAGGCCTTGTCGGCGAGCACGGCATCGCCGCTCTGGCCGTGGAGCAGTGCGGGCGCCTGGGTGATGTCATTAACTTGCCCAGCCGTGACGATGAAGCGGAGCGGACGGCCGAGCGCATCAGCCAGCATGTGGATCTTGGTGGTCAGTCCGCCTCGGGAACGCCCCAGCGCCTGATCTTTGGCCCCCCTTTTCCGCTCGTCGCCTGCTGGTGGGCGCGAACGATGGTGCTGTCGATCATCAGATACTGGTTGTCGCGATCGGCGGTCAGAGCAGCGAACACGCGCTCCCAGACGCCGGCATGGCACCAGCGGCTGAAGCGCTGATGCACCGTTTTCCACTTGCCGTACCGTTCCGGCAGGTCGCTCCAGTGTGCGCCCGATCGCAAGACCCACAAACATCCGTTGACGAACAGTCGATTGTCCGCAGCCGTCCGTCCCGGGTCGCCGGCTTTCCCCGGCAGCAGTGGCGCAACCCTCGCCCATTGCGCCTCCGTCAGCTCATATCGTTTCGCCGCCACCATCTGCTCCGTGTCTCGAATCACGGAACTCTATGAATCAGCGATCAAACCGCTTGGGAATCCTGAATGTCGATCGGTCCTAGAGCATGATCCGGAAAAGTGTGAAGCGGTTTTCCGAAAAGATCACGCTCAAACAAGCAGCGAAAGCGCGATGATGATTCAACCCAATCTCATCGCGCTTTAGTCCGCTGAAACGACGGCGGTTGCTGCTTGGCAGCAAGCCGCGCCGGGATCGCGAGATCGTGACGTCCCGGCGTGGCTGCCGCTCCAGCCGATTTGGCGTAGACTGATTCAACCTGAATTTGTCGGTTCTTGATCAGGGTGAAGGTTTTGGCCCGCGTTGGCCAGACTATCCCGGTAGCGATCAATCGGTGTACGAGCTTGCCCGACAAGACGGATCCATCGGATCGAAGTGCGAGCACCTGGGCGCAGGACGCTTGGCTATGGCCGTTTGAAGCCGCGCGATTGGCGCTGGACATCTACTCGCAGTGGTACCCCAATCGTGCGCCCGAGCCGACAGATTCGTCGGGCGAAGTGGCGGCGCTGGCCTGGACGACGGCCCATTCGGTCGCGCTTCAACTGCCGTCGATGCGCCTGCTGGATTTTTCGCGAGCGCTCGAAGGCCCGCCGCTGCTGGTCTGCGCGCCCTATGCGCTGCATCGCGCGCAGATCGCGGATATTGCACCCGGCCACAGCCTGATGGAGGCGTTGCAGAAGGCAGGCGTTGCGCGTCTCTATCTCACGGATTGGCGCTCGGCGGCGCCGGAGATGCGATACTTCTCGATCGACACCTATCTGTCCGACCTCAACGTGGCCGTCGACACGATCGGGCCGCCCGTCGACCTTGCCGGTCTCTGTCAGGGCGGCTGGCTGTCGTTGCTCTATGCGGCGCGCTTTCCCGGCAAGGTACGGCGGCTCGTTCTCGCCGGCAGCCCGGTCGATGTTTCGGCGCCGTCGGACCTTTCCAGGATGGTCGCCTCGCTGCCGCAGCAAGGCTTCGAGGCGATGGTGCGGCAGGGAGACGGGATCGTCAGCGGCAAGCACATGCTGCAGCTCTGGAGCATTCCGTTCAGCTTGCCCGACGTGGAAGCGGCGCTGCAGCGCCGGCTCGACGGCAAGTCGGAGGATGCACGGGTGCTGCTCGACCGTTTCACGCACTGGGACAGCGATCCGCTTGATCTGCCCGGTACCTACTACCTCGAAGTGACCGACTGGATCTTTCGCCAGAACCGGATTGCAGCCGGACACTTCGTCGCGCTTGGCCGTAAAATCGATCTTGCTGCGGTGACGCTGCCGGTCTTTCTGCTTGCTGCGGAGAACGACATCGTCGTTCCGCCCGACCAGGCGTTTGCGACGATGCGGCTGTTGGGCACGCGGCCCGCGTGGCTGCAACGAGAGACCGAGCCGTGCAGTCACCTCGGCCTGTTCATGGGCCGCAGGGCTCTGGCCGGTTCGTGGCGCCGGATTGCCCGCTGGCTTCAGTCCGATCTCGGCGAGACCGCGAGCGAGCGATCGCGGATCAGCGCGTGAGTGAAAAATGAGAATGCCCCGAACTGCAATTTTGCAATCCGGGGCATCCGACATCGATCGCGACAGCGTGCCGCGCGCTTACTTGGCCGCGACGACCATGATCTCGACATTGTACTGCGGCGCCGCGAGCTTGGCCTCGACGGTGGCGCGGGCCGGGGTGTTACCCTCCGAGACCCACGAGTCCCACGCCGCGTTCATCTCCGGGAACGTCTTCATGTCGGTGATGTAGATCGTCGCGCTGAGCAGCTTCGACTTGTCGGTGCCGGCCTTGGCGAGGTGGCCGTCGATGATCGACAGGATGTCCTTGGTCTGGTCGGTGACGCTGCCGCCGGCGGCCTTGCCGGCGACGACGCCGGCGAGATAGACGGTGTTGCCGTGCACGACGGCCTGGCTCATGCGCGGGCCGGTTTCGAAACGCTGAATGCTCATTTGGGTCTCCACTTGACTGGCGGAAACTCTCTAGCCTGCCAGCGCGTCCGCCGCCACTGCGCAATTTGCAGCGCTGTTCACGGAAATCACTCGAAATTGCTCCGAGGTCGCCTCGGCGCAATCAGGCTGGCGGATTCAGACCGTTCGTCCAGCGCGCGAACAGCGCCACCTGCGCGGCCGGCCAGGCGCCATCGCACGGCATGGTCCCGGCTTCCAGGCGGGCCAGGATCTGCCGACTGTGCCTGGCAACGTCTTCTTCCTTCCAGAGATCGAAGGCGAACAGCATCGAGCTGCGATCCATCGGCCGGAACAGCGGCCGGATGTGCCGCTCGAATTGCACCGCCTCGTCCGGACCGGGCAGCGCGTTCGCGACGGGCGCATCGCCTGCGCTGGCGGGCGGCCGCGCGGCGGGGGTTGCGTTGCAGACCCACCACCAGCGCGGCACCGGCATGTTCGGCGGCGGCTTCGCGCCGGCGCCGGAATTCTCCACCGCGATCCGCGAGCCCCATTCGATATAGGCGACGAAGGCGGCGCGGAATTCCGGATCGGACGGCAGCCCGGCATCGTCGGCGCTCTGCACCATGTAGGTGGCCCACAGCGCGCGCTGCTCCGGCCTGATCTCCTTGCCGATGTGCTGCGACACCATCCGTCGATAGCCGCCATAGCGTTCGGTGTAGAAGCGCGGGCCGCCGAACACCTCGCTGAGCCAGGCCGCCACCCGTTCGGGATGGTCCGGCGACATCTCCGCGAACAGCGGGCCGAGCAGCGGATCTTCCGGCACGTAGCGGCTGTAGAAGATGCGTGTCATGTCGAGCAGCGCCGGATAGCCGCCGGCCCACTCGAACAGCGTCGGCTCGCGCAAGGGATCGGGGACCGGATCGTGAAACCCCACGTTCCAGTGCATGCCGCTGCAGAACGGCTTGTTCAGCGACGCACCGCAGCGGCACAGGCTGGCATGTTCCTGCGACGCACCTGCATTGCGCGCGATCGGCGTGCCATCCTCGTCGACGAGCTCGACATCACCGGTGACGCGATAGGGACCGTCCTTCGACACTTCGATCTGCGGCGGCCGGCTGACGTCGGACAGGTTGACGTCACGCGCGGGGCCGATGCCGATGCCGAGCGCGCCCGATGGACATCGGCGCACCGCATTGATGAGGTCGTCGAGGCGTGCGCCGCTCGGCGCGACGAAAGGTTCCTCGCCGAGATGAAACACCGAGCTGAGCCGGTCGGTGCAGAAGCCGGAATGCGCGCAGGTGCCGCGATTGTCGAACACATGGGCCTGCTGCCCGGCATAGACGTCGAGCTTGTCGGGCACGCGTCGCGGATCCCTCGTGTCGGTGAAGCCGCGCGCGACATGGCTGTCGTCGCAGAACGGTTTGGTCTGCGACTGCCCGCAGCGGCAGAGCCGCACTGGCGCCTCGGCTATGATCGGCGCACCGAGGTGATCGACGATCGGAATGCCGGGTTCGGGTTCGTAGGGCCCGTTGCGCCTGACGATGATGCGCTTGCGCAGCTGTTGCCTGTCGCTTGGACCTTGGGCGGAACTGTCTTCTGTCATGCCTTGCAATGATCCCTGAGCTCGCCCAACCCTTGCGAAGCGTGCTTAGATGGATCGACGGCGGCTCTCAACGAACCAGATGGAAAGTGCCGCGGGAGAGTTGCGATGATCCGCAAGACCAAGCGCAAATATGGTTGCCCGGTCGAGTTCTCTATCGATCAGCTCAGCGGCAAATGGAAGACCGTGATCCTGAGCCGGCTGAAGGTCCGACCGATGCGCTATGGCGAACTGCGCCATGACATCCCGCAGCTCAGCGACAAAGTGCTGACCGAGCGGCTGCGCGATCTCTGCAATTCGGGTTTCGTCAGGCAGGAGCGCGGCGGCGGCTCCTCGCGCTATTGCCTGACCAAACGCGGCGAGATGCTGAAGCCGATGCTGCAGGCGCTCTACGATTGGGGCGAGGCCAACGCCGACACGTTCGGCGTCCGCTTCCTCGGCGCGGAGGCGGATTAGAGCGCGGGCTCATAACGCGCGGCCAGCCATAGCCGGATAGGGGAAGTCCCCAGTTGGACGCTCACGAAGCGGACATCAGCCAGCCGACAATCTCTGCTGAAACCGTCGTGATCCGACTCGGACATGGAGGACCTATGCAATCCTCATCATCGGTTGGTAGAATTGCGCTGCGTGTTCCTTTTGGAAGGGATGCACATGAAACGGCTTCTCCTATCGATTGCTGCATTGCTCGGGATGTCCGGGGCGGTATTCGGGCAGACATCGCCTGTCTCGGAGATCGCGCCCGGCGGAAAGCTGCGGGTCGGCATGATTGCCATCACCGTACTCGGAGGCGTGGCCGAACCCGTCGCGGGTTTCGTCGGACAGAAGTTGGGTGCTGCCGTTGAACCGGTGATGTACCCGAACCCGGAAGCCTATCTACAAAGCTTCGCCAAGGCTGAATGGGACATCGCCATAGGGCCAGGCGTCCTTGCTCCGATCGACAAGGCGGATTCAACGGCGAACCTTTGGGCCATAAGTCTCGTCTACGTCGCCGCGCCGGGAACAGAGTTTCCCGATATCGCCTCCGTGGACAAGGCCGGGGTAAGGATTGGCACCATCCGTGGCGCTCCCTCCGACCGCGTGCTGACGCGGGAGATTAAGGCCGCCGAGATCGTCCGTATCCCTCTGAGCCCGACCATCGCGGCTGACGCAGCCGACTTGCTGCGCTCCGGCAAAGCGGACGTCTTTGGCGCAGACTCCGGCGTCGGGTATCCTGCCGCCGAGGCCCTGACCGGCGCCAAGGTCGTGCCGGGCACCTTTGGGACGGTTCTCGTAGCGGCCGCATTGCCGAAAGGCCGCTCTCCCGCGGCGCAGGCTCTGCTCGCGACGCTTGTCGAAGAAGCAAGACAGACCGGCGTGGTGCAGAAAGCGATCGACGCGAAGGGCCTCAAAGGTGTGAACGTCGTCTCGAAATAGCCGGACACGACGAAGACCCAGGTCAAGCTCGCTCTTGGGCCCTTGGCCGACGTTTGCCCAGAATGCTGCAATGCCCGCTGCCGGGGAGGGAAGCCGACCAGGGTCAAACGGGGCGTCGTGGTCGGCTCTTGACCCGCGACGGACTTGACACAAGCTGGTGTCGAGAGCCTTGTTCCCCGATGGTAAAACCTGCTTGTTGAACGCCATGGGCACCGTTCGCAACGTCGAGGGCGATTTTCCCCAAGGTGGGGGCGAAGCTGCCGCACTCATTAGGTCTCTTGACTGGTCTGCCACCAGCTTGGGGCCAATCGCGGACTGGCCTGCGCACCTCAAGAGCGCCGTTAGCCTTATGCTGCCGGCCAAAGCACAGATAGTGCTGTTCTGGGGGCCGGAGTTTGTGGCGCTATACAATGACGCCTATGCACCGACGATAGGTCAGAAGCATCCAACGGCTCTTGGACGACCTGCACGCGAGAATTGGGCCGAGCTGTGGGATGATTTAGAACCGCTACTCACGCGCGTCCTCGATACCGGCGAAACAGTCTTCGCCAAGGACCGCCCCTTTTATATCGAGCGCCACGGTTACCCCGAGACTGTTTACTTCGACATTTCCTATTCTCCGGTACAGGACGAATTTGGTGAAATTGACGGTGTTCTTTGCATCGTCAGTGAGACGACCGAGCGTGTAGTTGCGCAGGAGCGCCAACGATTGCTCGCGCGGGAAGCCAACCACCGCGTGAAGAACATGTTCGCCGTCTTCCACGGCATCATAAATCTGAGTGCTCGATCGGCGCGAACGCCGCAGGAAATGGCTCAATCGCTACGAGGCCGCCTGAACGCTCTCATGCAGGCCAAGGATCTCATTCGTCCCGGGATTATGGGTACAGAGGCGCATAGCGAGCGAACCACGGTGGGAGACGTTGTGCGAACGGTGTTGCGGCCGTACGAAGATGATGCGTCTCGCGAACGCATCGTTTTGAGAGGACCTAATGTGCCCGTGGGTGCGATGGCCGTGACAAGTCTCGCTCTCGCCCTGCATGAAACAACGACGAATGCGGCCAAATACGGCGCGCTATCGGAGCCGACTGGTTCGGTCAGCATCACATGGGAGACGCATGGTGGGGATTTCCATCTTGAATGGGAGGAGACAGGCGGCCCCGTGATTGTCGCCCCACCGTCAGCTAAAGGCTTTGGTAGCGTGCTTGCAGAGCGCAGCATTGCTGATCAACTCGGCGGCAAGGTTGAGCATGATTGGCTGCCGAGCGGGCTCAGGTTGAGGGTTTCGGTTCCTTTGGATCGCCTTGCAGTCTGAGGCTGTGCCCGGCCGGTCTTAGCGTTCGCGCTCCCAGGTGAGGGTTCCGACCACTTTCTTGCCGGGATAAACGGCACTGGCTTGTTCGGCCGTTCGAATGGTCAGCTTGTCGCCCTGCAAGTTGAAAAATCTCACCTGGTCCTGCCCGGTCAAAAGCTCATTCCAGGATATATCGACCCTGGTCGTGAACTTGTCGTCCTCGATGGTGAATGGGCCGGTGTAAGCCATCAGCGTCTTGAGGAGAGCTGCTGACTCTGCATCGTTTGCCGCCGGCTTGCGATTTGCCGCCGCGATGACGAATGCCGCGTACCCGTCCGGCGTGATGAGCGCCCTGCCTTTCGGATTGCGACCAAACGGTTCGGTGACGTCTCCACCGATGATCTGAATGGTCCACGAAGTCAGCTTCCAACTGCCGGCCAATTGCCTCGCGGTGTCCTGCGCGAAAGCCAATCCAGGCGCAAAATAGCAATACATGACAACAGCGAGGGCGAAGAAGCGCATATGCTGTCCTCCTATGAAGGAACAGACTTCGAGCATGGCCATACTAACGACGGGGAATGAAACCTGCGAGCCCTGCGACGACTGCCTCCTGGCCCGCCACGCCACGTTCTTCGGGCCGCGGAGTGGCAGCAGGTTCGATATTGGCCCCGGTGCGGACTTGGCGGCCTTTATCTTACCCGTCTCGCCCGCGCATGGTATCGTCCGGGCTGCTCGGCTGATGCTATCGATCCTCCCTTTGGAATAGACCAATGATGACTCTGCGAGCAATTTTCGCCGCATGCGCTGTTGCGGCTTTTGGATCGTTCATGATGACAATCGACGCGCTTGGTCAGAAACAATCGCTGAAAGATCAATTGGTGGGCACGTGGACGCTGCTCTCGTGGCAGCAGAAGAAAGGCGACGGCACCAGGATCGAGCGTTATGGGGCCGCTCCGAAGGGCACCGCGTTCTTTGATGCGGGTGGGCGATACATCATCACGGTGATGCGCTCGGACCGAGCCAAATACGCGAGCAATACCCCGTGGCAGGGCACACCCGAGGAAAACAAGGAAACCGCCGACGGCACGATAACCTACTACGGAACGTATTCTGCCAACGAGGCAGATAGCAGCATCGCAATCCACGTCGAGGGCAGTTCCTTTCCAAACTGGAATGGCACCGAACAGAAGCGCTTTGTCGCGATTGCGGCAGACCAACTGACGCTGACCGTTCGTCCCCCGGCGGGAGATATCGTCGACGTAATTTGGAAACGAGCGAACTGATCCGGCTATCACAGCCTGCTGTCGGCGTGTCGTGACCTATTGCGCTACGGCATGAACCTGGTCGCCATAAGAGCAAGGCGGACGTGTCACCTGCCGGGCTTATGGGCGCACGGCCTGGGCTCAAGTTGAGATCAAGCTGTGGCCAGGACATTGCGTAATTTCGGAATATTAGAAACGTATCCCTGAGTTGCCCGACGTGTCAAGTTCCCTGGTCGAACGCCGGCCACCACCGGCTACTTTGCATGGGGTTGTTTTCGATATTTTGGCAGCACCCCTGCGACGAACCGACTTCCGGCCGGAACCTAAAGCGAGGAGAGCCCGTTGTCGCGGGATGTTGGGGGTAATCAACACAAGGAATGCTCATGCGCATCCGCATCTCGACGGCATCCATCGTTGCTGCCGCACTTTCGCTCGGAACACCTGCACTGGCGCAAACGCAGGGAACGCAACCGAAGGCGCCGCCGCAGGCTCAATCCGAGGAGTCCACCGTCATCCGGACCATCCAGGTGGTGGACGTCAAGGAACTCAAGCCCGAGGTCCGGTCGAGGGTCGAGGCTGTCATCGCAAAGGCAAGCGAAGACGACCTGAAGAACCTGCGCGGTTCCATCGACGCGTCCCAGGAAGCGACATCTGCGCTCAAGGCGAAAGGACTGAGCTCGGCACAGGTCGTCGCGGTCAATCTCTCCAACGGCATCCTGACGCTGTTCACCAAGATCGCCTGACGACGTTCGCAACCTGAAGACATTCGGGCTGAACAACAAAGGCCCGCCGGTTCCAGCCGGCGGGCCTGCGCATCTCGGAACAGCGCGCTAAAGCGCGATGAGATTGGGTTGAATCATCATCGCGCTTTAGCTTGTTGTTTGAGCATGATCTTTTCGGAAAACCGCTTCGCACTTTTCCGGATCATGCTCTAGTTCACTGCCTTCGCCGCCGCGCGCCCGGCGTTGCGGCCAGAGAACAGGCAGCCGCCGAGGAATGTGCCCTCCAGTGAGCGATAGCCGTGCACGCCGCCGCCGCCGAAGCCGGCGGCTTCGCCGGCCGCGTAGAGTCCGCGGATGATCTGGTGATTATTGCCGAACACGCGTGAATCGAGATCGGTCTCGAAGCCGCCGAGCGTCTTGCGGGTGAGGATGTTGAGCTTCACCGCGATCAGCGGGCCGTGCTCGGGATCGAGGATGCGGTGCGGCTTCGCGGTTCGGATCAGCCTGTCGCCGATATAGCGCCGCGCATTGTGCAGGTTCATCACCTGCGCATCCTTGACATAGGGATTGGTGATCTCGCGGTCGCGCGCCTCGATCTGAGTCTTGATGGCGTTGAGACTCAAGAGGTCATTGCCGGCGAGCTTGTTCATCGCGGCGACGAGCTCAGTGAGATTGTCGCGCACGATAAAGTCGGCGCCGTGCTGCTTGAAGGCCTCCACCGGCGCCGGTGCGCCCTTGTTGGTGGCGCGCTTGATCGTCATGCGCCAGCTCTTGCCCGTGAGGTCGGGGTTCTGCTCGGAGCCCGACAGCGCGAACTCCTTCTTGATGATGCTCTGGGTCAGGATGAACCACGAATAGTCGTAGCCGGTGCCCATGATGTAATGCAGTTGCCCAAGCGTGTCGGAGCCCGGGAACAGCGGCGCCGGCAGGCGTTTGCCCGTGGCATCGAACCACAGCGACGACGGCCCCGGCAGAATCCGGATGCCGTGACGCGGCCAGATCGGGTTCCAATTCTGGATACCCTCGACATAGTGCCACATGCGGTCGCGATTGATCAGCCGGCCGCCCGCTCGCTCGGTGATCCCGATCATGCGGCCGTCGACATGTTCGGGCACGCCGGAGATCATGAACTTCGGCGGCTCGCCGAGCCGCTTCGGCCAGTTCTGCCGCACAAGGTCATGATTGCCGCCGATGCCGCCGGAGGCGACGATCACCGCCGGCGCGCGCAGCGAAAAATCGCCGACGACATTGCGCGAGGAACTCTTGCCGCGCTCGACCGAAGTCGGTTCCAGGATCGCGCCGCTCACGCCGTCGACGGCGCCGTTGGTGACGCTCAGTGCATCGACGCGATGGCGGAACTTGAACACCAGCCGTCCGCTCCTGGCGGCCTCGCGCGCACGGCGCTCGAACGGCTCGACGATGCCGGGGCCGGTGCCCCAGGTGACGTGGAAGCGCGGCACTGAATTGCCGTGGCCCATCGCATCGTACCCGCCACGCTCGGCCCAGCCGACCACCGGGAAAATGCGGTGGCCCATCGCGCGCAGCCAGTCGCGCTTCTCGCCCGCCGCGAACGCGACATAGGCTTCGGCCCATTTGCGCGGCCAGTGATCCTCCTCGCGATCGAAACCGGCGGTGCCCATCCAGTCCTGCAGCGCGAGTTCGACTGAATCCTTGATGCCGAGCCGACGTTGTTCCGGCGAATCGACCAGAAACAATCCGCCAAACGACCAGAACGCCTGGCCGCCGATGCTCTGCTCGCCTTCCTGGTCGAGCACGATGACGCGCTTGCCGGCGTCGGCGATCTCGGTTGCGGCGACCAGGCCGGCAAGTCCGGCGCCGATCACGATCACGTCTGCATCGTCAGCCATGTTTGATTCCCCCGTCCCGCCGGGATTCAAAACCGTGTCGTTGCGCGCGGTCAACGGCAAATGGACCTTGCCTGTGGCGGCGAGGCACCAAATGGTTGCGGCAAGCTGTTCCAGTTTGGGACCTTTTCCACGCGCCACTGCAGCGCGGGCGCAACACCCAATTTGAATTTGTTTTGACCGGCTTCGCTCGTCTGGACAAAAATCCGCGGCCGCAACACGCTCACGCCCATCTTGCATCACAAGACCAACAGATTCGGTTTCGACTGGGGCAGGCCAATGAAGTTGATGACGGGGTTGCTCGCTGCGGTTCTTCTGCTGGCGGGAATGGGGGCGTCTCAAGCAGTGGTCAGGATCGCCGACGATCGCGGTGGCAAGATCGGCGTCTATGTCGACAGGTATCAGGACCTGCGCACATCGGGCGAGACCGTGATCATCGATGGGCTGTGCGCCTCGGCCTGCACCATCGTGCTCGGCAAGGTCCCGCATGACCGGATCTGTGTGACCTCACACGCCAGCCTCGGCTTCCACGCCGCCTGGGATTACGGGGACAACGGCCGCCCGGTCCCCAATCCCGAAGCCACCCATATGCTGTACCTGATGTACCCGCCGGCGGTGCGCAGATGGATCACCGATCGTGGTGGCCTGACCCGGCGCATGATCTTCCTGCGCGGCAAGCAACTGCAGGCCCTGTACAAGCCGTGCTATCTCAACGCCCAGGCTTCGGCGCCCAAACCCGCCATTGAGCCCGCACACTGAGCTGCCGATCCCGGCGAGCGTCCTCTCTCGTCATGCCGGACATCGCCTCGCTATGATTTGACGGCCTGCGACGGCCATTGCGCTTGCTGGCTGGGGGAACCCGGCTTATCTCAACCGCATGGTTCAGCCGATCTCCACCCGATCCGAGCTCGTGACGGCTCCGCAGGGCCGGGTGGCATCTGCGATCCTGTGGGGCGCTGCCGGAATCGGCGGATTGGCCTCGCTCGCCGCTGCCGCGCTCTGGTTCCACTACGGGACCGCGGTATTCTTCGAAATGATCACGGCCGGCATCGCCGCCTGCTTCTGACAAGGACGCCCTCGCACCATGCCCCGGACCACGCGCCCATTGGTGATCTTCGCTGCCTTCGCGGGCAGTCTGGCGGTCGGCCTGTTCCTCATGCTGTGGGCGGTAGGCGGCTTGCGCACCGTCGCTGCGCCAGCCGCGATCGGCGGGCCGTTCCAGCTCACCGACCAGGCCGGCCAGACCGTCACCGACAAGAACCTTCAGGGCAAGCCGACCTTGATCTTCTTCGGCTTCACCCATTGCCCGGACATCTGCCCGACCTCGCTGTTCGAGATCTCGGAGGTCCTGAAGGCGATGGGCAAGGACGCCGACCGCGTGAATGCCTATTTCGTCTCGGTCGACCCGGAACGCGACACCGCCACGGCGATGAAGGACTATTTGTCGAGCTTCGATCCGCACCTTAAGGGCCTGACTGGCGATCCCGCCGCGATCGCCAAGGTGCTGTCGAGCTACCGTGTCTACGCCAAGAAGGTGCCGCTGAAGGATGGCGATTACACGATGGATCACACCGCGCTGATCTATCTGATGGACCGCGACGGCCGTTTTGTCGCGCCGTTCAATCTGAAACGGACGCCGGAAGAGGCGGCGACCGATCTCAAACGGTATCTCTGACCCTGCTTCCGGCCCGGAATTAACCCAATCGGCGCTCGCATCGGACGCCGGATGGTCTATAAGCCGTTCAATTTCCTGATATTGCCGGTTATGCCAAATCTGTCTGCCCAGCTTTTTGCCGTCCGCCCGCGCCAGCTTCGCCTGGCCGCGGGCATGATGGCGGCCGCCGTGCTGGTGATGGCCGGGCCTGCCGTCGCGCAGACGCCCCCGGCACCGGCGCCGCAGGCCCCGGCGGCCAAGCCGGCCCCTGCGCCCGCCAAGCCTGCCCCGGCACAAGCGGTGCCCGCAACGCCGCCGGCGGCTGCCGCTCCGTCGGCTCCGAACCAGCCGGCCAAGGCCGCCGAGGCTGCACCGCAGGCGGTGCCGGGCTTCTGGGACCCGCGGCGGCGGCCGGATCGGCCGGACCTGTCGCGGCTCACCGTGATCCGTTTCCTGACCGAGACCGACTATCCGCCGTTCAATTTCACCGGGCCTGACGGCAATCCGGCCGGCTTCAATGTCGATCTGGCGCGCTCGCTCTGTGACGAGATCAAGGTCACCTGTACCATCCAGATGCGCCGCTTCGAGACCCTGATCGATGCGCTGGCGACCAACCGGGGCGATGCCATCATCGCCTCGATGGCGGTGACGCAGCAGCTGCGCGCCAAGGTCGATTTCACCGATCCCTATTACCGCGCGCCGGCGCGCTTCGTGTCGCGCCGCGACAATGTGATGCCGGAAATTCGTCCGGAATATCTCGAGGGCAAGAAGGTCGGCGTGATCGCCGGCACTTCGCACGAGGCCTACCTCAAGGCGATGTTCACCGACGCCGAGATCCATTCCTATCCGGACAACGATGCGCTGCGCGCTGCGCTGCGCCGCGGCGAGGTCGATTTCATCTTTGGCGATGCGATCTCGCTCGCGTTCTGGATCAATGGCACCGATTCCGCCGAATGCTGCGCGTTCTCCGGCGGCCCCTTCGTCGAAAGCCGCTATTTCGGCGAGGGCGTCGGCATCGCCGTGCGCAAGGGCAACGATCTGCTGCGGCAGTCGTTGAACTGGGCGCTGTTCCGGATCTGGGAAAAAGGCCGCTTCACCGACCTGTGGCTGCGCTATTTCTCGATCAGCCCGTTCTGACGCTGTGGTCTTCACCTCGCCCCGCTCGCGGGGAGAGGTCGGAATTCAAGCGCAGCTTGAATTCCGGGTGAGGGGGGCCTTCCGCGAATTCCTCTCTCGCCGGTTACGCGGATAGAGCCCCTCACCCCAACCCTCTCCCCGCAAGCGCGGGGCGAGGGAGCGCAGTTTTGCATTTTGCCGCGAAGGCGTTAGTTTTCGCGGCCTTTTTGGAGAAAGCCTGAAGAAATGTCCGTGATTGATCTTGCTGCCAGCCCGAGCGACCTGCGGGCGCTCGCCGAACAATCCAACGCCTGGCCGTTCGAGCAGGCGAAAGCGATTGTGGCGCGGCTGAAGAAAAATCCGAAGGACGAGGTGCTGTTCGAGACCGGCTACGGCCCGTCGGGCCTGCCGCATATCGGCACCTTCGGCGAGGTCGCGCGCACCACGATGGTGCGCCATGCCTTCCGCGTGCTCACCGAGGACAAGATCAAGACCCGCCTGCTCGCCTTCTCCGACGATATGGACGGGCTGCGCAAGGTGCCGGACAACGTGCCGAACAAGGAGCTGCTGGCGCAGCATCTCGGCAAGCCGCTGACCAAGGTGCCGGACCCGTTCGGCACCCATCCGAGCTTCGGCCAGCACAACAATGCGCGGCTGCGCGCCTTCCTCGATCAGTTCGGCTTCGAGTACGAGTTCGCGAGCTCGACCGAGTATTACACCTCCGGCCGGTTCGATGCCGCGCTGCTGCGCATGCTGGAGCGGATCGAGAAAGTGATGGCGATCATGCTGCCGTCGCTGCGCGAGGAGCGCGCGGCGAGCTACTCGCCGTTCCTGCCGATCTGTCCGCGCACCGGCCTCGTGCTCTACGTGCCGGTAACCGCGCACGACGCCAAGGCCGGTACGATCTCCTATGAAGATCCAGAGACCAAGGAGAGCGTCACCGTTCCCGTCACCGGCGGCCGCTGCAAGCTGCAATGGAAGCCGGACTGGGCGATGCGCTGGTACGCGCTCGGCGTCGACTATGAAATGGCCGGCAAGGACCTGATCGATTCGGTGAAGCTGTCCGCCAAGATCTGCTCGGCGCTCGGCGGCACGCCGCCCGAGGGCTTCAATTACGAGCTGTTCCTCGACGAGAAGGGCCAGAAGATCTCGAAGTCGAAGGGCAATGGTCTGACGATCGACGAATGGCTGCGCTACGCCTCGCCGGAATCGCTGTCGCTGTTCATGTATCGCGAGCCCAAGGCGGCGAAGCGGCTGTATTTCGACGTCATCCCGCGCAATGTCGACGACTACCAGCAGTTCCTCGACGGCTTCACGCGGCAGGAGCCGCGGCAGCAGCTGCAGAACCCGGTCTGGCACATCCACTCCGGCAAGCCGCCGCAGGCCGACATGCCCGTCACCTTCCAGCTCTTGCTGACGCTGGTGTCGTCGTCGAACGCGGAGAATGCCGAGACGCTGTGGGGCTTCATCGGCCGCTATCGGCCGGGCGTGACGCCCGAGAGCCATCCGAAGCTAGATGCGATGGTCGGCTACGCCATCAACTATTATCGAGACTTCGTGGCGCCGACCAAGCAGTTCCGCGAGCCCACCGAAGGTGAGCGCGCCGCGTTGCAGGATCTGCGCGATGCGCTCGCCAACATGCCCGCCGACGCGACAGCGGAAGACATCCAGAACGTGGTCTACGAGATCGGCCGCCGCGAGCCGTTCCTCGACATGGTCAAGAAGGGCAAGGACGGCCGTCCCGGCGTCTCGCTCGACTGGTTCAACATGCTCTACCAGGTGCTGCTCGGCCAGGAGAAGGGCCCGCGCTTCGGCTCTTTCGTCGCGGTCTACGGCGTGCAGAACGCGGTCAACATGATCGACGGGGCGCTGGCGCGGTCGTCGTAGCTCGGTGGACTCCCGCTATTGTCGTCCCTGCGAAAGCAGGGACCCATAACCACGGGATCGTGTTGTCAAGGCGAGACGTGGCTCCAGCCTTCTTCAACACGATGAGTGGTGGTTATGGGTCCCTGTGTCTTGGAAGTCTGTCATGATGAGGGTGGGCGGGAAGCCGTTGGGTCCTTGGCGCTTGACGCCGTGAGCCGGCTCGGTCTCCCGCCCGTTCCATCTATCAACCTGAACAGTTGCACGAGGCTGCGCCAACAGACCTCGCATCACAGGGACAGGCACCGTGATCATAGCTCTTCGTTACGTCGGAATCGACATCTCCAAGAAACACCTCGATATCTTTGATGAGGCTGACGGCGTGCCGAGGCGCATTGCCAACGCGCCACAGGCCATCACACAGCAGGTGGCGCGTTGGCAATGCGATACGCTGGTCGTCTTCGAGGCGACGGGTATCTATGACCTCGCGCTTCGCGAGGCGCTGCGTCAGGCCGGGATCCGGTTCGCACGGATCAACCCGGCCCGTGCCCGCGACTTTGCACGGGCTAGCGGCCTACTCGCCAAGACCGATCCGATCGATGCGCGGATGCTGGCGGCCTTTGCGCGGGCCATGCAGCCTGCCCCCGAGCAGGTCGCCGATCCTGCACGCAACACTTTGGCGAGGCTTGCAAAACGGCGGGATCAGCTGGTCCTCATGCGCGCCCAGGAGAAGAACCGGCGCAGCGAGGCCGACGATCGCGCCATGGCCGAACGCATTGGCCGCCTCATCGAGGTCCTCGACAGCGAGATCGCCGAGATCGAGGCGGACATCAGTGCATTGATTAAAGCCGAAGCGGAGATCGCGGACGATGCCAAGTTAATGCGTTCGCTGCCCGGCGTGGGTCCGGTAGCCTGCATGCAGCTGATCGCGCAGATGCCGGAACTCGGGCGGGTCGGGCCGAAACAACTCGCAGCGCTCGCTGGCCTGGCTCCCTTCAACGTCGACAGCGGCGCCTTCCGCGGCAAGCGCAAGATTGCGGGCGGCCGAAAGCGCGTTCGTGACGCCCTCTATATGGCGGCCCTCAACGCAGTTCGCAGAGCTGATCTGTTCAAGGCCTTCTATGCACGACTGCGACAGGCCGGAAAACCAGCCAAACTCGCCCTCATCGCCGTCGCCAGGAAGCTGCTAACGGTCCTCAATGCCATGATGCGAGACCGAAAGCCGTACCTGCAGACCAAACCAACATAACAGTTGCCGGGTCGCGCTTCGCTTACCCGGGACGACAGGGGTGTTTGCGGCGCCAAGCCCGCAAAATGCAGATGGCTGATCCCCGGCATTTTCAGCCAAGGCCGCGGCCGGATTGCGCTACACTTCCTCCCATAAAATCAGCACGGCCTCCATCGAGCGGCCGGCACAAATGGGAGCATGTGCATGCAGTTCAGGGTTTCGCCGACATCGCTGCAGGACAGTTCGAGCGCCGAGGAATGGCAGGCGCGGGTCGATCTCGCGGCGGCGCATCGGCTCGCCTACATCCACGGCTTTTCGGAAGGTATCTTCAACCATCTCACCTTCGTGGTGCCCGGCCGCACCGACCGCTACTACCAGATCCCGTTCGGCATGCACTGGTCGGAGGTAACAGCGTCGTCCTTTATGGAGGTCGGCATCGACGATGCCGAGGTAAAGCGCGGCGAGGGTGAGGTCGAGCGCTCCTGCTATTGCATTCATGCGCCGATCCACAAGGCGCTGCCGCAGGCCAAGGCGGTGTTCCACACCCATATGCCGTATGCGAGCGCGCTGACGCGGCTCGAGGATCCGCGCATCAAGGAGATCGGTCAGACCGAGGTCGGATTGTCGGAGGCGATCGCCTATGACGATCTCTACACAGGTCCGGCGCTCGATCCCGAGGAGGGCGCACGGCTCGCCAGGGTGATCGGTAACAAGACCATCCTGTTCATGGCCAACCACGGCATCTCGACCGTCGGTGAGACCGTCGCCGATGCCTATGACCGGCTCTATTACATCGAGCGCGCCGCGCAGGTGCAGATCTACGCGATGTGGACCCAGCAGCCGCTCAAGCAATTGCCGCAGCATGTGGTGGAGAAGACCAAGCGCGATTTCCGCGACGACCATCTCTACAGCGGCCCATCCCCGGCGCAGCGGCATTTCGATGCGCTGAAGCGGATGCTGGACCGCAAGGAGCCGGACTACGCGACGTAGGGGGAATGCAAGGGGCGCGCCGCAACCTCCGCTGTCGTCCCGGCGAAGGCCGGGACCCATTGCCACAGGGTTGAGTTGTCGAAGCGAGCTGTGGCCCCAGCTCGCTGCAAATCAAACGGCGGTGGTTATGGGTCCCGGCCTTCGCCGGGACGACGATGGTGACGACTGAATCGCCGCAGCTACTGGCTCGCCCACACCACGCGCGCGATCCACGTGACCTCCTCGGCGTCGAGCAGGCGGTCGGGATGTTCCGGATTGAGCGACGCGAGCTCCAGCACCTTGCCGGTGCGGCGCTTCAATTCCTTCACCATCACCTCGCCGCCGGTGGTGCGCACCACGACGCGGTCGCCGCGGCGGATCGCGGTCGCTGGCGACACCACGATGATGTCGCCCTCGCGATAGGCCGGCTTCATCGAGTCGCCCTCGATCTCCAGCGCATAGGCGTGCTCGTCTGTTGTCGCCGGCAGCGCCACTTCATCCCAGCCCTTGCCGGCGGGAAAGCCGGCGTCGTCGAAATAGCCGCCGGCGCCGGCCTGCGCGAAGCCGATCAATGGCACCGACTGGCCTCCGCGCGGACCATCGCCGAGCAACTGCACGAAGGTCTCCATGCTGGCATTGCTCGCGGCCAGTGCCTTGGAGAGCGATTCGGTCGATGGCCAGCGCTCGCGCCCGTCGCCGGTCACGCGCTTGGACTTGTTGAAGGTGGTGGGGTCGAGGCCGGACTGCTTGGCAAGGCCTGAAGGCGACAGGCCGGCGCGTTCGGCGAGCCGGTCGAGCGCGGCCCAGACCTGCGCGTGGGTCAGCGGTCGGGCGGCTTTGGACTGTTTGGCCATCGAGGATACCCCGGATGGTAGGAATTATTACCTGAAAGCTGGCGTTTTCGCAAATCTGCTGTCGGATGTGTCGCAGCGCCGCTTGAGTTGCGCCGCCGCCGCCGATACGGTCCCTCGCTCGCCAATTGGCGTCTGGGGCATTTCCCCTCAAATCCGGATAAAACCCCAAGAGACTCAAGGACAAAAGGGAAGGCCGCGCCGTGCCCATGATCTACAAAATCACTCCCGCTTCGGCCTGGCGCGAGGCCGAGCGGCAGGGCGTCTACCGGGGCAGTGCGGACGACAATCGCGACGGCTTCATCCATTTTTCGACCGCTTCCCAGGTGGCCGAGACCGCGCGCAAGCACTATCACGGGCAAACCGGCCTGTTCCTGGTCGCGGTCGATGCCGATGCGCTCGGCGACGCCTTGCGCTGGGAACGCTCGCGCAATGACGAGCTGTTCCCGCATCTCTATGGCGAGCTCGACCTCGGCGCGGTCACCGAAATCCTCAGCCTGCGCGCGCGCTCCGACGGTGGCCACGATGTTCCGGAGCTCAAGCCGTGATCCGTGCCTTCGACGCCTTCTCGCTGCCGCTGCTGCGCTGGTTCGATCCCGAAGATGCCCATCGCATGGCGATCCAGGGCCTGAAGCTACTGCCGCCGATCCGGCAGCGGGTGGATGATCCCAAGCTCGCGGTGCGCGCTTTCGGGCTGAACTTTCCGAACCCGATCGGCATGGCGGCGGGTTTCGACAAGAGCGCCGAGGTGCCCGACGCGCTGCTGCGGCTTGGTTTCGGCTTTGTCGAGATCGGCTCGGTGACGCCGAAGCCGCAGGCCGGCAATCCGCGGCCGCGGCTGTTTCGTCTCGAGCGCGACGAGGCCGTCATCAACCGCATGGGCTTCAACAATGACGGCGCGGAAGCGGTGCTGCGCCGGCTCGCCGCGCGCGCCAGCGGCGGCGGCATCATCGGGGTCAATGTCGGGGCCAACAAGGATTCGACCGACCGCATCGCCGATTATGTGAAGCTGATCGAGACCTTCGCCCCGGTCGCGAGCTATTTCACCGTCAACGTCTCCTCGCCGAATACGCCGGGCCTGCGCAATCTGCAGCAATCGGCGGCGCTCGACGATCTGCTGGCGCGGGTAATCGACACCCGCGAGCGGGTGCGCAAGAACGCCGGCGACTCGCCGGTGCTGCTGAAGATCGCGCCGGATCTCAGCCTCGCCGAGCTCGACGACGTCGTGCATATCGCCCGCTCGCGGCGCGTCGACGGCATGATCGTCGCCAACACCACGCTGGCGCGTCCCTCGACCTTGCGCGAGGAGAACCGGGCCAAGGAGCAGGGCGGCCTGTCGGGCCGTCCGCTGTTCCGCCTCTCGACCCGGATGGTGGCCGAGACCTATGTCCGTGTCGAAGGCGCATTTCCGTTGATCGGCGTCGGCGGCATCGATAGCGGCGGCGCCGCGCTGACCAAGATCCGCGCCGGGGCCAGCCTGATCCAGCTCTACTCCTCGCTGGTCTACAAGGGCATCGGCCTGGTCGACGACATCAAGCGCGATCTGTCGTCGACTCTGCTGCGCACCGGCCGCGACTCGCTGTCGGAAATCGTCGGCGCCGATGCCGCGACGATTACGGCCGAGGACTGGCCGGTGAGGTAACGGCTCTCTCGTGCCCCGGATGCAGTGCAGCGCGCCGCAGTGGTGGCGTGGTGCGCTGCTGGTCCGGGGCCCATGGTTGACATAGGTCCCGGCTCAGCGGCGCGTCACTTCGTGCCGCACCGCGTCCGGGACACGAGAGGCTTAGCCGAGTCAGGTAGCCTTGAACGACTTCCGCAGCAGCGCCGGATAGCGCAGGCCCTGCAGGCCACCGCGCGCGACGTAGAAGCCGAGCAGCGCGATCCACAGGCCGGTGTTGCCGAACGAACTGAGCGCCCACCAGGTGGCGAGGAAGATCGCAAGCGAGGCCAGCATCAGATTGCGCATCTCGCGCGCCCAGGTCGCGCCAACATAGATGCCGTCGAAACCGAATGCGAACACGCCGGGTAGGGGCGCCAGGATCACGAACAGCAGGAAATCGCGCGCATAGCGGCGTACATCGTCGCTGGTCGTCATAAGGTTGATCAAGGCGGGGCCGAACAGTGCGAACAGCACTGATACCACCAGCGCAAAGCCGACGCCCCACAGCAGTACCAGCCGGGTCGAATCGGCAAAGCCGCGTGCGTCGCGCGCGCCGAACGCGCGACCGCAGAGCTGCTGGGCGGCGTTGGCGAGGCCGTCGAGGAAGAAGGCGCTCACCAAGAGGAAATTGTTCAGCACCGAATTCGCGGCCAGCGTCACGTCGCCCTCGCGCGCGCCCTTGGCGGTGAAGAACAGGAACACGACGATCAGCGCCGCGGTGCGCACCATGATGTCGCGGTTGACCGCCAGCATGCGCATCAGCTTGGCGCGGTCGAACAGCGTGGCCGCGGGAACGGCGAAGCCCGTTTGTGAGATCCGCCACGCCACGACGATGCCGACAGCGAAGCCGGCGGTCTCGGCCAGCACGGCGGCGATTGCGGCGCCTGCGATGCCGGCGCCATAGGCCTGCACCAGCAGCACGGTTGCAATCATGTTGATCAGATTGATCACGATCTGCAGCGCCAACGCCAGATTGGCGCGCGCCTGCCCGACCAGCCAGCCCAGGATGACATAATTGCCGAGCGCCAGCGGCGCCGACCAGATCCGGATCATGAAATAGCTCTTGGCCGCGCGCGTGACGCCTTCGCTGCCGCCCATCAGCTGGAAGGTGATTGCGGCGAGCGGCACCTGCAGCACGATCAGTGCCGCGCCGATCAGGCCGGCGACGATGAAGCCGCGCACCAGGATCGCGGCATATTCCTGCGGCTCGCCGGCGCCTTGCGCCTGCGCGGTGAAGGCCAGCGTGCTCATGCGCAGGAAGGCGAACAGCCAGAACAGGCAGTCGAAGATCACCGAGGCCATCGCCACGCCGCCGAGCAGCGCGGCATCGTCGAGCCGGCCGATCGCGGTGGTCGAGACGATGCCGATCAGCGGCGTGGTCAAGTTGGCGACCATCGCCGGGCCGGCAATGGCGAACACCTGGCGGGTGGTGATCTTCGGGTGAACGGGTGCGTGCATGGCTACGATTGCAAGGAACAGGCGTTTCTATCCCGACATCCGTCGCGCGACCATGCCGGAATTGTTCTCAGAGCAATGCGGTGGCGGAGGGGCAGCCGACAAGGCATGGCATGGTCAGAACGTCACGACCATGCCGTCGCTCGCCGCCGTGTAGGGCAGGCTGTCGACGCGGCCGAGCATGTCGTCGCTCATATGGGTCAGCACCACGCGCCTGGCGTTGATGGCCGGCAAATGAGCTTCCAGCACTTTCAGGCTGAGATGGTTCTTGACCGTCTTGTCGTAGGTATAGGCCTCGACGACGAAGAGATCGGCGTTTTGAGCGGCGGGGATCAGCGCGTCGGTCCACTCGGTGTCGGCGCTGTAGCTGACGACGCGGCCTTCCGCTTCGACGCGATAGGCGAGAAACGGCCCGCCGGATTCGCCATGCACCACCGGGTAGGGTGTTACGGTCACCTCGCCAAAGCCGCGCCGTTCCTGCGGTGCGAGCGTGACGACGGACAGGTCGAAGCGCTGTCTGGTTTTGGACGAATGCTCGAACATCACTTCCATCACCGCAGGCAACTTCGTTTCGATGCCTTCGGGCCCCGCGATCACCAGCGGCCGGGTGCGGCGGGTGAACTGTGCATCGAGCAGGAAGAACGGCAGGCCGGCGAAATGATCGCCGTGGAAATGCGTGATCAGGATCAGGTCGATCGCGTTGCGATCGATCTCGAGCCGCTTCAGTGCCGGCAGCGAGGACGTGCCGCAATCGATCAGGAAGTTGACGCGCGCGCCGCTGACGTGGAAGCAGGTGTTGAAGCGGCCTCCGGAACCGAACGCATCGCCGCAGCCGACAAATTGCAATTGCATCGGCTGCGGACTTTCCTTTGATCAGCGGCCGCGCGGCGCGCCGAACAGCCGCGACAACAACCAGATCGGGATCACGATCACGGCGCCGAGCAGGAAGTAGCGCCAGGCCCAGTTGATCGCATCGAAGCCGAAATCCCAGAGGCTCTGGAACAGCCGGCGGATGCTGTACAGAATGTTCCACGGGTCGAGGCCGATCGCGGCAAGCACGACGCCGACCAGGATCGAAAGCAGGATCAGCCGGAACGCCACCGACAGCGGCGATCCGCCGAGAAAGCGGTACAGGCCGTCACTGTGGCCGGCCGGCAAGTCCCGGATATTGTCTGGCATTGCTGTCTCCCGCGGAATCGCCCGCATTATAGGTCACGGCGGAGCACATGGGAAACCCGTGAGCCGCGATCAATGGCTGTCATGCGGCTTGCGGGTTTAACTTCCTGTCATGGAGATTAACATCCGTTCAAGCGTCTCCAGCCGGTCGGCTTCGCGCGGCGGCTTGTCCCAGCGCAGGCGGCTGATCCGGGGAAAACGCATCGCGACGCCGGATTTGTGACGCGGCGAGCGCTGCAGACCCTCGAAGGCGACTTCCAGCACCAGTCCCTGATCCGGCTCGTGCACGACGTGTCGCACCGGACCGAACTTCTCGGTGGTGTTGCGGCGGACGAAGCGATCGATCTGCAACAGCTCTTCGTCGGTGAAGCCGAAATAGGCCTTGCCGACCGGCACCAGTTCGTCGCCGGCCTCGCCACGGGTCCAGACCCCGAACGTGTAGTCGGAATAATAGGACGAGCGCTTGCCGTGGCCGCGCTGGGCATACATCAGCACCGCGTCGATGATGTGCGGATCGCGCTTCCACTTCCACCACGGACCCTTCGGCCGTCCGGGCAGATAGGGCGCGTCGCGCCGCTTCAACATCACGCCTTCGACCGCGTCGGCATCGTCGCCGGCGCCGGCGCTCCTAGGATCGGCGCGCGCTGCGGCCAGCTCTTCCCAGCTTGCGAACGGGACGTTCGGCGACAGATCGATCCGCGGATCGTTGAGCTTGGCCACGAAGGCTTCGAGATGCGCGCGGCGTTCGGTGAAGGGCAGCTCGCGCAAATCGTTCTCGTCGTCGCCGAGCAGATCGTAGGCCCGCAAGTGGATCGGAAATTCCTTGATCAGCTTCGGCGAGACGACTTTGCGGTTCAGTCGCTGCTGCAACACGTTGAAGGTCTGCACGCGGCCGTCGCGCAGCACCAACAACTCGCCGTCGATCGCGCCGGGCAGATGCAGCGAAGGCACGAGGTCGGGGAAGCTGCCGGTGATGTCCTCGCCGGTGCGCGAATAGAGCCGCGCCTGGATGTGGCCGCGCGCGTCGCGGCCGGCGACCGCCTGCACGCGGATGCCGTCCCATTTCCATTCCGCGCCGAAGTCGGCGGCGTCGAGGTTGGCGAAATCGCTGTCCTCGATCGCATGCGCCAGCATCACCGGACGGAACGGCGTCGGATCACTGTTGACCGGCTTGTCGCCGCGGCCTTCGAGCCAGGCGAACAGGTCGAGATAGGGCGGCGACAGGCCGGGCCACATTAGCTCGATCTCGTGCGGGTCCTTCTCGCCGAGTGCCGCAGCTGCCGTCTTCGCCAGCCGCGCCGAGATCCCGATCCGCATCGCGCCGGTGACGAGCTTCAACAGCGCCCAGCGTCCGGTCTCGTCGAGCTCGTCCAGCCAGCGCGCCAGCTGCGCCGGCAGCTCGGCCTTGCCGAGCGTGCGCAATGTGGTGACGACGTCCGTTAGCGTCGGGGGAGGCGGGTTGTTGTGGGCGCGGAGGTCGCGATCGTTGCGCGAGAGCAGATCGTCGCTGACGTCTCGCCCGCGGTACCCCTCTCCCTCACCCTCCCCCGCAAGGGGGGAGGGAACCCATCCACCGGCGCGTCCCTCACCCAAGTCAGTCACCTCGTTATCGCTGTGAGGTGAGCACGACGGGTGGGCTCCCTCCCCCCTTGCGGGGGAGGGTTGGGGAGAGGGGTGGCTCAGCAAAGATTGGTTGTGAGTCGCACCAGCCGCCTTCGGCCACATCAGCGCGACGGTCTCGGAGAGGTCGCCGACGTAATCGTAGGAGTAGCCGAACAGCACCGGGTCGGCGCGTTCGGTGATGAGATCGCGGATCAAGCCGGGCTTGGCGTGCTTGAACGACAGCGCGCCGGTCAGTGCCGCCAGCGCGTAGCCGCGGTCGGGATCCTCGGTCTCGCGGAAATAGCCAACCAGCAGCTTGATCTTGTTGTTGCGGCCCGGCTCGTAGGCGAGGCGGTCGAGCAGCTCGGCGAAGCGGTTCATGGCTTCTTGGTCTCGCCGACGGGCTGGGCCTCGCCGGCGGGCTCGGCCTCGCCGGTCAACGCTTTCGTCTCGCCTTCGTCCTCGTCGCCATAGCCGACCAGATCGAGCGGCTGCGCGGCAAGGCCCTTGGTCTTGCACCAATGCACCAGCGCGTCTTCCTGGCCGTGGGTGACCCAGATCTCGCCGGCGCCGGTTGCCGCGATCGTCGCCGTCAGCCCGTCCCAGTCGGCATGATCAGAGATCACCAGCGGCAGCTCGATGCCACCTTGCCGCGCCCGGGCGCGGACGCGCATCCAGCCCGAGGCAAAGGCGGTGACCGGATCGGGAAAGCGCCGCGTCCAGACATCTGTTGTCGCGCTCGGCGGCGCCAGCGTGATGGTGCCGGCAAGCTCGGCCTTCTTCATGCCGCGCGCGGGCCGCAGCTCGCCGAGCGCAATGCCGCGCTCCTGATAGTAATAGGTGATCTTCTCCATCGCGCCATGCAGATAGACCGGCGCGTCGTACCCGGCCTCGCGCAGCAGCGCGATGACGCGCTGCGCCTTGCCGAGCGAGTAGGCGCCGACCAGATGGGCCCGCTCCGGAAACAGTTTCACGGACGCCAGCAACTTGTTCACTTCGCCGGCGGCATCGCCATGGCGGAACACCGGCAAGCCAAACGTTGCCTCGGTGATGAAGACATCGCACGGGACGAGCTCGAACGGCGCGCAGGTCGGATCGCGGGCGTCCTTGTAGTCGCCGGAGGCGACGATGCGCATGTCCTTGCAGGTGACCGATATCTGGGCGGAGCCCAGCACGTGGCCAGCGGGATGAAAGGTCGCCGTGACGTCGCCGAGCCTGATCTCTTCGCCGTAGGCGACCGCCTGCACTGAGCCGGCGAAATTCTCGCCATAGCGCAACCGCATCATGTCGAGCGTTTCCTGGGTCGCGAGCACGGCGCCATGGCCCGCCCGGGCATGGTCGGAATGGCCATGCGTGATCAGGGCCCGTTCGACCGGCCTGACAGGATCGATGTGGAAGCCGCCGGGCTTGCAGCAAAGCCCGGCCGGGACGGGCATCAGGATGTCTTGCGGGCGCATTGTCGCTATATAGGCGCTCCTTCCGCGATGTTTAGCCATCACGCGCGGGCTTGACCCGCGCAGCCATCTCCGGAAAAAGTCCGTGCTTTCATGGACGGCCTCGTCGGCCAAGATCGGTTCCTTAAGAGAAAATGGCTCCCCGCCTGTTTCTGTCCTCCGGTGACCTCGTCGCCGACCGCCGCTACGAGTTCGCGCGCGACCTGCAATTGAAGGGCGATCTGCCGGCCGCCGCCGAGCTGCTCGAACAGGCGATCGAGCTCGTGCCGAAATTCCCCTCGGCCTGGTACACGCTGGGGAAGATCCGCCTCGAGCTCGGCCAGCGTGAAGCCGCGATCGCAGCCTTCCGCGCCGCGCGCGACGCCGATCCCGAAGACCGCCATGGCGCCGGCCTGCACCTGATGCAGCTCGGCGTCGAGGCCGTCGGCGCGATGCCGCCGGGCTATGTGCAGACGCTGTTCGATCAATATGCACCGCGCTTCGAGGCGGCGCTGGTCGGCGATCTCGGCTATCGCGGCCCGGCGCTGCTGTTCAAGGCAGTGCTGTCGGTGCGCGCGTCGGCGAAGAAGCCGGCCTTCTTCAAGCGTGCGATCGATCTCGGCTGCGGCACGGGCCTTGCGGCCGGTGCATTCGCCGAGCACGTCGATCGTTTCATCGGCATCGACCTGTCGCCGCGCATGATCGACAAGTCGCGCGCCACCGGGCTTTATGCCGAGCTCGAGGTCGACGACATGCTGAAGGGCATTTCGGGCAAGCCGGACGCCAGCGCCGAATTGATCCTTGCCGCGGATGCGATGGTCTATGTCGCCGATCTCGCGCCGGTGCTCACTGAAGCCGCGCGCGTGCTGGTGGGAGGCGGCGTGCTCGCCTTCACCACCGAGACCCATGACGGCGAGGGCGTCATCCTCGGCGAAGGGCTGCGCTACGCCCACAGCGCAGACTACGTGCGCGCGTCGGTCGCCGCCGCAGGGCTGACGCTGGCCCTGCTCGACGATCTCTCCGCGCGCAACGAGGACAACATCCCGGCGCCCGGGCTTGTCGCTGTCGCGACCAAAGCTTGATGCACCCTCTCCCCTTGTGGGAGAGGGTCGCTTCGCGCAGCGAAGCGGGGTGAGGGGTCTGCCTCCGCGGATGCATACCCCTCATCCGTCGCGGACTGCGTCCGCGCCACCTTCTCCCACAAGGGGAGAAGGTAAGAGGGCGACGCATCCCGCTCCGAAACTTGAGTCTACACGCTACGCATTTGCCGTGACGCGGCATTGCGCCGCAAAGCCGTGACTTCGCGCTTGCCCGGCGCAGGGCGGAATGCGAGAGAGCTTTTCGCCTCAGGGAGAGAAACAATGAAAAAACATACGCGGCGCGAATTCGGCGCCACCGCATTGTCCGTGATCGCAGCGTCGGTGCTGCCCGCGCCCTTCGTCCGGGCGGCAGACAAGAAGTACGATCCGGGCGCGAGCGACACCGAAATCAAGCTCGGCCAGACCGTACCGCATTCCGGCCCGGGCTCGCTCTATGGCGTGCTCGGCCGCGTCGGCGAAGCCTATTTCCAGATGCTGAACGACAAGGGCGGCATCAACGGCCGCAAAGTGAAATTCCTCACCATGGACGACGCCTACAGCGCGCCGAAATGCGTCGAGGCGACGCGCCGGCTGGTCGAGCAGGAGGAGGTGCTGGCGCTCTACGGTTCGCTCGGCACGGCGCCGCAGACCGCCGTGCACAAATATCTCAATTCCAAGGGCGTGCCGCAGTTGTTGCTCAACACCGGCGCCTCGAAATGGAACGACCCGAAGACCTACAAATGGACCATGGCGGGCCTGCCGCTCTATCCGACCGAAGCGCGCATCCTTGCGAAACACGTCGTCAGCGTGAAGCCGAACGCCAAGATCGGCATCCTTTACCAGAACGACGATTTCGGTCGCGACTTCCTCGGGCCGTTCAAGAAGGTGCTGGCCGATGCCGGCGGCAAGGCACAGGTGATCCTGGAGCAGACCTACGATCTCACCGATCCGACGGTCGATTCCCAGCTCATCAATCTGTCGAAGTCGGGCGCCGACGTGTTCTACAACATCACGACAGGCAAGGCGACGTCGCAGTCGATCCGCAAGGTGGCCGAGCTCGGCTGGAAGCCGTTGCAGCTGTTGTCGGCCGGCTCGACCGGCCGCTCGATCCTGAGCGCCGCGGGCCTCGAGAACGCCAAGGACATCGTCGCGATCCGCTACAACAAGGAAGTCGGCGTGCCCCGCTACGAGAAGGATCCGGACGTGGTCGCGTTCGAGGAACTGCGCAAGAAGTATTTGCCGAACATCGACCCCGACAACACCATCGCTTTCGCCGGCTACGGCCAGGCGGCGACGATGGGCGAAATCCTGCGCCGCTGCGGCGACGACCTGACCCGCGCCAACGTGCTGAAGCACGCCACCACGTTGGCCGGTTTCCATTCGCCCTATTTCCTCGACGGCATCAATTACAGCTATACGCCCGACGACTACACGCCGATGAAGACGCTCTATGTCTCGATCTTCAATGGCAAGGACTGGGATCTCGCCGGCGAGCCGATGACGGAGTAGGGGGCACGGCACTTCACCTCGCCCCGCTTGCGGGGAGAGGCATAGGCCGCCTACGGCGGCCGTCCTCAAGAACGCCGAAGCTGAGCTTCGGCTATGTCGCATCGTGAGATGCGATCCGGGTGAGGGGGTACAGGTCTCACGACACTCGCCGCTCGCGGAAGCAGCCCCTCACCCCAACCCTCTCCCCGTGATGGACGGGGAGAGGGAGTCGAAGCGTCCTGTCGCTGGCCCCCTGCCACCTGCTGCCATTTCCGTCCCGCCCTCGACGAAACCCGCTGAACCACTTACCTCTTGGGCGTGTCGACGCTCGATCTCTTTTCCGTCCCGCCGTCGGAAACGGCCGATCTCCTGCCGCGCCGGTTTCGCGACTGGTTCGCCTCACGCGGCTGGTCGCCGCGCGAGCACCAGCTCGCGCTGCTGGCGAAGGCGCGCGAGGAACGTTCGGCACTGCTGATCGCGCCCACCGGCGCGGGCAAGACGCTGGCGGGGTTTCTGCCGACGTTGGTGGAGTTATCGGGTGAAACACTTGGCCGCAAGGATTCTCACCTCCCCCTGAAAGGGGGAGGTCGGCACGCTCGGGGGCGCGCCAGCGCAACCGAGCTGGACGGGTGGGGGTCAGCCGCAGGCACGGAGCAAGCGGCTGACCCCCACCCCAACCCTCCCCCTTTCAGGAGGCGGGAGCCTGACGAGCTCACGAGCGGAGAGGCAGCGGCGTCGGCGAGATCGCGTCCCAACCTCATCTCCACCGGCCACGGCGTTCGCCGCTCCAGCGGGCTGCACACGCTCTACATCTCGCCGCTGAAGGCGCTCGCGGTCGACATCGCGCGCAATCTGGAGACGCCGGTCGCCGAGATGGGGCTGCCGATCAAGATCGAGACCCGCACCGGCGACACGCCGGTGTCGCGGCGGCAGCGGCAGCGGCGCTATCCGCCGGATATCCTGCTCACGACGCCGGAGCAGTTGGCGCTGCTGCTGGCGTCCGACGACGCGCCGTTTCTGTTCTCTTCGCTGAAGCGCATCGTGCTCGACGAGCTGCATGCACTGGTCACCTCCAAGCGCGGCGATCTGCTGTCGCTCGGTCTCGCGCGGCTCTGGACCATCGCGCCCCAGGCGCGCGCCATCGGCCTCTCGGCAACGGTGGCCGAGCCCGAACAGCTCGCGCGTTTCCTGGTGCCGCAGCCGGGCGGCGCGAGCGTGTCCGCCGACGTCGTCACCGCCGGTGGTGCCGCGTCGCCCGTTGTCGAGATGCTCGACACAAGGGAGCGACTGCCGTGGTCCGGGCATAGCGCGCGCCATGCGCTGCCCGAGGTCTACGAGCTGATCAAGCGCAACAAGACCACGCTGGTGTTCGTCAACACCCGCAGCCAGGCCGAGATGCTGTTCCAGGATCTCTGGCGCATGAACGACGACGGCCTCGCGATCGCGCTGCATCACGGCTCGCTCGACGTCGCGCAGCGCCGCAAGGTCGAGGACGCGATGGCCGCCGGCCGGCTGCGCGGCGTGGTCTGCACCTCCTCGCTCGATCTCGGCGTCGACTGGGGCGATGTCGATCTCGTCATCAATATCGGCGCACCCAAAGGCTCGTCGCGGCTGATGCAGCGGATCGGCCGTGCCAACCACCGCTTCGACGAGGCCTCGCGCGCCGTGCTGGTGCCGGCCAACCGGTTCGAGGTGCTGGAATGCGCCGTTGCGATCGACGCCATCGCGGAGAATGCACAGGACACGCCGCCGCTGCGCATCGGCGCGCTCGACGTGCTGGCCCAGCACGTGCTCGGTTGCGCCTGCGGCAAACCGTTCCTGTCCGACGAACTCTACGATGAGGTCAGGACCGCAGCGCCCTATGCGTCGCTGTCGCGAACGGATTTCGACGATGTGGTCGACTTCGTCGCGACCGGCGGCTACGCGCTGAAGACCTATGAACGCTTCGCCCGCATCAAGCAGGACAAGCAGGGCCGCTGGCGCGTCACCAACCCCAAGGTGCGGCAGAGCTACCGTCTCAACGTCGGCACCATCGTCGAGGAGACCATGCTGAAGGTGCGGCTGGTGCGCTCGCGTGCCGGCGGTCGCGGTTCGACCGGCGCGATCGCACGCGGCGGCCGCATGCTCGGCGAGATCGAGGAGGTCTTCATCGAAGGCCTCGTACCCGGCGACACATTTGTCTTTGGCGGTGAGGTGGTGCGCTACGAGGCCTTGGTTGAAGACCAGGTCTATGTCTCCCGCGCCAATGATAAAGATGCAAAAGTGCCGTCCTACATGGGCGGCAAGTTTCCGCTGTCGACTTATCTCGCCGAACGCGTCCGAAAATTGCTCGACAACAGCCGGGCCTGGAACGCGCTGCCGGACCAGGTGCACGACTGGCTGTCGCTGCAGCGAAAATTTTCGCGGGTGCCGGCGGTGCGCGAGCTGTTGGTCGAAACCTTTCCGCGCGGCGGCAGCCATTACCTGGTTTGCTATCCATTCGAGGGCCGGCTCGCGCATCAGACGCTCGGCATGCTGCTGACGCGCCGGCTGGAGCGCGCCCGCGCCCGTCCGCTCGGCTTCGTCGCCAACGAATATGCGCTCGCGGTCTGGGGCGTCGGCGATCTCTCCTTCATGATCCGGCACGGCAAGCTCGATCTCAACGCGCTGTTCGATCCCGATATGCTCGGCGACGACCTCGAAGCATGGCTCGCGGAATCCGCGCTGATGAAGCGCACCTTCCGCAACTGCGCCATCATCTCCGGGCTGATCGCGCGCCGCTTCACTGACGAGGAGAAGTCGCGCCGCCAGGTGCTGTTCTCGACCGATTTGATCTACGACGTGCTGCGCAAGCACCAGGCCGACCACGTGCTGCTGCGCGCCGCGCGCGGCGATGCCGCCACGGGATTGCTCGATCTCCGCCGCCTCAGCGACATGCTTGCGCGCATCCATGGCCGAATCACCCACAAGGACCTCGACCACGTTTCTCCGCTTGCCGTGCCCGCGCTGCTGGAAATCGGCCGCGAGTCAGTTTATGGCGAAGCATCCGACGAGCTTCTGGCCGAGGCGGCCGAGGAACTCGTGCGGGAGGCGACGACGTAACGCTGATACTGTGGGGAACAGGACGTGACGGCAAGCGCGCTAGCTTTGCGAGACGGTGACGACATGCGCGTTTCGAGGGTCACGGTGGCGGACGTCGGCTTCGTGGCGGATTTCTCCGGCGCGCTGTTCTGGGAAGAGCAGAGCCTGCTGGTGGTGTCCGATCTGCATCTGGAAAAAGGCTCGAGCTTTGCCAGCCGCGGCGTGCTGCTGCCGCCCTACGACACGGTAGCGACGTTGAGCCGGCTTGCTGCGGTGATTGCGCGGCACGACCCGCGACAGGTGATCGCGCTCGGCGACAGCTTTCACGATCGCGATGCGCATGCGCGCCTGTCGGAATCGGACCGCGAGGCGCTGGCGGCGCTGCAAATGCGGCGCAATTGGATCTGGATCTCGGGCAACCACGATCCGGCGCTGCCGACCAGCCTCGGCGGCGTGGTCGCCACTGAAGTTGCGATCGGTCCGATCGTGTTCCGCCATGAGCCGACCGGGGCTGCCGGCGAGATCGCCGGCCACCTCCACCCCAAGGCACGGGTGCCGACCCGCGGCCGCTCGATCGAGCGCCGCTGTTTCGCCTCCGACGGCGAGCGCGCGGTGTTGCCGGCGTTCGGCGCCTATACCGGGGGCCTTAGCATCCGCGACGCCGCGTTCGCGCGGATTTTCGGATCGCCGGGTTTCATGGCCCATGTGCTCGGCGACAACCGCGTCCACGCGTTCGTGGCGTCGCGGTGTTGTTGACGGTCGCCTTCACCCTCCCCTGGAGGGGGAGGGTCGACTCACATTGAGCGCAGCGAAATGTGAGTCGGGGTGGGGTGAAAGTCTATCCTCATGCGACACTGCCCGTACGGAGAGATCACCCTACCTCGGTTCGCATTCCGCTGCTTCATGCGCACCGATCCTCCCCCTCCAGGGAGGATGGAAGTCCGAACCTCACGCCGCCTTCGCTTGCACGCTCGCGCAATACTCCGCCAGCCGATCCGCCAGCCGCAATGTCGCGGGGCTGGCTTCGGGGGCGGCGACGAGGGCGACTTCGGTGCGCTCGATCGGGGCAAAGCCGTCCTTCGCCGTCAGCACGCGATGCTCGGCCTGGATCGACATTTCCGACAGAATGCTCAAGCCCAAGCCTGCCGCGACCGCGGCCTGGATGCCGGCGAGACTGGAGGAGCTGTAGGCCATGTGCCAGTTGCGGCCCGCGCGCTCCAGCGCATGGATGGCATGGGCGCGATAGAGGCAGCCCGAGCCGAAGCCGATCAGCGGCACCGAGCCGGTCGCCGTGTCGCGCGGGTGGCTCTTGCTGGTGACCCAGTGCACGCGTTCCGGCCACACCGCGATGCCGCCCTTCTCGCTGGCTGCGCGCTTGATCAGCGCGAGATCGAGATCGCCGCGCTCCAGATCGCGGTGCAGGAACAGGCTTTGGCCCGAGCGTACGTCGAGCCGCAGAGTAGGATGGCTGCGCGAGAAGGCCGCGAGCAATCTCGTCAGCCGATACGCGGCGAAATCCTCGGTGATGCCGATCCGGATCGCGCCTTCGCTGCCGGGGCGCGAGAGCACGTCGCGGGCCTCTTCCGCGAGTGACAGCAGCCGCCGCGCATAGGTCAGCAGCCGCTCGCCGGCCTCCGTCGGGGTGACGTCCTTGCCGCTGCGGATCAGGAGCGGCTGGCCGACATCCTCCTCCAGGCGCTTGATCTGCTGACTGACAGTCGATTGCGTGCGGTGGACGCGCTCTCCGGCGCGGGTGAAGCCGCCGGCGTCGACCACCGAAACGAAACTGCGCAACAGCTCCAGGTCGAGCATCGCAGCCTCCATTCAAAAATCCACTGCATGTCAGTCTATCATTTAATTTCCAAATGACAAGGCGCGGGCCTAGATCAGGGGCGAAGGCGAAATCGCCAGGAGAAGCTCCCATGTCCGCCGCAACTTCGATGTCCGTCCCCCGCACCCGCTTCAACACCCTGCCGCTGCTGATCGCCTTGTTCTGCCTGCTCTGGAGCTACGCCTTCGTCGCCGGCAAGATCGGCGTCACGGATTGCCCGCCCCTGATCCTGCTCGCCGCGCGATTTTCGCTCGCCGGAGTCTTGATCCTCGGCATCTCCTGGCTTCGCAGCGACAAATGGGATCTCACCTGGCGCGATGCGGCGGTGTTCGCCGTGATCGGCGTCGCCAACAATGCGCTCTATCTTGGCCTCGGCTATACCGGCCTGAAGACGGTCTCCGCCGGCCTTGGCGCGCTGATCGTTTCGGCCAATCCGGTCTTCACCGCCATGCTGGCGGCGTTGTTCCTCGGCGAGAGCATGACCTTGCGCAAGGTGATTGGTCTCGTGCTCGGCATCGTCGGCGTCGCCTTCATCGTCTGGCATCGCATCAAGGTCGGCAGCGACAGCCAGTACGGCATACTCTTCACATTGGCCTCGCTCGCCTCGATCGTCGCCGGCACCATGTTGTTCAAGCTGCTGGCGCCGAAGGGCAGCCTTTGGATCGGCAACGGCATCCAGAACATCGCCGGCGGGCTTGCGGTGATGCCGTTCGCCTTCACGCTCTCCAGCGTCGGTGACATCGTGCCGAGCATGCGGCTCGCCGGTGCCTTCGCCTTCCTCGTGCTCGGCGGCTCGATCCTCGCCTATCTGCTCTGGTTTCATCTGCTGAAGGTGTGCGGCGCGACCGCCGCGAGCGCCTATCACTTTCTGATGCCGCCGCTCGGCATGCTGTTCGCCTATCTCGTGCTCGGTGAGCATGTCGAATTTCGCGATCTGCTCGGGATCGTTCCGGTCGCACTCGGCATTTACCTGGTGACCCGCCCCGCGGCGGCTTCGCCCAAGAGGAGTGTGACGTGAGCATCACCATCACCCTGATCGGAGGCCCGACCGCCCTGATCGAGATCGACGGGTTCCGCCTGCTCACCGATCCGACCTTCGATGCGCCCGGCGACTATCAACTGCCGCATGTGAGACTGGAGAAGCTGACCGGGCCCGCGCTCAGCATGCGCGATGTCGGCGAGGTCGATGCAGTGCTGCTCAGCCATGACCAGCATTCCGACAATCTCGACCATTCCGGCCGGATTTCCTTAAAAGCTCAAAGCGCGTGCTGACGACGCAGGCCGGCGCCAAGCGGCTCGCCGGCAACGCCGAGGGTTTTGCGCCCTGGGCATCGACCACACTGAAGAAGGGCGGCCGGACGCTCACCGTCACCGCGACGCCGGCGCGGCACGGGCCGGCCGGGATCGAGCTGTTGTCCGGCGACGTCATCGGCTTTGTCTTGGAGCCGGCGAAGCCCGCCCGTCCGGTCTATGTCAGCGGCGACACCACCTGGTTCGACGGGCTCGCCGAGGTCGCGCGGCGCTTCGATTGCGGCGTGGTGCTGCCGTTCGCTGGCGCGGCGCAAACCCGCGGCCCGTTCCATCTCACCATGGATACCAACGACACGATCGAGACCGCGCGCGCCTTTGCCGACGCAGTCATCGTGCCCGTTCATACCGACGGCTGGGCGCATTTCCGGCAGAACGCCAGTGACCTGCGCGCGAGCTTCGATACGCTCGGCTTCGGCCGTCGTCTGCGCATCCTAGAGCCCGGCGTCGCCACGGTCATCGAGCACGTTTGATCCAGCGCATGGCGGGCAGCAGGCCGCGTGCGAGTTTCATCGTTGGAACCGGGGCAGGTCCGGTTCGTTGTCGCGATGGCTCGACCGGCATGACACAGCACAGGCAGATAGCGCGAAAGCATCATCACAAGGCCGGCAACACGCCGGCGAGCAAGGCCGATCGGCCACGGCTGTTCAGCCTTACGGGCATCCTGAGGTCGCTCGGTCCCGGGCTGATTACCGGCGCAGCGGACGATGATCCGTCCGGCATCGGCACCTACAGCCAGGCCGGGGCTCAGCTCGGCTACGGCATCGGCTGGACCATGCTGATGACGTTCCCCTTGATGGCGGCGATCCAGGAGATATCGGCACGGGTCGGCCGTGTTACCGGACATGGCATCTCGGGCAATGTGTGCCGGCATTATCCCGCGTGGTTGCTTGTCGTCGTGGTGGCGTTGTTGTTCATCGCCAACACCGTCAACATCGCGGCCGACCTCTCGGCCATGGCCGATGCGACAAGGCTCCTGATCGGTGGTCCGGCTTTCCTCTATGTCGTGCTGTTCGGTGTGGCCTCGGTCGCCGCCCAGATCTTCATGAACTACCGGCGCTACGTCGCCGTCCTGAAATGGCTGACGCTCAGCCTGTTCGCCTATGTCGCGGCGCTCGCCTTCGCCAAGGTGTCGTGGACGCAGGCGCTGGCCGGTGTGCTGCTGCCGCGCGTCACCTGGAGCGCGGACTATTTCACCACCATCGTCGCGATCCTCGGCACCACGATCTCGCCCTATCTGTTTTTCTGGCAAGCCTCGCAGGAGGCCGAGGAACAGCGGGTCGATGCCAGCAAGCATCCGCTGATCGAGCGACACTACGGCGCGCGGCGCGAATTCTCCCGCATCCGTGCCGACACCATCACCGGCATGGCATTCTCCAACGTGATCGCGCTGTCGATCATCATCACCGCCGCCGCATCACTGCATGCCGCAGGCAAGACCGACATCCAGACTTCGGCGCAGGCCGCCGAGGCGTTGCGCCCGATCGCCGGACCCTTTGCCGAGGTGATCTTCGCGCTCGGGATCGTCGGCACTGGCCTGCTGGCGATCCCGGTGCTTGCGGGCGCGACGGCTTACGCGGTCAGCGAAGGACGGCGATGGCCGGTCGGACTGACGCGCAAGCCGAAGGAGGCGATCGCGTTCTACTCGGTGCTGGCGCTGTCCGGCGGCATCGGCATCGCGCTCAACTTTACGCCGATCGATCCGATTGCGGCGCTGTACTGGAGCGCGGTCGTCAACGGCGTGCTCGCCGTGCCCGTGATGGTGCTGCTGATGGTCATGGCCCGCCACAAGGAGATCATGGGGCGCTTCGTGATCGGCGGGTGGCTGTATTGGCTCGGTTGGCTCTCGACCGGCGCGATGGTGCTCAGCGTGATCGCGATGGGGATAGGGCTGATTCTGTAACTCTGCCGTGGGATGGGTGGCGCGCAGCGATACCCATCAATTTTTCCGCACCGCGCAATGTTGGGTATCGCTGCGCTCCACCCAACCTGCGCTCCTCAATCCTCAGCGAACAGCGAACTGTCGATCTTGGTGGTCGATTTGACCTTCCGCAGGATGATGGTGGTGCGGTAGCTCGCGATATCTGTGTCCGGATGCATCAGGCGGTCGAGGATGAACGATTGATAGCGGGCGAGGTCGGAGGACACGACCCGCAGCGCGTAATCCCAATCGCCGGCAATCATGCAGCATTCGACGACCTCCGGAAGGTTGATGACCTTCTTCTCGAAGCGAGCGAAGGATTCCCTGTTCTGCTGCTTGAGGCGGACTTCGACGATCACGTCGAACCCGAGGCCAACTCGCGCAGGGTCGACCAATGCCACATAGGAATCGATGACGCCGGTCTCTTCCAGGGTCCGGACACGTCTCATGCAGGGAGCAGACGAGAGGCCGATCCGCTCGGCCAGCTCGAGATTCGTGATGCGCCCCTCGACTTGCAGCACGTCGAGGATTTTCCGGTCCATCTCGTCGATCACGATTGTGATTCCCATTTCTTTCGCATTTTCCATCTTCTGCGCAATTGATTGCAGAAGATCGGGTCAAATGCATCTCAAATCGCAATGTCATTGCCGCGTCGCGCGCATAAGATGCGCTGCAAGCGTCTCCCATCGTGGTGACTGAGCAGCAAGGAGCGGGCATGGCCGGAAATGACGACAAATCCTTTTGGGATCGTGCGCGGCGTCACCTCATTCGCTATGGCGGGACGTTCGCGCCCGTCATCATCGAGCGCGCTTCCGGATCCTTCGTCTATGACGCCGACGGCCGTGCCATCCTGGATTTCACGTCCGGGCAGATGAGCGCCGTGCTCGGTCACGGTCACCCGGAGATCGTCCAGACCATCAGCGAGCATGCCGAGCGGCTCGACCATCTGTTCAGCGGCATGCTGACGCGCCCGGTCGTCGCGCTCGCCGAAAAGCTCGCGGAGCTTTTGCCGCCGGGGCTTGATCGCGTCATGCTGCTGAGCACGGGCGGCGAGTCGAACGAGGCTGCGATCAAGATGGCCAAGCTCGCCACCGGCGGCTTCGAGACTGTTGCGTTCGCGCAGTCCTGGCACGGCATGACATCGGGTGCGGCCGGGACCACCTATTCGGCCGGCCGCAAAGGCTATGGTCCGGCGCCGGTCGGCTCGCTCGCGATCCCGACACCGAATCTCTATCGCCCCCGCTTCGGTCATGCGGCCGATTGGCGGGCCGAGCTGGCCTACGCCTTCGATCTCGTCGATCGCCAATCGACCGGCTCGCTCGCCTGCATGATCGCCGAGCCGATCCTGAGCTCCGGCGGGCTGATCGATCTGCCCGAGGGCTACCTCGCCGCGCTGAAGGAGCTGTGCCGCGCGCGGGGCATGCTGCTGATCGTCGACGAGGCACAGACCGGCCTCGGCAGGACCGGCGCCATGTTCGCGTTCGAGCGTGATCGTGTCGTGCCTGACATCCTGACCTTGTCGAAGACGCTCGGCGCGGGACTGCCTCTGGCAGCGGTCATCACGTCAGCCGAGATCGAGGAGCGCTGTCACGAGCGTGGTTTCCTGTTCTACACGACGCATGTGTCGGACCCGATGCCGGCCGCGGTCGGACTGAAGGTGATCGAGATCATCCTGCGCGACAGATTGACCGAGCGCGCTGGGATCGCGGGCGCGCGGCTGAGGGACGGGCTGCTTGCGCTTCAGAACCGGTTCGAATGCATCGGCGACGTCCGCGGCCGAGGACTGATGCAGGGCATCGAGATCGTGCGCGACCGCTTCAGCAAGGAGCCCGACGAAGCGCTCGGATCGCTTGTGTCGCAGCGCTGCATGGAGCTCGGACTGAGCACCAACATCGTGCAGCTGCCCGGGATGGGCAGCGTATTCCGCATTGCTCCGCCGCTGACGATCAGCGACGATGAGATCGATCTCGGTCTTTCGATCCTGAGCGACGCGTTCGCGAGCACGTTGCAGCAGAGGCGTGATTGATCAATCCTTGCGGAACACGATCGAGGCCATCCAGCCGGTCATCAGCGCCATGAACGCGGTGACGAGGCCGTAGACCAGGCCGTTCTGCCGCGCGGTGGTGGCGACGAACTGCTCGAAGCCGACCTTGACGATCTCGAAGGCGGTCTCGGTCTTGGTCACCAGCGCGCCGTCGGAGAACAGCTTGATCTCGACATTGTAGGTGCCGATCGGCACCTCCGCCGGCAGCGGAATGCCGGTGCGGAACAGGGTCGGCGTGAGAAACGTCACCGCCGATGTTGCCTCGCGGTACAGCCCGTGCTCGGAGCGCAGCCGGACGAAGGCGCTGCGGAACGGATCGTTCGGCACCACGTCGGCATAGTCAGGCCCGACCCGCTGCATCAAGAGCACGTTGTTGAGCCCGAGCTGCTGCCGCCGCTGCACCTCCGGTGAGGCGATCTGGTCGAACGGGCGATTGGAGAACAGTGCGAGATAGCCCGGCACCTGCAGGAATTGGCGCGAATCGGTGTTGATCCAGATGCCGAATCTGCGCTCCTTGCGCCGCGTCACCATGTCGGCGCGCGGGCCCGACACCGTGACGACGAGATCGTAGTTGCCGCGGTTGGCCGGCGTCTTGTCGTCTTTCTCGACCGAACCGAACAGCACGAGCTCGCCGCCGGAATAATTCGGCGTCACCGTGACGCGGTGGTTGGAGACCGACACGATCAGCCGCTCGGCGCGCGCGGGTACTGCCGCCAGGCCGGCGGCGACGAGCCCCATGATCGCGAGCGCCGCGCGCCGCCTCATGGTGGGGCTCCGCCGGTTTCGCGGATGCTGAACAGGTCCTGCGGCCGGATCACCAGCTCGACCGCAAAACGGATGCCGACCGCGAGCACGAGCAGGCCGAGCAGGAGGCGTAGGTGCTCGCCGCGGATCTTCTGGCCGGCGCGGGCGCCGAACTGCGCGCCGGTGACGCCACCGATCATCAGGATCAGCGCCAGCACGGCGTCGACCAGATGGTTGGTCACCGCGTGTAGCATGGTGGCGAACACCATGGTGACGAGGGTCAGCACCATCGAGGTGCCGATCACGGTCGAGGTCGGCACCCGCAGCACATAGATCATCAGCGGCACCAGGATGAAGCCGCCGCCGATGCCCATGACAGCGCCGATGAAGCCGATCACGAGCCCGATCACGACGACCGGGATGACCGAGAGGTAGATCTTGGAGCGCTTGAAGCGCAGCTTTAGCGGCAGGCCGTGGATCCAGCCATGGCTGCCGGGCTTGCGCAGCGCGACCGGGCGGCCGCCGCGGGCGCGCAGCATCGCGCGCAAACCTTCCCAGAACATCAGCCCGCCGACCGTGGTCAGCAGGATGACGTAGGACAGCGCGATCATCAGGTCGAGCTGGCCGAGCGAGCGCAGGAAGGTGAAGGTCCAGACCCCGAGCGTGGTACCGAGCGTGCCGCCGACCAGCAGTACCGCCGCCAGCAGCGGGTCGATCGCGCGCCTTCGCCAATAGGAGATCGCGCCGGAGAATGAGGAGGCCGCGATGTGGCTCGCCACCGAGGCGACCGCGACCGCGGGCGCGATGCCGACGAAGATCAAGAGCGGCGTCATCAGGAAGCCGCCGCCGATTCCGAACATGCCGGAGACGAAACCAACCGCCGCGCCCATCGCCAGGATGAGGAAGACATTGACCGGAATGTCGGCGATCGGGAGATAGAGCTGCACGCGCGTCGCTTCTTGTCGGTTCGCCGCATGCTGGGGCGCAAGGCCACATCACGGCGTGATGTCGTTCGGGTCGGGCATTCTCCGGCTGAACGAATCCGGTCGGCGCGCAAGACGCAGACGAACGCGGGCCGATTGCCGCGTTCTTGCATAACCGAAATCGGCGAGGGGAGGGACTAAAGTTTCCGCTCCGGGTGGCATTTTTCGCCGCACGTGGCGGCTCGGCTGCGGACGTGGTTGATAATTCAGATTAATGGCGCCGGTACCGGCTTGTTTGAGCGTGATCTCCGCGTTTTTCGCGAGGGAAAATCGCTCCGCACTTTTCCGGATCATGCTTCAGGGCCGATCGACCGGCCTGGTGATCAGGTTCAGCGCGAGCGCTTCCTTCGGGCCCAGCCAGCGGATGTCCGAGGTCTGCGACATCGCTTCCACGATCCCGGAGGAGACGCCCATCTTGGTCATGTAGCCCAGCACCATGCCCTGGATGCGCTGCGCCTCGGCGAGGGGATCGCTGACCGGTGCGCTGGTCGTGAAGCGATGCACGCCGAGCCGCGAGCCGGCGATGCCGTAGCGGGTCTGGCCGCCGGCATAGACCAGGACGCAGGCGCTGGCGCAGGCGGCGGGGCGAAGCTTGCCCGAGGCATCTGATGTGGCGACGGCGGTGACGAGCCCATGACTGCGGATGACCTCGCCCATGATGGCGGCCTGATTCAGCGCACCGCCCTGCGACGACAGCAGCACGGCGTCGCCGGGCGCGAGACGCGCCTCGCTGAGCCGGTCGCGGAACCAGCTCGCGCTGGCCGAGCCGATCTTGCCGCTGATCGCGAGCGCACGGCGGCCGCGGCCCGACCCGTCGAGGTCGACGTCGGCAATCACCGCCGACGTCATGCTCGCCGCGATATAGGTCTCGCGCCAGAAGTCCCAGGCACCCGGCCTCGACAGGTCGCGGTAGGCCTGGATGGCGACGCTCGACAGCAGCAGCACGAAGATGATGATGGACCAGAGCGAGAACCGGAAGGCGCGCTGCGGCGATGCCACGTTTCCTTGCTGGAGCCGCGGCGGAGGGGGAGGCGGAGCTTTGGGAGGCGCGGCAAACGGAGACGGCGTCCGACGCGGCGGCGCGACGCGGGGCCCGGTCGGCGACGAACGATGGCCCGTTCCATCATCCTGACGATCGTCGACAGACAAGCCTGACCCTCCGGAACGCGTGCGCCATCGCCGCGGCACCGTGCGCCTGTCTACACGGCGGAAGGGCGGAGGTATAGGACAGCGGCGCCGTCAAGGCGCCGCAGCAGCTTGGTCTCTAGTGAGCTGGCGCGGCCAGCGCCGCGGTGCGCTTCGACGGTTGCCTGACGGACTTCGCCGCCGCGGGCTGCACGGGGGCGCCGTCCCAGCCGCCGGCCGGGGCCGGCACGTTGACCGCATCGCTCGGCTGCGGCTCGGGAGTAAAGGTCTGGATCGCAAGCTTCGCGGCGGCCAGCGACTGCGGGTCGAGTCGCTTGGCGATGTCGTCGCGCTTGTGGCCGGCGTCGGCGTCGCCCTGCGCGGCGGCGAGACTGAACCATTTGAAGGACTCGGCGAGGTTCTGTTCGACCCCGATGCCGCGCGCATAGAGGATGCCGAGGTTGACCTGGCTGTCCGCGACGCCGCGATCGGCCGCCTTGCGGAACCACTGCGCGGCGCTCTTGTAATCGGCGCCCTTGCCGCCGCCGTCGGCGTCGAGCACGGCGAGGTTATGCATCGCCTTGGCGTTGCCGCGCTCGGCGGCCTGCACGTAGTAGCGCCGTGCGACGTCGAAGTCGCGCTTCACGCTGAGGCCCTTCTCGTAGAAGGTGCCGAGCCGGAACATCGCGGGCACCACGCCGGCCTGTGCCGCGCGGCCATACCATTTGGCGGCTTCGTCAACATTGGCGGGCACGCCCTTGCCCTCGGCAAAGCGGACGCCGACCTCGTAGGCCGCGGCCGCATCGCCCTTGATCGCGGCCGTGCGCAGCGCCAGACCGCCAATCGCGTCGGGCAGCTTCTCGCCAGCCGGAATCTGGATCGTGGCGAGCTTGCCGCCGAGCGGCGGCGCGGTCGGAATCGTGCCGGTGATATCACTGGCGGCCGCGACCGGTGGCGCCGCGACCGGCTCCGGCGCTGCGGCGGGCGCGGGCGCGATTGCCTGAGGGATCGTCACCTGCGCGCTGTCGAGCGTGTTCGGCGCCGGGCTGTTGTTGGACTGGCGGCCGAGCGGGGTCGGTGAGGTCATCGACGGCCCGGGCACGCCGGACGGCGCAGCGGGTGCGGGCGATGTGGAATTCTCGGCAGGCGGCAGCGCGGGCGGCGCGGCCGGCTCGCTGTGCTCGATCGCCGGCATCTGTGGCGCCGAGCTGGTGTCGAGCAGGTTCATCGCCATCTTGACGGTGGAGAGCAGGATCACGACCACGCTCGCGCCGACCAGCAGCGAGCGGATCTTGGAGGTGATGGTCGAGGGCTGGGCCTCCGGCGCGCCACTCGCCTGCGCGCCGGTCGCCGGCGTGCCGGCCTTGGCGGCGGCCTTCGCGGCCTTGTCGGCCTTCTCCTTGGCCTTGGCGGCAGCCTTGCTCGCCGCGCGTGCGGCCTTGTCGTTGACGGGTTGCGCGGCGGCGGCCTGCGCGGCGCGGCGTGCGGCGGCGATGAAGCTCGAGGTCGAGACCGGCTCCTTCTTTCCGGCCGGAAGATCAGAGATCGCGCGCTCGGAATCCGCGATCCGCTCCGACGGCGACGATACCCGGCCCGAGGGGCGCGTGCCCGGCTCGAGCGGATGATCCGGCGGCAGTTCAGGCGCGATCGCAGCGCGCGCGGAGGCGGCATGCGGTTCGAGGATCTCGCTGATCGCGCGCGGCGGCAACGGCGGCGGCGCGGCCTCGACCGGCTGCGCGGCATGGAATTCGCGCGGCGCCGACATGAAGTGCTCCTGCGCCAGCGCAGGATTGGGCAATTCGGGCCTGTACGATTCGGGCAAGTACGATTCAGGTTTCGGCTGCGGCATCGCCGCGCGCGGCATCTCCATCCGCGGTGCTTCCATCCGCGGTTCGACCGGCGCGGGGGCCACGGGAGCCGGCGGTGGCGCGGTGCGCACCGTGCGCAGATCGTTCTCGATCATCGCGAGCCGGTCGACGACATGACCGAGCGTGTTGTGAACGGTCTCCAGCGAATCCTGGGTGCGGCGATCGGTCTCCGACTGGCTGAAGCGGATGTCGGACAGCTCGCGCTTCACCAGGTCGACGATGCCGCTGTCCATCATCGGCTGCGGCGAAGAGCTGCTGACGCTGTTGCGGGTGGCATCGGCGAGCGAGGCGATGTGGGCGTGCTGCGCCTCGAGGTGCCGCATGATGTCATGCAGCCCTTCCTCGACCCGGCCGAGATTGCCGGAACGCTGGTCGGCGGATTCGAGGCGCTCGAGCAGATACGAGACGCGCTGTTCGAGATGGGTGAACGCCGACGAGCTGTCGTTGCCGACCTGCAAGCGGTCGATCCGTTCCGACAGCGAGCGCAGGGCGCCCTCGATGGCGTCGGTGTTGTCGTAGCCGGCGGGCCGCTCGCGGGTCTCGAGCGTCGAGGCCAATGCGGCAATACGCTGCTCGATTCCGGCGAAAGCGTCGCCGTAGGACTCGCCGCGCGACATCTGCGACAGCTGGTCGACCTTCGCGGCCAGCGCATGCACGTCTCCGGAGAGCTGCAGCAGCGCGTCGTTGGAGGCGACGTTGGAGACGATGGCGCGCAGTGCGGCGATCGCGCTCTCGAGCTGATGCACCGTCGACGGATCGTCGTTGGCGCGCAGGATCATGTCGAGCTTGGCGCCGAGGTTGCGGATCGCCTCGTCGTAGCCGGTGAGCTGCTCGGCGGGAGTCAGCGTGCGCAGCGCCTCGCGAATTTCCGACAGCGCGCGCTCGATGCCGGTAATCACCTGGGCTTGGTCGTGGCCTTGGCCGTTGCTGCTGTCCTGGCGGATCTCGTCGATCCGGTGGTGCAGCGAGCGGATCTCGTTCTCGATCGATTCGATCGCCCGCCGCGGCATCGCCTCGGTGATGGCCTGGCGGATCTCCGCAAGCTCGCCGCGGAACGCTGCGATCGATTGCTCGATATGGTCGGGCCGCTGCAGCGCCTCGATCTGGCTCGTGATCTTGAGCAGATGCCGCTCGAGCGAAGAGAAGTCGGGCCCGGCCGGGGCCGCGGGCGGCGGCGCGTAGGCGGCCATCGGCGGCGCCGCGTGCTGCATCGGCGGCGCGCTGCGCTGTGGCATCTGCCGGGGCGCCGGGCCATCGAGCTCGTTCTGGCGTGCGGCGATTTCCGCGATCGCGGAATCGAACGAGGCGGGGCTCAGCGGCGGTGAGGGGCGGTAGACCTGGGCGGCGGCGCGCTCGACCGCTTCCGCCTGGCGCAGCCTCTCCTCCAGTTGCCGGTCTTGCAGTTGCCGATCCTGCATCTGCGGCTCCCGCTGCATCTGCGCTTCACGCATCGGCTGGGGCTGCGGCTCGCGCGCCGGCTGCGGCCGCGAAATCTGCGACAGCCGCGCGTCGAGGCGCGAGATCGCGTCGTTCAGCTGGCGTGCGACGGCGGGCTGGCCGCGCGGCACTTCGGCGCGCACGGCTTCGGCGCGCGTCATCGGTTTTGCAATCTGTTCGATCTGGCGGGTGATCGCATCGAGCCGCTGATGGATGTCGGCGACCTCGCGGCTTTCCCGGCTCGGCATCGGCTGCCGTTGCTCCATGCGCCAATCCGGCGGACTCGGCTCGCCGACGGTGGAGTTGAGCCAGTCGTTCAGCGACATGCCGGCGCGGCGCGCAGCCGCCTCGGCCCTGTCGCGGACGGAGGGATCGATGCCGTCAACACTCCACGATACGCGCGAATTCATGATTCCGTCCGGTCCCGACTCCGGCGCCATACTCTGCGCCCGCAGCCTCCCCGCGCATTCCCGTTAAGAGACAATCGAATTCTGCGCTGGTCGTCTGCTTCAGCTGCTGACTTTTTCCCGTCACGGTAAATAACGGGTTAAGGAATGCGATCAGCGGGCCTTAAAGTTAGGGAATCCGGGAACCTGTTGCGCCGGATCAGGACACGCCTATCGCTTTCCGGCAAAGCGGATTCCGCGTCGCGTGTCGGCACGGGCAAAGCAATGGCGCGAGATTTGTTTCTAGCCGTTGCTCTCGCGCTTGCCGTCGTCGAGCGGCAGCACATTGCTGCGGCCGGACATCGCCGACAGCGCGTCGAGCGCCTCCTCGCACCATTCCACCACCATGCGCTCATGGCGCATGCCGAGGCGCAGGCTGAGCATCTTGCCGACATCGGCCGGCGGCGCGGTGCCGTCGGGGAAGCGCTTGTTGAGCAGGCGCTCGTAGCGCTCGAAGCGGTCGCGGTGATGCTCCAGCCGCGCCATCAGGTCGGTGCGCAGCGGCTCGATGTCGACGCAGTCGAGCGCATAGAGCCGGACCAGCAAATCGTCCTTGATCGAGGGCGGAACGCTCGGCCGCGCCGCCCAGTGCTTCAGCGCCGCGCGGCCCTCGGCGGTCAGCGTGTAGACCAGCTTGTTCGGCTTGCCGGACTGCACCACCTCGCGGCCCTGGACATGGCCCTTGTCGCGCAGCCGGGAGAGCTCGCGGTAGATCTGCTGATGGTCGGCCTTCCAGAAGAAGCCGATCGAGGCATCGAACGTCTTGGCGAGCTCATAGCCCGTCATCGGACGTTCCGTGAGGCAGGCGAGGATTGCGTCACCGAGTGCCAACGCCCACCTCCATCAGAGTTCCCGTATCAGCCATTCCGAAGTTCGCTTGACTTTATGCGTTACTGTGCATATGCGTCAATATGCATATGCAGGCGAGTGCCCTTCGGCGCTCGCCCGCCCGATACACATCGGCGTGCCGCCTTGTCGCGCTCGGCCGATGTTGGCTTCCTAAACCTCGCCGCAGGAGACGTCCGAATGAGCAAGCCGGGCCTCGACAAGTGGTACGCCTATATGAATTCCCACGACACCGCCGCATTGTGGGATCTGCTGCATCCCGACGCGGTGTTCGAAAGTCCGGTCGTGCACACGCCGCAGCGCGGCCGCGACATCACCTTCAAATATCTGACCAGCGCCGCCAAGGTGCTCGGCGGCCCGACCTTCAAGTATCTCGGCGAGTGGCGGAGCGACACCGGCGCGGTGCTCGAATTCGAGAACGAGATCGACGGCATCAAGCTCAACGGCGTCGACATCATCACGTTCGACGGTGACGGCCGGATCACGCATTTCAAGGTGATGGTGCGCCCGCTCAAGGCGATCAACCTGCTGCATCGGATGATGGGCGAGGAGTTGATGAAGCAGAGCGGCGCAACGTCGCAATCACAGTCTCGATAGGACCTGCCGCGGACCTCCCGAACCGGATAAGGTCCGCTGCAACAAACCCAAGTACAACCCAAGGACACGCTGCGCAGCATTCGGTCGCACATGCGGCCACGAGCCAGCCGGGAGATCAGCATGCCGACCTACAAAGCCCCCGTCGAAGACGTCAGCTTCCTCTTGAACGACGTTTTCCAGATTGATCGCTACGGCAATCTTCCCGGCTTCACCGATGCGTCGGCCGATGTACGCGAGGCGATCCTCGGCGAGGCCGCCAAGCTCAGCGAGGAGGTGCTGCAGCCGCTCAATCGCACGGGCGATCTCGAAGGCTGCAAGCGCAATGACGACGGCAGCGTCACCACGCCGAAGGGCTTCAAGGACGCCTTCAAGCAGGTCGCCGAGGGCGGCTGGCTCGGCCTGTCGGCGCCGACCGAATTTGGCGGCCAGGGCCTGCCGGTGACGCTCTCGCAGGCGGTCAACGAATTCCAGATCTCCGCCAACATGGCGTTCTCGATGTATGGCGGGCTGACCATGGGCGCGACCGCCGCGCTTTTGGTGCACGGCACCCCCGAGCAGAAGAAGACCTATGTGCCGAAGATGATCGCCGGCGAGTGGACCGGCACCATGAACCTGACCGAGCCGCAGTGCGGCACCGATCTCGGCCTGCTCCGCACCAAGGCGGTGCGCCAGGCCGACGGCAGCTTCAAGATCACCGGCACCAAGATCTTCATCTCCGCCGGCGAGCACGACCTCACTGAGAACATCGTCCATCTGGTGCTGGCCCGCATCGAAGGCGCGCCGGCCGGCATCAAGGGCGTCTCGTTGTTCGTCGTGCCGAAGGTGCTGGTCAATGCCGACGGCTCGCTCGGGGCGCGCAACGGCGTCACCTGCGGCTCGATCGAGCACAAGATGGGCATCCACGGCAATTCCACCTGTGTGATGAACTACGACAACGCCACCGGCTGGCTGATCGGCGAAGAGAATAAGGGCATGCAGGGCATGTTCGTGATGATGAACGAGGCCCGCCTCGGCGTCGCCGTGCAAGGCCTCGCGCAGTCCGAGGTCGCCTATCAGAACGCTGTGGCCTATGCGCGCGAGCGTTTGCAGGGCCGTTCGCTGACCGGGGTCAAGGCAGCCGACAAGCCGGCGGATCCGATCATCGTGCATCCCGATGTTCGGCGCACGCTGCTCACCATCCGCGCCTTCAACGAGGCGGCGCGTGCCATGGTGGTGTGGACCGCGCTGAAGAGCGACGTCGCGCACCGCTCCAACGATCCGAAGGATCGCCAGGCCGCCGACGATCATATGGGCCTGATGACCCCGGTGCTGAAGGGCGTTCTGACCGACACCGGGTTCGCCAACACGGTTTCCGCGCAACAGATGTTCGGCGGCCACGGCTATATCGCCGAGCACGGCATGGAGCAGTTCGTGCGCGATGCCCGCATCGCAATGATCTATGAGGGCGCCAACGGCATCCAGGCGCTCGACCTGGTCGGCCGCAAGCTGCCGCGCGACGGCGGCCGTGCCGCGATGGCGTTCTTCGGCGAGGTCGGTGCCTTCGCCAAGGAGCATGGCGGCGACGAGGCGATGAAGCCGTTCATCACCCCGCTCTCCACCGCGCTCGGCCATCTGCAGCAGGCCACCGGCTGGCTGATGCAGAACGCGCTGACCAAGCCCGACAATGCCGGCGCCGCCGCGACCGACTACATGAAATTGTTCGGCCTCGTCGCGCTCGGCTACATGTGGGCCAAGATGGCCAAGGTGGCGCAGGACAAGGCCGCCGCCGGCACGACGCCCTATCTGAACACAAAGCTCGTGACCGGCCGCTTCTTCATGGAGAGGCTGCTGCCGGAGACCGCGGTGCATCTGGCCCGGATCCAGAGCGGCAGCGCCACCACGATGGAGCTGGCCGCGGAGGCGTTCTGAAGCGTCTTCCAGCGAAGTGGAGACCGGTTCGCGTGAAGAAAACGCGTCAAACAAGAAAGCCTTGAAAATTGCCGCCGCACCGCTGCGGCGGTGCTTCTTTCCGTATATATTATGATCCTCATATCAAGGAGGGCGTCATGCCTGAGGCATACATCTACGATCACGTTCGTACCCCGCGCGGCCGCGGCAAGGCAGACGGCGCGCTGCACGAGGTCACCGCGCTGGCGCTCGCCACGGTGCCGCTGAAGTCGCTCAAGGAGCGCAACAATCTGGCCAAGGACTCCGTCGACGACGTCATCCTCGGCGTGGTCGATCCTGTCGGCGAGGCCGGAAGCGACATCGCCCGCTTCGCGGCGCTGAACGCCGGTCTCGGCGAGAAGGTGCCGGGCGTGCAGATCAGCCGCTTCTGCGCCTCCGGCCTCGATGCCGTGAACTTCGCCGCGGCTCAGATCATGGCCGGCCAGCATGAGCTCGTGATCGGCGGCGGCGCCGAATCGATGAGCCGCGTCGGCATCGGCGCCTCCGGCGGCGCCTGGCCGATGGATCCCTCGATGGCGGTGCCGGCCTATTTCATGCCGCAGGGCATCTCGGCCGATCTGATCGCGACCAAATACGGATTCTCGCGCGACGACGTCGACGCCTATGCGGTGCAGAGCCAGCAGCGCGCGGCCAAGGCCTGGGATGAAGGCCGCTTCGGCAAGTCGGTGGTGCCGGTCAAGGATGTCAACGGCCTGACCATCCTCGCCAAGGACGAGCACATGCGCCCGACCACGACGATGCAGTCGCTGGCGCAGCTGCAGCCGTCCTTCGCTGCGATGGCGGCGATGGCCGGCTTCGACGCGGTGGCGATCCAGTCGCACCCCGAGGTCGAGAAGGTCAATTACGTGCATCACGCCGGCAATTCCTCCGGCATCGTCGACGGCGCCGGTGCGGTGCTGCTCGGCAGCAAGGAGGCGGGCGCCAAGCACGGCCTGAAGCCGCGCGCGAAAATCCGCGCCTTCGCCAATATCGGCTCTGAGCCCGCGATGATGCTGACCGGCCCGGTCGACGTCACCGAGAAGCTGTTCGAGCGCTCCGGCATGAAGAAGTCGGACATCGACCTGTTCGAGCTCAACGAGGCCTTCGCCTCGGTGGTGCTGCGCTACATCCAGGCGTTCGACATCGACAACGCCAGGATCAACGTCAATGGCGGCGCGATCGCGCTCGGCCATCCGCTCGGGGCGACCGGCGCGATGATCCTCGGCACCGTGCTCGACGAGCTCGAGCGCACCAACAAGGAAACGGCGCTGGTGACGCTGTGCATCGGCGGCGGCATGGGCACCGCCACCATCATCGAGCGCGTCTGAGGCGAGGGAGCGAGCAACATGGCTTACAAGAATTTCAAGTTCGACGTCGACGCCGACGGCATCGCGCTCGTCACCTGGGACATCCCGGGCCGCTCGATGAACGTGTTCGACGAGGTCTCGACCCAGGAGATCGGCGAGATCATCAAGCAGACGACCAGCGATGCCGCGATCAAGGGCGTCGTCATCACATCGGCCAAGGAGGCGTTCTGCGCCGGCGCCGACCTGTCGATGCTCGAGGGCATGAACCGCAGCTACGCGCAGCTCTTCAAGGAGAAGGGCGAGGAAGCCGCCAACCAGATGCTGTTCGAGCAGAGCCGCCAGATGTCGCTGTCGTTCCGCGCGATCGAGACCTCGGGCAAGCCGTGGGTCGCCGCGATCAACGGCCTCGCGCTCGGCGGCGGCTTCGAGGTCACGCTGGCCTGCCACTACCGCGTCGCGGCCGAGAACCCCAAGACTCGCCTCGGCCTGCCCGAGATCAAGGTCGGCCTGTTCCCCGGCGCCGGCGGCACCCAGCGCGTGCCGCGCCTAGTGTCACCGCAGGACGCGATGCAGTTGCTGCTCAAGGGCGAGGCCGTCAACCTGACCCGAGCCAAGGCACTCAACCTGATTCACGCCGTCGTGCCGGCGGCCGATCTGATCAAGGCCGCGAAGGACTGGATCAAGGGCGGCGGCAAGGCCGTCGCGCCGTGGGACGAGAAGGGCTTCAAGCTGCCCGGCGGCCCCGTCTTCTCCAAGATGGGCATGCAGATGTTCCCGGCCGGCAACGCGATCTACCGCCGCGAGACCTACGACAATTATCCGGCCGCGCGCGCCATCATGAGCTGCGTCTATGAGGGCCTGCAGCTGCCGATCGATGCCGCGCTGCGGGTCGAGTCGCGCTACTTCACCAAGGTCCTGCGCTCGAAGGAAGCGGCGGCGATGATCCGCTCGCTGTTCCTGTCGATGCAGGAACTGAACAAGGGCGCGCGCCGTCCGGCCAATGTGCCGCCGACCAAGGTCAAGAAGCTCGCCGTGATCGGCGCCGGCTTCATGGGCGCCAGCGTCGGCTATGTCTCGGCACAGGCCGGCATCGACGTCGTGCTTGTCGATCGCGACCAGGAAAGCGCCGACAAGGGCAAGGGCCACGCCAAGACCGTGGTCGACGGCCTCATCGCGAAGGGCCGGATGAAGCAGGAAGCCGGCGATGCCATCCTGGCGCGCATCTCGGCAACCGCGGACTACAACGTGATCAGGGATTGCGACCTCGTCATCGAGGCGGTGTTCGAGGATCGCAAGGTCAAGGCCGACACCTATGCCAAGGCGCAGCCGCTGCTGAAGGAGGGCGCGATCTTCGCCTCCAACACCTCGACCCTGCCGATCAACTCACTGGCCGAGGAGTTCAAGGACCAGGGCAAGTTCATCGGCATCCATTTCTTCTCGCCGGTCGAGAAGATGATGCTGGTCGAGATCATTCTCGGCAAGAACACCGGCGACGTCGCGCTGGCGACCGCGCTCGACTATGTCCGCGCGATCGGCAAGACGCCGATCGTGGTGAACGATTCCCGTGGCTTCTTCGCCAACCGCTGCGTGATGCGCTACATCTCCGAGGGCAACGAGATGCTGCTCGAAGGCGTGCCGCCGGCGATGATCGAGAACACCGCCAAGATGGCCGGCATGCCGGTCGGTCCGTTGTCGCTGCAGGACGAGGTCGCGCTCGATCTCGGTCTCAAGATTACCAAGGCGACCGAGGCCGATCTCGGCCCCAACGCGATCGACCAGGCGCAGAAAAAGCTGATGGTCGAGATGGTCGAGAAGCAGGGCCGCTTCGGCCGCAAGAACGGCAAGGGCTTCTACGACTATCCCGAGAAGGGCAAGGGTCAGAAGAGCCTGTGGCCGGGGCTTGCCAATCTGCAGCCCAAGCAGCTCGATCCGGATACGCTCAGCGTCGAAGAACTGAAGCAACGCTTCCTGGTGGTGCAGGCGGTGGAAGCCGCGCGCACCGTCGAGGATCACGTCATCACCGATGTGCGCGAGGCGGATGTCGGCTCGATCCTCGGCTTCGGCTTCGCGCCGTTCACCGGCGGCGCGCTGTCCTATATCGACTTCATGGGCACCAAGAACTTCGTCGCGCTCTGCCACGCGTTCGAGAAGAAGTACGGTTCGCGCTTCACGCCGCCGAAGTTGCTCGAGGAGATGGCGGCCAAGGGCGAGACCTTCTACGGCCGCTTCCCGCCGAAGAAGCAGGCGGCGTAAGCGCCGTCGTTTTTCAAAAGCGCGATGAGATAGCGAGGCCTCTCCTCTCCCTCTCCCCGTTCTTACGGGGAGGGGGTTGGGGTGAGGGGCTATCTGCGCGAGCTTGATGCAGCGAGTGTGCGGAGATTCCCCCTCACCCGGATTGCATCTGTCGATGCAATCCGACCTCTCCCCGCGCGCGGGGCGAGGTGATGCGGAGTCCGCTCCTTGTCTTGAAGCAAAGTCATCGATCCGACTTGATCCTGCTCTGCGACGGTCATCGTGGTCAAAGTCCCGCCATGCTTGCTCCCAACTGGCACCATGCTGCTGGCATCACTCTTGCTCGTCGATCGGCAAGATGGTCGAAGGCGACGATCAGGGTTGGGGTGTCCTGCAATGCGTTCTGTGCTCAAGGAAGGTGCCGCTGAGGCCGCGGGCAGGCATTCCTTCCAGCTCTCGCCGCCGCGACGCTGGAAACCGCTGCGCTTGCGCGGCAAAGGCCCTTCCTGGATCGGCCTCGTGCTATTCGTTCTGGCCGTGGACCTTGTGCTCGCGGCGGCGGCGTGGAATGCCGTCGATTTCTTCCGCAATTGAGCCGTCATTGTCCGGCGAGAGCATGGCGCCGGCGAGATAGGCGATCTGGTTGAAGGCGAGGCAGGCGACCGCGATCGGGGCGCCGGTGGCAAATGCATAGCCGTCGGACTGGAGCACGATGGCGGCGAGCACCGCGATCAACGGCGACACCAGCATCAATGTCCAAACCCGAAAGTACAAACTGGTGGCCAGCCCAACCAGGGTGCTGGTCAATAAAAGCGTAAAGGCGATCGTCACATTGTTGGACCAGTTGGAGCGGAGGGCGCGCCGCAGGTCATAGTCGGTCAGTTGGATCGCACGAACAAGGACAGCTACGCCCTCAGCCGGAAGTACACCGACTTAGTCTTAATCGGTAGAATGCGGATTAAATTTGATTTGTTCCAGCGCGTGCCGAAAGTTTGCACCGCTCATTTCTCCCTGAAGGCGCGGTGCACCTGGTCGGCCAGCGGCTTCATCAGATAGGACAACACGGTCCGCTCGCTGGTCGGGATGAAGACCTCGACCGGCATGCCCGGCAGCAGATGCGCGGACGCGAGCTTGTTCAACTCCGACGGCGGAATCGCAATGCGCACAAGGAAGTAGGTCGGGGCCGTCTTGTCGTCACGCGAGACGTCGGCGCCGATCCGGCTGACCTCGCCCTCGATCTCCGGCGTGGTGCGCTGGTTGAAATTGGTGAAGCGCAGCACCGCCGATGAGCTCAGCTTCACCTGGTCGATATCCTGCGGTGCAACATGAGTCTCCACGATCAGATTGTCCTGGTCGGGTACGATCGTCATGATGGTTTCGCCCGCCGCGATGACGCCGCCCTGGGTGTGGATGGTGAGATCGTGGACGACGCCGGCCTGCGGCGCGCGGATCTCAAGCTTCTCGGTCTGGTCCCTTGCGGTGACCTGCTTCTCGATCGCGTCGGCATATTTGGCGCGGATGTCGGCGAGCTCCTTGGCGACGCCGGAGCGGAAATCCTGATCGACCTGCAGGATCTTCAGCTCGGTCTCCGAGATCTTGCCCTTGGCCTGCGCGATCGATGCGGTGAGCTGGCCGCGCTCGCCGAGCAGCCGCGCCGAATCCCGTTGCAGCGCGCTGAGGCGTGACAGCGAGACCAGGCGTTGCTCCCAGAGCTGCTGCACGCCGGTCAATTCGTTGGCGATCAAATCGGCTTCCTGCTTCTTGGCGCTCAGCTGGTCCTGCATGCCGCCGATCTGCTCCTTGAGCTGCGCGATCTGCTCCTTCAACTGCTGCTTCTGCCCGTCATTGGCGTCCTTGCGCAGCTGGAAGAACCGCCGCTCGCCCGAGACCACCGCCTGCGCCGCGGGATCGCCGAGCGACGCCACGCTGTCGGGGAATGCGACCTCGGCGTCGCCGTCGCGCTCGGCCTGCAGCCGCGCGCGGCGGGCCTCGAGCTCCCACAGGCTCTTCGTCACGGCGGTGAGATTGGCCTGCGCCACCGTCTCGTCCATCAGGATCAACAGATCGTCCTTGGCGACACGGCTGCCGTCCTCGACCAGGAGCTTCTTGGCGACGCCGCCGGACGGGTGCTGCACCTTCTTGACGCTGGATTCGACCACCAGCGATCCCTGCGAGATGATCGCACCCGACATCTTGGTCGCCGCACCCATGATGCCGATGCTGGCGACGAGGAGCGCCGCGGCCATGACGACCGCCAGGATATGATGACGAACCGACTGCCGGGCGCTAGGCATTTTGCCGGGGCTCCGCTTCCTTCTTGCGCTTGCGGCGCGCCGGGGCCGGTGCCGGCTCCGCGGCGGCTGCCGGCGCCGGCTGCGGCGCCTTCGGCACCAGCAAGGGCAGCACCGTCGCCGTGGTGCCGAATGCCTGCATCCGTCCCTCGTTCAGCACCAGCATGTGATCGACCGCCTGCAGCACTGCCGGACGATGCGCGATCACCACCACGATGCCGCCGCGGGCGCGGACCCGCGCGATCGCGAGCGTGAGCGCGCGTTCGCCCTCGGAATCGAGGTTCGAGTTCGGCTCGTCGAGCACGACCAGGAACGGATCGCCATAGAGCGCGCGGGCCAGCGCAATGCGCTGCCGCTGGCCGCCCGACAGCATCAGGCCGCCATCGCCCACTTCGGTCTCGTAGCCGTCCGGCAATCGCAGGATCAGTTCGTGGACACCGGCCTCGCGCGCGGCGGCGAGCAGCTTGCTGGCGTCGGGAGTGGCGTCGAAGCGGCAAATGTTCTCAGCCACCGTGCCGCGGAACAGCGCGACGTCCTGCGGCAGGTAACCGATCGACGGGCCAAGCGCGAGCGGATCCCATTGCGCCAGCGTGGCGCCGTCGATCCGGATCACGCCGCGCACCGGCGCGCCGATACCGACCAGCGCGCGCGCCAGGGTCGATTTGCCGGAGCCGCTCGGGCCGACGACGGCGACCGCATTGCCGGCACGCAGCGCGAAGCTCACCTCGTGCAGCACCACGGCATCTGTTGCCGGCGCGGTCAGGCTGATCGAGGTGACGCGAACCTCGTTCTTCGGCGCGGGCAAAGGCGTGAACGCCAGCCGCGACGGCACGGCCGTCAGGGCTTCGGCAAGCCGGCCCACGCTGGCGCGGACCGCGATGAAGCTGCGCCAGTTCGCGATCGCAAGCTCGATCGGCGCCAGCGCGCGGATCGAGAGGATGGTCGCCGCCAGCATGACACCGGCGGTCGCCTGCTGGTTGATCACGAGGTAGGCGCCGAGCGCCAGCACGCCGGATTGCAGGATCATGCGCAGGAAGCGCGAGGCGCTGCCGAAGGTCCCGGTCAGGTCGGAGGTCACACGTTGCGCATTGAGGTAGGCCTGCGTGCGCGCCGACCATAGTTCGCTCATCCGCCGCTGCATGCCAAGCGCGTGCACAACCGGCGCGTGGTGGAATGCGGTCTCCGCCATCTGCCGCCGCGACGACGCGAGCGCCACCAGCGAGCGCGTCGGTGCGCGCGTGAACAGCTCGGCGGCGACCGTGATCAGCGCCAGTGCGACGGCGCCGCCGGCCACCGCCAGGCCCATCAGCGGATGAAACAGCGTGCAGACGATGATGTAGAGCGGCGTCCATGGCAGGTCGAAGATCGCGACCAGGCCGCTGCCGGCGAGGAAGCCGCGGATCGTGTCGAGGTCTCGCATGATCTGCAGGCCGTCGCCGTTCGGCCGGCTGAGAGACGCGTGCTGCACGCTGTCGAACACGGCGCCGCGAATGGCCTCGTCGAAGATTTCGGCGATGCGCGCCAGCAGCCGGCTGCGCAGCACATCGACGCCGGCCTGCACGATCAGCAGCACCAGCGCGATCGCGAGCAGGCCGACCAGGGTTGCGATGCTGCGGCTCGGCAGCACGCGGTCATAGGTCTGCAGCATGAAGACCGGGCCGACCAGCATCAGTAGATTGACGAGGCCGCTCGCCATCGCCACGGCGATCAGCGCGCCGCGCACGGCCGTGATCGCGTTCCGGATTTCGACCGGCAGTGAGGAGAAGCGTTTGCCCTGACCGATCATCGCGCCCCGCGGATGTTCAAGCCTGTGATGCCCAGTGGACATGGAGAGGGAGTTGCGGAAGCGCGGCGAATCCACGCTTCCGCCGATTGGCGGCGACTTCAGAGGATGTGTGTGCCGTGGGTATCAAGGATGCCGTGACCATGTGTGGGCGGTGAGAGCAGATCGTGGACGACCGTCCCGAGATCGACTGGCGCGGATACCGGTGCGCTCGCAACGTGTGCGGAGACGCTGCTGTTGCCGAGCAGACTGAGGTTCAGGCTGCCGAGCAGATTGCCGACCAGTCCGTCGGCGCCGACGCCGCCGAGGCTCGGTATGCTAAGGCTCGGGATGTTGAGTCCATGCGCGCCGGTGAGCGCACCGAGATCAAGCAGATGCGGTCCGCTCTGGCCGGTGTCGACGGCGTTGATGTCGGCGGCGTGATGATCGCCCGACGTCGACGCCGCGAGGATGTCGAGCGTCGATCCGTTCGGTTGCGCCGGGCCAATATTGACGCCGGCCAGATGGCCGCTGCTGGTGCCGGTGAGGCCGCCGAGCAGGCCGCCTAGCAATCCGCCGCCGTTTGCGGCGTCGCCGCCGAGATTGAGCAGGCCGTTATCGAGAAGGCCATTATCCGGGAGGCCATGGCTGAGCTGGTTGACCAGCCCGGAGACCGGGCTCAGCAGACCACTGACGTCGGAGACAACGGTGTCCACCAGTCCTGCGACGACATGGACCACGCCGGAGATATCAGCGCCGAGATGCGCGATCGTCTCGCCGAGATTGCCGGCAAGGATCTGTCCCGGCACATCCAGGATGTCTGCGACCAGATTGGCATGGCCGCCGCTGGTCCCGACACTGCCGAGGTCGATTGCCTGTCCGAGATTTGTGATGCCGTGAAGCGCATCAGGCAGGACGGTCGCCTGGGACAGGACGTCGGCTGAGGAATGAACCGCGGTGCCGGCGGTGTCGAGCGCCGGTTGCAGCATTCCGCCTGATGCCATGAGCGCCGGTGCCGGGTCCGGTTCGGCTGGCAGCACCGCATTCATCAGGTTACCGGCCACCGGCAGATCACTCGTGCTCAGCAGCCCCCCGACCAGGGGCAAGTCGGACCTGGCGGCGCCGCCGGCGCCATCGCCGAGTAGGGAGGCGGCGCTCTCCAGCGCATTCGCCGCCGGCAATAGGTCGACCAGAGGCGCGATCAGGCCGTGGGCGAGCTGGCTGGCGGCCGTATCGGCGGGGTTGTCCTCGGGCTGCACCGATGTTGCCGGGAGCGGAAGCTCGGTGAGGCTCCCGACGGGATTTGCCAGCAGCGCCGTCGAGCCCGCCAGGACCTCGACCATCCGGTCGGCCGCGTTGCTGGATAGAGAGCTACTCATAGGCGCATCTCCGGCTGGGTGAGGCAGCAGTGCGGCTACGCCCGATCGAAGGAATAGTTGCCTCACCGCGGACCGGCCGTTCGCGTCGTGGCGAAGGCACAGCTAAGCCGAAGACGACAAACTGCGGAAAATTGCATGGAAGGTAGGGCCGGCCGGAGGTTGACCTGCTGCGCGGTGATGCTTGCCGTGACCTTGTCGACGGCGCAGAAAAAAGGGCCGGATCTCGATCCGGCCCTTTACGTCTGATGAAGCCGGCTCGAAAGCTCAGGCGGCCTTGAGCAGGCCTTCCTTCTTCAGCGCTTCCTGTACCTTCGGGCGCGCCGCGACGCGGGCCTTGTAGGCCGTCACATTGGGCAGGCCGGAGAAGTCGAAGCCGAGCCGGTCCTGCGCCCACATGATCATGGTGAACAGGTAGCCGTCGGCGACCGTGAACTGGTTGCCCATCAGATAGTCGCGCCCGGCGAGCTGGCTCTCGACATATTTGAACTTGCCCATGGCGCGATCCTTGAAGAACGCCTTGGCGTCGTCGGCGAGCACCGGCGAGAACATCGGGCCGAGGTTCTTGTGCAGCTCGGTCGTGATGTAGTTCAGCCATTCGAGCAGCTTGTAGCGCTCGTTGGAGTCCCGGGCGGGCGCCAGCTTCCGGTCAGCGACCCTGTCGGCAATCATCTGGATGATGATCGGCCCTTCGGTGACCATCTCGCCGGTATCCAGCGCCAGCGCGGGCACCTGGCCCTTGGGGTTCACAGCGAGGAAATCGTCGCCGTTTTCGAGCTTCTTGGCGCGCAGATCGACCTTGACCAGGTCGTAGGGCAGGCCGGCCTCGAGCAGGGCGATGTGGGGGGAGAGGGAGCAGGCACCGGGGGAGTAATAAAGCTTCATGGGGGTATTCCTTCCCTTGTTCTTGGCGTCCGGAGAGGGATTGCCTACATGCACCTGCATGAAATAGTCAAGATTGATGCAGATGCATTCAGTGCGGTACACTGGGTTCCGGGACCTTATGGACTAGACGATGAAACGCAAGCTATCGAGCGAGGCGACGGCCGCCTGGATCCGCCTGATGCGGGTGCCGAGCCGGGTGCTGGACTGCGTCGAGCAGGATTTGAAGAAGGCCGGCTTTCCGCCGCTCGCCTGGTATGACGCCTTGCTCGAGCTGTCGCGCGCGCCGTCGGGCGAGCTGCGCCCGGTCGAGCTCGAGCGGCAGATGCTGATCCCGCAATATTCGACGTCGCGGCTGATCGACAAGCTGGTCGACGAGGGGCTTGCCGCCCGGCGCGAATGCAAGATCGACAAGCGCGGCCAGTTCGTCGAGATCACCGAGGCCGGGCGCGAGCTCCAGAAGAAGATGTGGAGCGCCTATTCTGCCGCGATCGACAAGCATGTCGGCTCGAAATTGTCCGATGCCGATGCGGCCAGGCTGTGCGGTCTGCTCGACCGTCTGGGCTGCTCCTGCGGTGACGCCAAAGCTGACACCAAGGTCGATGCCAAGAGCGATACCAAGAGCGATACCAAGGCCGCGCCGGCGCGAGACGGCGTGCCTGCCCGATGATATTCCTGATCCCATCATCCGCGGCCGTTGTGGCCCACGGATGCCCCTGCCACCGCGCGACTTCGATCGAAGCGCCCTTGAGTTGGATTTTCTATGGCGCGTGACCAGATCGACATGACGCCGCTGCAGTCGCGCGACGAACTCGTGGCGTGGCTTGAAGCCGGCGTGAAGCCTGAGTCCGAATTCCGTATCGGCACCGAGCACGAGAAGACCCCGTTCACGCTCGAGGGCCATCAGCCCGTCCCCTATGAAGGCGCGAAGGGCATCGGTGCGCTGCTCGAGGGCATGAAGCTCCTGCTCGGCTGGGAGCCGATCATGGAGCGCGGCAACATCATCGGCCTCTATGACGTCACCGGCGGCGGCGCGATCTCGCTCGAGCCGGGCGGCCAATTCGAATTGTCGGGCGCGCCGGTCGAGACCGTGCACCAGACCCAGTCGGAATTGATGGCGCATCTGGCGCAGGTGCGGGAGATCGCAACCCCGCTCGGCATCGGCTTCCTCGGGCTCGGCATGACGCCGTCCTGGTCGCGGGCGCAGATCCCTGTGATGCCCAAGGGCCGCTACAAGATCATGAGAAATTACATGCCGAAGGTCGGCAAATACGGCCTCGACATGATGTTCCGGACCTGCACGGTGCAGACCAATCTCGACTTCTCGTCCGAAGCCGACATGGTGAAGAAGCTGCGGGTGTCGCTGGCGTTGCAGCCGATCGCGACCGCTTTGTTCGCCAACTCGCCGTTCACCGAAGGCAAGCCCAACGGCTTCCTGTCGTTCCGCTCCGAAATCTGGCGCGACACCGACAATGCGCGAAGCGGCATGATCCCGTTCGCGTTCGAGGACGGCATGGGCTATGAGCGCTATGTCGATTACGCGCTCGACGTACCCATGTATTTCGTCAAGCGCGGCGATGAATATATCGACGTCTCCGGCTCGTCGTTCCGCGATTTCTTCGCCGGCAACAACAAGATCCTCCCCGGCGAGCGCCCGACCCTGTCGGACTGGGCCAATCATCTCTCGACCATCTTCCCCGAGGTGCGGCTGAAGCGTTACCTCGAGATGCGCGGCGCCGACGGCGTGCCGTGGGGCCGGCTGCCGGCGCTGCCGGCGTTCTGGGTCGGGCTGCTCTACGACAACGACAGCCTCGACGCCGCCTGGGACATCGTTCGGCACTGGACCGCGCCGGAGCGCCAGGCGCTGCGCGACGACGTGCCGCGTTTCGGCTTCAAGGCGCGGATCAAGGACCGCTATCTGTTCGAGATCGCCAAGGAGTGCCTGATCCTGTCGCATGCCGGATTGCGGCGGCGCGGCCGGATCGACCATCTAGGTCGCGACGAGAGCCGCTTCCTCGAACCGCTCGAGCGCATCATCGAGACCGGCCGCTCGCCGGCCGAGGAGATGCTGGAGAAGTTCAACGGCCCCTGGAAGGGCTCGGTGGAACCGGCATATCAGGAGTACGCCTTCTAATCCCCGCCCGGCCCGAATTCGGGCGGGGCACGCGCGTGAACGGCGGTGGTGTCGCACCCGCCGTTCATCAGCCGTACAGGTTCATGGCGTTCAAATGACACCCCGCGGGATGCGCGGGGGCTGTGCGAATTTGAAAGCAATCTCATGGGGATAGGTCGCCTCTCTAGGGCGTGCGTGGTGATGTTCGCGGTTTTTTCGGCCGCTTTCGTCGCGCGTCCGGCGCTGGCGCAGACCAATTTCGACCGTCCCGGCGGCGACTACCTCAACGCGCCGGTGACATCAGGCGATCCCGCCGATTGCGCGCTCACCTGCGAGCGCGACCGCCGCTGCCGCGCCTGGAGCTTCAACTATCCGACCGACGCCAATAATGGCGCGGTGTGCTGGCTGAAGAACACCGTGCCGGCGCGGGTGCAGGACGTCTGCTGCGTCTCCGGGGTGCGCGGCGCCGGCGTGGTCGAACCGCGCAACGGCGCCATCGAAACCTCGATCGACCGGCTCGGTGGCGACTACAAGAATTTCGAGTTGAAGAGCAGCGACGGCGACGAGGCTTGCCATGCCGCCTGTACCGCCGACAACAAGTGCCGCGCCTGGACCTATGCCCGGCCCGGCTATGCCGGCCGCGACGCGCATTGCTTCCTGAAGAAAGAGATCAAGCCGCCGCGCCGCAAGGCGGGGTTCACGTCGGGCGTGGTGCGGTAGCGCGCAGGGAATCCGTAGCCCGGATGGAGCGAAGCGCAATCCGGGAACGCTCTCACCGCGGATACATCTGCCCCGGATTTCACTTCGCTCCATCCGGGCTACGAATCTCTACTCCGCCGCCAGCACCGTGATCTCCGGCCACAGCGCCTTCCACCGCTCGGCCTTCGTCACATAGTTCGCCGCGGAGAAATTCGCGGTCGGGTTCGGCCGCACGATCATGCCGGCGATATCGTCAAAGCCACTTGGCGCATAGACGTCGTAGCCGCTCGCGCTGCGGCGGATACCGACCTGCACGTTCGCGCTGAGGAAGCGATCGATGCCGTCGGTCGAACGCGACAGTGCGGGGTAGGGCACGCCGTGCTTGCCGGGGTACCAGAGATGGACGCGGGCCTGGTTGCGGACCTCGATCTCGGCACCGAGATGGCCGAGCCGCGCCGTGAGGTCGCGGATCACCGCGTCCTCGGCCTCCCATGAGGTATCCGGATCGAAATAGAAGACGTCGTAATCGTTGATGCCGTGATCGAGCGGCCGCTTCGTCAGCACATTCCACACGCTCTGTACCAGGCAGCCGGCCACCAGCCACGCATCGGGCAAACCGAGGCGGTAAAGCTCGTCTGTGATCGCTGGATTGACGGGGTTGCGCAGCGCCGCGGCGAGGAATTGGTCCTGCGTCATGATTCCAGGTCTCTCCCCGTCATTGCGAGGAGCGAAGCGACGAAGCAATCCATTGATCCGTTATGCCGTGACATGGATTGCTTCGCTGCGCTCGCAATGACGGGAAACGATTACCGGATCGCGTCGTAATCCCTGACCGCCTTCTTCGATGCCAGCGTGCGCCAGTGTCGGCGCAGCAGCGGCTCGACGGTTTGACGCTTGGCCTTCGAGAGGCGGACCAGCACCGTCGGATAGTCGCGGTAGTGATCGGTGAAGTAGAACACCTTCGGCTGGCCCTCGACCAGCATGTCGCGCTCATCAGGAGGCACGCCGGGGATCACCAGGCTGTCGCCGTCTTCCTTGAGCCGCACCAGCATCTTCTTGCGCACCTTCAGCGCCGGTGTGCCGTAGGAGGAGCCGTCCTCAACCTCCGGCCACGCCAGTGCGATGCGCCTGATGTCGTCGAAGGTCACGGCCGGTGCCCCGCGAAGAATGTAGCCCGGATGGAGCGAAACGTAATCCGGGGTTCTCGCACGATGAAGGATTTGTCCCGGATTGCGCTGCGCTCCATCCGGGCTACGGGTCCGTTCGAGCTTACTGCACCGAGGTGAAGAAGCGCGCGAGACGGAAGCCGGAGAGCCAGGTCCAGACCGGCTGGCTGCGGATGCCCATGTCCCAGGAGCCGACCACCGCGTCGGCGCGGCCGATCAGATTGTCGATCGGCAACAGGCCGACGCCGCCGTCGCGCACCGGCACCCGGCTGTCGGCGGAATTGTCGCGGTTGTCGCCGAGCACGAACAGGTTGCCTGGCGGCACCGTCACCTCTTGCGTGTTGTCGAGCCTGCCATTGTCGCGGATCTTGAAGATCGCGTGGCTGACGCCGTTCGGCAGCGTCTCGATATAGCGGTAGGCGTCCTCGCCGCCGCCGCGATCGTCCTCGGCAAAGCCGGTGCCGTCGGGCTTCAGCGCCGCCGGATGATCGTTGATGAAGAGCTGGCCCTGCCGCATCTGGATGCGATCGCCGGGCAGCCCGACCACGCGCTTGACCCAGGCCTGCGAGCGGTCGCCCGGCCAGCGGAACACCACGACGTCGCCGCGCTTCGGCGTCTCGCCGAACACCCGGCCGGTCTCCGGCAGCGTGATCTGGATCGGCAGCGACGCCGCGCCGTAGCCATAGGGAAACTTCGAGGCGACCAGCGCATCGCCGATCAGCAGCGTCGGTTCCATCGAGCCCGACGGCACGTAGAACGGCTCGGCGATCGCGCCCTTGGCGAGGAACACGACGGCCACGATCGCAGCCAGCTGCACGGCCTGCCCGCGCCAGCTGGTCGGCTTGGCCGCCACGACTTCGTTTCCGCTGCTCACTAGCCCGTTCCTCCGACCGTAATCCGTTCCATTCTGAGCGTCGGCTGGCCGACGCCGACCGGCACGCCCTGGCCGTTCTTGCCGCAGGTGCCGATTCCCGTATCCAGCGCAAGATCGTTGCCGATCATGGTGATCCTGTGGAGATCGGTCGGTCCATTGCCGATCAGCATGGCGCCCTTCAGCGGCGCACCGAGCTTGCCGTTCTCGATCTTGTAGGCCTCGGTGCACTGGAACACGTATTTGCCCGAGGTGATGTCGACCTGGCCGCCGCCGAAATTGGCCGCATACATGCCATTCTTCACCGAGGCGATGATCTCGGCCGGGTCGCGGTCGCCGGAGAGCATGTAGGTGTTGGTCATGCGCGGCATCGGCACATGGGCATAGCTCTGCCGCCTTCCGTTGCCGGTCGGCTTCATGCCCATCAGCCGGGCATTCTGGCGGTCCTGCATGTAGCCGACCAGGATGCCGTCCTCGATCAGCACGGTGCGGTTGGTCGGGGTGCCCTCGTCGTCGATCGACAGCGAGCCGCGGCGCGAGGCCATGGTGCCGTCGTCGACCACGGTGACGCCCTTGGCGGCGACCTGCTGGCCCATCAGGCCGGCGAAAGCGGAGGTCTGCTTACGGTTGAAGTCGCCCTCGAGCCCGTGGCCGACGGCTTCATGCAGCATCACGCCGGGCCAGCCGGCCCCGAGCACGACGTCCATCTCGCCGGCGGGCGCCGGCACCGATTCGAGATTGACGAGCGCCTCGCGCAGCGCGCCGTCGGCGGCGTCGCGCCAGGCCTTGGTCTCGATGAAGCGGGCATAGCCCTCGCGACCGCCATAGCCCTTGCTGCCGCTCTCCTGGCGGTCGCCCTGGCCGGCGACCACGGAGATGTTGACGCGCACCAGCGGACGGATGTCGCGATAGCTCTCGCCGTCGGGCCGCAGGATCTCCACCACCTGCCAGGTCGCGGTAAGGCTGGCCGAGACCTGCCGCACCCGCGGGTCCTTGTCCCTGACATAGGCATCGATCTCGCCGAGCAGCTTGACCTTGGCCTCGAACGCCGGGCCGTCCAGCGGGTTCTCGTCGCCATAGAGCTTGATGTTGGTGTGGGCCGGCGCCGCGGCGAACGTCCCGGCATAGCCGCCGCGCACCGCCGCCACCGCGTCCGCAGCGCGAATCAGCGCCGGGATCGAGACGTCGGAGGAATGCGCATAGCCGACCGCGTCGTCCTTGACGGCACGCAGGCCGAAGCCCTGCGAGGTGTCATAGGTCGCCTGCTTCAGCCTTCCATTGTCGAACACCAGCGCCTCGGTCTGCCCGAACTCCAGGAACAGCTCGCCGTCGTCGGCGCCTTCAAGTCCGCGCGCCACCTCGCGGCGGACGGCATCGCGGTCCAAATTGGCGCGGTCGATCAGGGAGGTCGTGGCGGGATTGGTCATGGTCACTCCGACGCAATGCGATTCCTTGGGCGTATCCTTGCCTGAAGCGCAACCGATTGCCAGTGCGGAACTCGCAGCAGGAATTCCCGGCGATTGAAGCAGAGGTAGGCAGAAAACTCACCTTACAACCCGGAAACCTGTGCCGGTCCCGGTTCAGGCCTGGACGGCGATCGCTGAAGATAGTGTTTGGGGTGGCAAACCGGGAGTACCTGCGGCCATGCGGTCGATCACGGTGGCTCCCCGGAATCCTCACCTTGTCGTCATCGTCGCGTGTGCCGATCCGCCTTGCGCGGCGAGCTCTCCGGCGCGTCGGCATCGCGCGATTGCGATACCGGCTTCGGCTGCGCGCCGCCGGAGGCGCCCTGCGCCGAGGTCGGAAAACCATGCTCCTGTGCCCAGCGGTACAGCTCGTCGAACACCGGTTTGAGCGCCTTGGCCGACGGCGTCATCTCGTACTCAACCCGGGGCGGCACCTCGGGATAGACGGTGCGCTTGACCAGGCCGTTGGCCTCGAGATCGCGCAGCTGGGTGGTCAGCATGTGCTGGGTCACGCCCGGGATCGCCTGCCGCAACTCGCCGAACCGGCGCTTGCGCTCGACCAATTGCCAGAGGATGTCGCCCTTCCATTTCCCGGCGAGCACGGAAAGCGCCCGATGGAATTGCGCCGACAGGTCGCCGTTGCACGGCTCGGATGCCGCCGGAGGCTCGGCGGGCTCAATAGTCAGTTTTTTCATACTACCTCACAAAAAGCATCCTACTTGTCCTTTTCATCTTACTCCCGAATTTAGTCTATCGAAAGCCGCGGGCCAGCCCGCCGAAAGGGGGCGGGTGGCTGCGCGGTCAGGTCGATTTGAACAATGGGGAGTCATCAATGTCAGTTGCTGTTGCCGCGGCGCCGTCGCGCTGGAAATCCATCACCCTCTGGGTCGTCAGGGGATTGCTCGCCTTGGCCTTTGCCGCCGCGGGCGCCGCCAAGCTCTATGGCGTGCCGATGCTGGTCGAGGAATTCGAGCATATCGGGCTCGGCCAATGGTTCCGCTATCTGACGGGATCGCTGGAGCTGCTCGGCGCGGTCCTGATCCTGCTGCCGCCGGTCGCAGCCTTCGGCGGCGTGCTGCTGAGCTGCATCATGGTCGGCGCCACGTTGACGCATCTGTTCGTGATCGGCGGCTCGCCGGTGCCCGCTCTCGTGCTGCTGGCCTTGAGCGCGATCGTCGCCTACGCCAAGCGGAGCCAGTTCGCCCTGGTCGCGAGCGCGCCATGAGGCGGGTGCGATGCGCATCTCTCGCCGTATCCTGACGCTGGCCGCTGGTCTCGCGCTGGCCTTCGCAGTGCCGTTCGCGGTGACATTGCTGCTCACCGGCTCGGTCGCGGCGGTCTCCAGACCGGAGCCGAAGAAGGCGGAGCCGCGCGTGCACCATGTGGTGCTGCCGATCAACAGCGACGACCCGACCACGATGCGGGCGCTGATCTCGACCGCGCTCAACCTCCCGAAACATTATCGGGAGCGCAACGAGCCGTTCGAGATCGAGGTCGTCGCCTACAATGCCGGCGTCCACATGCTGCGCGCCGACACCTCGCCGGTGAAGGACCTGCTGCGGGTGGTGCGGGGGCTGACGCCCGAGATCCGCTTCGTGGTCTGCGAAGCCACCAAGCTCGGCATGGAGCGGGCAGAGGGACATCCGCTGGTCCTGCTCGACAATGTCGACCTGGTGCCGAACGGGCCCGGACGCATCATCGAGTTGCAGGAAGCCGGCTGGTCCTACATCCGGTCCTGAGCGATGTGGCAACCAACGTAAGCGGAGAATCCGTCATGACCTCTGTTCGCGCGCCCACGCGCCGCGCCGTTGTCGCCGGCATGATCGGCGCCGGTGCCTCGCTGGCGATGCCGGCTGCACGCCTTCGCGCCGCATCCGGACCGCCGCCATTCGGCACCGTCAGGCATCAGTTCACGCAAGTCGAAGGCGCACGCCCGGTGCCGCAGGTGGCGATCCCCGCGCTCGCTGCCGGCGCGCTCGATCTCACCGCGTTCAAAGGCAGACTGGTGCTGGTGAACTTCTGGGCCACCTGGTGCGCGGCGTGCCGCACCGAACTGCCGATGCTGGATCGCCTCGCGGCCAGCGGTCGCAGCGATCTCGTCGTCGTCGCTGTCAGCACCGATCGCAACCGCGCGCAGGTCGCGCCCTACGTCAAGCAGCTCAAGCTCCGCCACCTTGCGATCGGCTTCGATCCCGGCGGCCTCGTCTCGCGCGTCGACGCGGCCGAACTCGACACGCCGTTTGCGCTCTACGGCATGCCGATCTCGTTCCTGGTCGGCGTCAGCGGTGAGGTCGAAGGTTATATGACGGGAGAAGCGGACTGGCTGTCGGCGGAGGCGGAAGCGTTGTTCGATTACTATGCGCGTGTCCGCTGACATGGCGTAGCCCGGATGGAGCGCAGCGAAATCCGGGACTGGTCAATCCGCGATCAGAGCGGCCCCGGATTGCGCTGCGCTCCATCCGGGCTACGTGCTGCTGTATTCCGTGACGCAGCAGGGTGGGTAGCCCTAGGGCAATTTGTCATAGCCCTCCGCCAGCCCGTTCAGGCTGAGCGGAAAGCCGATCCCCTCCTCCGGCGTCTCGAAGATGATGAACGTCGCGGTCTTGGCGTTCTTGAGCTGGCCTAGCAGCTTGTCGTCCATCACGACCTCGGCGACGCAGCCATTGGGCAAGCAGCGGACAAAACCGGCGCGGCCGACGTCCTGGTTGTCGAGCTTGAGGCCCAGGCCGGAGGGCAGCAGCACGCCGAGCGGGGCGACCACGCGCATCAAACGGCTCTTCTGGTCGGCGGTCTTGAGCACGATCACGGTCAGGCCGGCATTGGAGCGGTCTTCGGCTACCACGCTCTGGATCAGCGCGCATTGCTCGGCCTGGGCGCCCGGCGGGGTGTCGCAGCGGATCTGCCAGTCGCCATGGACCGAGCGCACCGCGCCCTGCGCGTTCGCTTGCTGGGTCAGGCCGAGAGAAAGGGCCAGAAACAGCAGTCCGCCGAGCCAGCCGGCCTTTCGTCCTGCCTGAATGTTCGAAGCGCCCATCCGGGTCGATCCTTTGATTGTTCGGTCGGTCCGGCCGTCGAGGCCGCCGGGTAGCACGCATCAGTCGACTGATACCGCAATAGGGCGCCTTGAAGGCGATCTTGAAGCCATTCCCGCGCCGGATTGGGGCAGCCCGCAGCGAATCAGGTTCCTGTGGGCACCACCGCCTGTGGGTACATCCGGCAATCCCCCTGTCAACTGCGTGCGACGTCGTTTCCGCGACTTTCGCTTGATTTTGCGGGAAAAATCGCAAGCGGCAGCTTCATCGCAGGCGCATGGCTTTCGGCCCTACTACTGCATTGCGAGCGCCTGAGAATTATGGTTTGAGAGGCTGGATTTCGACGCGTTCTAGCGATCTGGCTCCCGTACCCACCTTGACTCAGAGACGGGTATGTCCGGAAGGCCGTTTGTCAGGGCGGATCGTGCTGCATTTTCGGCCACATGCCGAAGGTGCTTTGGGGAATAATGCAAGGGAGCGCGAGCGGCATGAAGATGTCGATTGGCCGGTTGGGCAGGCAATTGCTGGGGTTGGCGGTAGCGGGTGTGGCGTCTGTCGCCGCGGGATCGGCCTTCGCCGAAATGGGGCAGCCGGCGCCGTGGGAGCACACGCTGCAGGAAGCCGCGACCCCGGTGATGGAAAACATCATCTGGTTTCATAACTTTCTGCTGGTGCTTATCACCGTCATCACCCTGTTCGTGCTGGCGCTGCTCGTCATCGTGGTGGTGAAGTTCAACGCCAGGGCCAACCCGGTCCCTTCCAGGACTACCCACAACACGCTGATTGAAGTGGCCTGGACGTTGATCCCGGTCCTGATCCTGGTCGGCATCGCGGTGCCGTCGTTCCGTCTCCTGTTCCTGGAGCTCGACGTGCCGAAGCCGGACCTCACTGTGAAGGTCACCGGCAAGCAGTGGTACTGGTCCTACGCCTACCCGGATAACGGCAAGTTCGAGTTCGACTCGCTGCTCGACAAGGACAAGCAGCCCCGGCTGCTGGGCGTCGACAACGAGATGGTGGTCCCGGTCAACAAGGTGGTGCGGATCCAGACCACCGGCGCCGACGTGATCCACTCCTTCGCGGTGCCGGCCTTCGGTGTGAAGATCGACTCGGTCCCCGGCCGCCTCAACGAGAGCTGGTTCAAGGCCACCAAGACCGGCGTGTTCTACGGCCAGTGCTCGGAACTGTGCGGCAAGGACCACGCCTTCATGCCGATCGCGGTTCGGGTCGTCAGCGACCAGGAATTCGCGACCTGGGTTGAAGGGGCGAAGAAGAAGTTTGCGACCAACCCGGCGAATTCTTACGCCTCGGCTGGTCAGGCGGCGCAGTAAGCCTGACGGCTCACGGCGCGGACGGAATAAGGGCGACGGGACCGCAAGGTCCGAGAGGGACTGCAAGGCAGGATTTTGAACATGGCGACAGGCGCAGCGACACACGACGATCACGCCCATGATGATCACGCCCACCATCCGACCGGATGGCGGCGTTATCTCTACTCCACGAACCACAAGGACATCGGTACGATGTACCTGGTTTTTGCGGTGATCGCGGGCGTCATCGGCGCTGCGATGTCGATCGCGATCCGTGCCGAGTTGATGTACCCGGGCGTCCAGATATTCCACGAGACGCACACCTATAACGTGTTCGTGACCTCGCACGGTCTGATCATGATCTTCTTCATGGTCATGCCGGCGATGATCGGCGGGTTCGGCAACTGGATGGTGCCGCTGATGATCGGCGCGCCGGACATGGCGTTCCCGCGCATGAACAACATCTCGTTCTGGCTGCTGCCGGCCTCGTTCGCGCTGCTGGTGCTGTCCACCTTCGTCGAGGGTGAGCCGGGCGCCAACGGCGTCGGTGCGGGCTGGACCATGTACGCGCCGCTGTCGACCTCGGGCCATCCCGGTCCGGCGGTCGATTTCGCGATCCTGTCGCTGCATCTCGCCGGTGCGTCGTCGATCCTCGGCGCCATCAACTTCATCACCACGATCTTCAACATGCGCGCGCCGGGCATGACGCTGCACAAGATGCCGCTGTTCGTGTGGTCGATCCTGGTGACGGTGTTCCTGCTGCTGCTGTCGCTTCCGGTGCTCGCCGGTGCGATCACCATGCTGCTGACCGACCGCAATTTCGGCACCACCTTCTTTGCGGCTGACGGCGGCGGCGACCCCGTGCTGTTCCAGCATCTGTTCTGGTTCTTCGGTCATCCCGAAGTGTACATCCTGATCCTGCCGGCCTTCGGCATGATCAGCCAGATCGTCTCCACCTTCTCGCGCAAGCCCGTGTTCGGCTATCTCGGCATGGCCTACGCCATGGTCGCGATCGGCGGCATCGGCTTCGTGGTGTGGGCGCACCACATGTACACCGTCGGCATGTCGTCGGCGACGCAGGCCTATTTCGTCGCCGCCACGATGGTGATCGCGGTGCCGACCGGTGTGAAGATCTTCTCGTGGATCGCCACGATGTGGGGCGGCTCGATCGAGTTCAAGGCGCCGATGATCTGGGCGATCGGATTCATCTTCCTGTTCACCGTCGGCGGCGTCACCGGCGTCGTGCTGGCCAATGCCGGCGTCGACCGCGTGCTGCAGGATACCTATTACGTGGTGGCGCACTTCCACTACGTGCTGTCGCTCGGCGCCGTGTTCGGTATCTTCGCCGGCTGGTACTACTGGTTCCCGAAGATGTTCGGCTACATGTACTCGGAGCGGATCGCCAAGCTCCACTTCTGGTTCACCTTCATCGGCGTCAACCTGGTGTTCTTCCCGCAGCACTTCCTCGGCCTGTCGGGCATGCCGCGCCGCTACGTCGACTATCCGGATGCGTTCGCCGGCTGGAACCTGATCTCCTCCTGGGGCTCCTACATCTCGGGCGTCGGCGTCCTGATCTTCATCTATGGCGTGATCGATGCCTTCGTCCGCAAGGAGCAGGCCGCGAACAATCCGTGGGGTGCAGGTGCGACCACGCTGGAGTGGACGCTGACCTCGCCGCCGCCGTTCCACCAATTCGAAGTGCTGCCCCGCGTGCAGTAAGTCCAAGACAACGCGGCGCACCTGCGGGTGCGCCGCGCCTTTCTAAAAGAAGTGAGACCTGATCTTGTCGGTTGTCGATCACAACGCCATCGAGCTGCCCCGGATCTCCGAGGCCGAAGTGGGCGACTACATCGCGCTGCTGAAGCCGCGCGTGATGTCGCTGGTGATCTTCACCGCGCTGGTCGGGCTGATGATCGCGCCAGTGCACGTGCATCCGGTGCTGGCGTTCACCTCGATCCTGTGCATCGCGGTCGGCGCCGGCGCCTCCGGCGCGCTCAACATGGCCTATGAGAGCGACGTCGACGCCTTGATGTCGCGCACCGCCAACCGGCCGATCCCGCGCGGCCGGATCACCCAGGCCGAGGCCGCCGCGTTCGGCCTGACGCTCGCCTTCTTCTCGGTGATGACGCTTGGCATCCTGGTCAACTGGGTGGCGGGTGCGCTGCTTGCCTTCACCATCTTCTTCTATGCCGTGATCTACACGATGTTGCTGAAGCGCTGGACCGCGCAGAACATCGTGATCGGCGGCGCCGCCGGCGCGCTGCCGCCGGTAGTGGCATGGGCGGCCGCGACCGGTTCGCTCTCGGTCGAGCCGATCCTGCTGTTCCTGATCATCTTCTTCTGGACCCCGCCGCATTTCTGGGCGCTGGCGCTGTTCCGCAGCGACGACTATGCGCGCGCCGGCATCCCGATGCTGCCCGTCGTCGCCGGTCCCGACGCGACCCGGTTGCAGATCCTGCTCTACACCATCGTGCTGGTCGCGATCGCGCTGGCACCGTGGCCGCTCGGCTATTTCGATGCGATCTACGGCATCACTTCGCTGGTGCTCGGCTGTGGCATGCTGTGGCTCGCCATCGAGGTCTATCGCCGTCGCGAGGGTGTTGCGGCCAACCGCGCCACGCGCCGGCTGTTCGCCTTCTCGATCCTTTATCTGTTCGCGCTGTTTGCCGTCCTCCTCGCCGAGGTCGTGGTCCGCGCGATCCTGCCTGTTTTCATCGGGTAGGGACGCCGGGGGCAAGATGGGGGCGCACGGGATACCAATGGACGAGAAACACGAACCTGAAGGCATCGTCCTCACCGAGGCGCAGCTCAAGAGCCGCCGCCAGCGCTCGATCGCGATTGCGCTCGCGCTCGGCGTCATGGTCGTGCTGTTCTTCGCCGTCACCCTGGTCAAGGGGCCGGCCGTGCTGGTGCGGCCGCTGTGAGTGAGATGGCCAACCAGGGTGCGCCGCAGGCTCCGCGAGGCGAGGGCGCGAAAGTCACGCGCCGCATGCTGACGCGCGACGCCATGGTCGCGTCGATCTGCGGCTTCGTCGTGGTGCTGATGGTCGGCGCGTCCTACGCGGCCGTGCCGTTCTACAACTGGTTCTGCCGCACCACCGGCTTCAACGGCACCACCCAGGTCGCGACCTCGGTGCCTTCGGATGCGCCGCTCGAGCGCACCATCTCGGTCAGCTTCGATTCCAATGTCGCGCCGGGCCTGCCCTGGAAGTTCGAGGCCGAGCAGAACACGATCGACGTCAAGATCGGCCAGGTCGTTACGGTCTATTACACCGTGACCAACCAGTCGGCGCGCACCACGACGGGACAAGCCGCCTACAATGTCGCGCCGCTGACGGTCGGCGCCTATTTCCAGAAGATCAACTGCTTCTGCTTCACCGAACAGACCATGGCGCCGGGCGAGAAGCGCGAGATGGCCGTGGTGTTCTATGTCGATCCGGCGCTGGCCAAGGACAGCGAGAACGACACGCTGAAGACGATCACTTTGTCCTACACCTTCTTCCCCGTGCGCGATGCCGCGCCGAAGCCCGTGGCTGCGGGCGAGGCGGAGCAGCGCAAGGGCGGCTAGAGCATGATCCGGAAAAGCGGGGACCGGTTTTCCGAGAAGATCATGCTGAAGAGATTGGAATTTAAGATTAAGACGTGCCTTGCGGCACGCGAATGGAGAGACGGCAATGGCTGAGGCGCAAGTCAAGCATCACGACTATCATCTCGTCGACCCGAGCCCGTGGCCGGTGGTCGGCTCGATCTCGGCCTTCATCATGGCGTTCGGCGCGATCGGCTGGATGCACCACATGTTCTCCGCCGCCCCGATCGTGTTCGGCGTCGGCACCATCGGCGTGCTCTACACCATGGCGAGCTGGTGGGGCGACGTGATCAAGGAAGCCCAGTACAAGGGCGACCACACCCGCGTGGTGCAGATCAGCCACCGCTACGGCATGATCCTGTTCATCGCCTCCGAAGTGATGTTCTTCGTCGCCTGGTTCTGGGCGTTCTTCAATTCGGCGCTGTTTCCGGCCGATGCGGTGCATGCCACCCGCGATGCCGTGTTCGGCTGCGGCGCCGGCACGGCGATGGGCGCCTGCTCGGTTCCCGGCACCTGGCCGCCGCACGGCATCGAGACCTTCGATCCCTGGCATCTGCCGCTGCTCAACACGCTGCTGCTGCTGACCTCCGGCACCACGGTCACCTGGGCGCACCATGCGCTGCTGGAGAACGACCGCCAGGGCCTCAAGCAGGGCCTGATCCTGACCGTGATTCTCGGCGCCTTGTTCACCTGCGTGCAGGCCTATGAGTACGCCCATGCGACGTTCTCGTTCGGCGGCAACGTCTATGGCGCGACCTTCTTCATGGCGACCGGGTTCCACGGCTTCCACGTGCTGGTCGGCACCATCTTCCTGCTGGTCTGTCTGATCCGCGCCTATGCCGGTCACTTCACGCCGAAGCAGCACCTCGGCTTCGAGTTCGCCGCCTGGTACTGGCACTTCGTCGACGTGGTATGGCTGTTCCTGTTCATCTGCATCTACGTGTGGGGCCACGGCGCCGAGTCGATGGCGCACGGCGCCCACTAAAGCGCAGGCCGACGTGCTAACAAGGGGCGGCCGAATGGCCGCCCCTTTGCTTTTGAAGAGAACCGATGAACGATACTCCGCCCACTGTGACCGAAAGTGCGCTGCGCGGCATCGCCTGCCGGTGTCCGCGCTGCGGCAAGGGCAAGCTCTATTCCGGCTTCCTGACCTTGGCGCCGCGCTGTCAGGCCTGCGGCCTCGACTTCGCCTTCATCGATGCCGGTGACGGACCGGCGATCTTCGTCATCATGCTCGCCGGCGCCATCGTGGTCGCGGCGGCGTTGATCGTCGAGGTGAAATACCAGCCACCTTTCTGGGTGCACGCGGCGCTGTGGCTGCCGTTGATCGTGGTCACCACGATCCTGCCGCTGCGTTCGATGAAGGCGCTTTTGATCGCGCTGCAATTCCACCACAAGGCCGCCGAAGGCCAATTGATCGAGCGCGACCCGAAATGAATGAGAGGACGAACAAAGCGTTTTCCAGCGAAGCGGGCACCGGCAAACAAGACGCGTCAAAGGGTTCTACCCGGCCGAGCGCGGCCGGCTTCGGCATTTTCACGCTGATCCTGATCGCGGTGTTCGTCGCCCTCGGCTTCTGGCAGTTGCAGCGCCGGGTCGAGAAGCACGCGCTGATCGCAGCGCTCGACGCACGGCTGGCCGCCCCGACCGAGGCGCTGCCACCGCCATCGTCGTGGCCGACGATGACCTCGGCGAGGGACGAATTCCGCCGCGTCACCCTGACCGCGACCTACGCGAAGCAGCCGGACGCGATGGTCTTCAGCTCGGGCTCGGGCGTCCGCGACGACATTTCCGGACCCGGCACCTGGGCGTTCCTGCCGGCCAAGCTCGCCAGCGGCGAGACCGTCGTGATCAACACCGGCTTTGTCCAGAACACGATGCAGGACCGTGCCTTCGAGGATCGCGTCACCGGCCGCCTCGTCACTGGCGCGCCGGTCGAGCTGACCGGCTATATCCGCTTCCCCGAGCCGCCGGGCCGTCTGACGCCGAAGGAAGATCCGGCGAAGCGGCTGTGGTTCGTGCGCGACCATCGCGCGATGGCGCAGGCGCTCGGCTGGGGCAAAGATGGAGCTCAGCTCGCGCCGTTCTACATCGACCTCGAGGCGCCGGTGCCCGACAGCGGCACGCCGAAGCCGGGGCCGCTCAAGGTCCATCTCAAGGACGATCACATGCAGTACGCCATCACCTGGTTCTCGCTGGCCGCCGCGGTCACGATCGCCTTCGGCCTGTGGTGGCGCGGCCAGCGCCGCAGGGCCGATTGAGGTAAGCCCGCGGGCACAGGATCAGGTCGTGAGGCTCGCCTCGGGTCCGTGCGGTGCGGCGTTCTGCTCACCTTTGCGCAGCTTGCCCAACGACCGGCTGATTCTGTCGAGATAGATGTAAACGACCGGCGTCGTGAACAGCGTCATCAGCTGGGAGACGATCAGCCCGCCGACGATGGCAAAGCCGAGCGGCTGGCGCAGCTCCGATCCGGTGCCGGTGCCGATCATCAAGGGAACGCCGCCGAGCATGGCGCACATCGTCGTCATCAGGATCGGGCGGAAGCGCGCCCGGCAGGCCATGTAGACCGATTGCTCGGCGGAGAGATGCTGGTGGCGCTCGGCCTCCAGCGCGAAATCGATCAGCATGATCCCGTTCTTCTGCACGATGCCGATCAGCAGGATGATGCCGACCAGCCCAATCACGTCGAGCCCGAAGCCGAACGCCCACAGCGCGAGCAGCGCGCCGAGCCCGGCGGACGGCAGGGTCGAGAGGATCGTGACCGGATGGATCGTGCTCTCATAGAGCATGCCGAGGATCAGATAGACCGCGACCACCGCGGCCAGGATCAGGATCGGCGTCGACGCGAGCGCCGCCTGGAACGCCTGCGCATTGCCCTGGAAGCTCGTGAGCACGGTCGATGGCACATGCAGATCGGCGGTCGCCTTCTGGATTGCAGCGACCGCGGTCCCCACCGCTGTGCCCGGTGCCAGGTTGAAGCTCAGCGTCACCGAGGGAAACTGGCTCTGGTGGTTCACCGCGAGCGGCGCGGTGCCGTAGTCGATGCTCGCGATCTGGCTCAGCGGCACCATCGTCCCCGCGGACGAGCGGACGTAGATGCGGTTGAGCGCGTAGGGCCCGAGCTGGAACGACGGATCGACCTCCAGGATCACGTAGTAGGTGTTGAGCGTCGTGAACAGCTGGGCGACGTGACGCTGGCCGAATGAGTCATAGAGCGTGTTGTCGACCGCGGCCGGATCGATGCCGAGACGCGAAGCCGCGTCCCGGTCGATCTGCAGCTTGAGCTGGCGCGCGGCGTTGGCCTGGTCGGTGGCGACGTCGGCCAGCTCGGGCAGCGTCTTCAGCTTCTGATACAGCTTGCCGGCCCACAGATTGAGCTCGTCCTGATTCACGTCGGTGAGGGTGAACTGATACTGCGTCTTGGACAGGCGGCTGGCGAGGTTGATGTCCTGCGTCGCCTGCATGAACACCGACATCCCCTTGATCTTCTGCAGCGCGGTGTCGAGCTGCCGGATCACCTGATCGGCAGACGCATCGCGCTCGGCTGGCGGCTTCAGCAGCACGAACAGGCGGCCGTTGTTCTCGGTCACGGTCGGGCCGCCCGGTCCGATATAGCCGGTCGCATTGGCGACCGATGGGTTCTTCGCGATGACATCGATGACGCTGCGCTGCAGTGCCGCCATCTGCGCCGGCGAGACGTCGGCCGAGGCCTCCGTGATGCCGGTGATCATGCCGGTGTCCTGCTGGGGAAAAAAGCCCTTTGGGATGCCCACGAACAGCAGGCCGGTCGCGACGACGCTCGCGAGCATGATCGACAGTGTCGTGGCCTTGTAGCGCAGCGCTACAGCGAGCACCGCCTCGTACGCGCCCTGGATCGCAACGAAGCCGCGCTCCAGCGCGCGCGACACCACGCCGGCATTGGCGCCCTGGTGCGGTGCCAGCAGATACGCGCACATCATCGGCGTCAGGGTCACCGAGACGACCACCGACACCACGATGGCAACGCACACCGTGACGGCGAATTCCTGGAACATGCGGCCGATCACCCCGCCCATCAGCAGCAGCGGAATGAACACCGCGATCAGCGAGACCGAGATCGAGATGATGGTGAAGCCGATCTCGCCGGCGCCCTTCAGTGCGGCCTGCATTGGCGAGAGGCCTTCCTCGATATGCCGCGAGATGTTCTCGATCATCACGATGGCATCGTCGACGACGAAGCCGACCGCGATCGACAGGCCCATCAGCGACAGATTGTCGAGGCTGTAGTTGAGCAGATACATCACGCCGAAGGTGCCGATCAGCGAGATCGGGACCGAGACCGCGGGGATGATGGTCGCCCACAGATTGCGCAGGAACAGGAAGATCACGCCGACCACCAGCGCAATGGTCAGCGCCAGAGTGAGCTGAACGTCGGCGACGCTGGCGCGGATGGTCTGCGTGCGGTCGGAGGCGATCTGGACCTTGATGTCGGACGGCAGGCTCGACACCAGCTGCGGCAGCAGCTTCTTGATACCGTCGACCGTGCTGATCACGTTGGCGCCGGGTTGGCGCTGGATCGCGAGGACGACCGCCGGCTTGTCGTTGTACCAGCCATGCAGCGTGACGTCCTCGGCCGCCACGATCGCGTGCCCGATATCGCGCAAGCGAACCGGCGCGCCGTTGCGATAGGCGATGATCAGATCGTCATACTTGCTAGCAACCAGAACCTGGTCGTTGGTGGCGAGCGTGTAGGCCTGCTGGCTGCCGTAGAGTACGCCCTTGGGCTGGTTCACGGTGATGTTGCCGAGCGTGGTGCGCAATTGCTCGAGATCGAGCCCCGCGGCGGCGAGCTTGGCCGGATTGACCTGTACCCGGATCGAGGGCTTCTGCATGCCGCCGATGGTGACGAGCGAGACACCCGGCACCTGCGACAGTTTCTGCGCCAGGATACTGTCGGCATAGTCGTCGACCTTGGTCAGCGGCTCGGTGTCCGACGTCAGCGCGATCAGCAGCACCGGCACGTCGGCCGGATTGACCTTGTGGAAGGTCGGTGGCGACGGCATCGTCTTGGGCAATTGCCCCGATGCGGCATCGATCGCGGTCTGCACGTCCTGCGCGGCTGCATCGACGCTGCGGTTCAGCGCGAATTGCAGCGTGATCTGGGTGTTGCCGAGCCCGCTGCTCGAGCTCATGCCGGTGAGGCCGGCGATCTGGCCGAATTGCCGCTCCAGCGGCGTCGCGACCGAGGAGGCCATGGTCTGCGGATCGGCGCCGGGCAATTGCGCGGTGACCTGGATGGTCGGGGTATCCACCGTCGGCAGCGCCGAGACCGGCAGCCGCACGAAGGCGATCATGCCGACCAGCACGATGGCAATTGCGAGGAAGGCGGTGGCGACGGGCTTGCGGATAAATCCTGCGGAGATATTCATGGCAGCATGCCTGCGCTTGCGGTGGTTGCGTCCTGGACCTGGTCCGTCTTGTCGTCGGGCACGATCTCAACCGTTGTCCCCGGATTGAGCCGGTACTGGCCCGCGGTGACCACGATCTCGTTCGCCGCGAGGCCCTGCTCGATCAGGACCTGCCCGTCGCGCGATTGCCCGGTCGTGACATTGCGGATGCTGACGACGTTGTTCGCTCCGACAACATAAGCGAAGCTGCCGTCCGGACCCTGGCGCACCGCCGTCAGTGGCACCGTCAGCGCGTCATGGCGAATCGCGATCGTCAGATGGACGTTGACGAAGGCGCCGGGCCACAGCGTGTTGCCGGCATTGGGAAACGATGCCTTCAGCTGCACCGTGCCGCTTGAGCTGTCGACCTGGTTGTTGATCAGCATCAGGGTGCCGTGGTCGAGCTTGCGCTTGTTCTGTGCATCATAGACGTCGACCGACGCGTCCCCGGATGCCAGCGCCTGCCGCACGCCTGCGATCTCGCCGGACGGCAGTGTGAAGATCACCGCGATCGGCTGCAGCTGGGTCAGGACCACGAGCCCGTTGGTGTCGGTCGGGTGCACGATGTTGCCGGGATCGATGCGGCGGATACCGGTGACGCCGTCGAACGGCGCCGTGATCGTGGCGTAGCTCAGCTGGGTCTGCGCGGCTTCCAGCGCCGCCTTGTCGAGCGCGACGGTGCCTTCGCCCTGCGCGACCTGCGAATCCTGGGTATCGAGCAATTGCTGGGTGGCAAAGCCGCGATTGGCGAGCGGCTGGGTTCGCGCCAGATTGGTCCTGGCGTTCTTCAGGCTCGCCTCGTCGCGCGCCAACGCGGCCTCGGCCTGGTCGACCTGGGCCTCGTAGACCCGCGGGTCGATCCTGGCGAGCACATCGCCGCGCTTGATCTGCTTGCCCTCGACGAAATCGACGCTGTCGAGCGTACCCTGCACCTGGGTGCGTATGGTGGCGGTGTTGATCGGCGTCACCGTGCCGAGGCCTTCGAGCACGATCGGCACATCGTGCTGCAGCACCTTCGCCGCCGTCACCGGAACGACTGATGTGGTGGTGTTCGACTGGGACGCCGGTGCATGGTCCGTCGCGCGGTCCGGTCGATGCAGGACGTAAGCGCCGGCGCCGATTGCGGCGGCGGCCACCAGGCCGGCGGTCGCGATCTTGAAGGTCTTCGATCTCATGGCTCACCAGCTCCATCGGTTGTCCGGCGGCCGATCGTGGCGACCAGCTCCAGGACGAAGGTTTCAGTTGCACTCGCCGCGGCCGCCTCGGCCCCGCGGCCGGCGGTCAGGTCGAGGTGGATGATGCGTGCGTCGAGATCGGCGGCGCGCAGCGCACCGATCAGGCTGGCCTGCGGCGCATCGTCGTTGCGGTGAACGACGAGCCGGATCGCGGTCACCGTCGGCACGATGTGAAACGGCAGCGCGTCGGTGGCAGCGTCGATCGCGACAATGCCGCCGCAGGGCAGCTCGCCCCGCAGCGCCAGTTCGAGCATGTGCCGCGCGACCGATCCTTCGCCGAGCAGGATCAGCTGCCGCGGGATCATGCCGACGCGATCGAGCGCGTCGGCGACGCTGCTCAGGATGCCGGCATAGCTTGCCTCGCGGAGCTCGATCGGCAACCACGTCGCAAGCGGCGTCAGCCGGCGCCAGCGCGCGAAGGTTTCCGGCACGGCGATGGACGCCGCATCGGGGGCGGCCAGAACGCCGACCAGCACGGGCGTTGCGGCGCGACGGGGCCGGGTTGCGATTGCGCTGTGCGGGCTTCCGGACATGCCCGGAAGCTGGGCCCTGGCCTGATATTATTCAAATGAATTGTCTTTATCCGCCAATTCATGTCGTGCATGATGACGGCATGCGGCTGCGCAATCTCGATCTCAATCTCCTGCTGGTGTTCGACGCCGTGATGCGCGAGCGCAGCGTGGTGCGCGCGGCCGGCACGCTTGCCATCAGCCAGCCCGCCGTGAGCCACGCGCTGAACCGGCTGCGTCATGCGCTGAAAGACCAGCTGTTCGTCCGCACGCCGTCCGGCATGCTGCCGACGCCGCGGGCCGAAGCGCTCGCGCTGCCGGTCCGCAAGGCGCTGAGCGAGCTGCAACTCGCGGTCGAGGGCGATCGCTTCGATCCGGCGCGGGCGGAGCGGCGTTTCAGCATCGCCGTCAACAACTATGCCGCGGTGGTCGCAGCCGGTTCGATCATCGCGGCGGTGCGCGCGCAGGCACCCAAGGTGCGGCTGACGCTGGTGCCGAGCGGGACGCTCAATCTCGCCGACAGTCTCGATCGCGGCGAGCTCGATCTTGCGATCTCCGCCCGCGCACTGGAGGGCGAACGCTTTGCCTCCTGCCGGCTGATCGAGGACCGCTTTGTCGCGGTGCTGCGGGTCGGTCATCCGGCCTTGCGCAAGAAGCTGACCGGGGAGACGCTGGTCGAGCTGCCGCACCTTGCGATCACCTCCAGCGGCGAAGATCTGGATTTCATCGATGCCTGGCTGCGGGCGCGCAAGGCGAGCCGCATCATTGCCTCCGATGTGCCGTATCTGTCCGCCGGCGCGGTCCTGGTGCAATCGAACATGGTCGCGATCCTCGGGCGCAAGCTCGCGCTCGAATTCCGCCGCGCCTATCCGATCGAAATGCGGGAGCTGCCGTTCGACGCATCGAAGCTGCAAAGCGTCATGAGCTGGCACCGCCGCTTCGACGATCTGCCGGCGCACCGTTGGCTCAGGGACACGATCATTGCCGCGACGCGCGGCATTTGATCTCTGGCGAGACGATCCGGAATCGATACGCCTGCGCCGATCTGTGGCGCGGGCGTATCGCAGGAGACCTCCGCTCTTCGTCAGTGGCCAACAGGGGCGGGGCCGCCGAGCTTGATCTTGCGCAGGGTCAGCGCCAGCGGGATCGCCGACAATGCGATCAGCATCAGCACCCAGAACGCATCCATGTAGGACAGGAACGAGGCCTGGGTCTGCACCTGCTGGCCGATCCACTGGACCGCCTGTTGATGCGCCTGCGCCAGCGCATTGCCCTGGGCGACGAAGTAGTCGGTGACCTGGTGCAGCGTGTCCTGATATTGCGGGCTCGACGGCGTCACCTGCTCGACCAGCCGGCTCTGGTGGAACTGCTGGCGATGCGTCAGCACGTTGGAGACGAGCGAGACGCCGATCGAGCCGCCGGTGTTGCGCGCCGCATTGATCAGCGCGGAGGCCTGGTCGGTCTTCCCGGCGGGGATACCGTCATAGGACGCCGTCATGATCGGAATGAAGATCAGCGGCAGGCCGACGCCGATCAGCATGCGCGAGCGCGCCATGAACCAGAAGCCGAGATCGCCGTACACGTTGGTCATGCTGTACATCGAGGCCGCAATCACCAGCGCGCCGACGATGATCAGATATTTCGGCTGCACCTTGGCGGCGAGCCGGCCGACCACGAACATCATCAGCATGGTGACGACGCCGCCGGGCGAGAGCACGAGGCCGGCCCAGGTCGCGGTGTAGCCGAAATCCTGCTGCACCAGCTGCGGCAGGAACTGGGTGGTCGCAAGCAGGATGGCGCCGGTCGCCAGCATCACCAGGAAGCTCGCGCCGAACTGCCGGGTCGCGACCATCCTGAGGTCGATCATCGGATTGCGGCGGGTCATCTCCCACGGGATCATCAGCACGAACGCCGCGGCACAGATCGCCGCTGACGCGACGATGAAGGACGATCCGAACCAGTCGTCCTCGAGGCCGCGATCGAGCGTCACCTCGAGCGCGCCGAGGAAGGTCGCCACCAGCGCGAAGCCGATGAAGTCAAATGTATTGTCCGTCTGCGCGTCCTGCTGCGCGCCCTTGGTCTTCGCAGGCTCCCGCAGCACCGCGGCGATCGCGATCGTCGCGAACAGCCCGACCGGCGCGTTGATCAGAAAGCACCAGTGCCAGGACAGATTGTCGGAGAGCCAGCCGCCGAGCGTCGGGCCGACCACCGGCGCCACCACCACGGCGATGCCGAACACCGCAAACGCCTGGCCGCGCTTGGCCGGCGGGAACGCATCCGCGAGGATCGACTGCGCCACCGGCACCATGCCGCCGCCGCCGAGACCCTGCAGGATGCGGAACAGCAGCAGCGCGTTCAGATTGGGCGCGAAGCCGCACAGGATCGAGCTGACGGTGAAGATACCGAGGCAGATCAGGAAGAACGTCTTTCGCCCCAGCATTTTGGCGAGAAAGCTGGAAGCGGTCAGGATGATGGCGTTGGACACCAGATAGGAGGTGACCACCCAGGACGCTTCGTCCTCGCTCACGCCCATACCGCCTGCGATGTAGGGCAGCGCCACGTTGGCGATGGTGGTGTCGAGCACCTCCATGAAGCTCGCGAGCGCGACCACGATGGCGATCAGCCAGGGATTGACGGCAACGCTCGGAGTAGGGAGGCTTTTGACATCGATTGTTGCGGCACTCATGACAGCCTCCCCGGATCAGAGCTTTCCAAGCCGCTCGAGCAGGGACGGCGCCGGATCGATCCGCACCGTCGGGACGACGGACATGCCCGGGCCGAGCGCGACGTCGGTCGGCGGGTTGTCCATCACGATTTTCACCGGCACGCGCTGCACGATCTTGACGTAGTTGCCGGTAGCGTTCTGCGCCGGCAGCAGCGAGAACGCGGTGCCCGATCCAGGCTGCACGCTTTCGACATGGCCCTGGATCGTGCGGCCGGGATAGGCGTCGATCTTCAGCGTGACCTTCTCGTTCGGCCGCATCTGGTCGAGCTGGATCTCCTTGAAGTTCGCGGTGACCCAGGTCTGGTCGGGCACGAACATCGTGAGGTTGGTGCCGGCCTGCGCGAACTGGCCGACGGCGGCCGACAAATTGACGACGCGGCCGGGCTGCGCGGCGGTGACCGTCGTGTAGGAGAGATTAAGTTGCGCCTGGTCGCGCTGTGCCTCGGCCTGGGCGAGGTTGGCGACCGCGCTCTTGCGCTGCGCTTTCAGCGATTCGACCTGGCGCTGCGCGAGGTTGAGCGTCGCCTGCGCGCTCAGGAGTGAGGCCTGCTGCTGATGCAGCTGCGAGGTGTACTGCTCTGAATTCTGCACCGTGCCGTAGCCGGTCTGCTCCAGATGCTGGTAGCGCGTCGCCTGCTGCTGGGCGAAGGTCAGCGCCGCCTGCGCCTGGTCGACCTGGGCCTGGTTGGCTGCGATCTGCGCCTGCTGCACGTCGAGCTGCGCGTCGACATTCTGGATGCTGGCCTGCGCGGCCGCGACCTGGGCTTCGGCCTGCGCCAGCGCCACGCGATAGTCGCGGTCATCGATGCGCGCGATCACGTCGCCGGCGACAACATGCTGGTTGTCGGTGACCGGCACGGCCGTGAGATATCCCGACACCTTCGGGGCCAGCGCGAACTGCCGCGCCGCGATGAAGGCGTCGTCGGTGGATTCGAAATGCCCGCTGTAGTCCATGTAGAGATAGCCGCCGCCGAGCGTGGCGGCGAGCAACACGGCGCCGATCGCGGAGACCACCGGCCGGCGGCGCAGGAAGCCGCGTCGCTGCGGGCTCATCTCCGGCGGGATTGTTGCCGGCGGGGCGGGCTGCTTGCTTGCGGGGCGCTCCTGCGCCGGCGCCCGCGCGGTGATCTCCGGCCGCTCGGATGTGATGGTGGGCTCGTGTGCGGCCGGCGCCGAAGGCGAACCCTCGACGCTCTCGTGCCCTCCCTGGTCGCGCTCCAAAACAGTGTCTTCGAACATGATGGCTGCTCCTGCTGTCGGGCGAGGTCTACAAGGCCTTCGCAAAAAGGAACGATACCGTTCCGTTCTGTGCGACAAATAGTCCTGCTGCGGTGCAGCGTCAATAGAAACGGAACTGTACCGTTCTATTTACAACTAGATGTGATGGGGCTATATTGCCTGACGTTGCCGGCCGGACCGGCCCATGGAACCCGGGGAAGACTGATGACCACCAGTACCCTGAAGATGCCGCGGGCGCCCAAGAGCAGGCCGGCGACCAGGCCGGTCGAGGTCCGCGCCGGCCGGCCGCCGAAGGAATTGGCCGGCGAGGTCGATGCGCGCATCCTCGATGCCGCGCGCAAGGTGTTTCTGCAGCGCGGGTTCGAAGGCGCCAGCATCGACGAGATCGCGGAGGCCGCGCGCTCCGGCAAGCGCACCATCTATGCGCGCTTCCGCGACAAGCGGGCGCTGTTCACCGAAGTGGTGACGAGGGACATCCTGTCGCGTATCGCCGAATTCAAGGCGGACGCGCCGCTCGGCGCGACGGTCGAGGAGCGCCTCACCAGCGTTGCCTCGACCCTGCTGCACTGGGGGCTCGACGCCGACCGGATCGGCCTGATGCGGCTTGCCATCGCGGAGGCGCATCGCTTCCCGGATCTCGCCGCCACCGTCAACCGCAGGGCGCGCGCGCTCGCCACCGAGCTCGGCGTTCACCTGCTGCGCGAGCTGACGCAATCCGACGAGCTCGGCAAGCTGCCGGCCTTCGCGCCCGAGCACCTGCCGACCACCGCGCGCCTGTTCCTCGACATCATCGCGGTGCCGATGTTGATGCGGGCGCTGTACGAAGTCGACCTCAAGACGCTCGATCCCGAGCTCGACGAGCACGTCGCACGCGGCGTCTCGTTCTTCGTCGCGGGGTGCAGAACCGGCTGGGTGGAGCCGCGCCAACAGTAGGCGCGAGCCTCAGCCCGGCGCGCGCTCCACCGCGTGGCGCAGCCAGACCATGCCGCCTTCCAGCGTCTCGCAGTGGGTGAGCCGGAGCGATTGGCCGGCTCCGGGACGGTCGCCCTCGGGGCCATGATAGTCGACGATGCACTGCGATCCGGCGACGCCGTCGACCGCCGGATGAATCAATGTGCTGAACTCGTCGATCAGCCCGTGCTTCAGAAACGCGCCGTTGATCCCGCCGCCGCCCTCGAGCAGCAGCGTCTTCGCGTCGAACAGCGCCGCGAGCTGCGCCATCGCGCCCGCCAGATCGTCGCCCTTGGGGCCTGCAAAGATGTAGGACGCGCCGTCCTCGCGCAGCTCGGCGAGATGATTGTCGGAGACCTGCTCGCCGAGCACCGCCACGGCATGATCGCCGCCGACATTGTCCTTGCCGAAATGCACCCGGCCCGACGGATCGATGCCGACAGCAAGCTTGCGGCCATTGCGGTTGCCAAGATGCGGCTCGCGCGGCTGCTTCGGTGGGTTGGCGATGTGCCGCTCCGTTCCCTTGGCCATCTCGTTCATGGTGACGCGGCCGATGATCCATCCATCGGCGTTGAAGCCGTCATGAATCCGTTCGTAGTGGGCGCGCAGCACGTCGACCGGGATGCCGGCGGCAGCCTTGGTGAAGCGGCTGGGATGAAGCCGGCCGTCGATCGACGTACCCATGTGACAGATGATGTGGGGTCGCATTGGCTCAACTCTTGTAGGGAATGACAGTGCCGCGGGGTGCGGCAGGTCCAGATCTAGAGAGCCGCAATCGGGTTCTCAACGCCGATAACGCAGCGGTGTTTCAGTTTCTGAAATGTGCGGAATCCGCCGGTTCCAGTCTCGCAGGGCGCGCGTCAAACGTGCTCGTTTTAAGAACAAAGCCCGTCACGGCGAGTTGGTGCACAGTTCTGGCGAGGAAGGGAGACGACCATGAGAATTTCTGCATCGCTTGCATTGTTATCCGCTTTCGCGCTGATTTTCGCCTTCGACGGTGGTGCGGCACAAGCACAGTCCACTCCCGTTCAACAGGCACAGACGCCTCAGCAGTCGGAGCAATCCCGTGAACAGGATCGCAATCGCGCAGAGGACGTCAAGATCGGGCGCGACTGGAAGGCCGTGGGCGGCGAAGATGACCACGCCAATCAGACTGCACCGAATGAGGATCACCAGACCGTTGGCCGCGACTGGCGGGCGCATCCCGAAGACCGGGACCGCCAATAGGCTATCAGACTATCGTGGCAGGTTTGGCCCTGCCTGGTGCGCAGCGTGACTTCCGAGGGCCGAAAGCGGGAAGCCGAAGGTCAACCCCGCACGTATTTCGTTCACCGGGTGTCCACCTGTGAGCGCGTGGCGGACTGCGACGTCGAAGTTGAGGTCATCGCTTACACGATAGATCAGCCCGACCAGCCCCGAGAAGGTCTCCTGCCGTCCGAGCTCGTTCTCGTAGAAGATTTCGGCGACGGGACGTACTGTCCACGTTGCCGGTCCCTCGACAATTGCACCCAGGAATACATCGCCATGATGGTCACGGGTCAGGGCCGTCTCGGCGTTCAGATGTATCGTCCCCCAGTCCCAGCGCTGCGAGACGATCCCGGCCAAGCTAAACCCGGCGCCTGAATTGCCGGTGCTGTCAGGTAACAGGACGCCAAATTCGGTCGCAACACTTGGGCCGGTCTTGTCCTGCAGGCTTCCGGGCACGATCACATGCTTGAGGAACGCGCCGGCGGCGGTCAGGGTCGTCGGTCCGGGCGGGGAAAGCGAGGTCCGGCCCTGGCCTTCAAAGACCGCTTCCCAATCCTCGCTGAGTCCGTAGTTGATGACCCAGGCCGGCGCGATCACGCTTGTCCCACCCTCGTCGCGCAAGCGGCCGGCCGGCTGCAGCTCGATCTCCATTTCTCCCTTCTTGGCGACCGCAGCATCCGTGCCGTCAAACGGACGATAGGCCGACGCGGGAGCAGGCAAGGCGACGAGGCCCGAAGCGACGATAGCGCCGAGCGCAGGACGTGCCGGGAAGCTGCGAAAGCCTCGGCCTTGTTTTGACATATGCCGCCTCCTACCGGATCAATCTCAAGGCGTTGGCTTGAACACCCAAATCGCCGCAGGTCCTGCGGGGCCCGCGCGCACCGCGACGAACAGACGGTCCATCTCCGCCACAAAGAGCGCCGTTCGCGCGCCCGTTGCCGTCGGCGTGCGCGCGATCCGTCGATAGACCGATCCATCGACTTCGAGTACGTCGACGTAGCCTGCACCGCAGCTCAAATAGACCCGCTCACGCTTTGCATCGACGAAGAGATCGTCGACATCGCCGCAGGTCTCGGCATTCGCGATCGGTTTGCCGTCCGTCGAAAAGACGGCAAGCTCGGCGGGATTACGGTACGCCAAAAGCACACGCCCGCGATCGCGATCGACGGTCATCGCGAAGTTGCCGCCCTTGTCCAATGGCCAATTGGCAAGCTGTTTCCCGGAAGTGCCGTCCACCACCGCGACCGCGTGCGCGTCAGGCAGGTTGACAAAAATGCGTCCGCTGTCGGGCTCGAGCTGGAAGCTTTCCGGATGAACCTTTAGCGGTACGCTTCGAATCTTGGTGCGGGTGGACGGGTCGAGCACCGCCAGACCGCCATCACCATAGCCGACGACAACATGCTTGGCCGCCGCGTCGATCCGGATGTTGTCCGCATCGCTGCCCAGTTCGATCCGTCCGGTCGCCTTGTACTCGTTAGCCTCGAACAGCCGCACCGATCCATCACGGGCATTGGCGACATAGAGGGTCTCGGTCGACGGCTCATAGCCGACGCCCTGGGGTTCGTTCAGCCCGGCGATGGTGCGAAGCAGGCTGTGGGCAGCCAGGTCGACGACGCCGATGCTGTCATTGCCAAGCTCGGCCACGAACAGTCGCTGGCGCTTCAGATCGACTGCCAGGTGATCGATCCGCCCGCGGACATCGCCGAGCAGGATTTTCGCTTCGAGCTGAAGCGGCGCCTTGTTTCCTGCCGCTTCGGTTGCTGCCGCCAGCGCCGGAATGAGTACATCGATACGCTGGACGATTTGGTCCCGGGTTGACTCGTAATCATCGATACCCAGAGGAATGCCGGACCAGTAGGTCACGTCGGCTCGTCCTCGCCGCTCGGCGGGAATCCGATCGAACGCCACCACCTGGTCCGCCGCGGTCATGTCGTCCAAGGTCAGTTGTTGCGGCGTGTTCGCTGTCTCCAGACCATCCAGCGCTAGCCCGTCCTGGATCCTGACCGGCACTGACCGATAAAGGTCGATGCCGCGCGAGACCGCCCTGAACCGCAATCCGCGCTCCTGCGCAGCCTTGTTGAAATAAGCCGCCGCCATCTGGCTGTTCACCACGCCGTGCTGGCAGACAAAGACAATCATCTTGTCTTCGCCGGCCGGCGCGGGCCGGACTGATGTCAGCAGGATCGCGAGCACCGCGGCCACATTGAGCAGCGTCGCCTGGGTCCTCCTGAGCAGCGTCTGCATCGTCGGTCTCTCACTTCAAACCGGTCAGCACCCACGCCGGTTGCAGGATGGGGTAAGCAAGTAGCCCAATGACCGCCGTAACTGCAATGAGCAGGGGGTTGCTGACCTTCCAGCGGAACAGAACGGCGAGCGATCCAATGCCGATGAGTGCGGTCAACCAATCGCCGATCGCGATCTTGCCGAGCAGGATGCACGCGCCGAGAATCGTTCCGATCGCAGCCGCATAGGCGCCCTTCACGAATCCCTGGACGTTCGGATTCTTGCGATGCCGCGCCAGCAGGGGTGCCACGATCAGGACAAGCAGGAAGGATGGCAGGAAGATGCCGATGGTCGAGACGAGAGAGCCCCAGAAGCCCGCGACCAGGTAGCCGACGAAAGTTGCTGTGATCACGACCGGTCCGGGGCTCATCATGCCGATCGCGACGGCCACCAGGAATTCACGTTCGTTGAGCCAGCCATATTGCTGCACGAGTCCTTGTTCCAGGAAGGGAACGATGACGAGGCCGCTGCCGAAGGTCAGCGAACCGGCCTTGAGGAAGAACAGCAGCAGTTTGCCCAGCGTCGAACCGGTCACGACCGGCGCGGCGCCGGGTGCTGCCGCCGGTATGATCGCGAGTTGCAGGGCGACAGGCGGACGCTTGATGTTGCCGTAATAGATGATGCCGACGATCCCCGCACCGATGAAGAGCAGTGCGACCTCAGCCTTCAAGATCACAGTGACGGCAAAGCAGACTGCGGCGATCACCCATTGCAGCCAGTCCTCCATGCCGAGCTTGGCAAGCCGGTAGCAGGAGTGAAGGATGAGCGCGATCACGGCGGGGCTGACGCCATAGAAGACGGCGGTGACGGGCTGAAGATCGCCCAGATAGACATACAGCGCGCCGAGAGCCGCGACGATGGCGAAGTTGGGAAGGATGAAGCACCATCCACCGACCCAGGCTCCCCAAAAGCCGCCGCGAAGCCAGGACACATAGATGCCGACCTGGATCGCCAGCGGCCCCGGAAGCGATTGGCAGATGGCAATCGATTCCCTCATCTCCTCCTTGGTCAGCCATTTCTTGCCGTCGACCAGCTCCCGCTCCATCTGCCCTACAAGCGCGACCGGGCCGCCGAAGCCGAGAAAGCCGAGGCGCAGGAAATAGCGTGCGAGCTCTGCCAAATGGCTGCGTTGTGAGGTGGTCGGCGACATCGCTGAAAAATCTCCTCGGAAACAAATTGGCGTCTCGTTGCGGATCAGAGATGCTCTGAAGAATGCCGTCTAGCCAGGGCCGAAGCCCAGCCGGCATCAGCGTGAATGAAGAACCGGAGAGCACGACGTCGTGGCAGCCGTCGCCGGCTGCCTCGCGCACGTGTTTCTCCTCAGGCTTCCTTCGAATATTGCTCATACAGTCTGGCCGCGTTGTCCCAGCGGATGGCTTCCATGTAAATGTCGACATAGCGGGCCGCCGCGGCTCCGAAGTCCATGTGATAGGCGTGCTCATACATATCGAGCACCAGCACCGGGCGGCCGCCGGCGAGCGTGGTCGTGTGATCGGCCGCCCATTGGTTGACGAGCCGCTTGTCGCGGGGCGAGTAGGCGAGGATCACCCAGCCCGAGCCGCCGCCTTCCGCCTTGCCCATGGCGGCGAATTCGGTCCGCCAGCGCTCCAGGCTGCCGAAGTCGCGCGCGATCGCCTCGGCCAGTGCGCTGCTCGGCTTGCCCGCGCCGCCGAGCCCGTCGAAATAGACCTCATGCAAGATCATCGAGTTTGCCGCGATCAGCTCCTCGCGCTTCAGGCCGTTGATGACGAAGTTCGGGGCCTTGGCGAAGTCGAGCTCGGCAAGCTGCGTGCCGATTGCGTTGAGCCGCTTCACCGCGCCGACGTAGTTGTTCTCGTAGTGGCTGACGAGTATCTTCTCCGAGATGCCGTTGATCGACTTTGGATCGAACGGCATCGGCTTAGCTTGATAGGACATGGCTCTGGCTCCTGTCTGCTGATTGGTTTCGGCCGCGGCCTGGTTGATGCCAAGCACCGTTGCAGATGCTGCGGCTACGCCAGCCGCTGCGATGAAGTTTCGACGCTCTGTGTTGATTGTCATCGGCTTCTCCCAATGTTGAACGATCCTTGCGCCAGATCGCGGCTCTATTGCTTCGTAAGTCCGACGATGGTCGGGAATCCCGAGATGGTCTGCACCGAGATTTCGACGGGATCGCCGAAGCGGACGGCGTTGAAGATCAGGCCGTCCTGAACCTTGAACGGCTCCGTTCTGCCCGCAGGCAGGCGTATCAGCAGCGTGTCGTTGCGTTCGTCGACGCTATCGACGACGCCGCGCAGCGTCTCGCTTATCGGCGGATGGACGGCCGCGGCCTGCAATGCGACGGACGTTTCACGCTGCTCGCCACCATCGGCCGGTGTCGCAAGCGTTGCGCCGGGCCACAGCACGGCGAGGCACAGGGCCAAGGTTGTTCTCATCATGATCGTCGCTCCATTGTTCTGGTGGCTTCGGGCGGAGCAGGACCTCAGTCCTGCTCCTTGACCTGGCCGCTGCTGTCGATCACGAGCTTTACGGGCTTGCCGTTCTTCATCGCCTTCGCCGTCGTGCCTTCGGCCGTCGACTTGACGTCGCTGACGTTCGCGTAGCCGGCAGCCTGAAGTTTCGCGACAAGCTCGTCCTGCGTCAGGGCGCGGGCGGGCACGGCGGTGCCTGCGACCGCGAGCGCAAGGATCAGGTGGATGAATCTTTGCTTCTGCATCGCTGTTCTCCTGGTTGTGTTGTGCTGCCCCAGGTTCTTCAGGTGCGCGCTTGCTCAGATGAAGCGGAAGATCGCGACGCTCATGGCTTCACCTTGCTGGTCGGCCAGTTGTGCGTCTCCTTCGTCGCGTCGCGGCACCAGCGATAGAAGGCGTCGTAGAGCAGCATGCCGGCGCTCAACTGGTCGAGATCGTCGTCGAACATCCGCGACAGGCCGAGCGAGGCGGCGAGCAGCCCGGGCGCTTCCGGCGAAAGCTCGAGCCGCGCGGTATCCGCGGCCCGCACCATCGTCGCAAGCCGCTCCAGCGCAGGTGTCGACAGGCCGAGTTCCCTGACCATTACGTCGAAGGTGCAGAGCTCGCCGCGATGGCTCCAGAACACGTTCTCGATGTCGAACGGCGTGGCGTCGAATCGTTCGGCGACCGCTTCGACTTCCGCTGATGCGACGAACAGAAACACGGCCGCGGGATCGACGAAGCGGCGGATCAGCCACGGACAGGCGATGCGATCGATCTTCGGCCGCGACCGCGTCACCCAGACCGTGCGGCCGCGCCCGTCACGTTTCGGAATTCTGTCGGCGGGAATGGTCGGAAGCTCCGCCTGCTTCCAGGCGAGGTGGCCGCCTTCGAGAACTTCGGCAGCAATGTTGCCGCATCGGAGCCAGGCGGCGGCACCTTCGCTGAGCTTCTGTCCCTTCTGGCAGATCACGACCACGGACTGGCCGGTCAGGCCGGAAGCCCAGTCCTGGACGTCGAGATGGGAGTGCCGGATGGCGCCCGGAATCAGGCACGGATCGGCGGAAAAATCCTCATCGAGACGGACGTCGACAAGCGCCGGCGCCTTGGCGGTACCGATGAGACGAAACAGTTTTTCGGATGAGATCGAGGTGTATGACGACATGGTGCGTCCTTGGTGAACAGGACGCGATTCTTGGGCATGTCGCCTCGCGGGGAGATCGCACATCCCCGTGCCGTCAATAGAAGACCAATGTGCCTCGCTGTCAACCGGCTCTGCCGGATCAGCGGATCACCAAGAATTCACCGTTTGCGATAGGAACATATCGGTGCTGGCCATCGTGACCGGATCGCCCGACTTGGTTGACCAATATAGGGTACCCCCCTATATTACTGGAATGTCGCACACGATCAAGCACAAGTCCAAGCTCGTTGGCCGGGTTCGCCGTATCAAGGGCCAGCTGGAGGCCGTCGAGCGGGCGCTGGAGTCCGAGATCGGCTGTGCCGATGTGCTGATGCTGGTGGCTTCGGTTCGCGGCGCCATCAACGGCCTGACCGCGGAGTTGCTCGAAGATCATATCCGCCATCACGTGGTTGATCCTGCCCGGGAAAAGGATCCCGAGCGAGCGCAGGGCGCGGCCGATCTGATCGACGTGGTTCGTACCTATTTGAAGTGATGCCTATGACCGACCTGTCCCAGCTGCTCCAGCAGAGCACCGCGCATGCGTGGCTGTTCATCCCCAGTGCTATCCTGCTCGGCGCGCTGCATGGGCTCGAGCCGGGCCACTCCAAGACGATGATGGCGGCCTTCATTGTCGCGATCCGCGGCACCGTGGTGCAGGCGGTGCTGCTCGGCCTGTCGGCCACGATCTCGCATACGGCGATCGTCTGGATCGTCGCGTTGGCGGGGCTGCATTTCGGCCAGCAATGGTCCGGCGAACGCAGCGAAGCCTGGCTGCAACTGGCCTCGGCAGCGATCATCATTGCGATCGCGGCCTGGATGGCCTGGCGCACCTGGCGCGAGCAGAACTCCGACCATGATCACGATCATCACCATCACGACGAAACGCGCCGGCTGGTCCTTGCCGGACAATCGCTGTTGCTCGAAGTGTTCGAGGACGGCGTGCCGCCGCGCTGGCGATTGCGCAGCGACGCCGGCGCGCTGCCGGCGGCCGGCGAGGTCGATGTCGTGACCATCCGCCCCAACGGCGGCGAGCAGCAATTTCGCTTCGTTGCACGAGACGGCTATCTGGAAAGCGTCGATGAAATCCCGGAGCCGCATGCCTTCAAGGCGCGCATCTCGCTGCGCGCGGACACCGCCGAAGTGCTGTTCGAGGAGCACGACCACGCGCACATGGACCTCGGCGACGAGGACGATGCGCATGCGCGCGCCCATGCCTCTGACATCCGCAAGCGCTTTGCCGGGCGCACCGTCACGACCTGGCAGATCATCCTGTTCGGCCTGACCGGCGGCCTCATTCCGTGTCCGGCGGCGATCACCGTGCTGCTGCTCTGCCTTCAGCTCAAGCAGTTCAGCCTCGGCTTCGTGCTGGTGCTCTGCTTCGGCATTGGGCTTGCGATCACCATGGTCTCCGTCGGTGTTGCGGCCGCGCTCAGTCTCCGCCATGTCGAGCGTCATTGGGGTGGCTTCAGCCGCTTTGCCCGACGCGCGCCCTACGTGTCGGCGGCGCTGATCGTGCTGGTCGGCCTCTACACGGGCTGGCTGGGATTGCACGGAATCACGGCGTGATCCGGGATCACGGCCCGATCCCACTTCCATCTTGAAAGCTGCGCGAGGTGGTCTAGAGTCCTGTCAAGGGGACAAGGCAGACTCCCCGTGAGACCTCGGTCCAAGCTCTGCGCGACACCGTCAGTCGTGGAGCTTTCATATGGACACCGAACCACACACTCATCCTCGTTCCAACACTGCTCGTCGTTCCAGGATCGCGATCCTGTCGCGTGGCGACGCCGCGGCGCGGCACGACGCGACGGCGCAGAACAGCCGTTTCGTGCGCGTCTTCGAAGCGCTAGATGCCTCCGGCATCGAGGCGATTCCTGTCGTCTATGACGAGACCTTCGCTGATCTCGTCCGCAACCAATTGCTGACCATGGACGGCGTTCTGGTCTGGGTCGATCCGATCCATCAGGGCAAGACCCGTGCGGCGCTCGATCCGCTGCTGCGCGAGGTCGCGGCAAAGGGCCCGATGAAACGACCATGGGTCAGCGCACATCCCGACGTCATCCTCAAGATGGGCGTCAAGGACGTGCTCTATCGGACGCGTCATCTCGGCTGGGGCGCCGACACGCATCGCTACGCCAGCGTGGAGGCTTTCCGCGCCGAATTCCCGTCGCGCTTGTGCACGGTCGGGCCGCGCGTGCTCAAGCAGAACCGTGGCAATGGTGGGCAGGGCGTCTGGAAGGTGGAAGCCGTGCCGGGTACGGACGCCGCCGTCCGCGTGCTGCACGCACTGCGCGGCAGCAGGCCCGAGGAGATGCCGCTGGACGCGTTCATGGCGCGCTGCGAGCCGTATTTCGGTTGGGGCGGCTGCATCATCGATCAGACATTCCAGCCGCGGCTGCCCGAAGGCATGATCCGTTGCTATGTCAGCGGATCGAAGGTCGCGGGCTTCGGGCACCAGCTGATCAAGGCCCTAATTCCGCCACCGCCGGAAGGGCCGGATTCACCGGAAGCCCAACCCGGACCGCGCATCATGCACGGCCCCGACGCCGCGCAATTCCAGAGGCTGCGGCGGCTGATGGAGGACGAATGGATTCCGCGGATGATGGAGACGCTGACGATCGATGAAGCGTCGCTGCCGGTGATCTGGGATGCGGACTTCCTCTACGGTCCGCGCGATACCGATGGCGCCGACACCTACGTGCTCTGCGAGATTAACGCGAGCTCGTGCTTTGCGATCCCCGACGAGGCGCCGGCCGCAATCGCGCGGACGGTCAGCGAGCGTATTGGTCGGAACGTGGAGAGCGGCGGATAGAGCATGGAGGGCTCCATCCACTCGTCATGTCGCGAGAATGCGGAAGTGCGACTCACGGACGGAGCAACAAATGTGGTGTCGTCCCTGCGAAAGTGTTTGGTCCCGTTTGATTGGCAAGGGCCTGGATTGGCGCCTTGTAGCCGAGGCATTTGAGGCGGGTTCGGTTGTAGTGGTGGACGAACTTGCTGAGGAAGGCGTCCCGATCGGCATGGTCGACGAAGGTGCGCCGGGCGCTGCCGCGCTTTTCTTCGCGGCCTATGGCTTCGGCGATGCGCCGGTTGAAGCGTTCGACGAGGCCGTTGGTCTGCGGGTGGTAGGGCTTGGTCAGGCGATGCTCGATGCCGCGCTGCTTGCAGAGCTGATCAAAGGGATGGTCGCCGGACGGTCGCCCGGCCGGCTTGTTCTTCTTGTCGACAGCGAAGCGGTCGGTGAACTCGGCGCCATTGTCGGTCAGGATGGTGTGAACGTCGTGAGGGAAGTCGGCCAGGAAGCGTTTGAGGAAGCCGGTCGCGGTGGCGCCGTCCCGCCGGGCATGGATCTCGACAAAGACGTAGCGGGTGGCGCGATCGATGGCGACAAAGGCGTAGCTGGTGCGGCGCTGCAGGGCCGGCAGATACTTCACGTCGATATGGATGAAGCCGATACCGGCATTCTCGAAGACGCCGGCCTTGGGCCTGTCAGGCTTGGCAAGCCGGCTGATGCCATTGCGCTGCAGGCAGCGGTGAATGGCGCTGCGGGACAGCTTGGCATTGATGCAGCGCCGCATCACCTCGACGATGTCGTCGAGCGGCAATTGCAGCGACGTCCGCAGCTCGCACACCGCCCGCTCTTCGACGGCCGACAGGCTGGTCACGAGGTTGTGCGGCCGGTGCGAGCGGTCCTCGACCGTGGTGCGGCCGCGCCAGCGATAGATCGTGGTCTCGCTGACCCCGAGTTCGGCCGCCAACTGAGCGACCGACTTCCGGCTGCGCTGGATGTAGCCACGTGTCTTCGGCGTCGTCGTGGCGTTCGCGTGCAGGTTCAATTCCATGACACGAGGCGCTCCCTGACAAAGGCCACGCCTCGTTCTACACCGATTCCATCCAACCAATCAGCAGGGATCAAACACGAAAGCAGGGACGACAGCTCACTTCGCCCGCATCGCCACAGGCGTGTCCGGCTGCGCGGACGGATGCGCTTTCGCAAACGCCGGCAGCGCCATGGCCGTGTCGTGGATGCGCTTCACGGTCGGCCAGGGCGACAGGCTGATCTGCTGGTTGATCGCCGCCGTGACATGGCCGACCAGGCAGATGTCGGCGAGGGTGGGCGCATCGCCGTGACAGAACCGGCCGGTGGCCTTGTGGCCGGCGAGGTGGCCTTCGAGCGCCGCCAGCGTCTCGACCGTCCAGTGCCGCCGCCAGGCGTTCTGCTGGCTGTCGCGCAGATCGAGCTCGCGGTCGAGATAGCGGCGCACGCGCGGCGTCAGCAGCGGATGACCCTCGCAGGCGACGATCAGTGCAAGCCCGCGAACCCGGGCACGGCCGAGCGGGTCGGACGGCAGCAGCGCCGGGCTCGGGTAGGCCTCGTCGAGATAGTCGATGATCGCGAGCGATTGGAACAGCACCGTGCCGTCGTCGGTCACCAGCGCCGGCAGCGCCATCTGCGGATTGATCTTGCGATAGGCGTCAGCGCGATGCGCGTCCGCATCGATGTCGACGAACACCACCTCCGCCGGCACGCCCTTCAGATTGAGCGCGATCCGCACCCGAAAGCTCGCCAGCGATCGCCAGAAGGAGAAGAACTGCATGGTGTGGCCACTCCGCATTTCTTCCCCTCTCCCCTTGTGGGAGAGGGTGGACATAGGCGGCCTTCGGCCACCGTCCGCTTCGAGACGCCGATGCTTCGCATCGGCTATGGCAAAGCATCGCGGACGGGTGAGGGGTCTGTCTCCGCGGATAGAGACCCCTCATCCGTCGCGGATTTCATCCGCGACACCTTCTCCCACAAGGGGAGAAGGGAAGGAAGAGCTACCCCGCACCCACCTTCTTCTTTCGCCAGGCAAGGTGCACCGCGCAGGTGCAGCCCTGCGGATGCGAGGCCAGTTCCTCGTCATTGGCGGGCGTCGCGGCAGGCGCGATCGCCTGCCCCTTGGCGCCGTCCTGCGACGGGATGTAGTTCAGCACCGGCGCCAGCCAGCGCTCGACCTCGGCGACCGTCATGGCTTTGCGCGCGGCATAGTCCTCGACCTGGTCGCGCTCGATCTTGCCGACGCCGAAATAGAAGCTCTCGGGATGCGAGAAGTACAGGCCCGAGACCGACGACCCCGGCCACATCGCAAAGCTCTCGGTCAGCTTCACGCCGGCGGTGTTCTCGGCATCGAGCAGCGCGAACAGCGTCCGCTTCTCGGTGTGATCGGGCTGCGCCGGATAGCCGGGCGCCGGGCGGATGCCGTCGTATTTCTCGAGGATCAATTCGTCCGCCGAGAACGTCTCGTCGGGCGCATAGCCCCAGAACTCCTTGCGCACGCGCTGGTGCATGCGCTCGGCAAAGGCCTCCGCGAGACGATCGGCCAGCGCCTTGCACAGGATCGAGGAGTAGTCGTCATTGGCGTTCTTGAAACGATCCGCGACCGCATCCTCGCCGATTCCCGCCGTGACCACGAAGCCGCCGATATAGTCGGGCACGCCGGTCTCCTTTGGCGCGACGAAGTCGGACAGCGCGGCGTTGAAGCGGCCCTCGCGCTTCTCGAGCTGCTGGCGCAGCGTGTGGAAGGTCGCGATCTTTTGCTTCCGCGTCTCGTCGGCATAGACCTCGACGTCGTCGCCGACCGCATTCGCCGGCCAGAAGCCGATGGTGGCGCGCGCGGTGAACCACTTCTCCTTGACGATCGTGTCGAGCATCTTGCGCGCATCGGCATAGAGCGAGCGGGCGACTTCGCCGACCTTGGGGTCGTCGAGGATCGCCGGGAAGCGGCCGGTCAGCTCCCAGGTCTGGAAAAACGGCGTCCAGTCGATGTAATCGGCGAGTTCGGCGAGATCGTAGGCGTCAAAGCTCTTCAGGCCGAAGAAGGCCGGCTTCTTCGGCGGCACGGCTGCGAAGTCGATCGCGACCTTGTTGGCGCGGGCGTCGTTCAGCTTCAGCCGCTTCTTGTCGGCCTGGGCACGGAAATGCGCCGTCGAGATTTTTGCGTATTCGGCGCGCACCTCGGCGGCGTAGGCCTGCTTCTTCTCGGCCGACAGCAGCGAGGAGGCGACGCCGACGGCGCGGCTCGCGTCGTTGACATGCACGACCGGGCCGCCCGGATAGTTCGGGTCGATCTTGACGGCGGTATGGACGCGGCTCGTCGTTGCGCCGCCGATCAGGAGCGGCACGTTCATGCCCTGCCGTTCCAGTTCGCCGGCGAGGAAGCTCATCTCGTCGAGCGAGGGCGTGATCAGGCCGGACAGGCCGATGATGTCGGCGCCCTCGGCTTTCGCGGTCTCGATGATCTTGTTGGCAGGCACCATGACGCCGAGGTCGATCACCTCGAAATTGTTGCACTGGAGCACGATGCCGACGATGTTCTTGCCGATGTCGTGGACATCGCCCTTCACCGTCGCGAGCACGATCTTGCCCGCGGCGTTGCGGCCGCCGGTGATGCCGTTGGCGAGGTTGCGCGCCTTCTCCTCCTCCATGAACGGCATCAGATAGGCGACCGCCTGCTTCATCACGCGGGCCGACTTCACGACCTGCGGCAGGAACATCTTACCGTCGCCGAACAGGTCGCCGACCACGTTCATGCCGGCCATCAGCGGGCCCTCGATGACGTCTAGCGGACGCGACGCGTTCTGGCGGGCGGCCTCGGTGTCAGCCTCGATGAATTCGGTGATGCCGTGCACCAGCGCGTGGCTGAGCCGCTTCTCGACCGGCCATTCGCGCCAGGCGAGATCCTGCTCCTTGGTCTGCTTCTCCTTGCCGCGGAATTTCTCGGCCAGCGCCAACAGCCGCTCGGACGCGCCGGGATCGCGGTTGAGGATCACGTCCTCGCAGGTCTGGCGCAGCTCGGGATCGATGTCGTCATAGACGATCATCTGCCCGGCATTGACGATGCCCATGTCCATGCCGGCATGGATGGCGTGATACAGGAACACCGAGTGCATCGCCTCGCGCACCGGCTCGTTGCCGCGGAACGAGAACGACAAATTGGAGACGCCGCCGGAGATGTGGGCGCCGGGCAGGTTCTGCCGGATCCAGCGCGTCGCCTCGATGAAGTCGACGCCGTAATTGTTGTGCTCCTCGAGGCCGGTCGCGATCGCGAAGATGTTCGGATCGAAGATGATGTCCTCGGGAGGGAAGTCGAGCCGACCCACCAGGATGTCGTAGGCACGCTTGCAGATCTCGGTCTTGCGCGCGAACGTGTCGGCTTGGCCGGTCTCGTCGAACGCCATCACCACCACGGCGGCGCCGTGGCGCTTGGCGACCGTCGCCTCGTGCAGGAACTTGTCCTCGCCTTCCTTCATCGAGATCGAGTTCACGATCGGCTTGCCCTGGATGCATTTCAGGCCGGCCTCGATGACGTGGAATTTCGAGGAGTCGACCATCACGGGCACCCGCGCGATGTCGGGCTCGGCGGCGACGAGGTTGAGGAATGTCACCATCGCCGCTTCGGAATCGAGCAGACCCTCGTCCATATTGACGTCGATGACCTGGGCGCCGTTCTCGACCTGGTCGCGCGCGACCTGCAGCGCGGCAGTGTAATCGCCGGCGGTGATCAGCTTGCGGAAGCGCGCCGAGCCGGTGACGTTGGTGCGCTCGCCGACGTTCACGAACGGGATCGCGTCGGTCAGGGTGAACGGCTCGAGGCCGGAGAGCCTGAGCCGCGGTTCGATCTCGGGCACCACGCGCGGCTTGTGCGGGGCGACGGCCCTGGCGATCGCGGCGATATGGTCGGGCGTGGTGCCGCAGCAGCCGCCGACGATGTTGACGAGGCCGGCGGCGGCGAACTCGCCGATCAGCCGCGCCATGTAGTCCGGCGTCTCGTCATACTGGCCGAACTCGTTGGGCAGGCCGGCGTTCGGGTAAGCGCAGACCAGCGTGTCGGCGACGCGGCCGATATCGGCGATATGCGCGCGCAGATCCTCGGCGCCGAGCGCGCAGTTGAAGCCGATCGTGATCGGCCTCGCGTGCCGCACCGAGTGCCAGAACGCCTCCGGCAACTGCCCGGAGAGCAGGCGGCCGGACTTGTCGGTGATGGTGCCGGAAATCATCACCGGCACGTCGATGCCGCGCTCCTCGATGATCTCGGCGATCGCATACAGCGCCGCCTTGGCGTTCAGCGTGTCGAAGATGGTCTCGACCAGCAGCAGGTCGGCGCCGCCGTCGAGCAGGCCCTTGGCCTGTTCGCCGTAAGCCTTGCGCAGATCGTCGAAGGTCACCGCGCGATAGCCGGGGTTGGAGACGTCCGGCGAGATCGAGGCGGTGCGGTTGGTCGGGCCGAGCGCGCCGGCAACGAAGCGCTGCTTGCCGTCTTCCGCGTTCACCCGCTCGGCGGCGGCGCGCGCCAGCCGCGCGCCCTGCAGGTTCATCTCGTAGGCGAGGTCCGACATGTCGTAGTCGGCCTGCGCGATCGAGGTCGAGGAGAAGGTGTTGGTCGCGACGATGTCGGCGCCGGCACGCAAATATGCGGCGTGGATGTCCGTGATCGCCTCGGGCTGGGTCAGGATCAACAGATCGTTGTTGCCCTTGATGTCGCGGTGGAAGTCCTTGAAGCGTTCGCCACGGAAAGCGGCTTCGTCGAACTGCAGGCCCTGGATCATCGTGCCCATGGCGCCGTCGAGCACCAGGATGCGCTCGCGGGCAGCCGCGAGCAAAGCGTTACGCTTGGGAGAAACCGGTACGGACATCGATGGCTTTCTGGCTCAGGCAGCTTTTTGGGCACCGGTCGGCCGGATGCCGAGCAGGTGGCTGATCGCGAACACGAGGTCCGCGCGGTTCATGGTGTAGAAGTGGAAGGTGTCGACGCCGTGCTTGAACAGCTTCTGCACCTGGCCGGCGGCGACGGTGGCCGCCACCAGCTTGCGGGTCTCGGCGTCGTTGTCGAGGCCCTCGAACTTCTCGGCGAGCCAGTCCGGCACGCTGGTGCCGGCGCGGGTGACGAAGTTGCGGGCCTGCTTGAAATTGTGCATCGGCATGATGCCGGGCACGATCGGAATCTCGATGCCGCGTGCCCGCACCCGGTCGACATAGCGATGGTAGAGGTCGTTGTCGAAGAACACCTGGGTGATCGCGCGCGTCGCGCCGGCGTCGACCTTGGCCTTCAGCGTGTCGATGTCGGCATCGAAGTCGGCGGCTTCCGGATGCTTCTCCGGATAGGCGGACACCGAGATCTCGATGTCTGCGTGGCGTCGCTTGATCCCGGCGACGAGCTCGGCCGAGCTCTGGTAGCCGTCGGGATGGGTGAAGTAGGGCGTGCCGATGCCGCCGGGCGGATCGCCGCGCAGCGCCACGATGTGGCGGACGCCGACCTCATGATAGCGGTCGACGATCTCGTCGATCTCGCCGCGCGAGGCGCTGACGCAGGTCAGGTGCGCGGCCGGCAGCAGATCGGTCTCGCGCAGGATGCGGCTGATGGTCGAATGGGTGCGCTCGCGGGTCGAACCGCCGGCGCCGTAGGTCACCGAGACGAAATTGGGCGTCAGCGGCGCCAGGCGGTTGATGGTCTCCCAGAGATTGCGCTCCATCTCCTCGGTCTTCGGCGGGAAGAACTCGAAGGAGATTTTCGGCGCTTTCGGCGCGCGCTGCCCGTTCGGCAGGGAGGAAATGGTCTCGGTCATGATACGCAATGGCTCCGCAACTGGAGGGTCGATGTCCGGCCTGGATATGGTGGCCATAAGATAAGCCAAATCGGTGGGCCAAAACAGCCCATCGAATATGGGAAATTGCCCATTGGTGCCTAATTTATGGTCAAAATCAACGATCGAGGATAAGCAGTGGGCTGTGCCAGCGATTGGTGAATAATTGAGCTATCATAATGAACTATAATGATAAAACTAGATATTCTGCGGCCGGCCAGATGTCCACATCGACAGTGGGCTACGCGACATTTCAACGAATCTTCGTATTTCGTCCCAATGACTTGGATAGCCGGAGCGACTTTCCGGTGCGGGACTGGTCTGCGCGGCCGAGGTCTTTGTCGCTTCGTGACGCCACACTAGGTTGGCGGCCATGATCCCGCTCTCCGTCCTCGACCTGTCCGTCGTCACCACAGGCACCAGGCCCGCCGTTGCGCTGCGTAACAGCATCGATTTGGCGCGCCATGTCGATGGTCTCGGCTACACGCGCTATTGGCTTGCCGAGCACCACAACCTTGCCTCGGTCGCGAGCCCTGCGCCCGATCTGATGATCGGGCAGATAGCGGCGGTGACGCAGCATATCCGCGTCGGCTCCGGCGGCGTGATGCTGCCGAACCACGCGCCGCTGGTGGTCGCCGAACGCTTCAAGATGCTGGAGGCGCTGTTTCCCGGCCGCATCGATCTTGGCCTCGGTCGTGCGCCCGGCACCGACGGCGCCACGGCCTACGCGCTGCGCAGCCGGCTCGATCGCCGCGAGGGCGACGACTTCCTCGAGCGGCTGCACGAGCTGACCTTGTGGGAGACGCGCGATTTCCCACCCGGCCATCCCTACAACAACGTTGTGGCGATGCCGGACGATTCGCCGCTACCGCCGATCTGGCTGCTCGGCTCGAGCGACTATTCCGCCGAGCTGGCTGCGCAGGTCGGGATGGGCTTTGCGTTCGCGCATCATTTTGCCACTCACGACGCAATTGCGGCGATGACGAATTATCGCGCGCATTTCAAGCCGTCGGGCTGGCGCGCGACGCCGCAGTCGATCCTGGCGGTCGCCGTCGTCACGGCCGAGACCGATGCGGAAGCCGAGCAGCTTGCGACATCGATGGATCTCAATCGGCTGCGCCGCGATCGCGGCCAGTATCTGCCGCTGCCGAGCGTCGAGGAGGCCGAGGCCTATCCCTACACTGACGCCGAGCGCGCCTCGATCGCGCGCAACCGCGCGCGGCTCTTCGTCGGCAGTCCTGCAACCGTGATGGCGAAGCTGGAGCCGCTGATCGCGGCGACCCAGGCGGACGAGCTGATGGTGATATCAGCGGTCTACGATCACGTGGCGCGGAAGAAGTCCTACAGCCTGCTTGCCGAGGCGTTCGGGCTGCAGAAGGCCGCCGCATAACCATCGTCGTTCCGCCGAAAGACTGCGATCGCCTGACTTAGGCCTGCGTCTCGCTGAAGGTCGCGCGGAACGGATGGCCGGGATAGACGCCGACGATGCGGAATTCGCGCGAGAAGAATTTCAATTCCTCCAGCGCAAAGGCCAGTCCACGGTCGTCGGGATGGCCGTCGACATCGGCATAGAATTGCGTGGCGAAGAAATTGCCGTCGACCATGTAGCTTTCGAGCTTGGTCATGTTGACGCCGTTGGTGGCGAAGCCGCCGAGCGCTTTGTAGAGCGCGGCGGGCAGATTGCGCACCCGGAAAACAAAAGAGGTCACCAGCGGCCCCGAGCCCTGCGCGGCCCATTTGGCTTCGCGCGCCAGCACCACGAAGCGGGTGGTGTTGTGGGCCTCGTCCTCGATGTCCTCGGCGAGAATGTCGAGGCCATAGATATCGGCGGCGAGGCGCGAGGCGATCGCCGCCACGCTCTTGTCGCCGCGCTCCGAGATATCGCGGGCGCTGCCGGCGGTGTCGCCGGCGACGATCGGCCGGATGCCGAGCTTGCGGATGATGCGCCGGCACTGGCCGAGCGCGTGGACGTGGCTCTCCACGCTCTTGATGTCGGCGAGCTTGGTGCCCTTCACCGCCATCAATTGGTGGCGGATCGGCAAGAACCATTCGCCGACGATGAACAGGCCCGAGGCGGGCAGCAAATGATGGATGTCGGCGACGCGGCCGGCGACCGAATTCTCGATCGGGATCATGCCGAGATCGGCCTCGCCCGAGGAAATCGCGGCCAGCGCGTCCTCGAAGGTCGGGCACGGCATCGGCTCGGCGTCGGGATAGGCCTCGACGATCGCGATATGGGAATTGGCGCCAGGCTCGCCCTGGAACGCGATTTTCAGCTTCTTGGTCATGGGTTCTTTCCTGGCGGGCCTTTTAGCACCCACTCAGTCTTTGGAAAGTATTCTGCGGGCGGTTTCGAGGTCGGCGGGGGTGTCGACGCCGCGGGGGACGGTGTCGACGATGGTAATGTCGATCCGCATCCCGGCCTCCAGCGCGCGCAGCTGCTCGAGCTTCTCCTGCTGCTCGAGCGGCGAGGGCGGCAACGCTACGAACCGCTCCAGCGCGGCGCGGCGGTAGGCGTAGAGGCCGATATGGTGGTAGCGCGGTCCATCGCCATAGGGCGCGGTGGCGCGGGTGAAATACAGTGCACGCAACCGGTTGGGGCCGATCGGGGAGCCGACGGCCTTGACGACGCTGGGGGCCCGGTCCTCCTCCTCGGTGTGGATGCGTGAGGCCAGCGTCGAGATATCGACGGCGGCATCAGCCAGCGGCGGCATCACGCTGCGGATCGTCTCGGGGGTGATGGTCGGGAAATCGCCCTGCAGGTTGACCACGATCTCGGCCGCGCCGTCCGGGTCGAGGATGGTCATCGCTTCATGGATCCGGTCTGAGCCGGACGGATGGTCCGGGCGGGTCATCACCACCTCGCCGCCGGCAGCCTTCACGACGTCGGCGATCTCGGCCGTGTCGGTCGCGACCGCGACCCGGCCGATCCCGGCCGCCTCGGCCCGCCGCAGCACATGGACGATCATAGGCCGGCCAGCGATATCGAGCAGCGGTTTGCCGGGGAGGCGCGTGGCGGCCATGCGGGCCGGAATCAGCACCAAGGTGCGCGGGTCGGTCATACGTGTCGGGGCCCGTCCGGCCTGCGGAAATTGCCGGGGAGGAGGTTGAATTCGGCGCGTTTATACGGGTTGCCAGAGCGCGGGCAAACCGATATCTCAACCCTGCTTGGGGCGGTGCGATAAGGCCGATTCCCAGGTCTTTCCCCGCGGCCGTATTCCCGGCCTGAAGTCGACATTCAAGGCCCGGAGCCTGACCCAAAATGGACTCCTTCGAACTCAACAAAATCCTCGGTGCGGTTCTCGGCACCTGCATCGTCGTCCTGGTGATGAGCTTTGCCGCCAGCGCGAAATTCGCGCCGAAGCTGCCGGAGAAGCCGGGTTTTGAGATCGCGGTGAAGGAAGAGTCCCATGGTGGTGGCGGCGAGGCCGCTGCGGCCGCCTCCGAGCCGATCGAGAAGCTGCTGCAGACCGCCTCGGTCGAGAAGGGCGCGGCGGCCGCCAAGAAGTGCCAGGCCTGCCATACATTCGAGAAGGGCGGCCCCAACCGCGTCGGTCCGAACCTCTACGGTGTCGTCGGCGAGAAGAAGGGCGAGGGCCGCGGCTTCAATTTCTCGGCTGCGATGAAGGGCAAGGGCGGCGACTGGTCGTTCGACGACCTCAACAAGTTCCTGACCAACCCGAAGGGCTTCATCCCCGGCACCGCGATGGGCTTCGCCGGCGTGCCGAAGGACAGCGAGCGCGCCGACATCATCGCCTATCTGAATTCGAACTCGGAGCATCCGGCTCCGCTCCCGACCGCTTCGAAGTAACGAATTGCTTCGCGCAAGCATGCGGATGAAACGGCCAGGCAATGCCTGGCCGTTTTCGCATGAGGAATCCCTTGGGGAATCCGCTGTCGCGGGGTTGTTATCGGGACGTTTCGCCGCACCGATATTGTTCCCGGGCCAATATCATGAGGAAAAAGCAACGTAATTTGTCGAACCGTTGCCTTATATTGGGTCCCATGTAACCGGGGCCGCAAGCAGGAAGAGCGAATTTGGCGATCACCCGACGACACCTCCTTCAAGGCAGCGCACTGGCGACTCTCGCTCCGGCGCTCGGACTGAACTCCAGCCTGTCGGCGATCACGCCGGCACTCGCCGACGACGCCCCGAACGGGCTGAAATGGCGCCACGGCCTCTCCACCTACGGCGAAATCAAGTACCCGGCCGACTTCAAGCGCTACGATTACGTCAAGCCGGACGCGCCGAAGGGCGGCGTGGTGCGACTGTTCCAGCCCGGCACCTATGACAGCTTCAACCTGGTCGTTGCGGGATTGAAGGGCACGGTCGCCGCCGCAGTCGCCCGCATCTACGACTCGCTGATGGAAGCTTCGCTCGACGAGCCCGATACTTATTACGGCGAACTCGCCGAGGCTGCGGCCTTTCCGGACGATTTCTCCTACGTGATCTACCGCCTCCGGCCGGGGTCGCGCTGGCACGACGGCAAGCCGGTGACGCCGGAGGACGTGATCTTCTCCTTCGAGGCGCTGAAGGCGAACAGCCCGATGTTCAGCGCCTATTACCGGCATATTGCAAAGGCCGAGAAGATCGGCGATCGCGACGTCAAATTCACCTTCGACAGCCCGGGCAACCGCGAGCTGCCGATGATCACCGGCCAGCTCATCATCCTGCCCAAGCATTGGTGGGAGGGCACCGACGCGCAGGGCAAGAAGCGTGACATCACGGCGAGCACGCTGGAGCCGCCGCTCGGGTCGGGTCCTTACAAGATCAAGGAGTTCGTCGCCGGACGGTCGGTGGTGCTCGAGCGCGTCAAGGACTACTGGGGCAAGGACATTCCGATCGCGATCGGACAGAACAATTTCGACGAGCTGCGCTACGAGTATTTCCGCGACGACACCGTCGCGCGTGAGGCGCTGAAGGCCGACGGGTTCGATTGGTACAACGAGCGCAGCGCCAAGGAATGGGCGTCGGCCTACGACGTTCCGCCGGTGCGCGAGAACCGGCTGCTCAAGGAGCTCTTCACCGTCCGCAATCAGGGCCGGATGCAGGGTTGGGTGTTCAACCTGAGGCGCCCGAAATTCGCCGACCCGCGGCTGCGCCGGGCCTTCAACTACGCGTTCGATTTCGAAGAGATGAACCGCGTGCTCTCGACCGGCGAGTACCATCGCGATTCAAGCTATTTCGACGGCATCCCCGATCTGATGGCGACCGGCCTGCCGGAAGGCAAGGAGCTCGAGCTGCTGGAGACGGTGCGCGACAAGGTGCCGCCGGAAGTCTTCACGACGCCATACAAGGATCCGGTCGGCGGCACGCCGGAAAACGTGCGCGCCAATCTGCGCGAGGCGACGCGGCTGTTGAAGGAAGCCGGATTCGAGATCCGCGACCGCAAGCTGGTCGATTCCTCGGGCCAGCCGTTTACGGTCGAGATCCTCGGCAACAGCGGCGATTCCGGCATGGAGCGGATCACCCTGTTCTACAAGCCGAGCCTGGAGCGCCTCGGCATCACCGTCAATCTGCGCGCCGTCGACACCGTGCAGTACCAAAACCGGGTGCGCGATTTCGATTTCGAGATGGTCACCCAGGTGTGGGGACAGTCGATTTCGCCCGGCAACGAACAGCGCGACAATTTCGGTTCGCAGGCTGCCGACCGGCCGGGTTCGAACAACCTCCCGGGCATCAAGAATCCGGCCGTCGATGCCATCATCGAGCGCATCATCTTTGCCAACAGCCGCGCCGATCAGGTCGCCGCCGCCAAGGCGCTGGACCGGGTCTTGCTCTGGAACTTCTATTGCGTTCCACACTTCAACTACGACAAGCAGCGCTACATCTATTGGGATCGCTTCAGCCATCCCGATCCGCTGCCGAAATACGCGGTTTCAGGATTCCCAAATCTTTGGTGGTACGACGCCGACAAGGCGGCCAAGCTCAAGCGTTCATAAGATCGAAGGATTCGCGCATGACGCACTTCTCCCGTCGGCACGCACTCGGTCTCGGCATCGGTGCGTTGAGTGCTGCAGGCTTGCGTGTCGCACCGGCGGCGGCCGACAACGGAACCGAGATGCACGGCATGTCGGTGTTCGGCGACCTGAAATACCCGGCGGATTTCCAGCAATTCGACTACGTCAACGTGAAGGCGCCGAAGGGTGGTGCCTTCTCGGTCATTCCATGGGTGCGCGGCAATAATCAGTCCTACTACACCTTCAACTCGCTGAATGCCTATGTGTTGAAGGGCGAGGGCGCGCAGGGCATGGACATGACCTTCGCGACGCTGATGTCGCGCGCCAATGACGAGCCCGATGCGATGTACGGCTTTGCCGCGAAGTCGGTGCAGATTTCGCCGGACAAGCGGGTCTACCGTTTCAACATCCGTCCCGAGGCGCGCTTCCATGACGGCACGAAGCTGACCGCGCAGGACGTGGCCTTTTCACTGAGTACGCTGAAGGAAAAGGGCCACCCGTTGATCCAGGTGCAGCTCCGCGACTTCGTCAAGGCCGAGGCGACGGATGATGCGACCGTGGTCGTGACCTTCGCGCCCGACCGGGCGCGCGATGTGCCGCTCTACGTTGCCGGCCTGCCGATCTTCTCCAAGGCCTATTACGCGACGCGATCGTTCGAGGAATCGACGCTCGATACGCCGCTCGGCTCGGGGCCGTACAAGGTCGGCCGGTTCGAGGTCAACCGCTATGTCGAGTTCGACCGCGTCAAGGATTGGTGGGGTGCCGACCTTCCGGTCAATCGCGGCAGCTATAATTTCGACACCGTGCGCTATGAATTCTACCGCGATCGCGACGTTGCGTTCGAGGGCTTCACCTCGAAGAGCTATCTGTTCCGGGAGGAATTCACCGCACGGGTCTGGGCGACGCGCTACGATTTTCCCGCGGTGAAGGACGGCCGCGTCAAGCGCGAGACGCTGCCCGACGACACGCCGTCGGGCGCACAGGGCTGGTTCATCAACACCCGCCGCGACAAGTTCAAGGACCCGCGGGTGCGCGAGGCGCTGATCAACGCCTTCGATTTCGAGTGGACCAACAAGACCATCATGTACGACGCCTATGCCCGAACGGTGTCGCCGTTCCAGAACTCGGACATGGTGGCGGAAGGGCCGCCCTCGCCCGAGGAACTCGCGCTGCTCGAACCGTTCCGCGGCCAGGTGCCCGACGAGGTGTTCGGCCTGCCGTTCGTGCCGCCGAGGTCCGACGGCTCCGGGCAGGATCGCGCGCTGCTGCGCAAGGCGGTGCAGTTGCTCAACGAGGCCGGCTGTGTCGTCAAGGACGGCAAGCGCCTGCTGCCGAACGGCGAGCCGCTCACCATCGAATTTCTCAACGACGAGCCCTCGCTGCAACCGCATCATGGGCCCTACATCAAGAATCTCGGTACGCTCGGCATCGAGGCGACGTTCCGCCTGGTCGACGCCGTGCAGCGCCGCGCGCGGGTGGAAGATTTCGACTTCGACATGACCATGGAGCGCTTCAGCTTCTCGGCGACGCCCGGCGACAGCATGCGGCCGTTCTTCTCCTCGCAGGCGGCGAAGACCAAGGGCTCCTACAACCTCGCCGGCATTGCCAGTCCCGCGATCGACGTGCTGATCGAGAAGATCATCGGCGCCAACAGCCGCCATGACCTGACCGTCGCCTGCCGCGCCTTCGACCGCGTGTTTCGCGCCGGCCGTTACTGGGTGCCGCAATGGTACCGCAACACGCATCCGATCGCCTATTGGGATCAGTTCGGCCATACCGAGAAGCTCGCGAAATACACCCAGGGCGTCGGTGCGCCGGAGAATTGGTGGTACGATGCGGCGAAGGCCGCGAAGCTCGAGCAGGCGAAGTAGCCGATGAGCGCCTATATCGCCCGACGTATCTTTCTGATGCTGCCGACGCTGCTCGGCATCCTGTTCGTCTCCTTCGTGGTCGTGCAGTTCGCTCCCGGCGGACCGGTCGAGCGCGTCATCGCGCAGATCAACGGCGCCGACACCGGCGGCACCTCGCGCGTCTCGGGCGGCGGCGGCGATTTCGGCGCGCAGCGCGGCCAGGGCGCGGGTGCCGGCGCGGCCATCAATTCGAAATACCGCGGCGCGCAAGGGCTTGATCCTGACTTCATCAAGAAGCTCGAGGTACAGTTCGGCTTCGACAAGCCGGCACCCGAGCGGTTCGCGTTGATGGTGTGGAATTTCGCGCGGTTCGATTTCGGCACCAGCTATTTCCGCAGCGTGAGCGTGATCCAGCTCATCAAGGAAAAGCTCCCGGTCTCGATGTCGCTCGGCATCTGGATGACGCTGCTGACCTATCTGATCTCGATTCCACTCGGTATCCGCAAGGCGGTGAAGGATGGTTCGCGGTTCGACACCTGGACCTCGGCCGTGATCATTATCGGCTTTGCGATCCCGGGATTCCTGTTCGCGATCCTGTTGATCGTGCTGTTCGCCGGCGGCTCGTTCCTCAACATCTTCCCGCTGCGCGGCCTGACCTCGGACGGCTGGTCGCAATTCCCCTGGTACTGGAAGATCATCGACTATTTCTGGCACCTGACGCTGCCGCTGGTCTCGATGGCGCTCGGCGCCTTCGCCACCATGACGCTGCTCACCAAGAACTCGTTCCTCGACGAGATCCGCAAGCAATATGTGATGACCGCGCGAGCCAAGGGCTGCAGCGAGCGCCAAGTGCTGTACGGCCACGTCTTCCGCAACGCGATGCTGATCGTGATCGCGGGCTTCCCGGGCGCGTTCATCCACGCGTTCTTCTCGGGCTCGCTGCTGATCGAGACCATCTTCTCGCTCGACGGGCTCGGCTTGCTCGGCTTCGAGAGCGTCCTGAACCGCGACTATCCGGTGGTGTTCGGAACGCTGTTCATCTTCTCGCTGGTCGGACTGGTGGTCAATCTGATCTCCGATCTCGCCTATATGTGGATCGATCCCCGGATCGACTTTGAGGCGCGGGAGGTCTGATGACGCTGCTCGCACCCCAGCCGGTCGAAAGTTCGACGCAATCGCCGCTCGGCGAGGCCGTGCCCGCCACGCGCCACGGCTTTTCGCCGTCGCCGTTGAACAAGCGACGCTGGCAGAACTTCAAGGCGAACCGCCGCGGCTACTGGTCGTTCTGGATCTTCCTCGCGCTGTTCGTGCTGTCGCTGTTCGCCAATTTCATCGCCAACGACAAGCCGCTGATGGTCAAATATGACGGCCGGCTCTACTGGCCGGTGATGTTCACCTACGCGGAGACCACCTTCGGCGGCGACTTCGAGACCGCGGCCGACTATCGCGATCCCTATCTGCAGAAGCAGATCGCCGCCAAGGGCGGCAGCATGATCTGGCCGCCGATCCGCTATTCCTACGACAGCCGCAACCTCGACCCGCCGACGGCGGTGCCGTCGAAGCCGACCTGGCTCCTGACCGAAAAGCAGTGCGCGGATGTCGTGAAGCGCAAGGGGCTGACCGGTTGCCGCGACCTCGAATACAACTGGCTCGGCACCGATGATCAGGGCCGCGACGTCGTGGCGCGGCTGATCTACGGCTTCCGCATCTCGGTCTTGTTCGGCCTGACGCTGACCATCCTGTCCTCGATCATCGGCATCGCCGCGGGCGGCGTGCAGGGCTATTTCGGCGGCTGGATCGATCTCGGCTTCCAGCGATTCATCGAGATCTGGACCGCGATCCCCTCGCTCTATCTGCTGTTGATCATCTCGGCGGTGCTGCCGCCGGGCTTCTTCATCCTGCTCGGCATCCTCCTGCTGTTCTCCTGGGTCTCGCTGGTCGGCCTGGTGCGTGCCGAATTCCTGCGCGGCCGTAACTTCGAATACATCCAGGCGGCACGCGCGCTCGGCGTCTCCAACGGCAAGATCATGTTCCGCCATCTGCTGCCGAACGCGATGGTCGCGACCATGACGTTCCTGCCCTTCATCGTCTCGTCCTCGGTGATGACGCTGACGGCGCTGGATTTCCTCGGCTTCGGCCTGCCGCCCGGTTCGCCTTCGCTCGGCGAATTGCTGTCGCAGGGCAAGGCCAATGTGCAGGCGCCGTGGCTCGGCCTCACCGGCTTCTTCTCGGTCGCGATCATGCTGTCGCTTTTGATCTTCATTGGCGAAGCCGCGCGCGACGCCTTCGATCCGCGCAAGACATTCGCGAAGGGCTGACGCATGGACGCGATCAACCAGCCTCTGCTTGACGTCCGCGACCTGTCGGTCGCCTTCGGCCGCTCGGTTGCGGTCGACGGCATCTCGTTCTCGATCAAGCGCGGCGAGTGCGTCGCGTTGGTCGGCGAGTCCGGTTCGGGAAAATCCGTCAGTGCGCTGTCGGTGCTGAAGCTGTTGCCCTATCCGACGGCATCGCATCCCTCCGGCGCGGTCCGTTTCCGCGGCCGCGATCTCTTGACCGCGTCCGACCAGGAGATGCGCGAGGTCCGCGGCAACGACATCTCGATCATCTTCCAGGAGCCGATGACCTCGCTCAATCCGCTCCAGACCATCGAGACCCAGATCGGCGAGATCATGTCGCTGCACCGGGGCGTCAGCGGCGGGGCGGCGCGGGCCCGGACGCTGGAATTGCTGGGCCAAGTCGGCATCCCCGAGCCGGAAACACGGCTGAAGAGCTATCCGCACCAATTGTCCGGCGGCCAGCGCCAGCGCGTGATGATCGCGATGGCGCTCGCCAACGAGCCCGACCTGCTGATCGCGGACGAACCGACCACCGCACTCGATGTCACGGTGCAGGCGCAGATCCTGGCGCTCTTGGCCGAGATCCGCGCCCGGCTCGGCATGAGCCTCTTGTTCATCACCCATGACCTCGGCATCGTCCGCCGCATTGCCGACACCGTCTGTGTGATGAACAACGGCAAGATCGTCGAGCAGGGCCCGGTCGAGCAGGTCTTCACCGCGCCGAAGCACGCCTACACGAAGGCGCTGCTGGCGGCCGAGCCGAAGCCCGATCCGGCGCCGCCGCAGCCGGGCGCGCCGGTGGTGATGTCGGCGGACAATCTCAAGGTCTGGTTTCCGATCAAGCGCGGGCTGATGCGCTCGACCGTCGGCCACATCAAGGCGGTCGATGGCGTCAGCCTCGCGGTGCGCAAGGGCGAGACGCTTGGCGTGGTCGGCGAATCCGGCTCCGGCAAGACCACGCTCGGGCTCGCGCTGCTCAGGCTGATTTCCTCCGATGGTCCGATCGTGTTCCTCGGCAAGGACATCCAGGGCCTGCGCTTCAAGCAGATGCGACCGTTCCGCCGCGACATGCAGATCGTGTTCCAGGACCCGTTCGGCTCGCTCAGCCCGCGCATGTCGGTCGCCGACATCATCGCCGAGGGGCTCGAGGTGCACCAGAAGCAGCTGTCGCGCGAGGAGCGCGAGGCGCGGGTGATCAAGGCGCTGAAGGACGTCGGGCTCGATCCCGATTGGCGCTTCCGCTATCCGCACGAATTCTCCGGCGGCCAGCGCCAGCGCATCTCGATCGCGCGCGCGGTCGTGCTGGAGCCGAACTTCGTCGTGCTGGACGAGCCGACCAGCGCGCTCGACATGCTGTTCCAGGCCCAGATGGTCGATCTGCTGCGCGACCTGCAGCGCAAGCGCGATCTCACCTACATGTTCATCTCGCACGATCTGCGCGTGGTGGCCTCGCTCGCGAGCCATCTGATCGTGATGAAATCCGGCAAGGTCGAGGAGGAGGGGCCGGCCTCCGAGCTGTTCAAGAATCCGAAGAGCGACTACACCCGCGCGCTGTTCGCGGCGGCGTTCCGCATCGAAGCGGCCGGCGACGGGACGGTGGCGACGTAGCCACCCTTCTCGTTCCACGTCATCCCCGCGCAAAGGCTTCGCCTTTGTCGCTGGAGGTGCGAGCGGAGCGAGCCTCGAAGGGTGGCGTGGCCCGAGTAGGGCCGTCGATCCTTCGAGACGCGCTTCGCGCTCCTCAGGATGACGGGGTTAGAGCCGCTTGATCGCCAGCACCTCGCTGCCGGCGGCCTTGATCCGCGCGATCGCGGCCTGCGTGTTCTCGACGACTGTCGCCATGTGATGCGCGTTGGCGTGCACGATCGTCGTCGCATCGCGCACGATGGCGACATGGCCCTTCCAGAAGATCAGGTCGCCGCGCTGCAGATGTCTGGATTCCGCCGCCGTCAACTCGCGGCCGAGCCCGTCCTGCTGCATGTCGCTGTCGCGCGGGCAGCCGGTGCCGGCGGCGGTCAGCGCGATCTGCACCAGGCCGGAGCAATCGATGCCGAGGCTCGACTTGCCGCCCCAGAGATAGGGGGTGCCGACGAACTGCTCGGCGATTGCGACGAAATCCGGCGCCATCGCGTCGAGCGCGGCGAGATGCTGGCGCGGCAGGTGCCAGCCCTCGCGGGTCACCGCGAAGGGACCGTCTTCGCGGGTGATCGCGAGCTTGGTCCCCATCGCCAGCGCCTCGACCGGCGGCAGCTTGATCGACGGTCCCGGAAACGCCAGCGTGCGCAGCGCCGTCACCTTGTGCGTCGGCGCCGCGCCGGGCGCGGTCAGCGCGGCTTCGGCAATCCAGCCGACATAGCCGTCATCGGCGAGCTGGCCCCAGGCCCAGCCCTCACCGTTGCGGTCATAGACAGTGACGCGTTCGCCCCTCAGCGCCTGCGTCATCTGCTCGGCATCGGCCGCCGGCGCCCGCCGCAGCGGCGCGATGGCCTCAACCACCTCAAGCGTCTCGCCGTCGACGAAACGTGCGGCCTCCACCTTGCCCTCGAGATATTTCGCGGCGAGGTCGGCGCGGGCAGGTGTAAGCCTGACATCATGCATAGCGCTGGCTCAGCAATTTGTAGATCGCGCGTGCGGCCTGGCATTCGCCGCCTTCGGGACGGCCGGGCTTTGCCGATGGCGTCCAGCCATAGATGTCGACATGCAGCCAGCTCCGCGCGTGCTCGACGAAGCGCTGCAGGAACAGCGCGCAGGTGATCGAGCCGGCGAAACCACCTGATGGTGCGTTGGTGATGTCGGCGGTCTTGGAATCGAGCCAGGCATCGTAGGCCGGCCATAGCGGCAGCCGCCACAACGGGTCGTTCTCGCTTTTCGCGTGAGCTGCAACGTCCGCGGCGAGTGCCTCGTCATTGGTGTAGAACGGCGGCAAATCCGGGCCCAGCGCTACCCGCGCCGCGCCGGTCAGTGTGCCGAGATCGATCAGCAGATCCGGCGTCTCCTCGTCGGCCAGCGCCAGCGCGTCGGCGAGCACCAGCCGCCCCTCGGCATCGGTGTTGCCGATCTCGACGGTGATGCCCTTGCGCGACTTGAAGACGTCGAGCGGGCGGAACGCGTTGCCGGCGACCGCGTTCTCGACCGCCGGGATCAGCACGCGCAGCCGTACCTTCAGCTTGGCGTCCATCACCATCTGCGCCAGCGCCAGCACGTTGGCGGCGCCGCCCATGTCCTTCTTCATGATCAGCATGCCGCTCGACGGCTTGAGGTCGAGCCCGCCGGTGTCGAAGCAGACGCCCTTGCCGACCAGCGTCACCTTCGGATGGGCCGGATCGCCCCAGCTCAGATCGATCAGCCGCGGCGCGCGGGTCGAGGCCATGCCGACGGCGTGGATCAGCGGGAAGTTCCGTGCGAGCTCCTCGGCATCGATGCAATTGAAGGCGGCGCCGAACCGCGTTGCGAGGTCGCGCGCCGCCTCGGCGAGCTCGGCTGGGCCCATGTCGTTGGACGGCGTGTTGATGAGGTCGCGCGCCAGCGCCGCCGCTTCCGCCATCCGCGCGATCTCGGCCGTGTCGACGCCGTCGGGCGGCACCAGGCGGACCTCGGGGGCTTTGTTCTTGCGATAGCGGTCGAAGCGATAGCAGCCGAGCGCGAAGGCGAGCGCGGCGAGCCTTGCGTCATGCGGCGCATTGGCGAAGCGGTAGACGCCAGGCGGCAGCAGGCCGGGCAGGGCGCCGGGCCGAAACGGATCGCGCGCCTTGTGGTCCGCATCCTCGAGGCCGAACAGCACCTGCGCGATGCCGCCATCGGCTGCCGGCAAAGCGAGGGCCTTGCCGGGCTTGGCGGCAAAGTCATTGGCCTCCGCGAACTGGCGCGCCGGCGCCGGCAATTCGCTGCGGATCGCATCCCATGTCGCCCTGGTGACGAAGGTGATCGGCGTGACGGCGGTCGTGGGGGCGGTCTCGAACACGGATGGCATGCGGCTCTCGGCTGTTCTGGCGTCGTTGCTGGTGACTACCACGGCTTTCGCCGTGGTTGGTAGCGCGCCCGCGGCTGACGCGACCTGCGGGAATTGGAACCGGCGCGCCGGTCAGTTAACCAGACGTTAGGGTTAACAGTCTATTGCTGGCGCGCTCGGCTCGATCCATTCGCCCGATTTCGTGAGTCACAGTGCCATGCGTCGACAGTCCATTTTGACCCGGCATCTTGCTTCCGCAGCCCTCGTGGCGGTCCTCGCCGCCGGGCTTGGCGGCTGCCAGACCATGTCCGACGTCACCGGATCGATCGCGTCCCGGTCCGATCCGGTGCCCGACGATCCGCGCCGCAATATCGAGGTGTATGGCGAGCGCTATCGCAAGAATCCCAAGGACGTCGACGCCGCGATCGCATACGGCCAGGCGTTGCGCGTGAGCGGACAGCGTTCCCAGGCCTGCGCCGTGTTGGAGCAGGCCACGCTCGCCACCCCCGGCAACAAGCTGCTGCTCGCCGCCTATGGCCGCGCGCTCGCTGACAACGGCAATTCGCAGGCCGCATTCGACGTGCTGAGCCGCGCGCACAGCCCGGACAATCCGGACTGGCGGATATTGTCGGTGCAGGGCACCACGCTCGACAAGCTGAACCGGCACGAGGAAGCGCGGCGCTATTACGCCAGCGCGCTTCGACTGGCTCCGGACGAGCCGTCCGTGCTGTCCAATCTCGGCCTGTCCTACATGCTGACCAAGGAATTGCCGAAGGCGGAGGAGACGCTGCGCCAGGCCTATGCCAGCGCCCGCGCCGACACCCGCATCCGGCAGAACCTGGCGCTGGTCGTCGGCCTGCAGGGCCGCTTCGCGGAGGCGGAGACTATCGTCAAGGCCGACCTGCCGGCCGATGAGGCGGCGGCGAACGTCGCCTATCTCCGCGACATGCTGAGCCGCAAGGACGGTCCGCGGATTTCCTCGCGCGCCGCGCCTGTTGTCGCCAAGGACGATTAGCCGACATGGCGACTTGCCAACTTCCCCTTGAAAAGGGGAGGTTGCTTTGCTCGCGAGAGAAAAGGCGGTGGGGATCTGCTCTCACCGCTTGCAGCGGCGTCCGCCGCTGACCCCCATCCCGACCTTCCCCCTTTCAGGGGGAAGGAGCAGAACCGTAGCCCGGATGAAACGCAGCGCAATCCGGGGCGCTGTAACCGCGGATGGTCCTCTTCCGGATTTCGCTTCGCTTCATCCGGGCTACGCAGTCCAACCTCCCCTTGAAAAGGGGAGGTCGCTTTGCTCGCGAGAGCAAAGCGGGTGGGGATCCGATCTCTCCGCAAACTCCGTCGTTTGCCGCTGACCCTCATCCCGACTTTCCCCTTTCCGGGGAAAGGGAAGGCCGCCGGCGCAGTGCGCGGGCTCAATGCATCGTGGCGATCTTGATGTAGGACGGCCCGAGGATCACGATGAACAGGCAGGGCAGGAAGAACAGGATCATCGGCACGGTCAGCTTGGGCGGCAGTGCCGCCGCCTTCTTCTCGGCCTCGTTCATCCGCATATCGCGATTTTCCTGCGCCATCACGCGCAGGCTCTGGCCGAGCGGGGTGCCGTAGCGTTCGGATTGCTGCAAGGCCATGCAGACCGATTTCACGCCTTCGAGCCCGGTGCGGCGCGCCAGGTTCTCGTAGGCGGACTTGCGGTCCTGCAAATAGGACAGCTCGGCGGTCGTCAGGGCGAACTCTTCCGACAGCGCGATCGACTGGCCGGCGATCTCGTTGGCCACCTTCCGGAACGCGACCTCGACCGACATGCCCGACTCGATGCAGATCAGCAGCAGGTCGAGCGAATCAGGGAAGGCGCGCTTGATCTGGAGTTGGCGCTTGGAGATCGCGTTCTTCAGGAACAGCATCGGCGCCTGGAGGCCGGCATAGGCCGCACCGACGCAAATGCCGATCTTGAGCGTGAGCGACCAGTTCGCGCCGGCGATGAAGAACGTATAGATGATGGCGCCGAGCAGCAGCACGATCGGTGTCACGGCGCGGGCGAACAGGAAGGTGACGTAGGGCGCGTGGCCGCGATAGCCCGCCATCACGAGCTTCTCGAGCGCCGCTTCCTGGGCGAGCCATTTCGTGAGGTTGAGATCGTCCACCACCCTGGAGACGACCTGCTTCGGGGTCTGCCGCAGCGCCACCTTCTCGGTCTTGGAGAGACGTTCGCGCTCGCGCTGCCGGAGGCGCTCGCGCTCGCTGGCGACGGCCTTCATGCGCTTGTTGAGGTCGCCGCCGGCGAGCAGCGGCATCACCAGCGTGTAGACCGTCGCGCTTGCCGCGAAAAAGGCAAGCAGCATGGTCATGAACCTGACGTCGTGGAGCTTGGCGATCAGAATATCAATCATGCTGCACCGTCAGAAATCGAAGTTGATCATCTTCTTCATCACCAGCACGCCGCAGGTCATCCAGAGGGCGCAGCCAACCAGCATGAGCTGGCCCATCGAGTTGGTCCACAGCAGGGCGATGTAGTCCGGCGTCGTGAGGAACACGAGGATCATCACGATCGGCGGCAGCGAGCCGATGATCGCGGCGGAAGCCTTCGCTTCCATCGACATCGCCTGGATCTTCTCGGCCATCTTCTTGCGGTCGCGCAGCACCCGCGACAGGTTGCCGAGCGCTTCCGACAGATTGCCGCCGGACTTCTGCTGGATCGCGATCACGATGCCGAAGAAATTCGCCTCCGGCAGCGGCATGCGTTCGTAGAGCCGCGCGCAGGCCTCGCCGAGCGGCATGCCGATCGCCTGGGTCTCGATGATCGCAAGAAACTCGCTGCGCAGCGGCTCGGGTGCGTCGTTGACGACCGCCTTGAGCGATTCGAACAGCGGCAGGCCGGCCTTGATGCCGCGCACGATGACGTCGACGGCGTCGGGCAGCGACTTCAGGAAGGCCTTTTCCCGCCGCTTCTTCAGGAAGCCGAGCAGCCAGCGCGGCAGGCCGAGACCCATGGCAAAGCCGATGCCGGCGGCACCGAGCAGGCCTCCGCCGACCATGAACGCCACGGCGAACCCGAACAGGCCGAGCCCGCCGGAGATCATCCAGAATTTCTGCTCGGACCACTCCAGTCCGGCCTGCGAGATGCGCAGGCCGAGCGGGACTTTCTTGTCCTTCTGCCGCCGTGCCTCGAGCTCCTTCAGCGATCCTTCGACCTGCTCGCGGCGGGAGCGCTGGGTGCGGTCGGTGCTTCGCGTCGTCGACGGTTCGCTGCGCGCCACCGATGCGCGGCGCGACTCGGCCTTCTTCTCTCCCGAGAGGTAGGGATAGAGGAAGACCCAGGCGATGCCGCCCACGGTGGTGGCGGCGAGGAAGGCCAGGGCGAGGGTTTGCGTCTGCATCCTGCGTTCCCCTAGACCGGCGCCGGCGAGTCGGAGGCGTCCAGCGCCGCCGCAAGCCGCTTCTCTTCATTGTAGTAGCGCGCACGCTCCCAGAAGCGCGGCCGGCCGATGCCGGTCGAGCGGTGCTTGCCGATGATCTTGCCGTTGGCGTCTTCCCCGACCACGTCGTAGAGGAAGATGTCCTGCGTGATGATGGTGTCGCCTTCCATGCCCATCACCTCGGTGATGTGGGTGATGCGGCGCGAACCGTCGCGCAGGCGCGCGGCCTGCACGATGATGTCGACGGAGGCGCAGATCATCTCGCGAATGGTGCGCGAGGGAAGCGAGAAGCCGCCCATGGTGATCATGGATTCGCAGCGCGACAGCGCTTCGCGGGGATTGTTGGCGTGCAGTGTGCCCATCGAACCGTCATGGCCGGTGTTCATCGCCTGCAACAGGTCGAACGCCTCGGGTCCGCGGACTTCGCCGACGATGATCCGCTCGGGACGCATACGCAGGCAGTTGCGGACCAGTTCGCGCATCGTGACCTGGCCTTCGCCCTCGATGTTCGGCGGCCGGGTTTCCAGCCGCACCACATGCGGCTGCTGCAGCTGAAGTTCGGCGGCGTCTTCGCAGGTGATGATGCGTTCGTCGTGCTCGATATAGTTGGTCAGGCAGTTCAGCAGCGTGGTCTTGCCCGAACCGGTGCCGCCCGAGATGATCACGTTGCAGCGGACACGGCCGATGATCTGCAGGATGGTCGCTCCTTCCGGCGTGATCGCACCGAACTTGACGAGCTGCTCCAGCGTCAGCTTGTCCTTCTTGAATTTGCGGATGGTGAGCGCGGGCCCGTCGATCGCCAGCGGCGGCACGATGGCGTTGACGCGCGAGCCGTCGGCGAGGCGGGCGTCGCAGATCGGCGAGGATTCGTCGACGCGCCGGCCGACCTGGCTGACGATGCGCTGGCAGATGTTGAGCAGCTGCTGGTTGTCGCGAAAGCGGATGCCGGTGCGCTGGATCTTGCCGGCGACTTCGATGAACACGGTGCCCGCGCCATTGACCATGATGTCGGCGATGTCGTCGCGCGACAATAGCGGCTCCAGCGGGCCGTAGCCGAGCACGTCGTTGCAGATGTCGTCGAGCAGCTCTTCCTGCTCGGCGATCGACATCACGATGTTCTTGATCGCGATGATCTCGTTGACGATGTCGCGGATTTCCTCGCGCGCCGACTCGCTGTCCAGCTTGGCGAGCTGGGCAAGGTCGATCGCCTCAATCAGGGCGCCGAAGATCGTCGCCTTGACCTGGTAGTAGTTGTCGGAGCGGCGTGCCTCGACGGCGGGAGCAGGCGGCGGCTTGGCCGGGGCCAGCGGCGGCGATGATATCGTCGGGGCGGCGGACTCGCGCACCATCGGCGACGAGCCGGCAGGCTCCGGCGTCTGAAAGGCGGGCTTGGGTGCCCGCAGATCCCCATCGTTTCCGCTACGCTTACCAAACACGACGTCTTGACTCCACGCGGACCACTATTTGGACCGCAGCTTTTCGAGCAGGGGCGACAGGAAGGACCCCCTCGGCTTCTTGGTCTCGCCGCGGCCTGTCAGCCGTTGCGCCATCTGCAGAAACATCTCGACCGCGCGGTGATTGGCGGAGATCTCCGCGATCATCTGGCCGTTGTTGGCGGCTGAACCGAAGATCTGCGGATCGAACGGAATGGCGGCGATCGGCTGGCTTTCGATCGCCTTGGCGAATTCGCCTGCCGCGATCTCCGGACGCTTCGGCACGCCGACCTGGTTCAGGCAGTACAGCGGCGCGCGGTCGTTCGGCCGCGACGCCTTCAGGAGGTCGAACATGTTCTTGGCGTTGCGCAAATTGGCGAGGTCGGGCGCCGCCACGATCAGGATGTCGTCGGCCGCGATGAGCGCGCGCTTGGTCCAGCCGGACCATTGGTGCGGCACGTCGAGCACGATGCAGGGCATCGTGGTGCGCAGCGTGTCGAAGATCGCATCGAACGCCTCGGCGCCGAAATCGTAGACCTTGTCGAGCGTCGCCGGCGCCGCCAGCAGGCTCAGATGGTCGGTGCATTTCGACAGCAGGCGGTCGACGAAGGCGGTATCGACGCGGTCCGGCGAGAACACGGCATCCGCGATGCCCTGCGCCGGATCCTGGTTGTAGTTGAGGCCGGCGGTGCCGAACGCAAGGTCGAGATCGGCGACCACGGAATCGAGCGCCAGATCGCGGGCGATCGCCCAGGCGACATTGTGGGCGATCGTCGAAGCGCCGACGCCGCCCTTCGCGCCGACCACGGCGACGACGCGGCCGACTGCCTTGGCTTCCGGCGCCGAGAACAGGTTGCAGACCGCGCGCACCACGTCGATCGCATGTGCCGGCGCGATCACGTAGTCGCTGACGCCGCGGCGTACCAGCTCGCGATACAGCGTGACGTCGTTGACCCGGCCGATCACGACCACTCGGGTGCCCGCGTCGCATACCGTGGCGAGCTGGTCGAGCCCGGCCAGAATGTCGCTGCGGCCCTCGGTCTCGAGGATGATGACGTTGGGCGTCGGCGCCGAGCGATAGGCCTCGATGGCCGCCGCCATGCCGCCCATCTGGATCTTGAGGTGGGCCTTGGCGAGCCGGCGATCCTCGCCCGCCGACTGCACGGCAGCGGCGGTCTCGACCGTTTCGCAGAACGCCTGGACCGAAACCCGTGGCGCCGGAGCAATATGGTCGTCCACGCCCTGCGGCGGGGCGTCCGTCTGCTCTTCGGAGTTTTGCTGCGCGTAGGTGATCATTTTCCTGTGTCGCTTAGCTTGGCCCTGTCGGCCTCGGGATACGTTGTCGCTGTCGTGGTGCCCTTGCGATACTTGTCGAAGGCGATATTGCGGCGCGACGTGTAGGCGGGGGTCTCCGCGCGCGGCTGCACGAGGTCAGTCGGGTCTTCGACCATGGCTGCAAGGTTGCGCTGATTGGCGCAGCCGAAATTGTAGTATTGCTTGTTCTGGATGTAGGACCCGTTGTGGATCGACGGGCCGAGATCTTCGGGCCACAGACCGCACGGCCCGGCCTGCGCCTTCATCTTCGGATAGTTGACGCGGATCGCGGGCATCAGGCGCGGATTCTCGGGATGGTATTTGCGCACGAGGATTCCGCGCGGCGGCACGCCGGCGGCGGCGAAGGTCGCCTGGATCTCGCGCAGCGATTCCTGGGCCGGCCGGGCGTTCGGCGTGTCGGCGGGAACGTCGATGGTGACGGCGCCGGTGCCCTCGCGCATCCAGTCCTGCGCCATTCCCATCACCTCGGCGCGCTGCTCCGCGGTCAGGCCGCCGCGGCTGCGGCCGACGAAGACCACGATCGAGCGATCCGCCTCGGTCACCGCGATCGGGTGACGCAGGCGATAGTCGGCCGGCGCGTCGACCATCGCGAAACTGTTGTCGGCGGCGTGCTGGCAGGCGCCGAGCGTCAGGGCAAGGCCGACGAGCGCTCCCGCGAGACCGGCGGTGCGCTTGTAATCGGCGGATGTTCTGGGTGTGGTCTGTGTCATCGTCCGCCTCAGTCGGTAATGAAGCCGTAGGTGCCGCGGTAATTCCGCGCCGGCTCGGTGCGGCCGGGCACGCCGTAGATGCGATTGAGGCTGCCGAGCAGGTCGGCCTGCGGATCGGAGGCGTTGGCGAAGCCGTCATCGGGGCGCGACAGGTCCTTCTGCGCCACGGCGCGAACCACATAGGGCGTCACCAGGACCATCAGTTCGGTCTGGTTGTTGACGAAGTCGCGGCTGCGGAACAGCGTGCCGAGCACCGGGAGCGACGCCAGCCCGGGAAGGCCGTTGATCGCCTGCTTGGTCTGGTCCTGGATCAGGCCGGCCATCGCCATCGAGCCGCCCGAGGGAATTTCCAGCGTGGTCTCGGCGCGGCGGGTCTTGATCGACGGGATCGTCGTGCCGCCCGCGCCGCCGGTCAGCGCGTTCTCGGTCGAGACTTCCGACACTTCCGTCATCACGCGCAGGCTGATCCGTCCTTCGGTCAACACCACCGGCGTGAAGTTGAGCGAAATGCCGAATTTCTTGAAGCTGACGGTCTGCACGCAATTCCCGATCGTGCCCGTCGACGAGGTCTGACAGGTCACGCCGGTCGGAATTGGAAACTCGCCGCCGGAGATGAAGGTTGCCGATTCGCCCGAGATCGCGGTCAGGTTCGGTTCGGCGAGCGTCCGCACCACACCGGCGCTTTCCATCGCGCGGATCGTCGCCGACACCGACGATCCGAACGACGTGGTGAGCGCGTTGCCGGCCACCAGCGGCGAGCTGTTCGCGGTGAACGGGTTGCTGTTGGCGAATTTCACCACGGTCGTGCCGTAGTTGAGGTTGGCGGTGAGGTCGATGCCGAGCTGCTTGATCAAGCTGCGCGCGACTTCGGCCACCGTGACTTTCAGCATCACCTGGTCGCGGCCGCGGACCGCGATGGAGTTCACGACCTTGTCGGGGCCGCCGACCAGCCGCTGGGCGATCTCGCCGGCCTGCTGCGCCTCGACCGGGGTCGCCGCGCTGCCGGTCAGCACGACGCCGTCGGCAACACCTTCGATCTGGATATCGGAATTCGGCAGTGCCGCACGCAGCGCGGCGCGCACGCCGTTGAGATCGCGCTTGACCGCGATGTCATAGGCCGCGATCTGCTGACCGGCGGCGTCGAAGAATACGATATTGGTCTGGCCGACCGTCGCGCCGATGATATAGGCGCGTTGCGCCGAGCGGACCACGGCATTGGCGATCTTGGGATCGGCGACCAGCACGTCCTTGATGTCCCTCGGCAGATCGATCACGATCGATTTGCCGACGCCGAGCGAGAGAAAACGGGCGTTCATCTGGCCGCCATCAGACGATGCCGCAGGGGCGGGCGCCGCGCGATAATCGCTCGCCAGCACCGGCGTCAGCGCCGGGTTGAGCGAGAGCGCCGTGACGGCCGAGAACGACAATGCGCGGACCATGAAGGCCCGTATCGTCCGTTGAGTTGCCCCGCCCTTCATCACGTGTGTCCTCATGGTCACTTCTGCATCGTTGCCTGGTTGGCAACGCCAAAGCGGATGACGTTGATCGTCTCACCGCGCTTCTGCCGGTTGTAGTCGTCGGTCCTGGTTTCGGGCGCGTTGTTGTCGGCGATGCTGCGCAGCGCCAGCGACAGGACGCCGCTCTGGCGCGCGCGCGCCAGCGTCTCGGTCTGTTCGGGCTTCAGCTCCAGCGTCACCGTCTTGCCGATCAGTGCGTTGGTGCCGTCCTTTTCCTTCGGAGCCTGGTCGATCGCGAGCACGCGGACGTTGGTCAGGATCACCTCGGAGTTGACGATGTCGGCGCCGTTGCGGTCCGGATTCTTGTCCCGCTTCGACAGCAGGACGTCGACGCGGTCATTCGGCAGGATGAAGCCGCCGGCGCCGGTCTCGGGTGAGATTTCGGTCGATACCGCCCGCATGCCGGTCGGCAGGATCGCGGCCATGAAGCCGCTGCCGTCGGCCTTGACGAGCTTCTGCTCGCGAATCGGTTCGCCCTGGATGAACGGGGCGCGCGCGATCGAGCCGGTGACGTCCTTGATCGCGTCGGCGTTGCTGTCCCTGCGCATGAAGCTGGCGCTGGCGGTTGCCGCCGGCCAGGTCTGCCATTGCAGGTCTTGGGGTTTTACGGCCTGGCCGAGGCCGATGTCGGATTTCGCGACCAGGATGTCGACGGTTGGCAGTTGCGCGACCGGCGGAGGCGGCGCCGGCTTGTCGTCGCTTCCGCTTGCCAAATAGAGCGCCGCAAGGCCGGCGCAGCCTGCAATTGCCAGGACCAGAATGCGGGCCTTATCCATTACGCTTCACTTTCCACATGACGCCGCGACGCTGCCGCCGCCGTGATGGGAGTTGACCAGCTATTCGTCAAAGCATGGTTAATGAGGCGTATCTAAATCGCCTTAACGAGCGGTTACCGCTGCTTTCTCAGCGCATGGCGAAGTGCGCGAGATCAATCGTCTTGATCCAATCGGTCTCGGGATAGATCAGCAGGGCGCCGAGCGCGAGTGCGATGCCGTAGGGAATTCCGGTCTGCTTGTCGTGCAGGCGACTGAGCCAGGCCTGGTTCGCGAGCGGATAGGGCAGCGGCCATTGCCGGAGCTGCAGCAACAGCACCGTCAGCGCGCCGCCGAACAGCGAGGCGAAGACCAGATAGGGGAGCAGATGCTCGAACCCGAACCACAGTCCGGCCGCGGCCGCGACCTTGGCGTCTCCGCCACCGACCCAGCCCATCGCAAACATGCCGAACGCCGCCACCAGGACCACGGCGCCCGCGCCGGCATGGCTGAGGATCTCTTGCACGCCCATCCCGGTCAGCGGTGCCAGGACGAAGAAGCCGGCGGCCAGTGCCAGCGAGATCCGGTTCGGGATCGTCATGGTCAGGAGATCGCTCGCCGCCGCAAACGCCATCAGGGCGGGAAACAGCATCAAGCGTGCGATGTCGAGGATCATGGATTTATGCCGTCAAGCTGGAGCTGCGGTCGAGACCCGACGCTAGCGGCCAATGGTGAACAATCGGGAAAGGCGGCGGTGGCCGCCATCAAGGCGCCGACGGCCTGCCCGCCAAATAGCAAAGGTCCCGGGGTTGCCGGGACCTTTGATGCGAGTTCGTTGGAACCGGCTTACTTCAGCGAACCGGCGATCGTGCTGAAGGTGCCCGACAGCTTGGTGCCGACGCCGTTGACTGCAGCGATGATCGCGATGGCGATACCGGTGGCGATCAGGCCGTATTCGATGGCGGTCGCGCCCGACTCGTCCTTCACGAAGCGCGAAACGAGGTTCTTCATAAGTAACTCCTGTGTACACGTGGCTGGTCGAACTTGGTTTGGTCTCGCCGGCGTTCTCAGCACCGTGACCATTGCGGCACCCTACGGTTCGACAATTTCGGTGCAGTTAATTTGATTGCATAAACACAGCGGGAACCCGCTGTTGTTGGGCACAGTAAATTTGAGATTAAGCGGCCCGCTAAGATTGCAGACTATTGCAGGGGCCGGCTATCGGCCCCTGTTCACGGCTCCTTAAGCGCACATCTGTACCCATGGGGCTTCCGTGAAATGAGGCGGTCATGCCCAGCCTTCCCCTTGAAGTCATCGAGATGATCGGCCAGACGATGATGAAGGTGGTGCCGATCACCATCGCGCTGGCGCTGTTCTTCACGGTGCTCACGCATTTCTGGGCCTGCAATCCCGGCAAGCCGTGGTGGCAGAAGCGTGAGCTCGTCACCGACATCTGCTACTGGTTCTTCGTGCCGGTGTTCGCCCGCGTGCTGCGTATCGGGCTTCTGGTCGTGGGCGCAGCCGTGGTGTTCAACGTTCACGGCGCCGACGATCTGATCGCCTTCTACGAGAACGGGCATGGCCCTCTGGCGCAGCTTCCGCTCTGGCTGCAGTCCATTATCTTCCTCGTCGGCTCCGATTTCATGCTGTACTGGCTGCATCGGATGTTCCACCGCGGCGACTTCTGGAAGTACCACGCCATTCATCACTCCTCCGAGGATCTCGAATGGATCTCGGCGGCACGCTTCCATCCGGTCAATCTCCTGATCGGCACCATCACCGTCGATGTTATCCTGCTGATGGCGGGCATCTCGCCGAACATCATGCTGTGGGTCGGACCGTTCACCACATTCCACTCGGCGTTCGTGCACGCCAACCTGAACTGGACGCTCGGTCCGTTCAAATACGTGATCGCGACGCCGGTGTTTCATCGCTGGCATCACACCGGGCTCGAGGATGGCGGCGACACCAATTTCGCGGGCACGTTTCCGCTCTGGGATATTCTGTTCGGGACGTTCCGGATGCCCGAAGGCAAGCTTCCGGAAGATTACGGGGTCGATGCCGAGCAGGGCGTGCCGTCCGAGATCGGCGGGCAGTTGGCCTATCCGTTCCGGCAATGACGCCGCTGGCCGGCCGGTGCCGTCATGAGCGCTGAGACCGCGACGTTCCCCCGGGCGAAAGCCTCCGTGTTCGCCGAGCTGCCGGCCTGGTTCTGGATGGCGTGCGGCGTCTATGCGCTGCTGCTGTTCGTCGGCGACAGGCTGCTCGCCGATTCCGACACCTATTGGCAGATTGCCGTCGGGCGCTGGATCCTCGACCATCGCACGCTGCCGGCGGTCGACATCTATTCGTTCACCAAGGCCGGCGCACCGTGGGTGTCGTCGTCCTGGCTGGCGCAGGTCCTGTTCGCGAAGGCCTATGATCTTGCCGGGTGGACAGGCCCGGTGGCGCTCGCCGCGGCCTGTGCCGCTGCCAGCTTCGCGCTGCTCACCGCCATCCTCAGCCGCGCATTGCCGACGATCTATGCGAGCCTGATCGCGCTTGCGGCGCTGGTTCTGACCTGCGGGCACCTGCTGGCCCGTCCGCATGTGCTGGTGATGCCCATCATGATCATCTGGGCGAACGGCCTGATGACCGCCAGCGAACGCCGCGAGGCACCCTCGTTCTGGCTGCTGCCGCTGATCGCGCTGTGGGCCAATCTGCACGGCGGCTTCCTGTTTGGGCTGGTGCTGGCCGGCGCATTTGCGCTCGATGCGATGTGGAATGCCCTGCCGGCCCAGAGGCTGGCGCTGGCGCTGCGCTGGGGCGTGTTCGGCATCGGCGCGCTGGCTGCGTGCTGCGTGACGCCCTATGGATGGGGCTCGATCGTTGCCTCGCTGAAGATTCTCGGCCTCGGCGAATTGCTGCATCTGATCGCGGAGTGGCGGCCGGCGACATTCGGCGAGATCGACCCGTTCGGGCTATCCATCCTCGGCCTGCTCGGCGCTGCGCTCTATTGCGGGGCGAGGTTGCCGCTGCCGCGAATCCTGCTGGTGCTGGGCTTGCTGCACATGGCGCTGTCCCATGTCAGAAATCTCGAGCTGCTCGCCCTGCTGATGCCGCTCGCCGTGCTGACGCCGGTCGCAACCCAGTTCGGACTGCGCGCAACGAGCACCGTCCGCCCGAGGGCCGCGCCGGCCGCAATCCTGATCGTCGGGCTTTGCGCCTGGACCTCGGTCGTTGCGGCGCGCCAGGCCATATCGCCACCGCCGAACTATTCGCCGGCCGCCGCCGTCGACGCGATGAAGGCGCGCGGCGTCAAGCGGGTGCTCAACGATCTGCAGTTCGGCGGCTATTTGATCTGGCGTCAGATGCCGGTTTTCATCGACGGGCGTGCCGAGCTCTACGGTGAGACGTTCGGGATGAGCCTGGCCCGCGCGCTTCAGCTGAAGGACGTCAACGGTTTCCTCGATCTGCTCAAGACCCATGACATCGATGCGGTGATGCTCGATCCGACCACACCGGCCTCCAAATTGCTGGATCACATCGGAGGATGGCAGCGCCTCTACGCCGATGACCGCGTGGTCGTTCACGTCCGCGACGCCAGTTGAAGCCGCTGCGCTGCGCGGGCGGCGCTCAAGTCCTGCTGACGGACGGCCTTGCCGAGCGACGAGCCACCAGGATGGCGGCCGTCGTCAGGCCGCCGCCGGCGAGGACGTCAGCGAGGTGATGCCCGCCAACGGGCATCGTCGCGACAATCATCGTCGCATTCACGATGAATACGGGAACGACCAGCCAGCGCGTGTCACGCGCAGCATAAATCGTCATGACGCCGAGCATGGTGTGAAACGACGGAAAGCTGACGATGCCGTCGACCCCCGCCATGTCAACGACCGAGAGCGATCCGTCCCGCAACATCGAGAAGGTTCGTCCGAACGTCCACATGTCGCCGAGCGCCGCAAAGTGCGCGTAGGTGTGTGGGGCGGGATGGAAATAGGCGAACGCGCCCGCAGCCAGGATCAGCCGCATGCCGATGCACAGCGCGACCGCGCTCAGACTGAGCACGGCGATGAATTCCGCGAGCCTGTCGCCGCGCCGTTGCAGGATGAGCCACGCCAGGACCAGCTGGGACATTAGACCGGTGCTTTGGTAGGCCGTCGTCAGCAGCGTCGCGATGAACGAATTCGAATTTGTCGCGGCCACGAAGCTCGGCCAGTCGAAGCCCAGCAGATGATCGACGTTTGCCAGCACGTCGTCCCTGAGCGGCAGCTTCGCCGCTGCGATCAGATAGCTGAGCGTGCTGCCCGCGGTCAGGAGCGCGCTGATCGGCAGCAGCGCGCGCCAGAACAGCTCGGTCATGAACAGGCCGCGCCGCAACAGGACGGCCGGGCGCCGCAGGTCGGCGCCGAGCCGGCTCGAGGCGATGGCGATGAACGCTGCGGCAATCCCGCAATATGCGATGCCTTTCAGGATCGCGATCCAATTCCCGGACGCAAACGAAAGGCCGGAGTTTGGCAGCCAGATCGCGTCGGCAAGCGTGCATGCGAAAATACAGGACCAGGCGATCGCCATGTGACGCTGCGCAGCGTCGCCGAAGTCGCTGAACATGAACCAGCGCGCCGCAGCGTCACGAATCCGGATCGGGTCGACAAGCAGGCCGCGAGCGCCGGAATTGCCGGCGCGCTTTTCGATTCTTGATATCGACGACACGTGCTGTCCCGCGGTTGTGGCCGGCGCAGAACCTGCTTTGGAGACTCTTAAGATTGCTATAAGCGCGCCGCCTTTGCCGACCGGCTGGCCGACGGAATCGAGGGCCGGATGGTCCCGCGCCACGGCTGGCTGATCCGCTCGGGAAGTCGTGACATCCGCGCAATTCGGCGGTCGATCTTTGCTCTTCCTAAATGAATTGCCGTCAGATTTGCCAGCGTCGGGCGCCGGTCCGCAGCGTATCGCCTTTGCCGGCCTGTTAACGTCCCGGGGTAGAGTATGTCGTTTCAGTTCCCGCGTATTTGCGCCGTCACGCGCATTGGATTCATCTCGCTGGCCGCAGCCTTGCTGCTGGGGCCCGCACTGGCAACGGCAGCGCCGGATCCCGACCGGATCGCGGTCAATGTCGATCAAGCCAAGCTCGTCAAGCTGCCCGGCGGCATTGCCACGATCGTGGTCGGCAATCCCCTGATCGCCGACGTCACCCTGCAGAATGGCGGGGTTGTCGTGGTGACCGGCAAGGGGTATGGCGCGACCAATTTCATCGCTCTCGACCGCTCCGGCCAGGTGCTGGTGGATCGCCAGATCCAGGTCGAAGGTCCGACCGATCAGCTCGTCACCGTCTATCGCGGCATCGATCGCGAGACCTATAGCTGCATGCCGGTTTGCCAGCGCCGCATCACCCTCGGCGACGGTGACACCTATTTCAGGGCGACCATGGAACAGGCCGGCACGCTCAACAACCAGGCCACTGGCTCGGGTGGGGCCGCGAAGCCGCAGAACTGACGCGTGTCGCTCCGGCGCTTCACGGGCCGGAGCCTTGCCTGAATGTTGCCTGAGTCTTGGCCGATCGCAGGCCGTTCGTCCGACATGCTTAACAAGGGGCTAACGGATCGGGTCGCTCTGTCTCGATCCGGCGAAATACTTCGACAATGACTCTTGGGTAGTTGTTGCCGCCATGTTGATCCGGGGTCGTTGATGCCGTTGACCGCTCATTCCTTCGCGCGCCTCCTCCGTCGCTTTCGCCGGGACCGCCGCGGTGTAACCGTGGTGGAATTCGCGATGGTCGCGCCGCTGTTCTTCGGATTGCTTTTTGCGATCATCGAAGTGGCAATGATCTTCTTCGCCAGCCAGGTGCTCGAGACGGCGACGCAGGATTCGTCGCGCTTCATCATGACCGGTCAGGCCCAGGGGTTGAGCTATACCCAGGCGCAGTTCAAGGCCTATGTCTGCGGCCGGGTCAACAATACGCTGTTCGACTGCACCAACGGCATCTACGTCGACGTCCGCAGCTATGCGTCTTCGACAGGCTTCAGCAGCGTCAACATCACGCCGATCACCGATCCCACCCAGGTGAAATGGTGTCCCGGCAAGGACGGCGACGTCGTGGTGGTGCGCCTGTTCTACCAATGGCAGCTGTTTGTCACCCAGCTCGGCTTCAACGCCTCGAACCTCCCCAATGGCAAGCGGCTCCTGATCGCGACCGCGACATTCAAGAACGAGCCGTCCGGAACCGCCGGAGCCACCTGTTCATGAGTAAGGTCATGAAAACCCTGCCCGCGGCCTTGCTGCGCTCAGTTGCCGCTCTCGCGCGTGACCGCCGCGGCCTCGCCGCCGTCGAATTTGCCTTCATCATGCCGCTGATGCTGGTGACGTTCTTCGGCACCGTCGAATTTTCATCCGGTGTCGCGGTCGACCGCAAGGTCACGCTGATGGCGCGCGCCGCGTCGGATCTCACCTCGCAGGCGACGCAGGTGGTGGATGCCGACCTGCAGAACTTCTTCAGCGCCAGCGTCGGCATCATGACGCCCTACGATGCGTCGCCGACCAAGGTCACGTTGTCGGAGATCTACGTCGATAATTCCAACATCGCGCACATTCAGTGGAGCAAGGCCGGGACGATCGCCTCGGGGGCGACGCAGGCCACGGTGACGGCCTCGACCCGCAATCAGGGTGACATCGTGACAAGCATCGTTCCGTCGGCGCTGCTGGTTGCGGGCACCTACCTGATCTTCAGCGAGGTGAGCTACAAATACGTTCCGTCGGTCGGTTATGTGATGGCCAAGGCCGGCATCACCCTCAGCGACGTTGCCTTTACGCGGCCGCGGCAGTCGGTTTGCGTGTTTTATGCCCCGACGTCCGCCACCATGCCGACGACCTGCTCGACCTACTAGGGCCGTTTTCGAGCGAAGTGGTTCGCGTGAAGAAAACGCGTCAAAGCAAGAATTCAAAGCTTTGGTTCTGATTCAATCAGAACCAAAAATGCTCGAAGCCGCGCCGGCAGAGGCGCGATCAAGACAAAAAGGGCCGCACCCGAAGGTGCGGCCCTTGATGCTTTGACGACAATTTCCTGGAGCTGCGCGCTCCCTGGAAATCGGCTTATCCGGCGGCGCGCAGATTGTCGGCCGAGGATTTGCCGGAACGGCGGTCAGCCACGATCTCGTAGGAGATCTTCTGGCCTTCACGCAGAGTGCCAAGGCCGGCGCGCTCGACTGCACTGATGTGCACGAACACGTCGTTCCCGCCTTCATCCGGCTGGATGAAGCCGTAGCCCTTGGTCGCGTTAAACCACTTCACGGTTCCCATGCTCACGTGGGTAGTCCCTTCTCAGATATACAAGTTCAAGACCCGCCGGTTGGCGGGGTGGTGAGATCGAATTTTTGGAAGGGTCGTCAGCGTCTGAACCGGCTGTACCGGTATTGGCTAATGTCGTCCGGCCGAAAATCGATGGGTAGGATATTATTCGATAGAAGGCTTCAAAACAATCCTGACGTGCGCGATTTTTTGGCCGGCGCAGCCGCCGGCCATTTGTTGCGCAGGACATCAGGACGTCATGCGCGCAACGGTTGCAATTCCGATCTATCGGCGACGGAACTGGCCGCCGCGCTGCGCGCCGCCCCGCGGCGGACCGCCGGGCGCGCCGCTCGGACGCTCGTCCTTGTGCCGGAAAATCAGGCGGCCCTTTTCGAGATCGTAGGGTGACATTTCGATCGTAACGCGGTCGCCGGCCAGCGTCTTGATGCGGTTTTTCTTCATCTTGCCGGCGGTGTAAGCGACGATCTCGTGTCCGGCATCGAGTTGCACCCGGTAACGAGCGTCGGGGAGGATTTCGGTCACCAGTCCTTCGAACTGGATCAGCTCTTCCTTAGCCATATGGTTCTCCAGATCGAGCGACGGCTAGTGCTTCGGTCGGTTGTTGCGGTTGTGTTGCGGATTCGGCCGGCTCTCGCGATGCAAGAAGGCGACGCCCTGGATGCCTTCGCTGCTGCCGGCCTGCGACGGACGCGGCGACTCGCCCCGGCTCGTCTGCGGCGCGCCATTATTACCACCCCGACGGCGGCGGCGGCGAGGGCCTTTTGCGCCCGGAGCGGCCTCGTTCCCACGGACATTATGCGCGCGCGGTGCAGAGCGGCCGCCACGGTGGGGGTGGGTAGCCTGCGCGGTCGCAGCCGCGGCCTCGCGGCTGCCCTGTTGAGTACGGCGGTCTTCCCGGGGCACGGTGATCCGGATCAGCCGCTCGATATCGCGCAAATAGCCCATCTCCTCGGCGCCTGATATCAGCGAGATCGCGACCCCGTCGGCGCCGGCACGCGCGGTGCGGCCGATGCGGTGGACGTAGGTTTCGGGGATGTTGGGCAGGTCGAAGTTCACGACATGGCTGACGCCGTCGACGTCGATGCCGCGGGCGGCGATATCGGTCGCCACCAGGGTGCGGATCTCGCCGGAACGGAACGCCGCCAGGGTGCGCTCGCGGTGGTTCTGCGACTTGTTGCCATGGATCGCATTGGCCTCGATGCCGGCCTTGGCGAGGCTCTTCACCACCTTGTCGGCGCCGTGCTTGGTGCGGGTGAACACCAGGGCACGATTGACCGGCTCCTGCTTCAGCAGCTGGGCGAGCACGGCCGGCTTGGCCGCAAAATCGACCTGAATCGCGCGCTGGGCGATGCGATCCACCGTCGAGGCCACCGGGGTCACCGCCACGCGGGCCGGGTCGCGCAGCATCGCCTCGGCGAGCTCGGCGATGTCCTTGGGCATGGTGGCCGAGAAGAACAGCGTCTGGCGCCGGATCGGCAGTTTGGCGACGATTTTTCGGATGTCGTTGATGAAGCCCATGTCGAGCATGCGGTCGGCTTCATCGAGCACCAGGAACTCGACCTGGTTGAGCTTCAGTCCGTTGCTCTGCACGAGATCGAGCAGGCGGCCGGGGGTGGCGACCAGCACCTCGACGCCCTGCATCACGGCGCGGACCTGGCGGCCCATCGGTACGCCGCCGATGGCGAGCGCCGAGGACAGCCGGATGTGGCGGCCATAGGTGTTGAAGCTGTCGAGGATCTGCCCGGACAGTTCGCGGGTGGGCGAGAGCACCAGCACGCGGCAGCTCTTGGGCTGCGGGCGGACGCGGTTCTCGAGCAGCCGGTGCAGGATCGGCAGCGCGAAGGACGCGGTCTTGCCGGTTCCGGTCTGGGCGATGCCGACGACGTCGCGGCCGGCGAGTGCGAGCGGGATGGTCTGGGCCTGGATGGGGGTCGGCGTGAGATAATTTTCTTCTCGAAGCGCGCGGGCGATGGGATCGGCGAGGCCGAAATCCTGAAAGGAGGTCAAAAGGTGGTTCTTTCCATAAAAGCCGTCATCGTCCCGGCCCATATCGGCCGGAATCGCATGAAGGCATTCGGGGACACCCGCGTGTCTGGGGCGTCAAGCTGGGTTAGCTGAAAGGCGAGCCAGAAGCCGCTTGGGGCAGCTTGAACACGCAGCTCGCGAAGGCACCGCGATGTCGCGGGCATGGCGAGGATATGGACCAGGAACTGGGCGGATTCAAGATGATATCGCCGGGATTGGTGCCCGGAATGCGCCGAACCATCGCGCAGACTGTCACAAATCTGTGCCGGAAATTTAGCCAAGAAGGCAATTTTGCCTACAAAATAGACTGATTGCTCTTTCAGCAGTCAAGTTTGCGGCTCAATGATTGGGCAGTCGTCTTCCGTATTTGCCCGGAACTCGTGAAATTATCCAGTCGGTTCATCGGCTTACGGTGCCCACGCACCGTGGCACAGTTCTTGCGATTCCCTTAACCGCAGGCGGCCAAGCGGCCGTTCGCAAGCGTTCACGCCTGCGTCAGGGAGACGACATTTCATGCTTACTCAGCTTACTCACAAGATAACGACGATGACCCGCCGCCGCGCGCTCGCGGCGACGGCCGGCCTGGTTTTGGGCCTGGCTGCGTCCTCGCCGTTCGCGCCCGCCCAAGCGGCCGACGACACCATCAAGGTTGGCATCCTGCACTCGCTGTCGGGCACCATGGCCATCAGCGAAACCACGCTGAAGGACACGATCCTTTTCCTGATCGACGAGCAGAACAAGAAGGGCGGCGTACTCGGCAAGAAGCTCGAGGCCGTCGTGGTCGACCCCGCCTCGAACTGGCCGCTGTTCGCCGAGAAGGCGCGCGAGCTGATCACCAAGGACAAGGTTGCGGTCGTGTTCGGCTGCTGGACCTCGGTGTCGCGCAAGTCCGTGCTCCCGGTGTTCAAGGAGCTCAACAACATCCTGTTCTACCCGGTGCAGTATGAGGGCGAGGAGTCCGAGCGCAACGTGTTCTACACGGGCGCTGCGCCGAACCAGCAGGCGATCCCCGCCGTCGACTATCTGATGAAGGAAGAGAAGGTGAAGCGCTGGGTGCTGGCCGGCACCGACTACGTCTATCCGCGCACCACCAACAAGATCCTGGAAGCCTATCTGAAGTCGAAGGGCGTCGCCCAGGACGACATCATGATCAACTACACGCCGTTCGGTCACTCCGATTGGCAGACGATCGTGGCCGACATCAAGAAGTTCGGCTCGGCCGGCAAGAAGACCGCCGTGGTCTCCACCATCAACGGCGACGCCAACGTTCCGTTCTACAAGGAGCTCGGCAACCAGGGCATCAAGGCGACCGACATTCCGGTGGTCGCGTTCTCGGTCGGCGAAGAAGAGCTCGCCGGCATCGACACCAAGCCGCTGCTCGGCCATCTCGCCGCCTGGAACTACTTCGAGTCGATCAAGACCCCGGCGAACGAGAAGTTCATCAAGGAGTGGCAGGCCTACACCAAGAATCCGAAGCGCGTGACCAACGACCCGATGGAAGCGCACTACATCGGCTTCAACATGTGGGTGAAGGCGGTCGAGAAGGTGAAGTCGACCGATCCGGACAAGGTGATCGACGCGCTTCCCGGCACCGAGGCGCCGAACCTGACCGGCGGCACCTCGAAGATGCTGCCGAACCACCACATCACCAAGCCGGTGTTCATCGGCGAGATCAAGGGCAACGGACAGTTCGACGTGGTCTGGAAGACCCCGGGCCTGGTGGCCGGCGACGCCTGGTCGAAGGAGCTCGAGGGCTCCAAGGACCTGATCGGCGATTGGGTCGGCAAGAAGTGCGGCAACTACAACACCAAGACCAACAAGTGCGGTGGCCAGGGCTCCTGATCGGGCACTCCTGACCTAACGACACAACACAACCATCCAAGAACCTGGAGAAGGCGGCATGCTCGTCGCCTTCTCCTCCACTCCTGCCGGGGTACTGACGTGTTTGCCAATTGTATTGATCGCTTTCGCGCGCTTTGTCTCTCGATCCTGCTGCTGAGCTGCCTTGCTGTGCCGGCGCTGGCCGGCCCGTTCGAGGATTCGGTCGCCAAATTCGCCAATGACGAGTTCTCCGACACTGAAGCTGCGATCGGCGAGGTTGCCGCATCGGGCAACGCGCTGGCATCGCCGATCATCAGCGCGCTGCAGGACGGCCGGCTTTCGGCGGATCCCGACAGCAAGAAGGTCTTCATCACGCAGGCCGACGGCAAGATCGTCGACGCCACCACCGGCGCTGCCGTCGACAAGCTGCCTGACAACGCCGCCGCCGTTCGCCTCAACAACCGCCTGCGCCGCACCGTAGAGGCCGCGCTCGGCGGCCTGACGCTGCTGTCGCCGGATCCGGCCAAGCGGCTGGCGGCTGCGCAATCGGTGTTCAAGAGCCACGAGGAGAACCTGCTGCCGACGGTCGAGGGCGCGCTCGCCAAGGAGAGCGTCAAGTCGATCAAGCAGGCGTTCGCCGAGGCGCGCGCCGCCATCATCCTGTTCAAGTCGGATGCATCCGACGTCGACAAGCTCGACGCCGTCGCCGTGGTCAAGGCGCGTGGCGACCAGGAGGCGCTGGCGCTGCTCACCGGCCTTGGCGACCAGCCGCCGCTGGTCACCAAGGCGGCGGCGGCCGCGGTGACCTCGATCCAGAGCAATCTTGCGATGTGGTCGATGGTGCAGAACGCCTGGTACGGCTTGTCGCTCGGCTCGGTGCTGCTGCTCGCGGCGATCGGGCTTGCCATCACCTTCGGCGTGATGGGCGTCATCAATATGGCGCACGGCGAGATGGTGATGCTCGGGGCCTACACCACCTTCGTGGTGCAGGAGGTGATCCGCACCCGCTATCCCGCGTTGTTCGACTATTCGCTGCTGATCGCGGTGCCGCTCGCCTTCCTGGTTGCCGGCTTCATCGGCGTCCTGATCGAGCGCACCATCATCCGCTTCCTCTACGGCCGTCCGCTGGAAACGCTGCTCGCGACCTGGGGCCTGTCGCTGGTGCTGCAGCAGGCGGTGCGCACCGCATTCGGCCCGACCAACCGCGAGGTCGGCAACCCCTCGTGGATGAGCGGCGCCTTCGAGCTCGGCCAGATCACTATCACCTATAACCGGCTCTGGATCCTCTGCTTCACGCTCGCGGTGTTCGCCATCCTGCTCGCGATGCTGCGCTACACCGCGCTCGGGCTCGAGATGCGCGCGGTGACGCAGAACCGCCGCATGGCGGCCTCGATGGGGATCGCCACCTCGCGCGTCGACGCGTTGACCTTCGGGCTCGGCTCGGGGATCGCCGGCATCGCCGGCGTGGCGCTGTCGCAGATCGACAATGTCAGCCCGAATCTTGGCCAGAGCTACATCATCGACAGCTTCATGGTCGTGGTGTTCGGCGGCGTCGGCAATCTGTGGGGCACGCTGGTCGGCGCCTTCACGCTCGGCATCGCCAACAAGTTCCTCGAGCCGGTGGCAGGTGCCGTGCTCGGCAAGATCGCGATCCTGGTGCTGATCATCCTGTTCATCCAGAAGCGGCCGCGCGGCCTGTTCGCGCTCAAGGGCCGGGCGGTGGAAGCATGACGCCGCACATCCTCACCCGTTCGCTCGACCGCGCGGCGACCGCGTTCGTCCTGATCGTCGCCGCGGTCGGGGTGCTGATCCCATTGTCGAACCTGCTGCTGCCGCAGGGCTCGATGTTCCAGGTGCCGACCTATCTGGTGGCGCTGTGGGGCAAATATGTCTGCTACGCCATCCTCGCGCTCTCGATCGACCTGATCTGGGGTTATTGCGGCATCCTTTCGCTCGGCCACGGCGCGTTCTTCGCGCTCGGCGGCTACGCGATGGGCATGTACCTGATGCGGCAGATCGGCAGCCGCGGAGTTTACGGCAACCCCGTTCTGCCCGACTTCATGGTGTTCCTGAACTGGGACAAGCTGCCCTGGTACTGGTACGGCTTCGATAAATTCGCCTTCGCGGCGCTCATGGTGCTGCTGGTGCCCGGCCTGCTCGCTTTTTGCTTCGGCTGGCTCGCCTTCCGCTCGCGCGTCACCGGCGTGTACCTGTCGATCATCACGCAGGCGATGACCTATGCGCTGCTGCTCGGCTTCTTCCGCAACGATTTCGGCTTCGGCGGCAACAACGGCCTGACCGACTTCAAGGACATCCTCGGCTTCAACGTGCAGGCCGAGGGCACCCGTGCCGTGCTGTTCCTGCTGAGTTGCCTCGCGCTGATCATCGCCTTCCTGATCTGCCGCGCGATCGTGACCTCGAAGCTCGGCAAGGTCCTGATCGCGGTGCGCGACGCCGAGAGCCGCACCCGCTTCCTCGGGTACCGCGTCGAATCCTACAAGCTGTTCGTGTTCACGCTGTCGGCCTGCATGGCCGGTGTCGCCGGCGCGCTCTACGTGCCGCAGGTCGGCATCATCAATCCGAGCGAGTTCGCGCCCGGCAATTCGATCGAGGCGGTGATCTGGGTCGCGGTCGGCGGCCGCGGCACGCTGGTCGGCGCCGCGCTCGGCGCCGTCGTGGTCAACTACGCCAAGACGTTCTTCACGTCGGGACCGCTCGCGCCGTACTGGCTGTTCATGCTGGGCGCACTGTTCATCCTGGTCACGCTGCTGTTGCCGAAGGGCATTGTCGGCACCTTCAACAGCTGGTGGGAGCCGATCAGGGCGGGGCGCAACTCGCCTGACGCGGAGAGTGCCGCGCGCGAAGACGGTGTCGGCGCACCGAACCTGGCGGAGTAGGCAGATGAACGTCATGGATACCCGTGCCACCTCGGCCATGCTCTATCTCGACGGCGTGCACGTCTCGTTCGACGGCTTTCACGCCATCAACAATCTGTCGCTGACGCTCGCGCCCGGCGAGATGCGCGCCATCATCGGGCCGAACGGGGCCGGCAAGACCACGATGATGGACATCATCACCGGCAAGACCAAGCCGGACGAGGGCACCGTGCTGTTCGACGGCACCGTCGACCTGACCCGGCTCGACGAGACCCGCATCGCCGAGCTCGGCATTGGTCGCAAATTCCAGAAGCCGACGGTGTTCGAGAGCCAGACCGTGCAGGACAATCTGCTGCTCGCGCTCAATGTCGACCATTCCGTGCGCGGCACGCTGTTCTGGCGCGGCAGCAAGGCGGAGTCCGAACGCATCGACAAGGTGCTGGAGACCATCCGCCTGACCGATGCGCGCAACCGCCTCGCCGGCAGCCTGTCGCACGGCCAGAAGCAGTGGCTCGAGATCGGCATGCTGCTGGCGCAGGACCCCAAGGTGCTGCTGGTCGACGAGCCGGTCGCCGGGATGACCGATGTCGAGACCCATCTGACCGCGGAGCTTTTGAAAGAGATCAACAGGAACCACACCATCATGGTGGTCGAGCACGACATGACCTTTGTGCGCGAGCTCGGGGTCAAGGTGACCTGCCTGCACGAAGGCACGGTGCTCGCCGAAGGTTCGATCGACCAGGTGTCGTCGAACGAGCGGGTGGTCGAAGTGTATCTGGGACGCTAGGCGATGCTGAAGATCGACAACATCAATCTCTACTACGGCGCTGCGCAGGCGCTGCGTGGGGTGTCGCTGACCGCGGAGCCCGGCAAGGTCACCTGCGTGCTCGGCCGCAACGGCGTCGGCAAGACCTCGCTGCTGCGCGCCATGGTCGGCCAGTATCCGATCGCCTCCGGCGCGATCAATTTCGACGGCAAGGACATCACCGCGCTAAAGCCCTATGAGCGGGCGCGGCGCGGCATCGGCTTCGTGCCGCAGGGCCGCGAGATCTTCCCGCTGCTGACGGTGGAGGAAAACCTCAAGACCGGCTTCGGCCCGCTGAAGCGCGAGGACCGCAACATCCCCGATGACGTGTTCTCGCTGTTCCCGGTGCTGCAGACCATGCTGGGCCGCCGCGGCGGCGACCTCTCCGGCGGCCAGCAGCAGCAGCTCGCGATCGGCCGCGCGCTGGTGATGCGGCCGAAGCTCCTGCTGCTCGACGAGCCGACCGAAGGCATCCAGCCCTCGATCATCAAGGACATCGGCCGCGCCATCTCCTATCTGCGCAACCTCGGCAACATCGCAATCGTGCTGGTCGAACAATATCTCGACTTTGCCTGCGAACTCGGCGACAGTTTTGCCGTGATGGACCGGGGCGCGGTGAAATATGCTTGTGACCGCGCGAACCTCGATCCCGCCGAGATCAGCCGCCAGATGGCGCTGTGAAGATGATGTGACGCCGCCTTTCGCGGCGCGCGCAAGGGAGCATTGGGGGAATGCGGACCGGGATCGCAAGCGCGGCAGCGGCGACGTTTGCGGCAAACCGTGCCCAGGGTGCGGTCCGGTTCGGCGTGCATCGCAAGGATGGCGCGACCCGCCGCGGCGATCTCCATGAATCCGGCTCCCTGCGCGTGCGCTTCCCTTCACCAGAGGATGAGGGCCTGTCGGCGATGTTCGTCAACACCGCCGGCGGCATTGCCGGTGGGGACCGCTTCGAGATCGCGATCGCAGCCGGCGAGGGCGCCCGCCTGACGCTGACCACGGCGGCGGCAGAAAAGGTCTATCGCGCGCCGGCAGCGGCGGCGCGGATCGATATCGCGCTCAAGGTCGCTGATGGCGCGCATCTGTCCTGGTTGCCGCAGGAGACCATCCTGTTCGACCGCGCCCGGATTCATCGCAGCTTCGACATCGACCTCGCCGAGGGGGCCTCGCTCTTGCTCTGCGAGATCGTGGTGTTCGGCCGCGCCGCGATGGGCGAGACCATGCGCCATGGCGAATTCGTCGACCGCTGGCGGATGCGCCGTGGCGGCCGGCTGGTGTTTGCCGAGACCATCAGGCTCGACGGCGAGATCGGCGAGAAGCTGGCACGTCCTGCGATCGCAAATGGCGGCTGTGCGATCGGCACGGCGCTGATCGTGCCGGGCGACGAGGCGCTCGTCGAACGCATCCGCGAAGCGTCGGACAGCTTTGGCGGTGAGGTCGGCCTCTCCGCCTGGAATGGCTTTGCAACGGCGCGCTTCTGTGCCCAAGATGCGGCCCGGTTGCGCGCCGACATGATGGCGGTGCTCGGCCGCGCGTCCATCGTCCCGCTGCCGCGGTTATGGCTCAACTAATCCTTTCAGAACGATCAGAGTGCTCGCATGAATTTGTCTCCCCGCGAAAAGGACAAGCTCCTGGTTTCGATGGCGGCCATGGTGGCCCGCCGCCGGCTCGAGCGTGGCGTCAAGCTGAACCATCCCGAAGCGGTGGCGCTGATCACCGATTTCATCGTCGAGGGCGCACGCGACGGCCGCACCGTCGCCGAGTTGATGCAGGCCGGCGCCAAGGTCCTGACCCGCGCGCAGGTGATGGATGGCATCCCGGAGATGATCCATGACATCCAGGTCGAGGCGACATTCCCCGACGGCACCAAGCTCGTCACCGTGCACGAGCCGATCCGATAGGAGCCTGACATGATCCCCGGCGAACTCTTCATCAAGGACGGCGAGATCGAGCTCAATGCCGGCCGCAAGACCGTGACGCTCTCGGTCGCGAACACCGGTGACCGCCCGATCCAGGTCGGCTCGCACTACCACTTCTTCGAGACCAACCCGGCGCTGAAATTCGACCGCAAGAAAGCCCGCGGCATGCGCCTCGACATCGCTGCCGGCACCGCCGTCCGCTTCGAGCCCGGCCAGACCCGCGACGTCCAGCTCGTCGCACTCGCCGGCAAGCGCGTGATCCACGGCTTCCGCGCCGAGGTAAAGGGGAAGCTTTAGATCCGATGCTCCCCGCGCTCCGCATGGTTTCCGAAGCTGCCGAGCTTGCCGCGCGTCGCCACAACGGGATGGCGCGCAAGGGGCGGGGAAACGAGCCGTACATCAACCATCTCGCCGAGGTTGCCAACCTGCTTGCGCAGGTCACCGATGGCACCGATGCCGAACTGGTGGCGGCCGGCTGGCTGCACGACACGATCGAGGACACCGAGACGACGCGCGAGGAGCTCGCCGGGAAATTCAGCGAACGCGTTGCCTCCCTGGTGGTCGAATGCACTGACGACATGAGCCTGCCGAAGGCCGTGCGCCGGCAGAAGCAGATCGAGGACGCTCCGCACAAATCGCCCGATGCAAAACTGATCAAGACCGCCGACAAGGTCAGCAATATCGGCGCGCGGATTGTGCCGCATCCAGACAAGGACGAGCGCGACGACCTCGCCGACTATGCCGCCTGGGCCGACAAGGTCGTTGCCGGGTGCCGGGGCATCAATCCGCGGCTCGACCGCATTTTCGACGACACCATTGCGCGCGCCAGGGCCGCGCTGGCTGAAACTGGGGGCTGACATGTCCGTGAAGATCAAGCGTTCCGTCTATGCCGACATGTTCGGTCCGACCACCGGCGACAAGGTGCGGCTTGCCGACACCGATCTGATCATCGAGGTCGAGAAGGACCTCACCACCTATGGCGAGGAGGTGAAGTTCGGCGGCGGCAAGGTGATCCGCGACGGCATGGGGCAGTCGCAGGTGACCAACGCGCAGGGCGCGGCCGATACCGTCATCACCAATGCGCTGATCGTCGATCACTGGGGCATCGTGAAGGCCGACGTCGCGATCAAGGAGGGCATGATCGCCGCGATCGGCAAGGCCGGCAATCCGGACATCCAGCCGGGCGTCACCATCGTGATCGGCCCCGGCACCGACGTGATCGCGGGCGAGGGCAAGATCCTCACCGCGGGCGGATTCGACAGCCACATCCACTTCATCTGCCCGCAGCAGATCGAGCACGCGCTGATGAGTGGCGTCACCTCGATGCTGGGCGGCGGCACCGGCCCCTCGCACGGTACCTTCGCCACCACCTGCACGCCGGGCCCGTGGCACATGGGGCGGATGATCCAGTCGTTCGACGCCTTCCCGGTCAATCTCGGCATCTCGGGCAAGGGCAACGCCTCGCGTCCGGCGGCGCTGGTCGAGATGATCAAGGGCGGAGCCTGCGCGCTGAAGCTGCACGAGGATTGGGGCACCACGCCGTCGGCGATCGACACCTGTCTCTCCGTTGCCGACGACTACGACGTCCAGGTGATGCTGCACTCGGACACGCTGAACGAATCCGGCTTCGTCGAGGACACGGTGAAGGCGTTCAAGGGCCGCACCATCCATGCCTTCCACACCGAAGGCGCCGGCGGCGGCCACGCGCCCGACATCATCAAGATTGCCGGCCTGAAGAACGTGCTGCCGTCCTCGACCAATCCGACAAGGCCGTTCACCCGCAACACCATCGACGAGCATCTCGACATGCTGATGGTTTGCCATCACCTTGATCCGTCGATCGCCGAAGACCTCGCCTTCGCCGAGAGCCGGATCCGCAAGGAGACCATCGCGGCGGAGGACATCCTGCACGATCTCGGCGCACTCTCGATGATGTCGTCGGACTCTCAGGCCATGGGCCGGTTGGGCGAGGTCATCATCCGCACCTGGCAGACCGCCGACAAGATGAAGAAGCAGCGCGGCGCGCTGCCGCAGGACAAGGGCAACGACAACGACAATTTCCGCGTCAAGCGTTACATCGCCAAATACACCATCAACCCCGCGATCGCGCATGGCGTGTCGAAGCTGATCGGTTCGGTCGAGAAGGGCAAAATGGCCGATCTCGTGCTGTGGTCGCCGGCGTTCTTCGGCGTCAAGCCGGATTGCATCATCAAGGGCGGCTCGATCGTGGCAGCTCCGATGGGCGATCCCAACGCCTCGATCCCGACACCGCAGCCGGTGCACTACCAGCCGATGTTCGCCGCCTTCGGCAAGTCGCTGACCGCGTCCTCGGTGGTGTTCACCTCGAAGGCCGCGGCGAGCGGCGGTCTCGCCCGCAAGCTCGGCATCAGCAAAAAGCTCTACGCGGTGCAGAATACCCGCGGAAAAATCTCCAAGAAGAGCATGATCCACAACGACGCGACGCCCGAGATCGAGGTCGATCCGGAGACCTATGAGGTACGCGCAGACGGCGAGCTCCTGACCTGCGCGCCGGCCGAGGTCCTGCCCATGGCACAGCGCTATTTTATGTTCTAAAACCCTTCCCGGTATCTCACTCAGAAAAGAAAACCGGGAGGAATTTCCGTGATTTACGTCGTTGCTACGCTGACCATCAAGCCCGAGACCCGCGCCGAATTCATCGCTGCGGCGACGGCATGCATCAAGGAAACCCGCAAGGAGCCCGGCAACATCGCCTACGATCTGCACGAGAGCGTCACCGACCACAGCAAGATGGTGTTCGTCGAGCAGTGGGAGAACGCCGACGCGCTGGTGCCGCATCGCACCGCCGAGCACATGAAGACGTTCGGCCGGGTCGCCGTGAAGTGCATGGCCGCGCCGCCGAAGATCGAGGTGATCACGCCCGAGAAGGTCGACGTCCGCTAATAAAAACAAGATCGGAGCAACACCATGATCTATGTGATCGCCACCACGCCGATGAAGCCGGAGAACAAGGACGACTTCATCAGGGGACACAAGGCGTGCATCGCCGAGACCCACAAGGAGAAGGGCTGCCTCTCCTACGAGGGCCATGTCAGCGTCAACGATCCCAATCTGTATGTGGTGGTCGAGCGCTGGGAAACCCGCGACGATTTGACCGCGCACAGCAAGGCGCCGCATATGAAGGTGTGGCGCGAATATTCCGCCGAGATGAAGACCGGCCCGACGGTGATCGAGATCATCAGCGACGCCAAGGTTCAGAAGCTCTGAGGCAATCGATGATCCGCGCAACCAAGGTCCTTGGACAGCATCGCTGGACGGAAGCGGCAGCCGACACCGTCGTGCTCGATTTCGACGACCGGCACCGGCGGCGGATGGCGATGACGGGGACGCGCGGGCTCGAATTCCTGCTCGATCTCGAAAACGCCATCGCCTTGCGCGGCGGCGACGCGCTGGTGCTGGAGGACGGCCGCCTCGTCGAGGTGGTCGCAGCTCCGGAGCCGCTCGCGGAAATCCGCGGCAGCGACCCGCATCATCTGATCCGGGTCGCCTGGCATCTCGGCAACCGCCATCTGCCGACGCAGATCATGCCGAAGGGCCTGCGCATTCGCAGGGACCACGTGATCGAGGCGATGGTGAAGGGGTTAGGAGCCCGTATCATCGAGATCGAAGCGCCGTTCGATCCCGAGGGCGGTGCCTATGCCGAGCACGCGCACGCCGAGGCGCACGCGCATGCCCATACCGGGCACGATCATGCCCATAGCCATGCGCACGATCACGGTCACCACCACGATCATGGCCATAATCATGATCACGGGCATGACCACGACCATCACCATCATGATGAGCATTGCGAGCATGCTCATCATCACCACGACCACTCCCATGCTCATGACCACAAATGAGCCGGATCCCGCTGCGGTGCGCGGCGGGATGGCGGAGGACGAGGCGGCCGCGCTGTACCGGTTGATGACGTGGCTGTCGCCGTCCTTCCCGGTCGGGGCGTTCGCCTATTCCAGCGGTATCGAATGGGCGGTCGAGGCCGGCGACATCACCGATGCAGCGTCGCTGCGCGACTGGCTCGCGGCGATGCTCACCGACGGCAGCGGATTTTGCGACGCCGTGTTTCTCGCGCACAGCCATCGCGCGGCGTCGGAGCCCGGCCATGCCGGGCTGAAGGAGATTGCTGAACTGGCCGCGGCCTTCGTGCCGTCGCGCGAGCGGCAGCTCGAGACCACGACGCAGGGGCGCGCCTTCATCGAGATCGCCCGTGCGGCCTGGAATTCGCCCGATCTCGACGCGATGATCGCAGCCTGCGACGGTCCGATCGTCTATCCGGTCGCGGTCGGCATCGTCAGCGCCGCGCACGGCATCCGGCTTGCGCCGTCGCTGCATGCCTTCCTGCATGCCGTGCTCTCCAACTGGATTTCCGCGGGCGCCCGGCTGATCCCGCTCGGGCAGACCGACAGCCAGCGCGTGCTGGCCGATCTCGAGCCGGTCGTTGCCGCGACCGCGGCGCGGGCCGACACGGCTTCGCTCGACGATCTCGGCAGCGCGACCTTTCGGGCCGACCTCGCCAGCCTGCGTCACGAGACGCAATACACGAGGCTGTTCCGGTCATGATGCGCCCTCCGCTGTCGTCCCCGCGAAAGCGGGGACCCATAACCACCGGCTTTGGTGGTTGCGCGAGGCTGGGGCCCCAGATGGTTGCAGCAATTGAATTCGGTGGTTATGGGTCCCGGCTTTCGCCGGGACGACGATAGCGGAGGCACTCTACATATGCCCACTTCTCATGGCCCGTTGCGCGTCGGCGTCGGCGGTCCGGTCGGCTCCGGCAAGACCGCGCTGATGGATCTGCTCTGCAAGTCGATGCGCGAGCGCTACGACATCGCCGCGATCACCAACGACATCTACACCAAATGGGATGCCGAATTCCTGGTGCGCTCCGGCTCGCTGACACCGGACCGCATCGCCGGCGTCGAGACCGGCGGCTGCCCGCACACCGCGATCCGCGAGGACGCCTCGATGAATCTCGCCGCGGTCGCCGACATGCGGGCGAAATTCCCCGATCTCGATCTGGTGCTGATCGAGTCCGGCGGCGACAATCTGGCGGCGACCTTCTCGCCGGAATTGGCCGATCTCACGATCTACGTCATCGACGTCGCCGCCGGCGACAAGATCCCCTCCAAGGGAGGCCCTGGCATCACGCGATCCGACCTTCTGGTGATCAACAAGATCGACCTCGCGCCCCATGTCGGTGCGTCGCTCGAGAAGATGGACACCGACGCAAGGCGGATGCGCGGCGAGCGGCCCTTCGTGATGACCAATCTCAAGAAGAGCGACGGCCTCGACCGCATCATCAGCTTCATCGAGACCAAGGGCGGCCTTCGGTCGCAGGGCCCGGGCAAGGCGGGTACGAAGGCGGGCTAGTCGTTAATCATTGTGGCAGACCACTAGTACGATCGCTCTCCCGTCATCCTGAGGAGCCGCGAAGCGGCGTCTCGAAGGATCGACGGCCACCAGCCGGGCCGTTCACCCTTCGAGACGCGCTTCGCGCTCCTCAGGGTGACGGTGAATGAGAGGGGGCGCGCACCCGCCGCAAAAAAGCTGCGCAATCGCCGGAACAATTTCCAACTTTGACGATTAGCAACCTTTGGCGCCGCCAAAGACCGCCGGGTGGCGTCGTCGTTAATGTTGCCGACCGGCTCCTGTTGCGTACCGATGATCGCTATTCCATATTCCGTTGCGGCTGGCGTTCATCACACCCTGATTTGTCGCCGCCCCCGCAGAAGCCAGATGCCTACAGTCCCCTTTCGCCACCCCCTGATTGCCGAGTAAGCGTGTGGTTCGACTGGGCTTCATCGTTGCATTGATTGCGCTGATCGGAGTTCTGCTCTCCGGTCTTGCCGCCTATCGGGTGCATGATCAGGAGCTCGCGATCGACGGTATCGCGCTGGCGCGGGCGATCGACGTCCATGCCAGCCTGGTGCAGGACCGCCTGACCGAGCGCGAGCTGCTGGCGCGGGTGGCCTCGGGGCTGTTCCGGACACCGTCGATGGTGAAGGCCAACATGCTGCAGCCGCTGCGCTCGGCGATCTACGCCTTCAAGACCGACTTCGTCGTCGCTGCCTGGATCGCGCGGCTCAAGCCGAACGAGCTGACCGCGGCCGAGGCGGAGCTGAAGGCCGCCGGCTTCACCAATCCCTCGATCCGCGATTTCGACGACCAGGCGCTCGACATCAAGGCGCTCGACAAGCCGATCAACGTGCTGATGGACGTCGAGCCGCGCAATCCGGAGACCCTGAGCATCCCGGGCCGCGCCTTCGACCGCCACTCGGTGGTCGGTCCGATGCTGGCGCGGGCGATGGCCAACGCCAAGCCCGTGGCCTCGGACCCAGTGCCGCTGCTGCGGCAGAACGGTCCGGTCGGGGTCGTGCTCGCCGCGCCGGTGTTCCAGGAGGGCGCGTCCGAGCCGGCCGGCTTCATCACGTTCTCGTATGAACTGTCGTCGCTCATGCTGACCAACGACGATTCCTCTCTGTTCGCGGTGGCGTTGAAGGACCCGCGGGATTCCAACGACGAGTTCACCGCCAACGAGCAGGGCATCGTCACCTCGCGCGCGGTGCGCCAGGACGGCCCGCTGCCGTCGATGGTCCGCACCGTGACGTTCGGCGGCCGCGACTGGTCGCTCGACTATTACGCCAAGAGCAATGCCACGGTGCGTGCGCAGCAGACCGCGACCATCGTCGCCGCGATCGGCCTCGCGCTGACCGGCATTGTCTGCGGCCTGTTCGGCTACGTCGCCTACAACAACCTTCGCCTCAGCCGCGAGATCGAGGTCCGGATCGGCTTCGAGCGCCGGCTCACCGCTGTCATCGACGAGCTCAACCATCGGGTCAAGAACATCCTCGCGGTGATCCAGTCGATCGTGACGCGCACGCTGCGGCACGGTGCGGACATCGACGTCGCGCGCGAATTGTTGATCGGGCGCATTCACGCGATGTCGAACGTCGTCACGCTGCTCAGCGAGAGCCAGTGGCAGGGCGTCAAGCTGAAGGGCCTGTTCGAATCGCGCGCGATTCCGCATGCTGACCGGATTGCCGTGAACGGTCCCGATATCACCGTCAGCGCCCGCGCCGCGCAATCGCTGTCGCTGTTGTTCTTCGAGCTCGCCTCGCATTCCGACGAAGGGCTGTCGCTGGTCGGCAAGCATCCGCACATCGTCGCGAACTGGGAGGTCGCCGGCGAAGATGCGGACGCGGTCTTCCATTTCCGCTGGGAGGAGTTCAACACCAGCCAGGCGACGCGGCGCGCCGATAGCGACTTCGGCCTGATCCTGCTCGACCGCGTCGCGCCGGAGGCGCTCGGCGGCACCGCCAAGCGCTACTTCACCGACGTCTCCTATGTCTACGAGCTCACCGCGCCGATGGACACCGTCGTCGACATGACCGAGCGCGACCGCACCGAGCAGTTCTCCGCGCCGGTCCGTCCCGCGAAGAAGTAGGGCGGTCGCAGCCGCCTCTGGTTGTGTCGCTCTGTCGCTGCGCGGATTGATCGAAATCAGGCACGCCGGACGACGCTCGTGTCATCTGTGATCATCTGTGACGAAATCCGGCACCCGTAATACCTCGCAACCGACCGTTAAAACTTCGTTGAACATGCTTAGGCATATACCGAGCAGGATACCGTCTGAGGACCCCGATGAGGCTTTGGGTCAGCCTGACCTTGCTCGCGGCAGTTTTGCCGGTAGGGCTGTCGCTTGCCTTGACCCCGGCGACGGTGCCGAGCGCCCCTGCGACAATCCGTGCCAGCTATCGCCGTCCGGACGTCATCCCCTTCCCGAGCAGCAATCCCTATTCGGAGGCGAAATCCGCGCTCGGGCAGATGCTGTTCTTCGATCCCTTGCTGTCGCGGTCAAAGACGCACGCCTGCGCGAGCTGCCACAAGCCGAGCCTGTCATGGGCCGACGGCCTGCCGCGCGCCATCGGTGAGGATCCGAAGGGCCTGCCGATCCGCTCGCCGACATTGATCGACGTGGCGTTCTTCGAGCCGCTGGGATGGGACGGCAAGTTCAAGGATCTCGAATCCGTTGCGTTCGGGCCGATCCTGAGCCCGATGAACCTGAACATGACCGAACCGGAATTGATCGCACGTCTTGCGGCGATCCCCGGCTATGTCGACGCATTCACCCACGCGTTCGGAGACGGCGCCATCACGCGGCCGCGGATCGAGCAGTCGCTGGCGACCTTCGAGCGCTCCATCGTTGCGGGCGAGGCGCCGTTCGACCGCTGGATCAAGGGCGACGAGAGCGCGATCAGCGCATCAGCCAAGCAGGGCTTTGAGCTCTTCAACGGCAAGGGACGCTGTTCGTCCTGCCACAGCGGCCCGTCCTTCTCCGACGGATCCTTCCAGGATATCGGCACCGCCAAGGGCCACGACATCGGGCGCGGCCGGTTCTTTCCGACCTCGGCGAAGCTGAAATATGCGTTCAAGACCCCGACATTGCGCGACGTCGCGCGCCGCGCGCCCTACATGCACGACGGATCGGTCGCAACGCTGGAAGATGTCATCGAGCTCTACAACAAAGGCGGGATCGAGCGGCCGAGCCGGTCGCCCGACATCAAGCCGTTGTCTCTGACTTCTGGCGAGAAGAAGGACCTGATCGCCTTCCTGCAAACTTTGACCGCAACGGCTCCGCCGGTGGCGGGGGTCCCCAAATTGCCGCGCTGATCGCAGCACAGGGATGAGAAGGGGCGTTCGTCAGACGAGGTGCGGCAGTGCGGCCCCAAGCAGGCCGAGACCGACCACCAGGAACGCGCCCGCGCACGTCTCGAGCGCCGCCGTGCGTGACGGGGACGATTTCGTCACATAGGCGAGGGCCGACCCCACCCCGATACTCACGACACTCAACATTCCGAACATCTAACCGGCCTCCCGATCCGATCTGTTCGGCTTCACTACGACAGTTGAATTGAGCTCCCGTGCCGGAATTAGCTAAAATTCGATGGAACTGGCCGGAAAACGCCGCACCGAGGGGCGGGCCGGGGCCCACCCGCCGCGATTAACCACAATGCAACCAGCGGATGTCTTGGGCAGGCGCAAACCATAAAATTTGATATAAGTTAAACAAGTCCTTAAGCGTGCAAGTCCTTAAGTCTGTGTGTGGGCGGTTGGTTCGATGTTTAGTGGGCGGGAGCGAGAAGCCGGCTCGGCTGTGCGCTCCTTTTTCGCCACGTGCTTTGCAGCGGTTTTGTTTTGCGTCACAGCCGCGCGCAGTGCCGAGGCACATGTCAAATGGTTTTGCGCGTACGATGTCGCCGGTCAGCCCCGCGGACTCGAGAATGTCCTTTGCCTCGACTTTGAACTGCTGCTCGGTGTTGCCGTCTTCTGGCTGTTTGCGGGCTGCCTGATCGAGCCGACATCGCTCGGCGATGCGACCATTCGCGTGCTGGACCGCATCACCGAGCAGCTGCGGCTGCACACCGAGACGATGATGCGCGCGGTCTGCGCGTTCTTCTTCATCTCGATCTGGGCCGTGGGCGGGATCCTGCTGACGCCCGAATTGAAGACGTCGTCACCGCTGGTGGGCGCGCTGCAGCTCGGCATCGCCGCCGGCATGCTGTCGCGGCGCACGCTGCCGCTGTCGGCGGTGGGGATGGCGATCCTGTTCGGCATCGGCGTTCGCGACTACGGTGTCTTCCATCTTGCCGATTACCCGATTTTTCTCGGTGTTGCCGCCTATTTTGCGCTTATCGGGCTGAACAAGGATCTGTTCGGAATCCGCCCGATCGACGTGATGCGGTACGCCGCCTCGGTCACGCTGATGTGGGCCTCGATCGAAAAATGGGCCTATCCGGAATGGAGCTACCCGCTCCTGATCGAGCATGCCGGGATGACCCTCGGCTTCGACAACGAGTTCTACATGCGCGCCGCGGGCATGGTGGAATTCACGCTCGCCTTTGCCCTGATCTGGACGCCGTTGATCCGGCGCTGCGCCGCCACCGTGCTGACGGGGATGTTCATCAGCGCTTGCTTTGAATTCGGCAAGATCGACACCATCGGCCACTCGGCGATCATTGCCGTGCTGTTTGCGATCCTCGCCGACAACAAGGTGCTGCCGCGCGATCGTCGCGCGCCATGGCTCGCCCCGGTCGCGCTCTGTGCCGCGCTGTCGCTGACGTTGTTCGTCTACTATTTCGGCCATGCCGCGATCTTCAAGACCTCGGTCCTTTAGATCGTCGATGCCTGGGGGGACTATTTGGCGACGTGGACCGCCAGCTTCATCTTCGGATGAATGCCGCACAACACGGTGTAATCGCCGGGCACCGAAAAGGTGACGTCGAACTTGCTGCCCGGCTGCTGGTCGCCCGAGTCGAAACTGAACGTATCGGTGCTCAAATAAGCGTGATGAAGCAGCTCGCCGTCATCGTTAATGAATCGTAAAGCCTCGCCGCGCTTGATCGAGATCTCGGCGGGCTTGAATTCACGATCCTTCTGCGAAATGACATAGGGAGCCGCACCCAAAGCGGCGCCGGCTAGCGCTCCCGTGACAATCGCGGCCAATAAAGGCACGCGGCCGGACCGGCCGAGGCGCAGGATGCGCAACAAGCCTGACTTCATGAGACCCCCGCTTGGAATTTCAACACCGGCTACTCTAGGGTGCAAATGATGCGTCCCGGGTTACCTGCAAGGGTGATTATCGCCAGCTGATCTTAACGATTTCAGCATGAGTTGCAGTCACTACTAAAGCAATTTTGAGCAGACAGTCATTTTTCCGCAAGCGCTGCGCGTTTCTGCGTAGCTTGAACATCGAGCACTACGGCGAAACGCGGGTATGGATAGCCTATTAGGCAACCTCAAGGTCAAGGGCGGTGCGGCCTTTCGGTTCGCAACCGGCGGCCTGTCGCGTCTTGCCCTGACCACGGGTTCGATCCGCACCCAGATTCTGATTTTTTGCCTCGCGATGAGCGCGATTGCCGTCGCGCTCGGCGGATACTCGATCCTTGGTATCCGCCATGCCGGCGATCTGGTGGCCAAGACGTTCGACGAATCCCTGATGTCGATCAATTACGCCCGCGCGGCCGGTGCTGACTTCGCCTCGATGCGGGTCACCTCGTCGCAGCGTCTTTTGACCACGGATCCGGAAATTCGGGCCAGCCTCGACAGCCAGATCGAAAAGCTCGCCAAGACGCTTTCGGAAGATCTGACGATCGCGGCCGACCGGTCGCAGTCCTCGCGGGCCGCGCAAGCCGCGGCAAAGGTTCAGGAGGCCGCCGACGCCTGGATGGCGCTGCATCGCCGCGCGATCGGTGCGTCGCTCGAGGGAAGTCCGGCGGCCGATCCGCGCGCATCGGAGACGACGGTCGGCGATCTCGATCGCTATTCCAAGATCGTCAGCCAGCAGGTCGAGCTCCTGGTCAACTATACCGCCGGCGACGGCTTTCTGTTCCGGCAGAAGGCGCTCTCGACGATCAAGCGGGATTTGCAGCTCAACATCGCCGGGCTAACCGTCGCGCTGATCCTGTCGGCGCTGTTCTCGTGGTTGCTGGCGCGCCGGATCATCGGGCCCGTGGCCATCGCATCGCGGGCTGCGCGCAGCATCGCCGGCGGCGACCTCGACGCGACCGTGCCCAAGGGCGGCACCGACGAGCTCGGCACGCTGCTGACCGCCATGGAAACCATGCGCGACAACATCAGGCGGATGGTCGATCAGGAGGTGTCGCAACGCCGCTCGGCGCAGGCGCGGCTCTCCGATGCGCTCGAAACGTCGCGCGAAGGCGTCGTGCTGCTCGATTCGGATGGCCAGATCGCGCTGGCCAACTCGCGCGCCAGCGAATTCATTCGTTTGTCGCCGCAGCTTCTGCAGTCGGATCGGCTCGATGCCCCCAGCCTCGCGCCGGCCGACGGCGGGCTCGATGGCTTCGCGAGCGAGGCGCAGCTTTCCGACGGACGCTGGCTGCGCGTCAGCCGCAGCGAGACGCAGGAGGGCGGCGTCGTCCTCGTCTACAGCGACATCTCCGCGTTGAAGCAGCAGAAGGCCGAGCTGCATGAAACCAATCTGCGGCTCGATGCGGCGCTCACGCACATGTCGCAAGGGCTGTGCCTCTACAACAGCGAGGCGCGGCTGCAGGTCGCCAACCGCAGGTTCTGCGAGATCTTCGACATTTCGCCGGAGCTCGTCGTTCCCGCAATGACCATGGAGGACGTGCTCGGGCTGAGCGTCGCCGCCGGCAATCATGGTGAACGGACCGTTGCCGACCTGCTGGCGGAACGCGAGCGATCGATGGCCCAGCACGAGGGCAACTATCTGCAGCATCTGGCCGATGGACGGATCATTGCGATCGCGCAGCGGCCGACAACCGACGGCGGCTGGCTCGTCACCTGCGAGGACGTCACCGAGCAGCAGCGCGCCGAGTCGCAGATCGCGTTCATGGCCCGGCACGACGCCTTGACCAAGCTGCCGAACCGGACGTTGCTGGCGGAACGGATCGAGCTCGCGGTCGCTCAGGTCGGACGCGGTTCCGGCTTCGCGGTGTTCTGCCTCGATCTCGACAATTTCAAGCAGGTCAACGACACGCTCGGCCATCCGGTCGGTGACGAACTGCTGTGTGCGGTCGCGGACCGGCTCAACGCCTGCGTCCGCGAGATCGATACCGTCGCGCGTCTTGGCGGCGACGAGTTCGCAGTCATCCAGTGCGGCGTGCAGGGCGGCGAGGAGGCCGAACGCCTCGCCCGCCGCATCGTGGAATGCGTCGGCGCCCCCTACGAGCTGAACGGACATCGCGTCGTGGTCGGGTGCAGCGTCGGCATCTCGATGTCGCCGGGCGACGGCACCACCGGCGAGAAGCTGCTGAAGAACGCCGACGTCGCGCTGTACCGCGCCAAGATGGAAGGCCGGGGCACCTGGCGTTTCTTCGAGCCCGCGATGGACGCCAGCCTGCAGCGTCGCCGCGCGATCGAGCTCGACCTTCGCGAGGCGATGGCCAAGGACGAGTTCTCGCTGTACTACCAGCCGCTTTACGATCTCCATCTCGACCGCATCTGCGGCTTCGAGGCGCTGCTGCGCTGGCACCATCCGAAACGGGGATTGGTGTCGCCGGACCAGTTCATCCCGATCGCCGAAGAGATCGGCCTGATCGGTCCGCTGGGAGAATGGGTGCTCAATCGCGCCTGCGAGCAGGCCGTTACCTGGCCCAGCGAGATGAAGCTCGCGGTCAACGTCTCGGCGGTCCAGTTTCGTGATCCCGACTTCATCGACGTCGTCGTCAACGCGCTGGCGGCGTCGAAATTGTCGCCGCGCCGGCTCGAGCTCGAAATCACCGAGTCCGTCTTCCTCGCCAACAGCAGCGAGACGCTTGCGACGCTGCACAAGCTGAAGGCGCAGGGGCTGCGCATTGCGCTGGACGATTTCGGCACCGGCTATTCGTCGCTGAGCTATCTGCGCAGTTTTCCGTTCGACAAGCTCAAGATCGACAAATCCTTCGTGCGCGACGCGACGGCGACGCATGGCTCGAAGTCGATCGTGCGCGCCGTCATCAGCCTTGGCAGAAGCCTCGGCATGACCACGATCGCCGAAGGCATCGAGACCGTCGAGCAGCTGGACCACATGCGGGCCGAGGGCTGCAACGAGGCCCAGGGCTTCCTGTTCAGTCATCCGGTGCCGGTGACCGAGATCGCGGCCAAGATCCTCGAATTGAGAAGCGGCTTCAAGCCGGCCGCCGTCAGGCAGGCGATGGCGGGCTGATGGCGCGGCCGTCGCGCAACGCGCCAGGACAACACTCCAGGCTCACGACGACCGATTGAGATCGCCGAACGAAAAAGGCGGCCCGATGGGGGCCGCCTTTCGAATCTGGCATCGCGCCTGGCTATCCGCCATTGCCGCCGATCACGGCGCGCACGGTGTTGTCGGGACCGAAATCCTCGGCGCTGTCGACATAGAGCAGCGCGGAGAGCTTCGAACGCGCGCGGTTGACGCGGCTCTTGATGGTGCCGACCGCGCAGCCGCAGATCGCCGCGGCATCCTCGTAGGAGAAGCCGGAGGCACCAACCAGGATCAACGCCTCGCGCTGGTCCTGCGGCAACTTTTCGAGCGCCGCGCGGAATTCCTCGAACTCCAGATGCGCAGCCTGCGACGGCTGGCTCTTCAGCGTCTTGGCATAATTGCCCTCGGCGTCTTCCACCTCGCGCCGTCGCTTCCGGTAGTCGGAGCGAAACAGGTTGCGCAGGATTGTGAACAACCACGCGGGCAGGTTGGAGCCGGGCTGGAACGAGTCGATGTTGGCGATCGCGCGCAGCAGGGTCTCCTGCACCAGATCGTCGGCGCGGTCACCATTACCGGACAACGAGATCGCGAACGCGCGCAGGCTCGGGACCGACGCAAGGATATCGTCGCGAAGTTCATTCGTGAGAGGCATTAGTCCCCTCCATTGTTCTTGTCGGTATCGCCCCCGGCCACGGCTGCCGCGGCAGCCTCGGGTCCGTCGAGTTTGCGGATCAGCTCCGCAAAGCGGTCGGGCACCCCCTGCCGCACCACATCGTCGTACATGGCGCGCAACTGGTGGCCGATTCTCGATTGAATCTCGGCGTTGAGACCGCCCTGCTTCTTTACTTCCTTCATGATCTGATCCACGCTTCCCCGGGAGTTAAGTCTCTGATTTCCAAGATGTTTCCTCGAAAAAAGAGGCTGGCCGCGTTGCCTCGTCGGTCAGGAGCTAATGCAAAGTTGCGCATAAAGTTCCGGAAGACTGGAACTATTTCGCGGAACTTTTCCGGCTTTCGCGCGTAGTCGGGCATGCAGGGGAACCGGGGTTGCCCCAAATTGGTACGCCGCCCCAGATTACGGGTTTCAGGCCGGTTGGCCTCACGAACAAGGATGGAGTGGGAATGTCCCGATCGCAGATCGTTGCCGAACACCTTCCGCTGTTGCGCCGTTATGCTCGCGCACTGACCGGAAACCAGGCGTCCGGGGACGCCTATGTCGGGGCCATGCTCGAGGCCCTGCTGCAGGACGGGTCGTTGCTGGACCAGACGCATGGTCCGCGCGCCGGCCTGTTCCGGCTGTTCACCCAGATCTGGAATTCAGTGTCGGTGAACAACAACGACAATGCCGACGTGGCGACGCTCTCGCTGCCGCCAGAGCGCCGGCTCTCCAACATCACGCCGCTGCCTCGCCAGGCCTTCCTGCTGCTGTCGCTGGAAGGCTTCTCGGAGGAGGAGGTCGGCTACATCCTCGGCACCGATATCGCCGAGACGCGCAAGCTGACCGATGCCGCCGGCCGCGAGATGGCCGCCGAGATCGCCACCGATGTGCTGATCATCGAGGACGAGACCTTCATCGCCATGGACCTCGAGAGCCTGGTGAAGAATCTCGGCCACAACGTCATCGGCGTTGCGCGCACGCATTCCGATGCGGTGGCGCTCGCCAAGAACAAGAAGCCCGGCCTGATCCTCGCCGACATCCAGCTCGCCGACGGTTCGTCCGGTCTCGACGCGGTCAACGAGCTGCTACGCACCTTCGAGGTGCCGGTGGTGTTCATCACGGCCTATCCCGAACGCTTCCTGACCGGCGAACGGCCTGAGCCGGCGTTCCTGATCTCGAAGCCGTTCCAGCCGGCGATGGTGTCGGCGGTGGCGAGCCAGGCGCTGTTCTTCCAGCGCAACTCGCGCAACCGCACGCCGCGCGCGGCGTCGGCATGACCTGAGTTTACGCAAGAGGGCAAAGTGCAAGCCGGCGTATCGAAAGGTACGCCGGCTTTTTCTTGAGGGATCTCGAAGCTACTTCGGTGTGACGTTGACCGGCAGCGTGCTGAGCGCCCGCAGCCCCGAGCTGTCGCGGAAGGCTGTGGGGCCTGCAATGTCGAATTGCTTGACGCGGCCGGCGAGCGCTGCGATCACGGCCTCCGCCTCCAGCCGCGCCACCATCTGTCCGACACAGCCGTGGATGCCGACGCCGAAGCCCATGTGTCCGGACAGCCGCCGCCTGATGTCGAACTGGTCGGCGTGCTCCCAGCGCGCGTCGTCGCGGTTGGCGGAGGCGAGCAGCAGCAGCACCTTCTCGTGCTTGCCGATCCTGACGCCGGCGATCTCGGTGTCGTGCGGCGTGGTGCGGAATACGAACGGTGCCGGTGAATCGAAGCGCAGCGTCTCGTCGAACGCCGCGCGCGCCAGCGACGGGTCGGCTGCGAGCAATGCCCATTGCTCCGGATGGCGCGCGAGCGTGTACAGCGCCATGCCGATCGCGCTGATCGTGGTGTCGAGCCCGGCCGAGAGCAGCGAGCGCACCAGGAGCGGAGCTTCCTCGGCGCCGATCTCGCCGGTGTCGGCCGCTTCATAGACCTGCGCGCCAAAGCTGCCCGGCCGCAGCGCCTCGCGCTGGCAGCGCGCCGCGACCCACGGCAGTACGCGCGGCGCCTCGTTCATCAGGTTGCGGAAATAGTCGTTCTCGGGCCCGAAGCCGGCGAACACCATCGCGCCATAGGTCAGGAAATTCTCGCGGCCCTCCTGGTCGATGCCGAGCGCGTCGGGAAACACGCTGACCGGAAGCACCTCCGCGATGTCCTTGATGGCGTCGAACGATCCGCGTTCGACCAGCCCGTCGATCAGCCGCGCAGCCGTTGCCTTGAAATCATCGGCGAGCCGCCGCATCGCGCCGGGCGAGAGGATCCGCGCCAGCACCGCGCGGGTCCGCGTATGCAGCGGCGGATCGGCTTCCAGCACGATGCTCGGCGGCCGCCACGGCTTCTCCTTGAAGTGGTTGGCAAGCCCGGCGCCGCCGGCGTTGCTGAAATTGACGTGGTCACCGAAGATCGTCTTGACCTCGGCAAAGCGCGGCACTGCCCAGATGTCATACCTGGTCAGGCGGACGACCGGCGCCGCGGCGCGCAGCTCCGCATAGGTGCCGTAGGGATCGGCCCGCGTCGCCGCGCTGAACGGATCGAAATCGCTGCGGACAATCTCGCCGGCGAGGGGGCTCGCAGGGGCGCTCATTGCATCCTCCCGTCTTGTGATCAGTTAATTGACCATAGTCAATTAACTGCGGTATGGCAAGAGGAGCCTCGTTTCGATTCCATCGGACCGGAAAACCCTCTAGGACACGGCCAGGAGACGGCCAAGAGAAGGCGATGTCGATCGAGGAGCGATCCAGCAAGGGAGCGCGGCGCTTTCAGCGCAGGGCGCGCCAGGAGGCCGACAAGGAGGCGCTGAAGGCGCTGATCCTCGAGACCGCGCGGAAGGAGTTCGCCGCCGGTACGCTCGAGACCGTCTCGATCCAGAAGATCGCCGACGCGATCGGCTATTCGAAGGGCACCGTCCTCAAATATTATCCGACCAAGCTGCTGCTGCTGCTCGCGGTGAAGCAGCAGAACCTCGAAGCGGTCGCCGAGCAGCTCGAGCGGGTCCGTGCCCAGACGGCCGACAGCGATCTGCGGCTGCGCCGGGTGATGGAAACCTATCTCGACTATTGGGCCGACAATCCCGATCACTTCCGTTCGCTGTTCTCGATGTCCGGCACGCTCGAGGACCGCCGGTTTCCCGACGGCGTCTATTTCGGCGAGACCGAGATCGCGCGCCGCAGCTACGAATTGTTCGTGATGTCGGTGCGGGAATATCTTGCCGCGCATGGCGCCGAGCCGGCATCCGGCCTGCCGCCGCGGCTGGCGACTGCGCTGCTTGCGGCCACCCACGGCGTGGTCGCGCTGACGCTCGGCACGCCCACCATGAAGCTGCCCGACATGCGCGGCACCGGCCGCCTCCTGATCGCGAGCTTGATCGATGCCTGGACGAGCAGGCTTGCCGCCGCGCGGAAGAGCGAGGGCTGGCCGCGGGTCGGGGTCGCCACCTTTGCCTGACGGCGCTATCCGAAGACACAGCCGGCCATTCGCGCCTGCCGCGCGCCGCTGCATGCGCAACGCGGTGCGGCATGCGTGCCGCGAAGTGGAATCGCCTGGCTCCGCCTGCTAAGCGCGGCCCATGGATACGACGCAACGCGACCGAACGATCGGCTTCCTCTGCCTGGTGGTGACGGCCTTCGGCTGGGCCCTGAACTGGCCGCTGATGAAGCTGCTGCTGCAGCAATGGCCGCCGCTGTTCGCCCGCGGGCTCGCCGGGACCTGCGCGGCGGTGATCCTGGGCACGCTGGCGCTGGCCCGCGGCCAGTCGCTCGCGGTGCCGCGCGAGGCGGTCCCAAGGCTGCTATTCGCCTCGTTCACCAATGTCTTCGCCTGGATGGGTTTTGGCACCATCGCGATGAAATTCGTCACGGTCGGCGAGGGCGCGCTGCTCGCCTACACCATGCCGATCTGGGCGATGCTGTTCGCCTGGCCGGTGCTGCACAGCCGCCCGACGCTGCGGGATCTGGCGGCGCTGGTGCTCGGCGTCGCCGGCGTTGCGATGCTGCTCGGCGGCAATGGCTTTTCGTTCAGCACCGGCAAGCTCACCGGCATCGCGCTCGCGCTGGCCTGCGCCATCCTGTTCGCGCTCGGCAACGTGCTGAACCGCAAGCCGCTGCCGATGCCGCCGCTTGCGGTGGTCGCCTGGCAGGTCGGCATCGGCTGTCTGGTGATGCTGCTGCTCGGCATTCTGTTCGAGCAGCCGAACTATGCCGCCATCACGCCGTTCGGCCTCGGCTGCTTCGCCTACATGACGCTGATGCCGATGGGCATCTGCTATCTCACCTGGTTCGAGACGCTGCGCCGCCTGCCGCCGACATCGGCGTCGACAGGCATGCTGCTGGTGCCGGTGATCGGCGTGATTTCGGCGGCGATCATCCTCGGCGAGCCGCTGGGCCTGCGCGAGATCGGCGCCATGGCGCTGACGCTCGGCGGCGTGACCCTGGCGCTGCAGCGGGCCTGAGCGCGCGCGCGTCGGACGGAACCGGTGTTCGCGGCACGCGTTCTCCTGAAAAGGGAGCTTGGCCATGCGCAAGGCGATCGCGCGGCTTGATGCGGAGCAGAAGGCGCAGCTGCTTTATCTCGCAGATCTCGGCACGGCGATGTTCACGTCGGCGCTCGTGGTCTGCACCCTGAAGGCGGTCGTGGACCTCTTCGTCGGCGGCTGAACCGTTACATCAGCGCCAGCCCGCCGTTACTTGTCTTCCGGCGCGTCCGTCTGCGTGTGCCCTTCGGGCCCTCGATTGAACACCCCGTAATCGCTGGATTTCACTCCCGCCGCCCCGTCGATGCCGACGCCGGACAGGCCCAGCTTGAGCAGCTCGCGGACCGCCGCGGCGCGGGTCGGCATACGATGCTTGAATCGGAAATCGTCGAGGGCAGCCAGTTCCTCAGGGGAAAGCATGACTTGAAGACGTTCAGCGCGAAGCTCATTCATCGCAAATCGCCCAGAATTAGTTAGTTGAGTAGTTTGCTAAACGAACCAATTTGCGTGGGGTTCCACAGACTCAGATAAAAACGTTGATTGAGTATATTTACCAAGCAAAATCAATAACTTAATTGGAAAATTGCGGAACGATCCGGCTGCCCCTCCGTTGTCTGGCGGGAGTACCGCCATGACCAACGACATCAAGCTGCCCCGCAAGCTGTCCGAGGAACCGGAAGCCCCGAAGCCGCAGCGTCCGAGCCACGCGCAGGTCATCGATCAACTGGACCGCTGGGCCAACAGTCCCGGTCTGCAACCGCCAAGGATGAGTGATGGAGAGGATAATTCGGAAGCGGAAGCGATCTGAGCCCCACACGTTCGAGCAGCGCCTTGAGGAGCATCGCGTGCGGCTCGAGAGCCAGCTCGCGGAATTGCCGCGCGGCGCCAAGCGCGAACAGATCGTCGCTCGGATCGAGCAGTTGCGCACCGCCGTCGAGCTGAACGCGATGCTGTCGATGCACGAGTGAACCGACACCGGCGCGGGACGCCCACTTGCTCCCGTCGCTGCGCTCGCCTACCATCCCTCCGTTGATGGGGATGGAGTCCCCCGATAACCGCCGCAAGGCTGATGACTCCTACCGGGCGCGACAGCGTCGGTAGGAGCATGCGCCACCGCCGACCCGCAGTGCGCCCCGCGAACGAGAAGGGGCAGAGCATGACGGGTCTTCCTGATTCACTCTCAATCGCATTGTCGCTGGTCGGGTCGATCTGGCTCGTCGGTGTCGTCGCTCTGCTGGTCGACGCCCCGGGCGAGCTGGTCGCCGCGACTTTTGTCGTTGGGACGCTGGTCGGCATCGCCGAGTGGCGGGCAGGAAGGGTGAGAAGTTGAACGTTCAATTGTTGGCGGCGGTCGCGATCGGCGGTTCGCTGGGATCGGTCGCGCGCTATCTGGTGGCGATCGGCGCGGGGCGCCTGGTCGGCGCCGAATTTCCCTGGGGCACGCTGGTGATCAATATCGTGGGCTCGTTCCTGATCGGCGTGTTTGCGGAGTCCTTCGCGCTGACCTGGAATGTCAGCCAGGCAATGCGGGTGTTTCTCACCGTCGGCATTTGCGGCGGCTTCACCACCTTCTCGACCTTTTCGCTCGACGCGATCGTGCTGATGCAGCGCGGCGAGCTATGGCCGGCTGCCGCCTACATCGCGGCCTCCGTCGTGCTCTCGATCCTGGCGCTGTTCGGCGGCCTGCTGCTGGTGCGCGCGTTCGCGAGCTAATGGTCAGCTACGCGTTCCCCCTTCCGTCATCCTGAGGAGCGCGGAACGCGCGTCTCGAAGGATGCACGGCCCGGCCGGTGGCCGTCGACCCTTCGAGGCTCGCTTTGCTCGCACCTCCAGCGACAAAGGCGAAGCGTTTGCGCGGGGGTGACGGGTCAATCTCTCCAGACGCTAATCGGTCGGATGGCGGCCGGTGCGCGGATTGATCGGCGACGTCGGCCGCCGCCGTAGCGCTTCGGGCAGGAACGCCTCGTCGCTCCTCGGTGAGGGGTCCGCGCGGACGTCGGCGGCCCATTGCGCGCGCTCATGGGGCGTCTGGTTGTCGTGGAAGGTCCGTTTCACGTCGACCCCGCCGACCGGGTCGTTGACGCCATTCCGGCTGGCGGGATGGTCGACGCCGTTGTGGATGTCACTGGAGTTGCCCATCGCGGCCTCCGCGTTCGGTTGATCCGGATCGTCCCGGACCAACGTGGCCCGCGCGAGCGCCGTTCCAAACAAGGCCCGTTCCAAAAAAGTGAAGGGCCCGAGGTATCGCTTGCCGCCGGAATCCTTGGCGCGCCGGGGACCAGCCGGTAGGATGGAACCCGGATCGAGGCCAGGGACCAAGGAAAGACTGAGGGAATGAAGCATGTCGACGTCGCGGTGATTGCTGCCACGCTGTGGCTGCTGGCGTCGATGGTGCTGGACATCCTGACGCCGAAATCGATCACCGCGCTGATGATCGCCGCCGCGCTCGCCCCGCCGTTCCTGATCGGGATCGGCATCCATTTCGCGCGCGAATATTTCAAGGCGAAGCGGCGCAGCTACCCACCGCCGCAACTGGATGAACACTTCAAGAACTGAACGGCGAGAACCGAACGGCAGCTCTGCAATGCGGCTGCACGCGCTGCATTGAACTGCGCAGATGGCTTGCTAAGCTTGCACCATGACCGAGCATCTCCCCAAGACGATCAGCCGCCTCTACACCGACCCCGGCGAATATGTCGACAGCGATCATCCCGCTGTCGAGGCGTTCGCCCGCGCCGCTGTCCCATCCGACGCCGGCGCCCGCGACATTGCGAGCCGGCTCTACACCGCGGTGCGCGACGGCATCCGCTACAACCCCTATGTCAGCATGCGCTCGGCGGAGAGCTACCGGGCTTCCAGCGTGCTCGCCGCCGGCAACGGCTACTGCGTCGGCAAGGCGGCGCTCTATGCCGCGGCCTGCCGGGTCCACGGCATCCCGGCCCGGGTCGGCTTCGCCGATGTCCGCAATCATCTCACCACCGAGAAGCTGCGCCAGAGCATGGGCTCGGATCTGTTCACCTGGCACGGCTTCACCGAAGTGTTCGTCGACGGCGCCTGGCGCAAGGCGACCCCGACCTTCAACGACACGCTGTGCGCCAAGCTTGGCGTCAAGCCGCTCGATTTCGACGGTCATTCGGACGCGCTGCTGCACCCCTTCGACGGCGCGGGGCGCGCCTACATGCAGTACGTCAACGACCACGGCACCTATCACGACGTCCCCGCCAAATTCCTGATGCGCGAGATGGCGCGCGAATATGCCAACATGCAGGGCGAGGACATGACCGGCCGCGACATGGAGCGCGAGGCGGCGGAGCAGTAGCGGGGGCGTGCCTGCGCACCGGCTGAGGGGGCGGTGTCATGGATGCGGAGCTGCCGAAAGGCCAGGCCGGCCGCCCGGCCACGGGCTGGGAAGACACGATCGCACTGACCGGCTTCATCCTGGTCGCGGTCGGACAGGCCTCCAACCAGGTGCTGGCGCGCGGCCTTGCCGGCTCGGTGCCGCCGTTCTCGCTGGCCTTCTTCCGCTGGAGCATTATCGCCATTGGTCTCGCGCCGTTCGCGATCGCGGCTGTCCGGGACGGCAAGATCCCGCTGGCGCAGAATTTTTGGCCGATCCTCGCCGCGGGCTTCCTCGGCATGTTCCTGTGCGGCGGTCCGGTCTACATCGCCGGCATCACGACAACGGCGATCCATATCGCGCTGATCTTCGCGCTGTCGCCGATCATGGTGCTCTTGATCTCGGCCGCGCTCGGCATCGAGCATATCGGTCCGCTGCAATGGCTCGGCACGGCGCTGGCGCTCGCCGGCGCGCTTTTGATCGTCTCGGGCGGCCATCTCGACACGCTGACGCAGTCGAGCGCGGCCTGGGGTGATCTCCTGGTGGTCTGCGCGATGCTCGGCTGGTCCGGCTACACGCTGGTGCAGTCGCGCGTCGCGCCGCGCGCCTCGCTGCTGGCGCGGGTCAGCCTGTTCTCGGCGGCCGGCGCGCTGTGCTCGTTGCCGCCCGCGCTGCAGGAAATGTGGACGACGCCGGCCGCGGTGTTCAACGCCAGGGCGTTCGAGGCCTATGTCTTCGCCGGCCTCGTGCCCGGCCTGATCGCCTATGCCGGCTTCGCCTGGCTCGGCGCACGGTTCGGCTCGGTGCGGACGTCGCTGGTGCTCTACGTCGCGCCGATCGCGAGCGCCTTACTGTCCTGGATCATCCTCGGCGAGCCGCCGAAGCTGATCCATCTGGTCGGCGGCCTTTTGATCCTCGGCGGCGTCTGGGCGAGCCTGCGCAAATAGATCCGGTTCCTTCCCAGGGTGCAACCTTTTCCGGCCTCGTGCGTTGAATCCATCGTCGATTCAAGAGCTTAATTGGAGTGTCGGATGAATTTGACTCCCCAGCAGCGCAAGGACCGTGATGCGCAGCGTCAGCAAGACGCATCGCAGGCGATGAAGGAGCATCGCGCCAACGAGAAGGCGTTCTACGACAACTTCCAGCGCCTCAAGGCCGAGCGGCAGGCGCGCGAAGCCGCGGAGTCACGGAAGGCGCAATCCGCTTCGAAATAAGCGCCGGGAGCCATACCCACCATCCGGATTGCCCGGATCTGACAGATCGAGAAGGAGCGGAGCTAAGGGGCGAGCACGGCGCAAGCGGGCTCGCCCCGATGACGAGATGAGATCTCCAGGCTTATGGAGGACGTCAGATGCATTTTGCCGATCAGAAAACGGTCACCTGCAAATGCGGTGAGCCCTTGAGCGAATTGATGCTCGTCGACGACCGGACAACCGGGATCAAGTTTCATGTCGGTCGTTGCCCGTCTTGCCGTGAAGTGACGGTTGTTCGATCCCAGGACATGCCATCGAACGACAATGCCTGAAGCAGGCGGTCCTCTCGCTGGCATGGAGGACCGTCCCTTTGGCTTCGGGCTTTCAATCGCGATCAGTGAGTCACAGGGCCGCCTGACGCATGGTCGCGGCACATCAAAGTTCGCGGCACATCAAAAAAGAGCAGGGCGCGACCGGCATCACCACGGTCGCGCCCTACGTCGCCGGTCAATGGGGCAGGGGGAATATCCGGCTCTTGCAATGACTCGCAGACCCCCGGACTCGTTCCGCGCGAATCAAAATATTTTCGTACACGGTTAAGTGATGTCCGGGCGCGAGAACCCCACAGGTTTCGTTCGCGTTGTGTCCGTGATCGCCAACGGGAATTTCCATGGGGCGAGGGACATCACCATGTCAAAGATTCAAAAGGGAATTTTCGCTGCGTTGGCGGTTGGACTGACGCTCGGCGCGGTCCAGTTGGCATCCGGCCACGATCTCATTGGCGGGCAGCAGATCACCACCGCATTGGCGCCGGAGAGCGCCGTCAATCGCGCCGCCAAGACCGACCGTGCCACGGTTCCGGCAAGCGGCCTGGCGAGCCGGACCGTCGCGCTGAAGGTCGACCGGCTGCCCGATACGTCGGTCCTGGTCCGCGTTCCCGTGGCGCGGGAAGAGGCCCGCAATCACCCCGCAGCGCCCGCCCGCGCGCGGCCCGGCGACACCCGCAAGGTGGCCTGCGAGCCCGTGGTCAGCGTCCTGACCGAAGTCGCCAAGCTGCTGCAACCCGGCCGCTGCGTGACCTGAGAACGGGCCCGCTCCGCGATCTCAACAAGCACCGCTGTCATCGCCCGGCTCGACCGGGCGATCCAGTACGCCGCGGCCCATCGGCTCAATCACAATCGTCTCTGGAATACTGGATCGCCCGGTCAAGCCGGGCGATGACGACGGTTGGGCGGTGCTGGCTTCGCGTCCCGAGGGAGAACAACTATTCCTCTTCCTCCGGCTCGCTACTGCCGGCGGCACTGCGGCTGGCCATCAGGCCGAGCGCGAGGCCGCCGACCGCCAGGATCGGGATCAGCCGCTTCACGCCGATGGCGCGGACGATCTGCAAGCCGGTGGCGATCAGAGCGGGGTCGGCGAGCATCGTCGCCGCGGCGGATTTCGCGGCCTTTGCCGCCTTCTCGGCGCGCCTCTGCATCTCGCGCTTGCGTGCCGTGTAGACGGCGACGGCGATCAGCGTGACGACCAGGAATACCGCGGCGCCGGACAGGCATGCCTCCACCGGACCGTAGTGCTGCAGCACGTAGACGAAGGCGGCCGCGCACAGGAAGGCGATGGTGATGAACAGCGCGATCGCGGCAGCGGCCGCAAGCGACGTCAGCCGCAGCGCGCTGCCGGTGGATTGCTTGACGTCATCGATCAGCCGCTGAAGCATTGCCAAACCTTGTCCTGAGCCTTGCCTTGAAAAGCGCATCGACAAACGAGGTGGTGGCGCGCCAGCGCTGCCATCGCGTCCAGAACAGTGGTTTGCGCGTGACCGTCATCGCGGGCCTGCTCCGCCGTAGCTGGTCGGTGCCTAGCGCCGCCAGGTGACGCCGATCAAAAAGCCGAGGCCGAGCGCCAGGCCGACGGTTGCCAGCGGCCGCTGCGTGATCACCTCTTCGAGCGATTCCTCGATCGAGGATGCCGCCTCCTGCGCCGCGCCCATCATCGCGCTGCCGCGCTCCGTCACGTCGTCGAGCGCGTCTTCCGCGTTGGCGCGCGCATCCTTGTAGCGGCGGCGGGCCTGCTTGCTTGCGTTGTTGGCAAACGAGTTGAGCGCGTCGGTGATCTGTTCGGTGAGGGCGGCGATATCGTTCTTCACGGCAGTGACATCCTTTTCGAGGCGTTCGTAGGTCGCTTTGTCCGTCATGTTCTTGATCCCAAATGCGCTGTCCGTGCTCGACATCGAAAGCTCCCGGATAATTCGCGTTGCAGGAAAAACGCCTCCGATCAGGCAAAGTTCCAGATGCGAAACCGAGGTTAACCCTCCGGCAACTGCGGCGAATTGACCGGCATCAAATGCTCCTTCACGATCAACGCCACGATCAGCAGCGGCGACGACAGGAAGGCGCCCATCGGGCCCCACAGCCAGGTCCAGAATGCCAGCGCGAGGAAGACCGCGAGCGCATTCAGCGACAGCCGGCGGCCTACGATCGTCGGCGTCACGAAGTGTCCTTCCATGAAGGTCACGACCGCAAAGCAGGCCGGCGCGATCAGCCCCGCGCCGATGCTCGGCGAGGAGATGATGCCGACCACAACCAGCACCGCGAACATCGCGACCGGGCCGATGATCGGAATGAAGTTCAGCGTCGCGGCGAGCGCGCCGAGCCCGGCCGGATTGGGCATGCCGGTCGCCGCGCAGATCGCCCCGGTGATGGTGCCGACGCCGACATTGATCAGCGTCACGGTCAGCAGATAATTGCCGAGATGGACCTCGATCTCGTTGATGATGCGCAGCGTGCGCAGCCGCGCCTCGCGATCGCTGAAGGTCATCACCAGGGCGCGGCGCAGATCCTTCCAGCTCGCGATGAACAGGATCAGGGTGGCGATGAACAGCAGGAATTCGGCGAAGGTCGGCGACAGGAATTCCAGGGTCGGCTGCACCCATTCGAATTTCGGCATCTGCAGCGTCGCCAGCGTGTCGGAGCCGCCGACCATGCTCTGCAGTTCCTGCCACAGCGCGAGCGGCCGGTCGAACACATGCAGCTTCTCCTTGAGGATCACGCCGAGCTCGGGCAGCCGCGAGCTCCATTCCATCACCGGCGAGGCGATCAGCCCGACCATGAAGCTGACGGCGGTACTGACCGCGATCACGATCAGCACCGCGCCGAGCGCGCGCGGTATCCGGTAGCGCTCGAGCCGGCTCGCCGCCGGCGACAGCATGGTGCCGACGATGAAGGCCATGGTGATCGGCAGGAAGACGGCACGCGCCAGGTAGAGCACCGCCACCACGGCGATCACCAGCAGCGCGACCAGCGCGAAGGCGACGACCTCGGCGCGGCTGATCACCGGCGGCAGTTCGGCTTTGCTGTCGGGGAGCGGCGTGCCTTCGGGGGCGTTGCCAAGCATACGTTCACCCGGAAAGGCGCGCACCAGCTTCCTCCCGTGCGAGGACAAATGAATTTCGCATCAAATTGTGCGTGACAACGGCGGTACCTCGGCGAAGGTTCCATCGCGGCTTCGTGAGACGGAGCGGGTTGACAATCGCGGCTTCGCGACGATTCGCGGCGGAACTCTCCGGCGGTCATGCGCGTTGGCCTGGCATCGCATCACCACGATGCGCATCCCGTCCAGGGGCAGCACATGACACAGCAGTCTCTCTCCAGCCGCCGGCTTGCGTCGCGCGCCGCGCACACCCTTGCCTGCAATTTTGCCTTCGCCGGCGTCCTGTTTGCGATGCCATTCATTGTCGCCACTTCGGCGAGCGCTCAGGTCCGCTCGCCGGCGCTCGGCTATGCGTCGACTCAAGCACGCGCATTCCCCTCCGACGAGGTGATGAACGATCCTTCGACCGGGGCCACGGAAGACGGCGCGCTGCCGGAGCGGCTGCGCCGCACCACCGTCGCGCTCAACACATCGGAGGCGCCCGGCACCATCATCATCGATACCGGCAACACCGCGCTCTACTACGTGCTCGGCGGCGGCCGCGCGATCCGCTACGGCGTCGGCGTCGGCCGCGAGGGCTTCACCTGGGCCGGCACCCAGACCATCAGCAACAAGGCGGAATGGCCGGACTGGCATCCGCCGGCCGAGATGATCAAGCGTCAGCCCTATCTGCCGCGTTTCATGGCCGGCGGCCCGGGCAACCCGCTCGGTGCGCGCGCGATGTATCTCGGCTCCAGCGAGTATCGTATCCACGGCACCAACGATCCGTCGACGATCGGCAAGTTCGTCTCGTCGGGCTGCATCCGCCTGACCAATGAGGACGTCACCGACCTGTTCAACCGGGTCAATGTCGGCACCAAGGTCGTGGTGCTGCGGAAGAATGCGCCGCATCTCGCCGCCCGCGAGCTCGGTCCGACCACGACACAGATCTCGGTCCGGCCGGCGCCGTTGCAGCCGCGCCCCGCCGTGATGACGCTGCCGTCCGGCCGTCAGGCGATGAACGTTCCCGTGACTTCCCCGTTGTACTGAGCAGCTTCGAGCGAACTCGATATCGGTTCGCGTGAGGAAAACGCGTCGGAACAACGATCTGGAGCCGCGTTCCGATTCAATCGGAACGGAGCTCTGGGGATCTGCATCGTACTGAGGGTCGGTGATGGCAAGGCGGCACGTGAGGCAATGGGTGTTCGGGGCGGCGGCATTGTTCGGTCTGTCCCTTGCGCCCGCGGCGCAAGCCCAGGATTTCTTCTCGCAACTGTTCGGCGGCTTCATGCACGGGCGTCCGCCCCTGATCCGGGTGCCGTTCGACGACGGCCCGGCGCCTGTGCCGCGGGCCGAGCGCCGTGCACGCTACGACGGCGGCCAGGCCTATTGCGTGCGCACCTGCGACGGCCGCTATTTCCCGCTGGCTGCGACCGGCAACCAGAGCAAGGCGGAGAGCTGCAACAGCTTCTGTCCGGCGAGTGCGACCGAAGTGGTCTATGGCGGCAACATCGACACCGCCGCGACCGACGACGGCAAGCCCTATTCCGAGCTGCCGAACGCATTCCGTTATCGCGACGAGATCGTCTCGGGCTGCACCTGCAACGGCAAGGACCCGGTCGGGCTCGCCGCGGTGAAGATCGAGGATGATCCGACCTTGCGCAAGGGCGACATCGTCGCCGGCAAGGATGGGCTGATGTCGGTCGGCCGCCCGGACCGGCGCGGCGCATCGCTCAACTTCACGCCGGCACCGGATCGCATCCGCGCCAAATATGGCCAGCCGCCGGTGGTGGCGCGCGAGTAGGGTCGCATTGCGAGGCGGCTCACTTTCGGTTCCTGGCTCGGAACCGACCTTCCCTCTGCACGTTAGCAAAGCGCGAACAGCACATTCACCGATGCCATCAGGGGGCTTCGCATGCTCGTCGGCGTACTCGTCACTTTCCTTGTCATTATCCTCGTTCTTTATCTCATCAACATGCTGCCGCTCGACGGCCGCGCCAAGCAGATCGCGCGCGTCGTCGTCATCATCATCGGCATCGTCTCGCTGCTGAAGTATCTGGCGGTGTTCTAGCTTCGTCGCTTCGCTGCTCGCAATGACGTGGCTGCACCGGCGTCATCGCCCGGCCTCGACCGGGCGATCCAGTACGCCGCGGCTTCTCGATTCAAGCACAGACGTCTCTGGAATACTGGATCACCCGCCTGCGCCTGCGCGGGTGATGACACTGCGTGGTGTAACGCCTTGTATCGGGAGCCATCCTCATCGTCGTCGGAGCCGCGGACTCACATCACGATTTCGGAATAATGGAAAAGTACCGCTGAGTTGCCCGACATGTCAAGTTGCCGTGTCAGCCGGCCGCCGCCGGCTACTGTGCATGGGGTTGTTTTCGATATTTTGGTGGTACGCCCCCGCGACGGCGGGCTCGCGGGCGCCAACAAAAAAGCCCCGGCTCGTCGCCGGGGCTTTTGGTGTGATCGCGGTTGAGAAGATCAGCCGGCAGCCTTGGCCTCGCGGCGGCGCGCGGTGAGGATGTATTCGGTGTAGCCGTTCGGCTGCGTGCGGCCCTCGAACACGAGGTCGCACGCCGCCTTGAAGGCGACGCCGTCGAACGCCGGCGCCATCGGCTTGTAGAGCGCATCGCCGGCATTCTGCTTGTCGACGACGACGGCCATGCGCTTCAGCGATTCCATCACCTGATCCCTGGTGATGACGCCCTGATGCAGCCAGTTCGCCAGATGCTGGCTCGAGATGCGCAGCGTGGCGCGGTCTTCCATCAGGCCGACATCGTGGATGTCGGGCACCTTGGAGCAGCCGACGCCCTGGTCGATCCAGCGCACGACGTAGCCGAGGATGCCCTGGCAGTTGTTGTCGATCTCCTGCTTCACATCGTCCGGCGCCCAATTCGACTGCGACACCGGAATGGTGAGGATGTCGGAGAGTTTTGCGCGCGGCCCGCCCTTGGCGAGCTCCTGCTGGCGGGCGATCACGTTGACCTGGTGATAGTGCAGGGCGTGCAGCGTCGCCGCGGTCGGCGACGGCACCCAGGCGGTGGTGGCGCCGGCCTGCGGATGTCCGATCTTCTGCGTCAGCATGTCGGCCATCTTGTCGGGCGCCGCCCACATGCCCTTACCGATCTGGGCATGGCCGGGCAGGCCACAGGTCAGGCCGTTGTCGACGTTCCAGTCCTCATAGGCCTTGATCCATGGCTGCGCCTTCATGTCGTTCTTGCGGATCATTGGACCTGCTTCCATCGAGGTATGGATCTCGTCGCCGGTGCGGTCGAGGAAGCCGGTGTTGATGAACATGATGCGCTTGGAGGCGCGCTGGATGCAGGCCTTGAGGTTGACCGTGGTGCGGCGCTCCTCGTCCATGATGCCGACCTTCAACGTGTTCTCCGGCAGAGAGAGCATCTTCTCGACCTCGGCGAACAGGTCGCAGGTCAGCGTCACCTCGTCGGGGCCGTGCATCTTCGGCTTGACGATATAGGCCGAGCCGGTGCGGCTGTTCTTGACCTTGGAATTGCCCTTGAGGTCGTGGATCGCGAGCAGGCCGGCGACCGCGGCGTCCAGCAGGCCCTCGGGGATCTCCTCGCCCTTGGCGTCGAGCACGGCGTCGGTGAACATGTGGTGGCCGACATTGCGCATCAACAGCAGGCTGCGGCCGTGCAGCTTCAGCTCGCTGCCGTCCGCCTTCTTGTAGACGCGGTCGGCATTGAGCGAGCGGGTCAGCGTCTTGCCGCCCTTCTCGAAATCGGCTGACAGCGTGCCGTTCATCAGGCCGAGGGTGTTGCGATAGACCAGCACCTTGTCCTCGGCGTCGACGGCGGCGACCGAGTCTTCCATGTCGAGAATGGTCGAGACCGCCGATTCCAGGATCATGTCGGCGACGCCGGCCGGATCGTCCTTGCCGATCACGTTGCTGCGGTCGATCTTGACCTCGACATGCATGCCGTTGTTGACGAGCAGGATCGCGGAAGGCTGCGCGGCGTCGCCCAGATAGCCGGCGAACTGGGCGCCGTTCTTCAGCGCGGTCGAATTGCCGCTCTTCAGCTTGACCGAGAGCTGGCCCGCGATCACGGCGTAGGAGGTGACGTCGGTGTGGCTTCCGGTCGCGAGCGGCACGGCGGCGTCGAGGAACGCCTTGGCCTTCGCGATCACCTTGTCGCCGCGGGCCTTGTTGTAGCCCTTTCCGCTCTCGCTCGGATCATGCGGGATCGCGTCGGTGCCGTAGAACGCGTCGTACAGCGAACCCCAGCGCGCGTTGGCCGCGTTCAGCGCGTAGCGGGCGTTGGTCAGCGGCACCACCAGCTGCGGGCCGCAGATCTTGCCGATCTCCTCATCGACATTTGATGTCTCGACCTTGTGGGTCGCGGGCTCGGGCAGCAGGTAGCCGATGTCCTTGAGGAACGCGGTGTAGGCATTGATGTCGAACGCCTTGCCCTTGTTGGCACGATGCCAGTCGTCGATCTTGGCCTGCAGCGTGTCGCGGACCGCGAGCAGCTCGCGATTCTTCGGGCCGAGCTTCTGGATGATGGCGGCGAGTCCTGCCCAGAACGCGTCCGGCGCGATCCCGGTTTTCGGTGTCGCCTCCTTGGCGATGAAATCGAACAGGACAGGGGCGATCTTCAATCCATGGGCATCGACACGAGTCATGATGGGCTTTCTCAAAGAAATGGGGCGTTTAGGGGCTGTTTTCAGAAGAAATCAGCAAAAAACGCGCCAAAGGGCCGCGTTCACGGCTCTTTTAGCCCTAAAGCCACGGTTCTGAGAAGGCCCCCTTTTCCCCAGCGCCGCACCGGCAGCCGCGCTGAATTCTCAAAGGCGGATCCCGTCTCGGAAGGGCGCGGGTCATGACGTCCTGGTTCGCACCTTGGTGGCGATCAGCAGTGCAGCGAGCACCAGCGGAACAGCGCCCGCCACGAATACGGCTGGCGCGCCCATCAGATCGAGCACAACCCCGCCGCCCGCCGCGCCCATGGTGATGCCGAGGAAGATCGAGGCCACGGTCAATCCGGTGCCGCTTTCGGTCTCGTCGGGCACCATGCGGGTGATCCAGGTCGTCGTCGCGACCGGTACGCCGCTAAAGGCGAATCCCCAGAGTGCGACCAGCGCCAGTGCGGGAATGACGTCCTTGCCATAGACCGAGAGCAACAGGCCGAGCACGCTGATCGCCAGCGGCATCGCGATCAGCGTGAGCTTCAGTTTGCGCTCGGCCATCAGCCCACTGGCGAAGGAGCCGATATAGTTGGCGACGCCGAAGGCAAGCAAGGTCGCCGCCACGCCGGCAGCGCCGAGTCCGGTCACGCTTTCGAGGAAGGGACGGATGTAGCCGAAATAGCCGAAATGTCCGGTGAAGACCAAGGTTGCCGCCAGGATGCCGGCACCGATCCCCGGTCGTGTCAGGATGTCGATCAGGGTGTCGAGCCCGGCTTCTCCCTTCGGGGCCAAACGCGGCAGCGCGAGCGCCTGGACGACGAACACCGCTGCGCCCAATGCCGTCGCCAGCAGGAACACGATGCGCCAGCTCGCCACCTCGCCGAGATAGCTGCCGAGCGGAACGGCAATGATCATCGCGGCGGGAATACCACTCATCACGATCGACAACGCCCGTGCAACCAGCGACGGCGGCACCAGCCTGATCGTCGTCGCTGCCGCCATCGCCCAGAAGCCGCCGATGGCGAGGCCGAGCACGATCCGTGCCGCGAGGAGGAACGTGATGCTCGGCGCCAGCGCCACCAGCAGGTTGGAGATCACCAGCAGAATCGAGAAACTGAGCAGCACCGGCTTGCGATTGAAGCTGCGCGTCAGTCTCGGCGTGAACAGCGCGCCGACCAGGCCGGCCAGCGAGGTCGCCGTCACCGCCTGACCGGCGAGGCCCGGACTGACACCGAGGTCGCGTGCCATCGGCGTCAGCACGCCCGACGGCAGGAACTCCGCCGTCAGCAGTGCGGTGACGCCCAGCATCATGGCAACGACGGCGCCCCAGGCGGGCTTTTCCGGTGAGGCCGGCGTGTCACCAACCCTAAGAGCGATGTCGCCTGGCACCAGCGCAACGGCATCGGCCTGCGCCAGGGCGGGGTCCAGTTCTTGATCCATGGGCCGAAACTTCCATCTATGTTGCACCGCCGTAGACATAGGCTGGAGGTTTTGGACAATCTATGCCATAAACACTCCAATGTTTGATCGTTCGTCCAGATCATCCGCCGCCGATACGCCCGACGCCGCCGTCGATCTGGTGAGCGAGTTGCTGCTCGGCATGCGCCTCGAGGGCGTTCACTACCGTCGGGTCGAGACGCGGGCGCCGTTCGGGTTTCGCTTCGAAACGCCGTACGGGCGCGCGCAATTCCACTTCGTTGCCCATGGCACGGCACTGCTGCGCTACGCCGATGCAACGCTGCTTCCGCTTGGATGCGGTGACGCGATTTTCCTGCCGCGCGGCGGTGCGCATGATCTCGTCTCGGCGGCGGACGAGCCGAGTTGCGACGTCGAGAATTTCAAGACCGAGACGCTGTGCGGCAACGTCGACGTGACGTCGGCCTGCCCTGAAGGATGCCCGCAGGACGATCAGGTCCTGGTCTTCAGCGCCTGCATGAATTTCGATCTTGGCGGCATGCGCCCGCTGATCGCCCTGATGCCGGAGGTGATGCGGGTCGACACGTTGCTGGCGCGCCAGCCGGAAATCGAACCGATGCTGAAGGCGATGGAGCGGGAGACCTGCACGCCCCGGGCCGGCTCCGTCGGCGTGATGGCGCGGCTCGCCGATGTGCTCGCCGCGTCGATCGTGCGTGGCTGGGTCGAATGCGGCGGCGACAACGCCATGGGCTGGTTCGAGGCCTTGCGCGATCCGCGTCTTGGCCGCGCGATCGGCGCGCTGCATCGCGCGCCCGGCCGCAACTGGACGGTCGCCGAATTGGCGGCGGAGGCGGGTTGCTCGCGCTCGCTGTTCGCCGAGCGCTTCCAGTCGATGACCGGGCAATCGCCGCTGCGCTACCTTGCCGAACTGCGCATGCGGCTCGCGACACAGTGGATCGAGCATGAGCGCCAGCCGATCGATGTGATCGCCCAACGGCTCGGCTATGCATCGCAGGCGGCGTTCAGCCGCGCGTTCAAGCGCATCACCGGGCAATCGCCGGGGATGGTGCGGCATGCCGGCGGAAGCCGCCGCGCGGCGGAATAGCGATCGAACCGATTTGTGCACGGCTGTCATGCCACGCTTCAGGCGGGGCATCCAGTACGCCGCGGCCTCTCCGCTCAAGCGCTGACGTCTCTGGAATACTGGGTCGTCCGGTCAAGCCGGACGACGACAGATCGGGTTAGCCTCAGATATTCGCCGCGAGGTCGGTCAGTTCGTCGAACAGGATACCGGTGGTGGCCAGCATCCGCTCGATCTCGTCGGTGGCATCGCTGACCGAGCGGTTCGAGGTGTCGATGGTCAGTTCGTTGCCGGTCGGCGGCTGGTAGTCATTGGTGATGCCGGTAAATGACGGCAATCCGCCGGAGCGCGCCTTGGCGTAGTGGCCCTTGGGGTCGCGGGTCTCGCAGACCTCGGCAGGCGTCGCGACATAGATCTCGCGGAACGCGCTGTCGGCGATGCGGCGCGCCGCCGCGCGGTCGGCGGTCGACGGCGAGACCGCGGCGACGATCGCGATATGGCCGTTGCGCGCCAGATGGGTCGCGACCTCGGCGAGGCGGCGGATGTTCTCGGATCGATCCTGCGGCGAGAAGCCGAGATCACTGTTCAGTCCGGCGCGGAAGGTGTCGCCATCGAGCAGGATCGGCGAGCCGCCATTGCCGAACAGGCGCCGCTCCAGCGCCCGCGCCAAGGTCGACTTGCCCGAGCCGGGCAGGCCGGTCAGCCAGACCACCGCGCCATTATGATGGTAGCGCGCCGAACGCTCGTCCGGCCGCAGCGCGGATTCCACCGGCACGATGTCGATCGGCACCGCAGGCCGGCCGGCGTCGACCGACAGCACGAGGCCGCCGCCGGCGATGCGCCCGTTGACCTCGATCACCAGGCGGCCGGTGCGCGGATTTTCGGTGTAGGGATCGGTCGCAACCGGCTGCGCCAGCGAGATGTCGATCTCGCCGACATGGTTGCGCGCGATCGCGGTGTTCTCTTCGTTGGACAGCGCGCCGGGATCGATCGCCTTTTCGATCGCGACCACGGTGGCGCGGCTTTCCTTGGTGCCGAGCCGGATCAGGATCTGCTCGCCCTTGGTCAGCGGCTTGTCGTGCAGCCAGAAGATCCGCGCGCGGATGCGGCGGGTGTCGCGCGGGCTCTGCCCGGAATGTCCGATGATGTCGCCGCGTTCGAGGAACAGCTCGCGGTCGAGCGTGATGCCGACCGAGCGCCCGGCGCCCTGCGGGCCGTTGACCGGCGTTACCGGCCAGCTCTCGACCGTCTTGATCTTGGCGATCTTGCCCGTCGGCATGATGACGATCTCGTCGCCGGCCTTCAGGCTGCCGGACTCGATGCGGCCCGCGATGATGCGGCGGTCGTCGAACTTGTAGATCGCCTGCACCGGCAGCCGCAGCGGCAGCTCCGCCAGCGGCCGTGCCGGTTCGAGCGCATCGAGCGCCTCGACCACGGTCGGCCCCTTGTACCATCCGATCCGCGGCGTGTGTTCGGCAACGCCGTCACCGTCGCGCGCGGAGATCGGGACCACGGCGGTCGGCGTCACGCCGAGACCGATCAGATGCGCCGAAATCTCCTCGCTGATCTCCTTGAAACGGTCGGCACTGAAATCCACCCGGTCCATCTTGTTGACGACGACCGCGACCTGCTTCACGCCGAGCAGATGCAGCAGATAGCCGTGCCGCCGCGTCTGCGAGCGGACGCCTTCGAGCGCGTCGATGATCAGCACCGCGCCGTCGGCCTGCGAGGCGCCGGTGATCATGTTGCGCAAGAACTCGGCGTGGCCGGGCGCGTCGATCAGCACGACGTCGCGCGAGCGGGTGCGGAAGCGGATCTGGGTGGTGTCGATGGTGATGCCCTGGTCGCGCTCGGTCTGCAGCGCGTCGAGCAGGAACGACCATTCGAACGGCATGCCGCGCCGCGCGCTGACCGCCTTCAGCATTTCCAGCTTGCCGTCCGGCAGGCTGCCGGTCTCATGCAGCAGGCGGCCCACCAAGGTGGATTTGCCGTGGTCGACATGGCCGACGATGACGATGCGCACCTGGGGACGCGTGGTGCCGTTGGGGGTCGCCGAGATCGAGGCGGTCGGAAGGATCATGTTCATCAGAGCACTCACGCCAGACTGGGATCAGAGATAGCCGGCGACACGCAGTCGCTCGAACGCATCCTCGGTTTCGTGATCGAGCGCGCGGCCGGCGCGCTCCGGGATCCTGGTGTTCTCGAGTTCAGCCAGGATTTCATCGATGCTGGATGCGGTCGACGCCACCGGGTTGGTGATGTCCTGATCCCCCAGCGAGCGATAGCGCTTGCCGTCCTTGGCGAGATAGAGCGGGATGATCGGAATGCCTTCGCGCTTGGTGTAGGCCCAGATGTCGGCCTCGGTCCAATGCAGGATCGGATGGATGCGAAGATGCGCGCCTTGCGGCGGCGAGGCGTTGAAGTGGTCCCAGAATTCCGGCGGCTGGTCGCGCACGTCCCATTCGCCTTCGAGGCCGCGCGGCGAGAACACGCGCTCCTTGGCGCGGGTTGCCTCCTCGTCGCGGCGGATGCCGGCGATCAAGCCGTCAAAGCCGTATTTGTTGAGCGCGAGCTTCAGCCCCTCGGTCTTGCGCGCGGCGGAACGGGCGGCCGGCGGCAGGGTCGGGTCGACGCTGTCGATCGGCGGGCAGGGGTCTACGCGCAGGTCGAGATCCCATTCCTTTCCGAAGCGATCGCGGAACGCATACATCTCCGGAAACTTCTTGCCGGTGTCGACGTGCAGGGCCGGGAACGGGACCCGGCCAAAGAACGCCTTGCGCGCCAGCCAGATCATCACGTTGGAGTCTTTGCCGAGCGACCACAGCAGCGCGAGCTTCTTCAGCCGGGCGAACGCTTCGCGCAAAATGTAGATGCTCTGGGCCTCCAGCTCATCGAGATGATCCATGGTCGGGGGGGCCTGTTGGGCCGAAATTCCCGGCACGGAAGATGCTTTACCAAGGGCTGCGGCACGCGTTCCGGCAGCGGCGGATTCGTTGTCGAGAAGATGCATCTCTTGGCCTTGGCCTGTGGAGTTGAAAATTCTAAAGTTGCGCTGCAATAGAGAAGAAATAATTTTCTCTTTGCTGGGCTTGATCGAGAGATAAATAGAAAATAATTTCAGTCAACCCCCAAATTGGGGAAGCGAGTGTCTGATGCGATATCTGCCGGTGTTTCTGGATCTGCAAAGCGGCAAGGTGCTGCTCGTTGGAGCGGGCGAGCTCGTGCGCGCCAAGTTGCGGCTGCTCGCAGCCGCCGGCGCCGCAGTGCGCTGGTACGCGACCGACGGCGATCATGAGCTCGCGGGTATCGCGGCGGAGGACGCCGCGCGCATCGAGCGCGCCGAAGGCGATCCGCTCGCTGCCGATCTCTCGGACGTCATTGCCGTGCTCTGCGCCGGCGCAGGTGACATTGGTGTTGCGATGTCGGTGCGCGCCAAGGCGATTGGCCTGCCGGTCAACGTGATGGACGACCTCGTGCACTCCACCTTCATCATGCCGGCGATCGTCGATCGCGGCGATGTCGTGGTCGCGGTCGGAACCGGCGGCACGTCGCCGGTGGTGGCGCGGCGCATCCGCGAGAAGATCGAGGCGGTGCTGCCGGCGCGGATCGGCGATCTCGCCGGCTTCATCGGCCGCGTCCGCAAATCAATGCATGCCCGCATCGAAGAGTTTCCGCTGCGCCGCCGCTTCTGGGAACGCATCGTCGATGGTCCGATCGGTGCGCTGGTGCTGGCCGGCCGCCACGACGAGGCCGAGCACGCGCTGAACGCGATCAGCGATCCCGCCGCATTCGCCGGCGCTGATCGTGAAGGCAAGGCTGTTGGTCATGTGACGCTGGTCGGCGCCGGTCCCGGCGATCCGGATCTGCTCACCGTGAAAGCGCTGCGCGCGCTGCAGGATGCCGACGTCGTGTTCTATGACGAATTGGTGTCGCCTGAAATTCTCGACCGCATCCGGCGCGATGCCGCGCGGGTTCCGGTCGGCCGCCGCGTCGGCAGGCCCGGCATCGGGCAGGACGCCATCAACCGCCTGATGATCGAGGCTGCGCAGGCGGGCCAGCGCGCGGTGCGGCTGAAGGGTGGCGATCCCTTCATCTTCGGCCGCGGTGGCGAGGAAATCGAGGCGCTGCGCGACGCCGGCGTCGCTTACTCCATCATTCCTGGTGTCTCCGCCGGTCTCGGCGCGGCGGCGCAATTCGAGGTGCCGCTGACCTTCCGGCACGAAGCGCTGCGCATCACCTTCCTCACCGCGCACAAGGCGCGCGATGCCGAGGTGGTCGACTGGTCGGTGCTGACAGACAAGAAGATGACCGTCGTCGTCTACATGGGCATGACCGCCGCGCCCGCGATCCGCGAAGGCATGCTTGCCGCGGGCCGCTCGCCGGAGACGCCGGTCGGCGTGTTCGCGCGCGTGACGCGACCGGACGCCAAGGCCGCGGTCGGCACGCTGGCGCGGCTGCCCGAACTGGTCAAACAGGTCGATGGCGGTCCAGCCGTTCTCATCATTGGCGACGTGGTCGCGCATTCCGCGCCGTGGAGCCGATCCAACGTCACCCAACTGTTCTCCAACCAGATGTTCTCCGAACTGCTGAAAGCTGCCGAATGACCTCTCCGCTCGAACAGAAGAAAATCAAGATCACAGGCCCCTCGGTGGTGACCGCCAACCGCACCTGGGACGGCGCCGTCGTGTACCGAACCGCCAAGCAAGGCTGGTCCACCGAACTCGCCGATTCCGCCGTCGTCAGCACCTCTGACGATGCCCGCGCGCTGCTGGCCGAAGCCACCGCCGACGACGTCGGCGCGGTCGGCCCCTATATCGCGCCGGTCGAGCTCAAGGACGGCGGCAAGGTCAAGCCGGGCAATCTCCGCGAACACATCCGCGCCAAGGGCGTCACCATCGATCTCCAGGTCCCCGCGTAAGGCGCGCCGGCGTAAGGCTCATCGAACATGTATGCTTATGACGAACTCGACCGCACGCTGATCAACGAGCGTGTTTCGGAATTCCGCGATCAGGTGAAGCGCCGCCTCTCCGGCGAGCTCACCGAGGACGAATTCAAGATCCTGCGCCTGCAGAACGGCGTGTATTTGCAGCTGCACGCCTACATGTTCCGCGTCGCGATCCCCTACGGCACGCTGTCGTCGAAGCAGCTGCGCCGGCTCGCCCACGTCGCGCGCCGCTACGACCGGGGCTATGGCCACTTCACCACCCGGCAGAACATCCAGTTCAACTGGATCAAGCTCGCCGAGCTGCCGGATGCGCTGGCCGATCTCGCCGAGGTCGGCATCCACGCGATGCAGACCTCCGGCAACAACATGCGCAACGTCACCTCGGACCAGTGGGCCGGCGTTGCGCCCGGCGAGATCGAGGATCCCCGGATCTGGTCGGAGCTGATCCGCCAGCACACCACGCTGCATCCGGAATTCTCGTTCCTGCCGCGCAAATTCAAGATCGCGATTACCGCCGCCGAGCACGATCGCGCGGCGATCAAGATCCACGACATCGGGCTGCGCCTGCACAAGAACGCCGACGGCGAGACCGGCTTCGAGGTGCTGGTCGGCGGCGGCCTCGGCCGCACGCCGTTCATCGCCAAGACCATCAAGCCATTCGTCCCCGGCCGCGATATCCTGAGCTATATCGAGGCGATCTTGCGGGTCTACAACCAGTACGGCCGCCGCGACAATATCTACAAGGCGCGCATCAAGATCCTGGTGCACGAGCTCGGCATCGAGAAGTTCGCCAAGGAAGTTGACGAGGAGTGGAAGGCGATGGGCGATGTCGGGCTGACGCTCGATCACACCGCCATCGAGGAGGTCCGCTCGCGCTTCTCCTATCCGGCCTACGAGAAGCTGCCGCACATGCCGGACGAGCTGAAGCAGGCCGCGCATGACAAGCTGTTCGAGCGCTGGCGCAAGAACTCGGTGTCGGCGCACAAGGTGCAGGGCTACTCGATCGTGACGCTGTCGCTGAAGCCGGTCGGTGGTCCGCCCGGCGATGCCACCGCCGAGCAGATGGACGCGGTCGCCGACCTCGCCGACAAATATTCATTTGGCGAGATCCGCGTCGGCCACGAGCAGAACCTGGCGCTGCCGCACGTCGCCAAGCGCGATCTGCCGCTTCTGTTCAAGGCGCTCGACCGCCTCGGCCTCGCGACGCCGAATGTCAATCTGGTGACCGATATCATCGCCTGCCCGGGTCTGGACTACTGCTCGCTGGCCAATGCGCGCTCGATCCCGATCGCGCAGGAGCTGACGCGGCGCTTCGCCAACCACGACACCGCCGACCTGATCGGCCGGCTGCACATCAACATCTCCGGCTGCATCAATGCCTGCGGCCATCACCATGTCGGCCACATCGGTATTCTCGGCGTCGAGAAGAACGGTGAGGAGTTCTACCAGATCACGATCGGCGGCCGCGCCGACGAGAACGCGCAGTTGGGCACCCTGATCGGCCCGGCCGTTCCCTATGCGGAAGTCGCCGACGTGATCGAAGACATTGTCGAAGCCTATCTCGCGCTGCGCGACCGTCCCGAGGAATTGTTCGTCGATACGGTGAAGCGTCTGGGCGTCGAACCTATCAGGGAGCGCGTCTATGCCACTCGTTAAGCAGGGAAGAATCACCACCGATCTGTTCGTGCATGTCGCCGACGGCGCCGAGCTGCCCGGCGACGGCGCGGTGCTGGTGAGCGCCGAGCGCTTTCTCGCCGATCCGCAGGCGCTGCTGCGCCGTCCCGGCAAGCTGGGGGTGATCTGGCCGAACAACCGCAACCTCGATGACCTCGTGCCGCATCTCGATCGGCTCGCCTCGGTCGCGCTGGTGTTCCCGACCTTCCGCGACGGCCGCGCCTACAGCCAGGCGCGCCTGCTGCGCGAGCGCTACGGCTATGATGGCGAGCTGCGCGCCACCGGGCAGATCCTGCGCGACCAGTTCGTGTTCATGACCCGCGCCGGCTTCGATGCCTTCGAGGTGAAGAAGGATGCCGACGCCGACGCGTTCGCCCAGACCATGAAGCGCTATTCGGTGTTCTACCAACCGACCGGCGACGGCCGCGTCACCGCACTGAACCGCCGCATGCAGCTGCGTCATTCGGAGAGCGCCGGCCAGTGAGCACGCTTGCACCAGAGCTCACTGCGGCGCCGCCCGCATTGCCCGCGGCCGATGCGCTCGATCGCGCGCTGCGCACGGCATCGCCCGCCGAGGTGATCGCCGCCGCGCTGAAGACGGTCGGCCGCGAGAGGCTGGCGCTGGTGTCGTCGTTCGGCACCGAGTCGGCCGCGCTGCTCAAGGTGATGGCGGATGTCGATCCGGCGATCCCGGTGGTGTTCCTCGACACCGGCTGGTTGTTCGAGGAGACGCTGGCCTATCGCGACACGCTGATCAAGACGCTCGGCCTCACCGATGTGCGCTCGATCAAGCCCGACGAAGAGGCGCTGTCGCGTCTCGATCCGGACCGGGAGTTGTGGTTCAGCGATCCCGACGCCTGCTGCCGCATCCGCAAGGTGGAGCCGTTGGCGCGTGCGCTGAAGCCGTTCGCCGGCTGGATCAACGGCCGCAAGCGGTTCCAGGGCGGCGCCCGCGCCGAAATCCCTGTCGTTGAGGACGATGGCGTCAGGCTGAAATTCAATCCATTCGCCAATGTCTCGCGCGAGGAGATCGAGGCGATCTACACGCTCGGCAAGCTGCCGCCGCATCCACTTGTCGCATCGGGTTATCAGTCGGTCGGGTGTATGCCTTGCTCGAGCCGGGCTGCAGCCGGCGAGGATGCCCGCGATGGCCGCTGGCGCGGCCGGGCGAAGACGGAATGCGGCATCCACACAACCAAGATGTCGTAAGCATGATCCGGAAAAGTGCGCAGCGGTTTTCCCTGCGACAAACGCGAAGCGTTTGCGCGGAGATCATGCTCAGATAGCGCGCCTAATCGCGATGACGTCTCATCGCGATTTGGCGACGTGACAAAGTCTTCGCAGCGCGGCGGCTTCGTAGCACAAGCGCGCTGCGCCGCTGAAAACAAAGAAAACCGGTTTCGTTGACTTCAGGCCACTTCACCGTGAGTTATGTCTTGCGTGTTCCCTGACATTCTCAGGTTGAATGGAGACAGAAATGATCCGTCGTATGCTGCCGCTGGTCGCGGGATTGTTGTGGGCGAGCTCGGCCTTCGCGGCCGACTATTCGCTGCTCAACGTCTCCTACGATCCGACGCGCGAGCTCTATGTCGATTTCAACAAGGCGTTCGCGAGCGCCTATCAGAAGGAGACCGGCAAGAGCGTCGAGATCAAGCAGTCGCATGGCGGTTCGGGCTCGCAGGCCCGCTCGGTGATCGACGGATTGCAGGCCGACATCGTCACGCTGGCGCTGGCCTATGACATCGATGCGATCGCGGGCAAGGGCCTGCTGCCAGCCGATTGGCAGAAGCGGCTGCCGCTCAACGCCTCGCCCTACACCTCGACTATCGTGTTCCTGGTGCGCAAGGGCAATCCCAAGGGCATCAAGGATTGGGACGATCTGATCAAGCCCGGCGTTGCCGTGATCACGCCGAACCCGAAGACCTCGGGCGGTGCGCGCTGGAACTATCTTGCCGCCTGGGGCTACGCGCAGAAGAAGTTCGGATCGGTCGACAAGGCCAAGAAGTTCGTCGCCGACCTCTACCAGAATGTGCCGGTGCTCGACACCGGGGCGCGCGGCTCGACCGTGACCTTCGTCGAGCGCGGCGTCGGCGACGTGCTGCTGGCGTGGGAGAACGAGGCCTTTCTGGCGCTGCGCGAATTCGGCGCGGACAAGTTCGAGATCGTGGCGCCGCCGCAGTCGATCCTCGCCGAGCCGCCGGTCGCCGTCGTCGATACGGTCGCCGACAAGAAGGGCACCCGCGCCGTCGCGGAAGCCTATCTGAAGTACTGGTACACCAAGGAGGGCCAGGAGATCGCCGCGCGCAACTCCTACCGGCCGCGCGATCCCGAGATCGCCAAGGAGTACGAAAAATCCTTCGCCAAGGTCGAACTTTTCACCATCGACGACGTTTTCGGTGGTTGGACCAAGGCGCAGAAGGAGCACTTCGCCGAGGGCGGCATCTTCGATCAGATCTACAAGAACTGATCACGCGCATGATCCGGAAAAGCGTGACGCGGTTTTCCGTAGAGATCATGCGCAAAGCGCTTCAGGGGGACTGGTGAGTACAGCGGTTGCAAGGCGCAGTACCCTGCCGGGGTTCGGTCTCACCATGGGACTGACCCTGACATGGCTCTCCGTGATCATCCTGATTCCGCTGGCCGCTCTGTTCCTCAAGACGTTCGAGCTTAGCCTCGATCAGTTCTGGACCATCGTCACCAGCCGCCGCACCCTGAACGCGCTGAAGATTTCGTTCGGGCTTTCGTTCGCCGCCGCCTGCGTCAACCTGGTGATGGGCACCATCATCGTCTGGGCGCTGGTGCGCTATCGCTTTCCGGGCCGGCGGCTGTTCGATGCCATCGTCGATATTCCGTTTGCCTTGCCGACGGCGGTCGCCGGCGTCGCGCTGACGCAGCTGTTCGCCCAGAAGGGCTGGCTCGGCGCGCCGCTCGCCGAGCTCGGCATCAAGGTCGCGTTCACGCCGATCGGCATCTTCATCGCGATGATCTTCATTGGCATTCCCTTCGTGGTGCGTACGGTACAGCCGGTGTTGATCGATCTCGATCCCGAGATCGAGGAGGCGGCGGCGAGCCTGGGCGCCAGTCGCTGGCACACCGTGTTTCGCGTCATCCTGCCGAGTTTGATCCCGGCGCTGCTCACCGGCTTTGCGCTCGCCTTTGCGCGCGCCATCGGTGAGTACGGGTCGGTGATCTTCATCGCCGGCAATCTGCCCAACATCTCCGAGATCGCGCCGCTGTTGATCGTGATCCGGCTGTCGGAATTCCGCTATGCCGACGCCACGGCGATCGCGGTCGTGATGCTGGTGGCCTCGTTCCTGATCATCTTCCTGATCAACCGCCTGCAGCGCTGGGCGCAAGCCCGCATTCCCGTGCATTGAGGTCTTGAGAGATGTCGATGCAGACGGGATTGGCAACCTCGACGACGCAGCTGCGGACCTACGCGCCCGCGACCGATGTCAGCGTGGCGGCGCCGGCGCCGCGGCTCGAGATCGCGCGTGCCGAGCCGGTCGCTGCGCGGCGCAACCCACGCACCGAGCCGGGCCCGATTCGCTTGATCATCATCGCGCTCGCGATCACCTTCCTCAGCGTCTTCGTCGTGCTGCCGCTGATGGTCGTGTTCGCGTCGGCGTTCTCGAAAGGCGTCGTCGCCTATTTCGCGGCGCTGGCGGAGCCCGAGGCGCTTGCCGCGATCAAGCTGACGCTCTTGATCGCCGCGATCTCGGTCACGCTCAACCTGGTGTTCGGCGTGGTCGCGGCCTGGGCGATCTCCAAATTCGAATTCACCGGCAAGACCTTCCTGATCACGCTGATCGACTTGCCTTTTTCTGTTTCGCCCGTGATCTCGGGCCTGGTGTTCGTGCTGCTGTTCGGTGCCCAGGGCTATTTCGGAGCGTGGTTGCAGGCGCACAACGTCCATATCCTGTTCGCGGTGCCCGGCATTGCGCTGGCGACGATCTTCGTCACCTTTCCCTTCGTGGCGCGCGCGCTGATCCCGCTGATGCAGGAGCAGGGCACCCAGGAAGAGGAGGCGGCGATCTCGCTCGGCGCCTCCGGCCTGCAGACCTTCTTCCGCGTCACGCTGCCCAACATCAAATGGGGCCTGCTCTACGGCGTCCTGCTCAGCAACGCGCGCGCGATGGGCGAGTTCGGCGCGGTGTCCGTCGTCTCCGGCCACATCCGCGGCGAGACCAACACGATGCCGCTGCTGGTCGAGATTCTCTACAACGAATACCAGTTCGTGGCGTCGTTCGCGATCGCGTCGCTGCTCGCGATGCTGGCGCTGATCACGCTGGTGGCGAAGACCGTTCTCGAGCGGCGGCTCGACGAGGCAGAGGTGCCCGATGGCGATTGAAGTCAGGAATATCGTAAAGACGTTCGGCAGCTTTGCCGCGCTCGACAACGTCGATCTCAAGGTCGCCGACGGCGAGCTGCTGGCGTTGCTCGGTCCGTCCGGCTCCGGCAAGACGACGCTGCTGCGGATCATCGCAGGGCTGGATTGGCCCGACTCCGGCGAGGTCGCGATCGACGGCGAGAATGCGCTCTCGCGCGGCGCCAGCGAGCGCCAGGTCGGCTTCGTGTTCCAGCACTACGCGCTGTTCCGCCACATGACGGTGTTCGAGAACGTCGCGTTCGGCCTGCGCGTGCAGCCGCGGGCGATCCGCAAGGACGAGGCGACGATCCGCGCCCGCGTCAAGAACCTGCTCGATCTGGTGCAGCTCGATTGGCTGGCCAACCGTTATCCAAGCCAATTGTCCGGCGGCCAGCGGCAGCGCATCGCCCTGGCGCGCGCGCTCGCGATCGAGCCGCGGATCCTGCTGCTCGACGAGCCGTTCGGGGCGCTCGATGCCAAGGTGCGCAAGGAGCTGCGGCAATGGCTGCGCTCGCTGCACAACGAGATCCACGTCACCTCGATCTTCGTCACCCACGATCAGGAGGAGGCGCTCGAGGTCGCCAACCGCGTCGTGGTGATGGACAAGGGCAAGATCGAGCAGATCGGCTCGCCCGGCGAGGTCTATGACAATCCGGCGACCGCCTTCGTGCACGGCTTCATCGGTGAATCCATCGTGCTGCCGGTCGATGTCGCCGGCGATGCGGTGCGGCTGGACGGCCGTCCGTTGAACATTCCGGCGCTGGGAGCGGCATCCGGCGCGGCCAAGCTGTTCGTCCGCCGCCACGACATGGCGGTCGGCCCGGCCGGAACCGGGGCGCTGGAAGGCGCGATCCGGCATGTCCGCTCGTTCGGTCCGATCCAGCGCGCCGAGGTGGCCCTGTCGGGCAGCGAGGGCAAGACCGTGATCGAGATCGACGCCCCCCGCGACCGCGAGCTGCAGGCCGGCGAAATCGTCTCGCTGCAACCCCGCCGCTACCGGATCTTTGCCGCCCAGTAGCCCCTAACCGCCGGCTGAACACCTCCCCTTGAAAAGGGGAGGTCGCTTTGCTCGCCAGAGCAAAGCGGGTGGGGATCTGCTCTTTCCACTCGCAGCGTCGCCTGCGGCCGACCCCATCCCGACCTTCCCCTTTCAGGGGGAAGGGGAAGCTCTGCATCCAAGCCATTCCGGGGCGCGAAGCGAACCCGGAATCTCGAGATTCCGGGTTCGATGCTACCGCATCGCCCCGGAATGACGGCGTTTTGCGTGGCCAAAAGTTAGCCCCTGTTCACCATTCAGCCACGGTTGGTATGCAACAACGGCGGGCCAACCTTGGGGGTTTTTACCTGTGAAACGGACGACGGTCGCCCTGTTCGGGCTTCTGGTGCTTGGCGGCTGCGCCGCGGACACCAAAATCCCGGAAGAACCGGCCATGTATCTCAACATGGCGCAGCCCGGTGCCGTGCTGGACAGCCAGGCGGCCGCGATCATGTTTTCGCAATACCGCCAGAACAATGGTCTCGGCACCGTCGTGGTCGACCCCGATTTGACCAGGCTCGCCGAGCAGCAGTCGCAGGCGATGGCCGCCCGCAACAAGATGGACCATGACGTGAAGGCCCCGCTCGGCAAGCGGCTGGAGGCCGGCGGCTATCCCGCGACGGTGGCGGTCGAGAACATCTCGGCCGGCTATCACACGCTGGCGGAGGCATTTTCGGGCTGGCGCGATTCACCGCCGCACAAGGCCAACATGCTCAAGAGCGGTGTCACAAAAATGGGCATCGCGGCCGTCTATGCTCCAAATACCAAATACAAGGTGTTCTGGACGCTCATTTTGGCGGCAACCTGATCTCGATAAATTCCGCGTGATCTTCCCTCCATATCTCGTTGATTGACGCGGCTGCGAACAGCCGCCACGGTGCGCCCTCACGTCATTTCGAACCGAACGGTTACGAATGGATACTTCGGATTCCGCGCCGACGCCGGCGCAAGCGCAGCGCGTACTGGTTCTTCAGGGCGGCGGTGCGCTCGGCTCCTATCAGGCCGGTGCCTTCCAGGCGCTTTGTCACGCGGGCTTCGAGCCGGAATGGATCGCCGGCATCTCGATCGGCGCCATCAATGCCGCGATCATCGCCGGCAACGAGCCGGACAGGCGCGTGCCGCGGCTGAAGGAATTCTGGGAGATGGTCTCGGCGCCGGTGCCGTGGAATCCGATCTCCAAGCATGAGCGCGCCCGCTCGCTGTTCAACGAGACCAGCGCCGCCATCATCGCAACCTTCGGCGTGCCCGGCTTCTTCACGCCGCGGATTCCGCCGGCGCCGCTGTGGCCGCCCGGCAGCTCGCAGTCGCTGAGCTATTACGACACCGCGCCGCTGAAGAAGACGCTGGAGCGCCTGGTTGATTTCGATCGCATCAACGATCTGAAGACGCGGCTGTCGGTCGGCGCGGTCGGCGTCACCTCGGGCAATTTCCGCTATTTCGACAATTACGAGTTCAAGAAGCTCGGCAAGAAGATCGGCCCCGAGCACATCATGGCCTCGGGCGCCTTGCCGCCGGGCTTTCCCGCCGTCGTGATCGAGGGCGAGTATTACTGGGACGGCGGCATCGCCTCCAACACGCCGCTCGACTTCGTGCTCGACGAGGAGACCAGCCGCGATCTCCTGATCTTCCAGGTCGACCTGTTCAGCGCGCGCGGGCCGTTGCCGGAGACGCTGCTGGAGGCCGCCGAGCGCGAAAAGGACATCCGCTATTCCAGCCGGACGCGGATGAACACCGACAAGAACCGGCAGATCCACAACGCCCGCATGGCGGTGCGCGACCTGATCGGCAAGCTGCCCGATTACCTGAAGAACGATCCGTCGGTCGAATTGTTGCGCAAGGCGTCCAAAGAGAACACCGTCACGGTGGTTCACCTGATCTACAAGAGCAAGAACTACGAGTCCTCGTCGAAGGACTACGACTTCTCCCATGTCGGAATGGTCGAGCACTGGGGCGCGGGCGTCCGCGACGTGCATTTGTCGATGCGTCACAAAGAGTGGCTAGAACGGCCGCAGTCCGGGGAAACCATGGTGACTTACGACCTCACGGGGGACGAACCCATGCCCCCTGAATCGAAGCCCCCTGCAAGCAAATAGGAGCGAACAACAATGGGTACGTTGACAGGCAAGACCGCCGTGGTGACCGGCTCGACCAGCGGCATCGGATTGGCTTATGCGCGCGCCTTCGCCGGCGCCGGCGCCAATATCGTGCTCAACGGCATGGGCGTGCCGGCCGACATCGAGAAAGAGCGCTCTGGCATCGAGACCGACTTCAAGGTCAAGGCGGTGCACTCGCCGGCCGACATGACCAAGCCGGCCGAGATCGCCGACATGATCGCGCTCGGCGAAAAGACCTTCGGCTCGGTCGACATCCTCGTCAACAATGCCGGCATCCAGTTCGTGTCGCCGATCGAGGAATTCCCGCCGGAGAAGTGGGAAGCCATCATCTCGATCAACCTGTCGTCGGCGTTCTATGGCATCCGCGCCGCGGTACCCGGCATGAAGAAGCGCGGCTGGGGCCGCATTATCAACACGGCTTCCGCGCACTCGCTGGTCGCTTCGCCGTTCAAGTCGGCCTATGTCTCGGCCAAGCACGGCATCGCCGGCCTCACCAAGACCGCGGCGCTCGAGCTTGCGCAGTTCAAGATCACCTGCAACTGCATCAGCCCGGGCTATGTCTGGACGCCGCTGGTCGAGCACCAGATTCCGGAGACCATGAAGGCGCGCAACATGACCAAGGAGCAGGTCATCAAGGACGTGCTGCTCGCCGCCCAGCCGACCAAGGAGTTCGTCACCTCCGAGCAGGTCGCAGCCCTCGCGCTGTTCCTGTGCGGCGACGATGCCGCGCAGATCACCGGCGCCAATCTCTCGATCGACGGCGGCTGGACCGCGGAGTAATCGTTTCGACGAGACTCGTCGGCAAGAACAAGCCGGCCCTGATTGGATCAGGGCCGGCTTTTGTTTTCTATCTGATGATCGGCGGGCCTGCCGTCAGGCGTCCGACCCGCTCTCTTTCGCAGGCTTTTGCTTCTCGGCCACCAGCCGCTCCATGCTCTCAATGATGTTGACCTCGTGCGCGCCGGGGCCCGCATCGGGTGCGACTTCGATCGATGTGATCGCCGCTTCGGAGATCTGCAACTCTGCGTACGAGGCGACGTGCTGGTGGTCGCGCAACGCGCTTTCGATCGCGTTGGCGAGCGATACGAATTCGTCCTGCGCCGCCTTCGGCCAGGATTGCACGCGATCAAACAGGTCTTTCAGCTCGGTGGCGCTCATGGCGGCAATTATATACCGTGGCCGGCCGAATGCTATGCCGCCGGCCGCCGCTTTCCGAACGCCAGCACGTGCAGGCCGAGGCGCGAGCGCACCACGTAGAACAGGAGGATGGTCTCGAAGGTCAGCGACAGCGAGGTCGAGGCGGCGGCGCCCATGCCGCCGTAGCGCGGGACCAGCGCGATGCAGAGCCCGACATTCATGAAGAACGACACCGCATAGGCGGTTGCGCAGATGCTCTGGTGGCCGAGCATGTTCAACAGCCGCTCCACCGGCCCGATCGCCGAGCGCACCACGAGCCCGATCGCGGCGACGAACATGATGCTGTAGCCGTCGACGAATTTCGGGCCGAACAGCCAGAGCAGTGGCTTGCCGAACGCGAGCAGGGCGATGGTTGCGAGCAGCGAGGGCCAGAACGTCCAGCTGATCGCGTGTGCGACGTAGGCCGACAGCCGCTCCTTGTCGCCGAGCGCGTTGTATTCGGCAAAGCGGTGCGCCGTCGTCGCCGACATCGCGTAATGGACGAACGACACCAGCGCCAGCGTCTTCACCACCGCGAAGTAGATGCCGACCTCCTCGGAGGAGCGGAATTGTTGCAGCATCAGCACGTCGGTGTAGCCGAGCAACAGATAGAAGCTCTCGACCAGCATGATCGGCAGCGAGATCGCGAACCAGCCCTTGACGTCGTAGGTCTTCTCGCCCACCCCGACATGGGCTTTGAGGCGGCGGTTCAGCACGATCATCTGGCCGATCGCCGCGATGTACACCGCCGCGGCGCTCGCGATCATCGCAGCCGTCGCGCCGAGGTTGAGGCCGAGCGCCAGCGCGCCGGCGGTCAGCGCGATGATCAGTCCCTGCCGCACGATGAACTGCGGCATCAGGCCGAGCTGCATCCAGTCATGTGCACGCGAGATACCGTCCTGGGTGTTGGCGACCACGAAGGGCGGCAATGTCAGGCAGCCGATATAGAGCGGCACCACCGCGTTGGTATCGATCCAGGGCGAGGCGAGGTGGATCACGCCGGCGAGCAGCAGTGCCACCGTGCTGGAGGCGGCAAGCACCACCCAGCGGCCGCCGGACAGGAAGCCGCGCAGCGCCGCGAGGTCGCCGCGCGCGCGATATTCCGGGATGATCTTCTGCGAGGACGGTGCGATGCCGAAATCCATCGTGCTGCCGAGCAGCAGCACCCAGGTCCAGACGTAGACATAGATGCCGTAGTCCGAGCCGCTCATCCAGCGCGCCAGCAGGATCTGCGCGAGATAGGCGATCGCGGCGCTGATGACGCGGATGACGAAGATGGTGCCGGCGAGGCGCTTGGTGACCGACGCCTCCTTGGTGCCGCCGAGCAGGCGCGCGACAAGGCCGCGCAGGCGTGCGGCCGGGCCCGACGGTGCCGAGGGTGCGGCAGAGGTGGCGGATCGTGTCTCCATCACAGCCAAGCGGAAAATTCCTAAAGCGCCGCAAGGCGGCAATGGCCCCCGATCTATCAACGAAACGTTAAGATTGGGTTGGATAGTCCCGGTCGTCCGGCCTTCGCTGCGGCGACAGCGCACCAGGTTGTGGCCCATAAGTTCGCGTAACGGTGAGCCGCCCGGAAGATCAGGCCCTTCGGCTGCCTTGTTGCATCAGGACTTGCCTGGCCGGGGCGATCCGGGTGCGGACATCCATCGATCGATGTTTACCGCGGTTTCGTTCTGCCGGGCCTTCGCCAGCAGGCGGTCGCGCGCGGCACCTGCCGGAAGGCGGGCGGCCTTCTCGCGCGCTGCCTGCGCACCTTGCAAAAGACGATCCTCGAACGAGACCGTATGCTTGACGCGCCGGCGGCGGCGCCGGATCGCCGGCCTGCTTTCGGGCGCCGCCGGCTGCTCCTCTGTGGCGAGCTGCTGCTCTACAATGGGCAGCATGTCCGGTGGAACGACATCTCTCGTGTTCCGGTCAGACGCCGCCAAAAAGCGTTCGAGGCTTTCGACAAACTGATAGCTCAGCGCGAGATGGTGCCAGCTCTGTGCCAACAGTTCGTTGTCGCTGCGGGTCGCTGGATCAGCCGTCTGTCGTGCGCGTTGCTCGGCACTTGCCGCACGCTCGACGCAATTCGCGATATGTCCGCTAAGCTTAAGGAGCATGGTCGGTCTCCCGATCCCTGCGAGTCAACTATCCGAGAATGGGTTCGACGACAGCGAAACGCCCGCGGACAGGAGAGGTTCCATCCGCTCGAAAATCGAACCCAGGAGCCGTGGCCCTGGCTATCCTACGCCGCGGTAAACCGCGCCGCGATCTCGTCGGTGCGCCGGATGGAGTCGCGGATCACCTTGGCTTCCGCTTCGAACTCGCGCGCCCTGGCGGCCCAGGACTCGGCGACCCTGGTTTGGCCGCCACTGCTCGCCTGCACCTCGAGTTTCCTGGCGAGGGCGACCCGCTCGTCGAGGGCGCGCAAGGCGCTGCCGAAAGCCCGCCTTACATTGTCGTCGAGCGCGAGGCTCATGACCTCGGCCGAGTAGGCGTGGCCCTCGTGGCAGCGGTAGCGTACCAGCTCGCCTTCATCGATTTCCCACATGACGCCGTGGCAGTCAGGGCAGGCGAGTACCGATCGTCGGCCGATCCGATCCATTTCATGCATGCTGCCACGTCCACCGCTTGCCACGTTGACTTCATATTCCAGGTTGTCCGGAACCGGCACCGCTTGCCCTGCCGGCTGCCGCGCCAGCATTTCGAACAGTGCCGGCATGCCCTTGAGGCCCACGACATGATCGGGATTCGCGCGGGCAAGGGCTGTGGTCGGCATCTCCGGAAAAGCGGCGTCGGCCGGGTCCTGCACCACGGTAATGCCGCCGCACTGCTTCAGCGCCGATAGGCCCGCGGCGCCGTCGCCCAGCGTTCCGGTAAGGACGGCGCCGACGGTCCGCGGCCCACAGCACAGTGCTGCGGACCGGAACAGCGGATCGAGCGACGGCCGGGCGTTGTTCTCGCGCGGCCCCGATCCGAGCCGCAAATGCCCGCTCTCGACGATGAGGTGACGCTCGGCCGGCGCGATATAGAGGCGGCTCTTTTCCAGCTTTTCGCCATCGACGGCAAAGCTGGCCGGCAACGGACCCGCCTGGGTCAGGATCGCATCAAGCTCCGACCGGAATTGGCTCGACAGGTGGATGGTCACGACAACGGACGCGGGAAAATCGCGCGAGAATTCGCCGGCGAGAAAGCGCAATGCCTCGAACCCCCCGGCGGAAGTCCCTATGGCCAGGACATCGCGATTGTTCATTCGCATGCTCCGAGCCCCATGGGGGAACCCGCACAGAGATCATTCGTTCCGAAATCAGTTCGGACGAATACCTCCTTGCCTAAACTTCTGATAAGTGGATCAAATGCAGTTGCGTCCGATGGACGATCAAGGAATTGAGCCGCGCGGATGAGTGAAGCGAGCGACGAGGAGCGGAACGAGGAAGCGGAGCCTAATCGTCCCAAGACCATTGTCGTCGGCATCGGGGCCTCCGCCGGCGGGGTCCGTGCATTGCAGCATCTGTTTGCTGCGCTGCCTGAAAAACCCGGCGCGGCCTTCGTCGTGGTGGTGCACCTCGATCCGGATACGCGTAGCGAGATGTCCAACATCCTGGCCGCGCGCACCCATATGCCGGTGCTCCAGGTGGGAAAGCCGGTGGCGCTGCAACCGGATCATGTCTACGTCATCCCACCTGATCGCCGCCTGCACATCACCGACGACGAGATCGCCACCGCGGAATTCGATGAGCCACGAGGAAAGCGGGCGCCGATCGACCTGTTCTTCCGCTCGCTGGCGGAGCAGCACGGCGACGGTTGCGCCGTGATCCTGACCGGCGCCGGCTCTGACGGTGCGGTCGGCGTGAGAGCCGTCAAGGAGTCCGGGGGTATCATCCTCGTGCAGGATCCGACCGAGGCGGAATTCCCCTCGATGCCGCGTGCCGCCATTGCGACGGGCATTGCGGACTTCATCCTGCCGGTCCGCGAGATTGCCCAGCGCCTGACCGAACTGGTTCGCGAGAAGAACAATGGTGCCCCGGCGGGCCTGCGCGGGTTGAATCCGGACCTGCTGCGGCGAATCCTCGCGCACGTCCGGGTCCGGACCGGGCACGATTTCTCCAAGTACAAGCGGGCGACGATCCTGCGCCGGATCGCGCGCCGCATGCAGGTGACGAGGTCAGACAGTCCGAACGCGTATTACGACGTGCTTCGCGACAGTCCTGACGAGGCGCAGGCGCTGCTCGGCGACCTCCTGATTTCGGTGACCTCGTTCTTCCGGGACAAGGAAGCGTTTCAGACGCTCGAGCTGCAGGTCATTCCGCAGCTGTTCCAAGGCAAATTGTCCGACCGCGCGATCCGCGTCTGGGTGCCCGGCTGCGCCACCGGTGAAGAAGCCTATTCGGTCGCGATGCTGTTGCTGGAGCAGGCCTCCCGGCAGGATATCCGGCCGACGATCCAGGTGTTCGGCTCCGACATCGACGCCAAGGCACTCGCGATGGCGCGAGAAGGCCAGTATCCCGCGGCCATCGAGGCCGATGTCAACGAAGATCGCCTGCGGCGGTTTTTCGTGAAGGAGGGCGATCACTATCGCGTTCGCCAGGAATTGCGCGATCTCGTCCTGTTCGCGAGCCATAGCCTGCTCAAGGACCCACCCTTCTCGCGTCTCGATCTCATCGCCTGCCGCAACCTGCTGATCTATCTGGACCGGGATCTTCAGGAACTGGCGTGCAATACATTTCACTACGCGCTCCATCCCGATGGATTCCTGATGCTGGGCACGTCGGAGAGCGCCGATAATCCGCCAGGACAATTCCGGACCTTCGACCGCAAGGCGCGCATCTACCAATCCTCGGCTGCGCCGGGCGAGCTGCGTCTGTTGCCGCGCCTGCTCGGCAGCGTTGCCATCGTGCACGATCAGGCCGCGCATCCGATGCGACCGCCCAGCACCAGCACGTTGCTGAACGAGGCTGCCGCGCACCGCCAGGCGCTCGAAAGGTTCGCGCCTCCCAGCATTCTGGTCGATCAGTCGCATCGCGTCCTGCACATGTCCGAAAATGCCGGGCGTTTTCTGCAGCCGGCCGGCGGGCCGCTCAGCGGCAATGTCGTCGATCTGGTGCGGCCCGAACTGCGGTTCGAATTGCGGTCGGCCCTGCACAGGGCTTTCGACACCGCGCAACCCTGGCTCACGCTGCCCATCCCGGTCCGCTTCAACGGCTCGCCGCATCGGGTGCTGATGCACGTCAAGCCCGCCGACGACCATGACGGCGGTGGGGAGAACAGGGCGGTCGTGCTGTTCATCGAGGGCGGCGCGGTCGAACAGGTGACCGAAGGCCGCTCGGCGGAGATCGGCTCAGGCAACGAAATCATCAGCCGACTGCGCGAAGAGTTGCAGCAGACCCAGTCGCGGCTGCGGACGACCCGAGAGGAATCCGAGAGCGCCAACGAGGAATTGCGCGCGGCCAACGAGGAATTGCAATCGATTAACGAGGAATACCGCTCCACCTCCGAGGAACTGGAAACCAGCAAGGAGGAGCTGCAGTCGATCAATGAGGAACTGCAAACCGTCAACAGCGAACTCAAGCTGAAGCTTGAGGCGGTCTCGCGTGCGCACAGCGATCTTCAAAACCTGATGGCTGCGACCGATTTCGGCACGCTGTTCCTCGATTCCAGTTTGCGGATCAAGCGATTCACGCAGCAGGTCACCGAACTGTTCAGCATCACGCCGAGCGACGAGGGCCGCCCGATCTCGGATTTCGCCCACCGACTGGAATATGACGGCCTCGTCGGCGATGCCCGCAGGGTGCTTTCCAACCTCACGCCGATCGGGCACGAAATTCGCAGCCGTGACGGCCGCTGGTACGATGTACGGCTACGCCCTTATCGCACGGTCGATGACAAGATCGACGGCGTCGTTCTGACTTTCGTCGACATGACGGACCGGCGGCATACCGAGGAGGCGCTCCGGACCAGCGAACGCAAGCTTCGCCAGGAGACACAGCTGGTCGAACTCGCGCACGATCCGATCTTTATCTGGGATTTCAGCGGCACTATTCTGGAGTGGAATCGCGGCAGCGAACAGCTCTACGGTTTCAGCCGCGACGAAGCGGTCGGAAAGAAGAAAGAGAAGCTGATCGGTACGATCGTGCCGGGCAGCTCATTCGCCGAACTGCGGGTCAAGCTGCACGAAGAAGGCAGCTGGAGCGGTGAAATCAAGCACAGGACCAAGGACGGCCGGGAGTTGACGGTCGAGAGCCGCATTATCCTGGAGACGGTCGGTGGTCAGCAGCTTGCGCTGGAGAGCACGCGAGACGTGACCGAACGCAAGGCATGGGAGACGCAGCAGAGGCTGTTGCTCCGCGAACTGACCCATCGCGTCAAGAACACGCTGACGGTGGTGCAATCGATCGCGCATCAAACCCGCCGCTTCAGCAAATCCTATGAGGAGTTCACTGACCGCCTGGACGGCCGCCTCACCGCGCTCGCCGCGGCGCATTCACTGCTGGTGGATTCCGACTGGAGGGGCGCCGATCTCGGGACGCTGGCACGCAGGCAATTCGAGCCTCACGTCGGCGGCAATCCCGACCGGGTCAAGATCACGGGCGAGCCGGTGTTCTTGCCGGCCGATCTGGCGACCCCGTTCGGGCTGGTATTCCACGAGCTTGCCACCAACGCCGCCAAATACGGCCCGTTTTCACGGCGCACTGGTACCGTGGATCTGAGCTGGAAACTGGAAACACGGAATGGGCAACCGTCCCTGACGGTGATCTGGCGCGAGCGCGGCGGGCCGAAGATCACCGAGCCGAAGGCAAAGGGCTTTGGCAGCGAGTTGATCGAACGGGCGATACCGCAGTCGACCGTTCGGCGAGAGTTTGCCTCCGGCGGGGTCATCTGCACGATCGACGTGCAACTTCCGAAGGCTCTAGACCTCAGACCGTAGCGCGCGGCCGGGCCGAAGTTGATCTAGCAGCCCGCCGAGTTCGCTTTGCGCGGCGGACCTCGCGATTCCGGATCGGCAAACAGGCCCCTGATAGAGCTGTGGACACCCCCGGTGGCTTTGTGCAGGGCACGCGCCAATTCGTCGCGCTGAAAAGGTTTTGTCAGGGTCGGCACTGCCCGAAAACGATCGGCCACGCCATCTGCGCCATAGCCGGTTGCGAACACGAAAGGAATGCCACGCCCGCTGAGAATGTCGGCGACGGCGAAGGTGTCCTGGCCGCTCAGGTTGACATCGAGCAGGGCAGCGTCGATGTCGGCGTCCCGCGCCATTGCGAGAGCTTGCTTCGGCCCGACGGCCCAGCCCGCGACGTCCCATCCCAAATCTTCCAGGAAGTCTTCCACCATCATGGCAATCATCGGCTCATCTTCGACGATCAGGATGCGACGCGTAGCCACGGCTAACTCCTCGACGATATGGCAATAAAAACGGGCAACGAGGCGCGCGAAGAAAATCGGTCGCGGGCAACAAGCCGCCGGGATTTCAAATCACCCGGCGTTCCGGCGAGATATCGTGGGAGTAGTGGGAACGGTCCACCAGGCTCCCGACAGCCAACGTCTTCAACACGTCCAGGTTCCGCTCGCCCTTTGCGACGGCCGCCACAATGGAGCAAGCCATCTCGGCTTTTATCGCCGACGTGCGTTTGGCTTCAGGGAGAGTCGCCGTGGCGTCGTCGAGAACGGCCTTCATCTGCTGGATGAGGTCAGCTGAGTAGACAGCCCCTCTAGGATTCACGTTGGGATCCTCCCGAAAGTGAACCCTGCCCAGCCTCATGCTAGATACGAAAGACCCCGTGGGGCAACAAATTTCGCGAGTTCCGCAAGTTGGGGCGCGCGCATCAATTCAGATTGATATTGAATTCGTAGCTTTTGTCGCCGCCGACCAGGGTCAGCTTCAACGCGGCGCCGTCGGCCTTGGCGCCGGGCGGCAGGCCGTCGAGTTCGAACGAGAAGCGCTTCACGCCCGGCGGCGCGTGCGCGACGAGCTTCGGCACCGGCAGTGCCCATTCGGGCGTCGGCCCCTCGACGAACAGGCTGAGATCCTTGTTCTCGGGCGCGGCGACGTCGACCAGCACGTTGTTGCCGTCGCGCTTGACGTCGCGGATCGTGAACGGGGTGGGGTCGCCGATATTGGCGGGCTTCGGCACCGCGTTGAGCGCTTCCGACAGCGCGGCGTCCTCGGTCGAGGCGACGCTGGCGAACGCGAGCTCGGCCTTCGCCTCCACCGGCACGCACAGCTTCTCGCACACCGCGTAGTTGATGTCGGCGCGCAGCACCAGCGGCTTGTCGGGATTCTTGGCGACGATGCGCAGCGGCAGCACCACCTGGTGCTTGTAGCCGAGCGAGGTGCCTCCGGCGCCGTCGTCGAACTGGCGCGGCGCCGGCCACATCACCGTGACCGCATCGACATTGTCCGATTTGGAGAAATCGAACCGCGGCGGCACGCCGGAATCGCCTGGCGTCCGCCAGTAGGTCTTCCAGCCGTCCTGCAGCTGGAAGGCGATGCCGCCGAGCAGCACCGCGCCGCTGCGCGATCCGGCCAGCAGCCGCACCGCCGAATGCGTGTCCTGCTGCCATGGCGAGGCGTCGTCGGCGCGAACCTCCGCTGCCATACATGCGACGGAAAATATGGCGGCAACGGCAAATGCGGCCCGCAAAGGAACTGTGACGATCATGAGACGTCTTTACCTGCAACTTTCGTTGCAAACCATTGAATTGCTTGTGATGCATCGCCGCACGGCGGCCGAAGGTTGATTGACAGAACCGCCACCCAATATCAGGATGCCAAATCAGCAGGAAAGGCCTTTGCGGATGCGCCCTGAAGGCAAAACAGGCAAGACTCGCAAGACCGCCGCCGGCAGAAGCGCCGCCATCGGTCACAACGCGCCCGAGGACGGCTACCTCGACGGCCAGATGCTGATTGCGATGCCCGTGATGAGCGATCCGCGGTTCGAACGCTCGGTGATCTACATGTGCGCCCATTCCTCGGAGGGGGCGATGGGCATCATCGTCAACCGCCCGGCCGGCAGCATCGATTTCCCCGGCCTCCTGGTGCAGCTCGACATCATCCAGAAGTCGGACCAGATCCAGCTGCCGGAAAATGCCGAGATGATGAAAGTGATGAAGGGCGGTCCGGTCGACACCGGTCGCGGCTTCGTGCTGCATTCCAGCGACTTCTACATACAGGATGCGACGCTCAACATCGACGACGGCATCTCGCTCACCGCGACCGTCGATATCCTGAAGGCGATCGCCAAGGGCTCGGGCCCCAAGCACGCGATCCTCGCGCTCGGCTATGCCGGCTGGGGACCTGGCCAGCTCGAGAACGAGATCCAGCACAATGGCTGGCTGCATTGCGATGCCGATCCGGAGCTGATCTTCGGCACCGATGTCGACGAGAAATACGCCAGCGCCCTGCGCAAGATCGGCATCGAGGCCGGCATGCTGTCGAACGACGCCGGGCACGCGTAGCTCTGGCCACACCCACAGTGTCGTCGACAGTGGTTTTGGTTACGACAGAGCCTCCATCTCAATGTCGTCCCTGCGAAAGCAGGGACCCATAACCACCGCATGCAGTTGTGACGCCGCGCTGGGGCCACGGCCTCGCGCCACAACGGCGCCCTGTGGTTATGGGTCCCGGGTCGCGCGGAGCCTGTCATCGGGCGGCGCTTCGCGCCGACCCGTTGGCTTGCCCGGGACGACGGCTGTAATTGCGTCCGCTACTCCGCCGCCTCCTGCGCCACGGTCGGCTGCGTACCCGCCACCGTGGCGCGGCGCATGTCGCGGGGCTGCGACTGGTCGTAGCGGCGGACGCGGTGCACGGTCTGGCGGTTGTCCCACATCACGAGGTCATGCACCGTCCATTTGTGCACATAGACGAATTCGCCCTGCGTGGCGTGCTCGGTGAGATCGCGCAGCAACAGCCGCGCCTCCGGCATGCTCATGCCCTTGATGGCGCCGGCATGCGATGACAGGTACAGCGACTTGCGGCCGTGCACCGGATGGGTGCGCACCAGGCGCTGCAGCACCGGCTTGAACATCTCTTTTTCCTCGTCGGTGTAGTCGAGGAAGCCGAGCGAGCCGCGCGAATACATCAGCGAGTGCTCGCAGATCATGTCGTCAATCTCGGTCTTGGTCTCGTCGTCGAGCGCGTCATAGGCGGCACGCATGTCGGCGAATTCGGTGTTGCCGCCCTTCGGGTTGACTACGCGCGCCGACAGCAGCGAGAATTTTGCCGGGATCGGCCGGAATGAGCTGTCGGAATGCCACAGGCAGTTGCCGAGATTGAACAGATGGGTGCGGTGATCCTTCGGCAGCGGCTTGCCGTCCTTGCCGAGATTGCCGACATCGTTGAGCCCGGAGGAGAGGCGGTAGTCTTCCTTCTTGGTCACCGTGCCGCCACGCGCGTTCTCGCGCTCGCCGAAGTTCAGCGCGAACGCCATCTGCTGCTCGTCCGTGATGTCCTGGCCATGGAAGACGAGCACGGCGTATTTGTCCATGCCGGCCTCGATGTCGATCGCTTCCTGCTTCGTCAGCGGCTTGCGCAGATCGACGCCGGATACCTCGCCGACGAAATGCTTGTGAAGCTGCCGGATCAGGACCGTCATTGGTGTATCTCCCCGAATCTTGCGGGCGGTTGTCCCGCTTCGTTTGACGGGAAGGCTACTCCCGAGATGCGGCCTGTCAACGCACGGAACGACATGCAGGGTTGCGCAGCCGCGTGTCCCGGACGCGGTGCAGCGTCTCTTGACGCTGCGCCGCAGAGCCGGGACCCATGCTGCGTGGCCCCCGGATCGGCAGCGCATCGCTCTGTGCTGCGCCGCATCCGGGGAACGCATCAAGCGTTTCTGGCCATCAACCCGCCGTCGACCGGAATCACGGCGCCGGTCAGGAATGATGCGGCGGGCAGGCACAGGCTCAGCGTCATATGCGCGACCTCTTCCGGATCGCCGTAACGCGCGAGCGCGGTGCGGCGCTTGGCGTAAATCGTCTTGTGCTCCTCGGAGATGCGGTCGGTGATGGCGGTGCGGATCGGGCCCGGGCAGATGCAGTTCACGGTGATGCCTTCGCGCCCCAGTTCCACAGCGAGCGAGCGGGTCAGGCTGGTGACGCCGCCCTTTGCCGCGGAGTAGGGGCTGTGCAGGCCTGTTGCACCCAGAGCTTCCGTGGAGGCGATGTTGACGATGCGCGGCGATCGCGACTTGCGCAGGTATGGCAGCGCGGCGCGGATGATGCGCGGATGCGCCGTCAGCATCACAGCGATGCCCTTGGCCCAGGCGTCCTCGTAAGCAGGATCGTCGATCGCCACCCGCACCGAGATGCCGGCATTGTTGACGACGATGTCGAGACCGCCGAAATGCGCGGCGACATCATTGACGACCCGGGTGATGGCGTCGCGATCGCTGACGTCCAGCGTCCAGGCCTTTGCCGAGCCGCCGCTTGCGGAAATCTCCTTCGCCACCGCCTGCGTGCCATCTTCGGTCAAATCGGTGACCGCGACGTTGGCGCCTTCGTCGGCGAACACGCGCGCGGTGGCGCGGCCCATGCCGCTGGCTGCTCCCGTGACGAGAACGGTGAGGCCCTTCACCGAACGGCTGAGCTGCTTGTATTCGGACACGACGGACCTCCCAATTGTTTTTTGCGTTGTGAGACACGGCGACGCTGGCACCGATCGGCAGGGACGTCAAACCAGCGATCCCGTATCGCCGCACGCGCAGCGCGTTAACGCAAGTTTCTCCGTTGGCTTTTCGAAAAGGATCATGCTCAATCAAAGAAAACAGCACGGGAGAGGAACGCGATGAACGAGCTCGATTTCGGCGGCAAGCAGGTACTGGTGGTCGGCGGCTCCAGCGGCATCGGCAACGGCATCGCGCAGGCCTTCCGCGCCAAGGGCGCACGCGTTGCCGTGTACGGCACCCGCGCGCAGGCGAGCGACTATTCCGCCGAGGAAGGCTCGCATCTCGAGGGCCTTGACTATGCGCAGCTCGATGTCTCCGATCCGCAGGCGATCGAGAACCTCGCGCCGTCATTCGATCGGCTCGACGTGCTGGTGCTGGCGCAGGGCGCGGTGATTTACCGCCGCGGGGAATTCCAGATGGAAGGTTTCCGCAAGGTGCTCGAAGTCAATCTGATGAGCCTGATGGCCTGCGCCACCAAATTCCACGCGATGCTGAGCGCGAGCAAAGGCTCGCTGATCATCGTGAGCTCGACCGCGGCCTATCATTCCACGATGGGCAACCCGGCCTACAACGCCTCGAAGACCGGCGCGGTCGGGCTGACGCGTACGCTCGGCGAGGCCTGGGCGGAGAATGGCATCCGCGTCAACGGCATCGCGCCGGGCCTCGTCGACACCAAGATGACCAAGGCGACGACCGCGAATCCGAAGCGGCTCGAAGGCGCGCTGGAGCGCATTCCGCTGAAGCGCCTCGGCACGCCAGCGGACATGGCCGGCGCCGCGCTGTTCCTGGCCTCGCCGCTTGCGTCCTACGTCGTCGGCCAGACCATCATCGTTGATGGTGGGCTGATTCTCTAGCTCCAGGAACTTGCGCTCGGTTCCCCGGTTGGCTCACTGACAGTTCAGGGAGCGTCACGATGGACAAGGATCGGATTTTCGGAACGGCAAAGGAATTTGCAGGCAAGGCCGAGGGCGCCGTCGGCGACGCGACCGGCGATGCGCAGACGCAGGCCTCGGGTCGCGCACGCGAAGCGGGCGCAGTGCAGGATCTCTACGGCCAGGCCAAGGATGCGGCGCGCGATGCCGCCGACACCGCGGTCAACTACGCCAAGGATGCTTACGAACATCGCGGCGAGACGGTTCGCAGCGGTCAGAAGGCGATGGCGCAGACGGTACAGGACAATCCGCTCGGTTCGCTGTTGATCGCCGGCGGCATCGGCTTTGCGCTCGCGCTGCTGATGACGCGCCAGCCGCGCCGCCCGCCGCCGTCGCGCTGGCGGTACTACGGCTAGTCGATCGTCTCACGTCCTGTCATTCGGCGGCGCTTCGCGCCGACCGGGTGGCTCGCAATGATGTGGATGGATCCTGCGCGCTTCGTCGTTCAGTCGTTCTGAACAGTCTGGCGGAAATCTCTATTGCCAGGGATTGCCCGGTCCTGCGGCGCGCTGTCCGACGCTGCGAGGCGGACGCGGCGGCGGAGCGACCAGCGGGCGCTGCTGCGGCGCGCCGAAGCCGAAGAAGTCACGCAGCCAGGGCTGGGTCTGCGGCTGCTGCTGCGGTTGGGCCTGGGCCGGACGGAACACGCGCCGTGGCGGCTTCGGCGCGGTGATGATCGAGCCGTCAGGCGCGATCGCCGTGGTCGAAGGCGGCGGATTGGCAGGGCCGCCCGTTGCCGGTGCGGCGGGCGTGGCCGCGGCAACCGGCACGTCGCCCTTGGCCTGCTCACGCCCGATCTCGCGGCGCGGCCAGGCGAAATCATCGGCGCGTCCGGCCGGCGGCGCCAGGGCCTCTCCCTTCACCAGCGTGCGTGCGGCGAGCGCGTCGACCGCGGCGGGCCGCGAGCCGGGGCCGCCGAGCAATTGATCGGTACCGACCGTTGAGGCGACCAGCGGCAGCACGGGGCCGGCCAGCGGCCGCGGCGCGGGCTTGCCGGGCTCGGTGCTGGTCTCCGGCGTTGCCGGTTCGCTCGGCAGCGCGATCGGGCCGGAGCGCACCGCCAGCAGCCGCGTCACCTCGCGCTCGACATAGTGCGCGAGCTTGCGCGCGCCGGCCTTGGTGAAGAACACGCCGTCATCGGAGCGCAGCTTGCGCGGCTGGCCTTCGAAGTCCGGGCCCTTCTGCATGAAGCGGCCGGCCTCGTCGACAAAGCCGTCCCAGACGTCAACATAGGTGATGCCGGCCTTGCCGGCGCCGTCGCGATAGAGCGCGTCGAGGAACAGCATGTCCGACGTGCCCTTCTGGCCGCGGATCGCGGGCAGGCCGACCCACAGCACCGGCACGCCCTTGCTCTTCAGCACGTTGATCAGTTCCTCGATCTTCTTGCCGTAGAGCTCGACCCAGCGGTCGTCGCGGAATTCGTAGAGGCCGTTGGGCGAGCGCGCGGTCTTTTCCGGCGCCGCCTGCGAGTCGGTGTCGGCGTCGTCGGCCGGCGGCTCGGCGTCGGCCGGCTTGTTGTCGGCCTTGGTATCGGTCTTGCCGTCAGCCTTGCCATCAGTCTTGGCGGCGGCATCGGGCTTGTCGCCCGGCTTTGCATCCGGCTTGCCGCGCGCGTCCTTCTTCTCGTCCTTCTTGTCGACCTTCTTCTCCACGACCGGTTCGCGGATCGCTGTTCGATCGTTGAGGCCGAGCATCACGACGATGGCGTCGGGGTTCTCGGTGGCGAGAATGCCCTTGGCGGCCGCAGCCCAGTCCGCCGGGTCGCCCTTGGGCTGATAGCGGATCAGGCCGGAGACCGTCTTGTGCTTGCGGATCACGCCCATGTCGGGCTGGTCGGAATAGGCATCTTCCAGACCATAGGCGAGCCAGTCGGCCATCGCGTCGCCGATCACGAGCACGTTGCGCTCGGCGGCAGCTTCGCGCTTGGCCGGCGGCGGCGCCCGCGAGAAATCCTCGCGCGGCCGCTGCGGCTGTGATTGCGGCTGCTGTTGCTGGAACGGCGCGAAAAAATCGCCGCCGAACCAGCCGCCGCCACCGCCGTGCTGCGGCGGCGCACGGCGCTGCGGTTGCGGCGGTCCGCCACCGAAGCCGGGGAAGCCGAAGAACTGCGCCGAGGCGGGCTGGGCGATGCCGATCAACAGCGCAAGCGCCACCGCCAGCGCGACCAGCGGACCGGCTTCGGTGAATATGCGCAGGAAGGACTTTGGCTCTCGCATCGCGTTCGGTCGCAAATGATCTGGAAGTACGTGAGCATACTAGCGGAATCGGGCCGCAAGCGGGCAGCTTTTCCACCATAAATCGGGTGCCTCCGGCCGTCGTCAAGGCAAGCGGCAAATATCGGATTTCACGGTTAGTTTTGGGGGGGGGGCGGGCACCGCGAACCGGGTAGCCCGGATGGAGCGGAGCGCAATCCGGGACCAGACCAACCGCACGGTGAGAACCCCGGATTTCGCTGCGCTCCATCCGGGCTACGGGGCAGCCCTACCGCCCGCGCAGCCGCTCGAGCACCTCTGATGTGGCAAAACCGTCGGCCGGTGCACCGATCGAGACCTGGAAGCCGCGCAGCGCCTCGCGGGTCTGGCCGCCGAACTGGCCGTCCGGCGTGCCCTTGTAGAAGCCGCGCTGGGCGAGCAGCTGCTGCAGTTCCAGCCGCTCGGCGCGCGACAGCACCCGCTCCTGGCGCGGCCAGGGCTGCACGAAGGGTTGGCCGCCGCGCAGGCGGTCGGCGAAATGGCCGATGGCGAGCGCATAGGCCTCGGCCGGGTTGTACTTCATGATCACCCGGAAATTTTGCAGCATCAGGAAGCCCGGTCCTTCGGCACCGGCGGGCGCCAGCAGATAGGCCTTGTCGGACGGCCGCGGGAACGGCTGGTTGTTGGGTCGCTTGACGCCGAGTTGCTCCCATTGCGACAGCGGCATCACCTTGGCGCGGTCGGCCAGCATGTAATTGAGGCCCTGCGGCAGCACCACCTCGTAGCCCCAGCTCGCGCCGGTCTGCCAGCCGTCCTTCTTCAGATTGTTGGCGGTGGACGCGATCAGGTCGCTCGGATCGTCGACGACGTCGCGGCGGCCGTCGCCATCGCCGTCGACGGCGTAGCGCTTGAACGCCGTCGGCATGAACTGGGTCGGGCCGAACGCGCCGGCCCAGGAGCCGCGCATCTGCTCGGGCCTGAGGTCGCCGCGGTTGAGAATCTCCAGCGCCGATAGGAATTCGTCCTTGAAATAGGCCTGGCGGCGGCCGATGCAGGCGAGCGTCGCGGTCGACTGCACCACGCTGCGATCGCCCATCTGCGTCGAGTAGTTCGACTCGATGCCCCAGATCGCCGCGATGATATAGCGGTCGACGCCATAGGCCTTCTCGGTCGCGTCGAACTGCGGCTTGTATTTCGCAAGGATCTCGCGGCCCTTGGCGAGCCTGGTGTCGCTGACGAGGATGTCGAGATAGTCCCAGATCGCCTTGGTGAACTCCGGCTGCGAATCCAGCAGATCCATGATGCGCAGGTCGGGCTGCAGGCCCGCAGTGAAGCGCTCGAAATTCTGCTGCGTGATGTTGCGTCGCGCGGCGTCCGGCCACATCGCGCCGACGCAGTTCGGGAAGTCGGACGCGGCCTGACGGATCGCGGCGGCGGTCATCAGCGGGTGGCCGGAGGCGCCGTCTTCGCCGCTCCAGGGCGGCGCCGCGCCGTCCTGTCCGGTCGCGGCCTGCGGCGGCGTCGCGGCGTTCGGGGAGAAGATGCTGTCGATCAAATTGGTCAGGCCGTTGCCGGCCGACTGCGCTTGCGTGCTGCCCGGCAGCAGCAGGGCCAGCGCGATCAGGCTCGCGCTGAAGAGCCTGGTCCTTGGTATTCCCATCGCGCGCATGTGTCGTGTGCCTGTCAAAATCGTGCCGCCTCAGAAGGCCCCGTCACGGTTTCCAATAGCTTAACAAAGGGCAGCATTTGGGGCGTGGCGAAATCACGCGACGGTTTTGGCCGGGACAAATTGTCCGGCGTCGTCAACCCGCTTTTGCCTGATCCCGGAGGTCGGCCAGAACAGCCTCGGCGTTCTCGAAACAGTCGCCGCCCGGTGGCGTGGCCTCGATCCGGGCGATCACGGCCTCAAGGCCGGCCTGGGTTTCGGACAACCGGCGCTGCAGGGCTGCGACCTCGACCACCTTGGTCTTGAGTGCGGCCACCAGCGTGTCCTTGCTCCAATCTCCCTTGCCGTGCGGCGGCAGCAGGTTCCGGATCTCGTCGAGCGTAAATCCGGCCTGCTGGGCCATCACGATGATCTCGAGGACCTGCCTGGTGCCGCGCGAATACTGCCGATAGCCGTTCAAGCCGCGATCGATCGACCCGATCAGGCCCTCCCGCTCATAGAAGCGGATGCGCGACGGCGACAAACCGGACTCCCGAGCCAGTTCCCCGATCTTCACGGCGGCGTTCCGTTAGCTGCTTGACCTTAAAGTTTACTTTAAGGTTAGGGTGCACCCAGATCAACAAGGAACTTGATAAGGAACCTGGCCGATGTCGCCGTTCGATTCCCTCACTTTACCCAACGGGACCACCGTTCCCAACCGCATCGCCAAGGCGGCGATGGAGGAGAACATGGCCGATGCCGCGCATTTCCCCTCGCCCGAGCTGCTGCGCCTCTATCAGGCCTGGGCCGACGGCGGCGCCGGCCTCATCATCACCGGCAACGTCATGATCGATCGCCGCGCCATGACCGGTCCGGGTGGCGTCGTGCTGGAGGACGGCACCGAGCTTGAAGCGTTTCGAAACTGGGCGCGGATCGGCCGGGCCAAGGGTGCGCAAATCTGGATGCAGCTCAATCATCCGGGCCGCCAGATGATGAAGAATCTCGGCCAGCAAACCCTGGCGCCATCGGCGGTGCCGCTCGATCTCGGCAAGCATTCGAACCTGTTTGCGATGCCTAGGGTGATGACGGAACAGGATATCAGCGAGGTGGTCGTGCGCTTCGCCAGCGCGGCGCGGCTCGCCGAACGGGCCGGCTTCTCCGGCGTCCAGATCCATGCGGCACACGGCTATCTGCTCAGCCAGTTCCTGTCGCCCCTGACCAACCGGCGCACCGACCGTTGGGGCGGCTCGCTGCAAAACCGCGCGCGTCTGTTGATCGAAACCGTCAAGGCGGTGCGCGCCGCGGCGTCGCCCGGCTTCTCGGTTGCGGTCAAACTGAATTCGGCGGATTTCCAGCGCGGCGGCTTCGATGCGGCCGATGCGAAGACGGTCGTCGAGATGCTGAACGACATGCTGGTCGATCTGGTCGAACTGTCGGGCGGCAGCTACGAGGCGCCGGCGATGCAAGGCGAGGCACGCGACGGCCGCACGCTGGCGCGCGAGGCCTATTTCCTCGACTTCGCGCGCGACATCGCCGCGGTCGCACGGATGCCGGTCATGGTCACCGGCGGCATTCGCCGCATCGGCGTTGTGCAACAGGTGCTCGACAGCGGCGTCGCCATCGCCGGCATCGCCACCGCGCTTGCGATCAGGCCGGATTTGCCGAACGCGTGGCGCCGGGCTGAGGATCTGCGGCCAGAAGTCGCGCCCATCAGCTGGAAGAGCAAGCCGATGGCCTCGCTTGCCGCGATGGCCGTCGTGAAATTCCAGCTCCGGCGGTTGAGCCGGGGCCGCTCGGCCAACCCGAACGTTTCGCCGCTGAAGGCGTTGGTTCTCGCCCAGCTGCGGACGGCGGTGCTGACCCGCAAGTATCGCCGCTGGATCGCGTCATCTGCTGCCGCGACCGCTGCATCCGGCGGCGCGCCGGCTCCGTCGCGCGCGAATTCGCGGGCGGTCGGGATGCCGCGGTAGTCCGAACGCTTGGGTCGACGACGGTTAGGTGGAAGATACTTGGGTGGAAGAGGGCGGATGGCTGCGCATCACACATCCGCCTTTGTTCTCGGCTGCAAAACGGTTACCAAGAAGAGATTAAATCTCGCACGTTCCCACCCGTTGCAAGGCTTCCGATAATCCCATGAAGATCCGCAAAGCCGTATTTCCCGTCGCCGGTCTCGGCACCCGCGTGCTGCCCGCCACCAAGGCAATGCCGAAGGAGATGCTGACGATCGTCGACAAGCCCCTGATCCAGTACGTGGTCGATGAAGCCCGCGAAGCCGGCATCGAGCACTTCGTGTTCGTCACCGGCCGCAACAAGGGTGTCATCGAGGATCACTTCGACCGCATGTTCGAGCTCGACACCACGCTCGCGCAGCGCGGCAAGAAGACCGAGCAGGAGATCCTCGCGCAGAACCAGCCGGAAGCCGGCGCGATGAGCTTCACCCGGCAGCAATCGCCGCTCGGTCTCGGCCACGCAGTGTGGTGCGCGCGCGACATCGTCGGCAACGAGCCGTTCGCGGTGGTGCTGCCCGACGAGCTGGTGCTGAACACGCCGGGCTGCCTGAAGCAGATGATCGACGCCGCCAACAAGCTCGGCGAGAAGTCGAACGTGATCGCGGTCGAGGCCGTGCCCGACGAGCTCACCCATCAATACGGCATCTGCAGCGTCGGCAAACGCACCGGCAACATCTTCGAGGTCGACCGCATGGTCGAGAAGCCGCCGCAGGGCACCGCGCCGTCCAACCTGTCGATCACCGGCCGCTACATCCTGCAGCCGGAGATCTTCGACATCCTGGCCACCCAGGAGCGCGGCGCCGGCGGCGAGATCCAGCTCACCGACGCCATGATCGGCCTTGCGAAAACGCAGAAGTTCTACGGCGTCGAGTTCGAGGGCGAGCGCCACGATTGCGGCTCCAAGCCCGGCTTCCTCCGCGCCAACATCGCCTTCGGCCTCAAGCGCCCCGAACTGCGCGACGGATTGATTGCCGAGATGAAGAAGTATCTGGGGCAGTAGGTCGCTGCCTCATCTTGTCATTCGCCGCGAGAATGCGGACGTGTGATTCACGGGTCCTGGCTTTCGCCAGGACGATAATTGGAAGATCGCGCGCTCAACTTTATCCCCCGTCATCCTGAGGAGGCCGCAACGCGGCCGTCTCGAAGGATCGACGGCCCGACTGTGGCCGTGCATCCTTCGAGGCTCGCTTCGCTCGCACCTCAGGATGACGGGTCAAGTAGCTTTCGCTAGGACGACGGTGAGTGTGGCGCGCTTGGTACACCAAACACGGACGACATCGTCTCCGCTCCACGGCCGCGATCACGCCACCTTCCGTCGCCCCGCGCGTTTCGCTGGCTCCTTGCCGCCATCCTGCTTCGGCGCGCGCAGTTCCCGGGCGGCGAGGCTCACCACTTCGGCGATCTGCTGGAGCTGCGAGGCGAGCGGAGAGGTCTTGCGCCAGACCATGCCGATGGTGCGCGAGGGCTGCGGGTGCTTGAAGCGCGAGACGGTGACCGGCGCCGAGCGCGTCTCCACCGTCACCGCCATCTCGGGGATCAGGGTGACGCCGATGCCGGCGCCGACCATCTGCACCAGCGTCGACAGCGAGCTCGCATCCAGCACCTCGCGCGGCGGCGAGGACTGCATGTTGCAGAACGACAGCGCCTGGTCGCGGAAGCAGTGGCCCTCCTCGAGCAGCAGCAGCCGCATCTCGCGCAGCATCTCGGCGCTCGGCACCGGCGTCTTGGCATCCTCGCCCGGCCGCACCAGCAGGAAGTTCTCCGAGAACAACGCGACCTCGGTCAGCGACGGTTCCGACACCGGCAGCGCCACGATCGCGGTGTCGAGCCGGCCTTCGGCGACTTCCTTGATCAGCTTCGGCGTCAGCGTCTCGCGGACATGGATGTCGAGCTCGGGATGCAGCCGCGCCAGCGTCTCGATCACCCTCGGCAGCAGATATGGCGCAATAGTCGGGATCATCCCGACGCGCAGACGGCCGGCGAGCTTGTCGCGCGAGGCGCGGGCGAAGTCGCCGAGCTCGTCGACCGAGCGCAGGATGTCGCGCACGCGGTGCAGCAGGTCCTCGCCGAACGCCGTCAGGGTAACCTGCCGGGCATTGCGTTCGATCAGCACGCCGCCGACGGCGCGTTCCAGCTCGCGGATCTGCATCGACAGCGCCGGCTGCGACACCGCGCAGGCATCCGCGGCACGCCCGAAATGCCCGTGCTGGGCCAGCGCATCGAAATACCTCAGTTGCCGGAGTGTGACATTTATCATCAGATTATCTTATCGACGCGATCACTAAAGTCAATTTCACCTGATGGATTGGGGCGCGTAGAATCGTTCTTGGAAGAGCTCCAGCACATTCCAGAATCCACCACCTCGGAGAAGAAACATGGACGCAAAAACCGACGAAGGCGCGGGCAAATGCCCATTCACGGGCGGACCTCGCGGGCACACGAATCGTGACTGGTGGCCGGAGACGCTCGACGTTCAGGTGCTGCATCACAACTCCAGCCTGTCCGATCCGATGGGCAAGGGCTTCGACTACGCCAAGGAATTCAAGTCGCTCGATCTCAATGCCGTGATCAAGGACCTCACGGCCCTGATGACGACATCGCAGGAATGGTGGCCGGCCGACTTCGGCCATTACGGCGGCCTGATGATCCGCATGGCCTGGCACTCGGCGGGTACCTACCGCATCACCGATGGCCGTGGCGGCGCCGGTGCCGGTCAGCAGCGTTTCGCTCCGCTCAACAGCTGGCCCGACAACGCCAACCTCGACAAGGCGCGCCGGCTGCTGTGGCCGATCAAGCAGAAATACGGCCGCAAGATCTCGTGGGCCGACCTGATGGTCCTCGCCGGCAACGTCGCGCTTGAATCGATGGGCTTCAAGACGTTCGGTTTTGCGGGTGGCCGTGCCGACGTGTGGGAGCCGGAAGAACTGTACTGGGGTCCGGAAGGCACCTGGCTCGGCGACGAGCGCTACAGCGGCGAGCGCCAGCTCTCCGAGCCGCTCGGCGCGGTGCAGATGGGCCTGATCTACGTCAACCCGGAAGGCCCGAACGGCAATCCGGACCCGGTCGCCGCCGCCAAGGACATCCGCGAGACGTTCTTCCGCATGGCGATGAACGACGAGGAGACGGTTGCGCTGATCGCCGGCGGCCACACCTTCGGCAAGACCCACGGTGCGGGCGATCCGTCGCTGATCGGTCCGGAGCCGGAAGGCGGTGCGATCGAGGAACAGGGCCTCGGCTGGAAGAGCAAGTTCGGCACCGGCGTCGGCGCTGACGCGATCACCGGCGGCCCAGAGGTCACCTGGACCCAGACCCCGACCAAGTGGAGCAACCACTTCTTCGAGAACCTGTTCAAGTACGAATGGGAGCTGACGAAGAGCCCGGCGGGTGCGAAGCAGTGGAAGGCAAAGGGCGCGGCGGCCGACATTCCGGACGCGTTCGATTCGTCGAAGAAGCATGTCCCGACGATGCTGACCACCGACCTCTCGCTGCGTTTCGACCCGGCCTATGAGAAGATCTCGCGCCGGTTCTATGAGCATCCGGATCAGTTCGCGGACGCCTTCGCCCGCGCTTGGTTCAAGCTCACGCACCGCGACATGGGTCCGATCCAGCGCTACCTTGGCCCGCTGGTGCCGAAGGAAACGCTGATCTGGCAGGACCCGGTGCCGGCGCTCGATCACGCCGTGATCGACGACAAGGACATCGAGGCGCTCAAGGCGAAGATCCTCGCCTCGGGTCTGTCGGTGTCCGAACTGGTGTCGACCGCCTGGGCCTCGGCCTCGACGTTCCGCGGCTCCGACAAGCGCGGCGGCGCCAACGGCGCGCGCATCCGTCTTGCTCCGCAGAAGGATTGGGAAGTCAACGAGCCGGCCCAGCTCAAGACTGTGCTGGCCAAGCTCGAGGCCATCCAGAAGGAGTTCGGCAAGAAGGTCTCGCTCGCCGACCTGATCGTGCTCGGCGGCGCGGCTGCGATCGAGAAGGCGGCGAAGGACGGCGGCACCAATGTGAAGGTCCCCTTCACGCCGGGCCGCACCGATGCGACGCAGGACCAGACCGACGTTGAATCGTTCGCTCCGCTCGAGCCGCGGGCTGACGGCTTCCGCAACTATGTCGGCGGCAAGCATCAGTTCCTGCAGCCCGAGGAGGCGCTGGTCGATCGTGCGCAGCTCCTCAAGCTGACCGGACCGGAATTGACGGTCCTCATCGGCGGCCTGCGCGTGCTCGGCGCCAATGCCAAGAAGTCGAAGCACGGCGTCTTCACCGGCAAGCCGGGGACGCTGACCAACGACTTCTTCCTCAACCTGCTCGACATGGGCACGGTGTGGAGCGATGCCGGTCAGGGCGTCTATGAAGGCCGCGACCGCAAGACCAAGGCGGTGAAGTGGACCGGTACCCGCGTCGACCTGATCTTCGGCTCGCACTCGCAGCTGCGCGCGTTCGCCGAAGTCTACGGCTCGTCCGATGCCAAGGAGCAGTTCGTGAACGACTTCGTCGCGGCCTGGGCCAAGGTGATGAACGCCGATCGCTTCGATCTCGTGAAGTAAGCGGCCGGCAACGGCAATCCGGGACAGGGCGGCGCTCCGGCGCCGCCCTGTTTCATTTCGGGCCCGCAATTGGAAGAGATAAGGCTTTCCGCAGCTTTGCTCAGTCGTGCAGCTTCATGTCCCGGATCATCTCCTCGAACTCCGCCTGCGTCGGAACAGCCGCTCGCGATTGCACCGCGCTGCTCGTCGCGATCGGAGCGTCGCACTGAGAGGCCCCGCGGGAAGGTTCGAAGATTGCGGTCAGGCTCGCCCAGCACACCAGAAGAGCCACGATCCAGTCCAGTACATTGGATGCCGTCATTGCAGCACCGGTATCAGCATTTCCATGCGCTGATGGTGCAGTCGGCGCGACGCGTGCGCAATTCGGAAGCTACGAAACGTGACTTCGGCAAACCGAGCGGAGTGCCGAAGCCTGGACGCTATCCGGTCCGCGCTCGGCGTCCTTCGATCGGATAGGCGGGATCGTTGAAGCCCGGGGTCGAGGGATGGCCGGTGACGACGAGGCGGTCGATCAGGGCTTCGTCCTCTGCGGTGAAGCGGTAGTCGAGCGCGCGGATGTAATCGTCCCATTGCGCTTCGGTGCGTGGCCCCGCGATGACCGCACTGACGAACGACGAGTTGAGCACCCAGGCGACCGCGAACTGCCCGGCGGTGATGCCGCGGCTCTCGGCGTGGCGCTTGATCTCCTGCGCGAGTTGCAGCGATTCCGGCCGCCACTCGGTCTGCATCATGCGCTTGTCGTTGCGGCCGGCGCGGGTATCCGCAGGCGGTGCGGTGTCGGGCGCGTATTTGCCGGTCAGCACGCCGCGCGCCAGCGGGCTATAGGGCACGATGCCGAGGCCGTAATAAGCGCAGGCCGGGAAATGCTCGACCTCGGGCATCCGGTTCATCGCGTTGTAATAGGGCTGGCTCGCGACCGGACGGTCGATGCCGAGCCGGTCGCAGATGTTGCAGATCTCGGCGACGCGCCAGGCACGGTAGTTGGAGACGCCGAAATAGCGCACCTTGCCGGCGCGGATCAGGTCGCCCATCGCGCGCACCGTCTCGTCGAGCGGCGTCGCGTGGTCTTCCTTGTGCAGGTAGTAGACGTCGATGTAGTCGGTGCCGAGCCGCTTCAGGCTCTCGTCGGCAGCCTGCAACACCCAGCGCCGCGACAGCCCGCCATGGTTCGGATCGTCGCCGATCGGATTGGCGAGCTTGGTCGCGAGCACCCAGTTCGACCGGCTGTTCGAGATCGCGCGTCCCACGACCTCCTCGGACTTGCCGCCATTATAGGCGTCGGCGCTGTCGATGAAGTTGATGCCGGCCTCGCGCGCCTTCGCCACGATCCGCGACGAGGTCGCCTCGTCGGTCGGTCCGCCGAACATCATGGTGCCGAGGCAGATCGGCGAGACCTTCAGGCCGCTGCGGCCGAGCTGGCGATATTGCATCGATCGTTCCTCCGGAATGACGCGTCAGCTGTCGTTCTTCAGAATCTTGAACACGCCGTTGGCCATCGCGATGCAGCGCTTGTCGACGGCTACCTCGGCCGTGATGAAGATCAGGCTGCGGGTCGAGCGCACCACGCGCGGCCGGGTCGTCAGGATCTCGCCGATCTTGCCGGCCTCGACGAAATGGGTATCGAGCTGCACCGTCGCAAGCGTCGGCTTGCCCGAGACGAAGCGCGCGGCCATGCCGCAGGCGCGGTCGGCGAAGGTCATGATGACGCCGCCCTGCACCAGGCCGCGGCGATTGTGGTGCTTGTCTTCGGTGATCAGCGCGAGCTCGAGCGCGCCGTCCTTCAACCGTTCCCACAGCGGGCCGATCAGCGTCAGGAAACCCGTGGTGTCGGCGATCTTCCAGCCGTCGGATTTGAGTTTGTCCGCGGCCTTGGCCGTCATGAGGAGGGATCCCTTGCTTGCAGATGATTGATCGCAGGAGGCATGTCGTTCCGCTCATTTCATCAAACGCTGATGTGTTGTAGTCAAGATCAATGGCCCGCACATTTGACGATGCCACCCGGCGGAATATCGCAGAGCTCTGCTCAGCGTTCGCGCGCCTGGCGCCGGCCGATGCGGCACCGACGCTGAAGCGCGCGGCGGTCGCGATCGCGCTGACCGAAGGTGATGACAACAATAGCACGGCATTCCTGCTGACCCGCCGCAGCGCGCAGCTGCGCTCCCACGCCGCGCAATGGGCGCTGCCGGGCGGCCGCTGCGATGCCGGCGAGACCCAGACTGAGGCCGCGCTGCGCGAGCTGCACGAGGAGCTTGGGCTGGCGCTGTCCGAGCGCGACGTGCTCGGCATGCTCGATGATTATCCTACGCGCTCCGGCTATCTCATCACGCCGGTCGTGGTCTGGGCTGGTGCACGTGCGGCGATCACGCCGAACCCGGACGAGGTCGCGTCCGTCCATCGCATCGGTCTCGATGCGGTCGAGCTCGAGGGCGCATTCAGCTTCGTCACGATCCCGGAGAGCGCGCGGCGCGTGATCCGCTTCCGGCTCGGCGGCCAGCAGATCCATGCGCCGACCGCCGCGCTGATCTATCAGTTCCGCGAGGTGCTCGCCGGCCGCAACACCCGCGTCGCCGATCTGGAGCAGCCGGTGTTCGCGTGGAAGTAGACTCTTGCGGCGGCTATTTGTGACGCCGCTTGCGGGCGTTCATCTTCATTGCCTCGCCTTGCGGATCAGGCGGATGCGTCGCGGCCTCGGGTTCCGGCGGCGCGCGCGACACATTCTCGTAACAAGAGAGCCGTGAACGCGTATCCGGAAACGACCCGCAATCCGGACGTTCGGCGCGCACAGGTGCGGCAAGCGTCAACGCGCCAGAGTGCCGTCCTCATCGCAATCTCCAAGGCATTCTTGGGAAACGCATTCTTCGGAGAACGCTGCATTGTGGCGAAAATTCTGGACCTGATCGCGGCATCCGGCCGCTTGCGATCCGGACATTTCCGGGCTGACTTCGCGGCCGTGCTTGCTACAACGAGGCCATGCGCCCGCAATTGATTCGCTTCGTTCCTGGATTTGTCGCGCTCGCGCTCGCCGCCAGCGCGCCGTCCGTATCGGCCGGCGAGGCCGATGTGTTGCCGCCGTCCGTTGCCAACGCAATGGCGCAGGCCTCGCCGCAGGCGATCATGGAGTATCGCCGCAAGCTGCAGGAATATGAAGAGGCGCGCGCCGCCTTCGAGCAGGACGCCAGCGCCTATTGGAGCGCGATCGCCGACAAGCGACGCGGCCGCAACGCCAAGCGCCGCGACCGCGTGCAGATCACGCTCGACGACTACGTGCTGCAGCAGCCGCCGGTCTATGAGGGCCCGAAGCGGCCGGTCAATCCGGCGCCGGAAGAGGAGGGCGGCAAGCCGCCGCGTCCGCCCAAGACCATTCCGGTGGCATCGGATCTGGTCCGGGCGGCGGCCGAACAATTCCAGTTCACGCCGCAGCGACCGACGAGCGAGGTCGAGTTCAAGCGCGCCTATGCCCGCTACGCGCGCGCCGCGGGGCTGACGCCGGAGCAGGCGGTGCGGGTCTATTCATTCGAGACCGGCGGCACCGGCAATTACGACGTGCAGGCCGGCATCGAGCATGGCGGCAAGCGCGCCATCTCCACCGCGATGGGCTACAACCAGCTGCTCACCACCAACACCGTCGAGCTCTTGGCCGAGCAGGGCCATGAATTCGTGCGGGATCTGACCGCGCGGGTTGCAGCGACGCAAGGACCGGCGCGCAAGGCCATGGAGCACAAGCTCGCGGTGCTGAAGAAGATGGTCGCGTTCACGCGCACCGTGCCCGACGACTGGTCGGCGCATCAGCGCCTCGCCGACACGCCGCAGGGCTGGGCCTGTCACGCCATGGTGCTCGACATCGATATCGGCCCGATGCTGCAGACCCACAAGCTGCTGACCTCGGTGATCTTCGCCCGCAACAAGGGCTACACAAGGCCGCTGACCGCGGCCGAGCTCGAGATGATGAACCTGACCGGCGACGGCACCGGGCTCGACATGGTGACCATGCCGCAGGCGATGCGCGAGCAGGTACCGACCACGAATTTCTTCCAGCGCTCGGGCTATGAGCGCAATCCGGTCGCGATCCGTCACAACACCGTGGCCAGGCTGCTCGCGGTCACCAATGAGCGGATGGATTCCAACAGCAACAAGCCCGGCGCGCGGGAATTGGCCGCGGCGTTCTGAGGTCTGCCGAAAAGCGCTAGAGCATGTTCGGTTCTGATTGAATCAGAACCGAAGCTCTTCACGCGAACCGGCGTCCACTTCGCTCGAACACGCTTTAGTTCGAGCCGAACATGAACTTGCCGTCGCCCTCGAGGTAGGGCCCGGAGCGCATGTAGAGCTGGCCGTTATGGCCGATGAAGAACAGCGTCCCCTTCGGCACCTTCTTGGCGCCCTTCAGCAGCGTGTTGGCATTGCTGGTCCCCATCTTGTAGGCCCAGGTCTTGCCCTCCTTGTCATAGGCGTAGCCCATGTCGGTCTTCAGCTCCCAGGGCGCAGCCTCTTGCGCGAATGCGCATGTCGTCAGTGCAGCAAGGGTCGCGGTCGCAATAAAGGTCTTGGTCAAAAAATGCGTCATGATCCACCTCCGGCCGAAAAACGGCGTCGTCCCCACTCTTCTTGAACAAATCACGAACGGCATTCGCGCGTCAATACGACAATCGGTGCGGCCGCCCACGCACGCCAGCGACTTTGTGATTTCCCGCATCAAGCTTGGCGACTATTTTCGCGTTACCGTTTACAAACGCTTCGATTGGCGGAAACACTACCTGGGGGTGATCGCGATGAACCACGTCATGAAGATCGGTATCGGTGTCGCTCTGTCGTTCATGGCGCTGGCGTCAGTCGCGCGGGCGGACGAGTTCAAGCTCTCCAACAACCAGCGGATCTCCTGCAGCCGCGGCCTGTCGGCCGGCAAGCTCAACACTTCGACCTGCAAGTCCTACGCTTACCTGTTCAACGCCAAGACCTCTGAATATTTCCGCTGCCAGGTCTCGCTGGCGCTGACGCGGGACAACAAGGAGGTCATCAACGTGCAGGCCGACGGCGGCTGCACCAAAAAGCCGCGCATCTTCGAGACCGACGGCAATTACACGTTCGACGCCACCGAGACCGAGCCGCCGAACACCAATTCGTTCTTCGGCCCGGGCGGCTATGCAATCTGGGCCAGCGATACCAACACCCAGAAGATCCGCGGCTGCATCACCATCTCGTCCGGCCTCGGCTCCGATATTTCGAAATGCCTCGACATGACGTTTCAGTGACGGCGGCGCGGGCGGCGTGATGCGCAAGCTGCGCCCGGCCCCGCTGTGCCGCTCCTGGCTGTTTCTCGAAGGCGCCAACGAGGCGGTCCTGCAAGGCGCGGCCGCCAGCGGCGCCGATGTGTTGATCCACGAGCTGGAGGACTTCACCCCGCCGACGCTACGGGCGACGGCGCGGGCGCTGGCGGCTGAGCTCTACGCGGCCTGGCGCGACCAGGGCGTGGTGGTCGCGGTCCGCGTCAATCCGCTGGATCAGGACGGCATGGACGATCTTGCCGCGGTGATGCGCGGCCGTCCGGATATCGTCGCGCTGCCGAAGGTCGCCGAGCCGCACCATGTCGTCAGGCTCGACGAGGCGGTGACGCGGTTCGAGCGCGACTACGGCATCGCTGAGGGATCGACGGCGCTGCTCCCGAACATCGAGTTCGCGCGCGGGCTGGTGCAAACCGGCGCGATCGCGGCGGCGAGCCGGCGCACCATCGGCTGCCTGATGGCCTCCGAAGACCTCGCCGCCGATCTTGGCGCCGAGCGCGGCAGCGATGGCCTGGAACTCGCTTACGCGCGGCAGCGTTTCATCGTCGAATGCCGCGCCGCCAGTGTCGTAGCGGTCGATTGTCCCTACACCTGGAGCGACGCTGCGGGCGTCGAACGCGACACGGTCTGGGCGCGACGGCTGGGTTACACCGCAAAGAGCCTGGTCGATCCCGCGCATGCCGCCATCGTCAACGACGTCCTCACGCCGAGCGAGGATGAGCTGCACCAGGCGCGCAGGATCGTCGCTGCCTTCGAAGCGGCACGGGCACAGGGTCTTGGGCGCGTCGAGCTCGACGGCTCGCTGCTCGAAGTTCCGACCTATTCCAACGCAAAGCGCCTGATCGCGCGCGGGGAAGCGCTGCGCGCGATCGATCGCGGCGTTCAGGCCTGAGCAGAGGCCGAGCCTCAGGACGCCGGCTCTTTCTCCGAGAAGTGCATGCGCGAGCGGGCGAACTTCTTGACGCCCATCGGCTTGCCGAACAGGTAGCCCTGGACCTGATCGAAATCCATCTCGTGCGCGGCGAGGAAATCCGCGCGCGTCTCCACCCCCTGCGCGACAACCTGCGCACCGGCGTCGTGTGCGAGCTCGACGATACGCCGGCACACCGTCTGCTTCAGACGCTGATCCGCGCAACCGGTGACGTATTGATGATCGACCTTCAGCTGGACGAATGGAAAGTTCGGCAATCCCAGCAAGGACGGCCAGTTGGCGCCGACATTGTCGATCGAGATACCGATATTGTGCAGCCGAACGCGCCGGGCGACCTCGATCGCGAGGTCGAGATTGTCGACCACCTCGGCGCTGTCGATCTCGATCAGCAGGCCGGCGAAGGCGGCGTGATCGGGGATCCGGTAGCAAAGCTCGCGCACTGCATGATCGTCGGCGAGGAAGGAGATCGGCAGGTTGATCGAAAGATTGACCGGCCCGATCTGCTCCAGGAGATAACGCCAGTCCTCGATCGCGCGCTCGATCACGAACTCGGACAGCGCATGAAAATGCGGATCGCTTTCGTCGGGGATGAAGTAGGCCGGCGGCACGACGCCCCATGCGGGATGGCGCATCCGGATCAGCGCCTCGGCGCCGCTCGGAACCAACGTCCGGAGATGAATTTTCTGCTGATACCACAGCTCGAGCCAGCCGGCCTTCAGCGCTTCGGGCACATCTACCGCCGGGCTCGGCGCGGGCTCGAGCGGCATCAATGACGCGAGACTGTCACGAAGGGTTCCGGCGCTGAACGGGGTGGAGAGAGCCGGCAGCATGGCGATGCCGTACTCATCGCCGATCTGCCGGACCGCCTTGACGATGATCGAGTCCGGCTGGCCGATGACGAGGACCTTTCCGCCGTAGTCCTTTCTCACCAAAGTCTCGAGAATTTTACTGACTTCGATGCCGTCCACGGATACGCCGAGCACCAGAAGATCGGGCCGTTCCGCGTCGAGCACGGTGTCGAGTTCCAAGGCCTGGCTGCATTCACTGGTGATGAAGCCGAGGTCTTCCAGCGCCTCCGCGAGAAAGGTCCGAAGGTGTTTTTTGCTGTCCGCAATGCATGCGCGTGGGGTCAGCTTGCGATGTCCGAACCAGCCGGCTCGTGGTTGTGTGATGTGGCTGATGTGATTCATGCCCCGCCTTGTCCGTAGTTACCCCGGCTTGACTCGTACATCCTAGAGCCGCGGCAATCATGGAAATTTCTGGTTCATACATTGATTGGCTCGCTAACCTTAAAGGATTCAATTCGACTCAAATGATGCTGGAATCGCCGCGTCTTGCCGCGGTTACGCGCGCAACAAATGCGTCATCTGGCGTTCATGAGAGCAATCGTGTCCGACTTTGCACCTTGCCGGAAACGTCGCGCGCGTGTGTCATCGCGAGACGACGTTAATGACTGTGTTGTCGCGTCGTTGCTGGCGCGTAATTGCGTCATTGTCGGACATCAGGTCGAGTTGCCGTCGAGCAATGACGGCGAATCAGATCATCGGTTCTGCGATGCCAATGCAGTCGTGCGTGACGTCATCGCTGCCGATCGCAACGTCTCCGGCATCAACGCGCAGTAGCCGATCAGCCCGGCACGAGCGACGGCTGCAAGGAACAGGAAGGCTGCCGGCGAAAATCGGCTTGCGGCCGCAGACGTGCAGGCACCGGCTTCCAGCGCAGGTAAAGTGGTGCTGCCATCAGGGATTTCGGCCCTGCATGCGTCATTTGGATGGGTTGACCCGGCGGGAGCGTGCGGCCAATTTCCGGCCCGGCTCAGGGGAGAATAATACTCATGAAATCAAGGTTGATGGCTGCCGCGATCGTGGCCGCCAGTGTTTTGTCCGCGCCTGTCGCGCAGGCCGAGCAGTTCATTAACGTGCTCACCGGCGGTACTTCGGGCGTCTACTATCCGCTCGGTGTCGCGATCGGAAAGATCTACGGCGACAAGATCGCCGGCGTGAAGACCCAGGTGCAGGCGACCAAGGCCTCGGTCGAGAACCTGGTGCTGCTGCAGCAGGGCCGCGGCGAGATCGCCTTCACGCTCGGCGATTCGCTGAAGGCGGCCTGGGAAGGCGACACGGAGGCCGGCTTCAAGAACAAGCTCGACAAGCTGCGCACCATCGGCGCGATCTATCCGAACTACATCCAGATCGTCGCCACCGCCGAAAGCGGCATCAAGACGCTGGCCGATCTGAAGGGCAAGAGCCTGTCGGTCGGCGCGCCGAAGTCCGGCACCGAGCTCAACTCGCGCGCGATCCTCGCGGCCGCCGGCATGAGCTACAAGGATCTCGGCAAGGTCGAGTATCTGCCGTTCGCCGAATCGGTCGACCTGATGAAGAACCGCCAGCTCAACGCCACGCTGCAGTCCGCCGGCCTCGGCGTCGCCTCGCTGAAGGATCTCTCGACCTCGAGCGAGATCACCGTGGTCGCCGTGCCGAAGGAGACCGTCGACAAGATCGGTCCGCCCTTCGTCTCCGTGATCATCCCGGCCAACACCTATACCGGCCAGGACAAGGACGTGCCGAGCGCCGCGGTCGTGAACTACCTCGTCACCGCGAGCGCGGTGTCGGACGATCTCGTCTATCAGATGACCAAGCTGGTCTACGAATCGCTGCCGGAACTCGCCAATGCCCACGCCGCGGGCAAGGAGATCAAGCTCGAGGCCGCCGCGACCGGCAGCCCGGTGCCGCTGCACCCCGGCGCGATCCGCTATTACAAGGAAAAGGGCCTGATCAAGTAGGGCTGGGGCGTCTGTTCCTTCGTCATTGCGAGGAGCCAACGGGTCGCGCGAATGCGCGCCCGATGACAGGCTCCGCGACGAAGCAATCCACTCCTCCGCTTGCGGCGTGATGGATTGCTTCGCGGAGCCTGTCATCCGGCGGCGCTACGCGCCGACCAGGTGGCTCGCAATGACGGCGGCACGGCTTTTCCCGGTTTCGGGACACAAGCCAGGTGGATATAAGCGTCGCGGGCACGGCGGGGGACTCATTCAATGCAGCAGCAGATTGCGGGCGAACAGCCCATCAAGGTTGAATTCGACAATTTCGAGCATGGCTTTCCGGAGGGCTTCGGTCCGGGCAATTGGGGGCATCTGGCCTATGCCATCGGTCTCGCCTTCGCGGTGTTCCAGCTCTATGTCGCGGCCTTTAATTATCTGCCGAGCCAGGTGGTGCGTGGCGTCCATGTCGGCTTCCTGATCCTCTTGACCTTTGGCCTGATCGGTAACTTCACCGCCAAAACCGATTTCGGCCGCGCGGTGAGCTGGATCGTCGGCGCCGCCGGCTTCCTGTGCGGGCTCTATCAGTGGATCTTCTATGCCGACCTGATCGCCCGCGACGGCGATCCGACCAACATGGACCTTGCGGTCGGCACGCTGCTTGCGATCCTGATCTTCGAGGGCACGCGGCGGCTGATGGGGGCGGCGCTGCCGCTGATGTGCGGCGCCTGCCTGCTCTATTGGTTCTTCGGGCAGCATCTGCCGTCGCCGTTCAACCATCGCGGCTATGACTTCGACCAGATCGTCACCCATCTGTCGTTCGGCACCGAAGGCTTCTACGGCGTGCCGATCTACGTCTCGGCGACCTACATCTTCCTGTTCATCCTGTTCGGCTCGTTCCTGGAACGCGCCGGCATGATCCAGCTGTTCACCGACGTCTCGCTCGGCCTGTTCGGGCGCACCCGCGGCGGCCCGGCCAAGGTTGCGGTGTTCGCCTCGGGCATGATGGGCACGATCTCGGGCTCCGGCGTCGCCAACGTCGTCACCGTCGGCCAGTTCACGATCCCCCTGATGATCAAGTTCGGCTACCGCCGTGCGTTTGCCGCCGGCGTCGAGGCCACCGCGTCGATGGGCGGTCAGATCATGCCGCCGGTGATGGGCGCGGTCGCCTTCATCATGGCGGAGACGCTCGGCGTGCCCTATTCGGAGATCGTCAAGGCCGCCGTGATTCCGGCGATCCTCTACTTCGCCTCGGCGTTCTGGATGGTGCATCTGGAAGCCGGCAAGCATGGCCTCGTCGGCATGAAGCGCTCGGAGATCCCGAGCGCCTGGAAGGCGCTGGTGGCGCGCTGGTACCTGGTGTTGCCGCTCGCGGCGCTGGTCTACATGCTGTTCGAAGGCTTCACACCGCTCTATGCCGGCAGCATGGGGCTTGCGCTGACGGTCGCGCTGATCCTCGGCGCCAGCATCACGCTCGGCTTCTCCAACACGATCGTGCGCACCATCTTCTGGATCGGCCTTGCGCTGGTGGTTGCCGCGGTCTCGCGCCACGGGCTCGAGATCGTTCCGGTGGCCAGCGTCGTCGCCGGCCTGATGGCGATCGCGGCGGTCACGCGCGGTGGCCGCGCCACGCTCAAGGCTTGCCGCGACTCGCTCGCCGACAGCGCCAAATCGGCGCTGACCGTCGGCATGGCCTGCGCCATCGTCGGCACCATCATCGGCATGATGACGCAGACCGGCGTCGGCACCATCTTCGGCAGCTGGATCATCGGGCTCGGTGCCAAGAGCCTGTTCCTGGCGCTGATCATGACCATGCTGCTGTCGATCCTGCTCGGCACCGGCATCCCGACGATCCCGACCTACATCATCACCGCGGCGCTGGCCGCACCTGCGCTCGCCAAGCTCGGCGTACCGCTGATCGCAAGCCACATGTTCGCGTTCTACTACGGCATCATGGCCGACCTCTCGCCGCCGGTTGCGCTCGCGGCGCTCGCAGCAGCGCCGATCGCCAAGGAGAATCCGGACAAGATCGGCTGGGAGGCGATGCGGATCGCGCTCGCCGGCTACGTCATTCCCTTCATCTTCGTCTATTCGCCGGCGCTGATGCTGCAAGGCAATGATCCGATGGCCGCGCAGCTCGGCTTCTACGGCGCGGTCGCACTGGCGACCTTCAAGGCGCTGGTGGCGATCGGCCTGTTCGGCATCGTCGCGATCGGCTTCCTGTTCACGCGGCTGACCTTGATCGAGATCGCGGTGGCGTTCGGCGCCGCGCTCTGCCTGCTCGGCGATTTCCAGTTCTCGGACACGGCGGGCTTCACGCTCGCCGCCGCGGTCGTGCTGTGGCAATGGCGGCAGCGTCCACGCAACGTGGTGGCGGCGGCTTGAGCCTCTGCCTCGCGTCCGCCGGTGTCGTGAAGGCGCTGTCGATCGCAGCCTTCACGCTTAGCTGGACGCATTCGATCGAGAAGACTGCCTGGCAGGAAGACTGGCAGGTGACGCCGGCCGGGCTCACGCTGCAACAGGCACGCATCAAGGGCACCGGCGCCGGCATGGAGCCGCCGCCGGAGGCGCGACTCGTCGATGGCTGGTTTCAATGGTCGCCGCCGCCTGTGCCAAGGTCGGAGGTCGTGCTCGGCAATTCCGGCGCCGCCGGCGAATGGCATCTGTGCGAGGCGGGACGCTGCCAGACGCTATCGGAGATTTTCGGGCATCCGATCGGTGCTAATGTCACGACGATGAGTGTTTGCAAAGATCCGTAGCCCGGATGAAGCGAAGAGTAATCCGGGAACAGTGCTCCCGGATTTCGCTGGCGCTCCATCCGGGCTACGGTCCGGGTGCAAGAACAACAAACGGGAGAACAGGTGATGGATCGGCTCAAGGGCAAGGTTGCGATGGTGGTCGGTGCGGGCTCGATCGGGCCCGGCTGGGGCAATGGCAAGGCGACCGCCGTCACCTTCGCGCGCGAGGGCGCCAGCGTGTTCTGCGTCGATCGCAACGGCGCCGCGGCCGAGGAGACGGTCAAGATCATCACGGAGGAGGGCGGCAAGGCGACCGCATTCACCGCCGATGTCTCGCGTGCCAGCGAGGTCGAGGCGATGGTCGCGGCCTGCCTGAAGGCCTATGGCCGCATCGACGCGCTCGACAACAATGTCGGCATCGCCGAGGTCGGCAGCGTGGTGGAAGTGGCGGAAGCCGAGTGGGACCGCGTGTTCGCGGTCAACCTCAAGAGCGCCTATCTGTCGATGAAGCACGTCATCCCGGTCATGATCAAGCAGGGCGGCGGCTCGATCATCAACATCTCCTCGATCGCCTCGATCCGCCATGTCGGCATTTCCTATGTCAGCTACAATGCGAGCAAGGCGGCGATGAACCAGATGACGCGCTCGACCGCGGTCGAGTTCGCCTCCAGGCACGTGCGCGTCAATGCGATCCTGCCCGGGCTGATGAAGACGCCGATGGTCGCGCATTCGGCGGGCCTCGCGCAGAGCTACGCCAAGGGCGATGTCGAGGCGATGTGGCGCGCCCGCGACGCGCAGGTGCCGATGGGGCACATGGGCGATGCCTGGGACGTCGCCAACGCCGCGCTGTTCCTCGCCTCGGATGAATCGAAATATGTCACCGGCATCGAGCTCGTGGTCGACGGCGGCATCACCTCCAAATCGGGCGCGTGAAGTCGGGTGCCTGAGCAGCGAACTTCGCTTTACCTCGCCCCGCGTGCGGGGAGAGGTCGGAATGCATCGCTAGATGCGTTCCGGGTGAGGGGAAGTCTCCGCAAATGCAGCTATCGCCGCCTACGCGGAGACAGCCCCTCACCCCAACCCTCTCCCCGTAAAGAACGGGGAGAGGGAGCGCAGTGCCGTCGCGGCGGCTATTCATCCTAACCCCATCGCGCTTTACGCCTCGACGCTGAGCTCGGCGCGGTCGAGCTCTTCCTCGACCAGATGGAACGCGTCGTCGCCGATGGTCTCGGTGCGGCGCAGATTGAGCAGCGCCTGACGGCCTGCGGCGATGGCGCGGCGGCGCAGCGGATCCGACGGCAGCTCGCGTGAGGTCAGGCCGCCGTCCGAGTCATTCTCGGCGCGCATCAGCACAGCGCGGTATTCGAGCCGGAGGATCTCGGCTTCCTCGGACGGGTCCTCGTCGATCTCATCGAGCGCGGCGCGAAACACCACGCTGCGGGCATGAGCGGCCTCGCGCCCGACCGGATCGTCGTCGTCGAAATTGAGCGCCAGGATCAGCGGCCGCAACGTCAGCCCCTGGATCACGAGCGAGCCGAGCACCACGGCAAACGCGGTCAGCAGGATCAGGTCGCGGTACGGAAACCATTCAGGCAGTGCAAACGCGGCGGCGAGCGTCACGATACCGCGCATGCCGCACCACGACACGATGAAGCCGCGCTTCAGGGTCGGCACGGCATCCACGACATGGGCGGGGAGCAGGTTGCGCGACTTCAGCAGGCGCAGCAGGGCCCCATATGGCATTACCCAGAGGATACGGGCGAGGATCACGACGGCGAGGATCGCGGCGGCAAAGCTGCAATATTTCCACCGCACCTCGGCGTCGAGCTCGGACCAGATCGGGCGCAACTGTAGGCCGATCAGCATGAAGGCGAGCACGTTGAGCACGAACACGACGGTTTCCCACACCGCATAGGACGACACGCGCAGCCGTGCCGAGGTGCGGGCCGGAGCGGTGCGGGCGATGGTGATCGCATAGGCGATGATGGTGAGGATGCCGGACAGGCCGAGATGCTCGGCGACGATCCACACCATGAAGGTGCCGCCGAATTGCGTGATGATCGCGCTCGGCGCCTCGGTGATGCGGCGCGTGATCATCATCCAGACCTGCGCGAACAAATAGCCGGCGGCGAGGCTGCCGACCAGCGCGACCGTGATCGACGGCACGAACTCGCGGATCTTCATGTGCTCGGCGGCGACGAGGCCGACCGCGACACGATAGATCAGCAGCGACGTGGCATCGTTGAGCAGGCTTTCGCCTTCGAGGATCTTCTGGATCCGGTAGGGCAGGCTGACCTGGCGCAGGATCGCGGTGGCGGCAGCCGCGTCCGGTGGCGCCACGATGGCGCCGAGCGCAATCGCAACCGGCCAGGGCATGTCCGGACGCAGCCAATGCGCGACCACGGCAACCGCCGCCGTCGTGACGCCGACCGCGACCACCACCAGCGTCGAGACCGGCAGCCAGTTGTTGCGGAGATCGCGCAGCGAGGTGTCGAAGGCGGCATCGAGCAGCACCGGGGCAACGAACAGCGCCAGCGCCAGTTTTGGTTCCAGCGCCCAGGTCGGGGCCCATGGCAGCAGGGTCAGCAGCACGCCGCCGAGCGCAAGAAAGGTCGGGTAGGGCACCTTGATCCGCCGCGCCAGCGCCGACAGTGCCACCGCTGCGAGCAACAGGCCGATGATCCATTCGAACGTGAGCAAGGCGAACCCCCAAAGTGCGGCCCCAAGTGCAGCCGATCGTCGCAATTGACGTATAATCCGGCGTGTGGTTTGGCGGCAAATGGCACCGCCGGAAAATCAGGGCCGGCGGTTCGGGTGCAGGAGAAGGATGCCTTGTCGGCGATTGGAATGCGACGCAGCTCTGCACATCTGGCACGGGCATTGCTGTGCGTCTGCCTTTCGGGCGCGCTGACCGCAGGCGTTGCGCGTGCCACCGGCAGCGAACCCGGCAAGGATGTGCAGGCCGATGCCGGGCCCTGCATCGCTGCGGCTGCGGCAACGGATGACGACAAGATCATCGACGTCTGCGGCGCGTTGATCGACAATGAGAAGGCGGCGAAGCCGGATCGCGTCAAGGCCCTGATGGCGCGTGCGAGCGCGTATGACCGCATGCAGATGGTCGATCGCGCGATCGCGGATTACGACGCCGTGCTCAGGCTCGATCCATCGCTTGCAGATGCGCATAATGCGCGCGGCGAGCTGTGGCGCCGCAAGGGTGACCGGCCGAAGGCGATCATGGATTTCGGCGCCGCCGTCAAGCTCAACCCCGATCACGCCGCCGCCAAGGCCAATTACAAATCGCTGTCGCTGGAGCTGGAGCGGATCGGCGCCTTGATGGCGGTCGCCGGCAAGCCGAGCTTCGATTGCCGCAAGGCGCGCCGGCCGGTGGAGAAGGCGATCTGCGCCAATCCCGCGCTCGCCGATCTCGATCGCGAGATCGTCGCATCGACCTTCCGCACCGTGCGCGAGGCGCAGAACCCGGGCCAGGCGCGCGAGCTGCAGCGCGCGCAGGATCAGTTCATTGCCCGCAGCGACGCGGAATTCGGCAAGCCGGGCTATGATCTGGAAAAGGCGATGCGCGAGCGGCTGCAGCGGATCAACGGGGTCGACGGGTATTAGAGCGCGGTCCCGAAAGCGCTCTTGCCTCCTCCGGCCGAAGGTCGCGGTCATTTCGGCTTGAAACGGCGCCGCTTCCCGTGACAATGGTCGGCAAATGACGCGCGACCGCGCGAGGGAGAAACGCGATGAACGATCAGCAGAGCCGGTATCATGAGGTGTATGCCCGCTCGCTTCGGGACCCCGAGGGTTTTTGGGCGGAAGCGGCGCGCGAGATCGACTGGATCGAGCCGGCCAGCAAGATCTACGATCCCTCCGTGGGCGCCTACGGACGCTGGTTCGCCGGCGCCGTCGTCAACACCTGCTACAACGCGCTCGATCGCCATGTCGCCGGCGGCCGCGCCGGCCAGGTCGCGCTGATCCACGATTCCCCGCTCACCAACACCATCACCAAATTCACCTATTCAGAGCTGCTGGACGAGGTGAAGACGCTCGCCGCTGTGATGCAGGATTTCGGCGTGGCCAAGGGCGATCGCGTCATCCTCTATATGCCGATGGTGCCGGAGGCCGTGGTCGCGATGCTGGCCTGTTCGCGGATCGGCGCGGTGCACAGCGTGGTGTTCGGCGGCTTCGCGGCCAAGGAGCTCGCCACCCGCATCGACGACGCCAAGCCGAAGCTGATCTTCTCCGCGAGCTGCGGCATCGAGCCCGGGCGCATCGTGCAGTACAAGCCGCTGCTCGACGAAGCGATCCGCCTCGCCGGCGCCAAGCCCGACACCTGCATCATCCTGCAGCGGCCGCAGCAGGCTTGCGAGCTCACCGCGGGCCGCGACCATGACTGGGCGACTTTGCGCCGCGCCGCGTTCGACGCCGGCAAGGCCGCGCCCTGCGTGCCGATCGCCGCGACTGATCCGCTCTACATCCTCTACACCTCGGGCACGACCGGAATCCCGAAGGGCGTGGTGCGCGACAATGGCGGGCATCTCGTCGCGCTGAAATGGTCGATGGAAAATCTCTACGGCGTGAAGCCCGGCGAGATCTGGTGGTGCGGCTCCGATATCGGCTGGGTGGTCGGCCATTCCTATATCGTCTATGGCCCGCTGATCCACGGCGCGACCACGATCATGTATGAGGGCAAGCCGGTCGGCACGCCGGATGCCGGCGCGTTCTGGCGCGTGATCTCGGAGCACAAGGCGGTGGCCTTCTTCACCGCACCGACCGCGTTTCGTGCGATCAAGAAGGAAGACCCGGAGGGTAAGCTGCTCAGGAGCTACGATCTCTCGCGCTTCCGCACGCTGTTTCTCGCCGGCGAGCGCGCCGATCCGCCGACCGTGGAATGGGCCGAGCAGCAGCTCAAGGTGCCTGTCATCGATCACTGGTGGCAGACCGAGACCGGCTGGTGCATCGCCGGCAATCCGGTGGGCTTGGGCCAGCTCCCGGTCAAGCACGGTTCGCCGACGGTGCCGATGCCGGGCTATCAGGTCGACATCGTCGATGAGGCGGCGAAGCCGGTCGCCGCAGGCACGATGGGCTCGATCGTGATCAAGCTGCCGATGCCGCCGGGCTGCCTGCCGACGCTGTGGCAGCAGGACGATCGCTTCCGCGACGCCTATCTCTCGGAATTCCCCGGCTACTACAAGACCTCGGACGCCGGCTACAAGGACGAGGACGGCTATGTCTGGGTGATGGGCCGCACCGACGACATCATCAATGTCGCCGGCCACCGGCTCTCCACCGGCGGGATGGAAGAGATCCTGGCCTCGCATCCCGACGTCGCCGAATGCGCCGTGCTCGGCGTCAAGGATGCGATCAAGGGCGAGGTGCCCTGCGGCTTCCTGGTGCTGAAGGCCGGCGTGACCAAGGCGCCGGATCAGGTCGAGAAGGAGGTGGTGGCTCTGGTGCGCGACAAGCTCGGGCCGGTCGCCGCGTTCAAGCTCGCGATCACAGTGGCGCGGCTGCCGAAGACCCGCTCCGGCAAGATCCTGCGCGGCACCATCAAGAAGATCGCCGACGGCGAGCCCTGGACCATGCCGGCGACGATCGAGGACCCCAAGGTGCTCGACGAAATCGGCGAGGCGCTGAAGGGCAAGGCGTAGGCGTAGGTCTTCGTTGTTGGTGTGCTTCGTGCGCTTCTAGATAGACCGCCCGCCACCCCTCTCCCTAACCCTCCCCCACAAGGGGGGAGGGAACCCTTCCGCCGGTGGCTGCCTTACGTAAGCGGCGTTCAGGGCGTCAGTTGGCGCTGCATCACGTGAGGTGAGCACGCTGGCCAGGCTCCCTCCCCCCTTGCGGGGGAGGGTTGGGGAGAGGGGTGGCCCCGGGCGAGATTCAACAATGGGCGCACCATCGTCCAATCCCGCCGCGCACCCCCGAAACCCATGGGAAGCAAATCGGCCTTGATTTTGATGGATTGCCGGGTCATCCCGGCCCTCTAACGTCACAGCCACGAGATACGGACCACCGGATGCGATCCATTTCCGCACGCGCGCCTCTTGCATTGCTGCTCGCACTGCCGCTGTTGGCGGGCTGTCTCGAACGCGGGCGATCGCCGATCGCGGAGAGCATGGGCGACGACGATCAGTATTGTCAGGCTGGTGGCAAGGTCGCGGTCGGCTCGCCCGAATATGTCGCCTGCCGCAAGGATCGCGACGTCCAGCGCCAGAACGCCGAAGCCCGCACCGATCGGCGGCAGCGTGATCTCGGCGAATACATGATGAACAATCCGGACCGCCATTAGGCGCCGGGCCGAATTCCCTTAAGCTGTCGGCGCGCCGCATGCGATGATGCGCGGCCCTTTTGGATGAGACCAGATCCTGTGCTTGTGCAAGGCGAGCTTGCGTTGGAACGTGGCAGGATCGGAGAGCTCGACGGGCTGCGCGCGATCGCGGTGCTGATCGTCGTCATCTGGCACTATTTCGGCGCGCCGGACGGTCCAGAGGGCTGGCCGTGGAAACTGCTGCATGTCGGCCGCTTCGGCGTCGACCTGTTCTTCATTCTGTCCGGCTATCTGATCACGGATATTCTGCTGCGGCACCGCGCGGCCGAACGCTATTACGCGGCGTTCTACGGCAGGCGCGCCTTTCGGATCTGGCCGCTCTACTACCTGATGTGCGCCGGCGCGCTGATCGGCTGGTATTTCTCGCTAAGCCCTGATCTGTTCGACACCAGGGGCGTGCCCGGCTGGCTTTATTTGGTCGGCTTGCAGAATTTCGGCATGGCGAAGGCCCAGACCGATGGCGCTTACTGGCTCGCCGTGACCTGGTCGCTCGCGATCGAGGAGCAGTTCTATCTGCTGTTTCCGCTGCTGGTCCGGAACATCCCGCCCGAGCGGCTGTTCGCGATCCTGCTCGTGCCGATCCTGATCTGTCCGGTCGGGCGCCTGATCGATAGCGCGCTTCCGGACGCTTACGGCTGGTACGTGCTGCCGCAATTCAGGATCGATTCGCTTGCGATCGGCGCGCTGATCGCCTGGTGGCGCCTCTATCGCAAGCCGGATGCCGAGATATCCAGGCGCGTCGCCGGCATCCTCAAATGGTCGATCATCTCGCTTCCGCTGTTGTGGCTGTTCGGATGGAAGCGCTGGTCGGTGGCGTTCTCGCACACCCAGGTCGAGATCTTCTTCGGCTCCCTGCTGTTCGTCGTGCTGGAAAATCGCGGCTCGCCAAAACTCGCATTGCTGCGCAGTTCGGTCGCGAACTTCTTCGCCAGGACGTCCTACGCGGCGTATCTCACCCACCACGTCATCGTGTACCTGCTGTTCGCCGTGCTGCATGAACCGAGGACAGTCGGGAGCCTCGCCGGCGTCTCGCTAACCTTCGCCGCGCTCGCGCTGACATTCGGGCTGTGTGCCCTGAGCTATCGATATTTCGAACGACCGCTGCTCGACTTCGCCCACCGGCGCTTCTCGTTCAGCTGAGCTGAAGCCGCAGCGCCTCAGGCGCCAAACAAAAACGCGGCGGGTTGCCCGCCGCGTTTCACATTCCGGTCTTTGAGAGAAGCAGCCGGCGCTTACTCTTCGTCGTCGGGCTTCTTGCCGCCGATCGTCTTCAGCTTGGCGAACACGGCATCGACATTGAGATCGTCGTGCCGCTCGATCGGCTGATCGTCCAGCTCGTCCTTGCGCGTGGTCTCGGAGGCCGGCAGCAACGTGGCGCCGCCGTAGACGGTCGTGGTTGGCTTTTCCTTGGCGGCGCGCTGCACCTCGAAATCGAGCTCGATCTGCGAGCACAGGCCGAGCGTCACCGGGTCCATCGGGGTCAGGGTCGAGGCGTTCCAGTGGGTGCGGTCGCGCACGCTCGCGATCGTGGTCTTGGTGGTCCCGACCAGCCGCATGATCTGGGCGTCCTTCAGCTCGGGGTGGTTGCGCACCAGCCAGAGGATCGCGCTCGGCCGCTCATGGCGGCGCGACACCGGGGTGTAGCGCGGACCCTTCTTCTTGGCCGCGGTCGGCAGCACCACCTTGCTCTCCTGGAGCCTGAGACGGTAGTTCTGGTCCCGCTCGCCGCGCTCGATCTCCTCGCGGGTCAGCTGGCCGTTGGAAATCGGGTCCATGCCCTTGATGCCCTGGGCGGCGTCGCCGTCGGCGATGGCGCGCACCTCAAGGGGGTGCATTTTGGTGAAATCGGCCACCTGATCGAAGGTCAGGGCGGTATTATCGACCAACCACACGGCAGTCGCCTTCGGCATCAGCGGTGCGTTGCTCATGGCAAATCTCCTTTGTGCTTCGCCCACCTCTGTCGAGGCGAAGCTGGTAGTCATCGGCGATGACGGGAATTATAGGGCCTATATAAGCCCTCCGGGGGGAATGGCGCAATGGGCCAGCAAAATCGCCTTGACAGCGCCCGAAAGCAGTCCCAAGTCCTTACTCTAACTGGCCGTTCCCCGCCCTGCCGGCGAGGGGTGATTCGGTCCCGAAATTGCCCCCGAGACAGCTTCAAGACAGCCCATGTCAGCGAAAAAACCCGATCTTAAAATCGTGCTTTGTTCCCCCCGCGGCTTCTGCGCCGGGGTGGTCCGCGCCATCGACACGGTCGAACGTGCCCTCACCATTTATGGTGCGCCGGTCTATGTCCGGCACGAAATCGTCCATAACAAGTACGTCGTCGACAGCCTGAAGACCAAGGGCGCCATTTTCGTCGAGGAATTGTCCGAAATTCCCGACGAAACCAACGCCCCGGTGGTGTTTTCGGCCCATGGCGTTCCCAAGTCGGTTCCCGCCGAGGCCAAATCCCGCAATTTCTTCTCGCTGGACGCGACCTGCCCGTTGGTGACCAAGGTCCACCGCGAGGCGGCGATCCATTTCAAGCGCGGCCGCGAGATCCTGCTGATTGGGCATTCGCATCACCCCGAGGTGGTCGGCACGCTGGGCCAGCTGCCCGAGGGCGCCGTGACCCTGATCGAGACCGCCGAGGATGCCAAAACCTTCGTCCCGAAGGACCCCGACAACCTCGCCTTTGTGACCCAGACCACGCTGTCGATCGACGATACCGCGGAGATCGTGGCGCTGCTCAAGGAGCGCTTCCCGAACGTCAACGGTCCGCACAAGGAAGACATCTGCTACGCCACCACCAACCGCCAGCTTGCGGTCAAGAAGGTGGCGCCGGTGGTCGATGCCCTGATCGTGGTCGGCGCGCCGAACTCGTCGAACTCGCAGCGCCTGCGCGAGGTCGCCGAGCGCGAGGGCTGCCCGATTGCGATTCTGGCCCAACGGGCCAGCGACATCGATTGGGCGCGCTTCGAAGGCATCAGGAGCCTCGGCATCACGGCGGGCGCATCGGCGCCGGAAGTGATCGTCGAGGAGATCATGGGCGCCTTCGCCGAGCGCTACGAACTGCACGTGGAGACGGTCTCGGCCGCGGAAGAGAACGAATTCTTCCCGCTGCCGCGTTCGCTGCGGCCCGACGCTGCCGCGGCGGAATAGACCATATGGCGGTTTACACCGACGTTGCCGCCGAAGACCTCGCGGAATTCCTCAAGAGCTACGACATCGGCGAATTGCTCTCCTACAAGGGCATCGCCGAGGGTGTCGAGAATTCGAACTTTCTGCTGCACACCAGCCAGGGCGCCTACATCCTCACGCTCTATGAGAAGCGCGTGGCGGAAGACGATCTGCCGTATTTCCTGTCGCTGATGGCGCATCTCGCCGAGCGCGGGGTGTCGTGCCCGCAGCCTGCGCGCAACCGCAAGGGCGAGGTCACTAGCCGGCTTGCCGGCCGGCCGGCTGCAATCATCAACTTCCTCGAAGGGGTGTGGCCGCGGCGGCCGAACGTGACGCACTGCTCGGGCGTCGGCGAGGCGCTGGCCAAAATGCATCTCGCGGGTGCCGACTTTCCGCTGGTCCGCAGGAATCCGCTGTCGGTGTCCGGCTGGCGGCCGCTGTTCGATCTCGCCGCGGCGCGGGCCGACAGCGTGCAGCCGGGCCTCTCCGACTTCATCGCGCGTGAGCTCGACCATCTCGAAGCCGCGTGGCCGGTGGATCTGCCGGTCGGCGTGATCCATGCCGATCTGTTTCCCGACAACGTCTTCTTCCTCGGCGACAAGCTCTCGGGGTTGATCGACTTCCCGTTCGCCTGCAACGACATCCTGGCCTACGACGTTGCGATCTGCCTCAACGCCTGGTGCTTCGAGCCGGATCATTCCTTCAACGTCACCAAGGCCCGCGCGCTGCTCAATGCCTATGGCCGCGAGCGGCAATTGTCGGCGGCGGAGGAGGCCGCGCTGCCGCTGCTCGCGCGCGGCGCCGCGCTCCGTTTCCTGCTGACGCGGCTGGTCGATTTCCTCAACGTGCCCGAGGGCGCGCTGGTGCAGCCGAAGGACCCGCTGGAATACGTCCGCAAGCTGCGCTTCCACCAGAACGTCGCCGCCATCAACGACTACGGCATCACGCCGGCAGGATGCGCGGCGTGAGCGACAAGCCGCATGTGATTGTCTTCACCGATGGTGCCTGCTCCGGAAACCCGGGACCGGGCGGCTGGGGCGCGATCCTCAGATTCGGCGAGGTCGAGAAGGAATTGAAGGGCGGCGAGGCCCACACCACCAACAACCGCATGGAGCTGATGGCGGCGATCTCGGCGCTGGAAGCCCTGAAGAAGCCCTGCGTGGTCGACCTCACCACCGACAGCAAGTACGTCCGCCAGGGCATCACCGGATGGATCCACGGCTGGAAGCGCAATGGCTGGCGCACCGCCGACAAGAAGCCGGTCAAGAACGTCGAGCTGTGGCAGCGCCTCGACGCCGCGCTGAAGCCGCACGAGGTGCGCTGGCACTGGATCAAGGGCCATGCCGGCCACGCCGAGAACGAGCGCGCCGACGAGCTGGCGCGCGAGGGCGTGGCGATGGCGCGGTTGAAGGGGTAGGGCGCGCCGTCGCGTCCGCGATCGCGGCCACCGCCAGTCCTCAAAACCGTCATCGCCCGCGAAGGCGGGCGATCCAGTATTCCAGAGACGGCGGTAATTGAAGCGAGAGGCCGCGGCGTACTGGATCGCCCGGTCGAGCCGGGCGACGACAGTGTCCGTGGGTCGTCAGCTCAGAGCTGCCCGAGCAGCGTGTCGCCGCCGGAGACCTCGACCTTGCCCGGAGCCGGCTCCTTGTTGAGCTTCTTCACGACGCCGTCCTCGACTAGCATCGAGTAGCGGTGGGAGCGGATGCCGAGGCCGTTGCCGGAGGCGTCGAGCTCCATGCCGATCGCCTTGGTGAAGTCGGCGTTGCCGTCGGCGAGGAAGACGGCTTCGTCGCGCTGGTCGGTGTCGCGCTTCCAGGCGTTCATCACGAAGGCGTCGTTGACCGAGACGATCGCAATGGTGTCGACGCCCTTGTTCTTCATGGCATAGGCGTTGAGGAAGATGCTCGGCAGATGCATCTTGTGGCAGGTGCCGGTGTAGGCGCCGGGCACCGCGAACAGGGCGACCTTCTTGCCCTTGAAAATGTCGTCGGTGGTTTTGACCTGCGGACCCTCGGCGGTCATCACGCGAAACTTGGCTTCCGGCAGCTTGTCGCCAACATTAATCGTCATCGTCGTTCTCCCTCGGTGAAGCGGAATTGTCTTAAACCCGGCTACGACACGGCACAATACGGGCTCGCTGAAGAACGGCAATGCCCGAAACTAAAGCGTTTTCGAGCGAAGTGGATACCGGTTCGCGTGAAGAAAACGCGTCAAAACAAGAATCTAGAGCCCCGTTCCGATTCAATCGGAACGGAAACAGGCTCTCGTCACTGTTCCGTCATCAGCCGGAAAACCCGCCGGCGTCGAGAAAGGCCTGCTCTTCGGCCGTGGTCTGCCGGCCCAGCACCCGATTCCGGTGCGGGAAGCGGCCGAACCGGCGGATGATGTCGGCGTGGTCCTCGGCATATTTCAAGTTGTCGGGATGGCAGTCATATTGCCGGAACAGCGTCACGCAGCGCTGCTGGTCGCCGAGGTCCTCCGAATGCTCGAAAGGCAAATAGAGGAATTCGCGCAGCACCGGGTCGGTCCGCGCATCGACGCCGCGGTCGATGGCGCGCCTTGCCACGTCACGCGCCAGCGCGTCACTCGAAAAGGTCCTGGCGTCGTCTCGAAACAGGTTTCGCGGAAACTGGTCGAGCACGATGGTCAGCGCCAGCGCGCCCTCGTCGCTCGCCTCCCATGACGACAATTCGCCGGCAGCCGCCTTCTGCCAGGTGGCAAGGAAGCGGCTGCGGATTTCGGCATCGAAGGCGGCGTCATGCGTGTACCAGCGGTCGCGGCCGGCTTCTCGCCAGAACGCGATGACGTCGGCCGGCGTCGCAATGCGAGCGTCAGTCATGTCTGTCCAACACCCCGCATCACTTGGCTCTTGTTTGAGCATAATCTCCGCGCAAACGCGTCACGCGTTTGTCGCGAGGGAAAACCGCTTCGCACTCTTCCGGATTATGCTCTAGGCCGCAGCCTTCTTCTCGTCGCGCAGCTCGCGGCGCAGGATCTTGCCGACATTCGTCTTCGGCAGGTCGGTCCTGAACTCGATCTGCTTCGGCACCTTGTAGGCGGTGAGCTGGGTGGCGCTGAACTTGATGATGTCCTCCGCCGTGACGTTGGGGTCCTTCTTGACCACAAAGGCCTTCACCGCCTCGCCGGACTTCGCATCGGGGACGCCGATCACGGCGCATTCGAGCACGCCCGGATGGCTCGCGAGCACTTCCTCGATCTCGTTCGGATAGACGTTGAAGCCCGAGACCAGGATCATGTCCTTCTTGCGATCGACGATCTTGGTGAAGCCGCGCTCGTCCATCACGCCAATGTCGCCGGTGCGGAAATAGCCGTCCGCGGTCATCACGCGCGCGGTCTCGTCCGGCCTGTTCCAGTAGCCCGCCATCACCTGCGGACCCTTGGCGCAGATCTCGCCGGCCTGACCGATCGGCAGCTCGTTGCCGTCGTCGTCGCGGATCGACAGATGGGTCGAGGGCACCGGAATGCCGATCGAACCGGAGAACTCGTCGGCGTCAGCGGGATTGCAGGTCAGCGTTGGCGAGGTCTCCGACAGGCCGTAGCCTTCCGACAGCGCACAGCCGGTGACCTTCAGCCATTTCTCGGCGACCGGCTTCTGCGTTGCCATGCCGCCGCCGAACGAGGTCTTCAGCTTGGAGAAGTCGAGCTTGTCGAAGCCGGGTGTGTTCAAGAGGCCGTTGTAGAGCGTGTTGACCGCGGGGAAGCTGTTGACCTGGTACTTCGACAGCTCCTTGATGAAGCCCGCCATGTCGCGCGGGTTCGGGATCAGCAGATTGACGCCGCCGGCGCGCACCGCGAGCAAATAGCACGCGGTCAGCGCGAAGATGTGATAGAGCGGCAGCGCGCAGACGATGAAGAGCTGCTCGACATGCGGCGGCTTCTTCAGCGCCGGCTGCAGCCAGGCGTCATTCTGCAGCACGTTGGCGAGCACGTTCTGGTGGATCAGCGTGGCGCCCTTGGAGACGCCGGTGGTGCCGCCGGTATATTGCAGGAAGGCGACGTCCTGACGCGTCAGCACCGGCTTGTTGAGCTTCATGCCGCGTCCGGCGGACAGCGCTTCATTGAAGCCGACGGCGCCGGGGATCGACCAGGCCGGCACCATCTTCTTCACCCGGCGCACCACCAGATTGACGATCACGCCCTTGAAGCCGAGCAGGTCGCCCATGCTGCCGACGATCACGTGCTTCACCGCGGTGTTCGCGAGCACCTTCTGCACGGTGGTGGCGAAATTCTCCAGCACGATGATGGCTTCCGCGCCGGAATCCTTGAGCTGGTGCTCGAGCTCGCGCGGGGTGTAGAGCGGATTGACGTTGACCACGGCATAGCCTGCGCGCAGCACGGCGGCGGTCGCAACCGGATATTGCAGCACGTTCGGCATCATCAGCGCGACCCGTGCGCCCTTCTGCAGGCCCTTGCCCTGCAGGTAGGCGCCGAGCGCCGTCGACATCTCGTCGAGCTCGCGATAGGTGATCGCCTTGTCCATGCAGATGAACGCCTTGCGATCGGCGAACTTCTTGAAGCTCTCTTCCAGCAATTCGACCAGCGACGAATATTGCGTGACGTCGATATCGGCGGGCACGCCGGCCGGATAATGCTTGAGCCAGATGCGCTCCATAATGGTCATTCCCTCTCTCAAAATCTGGCAGATGTCCCGGATTGCTTCCGGGTTTTCCGGCCCCTGACCGTGTCTTGACCGTATCTTGGCCGGGCGATTTTGGCCGCCTTATTTCAGGCAGTATTGAGCGATGCCGCGGCCAATGGCAAGCCGCTGCGCGCTATCGACGCATTGGAGAATAGAACGAGCGGCCGCTCGGTTAGCCGGCCGGCTTGGCGTCGGCCTTCGGCTTCTCGGCTTTGGGCTTCGCAGCGGGCTTTGCCGCCGCCGCCGGCTTGCCGGCAGGCTTCGCGGCGGCCGGCTTGTCCGCGGCGGGCTTCGCAGCTGCGGCATCCGGCTTGGCGTTGGCGTGACGCACCGGCTTGGCGGCCGGCTTGTTGTCCGACTTGCTATCCGACTTGGAGGCGTTCTTGGCGTCACCCTTCGCGTCATCAGCCGCATCGGGCTTCTTGCCGGCGACACGGGTGTGCTTGCCCTTGGCGCGCTTGACCGGCTGCATCTTCTCGGTGTCGGCATCGACCGCGGCGATCAACGCGGCGCCGGTCTTGGTCGGCCCCGTATAAACCACGACCGGTTCGGATGCCGCCGCCGGCTGCGCCAGCATGTCGGCCGGCTTGGTCGGCATCGCGGCCTGCAGGCCCGAGGCGAAGAAGCTCACGCCACTGTCGCCGTTGGTGCTCGCGCCGGCGCTGGCGACGGTGTCTTCGCCGTCCTCGTCGCTGGCGGGCCGCTTGTGCTTGGCGCCGCACATCTCCTCGCGCAGGTTCGGCGGGGTGGAATCGATCGGCACCAGATTGTCGACGGTGCCGAGCGAGGGCCGCAGCCACGCCAGCCCGTTATTGGCAAAGCCCCGATCCAAGAGCTGCGCGGCGCGGATCGCGCGCATGCGGCCCGAGGAGGCGCCGAGCACCACCGCGATCAGCCGCTTGCCGTCGCGCGTCGCCGACGCCACGAGATTGTAGCCGGAGGCGCAGATGAAGCCGGTCTTGAAACCGTCGGCGCCAGGATAGCGGCCGATCAGCTTGTTGAAGTTCTGGGTGATGCGGCGGCCGAAGCGGATCGACGGGATGTGGACGAAATATTCGTATTCCGGCAGGTCGCGGATGATGGCGCGGGCGAGGATCGCCATGTCGCGCGCCGAGGTGATCTGGCCATCGGCGGGCAGGCCGTTCGGGTTGACGTAGCTCGTTTGCGTCATGCCGAGCCTCGAGGCGGTCTGGTTCATTTCGCCGGCAAAGCCGTCGATCGAGCCGCCGATGCCCTCGGCCAGCACCACGGCCATGTCGTTGGCCGACTTCACCAGCATCATCTTCAGCGCGTTGTCGACAGTGACCTGGGTGCCGGGCCGGAAGCCCATCTTCGAGGGCGACTGCGACGCTGCGTTCGGCGACACCGTGAGCAGCGTGTCGAGCGACACGCGGCCGTCCTTGACCGCCTTCAGCGTGACATAGGCGGTCATCAGCTTGCTGAGCGAAGCCGGATACCACGGCATCGTCGCATTGTCGGCCTGCAGCACCTTGCCCGTATCGGCCTCGACGACCAGCAGCGCTTCGGCCTGTGCGATCTGCGGCGTTGCGATGGCGAGCATCGCGACGGCCAGAATCCATTTCAACGACGGGCGCAGCGGGCGAGGAAAATGCACGAGTCCGGTTCCGGTCCTTTGAGACCCGCCTTCGGACGAAGGAGGTCTTGCGATGTGACGTACGGGTTTCAAGCGTGTCCGGCGCCGCTTTGCGGCGATGCAAACCCTATACCGGCTTGCCAGCAGAGAACAGAGGCCGGCCGATTATATCGTGGACGAAATCGGCTGAATTTCGGCAGCCGCCTCAATTGGAAAGGGGAGATTTATGGTGCCTCGATGCTGGCGCGCGCCTGTTCCTGGACCATGAACTGGGCCCGCGCGAGTTCGGCAAAACGCCCACCTTTCGCCACCAGTTCATCGAAAGTTCCGCTTTCGATCACCCGTCCCTGGTCGAACAGCAGGATGCGGGTGGCGTGGCGGATGGTCGAGAGACGGTGTGCGATCACGAAGGTGGTTCGGCCCTTCATCACTTCATCGAGAGCAGCATTGACCTTGGCCTCGGTGACGGCGTCGAGTGCGCTGGTTGCCTCGTCGAGGATCAGGATCGGCGGATCCTTGAGCAGCGCACGCGCGATCGACAGCCGCTGACGCTCGCCGCCGGACAGCATGCGGCCGCGCTCGCCGGCATGGGTGTCGAACTTCTTGTCGCTGCGCTCGATGAAATCCAGCGCCTGTGCGCGCGCCGCGGCGGTACGCAGCTCCTCGTCGGTTGCATCGGGCTTGCCGACGCGCAGATTGTCGGCGAGCGAGCGGTTGAACAGCAGCGCCTCCTGGAACACCACGCCGATGTTCCGCCGCAGCGCCGTCAGCTTCAGCGCGCGTATGTCCATACCGTCGATCTTGATGATGCCGGATTGCGGATCGAACGCGCGATGCAACAGCGCGATCGCGGTGGATTTGCCGGCGCCGGTCGATCCGACCAGCGCGATGGTCTGGCCCGGCAGTGCGGTGAAGCTGAGGTCCTCGATCGCCGGCCGCTTGCCGTCATAGGAGAACGAGACGTCGTTGAACTCGACCAGCCCCGACAGCCGGCCGGGATCGACCGCGCCGGGCCGGTCGCGCACCGCCGGCACCGCGTCGAGCACGTCGAAGAACTCCTGCAGCCGCGGCGCTTCCATGAACACATTGTTGATGAAGCTCACCACCTGCTCGAGCTTCTGGATCAGCATGGTGGCGAACGAGACGAACATCACGATCTCGCCGACCGTGGTGAGGCCTTCATTGTGGAGCGCGATGCCGACGGTGAAGATCGCGAGCACCGTGATCGTGGTCGAGGCGCGCGTGATCACGGTGACCAGCGCCCACCATGACAGCACCGGCATCTGCACCGCGAGCAGTTTGTCGGCGACGTAGCGCAGGCCCTGCACCTCGGAATCGATCCGCACGAAGCTCTGCACCAGCGCGACATTGCCGAGCGCGTCGGAGGCGCGCGCCGAGAGGTCGCTGTAATAGGCCTCGACCTCGCTCTGCATGCCGTAGGTCTTGCGCACCACCAGCGTGGTCAGCACGGTGAACACGACGCAGAGCACGAACAGCAGGATCGCCAGCCGCCAGTTGATGTAGAGCGCGAGCGGCAGCAGCACGATCAGCGACATGATCGCGGCGAAATGCTCGCGGAAGAAGCCGAGCCAGAGCCGCCACAGCGCATCGGTGCCGTTCAGCATCACCTTCATCAGCCGCCCGGAATGGGTGCCGGAGTGGAAGGTCAGCGGCAGCTGCAGGATGTGCTCGAAATAATCGGTCAGCACCGCCTGGCGCTGGCGATGCGCCAGCCGGTCGGCCTGCAACGCGACGATCGCGCTGCAGCCGATCGTGAACAGGCCGAACGCCGCCCAGGCCGCGAGCAGCGGCCATGCCGAGTTCGTTGCGAACAGCCCGGTGACCGGCCGCCCGGACAGCACGTCGACGATCTTGCCGAACAGCACCGGCTCGGCGAATTGCGCGCCGGCGAGCAGCATGTTGGCAGCGGCCAGGATCCAGCCGAGCCGCGCCTCCTTGCCGAGCAGTTCGAGGACGCGGGTATAGAGGCGAAGCATGGACATGCCGGCGGGACTCGTCAGCGGTGGGTGCCCGGTCAGGCGGGATGCGATTTAATCAGGGTTCGCCAGCGAGGGCCAGCGGTGACAGCGCGTCATACTGAGCGTGACGGTGATTGTGCCGAGCGGCTCCCTATGTCGTCGTCCTGGCTTTCGCCAGGACGACGCTGAACATTTGGTGCCGCTCGTCAGCCGTGCATTCACATGCCCTCAATTCACCAGCCGGCCATCGATCGGCGGCAGGAACTGGTCGTCGAAGATGTCGGCTGGGTGCGGCCGCTTCTGGAATTTGAAGTCCTCGGCGAGCTGGTCGACCGAGCGCTCGAAGCGTTCCGGCTCGATGCCGCCGAGGCCGTTGCGCTTCACCTCGCCGGTCAGGATGTTGTCGCGGATGATGGCAGCCAGCCGCTCGAGCTCCAGATCGCGCGAACCGCCATCCATCCGGCTCACCACCTCGCTCGCGGCGCGGGCCGGGTCCTTGACGGCGAGGTTGGTGCCGCCGATCACCGCGCGCACGAAGCCTTTCACCGCGTCCGGCTTCGCCGCGGCGAGGCGCGGGCTGACGATCACCGCAAAGCCATAGGCCTCGCAGCCATAGTCGGCAAAGCGCAGCACCGCGAGGTCATCGGCGGGCACGCCGCGATCGCGCAGATTGATCGCCGAGAGGTAGGAGAAGCCGGTCACGGCATCGATCTGGCCGGCAGACAGCATCGGCTCGCGCACCGCGGCGCTGATCGTGTTCTGCTTCACGCTCGCAAGCTTGATGCCGTTCTGTTTGGCGACCGCGGGCCACAGCCGGATCGAGAGATCGCCCTCCGCGACGCCGAGGTTCTTGCCCTGGATGTCGGTCAGCGCCTTGATGCCCCGGCTCTTGCGGGCGATGATCGCATAGGGCGCCTGATTGAACAGCACGAACACCGCCTTGACCGGGACAGCACCAGGCTTGTCGCGAAAGCGGATCAGCGAGTTGAAGTCGACGAGGGCGAAATCGCTCGAGCCGTCGGCGACGCGCGCGATGGCGTCTGCCGAACTGGTGGCGACGTTGGTGCCGACTGCAAGGCCCTCGGCGCCGAACAGGCCGCCGACCGACGCCATCACGAACGGGGCTGCGGCGGCATCAAGCGGGCGGTCGAGGGTGAACTGGATGGTGAGCGGCTGCGGCGCATCGCCCGCGCGCAGCGGCGTGACGGCCGGCCACACGCCGCCCGAAAGGCCGATCATGCCGGCCAGTATCCAGCGGAGAACGGTGGTCCGACTTACCTGCATCATGACATCCGGGAGGCGAGACAAAGTGCCGCGCCGGCTGCGCCTGTTTCATGACATCGAATGCGCCAAGGCAAAGGTCATTTCAAGCCGCATTTTCAAGCGCCAATTGCGTCCATTCTGCCCCTGGCAAGGTGAACGGCCGATGACTGCCTCGATTTCACGTCAGGGTTGTTCAGCTTGCATTCGGTTTGGGGAACCTAATCTAGGGAGAGTGGGTTAGCTCACCGAGGCCCGTCGGGCCGGCTTCCACAAAGGATGACTGCAATGTTTGCGCGAAAAGGTGTTTTTTCGTCTATTGGCCGCGCAGCCACATTGGCGACGGTTGCCGCCGTGGCGTTGACGGCCGTTGAGCCGACGATGGCGTTCGCAGGCTCTGCTCCGGCGGGCAAGGCCGCCGCCGTGACCACATCGCACGGCACGAGCGGCGCGACCGACATCAGCGCACGCCGTCGCTACTATGGCGGCGGTGGCGCGGCTGCCGCGGCTGCGTTCGCCGGGATCGTCGGTACGGGTCTTGCGATCGCCGCAGCCCAGAGCCGCCGCGACTATTACGACTCCTATGGCTACTACGGTGATCCGGGCTACTACGGCGGTCCCGCCTATTACGGTGGTGGCCCGGTCTATTACGGCGGCGGACCGTATTATGGTTATCACGGCTATTACGGGCGCCGCTCGGCACTGCCCTATGTGCCGTACTGACACCGCCGTCGGTTCTCGGAACTGTCACAAAACATCGAATCCACCGGCTGCGAGGCCGGTGGATTTTTCGTTGTCGGCGGGGCTGTTAACACGCTGGCGACGCGTTTGGATTAGGCTCGCAGAATGGGTGATTCGATCGAACGGCTTTACCAGGCGGTGATCGCGGCCAGGGATCTTGATCCGGCTACGTCGCGCACGGCACGGCTGTTCCAGCGCGGGCCGGCCAAGATGGCCAAGAAGCTCGCCGAGGAAGCGGTCGAGGTCGTGATCGACGCCATCAGCGGCAAGCCGGATGCGGTGGTCCGCGAGAGTGCGGACCTGCTCTACAATCTCACTGTTCTCTGGGCGTCGGCAGGCGTGAAGCCGGAGGATGTCTGGCGTGAGATGGAGCGGCGCGAGCGGCTGTTCGGGATCGCCGAGAAGCTGCCGAAGTCCCCGGTCAAGGTCCCCAAGTCGCTGCCCAAGACCGCGCCCGTTCCGGTGGTCCGGCGTCGAATTGTCGCGCTGGAGAGCCGGCTGCGCAAACGGCAGCCGTAAATCGCCTCAAATCAGCCCATTCCCGGCATGGACAAATCCGCTCCATGATGGTTCATCGCGCCCATGTTGAAACGGATTTACGACTGGTGCGTCGAGGCGGCCGACAAGCCCTACGCGCTATGGATTCTCGCGGCCGTCGCCTTCGCCGAGAGCTCCTTCTTCCCGATCCCTCCCGATATCATGCTGCTGCCGATGTCGCTGGCGCGGCCGAAGCGGGCCTGGTGGTTCGCGGCCGTGTGCACCGTCGCGTCGGTTGCCGGCGGCGTGCTCGGCTACGCGATCGGCGCGCTGCTCTACGACTCGCTCGGGCAGTGGCTGATCCATCTCTACGGCCTCTCCGACAAGGTCGACGCGTTCCGCGCTTCCTATGCCGAGTGGGGCGCGGTGATCATCCTGGTCAAGGGACTGACGCCGATCCCCTACAAGCTCGTGACGATCACGTCGGGGTTTGCCGGCTACAACATCTGGCTGTTTATTCTGTGCTCGATCGTCGCACGCGGCGGCCGCTTCTTCTTCGTCGCGGTGCTGCTCAACCGATACGGCGATTTCATTCGCGCCGAGCTCGAGAAGCGGCTCGGCCTGTGGGTCGCGATCGGCGCGATCGTGCTGGTGCTGGGCTTTGTTGTCGCATTCAAGCTGATCTGACCAAAGTTCAAGCCGTTCGCGTCTTTGCCCGCGGACGGCTTCGGACTACGCTCGCTGCGATGGCAGATGGAATCGACGATAAGTGAACCTCGCGCGACTCAATCACGGCAGGGCGCGTGTTGCGATGGCGGGCCTTGCGCTGTCGATGGCGCTGCCTGCGATCGAGGGCGGATGGGCGCAGACTGCGCCGCCCGCGCTCGGCGTGCAGTCGCCGGCGCAGCCGCCCGTTGAGGCTCAGCAGCAGATCGAGCTGCCGCCGGCGCCGGTCGAGCGCGAGAATCCCGGACTGATCAACGAAATCGGCAAGCTGTTCGAGAAATCGAAGTCGGCACTGCCAGCGCTGAAGAGCCCCAGCGAGACCTTCGACGACCTGTCGAACCTGGCGCGCCCCTCGACGATGGTCACCGGGCGCGCGGCCTGCGCGGTGGCGGCGAACGGTGCGCCCGACTGCAAGATCGGCGCCGACCGGTTGTGTCAGAGCAAAGGATTCAAGGAAGGCAGGGGCATCGATATCAACACCACGGAGAAATGCTCGCCGCTGGTCTATCTGCCAGGCCACAAGCGCGGGCCGAACGACTGCAAGACGGAAAATTTCGTGACACGGGCGGTCTGCCAGTAAGGCGGGCGAAAACCGCCTCTGGGATACCACACGCCTGCGAAAAATGCCGTGTGTGGATGAGGTTTTGTCATCCTTTTGCAGCGCCAAAACGCAATCCTTGACAGTGGAAAGATTGCCTTGTTGGTATGACGCTCAGCATTCGAGACCAACCAGCTTGAGGATCCGCCGCCTATGTCCATGCCTGCTCTGTTCAAGGGCCGCCTGTCTCTTCCCGTGATCGGGGCACCGCTGTTCATCATCTCGGTGCCTGATCTCGTCATCGCCCAGTGCAAGGCCGGTGTCGTCGGCTCGTTTCCGGCGCTGAATGCGCGGCCGCCGGAGCTGCTCGACGAATGGCTGCACCGGATCAAGGAAGAGCTCGCCGCCTACGACAAGGCGCATCCGGAGCGGCCGTCGGCGCCGTTCGCGGTGAACCAGATCGTGCACAAGTCGAACAACCGGCTCGATCACGACATGGCGCTTTGCGAGAAGCACAAGGTGCCGATGATCATCTCCTCGCTCGGCGCGCGCGAGGAGCTCAACCAGGCCGTCCACGGCTGGGGCGGCATCGTGTTCCACGACGTGATCAATCAGAAGTTCGCGCGCAAGGCGATCGAGAAGGGCGCCGACGGCCTGATCCTGGTCGCGGCCGGCGCCGGCGGTCATGCCGGCACGCTGTCGCCGTTCCCGTTCGTGTCGGAGACGCGGCAGTGGTTCGACGGGCCGATCGCGCTGTCGGGCACCATCGCCAATGGCCGCGCCATTCGCGCCGCGCGCATCATCGGCGCCGACTTCGCCTATATCGGCTCCGCCTTCATCGCGACCCAAGAGGCAAACGCGGTCGAGGGCTACAAGAGCATGATCACCAACTCGTCCGCCGAGGACATCGTCTACTCCAATCTGTTCACCGGCGTGCACGGCAACTACCTGAAGCCGTCGATCGTCGCCGCCGGCATGGATCCGGAAAACCTGCCGACCTCCGATCCCTCGAAGATGAGCTTCGGCACCGACTCATCCGGCGAGCGCGCGAAGCCGAAGGCCTGGAAGGAGATCTGGGGCTCCGGCCAGGGCGTCGGCAGCATCTCCAAGGTGGTGCCCGCAGCCGAGTTGATTGGCCGCTTCAAGAAGGAATACGACGAAGCGGTCGATCCGGCGCTTTGATGGAGCCGATCTTTCGCGTTGACGGCGACCGCGTCGTCACCAGTCCCGATGCCGCGGGTCCGTGGGACCCGCGGATGCAGCATGGCTCCGCGCCGGCCGCGCTGGTGGTGTGGGCCGCCGAAGCGATCCCGACGCCGGTGCCGATGCGGATCGCGCGGGTCACGATCGACCTGATGCGTCCGGTGCCCGTGGCACCGCTGACGATCTCGAGCGAGATCCTGCGCGACGGCCGCAAGCTCCAGCTCTGTGGCGTCAGGCTGCTCGCCGACGGCGTTCTCGTCGTCTCGGCCACCGTGCTGAAGATCAAGCATCAGGCGGCCGAGCTGCCGCCGGATGTCGCAGCCCTTCCAGTCGATCTGCCGGGCCCCGACGAAAGCATGGTCGAGCCGGGCAATCTCGCGAACAGTCCGTTCGTGAAGAACATCTCGATGCGGGCCGCGCGCGGCCGCTTCGGTGTGCTGGGCCCGGGCGCGATCTGGTTCCGCGTCGACCGGCCGCTGATCGCAGGCGCGGCCGTCTCGCAGGCGATGCGCGCGGTGGTCGCTTCGGATTTCTCCAACGGCGTTTCTCCGGCGCTCGATTTCAGCCAGTGGACCTTCATCAACGCCGATCTCACCGTGAGCCTAGCGCGCGAGCCGGTCGGCGAATGGATCCTGCTCGACAGCGAGTCCTGGATCGGGCCTGACGGTGCCGGGCTTGCGATGTCGCGGCTCGCCGACCAGCGCGGCTATTTCGGCCGTACCGTCCAGAGCCTCGTGATCGAGCGGCGCTAGCGGCTGGCCGGTTTCACCCGCCACGCTGGGGAAGGGCGGCCCGGAGCGGCCGCCTTGTGCAAAAATACCCCTGCGGGTCCGGAACGGTTGGCGGCACCAACGAGTTTTGGTCCCGTTAGGGGGTGTCATGACGCGGATCGATCTCGCCGCCGGTTTCCTGGCCAAGGCCGTCCGGCGGCCTTGCGTGTTGCGGGCGGGTGATATCGGCGCTGAGCAGTGGCTCGGAGCCACGCGATGAAGCCCGGCCCGTCCTCGGAACGCGCGGTCATCCTCGTCGCGAGCGAGCGGGACGCCGTCAGGACTGCCCACCTGATCAAGGAAGCCGGCTACTACGCCAATATCTGCGGCGACCTCGCCGAGCTCGAGGGCCAGGTCGCAAGCGGGGCGGGCCTTGCCATCATTGCGGATGAGGCGATCAGAACCGCCGACCTTGCCGGCCTGACGAACTGGCTGAACGCGCAGCCGTCATGGTCGGATTTTCCCATCGTGCTGATGAGCGAGAAGGGCGGGCCCGAGCGCAATCCCGAGGCGGCGCGGCTTGGCCGCGCGCTCGGCAATGTCACCTTCATCGAGCGTCCGTTTCACCCGACCACACTGGTGAGCCTGGTCGCCGCGGCGGTGCGTGGCCGCCGCCGCCAGTACCAGACCCGCCAGATCCTGGAAGACCTGACCGAGAGCGAAGGCCTGCTGCAGACCGCGCTCGATGCCGGCCATCTCGGCGCGCTCGAACTTCATCTGCCGGATCTCGAGCTCGAGGCATCGCCGACCTGCAAGACGTTCTTCGGGCGCAAGCCCCGCGATCCCTTCATTTATCAGGATCTGCTTGCCGCGGTGCATCCGGATGACCGCGCCCGCCGCAGCGAAATCGTCGAGCAAACGCTGCGCACCGGCGCGGATTACCGGATCGAGTATCGCAACATCTGGCCCGACGGCACCCAGCACTGGGTCGATGTCCGCGCCCGCGCGGTGCGCCGGCCGGATGGCAGCATCCGGTCGCTGGTCGGGGTCTGCTCCGACATCACCGCGCGCAAGACCGCGGAGATCGAGCGCGAGGCGCTGTTGGCGCAGCTCGCCGCGGAGCGCACCGCGCTCGCCGAGCTCACCGCGACGCTGGAGCAGCGGGTCGAGCAGCGCACCGCCGACCTTATGAAGGAGGTCGCCGCGCGCGAGCGGGCGCAGGAACAGCTCCGCCATGCGCAGAAGATGGAGGCGATCGGCCAGCTTACCGGCGGCGTCGCGCACGACTTCAACAATCTGCTGATGGCCGTGATGGGCAATCTCGACCTGCTGCGCAAGCGGATGCCGGAGGACCCGCGCCTGCGCCGGCTGGTCGACGGCGCGTTGCAGGGCGCCGAGCGCGGTGCCTCGCTGACGCAGCGGCTGCTGGCATTCGCGCGGCAGCAGGATTTGCGCGCGGTGCCGGTCGATCTTGGCGCGCTGGTGCACGACATGAGCGAATTGCTGGAGCGCTCGCTCGGGCCGCGCATCGCGCTGCGGCTCGACATCCCAGGCGGACTGCCGGCGGCTTGCGTCGATACCAACCAGCTCGAGCTTGCTGTGCTCAACCTTGCGATCAATGCACGCGATGCGATGCCGGATGGCGGCGTGATCGAAATCCGCCTCGCGGCCTTCCAGTCGAAGGGCGATCCGGCGCTGCAGCCGGGCAACTACCTGAAACTGTCTGTCATCGACAGCGGTACCGGCATGTCGCCGGATGTGCTGAAGCGGGCGATCGAGCCGTTCTTCTCGTCGAAGCCGGTGGGGAAGGGGACTGGGCTCGGCCTGTCGATGGTGCATGGGCTCGCGGAACAGCTCGGCGGCGCGCTGCAGCTGTCGAGTGCCGTCGGCAAGGGCACCACGGCCGAGCTGCTGCTGCCGGTTGCGACAACTGCGCCGGCGGTCGAGAGCCCGGTGCCTGCGGCGCAGAAGGTCAAGCGCTCGGCGGTGATCCTGCTGGTCGACGACGATCCGCTGATCGCGATGTCGACCATGGAGATGCTGGAGGACCTCGGCCATCGCGTGATCGGCGCCAGTTCCGGACCGCACGCGCTCGATATCCTCAGGAGCGATCAGGAGATCGACCTGATGATGACCGATCACGTGATGCCCGGCATGACCGGCATCGAACTCGCCGTGGCCTCGCGCGAGGTGCGGCCGCACCTCATCGTCCTGCTCGCCACCGGCTATGCCGAACTGCCCGACGGCACCCAGGTCGACCTGCCGCGGCTGGCCAAGCCGTACCACCAGGATCAGCTCCGCGAGCGGCTCGATCAGCTGCTGGGGCAGGGGGCAGGGCAGCACACGGTTGCAGCGAGCACCGACAGTCTCGCTGCGCCATCCACCTTGTCACCGTCACCCTGAGGTGCGAGCGAAACGAGCCTCGAAGGGCGACGGCCCGGCTGTCGCCACGATAGGCCGGGACGCACGCTGAAATATCCGGGCCGTGCATCCTTCGAGGCGCGTAAGAGCGCGCACCTCAGGATGACGGGACCAACAACGGTCTCGTGCGAGCGCCTCACCCCACCATGCGGTCGCGGCCGGACCAGAAGCGCGCCTTCAGCACCTTCTTGTCGACCTTGCCGACGCCGGTCATCGGCAGCTCCTTGACGAACTGAATCTGCTTCGGCGCGTGCGCCGAGCCCTTCTTCGCCTTGACGAGGCCGATCAACTCGTCGGCGTTGGGTGAAGCACCCTCGCGCGCCACCACGACGGCCGTGACCGCCTCGCCCCATTTGTCGTCGGGCACGCCGACCACCGCGACCATCGCCACATCAGCGTGCTGCGACAGCACATCTTCGACCTCGCGCGGAAAAATGTTGAAGCCGCCGGAGACGATCATGTCCTTCTTGCGATCGAGGATGAACATGTAGCCGCGCTCGTCCTTGCGGGCGATGTCGCCGGTGTGCAGCCAGCCGCTCTTCAGCGTCTCCGCCGTGATGTCGGGCCGCTTCCAGTATTCGGCCATCACATGCGTGGCGCGCACGCAGATCTCGCCGGCCTCGCCGGTCGCGACCTCCTGGTCGTCCTGATCGAGGATCTTCACCTGGCAGGCGGTGATCGGGAAACCGCAGGACAGGAACAGCTCCGGCGTCCTCGGGTCATGATCCGCCTTGCGCAGCACCGAGACCGGATAGCATTCGGTCTGGCCATAAAGCTGCGAGAACACCGGGCCGATCCGCTCGATGCCTTCGACCAGCCGGCTCGGCGACATCGCGGAGGCGCCGTACAGCAACAGCTCGAGCGAGGAGAGATCGGTCCTGGGCAGCGCCGGATGATCCAGCATCACATAGATCATGGTCGGCACGAACAGCGTGAAGTTGATCTTCTCGCGCTCGATGGTCTTGAACACGGCCTCCGGATCGAACCCCTTCAGCATGTGCACGGTGCCGCCGCGCATCAGCGTCGGCAGCACTTTTGTACCCGCGACATGGCTGATGGGGGCCACCGTGAGGTAGCGCGGCGTCTCGGGAATCTCGAAGTCGGCGAGGATCGCGGCGGCGAAGCCGCCATATTCGCGGTGATAGCGCAGCGCGCCCTTGGATTTGCCGGTCGTGCCGCCGGTGTAGTTCAGGGTCGAGATGTCGTCCTCGCGGGCGAAGTTCTTCGCGCTCGCGCTCCCGGCATCCTCGACCACCTGCAACAGGTCGGCGCCGTAATCCGCCGGGCCTAGCGTGAAGATGGTCTTCAGGCCCTGTGCCTTCGCCGCGAGCTCACCGCCGCGATCCCGAAACGTGATGCCGTCGACGACCAGCATCTCGGCCTCGGAGTCCTCGATCTGGAACAGCTGGTCGTCGAGCGAGCCGAGAGGGTGCAGCCATGTAATTGCGAGCCGCGACAGTTGCGCGGCGACGCCGGCGCACCAGCTGTCGGCGCGGTTGGCGGTGAGCATCGCGACGCGGGTACCCGGCGCTAAGCCGAGCCGCATGAACACGTTCTGCATCCGTCCGATCAGGTCGGTCGCGCCCTGATAGCTGAGCGATCCGCCCGGCCAAGCGAAGGCGGTGCGCGACGGATAGCGCGCCAGCGCCCGCAAGGTCTGCTCGCACACCGCCGGAAATGCATAGAGCGGATTGCTCATGTCGTCGTCTCCTCCCGCTTTGCCTTTGGCCTCTTGCGTGCCAATGTTGGCGATAACGCTAACACAATGATGCAGGGATGAAACGACTTGTCCGCTGATCTTCTTGCGCGCTTTCGCGATCGCCTCCGGTTGCCGCTGATTGCCGCGCCGATGTTTCTGGTGTCGGGCGTCGAACTGGTGGTAGCCGCCTGCCGCAATGGCGTGATCGGCTCGTTTCCGACGGTGAATTGCCGTGAGACGGAACAGCTCGATGCGTGGCTCGGCGACATCGCGCGCCGCCTGCAGGTGCATGTCGACGCGAGCGGAAGGGCGGCGGCGCCGATCTGTCCGAACCTGATCGTGCATCGCTCCAACACGCGGCTGCAGCAGGACCTCGCGGTGCTGTTGCGGCACAAGCCCGAGCTTGTGATTACCTCGGTCGGTTCACCTGCGCCCGTGCTTGCACCTCTGCACGATGCCGGCGCGCTGGTGTTTGCCGACGTCGCCTCGATCCGTCATGCCGAGCGTGCGGTCGCAGCCGGCGCCGACGGGCTCGTGCTGCTTACCGCGGGCGCCGGCGGGCAGACCGGCTGGCTCAATCCGTTCGTGTTCGTCCGCGCGGTGCGCGCATTCTTCGACGGCCCGATCGTGCTGGCCGGCGGCATCAGCGACGGTCACGCGCTGCGCGCCGCAGAGGCGCTCGGCTGCGATCTCGCCTATATGGGCACCAAGTTCATCGCGACGCGCGAAAGCATGGCGGACGCGAGGTACAAGCAGATGCTGGTCGAGGCGACCGCCGACGACATCCTGCTCACGACAGCCTTCACGGGTTTGCAGACCAATATGCTGCGGCCCTCGATCGAGGCCGCCGGGCTCGATCCCGACGATTTGCCGGCGCGCGGCGCGATCGACATCGGCAAGGACATCGACATCGGCGCCCGCGAGAACCGCCCGAAGCGCTGGCGCGATATCTGGAGCGGCGGTCATTCCACCTCGGGGGTGACCGGGGTGGTTGGCGTCGACGAACTCGTCGCGCAAACGGTCGCGGAGTACGAGGCGGCGAGTGAGCGGGTGCGGCTCGCCTGACCAGATCGGGATGAAGTTAGGTTAAAATGATTTGGCCGCGGATACGGTTCACCTCTCCCCGACGGGGAGAGGTCGATTTGCGCAGCAAATCGGGTGAGGGGCTGCGGTTCTAACGAGAGACCGTAATCCCTCACCCGGCGCTGCGCGCCGACCTCTCCCAAGGGAGAGGTGGGCGTCCGCCACCGCTCCGGCTCAACCCAATCCCGCCTGTTCGCTTAACGCGGCATTAACCATGCCAGTCCCAACTATGCGTCACGGGATGGTCCGCCGCGACGGCCAGCCGCCCGGCAGTTGTGGGAATGCGACATGGCTTTTGAGGCACTTTCCAAGACCCCGGCATCGCTCGACGAACTGCGGACCCGGGTGTTCTACGCCCTGCAGCGGCATCCGCTGTGCCGTCAGGTCCAATTCGACATCGTCAGCACGCCGCGCACCCGCCGCACCAACTGGACGGTCAGCATGCACTCGATCCAGCCCGGTGCCCTCTGGACCGCGCATGAGATCGTCGCCGATATCCAGGAAGCCTATGAGCTTGACGCCGCGGCCTGATTTTTCGGGCCGTTTCGGGACGATTTCACCTATTTGGCGCCGTCACGGCACGCTAACGCCGCATTTCGCGCGCAGTTTGCGGTGACACCGGCCGGCAATGGAGTAGTTTTTGACCAGAGCCATCACCCTCGCCGCGCTGACCTGCCTTCTCCTCGCCGGCGCCGCGATAACAGCCATTCTGGGCCGTGACAGCCTGCCGGCGGCGCAGGCCGACATCGGTCCGGTCGCCAATCGCGCCAGCAAGCAAGACAAGCTCGCGGTCACGACGCTTGCCGCGGCCTCCTTTGAGACGCCGCAGCCGGTGGAGCCTCCAGCCAGTCCGTCGCCGCTCCTGCTGCGGGCGCAAGCCGCGATCCCGGGCGCGACCGATACCGTGCGCCAGGCCTATGCCTCCGCCGAGCCTGCCGATATCGGTCTGCCGAAGCTCAATGACCCCGTCGATGCGGCTCAGCCGAAGGTCGCCGAGCCCGCCGCGCCGTCGCCGACCGCCCCGCCGAAGCCCAAGGCTGCCGCCAAGCCGGCGCCGCAGAAGACTTACGCCCTGCTCAGCGACGCGCAGATCGCTGGCATCAAGGACCGGCTCAAGCTGTCGTCGTCGCAGGAATATTACTGGCCGGCGGTTGAGACCGCGCTGCGTGCCGTCGCGCGCAAGATCCACGCCAAGCGCCAGGGCGATCCTGCGTCGGGCAACATGCCGATCGATCCCGACTCCGAGGAAGTCCAGCAGCTGAAGTCGGCCGCGATGCCACTGCTGTTCCAGCTCCGCGAGGATCAGAAGAACGAGGTCCGTTCGCTGGCGCGCCTGATCGGCCTCGAGCGCGTCGCCTCGATGATTTGAGCGCGGGCTTCGGTCCTGATTCAATTAGGACCGAATAGGCCCTAATGGGCTTCGAGCGGACGCAGCTTGTCCACCTTGCCCTGGGTTTCGACGAGCAGTTGCTTCATGAAGTCCTTGTTGCGCTTGAGCCAGGGCTCCAGCGTCTGTCGCACATCGCCCGGCGACTTCTTCTCGATGGCTTGCGCAAGCCGGGTCTGAAACGTCCCCCAATCCTTGAACATCTCCTTCAAGAGAGCGTCGTCGGAGATGTTGATCGTCGACTTGATGTCGCCGACGGTCTCGAGTTCGCGCATGTTGCCCTGTCGCAGGATCGAATCGAGGTTTTCCAGGCATTCGTGGTAGCGCTGCAGCAGATCGTCCCATCGCTTGGCGGTGAAGTCATCGTCCAAATTCTCGACCGCGTTGTACAGCGGCTCGAGAAACGACCATCGGAAGCGCCGCGCGAGGCGCAGCAGGATCGAGAGGAAGACGATGTCTTTCGGCATGTTCTGCGCGACCATCAGCCTTGGATCCTCGCTGAATGGCGGCATCGGCACGAAGATGATGACCACCGAGAACGGCGTGTTGTCGAGATATTCGAGCCGCGCGATGACCGGTTGGTAAAGCTTCAAATCGCGGAAGATCGGACTGAGCACCTGCTCGCGGCTTCGCCGGCTGGCAATGTCCACGTCGGAGAACGAGTGCGCGACGTAGCTCGTCAACTCGTCGAGCCAGGCGCCGCTGTCGTAGCGGTTCTGGGCGCTGAGCAGGTCCTCCCAGTCGAGCGCGGCCGTATCGGGGCCGGACAACAGCGTGGTGGTGGCGGGATCCGCCTCCAGTTTCGCATCCGTCAGGAAGCCGCGCGCGCGGTCCGAGGGCGGCAATGCCTTCAGCGCATCGGCCTTCTGCCGGAACGACAGCTCGTCGCTGAACACGATGCGGAGCCGCAGGCGAAACAGTTCTTCCGGGCGGGTGATCTGCATGAACTGCGCGTGCAGGTCCTTTGCCGCCTCGTTGAAGTCGCGCGCGTGGTTGGCATTCAGTCGTGGCCTGAGCGGAGCGATGCCGAAGGTCGGCCTCACGAACAGATCTTCGAGAAACCGCCGGACGTCGTCTTCGCCAATCCCGTAAAACTCGTTCTCCGCCAGCATCGGAAACGAGGGTGAGCTATCGACCGAGAACCACAGCACCTTTGACAAGAGCTTCAGCGCGCGCTTGTAGCCGTCGAACTGGGCGATCTCGGACGCGCACCACGTCCAATTGTGTTCGGCATTGGTGTGAATGAAGATCAGGCAGTCGGCCTTCGCCGTGTTGTCGATCATCCATTGGCGCCATTCCGTGCCGCCGGGAATTTCCTCGCACACAAAGCATTCCACCGAACGCTGGCCGTCCAGGCTGCTGAGATACTCGAGCCGCGCCTTCAACAGACGCGCGAGAAATCTGTCTTCGGCGCGATGGCTGATGAAGACCGAGAAATCATTTGGCATGGCAAAATCCGATCTGCATGAATCATATGCGACGGCTGGCCGCGTCTCATCGGCCGAATGCCGCGGCTGCACGTCCTGCCGCGGACCGGATGATAGCTCGTCTCTGAAATCTGCGATCGCCGGGCGCGAAAAAGAAAAACCGCCAACCAGTGATGTATCTCACTATACCTTAGGGTGTGCCATGTGCAAGATTCCCAGGGAACCGGCGCGCGATCCTTGTCGTGCTCCGGGATGGACTGCTAAAATTTTTCGAAACTCAGCTGATGTGTCGATTCGAACGCATCGCTTCATTTCATGCCTGGCGCCTTTCGCGCGAGGGCGCGCGACGGATTGAGCCTTCGGCCGTGATCGGTCGGCCGTATCGAGATCAGCAAACGTCATAGTCGGGGGCAGTCATGCCGAAGACCAAGCAGCAGCACCTTGATCGTGAAGCCGGACCGAAGCGGATATTGGCGCTCGATGGTGGCGGCATTCGCGGCATCCTGACGCTCGAATATCTCGCCGCGATCGAGACGCAGTTGCGCGCGCGATACAAGAACGACGACCTGTTGCTGTGCGACTATTTCGATCTGATCGGCGGTACCTCGACGGGGTCGATCATCGCCGCAGGGCTTGCCTGCGGCATGACCGTGGACGCCCTGAAGAAGCTCTATCGCTCGATCGGCACGGATATCTTCCAGGAATCGTTCTGGCGGCGGGGGCTGGTGGCGCCGAAATTCGATTCCGACGCCTTGCAGCACGCGCTCGATGCGCAGCTCGGCGCCGACACGGTGATCGGCGGCGACCGCATCCGCACCGGCCTGATGATCATGACCAAGCGCCTCGACACCGGCAGTCCATGGCCGCTGCATAACAATCCGGACGCGGTCTTTGCCAAGCAGGACGGCGCGTTGCGGCTGACGCAAGTGGTTCGCGCCAGCACTGCGGCGCCAACCTATTTCAAGCCGGAGGAGATCACGATCTCGGCACGCGACGGCCACACGGTCAGCGGTGCCTTCGTCGACGGCGGCGTCAGCCCGTTCAACGATCCGGCCCTGCAACTCCTGATGCTCGCGGCACTCCATGGCCATGGCTTTCGCTGGCATACCGGCAAGGACAAGCTCCTGCTGATCTCCGCGGGTACCGGCGTATTCAGGTCGACCTACCCGACGGAGCAGATCCTTCACATGCCGGCGGCGGAGCAGGGTGTGCGCTCGCTGCAATCGCTCATGGACGATTGCAGCCGGCACAATCACGGCATGCTGCAGTGGCTGACCAACTGCCTGACGCCGTGGCCGATCGATCGCGCGGTGACGGATATGATCGCGGACAGCCAGAACGGGCCGCAACTCGCGACCTATGCGCGCTACAACGTGCTGCTGGAAACGGCTTGGCTGAAGGAGAAGCTCCGCATCGAGCGGACGCCGGACGCGCTTGCGAAGGTCGCAGCGATGGACGACCCGAAGAACATGGATGAACTCGCCGCGATCGGACAACTCGCCGCGAAGGAGCAGGTCAGGCCGGAACATTTCCCGTCGGCCTTCGATCTCGCGTGATGGCGCGTTGAACGGTGTCACGACACTCCGATCCCGGTTTCGACAAGGAATTCGCCTTCAGTTAAGTTCGTCACCTGGACACAATGATCCAATCATGAGTCGAGGTGTCGCGATGGCCACGGAACAGGACGCCAAATCACCGAATACGGTGGTTCTCTTCAGCGGGCACATGATCGATGCGTCAGATCGAAAAACCCCACGCTTTCCGCCGGACAAGGAGGCTGTTGCGGCCGCTGCGATCGCTGATGCGCTTGCAAAGATCGGTGTCACCAAAGGCGATCTCGCCATTTGCGGCGGCGCCTGCGGCGGCGATCTGCTGTTTGCGGAAGCCGCGCTCGCGCAGAGCATGCAACTTGAAATCTATATTCCGTTCGACGAGCCGACGTTTCTTGCCGGCTCGGTTGATTTCGCCGGCGGCGATTGGCGCGCCCGCTATTTTGCAGCGAAATCGAGCGCAACGCTCCATGTCATGCCGGACCAACTGGGTCCGCTGCCGGCCGGCCAAAACGCCTACGAGCGTGACAATCAATGGATGCTCGAACGCGCCGCCCGGTTTGGCGACAAGAAGCTCGCCTTCATCTGCCTGTGGAACGGTGAAGGCGGCGATGGTCCCGGCGGCGCCAAGCACCTGATGGACGAGGCGGGACGCAAGACGACGTGGGTTTACTGGCTCGATACGAAAAAATTGTGGGACTGAAGGAAATGCAAAATGCCGTCGTGTTTCATGATCATGCCTTACGGCCGCAAGCCGACCCAGGCTGACCCCAAGTTTGGTCCAGCTGAGATTGACTTTAACGCGCTATGGGATCGGGCTTACGTTCCGGCCATCAAGGCACTGGGCTATCAACCGGTGCGCGCCGATCAAGACACCAGCGCGTTGATCGTCAGCGAAATGCTGGAGCGGATCTACTTCGCCGATCTCGTGTTGGCTGACATGACGATTCCGAACGGCAACGTCTATTACGAGGTTGGCATTCGCCACGCATCGCAAAAGACCGGGTGCGTGTTGCTTGCGGCCGACTGGTCCAAGCAATTGTTCGACGTCGTGCAGATGCGGACCGTCCGCTACCCGCTGCCCGAGGGAGAAATAACACCGGCAACCGCCGCCGCCATGCAAGCGGCGATCAAAGATCCCATCAAGGCGCTTGCCGACGGGATATCGCCGATGAATCAGTCGATCCCGGGCTATCCCGACGAGGTCGACCCGCGCAAGGCCATCACGATGCGAGGCCAACTCGCGGAGCAAGCCGCGTTTCAGACCAAGATACGCTCGGTGCGCGCGGCGGCTGAGAAAGACCGCATGAAGCGCTCCCTGGAATTGATCGCCGCTGAAGGTAATCCGCCCGCCAGCTATTCGAAGGCGCTCGCGTTGCTGTTGCTATTGCGCGACTGCGTCGATGGCAAGGATGATTGGAGCCTGATGCTCGATTACATATGCAAGCTTCCTGAGCGCTTCCTCAACGAGCCGGAAGTGCAGGAAAATCGCGCGTTTGCGCTTGCTCAAGTTGGCAATCCCATCGACGCAATTGCTGAAATTCAAACACTGATCGATTTCGCAGGGCCAACTCCGGAGCGTCTTGGCCTGATGGGCGGTCGTTATAAGCGCCTCGCCGACGATGCCACGGACGATGACGATCGCCAGCAGCGCCGCAGCCAGGCAATCGACTGCTATGAACGAGGAATGCGGCTCGATCTCAATGCCTATTACTGCTCGAGCAATCTGCCTCGACTCTATCGCGCCCGTGCCGAGAAGGGTGATGAGAGTCTTGCACAAGACGCCGTGCGATCTGCGATTGCTGCTTGTGAGCGCGCCAGAACGCTGAATCTCGCCGACGAATGGCTGCGCCCAACGCTGCTTGCTGCGGCATTCGATCTCGGTGACCCGGACAAGGCCGAGGAGTTGGCGGTGCAGGTGATTGCCGAGGGCCAAGCGAAATGGAAGGTGAGCAGTGTTCTTCGCGACCTCGGCGACAGTCTTAAGCATGTCGATGATGCCGCAAAGCGCGCGCGGCTGTCCGCAGTGATCGACAAGATCAAGGGTCCAGCATCGCGCGCCTCGCCGGCATCCGCGCTAGCCCAGCCGCATCGATAGCTCGACGTCGCCGCCGAACGGCACCGACAAGTAACCGCTCTTCGGCGAGCGCACCCGTGCGAGATAATCGGGGCTGTAATCGGCATTGTCGGCGACGACGAAGGCGCCCGGCTTCAGGCGGCTCTCCACGAGATCGAGGATGTCGGGATAGAGCGCCTTGGCGCCGTCGAGTAGCACGACGTCGATCGCATCGGGCAGGCCGGTGCGCAGCGTCGTCAGCGCATCGCCCTCGCGGATCTCGACCAGGTCGTCGAGGCCGCCGGCTGCGAGATTATCCCGGGCACGCGCCACCTTGGACGGCTCGAACTCGGATGTGATGAGCCGGCCGCCGCCATTGTCGCGCAGCGCCGCGGCGAGGTGCAGCGTCGAGATGCCGAACGAGGTCCCGAACTCGACGATGGTCCGCGCCCGTGCGCCGCGCGCCAGCATGTAGAGCAGCGCTCCGGTCTCGCGCGAGACCGCGAGCGGCACATTGTTGAAGCGGCTGTAGAGCGCGCGGTAGTCGGTCCTGCTGCGCATCAGGCCCGCCTGTTCCTCGTCGGAAAGGTCGGCCACCGCGCGCCGGGTTTCCTCCACCGCGGCGGAAGCTTGCTTGAACAGGCGGTCGAGCAGGCCCGCGAGCTCAGGTGAAACGAGGGTGATCATGGGGGTCTCCGGTCAAAAAGCAGCGCATCCTTGCGCCCCGCCAGAAATACGAATAATTATTCGCATTCGCTACTCGCATTCCCCAGGGCGTTCATGACCGAACGGCGAAGCTCTTCAATTTCCTCACGAAAACAACCGCAGCAGGCCCGGTCGGCCCAGCTCGTCGCGGCGATTCTGGATGCTGCTGTTCAGGTTTTGACGAAGGAGGGCGCGCAGCGCTTCACCACGGCGCGGGTGGCCGAGCGGGCCGGCGTCAGCATCGGCTCGCTCTACCAGTATTTTCCGAACAAGGCGTCGATCCTGTTCCGGCTGCAGAGCGATGAGTGGCGGCAGAACTCCAGCCTGCTGCGCGGCATTCTCGCAGACCGCACGCGGCCGCCATTGGCGCGGTTGCGTTCGCTGGTGCACGCCTTCATCCGGTCCGAATGCGAGGAGGCCGCAGTGCGCATCGCACTCAACGACGCCGCGCCGCTCTATCGCGACGCGCCCGAGGCCCGCGAGGTGAGGGCATCCGGCGAGCGCATCGTCGAAGTCTTCATGCGCGAGGCGTTGCCGAAGACGTCAGATGCCGTGCGTGCGACGGCCGGCGACCTCATCTCGACGACGATGAGTTCGGTCGGCAAGAATTTTTCCGAAAGCCCGCGAAGTCAGGCCGAGATCGCGAGCTATGCCGACGCGATGGCCGACATGTTCTGCGCATATCTCAGGAGTCTCGGAAGGCGCTGAAGCGCGCTGTCAGTCCGGCCGTCGTTCAAAGGTAGTGCCTGGCGACCAACAGAAATCCGAGCACGCCGCCGGTCACAGCGGAAACGGCGACGCCGTTGCAGAAACTGACGTAAGCGGCGGACCAATACGAAGCAGCCTGGGAGGCCGTCGCAACTTTTTTCGGTTTCCGAGGCAAGCCAATGATTCCTGAAAAAGGCGCCGCCGCCTGGTCAACGCAGGCGACGGCGCCCGTCTGAGGGCTTCAGGGCGAAACCCCGCTTGAGCGTAAGCTGCGATGATGAACGGTTCGTATACCGCTGAACGTCGCCGGTTCGCATATCAGCAGAAGCGTTCGTGAGTTCCCTAATGCGCCGTGAGATAAGGTTGAATCGTCATCGCGCATTAGCTGTTTGTTTGAGCATGATCTCCGCGCAAACGCTTCGCGTTTGTCGCGAGGGAAAACCGCTTCGCACTTTTCCGGATCATGCTTCAGAACGAAGCGTAAGCGTTGCGGAACGCGATGGCGCCGGCCAGCGAGCGCGGCCGCGTGCGCACGGCATGTCCGTCGTTGCCGCTCTGGACGATCCACTGGCCATTCTCGTGACCCACGATCTTGCCGACGTGGTGACGCCAGACCACGATCGCGCCGACCGAAGGGCCTCCTGCATTGCTGCCGTATCGCGCCCAGGATCGCGCCAGATTGTATTGCGGACCGGGATCGCTGCCGACCTGCGTGCGCATGAACCACCCGCACCACGCAGCGGGACGGCCGGAATGTGCATAGTGCCGATGGTGGTGATGACGGCCGCGAGCTTCAGCAGCAGATGAGGCGAAGGCCAGGAGCACGGCGACAGCCGCAAGAGTTTTACGCATTACAAAGTCCTATTGTTGTTGGCAGACCATCCTGATTGTGGGAGGGGCGCAGCGATGATCTGCGATTTGGTTGCGAAGCGACCGCATCGGTCAGGCGACGCAAAACAGAAGCGGGGACATGGCCCGCCCGCGCCTTTAAGAAACCGGCTATGGCCAAAATATGGCCGCTAAATCCCGTCTGGCGGCAGAGACATGACCGACATGTTCTGCGCGGATCTGAAGCGCCTCGCGAAGCGCTGACGCCAGCAGAATTGCTCCGAGAGCATGTTCTTGGGTGCCGCTTCGCGCGGAACTCGGACGAGCGTTGGCGTCGCGCAGCTTCCGCGCAACGCATCGATCGAAGTCGAGTTGATCGCAGTGCTGTCGCGGTAGGCGCCGGCGACGCCTTCCTCTTCCGATGCCGATTTCGCGGAGCACCTCAGCCAAAAGCAGCACGCTTACGCGTCTGTGTATTGACGGCTCCGGAGCTTCAGGACGACACTAATAGCAACAAGCAATGAGCTCGTAGGCATCTGGTCTAAGTTCCCGGAGAGGAAGCCATGTCGAAACGCAGCGACTCGCGCCGCGCAGGCGCGCTCGATCCCGGCCGCCGCAATTTCCTGAAGGGCGCTACCGTCGCCGGTGCGGCGGCGCTGGCTGCCCCTGCGGCCGCCAACACCGCGATGCCAAGCGTTTCCGACCAGCGTCCCAAAGCCGCGCCGCCCGGGCCGAGGCTTGCGGCTGCGGACGCGCTGCCGCCGCCGGCCGATCCGGTCAATCAGACTTCGAGCGGCGGCGACTTCATGGTCGACGTGCTCAAGACGCTCGATATCGATTACCTCGCGATGAACTGCGCCTCGAGCTTCCGCGGATTGCACGAGGCCATCATCAATCACGGCGGCAACAAGAAGCCCGAGATCATCACTTGCCCGCATGAAGAGATCGCGGTGCATATGGGCCAGGGCTACGCCAAGATCGAGGGCAAGCCGCTCGCCATGATCTGCCACGGCGTGGTCGGTCTGCAGCATGCATCGATGGCGATGTACAACGCCTGGTGCGACCGCGTCCCCGTCATCGTGATGGGCGGCAACATCATGGAAGCCGACAAGCGCGCGCCGGGCGCCGAATGGCCGCATTCGGCGATCGATCCCGCGGCGCTGACGCGCGACTTCGTCAAGTGGGACGACCAGCCGGCCTCGCTGCAGCATTTCGCGGAGTCCGCGCTGCGTGCCTACAAGATATCAACCACACCGCCGATGGCGCCGGTGATGCTGTCGCTCGACCAGGAGCTGCAGGAAAATCCGATCGAGAGCCGCGACCGCCTGCGCATCCCGAAATTCACCCCGGCGCTGGCGCCGCAGGGCGACGATGCGGCGCTGGCCGAGCTCGCGAGGATGCTGGTCGCGGCAGACAATCCGGTGATCCTGTGCGACCGGATGGCGCGCACGCCCGCCGGCATGCCGCGCCTGGTGGAGCTTGCGGAAGCCCTGCAATGCGCCGTGATCGATAATTACGGGCGGATGAATTTCCCCTCGCGCCATCCGCTGAACCAGTCGTTCCGCCGCTCGATCCTGTCGCAGGCCGATCTGATCCTGGCGATGGAGGTCAACGACATCTGGGGCTCGCTCAGCGATTTCCACGATCGCATCGTGCGGACGTCGGAGCCGCGCACCAAGAAGACCGCCAAGATCGTCACGCTCGGCACCCGCGGCCTTTACATGAAGGCCAATTACCAGGACCTCGGCCGCTATCAGGAGGTCGATCTCGACATCGCCGGCGACGCCGAGGCGAGCCTGCCGGCGTTGACCGAGCAGGTCAAACGCCGGATCGACGAGGGACGCAAGACGGCGTTCGACGCGCGCGGCAAGAAGCTCGCGGCCGCCAAGCTCGCCACCGTCGAGCAGGCGAAGCTTGACGCCACGATCGGCTGGGACGCGAGCCCGATCACCACGGCGCGGCTGTGCGCCGAGCTCTACAGCCAGATCAAGGATGAGGACTGGTCGCTGGTCGGCACCTCGATCGGCCTGTCATGGCCGCATCGTCTGTGGAATTTCACCAAGCCGTATCAATGGAACGGCGTCTCCGGCGGCGGCGGTGTCGGCTACACGCTGCCGGCTTCGCTCGGCGCTGCGCTCGCCAACAAGCGGCACGGACGGTTGACGGTTGCGATAGGCGGCGACGGCGACTTCATGTTCGTGCCGTCGACGCTCTGGACGGCCGCGCATCACCAGATCCCGATGCTCTACATCGTGCACAACAACCGCGCCTATCATCAGGAATACATGTATCTGCAGGCGATGGCTGCGCGCCACGGCCGCGGCATCACCAACGCCGATATCGGCACCACGATCAAGGATCCTCTCGTCGACTATGCGACCGTCGCCAGGGGGTTCGGCGTCTATGGCGAGGGACCGATCAGCGATCCCAATGCGCTGGCGCCTGCGCTGAAGCGCGCGATCGCCATGGTCAAGGGCGGCCAGCCGGCGCTGCTCGACGTCGTGATGGATCAGCGGTGAAGCGGAGATGGCGATGATGAGTGGATCTGTGAGGCGCCTTGCCGCTATCGCCGCGATCGCGGGGGCGTTCACGCTCGGCGACGTCGTCGCATCGCGCGCCGAGGATGCGCCGGCCGGCGATCCTGTCAACGGCAAGCGGCTTTATCTTGCCGACGGCTGCTTCGAATGCCACGGCCGCGCCGGGCAGGGCGGCCGTTTCAATTACCTGACGCCGGCGCTGGCGCAGATCGCGCTGCCGGTGGGGTCCTTCATCGCGTTCCTGCGCGAGGCGCCCAACGACATGCCGTCGTTCTCCGCCGACGTGCTGCCGGACAAGGATGCCGCCGACATCCACGCCTATCTCAGCTCGCTGCCGGGACCGAAGGCGGCCAAGGATATTCCGCCGATCCTGAACCAGTGAGGCAGTTCGCGCGGGCTTTGGCTTCGCCGGGCACGCTTCGACCTTGGCGGCGCCACGCGAAGCAACACAGACTCGTTGATCAGTCTCCGCGATCGATTGGGTTCAATCGCGTTCGCCTTGCGTTGACGGGGCGGTGCGTATCGGATGTTCGGCGATCGCCCGTGTCGGAGAGCGTTACGGACGTGAGCAAGGCGCCTCGTCGTTGCGCTGAACGTTCAGTAAAATGATCCACTAAACACCCGGCAGAGCCAGGTGCTGGGCATTCTCCGCTATCGGCACTTGTGCATTGCGGCAAATATCCGCCGCAGGATAGCGCGGCAGCCTTCCTTGATGCTCGCAAGAAAATCGGCTTGACGGGTTCCTGAATTTAGTAATACGTTTAGTATTACAAAAACGATAAACATCGCGCATCGAGCTGATGTGTGGGAGGAGCCTCGCCATCCGGACCCGGTTTCCGGACGCGTTCAGTCTCGTCTCCCATCATCGCTCATCAACTCGGTTTCGAAAGTCTCGGCGTCGATCCGGCGCGGATGCGCCGGGCGAGTTAGGTGCTTCAACGATAGGGAGGAATTGGATATGCGAAGATTGGGATGGTTACGCAGTACGGTGGCGTCCGCGGTCGTTGCGGCCGCCGCGCTCGGGGGTCTCGGCGGCGGGCAAGCCGCAGCGCAAGGCAAGCAGCTGACCCTGTGCTGGGCGGCATGGGATCCGGCCAACGCGCTGGTCGAGCTCGGCAAGGACTTCACCAAGCAATCCGGCATCGAGATGAAGTACGAGTTCGTCCCCTGGACGAGCTACGCCGATCGCTTCCTCAACGAGCTCAACTCGCACGGCAAGCTCTGCGACCTGATCATCGGCGACAGCCAGTGGATCGGCGGCGCCGCCGAGAACAAGTGGTACGTCAAGCTCAACGACTTCTTCGACAAGGAGAAGATCTCGATGGACGATTTCGTTCCGGCGACCGTCGTCGGCTACTCGCAATGGCCGAAGAACACGCCGAACTATTGGGCGCTGCCGGCCATGGCCGACGCGGTGGGCTGGACCTACCGCAAGGACTGGTTCTCGCGGCCCGAGATCCAATCCGCGTTCAAGGCCAAGTACGGCCGCGATCTGGCGCCGCCGAAGACCTATGACGAGCTGAAGCAGATCGCCGAGTTCTTCCAAGGCCGCGAGATCGACGGCAAGAAGGTCTATGGCGCCTACATCTTCACCGAGCGCGGCTCGGAAGGCATCACGATGGGCGTGACCAACGTGCTCTACAATTACGGCTTCGCCTACGACAATCCGAAGAAGCCGTACCAGATGCAGGGCATCGTCAACTCCGCCGACGCGGCCAAGGGGCTCGAGTTCTACAAGGAGCTCTACAAGTGCTGCACGGCGCCGGGCATGACCAACGCCTACATGCAGGAAGGTCTCGACGCCTTCAAGTCCGGCCAGGTCGCGATGCAGATGAACTGGTTCGCCTTCTTCCCCGGCCTCTACAAGGACCCGAATGTCGGCGGCGACAAGATCGGCTTCTTCGTCAATCCGGCAGGTCCCAAGGGGCATTTCACCCAGCTCGGCGGGCAGGGCATCTCGGTGGTGGCAACCTCCGACCACAAGGACGACGCGCTCGCCTATATCAAGTGGTTCGCGCAGCCTGCCGTACAGCAGAAATGGTGGCAGATCGGCGGCTACTCGGCGCTCAAGGCGGTGGTCGACGCCCCCGACTTCCCGAAGAGCGCGGCGTTCGCGCCGCAATTCCTGGAGTCGATGGGCATCGTCAAGGACTTCTGGGCCGAGCCGTCCTACGCGCAGCTGCTGCTCGACATGCAGAAGCGGGTGCATGACTACGTCGTCGCCGACAAGGGCACGTCGCAGCAGGCGCTCGATCTCCTGGTCAAGGACTGGACCAAGGTGTTCAAGGAGCAGGGCAAGGAAGTCGCCTCGCAATAGCCGGCGCCCGTACTCCACCTGAACTGGATTCCCCGAGGGCCGCCTCGGGGAATCCGAACCAGCCCAGCCCCGCCGATGGACACGATGACGACGATCCTGCAACCCGATCATGCTACGATCCCAGGCGTGAGCACGCCTGCCAAATCCCGCGCCGCCCGGCGCGTCCACGGCCTGTCGGACCGCGCCATCGCCTGGCTGTTCGTCGCGCCGACGATCGCGCTGCTGCTTGCGATCAACATCTTTCCGCTGATCTGGATGATCCGGCTGTCGTTCACCAACCTCAACCTCAGCATGTCCTATCTGCCGCTGCGGTTCGTCGGCCTCGACAATTTCAGGGACATCCTCGCCGACGAGGACGTCTGGTTCCGGCTGCAGACCACGGCGCAGTTCGTGATCTCGTCGGTGACGTTGCAGGTGGTCGTCGGCTTCGGCCTGGCGCTCCTGATCAACCGCCAGTTTCGCGGCCACAGCTTCTGGACCACGATCATCCTGCTGCCGATGATGCTGTCGCCGGCGGTGGTCGGCAATTTCTGGACGCTGCTGCTGCAGCCGCAGATCGGCCCGTTCAACCACCTGATCAGCCTGTTCACCGGCGTGCCGCCGAGCTCGTTCAGCATGACCGGGCAGGTGTCGCTGGCGCCGTGGACCATCGTGCTGGTCGATACCTGGATGTGGGCGCCCTACGTCATGCTGATCTGCCTCGCCGGGCTGCGCTCGATCCCCGATTACATCTATGAGGCCGCGGAAGTCGATCGCGCGTCGGCGTGGCGGCAGTTCTGGTCGATCACGCTGCCGATGACGGTGCCGTTCCTGATGCTCGCGGTGCTGTTCCGCGCGATCGAGAACTTCAAGATGTTCGACATGGTCAACCTCTTGACCTCGGGCGGGCCGGGCTCGACCACCGAGCTGGTGTCGATCTCGCTGAAGCGCGCGGCGTTCGAGAAGTGGCGCACCGGCTATTCCTCGGCGCTCGCCATCATCCTGTTCGTGACCGTGTTCGGCGCCGCCAACATCTACGTCAAGACGCTCAACAAGGTGAAGCAACGATGACCGCTGCCGCCACCAGATCCACCGCGCATTCGATCGTCGAAGCCTCGCCGCGCGCCAAGGCGTTCGCCGGCGGCCTCGTCATCCTCTATGCCGTGATCACCATCCTGCCGCTGCTGTGGATCGTCGCCACCGCGTTCAAGTCGCAGAGCGACGCCATCGCCTATCCGCCCAAGGTGATCTTCGAGCCGACGCTCGAGGGCTATGTGAACTTGTTCACGGTGCGGACGCGCCAGACGCCGGACTTCATCGCCAAGCTGCCGCCGCCGGAAACCTGGTACGACAAGCTGGTGCGCAAGCGGGACATGGTGATCGCCGGACCGTCCAAGGTCGTGCCGCGCTTCGTCAACTCGCTGATCATCGGCTTCGGCTCGACCTTCCTCGCGGTCTTCCTCGGCACGCTCGCGGCCTATGCGTTCTCCCGATTCCGCATTCCGCTGGCGGACGATCTGCTGTTCTTCATCCTCTCGACGCGCATGATGCCGCCGGTTGCGGTGGCGATCCCGATCTATCTGATGTACCGGCAGCTCAATCTGACCGACACGCGGCTCGGCATGATCCTGCTCTACACCGCGGTGAACGTCTCGCTCGCGGTCTGGCTGCTCAAGGGCTTCATCGACGAGATTCCGCGCGAGTATGAGGAGGCGGCGCTGGTCGACGGCTACACGCGGCTGCAGGCGCTGCGCAAGGTGGTGCTGCCGCAGGCGGTCACGGGAATTGCGGCGACCGCGATCTTCTGCCTGATCTTCTCCTGGAACGAGTACGCCTTCGCGGTGCTGCTGACCAGCGGCGAGGCGCAGACCATGCCGCCCTTCATCCCCTTCATCATCGGCGAGGGCGGGCAGGACTGGCCGGCGGTCGCCGCCGCGACCACGCTGTTCGTCGTCCCGATCGTCATGTTCACCGTGCTGTTGCGCAAGCATCTGCTGCGCGGCATCACCTTCGGAGCGGTGCGCAAATGAGCGGCTCAATGGTTGCCAAAAGTGGCGTAGCGCGCTGGTTCCGTCGCGGGCCGTGGGAGGCCGTCGCGATGACCCTGATCGGAGGCGGCATCATCATGCTGGTGCAGCCCTGGTCGATCGATCTCTACAGCTACTCCTTCGTGACGATCCTGGCCGGCACGGTCGGCTTCGTCATCGTCAGCCATTTTCCGGAATAGGGCCATGGCACAGATCCGCATCGAAAACCTGCGCAAGTCGTTCGATCAGTTCACTGCGGTGGAAGGCTCGACCTTCACGATCGACGACGGCACGTTCTTCGCGATGCTCGGGCCGTCCGGTTGCGGCAAGACCACCACCCTGCGCATGATCGCCGGCCTCGAGCTGCCGACCGAAGGCCGGATCCTGCTCGATGGCGAGGACGTCACGTTCCACCGTGCCGCCGCGCGCGATATCGCTTTCGTGTTCCAGTTGTTCGCGCTCTACCCGCACATGAATGTCGGGGAGAATATCGGTTTCCCCCTGAAATGCCAGGGCATGGCGAGGCGCGAGATCCGGGAGCGGGTGCAGGAGACCGCGCGGATGCTGCGGATCGAGCATCTGCTGTCGAGCAAGACCTCGAAACTGTCGGGCGGCGACCGCCAGCGCGTCGCGCTCGGACGCGCCATGGTGCGGCGGCCGAAGGCGTTCCTGATGGACGAGCCGCTCGGCGCGCTCGACGCCGAGTTTCGCCATCTGATGTGCGGCGAGCTGCGCGACCTGCACGACCGCATCAAGGCGACCACGGTCTATGTCACGCATGACCAGCTCGAGGCCATGTCGATGGCCGACCAGATCGCGGTCATGAACAAGGGACGCATCGAGCAGATCGGCACGCCGCAGGAGGTCTATGACCGGCCCGCGAGCATGTTCGTGGCCGACTTCATCGGCTCGCCGCCGATGAACTTCCTGCACTTCGAGGGCGGCCTGCGATCCGGCGATCGCGCGGTCAGCTTCCATGACACCAGGCTTGCGGTGCCGGAGATCCGCGAGGACCGCGCCAGCGCGCCGCTGGCGCTCGGCGTCCGTCCCGAGCATATCCGCTTCGCCGACGCGGGCGCCGTTCGCGGCGAGGTGTTCGGCGCGGAATATCTCGGCACCACCCAGATCGTCACCGTCGACACGGCCTACGGGCGGGTCGCGGCGCGGCTGCCGTCCAGCGCATCGGTGCGGATCGGGGAGACCATCGGTCTCGAATTCAATGCGGCGCGGCTGGCGCTGTTCGATATCGGTAGCGGCCGTGCGATCCGGACCGCGAGCGAGGAGGGCCCGCGCCATGGCTGACGTCACCCTGCGCAACGTCACCAAGCGCTTCGGCGCGGTCGAAGCGGTCCGCGACCTCTCGCTGACGGTGAACGACGGCGAGTTCCTGGTGCTGCTCGGACCGAGCGGCGCCGGCAAGACCACGACGCTGCGGCTGATCACCGGGCTGGAGAGCCCCGACACGGGCTCCGTCATGATCGACGGCCGCGACGTGACGCACGACCCGCCCGGCTCGCGGGATATCGCCTTCGTGTTCCAGCAATATTCGCTGTACCCGCATCTCACGGTCTACGACAATCTGGCGTTTCCGCTGCGCTCTCCGGCGCGGCGGGTTGCGGAGCCGATCATCCGCAAGCGCGTCGAGCAGACCGCGGAGCTGCTGCATATCGCGAGCAAGCTGAACAACCGCGCCACCCGGCTGTCCGGCGGCGAGATGCAGCGCGTCGCGATCGGCCGCGCTTTGGTGCGCGATCCCTCGATCTATTTGATGGACGAGCCGCTGTCCTCGCTCGACGCGAAACTCCGCGCGGAGCTGCGGCTCGAACTCAAGCGGATCCAGATCGAGCTGGGTGCGACCATCCTTTACGTCACCCACGATCAGGTCGAGGCGATGACGATGGCCTCGCGGATCGGCGTGATCAGGGACGGCCAGTTGCTTCAGCTCGGCACGCCGCGGGAGATCTACGAGAGTCCGTCCAGCAGCTATGTCGCCTCGCGGCTCGGCACGCCGCAGATCAACTTCCTGCCGGCGCGCCTGCTCGCCGATGTCGCGGTGCCGGCCGGAACCGAGACCGTCGGCATTCGCACCGAGCATCTTCAGCTCGCCATGCGCAATGGCGGGCAGATGGTCGGTCGCGTGCATCGGGTCGAGCACCTCGGCGAGCAGAATCATATTCATCTGGACTATAAGGGCGAGACGCTGGTGACACTGGCGGATCCGCATCAGCCGCTGCAGGCCGGCCAGGAGGTCGACTTGCATCTGGTGCATCCGCTGTGTTTCGACCGCGCGGGGCAGCGCATTGCCGCGGCGGTTCATTAGAGGGGCGAGAGGATCGAGGAGATGTCGGTGCAACCTGAGACATTCAAGTCGTTGGTTAAGGCGGCCGCAGAGCAGGTCATCGCCAGCGCGCCGGAGCTGACGAGCCTCGATCAGGCGATCGGCGATGGCGACCATGGGACCAACATGAAGCGTGGTTGCGAAGCCGTGCTCGGCAAGCTCGATGCGATCTCGGCGCAGCCGCTCGACGAAGCGCTGAAGATGATCGGCAAGACCCTGGTGATGACGGTCGGCGGTGCCTCCGGGCCGCTTTATGGCAGCTTCTTTCTTGCTGCGGGCGAGGCGCTGTCGCACGACAAGCACCTGCCCGACGATCTCGCCGAGGTGTTCGGCAGCGCCGTGAATGCGGTGAGCGCGCGCGGCCGCTCGCAGGTCGGCGAGAAGACGATGCTGGATGTGCTGGTTCCCGTGCTGGAGACGTTGAAGACGGCGGCCGGCCAGCCGGATCTGATTGCGCGGGTCCGCAGCACCGCGACCGAGGCGGTCGAGCGGACCGCGCCGATGCAGGCTACCAAGGGACGCGCCTCGTTCCTCGGCGCGCGCAGCGTCGGGCATGTCGATCCCGGCGCGCGGTCGAGCTGCGTGCTGGTGCAGGCGGTGTGCGCCGGCCTGGAGGCGCGCCCATGACCGATACCGTAGGGATCGTGATCGTCTCGCACTCCAGCGACATCGCCAAGGGAACCGCCGACATGGTGCGGCAGATGGTCGGCAGCGAGGTCAAGGTGGCGTTCTGCGGCGGCAATCCGGACGGCGGATTGGGCACCAGCGTGCCGCTGATCATCGACGCCATCAACGACGCCTGGTCGCCGAAGGGTGTTGCGGTGCTGGTCGATCTCGGCGGCGCCGAGACCAACAGCGAAATGGCGGTCGAGATGCTGGAGCCTGCGCGGCGCGATCTCGTTGTGGTCTGCAACGCGCCGATCGTCGAGGGCGCCGTGATGGCGGCGACCGAGGCGGCGGGCGGCAGCTCGCTGGCCCAGGTCAAGGCCGTGGCCGAGGAACTCTCTGCCGACTGAGATGTCGGCGATGCGATGAATGGATGATGAGCATGCTTGATAGAGCGGACGGACAGATCTTCACCGGCAATGTGCGGCTGGTGCATGCGGTGGGCATGCATGCGCGCCCGGCGGTCAAGCTGACCAAGCTTGCCAAGAAGTTCCAGGCGCAGATCTCGGTCCGGGTCGCCGGTGCGCCGGAATGGATCAATGCCAAGAGCGTGGCCAAGATCATGGCGATGCGCGCCGCGCACGGCAGCACGATCGAGATCAAGGCGTCGGGCAGCGATGCCGAGGCTGCCGTCGCCGCGCTGGTCGATCTGGTCGCCAGCGATTTTCCGGATGGAGCAGGCTAGCATGCAGGGCGGCGCTGCAGGACCGGCTTATCGCGGCAGGACCGCCTCGATCGGTTTTGCCCGTGGCCCGCTGGTCCGCGTCGATGCGGGCGCGGGCGGCGAGCGGGTGGCCGGCACGCTGGTCGAGGAGGCGCTCGCTCTGCGCAAGGCGATCGATCTTGCAAGCGGCCAGATCGCCGATCTTGCCGCCAGCGCCGGCGGCGAAGCCGCGCAGATCCTCGAATTCCAGGTCGCATTGCTCGAGGATGAGGATCTGATCGAGGCGATCTTCGCGTCGATCGGCGAGGGGCGTCCGGCCGACGTCGCCTGGCGTTCGACGCTCGACGAACAGATCGCGGTGTACAATGCGGCGGCGGATGAGTATTTGCAGGCGCGCTCGTCGGACCTTGCGGACCTGCGCGACCGCGTGATCCACATCCTGCGCGGCGATGCGGGCGAGCCGCTGAAGATCCCGAGCGGAGGCGTCGTCTGTGCCGACGACCTGCCGCCGTCGCGCTTCCTGGAGATCGATTGGTCCGGCGGCGGCGGCCTGGCACTGCTGCACGGCAGTCCGACCAGCCACGTCGCGATGCTGGCGCGTGCGCGCGGCATCCCGATGGTCGTGCAGCTCGGCGCCATCCCGAAGGCCGGTGCCACGGCGCTGCTCGACGGCGAGGGCGCGACGCTGGAGCTCGATCCCAGCGCCGAGCAGGTGCGCATCTTCGAGAAGCGGCGCGAGAGTCACCGCAAGAGCAGGGCCTCGGCCCGCGCGATCCTGCGGCGGCCGACGGCCTCGTGGCGCGGCGAGCACATCAAGCTCCTGATCAATATCCAGCGGGTCGACGACCTCGATCATGCCGATGCGCAATATGCCGACGGCATCGGCCTGATGCGGACCGAATTCTTGCTCGCCGGCCAAAGCCACCTGCCGGATGAGGAGACCCAATTCCAGGCCTATGATGCAGTGTTGCGCTGGGCCGGCCAGCGGCCGGTCACGATCCGCACCTTCGATGCCGGCGGCGACAAGCCGGTGCCCGGCTTCACGCTGGATGGCGAAGCCAATCCGTTCCTCGGCGTGCGCGGCTTGCGGCTCTGCCTCGCCCGGCCCGAGATCTTTGCCGTCCAGCTCCGCGCGCTGGCGCGCGCCGCGGTGCGCGGCAATCTCAAGGTCATGTTCCCGATGGTGACGTCGGCGGACGAGCTCGAAGCGGGACGTAAGCTGTTCGCCGATATCGTGCGGCGCTTGCAGGCGGACGATATTGCCGCGATGCTCCCGGAGCTCGGAATCATGGTCGAGGTTCCGGCGGCGGCGCTGGCGGTCTCGAGCTTCAAGGCGTCGTTCTTCTCGATCGGCTCGAACGACCTCGCGCAGTATGTGCTGGCCTGCGATCGTTCCAACGGAGCTCTCGCCCCCCTGATGGATCCCTTGCATCCCGCAGTGCTCGAACTGATCGCGCGGACCGCGGAGCACGGCCGCCGCGCCGGCGTCGGCGTCAGCCTGTGCGGCGACATGGCGGGTGATCCGCGCTGTCTTCCCGCGCTGCTGAATTGCGGCCTGCGCGAATTGTCCGTGAACCCGTCGGCGCTGGCGCAGATCAAGCAGACCATCGACCGGCTGAGCAGCGGAGGCAGTGTTGGCTGACACGGCGGCCGATGAAGCGCCCGAAGCCGGCGCGGTTGCGGCCTACAAGCGCATCTTCAAGGAAGTGCTGGAGAGCCGCCCGTCCGGCATGCGGCTGCGCCTCGCCCATGCCATGGGCAAGAACCGCAGCTTCGTCAGCCAGATCAGCAATCCGGCCTATCCGGTGCCGATCCCGGTGCAGCACCTCAACACGATCTTCGATGTCTGCCACTTTCCGCCGCAGGCGAAGACCGCCTTCCTGCGCGCCTATGCGCGCGCGCATCCGCGTCGCGTCGGCCGGCTGAGCGAAGGATCGCATGAGCGGACGCTGACATTGCATCTGCCGGATCTCGGCAGCGCCAAGCGCAATGCCGAGCTCGACGCGCTGCTGCAGGAATTCACGCGGCGCCTGATCGGCATCATGCGGGAAAAATAGGCGAAAACGCCAACCAAAGCGTTTTCGAGCGAAGTGGATACCGGTTCGCGTGAAGAAAACGCGTCAAAACAAGAACCTGGAGCTTCGTTCCGATTGATCGGAACGAAGCTTTGGACGAAGCGGGGAGGACACCATGAAGAAGTTCATCAATGCGGTCGATAACGTACTCTGCGAGAGCCTCGACGGCTTCGCGGCCGCGCATGCCGATCTGGTCGTGCTGGGTGCCGAGCGCAAATTCGTTCGCCGCCGCGAGCTGAACGGCAAGAAGGTCGCGCTGGTCTCGGGCGGCGGCAGCGGGCACGAGCCGCTGCATGCCGGCTTCGTCGGCTACGGCATGCTGGATGCCGCCTGTCCCGGCCAGGTCTTCACCTCGCCGACGCCGGACCAGATCGTCGAGGCCGCGCAGGCGGTCGCGGGCGATGCCGGCGTGCTGTTCATCGTCAAGAACTATGCCGGCGACCGCATGAATTTCGAGATGGCGGCCGAGATCGCCGAAGGCCGCACCGCCACCATCGTGACCGATGACGATGTCGCGGTCGAGAAATCGACCTACAGCATCGGGCGTCGCGGCGTCGCCGGCACCTTGATCGTCGAGAAGATCGTCGGCGCGGCCGCCGAGAAGGGCGCCGATCTCAAGACCTGCGTGGCGCTCGGCGAGCGCGTCAACGCGCGGACGCGCTCGATGGGCGTGGCACTGACCAGCTGCACGGTTCCGGCTGCGGGCACGCCGACCTTCGCGCTCGGCGCGGACGAGATGGAGATGGGCGTCGGTATCCACGGCGAGCCGGGCCGCCGCCGCGTCAAGCTTGCGGAAGCCGACGCGATCGCGTCGGAAATGACGACCGCCATCGCCGACGACCTCGCGGCGCCGGCAGGCTCCGAGGCGTTGCTGCTGGTCAACGGCTTCGGCGGCACGCCGACGATCGAGCTCTATCTGATGTACAACGCGGCGCGCCGCATGCTCGAGCAGCGCGGCCTGCGCATCGCGCGCTCGCTGGTCGGCAGCTACGTCACCTCGCTGGACATGGCCGGCTGCTCGCTCACCGTGAGCCTGCTCGATGCCGAGACGACCGCGCTGTGGGACGCCCCGGTGCGCACGGCCGCATTGAAATGGTGATAGCTGCCGGTGTCGGCATGGGGCTTCGTTGAGCCAGTCCGCCTTCGCCAAGGCTTCGGCGGGACAGCCTTCGCCGCTTCGCATCGATGGAATGCGCCTGGCTTGCCGAGCCGTGGCTGCGAAGCAGCGAAGGCTGGTGCCCCTGGCCGGAATCGAACCAGCACTCCTTGCGGAACTCGATTTTGAGTCGAGCGCGTCTACCAGTTCCGCCACAGGGGCATTCGCGATGGTCCGGGCCGAGACGGCCCGGGTCGCGAAGCGCGGCGGACTATAGCGGGCGGCCCGTCACGGTCAACCCGCGCGGATGTGATTGTCCCGCGCCTCGACAGCGATATTTTGGCGCGATACGACCCGGTCTGAGCATGGAGCAAGGGCCATGACCCTCCCTAACGATGCTCGCAGGAGGACTGCCGTGACGCTCGCCACCGCCCATCCGTCGGATGCTTCCGCCGCCGGCAATCCGGCGCTGACCTCGGCCCTGGCGATTGCCGTGATCGCGGCCGCGACGCTGGCCGGCGCTTGGTTCTTCCAGCTCGTGCTGGAGATCATGCCCTGTCCGCTCTGCCTCGAGCAGCGCTATGCCTATTACCTCGCCGTCCCGCTCGGCGCCGTGGTGGCGTTCGCGGCCGCCCGTGGCGCGGCGCGCCCGGTGCTGCTCGCTGGCCTTGTCATCCTCGGCCTCGCCGCGCTCGCCAATGCCGGGCTCGGTGCCTACCACGCCGGGGTCGAATGGGGATTTTGGCAGGGACCGACCGATTGCACCGGCCCGATGGTGGATTTCGGCAAGGCCGGCTCGCTGCTGGATCAGCTCGACAAGGTCAAGGTGGTCCGCTGCGACGAGGTGCAGTGGCGCTTCCTTGGCATTTCGCTCGCCGGCTACAACGTGCTGATCTCGCTGCTGATGGCCGTGATCGCCGGCTGGGGCGTGATGCGGGCTACGAAGGCCTGAGGTCCAGAGCGCTTCCTGTTGATCCGTCATCCTGAGGAGCGCGTTCCGCGCTCCTCCAGCGACAAAGGCGAAGCCTTTGCGCGGGGATGACGGTTGGTAGAGCTAATCGTCGACGTCGTCCTGCGGCCGTCCGAACAGATGGATGATGCCGGGCGTCGAGATGGTGACGAACAGGAAGCGCGACAGATGATGCGCGCCGACGAAGATCGGATCGATGTGCAAGGTCAGCGCCAGCGCCAGCATCGCGTCCATCGCGCCGGGCGCGAAGGCGACCACGACGTCGGCGAGCCGCACATGGGTGCTGAAGGCGATCACCGCGACGAACACGGCCGAGATCAGGATTGCGATCGCGAACGAGCCGAGCCCGGCATTGACGTGGCTCAGCAGGGTCGAGGTTTTCATCCGCGCAAACCGGGTGCCGATCAGCGCGCCGATGCCGACCAGCGCGATGTTGCGGAGCCAGGGCGGCAGGCCGCCGTCGACCAGGCCCGAGCCATGCAGCAGGCTGGAAGCGAGCATCGCGCCGAACATCCAGCTGGCGGGGAATTTGATCCAGCGCAGCAGCAGCGAGACGCCGATCGACCCGGCGACCAGGGCGAGGAGGCCGAACGGCGAGGCGATCGTCGTCGGTAATGGCGGCGGCGCCGCGTGTGTCACCCCGGTCAGCGCCAGCACCAGTGGCAGCGCCGCGGTCAGGATGATGACGCGCATGGTCTGCACCACGGCGATGGCCGCGACGTCGGCGCCCTTTTCCGCGGCGAGGATCGTGATCTGCGAGAGCGCGCCGGGGCTGCCGGCGAGGAAGGCCGAGGTCTGGTCCCAGCCATGGATGCGCTGCAGATAGAGGCTCGAGCCGAAGGTCGAGCAGAACGTCGCCAGCGCCAGCAGGGCGATGGTGAGCGGATAGGAGCTCATATGCTGCAGCAATTGCTGCGACATCAGCGAGCCCAGCGAGATGCCGAGCAGCAGCAGCACCGATTGCGTCAGCACCGGCGGTACCGCGAGCGGCCGTCCGGCCAACGCTGCGATCCCGACCGCGCACATCGCGCCCGAGATCAGGCCGCCCGGCAATCCCGCCCATAAAAACAGCAAGCCGCCGCCGGCGCCGATGACGAGTGTCTCGAGCCCGTTCAGAACTTTGCTGCGGTCGGGAATGGCGGTCGCCATCGAAGCGCGGATCAGGGTCACGCCGCCTTATGGCAAATTCGCAACCACGCGACAATTGCATCTCGCGATTGCAGCATTGCGCAGCAAAACGTGACGAATCCTGCTTCACCCTCCCCTGGAGGGGTCGAGACGAGCGAAGCTCGCTCTTGGGTCGCTTCGCATGAAGCAAAGCGAATGCGAGGCGGGGTAGGGTGATCTCTCAGCACGGGCAGCACCCGATGCGAGAGCCGTCACCCCACCCCGCCAAGCATCTTGCTTCGCGCGATGCTTGCCGACCCTCCCCCTCCAGGGGAGGGTGGCCTGAGCGTGCGTGTTATTTTGTCGCCGCGGGCGCCATGGCGCTGCCGCCCGCCTTCTTGCATTCGGAGCGGAATTTCTTGCGTTCCTTGCCGTGCAGGCCCTTGGCATCGGCTTGCTTCGAGCACTCCAGCGACTCGGCGGTGCGCGGCTTGGCTTCCTTCGGTGCCTTGGCCTCCGCCTTCGGAGCGGCGTCCTTGGCGGCGGGCGCAGCGGTTTGCGCGAAAGCGCCGCCCATCAGCAGCAGGGAGGCAAGGGCGGTTGCGGTCGCGAGCTTGGAAATCGTCATCATGGGGCACCTCGTGAGGAAGGGAGCCGAAACGTCGCGCGGCGATGCTGAACCGTGGATGAACGTGCGGCGGTCCCGCCGCCACAATATTTTAGCGGCCAAGGGCGTCCGCGCGTTGTCGCAAGTCGGGGTTGCGCTAGGATAATGGTCTTACGCCAATGCCCCCCAAGGGAAGCTCCAAGGGGAAACCCCACGGGAAACCAGGGATGACGGGAGACCAGGGATGACCATTCAGACCAGATTGTTGTGCGTGATTGCGGTGTCGGGCTTTGCAGCCTTTGCGGCGAGCGCGCCGGCGCAGGCCCTCACCGCGCAGGAGTGCAGCGCCAAGTACCAGGCGGCCAAGTCGGCCGGCACCTTAGGCGGCCAGAAGTGGAATGATTTCCGCAAGGCCCAGTGCGGCGCCGACGCGACCCCGGCGGCGGCACCCGCCGCTCCGCCGCCCGCTGCCGCCGCGCCTGCTCCGGCCGCGCCGAAGGAAGCAAAGCGGGAAGCCGCTCCTGCGGCGGCACCCGCCGCACCGGCAGGGCCCGCCGTCTTTCCGAACGCCATCGATCCCAAATACGCCAAGGAGACCGAAGGCAAGCAGCGCATGCACAGCTGCCTCGACCAGTACAATGCCAACAAGACCACCGGCGGCAATGGCGGCCTGAAGTGGATCCAGAAGGGCGGCGGCTATTACAGCGAATGCAACAAGCGCCTGAAGGGCGCCTGAGCCAACTAACCGGGTTTGACGAGCGGCCGGCGTTAGCCGGCCGCTTTTCTTTTGGCCGAACTGCTACTGATTTTCCGCCAGCAGCTTGTCCGCCGATTGCGCCAGCAATTGCGCGCGCTTGCGCGGGCCGCGTTCGAGAAACAACAGGCTCTGGCCGAAGATGAAGCAGTAGAACAGGAAGGCCTGGGCATCGGCCTCTTCAGTCGGCAGCCCGGTGGCGCGATAGAGCTGGCCGACATTCTTCAGCCGCGCGGCATCGACGCTCGCGGCGGCGGCCGCCGCGGCCTCGTCGGTGCGAGCCCATTGCCGGATCGCGAGCTCGACCGCCATCGCCTCGGTGTTCATGCGCTCCGAGTAGAGCGTGATGATCGCCTTCAGCCGCTCGCGCGCGCTGGCACCGTCGAGCGCGGTCTGCTTCTCGATCGCGGCGACGCGGCCGTCGCGCCAGCGCGTCAGCATGGCCTCGAGCAGCGCGGCGCGATCCCTGAAGCGGCGGTAGAAGCCGCCCTTGGTGACGCCGAGATTCTTCGCCAGCACCTCGACCCGCACGCCGTCGACGCCGGTATGCGCGAGTTCGGCAAAGCCGGCCGCGACCCAGACATCGCCCTTGCTTTCAGTCATGTGATCTCCGCGTATCCCCATGCGCGATGAGATCGTCATCGCGCACTAGTCGCTTGTTTGAGCATGACCTTTTCGGAAAACCGCTTCGCACTTTTCCGGGTCATGCCCTGATACGGTACCGTATTGCTAGCCTGCTTCGCCAGTGATACGCTACCGTATCAAGAATTCACGGAGGTAAGCATGGAGGGCGAGGCGACGTATCGCGGCACGGTCTATCCCTGGCACTGCGACCACATCGGCCACATGAACGTCATGTGGTATGTCGGCAAGTTCGACGAGGCGAGCTGGAACATGTTCGCGCGGCTCGGCCTGACGCCGAGCTATCTGCGCGAGTCCGGCCGCGGCATGGCCGCCGTGCAGCAGAATATCTCCTATCAGCGCGAGCTGCTCGCCGGCGACCTCGTCGAGGTCAAGAGCCGGCTGGTCGAGTTCCGCGACAAGTCGGTCCGCATCCTGCATGAGATGCGCAACGCGGAGACCGGCGAGATCGCCGCGACCTGCGAGATCGCGGCCGTGCATATCGATCGCAGCGCGCGCAAATCCGCGCCGTTCGCACCGGCGATCCGCTACGCCGCGATGCCGCACCTCGTGCCGTCAGAACCGGTGACTGCGTGACTGCCATGCCCCGCTTCGAACCGAAGAATCCCGACTTCCGCGCGGTTGCGACTGATACATTCGCGCGCCAGCGCGCAATGCAGACGCTAGGCATCTCGATCGCGCGCATGGAGCCGGGCGAGGTCGATCTCGCGATGCCCTATGCGCCGGAATTCTGTCAGCAGAACGGCTTCGTGCATGCCGGTATCATCACCGCGGGGCTCGACAATGCCTGCGGGATCGCCGCCTTCACGCTGATGCCCGAAGGCTCCGACATCCTCACGGTGGAGTTCAAGACCAACCTGCTGGCGCCGGCCCGCGGCGAGCGGTTCGTGTTCCGTGGCGTCGTGGTCAAGCCCGGCCGGACGCTGACGGTCTGCGACGGCCGCGCCTACGCCGTGCAGGACGGCATCGAGACGCTGGTCGCGACCATGAGCGGCACGCTGATGGCGCTGCAGCGGCGGGAGCCGCCAGTGACGAGCGGAGCTCTATCTCCGTCACCCTGAGGAGCCGCGAAGCGGCGTCTCGAAGGGTCGACGGCCCACGCTTTCGCCAGCGGAGAGGCGACACGCGGAAACATCCGGGCCGTGCATCCTTCGAGACGCGCGCAAGAGCGCGCTCCTCAGAGTCTGACTCAAAAAGCGCTGAATGTTTTTGGGCATGCCAAGCGCCTAGTTAGTAGCCTGAGGTGTGCGACGAGGATCCAGGCGGTCTCGGTTGCGGCGGACCCTTCGAAGTCTTTGGCAAGGCGGCGGCACCTACCGCACCAGGCGAAGGTGCGTTCGACCACCCAGCGCCGAGGCAAGAGCTGGAAGCCTTTGACGCCATGCGGTCGCTGGACGATCTCGATCGTCCACGGCTTGCAATGAGCCAGGGCTTTGAGAAGCTGCTCGCCGCGGTAAACACGGTCGGCAAAGACGTGGCGCAGCTTGGGGAAGCGGCGGCGTAGTCGCTCCAGCACCGGAACGGCGCCGTGGCAGTCCTGAACATTGGCAGGATGGACATGGACGGCCAGCAGCAGGCCATCGGTGTCGGTGACGATATGCCGCTTACGCCCGCAAATGCGCTTGCCGGGGTCGTAGCCCCGCGCGCCGCCAGCTTGGGTCGTTGGCGCACTCTGGCTGTCGATCACAGCTGCGGTCGGGCTGGGCTTGCGCCCAAGCTGCTGGCGGGCTCGCCGGACCAGACGTTTGACAATCTTCTGCCAGCGTCCGGTATCGCGCCAAGCATAGAAATACCCTTGAACCGTCGAATACGGCGGGAACTCCTTCGGCAAGGCCCGCCATTGGCACCCGGTCGACAGGATGTAGAGGATCGCCTGTACGACCTCGCGCAAATCGACTTCCCGCGGTCTCCCCAGCCGCCGCCGCGGCGGCATCTGTCGGGCAATCAGCGCCCACTCCCGATCGGTCAGATCGCTTGTGTAGCGCAGCCCATTGCGCTGATACTCGACGCGAGTGATTTCGGTCCACGGCATCGTGCCCTCCCTCGAATCTTCGCAAATCCGAAGGAATCACAGCCAACCGAAATCACTCACTGCTTTTTCAGTCAGGCTCTCAGGATGACGGGTTTGTTTGAGAGGCGCGAGAAGCTTGAGAGGAATGCCCAGCATTTGCGCACACGCTTGAGTCCGCTGCATTGACAAGCCCCCGCCACAACGACCTGATACGCGCATGCGTCGCGTGAGCGCCTTGTCATGATCGCCAGCCTCAGTCTGATCCTGGTTTGCCAGCTGTTCGGCGAGGTTGCCGTGCGGGCGCTGGCCGTGCCCGTCCCGGGCCCTGTGGTCGGGCTGGTGCTGCTGCTGTTGCTGCTGCTGGCGCGCGACCGGTTTCCGGCGCTCGCGCGCGGTCCGCTCGGCAATGACGGCGTCGAGAGCGCAAGCCGTGGCATGCTTGCCAATCTCTCGCTGCTGTTCATTCCGGCCGGCGTCGGCGTGGTGCAGAAGCTCGACCTGCTCGCCGAGCACGGCATCGCGATCCTGGTGATCCTCGCGGTTTCGGTCATCGTCACGCTGCTGGCGACGGTCGCGACCTTCGTCGCGGCGAGCAGTCTTCTTTCGCGCGAGGAGGACAACCCGTGAGCGACAATCCGTTCTCGCTCTGGGTCTACCTCTCGCAGTCGCCGCTGCTCTGGCTGACGGTGACGCTCGTGACCTACGCCGTGACCGATGCGGTGTCGCTGAAGACGAGGCGTCACCCGCTCGCCAATCCGGTGCTGCATTCGCTGTGGATCATCGGCGCGTTCCTGCTGCTGACCGGGACCTCCTACACCACCTATTTTGCCGGTGCGCAGTTCGTCCACTTCCTGCTCGGGCCAGCGACGGTGGCACTCGCGGTGCCGCTCTACGAGAACCGCAGGCGGGTTGCGGCTGCGGTCCTACCGATGCTGGTTGCGCTCGCGGTCGGCTCGCTCACGGCGATCGTTTCGGTGGTGCTGCTGGCGCAGGCCTTCGGGCTGCCGCGTGACATCATCCTGTCGCTGGCACCGAAATCGGTCACGGCCGGCGTTGCGATGGGCATCAGCGAATCCCTGCACGCCGATCCCTCGCTGACCGCGGTCTCCGTGATCCTCACCGGCATCATGGGGGCGATCATCGTTACGCCGTTGATGAACTTCACAGGGATCGCCGACTTTCGCGGCCGGGGCTTTGCCGCCGGCATCGCCGCGCATGGCATCGGCACCGCGCGCGCCTTCCAGGTCGACGAGGTCGCCGGCGTCTTCGCCGGGATCGCGATGAGCCTGAACGCGCTGGTCACCTCGCTGCTGGTGCCGCTGGCCGTGACCTATCTGCTACGCTGAGAATGATCCGGAAAAGTGGGGACCGGTTTTCCGAAAAGATCATGCTCAAATAGCGAGTCGCCGGGTGCAGGGCAGTTTTGTGCTATTGGTATGGCGTTGAGCAGCAAATCCTTCTAGGATTGCCGCCGCAAACGCGAGTCTGTTCCCCTTGGTCTTTTCCGCAACTCAGAGCGTGCTTGGGCTGGCATCGGGCATGCTGGTCGGCTTTTCGCTGGGCCTGGTCGGCGGCGGCGGGTCGATCCTTGCCGTGCCGCTGATGGTCTATGTGGTCGGGGTGCCGCAGCCGCATGTCGCGATCGGCACCTCGGCGATCGCGGTCGCGGCCAATGCCGCGATCAACCTGTCCAACCACGCCCGTGGCGGCACCGTGATCTGGTCCTGCGCGCTGGTGTTCGCGCTGTCAGGCATGTTCGGTGCCTTCGGCGGCTCGATCCTCGGCAAGATGCTGGACGGGCAGAAGCTGCTTGCACTGTTCTCGATCGTGATGCTTGTGATCGCGGGTTTGATGCTGAAGAGCCGCGCGCGGGTCGGGCTGACCGACGTCAAAATCTCGATGTCCAACATGCCTGCGATCATTGGCCTCGGGCTCGCCACGGGAACCATGTCCGGCTTCTTCGGCATCGGCGGCGGCTTTCTGATCGTGCCGGCCCTGATGCTGGCGACCGGTATGCCGATCATGAACGCGGTCAGTTCCTCGCTGGTGGCCGTCACCGCCTTCGGCGTGACCACGGCCTTGAGCTATGCGTGGTCCGGGCTGGTGTCGTGGAGCCTGGCGGGGCTATTCGTCGCCGGCGGCATCGCGGGCGGGCTCCTCGGCACCAGCAGCGCCCGGCACCTGTCGGAACGCCGCGGCGCGCTTAATATCGTGTTTGCGACTGTGATTATCGTCGTGGCGATCTATATGCTGCTGCGTAACATCAATGTGTCCTGAACGTAGAAGGGCGAGCAGCCCTTGCGAAAGCCAGCTATGAACCACCTGACGAAATCCCCTCTCGACAATGCCGGCGCCACCCGCCGCGACGCGCTCGGCCTCGTCGGTGCCGGCATCGCGCTGCTGGCCGCGCGAGGCGCGCGCGCCGAGGACGACAATGTTCTGACCGAGGAGCAGGTGCTGCGCGATCCCGATATTCCGGTGATTGGCAATCCCAAGGGCGATATCACGATCGTCGAATGGTTCGACTACAACTGTCCGTATTGCCGCAAGCTGGCGCCGGAACTCCGTCAGGTGGTGCAGGACGACGGCAAGGTCCGCCTCGTGCTGAAGGATTGGCCGATCCTCGGGCCGGTGTCCAAGGTCGCGGCGCGGATGGCGCTGGCGGCGAAGTACCAGGACAAGTTCGACGTCGCGCATGAGGCGATGATCTCGGTCAATTCGCGCATCACCGAGCCGCGGATCGCCGAATTGCTTTCGGGCGCCGGCCTCGACATGGACCGGCTGAAGAAGGACCTTGACGCCAACGCCAAGGCGATCGATGCGATCCTCGCCCGCAACAACGAACAGGCGATGGCGTTCGGCTTCAACGGCACGCCGTCATTCATCGTCGGCAAGTATCGCGTGCCGGGCGTGCTCAGCATGGATCAGTTCGAGCAGGTGATCGCCGACGCGCGCAAGGCCAATATGGGCCGCAAGACCGAGCAGAACTAAGGCGCGCTAAAAGCGCGATGACATCAAGAAACGTCGTCGCGCTTCAGATTCTTGGCGCTTCAGCTTCTTGTTTGCGCATGATCTCCGCGCGAATGCTATGCATTTGTCGCGAGGGAAAACCGCTTCGCACTTTTCCGGATCATGCTCTGGCGTTCACTTACGCGGAGCCCTTGCGCTTGGCATAGGCGCGCCGCGCGCGCTCGCGATTGCCGCATACTTCGCTCGAGCACCATCGGCGAGTCCGGTTCGGGCTCTCGTCGACGAAGAACCAGCCGCAGCCGTCAGCCTCGCAGCATCCGATGCGGCCCGCATCATCGGACGCCAGCAGGGCCGTCAGCGACCACAGCACCGGCCACAATGGCTCGGTCACGTCGGTCCCCGCAAACGCATGGCGATAGCCGCGATCCTGCCGCACGAGGTCGGGCTGCCGCGGAGCCGCCGACAGCATCCGATTGACGAGACGGAGATCCACGCTGCGGCCACCGCGCAGCGCGTCGGAAATGCTCCAGATGTCGCGACGCAAATCATGCGCCTTCTGCATCGCGGCCACGGCAGCGCTGCTCGCCGAATGCGCTTTCAGCTTCCTGATCGCTGCGAGCGGCAAGGTCCCGCGGCGTTCGCTCCAGGACAACAGCGCAGCGTAGTCCGGGATCAGCTCCTGCGGATCGCTCGACGTCCGCCAGTCGAGCGTGTTCGCGAAGTCGAGGCAGACCCGCCCACCGAAGAACTGTGTCGCTGCCCGCGCGGGATCCCTTGACATCACGGCCTCTTACCAAGTTTAATCTAACGGTCATGACCATTACAAGTGCCCAACCGTCTCGACGCATCCCAACGATGACGACAGCCGGATTCCGGCGGGGCCTCGTCGCGGCCTTGCCGTTCCTGCTCAGCAATGGCGCCGCTGGCCTCGTGATGGGACTGACCTACAAGGGACTTGGGCTCGCGGCGCCGGAAGCGATCCTGTTCAGCCTGCTCGTCTACTCCGCCACCGCCCAGGCGATCACGCTGAGCATGTGGGCGAGGCCGTTGCCGGTTGCCGCCATGGTCGTTGCCTGCATCGCCACCAATGCACGATACTTACTGATGGGCGCCCATCTGCGCCAGCTGTTTGGCGGATTCGCGCCCCGGAAGATCTTGCTCAGCCTGTTTCTGCTCGCGGATGCGTCGTGGCTGATGACGAGTTCGGATGCAGACCGCAACGGGCCCGACGCGGGCTATCTACTCGGATCGAGCATCCCGATGGCGATCGGCTGGGTCGGCGGCACCGCACTCGCCTATGCCGCCCCGGTCGCAACCAACGGATCGTTGAAGCTCGCCGCCGCGCTGCTACCGACGATGTTCATTGCGACCCTGCTTCCCAGCCAGTGGAAGAACGCGCGATCGCCCTGGCCGTGGCTGACCTCGGCCGTCGCAGCGCTTCTCGTCGCCCGGTTCGTGGATTCCAGTTGGTCCATGCTGATCGGAGGCGGATGCGGCACGCTCGTGAGCATGCTGGAGCGGAAGGATGGATGACCTGCAGGTGCTCGGCGTCATCTGCATCCTCGGCATCACCTGCTATGCGATGCGCGCCGGTGGATACGTCCTCGCTGCGTCGATGCGCGACGACGGTATCGCCGCGCGCTTCCTTCGGCTCGCGCCCGGCAATCTGTTCATCGCATTCATTGTTGGCGGCTGCCTGTCCGGCGGGCTGGCAGGTCTCGTCGGGACGATGGTCGCGCTGGTGACAATGGCCATCACGGCGAGGGAATGGGCCGCGTTGGGTGCCGGCTTTGGTGCGGCCTTGGCGGCGTCCTCGATCGGGCTGTGACGTCAGCGGTTACTTCGACGCGATCTTGTCCCACTGTTCGCGGGTGCGCGTCTTCAGCAGGTTCCAGTCATGGGCTGCGACATCCCAATTCACGATGGTGCGGGTATCCTGTGCCACTTCGCCGTTGGCGACGCTCGACGTCCGCATCGAATCATAGACATAGACGCCGCAAACCAGCAGCAGCGCGCCCAAAATCATGCCGAAAAACGTCCGCATTGCTTCATCCCTCCGGTGTCGGCGGGATAACGTCGTGGTGGCAGCGGTGGTTCCGGTGCTTGATCAACTGCGCGCGAACACCCGCATCACATAATCGATGAACACGCGCACGCGCGGCGAAAGCTGTCGGTTGCGCGGATAGAGCAGGGACACCGGCACCGACGGCGGCGGGCATTGCTGCAGCACCGGGATCAGCGTTCCGTTTGCCAAATCAGTCTCGGCGTGGAAACGCGGCACCTGAACGAGGCCGAGACCGAGCCTGGCGCTCGCCAGATAACTTTCGGGGCCAGTCACCGACATCGGCGCCGGCAGCGGAAACTGCTTGAGCGCGCCGTCGATCACGAACTCCATCGGGCGCAAGCGTCCGGTCGTCAGGGAGCGAATGCCGATCATGCGATGGCCGTCGAGCGCGAACGGATCGCTCGGCATGCCGAAGCGTGCAAAGTAATCCGGCGTGGCACAAGTCAGCCGCTCCAGCATCGTGACCTGCCGCGCGATCATGTCGCTGTCGGGCAGCCTGCCGAAGCGCAGCACGCAGTCGACGCCTTCGCGGATCAGATCGATGAAGCGATCGCTCTCGCTCATGTTGATCTCGATATCAGGATATTGAGCGAGGAAGCCCGGCAGGTTCGGCAGCAGGAAGTGCCGCGCCAGGGTGCCCTGCACTTCGAGCCGCAGCAGCCCCTTCGGCCGCGCGCCGCCGAACGCGCCTTCGGCGTCTTCGAGGTCGGCGATCAACGACAGGCAGCGGCGGTAATGCGCCTCGCCGTCGAGCGTCGGGCGCACCGTGCGCGTGGTGCGCTCGAGCAGCCGCACGCCGAGGCGCGCTTCCAGCCCCTTCACCGCGTCCGTCACAGTCGAGCGCGGCAAGCCGAGATCATCGGCGGCCAGCGAAAAGCTGCGCCGCTCCACTACCCGGCTGAACACGCGCATCGCGTCGAAACGGTCCATTTATTATCCGCAAATAACGAATAGTGATGCCAGAAAATGCATGATTATCCGGATAATTCCAAGGCCTAGGGTCCCTCCATCGAACGCGGCTCGGCCGCACTATCGGATGGAGACTGAAAAATGACCAACCAAGCCAACAAGGTAGCTCTGGTGACGGGGGCCTCGCGCGGAATCGGCGCGGCGGTTGCCGAACGCCTTGCCAAGGACGGCTTCACCGTCGTCATCAACTACTCCGGCGACGCCAAGGCCGCCCAGGCGGTGGCCGACAGGATCGAGGCCGCCGGCGGCCGGGCGCTGACCGCGAAGGCCGATGTCAGCGACGCCAGCGCCGTGCGTGGCATGTTCGACGCGGCGGAAGCGGCATTCGGCGGCGTCGACGTGCTCATCAACAATGCCGGCATCATGAAGCTCGGCAGGATCGCCGACAGCGACGAAGCGGCGTTCGACCAGCAGGTCGCGGTCAATCTGAAGGGCAGCTTCAACACCATGCGCGAGGCGGCACGCCGGCTGCGCAATGGCGGACGCATCGTCAACTTCTCGACCAGCGTCGTCGGCACCAGGCTCGAGAGCTACGGCATTTATGTCGCGACCAAAGCCGCGATTGAATCGCTGACCGCGATCCTGTCGAAGGAGTTGCGCGGCCGCGACATCACCGTGAATGCCGTCGCGCCCGGTCCGACCGCGACCGATCTGTTCCTCAACGGCAAGTCGGACGAGCTGATCGAGCGCTTCGCCAAGATGGTCCCGCTGGAGCGGCTCGGCACGCCTGACGACATCGCGAACGCCGTGTCGTTCCTCGCCGGTCCCGACGGCTCCTGGATCAACGGCCAGACCCTGCGCGCCAATGGCGGCCTGGTCTGACGCTCGCACACCTTCAACCCAGCACTCGGTCAACCCGATTTCAAAAGGATACGTGTCATGAAACAGGTCATCGTCATCACCGGCGCTTCGAGCGGCTTTGGCCGCCTCACCGCCAACGCGCTCGCCAGGGCCGGCCACACTGTCTACGCCTCGATGCGCCACACCACCGGCCGTAACGCCGCCGCGGTCGCCGATATCGAGGAGTTCGCTCGCGACAACAAGGTCGACCTGCGCGCGCTCGAGCTCGATGTCGGCTCGCAGGCGTCAGTCGACAAGGCGATCGCACAGATCGTCGCCGAGGCGGGCCGCCTCGACGTCGTCATGCACAATGCCGGCCACATGGTGTTCGGACCGGCGGAGGCGTTCACGCCCGAGCAGCTTGCCGAGCTCTACGACGTCAACGTGCTCTCGACCCAGCGCGTCAATCGCGCGGCGCTGCTGCAGCTGCGCAAGCAGGGCAGGGGACTTTTGGTGTGGGTGTCGAGCTCCAGCTCGGCCGGCGGCACGCCGCCTTATCTCGCGCCATATTTCGCGGCGAAGGCCGGCATGGATGCGATGGCGGTGATCTACGCCCGCGAGCTCTCGCGCTGGGGCATCGAGACCTCGATCATCGTGCCCGGTGCCTTCACCGGCGGCACCAATCACTTCGCGCATTCCGGCCGTCCCGCGGACGAAGCGCGCGTCGCCGAATATGAAGCCGGTCCCTATGCCGGCTTCGGCGACGAGATCATGAAGGCGTTCGCGGCGATCGTGCCCGAGGATGCCGACGCGTCGCTGGTTGCGGACGCGATCGTCAAAGTCGTCGACACGCCGTTCGGCAAGCGGCCGTTTCGTGTTCACATCGATCCGACGCAGGACGGTGCCGAGGTCGCATTCGGCGTGATCGACCGCGTCCGCAACGAGATGCTGCACCGGGTCGGCTCCTCCGATTTGCTCAAGCCGCGGGTGAATGGGTAGCTTGCGCTTTCGATCCACGGCAGGGATGGGATCGTGCCACGGGCCCTCCATCACCGTCATCCTGAGGTGCGAGCGGAGCGAGCCTCGAAGGATGCACGGCCCCGATGCAGCCGCGCGGCCGCAGCCGGGCCGTCGACCCTTCGAGACGCGCTTCGCGCTCCTCAGGGTGACGGGAATAGGGCTACGCAACGCAGCTAAAGCCCGGCGGCGTATCAGACGCTGTCGGCCCGCTCGCCGTTCAGCCACCGAAAAATCTCGGCATTGATCTCGCGCGGATAGGTGTGGCTGAGATCGTCGATCTCGCGATAGGTGACCCTGGCGCCGGCGGCCGACAGCAGGCCTTGGGTCTGGCGCGCGGTCTGCACCGGGAACATCCAGTCGAGCCGGCCATGGGTGATGAAGATCGGCAGGCCGCGCAGCCGCTCCGCATCGGCCATCTCGGCCATCAGCGGATGGAAGGTGGCCGCGACCGGCGCCAGATGCGTGAAGCGCGAGGCGCCGTCGAGCCCGCTCACATAGCTGAAGGTGCCGCCATCGCTCATGCCGGTCAGCAGCATGCGCGTCTCGTCGATCTTCCAGCGCGTGCACACCTGGTCGACAATGCGGTTGAGGTTCGGCGTGTCGGTGTCGTCGCCCATCAGCGCCCAGGTCTGGCCGGTCGCGGTCGGCGCCACCAGGATGGCGCCGCGGCTGCGGGCATCGCGCAGCCAGCTCCACAGGAAGCCGCGGCCATTGCCGCTGCCGCCATGCAGCGCCATCACCAGCGGCCAGGTGCGATCCGGCGTGTAGTACTCCGGCACATACATCGAGAAGCCGCCGCGGCTGCCCGGATCATTGCGCTCATGGAAAATGCCGGTGTCGGCGTTGGGCGTCGCCGCGAGCTTGGCCTGCAGCTCGGCATCCTCGCGCAAATCGGGCGCGATGAAGAAGCCGCTGACCGGCGGCAGTTCGGTCAGCGGATAGAGCGCCTCCTGCGCCCGCGGCAGATAGCGCAGCGCGCGGAATACGCTGACCAGGTCGCCTTCGCCGTTCTGCACCGCGCGCAAGCCCGCATAGCCGGCGAGCGCCGGTTCGATCGCGGCCTCCAGCGCGGTCTTGATGTGCGCGAATTTCTCCGGCCAGTCGGCGAGCCGCGGCCGCACCGCCTGCAAGGCCTCTTCCGGCTCGCCCGCGATCTGCATCACGCGGTCGAAATCCGGCGGGTTGAGATTGCGCGCGACAAAGGACAGCGATTCCAGCGTCTGCAGCAGCGGCGGCAGCACGGCCACGATGTCGTCAACCACGGCCTCGCTCATCGCCGCTGCCTCTTCCGTTTTATATTAATGCAGCTGCGGCGCCTTCAGCAGCTTCATGCGGTCGATCGAGCTCAGCGTGACGTCGAAGGTGACGCCCTCGTGATAGACGGTCAGCGGCACGTCGACGCCGGCCGCGCCGAGCGACCAGAGCTTGCGGTAGAAGCCGGTCTGGCTGGTCACCTTGTCGCCGTCGACCGCGAGGATCACGTCGCCGGTCTTCAGCTCGGCGCGCGCCGCCGGTCCCTTGCTGGCGACGCCGACCACCACGAGGCGGTTGTCGATCTCGGTCGTGTACATGCCGAGCCACGGCCGCGCCGGCCTGTCGACACGGCCGAACCTGCGCAGGTCGCTCAGCACCGGCTTGAGCAGATCGATCGGCACGATCATGTTGACATGTTCGGCGCGGCCCGAGCGTTCGCGCTCGAGCTGCAGCGAGCCGATGCCGATCAGCTCGCCGGCATTGTTGATCAGTCCGGTGCCGCCCCAGTTCGGATGCGCCGGATAGGTGAAGATCGCCTCGTCGAGCAGATACTCCCAATAGCCCGCGAACTCCTGCTTGGCCGCGATCTGGCTCGCGACCGAACGGGTGCGGCCGCCGGCGCCGCCGAGCACCACGTTGTCGCCGACCTGGGTCGCTGCCGACGAGCCGATCGGCAACGGATCGATGTCGAGCCGTCCGAGCGCCTGCACCAGGCCGAAGCCGGATTCGAAATCGAAGCCGAGTGCGTGGCCTTCGACCGCGCGGCCGTCGCCGAGATGCAGCCACACCGTCGCGGCTTCGGTGATCAGATAGCCGATCGTCAGCACCAGCCCATCGTCGATCAGGACGCCGTTGCCGGCGCGCTCGGTGCCGAGCGTCTCGGCGCTGAACGCGTCAGGCGGAATGATCGAATGCAGCCCAACCACACTCATCAACGCACGATCGAGGTCGTAGCGGTAATCTTCGGAGCGGGGCTGAAAGGCCGCTGGCACTTTCCATTCGGTGGTGGAGGGCATCCGGGATCTCCTGGCGCGCAGCGTGCTGGAACCTCATGGTAGTCCGAGGTTCTGCCGGCAGGGAAGATGGAATGATATACCCTGCGCGGCGGCCTGCACAGCTCATCTGGCGTGCAGACCAGCTCCTCGCAAGATGAAGTGAACCTATTCGCTTTTCGCCGTCGCGCGCGCGGGCATGATGCGGAAGCTGCGGTTGTCCTTGATCCACGCGGCGCGCTCGTCGCGCAGCATGGTGCGCCGGACCTTTCCGGAATCGTCGCGCGGCGCGGTGCCGACGCGCTCGAAGCTTTCCGGATGCTTGTAGCGACTGAGCCGGTCCTTCAGGAAGTCGCCCATGCCGTCAGCGATCTTCTGCGCATCGGCGCTCTCGGCGAGCTCGAGGATCGCATGCACGCGCTGGCCGAATTCCGGATCAGGCAGACCGACCACGACGCAGGAGCGCACCTCGGGATGCTCGCTCACCGCGGCCTCGACCTCGGCGGGATAGATGTTGGCGCCGCCGCGCAGCACCATGTCGGCGAGCCGGTCGCCGAGATAGAGATAGCCTTCCTCGTCGAGACGGCCGATATCGCCGAGCGATTCCCAGCCATCCGGCCGCCGTTTCGGCGTGGCGCCGAGATAGTGATAGGTCGAGCCCGCGCCGTCGTTAGGCAGGAAGTAGATCTCGCCGGTCTCGCCTGGCGCGACATCGTTGCCGTCCTCGCCGATGATGCGTAGCTTCGCGGTCTCGCCGATCTTGCCGACCGAGCCCTTGTGCGCCATCCATTCGACGCCCGAGATCACGCAGGCGCCCTGCCGCTCGGTGCCGCCATAGAGCTCCCAGACCCGCTCCGGCCCGAGCCATTCGATCCACTTCTCCTTCAGCCAGGGCGGCATCGGAGCCGCCATGTGAAACACGATCTGCAGGCTGGAGACGTCGTAGCGGTTGCGCACCTCGTCGGGCAGCGCCCAGATCCGGTGCATCATGGTCGGCACGAAGTTGACCCACTGCACGCGCTCGCGCTCGATCAGCCGCAGCGTCTCCTCGGCGTCGAACTTCACCATGCCGGTCAGCCGTCCGCCGCCGAACAGCGCCGCGTGCGACAGGATGAACGGCGCGTTGTGATAGAGCGGGCCCGGGTTGAGCAGCGACGCCTCAAAAGGAATCCCGAGCATCAGCGGCGTCGTGGTTTCGATCACGGCGGGGTTGTGATCGAGGATCACCTTCGGCCGCCCGGTCGAGCCGCCGCTGGTCATCGCCTTCCAGTAGCGCGCAACGGGCGCATCGAGCGACTCCCCGGAAAATCCCTCCGGCGCGAAATTCACCGGCAGCGAGTTCGGCGCATTCCAGTCTGCCTCGCCGCCGACCACCAGCGACGGCTTCAAGATCTCGAGCACGGCTGCGGCCTCGCCGCGCGGCAGCCGCCATGACAGCGAGGTCGGCGTCGCGCCGCATTTCCACACCGCAAACGTGGTCTCGAAGAACGCGTTGCTGTTGGGCAGCCCGATCGCGACGAAATCGCCCGGCTTGACGCCCTTGGCGGCGAAGGCGCGTGCCCGCGCATTGGCGCGGCGCTCGAGCTCAATCCAGGTCAGCGTCTCCGCGCCGTGACTGACGGCGATCGCGTCGGCGGGCTTGCGTTCGGCATACCAGCGCGGCACGTCGGCGAGGGGGATCAGCATGGGTCGTTTCCGTCAGAAGGCGGTTTGAAGCGCTCTTGTTGCAGGGATGTGGCCAAGGCCACGGCCGCACTTCACCAATAGTGCGGTCTCCGTGTCAAGCCGACAGCTGCCGAGGCAGCCGGTATCCTGCTGATGGAATTGCAGAATCCATGTTTGGTAAAAGCCGGAGCAAGATTCCGGTAAAGTTCAAGCGATCGCGCTAAGCCGGACTTTACGGGGGAACGGCATTGTGGCCGGTGCGATTGTGTGCCGGGCGCGTCGATCGACCCGCGCGGTCTTCAAGTTTTCAATGACCAATGTCTTCAAGGACGACGACGATGGCGAGCAATGGAGCACGGATCAAGGTCAGTCGCGAGCCGCGGCGCCAGCTCAACAATCGTGCCGCATGGATCACCGTCGATGACGGCGTGACCGAGAACGCCTGCGCCGTGGTCGACATCTCGCCGGGTGGTGCCAAGATCACCACCGAGGTCGAGCTCGAGGTGAAGGATCGCCTTGCCCTGACGCTGCTCGCCGACCATGCCAAGCGTTATCCCTGTGAGGTGGTCTGGCGCCGCGGCAAGACTTACGGCCTCAAATTCGTGACCGCCGAAGCTGAGCCGGATGGACCGGTTGCGGAGCCGGTTGGCGCGATCTGACGCGGCGGATCAACGGATCAGCGGTCGCTCGGCCAGGCCAACGCCGATCGCATAGGCCCGGCGTCGACGGCTACTGCAAGCATGCCGCGCCTCAGCGTCCCTGCGCGTTATTGATGTTGTTAGCGTTGCCGGCATTGCCGGTCGTGCCACCGGGAGCGGCCGGTGCCGCGCTGAAGTTGCCGCCGGACGACGGTGCATAGCGCTGGCCGGTCTGGGCCGGAAGTGCGGTCCCGCCGACGCCGTTGGACGACGCGGCGCGGTCGCCGGGCCGCGGCGGCGGCGCGGAGCCTCCGGTGGCCTGCGCGAGAAGCTGGGCCGGCGCGAGCGTCAGGCCGGCGGCGAGGATGATGGCGAACTTGCTCTTGAACATGTGCTGGTCCGGATGGTGCGGTGAGGCTGCAGCGGAGGCGACACCCCGCCAAGCCTGCACGATCATACATCAAATAACGTAGGCGGTGTTGGTTGCGTTCCCAGAGGCTGCCGCCCAATCGGAATGCAAATATCCGTGTGATGGATCCCGACGGCGATCACGGTGCCGCGTCGTCCCTGCTATCCCCGATAGCGCAGCGCATCGACCAGCAGGGCGAAAGCCGGCGAGGATTGCCGGCGGCTCGGGTAATACAGGTGATAGCCGGGAAACGGCGCGCACCAGTCGTCGAGCACCTGCACCAGCTGGCCCTTGGCGAGTTGCGCATGCACCTGATCCTCGGCGACATAGGCGAGCCCGAGCCCGGCGAGCGCCGCCCTGATCCGCAGCGCGGTGCTGTTGAACACCAATTGTCCGTCAACGCGGACCTTGATCGGGCGTCCGCGCTTCTCGAATTCCCAGGCATAGATGCCGCCATGGGTCGGCAGGCGAATGTTGATGCAGGCGTGCTGCGTCAGGTCCTGCGGCCGTTTCGGACGGTCCCGCCGCTTGAAGTACGACGGCGCGCCGACCACGACCATGCGGAAGTCAGGCGCGATCCGCACTGCGATCATGTCCTTGGCCAGCTGCTCGCCGAGGCGAACGCCGGCGTCAAAGCGCTCCGCGACGATGTTGGCGAGCCCGTTGTCGACCGTGATCTCCACCTTGATGTCGGGATAGCGCGGCAGGAACTTCTCCAGCGCCGGCCACAGGATGGTCTCGGCGGCGTGCTCGCCGGCGTTGATGCGGATGGTGCCGGCGGGCTTCTCGCGCAGCGCGTTGAGCGCGGCGAGCTCGGCCTCGATCTCCTCGAAGCGCGGTCCGATGCCGGCCAGCAGCCGCTCGCCGGCCGCAGTCGGCGCGACGCTGCGCGTGGTGCGGGTCAGCAGCCGCACGCCCAGCCGTTCCTCCAGCGCGCGCATGGTGTGGCTGAGCGCCGATTGCGACACGCCGAGCCGCGCCGCGGCGCGGGTGAAGCTGCGGTCACGCGCCACCGCGAGGAACGCGATCAGGTCACTGACGTCATGTCGTGGCATTGATGAATCCAGCTCATAAGTCCATCCCGATTTTTACGTCTAATGGCGCAGGCGTGCACGCCCTAAATCCCGCAGCGGCAGGTTCCAGTCCTTGATGCGGAGAGACTTCATGCAGAAGCGTAAACTCGGTGACAGCAATCTGGAGGTATCGGCGATCGGCCTGGGCTGCATGGGCCTCAGCTTCGCCTATGGCCCGGCGGTCGAGAAAGCCGCAGGCATCGCGCTGCTGCGGGGGGCCGTCGAGCGTGGCATCACCTTCTTCGATACTGCGGAAGTCTACGGTCCCTTCGTCAACGAGGAACTGGTCGGCGAGGCGCTGGCAGGCGTTCGCAACGACGTCGTGATCGCCACCAAGTTCGGCTTCGACATCGGCTCCATGGCCGAGCGGCACCGCTCGCTGAACAGCCGGCCCGAGCACATCAAGGCGGTCGCGGACGCTTCGCTGAAGCGGCTCAAGATCGACGTCATCGATCTGTTCTATCAGCACCGGGTCGATCCCAGCGTGCCGATTGAGGATGTCGCCGGCGCCGTGAAGGACCTGATCGCCGCTGGCAAGGTCCGCCATTTCGGCCTGTCGGAGGCCGGAGCACAGACCATCCGCCGCGCCCATGCGGTGCAGAAGGTCACGGCGTTGCAGAGCGAATATTCGTTGTGGGAGCGCGGGGTGGAGGCGGAGATCCTGCCGCTGCTCGAAGAGCTCGGCATCGGCTTCGTCGCGTACAGTCCGCTCGGCCGCGGCTTTCTCACGGGTGCGATCAGCGCGTCCACGACCTTCGCCAGCGACGACTTCCGCAACCTCGTGCCGCGCTTCACGCCGGAAGCCCGCCGTGCCAATCAGGCGCTGGTCGATCAGCTCGGCCGGATCGCCGCCGGCAAGGGCGCGACGGTCGCCCAGATCGCGCTGGCCTGGCTGCTGGCGCAGAAGCCGTGGATCGTGCCGATCCCGGGCACCACGAAGCTCAATCGGCTCGAGGAAAACATCGGCGCCGCGCTGATCGAGCTGAGCTCCGCCGATCTCGCCGCCATCGCCAAGGCCGTCACCGCCGTCGAGGTGCAGGGCGCGCGCTACCCGGAGCAATTGCTCGGGATGGTCGGTCGCTGAGGGAGGAGTACGTCAATGCGAGGTCGTGTTTTACGAGCCCCCGCAATTGTGGGTGAGGTGAGCACGCCCCTCAGGCTCCCTCTCCCCTTGCGGGAGAGGGTGGGGAGAGGGGTGGCCCCGGGCGAGATGATCGATGAGCATCGCTCTCGCAACTTGTTCGCTTGTCTCCGTGACGATACGGAGAGGGAGCGTCGTGTGGCACCCCTCTCCCTAACCCTCCCCCGCAAGGGGGGAGGGAACCCTACCGCCGTCGGCTCCCTCACGCGCGCGCGTGCCACTGCTGCGTGATCAACCTCATCGTCGTCCTGGCGAAAGCCAGGATCTATTACCCCAAATGCTCGCTGCTGCGCGACGTTGGGAGCCGATCAGCGTTCCGTCAGCTTCAGCTCGATGCGGCGGTTGCGCTTGTAGGCCTCTTCGGTCTGTGCGGTGTCGAGCGGCTGGAATTCGGCGAAGCCGGCGGCGACCAGGCGCTGCGCCGGCACGCCGAGCGAGACCAGATACTGCACCACCGAGATCGCGCGCGCCGAGGACAGTTCCCAGTTCGACTTGAACAGCGGGCTGTTGATCGGTCGCACGTCGGTGTGACCGTCGACGCGGAGCACCCAGGCGATCTCGGCCGGGATCTGCTTGTCGAGGTCGATCAGCGCGCTGGCGACCGTATCGAGCTCGGTCTTGCCTTCCGGCAGCAGCGTCGCCTGGCCGGTATCGAAGAAAACTTCGGACTGGAACACGAAGCGGTCGCCGACAATGCGGATATCGGGGCGGTTGCCGAGGATCGCGCGCAGCCGGCCGAAGAACTCCGAGCGGTACTTCGACAATTCCTGCACCCGTTGCGCCAGCGCGACGTTGAGGCGCTGGCCGAGATCGGCGATCCGGCTCTGCGAATCCTTGTCGCGCTTCTCCGAGGCGTCGAGCGCCTCTTCCAGTGCGGCGAGCTGGCGGCGCAGCGCGCTGATCTGCTGGTTCAGCACCTCGATCTGCGCCAGCGCGCGCGACGACACGGCCTTCTCGGAGTCCAGCGCCTTGTTGAGCTCGTTGGCGCGGCCCTGCGCGTCGTTGCCGGAATTGGCGAGCCCCTCATAGAGCCCCTTCATGCGATCGCGCTCGCCCTCCGCTGAGGCGAGGCCGGCGCGCAGCTGCGACACCTGGTCGTCGAGCGTCAGCTTGGAGAGCTTCTCCAGCGACAGCAGGTCGTTGAGCTGGGCGATCTTGGCGGTGAGCTGTTCCAGCGCCTTGTCCTTGCCGGTGACTTCCTGCGACAGGAAGAACTGCACGACCAGGAACACCGACAGCAGGAACACGATCGACAGCACCAGCGTCGACAATGCGTCGACAAAGCCGGGCCAGTAGTTGAAGCCGGATTCGCTGCGGCGCGAGCGGGCGAGGGCCATTCGGTTTCCCTTCTTCTAGAGCGTTTTCAAGCGAAGTGGACACCGGTTCGCATGGAGAAAACGCGTCAAAACAATATTCCAGAGCCCCGCTCCGATTTCATCGGAGCGGAAAAGGCTCTGACGGAGTCAGTCTTGCGGCGCATGACAGACGGCCTCGATGTTGTGGCCGTCGGGATCGAGGACGAAGGCGCCATAATAGTTCGCGTGATAGTGCGGCCGCAGGCCGGGCGGTCCGTTGTCCTTGCCGCCGGCCTTGATCGCGTCCGCGTAGAAGCGATCGACCGTGACACGATCTGCCGCAGTGAAGGCAACGTGCGCGCCGCTCTGCGGGGTCTCGCGCATTCCGATCCAGAAGAAGGCCTTCGGACGGACGCCATAGCCCGCGAAATCGGTGCCCTCGGCATAGAGTCTGACAATGCCGAGCGCGCGCAGCGCCTGATCGTAGAACGCCTTCGACTGCTCGATATCGCGGATGCCGATGGTCACGTGGTCCAGCACGCCGGCCTCCGTGGCTCAACTCTTCTCGGGCTGGCGGGCGAGGCGCTCGAGCAGCCGCTTGATCTCGCGGTTCTGCTCGCCCTGGCCGTCGGCCCATTCGCGGATCATCTGCTGCTCGGTGCGCATATGCGCAACCAGCCCCTGGATCGCCTCGGCAAGATTGGCCATCGCCGCCGTGGTGCTGCGGCCGCCGCCGCCGGCGCCGCCTTCCTCGAAGGTGGCGCGCAGCCGGTCGATCGCGCCCTGCAGGTCGGCGCCGCCGCTGCCGACACCCTCGCCGGAGATGCCGCGCACGGTGGTGGCGAGCCAGTCCTCGAGGTCGGTGTAGAAGCGGTTCTGGGCCTGGCTCGATTGCAGGTCGAGAAAGCCGAGGATCAGCGAGCCGGCGAGGCCGAACAGCGAGGACGAGAACGAAATGCCCATGCCGCCGAGCGGGGCGGCAAGGCCCTCCTTCAGCGTATCGAACAGCGCGCCGGCGTCGCCGCCGACCTTGAGCCCGTCGATCACCTTGCCGACCGAGCCTACCGTCTCGATCAGGCCCCAGAAGGTGCCGAGCAGGCCGAGGAACACCAACAGGCCGGTCATGTAGCGCGAGATGTCGCGGGCTTCATCGAGGCGGGTTGCGATCGAATCGAGCAGATGCCGCATGGTCTGTTGCGAGATCGACATCCGCCCGGTGCGCTCGCCGCCGAGGATTGCCGCCATCGGGGCAAGCAGCGTCGGGCGGCGCTCGATCGCAAGGCCCGGATCGGCGATGCGGAAATTGTTGACCCAGGCGACCTCGGGATAGAGCCGGATCACCTGGCGGAATGCCAGGATGATGCCGATCAGCAGCACGGCGCCGATCAGGGCGTTCAGCCCGGGATTGGCGAAGAAGGCGGTGACGATCTGCTTGTACAGCACGACCCCGACCAGGCCGCAGAGCACCAGGAAGACCAGCATCCGCACCAGGAAGATCCTGGGCGAGGACAGCTTGCTCAGTTCGATCTCCATCTCGGATCGGGAAGGGGGCATTGCCGGGTCATCCGTTCGCGAAGGCCGCATCTGCCAGCAATATGGCACAGCGGCGGAGTGAGGAAAGCCGAATCCAAGGGCGGATGGCAGAACCTTGGGTTGAGAGCGGGTCCAGTGTTGCCGCTTTGCGCAGCATTCCGGCGCTTTGGCGCATCAGCCTGTTCAGAAGGTGCCAATCCCACGCGCGGGTCGCGAGACGAACGCGGGTTGCACGCATCGCTGGGCGAGCCACGCCGCGATCGGCGATTCGCGGGCCGCGCATGACGAGCTTGCAATCTGCGACATTCCTGCGCAGGCAAAGTGCATATTCCCGCTCGCGCAGTTCTTAATGCATTCCCACAGCCTGCGATGGAACCCGCTCACAATCCGGTGAGTCGGCAAAACATGCCGCGAAATCAGTGCGATAGGTTTGTGTGACATTGAGCCGCCCGACAAACGCATTGCGTCGCAGCAAGCGAGATTTATTTTTGGAGACAGGCGCGGTGTCGGTGTGACGCCGCCATTCGTTTATTCCAACCCACAGGGGCGATCATCTCAATGTCTGGACTTCGCGCGCAATCGGCATGCATTGCTCTGATGCTGGCCGTGACGGCGCCACTGCTTGCTGGCTGCGACGAGCCGACCACCGCAACCGCCGCCGTACAAGCACCCGAGCCGGACGTCAGTGTCGTCACCGTGAAGCAGCAGGCGCGCGCAATGGTGCGTGAGCTGCCGGGCCGCATCGCGCCGACCCGCGTCTCCGAGGTGCGCCCGCGCGTCTCGGGCATCGTCGTCAACCGCATGTTCCATCAGGGCAGCGAGGTGAAGACCGGCGATCCCCTGTACCAGATCGATCCGCGCCCGTTCGAAGTCGAAGTGCAGTCCACCGAGGCGGCGCTGTCACGCGCCAAGGCGGTGCTGGAGCAGACCTCGCTGCAGGCCCGTCGTATCGCGACCCTCACCCACCAGCGCGCGACCTCCGAGGCCGAGAACGAGAAGGCGATCGCCAACCTGAAGCAGGCCGAAGCCGACGTGCAGGGCCGCGAGGCCGACGTCGCGCGTGCCAAGCTCAACCTGGATTACGCGACGATCCGCGCGCCGATCGACGGCACCATCGGTGCCGCTGTCATCAGCGAGGGCGCGCTCGTCGTGCAGAACGACTCCGCGAGCCTTGCGACCATCCAGCAGCTCGATCCGATCTACGCCGACTTCCAGCAGTCGGTGACCGAGATGAACCAGCTCCGCCGCGCCTTCGAGAGCGGCGACCTCGACCGCATCGCGCCCGACGCGATGAAGGTGCGTCTCGTGCTCGACGATGGCTCGATCTATCCGTTGCCGGGCAAGCTGCTGTTCTCCGACGCCAAGGTCGACGCCTATACCGGGCAGGTGACCCTGCGCGGCGAGTTCCCGAACCCGCATCGCATCCTGCTGCCGGGCATGTATGTCCGCGTGCAGATCGAGCAGGGCATCGACAGTGATGCGATCGCGGTGCCGCAGCAGGCGATCCAGCGCAATGGCGGCGGCGGCAGCGAGGTGTTCGTCGTCAAGGACGACAATCACGTCGCGGTGCAGCCGGTGCGCACCGGCTCGCTGCAGGGCGGCCAGTGGTTCGTGACCGAAGGCCTCAAGGCCGGCGACAAGGTGGTCGTCGAGGGGTTCCAGAAATTCGCCGCCGGCGACAAGGTTCGGCCGCTGGCCTGGCGTGAGATCGACGCTGCTGCCGCATCGGATTCGCAGCAGACCGCGCACGCGGTGCGGTGATCCGACATGCCGAGCTTCTTCATCGACAGGCCGATCTTCGCCTGGGTCGTCGCGCTGTTCATCTGTCTCGTCGGCGCGATCTCGATTCCGCTGCTCGCGGTCGCGCAGTACCCGATCATCGCGCCGCCCTCGATCTCGATCTCGACGAGCTATCCCGGCGCTTCGCCCGAGAACCTCTATAACAGCGTCACGCGGCTGATCGAGGAGGAGCTCAACGGCGCCGCCAACATCCTGAACTTCGAATCGACCTCCGACTCGCTCGGCCAAGTCGAGATCATAGCCAACTTCAAGCCCGGCACCGACACCAGCCAGGCCTCGGTCGAGGTGCAGAACCGCCTCAAGCGCGTCGAGGCGCGGCTGCCGCGCGCCGTGATCCAGCAGGGCATCCTGGTCGAGGAAGCTTCCTCCGCGGTGCTGCAGATCATCACGCTGAACTCGACCGACGGCTCGCTGGATGAAGTGGGCCTCGGCGACTTCATGATCCGCAACGTGCTGGGCGAAGTACGCCGCATCCCCGGCGTCGGCCGCGCCACGCTGTATTCGACCGAACGTTCGCTGCGCATCTGGATCGATCCGGCCAAGCTGGTCGGCTTCGGCCTGTCGGCCGACGACGTCAACCGGGCGATCACGGCGCAGAACGCCCAGGTCGCCTCCGGCAGCATCGGCGCCGAGCCGAGCACCGACACGCAGAAGATCTCCGCGCAGGTGCTCGTGAAGGGCCAGCTGTCCTCGCCGGACGAGTTCGGCGCGATCATCCTGCGCGCCAATGCCGACGGCTCGACGGTTCGTCTGCGCGACGTCGCGCGGATCGAGATCGGCGGCCTCAGCTACCAGTTCAACACGCGCCTGAACGGCAAGCCGACCGCCGGCCTCTCGGTGCTGCTGTCGCCGAAGGGCAATGCGCTGGCGACCGCGAGCGCGGTCGAAGCCAAGATGAAGGAGCTGTCGCGCTTCTTCCCGGCCAATATCTCCTACGAGATTCCTTACAACATCACGCCCGTCGTCAAGGCCTCGATCGAGAAGGTCCTGATGACGCTGGTCGAGGCGGTGGTGCTGGTGTTCATCGTGATGTTCCTGTTCCTGCAGAACATCCGCTACACCATCATTCCGACCATCGTGGTTCCGGTGGCGCTGCTCGGCGCCTGCGCCACGCTGATGGTCGCGGGCTTCTCGATCAACATGCTGACCATGTTCGGCATGGTGCTGGCGGTCGGCATCCTGGTCGACGATGCCATCGTCGTGGTCGAGAACGTCGAGCGCATCATGGCCGAAGAGGGCCTGCCGCCGAAGGAAGCCACCAAGAAGGCGATGTCGCAGATCACTGGCGCCATCATCGGCATCACGCTGGTGCTGATGGCGGTGTTCGTGCCGATGGCGTTCTTCCCCGGCTCGGTCGGCATCATCTACCGCCAGTTCTCGGTCACCATGGTGGCGGCGATCGCGTTCTCGGCGCTGCTCGCGCTGTCGCTGACGCCGGCGCTCTGCGCGACGCTGCTCAAGCCGGTCGAGAAGGGCCACGGCCATGCCCGCAAGGGCGTGTTCGGCTGGTTCAACCGCGTGCTCGACTCTGGCCGCGCCGGCTATGTCAGCACGGTGCAGGCCGGGCTGAAGCGCACCGGCCGCCTGATGCTGATCTATCTCGTGCTGTTCGCGGGCGTCGCCTACGGCTTCGTGCGGCTGCCCGGCGGCTTCCTGCCGGTCGACGACCAGGGCTTCATCACGACCGACGTGCAGACGCCGTCGGAGTCGTCCTATGCGCGCACCGAGGCCGCGGTCGAGCAGGTCGAGAAGTACCTGAAGGATCGCGCCGGTATCGAGAACGTCACGTTCCTCACCGGCTTCAGCTTCCTCGGCCAGGGCATGAACACCGCGCAGGCGTTCATCACGCTGAAGGACTGGTCGGAGCGCGGCGCGAAGGATTCGGCCGCCGCCATCGTCGCGGACATCAACCGCGACCTGTCGTCGTCGATCCGTGACGCCAGGATCTCGGCGTTGCAGCCGCCGCCGATCGACAACCTTGGCAACTCCTCGGGCTTCTCGTTCCGCCTGCAGGACCGCGGCCAGAAGGGCTATGCGGCGCTGATCGCGGCGTCCGACCGCCTGATCGCCGAGGCCAATGCCAGTCCCGTGTTGCAGAAGGTCTATGTCGAAGGCCTGCCGCCGGCGCCGCAGGTCAATCTGATGATCGACCGCGAGAAGGCGGGCGCGTTCGGCCTCACCTTCGAGGACATCAACAACACGATCTCGACCAATCTCGGCTCGAACTACATCAACGACTTCCCGAACCGCGGGCGGATGCAGCGCGTCATCGTGCAGGCCGACAAGACCAGCCGCATGAACGCGGACGACATCCTCAATTACAACGTCAAGAACAGCCGCGGCCAGCTGGTGCCGTTCTCGGCCTTCGCTACCATCGAATGGTCGAAGGGGCCGACGCAAATCGCGGGCTTCAACTACTATCCGGCGGTGCGTATCTCCGGTGAGGCGAAGCCGGGCTTCACTTCGGGCGATGCGATCGCCGAGATGGAGCGGCTCGCCGACAAGCTGCCGCGCGGCTTCGGCTATGAGTGGACCGGCCAGTCGCTGCAGGAGAAGCTGTCGGGTTCGCAGGCGCCGTTCCTGCTCGCGCTGTCGGTGCTGGTGGTGTTCCTCTTGCTCGCGGCGCTCTATGAGAGCTGGACCATTCCGCTCGCGGTGCTGCTCACCATTCCGCTCGGCATTCTCGGCGCCGTGGTGGCGGCGACGATGCGCGGCCTATCCAATGACGTCTATTTCACCGTCGGCCTGATCACCATCATCGGCCTTGCCGCCAAGGACGCGATCCTGATCATCGAGTTCGCCAAGGATTTGCGCGCGCAGGGCAAGCCGCTGGTCGAGGCGACCATCGAGGCGTGCAGCCTCCGATTCCGCCCGATCCTGATGACCGGTCTCGCCTTCGTCTGCGGCGTGCTGCCGATGGCGATCGCGACCGGCGCCGGCGGCGCCAGCCAGCAGGCGCTCGGCACGAGCGTGATGGGCGGCATGATCGCCGTCGTGATCCTCGCGCTGCTGCTGGTGCCGGTGTTCTTCGTCAGCGTGCAGCGCGTGCTGGCGGGTGACCGGGAGAAGGTCGAGAAGCCGGAAGTTTACGGCCCGCCTGCGCCGGCGAGGATCAGTCACTGATGTCCGGGATCGACGCCGATCCGATCGGAAGCTTGCTTTCGCAGGCCGGCCAATCCAGATTGCAGCCCTGGATTGAACGGGGAGCGTTTGGGTAACCCTGGGATTGAGAGCATGTGATGCGGCCGACCGATATTGCGATCTCGAATTATCGCTCCATTCGGCGGCTCTATATGCCCATTCAACCGCTGTCCGTCTTCGTCGGCGAGAACGGCGTCGGCAAATCCAATCTCTACAAGTCCCTGTCGCTGCTGCGCGACGCGGCGACGGGCCGGATCACGCGCACGATCGCCGACGAGGGTGGATTGAACTCGGTCTGCTGGTCGGGGCTTCGCAAGCGCGGCGAGGATGGACGGCTGCGGCTGGCGGTCAGGTTCGAACACGTCAATTACGCGATCGAGCTCGGACATCCCGGCCCGGTCGAGGCGGCGTTTCCCGGCGAGCCGATGATCAAGTCCGAACGTATCGAGACGATCCACGGCAAGCGCAAAGTCCTGATGATGGAGCGGACCAATTCACACGTCAGCGTCCGCGGCGAGAGCGGCGCCTGGAGCGAGCACAAGAATGCGGTGCTGCCGTCGGAAACCGCGCTCGCCGATTTCCTCGACGGCCAGACATGTCCCGAAGTCGGCCTGATCAGGAACGCGTTGCAGAGCTGGCGCTTCTATCACGATTTTCGCACCGATCCGGCGTCACCGATCCGCAAGCCTTGTCTTGCGATCACGACGCCGTCGCTGAGCGCTGATGGCAGCGATCTGGCCGCCGCTTTGGCAACGCTCAGCGCGATCAGGCAGGATGCGGCCGATCTGCAGGATGCGATCGAGGATGCATTCCCGGGTGCCGAGCTCCGGGCATGGGAAGAAAACGGGCGGTGCGAGTTCGAGCTGCAGCAGGCGGACATGCCGCGTGCGTTCAAGGCGCACGAGCTATCCGACGGCACGCTGAAATATATCTGCCTGCTCGCCGTGTTCATGGGCTATCGGCTGCCGCCGTTCATCGCGCTGAACGAACCCGAGACCAGCCTGCATCCGTCGCTGCTGGCGCCGTTGGCCCGGCTGATCGCCAAGGCGTCGCGCCGCGCCGACGTCTGGATCGTCACCCATTCGGAGCAGCTGATGGCGGCGTTGCGAACCGAGAGCTCGGTGCCGCTGCGCCGGGTGATCAAGGCGAAGGGCGCGACGGCCATCGAGGGCCTGACGCTCGGCGGTGAATTCCGTGATGGCGAGGACGACGAAGATGATGACGACGACGATTAGATCGCGCCGTCGCGCTATTGCCCGAGCGGCTTCAGGATCTTGATCAGCTCGCCGTGCACGAACTCGTTGCCGCAGACGACATGACCGGTCTGCAGCGGGTCGTCGTTGCCCTGGATGCCGGAGACGGTGCCGCCGGCTTCGCGGACCATGAGCAAGCCGGCCGCGACGTCCCAGGCCTGCAGGTTGCGCTCCCAATAGCCGTCGAGCCGGCCGGCGGCGACGAAGGCGAGATCGAGCGAGGCGGCGCCGAAGCGGCGGAAGCCCGCGACCTTGCTCTGCAGCGCGGCCATCTCCTGCAGCGCCAGTTGGTGGTTGCCGCGGCCGATATGCGGCAGGCCGCAGGCGACCACGCATTCGTTGAGCTGGCGGCGGCCGGCGACGCGCAGCCGCTGGTCGTTGAGGAACGCGCCCTTGCCGCGCTCGGCGATGTAGAGCTCGTCATTGGCGGGATTGTAGATCACGCCCGCGATCACGGTGTCCTCGCGCAAGAGTCCGATCGAGATCGCGAATTGCGGGATGCCGTGCAGGAAATTGGTGGTGCCGTCCAAGGGATCGACGATCCAGGTGTGGGTCTTGTCAGAGCCTTCGCGCTTGCCGCCTTCCTCGCCGAGGAACCCGTAACCGGGCCGGGCCTTCTCGAGGTCGGTGTAGAGCATCTCCTCGGCGCGCTTGTCGGCGAGCGAGACGAAGTTCGCCGGCCCCTTCAGCGACACCTGGAGGTGCTCGATCTCGCCGAGGTCGCGCTTGAGGCTGCGGCCGGCGCGCCGCGCGGCCTTGACCATGACATTGATGAGGGCGGAGTAGAGCATGATGAGAACTGTGACCCGAGAATGTGAAAGTCGATAAGGCGGCGCCCGCAAATCTCAGTCCGTCATCCTGAGGTGCGAGCGGAGCGAGCCTCGAAGGGTGCACGGCCCCGGACCGGGCCGTTCATCCTTCGAGACGCGCTTCGCGCTCCTCAGGATGACGGGTCAGGAGGGAACGGCATGGCCGCACCGGATTTCCGGACTGGGTGCCCTCTGGAAGGGGCGCCGTCAAGGCGTCATTTGACGTTGTTTCCGATCCATTTCCGCACGGCTGCCTCGCCCTTGGCGCGGTCTTCCGGGCTCATATCGGCGAGGATGTCGTCGAGATCGGGGTCGCCCTTGCCGGCGGTCTTGGCGACGGTGTGCCATTTCAGCGCCTCGACCTTGTCGACCGGGGCGCCGGCGCCGGTCGCCAGCACATGGGCGAGGCGGTTTTGCGCGATCGGGCTGTTCTGCCGGGCCGCCTTGCGCAGCAGCGCCACCGCCGCCGGCACGTTCCGCGGCGTGCCGGCGCCGTTATAGAGCGCGATGGCATATTCGACCTCGGCATCGACATTGTCGGCCAGCGAGGCGGCCTGCAGCAGCCGGGAGGCCTTTTCGAGGTCCTTCGGCACGCCGGTGCCTTCCTTGTAGAAGGTCGCGAGCGCGTATTGCGCCTCCGGGCTGCCGGCGTCCGCGGCCATCCGCAACAGCTCGGCGGAGCGCTTGAGGTCCTGCGGCAGGGTCTGGCCGTCGAGATAGAGCAGCGCGAGGTTATAGGCCGCCTTGGGTTCGCCGAGCTTGGCCGACGAGGCCAGCAGCTTGACCGCGCCGTCCTTGTCCACCGCGCCGCCGCGGCCCGCGATCTTCATCATCGCCAGCGCGAACATCGCCTCGCGGTCGCCGGCATCGGACGCACGCTTGTACCAGTCGTCGGCCTTGGCGTAGTCGCGCTTGACCCCGAGCCCGTTGGCATAGAGCTCGCCCAGCATCGTCATCGCCTTGGCATCGTTGTTGTTCTGCGCGCGCGCGATCGCGAGGTCGAACGCGGTCTTGTACATGCCGCGCTGATAGGCGCCGTAGACGAGATCGACATTGGGATCATCAGGCGTCGGGGTCGGCGAGGGCGTCGGAGATGCGGCAGGCTTCGGCGTCGCCGAGGCAGCGGGCTTGGGCGTCGGCTTCTTCGCGACCGGCGAATGCACCTTCGGCTTCGGCGCCTCCTTCTTCGCAGGCGGCGTCTGTGCCGGCGGCGTGATCGAGAGCTGCGCCATCGCGCCGCTCGCCAGCATCGTGCAGCCGAGCGCAACACCTATCGGACGCAGGCATTTCATTCCGGCGTCATCCCTCGGCCTTGGCCTTGCCGGCATGCGCAATCGCTTCGCCGATCTCGACGAGCGCCTGCTTAGCACCGCGCGGATCGGACCAGATGAAATCTCCGACCAGCACGAAATCCGCGCCGGCCGCGGCGAACGCCTCGGCTTCCTCGCGCGAGGTCGCAAAGCCGACGCAGGGCGGCTCGAACAATTCGTCCCACCATTCCAGCCGCTCGGCGATCGCCTCGAGCGAGGGCCGCGCTCCCTTGGCGTCGGGCTCGCCGAACAGCACATAGTCGGCGCCGGCTTCGCCCGCGGCCATCGAATCGTGGCGTGTCGCCAGGCCGCCGACGCCTGCGATGCGGTCGGGCTTCAGCGAAGGCATCGCCTCTGCCATCGCGGCGATGCCGGTCAGGTGTGCGCCGTCGGCGCCGGCGCGGGCCACGATGTCGGGATGGCCGTCGATCAGCAGCGCCGCGCCCGCGTTCTGGATCGCGGGTGCCAGCGCCTTGATGGTGGAGATCATGCTGCGCGGATCGCTCTCGCGCAGCCGCACCAGAACGGCCGCGACGTCGGCCGCGGCAAGCAGATCGGCAAGCTCGGCCGCAAGCCGCGCGGGCTCGTCGACCGGTGGAGTTGCCAGATAGAGGCGCGGCGCCGGCCGCGGCGGAACGGGCTTGGTGGCCAACTATGCCGCCTGTTTTTCGAGGCCGGCTTCCCAATTGCCGGTGCTCGCGAGCCCGTTCATCCGGGCGCGATGCGAGAAGGCGCGCTGGCCCGCGGGGACGTTGTCGGGCTTGCCGGACCATGCCTTCTGCGGCGCGGCCTGCAGCGCGCGGCCATAGGAGAAGGTCAGCCGCCAGGGCAGGTGACCGATCTTGTTCATGGCATCGAGATGCGCGGTCGCCTCCTCGTCGCTCTGTCCGCCGGAGAGGAAGGCGATGCCGGGCACCGCGGCCGGCACGCAGCTCTTGAGCAGGCGGATGGTCTTCTCGGCGACTTCCTGGACCGACGCCTGCTTCGGGCATTTCTTGCCTGATATGGCCATGTTCGGCTTCAGGATCATGCCTTCCAGCGCGACGCGCTGCACCCGCAACTCCTGGAAGGTGCGGTTCAGCACGCGCTGCGTCACCTCATAGCAGCGGTCGATGTCGTGATCGCCGTCCATCAGCACTTCCGGTTCGACGATCGGCACGATCTGCGCGGCCTGGCACAACGCGGCGTAGCGCGCCAGCGCATGGGCGTTGACGCGGACCGCGGTCTGGGTCGGGATTCGCGGCCCGATATCGATCACCGCGCGCCACTTCGCAAAGCGCGCACCGCGCTCGTAATATTTCTTCAGCCGCTCGGCGAGCTTGTCGAGGCCGACGGTGACGAGTTCGCCCGGGCAGTTCGGCAGCGCCTGGGTGCCCTCGTCGACCTTGATGCCGGGGATGCTGCCGGCCTGCTCGATCAGCTTGACCAGCGGCGTACCGTCCTTGGCATTCTGCCAGATCGTCTCGTCGTAGAGGATGACGCCGGAGATGTACTTGCTCATCGCCTCCTGCGAGCGGAACAGCATCTCGCGATAGTCGCGGCGATTGTCTTCGGTCGAATCGACCTTGATGGCGTCGAAACGCTTCTTGATCGTGCCGGAGGATTCGTCGGCGGCGAGGATGCCCTTGCCCGGGGTGACCATGGCAAGCGCAACTTTGTTGAGGTCAGCGAGGTTCATCGGGAACGTCCTCCAGGGCCATTGCCTTTGCAAACCAAAATAGGCGGTTCTCGGGCAAATGCCTAGAAAACGTTCGTCGCGGGCGGTGTTTGCCGCAGCCGGCGATCAAGCCCGCGGGACACCGTTTCCAACTGCGTCAGAACCGGTGTCCCGCCTTAATGATTCAGGCGAGAAATTGTCAGGCGATCTCTCAGGCAACCTTGGGGTCGAGCTCGCCCGCGGCGTAGCGCTTGGCCATTTCGGCCGTGGTCAGCACCTTCTTGATCTTGCTGGCCTGGCCCGCGGTGTTGAATTCCTGCAGGCGCTGTTTGCACAGCTTGGTCATCGCGTCCATTGCGGGCTTCAGGTACTTGCGCGGATCGAACTCTTCCGGATTGTCCTTCAGCACCTTGCGGATCTGACCGGTCATCGCCATCCGGTTGTCGGTGTCGATGTTGATCTTGCGCACGCCGTTCTTGATGCCGCGCTGGATCTCGGCGACCGGCACGCCCCAGGTCGGCTTCATCTTACCGCCATTGGCGTTGATGATCTCCTGCAGCTCCTGCGGCACCGACGAGGAGCCGTGCATCACGAGATGCGTGTTCGGCAGCTTGCGATGGATCTCCTCGATCACGTTCATGGCGAGGATGTCGCCGTCCGGCTTGCGGGTGAACTTGTAGGCACCGTGCGAGGTGCCCATCGCGATCGCGAGCGCGTCGACCCTGGTCTCCTTGACGAACTTTACGGCTTCATCCGGATTGGTCAGCAGCTGGTCATGCGACAGCTTGCCCTCGGCGCCATGGCCGTCTTCCTTGTCGCCCATGCCGGTCTCGAGCGAGCCGAGCACGCCGAGCTCGCCTTCCACCGAGATGCCGCCGAGATGGGCCATGCCGGTCACGGTCCTGGTGACGCCGACATTGTAGTCCCAGTCGCCGGGGGTCTTGCCGTCGGCCTTCAGCGAGCCGTCCATCATGACCGAGGTGAAGCCGGCCTGGATCGCGGTCATGCAGGTCGCGGGTTCGTTGCCGTGGTCGAGATGCACGCAGACCGGGATCTGCGGGTAGATCTCGGTGACGGCGTCCATCATGTGCTTGAGCATGACGTCGTTGGCGTAGGACCGCGCGCCGCGCGAGGCCTGGATGATGACGGGCGCATCGACCTCGGAGGCCGCCGCCATGATCGACAGCGCCTGCTCCATGTTGTTGATGTTGAAGGCAGGTACGCCGTAATCATGCTCGGCCGCGTGGTCGAGCAGTTGCCGCAACGTGATGCGAGCCATTCCATTTCTCCCTGGTGTACGTGTTCGCGGATTTGAAGCGCGATGAGCTCAGATCGATTTTCATCGCGCTTTTGCTCATTGTTTGAGCATGATCTTTTCGGAAAACCACTTCGCACTTTGCGCTAGCGCGGCCCTCCGGGTCCGGATCATGCTGTGGATCAACGGTTTTTCAGTACTTCGACGCCCGGCAGCGGCTTGCCTTCCATCCATTCAAGAAACGCGCCGCCCGCGGTCGAGACGTAGGAAAAATCACCGGCCACGCCCGCCTGGTTGAGCGCCGCGACGGTATCGCCGCCGCCGGCGACCGAGATCAGCTTCTTGGCCCGGGTGCGCTCGGCGGCATGCTTGGCCGAAACCACGGTGCCGCGGTCGAACGGCGTCAGCTCGAAGGCGCCGAGCGGTCCGTTCCAGACCAGCGTCGCGGCGTCGTCGATCGCGGCATGGATGCGCGCGATCGATTGCGGGCCGACGTCGAGGATCATGCCGTCGGCCGGGATCGCGTCGAGGCCGTAGGCATGCGACGGCGCATTGGCGGCGAACTGGTTGGCGACCACGGCGTCAACCGGCAGGATGATCGCGCAATTGGCCGCGTTGGCCTTCTCCATGATCCGCAGCGCGGTCGCGGCGAGGTCCTTTTCGGCGAGCGACTTGCCGACCGCGACGCCCTGCGCGTGCAGGAAGGTGTTGGCCATGCCGCCGCCGATCACCAGCGCGTCGACCTTGTTCACGAGGTTTTCCAACAGGTCGATCTTGGTCGAGACCTTGGCGCCGCCGATGATCGCGATGACAGGCTTGGTCGGGGCTTCCAGCGCCTTGCCGAGCGCGTCGAGCTCGGCCTGCATGGTGCGGCCGGCATAGGCCGGCAGCTTGTGGCCGAGGCCTTCGGTCGAGGCGTGCGCGCGATGCGCGGCGGAGAAGGCGTCGTTGACCCAGATGTCGCCGAGCTTTGCCAATTCAGCGACGAAGCCGGCGTCGTTCTTTTCTTCCTCCTTGTGAAAACGGGTGTTTTCCAGACAGAGGATGTCACCATCCTTGAGGGCAGCGACCGCGTTGGCTGCGGGCTCGCCGATGCAATCCTCGGCGAACGCGACCGGGCGCTTGATCACCTTCGACAGCGCCTCGGCGACCGGCTTCAGCGACTCCTTGGCGTCGCGTCCCTTGGGCCGGCCGAAATGGGCGAGCAGGATCACCTTGCCGCCCTTGTCGGAGATTTCAGTGATGGTGGGCGCGACGCGCTCGAGCCGTGTGGCGTCGGTGACGCGGCCGCCTTCCATGGGGACGTTGAGGTCGACGCGCAGCAGCACGCGCTTGCCCTTCACGTTGACGTCGTCGAGGGTGCGGAACGATTTGGTCATGAGCGTTTCCTGTGCGGCCGGACACAGCCGTCCGGCGGACGGCGTCGCTTTCGCTTGCCGATGTCGCGGCCGTTGGGGCCGCGAATGCGAGGGGCAAACACGCAGATGCCCGGCTTTGGGGGCCGGGCATCACGAACAGTCGAACTTAAATCAGCTTGCCGATCGCGACGGCGGTGTCGGCCATGCGGTTCGAGAAGCCCCACTCATTGTCGTACCAGGCCATCACGCGCACCAGCGTGCCGTTCTGCACCTTGGTCTGGTCCATGTGGAAGGTGGCCGAATGCGGATCGTGGTTGAAGTCGATCGAGACGTTCGGCGCGGTGGTAAAGCCCAGGATGCCCTTGAGCTGCTGCTCGGAGGCGCGCTTCATCGCCTCGTTGATTTCCTTGGCGTCGGTGGCGCGCTTGGCGACGATCTTGAGGTCGATCACCGAGACGTTCGGGGTCGGCACCCGGATCGAGACGCCGTCGAGCTTGCCCTTCAGCTCCGGCAGCACCAGGCCGATGGCCTTCGCCGCACCGGTCGAGGTCGGGATCATCGACATCGCCGCGGCGCGGCCGCGATAGAGGTCCTTGTGCAGGGTGTCGAGCGTCGGCTGGTCGCCGGTATAGGCGTGGATCGTGGTCATGAAGCCGGTTTCGATGCCGACCGTCTCGTTCAACACCTTGGCAACCGGCGCCAGGCAGTTGGTGGTGCAGGAGCCGTTGGAGACGACGAGCTGATCCTTGTTCAGCGTGTCATGGTTGACGCCGTAGACGATGGTGGCGTCAGCGCCATCGGCCGGGGCCGAGACCAGCACGCGCTTGGCGCCGGCGGTGAGGTGCGCGGAGGCCTTGTCCTTGGCGGTGAAGATGCCGGTGCATTCCAGCGCAATGTCGACGCCGAGGGCCTTCCACGGCAGCTTGGAGGGATCGCGCTCGGCCGAGACCTTGATCTTGTTGTCGCCGAGGCTGATCGAGTCGCCGTCGACGGTCACGGTGCCCGGAAAGCGGCCGTGCACGGAATCGAAGCGCAGCAGGTGCGCGTTGGTCTCGACCGGGCCGAGGTCGTTGATACCGACCACCTCGATGTCCTTGCGGCCGGACTCGGCGATGGCGCGCAACACATTGCGGCCGATGCGTCCAAACCCGTTGATCGCGACGCGGATTGCCATGCTGTGTCTCCTCTAAAAGCTGCTGCCGGCCCCGCGGGAGGTGTCCCACGAGGGTTTTACGGCGGAACGCCCGGTTCAGCCGGACGCGAGCGGAAAAGATGGAGCTTTGGTAATCCTTTTTCGCGGCAAGCTCAACCTTCGACCGGCGGGTGTCAGGCCAGCGTCAGACGCGCTTCAGGGCAGCGTTAACGACAGCCTCTGCAGTAATGCCGAAATGCGGGAAAAGGTCCTTCGCCGGGGCGCTGGCGCCGAATCCGTGCATGCCGATGAATTCGCCGTCATGGCCGATCACGGCATCCCAGCCCCAGCGCACCGCGGCCTCGATCGCGATCTTGACCGGAGCATTGCCGATAATGGCCTTTTGCCGCTCGGCGGGCTGCGCCAGCAGCAATTCCAGCGACGGGACTGAGACGACCCGCGTCGCGATGCCGCGTCCGGCAAGCTGCTTCTGCGCCTCGACCGCGATCTGGACTTCGGAACCGGTGGCGAACAATGACACTTTTGCGTCGCCTTGGGCGGCGACCAGCTCGTAGGCGCCGTGGCTGCACGGGTTGTCGTTCGGCGCCGTGGTGCGGAGCTGCGGCAGGTTCTGGCGGGTCAGCGCCAGCACCGTCGGGCCGTCCACGCGGTTGAGCGCGAGTTCCCAGCACTCGGCGGTCTCGACCGCGTCGCAGGGACGGAACACGCGCATGTTGGGGATCGCGCGCAGCGCGGAGAGGTGCTCGACCGGCTGGTGGGTCGGGCCGTCCTCGCCGAGGCCGATCGAGTCGTGGGTCATGACATAGACGACGCCGGTGCCCATCAGCGCCGACAGCCGCATCGCGGGGCGCGCATAATCGGTGAACACCAGGAAGGTGGCGCCGTTCGGCGCGAAGCCGCCATGCAGGAAGATGCCGTTGAGGCACGCCGCCATGCCGTGCTCGCGGATTCCGTAGTGGATGAAGCGGCCCTTCGGCGTCTTGGCGCCGAACGCCGTCGCCGACTTGGCCTTGTTGTTGTTGGAGCCGGTGAGGTCGGCGGAGCCGGCCACGAACTCCATCGGCATCGCAGCCGCAATCACCTCGATCGCAGCTTCCGACGATTTGCGGGTCGCGACGTTGAGCGGGTTTTCCAGCAGGCCCTTCTTGAAGGCGCGCAGACCCTTGGCGAGCGACTGCGGCCGCTCGTGACGGATCCGGCGCTCGAATTCGGCGCGCTTGCGGTTGCCGAGCTGCGCGAACTGCTCGTCCCATGCCTTGTGCTCGGCGGCGCCGCGGGCACCTGCCTCGCGCCAGGCCTTCAGCACGTCGTCGGGCACCGAGAACGGCTCGAGCGAGATGCCGAGCTTTTCCTTGGCGCCCTTGAGCTCAGCGGCGCCGAGCGCTTCGCCGTGCGCCTTGGCGGTGCCGGCCCTGGTCGGCGCGCCGTAACCGATCGTGGTCTTGCAGGCGATCATCGTCGGCTTGCTGGACTTCTGCGCGCGGGTGATCGCAGCGGCAATCGCCTGCGGATCATGGCCGTCGATCAATTCGGCGGCCCAGCCGGCGGACTTGAAGCGCTTCACCTGATCGACCGAGTCGGAGATCGAGGTCGGGCCGTCGATCGAGATGCCGTTGTCGTCGTACAGCACGATCATCTTGTTGAGCCGCCAGACACCGGCGAGCGCGATCGCTTCCTGCGAGATGCCTTCCATAAGGTCGCCGTCGGAGGCGAGCACATAGGTATGGTGGTTGACGATCTTCTTGCCGAACTCGGCGGCGAGCATCTTCTCGGCGAGCGCCATGCCGACCGCGGTCGCAATGCCCTGGCCGAGCGGACCGGTGGTGGTCTCGATGCCCTTGGTGTGGAAGTTCTCGGGGTGTCCCGGCGTCAGCGATCCGAGCTGGCGGAAATGCTTGAGCTGGTCGAGCGTCATGTCCTTGTTGCCGGTGAGGTACAGCAACGCATAGAGCAGCATCGAGCCGTGGCCGGCCGACAGCACGAAGCGGTCGCGATCGGGCCACGCCGTGTCGGCGGCATCGAATTTCAGAAATTTCGTGAACAGCACGGTCGCGATCTCGGCGGCGCCCATCGGCAGGCCGGGATGGCCGGAATTCGCCTTCTCGACGGCGTCCATGGCAAGGCCACGGATCGCATTGGCCATACGGGTGTGATCGACCTGCGTCATGATGAAAAGTCCGCCTGGAATGAGGAGCTGATTGCTGGACGTATCGGGGCGGGCAGCCGCGATGCGCGCGTGGGAGGCCTTACGGGTTGGAGGGTGGATTAGCACCTCAATTCCGCAAGTCCAAGGCGATGAAACGCCCCAAAACGGGGAAAAGTTGCCCAAAACGGCCCAATTTCATTGAACGGTGCATAGTTCTGCGCCGCCGTTGCGCTTCCCTCGCTTGCCACGTAAATTTCGTCCGCTAAACGCTTGCCGAACCGCCGCTTTTGCCGTGAGGCAGGCCTGTCTCCAGCAGGCTACCCAGCCGACCGACTAGAAGGGTCCACACCGCGTGTCATGAGTGATCGTCTCGCCAACGGGTCTGGCAATACCGAGGCACCGCTTGCCGATATCGATGCTGCGACAAAGCGGCTGATGGCCGCGCTCGATGCGCTGGAGAGCTCGGTCGAGCGCCGCCGCGAGGCCGACCGCGACGAGAACGAACTGGCGGCGCGGATCCAGGCGCTCGGCGCCGATCGCTCACGGCTTGCCGACGAGCTCGACGGATCGCTGGTGAAGACGCGCAAGCTCGAGCGCGTCAATCGCGACATCGCAGAAAAGCTCGACGCGGCGATCGGCACCATTCGCGCCGTGCTCGATGGCGGAGAAGGCAGATGAGCCACATCAACGTCACCATCAATGGCCGGCAATACCGGATGGCCTGCGAGGAGGGCCAGGAGGTGCGGCTGTTGAAGCTCGCGGAAAATCTCCAGCAGCGCGTCGAATCCCTGCGCGGCAAGTTCGGCGAGATCGGCGATGCCAGGCTCACCGTGATGGCGGCGCTCACCGCCTGCGACGAATTGGTCGATGCGGGCGCGCGCATCCGCAGCCTCGAGGAAGAGATCGAACAGCTGCGCAACGCCCGCACGGCCGCCACCGACCGCGCCCGCGCCACCCAGACCGCGGTCTCCAACGCGCTCAACGCCGCCGCCGAGCGGATCGAGCGCACCACGCAGGTGCTCAACCGCACCATCGGCGGCGGCATCGCGATCGGGTGATCTTGCTCCACCCTCCCCTGGAGGGGGAGGGTCGTATCGCATCGCGCGAAGCAAGATGCGATACGGGGTGGGGTGAAAGTCTCTCCACCTGTGGACCGCCCGTGTTGAGAGATCACCCCACCCCGTCTCACATTCGCTTCGCTCATTGTGAGCCGACCCTCCCCCTCCAGGGGAGGGTGAAGGGAAAGCATGAGCTCTGCGTCTTCCTTACCGCTGGCGAATTGCGACAACGATAGCTAGATTAGCCCCCGCGAAGCTGCGTCGTGCGTCAGGAGCCATATATCCCCGGGGCCTTATCGATCCTTTAGGGAACTGTCCCTGGCCGGGTCCGTGGACCCGGACATATGGTGCCCACCTACTTTCGTAGGGAACTCCGGGATCGAGTGCTTCAACGGCCTCTGCGGCTTCGCACTGATTTTTGCTGTTGCCTTGTCGTCGCGCTGCGGCGGTTTGATTAGCAGTTTCCCCGCAACGGGTCTCGTCATCGGCTCGCCCGCTGGCAGGCTCTCGCGGGGCGTCCAGTGCGCCGCGGCCTGGTCAAACGAATGCTAGCGTTTCTGGAGTGCCGGCTCGTTCGCGTTTTGCGGACGATGACAGCGGAAGATGGATCATGCACGCAGCTCCATCGAAGGCCGAGCTTCGGGCGCTTGCCCTCGCCAAGCGCGACGCGCTGAGCGATGAGCAGCGCGCGACGGCTGCCGAAGCGCTCGCCAAGCGCGGCGCGCCGTTCGAGATCACGCAAGGCATGATCATCTCGGGCTATGCGCCGATCCGCAGCGAGATCGATCCGACGCCGTTGTTGAAGAAGCTGGCGGACAAGGGTGCGCGGCTTGCGCTGCCCTGCATCAATGCGCGCGGCCAGTCGCTGACGTTCCGCAGCTGGTCGCCGCAGGACCGGCTGATGCTCGGGCCGCTCGGCATTCCCGAGCCGTCGCCGGCCGCCGCCGAGGTGCATCCCGACGTCATGCTGGTGCCGCTCGCGGCATTCGATAAGCTCGGCCACCGCATCGGCTATGGCGCCGGCTATTACGACTATACCTTTGCGCATCTGCGCAAGGCCAAGCATGTGATCGGGGTGGGGGTCGCCTTTGCTGCACAGGAAACCAAGGCCATTCCGGCGCTGTCCCACGACGTCCCGCTCGATTATGTGCTAACGGAGCGCAAGACGTTCGATTTCCGGAGTAGCTAGCCTTGCGTATTCTCTTCGTTGGTGACGTCGTCGGCAGGACCGGCCGCACCGCCATATCAGACCATCTTCCCGGCATGATCAGAGACTGGTCGCTCGATCTCGTCGTCGTCAATGGCGAGAACGCCGCCGGCGGCTTCGGCATCACCGAGGCGATCTATCAGGAGCTGCTCGATGCCGGCGCCGACGCGATCACGCTCGGCAACCACGCCTGGAATCAGAAGGAGGCGCTGGTGTTCATCGAGCGTGCGCCGCGCCTGATCCGGCCGTTGAATTTCCCGCGCCATTCGCCGGGCCGCGGCGCCACGCTGGTCGACACCAAGAGCGGCAAGCGCGCGCTGATCATCAACGCGATCGGCCGCGTCTTCATGGAGCCGTCCTCGAACGATCCGTTCAGCGCGATCGAGCGCGAGCTCGAGGCCTGCCCGTTGCGCGAGGGCTGTGACGCCATCGTGCTCGATTTCCATGCCGAGGCTACCTCCGAGAAGCAGGGCGTCGGCTTCTTCTGCGACGGCCGCGTCAGCCTCGTGGTCGGGACCCATACCCATGTGCCGACCGCCGATCATCAGGTGCTGCCCGGCGGCACTGCCTATATGAGCGATGCCGGCATGACCGGCGACTATGATTCGGTGATCGGCATGCAGAAGGAGGAGCCGCTGCAGCGCTTCCTCACCGGCATTCCTTCCGGCCGTTTCGAGCCAGCCGGAGGCGTTGCGACGCTGAGCGGCGTCGCGGTCGAGACCGACGATGCGACCGGGCTTGCGGTCAAGGTCGCGCCGGTGCGCGCCGGCGGGCGGCTCGAGCCCACCGTGCCGGGGTTTTGGACCTGATCAATATTGCGGATTGGTGATCACGATATGAGTGTCTCGGCGAAGTGGCTGAAGGGACTTATCGAGACCGAGCTTGCAACAATTGATCATGAGGCCACCGTGGCCTTCATCAGACAGCGGTTAGTCGAACCGCATGCCGTCATGAGGGACTGGGACTATGGCTCGTCAGCGCAGCAATATCCGTGCTGGACTGCATTCGAGGACCGCAGCTGGGACTTGGCGTTGGCCTATTGCAATGAAGGCCACGGTCCTCAAAGACCGTGGGGAATGGTGTCGATTAGCGAGAGTGGGCCGCTCGCATCAATAGGAATGGACACGAGCTGGCATCCTGGCTTCGTTGCCGCGTTTCTCGACAGTGGGGTCGCATCAGAATTGCCGATATGGCGTGTCTATCGACAAAATGATGATCTAACCTTCACGCCCCTTACGTCGTCTGGTGAGTGGAAGGCGGCGTGGGAGAGCCGGGATCATTTTGCAGAACACCCTAAGGAAAACCGCTTCTTCGTGTTGGACGCCCTGCGAGATCCAAATCAGTGGTTGGCGCCCTAATTCGAAGGCTGCCGAGATCAAGAAGGGCTGCGACGGATAGCTCGCTGACCTTTGATTTCGTCCTGCGGACGGCTCGAGCCCGCAGTGCCGGGGTTCGCACTATTTCGGAATAATAGAAGAGTACGTCTGAGTTGCCCGACGTGTCAAGCGCCATGCCGGGCGCCGGCAGCTGCCGGCTACTGTGCATGGGGTTGTTTTGCATTTTTTGGCAATGCCGGCCCGGGGGCTGGCCTAGCTTTGCCGGAATCCCATCCGGAATGCGCCCCAGTGGCGGCCGCCGACGATGATCGGTGACGACAGATCCTTCATCAGCACGAAATTACCGCCGCCCATGTCGCGGCGATAGGTCTGCAGAAGGAACGGCTTGGTGTTGGCCGCGACCTTGCTCACCGCGCGGTCGTTGAACAGCCGGCGGTTGCGGCAATTGGCGTTGTTCCACACCGGGTCCGGTCCCTGCGGCAGCCGGTAGTTCGGATTGTGGGTCGGCAGATAGCCGCTCCGCGCCCAGGCGACGCAGAACACGATGCGCGGATCGGTCTTCTGGATCGGATCCTGGATCGCGGGCAGCACGCGGTCGGTGAAGCTGACATAGTCGGTCAGGTATTGCTTCGGATTGGTGCCGGCGATCTCGCGATAATTCTCGTCCATCAACTGCGCGAGCGTGATCTCGCCGCGTGCGACGGCATTCTCGAACAGCTCCGAGATCTGTCTTGCGGTGTCGATCACGACGCGGATCAGCGGCGCATCGCTGGTCTCGACGCCGCTGTCGGCGATGGTCACGATCAGGCTCTCGGAGAGCTCGAGCAGCTTCGCGACGCGGCCGTCGGCGTGCTTGAGGTCGCGCGAGGAGAGGTCGACGCCCTTTGCGAGCTCGTTCAGCTCCGCGATCACGGTGTCGCAGTGACCGAGATTGGAGGTCGCGGCGCGCGCCACGCTGCCGATCTCGGCGCCGACCGATGAAAAGCCCTCCTGCACGCGCACGATGATGCTAGATATCTGCTGGGCGCCTTCGCCGGCGCTTTTCGCGCGCAGCGAGGCATCGCTGCTCTCGCCGATCAGGCTGCCGATCTGGCCGTCGAGATCGCGCACGGTGTCGGAAATCTGATGCGTCGCCTGGCGCGTTGCTTCCGCAAGGTTCTTCACCTCGCTCGCGACCACGGCAAAGCCGCGGCCGGCATCGCCGGCGCGCGCGGCCTCGATGGTGGCGTTGAGCGCCAGCAGATTGGTCTGCTTGGCGATTGCCTCGATCGAACCGGAGACCTTGGCGACCTGGCTCAGTGCGGAGCCGACCGCGGCGAGCCGCGCCTCGATCCGGCCCACCGCCGCGACGAGCTCCGCGATATGGCTGACCGCCGTCTCGACCGCGCTCCGCGATTCCGCGATCTGGCCGACCGCGGCGGATGCGGTCGTTTGCACCGCCTGCGATGCGTTGGCGATGTCGTGATTGGCCGAGACCATCGTCTCGGCGGTCTGCTGCAGATGATGGAACCGGTCCGACTGGCTGCTGACGCGGTTGGCGACCTCCTGGACGTTGCCGGCGATGTCGGCAAGCTCGACCCCGAGGCCGCCGATCCGGTCGGCAAGCTGGTCGACCAGCCGTTCGGCCAGCGTCCGGTTCGATGATGTATCCAGCACTGCAAGCTGCGCAGCCGACATGTCACGTTTCCTCCGTTACGGCAGGCCGTCGCGCCGCCGCAGCATTCCCCATTCCGATTCAAAGCGTGATTCGGGCCGCCGGTCTTGCCTGAGCGCGCAGTGCGTAGCCCGGATGCGGCGCAGCGAAATCCGGGGTTCTCGTTCGCGTGCACACTGGTCCCGGATTACGCGGAGCCTGTCATCGGGCGCGCATTCGCGCGACCCGTTGGCTGCATCCGGGCTACGAAGCGTTCAGAGCTTGTAGGCGGTGCGGAAGGCGCCCCAGTGCCGGCCGCGCACGCGGATCGGCACGTCGATCTCGCGCATCATCACGGTGGTGCCGTTGCCCATGTCGCGCGCATAGCTTTGCACCAGATAGGCGCGCTCATTGTGCGCGGCGGCGAGGCCCGCGGGATCGTTGAAGATACGACGATTGCGGCAATTGGCGGTGTTGTAGGCGACGTCGCCCGGCCGCTGCGGCTGCGAGTAGATCTTGTTGTGGACCGGCAGATAGCCGTTGCGGTCGACCGTCGCGCAGAACGCCAGGCGGTTGTCCCTGGCGAGGAATGCCTCGAGCGAGGCGGGCAGCGCGCGATCCGCCCAGTCCAGCATTCTGGTGCGGTATTGCACCGGATTGGTGCCCGGTATCTCGACATAGCCGGTGTCGAACATGTCCGCGATCGTGATCGCGCCGCCTGCCAGTCCGTCCTCGAACAGTCTGCTCAGCGCGCGGCCGGCTTCCATCGCGCGGGTGACGAGCTCGGCGTTCTCCTCGTGGATCGCCCACATCCGGTCTTCGATCTTTTCGCGCAATTCGGCGGTCGCGGCCTCGAAGCGGGCCTGGCTGCCTGCCTTGGAGCGGTCGCCGATCCTGATCCGGCAGGCGCCGATATCCCGCAAGGTCGCGCTCAGGGTCTCATGGGCCGGCAGCCTCTCGGCATCGGGCCCGCCGATCAGGATGCCGTCCATCGCGATCTCGTAGACCGGCGCGGTGACGATGCCGCGCGCGGTCGTGATCTCGATCTTGAGGCTGCAGGGCAGCCGCTCGTTCTTGCGCGGATCGCAGCGCTCGTCCTGGCGCAGCAGCACCGCGCAGCGCGCCTTCAGCTTCTGGGCGAAGGCGGTCACCGCCTTGCCGGCCTTGGCGACATTGTCGCCATGCGCGGCGGCTTCGCGCGTCGCACTGTCGATCTCGCCGGCGCTGGTGCCGACCGAGACGATGAAATGGGAGGCGGAGGCCGCGTTCTGGCCCATCTCGCCGGTGATCTGGTTCTGCTCGGCGACCGCGCCGTTGACGTTCTCGAACACCGGCCGGATCGCTTCGATCGCCTGCGAGATGCGGTGGACCGCATCCGCCGATCCGGTGGCGTCCTTCTGCAACGCCTCGATCTTGCGGGTGATCTCCTCGGTCGCGCTCTGGGTCTGCACGGCGAGCGCCTTGACCTCGGTGGCGACCACCGCAAAACCCTTGCCGGCGGCGCCGGCGCGCGCCGCCTCAATGGTCGAGTTGAGCGCGAGCAGCGTGGTCTGCCGCGCGATCTGCGCGATCAGATTGACGACGTTGCCGATCGCGGCCGAGGATTCGCGCAGGCGATCGACATTGGCGGTGGCCTCGCGCGCAGCGGCCGCGGCATCATCGGCGAGCTGGCTCGCGCTGCGCACCTGCGCGCCGATACCTTCGGCGGAATGGGTGAAGCGGTCGGCGGCCTCGGAGAACGTCGTCGCGGTACTCTGCGCGTCGCTGCTGCGGCCGGTCAGCGCGTCGGTACGGGCGCGGATGGTCGCAAGCTTGGCGGCCGTCGCCTCGGCGCCGTCGGCCACCGAGCCTGCGGCGCGCTCGAGCTGGCGGATCATCGCGCCGAGCTCGAGTTCCAGCAATTCCAGGATTTCCTTCGACGAATCCTTGGCCGAATCAGTCTCGGTCGAGACATCAGCCGCGGTTGGAACCTGCGGCGCGCCAGCGGGCGCAGCCGGCTCCGGCACTTGCTTTCGAAACAAACCGAACGCCATGGGGGCTCTATGGGGCTGTTGGAAGTTGCGGCGGGACGGGCGATCCTCGCATCCGGGCGTGAAGTCATGGTTAACAAGTGCCTCATATTCCGGCTTGCGGTAGTATTCCCCTGCCGGACGGCCCCTGCCGACCTTTGATTTTGACCGCCAGGGGCCTATAAGGCCGCGTTTTCCACCCCTGTTCAGACCCTACGCTCGAAGAGACGTCGCATGGCCGGCCATTCCCAATTCAAGAACATCATGCACCGCAAGGGCCGGCAGGATGCCCAGAAGTCGAAGCTTTTCGGCAAGCTGGCCCGCGAAATCACCGTCGCGGCCAAGCTCGGCACCCCGGACCCGGCGATGAACCCGCGGCTGCGCGCTGCCGTGGTCGCAGCCCGCGCCGAGAACATGCCCAAGGACAATATCGACCGCGCCATCAAGAAGGCCGCGGGCAATGAGGGCGAGAACTATGACGAGATCCGCTACGAGGGCTACGGCCCCGGCGGTGTCGCCGTGATCGTCGAAGCGCTGACCGACAACCGCAACCGCGCCGCCTCCGACATCCGCTCCTTCTTCACCAAGTCGGGCGGCAATCTCGGCGAAACCGGCTCGGTCGCCTTCATGTTCGACCGCACCGGCATCATCGAGTACGACGCCAAGGTCGCCTCCGACGACGCCATGCTGGACGCCGCGATCGAGGCCGGTGCCGACGATGTCGTCTCGAGCGAAGCTGGCCACGAGGTCTACGCCTCGCAGGACACCTTCCGCGAAGTGGCAAAGGCGCTGGAAGCGAAGTTCGGCGAGCCGCGCAAGGCGGCGCTGACCTGGAAGCCGCAGAACACCGTCGCGGTCGACGACGAAACCGGCGAAAAGCTGCTCAAGCTGATGGACCTGCTCAACGAGCACGACGACGTGCAGAACGTGTACGCCAATTTCGAGGTCTCCGACGCGCTGCTCGCGAAGATGGGCGGTTGACGGTTTGCTCGGCCGTCATTGCCGGGCTTGACCCGGCAATCCATCAAAAGCAAAAGCGCTTTCTTAATCGATGGATGCGCGGGTCAAGCCCGCGCATGACGACTGTAGGTGTTGTGCTTTCCCGGGTATGACCGCGCCGTTTGTGTTTCGTTCTCCCGGCGCAGGCGGTATCACTTCCCCATGACATCGCAGCCGATTCGCTCTCCCGTCCGCATCATCGGTATCGATCCGGGTCTCCGCCGCACCGGCTGGGGTGTGATCGAGACCGAGGGCAACCGTCTGGTCTATATCGGCTGCGGTTCGGTCGAGCCACCGGACGATCTGCCTCTGGCGAGCCGGCTGCTCGCGATCCATGAGGGGCTGGCCGCCGTGCTCGGCGACTACCGGCCGGCGGAAGCCGCGGTCGAGCAGACCTTTGTCAACAAGGACGGCGTTGCCACGCTGAAGCTCGGCCAGGCCCGCGGCGTCGCCATGCTGGCGCCCGCAATGTTCGGTATCTCGGTCGCCGAATACGCGCCGAACCAGGTCAAGAAGACCGTGGTCGGCGCCGGTCATGCCGAGAAGAATCAGATCCAGGTGATGCTGAAGATCCTGCTGCCGAAAGCCGAGCCGCCGTCCGCCGACGCCGCCGACGCGCTCGCGATTGCGATCACCCACGCCCATCACCGCCAGAGCACCGCGCTGCGGCTTCGGGTGGCGAACCTATGATCGGCAAGCTGAAGGGCCTGATCGATTCCTATGGCGAGGATTATGTGATCCTCGACGTCGGCGGCGTCGGTTATCAGGTGCATTGCGCGAGCCGCACCTTGCAGGCGCTGCCACAGCCGGGCGGCGCGGCGGTGCTCTCGATCGAGACCTATGTCCGCGAGGATCAAATAAAACTGTTCGGCTTCCGCTCGGATCTCGAGCGCGAATGGTTTCGCCTGCTGCAGACCGTGCAGGGCGTCGGCGCCAAGGTCGCGCTTGCGGTGCTCGGCACGTTGCCGCCGACCGATCTCGCCAACGCCATCGCGCTGCGCGACAAGGCGGCGGTGGCGCGCACGCCGGGGGTCGGGCCGAAGGTCGCCGAGCGCATCGTCAGCGAATTGAAGGACAAGGCGCCGGGCTTTGCCGACGTCGATCCGGCGGTGGTGCATCTGTCCGGCGCGATTGACAATAACCGCGCGCCGCGTCCGGTCACTGATGCGATCTCCGCGCTGGTCAATCTCGGCTACGGCCAGCCGCAGGCGGCCGCCGCCATCGCCGCCGCCTCGCGCAGTGCCGGCGAGAAGGCCGAGACCGCGCAGCTGATCCGGCTGGGCCTGAAGGAATTGTCGAAGTGAACACGCCCTCGCGCATGGTCTCGCCCGAACGCCGCTCCGACGATGTCGGCGACACTGCGCTGCGTCCGCAGTCGCTGACGGAATTCGTCGGCCAGGCCCAGGCGCGCAAGAACCTCTCGATCTTCATCGAGGCCGCCAAGAAGCGCGGCGAGGCGCTCGATCACGTGCTGTTCGTCGGTCCCCCCGGCCTCGGCAAGACCACGCTGGCGCAGATTGTCGCGCGCGAGCTCGGCGTCGGCTTCCGTGCCACCTCCGGTCCCGTGATCGCCAAGGCCGGCGACCTCGCGGCGCTGCTCACCAATCTGGAAGAGCGCGATGTGCTGTTCATCGACGAGATCCATCGCCTGAGCCCAGCGGTCGAGGAAGTGCTCTATCCCGCGATGGAGGATTTTCAGCTCGATCTGATCATCGGCGAAGGTCCCGCAGCGCGCTCGGTGAAGATCGAGCTGTCGAAATTCACCCTGGTCGGCGCGACGACGCGCGCGGGCCTGCTCACCAATCCGCTGCGCGACCGCTTCGGCATTCCGATCCGGCTCAATTTCTACACCGTGGAAGAGCTGGAGAAGATCGTCACCCGCGGCGCCCGTGTGCTCAATATCGGCATGAGCGCTGATGGCGCCAACGAGATCGCGCGCCGCGCCCGCGGCACGCCGCGGATCGCCGGGCGCCTGCTGCGCCGGGTGCGCGACTTTGCCTCCGCCGCGGATGCCGACGCCATCGATCGCGGCATCGCCGACCGGGCGCTGAGCGCGCTCGAGGTCGACAGCGCCGGGTTAGACGCGATGGACCGGCGTTATCTCTCCACCATCGCCTTGAACTATGGCGGCGGTCCGGTCGGCGTCGAGACCATGGCGGCGGCGCTGTCGGAGCCGCGCGATGCGATCGAGGACATCATCGAGCCTTATCTGATCCAGTGCGGCTATCTGCAGCGCACCCCGCGCGGCCGGCTGCTGACCTCGCACGCCTTCCGCCATCTCGGCCTCGCCGAGCCGAACCGCGATCCCTCGCAGTTCGGCCTGTTCGGCGGCAATGGCGACGAGGACTGAGGCATGATCCGGAAAAGTGCGAAGCGGTTTTCCGGAGAAGATCATGCCCAAACAAAGGTCTCGCTCTCGAAGACGTGAAGAGACGTGTTGATGCGGCGCGTCACGGCCGACGGTAACCTTGCCCGCTAACCATTGCGAAGTCTCTGCAGCTTGTCTGCACAAACGTGGCCCAATTTCGCTCCAATCAAAGGGCCTATCATGGATCAGGCATCACCGGTCACACGTCCATGATTTCACGTCGTCATTTACTACGCGGGTTCGGCGGATTGACCGCCGCCACCGCCTCGACCGCGGCCTATGGTCTGAGCGAGCCGGTCGTCCGCCTCACGCTGACGCGTTACGACCTGTCGCCGCGGCAATGGCCGGCGGACTTTCCGCTGAAGATCGTAGCGCTCGCCGACATTCACGCCTGCGATCCTTGGATGTCGCTCGATCGCATCGCCGAGATCGTCGAGCGGACCAATGGGCTGAACCCCGACATCGTCGTGCTGCTCGGCGACTATGTCGCGGGGCTGCGCCACGTCACCCGCTTCATTCCGGCATCCGAATGGGCCGCGGTGCTCAAGGACCTGAAGGCGCCGCTCGGCGTCCATGCCGTGCTCGGCAATCACGATTACTGGGAAGACAAGACGGTGCAGCGCCTTGGGCAGGGCACACCGGTCGCGCGCCGTGCGCTGGAGCGCGCGGGCATCCCGGTCTACGAGAACGACGCGGTGCGGCTCGTCAAGGACGGCCGCCCGTTCTGGCTCGCCGGTCTCGGTGACCAGCTCGCCTTTATGGCGGCGCGGCGCTATCGCGAGATCAGGCGCATCGGCGTCGACGATCTCAACGGGACGCTGGCAAAAGTCACCGATGATGCGCCGGTGATCCTGCTGGCGCACGAGCCCGACGTCGCGCTCCGCGTGTCCTCGCGCGTCGCGCTGCAGCTGTCCGGCCACACCCATGGCGGCCAGATCCGGCTGCTCGGCTGGTCGCCGGCGGTGCCGGTCAAGCACGGCATGCGGCTCGCCTATGGCCATATCAAGCTGAAATGCGACGTCGTCGTCTCCGGCGGCCTCGGCTGCAGCATCATGCCGTTCCGCCTCGGCGTGCCGCCCGAGATCGTGCAGGTGACGCTCGGCGCGAAAGGGCCGGTGGTGTCCTGACCGCGCTTGCGTGATCAAGCAATTTGCGCAAAACGATTGTCGTTCCAGTTCCGAGGGCAATCGAGGGGCCGCAATTGACCTTACCCCATATCGACGGCGCGATCCGCGATGGCCGACACCATATGCAGGTCCGTGTCTACTACGAAGACACCGATTTTTCCGGCATCGTCTACCACGCCAATTACCTGCGCTTCATGGAGCGCGGGCGCACCAATCATCTCCGGTTGATGGGCGCCGAACAGAACGCGCTGTTCGAGGAGGCGCAAGAGGAGACCGGCGGCTTCGCCTTTGTCGTGCGCTCGATGACGCTGGACTTCCTCAAGCCCGCGCGGATGGACGACATGCTCGACGTCGTGACCTGGCCGATCGCGGTGAAGGGCGCCTCCATCATGCTGGCGCAGGAGGTCAGGCGCGGCGATGACGTGCTTGTGAAGGCGCAGGTGCGCGTCGCCTTCGTCAGCGGTGGCCGTGCACAGCCGATTCCGAAGTCCATCCGCGCATTAATGAAGGCCGATCTGGCTTAACTATTGGCCGATAGGAAACGCCCCATCGACTCTGCGCGGCGCGGCGATAGATTTGCGCTCTGAACAATGAGGGATCGCCGATGTCACGCCCGCCGCTGCCGCCTTTCACCCGCGAGACCGCCGCGCAGAAGGCGCGCATGGCGGAGGATGCCTGGAATTCGCGCGACCCGGTTCGGGTTGCCGGCGCCTATACCGAGGACAGCCGCTGGCGCAATCGGTCGGAGGTGTTTGCCGGCCGCGAGGCGATCGTGGCCTTCCTGACCCGCAAATGGGAAAAGGAGCTGGAGTATCGCCTGATCAAGGATCTCTGGGCGTTCGACGGCAACCGCATCGCGGTGCGCTTCCAGTACGAATGGCACGATGCCGCCGGCAACTGGTTCCGCTCCTACGGCAACGAGCAGTGGGAGTTCGACGAGCACGGCCTGATGCGCCGGCGCGAGGCCTCGATCAACGACATCGCGATCGCGGAGAAGGACCGCCGTTTCCACTGGCCCGCGCCCGGTCCGCGTCCGGCCGATGTGCCCGGGCTGGGGCAGGAGCCATTCTAGTCGTCGTCCGGCCTTCGCCGGGACGACACATGCTAAGGTGCATAGCCCGGATTTCGCTTCGCTTCATCCGGGCTACAGAAAGCGTTTGCGGGTCTCGACGAGGACTGGTTTATGCTGGTCCGCGCTGCAACCTCACCGCTTCCGCCGGACCCACTACATGCCGATTGAACGTTCCGCCGCCATCGCGCTCGCAGGCTTCTTCTTCGCGATTGCCTTCATCGTTTTCCCGATCCAGCCAAGCGCAGCGAAAGACAAGATGCGCGGGCCCGAGACCTGGGGGCCCATATTCAGACATCAAGTCGAGAGGTGTTGGCGGAAACCTGTGCGCGCCGCGGGCGATACCGCGAGCATGAAGGCCGAGGTCATGATCGAGCTGACGCGAGAAGGCAAGCTGGATGGGCAACCCGTCTTGTCTTCGGGGAGCAATTCAGCAACGTCAGAATCGGCTCGGGCCTATCAACAGAGCGCGCTCCGAGCGATTACCGACTGCCAACCCTACACCTTGCCGGCGGAATACTACGATCAGTGGAAGAAGTTCATGCCGGTCTTTACTGATACGCCGCTCGATCGCACCGGGAAGCCTGTCAGTGGGGAGCTCGATACCCGGAAGCTCTCGATCTGCCGGGGCTGCTGACTGCGGCGTCGGGTCTGCGCTGAAGGCGAGGCGCGAGCCGGGCCGTCGTGCTTCGAGACGCGCGTTCCGCGCTCCTCAGCATGACGGGCATGAGATTGAGTGTTCAGCTAGCGTTAAGCGCGCAGATTTTCGCTCAGTCACCCCCGCGCAAAGGCTTCGCCTTTGTCGCTGGAGGTGCGAGCGGAGTGAGTCTCGAAGGGTGGACGGCCCCGCGCTCGGGGGCCGCCACTTTATTGCATCCTACGCCGCTGCCTTGTGGCGGGCGATCTCGGCCTTGTAGAGCTCGAACTCTTCCGCGACCGCTTTCGCGACCGACGGCCGGGTGCGCAGGCGCTCGTAATAGGCCTTCAGCGCCGGCCATTTCGCGAGCTCGATCGGCGGCGTCGCCATGGTCCAGTTGATCACCGTGACGAGATAGGCGTCGGCGACGCTGAAATGATCGAGCAGATAGTCGCGGCCCTTCAGGTGGTCCTCGACATAGTCGAGCCGCGAGACGTATTTCTCCAGCGCGTAGGTCTTGGCCTCCGGCGGCGCCTTCTTGTCGAGCAGCGGCAGGAACAGGCCCTTGTGCAGCTCGGTGCCGATGAAGCACAGCCATTGATGCAGCTTCGAACGCTCGGCATTCGACGCGGTGCCGAGGCCGGCCCGCGGGAACTGGTCGGCGACATATTGCAGGATCGCCGCGTTCTCGGTCAGCACGACGCCATCGTCGGTGCGCAGCGTCGGCACCAGCCCGAGCGGGTTGACCTTGTTGAAGTCGGTGCCGTCGTTGCGCACCTGTTTGGTCTTCGGATCGACCTCGAGATAATTGGCCGGCTGGCCCGCTTCGTACAGCGCGACGCGGGTCGCCATCGAGCAGGCGAGCGGCGAGAAATAAAGGTCCATGGTGCCTCCTTGGGGCGGGTCTGGCGCGGGTGTCCCGGCCATTATTGATTTTTGTACTGTCTTGGATAATATTGGTGACGTCAAGGAATTAAATGCGAAATGGTACAAAAAAGTAAGAAGCCGCCATCTGCTGCCAAGATTGACGCTCCGGTCGCACCGAAGCGGCGCGGGCGGCCGCGCGCCTACGAGCCCGACGTCGCGCTCGGCAAGGCGCTCGACCTGTTCCGCCGCGACGGCTTTGCCGCGACATCGCTCGATGATCTCAGCGCGGCGACCGGCATGAACCGGCCGAGCCTCTATGGCGCGTTCGGCGACAAGCGCGAGCTCTACATCAAGAGTTACCAGCGCTACCGCGACGACGCGCGCGCGGCGATGGTCGACATTTTCCGCGCCGACGCGCCGCTGCGCGAGCGGCTGGAGCGCATCTATCGGATCGCGCTCGACATCTATCTCTCCGGCGAGTCCGGCCCGCGCGGCTGTTTCACGGTGATGACGGCGGCGTCCGAGGCGGTGTCGGATCCGGATATCCGCGGCATGGTGGTGGAGGGCCTGACCGAGCTCGACAAGGCGTTCGGCATTTGCTTCCGCCATGCCAGGGAGCGCGGCGAGCTGCCCGAGGGGGCCGATCCGGCATCACTGGCGCATCTCGCCTCCGCCACCATCCACACCATCGCGATCCGTGCCCGCGCCCGCGTGCCGCGCGGGGAACTCGAGGCGATCGTGAAGGGCGCCATCGACGTGATGTGCCGGGCCAAATAGAAGCGGCGAAATTTCTTGCCGACCAAATGTCGGTCGCTGTTTTTCGCGTCCGTCTTCCGTAAGGTTCCTCAACTCACGGAAGCGGAATATCATGGGAAAAGTCAGGACTTCAGCATTCTCGGTCTCGATCGACGGATTTGGCGCCGCGCCACGGCAGAGCCTGCAAAATCCATTCGGCGAAGGCGGCATGGCGCTGCCAGGCTGGTTCCTCCAGACGCGAACGTTTCGCCAGACGTTCGGCCAGGATGGCGGCAGCACCGGTCTCGATGACGAGGTCGCGCGCAAATCGATGGAAAATATCGGCGCCTGGATCCTCGGGCGGAATATGTTCGGCCCGATCCGCGGGCCGTGGCCGGATCATGCCTGGAAAGGCTGGTGGGGCGACAATCCGCCGTATCACACGCCGACTTACGTGCTGACCCATCACGCGCGGCCCGACATCGAAATGGAAGGCGGCACCACGTTTCACTTCGTGACCGACGGCATTGACGCCGCGCTCGAGCGGGCGCGCGCCGTTGCGGGGGACAAGGACATCCGGGTCGGCGGCGGCGTGTCGCTGGTGCGGCAATTCCTTCAGGCGCGGCTGCTCGACGAGGTGCAACTGGCGCTGTCGCCGGTGCTGCTCGGCGCCGGCGAAAATTTGTTCGCTGGCATCGATCTGCCCGCGCTCGGCTATGCCGTCGTTTCGCATGTCGCGAGCCCGAACGCCACGCACGTCACCTTCGCGCGTAAGACTTAAAGTCAAGAACGTCAGTTCAAATTGAGCGACGGACTCTGCTTCACCTCGCCCCGCTTGCGGGGAGAGGTCGGAATGCATCGTGAGATGCATTCCGGGTGAGGGGGAGTCTCCTCAAATGCAGCTATTTCCGCATATGCGGAGGCGGCCCCTCACCCCAACCCTCTCCCCGTAAGAACGGGGAGAGGGAGCGCAACGTCACGCCTGCGTCAACGGCCGAAAATTGGCCGTTGACGCGACCGCCTTTTGGTCGTACTTAACCCAAAGGTTATTTAACCGATGAGCTAAGTACATGCCGCTCGACCCCCTCAGTTCGACCTTCGCGGCGCTGGCCGATCCGACCCGGCGCGCGATCCTGGCACGGCTCGCGTTAGGGGAGACCTCGGTGATGGAGCTGGCAAAGCCGTTCGACATGAGCCTGCCGGCGATCTCCAAGCATCTGAAGGTGCTGGAGCATGCAGGCCTGATCTCGCGCGGGCGCGAGGCGCAGTGGCGGCCGTGCCGCATCGCGCCGGACTCGTTCAAGCGAGTCGACGGCTGGCTCGGGAATTTCCGCCGTTTCTGGGACGAAAGCTTCAACCGCCTCGACGGTCTGCTCGAGGAGATGAAGGCGGAGGAGGCCGCGAAGGCCCCGCCGCGCAGCAACCGCAAGGTCAGCAACCCTAAAGTCAGAGTAACCAAGGAGAAGCAACGTGGACGCACGCGTGGATAAGACGCTGAGGATCACGACCCCATCGGATTTCGAGTTCGCCATGACGCGCCAGTTCGACGCGCCGCGGCGCTTCGTGTTCGACGCCATGACGAAGCCGGAATATCTGGTGCGCTGGCTCGGCTGCGAGCAGCTCACGATGCCGGTGTGCGAAGTGGATCTCCGAGTCGGTGGCGCCTATCGCTTCGTGTTCCGGTCGTCCGAGGGCATCGAGCATGAATTGACCGGCACCTATCGCGAGGTGGTGCGCCCGGAGCGGCTGACGTTCGGCGAAACCTTCTCGATGCCCGGCTTCACCAGCGACGAATATCTCGTCATCTCGACCTTCGTCGAGGAAGGCGGCACCACCACGCTGACCACCACCATCCGCCATCCCACCAAGGAGGCGCGTGACGGTCATCTCAATTCCGGAATCGACAAGGGCGTCGAGCCTGCCTACGACCGGCTCGCGGAGGTGGTTGCCGGGATGGGCTGAGGCCCTGGCCTCTCCACTTGTCGTCCCGGCCGAGTGCGCGCTTGCGCACGGAGCCGGGACCCATAACCACAGGACATCGTTGCTGTGCAGGATGCCTCCCCGCATGCTCCAATGAGGGGCCGCGGAGATGGGTCCCGGCCTGCGCCGGGACGACACTCTGTGTGGGGTGACGGTTCAGCGCTAATAACCCCGCTTGCGATCGACGAGATTTTCGAGCGCACCACCTTGCTCATATCGCGCGATCTGCTGCGCGACGTATTTCGATATCTCGTCGGCGTCGGTGTCGGCGGCGTTGTGCGGGGTCAGCACCACCTTCGGATGGCTCCAGAACGGGCTCGCCTCGGGCAGCGGCTCGGTCTCGAAAACGTCGAGCGAGGCGGCGCCCAGCGTGCCGTCGTCGAGCGCGCGCAGGATGTCCGCTTCGTTCTGCAATGCGCCGCGGCCGGCGTTGATGATGACCGGCGCGCCGAGCGGGCTCTCGCGGTTCAGTTTCGCGAACGCATCGCGGTTCAGCACATGCCGCGTGTCCGGCGTCAGCGGCAGCAGGCAAACCAGGATGTTGGTCGCGCGCAGGAACGCGTCCAGCCCCTCGGTGCCGTGATAGCAGGTGACGCCGTCGATCCGCTTCTCGCTGCGGCTCCAGCCGACGACGCGGAAGCCGAGCGCGCGGAGCGCCTGCGCCGAGGCCGCCCCGAGGGTGCCGAGCCCCATCACGCCGACGGTGATCGCGCTTGCCGCCCATTGATAGTCCGGCGCCCAGCGCTTCGCCCGCTGCGACTCGCGCAGATAAAGCTCCTGGCGGTGATGCATCAGCACATGCAGCACGACATATTCGGTCATGCGATCGGTGAGATCGGAGACCGAAACCCGCACCAGCGGCACGTCGGGCAGCGAGCGGTCGGCCATCAGCGCGTCGACGCCGGCGCCGAGGTTGAAGATGACGCGCAGGTTCTTGAACGCCGCGAGCTCGCCCGGCTTCGGCTTCCACACCGCGGCATAGTGCACCTCGGCGGGATCGAGCGCGCCGTCCGGCAGCAGCACCACGCGACGGTCCGGGCAGACCGAGTCGAACCGCGCCTTCCAGCGCGCCGACGACCAGTTTTCCGAGCCGCCATTGATCAGCAGCGCCAGTGCGCCCTTACCCATCCCGATACCTCCAATTTCAATGTGATTTGCGTCACAGAGCGGGTCAGACCCGCGCCTTAGTCTCCTGCCATCAACCGGGGAGAACTTCCATGCGCAAGCTGATCCTGATCGCGGCTTTCATCGCAGCCACCGCCACCACAGCGCAGGCCGGCCAGAGCCGCGGCCTCGTGCTCGCAAACGCCGACACGCCGCCTCAGGCGCAACCGGCCGTTGCGCCTGAGCCGGCCGAGGCCCAGCCGGTGCCGTCGCAAGCCCAGCCGGCAGAGGCGCCGCGGCCGCAGGCGTCGCATCCGGTGAAGCGGAGCCAGGCCAGTCGCCGTGAGAGTGACGAAGCCAAGGCGCGCCGGATCGCGGCGCGTTACGGGGTCTATTGGTGATCGCAGCATCGTCGTCACGGTGATGACCTGACGCGCGATCGTCGCGGCGTCATCTCTCGCTCCACCGCCGGCATCCGGAACCTAAATTTCTTTCGCGCGCCCTGTCGGCAGCGGGCATAATCGTTCGTTCTTGCAATGAACGGAGATGCCTTTTCGATGCTGTACGCCATCCTCTGCTATCATGACGAAGACATGGTCGGTTCCTGGAGCAAGGAGCACGACGCGTCGGTCATGCAGAAATTGTCCGTCGTGCAGGACAAGCTCGCCAAGCAGGGCAAGCTTGGTCCGGTGGCGCGGCTGTTGCCGACCACCGCGGCGACCACGCTGCGCAAGGAAAACCCGCCGCTGGTGCTCGACGGCCCGTTCGCCGAAACCAAGGAGCAGCTGCTCGGCTTCTATCTGGTCGAGGGCAAGAACCTCGACGAGGTGCTCGACATCGCGCGCGACCTCGGCGAGGCCAATCCTGGCGGCACCTATGAGATCCGCCCGGTCGGCTACTTCACCCCGGGGAGCGCCAAGACGTGAGCGTGACCGACACCGCCTGGATCGATGCCGCGCTGACGTCGGCGCGTCCCCAGGCGGTTGGCGCATTGCTGCGCTACTTCCGCAATCTCGATACCGCCGAGGAAGCCTTCCAGAACGCCTGCCTGCGGGCGCTGAAGAGCTGGCCGCAGAACGGCCCGCCGCGCGATCCCGCGGCGTGGCTGATCATGGTCGGCCGCAATGTCGCGATCGACGACATCAGGCGCAGCAAAAAGCAGGAGGCGTTGCCCGACGACGACCAGGCGATCTCCGACCTCGGCGATGCCGAGGAAGAGCTCGCCGAGCGGCTCGACGGCTCGCATTACCGTGACGACATCCTGCGGCTCTTGTTCATCTGCTGCCACAAGGACCTGCCGCCAACCCAGCAGATCGCGCTCGCGTTGCGCATCGTCTCCGGCCTGTCGGTGAAGCAGATCGCGCGCGCCTTCCTGGTCTCGGAAGCCGCGATGGAGCAGCGCATCACGCGGGCCAAGGCGCGCGTCGCCGATGCCAATGTGCCGTTCGAGACGCCGGGCGCGGTCGAGCGCAGCGAGCGGCTCGCCTCGGTCGCGGCGATGATCTATTTGATATTCAACGAGGGCTATTCGGCGAGCGGCGACACCGCCGAGATCCGCTCGCCGCTGTGCGAGGAGGCGATCCGCCTCGCCCGCCTGCTGTTGCGGCTGTTCCAGAGCGAGCCGGAGATCATGGGGTTGACGGCGCTGCTGCTGTTGCAGCACGCCCGCGCCGCGGCGCGCTTCGACGCCGATGGCCAGGTGATCCTGCTCGACGACCAGGACCGCAGCCTGTGGAACGAGAAGCTGATCGCCGAAGGTCTCGCCCTGATCGACAAGGCGATGCGCCATCGCCGCAGCGGCCCGTATCAGGTGCAGGCCGCGATCGCCGCCCTCCACGCCCGGGCGGAAAAGCCCGAGGATACCGACTGGACCCAGATCGACCTGCTTTATGGTGCGCTCGAGATCATGCAGCCGTCGCCGGTGATCACGCTCAACCGCGCCGTTGCGGTCTCCAAGGTGAAGGGGCCCGAAGCCGCGCTCGAGATGATCGAGCCGTTGGCGCCGCGGCTTGCCAGCTACTTCCATTATTTCGGCGTGCGCGGCGCCTTCCTGATGCAGCTCGGCCGCAACGAGGAGGCCCGCGTCGCCTTCGACCGCGCCATCGCGCTCGCCAATACCACCGCCGAAGCGGCCCATATCCGCATGCATATCGACCGCCTGATGCGCGACAGCCAGCCGCGCAACGTGAAGGCGAAGTAGCGGTCAGAACTTGCGTCGCTCACGTTCAGTCTGAGAGACTTCCCGGGTGAACCCCTCTCCCTAACCCTCCCCCGCAAGGGGGGAGGGAACCCTTCCGCCGGTGGCTTCCTCACGTAGGATTATCTGCGCTGAATTTTGTGAACGAGCGCGAGTGAGATGAGCACCGCAATCAGGCTCCCTCCCCCCTTGCGGGGGAGGGTGGGGAAAGGGTGGCCCCGGGCGAGGCGATCGATGTTGCGCAACCCTCGCGCAACTCTTGTCGCGCTCCCGAAAAAATCTTCACCCCCTTGTCGACCTTGCATCCCTCCGTTCGTCATAAGGCAGAGCATCACCACACCTTGGGGAGCAAGCCATGCCGACGATCGTCGACACCGAAGTCTCGAAGCCCGCCCGCATCACCGGCCGCGTCCTGAGCGGGGTGGTCGTCCTTTTCCTGCTGTTCGATGGCGCGATCAAGCTGCTGCCGTTGTCCGTCGTCACCGAGACCATGGACAAGATGGGCTACGGCGCGAGCGATACGCTGGCGCGCAGCCTCGGCATCATCACCATCGTCTGCACGCTGCTGTACTCGGTGCCGCCGACCTCGATCCTCGGCGCCATCCTGCTCACCGGCTATCTCGGCGGCGCGATCGCCTCCCATGTGCGGATCGGCAGCCCGCTGTTCACCCACACGCTGTTCGGGCTCTATCTCGGCCTGATGGTGTGGGGCGGGCTCTATCTGCGCGACGGCAATCTGCGCGCGCTGCTTCCGTTCCGCCGCTGAGCTTCTTGTTTGCCGCGTTTTCTTCACGCGAACCGGTACCCACTTCGCTTGAAAACGCTTCCGTTGTCCAAATTCATCTAGGTGGAGACTGTCATGTTCGAGACCATTGCCATCGTCGCCGTCGTCCTTGCGCTCGCGATTGCCGTCATCCTCGTCCTTGCGGCGACCAAGCCGAGCACGTTCCGCGTCACGCGTGCGACCAGCATCAACGCGCCGGCGGAGCGGATCTTTCCGTTGATCGACGATTTCCGCCTGTGGACGGTCTGGTCGCCCTACGAGAACCGGGATCCGGACATGAAGCGCACCTATGGCGGCGCCGGGCGCGGGCAGGGGGCGGTCTATGCCTGGGACGGCAACAAGAATGTCGGCACCGGCCGCATGGAGATCCTGCAGTCGTCCGCGCCGTCGAAGGTCGTCATCAAGCTCGACTTCCTCAAGCCGTTCGAGGGCCACAACACCGCCGAGTTCACAATGCTGCCGCAGGGAAATGCGACCAGCGTCACATGGACCATGTATGGTCCGGCCGTCTTCATGTCGAAGGTGATGCAGGTGTTCATGAACCTGGATCACATGATCGGCAAGGATTTCGAGGCCGGTCTCGCCAATCTGAAGAAGTTGACGGAAAAATAGCGCGTTTTCGAGCGAAGTGGTTTAACGGTTCGCGTGAAGAAAACGCGTCAGAACCAGAATCCACCCAGGGAGCATGTGATGCAGGTCAACCCCTATCTCTCCTACGACGGCAATTGCGGCGCGGCGCTGAACTTCTACCAGAAGGTTCTCGGCGCGCGGATCGAGGAAACCTTCCCTTACGGCGAGGGCAATGCGGAGATGCAGACGCCGCCCGGCTGGAAGGACAAGATCATGCACGCCCGCCTGACGATCGACGGCGAGATCATCATGGCCTCCGACGCTCCGCCCGGCCACTTCCAGAAGCCGCAAGGCTTTCACGTCGCGCTGCAGGTCGAGGATCCCACGGAGGCCGAACGCCGCTTCAAGGCGCTGTCCGAAGGCGGCACGGTCACCATGCCGTTCGGCAAGACCTTCTTCTCCAACGGCTTCGGCATGTGCGTCGATCAGTTCGGCATCCCCTGGATGGTGAACTGCCCGCAGCAGATGTAATGCCGAGCAACTGGCTGGACCGTCATCCCCGCGCAACGGCTCCGCCGTTGTCGCTGGAGGTGGCCGCTCCTTCAGCGGCCCTCGAAGGATCGACGGCCCGGCTGGTGGCCGTGCATCCTTCGAGGCTCGCTCCGCTCGCACCTCAGGATGACGGAAGCAATAGCTTGACTCGTCGAGGCCATGAAGGTCGCAACTACCGGCACCGCGGATAGATCGCGGCGAGCTCGCGGCCGCGCAGCAGCAGCAGGTGCGAGGTCAAACCGCCGCGGCGCACGATCCAGCTGCGCACCGGCGCCGGGTAGGCCTGCAGCACGGCGACGGAGGCCTCGGGCTCCGCATAGGTGCGGCCGCGCTGGTCGATCGAGCGCGCGGCGTGGAAGCCGAGCACGGCGCGCCGGGTCACGCAGATGCGGTCGCCCGGCACCATCGAGAGCACCAGCGTGCAGGCCGACAGGCACGGCCCGTCGATTACCACGCGCTCGCCGGACTCGCGCACCTTGTCGAACAATTCGATGAACGGACCGACCTGCCCGCCGGGGCTGGCGAGGATGCGGACGTCGGCTTCCGCGCCGGAGACGCCGGCAAGCAGCGCTGCCATCCCCAAGATCGTCGAGATCGTCGAGATCGTCCAGATCGCCCCGATGCGCATGCGGCGGTTCCTTCCGTTGACGTCGCTCCGGCTCAGTTACGCTAGCGCATGCGGCGAGAGTTTGTCAGCCTTTGCCGGAGACGCCGGCCTCGGCGAAGGTCGCCATGCCGCCATGACAGGCGAGCGCCGCGCGCAGCAGCAGGATCGCAACCCCTGCGCCGGAGGCTTCGCCGAGCCGCATCTCGAGATCGAGCAGCGGCGCGAACGCGAGTTCACGCAACAATTCGCGGTGACCGAGCTCGGCCGAGACATGCCCGGCGCGGCAATGCGCGAGGCTGCTCGGTTGAAGCCGTGCCAGCGGCAGCACCGCCGATGTCGCGACGAAGCCGTCGAGCAGCACCGGGATCGATCTTGCCCGCGCTGCCAGCACGGCGCCCGCGATCGCCGCGAGCTCGCGCCCGCCGAGCGCGACTGCGACGGCGAGGGGATCGTCGAGCAGGTTGCGGTGCATCTTCAGCGCGGTGTCGATCGTGGTGCGCTTGCGCAGCAGGCCGGCATCGTCGACGCCGGTGCCGCGGCCGGCCCAGCGCGCGCCGCGCCCGCCCATCAATGCCGCGCACAGCGTCGCCGCCACCGTGGTGTTGGCGATGCCCATCTCGCCGACCACCAGCAGATCGCATTGCTCGGGCACCGTGCGCCAGCCGGTGTCGAAGGCGACGAGGAAATCGGCGCCATCCATCGCCGGCGCCATCGTGAAGTCGCGGGTCGGACGCGCGAGCTCGAGCGGCTCGACGCGCAGCTCGGCCCCGGCAAGCCTTGCGATCTGGTTGATCGCAGCTCCGCCCGCGGCGAAGTTCGCGACCATCTGCGCAGTGACTTCTGAGGGAAAGGCGGAGACGCCGCGCTCGGCGATGCCGTGATTGCCGGCGAACACGGCGATCGTGACCTGGTCGAGCCGGGGGATCTCGCGCCGCTGCCAGCGCGCCAGCCAGATCGCAACCTCTTCCAGCCGGCCGAGGCTGCCCGGGGGCTTGGTCAGGTTCTGCTGGCGCAGGGTGGCCGCCGCAGCGCTCGCCTCGTCGCCTTCGGGCAGCTCGCGACAAAAGCTGCGGATGTCGTCTAGAGTATTGAACTGCATGCGATTCCCTCGTCGAGCGGGCCGCAAATAAAGCACGATCCGGAAAAGTGTGAAGCGGTTTTCCGAAAAGATCGTGCTCAAACAAAAGCTTCAAATTTCAGGCCTTCACCATGAGTCAATGGCTCGACGATCTCAGGACCGCCACCGCCTTTTTGACCCGCCTGCCGATGCCGCATCCGGACGGCGCGCGGCCGGACGGTTTTGCCCGGGCGCAGCGGCTGTTTCCGCTGGTCGGGGCGGGCATCGGGGCGGCGATCGGCCTGTTCTGCCTGCTGCTGCGGACGATCGGCGTGCCGGACCTTGCCGCGGCGGCGCTGGCGCTCGGCGCTGGCGCGCTGTTGACCGGCGCGCTGCATGAGGACGGGCTTGCCGATGTCGCCGACGGGTTCGGCGGCGGCCGCGATGTCGCCGCCAAGCTCGAAATCATGCGCGACAGCCGGCTCGGCACCTATGGTGCGCTGGCATTGGTGGTGAGCTTTGCCACCAGGCTCGCGGCACTGGCCGCGCTGCCCAACATTGTGGTGGTGCAGAGCCTGATATCGGCGCATGCGCTCGGTCGCGGCGTGCTGCCGTGGATCGCGATCAGCCTGCCATACGCGCGCAAGGATGGGCTCGCGGCCAATGCCGGCCGGCCCGATGGCACGATCGCGGCGGTCGCAGCCGGCATCGCGCTGGTGATCGCGATCCTCGTGCTGCCCTTCGGCGGCGCGTTGCTGGCGGCGATCGCGGCAGGCGCCGGCGCATTGATCATGGCGCTGCTGGCAAAACGGCAGATCGGCGGCCAGACCGGCGACGTGCTCGGCGCGGCCGAGCAGATTGCGGAGACCGCGATCCTGGTGCTGCTTGCCGCGCGCTTCGGTTAGAACTTTTCGAGCGAAGCGGAGACCGGTTCGCCTGAAGATGATGCTGACCCCACGCAACGGCCGGCGCGAAATTCCGCTACGGGCCAGAAGCTGCGCCGATCGAGGCGCTGTTGCGGGACAAGACATCGATCAGCAATGCATCGACCGTCACCATTCGTCGTAGAGCCACTCCCTGGGGATCGGCGGCCGCGCTCTTGCATATGGCGGCTGAGACGTCCGCTCGGGCTTGCGCACGCTTGGTGTCGGCGGTGTCGGCGGCGTCGGAAGCGGTAACGGCTTCGGCTCGGAGACCTTCGCCAGCGTCCGTTTCATTTCTTCCTGGCTCGCCTTGAGTTCCTCAATGGCTTTGGAGCTCGCGCGGGCCATCTGTTGCTGGTCCGCCTTGAGCTGCTCGATGCTTCGCTCCACATTTTCGAGGTTGCGGGCGATCGTTTGCAGCAGCTGCGCCTGGTCGGGAAGAGCTGCATTGGCTGTCGGCGCGGCGTCCTGCGGCGGTGCGGTCTGAACCGGGGGCGTCGCTTGGGGCGGAGCGGCGTCCGCCGCTGCGGCCTGAACGGTGGGTGGAGCGGGCTGTGCCGCAAGCGGCGGATTATCCGGGGGCAGTGATGGAGTCGAAACGAGCTGAGGCACCCAACGGGCGACAACCTGCTTGGCTCCTCTCCCATACGAGGACTGCAAAGCCAGTGCAGCGACAACGATACATGCTGCCAGCGCCAAGCCGGCGAGAGCGCGGAACACTGGCATTCGGCGCGGCGATCGCGAGCGAGTTCCGGAAGAGGTGGGGCCAGGTCCGGAAGCGGCAGGGTTGGGTCCGCCCGAAGGCGGGGCGGGTTGCGCCGGAGCCGGGGACGCGGCATCGCGCTCCATTCTCGCAAGCTGTTCACTCAAACGCGCGAGCTCTTCATTGGCGCGCGTGATCTCCTTGTGGGTTTCTGCGAGCCTTTCGTCGGCGCGCGTGGTCGGGCCATCGTTCGATTCGACTGGGTTCGGGGTGGGGGTGGAGTTCACTGGCGCTTCCCTTTCCATCCAATGTCACCCAAGCGTGCCGAGACGGTTATCCGTCAGGGTCGATCAGCCCCCAGCACTCCCGTCAGTCTTGTCCAAAAAATGGCCGGATGATAGCGGGCTTGAGGTCTCGTGATATTGGAAGGGGGACCAGCTCGTGCCGTGCACGCTAACGCATTTCCGCCTTGCCCGATAAATCAGGCATCGACTGTCCATGAGTACACGCCCCGATCAAAATGGAAGGGCTTCTGCCGCGATGGACCGCGAAACGCATCTTTGGCTGATCCGCCACGCGCCGGTCGACGGTCCGCGCGGCGTGATCCATGCGCCGAATGCGCCCGCGGATCTCGGCGATGCCACAGCCTTCGCAGCGCTAAAGGCGCGGCTGCCGGCCGGCGCTTTCGCGGTCTGTAGTTCGGCGCGGCGCACAAGCGAGACCGCAGCAAAGCTCGGCCTCACGGCAACGGAAGACGAGGCCTTTCGCGAACAGGATTTTGGCGACTGGACCGGCCGCCGCCACACCGAGATCGAGAGAAAGCTCGGCGCCGCGGCCTATCGTGCCTTCTGGCAATCGCCGGGGACCAACCGGCCGCCCGGCGGCGAAAGCTTCGCCGATCAGATCGCGCGGGCGCGGACAGGGCTGGCGCGCTTGCCGGCCGGCGACGTCGTGCTGGTCGTGCATTCCGGCACCATCCGCGCGATTCTCGCAATCGCACTCGAGCTGGCGCCGGAGCATGCGCTGCGCTTCGTCATCGATCCGCTGTCGCTGACCCGGATCGATCGGCTTGAGAATGCCTGGCGCGTCGTCGCGGTGAACGAGCGCTGATGCGTGCGCCGCTCTCGATCCGTCATCCTGAGGTGCGAGCGGAGCGAGCCTCGAAGGATGAATCGGCCCCAGTCGGGCCGTCGACCCTTCGAGGGCCGCTGAAGAAGCGGCCACCTCAGGGTGACGGTGATAGAGTGGGGTTGCTTCTACAAAAATGCTCACCCATTCCGCCGCTGGCCGCGCAGGGTCGGCAGGCCGATGCCGGCGGCGTCGAAGCCGCCGTCGACGGCGAGGATCTGGCCGGTGATGTAGCTGGCGCGATCCGAGCACAGGAAGAAGATCGCTTCCGCCAGCTCCTCCTCCAGCCCGTAGCGGTTGAGCGGGATCGCGTCGTGGTAGTCGGCGCGGATCTCCGGCGTGTGCACGGCTTTCGCCATCGCGGTCTCGACCGGCCCGGGCGCGACGCCGTTGACGCGGATGCCGAGCGAGGCGAGCTCCACCGCGAGCTGCTTGGTGAGGTGCGCGAGGCCCGCTTTGCTGGTGCCGTAGGCCGAGCGCAGCGTCGAGGCGCGCACCGCCGAGATCGAGGTGATGTTGACGATCGCGCCGCCGCCATGCTCGCGCATGACAGGCGCGGCCGCCTTGGTGCACAGGAACGGGCCGCTGAGGTTGACCGCCATGATCCGGTTCCAGTCGGCGTCCGAAGTCTCCAGCACCGGCGCGAATACGGCCGTGCCGGCGTTGTTGACCAGCGCGTCGAGCCGGCCGAACCGGTTCACGATCGCGGCAATCGCGGCTGTCACGCCAGCGGCATCGGATACGTCGCAGGTCAGCGCCAGCGTGGTGTCGGGCTGCTTCAACGCCGCGACCGCGGCGCGCAGCAATTCACCCTCGATGTCGAGCAGCGCGACGCGCCAGCCATCAGTAAGAAAGCGCTTCGCTGCGGCAAGCCCGATGCCGCGCGCGGCGCCGGTCACGAGTGCGACTTTTTGTGCGGAGGAAGTCATCGGGAGGTCCATCGGTTCGGGCAGGAAGTCCCGACCGTCTGCGACCTTTACTTTGGCGTGTCAACCGGCCCCTTTCCCCGTCACCCTGAGGTGCGAGCGGAGCGAGCCTCGAAGGGTGCACGGCCACCAGCCGGGCCGCACATCCTTCGAGGCTCAGTCAACGCCGCAAGTGCGGCGCTGACCTCGCACCTCAGGATGACGGGGAGGGATTGGTATCTGGTGCGGCGCGTGGTGCACCGCCTCGACGACGCGCCAAACGACTGACTGAACTCCAGTCTGATCGTATCAGGGCTTCCTTCTTGGCCCGGCTCCAGCCCTTGATCTTGCGTTCTGCCGCGATGCCGTCAGTGATGCGGTCGAAGTACTCCGACCAGACGAGGACAACTGGTCGCCGGTTGAAAGTGTAGCCCGGATAGGCGCCGGAATTGTGCTGTTCAATTCGCGGCGTGAGATCATCGCCCGTGGCACTGCCGACATAGAAGGAGTTGTCGGCGCAGCGAAGCATGTAGACAAAAATGCCCATCGCGATGATCCGGTGCGTTCTTGCGTTCGCCGACGATGATGCAAATCTGGCTCTGGTCAATAGCGAATAGGCGTGATCGTTCGTCGCGCTCTCTTCCCGTCACCCCCGCGCAACGGCAAAGCCTTTGCGCGGGGGTGACGGGAACGGACTTCATTTCGTGATGAAGCTCGCAAAGGTGCGTCTCGAAGGATGTACGGCCCCCAGCCCGGGCCGTCCATCCTTCGAGGATCGCACCGCTGCCTACGCTGCGAGCTCGGCGGAGGCGCGCTGCATATTGGTCGACATGTCCTGCGTGACGATGCTTTGCTCCTCGACCGCGGCGGCGGTGGAGGTGATGTATTCGTTGACGCCGGCGATGGCGGCCTTGATCTCGGACAGCGAGGTGACCACCTCGGCGGCGATCGAGTTCAGCGCATCGATCTCCGAGGAGATCGTGTCGGTCGCCTGCTTGGCCTGGTTGGCGAGGCTCTTCACCTCGGAGGCCACCACCGCGAAGCCGCGTCCGGCTTCGCCCGCCCTCGCCGATTCGATCGTGGCGTTGAGCGCGAGCAGGTTGATCTGCCCGGTGATGCTCGAAATCATCTCGACGATGCCGCTCATCGCCTGCGCCGCGGCATTGAGCTTCTGCGCCTGTCCGTCGGCAGCCTCGACGCGGCCGGTGGCGACCGCGGCGTTCTGCTTCGACTTGGTCATGGTCTCCGAGATCTCGCGGATCGAGGCACTCATCTCCTCGCTGCCGGCGGCGACCGCCTCGATCAGGCCGCGCGCGCTGTCGGCCTTCTTGCGGCCGATCGCCTGCGCGGTGATGTCGGTCGCGTATTTCACCACCTTGTAGGGCTTGCCGTTGAGGTCGAGGATCGGGTTGTAGGACGCCTGGATCCAGATCTCGCGGCCGCCCTTGGCGATGCGCTTGTATTCGGCGGCCTGGAATTCGCCGCGGTTCAGTGCGCCCCAGAAATCGCGGTAGCCCGCCGAGCTCGCCTCGACCGGCTCGACGAACATGCTGTGATGCCGACCCTGGATCTCGGCGAGCGAATAGCCCATCGCGGCGAGGAAGTTCGGGTTCGCGGTGCGGATCGTGCCGTCCATGTTGAACTCGATCACCGCCTGCGACTTGCCGATGGCGTCGATCTGGCCGTCGTTGTCGGCGGCCTTCAGCTTCTGCTGGGTGACGTCGGTGGCGAACTTGACGACCTTGAACGGCTTGCCGCGGTCGTCGAGGATCGGGTTGTAGCTGGCGAGGATCCAGATCTCCTTGCCGCCCTTGGCGAGGCGCTTGAATTCGCCGGACGCGAGCTCGCCGCGGTTCAGCCGCGCCCAGAAATCGCGATAGGCCGGATTGTCGCGGTCGGCCGGCGGCATGAAGATGCTGTGATGCTTGCCCTGGAGCTCGGCGAGCGAGTAACCCATCGCGCCGAGGAAGTTCTCGTTGGCATTGACGATGGTGCCGTCCATGTTGAACTCGATCACCGCCTGCGCCCGGCCGATCGCGGCGATCTTGCCGGCGTCTTCCATGCTGTGGATCTTCTGCGCGGTGATGTCGGTGGCGAACTTGACGACGCCGACCGGCTTGCCGTTCTTGTCCAGGATGGGGTTGTAGGAGGCCTGGATCCAGACCTCGCGGCCGCCCTTGGCAAGGCGCTTGTACTGCGCGGCCTCGAATTCGCCGCGGTTCAGCTTCGCCCAGAACGCGCGATAGTCGTGGCTGTCGCGATACGCCGGCTCGACGAACATGCTGTGGTGCTTGCCCCTGATCTCGTCGAGCGAGTAGCCCATCGCGTTCAGGAAGTTCTCGTTGGCGGTGATGATGGTGCCGTCGAGCTTGAACTCGATCACCGCCTGCGACTTGCCGATCGCTGCGGCCTGCGCCAGCGCATTGTCGATGTTTGCCTTGTTGCTGAAACTGAACATCAGGGCTCCGTGAGGGGTCAAATGAAACGGGATGGAAAAGCAGATCGCGGCAACTCACGGAAAGGTTGCAGCGAGCCGTTTAGCATCGGTAAAGCTTGCGGGCTGGCACGGACTGCATAAGGCGATGCGGCGCGGGCGCATCTATCTCAGATCGCGAAGTAATTTTTCGATGTGTACGTTATCATCCATAGTCGTGATACGACGTTCACCGTAATCTTACGGACGAAAATCGATGACGACTTTGGTCTGATGCGGATGATCGCAACGCGTCGACTTTAGCGACGCTGATAGACCTATTACGAACGTTGATATTGCTGACGGTTTCACGGATCGATTCAGCACCGCGATTCGCGCGCTCGACGAATGTTCGTCGCATCGATGGCGCTCTGCTTCCGGTGCCGGGCGCCGGCCAAAATAATCGCCACACGGGATGTCGGCAGGGCGGTCTCCGATTCGTCCTCCGGGCACTGGTTCCATGATGGAGTTCTGATGTCACTGACCTTGCATTACCACCCGCTGTCCTCCTTCTGCTGGAAGGCGCTGGTCGCGCTCTACGAGAACGGCGCGCCGTTCACGCCGAACATGGTCAATCTCGGCGATCCGGCCGAGCGCGCGGCGCTGCTTGCGCTGTGGCCGATCGGCCGCTTTCCCGTGCTGCGCGACGAGGCGCGCGGCGAGACGGTGCCTGAATCGAGTATCGTCATCGAATATCTCGACCGGCACTACCCTGGTGCCGTCAGGTTGATTCCCGACGACGCGGAGCTTGCGCTGCAGACCCGGCTGCGCGACCGCTTCCTCGATCTCTACGTCCATCTGCCGTTGCAGAAGATCGTTGGCGACCGGCTGCGTCCGGCGGACAGCAAGGATCCGCACGGCGTCGCCGAGGCGCGAGCGCAACTCCGCGCCTCCTATGCAATCCTCGACCAGCAGCTTGCGCATGGCGGCTGGATGATGGGTGAGCAGGTCTCGCTGGCCGACTGCGCCGCAGCGCCGGCGCTGTTCTACGGCAACAAGGTCGAGCCGATCGGGGAGGGACATCCACATCTGGCGGCCTATCTCGAGCGGCTGAAGGCACGGCCGTCGTTCGCGCGCGTCCTCAAGGAAGCCGAGCCCTATTTCGGCATGTTCCCCAAGGAAAGCTGAAGAGGAAAGCTGAAGAGGAAAGCTGAAGAGGAAAGCTGAAGAGGACAACTGAAAGGGAACCTGAAGCTCGATCAGGGCCCTGAAAATAAATCGTGACGCGGTGTCGCTTTCGCGCCGCCCCGTTCGTCTTCTCCCTGAAGCCCGGGTTCTGGAGCGCCGGTCGCGCCCTGGGGCCCGGGCGACATCTGTGTGGAGACGACATGGCTGCAGCTGGCAACAGGGCGGAGACTATCCGCGCGATCTTCGCCGCTTATCTCGCCAATGACCGCGCGAGCGTCGAGGCCGCCTTCGCGGAGGATTTCCGCTTCTCGACGCCCTATGGCGAGAACATCGACAAGCCGCGGTATTTCGCCGAGTGCTGGCGCGACTCGGGCTGGATCGGCCGCCACGAGATCGAGCGCATCATGGTCGACGGCGCTGAGGCCTTCGTCACCTATCGCTGCGTCGCCCGCGACGGCAAGAGCTTCCGCAACACCGAGTTCTTCGTGTTCGACGGCGACAAGGTGTCGCGCATCGACGTCTATTTCGGCCCATCACATCAGGATGGCGAACTCGTCAGGCAGGATCGATGAGGCTGCCGCGGTGATATCGCTCGATCGTCGTCGCCGGCGGGCGCGAATTCTGCGAAGGAAACCTGGAAAATGTCCATTGCAAGTGAAGTCAGCGGCCTGTCGCAGGCACGGCTCGGACGGATGCACGAGGTGCTGGCGCGCCATGTCGATGGTGGCGATGTTCCAGGCCTCGTGGCGCTGGTCAGCCGTCGCGGCGAGATCCATGCGGATGTGCTTGGACGCATGGCGGTGGGCGGGCCGCCGATGCAGCGCGACACCATCTTCCGCATCGCCTCGATGACCAAGCCGGTGACGGCGGTCGCCGCGATGATCCTTGTCGAGGAATGTCGGCTCAGGCTCGATGATTCCCTCGATCGCTGGCTGCCCGAGCTCGCCGATCGCCGCGTGTTGCGCACCATCGAGTCCGAGATCCATGACACGGTGCCGGCGAGGCGCGCGATCACGCTGCGTGACCTTCTGACCTTCCGTCTCGGGCTCGGCATGATCCCGGTGTTTCCGGCGCGTTACCCGATCCAGATGGCGATCGCGGATGCCGGCTTCGCGCCCGGGCCGGTGTTTCCGTCGTTTCCGCCGGACGAATTGCTGCGCCGTTACGGCACGCTGCCGCTGGCCTATCAGCCCGGCGAACGCTGGCTCTACGACACGGGCAGCCTGATCCTTGGCGTCCTGATCGCGCGTGTTGCCGGAACCTCGTTCGCGGACTTCCTGCAGCAGCGGATCTTCGGACCGCTCGGCATGAACGACACGGCTTTCCACGTGCCGCAGCACAAGTTGTCGCGGTTCGCGACGTGCTATGGCGGCGATCCAGCGACCGGCACGCTGAAAGTGTTCGACGAACCCGCGACCGGCAAATACGCGGCGCCGCCGGCGTTCGAGAACGGCGCTGCCGGGCTGGTGTCGACCGCGGATGATTTCAACGCTTTCGCGCAGATGCTGCTCAATGGCGGTCGGCTCGGCACCGAGCGCATCCTGTCGCGTCCCTCGGTCGAGCTGATGACCTCGAACCAGATCACGCCGGACCAAAAGCAGGGATCCGAATTCCTCCTCGGTGCGCGCGGCTGGGGTTTCGGGGTGTCGGTCGCCACCGCGCGCGACGATCTATGTGATGTGCCGGGCCGCTACGGCTGGGACGGCGGCTATGGCACCTCCTGGTATTCCGACCCGAGCGAGGCGATGACCGGAATCCTGCTGACCCAGCGCATGATGGATTCGCCGCAGCCGCCGACGGTATTCGCCGATTTCTGGACGCTCGCCTATCAGGCGATCGACGACTAGCGTGGAGCGCGCGTCAATGACCTCGGAAATAATTTCAAGCGCCGTGTCGGGATCGCAGACTCTGCATCGTCGTTCAATCGAGCGCCGGTGCTGAGATCGGCTCAGAGACAACGGAGCACGACGATGAAATTCATGGTGATCGTGAAGGCGAACAAGGATACCGAGGCCGGCGTGATGCCGAGCACCGAGATGCTCGCCGCGATGGGCAAGTTCAACGAGGAGATGGTCAAGGCCGGCGTGATGCAGGCCGGCGAGGGCTTGCATCCGACCAGCAAGGGCGCACGCGTCAAATATGCCGGCGGGCAAAGCGCCGTGAGCCGCGGACCGTTCAGTGTGAGCGGCGATCTGGTCTGCGGCTTCTGGCTGATCGAGACCAAATCGCTCGATGAAGCGATCGGCTGGATGAAGCGCGCGCCGTTCGACGATGGCTCGGAGATCGAGATCCGCCAGGTGTTCGCCGCGGAGGATTTTGGCGAGGCGCTGACGCCCGAACTGCGTGAGCAGGGTGAGCGCCTGCGCGAGCAGGTGGGAATGAAGTAGTATTCGACGGTCATTCCGGGGCGGCCCGTTGGGCCGAACCCGGAATCCCGAAGTCGTTGCACGAGATTCCGGGTTCGATGCTGCGCATCGCCCCGGAATGACATCAAACCAAAGGATGCCAACCAATGCGTTTCATGATGCTGATGATCCCGCTCGGCTACGAGTCCGCGCCGGCCAAGCTCGAGCTCGACCCGGAACGGGTCGCCGCGATGATGCGATACAATCAGGCGCTGAAGGATGCCGGCGTGCTGATCACGCTGGAAGGCCTGCATCCGCCCGCGTTGGGCGCGCGCGTCAAGTTCGACACCGGCGAGCCCATGGTGGTCGACGGCCCCTTCACCGAGGCCAAGGAAGTGATCGGCGGCTTCTGGATGATCGAGGTCGCCTCGCGCGCGGACGCGATCGCATGGGCCAAGAAGTGCCCGGCCTCCGCCAACGAGATAATCGAGATCCGCCAGGTGCAGGAGATGGCGGATTTCTCCGAGGAGGTGCAGCAGGCCGCCGCGACCTTCGAGCATCCGCAGGGCGGCTGGGGCAAGGCGCTGCGCTGAATCCAAATCGAGAACCGATGCCGTCGCAAGACGGCGTCGTGCCACCGAACGATCGTCAAACCACCACAACGGAGAAGCACGATGAGCACCAACACCTTCCTCGCGGTCTATCTCGGCGGCGGCAAGACCGGCAAGCGGATGGAAGCCTGGAACGCGCTGCCGGAAGCCGAACGGCGTGCCAAGGAGCAGCAGGGCATGGCCGCCTGGGGCGCCTGGGTCGAGAAGCACCACGACGTGATCGTCGAGATGGGCGGTCCGCTCGGCAAGACCAAGCACGTCGGGGCCGGCGGCACCGCCGACATCGCCAATCTGATGACCGGCTTCACCGTGGTGCGCGCGCCTTCGCATGAGGCGGCGGCAAAGCTGTTCGAGAACCACCCGCATTTTTCGATCTTCCCCGGCGAGGCCGTGGAGATCATGCCGGTGCTGCCGATCCCGGGGCGGTAGTCCCGCGGGGCGGGAAGGCAGGAGCATTCAGCTCCCCTTGAAAAGGGGAGGTCGCTTTGCTCGCCAGAGCAAAGCGGGTGGGGATCTGCTCTTCCGGCATATAGCGTCGCCTGCGGCTGACCCCCATCCCGTCCTTCCCCCTTTCAGGGGGAAGGGGAAGATACGGAGGCATTGGCTTGAGCCGGGCTACTCAGGTCGAGCGAGAGCAGTGTGCTTCGCGTCACCGATCCGTTAATCTTGATTGACCGCCCGCCTGGCCGCTAGTGACCTTTACTGCCGGCTCATGTAAAAGCCGTTCACATGAGCTGGCGCAAGGACCAAGGCCGCGCCGAGCGCGGCTATCATCACGGCAATCTCAAAGAGGCGTTGCTGCAGGCCGCCCTCGACCTGATCTCGAAGAAGGGGCCGGCCGGCTTCACCTTCGCCGATGCCGCGCGCATGGCCGGCGTCAGCCCCGCCGCGCCGTACCGGCACTTCCGCGACCGCGACGAACTGATCGCCAGCATCGCACAGCGCGGCTTCGAGCAGTTCGAGTCGCTGCTGACGCAGGCCTGGGACGACGGCCGCCCGGATACCGTGACGGCGTTCGAGCGGGTCGGCAAGACGTATCTCGCCTTCGCGCGCGAGGAGCCGGCGTTCTACTCCGCGATGTTCGAATCCGGCCTGCCTGTCGATTCCAATCCGACCTTGATGGCGGCGAGCGAGCGCGCCTTTGCGATCATCCGCGCCGCCGCCGAGCGGCTTGCGGCGCTGGCGCCGCCCGGCATGCCGCGCCCGCCGGCGATGATGATGGCGCTGCACATCTGGGCGATGTCGCACGGCGTCGCCTCGCTGTTCGGCCGCGGCGACGCCGCGCGGCGCAAGCTGCCGATGTCGCCGGAGGATCTGCTCGAGGCCGAAGTGCTGATCTATCTGCGCGGCCTCGGCTTCCCGACCGACCGCAGGCCGGGAACCGCGGCCGCCGACGACAAGCCGGCAGGTCCGTGGGGCAAGCCGAAATAAGGTTCAACGCCTGGCCTAAAAATAATCCGAGGGGTGCGTCATCCGCGCTGCTTGACTTTCCCGAGGGATCGGCTACCTATGTAAATGTTATTTACATTCACAACGGCGTGATGCCGTGATGGAGAAGGAAATGGCCTACACCGCTGATGTCAATCGCTGGCGCGGCCCCGTCGAAGAGCCCTACCGTCCCTACTTCTACGCGACGCCGTGGCATCCCCTGAAGATCGCCGGGATCATCCTCGGCTTCATGATCTGGTGGCCGATCGGCCTCGCCCTTCTCTTTTTCACACTCGGGAGCAGAAAAATGGCGTGTTGGAGTCACAACGACATGGATCGCTGGCAGAACAAGATGGAGCGCATGCAGGACAAGATGGAGCGGATGAAGAGCCGCATGGAGCGCCGCGGCTTCCCGTTCGGCGGCTTCGGCCCGCCCTCCAGCGGCAACCGCGCCTTCGACGAATACCGCCAGGACACGCTGCGCCGGCTCGAGGAGGAGCAGGTCGAGTTCAAGAACTTCCTCGATCGCCTGCGCCACGCCAAGGACAAGGAAGAGTTCGACGCCTTCATGGCACAGCACAAGACCCGTCCGACCCCGCCGAACGACCAGCCGCCCCAAGGCTAATTTTGAAGGCTGGCTGATCCCGCGAGGCAAGCACTGAGCCTTCAGGCGATGTGCCCCCATAGAACCTGATGGCCCCGAGCCGCCCGTTTGCGACAAGCAAGCGGGCGGTTTGCATTTTGCGGATGCCATGCCCACTCTACCGTTTGGGGTCGGGGTGATGAGGTGAAGTGATGGCGGCATCCGCGGCGGCGAGTTCTGACGATCTCTGGCTTGCGATCCGGCGCGAGGCGGAAGCTGCTGTTGTCGCCGATCCTTTTCTGGAAGCGTCGGCTGCCTTCATCCTCGATCAGGGCGATCTCGGCGGCGCGCTCGCCTTCCTGATCGGCCGGGCTATCTGCCGCGCCGAGGCCGATCGCGCGCAGTTCGTGCGGACCGCCCGCGAGGCGTTCGCCGCCGAGCCCGCGCTGGTCGATGCCGCGGCGATCGATCTCACCGCCATCGTGCGCCGCGATCCGGCGATATCAGGCCTGCTGGCGCCGCTCCTCAACTTCAAGGGCTACGTCGCGCTGCAAGCCTGGCGGGTCTCGAACTGGCTGTGGCGCCAGGATCGCCCCGATCTTGCGCTCATGATGCAAAGCGCCGCGGCGGATCAGTTGCAGATCAGCATTCACCCGTCGGCGCAAATCGGGACGGCGGTTTTCCTCGATCACGGCACCGGCATCATCATCGGCGCGCTGGCGTCGGTCGGCGACGAGGTCACGATCCTGCAGAACGTCACCATCGCGCGGCATCAGGATGACCCGCGCCACGCCCCGACGATCGGCCGTGGCGTGCTGCTCAGCGCCGGCGCTACGGTGATCGGGAATCTCTCCATCGGCGATTTCGCCAAGGTCGGCGCCGGCGCGCTGGTGACGTCGGACGTACCGGCCGGCTGCACCGCGATCGGCGTGCCGGCGCGGCTGACCAATTGTGCGGATGCGGGTACGATTTCGTGAGGTGAGCGCACCGAGCGGGTCGCGTTGGGTCGCTACGCCGGGACGAGCATGTCGGCGAGTTGGGTAAAACTGTCCGCGTGGAGGTCGATCCAGCTTTCCCGCGCCACGTCGACCTTCGCCGCCGGCCCGAACTCCAGCGGACGGGCGACGAACGCGGTGCGCATGCCGAACGCACGCGCCGCCTTCAGGTCGTATTTGTGGCAAGCGACCATCAGGATCTTGTCCGCGGGATAGCCGAGGTAGTCGACGGCGAGTTGATACACCGCGGGTGACGGCTTGTAGCTGCGCGCAAGCTCCGCGGTCAGCACGGCGTCGAACGGCAGCCTGGCGTGCTTGACCACCGCCACCACGGCGGCCATGCCGGCATTCGACAATGTCGAGGTCACGAACCGGCTGCGCAGGCGTGCAAGGCCTTCGACGCTATCGGGCCAGGCGTCGAGCTTGCTCCACACCGTGTTCAATTCGTCGCGCTCGTCCCGGGAGAATGCCTCCGAGAGGCCGTGACGATCGAGCAGCACATCCAGCGCCTCGCGATAGATGCGATCGACCCGCATCCACGGGCGCTTGCCGGCGATCACCTCGTCGAGCGCGGCGCGATAGAGATCGCGCCATTCGCTCGAGAGGCGAGCCCAGTCGAGCGCGAGTCCCTTGGCGGCATTCACGGCCTGCCCGGCTCGCAGGATCGGCTGATAGAAATCGACGCACGTCCCCTGGACGTCGAACGCGATCGCGCGGATCTCATCGCGCCATGTCGCGGCGCCAGCCGGCCGTATCCCCGTCATCGCAGCCATGATCGATAGTCCTCCAGCGGTGATGAAATGTCGTCTGGTCAGATCGGGTAGCACGGTTGGTTCCCCGGTTGTGGGTATTGGAAGCAGGCGCACCTTCGTGAGGCGGGCACCCTGGTTGGGCTCCCTCTCCCCCTGCGGGAGAGGGTGGGGAGAGGGGTGGCCCCGGGAGTGATGCGAGAGGTAGGTTCGACTACATCAACACACCTCGAACACCTGAGAGGGCCTGTCTTTCTCAATCAGCAGCGGAGCAAGCGGTACCCCTCTCCCCAACCCTCCCCCGCAAGGGGGGAGGGAGCCTGGGCAGCGTGCTCACCTCACCGACATGATGCGGCGACGCGTTCCCCTACACATTCGATCCATGGATCGCGTCGATCACCGCGTCGGTCACTTCCTTCGTCGTCGCCTTGCCGCCGACGTCGGGCGTCAGCACGCCGGCCGCGCACACCTTCTCGACCGCGGCCATCAGGCGCGCTGCGGCGTCCTTCTCGCCGAGATGCTCCAGCATCTGCGCGCCGGTCCAGAAGGTCGCGACCGGGTTGGCGATGCCCTTGCCGGTGATGTCGAAAGCCGAGCCGTGGATCGGCTCGAACATCGAGGGGAAGCGGCGCTGCGGGTCGATGTTGCCGGTCGGCGCGACGCCGAGGCTGCCGGCGAGGGCACCTGCGAGGTCGGACAGGATGTCGGCGTGCAGATTGGTCGCGACGATGGTGTCGAGGCTCTTCGGATTGAGCGTCATCCGCACCGTCATGGCGTCGACCAGCATCTTGTCCCAGGTCACGTCGGGGAATTCCGTCGCCACTTCGGCCGCGATCTCGTCCCACATCACCATGCCGTGGCGCTGCGCGTTCGACTTGGTCACCACGGTGAGGAATTTGCGCGGCCGCGACTGCGCGAGCTGGAACGCATAGCGCATGATCCGCGTCACGCCGACCCGGGTGAAGACCGCAACTTCGGTCCCGACCTCTTCCGGCAGGCCCTTGTGCGCGCGGCCGCCCATGCCGGCATATTCGCCTTCGGAATTCTCGCGCACGATCACCCAGTCGAGATCGCCGACGCCGACATTGCGCAGCGGCGAGGCGACGCCGGGCAGGATCTTGGTCGGCCGCACATTGGCGTACTGGTCAAAACCCTGGCAGATCGGCAGGCGCAGGCCCCACAGCGTGATGTGGTCGGGCACGTCGGGCGCGCCGACCGCGCCGAAATAGATCGCGTCGAAGTTCTTCAGGTCTTTGAGCCCGTCGGCCGGCATCATCACGCCGTGCTTCTTGTAATAGTCCGAGCCCCAGTCGAAGGTCTTGACGTTGAAGCTGATGTCGCCCGAGCGCTTGGCCAGCGCCTCGAGTACGCGGACACCCGCGGAGATCACTTCGGGGCCGATGCCGTCGGCGGGAATGGCGGCGATGGAATGGGTACGCATGGGTCTCTCCGGATGGGTGGTTAGCGAGTTTGCACGGGATTGGGTTGCGGTTCGGCCTGCGCCGGCGCGGCTTGCGCGCGCGACAGCAGCAGCGTGAGCACGGCCGACAGCACCAGCAGGCCGGCGACGAAATAGAGGCCGCCGTCGAAGCTGCCGGTGCGTTCCTTGATCCAGCCGATCATCGCCGGGCCGACGAAGCCGCCGAGATTGCCGATCGAGTTGATGGTGGCGATCCCGGCCGCGGCGGCCGAGCCCGACAGGAACATGGTCGGCATGCTCCACAGCGGCGGCTTCGACGAGGAGATGCCGATATTGACCAGGGTCAGGGCCGCGATCACCGCGGCAAGGCCGGTCCACAATCCGGCCAGCGCGAGGCCCGCCGCTGCCATCAGGCAGGCCAGCACCACGTGCCAGGTGCGTTCGCCGGTGCGATCCGAATGCCGCGCCCACAGCACCATCGCGATCACGGCGATGGTCGCCGGCACCGCGTTGAGGAAGCCGACCTGGATCGACGACAGGCCGAACGCCTTGATGATCTGCGGCGCCCACACGCCGAGTGTGTAGAGCCCGGCCGAGGTCCCGAAATAGACCAGCGCCAGCGCCAGCACGCGCGGATCGGCGAGGCCGCGCCAGATGCTGTGGCTCGCGGTTGAGGCCTTGCCGTCGGTCTCTGCCTTCATGGTCCTGACCAGCCAGGCGCGCTCATCGTCGGCGAGCCATCGCGCCTGCTCCGGCCGGTCGGTCAGGAAGCCGAGCACCACGAAGCCGAGCAGCACGGCCGGTATCGCCTCCAGCACGAACAGCCATTGCCAGCCCTTGAAGCCGAGCAGGCCGTCCATCTCCAGCAGCGCGCCCGAGACCGGCGAGCCGAGCACGGTCGAGAGCGGTGCCGCCGCCATGAACAGCGCGGTGACGGCGGCGCGCTGCCGCGCCGGGAACCAGTAGGAGAGGTAGAGGATGATGCCGGGGAAGAAGCCGGCTTCGGCGGCGCCGAGCAGGAAGCGCAGCACGTAGAAGCTGGTCGCGCCCTGCACGAGCGCCATCGTCGCCGAGACCAGGCCCCAGGTGATCATCACCCGCGCGATCCAGATCCGTGCGCCGATCTTGTGCAGGATGATGTTGGAGGGCACCTCGAACAGGAAGTAGCCCCAGAAGAAGATACCGGCGCCGAAACCATAGACAGTCGGCGACAGGCCGATGTCCTTGTTCATGGTCAGCGAGGCGAAGCCGATATTGACGCGATCGATGAAGGCCACGAAGTACAGCAGCATGATGAACGGCACGATGCGCAGTGAGATCTTGCGCAACACGCGCGTGCCAAGCTGGCTTTCCATGGGCTTCCTCAGGGGTTCGTCTTGTTTGTTGGGACGGCGCATGTCGCCGCGCCACCGGCAAGCCTAGAAGCCCGCGCCCTTCCGCTTCAACCCGCGCCGGTTTATACAAAAAAATGATATAATCGTTCGCCATCGCCCGTCATTGCGAGGAGCGCATGCGACGAAGCAATCCATCTTTCCACGCGTGCGGAGAGATGGATTGCTTCGCTTGCGCTCGCAATGACGGCAGGTGAGAAGGAAACCCAGCTTGGAACTGCACCAGCTTCGCTGCTTCGTGGCGGCTGCCGAGGAACTGCATTTCGGCCGCGCCGCGCAGCGCCTCCAGATGATGCCCTCGGCGCTCGGCCGCCACATCAAGCTGCTGGAGGAGGATCTCGGGGTGCGGCTGTTCGCGCGCACCACGCGCGCGGTGTCGTTGACCGAGGACGGCGCTGTGCTGCTGCGCGAGGGGCGGGCGCTACTCGGCCGCGCCGAGGCGATCGAGAACGGCTTTCGCCGCCGGCTGCGCAAGCCGCAGGCGCGGCGCTTCCGGATCGGCGCGATCGACAGCGCCGCGGCCGGCCTGTTGCCGCCGCTGCTGCGCGACCTCCGCGCCACCCATCCGGACGTTGCCGTGCAGCTGCTGGAAGAGAAGACCATCCGGCTGCTGCCGAAGCTCTTGTCCGGCGCGCTCGACCTCGCGTTCGTGCGCCCGCCGGAGCGGCCCGACCGCCGCATCGAGTTCGTCGCGCTGCTGCAGGAAACCGCGGTGGTGGCGCTCTCGCACAAGCATGCGCTGGCGCGGCGCAAGCAGATCGTGCTGCCCGACATCGCCGATCAGCCCCTGATCGTACCGGAGCGCCGCTCGCGGCCGCACAGCCACGACCTCACGACAAAACTGTTCGACGAGGCTGGGCTGACACCGCGCATCCAGGAGATCGCCGACGAGAAGCAGACCATCGTCAACATGGTCGCAGCAAGGCTCGGGGTTGCCATCGTGCCGCGCTGGACCGCGCGGATGGCGATCCCGGGCGTCCGCTTTGTGCCGCTACGCCTCAAGCGTGGCAGCGCCGCCGGCCGCCTGCCGCTCGCCGCCGCCTGGCTGAAAGGCTCCCGCGACCCCGTCCGCGACCAGGTGATCGCGGTGCTGGAGGCGAGGTTGAAGAGTTACGCGCGCGAGGCGTGACGACGCCTCGTCGCCCTGGTCCGCTTCGCTGCACCAACGACCATCTTCTTGCGCAGGTGCGGCAGATGACGCGATGGGCTAAAAGGCGTGTCCGTCCTGCAGAGGACTCGCAAAGCAAGTGTCATATTGGCCTGCTAGCGATTCCGTCGCGGCTCGTTGTGCGCTTCGCGCGCCGGAAGCCGCCCGACGCTTCGCCGGCATTCTTTGACCGGAGGGATCATGCTTCGCATCGTCACGTGTCTGACGCTTTTGATTTCCCTTCATGCGGCCGCGGCACAGGACAGGGCCCCTGGCGCTTCATCGCAGCCCTATTTGGGAGGCTCAATAACGCCGCCGACCGATCTGCCGTCCGGGATCGGCAGTTATTGCATCTACGAAAACCTCATCTTCTCGATCGGCTCGCCGATGTGCGTCGGCAAGACGAGCTACGTATGTGCTCCCGCCACAAACGACGCGGAGCTCGGTCAGCGGGGGTATTGGTCGGCAAGACCAGCCGACCCGAAACTGACCGCGCCGGTGTGCCAGTAGACTGGCTCCCCGTCCTGCGGGTGCACAAGACTCGGACAATCTATGTCGCGAGAACGTCGTGGCAGGTCCTCGGCACCGTCTGAGATTGATTTGCCCCGTCATCCTGAGGTGCGAGCGCAGCGAGTCTCGAAGGATGCGCGGCCCGGCTGGTGGCCGTCGATCCTTCGAGGCTCGCCGAAGAGGCTCGCACCTCAGGATGACGGAATTGACAGCTGCGCGCTGATGATGGGTCCCGGCCTTCGCCAGGACGACGATGGAGAGTGCACGGGTCTGCTTTCGCCCGGTGCTGACAGCCGACGGTTCCATCGGGGTGGGTTTTGGCCGGCGCAGCCCGAATCTCCCCCGGATTTGCGGATCGGCCATGAGTTCCTCGTTTGTAGACTCGCGTTATGTTATAATATAACAACTTGGTCATGGCGCATACGCACACCCACGACCACGCCCACCATGGCCACGGCCATCCCCACGGGCACAGCCACGGCCCGCACGCCCATCCGGCCCAGGCCGCGCCCTGGTCGATCCTGCGCATGCCGGTGCCGGCCCGGCTGGCCGCGGCGCTCGCGGTCTCTGCCTGCCTGTGGGGCGTCGTCTGGCTGGCGATGAGGTGAACGATGGGGTCTCCGCTGGTCACCTTCCGCGACGTCACGCTCGGCTATGACCGCCATCCGGCGGTGCACCATCTCAACGGCGCGGTCGAGGCGGGCGCGCTGCTGGCCGTGATCGGCCCGAACGGCGCCGGCAAGTCGACGCTGTTGCGCGGCATCGCCGGCGTGCTGAAGCCGCTGTCGGGCGTGATCGATCTCGACGGGCTCGAGCATCGCGACATCGCCTATCTGCCGCAGTCCGCCGACATCGACCGTACGTTCCCGATCTCGGTGTTCGATTTCGTCGGCACCGGGCTGTGGCGCGCGACCGGCTTCTTCGGCGGCATCGGCAGGGCCGCGCGTGGCAAGATCCTGGCGGCGCTGGCCGCGGTCGGCCTCAACGGCTTCGAGAACCGGCCGATCGGCACGCTGTCCGGTGGCCAGACCCAGCGCATGCTGTTCGCGCGGGTGCTGCTGCAGGACGCCCGCCTGATCGTGCTCGACGAGCCGTTCAACGCCATCGACGCCAAGACCACCGCCGATCTGCTGGCGCTGGTGAAGCGCTGGAACGGCGAGGGACGCACGGTGCTGGCGGCGCTGCACGACCTCGACATGGTGCGCAACAATTTCCCGGAAACGTTGCTGCTGGCGCGGGGCCCGGTGGAATGGGGGCCGACCGCGGAGACGCTGACGGCGGACAATCTGACGGTCGCGATGCGGATGTGTGAGGCCTTCGACGACAGCGCCGCGGCCTGCGCCGCCGATCCGCGCTCACGGGCCGCCTGACGCCGATGCTATCCGACGCGCTGATCACGCCCTTCACCGAATTCGAGTTCATGCGCCGCGCGCTGGCGGCCGTGATCGCGCTGTCGCTCGGCGGCGCGCCGATCGGCGTATTCCTGATGCTGCGGCGGATGAGCCTGGTCGGCGATGCCATGGCGCATGCGATCCTGCCGGGCGCCGCGATCGGCTTCCTGCTGTCCGGGCTCAACCTGTTCGCGATGACGACCGGGGGCCTGATCGCGGGCTTTGCGGTGGCGCTGCTCGCGGGCCTCGTCGCCCGCACCACCGAGCTGAAGGAAGATGCGTCGCTGGCGACCTTCTACCTGGTCTCGCTGGCGCTCGGCGTTACCATCGTCTCCATCAAGGGCACCAATATCGACCTGCTGCATGTGCTGTTCGGCAACATCCTCGCGATGGACGACCAGACCCTGCTGGTGATCGCGTTCAATGCCACCATCACGCTCTTGGTGCTCGCGGTGATCTATCGCCCGCTGGTGATCGAATGCGTCGATCCGGTGTTCCTGCGCACCGTGAGCCGGGCCGGCGCGCCGGCACATCTCGCCTTCCTCGCGCTGGTCGTGGTCAATCTCGTCAACGGCTTCCATGCGCTCGGCACGCTGCTCGGCGTCGGGCTGATGATCCTGCCCGCCGGCATTGCACGGTTCTGGTCGCGCGACATCACCACCATGATCTGCATCGCGGTCGCGAGCGCGATGCTGTCGGGTTATGCCGGGCTTGTGCTGTCGTACCAGACCCGGATTCCTTCCGGCCCCGCGATCATCCTGGTCGCGGCCGGGCTCTACATTGTGTCGCTGCTGTTCGGCAATGTCAGCGGCCTGGTGCGGCAGCTGTTCCCCGGCCGCCATCTCGAGGCGTGAGGACGATGCGGCGGTTGTTCGGTCTGATTTGCTTGGCACTGCTGCTGGCGGGCGGCACGGCGCGCACTCAGGAGCGTGTCAACGTCGTCGCCAGTTTCTCGATCCTCGCCGACATGGTGCGCAATGTCGGCGGCAACGACGTCGACGTGGTGGCGCTGGTCGGGCCCGACGGCGACGCGCATGTCTATGCGCCGACGCCGGCGGATGCCAAGAGAGTCGCCGATGCCAGGCTGCTGGTCATCAACGGCCTCGGCTTCGAGGGCTGGCTGCCGCGGTTGTTGCAGGCCTCCGGCAGCAAGGCGCCGGTTGTGGTGGCAACCAAGGGGATCATGCCGCGGAAGATGGGCGGCCATGACGATCCGCATGCCTGGCAATCCGTCGCCAATGCGAAGATCTATGTCGTCAATATTCGCGACGGGCTGATCGCAGCGGCGCCTGACCGGGCCGGCGTCTTCAAGGCCAATGCCGACGCCTATCTGGCCAAGCTGGAGGCGCTCGACCGCGAGGTGCATGAGGCGCTGGGACGGGTACCGGAGGCGCGGCGCAAGGTGATCTCGACCCATGGCGCCTTCGGCTATTTCGCTGATGCCTACGGGGTCACGTTCTTCTCGCCGCAGAGTGTCTCCACCGATTCCGAGCCCAGTGCGCGCGATATCGCCGCCATCATCGCCCAGATCAAGGTTGCGAAAATTCCGGCAGTTTTTCTCGAAAATATCAGCGATCCCCGCCTGGTCGAGCGGATCGCCGCCGAGACCGGCGCCAGGGTCGGCGGGACCCTGTATTCGGACAGTTTGACGGGCGAAAAGGGCCAGGCACCCACTTACATTGATATGGTCAGGCACAATATAAAGGCCCTGACCAGCGCGCTCGCCAACTAGGGCAGGGGCCTCCCTGTCTGGCTGAGCGCCGACCAGCATGATCCGGAAAAGTGGGGTCCGGTTTTCCGATAAGATCATGCTCAAACAAAGAGTTCCTTTCGGAGTTGTTATGGCTGAAGCTTCGCAAAAAATTCCTGTGACCGTGCTGACGGGCTATCTCGGCGCCGGCAAGACCACGCTGCTGAACCGCATCCTGTCGGAGAACCACGGCAAGAAATACGCCGTCATCGTCAACGAATTCGGCGAGATCGGCATCGACAACGACCTCATCATCGGCGCCGATGAGGAAGTGTTCGAGATGAACAATGGCTGCGTCTGCTGCACGGTGCGCGGCGATCTCGTCCGCATCATGGACGGGTTGATGAAGCGCAAGGGCAAGTTCGACGCCATTATCGTCGAGACCACGGGCCTTGCCGATCCGGCGCCGGTCGCGCAGACCTTCTTCGTCGACGAGGACGTGCAGAAGAACGCCCGGCTCGATGCTGTCGTGACCGTTGCCGACGCCAAATGGCTGAGCGACCGCCTCAAGGACGCGCCGGAAGCCAAGAACCAGATCGCGTTCGCCGACGTCATCGTGCTGAACAAGACCGACCTGGTCTCCAAGCCCGAACTCGCCGAGGTCGAGGCCCGCATCCGCGGCATCAATCCGTACGCAAAACTGCACCGCACCGAGCGTTGCCAGGTCGGGATCACTGACGTGCTGGAGCGCGGCGCGTTCGACCTCGACCGCATCCTTGAGATCGAGCCTGACTTCCTCGAGGCCGGCGACGATCACGACCATGACCACGATCATCATGATCATGACCATCACCACCATCATCATGATCACGACCACGGCCATGGCCTGAAGCACTATCACGACGAGGACATGCAATCGCTGTCGCTGCGCTCGGAGAAGCCGCTCGATCCGACCAAGTTCATGCCCTGGCTGCAGAACCTCGTCGCCACCGAGGGCCAGAAGATCCTGCGCTCGAAGGGCATCCTTGCCTTCACCGGCGACGACGACCGCTACGTGTTCCAGGGTGTCCACATGATGCTGGAGGGCGACCACCAGCGGAAATGGAAGGATGGCGAGAAGCGCGAAAGCCGCGTCGTGTTCATCGGTCGCGAATTGCCGGAGCAGGCGATCCGCGACGGCTTCGAGCAGTGCATCACCACGTGATGAAAGAGTTCGATCCGGGCGAGGCCCCTTCTTCCATCGTTTCGATCACCGACCGCGTCAGGCAGCTTCCGCTTGGTGCTGCGGTCGGTTCGGTGCATTTCCTCGGCGACCGCGCGTTCTTCGTCGGTGCCGAGGAGAACGTCGCGATCGCGACTATCGACGGCGAGATCACGCGGACAGAGACGCATTTCGGCGCCATCCTGTGCGCGGCCTCCGACGGCAAGCGGCTCGTCACCGGCGGTGACGACGGCAAGCTGATCGCGATCGATGCCAAGGGCGAGACCGCTGTCATTACGACCGACGCCAAGCGGCGCTGGATCGACAATGTCGCCTTGCACGGCGACGGCACCGTGGCGTGGTCGGCGGGCAAGACTGCGTTCGTGCGCAATCCCAAGGGCGAAGAGAAAACCTTCGAGGTGCCGTCGACCGTCGGCGGGCTGGCGTTTGCGCCGAAGGGCCTGCGGCTTGCGATCGCGCATTACAACGGCGTGACCTTGTGGTTCCCCAACATGGCCGCCAATCCGGAATTCCTGGAATGGGCCGGCTCGCATCTTGCCGTGATGTTCAGCCCGGACAACAAATTCCTGGTCACCGCGATGCACGAGCCGGCGATGCATGGCTGGCGGCTCGCCGACAACAGGCATATGCGGATGAGCGGCTATCCCGGCCGCGTGCGCTCGATGTCATGGAGCGTCGGCGGCAAGGGCCTCGCGACCTCGGGCGCCGACACCGTGATCGTCTGGCCGTTCACCAGCAAGGACGGCCCGATGGGCAAGGAGCCGGCGATGCTGGCGCCGATGCCGGCCCGGGTCGCGGTGGTCGCCTGCCATCCGAAGAACGACATCATGGCGGTCGGCTATGCCGACGGCACCGTGCTGATGGTTCGGCTCGAGGATGGCGCCGAGATCCTGGTGCGCCGGAATGCCGGTACCGCGGTGTCCGCGCTGGGATGGAATGCCAAGGGCACGCTGCTCGCCTTCGGAACGGAAGATGGTGACGCGGGCATCCTGGAAATGTAAGAGATCGCTGCATCCACCCGGGACTGCAGCGTTATGCGATTTCTCACCACATTCCAGCTCGCCGACTTCCTCGACACGCTGGTCAGCCTGACGTCAGCCTTTGTGCTCGGCACGCTGATCGGGGCCGAGCGGCAGTACCGGCAGCGCACCGCGGGGCTGCGCACCAATGTGCTGGTCGCGGTCGGCGCGGCCGCCTTCGTCGACCTCGCGATGCATCTTGCGGGCGCCGACGGCGCGGTGCGGGTGATCGCCTATGTGGTGTCGGGGATCGGCTTCCTCGGCGCCGGCGTCATCATGAAGCAGGGCATGGACGTGCGTGGCCTCAACACCGCGGCGACGCTGTGGGCCTCGGCCGCGGTCGGCTCCTGTGCCGGCGCCGATCTGGTTGCGCAGGCGGCGGCGCTGACCGTGTTCGTGATCGCCGGCAACACGCTGCTGCGTCCGCTGGTCAACGCCATCAACCGCATCCCGCTGAACGAGAAGGCGCTGGAGGCGACCTATTACTTCAAGCTCGCGGTGACCCCCGAGGCGTTGCCCGACATGCGCGACCGCCTGGTCGAGAAGCTCGAGGCAGCGAACTATCCGGTCGCCGATGTCAACGTGGTCGAGGCCGGCGACGACTTCCTCGAGATCGTGGCGGAGCTGGTCTCGACCGCGGTCGAACCCAACGAGCTGAATGCCGTGGTGGTCGACCTGCAGCATCAGCCCGGCGTGCGGCACGCGACCTGGGAAATCAGCACAACGGATTGACGCGAGGTTCCCGCGCGGCTGCGCTCAGGAACCATGCGTCGGCCGGATCGTTGACCTCGCTGACAATCGCGGGTGAACGAGATGGCTGCGGATCGGACCAGGCTGCGAAACGACATGCTGATCGCGTCCACATTGGTGGCGGCGGGCGTTGCGATCGCAGCGCTGTCGATACACGCGATCAACGCCGGCCCGCCGCAGGAGATGGCGCAGGCAACGCAGCCGTTGCAGGCGACGCCTACGCCGGAGCCGCAGAAGACGACAGCGCCGGCCGAGTCGAAGCCGGGCGGCGAGCGGCCCACCACGCCGGCGCCGGAGCCGGCGCGTCCCGACGCTGAGGCGCAGAAGGCCGGGGCCAAGCCGGTGCTGCCGCCGGCGCCCGCCGAGAAGACCGCGCCACCGATCGAGAAGAAGTAGCCGCGAGCCGGTCCGTCGAGGACCTGCATTGTGACGCGCATTTGACTGATGCTGCCGATTATACGGTCTCGCCTCCGCCGCCCGCGCCCGCCATAATCCCTCGTCTTGCCAACGACAGATGGGGCCTTTCATGAAGATCGAGGACGTCCGGCGCACCGCCTATTCGATGCCGCTCACCAACCCGTCGTTTCCGCCGGGGCCGTACCGGTTCTTCGACCGCGAATATTTCATCATCACCTACAAGACCGACCCCGAAGCACTTGCGGCCGTGGTGCCGGAGCCGCTCGAGGTCGCCGAGCCTGTCGTGAAGTATGAATTCATCCGCATGCCGGACTCGACCGGCTTCGGCGACTACACCGAGACCGGGCAGGTGATCCCGGTCCGCTTCAGGGGCGAGGTGGGTGCCTATACCCACGCGATGTATCTCGACGACGAGGCCCCGATCGCCGGTGGCCGCGAGCTGTGGGGATTTCCGAAGAAGCTGGCGCGGCCCAAGATCGCGGTCGAGAGCGACGTGCTGGTCGGCTCGCTGCATTACGGCTCGGTGCTCTGCGCTTCCGCCACCATGGGCTACAAGTACCGCAAGGTCGAGCACGAGACGGTCCTGAACGCGATGAAGGCGCCGAACTTCATCCTGAAGATCATCCCGCATGTCGACGGCAGCCCGCGGATCTGCGAGCTGGTGCGCTTTCATCTCGACGACATCGTGCTGAAGGAAGCCTGGACCGGCCCCGCCGCGCTCGGCCTGTTTCCGCACGCGCTATGCGACGTCGCCCGCCTGCCGGTGCGCGAGGTGGTCTCCGCGCTGCACTACAAGGCGGACCTGACGCTCGGGCTCGGCTCGGTGGCGTTCGACTATATGGCGCGGTGAACGGCTGTCATTCCGGGTCTGGCCCTTCAGGCCATCCCGGAATGACGAGAGCCAGCCCCTCTCGCCGGCTACTGTGCATGGGGTTGTTTTCGAGATTTTGCCTGGAAGGCCTCTCAGCGCACCAGGATATTCTTGAACTGCCAGGGATCGCTGGTGTCGATGTCTTCCGGGAACAGTCCCGGACGATCCGTCAGCGGGGTCCAATCGGTGTAGAAACCCTTCACCGGGCCGAGATACGGCAGCTGGATCTCCAGCAGGCGATCGAAGTCCATCTCGTCGGCTTCGACGATGCCTTCGTTCGGGTTCTCCAGCGCCCACACCATGCCGCCGAGCACGGCGGAGGTCACCTGCAGGCCGGTCGCGTTCTGATAGGGCGCGAGCTTGCGGGTCTCTTCGATGGAGAGCTGCGAGCCGTACCAGTAGGCATTGTTGTCGTGGCCGAACAGCAGCACGCCGAGCTCGTCGATGCCATCGACGATCTCGTTCTCGTCGAGGATGTGGTGCTTCTCCTGCATCCTGGCTGCGCGGCCGAACATTTCATGCAGCGACAGCACGGCATCGTCAGCCGGATGATAGGCATAATGGCAGGTCGGCCGATAGATCGCCGTGCCCGATGCGTCGCGCACCGTGAAGTAATCGGCGATCGAGATCGACTCGTTGTGGGTGACGAGGAAGCCGTACTGCGCGCCGCGAGTCGGGCACCAGGTCCGCACGCGCGTGTTGGCGCCGGGCTGCATCAGATAGATGGCCGCGCCGCAGCCGGCCTCGTGGGTATGCGCATTCTCGGGCATCCATTTTTCATGGGTGCCCCAGCCGAGTTCGGACGGCTGCACGCCTTCCGACAGGAAACCTTCCACCGACCAGGTGTTGACGAAAACATCGGGCTCCTTCGGCGACTTGGAGCGCTGGGTGTCGCGCTCGGCGATGTGGATGCCCTTGACGCCGGCCTGCCGCATCAGGTCCGCCCATTCGGCCTTGGTCTTCGGCTTGGGAGCATTGAGCTTCAGATCGGCGGCGACATTGAGCAGCGCCTGCTTGACGAAGAACGAGACCATGCCGGGATTGGCGCCGCAGCAGGAGACGGCCGTGGTCGAGCCCGCGGGACGCGCCTTCTTGGCGGCCAGCGTCACTTCTCGCAGCGCGTAATTGGAGCGCGCCTCGGGACCCTTCGAGGAATCGAAATAGAAGCCGAGCCAGGGCTCGTTGACGGTGTCGATGTAAAGCGCGCCGACCTCGTTGCAGAGCTCCATGATGTCGGTCGAGCCGGTATCGACCGACAGATTGACGCAGAAGCCCTGGCCGCCGCCTTCGGTGAGCAGCGGGGTCAGCAACTCGCGATAATTGTCCTTGGTCACGGCCTGCTGGATGAACTTGACGTTCTGCTTCTCGCAATGTGCCTTGCGGCCCTCATCCTTGGGATCGATCACGGTGACGCGCGACTTGTCGTAATCGAGATGACGCTCGATCATCGGCAATGTGCCTTTGCCGATCGAGCCGAAGCCGATCATGACAATGGGGCCGGTGATTTTCGCGTAGATCTGCGAGGAGGGGCTCATCATTTTCTCCAGGAGAGTGCCTAGCGGCGGATAGAGTGGATCAGGGGGTACGTTGCTTCGCGGTGACTTCGATCTCGACCTTCATCTCGGGCTTGTAGAGCCCCGCGACGATCAGCAGCGTTGCGGCCGGGCGGATGTCGCCGAGAACCTCGCCGCAGACCGCGAAATGGGCTTCCACGTCACTGATGTCGGTGAGGTAGTAGGTCGCACGCACGATGTCGGCCATCGCAAAGCCTCCCTCTTTCAGGGCAGCCTCGATGGTCTTGAAGCAGTTCCGTGACTGGCTCGTGACATCTGATGGCATGGTCATCATGGTGTAGTCATAGCCGGTGGTTCCGGCGACGAAGGCGAAGTCGCCATCGATTACGGCGCGGCTATAGCCCGCGGTCTTCTCGAACGGCGAGCCGGTGGAAATCAGGCGGCGGGACATCTGGGACCTCGGCTGAAATGGCTTTGCGCGGGGTTTACGGGCATTTTTAGCGCCCGCGCAACCCCTTGGAGTTTGCCCCGGGATTCTGACCCGGCGGCCGCCGGTTAGTGGGACTGCAGCGTGGTGTCCGGCGGCGACGGCGGCGTGCCGGTCCAGCGCCGGATCAGGATGTCCCTGACGATCATGACCGAGATCAGGACCAGCATGACCGTGGTGACGAGGCCGCGCCAACGCGGGCGCGCGCCATCGGTTGCGGGAAGGTGCTCCGACATGGCCGCCGCCTTACGCCGCGTGCGGCACGGCGAACGGTGCCTTCCGGTTGCGGGTTGCCTTGGTCGTTGCCTTGATCTTGGGCAGCGGTGCGCCGGACGGCGAGATCATGCCCCATGCGCCGTCAAGCGCGCCCTCGACCAGCTCGAGGCCGAGCAGCCGGTCGCGCTCGAAAGCGCCGGGCAGCGACAGCTCGCCGGTCTTGCCGGCGGAGAAGCCGAAACGGGCGTAGTAGGGCGCATCGCCGAGCAGGATCACAGCCCCATGGCCGCGGGCCTTCGCTACGGCCAGCGCGCGCTGCGTCAGCGCGGCGCCGACGCCGAGGCCGCGGCAGTCGTCATCGACGGCCAGCGGCCCCAGCATCAGCGCGCTGCGGCCCCCCGCGCTGACGTGCCACAGCCGCACGGTTCCAACCAGCCGGCCGTCCTGGCGCACGGCCGCAAGGCTCAGGCCTTGGGCGGGCGCACGTCCGTCGCGCAGGCGCTGGCAAGTGCGGGCATGGCGGTTCTCGCCAAAGCAGGCATCCAGCAGCGCTTCGCGCGCGACGACGTCCGAGGCACGCTCCGCACGGATCGCGAACGGGGCGGCTTCCCGGATGAGGGCAACGGGGGTGTTCCGTTTTGCAGTCATGGCACGTCAGTCCCCGCTTGCAACGGCATGGCGTAAGCCGCGGCAAGCGTCGTTCAGGAAAATCAAAAATGATCGGGAAGGAGCCGGCGGGGCCGGCTCCCGGTTCATCAGGCCTCGAAAAGGAGGCGGCTTAGATGTGGTAGGTCTTCAGCGGCGGAATGCCGTTGAACGCCACCGACGAATAGGTCGACGTATAGGCGCCGGTGCCTTCGATCAGCAGCTTGTCGCCGATCTCGAGCGTCACCGGGAGCGGATACGGCAGCTTCTCGTACAGCACGTCGGCGCTATCGCAGGTCGGGCCCGCGAGCACGCACGGCGTCATGTCCGCGCCGTCATGCGGCGTGCGGATGGCATAACGGATCGACTCGTCCATCGTCTCGGCGAGACCGCCGAACTTGCCGATGTCGAGATAGACCCAGCGCACCTCGTCCTCGTCGCTCTTGCGCGAGATCAGCACGACCTCGGTCTCGATCACGCCCGCATTGCCGACCATGCCGCGGCCCGGCTCGATGATCGTCTCCGGGATCTGGTTGCCGAAATGCTTGCGCAGCGCGCGGAAGATCGACCGGCCATATTGCAGAACCGGCGGAACGTCCTTGAGATACTTGGTCGGGAAGCCACCGCCCATGTTGACCATGGTGAGGTTGATCCCGCGCTCGGCGCAGTCACGGAACACGGTCGACGCCATCGCCAGCGCACGGTCCCACGCCTTCACCTTGCGCTGCTGCGAGCCGACATGGAACGAGATGCCGCACGGCTCCAGCCCAAGGCGCTTGGCGAGGTCGAGCACCTCGACCGCCATCTCCGGATCGCAGCCGAACTTGCGCGACAGCGGCCACTCGGCGCCGGCGCAATCATAGAGGATGCGGCAGAACACCCTGGCGCCGGGAGCGGCGCGCGCGACCTTCTCGACCTCGGCGGCGCAATCGACCGCGAACAGGCGAATGCCGAGCGCGAAGGCACGCGCGATGTCGCGCTCCTTCTTGATCGTGTTGCCATAGGAGATGCGGTCCGGCGTCGCACCGGCGGCCAGCGCCATCTCGATCTCCGCGACGGTCGCGGTGTCGAAGCAGGAGCCGAGCGAGGCCAGCAGCGACAGCACTTGGGGCGCAGGGTTGGCCTTCACGGCGTAGAACACGCGGCTGTCCGGCAGCGCCTTCGCGAAGGTCTGGTAGTTGTCGCGCACGACTTCGAGATCGACGACGAGGCACGGCTCGGTGTCGAGACCATCCTGGCGGCGGTTGCGCAGGAATTCCTGGATACGTTCAGTCATGGCACTCTCCAACGGCCCCAGCGACGGGATCCGCATCAACGTGACGTCGGGTCAAAGCGCTTCGGCCACATCGCGCGATGGAGGCGCGTTGAGGCCAAGAGACTCAAACCAGACTGTGCTGCCGTGGATTGGTTGGGAGAGTTTCCCGCCCGCACACCTGGCAATGAAGGACAAGCCTTTTCAGTAGCCCGCGCCGGCGTTGGACTGCCGGTAGAGACCAAAAAAGCCCGATCCGTCGTTGCTTTAAGTCGCGTCCCCCGTTGAGAGCGGGGTGCGCCGGTTCGCCTCCGGCTGCCAGTCACGGTTGCAAAGAGTGGTGAGACCTTCAACGGCATCCCTGGAGAGAGATGCTGGCCGCCTCGTGTCCTGACGGACGTAAGCGACCCTCGGTTCTTCCACCCCTTGGCGGCTGTCCGGCCTCTTGTCCGGATACCTACCGACTGACACACGACCACAGGCACGTGCGAAATTGGGCAAGGCAGGAAATAAGTCTTTTGAATTCGCGGCGCAAGAATTTTTTTGCGATAGCGACAAATTTCCCTAACGCGTGCTTGCGATCTCGTGCGCAGCAGGCGTTGAAGATGAACGGCTGTTAAGAATGACTAACGAAGCGTGTGCGTTTTAGCCCTGTGCCGCAGCGCTTTCTTGAATCGCTTCAGCTCACGCGCGACGCGTGAACGGTTCGACGCGCTGAGCTGCGCGGATGAAGGCGATCATGATCAGGACGCCGACGCCGAACAGCGTGGCCTGCAGGATGTGTGCGCCGAGATCACCGAGCCCAAGCGCGATCGCGAGTGCCCAGCCGCCGGCGAAGGCCGCGCCGAACACTTCCGCGCCGATCAGGATCGCCGCCGAGATGACGGTGATGACGCTCGGCCAGGCGATGGCGCGGTTGCCTGAGGTGGAAGGCTGCATGGTCATGAAATAGGTCCTGTTCAGGGGGCGCAATCTCTCCGAAAAGTGCCCATCTATCAAGCGCAAAAGGCCCAAAAATGCCGTATCGCGTGATATAGATTGGGCCGCATTTTCAAGGCGAAAAACGGGACATTCGATGTCAGAAACCAGCGCAGAGGCTCAAGCCAACCCCCTCCTGAAGGCGTGGCAGACGCCGCTCGAGACGCCGCCTTTCGCCGAGATCAAGCCGGAGCATTTCCTGCCCGCCTTCGAGCAGGCCTTCGCCGACCATTCGGCTGAAGTGGCTGCGATCACCCACGATCCGGCGCTGCCCGACTTCGACAACACCATCACGGCGCTGGAGCGTTCCGGCAAGCTGCTGTCGAAGGTCTCGGCCGTGTTCTACGATCTGGTCTCGGCCCATTCGAGCCCGGCGATCCTGGAGATCGACAAGGAGGTGTCGCCCCGAATGGCGCGGCACTGGAATCCGATCATGATGAACGCTGTGCTGTTTGGCCGCATCGCCATGCTGCATGAAAAGCGCGCCTCGCTCGGCCTGACCGGCGAGCAGATGCGGCTCCTGGAGCGCACCTACACCCGCTTCCGCCGCTCCGGCGCCGGGCTCGACGACGCGGCCAAGGCCCGCATGGCCGAGATCAACGAGCGCCTCGCCCATCTCGGCACCTCGTTCAGCCACCATCTGCTCGGCGACGAGCAGGAGTGGTCCATGGAGCTCGGCGAGGGCGATCGCGCCGGCCTGTCCGACACATTTGTGGCGGCGGCCAAGGCTGCGGCGGAAGAGCGCGGCATGGCCGGCAAGGCGATCGTGACGCTGTCGCGCTCCTCGGTCGAGCCGTTCCTGCAGAGCTCGTCGCGGCGCGACCTGCGCGAGAAGGTCTACAAGGCCTTCACGGCCCGCGGCGACAACGGCAACGCCAACGACAACAATGCGACCATCGTGGAGATCCTCAGGCTGCGCGAGGAGACCGCGAAGATCCTGGGCTTCCCGACCTACGCCGCCTATCGCCTCGAGGATTCCATGGCCAAGACGCCGGAGGCGGTGCGCGGCCTGCTGGAGCGGGTCTGGAAGCCGGCGCGGGCGCGGGCGCTCGCCGACCGCGATGCGCTGCAGGCGCTGATCACCGAAGAGGGCGGCAATTTCACTTTGGCGGCCTGGGACTGGCGCTACTACGCCGAGAAGCTGCGCCAGGCCAAAGCCAATTTCGACGATTCCGCGATCAAGCCGTACCTGGTGCTCGATCACATGATCGAGGCCGCGTTCGATTGCGCCACCCGCCTGTTCGGCGTCACCTTCGCCGAGCGCAAGGACGTCCCGGTGTGGCATCCGGATGTGCGGGTCTGGGAGGTCAAGGGCCGCGACGGCCAGCACAAGGCGCTGTTCTACGGCGATTACTTCGCGCGGCCGTCGAAGCGCTCCGGCGCCTGGATGACTTCACTGCGCGATCAGCAGAAGCTCGACGGCGACGTCGCGCCGCTGGTCATCAATGTCTGCAACTTCGCCAAGGGCGCCGACGGCGCGCCGTCGCTGCTGTCGCCGGACGAAGCGCGGACCCTGTTCCACGAGTTCGGCCATGGCCTGCACGGCATGCTCTCCAACGTGACCTATCCGTCGCTGTCGGGCACCTCAGTGTTCACCGACTTCGTCGAGCTGCCCTCGCAACTCTACGAGCACTGGCAGGAGCGGCCCGAGGTGCTGCAGCGCTTCGCCCGCCACTACCAGACCGGAGAGGCGCTGCCCGACGACCTGCTCAAGCGCTTCCTCGCCGCGCGCAAGTTCAACCAGGGCTTTGCCACCGTGGAGTTCGTCTCCTCGGCGCTGGTCGACCTCGAATTCCACACCCAGCCGGCGGCGGCGAGCTGGGACGTCCGCGCCTTCGAGCAGAAGGAGCTGGAGAAGATCGGTATGCCCGCCGAGATCTCGCTGCGGCACCGGCCGACCCAGTTCGGCCACATCTTCTCCGGCGACCACTATGCGTCCGGCTACTACAGCTACATGTGGTCGGAGGTGATGGACGCCGATGCGTTCGGCGCCTTCGAGGAGGCCGGCGACATCTTCGATCCCGCGACCGCCAAGCGGCTGCATGACGACATCTATTCGTCGGGCGGCTCGCGCGATCCGGAGGAGGCCTATGTCGCGTTCCGCGGCCGCGAGCCCGAGCCGGATGCGCTGCTGCGCCGGCGCGGCCTGCTCGAGACGCCTGAGGCGGCCTGACGGTGCGGCAGCCCGTGAATCGCCTGGTCGCCTGGCTCGTGCTTGCGGTGTCCGTCGCGCTCGGCACGGCGGCCGCCGAGGCCCATCCGCATGTCTGGATCGTCGCCAAAAGCGAACTGATCTACGCGCCCGACGGCACCATCACCGCGGTCCGCCACGCCTGGACCTTCGACGACATGTTCTCGACCTATGCGCTGCAGGGCATCGAGGCCAAGGTGAAGGGGACCTACAGCCGCGAGGAGCTCGCGCCGCTGGCGCAGACCAATGTCGAGTCGCTGAAGGAATACGCCTACTTCACCTTCGCCAAGGGCGACGGCAAGAAGCAGAAGTTCACCGAGCCGGTCGACTACTTCCTCGAATACAAGGATTCGGCGCTGACACTGCACTTCACCCTGCCGGTGAAGACGCCGTTCAAGGCGAGGCAGCTCGCGCTCGAAGTGTTCGACCCGACCTACTTCATCGACTTCCAGTTCGCGGAGAAGGAGCCGGTCAAGCTGGTCGGCGCCGCTACCGACTGCAAGATGCAGTTCGAGCGGCCGAATAGTGACGGCACTGCCGCCGCGCAGAAGCTCGGCGAGCAGAACTTCCTCGACGGCGGCAACGCCAATTTCGGCATGATGTTCGCCAACAAGATCACGGTGGATTGTCCATGATGCCGATCGCCTCCCGCGCGATGCGTGGCCTTGCCATGTCCGCTGCGGTCTTGGTCGCAGTCGCGGTGCTCGACGGTGCGGTTCATGCGCTGCTGGCACAGAATCCGTTCGGCGCGCCGCGCGCGGCGGAGCCGCAGGGCGGCATTGTCGGCTGGCTGTTGGCAAAGCAGTCGGAGTTCTATCGCGAGATCTCGCAGGCGATCCGCGCCGCGAAATCCGACGGTTCGGCGGTCTGGACGCTGCTCGTGATCTCGTTTGCCTACGGGATTTTCCATGCCGCCGGCCCCGGCCACGGCAAGGCGGTGATCTCGTCCTATATGGTCGCCAATCGCGAGACCGCGCGGCGCGGCATCGTGCTGTCGTTCGCCTCGGCGCTGATGCAGTCGCTGGTCGCCGTTCTGATCGTCGGGGTCTGCGCCTGGCTGCTCAACGCGACGGCGAAGACCATGTGCGGGGCGGAGAAGGCGATCGAGATCGCAAGCTACGCGCTGATCGCAGCATTCGGCGCCCGGCTGGTCTGGGTCAAGGGCGGCGGCTTCTTCCGCGCGCTGCAGGCGCCGCGGCCGGCGCTGGCGATGGCCGGCGCGCATCATCACGACCACGGCCACCATGACCACGATCACCATGGCCATGATCACCATCATCGCCACGCGCATGACGATCATGGCCATCATCATCACGGCCACGGTCACGAGCATGACGCGCAGCACGTGCATGACGAGCATTGCGGCCATTCGCACGGGCCGACGCCGGCCGAGCTCGCCGGTCCCGGCGGCTGGCGGCGCGGCCTCGGCGCGATCCTGACCGTAGGAATCCGCCCGTGCTCGGGAGCGATCCTGGTGCTGGTGTTCGCGCTGGCGCAGGGCCTGTTCTGGGCCGGTATCGCCGCGACCTTCGTGATGGGGCTCGGGACTGCCATCACCGTGGCGGCAATCGCGCTGGTCGCGGTGTCGGCGCGCGGCCTGGCCGAGCGGCTGAGTGCGGCGCGCGACGGCGGCGGCACGGTGATCATGCGTGGCCTGGAGTTCGCCGCCGCGGGCCTCGTGCTGCTGTTCGGACTCGGGCTGTTGTTCGGTTACGTCGCGGCCGAGCGGGCGACGTGCCTGTAGGGCTCCACTCTACGTGATCCGTCACCCTGAGGAGCGCGTAGCGCGTCTCGAAGGGTCGACGGCCACCGGCCGGGCCGTGCATCCTTCGAGACGCGCTACGCGCTCCTCAGGATGACGGTGAGGGAGCAAACTGACGCTCAACTCGTCAGATAGCCCCTGATCGCCGGCAGCAGGAAGATCGCGATGTTGATCGCAAAGCCGATGCTCCAGAGGATCGAGCGCAGCGTCGGGCGGTTGCCGATATAGGTGAAGACGTAGGCGATCCGCACGATCAGGAACAGCACGGCGAGCTCGTCGATCAGCCGCAGCGGGCCGACGCGGAATTCGGCGAGCAGCACGGCGAAGGCGAAGAACGGGAAGGCCTCGATGCCGTTCTGGTGGGCGCCGAGCGCCCGCGAGCGGATCGGGTCGTCGTAGAAATCCGGATCGCGAGGTTTCGAATTGTCGAAACCGCGGATGCCGGCCCATTTCACCGATACGATCGTCAGCAGCGAGAGCAGCAGCGTCCCGAAGACGCACCATTCGGCGATCGTCATGGTTCCTCCCAGAAGCGTTTTCGAGCGAAGTGGGACCCGGTTCGCGTCAAGAAAACGCGTCAAAACAAAAGCTCTGCTTCGGGACGGGAACGTAGCCAACCGGCACTCGGCTTGACAAGGTTGGAGCAACGCGCGAAGCCCAAAGCCCCCAAGCGAAGGACTTCAGGCGCAAGGCCATCATGAGCACGGTGATCCCGTTCGAGAGCGCGAAGCCTGCCGCGGCGCCGAAGCCGGAGCGCGTCGGCGTGCTGCTGGTCAATCTCGGCACGCCGGATACGGCGGATGCCGCCGGCGTGCGGGTCTATCTAAGGGAATTCCTGTCCGATCCGCGGGTGATCGAGGACCAGGGCCTGCTTTGGAAGCTGATCCTCAACGGCATCATCCTGCGCGTGCGCCCGGCCCGCAAGGCGCAGGACTATCTGAAGATCTGGAACACCGAGAAGAACGAGTCGCCGCTGAAGACCATCACGCGCTCGCAGGCCGACAAGCTGGCGGAGGCGATCGCCGATCATGACCATGTCGTGATCGACTGGGCGATGCGCTACGGCAATCCGTCGATCAAGGAGCGCATCGAGGCGCTTGCGGCACAGGGCTGCGGCCGGCTGCTGCTGGTGCCGCTCTATCCGCAATATTCGGCGGCGACGTCGGCGACCGTCTGCGACGAGGCGTTTCGCGTGCTGGCCGGCATGCGCGCGCAGCCGATCCTGCGGGTGACGCCGCCTTACTACGATGATCCTGATTACATCGAGGCGCTCGCGGTCTCGATCAACGCGCATCTCGCGACATTGCCGTTCCAGCCCGAGATCATCCTCGCCTCGTTCCACGGCATGCCGAAGGAATATGTCGACAAGGGCGATCCCTATCAGGTGCAGTGCATCGCCACGACCAACGCGCTGCGCAAGCGGCTCGGGCTCGATCCTTCGCGGCTGATCCTGACCTTCCAGTCGCGCTTCGGCAATGCCGAGTGGCTGCAGCCCTATACCGACAAGACGGTCGAGAAGCTGGCCAGGGACGGCGTGCGGCGAATGGCCGTGGTGACGCCCGGCTTCTCCGCGGATTGCCTGGAGACGTTGGAGGAAATCGCGCAGGAGAACGCCGAGATCTTCCGGCACAATGGCGGCGAGCAGTTCGCAGCCGTCCCCTGCCTCAACGACAGCGACGGCGGCATGGACGTGATCCGCCAGCTCGTGCTGCGCGAGCTTCAGGGCTGGATCTGAGAATACCGGATCTGATTGTTAACGATCGGTGACGGCGGACGCGGCTATTCGCTCGCCCCTGGTAGTCGGACAGCAGCTTCCTATGTGCTAGGGAGAACAACAGCCGGCTGAACCGGCGAAGCGGTCCTGCCGACCAATGCACGACCGCGCTGGCGACGGTCTCGCTGGGCCCTGGAGGACTTCATGACTGGCTTCGACGTTTTCGCGATCGCATTTGTTCTTCTCGTCATCGTCACGCTGTTCGCCGGGATCAAGACCGTTCCGCAGGGCTTCGACTGGACCATCGAGCGGTTCGGCAAATACACCCGCACGCTGTCGCCCGGCCTCAATCTCATCGTGCCGTATTTCGATCGCATCGGGCGCAAGATCAACATGATGGAGCAGGTGATCAACATCCCCGAGCAGGAGGTGATCACCAAGGACAACGCCACCGTCACGGTGGACGGCGTCGCCTTCTACCAGGTGTTCGATGCCGCGAAAGCGAGCTACGAGGTTGCCAATCTCAACCAGGCTATCACCGTCCTGACCATGACCAACATCCGCTCGGTGATGGGCTCGATGGATCTCGACCAGGTGCTGTCGCATCGCGACGAGATCAACGAGCGGCTGCTGCGCGTGGTCGACGCCGCGGTGTCGCCGTGGGGCGTCAAGGTCAACCGCATCGAGATCAAGGACATCGTGCCGCCGGCCGACCTCGTCGAGGCGATGGGCCGGCAGATGAAGGCCGAGCGCGTCAAGCGCGCCGACATCTTGCAAGCGGAAGGTCAGCGGCAGTCCGAGATCCTGCGCGCCGAAGGCGCCAAGCAGGGCCAGATCCTCCAGGCCGAGGGCCGCCGCGAGGCCGCCTTCCGCGACGCCGAGGCGCGCGAGCGTCTCGCCGAGGCCGAGGCCAAGGCGACCCAGATGGTGTCGGAGTCGATCGCCAAGGGCGATGTCGCCGCGCTGAACTATTTCATCGCCGACAAGTACATCAAGGCGTTCGGCCAACTCGCGGAGTCGCCGAACCAGAAGGTCCTGATGCTGCCGATCGAGACCTCGAGCGTGCTGGGCTCGCTGGCCGGCATCGGCGAGATCGCCCGCGCCACCTTCGGCGAGAGCGCGGCATCCGCCACGGCCGCGGCCCGGCGCGGCGGCTCGGTGCCGCCGGCAGGTCCCACCCCGCCGCCGCCGGTGCCGCAGCGGTAAGGGTGTGATGGCATCGCGCACGCAATGATAGAGGTCACGTCATGGCCGAGATGTTTTCGACATTGGGTACCTGGAACTGGCTGATCTTCGGCTTCATCCTGATGGCGCTGGAGCTCGCGGCGCCCGGGGTGTTCCTGTTCTGGCTCGGGCTCGCGGCGCTCCTGGTCGGCCTGCTGTCGTTCGTGTTCACACCGTCCTGGCAGATGCAGCTCCTGATGTTCGCGGTGTTCGCCGCGCTCGCGGTACCGGCGTGGCGGCATTTCGCGAAGGGAGCCACCGAGGCGAGCAAGACCAACCCGTTCCTCAACCGCCGCAACGAAGCGCTGGTCGGCCGCGAATTCACGCTGGAGAGGCCGATCGTCGATGGATCGGGCACGGTGCGGATCGACGACACGGTCTGGCGCGTCGCCGGCCCCGATGCGCCGGCCGGCAGCCGGGTGAAGGTAGTCCGCGCCGACGGCGCCAGCCTGACGGTGGCCGCGGTCTAGCCCTTATCGAGCGACGCTCTTGCTTTCACCTCTCCCCGCCTGCGGGGAGAGGTCGGATCGCATCGTCAGATGCGATCCGGGTGAGGGGGTACAGGTCCCAACGATCGGCTCGCTCGCGGAGGGAGCCCCTCACCCCAACCCTCTAAGAGCGAGCTTCGCTCGTCTCGACCCGTAAGAACGGGGAGAGGGAGAAAATTAGAGCTTGCTCCAGCGCTCGGCGAAGCGGTTGAGCGGGGTGAAGGTCTGGAACAGCTCCCGGCCGAGCGCGGTGAGGCTGTAACCATCCTCCGTCAGCTCGACGAACCCCGACTCGCGCAGCTCGGTCAACCGCGTCTGCAGGATGGTCGGTGAGGCCTCGTCGCAGGCGGTGCGCAGCGCGCGCGAGGTCAGCGCGCTCTCGCGCAGCTCCCAGACGATGCGCAAGGTCCAGCGCCGCCCCAACAGATCGAGCAGCGCCATGATCGGGCGGCCGGTCCGCGAGCCGCGGACGCCGGGTCTTGCGGTCGGAGCCTGCTGCGCCATGTCGCGAATCCCTCTTCAATATCGCTTGCGCGAATCTCTCTTGCGGCGATCGCTACAGATATTGTAGCGTTTCGCTACAGTAAATGTAGCAACGAGATCAGCCCATGTCACGCATTGCGCCACTCGATCCGCCCTACGCGGCGGACGTTCAACAGCATTTCGACCGCATCATGCGCGGAAAGCCGCCGCTGGTGCTGTTCCGCATGATGGCGGCCCATCCGCGCGCTTGGGAGAAGTTCCGCGGCGGCGGCCTGCTCGACCGCGGGCCGCTGCCGTTGCGGGAGCGCGAGATCGTGATCGACCGCACCTGCGCGCTCAACAAATGCGAATACGAATGGGGCGTACATGTCACCGCGTTCGGCGCCGCCGCCGCCCTGTCGGAGCAGCAGGTCCACGCCACCGTGCGCGGTGCGGCCGATGCCGATTGCTGGTCGCCGGCCGAACAGGCGTTGATCGCCGCGGTCGATGCGCTGCATGCGCGCGCGACGCTGGATGATGCGGAATACGCGTCCCTGTCGGCGCATTACGACGACGATCAGGTGCTGGAGATCATCCTGCTGTGCGGCTTCTACCGCACCGTCTCCTACCTCGCCAACGCGCTGGCCCTGCCGCTGGAGGCGACGGCGGCAAGATTTCCGACATAACCGTCGTCATTGCGAGGAGCGAAGCGACGAAGCAATCCATGCCTCCGCAAGAGAAGAGATGGATTGCTTCGCGGAGCCTGTCATCGGGCGCGTGTTCGCGCGACCCGTTGGCTCGCAACGACGGAGCGAAGCGTGGCCTACGCCACGCCGGCGCGCAGCAGATCGTGCAGATGGATGATGCCGACCGGCTTCTTCGCATCGGTCACGATCAGCGTCGTGATCTTCGAGGCGTTGAGCAGCTCCAGCGCTTCGCCGGCCAGCGTGTCGCGGCCGATCGTCTTCGGGGTTTTGGTCATGACCTCGTCGACCGACAGCGTCAGCAGGTCAGCGCGCGTCAGCTGCCGGCGCAAATCGCCGTCGGTGACGATGCCGGCGAGATGGCCGTGGCGGTCGACGATGCCGACGCAGCCAAAGCCCTTGGATGTCATCTCGACCAGCGCGTCCGACATCTTGGTGCCGAGCGGCTTCAGCGGCAGCGCGTCGCCGCTGTGCATGAGGTCGCGGGCATATTTCAGCAGCGCGCCGAGCTTGCCGCCCGGATGCAGCACGCTGAAATCGGTCGAGGTGAAGCCGCGGCCTTCGAGCAGCGCGATCGCCAGCGCATCGCCGAGCGCCAGCATCATCAGCGAGGAGGTGGTCGGGGCGAGATTGTGCGGGCAGGCCTCGCGGGCCTTGGGCAGCGTCAGCTGCACGTCGGCCGCCTTGCTCAGCGTCGAGTCCTTGTCGGCGGTCATCGCGATCAGCGGGATGCCGAAGCGCGCGGCGTAGGCGATCAGGTTGCGCATCTCCGGCTGCTCGCCGGACCATGACAGCGCCAGGATCGCGTCGTCGGCCGTGATCATGCCGAGATCGCCGTGGCTCGCCTCGGCGGTGTGCACGAAGAAGGCCGGCGTGCCGGTCGAGGCGAAGGTCGCGGCGATCTTGCGGCCGATATGGCCCGACTTGCCGAGCCCGGTGACGATCAGCCGGCCCCTGGCCTTGCAGATCAGCTCGGCCGCCGCCGTGAACGCCGCGCCGAGGTCGGACTTAAGTGCCGCGGAGAGCGCAGCGACGCCGCTGGCTTCAGCATCGAGGGTGCGGAGCGCCGACTGAACGGCGCCGTCATCGGGGCCGGATGATTTGGTCATCAGCGGTTTCGGTTTGGCCATTTCGGATTCCAGGGGAGGGGTTTTGCACCCGGGTGTCTCCCTTAGCACGTTCGATTCCGCGATGCGACGCGCGGCGGCGGATCCTCAACGGCTCATTAACCATAATTGTTTTAACTCCATTAACGACGTTTTTCGCCGCCCGGCGAGATGCGTACGTCAAGTGCATGAATTCGTTGGGGTATTTCCATCGTGTGGCGGCGGCCAGCAAGCGGCCCAAATCGGCGCGGACGCCTCGTTCGCGTGGTCTTGCCATGCCTTTTGCCGACTGCTCTTGCGCTGAGCGCGACGACCGGGACCGCCAACGCCCAGACCGTGACGCCCGATCTGTTCAGCCCTAACCGGCAGAGCCAGATCGTCACCCAGGACTCGCCGCTGCGCCGGACCACGGCCGATGCCATGGATCCGCTCAACGGCCTGCAGCTGCCGGACGCCGATCCAAGCCGGCGTGCCTCGTCGTCGTCATCGCCGGAGCGCGTCGGACAGGTGCCGACCTATGGCCTGCCGGCCGCCAACGGCGCCGCGACATCCGGCTATGACTCGCTCAACCGGAAGCGCCTCAAGCCGAAATATTATCCGGGCCAGGCCAAGCCGAAGCCGCCGCCGGGACCGGGCTCGCCGGTGCCCACGCCGCCGCCATTGACCGCGGCCGGGCAATTGCGGCTGTCGATCCCGCCCTCGGAGACCGCCAGCAAGCCGCCGCTGCCGCCGGCGATGGCCGGCACCATCGTCGGCCAGCCGGCGCGCAGGCGGCTCAAGCTCGACGACGATCCGTTCGGTGCGGTCGGCGATTACGCCGGCTCGTTCATGGTCAAGACCGCGGTCGAGGTGATGGCGGGCTACGACACCAATCCGGGCCGCTTGAATTCGCCGCAGGGCAAGGCGTTCTACATGGTCGCGCCGGAATTCGTCGCGATGTCGGACTGGGAGCGTCACGCCGTCGTCGCCGATCTGCGCGGCTCGTTCACCGGCTACGGCTCCCAGCTGACGCCGATTGACGGCACGCCGTTGTCGGCGCCGCTCGACATCGATCGCCCGAGCTTCACCGGCCATATCGACGGCCGCATCGATGTCAGCAAGGACACGCATCTGACGGCGCAGGCCCGCATGCTGGTCTCGACCGACAATCCCGGCAGCCCGAACGTGCAGGCCGGCCTTGCCAAATATCCGCTCTACTCCACGGTCGGCGGTACCTTCGGCATCGACCAGCATTTCAACCGCATGCAGGTCTCGCTCGGCGCCACCGTCGACCGCACCGATTATCAGTGGTCGAAGCTGACCGACGGCACCTCGTCGTCGAACGACGACCGCAACTTCTCGCAATATGGCGGCATCGGCCGCGTCAGCTACGAGCTCAACCCGGCGGTGAAGCCGTTCATCGAGGTGCAGGGCGACAGCCGCGTCCACGATCTCTTCCTCGATCGCGCCGGTTACGCGCGCGATTCATCGGGCGGCTACGCCAAGGCCGGAACCTCGTTCGAGTTCACGCGGCTATTGTTCGGCGAGGTCTCGATCGGCTATGCGATGCGCGACTATGCCGACACGCGGCTCAACCGGCTCGAGGGGCTGCTGACCACGGCCTCGCTGACCTGGACCGCGACGCCGTTGACCACGGCGAAATTCTATTCCGACACCCAGCTCGGCGAGACCACGCTGCCCGGCACCTCCGGCGTGCTGTCGCGCACCTACACCGTCGAGGTCGACCACGACTTCCGCCGCTGGCTGACCGCGATCGGCAAGTTCACCTACGGCACGCTCGAGTACAAGGGCGACAACCGCAACGACACCATCTACTCGGTGTCCGCCGACCTGATCTACAAGATGACCCGCAGCCTTTGGATCAAGGGCACCATCCGCCGCGACTGGCTGGATTCGAACCTCGCGGGACAGAGCTCGGCATCGACGGTGGTGATGCTCGGCGTGCGGGTGCAGAATTAGCGGCGAGGATGCGCAAGCCGCATCTCAATGAGGTGTCGTGCCCCGCGAAGGCGGGGCACCCGGTACGCTGCGGCCTCTCCGTTCAAGCCCTGACGTCTCTGGAATACTGGATCGCCCGCTTTCGCGGGCGATGACAGTTCGGTTTGTGATGTGCAGTCCAGCGCAACGGCCGGAGCGCTTACCCCGGCAAATCCGTCTTGCCCATCAGGAAGCTGTCGATCGAGCGCGCGCACTGGCGGCCTTCGCGGATTGCCCAGACGACCAGCGACTGGCCGCGGCGCATGTCGCCGGCGGAGAAGATTTTGGCGCGCGAGGTCTGGTAGTCGTGCAGCGAGGCGCGGACGTTGCCGCGCTGGTCGAGATCGACGCCGAGCGTCTTGAGCAGGCCCTCGTGCACCGGATGGACGAAGCCCATCGCCAGCAGCACCAGCTCGGCGTCGAGCGTGAACTCGGTGCCGGGCAGCGGCTTGAACTTGTCGTCGACCTTGACGCAATGCAGTTTTGTCACTTTGCCGTCGACGCCTTCGAACTTCGTGGTCAGCACGGCGTATTCGCGCACCGCGCCTTCGGCCTGGCTCGACGAGGTCCGCATCTTCAGCGGCCAGTTCGGCCAGGTCACGCCCTTGTTCTCGTGCTCGGGCGGCGCCGGCATGATCTCGAGCTGAGTCACCGACTTCGCGCCCTGCCGGAACGAGGTGCCGATGCAGTCCGAACCGGTGTCGCCGCCGCCGATCACGACGACATGCTTGCCGCCGGCGAGGATGTCGGCTGTGCCGTTCAGCGGCTCGCCGGAGACGCGGCGGTTCTGCTGCGGCAGGAAGTCCATCGCGAAGTGGATGCCGGCGAGGTCGCGGCCCGGGATCGGCAGGTCGCGCGGGGCTTCCGCGCCGCCGGTCAGCGCCACGGCGTCATACTGCTTGGCGAGCTCCTGCGGGTCGATCGCACCTGGCGTCGAGCCGCCCACGGCCTTGCCGTAGTGGAAGGTGACGCCCTCGGCTTCCATCTGCTGAACGCGGCGGTCGATGATGCCCTTCTCCATCTTGAAGTCGGGAATGCCGTAGCGCAGCAGGCCGCCGGCCTTGGCGAACTTCTCGTAGACATGCACCTCGTGGCCGGCGCGCGCGAGCTGCTGCGCGGCGGCGAGGCCGGCCGGGCCGGAGCCGATCACGGCGACCTTCTTGCCGGTCTTCTGCGCAGCGATCTCCGGCTTCAGCCAGCCATTGGCCCAGGCGCGGTCGACGATCGCGCATTCGATGGTCTTGATGGTGACCGGGTTGTCGTCGATGTTCAGCGTGCAGGACGCTTCGCACGGCGCCGGGCAGATGCGGCCGGTGAACTCGGGGAAATTGTTGGTCGAGTGCAGGTTGCGCGAGGCCTCTTCCCAGTTGCCCTGATAGACGAGGTCGTTGAAATCGGGGATCTGGTTGTTGACCGGGCAGCCCGGCGTGCCCGGCGCTGTCGAGCCGGTGCCGTGGCAATAGGGGATGCCGCAATTCATGCAGCGCGCGGCCTGGTCGCGCGTGTCCTTCTCGCTCAGCGGAATGACGAACTCGTTGAAGTTCTTGAGCCGCTCGGCGACCGGCTCGTACTTGCGGTCATGCCGCTCGATCTCGAGAAAACCTGTGATCTTGCCCATTGAAACCCGATGCCCCTGCATCTCAGTTGTTCCGTCATTCCGGGCTGCGCTGCGGGCGCAGACCCGGAGTCTCGTAGTGGCTTGGCGAGATTCCGTGTTCGCGCTTCGCGCGCCCCGGAATGACGCCTGGTGATATTACGCGCCGATCGCGATTTTCGGCTCGGCGTCGGCGTTGGCCTTCATTTCCTTCAGCGCGCGGCGGTACTCCACCGGCATCACCTTGCGGAATTTCGGCAGCCAGGCCTTCCATTTGGCGAGGATCTCGGCCGCCTTCTTCGAGCCGGTCAGCTTGGCGTGACGCGTGATCAGGACGTGCAGCCGCTCCACGTCGGAGTCGAGCAGATTCTGGAACACGTCGACCCGGCCATGCGCCTCGAGATCGCCGGAGTGGTGGTAGGTGTCGGCGTTGATCATCTCCTCCGACAGCACCGGCTCCAGCTCGACCATCGACAGGTTGCAGAGCTTGTCGAAGTCACCGGTCTCGTCCAGCACATAGGCGATGCCGCCGGACATGCCGGCCGCGAAGTTGCGTCCGGTCTTGCCGAGCACCACCACGATGCCGCCGGTCATGTATTCGCAGCAGTGGTCGCCGGCGCCTTCGACGACCGCGACCGCGCCGGAGTTGCGCACCGCGAAGCGCTCGCCGGCGATGCCGCGGAAGTAGCACTCGCCCGCGATCGCGCCGTACATCACGGTGTTGCCGACGATGATCGATTCCTCCGGCACGATGCCGGAGATCTTCGGCGGCTTGACGATGATGCAGCCGCCCGAGAGGCCCTTGCCGACATAGTCGTTGCCTTCACCCTCGAGCTCGAAGGTGACGCCCTTGGCGAGCCAGGCGCCGAACGCCTGTCCCGCCGTGCCCTTCAGGCCGACATGGATGGTGTCGAGCGGCAGGCCGGCATGGCCGTAGATCTTGGCCACCGCGCCCGACAGCATCGCGCCGGCGGAGCGGTCGGTGTTGTTGATCTCTTCCTCGATCTTGACCGGTGCACCGCGATCGAGCGCGGCCTGCGCCTGCTCGATCAGCCGGCGGTCGAGCACGGTTTCCAGATGGTGGTTCTGGCTTTCCGAGTGATAGATCGTCTGGCCCTTCTCCTCCTTCTGCCGCACGAACAGCTTGGAGAAGTCGAGGCCCTTGGCCTTCCAGTGCGAGACCAGCGCGGTCTGGTCCAGCATCTGGACCTGGCCGACCATCTCGTCGAACGTCTTGTAGCCGAGCTGCGCCATGATCTCGCGCACTTCCTCGGCGACGAAGAAGAAGTAGTTGATGACGTGCTCGGGCTGGCCGGTGAAGCGCTTGCGCAGCACCGGATCCTGGGTCGCAACGCCGACCGGGCAGGTGTTGAGATGGCACTTGCGCATCATGATGCAGCCTGCCGCGATCAAGGGCGCGGTGGCGAAGCCGAACTCGTCGGCCCCTAACAGCGCGCCGATCACCACGTCACGGCCGGTGCGGAAACCGCCGTCGACCTGGACCGCTATGCGGCTGCGCAGCCGCTGGCGCACCAGCGTCTGATGGGTTTCGGCAAGGCCGATCTCCCACGGCGAGCCGGCATGCTTGATCGAGGTCAGCGGCGAGGCACCGGTGCCGCCCTCGAAGCCCGCGATGGTGACATGGTCGGCGCGCGCCTTGGCGACGCCGGCGGCAACCGTGCCGACCCCGACCTCGGACACCAGCTTGACCGAGACCTGGCCGTCGGGATTGACGTTCTTGAGGTCGTAGATCAGCTGGGCGAGGTCTTCGATCGAGTAGATGTCGTGATGCGGCGGCGGCGAGATCAGGCCGACGCCCGGCGTCGAGTGCCGGACGCGCGCGATCGTCGCGTCGACCTTGTGGCCGGGCAACTGGCCGCCTTCGCCGGGCTTGGCACCCTGCGCCATCTTGATCTGCATCATGTCGGAGTTGACGAGATATTCCGTCGTCACGCCGAACCGGCCCGAGGCGACCTGCTTGATCGCCGAGCGCATCGAGTCGCCGTTGGGCAGCGGCTTGAAGCGGTCGGATTCCTCTCCGCCTTCGCCGGTGTTGGACTTGCCGCCGATCCGGTTCATCGCGATCGCGAGCGTGGTGTGCGCCTCGCGCGAGATCGAGCCGAACGACATCGCGCCAGTGGAGAACCGCTTGACGATGTCCTTGGCCGGCTCGACGTCCTCGAGCTTGACCGGCTTGCGCTTGTCGTCCTCGGCGCTCTTGATCCGGAACAGGCCGCGCAGCGTCAGCAGACGCTCGGACTGCTCGTTGAGGGTCTTGGCGAACGCCCGGTAGCGCTCCTGCGAGTTGCCGCGCACGGCATGCTGCAAGGTCGAGACCGATTCCGCGGTCCAGGCGTGGTCCTCGCCGCGGGTGCGGTAGGCATATTCGCCGCCGACATCGAGCGCGCTCTTGTAGATCTGGCCGTCACCGAACGCGTCGGTGTGGCGCCGCACGGTCTCCTCGGCGATCTCGCCGAGGCCGACGCCCTCGATCCGGGTGTGGGTGCCGGCGAAATACTTGGCGACAAAGTCCGCCTTCAGGCCGACCGCGTCGAAAATCTGCGCGCCGCAATAGGACTGGTAGGTCGAGATGCCCATCTTGGACATCACCTTGAGCAGGCCCTTGCCGATCGACTTGATGTAGCGCTTGACGATCTCGTAGTCGTCGAGCGCGCCAGGCAGCCGGTCCTTCATCGCGAGGATGGTCTCGAACGCGAGATAGGGGTTGATCGCTTCGGCGCCGTAGCCGGCGAGGCAGGCGAAGTGGTGCACTTCGCGCGGCTCACCGGATTCCACGACGAGGCCGACCGAGGTGCGCAAACCAGTGCGGATCAGATGATGATGCACGGCGGCGCAGGCCAGCAGCGACGGGATCGGAATCCGGTCGGTGCCGGTCATGCGGTCCGACAGGATGATGATGTTGATGCCTTCGCGCACCGCGCCCTCGGCGCGCGCGCACAGCTCATCGAGCACCTGCTCCATGCCCGCCGCGCCGAAGCCGGCGTGGAAGGTGGTGTCGAGCGTGCGCGACTTGAAGTGGGTCTCGGCGACGTCGGAGATCGAGCGGATCTTTTCCAGGTCCGCATCGGTCAGGATCGGCTGCCGCACTTCGAGGCGCTGGGTCGAGGCGACGCCCTGCAGGTCGAACAGGTTCGGCCGCGGCCCGATGATCGAGACGAGGCTCATCACGATCTCTTCGCGGATCGGGTCGATCGGCGGGTTGGTCACCTGCGCGAAGTTCTGCTTGAAGTAGGTGAACAGCTGCTTCGGCTTGTCCGACAGCGCCGAGATCGGCGTGTCGTTGCCCATCGAGCCGGCGGCCTCCTCACCAGTGGCCGCCATCGGCGTCATCAGGATCGCGATGTCTTCCTGGCTGTAGCCGAACGCCTGCTGGCGATCGAGCAGCGGCAGGTTGGAGCGCACGCCCTTGGCCGGCGCATCCGGTAGCTCCTCGAGCTGGATCTGGGTGCGATGCAGCCAGTCGCTGTAGGGATGGCTCTTGGCGAGGTCGGCCTTGATCTCGTCGTCGGGAATCAGGCGGCCCTGCTCGAGGTCGACGAGCAGCATCTTGCCGGGCTGCAGCCGCCACTTGGTGACGATCTGGTCCTCCGGAATCTTCAGCACGCCCATTTCGGACGCCATCACGATGCGGTCGTCCTTGGTGACGAGATAGCGCGCCGGGCGCAGGCCGTTGCGGTCGAGCGTTGCGCCGATCTTGCGGCCGTCGGTGAAGGCGATCGCGGCCGGGCCGTCCCACGGCTCCATCAGGGCGGCGTGATATTCGTAGAAGGCGCGGCGCTGCTCATCCATCAGCGGATTGCCGGCCCACGCTTCCGGAATCATCATCATGACAGCGTGCGGAAGGGAATAACCGCCCTGCACCAGGAATTCGAGCGCGTTGTCGAAGCAGGCGGTGTCGCTCTGGCCTTCATAGGAGATCGGCCACAGCCGGCTGATGTCCTTGCCGTAGAGCTCCGAATGCACGGAAGCCTGCCGCGCCGCCATCCAGTTGACGTTGCCGCGCAGCGTGTTGATCTCGCCGTTATGGGCGATCATCCGGTAGGGATGCGCCAGCGACCAGGTCGGGAAGGTGTTGGTCGAGAAGCGTTGATGCACCAGCGCCAGCGCGCTGTCGAAATCCGCTTCGTGCAGGTCGGGATAGTACTTGCCGAGCTGGTCGGCGAGGAACATGCCCTTGTAGATCACGGTGTGGCACGACAGCGAGCACGGGTAGTAGCCCGCCATGCCGCGATCGCGGCGCTGATAGATCGCCTGCGAGATCGACTTGCGCAGGATGTAGAGCCGGCGCTCGAAATCGTCCTCGGTCTTGACGACATTGTTGCGGCCGATGAAGACCTGCATGTGGTAGGGCTCGGTCGGCTTCACGGTGACGCCGAGCGAGGAATTGTCACTGGGCACATCGCGCCAGCCGAGCAGCTTGAAGCCCTCGTTCTTGATCTCGTCGGCGATGATGCTCTTGATCACGTTCCGCCACGCGGCATCGCGCGGCATGAACAGCGCGCCGATGGCGTATTCGCCGGGCTGCGGCAGCTTGAAGCCGAGCTCCGCGGTCTTGCGGGCGAAGAAGGCGTGCGGGATCTGCACCAGGATGCCGGCGCCGTCGCCGGCGCGCGGGTCGGCGCCGACGGCGCCGCGGTGCTCGAGATTGCACAGGATGCTCAGCGCGTCGGAGACGATCTGATGCGACTTCTGGCCCTTGATGTTGGCGATGAAGCCGACGCCGCAGGAGTCCTTCTCCAGGCTCGGATCAAACAGGCCTTCGGCTTCAGGACGCCATGTATGCAGCTCACGCGCGGGTTCGGCGGCTTTCGAGTCCGCGGTCGCCGACAGCATGCCTGTCACGATGGTTTCGCGCTCGAATTCCGACCCGCTCATGTGTCCTCTCCCTTGCGTAAGGGGCCTCACCGTATTTGGCGCACCTTGGACGTTGCGGCACCCACCGGGCCACCGCTCGTCCGCCGCGAGCCGCATTTTCCTAAATTCAGGCGACGGGCGTTTCAACGTCCCCTAGGGGACGGCCCTGCCTGCAGCATTCTCGGAGCCCGGGGCGCCGAGGTCCTCCTTGCGAAGGTCTCGTTGCAATCCCCATGCCGGGATGGCCTCGAAATTGAGACAGCCTTACTGTCCTAACCTCGACCTTGCCAAATTTTTGTCTATCACACAAGCGCGAGGAAGTCCTCGCCTGCATGCTGGAAACGAACGGCTCGGCGAGCCGCCGCGCCCCCGATTCGAAGCAAACACGCCGTGATCCGGCCCAAGGAGCGACCAAGGACCGCCGAATTTCAGACTGAAGTTTTGCCCCGGGCAAGCCGGCAAGAGAGAGCGGGAACGCTCCCAGGGCGGGGTAACAGGAGTTACGGCGATGAAGTTGTTCACAGGTTCGGTTGCAGCCGCCGCGCTCGCGCTCAGTGCAGCCTCGGCCCAGGCGCAGCTCGTGACATCACTCCGGATCGGTAGCCCGGCTCTCGTCAGGGTATCCGACATGGACGGGCCCTACGCCGCCATGCCCGAGGTTCCGCCGCCGCCGCGCTTTGGCCGGGTCCCCAGCCTGTTGCCGCCGGTCGAGATCTACACCGTGCTGCGCGAGAACGGCTATCTGCCGCTCGGCGCCCCCCAGCAGCGCGGCTTCGTCTACACGATCTCGGTGATCGATCAGGGCGGCGACGACGGCCGGCTGGTGATCGACGCCCGCGACGGCCACATCATCCGCTTCACCCCGGCCTATCGGCTCGGCGACAATTACGAGGAGGAGATGAGCGCGACCTACGGCCCGGTCGGCCCGATGCTGCGGCCAATCCAGGCGAGGGTGCCGCGGCCGCCGCTCCCGATCCCGCATGTCGCAAGCCGCGTGCCGAAACGCAGCCCGCTTTCGGCCAAGGCGCAGGCTCCTGCGGCGGCCCAGGCTCCTGCCCCGGCAGCCCAGGCTCCTGCTCCCGCGGCGGCCCAGGCCGCTGTCCCGCAGACAGCAGCGCCGCAGCCGGTGCCCGCCCAGGCAGCCGCACCCGCGCCAGCCGAGCAGGCGGTCGCCGCACCGAAGCCGGTCGAGGCCCAAGCAACCCAGGCCCAGGCGGCGCCGCAGGCGGTCAAGCAAGCCGAGGTCCCGACCGTCGGTCAGGCAGCTCCCCCGCCGGCGATCCTGCCGACCCAGGAGATGCCCAAGGTGCAGGGGCTGGAGTGAGCAACGTGGCTGCGTCACCACGGCAACAAAAAACGCCCCGGTTTCCCGGGGCGTTTTCGCGTCTAGCCAATATCTGCTGACGCGGGGGGCATTGCTTAGGCCGCGACCTTCGAACCGTCGACGACCTGGGGGGCCTTCTCGCCGCCGCCGATCGGAATGCTGCGGGGCTTCTTGGCCTCGGGAATCTCGCGGACGAGATCGACGTGGAGCAGGCCGTTCTCGAGCGAGGCGTTCTTCACCTGCACGAAGTCGGCAAGCTGGAAGACGCGCTCGAAGGCGCGCGAGGCGATACCGCGATAGAGCACTTCGGAGCCGTTGCCGGAGTTCTCGTTGGCGGATTTCTCGCCCTTGATCGTCAGCGTGTTCTCCTTCGCGACGATCGAAAGCTCGGCCTGCGAGAAGCCGGAGACCGCAACGCTGATCCGGTAAGCATTCTCGCCGGTGCGCTCGATGTTGTAGGGGGGATAGCCGGGGCTGCCGTCCGAGGTCACCTGATCGAGCAGGTTGAAGAGGCGGTCGAAGCCGACGGTGGAACGATAGAACGGAGTGAGGTCGTAGCTACGCATAGGGTAGTCCTCCAATGAGCGACTGTTTCAGTTACCCGCCCGCCATCGGGCCGGGCTTAGATGTGTGCAGCCTCATGTTCCGGGTCCGAAACACTGGTAGCGGCCTGCACTGAGGTGATATGGGAGGGGTCACGTCGCGTTCAAGAGGCGGAAACCGCGTCGCTTATTTCGGCGCAGGCGTCCTTGATCTCCACCCTGTCCCACCACGCCGGTCCCCTTCATGACGCTCGTCTCGATCCCCGCCAACCCGGTTCCGGACGACGTTGTCAGTGGCACCATCAAGACACCCGACGGGGCCGAGCTGCGCTTCGCGCGCTGGGCGCCGCCGCCCGGCCGCAAGGGTACGGTTTGCGTGTTCAGCGGGCGCGGCGAGATGATCGAGAAATACTTCGAGACCGTACGCGACCTGCGCGACCGCGGCTTTGCGGTGGCGATGATCGATTGGCGCGGGCAGGGCCATTCGTCGCGGCGGCTGCGCGATCCGCGCAAGGGTTACGTGCGCGACTTCGCCGACTACGAGGTCGACGTCGAGACCTTCGTGCAGCAGGTGGTGCTGCCGGACTGTCCACCACCCTATTTCGCGCTGGCGCATTCGATGGGCGGCGCGGTGATGCTGCGCCTCGCGCATGCCGGCAAGCGCTGGTTCGACCGCATGGTGCTGTCGGCGCCGATGATCGACCTGCCGCGCCGCCGCGTGTCGTTCTTTCCGAGCGCGCTGCTCAGAATCATGCGCCTCGCCGGGCAGGGCGGCCGCTACGTTCCGGGCGGCAACGACGAGTTGGTCGGCCTCGCGCCCTTCATTGGCAATCCCGTCACCAGCGACCCGGTGCGCCACGCCCGCAATGCGGCGATCCTGGAGGAAGACCCGACGCTCGGCATCGCGGCGCCGACGATCGCCTGGGCCGACACCGCGTTCACCGCGATGCGCACCTTCCGCGGCATGACGTATCCAACCGAAATCCGCCAGCCGATCCTGATGCTGGCGGCGAGCAATGACGAGGTGGTGTCGACGGCGGCGATCGAGGAGTTCGCCTATCATTTGCGCGCCGGCTCGCATCTCGTGATCGCCGGCTCCAAGCACGAGATCCTGCAGGAGCAGGACCGCTATCGCGGGCAATTCTGGGCGGCGTTCGACGCCTTCGTGCCGGGCACGCCGCTGTTCAAGTGAGCAGTCTATTGCCGTGGAGCTCGCGGCTCAGCCGTTGAGCAGCGCGACGATCCGATCGGGAAAACGCTTTTCCACGAACAGGGTCCGGACCTCGGCGACGCTGAGATAGCGGTCCTTGCCTTCGCCCTTGCCCATGATGTCGAGCAGCACCGGCCACTCGCCGAGCATCAGCAGCGGATAGTAGCAGTGCAGGATCACATAGGACGGCGGATGCTCGTCCTTGGCGCGCTGGAAGTTGGCCGCCATGAAGGTCTTGATCTCGGCGGCCGACAGCCCGCGTTCGATGCTGCCGTCGGGCGCCTTGTAGTCGCTGCCGAAGGTCGCGAGCCGCGCGATCTCGTCCTCATGCACGACGGCATACTGGTCGAGAATGCGCGAGCCGGCGCCGTGCTTGTCGAGCGGGCCGTTGCGCAGCTCGTCGAGGATCGCGCCCTGCAACAGGCTGCGCACCTGGCTGAACGGGCCGATGCCGTTGGCCATCTGCGCGACCATGAAGATCTTGGCGCCGGCGCTGAGCGCGGGCAGGCCGCTCTTGCCGGTGGCGCGGTCGATGGTTTCGGTCAGCTCCGGCAGCGGCACGATGTGGCCGCCGACATAGTTGCCGGCGACCAGCGCACGCAGGAACGGGCAGGGATTGTCAGGGGAAACCTGCGGGGCGGTCGCCGCGTTTGCAGCCGTATCGGACATCAAACCACATCCTGAAAAGCTTCAGCTTAAAAAGCATCCATTACTGGTGGATGAATTCGCTCAGGAATCAGCGGCGAATTTCGAGTTGGATGCAACCAGAGCGAGTTTGCCGAACGGGAGGCCGGCTTTCAAGAGGCCATCGCGATAGAGCGCGATGTCGGCCGGGTTCTTCCAGTGGAAATTGCGCAAGTGACGCTCGACCGTGAGGTCGGGATGGTTGGCGAGCAGCGCCTCGGCGGCCTGCGCGGCTTCGTCGGCGCGGCCGAGCTGGGCGAGCGCGGCGGCGCGCACCGCCAGGCACTGCAGATGGTTCGGGTTGAGATACAGCCCCTCGCGCGACCACGACAGCGATGCATCATATTGCCCGAGAAGATAATGGCTGAACGCGTTCAGCGCGGCCCATTGGTAGCGCGGGTCGCTGTTGCCGCGCTGGACCGCCGTCGAGAACAGCTCGACCGCCTTGCGATGGTCGCCGATCACCATATGGCAAATCCCGAGCACGCCGCGGGCGCCCATGTCGTAGGGATTGAGCTCGATCGCCCGCTTGATGGCGTCCATCGCGGCTTCGTAATGGCCCTGCATCGCATGCAGATAGGCCAGCAGCGAAAATGCGAACGAGGAGCGCGGGTCGAGCCGGACGCTGCTCTCGGCCAGGCTGACCGACGAGGCCCACAACTCGCGCGTGCTCGGAATCCAGCCGAACTGGATGCTCTGGATCTGGATCAGCGCGAGATAGGCGCGTGCGATCGACAGCGCGGGGTCGAGCTCGATCGCCTCCTTGAACAGCGCGATCGCGGTTTCGCAATCGACCTTGGTCTGGTGATAGTAGTGCGACAGACCCTTCAGGAAGCGATCCCACGCGGTCAGCTCGGCGTTCGGCGAGCGCGCCGGCGCCGAGGCCTCGGCACGGTAGATCTCCTGGGCCACCGCGGCGGAGAGGTTGGCGGTGATCTCGTCCTGCATCGCGAACAGGTCGCCCATGTCGCGGTCGTAGCGGCCGGTCCACAGCTGCTCGCCCTTCTCGGGCGCGATCAACTCGGCGGAGACGCGGATCTTGTTGCCGGCACGGCGCACCGAGCCCTGAATCAGGTAGGTCGCGTCGATCTCGCGCGCGATCAGGCGGGTCGAGACGTTCTTGCCCTTGTAGGCGAAGGTCGAGTTGCGGCTCAGCACGCGGTAGAAGGATTGCAGCGACAGCGCGTGGATCAGATCCTCGGTCAGGCCGTCGGAGAAATATTCGTCCGCGCCGCCGCTCAGATTGTCGAACGGCAGCACACCGACGATCGCGGTCCGGTATTGCCCCGGCAGATGCGGGCCGTCGTCCGGCGCCTTCTCGTGGAGATCGGATCCGGCCGGCACCCAGGTCCAGACATGGACCGGTTCGGTGATGTTCTTGAAGCGGTGCGGGCCGGCATCGAGCAGGGTGACGGCAAGCCGCCGTCCCGCCTCGGTGCGGGCCTTGTCCGACACCGCGATGCCGCCGGGCACGGCGACCGTCTCGAGGCGGACCGCGATGTTGACGTCGTCGCCGAACACCTCGTCCTCGTCGGCCATGACGTCGCCCATATGGACGCCCATCCGGAAATGCATGGCGCGGTCGGCCGGCAGATGTTCGTTGCGCTCGGCCATCAGGGTCTGCATCGCGACGGCAGCCTCGATCGCCCCGATGATGCTCGGAAATTCCAGCAGGAAGCCGTCGCCGGTGTTTTTGACGATTCGGCCGCCGTGGTTGAGGATGATCGGGTAGATCGCGCTGCGGTGCGCCTTGAACGAGGCATGCGTCCCCGCCTCGTCGACACCCATCATGCGGGAATAGCCGGCGATATCAGCGCAAAGAATGGCAGCGAGCCGTCTTTCCATCTCTCCTGTGCCCTGGAATGGCCACTTAGCCGAGGTGACCGAATCCGGTACTTACAAGACAGGCCGGGTCGGGCGGAAGCTCGGTTTACGGGCACCTATAATGCATAGTAGCAGGAATTGGCATGCGACCAACGGATCGTACAGTCCGTTTCTCTACTGAATTCGTGTGTCGCCGGGATGGCGCAGCTTGGCTGACCCTCCTTTCCGGTTCGTTACTTACATAGGTCAATGTGGGCGCAATGCTGGGAATTCACGAGCTTTGGCTGTTTGTCCTGTCCGGGCTGCTGCTCAACGTCACGCCGGGGCCGGATACCGCTTATATCATAGGGCGCACGATTCAGCACGGATGGCGCGGCGGCGCCGCTGCGGCGATCGGTATCAGCTGCGGCTGCCTGGTCCACGTCCTGGGCGCGGCGATCGGGCTGTCGGCGCTGCTGATGGCGTCGTCGACCGCGTTCCTGGCCGTCAAGCTGATCGGCGCGGCCTATCTGGTGCTGACCGGGCTGCAGATGCTGCTCTCGCGCGCCAGGCCGATCGCTGACATCGCCGGGCAGGGCGGCGAGACCTCGATCTCGCGTGTGTTCTGGCAGGGGGCGCTGACTAACATCCTCAATCCCAAGGTGGCGCTGTTCTTCCTGGCATTCCTGCCGCAATTCGTGGCGGCGGATTCGCCGCACAAGACGCTCGCCTTCCTGGTGCTCGGGCTGATCTTCATCACCGGCGGCACGCTGTGGTGCCTTGGCCTCGCGGCCTTTGCGGCGCGGGCCGCCGGCCGCATCCGGCAATCGACCGGCGTGATCGCCTGGATCAACCGTTCGCTCGGCGCACTCTTCATCTATCTCGGCGTCCGCGTCGCCATGCTGGAGGCGCGCTAGTTCTCGCCTGCGCGTTTTCGAGCGAAGTGGCTTACCGGTTCGGGTGAAGAAAACGCCTCAAACAAGAATCTAGCCGTGGATCTTGAGCAGCGCGCTGCCGGCCAGATAGATGCCGAGCAGGATCATCGCGATCAGGAACCAGCGGCGGAAAACGTCCGGTTGCATCCGGGTGCGGACCGCCTGGCCGATGAACATGCCGATGAACGATGCCACCATCGCCACCGCGCCCGGCAGCGCGGTGGCCGCGGTCAACAGGCCCGAGGCCGTGAGGTTGAAGGCGAGCGCCACGGTCGCGGTGGTGAAGAAGACGCCGAGCGCCTGCACCAGTTCGTCCCGCTCCATGCCGATCGCCTGCATGAACGGCATCGAGGGAATGACCTGGACGCCGGTTGCCGCCGAGATCAGCCCGGTGATGACGCCGACGATGCCGCCGATCCATTTCTCGTCGTGCCGCCTGACCTTGAAGTTGAATCGGCTCAGGCCGACGATCGCGTAGATCACCAGCAGCGCGCCGAGCACGACGGTGCCGTAAGCCGCGTACGGCCCGGTCAACAGCCCGGCATTGATCCAGATTCCGGCGACGGTGCCGAGCATCAGCGGCCACAGCCGCCTGAGGATGTCGCGCAGATAGGGGCCGACGAAGGTCTGCCAGATGTTGGTGACGATCGCCGGCACGATCACGATTGCAATCGCCTGACCCGGCGCCATCGTGGTCGCCAGCAGTCCCATCGCGACCGTCGGCAGACCGAGGCCGAGCGTACCCTTGACGAAGCCGGCGAGCAGGAAGGCGAAGGCGATGAAGATCAGGAGATGGTCGACCATGGCTGAACATTGACCGATCGACGCGATCGGCACAATCTGGAGGTTACGGAGTTAGCCTTCGGACGGTCCGAAGGGCGGGGCGGGAAACGTCATGCGGTTCGACCTGATCGACTTGCAATTGTTCATCGCAGTTTCGGATGCGCGCAGCATCACCCAGGGCGCGGCGCGCGCGAACATGGCGCTAGCCTCGGCCAGCGAGCGAATCAAGGGGCTCGAGGAGGCGCTCGGCGTCGCGCTGCTCAAGCGCGGCCGTCGCGGCGTCGAACTGACGGCGGCCGGCGAGAGCCTGCTCGGTCACGCGCGGATCGTGTTGCATAATGTCGAGGCTTTGCAGAGCGATCTCGCCGCTTATGCCAGCGGCGTCCGCGCCAACGTGCTGCTGCTCGCCAACACTTCGGGCCTGTCGGAGCATCTGCCGCGGGCGCTGGCGGCGTTCCTGCACGAACATCCCGATATCAGCGTCGATGTCGAGGAGCGCGAGAGCACCGATATCGCGACCGCGATCGCCAGCGGCGCCGCCGATCTCGGTTTCGCCGCCGAACACGCGCTGCCCGACAGCGTCGAGCGTTTCCTGTTCAGCGAGGACCGCCTGATGCTGGTGGCGTCGCGGCGCAGCGATCTCGGCGGCCGCCGCCAGATCGACTTCCAGGAGGTGGTCGGCCGCGATTTCGTCGGCCTCACGGCAACGTCCGCATTGCAGGTCCATATTTCGCGGCACGCGGCAAAGCTTGGGGCGCGGCTGCGCTTCCGTGCCCGCCTGCGCGGCTTCGACGCCATCTGCCAGATGGTCGCCGCCGATGTCGGCATCGCGGTGATCCCGGAAACCGCGGCGCGGCGCTGCGCGGCGGCGATGCCGATCACGACGATCAGGATCCGCGACGCCTGGGCCAACCGCCGGCTGACGATCTGTGCGCGCAGCTTCAAGGCGCTGCCGCGCGCAGCCAAGCAGCTCGTGGAATATTTGCGCGCCGAAGCGCAACGCTGACGAAGCGAGGAGAGTGCGATGCTCAGGGTCTGGGGACGGCGCAGTTCGTTCAACGTGCAGAAGGTGATGTGGCTGATCGGCGAGCTAGATCTGGCGCATGAGCACATCGATGCCGGCGGTGCGTTCGGCGGGCTCGATGCGCCGGCGTTCCTCGCGATGAACCCGCATGGCCGCGTGCCTGTCGTGAGGGACGACGACGCGACCGTCTGGGAATCCCACGCCATCCTGCGCTACCTCGCCGCGCGCCACGGCAACGGCCGCTTCTGGTCCGACGATCCAATTGTCCGGGCCCGGGTCGATGGCTGGATGGACTGGTCGCAGACCGCGTTGCAGCCGGATTTCCTCGGCGGCGTGTTCTGGGGATTTTTCCGCACCCCCGAGAACCAGCGCGACTGGCCGGCGATTCACAGGGCGCTCGCCCGTTGCGAGCAGCATTTTGCGAAACTCGAACGGCTTCTCGAAGCCACGCCGTTCCTGCTCGGCGAGACGCTGTCGCTCGCGGACATCACCGCGGGAACTTCGCTCTATCGCTATTTCGAGCTCGAGATCGCGCGACCGCCGCTGCCGGCGGTCGAGCGCTGGTATCAGGGGCTGCAGCAACGCCCGCCGTTTCGCAAGCACGTCATGATTCCGTTCGAGGAGCTGCGCGGCCGGCTCGACTACTAATCTTGCTTCGTCGTCACCACGCCGGCGTCCTGGATCACCTTCGCCCATCGCTTGATGTCGGCGGCGATGAAGTCGCGGAAATGGTCGGGCGTGTCGCCGGCCAGGGTCAGGCCTTGCTCGGCGAGTTTTGCCTTCACCGCCGGATCGGCCATTGCCTCGGTGGCGAGTTTGTTCAGCCTGGTGACGATCGCCGGCGGTGTTCCGGCGGGGGCGATCATGCCGTACCAGTTCTCGATGATCAGGTCGGGCATGCCGACTTCCGCCGTGGTCGGCACGTCGGGCGCGGTCGGGGCACGCTCGCGGGCGCCAAGCGCGATCGGCCGCAGCGAGCCTGCCTTGATCTGCGGCAGGATCACCGGCAGGTCGAGGAAGGTCATCTGCACCTGCCGACCCAGCAGGTCGTTCACCGCCGGCGCCGCGCCGCGATAGGGCACGTGGACGATGTCGATCTTCGCCGTCAGCTTGAACAATTCGCAGGCCAGGTGCGGGAGGCTGCCGGGACCGGACGAGGCGAAGTTGAGCTTGCCCGGCTGCGCCTTGGCGAGCGCGACCAACTCGCTCATGTTCTTTGCCGGTACGTCGGTGGCGACAACCAGCATTTCCGGCACGGTCGCGACCAGCGTCACCGGCGCGAGATCCTTCAGCGTGTCGTAGGCGACCTTCTCCATGCTCGGGCTGATCGCCAGCGCGCCGGCGCTCGCGATCGCAACCGTGTAGCCATCGGGCGCGGCCTTTGCGACCGCATCGGTGCCGAGCACGCCGCCCTGGCCGGCGCGGTTGTCGACGACGATCGGCTGCTTTGCGAGTTCCGACATCTTCTGCCCGATCACCCGCGCGATGATGTCGTTCGGCCCGCCGGGCGGGAACGGCACGATCAGCCGGATCGGCTTGGCCGGGAACTCCTTGGCCGGGAACTCCTGGGCCGAAGTCGCAATGGGCGCGAGAAGCAGGAGAGTGGCTGCCAGCAGCCTGTCGCACATCGTCATGTCGCCCATCCCTGACGTTTCTCGTTGCGGTCAGGATGGGCGCAGATCAATCGCCCGGCAACTCAACAAATCGGGCGAACAAAGCTCAGGCGTTGAGCAGCTTCATCGCAGCTTCATGCACGCGCGGATCTCCGGCTGCGATGATGCGGCCGCCGCTTTGCGCCGGCTTGCCGTCCCAGGTGGTGACGACGCCGCCGGCGCCGGTGACGATCGGGATCAGGCCGGCAATGTCGTAGGGTTTCAGCTCGGTCTCGATCACGAGGTCGAGATGGCCGGCCGCGAGCATGCAATAGGAGTAGCAGTCGCCGCCGTAGCGCGACAGGCGCGCCGCCTGCTCGACGCGGCCGAAGCGGGCGCGGTCATCCGGATTCATCAGCAGCGGGCTGGTGGTGAAGAGGGTCGCCTCCTTTAGTGAGGCGCAGCGCCGCACCGAGAGCCGCCGTTCGCCCGACGGTCCCGAGTAGTTCGCCGAGCCGTTGTCGCCGGAGAAGCGCTCGCCGATATAGGGCTGGTGCATCATGCCGAATACCGGCGTACCTTTATGCAGCAGCGCGATCAGCGTGCCCCAGATCGGAAAGCCGGCGATGAAGGACTTGGTGCCGTCGATCGGGTCGAGCACCCAGACATAGTCGGCGTCCTCGCGCTCATTGCCGAACTCCTCGCCGACGATACCGTGCTGAGGGAAGTTCGCCTTGATCAGCCGCCGCATCACCGCTTCCGCGGCCCGGTCGGCCTCGGTGACCGGGTCGAAATCGTTCGAACTCTTGTTGTCGACCGAGAGCGAGGTGCGGAAGAAGGGCAGGATGGTTTCGCCGGATGCGGTCGCGAGGCGGCCGATGAAGGCGGTAAAGTCGATGACCGTCACGGCATGTCCCTGAAATGCACAAACGACGCGATAGATGCGTTCTTGCCTAGCTCAATCCCATGCGGCGCGCACGATTAACGGAGTGTTATCCCAGCCTGATGACCCGGTTCCGGACTTTCGATTTGGCTTCGGATTCGAAAGCTTACCCGGCTCCCAGGCGGATCACGAAGTCGCGAGTTCTGGTATACAAGCTATGCGCTGAATGCTGTCCGCTCAGGGCTTCCCTTGTAAGATATTGATCCTACATACGGAAAGCCGCTCCTGCTGGCCTGTTGCAGTTTCGCCAGACTTTCCAACATTACCCGAGAAATGTTTCGAAAGTTCTTGCGTTTTGTGCAGCGCGGTCGCATATTGTTGCGGTGCGGTAGCGCCTCGCGCTATCGCTGCCCTCCTTGGGCGTTTCCTCCCTAGACTTGGGCCGCTTGTTCATTCAAGCGGCCCTTTTTTCTTGGGGCCGTCATTTCCGCGAGTGAACCGAGAATCCAATTCGGCGCTTGTCGCGTCGCCAGTTTGAATTCTTCGTTCATGACTTCATCTGGCACCATGGTGCCGACGATGGATTTACTCCGCTGCCGCCTGGAACGGGCCGAGATCCCCGAACGGAATCTTCGCGAGCGCATCCGCCAGCGTCGCGAAGTCGGCCGCGACCTGGGCGAAGCGCGGTCCGCGCTCGCGGTGCCGCTCATCCATATAGACCGCGCGGTTGAGCTCGATCTGCACGGTGTGCAGGCCGCTCGCCGGGTTGCCGTAATGCTCGGTGATGAAGCCGCCGGCATAGGGCTTGTTGCGGCCGATCGAATAGCCGAGCGAGCTCATGACCTCCTCGACCAGGTCGGGCAAGAGCGGTGCGCAGCTCGTGCCGTAGCGGTCGCCGATCACGACGTCGGGCCGGCGCGGCTCGTCGCGCGACACCCCAACCGAGGGCATCGAGTGGCAATCGACCACGATCACGGTGCCGAACGCCTGATGCGCCTTGTTGATCAGCCGGCGCAGCGCGCGGTGATAGGGCTTGTAGAGCACCTCGATCCGGCGCAGCGCCTCGTCGACGTCGAGCCGCTCGCGGTAGATCTCCTGGCCGTCGCCGACCACGCGCGGGATGGTACCGAGGCCGCCGGCCACCCGCATCGAGCGCGTGTTGGCAAAGCTCGGCAGCCGCCCGGTGAACATGCGCGGGTCGAGCTCATAGGGCTCGCGGTTCACGTCGACATAGGAGCGCGGGAAGTTGACCCGGATGATCGGAAAGCCGCGATCGCTCAACCCGGCGATCAGCTCGTCCATGAAGCTGTCTTCGGAGCGGCGCAGCGCCGCCACATCGATTCGCGACGCCTCGAGGAATTCGGCCGGGTAGACCGAGCCCGAATGCGGGGAATTGAAAATGATCGGCGCACGCCAGGCCTGCGGCTCAACGATCTCGAACGGGGGCGACAACTCGCCAGCAAATTCGGTCATTCCCTTGGCGCCGTCCCTTGCGTCCGCCTCGCCCCGCAGGAACTGATTCTGCCGGAAAAGCGGAGATTTATGGGCAGGCATTGTCGGTAATCGCGATCATTCTGCCAAGTGAAAAGAGTGTGGCGCGCCGTGGAACGCGTCTTAAATGCGTGAAATGCCGCACAAGGTTGATTCGACGCGTGGTTCGGTCCACAAATCGATGGTGCGCATTTGCCACTGGCTTGACGCAAATTTCACCCGAAATTTACCGTCTGTCGGGCTTACTGTTCGGACTGCTCCTCAAGCCGGATTCGACGATTCCTGCCATGCCGAAAATACTTCTCGCCGAAGACGACACCGATATGCGCCGCTTCCTGGTCAAGGCGCTCGAAAATGCCGGTTTCAAGGTCTCTCCACACGATAACGGCATGTCGGCCTACCAGCGGCTGCGCGAGGAGCCGTTCGAAATGCTGCTGACCGACATCGTGATGCCCGAGATGGACGGCATCGAGCTGGCGCGTCGTGCCTCGGAACTCGATCCCGACATCAAGATCATGTTCATCACCGGCTTCGCCGCGGTGGCCCTCAATTCCGATTCGGAGGCGCCGAAAAACGCCAAGGTGCTGGCCAAGCCAGTGCACCTCAGGGAATTGGTTAGCGAAGTGAATAAGTTGTTGGCGGCCTGATTCGCCAAAAAACCTTCACTTTGCATCCTTGCCTGCCCCGTCCGGGTCCGTTATAGGGACCCGATCCAAACATGGCTTTGGGTGCGTAGCTCAGCGGGAGAGCACTACCTTGACATGGTAGGGGTCACAGGTTCGATCCCTGTCGCACCCACCACGCTTCGCCCTGACGGGCTTCGCGTGGCGCAGCCGCGCGGAGACCTTCAGGTCGAAGCGTGTCCGGCGTAGCTTGAACGAAGTGAAAGCGAAGACGGACGACCACGCCGAAGCCCAACGGGCGAAGGCGGGCCTTTGGCCGCGAGCTTCGGCTCGGAAAGCCACGCCATGAAGGCGGGCTCCTGTTTCGCGTTCGTCGCGCGACTTTCTCCGCACACTCCGTCGTCCCCGGGACCCATACTCCGCGGCGGGTCTTGTGAACGGGACTCGTCGTTTCGGCATCACTCAACAACAACCATTCGTGGGTATGCGCGGGAGCCATGCTGAACCCAGACTGCCAGGAACTCATCCGGCCGTCCCTCGTTGCCGATCGAACCAACAATTAACGATTCGGCATTAGACAAAAGACTTTCACAGTCGGCGGTCTGTACCGAGAGGCTGAAATGAATTTCGTCAAGGTATTGCTTGTGCTCTTCGTGCTGTTGCTCGGATGCGCCGACCTCGCGACCACCAACAAGATTCTCGAGCTCGGGTTCAGTGAAGCGAATCCGTTCATGCACATGGCTCAGACATGGTTCGGAGCCTGGTGGATGATACCCAAACTGGGCCTGACGTTTGTCGTCATGGCGCTGCTCTGGCGCAGCAAGAACGTTTTCAATATCGCCCTTGTCGCGGCGTTCTGCTCCACGCCCGTCATCAATAACGTCCTCCTTATCGCGGGCACGATCTGAACTTTTCGGATACGCGCGACTTGGCATAGCGGGCCTTGTTGCTTGCCACGTCCCAATCTCGGGGAATGCCGGCAGCGCTCTCTCGGCCGGATGCAGTGTGCGCATTTCGCGGCACCGATCACGGGGATTCATTTTGACGAAGGAGCAACTCGCTCGAGACGCCGCAGATGTTTTCCGGCTGCTGCGCGCGTTTCGCTCGATCAAGGATCGAACGACGCGGGGGCGCGTGATCGAGACTGTAGAGGCAATGGCTCAAGGCGCTGCAACCGGCAAAGCACGCGACGACAAGGCCGAGAAACCCGGCGCTTGAGCGACGTGCGGTCGCTGCCGCACAGCCACCTCGGCCTCACTCACGAATTCAGAAAGAAAGACCCCAGAGCGGGAAGCGCCGGGGTCGAGTTTTCACTTGGAAGTTTTGGCGCTGTGATCAGCAGTGCCCTTGAACGCGGCACCACGCGAATGGACCGCGTCTGCACGCTACCGTCTCGCGGCGCTGTGACAACCCGCACGGCGCGCATGGGCCCAGTCGTTGCGGAGGCCAACTGGAGGCCCCGGCATGACCCATTTGAGGCATGCCATTTGTCACGAAATGAATAAGCTGTTCGGCTTCGCATCAGCCTCGCGGCCCGGCAATCCGGCGGCGGATCTCCAGTGCCACCTCGATGGCATCCCCAGATGCCAGGGCGTGGCCGGCAATGCCCCGTAGAATCACGCCCGGGCTACTACGCGTCGCATTTCCGCGTTGGTGCTGATACCCGTTGGCAGCTCGTCGACCGGTCGACGTCTCCCGCTGTATTGGAATTCACCGTGCACACCGCGCTGAGCCTGCTTTCGATCTGGCTGCTGATCAACATGTTGTTCGTCGTGGTGATGACGCCTCCCGACGACGCTCGTCGGCCTGAACCACGCGCCAACGATTGATCGTCACCCAACGGCTTCAAGGAAAGCTCGGGGGAGGTCGTCGCTCGCGCGGTGTGTGACCGATCTGGCGCTCAGCCAGGCAACGACCATCGGTCCGCAGGAAAGACCGGTCAGTGCTGCAGGCTCCTGCCACTCCAGGGTGAGGGCCGCGCCGGCGCGGCCGCGGCGCCGACCAGCGGACGCCGATTCCAGTCCAGCACGGAGTCGCTGTGCAACTGCTCGACGACCCACAGGAAATAGACCGAGGCGGGAATGCCGATCAGGTCGAACACCAGCATCGAGCCGCTGCCGTGCGTCGTGGCATCGATGAGATGGATCAAGCCGCAGCTGAAGAATACGCCGGCCAGCGCGGTCCCCGACAGCGACCAGACACCGGTCGCGAGATAGCGGCGCACCTGATGATCAGCCAGATACCAGCCGACCAGGCCGTAGGTCACGGTCACGAACACATTGGCGTAGAACGTGGCGGAGGCAACGTCGATCCAGCTGCTCGGATTTGCCGCGCGCGCGGCAAGATCGGCCGACGTGCAAAAGAACGGAACGTTTGCTCCGGGCTGAGCCATCGCCCAAGCTGCCAGCCAGCCTGCCGTGATGGCGAAGCCGCCGACCAGCAACACCGCGCGATGCGGCGAGACCGCCATCAGTCGCTCGCCCTGACCGCCTAATATCGTCTCGAACCGCAGGAACACGAAGGTGAGGCCTGCCGGCAGCCCGAGCAGGGTGACGGCGAGCATCGACCAGGTCACGCCTTCGCCCCGCAGCACCTGGAAGCCGTGCACGAGATGATGCGGGCCGCAGCTTGCAGCCATCATCGAAAATCCGATGCCGAAGCGGGACCAGCCGCGGTATCGATGCAGACTGACCGTTTCCCAGGCCGACAATAGCCCAAGGCCCGCGTAAGCCAGCCCGATCGCCAGATTGCTGAGACCGATGACGAGATACATCATCGCGAGACCGTCGCCTTGGTGCCCATGGGAGCCCCGATGTGATCAAGGAATTCGTCGATGAAATAATGATGGCCGCGGCGCACCGGTCCTTCCACGGGTTGCGCGGCGTGCAGCGCGCGTCCCGAGCTCGGATGCCAGAGTGCCTTGGTCAGCATCGGCGCGATCTGATCGGGTGCAACGGGCCGCGAAAAGAAATAGCCCTGCGCAACGTCGCAACCCATCCGGAGCAGCATTGCGGCCTGCTCGCTCCTTTCCACGCCCTCGGCGATGGTGTGCTTGCCCATCGCATAAGCGAGGCTGAGGATCGACGACACGATCGCCGTGTCGCCGGGCTCGCTGCTGAGACCGTCGATGAAGCTGCGGTCGATCTTCAACACTTCGGCCGGCATGTCGCGCAGGCGCGACAGCGATGAGTGCTCGGTGCCGAAATCGTCGATCGCGACGAACACGCCGAGCTGCCGGATCTGATCGAGCACCTGGACGACCTCCTCCGGGGCGCTCATCATGACGCTTTCGGTGATTTCGAGACACAGCGCGGTCGGATCGACATTGGTGTCGGCGAGGACCTGGCGGAGCTCCTGGATGAAGGTCGGCTCCGCGATCTCGCGGGGCGACATGTTCACGGTCATCGCCAGCGGGCAACCCGGCATCAGCCTCGTCCACTCGGTGAGCTGGCGGCAGGACTCCTGCAATACCTGCCGTCCGATCTTGACGATCAGCCCACATTCCTCGGCGACGGGGATGAAGTCGGCGGGCGAGATGATGCCGCGCTCGGGATGCCGCCAGCGCACCAGCGCCTCGACGCCGACGACGCATCCATCCTTCAGGCGCACCTGCGGCTGATACTCCACGAACAGCTGTGATTCCCGTAGCGCCGCCCGCAAGTCGGATTCGATTTGAACGCGCTTCTCGGCGCGCGCATGCAGCTCGTCGTTGAACTCAGCCAGCCGCGCACGGCCGCGGACCTTTGCCGCGTAGAGCGCGGTGTCCGCCTCGCGCAGCAATTGCTCGGCGGGCTTCGTGCCGGGCTTGCAGTGCGCGAGCCCGACGCTTGCCGAGACCACGACCTCCTTGCCGGAGAGCAGGATCGGTTCCGCCAGGGCGCTGAGGATCCGCCTGCCGAGTTCCGCTCCGGAGGAGTCCGAGGCGCGCGGATGCAGAACGACCATCTCGTCGCCGCCGAACCGGCTCGCCGTATCTTCCGGTCCAAGACAGCCCAGGATGCGCCGGGCCATTTCGGACAGCACCTTGTCGCCGCTGCTATGGCCGAGTGAATCGTTGACGAGCTTGAAGTTGTCGAGATCGACGAACAAAACCGCGATCCGCGCGCCGTCATCGGCTTCGCGCGCCAGTTCATGATCAAGCCGCTCGAGCAGCAGGCTGCGGGTCGGAAGGCCGGTCAGCTGGTCGTGAGCGGCCGTGTGCATCAGGCGTGCAATGACGCCGCGCAGGCGCTCGATCTCCGAGTTTGTTCCGAGAGATGGAACAACGGAGTCACGCTCGACGCCCGAATGTTGTTCCCTGATCGCAGTCCCGATTCGTATTGGGATATTCGGCCGCAGCCCAGCCATTCCCGTCCCCACTACCACTATAATATCCGGCGACGGTAGGCAGTTTGGAGTTTGCAAAAGGTTGCGTGAAGGCTGCTCGCGACTTTTGCGCGATAACGATTTGCAAGATGGTTACAAATCTACGACGGGCGCGCGATCCATTTGTTGCGACTTTCGTCGAGGGACCGTGGGCATGAGCGAAGCCCGCGCGCAATGCGGCGGGCTTCTGCTTGATCGTTACCAATGGTGCCAGCGATGATGCCAGCGCGGGTAGCCGCCGCGATAATACGCGTATGCCGGCCGCACCACGTGACGATAGCGGTAGCCGTAATAGCCCGGCTGGTATCCGCTGTAATATGTCGTGGTGTATCCGCCGCCCCAGCGATACGGCGCGTAGCCGTAGTCGTCATCATAGCCGTAGGCGCCGTAACCGGGCGCATAATAGGCGGGTGCGTAGCCATAGCCGTACCCGGGATAGCCATAGCCGTAGCCGTAGCCGGGGCCCCAGCCATAGGCCGACGAGGCGATGCCGCCGACCACGGCGCCGGCGATCAATCCGCCCGCGAGCGCGGGGCCGAACCCGCCGCGCGCTTCGGCGGGGGTCGGGGCCGCGACAGCGCTCACCCCAAGCCCACCGACTGTTGCAAGAACAAGGGCTGTCTTCCTCATGGGAATGCTCCTCCATCATGGTTGCTCAGCCGGTCAACGGCACTGGCGGGCATTGGTTGCTGTCGCAGTGCGTCTGCAGAAGCTGGCAACCGGTTCCCCAAGTGGGACCCGACACGGCTCACGATGACCCCGTCGCAGTTCCCCGGCACGAAATGTCGCGCCGTGCTTGTGTCGAGGAACGGCGCGGGCGGCGGCGTCGTTTTCTTGCAAGCCAGGTTCGCGGACTAGTCGCGTACGTCATGCCGCAGCTTTCGTCGGCGGTCTAGGACAGCGGCCGCGGCGGAGAGAGCACCAGCCATTGGCACCAGCTTTCGCGAACCGAACAGCCGCCAAACTTCAGGAGGAATCGGCAATGCACAGCAAGATCATCAAGAGCAAGTTTCTGCTGACGACAGCCGCGCTGCTGGCCGGCGTCAGTCTCGCATCGGCGCAGGGCATGCGCGAAGGTGGCGGCGGAAGCGTCGGCGCCGGAGCTAGCGAACGCGCGCCGTCCGCGGGCCCGTCAGCCGGACGTTCCGGCGGCGCGATGCATGAGAGTCCGGGCGCGTCGCGCAGCGAAGGCATGACGGTCGGCCGTGGCGAGGGCGGCGCACGCGAACGCGGTCGAGCTGAAGGCCAGATGGGCCGCGGCTCAGCCGAGCGCGGCGATAGCATGCGCGGCCAGACCACCGGGCAGGCCCGCGAAAGCGGCCGCGCCGAGCAGCGAGGCGGAGGACAGATTCAGCGCAGTCAGGACCGGCAGCAGCAGACCGTCGGCCAGGGCCGAAGCCAGCGCGAGCAGATGGGCCGCTCTGAGTCCCATGAACGCGGCAGCGCCACCACGCGGCAAAGCCAGCAGCAGCAAGAGAACCGCGCCAATACCGCCAACCGCAGCCAAGGCACCACGACCGGTCAGAGCACCGAGCAGCGCAAGGGCGCGAACTCGACGACCGGCCAGAGCACAAGCGCGAGACAGAACCAGAGCCCAGCAACGGGCCAGAATACGAAAGCCGGCCCGACCACCGGCGCGGCTACCCAGCCCGGCACGACGCAGGGCCAGGTCAACTCCGGCGCCAAGTCCGGGCAGATCAATTCCGGACAGACCACCGGACAGGCCAATACATCGGCCCAGACCCAGTCGAACGCCGCGGTCCAGACCCAGGCCGGGCGCATCGTGACGGCCGAGCAGCAAAGCACGATCCAGCGCTCCGTGCTGTCGGCACGCAACGCGCCGCGCATCAACGTCAACGCGATCAACTTCGCGGTCGATCCGGGCGTGGTGGTGCCGCGCAGGTTCAACGCCGTGTCGGTCTCCGCCTATCCGGCGCTGATCGATGCGTTCCCCTACTATCGCGACGACAGCTTCTTCGTCGTCGAGGATGAAGTCGTATTCCTCGATCGCGATCGACGAGTCGTCGACGTGGTCCCGGTTGGACCGCGGACGCGCTTCAGCCACCGTCACAGCAGCCATGATAGCTATGCGATGATGGACCTGAACCCGCAGCAGATCCGCGAGGTGCAGCAGGTGCTGATCGAACGCGGCTTGCTGGTCGGCGAGGCCGACGGCGTGCTCGGATCGCGGACCCGCGAGGCGTTGATCACGTTCCAGCGTCGGCAGGGCATCACGACAAGCGGCAGCGTCGACACGCGCACGGTTGCCGCATTGGGCCTGTCGGATCGGATCGGCGAGGGCGCGCGACGAGAGCCGTCGACGGTCGGCCAGGGCGGAAGACAGCAGCCTGCCGAGCAGAACGCGACCGGACCAGAGAGGGACGGACAGACCACCGGTCAGGCGAGCCCGCAGAACCAGTCGACGTCCGGCCAGGCCGAACGTCAGCCGTCGGCTCAGCCGCAGGCCCAGCAGCACAATACGACCGGCCAGGCCGCGCCGCGGAGCCAGTCCACGGTCGGACAAGGCAGCGGCAGCCAGCCGGGTGCTGGTCGGGACACCCAATCCAGCCAGCCTGACCAGAACAGCAATCCGCCATCGTCCGGTGCGGGCCAGAGCACGCAGATGCCTGCGCAAAACTCCGACCGGAAATAGGATATTGGAGTCAGAAACGGGATATTGGTGGAAGAGCCCCGCTGCAGAGCGGGGCTCTTTTCTTGAGGCATCGTGAAGGCGATCTGGCGCGTGCCTTCCGTCAGGGGGCGTGTCAAAGTGTGATCACGGCTTTGCCGGATGCGGCGGAGGGAGAAGCTGCAGTGCTCGATCATATCCTGAAGTTCATGACGCTCGGGACCATCATCGTCGGCATCACCGCGATCTACACGGCGCTGCACACCAACAACCGGCGTCTGGGAGCCGATATCTTCCTCAGATATTCCGAGCGCATCTCCGATCTGCGGCGTCGCCTGCCAACGGCGGCTTTCCATGACGAGGGCGATGGCAGCACCGTTGAGATGACGCCGGACGAGCGGCGGATCGTGCATGAAGTCATCTTCTCGATATTCGAGCTCTATGAGCTCAAGGTGCATGGCTTCGTCCCGCCGGGAATCTGGAGGATCAGGGAGCCCGACATCGAGAGGGTGCTCTCGCTGCCGGTCTTCCAGCAGGAGTTGGCGGTTGTGCACGGCAGGTTCGCGAAGCATCCGCGCTTTGCGGCATGGCTCGATGGGATCGGGCAAGGCAAGGCATAGCCGGGCGGGGGCCGATCGGAGAATGCATTCTCCGTCGCTGCCGGCTCGGCGGGCGTGTTCACCAACGAATATGATAAGCCGTTGTTACTTTCGTCATCTCGACGTTCGGATGCGAATGCCGCAGCGTGTCGCAACATGTGCGCCTCGTGTGGCGCGCGTGTTTCGTTCCCATCGATCGCATTCACGTCGCACGTGGTGGAATGCCGCATGATTAGGCAAGCGTCTTCAGGCGCGGTCAGCGCGAATCCCGTGCGCGGGATTCGCGATGTGTCATGTACCGTGCTTAAGTTGCCGCGCTCTCGTGAAATTCATTTCGTCTCAGCGCGAAGACCGGGAAAATTTTCTGAAGACTCGGCGATGATGCGTTGCCCGATCGCATCGCACGAACGCAATTTTGGATTTCTTCACGACGCGCGTTGCCGCCCCTCTGGTTCTCGCACAGATTGTTCTCTAGACCAGTCAAGCCGACTCGGTGACGGAGCTTCCGGGCCGGATCCCGTTATGACGCGACACTGATGAATGCCATGTGTGAGCCCGACTGCCGCAGGACCCATCGGCCCTATCAGGGGCCGGTGTAAGCGGCTGACGTCCGCATCCGAAAATGCCGCTTCCTTGTCCGCCTGAAATTCGCCTGCCCGCCAGCGGCCGGCGACGCAACCTTGGGAATGCGCCTCCGTTGAGACGACGTTCGTCGCGACAACCGGGGACGAAACTACATGCAAGAAGACGACAATAGGCCGGCGAGCGCAGCGAAGCTCCTGGAACAAGTTCCCTTGCCACGCGAACCCAGGAACATCAGGGACATCGTCCCGGCGGTGCCTCGGCTTTTCACGACACGGCTCTATCCGCCGTCGGAACAGTTCGAGGTATGGAAGACGCGCATGGCCTCGCTGATCGACGTGGCGCCGCCCGATGGCTACAGCCCCGGACAGGGGTTCGAGGTGGAATACCTGACCTGCAACATGGCCGACGTCGTCTTCACGTCAGGACGCGTTGCCGATCAAACATTCGCGCGCGTCGTCGAGCCCTCGCAGGGTGCGCCGGTCGATATCTGGTGGCTGTTCCGCCTGCGCTCCGGCGAAGCCCGCTTCGAAACCGCGGAGCGGCGGGTTCACGCCGGGCCAGGCGCGATGTTCCTGATCTCGCTCGATGACGACTTCCGCGGCAGCATCACCGGCTATGATGGCCTGGTGCTCGCCTTGCCGCGCCGGTCATTCGCAGACGTGGCTGATCAGCTCAACGACGCCTGCAACATTCTCCTCTCGGGCAATCTGATTGAACTGCTGTCCGACTATCTCGACAGACTCGAAACGCGCCTTGTCCTGATGTCGCCGGAGGAGTTGAGGCAAGCGGGGCGAGCGACCGCGCAGATGATCGCCGCATGCATTCAGCTGTCCTCGGATCGGCTGGAGCAGGCGCGCGGCGCGATCGAGTCGGTGCTGTTCGAGCGTGCACGTCTTTATATAGAGACGCATCTCGGCGAGTTCGACCTCACGCCGGATCGTATTGCGCAGCAATTGCGCATCTCACGTTCTGCACTCTACCGTGCATTCGAGAACGTCGGCGGCGTCGCCGGATATATCCTCCGCAAGCGGCTGCGTGCAGCACACGCAGAACTGGTCGCATCCACGGGCAGGCAGGTGCAGGAGATCGCCTATCGTCACGGTTTCAAGCTGGCGTCGGATTTCACGCGCGCGTTTCGCCGCGAGTTCGGCGTCAGTCCGCGCGAGATGCGTGAACGCGTGCGCCGCAGGTCAACTGCCGGTTGAAGATTCGTGGAATACCCCACGGTGCATCGTGCAAATCATTCAACTTGTGAGACGATCTGCGCGCTATTTGGACGGCCTGCTGAGTGACGTTGTCAAATATGTGTCTATCATTTTTGTTTATGACGACTCGGGGCAAATTGATGGGGCAGTCGAGCGGGCGCGGGATGGCGAGATGCGCTCGTTGAGTTCGACACATCATCGGTCAGGACCGGGAGGCGAGCGCAGGTTGCGCGGTCTCCATATCTCCACATGCGGTCCCACAGGACACGCATGTCGGCACAGTCCGCGGCATGGCACCCCCGACGTCTGGACCAGATGTCACAAAGGGGACGCACCATGGCGATCGCACGCAACTCAACCGAATCGCTGACGCGTCAAGGCCGCGCCGGCTTCGTCCGGAGCTGGGTCGCAATGGGCGACGCGGGCAGCCGTTCGCTGCGGCGCCGGCTGCTGGCGGTGCTGCGTCGGGCGCATCGGACACTGGGTGTGAAGCGCGATCGGCTGGGGCTTGGTTCGCTCGGCGCTGGCGGAGCGGTCGGCGCGCTGCTTGTCGCCATGGGGACCATGATCCCGCAGGCGGCGTTCGCGCAGGTTGCCATCGGCAATGGTGTTGTGAGCAACCCCGCCAATTGCACCAATCCCACCGCTGCAACCGCAGGCAGTACGGCTATGGGGTGCGGCGCCCACGCTGCCGGTGCCAATGCAACCGCCATTGGCTCTAGCACCAACGCGAATGGCCAGAACTCCCTGGCAATCGGCGATTCCAATACCGCAAACGGCGATGGTTCGGTCATCGTGGGCTATTCCAACTCCGTGAACGGCCTCAATGCGATCGGTATGGGTGTGTTCGCGAACGCGACCGGCACCAACGCCCTCGCCATAGGTGGGAATGCACATTCCACCGGGGATGGATCCTCATCTTTCGGCGTCAACACCACTGCAAATGGAGTTGGTGCCTTGGCGCTAGGCTCGACGGCGAGCGCGTCCGGTGGAGCGTCGATAGCGATTGGATTGTCCTCCGCAGCCTCATCTCCAAACGGGTCGGGCACGGCCATCGGCGTCAGCGCCAAAGCAAATGCCGGAGTTGGCGGTGGGTCTCCAATCGCCATCGGCACGAATGCCAATGCCAGCGGGACCGCGCCTGCCGGCTTCACGTTCGAGGCGGTTGCGCTCGGCACCGGTTCAACCGCCACGGGGGCTTGGTCGACCAGTGTCGGTTCAAGCGCTTCTGCAACGGCGACCGGGGCCAGCGCCTTCGGCACGTCGGCCAATGCGTCGGCCAACCAGTCCACCGCGATTGGCAACGGAGCGGCCGCCTCGGGTATTGGGGCCGTATCGATGGGGTATCTCGCAAACGCCAGTGCTGTGAACGCAATCGCCCTGGGCCAGGGCGCGGTCGCGAACCAGAACAACACGCTTGCTTTAGGCGAGGCCTCCACTGCAAAGGGTGTGAACAGCACGGCGATCGGCGGTGGGTCGCTCTCCAGCGGGTTTCAAGCGATCTCCTTGGGCATCAACGCGAATGGCGGAGCTGACAACGCAACCGCGATCGGAACAGCGGCTCAAGCCACCGGCATCACCTCACTCGCCGCCGGCAGCCAGGCGGCCGCGTCGGGCACCAGTTCCGTGGCCGCCGGCAATCTCGCCAAGGCGTCGGCGGATTTCGCCGTCGCATTGGGCAACCAAGCGCAGGCGCTGAGCACCGGCGGCTCGGTTGCAATCGGATCGGGCGCGATTGTCGGCAGCACGGCGACTGGCGGCATTGCGGTCGGCAACAATGCGGCATCCACCGGCATCAGTTCGATCGCGAACGGCGTTGGGGCCAGTGCCGCCGGCACAAGCTCGCTGGCGATAGGCACTGCCGCAAATGCGAGCGCCGCCGCCAGCACTGCGGTTGGCAACACAGCCGTTGCCAGCGGCCAAAACGCCTCCGCATTCGGGTCCGGAGCGAGCGCGGCAGGAAACAACTCTCTCGCGGCCGGCGTCAGCGCCAGCGCCAGCGGAGTCACCAGCACCGCGCTCGGCATCGGTGCCAAGGCATCGGCGGCAAGCGCCATCGCTGTCGGTAACAATGCCGCGGCCAGTTCCGCCAATGCGGTGGCCGTGGGCACCAATTCGGTGGCGACCGGCGGCCAGGCCGTCTCGATCGGCGCGAACAACACCGCCTTTGGCAACGGCGCGGTGGCGATCGGCGATCCCAGCTATGCCAGCGGCACCGGCGCCTTCACCGGCGGCGCCAACAACATCGCCAACAGCGACGGCACGGCCAGCGCCACCGCCGCCAACCAGGCCAACGGCGCAGTCGCGATCGGCAACAGCAACAAGGCGATCGGGCAGGGCTCCGTGGCGCTCGGCAATAACTCCACTGCGGGCGCCAACGGCCTTGCCGGCAATATCGCACTGGGCGACGGCGCCACGGCGGCGGCGAAATCCGGCGATGTCGCGCTCGGCTCCGGCAGCGTCACGGTTGCCGCGGTCGGCACGCCAAATGCGGTGATCAATGGCATCACCTATTCGGGCTTCGCCGGCACCACGCCGGGCTCGACGGTCAGCGTCGGGGCGGTCGGCGCGGAACGCACCATCACCAACGTCGCGGCCGGGCGGATCAGCACGTCGAGCACGGACGCCATCAACGGCTCACAGCTCTACAGTGTAGCCAACACGCTCTCGAGCCAGATCACCGCCGGCGCGATCCACGACTACAGCGTCAACAGCACGACGCCGGGAACCGACACCAACTACAACAACGCCGGAGCCACCGGCGGCAACGCGCTCGCGGCCGGCGTCAGTGCGAGCGCCGCCGGCGCGAGCAGTGTTGCGGTCGGCGCTGGCGCCGCGGCAGTGGCGTCATCCGACACGGCGCTCGGTTCGGGCGCGCGTGCCGCGTCGCTCAGCAATTCGCCGCTGACCGGGGCAATTGCCGTCGGTGCGGGGCAGGCCACCAATGACGGCGCCATCGCGATCGGCGACGGCTTCGGCGGCGGTCCGAAGGCATCCGGTCGCGACTCGGTTGCGCTCGGCACCGGTACCACCGCGTCAGGCTCCGCATCCACCGCCGTCGGCGCGGGTTCGACGGCGTCTGGCATCAGCGCCTTTGCCGGCGGTACGTCCGCGACGGCCAGCCAGGCCAATTCGCTCGCGCTCGGCGCCAATGCCAACGCCAGCAATGCCGGCGCCGTCGCGCTCGGCTCGGGCAGCGTGACGACCGCTGCGGTCGGTACCCCTAATACGGTGATCAACGGCACCACCTACAGCTTTGCCGGCACCACGCCGGCCTCGACCGTCAGCGTCGGCGCCGTCGGTGCCGAGCGTACCATCACCAACGTCGCGGCGGGACGGCTCAACAACGGCTCGACGGATGCGGTCAACGGCTCGCAGCTGTTTGCCACCAACCAGGCGGTCGACGGCCTCGCGTCCACCGTCAACAACATCAACACCGGCGGCGGCATCAAGTATTTCCACGCCAATTCGACGCTGGCCGATTCGTCTCCGGTCGGGACGAACTCGGTTGCGATCGGCCCGGTGTCGACCGCCACCGGCGCCGGCTCCGTGTCGATCGGCAACGGCGCGACCGCCGCGAATGCCAACGATATCGCGCTCGGCTCCGGCAGCCAGACCACCACGGCGGTCGGGACCCCGAATACGGTGATCAACGGCACCACCTACAGCTTCGCCGGCACGACGCCGCTCTCGACGGTCAGCGTCGGCGCGGTCGGCGCCGAGCGCACCATCACCAATGTCGCCGCCGGGCGGCTCAACAACGGCTCGACGGACGCGGTCAACGGCTCCCAGCTCTGGTCCACCAACCAGGCCGTCGACGGTCTCGCGACTACCGTCAACAACATCAACAACGGCGGCGGCATCAAGTATTTCCACGCTAACTCGACGCTGGCCGATTCGTCCGCGGCGGGGACCAACTCGGTTGCGATCGGGCCGGTGTCGACGGCGACCGGCAGCGGCTCGGTGTCGATCGGCAATGGCGCGACCGCCGCGAATGCCAATGATATCGCGCTCGGCTCGGGCAGCCAGACCACCACGGCGGTCGGCACCTCAGGCATCACCATCGGCACCACCGCCTACAGCTTCGCCGGCACGGGCCCGCTCTCGACGGTCAGCGTCGGCACGGTCGGCAACGAACGCACCATCACCAATGTCGCGGCGGGACGGATCAGCAACGGCTCGACCGATGCGATCAACGGCTCGCAGCTGTTTGCCGCCACCTCGGCGATCGACAGCCTGTCGACCATCGTCAGCAACGGGTTGACGCATTACTACAGCGTCAACGACGGTGGCACCCAGCTTGCGAACTACACCAACAACGGTGCGACCGGCGCGAATTCGATGGCCGCCGGCATCGCCGCATCGGCAACCGCCGCCAATTCCACGGCGCTCGGCTTCAACACCCAGGCCACGGTCGCCGACGGCGTCGCGATCGGCTCGGGTTCGATCTCCAACCGCGCGCTCGCGCCGGCTTCCGGCACGATCGGCGGCACCATCATCCCCTACAACACCACCGATCTCGCGCTGCTCGGCGCGGTGTCGGTCGGCAATGCGACGAGCTATCGGCAGATCACCAATGTCGCCGACGGCACCCAGTCGAGCGATGCCGTCACCGTGCGGCAGCTGACCGGCGCGTTGACCTCGTTCGCGACCACGACGACGAAATACTTCCACGCCAACTCGACGCTCGCCGACTCACTCGCGGTCGGCAACAATTCCGTCGCGGTGGGACCTGCGACCGTGGTCAATGGCGACAACGGCATCGGCATGGGGTTTGGCGCAACGGTGGCGCAGACCGCGCCCGGCGGCATCGCGATCGGTCAGAACTCGGTGTCCAACTTCGCCGACTCGATCGCGTTCGGAACCAATGCGCAGGCCAGCGGCATCCAGTCGGTGTCGATCGGCGCCGGATCCCAGACGACCAATCCGACCAGCGTTGCGCTCGGTCCGAATGCCAAGGCGACGGCGCAGGCCGGCGACGTCGCGCTCGGTGCCAATTCGACCACACAGGCGGTGGTCGCGACCAAGAACACCACGATCGGCGGCACCACCTACGCCTTCGCCGGCACGACGCCGACCTCGACCGTCAGCGTCGGCAGCGCCGGGGCGGAACGTACCGTCACCAACGTGGCCGCGGGCCAGATCAGCGCGACCTCGACGGATGCGATCAACGGCTCGCAGCTCTGGGCCACCAACACCTCGCTCGACGCTCTCTATACCACGGTCAACAACATCTCGACCGGCGGTGGCGGCGTGAAATACTTCCACGCCAACTCGACGGCGGCGGATTCCATCGCGACCGGTGCGGAGAGCGTCGCGATCGGACCGCAGTCGGTCGCAAGCGGCGCGAACGCAGTGTCGATGGGCAACGGCTCGGCCGCATCGGGCGCCAACTCGGTCGCGATCGGCGCCGGCGCCAAGGCGACTTCGGCCAACTCGCTTGCGCTCGGCGCGAACTCGACCACAACGGCCAATCTGAGCGATGCGGCCTATACGCCCGTCGTCGGCAAGAGCGTCGCGGGGGTTGCGACCGGCGAAGTGTCGGTCGGCTCGTCCGGCGCCGAACGCCGCGTCACCAATGTTGCCGCCGGCTCGGCTGCGACCGATGCGGTCAATGTCAGCCAGCTGCAGGCGGTTTCCAGCGGCTCGATCCGCTACGACACCGATGCCTCCGGCAACACCACCAACAAGGTGACGCTGAACAGCGGCAGCAGCGGACCGGTCACCATCAGCAACGTGGCGGCGGGCGTCGCCGGCACCGATGCGGTCAACGTCAATCAGCTCAACAGCGCGTTCCAGCAGCTCAACGGCCAGATCGGCGAGGTGCGGCAGGACGCCTGGCGCGCCGCGGCGATCGGCATGGCGGCCGCATCGCTGCGCTATGACGACCGGCCCGGCAAGATCAGCGCTTCGGCCGGCGGCGGCGTCTGGCGCAGCCAGGGCGCGCTCGCCTTCGGCATCGGCTACACCAGCGAGAACGGCCGGCTGCGCACCAACGCGGCGGCAACCACGGCTGGCGGCGATTGGGGCGTCAGCGCCGGCCTGAGCCTGACGCTCAATTGATCCTGACGTCGACGAGGCGGCTGGCGTGTCTGGCTCTGGCGATCTGGCTCGGCGCGGCGGCGGGCGCAAGCGCGCAAGGCGCGCCGCCGCCCGCCTATGCCGTGAAGCCGTCGGACGTCGTGGTGCCGGAAGGCGAGACGCTCGGCGAGTTCAGGCGGATGATCCAGCCGTTCAAGAACTGGACCCTGATCTGCGACGAGAGCCTGAAATCGAAGCGCCGCGTCTGCAACGTCACGCAATCGATCGTCAACGCGCAGGGCGCGGTCGCCTTCAACTGGTCGCTGATCGCGACCGCCGACGGCAAGCCGCTGATGGCGATGCGGATTCCTGCGGCCGCCGGGGTCGGCGCGCAGATCGAGCTCGCGATGGGCGATAGTCCGGACCGCATCGTCGCGCAGACCGATCGCTGCGACGCCAATTTCTGCTTTGCCACGATCGCGATCGGCAACGTGCTGAGGCGGCACATCCGCGCGGCGACGCCGTGCCTGGTGTCCTATCCGCTTCCGCAAGGCGGGCCGATCGTGCTGGAAGCGCCGCTCGACGGACTGTCCGGCGTGCTGGCGAAACTGAAATGAAGCGAGGTCGGACATGCGGATGTGGAATTCCGGCATCCGGCTCGAAACTCAAGTGCAAAGTGAAAAGGACGGATTGTCGATGCGGCGCACCCTTGGATTGATCTTTGTTGCGGTCGTCGTGGCCGCGCTCGGTGCCGCCGGCGTCGTGGTCTACGCGCAGCAAGCGCAACCTGTACCCTTGCAGCCGGCCGCACCCGCGCCGGCCAAGAAACCTGCTGCCGCCGCTGCGAAGCCGCAGCCGCACAAGTCGCAGCCGCGGCCGCAGGAGGCGCAGACGCCGGCGGCGGCCGCGGCATCCGTGCCGCCGCAGCAGGCCGGGCAGCAGCCGACCGTGTTCGACGAACATGCACGGCAGGGCAACATCGCGACCTGCGCCAATCTGTTCGGGATGCTCGGCCGCGGCATCGCGACCAACTCCAACTACACCGCGCAGTCGCAGTGGGATGCCAAGGCCGGCAATTCGCATTCGGTGCAGTCGCTGGTCGCGCTCGCGCCAAACCAGGCGCCCCCGGGCAGCGCCGCCCAGCGCGCCGCCGGCGTCGTGTTTGCCGCGCCGGTCGGGTCGTCCTGCGAAGGCAATCTGGTGCGGGTGACGCCGAGCGCGGAGAGCTGCCCGACGGTTGCGGCGGAACTCGCCAAGCTCAACGGGCAGAACGGCGCGCTCGGTGATCTCGCGACGATCGCGCTGCCGAACGGTGCGCAGGTGGTGCTGATTCCGTTCGGCAATGCCTGCGTCGCGGTGACCGCGCTGCGGGTCGCCGGATAACGCCGGTGCTCGCATACGCGAGGTTGCCCGATCAGAGAACGTAGCCGCCGTCGATGGTGATGCTGGCGCCCGTGATCAGGCTTGCGCCGCGGCCTGCCAGGAAGCAGACGGCCGAGGCGACGTCGTCCGGACTGTTCAGGCGGCGCAACGGAATCCTCTCCTTCAGCAAGTCGGCCATGCCGGCGGTCATGTCGGTTGCCGTCGGTCCCGGCTGCAGGTTGTTCACGGTGATTTGCCGCGGGGCGAGGTCGAGTGCTGCGGTCTTCACGAGTGAAGCGACCGCCGCCTTCGTCATCGCATAGGCACTGCCGCCCGCGGCGCCGGTCCTGATCGCCGTGTTGCTGCCGATCGTGATGATCCGCCCGCCGTCGCGCATGGCAGCCGCGGAGGCCTGCATCGCCAGGAACACGCCGCGAATGTTCACATTGAGCAGCAGATCGAGATCGTCGGGATTGAATGACTCGATCGATCCGAGGCGAAGTACGCCCGCATTGATGACCACGACATCAAGCCGTCCGAGCTGATCGGTGGCCTCCGCGACGGCGCGGCGGATCGCGGCGGGATCGCCGCTGTCGGCGTGGATCGCGATTGCCTTGGCTCCGGCCACGGAAATCGCGTCGCACACCTCGCGTGCCTTGTCGGGCCTGCTCACATAGGTGAGGGCGACCGAGAAGGTCTCCTGGGCAAGGCGCTGGGCGATCGCGGCGCCGATCCCCCGCGAGCCGCCGAATACGAGGGCGTTACGCGGTCTTTCCGATGTTGCGTTCGTCATTTACGTATCTCCTGTTTATTGGAATTTTTATTCCAAAATAGACCAAAAAAATTACGCGAGTGCCCGCAGCGCCAACTGTCCGAGTGCTCGCAATCGCCGATGGCCGGCGCCACCGCGGGCGGCGACCCGGATCCCCGCGAAGGATGCGTGGAGGAATTCGGTTGCGCTCGACGGGTCGATGTCGGCCGCCACATCGCCCTCTGCCTGAGCCTCGCGGATTCTCCCTACGATGGCCCTGGTCAGCGCGCGTCCCGCGCTGTCACGAATAGCCGCAAGCTCAGGCTTGCCGGTGCCGAATTCGCAGATCGAATTGACGCCGAGACACGCCTCCGCTGCGTCATCCACCACGCGCTCGACCATGACGCGGAGGCCGTCGACCGCGCGCCGCTCGCTTGCCAAGGCTGACAAATGGGCCTCGGTCTCCCGCGCGGCGTAGCGCTGCACCGCGGCGAGATAGAGCTGCCACTTGCCGCCGAACGTGTCGTAGAGGCTTTGCCGGCCGATGCCGAGCGCCCGCACCAGCATTTCCGCCGACGTGCCCTCATAGCCGTGCTCGCGGAATACGCCGATCGCGGCATCGAGCGCCTCTTCCACAATGAATTCCTTCGGTCTTGCCATTGCCTGAACATGACGGATTTGGAACGATCAGTCAAGAATGACTGATGTCGCGGTCGCGTGCGCATGCCCCGATGTCCTCCGTAACGGCCCGCTAACATCTTGGCGATCAGCCATCAAAGGGCTGGATTTCCGGCTCCGGATCGTCAATTCTGATTTGGAACTTACCATCCGTGCCATACGCGGAGGAGATGTCCCATGGAGGAAGCGCGTCCGCAGCGGTTTGTCCGCGAGGTCGGCGGTGAACTTGTGTCGTCCGTCATCGCGCGGTCGAAGCCGATCAGGGTCGAGCTGCTCAGCCGCACCTCGCGGCCGCGCATGAACTGGCACTTCCGCCAGCCCGAACTGACATTGTTCTGGTTCCGCAACGGCTGCTCGCGGTTGCAGGCCACGATCAACGGCCGCCCGGTCGAATATGAGTTCTCCAGGGTAGCCAATCTCGCGCTGTTTCCCGCCGGCACCGAGATCGAGGGCGAGTGGTCGGTCGGGCCGGCGTTCGACTATGTGGTCGTCTTCGTCGACCCGACATTCGTGCAGAGCCGCCTCAATGGCTCGATCGAAACATCGGCGATCGCGTTCGGCCATGACCAGCTCTGCCGTGGTCTCTCCGAACTTTGCCGGGAAGCGACCACGCCGGACAATCTGTTTGATCTGTTCGCCGAAGGCTGGGCCAGCCAGGCGCTGGCCCATATGGCGCGGCTGTCGCGCGGCGCGGAACCGGCAAAGCCGCCGAGCCGCGGCGGGCTGCCGGCGCTCAAGCTGCGCAGGATCGAGGCGTTCGTCCGGGCCAATCTCGGCGAGACGATCTCGTTGTCGGCATTGTCGGATGTCGCCGGCCTCAGCAAGCGACATTTCCTGCGCGCGTTCCAGGAGAGCACGGGCACCAGCCCGCATCGCTATGTGCTCGGCTTGCGCATCGAGGTCGCCAAGCGTCGCCTCAGCGACACCGATGAGAGCTTGACCAGTATCGCGCTGGCGTCGGGCTTCAGCCACGCCCAGCATTTCTCGTCGACGTTCAGGCAAGTCACGGGTGTCAGCCCGTCGGTGTTCCGGCAGCAGGGCCGGGCGTGAGTTTCGGCGCTTTTTTGCAAGTCGAGGCGCTTTCCCGCAAGCGCCGGCACACCGTCCATCGTATGCCGAGGTTGCGCGCAAGGTTTGGTCGCGTCCGCGCATTGGAGAAGGAAGCAAAGCATGCCAGGGCCATTGGCGGGAGTTCGCGTACTTGATCTGACTGGAGTCGTTTCGGGCCCGTTCGCGACGATGTTCCTGGCCGATCAGGGCGCGGATGTTCTGAAGGTCGAACCGATCGGCGGCGACATTACCCGCCGCAGCCGGGCCAATGTCGACAAGACCGGCGAGTTCTCGGCGCTGTTCATCTCGTCGAACCGCGGCAAGCGTTCGCTCTCGATCGACATGAAGACCGATGCCGGCCGGGATGTGCTCGGCAAGCTGGTGATGCAGTCCGACGTGCTGGTGCAGAATTTCCGGCCCGGCACGATGGAACGTCTCGGGCTCGGTCCGGACGAGGTACGCAGGAAGAATCCACGGCTGATCTATGTCTCGATCAGCGGCGTCGGCGAAGACGGGCCGTACGCCAAGAAGCGCGTTTACGATCCAATCGTGCAGGCGCTATCGGGTTTTTGCGATATCCAGGCGCAGCCGGTGACCAACCGTCCGCAGATGATCCGGACCATCGTGGCCGACAAGACGACAGCGGTCTACGCCGCGCAGGCGATTACGGCGGCGCTGTACGCGCGGGAAAAATCCGGCAGCGGCCAGCATATCCAGGTGGCGATGCTCGATGCGATGATCGCCTATCTCTGGCCGGAAGGCATGATGCAGTACACCGTGGTCGGGCGGGAGCAGGCGACGGCCGATCCGAACGACCGGCCCGACCTCGTGTTCCAGACCTCGGACGGCTATCTCACTTGCGGGACGATCTCCGATTCCGAGTGGCAGGGCTTCTGCAAGGCCACCGGCGATCCGGAGCTCGCCAGAGATGAACGCTTCGCCACGCCGGCGTCGCGCTCGGTCAATGCAACGGCGCGCATCAACAGGATGCAGGACTACATCGGCAGGCACACCACCGCCGAATGGCTGGCGCGGCTCGATGCGGCCGATGTGCCCTGCGCGCCGATCCTCAGACGCGGCGAGATCATTGCCAACGAGCAGGTTGTCGCCCGCGGGCTGATCGCCGAGCTCGAGCAGCCCGGCGTCGGCACCGTGCGGCAGCCCAAGCCCGCCGCACGCTTCGAGGTCGACGCCGCCGCCATCGGCGGCCCGGCCCCGCGCATCGGCCAGCATACGAGGCAGGTGCTGTCCGACCTCGGCTACGACGATGCCGCCATCGCAGAGATGATCGAGCAGAAGGCCGTGCGCGCGGTCTGAGCGGCCGCGCCACGCAACGTCACCATTGCTGAACTGAACAACCGCCGTCGGTGGGAGATGTCCTATGGCCGAGACAAACAAGACTGCTTTGCTGGTGGGCGCGGGCGATGCGATCGGCGCCGCGGTAGCGCGGCGCTTCGCCGCCGGCGGCTACACCGTCTGCATCGCGCGGCGTGATGCGGCGAAATCGAGCGCGCTGGTGGAGGAACTGACCGGCGCCGGAAGCCGGGTGCATGCGCTCAGCGTCGACGCGCGGCGCGAGAGTGAGGTGCAGGAGCTTTGCGAACGGGTCGACCGCGAGATCGGGCCGATCGAGGTCTGCCTGTTCAATGCCGGCTCGAACGTCAAGAAGGAGCTGCACGAGACCAGCGAAAAGCTGTTCTTCAAGGCCTGGGAGCTCGCCTGCTTCGCCGGCTTCCTGGTCGGGCGGGAGGCGACCCGGCACATGCTGCGGCATGGCTGCGGCACCATGCTGTTCACCGGCGCAACCGCCAGCGTGCGCGGCAGCAGCGGCTTTGCGGCCTTCGCATCCGCCAAGTTCGGACTGCGCGCGGTCGCCCAGGCGATGGCACGCGAGCTCGGGCCGAAGAACATCCACGTCGCGCATCTGTTGATCGATGCCGGCGTCGACAGCCCGGCCATCCACCAGCGGATGAAGGCCGCCACCGGCATCGATGCAGCGGCGATCCCGCCAGACACCCTGACCCGCACGTCCTCGATCGCGGAGGCCTACTGGTTCGTGCACCAGCAGAGCCGCGACGGATGGAGCCATGAACTCGACCTGCGTCCCTCGGTCGAGAAATGGTGACGCCATGCCGGAGACGCTGACGCTGTGGGGCGTGGGGACATCGCGGACGATCCGCGCCCATTGGGCGCTGCATGAGCTGGGGCTGGACTATCACTGCAAGCCGATCCTGCCGCGCTCGGGCGAGACCAAGACGCCGGAATACACCTTGCTCAATCCACGGCAGAAGATTCCCCTGCTGCAGGACGGCGACTTCACGATCGGGGAGAGTGCGGCGATCGTCGCCTATCTGGCGCGCCATTACTCCAACCCGAACATCTCGCTCGTTCCGGTCGCGGAGCGCGACTTTGCGCGCTGGCTGGAGTGGTGCTTCTTCATCGTGGCTGAGCTCGACTCGACCAGCCTCTACGTGATGCGCCGCCATGACGTCCAAGGCCTCGCCCATATCTACGGCCATGCGCCGGACGTGGTCGTGAAAGCGGCCGAGTATTTCCGCCAGCAACTCCGCCATGTCGAGGTCGCCTTGTCGGATGGGCGGCAGTATCTGATGGGCGATCAATTCACCAGCGCGGATATCCTGCTCGCGACCTGCCTGGTGTGGGCGATCGACTATGGTGTCGGGGTCTGCGAGGTCGCGACGCCTTATCTCGACCGCGTCACTGCGCGGCCGGCCTACAAGGAAAGCGTCGCGGTCAACACCGTGAAGAACTGACCGGTGACACGCATCAGAGCCTGGTCCGCGCCGGACCGCCGACATCGCATCGCGGCGTCAGGCCGTAGCGGCCATGCAATCCGCGCCAGAGGGCACTCAAGAGCTTGCGCATCCAACATCCCCCACGACGATCAGCGATCGTGGCATCCTGCTGACGTCGCCGCCGGAAGGACAGAGCCAATTCTGGGCACCCCTGCGTAGTTTTTAAGCAGAGCACTCTAACGAGCACGATGCGCTCGCCGAAAAATCTCATGAGATTCAAACGCCGGTGCTGTGGCACGCCTCGTGCATCAATGGGGCCGAGTTGGCCGCTAGGGTTCCGACCTTGAGAGACAAGGTGCTGGTCCGAGAGCAGCCGCTTGCGGGGGAGACATCCCCGCAGGTGCACGGCGGGATAAAAGCCCGGGAGACCTCGTTAGCCAAGGGATTGGCGGAGCGATGGTCTTTTCGCCAGTCCCTTTTTGTGAAGTTTCGCAAGAGGGATCGGCAATGAACAAGTTCTCTTTATTCCTTCGCTCTATTGTCATCGGCTGCGCGGTCGTGTTTGCGGCTGCGCCCGCGGCCGACGCCGCGCCGAAGAAAAGCTTCAAGGTCGCCTGGTCGATCTATGTCGGGTGGATGCCCTGGGGCTATGCGGCCGACACCGGCATCGTGAAGAAGTGGGCCGACAAATACGGCATCGCGATCGAGGTCAAGCAGTTCAACGACTACGTCGAATCGATCAACCAGTACACCGCCGGCGGCTACGACGCCGTCACCATCACCAACATGGACGCGCTGTCGATTCCTGCCGCAGGCGGCGTCGACACCACCGCGGTCGTGATGGGCGATTTCTCCAACGGCAATGACGCGGTGATCCTGAAGAACAAGTCGGATCTCGCCGCGATCAAGGGACAGACGGTCAACCTGGTCGAGTTCTCGGTGTCGCATTATCTGCTCGCCCGGGCGCTCGAGACGAGCAAATTGAGCGAGAAAGACGTCAAGGTCGTCAACACCTCGGATGCCGATATCGCGGCTGCCTACAAGACATCAGACGTCAATGCGGTCGTGACCTGGAATCCGATCGTGACCGAGATCCTCGGCTCACCCGACGCCAAGAAGGTGTTCGATTCCTCGCAGATCCCCGGCGAGATCATGGACCTGATGGTGGTGAACACCGCGGTCGCCAAGGACAATCCGGATTTCGCCAAGGCGCTGGTCGGCATCTGGTACGAGACGCTGTCCAGGATGACGGCGAACGATCCTGCGGCGAAGGCCGCCAAGGAGGCGATGGCCAAGGCCTCCGGCACCGATCTCGCCGGTTTCGACAGCCAGCTCTCGACCACTAAACTGTTCGACAAGGCAACCGACGCCGAAGCCTTCACACGCAGCAAGACTGTCGGGGCGACGATGGATCGGGTCCGCAAGTTCCTGTTCGAGAAGGACCTGCTCGGCAAGGGCGCGAAATCCGCCGACGCCGTCGGCATCGAACTCGCAGACAAGTCGGTGCTCGGCGACAAGTCCAACGTCAAGCTGCGCTTCGACCCGACCTTTATGGACGAAGCCGCCAAAGGGAAGCTTTGAGGGCAAACTCTGACGCCAAGCCTTGACGCGCCCAGCGCCATTCTCGAGCAGGAGCCGGACATGCGACTTGTGAACATACGGCCGGGACGGCAGACGCGATTCTATCTGCTCGCGCTGCCGTTCCTGTTGGTCGCAATCGCCTACTTCGCCGGCTCCAGCGCGCGGCTCGCGCAAAACCCGAACGACAAGCTGCTGCCGGCGCTGCCGAGCATGGTGCAGGCCGTCAAGCAGATGGCGTTCGAGGTCGATCCGCGCACCGGCAGCTACCTCATGCTGTCCGACACGGTCGCGAGCCTCGGGCGGCTGGGGGCGGCGCTCGCGATCTCGACGGTGGCGGCGCTCGTGCTCGGCATCGTGATCGGGCTGTTGCCGGGCGCCAACGCCTTGCTCGGGCCGTTCGTGTCGGTGACGTCGATGGTGCCGCCGCTGGCGCTGCTGCCGATCCTGTTCATCGTAATGGGGCTCGGGGAGAACTCCAAGATCGCGCTGATCGTGATCGGCACGCTGCCCTGCATGATCCGCGATCTCGCCATGAAGGTGCAGGAGCTGCCGCGCGAGCAGATCGTCAAGGCGCAGACGCTCGGCGCCTCGACCTGGCAGATCGCGCTGCGCGTCGCAATGCCGCAAACCCTGCCGCGGCTGATCGACGTGCTGCGGCTGCAGCTCGGACCGGCGTGGCTGTTCCTGATCGCGGCCGAGGCGATCGCCTCCGACTCCGGGCTCGGCTACCGGATCTTCCTGGTGCGGCGCTATCTCGCGATGGACGTGATCATCCCCTACGTCGCCTGGATCACGCTCTTAGCGTTCCTGATCGATGTCGGCTTGCGCGTCATGCAGCGCAGGCTGTTTCCCTGGTTTGCCTCGGTGAGGGCGGAATGAGCGCGATCCGGTTCGACGATGTCTGGAAGGAATACGGCGATCACATCGTGCTGGAGCGCATCACGATGGAGGTCGAGCCGCGCGCCTTCATTGCGCTGGTCGGCCCGTCCGGCTGCGGCAAGACCACGCTGCTTCGCATGCTGCTCGGCGAGGAGCAGCCGAGCCGCGGGCAGATCCTGGTCGACGGTAAGCCGCTGCCCGCCGAGCCGGATGCCGACCGCGGCGTGGTGTTCCAGCGCTACTCGGTGTTTCCGCATCTGACCGTGCTGCAGAACGTCATGCTCGGCCGCGAACTGCGCGACGCCAGATTCACGGCCCGGCTGTTCGGCGCCGCCCGGCGCGCAGCTACCGACGATGCCATGAAGCTGCTCGCCGAGGTCGGGCTCGCCGGCCAGGAGGGCAAATATCCATCCGCGCTGTCGGGCGGCATGCAGCAGCGCCTCGCGCTGGCGCAGGCGATCATGCGCGAGCCAAAAATCCTGCTGCTCGACGAGCCGTTCGGCGCGCTCGATCCGGGCATCCGCGCCGACATCCATCTGCTCATGAAGCGGCTGTGGAACGAGACCCATCTGACCGTGGTGATGGTCACGCATGACCTCAGCGAGGCCTTCGGGCTCGCAACGCGTGTGATCGCGCTGGAGCGGCAGCGCAACCGGCCCGAGGAACGCGAGCGCTACGGCGCCACGGTGTCGCGCGACCTCGAAATATTCCCACGCCGCAGCGCCGAGCTGCGGTCATCAGTTCAACCAGCTCCGATCGGGACGACCCGGTCAGGCAAGGAGCATCAGCCGGGACGGCCCGGCGCTCTCGTCTTGAAGGAGCAACCATGATCCTCACAGAGGAACAGAAGGCCGAGATCGCGGCGCATACCCGACGTTACAACGAGCTGAAGGCGGCAGGGCAAGAGCATGCGCCGCGCGCGCTGCCTCAGCCGACCTCGCGCGACGCCGCGCCGATCGCTGCCGATGCAATCATCCATCGCGAAGTGATTCCGGCCGGCTGGTACTGGACCACGCGGCTGAATCGCGGCGAGGCGCTGCGCATCGTCAATAGCTCGGGGACATCGACCGTCAGCCTGCTCGCCTGGAATGCCGCCGATCCGACCGAGCGGCTCAACCACGCCGACACCATCAAGGTGCAATGGGCGGCGCGCCTCCAGAAAGGGCGTGTGCTGCTGTCGGACATGGGGCGGGCGCTGCTCGGCATCACCGAGGACACCAGCGCCGCGCATGACGCCGTGGTCGGCGGCTCGAGCGCGGCGACCAACCTGGCGAAATACGGTGACGGCGACTTTCGCAATACGCGCGACAATTTCATCCTGGCTGCCGCCAAGCTCGGGCTCGATCGCCGCGACGTCCATCCCTGCGTCAGTTTCTTTGCACCGGTCGCCATCGATGAGGACGGCAGGTTTGTCTGGTCTGGTGCGCGCCGGCACAAGGGCGATTTCGTCGACTTGCGCGCGGAGATGGACCTGCTGATTGCGTTGTCGAACTGTCCGCATCCGCTCGATCCGGCGGAAAGCTATCCGCGGACAAGCGTGGAAGTGGTGCGCTATCGCGCAGCCAAGCTCTCGGCCGACGATTTGTGCCGCACCGCGACGGCCGAGGCGATCCGCGCCTATCAGAACAATGCGCTGTATTTCGGCGAGATGAGCGAAGGAGCCGTGCGATGACCACGCAACCGGCTCAAACCCGCGGCCGCATCGTTCTCGATGTCGAAATTCCTGCGCGCAAGCCATGGTCGGCGATCATCCGCAAAGGGCAGACGCTGCGGATCGCCGATACCCATGGCCAGCAGGCGGTCGACACGCTGTTCTATCGCGCCGACGACTACCAGGAGCGCTACAGCGGGCAGGATACATTGCGCGCGCAAGGCTCGGCCTATGTCGGGCTCGGCACCAGGATCATGTCCAATGAGGGCCGCGTGATGCTGCGTGTGACGGCCGACAGCTGCGGCCTGCACGATACCTCGGCCGGCGCCTGCTCTTGCGAGAGCAACACCGTGCGGTTTGGACATCAGACCCGCTACCAGCACGCCTGCCGCGAGAACTTTGTGATCGAGGCCGCGAAATACGGCATGTCGAAGCGCGACATCGTGCCGAATTTGAACTTCTTCATGAACGTGCCGATCGATGCCGCCGGCAATTTCACCGTGGTCGACGGCGTCTCCAAGCCCGGCGACGCCATCGAGCTGGTTGCCGAGATGGACGTGCTGTGCCTGATCTCGAACTGCCCGCAGATCAACAATCCCTGCAACGGTTTCTTCCCGACGCCGGTTCAGGTCACGATCTTCGACGTCGCGATCTTCGAGCCGGAGGCGTGAGGCATGTTCAGCAAGGTCCTGATTGCCAACCGCGGCGAGATCGCCGGGCGGATCGGCAGAACATTGCGTCGCATGGGCATCTCTTCGGTCGCGGTCTATTCCGACGCCGACCGCTTCACGCGGCCGGTGCTCGACGCCGACGAGGCGGTGCGCATCGGCCCGGCGCCCGCCGCCGAGAGCTATCTCAACGTCGATGCGATCATGGCGGCGTGCCTTGCGACCGGCGCGCAGGCGGTGCATCCCGGCTACGGCTTCCTGTCGGAGACCCGCCGCTTTGCCGAGCGGCTCGCCGAACACGGCATCAGATTCATTGGGCCGCGGCCGGAGCATCTCGACGCCTTCGGCCTCAAGCACCGCGCACGCGAGATCGCCGAGCGTAGCGGCGTGCCGCTGCTGCCCGGCTCCGGCCTGCTGGAGACCATCGACGAGGCGGTGCGCGAGGCCGAGAGGATCGGCTTTCCGGTGATGCTGAAGAGCACGGCGGGCGGCGGCGGCATCGGCATGCAGCTCTGCCACGACATGGCGACGCTGCGCGAGCGGTTCGAATCCGTGCAGCGGACGGCACGGGCAAGCTTCGGCGACGCCCGGGTGTATCTCGAGCGGTTCGTCGCGCGCGCGCGCCACATCGAGGTGCAGATCTTCGGCAACGGCAAGGGCGAGGTGATCGCGCTCGGCGAGCGCGACTGCTCGCTGCAGCGGCGCAACCAGAAGGTCTTTGAGGAGACGCCGGCGCCTGGGCTCTCCGCCGGCATCAGGTCGCGGCTGCACGCGGCCGCGGTGTCGCTCGGCAAGGCGGTGGCTTACGAATCCGCCGGCACGGTGGAGTTCATCTACGACGTCGAGCGCGAGGACTTTTACTTTCTTGAGGTGAACACCCGTCTCCAGGTCGAGCATCCCGTCACCGAACAAGTCACCGGCGTTGACCTCGTCGAATGGATGATCCGGCAGGCGGCCGGCGAGGACGTGCTTGGCCACGCGGGCGCGATCGCACCAAAGGGCGCGGCGATCGAGGTGCGGCTTTATGCCGAGAACCCGGGCGCCGGCTTTCGCCCGAGCGCGGGCCGGCTGACGCAGGTCAGCTTTTCGGGCGATGCGCGGATCGACGGCTGGATCGAGACCGGCACCGAGGTGTCGCCGTTCTACGATCCGATGCTGGCCAAGATCATCGTGTCAGCCGAGACGCGCGAGGCCGCAATCGCAAAGCTGACGCAGGCGTTGGATGACACGGTCGTCGCCGGCATCGAAGCCAATCTCGACTATCTGCGTGCGATCGCTGTGTCCGACGTGTTCCGCAGCGGGCAGGTCGCGACCAGCGTGCTCGGCGCGTTCGCCTATCGTCCCCGCACCATCGACGTCGTCGCACCCGGCGCGCAAAGCGGGGTGCAGGAACTGCCCGGCCGCTTGCATCTCTGGCATGTCGGCGTGCCGCCGAGCGGGCCGATGGACGAGCGGTCGTTCCGCCTCGCCAACCGCGTGGTGGGAAATCCGGAAGTGACGACTGCGCTGGAGCTGACCGTCAACGGACCGACCTTGCGCTTCAACACCGATGCGATCGTCGCGTTCTCGGGCGCGCGCATGAAGGCATCGCTCGACGGCGCTGAAGTCGCTTATGACGAGCCGGTCAAGATACGCGCAGGCCAGACGCTCGTGATCGGCAGCATCAAGGGCCCAGGCCAGCGCACGTATCTCGCCGTGCGTGGCGGCATCGACGTGCCCGAGATTCTCGGCTCGCGGGCGGTGTTCGCGCTCGGTGCGTTCGGTGGCCATGCGACGGGATCGCTGAAGGCCGGCGACGTGTTGCATATCGGCGCGAAGACGCAAGGCCTTGCGGCGCCGCGGCGTGCTACGGAGGACGAGCGGCCACAGCTCACATCGGCGTGGCAGATCGGCGTCGTCTATGGCCCGCACGGCGCGCCGGATTTCTTCCTCGACGACGACATCGAGGCGCTGTTCGCGTCGAGCTACGAGGTGCACTTCAACAGCGCCCGCACCGGCGTGCGGCTGATCGGGCCGAAGCCGCGCTGGGCCCGTGCCGATGGCGGCGAGGCCGGGCTGCATCCGTCGAACATCCACGACAACGCCTATGCGGTCGGCTCGATCGACTTCACCGGCGACATGCCGATCATCCTCGGCCCCGACGGACCGAGCCTCGGCGGCTTCGTCTGCCCGGCGGTCGTCGCGCGCGACGAGCTCTGGAAGGTCGGCCAGCTCCGGCCCGGCGACACCGTCCGCTTCGTGCCGGTGAAGCGCGACGATCCGGTGGCCGGCCCCACGGTGCTGCGCGCGCCCGAGCTTGGCGCGGCCATCGTCGGCCGCAACGACGACGGCCCTATCCCGGTGGTTTACCGCCGCGCCGGCGACGACAATCTCCTGGTCGAGTACGGCCCGATGGAGCTCGACATCGCGCTGCGGCTGCGCGTGCACGTGCTGGCGCAGGCACTCGAGGACGCCAAGCTCGGCGGCCTGATCGACCTCACGCCCGGCATCCGCTCGCTGCAGATTCATTATGACGGCACGGCGCTTTCGCGAACGAGGCTGCTCGATGTGCTCAGGCGGATCGAGCGCGAACTGCCTGACGTCGATGCGATGCGGGTGCCGAGCCGCACCGTGCATCTGCCGCTGTCGTGGCGCGATCCGCAGGCGGAGCTCGCAATGCGCAAGTATCAGGAGCTGGTGCGCGCGGATGCGCCATGGTGTCCGTCGAATGTCGAGTTCATTCGGCGCATCAACGGGCTCGGCAGCGAGGAGGACGTCCGCCGCATCGTGTTCGATGCGGATTACTTCGTGCTCGGCCTCGGCGACGTCTATCTCGGCGCGCCGGTCGCGACCCCGCTCGATCCGCGGCATCGCCTCGTGACCACCAAATACAACCCGGCGCGGACCTGGACGCCGGAGAACGCGGTCGGCATCGGCGGCGCCTATATGTGCATCTACGGCATGGAAGGGCCGGGCGGCTACCAGCTGTTCGGCCGCACCATCCAGGTCTGGAACACCTGGCGCACCACGCGGGTGTTCGAGCCCGGCCATCCCTGGCTGCTGCGGTTCTTCGACAAGATCCGCTTCTTCCCTGTTGACGCCGACGAACTGCTGGATGCCCGCGCCGCATTCCCGCACGGCCAATACGACATCAGGATCGAAGAGGGCGAATTCTCCTACGCCGACTACGCGAAGTCGCTGGCCGTTGCTCGGCCGTCGATTGCGGCGTTCAAGGCGACCCAGCAGGCCGCGTTCGATGCCGAGCGCCAGCGCTGGCGCGCGATGAAGCTCGACGAGACGCCGGCGGAATCGATCGATGCAGGCGTTGCTGCGACGGGCATTCCCGATGGACAGGTCGGCGCGTTCTCGGAAGTGCCGGGCAACATCTGGAAGATCCTGGTCGAGGAAGGCGCCAACGTTGCGGCCGGCGATGTGCTTGCGATCATCGAGTCGATGAAGATGGAAATCAGCGTGCACGCGCCGAGCGCGGGCAAGATTGCGTCGGTGCCGGTGAAGCCGGGGCAGACGCTGCGTGCGGGCGATGTCGTGGCGTTGATCCGGCCGGAGTAGATTCGGCCGCGTCACGAGTTTTCCGCGGCGATCTCTGCTCCCGTCATTGCGCTACGGGGGACGATCGGACGGAAGCCGACAGCGCCACGCCTCGCTGGCAAGGAGGCGGCGCTGTCGCTCGGCGGCGGCAGGCCATCCGGAGCGTATCACGCTGAGGACCGCAGCGTCGGCGGATGGTCCTTGATCGCAGGCGAAATAGGCGCGAAGCCGCCCTTCGCAGCGGAAGCCGAGGCCGGTGTAGAGCTCGAGCGTACGCCGCAGCCGCCAATCCAGATGCACCTCGGCGCGCTCGACGGCGAGCACCTCGAACGCATACCGCGTCATGAGATGCGCGACGTGGCTCATGAGCAGCGCCTCGTCCAATCGCCCGCTGCTCCAGATCGGCGCAAGCGTCGCCCGCTTCTCGTCCGGCTCGAGCGCCGCGACAGCGGTCAGGCCAATGATCTCGCCTGACCCGGCGTCCTCGATCGCGAACGCGGCCGTGTCGTTCGCGCAGCTCAGCGTGGCTGCCACGCGCGCGGCCACCGCCTGGCCGGAGCCGCAGCGATCGAGCGGCCGAAGCGTGCCGGAGTCCCCGAGCGGCTTCACCCGCGAGATCGCGGAGCCGCGGATCCTGGTCAGCAGGATGCGGTCGGTGGCCAGGGCGGCATGGCTGTCTGCGAATTGCATGCCCTATTGACGCATCGAACCAACATGCCGTCAAATGACTGGAATGGCAGTTCATATGCGGATTGGTCATGTCCCTGAATCCGAGACACGTCGACCTGTTTCGCGAGGTCGTGCGTCACAACGGAATCACCAAGGCGGCGCTGAGCCTGCGGATCGGGCAGCCCTTCGTCAGTCGCGCCATCGCGCGGCTGGAGCGCGAGATCGGCTTCGCGCTGTTCGAACGCGGGCGCGGCGGCGTCACCTTGACGCCGGAAGGCGAGATATTCCTGCATGAGGTGAAGCGCAACCAGGCCGGGCTGGAGTATCTGGCGCGTGCGGCGCGCGGCATTCGCGCGCGGGGCAGCGGAACGCTGAGGATCGCCTGCCTTCCGGCATTCACCTACTCGTTGATGCCGCGGATCGTCAGCGCCTTCTCCAGGAAGAACCCCGGCATCATGCTGTCGGTCGCCGTGCATAGCCCTGAACGGGTCTGGAGCCTGGTTGCTGCGGGCCAGTGCGATGTCGGGCTGGCGCGACCCCAATCGGGTTTTGCGGCGGTCGACGACGAATTGCTGATGACGACCGACGCCATCTGCGTGCTGCCGCGTCAGCACCGGCTGAAGTCCAAGCGATTGATCAGGCCAAAAGACCTGCACGGCGAGGCGATGATTGCGCCGGCGCCGGGCGCGCCGCATCGTACGCGCCTCGAACGCGCTTTCGAGGACGCCGGGGCCGAGGTCAGAACGGTGGCGGAGATTCAGTACAGCATGCAGCGTTGCGCCCTGGTTGCGCAGGGGCTGGGCTTCTCGATCGTCGATCCCGTCGTGGCGCGGGATTTTGCCAGCGCCCGGATCGTGCTCAAGCCGTTCACGCCGCGGTTGGAGCTCACCACCGTGCTGCTGTTTCCGTCGCAACGGCCGCGCAGCCGTCTTGCGCTCGAATTCTGCGACCTGGTTCGCGCCGAGACCGCGGAATACAGGAAGCCCGCCCGCGCGCCGGCCTGACCCGATGCGTACCGCCTCGCTCGGATGTGGTGTTGTCCCGCGACCAGCCGCCGTTGGTCACGCGCGGGGAACCCCGCCTCACACCTCGAGCCACTCCTCGCGGACGGCGGCGTTCGCCTTGAGCTGGTCGGGGGTGCCTTCGAACACGACGCGGCCGTGGCCCATGATGTAGACGCGGTTCGAGATCTTCATCGCGATCGAGAGCTTCTGTTCGACCAAGAGGATGGCGACGCCGGCTTTCGCGATCCGTGCGATCAGCTCGCCGACCTGCTGCACGATCAACGGCGCGAGGCCCTCGGTCGGCTCGTCGATCATCATCAATTCGGGATCGCCGAGCAGGGTGCGGCAAGTGGTCAGCATCTGCTTCTCGCCGCCCGACAGCACGCCGGCCGGCGTGTCGGCGCGGCGGGCGAGATTGGGGAACATGTCGAGCATCTCCTGCAGCCGCCATTTGCCGGGGCGCCGCGGGTCCTTGATGCCGAGGATCAGGTTCTGGCGCACCGTCAGGCTCGGGAAGATGTCGCGATGCTCCGGCACATAGCCGAGCCCGAGGCGGGCGATCTTGTGGCTCGGCAGGCCCACGATGTCCTTGCCCTTGAAGCGGATGGTGCCCTGCGGCGGCACCTCGCCCATGATCGCCTTGACGGTCGTCGAGCGGCCGACGCCGTTGCGCCCGAGCAGGCTCACGACCTCGCCGGCGGCGATGTCGAGATTGACACCCTGCAGGATGTGGCTCTTGCCGTAATAGGCGTGGAGATTCCTGACCTCGAGCATCAGTCGACCTCCTCGCCGAGATAGGCTTCCTTGACCTTCGGATTGCCGCGGATTTCCTCAGGAGTTCCGGAAGCGATGATGTGGCCGTAGACCAAGACCGAGATGCGGTCGGCGAGGCCGAACACCACGCTCATGTCGTGCTCGACGATGACGAGCGTGCGGCCTTCGGTGAGGCGGCGGATCAACGCGACGGCGCGCTCGGTCTCGGCGTGGCTCATGCCCGCGGTCGGCTCGTCCAGCATGATGACGTTGGCGCCGCCCGCGATCGTGATGCCGATCTCGAGCTCGCGCTGCTCGGCATAGGTGAGCAGGCCCGCCGGCACGTCGCGGCGATGACTGAGGTGGATGTCGTCGAGAATCTGCGCGGTGCGCTGCTTCACCTCGGGCAGGGCGTCGACGTTCTTCCAGAACGCGTAGCGGTGCCCGGTCGCCCACAGCACGGCGCAGCGGACGTTCTCCCACACCGTCATGCGGGCGAACACGTTGGTGACCTGGAACGAGCGCGACAGCCCGCGCCGATTGATCTCGAACGGCCGCAAGCCGGAGGTGACCTCGCCGTTCAGGCGGATCTCGCCCGAGGTCGGCTTGATGTGGCCAGAGATCAGGTTGAACGTCGTCGACTTGCCGGCGCCGTTCGGGCCGATGATGGCGTGACGCTCGCCCTTGGCAACGCTCAGGTTCAGGTCGCGGATGATCTGGACATTGCCGAAGCTTTTCTCGACGGCGTTGACTTGGATGGCAGCGGTCATGCCAGATACCCCCGATCACGGGCCACTGTCGCGGCGCGATCCCAGGCTTCGGCGACTCGCCGCCAGGTGATGCGCGCGACCAGGAAGCCGCCGACGAGCAGAACCGCAGCAGTCACCCAGGTCGTCGGCTCGGTCGCGACGAAGGGGACGCCGAGCAGATTGATCGGATCGCCGCCGGAGAAACGTGCGACGGTCTCGATGGTCAGGATGATGCCGAGCGCGAACGCCAGCGTCGGGATCGCGGCGACCAGGTAGGACGGGATCACGGTGCCGAGCGTGCCGGCGCGGAGCAGCGGGCGGTGCTTCATCAGGATGCCGGCGATGCCACCGGGTGCGAACATCACGATGCCGATGAAGATGACGCCGAAATAGAGCTGCCAGACCGAGGTGACGTTGGTCAGCCCGAGCTGCAGATAGGTGACGAGGATGGCGCCGAGGATCGGGCCGAAGAAATAGGCGGTGCCGCCGATGAACGCGGAAAACAGCACCCACGCCGATTGCACCGCGCCGAGATAGGCCGCGTTGGCGATCTCGAAATTGATCGCGGTCAGCCCGCCGGCGACGCCTGCGAAGAAGCCGGCGAACATGTAGGCGAGATAACGCACCACATGCGGATCGTAGCCGATGAACTCGACGCGCTCCGGATTGTCGCGCACCGCGTTGCAGATGCGCCCGAGCGGCGTCCTCGTCAGCGCGTACATCGCGATCGCCGAGACCAGCACCCAGAACGCGATCAAATAGTAGACCTGGATCTGCGGCCCGAAGGTCCAGCCGAACAGCGGCGTCAGCGAGGTGCGGTCGGTGGTGATGCCGGATTCGCCGCCGAACACGCTGCGCAGGATCAGCGACGACGAGGCGACCAGCTCGCCGATGCCGAGCGAGATCATCGCAAACACCGTGCCGGCGCGCTTGGTCATGACCCAGCCGACCAGCAATGCGAAGGCCATGCCACCGATGCCGCCGACCAGCGGGATCACCGGCAGCGGGATCGGCCAGTTGTGGCTCGCGACCGCATTCATGACATGCACGGCGAGGAAGCCGCCGAGGCCGTATTGCACGGCGTGTCCGAACGAGAGCAGCCCGGTTTGACCGAGCAGGATGTTGTAGGACAGCGCGAAGATAATCGCGATGCCGATCAGGCTGAACGAGGTCAGCGAGCCGCCCGAGGAGAAGATCATCGGCAGCACGATGAGCCCGATGGCTGCGAGCAGCCAGACGCCATAGAAGCCGAGCGCGCCGCCGGGCTCCTGCTTGGCAGCGGCGATCGAGGGCGTGGGAGCGTTGGTCATGACTCGCGCGTCCCCAACAGGCCCATGGGGCGGAAGATCAGGACCAGCACCAGCAGCAGATAGGGCAGGATCGGCGCGATCTGCGCGATCGTGACGTTCCAGATGTCGGTCAGCGGCGAGGGACCGAGGCTCGGATCGAGCGGGCCGAACAGGCTGGCGAGCGAGCCGTTGAGCGCGACCGCAAAGGTCTGGATCAGCCCGATCAGGAGCGAAGCGATGAAGGCGCCGGGCAGCGAGCCGAGGCCGCCGAACACGATGACGACGAACAGGATCGGGCCGAGCAGCGCGGCCATGTCGGATTGCGTCACCAGCGAGGGACCGGCGATGACGCCGGCGAGACCCGCCAGCGCGCTGCCGACGCCGAACACCAGCATGAACACGCGGCCGACATTGTGGCCGAGATGGCCGACCATGCTCGGATGGGTCAGCGCGGCCTGCACGATGAGGCCGACCCGCGTCCGCTTCAGCGTCACCAGCAGCGCGATGAAGATCACGACCGAGACGACCAGCATGAAGATCTTGTAGGCGGGGTAGTTGGTGGAGAACACCGTGAAGGCGGGGAAGTCGAGCGCCGCCGGGACCCGGTAGTCGACCGGGCTCTTGCCCCAGATCATCGAGACGATTTCCTCGATGGCGAAGGCGAGGCCGAAGGTCAGCAGCAGCTCGGCGACATGGCCATGCTTGTGGGTGTTGCGCAGGCCGTAGCGTTCGACGCCCATGCCGACCACGCCGACCAGGAGCGGTGCGATCACCAGCGCCGGCCAGAAGCCGATCCAGCGGGTGAGCTGAAAGCCGAAGAACGCGCCCAGCATGTAGAAGCTCGCATGCGCGAAGTTCAGCACGCCCATCATGCTGAAGATGACGGTGAGCCCGCTGGACAGCAGAAACAACAGCATGCCGAACAGCACGCCGTTGAGCGTCGAGATGACGATGAGCTCAGCCACGGCGCACTCGCTTGAGACTGGAACGGTTCACGTGATCAAAGACCTGTCGCTGAAATGGACTCTGGCACCACCACGCTGCCGGGAGGCGAACGCCTCCGCAACCCTGCGGTCGCGGAGGCGCCTTGCAGCAGCCGATCAGGGCCGTTTCATGTTGCAGGTGGTCGGAAGCATCGTCTTGTCGGTGTCGATCTTGGAGACGATGTGCCAGCCCCAGCCGGTGTTCTCTTCGTCGAACGGCTCCTTGGCCTTGTCGGTGAGCGAGCCGAACGAGGAGATGTAGATCGGCTGGAAGAACTGGTGGTCGTCCTTGCGCATGAAGCCGTCGCCGCCGTCGAACACGTCGAACTTCATGCCCTCGAGGGCGGCCGCGACTTTCACCGGATCGATCGAATTGGCTTTCTCTGCGGCGGCCTTGAACATCCGCATCTCGTTGACGGCGCGCGGATACCACACGGAAATGCCGGTCTTGGCGCGGAAGTCCTTCTCGAAATCCATCGCCGCCTTGTTGCCGGAGTTCGGGACGCCTTCGCTGATCTGGAACACCTGGTTCTCGAGGCCGGTCTGCTTGATCGCGGTCGGCCCACCGGCGCCGCCGGCATAGTAGGTGTACCAGTTGACCTTGAGACCGGCGTCGGCTGCGGCCTTCAGCAGTAGTGCGAAGTCCTGGCCCCAGTTGCCGGTCACGACGGTGTCGGCGCCAGAGGCCTTGATCTTGGCGATGTAGGGCGAGAAGTCGGTGACCTTGAGCATCGGGTGCAGTTCGTCGCCGACGAGCTGGATGTCCGGGCGCTTTTCGCCCAGCATCTTGCGCGCCGTTGATCGCACCGACTGGCCGAACGAGTAGTCCATGTTGATCAGATAGACCTTCTTGATGGACGCCTGGCCCTTCATGTAGTTGGTCAGCGCTTCCATCTTGATGTCCGAGTTCGCATCCCAGCGGAAGTGCCAGTAGCTGCACTTCTCGTTGGTCATGCTCGGATCGACCGCGGCGTAGTTGAAGTACAGCACTTCTTTGCCGGGGTTGCGCGAATTGTTCTTGGTGACGAAATCTTCCAGCGCCGCACCGACCGACGAGCCGTTGCCCTGGGTGATGTAGTGGATGCCGGCGTCGACCGCCTTCTGCGCCTGCACCAGGCTTTCCTGCGGATTGGTCTTGTTGTCGAGCGGGACGATCTCGACCTTGTGGCCGAGGATGCCGCCCTTGGCATTCAATTCGTCGGCGAGATACTGAAACGTCTTCAGGCCGCCTTCGCCAACGCTGGCGCCGCCGCCGGAGAGCGGATCGATATAGCCGATCTTGATGGTTTCCTGCGCGGACGCCGCGCCTCCCAACACCGTCAGCGCTGCCGCGGCGGCAACGATCAGCCTATGCATCCTGCGTTCCTCCCTTGCTCGTGTTCTGATTGATCTTAAGCGATCGAGGCCGTCTCATAACCCCAATTGCCGCGCCTTCGCAACTTTCGCTTTGAATACTGCGTCAAGTTTTAGCGGAAGGTAGTATCATGTTATAGGCTATATGGCTTCAGAATCGGTCGGCAATTGGTCGCTGTTTTGAATTGCAGGTAAACTTTTGGATGAGGCTCCGCTCGCGCGCTGGTGCATGGTTTGGAACTGACGCCGTCCGTTGTCCGACTTTCACCTCCCCTTGAAAAGAGGAGGTCGCTTTGCTCGCGAGAGCGAAGCGGGTGGGGATCGGCTCTCTCCGCTTGCAGCGTCGCTTGCGGCTGACCCCCATCCCGATCTTCCCCCTTTCAGGGGGAAGGAGAAGGCTGAGCCACCGTCGCGGCTCAGGCCGGATGCCGGCGCGGCTTGAGGCCCGCGAGAAACAACCGCGCGAAATGATCGGCGATCTCTGCCGGCGACCAGTCGCGCCGGGTCTTGAACCAGATCGGATACCAGTGGCCCATTCCGGTCAGGATGCGCTCGGCGAAATAGGTATCGATGCGGCGGAAGCGGCCCTCGTCGATCCAGCGCTGATAGCTGTTCTGGTCCTGCCGGATCGTCGCCAGCACGTCTCCGACATAGGCTTTGCGGTCGGCGTCGTTGAGGTAGTTGATGTTGTGGTAGGTCGCCTTCGGGCCGCACGGCGTGTCGTGCAGCATCAGCAGCAAGCGGATCCTCTGCACGATGTGATCGAATGCGCCGAGGCTGTGCTCCTGCAGGTGCTCGCGAATGCTGACCTCGCCGGCCAGCCCGCGCCGCAGGCAAGCCAGCAACAGGCTCTCCTTTTCACTGAAGTGATAGTAGATGCCGGCGCGGGTCATGCCCGCGTCCACGGCGATGCTTTCGAGCGACGTGCCCGACGCGCCCCTGCGGTTGAAGCTGTCGGAGGCAATCGAAAGCATCCTGTCGAACTTTGCGGCCCGCTTGTTCAGCGCCGCGCGCGACTCCAGGAATGGGGCAAGGCTGAGCGGTTTGGGCATCTCGGGGATCGCGATCTCGCGCCGGTAAACGCCGTGCGTGATGATGTCGTCGATGGCATCGATCGCCTGCTGGCGGGTGTAGTAGTCGCGTTCGGACAGCCAGAACGGCACCCAGTCCAGGATCGAGATCAGCGCGACGGCCGTGAGCAGCGGTTCGTCGCAGGCGATCGAGCCGTCGGCCACGCCCCGCTGCAGAATGTCCGCAAGCCACGCGGCATTCTGCCAGCGTTTGGCGTGAACCTCGCTGCTGTAGGGCGCAGCCAGCGCATCGATGTCGGTGAACAGGATCATGCGCTGGCTTTCCGGCCGCAGCCTGCCGCGCACGAAGCGCCTGACGATCTCGAGCCCGTCGATGCCGGGCTCGGCGGCCGCCTCGATCTCGTGCCGATAGATCGCAAGGCCGCGCAGATAGCAGTGGAAGATCAGATCTTCCTTGTCGCGGAAATAATGGTACAGCGCGCCGGGCACGGCCCGAACCGATGCCGCGACCTGCTCCATCGTCACGTTCGCATAGGAGTGGCGGGCAAACAGCCGGGAAGCTGAGACGAGGATTTCTTCAGCCCGATCCGTCGGGTCGGCGGCGACTTGCAAGCTCGAATGCCCTTCCTGATCGCGGAACGAAGTCCGCCCGGGAGATAATCCCCTTGGCAGCCGCTTGTCGATCTGCGATAGACGCTGGTATACCATACACCAGTAGCCTTTTGGAGAGATCATGGCGCGCAACATTCTGATCCTTGGAGCTTCCTACGGCTCCCTGCTGGGGACCAAGCTTCTGATGGCGGGGCACAACGTGTCCCTGGTGTGCCGCAAGAACACCGCTGACCTGATCAACCGCGAAGGCACCGAGGTGCGGATCAAGCTGCGGGACGAGAAGGAGCATCGCTCGATCTTCTCGCGCGACCTGCCGGGCAAGCTCGACGCCGTTACGCCCGCCGATGTCGACGTGTCGCGCTACGACATGGTCGGGCTTGCGATGCAGGAGCCGCAATACACCAACCACACGGTTCGCGTGCTGATGATCAAGATCGCGGCAGCGAAGCTGCCCTGCCTCTCGATCATGAACATGCCGCCGCTGCCGTATTTGAAGCGGATCCCCGCGCTCGCCGGCATGGACCTCGAGGAGGCCTACACCAACGCGCAGGTCTGGGAGCGCTTCGAGCCCGGCCTCGTCACGCTGTGCTCGCCCGATCCGCAGGCGTTCCGTCCGCCGGAGGAGAAGGCCAACGTGCTGCATGTCGGCCTGCCGACCAACTTCAAGGCCTCCGCCTTCGCCGACGACAAGCATAACAAGGTGCTGCGCGAGCTCGAAGCCGACATCGACGCGGTGACGCTCGACGGTCAGGACGTTCCGGTGAAGCTGAAAGTGTTCGATTCGCTGTTCGTGCCGCTGGCCAAATGGTCGATGCTGCTGACCGGCAATTATCGCTGCATCACGCCGACGGAGCCGCAATCGATCCGTGACGCCGTGCACGGCGATCTGACGCGCTCGCAGGCGATCTATGACCATGTCGACGGCATCGCGCGCAAGCTCGGCGCCGATCCTGCCGACCAGGTGCCGTTCGCGAAATACGCCAAGGCGGCGGAAAGCCTGCTCAAGCCGTCATCGGCGGCCCGCGCGGTCGCGGCCGGCGCGCCGTTCATCGAGCGCGTCGATCTGCTGGTGAAGCTGATCTCGCACCAGCTCGGCACGCCGAGCGCCGAGATCGACCGCACCGTCGAGACCGTCGACCAGAAGCTGAACGAGAAGATCGTGCAGGGCGGCTCCGGCGCGGAGTGACGCAGACCGCGTCAGTTTGAGCGAGACACACGCGGCGCGGTTCGAACGCGTCGCCGCGACGATCAAGCGACGGCATGCTTGCACCCGGGATCATGATGCGATGACTGTCGTCGCATCATGATCCCATTTCCTTATCTCGCGCATGCGCCTCCTGTGATCCCGACGGCCACGCCGCTCGGTGCCCGCAGCGCGCACGGCGTTCATTGGCGCCGACACTTCCCCAACCACGGGTGAGTTTTCTCCGAACGTCACATCGCAAGTGACGAATGGGTTAGTTTGTGACGGATAAGTCAGGTTTGGCGTCGTCGTGTCGTGATAGGATGACATTGCTGACGGTGGCGAACGCAGGGAGGGAGGTAACCCGAAAAATCCGGATCGTTCGGAAATAATCGCGGCTCCGCAGGGTTGATTAGCAGTTAGGCTCCAGCGGGACGACAATAACATAGGTTAAGCTCCCGCTTTCCGTCGGAACTCCCCGCGCAGTACTTTTAATGCGCAACACCTGAAAGGGAGTGCACAGATGAAACGCATGACAGCCTCGCTTGCCATTGGCGCTTGCCTGCTGCTTGCATCGGCGGGTGTCGCGCTTGCCGCCAATCCCCACCCATCTACGACCAGCGGCAAGGGACAACCTGGTTCGAACAACGGCGTCGCATGCAACACTGGTAGCGTCGGTGGCGGGCCGGGCGGATCGGCGAACGGCGGTGGTTCCCCGTTCAACCCCACTCCGACGACACCGAACGGGATCGTATATGCCGGAAACCCGGGGAATCCGACGGCGCAGCCTGGAGGCGTCGGCAATCCCGATCATGCCGTCTCCCAGTACGACGTTGCCTGCTTCCAGGCGTCACAAATGCCGTAGCGCGGGCGCGACAGGTTTGAATTGACCATCCGTTCCGGCGCCGCCGGAAGCTGACGGCGCCGACGACGGGTCGAAAGCTTGATACGGGATCACAGCCACATGCGCTTGCTCGTGGCGGCTCTGCTTTGCGCTTTGGTTCTCGGGCTCGGCTATACCTACGGTTTGGACAAGCCGGAGCCGACATATCTCACCGCGCCCGTAGAACGCGGCAACGTCTCAACTCTTGTCAAGGCGAGTGGAACCGTCGAGGCCGTCATCAGCGTCGACGTGAGCTCGCAGCTCTCGGGGCGAGTTGCAGAGGTCTTCGTCAATTTCAACGACGCCATCAAGGCCGGCCAGCCGATCGCGCAGCTCGATCAGGAGATCTTTTCCGCACGCGTCAATGAAGCGAAGGCCGCGCTTCGGGTAGCGAACGCGGCGACACAGGTGACGAAGGCCGCGCTGGAGCGCGCAATCGTCGCGGTTGCGAATGCGCACACGGCCAGGAAACAGGCGGAGGCACAGTCGACGTCGATCAGGGCGCGACAGGATGAACTGGAGCGGGATTTTCAGCGCAAGTCCGAGCTGATGCGCACCGGCAGCGGCACCGAGCGTGACCTGGGTCAGGCGCGCGCTCAGCGCGATGCCGGGGCGGGCGAGCTGCGTGCTTCTCTCGAGCAGATCGAGATGAAGGCGCAGGCCATTGCGATTGCCGATGCCGAGAGAAACATGGCCGAAGCCAATCTCGCGAATGCGCAGGCCGTCGCCGAGCAGAGACAGGCGGTGCTCGAGCAGGCGCGGGTTGACCTCGATCGCACCGTGCTTCGCGCACCGATCGACGGACTCATCATCAAGCGGGACGTCAACCCGGGTCAAACCGTCGCCGTCAGCCTTGAGGCGAAGACGCTTTTCAAGATCGCCAACGATCTGCGCCAGATGGAGGTGCACGGAAAGGTCGACGAGGCCGACGTCGGACAGTTGAAAGTCGGGCAAACGGCCCTGTTCACGGTAGATGCCTTTCCGGATCGAACGTTCACCGGACGGGTCTTGCAGATCCGCAAGTCACCCGAGGTCGTGCAGAACGTCGTCACCTATACGACGATCGTCTCCACGTCGAATCCGGACCTTCTGCTGCTGCCGGGAATGACCGCGCAACTTCGGATCGTGGTCAGCGATACCGGCGAGGTGCTCAAGATTCCCGGTCAGGCGCTGCGCTTCCGGCCGATGGAGGCCGGTTCTCGATCCGCAGGTCAGGGGCAGGCCGAGGCGGCTTCGTTGAAGGCAGTCGCAACCGTCTGGCTCGTCGGTGATGACGGACAACCCAAGCCGATTGCCGTCAAGCTGGGCGCGACCGATGACAATGGGGCAGAGCTCCTGGAAGGTTCGCTCGTGGAGGGCCAGCGCCTGATCATCGGGGTCGCCGATGCGCAAACCGTCGGACGCGCGTTCGGCATTCGTCTCGGGTTCTGAGACCGGATTTTCAAGATGCAGCCTCTGGTCCGAACCATTGCTCTCGCCAAACAATATCCGTCCGGAGAAGCGGTCGTCTCTGCGATATCCAACGTGTCGCTCTCGATTGCGGTTGGCGAATTCGTCGCGATCCGCGGCCGCTCGGGCTCCGGGAAGTCGACCCTGATGAACTTGCTAGGTCTGCTCGATCGGCCCGACTCCGGCGAGTATGTCCTGAAAGGACAAGACGTCGCAGAATTGAGCGAGGACGCGCGCGCGGCCATCAGGAGCCGTGACATCGGCTTCGTGTTCCAATTGCCGACGCTTCTGCCGCGATCCACGGCGTTGGAAAATGTCGAGCTGCCTCTGGTGTACGCATCCGTAACGCGCCAGATGCGCCGCCGCCGGGCGATGGATGCACTCGCGCGCGTGGGTCTGGCGACGCGCGGTCATCATTGGCCGAACCAGCTTTCGGGCGGAGAGCAGCAGCGGGTCGTGATCGCCCGCGCGATCGTCAACAATCCCGCCTTCATCCTGGCCGATGAGCCGACCGGTTCGCTGGACAGCAGCACGAGCGAGGAGATCCTGTCCCTGTTCGACGGGCTGCACCGCGACGGCCACACCCTCGTCGTGGTGACGCATGCCAACGAGGTGGCCGGTCGAGCACAGCGCCAGATCACCTTGCATGACGGACGGATCGTCCATGACGAGCGGGCGGCCGGCGAACAGTCGCAGCCGAGCGCCCGCGACCCGGAAACTCATCCATGAGCCCCGTGGAGAATCTGCGCATTGCGACCCGCGCGCTTCGCGCCAACAAATTGCGTAGCGCGTTGACCGCCCTCGGAATCATCGTCGGCGTCGCGGCGGTGGTCTGCATGGTGTCCGTGGGAGCAGGCGCACAGGCCGAGGTCTCGGAGAAGATTCGCACGCTGGGCGCCAACCTCCTGCTGGTCCTGCCCGGAGCGAGGAATTCCGGAGGAGCGCGACTCGAGTCCGGAACACAGCCCACCTTGACCGAAGAGGACGCCACCGCGATCCGCCGCGAGCTGGCCAACGTGCAAGTCGCAGCCCCCTTGCTGTCGCGATCGATGCCGCTGGTCGCGCTGAACAGGAATTGGAAGACGCTGGTGGCCGGAATAAATGCCGACTATCTGATTGCGCGCGAATGGCAGGTGATCGAAGGACGAGCGTTCAATGGCGACGAGACCGTGTCAGCCGCCAAGGTCGCCATCGTGGGGGCGGTGATCGTCGACGAACTGTTTGACGGGCGCACAAGCGTCGGCGGTTCGATTCGAATTGGCAACGTGCCCTTCACGGTGATTGGCGTTCTCGACAAGAAGGGATTGGGCGCAGCCGGACGCAGCCAGGACGACGTCGTGTTCATTCCCCTGTCGACGGCAAAAAGTCGCGTGCTCGGCGCCGTGCACGGCACCACGCGCGAAGCCCTGGATTTCATTTCGGTCAAGCTGGCCGACGCGAGCGTGCGACCGGAGGCCCAGCGCGAGATCGAGGAACTGCTCCGGCAGCGCCACCGCATTCGCCACGATGCTTCCAGTGATTTCAGGATAGAAAATCCGGCCGACGTGCTGACCGCACGCGGTGCCGCGGTACGGACTCTCGGGATTCTTCTGATCGCGGTGGCTGCGGTTTCGCTGGTGGTCGGCGGCATCAGCATCATGAACATCATGCTGGTGTCGGTGACCGAACGGACCCGTGAAATCGGGCTGCGCATGGCGGTCGGGGCCAACCGGCGCGACATCCGCTGGCAGTTCCTGATTGAAGCCTTGATTCTCGCGCTGATCGGAGGCGCCGCGGGAGCTGTCCTGGGAGCGGTCGCGGCTGTCGCGATCGCATGGAATGCCGGCTGGCCGGTGCTCATCAGCCCGTGGGCCATCATGATCGCCTGCGGATTCGCAGGTCTCGTCGGTGTCTCGTTCGGGCTCTATCCGGCGCAGAAGGCCGCGCGGCTCGATCCGATCGCGGCGTTGCGATTTGAATAGAAGTGGGCCGGCGCCGCCGTCTTGCCATGCATCGGCGATCGGCAAGGTGCGCAATCGCGGACGCCGGAAGCATGGCTCGGCCAGTCCGGCTGAGATAGGCTTACGCAGTTGCGGTTGGAGCCAAGCACATGCCGAACAAATCGCTGCCTCTCCTTGCAATCTATGGCGACCTCGACCGTGCGCGCGACATCATGCGCGCCTGGCGGCCGCTCGACCACCTTTCTCCTGATGACGCCGAGATCGTCGTGAAGGCGATCGCCGAAGGCATCGCGCGCGGCCGCCGGCACGGGCTCGAGATGGGGCAGTGCCATCTGGCGGCGTGAGCTAAACGCTCGGCAATATCGCCAGCACGTGACGTGAGCACGCCGGTTAGGCTCCCTCTCCCCTTGCGGGAGAGGGTGGGGAGAGGGGTGGCCCCGGGCGAGATGATCGATATTCGCGGTGCTATCGCAACATTGCTTGTTTGCCGTTCGTCGCTCGTTTGAGAGGGCACGTCGTGTGGCACCCCTCTCCCCACCCTCCCCCGCAAGGGGGGAGGGAGCCCTTCCGCCGGTGGCTCCATCCCATCGATCGGTCGCCCCCTCGAAACGACCGCTAGCTCTGCTGCTTCACGGCCAGAATCGTCACCGCGCGCGTCTGGTGGCTCGGCGTCTGGAAATCGATGGTCTGGCCGACCGACAATCCGATCAGCGCGGCGCCGACCGGCGTCAGCACCGAGATACGCCGGAGCGCGATGTCGGCTTCGTGCGGGTACACCAGCACGACTTCCCTGACATCGCCGGTCTCGTCGTCACGGTAGCGGACGCGCGAGCCCATGCGGACCACGTCGGGCAGTTCGGAATCGTCGGCGACGACCCGGGCCCGGTCGGTTTCGCGCGCGAGGAACTGGGCCACGCGCGGAAACACCGCCATGCTGGAATCGGCTAGCGCGCTGAGGCGCTGCGCCTCGCTCGCGGTGATCACGATCGGCGGCAATGCAGGCGCGGTGAAGTCGTTCTGAATGGTTCGGGTCATGTCGGATGATCTTTGCGGTTGATCGCAGGCGCGGCGACGCCGGCGCGCGCTTGTCTCGCGCGATGCGGCCGGACGAATGATTTTGATGGTGTTATGAATTGACGACGTCGTGAATCCGGACGGCGCGCGATCGCCGGCCGGCTAATTGCCTGCGTGCAGACGTCCAGCGCGCAGTCCGAGGCGCGCAATGCGGGTGTCGATGCTCAACATGTCGATCATGGCACTATCAACATAGCCGCTGATCACGCCGCATCCATTGCGGCGAAAGCGCGCATGCGCCGCCTCACGGCTGGCCGATGCCGGTGAGGCCGAGCACCGCGCCGGCGGCAAGCGCTAGCAGCGGATGGATGCGGGTCGTCGTGGTGGCGATCGCGACGCCGGCCGCGATCAGGATGGTGCCCCAGCCCGAGACCGAGGCATGGGTAATGACGATGGCGCTGGCGGTGACGAGGCCGGCGGTGACCGGAACCAGGCCGGCCTGCACCGTGCGGCGCCACGGCCGGTCCTTGAAGCGTTCCCAGAGCCGGAGCGCGAAGCCGGTGACCAGCGACGACGGCCCGAACTTGGCGAGCGAGGTCACCAGCACGCCCGAGAAGCCCGCGACATGCCAGCCCACCAGCGGCACCACCATCATGTTCGGCCCGGGCGCGGCCTGCGCCAGCGCGAACAGCGCGCCGAATTCCTGCGCCGTCATCCAGTGATTGACGTCGACGACCTGGCGCTGCATCTCCGGCAGGATGGTGTTGCCGCCGCCGAAGGCGAGCAGCGAGAGCTCGGCGAAGATCAGCGCGAGCGTGACCAGGGTTGCGGTCATGACGCCTGCCTCAACCGGAGGACAATGCTGAGCGGAGCCAGCGTCAACAGCGTCGGCAGTAGCGGCAATCGGAACACCGCGATCGCGAGCACGCACAGCGCACCGATGACGAGGCCGAGCACGTCGCGTCGCAACGGCCAGGCGATCTTGATTGCGGTCGAGATCAACAGCCCGGCGGCCGCGGCGGCGAGGCCGCCGAATAGATGGCGCACCACCGGGTCGTCGGCGAAGCGGCCATAGATCACGCCGAGGCCGATCACAACCGCGGTCGGCACCGCGATCAGGCCGAGGATCGAGGCGAACGCGCCGGGAATACCGCGAAACTTCAAGCCCACCGCCACCGACATGTTGATGATGTTGCCGCCGGGCAGGAACTGGCAGAGCCCGAGCAAATCGGTGAACTCGGCGCCGGAAAGCCAGCGGCGCTTCTCCACCATCATGTGGCGCGCCAGCGGCAGCACGCCGCCGAAGCCGGTCAGCCCGAGGATGAAGAAGCCCGTGAACAACTCGCCGACATCAGGTGCGACATGCTTGGTGGTCTGTGCGGCGGGTATGGCGTCCATCGGCGGGCGGCTCCGGTTCATTCGCTGTTGAGTCTACATTAGTTGGCCACGTGCCAAATTTCCAATATATGGATAAGGGAATTCGCATATCTATTGCATATGGGTTTGTTTCGATGATCGAGCTGCGCCATCTCCGCTATGCCGTCGCGGTGGCCGAAGAGGGCCATATCACCCGCGCCGCCGCGCGGCTTGGCATCCAGCAGCCGCCGCTCAGCCAGCAGATCCGCGCGCTGGAAGCCGCGATCGACGCGCCGCTGTTCCGCCGGCAGCCGCGCGGCGTCGAGCTGACCGCCGCCGGCCGTGCCTTCGTCGGCAAGGCGCGCGCGATCCTGCGCGACGCCGAGCTTGCGGTGGAAGCCGCGCGCCGCGCGAGCCGCGGCCAGGAAGGCCAGCTGGCGATCGGCTTCACCTCATCGGCCGCCTTCCATCCGTTCGTCACCGGGGTGATGCGCGAAATGCGCGAGCGCGCCCCGGCGATCACGTTGTCGCTCGAGGAGGCCTCGACCGGCGAGCTGATCGAGGCCGTCGAGGCCGACCGCCTCGATGCCGCATTCGTGCGTTCGCCGAGCGAGAGGCTGGAAAACCTCACGATCACCCATCTGCTCGACGAGGAGATGGTGGTGGCGTTGCCCGACCATCATCCGCGTGCCCGCAAGAACACGCGGCGGCGGATCTCATTGGCCTTGCTCGCCGACGAGCCCTTGATCCTCTACCGCCGCCCGACCGGTCCGGGCCTCTACGACAGCATCATCGCCGCCTGCCGTGCCGCGGGGTTCAGCCCGAAAGTGGCGCAGGAGGCGACGCGGATGGTGTCGACGCTGAGCCTGGTCGCGGCCGGGCTCGGCATTTCGATCGTGCCCGAATCGATGGCGCGGCTGGAAACCGCAGGCGTGTCCTATCTTCGCCTCGACCGCGCCGCGGGCCTGGTCGCGCCGCTCGCGCTGGCGCGCAAGAAGGGACCTGCCGGCGGCACGCTCGGCCGCCTGCTCGCCATCGTGACGCGGCGGGTGAAGGATCGCGCTGGCGTTTGAGGGACGTAGCTGAACGTTCCGCTGCCGCCTGTGGCGCGGAATGTGGGGAGTTTGGCGAACGCGCGCGTCCCGGCGCGGCTAGATCATTCGCATCGGACCCCGATGCCCGCGTATCGATCGCAACGGCTCAGTTGCATCCGGCGGCCTCGGGTTCAATCACCACAGTGAAAGGCAGTTTCAATGGCACGTTTTCCTGTCCATACGCTCGACTCCGCCCCTGAAGCCTCGAAGCCTGCCCTGCGCGAGGTCGAGGCGCGGTTTGGCATGATCCCGAACCTTGCGGCGACGATGGCGACGTCACCGGTGCTGATCCAGAGCTTCATCGGCATCTTCGACAAGGTTCACGGCGGCAGCTTCACCGAGCAGCAGATCCAGACCGTGCTGCTCACCGATGCGGTGACCAATGGCTGCACCTGGGCGGTCGCCCTGCATTCCGCGCTCGGCCTGCAGGCCGGCCTCGATCCCACCGATGTCGATGCGATGCGTGCGGGCCGCTCGCCTGCCGACAAGACCCTCGGCGCACTCTCGACGCTGGCGAGGTCTCTGATCGAAAAGCGCGGGCGGCTCGACGACGAGGAGATCGAACGGTTTCTGGCGGCCGGGTTCTACAAGGACCTCGTGCTGGAAGTGATTGCCATCGTGGCGGCATCGACCATCACGAACTACACGGGCAGCGTGACCAATCCGCCGCTGGAGGCGGGATTGCAGGACCATGCCTGGAAGGGCTGACCCGACCTCGGCCGACCGTGAATGACAACGTGCCGGCCGCAAGGCCGGCGCGCCTCCGATCGTCGCATCGTGAACCCGCTCTAGCCCGCAAATCTGGCGCGATAGTCCTGCGGCGTGGTCGACAGCACGCGCAGGAAGCTGCGACGCATCGTCTCCTCCGACCCGAAGCCGCAGCGCTGCGAGATCCGCTTGATCGGCAATCGCGTCTCCGACAGCAGGTGCCGGGCGCCCTCGACCCGTAGCCGCTCGATTGCGCGGGCCGGCGTCAACCCGGTCGCGTCGGCGTAGTGCCGGCTGAAGCTGCGCTCGCTCATGCCGGCCTGTCTCGCCAGCGTCGCAAGCGAGAGGTCGTCGGCGAGATGGCCGCTGATCCAGTCATGCAGCGTGCCGAACCTGTCGTCGGTCGTTTGCAGCGACAGGATTTCGCTGAACTGCGCCTGTCCGCCCGGCCGCTTGAAGAACACGACGAGATAGCGGGCGACGGCAAGCGCCGCTGCGCGGCCGAGGTCTTCCTCCAACAATGCCAGCGCGAGATCGATGCCGGAGGTGACGCCGGCCGACGTCCAGAACGATCCGTCGCGCACGAAGATCGGGTCGGGTTCGACGCGAACAGCGGGAAAGCGCTCGGCGAGTTCTGAACAGAATTGCCAATGGGTCACGGCACGACGGCCATCGAGAACCCCCGATGCCGCGAGCAGGAACGCGCCGGTGCAGACCGATGCGGTGCGGCGTGCCTGCCCGGCGCGTCCGCGCACCCAGTCTACCAAGCCGGCATCGGCCGCCGCAGCGTTGACGCCGTCGCCGCCAGGAACAACCAGCGTGTCGACCGCGGTGCCGATCGCGGGCAGCGGATGCACCGCGATTCCGACGCCGGCCGATGCCTCGATCGTCGGGCCATCCTTGGCGACGACGCGGACCTCATAGGGCTCGGCGTTGCCTGCCCTGGCCGCCAGCGCGTTGGCGGACGCGAACACCTGCAATGGCCCGGTGACGTCGAGCAATTGCACCGCCGGGTAAGCCAGCACTTCGATCAGGCGGCGGCCTTTTGGCGAGAAACGTGGGCTGGTTGGCGTCATCGCCGAAGCGTGCCGCGCTAGATTCGCTTTGTCCATAGTTCAAGCGAAGTTTGAGGGAAGTTCGATGATTGCTCATGATGTCCACTTGCGGATCGGATCACTGCTGTTCGAAGGCGTCGATCAAATCGATTTGACCGGACCGTTCGAGGTGTTGTCGCGGATTCCGAATTCGACCTACCGCATCTACGGCAAGACCGCCGAGCCCGTCCGCGACATCAAGGGATTGCGGCTGACACCGGATGCGACGCTGGCCGAAGCGCCGCCGCTCGATGTGCTGCATGTGCCGGGCGGCTTCGGTCAGCAAGCGTTGATGGAGGACGCGGAAGTGCTCGGCTGGATCAGCCGGCAGGCGGCAGGGGCGTGCCGCATCTTCTCGGTCTGCACGGGCGCGCTGATCTGCGGCGCGGCGGGCCTTCTGCGGGGGCGCAGGGCGACGACACATTGGGCGTCGTTTCATCTGCTGCCGTTCTTCGGCGCAACTCCTGTCAACGAGCGCGTGGTGGTGGACGGAAGCTTTGTCTTTGCCGCCGGAGTCACGTCAGGCATCGATGGCGCATTGCGGCTCGCGGCTGAATTGCGGGGCGACGATGCCGCGCGCGCGATCCAGCTCTATATGGTGTATGCGCCGGAGCCGCCGTTCGACAGCGGCACACCGGAGACCGCGCCACCCGAAATCCTGCAGCAGTCGCGCGAGGCCGTGCGCGCGATCACGGCGCAGCGGGAGGAGACCGCGCGGCGGGTGGCCGCCAGGCTCGGCGTCGTCGTTGGAGCTTGAGCCCCTGGGCTAATTTCCCGGTTCAAATGTGCAGTCGGCGCCGCCGCCGGCCTTGTCCTTGATCACCTTGGGATCGAGCGTGCAGGACAGTTTCGACAGTGCCTCGTAGATCGTGCCCGCGGCGCCGTCGCCGGGAACGCCGGCCAGCGCCACGGTCGCGTAGATCGCGTTGGCTTCGCCGCCCTTCACGGTGTGGGTCTTGCTGCCGAAGGTCAGCGCGCAGGAGCGCGAGGTGATGTCGACATTGCTGGCGCGGCAGACCACCTTGTCGGCGGTGACGGTGATCTTCCTGGTGATGCGGACGTTGCTGTCGCCGCCAAAGAACGCGGCGACTGCCTTCTTCTCCCTGGCCGGCAGCGAGGAATAGGGCGCCACCACGCCGGCGAGCGCCAGCGCGACCGAGCCGGACGTGGTCGCAGGCGCGGCCCATGCGGCGGACGAGGCCAGCGACAATGAACATGCGAGGATCGTCAATCGGCCAAGCCCCATTCCCGTCTCCTGTATTCGCGCTTTCCGCGGCGCGAAATCGCTAGCATGTCCGGCGGCGCGCATGGGTGATGCCGTTCACATGCCATCCCGCAACTTCGCGTGAGGCGCGGATGCGCGTACAGGGCAGGGCGGCCCCGCGTGGACCCGCTTGCGCGATCGCGCCATCGGCGGCACAGTCCAATCCGCGGCAGCGATGCCGCCAACAATGAAGACCAAGACAGTTCGAGGAACGCCATGGCGGCCACGCGCATCGACTGCGACATCCATCCCGCGGTGGGAGGAACGCGCACCACGCTGCTGCCTTATCTCAGCGATCACTGGAAGGAACAGGTGGTCAGCCGCGCCATCGACGGGCTCGACCTCAATTCCTATCCGCCGTCGATGCCGCTGTCCGGCCGCGCCGACTGGCGGCCGGCCGACGGCAGCAAGCCCGGCAGCGATCTCGCCATGGTGCAGCGCGGCGCGTTCGACCAGCTCGGCGCCAGCCACGCCATCTGCAATGTCGTCTACGGCGCGCAGGCGGTGTTCGATCCCTACATGGCGGCGGACTTCTGCAAGGCGATCAACGACTGGATCGCAGCCGAATGGCTCGCGAAGGACACGCGGCTGCGCGCCTCGATCGTGGTGCCGATCCAGGCGCCGGATCTCGCGATCGAGGAGATCGAGCGCAGGGCCGGCGACAACCGCTTCGTCTCGGTGCTGGTGCCCTCGCAGAACGAGACGCTGCTCGGGCGGCGGCATTATTGGCCGATCTATCAGGCCGCGGAGAAATACAGGCTGCCGATCGCGATCCACGCCGGCAGCGCTTATCGCGGCGCGCCGAGCTCGATCGGCTGGCCGTCCTATCGCTACGAATACTATCTCGCCGAAGCGCAGGCGTTCCAGGCGCAGACGCTCAGCCTGATCTATGAGGGCGTGTTCGGGAAGTATCCGGGATTGACCGTCGTGCTGATGGAGTCGGGCGTCAGCTGGCTGCCGGCCTTCATGTGGCGCGCCAACAAGACCTGGCGCGGCGTGCGCGTCGAGGTGCCGTGGGTGGAGCGCGAGCCGGCCGCGATCATCCGCGAGCATTTCCGCGTCACCATGCAGCCGTTCGACGCGCCGCTGGATGCAACGGGTGTCGCCGACATCATCGACCAGATCGGCTCCGACAAGATGTTCCTGTTTGCATCCGACTATCCGCATTGGCAGTTCGACGGCGACGATCCGGTCCCGCGATATCTGCCGAAGAGCCTCGTCAAGAGGATGAGCGAGGACAACCCGTTGGAAACCTTCCCGCGTCTGAAATTGGACTCTTAGGAGGATCGCATGAGTGATGTCATCGACCGCCCGATGCTCGATCAGGAGAAGACCGCGGCGACGCGGCTCAAGATCATCGACTGCGACATCCATCCGAGCATTCATGCGCACAGCGACCTCAACGAGTTCCTGCCGAAGCGCTGGCAGCAGCATCTGAAGGAATATGGCAGCCATCTGCGCACGCCCTATATCGGCACCACGCCGTATCCGCGCTCCTCGCCGCTGATCGCGCGGCGCGACGCCTGGCCGCCGACCGGCGGCGTGCCCGGCTCCGATCTCGATTTCATGCGCAAGCAGCATCTCGATCCGTTCGATGTCGAGTTCGGCATCCTGCAGGTGCTCGACCTCTTCATCTTCTCGCAGCAGAACCTGGAATTCGGCGCCGCGATCCAGCGCGCCATCAACGACTGGCAGCTTGCGTTCTGGGCGCATCGCGATCCGCGCCTGAAGGCCTCGATCCTGGTCGGGCAGGACGGTTCCGACCTCGGTCTCGCCGAAATCGAGCGCTGCGCGAAAACCGGCGAGTACATTCAGATCAACGTCTCGCCGCGGGCCAACGAACCGCTCGGCCGCCGCCGCTACTGGCCGATCTACGAGCGCGCGCAGGAGCTCGACCTGCCGCTCGGCATCCATGTCGGCGGCTATGGCGGGCACGCGCCGACCGGCGGCGGCTGGCCGTCCTATTATTGCGAGGAGCATCAGTCGAACGCCCACACGGTGGCCTCGAATCTCACCAGCCTTGTGCTGGAAGGCGTTCCGGAGCGCTTCCCGAAACTGAAGATCGTGTTCATCGAGGGCGGCTTCGGCTGGATCCCGGCGACGATGTGGCGGATGGACCAGCATTTCGAGCGCTTCCGCAGCGAGGTGCCGCATCTGAAGCGCAGGCCGAGCGAATATGTGAAGCAGCATTTCTGGTTCACGACCCAGCCGATCGACGAGCCGGATGAAGCCAGGCATCTGCGCCAGCTGATCGAATGGGTCGGCATCGACCGGCTGCTGTTCTCGTCGGACTATCCGCATTGGGACTATGACGACGCGCGCTACGCCTTCAAGACGCCGCTGACGGAGGCCGAGCGGCGCAAGATCTTCAACAGCAACGCCCGCGCGGTCTACAAGTTTTAGGGGTACAGATGAATTTGCTCCGCGCTCCGCTTGACCTCGCCCCGCGCGCGGGGAGAGGTCGGAATGCATCGCTAGATGCATTCCGGGTGAGGGGGAGTCTCCGCGAACGCAGCTATCACCGCATATGCGGAGACAGCCCCTCACCCCAACCCTCTCCCCGTAAGAACGGGGCGAGGGAGCGCAGCGCCGCCGCTATTCGACCTACTCTCATCACGCGCTAGGATTGCAATGGCCCGTCACATCGTCGCGCGCACCAGCGAAATCCCTGCCGGCGGCAACAAGGTGTTCGGCCTCGAGGGCCGCGACATCGTCGTGTTCCACGTCAATGGCGAGTTCTTCGCGCTGCTCAATCGCTGTCCGCATGAGGGCGCGCCGCTGGAGAAGGCGGCCTGCGTCGCGCGCCTGACCTCGCCGGAGCCCGGCATCTATCACCGCGATCGCGTCGGCGAGATGCTGCGCTGTCCGTGGCACGGCTGGGAGTTCGACATCCGCAATGGCCAGTCCTGGTTCGATCCGAACCGATTCAGGATCCGCTCCTATCCGGTCGCGGTCGAGAGCGGCGCCGAGTTGCAGAAGGGGCCGTATGTCGCCGAGACGTTTCCGGTGCACATCGAAGACAATTACGTGATCGTCGAGGTGTAAGGGCTATCCCGTTGGCCCGGACGTGACCGAGATCGTATTATTGCAATATCTTCAATAATGAAGTTCCATCGGCGATAATTATAATATCTGCTGCAATGCGCCACCTTGAGGTCGCGGCCGGGATAACCCCGTCCACCACATCAGGAACGGCACCATGAAGCTCTTTCACTTTGCCCTCTCCGGCCACGCGCATCGCGCGCGCCTGTTTTTGTCCCTGCTCGGCATTCCGCACGAACTGGTCGACGTCGACCTCAAGTCCGCCGCGCAGAAGCGGCCGGAATTTCTCGCGCTTAACCCGTTCGGCCAGGTGCCGGTGCTCGACGATGACGGCATCATCATCCCCGACTCCAACGCGATCCTGGTCTATCTCGCGACCAAGCTCGGCCGCACCGACTGGCTGCCGCAGGATGCAAAGGGCGCTGCCGCGGTCCAGCGCTGGCTGTCGGTCGCCGCCGGCGATCTCGCGTTTGGGCCCGCTGCGGCCCGTCTCATCACCGTGTTCGGCGCAAAGCACAATCCGGACGACGTGATCGCGCGAGCGCACGTCCTGCTGAAGCGGCTCGAAGCCCATCTCGCCGGTCGCGACTGGCTGGTCGGTACCGCGCCGACAATCGCCGATGTCGCGCTCTACAGCTATCTGTCGAGCGCGCCGGAAGGCAACGTCGATCTCTCCGCCTACCCGCGCGTCAACGCGTTCCTGCGCCGCATCGAGGCGCTGCCGGGCTTCGTGCCCTTTGCCAAGACTGCTGCCGGTCTGGCGGCGGCTGCGTGAGATGTCGACCGGGCGTGCCTTCGGGCACGCCCGTCCAATCCCGTGAAGGGAGCGCGATGAGATGAGCGACAGGCGAACCAAGAGCAAGCTCGCGACCTGGCATGAAGGCGAGATGGCGATCCAGCAGAAGGTCGGCGTCGCCGAGAAGATGGCGGCGGTCGGCCAGCGCGCGGTGCGGGATTTCATGCCCGACCAGCATCGCGATTTCTTCGCGCAGATTCCCTTCATCGTGGTCGGCAGCGTGGACCAACGCGGAGACGTGTGGGCCTCGTTGCTGGCCGGCCGGCCCGGCTTCATCTCATCGCCGACGCCGCGCAGCCTCGAGATCGATGCGCGGCCCGACCCCAGCGATCCCGTGGGTGAAGGCATGCGCGAGGGCGATGCGATCGCGTTGCTGGGTATCGAATTGCACACGCGGCGCCGCAACCGTGCCAACGGGCTGCTGCGTGCATCGTCGGGCAGGGCGCTCAGCTTCGAACTCGACCAGAGTTTTGGCAATTGTCCGCAATACATCCAGCTGCGCGATTTCGCCTTCGTGCGCGAGCCGAATGAACCGTTCACGGGAGAGATCGAGTACGGCACGACGCTCGACCAGGCCGCACGCGAGATGATCGCTGCTGCCGATACGTTCTTCGTGGCGTCCTATGCCGAGCGCGAGGATCGACGCCAGGTCGACGTCTCGCATCGCGGCGGCAAGGCCGGTTTCGTTCGCGTCGCCGCCGACGGCACGCTGACGATCCCCGATTTCGCCGGCAATCTGTTCTTCAACACGCTCGGCAACATCTTCGTCAACGGCAAGGCCGGGCTGCTGCTCGTCGATTTCGAAACCGGCGACATGCTGCAGTTGACCGGCGATGCCGAGGTGATGCTGGACTCGCCGGAGATCGCGGCGTTTCATGGCGCCGAACGGCTGTGGAGCTTCCGCGTCCGCCGCATGGTGCGCCGGCGCGGCGCGCTGCCGCTGCGCTGGGCATTCCGCGCCGAAGGCTGGTCGCCGAATGCGCTGATGACCGGCGACTGGGCGCAGGCCGCCGACCGGCTCCGCGCCGCCGAGCGCGCGACGCAGTGGCGGCCGTTCAAGGTGACTCGCATCGTCGACGAGAGCCGCTCGATCCGGTCGTTTCATCTGCAGCCGGACGATGGCGCAGGGCGGCTGCCGCATCAGGCCGGACAACATCTACCGATCCGCGTCACATTGCCCGGCGCCGACAAGCCGGTCATTCGTACCTACACATTGTCGGTCGCGCCATCGGACGGCATGTACCGCATCAGCGTGAAGCGCGACGGGCCGGTGTCGCAGCATCTCCACGACACGATCCATGTCGGCGACATCATCGAGGCGCGGGCGCCGGGCGGCGGCTTCACCATCGATGCGCGCGAGAAGCGGCCCGCGGTACTGCTTGCCGGTGGCGTCGGCATCACGCCGATGCTCGCGATGCTGCGTCACGTGGTCTATGAGGGGCTGCGCACCCGCGGCATCCGGCCGACCTTCCTGTTCCAGGCTGCGCATGCCAGGGCCGATCGTGCGTTCGGCGGCGAATTGCAGCAACTGGCCGATGCGGCCGGCGGCGCTGTCCGCATCACCCGCGTGCTCAGTGATGTCGATGGCGCCGAGCAGGGTACCGACTACGACGCCGCAGGGCGGATCGACATGGCGCTGCTGTCGCGCGTCCTGCCGTTCAACGACTACGACTTCTATCTGTGCGGGCCGCCGCAGTTCACCCAGTCGCTCTATGACGCGCTGCGCGGCTACAACATCGCCGATGACAGGATTCACGCCGAGGCGTTCGGTCCGTCGTCGCTGCTGCGGAAGCCGGACATGGTCACGGCGGCGCCGCCGCGCCGGCCGGCTGCGACCGCGCCGGTCCCGGTCGCCTTCACCGCTTCGATGAAGGAAGCGCGCTGGACGCCGGAGCAGGGAACGCTGCTCGAGCTGGCGGAAGCGCGCGGCCTCAGCCCCGCGTTCAGTTGCCGGGAGGGCAATTGCGGAAGCTGTCGAGCCCGATTGCTGGCAGGCGCCGTGACTTATCTGAAGGAGCCGACCGCCGAGGTCGCCGATGATGAGGTGCTGATCTGCTGCGCGGTGCCGGCGAAGCCGAAGGCCGATGGCGAGGATCGCATCCAGCTGGATCTCTGATCGACACCGCGCACCGGCGCGCGCGGCGTCCTCGCTGACGCTCAGCCCATGCTGCCCGGCATGAAGCAACGCGGCCGCGGATGACCATTCAGGTAATACGGCCAGACCATGGTGTGGCCGGCGCGGTTCGGTCCGGAGACGACGGCCTCATCGGGAACGTCGACCCACTCACCCTCCAGGCGCACGCGGTAGTGGCCGTCCTTGGTGTCCCAATCGGCGTCGTCGACACGCGTCGCGTCAGTGCCGTCGCAGCAGGGCCCTTTGCCGCTATGCAGGCTCTCATACCAGCCGTTTAACTCGGGATGATCGTGATCATGGGCCTGGGCTGGGCCGATCGCCGTTATCGACAGCAGGGCGGTAAGTGCAGTGAGCGTCGCGCGCCAAAACGATGTGTTCATCTGGTTCCCAGTTCCGGGCGCCCATGTAGGCCAATCCGGAAGTGGTCACCGAGTTCCTTAGATCAATAGGATGATGAAAATCATGTAATCACATTCGTGAGAGGACGCGAGGCCCGATCGGAAGACCAAACTCAGGCCAGCAGGCCCATCACCTGGTCGATCACGGCCTTCACCTGTTTCGAATCCGGCCGTTGATGCGCCAGCGCCAGCAGTCCGGCATGCACCACCATGATGGTGTGCGCGGTGACGTCGGGGTCGAAGCCCTTCCTGAACTGGGCGCGGTCGGCGCGCAGCCGCGCGCGCAACAGCTCCTCGAGCCGCCGGTTGTAGCGTTCGATGCTCTTGCGGAGGTCGGCCTGGTCGAGCGAGCCGTCGGTCGCTGAATTGATCGACAGGCAGCCGCGCTGTCCCTTCTCGCCCGAGCAATATGGGATGAAGCCGGTGAGCCACTGCCTGATCGCCTCACGGGCGGGCACGGGCTGGGCCAGGGTGCGCTCGGCCCAGCCCAGAATGCCGTCGTGATAGCGGTCGAGCACTTTCAGAAACAGCGCGTTCTTGTCGCCGAAGGCCGCATAGAGGCTGGGCTTGGCGACGCCGCTCGCGGCCGTGATCTCGTCGAGCGAGGTCGCCTGGAAACCCTTCCGCCAGAATACCTGACGAGCGATTTCCAGGACGTCGTCCGGATCGAAGCTGCGTGGCCTTGCCATAGAGCCTTTTTATGTACTCCCGGGTCGGATGTGAAGCCTTCACCTTGCCGTGAAGGCAATTGGAGCCATTGACGTCATCCCGATTCTGTACTTAGTAGTACATAACGAAATCGGGAGATGTGCCATGAAGGCGGTTCAGGTCGTTGCGTTCGGACGTGCCCAGGATGTGGTCAAGCTCAACGAGGTGCCCGACGTCGGCAGTCCGGGTCCCAATGAGGTCGTGGTCGCGGTGGAGGCTGCGCCGATCAACAATTCGGATTTCATGATCATCGCCGGGCGCTACGGCTATCTGCCGACGCCGCCGGCCACGCTCGGGATCGAGGGCGTCGGGCGGGTGGTCGCCGCGGGCCCGGAGGTGAAGAACCTGAAGGTCGGCGATCGCACATTGATCCCGTTCACGGTCCCGACCTGGACCGAGCGCGTCAAGTTCACCGCGTCATGGCAGCGCCCGCTGCCCGACAATGCGGACGTCCAGCAACTCTCGATGATCGGCGTCAATCCGGCGACCGCCTATCTGCTGCTGACCGATTTCGTGAAGATCCCGCACGGCGGCTGGGTGATCCAGAACGGCGCCAATTCGGCGACGGCGCGCGCGGTGATCGCGGTTGCCAAGTCGCTGGGGTTGAAGACGGTCAACGTCGTCCGGCGCGAGGAGGTGGTCGACGAGGTCAAGGCGGCCGGCGGCGATATCGTGCTGGTCGACGGACCGGATCTCGCCAAGCGCGTCTCCAGGGAGACCGGCGGGGCACCGATCCTGCTGGCGCTCGACGTCGTCGGCGGCACGTCCGCCTTGAACCTGATGAATTGCCTGGCGCCGAAGGCGGTGCTCGTGATCTACAGCGCGATGAGCGGGCAGCCGTTCTCGGGCTCGGCGTTGAGCGTGATCTTCAAGGAAGTGTCGGTGCGCGGCTTCTGGCTCGGCCATTGGGGCAAGACCGCAACCGACGAAACGCTGGCCAGGATGTACGGCCATCTGGTGCCGATGGTCGCATCGGGCGCGATCAGCGCGCCCGTCGTCGGGAGCTATGGCCTCGCGGATTTTTCGCAGGCGATCGCGCAGGCCTCGGCCTTCAAAGGCAAGGTCATCCTCACGCCGGGCTAGGCGTCTACCCGGGCAGTTGGCGGCGTGACACGGCGATGCCGTGTCCGCCACCGGATCGCGACGGGGCAGCTAGACGATGGTCGTAAGCGTGAATGCGTGCCAGGAGCCCCAGTCGATGCCGTCGAACGCGCGCACATACATCGTCTCGGTGCCGGTGGCGGCGCCACCGCGGACCCAGACGTCATCGACGTTAGCGGCGCTGACGTCGATGACGGTGGCGGCCGGCCAGTGCGAATTCCCGGAGGTCCAGAAATAGCCGCTGTTGGCGCCGCTGCCGCCATCCCAGAACTGATATTCGCTCGCGGGATTGCCGTCGGCGTCGGAGTAGGACAACAGGTTGCTGACCTGGCTCCACTCGTTGATGTGCAGGGTCTGATCGTTGATCGAGGCGATCGGCGCGTGGTTGGGCAGCGAGGTCAGGGTGAAGCTGTCCCAATTGCTCCAGGCGGTCCCGTCGAACGCACGCACATACATGGTTTCGGAACCGCCGGCGGTGCCGCCTTGCACCCAGACACTGGACAGATCGGACGCGGCCACGTCGATCACCGTGCCGGCTGCCCAGTGTGAATTGGAGGGCGTCCAGAAATAGGCGCTGTTCGCGGCCGCGCCGCCGTCCCAGAACTGGTATTTGGTGATCGCATCGCCGTCGGCGTCGGATGCCGTCGTCCAGTTGACGATCTGTGCCCACTGCGCGGCGTTCAGCGAATGATCGCTGATCGTAACCGTCGGGGGCGTGTTGGTGGACGTCACGGTAAAGGGGTCCCAACTGCCCCACGCGGTGCCATCGAACGCCCTGACCCACATGGTCTCGGAGCCGGTCGCCGAGCCGCCCTGAAGCCAGAGGCTGTCCAGATCGGACGCCGAAACGTCGATCACGGTGTTCGCATCCCAGTGGGAATTGGTCGGCGTCCAGAAATACGCGCTGGTCGCGCCCGTGCCGCTGTCCCAGAACTGATACTTCGTGATCGTATCGCCCTCGGCATCGCTGGTGCTGAGCCAGGCCTCCGGCTTGACCCATTGATTGACGTGAACCGACTGGTCGTTGATGGTCGCGACCGGCGGCGTGTTGACCGTCGACGTCAGCGTGAAAGTATCCCAATTGCTCCACGTGGTGCCGTCGAACCCCCGGACCCACATCGTCTCCGATCCGGTCGCCGAGCCGCCCTGGATCCAGACATTGGCGAGATCGGCGGCCGAAACGTCGATCACGGTGTTGGCATCCCAGTGGGAATTGGTCGGAGTCCAGAAATAGGCGCTGGTCGCGGCCGTGCCGCTGTCCCAGAACTGGTATTTCGTGATCGCATCGTTATCGGCATCCGACGTCGTCAACCAGTTGCCGACGGTGACCCACTGGCCCATGTGCACGGAATGATCGCCGATCGTCACGACGGGCGGCGAATTCGTCGACGTCAGCGCGAAGCTATCCCAGTTGCTCCAGTCCGTTCCGTCGAACGCCCTAACCCACATGGTCTCGGAGCCGGTCGTCGAGCCGCCCTTGATCCAGACATTGGCGAGGTCGGCGGCCGAAACGTCGATCGTCGTGTTGGCGGCCCAGTGCGTATTGGTCGGCGTCCAGAAATAGGCGCTGGTGTCGGACGTTCCGCTGTCCCAGAACTGGTACTTGGTCGCGGCATCGCCGTTGGCGTCGGAATAGTTCAGCCAGTTCGTGACCTGCGCCCATGTGTTGGTGTGCAGCTGCTGGTCGTTGATCGTGGCAACGGGAGGCGTGTTTGGAATCGTCGTGAAGGTGAACGAGGTCCAGTTGCTCCAGTCGGTTCCGTCGAACGCTCTCACCCACATGGTCTCGGAGCCGCCGATCGAACCGGCACGCAGCCACACATCGGAGAGGTCGGACGCTGCAACATCGATGACGGTGTTGGCATCCCAATGGCTGTTGGTTGGAGTCCAGAAATAGCCGCTGGTCGCGGCGGAGCCGCTGTCAAAGAACTCAAAGCTCTGCGCGGGATTGCCGTCGGCGTCGACATAGGTCAGCCAGGGCTGCATCTTTTGCCACTGATTGTACAGCAGGCTGTGGTTACCGATCGTGACGACCGGTGGGGTATTGGCCATGGTTTGCGTCCTCGTGGTGCGCCGGTCGAAGCCGGCAAATGTTCAAGGTGCAAGGCAATCAACTTCGTGCCCGCGAAGCGGGCTCGTCTTGCTGCGGCGTCATTGGGCTGAGAGCAGCGATCAAAAAAGCAGCCAGTATCAAAATCACGATCGCAGAATTTGAGTGCCTCATCTATGACGGGGGTCACACCCGTCCGCCACGCGGAGTGCGACAAAACGTCCTACATCTCGCGTTCTGCCCCTGCGGTGGGTCAGGCCCGGCGCGTGCTTACGGAACGCGACCGGGCCGCTCCTTGTCTGCTCAGGCATTGGGATCGTTCGCGTTGGGATAGAACAGCTGCTGGCCATTGATCTTGTAGCCGGCGATCGCGTTCTGTCCTTCCGGTGAAATCAGAAAGTCGATGAAGCGCTGGCCGGCTTCCTTCTTGACCGCGGGATGCTTGGCTGGATTTACCAGCATCACCCCGTACTGGTTGAACAGCCGCTTGTCGCTTTCAACCAGGACCGCCAGCTCGCCGCGATTTTGGAACGCCAGCCAAGTGCCGCGGTCGGACAGCACGTAGGCGTTTGACGCCGAGGCCATGTTCAGTGCCGCACCCATGCCCTGGCCGATTTCCTTGTACCACGAGCCGCGGTCGTTCACGATGTCGATGCCGGCCTCCTTCCAAAGCTTCAGCTCGGCAATATGGGTGCCGGAATGATCGCCGCGGGAGACGAACGGCACGGCTCTGGTCTTGATGGTCTGCAGCGCCGCGACGACATCCTTGCCCTTGATGCCTGCCGGATCGTCCTTCGGACCGATGACGACGAAGTCGTTATACATCACGGGATAGCGCTTCACGCCAAATCCCTCCGCAAGGAACTTCTCCTCGGCCGATTTGGCGTGAACGAACACCACATCAGCATCGCCGCGGCGTGCCGTGTCGAGCGCCTGACCGGTGCCCTGCGCCAGCACCTTCACCTCGACGCCCGTCTTCTGCTTGACGATCGGGATGAGGTAGCTGAACAGCCCGGAGTCCTGGGTGGAGGTCGTCGACGCCACGACAATTGACTGATCTTCCGCCCGACCCGGATCGATGAAGGTCTCTGCACTGAGCGCGGCAAGCGCGATGATTGCGAGGATGCGCAGTGAGCCGAACCAGTGCTTCATGTGAGCGATCTCCCTTGGAACTACGACATTGTTTGGCGCCTCAGCGACCGGTCAGGATGCGTCCGATCAAAAAGCTCAACGCGCTCACGGTCATCGAGAGGATGACGAGGATGATGCCGAGCGCAAGCGCGAGGCTCAACTCTCCCTTGCTCGTCTCCAATGCGATGGCAGTCGTCATGGTGCGTGTATAGCCGCGCACATTGCCGCCGACGATGATGATTGCGCCGACCTCGGCGATCGCCCTGCCGAAAGCAGCGAGAAACGCGGTCAATAGCCCGTCGCGTCCGATGGCCATCAGCGGCCAGGTGGCACGCAGGCGCGAGGCGCCGTCGACGAGAAGGGCATCGCCGTAACGGGCCCAGACACCCACCATCATCCGGTGCACCAGCGCAATGACGATGGGAATGCCGAGAATCGCCTGCGCGATCACCATGGCGGTTGGCGTGAACAAGATCCCGAGCGCTCCCAACGGTCCCGATCGGGATAGCAGGAGGTAAACAGCAAGTCCCACCACGACCGGCGGCAACCCCAAGAGCGCATTGACGGCAACGATCAACGCAACTCTGCCCCGGATCCGGTAGATGGCCAGCGCCGTCCCCAACGGCGCCCCGATCGCGAACGCAACGAGGCTCGCCGTCAGGCTGACGCCAAGCGACAGGCCGACGATCTGGCGTAGTTCCGGATCAAAATGGCCGATAAGGCTGGCAGCCATACCCAGCGCTTGGGCAAAATCATTCATGGCCTCTTACTAAGCCAGACCTTGGCAAATAAGCAAAATCATCGAGCTCTTGAGACCCGCCCCGCTTCCCGCTACCAGTGCGACCCGGACGCAATGCCGGGCGCATTGGAGATAAGGACGTTTCTCATGGCGAACACGACGGCGGAGCTTCAATCGCTCCTGATGCAGCGGTCGCTGACCGATCCGCAGCTTTTGGCGACGGCGGAGGCAGCGCCGAACTTCCGGATCCTGCCGGATGCCGCGGTGATCAAGATCGGCGGCCAGAGCGTGATCGACCGCGGCCGCGCCGCCGTCTATCCGCTGGTCGACGAGATCGTCGCCGCCCGCAAGGTGCACAAGATGCTGATCGGGACCGGCGCGGGCACCCGCGCCCGGCATCTCTACTCGATCGCGGCCGGACTTCGGCTGCCTGCCGGCGTGCTCTCGCAGCTCGGCGCCTCGGTTGCCGATCAGAACGCGGTGATGCTCGGCCAGCTGCTCGCCAAGCACGGCATCTCCGCGGTCAGCGGCGCCGGCCTCTCGGCCGTGCCGCTCTATCTCGCCGAGGTGAACGCCGTGATCTTCAGCGGCATGCCGCCTTACGGCCTGTGGATGCGGCCTGCGGCCGAGGGCACGATCCCGCCCTACCGCACCGACGCCGGATGCTTCCTGGTCGCCGAACAATTCGGCTGCAAGTCGATGATCTATGTGAAGGACGAGAACGGCCTCTACACCGCGAACCCGAAGACCTCGAAGGGCGCCACCTTCATTCCGAAGATCTCGGTCGCCGAGATGAAGGCGAAGGGATTGCAGGATTCGATCCTCGAATTCCCGGTGCTCGATCTGCTCGCCACCGCGCGCCATGTCCGCCAGGTGCAGGTCGTCAATGGCCTCGTCCCCGGCAATCTCACCCGCGCGCTCGCGGGCGAGCACGTCGGCACCATCATCACCGCGAGTTGAAGAGAGACACGACCATGGATGACACCATCAAGCACGTCGCTTCGCCGCTCGCGCGCCAGACCCTGCTCGATAGCGATCTCACCCGTCCCGTCGCCGGCGGACGCCCGATTCCCCTGCTGCCCTGGGTGCAGGTGGTGAAGATCGGCGGCCGCTCCATCATGGATCGCGGCCATGAGGCGATCCTGCCTGTTGTCGACGAGCTGCGCTCGCTGCTGCCCGAGCACCGCATGTTGATCCTGACCGGCGCCGGCATCCGCGCCCGCCATCTCTACAGTGTCGGCCTCGATCTCGGACTGCCGGTCGGCTCGCTGCAGCCGCTCGCGGCCAGCGAAGCCGGGCAGAACGGCCACATTCTCGGCTGCCTGCTGGCGCCGGAGGGCGTGTCCTATATCGAGCACCCGACCATCGCGAGCCAGCTTGCGATCCATCTCTCCGCAGCCCGCGCGGTCGTCGGCAGCGCCTTCCCGCCGTATCACCATCATGAATTCCCGGTCTCGCGCATCCCGTTGCACCGCGCCGACACCGGTGCGTTCCTGATCGCCGATGCGCTCGGCGCGGCTGGTCTCACCATCGTCGAGGACGTCGACGGCGTGTACAGCGACGATCCGAATGGTCCCAACGGCAAGAAGGCCGAGCTGCTGCGCGAGACGAGCTTCGCCGATCTTGCCAAGCTGAAGGGGACGCTGCCGTTCGATCCCGCGCTGCTCGAGGTGATGGCCAATGCGCGCCATATCGAGCGGGTGCAGGTCGTGAACGGCCTGGTCCCGGGCCGGCTCACCGCGGCGCTGCGCGGCCAGCATGTCGGATCGATCATCCACACCGGCGCGCGGCCGGCGTAAATCGAGCGGTCGACTTCACCTCGCCCCGCGTGCGGGGAGAGGTCGGAACGCATCGCTAGATGCGCTCCGGGTGAGGGGGACTCTCCGCAAACGCAGCTGTCACCGTATGCGCGGAGGCAGCCCCTCACCCCAACCCTCTCCCCATAAGAACGGGGAGAGGGAGCATAACGCCGACGCTAGTCGAGCCAATCTCGTCGTCGCGGGCGGCTACTTGATCGTCGCGTGCACCGTGATGACCGAGGTGCCGGAAGCTTTCGGCCCTTGACCCGTCGCCTTGATGGCAAACGTATCGCTGCCTTTGTACTTGGCCTTCGCCCTGTATTCGAAGGTCGATGCGTTGATCTTCTTCAGTTTGCCGTAGGCCGGCTTCTGCGAGATCGCCGAGTCCGTCACGGTGCCGCGGATTCCGATCGGGATCTGGCAGCTCTCGCCGGATGCGAGGTCGATATCGCCGGTCGAATTCTCGCCCCAATCCGCCAGCGTCACCGACATCGAGCATTCTGGCGTGGGCTGCGCTGAAGATGCCGGCGTGACGTTTGATGCTGCAAGGATGAGCGCCACTGCGGCGACCACGATACTCGTTTTCATGCAAGGCCCACGGCTTGAGGTTTTCGGCGCAGGAATCCTGCAACGTGGCAGCGGGGTAGGCAAGTCGGATCCCTTACTCCTTCTTCGCCGTCAGCCCATCGACCATCGCGCGCGTCAAGGTCGAGATCTCGCTGCGTAGCGCGCCGATCGGCACCGCGATCAGCTTGTGCTCGAGGCCGAGCGCGACCATGCCATGCACGGCGGAGAACAGGCTGCGCGCGGTGACGCCGAGCTGCGCCGGCGTGCGCTGCGGAAACAACGCGGCGAGCGGCTTGTAGATGTGGCGGAACAATTCCATCTGCTCGGTGATCGCCCATTCCGGCACCGGCTTGTCGGGCTGCATGCGATGCTCGAACAGCGCGCGCCACAGCTCGAGATTGTCGGCGGCGAAGTCGCAATAGGCGACCGCGATCCGCACCAGCATCTCGCGCGGCGCCGCCGCGCCGCCGATCTCGGCCAGCGACAGTGAGGCATCGAGCCGCGCCAGCGTGCGCGAGCCGACGCGCAGGATCAGCTCGTCGACATCCTCGACCAGATTGTAGACGCCGCCATTGGCGACCCCGATTTCCTGGGCCAGCTCGCGGGTTTTCAGGCCACCGAGACCCTTTGCCGCAATCGCCCGTTCCGCCGCCTCGATCAGCGCTTCGCGCAGTTTTGCACGTCGTTCCAATGCCTTGGACATATTTCACCTGTCGTTAACCATATGCTTGAGCGTCGCTCAAATAATTCTTGAGCAATGCTCAGTATGTGGTACAAGAGATTCATGAGCGATGCTCATAACAGGGAGCGATGAAATGTTCAAAACTGTTTTGACGATTTTCCGCGGCAGCGTGGCGGCAGCCGAGGAGGAACTGCAAGATCGGACCGCGCTGGTCGTCCTCGACCAGCAGATGCGCGATGCCGCCGCCGCGGTCGACCGCTCGAAGCGGACCCTGGCGCTCGCCATTGCCGGCGACGCGCAGGAGGGCCGGCGGCTCGAGGCGACCAATGCCCGGATCGCCGATCTCGAGGTGCGCGCGTCGGCCGCGCTCGACGGCGGCCGGGAGGACCTCGCTCGCGAAGCCGCCCAGGCGATCGCCAATCTCGAGGCCGAACGCGACGCCGCAATGACCGCGCGTACGCTGTTCGCCACCGAGATCACCCGGCTGAAGCGCCACGTCGCCAATGCCGAGGCGCGCATCGCCGAGCTCGATCGCGGCCGGCGCCTCGCCCGTGCCTCGGAAGCCGTGCGTTCGCTGCGCCGGAGCGGCATCGAGGCGGCGCGGCCCTACGAAACGACGCTGCCGGAAGCCGAAGCGACGCTGAAGCGGCTGCGCGAGCGGCAGATGGAAGCCCAGGCGGCCGATGACGCGCTGTTCGAGATCGACACCGCCTCGGGACCGGTCGTCATCGCCGAGAAGCTCGCCGAGCAGGGCTTTGGCCCGCGCATGAAGTCGACGGCCGACGATGTGCTGGCGCGGCTGAAAGCCAGGCGCGCGCCCGCAGCCTGAACCTCAAGCCTGCAACTGAACCGTCATCAAACCAATCATCATCAAGGAGACGACCATGAACCAGACGATCCAACCCCACAGCGGCAGCTGGGTTGCCTTCACCTACGCGTCCTTCGCAGCTTCCGCCTTCCTCGTCGCCATCGGCGTGTTCTTCCTGCCGATCAGCATCTGGATGCAGGGCTATCTCACGATGGGCATCGTGATGCTGGTCCAGACCTGCATCACGCTGACCAAGACGGTGCGCGACAATTACGAGAGCAGCAAGTTCGTCAACCGCATCGAGGATGCCAAGGCCGAGCGCCTGCTGATGGAAGTCTCCAAGGCGGGGTGAGGCGGAGTCAACGGGACGCGGCGGGTGCTTTCACCCGCCGCTTTTGAGACGCTTTGCGCCGATCGGGTCCCGTCATCCTGAGGTGCGAGCCTCTTCGGCGAGCCTCGAAGGATGCACGGCCCGGCCGGTGGCCGTCGACCCTTCGAGGCTCGCTCCGCTCGCACCTCAGGGTGACGGAGAAGGAGCACGCACTTTGCCGCCACGAGCTTCACTTCTCGCAATGACGGCGTGGATGGACCGTAGGCCTCTTACCACCAACTTGTTCCGTTTCCGGAACGCCTTGTTTACCCTGCGGCGAACAGCGTCAGGTTGCGCTCATGGCTCCTTAACAGGGGTGAGTGCAGAGATCGCGGCCGAGGGACAGAGAAATGGCGTCCACCGACAATCCACCGCCGGCTTCGCGCGGCAGCAGGAGCCTGGCCAAGAATCTCGGCAAGGCGCGCGCGGCCCTTGACGGCCTGCGCAGCCATGGCGGCTTCTGGCTGAAGGCGCTGTCACAGCCGACCATCGATCTCACCTTGCGTACCCAGGCCGGCCAGCGCACCCGCATCGTGGAATCGCCGGGCCTGTCGCTGCCGAAGGACGAGCTCGACGCGCTGATCGAGCAGCTGCGCATCGTTGCCGCCAAGACGCTGCCCGAGGAGAGCCTGAGCTATGGCATCTTCTCCGGGGAGCCGGAGCGCCTGTCGCGCGCCGTTGTCACTTTGATCTCCGAGGAAGAGACCGGCCGGCCGATCGCCTTCAACGCGCTATCGGTGATGGACGTGCCGCTCGACGGCGAGCCCGCTGAAGTCACCCATCTCGGCCTCGTCATGGTCGATCCCGACGTGCGCGGGCAGGGGCTGTCCTGGGTGCTGTACGGCCTCACAGCGCTGGTGCTGTTCGCCCGCGATGGCCTGCGGCCGAAATGGATCTCCAACGTCACCCAGGTGCCGGCGGTGGTCGGCATGGTCAGCGACACCTTCTCGGACGTGTTTCCGTCGCCGCTGCCGGGCGCGCGGCAGAGCTTTGCGCATCTGCAGCTCGCGCGCGGCATCATGGCAAAGCATCGCGCGGTGTTCGGCGTCGGCGAGGAGGCTGGCTTCGACGAGGCTCGCTCGGTCATCACCAATGCCTATACCGGCGGCTCGGATGCGCTGAAGAAGACCTTCGGGATCGCGCCGAAGCATCGCAACGCCGTCTACAACGATTTTTGCGAGCGCGAGCTGGATTACGGCCGCGGCGACGACGTCTTGCAGATCGGCCGCGTCGATCTGGCCGGTGCGCGCCGTTATCTGATGAGCGAGGTGCCGTCGGGCTCGCTGCCGGCATTGCTCGCAGCATCCGCGATGCTGGCGCTGCAGCGGCTGGTGCTGCCGGTGGTCTATTGGATGGACGACACCCGTGCCTTCGGCACCTTGCGGCCGCGCAGGCAGGACAACGGGATCGCGCGATGAATTTCGATTACTACTCCTTCACCGGCCGCAACATCGGCTTCATCGATGAACACGAGCAGCAGCTGCTGCGCCAGGCGCGGGTGTTCGTCTGCGGCGTCGGTGGCATGGGCGGCGCCGCCTTCATGGCGCTGGCGCGGGCCGGCGTCGGCAAGTTCGTGATCGCCGACATCGATCGCTTCGAGGTCTCCAACCTCAATCGCCAGGTGTTCGCCTTCGCCGATGAGGTCGGGCGCGAGAAGGCGGCGGTCGCCGCCGAAGCCGCCAAACGCATCAACCCCACCATCGAGGTCGAGGTGCTCGGCGAGAACTGGACCAGTGAGCTCGCCGGCATTGCCGAACGCTGCCCGGTCATCGTCAACGGCATGGACGATATCGCCGCCGGCGTGCATCTTTACCGGACCGCCAAACGCGCCGATGCGACCGTGATCGACGCCTACATGTCGCCGCTGCCGTCGGTGATCGTGGTGCGTCCGCACGACCCGCGGCCCGAGCAGCGGCTCGGATTTCCGACGCTGGCCAAGGACTGGACCGACATCACCGAGGACGACCGCCGCGCGGCGATGCGTGCCGAGATCGAGCACGTGATGCTGCACTCCTCCTCGCGCAACTATGTCGACCTCGCGATCGCAGGCGAAGTCGCGGCCGGCCGCCGCAGCCGGATGTCGTTCGCGCCGATGGTGATCTCGACCGGCATGCTTATGGCCTATGAGGCGGTCGCGCTGATCCTCGGTCGGACCTCCGGCACCGATTGCCGCGGCTGGTTCCTCAACCCGCATCGGCCGGCGATCGAGAAGCCACGCAATGCGCTGGTGGCCGCCCTGATGCGCCCGCTGGTGCGGCGGGCGATCGATCAACTGACGGGCGTCGCATGACCTCCGGGGTGATCGCCGATTCCATCGTCAATCTCTGCGGCGCCATCGGCGTCGCGGTGGCGATGATGACGTTCTACCGGCGCGATCCCAAAAGCCCTTTGACCCGCCGCCTGCTGCTCGCGCTTGGCGTGATCGCGATCCTGTTCCTCGACCGTGGGCTTGCGTGGTGGAGCGGAAGCTTTGTGCTCGATCGCCTCTCGGTGATCCCGGCCGCGCTGATCCCGCTCGGCGCGCTTGTTGTCACCGAAGGCATCCTGCGGCGGCATGCGCCGCGCGCGGTCAAGATCGCGGCGCTCGCCGGCGGCATCGTGCTCGGCCTCGGCGGCCTGTTCGGACTGCAGCGCTTTGCGATGCCCTATGCGGTCGCGCTGGCGCTATTCCAGCTGATTGGTTTCGGCACCTGCGCGCTGCTGCTGGCGGCGCGCGACCGTGCCTCGCTGATGGCCTCGGAAAACCGCAGCATCGGCCGTATGGCGGTCGGCGCGCTGGTGGTGATCCCGTTCATCCTCACCGATTTCCGCACGCTATTCCCCCACATCCCGGTCCGGCTCGGCGCGTTGGGTGCGCTGCTGACGGTGACCGTGATGCTGATCGCCGGCGGCGGCGCCGAGACCCGCCGCCATGGGCTGGCGATGATGGCGCTGCGGCTGATCTCCTCTGGCCTGCTCGGCCTCGCCGCCGCGTTCATGGCGTCCGATGTCGACGCCGCGCAGATGGTCCGGTTCGTCGCGGTCGCGATCGCCGGCGTGCTGACCATCGGCCTGATGACCGACGCGCTGCGGGCGCTGTTCGAATCGCAGGAGCCCGGCGTGCTCAATTCGGTCGCTGCGTCGCCGGCGCGGACGCGGGAGCAGTTGATCGCCGAGCTTGCGCGGCATCCGATCTTCGAGAGCGCGCGGCGTTTTCGCGAAGACGAGCTCGTATCTTACGATCCGCCGCTGCTGCGCGACTTCCTGTCGATGAGGCGCGTGCTGCGCCGCTCCGAGGCGCCGTGGGGGCTGGCGCCGACCGACCCCGCCGCCGAGCGCATGGTTTCGCTGATGTCGGCCAACAGCGCCTCCCATGTCATCGTGCTCGCGCACGACCCGCTGGACATCATCGTGCTCGCCGTGCCGGTGACCGCGGCCGATCCCGCCACCGAAACCGCGCTGGCGCTGGTGCGGCGGCTGCTGGCGCTGACCCCGGAGGCCAAATGACGCTTGAGATCCGGGAGGGCGACCGCAGGGCGGCGTTCGACGCCGCACTCAATGCCTATGGGCGCGACAGCCTCTACGTGCCGCCGCTGTGGAGCGATTTCGACCGGATGTTCGATGCCGCGAAGAACCCGTTCATCACCGAAGGCCACGGCCGCTATGCGTTATTTTCCGCGCATCGCGACGGCCGCCCGGTCGGCCGCATCGCCGCCTCGATCCACGATGCCTCGAACCGCAAGCACGGCACCCGTCACGGCGCGTTCGGCTTCTTCGACTGCATCGACGACGTCGAGGTCGCCGATGCGTTGCTGCGCGCCGCCGAGCAGTGGCTGTCCACACGCGGCATGAGCCGCGTCGCCGGCAATTTCAATCTGACGGCGATGCAGCAGATCGGCGTGATGACCGACGGCTTCGACCATGCGCCGTTCACCGACATGATGTGGTCGCCGCCGCACATCGCGCAGCATCTCGAACGCGCCGGCTACACCGCGACCTTCCCGATGACGACGTTCGAGATCGCGCTCGACGGCGGCAAGCCGGAGCAGCTGCTCGGCGACAAGCAGCGCGCGGTGCTGGCCGATCCGGATTTCGTATGGCAGCCGATAAAGCGCTCCGCCTTCAAGGTGCGGCTGGAGGATGCGCGGCTTATCCTCAATGACGGCTTTGCCGACAATCCGATGTTCGTGCCGCCGACCGCCGCCGAATATCTGTTCCAGGCCGGCGACATGATGTGGATCATCGACAAGCGGATATCGACAGTGGTCTATCACCGCGGCCGCCCGGCTGGTGCGATCATCGCGATCCCGGACCTCAACCCGTTGATCAAGGCGATCGGCGGGCGGATCGGACTATCGGCGCCGTTCAAATTCGTGCAGCACCGCATGCTGAACACGCGCGCGGTGCTGATCTATCAGTCGGTCTGCCGCGACTTGCACAATCGCGGCCTCAACGGCGCCATGCTGTACCGCACCGCGCTGGCGCTGCAAGAGGCTGGTTACCGCACGCTCGGCGGCACCTGGATATCAGACATCAACGCTCCGTCGCTGCGCCAGGTCGAGAAGGCCGGCGCCACGCCGCTGCACCGGCTGCATCTGTTCACCAAGCGGCTGGCCGCGGCATGAGCGAGCTGACGCCGGATTTGCTGCACGAGCTGGTCGCCGAGGCGCGGCTGGCGCCGAGCGTCCACAACATCCAGCCGACCCGCTGGCGCCTGCTCGGCGACGGGCGGCTGGCGCTGGTCGACGACACCACCGTGCGCGCGCCGGTCGCGGATCCCGCGGGACATGATGTTCTGGTCTCGCACGGTGCGGCGCTGGAGGGCATGAGCCTTGCGCTCAACCGCCGCGGCCTCGCCATCACGGCCATGACCACGATTGAGCAGCCGCTGTCGCCGCAATTCGCCGCGCTTTGCAGCTTTGCGATCAGGCAAGGTGTCGCGCCCGATCCGCTGGCCGGCCATGTGACGCACCGCATGTCGTGGCGCGGCAGGTTCGAGGCGTCGCCGGACGATGCCGCGCCGCTGGTCCAGCTTGCCGTCGCGCGTGACGATTTGATCTGCATCGGCGACCGCCGGACGATTGCCGATATCGCCGGCTGGGCCGACCAGGCCGAGTTCTCCTTTGTCCGCGGCGATGACTATCGGGCCGAGCTGCTTGAATGGATGCGGCTGGCGCCCAGCCATCCGCACTACCTGCTTGATGGTCTCAATCGCGACGCGCTCGCCATGAGCGCGGTCGAGGCGACCGCCGCCCGCTACGTGCTCGGCAGCCTGTTCAAGCCGCTCGATCGCCTCGGCCTCGCCGCATCGCTGCTGTCAGACGGCGCCAAGACCGTTTCGGCCGCGGCGATCGTCCTGTTCTGCCGTCCGGTCGGTGAGGATCCACTCACGACGGGGCGGCATTTCTACCGCGGCTGGCTGGAGATCGATCGCGCCGGTTTCGCGGCCTGTCCGATCTCGGCGCTGGCCGATCACCCTGACTTCAACGATCGGCTGCGAAAGCTCGGCAGGATTGGTGCCGACCTGCGCCTCGTCAACGTGTTCCGCGTTGGCCGGCCGTCAAAGCCGCTGAAACCGCGGCATTTCCGGCTGCCGGTCGACCGGCTCATTGTCTGAAAAATAAGCTGCAATCCCCGCTGTCAAAGCTTCACGCGGTCGTGCTATGACGCGGCCCGCCAGAGCCTTTCCGTTCCGATTGAATCGGAACGGGCTCTTGCTTCTAGTTTTGACGCGTTTTCTTCACGCGAACCGGTACCCACTTCGCTCGAAAACGTTCTAACCAAACGACCGGTGGAGATGATGTCGAAGCAATCGCTGCGCGAGGAGGCTGAGCGCCTGATCCGCGAGACCATGGAAAAGCGGAACCTGGTCATCAAGCAGGGCACGACCCGGATCGAGGCGGTCTGCGGCAAATGCGGCGCGCCGAACCGGGTGCAGGCGGAAAAGGGGCAGACCCGTGTCAAGTTCACCTGCAAGAACTGCGACCACAAGCAGGAAACGCTGTAGGCGGAGCCGTAGCCTGTAGGGTGGAGCTCGCCAACTCATCCTGCGATTCTGCATGTCCCGTCATCCTGAGGAGCGCGTAGCGCGTCTCGAAGGATCGACGGCCACCAGCCGGGCCGTTCATCCTTCGAGACGCCGCTTCGCGGCTCCTCAGGATGACGGTGATAGTGCGGAGAACGGATTGGCCGAGCGCTAACCCATCCTACGAAGCCCCTTACTTGAGCACTTCGCACACCGTGGTGTGATCCGGCGCGATCCGGGCCGCGGTTCGCAGCGAGACGTTGCGCCACCAGGCGTCCAGCGCGTGGCGGTCGCAGGCGAGCTTCACGCTCATGCCGCCGGCGAACTTGATCCAGTCGGCAAAGCTCGCGCGTGACACCGCGATCACGACGGGAATATCGGCGTCGAGCGCCCGCTCGATCAGGAAGCCAAGGCCCTTGCCGTCGCGTTCCCGCTTGCCGAAGCGGTTGACGATGACGAGATCGGCGCCGCCAGCGAGCGCGTCGACGACGCGGACGCCGGCGTCCCGCAGCCGCGACAGATCGAGCTTGCAGCCGGTTGCACCAGAACTTGTAGTACTTGGAGCCGGCGGCTGCGCCAGCAGCAGCGTCTCGCCGCTGTGCACCAGCACCGCCGACAGGCTGGAGTCAGCGCATTGGCCTGATTGCACCATGCCGACCACGCGTGTGCCGCGCGCCTTCAGGCCGTCGGCGAAGTCGCGCAGGATCGTGTCGGGATCGTCGTTGTCGTCATGGACCAGGGCAGCAAGGTCGCATTGGGCGTCGAACATGATGGGCTCTGTTCGTTGTGGAGGAGGGAAGCGGCCGCGGCGCCAAGGGGCGCCAAGGGTGCCAAGGCGTCGCGGCCGCATGTTGCCGGATCAGGCGGCCGGCGGGCCGTTGATGATCTGCAGCTGGGTGAATTCGGCGAGGCCTTCCTCGGCGAATTCGGTGCCGATGCCAGACTGCTTGGCGCCGCCGAACGGAATGTTCGGGGCCATGTCGAGGTGCTTGTTGATCCACACCGTGCCCGCCTCGATCCGGGTCGCGATTTCATGCGCCCGCTTGATGTCCGACGACCACACCGAGGCGCCGAGGCCGTAGGTCGTGGCGTTGGCGCGGCGGATCACGTCGTCCTTGTCGGAATACTTGATCACGGGCAGCACCGGGCCGAACTGCTCCTCGTCGACCAGCTTGGAGCCTTCCTTGATGTCGCGCACGATGGTCGGCTCGATGAAATAGCCGGGACGGTCCATCGCGGCGCCGCCGGCGATCACGTTGCCGTTCTTGCGGGCGTCGTCGAGGAACGCCTTCACCTTCTCGTACTGCATCTTGTTCTGCAGCGGCCCGAGCTTGGTGCCCTGCTTGGAGCCGTCATCGACCACGGTGTTCTTCGCGATCGCGACCAGCTCGTTGCAGATCTCGTCATAGACGGATTCGTGCACATAGAGCCGCTTGATGGCGAGGCAGACCTGGCCGGAGTTCTGGAACGCGCCCTCGAAGATGCCGGGCGCGACTTTCTTCGGATCGACGTCGTCGAGCACGATGCCGGCGTCGTTGCCGCCGAGCTCGAGCGTGATCCGCTTCAACGTCTGCGATGCGCTCGCCATCACCTTCTGTCCGGTCGCGGTCGAACCGGTGAAGGAGATCTTGCGGATGTCGGGATGCTTGGTCATGTGATCGCCGAGATCGTTGGCGTCGGCGATGAAGTTCAGCACGCCCTTCGGCAGGATGTCCTTGACCAGCTCGGCAAAGCGCAGCGAGGCCAGCGGCGTGGTGGGCGCAGGCTTCACCACCAGCGTGTTGCCGGCGAGCAGCGCCGACGGCAACTTGAACGCCAGGATCAAAAGCGGATAGTTCCAGGGAATGATCGCGCCGACCACGCCGAGCGGGCGGCGATAGGCCTCGACCTTGCGGTCGCCGGAATTCTCGACCACGCGCATCGGCAGGTCGAGCGAGCCGAGATAGCGGAAGAAGCCCGCCATGCCCATCACTTCGCCGGTGGCATCCGCGAGCGGCTTGCCCTGTTCGCTGGTCAGGATGTGGGCGAGCTCGTTGGTGTTGGCCTCGATCGCCTCGGCCATCTTGATGATGAGCTTGCGGCGCTCTTCCATCGGCGTGGCGGCCCAGGCCGGGTAGGCGGCCTTCGCGGCGGCGACGGCCTTGTCGAGCTGCTCCTTGGAGGCGCGGGGGCATTGCGCCACCACCTCTTCGGTCGCCGGATTGAGCACCGGCATAGTCTGGTCGCCGGGTACCATCTTGCCGTCGATGAGAAGCTTGTAATCACTCATAGGCTTTGCGCTCCCTGGTCAAACGGGCCCTTCGCGGGCCTCGCTATATCCAGACATATATCACGGTTATGGTGGGCGGGCCACGGCCAAAGATGGCCGCCCAATAACGGCTGGACGGCGGCGGGCCACGCGATATATCCTTACGAATATAACGAAGAAATGATCTGGAGTGCCGGTATGCAGATCGAAACCCAGGAGCTCACCACCTGCGAAGTCGCGCCCGACGGCTGCGCCATTTCGCTGGGATTCGTCGACGGCAAGGGTGAGCCCGCAACCATCCGCCTGTCGATCAACCAGGTCGGCGCGCTGGTGATGACGCTGCCCGGGTTGATCAGCAAGGCGCTGCAGACCCGTTTCGGCGACCAGAGTCTGCGCTACGCCTATCCGCTGGATTCATGGGTGCTCGAGCAGTCGACCGATCCGGCCCACGGCATGATGACGCTCAAGACCTCGGACGGCTTCAGCGTCTGTTTCTCGATCCCGCGCGCCCAGCAGAGCGAGCTCGGCGAGGCGCTGGTGGCGCAGCCGGCGACAAAGGTGCAGGTGCGGGCGAATTAAAGGTGCGTAGGGTGGGTTAGCCGAAGGCGTAACCCACCATTTGTGCCGCGGCGGGAGAAGAGGTGGGTTACGCTCGGCCAACCCACGCTCCGGACTATCACCGTCATCCCCGCGCAAAGGCTTCGCCTTTGTCGCTGGAGGAGCGCGCTCTTGCGCGCGTCTCGAAGGATGAATCGGCCCTAGTCGGGCCGTCGACCCTTCGAGACGCGCTTCGCGCTCCTCAGGGTGACGGGATAAATAGCCGCATGGGTGGAGCTGTGCTCCACCCATCCTACGCGTCCTCCACGTCATTGCGAGCGAAGCGAAGCAATCCATCCTTCCGCGTATGCGGCGCCATGGATTGCTTCGTCGCTTCGCTCCTCGCAATGACAGGCGGTGTTCACTTCCCCTTCACGAACGCCGCGAACGCATCGCCGAAATCCGGGTGCCAGCGCGACAGCGGCGGGCGGTTCTCGACGATGTCGCCGGCGGCCCACAGGATACGGCGCTCGTCGAGCGCGCGCGGCACGTCGTTGTCGGGGCAGAGGATATAGAAATCGCCCGCGGCGAGGTGCTCGATCATGAAGTCGACGGTCTGCTCCGCCGTCCAGGCGCCGGCCGGCTTTTCGGTGCGGCCGCGCGCGGTCAGTCCGGTGAAGACAAAGCCCGGGATCAACAGATGCGCTGAAATCCTGCAGCCGTCGGTGTTGCGCAGCTCGTGCTGCAGCGCCTCGGTGAACGCCTTCACGCCGGCCTTGGAGACGTTGTAGGCGGGATCGCCCGGCGGCGTGGTGATGCCCTGCTTGGAGCCGGTGTTGATGATCAGTCCCGGCTTGCCGCGCTTGATCATGTTGGGCGCGAACGCCTGCGTGCCGTTGATCACGCCCCACAGATTGACGCCAAGGATGCGCTGCCAATTGTCCGCCGGCCCGAACATCGCGCTGCCGGGCTGGATGCCGGCATTGTTCATCAGGATGTCGGTGCCGCCGAACCTCGAAGCGACGGCGGCCTCGAGGCTTGCGACTTCATCGGGACGGCTGACATCGACCGCAGCCGTCATGATGTCGGCCGCGCCGCCCGGCGCCGCAGATGACAGTTTTGCGGCGGCCGCCTTCAGCCTGTCATCGCCGAGATCGGCGATGCAGACCTTCATGCCGGCTTCGGCAAACCGTGTCGCTGCGGCAAGCCCGATGCCGGAGGCGCCGCCGGTGATCACGGCAACATGATTGGCTGATATCACGGGATGGGGCATCGTCGCTCTCATTTGTGGCTGAGTTGGAAAATCAGTATATCGCACCTGGCCTGCACGCAGGCGCATGGGAGGTTTTCATGCGCGCCACCCTCGACAACGCTTGCCTCGCTTTACGGTTTCGCGGCCGCGCTGTAGAATCGTCGATATAACGCTTCCAAAAGACCTCAGCCGACATTTTACAGGGAGTGCAAACATGGCTGTTTCGCAAGCTATTCCGATTACGCGCCATCCTTATGCCGATGGCTCCTACAAGAAGATGCTGATCGACGGCAAATGGGTCGACGCCGCCTCCGGCAAGAAATTCGAAACCCACAACCCCGCCACCGGTGAGCTGCTCGCCTCTGTCGCCGAGGGCGATGCCGAGGACATCAACCGTGCGGTTGCGGCGGCGCGCCGCGCCTTCGAAGGGCCGTGGAGCAAGGTGAAGCCGTTCGAGCGGCAGAACATGCTGCTCAAGCTCGCCGAACTGGTCGAGGCCAATTTCGAGGAACTGTCCCAGCTCGACACGCTCGACATGGGCGCGCCGATCAGCCGCACCCGCGGCAACAAGCTGCGCGCGCTCGGCATGTTGCGCTACTATGCAGGCCAGGCCACCGCGATCCACGGCGAGACCATCGATAACTCGCTGCCCGGCGAGATCTTCTCCTACACGCTGAAGGAGCCGATTGGCGTGGTCGGCGCCATCATCCCATGGAACGGGCCGTTGACCGCCTCGATCTGGAAGATCGGTCCCGCGATCGCGACCGGCTGCACCGTGGTGCTGAAGCCGGCCGAGGAATCGCCGCTGACCTCGCTGCGCATCGGCGAGCTCTGCATGGAGGCCGGCATTCCGCCCGGCGTCGTCAACGTCGTGCCGGGCTATGGCGAGACCGCGGGCGCCGCGCTCGCCTCGCATCCCGATGTCGACAAGGTCGCCTTCACCGGCTCGCACGTCACGGGTCAATCGATCATCCGTGCCTCGGCCGGCAACCTCAAGCGGGTCTCGCTCGAGCTCGGCGGCAAGTCGCCGGACATCGTGTTCGCCGATGCCGATCTCGACGCGGCGGTGCCGGGCGCTGCGATGGCGGTGTTCGCCAACTCCGGCCAGATCTGCAGCGCCGGCACGCGGCTGTTCGTCGAGCAGAAGGTCTATGACGAATTCGTCGGTCGTGTCGCCGAGTTCGGCAAGAAGCTGCGGGTCGGCAACGGCCTCGACCCCAACACCCAGATCGGGCCGTTGGTGTCGCAGCAGCAGATGGATCGCGTCTCAGGCTATCTCGACATCGGCCAGAAGGAAGGCGCCAAGGCGCTGGCCGGCGGCGGCCGCCTCACCGAGGGCGCGCTGTCGAAGGGCTATTTCGTGCAGCCGACCGTGTTTGCCAATGTGCAGGACAACATGCGCATCGCGCAGGAGGAGATCTTCGGCCCGGTGATCTCGGCGATCTCGTTCAAGGACCCGGAGGAGCTGATCAAGCGCGCCAACGCCACCACCTTCGGCCTCGGCTCGGGCGTCTGGACCACCAATGTCAGCAAGGCGCACCAGGTCGCCAAGGCGCTGCGAGCCGGCTCGGTCTGGGTCAATTGCTACCAGGCCATGGACCCGGCGGTGCCGTTCGGCGGCTACAAGATGAGCGGCTACGGCCGCGAGTCCGGCAAGCAGCACGTCGAGGAATATCTCAACGTCAAGGCAGTCTGGATCAAGACGGGCTAGGCGGTGCTTCCTGCCTCTCGCCGCCTGCGGCGGGCAATCGCATATGGCATTGTAGTCATCCTTCGAGACGCCCGCCGTTGGCGGGCTCTTCAAGATGACGGGGTGATTGCTCAGCTTCCTCAGTGTCATCACCCGCGCATGCGGGTGATCCAGTATTCCAGAGACCGCAGTGCTTGAGCCGAAGGGCCGCGGCGTACTGGATCGCCCGGTCCATGTGCGCAATTGCGCACAGGCCGGGCGATGACGGTGGTGAAAGAGGAGATAGCCTCTCCTCACCTCAACGTCTGCATGATTTCGGAATATTAGAAATATACCCTTGAGTTGCCCGACGTGTCAAGTGACTTTGTCGGACGCCGGCCGCCGCCGGCTACTGTGCATGGGGTTGTTTTCGATATTTTCGTAATGCGCCCCGTGACGGCCGCCCGTCCGCTTACCGTCCCGCGGCCCTCTTCGGCTTGCCGATGTCGCTGCGCAGCGCCTCGAGATCCTTGCGCACGGCGGTCGCCGCATCGCGCTCGATCTTGCGGTAGCGCGCCACCAAGGAGAGGCCGAACGGGGTCAGCACCGCGCCGCCGCCGTTCTTGCCGCCGGTCTGGCGCTCCACCGCGGCCTGCCGGCAGATGCGGTTGATCTCGTCGACCAGGTCCCAGGCGCGCTTGTAGCTCATGTCCATGGCGCGGCCGGCGGCGGAGATCGAGCCGCATTCCTTGATCTGCTCGAGCAGCAGGATCTTGCCCGGCCCGATACGGTCTTCGGCATCGAGATCGATGCGGACGCTCAATGAGGGGAGCGATGTGGCGCTCTGTTTCGACATGGCAAGCCTGCTTGTCTGTTCGCTAGATTGCCACTACCTGCTTTTGCGAACAAGATGAACCCGTGACATAACGGGACATCACAAAGAATAATCGGGGTAGGCATGAGTTCTCCATCGCTGTTTTCGCCGCTCAAGGTCGGTCCCTATGAGCTGAAGCACCGCGTCGTGATGGCGCCGCTGACGCGGATGCGGGCGGCGCGGCCGAGCCTCGCGCCGCGGCCGATGAACGCGGAATATTATGCGCAGCGCGCCACACAAGGCGGCCTCTTGATCGCGGAAGCCTCGCCGGTGGTCGCGACCGGCTTCGGCAATCCCGGCGTCCCCGGCATCTACAGCGAGGCCCAGATCGCGGGCTGGCGCGAGGTGGTGGATGCCGTGCACGCCAGGGGCGGGCTGATCTTCCTGCAGCTCTGGCACGTCGGCCGGGTCTCGCATTCCTCGTTCCAGCCGGATGGCGCGCTGCCGGTGGCGCCGTCGGCGGTCGCGATCCCCTCCGAGTTCAAGTGCATGACGGCGGACGGCAAGGTGGTCGATTACGAGACGCCGCGTGCGCTCGAGATCGGCGAGGTCGCCCTGATGGTCGAGGCCTACCGGCAGGGCGCCAAGAACGCGCTCGCCGCCGGCTTCGACGGCGTCGAGATTCATGGCGCCAACGGCTATCTGATCGAGCAGTTCCTGCAATCGCGCAGCAACCTGCGCACCGACCAGTATGGCGGCTCGATCGAGAACCGCGTCCGCTTCCTGCTGGAGGTGACGCAGGCGGTGACCGAGGTGTGGGGCGCCAACCGCGTCGGCGTGCGGCTCTCGCCCTACGGCATCGCCAATGGCAGCGGCGAGGCCGACCCGATGCCGCTCTACAGCCATGCCATCAAAGCGCTGGACAAGTTCGGGCTCGCCTATCTGCATTTCATCGAGCCGCGCGCCTCGGGCACCGGCCGCGCCGAGGTCGACTGGCAGAACGTGCCGTCCGCGATGGTGCTGTACCGTCCGATGTGGAGCGGCGTGCTGATCACGGCCGGCAATTTCGTCAGCGATAGCGCGCAGAGCGCGGTCGCGGAAGGCCATGCCGATGCGATCGCGTTCGGCCGTTACTTCATCTCCAACCCGGACCTGCCGCGCCGCCTGCAACGCGGCTATCCGCTGACCAAGTACAATCGCGCGACCTTCTATGCCGGCGAGGAGAAGGGTTACACGGATTATCCCGTGCACGACGAACTGGCGCAGGCGTAAGTCTTCGTGGCTTCGTAGCCCGGATGAAGCGCAGCGCAATCCGGGGCTCATGCATCGGCGGATCAACCGTTCCCGGATTTCGCTTCGCTGCATCCGGGCTACGATAGTCTCTCTCCGTCATTGCGAGCGAAGCGAAGCAATCCATATCTCCTGGTATGCGGAGGGATGGCTTGCTTCGTCGCTTCGCTCCTCGCAATGACGCTGAGCAATGGAGCGTCCCCCAATGTTTCCGGACGACGAGTTCGAGCTAACCAAAAAGCCAAAACCCGTGGCGCTGGCGAAGCCCGCGGCCGGCCAGTGCCTGTGCGGCAAAGTGCGGTTCGAGATCGACGTGCCGGCGCGCTGGGCCTGGCACGACCACACTGCCGCGAGCCGCCGCGCGCATGGCGCTGTCTACGCGACCTATGTCGGCAGCTGGAAGAAGCGCTTCCGCATCACGCAAGGCGAACGCGAGCTCTCGCGCTACGAGGATGCCGCGACCAAGACCGCGCGCAGCTTCTGCGCCAATTGCGGCACGCCCGTCATCTATGAGCGTGCGCGGTCGCCGCACATGGTGAACATCCCGCGCGCGCTGTTTTCGGGGCGCACCGGCCGGCAGCCGCTCTACCACATCGCGATCGAGGAATTGCAGGAGTGGGCCTACACCGGCGAGCCGCTGGTGCCGCTGAAGGGCTATCCCGGCGTGGTCTGGCAGCGTTCGAAAAGGAAGAAGCGCAGCGAGCGCGAGGGGATGTTCTAGGCAGTTTCGGTTTTGATTGAATCGCGGGGCCGGGCGAGGCGCACCGGCGCGGCGTCAGTGCTTCACGTAGATGACCTCTTCCGATCCCGCGTATTCCTCGGTCCATCCCTTCTTGTCGACGAGGTATCTTTTCAGCGGTTCGTGCGCCTTCACCCAGAGTACCGTGTCGATCTTGTACTTGGCGAGCACCGTATCCCAGGCGGTCTCGTCGATCTCCCATTTGATCAGGCTGAAATAGTCGCGCAGCAGCTCGTCAGGATAGGCGGTGGCGGACCGGCCGTCGATGAACACCGGCACCGTACCTCGTGTGTAGAAGATCAGGAGCCCACCGACGTTCCAGTGGTTGAGCAGCCGTGCATGCGGAAAATGGGTCTGAAGATAACGCGCATCCTGCTCCGAGAGCAGCTGCGGCATCGCGAGCGCCGGTCTGACGACCATCAGCGTCAGCGGCAGCGCGCACATTCCGACTATGCCGGCAACCAGGAGCGAGCTCTGGACCTTGAGATCGTTCAGTTGCTTAGGCAGCAGCCGGTCGATGTGAAGCGCCAGCGGCACCGTTGCGAACATGAAGAAGAACGACATGTACCGGTACTGATAGAATCCGAGCAGCAGGAACAGCCAGGACAGCAGCCGCGCCTCCAGCGGAGCCGGCGACGAAGCCGGGTGGCGGAGCTCGAACGCGGCAAAGATGGCGATGTAGACGATGCCGGGAATGCTGCCGGGCACGGTGAAGTTCGCCGAGTAGGGCCACCACTCGGTGATGTGCGCCTGCGCGAAGTGGCCGAGCGTCGTCGTGACGCCGTCATAGATGTGCCAGCCGAGCGGATTGATCAGGATTGCAACAAGGCAGCCGGCGGCCGCGAAACCATAGGTCCTGACGCCTGCCCAGTCCCGCCTGAGCAAGCACGCCGCGCCGAAAATGCCGATGATGAAAAGCCCGAGCACGAAGCCGCCATGCAGATTGGCCCAAAGCACCATCATCACCGGCAGCAGGAACCATCGCCTTCTCTTCAGGCACTCTGCGTAGAAAACGACGCAGAACAACATGGTCGGGGTGTTCGGCGAAGCGGCGAGATAGGAATTCGGCGCGGTCACGAACGCCGGGTAGAGCAGGCACGCGGCGAGAACGGAAATACAAACCGCAAGTGTCGAAGCGTCGCTGCGCAGGCAGATCGATGTCAGATATCCGGCGATGACGGCGCCGCATGCAACGACCGCCAATGTGAGGCCGGTGTATCCCGTGTATTGAAACACCACGCTGGCGATCACGTCCCAGAGCCAGGACAAATTGTACCATTGCCGGTCGCCGAGGGTGAATGACCAGGGATCCTGGAAGGGCACCTTGCCGCGCTCCCTGATCAGGTCTCCGGCGGCGAGGTGCCATCCGAGATCGAGGTGGCCGAGCAGGAGCGGCCCGTTCGCCAGGTAGTACACGGACGTGACGGCGATCAGGAAGACATAGAGTCCCGGCTTGTCGAGCCGGATCGTTCCTGGTCGTCCAACCGGCTTGGTTCCGTTCCAGGCCGCCAGCGCGTCCATGACTGAGTCCCCGCGATCGAAGCGAGCCATCTGCGGGCCCTGCATGCTTTCCGTTTGCCTGGTGGATGCAAACCATCGTTGCTTTAGGGCACGCTCGCTAAAGTAGCGTTAAAGTCGGCGGCGCAATTCGATGGCTCCCGTTGAGGGACCGGCCGACGCAGCGACGTGACGCGCGCGTGCCCTGGAGAGCCAGGCGCGCGCCAGCGGAATGCGGCCATGACCGGCCGCTCGATTGCTCCGAAAGCGCAAGTTTGGTCATCTCCTCTCGTCCCGTCGGCCAACGCGCTGGCAGGCCTGGAGGGAACATGAAGAATCGCATTACCGGCCGCTCCGCATTCCTGGCGCTGCTGAAGGATGAGGGCGTCACGCACCTGTTCGGCAATCCCGGCACCACCGAATTGCCGATCATGCATGCGCTGAAGGATCATCCCGACCTCACCTATGTGATGGCGATGCAGGAGAGCCTGGTGGTCGCGATGGCCGACGGCTTCAGCCGCGCGTCCGGCAAGCTGGTCGCCTGCAACGTGCATGTCGCGCCCGGTCTCGGTAACGCGATGGGCTCGCTCTACAATGCAAGCTTCACCGGCACGCCGTTGATCCTCACCGCCGGCCAGCAGGAGCAGGGCCACGGCCTGACCGAGCCGGTGCTCTATGGCCCGCTGGTGCAGATGGCCACTCCCTTGGTGAAATGGGCGGTCGAGGTGACGCGGCTCGAAGACCTGCCGCGCATCGTGCGCCGCGCCGCCAAGATCGCGACCACGCCGCCCACCGGACCGGTGTTCATCTCGCTGCCCGGCGACATCCTCAATGCGGAAGCCGGGATCGAGCTCGGCCGCTCCACCCGGGTCGACACCCGAGTCCGGCCATCCGAGGAGTCGTTGAAGGCGCTGGCCGCGCGCATCCTGAAGGCCGGGCGTCCGGTGATCGTCGTCGGCGACGAGATCGTCAAAAGCGATGCCCTGCGCGAGGCTGCCGACCTCGCCGAGACGCTGGGCTGCCCGGCCTGGCAATCGCCGACGCCCTATGGCTCGCATTTCCTCTCCGAAAGCCCGAGCTTCATGGGCGCGATCGCGCGGCTGCAGAAGGTCGCCCGCGATGTGCTGGCGCCCCATGACCTCCTGATCGCGCTCGGCGGCGATCCGCTGCGGATGTCGGTCTATAGCGAGGTCGATCCGCTGCCGGACGGGCTCTCGATCGTACAGGTCGGCCTGGTCGACAGCGATCTCGCCAGGAACTACGGCGCCGAGATCGCGGTGAAAGCCGACGTCAAGGAGACGCTGCGCGCGCTGGTCCCGGCATTGAAGGAGCTCGGCGGAGGCGCGCTGGAGACGCGCGCGAAGCAGGGGCTCGCTGCGCTATCGACGAAAAACTGGGCGGCGAAGCGCAAGGCGCTGGTCGAGCAGATCTCGAAGGCGAGCCAGAAATCGCCGATCGATCCGGACTGGCTGGCGCTGCAGGTCGTGGAGGCGATGCCCGACAACGCGATCCTGGTCGATGAAGGCCTGACCTCGTCGCGGCAGATCCTCGCGCTGCGGGCGCATCGCGACCGCTACGGCTATCACGCGCTCGCCTCCGGCGGCATCGGCTGGGGCCTGCCGGCCGCAGTCGGCGTCAGCCTTGCCAATCCGCAACGCCCGGTGGTGTGCTATTCCGGCGACGGCTCGTCGATGTATTCGATCCAGTCGCTGTGGACCGCCGCCAACCACAAGCTGCCGCTGACCTTCGTCATCGTCAACAATGGCGGCTACCGCATCATCAAGCAGCGCCTGCTCGCCTTCCATGGCGACGACAATTATGTCGGCATGGATTTCGTCGACCCGCCGGTCGATTTCACCGGCGTCGCCCGCTCGCTCGGGCTCGAGGCGATCAAGGTGACGGATCCGCAGGAGCTGAAGGGTGTGATGACGTCGGCGTTCAGTCGGCCCGGTGCGAAGTTGATCGAGGTGATGGTGAGCAATTCGGTGAATTGAGCGGTTGCGTTCAATCCCTCACCGTCACCCCCGCGCAAAGGCTTCGCCTTTGTCGCTGGAGGAGCGCGAAGCGCGTCTCGAAGGTCGACGGCCCGGCTGGTGGCCGTGCATCCTTCGAGGCTCGCTCCGCTCGCACCTCCAGCGACAAAGGCGAAGCCTTTGCGCGGGGATGACGGGACCGGGTGCCGTCTACTCCACCGTCGCGCTCGGCTTCACCCGGTAGCGGCTCGCTGGATGCGTTGCATCGAGCCTCGCCCGTCCCGCGCCGAACAGCTTCTCCCGCAGGGTGCCCTTGGCATATTCCCGCTTGTAGCGGCCGCGCTTGACGAGCTCCGGCACCAGCATGTCGGCGATGTCCTCGAAATCGCCCGGCGAGATCGCAAAGGCGACGTTGAGGCCGTCGACGTCGGTGTCCTCGAACCATTGCTCGATCTTGTCGGCGACCTGCTCGGGCGAACCGACCACCACGGGGCCGGCGCCGCCGATGCCGACATGCTCGGCGACCTCGCGCACGGTCCAGACCCGATCGGGGTCGGCGCGGGTGACGTTGTCCATCGCGGAGCGGCCGGCGTCGTTCTGCACGTGCCGCACCTCCTGGTCGAGAGAGTAGGTCGAGAAGTCGACGCCGGTCCAGCCCGACATCAGCGCCAGCGCGCCCTCATGGCTGATATGGCTGCGATACTCGGCGTATTTCGCCTTCGCTTCGGCTTCGGTCGGCGCCACCACGACGCACATCATGGAGAACATCAGGATCTCGGCTGCGTTGCGGCCTTTCTCGGCGGCGAGCTCGCGGATCGCCGAGACCCGCGGGCCGATCACCTTGGCCGACGGCCCCGACATGAAGACGCATTCGGCGTGCTCGGCGGCGAACTGCCGGCCGCGCGGCGAGGTGCCGGCCTGGTAGAGCACCGGCGTGCGCTGCGGCGACGGCTCGGACAGATGGATCGCGTTGAGCCGGTAGTTGCTGCCGTCGTGCTGCACCCGATGCACCTTCGCAGGATCCGTGAAGATGCCGCGCGCGACGTCGCGGATCGCGGCGTCGTCCTCCCAGCTGCCTTCCCAGAGCTTGTAGACCAGCTCCATATATTCGTCGGCGAGCTCGTAGCGGTCGTCATGCGCGGTCTGCTTGTCCTTGCCGGCACCGCGCGCCGCGGAATCGAGATAGCCGGTCACCACGTTCCAGCCGACCCGGCCGCCGGTGAGGTGATCGAGCGTCGACATCCGCCGCGCGAACGGGTAGGGCGGCTCGAAGGACAGATTGCTGGTGACGCCGAAGCCGAGATTTTCCGTCACCGCGGCCATCGCCGGGATCAGCATCAGCGGCTCGTTGGCAGGGGTCTGGGCCGCGTTGCGCAGCGCCGCATCTGGATTGCCGGCATAGACGTCGTAGACGCCGAGCACGTCGGCGAGGAACAGGCCGTCGAACCGGCCGCGCTCCAGCGTCTTCGCCAGATCGGTCCAGTAGGACAGCTTGTTGTAGTCCTTGGTGCGGTCCCGCGGATGGGTCCACAGCCCCGGCGACTGATGCGCCACGCAGTTCATGGCAAAGGCGTTGAGCCGGACTTGTTTTGTCATTGTCGAAACCTTGGTCGAAACCTTGAGCGCCGCTTCGAATGTGGCCCGGGCGAATGCCGGGCGTCCTGCAGCAACTTGTTGCGACTTCCCACGTTTTGGCAAGGCCCCCGTCGCGATTCACACCCTTCCGGTGGCGCGCCGATCCCGATAGGTTGCCGGCCTCCAGAAGCATGATCGGGGCGCAAGGCGTCGCGTTCCGGTGGGATCATGCCAAGACGCGACCTGACGAAGGAACAATCATGGCGACACGGGCCGACGCAATCGCAAACGTGCGAGAGCATTTTCAATCGGGACAGTTCCTGAAGGAGCTGGACCGCAGGGTCGGCTACCAGACCGAGAGCCTGAATGCCGACAAGGCCGATGCGCTGCGCGCCTATCTGGTTGAGAATCTGCAGCCGGCCTTCGCCGAGCTCGATTTCAAGACCCGGCTGATCGAATCGCCGACCGGCCGCGGGCCCTATCTGATCGCCGACTACCAGGAGGACGCCGCGCGCCCGACCGTGCTGACCTATGGCCACGGCGACGTCGTCGACGGCATGGTCGGCGAATGGCGCGACGGGCTCAATCCCTGGCAGACCACGGTCAAGGGCGAGCGCGTCTATGGCCGCGGCACCGCCGACAACAAGGGCCAGCATTCGATCAACATGGCCGCACTGCGCGCGGTGAAACAGGCGCGCGGCGGCAAGCTCGGCTTCAACGCCAAATTCATCATCGAGACCGGCGAGGAGATCGGCTCGCCCGATCTGCGCGAGGTCTGCGAGGCGCATCGCGAGGAGCTGAAGGCCGATCTGTTCATCGCCTCGGACGGGCCGCGGCTGTCGGCGGAGCGGCCGACCATCTTCCTCGGCTGCCGCGGCGGCAACCGCATCCATCTCGACGTCAATCTGCGCGAGGGCGGCAACCATTCCGGCAATTGGGGCGGTGTGCTGGCCAATCCCGCGACCATTCTGGTCAACGCGATCGCAAGCCTGGTCGACGGCAAGGGCCGCATGAAGCTCGAGATCCTGAAACCCCCGCCGATCTCCAACCGCGTCCGCGCCGCGCTCGCCGACGTCGAGATCAAGCCGACGGCGGACGAGCCTCAGCTGGCGGAGGATTGGGGCGAGGAGGGCCTGACCGCAGCCGAGCGGCTCTATGCCTGGAACACGCTGGAAGTGCTGGCGATGTCGTCGGGCAATATCGACAAACCCGCCAATGCAATTCCGGGCAGGGCCAACGCGGTGCTGCAGCTGCGCTTCGTCGTCGGCACGAAATATCTCGAAGTGATCGACGGGGTGCGCGAGCATCTGCACAAGAACGGCTTTCCGATGGTCGAGGTCTCCGGCGCGCAGCGTTTCGGCGCCTCGCGCACCGACATGGACAGCCCTTGGATCGACTGGGCGGCGAACTCGATCCGCACCACCACCGGCAAGGCGCCGGCGGTGCTGCCGAACTTCGGCGGCTCGCTGCCGAACGATGTGTTCTCCGAGGGCCTCGGTCTGCCGACGATCTGGGTGCCGCATTCCTATCCGGGCTGCTCGCAGCACGCGCCCGACGAGCACATCCTGCTGCCGGTGACCGAGGAGGCGCTGACCATCATGGCCGGCCTGTTCTGGGATCTCGGCGAGGCGAAGCACAAGGGGTGAGGAGCTAAGCGCGCATTTTCCCCGTCATCCTGAGGAGCCGCGCAGCGGCGTCTCGAAGGATCGACGGCCACCGGCGGGGCCGTGCATCCTTCGAGGCTCGCTCCGCTCGCACCTCAGGATGACGGGGAAGACGTGGATGGCTGAGACAAGCTCGGCCATGATGAGTTGAAAGATTAGTGCCTGACACGGCCAAGGAAATCTAATGACACTATCAACTTCGGCCGACGCTCAGCACGCAGCCACGGTCGACAAGAAAAACATCACCCGCCTGATCGTCGCGACCTCGGTCGGCAATGCGCTCGAATGGTACGACATCTCGGTCTACGCCTATTTCGCGGTCTACCTCTCCAAGGCGTTCTTCCCGGCCAATGATCCGACCACCTCGCTGCTGCTCACCTTCGGCAGTTTCGGCCTGTCGTTTCTGATCCGCCCGATCGGCGGCATCGTGCTCGGCGCCTATGCGGACCGGCACGGCCGCAAGGCCTCGCTGATGCTGTCGATCGTGCTGATGACAGCAGGCACGCTGGTGCTGGCGCTGATGCCGACCTTCGAGACGATCGGCATCCTGGCGCCGATCGCGGTGATGGCGGCGCGGCTGGTGCAGGGTTTCTCCGCCGGCGGCGAGTTCGGCTCCTCGACCGCGTTCCTGGTCGAGCACATGCCGGAGCGGCGCGGCTTCGTGGCGAGCTGGCAGTTCGCGAGTCAGGGTGTCAGCGGCCTGCTCGGCGCGGGCTTCGGTGCGCTGCTGACCTCGACAATGAGCCCGGAGGACCTGCAATCCTGGGGCTGGCGGCTGCCGTTCCTGTTCGGCGTGCTGATCGGCCCGGTCGGCATCTACATCCGCAACCATGTCGATGACGCGACGCCGCCGCCGGCGACGAAGCAGGAATCGCCGGTCAGGGAAGTGTTCGCGCGGCAGAAGCTCGCCACGCTGCTCGCGATCGGCGCGCTCGCGGTGTCGACCGCCGTCAACTATTTGATCGTCTACATGCCGACTTATGTGGTGAAGACGCTCAACCTGCCGCCGACGGTCGGCTTCATGGCGGCGCTGGTCGCGCAAACCGCCGTGGCGCTGCTGGCGCCGATCGCGGGCCTCGTCTCCGACAAGATCGGACGCACCACGCACATGATCCTGTTCGCGCTGCTGCTGCTGGTGTCGATCTTCCCGGCGTTCCTGCTGCTCACCGGCAGGCCGACGCCGCCCATCATCCTGATCGGCGTGCTGTGGCTCGGCGTCCTCAAGTCGCTGTATTACGGGCCGCTTGCCGCGCTGATGTCGGAACTGTTTCCGCCGGCGACGCGTGCGACCGGGCTCGGTCTCAGCTACAATATCGGCGTCACGGTGTTCGGCGGCATGGGGCCGGCGATCATGACCTGGATGGGCGGCTTTGCGCCGATTGGCGAACTTGCGCCGGGTTACTATCTCACCGCCGTCTGCATCCTCAGCCTCGCTGCGCTGTTCACGATCCGCAGGATGCGGTTGGCCTGATTTCGCGAAACGAAATTCAGATATCCCGCCTGCTGCAAAGCAGCGAAATTGTCGAAATCATAGTTTCATCTGACGAAAGTATACGGTGTCCGGCGTACGTCATCCGTCCTAGGATGATGGCGCCGGGCAACGTCCCTCGTCGTGCTCGGCTCAGGATCCGGAATCGAGGCAAGGAAGACCAGGGCATGAACGCCTCCACGACTGCGACCGCACGGACCAGCCGCAAGAGGCCATCGCCGGAGGCGGGCCAACCCGACAAGTTCAACGCGATCCAGAAGGTGTGCGCGATCCTGCGCGTGCTGGCGCAGCGCTCGCCGCTGCGGCTGACCGACATCGCCGACACCACCTCGCTGAACAAGGCGACTGCGCTGCGCATCCTCAACTCGCTGATCGAGGAAGGTTTCGTCAGTCGCGTCGCGGGCGCCAAGACCTATGAGCTCGGCCAGGAGGCACGGGTGATGGCGGTCGGCGCGCGCCGCTCGGTCGACATCGCCGAGCTGGCGCAGCCGAGCCTGCTGCGGCTGTCGGAGCGCTCCGCGGATACGGCGCTGCTGTCGGTGCGCTCCGGGGTCGAGGCCCTCTATCTGGCGCGCTCGGTCGGCAGCCATCCGCTGCAGCCGAACTATCTGCAGATCGGCAGCCGCCGTCCGCTCGGGGTCGGCGCCGGCGCGCTGGCGCTTTTGGTCTGGCTGCCGGATGCCGAGATCGAGGCCGTGATCGAGGTGATCGTGCCGCGGCTGGCGAAATCGCCGCGCATCACGCCAAAGTTCCTGCGCGAGCGGATCGCCGTGGCGCGCAAGGCCGGCCACACCGTGCTGCTCGATGCCGCATTCCCAGGCATGGGCGGCGTCGGCGTTCCGGTCCGCGACGATGCCGGCGAGGTGGTCGCCGCGCTCTCGATCGGCGCCGCCACCGACCGCATCCGCCGCCGCGAAAGCGAGCTCGCCGACATGCTGAAGAAGGAAGCCCAGGTCCTGGCCCGCGCGATGGCGCAGGCGCCGAAGAACGGGCGGCCGCCGAAGACGGGGTGAAATGGTGCGGCGGTCTTCTTCGCCTCTCCCCGCGCGCGGGGAGAGGCCGCAACGCATCGTCAGATGCGTTGCGGGTGAGGGGGAGCTTCCGCAAATGCCGCTGTGAGCACGTATGCGGAGGCAGCCCCTTACCCTAACCCTCTCCCCGTAAAGAACGGGGAGAGGGAGCACCAGCAGCGACGCGGCTTAATTCGGGCTCGCTCCTAAGCCCCCTCATCCAGCGCCACCAGTTCGCGCTTCCTGCGCAGCGACGGCAGCAGCGGGCCGATCAGCAGCACCAGCGCGAAGGCGAGGCAGATCGCCGAGATCGGCCGCTCCACGAAGGTCATGAGGTCGCCCTGCGAGAGGATCAGCGACTTGCGCAGATTGTTCTCCAGCATCGGCCCGAGCACGAAGGCGAGCACCAGCGGCGCCGGCTCGTAGCCGAGCTTGCGCATGAAATAGCCGATCACGCCGAAGGCGATCATGACATGGACGTCGAACACGTTGTTGCTGGAGCAGTAGACGCCGATGATCGTGAACAGGATGATCAGCGGGAACAGCACATTGTAGGGCAGCCGCAGCAGCTGCACCCACATGCCGATCATCGGCAGGTTGAGCACCAGCAGCATCAGATTGCCGATATACATGCTGGCGACGATGCCCCAGAACAGCGTCGGGTTCTGCGAGATCATCAGCGGTCCCGGCTGCAGGCCGTGGATCACGAAGGCGCCGAGCAGCAGCGCCATCACCACGTTCGGCGGGATGCCGAGCGTCATCAGCGGAATGAAGGCGCCGCCGGCGGCGGAATTGTTGGCCGATTCCGGCCCCGCGACACCCTCGATCGCGCCATGGCCGAACCGCTCCGGATGCTTCGACAGCCGCTTCTCTAGCGCGTAGGACGCGAACGACGCCACCACCGCGCCGCCGCCGGGCAGGATGCCGAGGAAGAAGCCGAGCACGGTGCCGCGCGCCACCGGACCTGCGCTGGCCTTCCAGTCCTCCTTGCTTGGCAGCAACTGGCTGATCTTTGTCTTGATGATGTCGCGCTTGATCGCCTGCTCGGTGTTGAGCAGCACCTCGGCGACGCCGAACAGGCCCATCACCACAGGCACGAGGCCGATGCCGTCGATCAGCTCGATGCGGCCGAAGGTCAGCCGCGATTGCGCGGTGATGCTGTCGAGCCCGACCAGGCCGAGCACGACGCCGATGCAGGCCATCAACAGCGCCTTGGCCATCGAGCCTTGGGTGAGGAAGGTCAGCACCACGAGGCCGAGCACCATCAGGCTGAAATATTCGGCCGGCCCGAACGCGATCGCGACGCTGGCGAGCGAGGGCGCCACCAGCATCAGCGCGATCAGCGCGAAGGTGCCGGCGATGAACGAGCCGAACGCGGAGATGCCGAGCGCGGGGCCGGCGCGGCCCTGCTTGGCCATCTGGTGGCCGTCGATGCAGGTGACGACGGAGGCCGCTTCGCCGGGGATGTTGACCAGGATCGAGGTGGTCGAGCCGCCATACATCGAGCCGTAATAGATGCCGGCCATCATGATGATGCCGGACTCCGGCGTGCCCGACAGTGTCACCGGCAGCAATAGCGACATCGCCGAGATCGGGCCGATGCCGGGCAGCACGCCGACCAGCGTACCGATGAAGACGCCGATGAAGCAATAGAGGAGGTTGACCGGCAGCAGCGCGACGCCGAGGCCGTGGGCGACGTTGATAAGAGTATCCATGGGCGTTCAACCGATCTCGAACACGCCGCTCGGCAACTGGATCGCGAGCAGGTGCTTCAGCACCCACCACATTCCGAGCGGGGCAAGGATGGACAGCGGGATCGCCAGCGACCAACGCACCGGATCGATCACGCGCAGCAGCAACAGCATCAACGGGATCGCCGACAACAGGAAGCCCAGCGGCTCCAGCGCAAAGGCGAACGCGGCGAGGCAGACGATGACCAGCACCGGCTTGCCCCAGCGCGCATTCTCCCAGCGCGAGGCGAAGGTCGGGCCGCCCTCGGTGACCGCCGTGACCATGATCGAGATCGCGAACACGCACATCAGGATGCCGGTGTAGAACAGCACGTAGCCGGAGCCGGGATCGTTGATGGTGCCGAGCTTGAGCTTCAAGCCGGACCAGATCACGAAGGCGCCAAGGGCGAGCCCGATCAGGCCGCCCCAGAGCTCGGAGTTGTTGAGGCGGAATTTGACGTTGGTTTGATTTGTCATGGAGGTGCTCGCTCTTAATTCACCGTCACCCTGAGGTGGCGGCGCGAAGCGACGCCCTCGAAGGGCGACGGTGCCCCGCTCCATCCTTCGAGGCGAGCCGCAAGCGCGGCTCGCACCTCAGGATGACGCCGGTGGTTGTGGCGGATTGTGTCCTACTTCTTCGCCAGCCCGAGCGTGTCGATCACCTTGCGCTCGGACTCGGTGACCTCGACCACGAACTTCTTGTAGTCCTCGGTGTTCTTGTAGTTCGGCACCATGTCGTATTTGGCGAGCGTCGCGATCACGGCGGGGTCCTCGATCGCCTTCTTGAAGGCGTCGTGCAGCTTGGCGACGATCTTGGGATCCATGCCCTTGGGGCCCGCGATGCCGAACGGCGAGTCATAGACCATGGGATAGCCGAGCTCCTTGAGCGTCGGCACGTCGGGATAGTTCGGCGAGCGCGCGCCGGTCCACACCATTAAGAGCCGGAGCTTGCCGGCGTCGACCAGCGGTCGCCAGCCGGTGGAATCGGCCTGCAGCATGGTGTGCTGGCCGAGCACCGCGGCGTTGGTCTCGGCGCCGCCCTTGAACGGCACCTGGGTCAGCTTGATCCCGCCGGCCATCAGGGCGATCTGCTCCATGCCGATATGCAGCGAGGTGCCGGTGCCCGGCGTCGCATAGGTCACCTTGCCGGGATTCTTCTTGGCGAAATCGACCACGTCCTGCCAGGTCTTGAACTGCGACTCCACGTTGGTGGTGACACCGAAGGTGTAGCCGGTGAGGTGGACGATATAGGAGAAATCCTTCGCCGGATCCCACGACACCTCCTGCATCAAGGGCAGGCGGAACACGGTGATCGGAATCTGCGCGATGGTGTAGCCGTCGGGCTTGGCGCCGGCGGCCATGGTTGCGGGGCCGACGGTGCCACCGCCTCCCGCCTTGTTGTCGACCGCGATCGGCTGGCCCAGCACCTTTGAGGCGCTCTCGGCGATCGCGCGCATCGAGATGTCGGTCGAGCCGCCCGCCGGCCATGGCACGATCAGCGTGATCGGCTTGGTCGGGTACTCCTGCGCTTGCGCTGCTGCTGCTGACACCAGCATGCCGGCAGCGGCGAGCAGGACCATCAAGCGATTGCTCTGCGACATTCTCGAATTCTCCCTTGCGATCGCGTTGCGTTCGCGACCCCGTTCTGTCCGGTGTTGGCATCGATCGTCCCTGCCACAGCAGGGACGCAGCGCATTGGACAGAACAGGGCAGGCAACGGAAGAGCTAATCCGCCGTGAAGCCGCGCATGCGACAATTGGTCTGCCGCATCGTGCCGAGCCGCGGAATTATTGCCGCCTTTGGTCTGATGCGATTGGCGGCGTTTGGCAGCATGGCGGGTGGTCCACCGGTTGGCGGCGAGACCCGGAAGCTGGGTTTAATCAAGCGATTAATCTGAGGAACCCAAGGGTATCAGTGCCTTGCGAGAACAGGCGGTTGCCGTCATCATGCCGCCGCCTGCCGCAGGAAACCTGTCCGTCTGATGACGCCCTCGCTTGACGCCACCGACGACGCCGTCATCAGCGCGTTTGCCGGCCTTCCCGCATTGCTCGACCAGGCTCCCGGGCTGGTCGCGCGGGGGCGGCTGCTCGATTGCGACTGCCTGCTCGGCCCGGTGGCGCGGCCGTTTCACGCCGCGATCCGCGCTGGGCGCATCGTCGAGCTCGTGCCCGCGCCGGTGCTGATGCGCTCGTGGCGCTTTGCCTATCGCGCGACGCCGCAGGCCTGGGCGGCCTACTGGCAGGCCGAGCCGAAACCCGGCTGGCACGATCTGTTGGCGCTGACCAAGCGCGGCGAGGCGGTGCTGGAAGGCGATCTGCATCCCTTCATGGCGCATCTGCAATACTTCAAGGACCTGCTGGCACTGCCGCGGCAGCATTTCGCGGCGGCCGTGTCATGAGCGGCACTGTCATGCACGGCCATATCGAGCCGATGGTCGGCCGCTACGTCCACGTCGAGATCGGCGGCGAGCTACACCGGATCTATTTCGAGGAGAACGGCAAGGGCATTCCGCTGGTCTGCTTGCACACCGCGGGATCAGACGCGCGGCAGTGGCGGCATCTGCTCGCGGACGCGCAATTTGCCGAAAATTTCCGCGTCATTGCCTTCGATATGCCCTGGCATGGCAAGTCGAATCCGCCGAAAAGCTGGACCGGCGATGAATACCAACTCACCACCATCAGATACACCGAGACCATCCGCGCCTTCTGCCGTGCGTTGCGGCTGGAGAAGCCCGTCGTGATGGGTTGCTCGATCGGCGGCCGCATCGTGCTCAACCTTGCGATCGAACATGCCGCCGAGTTCCGCGCGCTGATCGGGCTCGAGGCTGCGGCTTTCCAGGCGCCGTGGTATGACACCGACTGGCTGAACCGCGCGGACGTTCACGGCGGCGAGGTCTGCGCTGCGCTGGTGTCGGGACTGGTTGCGCCGCAAAGTCCTGAAGCTGCGCGGATGGAAACGCTGTGGGCCTACAAGCAGGGCGGTCCCGGCGTGTTCAAGGGCGACCTGTATTTCTACCGTGTCGACGGCGACCTGCGCGGCCGGGTCGCGTCAATCGATACTAAAGTATGCAAGCTCTATCTCCTCACGGGCGAGTATGATTTCTCCTGCACGCCCGAGGACACGAGGCGGACGGCAGCGGCTATAGGGGGCGCCAGCGTCACGATCATGGAGAAGCTCGGTCATTTTCCGATGAGCGAGAATCCGGACCAGTTTCGCCGCTACATCGCACCCGTCCTCGCCGACATTCTCATGCAGTAAATCGACCGTTTCCACGCAAGGAGTAGACGTATGACACGCAAATATCTGATCGGCTTCGCGCTCGCCGCCGCGCTCGGCGCGAGCGGGGCGCAGGCCGAGGAGCTGACGGGAACCCTGAAGAACATCAAGGACACCGGCGCGATCACGCTCGGCTATCGCGATTCCTCGATCCCGTTCTCCTACCTCGACGACAACCAGAAGCCGGTCGGCTACGCGATGGACATCTGCTACAAGATCGTCGACGCCGTGAAGAAGGAGCTGAAGCTCGACAAGCTCGAGGTCAAGCTCAACCCGGTGACCTCGGCGACGCGAATTCCGCTGATGGCCAACGGCACCGTCGACCTCGAATGCGGCTCGACCACCAACAATGCCGAGCGCCAGAAGCAGGTCTCCTTCACCAACTCGCACTTCCTGACCGCGAGCCGCTACGTCACCAAGAAGGCGAACAAGATCAACTCGATCGACGACCTGAAGGGCAAGACGGTGGTTTCGACCGCCGGCACCACCAACATCAAGCAGCTCACCGAGGCCAACCTCGCGCGCGGGCTGAGCGTCAATATCATCCCGGCCAAGGATCATGCCGAGGCCTTCCTGATGGTCGAGACCGATCGCGCGGTCGCCTTCGTGATGGACGACATCCTGCTCGCGAGCCTCGTCGCCGGCTCGAAGTCGCCGGACGACTACGTGATCTCCAAGGACGCGTTCTCCAAGCCGGAGCCGTACGGCATCATGCTGCGCAAGGATGACGCGCCGTTCAAGAAGGTCGTCGACGCTGCCACCGCGGCGCTCTACACCAGCGGCGAGGGCCAGAAGATCTATGACAAGTGGTTCACCCAGAAGATCCCGCCGAAGGGCCTCAATCTCAACTCGCCGGCCGGACCGGAGATGAAGAAGCAGTTTGCCAAGCCGTCGGATTCGCCCGACCCGGATGCGTATCTGGTGAACTGATCTCAGGTTGCACATGACCCGTCGCCGTTCGGCGGCGGGTCCCGAAACCAAGCGTGTCCGGCCATTTTGGAGGAGAATGGCCGGACATTTGCATAGACGCCGCGCGTGATGTCGGCGTAATGCGTGATCGGCGCGAGAGCGCGGGGGACCCGTGAACTACAATTGGAACTGGCACATCTTTCTCGAGCCGAACCCGATGGGGACCGGCACCTATCTCGACCTGTTGCTGTCGGGACTGGTGGTCACCGTCAAGGTATCGGTGCTCGCCTGGATCATCGCGCTGGTCACGGGCTCGGTGATTGGCGTGTTGCGCACGCTGCCGTCGCGGACGGCGTCATGGATCGGCTTCTGCTGGGTCGAGTTCTTCCGCAACATGCCGCTCCTGGTGCAGCTATTCCTGTGGTTCTTCGTGCTGCCCGAGCTGCTGCCGAAATCCGCAGGGCTGTGGCTGAAGCAGATGCCGAACGCGCCGTTCTGGACCGCTGCGATCGGCGTCGGCCTCTTCATGTCGGCGCGCGTCGCCGTGCAGTTGCAGGCCGGCATCACCTCGCTGCCGCGCGGCCAGAAGCAGGCTTCGACCGCACTCGGCCTCACCACGGTGCAGACCTATCGCTACGTGCTGCTGCCGATGGCGTTCCGCATCATCCTGCCGCCGCTGACCTCCGAATTCCTCAACACCATCAAGAACAGCGCGGTCGCCATCACCATCGGCCTGATCGAGCTGACCGGCCAGGCGCGCTCGATGCAGGAATTCTCGTTCCAGGTGTTCGAGGCGTTCACCGCGGCGACCGTGCTCTATCTTCTCCTCAATTTCGTCGTGGTCACCGCGATGCGCTTCCTCGAGCGCTACGTCGCGATCCCCGGCTACATCACGGGCAAATGACGATGCTCGGCAATTTCGATTTCGACGTCATCCGCCGCGCGTTGCCCTATCTGTTCCTGGAGGGCATGCGCTTCACGCTGACCTTGACGGCGCTCGCCGCGTTCGGCGGCCTCGTGTTCGGCACCCTGATCGCCCTGATGCGATTGTCGAGCTACAAGGTGCTCGGGCGCATCGCCGGCTTCTATGTCGACTTCATCCGCTCGCTGCCGCTGGTGCTGGTGATCTTCTGGTTCTACTTCCTGGTACCCTACATCGGGCAGTGGCTGACCGGCGCGTCGCGGCCGATCACGGTCGGCGCCTTCGCCTCCTCGCTGATCACCTTCATCGCATTCGAGGCGGCCTATTTCTCCGAGATCATGCGCGCCGGCATCCAGTCGATCTCGAAGGGCCAGCCGGCCGCGGCCAGCGCGCTCGGCCTGACCTACGCGCAGTCGATGCGCTACGTCGTGCTGCCGCAGGCGTTCCGCAACATGCTGCCGGTGCTGCTGACGCAGACCATCGTGCTGTTCCAGGACACCTCGCTGGTCTACGTGCTGTCGATCCCGGATTTCCTCGGCGCCGCCAGCAAGGTCGCGCAGCGCGACGGCCGCCTGGTCGAAATGTATCTGTTCGCCGCGCTGGTCTACTTCGTCATTTCCTGTGTCGCGTCCTTTGGCGTCCGCCGCCTGCAGGCGCGGATTGCCATTGTTCGCTAAGGCATGACCCGGAAAAGTGGGAACCGGTTTTCCGACAAGGTCATGCCTAAACAAAAAAGCTGAGCCATCATGATCGAGATCAATCACGTCAATAAGTGGTACGGGCCGACCTTCCAGGTGCTGAAGGACTGCACCACCAGCGTCGCCAAGGGCGAGGTGGTGGTGGTCTGCGGGCCGTCCGGCTCGGGCAAGTCGACCCTGATCAAATGCGTCAACGCGCTGGAGCCGATCCAGGGCGGCGACATCACGCTCGACGGCGTCAAGGTCAACGACCCCAAGACCAATTTGCCGAAGCTGCGCTCCCGCGTCGGCATGGTGTTCCAGCATTTCGAGCTGTTCCCGCATTTGCGCATCGTCGACAATCTTTGCCTCGCGCAGGAGAAGGTGCTGGGCCGCAAGCATGACGACGCCATGGCCAAGGGCATGAAGCTCTTGGAGCGCGTCGGGCTGAAGGACCACGCCAAGAAGTTTCCCGCCGAATTGTCCGGCGGCCAGCAGCAGCGCGTCGCGATCGCCCGCGCGCTGGCGATGGACCCGATCGCGATGCTGTTCGACGAGCCGACCTCGGCGCTCGACCCCGAGATGATCAGCGAGGTGCTCGACGTCATGGTCGACCTCGCCCGCGAGGGCATGACCATGATGGTGGTGACCCATGAAATGGGCTTTGCCAACAAGGTCGCCGACCGCGTCATCTTCATGGACCGCGGCGAGATCGTCGAGGACGCCAAGAAGGCCGACTTCTTCGGCACCCCGCGCAGCGACCGCGCGCAGAAGTTCTTGTCGAAGATCTTGCAGCACTGACGGGGCGCACCAGCCAGACCCGTCATCCTGAGGAGCCGCGAAGCGGCGTCTCGAAGGATGCGCGGCCACCAGCCGGGCCGTCGACCCTTCGAGACGCGCGCAACGGCGCGCTCCTCCAGCGACAAAGGCGAAGCCTTTGCGCGGGGGTGACGGTAGTGGATTTGCGCAGTTCACGGGCGCCCGGCGGGAGGCTTTATCCCCGTCAACAATTTGCGTATACGAAGGCCTGAAACCCCTTCGTCCGCAGGAGAACTCGCGTGGAAAAGATCGCTTACGTCAACGGCTCGTTCGTGCCGCACTCGGAGGCCAAGGTCTCGGTGTTTGACCGCGGATTCCTGTTCGCCGACGGCATCTACGAGGTGGCGGCGGTGCTCGAGGGCAAGCTGATCGACAACGCCTCGCATTTGGCGCGGCTCAAGCGTTCGGTCGGCGAAATCCAGCTCGCGCTCCCCGAGACGCTGGAGCGGATCGAGGAGATCCAGAAGGAGCTGGTCAAGCGCAACGACCTCGTCAACGGCATGGTCTATCTCGAGGTCACCCGCGGCGCCGACAAGGGGCGCGACTTCGCCTTCCCGAAGGCTGACGTCAAGCCGACCCTTGTGATGTTCACCTCGGAAAAGGACATCATCAACGCGCCGTCGGCCAAGACCGGCATCAACGTGATCACGGTGCCGGACATCCGCTGGGAGCGGCGCGACATCAAGAGCGTGGCGCTCTTGGCGCAGGTGCTGGCCAAGCAGGCCGCGGCCGCGGCCGGCGCCGGCGAGGCCTGGATGATCGAGGACGGCAAGATCACCGAGGGTGGCTCGTCGTCGTCCTTCATCGTGACCCAGGACGGCGTCATCGTGACCCGGCAGAACGGCAACGCGATCCTGCCCGGCTGCACCCGCAAGGCGGTGGTCAAGCTCGCCGAGGAGCGCCAGCTTCGCATCGAGGAGCGCGCCTTCACGGTCGAGGAAGCGCTCGCCGCCAAGGAAGCCTTCATCACCAGCGCCTCGGTGTTCGTGCAGGGCGTGGTCGCGATCGACGGCAAGCAGGTCGGCAGCGGCAAGGTCGGCCCGATCACCGACCGCCTGCGCGAGATCTACGTCGAGTTCGCCCGCGCGACCGCGGTTTAAGGCACTCGCGCCACGCTCCGCGCTGTCATCGTCCGGCTCGACCGGGCGATCCAGTATTCCAGAGACCGCGGTGCTTGAGCCGAAACGCCGCGGCGTACTGGATGCCCCGCATGAAGCGGGGCATGACAGCGGAATATATGGCGGACAGTATCGCCCTCACGCCGCGACCTTCACCTTCACCGGATGCACCGCGCGGAAACCGATCGCGATCCGGTTCCAGGCGTTGATGGCGCCGATCAGCGTGGTCAGGTTGACCAGCTCGCTGTCGGTGAACTGCGCGCGCACCGCCTCGTAGTCGGCGTCGGGCGCATGCGTCTCTGCAACCAGCGTCAGCGCTTCGGTCCAGGCCAGCGCCGCGCGCTCGCGCTCGCTGTAGAGCGGGGATTCGCGCCAGGCGTTGAGCAGATAGAGCCGCTGCTCGGTCTCGCCATGCTTGCGGGCGTCCTCGGTGTGCATGTTGATGCAGTAGGCGCAGCCGTTGATCTGCGAGGCGCGGGTCTTGACCAGCTCGATTAGCGATTGCTCGAGACCACTCGCCGTGATCTGGCCTTCGACCGCAACCAGCGCTTTGATGGTCTCGGGGGCGGCCTGGTAGAAGTTCATGCGGGGTTTCATGGTCATTCTCCTTGGTTATGGGTTCGGTAAAAAGAGCTAGTGTGCACCGCCGCCGCCAGCGAGCTGGCCCGGCTTCTTCAGGAACAGCGCCGCCACCAGTGCGATGATCAGCGCCACGCCGAGCAGATAGAAGGTGTCGCTGAAGGCGAGGATGTAGGCCTGCTTCTGCACAACCCTGCCGACCGCCGCGATCGCGCGGTGGGTGGCGTCGGCCTGATCGGCGACGCCGTGGTTCAGGAAATACTGGGTCAATCCCTCAATCCGCGTTCGGGTCGCCTGTTCCAGCATCGAGACCGACTGCATCAGCACGTTGGAGTGATACTGCTCGCGCTTGGTCAGCAGCGTCTGCAGCCCGGCGATGCCGATGGCGCCGCCAAGGTTGCGCATCATGTTGAACAACGCCGACGCCGATCCGGCATTCTCCGCCTCAATCCCGGCCGTCGCAACCGCCGACAGCGGCGCGAATGCCAGCGCCTGACCGACGGCGCGGACCACGTTCGGCCAGAGCAACTGATCGGCCGCATAGTCGTTGGTCATGTAGATGTTCATGAAGTTGGAGCCGGCGAACAGCGCAAATCCGACGCCGATCACGATGCGGGGGTCGAAGCGCTGCATCAGCTTCGGCACCAGCGGGATCAGCACGAGCTGCGGCAGGCCGGTCCAGGCCAGCACCATGCCGATCTGCTCGGCGTTGTAGCCCTGGATGCGCGCCAGATACTGCGGCAGGATGAACACCGAGCCGTACAGCGCGATGCCGAGCAGGAAATTGGCCAGCATGCCGAAGCCGAAATTGCGGCGGGCGAGCAGGCGCAGATTGAGCAGCGGCTTCTCGACGGTGAATTCGACGATCAGGAAGGCGATCAGCGCCACGGCCGCGATCACCGACAGGCGCAGGATGAAGGGCGAGCCGAACCAGTCGTCCTTGTTGCCCTCTTCCAGCACCGTCTGCAGCGCGGCAAGACCGATCGCCATGGTGATGATGCCGAGCCAATCGCCCTGGCGGATCAGCGACAGCTTCATCGGGCTCGGATCGAGCGAGACATACAGCATCGCAATCATCACGGCGCCGGGCACCAGGTTGACATAGAAGATGTACTGCCAGCCCCAGTTCTCGGTGAGATAGCCGCCGATGGTCGGGCCGATCGCCGGCGCGAACGTCGCCGACAGCGCGAACAGCGCCAGCCCGATCGGCTGCTTCGCCTTCGGCAGCAGCGTGATGATCAGCGTGAATGCCATCGGGATCAGCACGCCGCCGGTGAAGCCCTGCACGGTGCGCAGCGCGATCATCTGCGGCAGGTCCTGCGCCAGCGCACAGGCGCCCGAGAACACCAGGAACAGGAACGCATTGGTGAGCAGGTAGATGCGCACCGAGAACACCTGGGCGAGCCAGCCGGACAGCGGGATCACCACGATCTCGGCGATCAGATACGAGGTCGAGATCCAGCCGCCGTCATCGATGCCCGCGCCGATGCCGCCTTGAATGTCGGCCAGCGAGGCATTGACGATCTGGATGTTGAGCACCGCCATGAACGCGCCGAGCGTGGCGCCGACCACCGCGACCCATGTCCGGGTCGGGACCGCTGGTGTCGCTGGCTTTGCGGGTTTGGCGAGATCGGCAGCGTTGGCTGTATCGGCTGTGGGCTGGAGCGCGGTCATCGGGGTCGTCCTTGCTTGCCCGCACAACATGTATTAGGCGGCCGCTTTCGATAATCCGGGAAAGGCTGGAAGGATTGTCCGGCCGAAGTTGATAATCACGTGGCTGCCACTGCGGCCGCGCGCTACGGCCAGCGGCTCGACGTTGCGTCGGTCTGCGTGATGTTGAGTAGTGAGGTGAGCACACCTCTCAGGCTCCCTCCCCCCTTGCGGGGGAGGGTGGGGAGAGGGGTGGCTCCGGGCCCTGACGTCGGAGATTTATGCAAGCCACTTCGGATACTGACGTGCGCGTCACTCTCGACATCGGCGTCATCGCAGACCAACAGGCTTCAGTGCAAGGTCGCCCCTCTCCCCAACCCTCCCCCGCAAGGGGGGAGGGAGCCCTTCCGCCGGTGTGCTCGGAGCGAAGGAGAAGAGGTTGGACGAAGGCACAGCAAAACGCGATCGACCACCGATGCGGTGATCAATCGCGTCAAGCCAGTGGAAGCAATGTTTGGCGCTAGCCGCCGTTCGGCCGTGTCGCCGACGCCAGCCGTCGCTTCTCCTCGCGCTCGGCCAGCACGGTCGCCTTGGTGTTGACGGTCGGGATCGCCGACATGCCCGGCCGCAAGAGGCCGGTGAGGCTCTGATCGTCGAGCACGATCTTGACCGGCACGCGCTGCACGATCTTGGTGAAGTTGCCGGTGGCGTTGTCGGGCGGCAGCAGCGCGAATTCGAGGCCGCTGGCCGGCGAGAGGCTGTCGACATGGCCCTTCAGCGTGGTGCCGTGAAAACTGTCGACGGTGAGCTCGACCGGCTGGCCGTTGCGCACATGGGTCAGCTGCGTCTCCTTGAAATTGGCGACCACATAGACCGCATCGAGCGGCACCACCGCCATCAGCTGCGTGCCGGCCTGCACATATTGGCCGACGCGGAGCGTGCGGGCGCCGACCGTGCCGTCGACCGGCGCAGTGATCTGTGCGTAGGACAGGTTCAACTCGGCCTGCTGCTCGACCGCGCGCGCGCGGTCGGCCTGCGCGACGGCCTGGGCGCGCTGCGTGGTCAGCACGTCGACCTTGCGCTGCGCCGCCGACAGCGCCGACTTCGCGTGCTGCAACTGCGCCGTATTGCTGCGCAGCGCCGCGTCGGTCTGCTGGGCGCGCTGAATGGTGCCGGAGCCGGACTTCATCAGCCCGTCGTAGCGGCTCTGCTCCTCCTGGGCGAATTTCAGATTGGCCTCGGCGGCGGTGACGTCGGCGGTGCTCTGGTCGATGATCGGTTGCTGCAATTCGAGCTGGGCATCGAGATTACGCACCGAGGCATCGGCCGCGCTGACGTCGGCCTTGGCCTGACCGAGCGCGGTGCGGTAGTCGCGGTCGTCGATCTCGGCCAGCAGCTGGCCGGCCTTCACGGCCTGGTTGTCGGTGACCAGCACGCGGGCGATGTAGCCTGACACTTTCGGCGCGATGATCGTGGAGTCCGCCTTCACATAGGCGTCGTCGGTCGATTCGAGATAGCGGCCGGTAGTGACGTAGTCGTAGCCAAAGTCGGCAGCGACGGCGACGCCGAGCACGGCGGCGAGACCGAGCGCCACCCGCTTGATCATCTTCCGGGACGGACGCAGGCCGATTTTTGTAGTTTCTTCAGGGATATAGGTCGTGGTCGACATGATCGTCTCCTGGCCGAACATTCGCGTCCTTCCAGCAAGGGCGCCGGGTACGCCCCTTAGATGCAATGTCCCGCCCGCTGTGATAATCCCGATAAAACTGGAAGCATTATCAAGCCAGCGCTGATAATCCGGACCTTGCCGTATGGATCGCCTGACCAGTTTGACCGCCTTCGTCCGGGTCGTGGATTCCGGCGGCTTTTCCGCGGCCGGCCGCAAGCTCAACATGTCCACGACCATGGTGAGCAATCACGTCCAGTCGCTGGAGGACCGGCTCGGTGCCCGGCTGCTCAACCGCACCACGCGCAAGGTCAGCCTGACCGAGGTCGGCCAGGCCTATTACGACCGCTGTGTCCAGATCCTCGCCGACATCGAGCAGGCCGATGAGGTCGCGGGCGCGCAGCAATCGGTGCCGCGCGGCACGCTGCGCATCTTCACCAACACTCATCTGGTCCAATTCCTGTCGTCGACGGTGACCGAGTTCCTCGCGACCTATCCCGAGGTCAAGATCGACCTGATGATCGGCGAACGCTCGGCCGACCTGCTCGACGAGAATTTCGATCTCGCCGTGCAGATGATCCAGCCGCGCGATTCCGCGCTGATCGTGCGCCGTATCGCCACCTGGCGGCACGTGCTGTGCTGCTCGCACGACTACGTCCAGGCGCACGGCAAGCCAACGCTGCTCGCCGACCTCACGAGCCGCAATTGCGTTCGCCACATCAACTACCCGTTCGGGGATGAGTGGCACTTCGTCGACCGCAAAGGCGCGCCGGCCGCGGTGAAGGTGGCGGGCAATCTCGTCTCCAACAGCGGCGAGACGTTGAAGCTCGCGGCGCTCGCCGGCGTCGGCGTGTTCCTCGCGGCGGGCTTCCTGGTCCGCGACGAACTCGAATCGGGGAAGCTGGTCCGGCTGCTGCCGGAGTATCGGCCGGTCGAACTCACCATGAACGCGATCTACCCGCACCGCCATCACCTCTCGGCGAAGGTGCGCGTCTTCATCGATCTCCTGGTGCATCACGCCACCGAGCAGCAGAAGCTGATCAATCCGTATTCGTGATGAACGTGGAAAGAACTGCGCACGCAAATCTATCTCCGTCATCCTGAGGAGCGCGCACTTGCGCGCGTCTCGAAGGATCGACGGCCCGGTTGTGGCCGTGCATCCTTCGAGACGCGCTACGCGCTCCTCAGGATGACGGGACTGGGCAGCGCAGCGCTTCCTTCCGCGTCATGACCACCCGGCATCCCTTGCATGGCGTCGGCGTGTATGAAGGTCGCCTCATCTGTCGCGAGGGCCGTTGACGATGTTGCGATACCTGACCGCCATCCTGTTCGCGATCGCAGCAAACGTGCTGCTGCAGGCACCGGCGCGCGCCTTCTATCCCGATCATATCGTCAAGATCGTGGTGCCGTTCGCGCCGGGCGGCGGCACCGATGTCGTGGCGCGCACGCTGGCGCAGGAGATGCAGAAGGATCTCGGCGTCACCGTCATCATCGAGAACAAGCCGGGGGCGGGCACCATCATCGGCACGCAAAGCGTCGCGGCGAGCCCGGCCGACGGCTACACGCTGCTGATGGCGACCTTCGCCAACGCGGTCAACCCGAGCCTTTACCGCAAGCTGCCCTACGATGCGCACAGGGATTTTGTGCCGGTGGCGCTGGTGGCGCGCTCGTTCAATGTCGTCGTGGTCAATCCTGCTTCGCCGATCAAGTCGATCGCCGATCTGATCGCGGCTGCGAAGGCCGATCCGGAAAAACTGTCCTACGGGACTTATGGCACCGGCACCTCGGCGCACCTGGCCGGTGAATTGTTCAAGCACATGGCTTCCGTCAACCTCACCACCGTGCCCTACAAGGGCGCAGCACCCGCGATCACCGACCTCTTGGGCGGCCAGATCCAGGTGATGTTCACGACGGTCGCAAGCTGTGCCTCGCTGGTCGAGGCCGGGCAGCTGCGCGCGATCGGCGTGACCTCGGCCGAGCGTTCGGCGTCATTTCCGCAATTGCCGACGGTCTCCGAAGCCGGCGTGCCGGGCTACGCCGCGGAATCCTGGTACGGCCTTTACGCACCTGCGAACACGCCGCCCGACGTCATCGATCGCCTCAACAAATCCGCGGCCAAGGCTGTGCAGGCGGAGGCCTTCAGGAAGCTCAGCGTCAATGAGGGGCTCGTGATGGTGGCACAGCCCCCGGCCGAGCTCGACCGCTACTTCACGGCTGAGGAGGGGCGCTGGCGCAAGGTGATCCAGGACGCCGGCATCAAGGCCGAATAGGCCGCGAGCCCCAGCGATCACATCTTTTTGCATCGCCATGCCGTAACTGTGATTCTAGACGCAACGAATGGTTCCTGGGGTCGTTGATGACGGGACGCCGGCACCCCCGCCGGTTTGGATCACACCCCGGGCTGGGAGAGAGCCATGTGGATTCTGTTGCTGCTGCCGTTCATCGGCTTGCTGTGGGTGCCGTTCTATAATTTCCTCGAACCTTCGCTGTTCGGCTTTCCGTTCTTCTACTGGTACCAGCTCGCCTGGGTGCCGATCTCCTCGCTCTTGATCTGGCTGGTCTATCGCAGCCGGCAGCCTGACGCCGACGAGCAGCGGTGAGGGGAGAGCCATGACCGATCATATCGCCTGGGTGGCGCTCTCCGTCTTCATCTTTTTCTTCGCCCTCGTCACCGTGATGGGCTTCTTCGCCGCGCGCTGGAAATCCGGCCCGGTCAGCGAGCATCTCGACGAATGGGGCCTCGGCGGCCGCCAGTTCGGCACCTGGATCACCTGGTTCCTGGTCGGCGGCGATTTCTACACCGCCTACACCGTGATCGCGGTGCCGGCGTTGGTCTACGCGGTCGGCGCCTACGGCTTCTTCGCGCTGCCCTACACCATCATCGTCTATCCCTTCGTGTTCGCCGTGATGCCGGTGCTGTGGAAGAAGGCGCATGCCAACGGCTACGTCACCGCCGCGGATGTCGTCCACGGTGCCTATGGCTCGCGTAGCCTCGAGCTCGCGGTGGCGCTGACCGGCCTGGTCGCGACCATGCCCTATATCGCGTTGCAGCTGATCGGCATGGAGGTCGTGATCAAGGCGATGGGGCTATCGGGCGAACTGCCGATCATCGCCGCCTTCGTGATCCTTGCGCTCTATACCTATAGTTCCGGCCTGCGTGCGCCGGCATTGATCGCCTTCGTCAAGGACATCATGATCTACATCGTGGTGCTGACGGCCGTGGTCGTGGTGCCCTCGAAGCTCGGTGGCTATGGCGCGGTGTTCTCGGCGGCCAACGACGCCTTCACGGCGAAGGGCGGCGCCACCGGGCTGACGCTGAAGCCCGCTCAGTATCTGCCTTATGCGACGCTGGCGCTCGGCTCGGCGCTCGCCGCCTTCATGTATCCGCACACGCTGACCGGCATCTTCGCCTCGAAGTCGGCCGATACCATCCGCAAGAATGCGATCCTGCTGCCGGCATATACGCTGCTGCTCGGCCTGATCGCGCTGCTCGGCTACATGGCCTATGCCGCCGGCATCAAGGTGACGTCGCCGAACGATGTGGTGCCGATGCTGTTCAAGACGCTGTTCCCGGAATGGTTCGCGGGTTTTGCGTTCGCGGCAATCGCGATCGGCGCGTTGGTGCCGGCGGCCGTGATGAGCATCGGCGCCGCCAATCTGTTCACCCGCAATGTCTGGAAGTCCTACGTCAATCCGGATATCTCGCATGCCGGTGAGGCGTCGGTGGCGAAGATCACCTCGCTGGTGGTCAAGGTCGGCGCGCTCGCCTTCATCCTGTTCCTGCCGACGCAGTTTGCGCTCGATCTCCAGCTGCTCGGCGGCCTCTGGATCGTGCAGACGCTGCCGGCGCTGGTGTTCGGCCTGTTCACCACCTGGTTCCGTGCCGAGGGGCTGCTGCTCGGCTGGGCGGTCGGCATCGGCTGGGGCAGCTGGACGGCGTGGAGCAACGGGCTGAAGCCGCTCGCCAGCATCTCGCTCGGCGATGCCACCTACACCTTCTATGTTGGCCTCGGTGCGCTGCTGCTCAACATCGTGGTGGCGGTGATTGCGACCGTCGTGGTCGGCCTGATCTCACCCGCCAAGCGCGGCGCGGCGGCCTGAGCCGTCGCGCGTATCTGACGGGGCGGAGGTAAGTTGCGCGGTCAGCCGCGCCACCTCCGCCTTGGTCCTGTCGATCGCGGCGTCCTTGACCGGCCCATAGCCGCGGATCTCCATCGGCGCCTTTGCGATGGCTGTGAGATCGGGCAGCCGCGCGGCATCGAGCTTGTCGAGCATGGTCTCGATCAGCGTTTCGTACCAGGTGATCAGCTCGCGCTCGGCACGCCGCTCCGCGGTGTAGCCGAACACGTCGAACGGCGTGCCGCGCAGTCCCTTGAGCCGCGCCAGCAAGCGGAGCGGCGTCTGGATCCACTGGCCGAACGCGCGCTTGCGTGGCCGGCCGCGCGCATCCCGCCGCGCCGGCAGCAGCGGCGGCGCGAGATGGTACTGCACCGTGAAATCGCCATCGAACTCGCGCTTGAGGGTTTCGAGGAAGCCGGTCTGCATATGCAGCCGCGCCACCTCGTATTCATCCTTGTAGGCCATCAGCTTGAACAGCGACCGCGCCACGGCGTCGGTGAGAGGGAGCTCGGTCTTATCGCGCGCTCCGTCCGCCTCTCCCGCTTGCGGAGGAGGCCGTAACGCATCGCCAGATGCGTTACGGGTGGGGGCTCTCTCCGCGATAGGACTCGTGGAGAAACCCCCACCCCAACCCTCCCCCGCAAGCGGGAGAGGGGGCGCACCTTCTTCGCGGGCGCCGCCGAGCGCGGCCTCGGCGCGGCGGACGCGATCGACAGTCGCACGGTAGCGTGCGGCATAGGCCTCGTTCTGATACTCCCGGAGGAAATCGGCACGACGCGCGATCATCTGCTCCAGCGTCTCCGGCGCGCTGGCATCAGCGTTCTCAGCCTTAGGCAAAAACTCCGGGTCGGCGAAGGCGAGCCGGCCCCAGGCGAACGCCTGCCTGTTGCGCTCCACCGCGACGCCGTTGAGCTCGATCGCGCGCGTCAGCCCCTCCAGCGACACCGGCACCAGGCCCTGCTGCCAGGCGAAGCCGAGCATCATGATGTTGGCGTACACGCTGTCGCCGAGCAGCCGCTCAGCCAGCACATTGGCGTCGATGGTGGTGAGGTTGCCGGGTCCGATCACCCGCTCGATGGCGCGCAAGCGAACCGGCGAGGCGAGGTCGGCATCGCGGAATCGCACCACGTCGCCGGTCGGCATCTCCGCGATGTTGACCGCGGCGCGCATGCCCTTGCGATAGGTGCCGGACGCTTTGGCCGACGAGCTCACCACGAGATCGCAGCCGATCAGCGCGTCCGCCGCGCCCTGGTCGATCCGCACCTGGTGAAGTGCGGCGGGCTCGGCCGCCAGTCGCAGGAAGCTCAGCACCGGACCGAATTTCTGCGCGAAGCCGGTGAAGTCGAGCACCGAGACGCCGCGGCCCTCGAGGTGTGCGGCCATCGCGATCAGCGCGCCGACCGTGATGACGCCGGTGCCGCCGACGCCGGTGACCAGCAGATCGTAGGGCTTGTCGAGCGGCGCGAGCTCCGGCGCCGGAAGCGCCGCCGCGCGCGCCAGCGGATCGACCGCGCTTGCGCTCTTCGCGCGGCGCTTGCCGCCCTCGATGGTGACAAAACTCGGGCAGAAGCCGTTGAGGCAGGAAAAATCCTTGTTGCAGGTCGAGAGGTTGATCTTGCGCTTGCGGCCGAACGGCGTCTCCTTGGGCTCGACGCTGAGGCAATTCGATTCCACCGAACAGTCGCCGCAGCCTTCGCAGACGAGATCGTTGATGTAAGCAAAGCGGGCAGGATCGGTGATCGTGCCGCGCTTGCGCCGCCGCCGCTTCTCGGTGGCGCAGGTCTGCTGATAGATCAGCACGGTGACGCCTGGAATTTCGCGCAACTCGCGCTGCACGGCGTCCATCTCCTCGCGCGGATGGATCGTGACGCCCACCGGCAGGTCCGCCGGCGAGAACTGCGCGGGATCATCCGACACCAGTGCAATCCGCGCGACGCCTTCGGCCCGAACGATGTGCGCGATCGCCTGCACGCTGACCGGGCCGTCGACCGGCTGGCCGCCGGTCATCGCCACCGCGTCGTTGAACAGGATCTTGTAGGTGATGTTGGCCTTGGCCGCGATCGCCTGCCGGATGGCCATCGAGCCGGAGTGATAGTAGGTGCCTTCGCCGAGGTTCTGGAACACGTGGCTGTTGCCGGTGAATTTCGACGACGCCGCCCAGTTGACACCTTCGCCGCCCATCTGGATCAGCGACGAGGTTTCGCGGTCCATCCAGCTCGCCATGAAATGGCAGCCGATGCCGGCCAGCGCTTTGGAGCCCTCAGGCACTTTGGTCGAGGTGTTGTGCGGGCAGCCCGAGCAGAAATACGGCGTGCGGGTCGCGCCGGGCACTGCGATCGTGCGATCCTGCTCGGGCCTGAGCGCGGCGACGCGGCGAGCCAGTTGCAGCTCCGGAAACATCGGATCGAGCCGCCGCGCCAGCACGTCGGCCAGCATCCGTGGCGACAATTCGCCGGTCCAGGAGATCAGCCGCGCGCCGCTCTCGTCGTGCTTGCCGACCATCCGCTCCGGCTTGGAGCCGGGATAGTCGTAGAAATATTCCTTGAACTGGCTCTCGATGATGCCGCGTTTCTCCTCGACCACCAGGATCTCGCGCTTGCCCTTCACGAACTCCATCGCATCATGCAGCGCGAGCGGCCACACCATGCCGACCTTGTAGATGTCGATGCCGAAGCGGCGGCAGGCGGCTTCGTCCAGTCCCACCAGCCGCAACGCCTCCATCAGATCGAGATGCGCCTTGCCCGTGGTGACGATGCCGTAGGTCGCATCCCCGATGTCGTAGATGCGGCGGTCGATCGGATTGGCTTTTGCAAAAGCGTAGACGGCGTGCTTCTTGGCTTCCAGCCGCTCCTCGATCTGTGGGCCCGGCAGATCCGGCCAGCGATAATGCAGGCCGCCCGGTGGCGGCACGAAATCCGGCTGCACGAACACCCGCGGCGGCTGCAGCTCGACCGATGCGCCTGACTCCACGATCTCCGAGATCGCCTTGAAGCCGACCCACATGCCGCTGAAGCGACTCAGCGCGTAGCCGTATTCGCCGAACGCGAGATACTCGCCGACATCGGCCGGATGCAACGTCGGCATGAACCAGCTCATGAACGCGACATCGGATTGATGCGGCATCGAGGATGACACGCAGCCATGATCGTCGCCGGCGACCACAAGCACGCCGCCATGCGGCGAGGAGCCATAGGCATTGCCGTGCTTCAGCGCATCGCCGGAGCGATCGACGCCGGGGCCCTTGCCGTACCACAACCCGAACACGCCATCGACCTCGCGGTCCCGCTGCGTTTCGACCTGCTGCGAGCCGAGCACGGCGGTTGCCGCGAGGTCCTCGTTGACCGCGGGCAGGAATTCGATGCGGCTCTCCTTCAGCCGCTCGCTGATCTTCCACAGTTCGAGATCGACGCCGCCGAGCGGCGAGCCGCGATAGCCGGAGATGAAGCCCGCGGTGTTGAGGCCGCTCGCGCGGTCGCGCCTGATCTGATCGAGCGCGATGCGCACGATTGCTTGCGTGCCGGTGAGGAAGACGCGGCCGCGTTCGCGGCTATAGCGTTCGGAGAGCTGGTAGGCGTCGAGCAACGGCATCTGGCCCATGACTGACCCCCCGTGGAATCACGCTGTCTGATCGCACGAGGGTATGCCTGTGGGCCTGGTAGGTCTTACCTATCTGTTCATTCGTAGGGCCAGAATCGGCACGATATTGCTACAGTTGGCGCAATTTGGTAAAATCTACCAAATTGGAGCCGCGCAATGGTCGAAGAGCAGGACGAAAAAATCCTCGCCGAACTGCAAAGGGATGGCCGCGCCACCAACCAGCAGCTCGCGGAAACGGTGGGGATGTCGACCTCGGCGTGCTGGCGCCGGGTCCGCGCGCTGGAGGAGTCCGGCGTCATTTCAGGCTACTCGGCGCTGGTGGCGCGCGAGCAGGCGGGCTTTGCCACCTCGGCGATCCTGCACGTCTCGCTGGAGCGGCACGACGTCAAATTCGTCGACGAGTTCGTCGCGCGGGTGATGCAGCGCCGCGAGGTGCTGGAATGCTTCGCGACAACGGGCGACGCCGACTATCATCTGCGCGTCGTCGTGCGCGACATGGATGCGTACAATAGATTCCTCGACGAGTTCATGTTCCGGATTCCCGGCATTCGGCATGTCCGCACCAACGTGATCCTGAAGGAGATCAAGACCGGCGTGGCGCTGCCGTTTTAGGGTGATGTGGTCCGACGACGATGTGGAGCCGTGGGTTCAACCTTTTGTCCCGTCACCCTGAGGAGGCCGCGTAGCGGCCGTCTCGAAGGGCGAACGGCCACCAGCCGGGCCGTGCATCCTTCGAGGCTCGCTCCGCTCGCACCTCAGGATGACGGTCCTTGCACATGTTCCACCGACTTCGTCCGCATCAGCAGCATGAACACCATCACATGGCTGACCAGCAGCAGCGGCACGTAAAGCGCCGGAATATAGATGCCGGCGCCGAACAGGCCGGGATCCGCGTTCTTCGTCGCGCCCATGTAATAGGCGTTGAGAAGGTCCAGCGTGCCCCAGATGTTGAAGAGCCAGACGATCGGAATGGCGATCGGCCAGCGCCACGACAGTGCCGCCATCGCGAGCAGCGCGAGAGCTGCGGCGGTCAGATCGCCCCAGCCGACCGCGCCGGCGAACACCGGGTTCACCTCCGGCGACACGAAGCCTGTGACCATGAAGTTCATCCCGAGAAACCGGAAGGCATGGAACGCCGCAAGCAGCCGGAGCGCATTATGCCGCGGCATCGTGCGGAGCGCCGGCCAGACATAGGTGACGGCCACGACGGCACTTGTCAGAAATGCTCCGGCGACGCTGAGCAGGAATGGAATGTTGAGACTGACTGGCACGGCCGGCATCCTCTGTTTGTCGACCCGGAGGGAGAGGTCGAACCCGTCGATCAGGTTCGACCTCGGAGGGCTCACGGCTTGACGCTTAAGGCTTGGCGAGCAGCAGGCGCAGCGGCAGCAGCGGGCCGACCGCGATGTAGTCGTGGTCCATGATGTCGAGCTTGGACAACGGCAGCCCCTCCATGATCGCGTGCGCCTCGGATGTATCCTTGGCATCGAGCAGGAAGACGACGCCGCGGCCATCGGAACGCGCATACCATTCGCGCACCTTGCCGTTGAGATAGAGCTGCACGGTCTGCCGGATTTCATCCGGCATCACGGCCATCACCTGGTCGCGGGTGACGCCGGCCTTGACGGTCAGGATCACGATCACGCCGGTGGTGATGGTGGAGGGGGCTTGTGCCTGTGTTTGGGCCTGGGCAAGCGAGGGAGCGGTCATGGCGGTTGAGCCTGTCAAAGTGAGGGTGAGGGCAAGGAGGGTGTGACGGATCGTTTTCATCGGTCGCAGGTCTCCGTTCACGACTGTCGTCGTGATGTCGCTTGGAGCAGCGCGCCTTGCGGTACGGCTGCCTGTGGCTCCGATGTAGGCCGGCTTCCCGTGCGCGACTATTCGCGATAATGTTGACGGGCCATGAAGCAGAACTTCACAGTCAGGCAGGGCGCGCTCGACGGTGTCGAGGCGTTCCTGGCCGTCGCCCAGCACCGCAGTTTCCGTCGCGCGGCAACCGAGCTCGCCGTCACGCCGTCGGCGATCAGTCAGGCGGTGCGCGCGCTCGAGGCGCGGCTCGGCGCCGTGCTGTTCATCCGCACCACCCGCAGCGTCGGCCTCACCGAGGCCGGCGAACGATTTTTGGCACGCGCACGGCCGGCGTTCGAGGAGCTGGTCGCCGCCAGCGGCGCTGCGCGCGAGCTCGGGCAGAAGCCGGCCGGGCTGTTGCGTCTCACCGTGCCGCGCTCGGTGGTGCCGATCCTGCTGGAGCCGCTGATCGCCTCGTTCTGCAAGGCCTATCCCGAGATCGAGGTCGAGCTCGCCGCAAGCGAGGAGCTGGTCGATCTCGCCGCCGGCGGTTTCGATGCCGGCATCCGGATGGGTCAGTTCATCAACCCCGACATGGTCGCGGTGCGCCTGACCAAGCCGTTTCCGTTCGCCGTCGTCGGCAGCCCGGATTATCTCGCGCGCCGCGGCCGGCCGAAGCGCCCGGACGATCTGCGGGCGCATGCGTGCCTCAGGCTGCGGCGATCGAACGGCGGGCTCGCGCCGTGGTCGCTGAACGACAACGGCCGCTCGATCGAGCTTGCCGTCACCGGCTCCTTCATCGGCCATGACTTCCCCACACTGGTCGGCGCGGCGGTCGAGGGCGTCGGACTGGCGCAAGTGCCGGCGCCGCTGATATCAGGCCTCGCAAAGGAGAAGAAGCTCGTCCGCGTGCTGGATGCATTCGCGCCGACGACGCCCGGTGTGTTTCTCTACTATCCCGGCCACCGCCAGATCATGCCAAAGCTGCGCGCGTTCATCGGTCACGTGAAGAGCAAGTCGGCGGCGGGGCGCTGACGACACTGCGGTCAAGGACGCGAAGCCGTATTCCCATCTTCAACTGTCATCGCCCGGCTTGACCGGGCGATCCAGTACGCCGCGGCTTCTCGGCTTAAGTACGACCGTCTCTGGAATACTGGATCACCCGCATGCGCGGGTGATGACACCGCGTTGCTGGACATCTTGAATTGCGAACCATCCCCACTGGCCTTCTTCGGGACGACGATTGGAGGGACGTGCGACCAACCTTATCCACGTCATCCCCTCGCAAAGGCGAAGCCTTTGCGCGGGGATGACGGGTCAAGGGCTGCACGCGCCTTCACGCCTTCTCCTTCACGAACCTATTCCGCAGCGTGCCAATCCCCGTGATGTCGATCTCCACCACGTCACCGTCCTTCAGGTCCGGCGAGGCGCCGTCGGTGCCCATCCAGATCACGTCGCCGGGCGACAGCGTGAAGTATTTCGACAGCTCGACGAGGAAGGGCACGATGCCGAAGATCATCTCGTTGGTGCGGAAGCGGCCGGTCTCCTTGCCGTTGACGCGGATCGCGGTCTCCATGCGGTCGAGATCGATATCGGTCTCGATCCACGGACCCATCGGCTTGAAGGTGTCGGCGTTCTTGGCGCGCCACAGTCCGCGGTCGGCCTTCTGCCAGCTGCGCTCGGAGACGTCGTTGCCGATGGTGTAGCCAAACACGCAGTCCATTGCGTTGGCTTCGGTCAGGTGCTTGGCTTTCTTGCCGATCACGACGACGAGCTCGCCCTCGTAATGGATCTTCTCGGTCGCGCCCGCCGGGATGATGACGTCCTCGTCATGGGCGATCAGCGCGTTCTGCGCGCGGTAGCCGATCTCGGGACGATCAGGCACGTTCGGCACGGTGCCGGCTTTATCGGCGGCCTCCTTGAGATGTTTCAGATAGTTCAGCCCGACGCAGTAGAAGGTGCGCGGGATCAGCGGCAGCTCGATCTTGACGTCCTTCAGGGCGTGGGTCTTCGCAGTCTTGGTCCACTCACCGAACGGATCGCCGTTCACGGCCGTGACGGTGTCGCCCTCGACGAGGCCCCAAGATGCGGTGGTGCCTGCGGCGGTGAATTTCAGCCAGCGCATGATGATGTCCTTCTATTCCGCGGCCTGCGCGCGGGTCTTCCAGGCGCCCGCAGCCGGGCGCTTCAGTCCGAGGTTTTCGCGCAGCGTCGTGCCAGCGTAGTCCTTGTGGAACAGGCCGCGCTTCTGCAGTTCGGGCACCACGTGATTGACGAAGTCGGCGTAGGAGCCCGGCACATAGCTCGCCGCGACGACGAAGCCGTCGCAGCCGCGGCCCTCGAACATTTCCTCCAGCCGGTCGGCGATCTCCTTCGGGCCACCGACCATCGCGTCCTGCACCTGGCCGCGGCCGGAGAAGGTGATGAAGTCGCGGGTCGAGGGATTGGTCTTGCCCGAGGTGCGCAGCACGCCGTCGCGGATGCCGAGCATGCCTTGCATGCCCTGCAGTTCCTCCGTGGTCAGCGGTTCGTCGATCCCCTTGGCGCCGAAATCGAAGTTGAGGCCTTCGGCGAGCAGCGACAGTGCGTCGATCTCCAGCGGCAGCTTCTGGATCACCGCCATCCGGTCCTCGGCCTCGGCCTTGGTCGCGCCGGTGACCGGCGTGATCAGGTTGCAGAGAAACATCTGGTCGGGATCGCGTCCGGACTTGGTGGCTTCGCCCCGGATCGCGTCATAGCCCTGCTTGGCGTTGGCGAGGTTGCGCGCCGCGGTGAAGATCACCTCGCCCCAGCGCCCGGCAAAGCGCTGGCCGCGGCCGGAGGCGCCGGCCTGGATCACGACCGGATGGCCCTGCGCCGAGCGCGGCACCGTGAACGGTCCGCGCGAGGTGAAGAACTGGCCCTTGTGATCGAGCCGCTTCACCTTGGTCGGATCGGCGAAGCGGCCGCTCTTCTTGTCGATCACCAGCGAGCCGTCCTCCCAGGCGTCCCAGTGGCCGAGCACCACCTCCATGAACTCGTCGGCGCGGTCGTAGCGGAGATCGTGCTCGAGATGCTGCGCGCGGCCCATGTTGAGCGCTTCGCCGTCATTGACCGAGGTCACCACGTTCCAGGCGGCGCGGCCGCCCGTCATCAAATCGAGAGTGGCGAAGCGGCGCGCGACGTCGAACGGCTCGAAATAGGTGGTCGACGCGGTCGAGGCGAGGCCGAGCTTGGTGGTGACCATGCCCATCGTCGTCAGCACCACGATCGGGTCCATCTTCACGCAGCGGATGCCGTATTCGACGGTGTGGGCGTGATCGTTGCCATAGCGATCGGGCATTGCGAGGCGATCGTCGAAGAATGCCATGTGGAACTTGCCGCGCTCCAGGATACGCGCGATCTCCTGGTAATAGTCCGCCGACATCGAATCGTCGCGCGACTCCGGGTGACGCCAGGAGCTTGGCAGGTTGGTGCAGTTCTGCGCCTGCAAAAAGCCAACCAGCGCCATTTGCCGTGTCATGTCGTTCTCCTGTACCTGAATGCGTCAGCGAAGGTCGAGGGCGTCGGTCAGCTTGTAGTCGGCGGCGAGCGCCTTGAGCTTGTCCCAGGTCGTATCCTCGATCTCGATGCCGTCCTTGCGCCGCTGCTGCTCGCGGATGAATTCGACCTCGCCCGGATAGAACACGCCGCGGCTCCCTTCCGAAGGCGGCGTCGATTTCAGGTAGCGGGCGAAATCGGCGACCTCCTTCTTGAACTCCTGCAATGGGCGGAACGCCGCGACGTTGAACACCGCCATGAAGCAGCCGTCGTTGTGCCGCCCGGTCGGCTCGACGCCGAAGCCCAAGCCCGTGAGCAGGCCGCACAGCACCTCGACCATCGCGGCAAGGCCGGAGCCTTTGTAGCCCTCGCTGCCCCCGAGCGGCAGCAGCGCGCCGCCCTTGCGGTAGTCCTTCGGATCGGTGGTGTCGCGTCCCTCGGCATCGATGATCCAGCCCTTCGGGATGCTCTCGCCGCGCGCCACCGCGAGCTGGATCTTGCCGGCGGCGACCGCCGAGGTCGCCATGTCCAAATAGAACGGCGCCTCGAGATCGGAGGGCACCGCGATCGAGAGCGGGTTGGTGCCGAGCCGGGCCTCGCGGCCGCCGAACGGCGCGACATGCTTCGGCGAGCGGCCGGAATCCGCGGCCGCGATCCCGATCATGCCTTCGCGCATCGCCATCATCGGGTAATGCGCGAGCCGGCCGACATGGCTCTGCCGGAACACGGTGCAGGCCGCGACGTTGGCGGTCTTCGCCTTGTTGATGGTCATCTCCATCGCCTTGGCGTTGACGTGGAAGCCGAACCCCCAATGACCGTCGATCACGGTCGTGGTCGGCGTCTCCTGCACGATGGTCCATTTCGCGCCGGGGACGATATGGCCAGCTTTGATGCGGTCGATATAGGTCGGGATCGCGATCACGCCGTGGGAGTCATGGCCGGCGAGGTTGGCGTTGACGCAGCCGGAGGCGACTGCGCTCGCCTCCTCCTCCGATGCGCCGGCGCCCCGGAGCAGCGCCGCGCCGATGCGCGTGAGACGGTCGGCCTGGACGATCGGCATGGGATTTTCCTCGCGGTCCGCCCGCATGATGCGCGGGTCTTGCTTGCTGTTATCGGGCTCATGCTCTCAAAGCGTCGAGGTGCGAGCAAGGGCAGAAAATCCGGTCCGCCATACCGCCAGCAGGGTGCTCCCGGCGATGTTTTCACTGAGTGGAACGGGCGCGGTCACGATGCGGAATTTGGTTGCTCCGGCGGCGCGGGCGGGCGTCCCATCCGGGGCTCGGCGCCCCTCCGCCTCAGGCTGGCACACAGGCGCCCGTATTATCCCGGAAAACGGCGTTCCGGATTCGTCAGCCGTTTACTTTGTCTCACAACTTGCCGGATACGCTAACCACCACTTAGGCGTATCGCGGGCAATGTTTCCCACCAGATTGGAGGGGTTGGCCCGGGGGCCTTCAGGAATCGTGCAGTCGAGCATCGGGCGTACATTCGCGGCGTTGAGTGCCACCAACGAAGCGATCCTGTACGCGAAATCACCAGAAGAATTGTACGGAAAGGTCTGCGAAGCCGCGTTCTCGAGCGGGAGCTTCCTGGCCGCGACCGTCTTTTTGCTGCAGCCGGATACCGGCCGGCTGATATTCGCGGCCGGTTGCGGCGACGATGTCGCGCGCCTGCGCAGCATCAGGATCTCCGCCCTCGCCAATACGCCGGAAGGGGAGGGCGTCGCCGGCCGCGCGTTCCGCGATCAGAGCGCCAGCGTCAGCAACGACTATGTCAACGATGCCCGTTCGGCGGCCTGGCGCAGCGGCCTCGCGGCGGCCGGCGTCGGCGCGGCGGCGGCGATGCCGCTGGTCTGCAACGGGCGCAGCGTCGGCGTCTTCATGGTGACCCGGCGCGAGGTCAACTCGCTCGGTGAGGAGATCGTGGCGCTGCTGGAGCGCATGGCGGCGAACGTGTCCTACGCGCTCGACAATTTCGACCATGAGGCGTCGCGCAAGAGCGGTGAGCGGGCGATGCGCCGGCTCAACCGCATGTTCGGCGCCATCAGCGCAACCAACGAGGCGATCCTTCGCGCCAAGACCGAGCACGATCTCTATCAGCGGGTCTGCGATGCCGCGGTGTTCAGCGGAAAATCCTTCGCGACCGTGGTGCTGCTGGCCGAGCCCGACACGCACTGGCTCGAACCCGTCGCCGGCACCGGCGAGGCGCTCGACCTGATCACGCAGACGCGCTTTTCGACCAACCCGGACAATCTCTACGGCAAGGGGATCTGCGGCGAAGCGTTCCGGACCCAGCAGCCGTGCGTCGAGCATGACATTCCGATATCGGCGGGCGCCTCCCAGACGGAAGCCGGTGGCGGCGGCATGATGGCCTGCGTCGCGCTGCCGCTCACCCGGTTCGGCAGGAGCATCGGCGTCCTGATCTTTTTCATCGGCAACTCCTGGGCGGGCGACGAAGAGATCATCGCGCTCTTGGCGGGCATCGCCGAGAACGTCTCGGTTGCGCTCGACACGTTCGGCCGCGCCACCGAGAAGGCCAGGGCCGATGCCGAGCGCGAGCGATTGTCGCGGATGTTCGCGGCGCTGAGCGCGACCAACGAGGCGATCATGCGCGCGCGGTCGCGGCTCGAGATGTTCGAGCTGGTCTGCGCCGCGGCGGCGCATGGCGGCGGGTTCAACTCGACCAGCATCCTGATCGCCAAACCCGGCGACGACTTCCTCGAGATGATGGCAGTCGCGGGGCCGACCGCGGAGAACGCGCGCCGCCTCAACGTCTCGCGCAGCGAGGCGCGTCCCGAAGGGCGCGGTGTCTGCGGCCGGGCGTTCCGCTCCCGGCGCGCCTGCATCAACAACGATTTTCTCGGCGACGTCGCCAACAACCCGTTCCGCGACGTCATCGACCGCGAGGATGCGCGATCGGGTGCGGCGTTTCCCTTGATCGTCGACGACGAGCCGGTCGGCGTGATGCTGTTCATCTCCGCCAAGCGCAACACTTTCTCGGCCGAGTTTGCCGAGCTGCTGCAGCGGCTCGCCGACAACGTCTCCTATTCGCTCGGCAGCTTCGATCGCGCCGACGAGAAGGCGCGAACCGAGGAGCAGAAGGAGCGGCTGCGGCGGATGTTCGCGGCGTTGAGCGCGACCAACGAGGCGATCATGCGGGCGAAGTCCCGCAGCGAGCTGTTCGATCTGGTCTGCGATGCCGCGGCGGTCGGCGGTCAGTTCATCTCGGCCACCATCCGCCTGGTGCGCCCGGGCGAGGCCTTCCTGGAGAACGTCGCTGCTTCCGGCCCCGACCGGGTGCGGGCCCGCGAGGTCCAGTTGTCGGCCGACGCGACGCGTCCGGAGGGGCAGACGCTGACCGGCGTTGCGATCCGCACCCGCAGGCCGTGCATCAGCAACGATTATCTCAGCGACTTCAGCCCTGAATCGCATGTCTATCCGATCGTGCGCGACAGCGGCAGCAAGTCCGGCGCGGCGCTGCCGCTGCTCAAGAACGGCGAGGCGATCGGCGCGCTGGTGTTCCTCTCCAGCGAATTCGGCACCTTCAGCCCGGAGATGATGGCGCTGTTGCAGCGGCTCGCCGAGAACGTCTCGTTCGCGCTGGCCAACTTCGACCGCGCCGACGAGAAGGCGCGGGCCGACGAGCAGAAGGAGCGGCTGTCGCGGATGTTCGCGGCGCTGAGCGCGACCAATGAGGCGATCATGCGGGCGAAGTCCCGCGCCGAGCTCTATCAACTGGTCTGCGAGGCGGCGGCGACCGGCGGTAAATTCACCTCGACCACCATCGCGCTGGCACAGCCGGGCAGCGACTTTCTGCGCATCGTCGCGATCGCGGGCCCGGCGGCCGAGGGCGCCAGTCAGGTGACGCTCTCGACCAGCGAGGCGCACCCCGAGGGGCGTGGCGCCTGCGGCCGGGCGTTCCGGTCCGGCAAGGCCTGCATCATCAACGACTATTTCGCCGATACCGAGACCGCCGCTTTCCATGAGCGCGCTCGCCTCGATGGCACGCAGTCCGGTGCTTCGTTTCCGCTGATCGTCAGCGGCGAGGTCGTCGGCGTCATGATCTTCGTCGCGATCGAGAAGGATACGTTCACGCCGGAGTTCGCCGAGCTGCTGCAGCGGCTCGCCGACAATCTGGCGTTCGCGCTCGAAAGCTTCGATCGCGCCGACGAGAAGCACAAGGCCGACGAGCGCATCGAATATCTCGCCTCGCATGACAGCCTGACCAATCTGCCGAACCGCGAGACCTTCAACGAGATGCTGCGTCACGCGATCTCGGCGGCGGACCGCCACCGCCGGCAGCTCGCGGTGCTGTTCATCGATCTGGATCGATTCAAGGTGATCAACGATTCGCTCGGCCACGACGCCGGCGACATGCTGCTGGTGGCGATCGCCGAGCGGCTGCGCGGATCGTTGCGCGCGAGCGACGTGGTGGCACGGCTCGGCGGCGACGAGTTCGTGGTCATCTTGGAGGACACCGCCGAACGTCACGACGTCGAGCGCATCGCCGGCGATCTCTTGATTTCACTCAGCCAGCCGATGCAGCTCAGCGGGCACGAGTGCCACACCACGGCCTCGATCGGCATCGCGACGTATCCGACCGACGGGTCCGACGTGCAGACGCTCACCAAGAATGCCGACATGGCAATGTATCTCGCCAAGGAGGACGGCAAGAATGGCTTCCGCTTCTTCTCCAACGAAGTCAGGGCGCAATCGATCGAGCGGCTGACGATGGAGAGCGCGTTGCGTCGTGCGCTGGAGCGCGACCAGTTCTCGCTCGACTATCAGCCCAAGGTCGATATGGCGAGCGGTGAGATCAGCGGCGTCGAGGCGCTGCTGCGCTGGACCCATCCCGAGCTCGGCAAGGTCTCGCCGGGGCAGTTCATTCCGCTCGCCGAGGAGATCGGGCTGATCGTTCCGATCGGCCGCTGGGTGCTCAAGGAAGCCTGCGCGCAGAACATGGCGTGGCAGCACCGCGGCCTCAAGGCGGTGACGATGGCGGTCAACCTTTCGCCGCGGCAGTTCGGCGATCCGAACCTGCTCGACGATATCGACGAGGCGCTCGCCGCGAGCGGCATGCCGCCGGCGCTGCTGCAGCTCGAGGTCACCGAAAGCATGGTGATGCGCAACGTGACGCGCGCCGTCCGCGTGCTCGACGCGATCCAGACCCGCGGCATTCGGCTGGCGATCGACGATTTCGGCACCGGCTATTCGTCGATGTCGCTGATGAAGCAGTTCCCGATCGACACCATCAAGATCGATCGCTCCTTCGTGCGCGACCTGCCTGACGATTCCGAGGACGTCGCGATCGCGCAGGCGATCATCTCGATGGGCAAGGCGCTCGGCATGACCATCGTGGCCGAGGGCGTCGAGACCTCCGAGCAGCAGGAGTTCCTGCGCGCGCATGCCTGCGACGAGATGCAGGGCTTCCTATTCTCGAGGCCACTGCCGCCGCGCGACCTGGCCGAATTGCTGTCGAAGAGGTCGCCGGTGCGGACGTCACCGCCATTGCAGCCGTCGCTGGACGACGAGGCGATCGGCGAGGCCGGATCGGATCTAGGGCGGAAACGCGCTGTCGTCTGACGGCTGCACGGGCAGGTCGCGGACGTCCGAATCGGTCGATGCGATCAGGCGCGAGAAATCATAGGGCCAGGATGGTGTCGCCTGGCCGGCCAAGGTCTGGCGCAGCGCCACCGACGCCTCGGCAAAGCTCGCCCCATCGGGCAGGCGGAACCGGCGGCACCAATTCGACGGCAGCGGTTCGGCGGCATCGCGCATCTCGAACGCCGGTCCCCACCACCATGCCGGCGCCGGCGGCCGTTCCGCTTCGGCAATGGCGCGCCAGCGCGCGAACTCGTCGGCGATGCGGGCAAATTGCAGCTTGGCGGCGGGATGCATCGAAGGCCCTTCCTCAAGGCCGGGATGATAGCATCGCACGGACCTCGCGCAACGCGGCTATTGGCGGCCGTGCTGCCAATGCGCCGTGACGTCGGAGCCCGATTTGTTGAGGTGGACGTGCTGGTCGACATGATCGACCCACGACAGCGGAATGAAATGGTGGTGCTGACCGTCGGGCGAGCTCTGCTTGGTCAGCTTGATCTTGTCGGTGCCTTCCATGTGGTCGACCTTGCCGACCGTCTTCTTGTCCGACGAGATCACGTCCATATGTTCCCGAATGTCGGCAGCCGTTGTCATGCGTTATCTCCTCGTCATGATGATGAGGGGATCAAACGCCTCGCGGACGCGAAGGTTGCTAGCCGCGTCCGGCTACTTCTGTTCCACCTCGGTCGCGGTGGCCGGGCCTTCGCCCATGATCAGCAGCACAGCGTCCTCGTCCTTGGCGCCGTCCCAATGCACCTGCTTGCCGAAATGGGTGACGAAGCTTCCGGCCGGCATCGCCACGGTGCCGTGATCGGGATCGAATTTCGGACCCGAGCCGACCCACCAGGTGCCCTTGAGCACGACGATATAGCGATCGTTCGGATGGAAGTGCGGACGGCTGAAGTGATTGCCCTTGGTCCATTTGGTGTAGACCATGTAGAAGCCGGGCTTCGAGGGATCCCCGACCACCACGGCATTCTGCGCGCCGCGCGCGTCGACCGGGCTCCAGGGAATCTGGTCCGGCAGCTTGTAGGTGACGGCGGCCGGATTGAGCTCCGCCGCGGAGCTGACGCTCAGCGTGCAGGCGAGGGCCAGCGGCATCATCAGGTATCGCCAGGACCGGTTCGACGCCGTCATCGTATTCTCCCAAGTCGGTTCGTTCGGGCGACTGCCGCGCCCGTATGCCGCATGATGCTAATCGCTCTCGCTTCCGCCGGACAAGACGCGCTCGCGCATGTCTGCTCTCAAGATTGCGGCATCGGGCCGTGACACAACGCAGTTGCAATATGAAAAACGCATTTACGCCGCGACAGACGATGATAGGTTGCGCGCCAACCAAAAGACGGGAGGATAACCTTGAAGAAGCAACTGTCGATCCTGGCGGCGGGACTTGTGATCGGTGCGGCCGCGCTGCAATTCTCCACCACCGCATCGGGCGATGACGGCTGGGTCACGCTGCTCGACAGCTCCAGGAAGGGCGATTGGGACGAGGTCGGCAAGGCCAATTGGGCCATGAAGGACGGCGCGCTGGTTGCCGACAAGCTCGACGGCAAGGATCTCTCCTATCTCGTCAGCAAGACCCAATACAAGGATTTCCAGATCAGGGCGGAGTTCTGGACCGACGAGGACGCCAACAGCGGCGTCTTCATCCGCTGCGAAGGCAACAAGGTGATCGACTCCAAGGTCTGCTACGAGGTCAACATCTTCGACAAGCGGCCGGACCCGACCTACGGCACCGGCGCGATCGTCGACGTCGCCAAGGTCGATCCGATGCCGAAGGCGGCGGGCAAGTGGAACGTCTACGAGATCACCGCGCAGGGGCCGCATTTCGTCGTGACGCTGAACGGCCAGAAGACCGTCGACGCGCAGGACACCAAGCACGCCAGCGGCTACATCGCGCTCCAATATGGTTCGGGCGTGGTCAAGTTCCGCAAGGTGCAGATCAAGGCGCTCTGACGGCGCTGGTTGAGCGAAGCCCGGTCGCAGCGCGGCCGGGCTTTGTCGTGGCCGTGCGCTAACGGGCGGAGGCTGCCCGACCGTCGTCTTGCGTGCGCAAATGATGGCCGAGCACGAGCCCGGTCAGGCACAACAACAGCCCGAGCGCCGGCGGCGCGAAAAGCGCTTCCTCCTGGAAGATGCCGTTCACCAGCACGACCATCGTGCCGAACGCAGCGAGCCCCTGGATGAGAATTCCGGACGAGGCGTAGAGGCGCCAGGCCTTCAGCGCCATCGCAAAGAAGAAGCCGAGCGGCACCACCGCGCCGATCCCCATCTGATAGAGCAGGACGCCCACGGCGCTCTCCACCGCGCCGTCCATCGTGCCGGCCGCTTGCGCGGCGTTCCAGTCGATCGAGAAGTAGCCTTCGGAGAGATTGCCGCCGACGCCGAGGCCGCGGCCGATCGGGTTCTGCCGGAATCCGTCCCAACCGCCCATGAAGCCGATCACGTGAAAATCGCCGATCTGCAGTCCGATATGGATGGCCGCGATGGCGTATCCCACGAGCCCGACCAGCGCGACGGCAAGGGTGATGGTGGCGCCGAACAGCCAGGTTGCCGTCCAGGCCAGGGCTACGAAGATGACCAGGATGAGCGCGCCCTTCACGCTGCAGAAGATCAGCAGCGGGATCGCGGCCAGCGCCAGCCAGCGATATCCGACCGCGAACAGGAACAGGATGGAGAAGGCGATCCCGTAGCCGAAGCTGATCGGGCTCATATTCGGTCCGAAGATGCGCAGGATCGACGACAGTCCGAGATCCTCGAACAGCGGGCTGTTGAGGAAGCTGAAGCGGAAGCGGTCGATCAGATCGACCGGGACGTTGCCGGTCTGGCGCATCTCGGCTTCCCAGGAACCGGAGCGGGTCGCCTTCAGCTCGTCGAAGTGCCAGAACGTGTAGCCGTTGGTAATGGTAAGCCAGAAATCGCGAAACAGCAGTTCGACATAACCGCAGACGATCAAGAGCACGCCGACGGTCACCAGGAACGGCGTGATGCGAATCTCGAAGGTTGCGGCGGTCAGCAACGACAGCTGAAACAGGAACAGCGGAAACGCGATGTTGCGCAGATAGACGAGCGCCGCATGCGCGTCCTGCGTGGCGCCGAGCAGGAAATACACGCCGACCACCGCGAGGGTCATCAGCCCCCATGTCATGATACGGTCGATCTCGGGCGAATGCTTGCGCTCGCGCAGCATGTACAGCGCGAGCGTCACCAGCCACATCACCGCGCAGATCAGGAAATTGTAGCCCTTGACGAAATCCATCTCCTGCTCGGTCGTCATGTAGGACGACAGGATCGAGACGAACAGATTCTGGAAGAAGATGATGAAGACGGCGATCGACGGCGCGTAGGCCGGCGCCGCGAGCACGATGGCGCAGCCGATCAGGCTCTCGACGACGATCGCAAGCCCCGCGTTGGCCGCCTGCATGAGCGGCGCGAATGCGATCGAAGCGACGGCGATGCCGAGCGCGGGAACGAGGTCGCCGGCCAACAGCGGCCGCGGGGCTATGTCTGCTCGCACAGGCTCTGACCTAAATGACCGGATGGGTGGCGTGCCACACCCGCATCGTCGATCTAGCCGCGCATTGTGTAAGAACCGGTTAACCAGATCGGCTAAAGCGCGATGAGATTGGGTTGAAACGCCATCGCGCTTTAGCTTGTTGTTTGAGCATGATCTTTTCGGAAAACCGCTTCGCACTTTTCCGGATCATGCTCTAGCGCGTCCCGAGCAGCGCCTTCAGCACGTCGCGGTCGGCCTTGCCGGTGCCGGCGTCGGCCAGGCCAAAGCCCTGCGATAGTTCCCAATGGGTCCAGCCCCAGCACTGCTGCCGGGCATAGGCCGTGACGTCGGCCAGCCAGCGCAACCGGCTGTCGCGCGGCGCGCCGGCCTTGAGCACCCCGAACTCATTGATGATGATCGGACGTGAATACTGCCGCTGCCAGGCAACCGCCGGCTCGAGCCATTGGTCGATGCCGCGGCCCGGGATGGCGCGGTCGACCATCGCAAGTGCCCTGGGCTCGTTCAGCGCGGTCAGCTGTTCCCGTAGCTGTTGAACCCTGGGATCGTCCGCGCGGGCCGGATAGGGCAATCCGACGACGTCGTGCAGCGGCTCGTTCGGATCCCAATGGGCCTGATGGGTGAACACCATCGGATCGTAGAAGTGGATGGCATAGACGACGTTCGGGTCGTCGAGCGGCGTGAAGCCCGGCAGCGAGTCCGCCCGCTGCCAGTTGACCGGACCCGTGATCAGCGTGGTCTGCGGCAACAATTGGCGAATGAAGCCGGCCAGCTCCCGAACCTCGCCTTGCCATTGCGCGGCATCGACCTCGGGCTCGTTCAGCAGTTCCGCGAAGACCCGATCGGAGGGATAGCGCTGCATGACCCGCGCGAGCGCGGTCCAGGCGCTCTTCATTTCGGCCATTGCGCCCGGCGGATCGTCCTTGTGCAGCGCGTTGAAGTACCGCCCCGAATGCAGGTCAATCGACACCGAATAGCCAAGCCCGAGGAGGGTCTTCAGCGCGGCATCGACGGTTTGCAGGCGGCTGTCGATCTCCGCCTTGGTGGCAAAGCGCGGCATGACGAAGTCGGCTGGCACCGGCAGCCGGATGTGGGTCAGGCCGGCCTTGCGCAACTCGAGGAGCAGGCCGCGCGGCGGCGCCGCCCGCGGATCGGCGACCCAGCCGTCGGCATTGACGCCGCGTGATAAGGCCTCGATCCGGTCAGCCGGAACGCCTTCGATCAGCGTGGGGCAGGCCCGCGCGGCGGCGCAGAGCAGAATGGACGCGCCAACCGCGAGGGCAAGGATCGATCGCCGCGTCATGAACGATCAACGTGCGACGGTTGTCGCGGGAGCGTGACGGGTTGCGGGGCGCTCACGAATATACTGCCTGTTGTGTTCGGGCCGGCAGCGGTCGCCGGCCGTCGTCCGAAAGATAGCTCGGCCAAGCAACGATGCGGTAAAGACGTAACACGAAAATTTAACTTATGCGCCTTCGCCGACTGTCCACGAGAATTACAAACGAAGCGTTTGGTCGCGACCGCGCCGTGCTGGCGCTGCGTCACGATCCGACACTCTCCGCACGACTGAAGCAGGCGCTCGGCAAGGCGATGCCGTCGTGCGATCAGGATTGAGCCGCCGGTGCGGCGCGCCGGAGCTAGATCCCTCGGACCACGCCCGCCCGGCCCGGTGCGCATTCCAGCGCAGCGCGGTCCCAGTTCGCGTTGATGGCCGCGGCCTCATAGCTCGATTGCAGGAATTCGAGCAGCGCCTTGTCTGGATCTGCAGCCATCCGCACGGCATCGTAGGGCAGGATGAATTCGCCGAGGGCCTCGCTGAAGAACGCAGCATCGGGCCGCACCGGCGTGCTGCGATAGCCCGCGGGCTCCGGATAGGCGTAGGAATAGAATGCGGGATAGTCGATCGCGCCGCCGCCCGGCCAGAAGCCGGCGCTGCTGACCTCGTGCGAATAGGCTTCGTGCGCCACCTCGTCGGGCAAATGGGGCACGCCGCCAGGATGCCGCGGTGCCGTTCTGCCGGAAAACCGCGTCACCGCGAGATCGAAGCTGCCCCAGAAGAAATGCACCGGGCTCGCCTTGCCGAGGAATCCGGTCCGGAATTGCTTGAACACGCGGTCGCAGTTCACAAGGATCTGGTGAAACCGGCGCACGGCATCGGCGTCGTACGACGCGTGCTGCGTATCCTGCGAAAAGCGGATCGGGTCGGCGACCTCGTTCGGTATCTCGTCAATGGCGACGTCGATGCCGAGGTCCTTCAGATTGGTCATAACCGCCGCATAGAAGCTCGCGACCGATTGACCGGCAAGGGCGAACTGCCGTTCGGTGCCGTCGCTGGTCGAGATGCGTAGCACGTGATCGATCAAATCGAAGTCGATCTGGAACGTGCGGTCGCCGTCGGGAATCGGTGAGGTCGTCAGCCCGCGCGCCGTGACATAGAGCGTGACGTGCCAAGAGTGATTGAGCCAAGGCGATTTCGTAAGCCGGATCTTGCCCGCGATCTGGGTGAAGAGCTGGAGCGTGGCACAGCTGTCGCGCCACGCCGCGGTCGGCAGTTCCGGCCAGCGGGTCTTCTGTGTGATGGTCATGACAAATCTCCGGGCTGCGCTGACAAGGTGCCTTGCGGCATACCACGTAAGTGGTCCCGATGATGTCGGGAACTGGCGCTGCCAAAACAGCGGATAGGGCGGCAATCGTCAGGGAATGCCGCCCTGTTGCGCAACAATCGGCCGGAAACCCAGCCGGCTTCACCGTGAAGCTCAGCCGTGCAATTTCTTGGCGGTCTCCGCGATCGCGCGGCCCTGGTAGCGCGCGCCGGCGAGTTCGTTCTCGCTCGGCTGACGGCTGCCGTCGCCGCCGGTGATCGTGGTGGCGCCGTAGGGCGCACCGCCGGTGACCTCGTCGAGTTTCATCTGTCCGGCAAAACCGTAGTTCAGGCCGACCACCGTCAGGCCGAAGTGCAAGAGGTTGGTGATGATCGAGAACAGCGTGGTCTCCTGGCCGCCATGCTGGGTCGCGCTGGAGGTGAAGGCGCCGCCGACCTTGCCGTTCAGCGCGCCCCTGGCCCAGAGGCCGCCGGCCTGGTCGAGGAAGTTGGCCATCTGCGAGGACATGCGGCCGAAACGGGTGCCGGTGCCGACGATGATCGCATCATAATTGGCGAGATCGTCGATCTTGGCGATCGGCGCCGCCTGGTCGAGCTTGTAGTATGAGGCCTTGGCGACTTCGGCCGGCACCAGCTCGGGCACGCGCTTGATATCGACGGTGGCGCCGGTTTCGCGCGCGCCTTCCGCGACGGCATTCGCCATCGCCTCGATGTGACCGTAAGCGGAGTAATAGAGAACGAGAACCTTGGCCATGATGGCCTCCTTTAGGGTTGAGGTAGGGGGAGATGATCTGGGAGGAGCATGCGCGAACGACTGTCCGCGCATGCAGGGTGTGTGGTGATCAGGCCGCGTCGACCAGCACGAGCTCGGCATCCTCGAGCGCGGTGATCTTCAGCTTGGCTTCATCGCGGATCGCGGCGCCATCGCGTGCATTGACGCGCACGCCGTTGACCTCGATGCTGCCGGCCGCCGGCACCAGATAGAGGTGTCGGGCCTTGTCGGGAGCATATTCCGCGCTCTCGCCGGCCTTCAGCGTGGTGGCGAGCACCCGCGCATTGGCGCGGATCGGCAGCGCGTCGTTGTCGCCGTCGATGCCGGAGGCGATGGTGACGAGCTTGCCCGAGCGGTCCGCCTTCGGGAACGGCTTCGAGCCCCAGGTCGGCTGGCCGCCCTTGGTGGTCGGCTCGATCCAGATCTGGAAAATCTTGGTCTTGGCCGGTTCCAGATTGTACTCGGAGTGACGGATGCCGCTGCCGGCACTCATCACCTGCACGTCGCCGGCCTCGGTGCGTCCCTTGTTGCCGAGCGAGTCCTGGTGCGTGATCGCGCCTTCGCGCACATAGGTGATGATCTCCATGTTGGCATGCGGATGCGCCGGGAAGCCGGAGTTGGGCGCGATCTCGTCGTCGTTCCACACCCGCAGCGCGCCGTGGCTGACATTGGCGGGATCGTAGTAGCTCGCGAACGAGAAGTGGTGCTTGGCCTTCAGCCAGCCGTGGTCGGCGCCGCCGAGCGTTGCGAATGGTTTCAGTTCGATCATGGGTTACTCCGTTCGATGCGTTGGTTTTCGATCTCGTTGACCCCTTGGATATGCCGCCGGCCGTGGTATAGAAATAGAAACTATTGAAACTCATTGTTTCCAAACTGAGCAATCAGGATAGCTGCCCATGTCGAAACTGCCGGACTTCGAGGCGCTCGCGATCTTCGCAAAAGTCGTGGAATTGCGGTCGTTTGCGGCGGCCGCGACCGAGCTCTCGCTGTCCAAGGCGACGGTCTCGAAGGCGGTCAGCCGGCTGGAGGAGCGGCTCGGCGCGCGGCTGTTCAACCGCACCTCGCGGCGGCTGGCGATGACCGATGCCGGTCAGAAATTGTCGGAGCGCGCCGCGCGGCTGTTGGCCGATGGCGAGGCCGCCGAGAACGAGGCGCTGGCGCAATCGACCACGCCACGCGGCCTGGTGCGGTTCGCCGTGCCGATGAGCTTCGGCATCAAGACCGTGGCGCCGCTGCTGCCGGAATTCATGGAGGCCTATCCGGAGGTCGCGATCGATCTGCATTTGAGCGACGCGACTGTCGATCTGATCGGCGAAGGTTTTGATGCCGGCCTGCGCATCGCGCGGCTGCCGGATTCCTCGCTGATCGCGCGGCGGCTGTGCGGCATGCCGCGCTACACGGTGGCGGCGCCGTCCTATCTGAAGCGCTACGGCCGGCCGACCCATCCGATGCATCTCGCCGAGCACAAATGCTTCGGCTACGCCTATCTCTCGACCCAGGGCGTCTGGCACTACACCAACGCGTCAGGCGAGCAGGCGAGCGTGCGTCCCGCCGGCCAGTTGCGCGTCAACAATGGCGAGGCCGTGATGCCCGCGCTGCTCGCCGGCCTCGGCATCGCCGATCTGCCCGACTTCATCGTCGGCGATGCGATCGCACGCGGCGAGGTCGAGGTGATCCTGAAGGGCTGGAAGCAGCCCGAGGGCGCCGTGCATCTCGTCACGCCGCCCGGCGGCCCGCGTCCCGCGCGCGTCGAGGTGCTGGCGGATTTCCTCGCCAGCCATTTCGCCAAAGGCCGCGGCCAGCGGAAATAGCGGGCCGCGCTCACCGGAAATAGTGGTGGGCGGCTCACACGCAGACACCGCAGGCTGCGTGACCCGTCACATTCATGTCATCCCTTTTAAATTGTATAAGTTGTGTGAACTAACCCACGATCGTGGGCTGCAGCGATCGTCTATTTCTGCGTCCTGAACCTGTTGCCGCCAAGCGCATTTTCGGAGGAACCAGATGATTGACCTGACCAAGCACGATTTCACGTCATTGTCGGTGAAGGACCTGCTCGATGCCCGCGAGGCCTATCACGTGCATCTGGCCCATCTGCAATCGGTCTATGCCACGGCGATCGGCCGCTATCTGATCCGGGACAGCGACCGCAACGCGACCGAACGGCGGCACCATTCCAAGCCGCAGGCGCTCGGACCGCGCACGCTGTTCAATTCGTCGGTCAAGGACTGGTCGTGGCCCTGCATCCTCGTCTTTGTCCGGGACTGGATGAAACGCTCCGAGCTGAAGAACCATCCGGAGAAGCAGGACCAGCTGGTGCCGCCGTTCCTGTATCTGCCGGACGGGCGCGTCGTGCCGACCTGCGTCGTCAAGGTCGACCCGAACGAAAACAGCCCCGGCGTCGTCGATCCGCCGGTGTTCAAGAGCGATCTGGTCGGCGGCGGCTTTCCGGTCCAGACCATGATCCAGGGCAAGATCCATCGCGGCTCGATCGGCTGTCTCGTCACCAATGGCGAGACCGTGTTTGCACTCTCGAATCGCCACGTGGTCGGCGCGGCCGGGCGCGAGATCTACGCCGGCTTCAAGAACACCGATCGCCGTCTCGGCGTCAGCGATGCACTGCAACTCGGCAAGCGCGCCTTCAGTGACGTTTATCCCGGCTGGCCCGGCGCGCGCGTGGTGGCCAATCTCGATGCCGGATTGATCCGCGTCGACGACGTCAAGGGCTGGACCGCACAGGTCTACGGCGTCGGCCAGGTCGGCGACGTCGTCGATCTCAATGTCGGCACCTTCCGCCTCGAGGTCATCAACCAGCCGCTGATCGCCTTCGGCGCCACCAGCGGATTGATGAAGGGCAAGATCATCGGGCTGTTCTATCGCTACAAGACCGTCGGCGGCATGGAATATGTCAGCGATTTCGTGATCGGTCCGCGCGACGGCGACACGCCGCTCAACAACTATCCCGGCGATTCCGGCACGGTCTGGTTTCTCGACGATCCCGATGCGAAGAGGAACGCCGGCGGCGCGCGCATCCTCAGCCCCGTGGCGCTGGAATGGGGCGGCCAGGAATTGTTCGGATCGGGCGGTAAGGTTCCGATGCAGGTCGCGCTCGGCATCTGCATGGCGACGCTGTGCCGCGAGCTCGATGTCGAATTGATCGGCGACTGGAATGCCGGCCACACCGAGTATTGGGGCGAATGGGGACACGTCAAGATCGGCGCCTACGCGACCGGCCTGATCGATGCGAAGCTGCCCAAGCTCTCGGCCATGATGGACGCCAATTCCGACAATATCGGCCTCGACGACAAGCTGCTCCAAGATCTCAAGCCATACCAGCGCGGCGCATTCGCGCCGCTGGCCGACGTCGCCGACCTGGTCTGGCGCTTCACCCGCCACACCGACGAGAGCAACCATTTCGCCGACATGGACAAGCCGGGCAAGGACGGCAAGACGCTGCTGGATCTTTGTGCCGAGTCGACGCGTAACGTCGATCCGAAAGTCTGGAACGACTATTACGAAGGGATCGGCGAGGACCGGCGCGGCGCGTTGCCGTTCCGGGTCTGGCAGATATTCGACGAGATGGTCGAGTACGCCGCCGCCAACAAGAAGCTCGAATTCGTCTGCGCCGCGGGAATCGTCGCGCATTACATCGGCGATGCCTGCCAGCCGCTGCACATCTCGCAATTCCACCATGGCCTCGATCCGAACGACAAGGCGCACGCCAAGGTGCACAGCGTGTACGAGACCACGATGATCGGCCGCCACGGCAAGGATCTCATCAAGATGATCCCGGATGCGCGGACCAGCGACGTCGCGGAGATCGCTGCGGGCGGCACGCCGACCGGCCGTGACGCTGCCGTTGCCGTGGTGGCGCTGATGCAGCGCACCGTGAAGCGGCTGCCGCCGATGACGATCGTCAACCTGTTCAACTCGCATATGGGGAGCGGCCAGGTCGACGTGATGTGGTCGAAGCTGAAGGATGCCACAGCGGCCTGCATGCAGGACGGCGCCAAGACGCTGGCGCGAGTCTGGGAAGCCGCCTGGCGTGCAGGTGCCGGTGAGGATCGCGGGCAGGGCGGCAAGTTCGATCAGGACAGTTTGAGCAAGCTCTATAACGACCCGAGCTTCCTTCCGGCATATCAGCTCCAGCAGCTCACGCTCGACGCCGATGACCACATCGTTCCGGTCGGCGGAGGCGCACGTCGCCGCAGTGCGTCGACGGCGCGGCGCGCGAGCCCGCCAGCAGCCAAGAAGGCGGCGAAGAAGCCAGCCAGGAATACGGCCAGGAGAGCGGTCAAGGAGGCCGGGGCCCGCAAGCGTCCGGCCGCGGCCGCTCCGGTCCGACGCGCAGCCGCCAGCAAGAAGACCGCGACCAAGCGCGGCGCGGCCAGGAAGCGGCCAGCCGGAAAGGCGCGCAAGGCGGGGCGCAAGCGCTAGATGAGTTTACGTCGAAACGGGTAACTGACTCCGTTTCACCTCTCCCCGCACGCGGGGAGAGGTCGGAACGCGTCGTAAGATGCGTTCCGGATGAGGGGGAGTCTCCAGCCCGGTCGCCTATCTGGACGCGCCGGAGTTTTCAAAATTTGTTGCAGACGACAGCAGGCGCTTGATCGCGGTGGTGAAGAAGATCGGCAAGGTCGAGTAGGGAACCTGGGTTCACATTTAGTTGTCCGCGCGAACGATCCTTGGCCGCATTCATTTGCCAGCATCGAGAAAATTGCCACGCGGAACCAGCGCGTGTGCGGATCACTCACCTTGAACAAGGGCACTGGGCATGCAGACGCAGCGGATTGTCCTGAGCTTAGCGATCGCGATCGGCGGCGTTGCCGCGGCAACGTCCGCGTCGGCGCAGGAATATCGCGGAACATGGGAACAGCAGATGGCGTGTACGCCCGACGTGATGCGCCTGTGCAGCGATCAGATTCCCGACACCAACCGGATCGTCGCCTGTCTGCGGCAGAACACGGCGCTGCTCGGCAGTTCCTGCCGCGCGGTGTTCGAGTCGAATGCGCAACAACAGGCGCAAACGCAGGGACGCGGGCCGCAGCCGCAGACGATGCAGCGGCCGCGCGCGCCGCAGCAGATGCGTCCGGCCCCGGTTGCGCCGCCGCGGCCGGCGCCTGACGACGACGAAGACTAATCTCTAGGAACCGACTTCTGCCTGAGACCTGACCTCGCAGACATCGACCCATTCGGCGGCGGTCAATTCCGCCATCCGGTCGGGCGTGATGCGCACCGCGCTGTGGGTCGAGCCCGCGGCCGGCACCACGATGTCGAATGCCTTCAGCGACACATCGCAATAGACCGGCAGCGGCGTCTTCAGCCCGAACGGGCAGACGCCGCCGACCTCGTGGCCGGTGATGTCGGCGACCTCGTCGAGGCCGAGCATCTTCGGCTTGCCGCCGAACGCCGCCTTCACCTTCTTGTTGTCCATCCGCGACGTCCCGGCGGCGACGATCAGCACCACGCGATCGCCGACCCGCAGGCTCAGCGTCTTGGCGATCCGCGCCGGCTCGACGCCATAGGCCTCCGCGGCCAGCGCGACGGTCGCAGAACTCACAGCGGATTCGATCACGGAGATTTCGGGCGCCTTCTCGGCGAAGAAGGCGCGGACGGACTCGAGGCTCATACTGTTCAGGACCTTGCAGACACCAAAGCGGGAAGCTCGGAGAGGCCGCGGATCCGGTGATCGGGCACGACGCCGAGTTCGTCCATCTGGGTACGCAATGCCCAAAACATCGTCAATGGGGCGACCGTCTCGCTCTCGACGCAGGCCAGCGCCATCGCTTCCGGTGTCACCCGTTCGATCCAGGCGACATTGAGGCCAAACGCCTTGGCGCCGCAGGCGTCCCACGGATTGGAGGAGATGAACAGCACCTGCGCGGGCGGCACTTTCAGCACCTCCTCGATCAGCGTGTAGGCCTCGGGCGCCGGCTTGAACACCTTGTGCGCATCGACGCTGATGGTCGCATCGAGCAGGCGATCGAGTCCCGAATTGCGCACCAGCGCATTCAGCATGTCGGGGCTGCCGTTGGAGAGGATCGCGAGCTTCTTGTCCTTCATCGCCTCGAGCGCCGCGACGGCGTCCGGATACAGCGCAAGATGCTGATACTTGTCGATGATGCGCGTAAAGGTCGCTTCGTCATATTGCAGGCCGAGGCTGCGCAGCGTGTAGGCGAGGGAGTCGCGGGTCGCGGTGGCGAAATCCTGGTAGCGCCGCATCAGCGTGCGCAGCCAGGAATATTCGAGCTGCTTGATGCGCCAGATCTGGGTGATGATGTCGCCATAGCCGGGGAATGCATCCTCGGTGATTTCGGCCACCGACTGCACGTCATAGAGCGTGCCATAGGCGTCGAAGACGATTGCTTTGATGGTCATTGGGTTTTCTCTTGTCCGCCAATGGTCGCATACAGGAATTTCCTGAGGTCGTCGACGGATTGGTCCCGGGCCGCCGCGTTGAATTCTAGGTGATGACCGAGCAACTGCGCCGGCGTGCGATATTGCGGCACGTCAAAATCGTGATGGGCGCCGGGGTAGACGATCAACTCGATCGGATAGCCAAGGCCGTGCTGCCGCGAGATGCCGTCATCGTCACGGCCTTCCGCCAGGTTCCGGCACTCCCGCGCCGGCGTCCAGTCGTCGAGTTCGCCGACCATGATCAGGGTCGGCACGGTCATGTCGCCCTTGATGCCGAGGCAGCGCGGATAGAAGGCGACGGCGGCGCGGAATTTTTCCGCCGCGTTGACCTCGATCGCGCCGCGCTCGACCGAGAGCAGCGCAAGCCATCCGCCTTGCGAAAAGCCGATCACGGCAATGCGTGTCGGATCGACCAGGGATTGCCGGGTCAGGAAGCTCAGCGCGCGATAGGCGTCGTGAACCGTTGCGGCCGGGACACCGCCGGTGCAGGTGTCGCTGATGCCGCGCGGGCCGAACCGGTCCACGGTGAGCGTGACATAGCCCCAGGCCGCGAGCCGTTTGCCCCAGCGCTCATCGAGTTCTCGCCATTGCCCGCTGCAGCCGTGCAGCAACACCACGGCGGGCAGGAGACCCGGTCGCTCCGGCCGCCGCAACAGGCCCTGCAGTGGCTGCGCGTTGCTGAGCGGGCTTTCGAACTCGACCAGCGCGGAAGGCGCTTCGGCGGCCGTCGCAGGCTTGCCGCCCGCGCTCCCGACCAGGAGCACGGCGAGGAGGATGGCAAGTCCGGCCCGGTTCGTCATCGGCCGCCCCGCAAGCGTGCGGCCGATGATACTCCCTTAAATGCCCAAAATCTTCCGCGCGTTGGCCTTCAGGACCTTGGGGCGTATCTCCTCGCGGATGTCGAGTTTTGCAAAGTCGGCGAGCCAGCGGTCCGGCGTGATGACCGGCCAGTCCGAGCCGAACAGCATCTTGTCCTGCAGGATCGAGTTGATGTAGCGCACCAGGATCGGCGGGAAATATTTCGGCGACCAGCCGGACAGGTCGATATAGACGTTCGGCTTGTGGGTCGCGACCGACAGCGCCTCTTCCTGCCAGGGGAAGGAGGGATGCGCGAGGATGATCTTGAGGTCGGGAAAATCGGCCGCGACGTCATCCATGTACATCGGGTTGGAATATTTCAGCCGCATCCCCATGCCGCCCGGCATGCCGGAGCCGACGCCGGTCTGGCCGGTGTGGAACAGCGCGATCGCGCCGCCGTCATTGATCGCCTCATAGAGCGGATAGGCCATGCGGTCGTTGGCGTAGAAGCCCTGCATGGTCGGATGGAATTTGAAGCCGCGCACGCCGTAGTCCTCGATCAGCCTGCGCGCCTCGCGGACGCCGAGCTTGCCCTTGTGCGGGTCGATCGAGACGAACGGGATCAAGACGTCGAGATGATCGGAGGCGATCTCCAGCATCTCCTCATTCTTGTAACGGCGGAAGCCGGTCTCGCGTTCGGCGTCGACCGGGAAGATCACCGCGGCGATGTTCTTGGCGCGGTAGTAGGCCGCGGTCTCCGGCACGGTCGGCGGATGCTTGTGCGGTGACTTGAAGTAGTCGGCCATCTGCGCCTGGAAATCGTCATAGCCGTCGTCGCCATGCATGCCGCACGGCTCCTCGGCATGGGTGTGGATGTCGATCGCTGCGACCTTTTCGATGTCAGGCAGTTTGAGCTTGGGCATTCGGCTTCCCCGGCGGCGTGTATGTTGGTGATGGAAAATAATTATATGATATAACGATTTTCGCAAGCGGTCTGAATTGCTGGGAGACGGCGGGCCGCCCGGGCTCGGTCCGTCCGCGACGTCGGTTGAGCACGATTCGCCGGCACTGAAGCCATCGTCAGGGGGCGATGGCGGGACGGAGCCTCATTGCGGATATCGTGCCGGTGGGCGTTTCCGAAGTGATCTCAATGGCGTGGCGGGGCGACCGAACCAGGTTCCAGGCCCCGATACGGCCGAAAATCGGCCCGTCTCGGTTGACATTTAACGGTCCGATGGCTTAGAACCCGGCCGTCCCGCGCGGCTGGCCGCTTGTCGGGATAATCCCATTTCGCCAACGATTGGCTTTTTGCCGAATATTGGCATTGATCAGGTACGGCCTCCAACACGGGCCTTTCGAAGTAACAGGATTGTCCCATGAAGGTCCGTAACTCGCTCAAGTCGCTGCGCGGCCGCCATCGCAACAACCGTCTGGTCCGTCGCAAGGGCCGCGTCTACGTGATCAACAAGGTCCAGCGCCGCTTCAAGGCGCGCCAGGGTTGATCCGGCGCGGATCGGCGGTCCGATCCGATCCATCCTTCACAGGTCTTTGACGCCGTGCTGCTTTGCAGCGCGGCGTTGTGCGTCTAGACTTCGACCATGGGATTCAACTTCCTTGGACCTGGCAACCGCGGGCCGGCGATCCTGATCGCAGCTCTTCTGGCCATGCCTGTCGCGGCCGCCGCGCAGGACGATCCGCGGGTGGTGCCGCCGCCGAAGGCGCAGAAGAAACTGCCGGAAGCCCCCACCAAGCTGCCGAAGGTTCCGGCCGATCGCACCCGCGGGCTGGATTTCCTGTTCGGCGCGCTGAAGGCTGCGCCCGATGAGGACAGCGCCCGCCATGTCGAGGCGCGGATTTGGGCGCTGTGGCTGCAAACCCCGAGTGATACAGCGGCGCTGTTGATGGTGCGCGCCAAGGCTGCGCTCGACGCCCAGAATATCGAGGTGGCGCTGAAACTGCTGGACGCGGTGATCAAGCTCCGGCCCGACTACGTCGAGGCCTGGAATCGGCGCGCGACGATCTACTATCTCAAGAACGATTACGTCCGTTCGCTGGGAGATCTGCAGCAGGTGTTGACCCGTGAGCCCCGCCATTTCGGCGCGCTGGCGGGTGTCGGCATGATCATGCAGGACATGGGCGACGACAAGCGCGCGCTCGACGCCTTCCGCAAGGCGCTGGCTGTCGATCCCTACCTCGAGAAGGTGCCGCAGATCGTCAAGCAGCTGACCGAGAAGGTCGAAGGCCGCGACATCTGATTGCGTGCGATTGACGCGATCGCGATCCGATGGACGCGAGGGGGCACGTGGCTCGCGAGCTTGGTGCTTGCTCGCGATACGGTCCGGCGCAGGAGACTAGTGCAGGAACTTGCCGCGGGACGCGCTGTCCTGGGCGACGGCAGCGTAGAATTGCTGAAGCTCCGCCTCAAGGTGCTCATTCACGAGCAACAGTGCCTTCAAGGCGCCGCGCAGGTCGCCATTGCAACTCGCCACGATCTGGTCGATGGCCGCATCGCTAGGGTCGGAAATCATGGTACTCCTCCGATTACTTCCCGTTGAACTCGTCGTGCGGACGCGGGTTCCTGTGGATACAGTGTACAAGTCAAAAGGCATCCCGGGCACGTCCCGGTTTGGATGAAGCCTCGCGTCTGATGGCGAAATTGCCACCGGCAATCTATGGAATTACTAATGACGGTGGGATGAACCCGCTATCCACAGGCTGGGCGTGCTGTGGACAACTCCGCGCCCCTGCGCGAGCCGGGAAATCGACAATTGGCTTTCCGAACAAGAGCATGCCCAAGCAGGGGCCAAATCCGGTGCCGGGCGAAACCTGATTTCGGCGACCTCGTAGTTTTCGGGTGGCCAAGATCCTTCAGCTACCCAAGCTCCTTCGGACCTCCTCCATGTTGACCGCGATCATCGTGTTGGCGGCCGCCGGGCTGGCGCTGGCCTTGGTGTCGGCTTTGGCGACGCAGATCGGCGCGGTGCTGATCCAGCGTGCCTTTCCGCCTCGGGGCCGCATGATCGATGTGGCCGGTGCGCGGCTGCATGTGGTCGAGCTCGGCCCGCGCGATGCCGCAGGGCCGCCGGTCGTGATGCTGCATGGCGCAAGCTCCAACCTGTGCGCGATGCAGCCGCTCGGCGATCGCATTGCCAAAACGCGTCGGGTGATCCTGATCGACCGGCCGGGCCATGGCTGGAGCACGCGCGAGCGCGCTGAGGATTCGACGCCCGCGATCCAGGGCCGCATGATCGTGGAGGCGCTGGGCAAGATCGGCGTCAGCAGGGCGATCGTGGTTGCGCATTCCTGGGCCGGCGCGCTCGGCCTGCGTATCGCGCTCGATTTTCCCGATCGCGTCGCTGGCCTCGTGCTGCTGGCCCCTGTCGCCTATCCGTGGAAGGGCGGCGCCGGCCGCTATAACGACGTGATCTCGACGCCGCTGATCGGCCCGTTGCTTGCGCACACCATCACGCTGCCGCTCGGTTACCTCGTCGCCAATTCGGGCGCGCGCGGCGTGTTCGCGCCGCAGCCGATGCCGGACGATTTTATCAGCGACAGCGCGACATCGCTCCTGTTGCGCCCGCGTGAGTTCATCGCCAATGCGCACGACCTCGTCACGCTGAAGGCCGCCGTGGTCGAGCAGGCGCCGCGCTATGCCGAGATCAGGGCGCCGGTCATCGTCATCTCGGGCGACGTCGACAAGACGGTCACGACCGGCATCCATTCGCGGCCGCTTGCCGCCACGGCGCCGAACGCGAAGCTCATCCTGCTGCCCGGCGTCGGCCACATGGTGCAATACGCCGCGCCCGATCTTGTGGCGTCCGAGATCGAGGCGATGGCCGGCAAGCTGGTTCAACCGGCAGCAACAGCGGACAAGACCGTCCCCGCGAATCTGTGATCCGGTGAGGCTTGCGCGGTTGCATCCTGCCGAACATCATGCTGCCGCGCGGTTCTACAGATCTCACCCAAAGGACGAGCCCCATGCGGATCGACAACATCGCCGACCTCATCGCCGAAACCCTTGCCCAGGCCGGCGTGAAGCGCATCTACGGTGTCGTCGGCGACAGTCTCAACGGCTTGACCGAGGCGTTGCGCAAGCGCGGCACCATCGATTGGCTGCATGTGCGCCACGAGGAGGTGGCGGCCTTCGCCGCTGCCGCCGAATCCCAGATCACCGGTGACCTCGCGGTGTGCGCGGGCTCCTGCGGCCCGGGCAATCTGCATCTCATCAACGGCCTGTTCGACGCGCATCGCAGCCGCACGCCGGTGCTGGCAATCGCGGCGCAGATCCCCTCCGCCGAAATCGGCGGTGGCTATTTCCAGGAGACCCATCCGCAGGACCTGTTCCGCGAATGCAGCCATTATTGCGAGCTGGTGTCAGATCCGGCGCAATTGCCTTACATGCTGGAGAACGCGATCCGCGCCGCGGTCGGTAAGCGCGGCGTCGCAGTCTTGGTGCTGCCGGGCGACGTCGCGATGCGGACGGCGCCGAAGCGCGACATCGCGCCGAATGCCGGCCTGCTGCCGCCGGTGCCGGTGGTGCGTCCGGCCGACGCCGAACTGAACGCGCTGGCCGCGCTGCTCAATGGCGCGCGGCGCGTCACGCTGTTCTGCGGCCGCGGCTGCGCCGGCGCGCATGACGGCCTGCTCAAGCTTGCCGAGGCGCTGAAAAGCCCGATCGTGCACGCGCTTGGCGGCAAGGAGTATGTCGAATACGACAATCCCTACGACGTCGGCATGACCGGCTTCATCGGCTTCTCCTCCGGCTATGCCGCGATGCACGGCTGCGACGTGCTGCTGATGCTCGGCACCGACTTTCCCTACAAGCAGTTCTTCCCGACCGGCATCAACATCGCGCAGGTCGATATCCGCCCCGAAAATCTCGGCCGCCGCTGCAAGCTCGATCTCGGCATCGTCGGCGACGTCGGCGAGACCATCGCCGCGCTGCTGCCAAAGCTCAACCCGAAGAGCGAGCGCAAATTCCTCGACGCCAGCCTCGCGCATTACAAGGACGCCCGCGCCGGGCTCGACGATCTCGCTCGCGGCAAGCCGGGTCAAAAGCCGATCCATCCGCAATATCTGGCGCGCCTGCTCAGCGAGCAGGCGAGCGAGGATGCGGTGTTCACCGCCGACGTCGGCACGCCGACGATCTGGGCCGCGCGCTATCTGAAAATGAATGGCCGCCGCCGGCTGGTCGGCTCCTGGGTGCACGGCTCGATGGCCAATGCGATGGCGCATGCGATCGGCGCGCAGGCGGCGCAGCCGGGACGACAGGTGGTGTCGATGTCCGGCGACGGCGGCTTTGCCATGCTGATGGGCGATCTGATCACGCTGACCCAGGCCAAGCTGCCGGTGAAGGTCGTGATCTTCAACAACAGCGTGCTCGGCTTCGTCGCGCTGGAGATGAAGGCCGCCGGCTTCATCGAGACCGGGGTCGATCTGAAGAATCCGGATTTCGCGGCGATGGCCCGCGCCATGGGCCTTCACGGCGTCAGGGTGGAGGATCCCGGCGAGCTCGAGGGCGCGATCCGCGACGTTTTCGCGCATGATGGCCCGGCCGTGCTCGACGTCGTAACCGCGACACAGGAATTATCGATGCCGCCGACCATTACGCTGGAGCAGGTGAAGGGCTTCAGCCTGTGGGTGCTGCGCGCCGTGATGAGCGGGCGCGGCGACGAGGTGGTCGATCTCGCCAAGACCAATCTGTTGCCGCGCTGACCGCGGCGGCGCAAATCAGAAAGCCGGAAGGGGATGGCGATTCAGGAAACGCCATCCCCTTCCAGTGTCCGCCCTGGCAGGGCGGACGGCGTCCGATACCGCCGATTACTTCTGCTTGCCGTCCTTGTCGAACGACGACACGTAGGCCCACAGATTGTTGGCCTCGGTCTCGTTCTTGATGCCGGCGAAGGCCATCTTGGTGCCGGGGATCTTGGCCTTCGGATCCTTGATGTATTCGAGGAACTGATCCTTGTTCCAGGTGATGCCGGAGTTCTTGTTGGCATCGGAATAATTGTAGTCCGGCGCGGTGCCGGAGTGGCGGCCGTCGAGGCCGTTGAGCTCGGGTCCGACCTTGTTCTTGGCACCTTCGCCGATCGCATGGCAGGCGAGGCATTTGTTGAACGAGGTCTTGCCGGCGGCTGCATCCTGCGCCAGCGCGGAGGATGCGGAGGCCAGCGATGTGACGACCGCCAGCGCGCTCAAGGTCTTTAGGTTCATGGGGTTCTCTTCGTTTCGTCCCGGGGGGCAGTGATCGTTTGTGGCATGTCCGGCTTGGACAGGACAAGCCACGAAACTTTGACAGGTTTCATGGCCGCCCGCTTGTCCGAGAGAGAACTCGTCCTTGCCGGGCGGGACAATGGGACCTTCGGCCGGGCGACCGAAACAAGGCGACTGAAACAGGTGCAGACCTGATTGATTTGTCGTAACAAATTGGCAAAGCGCAAGCAGCGCTCCGAGGGAACAGCGATGTCCATCATGATGCCGGCGGCCGACCAGGCCGTCCTCGCCCGCCGCGCCGAAATCGTCGCCGCCTTGCGCGCAATCGTCCCGGGCGAGGGCGTGATCGACAGTGCGGCCGAGATGCTGGCCTATGAATCCGACGGCCTGACCGCCTATCGGCAGCCGCCGATGGTCGTGGTGCTGCCCGATACCAGCGAGCAGGTCGCGAAGGTGCTCAAATATTGCCAACAGCAGGGCATCAAGGTGGTGCCGCGCGGCTCCGGCACCTCGCTGTCCGGCGGCGCGCTGCCGCTTGCGGATGCCGTGCTGCTCGGGCTCGGCAAGTTCAAGCGGATTCGCGAGATCGACTTCGACAACCGCGTGGTGGTCACCGAGCCCGGCGTCACCAACCTTGCGATCAGCCAGGCGGTCGCCCATGCCGGCTTCTATTACGCGCCCGATCCGTCGTCGCAGATCGCCTGCTCGATCGGCGGCAATGTCGCGGAGAATTCCGGCGGCGTGCACTGCCTGAAATACGGCATGACCACCAACAACGTGCTGGGCTGCGAGATCGTGCTGATGAGCGGCGAGATCCTGCGCATCGGCGGCAAGTCGGCCGAGAATGCCGGCTACGATCTGATGGGGATCATCACCGGCTCGGAGGGGTTGCTCGGCGTGATCACCGAGATCACGGTGCGCATCTTGCAGAAGCCGGAGACGGCGCGCGCGCTGATGGTCGGTTTCGCTGAGGTCGAGGCAGCCGGCGAATGCGTGGCCGCGATCATCGGCGCCGGCATCATTCCGGGCGGCATGGAGATGATGGACAGGCCGGCGATCCACGCCGCGGAAGCCTTCGTCCATGCCGGCTATCCGCTCGATGTCGAGGCGCTGCTGATCATCGAGCTCGACGGTCCGCAGGTCGAGGTCGACGAATTGATCAAGCGGGTCGAGGCGATCGCACAAGGCTGCGGCTCGACCTCGTGCCAGATCTCGACCTCGGAGGCCGAGCGCAACCTGTTCTGGGCCGGCCGCAAGGCGGCATTCCCGGCGGTCGGGCGCATCTCGCCGGACTATCTCTGCATGGACGGCACCATCCCGCGCGGCGCGTTGCCGAAGGCGCTGGCGCGGATCCGCGAGCTCTCGGAGAAATACGGCCTCGGCGTCGCCAACGTGTTCCACGCCGGCGACGGCAATCTTCACCCCTTGATCCTCTACGATGCCAACAAGCCGGGCGAGATCGAGAAGGCGGAAGCGTTCGGCGCCGACATCCTGCGCTGCTGCGTCGAGCTCGGCGGCGTGCTGACCGGTGAGCATGGCGTCGGCATCGAGAAGCGCGACCTGATGCCGGAGATGTTCACCGAGATCGACCTCAACCAGCAGCAGCGGCTGAAATGCGCGTTCGATGCGGCGGGCCTGCTCAACCCCGGCAAGGTGTTTCCCACCCTGCACCGTTGCGCCGAGCTCGGCCGCGTCCATGTCCACGCCGGCAAGCTGGCTTTCCCGGATATCCCGCGGTTCTAGTGTCCCAAATCCGAAGTTCGCATCATTTGCCGCGCCTTCGGAGCGAACTTCGGATTCGATAAGGACACTAGCAAACTTATGATTCTAGTGTGCTTTATGAATGCGAAGTTCGTGAAAGCGGCTGCCGCGAAATCGCACGAACTTCGCATTCAGCACACTAGTACCGTCTCACCAGGCCGCCTGCCGCGCTGGCATCGCCATATGCGGCGCAGGCCCGTTCGGGGTCCGCTATCAAGTCCGCCCGGACTCGCTTGAAGGTCTTGCCGGCAGCTTCGGACACCTCGGGGCGGAATTTGCGCGGATCGTAGTCATCGCCATCGTTGGCCTTGATGGCCGCGTCAAAGGCGCTGATCATGGCCATGGCGGCGTCGGGGCTGCCGAGAAGCCGCGCGCCGAGCTGAACGCCGCCGGCACCGTCGGCCTCATAGCCGGTGCATCGTTGCTCGAGCACCGCGGCCGCGGTGACGAGCTGCTCCAGGAACGTCGCCTCGGCGTCGGTGAGCATTGCGGCGCGCGCCTGGCCCGCCAGGATCATCGCGAGCAGCGCGATCGCTGTCGGTTTGATGTTCATTGTGGCGGTTCTCCTGCGGCTGTTGAGCCGCGATCAAAATCACCGATCGTCGAATAAGGGTCGTGCCGACTCTTTAGGGCATCTGGCGCCACGTCAGCTATTGGCCCCAAGGTCAACAGGCATCGTTGTCGGCCGCAAGGGGCGATCGGGAATTTGTCGGCGCACACGCCGGCGCCTCGTCGATCGATACATTTCGACCGATCGCGCTAGCCGGCCGATAACCTTAACCGGTGCTTGACGCGACGGCCGTGGCAGGCCGCCGGCGCTGCCGTTGCGCGTCGCTGCAATTGCGGCGGCCAACGTTTACACGGCCTTCAACTGTTCCTCGGTATTTTCCCAAGATGCACGTCTTCGGCAACACATCGATGCCCAGCCTGGCTGATCAGCTGGCGCTTTCGCGCAATCGGCCCGCAGGTTTCGACTACATGCGGATCGTGCTGGCGGTATCGATCATCTGCCTGCACAGCCTGAACGTGACGCTCGGGCTTGGCCGGGCGCTGGAAATCCTAGGCTCGTTCCGCATCGGCATCGCGATGATCCTCGCGCTGTTCTTTGCCCTGAGCGGCTTCCTGGTGACGGCGAGCCTGCAGCGGTGCAAGAGCCTGATTTCCTTCCTCGGCCTGCGCGTGCTTCGGATCGGACCCGCGCTCGCGGTCGAGACGACGCTGTCGGCCGTCATCATCGGCTCGCTGTTCACCGAACTGCCACTGGCGCAGTATGTCGTCGACCCGACCTTCCACGCCTATTTCCTCAATATCGTCGGCGACATCCATTACGAGCTGCCGGGCGTCTTCGCCCACAATCCGCTGCCGGACCTGGTGAATGCCCAGCTCTGGACGGTGCCCTATGAACTGTGGTGCTACGTCGTGCTGGCGCTGCTCGCGGTGACCACGATCTGCTTCAACAGGGTGGCCTACCTTGTGTTCCTGGTGATCGTTCAGGTCGCCCTGGTGAGCTACGACGTCTATCGTTGGGAGGAGGTGCCGATCCAGCTTCGACCGCATCTTCTGGTGTTCTGCTTCCTTGCCGGTGTCGGCTTCTACCTCTGGCGCGACAAGGTGCCCTTCAATCGGACGGCCTGCCTGCTGGCGCTGGTGGCGTGTGCCGCCGGCATGGCCACCGGACGCGGCGACGCGCTGGCTCCGGTGCCGGCCGCCTATGTGGCGTGCTATCTCGGCCTGATGAATCCGCGGCGGAGCTGGATCGTCTCGTCGGGCGATTACTCCTACGGGCTCTATCTCTATGGGTTCGTTATCCAGCAGTGCGTTGCCGCGTTCGGCCCGCCGGTTCAGTACTGGTATCTGAATATCCTGATCAGCCTGCCGCTCGCCTTCGGCGTCGCCGTCGCGTCCTGGCATCTGGTCGAGAAACATGCGCTGCGGCTCCGCGGCCATGTCGAGACGTTCGAGGCCGCGGTGTTGTCGCGGATTTCGATCGTCGGCTTCTGGCGCAAATCGCCCGAGCGGGTCGAGCTGCGCGCAACGCTCGGCAACGGCAGCGCATCGATCTGATCCGCGCTCGCGGGAAGGATGGGCATCCTCCCCGCGGCGCCGTCACTCACAGCAGCGTGTATTGCGTCCGTTCGCGCTTGGCGAGCAGCGGCAGCGCCTGCTCCGCGATGTAGGTCTTGAAGTAGGCGCTCTCCGCATGCGCCTTGAACGCCGCTTCGTCCTGGAACAATTCGTAGAACAGGAATTGCGCCGGATTGTCCTTGCCGCGGCCGATCAGGAACAGCTTGGTGCCGGGGTCCTTCTGCGCCTCGGGCAGGAAGCTGTCGAGAATTGCCGCGACCTTGTCGGCCTGTCCTTCCTTGGCTTCCCATTGCGCCACGACCAGAAGGCCTGACGTGTTGATCGCATCGCTGATCGTTCGCGTGCTCATCGCATAGTGCTTCATATGCATTCCTCCGTTGCTTTGCTCCGATCGGGCTTGCGATCCGGCGAAGGGCGAGACGCCGGCGATCGTCATGATCGCGGCGAACGAGCCGATGGCCGATCGCCGGGTGAGCATCATCGCCGTGGTCGTGAGTTCCGAACGCTTCATGATCGCCTCCAGATGATTTGCGCCAACCGTCTTGCCGGCCGAACCGCGAGGCGACAGATAGTGGATCGTGCCGCGCACTCGGTTAGGCGGCGGTCGAAGTGTCGATGTCGTGAAAATGGTTCGACATTGGTCGAAGTGTTGCGTCTCCGCCTGCACAGGACGCGCGATGTGGCCAAAACCTCGAGCCGGGTGGCCCGACCGCCGTTCCCACCACTGTCGGGGGCGGCAGGCCCCGCTTTCGGGCCATTCCGTCGGCGTTTGCGACGGTCGGGTTCGTCGCATTTGATCTCGGAGCCAAATTTCGTTACCGACTAGCGCGTGGAAACGCTCAAAGTCAGAGACATCAAGGACGTCGAAGAGGTGGTGCGCGCCGCTGTCGCCAGCGAGCAGCCGCTCGAGGTCATTGGTCACGGATCGAAACGCGCCATCGGCCATCCGATGGCGACCAATGCGGTGCTCGACGTCTCGGTGCTGAACGCGGTCAGTTCCTATGAGCCGAACGAGCTGATCATCACCGTGCAGGCCGGCGCGCCGCTCGCCGACGTACAATCCCTGATCGACGCCAAGAACCAGCAATTCGCCTTCGAGCCGATGGACACGTCCGTGCTGCTTGGCGGCGCGGGAGCCGGCACGATCGGCGGCATGGTCGGCGCCGGCCTGGCCGGTCCGCGCCGCATCAAGGCCGGCGGCGCCCGGGACCATCTGCTCGGGGCGCACGCCGTGTCCGGGTTCGGCGACAGCTTCAAGACCGGCGGGCGGGTGGTGAAGAACGTCACCGGCTACGACCTCTGCAAGCTGCTCACCGGTTCCTGGGGCACGCTCGCGGTCATGACCGAGGTGACGCTCAAGGTCATGCCGAAGCCGGAGGCGGAACGCACGCTGGTGCTGCGCGGTCTCGACGACATCGCCGCCAACAAGGCGATGACGGCGGCGCTGGGTTCGCCCTTCGACGTCTCGGGTGCGGCGCATCTGTCGGGCTCGGCATTGCGGTCCGGCACCGGCGCGCTCGCCGGCCTCGCAGCCTCCGGCCAGGCGGTCACGCTGGTGCGGCTTGAAGGCATTTCGGCGTCGGCGGCACATCGGGCGGCTTCGCTCAGCCAGGCGCTGTCGTCCTATGGAACGGTCGACAGCCTCGCTGACGACGCCTCGGTCGCGGCCTGGGGCGCGCTGCGCGACGTGGCGCCGTTCGCGGCGAACGGCACGCTCGGAGCCTGGCCGGTGTGGCGCATCGTTTGCCCGCCGGCCTCGGGCGGTGCGCTCGGTCAGGCGCTGGCGCGCTTAACCGGGGGCGACGTGATCTACGATTGGGGTGGCGGATTGATCTGGGCCGCGGTGCCGCAGAGCGCCGACGCGCAGGCCGCGCTGGTCCGCGGCCAGGTCGAGGCGATCGGCGGGCACGCCACCCTGATCCGCGCCACCGAGGATGTGCGCCGTGCGGTCGATGTGTTCCAGCCGCAGCCGGCCGGGCTTGCCGCACTCGGCGAACGGGTGCGGGCGAGTTTCGATCCGAGGTCGGTCCTCAACCGCGGCCGGATGATGCGAGGCGGGGCTGCATGAAGACCGAGTTTACCCTGGCGCAGCTCGCCGATCCCGACATCAAGGAAGCCGACAAGATCCTGCGCGCCTGCGTGCATTGCGGCTTCTGCACCGCGACCTGTCCGACCTACGTGCTGCTCGGCGACGAGCTCGATAGCCCGCGCGGCCGCATCTACCTGATCAAGGAGATGCTGGAGAAGGACAAGCCGCCGACGGCTGAGGTGGTCAAGCATATCGATCGCTGCCTGTCGTGCCTCGCCTGCATGACCACCTGTCCGTCGGGCGTGAACTACATGCACCTCGTCGACCAGGCCCGGGTCCGGATCGAGCGGGATTACCGGCGTCCGCTGACCGAGCGGCTGCTGCGGTCGGTGCTCGCCTTCGTGCTGCCGCGGCCGGGCCTGTTCCGGATCAGCATGATCCTGGCCGGGCTCGCCCGTCCGTTCACGGCGCTGCTGCCGACGCCGTCGGTCGGCGCATCGAGCCCCGGCCTGCTGCGGCGGATCAAGGCGATGCTGGCGCTGGCGCCGCGCGGCCTGCCGCGGCCGGGCCCGGCTGCGGGAACCGTGTTTGCGCCGATCGGTCGGCGTCGCGGCCGCGTCGCGCTGCTGCAGGGCTGCGCCCAGCAGGTGCTGGCGCCACGCATCAATCAGGCCGCGATCAACGTCCTGACCCGGCACGGCGTCGAGGTGGTGTTGGTCAGGGACGAGCAATGCTGCGGCGCCCTGACCCATCACATGGGACAGGACGACGACGCGCTGGCGCGCGCGCGCGCCAACGTCACGGTGTGGCAAAGGGAAGCGGACAGAGAAGGGCTCGACGCCATTCTGGTGACGACCTCGGGCTGTGGGACAGTCGTCAAGGACTACGGCTACCTGCTGCGCGAGGACAAAACGTTCGCCGAGCCTGCCAAGCGAATCTCGGCGCTGGCAAAGGATATCACCGAGTATCTCGCTGACCTCGAGCTCGCGCCTTCAACGCAGAAAGGCGACATCACCGTCGCCTATCACTCGGCTTGTTCGTTGCAGCATGGACAGAAAATCACTCAACTTCCGAAAGAATTGCTTTCCAAGAATGGATTCGTGGTGAAAGATGTGCCTGAGAGCCATTTGTGTTGCGGTTCGGCGGGGACCTACAACATTCTCCAGCCCGACATTGCGAGCAGATTGCGCGATCGCAAGGTCGCCAATATCGCGCTTGTCAAACCGGACATGATCGCTGCGGGCAATATTGGCTGCATGGTTCAGATTGCCGGCGGTACGTCAGTTCCTGTGGTGCACACGATTGAGCTTCTCGATTGGGCGACAGGAGGTCCCCGGCCAGGATTGAATTGATCGACTGCCACTCGAGCATGATCCGGACCCCAGCCTTGCCCTGACGCAAACTGAAGGACCGGCGCTTCCCTGCCACAGACGCGAAGCGATCGCGCGGCCATCATGCCCGACAAGCGAAGTGGAGGGTGCCTCTCCCCGAGGTGCGGCCAACGACCGGCAAGCGATCACTTCAATACGCGGTGGACTCAAATCAGCGGCAACAGGAGGACCACGATGGCGAAGGCGAAGAAGGCAAAGAAAAGCAAGAAGGCCAAAAAGGCCAAGAAGGCGGTGGCGGCGAAGAAGAAGTCCGCGAAGAAGTCGGCCAAGAAGGCTGCGAAGAAGTCCGCAAAGAAATCGGCGAAGAAGTCGGCCAAGAAGGCCGCCAAGAAGACCGCCAAGAAAGCTGCGAAGAAGGCTGCTCCGAAGAAGGCCGCGAAGCCGGCCGCGAAGAAAGCCGCCAAGAAGAGCGCTCCGAAGAAGGCCGCCGCGCCGAAGCCGGCCGCCCCGGTCGCAGCTCCCCCGGCGCCCGAGCCTGCGCCGCAGCCGGCCCCGAGCTGGGCCACGCCGAGCAACGAGCCGGCGCCGAGCTGGGGCACCTCCGAGGGCGAGCACCACTAACCGAACCTAGTGTCGGTTCACCTGATCGAAGCCGCAGCGGACGCCGCTGCGGCTTTTTCGTATCGGCAGTCCGTAATTTTGCGGAGACGCGATTCGCGTCGATGCCGGCCGCAGCATGTCGAACTGTTGCTAGAATCCGATTTTGCGTGCCGCTCAACCGGCGCGGGAGCCATGAGTCTTGTGGTGCAAATGCAACACCCGCCGACCAACATGTGGCGATGCTGCCAGAACGCCTAAAAAGTCGGCAGATGCATGTCTTTTCGCCTTCACGGTACCGTGCACGGGCCTCAGATTGAGCCCACGCGATTTAGTCGCAGTCCGTTATCGCGCGCCCTGGGGGCCACCGGAGCTGGGCTGTCTGGAAAAGTAGATGGGGATCGTCATGAAGAAACTGGCTTTGTTAGCAACGGCGCTAGCAATGATTTCGAGCACGGCAATGGCAGCTGACATGGCGGTGAAGGCCGTCAAGGCGCCGCCGCCGGCTCCCTTCGATCCCTGGGACATCGCCTTCGGTGCCGGCATCGTTAGCGACTACATCTTCCGCGGCGTCACCCAGTCGAACCACAATCCGTCGGTCACCGCCTATTTCGAGCCGCGCTATAACGTCAACAAGGACCTGCAGCTCTACATCGGCACCTCGACCGAGAGCATCTCCTTCGCCAATCGCGCCGCGGCCGAAGTCGACGTCTACGGCGGTATCCGCCCGACCTTCGGCGCCTTCGCCTTCGACATCGGTGTCTGGGGTTACCTGTATCCGGGTGGAACCTGCTACTTCGGTGCGCCGTTCGACACCGCCGGCAAGGCCGTGGGTGCCGAGTGCGCCCTCAATTTCCTGCCGAACGGCAACGTCATGAAGAAGGACGTCTCGTTCTTCGAAGTCTATGGCAAGGCGACCTGGACCATCAACGACAACTGGGCGTTCACCATCAACGAATACTACTCGCCCAACTTCCTCAACACCGGCGCCTGGGGCAACTACTCCTCGATCATCGGCAAGTACACTGCGCCCAGCACCGTGTTCGGCACCAGCGGCGTCGGCATGTATGTGTCGGGTGAGTTCGGCCGGCAGTGGCTCGGCACCTCCGACAGCTTCTACGGCGTTCCTGCGTTCCCGAACGGCATCAAGTATGCCGACTACAACACCTGGAACATTGGCATCGGCTTCACCTACAAGGTGTTCACGCTCGATCTGCGCTACTCCGACACCGACCTGTCGAAGGGCAATTGCAGCGCCTTCACCAGCGACTATACCGCGGGCGGCACCAACAACGTGACCCCGATCAACCCGCTCGGCACCGGCTCCAACTGGTGCGGCGCGGCCGGTATCGCCAAGCTCTCGGTCGACCTGACCGCGATGTCCAACCTGAAGTAATTTCCTCTCCCGAGGATCGCAGGGGGCGGCAGAGCAATCTGCCGCCCCCTTTGTTTTGTGGACGGCGCGTGCCGGTGGCGCCGGCTGCCGTTGGCTTGGCATCAGCCGCAGGCCGTGACCGCGGCTGATGCCGTAACCCCACTTACGACGCGGCGGCCTCGACCTTGTCACGCAAGCTGAAGCGGTCGCCGTCGCGGACCAGCGAAACGTTGCGCTGGTGGAAGGCGTCGAGCGTTGTGCGGTGGCCGATCGAAACCACCGTGGTGCCGGGCAGCTTCTCGGCGATCAGCCGGTACAGCGCGGCTTCCGACGGCTCGTCGAGTGAGGCCGTCGCCTCGTCGAGGAACAGGAATTTCGGTGCATGCAGCAGCGCGCGGGCGATGCCGAGCCGCTGCTGCTCGCCGAGCGACAGCATCCGGTTCCAGTGCGCTTCTTCCTGGAGCCGCGTCGCGAGCTGGGGCAATCCGACGGCGGTGAGGACCTCACGGACCCGCCCAGCATCGTAGCTCGCAGCCTGGCCAGGATAGACCACCGCGTCATGCAGCGAGCCGATCGGCAGATAGGGACGTTGCGGCAGCATCATCAGGCTGGCATTGGCGGGAACCTGGACCGCGCCGCGGCCGAACGGCCAGATGCCGGCCACCGCGCGGAACAGCGTCGACTTGCCGGCGCCGGAGGGGCCGGTGACCAGTGTGCGTTCATTGTCGCGAACGCTGAAGCCGTCGGCCGCGAGCAGCGGCTTGCCGTCCGGCAGGGTGACCAGGAGATCGTCGAGATCGATGGTGTCGCCGCCTGAAGGTTTGACGTGGATGATGTCCTGCCGCTGCGCGAGCGCATCGCCACCGCGGATCGAGTTCTCGAAGCCATCGAGACGCGCGACCACCGATTGCCATTCGGCCAGCGTCCGGTAGGCCGTGATGAAGAACGACAGCGAATCCTGCACGCTGCTGAAGGCGGAGGCGGTCTGCATCATGCCGCCGAGCTGGATCTTGTTGGCGAAATAGGCCGGTGCGATCAGCACGTAGGGGAAGATCACGGCGGCTTGCGAATAGGTCGCGGTGAACGCGGTCAGCTTCTTGGTTCGCTGCATGATGTCGAGCCAGTTTCCGACCACGAAACCGAAGCGATCGAGCAATCGCGTGCGCTCGGCCGGTTCGCCGTGCAGCAGTGCGATCTGCTCGGCGTTCTCGCGGGTGCGGACCAGGTTGAAGCGGAAATCGGCCTCGAACCGCTGCTGCCGGAAGTTGAGGTCGACCAGCGGCCTGCCGATCACATGGGTCAGGACCGTTCCGAGGATCGCGTAGACCAGCGCGCCCAGCACCAGATAGCCGGGAATCGCGATGTCCTTGCCGAACAGATGCAGCGGCGCCTGATTGGACAGGCCCCACAGGATGAACACGAAGGATGCAAGCGTCACCACGGCGCTCAGCAAGCCGATCCCGAGCGTCAGGGTCTGTTCGACGAAGCGCTGGGTGTCGTCGGCGATACGCTGGTCGGGGTTGTCGGCGGCATCGCCGAGCAACTGCATACGATAGTGGTTGGCATCGTGCAGCCAGCCGCCCAGATAACGCGTGGTCATCCAGCGCCGCCAGCGAATCTGCAGCCATTGATTGAGATAGAGCTGGTAGACCTTCAGGCCGATCCAGAATGCCGCGAGCACGCAGAAATAACCGATCTGATAGGTGAAGACCGCCTGATCACGCTCCTGCAGCGCGTTGTAGAAAACATTGTTCCATCGGTTGAACAGCACGGTCAGAAAGACGCTGGCAAGCTCGATGATCACCACCGCAGCCAGAAGTCCGCGGCCTGCCCATTTGTCGTCGGAGTTGAAATAGGGCGAGGCGATGCGCCACACCGTCGCGAGTGTCGAGCGAATGTTTTTCACAGATTATCGTCTCCGGGGAAGCGGCCGCAACGGCCTGAAGAATCGGGACAATCGCAGTGCACCTCGACTAAAGTCGTAGGTCTGGCATGCAAGCGTTGGCTTGTCCCGGCGATCGAGTCAACCCTAGCATGACGACAACGGCGAGGGGCGGGGGACCTTCGATTTTTCGCGAGGATGTGAGCGATCCTTACCGATCGTTCATTCGCGAGCCGGGGCTGCAGTTTTTCCGACGGACTCCCGCAATCGCACCAGCGCGCCTGCCTGCATTGAGGCCGGGGCGCTGCATAAGAATGTGGGAAGGACCCCGAGATGAACACCTGGAATCAAATCTACAATCCGCTGAACAATGCGGGACTGTCGACGCTGGCGGCCGCCATTCCCGTGGTCACGCTGCTGGTCCTGATCGCCAGCGGCAGGGTGAAGGCGCATATCGCGGCGATCATCGCCGTGATCGTGACCAACCTGATCACGATCTTCGTGTTCACGATGCCGGCCGGCATGTCGATCCGCGCATCGATCCTCGGCATCGTCACCGGGTTCTTCCCGATCGGCTGGATCGTGCTCAACGTCATCTTCCTCTACCAGGTCACGGTGAGGTGCGGGAAGTTCGAGCTGTTGAAGCGCGCGGTCGGCGGCGTCACCGAGGATCGCCGCCTGCAACTGCTCCTGATCGCGTTCTCGTTCGGCGCCTTCTTCGAGGGCGCCTCGGGCTTCGGCACGCCGGTCGCGATCACCGGTGCGGTGCTGATCGGGCTCGGCTTCTCGCCGCTCGCAGCCTCCGGCCTGTCGCTGATCGCGAACACGGCGCCGGTCGCCTACGGCGCGCTCGGCACGCCGATCCAGGGCCTCGCCTCGGTCACCGGGCTCGATCCCTACATCCTCGGCGCCATGGTCGGCCGGCAGCTGCCGCTGTTCTCGCTGATCGTGCCATTCTGGGTGGTGTGGGCTTTTGCCGGCTGGCGCGGCATGAAGGAGATCTGGCCGGCGATCCTGGTCACTGGCGTGTCGTTCGCGGTCCCGCAATTCGTGATCTCGAACTACATCAATCCATGGATCGTCGACATCGGTGCCTCGCTGATCTCGATGGGCATGCTGATCCTGTTCCTCAAGATCTGGCAGCCGCGGCAGCTCTGGCTGTCGCCGGCGCTGCGCGGCCGCGATGAATCGGCAGCGACGATGCAGGCCGCTCCGCCGCTCGACAAGACGCCGCTGACCCAGAGCGAATTGTGGAGCGCGCTGCTGCCGTGGATCATCGTCTGCATCCTGATGCTGATCTGGGGCAACGGCGCCTTCAAGACCTGGGCGAATGCCAACTTCACCTGGAACTATGCGGTGCCCGAACTCGACAAGCTGATCTTCAAGGTGCCGCCGGTGGCCGCCAAGCCGACGGCGGAAGGCGCCGTGTTCAGCTTCACCTATCTGTCGTTCACCGGCACCGGCATGCTGATCGCCGCGATCATCTCGGGTCTGTTGATGGGCTTCTCGCCGGCGAAGCTGATCGCCGAATATGGCCGCACCATCCGCCTCTGCGCGATCTCGCTGATCACGATCTCGGCGATGCTGGCGATCGGCACGCTGACCCGGCTGTCCGGCGTCGACGCCACGCTCGGCCTCGCCTTCGCGGCGACCGGCGTGCTCTATCCCTTCTTCGGCACCTTGCTCGGCTGGCTCGGCGTGGCGCTGACCGGATCGGATACCGCCTCGAACGTGCTGTTTGGCAATCTGCAGAAGATCACCTCCGAGCAACTCGGCCTGCCGCCGGTCCTGATGGCGGCGGCGAACTCCTCGGGCGGCGTGATGGGCAAGATGATCGATGCGCAATCGATCGTGGTCGCCTCCACCGCGACCAACTGGTACGGCCACGAGGGATCGATCCTGCGCTACGTGTTCCTGCACTCGATCGTGCTGGCGTGCCTGGTCGGTCTGTTCGTGACCTTGCAGGCCTATGTCTTTCCGTTCACGGCGATGGTTCTGAAATAAAGAGGCGAGGCGTCGCCCAAACGAAGATTCCCGCGGGCGCGAGCCCGCGGGGATTTGCTTTTCAAGCGCTTTTTCTCGCGCCGTCATTCTGGCCAATCGCGGCCTCGTCCCCTACAAGGGCGGCGTCAGAGCATGATCCGGAAAAGTGGAAGCCGGTTTTCCGAATAGATCATGCTCAAAAGCGATCCTGGGAATGGCATGATCTCGATGAAGCGGATTCTGAACGGCGGCATGGCCGCGTTGGCGCTGGTTGCAACCGCTGTTGCCGCGAGGCCCGCGCAGGCCCAGGAAGAATTCCCGTTCGGCTTCGTGATGACGCTCGATGCCGCCCGCATGCCGGGGTCCAAGCGGATTCCCTCGATCGAGGTCGGCGACAACGGCGAGGTGATCCTCGAACTGTGGTGCGACGGCGGCAAGGGCCAGTTCTCGGTTGCCGGCGGCACCATCGTGTTCGTTCCCGGCGCGATGGAGAACCGCACCTGCACGCCGGACCGGGCGCAGGCCGACAAGGATCTGCTCGCAGCGCTCGGCGACATGACGAGCTGGAAACGTCAGGGCGATCAGGTCACGTTCATCGGCAGCAAGCAGCTGCGTTTCGTGATCAACAGCAACTGATACATCGAGCGCAGCCGCTCAGGGCGTCGCCACCAATCCGCTCGCGGTGGCGACGATCCAGCGATTGCCCCAGCGCACGATGGAATCGACCCGGCCGAGGCCAGGGACGACGTCGCCGCGTGCGGCCATCTTGACGCCTTCCGGCCCCTCCAGCACGGCGGTGCCGTCGCGGACTTCGACCACCGACCATCCGGGGATCGTGCTCGGACGCGTCTCCGGTCCCGCTGCCAGCTGCGGCTTCGACCCGAGTGCGGTGGCCTGCGCACCGAGCGTGGTGGGCGCGGCCCCCAGCACTTGCGGGCGTGGATTGGCGATGGTCTTGGGAATGCTGCCGGTGACGACGGGGTCGGCGTTGGACGCGGTCCGGCGCGGGCTCTCGCTCTTTCGGCTCGGCGGCGCCTCCGCGATGTGCGGGACCGGCGCTTCCTTCTGGGCCACCGGGACCGGGGCCGGAGCTATCAAGTCGTGCCAGTTGGCACCGCCGGTCCATCCCAGCACGAAGCTTGCGGCCAGCGCGGTCGCTGCCAACAGCGCGGTGCCGATCCGGTCGGCGAACGGCTCCCGCAGCAGCAAAGCGGCGTCTTGATTCTCGCCTGAGACGTCCCAGAGGTCCGCCGTCTGCGCCGGCGAATGACCCTCCGTCACATCCGTTGGCCAGATGCTCCCAGGACTGATCGGCTCGCGGTCTTGCATGGCGTGACCTGTGTTCGGTGACGCAAAGGATGATCCTCGAAACTAAATCGAGCCTTAATTTTCGGTGACCGAACTGCGGCAGCACGAAGTCTTTTGGTCGCAGGCCCCGTAAATTGACGGAGCGGCGAGCGAAGCGATGCCGTCCCAGCGAACAAGCGTGCGACGGAGCGCCGAGGGGCGTCACGCCGCCCTGCATGCAGCGGTCGTTTCCGGACGCCGTCACCGCAAACCGGGTCGTCGCGGCGAGCTTGCGTCGCTATATTGGTTGCATGCTCGATTTCGCCGCACAATATGCCGCCTTTCAGCGCCGCGACCCGGCCTGGGACGGCATCGTGTTCGTCGCGGTCAGGACCACGGGCGTGTATTGCCGTCCGGTGTGCCGGGCGCGCACGCCGCTCGCCCGCAATGTGCGGTTCTATGGCAGCGCCGCGTCGGCCGAGCGCGCCGGTTACCGGCCCTGCCTGCGCTGCCGTCCCGAAGCGGCGCCGTTCTGCCCGGCATGGAAGGGCACCAGGACCACGGTCGAGCGCGCGCTGGCGCTGATCGAAGCGGGCGCGCTCGACCACGACACCGTCGCCGCGCTGGCCGACCGGCTCGGCATCGGCGCGCGGCATCTGTCGCGTCTGTTCGCCGAGCATCTCGATGCCTCGCCGCTGCAGGTCGCGCTCTCGCTGCGTGTGCAGCGGGCCAAGCGCCTGATCGACGGCAGTAATCTCCCAATCCGTCTGGTGGCGCAGCGCGCCGGCTTCTCCAGCGCTCGGCGCATGAACGCCGCATTCGCAAGGCTCTACGGCCGCTCGCCTGTCTCGCTGCGACGGAAGCGGCCGCCAACCTCATCAAGCAATGATGGAGATCAGCAATGGCCAAGAGCTACGGCACCGTCAGCGCCGAACAGAAACTCAAGATGAGCGGTCTCGCATTCGTCCAGGGGCTCGCCTCAGGTGCGTTGCCGCTCAACACCATCGCGCGGACGCTCGGCTATGACGTCACCGAGGCCGAGCACGGCCGCGTCGTCGTCACGCTGCTGCCGACGGATGCGCATCTCAATCCGGCCGGCACCGTGCATGGCGGTCTCACCGCAACGCTGCTCGACAGCTGCATGGGACTTGCGGTGCAGTCGACGCTCGACGCCGGCACCAGCCAGACCACGCTCGAATTCAAGATCTCGCTGGTGCGGCCGATCACGCCGGACACCGGTCCGATCCGGGCCGAGGGCCGTGTGCTCAATTGCGGCCGCCGCATCGGCACCGCGGAAGGTAGGGTCACCGACGACAAGGGGCGGCTGCTCGCGCACGGCACGACGACCTGCCTGATCTTTCCGGCTTGATGCCGAACGTCGTGCAATATTGGAATGCCTCCAGCGCGACGCCGGATTGGAGGCCTTCAAGTTCACTGAGCCGGTCAATTGGGCTACCCGAACGCGCAAGAACCGCGTTCGGAGAGTCTCATGCGATCGCCGACGGAGTCACGCTATCCGGCCTGCGTTCAGCGCGGGCCTTCCGGATATCCCGGCATGTTGTTCCAGCCGGCCGGCAGCTCGCCGCCCGGCCGCGCCGCGCTGCCGGCGTGTTCGGGCAGGCGGATGAGGCCGAGTTGCAGCATGGCGGTGATCGCATCTTCTTGCCCCAGCTCCTCGGCAATCCGTCCGTCCTGCACGCGCAGCACGGTGGTGCCGGCGAATGTCATCTTGCGTCCGGAGGCCGCGGGCAGCGAGCCGAGCCGGAAGTCGCTGAACGCAGGACCGGTGTGGGTGCCGCCGCCTTCCCAGCGGCCGACAACGAGGTTGCCTTCCGCGATGAGATCGCCGACGCCCCGGAAATCGAGATCCGGAAACGCTTCGCGAAATTCGGTCATGAACTTCATGACGGCGGCGCGGCCCTTCTTCGGCTCGTGCATCGGGTAATGCACGACAATGTCCGCCGTTGCGAGCTCGTTGATGATGCGCGGATTCCAGGGGCTGCCCCAGAACTCCTTGAACCAGCGGCCGACCACGGCCTTGTTTTGCTCCGACATCCCTTCGTCTCCATTTGCGCGTTGCCGGCATCTCGACCGGCGTTGTCTCGATGCGCGCAGTGAACATTTGGAGGCGTGCCTCGCACCACCCGATTCCAGATCAGGTGCGCGATGGCATTCGAGATGGGATTCCGCTTTGCCGATATGGCGTTTAGCACCGCTTCTCGAGCGTCGTTGCGCAATCGGAAAGCGGGTGGTTCGCGCAACGCGCGCGCGACATGGTTTGCACCGACACACAGGAGAACATCATGCGCAACTTCGATGCGATCGCCGCGTTGCGCGGCGAGGGATTTCGTCCCGAGCTGCGGGCGCTGCTCGATCGCGTTGCGATCGAGCCTCGTTTCGAATTGTTCGTCAGAAGCGACGGGATGCTTCAGTCCGGTCCGGACGCAGTTCCCGAGATGGCGCGCGACAACGTGGTGCCGCTGAAGACGAGGGCAGCCTGAATCGGGAGGACCCCCGGCTTCAGTGCCACACCGACTTGTCAGCGTCCCAGCGCTGGCCCTTGAGTTCCTTGAGCAGCGCGTCGATCGCGCCGTTGTCGTCCTTGGCCTCGCTGCCTTCCTCGTCGCTGCTGGAATCGTCGGAGAGGTTGAGCTTGGCGCCGGCGCTGTCGTCCGACGTCGAGACGGTGGGGCTCGAGACCCACAGCATCAATTTGTCCGAGCTGCCGGGTTTGTCAGGCGAGACGAGGGCGGTGACCTCGTAATTCTGGGTGAGGCCGAGCGCTGGGTAGATCGCGCTCGGCCGCTTCAGCACCAGCTTGAGCTTGCCGGTGTTCGCGTTCCAGGTCGCTGAGGCCGGCTTTGCCGCAAGCGTCTTCGCCAGCACATTGGAAATCGCAGTCGCGAGCTTGTCCTTGTTGATCTTGTCGCCGTCGCGCCAGTCGGCGGCGGCGAAACGGATGGTGCGGTCCATCTCCACCACGCCGCTGGTCCAGCCGGCCGCCGTCACGCCGGGCGCCGATTTCGCCTTGGCGAGCAGCGCGCTGGCGTGCTCGGGATCGACGGTGAGGTTGATGGTCTGCTCACCGGAGCGCATCGCGTCGCAGGTCACCGCGAGGCTGGAGGTGCCTACCTCGACGGCCTCGCCCTTCAGGCTCTTGAGGAAGTCGGCAGCCGCATCGAGCTTGACCCGCACGCCGATCGATTCCGGCGAGACGTCGGTAAAATCCTTCGGCTGCGGCGTGATGCCGTCCTCGGTGGCCTGGTTATCCTGGAATTCCTTCTCGCTGAGATCGGAATTGTCGGTCGAGGCGACCTCGGTCACGGTCTGGCCGATCGTGATCTGGCCGCGGAACTCAAAGCTGTCGCCGGTCTGCTTGCGGTTCAGCTTGATCGTGATCGGCTGCTTGTCGGCGACGCTCTGGGTGGTGCCGGTGAGCGTCTGGCCGTTGATGGTCAGGTTCGCGACGAAGCGGTCCTTGCGGTCGGAACTCTTGTCGGCGGGATAGCAGAGGTCGAGCACGGCCGCGGTCACGGTCTTGCCCTGGCGGGTTTCCTTCAGCACGACGTCGGCATTGCCGTCCATCAGGCCATCGATCGCGGTGAAATAGCGCGTCTCGGGGCCGTTCGACGGCGCCGGCTTGGTTTGCAGCTTCATCTGGGCGAGGGCAGGTGCCGAGACGACGGCAACACCGAGCAGCAGGAGCGGGAGCGCGCGCATACGATAAGTCCTCGAAGGGGCAGAATCGGTTCCGTCGTAACTAGCAAACCCCCGTGTCATTGCCAAAAAAGAAGGCCGCCTAACGGCGGCGCTTCCATAATCGCTGTCATGCGCGTTCGTCAGGTTCCTGGCCGTTCTCCAGCCTGCCGCGCAGCGTGCTGACGACGCGGCTCACGGTTTCGATGTCCTTCACCGCCAGCCCGTCGGCGAGGCCGTTCACCCAGGGCAGCTGCAGGCGCATCGCCGCGTCGAAGCTTTGCCGCCCCTTCTCGGTCAGCACCACGAGCTGGGCGCGGCGGTGATGCGGGTTGGTCTCGAATGTGACGAGCCCGTCCCTTTGCAGGTCGTTGACGATCCGCTGCACGTTCTGTCTGGCAGCGCCGAGGTCGCGCGCCAGCCACGCCACCGGTTGCGGGCGCTCGGTGGTGACGATGGCGCCGAGGATCTGCCAGCGCGCGCTGGTCAGACCGAGTCCCGCCACCATCCGGTCGCCAGCGGTGAACAGCAGGCTGTTGAGCCTGAACAGGTCAAGAATCAGGCTGCTGAGGGCCTCGCCGGCCGGCGTGCGCTTGGTCTGCGGCATTTGTCACCATAAGTTTATATTGACATCATGATGTCAATGTACTATGTATCGATCTGATCGAAATGACATCATAGTACCAAATTAACGGAGTCAGCCATGCCGCAGATGCGTCCCCTCGACCCCGCATTCCCGATCGACCGCCAGCTCGCCGTCGAAGCCAGCAACGTCGTGCTCGTCAACCTCTTCACGCTGGACAAGGCCGACGAGAACACCTTCCTCAAGGCCTGGCAGGCCGACGCCGCCATCATGAAGCGGCAGCCCGGCTTCATCTCGACCCAGCTGCACCGCGCGCTCGGCGACAGCCCGGCCTATCTGAATTACGCGGTATGGGAATCGACCGCGGCGTTCCGGGCAGCTTTTGCAAACCCCGAGTTCAGGGCCAAGCTCGCGGCCTATCCGGATTCGGCGGTCGCCTCGCCGCATCTGTTTCAGAAGGTGGCGGTGCCGGACGTCTGCGTGGCGTAGCAGGCTGCCGGATTTATGGGCTCGTTGCAGTCAAGGATCGCCCAACCCTAGATCATCATCAGAACGCCCAGCGTGGCGAGAGCGGTAAGGAACGATATGTCCAGAAATCGCAGCGGCGCCTTTGGACGGTGACCGGTCGAGCCAGCAACGAAGTAGTAGACGCAATAGCCTGCGGCGAGCACGACAAACGTCAACGTTTGCTTGAACCAGAACGTCAAGATGACCGCGAGATCATCGATGCTGTCTTGGGCATAGGCGCCCAGCGCGAGCACCGCGCCGATCGCGTAGAACAGCACAAGCGTTGACGTCAGGGATTGGGCGTCGCGGGACATCGGATGATCCTTACAACTCGATCGTGATCAAATCGCAAAAAAGAAGGCCGCCCGGAGGCGGCCTTCGATCTCGATCGTGATGTGACGACGGGGCTTAGAAGCCGCCCATACCGCCCATGCCGCCGCCCGGCATCGCCGGGGCCGCGTCCTTCGGCACTTCGGCGACCATGGCTTCGGTGGTCACCAGCAGGCCGGCCACCGAGGAGGCGTCCTGCAGAGCGGTGCGCACCACCTTGGCGGGGTCGATGATGCCCTTGTCGACCATGTCGACATAGTCCTCGGTCTGGGCATCGAAGCCGAACGTCTCCGACTTGTTCTCGAGGATCTTGCCGACCACGATCGAGCCCTCGACACCGGCGTTCTCCGAGATCTGGCGAACCGGAGCTTCGAGCGCCTTGAGCACGATGTTGATGCCGGCCTGGACGTCGGCATTGGGGTTGGTGAGACGGCCGACCGCCTTCTTGGCGCGCAGCAGCGCGACGCCGCCGCCGGGCACGATGCCTTCCTGCACCGCGGCGCGGGTCGCATTCAGCGCGTCCTCGACACGGTCCTTCTTCTCCTTGACCTCGACCTCGGTCGCGCCGCCGACCTTGATCACGGCAACGCCGCCGGCGAGCTTGGCAAGGCGCTCCTGCAGCTTCTCACGGTCGTAGTCCGAGGTGGTCTCCTCGATCTGCGCCTTGATCTGGCCGACACGGGCGTCGATGTCCTTCTTCTTGCCGGCGCCCTTGACGATCGTGGTGTTCTCCTTGTCGATCACGATCTTGCCGGCGCGGCCGAGCATGTTGACCGTGACGTTCTCGAGCTTCATGCCGAGGTCGTCGGAGATCAGCTGACCGCCGGTCAGGATCGCGATGTCCTCCAGCATCGCCTTGCGGCGATCGCCGAAGCCCGGCGCCTTGACGGCGGCAACCTTGAGGCCGCCGCGCAGGCGGTTGACCACCAGCGTCGCCAGCGCCTCGCCCTCGACGTCCTCGGCGAGGATCAGGAGCGGACGGCCCGACTGCACCACGGCTTCCAGCACCGGCAGCATCGACTGCAGGCCGGACAGCTTCTTCTCGTGCAGCAGGATGTAGGCATCCTCGAGCTCGGCGGTCATCTTCTCGGCGTTGGTGATAAAGTAGGGGCTGAGATAGCCGCGGTCGAACTTCATGCCCTCGACGATGTCGACCTCGGTCTCGAGCGACTTGTTCTCCTCGACGGTGATGACGCCCTCGTTGCCGACCTTCTGCATCGCCTGCGCGATCATCTTGCCGATGGCGGCATCGCCATTGGCCGAGATGGTGCCGACCTGGGCGACTTCGGATGAGGAGGCGACCGGCTTGGCGCGCTTCTCGATGTCCTTGATCACGGCGGCAACCGCAGTGTCGATGCCGCGCTTGAGGTCCATCGGGTTCATGCCGGCGGCGACCGACTTGGCGCCCTCGCGGACGATGGCCTGCGCCAGTACGGTCGCGGTGGTGGTGCCGTCACCGGCGGTGTCGTTGGTCTTGGAGGCGACCTCGCGCAGCATCTGCGCGCCCATGTTCTCGAACTTGTCGTCGAGCTCGATCTCCTTGGCGACGGTGACGCCGTCCTTGGTGATGCGGGGAGCACCGAAGCTCTTCTCGATGACGACGTTGCGGCCCTTCGGGCCAAGCGTCACCTTCACGGCATTGGCGAGCACGTCGACACCGCGCAGCATGCGGTCGCGGGCGTCTCCGGCGAATTTTACGTCCTTGGCAGCCATTGATTTGAACTCCTGGAATGTTTGTGAATTGCTTGCCGTCTGTTGACGCTCGTCATCGCCGGGCTTGACCCGGCGATCCATCGCCTTCGTATTCGTAAGAGTCTTTGGAAGCGTGATGGATGCCCGGGTCAAGCCCGGGCATGACAGCGGAGGGCACGGCGGCCCCCGGAGTTCATGGCCCTACGCCAGCACACCCATGATGTCGGACTCCTTCATGATCAGGAGCTCCTGGTTGTCGAGCTTGACCTCGGTGCCCGACCACTTGCCGAACAGCACGCGGTCGCCGACCTTGAGGTCGATCGGGATCAGCTTGCCGGCTTCGTCGCGGCCACCCGGGCCGACGGCGACGATCTCGCCCTGCGACGGCTTCTCCTTGGCCGAGTCCGGAATGATGATGCCGCCTTTGGACTTCTCCTCGGCATCGATACGCTTGACCACGACGCGGTCATGCAGTGGGCGGAAGGTGGATTTAGCCATGACGTTCCCTCTTGGAGGCTCGGTTTCAGGTCCGGTTCATCGAGACCGGCGTTGAATGCCGGCCCGGTCGGCGCCAGGCAGGACGCCCGACGCATTTAGCAATCGTGGTGCAAGAGTGCTAATTGTGGGCCGGGAAATATGGCTTGGCGCAGTTTCTGTCAAGCAAACGGGTTAAGGCCTTGGTGAGGCCAATATAGGATGGTGGACCAGAAACCAAATCGTAGCGATGACGTAATTTTGTCAGACGTCATTGCTCCGCCTTAAGTTTTACGCTTGGCTGCAGGACGGGTGCGGCCGGGACATTGTCGGGGGATGCATATGATCAGGTCACTCAACGCGCGATTGGTCGCACGGTTCGCGGCTGTTTCGGCGCTGACGACACTTTTGGGGGCGTGCGGTGGCATGAGCCTGCCGTCGCTGTCGTCGAACCCCGAGCCAGGGCCGGTTGAACCGGGAGTGGCCCCGGAGATGCCGGCGAGCATCCGCCCCGACGAGATCGTCGGCCGCTGGGGTCTCGCCTCGTTCCAGAATCCCGCTGACCGCGCCCGCACCGAGGCCGCCGCGCGCGGCCAGTGCAAGCAGCCTTATGTGATCGGCGCCGGCCAGAACGGCGGCGTCATCATGCATCTGGCCGATCAGGCCACCCCGCAGGAACTGCGGCTGAAGGGTTCCCCGAGCGGCAAGAACTATATCGGCCCGCCCGGACCTGTGCCCGGCGAGCAGGACCGCGAGATCATCTCGTTCGACGGCCGGGTCCTGATCACGCGCTTCGTCGACAAGGACGCCGCCACCCGCTACGGCAACATGGTCTATGTCCGCTGCGCCCCGAGGGCGTAACAGCGCGGCGTTCGTTTATCCGCGGCTAGGGCCACATCGGCAGTTCGCCTCTCCCCTTGTGGGAGAGGCCGGATTGCATCGCCAGATGCAAGCCGGGTGAGGGGTCTCTTTCCGCGAGGCCTAGGACCGATCGACATTCAGGATTCCCAAGCGGTTTGATCGCTGATTCATAGAGTTCCGTGATTCGAGACACGGAGCAGATGGTGGCGGCGAAACGATATGAGCTGACGGAGGCGCAATGGGCGAGGGTTGCGCCACTGCTGCCGGGGAAAGCCGGCGACCCGGGACGGACGGCTGCGGACAATCGACTGTTCGTCAACGGATGTTTGTGGGTCTTGCGATCGGGCGCACACTGGAGCGACCTGCCGGAACGGTACGGCAAGTGGAAAACGGTGCATCAGCGCTTCAGCCGCTGGTGCCATGCCGGCGTCTGGGAGCGCGTGTTCGCTGCTCTGACCGCCGATCGCGACAACCAGTATCTGATGATCGACAGCACCATCGTTCGCGCCCACCAGCAGGCGACGAGCGGAAAAGGGGGGCCAAAGATCAGGCGCTGGGGCGTTCCCGAGGCGGACTGACCACCAAGATCCACATGCTGGCTGATGCGCTCGGCCGTCCGCTCCGCTTCATCGTCACGGCTGGGCAAGTTAATGACATCACCCAGGCGCCCGCACTGCTCCACGGCCAGAGCGGCGATGCCGTGCTCGCCGACAAGGCCTATGACAGCAACGCCTTGCGTGCGATCATCGCGGAAATCGGCGCAACGGCGGTGATCCCGTCAAACCGCACCCGCAAGATCATCATTCCGCACGACGCCGACGCCTACAAACAGCGCAACCGCATCGAGCGCTGCTTTTGCCAGCTCAAACACTTCCGACGCTTGGCAACCCGTTATGACAGGCGATCTGACAACTTTACTGGCTTCATCCATCTCGCAGCCGCAATGATCTGGATGCAATGAATGTCGATCGGCCCTAGATCAATCGCCCAAACAAAAACGCCGGCCTGAGGGCCGACGCTTTTCGTCTGTGCATCAACGAACCTCAGGGAGCACGGATCTGGCTTGCCGTGCGCACCCAATCGTCGTGACTTGCAAAGACCTGCTCTATCGCCGCACGCCAACCCGATTGACGCCGCCATTCAGGTTGCCGCCGGCGTTATGACGGACCGCAGCCCGCGCCACCGGACGAGGTCTGAGCACGACGCCTGCCCTCGCCACGCAGCCGTGCGGATAACCAACGTACTGGCAGTAGACGACGGCCTTGGCCGGCGCCGGAGCGAGCGCGACACCTGCTGCCGCCAACAAGAGGCTGGTCGCAATGCCCGCAACTGTCACCGACTTGGTCGAGAGAATGTTCGTCCGATGCATGGTGATCCTCTTCATCGCAGCCGAACCGACAAATGATGGCGCCGGTTCAGGTACGGCTGAACATATCAACGGCGAGGGATCGGCGATGTTGACGTAGATCAACGCCGGGCGCTCTGCTTCATATGAAAGAGGGCGGCTCATTGAGCCGCCCTCTTTCCGTGTCGCTGCGCGGGTCTCACTGGCAGACGTAAGTGTGGCCGTCGGCCATCTTCGTCATCGTGCCGGGCTCGCAGCCAATGCCATTGGCTGCCTTGTAGTCCGTCCATCCGGCATATCCGTAATACGGGCTGACCCCATGGTAGGCTCGTGCCGGATAGTAAGGCTGGCCAAAGTGGGGATCGGTCTGCGCGGCGTATGCATCGGTCCAGTTATTCGTGCCCCAGCCATAGACCGGCGCAGTGGCGGCTGCCGTGGCGACCGCGGCCGTGGCGGCGATCCCCGCGCCGACGCCGTACCCGTAGGCGGCGCGCCGGGTGTGACGACGCGCAACGCCCGCGGCGCTCACGGGCGTGAGCGGTCGGCCCACGCGCGCCTGGGCACTTTCGACCGACGCTGAAACGCCGCCCTGCTCGGACCAGGTGATGGAGAACAGTGTCGCACAAGCGAAAGTCGAGAGAGCAATTGCAGTATTTCTGACAATTCTTCGCGTCATGTTTGATCTCCAGTGTTGAGTAGTCCAGTGGCTCCCCCCAATCAGTGATCCCTCAACAAGCCGCAGGTATCAGCGCGGAAGAAACCCGCCGCGCATCGTCACGGTTTCAATGACGGCCGCGCCCGAGCGAAATCTGCTCGCTCTCGGATGCGCGCAACGAGTGGCCGGCAAACCTGGACTGTGTGCTGTCTGGAAATACGAAGCCCCGCTCGGGGCGACCGGATTCACTCCGGAAGTCCGATGCAACCGGCACCCAATCTTGGCTCCCGGCACACGCATGACAATTTCCCTCACGCACAGTATGCGCCCGCGACAGCGGACCTGCCAGCAAATTTCCAGATGTCACAATTGGCACAAACTGCATGCGGTCGAGACGAAGGTTCTGACAACTCTGTCTGGTGATTCCTCACGGGGTTGGACCATCGCCCAAACAAAAACGCCGGCCCGAAGGCCGGCGTTTTTCGTTTCGATCCGACAAATTTCAGTTGAACATCGCGTCGATGTCGTCCTGCGAGGCATGGCCGGCGTCGCCGTCGAGCTTCGGGCCGTTGAGCAGGCGGGCATCGCCCTCGCGGGTGTCGACGATCGGCGGGACGTGGGTCTTGATCGCGTCGACGCCGCCCCAGATGTTCATCATCTCGTTGATGTGCTGTTCGATGAACTTCATCGTCTGCATCACCTTGCTGATGCGTTGGCCGGTGAGGTCCTGGAAGTTGCAGGCCTCGAAGATCGAGACCACGCGCTCCTGAATATCTTCGCTGAGCCGCTTCTGCTGGTCGGGCGTGACGTTGTTCGCGAGCGCCGTCGCGGCCTGGTCGATCGCTTCCACCGCTTCGAGGATCTGCTGGGTGGCCTGTTCGGTGCCGCCGACCACGGCGCCGAGCTCGCCATTGACCTTGGCCATCTCCTCGCCGTTGAAGCTCTTGCCGTGCAGCACGGCGATCTCGCGCTTGGTGCGGCTGATCGCGTCGTGGATCAGGTCGAGCTCGACCTTGAGCTTCTCGCACTGTTCGACCTGCGCGCGGTAGGTCTCGAGCAGCGCGTGCGTTTCGGCGACTTCGCGGGCGACGGCGGCATCGACGCTGTCGCCGGTGCGCTGCGCCGGCGCTGCGGCCATCTGGGCGCGGATCGAGCGAAGCTCCGCCATGATCTCCCGATGCATCGGACCGAGGTCGGCGCCGCCAGTCACTTCCGGCTCCGGCATCACGACTTCACCCATGGCCTGCTCGACACGAAAACGCTTGCGCTTCACTGACATGATTTTCATTCCCGCCCCTTTTACTGAAGTCCGTTCTAGCGAGAGGTGATTTAACGTCAGGTTCACGCGGGAACAGTTTGCGCCGATGGCGCGCAACCGCCGCGCTACCGTCGGTTAACCATGTCGCTGCGGCATTCACGCAAAATAAACGCTGTCGGGCAAAACCGCGCGCCATTGCCGACGTGGTGAATCGAAACGGCCGATCCGTTTACCAAACCGATGCGGTTTTCATTGCTTATTGACCACGTGCAACGGCGCAAGTCGGCGCCCTCGCGCATCACGTCACGACGAAACCAGTACAGAGTACGTCGATGTTCAGGAAAACCACGCTTGCGCTGCTCGCCGGCGCCTCTTCTCTTATTGCCGTTCCCCATCATGCCATGGCGATCGACGCGTCGGCTCAGCCCGAGCCCACCGTGATCTACGCCAACCAGGGCGCGCCGCAGCCGCCGATGCGCACCGCCTATGTGCAGCCGCAACGCTCCAACATGGGCGGCGGCTTCATCGAATTCCTGTTCGGCGATGCGCCATCGTCGCAAGGGTATTCGCGAGAGCCGATGTATCAGCAGCAGCCGGCCTATTACGGCAACCGTCAGGGGCTGCCGCCGATGGATCCGCAGCAGCAGATGATCCGTCAGCAGGAGGAGGCCGCCGGCGATCCGACGCAGCGTCCGTTCGATCCGAGATACGAAAAACAGCTGGTCGATTACAGCGGCAAGGAAGGCGCCGGCACCATCGTCGTCGATACGCCGAACAAGTTCCTCTATCTGGTGCAGGGTGACGGCCGCGCGCTGCGCTACGGCATCGGCGTCGGACGTCCCGGCTTCACCTGGGCCGGAGTCAAGACGATCTCGGCGAAGAAGGAATGGCCGGCCTGGACACCGCCGCCGGAAATGCTGGCGCGCCGTCCCGATCTGCCGCGGCACATGGAAGGCGGCCCGGAGAATCCGCTCGGCGCCCGCGCGATGTATCTGGGATCCTCGCTCTATCGCATCCACGGCTCCAACGAGCCCTGGACGATCGGCACCAACGTCTCGTCCGGCTGCATCCGGATGCGCAACGAGGACGTGATCGATCTCTACGGCCGCGTCAATGTCGGCGCCAAGGTCGTGGTGATGTGAGAAGGGCGCGTCAACCTCCCCTTGAAAAGGGGAGGTCGCTTTGCTCGACAGAGCAAAGCGGGTGGGGATCCTGTCTCTCCACTGGCATGGCCGCGTGTGGCTGACCCCCATCCCGACCTTCCCCCTTTCAGGGGGAAGGAGAAGAGCTTCATCCGGGCAACGGATTGGTCAAAATCAAAACGGCCGCTCGATCGGAGCGGCCGTTGTCGTATCAGCGATCGCGTTTACGCGTAATCGCCGTTGTCGTCGCCGCCGTTGTCGTTGTCGTCGAAGTCGTCGGCGTCTTGATCATCGTCACTGTCCCGGTCGGCCTGCGCCTGGTCGAACGCGCCGGCGCGAGAGCCGCTGTCGCGGTTGGAGCCGACATCGTTGATCCCCGCGTCACGCGCGAGGTCGCTCGACGACTGGTCGCCGCCCCAGGGGCGCGAACCGCCGCCGAGGCCGCCGGCATCGGCCAGCGACTGATGGCTGCCGCCACCCATCATGCCGCGGATGCTGGAGAGTAAGAGACCGCCGCCGACCACGCCGGCTGCGGCCGCAGCCGCCGTGCCGAGGAACGAGCCGCCGCCGCCACCGGGCGCGCCGCCGCCGAAGGCCGGGGGCTGCGGGCCGCCATAGGGCTGACCGTACTGGGGCTGGCCGTATTGCTGCGGCGGCTGGCCATAACCGCCCGCCTGCTGCATCGCCTGGCCCGAGTTCCAGACCGGGCGGCTGCCGCCAACATCCGGCGGGCGCACCGGCGGCACCGAGCCGTGCGGCTGCTGCTGGCCCTGTCCGAAGATCGCATCGCGCATCGAATCGAGGAAACCGCCGCCCTGCTGCTGCGCTCCTTGCTGCTGGCCGACCGCGGCCTCGAGCTGCTGGATCCGGTCATGGGCGCGCTTCAGCGCCTCGTCCTGCACCAGCGCTGTCTGCACCAGCGCATAAACCGCATTCGGCGCGCTGCGCAGGCCCTGCATGATCGCGGACATGGCCTCGCTGTCGCGCGGGGCATTCTCCAGCTTGGCGAGCCGGTCGAAGAGATCGTCGATCAATTGGCGTTCTTGCGGTGTCATGGCGTTCTCCATCGCGTCGATCGAATCGGCGCGTCCGAGATGTAGGACGGGCTTTGTGGCGCAAGGAGTGGGGGCCCGAATTAAATTTATGTATGCGACAATACGACCGGACGAACCTTGTCAGGCCGATGTAACTTTATTCGAGTGTAACTTTGTTCAGGGCCAGCAGAGCGGGGAAATCGTCGCCCGCGAGATAGGCATGCTCGGTTTGGCGCTGCGTCGTCAGCGGATCGAGGCTCTTCAGAGTTTCATCGACGAAACCGGGATGGCACATCACCAGCCCGTCCTCGGGCAGGCCGTCGAGAAAGCCGCGCATCAAGCCTGCGAAATCGTTCTCGCGTGTAAAGTCATAGGCGCCGGCGAAGGCCGGGTTGAAGCGCAGGCCCGACCGCTGGGCCTTGATCCGAAATTGCGTGCTGAGCACGTTCAGCACCAAGGCCTTCGGCGCCGTGAGCTGGCGCGCCAGCGGACCTTCGCGGCCGCACTGCCGCACCCAGGCGTCCGGCGCGCGCTCCTTCACGGCGCGCAGGAACCCGTCGCGCACCTGCGGGAACAGCTGCGCGTGCTGGTGGCCGTCGACGAAATCCGGCGCGCGGCCGAACAGATCGTGGAAGGCGTCGAGCTGCGCCAGCACCTCGGCATGGACCAGTTCGGCGTCGAGCCGGTGCATCAGCCCGGCGCGCAACAGCCGCGGGAAGGGCAGGAACATGTCGCCGTCGAGCGGGCGGAAATGCATCGTCAGCGGCCGGAATGGCGCGGTCAACGTCACATGCAGTCCGATCGCGCAGCGCGGGCTTTTCGCCACCGAGGCCTGCAATGCAGCCGCAGCTTCACGGCCGATCGCCGGCGTCACCATCATCACCGACGTCGCGTTGAGGCGGCCGCGTTCGATCAGATCGCGGATTGCGCGGTTGACGCCATCACTCAAGCCATAGTCGTCAGCACACAGCCAGATCCGGCGCGGCGTATCCGTGTTCATTCGGCGGCGGTCCGCTCGGTCGCGCCCTGCGCCGCGCCGCCATCGGCGTGCTTCTCGGTGTGCTCGGCGACGAAGTAGATCGGGCGCGCCTTCAGCTCGGAGAGGATCTTGCCGATATATTCGCCAACGATCCCGATCATGATCAGCTGCACGCCACCGATCGTCATCATGCCGATCATCAGCGACGGATAGCCGGGGACCTGCTTGCCGGTGGTCAGCACCTCCCACAGGATCGAGAGGCCGAACAGGAACGCCGCGCCGGCGAGCAGCGCGCCGAGCAGGCTGGCGAAGCGCAGCGGCGCCACCGAGAACGAGGTCAGGCCCTCGATCGAGAGGCCGATCAGCCGGCCGGCGTTGAAGGTGGTGACGCCATGCGCGCGCGGCGCCGGCTCGTAGTCGACGCGGATCTGCTTGAAGCCGATCCAGCTGGCGAGGCCCTTGAAGAAGCGGTTGCGCTCCGGCAATTGCCGCAGGGCCGCGGCCGCGCGCGGCGACAGCAGGCGGAAGTCGCCGGCATCCTCGGGAATCTGCTGCCGCGCACCCCAGTTGATCAGCGCGTAGAAGCCGCGCACGGCAAGCCGGCGCGCCGCCGATTCATTGTCGCGATGCGCTTTCGCCGTGTAGACCACGTCGTAGCCGTCGTCGATCCAGTGCGCGACCAGCTGCTCCACCAGGGTCGGCGGATGCTGGCCGTCGCCATCCATGAACAGCACCGCGCCGCGGCGGGCGTGGTCGAGGCCGGCCATCAGCGCCGCCTCCTTGCCGAAATTGCGCGACAGCGACACCACCTGCAGGTCGAGCCCATCGGCGGGCAGGCCGCGCGCGATCGCCAGCGTATTGTCCGCGCTGCCGTCGTCGACATAGACCACTTCGCAGTTGAGCCCGTAACGGGCGCGCAGTGACTTCGCGAGGTCGATCAGCCGTTGGTGCAGCGCCACAAGCCCGGCGGCCTCGTTGTAGACGGGCACGACGATGGACAGACCCTGTGCGGCGGCGGTCTTGGCGGTCGTGGTCAGGCTGGAAACGTCAGAGCCCAGCATCATCGGTCAGGTTCCAGAAAATATCCCTTGAATAGAATATGGTACCGACGGCCGGCTGTCGCCAACATGAACGGCGCGGCCGGCTCATTGTCGCAGGAACGCCTCGAGCTTGGCGAACAGCGGGTTCTCGCGGTCGAACACGTAGTCCAGCGACACCACCGACACGGTTTCGGCGCCGTGCTCGCGCAGGAAGCTGCCGAGCGCGTAAAGCTTGCCCGGTGGGCAGTGCAGCGTAAGCATGCCGGACGAGGTCGGTCCCCCGAACGGGGCGACCACGCCGAAACGGGTATGTGCCTCCGACAGCAGCGCGTCGTTGCAGCCGGCGAAGCGGGTGCGGACCTCGCGGTACTTGGCTGCGCGGGCGCGCGCGGCGATGTGGTCGAGGATGACGCGCGCGGTCTCGCGGGCGCCGGTCGACCAGTCGGCATCCCGCGACGCAACGAGGTTGGCCTGGCTGCGCAGCATCACGCCGTCGTCGAGCACCTTGAGCCCGTTGGCGGCGAGCGTCGCGCCTGTCGTCGTGATGTCGACGATCAGCTCGGCGGTGCCGGCCGCGGGCGCGCCTTCGGTGGCGCCGGCGCTTTCGACGATGCGGTAGTCGCCGACGCCGTGCCTTGCGAAGAAGCCGCGCGTCAGGTTGATGTATTTGGTCGCAACCCGCATGCGGTGGTTGTGCTGCTCGCGGAAGCCCGATGCGACGTCGTCGAGGTCGGCCATGGTGCGGACGTCGATCCAGGCCTGCGGCACCGCGACCACGACATTGGCATAGCCGAAGCCGAGGCCCTCGATCATCAGCACGCGCTTGTCGGGATCCGGAATGCTCTCGCGCACCAGGTCCTCGCCGGTGACGCCGAGATGCACCGCGCCGCGCGCCAGATTGGCAGCGATCTCGCTCGCCGACAGATAGGCGATCTCGACATTGTCGACGCCGGCGATGGTGCCGCGATAGTCGCGGGCGCCGCCGGCCTTCGACAAGGTCAGCCCGGCGCGGGCGAAGAAGCTTTCGGCATTTTCCTGCAGGCGTCCCTTGGAGGGAACGGCGACGACGAAGGGCGTGCTCATTGGGCACCTCCGCCGGCCTTGCCATGCCGAGTCATCGCCTCGATCCAGACCGAGAAGCCGACCGCGGGGATCGGGCTCGCCGCGCCGAGCTGCGACATCAGCCCGTCATAGCGGCCGCCCGCGACCAGCGGCTCACTGCCGTTGCCCCTGGCGTGCAGCTCGAACTCGAAGCCGGTGTAATAGTCGAGGCCGCGGCCGAACGCGGTCGAGAACCGCGTCTTGCGGATGTCGATGCCGCGCGCGGCCATGAAGCCGACCCGGCTCTCCAGCTGGTCGATCGCGGCCGTGAGGTTCAGCTTCGCGTCGGCGGCGAGCGCGCGCAGCTGCGCCACCGCGTCGTCGGGATCGCCAGATATGGCGAGGAAGCGCTTGATGGTGGCGACCGCATCGCGCGGCAGTGCGCCGCCTTTCAGCGTCGACTGCTCGAGGAAACGGTCGGCGATCTCCGCCACAGTGCGTCCGCCGACATTGGTGGTGCCGGCGATCGACATCAGGTCGGTGACCAGCGCCAGCGCCGCCTTGCGGTCGGAGCCGGCCAGCGCCGCGAGCACGCCCTCGTATTCGTTGCGGCCCGGCGCGGTGGCCAAGGTCAGCTGCTCGATGTCGTCGGTCAGCGAAACCTTGCGGTTGAAATCCTTGATCAGCCGGCGCCGCCACACGGGATAGAGCTCGAGCGCATCGATCAGCGCGTTGAACAGCGCGACGTCGCCGGTGCGGATCTCGACGTCCTTCAACCCGAACGCGGTGGTCGCCTCTAGCGCCAGCGCCAGCATCTCGGCGTCGGCCGCGGCGCGGTCCTGCCGCCCGAAGGATTCGATGCCAGCCTGCAAGAACTGGCTCGGCGCACCGCCGCGATAGCGGAACACCGGACCGAGATAGCTGAAGCCGGCCGGCTGGCCGGCACGCGGCGAGGCGAGGTAGTCGCGCGCCACCGGGATCGTCAGATCCGGGCGCAGACAGAGCTCATCGCCGCTCGGGTCGGTCGTCAGATACAGGCTCTTGCGGATGTCCTCGCCGGACAGGTCGAGGAACGGCTCGGCCGGCTGCAGGATCGCGGGCTCGGACCTGGCGTAGCCAGCCTGCGCGAACGAGGCCAGCAGCGCATCTGCCCATGAGGCGGATCCGGCGGCAGGTCGTGGTGCGGCAGCTTCGCTCATCTCGACGTCCAATTTGTCCCGAAATCGGGTTCCGGAGCAGGTTCCGTGGGTGGTGTTTGCGGAGCCCTTAGCATGGCCGATCCATGGTTTCGACAGGGATTAGCCAAGTGGCTTAATGATTGGGTTCGTTAACGATTTTACGACGGCTTGGCTAGGGCCGGGCCCGCTGAATTGCGAGTGAGGTGAGCACGCCTCTCAGACTCCCTCCCCCCTTGCGGGGGAGGCTTGGGGAGAGGGGTAAGCCCCGGGCTGCAGCGGTCGAGATAGCTTCGGCTCCGTGCAATCCAGCTCTGGCAACGCGCACGTCGCAAGTGTGAATCCGTGCGAACCGTCACGCGGCGGAGCAAGCGGCAGCCCTCTCCCTAACCCTCCCCCGCAAGGGGGGAGGGAACCCTACCGCCGGTACGTCCATCACTACCCTTCCAATCTCCCAGCGCCGCCTGCACCAGCGCCAGCGCGGCGACGGCGGCGGTGTCGGCGCGCAGGATGCGCGGGCCGAGTGCGAGACGGAGGATGCTGGGCTGGCGCAGCAGCAGCGTGCGCTCCTCCTCGGCAAAGCCGCCCTCGGGACCGATCAGCACGTCGATTCCGGCGTCCGCGGCTTTCGCCGCCTGCAGCGCCTGCACCGGGTTCGCAACCTCGGCCGCCTCGTCGCAGAACACCAGCAGCCGTGCCGGATCGCGCCCCGTCAGGAAGCGCTCGAGCGGGAGGGGCTCGGCGACCTCGGCAAGCGAGATGATGCCGCATTGCTCGGCGGCCTCGACCACATTGGCGCGCATCCGCTCGCCATTGACCCGCGACACCTGGGTAAAACGTGTCAGCACCGGCACCAGCCGCGCCGCGCCCATTTCGACCGCCTTCTGCACCATATAGTCGAGCCGCGCGTGCTTCAGCGGCGCGAACACGTAGGTGACGTCGGGCAGGCGGTCCTGCGTGCGGGTCTGCGCTGCGATCGTCAGCGTGTCGGCCCGCTTGCGGCCGGAAATCGCCGCGCGCCATTCGCCGTCGCGGCCGTTGAACACCAGCACGGTGTCGCCGGCGCCAAGCCGCAGCACGTTGCCGAGATAGTTGCTCTGGTCGCGTTCGAGCGGAACGATTGCGCCGGCACCGAGCGGGGCATCGACGAAGAGGCGGGGGCTGCGAAAATCGTGGTCAGGCATGTCCTTACGTTCCTGAGACGGTTCTTCAGTGCTGCGTGGAGCGTTTACCAAGCCGAGCGACACCGTAATCGCGCGGACTCGTCAGGAACTGGCCGGCCAAGGTAGTAAGGACGCGTCGATACATTGCTTCTGTCACCAAGTCATTTTTTCCAGTCCGGGGGGTCGCTTGCACGCGGCCCCTTTTGTTTTTCAGTCGGTGCGGGACCGCAAAATTCAAACCGGTGCGTCACCGAAAATCCCGTTCAGGCAGATTTGATGGTTGTTTTTTACCGCCGTTCGTAGCCTAAGGGCTTAGAATCGGGGCACAATTTAATGTGGCCGGTGTGGCCCTACGCCGCGCTGTCGCCCAAATCCACGGGTTGTTAAGGGCTCACAGGAATCGTAAAACGCCCCCAAATTCGTTGCTTCGTTTTGTTGCGCTGGGGTTGCCTGGACCTTTTGCCGGAGAAACACCCTCGATGATCCGCCGACTGATCGTGCTGACCGTTGCCGCGACCGCCCTGTCCGCGGGGCACGCTGCCGCCCAGAGCGCATTTCCGGCGCCGCTGCCCAATCAAGGGAAGGCCGGCACCGCCTCGGATCCCGCTTTCCCGCCGGTCAATGGTATGCGTCCAAGCCAGGCTGGTACCGCTTCGGATCCCGCGTTCCCGCCGGTCAACGGCGCGCCGGCGGCCAGGGTCGGCGCCACGCCGTCGGCCTTTCCGAGCAATGGTGCAGCGCCGATCGCAGGCGGCGGTCTGTCGTCGCCGCCGCCCCCGCCGGGGGCCGGCGGTGGCCCCGGTGACGCCTGCATGAAGGATTTCGTCCCGCTGCGCGAGGAGACCGAGAAGCGCGGCAAGGCGATCAAGGCGGCGAGCGACCGCCACGCCAGTCCCCAGGAGGCCTGCAAGCTGATCGGCAATTACAGCCAGGCCGAAGTCAAGATGATCAAATACGTCGACACCAACGCGTCGAAGTGCGGAATCCCGCCGCAGATCTCCACCCAGCTCAAGGACGGCCACAAGAATACCGAAGCGCTGCTGAAGAAGGTCTGCAACGTCGCGGAGCAGGCGGCGGCGCAGCCGCGCGGGCCCGCGGGGCCGTCGCTGAGCGACGTGCTCGGCTCATCCGCCTCGCTGCCGGAAGCGACGCCGACCAAGAAGGGCGGCAGCACCTTCGATACGCTGAACGGCAACGTTCTCACCCGATAAGGGTCCGTCCGATGATTGACCGCAGATGAGTGACGTTTCCGCCCGCGTTGCCGACTCGACAGGCAACTGGGTGGATACCCATGCGCCGGTCTGGTCGCGGCCCTATCTGCGGCTTGCGCGCTACGACCGGCCGATCGGCTCCTGGCTGCTCTTGATGCCATGCTGGTGGTCGGCGGCGCTCGCCGCCGGCGTCGCGCATGATGTCCGCTCGCTGCCGCTCGTCGTCCTGCTGTTCTTGATCGGCGCCTTCGTGATGCGCGGCGCGGGCTGCACCTGGAACGACATCACCGATCGCGATCTCGACGCGAAGGTCGAGCGCACCCGGTCGCGGCCGATCCCGGCCGGGCAGGTGTCGGTGACGCAGGCCGTGGTGTTCATGGTGCTGCAGGCGCTGATCGGGCTTGCCGTGCTTTTGCAGTTCAACCGCTTCGCTGTCATGACCGGCATCGCCTCGCTCGTGATCGTCGCGATCTACCCGTTCATGAAGCGGATCACCTGGTGGCCGCAGGTCGTGCTCGGCCTCGCGTTTTCCTACGGCGCGCTGATGGGATTTGCGGTGACCTTGGAGCGCATCGATCCGGCCGCGATCGCGCTTTACGCCGGATCGATCGCCTGGGTGATCGCCTACGACACCATCTATGCCCACCAGGACGCCGAGGATGATGCGCTGATCGGCGTCAAATCCACCGCGCGCCTGTTCGGCGCACGCACCCATCTGGCGCTTATGATTTTCTACGGCCTCGCCGTGCTGCTGATCGGCGTGGCGTTCGCGCTTGCGGGCGCGCGCTGGCCGGCGTGGATCGGGCTAGCGGCGTTCGCGTTGCATCTCGCCTGGCAGGTCCGCCGGCTCGACACCAGCGATCCCGCACTCTGTCTGCGCATCTTCAAGTCCAACCGCGACGCCGGCTTCATCCTGTTCGCGAGCCTGATCGTCGATGCGGTGCTGCGCGCGGGGTGACGACGCTCTCGTCATTCCGGGGCTCGCGCCAAGTGGCGCGCCCCGGAATGACGGAGAGATGTTGCGAGAATGCGAAGCTGCGTCCCACCACAACTGTCATCGCCCGGCTCGACCGGGCGATCCAGTACGCCGCGGCTTCTCGATTCAAGCATCGGCGTCTCTGGAATACTGGATCGCCCGGTCGAGGCCGGGCGATGACACCGCGTGGTGTGAGACGATGAATCGAAACCCATCCTCATCGTCGTCCCTGCGAAAGCAGGGACCCATAACCACAAATGGTTATCGGTTGTCGATGCCGGAACGACGAGTCCCTTCAACAACGAAAGCTGCGGCGTATGGGTCCCTGCTTTCGCAGGGACGACAGCGGTTGTGAGGCGAGCTGTGTACGAAGAAACGATAAAACTAATCCCGCGCGATGATCTCGCGCTCGTCGCGATGCACGGTGGTGCCGTTGAGGCTGACGCCGGCGCGGCGGCGGACCAGGAATTTCGGGCGGCGCGCGCGGACCGCGTTGCGGCGGCGGCGGCGCGGGGCGGGCTGGCGCGGCGCCGGCTCGGTCAGTTGCGGCAGACGGAAGATGTCGCTCCACATCTGCCAGGCGGAGCTGATCTCCTCGGCATCCGAACCGCTGCCGAGCGGAATGCTGAGCGCGGGATCGCGGTGAACCAGCACCAGCATCTGCGCGTCGTCGATGCCGCGCAGCGCGACGCCGAGGAAATCGCTGACGCGAACGTTGACCGCCATCCGCATGCCGAGAACCGCGCGGCGCAGCACGACATGTTCGCGATGAAGCTCGACCTGCCGCATGCCGCCATCCGCGCGCGCATCCTGCGCGTGGAAGCTGAGCGGAAGGGAAAGAGGGTCGAGCCGTAGTGCGCGGCTCGACCCGGCGGAATTGATTCCGCTTGTTGGTGTTTGACGCCTCAAAGCCTTAGTCTCCCCGCCGGGATTATGTTCCCGGTCGATGTGTGAGAGCCTAGCCGAGCGATCGCCGTTTCGGCTTAAAAAGCCTGGTTAATCCCTCCTCACCTCGTGCCATGATTGACAAGAGGTTGGCCCGCATGATTGACGAAGCCTTGCGCCGATCACTCAAATCTTTGTTGCTCGCCGGTGCAAAGTGCTTGAAATCCCTGTGAATCCGGCACATCTGGTTAGGTCTGTCGACGCCATTCCGGGCCCCCCTCAATCCGCAGGAATTCGTTCGTGAACTCTTCACCATCTGCATCGCGACACGGCGATACCTCCGATCTGTTCGACCAGTCCGGCCTCAGCGATCTCGCGCAGCGGCTGGTCGAAGCCGCAAAACGCGCCGGCGCCGATGCGGCCGATGCCATCGCGGTGCGCGGCGTCTCGCAAGGCGTCGAAGTGCGTGACGGCCGCGTCGAGGAAACCGAGCGTTCCGAAGGCGATGATGTCGGCCTCAGGGTGTTCGTCGGCCAACGCCAGGCGGTGGTGTCGACCAATGACGTCAGCGGCGACGAGATTGCGAAGCTCGCCGAGCGGGCGGTCGCGATGGCCCGCGTCGCGCCGGACGACAAATATGTCGGCCTCGCCGATCCCGCGCTGCTCGCGCATGATTTTCCCGATCTCGATCTGCTCGACCGCACCGTCCCGACCACGGCCGAGCTCGAGCAGCGCGCCATCGAAGCGGAAGCTGCCGCGCTCGCGGTCAAGGGCGTCACCAAGTCCGGCGGTGCGTCGGCCTCGACCGGGATCGGCGGCATGGTGCTGGTGACGTCGACCGGCTTCCACGGCTCCTATCTTCGTTCCAGCCACGGCATCTCGACGACCGCGATTTCCGGTGAGGGCACCGGCATGGAGCGCGACTATGATTTCACCAGCGCGCCGCATGCCTCCGATCTCGATTCCCCCACGACCGTTGGCCGCAAGGCCGGCGAGCGCGCGGTGGCGCGGGGAAATCCGCGCAAGGTCGAGACCTGCAAGGTGCCCGTGGTGTTCGATCCGCGCGTGGCCGGCTCGATTGTCGGCCATCTGGTCGGCGCCATCAACGGCGCCTCGATCGCGCGCAAGACCAGCTTCCTGAAGGACAAGCTCGGCGAGCAGCTGTTCTCCAGGGATATCCGCATCATCGACGATCCCCTGCGCGTGCGCGGCCTGCGCTCGCAGACCTTCGATGCCGAAGGCGTCAAGGTGAAGAAGATCGCGCTGATCGACGAGGGCGTGCTGACCACCTGGGTGCTGGATTCGGCGACCGCGCGCGAGCTTGGCCTGGTCACGACCGGGCATGCGCATCGCGGCGTGTCGTCCTCGCCGTCGCCCGGAACGTATAATCTGCATCTCGAGCCGGGTGCGGTGACGCCGAAGGAGCTGATCTCCGACATCAAGCAGGGCTTCTATGTCACCGACCTGATCGGCTCCGGGGTCAACGGCGTGACCGGGGATTACAGCCGCGGCGCGTCCGGCTTCTGGATCGAGAATGGCGAGATCACCTATCCGGTCAGCGAAGTGACCATCGCCGGACACCTGCTGCCAATGTTCAAGTCGCTGGTCGCCGCCAACGATCTGGAGTTCCGCTACGGCGTCAATTCACCGACCTTGCGTATCGAGGGCCTGACGCTTGGCGGACGCTGATACGGACGATTGGACCAAGGCGCGCGATGCCGCCTTGCTGACCAAGACAGTGCAGGAGGCGGGCCGGCTCGGCCTGTCGATGTTCCGCACCGAGTTGAAGAACTGGATCAAGGGCGCGTCCTCGCCGGTCTCCGAGGCCGACATCGCAGTCAACGACCTCCTGGAGCAGCAGCTGCGTTCGGCAACGCCTGCCTATGGCTGGCTGTCGGAGGAAAGCGCCGACGACGCGAGCAGGCTCGGCAAGCGCTTCACCTGGATCGTCGATCCGATCGACGGCACCCGCGCCTATCTCGCCGGCCGCGAGGACTGGTGCGTCAGTGTGGCGCTGGTTGAAAACGCATCGCCGGTGCTCGCGGCGGTGTATGCGCCGGTGACCGAGGAATTCTTCTTCGCCGCCCGCGGCCAGGGCGCCACCCTGAACGACAGCGGCGTGCACGCGACCACAGGCACCGATTTCAATTTTCCCCGCATGGCCGGACCGAAGCCGCTGGTGCAGCGGCTCAGCCCGACGTCGGACGAGATCACGTTGTTTCCGCGGATCGGATCGCTGGCGCTGCGGCTGTGCCGTGTAGCACAAGGTCGACTTGACGCCGCCTTTGCGGGCGGGCAAAGCCGCGACTGGGATCTTGCCGCCGCGAATTTGATCGTGCAGGAAGCGGGTGGTAAGATGACCGCGCTCTCGGGGGAAGCGATTGAGTACAATCGCCGGGAGGTGACGCATGGGGTGCTGGTGGCAGCAGGACGCGAACGTCATGCACGCATTGTCGAGCATTTTCGCAACCGTCCATTGCCGTAAGGCCCCGCCGATCCGCGCCGCGTTTCCGATCGTGACGAACGGACCTGTTACGACAGACCTGTGACGACCAGACTTGTGACGATCAAGACTTCACTTCTTTGCCGGGCATCTCGTTAGGAAAACCACCATCATGTCAGACAATGCCCAGCCGCAGCTGCTTCACCTCGTTATCGGCGGCGAGTTGACCGATCTCGAGCACAACACCTTCAAGAATCTGGACGAAGTCGAGATCGTCGGGGTCTACCCGAACTATGCGACCGCCTATGCGGCCTGGAAGGCGAAGGCGCAGGCGACCGTGGACAACGCCCAGATGCGCTATTTCGTCGTTCACCTCCACCGGTTGCTCGATCCCGAGCAGGACACAAAGCATTCCCATTGAAACGACTTCTTCGCGATCTGCTGCGCAGCGGCTTCGTGCAGCGCGCGCTGGGTGTGCTTGCGGCCGAGTATCTGCGGCTGGTGTGGTACACCAACCGCTTCATCTATCAGCCGCATGACGTCTACGAGATCGTCGAGCCCCTGATGCCGGCGATCTTCGTGTTCTGGCACGGCCAGCACTTCATGACGCCGTTCATCAAGACCAAGGACAGCTACCGCGCCAAGGTCTTGATCTCCCGCCACCGCGACGGCGAGTTCAACGCGCTTGCGGTCGAGCGGCTCGGCATCGGCACGATCAGGGGTTCCGGCGACCATTCCGGCGCGTTCCATCGCAAGGGCGGCGTCGGCGCCTTCCTGGAGATGGTCCGGGCGCTGGAAGACGGCTGCAACATGGCCACTACCGCCGACGTGCCGAAGCGGGCGCGGGTGGCGGGCCTCGGGGCCATCATGCTGGCGCGGGAAACCGGCCGGCCGATCATCCCCTTTGCGATGGTCACCAGCCGATTCATCCGGTTGAAAAACTGGGATTCCACGACCATCAATTTGCCATTCGGGCGCGGCGCAGTGGTAGGTATTGAGCCGGTCTATGTGCCGCCCGATGCCGATGCCGCGACGATGGAAAAGCTTCGGCAGCACGTGGAGAACCTGCTCAACGAAGCGACCCGGCGTGCCTATGCAGCCGTCGGCCGGCCGGAGGCAACGCTTGGCTAGCTCGCTACCGATGACGTTGCGTGTCTACCGCAAGCTGTCGTCCGCGATGGTGCCGCTGGCGCCTGCCCTGATCAAGCGGCGGCTCAAGCTCGGCAAGGAAGACCCCGAGCGGGTCGGCGAGCGGCGCGGCGTCAGCGCCGATACCAGGCCGCAGGGGCCGCTGGTGTGGATCCACGGCGCCAGCGTCGGCGAGGTGCTGGCGGCCGTGGGGCTGATCGAGCGGCTGCGCGCACTCAATCTGCGCATCCTGCTGACCTCAGGCACGGTGACCTCGGCCGCGATCGTGGCCAAGCGCTTTCCGCCCGACGTGATCCATCAATACGTGCCGTACGACTCGCCGCGCTACGTCGCGCGCTTCCTCGACCACTGGCATCCGTCGCTGGCGCTGTTCATCGAGTCCGACCTGTGGCCGAACCTGATCCTGTCGAGTGCCGCGCGGCGGCTGCCGATGGTCTTGATCAACGGGCGGATGTCGCAGCGCTCGTTCCCGCGCTGGCGCCGGGTCTCCAACACCATCGGGGCGCTGCTCGGCCGGTTCGACATCTGCCTCGCGCAGTCGAAGATCGATGCCGAACGCTTTGCCGCGCTGGGCAGCCCCAATGTCATGGTCACCGGCAACCTCAAGCTCGACGTCGCGGCGCCGCCGGCCGATCCGGCCAAGCTGGAGCGGCTGATGTCGGTGACGCGCGGCCGCGCGATCGTGGTCGCCGCATCCACCCATCCGGGTGAGGAAGAGCTTCTGATCGAGGCACACAAATCGCTCGCCGGATACTTCCCCGGGCTGCTCACGGTGATCGTGCCGCGGCATGCCGCGCGCGGCGAGGCGGTGGCGCGGCTGGTGACGGAAGCAGGGCTGCGCCCCGGGCTGCGCTCGCATGAGGAGCTGCCGGTCGCGACAACCGATATCTACGTCGCCGACACGATGGGCGAGCTCGGCCTGTTCTATCGCCTGGCGCCGATCGTGTTCATGGGTGGCTCGCTGGTCGCGCATGGCGGCCAGAATCCGATCGAGGCGATCAAGCTCGGCGCTGCGATCGTGCACGGCCCGCACGTCTTCAATTTCACCGACGTTTACGAGGCGCTCGATCGTGCCGGCGGCGCGCGCCGCGCCGACGATCTGGAAGCGCTGGTCAAGCAGCTCGGCCAGTTCCTCGCCAACCCCGTGGCGCGCGATACGTCGGTGGTCGCCTCCGAGCGCGTCGTCGAGCAGCTCGGGGGTGCGCTGGACCGCACCGTGACCGCTCTCGAGCCCTATCTGTTGCAGTTGCAGCTCGAGATGGGAGCCGCCAATGCGTGAGCCGGCCTTTTGGCACCGGCCATCGTCTTGGACATCGCAATTGCTCCGACCGCTTGCCGCACTCTACGGCGCGGTGGCCGCGCGGCGGATGCAGCACTCCGGCGTCGACGCCGGCATTCCCGTGATCTGCGTCGGCAATTACCATGTCGGCGGCGCCGGCAAGACGCCGACGGTGCTGGCGCTGGCAAAGCTGCTGCGCGAGCTCGACGAGCGGCCGGTGGTGCTCAGCCGCGGCTATGGCGGCAGGCTTGCCGGGCCGGTCAAGGTCGATCGCGGCAGCCACACGGCGGCCGATATCGGCGACGAACCGCTGATGATGGCGGAGAGCTTGCCGGTCGTGGTGTCGCGCGACCGTGCCGCGGGCTTGGCGCTGGCGCGCGCGCAGAATGCGAGCGTGATCCTGATGGATGACGGCTTCCAGAACCCATCCGTGATGAAGGATTGCTGCCTGATCGTGATCGACGGGATGCGTGGCGTCGGCAATGCTCGCGTCATTCCGGCAGGCCCGCTGCGTGCGCCCTTATCGCCGCAGCTCGCGAAGACAGATGCGTTGATTGTGGTCGGCGATGGCCATGCGGCACGGACGATCGAAATCGAGGTCGAGTCACGCGGCAAGCCCGTGCTTGCAGCCTATCTCAAGCCGGCGGATGCTTCGGTTGCTGAACTGCGCGGTAAACGCGTGCTGGCATTTGCCGGGATCGGCGATCCCGCGCGGTTCTTCAAGACGCTGCAGGCAAATGGCGTCGAGATCGTCAAAAGCCGCGCTTTCGCTGATCACCACCCGTTCTCAGAGAAAGATATTCAGGACCTGTTCTCGGAAGCCATGCGGGAACAGCTGATACCGGTGACGACCGAGAAGGATTTGGCGCGGATACGCGGTGGCGAAGGCATGCTGCCCTGGGTCCAGGGAGTTGTCCCGTTCGCGGTGACGATGCAGTTCGAAGAGCCCGATACGCTGCGGCGCTTCGTGAGCGATCAGTTGTTCAAGGCAAGGGAGCGGAGGCTGGGCAAATGAGCCCGGCCTTGAGCCTAGGCCTGCGGCTTGAGCACGCCCGGATGGTGGCGCTGCAGCACGGCGGTCGGGGTGGCGTAGGCCTCCTGCAGGTCGACGCTCCAGTACTTCAGCTCGTCGAGCGGAATCCGGACGTCGGTGATGGCACAGCGCACAAAGGTGCCGGGCGAGATCACGCGGAAATCGCCGTCGAGATATTGCACCTGCGCTTCGCCATGGCCCGAGGGACCGAACTTGTTCAGCACGTTTGAGCTCTCCGCCTTGCCTCGAACGAGGCCACCTTAAATGTTCATGAAGCCGTCTATCACAGATAGGGTGTCATGTCCGCCCGTTAAACCACCGACTTGTGATGATTTGGCGGCGGACCCGCATGGTAGCGTTGCGCGCATGGTCCGCTGTGTTGGCAGCGCCATAACGAGCCGGCCGGATCGGATGCGCCTCACGTCAGTTTTCATGTGCCTCGGCATGCTTGCCGGGCCGGCTGCGGCGGCGCCGCTTCCGGCCCCGCACCAGGTCGAGATTGCCGAAGGCAATGTCACGCTGCACGCGCAGCTCTACCGGCCGGATGGCGATGGCCCGTTCCCGACGGTGATCGCGCTGCATGGCTGCGGCGGTCTTGCCGGCCGTTCCGAGGCCGTGCTGCCGCGCTATCGCGACTGGGCCGAGCAATTGCTCACGTCCGGCCATGCGGTGCTGCTGCCGGATAGCTACGGATCGCGCGAGCTGGGCCCGCAGTGCCGCATCCGGGAGCACCAGGTCCAGACCCGCCGCGCGCGGGTTGCGGACATCAATGCCGCGCGGCAGTGGCTGGTACAGCAGAAATGGGTCGCCAAGAGCCGCATCAGCCTGATCGGCTGGGGCAATGGTGCGGCCGCCTTGTTGTGGGCGGTACGGCCGCAGATGTGGTCGCGCAACCTCGAGCCGGATTTCCGTTCCGCGATCGCGTTCTATCCGGATTGCCGCACCTCGTTCGGCCTCGGCTGGAGCGCGCGGGTGCCGACGCTGGTCTTGATCGGCGCGCGCGATGATGTGACGTCATCGTCGGCCTGCCACCAGATGGTCGACGGCGCGCGCGGCCGCAGTGCGCTGGCGCGGATCGTGGTCTACCCCGAGGCCTATCACGATTTCGACCGCGCCAACCTGCCGCTGCATGCGGTCGCGGCCTCGGATGCCGATATGGCGGAGCGCGGTCACATCGGCACCGATACCGACGCGCGCAAGGATGCGCAGAAGCAAGTCGCGGAGTGGCTGTCGCGCTAAAGCATGATCCGGAAATGTGCGCAGCGGTTTTCCGAGGAGATCATGCTCAAACAAATCAGAACAGGCTGCCCTGATCGACCGGCTTGGTGACGCGCTTCGGCGCCGCCGGTTTCGTTTCACGCGGCTGCGGCTTCGGCTGGCTCTCGGGCGTTGCCGTCGCCGCAGGCTGGTCGGCATTCGTGGTGGCGGCGACGCGGCCGTCGGCGAACTCGATCGACAGGTTGGCGTTCGGGCCGACCGCCGCGGCGGAATGGATCGCGTGTCCCTGTGCGTCGCGCACCAGCGCGAAGCCGCGCGCCAGCACGCCGCGATAGGACAGCGCCGACAGCAGCTGGCTGCGATGGGCGACCCGTGCCTCGAGCCGCTGCAGCGTCGTCTTGAGCGCGCGGCGGGCGCGCTCGGCGAGGCGGTGGGTGCGCTCGAGATCGCGCGCGATCGCGTTGCGCTGTGCCTTCGCATTGGCGAGCTTCGAGGCCTTGAGCCGGATCTCGAGCCCGCTGAAGCGTTCCTGCCGGCGATGCAACAGCGTGCGCGCCGACAGCGCGACGCGCTCGCCAGACACCGTGAGCCGCTGCCGCGCATGCGCGATCTGGCCACGCAGCACGCCGATGGTGAGGCGCGAGCTCGACGCGGCAAAGCGGCGGAAATGCGCGTGCGTGTTGGCTTTCAGCCCGCGCGGCAGCCCGGCTGCGAGATGATCGAGCCGCTGCCGCGGGATCGCCAGCAGTTCGTTCGCCGCCGGCAGCGCCCGCGCCGCGGCACGCAGCTCCGTGCGGCGCGCCTCCTGGGCGCGCTGCCAGCACACCATGGTGCGGCGGGCGAGCGCCTGGACCTCGACGAACAGCTCGCTGCGCACCGGCACCGCCATCTCGGCGGCGGCGGTCGGCGTCGGCGCGCGCTTGTCGGCGACGAAGTCGATCAGCGTGATGTCGGTCTCGTGGCCGACCGCCGAGATCAGCGGAATGTGGCTCTCGGCCGCGGCGCGGACCACGATCTCCTCGTTGAACGACCACAGATCCTCCAGCGAGCCGCCGCCGCGTGCAACGATCAGGAGGTCGGGCCGCGGGATCCTGCCGCCCTCCGGCAGCGCGTTGAAGCCGCGGATCGCGGCCGCGACCTGTTCGGCCGAGCCATCGCCCTGCACCTTGACCGGCCAGACCAGCACGCGGCGGGGGAAGCGGTCCTCGAGCCGATGCAGGATGTCGCGGATCACCGCGCCGGTCGGCGAAGTGACGACGCCGATCACCTCGGGCAGCCAGGGCAACAGCTGCTTGCGGGCCTCGTCGAACAGGCCCTCGGCCGCGAGCTTCTTCTTGCGCTCCTCCATCAGCGCCATCAGCGCGCCGACACCGGCCGGCTCCAGCGAATCGATGACGATCTGGTACTTCGAGGAGTTCGGATAGGTGGTCAGCTTGCCGGTGGCGATGACCTCGAGGCCCTCCTGCGGCTTGAAGCGCATGCGGGCGTGGGCGAACTTCCAGATCACCGCCTCGATCTTGGCGCTCTCGTCCTTGAGGGCGAAATAGCAGTGGCCGGAGGAGTGCGGGCCGCGAAAGCCGGATATCTCGCCGCGGACGCGGACATGGCCGAACCGGTCCTCCACCGTCCGCTTCAGGGCGGAGGAGAGTTCCGAGACGGTGAATTCGGGCGCGTTGACGAGATTCGGAGCAGCGGTCATCTGAGCTATAGAATCGGGGTTTTCGACCCCGTGTGCAAGGTCCGGCCGCCGCGTTTCAGGCGCCGAATCACATATCCACATCTGATCGAACCGCGTGTTGCCGCGGTCGGGGAGCGTGCTAAACCGGACGAAACGGCGTTACAACCCCTCTGATCGGCGACACAGATGAACATCCTCCTGCTCGGTTCCGGTGGCCGCGAACATGCGCTGGCGTGGAAGATCGCCGCATCCCCGCTGGTGACGAAACTCTGGTGCGCGCCGGGCAATGCCGGGATCGCGCGCGAGGCCGAGTGCATCGCGCTCGACGTCGCCGACCATGCCGCGGTGATCGAGTTCTGCCGGCGTAACGCGGTCGATCTCGTGGTGGTCGGCCCGGAGACGCCGCTCGCCGCAGGGATCGTCGACGATCTTGCCGCTGATGGCATCAAGGCGTTCGGGCCGAGCAAAGCGGCCGCGCAGCTCGAGGGCTCCAAGGGCTTCACCAAGGACCTCTGCAGCGAGTTCAACATTCCGACCGGCGCCTATCGCCGCTTCGACAATGCGAAGGATGCGGTGGCCTATGTCCGCGCCCAGGGCGCGCCGATCGTGGTCAAGGCCGACGGGCTCGCCGCCGGCAAGGGCGTCGTGGTGGCGCAGACGCTGTCGGAAGCGGAAGCCGCGATCGCGATGATGTTCGAGGGCGCATTCGGCTCGGCCGGCGCCGAGGTCGTGATCGAGGAATTCCTCTCCGGCCGCGAGATCAGCTTCTTTGCGCTGTGCGACGGCGAGACCGCGATTCCGCTGGCCTCGGCGCAGGACCACAAGCGGGTGTTCGATCACGACAAGGGACCGAACACCGGCGGCATGGGCGCCTATTCGCCGACGCCGTTCGTGACCCCTGAGGTCCACGACCAGATCATGGCCCGGATCATCCTGCCGACGGTTGCGGGGATGAAGAGCCGCGGCACGCCGTTCAAGGGCGTGCTCTATGCCGGCGTGATGCTGACCGCGCAGGGCCCAAAGCTGTTCGAGTACAATGTCCGCTTCGGCGATCCCGAGTGCCAGGTGCTGATGCTGCGGATGATGTCGGACATCGTGCCGGCGCTGCTCGCCTCGATCGACGGGCAATTGAGGAATTTCGACCTGCGCTGGTACCCGGACCCGGCGCTGACGGTGGTGATGGCGGCCAAGGGTTATCCCGGCGACTACATCAAGGGCACCCGGATCGACGGCCTCGACGACGCCGCCGAGGTCGAGGGTGTCGAGATCTTCCACGCCGGCACGGTCGCGAAGGACGGCGCCATCCTCGCCAACGGCGGGCGGGTGCTGAACGTCTGCGCGCTGGGCAAGACGGTCACCGAGGCGCGCGACCGAGCCTATCAGGCCGTCGATCGCATCAAATGGCCGGAGGGATTCTGCCGCCGCGACATCGCCTGGCAGGCGGTGGAACAGGAACGGGGCTAGCGCCACGTCATTGCGAGGAGCGAAGCGACGAAGCAATCCATCCATCCCCGTGTGGAGAAGTGGATTGCTTCGCTTCGCTCGCAATGACGGTGGAAGTTACAACAAATCGCCGCCCGCCGCGCTCGCGGTGGTGCCGTGCTCGCGGAACGCCTTGATGACGTTCTTGCCGATCTTCCACTTGTGCACCTCGTCCGGGCCATCGACCAGCCGCTGCGAGCGCACCTGGGTGTACCATTTCGCCAGCGGCGTATCCTGGCTGAAGCCGAGCGCGCCGTGCAGCTGGATCGCGGTGTCGATCACCTTGTGCACCATATGGGCGTGGAAGATCTTGGCGATCGAGTTTTCCTGGCGGATGTCGAGGCCCTTCTCCGCCTTGTAGGCGATGTGCAGCAGCATCAGCCGGCCGATATAGAGCTCGCTGGCGCAGTCGGCGAGCATGAACTGCACCGCCTGCCGGTCCGCCAGCAGCTGGCCGAAGGTCGAGCGCTTGGTGACGTGGGCGGCCGCCATGTCGAGCGCGCGCTGCGCCTTGGCGACATTGTGCATGCCGTGGCGCAGCCGGCCATAGGCGAGGCGGTGCTGGCCCATGTTGAAGCCGTTGCCCTCGCCGCCGAGCAGATTGTCGGCCGGCACCTTCAGGTCCTTGATCTCGATCTCGGAGTGGCCGCCGTGGATCACGTCGTCATGCGGGCCTTCGATCGCCATGTTGGCGACGTTGCGCTTGATGCGGTAGCCGGGGTTGGGCAGCTCGACAATGAACGTCGAATACTGCTTGTGGCGCGGCGCGTTCGGATCGGTCTTCGCCATGACCAGCGCGAGATCGGCGACGCTCGCCGACGAGGAGAACCATTTCTCGCCGTTGAGGATGTAGTTCTCGTTGCCGTCCTTCACGGCTGTGGTCTGCATGCCGGTGGCATCGGCGCCGGCGGCCTTCTCGGTCATCGAGAAGCAGATCCGCTTCTCGCCGTTCAAGAGGGGCTTGAGGAATTTCTCCTTCTGATACTCGGTGCCGTGCGCCAGGATCGTCATCATCGAGGCGTCGTCCGGCCCTTGCGTGTTCATCGAGAGCGCGCCGAGCATGCTCTCGCCGAGCTCCATCTGCACCAGCGCGTTCGCCAGCGGGCCGAGTCCCATACCGCCATACTCCTTGGGCACGAAGGGGCACCACAGGCCCTGCGCACGGGCCTTCTTCCGCAGCGGCGCCAGCACCTCGGCGAGCGGCTTGGTGTCGAGTTCCTTTTCCGCCGGAATGCACTCGTCGTGCACGAATTTGCGCACCTTCTCGCGGATCGCCTTGGCCTCGGCGGGAATCTCAAAATCGATCGACATGGCACTTCCTCGTTTCGTGTTGTTGTTGGCAGGACCTCAGGATGGCATAAACCAGGCCAGCGGCAACGCCGAACAAAGTTTGAAGCGCGGGCGCTCGCGACCGGAAGGAGCTACCGATGCCTGATCTCGCCGATCTTTTTCCCGGCTATGAGTCGAAATGGATCAACACCGCGCAGGGCCGCATCTTCGCCCGCGTCGGCGGCAAGGGCCCGCCGCTGCTGTTGCTGCACGGCTTCTCCTCGACCCATGTGATGTGGCACACGGTCGCGCCGAAGCTTGATGACAAGTTCACGCTGATCATCGCCGACCTGCCGGGCTATGGCTGGTCCGACATGCCTGATAGCGACAAGGATCATACGCCCTACACCAAGCGGGCCTGGGCGAAGACCATGGTCGAGGCGATGGAGCAGCTCGGCCATGTGCATTTCGCGCTCGCCGGCCACGACCGGGGCGGCCGGGTGTCGTACCGCCTCGCACTCGATCATCCCGGCCGGCTGTCGAAGCTCGCAGTGCTCGATATCGCGCCGACCTATGATTACTGGCAGAAGCTCAATCGCCTCTCGGCGCTGAAGATCTATCATTGGGCGTTCTTGGCGCAGCCCTATCCGCTGCCGGAGACGCTGATCTCCAACAACGGCGAATTCTTCCTCAAGGAGAAGATGGCGAGCCAGACCAGGACCAAGACGCTGGAGGCGATCGATCCGCGCGCGCTCGCGCATTACCTTGCGCCGTTCCGCGATCCCGCCCGCATCCACGCGATGTGCGAGGACTACCGCGCCGGCGCCTATGCCGATTACGAGATCGACAAGGCCGATGTCGATGCGGGCAGGAAGATCACGATTCCGATGCTGGCACTGTGGGGCGATGCCGGCGTTGCCAGCGCGGCAACGACGCCGCTCGACACCTGGAAGAACTGGGCCACCAACGTCAGCGGCGCGCCGGTGCCGTCGGGGCATTTCCTGCCCGAGGAGGCGCCGGACGCGACGGCGAAGCTGCTGCGCGAGTTTTTCCTGGCGGCTTGATGCAGTTTTTGCCCGTCATCCTGAGGTGCGAGCGGAGCGAGCCTCGAAGGATGAATCGGCCCGGCTGGTGGCCGTGCATCCTTCGAGGCTCGCAAGGGCTCGCACCTCAGGATGACGGGTTCAAGATCTTGCGTAGCCCGGATGGAGCGAAGCGAAATCCGGGACTGTCTCCGCGGAGAAAGCTCCCGGATTGCGCTGCGCTTCATCCGGGCTACGGATCCGTTACCGCCGCTCCCTGAAGAACTCGCGCAAGAGGCGCGCGGACTCGGTCTCGCCGACTGCGCCATAGACCTCCGGGACGTGGTGGCAGGTCGGCTGCGCGAAGAACCGCACGCCGGACTCGACTGCGCCGCCCTTGGGGTCGGCGGCGCCGTAGTACAGCCGGCGGATCCGCGCGAACGAGATCGCGCCGGCGCACATGGTGCAGGGCTCCAGCGTCACGTAGAGGTCGCAGTCGACCAGCCGTTCGGTGCCGATCGCCTCTGCCGCCTGCCGGATCGCCAGGATCTCGGCATGGGCGGTGGGGTCGCGGTCGGTCAGGGTGCGGTTGCCGGCGGTGGCGATCACCTCGTAGCCGCGCACGATCACGCATCCGATTGGAACTTCGCCAGCTTTTCCGGCATTTTCGGCGGTTTTCAGCGCCAAATCCATGAAAGAAGGGGCAGACATGCCTCGTATCATCGGAAGAAACCTGCTAGTAGCGTCGCCTTCAGCAGAAGTGGATGCCGGTTTTGCGCCAGTCGCGCCCTGATGGCGCGCGTATCGCCGGTTGCCCTGCGCCCAATTGAACCTCCAGGCGAGAACATTCATGCCCCGCGACAGCGACAAAAACAACGATTCCCGCGGCCGGCGGGACCGGGGCGGCCCCGGGAAGGGGCGGCCCAGTGGCTCCCGCGGATCGGACAAGCCGTTCGGCAAGCGCGGTTTCGGCGGCAAAGGTGGTGATCGCGACAAGCGCTCGTTCGGCGACAAGGGCGAGGGCCGCTCGTTCCGCCGCCGTGAGGATGGCGATGCGCCGCGCCGCGACTATGGCGACCGGCCGCGCTTCAAGCGGGATGACCGTGCCGGCGAGGGTGGCGGCAAGCGTCCGTTCAAGCCGCGCGGCGAGCGCCGGGATTTTGAGGCAGGCGATCGGCCGCAGCGCGGCGAGCGCCAGGGTGAGCGTGGTGGCTTTCGTTCGGAGGGCCGGTCATCTGATCGCAAGTTCGGTGAGAAGCGATCCTATGGCGATCGCGAGAAGCGTCCCTACACGCCGCGCGGCGAGCGCGATGGCGAGAAGCGTTCCTTTGCCCCGCGCGGCGAGCGCGCCGAGCGCAAGTTCGACGACCGGAAGTTTTCGCGCGGCGATCGCGACAAGGCCTCGTTCCGCGACAAGGGCGAGGGCCGTCCGTTCCGCCGCCGCGAGGATGGCGATGCACCGCGCCGCGATTTCGGCGATCGGCCGCGCTTCAAGCGCGACCGCGACTTCGAAGGCCGCGACCGCAGCGACGAGAAGCCATGGCAGAAGCGCGACCGCAAACCGCGCGAAGATCGTGGCGGTGACGAGCGTCCGCGCTTCTCGCGGTCGCGCGATGATCGCGGTGGCGATGAACGTCCGCGGTTCTCCCGGTCTCGCGACGATCGTGAGCAGGGTGATCGTCCGAAATTCAGCCGTCCGCGCTGGGGTCGTGACGATGATGGTGGCCGCGACAACCGCCGGCGCGAGCGCCCGGAAGGCCGCACCGACTGGCAGGAGCATCCGCGCAGCGAGGGCCGCTTCTCCGACCGGCCGCGCCGCGACAATGAGGACGACAGCAGGATCTTCACGAAGCGCCCGGCCTTCGGTGGCCGCGGCGCTTATCGCGAACGCTCCTACGACGATCGCCGCGAGCGTCCCGAGCCAAAGCCGAAGAAGACAGGCGAACGCATTGCCAAAGTGCTGGCGCGCGCCGGCCTCGCCTCGCGCCGCGATGCCGAGGAGATCGTCACCCAGGGGCGCGTCACCGTCAACGGGCGGGTGATCAACTCGCCGGCGCTCGATATCACCGACAACGATGTCGTGGCGGTCGACGGCAAGCCGTTGCCGCCGCGCGAGCGGACGCGGCTGTTCATGTACCACAAGCCGCGCGGGCTGATGACGACGCATGCCGATCCCGAGGGGCGGCCGACCGTGTTCGACAATCTGCCCGAGGGTCTGCCGCGGCTGATCTCGATCGGCCGGCTCGATTTCAACACCGAGGGCCTGTTGCTGCTGACCAATGATGGCGGGCTGGCGCGAACGCTGGAGCATCCCGACACCGGCTGGCTGCGGCGCTACCGGGTACGCGCGCATGGCGAAGTGACGCAAGCGCAGCTCGATCAACTCAAGGACGGCGTCGAGGTCGACGGCGTCAAATACGGGCCGATCGACGCGACGCTGGAGCGTGACCAGAGCTCCAACGTCTGGGTGGTGTTCGCGATCCGCGAGGGCAAGAACCGCGAGGTGCGCAACGTGATGGCGCATCTCGGGCTCGAGGTGAACCGGCTGATCCGGATCTCCTACGGCCCCTTCCAGCTCGGTGAGCTCGAGGAGGGCAAGGTCGAGGAAGTCAAGACGCGGGTGCTGCGCGAGCAGCTCGGCGAGAAGATCGCCAAGATCGCGGGTGCCGACTTCACGCGGCCGGAGCAGCGTGACGCCGCCGTCGACGATGCGCCCGCCAGGAAGCCGAAGGCCAAGCGCGAAACCATCAACGATCGCAAGGGCCGCCGCGTGCTGGTGCAGCGCACCGGCAGCGAGGAAGCGCGCGCCCGCAACGAGGACGAGGCCAACGGCTACGGCCCGCCGCGCCGTCCCAAGCGCGGCTATCACGGCAAGCGCGATCTCAAGCCGCGCGACGAGTAAGGCGGTCGCGATGGGGCGCGCGTTTCTTGCCGCGGTGGTTGCCGAGCGGCACACTGTGCTCCCTTCCCCCTTGTGGGGAAGGGTTGGGGAAGGGGGTGCCGCTTGCTCCGACTTCCCGTGTGGCAGCCCCCTCCCTAGCCCTCCCCCACAAGGGGGGAGGGAACGCACCGTGCGTGCGGCAAACGTGCGAGCTCTGTAATGCGTGTCGTCGGGGGCAGGCTGAAGGGCCGCAATCTCGCTTCGCCGTCGGGCCGCGAGATCAGGCCGACTGCGGATCGGTTGCGCGAGTCCGTGTTCAACATCCTCGTCCACGCCTACGACAATCCGATTGAGGACGCGCGCGTGCTCGATCTGTTTGCCGGCACCGGTGCGCTCGGCATCGAGGCGGCCTCGCGCGGCGCCAGGTTCACGCTGTTCGTCGACAACGGCGCCGAGGCGCGGGCGCTGCTGCGCAACAATGTCGAGTCGCTCGGCCTTGGCGGAACGACCAAGGTCTATCGCCGCGATGCCACGGATCTCGGACCGGCGCATCCGGTCGAGCCGTTCTCGCTGGTGTTTCTCGATCCGCCCTACGGCAAGGGGCTTGCCGACAAGGCGCTGGCCTCGCTGCGCGACGGCGGCTGGCTGACCCCGGGCGCGTTGCTCGTGGTGGAGGAGGCGAAGGCCGCTTCGTTCGCGGCGCCCGAAGGCTTCGAGGAGCTCGAGCGGCGCGCCTATGACGACACGGAGTTCGTGTTTCTTCGCGAAAAAGTGTAGGGCGCATTGGCGTCAGGGCGCTCCGCCGACCTTATGGCGGCGCACGGATTCGGCTAATCCACCGGACGAAGTTTCATCGCCATTCGCGGGGGCGAGCCATGGCCGACACTCTTGCCGCGCTGGCCGGTCAGCTGGAGACGCGTGTCAAGGCGTTGCGCAGCGCGGGCGATGACGCGGCGCTGCTGGCGGCCGCGCGCGATGCCGCCGACCAGATCGAGCGCCGTCGCGGCGCACAGGATGATGACGAGCGTGACGCGCTCAAGATCGTGCAGCGGATGACGTTCAACGCCGCGGCCGATTGCTGGCCGGGCTGGAGCGTTTCGGGCATGCCGGTCAAGTCGGATCATCTGCTGGCGGCGCGCGAGCTTGCTGAGCGTTCGCTGGACCTCGTGCAGGAGCTGGGGTTCGGGCCGTTGCGGCTGGGCACGGGCGCCTGGCTGGTGGGGGCCTTCGACCTGGCGCTTGGCCGCTATCTCGAGGCGATCGACATCTTTCGTGGTGTGCGTCGGCATTACGTCGACGCAAGCGCGCCCGGCCTGGTGCTGCTGACGGATGGCTATATCGCGATCGCGCAGCAACTTGCCAGGGGGCAGGCCAGCGGTGAAGATTTCGATCAGGTCTGCAAGCGGATCGCCGCAGGCAGGTTCGAGCACGGCGACGAATGGATTGCACAGTTGCGCACGGCGTTGCACGCGTTCGCGCGCAAGAATTCGTAGCCAGAATTCGTAGGCGTAGAGCGACTTGTCCGCCGTAGCTCGAAGAGCGAAGGCGGAAGCGAAACCCGTCCATACGGCTAAGGCGATACCGAGTTCGTGTTCCTTCGAGGCGTGACATTGCCACTTGTTGTGCTGTCATCACCCGCGCATGCGGGTGATCCAGTACGCCGAGGCCTCTCGTTCGATCACAACAGCCGCGACGTACTGGATCGCCTGGTCGAGCCGGGCGATGACAGTTGTGTGTGCGGCGGTCATCTTCGCCCGAACAGCTTCTCGATATCGCTCAGCTTCAATTCGACATAGGTCGGGCGGCCGTGGTTGCACTGGCCGGAGTTCGGCGTGTCTTCCATCTCGCGCAGCAGCGCGTTCATCTCTTCGGGCTTGAGGCGTCTGCCGGCGCGGACCGAGCCGTGGCAGGCCATGGTGGCGGCGACATGCATCAGTCGGCGCTCCAGCGGCAATGCCTCATCCCACTCGGCCATGTGCTCGGCGAGGTCGCGCAGCAGGCCGGCCGCATTGGTCCTGCCGAGCAGCGAGGGCGTCTCGCGCACGGCGACCGCGCCGGGGCCGAACGACTCGATCGCGAGACCGAACGAGGCCAGCTCCTCGGCGCGATCGAGCAGTTTTTCGACGGTCGCCTCATCGAGCTCGACGATCTCCGGGATCAACAGGATCTGCCGCTGCACGCCGTTCTTCGCCAGCGAGGCCTTCAGTCTCTCATAGACGATGCGCTCATGCGCCGCGTGCTGGTCCACCACGATCAGGCCGTCGCGGGTTTGCGAGACGATGTAGGTCTCGTGGATCTGGGTGCGCGCGGCGCCCAGCGGACGGTCGAGCAGATCGGGCGCGGGCGCGGCCTCGAAGCGGACATCGGCGGTCGGCGTGCCGACGTCGAAGGCGGCCTGTCCGGGCTCGGCGAAAGCGGTCGCCGCCGCGCTCTCGAAGCCGCGCGTCGGACCAGCCGGATAGGACGGCGAAGCGCGCCAGTCCCAATTGCCCGGGCGCGGCGCCGTGAAGGCGGGACGGAACGCTTGCAGCGTCGCGCCGTCGGCGGTGTTGGCCGCGGTGCGTCTGCCCTCGCGCGCGAGGCCATCTTTCAGCGCGTGCACGATCAACGCGCGGACCAGGCCGGCATTGCGGAAGCGCACCTCGGTCTTGGCCGGATGCACATTGGCGTCGACCTCCTGCGGATCGCAGGTCACGAACAGCGCCACGACGGGATGGCGGTCGCGCGGCAGATAGTCGGAATAGGCCGCGCGCACCGCGCCAAGGATCAGCTTGTCGCGCACCGGGCGGCCGTTGACGAACAGATATTGCCCGAGCGCATTGGCGCGGGTCAGCGACGGCGCGGCGGCAAAGCCCTCGACCACGACGCCCTCGCGCTCGGCGCGCACGTCGATTGCGCTGGCGCGGAAGTCGGCGCCGAGGATATCGCCGAGCCGCGTCAGCCGGCCGGCCGCGCCGGGCAGCGCGGCGGCCCAGGTGACCGGCGCGCGCTCTTCACCGGCCAGCGTGAAGGCGATGTCGGGGCGCGCCATGCCGAGGCGGCGCACCACTTCGCGGATCGCCTCCGCTTCGGTGCGGTCGGTCTTGAGGAATTTCAGCCGCGCCGGCGTCGCGTAGAACAGTTCGTTGACCTCGACGCGGGTGCCCTGGCCGAGCGCGGCCGGCATGATCTCCGATTTCTCGCCGCCCTCGACCGCCAGCGACCAGGCATGCGGTTCGCCGGCATGGCGCGTGGTGATGCCGAGCTTTGCCACCGCGCCGATCGACGGCAGCGCCTCGCCGCGGAACCCGAGCGTGCGGATGCGCAACAGGTCTTCGTCATCGAGTTTGGAGGTGGCGTGGCGGTCGACCGCAAGCGCGAGGTCTGACCGCGTCATGCCGCCGCCGTCGTCGGTGATGCCGATCCGGCGCCGCCCGCCGCCGTCGGTGAAAACGTCGATCCGGCTGGCGCCGGCGTCGATCGCGTTCTCGACCAGTTCCTTGACGACGCTCGCAGGACGTTCGACCACTTCGCCGGCGGCGATGCGGTTGACGAGCTGTTCGGGAAGCTGGCGGACGGGCATGGATGACGCGATCGGACAGGGATTCGAGGTTCGGCGGCATTGTAGTCGGCTCGCCGGCCAAATGCATTGGCCGGCCGGCGAATGGCTGCCTTTAGCTGGGGATGGAGCCGGCCTATCGCCTTGAAGACACTCAACTTCGCGTGCGTGCGGGCTACGTCCTACGTGGCGATTGTGACGCCGCACGCGCGGGTATATCGTTTAGAAAAATTATAATCCGATCGGGAGGATAGCCATGTGCCATTTATTCTCGCACCAGCCGCAGCGCAATTACGAATCGCAGACCCGGTCGCTGCGGATCGGCGGTCATTGCACCTCGATCCGGCTGGAAATGTCGTTCTGGGACACGCTGGAGGAGATCGCCGCCAAGGAGGGGATGAGCGTCGCCAAGTTCGTCACCACGCTCTATGGCGAAGTCCTCAACCATCACGGCGAGGTCAATAATTTCGCATCGCTGTTGCGCTGCTGCTGCTTGATCTATCGCTCGCAGAGCGCAGTTTCGGTCACCGAATTCCAGCGCCAGCCCATCCTCGACGCCGCCGAATAGACGTCACTTGAACAGTCCCTCGTCGCCCGCGGCCGCAGTGCCAGAACTCATCACCGTGTTGGATCGCCTGGCGGCCTTGCTGCGTGAGACAGGTGGAGTTCGCATTGGGTGGATTGGGTGGAAAAATCCCGCCGCGAGATTGCAAACAGCGATTTTCATGGCATCGAGCGGCTATTGGGTGCCTACGGCGGGACGGGCTCGTTTAGTGATCTGGTGCTATCATCATCGTCCGACGACGAGCTGGATCGGCTTCGAACCCGAGCGAGGGAGTTGGCAATCCTGATCAGAGACAACGCCGATATCAGCGGCGCATAGTTTTGGATCTTTCAAAGGCAAAAAGAAAGGCGGCCTTGTCCTGTTGGGCAAGGCCGCTTCAGTGAGAGGGGAATTGTATTTTCTTGCTAGATCTCCTTGCGCTGCATCGCGCCGGCGATCGTGTCGGCCTGCCGGATCGCCAGCGACACGATCGTCAGCGTCGGATTGCAGGCCGCGCCTGAGGTGAACTGGCTGCCGTCGGAGACGAACAGGTTCTTGATGTCGTGGGTCTGGCCGAACTTGTTGACCACGCCGTCGCGCGGCTTCTCGCTCATCCGGTTGGTGCCCATGTTGTGGGTCGAGGGATAGGGCGGCGTCGGGTAGGTCACGGTGGCGCCGACCGCCTCATAGACCGCGGAGCCCTGCTTGTAGGCGTGATCGCGCATCGCGACATCGTTCGGATGATCGTCGAAATGCACGCTCGCGACCGGCATGCCGAACTTGTCCTTCTCTTTCGGGTCGAGCGTGATGCGGTTGGTCTCCTGCGGCATGTCCTCGCCGACCAGCCACATGCCGGCCATCCGCGGATAGCCCTCCATCGCCGACGTGAAGGTGCGTCCCCACGCGCCGGGATTGAGGAACGCGGCCATGAAGGGCAGGCCGAGTGACAGCGTCTCCATCTCGTAGCCGCCGACGAAGCCGCGCTTCGGGTTGTTGGCGGCCTCGTCGCGGATGATGCCGGCCATCGTGGTGCCGCGATACATGTGCACCGACTTCTCGAAGGTCGCATACACGCTGCCGGTCATGTGCCGCATGTAGTTGCGTCCGACCTGGCCGGACGAGTTGGCGAGGCCATCCGGGAACATGCTGGAGGCGCTGTTGAGCAGCAGGCGCGGGCTCTCGATCGAGTTGCCGGCGACCGCGACGACGCGGGCCTTCTGGCGCTGCATCGCGCCAGTCGTATCGGCATAGACGACGCCGGTGACCTTGCCGGACGCGTCGTGCTCGATCTTGATCACCATGCTGCCGGGGCGCACCTCGAGATTGCCGGTGGCTTCGCCCTTCGGGATCTCGGTGTACAGCGTCGACCATTTGGCGCCGGACTTGCAGCCCTGGAAGCAGAAGCCGATCTGCTGGCAGGAGCCGCGGCCGTCGCGCGGCTCGCTGTTGATCGCCATCCGCCCGGTGTGCACCTCCTTGTAGCCGAGCTTCTTGGCACCGGCTTCCAGCACCTTGAAGTTATTGTTGCCGGGGAGTCCGGGAATGCCGTTGGTGCGGGTGACGCCCATCTTGTTCTCGGCCTTGGCGTAATAGGGCTCCATCTCGGCGAGCGTGATCGGCCAGTCCAGGAGGTTGGCGCCGGGGATGTTGCCGTAAGCCGACTTGATCTTGAACTCGTGCTCATCGAAGCGCAGCGAGGCGCCGGCCCAGTGCACGGTGGAGCCGCCGACCGCCTTCACGATCCAGGCCGGAATGTTCGGGAAGTCCTTGTGCACCCGCCAGCTTCCCGACGTCGTGCGCATGTCCGACCAGGCCAGTTGCCCGAAGCTGTCCCATTCATCGTTGATGAAATCCTGGTTCTCGATGCGCGGGCCGGCTTCGAGGATCACGACCTTGACGCCCTTCTGCGCCAGTTCATTGCCGAGCGTTCCGCCGCCGGCACCGGAGCCGACGATCACCACAACGCCGCTGTCATTCAGATCGAATTTTGCCATTGTTTCCTCCTGGGCGTTGTCCGTTCAGGCCTTCGGCAGCCAGTCGATGTCGGCGAAGCCGCGCTTGATGTAACCGCCATGCTCGGCGGAGGAGCCCTCGTAGCCGAACCGCGGCCAGACCTCCTTGTTGTTGTAGAGCGAGGCGATGAGATCGCCGCGGATCTTCTGGAAGAACGCGCTTGTCTCGATCTGCTGCAGCAGCGCGACGCGATCGTTCTCCCAGGCGATCTGGGCATAGGGCATGTTGTGGCGGTCATTGGCCGCCTGATCGAGCCGGGTTACGCCCTCGTTGATCAGCGCTTTGACCGCCGGATCCTTGGCGGCCTTGTCATCCCACGGCTTGACCGCCGTGATGTAGTAGCTGTCGCCGAGGAAATCGTGCGGATAGATGTCGCGCGCCATCTTCAGCAATGTCTTCATGGTGGCCGGCGTCAGCGTGCCCGCCTCATCGGCCCACGCATCGGTGATGCCAAGCCCGGTCGATGTCGCGATCGCGACTGCGGGTGCGGTGGCGGCCGCGCCCTTGAGAAACACACGCCGGTCATATTTGCTGCGTCGATCGATTTCTCTCATGGTTTCCTCCGTAATTTATTTTCTAGTTGGATTAGCCGAAGCGCCCGCCGCGCTGGATCACCTCGATCTTGTAGCCGTCGGGATCGGAGACGAAGAAGAAGCGCGCCAGCGTCTTGCCGTCATGCTTGAAGTCGCGCAGTGGCCCGGGCGACAGTTTCTCCTTCTCGAAACGCGCATGCTCGGCATCGACGTCATCGACGACGACGGCGAGATGGCCGTAGCCGTCGCCGAGCGCATAGGGTTCCTTGCGGTCGAAATTGACCGTGAGCTCGACCTCGAACGGCGAGGAGGGATGGCGCAGATAGATCAGCGCGAAATCGCCAAATCTCAGATTGTCCGCGATCTCGAGCCCGAAGGCGCGGTGATAGAAGTCGAGCGCCTTGGCCTCGTCGAACACGCGGATCATCGAATGCACGGGTTTCGCCATTCAGTTCAGCTCCTTCAGATAGGCGATGATCAGGGCGCGGGTTTCGGGCCTCGCCTGCCGATAGGCCATCACGGCGCCGGGGATCACCTCTTGTGGATTGGTCAGCCAGGCATCGAGCCTCGTGTCGTCCCAGACGAAGTCAGCCTTGGCGAAGCCCGCGGAATATTTGAAGCCGTCGGCTTGACCAGCATGGCGGCCGACGATCTTGGACAGCGACGGTCCCTGCCGGACGGGATCCGATGTGTTGGTGGTGTGGCAGGTCGCGCATTGCTGCTTGAACAGCGTCGCCCCGTCGGGCGGCTTGGCGGCGGGCAGGGGCATCTGCGCAGCCGTCATTTGCACTGCAAACATCGCGCTGCAAAATCCCAGCGCCAACGTCCACCTTGCCGTCCATTTGGCGCGCAGCTTTGTCATATACATCACCGCCTCTGTGCGATGACTGTAGGAGGCCGAAATCGGCCGTTGGTAGTAGCGGGCTGTTTCACAGCAGAACAAAGCTGGGCGACGATCTGGCGCGGAACCGGTCGCTGCCGCATATGCGGACGACAAATCCGCAAAATGACCGCGAAATCCCTGCACGATCACCACACGACGCAGCTTGCATTGCGTGTGCGCCGTTTGCGGAAAATTCAGTCTCGCGCGATGGGGTTCAGGATCGGCGCTGCAAACGGCGCACGACCCGCGCCGCTCCGTCCATCGTCAATCAAAGTCCAGGAGAAATGGATGACGTTTGCAAAAACCAGCGTGCTCGCCCTTGCCATCTCGGCCGCGATGGCCGGTCCCGTCCTGGCTCAGGGGACGGCTGCACCGGGCACCCAGCTTCGCGGCGGTGCAGCGGGCACAGGAACGGTGCAGCAAGGTGGCGGCATGTCCGGCAGCGGCGATGAGGAAATGGCGGCGCAGCCGACTTCGCCGACGCAAAAGAGCGGTGCCACTGCCAAGTCCAAGGGAACGGTCGGCAGCAGCAGCGGCCACGCGACGACACCGAAGTCCGGTGGTTCCGAGATGGCGCCTGGAACCAAGAAGTACTGAGCAGTCTCGGTTCTGATCAATCAGAACCAGAGTTCTGGCTGCTTGCTCTAACGGGTTTTCTTCGCGCGAACCGGCATCCGCTTCGCGCGAAGACGCTCTAATCGTCGAACCGGCGCGTGCCGCGGCCGGCCTTGACATCGCTGCGGCGTTTCTTGCCTTCGAGCCGGCGTTGCTTGGAGCCGAGCGTCGGCTTGGTCGGCCGCCGCGGTGTCGGCCGCACCATCGCTTCCTTCAGCATCTCGAGCAGCCGCTCGATCGCGTCGGCGCGATTGCGCTCCTGGGTGCGAAACCGAAATGCCTGGATCACGATCACGCCGTCCTTGGTCATGCGGCTGCCGGCAAGCCGCGCCAGCCGCTGCGCGGCATCCGGCGGCAGCACGATCTTCATCGTGTCGAAGCGGAGCTGGGCTGCGGTCGAGACCTTGTTGACGTTCTGCCCGCCCGGACCGGAGGCGCGGACAAAGACGATCTCAATGTCGTTCTCGTCGATCGTAAGGTCGCGGGACACCCGCAGCATGACATCACCCGGCGGAGGGAAGAATCGGCGGCCGCAGGATAGCGGGTTTGGCTGTGCTTGGGTGGCGTTGATGCAGTGTTCGTTGCGTCTGCGTTCGGAGTTCGCGGCCACCCCTCTCCCCACCCTCCCCCAGAAGGGGGGAGGGAGCCCATCCGCCTGTGCTTCCCTTACGCTATCTCAAACCTCTCAAACGCCTGTTATGACGCGATGTGAGGTGAGCACGCCTCTCAGGCTCCCTCCCCCCTTGCGGGGGAGGGTGGGGAGAGGGGTGGCCACAACGGTGGTGTATGAAAGAAGCGGACGCGCGCCGAACCGCCTCAGTTCGCCTTCGGCGGCGCCGAGACCGGCTGCGCGGCGGCTTGCGGGGCGCGGCCGACGATCACGGTGAGCAGGCCGTTGCCCCACAACCGTTTTGAGACCCGCTTGACGTCGTCGAGCGTCACCGCATCGACGATGGCGCTGCGCTTCTCGATATAGTCGATCGGCAGCTTGTCGAGCTGGTATTGCAGCATCGCCTGCGCGAGCTTGGAGGAGGTGTCGAGCGCCAGCATCTGCGAGCCCTTCAGATAGGACTTCGCCTCGTCGAGCTCTTGCTGCGTCGGACCTTGCTCGGCGATGCGGCGGATCTCCGCATCGATCGCATCGACGGTCTCGCCGGCGCGGTCGGCGCGGGTGCCGGTGTTGCCGATGAACAGCGCGGAGTGATCCATCCACAGCAGCGCGTCATAGATCGAGTAGGCCAGCCCGCGCTTCTCGCGCACTTCCTTGTACAGCCGCGACGACAGCCCGCCGCCGCCGAGAATGTGGTTCACCACATAGGCGGCCATGAAATCCGGATCGTGCCTGTTGATGCCGGGGCCGCCGAAGGTGACGACGGTCTGCGGCACGTCGAGCGGGACGAAGGCGCGCTGCGGCGGCTTGGTCGCCACGACGTCGGGGATCGGCGTCAGTTCGGCCTTGGCCGGCAGGCCGCCAAAAGTCTTGTCCAGCAGCTTGCCGAGCGTATCGGCATCGACGTCGCCGACCACGGCGATCCGTAGCGTATCCTTGGCGATGATGCGGCGGACATAGTCCTTCAGATCGGCGATCTCGATGGTCGGCACGCTCTCCAGCGTCCCGGTCGCCGTCCTGCCATAGGGATGATCGCCGAAGGCGAGCTCGAGGAACTTGCGCCCGGACAGCGAGGACGGATTGGTCGATTCGCGGCGCAGGTTCGAGATCACCTGGGCGCGGATGCGTTCGACGTCCTTCGGCTCGAACCGCGGCGAAGCCAGCGCCATCCGCAGCAGGTCGTAGGCCTCGTCCTTGTTGTCCTTGAGCATGCGCAGCGAGCCGCGGAACTGATCGCGGTTGGACTGGAAGCTGAGCTCGATGGCGCGGCGCTCGAGCCGCTCATGATAGGTCTTGGAATCGAGATCGCCGGAGCCCTCGTCGAGCAGGTCGGCGACCAGATTGCCGACGCCGGGCTTGCCGGGCGGATCCTGGCTGGCGCCGCCGCCGAAGGAATATTCCATCGCGATCAGCGGCACGGTCGCGTCCTGCACGAACCACGCCTCGATGCCGCCGGGCGACACCAGCCGCTGGATCTTGGCCGCGGCCTGCGAGGGCACTGAGGACAGCGTCAGCATCGCGGCGCAGGCGCCGCCGATCAGCGCCGCGCGGCGGGTAATGAAATAGGTCACGAGCGCTTCTCCTCGCGTTTCGGCGCAGTATCCTTGATCAGATAGCCGGTCACCGACCGCTTCTTGTCGAGCCAGGTGGCGGCAGCAGCGCGCACCTGCTCGGCGGTGACGGCGCGGATACGTTCCGGCCAGCTCCTGATGTCGTCGATGCTGAGCCCGGTGGTCAGCGCGCCGCCATACCAGCGCGCCAGCGTCGCCTGGTTGTCCTGGGCGTAGATCGCCTCCGCGATGAGCTGGGTCTTGACCCGCTCGAGATCCTCGGCGCGCGCGGGGTTCTGCGCGAGATCGGCGATCACCTTGTCGATCGCGTCCTCGATCTGCGCGAACTCGACGCCCGGCTTCGGCGTCACCGAGATCGAGTACTGCGACGGGTCGAGCGCGGTGCCCTGATAGCCGGCGCCGGTCGAGATCGCGAGGCCCTTGTCGATCACCAGCGAGCGATAGAGGTAGGAGTTGGCGCCGCCGCCCATCAATTGCGCGAGCACATCGAGCGCCTGGCTCTCGCCCGCCGCCGCCGTGGTCGCCGAGGGCACCAGATAATAGCGGCGCAGGCTCGGCTGCTCGACGCGGGGATCCGACAGCGTCACGGTGCGCGGTGCGGCCGGGGTCGGCTCCTGCGGCCGGACGCGCTTCTCGGGGATCGCGCGTTGCGCCGGAATCGGGCCGAAATTCTTCTCGACCAGCGGGCGGATATCCTTGACGTCGACGTCGCCGGCGATGACCAGGATCGCGTTGTTCGGCGCATAGAAGCGGCGGTAGAAGGCGAGCGCATCCTCACGGTCGAGCTTCTCGATCTCCTGGTGCCAGCCGATCACCGGCCGGCCGTAGGGATGGTTGAGATAGAGCGCGGCCATGATCTGCTCGGTGAGCCTTGCATCCGGGTTGTTGGCGACCCGCATGTTGAACTCCTCGAGCACGACGTCGCGCTCGGGCAGCACGTTCTCGTCCTTCAGGATCAGGCCGGTCATGCGGTCGGCCTCGAACTCCATCATGGTGGGCAGCTGCTCGCGCGGCACGCGCTGGAAGTAGCCGGTGTAGTCGTTGGAGGTGAAGGCGTTCTCGTTGCCGCCGACGCGCAGCACGGTCTGCGAGAACTCGCCGGCCGGGTGCTTGGCGGTGCCCTTGAACATCAGATGCTCGAGGAAATGCGCGAGGCCGGATTTGCCGGGCGTCTCGTCGGCGGAGCCGACCTTGTACCAGATCATCTGCGTCACCACCGGTGTGCGGTGATCGGGGATCACCACGACCTGCAGGCCGTTGTCGAGCGTGAAGCTCGCGGGGCGTTCCGAGGTGACGGTGGTCTGGGCGCGGAGGCCGGTGCCCGACAGCGGGATCGTTGAGACAAACGCGGCAGCGAACAGGGCAATCGATCGGCGTGAGGGCATCATGATCCTTATGGAAGCCTGGACGGACTGCCGGGCATGAAAGACGCCATCGTACACGGTGCAGTCCGTGCCAGTCGTCACGAAGCGGAGAGACGGACGTCCCCCCGCATTAAGCTTTGCTCATGCCGGCCCCAGGCAGACCAGAAGCAGACCAGGCGTCACTGAATCGGTTTTCCGGTCATGACGTCGTACTGGCCCTCGTTCACCTTCGGCGCCATCGGTCCGGTGCCGTAGGCAAAGCCCGAGGACGGGGTCTGGTAACCTGGCGGCGGCTCGGTCAGCGAGTCTCGGGTCGGCTCACCCTTGAACGGCTTGGACTCGCTGCTGTTTCCCTTGAACATGCCGAGCAGGCCGCCGGTGTAACCGAGCTGGCTCGGCATCAGCGACGGATTGGTGTTCGAACCCGGCTCAAGCGGCTCCTTGCGTCCCTCGGTGGCAGTCTGCTGCTTGCGGCCCGCCTCGATCTCGGCCGGCGTCAACGCCACCGCCGACTCCCACGGCTCTTTCTTGACTTCCTTCTTGCGCGCGGCGATCGCAGCCTTGCGTGCCGCGATATCAGGGTCCTTCGGCCAGTTCGGCGCGTTGACCTGGGCGGCCGAGGCGGGCGGCGGCAGGTCGAGCTTCGGCGGCACCACCAGCGGCGAGCGCTCGCGATAATCGATGCCCTTGCTGGCGGCACTCTTGGCGCCGAGCCCGGTCATCAGATTGTCGATGATCCGCTCTTCGAAGGTCAGGCCGTCATCGCCGTCATCTTCATCGTCGCCGGCGCGAACCGGGCCCGCTGCCATCACGAGGCCGATCCCGGCCGCAACGAACGCCAGGCGCAGGCCGCGCATCAGCGGCAGGGAGGACGTCTCGATCAGGTAAAAGCGGGCTTTGGTGCTGCGCATCGCGCTATCCCCATTTCAAAATTCGCCAAAGCGATCACTGGCTTAGCGCTCAGTTCCGCTGGGTGCAGGTCGGCCGCCGACCGGCTCGTATCGGCCGGGATCAGGGCGCTTTTACGGCGGGGGTCCCCATGATGGAATCATACAATAGGGCCGCCACACCAGCAACGATCGCCACATCGGCAAGGTTGAATACGTACCAATTGAAGGTTTTTCCCCCGATCTCGACATGAAACAGGGCAAAATCGACCACCGCGCCATAGGCGAAGCGGTCGATGCCGTTCCCGATGGCTCCGCCGATGATCAGGCCGAGCGACACCGTCGCGAGCCAGGTCCGCGACCGCGCCATCCAGATCGCCAGCGCGATCACGGCGGCGGCCTTGATCACCATCAGCAGGATCTGGGCCGATGGGGTCTCGCTCTGAAACCAGCCGAAGCTGATGCCGGGATTCCAGGCCAGCACCAGGTCGAAAAACGGCGTCACCTCGACCGCGCCGCGATGGGCGATGCCGAAGACATAGAGCAGCCAGAGCTTGGAGGCCTGGTCGGCGATCAGGGTGACGACCGCCGCCAGCACGCCGGCGCGAACGGGAGGGCTCAAGCCGTGACCCCCAGCGCCTTCCATTCGCGCAGCGCTTGCGCGTCGCGCGGCGAGACGTCGGGATATTCGGGATCCGCGCCGACCGTCGGGAGGATCTTCCACGAGCGCGCGCATTTGATGCCGACGGCCTTCTCGACCATCACGGCGACGCCGGGCACGGCATCCAGGCGGAACGCCGTGGCCGGGGCCTCGCCCTCGCGCACCTCGTAGTTCGAGGTGATGCAGACCTCGGCGAGATCGATGTCGAACAGCGTTGCCATCGTCTCGCGGTCGGCGATGTAGATCACCGGCGACGCCTCGAGCGACGAGCCGATCCGCTTGGCCGCGCGCTCGAGCTCGAGCGCGCCGGTGACGACGCGGCGGACGTTGCGGATCGTCTCCCACTTTGCGGCGAGGGCATCGTCGCGGAATTGCTCGAGACCTTCGGGGAACAGCGTCAGATGCACCGAGGGCTCGGCGTGCGGCCGGTACATCCGCCAGGCTTCGTCGGTGGTGAAGCTCAGGATCGGCGCCAGCCATTTCAGGATCGCGTCGCAGAGCAGGTCGATCGTGGTCAGCGCCGCCTTGCGTGCCACCGAGGATGGCGGGTCGCAATACAGCGTGTCCTTGCGGATGTCGAAGTAGAACGCCGACAGCTCGGAGTTCATGAAGGCGGCGAGCGTTGCGACCACGGTCTTGTAGTCGAACGCGGCGTAGGCCGCGCGGATGGTCTCGGTGTGGCCGGCCAGTTCGTGCAGCATCAGCCGCTCGAGCTCGGGCATCTCGGCGAAGGCGACCTTCTCGCTCGGCTTGAAGTGATGCAGCGTGCCGAGCATCCAGCGGATCGAGTTGCGCAGCTTGCGATAGGTCTCGATGGTATTCTTCAGGATCTCCGGCCCGATGCGCTGGTCGTCGGCGTAATCGGTGGCGCAGACCCACAGGCGCAGGATATCCGCACCCGAATCCTTGATCACCTTCTGCGGCTCGACCGTGTTGCCGAGCGACTTCGACATCTTGCGGCCGTTCTCGTCGAGCGTGAAGCCGTGGGTGAGCACGATGTCATACGGCGCGCGCCCGCGCGTGCCGGCGCTCTCCAGCAGCGACGAGTGGAACCAGCCGCGATGCTGGTCGCTTCCTTCGAGATACATCACGGTGTCATTGCCGCCATCGACCTTGCGGACGATGTTGCCGAGCTGCGGGAAGTTCTGGCGGTCTTCCAGCACGAAGGCATGGGTCGAGCCGGAATCGAACCAGACGTCGCAGATGTCGTCGACCTTCTTCCAGTTTTCCGATGCGCGGCTCCCGAGGAAGCGCTCGCGGGCGCCATCCATGTACCAGGCGTCGGCGCCTTCCTCCATGAACGCCTCGGTGATGCGCTGGTTGACGACCTCGTCCTGCAGGATCTCGGCCGAGCCGTCGCTGTTCTCGCGCACGAAAACCGCGATCGGCACGCCCCAGGCGCGCTGGCGCGAGATCACCCAGTCCGGCCGGTTGGCGATCATGCCGTTGATGCGGTTCTCGCCGGCCGGCGGCACCCATTGGGTGACCGAGATCGCCTGCAGCGCGCGGGCGCGCAGCGTGTCGCCCTTCTTGGCGTGGCCGTTCTCCGCGATGTCCTTGTCCATCGCGATGAACCATTGCGGCGTGTTGCGGAAGATCACCGGCTTCTTGGAGCGCCAGGAATGCGGATACTGGTGCTTGAGGCGGCCGCGTGCCAGCAGCTTGCCGGCCTCGATCAGAGCCTTGATGACAGCTTCGTTGGCGTCGCCCTTCTCGCCCTTGTCGTTGAGCACGCGCTTGCCGGTGAAGCCCGGCGCCTGCGCGGTGTAGGCGCCGTTCTCGTCGACGGTGTAGGGGATCGCAGTCGGGATGCCGCGCGCATCGAGCTCGCGGGTGTTGGCCGTCCAGACGTCGAAGTCCTCGCGGCCGTGGCTCGGTGCGGTGTGCACGAAGCCGGTGCCGGTGTCGTCGGTGACATGTTCGCCGGCGAGCAGCGGCACGGTGAATTCGTAGCCGCCGCCAAAGCCGCGCAGCGGATGGGCGCATTCCACCGCGTCCAGCGTGTCGCCGGGAATATCGCGGACCTTCTCATAGGAGGTGACGCGCGCCTGCTTGAACACCTCCGCGGCGAGCGCATCGGCCAGGATCAGGAGATCGCCGGTCTTCGCCCAATTGTCGGCGGGCGCATCGGTCACCTTGTAGAGGCCGTAGGCGATCTTCGGCGAGAACGAGATCGCGCGGTTGCCGGGCAGCGTCCACGGCGTGGTGGTCCAGATCACGACCGAGGCATTGGCCAGCGCGCCATGCGCCGGCGAGGTGACCGGAAATTTCACCCACACCATGTCGGAAGTGTAGTCCTCGTATTCGACCTCGGCTTCGGCCAGCGCGGTCTTCTCCACCACGCTCCACATCACCGGCTTGGAGCCGCGATACAGCGTGCCGTTGGCGGCGAACTTCATCAGCTCGCGGGCGATCTGCGCTTCGGCCGGATAGCTCATCGTCTGGTAGGGATGGTCCCAGTCGCCGATGATGCCGAGCCGCTTGAACTCCTCGCGCTGTACGTTGATCCAGTGCGTCGCATAGGCGCGGCATTCCCTGCGGAACGCGACCATCGCGGCGGAGTCGCGGAAGTCGGGCTTCGGCTTGCCCTTGGAGCGGTAGTTCTCCTCCTCGATCTTCCATTCGATCGGCAGGCCGTGGCAGTCCCAGCCCGGCACGTAGTTGGAGTCGAAGCCGAGCATCTGCTGGCTCTTGGTCACGACGTCCTTGAGGATCTTGTTCAGCGCATGGCCGATATGGATGTTGCCGTTGGCGTAGGGCGGCCCGTCATGCAGCACGAATTTGGCGCGGCGCTCGGCTGCCCGGCGAAGCCTGTCGTAGAGGCCGATGTCGTTCCAGTATTTCAGGATTTCCGGCTCGCGCTGGGGCAAGCCGGCGCGCATCGGGAATTCCGTCTGCGGCAGGTAAAGGGTCTTGGAATAGTCGTTAGCGTCGGTCTTTTGCGGCTTGTCGGACATGAAGGCTCTGATTTGGCAGGTGCGGGCGCGGATACGCGATCAATCGCGGGTGAAAACGGCGAAAGTCCCGGTCTTGCGCCGAGCCTTCAGGCTCAGGCGGAAGCCGGGCCGCTAATCCGTATGATGCGCCGCGAAAACATGGGGTTTCCATAGCAGCCAAGCGGGGAAATCGCAAAGCCCCCGCCACCTTAAATCCGTCCAAGCCAGGGCCCCTAAACCGGCCGCCGCCGGGCCGGATTTCCCGCCACGATCGTGCCCGGAGCGACGTCCCGCGTCACCACGCTGCCGGCCCCGACCAGGGCGCCGTCGCCGACCGTGACCCCGGGCAGGATGATGGCACCGCCGCCAATCCAGACGTCGCTACCGATCCGGATCGGGCGGCCGAATTCCAGCCCGGCGCGCCGGGTTTCGGCATCGCGTGGGTGGTCGGCGGTATAGATCTGCACCGCGGGCCCGATCTGGGTGCGATCCCCGATTGTGACCTCGACGACGTCGAGGATCACGCAATTGAAGTTGAGGAACACGCCGTCGCCGAGGCTGATATTGCTGCCGTAATCGCAGAAGAACGGCGGGCGGATCACGGCGTCCTTGCCGACCTTGCGGAAGCGTGCGGAGAGCTGTGCGTGCAGCTCGGCCGCGGACGAGGCGCCTGACGAATTGTAGCGCGCCATCCAATGTTCCGCCGCGGTGTGGTCGGCGGCGAGCTCCGCATCCGGGCGATAGAGCTCGCCCGCCAGCATTTTCTCTTTCTCTGTCTTCAACCAATCACTCCGAGCCGCGGGAACGCGTCCGGCGCTGCGGCAAGGTGCGCGCGCGCCTTGGCGCTGTCGTCATCCATCTGGCGTATCAACGCCTCGATGGTGTCGAATTTCAGCTCTTCGCGAATGAAACCGATGAATGCGACATCGAGGACCGCATCGTAGAGATCGCCCTTGAAGTCGAACAGGAATACTTCGAGCAGCGGCGCGCCGTTGTCGAAGGTCGGGCGGCGGCCGAAGCTGGCGACGCCATCGAACCGCACCTTGTCGTTGCCCTGAGCCTTGCCGACCCGCACCGCATAGATGCCGTGCTTCAAGCCGCAATGCTTGTCGAGGCGGATGTTGGCGGTGGGGTAACCGAGGTCGCGGCCGCGCTTCTCGCCATGGATCACCTTGCCGGTGACGAACCATGGTCCGCCCAGCATCGTGGTGGCTTCGTCGACCTGGCCTTCGGCGAGCGCCATGCGGATGGCGCTGGAGGAGACCGGACGCTCCTCGATGTCGACATGGGCCTGGACATCGACCTCGATGCCGAGTCGCGGCGCCTCGCTGACGAGCAGGCTCGGCGAGCCGACCCGACCCTTGCCGAAATGGAAGTCGTAGCCGACCGCGATCCCGCTGATGCCGAGCCGGCCGATCAGGTCATGGTGAATGAAATCCTGCGCCGTGGTGCCGGCGCGCGCCTTGTCGAAGGTCATGACGACGGCGCCGGCGAGGCCGGTGGCCGCGAGCAGCCGCAGCTTGTTGGTCTCGTCCGTGAGGCGGAATTGCGGGGTGTTCGGGCTGAAGAAACTGCGCGGATGCGGTTCGAAGGTCACGGCGAGCGCGGGCACGCCGCGCGTCTTGCCCATCGCCAGCGCCGCGCCGATCACGGCGCGGTGACCAAGATGGACGCCGTCGAAATTTCCCATCGCGACTACGGCGCCCTTCGGAATGGTGCTTTCGGGGGTGTTGTCGCGGATAACGGTAAAGCCGGTGCTCATGTCAGGGATTCTTCAAGGATTCTTAAGCATGATTGTTGCGGGCCGGACCGTGACGCGGCGGCGGCGTGGAAGTCAAGCTTAGCGAAAATCGCGTCAAATCCGTAACAATCCGGATTCAGCCGGTTAACGCGCTGTTTAACGGCTGCTGTTAGTCGTTGGCGGAAAGCTGCGTTCGTGCAGAAGCCAAGTTGCGTCAGGTGTTTTGGGGGGAAAGATGGCGGTTGATTTGTCCATGCCGGTTCTGGTGGTTGATGATTACAGCACCATGATCCGCATCATCCGGAATCTTCTCAAGCAGCTTGGATTCGAGAATATCGACGACGCCTCCGACGGCTCTGCGGCGCTCAACAAGATGCGCGGCAAGAAGTATGGCCTGGTGATTTCCGACTGGAACATGGAGCCGATGACCGGCTACGATTTGCTCAAGGAAGTCCGCGCCGACCCCAATCTTGCGACCACGCCCTTCATCATGATCACGGCGGAATCCAAGACCGAGAACGTGATCGCGGCCAAGAAGGCCGGCGTGAACAACTACATCGTCAAGCCGTTCAATGCGGCGACGCTGAAGACCAAGATCGAGGCGGTCTTCCCGGACATGGCGACGGCGTAAGCGCCGTTCATCGCATCACGATTCATCCTCATCTCATAGCGCGTCAGCGAATGACCAGCGTCGCGTCACCCTGAGGAGCCGCGAAGCGGCGTCTCGAAGGGTCGACGGCCCGGCTGGTGGCCGTGCATCCTTCGAGACGCGCGCAAGAGCGCGCTCCTCAGGATGACGGGACTAAAGCATGATGCGATTGCGCGATTTCGGAATTTTGGAAAAATATTCCTGAGTTGCCCGACGTGTCAAGTCGCCCGGTCGACCATCAGCCGCCCCCGGCTACTGTGCATGGGGTTGTTTTCGATATTTTGGCGGCGCGCCCCTGCGACGGGCCGCTTGCGGGCGCAGTGGGTCCCTACCACTTCAGCTCACGCATCAGCGCGCGCGGCGGATGGCCGAACAATTCCTTGATCGAGGCCGCATCGAGCTGCTCGATGCCCTCGAACTGCTCGGAATGGATGCCGCGGGTGACGAACAAAAGATCGATGCCGAAGCCGTGGGCGCCGGTGAGATCGGTGCGCACGGAATCGCCGATCGCGAGCACGCGGCTGAGTTCGGTCGGACGCCCGCGGCGCTCGGCGGCCAGCGCCATCGCGCGCTCGTAGATCGGCCGGTGCGGCTTGCCGTAGAACACCGCCTCGCCACCGAGCTCGCGATAGAGCTCGGCAACCGCGCCGGCGCAGTAGATCAGCCGGTCGCCGCGCTCGACCACGATATCAGGATTGGCGCAGACCAGCGTCAGCTTGCGTTCGAGCGCCTTGAGCAGCGTGTCGCGATAATCCTCGGCGGATTCGGTCTCGTCGTCGAACAGGCCGGTGCAGATGATGTAGTCGGCCTGCTCCAGCGGCACCAAGGTGGCGTCGAGGCCGCGATGGATCGAGCTGTCGCGCTCCGGACCGATCCAGAAGATCTTCTGACCGGGATGATCTGCCACGAAATGGCGCGTCAGGTCGCCCGAGGAGACGATCGCGTCATAGGTCTCGTCGGCGACGCCGAGCTTGCGCAGCTGGCGCTGCACGGAATCGGCCGGCCGCGGCGCGTTGGTGATCAGGATGACGGTGCCGCCCTGCTGGCGGAACGTGTGCAGCGCCTCGCAGGCCTCGGGAAAGGATTCGAGCCCGTTGTGCACCACGCCCCAGATGTCCGACAGCACGACGTCGACGTCGCCGGTGAGGTCGCGCAGCCGCTCGACGAAACGCAGCGATGTCATGATGCGAACCGCGGGTTAATTCGGCCCGAGCGCCCGGCGCGCCAGCGCGGCGTTGCCGGTTGCGCGTGGCGGTGCTGCGGGGCTGGAGACGGGTGCGGAAGTGCTGGCGCCATTGAAGTCCTGGGGCTTGGTCTGCGGAGTATCGGCGGTAGCAGATGCCCCTTCCGGCCGCAACGGCCGCGGCGGCGCGAACAGGAAGCCCTGGCCGAACCGGACGTCGTAGTCGAGCAGGTCGACCACCGAGCGCTCGCCCTCGATCCGTTCGGCGATCAGGTCGATGCCGTAGCGGCCGAGCAGGTCGGACAGATCGGAGGGATCGATATCTGACGTCGCGCTCTGCCTCGCGTCGAGCAGCAGCGCGGCCGGCACCTTGATGAAGCGGACGCCGCGATCGGCGAGCTCGCGCGGCTCGAGGCGGAGATCGGTGACGTGGTCGATCGAGAACCGGTAGCCGCGCTGCGACAGCGCCGCCAGATTCTCGCTTTCGACCGGGCCGAGATTGCGGAAGGTCGCCTGCTTGAACTCGAGCACGAAGGAGGGCGCCAGCGCGCGGTTGGCCTCGAGGAAGTCGAGACACTGGGTGAAGTGCTGCGGGCTGGACAGCGTCGCCGCCGAGACGTTGCAGAACACGCCGACATCCTTGCTGCGGATCATCAGGCGGCGCAGCACCTGGACGCAGCGAAGCATCACCATGTGGTCGATGCGGCCGATCAGGCCGCCGACCTCGGCCGCCTCGATGAAATCTTCGGCGGCAAGCACCTGGTCGCGCTCGTCGCGCAGCCGCGTCACCGCCTCGTAGTAGCGCACCTTGCGCTGCGGCAGCGTCACCATCGGCTGCAGGTAGATGTCGAGGCGGTTCTCGTCGATGGCGTGCCTGATCGCGCCGATGAGCTGGGTCTGGCTGCGCGAGATCGGTGATGGCGGCGCAGGTGGCGGCGTGGGCGCAAACACGGCGGTCGGTGCCGGCGCGGCCGGTTGCAGCAGATCGTCGCGCGGCGAGGCGACCGGCTGCGCCACCGGAGCTGCCGCCAGCAGGTCCTCATGATGAGCGACGGATGCCGCAAGCTGCCGCACCAGCCCGCCGAGTTCGTTGATCTCGCCGGCCATGCCCTGGATCCGGTCGGCGCCGGTGGAGTTCGCCGAGGCGACGCGGCCTTCGACCGCGGCCAGCCGGCGGCCGAATTCGGCGACCTGGCGGGCGAGGTCGGCGGTGCCGCGCGACAGATCCGCGATCTGGCCGCCGACATCGCTGCGGTCGCGGAGCCGCATCGAGACGGCGTTGTAGAGGATCAGGCAGGTGAGGGCGGTGAGCGCCACGATCGCCGATTCCGATCCGCTGATGCCAGCCACCGAATACAGCACGAAGCCGAGCGAGGCTGCGACCAGCACCATGCAGATGGCGATGAAGATCGTCGAAATGCGAATCATGTCGCGCGCCCGCGCCCTCTCTCCGAACGTCCCCGGAGCGCTAGCTTAGCACCATTGTTGATTCGACGGGCCTGCGATCTTCGGAACCGGCTGGAACTGCACACGATTTTCGCTTCACCCAGGCTGGCTTTCGCCGGGCTCCGTCATCGCCCGGAGCCGGCCGCGGGTGCGCCGGTCAGAGGTCGGCGGCGGCGATCCAGAACACCTCGCCCTCGGAGTCCTCGGTGTCGAGCCAGAGCAGCGGCAGGTTGGGATAGGCGGCCTCGAGATTGTCGCGGCCGCGGCCGATCTCGCAGAGCAGCCCGCCATGCGGGGTCAGATGCTGCCTCGCCTCATCGAGCAGGCGGCGGACGATATCGAGCCCGTCGGCGCCGCCGTCGAACGCGATCTTTGGCTCGGCGCGGCACTCGCGCGGCAGCGCGGCCATGCCTCTAGCATCGACATAGGGCGGGTTCGAGATGATCAGATCGTAGTGCCGGTTGCCGAGCGGCTTGAACAGGTCGCCGCGATGGAGCGTTAGGCGGTCGTCGAGGCCGTGATCGGCGACGTTGCGCGCGGCGACCTCGAGCGCATCCTTTGAAATATCCACTGCGTCGACCGCGGCATTGGCGAAATGCCGTGCGGCCAGGATCGCAAGGCAGCCGGATCCGGTGCAGAGGTCGAGCACGCTTTCGACCTCGGCGGGATCGCCGATCAGCGAGGTGCCGTCCTCGTCGCCGCCGAAATGCGAATCCAGCAATTCGCCGATGAAGGAGCGTGGCACGATGGTGCGCTCGTCGACATAGAACGGGAGGCCGCGCATATAGACCTTGTTGACGAGATAGGCGGCCGGCTTTCGCGTTGCGATCCGCCGCTCGATTAGGTCGAGGATCTGCTTGCCCTCGGCCACGGTGACCCGCGCGGTCGCGAAATTCTCGAACTGGTCGGGATGCAGATGCAGCGTCTCTGAGATCAGGAACGCGGCCTCGGCCACCGGATCGGTGGTGCCGTGCGCGAACACCAGCTTCGCCGCGTTGAAGCGGCTGACCGCGTAGCGCAGGAAATCGAACAGGGTGTGGAGCTCGCCGGCGCCGACCTTGGGCGCTTTCGGCGCGGCAGGGCTGCGCCTGGCCGGCACTTTGCTGCGCTTGGCCATCAGGATTTGGTCCAGCGCGCGGCGGCCGCGTCGTCATGGTCGCGCGCCTCGATCCAGCTCGTGCCGCGCGCGCTCTCCTCACGCTTCCAGAACGGAGCGTTGGTCTTGAGATAGTCCATCAGGAACTCGGCTGCCTCGAACGCGGCCTGCCGGTGCGCCGAGGCGGTCACGACCAGCACGATGTTCTCGCCCGGCGCGATGCGGCCAAAGCGATGGATGATGGTGAGCCCCTGTAACGGCCAGCGCGCCAGCGCCTCGTCGGCGTGGCGTCCGATCTCGGCTTCCGCCATGCCAGGGTAATGTTCGAGCGTCAGCGCGGCAATCGGCTCACCCTGTTCGCTGCCGCGGCAGATGCCGCTGAAGCTGACCACGGCGCCGACATCGGTGCGGCCCTTGCTTAAGGCCGCGATCTCCTGCGCGACGTCGAAGTCGGCTTGCTGGATACGGATGGTCGCTGCAACGGTCATGGATAGATTTAGCCGCCGGTCATCGGCGGAAAGAACGCGATCTCGCGGGCGCCGATGATTGCCGCATCCTGCTTGACATGGGCGTGGTCGATCGCGGCGCGGATCACGGTCGGCTTCTCGAAGGCGTGGGCGTAGCCGTCGTCGCGCGCGGCAAGCCAGCCGATCAGCTCGCCGACGGTGCGCACCTCGGCCGGCGGCTCGACGATCTCTTCGGCCTTGCCGATGCGCTCACGCACCCAGGCGAAATATTTCAGCTTCATCCCTCATCCTCCTTGATGAGGTGATGGATGCCGGCCCGGAAGTAATCCCAGCCGGTGTAGATCGTGAAGATCGCCGACATCCAGAGCAGCACGATGCCGATCAAAGTGGTCGCCGGAAACACCTGCTCACCCGCCTCGCCAGCGATCAGGAAGCCGATCGCCACCAGCTGGATCGTGGTCTTCCATTTTGCGAGCTTGGTGACGGGCACGCTGACCCTGAGCCCCGCGAGATATTCGCGCAGGCCCGAGACCAGGATCTCGCGGCACAGGATCACGATCGCGGCCCACAGCGTCCAGCCATGGATCGAGTTGTCGGCGGCCAGCATCAGCAGGCTGGAGGCGACCAAAAGCTTGTCGGCGATCGGATCGAGCATCCGGCCGAAGGCGGACTGCTGGTCCCACATCCGGGCGTAATAGCCGTCGAGATAGTCGGTGATCCCTGCCGCGATGAACACGGCCAGCGCCACCCAGCGCAGCCACAGCGGGCCGTCCAGGATCGACTGCCAGTAGACGCAGCCGATCACCACCGGGATCGCGGCGATCCGGGCGTAGGTCAGGATATTCGGGAGGGACAAGGTCTTGGTCTGTCCCCGGGTCGTCGCGATGTTCATCCGTTCTACCAATACCGCTGAAGCGAGAAGGTCAACCGTGCGGGCGCCAAAGCGCGGCGAGATTACGCTGAATCGTCATGGCGCCTTAGCCCCTTGTTTATGCATGCTCTTTTCGGAACGTTGCTTCCCATTTTTCCGCATCATGCCCTAGATGCCCTGTCGCAGGCGACGCCCTGATGACTCGCCTTTGGTTTAACCCGGCTGGGCGTGGAAAAACTCGAAAATCTTGCGGGCGCTCTCGGCGCTGACGCCGGGAACCTTGCCGAGGTCGGCGATCGAGGCCCGCTCGATCTCCTTGAGCGTTCCGAAGTGGTGCAGCAAGGCACGTTTGCGCGACGGGCCGATGCCCGGGATCTCCTGCAGGCCGGCCTCGCGGATGTCCTTTTTGCGCAGCTTGCGGTGCGAGCCGATCACGAAGCGGTGCGCCTCGTCGCGCAGCCGCTGGATGAAATAGAGCACCGGGTCGCGCGGCTCCAGCTTGATGGCCTCGCGGTCCGGCATGAACAGGGTTTCGCGCCCGGCGTCGCGCTCCGGCCCCTTGGCCACCGCCATCAGCGAGACCTGGGTCAGTCCGAGATTGGTGAAAATCTCCCGGACCGCGTTGAGCTGGCCGCGGCCGCCGTCGATGATGACGAGGTCGGGCCATTGCGGGAACGATTCGTCGTCCGCCTTGTCGTTGTCCTTCGCCTTTGCAGTGTCCTTGGCAGTCTCGCCCTCCGGCGGCTTCAGCAGCCGCTTGAAGCGGCGCTCCAGCACCTCGCGCATCATGCCGTAATCGTCGCCGGGCGTCAGCCCTTCGGACTTGATGTTGAACTTGCGGTACTGGTTCTTCATGAACCCGTCTGGTCCCGCCACGATCATCGCGCCGACCGCGTTGGTGCCCTGGATGTGGCTGTTGTCGTAGACCTCGATGCGCTTCGGCGTGTGGGGAAGGCCGAGCGTCGTGACCATGCCCTCCAGCAGCCGGCTTTGCGTCGCGGTGTCGGCGAGCTTGCGGCCGAGCGCCTCGCGCGCGTTGGTGAGCGCGTGGCCGATCAGCTCCTTCTTCTCGCCCCGCTTGGGCACGGAGACCTCGACCTTGGATCCGGCCTTCACCGACAGCGCGTCGGCGAGCAACGCGCTCTCCTCGATCTCGTGCGACAGCAGGATCAGTTTCGGCGGCGGCTTGTCGTCGTAGAATTGCGCGAGGAACGAGGACAGCACCTCCTCGGGCGTGAAGGTCTTCTCCGCGCGCGGGAAGTAGGCGCGATTGCCCCAGTTCTGGCCGGTGCGGAAGAAGAACACCTCGACGCAAGAATAGCCGCCTTCCTGGTGGATCGCGAACACGTCGGCCTCTTCGACCGTGCGCGGGTTGATGCCCTGCTGCGACTGGATCGCCGACAGCGCCGCAAGGCGGTCGCGGTACAGTGCCGCGGTCTCGAATTCGAGCTCGCCGGAGGCCTTCTCCATCTCGGCCGCGAGCAACTCCTTTACCGCGTGGCTGCGGCCGGACAGGAATTCGGTCGCCTCGCGCACCAGCTCGCTATAGCCGGGGAAATCGATCTCGCGCGTGCAGGGGCCGGCACAGCGCTTGATCTGATAGAGCAGGCAGGGCCGGGTGCGGCTTTCGAAGAAGCCGTCGGTGCAGGAGCGGATCAGGAACGCGCGCTGCAGCGCCGTGATGGTGCGGTTGACCGCGCCGGCGTTGGCGAACGGGCCGAAATAGCGGCCCGGCCGCGACTGCGCCCCGCGATGCTTGAGGATCTGCGGCGCCCAATGGTCGCCTGATATCAGGATATAGGGGAACGACTTGTCGTCGCGCAGCTGCACGTTGAAGCGCGGGCGGAGCTGCTTGATCAGATTGGCTTCGAGCAGCAGCGCCTCGGTCTCGGTCATGGTCGAGACGATCTCGACATGCGTGGTCGCTGCGATCATGCGCAGGATGCGCGCCGGCAGCGGTGCGTTGGCCCGCGCATAGGACGACAGCCGCTTTTTGACGTTCTTCGCCTTGCCGACATAGAGCACGTCGTTCGTGGCGTTGAGCATGCGGTAGACGCCCGGCGAGGTCGGGGCGAGGCGGACCGCGTTCTCGATCGCCTCATGCCCGATCGAGAGCGTTCCCTCGGCAACCGCCTCGGCGGTCTCCTCCGGAGCCTCGGGCAGACGTGCCTCGTCGTCCTCCTCGGCGGCGGAGCTTTCGGGATCGACGTCGCTCGTGTCGAGCGTCAGGTCGTCTTGCGGCAGGTCGGACTTTGAACCGCGCCGTGGCTTGGAGGCCGCCTTGGAATCAGCCTCGGAATCGGCCTTGGGGGCCGGCGTCGGACGGTCGGGAGAATCGTGAACCATGGGCCGTAAATTAAGCGCTCGGGCGACCGGTCGCCAGCGTTGGCGGCGCTGGAAAACAACCCCGATTGCAGGAGCTTACCGGCCCAGCGCGGCCGCCGGGGCGGGCAGGTAACACATTGTTAAGATTGATGAGCGGGCCGGTAACCGGGCTTAACAGCCCTTTAACTTAAAACTCTCGATAAACCTTAGCGAAAAAAGTGGAGTTCCGTAACCACGCCGGCCCTTGGGGACCAGCGGGCTGCGGCAGTTGCGTGGTGGAGAGTAGCTATGACCCGGTTTGTTGCGCGTGCGCTGGCACTGATCGTCGCAGGCTGGACGACCTCGGCCGCGTCGGCCGACCTCAACTACGGCTCGCCCTATACCGTCTATCAGCCGCTCAATGCCTATAGCTGGGCCGGCCCCTATCTCGGCGGCAACGTCGGCTATGGCTGGGGTTCGGTCGAGAACAATCCGACCAAGCCGTCCGGCTTCGTCGGCGGCGTGCAGGCCGGCTACAACTTCCAGAACGGTTCTCCCTGGGTGTTCGGCATCGAGGCCGATATCCAGGGCACCACCGCGGACGACCGGTTCGCGCCGTGGAAATTCTCCAACCCGTGGTTCGGCACGGTGCGCGGCCGCGCCGGCTATGCGGTCAACAACGTGCTGTTCTACGCGACCGGCGGTCTCGCCTTCGGCGAGCTGCGCGGCGAGACGTTCGGCATCACGGAGTCGCACACCAACGCGGGCTTCACCGTCGGCGCCGGCGCCGAGATGGGCTTTGCCCCGAACTGGAGCGCCAAGATCGAGTATCTCTACGTCGATCTCGCCAACAGCAACTTCACGATCACCGGCGGCGCGTCGAACGGCTACAGCTTCAGCCTGGTTCGCGCCGGCATCAACTATCACTTCTGAGAACAAGAAGACGTCGGGCATCAACTCCCGGCTGCGCCCTGCGCGGCCGGGTTTTTCTTTGCGCTGATCGCATGGACATGTCGCATGGCAGCGTGCGCCGCAGCGTCCGCGGATCCAGCCGGTGAGCCGCACGCATCGGATATGCGGGCATCGTCAATCGCGTCCGCACCATGCAGATGATCATGCAGCGAGCGCGAGCCACGCGCCCGGCAATCAACTCACACGCAACGCTTCATTCGCCGTTCACGACGAGCCACGCACCGCGCGCTCGTCATGAAACCACCAGGTTGACCGCCTTCGGGCCCTTGCCCTTCTTGTCGGGTTCAACCTCGAACGTAATGCGCTGTCCTTCAGTCAGGTCCTTCAATCCTGCGCGTTCGACAGCTGTGATGTGAACGAACACATCGCGGCCGCCATCGTCAGGCTTGATGAAGCCATAGCCACGCTCTCCGTTGAAGAACTTGACTGTCCCAGTCATGGCCATCGGGAAACTCCTCCCCCGTATTGCTCCACCGCTACGCGCACGCCGCGTAGCGGTTGACCGACATTCGCTTGTCGGAAGCTTGGCCACCTGAACAGGCCGGCGTCACGCCGCCGGTCTGCCTGGATTTTATTTCGGCCTTGTCACTCCGCCGCAACCATTCGCGGAAGCGGAACGTAAAGCCAGTCGTAACAGGATGAGCATAATACGGTTCCGCGCGCGTTGCCTATGCTCAAAATTGAACTTTTCAGTGGGAGCTACCGATCAAGGTTTAGGCGCCTCGAGTCTGAAGCGTGCCGCGCCGCCTTGACCGAGCGGCTTCTCGAGTTCGGGCAGGATGATCTTCAGCTCGCCGGACAGCGTCCACGGCGGATTCACTATCAAAAGGCCGGTGGAAACGAGGCCGGCGCCTGTTTCTTGCGGCGCCACACTGAATTCCAAACGCAAGCATTTGCCTGCGGGTCGACTGCCTGCTGCAGCAGCAGCCACGCTGCGCGCGAGTTCATCGGTAGCTCTCCGGGTTTTTACGGGGTACCACAAAAGATATGCGCCGGTCGGCCACTTCGTAAACGCTTCCGTAAAAGCACTGGCCAGCCGCTCGAACTCGTCCTTCGCTTCGAATGGCGGATCGATCAGCACCAGGCCGCGCCGCTCGTTCGGCGGCACGAACGCGGGCAGCGCCATCCAGCCGTCGAGATCGACGACGCGCGCCTGCGCATCGCGTCGCAATGCATCGATCAAGTGCTTGCGCGCTGTCGGCTCTATCTCGCAGGCAGTGAGGCGATCTTGCGGACGCAGCAGCGCCCGCGCGATCAACGGCGAGCCTGGATAGGCTTTCAGCTCGCCTCGCGGATTGAATGCCCTGACGATATCGAGATAGGGCGCGATCAGCGGCAACGCCTTGTCGGAGAGCCGCGCCTGCATCAGCCGCGCGATGCCGGTGAGCCATTCGCTGCCGCGCTGCGCTTCGCTCGAGGTCAGATCATAGAGGCCGGCGCCGGCGTGGGTGTCGATGACGCGGAACGGCGCCTGCTTCTCCTGCAGGTAGGTGAGCATCCGCACCAGCACGATGTGCTTGATGACGTCGGCAAAGCTGCCAGCATGAAAGGCGTGACGGTAGTTCATGTAATGATCGCGCTGCGCTCCAGATGGAGCACATGTTGTACTTCGTCATGCCCGGCCTGTCCCGGCCTTCGCTAAAGCTTCGGCGGGTTGACGGCTGACCCCGGTGAAGGCCCGGGTGAGGTCCTGGCGTAGCCGGCCCCCGGGCATCTGCGCGTTATCTCGCTTGTTGCACGACGTCGGCGGCCGGATCTTGCGCGACGACGTGCGGCGCACGTCTGCCCGGCTCCAACGCGGCGGCTTCAGCCGCCGCGGACCGGCGGCATCACCACCTGATCGCGGCGGCAGGCGCGGCGATCGATTTCCTCGCAAGAACGGAATTGCAGATCCTTGCTGAGGCAGATCCGCACCTCGCTGAGCCGCTTGCTGTCGCAGGTCACCGAGATCGCGGAGTTGCTGAGCCCCGGATTGGCCTTGATGAACGCCGTCTCCAGCTCGTCGGGCGCGATCGTCTTCGGCTCCGACAATTGCAGGAATTCGTCGGGGATCTTCACCGCGGCGCGGGCCTTGCGGATGGCTTCGAAATAGCCGCGCTCGCCGAGCCCTGAGCAGGTGCCGTGCTTGTCCCACTCGTTGTAGATCAGCCCTGGCGCCGGCATCAGGTCGAGCATCGAGGTCATGATGTTGCGGGCGAGGCGGGGCGAGGGGCGCTGGCAGTATTCCGGAAAGCCCCGCTCATATTGCGGCCACAGCCCGTGCACCACGAACGAGTACGGCCGTCCGCCGCACTGGGCCTGCGTGCCGCGCCCGTTGTTGCCGCGCTCGCTCGCCGCCTCGCAGAACGAGGGCGACCACGACAGCGACAGCACATAGAAATCGAACTCACCCGGCGCATTCTGCCGGCGATCCTGGGCCGAAGCCCCCATCGCACCACACAGGACAAACGCAGCTGAAATCAGAAATCGGGAAATTGTGACCAACCAAGGCATCAAACGCTCCCCCTTACGACCGCCCGGACCCTAACAGTCCGCGGGAACATTTCAAGAACAAAAACGCCGCCGTATGGACGGCGGCGCTTGCGTCAGCGATCTGGTTGGCGATCAGGGCCGGGCGGCTTTGCAGGACGGATTGTAGGCCCAGTTGCGGTCGAGCCCGGCGACGCACCATTCGACGCCCTGGTTGAAGCCGGCAAAGCCGCCGTCCTCGACGATCGAATAGTGCACCTTGCGCACCTTGCCATCGCTCAGCAGCGCATCGCCCGAGCAATAGCGGCGCGGAATATTGTCGGACTGCCAGGGGCGGAACGCGGTTTCGTGAATCCGGCTGAACCCGGTGATGACGAGCGGCGAATTCCAGAAGGTGGCTTCCTTCTCGTGGAATTGATCGCTGATGGCCGCCAGGGCCTTCTCGCAGGGCGCCACGTTGCCGTCATAACGCGGGCCGGACAGCCAGAAATTCAGTTCGAACGGATTGGCCGCCTGGGCGGTGCCCCCGAAAGCCAGCGTGCCGACCACGAGGGCGGCGGCGAGGCCGAGCGTGCGGCCGAGTTTATTGCGGGAGTTGAACAGGTTGCGCATGGGAATCCACCCGATGATCCGATGCGGCGGACGGTGCCGTGAAGCCCCGGCAAGGTCAAGTGCAGCGCGGCAACACCTGCGGAGAAGTCCACCTCTACCAGCCCGCTCGTTCTTTTCACGGTCGCCGGCGCACTCTATGTTGGTCGCCAGCGAAATGGAGTCTGCGATGCGAAGGAAATTGGCCGCGTGCCTGGTTGCCGTTAGCGGGATGCTGGCCGTTGGTCCGGCGCAAGCCGACTGGATGCAGCCAGTGCCGCCGTTCAAGGGCAATGATACCGGCGGTATCATCGCCTATACGCTGGCGGCCCAGACCGACGCCCGGCAGCTCGCCGTCGATCACTGCGCCTCTTACGGCAAGGTCGCCAAGTTCCTTGCGGTGCAGCGCTACCCGGGTGGCTACATCTCGTTCGCCTGCCGCTGGGTGCCCTATGGTTCGGCCCAGAGGCCGGTGCGCACGCTCTACTGAGCGCGTTCCAAATTCTTCGATCGTTCAGCCGGGAGCTCACCGCATGACCCGACAGCTTGCCTTGCTTGGTTCTGCTGTTTGCCTTGTCCTGTCCAGCGGCGCCGCGAGCGCCGTCGACCTTCCGATCCGCAAGGCCGGTCTGTGGGAGATGAAGATGGTGCGCACCGGCGGTCCGATGCCGGAAATCACCATGCAGCACTGCACCGACGAGACCACCGACAAGGAGATGAGCGCGGCGGCCTCGCCGATGGCCAAGGAAGTCTGCTCCAAGCAGGACATCCAGAAGACCGCGACCGGCTATGTCAGCGACAGCGTGTGCAGCGTCGCCGGCATGTCGATGCAGAGCCACGCCGAGATCGTCGGCGATTTCAATTCCGCCTACACGGTCAAGAGCACCTCGCATGCCGAGGGCGGCGCGGCCGGCTCCCGCGACACCACGATGACCATCGAGGCGAAATGGCTCGGCGCCTGCAAGAGCGACCAGAAGCCCGGCGACATCATCATGCCAGGCGGCATGAAGATGAACGTCAAGGACATGGAAAAGCTGAAGGGCCTGCTGCCCAAGCAGAAGTAAGAGCGCGGCGCATTCGCTCGCCGCCGCGGCGCTTGACCGACTGAGAGTGATGCTTGCCTCGGTGATCGATTACGATCTGGGCAAGCTCGACCGGCGCTTGCTCGGCGCCACCGCGCGCGTGAACGCGACCAATCTGTTCGACACCCGTTACCAGACGTGTCAGGCGGCTATTGCTATGCCGGCGAACGGCGTCAGATGATCGGGACCTTGTCTTACCGCTGGTAGCTACACCGGCACCCGCACCGTCGCGCGCAGGCCGCCCATCGGGCTTTCGCCGAGCATGATGTCGCCGCCATGCGAGCGGGCGATGTCGCGGGCGATCGCAAGTCCAAGGCCGCTGCCGCCTTCGTCCTGGTTGCGGGCGTCGTCGAGCCGCAGGAAGGGCTTGAACACTTCCTCGCGCATGTCGGGCGGGATGCCGGGGCCATCGTCGTCGACCGTGACGTTGAGATAGCGGTGGTCGCGCTGGCCGGTGATCGAGATCGTGTTGGCGTGGCGCGCCGCGTTGGAGACGAGGTTGGCGAGGCAGCGCTTGAACGAGGCCGGTTTCACCGTGACGACGGGCAGGCCGTGGAACGCGACGGTCGCGGTGTGGCCGTGGCGTTCGGCGTCGCTGCGCAGCTCCTCCAGCGCCATTGCCATGTCGGTCGGCTGCGCGACCTCGCCGGAATCGCCGCGCGCGAAGGCAAGGTAGTCCTCGAGCATCATCGACATCTCGTCGACGTCCTTGCGCATGGCGTCGATCTCGGGGCCTTCGCCGATCAGGGCGAGCTCGAGCTTGAAGCGGGTCAGGATGGTGCGCAGATCATGCGACACGCCGGCGAGCATCGCGGTGCGCTGCTCGATCGAACGCTCGACGCGCGCCTTCATCTCGATGAAGGCCTGCGCCGCGCGCCGCACTTCGCGCGCGCCGCGCGGCCGGAAGTTCGGCGCCTCGCGGCCCTTGCCAAAACTTTCGGCGGCGTCGGCGAGCCGCAGGATCGGCTTGATCTGGTTGCGCAGGAACAGCACGGCGACGATCAGCAGGATGGTCGAGGTGCCGAGCATCCAGAAGATGAAGATCTCCGAATTGGAGGCGTAGGCCGCGCTGCGCTGCGCGAAGATACGCATCACGGAATCGTCGAGCTGGACGCGGATCTCGACCAGGTTGGACTTGCCGACGGTGTCGATCCAGAACGGACGGCTGATCTGGCGGCCGAGCTGCACCGACAGCGTCTGGTCGAGCAACGAGAAGAACGGCTTCGGTCCCGGCGGCGGCATGTCGCCGGCGGGGAGGAAGTCGACCACGAGCTGCAGCTTCTGGGCGATGCCGCGCAGGTGCGCGCGGTCCTTGTCCTGCGGATAGGTCTTGTAGACGTCGATCAGCGCGGCGATGTCGGACACCACCGCAGCCGACAGGCGCCGCGTCACCGTGTTCCAGTGCCGCTCCATGAACACGAACGCCACCACGGTCTGCAGGATCACCATCGGCACGATCATGATCAGCAGCGCGCGGGCGTAGAGGCCGGTCGGCATCCAGCTCTTGAACGCGTTGCCCATCCAGCCGTTCGCCTTCGAGACGCGCTGCGAGGCGTTCTTGATCAGGGTCAGGCCGGTGTCGAGCGTGCTCATGCTGGATCTTACGGCGAGGCCACCAGGCGATAGCCGATGCCGCGTACCGCCTGCAGGAACAGCGGATTGGCGGGATCGTGCTCGATCTTGCGGCGCAGGCGGTTGATCTGCACGTCGACCGCGCGCTCGTTGACGGTGCCGCCGCTGGTCAGTTCGCCGCGCGGCACGGTCTCGCCGGGCGCGCTCGCCAGGATGCGCAGCATCTCGCGCTCGCGGTCGGTGAGATGGATGATCTCCTCGCCCTGGCGAAGCTCGCTGCGCTCGAGATGGAAGATGTAGGGGCCGAACGCGATCTGCTCGACCACAGTGACTTGCGGCGGCGCGGTGCGCTTGAGGATATTGCCGATACGCAGCACCAGCTCGCGCGGCTCGAACGGCTTGGCGACATAGTCGTCGGCGCCGATCTGCAGGCCCTCGATGCGGGCTTCCGCCTCATGGCGGGCGGTCAGCATGATGATCGGCACCGTCGAGGAGCTGCGGATGAAGCGGGCGAGGTCGAAGCCGTTCTCGCCGGGCATCATCACGTCGAGGATGAGCAGGTCGAAATGCAGCCCGAGCAGCTTGGCGCGCGCGTCGGTGGCGCTCATGGCCGTGGTGACGCGATAGCCTTCGCCGCAGAGAAACCGCGACAACAGGTCGCGAATGCGCCGGTCGTCGTCGACCAGCAGGAGATGCGGCGCATCGTCGGCCGGTTCGACCGGCGTGCGCATCAGGGTTGCAGCCTGCACCAGGTTCACTCCCTTGTTTTTCTGCCGCCGCCGAAGATCGCTTCGAGCACCTTGTCGGGATCGTCGCGGTCGATCATCGCGCGGAGGAATTGGCGAACCGTCTCGACGCCGGCCGGATCGATGCCGGCGATGGCGCGGTTGATGCGGTCGGTCTGCAACCCCGCGAGCTTGGCGACCAGTGCCTCGCCCTTCGGCGTCGCGTAGAGCAGGCGCTGCCGGCGGTCATTGTTGCCGGTCTTCTGCACGATGTAGCCTTCGTCCAAGAGCTGCTTGAGCACGCGTCCGAGCGATTGCTTGGTGATGCGCAGGACGTCGAGCAGGTCGGCGACCTTCAGGCCGGGATAGCGGGTGACGAAGTGGATGACGCGGTGGTGGGCGCGGCCGAAGCCGAACGCCTCCAGTTCCTGGTCGGCATCGCCGACAAAGTCGCGGTAGGCGAAGAACAAGAGCTCGATGATGTCCCAGCGCAGGTCGCGGCCGCCCGCCGCAGGAGCGTGGTCATCTCCCTGCGAATCGGGCTTGGCAGCCATGCCTGAGAAATTTATGTCAGTCATATTGACGTATCTTGGGTTCAATGTTACAAAACTGCCTGTCACGACGAAACATTAGGTCGTTTCGTCCCCGACAGCGTTTGAGGCGGCCTGAAAAAGCCAGTGTGGCGGTTTGGGCCGCAAATTGGACTACCGTGCGATTGTCGAGCGGCATTTCGGCAAACATACTGGACTTCAGCACTCCGCAAAAGCATGTCTCAACGGCATGTTGGCGATGGAAACCGGCCGGGTTGCCGGCGGTGGTGAAGTTCGTACCAGCCGAGCCTGACGGCTCCGGGGGAAACAGGCTGGCGCCCGGTATGGCGCCGGTTCCGACAGCGGAAAGCAAGAAAAATGACTTTGAAATTCGACATCCAGCCTGCGCCGAACGCCACGTCCGACAAGGATCGCGCGGCGAAGCTCGTGGACCCGGGCTTCGGCCGCGTCTTTACCGACCACATGGCGATCGTCCGCTACAGCCAGGGCAAGGGCTGGCACAGCGCCCGCGTCGAGGCCCGCGCGAATTTCCCGCTCGATCCGGCCGGCGCGGTGCTGCACTACGCCCAGGAGATTTTCGAAGGTCTCAAGGCCTACAGGCGCGACGATGGCGGCGTGAACCTGTTCCGCCCCGACGCGAATGCCCGTCGCTTTCACGATTCGGCCGAGCGCATGGCGATGGCGCCGCTGCCCGAGGATTTGTTCATCGAGGCGGTCGAACAGCTGGTGCGGATCGATCGCGCCTGGATCCCGGGCGGCGAGGGCAGTCTCTATTTGCGGCCGTTCATGATCGCGAGCGAGGTCTTCCTCGGCGTGAAGCCGTCGGCGGAATACATCTTCTCGGTCATCGCTTCGCCGGTCGGCTCCTATTTCAAGGGCGGCCCCGCCCCGGTGTCGATCTGGGTGTCGGAGAATTACACGCGCGCCGCGATCGGCGGCACCGGCGCCGTGAAGTGCGGCGGCAACTATGCCGCAAGCCTGCGCGCGCAGGCGGAGGCGATCGAGCGCGGCTGCGATCAGGTCGTGTTCCTCGATGCGGTCGAGCGCCGCTACATCGAGGAGCTCGGCGGCATGAACATCTTCTTCGCATTCGACGACGGCTCGCTGCTGACGCCGCCGCTCGGCACCATCCTGCCCGGCATCACACGCGACTCGATCATCGCGCTTGCCAAGGATGCCGGCACGCGCGTGCGCGAGGAGCCCTACACGATCCAGCAGTGGCGTGCCGATGCCGCCAGCGGCAAGCTGAAAGAGGCGTTCGCCTGCGGCACCGCGGCCGTCATCTCGCCGATCGGCAAGGTGTGCTCGGCGAGCGGCGACTTCCAGATCAGCGGCGGCGTGGCCGGCCCGGTCGCGATGGGCCTGCGCAAGAAGCTGGTCGACATCCAGTACGGTCGCACCAACGATCCGCATAACTGGATCAGGAACGTCGCGTAAGGTCGGCACCCTGTTTCGCGCCCTTGCCCCGCTCTTGCGGGGTCGAGACAAGCGAAGCTTGCTCTTAGAGGGTGGGGTGAGGGGCCGCTTCAACATCAAAACTCGCGGAGAGTCCCCCTCACCCGGAACGCATCTGACGATGCGTTCCGACCTCTTCCCGCAAGCGGGGCGAGGTGAGCGGGGCCGGGCCGCTTGCCGCCCGCGGCGTTGACTGGTAACTCGGCGTCACCTTTGTAAGCTGTCACAGCCTACAAACCTTGCAGCGCATGATATGGCCGAGAAACCCAAAAAACCCCAGAAACTGAAGGCGCGCCTGCCGCGCGGGCTGGAAGATCGCGGCCCGGCCGCGATCAATGCCACTCGGGCGATGGTCGAGAATATCCGCGCGGTCTACGAGCTCTACGGCTTCGAGCCGGTGGAGACGCCGGCGATGGAATATACCGACGCGCTCGGCAAATTCCTGCCCGACCAGGACCGTCCCAACGAGGGCGTGTTCTCGTTCCAGGACGATGACGAGCAGTGGATCTCGCTGCGCTACGACCTGACCGCGCCGCTGGCGCGCTATGTCGCGGAGAATTTCGACGCGCTGCCGAAGCCGTACCGGTCGTATCGTTTCGGCTACGTCTTCCGCAACGAGAAGCCGGGCCCGGGCCGCTTCCGCCAGTTCATGCAGTTCGACGCCGACACGGTCGGCTCGGCGACGCCGGCGGCCGACGCCGAGATCTGCATGATGGCGGCCGACACGATGGAAGCGCTCGGCATTCCGCGCGGCTCCTATGTCGTGAAGGTGAACAACCGCAAGGTGCTCGACGGCGTGCTCGAGGCGATCGGTCTCGGCGGCGAGGTCAATGCAGGTCGCAGGCTCACGGTGCTGCGCGCGATCGACAAGCTCGACAAGTTTCCGGCCGACGAGGTGCGCAAGCTGCTTGGTCCCGGACGATGGGACGGCGGCGAAGAAGGCAAGGGCGATTTTACCAAGGGCGCCGAGCTGAGCCCGGCGGATGCCGATATCGTGCTGGCCGTCACGCAGCAGCGCGCGGATTGGCGAGAGGCCATCGCTGCGGCCGAGACCTACCTGGCGAAGAGTGAAGTCGGTCAGGCCGGCGTGAGCGAGCTCGAAGAGATCGCCAAGCTGGTCGCGGCATCCGGCTATGGCGCGGATCGCATCCGCATCGATCCCACCGTCGTTCGCGGCCTCGAATATTACACCGGCCCGGTCTATGAGGTTGAGCTGCTGCTCGACACCAAGGACGAGAAGGGCCGCCCGGTGCGGTTCGGCTCGGTCGGCGGCGGCGGCCGCTACGATGGCCTCGTCTCGCGCTTCCGCGGCGAGCCGGTGCCGGCGACCGGCTTCTCGATCGGCGTCTCGCGCCTGCAGGCCGCGCTGACGATGCTCGGCCAGCTCGACACGCAGGCCGAATTCGGGCCCGTCGTCGTCACCGTGTTCGATCGCGACCGCGTCGCCGACTACCAGAAGATGGTGGCGCAGCTGCGCCAGGCCGGCATTCGCGCCGAGCTTTATCTCGGCAATCCGAAGAACATGGGCAACCAGCTCAAATATGCCGACCGCCGCAACTCACCTTGCGTGATCATCCAGGGCTCGGATGAGAAGGCGCGCGGCGAGGTGCAGATCAAGGACCTGATCGAGGGCGCAAAGGCGGCAGCTGCGATCGCGTCCAATCAGGAATGGCGCGAAACACGTCCGGCCCAGTTCTCTTGCTCCGAAGCCGATCTGGTCGCCAAGGTCCGCGAGGTGCTCGCGCGGCATGAGGTGAACTGGAGATAGCTGGTTTGTCATGCGCGGGCTTGACCCGCGCAGCCATCTTCAAAAAGATGCCGCGCCTGCCAGGCTGGCGGATGACCGGCTTGCGCGTCAACAACAACCAGGGAGTTATTCCAATGCCCGAGATCACCGTGAGCATGGCCGCCGGCCGCACCGACGAACAGAAGGCCGGCATGATGCGCGACATCACCCAGGCGCTGGTGAAGAACCTCGGCGTCGATGCCGATGCCGTCGTGATCCAGATCAACGAAGCACCGTTGCATCACAAGATGAAGGGCGGCAAGACCTTCGTCGAGCGCGCCGCTGCGGCGAAGAAATAATCACATTCACTTCGTCGTCCCTGCGAAAGCAGGGACCCATAACCACCGATACTTGTTGTTGTGCTCGCTGGGAGCTCCAGCCTTCCTAACATCAGATATTCGTAGGTATGGGTCCCGGGTCGCGCTTCGCTTGCCCGGGACGACAGTCTTTTCGAGGCCACATGGACGCACGCGACTTCATCAAGATCGGCATGAGCGCCGAGCGCACGCTGGTGGTGCCGCCGGAGCGCACGGTCGGTCACTTCGTGCCGGGCATGCCGATGGTCTATGCGACGCCGATGATGATCCTCGAGATGGAGATGGCGTCGGGCGATGCCATCCGCGGCGCGCTGCAGCCCGGCTGGGTCACGGTCGGCACCGAGGTCGATATCCGCCATCTCGCGGCAGCGCTCGTCGGCGCCACGGTGCGGACCACCGCAAAGGTGATCGCGGTCGAGCGCCGCGTGATCCGCTTCGAGGTCGAAGCCTTCGAGGGCGCGCGCAAGCTCGGCGAAGGCCGCCACGCCCGCGGCCTGATCAATGTCGAGAGTTTTAATAAGCGGCTGGCGGTGACGTCGGGGCAAGCGCAGTAGGTGAAGATGTCGGCGCGGCCGAATCCGCTTGCTCGGGCGTCATCCTGAGGAGCGCGCAGCGCGTCTCGAAGGATGGGCCACGGGCCGTGCACCCTTCGAGGCTCGCTTTCGCTCGCACCTCCAGCGACAAAGGCGAAGCCTTTGCGCGGGGGTGACGGGCAGAGACCGTACTCCTAGCTACTTCGCCAATTCCTTCGAGCGCCTCGTCGCGGCGGCGATCGCGCGGGTCATCAGTGGCTGCATGCCGTCGTTCGCCATCAGCACCTCGAGCGCGGCCGCTGTGGTGCCGCCGGGCGAGGTGACATTCTGCCGCAACGTCGCCGACGCAAGATCCGAGCGATGCAGCAACTCGCCGGAGCCGGCGACGGTCGCGCGCGCCAGCGTGGTCGCGAGGTGCTCAGGCAGGCCTGCCGCGACGCCGGCGCGAGCCAGCTCCTCGGCGAGCAGGAAGACATAGGCCGGGCCGGAGCCGGAGACCGCGGTCACCGCGTCCATCAGGCTCTCATCGTCGACCCATTCGACCAGTCCGGTTGCTTTCAGCAGCGCATCGGTCATCGCGCGCTGTGCGGCGGTGACGCGCTTCGACGGCACCGCGACCGTGATGCCGCGGCCGATCGCCGCCGGCGTGTTCGGCATCGCGCGCACCACCGCGCCGCCGACCACCTCTTCCAGCGCCGATATCGTCGTGCCGGCCATGATCGAGACCACGAGCGTCGACGGACCGACCAGCGCCTTCAGCGCGGCGCCGGCATCGCGGAACGATTGCGGCTTCACCGCGACGACCAGCGTGTCGACCGTGCCGAGCTCCGTCGCCTGCGGATTGAGCCGCACGCCCCTGGCGGCAAGCGCGGAGATCTCGGGCGAAAGATGCGGATCGATCACTGCGACATGCGGGGGCGAGAGGCCCTGCGCGAGCCAGCCGGTCAGCATGGCGCCGCCCATCTTGCCCGCGCCCGCAAGCGCGATGGTGCCGGTGACATCTTTCAGTGGGCTGTTTGTCGTGCTCACAGGTGGCTCCGCAAACTCTGTGTCGTCCCTGCGAAAGCAGGGACCCATAACCACAGGCGGTTCTAGTGGAGCGAGAGGCAGGCCACAAGCAGGTTGGGCAATTACTGCCGTCACGGAGTATAGGTCCCTGCTTTTGCAGGGACGACACCGGGGGGTGTGGAAAGGTCGCGAGCCTTACGCCTCGCCCTCGGTGTCGAACATCGCGGCGGCCATCGCCTCGGAGGTCGATTTGCCGGCCCAGACCACGAACTGGAATGCCGGATAGTAGCGCTCGCAGGCATGGATCGCGTTGACCACCATGGCCTCGCATTGCGCGGTGGAGGCGGTGAGGCCGCCGGGCAGCACCAGCGCCTGGCGATGCATCACCATGCCGGTGTGGGTCCACAGATCGAAATGGCCGACCCACAATTGCTCGTTGATCGCGGCGACCAGCCGCTGCACCTCGGCGCGGCGCGCCTGCGGCATCTTCATGTCGAAGGCGCAGGCGAGATGCAGCGCCTCGATCTCTCCCATCCAGGTGAAGGAGAGCTGATAATCGATCCAGTCTCCCTTGGAGACGATCGTCACCTCGTCTTCGCCGGAACGTTCGAACGCCCAGTTGTTGTCGGTGGCGATATCCTCGACCACCGCAAGCGGGTTGTTCCGGGAATCGATAATGCTTTCGAGGAGGGACATGCCGTCTCGGACCTTGTTCTTATGATCGCTTGATACGCACACGGAAGCCGGCACTTGCGACATACTGCGTCGTGGCCGAGTGCAGTTCCTGATGCGGGCTTCCGGATGCCCCTGGACCTGACGCCGATGAAGTGATGTGATTTGCGGAATCCGCGCAACTGCACGCCGAGTCCGTCCACAGCCAAAGCGCGCATCGTCCACAGCTGATCTCCGCCACACTTGTGATTTGGCGAACAAATCGGAATCTAACCGTTCGCGTAACGATTTATTAACCATTTGCCGGCGCTTCGCCGCACGCGTGAATCGGCCTTTCCGGCGCTCACATCACACTGCAAGAGCCGCGGCGCGCTCATGGGGACATGCCGTTTCCCCATGCCAAAGGTCCTTGCCGAGCTGTCGCGGTTTGGTCATATTTCGGGTCAGGCACGTCCATCCCGGGCGTGCCGATGTTCTCAGGGCGGGGTGAAAATCCCCACCGGCGGTAAAGGGCGATGAGCCCAAGCCCGCGAGCGCCTTCCTCCGCGAAGCCGGGAGAAGGGTCAGCAGATTCGGTGCAATTCCGAAGCCGACGGTTACAGTCCGGATGAAAGAGAACGGTTGCGGCAGCCAACGCGATTTTCGCGCGGGCTCGTGTCGTTGTCCGTGTGCCCTGATTCTGGTCCTGAAAGAGGAAAGCCATGAATCAGATGTTGCAAGACCAAGACGTTCAAGCTTCTCAAGTCCACACCTCCCAAGCAGAAAATGCGCCCGATACGCCGGCCATGCCGCCGGTGCCGGAGCATCCGCATTTCGCGAAGCCGCAGCGCGTTGCCTTCGTGCAATCGTCCTGGCATCGCGATGTGGTGGAGGAGTGCCGCATCTCCTTCCTGAAGGAGATCGAGGCGCGCCACATCACCAATGTCGACGTGTTCGAGGTGCCGGGCTCGTTCGAGATCCCGCTGCATGCGCAACTGCTGGCGAAGACCCGCCGCTACACCGCGATCGTCGCGGCCGGGCTCGTCGTCGATGGCGGCATCTACCGCCATGAATTCGTCGCCGATACCGTGATCAAGGCGCTGATGGACGTGCAGTTGCGCACCGAGGTGCCGGTGTTCTCGGCGGTGCTGACGCCGCAGCAATTCCACGAGACCGAGGTGCACTACGAGTTCTTCCGCAAGCACTTCGTGATCAAGGGGATCGAGGTCGCGGAAGCCTGCGCCAACACGCTGCTCAGCCTGGAACGGCTGCGTGGTCAGGTCGCGGCGGGAATACCCGGTTAGCGCCGGCCTTCCAATCGTCTGATTGTCATTCCCACCGCCGTATCTATAAAGTCGGCGGTGGGAGGAGGCCTCGCCGTGACGACGGCCCGGCCGAGACGATCATGTTCGAAGGACACGATCCCTATCTCGTCGCGCTCTCGGTGGTGATCGCGATTCTGGGAGGTTACACCGGGTTCGGCCTGGCTGCGCGCATCCGCGGCAGACCGGATTCCGGTCATCGCTTGTTGCTCGCGAGTGCAGCATTCTTCCTCGCGGTTGGCATCTGGACGATGCATTTTGTCGGCATGCTTGCCGCGCCCTTGCCGGTTGGCGCCGTCTATCTCGTGTTGCCGACCATCATTTCCTTTCTGATATGTGCGCTGGTAGTTGGCATTTCGCTGTTCTTTGTCAGCATCGGTGAACCGTCGATGCTTCGTGTTGCTTCGTCGGCCGTGTTGCTGGGGCTTGGCATTGTCAGCATGCACTATGTCGGCATGCACGGGCTGTCCGGTGACTTCGCAATGACGCATGCTCCGGGAATGGTCGTGCTCTCGGTCGTGATCGCGATCGCCGCGGCCTATGGCGGGTTGCGCGCGTTCCTGGCGCGACGCGGCGGCGTGCAGTTGATGTTGAGTGCGGTTGCCTTCGGCGTTGCCGTCTCCGGAATGCACTACACGGCAATGGCCGGCATGCAGATTGCTCCATCTGAGGGCGAAGCCCACCACCGCATGGAGGGATTGGTGGCGTCGTCGCAGATGCTGTCACTGGTCGTGACCTTGCTCTGCTTTGTGATCGCCGCAGGCTTCCTGCTGTCGTTGGTGCCCGACCCGCGGAAGCGGGCGGCGGCAACCACGGACCCCGTCGGGGCAGGCTTCGAACCGGTCGAAGCGGCCGCTGGCGGCATTGTCGAGGCCGACCCGCCGCTTCGGCCGACGCCGTTGGGCGGAATTGGCCAGCCCCCGCGCGCGGCGCCGGTGCCCCGGCTGCCTGTCGAGGGAGCAGACGGTACCCATTTCATCGATGCCGCCGAAGTTCGCAGCGTGAGGGCGGATGCCCACTACACAAAGGTGCACGATGGGACCCGGGAGCGAATGTGTCCCTGGTCGATCTCGGAAGCCGAGGCGCTGCTCGATCCTCGCCTGTTTCTGCGGGTGCACCGCAGCCATATCGTGGCAATTCCCCATGTCGCCATTGTCCGGAAAGAGGGTGACGGGGCGGTCTTGGAACTGGACGGTCCGTCTCCACACTTGGTTCCGGTGAGTCGGGCCAAAATCGCCGAGGTCAAGGCCCGACTCGGGCTCGTTCGCCGCACGGCCTGAGCTCCTCTCTTACGGATAGGGAGCAGCACCTGACGCATTTCGTGCGCGTCACGCGGCATTTCGTGCGAATTTTCAACTCCCGTGCTGCGCTTATTGCGGGCGAATCCGCCCCCAGCCAGCCTCCCTCCAACGTTCGCGGGTACCGCAAGGCCGCAGGACGACATGGAGGAAATGATGATTCCCGGTTCGTTCAGCTATCACCGGCCGGCCACATTGGCCGACGCAGTGAAACTGCTCTCGACGCTTGGCGACGAAGTTCGTCCGCTAGCCGGCGGCCACAGCCTCGTCCCGATGATGAAGCTTCGGCTGGCTACTCCGGAGCACCTGGTCGACCTGCACGGGATTGCCGACCTCAAGGGCATTCGGCGCGACGGCAGCAAGGTGTTGATCGGGGCCATGACCACCCAGCACGACTTGCTTGCTTCCGATGAGGTCGCCAAATCCATCCCCATTCTGCACGAAGCAGCGCTTTTGATCGCCGATCCCCAGGTCCGGTATCGCGGCACCGTGGGCGGCAATGTCGCCAATGGTGATCCCGGCAACGACATGCCGGCGCTGATGATGACGCTCGGCGCGATCTACCATCTCGAGGGGCTCGATGGCGGGCGAGAGATTGCGGCCGCCGAATATTATCAGGGCGCCTATTTCACGGCGATCGAGCCCGGCGAGTTGCTGGCCTCGATATCCATCCCGATCCCCCCGGCCGGCCATGGTTACGCTTATGAGAAGCTGAAGCGGAAGGTCGGAGACTACGCGACCGCCGCCGCGGCTGTGGTGCTCACGATGTCCGGCGGCAAGGTCGCGACCTGCACGATCGGGCTCACCAATCTCTCGGAAACTCCTCTGTTGGCCGACGCTGCTGCCAAGGCGGTCATCGGTAGCAGCCTTGATGCCGCCACGCTCAAGAAGGCCGCGGCGGCCGCGGAAGCGATCATGGCGCCGGCTGCGGACGCGCGGGGCCCGGTCGAATACCGCACGCATGTCGGCGGCATCATGGTGACGCGTGCGTTGCAGCGCGCTGCCGCAAGCGCGGCCTGAGGAGGGGCAAATGGCAAAGACCCATATCACGATGCAGGTGAATGGCACCGAGGTCGAAGGTCTCGTCGAGCCGCGCACGCTGCTGGTGCACTTCATCCGCGAGAATCTGCAGATGACCGGCACGCATATCGGCTGCGAGACCACGCATTGCGGCGCCTGCACGGTCGATATCGACGGCATGTCGGTGAAATCCTGCACCATGTTCGCGGTCCAGGCCAACGGCTCCGACATCACCACGATCGAGGGCATGGCCAATCCCGACGGCTCGCTGTCGGCGCTGCAGGAAGGCTTCCGCATGATGCACGGTCTGCAATGCGGCTTCTGCACACCCGGAATGATCATGCGCGCGCAACGGCTGCTGAAGGAGAATCCATCGCCGACCGAGCAGGAAATCCGGATGGGAATCTCCGGCAATATCTGCCGCTGCACGGGCTACCAGAACATCGTCAAAGCCATTCAATACGCCGCCGCCAAGCTCAACGGCGTGGAATTCCGGGAGGCCGCAGAATGAACGATATGACTCCCACGCGGGAACAACGCACGGCCGCGCTCGAAGGAATGGGCTGCAAGCGCAAGCGCGTCGAAGACATCCGCTTCACGCAAGGAAAGGGCAACTACGTCGACGACGTAAAGCTGCCGGGTATGCTGCATGGCGACTTCGTCCGCTCGCCGCATCCGCATGCGCGCGTCAGGTCGATCGATGATTCAGAGGCATTGAAGGTGCCGGGCGTGCTCGCGGTCATCACCGCCGAGACACTGAAGACCGTCAACCTCGCCTGGATGCCGACCTTGGCGGGCGACGTGCAGATGGTGCTGGCCGACGGCAAGGTGCTGTTCCAGAACCAGGAGGTGGCGTTCGTCGTCGCGACGGACCGCTATGCCGCCGATGACGGCATCAACAAGGTCAAGGTCGAGTACGAACCGCTGCCGCCGCTGGTCGACCCGTTCAAGTCGATGGATCAGGATGCGCCGGTGCTGCGTGAAGATCTCGCCGGCAAGACCATCGGTGCCCATGGCACGCGCAAGCACTATAATCATATCTTCGAGTGGACCGTCGGCGACAAGGAATTGACGGATGCCGCCTTCAAGAAGGCCGAGGTGACGATCAAGGAGATGATCTCCTATCATCGCACCCATCCGTCGCCGCTCGAGACCTGCCAGTGCGTCTGCTCGTTCGACAAGGTCAAGGGCGAACTGACGATCTGGGGCACCTTCCAGGCGCCGCATGTGATCCGTACCGTCGTGGCGCTGATCGCCAAGCTGCCGGAGCAGAAGATCCACGTGATCGCGCCTGACATCGGCGGCGGTTTCGGCAACAAGGTGGGCGCTTATCCCGGTTACATCTGCGCCGCAGTTGCGTCCATCGTCACCGGCAAGCCGGTGAAATGGGTCGAGGATCGCATCGAGAACCTGACCGCGACTTCATTCGCCCGCGACTACCACATGACGACCGAGATTGCCGCGACCAAGGAGGGCAAGGTTACCGGCCTGCGCGTCCACGTGCTGGCCGATCACGGCGCCTTCGATGCCTGCGCCGACCCGTCGAAATGGCCGGCCGGCTTCTTCAATATCGTCACCGGATCATACGACTTCCCGACCGCGCATCTTGCGGTCGACGGCGTCTACACCAACAAGGCGCCGGGCGGCGTTGCCTATCGCTGCTCGTTCCGTGTCACGGAGGCCGCTTACTGCATCGAGCGTGCGATGGATATTCTGGCCCAGAAGCTCGGCATGGATCCGGCCGAACTGCGCTTGAAGAACTTCATCAAGCCGGAGCAGTTTCCGTACCACTCCGCGCTCGGTTGGGAATACGATTCCGGCGATTACGGCACCGCCATGCGGAAGGCGATGGAGACGGTGAAATACGCCGAGCTCCGCAAGGAGCAGGAGCAGATGCGTGCCGCCTTCAAGCGCGGCGAGACCCGCGAGATCATGGGCATCGGCGTGTCGTTCTTCACCGAGATCGTCGGCGCCGGCCCGTCGAAGAATTGCGACATCCTGGGCATTGCGATGTTCGACTCCTGCGAAATCCGGATGCATCCGACCGGTGCGGGCATCGCGCGGATGGGTACCAAGAGCCAGGGCCAGGGACACGAGACGACCTGGGCACAGATCATCGCTACCGAGATCGGTATTCCCGCCGACAACATCATGGTCGAGGAAGGCAACACGGACACGGCGCCGTATGGCCTCGGCACCTATGGCTCGCGTTCGACGCCGGTCGCCGGCGCCGCGATTGCGATGGCCGCGCGAAAGATCAGGGCCAAGGCGCAGATGATCGCGGCCTACAAACTCGAGGTTCACGAGGACGATCTCGAATGGGACATCGACGGCTTCCGCGTCAAGGGTCTGCCCGAGAAGTTCATGTCGATGAAGGATATCTGCTGGGCGGCGTACAATTCGGTGCCGCCCGGAATGGAGCCGGGATTGGAAGCGGTCAGCTATTACGATCCGCCGAACATGACCTATCCGTTCGGCGCCTACATCTGCGTGATGACCATCGATGTCGATACAGGTGTCTACAAGGTCAGGCGCTTCTATGCGCTCGATGATTGCGGCACCCGGATCAACCCGATGATCATCGAGGGCCAGGTACATGGCGGCCTCACCGAGGCGTTCGCCATCGCGATGGGCCAGGAAATTCGCTACGACGCCGAAGGCAATGTCGTCACCGGCTCGTTCATGGATTTCTTCATGCCGACCGCGGTCGAGACTCCGCATTGGGAAACGGATTTCACGGTCACCCCGTCGCCGCATCATCCGATCGGTGCCAAGGGTGTCGGCGAGAGCCCGAATGTCGGCGGCGTGCCGGCGTTTTCCAACGCGGTCAACGATGCGTTTTCATTCCTCGGCTCGACCCACATCCAGATGCCGCATGATTTCTGGCGGAACTGGGTGGCGGCGAAGAGCCTCGGCGTGTTCGCTTCGGCATGAAGACCCGTGACGAGATCGCGCGCGCTCTTGGCGACGCCGGCTATGTCGCCGACGGCGAGCTCGCGGTTGCGATCGCGCTCATGCAACAGCTGCGGCGTCCGCTTCTCCTGGAGGGCGAGGCGGGCGTCGGCAAGACCGAGGTGGCCAAGGCTCTCGCCACCGTTCACGGCACGGAGTTGATTCGCCTGCAGTGTTACGAAGGGCTCGACCAGTCGGCGGCACTCTACGAGTGGAACTACCAGCGGCAGTTGCTGTCGATCCAGGCGCACCGCGGCGCCGACGCGGATGCGGTCGAGGATCAGATCTTCTCCGAGAAATATCTCCTCGAGCGGCCGTTGCTTGCAGCGATCCGCCGCGAAAGGTCGCCGGTGTTGCTGATCGACGAGATCGATCGTGCGGACGACGAGTTCGAGGCGTTTCTGCTGGAGTTGTTGTCCGACTTCCAGGTTTCGATTCCCGAGCTCGGTACGATCAAGGCGATCGCGATCCCTCACGTCGTGCTGACGTCAAACGGCACGCGCGAGCTCTCGGATGCACTGCGCCGCCGCTGTCTCTATCACTATGTCGACTATCCCGATGTCGACCGCGAGGCGCGCATCATCACAGCGCGCGTCGCGGGCATCAGTGCTTCGTTGGCGCTGCAGATCGCCCGCATGGTCGAGAGCGTCCGGAAGGAAGAACTGCGCAAGGTGCCCGGCGTCGCCGAGACGCTGGATTGGGCCGCTGCACTGATTGGGCTCGATGTGAAGGATTTGCACGATGCGCCCGAGACGGTGCACGAGACCCTGATGTGCCTGCTCAAGACGCAGGAAGACAAGGCGCGGGTCTCGCGCGAGGTCACGCAACGTTTGCTCGGGAGGGTCGCATGAGTTGCTGCGGCGCATCGCCCGACATCAATGACGTTCGCGAGGTGTCCCGTCTCGTCTCGCGCAAGCTCGCGGCCTTTCTGCGGACCCTGCGCGACAACGGCTTCGCCGTCGGGCTTGCCGAGGGGCACGATGCCGCCGCCCTGATGGGGACGGGCTACGCGGCGCGGCCGGGCCTGCTGCGCTCGGCGCTCAAGCATCTGTTTTCGACCCGCAAGGCCGATTGGGACAAGTTCGACGGAATTTTTGATGCGTTCTGGCTCGGCAAGCGGGCGCGGTCACGCTCAATCACGACTGGCGCAGCCAAGCCTGCGAATAATCCCTCACTGAAGAGTTTGCTTAACCAGTCCGCGGAGACGAGAACCAGCGCCGAGACGGCAATGGATCAGGTTCCATCGGTCGACGGAGCCGAAAATGAGCGCTCCGGTGAGGGGCGCATGGAAGGAGCTTCGGGCGCCGACAATATCGCCGAAGTGGATTTTCGTAACCTGGCCGACCCGCAGCAGGTGGAGCTGGCCCATCTTGCCGCAGCGCGATTGGCGCGCGCCATGCAGATGCGGCTGACACGGCGGGAGCTGGCCCGCCGCCGCGGCCATCGTCTGGATTTGCGCCGTACGATTCATCGCAACGTCAGCCACGGCGGTGTGGCGATCAGCCTGGTGAAGCGGCAGCGCAAGCCGAAGCCATTGCGCTTGGTGCTCCTGCTCGATGCGTCGGGCTCGATGAGCATGTATACGGGCGTCTTCCTGCGCTTCATTCACGGCGTGCTCGACGAGTTCCGCGAAGCCGAGGCGTTCCTGTTCCACACGCGGTTGGCTCACGTCTCGGACGCGATGAAAGAGCGCGATCCTGGCCGCGCGCTTGATCGGCTCTCGATCATGGCGCAAGGCGCGGGCGGCGGCACCAGGATCGGCGAGAGCCTGCAGACCTTCAATCGCTGGCACGCCGCGCGCGTGATCCATTCGCGCACCTGCGTGATGATCGTCTCCGACGGTTATGAGACCGGCGATGCGGCGCTGCTCGGTCGCGAGATGGCTGCCCTCGGCCGCCGCTGCCGCCGCGTCGCCTGGCTCAACCCGATGATGGGATGGCAGGGCTACACGCCGGAAGCCCGCGGCATCAAGGCGGCGCTGCCGCATGTCGATCTCTATGCGCCGGCTAACACGCTGGCGAGCTTGATGGCGCTCGAGCCCTATCTGGCGAGGTTGTGATGGGTGTGCATGTCGAGATCATGGATCTGGTCGCGCAGATGAAGGCCGCTGAGCAGGCCTTCGTGCTGGCGACTGTCGTCCGCACGGTCTCCGTGACCGCCGCCAAGGCGGGGGCCAAGGCGATCATCCGTCCGGACGGCACGATCGTGGCGGGATGGATCGGCGGAGGTTGCGCCAGAGGGGCGGTCCTGAAGGCGGCGCGGGAGGCGCTGATCGACGGCGAGCCGCGCATGGTCTCGGTGCAGCCGGAGAATTTGCTTGCAGAGCTCGGCGTTGTCGCTGGCGAGAGCAGGGACGGTGTGCGCTTCGCCTCGAATATGTGTCCGAGCAAGGGGACGATGGATATCTTCGTGGAGCCGGTCTTGCCGCATCCCTCGCTGGTCATCCTTGGCGCAAGTCCCGTTGCGCTATCGCTCGCAGCTCAAGCGCGCCAACTCGGCTATCACGTGACGCTCGCGGCGCCCGCATCCGATCTTGCCGCCGAACCCGATGCCGACGTGGTCGTCGATGGCTTGCAGCCGGGCGATCTCAACAAGGCAGCTCGCTTCGTCGTGGTGTCGACGCAAGGCAAGGGTGACGAGGCTGCGCTGAAGTCGGCGATCGAGATTGACGCTGCCTACCACGCCTTCGTCGGCAGCAAGCGCAAGATGGCCGCGCTACGCGACAAGCTGATTGCCGACGGTCTCGAGGTTGCCGGGATCGATCGCGTGAAGGCGCCGGCCGGGCTCGATCTCGGTGCCATCACGCCGGAGGAGATCGCAATGTCGATCCTCGCCGAAATCACCATCACGCGTCGCCGCGGCCAGCGTGCCGCCGCCAATACAGGAAGGTAAGCCGCAAGATGCAGATGAACGACAGCCAGCGTATCCCGGCCTCAAAGGAGAAGGTGTGGGCCGCGCTCAACGATCCCGAGATTCTGAGACGGTGCATTCCCGGCTGTCAGTCGCTCGAGATGGCCTCTCCGACCGAGATGACCGCCACCATCGTCTTGAGGGTGGGACCGGTGAAGGCGACCTTCGGCGGTAAAGTGACGCTATCCGAACTTGATCCTCCGAACAGCTACCGGATCTCCGGCGAGGGTTCCGGCGGCATCGCCGGCTTTGCCAAGGGCGGCGCCTTCGTCACGCTGGCATCGGAAGGGCCGGACGTAACCGTTCTGACCTATGCGGTTGAAGCGCAAATCGGCGGCAAGCTGGCGCAGCTCGGCGGCCGGTTGATTGATTCCACCGCGAGGAAGCTTGCCGGCGAGTTCTTCAAATCGTTCGGTGAGGTCGTAGGCCAAGCGGCGACAGCTGGCGTCTGAGCTGGCGGCCTTGGTCTGACCGCACCTTCGGCTAAGCTGTCCGGTGACAAAAACACCGGATGGGAGTGATCGGATCATGACCAAGGAAGGCTCTTCCGACTGGCTCGGCCTGTCGGGCCGCGTTGCCGTCGTCACCGGCGGAGGCGGCGGCATCGGCCGCGCCACCGCCGTCAGCTTCGCGTGCGCCGGCGCCAGGGTCGCCGCGCTCGATCGCGACGAGCGCTCCCTGGCGGAGACCAAGGCAAAGCTTCGCGAGTTCGGCGACGGTCATCTCGTCGCAAGCTGCGACACGACCAGCGAGGACAATGTCGCGGCGGCCGCTGACGCCGTCGCGCGCGCGCTTGGTCCGTGCGACATCCTCGTCAACACCGCCGCCGTGTTGCGCCCCGGCGGGCTCGACACGCTGCCGCTCGCCGAATGGAATGCGGTGCTGGCGATCAACCTCACCGGCTACTTCATCTGCGCGCAGGCGTTCGGCCGCCAGATGCGCAAGGCCGGACGCGGCAGCCTCATCCACGTCGCCTCGATCGCCGCCAGCAATGCGCAGGGGCAGAGCGGCGCCTACAGCGTCAGCAAGGCCGCCGTCGTCATGCTCTCGCAGCAGCTCGCCGCCGAATGGGGGCCGCACGGCATCCGCAGCAATGTCGTCAGCCCCGGCCTCGTCGTGACGCCGATGAGCCAGGCGTTTTACGACACGCCAGGGGTCACCGAGCGGCGCACCGCGGTGGTGCCGATGCGCCGGATCGGCGCGCCGCAGGACATGGCGGATGCGACCCTGTTCCTGGCGAGCGACAGGTCGTCATATGTCAATGGTGAGGAGATCATCGTCGATGGCGGCTATGCGCGGACGCTGATGAGCCACGTGCCTCGGCCGGGGTTCTAGCGGGGATGGTGCCACATATCCGCTGTCGTCCCGGGCAAGCGAAGCGCGACCCGGGACCCATAACCACCAATGCCAATTGTTGCGAACGCTGGGTCCACAGCTGCGAGCCGTAACGCAATCCTGTGGTTATGGGTCCCTGCTTTCGCGGGGACGACAGCAAATATCGAACCTAATCGAACAGGCTGGAGACCGACTCTTCCGCCGCGGTGCGGCCGATCGCTTCGGCGATCAGGCCGGCGATCGAGATCTGGCGGATGTTCGGCGCCTTGTTGACGGCTTCGGTCGGCAGGATCGAGTCGGTGATGACCAGCTCCCTCAGCCGCGACGAGGCAATCCTCGCGGCGGCGCCGCCCGACAGCACGCCGTGGGTGATGTAGGCCGAGACCTCCTTGGCGCCGTGCGCGATCAGCGCGTCGGCCGCATTCACCAGCGTGCCGCCGGAATCGACGATATCGTCGACCAGGATGCAATTGTAGCCGGCGACGTCGCCGATCACGTTCATCACCTCGGACTCGCCGGGGCGCTCGCGGCGCTTGTCGACGATCGCAAGCGGCGTGTTGATGCGCTTGGCGAGGCCGCGGGCACGTGCCACGCCGCCAACGTCGGGCGACACCACCATCACCTTGGCGAGGTCGAACTTCTCCCTGATGTCGCGCACCATCAGCGGCGCCGCGAACAAATTGTCGGTCGGGATGTCGAAGAAGCCCTGGATCTGGCCGGCATGCAGGTCGAGCGTCATGACGCGGTCGACGCCGGCATGGGCGATCAGATTGGCGACGAGCTTGGCCGAGATCGGCGTACGCGAGCCGGACCTGCGATCCTGCCTGGCGTAGCCGAAATAGGGCACCACCGCGGTGATGCGGCGCGCCGAGGAGCGGCGCAGCGCGTCGGTGATGATCAAAAGCTCCATCAAATTGTCGTTGGCCGGAAACGACGTCGACTGCAGGATGAACATGTCCGAGCCGCGGACGTTCTCCTGGATCTCGACGAAGATCTCCATGTCGGCGAAGCGCCGGACCACGGCCTTGGTCAATTCGATGCCAAGACCCTTGGCGATCTCCTGCGCCAGCGCAGGATTGGAGTTGCCGGCGACGAGCTTGATTGATCCGTTCTTTGCCGACATCGATGCTTCCCCCCGCGCCTTGCTGGATACGACGTTCAGCATCTCAAGTCCTTACAGAACCGGCGGGTTTTCGGTGCGCGAGGGAATATCAGGCAGGCGGCTCGGATGGCAACCCATTAGGCCGCCTTCGCCGCGGTTTTCCTGGGCAAAAAACGCCTTTCCCCGGGAGATTCCGGGGTGTTAGTTGGCGGAATAGCTCAGCGCCACGGTTTCGGGGGCGGCGGCCGGGGCGCTCACCATCGCCGGCCCGCGGAGCTGCGGTGCCGGGGCGGGCGCCGGGCCATCGGCCGGGCCGCCATTGATCATGCTGGACAGGCCGCTGAGGCCGGCCTGGGCGATCTTGCGCAGCACCAGATCGTCGGCGGCCGCCCAGGCGTCGCGGCCGGCCTTGCCGGCGGGCTCCTCGCCGGACAGTCGCAGCGCGCGTTGCTGGTTGCTGTCGTAGACGTCCCATACCCACGCGATCATGGTGCGGCCGCGCACGACCTGCGCCGACAGATAGCTGCGGACGCGATAGGCCGCGGTGCCCTCGCGCGACACGATCGACAGGCTGCGCAGCTTGGATTCGCTGTCGAGCACACCGACCATGCGGTCGAACACCTGGGGCGGCGGGCCGTCGATCGATTCGAACGCGACGGTTGCGCCGCCACTCGCGGGCGTCGCCATCGCGTAGGAGTCGGCGACGTTGCCGCCGGCCGCGCAGCCGCCAAGCGCGCACGCAATCGCCAGCCATGTGGCTGCGAGCGCAGCACGCACGACTGTCCCAGTTTGAAACTGGTGGTTTGACGCTTCCCTCATTGCGTCCTGCGATATCGTTAAAACGGCTTAACGTCTAGGGCAGGACGGCCACAGCCCTTAACCGACCGGCAGGTCACGGACGGTGCGGGTCAGGATCAAATTCCTTGGTCGGCCGCCGGCGTCAGCCTTCCAGCGCGATGGCGTGCACGAGGCGGCCGTAGTCGGCTTCCTTGCGGTGCACCGAGCGGCGGTAGCTGAAGCAGCGCTCGTCGGAATAGGTGTCGATGCCGAGATCGTCGATCATCAGCACGCCGGCATTTTCCAGCCGCATCCGGATGAAGCCGGCGAGATCGAACATCGCATGGCCGTCGCGTTCGGCCGGCATGAAGAACATGCCGTTCTCGGCATCCGCCTCGATGAAGCGTTCGACGAATTCGTTGCCGACCTCGTAGGATTCCTTGCGGATCAGCGGACCGATGGCGGCGACGATGCCGCCGCGCTCGGCGCCGAGTTTCTCCATCGCGGCGATGGTGGATTCCAGCACGCCGGTCAGCGCGCCCTTCCAGCCGGCATGCGCCGCTCCGATCACCCGCGCGTTGGGGTCGACGAACAGGATCGGACCGCAGTCGGCGGTCGTGACCGAGATCGCAAGCCCTTCGGTGCGCGTGACGAGCGCGTCCGCCTTCGGGCGCGCCGCGCCGTTCCACGGGCTGTCCACGACGACGACGTCGGGCGAGTGCACCTGATGCACGCTGATCAGGTGGTCGAGCGGCACGCCCAGCCGCTCGGCCATCCGCCGCCGGTTCTCCGCGACCCTGGCCGGATCGTCCTTTGAGCCGAGCCCGCCATTGAGGCCGGCATAGACCCCCTCGGAGACGCCGCCCTCGCGCGAGAAGAAGGCATGACGCAGGCTTGGTATGGCCGACAGCAGCGGTGATCCCAATGTCATTGTTCGGTCTCGTCAGGCTGATCGCTGAGGCCGGCGATCGAGGTGAGGCGCGGGTCGGAGATCGCCATGACCTTGAACATCGAGCCCATCCCGCCGCGTCCGGAATCCGTCAGGCGTCTCAGCGCAGCAGCGACATCGGCGGAGACCTCGGGCGAGGCTTTCGCCATCAGTCCGGCGGCGCGGGCCTCGACGCCGAGGCGCTTGAGGAAGTCGCCCTGCGTCGCCGGTCCGTGGACGCGCGCGCCGACATCCTCGGCGGCCCGCGCCAAAGCCTGGAAATCGACATGCGCGGTGACGTCGGCCTGCCCCGGGTTCTTCAGCGGGTCGGCGAAGCTGTGGCGTGCGATCGCCTGGAAGGTGTCGCCGGCGTCGCTGCGCAAGTGGCCGTAATCGATGATCAAAGCGGCGCCGTCCTGATCGCGCAGGCGCGTCGCCAGCTTCATGATCTCATTGTCGGGCCGCCATTCGAACACCGCACCTAACGGGGCGGCGCGCACCAGCGGCGGCAGCAGCACCTCGAAATGCGGCGTCGGCTCGGCGGCAGGGGCGAAATACAAATTGCCATTGGCATCCATCCCGACCGTGCGCTCGTGCCAGCCGGTCTCGCGCCGGACCATCTGGTGGATCGGCAGCACGTCGAAATATTCGTTGGCGAGGATCACCGCCGGTCCCTCGGGCACGTCGTCGATGTTGTCGTGCCAGGTGATGTTGCGCACGCCGGTCAGCGTCGCGTACTGCTTCTCGCGCAGTACCGGGTTGACCTCGACGAGGTGGATGCTGAGCGACTGGTAGAGCGGCGGCAGCACGCGCAGCGCACGCAGCGCGTCCGACATCATGGTGCCGCGGCCGGGCCCGAGCTCGATCAGGCGGAACGTCTCCGGCGAGCCGATCGCGCGCCAGATCGAGGCGCTCCACAGCCCGAGCAGTTCGCCGAACATCTGGCTGACCTCGGGCGCCGTGGTGAAATCGCCCTCGCGGCCGAGCGGATCGCGCGACAGATAGTAGCCGTGCTGCGGATGCATCAGGCACAGTTCCATGTAGCGCCAGACCGGCATCGGCCCGGACAGCTTGATCAGCTTCCTGATCTCATCCAGCAGCGGGGAGGGTTCGCTCACGGACTTCCTTGGATTGCACTTGCGCTACGTTGAACTCGGCGCTGTCCCGTTCGCCCTGCGGCGGATGGCGGCCGTGATGATGATAGCGCCTACAATAATCATTGGCACCGACAGCAGCATCCCCATGGTCAATCCGCCCCACAGGAATCCGAGCTGAGGATCGGGCTCCCTGAAATGCTCGCCGATGATCCGGGCGATGCCGTAGATCGTGATGAAGCTGCCGAGGATCAGCCCCGGCCGCTTGAGCGCGCCCATCCGGATCATGATCGCCAGCGCCGTGAACAGCACGATGCCCTCGAGGCCTGCTTCGTAGAGCTGGCTCGGATGGCGCGGCAGCGGGCCGCCATTGGGGAAGATCATGGCCCAGGGCAGGCTCGGATCGGCGTGGCGGCCCCACAATTCGCTGTTGATGAAATTGGCGAGCCGGCCGAGGAACAGCCCGATCGGCGCGACCGCGGTGGTGATGTCGCCGAGCGACAGGATCGGGATGCTGTTGCGGCGGGCAAACAGCATCACCGCGGCGACGCAGCCGAGGAAGCCGCCGTGGAACGACATGCCGCCCTTCCACAGTTCCAGGATCTCGGACGGGTGCGCCATGAAGAAGGGCAGGTTGTAGAACAGCACGTAGCCGGTGCGGCCGCCGACGATGATTCCGATGGTGACCCAAAGGATGAAATCGTCGAGCTGCGGCAGCGTGATCGGCGCCGGGCCGCCCCACAGCCGCTCCTTCTTGATCAGCGAGCGGGCATAGATCCAGCCCAGCACGATGCCGACGATGTAGGCCAGCGCGTACCAGCGGATCACGATCGGCCCGAGCGCGAGCGCGACGGGGTTGAACACCGGAAAGTCGATCAGCAGGAACGGCATCGTGTGTCTTGAGGCTCTAGCTCACGAGGTTGCGGCGGTAGAGCGCCAGCAGCCGCTCCCAGTGACGTTCGGCGGCGTCGCGGTCATAGACCGGGCGCTTGGGGAACGCAAAGCCGTGATGGGTGCCGGGATAGATCTCGACCTCGTTGTTCGATCCCTTCATGCCGGCCTTTACCTGCTCGATGATCTCCGCCGGGGCGTAGATATCGGTCTCGGCGCAGGCGAAATAGAGTTCGGCCTTGGTCTTTTGCGCGGCAAGATGCGGGCTGTCGGGCTGGTCGGTCGCCAGATGCGTGCCGTAGACCGAGGCGGCGGCCTTGACGCGATCGCCGAAATGGGTCGCCGCGTTCACCGCGTAGCGGCCGCTCATGCAATAGCCGACGGTGCCGATGATCCTGGTGTTGGCCGCCTTCTGGGTCTCGGCATAGGCGAGCAGGCCCTTGGTGTCTTCCATGACCAGCGGGATGTTGAGCGAGTGCATCAGCTCGAACATCCGCTTGCGCTCGGGCGATTCCGGATCGGGATTGATCGGGCCGAGCTCCATCACGCCGGCCCGGTAATACATATTGGGCAGCATCACATAATAGCCCGAGGTGCCGAGCCGGCGCGCCATGTCGCGCAGCTCCTCGCGGATCGCCGGCGCATCCATGTAGAAGATGACGACCGGGAACGGGCCGCCGCGCTCGGGATGGGTGATGAAGGTGGTGGTCTTGCCGTCCTTGGTCGGGATCTCGACGGTCTCTTCGATCATGGCGTTTCTGCTCGCGTTATGTGTGCGATTTCTGTTGTGAGTTCATACGATTGCAAGGAAACCGGAGCATGACAAGGCAAGCCGCCGGAGGCCTGCCATTCGCGGCGCACTTGAACCGGATGGCTGACATCGCCATTGTCTTTTGCGCAATCCAGTGAACGTGGAGAGTTTTGCGAGATGACCCAGACCAGCAACCGGTTTTTCGATGAGATCGGCCGTCTGATGAACGACGCTGCAGGCGCCGCCCAAGGCGTCAAGCGCGAGGTCGACACGGTCATGCGCAACCAGGCCGAACGCATCCTGCGCGACCTCGACGTGGTCAAGCGCGAGGAATTCGATGCGGTCAAGGACATGGCCCGCCTGGCGCGCGAGGAGAACGAGGCGCTGAAGGCAAGGATCGCCGCGCTGGAAGCCAAGCTGGGCGGTTCGGCGGGCTGATGGAGCGAAGCGAAATCCGGGACCACTGCCTCCGCGGGGCCGGCCCCGGATTGCGCTTCGCTCCATCCGGGCTACGCCCCTCCTCGGTAACCCAAGAAAAATCCCTTCATTTCCTTGTCATTTCGGCCCTTTGGCGCTAAAAGCCGGCCACGTCCGCGGCCCCCGCACCCCTGGAGGCTTGCTGTGGACCTGAGCATGGGCCGCGCTGCGGCCTTTAACTTTTTAAATACAAGGACTTAACGCTATGGCGACCGTCAAGGAATTGAAGGCGACCGCGCGTCCGAAGAGCGGCAAGGGGGCCGCCCGGGCAGAGCGTCGCGCCGGGAGAGTTCCCGGAGTGATCTATGGAGACAACCAGCCCCCGGTGACCATCTCGGTCGACGATCGTGAACTGCGCCAGCGCATCCTGGCGGGCCGGTTCCTCACCACGCTGTTCGACATCGATATCGAGGGCAAGAAGCATCGCGTGATTCCGCGCGACTACCACCTCGACCCGGTGAAGGACTTCCCGCTCCATGTCGACTTCATGCGGCTCGGCGAAGGCGCGACCATCCGCGTCAGCGTGCCGCTTCACATCGTGAACGGTGAAAGTTCGCCGGGCGTCAAGCGGGGCGGCACCGTGAACATCGTCACCCACGCGCTCGATCTCGAGTGCTCGGTCGACAACATTCCGCAATACATCGAGGCCGACGTCGGCGCGCTGGAGATCAGCTACTCGCTGCATCTCTCCGACGTCAAGCTGCCCACGGGCGTGAAGTCGCTGACCCGCGAGGACGCGACGCTGGTCACCATCGTGCCGCCGTCCGGCTACGCCGAAGAGCAGAAGGCCGCGGCTGCGGCGGCTGCCGGTGGCGCTGCTCCGGCCGCGGGTGCTGCGGCTCCGGCCGCGGCGGCTCCGGCTGCGGGTGCTGCGGCTCCGGCCGCGGCTGCCAAGGCCCCCGCTGGCGGCGACAAGAAGAAGTAATCGATCAGGTCGGCGCGCGATTGTCTGATGGCGCGCCGACATGGGATGCCGCGCCATGCGCCTTTTTGTCGGTCTCGGTAATCCCGGCGCGAAATACGCCAGCAACCGGCACAATATCGGTTTCCTGGCGGTCGACGAGATTGCACGGCGTCATGGTTTCGCACCATGGCGCCGTCGCTTTCAGGGCGAGACCTCCGAAGGCATCGTCGATCGTGAGAAGGTCGTGCTGCTGAAGCCGACCACCTACATGAACGAGTCCGGGCGCGCGGTGCAGGAAGCGGCGAACTTCTTCAAGCTCGCTCCGTCAGACATCACCGTGTTCCAGGACGAGCTCGAACTGCCGCCTGCCAAGGTGCGGGTCAAGGTCGGCGGTGGGATCGCCGGCCACAACGGGCTGCGCTCGATCTCCGCGCATATCGGCAACGAATATCGGCGGGTACGGCTCGGGATCGGTCATCCCGGGGTCAAGGAGCTCGTGCACAGCCACGTGCTGTCGGACTTCGCCAAGAGCGACCGGGCGTGGGTGGAGGCCTTGTGCCAGGCCGTCGCCGACAATGCCGGCCTGCTGGCCGCGGGGCACGACGCCTCGTTTGCCAACAAGGTGCATCTGACGATGCAGGCCAAGGGATTTTTCGACAAGGGCGGGAATGGCGGCGAGGAGCCGGCCTGACCTCGCTTGATCGTCGTCGGCAAGAGGCCGCCATGACGAACCAGAGATATTGAGGAAGACATGGGATTCAAATGCGGGATCGTCGGACTGCCGAACGTCGGCAAGTCGACGCTGTTCAATGCGCTGACCGAGACGGCGGCCGCCCAGGCGGCGAACTATCCGTTCTGCACCATCGAGCCGAATGTCGGCGAGGTGGCGGTGCCCGATCCGCGGCTCGACAAGCTGTCGGTAGTTGCAAAGTCGGCGCAGATCATCCCGACCCGGCTGACCTTCGTCGACATCGCGGGACTTGTCCGCGGCGCGTCGCAGGGCGAAGGCCTCGGCAACCAGTTCCTCGCCAACATCCGCGAGGTCGACGCCATCGCCCATGTGGTGCGCTGCTTCGAGGACTCCGACATCACCCATGTCGAGGGCAAGATCGCGCCGCTCGCCGACATCGAGACCATCGAGACCGAGCTGATGCTGTCCGACCTCGACAGCCTCGAGAAGCGCGTCGACAATCTGTCGAAGAAGGCCAAGGGCAACGACAAGGAAGCCAAGGAGCAGCTCGAGCTCGTCAACCGCGCGCTGGTGCTGCTGCGCGACGGCAAGCCGGCGCGTGCGCTGGAACGCAAGCCGGAGGAGGAGCGTGCGTTCCGCATGCTCGGGCTGCTGACCTCCAAGCCCGTGCTCTATGTCTGCAACGTCGAGGAAGGCTCGGCCAAGGACGGCAACAATTTCTCCAAGGCGGTGTTCGAGCGCGCCAAGGAGGAGGGCGCGGTCGCAGTGGTGATCTCGGCCAAGATCGAATCCGAGATCGCGACGCTGTCACGTGAGGAGCGTACCGATTTCCTGGAGACGCTGGGCCTCGAAGAAGCCGGGCTCGATCGCTTGATCCGCGCCGGCTATCGGCTGCTCGACCTCATCACCTATTTCACCGTCGGCCCGAAGGAAGCCCGCGCCTGGACCATCGACCGCGGCACCAAGGCACCTGCCGCCGCCGGCGTGATCCATACCGATTTCGAGAAGGGCTTCATCCGCGCCGAGACCATCGCGTACGAGGATTACATCGCCGGCAACGGCGAAGCCGGCGCGCGCGATGCCGGCAAGCTGCGGCTCGAAGGCAAGGACTACGTCGTCGCTGACGGCGACGTCATGCATTTCAGGTTCAATACCTGAGCGCGCCGTTCAGCGGCGCATGAAGCTGTGGCGAATTAAGCACCGCTCTTTTCCCCACGTCGTCCCGGGCAAGCGAAGCGCGACCCGGGACCCATAACCACAGGGCGCAGTTATTTCGCGACGTTGTGGGCCCCAGCTCGCTCTAGCAACGACTGCCTGTGGTTATGGGTTCCTGCTTTCGCAGGGACGACACTGAATGTGCGGACAGGGCGCAGCTAAGAGCGTTCTACCTATCCGCACGCCCGATCACATCCATCAGCTCGGCGATCTTGCGCCGCTGGTCGGCCTTGTCGCCGGACGAGATCGCATGCTCGACGCAATGCGCGACGTGGTCGCGCAGCACCTCTTCCTCGACGCGGCGCAGTGCGGCGCGCGCGGCGGCGATCTGCGTCACCACGTCGATGCAATAGCGGTCTTCGTCGACCATGGCGGCCAAGCCGCGGATCTGACCCTCGATCCGTTTGAGCCGTTTCAAACAGGATGTCTTGACCTCGTCTCTCATAAGTCTCATATACCCCCCTAGGGTATACAAATCAAGAGGCCGGGATACCGGCCGGGAAGAGTTTCGTGGCACACGCAGAGCACGACCATTCGCACGCGGATCATCACCATCATGGCGCGGCCGCGCATTCCTGCTGCGGCGGCAAGCACGGTCACGACACCACTCCGGCCGAGGCGGCGTTCGCGATCGATCCGGTCTGCGGCATGAAGGTCAACCCGGCGACCGCCAAGCATCGCTTCAGCTACCACGGCGAGGAGTATCTGTTCTGCAGCGGCCGCTGCCGCGAGCGCTTCGAGGCCGAGCCGGAGAAGTATCTCCAGCCGCGCGAGGCGGAGCCGCCGATGCCGGCCGGCACGATCTACACCTGCCCGATGCATCCCGAGGTGCGCCAGGTCGGTCCCGGCAGCTGCCCGATCTGCGGCATGGCGCTGGAGCCCGAGCAGATCTCGCTCGACGACGGGCCGGATCCCGAATTGATCGATATGACGAGGCGGTTCTGGATCGGTCTCGCGCTGACCCTGCCGGTGTTCGTGCTCGAGATGGGCAGCCATCTCGGGCTGATGCATCTGGTGCCGCAGGGCTGGTCGAACTGGATCTCGCTCGTGCTGGCGACGCCGGTCGTGCTGTGGGCCGGCGCGCCGTTCTTCGTGCGCGGCTGGCAGTCGCTTGGGCTTGATCCCGAAAAGTGGCTTTCCGGTTTTCGGGTCAGATCAAGCCCCACTGAAAAGCGCACCCGCAATCTCAACATGTTCACGCTGATCGCGATGGGCGTTGGCGTTGCCTATGTCTACAGCGTGGTCGCGACGCTCGCGCCGCAGCTGTTTCCGCCGGCGTTCCGCGACATGCATGGCTCGGTCGCGGTGTATTTCGAGGCGGCGGCCGTGATCACCGTGCTGGTGCTGCTTGGGCAGGTGCTGGAGTTGCGCGCCCGCGCGCAGACCTCGGGCGCGATCCGCGCGCTGCTCGGTCTTGCGCCCAAGACCGCGCGGCGCATCACCGATCACGGCGACGAGGACATCGACATCGACGCGATCAAGGTCGGCGATCGTCTGCGCGTGCGCCCGGGCGAGAAGGTTCCGGTCGACGGCGTCGTCATCGAGGGCAGCGCGGTCATCGACGAATCCATGGTGACGGGTGAATCTATGCCGGTCACGAAGGCGGAAGGTGCGAGCGTGATCGGCGGCACGGTCAACCAGAGCGGCGGCCTCGTGATGCGCGCCGAGAAGGTCGGTCGCGACACCATGCTGTCGCGGATCGTCGACATGGTGGCAAAGGCGCAGCGCTCGCGCGCGCCGATCCAGCGGCTCGCCGACCGCGTCGCCGGCTGGTTCGTGCCGGCGGTGATCGCCGCCGCCGTGCTCGCCTTCATCGCCTGGACGGTGTTCGGCCCCGAGCCGCGCCTGACCTTTGCGCTGGTTGCCGCCGTCACGGTGCTGATCATCGCCTGTCCGTGCGCGCTGGGACTGGCGACGCCAATGTCGATCATGGTCGGCGTCGGCCGCGGCGCGCATTCCGGCATCCTGATCCGTGATGCGCAGGCGTTGGAGCGGATGGAGGCGATCGACACGCTTGTCATCGACAAGACCGGCACGCTCACCGAGGGCAAACCGAAGGTCGTGCGCATCATTGCCGCCGAAGGCGTCGACGAGAATGACCTGCTGCGCCTTGCTGCCAGTGTCGAGCAGGGCAGCGAGCATCCGCTGGCGCAGGCGATCATCGCGGCGGCCAGGGAGCGCAAGCTGGCATCCACCGCCGTCAGCAATTTTGCCTCGCCCTCCGGCAAGGGCGCGACCGGCACGGTCGAGGGCAAGCAGGTTGCGCTCGGCAATGCCGTGCTGATGGGTGAGTTGAAGATCACAACGTCGGCGCTGGACCAGGCGGCCGAAGCGGCACGGCGCGACGGCGCGACCGCGATCTATGTCGCGGTCGATGGCCATATCGCCGGCGTGATCGCGATCGCCGATCCGGTCAAGCCGTCGGCGGCCAGCGCGCTGCAGGCGCTGCGCACCGAGGGCCTGCGCATCGTGATGTTGACCGGCGACAACGAAACCACCGCGCGCGCGGTGGCGAAGACGCTTCGTATCGACGATGTCGAGGCCGGCGTGCTGCCGGAGCGCAAGAGCGAGGTCGTGCAGCGGCTGCGCGGCGAGGGCCGCACCGTCGCGATGGCGGGCGACGGCGTCAACGACGCGCCGGCGCTCGCTGCGGCCGATGTCGGCATCGCGATGGGCGGTGGCACCGATGTCGCGATCGAAAGCGCCGGCATCACGCTGCTGACCGGCGACCTGATGGGTCTCGTCCGGGCGCGGCGACTGTCGGTCGCGACCATGCGCAACATCCGCCAGAACCTGGCGTTCGCCTTCGTCTACAACGCCGCCGGCGTGCCGATCGCGGCCGGCGTGCTGTATCCGCTGTTCGGCATCCTGCTGTCGCCGATGGTCGGCGCGGCCGCGATGGCGCTGTCCTCGGTCAGCGTGATCGGCAACGCGCTCAGGCTGTCGAGGGTGAAGCTGGATTGAGCTTTCTTACCTCGCCCCGCTTGCGGGGAGAGGTCGGCGCGTAGCGCCGGGTGAGGGGACTCTCCACGAGTCCATCTCTTGCCGTGTATTGCGGAAACAGCCCCTCACCCCGACCCTCTAAGAGCAAGCTTCGCTTGTCTCGACCCCGTAAGAACGGGGGGAGGGAGAAGAGCGATCACGCCGGCAGCAGAAGCTGCGCGCGGCGCTCCCTCTCGGCATCGAGCCAGGTCGCGAGATCCTCGCTCACCTCGACCATCGGCAGCCGCACCTCGGGGCTGTCGATCAGTCCCTGCCGCCACAGCCAGTGCTTGGCCGGCGCAGGGCTCGGTTCGGCGAACAGCAGCCGGGTCAGGCCGACGACGCTCTGCCACGCGGCCAGCGCCGCGTCGCGCTTGCCCTGCTTCAGCAGCGTGCGGATCGAAGCGAACGTGTCGGTCTCCAGATGCGCGGAGAGCAGGATGGCGCCGTCGGCGCCATCCGACAGCGCATCGAAGGTCTGCGCATCCTCGCCGGTCAGCACGCGGAAGCCGGCAGGCCGCCGGTTGAGGAAATCGATCGACTGCGCGCGGTCGGCGCAGCAATCCTTCATGCCTGCGATGTTGGGATGCTCCGCGAGCGCCAGCAGCGTCTCGTTGGTCAGGTTGACCGCCGTGCGATAGGGAATGTTGTAGAGCACGATCGGCCACGATGCGTGATCGGCCAGCGCGTTGAAGTGCCGCACCAGCCCGCGCTGCGAGGGTCTGATGTAATAGGGGCTCGCGATCAGATAGCCGTTGATCGGCCAGTCGGCCGTGTCGTCCAGCGTCTCCTTCATCCTGGCGGTGGAGGCGCCGGAGAGCCCGAGGCAGACCGGCAAATGGCGGGAGTTGGCACTGAGCTCGTCGAGCACGACGCTGACCAGCCCCTCAAGCTCGTTGGTGCCGAGCGCCATGCCTTCTCCGGAGGTTGCACCGAGGATGAAGCCGTCGACAGGGCCGCCGGCATAGTGCCGCACGAGGCGGCGCAGCGAGGTGACGTCGAGTTCGCCGTCGCGGAACGGCGTGATCAGGGGCAGCCAGAGGCCCTGCAATTGCTGGTGAAGCTGAGTCATGTTCCATCTCCTTGAGAAGGCAAAGCCGGAGACGGGACCAATAAAAAACCCCGTCCAGGCGGCGGGGTTTCGGGATCGGTTTGAATGCGAAGGTGATCTTATCGCGCGCGATCTCGTGTCCCCGGGAGGGGAGCTTTTTTCGACGACAGAACGGCGCGCGAAGTCGTGATCATGGGCCAATGATGCTGCGCTGCGAGGTTGTTGTCAATGCACATGCTGACCGTGACGTGCGGCACGCTCGCGCGTGACATCGAGATGAAAGGACTTGGAGGTGATAAAGACTTGGAGGTGAACAGACTTGCGGATGAAAAAAAGCCGGGCTCGAGTGAGCCCGGCTTAAGGTATTGGCCACGTGAGGCCGACACAATCACCTTCCAAGAGGGATTACTGAACTTCCGCGCCACTGGAGGAGGGGGACATATGCGCGACGCGAACGCTCAGCGTGTGAGCACTATGATCCCCATCGACGGCATGCAGCAACTATCCAGGTCGCATGTCAGTCATGCGGAGATTCAGGGGCCTCTTGGGGCAGCGCCGAAGGCCTATAAACCAGTCCTATAAGGTCGGCTTAATCAGGACGGCCAGCGCTGCGCCTTGCTCACGACGAAGTCGCGGAACACCTGCACTCGGGCTACCGTCTTCAGCTCTTCCGGATAGACGAAGTAGGTGTCGAGCGCGATCGAGTCGGACTCGCCGAACAGCTGCACGAGGTTGTTCTGTTCGACCAGATAGTCCGGCAGCGCGGCGATGCCGAGGCCCTGCTGGCAGGCGCGCACGAGGCCGAGGATGTTGTTGACCTTGAAGTAGGGTTCGCGCGGACCGGAGCCGTTGCGACCGGCATCGATCAACCAGCTGCGGTTCTGCAGATGCGGTGGCACCTGCGAGTCGCCGAGCATGATGATGCGGTGCGAGTCGAGATCATCCAGCGTCCGCGGCGTGCCGAAGCGCTTGATGTATTCCGGCGAGCAATAGGCGTGGAAGCCGATCGAGAACAGCTTGCGCTGGATCAGGTCGGGCTGGGTCGGCTTGCGGGTGCGGATCGCAACATCCGCTTCGCGCATCGACAAATCGAGATCCTCGTCGGTGACGATCAGCGATATCCGGATGTCCGGGTAAAGCGCGGTGAATTCGTCGAGCCGCGGGATCAGCCAGTTGATGCCGAGCGCCGGCGGCGTTGTGATCTTGAGGTCGCCGCTCGGCCGCTCGCGGCTGTCGGTGAGCTTGGCGCGCGCCGCCTGCAACTGCATGAACACGTCATGTGCGGTGCGGAACAGCAGGTCGCCCTGCTCGGTGAGGATCAGGCCGCGGGCGTGGCGGTGAAACAGCGAGACCGAGAGCTCCTGCTCCAGCGCGCTGACCTGGCGGGAGACCGCCGATTGCGACAGGCCGAGCTGCTCGCCGGCATGGGTGAAGCTGCCAGCCTCCGCCGCTGCGTGAAAGACCTTCAGCTTGTCCCAGTCCATGTCCGTAAATCCGTCGCGAGATCGTGCCATGATTATTCCGCCGCTGCGCGGTCGCTCGCGCGAAGAGCTATGAAGCGTTCGGCCTCGAGCGCCGCCATGCAGCCGAGACCGGCGGCGGTGACCGCCTGCCGAAAGGTTTCATCCGCCACGTCGCCCGCGGCGAACAGGCCGGGCATCGAGGTCGCGGTGGAGTTCGGCGCCACCTCGACATAGCCCGACGGTTTCAGCTTGATCTGGCCTTTGACGAGCTCCGTCGCCGGCGCATGGCCGATCGCGATGAAGACGCCGTCGGTCTTGAGGTCGGTCAGCGCGCCGGTCCTGACGTTCTTCAGGCGCACATGGGTGACCTTGTTCGGGCTCTCCGTACCGCAGATCTCGTCGATCGCGGAATCCCACACCACCTTGATCTTGGGATGCTTGAACAGTCGCTCCTGCAGGATGCGCTCGGCACGGAAGTGATCGCGGCGATGCACGATGGTGACCTGCGAGGCATGATTGGTCAGGTACAGCGCTTCCTCGACCGCGGTGTTGCCGCCGCCGACCACCACGACTTCCTTGCCGCGGTAGAAGAAGCCGTCGCAGGTCGCGCAGGCCGATACGCCGCCGCCCTGGAACTTTTCTTCCGAGGGCAGTCCGAGCCAGCGCGCCTGGGCGCCGGTGGCGAGGATCACGGTTTCTGCGAGATAGACGTCGCCGGAATCGCAGGTCAGGCGAAACGGGCGCTGGCCGAGTTCCAGCTTGTTGACGAGATCGGTGACGATCTTGGTGCCGACATGCGCCGCCTGCTTCTCCATCTGCTCCATCAGCCAGGGGCCCTGGATCACATCGGCGAAGCCCGGATAGTTCTCGACGTCGGTGGTGATGGTGAGCTGCCCGCCCGGCTGGATGCCCTGGATCAGGATCGGTTCGAGCATCGCGCGTGCCGCGTAGATCGCTGCGGTGTAACCGGCGGGGCCGGACCCGATGATGACGACCTTGGCGTGGACAGGCGCGGGCATTAGCTGATCCCTCTCTGCTGGGGACTTTGACGGGGACTTGTGTGGGAAGCACCCCGGAAGCGGGTCACGGCGGTGCTAAAAGTGTCAAATCCAAGTCTAGGATATCTGGGAAGCTATGCAAGATTTGCAATCCATGGCAGCGATTTTTCCCCGGAACTGAAGTCACATTCGCGAAATCATGCGCTGCACGCGCAATAAAATTGCGCAACGCTGGCTGGCTGCGCTATGAGAGTTGCCGGCAGACCTGCCTAGCCTTCCAAACCCTTAGGGAACCCAAGTCGCGTGTCGAAGAACCTTGACGAGATCGACCTCAAAATCCTCGCCGAGATCCAGGCCGATGGCCGAATCACCAATGTGGAACTCGCCAAACGCGTCGGAATCTCGCCGCCGCCCTGCCTGCGCAGGGTCCGGGCGCTGGAGGAGGAAGGTTACATCCAGGGATACCGCGGCCTGCTCGACCCGCGCCGCCTCGGCTACGACGTCACCGTGTTCGCCTCGGTGCATCTGTCGAGCCAGGCCGACGCCGATCTGCGCGCCTTCGAGAATTTCGTGCGCGCCGAGCCCCTGGTGCGGGAATGCTGGATGCTGTCGGGCGAAGTCGATTTCATCCTCAAATGCGTCGCCCCCGACATGGCGACCTTCCAGGATTTCGTCACCCACCTGACCGCCGCACCGCATGTGCGCAACGTCAGGACCTCACTGGTGCTGCACAATTCGAAATACGAAGCCGCGGTGCCGCTGGATCTCAAGGCTGCCGGATAGCGCGCGGCGGCGCGTCATTTCGGGGCGATGCGCCGGCATCGAACCAGGGTGCGCAACTACGCGTCTGACGTCTGGTGTCAACGCGCTATGGTTTGAGCTTGGTGAAGGGTCTTCTCAGCAACCTCGGGCTGTCATCACCGAACCGTTTGCCTCGAATAGTCCAACAGCCCCGGACGGTGAAGTCGCGACGTTGAACGCGAGCGGGCCGCAAGTAATCATGCAATAGTCGTAAACCGAGCGCCGGTCGTTTCCCATCAAGAACTGATAGTGCATCTGCATAAAGTCGAATCGGTGACGTCTGAAGCGGACCGGATCTATCATTGAATGTATCTGGACACGCCGAATCTTCGGGCGCCCGTCTGAATGGTCTCGACCGATACGTTTCAGCGTGACGGGGTCGAAGCGATAGAAACTGATTGCGTCGTCTCGTGCCTGGTATTCGACCCAGTCAATGGCCGTCGTTCCGGCTACCAGTTGTGCCGCTTCCCGTATTTGGTTGCCCATCGGGTGCAATGAGAATTTAGGGATGGTGGCGCCTACCGTGAGGATGCATAGCTTCGGTCCGTGCGTTGCAAGCAGAGGATCCAGCTTTAGCGCGCGCGCGACCGCTGCTACTGAGAGCGCAGCGCCGAGGGAATGGCCGACGATCAGAATTTCATCGACTTCTGCGGCCCGAGCTGTGTTTGCGATCAGCGCCGCAAAATCGTCGAGTCGTTTATCAATTTCACTTCTTCGCCCGTAAAGAAACTGGTGGGAAAAAATAGCGTCATCGAGAATGTGATTTATCCGACGCTTGGGTCCAATCCAGAGCACCGAGCCGATGAAGATGGCAAATGCTAGAACAATGCCAAGCGGCAATTGCCCGACCCAGGATGTAGCGGGCACTAGCCTAACGACCAGATATGATAGCCCGACGCTGCAAAATGCGATCAACAGCAAACAGCAGTATGGAAAGAGGAAAAAGAGAGCATATTTCCAGCTTGCGATCGCATATCTGAAGACTGTTCCGGTCAAGATGAAATCGAAGAGCGCGACCGCGGACTGAACCAGCCGAGGCACCAGCCTGACCCCGGAATCGCGCCGGATGAGATCATCCCAGCGCAGCATCTCAAGGGTGATGTAGGTCTTCCAGTTTGGTCCCCATGCTTCCAAGTTGCATGAAGCATTAATTGCGGATGCGTTCGAGATTTCCGATAGCCGTGAAGAAGCGCCCCAAATCTCATCAAGGCTCGACAGCGAGCGGCGCAAGCGTTCAACCTGCCTTTCCGGAGTGATTGGATCGTAACCACCAATGTGGAAGACGTGCCGTCGTTGAATCATCTAGCAACTCGAAATCTGCATGGAAGCCAGTGGCCACCCATTCTGGGAAATGGAATAGACACTCTACTAGGGAACTCGCACGACGTTGATCCCGAATCCTTGGTGAACCTGACATGGATGAGGCGGATCCCGCCCTATTAAATTACCACTCCATCCGCGATGGTGGCACTCATTGAGATTGGCCATGATCAAAAAAGTGCAGCGATCGGATCCGCTGGCATGCGCCCACGACAACGCCAGAGCTCTTCGACCCCGGTGTTGCCGAAGCTTCCTCCAATTCTAGCAAGACGCCTAACAGACAGTTCGATGGCGGCGTTTGACGCACCAACTGAGGCCGGACGTTGCGTCTCTGCTGGAGCCCGGTGTCGGTGTATATTTATCCTTGGCACTTTAGCCGGTGAGGCAGCTGGTGACGACGTTCAGGAAATGCTCAATCGCCATAGCTGTGTGTGTGCTGGCGACCGTGTGCGCCGGCTTCACAAAGCCTGTTCGCGTCGTGGCGGTCGGCGCCAGCAACACGCAAGGCTGGTACGTTGGAAAGCAGGGCGCTTACCCAGCCAAGTTGGAATCCCTGCTGAGAGAGAAGGGCGTCAATGCGAACGTCGTCAATGCGGGCGTTCCCTTCGATACTACAGCCGGCATGCTCAAGCGCATTGATCGCGATGTGCCAACGGGAACCGACATCGTAATCTTGCAGCCTGGAGGCAACGACAGGCGTTTCCTGGTTACGATGGAGCAGCGGGCGGCCAACATCGCCGCGATGGAGCGGCGGTTGCGTGATCGCGCCATCAAAGTGATCGTGTACGACGAAACGATTCCTCCGCAGTATTACGCTTTTGACTTCATTCACCTCACGGCTGACGGCCATGCTTTCATTGCGTCGCAGTTACTCCCGCGAGTGTTGGCGATGATAGACGGGAGAGCCATCCCGGCCTCGCCGCAGGCGAGATAGAGCCCAGCGACGCCTCCGCCTTGGATTCGAGCGGTCGCACGGCCAACTTATCAGTGGAAACGACCTGCAAGCCCTGTATGATTGTTTCATGTTGGTCGGTGGATTTGTTTCGGTCAAATCTCAGACGCTTGCTAAGAACGGCGCCCTTTCGATGGTCGGCAGAGGAGACGCGCCAGCGAAACGAGCCCTTGGCCCACGATGACGCCTGACATTGCCAAGTTCGTGTTTATCATGATGGCGGTCGGTTGGTATCTCATCCGCTACAGGTACGCGCGTCGTGCTCGCCGTGAAAAGGTCTTGCGGAGCGCCCGGGGTGCTCGCGAAAACACCCTGCTGCTGATATCGCTCACCGGTCTCGGCATTGTGCCGTTCGTCTACATCGCAACGGCCGCACCTCATTTCGCATCGTACGTCTTCCGGCCGGCTCAAGCCTGGCTGGGCGTTTTCGTGGCGGTTGCGGCGCTGATCATGTTCCGGCTGACCCATCGAGCTCTTGGTCGGAATTGGTCAATAAGTCTCGACGTGAGGGAAAATCACCACCTGATCACAGATGGAATCTATCGAAAAATTCGGCACCCCATGTATTCCGCATTCTGGCTTTGGGCTGTCGCCCAGGCATTGCTCTTGCCGAATTTGGTGGCCGGTTTCGCTGGCCTGATCGGGTTTGGGACGTTGTTTTTCGGCCGGGTTGCCAGAGAAGAACAGATGATGCTGGAAACATTCGGCGACGAGTATCGCGTGTATATGGCACGGACCGGACGCATTATGCCGAGGCTGTTCTGAGCCGGCGATACGAGGTCGGTCTCGCCGGCCCCTGCACGCAAAGCGATCATTCCGTGTCGTTTTTGCCACATCTGGCAAAGAAAGGACCGTCCGAGCGTAAGCTTTGGTACAGCGTTAATTGCGCCGTAGCCGTCAGGCGGTATGGTGCTCAGACTCAAGCGGTCCATCTCGGAGATCACGATGTTGAAATTTCTGGTTGCTGGAGTTGCTACATTCGGTTTCATGGCTGTAGCCAGTGCGGCTGACCTTCCTCGTCCGCAGCCGGTCGCCGAGCAGGCTCCGATTGGCAAGATGCCAATTGGCAAGTATCCGGTTGGCAAATATCCGGTCGGCAAGACCCCGGTTGGAAAAGCTCCGATCGTAACGAAGGGCTAGATCGAGGATCGTCCGGACAAACGCGCTTCTTCAGCCTTTTGATGAAGGCGCTGTTCGGGGGTGAAGTTTTGCCCTGAGTGAGGGTCTGAAGGTGCCGAAATCGAATCGGAAACGGGGCGGCCTTCGGCTGCTTGCCGGAATTGGTATCGTCATGGCTTCCGCGACTTTGGAAGCCGGCATCAGTCATGCGCAGCAATTGGCTGCCCAGACCGATCAAGCCCCGCTGCAGCAGGATAAGCCGCGTAAGCCGTTGTCAAGGTCCGTCATGGCAACGGCCGTTGTTGGACCGAGTGCTTCTGTTTCTGGAGCAGACGTCAAGCCGGCGCGAAGGTCTGTAGCCAAAGGGCCGTATTACGTGGACTTTCGTGCCCGCACGGCAGCTTCTTACGGGCACGCCTTCGTTTGGTACGGCAAGACAAGCGAGAAGATGGTCGACGTTGCGGGGCTGCACCCGGCGGGCGACGTCCTGCCTTATGTGCTGGGACATCTGACGTGGGTGCCCTCCGAGACGGGAGCAAGCTACGGCGACCTGGACGTACAGTATTTGACGGCCAGCTATCGCGTGTATTTGAGCGAGGCCGACGCGAAAAAGGTCTTTGCGTATATCAAGCATCTTCAGGCGACCTCGCCTCTCTGGAACGCCGAAACTACCAATTGCACGGCTTTTATTGGTCGCATAGCGAGCTTCATGGGTTTGAAGACCCCATTTCATTTGCAGAAGCCCGAGGATTACGTAAACCAGTTGAGAGACATGAACGGCGGGCGCCAAACGGTGCAGCTTGTGTCTGATCCTTAGTTCTCCCGCAACTGGGCAAGGCCGTTATCGCGTACAGGCTGGTCGCATTGGAGCAGGCATCCCGTGCGAACGTGTAAGCTTTTTCGTGTTGGTTCCATCACGCACAGTGTCCTCAGGCTCTCCTGACTACTTTCGCACTGTTCGACAGATTGCCGCTGTAGTTGCGGCGTAGCCGCGAAGAACCCGTCCCAACCGAGCGGGACGGGTCCCAGCGATGTTGTTACCTCTTCCCCATTGCAGCATCGACGCTGATCGGGCCTGGGCCCGAGGTCGCGAGATACAGGCAGGCAAAGCAGAACGCGATCGCCAGACTGCCGTTGTTGAGCAGCGGATAGAAGCCTTTTGGGAAGTGGCCGATGAAGTAGGCGAAAGCCATTTCACCCGCCAGGATGAAGGCCACGATCCGTGAAAACAGGCCGATCATCAGCAGTCCGCCCAAAATCAGCTCGAGCGTGCCGGCAGCTCCGATCAACGAAAACAGTTCGACCTTCTCGAACATTGTCCCGGGCGGGAATTTGAGAAGCTTGGCGACGCCGAACTGAAACAGCAGCAGTCCGGTGATGAACCGGAACAGGCTGAGCGCCACCGGCTGAAACTTGGATAACATCTGGTCCATTGTCATTTACCCCCTGTTTGACACACTGGAACGTTGCACGAAGCAGAAGCACACGGTGTCCGCCACCGGAGCGTGATGTCAACACCTCGCGCCTGGAATCATTCCTCGCGCGATGGCAGGTGAGAGACAACGCGGCGGTGACACGGTGACGCGCAGTGATGCGTGTTGCGACGCAATCGTCAGCCCGAACTCCGTCCCCCGACATGATTATACTGCATAAGCATGTCACGGCCTGCCTAGTCTGGACCGCGGCGCCTCTCCACTCACATTGCCGTCAGAGTGCGGGCATAAAAAAAGCCGCGTGCAACACGCGGCTTTTCTGCACCAGTCACGTCAAGGTAACTACCGCCACTCGACCTTGGTGATCTCGTAGGCCTTGGCGCCGCCCGGCGCCATCACTTCAACGGTGGTGCCCTTCTTCTTGCCGATCAGCGCGCGCGCGAGCGGCGAGGTGATGGAGATGCGGCCCTTCTTGGCGTCGGCCTCGACCTCGCCGACGATCTGCCACACCGCCTTCTTCTCGGTGTCCTCATCGATCAGCGTCACGGTCGCGCCGAACTTGATGGTGTCGCCGGACAGTTTCGAAATGTCGATGATGTCGGCGCGCGCGAGCTTGTCCTCGAGCTCCGCGATGCGGCCCTCGTTGTGCGACTGCTCTTCCTTGGCAGCGTGATACTCGGCGTTCTCCGAGAGATCGCCGTGCGAGCGCGCTTCCGCAATGTGTTCGATGATGCGCGGACGATCCTCCGACTGGCGTCGCTTCAACTCGTCCGTCAGCGCGGCGTATCCGCCCGCGGTCATCGGAACCTTATCCATCATCTTCGTCCTTCATCGTGCGCGCCCGGCGGCCGTGCACGAAATATCCAGTTCAGCTAACGCAGGAATCAGGGCGCCAACGCGCCCGGAAGCCCAGTGATATTCGGCCCCGCTAAGGGCCGTGACAACATCCAATCGCGCGGTGAGTTCCAGCCATTCGGCTAATTGACCGCTTCGGGCCTTCAACCCGGGCAGCGATCAGCTTTCGGAAAAGTAACTCTGAAGCGTGCGGACCTCAAGGTCCCCGTCCCGATAGGCCCGGATCCCCCGTGCGGCCGCCACCGCGCCTGAAAGAGTGGTGTAATATGGCACTTTATGCAAGAGGGCAGCCCGCCGCAGCGAGCGGCTGTCGGCCAGTGCCTGCGGACCTTCGGTGGTATTGAAGACCAGCTGGACGTCGCCATTGGTGATGGCGTCGACGATGTGCGGACGGCCTTCGAGCACCTTGTTCACCTTTTCCGTCGGCACGCCGTTGTCGCTGAGATAGCGTTGCGTGCCCGAGGTCGCCATCACCTTGAAGCCGAGCGAGTGCAACAGCCGCACCGCATCCGCGATGCGCATCTTGTCGTCGCCGCGCACCGAGACGAATACCGTGCCCTGCCGCGGCACGCGCGTGCCGCCGCCGAGCTGGCTCTTTGCGAACGCGACCTCGAAGGAGCGGTCGATGCCCATCACTTCGCCGGTCGAACGCATCTCCGGTCCGAGCACGGTGTCGACGCCGGGGAAGCGCGCGAACGGGAACACCGATTCCTTCACGCCGACATGCTCGAGCTTCTTCTTCTTCAGCTTGAAATCGGCGAGCTTCTCGCCGGCCATGATCCGCGCCGCGATCTTGGCGACCGGGGTGCCGATCACCTTGGCGACGAACGGCACGGTGCGGGATGCGCGCGGGTTGACCTCGAGCACGTAGATCTCGCCGTCCTTGATGGCGTACTGCACGTTCATCAGGCCGACGACGTCGAGGCCGAGCGCGAGCTCGCGGGTCTGCCGCTCCAGCTCCTCGATGGTCGCCGCGTCGAGTGAATGCGGCGGCAGCGAGCAGGCGGAGTCGCCGGAGTGGATGCCGGCCTCCTCGATGTGCTCCATGATGCCGACGATGAAGGTGTCCTTGCCGTCGGAGAGGCAGTCGACGTCGACTTCGGTCGCATCCGACAGATAGCGGTCGAACAGCAGCGGGTTCTTGCCGAGCACGGTGTTGATCTGCCCGGTCTTGTCGTTCGGGTAGCGTGCCTTGACGTCGGCAGGCACCAGCTCGGGCAGGGTGCCGAGCAGATAATCGTTGAGCTGGGTCTCCTCGCGGATGATCTGCATCGCGCGGCCGCCGAGCACGTAGGACGGGCGCACCACGAGCGGCAGGTCGAGATCGGCGGCGACCAGGCGGGCCTGCTCGACCGAATAGGCGATGCCGTTCTTCGGCTGCTTGAGGCGCAGCTTGTCGAGCACGCGCTTGAAGCGGTCGCGGTCCTCGGCGAGATCGATCGCGTCAGGCGAGGTGCCGAGGATCGGCACTTCGGCGGCTTCCAGCGCGCGGGCGAGCTTCAGCGGGGTCTGGCCGCCGAACTGCACGATCACGCCGTGCAGCGTGCCGTTCTTGCGCTCGGTCGCGACGATCTCCAGCACGTCTTCGGCGGTGAGCGGTTCGAAATACAGCCGGTTGGCGGTGTCATAGTCGGTCGACACCGTTTCCGGGTTGCAGTTGACCATGATGGTCTCGTAGCCGGCGTCCTCGAGCGCGAAGCAGGCGTGGCAGCAGCAATAGTCGAACTCGATGCCCTGGCCGATGCGGTTCGGCCCGCCGCCGAGGATGATCACCTTCTTGCGGTCGGACGGCGCGCTCTCGTCGGCAAGCTCGCCCGCGAACGGCCGTTCATAGGTCGAATACATGTAGGCGGTGGGCGAAGCGAACTCCGCCGCGCAGGTGTCGATGCGCTTGAACACCGGGCGCACCCCGAGCGCGTGGCGCTTCGCGGTGATGTCGGCTTCGGTGGTGTCGGTGAGCACGGCGAGCCGCGCATCCGAGAAGCCCATCGCCTTCAGCATCCGCATGCCGAACGCGTTCGGCGGCAGGCCGTTGCTGCGGACCTTGCCCTCCATCTCGACGATGGCGCGCATCTCCGCCAGGAACCAGGGGTCGATCTTGCAGGAGTTGAAGATCTCCTCGTCGGTCCAGCCGAGCCGCATCGCCTGCGCGACCTGCAGGATGCGGTTCGGCGTCGGCGTGCCGAGCGCGGCGCGGATCGCGTTCTTGTCGTCGCCGCGGCCGAGCCCTTCGATCTCGATTTCGTCGAGGCCGGTCAGGCCGGTCTCGAGCCCGCGCAGGGCCTTCTGCAGGCTCTCCTGGAAGGTGCGGCCGATCGCCATCACTTCGCCGACCGACTTCATCGACGTGGTCAGCGTGGAGGAGGCGCCGGGGAATTTCTCGAATGCGAAGCGCGGAATCTTCGTGACGACGTAATCGATGGTCGGCTCGAACGAGGCGGGGGTGGCGCCGCCGGTGATGTCGTTGGCGATCTCATCGAGCGTGTAGCCGACCGCGAGCTTGGCCGCGACCTTGGCGATCGGGAAGCCGGTGGCTTTCGACGCCAGCGCCGACGAGCGCGACACACGCGGATTCATCTCGATCACGACCATGCGGCCGTCGACCGGGTTGATGCCGAACTGGACGTTGGAGCCGCCGGTCTCGACCCCGATCTCGCGCAGCACCGCCAGCGAGGCGTCGCGCATGACCTGGTATTCCTTGTCGGTCAACGTCAGGGCCGGCGCGATGGTGATGGAATCGCCGGTATGCACGCCCATCGGATCGAGGTTCTCGATCGAGCAGATGATGATGCAATTGTCCTTCTTGTCGCGCACCACCTCCATCTCGTACTCTTTCCAGCCGAGCACGCTTTCCTCGATCAAGACCTCGTTGGTCGGCGAGGCGTCGAGCCCGCGCTCGATGATGTCGAGGAATTCTTCCTTGTTGTAGGCGATGCCGCCGCCGGTGCCGCCCATGGTGAAGGAGGGGCGGATGATCGCGGGCAAGCCAATCTCCGACAGCGCCATCAGCGCCTCGCCGAAGGCGTGCTCCTGGTAGCGCTTGCGGCGCTCGTTCTCGCCCAACGTCCACTGCCGCTCGAGCTCTTCCAGCGCCGCGCCGGACAGCTTCTCCCGCTCGGCAAGATATTTGTCGCGGTAGGACTTCTTCAGCGCCGAGGCGTTGGCGAGCCGCGACTTGGGCGTCTCCAGCCCGATCTTGGTCATGGCCTCGCGGAACAGCTGGCGGTCCTCGGCCTTGTCGATGGCGTCAGCGGTGGCGCCGATCATCTCGACGTCGAACTTGTCGAGCGTGCCCTGACGGCGCAGCGACAGCGCGCAGTTCAGCGCGGTCTGGCCGCCCATGGTCGGCAACAGCGCGAAGCCGCCCGGGATGACGTAGCGCTCCTTCTCGATGATCTTGCCGACGATCTCGGGCGTGATCGGTTCGATATAGGTGGCGTCCGCCAGTTCCGGATCGGTCATGATGGTGGCCGGATTGGAATTGACGAGGACGACGCGGTAACCCTCTTCCTTCAGAGCCTTGACCGCCTGCGTGCCGGAATAGTCGAATTCGCAGGCTTGGCCGATCACGATGGGACCGGCGCCGATGATCAGGATGGTGGAGATGTCGGTTCTTTTGGGCATCAGCTCTCGCGGACTGGAATTTGGGCACAAAAAAAGGGCGCGCTTCCCGCGCGTCCCTCGAGCCATGCGCTACATTTTGTAGCGCCGGAAGCGCGATCCCTCGCGCGCGGGTGGTCTTTAGACCAGTTTCCGCACCCGCGAAACCCCCAAAAGCGCCCAATCAAGCGCGATTCTGGGGGAAATTCCTCATTCGACGTATGCTCGGTTGGGGGTGCTCGTGTGGGGGAGGGATCTACCGGCCCGGCTTCGCCCTGCGGGCTACGCCGCGGCAGCCTTCGCCACGAGACGGCTTGCCGAGCCGAAGCTGCGTGAGCAGCGAAGGCTGGAGGCCCGGCCTGGATTTGAACCAGGATAAACAGTGTTGCACCACTGCCGCGTCGACGCTTCCGCCACCGGGCCGAGCGGATCATTGCTGATTATTTCAGCCGCCGCTACGTTTACTTTTGGTTAACCCTAATATCTTGCACAACCTTCGGTCAGTGGTGCGCCACGAATGTCATCCGCCACGGATTGTGCCCGATGTTGCGCGGCGCGCGCGTGGCGTCAAAGCCGGCGGCGGCGAGCTTCGCGATCATCTCGTCCTCGCGATAGCGCTGCAGCCCGATCCTGGTGCGCAACTGCCGGTAATCGGACAATGCGGTCGAGGCGAGCCCGATCAACGCATCGCGCAGGAAGCCATGGGTCGCCGCAAAGCGCAGCAGCGCGATGACGTCCCTCGCCATGCCGATTTCGGGCCGCAGGATATCGCCGAGCACGAAGCGGCCCGACGGCTTCAGCAGGCGGTGGATCACGTCGAATGCGGCGTCGAGCTCCTGCGGCGTCATGTATTGCGCAACCGAGTTCATCACCACGAGGTCGATCGAATCAGCCGCCATGTTCTTCAGCTCATCGAGCGAGCGGACGCGGATCCTGGTGTCGGACGCAAAGCGCGCGACCAGGCGGCCGCGCACGCCGGGCGCCGGCTCCGCCAGATAGAGCTGGGCGCAGGCATTGGCGACCTTCGCCGCCGACAGCGCCTCACCGCAGGCATAATCCAGCACCACGGCGTCGGGCGAGGGGATGTAGCCGATGATGTCGTTTGCGATGACCTGGAAATGCAGGTCGCGGTGCAGTCGGCTCGCATAGATCGTATGCGTGGAATCGTAATAGTCGATCCATTCATCCATCGCGTTTCGTATCCGGCAGAACGGGTCCCTGACTTCCAGGAACAGGTGGGCTGATGATGCGTTAGCGGTCCGGCGGCCAATGTTCAATGCGCCGAAATACGGGGGTTCCTAACAGGAAGGTCCAACGTGAGCAAAGCCAACAGTAACACCAAGACCGACAAGATATCGCCCGATCTCGGCACGCCGAGTGATCTGCCGCAATCGGCGGTGGATTCGATCTCGGCCTCGCTCAACACGCTTCTGGCCGACGCCTTCGCGCTTTACCTGAAGACCAAGAATTTTCACTGGCACGTCAGCGGCCGGCATTTCCATGATTACCATTTGTTGCTGGACGAGCAGTCGGACGCGATCTTCGCGACGACCGACCAGCTCGCCGAGCGGGTGCGCAAGCTCGGCGGCGCGACGCTGCGGTCGATCGGCGACATCGCCAGGCACCAGACCATCAAGGACAATGACGAGGCTTATGTCCCGCCGCGCGAAATGCTGCGCGAGCTGATGGAAGACAACAAGCACATCGCGGCGGCGATGCGCAAGGCGCACAAGCTCGCCGACGACCACGAGGATTCCGGCACCGCCGGCCTGCTCGAAACCTTCATCGACGAAACCGAGCGCCGCACCTGGTTCCTGTTCGAGGCAAGCCGCCAGGAAGGCAGCAACGCGGCTTGACTTTCACCCTCTCCCCTTGTGGGAGAGGGTGGCTTCGGTGCGGTTAGCATCGAAGCCGGGTGAGGGGTCTCTATCCGCGGATGCAGACCCCTCATCCGGCTCGCATCTGCCGATGCGCGCCACCTTCTCCCACAAGGGGAGAAGGGAAGCAGGCAGCATCGCCTGAACCACTATCGCTTCCAAAGCCGCACCAGCGGCCCATCCTTGCCCATCACCGGATCGGTCGTGGGAATCGCAACCAGCGGGATCGTCTTCAACGCCTTGACGTGGTTCTCCGGCGTCGGCCGTTGCAGGTCCATCGGCGGGCCCGGCGGATAGGCGCCGACCACGCTGAAGTCGCCGCTCGCCGACAGGCATTGATGCCCGGTGCCGGCCGGCAGGATCGCGACGTCGCCGGCGGCGATCTCGAGCGCACGCCCGCGCGCGCCGCCGAACTGCACGCGCGCGCTGCCGCGGGCGACGCCCAGCACCTCGTGCACGGTGGCGTGGTAATGCGCGAAGTCGTAGACGCCGTTGCGCCACATCGCGCCCCAGCCGTTGTCGCCGAACAGTCGTTCGATCGTGGCCTCGGGATTTTTGCCGACGTCGACCGTGCCCTTGTAGACCAGGAACGGCATCGGATTGTTCGGCACCAGGCCGTCGTCCTGAAAGACGAAGGTCAGCGGTTCGGCATCGGGATTCACGACCGGCATGGCGGCTCTCCAGCGTTGCGAGCAGCGATGATATCAGGACAGACCAAGCCGTCGGTCCGGTAACCGTTCCCGCTAGATCCTGAACTTCAGCACCTCGTCCTTGAATCTGAGCCCGTGCCCCGGCCGCTCCGGCGCGGTGATCATGCCGTTGGCGATCTCCGGCGGGTCGACCCAGAGGTCGTCGATCAGAGCCATGTTCTCGCACCAGATGCCGTTCGGGATCGAGGCCAGCAGATGCACATTGAGTTCGGGGAACAGATGCGGCGCGATGGTGATGCCGAACGTGTCCGCGAGCGCCGCGATCTTGCGCAGGTCGGTCATGCCGCCGCGCATCGGGTCGGGTTGCAGGATCGGCAGGCAGGGGTTGAGGAAGAACGGCCGCAGATCGTAGCGCGTGAAATGGGTCTCGCCGCCGACGACGCGCATGTCGAGCGCCGCCGCGATGCGCTGGTAGCCGGCGAAATCATCGGCCGGCACCGGCTCTTCCAGCCAGTAGATATCGTACTTCTCGAACTTGCGTCCCATCTCGATGGCGACATCGGCGCTCCAGCCCATGTTGACGTCGATCATGATGTCGATGTCGGGCCCGAGCGCCTCGCGCATGCGGCGCACATTGTCGAGGTCCTGCGCCGGCGTGTGCACATGCGCGACCTGCATCTTGATCGCCTTGTAGCCCTGCTTCACGAAATGCAGCGCCTTCTCGATCATCCCGTCGCCGCCGGCGCCACGGAAGCAGCCGGAACCGTAGACCGGGATCTCCGAGCGATAGTGTCCCCACAGCCGGTGCAGCGGCAGGGCGGCGCGCTTTCCCACCGCATCCCACAGCGCGATGTCGAGCGCCGACATTGCCATCGCGGCGATGCCGCCGCGGCCATAGGTCATCGTCGCCGTCCACAGATCGCGCCAGATCGCCTCGATCGCGGTGGCGTCCTTGCCGATGACGCGCGGGATGATGCACTCGTCGAGACAGGCCGCGATCGCTTTCATCGCTGGGCGGAACACGAACAGATAGCCCATGCCGGTGATGCCGCCGGATGTCTCGACGTCGCAGATCAGGATGTCGCGCGTCTCGCCGAGCGCTGCGCCCTTCAGCCAGCGGTCGTCGGCCCAGGGCAGCCGCAGCATGGTGACGCGGATGTCGCGGATGGTCATGTCTGGATTGGCTGTCATCGGGCGTTCCCTTGATTTACCGGATCATGTTGCCTGATCTCGGACGGGGAAACTCAATCACAGAGCGCTGCCGCCAATCCAGCGCGCTTCGTCATGGCTCCAATGCGCCAGGACGCGGTCGCCTTCAGGCGTTCTTGGGGAGCTCGAACACCATGCAGGTCGTGGTCGCGTGCGCGATCAGCTTGCCGTTTTGATCGGTGATGCGGCCTTCGGCGGTTGCGGCGCGGCGGCCGGCGTTGAGCACCCGGCCCTCGGTGCGGATCTTGCCGGTGTCCTGGCTCATGCCGCGGACGAAGGAGATCTTGAACTCCAGTGTGGTGTAGCCCGACCCTTTCGGCAGTGTGGTCTGCACCGCGAGCGCCATCGCGGAATCGAGCAGGATCGCGACATAGCCGCCGTGCACCGAGCCGATCGGATTGTAGTGGCGCAGGCCGGGGACGCTGTGGATCACCACATGGCCCGGCTCGGCGGTGCAGTCGAACGGCTCGACGTTCTCCATGATCGGCGGCTCCGGCAGGGTGCGGGCGAAGATGCCGCGCACGAAGTCGAGCCCGGGCATCGACGCCATCAGCTCAAGTGAGGAGACGCCGTAGGTCGGCTTCGGGGCGGTGCTGTCGGTCATGTCGGGCAATCCTGCTGCGTGATGATCGTCATCATATGACGAGTAGCTTGGCGGCGTCGGCCCATGCAAGGCGTGACAAAAGATCATGCCCGGACCAGGTGGTCCGGGCATGCGGTATTCCATGAAAGGCTGCGCTTAACGCCGCGATCTACGCGGCCTGCTTCTTCTTGCGCATCAGATCGGCAAACCGCTGGAACAGATAATGCGAGTCGCGCGGGCCGGGCGAGGCTTCGGGGTGGTACTGCACCGAGAACACCGGCTTGCCCTCGAGCGCGATGCCGCAATTGGAGCCGTCGAACAGCGAGATATGGGTCTGGGTCGCGCCGGCGGGCAGCGTCGTCTGGTCGACCGCGAAGCCGTGGTTCATCGAGGTGATCTCGACCTTGCCGGTGGTCTCGTCCTTGACCGGATGGTTCGCGCCGTGATGGCCCTGATGCATCTTCATGGTTTTGGCGCCGACCGCGAGGCCGAGCATCTGATGGCCGAGGCAGATGCCGAAGGTCGGCGTCCCCGAAGCGATCACCTTCTGGATAACGGGCACGGCGTATTTGCCGGTCGCGGCGGGATCGCCGGGGCCGTTCGACAGGAACACGCCGTCCGGCTTCATCGCCAGGATGTCTTCGGCCGCCGTCGTCGCCGGCACCACGGTCACCTTGGCGCCGACGCCGGCGAGCAGGCGCAGGATGTTGCGCTTGATGCCGTAGTCGATCGCGACCACGTTGAACTCCGGTGCGGTCTGCTGGCCGAAACCCTTGCCCCACACCCAGGGGGTCTCATCCCAGGTGAAGCGCTGGCCGGACGTGACCATCGGCACCAGATCCATGCCCTCGAGGCCGGGCCATTCGCGGGCCTCCTCCTTCAGGGCGTGCAGGTCGAACTCGCCGCTCCTGGAATGCGCGATTACCGCATTGGGCATGCCCTTGGAGCGGATCAGCGCGGTCAGCGCGCGGGTGTCGATGCCGGAGAGGCCGATGATGCCGCGGGCCTTCAACCACTGGTCGAGGTGGCGGGTGGCACGGTAATTCGAGGGATCCGTGATCGCCGAGCGCAGGATCACGCCGCGCGCGCCGGGCGTCGCGGCCATGTTCACCGTCTCGATGTCTTCCTCGTTGGTACCGACATTGCCGATATGCGGGAAGGTGAAGGTGATGATCTGGCCGGCATAGGACGGATCGGTGAGGATCTCCTCATAGCCGGTCATCGCGGTGTTGAAGCAGACCTCGCCGACGGCGTGGCCTTCCGCGCCGAGACCGAAGCCTTCCAGCACGGTACCATCGGCGAGCACAAGGAGCGCGGTCGGTTTGTGGTCCGGCCAGGCGGGAGCGTTTTCGGGGGTTGTCATGAGCCCTTTAAATAGTCGCCGCACCCTGCGGCGTCAAAGCGAAAGGGCGCGGATTCACACGGCAATGTTCGCCGATTTGACAGGCCGGAACGGCCTTTTAATCTAAAGTTCCTTGAAGCGGCCGTTTGCTTGCCGAAAATGACCCGGTCCGGAGCTCTCGCATGGACAACACGATGCCGATCCTGCTCGTCCCGGGCCTCATCTGCTCGCCGCGGATTTTTGCCCCGGTCATTCCGGCGCTGTGGCGCTGCGGGCCGGTCACGGTCGCCAACCATGTCAGGGACGACAACATGGGGGCGATCGCCCGCCGGATCCTGGCCGAGGCGCCGCCGCGCTTTGCGCTCGCCGGGCACTCGATGGGCGGCTACATCGCCTTCGAGATCATGCGGCAGGCACCGGAGCGGGTCGCGAAACTGGCGCTGATGAGCACTCAGGCGAGGCCTGATACGCCGGAAGCAACCGCGCGCCGCCGCGGCATGATCGAGCGTGCCAGAACCGGTCAGTACCGGAGCGTGGTCGACGAGCTGTTTCCGGGCTTCGTGCATCCGTCGCGGCAGGGCGATGCAGGCCTGCGTCAGGCCGTTTATGACATGAGCGAAGACGTCGGCGCCGAGGCCTTCATCCGCCAGCAAAACGCCGTGCTCAGCCGGCCGGATTCGCGGCCGAGCATGGCCTGGATCAAATGCCCCACTTTGGTGCTGACGTCGGATACCGACAACACCGTGCCGAACGCGTTGTCGGACGAGATGGCCAACGGCATTCCCGGGGCAAAACTCGTCGTGGTCCCCAATTGCGGTCACCTGCCGCAGCTGGAGCAGCCGCAGGCCTGCGCCGACGCGCTGGTCGCGTGGCTGCGAAACTAGGTTGTCCAGCCGCTGCAAACTGCCTACATGACAGAATTACAGTTTTAAGGACATCAGGATGCTGCGCGACGACATCAACACTGCGGTCAAGGAGGCCATGAAGGCGAAGGACGAGCGCAAGCTCTCCACGCTGCGCATGGTCAATTCGACCATCAAGAACGCCGACATCGACGCGCGCGGGCAGGGCAAGCCGCCACTCTCCGATGCCGATCTGCTCGGCCTGCTGCAGAAGATGATCAAGCAGCGCCAGGAATCGGTCGAGCTCTACGACAAGGGCGGCCGCGCCGAGCTCGCCGCCCAGGAGCGCGAGGAGATCGCCGTGATCTCCGCCTACCTGCCGAAGCAGATGTCCGACGACGACGTGAAGGCCGCGATCTCAGCCATCATCGCCGAGACGGGCGCTGCCGGGATCAAGGACATGGGCAAGGTGATCGGCGCGCTGAAGGCGAAATACGCCGGCCAGATGGATTTCGGCAAGGCCAGCGGCCTGGTGAAGGCGGCGCTGTCGTCTTGATTTCGTAGCCCGGATGCAGCCAACGGGTCGCGCGAACGCGCGCCCGGTGACAGGCTCCACGAAATCCGGGCAAGTCTATCCGTTCGGCGAGGCGTCCCGGATCACGCTTCGCATCATCCGGGCTACGCATGACCCGCCTGTTAGGGTTAGGATAACAGCGGAGGCTTCCGGTGTTTCGTGTCGCGGCGGACAGTCTGGAGGCCTACCTCGCGTTCGATCCCGGCCGAACCGCGGATCTCGAACAAGTCCATGCGGTGATGCGAAAGGCCGCGCCTTCGCTCAAGCGGCACTTTCATGCTGGCACGCCGGCCGGCGAGGCCGGCATGCGCATGAACTTGATCGGCTACGGTCAGTTTCGCTACGCGATCAAGTCCGGCAAGACGGCGGTCTGGCCCGTGATCGGGCTGGCGCTGCAGAAGAACTACATCAGCATCTATGTCGCGGTGACCCGTAACGGCAAGCCGCTGGTGTCCTGCTATGCCGGCACGCTCGGCGAATTGCGGGCGGGCAGCAACAATTTCAGCTTCGAGGCGTTTGTTAACCTGAAAGCGCCCGCGGTTGCGGCGCTGTTCGCCGAGGCCGCCGATATCTTCAAGGCGGATCAGGAGAACCCGGTTCGCTACATGCAGGGAAGCTGACATCGGCTTGCCGAAAACGGCAGAGCCTCGTGAAAATGTCGCCCTCGAGGTGGAAGTCCTGGATAAACTGGAGACAGGCCATGGCCGATCAGCAAGCTCCTTCCGGTCCGGATCTGACACAAGGCGTGGCACTCTCGGACTTCCCGGGCACGATGTTGCTCGGCCATGTCGGCGACGAGGACGTGCTGCTGGTACGCTCGGGCGCGGATATCTTCGCCATCGACGCGCATTGCAGCCACTACCATGGCCCGCTCGCCGACGGCCTGGTCGAGGGCGAGACCGTCCATTGCCCCTGGCACCACGCCTGCTTTGATATTCGCACCGGTGAAGCCATCGCTGCGCCCGCCTTTGGCGCGCTCGCCGTCTGGAAGGTCGAGCGCAACGGCGATCGCATCATCGTGCGCGAGAAGCGCGAGCAGCCGAAACCCCGGATCAAGGGCCCGGTCGATGCGCCCGGCAGGATCGTGATTGTCGGCGGAGGCGCGGCGGGGTTTGCTGCCGCGGACATGCTGCGGCGGCAGGACTATCGCGGCAGCATCGTCATGCTGAGCGGGGAGGCCACACCGCCGGTGGATCGGCCGAACCTGTCGAAGGATTTCCTCGCCGGCAGCGCACCGGAAGACTGGCTGCCGCTGAAGCCAGATAGCTTCTACACCGACGCGGCGATCGATCTCAGGCTCCGGACCGAGGTCAAGTCGATCGACACCGGGCGCCGTAATGTTGTGCTCTCCGGCGGTGACGCCGTGCCCTATGACCGGCTGCTGCTGGCGACAGGCGCCGAGCCGATGCGGCTGCCGATCCCGGGCGAGGGCCAGCCCCACGTTCACGTGTTGCGCACGCTCGACGATTGCCGGGCGATTATCGCCTCGGCCGATGGCGCGCGCCGCGCGGTCGTGATCGGTGCGAGCTTCATCGGGCTCGAGGTTGCGGCCTCGCTGCGCGCGAGGGAGATCGAGGTCCACGTGGTCGGGCTGGAACAGCGGCCGCTGGAGCGCGTGCTCGGGCCTGAGATGGGCGATTTCGTCCGCGCGCTGCACGAGGAGCATGGCGTCGTCTTCCATCTCGGCGACACCGTGACCGCAATCGAGGGCAAGCGGGCGCACCTCAAGAGCGGGCCCGTACTCGATGCCGATCTCGTCGTGCTCGGTGTCGGCGTGAAGCCGCGGCTGGCGCTGGCGGAGGCCGCCGGGCTCGCCATCGATCGCGGCGTGAAAGTCGACGCCTACCTCGAGGCCAGCGCTCCCGGCGTCTACGCGGCTGGCGATATCGCGCGCTGGCCCGATCCGCACAGCGGCGAGAATATCCGGGTCGAGCACTGGGTGGTGGCCGAGCGCCAGGGTCAGACCGCCGCACGGAATATGCTTGGGCAGCGCGAAGTGTTCGATGCGGTGCCGTTCTTCTGGAGCCAGCATTACGACGTGCCGATCAACTATGTCGGCCATGCCGAGCAGTGGGATGAGATCGCGGTGGACGGCAGCATCGCCGGCCGGGATTGCCTGCTCCGCTACAAGCGCGGCGGGCGCGTGCTGGCGGTCGCATCGATCTATCGCGACATCGACAGCCTCAAGGCCGAGGTCGCGATGCAGCGGGCGGCAGCCTGACCGCTTTCCTGCAAGGAGGGGTTTGTGGTCCGACGGCGATGGTCTACTCTGTAGCCATGCTTCAGGAAGCCGAGACCTACGACGAGCTCTACCGCAACTTCCGCTGGGACATTCCGGCGCACTTCAACATGGTGACCGCGTGCTGCGACCGCCATGCCGACGGCACCGGCCGGCTTGCGCTGATCTATGTCGACGAGGATGGCGGCACCACGCGCACCTCGTTCGACGAGGTCGCCGACGCCTCGCGCCGCTTCGCCAATGTCTTGACCTCTGACGGCCTGGTGCGCGGCGACCGCGTCGCGGTGTTCCTGCCGCAATCGCTCGAATTGCCGGTCGCGCATCTCGCGGCATTCCGTGCGGCGCTGATCTCGATCCCGCTGTTCGCGCTGTTCGGCGAGGACGCGCTCGAATTCCGCCTGTCGAACTCGGCGGCGAAGGCCGTCATCACCGATGAGGCCGGCTGGGAGAAGATCGCAAAGATCCGCGATCGCCTGCCCGAGCTGAAGAGCGTTTACATCGTCGGCGACAAGACGCCGGCGGGCACCAAACCGTTCTGGAGCGCGATCAAGGCGGCGTCTCCGGAATTCACCACCGTCGATACCTCGGCCGACGATCCCGCACTGATCATCTACACTTCGGGCACGACAGGCAATCCGAAGGGCGCGCTGCATGCGCATCGCGTCGTGCTCGGCCATCTGCCCAATGTCGAGATGTGCCACAACTTCCTGCCGAGGCCAGGCGACCTGATGTGGACGCCGGCCGACTGGGCCTGGATCGGCGGGCTGATCAACGGCCTGTTCGCGTTCTGGTATCACGGCATTCCGATGGTCGGCCACCGCGCCCGCAAGTTCGAGCCGCAGGCGGCGATGCAGATGATGGCCGAGCTTGGCATCCGCAACGTATTCCTGCCGCCGACCGCGCTGAAGCTGATGCGGCAGGCCGATGTAAAGAATGCCGGCGTCAGGCTGCGCAGCATCTTCACCGGCGGCGAGTCGCTCGGCGGCGAATTGCTCGGCTGGGTGCGCGAGACCTTCGGCATCGACGCTCATGAGGTGTTCGGCCAGACCGAATGCAATCTCGTGATCGGCAGCAACTCCAATCTGTTTCCGATCCGTCCGGGCTCGATGGGCCGCGCCACGCCGGGCTTCGACGTCCGAATCGTCAACGACAAGGGCGAGGAGATGCCGCGCGGCCAACGCGGCATCATCGGCGTGCGCCAGCCGTGTTCTTGCACCATGCTCGAGTACTGGCGCAATCCGGAGGCGACCGCGAAAAAATATGCCGGCGAATTCCTCCTGACCGGCGATCTCGGCGTCCAGGATGAGGACGGCTATTTCTGGTACGTCAGCCGCGAGGACGATGTCATCACCACCGCCGGCTATCGCGTCGGGCCGTCCGAGATCGAGCACACGCTGATGAAGCATCCGGCGGTGGCGATGTCGGCGGTGGTCGGCATTCCCGATCCGATCCGCACCGAATCGATCAAGGCCTGGATCGTGCTGCGGCCGGGCCATGCGCCGAGCGACGCTTTGGCGCGCGAGATCCAGGAGTTCGTCAAGGTGCAGCTCGCCGCCCACGAATATCCACGCTTCGTGCAGTTCGCCGACAGCCTGCCGATGACGGCGACGGGTAAGGTACTGCGGCGCGAGTTGAGGGCGCTGGGCTAACCTCCACTGTCGTCCCGGCCTTCGCCGGGACGACGGTGGAGTATGTTCACGGCATCGGAATCCCCAATTCCTTCAGCGCGGCCAGCATGCGCGCTGGCGGCTGCATCGGGATCACCATGGCCTTGCCGGTTTCCATGAGGCTCTTCAGGCTGGAGAGGATCGCCGGCCAGCCGGTGCGGCCACCGGACAGGATGTCGTCGCTGATCGGGCGGTCATGCGATTGCAGCAAGGTCAGCTTCACCCCGTCGCCGGCCGGCTCGATCTCCCAGGTGACGAGCGTCGGCCCGAGTTTTTCGACCAGCTGCGGCCAGTTGACGTTGAAGGTGACGGTCAGCCGCCTCAAGGGATCGCACTCGATCACCTCGCCGGAGATGTGCAGCGCGCCGTCGGGCGTGCGCACGATGTAGGCGCCGCCGGTCCGAAGATCGACCTCGACCGCGTTGCCGGAGAAATACTGCCTGCTGAGTTCGGCATTCGTCAGTGCCTGCCATACCTTCTCGGGTGTCGAGGCGATGTAGATCGCGTAGACGATCGCCGGTTTGAATTTCTCGATGTTCATGTCTGTCCGCGTCCGTCGATAGATTTTCATTGTCATTCGAAGCCGTCGATCCCGAGCGCGACAGGCGGGATCGTGAACGCCTTGCCGGTCTCGAGCAGGCTCTTGAGCCCGGACAGGATCGCCGGCCAGCCCTTGGAGATGCCGTCGAGCAGCTTGCTGCCGACGCCGAAGCCCTCATGGGTCACGGTCAGCTTCACGATCTGGCCGAACGGCTCGATCGTGAATACGACTTTCGTTGCCGGTTCCTTGCGCATTTCAGGGTCGGCCTCGTGCTTGAACGTGTAGGCGAGGCGTCGCGGCCGGTCGGCCTCGAGGATCTCGCCGGTGTCGGTGGTCTTGCCGCTCATCACCAGCGCGAGCGGCGAGCCGACCTTCCAGTCCGATTTCAGCTCGGTGTCGAACCAGTACTGCCGCGTGAATGCGCTCGATGTCAGCGCATCCCAAAGCTTGTCCGGCGTGGTCTCGATGTAGGTGACGTAGACGAATTCGGGCTTACGCATGGTAGGCCTCCCTGGCGCCGCTGGTGAGCAGGTCGGCCGGCAATTCGCGTCCGGTCTCCAGGAAGCTCTTCAGGCTTGCAATCACCATCGGCCAGCCGCCGGAGATGTCGCGCAGCGTCTTCGGACCGAGATTGTCGTGCGTCATGGTCAGCTTGACCACTCCGCCGTGGGGTTCGATGTCGAAGGTCACGCGTGAGATCCCCTCGCGCTCGACGCCTTCCTTCACGACGTCCCAGCTGTAAGCGAGCCTCTTGGGTGGATCGGCGATCAGCACCTCGCCCTGCACCGCGCGGCGGCCATCCTTGGTGAGATGGTAAGGCGAGCCGACCTTCCAGTCCGAACTGATGCGATAGCCGAACCAGAACCGTTCGGTGAACTCGCTCGATGTCAGCGCATGCCACAGCTTGTCGGCCGTGGTCTCGATATAGGTGACGTAGACGTAGTCCGGCTTACTCATCACGCTTCTCCAATTGTTTCTTCAATTCGCTGAGCGCGGCGAGTTTCCCGCGCTCGAACTTCCTGATCCACCGCTCGCCGATCTGATGGATCGGAACCGGGTTGAGGTAGTGCAGCTTCTCGCGGCCATGCTTGATCGTGGTGACGAGGTTGGCCTCCTCGAGAATCACAAGGTGCTTGGTGACGGCCTGACGCGTCATGTCGAGGCCTTCGCAGAGCTCGCCGAGCGTCTGCCCGTTCTGATCGTGAAGCCGGTCAAGCAGCGTCCGCCGTGAGGCATCCGCCAGCGCTTTGAAGACTTCATCCATGGGTTGGATAATAGGCAACCAAATGGTTGCATGTCAAGAGCGTGTGTTTGGGCGCCGGTATCGCCGTGCTAGCGTTCCGCGCAGCCAACGCAGATTGGTGTGGAACTCGGGGTGGTGCGCATGGATGGTCGCGTTACGGCGGTTTGCTGCACGCTTCTTCTTGTCCTGCTCGCGAATGCTGCGAGCGCGCAGCAGCCGATGATCGGCGACCCGCCCGAAGCCTCCAACATGCGGCTGGTCGGAACCAGCGATTTGCAGGCGCGCAGTGCCTATCAGCCGACCATCCATCACCAGGGCGACAAATGGATCGCCTATATCGGCCATCACGGCGGCACCGACGACATTCCCGATCCGGTCAATCCGATGACCGGCAAGGCCGAGCCGAACGGCACTTCGATCGTCGACGTCACCGATCCCGTGCATCCGAAATATCTGCGGCACATTCCCGGGCAGGAAGGCAAATACGAATCCGGCGGCGCGCAGATGGTGCGGATCTGCGACGGCAAGGATCTGCCGAAGGGCGATCGCGACGCGGTCTACATGCTGCGCACCTTCGGCAGCGAGGCGCATGAGATCTGGAACGTTGCCGATCCCGCCAATCCCGTGCTCGTCACCCGGATCGGTGGGCTGAAGGACACGCACAAGAATTTTTGGGAATGCGAGACCGGCATCGCCTACCTGGTGTCGGGCGCTCCGGACTGGCGTACGCGGCGCATGACGCAAATCTATGATCTCTCCGATCCCGCGCAGCCGAAGAAGATCAGGGATTTCGGCCTGCCCGGGCAGGAGCCGGGCGCGACCGGTGCGGTGCCGACCGAACTGCATGGGCCGATCTCGACCGGGTCGCAGGGCAACCGCGTCTATTTCGGCTACGGCACCGACAAAGGCGGCTTCCTGCAAATCGTCGATCGCGACAGGCTCCTCAACGGGCCGAAAGAGCCGACGCCGGACAATCTGAAATTTCCGGAGATCGCGCGGATGCCGCTGTCGGCGATGAACGGCGCGCACACGGTGTTTCCGATGCCGGACATGCCGATCGCGGAGTTCGTCCATGACAAGGACGGCAAGACCCGTGACATCGTGATGATCGTCGACGAGGCGATCCAGAACGAATGCGGCGAGGCGCGGCAGATGGTGTGGTTCGCCGACGTCACCACCGAAGCGCGGCCGATGATGATTTCGAGCTACACCGTGCCCGAGGCCTCCGGCGCGTTCTGCGCGCGCGGTGGCCGGTTCGGCTCGCATTCGTCGAACGAGAGCATGGCGCCGGTCTATTACAAGAAGCTGGCCTTCATCGCCTTCTTCAACGCCGGCGTCCGCGCGCTCGACATCCGTGATCCCTATCACCCGAGGGAAGTCGGCTATTTCATTCCCTCCATCACCGCGGCGACCGACAAGCGCTGCGTCACCATCGACGGCACGGACCGCTGCAAGGTTGCGATCCAGACCAACAACGTCGAGACCGATGAGCGCGGCTACATCTATGCGGTCGACCGCGCCAACACCGGCTTGCATATCCTCGAACTGACCGGCGCAGCGCGCGCCATCGCCGGTCTGCCGTGAGCGAGCGATGATGCGCTCGTGGCCGATCATCGCGGCGATGTTCCTGGCGCTCGGCGGCCTGTCCGCCGTGGCCGGATACGAGATGGCGCCGCCATTGGCCGCGCAGTGGCGCGAGATCGCCTGGCCGTTCCCGCGCGACGGCTGGCCCGCCGGCCGCGCCTTCCGCTGCGGCGCCGCGGAGTGCGGCGCTGAGGTCGAGGTCTATCTCAGGCCAAAGCTCGGCTTCTGCAATTGCGACAGCGGCGTCGCCGATGACGACGAGGTCGATCGCGTTTCCGACGTCGACATGATCAGCGCGCGCTTTGTGGCGCCGAAGGCGGGAGAGGGAGTGCGCGTGGCGGATATGCCGGGGCGGATCAGGGCGTATGACGTCGAGACGTTCAAAGGAAAGCGCACTGCGATCGGCATCGCAGTGTCGCATCGTTGCGATCTCATGGCCGTGGCGGCGCAGGGTGGTGGAGATGCGGCACGCGTGCGGCAAGCGACGTTGAAATTTCTGGAGACGCGAGAGATCAGGACGTGGGTGGCGACAGCCATGGAAGGCCGTTGATCTGCCCGTCTCTCGCATACGAAAACGGTGTCGTCACCCGCGAAAGCGGGTGACCCAGTATTCCAGAGGCGCTGATGTTCAGCTGACAGGCCGCGGCGTACTGGATACCCCGCTTTCGCGGGGTATGACAGAGATGAGCAGGAGCCGCTTCCTCTTCGCCCGTCCTATGTGCATAATTCAGTTTCAATGTCAGTGAGCCCCCGATGTCCCTGCAAGCCTATTTCGCCTTCGTCGCCGCCTGCATTGCGCTGGCGCTGCTGCCTGGTCCGATCGTCACGATGGTGATCGCCAACGGGCTGCGCTACGGCACGCGCGCCGCGCTCACCAACGTGCTGGGCGCGCAGGTCGGCCTCGCCATCGTGATCGGCATCGTCGCGGTCGGACTGACCTCGCTGATGGCGACGATGGGCTACTGGTTCAACTGGGTGCGCTTCGCCGGTGCCGCCTACCTGGTCTGGCTCGGCATCAAGCTGATCCGCTCGCCGGTCGAAGGTGTCGGCACCGACGACAAGCCGCCGCCGCCGCGCGGCGGGTTCTTCCTGCAGGGCTTTCTGGTGCTGCTCTCGAACCCGAAGGTGCTGGTGTTCTTCGGCGCCTTCATTCCGCAGTTCATGGACATGGACAAGCCGCATCTGCCGCAGGTGGCGCTGCTCGGCGTCACCTTCATGGCGACCGCGGTGCTGACCGACGCCGCCTACGCGCTGGCGGCCGGCCGCGCCCGCAAATTTTTCTCCAAGGAGCGCACGCGGCTGATGTCGCGCATCTCAGGCGGCTTCATGATCGGCGGCGGCATCTGGCTGGCGCTGACCCGGGCCCGCTGAGCCTGTGCGCCGGAACGGTCGCCTGCACGTTACGCGGCGATCCGTTCGACGACGTCACGCACCAGGCCCGTCAGCAGGTCGAGCTTGTATCCGGTCATCGGCAGCGGCCTGGCCCCCGATGTTGCCAGCTCGGCGGCTTGCGCGATGGTCGGTGCCTTGGCGGGCTTTCCCTCCAGCGCGGCAGCGCTTGCCGCAAGACGCAGCGGGACCGGGGCGATACCGCCGGCGGTGATGTGGACCTCGCGAAACACGCCGCCTTCCATCACGGCCCGCACGCAGATCTCGACCAGCGGCCATTCCGCATGCGTCCGGCTGATCGCGCGCTTGTACAGCGCGCGCTCGCCGGCCAGCGGAGCAGGGAGCTCGATCCGCTCGATCCGTTCGCCCGGTGCGAGCAGATTGTCGGCGGTGCCGTTGCTGCCGTCGCCGAGCAGATCGGTGACCGACAGTCCGCTGCGCCGGTCCGTGACGATCTTCGCATCATAGGCCAGCAGCGCCATCGCCATGGTCGAGGGATGCGGCGCCACGCAGGGGCCGAGATCGAACGCGACGTGATAGAGATGATTGCCGGATCGCGCCGGACAGTCGGAGCCGCCCTTCTTGAGGCAGCCGATCTGCGGATTGCGGAAATACCAGCAGCGCGAGCGCTGCGCGAGGTTGCCGCCGAGCGTCGCCATGTGCCGGATCTGCGGCGTGGCAAGACCCTGCGCGGCAGCAGTGATGCCGGGATAGGCCTGGGCGAGCCGCGCGTCGGATGCGATCGCGGCGATCGCGGTCAGCGCGCCGATGCGCGCAGCGCCGTCCGCGCCCCATGTAATCCCGATCGTATCGGGGCTGGCGGTGAGATCGATGATCGATCCGCACGACAGGCCGCTGCGGCGGCGCTCCGACAGGTCGGTGCCGGCGGCACGGAATTCAGGCGCGGTTAATACTTCTGCGGTTGCGACGCTCATGCGGCATCCCTCCCTTTCAGCGCGGCGACGATGCGGTCGGGCCGGATCGGAATCTCGGTGAGGCGGACGCCGATCGCGTCGTGGATCGCGTTCGCGACCGCGGCCGAGGTCGGCACCGTCGACGCCTCGCCGATGCCGACGCTGTTGCCGAGCACATGATCGAATCCGGCTTCGTCGAAATGGACATCGATCTCGGGCGTGTCGGCGATCCCGGGGATGCGGTAATCCTCCATTCCCGCGGTCAGCACGTCGCCGCTGGTCGGGTCGAGCTCGCGCGCCTCGTAGAGCGCGTAGCCGAGGCCCTGGATCACCGCGCCGCAGGCCTGGCTGTGCGCCAGCGCGGGCGCTGCGATCTTGCCGACCGCGATGCCGGTATGCACGTTGAGCACGCGGACATGGCCGAGCCAGGTGTCGACTTCAACCTCGATCACCTGCACCGAGCTCGGTACGCCGGCGCCGACCGCGATGTTCGAGAAGCGGCGCATCATCCAGCCGAACACCATGCCCATCAGGCCGACCTCGCGTAGTGGCGAGCGGATGCCGGGCGCGGTGTTCTTGCCGTCCTCGCCGCGCGTCTCCGCGACAGCGATGTCGGGCGAGCGCGCGATCAGCTCGCGCCAGGGCGCGTTCGAGCCGGGCGCGGGCTTTCTTGTTGCCTGTTCGAGGATCGCGGCCTTCAGTTTCCGCACCGCCTGCAGCGTCGGCGGCATCACCGAGGCGGTGACGCGGCTGCCGCCGGAGCCGGGTCCCTCGGGCAGCGACGAATCGCCGATCCGCACGTCGATGTCGGCAGGCTCGAGATCGAACTCGCGCGCGATCGTATCGGCGAGCACGCTGCGGGTGCCGGTGCCGATGTCCTGCGTCGCGGTGCTGGCGACGACGCGGCCGCTCTTGACCGCGACCTCGACCTTCACGTTGGGCTGCCAGAGATAGAGCCAGTAACCGGTCGCCACGCCGATGCCGCGGCGATAGCGGCCGTTCTGCTGCGGCTTGCGATTGCGCCAGATTTCGAGCCCGGAGGCCCAGTCGTACAGCCGCTGACGGTTGGGATCGGGATCCCACTTCTTGCGCAACGCGATCGGATCGACCTTGAGCCGCAGCGCCGCCTCGTCGATCGCCTGCTCGACCGCGAATGCCATCGGCGGACCGCCGGGGCCGCGGAAGGCGGCGCCGGGCGGCAGGTTGCTGATGACGTCGAAATCCGAAAGGTCCTTCGCCTCGGCTGGATAGATCAGCCGCGCCAGGCCCGCGATGGTCGAATTGGTCGCAGCGCCCGTATCGGCATGCGCGGTGACGGAGAGGGCCTTCAAAGCGCCTTGCTCGGAGGGGAGCAGCGCGACCTTCAGCTCCGCGGCCGGCCGATAGCCGGCGACCGAGAGCTCTTCCTGCCGATCGTAGGCGACCCGCACCGGCGCCTTCGCCTCGCGCGCGAGCTCGATCGCGGCGATGGTCTCGGTGCCGAGGCTCGCCTTCGATCCGAAGCCGCCGCCGACGTGATCGGCGATCACGCGGACCTTGTCGTGATCGAGCTTGTAGCGCTTTGCGATCTGCTCCTTGAGGTGAAACACTTGCTGGGTCGATGCGTGCAGTGTCAGCCGGTCGCCGTCGAAGCGCGCCACCGCGGCGTGCGGCTCGAGGCACGCATGCTGTTGCGTGGCAGTGCGGAAGGTGGCTTCGACCAGCAGCTTGTTGTTGGCCTGGCGCGCCTCCTCAACCCAGTTGCGGGCCTTCTTGGCGCGGGTCGAGAACACCGCGGTCGGCCCGCGGATGTTCTGCTTCCAAGGCGCCGGCCCGCCGGCCGCCTCCGAGACGTTGCCGGCGCGCTTACGGCTCGCTTTGTCGAACACCACAGGCGCGCCGTCCTTGCGTCCGGCATCGAGCCCGACCACCGCGGGCAGCTTCTCGTAGGTCAGCTTGATCGCGGTCAGCGCGACCAGCGCCGTCTTGCGGTCCTTTGCGGCGACCGCCGCGATCGGTTCGCCGACATAGCGCACGATCCGGTCGTCGCCGATCAGCGACACCGCGGCAACGCCGGCGAGCGCACGCGCCGGCGCCAGATCGAGCGCGGTGATGCGGGCATGCGCCTCGCGCGAGCGCAGGATCAGGCCTTCGAGCTGGCCGTCATGGTTGACGTCGACGGTGTATTTCGCGGCGCCCGTCACCTTGTCGCGCGCCTCGACGCGAGGTGCTGCGACATTGTCGCCGTCGAAGCGGCCGGCGCAGGCATCGGCCACCGCGCGGAAGATCCCGTCATAGGCGCCGCAGCGGCAGAGATGGCCGGACAGCGCCGCGCCGATCTCCTCGCGGGACGGTACCGCCGTTCCCCTGGTCGCGCGCCAGCGGTCGCAGAACGCGGTCGCTTCCACGATGAAGCCCGGGGTGCAGAAGCCGCATTGCAGGGCATCGTGCGCCATGAACGCCTTCTGCACCGGATGCAGCCTGGCGGCGCCGATGCCTTCCACCGTCGTCACGGCCTTGCCGGCCGCGGCCTGCGCCGGCATCAGGCAGCTTGCGACCGGCGCGCCGTCGACCAGCACCGTGCAGGCGCCGCAAACGCCGGCGCCGCAGACGAGCTTGGTGCCGGTGAGCTTGAGCTGGTCGCGCACGATGTCGATCAAGAGCGCATCGGGATCATCGGGCAGGGATTCGACGCGGCCGTTGACGGTCGTCGTGGTCATGACTGTCCTCCAGTTGTCCTGCGTGTCGGCTTTCTTGCGGTCGCCGCCTTCTTGACGGGCGGCTGTTGTGATTTCGACGAGGACTTTGGCAAGGCGCCGGCGCAGAGCGTGCGCACCATGATCGCCATGTCCTTCAGGAACGCGTCCGACGGCTGCATCGCCGGATATTGCGACTTCGCTGCGTACATCGACATCTCGACCAGCCGCGCGAATTCCGCCGGCGAGAGGTCCTGCGGCAGCGCAAGCTGCTGCTTGCGCACGACTCGCAAGATGGTCTCAATCATGCGCTCCGCATAGCGTGCGGCGTAGGTCTGGTAGAGGTCGCGCGCGTGCACGAGGTGCTCGGAATACAGTTCCTCGAGATGCGGCGAGCCGTCCAGCGAGGCGATCATGGTCGACATCCGCGCGGTCATGCCCGCGGCAAGGATGTCGCCGAGATTTCCGCCCGCGCTCTCCGCCTCGGTAACGGCCGTCTCCTCGGCCGCGATCGCGGACTCATGCACGCGCTCGATCACGGCGCGGAACAGCGCTTCCTTGGACTCGAAGTGATGATAGAGCGCCTGCCGCGTCAGGCCGGCGGCTTCCGCGACCTGCTCGATCGAGGAGCGACGAAAGCCGTGCCGGCGGAACACCAGCATGGTGGCATCGAGAATGCGGGTTTTCGGTCCCATTTGACGATTTTGACAAGTTCAGGAGAACTGTCAAATCGCGATTTGGTGAGGGCGGCGCCGCGCCCCGGCGGCGGCCGTCTCGCCTGTGTGAGCCACGTCACGGATCGCCGCGCGCCGGCTGCGTAATGCTTCGTCATGCAAGGGCGAGCCTGATCGCCCCGAGCTTGCGAGGATACGCAGATGGCCCAGGACATGACACAGGTCTATTTCCACTGCTCGAATACGCGCGGCGTGCTGATGGATCGCCGCGGCACCTCGGTGACCAGCCTCGCCGAGGCCTGCGAGGCGGCGACCCGCATGATGCGCTCGCTGGTCGCAACGGTCAGTCTGGAGGACTGGCGCGACTGGGCCGTGCATGTCAGCGACGAGGACGGCGAGGAGATCGTCATCCTGCCCTTCGCATTCGTTCTCGGCAAACCGCACTGAGCGCGAGCCATGCTGTCGCTGAAGTCATCATGGACGCTTCTCCGCAGTGGCCTGAACGCGATCAACACCGGCTGGCGGAATTTGATCGCGCGAATGCGCGATCCCTACCGGCCCGAACTGCATTACATGCGCGGGCCTGGTCCCAAATGGCGTGCCAAGCATCTCGTCCACGCCGTGTCGGCCGGTTGAGCGCTGCGATCCCATTTAGAACGATCCTAAGCAGCCGCGCCGAAAATCGGGACGCATCGTCGCAGGTCCCGGACGCGCTCGTTGCGGGTCCGCAACACGATCAACGATAAGTCCAACACTGGACGGGTTCTAATCGTCGCGCGACGGCGCGCATCCTTCACCGTGTTAGTGACGACAGCAATGGAGACTCCGGAAATCAGGTAGCGAAGTTGACTGCGACGACCAAATCCCTGCGGCGATGGGGCGCCGTCCACAAATGGACCAGCCTGATCTGCACGTTGTTCATGCTGCTGCTCTGCATCACCGGCCTGCCGCTGATCTTCCACGACGAGATCGACGATCTCCTGCACAGTTCGGTCAAGCCGGCCGAGGCGCCCGCAGGCACGCCGCCGGCCAATCTCGATCGTCTGCTCGCCAACGCGCTGGCGCGGGCGCCGGGCAAGGTGCCTCATTTCCTGATCTGGGATCGCGACGAACCTGGCGCGATGTGGGTCAGCGTCGGCCCGACCATCGACGCCGATCCGACCAACAACCTCCTGATCCGGATGGACACTCATACCGGCGCCTATCTGGATTCCCCCGACGTGACCGGCCGCTTCACCTACATCATGCTGAAGCTGCACACCGACATGTTCGCAGGGCTACCCGGCAAACTGTTCCTCGGATTGATGGGGATCCTGTTCTGCGTCGCGATCATCTCCGGCATCGTCGTCTATGCGCCGTCGATGCGGAAGCTGCGCTTCGGTGCCTATCGTGCGCAGCGGACCCGCGTCGTGCGCTGGCTCGACGTCCACAATCTCGCCGGCATCCTGCTGGTGGCCTGGACGCTGGTGGTCGGCTTCACCGGGGTCATCAACACCTGGGCCGATCTCGTGCTCAAGATGTGGCAGTTCGGCCAGCTCGCCGAAATGACCGCGCAGTACAAGGACCGGCCGGTGCCATCGAAACTGACCTCGCTGAACGGCGCCGTCGAGGTGGCCCGGCATGCGGTGCCCGGCATGACGCCGAGCTTCGTCGCGTTCCCGGGCACGACCTTCAGCAGCAGGAGCCACTGCGCGGTGTTCCTGCGCGGCGATACGCCGCTGACCTCGCGGCTGCTGAAGCCCGCGCTGATCGATGCGGAAACCGGCAAGCTGACCGACACCCGTGACATGCCCTGGTATGTGACGACGCTGTTCGTCTCGCAGCCGCTGCATTTCGGCGACTATGGCGGCATGCCGCTCAAGATCGTCTGGGCGCTGCTCGACATCCTGACCATCTTCATCCTCATCACCGGCGTTTACTTGTGGATGCGCCGGCGCAAGGCGGGCGTGAGTCAGGAGCGCGCCATCGCCAACGCCGCCTCGATCGACAACCCCGCGCTCACGACGTGACATCAGCATGGTCGTACATCGTTCATTGACCCAGATCTTCGTCGCCCCGCTCGTCATCGCGATCCTGAGCACGGTGGGATTGATCGGCGCACTGGTCGGCGACGGCTGGTGGGATGCCGTCTCCTGGGCGGCGCTTGGCCTGCCGGTGCTGCTCTACCTGCTGTTCATCTGGCGGCGCCGACCGAATTGAGCGGACGCGAGCGCGCGGCTCTGGCCAGGGGCAATCAATCCGCTTGAACGAGATCGCCGATCGAAATAGTTCCGTCCGAGAGGACTTCGGCCCGCACGCCGCCCGTATCGCGATAAGCTTCCGCAAATCCGATCTTGCCTGCGACTGCGGATGGAATGTGGCATGGCTTGGTTGGTTCGGAGCCGCGTAGGCGCACGGCGCCGATGCGGAATTCCTTGCCCAGCAAACCATAAACGTCGACGCCTTCCACGACGATGTTCCGTCGCGTTTCATGCATTTCGAAGGGGGTAAGCCCGCGCCGGGCCAATTCTCCATTTGAGGCTTCGATGGCTTCGATGGTGATCAGGGAAACATGGCGCGCTGCCACGCGCGCCAATTTCGAGTAAGAGCCCTCGCCACGTTCGTATCGATCCCCTTCCAATCCCCGACCAGCAAAAGCCCGCACTGACGAGCACGTCTGCATCGGCTGTCCAATAGCAGGGGAGACAAAAAGACTGACAACGCTCGCCATGGGCTGACCTCGCATTGCTGTCTTGCCGAATTTCAATCGACACTGGATTGAGTTAGGAGCATAGGGCCCGTCCACACGGTAGGCAAATGGTATCGCGAAGCCGCCAAGTTCAGTCGACCGGTGGCGTGCGTTATTCCACGAGCGGGCTTCCCCCTTCCGCTCTTGGCCGTTCGCTCGGCCCTTCGCGACATCTTGCGGCGCCGCGCGACTCGGCCGTTAACGAGCGAAGCGGGTATGCATCGGCGCGTCACGCCACCAAATTTGTCGTGGGTACACGAGCTGGCACGCGCCCTAGACCAGCGCTTCCGCGCGCAGCGCGGTCTCGATCTCGCCGAGGATGCGCGCCAGCCGCTCGGCCCACGCGGTCTCACCGGCCTGGTCGGAGATCAGGTCCTGGCGGATCTCGATGCCGGAATTCATCAGGCCGCGCTGCTCGGCATGCACCGGGATCGTGTAGTCGGTCTCGTCGCTGACTGCATAAGGCTCGTTGTCGCCGACCACGAGATCGCCCTCGGCGCGCAGATGCTTCAGCAGCAACGGCGGCAGCGCCTTGTCGTGGTGATAGAGCGTACCGATGTGCCAGGGACGCGCGATGCCGGCATATACCGGCGTGAAGCTGTGCAGCGAGACCAGCACCGTCGGTATGCCCTGGCGCGCGCGTTCGTCGATGATCGCGTCGATGCGCCGATGATAGGGATCGAAGATCTGCGCGCGGCGCATCTCGGCGGCTTCGCGCGAGAGACCCTCATTGCCGGGAACGGTGGTGGCCTCGCTGATCAGCGGGACCGAGCTTGCGACATGCGGCGGGCGATTGCAGTCGATCACGAGCCGCGAGTAGCGCTGCGCGATCAGGTGCGCGCCGAGCCGGTCGGAGAGCTTCGTTGCGACGCCGGCGATGCCGATGTCCCAGGCGATGTGCCGGACGAGCTCGCTTTCGGGCAAGCCGAGATCGCCGAGCGGCGAGGGAATCAGCCTGCCGTAGTGATCGCAGGTGAGCAGGAACGGTGAGCGGCTGTCGGCATTATGTTCAAGAACCGGTGAAGCGTCGGTGCTTGCGAGCAGGAATGATGGACCACCGCCGTAATTCAAGGGCCTTTTTCCTCAACTTTGCCTATTCAAGCGGCATGCTGGTTTGGAATCGAGCAGCTTTATCTATAGATTATGCGGCTCGAAATCACGATGATTGTTTGAAGATGCCGCTCCTGACTATCCATCACAAGACCGTTTATCGCTACAAGCGCCCGGTGGCGTTCGGCGAACACCGCATCATGCTGCGTCCCCGCGATGGCCATGATCTGCGCGTGCTCGACAGCGCGCTCGCGATCGATCCGCAGCCGATGTCGCTGCGCTGGATCCACGACGTGTTCGGCAACAGCGTGGCGATCGCCACCTTCGACGAGCGCGCCGACACGCTGTCCTTTGTCTCGACCGCGACGGTGGAGCACAATGCGGCCGATACGTTCGCGCTGACGCCGGATGACGCCGCCTACTTCTATCCGTTCCTCTACGATGATGAGGAATTCCCCGATCTGCAGCAGTTCATCACGCCGCAATATGGCGACCCGAACGGCGAACTGTCGGCCTGGGCGCGGCGCTTCCTCGACGTCGAGGCGCCGACGCTGACGTTCAAGATCCTGAGCGACATGACGCATGGCATTCGCGAGGCGTTCAGCTATCGCAAGCGCTACGAGCAGGGCACGCAGCATCCACTCGACACGCTGCGGACCAAGTCCGGCACCTGCCGCGACTATGCGCTGTTCATGATCGAGGCGCTGCGCCGGCTCGGCATCGCCGCGCGCTTCGTCTCCGGCTATCTCGCGATGCCCCCGGGCAGCGCGCATGGCTATGTCGGCGGCGGCTCGACCCATGCCTGGGTGCAGGTCTATCTGCCGAGCGCGGGCTGGATCGAGTTCGACCCGACCAACGGCATCGTCGGCACGCGCGACCTGATCCGCGTCGCGGTGGCGCGCGATCCGCGCCAGGCGATCCCGCTGCATGGTGTCTATCTCGGCGCCGCGGATGCCTATCTCGGCATGGATGTCGACATCAAGGTCGTCTCGGTCGGCGAGAGTGCGGCGGAGCGGGAGACGGCCTGACGATGCAGATCAGGGTCGGCTTCGAGATCACCTACACGGCGGCGCAGCCGACCCCGATGGTGATCATGTTGTCGATCCATCCGTCGCGCTACGCCGACATCGTCGGCACCGAGAGCATTTCCGCCGAGCCTGATGTCCCGATCGGCCTCTATCGCGACGGCTTCGGCAATGTATGCGGGCGTCTCGTTGCCCCCAGCGGTGGCGTCACCTTTCATGGCAGCGCGCTGGTGCGCGATTCCGGATTGCCCGACATCGTCAACCCGGCGGCGCAACAGATTCCGATCGAGCAGCTGCCCGACGACATGCTGCTCTATCTGATGCCGAGCCGTTATTGCGAAACCGACAAGCTGACCGACGTCGCCTGGTCGCTGTTCGGCAACACCCAGCCGGGCTGGGCGCGGGTGCAGGCCATCACCGATTTCGTGCACCACCATGTGACGTTCGGCTACCAGCACGCCCATCACATGAAGTCGGCGCACGACGTCTATGAGAGCCGCGCCGGCGTCTGCCGCGACTTCGCGCATCTCGCGCTCACCTTCTGCCGCTGCATGGGCATTCCGGCGCGCTACTGCACCGGCTATCTCGGCGACATCGGTGTGCCGCCGGATCCCGCGCCGATGGATTTTTCGGGCTGGTTCGAAGTCTATCTGTCGGGCCAGTGGTACACCTTCGATGCCCGCCACAATGTGCCGCGGATCGGCCGCATCCTGATGGCGACCGGCCGCGACGCCGCCGACGTCGCGCTCACTACGAGCTTTGGCCGCATGACGCTGACGAAGTTCGTCGTGGTGACCGACGAGGTGGCGGCCTAGCGTGCCTCGGGTTTTTCTGTCATTCCGGGGCGATGCGCAGCATCGAACCCGGAATCTCGAGATTCCCCGATGCGCAAATTGCGCATCTGTGGTCTGGTCCTTCGGACCATCCCGGAATGACAAGTGAGTCCATGATCTCCGATCTTCTCTTCGTCTACGGCACGCTGATGCGCGGCTTCGACCATCCGATGGCGAAGCTGCTGGCGGGCAATGCCGAATTCCTCGGGCCGGCGCAGTGCCGTGGCCGCCTCTATCTGGTGAAGCATTATCCGGGCCTCGTTGTGTCGGACGATCCCGCCGACATCGTGCATGGTGAGCTGTTCCGCCTGCGCGAGCGCGAGGCCATGCTGCGTGAATTCGACATGTACGAGGCCTGCGGTGAAGGCTTTCCGCCGCCGACCGAATATCTCCGCGAGATGCTCGAGGTCACGCGCGCCGACGGCAGCGTGAGCGAGGCGTGGACCTATCTCTACAACTGGCCAGTCACCGAGCTGTCGCGGATCGCATCAGGAAAATTTCTGGAGCACTGACGGCTTCAAATTTCCCTAACCACGCGGATGTCGACCTCGCGCTCGACGAAGCTCCATTCTTCGGTCGCGCGCAGCATGGCGACCAGTTCGTCGAACAGGGCGACATGGTCGGGGGCGAATTCGAACCAGGTCAGGAAGTCGAAGGGCATGCCGAGGTCGCGGGCGTGAAACAGCTGGCGGGCGATTGCGGGGAGGAATTTCAGGGTGCCGGCGATGTGGTGCGATTTGTCCTCGAAGATGTCGCGGCGCTGCTCCTGCGTCAGCTCCCACCACGCCGCGGATTTCCTGATCGGGATCAGCGCCGCGTGCGTTGCCTCGCTGCGGCCGAGCCCGGCCTGCGCGGCCAACAGCTTCTCGCGCTCTTCCTTCTCGGTGTAGCGCAAATGGCTGGCGACGCCGGCGAGCCGCCAGGAGGTCTGCGCCGGCAGCAGCGGCAGCGCGATCGATTCGCTCGCCACGATCGACAGTGCCGCGACCTTCGGCAGCGTCTCGCCCTTCACCCGCGTGATGGACGTGACCTGCCAGCCGCCGCTCTGTCCGCCTCTGAATGTCGTGAACATGGCCTATCCAATCCCGGAAGCGGGAAGGGGGCAAGCTTGCTGAAACGGCTCTCCACCGTGGATTTGGGGGTAGCCCGCTCGACGAAGCCGTGACGGACCAAGCCTGTGAATAGCCCGGAAAAGCCCCACATTGTTCGGCATGCCCTGGCGTGCCGCTATATGGCTAACCGGTTGTCCGCGATTCGCCGCCCGAGCCCAGAATCCTAACTGATGCGTTTCACGCCCCAATTCCTCGAAGAGCTGCGCGCCCGGCTTCCGGTCTCGGAAGTCGTGGGCAAGCGCGTCAAGCTGAAGAAGGCCGGGCGGGAGTGGAAGGGGCTGTCGCCGTTCCAGCAGGAGAAGACCCCCTCGTTCACGGTCAACGACCAGAAGGGGTTTTACCACGACTTCTCCTCCGGCCAGCACGGCAACATCTTCGACTTCGTGATGCAGACCGAGGGCGTCAGCTTCCCGGAGGCGGTGGAGCGGCTGGCGTCGATGGCGGGCATGGCCGTGCCGGCGGCGAGCCCGGATGCGGCGCGGCACGAGCAGCGCCGGCGCACCCTGCACGACGTGATGGAACTTGCGACCAAGTTCTTCGCCGACACGCTGGCCTCGCGCCACGGCGCCAAGGCGCGCGGCTATCTCGCCGACCGCAGCATCTCGCCGGCGACCCAGTTCCAGTTCCGGATGGGCTATGCACCGCCGGATCGCTTCGCCCTGAAGGAGCATCTCGGCGCGCAGGGCATCTCGACCGAGGACATGGTGGAGGCGGGGCTCCTGGTGTCCGGCGAGGACAAGCCGGTGCCGTTCGATCGCTTCCGCGACCGCGTCATGTTCCCGATCACGGATGGCCGCGGCCGCGTCATCGCGTTCGGCGGCCGCGCGCTGGAGAAGGACGTTCCGGCAAAATACCTGAACTCGCCGGAAACCACGCTGTTTCACAAGGGCGACAATCTCTACAACCTGTTCACCGCGCGCCAGGCCGCGCATGACGGCGCGCAGCTGATCGTCGTCGAGGGCTATGTCGACGTCATCGCGATGGTCACCTCGGGCTTCCCCGGCGCCGTCGCGCCGCTCGGCACCGCGCTGACCGAGAACCAGCTCGGCCTGCTCTGGAAGATGGTGGACGAGCCGATCCTCTGCTTCGACGGCGACCGCGCCGGGCAGAAGGCCGCCTATCGCGCGGCCGATATCGCCTTGCCGCAGCTCAAGCCGGGAAAGAGCCTGCGTATCGCGCTGCTGCCGGAAGGGCAGGACCCCGACGATCTCGCCCGCTCCGGCGGCCGCGGCGCGATCGAGGAGGTGATCTCGGCGGCGCGTCCGCTCGCCGACCTGATCTGGTCGCGCGAGATCGAGGGCGGCAATTTCGATACGCCCGAACGCCGTGCCGCGCTGGAGGCGCGGATCGGCGAACTCACCAACGGCATCCGCGACGAGGTGGTGCGCCGCTATTACCGGCAGGATTTGCAGGAGCGGCTGCAACGCAACTTTGCCCCGGAGGGCGGACGTGGCGGTTACGGCCGCGGCGGCTATAACAGGGGCAATTTCGGCGGCGGCCGCGGCGGCGAATCACCCCGCCCGTTTACCCCCCGGGGACCCGCGCAGGGCGGGCGGTTCGGCGCCAAAGGCGGCGGCGCCCCCGGGATTCTACGGGGGCCCTATCAGGCCGCGAGCCCCCAGCTCGCCAACAGTCCGATCATGCGTGGCCAGCGCAGCGCGATCTCGCGCCGCGAGGCCTTGATCCTGCAATCCCTGATCAACCACCCCTGGCTGCTGCACGACCATCTCGAGGAGGTCGCAGCCCTCGAACTCGCCCACCCCGAGGCCCACAAGCTCAGGGCCGCCGTCATCGCGGCCTTTGCCCACGACCATCACCATTCCCCGGACGCCGAGGAGCAGGCCGAGAAGATGCGCGCCGACCTGGAAGCGGGCGGATTATTGCCGATTCTTCAAAGGGTTGAGCGAGCGATCACAACCCAGGCGGTGTGGGGGGCGCAGATCGGCGCCGCGCGCGAGGACGTTTTATCGACCTGGCGTCAACTCGTTGCCTTGCATCAGAAAACCCACGCCTTACTTAGGGAAAGAAAAGATGCGGAAGCGGCCTTGGCTGAAGACTCCAGCGAGGCCAATCTGGCATGGTTGCAGGATATCCAGGCCCGAATGGCAGAAGCCGACGGGACCGAAGCCCTGATTGAAGGGTTCGGCGAATTATCGGGCCGGTTCCAGCGTAATGTCTGATAACAAAAATGCTGCGGACGGCGCTGGTCGCACCCGCAAAAAGACTCGCCAAATCCATGGTTTGGCTGCAAAAACAGGGTTAAGCGAAACTTAATAGCTACCGTAGCATTTTCAGGCGAAGTGGTTCCCGGTTCGCCGTCAGAAAATGCGTCAGATATAAGTCTGCCGCGTCTTCCGATCGTAAAACCGGTATCCACTTTTACGGAAGACGCGACCGGCTATTGCAGATTGGAAACCGTCGAGACGGATGACAGGGGTGGCGAGATTTTGCGCCGCCCTTTGTGCGTCGAGAGAGTAAATCTAGATTTCGTGCGGATGCGCGTGCGTGGCGCCATTTTGCATGACCGCGTTTCGGGAGCTTAGTGAATGGCCACCAAGGCAAAGACGCTGCAGGTTAAGGACAAGGAAAAGGACGACAAGGCAGCGGATGCTCCTGAGAAGGATTCCGCTGACGCGCCGTCGCCGTTGCTCGACCTGTCGGATGCCGCGGTGAAGAAGATGATCAAGCAGGCCAAGAAGCGCGGCTTCGTGACCTTCGATCAGCTCAACGAAGTTTTGCCTTCCGACACGACCTCGCCCGAACAGATCGAAGACATCATGTCGATGCTCTCGGACATGGGCATCAACGTCACCGAGGCGGATGACTCTGAAGGCGAGGACGAGAAGGACGACGGCGACGACGAGACCGATAACGAGCTCGTCGAGGTCACGCAGAAGGCCGTCACCGAGGTCAAGAAGTCGGAGCCGGGCGAGCGCACCGACGATCCCGTGCGCATGTATCTGCGCGAGATGGGCACCGTCGAGCTGCTGTCGCGCGAAGGCGAAATCGCCATTGCAAAGCGCATCGAGGCCGGCCGCGAGGCGATGATCGCGGGCCTCTGCGAAAGCCCGCTGACCTTCCAGGCCATCATCATCTGGCGCGACGAGCTCAACGAAGGCAAGATCTTCCTTCGCGACATCATCGATCTCGAAGCGACCTATGCCGGTCCGGAGTCGAAGGGCGGCATCAATCCGAACCTGATCGGCAACAACGGCGCCGAGGGCGCCGCCACTGAGGCCAATGGCAACGGCGCTGATGCGGCCGCGCCGGCCCATGTCGCGCCGCCCGCAGCGCCGCCGTCGCCGACCCCGTTCCGCGCCGCGCCCGCCGGTGGCGAAGCCGGCGGCGAGGAGAAGGATCCCGGCGAGGCCGCGGCCGAAGCCGACATGGACGACGACGAGTTCGAGAACCAGATGTCGCTCGCCGCCATCGAGGCCGAGCTGAAGCCGAAGGTGGTCGAGACCTTCGACAAGATCGCATCCGAGTACAAGAAGCTGCGCCGCCTGCAGGAGCAGGACATCGCCAACCAGCTGCAGAGCGAGTCGCTGTCGCCCTCGCAGGAGCGCAAGTACAAGAAGCTGAAGGACGAGATCATCGTCGAGGTGAAGTCGCTGCGCCTCAACCAGGCCCGCATCGATTCACTGGTCGAGCAGCTCTACGACATCAACAAGAAGCTGGTCTCGTTCGAGGGCCGCCTGCTGCGCCTCGGCGACAGCCACGGCGTCGCGCGCGAGGACTTTTTGCGCAACTATCAGGGGTCCGAACTCGACCCCCGCTGGCTCAACCGTGTCTCGAAGCTGTCGGCCAAGGGCTGGAAGAACTTCGTCCATCACGAGAAGGACCGCATCAAGGACCTGCGCCACGAGATCCAGTCGCTGGCGGCGCTCACCGGGCTCGAGATCGGCGAATTCCGCAAGATCGTGCACGGCGTGCAGAAGGGCGAGCGCGAGGCCCGTCAGGCCAAGAAGGAGATGGTGGAAGCCAACCTCCGTCTCGTGATCTCTATCGCCAAGAAGTACACCAACCGCGGCCTGCAATTCCTCGACCTGATCCAGGAAGGCAATATCGGCCTGATGAAGGCGGTCGATAAGTTCGAGTATCGCCGCGGCTACAAGTTCTCGACCTACGCCACCTGGTGGATCCGGCAGGCGATCACCCGCTCGATCGCCGACCAGGCCCGCACCATCCGTATCCCCGTGCACATGATCGAGACGATCAACAAGATCGTCCGCACCTCGCGCCAGATGCTGAACGAGATCGGCCGCGAGCCGACCCCGGAAGAGCTCGCCGAGAAGCTCGGCATGCCCTTGGAGAAGGTCCGCAAGGTCCTGAAGATCGCCAAGGAGCCGCTGTCGCTCGAAACGCCTGTGGGTGACGAAGAGGATTCGCATCTCGGCGATTTCATCGAGGACAAGAACGCGATCCTGCCGATCGACGCCGCGATCCAGTCGAACCTGCGCGAGACCACGACGCGCGTGCTGGCCTCGCTCACCCCGCGCGAGGAGCGCGTGCTGCGCATGCGCTTCGGCATCGGCATGAACACCGACCACACGCTGGAAGAAGTCGGCCAGCAGTTCTCGGTGACGAGAGAGCGCATCCGCCAGATCGAAGCCAAGGCGCTGCGCAAGCTGAAGCACCCGTCAAGGTCGCGGAAGCTGCGGAGCTTCCTGGATAACTAATTCTGACGGTATCCATCGAAACAAGAACGGCGGGCCCAGGCCCGCCGTTTTCATTTGCAGAGATCCCGCAAAATTCAAGCGCCGGCGCCCGGGGCTACCCCTCTCCCCAACCCTCCCCCACAAGGGGGGAGGGAGCCTGAAAAGCGTGCTCACATGACATCACATCGCATGATGCGTTTCGTAACTCGCGCGAAGCCTGGAGATTGATGGCCGAGTGAGTGAGGCACCGGCGGAAGGGCTCCCTCCCCCCTTGTGGGGGAGGGGCGGGGAGAGGGGTGCCGCTTGCTCCGATGCTGACGGAGTACGGAAACAGCACGCTCAGCGAATATGCTTTTGATGCAGCGACCGGCTCGCGCGCGCTACTTCTTCTTCGCCCCGACGCGTTCGATGGACTTGATCTCGAGCGGCGGGCGGCCGCCCTTTTCGGCGATCTCGCGGTCCTGCTCGCGCAGGAAGGCGCGCACCGGCTCGTCGCCGTCGAGGCCGCCCAGCAGCTCCGAGGGCACGCGGCGATTGGAGCGCTGCGAGCCGTCTTCATAGAAGACGTTGAAAAAGGCGAATTCGCCTTTGGGATTGGTCCCGGGCTTTTTCGGCATGCGCGGCTTGTCCCCGATCGGGCCGCCGCTGTCAAAGCAAATCGGCTGCGTGCCCGCGCCGGTCTGCCCTGCGCAATCCTGCGGCGAAGGCTCTTGCGATGCGATCGGACGTAATCCGGCGACGTGTCAAGATGACAACGGCCTGCGAGATGTCCACCGTTCTCTTGCGTCCGGTGTCCGCCTCACCCCTCGAACAGCACGAACGCCGCCCACACGCTCGCGTCCCTCGCTCCCGCGACCTTGCCGTCGCGCGCATCGCGCCTGGTCTGGCGCAGCGCGTCCGAATAGGTCAGGCCCTCTGCGAGGTGCTCGTAGAAGCGCACGGTGAAGTTCGCGGTGCCTTCGTCGGCGACCGGCCACAGCGTCAAGAGCGCGCGGCGGGCGCCGGCGATGCCGAGTGCGGTCGGCAGGCCGCGCAGGCCGCTGACAAAACTCTCGTCGCCGCGGCCGGTCTCGCAGGCCGACAGCACCAGCAGATCGAGCCCGGACAGGTCCCAGTCCATCACCTCGAAGGCATAGAGATAGCCGTCCTTCTCGTCACGCAGCGGCCACCTGCTGTCACCGGCGCCGGACAGCACGATGCCGCTCTGCCAGAGCGTGTCGAGGCCGGACGCCGTGCTGTCGTGATAGAAGCCGTGGGTCGCCAGGTGCGCGATGCGGGCCTTGCCGATCGCCTCGCGCAGCACGCTTTCGCTGACGCCGCGCCCGGTCAGCATCTCGACCGGCGCGCCGCGGGCGCGGGCGAGTTTTGCGATCGCCTCGATCTCGGTCTTGGTGCCGGGCAGCGGCATCGGCCCCGGCTCGCCATATTCGATGCCGCCGGCGAGCAGCATCGCGCCTTGCTTGTCGAGTTTCTCCCGCGCATGGATCGCGATCAGCGCGTCGGGGCTGGTCAGCATCCGGATCGTGGTGCGGTCCTCCAGCAGGCCTCCGTCGGCGCCGGGCAGCAGCGCGAACGGCACGGCAAACAGGAATCCATCCGGCACCACATAGAGCGTGGTCTTGTCCTTCAGCAGCGGCTCCAGCGGCGCGAGCAGCCGCGCGCGCAGATTCTGGAAGCGGCCCTTGACGTCGGGCGCCTTGTCGTCACGCGCCTTGCCGTCGGAATCAGCCACGCTCGCCCGCGTCGTCCGCAACCGCGCGATCTCGGTGCGCACGCCGGTGTCGACCATCCGGCCGGGATCGCCGAGATCGACCACGCGCGGCTCGCTCGTTGCGGTCTCGACGATGGCGTAGAGCACGGTCGCCGCCAGCGGCTCCTTGGACTGGCGATCCGCCTTCCATTGCCGCGTGATGAAGTAGTTGACGACGGCTTCCTGCGGCCCGAGCAACTGCGCGGGGCGGATCGGATCCTGCGGCAGCTTGAAGCCGATCGCATCGAGCCGCTTGGAGAGTGCCTTCTCGGCCGCGTCCTGCCGCTGCCACACCGATCGCGCCCAGTCGTCGATATTGCCCGACGAGAACAGCTCCTGCTTCTCGCCGTTGAGCCGGAGCGCGGTGCGCAGCAGCGCCGCGGTCTCCTCGTCCTTGCCGGCCATCTGGGTCTCGAGCTGACGCAGCGCGGTGGCATCGCCGCCGCCGAGCGTCTTCCAGCGCAGCACCGCGGCGGCAAAGGCCGGCTGGGCCACCGATGATCCAGCCCCGGTCGCGAAGCGGCCGAACGCGAACAGCAGATGATCTGCATGGGCGCGGATCGCTTCCGCGACGGCGCGATCGCCGGCGGTGCCGACCTCGCGCTTCATCCAGTCGAACATCTCGCGGTCGAGCGCGGTGAACGCGCGCACGGCGCGGTTCGGATCGGTTGCGATCAGCGCCTCCGCGATGCCGAGCTTGATCTCGAAACTGAGTGGATGCTGCGCGGTGAAGGCGCGGGTCGAGATCGCTAGCGCGGTCTCGCGCAGCCGCATGCCCGCATCTCGTTCGCCGCGCCGCTCGCGCTGGCCGGCAGCCAGCACCGCGGCCTTGATGCGCAGGAAATCCGCAAAGTTCTCTTCATTGGCGACGATCGCCTCCAGCCGCGCCAGGTCGGCCGGCGATATCGCGACATCGCCTGCGGCGAGCATGTCGGTGTAGAACAGCCAGGCATCGGCCTGGCCGGCGAAGCTCGGATCCTTCGGCGCGAGCACGGTCGCGATCGCGCGATGCCGGCGGAAATAGCGCCGGGCATCGTCGAAGCGGCCGAGGTTGAGGAAATCCTGTCCGGCGTTGTTGACCGTCACCAGCGTGTTGAGATGGTTCTCGCCGTAATGCTTGGCGCGCTTCTCGATCGCGAACAGGTCGAGCTCGAGCGCTTTCGCCGACGCGCCGATCTCGCGCAGCATGTCGGCATAATTGTTGGCGAGCTTCCAGGTGGTGCGGTGGTCGGGCCCCAGCGCCTTCTCCGACCGCTCGAAATTGTGCCGGCCCAGATTCGTCGCCGACGCCGCCGAGCCGTTGGCCGACAGCGCGACCGCGAGCTTGTCATTGGCGATCAGCGATTCCTCGGAGCCTTCGCCCCAATAGGCGTTGAAGGCCGCGATCGCCTTCATGTAGAGCGGCACGGCCTCGGCGATCCTGGCGTGGTCGGATATCAGGATCGCGTACATCAGGAGCACGTCGGCGTTGCCGGGCGGCGATTGCGCGGCCGCCTTGCCCTTAAACGCGCGGACGAACAGCTTTTCGGCGAGATCGTCGCGTTTGACCGCGCGCAACGCGGCGGTCGCGTCGAAATATTGCTCCATGACGAACTGCGCGTCGTCGAGCTTGTCTGCCGCATCCAGTGCTGCAAGCAGCTCGGCATAGCCGGCGTCGATCTTGCCGCCGCGGGTCAGCGCGACGGCGTTCTTGATCTGCGCGGTGACCGCCTGCGTGCCGCTGGCGCCTGGCGCGGGCGCACGCTTGGCGGAAGAATTCTGCGCGACGGCGGTGTCGATCGGTCCGGTCAGAACGGTGCCGAATGCGAGGATGATACCGAGCCATGCGGCGGCCCTGCGCGCGCGAGCGAAACCCCCGGTGATCTTCATCGGTAACGCATCCTCATCGTGCAGTCCGTCATCGGATCGCTTTCCCCGCACCTGACGGCTTCGTCACAACAGGCTCACGACGCTTTAGCGGCGTGCCTTTGCATGAACAAGACAGGGCGACCGGTTGCACGTGGCGCGGAGCCGGCGAGCCGAATTCGTGCTTCTTGGTCGCAGCCGGCGCCGCCGGCGTTCACGCAGTGAGCCCCGAATTGCTCCCGCTCCATGCCGGCCGGGTGCCGTGCGGCATCGTGCATGCCACCGGCATCACCGGGCCATCGGACGATGTTACCGCCGGCATGCGGACCGCTTGTGCCATTCGCATCAGGCGGGCTTCAGGGACGACAATCCGCGCGCAGTGCGCCGCACTTTCCCGGCGACCACCTTTCGCTTCGGAACAGAAACGCGCGCGGGCCGAAAGCGGAAATGGATTCTGACCATCGTCACTTGCGCCATCCCGTCCGATTCGCGTATGAGGCGCATCCTTTGCTTTCTACAACTTTTCTTTTTGAAGGCCGCCGCCGATGTCCAACGCCACCCTCGACGCCAACAAGGCGCTCGTGCTTGCGCATTACGACGCCGTGACCAACCGTCTCAATCCCGATGCGATCCGCGTGCAGCTGGCGTCCGACTTCTTCGATCATGCCCTGGGTAAACGGATGAGCGCGGACGAGGTGATCGCGCACGCGGCGGCGATGCACGAGACCTTCGCCGATCTCTCGGCGGTGGCGGAATGCCTGGTGGCCGAGCGCGACATCGTCGCCGGCCGCTTCGTCTGGCGCGGCCGGCACCGCAGCCCGTGGCGCGGCATTGCGCCGACCGGCCGCCACGTCGAATTCCGCAGCATGACGTTCTGGCGGATTCACGACGGCAAGATCTCCGAGCGCTGGGCCGAGATCGACTTTGTCGACCTGGAGCGCCAGCTCAAGGACTGAGGTCCGGCAATCTCCCTGTCCTGTTGCGAGACACCGCGGCCCGTTCGACCCGGGAGGATCGTTGGCGTGCGTTGCCTGCGTCGGCGATTTCGCGTCGCGGTCGTCTTGACCGCAGGTTGTGATTTGATAAAAATAAACTTTTGGATTGCTCGATGATATTTGGCAGCGGGCACGGATTTGCCCGTGTCCCGAGGATATTTGCGATGGCCATATTGGAAACGATTGCGAACCGCCAGTCGCAGTGGTCCGAGACTGCAAACCAGCTGAAATCGACCATCGACCGGGCGCGTTGGTCGGTGTTCGCGCTGTCGTCGCTCGGTGCGGTGCTGGCCGCGGTGGCGAGCCAGTTGCCGGACAACACGACCGCGCCGCGCAGCACGGCTGCGATCGCAGGCGCCGTGAGCCTTGCGCTTGCGACGTTCTTCACCCAGCGGCTGCTGGGTACCGACCGGATCTCGGCCTGGGTGCGCGTGCGCGCGATCTCGGAGCGCCTGAAGCGGGAGGCCTATCGCTTTGCCGCGGGCGCGGCGCCTTACAACGATCCGGCCAAGGCCGACGCGCTGCTGGACGAGGAAGGGCGCAAGATCGAGGCCGATGGCGAAGACCTGCTGCCGCAGCTGGTGCGCACCGCGACGCAGGGGTCGTTGCCGCGCCAGAGCCTGCAACAGGAGCAATACATCAAGCAGCGCGTGCAGGGGCACATCGACTGGTTCACGAAGAGGGCCGGCAGCAATCAAGCCGTTGTCGTGCGGCTGCGGCGCGTCGAATTCGCGCTCGCCGCGCTGGCAACCCTGCTGACCGCGGTTGCCGGCGTGGCAGCCAAGCCCGTGATCGCGGGTGTTCCGTTCGACATTGTCGCCTTCACCGCGGTGCTGACCACGCTCGGCGGCGCGGTGCTCGCCCACATCGAAGCCTCGCGCTACGATTTCCTGGTCACCACCTTTCGCGCCGCGGCGCGGCGGCTCGAGGACTGCACCAACCGGCCACGCCCGTCATGGTCTGACTTCGTCAACGAATGCGAGAACATCCTGGCGACCGAGAACACGTCCTGGATCGCCAAGTTCACCGGCAAGCCCGAGGCGACGTCGAGCCCGTGAGAGCACGGCGCGCGGTCTGAGCAAAATCTGCACATCTCCGCCGCGCTACGACCGTGATCCGCCGCCATCGTCCGCGGCGTGCATCACAGGCTGACACCGACCGGACCGATCGCGAGCGCTGCCGCCAACTGGCCGCCGCTACGACGCTTCATCGCCACCGAGCATCGCGTCGGCCTGTTCATGGCGCAGCGCCGCTCGACCGCGGGGCTTTACGAATTCCTGCGCTTCGGCGTGAAACAGGCCTGGGCCTGCCTGTTCGGCGGCATCGCGGTGGCGCTGATGATCGTCACCTGGCGCTTCTATCCGCTGGACGCTGTGCTAGCGCGCTACGACTTCCTGTTTCTCTGCATGCTCGCCGTCCAGGCCGCGCTATTGGCAGGAAAGCTCGAGACATGGGAGGAGGCCAGGATCATCCTGATCTATCATGTCGTCGGGACAGTGATGGAGCTGTTCAAGACCCATGTCGGCTCCTGGATCTATCCGGAGCCCAGCATCTTCCGTATCGGCGGCGTGCCGCTGTTCTCGGGCTTCATGTATTCCTGCATCGGCAGCTACATCTGCCGCTGCTGGCGGCTGTTCGACTTCCGCTTCTCGCAGCATCCGCGCCGCCGCAGCTTAATTGCGCTCAGCATCGCGATCTATGTCAACTTCTTCAGCCACCACTACGTCATTGATTTGCGCTGGCTGCTGTTCGCCTGGGCGATCTGGCTGTTCGGCCGCACCCGCATCCATTTCAAGGTCTGGACCACCTACCGTTCAATGCCGCTGCTGCTCGGCCTCGTGCTGGTGTCGCTGTTCATCTGGTTCACCGAGAACATCGGCACCTTCACCAGGACCTGGCTCTACCCCTCGCAGCGGCTCGGCTGGTCGATGGTCGGAATCGACAAGCTCGGGTCGTGGTTTTTGCTGCTGATCATCAGCTACACGCTGGTCAGCCTGGTCAATGCGCCGCGGAGGTGGGTCGATGTGCGGCGGCGTGACGCCGAGATCGTCGGTAAGATGTCGCTGCCGACACTTTGACTGCCTCGTTTGCTCCGTGGCATGATCGGCCATTCGAAGCAGGAGGGATGTTTGCATGCTCAGGTGTCGTTTGGCGGTTGTGTTCGGCGCCTTGCTGCTTGCCACCCCCTCCTATGCCGCCCGCTGCGGCGGCAGTTTTCCCGGCTTCGTTCAGTCGTTCTCGCAGGAGGCGGCTAGCGCCGGCATCCAGCAAGACGTGATCTCCGCGGCGCTCGGCGGGGTGCAGCAGGATGGCGGGGTGCTCGCCTTCGACCGGCGGCAGCGCTACACCTTCAACAAGACCTTCGAGCAGTATGTCGCAACCCGCGTCGGCTCCGGGCGCATCAATGGCGGCCGCGCGATGTTGCAGCGGCACGCGGCACTGCTCTCGAAGATCGAGCAGCAATACGGCGTGCCGCGCCAGATCCTGGTCGCAATCTGGGGACTGGAGACCGATTTCGGCAAGGGCGACATGGGCAAGCTGCCGGTGTTTCGCGTGCTCGCCACGCTGGCGCATGATTGCCGCCGCACCGACCTGTTCCAGGGCGAACTGCTCGCCGCGCTCAAGATCGTGCAGCGCGGCGACCTTCGTCTGAATGACATGATCGGCGCCTATGCCGGCGAGATCGGGCAGACCCAATTCCTGCCGTCGTCCTACATCAAGTACGGCGTCGATTTCGACGGCGACGGCCATGTCGATCTGCGCCACTCGGTCGCCGACGTGCTGGCCTCGACCGCGAACTTGCTGCACTCCAACGGCTTCAAGATGGGCGCGCCCTATGGCGAGGGCAGCGCGAATTTCGAGGCGATGCGCGAGTGGAACAGGGCGGTGATCTATCGCAAGACCATCGGGTACTTTGCCGATCAGCTTGTGGGGCGGTGAGGGCGGTTTTCGTGTCTGCCGTCATTGCGAGCGAAGCGAAGCAATCCATCCTTCAACATATGCGGGACGATGGATTGCTTCGTCGCTCCGCTCCTCGCAATGACGGCTGACATAGCCGGGTAATGCCATGGAAACCATCGGCAGCCAAAAAATCTGGTCGTTCTTCGACCGCCGCGGGTGCCAGGTCGCGAAGAACTCGGCGGTGCGGGAGGGGCCGGGACATCGCGTCGGCTCCTATCTCGAGCTCGCGACCAAGATCGCCGAGCTGCAATTCCTCAACCGCGACCATGTGCTGCTGTTTCGCGGCCAGGGCGCCGATTTCAGGAACGTCAAGCGCAACTCGTCGCTGAAGCCGACGCTGTTCCGCGCCGGGCGCGGCAATCCGGATCGCGAGACGCTGGCATCGCGGTTCGCGGCGCTGGCCCGCGCCGAGCAGATCCTGATTGCGGACTACGCCAAGGCAAAGCTGCTCGGGCTGGAGCGGCTGAAGCGGCACCGCATTCTGCGCTGGTCGATCCTGCAGCATTACGAGGTCTGCACCACGCCGCTGCTCGACGTCACCCATTCGATCCGCATCGCCGCCTCGTTCGCTTCGCTCGCGGAGACCGGCACTGCGTTCCTCTATGTGCTGGGGGTGCCGAACCTCAGCGGCGCGATCACCGCGAGCGCCGAAGCCGGCCTGCAGATCGTGCGGCTCTCCAGCGTCTGCCCGCCCGCGGCGGTGCGGCCACATATCCAGGAGGGCTATCTGCTCGGCGAATATCCTGAGATGTCCGGCACCGAGCAGAAGGAAAACTACTTCCCCTACGAGATGGATTTCGGCCGGCGGCTGGTCGCAAAATTCTCGTTCGCGCCGGCGTCGTTCTGGAAGAACGACAATTTCCCGCAGGTGACGAGGAGCGCGCTCTATCCATCGGAGAGAAGCGATCCGCTGTTCCACCTGGCGCTCGGGGTGAAGAAGCAGTTGGGCGGGTGATCAGGCTTCGCAGCGTAGATTGCGCCAATCTTATCCTCAATGACAGCTGTCATCGCCCGGCCTGTGCGCAATTGCGCACATGGACCGGGCGATCCAATACACCGCGGCCGCTCGGTTCAAGCACAGACGCCTCTGGAATACTGGATCACCCGCTTTCGCGGGTGATGACACCTGATTAGCCCGCGACGTCGCGTATTGAACGGGCCCTCGCAACGCCGCGCCTTCAACCCGCCCTGGCCGCGTCGCGCGCGATCCGTCGCGCTGCCGTCTTTTCCATCATCCGCTGCATCACCTTCCAGTAGGTCCCGGGGCGGAAGCGTTGCAGCAGGTCCATGAAGTGGGCGTCCTTGCCGATCAGGATGCGCGGCTGGTTTTTCTCGATGCCGGTGATGATGCGCTGCGCGGCTGCGGTCGGCGTGGTCCGGGCCAGCGCGTCGAAGCGCTCGATCGATTCCGAGCGCCGGGCGTTGTCGGTGACGCCGCTGCCGGTGCGCGAGTTGCGCGCAATGTTGGTGGCGACGCCGCCGGGATGCACGACCGAAAGCCGGACCGGACTGCCCGCCACTGCAAGCTCGTGGCGCAGGCTTTCCGAGAAGCCGCGCACCGCGAACTTGGCCGCGCAATAGGCGCTCTGGCCGGGCGGGGCGAGGATGCCGAAGATCGAGGAGATGTTGACGATATGCGCCTCGCGCTGCCGCGACAACAGCGGCAGGAAGGCACGGGTGCCGTGCACCACGCCCCAGAAATTGATGTTGAACAGCCACTCCATCTGGGTCTGCTCGATCTCGCCGAATTCGCCGAGCAGCGCGACGCCGGCATTGTTGACGACGATGTTGAGCCCGGGATGGGCGGCGCCGGCGGCCTCGGCAAACGCCGTGATCTGGCCGGGCTCGCTGACATCGAGCCGATGCACCGTGACCTTGCGCGGGCTGACCTTGGCGATCTCGATCGCCTTGGCGATCTCGGCGGCGGCGGCCTGCAGGCCGGCCTCGTCGCGGTCGGCGATCGCCACATCGCAGCCGCGCAGCGCCAGTTCATGCGCGAGCGCGCGGCCGATGCCGCTGGCGGCCCCGGTCACGGCGGCGGCGGATCCAGAGATCGCGGTCATGTCGGGTCAGCTCCACTGAAAAGGTGTTGGATGAAAAGGGTGTCGGACATGTTGTACGGGAACACGGCGGGTTTCCCCACTTTTCTCAAATTGGAACTGAACCATCCAGTGATTTTAGACATTTAGTCTGTGTTCGCTTGGATAATTGCGATCAACAAGGGAGGTTCAGCCATGGGACAGTCGAGGCCCTATCGTGCGAAAGCCCTGGTTGTCGAAGATGACCCGATGCAGCGCGAGATGATCGAGCTGCTGCTGGAGGAGAGCGAGTTCGAGGTGATCTCGTGCGAGAGCGCGGAGGCCGCAGAACTGGTGCTGCAGGGCAACGGCGACAATGTCGTGCTGATGATGACCGATGTCGAGCTGGCCGGGAACATGACCGGCGTCGAGCTTGCCCATGCCGCGAAGAAATACAAACCCGATCTCGATGTGATCGTGACCTCGGGCAAGCCGCTGCGGCAGCGCCTGCCGGACGGCACCCTGTTCTGGTCGAAACCCTGGGCGCCGCTGGACGTGATCCGGGTCGCCGAGATGAAGGCGTCGGAGCTGTCGGGTGGCGGGCCGCGCAGATCGTGACCAGGCAAGGGTCCTCCTGACGCGGCAAGGGTCCGCGTAACGGAGTTGTCAGCGCGGCCGACGGGCGACCGGCCGTTGGCTGCTTCCGCCTGCCCGGGCAGCGTGATATTGGCGGCACCGATCCCGAGGCGTGCAAGGATGCATTTCCGCGCATGCTGGACTATCTGAAGCAGCATCTGGAATGATGTTGCCCTCCATGACGTGCTCCCTCCTCAAGGATTTGAGATGACCTGGTCCTTCCTGCTGACCACCCTGATCGTGGTCGCTTCCCCCGGCACCGGCGTGCTCTATACGCTGGCGGTGGCGCTGACCCGCGGCTCGCGCGCGAGCGTGGCGGCGGCGTTCGGCTGCACGCTCGGGATCGTGCCGCAGATGATCGCGGCGATGCTCGGCCTTGCCGCCATCCTGCACACCAGCGCCATGGCGTTCGCGGCGCTGAAATGGGGCGGTGTGCTCTATCTGCTCTATATGGCCTGGCAGGCGCTGCGCGAGCGCGGCGCGCTCGCCGTCGATACCGAGATCAAGCCGCGCTCGAGCGGGCGGGTGATCGTGACCGCGATCCTGATCAACATCCTCAATCCGAAGCTGTCGATCTTCTTCCTGGCCTTCCTGCCGCAGTTCATCGCCGTCGACGAACCGCACCCGCTGACGCGGATGGTCGAGCTCAGCTTCGTCTTCATGGCGATGACCTTCGCGGTGTTCGCGGTCTACGGGCTGTTCGCGGCCTCGGTGCGCGACCGTGTCATCACCCGGCCGAAGGTGATGGCCTGGCTGCGGCGCAGCTTTGCCGCGGGCTTTGCCCTGCTCGGCGCCAAGCTCGCCTTCGCGGAGCGCTGACCCGCGCTCGCTCGCGGCTTGCTGCAGGCAATAAAAAAGCAGGCCTTGCGCCTGCTGCCTTGCGTCCCTGCCTGGGTAGATCGGGTGCCCGGGCAGGGCAGGAGCCGCTACCCGGGCCAGAAATTGATTACTTCTTGGCGGCCTTCTTCTTGGTGGCCTTTTTCGCCTTCGCCTTCTTCGCCTTCTTCGCTTTCTTAGCCATAGTATCCTCTCAGGGTTTCATGGATTGAACGCGACTCCGAGGCATGCTTGGCGGAGGGCCAGCCTCGCAACATCCTCAGTATCAAACTCAGCAGATTCGGAGGCTGCTGCCGCGTGCTGTCACTGCGCTGTCATCGTGTTATCCACAGCTGTTACGTGTTTTTGCCAGTTTTTCGCCGGCGTGCGCGTGTCGCGCGTCGCGTCGTCGTCGCATCCGTCATGCTTAACGACGCGCAAACGGCCGGTACGCGGCTCTTCATCAATTCAAAACCACAGCTCGAATTGGCGCATGGCGGGTGACGGTCCGTTAAGCGCCGCGGCCGCATCCTGTCCCGTAAGGCAACGGGGATTGCCATTGGGAGAAACGCCCGAAGCATGATCCGGAAAAGTGCGAAGCGGTTTTCCGAAAAGGTCATGCGCAAACAAAGGGCTAAAGCGCGATGACGATTCGACCAGATCTCATCGCGCTTTAGGGGCGGACGGTCATTTCAGGAGAGGCGAGGCCGATACGGGTCTCGAACAGGGGCGATGTTGAGCGTTCCGACGCTTTGGACGGTGTTCATTATCAATTTTCTCGCGCTCGGCCTGATCTGGGCCTATGTCGCGCGCAGCTATCCAGCTTTCGGCGCGGCGCGGTTCTGGACCGCGTCCGCCTTCACAGCCTCCACTGGGGCCGCCTGCGCGATGCTCCGCGTGATGATGACGGACTCGCTGCTGCCGCTGCTTGCGGCGGGGACGCTGATGGTGTTCGCCGCCGGCCTTGCCGCGATGGGCATCGAGCGCTTCTACGGCAAGCCGGTCGGCTGGCGCAGCACCGCGCTGTCCACCGCGCTCGCCTTCGCCGGCCTCGGCGTCTTCATCTTTGCCTACGACAGCATGCCGATGCGCATCCTGGTCTACACCACAGCCCAGGTCATGCCGCTTGCGCTGACGCTGAAGCTGTTGCTGTCGCCGGAGAACGGCCGGGTCAGTCCGGGCGCGCGGCTCGCCGGCATCGTCGCCTCGGTGCTGATCGGCATCTATGCGCTGCGCCTCGTCGGCGCCGTGCTGCAGCCCGGCGAGTTCAGCTTCGTCCGCTTCAATGCGGGCCAGTCGCTGGTGATCCTGCTGATGGTGTTCCTGTCGATGGCGCTCAATTTCGGCTTCCTGCTGATGGCGATCGACCGGCTGCGCAACGAGGTCGCCGACCTCGCGCTGCTCGACGATCTCACCGGCGTCGGCAACCGCCGCCATCTGTTGCAGCGGCTGACCGAGGAATGCGCGCGCTCCGACCGCAACGGCGAGGCGTTCGCGCTGCTGGTGATCGACCTCGACGGCTTCAAGGGGATCAACGACACCCATGGCCACGCCGCCGGCGATGCCTGCCTGCAGCACTTCACGCTGATGGCGCAGACGAGGCTCCGCCCGGGCGACATGCTGGCCCGCACCGGCGGCGACGAGTTCTGCATCGTGCTGCCGTCCTCGACGCTGCGCGAGGGCGCCATGATCGCCCGCCGCGTGCTGGAGGTCTGCCGCGCCGATGCCGAGCAGTGCACCGGCCGTGACATTCCGATCGCGGTCTCGATCGGCATCGCGCAGTGGACCCGCGAGATCGGCATGCATCCCGACCGCCTGATCGCCGCCGCCGACCACGCGCTCTACGACGCCAAGAAGGGCGGCAAGAACGGCTATGCGACCTATGAGCCGAAGCTGCCGCCCGAGATGGTCGATCTGGTGGAGGCGAGCCTGCGCAAGCGCGCCTGAGCGTGCTAGAGCAGCGCGAGACCGGATCCTTCCGCAATGATGCCCCGCCTGCTCACCGCGCTGTTTGTAATCGTGCTGTCCTCCGCGGTATTAGCCGAAACTGATCTCGCTGTCATCGCGCGATCGCAGGGCACGCCCGAGATTCCCGGATTGAAGATGGTGTGGCTGTCGCCCTGGGGCGACGTCGCCAGATCGCATCCCTGGCGCAACATCATCGTGCACCAGACCGAAGGCCCGGCCGGCTCGGCGCGAAATGGCGCCGCCGAGCAGCACAAGAACCCGACCCGCCGCGGCGTGATGGTCTGGGTCGAGACCGACGGCACGGTCTATTGGGCGGTCGCCGACAATCTGGTCCCGACCCATACCGATGGCGCCGACCGCAACGACAACAAGTACATCGACAACAGCAAGACCTATCGCCAGGTCAACAAGGATACGTCTATCGGCGTCGAGTTCGCCGGCAATTATCCTGACGTCACCAAGGGCCCGACCGGTGCGCAGATCGCGGCCTGGCGCGTGCTGGTCAAGGTGCTGCGCGCGCGCTACGGGATTCCGCTGGAGCGGGTCTATGCCCACAACTGGATCGACTTCAAGGACGCCCGCTATTGCGAAGGCTGCGCGCTCGCGACCATGGCGCGGGAGTGGGGCGAGTAGGGCGAATGGTCGTCGTGCGTGGACGCTCGGCCCAGCACGCACGCGTCGTCGCCCGGCTTGCCGCCTCCGCTAAAGCTACGGCGAGCAAGAGGGAATGTCTCGGCGAAGCCTTGGCGTAGCCGGGACCGGGCGATCCAGTATTCCAGAGGCAGCAGTTATGACGCGCCTCGCTCGACCGCCGCGGCGTCCTGGCGTTGGTGAGCAAGCTTCGTAGGATGGGTGGAGCGAAGCGATACCCATCAACCTCGTGCCGCGCGGCCAGATGATGGGCATCGCTGCGCTCCCCCCATCCTACGGCCAACAAAAAAGCCGGCGTTGCCGCCGGCTTTCGTGTCTGTTGGCTCTTCGCCGCGCGATTAGTGCGCGGCTTCGAGTGCAGCTTCCTGCCGGGCGATCGTGCCCTTGACGGCCGACTGCACCTTCTCGAACGCGCGGACCTCGATCTGCCGCACGCGCTCGCGCGACACGCCGAACTCGGCGGCGAGGTCTTCCAGCGTCATCGGCTCATCGGCCAGACGCCGCGCCTCGAAGATGCGGCGTTCGCGTGGGTTGAGCACGCCGATCGCGCCGTTCAGGGCCTGGCGGCGATGATCGAACTCCTCGCTCTCGGCCATCAGGGCTTCGGCGTTGGGCGAGTTGTCGACCAGCCAGTCCTGCCATTCGCCGGCTTCGCCGTCGTCGCGGATCGGAGCGTTGAGCGACGCGTCACCGCCGAGGCGGCGGTTCATGTCGACCACGTCCTGATCGGTCACGCCGAGGCGCTTGGCAATCAGCTTGACCTGGTCGGGGTGGAGATCACCCTCTTCCAGGGCCGAGATCTTGCTCTTGGCCTTGCGCAGGTTGAAGAAGAGCTTCTTCTGGTTCGCGGTGGTGCCCATCTTCACGAGCGACCAGGAACGCAGAATGTACTCTTGTATTGACGCCTTGATCCACCACATGGCGTAAGTGGCGAGACGGAAGCCCTTCTCGGGCTCGAATCGCTTCACCGCCTGCATCAGGCCGACATTGCCTTCCGAGACGACCTCGGAAATCGGCAAGCCGTAGCCGCGATAGCCCATGGCGATCTTGGCCACGAGCCTGAGATGGCTGGTGACGAGCTTATGCGCCGCGTCGCGATCGTCATGCTCGCGCCAACGCTTGGCGAGCATGTATTCCTGCTGGGGTTCCAGCATGGGGAACTTGCGGATCTCGGCGAGGTAACGTGAAAGGCCGGATTCTCCATTGAGGACCGGCAACGTAGCTGTACGGGCCATTTGAGCGCCCTCCAGTGGTTCAGACCCCCGATAGCGGCGGGCCCGGCAGGTGACCGCTGGGTTAAAGCCGGCCATGCTGCGATGTTCCGCGCTGGATATTCAGCGCAGGTGCAACATACACCAAACTGTCCGTGATAGGGAAGGATTGCTGACGTCACGTCCCCGTGTGGCAGGTATAACCTGTTGTCATAACGTCGCTTTTCCGGGAGGGGTGCGTCATACCGCCGCTGCCAGGGCCCGTTGCAGGAGAAGCAAATCCTCCGGCAGGGGCGACTCCCAGCGTAAAAGTTCCCCGGTCCTTGGGTGCTCCAGAGCCAGCAGATAGGCGTGGAGGGCCTGCCGGTCGAGCGCGGTAAGTGCGTGCTTACCTTCCGGCCCGAGATGGCCGGCCTTGGTTTTGAAGTGCGGGCCGTAAACGCTGTCGCCCATTAAGGGATGGCCGAGATGGGCGAGGTGGACGCGGATCTGGTGGGTCCGGCCGGTCTCGAGCTGGCAGGCCAGCAGCGAGGCGACCGGCTTGCCGTCGCGGCCGGCAAAGCTCGAGAGCACCTCGAAATGGGTGATCGCCTCGCGGCCGCCCTGGCGCACGGCCATCTTCTCGCGGGCATGCGGGTGGCGGTCGATCGGTGCATCGATGGTGCCGTGCGGCCGGTTCGGCACGCCCCAGGCGAACGCCATGTAGCCGCGCTCCATCGGGCCGGTGCGGCCATGGTCGGCGAACTGCGCGGTCAGCGACTGATGGGCGTGGTCGTTCTTGGCCACCACCATCAGGCCCGTGGTGTCCTTGTCGAGCCGGTGCACGATGCCCGGCCGCTTGACCCCGCCGATGCCGGACAGGCTCGAGCCGCAATGCGCGATCAGCGCGTTGACCAGCGTTCCCGTGGCGTGGCCGGCCGCGGGATGCACCACGAGGCCCCTGGGCTTGTCGATGACGATGATGTCGTCGTCCTCGAACACGATATCGAGCGCGATGTCCTCGCCCTTGGGCTCGGCGGGCGCGGCCTCCGGCACGTCGATTATGATCGTATCGCCCTTGGCGACATGATAAGCGGGGTCGCGGACGACGGCGTCCTTGACGGTCACGGAACCGGCGAGGATCAGCGCCTTCAGGCGGGACCGCGACAGCTCCGGAGTGCGCTGCGCGAGCACGCGGTCGAGCCGGGCCGAGCCCTCGTCGCCCGCGACGATGACCTCCAGTTTATGACCGCCATTCGAAGAGACCTGATTCAAATCGACCTGTGGCAAAGATATAGAGCCTTGTGATGACCGACACCGCTGTGACCGAACCGACCCCCGACCAGGCCGCGCTGATCGCGCGGGTGCGGCGCATGATGCTGATCGCGGGCCTGACCTCGGCATTGGCCGTGGCCGTCGTGTTGATTGCCATCGGCTACCGCCTTTATCGCAGCGAGGGAAGCCCCGTTTCCGTATCCGACGTCACTGCTGCGCTGCCGAAAGGCGCGCGCATCGTCTCGACCGGCGTCGCCGGCGAGCGATTGATCCTCACGCTTGATGTGGGCGGTGCAACAGAGATCCGCACATTTGATGCAAAGACGCTGAAACCTGCCGGCAGGCTGAGCTTCGTCAACGAGCCCTGATCGAAGCGATCGCGAACCCGCGAACGTCGATCAACCAAAAGCTGCAGCATGTTTTTTGCGCATGCGTTCGCGCATCGAGAAGGCGTGCCGCCATCTTTTCGGCCGAGTTGCACGTTCAGCTTGCGCCATGTCGGAGTCCAACCGCAGCGCTTCCGTCGAACAGAGAGTTGAATCCGATGCATCGGGTTCGTGCGCCGACCCGACGCGTCGCGCGTTGCTGACGGCACTGGCGGGATGCGCCTGTCTCGCCGCGATCGAGCCCGCAGCCGCCGATGACGACGAACAACCCGGCGCCAGTGAGCGGCCGCAAAAGGCCGACGTGCTGGTGCGCGCCGAAGGCGACAAGGCCGGCCAGGTCATCAAGTCGGATGATCTGACCTTGGGCGGACCGCCCATTCGCGCCTGGCCGCAGGATCCCAAAACTTCCGTCGTCCGCAAAGGCTCGCGGCTGAACGAGGTCGTGCTGGTCAAGCTTGATCCGAGCGAACTCGACGATGCCACGCGCGCCCGCGCCCCCGACGGCATCGTCTGCTACTCGGTCATCTGCACGCATGCCGGATGTCCGATCACCGCCTGGTTGAAGCAAGAGCAGGGCGACAAGAACGTCCTGAAATGTCTCTGTCACAACTCCGAATACGATCCGCGGCAGAATGCGCAGGTCGTGTTCGGGCCGGCGCCACGTCGCCTCGCGGCATTGCCGCTGACGGTTGCCGACGGCGCGATCACGGTCGCAGCGCCATTTGTCGGAAAGGTGGGTGCTCAGCAGGGAGGATGAGGCCACATCGGGATTTCTGCATGACCTGAAGCATGATCCGGAAAAGTGTGTCGCGGTTTTCCGAAAAGATCATGCTTAAGACAAAGCATGTCCGGAAAAGTGCGAAGCGGTTTTCCGAAATGATTATGCGCAAGACTGAAAAAATCAAAACAGAGCAGGGAGGTAGCATCTCATGACAAGCAAGCAGTGGTTACTGTCGAGTTGTGTCGCATTCACGTGCCTCATTTCGACCTATGCCGTCGCGGGGCCGATCGAAAACTACAGTTCGGTGACCTCGGCGCGTCTCGAAAATCCCGAACCCGGCAACTGGATGCTGTATCGCCGGACCTATGACGGGCAGGGCTATAGTCCGCTCAACCAGATCAACACCTCCAACGTCAAGGACCTCAAGCCGGTCTGGACTTTCTCGACCGGCGTCATCGAGGGCCATGAGGCCCCGCCGATCGTCAACAACGGCGTGATGTTCGCCGCGACCCCAATGGGGCAGGTGATCGCGCTCGACGCCAAGACCGGCGAGGAGTACTGGCGCTACAAGCGGCAGCTTCCCGACGATCTGTTCCAGCTGCATCCGACCAGCCGTGGCGTCGGCCTGTGGCAGGACAAGGTCTACTTCGCCACCACCGACGACCATGTCGTCGCGCTCGACGCCAAGACCGGCAAGGTGGTCTGGGACACCAAGGTCCAGGACTACAAGAAGGGTCAGTACCTGACGCTGATGCCGCTGGTGGTCGACGGCAAAGTGATCGTCGGCGGCTCCGGCGGCGAATTCGGCGTGCGCGGCTATGTCGTCGCCTTCGACGCCGACAGCGGCAAGGAGCTCTGGCGCACCTTCACCATCCCGGCCGAAGGCGAACCGGGACACGAGACCTGGAGCGGTGACGACTGGAAGTCGGGCGGTGGATCGGCCTGGATGACCGGCACCTATGACAAGGACAACAAGACGATCCTCTGGGGCATCGGCAACGCCGCGCCGTGGCCGGGCTCGGCGCACGCCGGCGACAACCTCTACACCAGCTCGGTGATCGGCCTCGATCCCGAGACGGGCAAGATCAAGAAGCACTTCCAGTATCACCAGAACGATTCCTGGGACTGGGACGAGGTCGATGCGCCGATGCTGGTCGACCTGCAGCGTGACGGACGTTCGTTCAAGAGCCTGATCCATCCGGGACGCGACGCGATCTTCTGGGTGCTCGAGAACAAGCCCGACAAGATCAACTACGTGTCCGGCTGGCCGTTCGTGAAGACCAATGTCTGGAAGGGCATCGAGGCCGAGACCGGCCGGCCGATCGTCGACCCCGAGCACAAGCCGGTGCTCGGCAAGCGGGTCGAGTTCTGCCCGTCGCTGTGGGGCGGCAAGGATTGGCCGTCGGCGGCGTACAGCCAGAGCACCAAGCTGGTCTACGTTCCCGCCAACGAGAACTTCTGCGGCGGCTTCACCGGCGAGAAGCAGCCGCTGGTGCCCGGCCAGCTCTGGCTCGGCACCAAGCCGGAGGACATCGGGCTGACGCCGGCGCCGAACGCCGATCATTTCGGCGAGCTGCAGGCGTGGGATCCGGCCACCGGCAAGAAGGTCTGGCAGCACGACTTCAAGACCTCGCAGCTGTTCGGCTCGGTGACGGCGACCGCGGGCGACCTGGTTCTCGCCGGCGGCACCAACGACCGGATGTTCCGCATCTTCAACGCCAAGACCGGCGAGCTGTTGTGGGAGCAGAAGACCAACTCCGGCATCATGGCGATGCCGATGTCCTATGAGGTCGATGGAACGCAATACATCGCGGTTCAGTCGGGCTGGGGCGTCGACGCGCAGCGCATCCAGGATGCACTGGCCGGCAAGGTCAAGGGCTTCGAGAACAACGTCCCGCAAGGCGGCGTGATCTGGGTGTTCGCGCTCGACAAGAAGTAAGCGCGCGAGAAGAGCTTCGGTTCTGATTGGATCCAGCACCGAAGCTCCAGATTGGGGTTCTGACGCGTTTTCTCCACGCGAGAACGCTCTCAACCGACAGGGGGCGATGCGATCGGGAAGCGGCTGGTTGGGGAGACCGCCGCTTCCCGGTCCGCTTGCAGCATGCACAGCAATAGCGGAGCAAGTTCCGGTTTGACCGCCGCACAACTTGTTCGGTGTCGTCACCCGCGCAGGCGGTGATCCAGTACTCCAGAGACGTCCGTGCTTGAGCCGACAGGCTGCGGCGTACTGGATCGCCCGGTTCATGTGCGCAATTGCGCACAGGCCGGGCGATGACAGTTGAGGGTGGGACAGAGCTTCGCATTTGGACGCCGGTCCGAACCCGCAATGACGATGTAGTGCCTGGAAAGCAAAAACGCCCGCGAAGATCGCGGGCGTTTCTCTCATTCGTCTAACGCTCTATGAGCCTCACGTCTCCAGCTGCTTGCCGATCGGAAGCGCGCGGATGCGCTTTCCGGTGGCGGCGAAGATCGCATTGCTCAGCGCCGGTGCGAACGGCGGCACGCCGGGTTCGCCGACGCCGCTCGGCGGGGTGTCCGCGCCGGGCGGTACGATGTAGACATTGGTGATCGCAGGCGACTCGTCCATCCGGATCACCGGGAAGTCGTCGAAATTGCCCTGCTGCACCTTGCCGTCCTTGAAGCTGATCTCGCCGTATTTGGCGAGGCTCAGCCCCATGATCGCAGCGCCCTCGATCTGCGAGGCGATCCGTTCCGGATTGACGTATGTGCCGCAATCGATCGCGGTGTCGACCCGCGGCACTGAGAACTTGCCCTTGTCGTCAACAGCCACCTCGACGATGGTCGCGATGTAGCTGACGAACGAGCGGTGCACCGCGATGCCGAGGCCGTGGCCCTTCGGCACGGTGCGGCCCCATTCGCCCTTTTCCGCAACCAGCTCGACCACCTTGCGCAAGCGCGCGGTGTCGATCGGGTAGCTGTCATAGGGCTCGCCGTAGTTCCAGGGATCCTTCACCGAGGACAGGTTGACGATCCGCGGGCTTCCGATCAGCTCCAGCAGCATCTCCTTCTGGTCGCGGCCCGTCGCATGCGCGATCTCTCCGACCATCGATTGCACCGCGAAGGCGCGCGGGATGTTGGAGACCGAGCGGAACCAGCCGATCCGCGTCATCGCGGCCGCTTCCGGATTCTCGCATTGCAGGTTGGCGATCTCGAACGGGTTGTCGATCAGGCCCATGCCGAGCTCGAACGGTGCTTCGTGATTGGCGCCGGCGGCGAAGGTCGAAGCGATGGTCGGCGCCACGCTACGGTGCCGCCACGCAATCACCTTGCCGCTCTTGTCGAGACCGGCCTCGATCCGTTCCACCGAGACCGTGTGCAGGAAGTCGTGATGCACGTCGTCCTCACGGGTCCATTGCACCTTGACCGGCGCGCCGAGTTCCTTCGACAGCAAGGCCGCCTCCAGCGCGAAGTCGCATTTCGACTTGCGGCCGAAGCCGCCGCCGAGCAGCGTCACGTTGACGGTCACATTGTCCTCGGGAATGCCGAGCGTCTTGGCGACATCCTCGCGGGTGCCGCCGGGGCTCTGCACCGGCGCCCAGATCGTGGCCTTGTCGCCCTTGACGTCGGCAACCGCGACCGGCGGCTCCATGCTGACATGGGCGAGATGCGGCAGATAATATTCACCGACAATGACCTTGTCGGCGCTCTTCAGCGCCGCATCGACATCGCCTTCCTTGCGCACCACGAGGCCGGGTTTTCGCGCGGCCTCTTCCAGCGAAGCACGATAGGTGACGGAGTCGTATTTGGCGTTGGCGCCGTCATCCCAGACGATCTTGAGCTGGTCGCGGCCCTTGATCGCGGCTCCCGTGTTGCGCGCGATCACGGCCACGCCGCCGAGCGGCTGGAACTTGGACGGCCACGGCCAGCCCTTGACCTCCATCACCTTCTCGACGCCGGGCACCTTCATCGCAGCAGCGTCATCGAACGACTTGACCTTGCCGCCGGTGACCGGCGGACGGGCGATCACCGCGTATTTCAGCCCGGGCAGGCGGATATCGGCGCCGTAATGCGCCTTGCCCGTGGTGATGTCGTGCAGGTCGACGATCGAGACCTGGCCCTTGCCGAGATAGCGGAAGTCCTTCGGGTCCTTCAGCTTGAGGCCCTTGATATCAGGCACCGGCTCCTTGGCGGCATCGGCGGCGAGATCGCCGAAGCCGATCTTGCGTCCGCTCGCGCTGTGCACGACCTCGTGGTTCTGCGCCTTCACCTCGCTCGCCGGCACGCCCCATTTCTTGGCGGCGGCGGCTTCCAGCATCGAACGCGCCGAGGCGCCGATCTGGCGCATCGGGATCAGATAGTGCCGCGTAGAGCGCGAGCCGTCGGTATCCTGGTTGCCGAACTTGACCTCGTCGCCATGCGCCTGCTGGACATGGACGCGCGACCAGTCGGCTTCCATTTCCTCGGCAACGATCAAGGGCAGGCTGGTGCGGACGCCGGTGCCCATCTCGGAGCGGTGCGCCAGGATGGTGACGACACCGTCGGGGGCGATCGCGACGAACACGCGTGGATCGACCACGACGCCGTGCGGCATCTTGCCGGCGCCGGTCTCATAGGCGAAAGCCTGGCGCGTCATCACGGGCGCGGCGAGCACGAAAGAGCCGGCGATGCCGAGACCCTTGAGGATGCTGCGGCGCGACACGTTCTCGACCCTCACGTGCTTCTCGAAGCCGCGAAGCCTGTTCGGATTGGTGATGATATTCATGTCACACCCCCGTCGATGCGAGATGCACGGCATTCTCGATCCGCTGATAGCAGCCGCAGCGGCAGATATTGCCCGACATGGCTTCGCGGATCTGGTCGTGATTGGGCTTCGGGTTCTGGTCCAGCAGCGCAGCCGCCTGCATGATCTGGCCGGCCTGGCAGTAGCCGCATTGCGGAACATTGACCTGGCGCCATGCCTTCTGCACCGGATGGTCGCCGGTCGGGTGCAGCCCCTCGATGGTGGTGACCTCGCGCCCGGCGACGTCGGAGACCGAGGTGATGCAGGCGCGCACCGCCTCCTTGTCGATGATCACGGTGCAGGCGCCGCACAGGGCCTGGCCGCAGCCGAACTTGGTGCCGGTGAGGCCGGCTTCGTCACGCAGATACCACAGCAGCGAAAGATCCGGGTCGCCGTCCCAATTCTGTTCCTGGCCGTTGATTTTTAGTTTGATCATGGTCTGTCCTCGCTCTGCTTAAGCTATTGACCGGGTGCGGCGCGAGGTGCGGAACGTCTTCCATGGCCTGCGGCCGCGCTGATGTTTGTTTTTGCCAAGATATTCGTGAGCCAAATTGCCGTGCGCCAAGGTCTCGCGCTTTGTTCCAAGCACTCCTCTCGCTTCTCGAGCGCCTTGCCCGGCGCAGCATGGTGAAGGGCTGCGATGTTAGCAGAGGAAGGCGCGCGGTGACTTCACAGGCAGGTGTTTACAGAATGGTGTTTTGCATTTGCGGTTTGTCAAAAGCAGGGCCGTGCACGATGCAGAGATGACATCCGGAGGTGGCCGTCATGCAATCGGCGCGGCCGCATCGCTGGTCCGTGCGGGTGCGGCGCGCTGCGGCCCCTCGGGCGCAGGGGCGTTCCCGGGCTGCTTCCGTGCCGAAACCGCGGGCACGGGACGTAAAGCATGGATGACAAAATTCCCACCGCAATGCACAAGCCATCTTGCGGCAGGGCGATTTCAAGGCTATTGCCTTCCCTCTCAACGCTCCCTTCGTCTAGCGGTTAGGACGCGGCCCTCTCAAGGCTGAAACAGGGGTTCGATTCCCCTAGGGAGCGCCAGGAAATTCAATGACTTAGATTCATTCGACAAAATTCGTCGAATATCCGTTGAATAAGCATGGGCGAACGTTGGCGAACCCCGGAGCCGCCATTTCCAGCACCCGAGTGCGTTGCTGCGAAGGGCTGACTGACCGATCCGCGCGAGTGGGCCGACGTCCTGGCGAAAGTCATCCATCGATGGCGTCTACGTTGGAGACGAGCTTCCGATCTCAGACTTTGAGAGAGCTCGGTTCAACGACCTCTGCAACGTGTTTCTTCCTTCAGGGAAGCTCCTCCTACTTCGACACGATTGCGGTGTATGCCGGTTGCGAGCCTATCGTTTCTTCGTTCCCGGTCCTTTGCACGACGCCCACTTCCTAGGTCGCACGCGATCTGAAATTCCCCTTTTCCTGTTTCTACTCGGGCCTTTGCTTCGACGCCACGAACAAACAATCCCTAAGCTTCGACGCGAGGATCGCTTTCGACGAGACGAAGCGAAACTGACCGAAGAAAACGCCAACGCCGGTGATGGCAAGCAAGTCAACGCGTCGCCGAACGAGCGAAGACCAAAATGCTGTTTCGGCAGCCAAGTATTTTACTCGTTTATCAAGCTGTGTCCGAATCGCCGCGGCAGGCCGCCGACAGATGGCCCCTAACCCCCAGTGAAGTCGCACCCGTGTATGCGGACCTTGGGACAGCGATGCCTTAGGAAATGTGCGAAGCGCGCGTCGTCCTCGTGTGTCAGAACACGAGTTCGTCCTTCTCCAACGACAACAGGCGCCATCCCCTCTAATCGGTCTTACAGCAAAACAAACAGAAACTGGATGGCGAACCGTCCGCTCCGCAATCAAGCAGTTTCTGTCGTTCGCTCCATTCCACTCTTGCTAGATTCAGCAGACATGCAACTCTGACTTTGGCCCCGCGGGGTCACATGCGCCGCGGCGATCGCTGTTTCAACTTCAAGGTTGAAGTCGGTCAGGCTTTCGAGGCCGAAGTCAGTGAAGGCGGGGATCTGCTGATCGTCGGGCCCGTAGACCCAGAGGCAACCGTCTTCCGGCTCCATGTCGACATAGACCTCCCACAGCAGTTCGGCGTTCTCGCCGAGCATTTCGGCAGCGAGCGGGAGGGTGTAAACTCGGGTGATCGCAGCCACGGTCAGGCCGCCAGTCTGGCGTCGGATGGGGCGCGCCAGTTCCAGGGAAGAAGCTCGTCAATGCGATTGGCTGCGTGGTCGCTGATCGGATCCGGTTCGTAGAGTTTGTCAAAGCCGGCACAGGCGTCGGCGTGCAGGAAGCCGGATGCAGGCGCCAGAATGGCTTGAGCGTGCTCACCTTTGCGGTCAGGCGAGTAGCGATAGTAGGCCGCCGGTGGATTGGGCGAGCCCCAGGTGCCTTCATTGCGCACAACGACCCATAGCCGGCCGCTTTTGGTGCGCCCGCGTCCGGGATCCTGAACCGGGATCGGCGTGTCGTCGGCATGGATGGTCGGGCCGGCGCGAGCGTAGTCGCCGATGCGCTCAGCTACCGGCGCCATCATCCATGCAGCCCGTCCGACCCAATCGGCCAGGGTCGATCGATCCAGGTCGACGCCCTCGCGCGCGTAGATTCCGGACTGTCGGTTCAAAGGCAGGTGGTCGCAATATTTGGAGACCAGCACATGGGCGATCAACTTTTGGCCGGGCCTGCCGCGCTCGATAGGCAGGCTTGGCATCGTCGGCTGCGTAATGGCCTCGCAGTCCCGGCAGCTCAGTTTCGGCCGCACATGCACGATGACCTTGAAGTGTAATGGTACATATTCCAGCACCTCCCGCTCATCGTCGCTGATCCTGCGCAACCGCTCGGAGCCGCAGGCCGGGCAGGCGCAAACCCCGCCGTGGGTGATGATCTCGCGCGGCAGGTGATCGGGCATCGTTGAGGCAGCGATGCAGAGTAGAGGGTGCGATCCCGAGAGCGCGTGCTGCTTTCTCTATCGTCATGCACTCGCCGTCCTGCACTTGCTGTTTCGGCTCGAAGCACGGGATCTCCCAGTGCGTCCGCAGGCTCGACACACGATTTGCCGTAAACGACAGTCCTGTGGCCGTTGTACGGCCTTGGCGATTGAGGATGCCGGCGATCTTGGTGTCGGGATAATGTGCAGCCAGTCGCCGCAGCAGATCGATCGTATCGTCGGCGGTGCGGATCGGCGATGGATGCGAGTGCGGCAATGGGACATTAACTTCACTGAAGAGACCGCCGCGCCAACGCAGCGTCAGGTGAGCGCTGTATTTATCGCGCTCGACTCTCAAGGTGACATCGTCGAGCAGCGTGCGGAGCAATTCCTTGCGATCGCGATCGCTCGTCGTGGGAGCGAACCAGATACGCTTGAGGTCTTTACCGAGTGCAAGGATCGCGTCGCGTTCGTCGTGCGTAAGCGAGCGCGGTCGGGCATGTTCGCGGTCCGAGAGTTCGGATTCGGCAGTCTTCAGTTCCAGCAAAGCGCTTTCCCATTCTGCTTCGAGACCACGCGCGACAAGTCTATTCTCCGGGTCCACAGCGCGATAGCGTCGCTCGGCGCGCCGCGCGTTGTAGCGCGCACGCTCGACGTCGCGACGGAACTGCGCGAGAGTCGTCTCGTGATCGGCGTCGAATTGCTCGATCGCCTGGAGCGAGGCTTCCAGGCCTGCGGGCTCGAGAGCCGCAAGGAACGCTTCGACGACAGCCGCATCGATCTGCACACCGCCGATGTTGAGGCAGTACTCGCCCCGGCCGTTGACGATGTTCTTGCCGGCGCAGTGATATCCGGGCGCCGAGAACCGGCCGCTGTAGTGTACGGCCAGGCGCCGACCGCAGTGTCCGCATACGGCGAGGCCTTGCAGGAGTGCTGCGCCTTCTCTCACGGCGCCCCCGCTCTGGTGCGGTCGAGGACGGATATTCTGCGCCAGGCGCTTCTGGTTCGCCTCGAAGGTATTCCAATCGATGTATCCGGCATGATGGTCACGAATGAACACCGGCCACTGCTCGCGATCGCGTTGTCTGATGCGCTTTCGGATTCGACCGCCCGCATCGAGATAGCATGTCTGCTGGGTGCGGCCATACACATAAACGCCGGCATAGAACGGGTTGGTGAGGACCTGGTGGATCTTTGTGTAAGTGGGGGCGACCCAGCGGAGATCGACAAGGCCGTTGGAGTGCAGCGGAAAGCGCAGGCCTTTGTGAGCGGAACCACAGCCACACGCGTCGTGCCGAGCCGAATTCGGCAAAGCGGTCGAAGACCGCATGGATCGCGGCTTGCACCGACTCGTCAGGATGCAACAGCACCTCCCCGTCGGCGTCGCCCCGTACCAGACCCACCGGCAGCCCGCGGTGCAGCTCCCCGCGTGCGGCCTTGTTGCGGATGCCACCGAGCAGCCGCGCACGCAGCACATGCAGCTCTGCCTCTGACATCGTACCTTTGAGCCCGAGCACCAGGCGGTCATTGAACAAGCCCGGATGATAAATCCCATCTCCATCACCGATGAGCGTGTGGGTCAGGCCACATAGATCGAGCAGACGGTACCAATCAGCATTATTGCGCGCTAGTCGCGAGACTTCCAAGCCGAGCACGATGCCCACCTGGCCGAGGCCGACCTCCGCGGTCATACGCGCGAAGCCGGTGCGCTCGGAAAGGCCGGAACCGGAAATACCGAGGTCCTCATCGATGACCTTCACCTGATCGCGTCGCCAACCAAGCCGCGCGGCGCGTTCGGCTAACTCGTACTGACGGGCAGTGGACTCGCGATTATGCTCGACCTGCGTCGTACTGGACTGACGCACGTAAACGATTGCGCATCGGCGTAGGTGCTCAGCGGTGATCTTGCTCAGTTCGTTCATCGTTGTGATCTCCGGCAGTGGCGATTGCTCGGGCGATTAGTCGGGCGAGTCGCAGCACGAGATGTGCGCGCTGCTCTTTATCGAGGGCCTCCCATACGGGTACGGCACCGTGCTGAGGTGGTGGGTCGAGCAAGCTTAGCTGCTGCATGGCTGTCCTCCGATTCCGGTGGCAGGACAGTATGCGCGGCATCCGATTGCCGCAGCAAAGCGTCGACGATCGTCCGGGCGTGCAGCAACTCGGCGTGGGAAGCCAGGAATGCCGCTTGAGCTAATTGCGGGCTTGCATGCGGTAAATGTTGTGCGATAGCCAGATCTGTCCACGCGGCCGGTACAAGGGCACGGGTACCATCGGGCAGTACAAGCGTCAGATGAAGTTCGCCGCGTCGATGACACCAGCCAAGCACATTGAGCGCAGATCCCTCAAAGGGATGGCGCGACCGAACGATGGTTACCTGATCGGGATAGTCGTCGAGATGATGAGCGCGGTGGTGGGTAGTCTGTCGAGTAGTCTTTCGGGAGTCTCGATCATGATCGGGTCCTCCGGTTTGTCGAACATCGAGTCGGTGATCCGCGCCTGATCAGCTTGATCCGGCGCTGGTTGAAAGCGGGTGTCTTGGAAGACGGAGCGGTGCATCCGAGCGAACAAGGAACGCCACAAGGCGGATCGATCAGTGTGCTTTTGAGCAACCTCTACCTTCATTACGTTCTCGACCTCTGGTTCGAACGCGTGGTGAAGGGCCGGTTGCGGGGCGAAGCCCGACTGGTGCGCTATATCGACGACTTTGTGATCTGCTTCCAATATCGATCGGACGCCATCCGCGTACAGGAGGCCTTGCGTCTTCGGTTGGGGAAGTTCGGCCTCACTCTAGAGCCGACCAAGACCAAGTTGGTCGAGTTTGGTCGGTTCGCGCAAAGACACGCGGGCAAACGCGGCAGAAACCGCCCGGAAACAATCTACTTTCTGGGTCTAACGCTCTATTGCCCGCGAAACCAAAGAGGCAACTTCAAGGTTGGGATGCGTACCGAGAAATCTCGGCTAAAGCGCAGCCTTATGTCTCTGCAGGAGCTGATGCGGCGAATACGGCATTACAAGATCAGTGACCAGGCCGATGAAATCAACGTCGTCCTGCGCGGCCACTATGGCTATTACGGCGTCGCCGGAAATCTCCGGAGCCTCGTAAAAGTTTATCGGGCCGTGGAGCGTTACTGGCGCGGAATGCTGCGCAGCCGCAGCTGGGCAGGCCGACGCCTCACTTGGGACGCCTTCAACCAAATCAAAGAACGGACACCGTTGCTGAAGCCTAAGCTGCGCCTCCCTTATCGGGAGCTGCAGGCGCTAGCAGTGCTGTGAACCAACTGTCGAAGAGCGTCGGTGCGGGAAATCCGCACGCCACGTTCTGTGGGAACCGGGGGCGGGCGACCGCCTCCGGTGACCCGGTGGCGAGCTCAAGAAGCCATGCCGGCTCGGTGAGGGCACTGACGTGAAAACGTCAGCAACAGTGAGGCCCCGCAAAGGCTACCGCTTCAAGGCTCGTCTCTACCATCCACCCCGCTGTCGTGAAAACCTTGCGCCATCGCCTTCCGCTTCCGCGCCAGCGCATGGACTTTTGCTCCTTCTCCCGGGGCGCCAACGCATCGTGCTAGGGGTGGATGGAAAACACCACTTCTCCGAGAATGGCCATCCGTCGTTGAAGATCTATGGTGACATGGTATCGGCTGACCGCGAGTTGCGCCTCGCCGGTTATGAGGTCTACCGATTCGGAGCGAATGAGCTGGTCGGCGAGGGCGCCGAACTGAGGATCACCGATTTCTTCGAAAAGCTTTTCCGCCTGCATCGCGTCGGGCGCTGACCGCGCTCCTCCACCGAAGGCACGAAACCCTTGCATGTCGGAAAATCAGACATTATATTCGCTGCGGGTCCTAGAAAGACACAGAGATGGTAACAACCACCACGCTCGCTCCGCCGCCCGTCAAGATTGCGCCGTTCCCCTTGGCCGCCGTCGAGGCGAAATTGCGCGACGAATTGGTCGAGGCTGTGAAGATCGAGGCGTCGATTAGGGGCATGGCCCTGCCCGCGGCACCTGCAGATATCGCCAAAGCATCCGTTCACGTGGACTCGTTGGTGGTCGTTTCAATCCTGTGCGCAGTCGAACCGATTGTCGGGTTCGAACTGCCTGAGAGCGTCGTCCGCGCAGGCGGCTACATGTCCGTCGAGGGCGCACTCGGCCAGCTACTGCCCCGTTTGGAGAAAGAGTGGACGAAGAAGAAAGGAGCGAAATCATGACCGATCTCGCAGTTCATCAGGATAACGATGACGAAGCGCGCCGGCTTCTCGGCGATCGGCTCCGTGAAGCTCGCAAGTACCTCGGTCTCAAGCAGGAGGAGGTCGCAACTTATTTGAAGATCCCGCGAACCGCCCTGACGGATATTGAGAACGGTCTACGCCGCGTCGAGGCGATCGAACTCGCCCGGCTTGCAAAGTTGTACCGTCAGCCGGTGGGCTATTTCACTGGAGAAGACGCTGCGGCGAGCCTGCCAATCGATGTGGCCCACTTGGCGCGCAAGGCGGCCGACCTGTCGGAGCAGGACCGCACCGAGCTCGGACGTTTCGCCGAATACCTGCGCGCTCGCTCGCGCGCCGCGCAAGGCTAACCGATGGTGGCTGCGGATTATCCGAGCGCGGTTCGCGCTGGCACGATGGCTGCGGCGCGGCTCCATCGGCAACTTGACCTGCGTCAGCAGATCGAGGCGGCCGGGGGAACGTCGATGTTTTCGCAGCCATCCATTCCGTAGATTTGCCCCTGCTCGTGCGACCCCTGCAAGGCCTCCTCGGTGCTTATCTGAGCGATCCTGTACCTGGTGTGCTCGTCACGACACAGCGTCCGATGAGCATTCAACGGTTCACTGCGGCGCATGAGCTCGGACATTTCCGCCTCCAGCATCAGCCCAGTCTCGATGACGAAAGCATTCTGCGACGGATGCCCTTGCAAGCGCAGCCGACCGGCGACTTTCAGGAGGTTGAGGCCGACGCGTTCGCTGTCGAGTTCATGATGCCGCGCTGGCTCGTCGCTTGGCATGCGACTCGTCAGGGCTGGACCGTTCCCGATTTTCGCCGACCGAGTGCGGTCTACCAGCTCTCGTTGCGAATCGGCGCGAGTTATGAGGCGACTTGCTGGACGCTCGCCCGCCACAGATTCATCCAGGCGACGCAGGCCCGGGAACTCCTTCAGACCAAACCGCGTGAGATGAAAGTCGCCCTGCTCGAGGCCTATCAGCCGCAGGACTACAGGGGAGACGTCTGGCTGCTCACCGAGCGCGACGCAGGTGCGCGCATCGACGGGAGCCGCAACGATCTGTTTGTTCTCCGGCTCGAAGAACATAGCGGCGGAGGCTATCTCTGGGATATCGATCAGCTCAAAGAGAGTGGGTTCGCCGTCGTGCGCGATGACCTGCAGGCGATTGACGCCGACGGCGTCGGCGGCCCCGTCATCCGGCGCGTGACTGCAACGCCACCGGACACTTATCGCGGACGGCTCGCGATCGACGAACGTCGACCATGGGATCCTGATCCGCCTCTTGCGACTCTTGCCGTGGACCTCGATCTCACCGGCCCTGAGCAAGAGGGGCTTTCCCGCGCCGAACGGCGGAGGCTGCTTGAGGCGGCATGAGCGACATTACGATTTCGGTCGATCTGCGGGCTTCTTTCGGCGCCGCCCGCAATCAAGGGGCGCGCCCTACCTGCCTTGCCTTCGCGGCGAGCGATGCACATGCCTCTCTACGTGAGGGCTGGGTGCCGTTGTCCTGCGAATATGCCTTCTATCAGGCGCAACGGCGCGCCGGCCGGGCGCCGGACACCGGCGCGCTCCTTTCTTCGATGCTGGAGGCGCTTCACAAGGATGGGCAACCCGTAGAGAGCGGCTGGCCCTATTTATCCGCAACACCCGCAGATGCGGCGTCATGGGTGCCGCCGCGTGAGCTCGGCAAACTGTTCGGCCGCAATGGCGCCGTCGCTACCCACTCGATCGACCACGTCATCCAGGAATTGGACCAAGGGCGCCCGGTGATCGTTCTGACGATGCTGTCGCGCGCCTTCTATCAGCGCAACCCTCAGGGTGTCGTCGATCCATCGCCCGGCGAGCAATCCGAGCCCGACCGGCGCCACGCGGTGGTGGCGGTTGGGCATGGGAAGGTCGACGGCCAGCGTGCCGTGTTGGTGCGCAATAGTTGGGGGCCGACCTGGGGCGATGCGGGCTACGGCTGGCTTACGGAGCGGTTCCTTGGGCCACGCATTTATGCGGCCGCAATCTTGTTGGAGGACGTCGATGTACTTGCCGATCCCGTCGCAGCCTGACTGCGCGAGCGCCTGGCGCGAAGCCGTGCGCGCCGTCGATGCCCGACCGGGCCACTCGGCCTACAATGTGATCATCGACATTGCAGATCCGATCGCCCATGCAACGCTGGCGGATGCCCGAGTCGCGGTGGTCGACGAGTTCTTATCTAACTGCGACAAATCGGTGGAGACGGTGGCGAACACCATTTTTCCGGCCGGCCTCTATCGCCGCTATGGCGCTCCCGCCTTCTTCGATGTTTTCCGCGACAATGTTCTGAAGAAAGTTCGGCGAAGCGAACGTTGGTCCGGATACTATTTCGAGCGCATGATTCAATTTCCGGTGGCCGAGGGTGACGCGCCCAATCAGCTTTGGGATATCGTTGCGCGCCTGAAGAACGAGGACGTGCGAGCCCTGAACAAATTCGAGCTGTCGCTATTCGATCCTGTCCGGGATGTCGATAATTCGCCTTATGGCGGACAGTGCCTCAGTTTTATGAGCTTCAAGGTCATACCTGGCACGGAAAAAACACTGACTTTGACCGTGATGTATCGCAATCACTTTTATATTGAAAAGCTGTTGGGCAACCTGATTGGACTTGGCCGCCTAATGGACTTTGTCGCTGATGAGGCCGACCTCAAGGTTGGCGCGCTCACCGTCATTTCCACCCATGCCGAAATCGACCACCCGCGCCGCAACGGAAAGGCTGCTAGCCGGTCCGACATTACTGCGATGATCGCAGAGTTCGATCAGGCAGCGGCCCCTCTCGCGGCTTGAGGAAAGAATGGAAGCTCGAGCGTCTGTCGATCGTCATCGGCGGCTGCGAGACCGTAGATGTGATTGACACCCGAGATGAACTCAGCTTGGCCGCCGTAACTTGGATGGCGGACGATCTCGACCGTTGTATCGAGGCCGTTCAGCGCCATGCCGGCATCGCGGCCGATTGCCACGATCCGGCGCGGCTTGATCATCGCAATGAGAGCCGTGAGCAATGGCCACGTGGCTTCGCGCTCGGCCCTGGTGTGGCAACGGTTTGAGAAGGGGTCATCGGCCTCGTGCGGATGAAGAGGAAAGATATTCCACAAGACGGCGGGCTCTCCGATTCGAGTCAGCACGCTCCAGACGATGGCGGCGGTCCGCTCCGCGACCACAGGACCTCTTGTTGCACGATCCAGTGCTATGCCGCCCATCAGCGCCGCCGCGTGGCTCAAATGAACCTCGTCCGTCAGCGGCACGCCCGTTCTGCGGCCGCCGCGGTAGCCCAGATCGCGGGCGATCCAGATCGTATCGACATGAGCGGTCAGGGCCGCGTCCAAGCACCGCACGAGATTGCGCCGCCGGATGCGCGCTGCATCCGCGCGATCATACGTCGCGCAACAATCGGCGTAAGGGTTGAACACCGAAGGAAGGCGGGTTTCAGCAAGGGCTTGGGCGAACGACTTCGGCGTCTTCAAGGTAGTGTCTCGATGGTTAGGCGACGGTTATTCGTATCGATGTGAAGACGCCCGCGCCGATGCTCGCGCAGAAAGCGGAAAGCGGCATAGCCCTGCAAGATCGCGTCCTCCCAAAGCCACAGCGGAATTCGTTCGGCCTCGTATCCAGCAACGAACTGGCGGACATGCTTCAGCATGTCGAACGGCAGTTCGCCTGACTTCACGTTGGCGAAGAGGTCTAGCGCGAGCGCTTGCCCGAAGATCCACGTGGCGACGCCCTCTTCGATGAGAGTGGCGCGCGCGCCATCCTGAGCCTCGTCGATCTTGGGGTCGCTTTTCCGCTTGAGGCGGAAAAGGCTGCGGATGACGGGCGACCACGTCAAGACAGCTACATAAGCGTAATGGAAAACATCGTGAAAGCGATAGTCATCGGCTGTCATGGCGTTATCTGTCAAACGATCGCCGACGTTCAGGCCATTGCAACGCTGGCACACATAAGTCTGGCCTCGAACATTACGCTCAGAAACGTCGACATAGAGATCGCGAGGCAACTGTTCTTCGGGTTCGGCAGATTCGTCGAGAGGCGCGGGATATGATCGTCGGCGCGGCCAACGATCGAAGATCTTGCTCAAATTCTTGACCGCAGCCGCCTCGAGCGTGACGCCCGCCTCGTTTGCAGCTTGAATCAACGTGCGCATGATCGCGACAAGGCGACCGGCCAACGCCGACTGGTTGTCGGCCAGACGGCCTGCTTCGTGATCGGTCACGAGCAAGCCGACTTCACCCGCCAATTGGAGGAGCGTCTTCTCAAAGGTCGGAGTGGGCTCCAACCGGCGCGTCATTATTGCAGGCTGTAGAGAGGCGAATGAAAGTGCGGCGTCGGGCGCACGCTGCCAGTCGGCATACCCTCGATTCAGATTCCCGGCGATCTCTCCGAGAGACAATCCACCTCGCGCGGCGACCGCCGTGAGATACCAAAGAACGTCGCCCAGTTCCTCGACTACGGCGCCGGCGTAGCCGAGGTATGAAGCTCGGTCTCGCTGTTTCTTCTTGACCTCGCTGAGGAGGCTGCCCGTCTCACCAAACAGGCCGAGCAACGGAAATGTGAGCGAACCACGGTCACTGCGCAGGTCAGTGGTCAACGCTTGCGAGGCATAGTCCTCGACGGTAAGCGGGGAAAATTCGTCCGTCATGCTGTCCGCTTCTTTCGACGGTCGGAGATTGCCTTGTCCGGTACGGTCACGCCATATGCCTTTAACGCGCGGAGGACCACCACCCGAATGGGTTCGCGCGTTTCCGCAGCCCGAATGCAAAGGTGGTGTTTCGTGACCGCCGGCACCTGAATCTGCAGATACTCGTCCGTCTCGTCGGAGGGGCGCGCCGCCTTCATGAAATCACTATATCATGTATTTCATGAAACCACTATATAATGAAATCGGAGCATTCGCAGACGGCATTGTCGCCACGACTGCGGACCTAGCGGACATGCCGCATCGTCACATTCACCGAAATCATGCGGGGTCGCGACGGGCCCTATCTCGAGGCGGATAGCCTCGTTCTCGTCCATTAGCCGGTAGCGCTTTATCTGCCAAGCACCGTCGCGGCCTTTGCCACTCCATTCCGTCCCAAGTATCCCTGATCAGCTGGAGCTTCTTCAAGGCTTGCTCAATGGCCTGCTGCTGAGCCGGGGCAGAGTGCGTGTTGTCGAGGCGGGCGGTGTCCGCGACTATGGCCAAGCTCCTGCCGGCTGATCGGATATACAATCTTTTGCCTGCCACGGCTGGCTGTAAGATTGGAACAGCCTTTGCCAGGTGGGCGGCCCAGCCGTCGAGCATCAATTTGACGCTGGTGCTCGGTGCGCCCGAATCCCAACATTGATGCGAGACTCTTATGCTGGCCACCTTGTTGTCCTTGAGCAGGAAGGGATAGCTGCGGAAGCCGCTCGCGCGCGTGTCAAAGTAGATGGTTCTCGACGCTTCGAGTCGGGCATTGCCGCTGTTCGGGTTGGTCTTGATCCGGAGGTCGGGATAGGCTTTCCCAACGATCTGGGCGTAGCCATCAAAGAAGCTCATCACCGCTTCGACCGGGACCGGCTCGTAAGGGCTACTGGCACGCCCGATGGCAGTTTCCACCGCCGCTCGATCATCCTCATGGACGAGTGGCCGGAGGGCTTCGTATGGCAAAGCGCCATCGAAATCGTCTACGAGACGAGAACCGCTGATGTAAATCGAAGGCGAAATCAGGAGGGTGGCGACCAAGGGCGCGACCCCATGAGCGATGTGGGCGTCCCGAGAAATCCGATACCCTTGCGGCTGATCCCGCGTGAATCCCGCGTCAATTTTGTTTCCGATCAGCACCGGGGCTTGGAGCCTCTTCCCACGCCACAGGTGCAGAACGAGATCGGCGGTGCCGTAGGTGTTTCTGTGCGGACCTGCTGGCGAACTGAGCCGGCTCCGCAAATTTGAACAGGGCGATAAGTGGAGTTTCTGCCTGACAGCGGGCACGCTGAGCCTGCGAATCAGGAGAGATCATGAGCAGGCCACCGCGCTGGAACCACTCACCGGCCTTCAAGGCGAAGGTGGCGCTGGCCGCCGTCAAGGGCGATCGCACGATAGCCCAGTTGGCGGAGCATTTCGACGTTCATCCCAATCAGATTACGGCCTGGAAATCGCAGCTTGAGGGCAGCGCCTCCGATATTTTCGGACCGGGAGGTGGGACACCGGCCACGCCCGCCATCGACGTGAAGTCGTTGCACGCCAAGATCGGAGAGTTGACGCTGGAGAACGATTTTTTAGAAGGAGCGCTCACCAAGGCGGGATTGCTGAGCGCAAAGCGATGATCGACCGTGAGCACGATCTGTCGATCACGAAGCAGGCAGAGGTTTTGAAGATCAGCCGCGGCAGCGTGTATTATCTGCCGCGTCCAGTTTCTTCAGCCGACCTCGAGATCATGCAGCGTCTCGATCGGCTGCACCTGGAGTATCCCTTCGCCGGTTCGCGTATGTTGCGAGGCCTGCTGGCTTTGCAGGGGTGCAAGATCGGCCGTCGGCACGTGAAGACGCTGATGCGGCGGATGGGGATAGAAGCGCTTTATCGCCGTCCACGGACGACAAAGCCCGAGCCGGGCCATAAGATCTACCCGTACCTGCTGCGCGGGATGGAGATCACGCGGCCGAACCAGGTGTGGGCGATGGACATCACCTACATCCCGATGGCGCGCGGCTTCGTCTATCTGGCGGTTGTGCTCGACTGGTTCAGCCGCCGCGTGTTGTCGTGGCGCGTATCGATCCCATGGAGGCGGCATTCTGCGTCGAGACGCTTCAGGATGCCCTGGCTCGTCACGGCAAGCCGGATGTCTTCAACACGGATCAGGGCTCGCAGTTCACCGGATAGGCCTTTATCGGCGTACTCGCCGACAATGGCATTGCGATCAGCATGGACGGCAAGGGAGCCTGGCGGGACGACGTGTTCGTCGAACGGCTATGGCGCAGCGTCAAATACGAGGAGGTCTATCTGCGAGCCTACGAAACCGTTGCTGACACGCGACGTCGATTGGTCAGTATCTAGACTTTTACAATGGTCGTCGGCCTCATTCGAGCCTTGACGACCGCACTCCGGATCAAGCCTACTTCGATCTTCCGCCGCTCCGCGCGGCGGCCTAACCCCGGCAGACGCTCCACTTATCGACGCGGAGATTCTGTTCAGACAACCGGGACCAGCTCAGGGATCGATGGCCGCTACCGTCCGCTCTGATGTAAACGTTGGTATGTAGTGGACCGCTCGCCGAGAGCGATTAGCGTTTTTGGAAACTGTGAGAGCCATTACCAAGCCGCTGATCTATTTCCGAACGCCACTCGGCTGAAACCATCTCGCGGTCGCGCCGTTGCAGCGAGATCGGCAACGGCGTTGTTTCTGCTAATGTAGATCGGTGTTAGTTGCGTCCGCCAGCGCGCTGGCCGCTGTGTTGCCGTCAAGTAGAGTAATTTCGCTTGATCGCTCTAAAGGTCGATGCGCAACGGCACCGGTTCGCGAGCGCCTGACCTAGTCTGACTGAGTTACAAAACCGCCGGCCAGAATCAGTGATTGTTGAAGCATGGACCATCAGCCGATGAGGCCGACATGAGCGGGCGTGGCGCCAAGACGGGCGAGAAGCGATTTGCGGCATATTTGGAAGGGCTTGCCAGTGTTATCGGTCATGCTGATCGGAAGGCGCCGCTGCGCGACTATTGCGTCGGCCCGATGGCTTGTGGCGGTTGCAAGAGCGTGGAGCCGATGGCGGCGGTGACAGCTCCGGAACGGACGGCCGCCCAGCATCAATCGCTGCTGTATTTCGTCGGCAGCGGCGCCTGGTCGGATGAGAAGGTGCTGGGCAAGGTACGCGAGATGGTCCTGCCAGCGATTGAACGCCCGGGCCCCATCGAAGCCTGGATCATCGACGTCACCGGATTTCCCAAGCAGAGCGACATTCGGTTGGAGTGGCACGGCAATATTGCGGGCAGCTCGGCAAGCAGGATAATTGCCAGGTAGCGGTGTCGCTGTCGATTGCCAACCACCACGCCAGCCTGCCTATCGCCTTTATCTTCCGAAGGAATGGACTGAGGACCGCGATCGGCGGCGCAAGGTTGGCATTCCTGCCGAAGTCGGCTTTCTGACCAAGCCGGTGATCGCGCTGGAGCAGTTGCGGTGGGCCTGTGCGAGCGGCCTTCCGCGCGTTGTCGTGCTGATGGACGCGGGCTATGGCAACAACAGCGACCTGCGCACGGAGATCACGGCGCTGGGATTGACCTATGTGGCGGGTCTTCTGCCGAGCACAACGGTATGGGCGCCCGGCACCGGTCCCTTGCCGCCGAAGCCATGGTCAGGCCGCGGCCGTCCACCGAAACTGGTGCGCCGCAACCGTCAGCATCAGCCGGCCGCCGTCAAGGCGTTCGCGATCGGCCTGCCGGCCAAAGTTTGTCGCACCATCACATGGCGGCAAGGAACGAACGAAAAGCTGACCTCGCGCTTTGCTCGCGTGCGGGTCCGTGCCGCGCATCGTGATTATTGGCAAACCACCCCGCGATTGGAGGAATGGTTGCTGATTGAATGGCCGAAAGGCGAGGACCAGCCTACCAAATACTGGCTCTCGACATTGCCGGAGGATGTGGCATTCCGATCTCTCGTCGAGACGGCTAAATTGCGCTGGCGCATCGAACGCGACTATCAGGACCTCAAGCAGGAGGTTGGGCTCGGACACTTCGAGGGACGCGGCTGGCGCGGCTTTCATCATCACGCAACGATGTGCATTGCGGCCTACGGATTCCTGATCTCGGAGCGGGAGACGATTCCCCCCTCAGGCGCTTAGCGCACCCCGCCGATCCCGCTCGCTCGCGTTCCCGCAGATTACGGACCCCGTGAATCTGCCGCTGCGGACCCATCGTCACATGCCAAATTCGATCGCGACGATGCGACGACGGCTCGAACATGGGCTCGTCCGAACGCTGTCGAGATGTCCTTGTTGTGCGATCCAGTTCGACCACTACACAGATCATCGTTTGTGACGCAGTAAGATTAGCAGGCTGTTGGCAATTCTCGCGCCAGACGGCGGTGAGAAGCATCGACCGGAAGCCAGAGCTCCCGAACAGTTGCGCCCTTTCGCACGAACCATCAGCTGCAGCTTTCTTCGGTCTGACTCTGCCAGAATCGAGCATAAGCGCTTTCGGTCAATAGATCAGTATGCCTCCCTTCCGCAACTATCCGCCCCCTCTCCAAGAGGACTATCTTGTCAGCGCGACGGATGGTGTTAAGCCGGTGAGAGATCACTACGATGGTCTTGCCGGCCCGGAGCAGATTCTCGAGGAGCCGGTGCACAGCGGCTTCGGCAATTGAGTCGAGAGAGGCGGTAGGTTCGTCCAGGATCAGGATTTCCGGATTCCTGTATAGAACTCGTGCCAACGAAAGAAGCTGTTTCTCGCCGCCAGACAACTTTACGCCACTTTCCCCGAGGTTGGCCTTGAATCCTCCGGGCCAATGCTCGATGGCCTCGCGCAACCCAGTTTGGTCGCATACTTTTATGATACTCTCGAGCTCCGGTTCGAGCTCGCCGAGTGCGATGTTCTCAATCACCGAGCCCAAGAATACATCTGTTGATTGCGGAACCACGCCGACAAGCTTACGCAGCGATACAGCCGAGAAGTCCTTGAGATCATGGGAGCCGATTCGGATACAGCCCCCTTCAAGCGGGTAGACGTTCTGTAGCAGCGCTGCAAGGGAACTCTTGCCCGAGCCGCTTTCCCCCACCACCGCCGTCATCGCGCCTCTCCGGAACGTGACGCTGAGACCTTGAAAAAGATTGGGTTGGGCACCATAACGAAATGTGACATTTTCAAGGCAAATATCACCAGGGGTGACATTTGTGGCATCAGCGCTGCCGTCACGTGCCGGCTCAAGGTCGAAAATCTCAAAGAGTCGATCCGCCGCGATGACAGCGTCCTGGACCGATCTGTTAACTTGGATCAGGCTCGCGACCGGGCGGGCGATGAAGGCGAACAACGAATAGCACGAAAGAAGTTCCCCCGGCGTGACGGTCTGATCCAGGACAAGTCTGGTACCGCACCACATCAGCAGGATCGTAAACAGACTTGAAACAAACGTGGACGCATTGTCTCCAATGATCGAAATAAGGGCGGCACTGTAGACCGACTGTAGCGTGTTAGCGAGGCGGTTCTCCATCTTGAGACGTGCGCTCTTCTCCATCCCGAATGTTTTGATCGTAGAAACAGCTCCGATCGATTCCACCAATTGCGCCTGCAGATCGGCGGCATTCTCCATTGTCGCGCGGTTGCGCTTGCTATTCAGCCGATTAGTCGTCCAATATATCAGCGCATATAGTGGAATTGAGATCGCCGCAACCACAGTGATCTTCCACGAATAGAGGAGCATCAACCCGAACGAGAATAGTATAACCAAAATGTTGACGAACATGGTAATGCAGGTTTGGTTCAGGAAACTCCTGATTTTCACCGCGTCGTTCATCCGCGAAACGAGTTCTCCCACTCGCATGCTATCGAAGAAATTCTGGGATAGCCTTAGGATGTGAGTATAGTAGTTGCCGATCAAGCTCGCATCGATTTTCTGCCCAGTTTGTAAGATGAGCCGGCTTCTAAGCAGACTGATTAAGATTTGTGGCACCAGGATCAGCAGCATTACAAAGGTCATGACGTTGAGCAAGTTGCGGTCGCCCGACGTAATCACATGATCGACGGTTTTCTGGACGTAAATGGGCGTCGAGAGGCCGAGAATGGTGGTTACCAGTGCGCCGACCAGAGCCTGTGCCAGCGCAACCTTGTGTGGGGCAAGCAGCTTGGCGAAACGAACAAGAGTTGAGGTAGTCTCATCGCGACGTTTGAACGTGTCTGACGGAACCAGAAGCACCATGACGCCGGTCCATTGCCGCTTGAATTCTTCGTGCGATAGCCGTCGGATTTCACCAAACGCAGGGTCCATGACAGTGACCCTCCTCACGTCGACTGCTTGGATTACGACGAAGTGGTGCAGCACTTCTTTGACGATCACATGCGCGATAGCCGGTTTGGGTATCTTGTGTAAGCTGTTGAAGTCGCCCCTGACGCCCTTCGCAATGAAGCCTAGCTTCTGAGCCGCGTTCAAAAGACCTGACACCGTAGTACCAGACTGGTCGGTCGAGGCATATTGGCGGATCCGAGACAATGGCAACTTGCAGCCGTAGTGGGCTGCAACAGAAGCAAGGCTGACCGCCCCACAATCCATCATATCGCGCTGCTTCAACTTGGTGGTTTGGCACGACATAGGTTTCACATACTCTTGGCATGAATAGTTGGCGGGTAAACAAGAGGGGGCCGAGCCAATCATCGAGCTCAGTTTGAGCAGCTGCAGCGGAGTGCGCTCAGAAGGACGCGGGCTCACTATTTCACATCTATCATGACGCTGGCATCGCCAGGCGCAAATTAGCGGCAGCACTCCCGCGGCAGTTAGCGCGAGAGGGTTGCGTTCGTACGAAAGTAGCTCTGGGGTAAGCCGGTCCGCGGCTGCGCCGCGGACCGGCTAAAAATACAGTTACAAGCGCTCCTAGAAGGAGTCCGGTACGCAATACCAATTCTCTTCTTCCGGATCCCAAACACACACAGGGCCGTCCTGACCTCCGGCAGCGGCGCACGCTTCTTCGAAGGTCAGTTCGGTCACGTCATAATCTGAGATATTCATATTTGCTTCCTTTCGTTGAGGCGTCCGCTTCCGCTGACGCGAACTTGAAGATTCAAATTGCGTGCCACGCGCGCAGAGAAGCTGGCAATAAGCGACTCTGCGTCTTCAGAGCTGCGCTACAATGTGCTGCAGACCGCGCGAACAGGGGCGAAGCGGTGCGTCAGCGTGCCAGGCGGCCACATTGCGGAGACAAGCAAACGGCGTGCTTTCATACCTTGTGCAGATTGACTGCTCGTGCGAGCGGCGGCTTCCGAACGGCAATGTCATGAACTCGACGCAACTGATCAAGATCGGACGCGGAGCGCTTAGTGACGACGATGGCGCGAGATGATCGGATCGAACTCGCCATCGTGTATAATGAAAAGCTCGCCGGGCTTGACGCCAAGTCTAAAGCAATTGCTCCTCCTCGATGGGCAGTTGAGGATTGCGGCCTTCGCGCCGCTGTCTTTTAAGGTCAGCTTCACTGCTTCCGCCGGGGCAGCGGCAGCTGAAATGGACCCCGATTTTGGGACCACGTGCTTTAGTTGGAAGTGGCTGCTCCGTTTGATAGACGGAGCACATGATGACGACGAAGAAGGAGACGCAAGATCGACCCGGCACTAAAGGCAAAGATCGCACCGGAAGCGGTGCGGGAGCACGATCCGATGTCGTAAGCGCTCGGCGTGAGCCCGAGATAGGATCCCAATTGCTGTCGGTTGGCGAAGGTTCGTCCGAAAATCTCCCGGGCGAGGATCGCCGCGCTTGCCGCGCGGATGCCACGCAATTGAAGCAGCATGCCGCGTTTGCGTTCGACCATCGCATCTTGGGCGTCGGCGGTGTCGCGCTCGGCTTCGATCTCGCGCAATTGCCTCTCGACGGGCTCGAGACGGGCGTATTCGCGTTCAAGTTCGGCCCGAAGCCGAGCGGCCAGCGGGCGCCCCTCGCCGGTGCGCAGTTGCGAAAATCGATGCGCGTACGTCGCAGGCCCGGCACGACGCCCCGAACGCCCTGCGCAAAGAGAAGACCTTTGATGCGGTTGATATGGGCGGTGCGCTCGCGCACCAATCGTTGGCGTTCCCGATGCGAGCGGCGCGCGTCCTCTTCCTCGACGCTCGGCACCTTGACGACGGCGCAGACATGCTGGTCGCCGCGATCCAGCGCGATCAGGGCACGCACCAGCATCGGCACGTCGATCCGGTCCGTCTTGACGCGCGCGCGCGGCGGTTGACCTGGAGACTGGCTGGATCGAGTACGACGGCAGTCGAGGCCTTCACCCGCCAACGCCCACGCCAACAAAAAGCCATCATAGCCCGCCTCGTAGCAGAGCCCGCTGCGGCGGCGCGCAATCTCATGACGAGGCCGGCGAAGGAGCCACCGGCAATCCGGTGAAGGCTTGGTTGCGCTTTACCCGGGAGCAAGATGACCCAGGTTTTCTTGCTCAGCTCGATAGCCGCATAGACCGTTGGCGTCGGATCGCTGTAAAATTGATCGAACATGGTTGCTCTCCCTGTGAGAAACACCGCCGAGTTAAACTCCCCGTCGGGTTGCGCTCATCGTATCTTTTTAGCGCGGAGGTCCGGAAGATGAGCACGCCGGATCGTCGTGGAATGCTCGATCGCGCCGACATGGCGCTGTCGATCCGCCAGCAATGCATGTTGCTTGGCATCGCGCGCTCTGGGATCTACCGGCGCCACGGCCGGCCAACGGCAACGACCTTGCGCTGATGCGGCGCTGACCTGCCACTGAATTTTCATCCAGTGGCAGTTAGAGTCTGCGGTGTTTTGCAGCGAGGCCGAAGTTTGGACCACCCAGAACTAGAGTTTTGCGCCTTTGTCACGTGGGCGGGCTGGTTGCGCCGACGTGGTTTTGCAGCAAAATCGGCGGTCGATTGCCGATCGCGCCATGGGGCCGTTCTTCGTTAAAGTATCTGCGCCAAGTCTCCACTTTTTTGCTGGGCGTCCGCAAGAGACAGGAACCAGTGGGCGTTGAGGCATTCGGCCCCGAAGCGGCCGTTGAAGGCCTCGATAAATGCATTGTCGGTTGGCTTGCCTGGCCGCGAGAAGTCCAGCGTGACGCCGCGCTGGTAGGTCCACAGGTCAAGATCGCGCGACACAAACTCTCTGCCCTGATCGACCCGGATCGTCGCCGCGAAGCCCACTTCCTTGCAGGCCCTTTCCAGTATCTCCACGACGTCGCTGCCGCGGAAGGTGAACCGTGGCTGCAGCGCCGGCGAGAAGCGGGAGAAGGTATCGATGATCGTAAGCACGCGCAGCTTGTGTCCCGTCGCCAACCGGTCATGGACGAAGTCCATCGCCAGGTCTCGTTCGACCGCGTGGCCGGCCTGCGGTCATTCGCGCAGCTTGGCCTTGACCCGGCGCTTCGGCGTTTTGTTGCGCAATTGCAGGCCCAATTCGCGGTAGATGCGGCCTGTCTTGTTCTGACCATGGCTCCAACCCTCGCGGCGGAGCAGGACGATAGCCGTAACGAACACGGACATGACAGATCTCCCTGATCTTCTGTTCGAGAGCAGCCTGGCCGGAGCGACGGGACTTGTAGTGGTACGTCGAGCGGTCGAACTCGAGAGCGTCACAGGCCCTGCGGATCGACACCTGCCACTCGTCACAGACCTCGTCGACCAGCTTGCGCTTCCGGCCAGGCTTCATAGCTTTCGGCGGATCACGTCCTGCAGCATCTCCTTGTCGAGCGACAGGTCCGCCGCCAGCTTCTTCAGCTTGCCGTTTTCGTCCTCGAGCTGCTTCAGCCGGCGCATCTCGGTCGGCAGCAGCTCGTCATACTTCTTCTTCCAGTTGAAATAGGTCGCCTGGCTGATCCCGGCCTTGCGGCAGATCTGCGCCACCGCAACCCCGTCACTGCCCTGCTTGAGGATGAACGCCTTCTGGGCGTCCGAAAACCTCGAGGCCTTCATCGTCCGTCGCTCCTCCCAGCCGAGGGCATTCGGCAGCGAAAAACTCTAGTCCAAAAACGGCCCAGTTTGCCGGCCTCAGATCACCGCGCTTGGAGATCCGGCCAGTGCGATAACGTCTTGGTGTCAAGCCGAGATAGGCGCCGACGTCGGCGGAGTGTCGGAAGCGAGTGGCGTCGTCGATGTTAGTCCGCCGTGAAGAACGCGGACGAGCGCTGATTTAAGCGATGTTTTGAGCCGGACAGTTTCGGCGAGCGCCCGGATGATGGCAGGCAAGAGTTCTGCGAGCCATCGCAGGAGCAGGCCGAAGTTGTAGCCGGCCGCTGCGAGGACGGCGTTGATACAGTCGCCGACGCGGCCTTTGAGATAGTTGCGGTCCATGCGGTGCTCGGCCTTGACGTGACCGATGACGGGCTCGACAGCCGCACGACGCTTCATCTCGCGCCGGATGGAAGCCGTGACGCGACGGACCTAGCCCGAGATCCAGACCCTGAACTGGTGCGGATGGTTGTGGCCGCGGTACCCTTTGTCGACATGGATGCGGCGAGCCTCCACGCCGGTGAGCTTCTCCATGTCGGCGACCACGGGGCCGAGCGTGTGCCCGTCGAAGGGATTGCCGTGCAGCGCCTTGGCATGGAGCACGAACTGTCCGCCCTTCGGGGACGTCACGGGGGTGGCGATACTGACCTTGCAGCCGAACTCGTAAGGCGCGCGGGCTTTCCCCTTGCCGATGCACTCAACCTCCAGCGCATGTAACGCATAGACCTTGGGGCCGCGCTGATGCTGATCCTGGGTGCGCACCGCTGCGTCAGTTCAAGCAGCGGGCCGAAGCGAGCTTCCAGCGCCGCATCGCCATCAATCTTGCGGCGGATGTCGCGGATGATCCGGCCAAGCCGCGTCCGCAGGAACTTGAGCTGGCGCGGGCGCGTTTGGTGGGCGTGGGTATAGCGGCCGACCATGATGGCGGCGCGCTTCGCCAGGCGCAGATAGCTCTGGCGCAGCGGCACACGATTGCGCTTGGCAAGCTCAACGAGCTTGGTGATGGCCCGATACATCAGCCGCGCGTCGGTCGGATGCGCAACGGCATTGGGCTGCACCGTGGTATGTGCGCCATGACGGCGCGAAGAAGGAGGTTGAATATGTAGACCATCTTCCGAGCAGCCTTGCTGCGCAAGAGATGAGGGCAGGTCCCTCGGACTCGGATTGCAGGATCAGAGTCCAAACCGCCAACGCGCGCACCTATGGCTCGGTCAAGTCGATCCTCGCCAACAATCTCGATCGGCGTCCTGCTCACCAGCGCTCCGCGGACGATGCGCCGATCCTTCATGCCAACATCCGTGGACCGCGCTACTACAATTAGGAGACCCTCCCTTGCTCACTCATCCGACCTTCGACCGCCTCAACGCCCTCGGCCTGCACGGCATGGCCAAGGCTTTCGCCGACATCGAAGCCACCGGCGAGGCCGCAAGCCTCGGTCACGCCGAATGGCTTGCGCTGCTGCTCGAACGTGAAGCCTCGCTGCGCTACGACAAGCGACGTCGACTACCGCACCCCGCGCGGTCTTGACCGCCCGCTGTTCGCCAGCTTCGTCGAGGGCCGCTGGATCGACGACCGCGTCAATCTCCTGATTTGCGGCCCGGCCGGCGTCGGCAAGAGCTGGCTCGCCTCGGCGCTCGGCCACAAGGCCTGTCGCGACAATCGCTCCGTGCTCTACCAACGTGTCCCGCGCCTGTTCGACGACCTGGCGCTCGCACGCGGCGACGGCCGCCATCCGCGCCTGTTGCGCGCCCTCGGCCGCGTCAATCTGCTGATCCTTGATTTATGTGGAGCGCACAGTGATGTGGAGCCGTATCGATCTCCCCGCTATTAACAGCCGCTTCGACCGTTCCTACTCAACATAACTGACGACGGTAGCGTGGTTCTCCCAACCATCCAACGGGGGCAACCATGCTCGAACACTTATTTCGGAAGGTTCACCGTGCTACACGGGATCGCCCAATGGCGCTTTGTTGGAAGATTTCGCCGCTTGGCTCATCTCGGCTGGATACGCCCGACCCATAGCCTGCCGCCACGTACGAGGGCTAAAGGAAGCCCTCGATCGGATGGGCGCGGCGCGGCTTGATTGCGATACCGGCGTTTCAGAGAGGTTTTTCTCGCAAGCATTTTCTTCTACGTCATTGCAAGGCACTCGATGCGCCGTTGTACGCTTTCTCACCGTGAGAAGACTGCTCGTCAGGGAACCGGCGCCAGACCCGTTCTCATCGCTTCTTGATCGCTACAAACGGCATCTATCGGAGGTGCGTGGCCTTTCCAGCGCGACGCTGAACAGCACATCGCAACTTTCTTGCAACCGAACAGCCCGCCCATCTAGCCGAGCTGCAGCGCGTGCTAGGCGTACCGTTCAAAGGCGGCGCGCGTAGCAAGCCGATCGAATACCTTGAGCCGCAGGAAGTCGAAGCGTTGCTCAAATCGATCGATCGCTCCACGGAACGGGTAAGCGCGACTATGCCCTGTTCGCACTGATGCTCAATACGGGTGCCCGTGTTCAGGAGATACTCGATCTGCGCCCGTGCGACATCCGCACTGATCCTCCTCATCAAGTCCGGCTGCGCGGCAAAGGCGGCAAAATGCGATTGTGTCCAATTTGGCTGCAAACCGCACGGCTTCTGCAGGACCTCTCGAACAGTGCTGCTCATTCAGAGGGCGGCGACTCTCCGCTGTTCGTGAACCGCCAGGGCAACAAGTTGACCCGCTTTGGCGTTCGTTACCTGCTCAAGAAGCACATCACGGCCGGAGCCAGTGCAACCCGCACGCTGCAGGAGAAGCGGATCCATCCCCATTCCTTGCGGCATACGACCGCCATCTTTCTCCTGAAGGCGGGAGTCGACTTCGCGACCATCAGCCAATGGCTCGGGCATTCGTCGCTGAACACTACCATGACCTATGCAAGGGCGGACATCGATCTAAAACGCCAGGCGCTAATGCAGGTGTTCCCTGAGATCCTCGCACCGCCTCGTGCCGGGCACGTCTCCTCTGCGGCGATCAACATCGTTGATTGGCTGAAGAGGCTATGACCTACAGGTAAATTATGTGGAGTTGGCGGCTGTCAAAAACCGGACCGGCGCCGATTGTCGACCCTCAACTCCACATCACTGTGCGCTCCACATAAATCGAGTCACGTTGAGCTCAACGTGACTCGATGACTGGGGCCTCGCTCCGCTCGACGCCGGCGCCCGCCACGATCTTCTGGATATCCTGGAGGATCGCTACGGTCGCCGTTCCACCCTCGTCACCAGCCAGCTCCCCGTGGATACATGGCACGTCCGACTTACGCTGATGCCGTGCTCGATCGCCTCGTTCACAACGCCCACCGGCTCGACCCCACCGGCGAGAGCCTGCGCCGAACCCTGCCATCCACCCGACCGTAACGCTGTGGACATGCCGCTGCGCTTGGACAACGCAACCGCGTTGCCCACATGCCCACAGCAACCGCAGACGAAAAAACAGGTTCAAGCCGCGATTCCAGATTGACCACGCAGCTTGACCGATGCCAGAGAACCAACCGGCCAGAACGCCTCGCCACCGGGCGAGATCAAATCGGAGAGGTGGGCGACATCGTCTCGGAATCAACGGGCGATTTCAGATCGGTGCACCTGTGCGACTTCGTCGGAATCCGCACACAGCACCTCATCCGACAGGTTGTGCATGTGCTTCAGGATGACAGGCCGGCGACAAGCCGCGTCGGCAGCCCCGGTTGCCCCGGACCGGTTTGGCACACCGAACCAAAGCGGTCATCCAGAAACTTCCAGTCGATCAGAGCCGCCAACCGCACCAGCGGGTGGCCCATGTCGATGATTTGATCAAGCGCCGGAAGCAACAGGTCTTTCCGGCGATCATCCAGCGGTTTGCTCATCGCCGTCCCCTATGCCGATAACCCGCCGTTAGGGAATCACGAATCGCTGCGAAAGCAAAATCTCAAAACGCAAGAAACCGCGGCCCAACAACCGGCTTTCCTGCAAAATTGAATACTTTATTGAGACACCTTCTGCTTACCCATCAGGCCGATCCGACGATTTTCGGAAAGGATCAGGCTCAAACAAGGAGCCAAAGCGCGGTAACGATTCCACCGGGTCTCGTTGCGCCCTAGCTCGAATTGCGTCGTCGATGGGCAACGTCGAGAATGAGAGTTCGCAACCACTGCTGCCCGGGATCCCTATCCTGCGAGACCCGCCATTGCAGCACATCGGTCATCAAAGGGAGGGATATCGGGGCCTCCACTTTCCTGATCGGCAGGGTGGCCGCCGCGCGCTCAGCCAGGTCTGCGGGGATGAGCGCGAGAAATCGGGTCCCGATAATGGCTTCCGGGAGCAGCGTGAAGCTTGGTGCAGTTATCCCGGCCTGCGGAGCCCGGCCAAATTGCTTGAAGAACCATGCCTCGATGAAGGTCGTTCGCTCGCTATACGCCTGTGCGTGGCGCATCTCGAGAAACTCGTCGAGCGTCAAGCTGTCCCCGACACTTTCGTTGTCTTTCCATACGATACAAACGTAGTTGATCGAAGGGAGGGCGGAGAACGGACAATCCTCCAGCATGAAACGATCCGGAACGATCAGGAAATCGATCTCAGTACGGAAAAACCGGGTGCTTGGACCTTGATAAAAAATGTCCACTGAGGGCGCGATCGCCCGCAGCTCGGCGAGGATATCAATGATCAGGGTCGCCCAGACATAGTCGGAGCAGGCGATTGTAAACTGTCGCTCGGACGTCGCTGGATCAAACGAGCTTCGCATTGACATAAGCTTTTCCGTTTCGGCCAGAATCGTCCGGAGCGGCCCTGCCAATTCCTCCGCGAGAGGTGTGAGGGCCATTCGGCGCCCGTTCCGAATCAGCAACTCGTCTTCGAAGTGCGCGCGTAGCCTCGATAGAATTCCGCTCGTTGCCGACTGGCTCAGAAACAATCGCTCGGCCGCGCGCGATATGTTTTGATGGGTCAAGATCGCGTCCAACGCGACGAGCAGGTTCATGTCCAGGTGCCGAAACCGCATGGTTGTTCTCTTCGGGGTTTCCATGGTCTGCTGGGGGATCCTCTCCCTCCCTGGCGCGAATGTACCTGACGCTGTCCGGCCGTCGCCACATTTGCGCGCACGGGTGCGCAAGCCGCTTGACATTGCGTTTTCGTGATCACAATATGAGATCAAAATGAGGTGAGCAAGTGCTGTGCGACGGCCTGGACGGCCACGCGCAGCCATCAGCGAGGAGGGGTTCGTGCCGAAGCTTCGCAAACTTCTTGGGCTTTTTGCGGTTTCGATTGCCGCCTCGTTCGTGACGACGCCGGCGTCGGCACTGGACACCGTGAACGTCAGGTTCAGCTGGAAGCTCAAGGGGGAATACGGATTCTTCTACCTGGGTAAAGAGAGGGGCCTTTACCAGAAGAAGGGAATCGACGTCGTCCTGGGAGAAGGCGCTGGTGCACAGGCTGCGCTCGGAGGACTCGTCAAGGGCAATGAAGACGTCGTGATTGTCCCGGCGATATTTGCAATCTCGGCGATCGAGAAAGGAATGCCTGTTAAGCTCGCGGCGATTTACCAGGAGCGAGCGCCGTTCGTCTTGATCTCATGGCCCGACAAGGCGGTGACAACGCCCGCCCAGATGGAAGGCAAGTCGCTGGCCGTCTCCGTCGGTGACCCCGCCACGACCTACCTCGATGTTTTTTGCTCGATCAACAAGATAAACTGCGACAAGATAAACAAGGTTCAAGTCGATCCGCAGTTGAAATTTCCTCAGTTCATGCAAAAGCGCGTCGATCTCATCAGCGTCTATACGAACGTTGACCTGCCCATCGTCGAAGAACGCGCTGGCACGAAATTTCCCACGTTGGAATTGCCGAAATTCGGTCTCAACGTTCCCGGGCTGGCCGTCGTGGTGAGTAACAAGGGGATTGCCGAGAAATCCGAGGCGCTCAAGCGGTTCCTCTCGGCGAGCGAAGAGGCGATCGAGCTGACGAAGTCGGACCCTGCTGCAGCGACGGCGGCGCTGAAGAAAGCCTGGAGTGCATCGCCGTCCGACGAATTGATCAAGGCGCAGGTCGTTGCAACGTCGGAAACGCTGACATCCGAAAAGGGGCGGCCGCTTGGCTGGATCAGCGACAAGACCATTTCGGACGCGTTGAAACTGATGTCGACCACGGAGCAGATCGACGCTAACAAGCCAACGACGGACTTCTATACCAATGACTTGCTGAAAAAGTAGGTCGAGCCAAGTGTCCAGCGGAGCTGACATGCCATCGTCCGCTGCCGGCTCGCTGACCCGATCGATCTCTGCGTCGGTGTCATACACCGATGCCAGGCGTCGCGGATCGCTGCGCGGATTTCGTCCGTCGGTGTGACCTCCCGGATTCTGCGGCACGCGTAAGTGCAGGGAGGCGCCCTTGGCTATCGTCGAGCTGGGCCCGCGCGTCTTCCGGCCAAGGCAGGCGGACACCGACGCACGCGCGCCGGGCCCGAATGACCGAGCGGCAGGCCGCATCGACCAGACCATCCGGGAGCGGGATGATGCGCGGTCGAAGCCGTCCGGCCACAGACGCACTGCATCCCTCCCCGCTTGCGGGGGAGTTCGGATCGCATCTCGAGATGCGATTCGGGTGGAGGCTCTCTCCACCATACGACTCACGAAGAGACCCTCCACGTCGGTTCTGCTCCGCATGCGGGGGAGGGAACACAGTCCCGATGCCGCTCAAACCTCATCCCACCCCGCTCCGGTCGCCTGGGCTGACTTCGTCCGCCAGCAAGAGCAGAAATGGCTCGCATGTTTGGATCTCTCCGCATCTCCACCAAACTCCTGATCATCGTTTTCTTGTCGATCATCGGCATGATCGGCACTGCCGGCATCGGCCTGTCAACCCTCAAGGACACCTTGCTCAGGGATAGGATGGCCAAGGTGAAGGAACTGGTTCTGCTGGCGCGCACGGCGATCGAAGCCGATTATCAGGCGGCGCGCGCGGCGGGTCTGTCGGAGCAGGAGGCTCGTGAACGATCCAAGACACTGCTGCGCTCGTTACACTACGACAATGACAACCGGTTCTACGCTGCGACCAAGGCAGGGATCCTCGAGGTGCATCCGAAGCAAGCCCTCGAGGGCAAGGATATGATGCAAACGAAAGATGCGAACGGTGTCTATTTCTTTCGTGATGCAGTCGCAGCCGCCGATCGGGGCGGTGGTTTCGTCACCTTCAGCTTCCCGCGCCCCGGGGGCAGCGAGCCAGTGCCGACCCTGACTTATGCGACCGAAGTTCCGACCCACGGCTGGGTTCTAACCAGCGCTCTCTATATCGACGACATCGATCAAATCTTCTGGTCCGAGGCGCGACGCCTCGGAAGCGTCGTCTGCGTCATCCTTTCGCTCGTGGTTGGAGTTTCCCTCCTGATCAGCCGCAACGTGGCCAACCCTCTCGCCGGCATGACGACGGCGATGCTCGAACTCTCGAACGGGAAGACTGGGGTGACAATTCCCGCCCAGAGCAGAAAGGACGAGATCGGCGCGATGGCCAGATCTGTCCAGGTCTTCAAGGAGAGCATGAATGAGACAATTGGCTTGCGTCAGGCTCAGGACGATTTGAGACGGCAGAGCGAAGCCGAGAAGAAGCGGCTCATCAGCAAGATGGCCGATGAATTCGAAAGCGATGTCCGAAGATCGCTCGATACGCTCGCCAAAGCTGCCCGCGAGATGCAGGTCACGTCGGAGCGCATGTCGACCAACTCTGAGGAGGCGACCGAACAGGCGACAACCGTCGCGGCCGCCGCAGAGCAGACCTCGGCCAATGTGCAGACGGTCGCTGCCGCAACGGAGCAGCTGTCCGCATCCGTTCATGAGATCGGGCGCCAGGTGAATCAGTCAACTGCGATTGCCGCGCGGGCCATGGATGAAGCGAAGCGCACGAACGAGGTCGTGCAAGGGTTGTCGGCTGCAGCGCAGAGGATCGGCGACGTCGTGAAATTGATCACCAATATCGCCGGTCAGACCGACCTGCTGGCCCTTAACGCGACCATCGAGGCCGCGCGCGCGGGTGACGCCGGCAGCGGCTTCGCTGTGGTGGCGAGCGAGGTAAAGTCGCTCGCCGGCCAGACGGCGAAGGCGACCGAGGCAATATCCGCGCAGATACAGGCCATGCAAGGGGCGACCAACGATGCAGTCAAGGCGATCGAGGGTATTGGTCACACGATCGTCTCAATCAACGAGATTACGGTAGCAATTGCCGCGGCCATTCAGCAGCAAGGCCTCGCGACGGGGCAGATCGCGCGCAACGTCCAGGAGGCGGCACGCGGTACCAACCAGGTGTCCGACAACATCGTCCGCGTCAATCGAATGGCGGGAGAAACCGGGGCCGCAGCGCAGCTCGTGTTCCGGTCGGCCGAACAGCTCAGCAAGCAGTCTGCAGGCTTGCTTGCTGACGTGGAGCGCCTCGTCGCCGATATTCGGGATGCATAGGCTGCGGTCTCTGTGGCTTCCCGACCAAGTTTACGGCGGGCCGTCGTGTTTTCGTAGAACTATCGACTTGGCCGATAGCTCAGCTCCAGGAAACCGATTTCCGCGTCGTCGTGGAATTGAATAGCATCCAGCCCTTGATATGCGGCTGTCCGGTAGCGGGTTTGTCGCTCTTCGCATCTATCAGGCTGTTGAAGCGATGGTCGATCCAGAACATACGATGGACGTGAGGATCCGCAGGATCCATTACGTCGCCACCGAGATCGTGAGCATCGAGCTCGAACCCGCAACGCCGAATGAATTGCCGAGCGCGTCTGCCGGATCGCATGTCGATGTCCATGTCTCGGACAGGATTATTCGCCAATACTCGGTTTGCAATGATCCCGCTCGCTCGGGCTACTACAGACTTGCTATCCTCAACGATCCCCACTCGCGAGGGGGATCCAGAACGATTCATGAAACGTTTCGTGAGGGAATGATCGTCAAGATCGGACGGCCGCGCAACAAATTCGAGCTTGTTGAGGATGGCGGGCGCGCGATTCTTCTCGCGGGGGGGATTGGGATCACCCCGCTGCTCTCGATGGCTTACAGGCTTCAGGCGATCGGCGGCGACTTCGACTTCCACTTGTGCGTTCGTACGCTGGATCGTGCGCCCTTCATCAACGAAATTTCGGCTGCTCCGTTTGCAAAGCGATTTCGGCTTCATGTTGACGAGGGGCCGGCAGACCAGCGATTTCAGCCAGAGCGCGATCTGAACGCGGTTTGCTCGAGAACAAGTGTCTACATCTGCGGCCCAAAGGGCTTTATCGACTTTGCCGTGTCCGCCGCGAGAAAAGCGGGTTGTCGTGAGGACAGGATTCATACCGAGAGCTTTTCCGCCGGCGAGGTCAAGGGCGGCGACGCGTTTACGGTTGTCGCGTCACGCAGCGGCCAGAGATTTGTTGTGCCCTGTGAAAAGTCGATCGCGTCGGTCCTTGAGGAAAATGGAGTAGCCGTCGAGCTCTCGTGCGAGCAGGGAATTTGCGGTACTTGTTTGACAAAGGTTCTGAAGGGGCGGCCCGAGCACCGGGATTCGTTTCAGACGGACGTGGAGAAGAATAGGAACGACAGGGTTGCGATCTGTTGTTCCCGCTCGTTGTCCGACGAGCTGGTTCTCGACATATAGCGGTGTCCCGCGTGGGCGCCCAACTCGACGCACATGCGTCGGACCTCTCATCACCACTTGGGTAAGTAGCCGGCTTCCCGCCAGTCTGGAGAAATCCGGTCGAAGCGTCGCGTCACATTGGTCCTAGCAGCAGTTCCTTGGAGAATCCTCGACGAGCGCGCACATGGTGTGAGCCGGCGCTAGCACGTACCCGACCGGGACTGCGGAGGGCGGCGCCGGTCTCGTGGCCCGGCTCCGAACATTGCCGGTGCATCAATGCCCGGAATATTCTCTCGCGGGACGCCGAAAAAAATGGCCGCCGGTGTGAAGCGGCGGCCAAGTTTAGGGAGAGACGGCAGACGCCCGGTCTGCCAGCGGAACCGTTCATGACGCCGGCAGCCTTAGAAGCTCGGCAGTCCGGCGATCGATCTTAGCAATTAGGGTTGCTCGGCGCGGAGCTGGGCCTCCACGATCCGCCGTGCCCTGACTGCCGGGCCGTCGGTCTGTAGAAGAACCGGCTTCAGCGACATCAAGTCCTGGGTGTTCACCCTGCGCTGTTGAGCTTCGATAACCGGCTTGTCCTCGTCGTCGAAGACCGCCACGCCGACCCTCAGCAGCTCCTCGCTGAGCTCATCCTCATCCTGACGGAAATCGCGGGACATGGCCCAGAAGTAGTGCGTCGTCGTTTCGGTTTCTGGCGTGAGCAGATGTGAGGTCGGAATCGAAAGTCCTTCTTCCGGCGGCCTGCCGACGCCCGTCATGCCTACGTCAAGCAGGAGGAGGGACGGTGCGTTCCACCGCATGAAGTTGCGATGGTCGCCCCGTTGATCCTTTGGATACCCCAGCATCTGAAAATACTTGTTCGGAAATTGGTTGGGGCGCGAGAATCTTGCCCAGACCTCATTGAGTTGCGGGTCCTTCTCGGCCTCGAACTTCGGCGGCCCCTCGGCATTCTTGAACATCGGGTGAATGTACTGCCCGTGGCTCAAATCGAGCAGATTGTCGGAAATCAGTTGATAGTTCGCCTTGACGTGGAGATAGCTGCTGGCCGTACGAAACTTCGGGTTAGTCAAAACGCTGAAGTCGGCGATCAGGGACTCGTCGGCCTTGCTCGCGTCGCCGAGCCAAAGCCACGCTACATCGTACTTTTCGACGACCTTGTAGCTCTTGACCTTGGCCGCCCTCGGGATGGCGCCATCGCCATGCGGATTAAGCGTACATGCGCCGCTCGAATCGAAGCACAGACCATGATAGCCGCATTCGACGATGTCGCCCTTGAGCTTCCCGAGATGCAGCGGGACAAAGCGGTGCGGGCACCGATCGGTGAGAGCGGCGATATCGCCCGCTTCCGTGCGGTAGAAGACGATGTTCTCGTTGGCGATCGTGCGTGGCAGCAAGCTACGTGTGATTTCGCGCGACCATGCAGCGGCGTACCAGGTGTTCTGGATGAATGACATGGGCTCCTCTTCTCTCCGTTCGACGGCTGTCGGAGGAAATTCCCACCATTAGAGTCTTTTTAAAAATCCGCGTTTCCAATGCGACATATCGGGATTTCCGATAGTTGCTGATTGAACGGGCTATTCGTTATCCCCGCTCTAGTCAGAGGGGGAGGGGATCGGCGCGCCGACGGGGTTAGCGTGATGGGTCACGCAATGAGTGTGTGAGCTGCAGCGCTCTAGCTGTTCTCATCCATTTCAAAGACGTGTCGCTCGAACCGTTCCACCAGCGTATGCATTGCCTGGCGTGCTTGAGTAAACGCCTCCGAGCCTGCGCGAGCGGCCATATCGGCCTCGTATGCGGCGAGGGAGGGAAATCTGCACTCCCACCGGACGTCAGGCCCGCTTCCCTCGCGACGGACAAGGATCTCGCCGGGCTCCAGGCCGAGTTCGCGCCGGATCGCGGTTGCCTTGCGGCGCTGTTGAAGCACCGCCGGCGCCTTACCTTCCTTCGCAAAGTAGTTGGTTGCTTCGACGATCAATTCTTCCTCCTCCTAGGACCCGCGAGCCCAAACCACAAACCCGCCGTCTCGACCCTTGACTTTGCGCTTCATGATCATAAAATGTGATCACGTTTGATGATTGCGACACTGTACTGCAAAACCGAGCTGAAATGCAAAACGAAAAAAGGCAGACCCTTTTGCCCACGATCAAATCCGTCGAAACGCTGATTGTCCAACTGCCGACCCGGCGCGAGCACAAATGGGCAGGTCTGACCGAGGTGATCGGCCGATACGTCGTCGTCAAGATGATCGACAGCGACGGCCGCGTCGGTTGGGGCGAGGCGCCGGCGCTCAAGGATTGGGGTGGCGAGTTCGGCCGCTACTTCGGCGAATCCGCGCTGATCACGCGAGCAGTCATCGATAACTATCTCGCGCCAGCGATCGTCGGCGTCGAACTCGGCAATATCGCCGAGCTGCATGCGCGAATGGACGCCGTCATCAGGGGCTATCCCTATTCCAAGGCCGCTGTCGAGTTCGCTGCCTACGATCTCGCTGGTCGCTGGCTCGGAGTACCGGTGCATACCCTGCTCGGCGGAAAGGCGCGCGATCGGGTGCCGGTGACGCATTCGATCGGCTTGATCTCGATCGAGGAGGCTCGCGCCGAAGTTACCAAGCTCGTCCAGGAGGGCGTGCGCACCATCAAGGTGAAGATCGGAGTTGAACCGGATCGCGACGTTGCGATGGTCGACGCCGTGCGCGAGGTCGCGGGTAGCGCGGTCGAGATCTGCGTGGACGCCAACGAGGGTTACAAGACGCCCGGCGAGGCCGTTCAGATCGTTCGCCGGATGGAGAAGAACCGACTGAAATATGTCGAGCAGCCGGTTATGGGCATAGAGCGCATCGCCGAGGTCGGTCGCCGCATCGATCCGCCCGTCATGGCCGACGAGTCGGCCTGGAATGCCCATGATGCGATCCAGATCATTCGATCCGGCGGCATCCAGATCGTGTCCATCTATACGACCAAGGCCGGTGGTCTCTACAAGGCCATGGAGGTCGGCGCGGTGTGCCGGGCCGCCGGCATCATCTGCAACGTCAACGGCTCGATCGAGACCGGCGTCGGCAATCTCGCCAATGTCCAGCTTGCCGCGGCCTCACCCTCCGTGACCCTGTCCTGCGTCATTCCGATTTCGACGCCGGCCGAGTTTCAGCACGGTCAGGTCGCCGGCATCTACTACCGGGATGACCTGCTCGTCGAGCCGATTAAGGTCGTCGACGGCGCAATCGTCGTTCCGTCCGGACCGGGGATGGGCATCGAGGTCGACCAGAAGAAAATCGAAAAGTACCGCGTGCGAGACTAAGCACGCAGCATAAAAGTTGAAAAAAGGGAGCAGTCATGCGGGCAGAAATTGTCGCGAAACAAGTCAAATCAATGTCTCAGCATGGGCTGGATGCCATCATCTGCTCTTCGCCTGAAAACTTTTCATATACGGCGGGGTTCGTCGTCCCCTCGCAGCCGCTCATCCGTCACCGCCATGCGATGACCATCGTTACCGCCGACGGCCGCACGGCATTGTTCGGCGTTGATATGGAGGCGTCGACGATCAAGCGTCGCCAGCCGGACGTGCCGACCCGCATTTGGGCGGAGTTTTCGGACGATCCAATGCTGGTGCTCGCCGACCAACTTGCAGGGCTCGGGCTTGGCCAGGCCCGCATCGGGCTCGAAATGGACTACCTGCCGGCGGGCGACTTCGCCCGTCTGCTGGCGGCCATGCCCGCCGCGAAGTTCGAGCGCGCCGAGCCGATCCTGGCGCGGTTGCGTCAAATCAAGACCTCGGACGAGATTGCGCTTTTGCGCAAGCTTTCCCGCATTGCCGACCAGGCGATTACCGACACGCTTGCCGTGGTCGACGAGGGAAATTCGGAGATGGACATTGCCGGCCACCTGACCCGCAATGTCTATTCGCTGGGGGTCGACCACTTCAAGCTGATGATCGTCGCGACCGGCGAACGCAGCGTGTTGCCAAATGTCGGTCCATCGGAGCGCATCCTGAAGCGGGGGGACGTCTGCCGCGTCGAGATCTTCTCCGTCATCGACGGGTATCAGGCCGGCGTCTGCCGTACCGCGATTGTCGGCGAGGCGCCGCCCATGGCCGAGAAGATCTGGGCCCATCTGGTCGAATGCAAATACGAGATCATGCAGGAAGTGAAGCCGGGCGCGAGCTGCCGCAAGATCTACGACGCATTCATCGCCAAGCTCGCCAAGCTCAATCTGCCGCCGATCTCCTTCGTCGGCCACGGTATCGGCCTGCATCTGCACGAAGATCCCTACCTTGGACTGACGCCGGTGCTCGGCAAGCCCGGCACCGATGCGCTGCTGGAAGAGAACATGGTGCTCGGTTTCGAGCCGCTTTGCTATGACACCGGCCATGGCTTCGGAATGCAGAACAAGGATATGCTGCTGGTGACCGCCAACGGGTCGGAGTTGCTTTCTGACTATGCCGACACCGACCGGTTGATTCCAGTAGGTACGGCCAGGAAAGGCGGGACCGTGCGCAAGGCCGCCGTCGCCTGACGGCGGCTCCCGGCGCGGGACGATCTGTTCGGTGGGGCGAAGGCCGCTTGAAGTGGCCCGCGGCGGGCCGGGCAGGCCATTCGTGACGGCAAAATATTGGGTGAAGAGGCATGCGCACGCTCATCAAGAACTTGAACTTCGCTTTCACGGTCGACAAGAACGACACGGTCGTGCGCAACGCCAGTCTCGTGGTTGAAAACGACCGCATCTCGGATATCGGTCCGGCCGATGACGTGGCCACACGACAAAAGGGCGTCAGCTTCGACAAGGTGATCGATGGCGGCATGCTTGGCGTCTGCCCGGGGTTCGTCGACAGCCACGTTCACCTGTCGGAGACGCTGTCGCGCGCGGTATTTCCGGACAACCTCAATACCCGCGCCTGGGTGTTCCACTGGGCCAAGCCGTTTTACGCCCACATCACCGAGGAGGACGAATACTGGGGCGCGCTGCTGGGCATCACTGAGATGCTGCGTTGTGGCACGACCTGCTTTCTTGACATGGGCTCGCAATACGATCCAGGCATCGTTATTCGCGCGATGGAAAAAGTCGGCATTCGCGGCATCACCGGCCGGCATGCAGCGGACAATCCTCCGCCTGAGCTGCCCCGCGGCTGGACCAAGGAAATGGTGGAGCATCATTTCTTTCCGAATGCCGAAGCTGCGCTCAAGGTGCTGGAGGATTGCGTCGTCCGTTACAACGGCGCCCTCGACGGCCGTGCCCGTTGCTGGGTCAATATCGAAGGCAAGGAGCCATGTAGTCTCGAGCTCCACGTTGGAGCGGTGAAACTGGCCGAGAGGTTGGGTGTCGGTACTACCTATCATCTCGCCACCTCGATCGAGGAGGCGAAGGTCTGCGAGAAGAAATATGGCTGCTGGCCCATCACTCGCATCGACCGGGCCGGTGGCATCGGAAAGAACCTGGTCATCGCACATGGCGCGGCCGTATCCGATGAAGAGGTTCGCCTGCTTGCCGAACGTGGTGCCAGCGTCGCGTTCTGTCCGTGCTCCTCGTTCAAACTTGGCAAGGGCGCGACTGCCATTGGCAAGTATCCGGAGATGGTAAAGGCTGGCGTGAAGGTCGGCCTCGGCACTGACGGCGTATCGGCCGCTGGCAATATGAATCTGATGCGGCAGATGCTGATCGTCGCCGGGATGTTCAAGGACGCGCGCTTGCAGCCGGATATCTTCACCGCACGGCAAGCCCTGCGTGCGGCGACCATCGAGGGCGCAAGGGCGCTGATGTGGGACGACGAGATCGGCTCGCTGGAGGTCGGCAAGAAAGCTGATTTCATTCTTTTCGACCTGGACCACGTCGAATGGACTCCGTTCTACGATCCGCTGCAAGCGTTGGTATTCTCCGCGTCAACCGCTTCGATCACGCAGACCTGGGTAGATGGCAAGGTGTCATTTGCCGACGGCAAGGTGCTGGGCGTCGACGAGTCGGAGATTCGGCGCAAGGCTCGACAACTTGCTGCTACTGCGGTCGAACGCGCTGGTTTGCATGACGAGGCGGTCGAGACGACCACGACCCTTTACGACGTCGGTAATTGACGTGCCTGGACTGGTTGCGGAGGCGTAAGAAGAACTATCGCGTTCAACAGGCTGCATGGGAGAGATCGGCCGCCGTCGCGACGGTGTTGGCCGGCGCCGAAGGAGCAACCCCCAGGAAACTCTCGGGCAAAAGTGACCATGCAGCTGAACGATCTGGAGAGCGGCACTCCGAGTGCCCACCGAAGGGGACCGCCGTACCGGCCGAGCCGTCGCGGTTAATCTCTCAGGTACAGTGACAGATTGGGGACAACCCGCGGGCCGCGGCCCGCTCCCAACTTTGATCGCGGAGAGTGAAATGCCACATGTTGTCGTCATCGGCGCCGGTATCACCGGCGTCACCACCGCCTATGCCCTTCTCAATCGCGGCTATTCCGTCACGGTGATCGAGCGTCAGCGTTACGCGGGCATGGAGACATCGTTCGCCAATGGGGGCCAACTTTCCGCGAGCAATGCGGAGGTCTGGAACTCCTGGTCGACGATTCTCAAGGGCATGAAGTGGATGTTGAAGCGTGATGCACCGCTCCTCATGAGCCCAACTCCGACCTGGCACAAGTGCCTCTGGCTTGGCGAATTCATCTTCAACATCAAGAACTACCGTGACAACACGCTGGAGATCACACGGCTCGCTATCGCCGCGCGCAAGCATCTCTTCGCCATCGCCGAACGCGAGAGCATTGAATTTGACCACGAGCGTCGTGGCATTCTCCACATCTATCGAGACAAGCAGAGTTTCGAACACGCGCTGAAGGTCAATGCCATTCTGGTGGAGGGAGGACTGGACCGTCGTCCAGTGACGGCCGCAGAGGTGAAGTCGATCGAGCCGACGCTGCATGGTGACTTCTTCGGAGGCTTCTTCACCCCGTCGGATTCCACCGGTGACATCCACAAGTTCGTTTCCGGTCTCGCCAGGGCGTGCGAGAGGCGAGGCGCGCGCTTCGTTCTTGACGCCACGGTGAGGCGGATCGCTCGGGATGGAGCCTGCCGCATCCAATATTCGCGTGAGACGCCTTCAGGGGTAACTCATGTCGATGAGATCGATGCCGACAGCGTCGTTGTATGCGCCGGCTCCGCGAGCCGCGACCTCGCGGCGATGCTCGGCGACCGCCTCAACGTCTATCCCGTAAAGGGCTATTCGATCACCGTGCACCTCGACGACGAGCGGAGTCAGAAAGCGGCGCCTTGGGTCAGTCTGCTCGATGACGCCGCCAAGATCGTCACCAGCCGATTGGGCGCCGGGCGCTTTCGCGTCGCGGGAACGGCAGAGTTCAACGGCATGAACCGCGACATACGCCAGGATCGCATTCGGCCGTTGGTCGACTGGACGCGAACGCTGTTTCCCTCCGTCGACACCAGCCGGGTCGTGCCTTGGGCCGGGTTGCGTCCGATGATGCCGAACATGATGCCGCGGGTTGGTAGGGGCAGGATGCCGGGCGTCTTCTACAACACCGGCCACGGCCACCTGGGCTGGACACTTTCGGCGGCAACCGCGGAGATGGTTGCCGAGTGCCTTGCCAGTGAATTCGGGACCGGCAGCAATGAAAGGCTCCGGCTGGAAACGAAGCGAGCGACCTAACACGGATCTCGGTTTTGTCGTGCAAAATGGCCGACCCCTTCGTGGATCGGTCGTAACCGATGCATAGCTCAATCTGACCGTGAAGTGGCCGCATACGGGGTGACCAATTCTCACGCTTGACAATCGCAATTGTGATCATAAGCTGTGATCAAAATAGCCTTCGACGGATGCGGGTCGCGCTCCGATTTGCGGAGAACAGAATGAAGGTCGCAGTACTTGGAGGAGGAGCGGGGGGCGCTGCTTCGGTCGCAGAATTGGTTCTTGCCGGCCATTCCGTTCATTTCTGGGCGCGTTCGGCCGAAACGCTCGAGCCGCACATCAAGCTCGGCGGCGTAGCCTTCGACGGCAAGCTTGGCGAGGGAGTCGCGAAGCCCGCTCTTATGACGACAGATCTCAAGTCGGCGATCTCCGGCGTCGACGTGGCGGCCGTCGCGCTGCCGACCTTCTCGCACGCGTCCATAGCCAAGGCGCTCGCCGCGGCCGGCTGGTCGTCGGACAAGCCGGTCGTGCTTAATCCCGGCCACACCGGAGGGGCGCTGGAATTCGCCGAGGCCTATTCGCGCACCGGCCGGGCGGTGCCTCCGGTCGTCGAGTTCTCGACCCTTACATACGTCGCGCGCAAATATCGCCCTGACGGCGTCACCATCAGCGGTCGGGCAAAGCGACTGAAAGCCGCCGCCCTCAACGGGGGAGCGGAGGCGCTGGAGGTCGCGGCCAGATTGTATCCGGGCGTCACGCCCGTTCGAGACGTTATCGCCTCCGACCTCTCCAACGTGAACATGGTCCTGCATCCACCAGGCGCGGTGCTGGGAGCCGCCTGGGTTGAAGCGACTGGCGGAAACTTCACGTTCTATGTCGATGCCATGACGCCCGGCGTCGCCCGCGTCATGCGGCAATTGGACGACGAGCGCTTGGCAGTCGCTCGGGCATTCGGGCACGACTTGCCGAACTTGATTGAAGAGATGAAGCTGCTCGGCACGGTGGAGGCCGATGTGGTTGACGTTACCGATTACCGCGCGGCAATCGCGGGCGGCGAAGCCAACCGCCGCATCAAGGGACCCGACTCGCTCGAATATCGCTACTACAAAGAGGATTTCGGTCACGGCCTGCTGCCCTTCCTTGAGTTTGCACAGATCGCGGACGTCAACGTTCCCGTCGCGACGTCACTCTATCGTCTTGCGCAGGCCGCGGTCGGAACCGACTATAGGATCGGTGGACGGAGCGCAGAAGCAATGGGGATTGCCGGCATGTCCAAACATCAGCTCATTGAGAAAGTAAGGGCATCATGAGTTGGCAGAACACAGTCATCGCAATCGTGGCTGGCGACGCACGCGAACAGGAGATCGCTCGCTGTGCAGTGAGAGCCGGAGCCGCGGTTCGAGCCTACGGCTTTCCCTGGCCCGACGAGGGTATCGAGGGCGTCTATCATGCCGCGGACGCAGCTGACGCATTGAAGGGGGCGGACATCGCGCTGTTTCCGATTCCGGGCATCAGCGCAGAAGGCGCACTTTTCGCACCAAAATGTCCGCAGAAGATCATCCCGACGAGCGAGATGTTGGCAGGCATGAGACGGCCCGGCCACATCATCCTCGGTTGGGCGGACGATAATCTAAAAGCGCACTGCAAGGCGCTCGAGATCGCACTGCACGAGTACGAATGGGACGTCGACCTCATGCTGCTGCGGGGGCCGGCGATCGTCGAGGGCGTACTGAAGGTGATCATCGAGAACACGCAGATCACGATCCACAAGTCCAACGTCTGCCTGGTCGGCCAGGGCACCATCGGCTCGCTTCTGACGAAGACGCTGGTCGGCCTGGGGGCTCATGTCCAGGTCGCAGCGCGCAACCCGGTTCAGCGCGCAGCCGCCTACGCGACGGGCGCCGAAGCGCTGACGCTCGAACAATTGCCCACGGTTCTGCCTCGCATGGACATCGTTATCGGCAGTGTTCCAAAGCGGCTGCTCGAGCGCACCCAGCTGGCTCTGCTGCCGAAACATGCGTTGCTGATCGACGTCGCGGCGCCTCCCGGAACCATCGATCGGGACGCTGCCGCCGAACTTGGGCTGAAGGCCGTCTGGGCGCGTGGCATGGGCGCGCGTGCACCGATCACCGTCGGCCGCAGCCAGTGGACTGGTATCAGCCGGCGTATTGAGGGACTACTGGAGCAAAAACAATGAAAGCGGATCTGGTCATAAAGAACGCGCGAGTGGTTCGCCACGACGGCGAATTCCACGGCGGTGTTGCGGTGAAGGACGGCAAGATCGTCCTGACTGGGGCCGACGAAGTCCTCCCGGACGCCAAGCGCACGATCGACGCCGAGGGGCGCGTGTTGATGCCGGGCCTGATCGACCCGCACTGCCATCTGGGCGTGAAGTTTCCCTTCGCTGAAGATATGCGCACCGAGACGGCGGCTGCGGCCTCCGGCGGTGTGACGACGGCGCTTCTCTATATCCGCAATCTGAAGGAGTCGTATCTCCCGTTCTACGAGGAACGCAAAGCAATCGGCGAAGAGAACTCGCTCATCGACTTCGGCTTTCATTTTGGCATCCAGCGTGAGGAGCATATCGCCGAGATACCCGAGGTCATTGCCAAGACCGGCGTCAAATCCTTCAAATGCTATTTCGGCTACGAGCCGGACAACCCGATCGGCATCGTTCCGGCAACGGATGGTTGGGTCTATGCCGCAATGCGCATCCTGGCGAAGGTTCCTGGCGGGGTGATCAACGTTCACTGCGAGAACACCCAGATCGCCTCCTGGATCAAGAAAGAGATCGCGGCCACCGGGCGTCACGATCTCGGTGCATACACGGAATCCCGCCCCGCATTCTGCGAAGTGGAGACCATCCGTCGCATGATCTTCCTTGCCGAGAAGACCGGCTGTTCGCTGCATCTGGTCCACACCTCCGTCGGCATGGGCCCCGTGCTCGCCGCTGAGGCGCAGGCACGTGGTGTCCGCGTGACGGTTGAGACCTGCCCACACTATCTCACCCGTACGTGCTACGACGAAGATCTCGACATGCGTGCGAAGATATCGCCACCGTTGCGCGACCGGAACGAACTCGAGGGTCTTTGGCAAGGCATGTTGAACGGCTCGGTCTACAGCCTTGGGACAGACCACGTGCCGTTCCTGCCCAAGAAGCTGGAGAATCTCTGGACCGAATTCCCGGGTGTGGTGAGCTTTCCCTGGGAGCTGTCGCTGATGCTTCATTTCGGCGTCCATCAGCGCGGTTTGCCGTTGACCCGGCTTGTCGAGCTCAATTCCTTCAACCCTGCTAGGCGTTTCGGGCTCTGGCCGCGCAAGGGCCATATCGATGTCGGCTTCGACGCCGACCTTGTACTGGTCGACCTGGACGAGCAGCGTACGGTCAAGCACACCGGGAAGGGCACGTGCATCTATGAAGGCTGGACGCTGAAGGGGTGGCCGGTGATGACCGTTGCTCGCGGTGACGTCATCTATGAAAACGGTGCCGTCACCGACAAGCACTTTGGTCGCGGTCGATGCGTGACCTTGCCGTCATGAGTGGTGGAGGCCTCGATCAGCTGGAACTGGCGGGCCGGGATTCGCTCATGCCGCGCCCGATGTCGGTAAGCGACGCGGTCGCCAATATCGTGGCGAGAAAGGACACGCTGCGCCAGGAGAGGTTGTCGGGAATCCACAATCCATGGGGGCATGCGATCGGCGTGACCGATCCATGGGTTTTTCTCGGCCTGTGCGAGAGCCAAGCTGTCGTCGATGCAGCGCGCGACGTCCTGGGGCCGGACATCATCCTGTGGGACAGCGAGCTGTTTGCGGAAATGCGCAGCTATGCCGAATTTCTGCGCGAAGGGCGGGAGGGGCGGTATTGGCCGGTGACGCCACTTGAGGGGGTCATCGTCCTGCTGCCCGTCGGCCAAGCCGACCTGCGACCAAGGGCAATCGGCCTGAACGAGATCGGCACGAATGTGCTCGAAATGCTCGATCCGTCGCAGCCGCTTTATGTAATCCGGCTGATGTCGGCCAGCAGTCACTTCGATCGGGACTCGCAGCATTCCGCCCATCGTGCATGCATGGAGGAGCAGGTCTTGATCAACTATGCCAATCGCCCGCTGTGGCTGCTCAGCGGTGTCGATCGGGCAGGGAACGATCTGGTTACGGGTTTCGCGGCCGCCGCGCCCACTTGGGCATCCGGCGCTCTGCCCATCAAAAAGGGAGGTCTCTAATGCCGTTTGTCGTCGTCGAAATGTGGGAGGGCCGTACGGTCGAGCAGAAGCGCCGACTCGTAAAGGCCATCACCAATGCAATGGTCGAAGAGGCCGCCTGCAAGCCGGATCACCTGCATGTGGTGATCCATGAAACGCCCAAAGACAGCTGGGGCCGCGGCGGCGTACTCGGCATCGACATGGTGGAGGACAAGAAATGAGCCTTGAAGCCCTCGACTATCGCAAGTCGGCCCTGCTGGTCATCGATCTGCAGAATGCCTTCATCCACGAGAAGGGAACGCTGGGTATTTCCGGTGTCGATACCAAGCGCCTGTCCTCGATCGTTCCGCCGCTGGCAAGGCTCATCAAGCGCTGCCAAGCCGTCGACATCCCCGTGATTTGGACAATGCAGGAGCATTTTGCCGTCGACCGGAATCGCGCAAAGAAGAAACTGCTCGGCCATACCGCCCGGCGCAAGCAGGTATCCGCACTCGCCGGCAGCTGGGACGAGGAGATCATTGACGAGCTCAAGCCGCTGGCCGAGTTCAATCCGTCCTTCGTGATCCGCAAGCATCGCTTCGGCGCGTTCTACGAGACCCGGCTTGAGATGATGTTGAAGATGCTGGGGACGCAGCACCTGTTCATTACCGGAGCGACCACCAATGCTTGCGTCGAGACAAGCATCCGCGAAGCCTATCTCCGCGATCTCGACGTGATCGCCGTCGAGGACTGCGTGTCGGGCGTCAATGAAGCCTGGGAAGCCACCGCCAAGCAGGTGTGGAAGCAGTACTTCTGCGAGCTCGCGCCTTCATCCGACGTTCTCGACTGGATCGCCGAGCAGGTGAAGCCAAGGGTTACCAACTACGGTCATCAGTTGATCATGGTCAATGACATCGACAAGTCGGTCGACTTCTACACCAAACAGCTGGGATTCACCGTCCGGCCGGCCAAGCCGCTCGCCGACGGACGGCCCTTCGTTGCTTTCCATCAGGGCATAGCCTTGATCAACGGCAAGGCTGCAGATCATCGTCAGCTTGATCATATTGCTTTTGAGGTCAACGACGTGCGAGCGCTCGATGCGAAGCTGAAAAAGGCCGGCGTGCACTACTACAATGAACTGCACGACGGCCCTTATGGTCTCACGATCTACATCGCCGATCCGGATGGAACCAAGGTCGAGCTTTACCAAGTTGGAGCCACCGCTTGACCCCGCTAGGCCACTCGGCATGTCCAACCAACCTGGACGTGCCGTTTCGTGGTATCGCTGCTGCACGGTGCGGTTGCCGCCTGCGTTCAAATCCGCTACTGATCACGATATGAGATCACAGGCGTGCGCCGGCCGTCTAGGTCCTCGAAAGATGGTCTCGACGTCCGCAGGCATACGGGGTCGCGTGAAGCGGCCTCCTGAAAAAGAGGGACGGGAAATGCGGGTCGAGAAAGCGGAAGTTGCCGGCAACGGCAACGAAGAAGGCAAGCGGCAGCGGGGGCACATCTACGAGCGGGTGCTGAACTACATGCGCAGGGGCTTGATGGTCGGGGCCTTCGTTCCAGGCCAGGTCATGAGCTTGCGCAAGCTGGCGGTGGGGCTTGGCACCAGCCCAATGCCGGTTCGCGAAGTGCTGAGCCAGCTCGTCGCAGCGAACGCCTTGGAGGAGACAAAGGGGGGCTCGGTGCGCGTGCCGAGGCTGAGTCCCGAGAAGCTGAGTGATATCTTTTCAGTGCGCGAACTGCTCGAAGGTACGGCAGCCGAGCTCGCCGCCAAGAAGGCTTCACCTGCGCTGCTTGGTGAGCTGACTTCCATCAACAAGCAGCTGCTTCATGCGATCGCCAAGCGGGACATCCTGAACTGCCTCTCCTTCAATCAGAAGTTTCATTTCACGCTCTACCAGGCCAGCGAATCGGAGACGCTTACCCTACTGATCGAGTCGCTTTGGCTGCAGTTCGGGCCGACGATGTACATGTCGTTGCTGATCCCCTCGAAGCCTTGGAGCGCGTCTCATCACGAGACCATTCTGGCGGGGCTTAAGGATGACAACGCAACCGCGGTCAAACGCGGGACGATCCAGGACATCCGTACCACCCGCCGGGCTTTGCTCAGCATCTCCGGCCCGCAGGGTGCTGAGCTGCCGTTCGCTCAAGGAATGGAACTGCAGTTCGACGACTGACGACAAGTGATCCGGAGTACCGCACCATGACTGAAAAAATTGAGCAAAGGCTGTCCGAACTGGGCATTAGCCTGCCGGCAACAACATCTCCAAGCGCCAACTACGTTTCCGCCCGCAGACTGGGCAACCAGATCTACATATCCGGGCAGGTACCCAGCGCGGGCGGCAAAGATACCTACACAGGCAAGCTCGGCTCGGACTTCTCCGTGGAGGAGGGGCAAATGGCTGCGCGTCTATGCGCAATCAACATCCTCGCCCAGCTCAAGCAGGCACTGGACGGCAATCTCGACCGGGTGGTGGGGGTCATTCGGCTGGGCGGGTTTGTCAATGCTGAGCCGGATTTCAGAGATCATCCCAAGGTGATCAATGGGGCGTCTGATCTGATGGTGGAAGTGTTCGGCGAGGCGGGGCGCCACGCCCGCGCGGCCGTCGGCTGCAGTTCGTTGCCACGCAACGTTCCGGTCGAGGTCGATGCCATATTCGAGGTGAACTAGGCTCATGCAGCCTGCCGGTTCCTCCCTCGATGCGCGGATCCCGGTTCATGTGCTGACCGGGTTCCTCGGAAGCGGCAAGACGACCTTTCTGCGCCACCTGCTCGAAGAACCGAACCTCGCGGACACCGCGGTGATCATCAATGAATTCGGTGAAATCGGACTGGACCACCTTCTGGTGCTGGAGGTCTCCGAAGATGTCGTGCTGCTGTCGTCGGGATGTCTGTGCTGCGCCGTGCGCGACGACCTTGTGTCGACCTTGGCCGATCTTTCGGCGATGGTCAGCTCCGGCGCGGTGACGCCGTTTCGCCGGGTTGTGGTCGAAACCACCGGTCTCGCCGATCCGGTGCCGATCGTACATGCAGTGATGGGGGCGCCCGAACTGCAGCATCGTTATCGGGCCGGCAGCATCATCACCACCGTCGACGGCATCAATGGGCTCGACAGCATCCGGAATTTCTCAGAAGCGAGCCAGCAGGTAGCGCTGGCGGATTGTGTCGTCATCACCAAGTCGGATCTCGTCGAGAGTTGGCAATTGGATGCGCTCAAACTCGATGTAGCCAGGATCAATCCCTCGGTGCGTTCGCTGACCTCGAGCAAGCACGCGATGCCTTCGGCAGCCGATGTCCTGGATCATGGGGATGACTGGAAGCCCCACTATCTCAGGGCGCCTGGCAGGCTCGGGCGAGGCGTGCACAGCTACGGCATAGAGACCTTTACAGTCGACGTGACGAGCGAAGTCGAGTGGCCGGCCTTTGTCGATTGGCTCGAGCTGTTGCTCGCCGCGCGAGGTCAATCCATTCTTCGTGTTAAGGGCTTGTTGCCGGTCAGAGGAGAAGAGCGGCCGGTTGTGATCCACGGTGTGCAACACGTCGTCTATCCGCCGGAATACCTGCCGCGGTGGTCCGAAGGTTCGCCACGCGGTTGGCTTGTGTTCATCGCGCGCAACCTGACGAGCAGTGCGATCGAGAATTCCCTGCCGAGCATCTTTGCCGCCAGGCACTAGCGCGCTTCGCGCGACGGCCGGTGGGCCATGGTCCGTCCACCTGCAATCGCTTCAATCGCAGGAGCGGTCAGGGGGTAGCCCAACATCTTCCATGCCCTGACAGCGTTCCGAAGCTCGTGCGGAGCAGCCGCCGTCGATTCCGCCGGCGTCAACGCCTAGCGCGGGGCAGCCGTCTCGAGAGGTGGCTCCCAACTATGCGCAGCGGCCGCCCGCGCAGGCGAGGGACCAAAATTCTCGCGCCAAGCGATCGCGCGATCATGCCCCGCTGAGCACGGCCGGCAACGTCTACGATTTCCCGGTGCCCAAGGCCTGCTGCCGCGGACGTTCGACTTAAGAGCATCATCGACAAGTGAGCCTATGATGCCAAGAAGCTTGCGCGAGCGACTCGCGCGGCGGTGAGCCAAAGCGGTCATCCCGCCGAATCCGACCTCAAGTATCGGGGCCAGCGTGATCAGCACATGTCCGGCTGCCCTCAAAGACTTCAGCGCACCGCGCCCCACCACGAAACGCGAACAGAAAACGTCTTGTCCACAATCCTTTTGGCAGCAGCGCGCTCCTGGTGGATCAATTGAGTCCAGGGCCCAGCTCGTCTCATCGTGATCTTATCAGAGAACCTGTTTCCACTTTACAGAATTGTGCGTAGCGACGCGAAAGCGCCACTGCGCCGACCAATGGCGATTGCAATCCGCTCAATTGATATGCTCTCCGAGGTTGCCGCGTTGTTCAATCGCAATTCGTGAGCGCTTGGATTTGGCGGCGCGAAAGCCGGCAGGTTGCATGGAAAATGGTCGCACAAAGCTCACATAACGCGCTTGACAAGGATCAACTGTGATCACATCATGAGATCAAATATAAGATGGTTTCGGGAAGTGGACGCTATTGGCACCGCAGGGGAAGGGCCACCAGAGCCGTGCTCGAGTGATTCAGCTCCAGATTGACAGGGTTGAATGGGATGCCTCGGATGAATCTTACAGCAGCAGTGCCGGCGCCGAGGGTGCGCCGGCGAACCGGGGCCTTTCGACGAAGCCGTCAGATGGTCGCCACGTCCATGCGACCAGTCCTTGAATGGTTCATTGGGGAAGTCCGGCTGTCTCTCGCGAGTGCGCTTGTCGGCGAAGTCTTCGTCGACGCTGTCGTGCCGACGAGGGCCCCAACGGCTGATTCTGTTCAGAAGGCATCGGCAATCTACTAACGCGGTGAGGCTACGGTGGCGAGTGCGGATATTGTAAGTGCCGGCGAGGCGCGGCGGAAGCAAGGCAAGAGCATGAGCGGCAAGAAACGGGCTCGCGGAAGCTGGCTGGATCGCTATTCGGCGCTCATCGTCGCCGTGGTGCTGATTGGTGCTTGGCAAATTCTCGTCCCCTTGTCCGGAATCTCGGCATTCGTCCTGCCGACACCACTCGCCATCGCAGAGCGCATCGTTAAAGACTTGCCGCTCCTCTCGACGCACATCTATGTGACGCTGTTCGAGGTGATCTTCGGCTTCACGTTCGGGGTTTTGATCGGGGTTCCGCTGGCCCTGGCGATCTTCTATTCCAAGGCCTTCGAACGAGCAATTTATCCAATCCTCGTCGGCTTGCAGACCGTCCCTAAAGTGTCACTGGCGCCGATCTTGGTGCTTTATCTCGGTTACGGATGGGCGCCGAAGATTGTCCTTGCCTTCCTGATCTCGTTTTTCCCGATCGTTATCTCGACGGTCGTTGGCCTGCAGTCGCTTGACAAGAATCTCGTCAATCTCGTCCGATCCATGGGCGCAAACGAATGGCAGACCTTCTTCAAGCTGCGCCTGCCGGCCGCGCTACCCAACATTTTCGGTGGCTTCAAGGTGGCGATCTCTCTCGCAGTCATCGGCGCAGTCATCGGCGAGTATGTCGCTGCCGAGCGTGGCCTCGGATATCTGCAGCTCCAGGCAAATTCGATGTTCGATACCACGCTCAATTTCGCCACCGTGGTGACGATCTCGGCACTCGGCGTGATGCTCTACTTCATCATCGATGTGATCGAATCGCGCGTTTCCCACAAGCGGGACGTCGCCAAATGAATAGCAGGAAGCAAGTACTCACGAGACATACCCATAGCGAGGCAGCGCAATGAGCACCCTTGTCCAGCCCACCGGCGCGGCCATAGAGATTTCCCGACTTTCGAAAGTCTACGAGACGCACGACGACGAAGACGTCGTCGCGCTCGAAAAGATCGATCTCCGGTTTGAGCCAGGTAGTTTCGTTGCCGTTGTAGGGCCGAGTGGATGCGGCAAGAGCACCTTGCTTTCGCTGCTCGCGGGTCTCACCTCCGCCTCGACTGGCAGGATCGCAATTGACGGTCAGGAAATCAGTAGGCCGCATCCGAAGATCGGCGTCGTCTTTCAATCGGATCTGCTACTCTATTGGCGCACTGTGCTCGACAACATCTTGCTGCCGATCGAGATCAAGAAGCTCGATCTGTCGAGATTTCGCGGGCGCGCCGAGGAGCTGCTCGCGCAGGTCGGGCTCGAGGGTTTCGGCAGCAAGTATCCATCGGAGCTCTCGGGCGGCATGCGGCAGCGCGTCGCAATCTGCCGTGCACTGATCCAGGAGCCGGGTCTGCTGCTGATGGACGAGCCTTTCGGTGCGCTTGATGCGCTGACTCGCGAGCAGATGATCATGGACCTGCAGTCGATGTGGCTGAGGGTGCGAAACACCGTGCTGTTTATCACGCATGGTATCGATGAAGCGGTCTTCCTTGCCGACCGCGTGCTTGTGATGTCGCCGCGGCCTGGCCGCATCGACCTCGACCTCAAGATCGACATGCCGCGTCCGCGTCAGTGGAGCAAGGTCCACGAAGACAAGGCATACCACGGTCACGTTCGTCAGATCCGCGATATCTTTGAGGCGAAAGGTATTCTCGTCGCGCACTGATCAGAAGCAGGCGGCGTCCGTTTAATAGAACCGGGCATGAGTGCCGAAGGGATGATTTCCCTGCGGGGGGATCACTTGTGTCCGAAATCAGGCGTGCGATGGCCCGCCGATGGACTTGGAGCGGGTCTGGATTCGATCCGCATGGATGCGGTCGCCACTGCCAGAGGCCGCGTCTTTTCAAGCGCGTTGAGTATGCCCCGACGGGCAGCTCGTTTCTAGAAGAGGGGGACTAAAAATGCATTTTGCCAAACTTGTAAGTCGAACAGTGCTTGCGATCGGCTTGATCGCTCTTTCATGTGCCGCCAAGGCGGCAGATGAACCGGCTCCGGCGCCGGTCAAGGTAAAGGCGCCACCGGTCGCGGACGCTCCATTTTTCATCGTGAATGATAACCGGCTGACCTACTCCTACCAATTTACGGCCACGGACCCCGGTGCCTTCAGCACCCGGCCGGATGGGACCATCAATGGCACCACGGCCAAACAGGTGTACTCGTTCACGCATTTCGACATATGGGCTTACGGCACGAACTTCTTCAACGTCGACATGTTGAAATCGGGTCATAACGATCCCGCGTCACCATGCTCGCCGGCTGGTGTTCTGCCATTTGGCCCGCAAGGCACTTGCGCAGGCCAGACAGAGTTCTACGCAATCGAGCGCAGTACGCTCGGCTGGAACGAGCTATTCAACACGACGGCTTTCAAGGCCGGGCCGCTGCGGAATATTTCGTTCGAGGCTGGCGTCGATCTCGGTGCTGGTAACAGCTATTACGCGCCCACGACGAACAACGTCGTTGCCGGTCTGCAATTCGCGTTCGATCTTCCCTACAAGGGCTATTTCAACGTAGCGCCCCTGGCTGTCTTCGGCCTCGCAAGCCACAAATCGTTTCTCCAGTGCGGTCTCTTCAGCCCCGGTACCCCAGGAGTAACCTGCATCGCGGACGGAAACAGGGTGTTTCCGGCCACCTGGAGGATTGAGACCAACTACTACATGGATCTCGGCTTCCTGCCTGAAAGCGTAAGATACTTTGCGATCAGCGGCCGCGTTTCCCTGACGGGAGAAAAGGGAGATATCAACACGCTCCCGGCGCTGTCCGGCGTTGGACGTTTCAGCAATGCCAGCAAGATGGAATTGAACAGCGAGCCGATCCGCTTGACGTTTGATGCCGGCAAGGCATTCATGGGTGCGAAGTACAGCCACTTCGTGGACGTCTGGGTTGCCTATCGCTATTGGCACAACAAGTATGGCCTCGATAGCAACGCCACTCCCGGCACTTGCACCGTCGCTGCAACGGGCGTCAGCACGAACAGCTGCACGGAGAAATCAGCCAGTGCGGGCATCTCGGTGAAATTTTAGCACCTGGCCAGGCGAGACAAATGATGGTGCCGCGATCAAACTCAGCGGCACCATTAATACGATTCCGACGCTGCTAACCATCCGGCTCGGAAGAAGGGCCCGCCTCCAAAGCCGCTGACCATCCGGCTGGAGGCGGGCCTGGCATCGGTCTGCTTCAGTGGAACCAACCCTGATTGTAACATCTGGGGCTCCGATAGACTTTCGGTGCACACGTGAGGAGCCGGAACGAGAGTGCCACAAGCCGATCAAATAGTCCCGAATCGCCGATGAGATAGATGATGGGTAAGCTCGAGCAGCGAGATGATGTCTACACAGATGAGTGCCTCCTCCTTCTGGCGACCTTCATCAAGGTAAAGGATCGCAAGTCACGTGCCGAGATCATCAGATTTGCCGAGCGCTTTGCTTTCTTTGATCACGGCATCGTCGCATTCGATGTGAACTCTCATGGCCGTTAGTTGGGCTTCGAGAACGTCGTTGCTCACTCGGTCCGTCTCTGCAAGCTCGATAAAGCCGGTCATCAGGCGAGGTGCTTGTGACCGTGACTTTGACCAAACCTCAATAATGGTGCTGAGAAGTGAAGATTGCCGTTGCCAAGGAAATTGATCCGTCCGAGCCGCGGGTTGCGGCCTCGCCCGATACCGTGAAGAAGTTCAAGGCACTCGGCGCTGAGGTCGCGGTCGAGCCGGGCGCGGGCATCAAGTCGGGCCTTCCCGATTCGGAGTTCACCGCGGTGGGCGCCACCGTCAGCGCGGACGCGCTCAAGGACGCCGACATCATCATCAAGGTGAAGCGGCCGGAAGCCTCCGAACTCTCCAAATACAAGCGCGGCGCGCTGGTCATCGCGATCATGGATCCCTACGGCAACGAGGCCGCCCTGAAGGCGATAGCCGATGCCGGCGTGTCCGCCTTCGCGATGGAGTTGATGCCGCGCATCACCCGCGCGCAGATGATGGACGTCTTGTCCTCGCAGGCCAATCTGGCCGGCTACCGCGCCGTGATCGAGGGCGCCGAGGCCTTTGGCCGCGCCTTCCCGATGATGATGACCGCCGCCGGCACCGTTCCGGCCGCGAAGGTGTTCGTGATGGGCGTCGGCGTCGCCGGCTTGCAGGCGATCGCGACCGCGCGGCGGCTCGGGGCTGTCGTCACCGCGACCGACGTGCGCCCGGCCACCAAGGAACAGGTCGAATCGCTCGGCGCGAAATTCCTCGCCGTCGAGGACGAGGAATTCAAGAACGCGCAGACCGCCGGCGGCTACGCCAAGGAAATGTCCAAGGAGTACCAGGCCAAGCAGGCCCAGCTGACCGCCGAGCACATCAAGAAGCAGGACATCGTGATCACCACCGCGCTGATCCCGGGCCGTCCGGCGCCGAAGCTGGTGTCGGGCGAGATGGTGAAATCGATGAAGCCCGGCTCGGTGCTGGTCGATCTCGCGGTCGAGCGCGGCGGCAATGTCGAGGGCGCCCGGCCCGGCGAGGTGGTCGAGGCCGACGGCATCAAGATCGTCGGCTACACCAATGTCGCCGGCCGCGTCGCGGCATCGGCCTCGGGGCTCTACGCGCGCAATTTGTTCTCGTTCATCGAGACGATGATCGACAAGGCCAACAAGGCGCTCGCGGTCAATTGGGACGACGAGCTGGTGAAGGCCACCGCGCTGACCAAGGACGGCGCCGTCATCCATCCCAACTTCCAGCCGAAGTAAGGAGAGAAGCCATGGAGCATCTCGCGCAGGCCGTCGATCCGTTCGTGTTCCGGCTGTCGATCTTCGTTCTCGCCGTGTTCGTCGGCTACTTCGTGGTGTGGTCGGTGACCCCCGCGCTGCACACGCCGCTGATGAGCGTGACCAACGCGATCTCCTCGGTGATCGTGGTCGGCGCACTGCTCGCGGTCGGCGTCGGCATGGTGTCGAGCGGCTCGGGCTGGGCCCGCGGCTTCGGCTTCATCGCGCTGATCTTCGCCTGCGTGAACATCTTCGGCGGCTTCCTGGTCACCCAGCGCATGCTGGCGATGTACAAGAAGAAAGCCAAGTAAAACGGCAACCACCTCGGGGTGAGTCAAGAATTTGGGGGGACCTGAGATGAGCGCCAATCTCTCTGCACTGTTGTATCTCGTGGCGGGGGTGCTGTTCATCCTGTCGCTGCGCGGCCTGTCGAGCCCGGCATCGTCGCGCCAGGGCAACATGTTCGGCATGATCGGCATGGCGATCGCGGTCGGCACCACGCTGGCGAGCCATCCGCCGGCCGACGGCGTCGCCTGGCTCTTGGTGATCCTCGCGGTCGCGATCGGCGGCGGCATCGGCGCCGTGATCGCGCGCCGGGTGCCGATGACCTCGATGCCGGAACTGGTCGCCGCGTTCCATTCGCTGGTCGGCATGGCCGCGGTGCTGGTCGCCGCCGGCGCGTTCTATGCGCCGGAAGCCTTCGACATCGGCACGCCGGGCAACATCCATCCGCAGAGCCTGGTCGAGATGTCGCTCGGCGTTGCGATCGGCGCCTTGACCTTCACCGGCTCGGTGATCGCGTTCCTGAAGCTGTCGGCGCGGATGAGCGGCGCGCCGATCATCCTGCCGTTCCGCCACGTCATCAACATCGTGCTGGCGCTGGCGCTGGTGTTCTTCATCGTCGGGCTCGTGCTGAGTGGCAGCGCGTTCGACTTCTGGATGATCACGATCCTGGCGCTGGCGCTCGGCGTCTTGATGATCATCCCGATCGGCGGCGCCGACATGCCGGTCGTGATCTCGATGCTGAACTCGTATTCGGGCTGGGCCGCGGCCGGCATCGGCTTCACGCTCGGCAACTCGGCGCTGATCATCACCGGCGCGCTGGTCGGCTCGTCGGGTGCGATCCTGTCCTACATCATGTGCCACGCGATGAACCGCTCGTTCATCTCGGTGATCCTCGGCGGGTTCGGCGGCGAGACCGCGGCGGCCGGCGGCGGCTCGGGCGAGCAGAAACCGGCAAAACTCGGCTCGGCGGACGATGCCGCCTTCATCATGAAGAACGCCTCCAAGGTCATCATCGTGCCCGGCTACGGCATGGCGGTGGCGCAGGCCCAGCACGCGCTGCGCGAGATGGCCGACCTCCTCAAGAAGGAAGGCGTCGAGGTGAAGTACGCCATTCATCCGGTGGCCGGCCGCATGCCCGGCCACATGAACGTGCTGCTGGCCGAGGCCAACGTGCCCTATGACGAGGTGTTCGAGCTCGAGGACATCAACTCGGAGTTCGCCCAGGCCGACATCGCCTTCGTGATCGGCGCCAACGACGTCACCAACCCGGCGGCGGAAGAGGACAAGACCTCGCCGATCTACGGCATGCCGGTGCTGCAGGTCTGGAAGGCCGGCACCGTGATGTTCATCAAGCGCTCGCTGGCGTCGGGCTATGCCGGCATCGACAATCCGCTGTTCTACCGGGACAACACCATGATGCTGCTCGGCGACGCCAAGAAGGTCACCGAGAACATCGTCAAGGCGATGTAAGGCTAGGGTGGCCCTGAACCTAGTTCTCGCGACGATCGGCGCCAATTTTAGTGCCGGTGTAGTGGAGTTGGCAAAAGTGGCGCACCTGACACGATTCGAACGTGTGGCCTTTGCCTTCGGAAGGCAAAGGTCGGTTTACGCAGCCAGGCAAGGGACGACCCTCTCGATCAATCGCAACAATCGGGTGTTGCGTGTCCGGGCTTTGAACCTATTCGAGCACCATTGTGGGTAGCGAGGATGCGCGCTCAAGCGGCGGCTTTTGACGGGCTATCGGGAGGTCAGCTTGGGAGTTAGGCTGCTCGCCGATAAGAAAACAGGGCTTCAAAAAGAGTGGGTTAGCGATGTAGCGGTCTCCCGCTACCACGTGTAACCCACTATTATGGCTTTCAATTACCCATAATTGTTGCCTCGATTGCGGCTCCAAGTTCGATGTCGTTCAGCCGCGATAGTCCGCGCCAGATCACGGTGTTTCCTGGAGGTGGATCGTTGGCTCGGGCCAAGTATCCTCCGAGCCGCGCGATCCTGACGACATAGTGCGAGAGCGTGCTTCGTCGAGAGCAATCACCACGCCTGTCTTTCACCAAATGATCAAGAACCCTGATTTCGGGATCTGTCAGAGCCATTTGCGGTACGGCATTCGGCGAGCAGCGATTGAGCATCGTCATCCAGAAGACGCGCCAACTCACAATGCAGAAGACCGCGATCAGATTGACCAGACGCTCAGCCGTTCGCAATTTTGAGTCCTCTGCTTTGCAGCCCGATTTGAGGATCTTATGGAAGACTTCGATCTTCCACCTCAAGGCGTACCATTCGATCTTATTGATGGCGTCCTTGCGCGATTGGACCGGGAGATCGGTGAGGAGCTTCCACTCGATTTTCTTTCGCCGTTTCGGCCTTCCCCGCTCTTGAGCATGGATCACGGTCAGAGTGAGTGCGGGATATTTCGTCTGTTTGCCAATCGGCGGCAGGACTCGTATCTTGCGGTACCTGATCTCAAGAACGGCGTCGTCGGGATCGCCTTTGTCGTCCTTGACCTTGATCCGATGTAGACCCTTGATCGTAACCTCGTCCATTTCGTCGGCAATTGTATGATTGCCGTCCCCGGCAAGCCGATCAACACAGGTTCGCACCAGGAAATGCGTTCCAGCCTCCTCGGCCAGGCAAAACAGCTCATAGATGCCGCTCTCGCGATTCCGCCTCGACGCGCAGCCGCTCTTGCTTCAGCTCCGCGATCCGTTGCTTGGCATCTTCCTCCGAGATCACGTACCTGATCACAAGATCAATGTTGCGCTGACGCTCGCCTTCGATCCGGTCACGTTTGGCCTCTAGCCGCAGGCGCTCCGCGGAAGCGTTCCCCGCAAGCCGCTCTCGCTCACTGTTGTAGTTGCGGACGTAGGTCTCGATCAACCGTGGGTCCTTCAACTCCTCAACCATCCCGCTGAGCACAAGTCTTTCGATGTCGCGCAGGTAGATGATCCTGCGATTCGAGCAACTGCCACTCTCGCGCACAGCTGAGCAACGAATCCTGGTCTTTCCGGTCTTATCACGGTCGTGAACTGACATGCCAGATCCGCAACAACTGCACCGAAGCAGACCCGACAGGAGATGCGGCGCCCGTCGCTTCATGTGGCTGGCCAAATGCCCCTTCTCAGTCTTCAAAGCCTGCGCCTGCTCCCAAACGGACTGTTCGACGATCCTCAGTTGGGGCACATCAATGCTCTGCCACTCCTCACGAGGGTTTGGGCGAGACAATCGTTTGCCTGTATCGGGATCCTTCACCATCCGGACCTTGTTCCAGACAATACGGCCAGCATAGAGCTCATTGAAGATGAGTCCCGTCCCGCGCTTTGCGTTGCCGTTGATTGTCGACGCATTCCATCGCCGACCTCGCGGTGGATGGATATTTTCCCGATTGAGATCCTGCGCGATCTCTCGCGGCCCCCGTCCCGCTGCGTATCCTGCAAAAATCCGCCGGATGATTGTAGCTTCGTCTTCGACGATTTCGAGCTCGCCGGGTTTGCCGGGTACTGCTCGATATCCGTAAGCACGCCCTCCCGCATGTCGGCCATCGCGTACCACGCCGGCCATGCCGCGGCGAACCTTCTTCGCGCCGTCCTCGCGCTGCATCTGTCCGACGAGGCCGCGGATCCCAATCAAGATTGAGTCCGCAGTGCCATCATGAACTGCCTGGATCTCGATCCCCTGGAAAGACAACCTTTTGTGGATGCCGGCCAGATCCTCCATGTCACGTGAAAGCCGGTCCAATGCCTCGACGATCACAACTGTGAAACGATGCTGACGCGCAGCGTCCATAAGCTGCACCAAACCATCGCGGCCGAATACCGAGGCTCCAGAACGCGCCTTGTCTTCAAAGGTAGCAACGACATCGAGCTGATGACGAGCCGCATAAGCGCGGCATAGGGCAATCTGATCTTCAGTCGATTTTTCGTTTTGAAGCTCGGTCGAGAACCGGGCATAGATCGCTGCGGGTTTCATCTCGAATACCAGTGATGATGCGCTTGCCGCCAGCGGCATCAAAATGATTCTTCATCAGGTGCTCGCTATCGAAGAGATGATCGCGTCTTGCGTCGGCAATTGCAAGTGCTTCAACAAACTTGATCAGAGCAGGATCAATTTGCGCTGAGGCCGCGGACTGTGGTCCACGACTGTGCTCCTCTCTCGTCCTCGTGCGCTTCATCTTGGCAAGATGCTGCGCGCTAGTGAGAGAAAGCAGGGCGCTTATGCGCCGATCGTGGAATTGGATATGATAGGTAATAGAACGGACAAACTCTCAGCAGATGATATTCGGTGTAGAGAGTGTTGTTCTATTGCAGGACCCTCCTCACGATGATCATCAAGCGGATTAACTTTACCCTCTCAAGCTGAAACAGGGGTTCGATTCCCCGAGCGCCATAAAATTCAACAACTTAGAGCGACGATGGAGAAGTCGTCGACTATCCGTTGAATAAGCGTCGGCGGACGTTGGCGAACCCTGACACTGTTTCAGTGATCGGACACCCAGGTTCGCGCGCATCGATCCGACAGCTCCGTGGCAATTCGAGCAGCAGTGATAGCCACAACGATATGCAATCAGCTCGAAGCACGCGAAGTGCTCGCATCTGTCTGGGCGCGCTCCATGCGTTGAGTGAGCGATGTTTCGCCTCACCGTTTATGTCGGTGTCGAAATTCACTTCCGAACGGGGAACAAGAACTCTGCCGCATTGCAGCTCGATGGGGCCGTCTTCGATGACCCTGCCTGGGTAGAGCATTCCAATTCGTATTGGGATACTCGGAAGTCCTCTGACCTCGAGTGGCTGAACCTGACAAAGCAGCTCATGAGTCGCACGTGATTTGCGTCGCATGATCCGATGGCGGCCTAGTTTGTCTCGCTGATGAGCTTTATGCGGTGCAAAGCTGCGACTCGGATCGACTCCATTAGGTTTTTCGGGAAGCCTTTGGGCAAGGCTTTTGTCACACTTTCAAAATTTGTCTCAAAAGTCTTGGTTAGCTCATTAAAGATCGCGCGCACGACAGGGACGCCGACGCCCGACATTTCGGCCGTCTGGATGAAATGCCGCGGCAGGATCTCGTTCATTGTGTAGTGGCGGCTCTTGCCGACGGACATTGCGAGCTTGAATGCTTTGGGCTGAATTTGCTTTGCGTCCAGACTGGGTTGCGCGCTTAGCACGTCGTAGAGGGGCGTTAGGCGGAAACGTCCCCCAGGGCTGAGAAAGATGCTGAAGTTCTTGGCATGGCCGTCCGTCGCACCAATCAGCCAAAACACGATACCCGCACGCATGAAGATCGCGGTATCTTCAGCGGGAGCGTCGCTGCCCTTGAGCAACTCCAGAATTTCCTTCATGCCGGGACCGCCATCGGACTGATACTTTCGCGTCGGCGGAATCGATAGGGCTTGGCAGCAATCCTCCTGGGGCAACCTTAGGAGACGCTTGTCTTGCGTCCAGCGCCGGTCAAAACGCTCAACAACGAGCGTCCGTCGCCCACCGAAATCAGCGATCACGGCATTGGCGGCCGGTACGCCAAGAGCCGCCACCAGCTTCAGGCAGAAATACTCATTCTCGACACTGTCTGAGAGGTCGACCCCATTGGGTAAGCGTCCGATTTGTGGTTTCAGAATATGGGTGGTTGCCGTTGTGCCCGACGGTTTGTACCATTTGCTGTCTCGGCACAGGAGAGCCGTCTTTTCCTGAGCGCCGGCAAGTGAGATGCGAAAATCATCGTCTTCACCGAGGCCAAGTGGCGCAGCGGCGAGGTTTTGGATGATGTCTGTAATCTGCTTGTCGCTGACCAATTTCCCGTCGATTTTTCCTGTCGGCCCTGGATCGACGCCTTCCGGTAAGAATTGAAGCGCGCCGACGCAATCGTGGCCGACAGCCGAAAGCATGCTGTAGGCGTCGGTGCCGTTGGCTCCAACGCGCTCGGCGACGCGCCTGCGTATCGGCTCACTGTCGGGCAGAAGATTATCGAAGACATTGATCACCGGCGCGCCAATGTACCGGTCCTCCCGTAGCGGCAAGGAAAGCGAGATCGGGAATGTGGATTCCCAGGCAAGCCAGTCGGCATCGTAACGGAAATCGATCGCACCGCTGGACTCGCGCTTGAGCACCCCTGCGTGACGGCCATTCACGAACACGTTCAGCGGTGCGTTGGCTCGCGGGCGGCCCATCAGAAGATATCCTCAATATCGGCCGCGTTTGCTTTGCTCCGTGGACGAACAACGAGCTCGAGATCAAGCGCAGCCAAGGCCTCCATCACAGTGTGAAGCTGCATGGCTGGTGCGCCCCCCTCCAGCCGTGATATCGTCCCTTGCCGAAGGCGGATGTTCTTCCCGAGATCGGATTGCGTCAGTCCTGCCTTCTTGCGGGCTCGGCGCAGGATGGCACCGAGCTGTTTTTCTGTTCGCGCGATTTGCTGGGTCATGGCCCACCTCCGAAACTGAATATACGTGACCGCGTATAAAAGATCAATATCCGCGATCGCGTCTAAATCCTAAGTATACGGAATCGCGTATAAATCAACCGCATACGCGATCGCGGATAAGACTTTGGGGCCGCGTGCAAACTGCAAAAACAGCCTCGTTAAGTATTTCGAAAGGTCTCATCCCGCGGCGACCTACTTCTGGTTGACTGCGAGCCAGGCAAAAGGAAGGGTTGAAACCGGCAGACCTGAACACAGGCGGCTGGGGAGTTGCGTCATGAGTATCAGTGCTGGCGCCACCGCGCCGATAACGCCTGCTGCGTTCATAAAGAAATGGAAGAAGGCGTCTTTAACCGAGCGGCAAACCGCTCACGAGCATTTCCTCGACCTTTGTGCGCTCTTCGGACATCCAACGCCAACCGAAGACGATCCGACCGGTGAGCGTTTCGCCTTCGAGAAAGGCGCCACAAAAGTTGGCGGAGGCCGCGGCTTTGCCGATGTGTGGAAGAGAGACCACTTTGCCTGGGAATACAAACGTAAGAACGGAAACTTGGACGCGGCTCTTCTTCAACTCATTCGCTATGCACCCGCTCTTGAAAGCCCCCCGCTTCAGGTCGTTTGTGACGTCGACCGCTTTCGCATTCACACTGCCTGGACAAATACAGTCCCAACGACCTACGAAATCGTGCTCGAGGATCTGGCCGAGCCCGCCAAACGCGAAATCCTCCGCAACGTCTTCCATGCGCCCGAGAAGCTGAAGCCGACCAAGACGCGGGCTGCTGTGACGGCCGAAGCCGCCGACAAATTCTCCAGGATCGCCTCACGCTTGCGCGGCAAAGGCACAGCAGACCAGATCGCGCATTTCGTCAATCAGCTCGTGTTTTGTTTTTTTGCTCAAAGCGTAAAGCTTCTGCCCGATGGATTGTTCCCGAAGCTCCTCCAGCGGTCTTTGCAGAATCCCGACCGCGCCAAGAACTATCTCAACAAGCTCTTCGAGGCCATGGAAAGCGGTGGCGAGTTCGATCTCAACGACATTGCATGGTTCAATGGCGGTCTATTCGATGGCAGGCGCGCGCTACCGTTGGATGCCAGCGACATCGGCCTTCTCGTCGCCGCGGGAAGCCTAGACTGGAGCCTGATTGATCCGACTATATTTGGCACATTGTTCGAGCGCTTTCTTGATCCGGATAAGAGAGCGCAGATCGGCGCTCACTACACGGATCAGGACAAGATCGCCAAGATCATTGATCCCGTCATTCTTCGTCCGCTAAGGGCGGAGTGGGAACTTGCCAAGCAAGAGATCACAGCGTTCCTACGCGGTGAGCGTACGCCGCCCATGCGCAAAAAGCCTCAGAGACGTATGACGAAGCAAGAGGCAGCCGAGGAGTCACGGTCGCGATACCTCGAGCGCCTTCGCAACCTCCGCATCTTGGACCCCGCTTGCGGCTCTGGCAATTTTCTTTACCTGGCCCTCCAAGGCGTGAAAGACCTCGAGAACAAGGCAAACCTCGAGTGCGAGATACTCGGGCTCGAGCCGCGCTTGCCGGTTGTGGGGCCTGAGATCGTGCGCGGGATCGAAATCAACCCACTGGCCGCGGAGCTCGCTCGCACAACGATTTGGATCGGCGATATTCAGTGGCGCCTCAGAAACGGAATCCATGCCAAGCCCAAGCCGATCCTGCGAAAGCTTGACGCCATTGAAGGCCGGAACGCTCTGGTCGCGGCGACCTCGACTCTCCTGAGTCACGGTAAGAGGGGAGGCGCCAAAGACCGGTCAGACGCGCAATACGTGGAAGCAGACTGGCCTGAAGCCGAATTTATCGTCGGCAACCCGCCGTTCCTCGGCGTACGGCTCATGCGCCAGGCACTCGGCGATGATACGGTGCAACGCCTGTTTGAAGTCTATGATGGGCGCGTTTCGCGCGAGGCTGATCTCGTTTGCTATTGGTTTGAAAAAGCCCGCAAAGCTCTGCTGTCCGGTCAGACGTCACGGGTCGGTTTGGTCGCAACAAATTCCATACGCGGCGGAGCCAACCGTAAGGTCCTAGAGCAGATCGGGGCCGAGAGCCGCGTATTCGAAGCTTGGAGCGATGAACCATGGGTCGTTGACGGCGCTGCCGTCCGCGTTTCTCTCGTTTGCTTTGGGAAGGGCGACGACGCCTTGAGGCTTGACGGCGAACCAGTGGCCTCGATCAACCCGGACCTCAGCAGTACAATCGATCTCACTAAGGCGCGCCGTCTCGCCGACAATGCCGGCGTGGCTTTCATGGGAGACACTAAGGGAGGTGCCTTCGACATACCGGGAGAGCTTGCGCGAAAGTGGCTCAAGTTACCTCTGAACCCCAACGGCAGGCCAAACTCGGACGTGTTGCGACCCTGGCGCAACGGAATGGACATGACGCGTCGCTCCCGCGACATGTGGATCATCGATTTCGGTTGGGAAATGTCGGAGCGCGAGGCCTCACTCTATGAAGCTCCATTTCAATATGTGAAAGAGCACGTCCTTCCAGAGAGGTCCAAAAACAGGCGCGACGCTTATCGCGAACGTTGGTGGCGCCATGTGGAGCCGCGCCCCGGTATGTGGAACGCGCTCGAGGGTAAAGATCGCGTCATCGTAACTCCCGAAGTTTCGCGTCACCGAGTTTTCACATGGTTATCGACCCAGATTGTGCCTGATCACAAGCTGCAAGTTATCGCCCGTGATGATGACACGACTCTCGGTATTTTGCTTTCAAAATGGCATCTGATGTGGTCGCTTGGCGTTGGTTCGTGGCACGGCGTCGGAAATGATCCGCGATACACAATCAGCTCATCCTTTGAGACATTTCCGTTCCCCACGGGGCTTACGCCGAACCTTCCCGCCGCACGCTTTGCGCGTGAAGCGCGTGCAACAGCCATATCGAAGGCAGCGCGACGTCTTGAGGAGCTCCGCCAAGCTTGGCTAAACCCGGCCGGCCTGGTTCGAGCTGAAGCCGAGGTGGTGCCGGGCTATCCGATGCGCGTTGTAGCTTCAGATGCGGCAGCAGAGAAATTGCTTCGCGAGAGGACGTTGACCGATCTTTACAATCAACGTCCACATTGGTTGATCGAAGTTCACAGGGCTCTCGATGGCGCAGTCGCCGCGGCCTACGGTTGGCCGTCGGACATATCGGACGAAGACGCCTTGGCAAATTTGCTGGCATTGAACCTTTCGCGAGACCAAATGGACCAGCTCTCGAAGAAAAGCCGAGCCGTCAGCCCGCCTGAAGATCGGCGCGCACCGCAATTCAAACTGCCCATCTCCGGTGGCAAGCAGGTTAAGGTAGACGCGACGAGAACCCAAACGCCTGCAAAAAATCATTCGGCGACAACTAGCTTACGATCAGGGCCCCGCCGAAAATCCGCATAAACAGGTGTAATGCGAATTCTAGAGTCAGCCTATTGTGGGTGATCTGAGGCCGGTAAACTGGACCGTTTTTGGCTAGAGTTTTCCGCACCGATTCCTTGGCTGGGAGGAGCGAAGGACGATGAAGGCCTCGAGATTCTCGGACGTTCAGAAGACGTCCATTCTCAAGCAGGGCAGTGACGGGTTGCGGTGGCGGAGATCTGCCGCAAGGCCGGGATCAGCCAGGCGACCTATTTCAACTGGAAGAGGAAGTGCGACGGGCTGCTGTGATGAACACGGAACCACACGCGAACCCAGTAAGGTCGACTTGGTTTGGGCTGCTCTCCTTATCACTTATCTTTTCCGGCTATTGCTCTGGTATAGGTGTTTAGCGAAGGTCGCCGCTGTTCCGCGGACCTGCTTACCGCGCAGCCGCGCGGCGATGCTGTACATGGAGATCATCACGGCACACATCGGATTTGTGGAAACGTCTCATTCCGAGCCCCAGCGGGTGCTAATGGGCTCTGCTCCGAACAAGGGCTGATGACGGTAACTGTCCCTCATAGACGATGAGACAAAGGCACGACTTGAGTCGGCTCCAAACACCCGGACTTCGATGCTCAAAGGACCTTCTGGCTAAGATGCAGGTCGGTCCAACAATGCGGAGATCACCCGGAATTCAACTGGATGACTGCCCAGGAGCACTTCACTCAGGCAAATTCAACCGCACGCAAGGTTAAGGCTGGCACGTATGACGTCGTTGGATAGACTGAGGACGATAAGGATCGTTCAATTATTCGTGCAGTCCGTCTGCTCTAAATAGAACGGCCCGCGGACACCCGCGCTGAACGTCTCGGCGGCGCCTAAAGCTTCAATGAGGCGTGCTTTGGGGTCGTTCCAGTCGCGTGTTGATCTCAGCGAGCCGAGCGCTATCGCATTACCGCATCCGCAGGCGTCGAACCCATGGACCGATTCTCCAACCTGGTAGTCGTCCGAGATATGGAACAGCCGGGCGGCGTAGCCGACAAGGAACGTCCCGCCGTATTCAGCAGAATCCCTCGTCCTAGCAAAGCCGCCATGCTTCATTCGAGCTCTCACGGCGTCGATGAAGTCGGTGACCATGTAAGTCATCACATCGACACCCACGCGCGGCCTGTTAGGATGGAAGCCAAACGCCAAAAGCTGTCCCATCCGGAATGAGCTGGTAAAGCCCATGACGAAATCACCGCTCCGGAATACCTTCCTGTCGTTGCGGACGACGAGAGAATAGTTCGAGTCCAAACCAGCGCTATCGCCACCGATGTAAACAGTGCCCTTATTAACCAGTCCAACAATACACGTCATTGCGCCCCCAATCTCCTCAGCTACGGTCCGGAAGCAAACTACGGTTCATCGTGAGAACGAATTAGGTCCCTTCTGACGGATTAAAGAACGACCTGATTTCATTTCAGTGGATGCTCGACCACCGTGCGCCACGCCTTTGCATGTCCTACCTGATCATTCTAGAACAAAAATCAGACGTGAAGCTTATTGAGGTCGAGCGGGTGAAATGATTGGATCAATGGCGCTATCGTGTAAAACGATGGACTTACCAGAAGTCACGACGGCCTTTGCAACTGCTCCCCTCGACTGGCCAGTTCAGCATCTCCACCTTTGCGCTGCAGTCTGCAATTTTAGACCGATACTCCCGGTCTACACCGGCTCCATAGTTTCGCCGCACGGCGATCTCCGGGCGGAGTTTGCATTTGCAGCGACGCAGGTCCGCTCAGAAGATAATCGTGGGTGATGAGATCCTGAACGAAGCAAGCAAAGTACCAATCTGAATACGCATGATTAAAGAAATATCGTAGGAGTCCGTCGCGTCAACAATCAAAAATAGCTCGCGATGTCGCCTAATCGCCCAGCACCGACATGCCGTGGTCGCCCGGCGATGACTGGTTTTAGGGGTAAAGCCGACACGGCGAATTACGAGTAGGCGCCCTGGCGCCGATACAGATCCGTCTTCAATTCTTGCGGCGAGGACGGGACAAAGTCGTGATCGTCGGGTTTGCAACAGACCGGACGCGGCATCCTGACAATGCGCCGCGCATGCAGGCGTGTGGTCTTTGTGTGGCTGAACCGGAGTTGCCTCCCAGAGCCAGCCGGTATCATTGCAAAGGCTGCAGCGCGGTGAGGCAATGATGAATCCTCCCCGACACCATGAAGGAGCGAATGCCGCACCTTACCTTCGGCAGTTGGCAAGATTACTCAATTTCGACGATCGCATCTGCGCAACCCAGATCGCCTTTTGCTCAATGCGTTTGGTGTGGGCTCGATGCGTTTTGTGTGGGGGGCTGCATCTTACGGATCAGCGGCGTCAGGCGTTGTGGAGATCGGCGGCCGAGCCCTTTTCGAAGCCGTGGTCGACCTTGCCGACTTAAATCATCTCGTCACCCCCACGCCGGCCAGCATAGATGTCGTCCTATTCATTGCCGTCCAGCGCAAAGCCTTCAATGACGCGAGAGCATATTTCTTCTGCACGCGGACTCTCTGAGTCAATCCTGTGCATGTCGGCTTTTCCAGACCCATCGTGTGGACGGACGAGATACTTCGAGATGAGATTTGCATCGTGCCTCGTGGAAAACGAGTGTCGCAAGCGACTGATTCCGAGTCGACCTAGGGATGATGACAATGAAGAAGAAGCTTGAGTGGCACACGGCCGCGTACGAGACTGGCCCGTCGCCCGACTCGTCTGGGGGAATACCGTGGAAGTTTGAGTCGGACCGAGAACAAACCTTGGTATAGGCTTTGCAGCCCATGCGATATCACCCGCTTACCTTTGTAGAGTTGAGCATCCGTCAGGTTGTCCATACTTTCGATTTCAAAGCTGAATCATTCGATCGAACGGGTCGAAGCCTTGAACCGACGCGATTCAATTCACCTAGACGGTTTTGCGCTCCATTCAGACTTGAGCACGAGAGTAAATGGAAACACGTGAGCCCACCTCCACATCCTGAGGCGGACCTCAGGCTGATTACGCGCAAAGAAAGACTTGGGTCTTTATCTTGCGAAGGCGCTCCCTATTCGAGATCGCGCTCAGCCAAGCGGGGTCGGCGTCCGTTATAAGCAGCGAGGATGGAAGAAGCGGAAGGCTGAGCCTCTGCTTGGGAACATACGAGCCTTTAGAGCGGCCGCTTTAGTTTCCCTCATAGCAGGGGTCTGGCCGCAGTTGCCGCTTTAATGACGATGGCCGCCGCGCGACTTGCTAGCGAGTTTGCGTCACCCTCTTTGAATGCGAGTCGAGATGACATTTACAGAGCTTTTCATCAAGCGTCCGGTTTTATCTATCGTCGTCAGTTTCCTAATCTTGCTGATCGGCCTTCGCGCGGCCGCTGTTCTGCCAATCCGGCAGTATCCCAAACTGTCTAATACGGTCGTCAATATCACGACCTCCTATCCTGGCGCCTCCGCCGACATGATCCAGGGGTTCATCACCACTCCTCTGGAGCAGGCGGTCGCTTCCGCAGAGGGCGTCGACTATGTCACTTCCTTATCTGTGCTCGGTGCCTCGACGATCCAAGTCTACATCAAGCTCAATTTCGATCCCAACGAGGCACTCACCGAGGTGCTGTCCAAGGTCAATTCAGTCAAATCTCTAATCCCGAAGGAATCGAACGATCCGGTCGTCACTAAGTCAACCGGTCAGGCTACCGCTGTCATGTACGTCGCCTTCTCCAGCGAGGAACTGACGGCCAGCGCGATCTCAGACTATCTCTCGCGCGTCGTGCAACCGGTTATGTCGACCGTCGACGGCGTCGCGGCGGCAGACATCCTGGGCAGCCAGAGTTTTGCGATGCGGCTATGGCTCGATGCTGCGAAAATGGCGGGACACGGCGTGTCGCCGGCAGATGTTTCGGCTGCAATCGCCGCCAACAACTTCCAGGCCGCGGCCGGCCAGACCAAGGGCTATTTCACTATCTCCGACGTCACGACAAACACCGACCTGCGGAGTGTCGATGACTTCAAGCGCATGGTCGTCAAAGCCAATGACGGCGGCTTTGTACGCATGGAGGACATTGCGGCAGTCGAGCTTGCCGCGCAGACCACAGACGTCAGCGTCTCCATGAACGGCGAGCACGCCGTCTTCGTCGGCGTCCAGGCGAGCCCCCAGGGCAATCCGCTAAACATAGTGCGAGGTATTCGGGCGCTGTTTCCAGAAATGGAGCGTAACCTGCCGCCGGCACTGAAGATGAAAGTAGCCTACGATTCCACCAAATTCATTCAATCGTCGATCGATGAAGTGGAGAAGACGCTCATTGAGGCTGTCGTGATAGTGGTGGTGGTCATCTTCCTATTCCTGGCCTCGCTGCGGTCGGTCGTCATTCCTGTCGTTACCATTCCGTTGTCGCTCGTCGGTGTCTGCAGCATGATGCTGGCGCTGGGGTTTTCATTCAATCTCCTTACCCTCCTTGCGATGGTGCTCGCGATCGGTCTCGTAGTCGACGATGCGATCGTCGTGGTGGAGAACGTTCATCGCCATCTGGAAGAAGGTGCGCCGCCCCTCCAGGCTGCTACCAGAGGCGCACGCGAGATAGTGGGCCCCATTGTCTCCATGACGATTACGTTGGCCGCCGTATACGCGCCCATCGGTTTTCTCGGGGGGCTCACCGGTGCGCTGTTCCGCGAGTTCGCGTTTACGCTGGCGGGTGCGGTGATCGTGTCGGGCGTGATCGCTTTGACGCTGTCGCCGATGATGTGCTCGGTCTGCCTGAAGAGCGCTGAGGAGGGGCGGTTTGCAGGAGTTGTGAACCGCGTGTTCGGCGCCACGACACGCTGGTACGGACGCAAGCTCGACCGCTCGCTCGATTATCGCCCGATTACCGGGCTGTTCGCACTGACCATGCTGGGTCTCGTCGGTTTTCTCTATATGCACACTTCCAAGGAACTCGCGCCGGAGGAGGATCAAGGGATCGTATTTGCGCTAACCAAGGCGCCGAAATACGCCAATATCGACTACCTCGACTATTACGGCGCCAAGCTCGAAAAGGCGTTTCAGAAGTTTCCCGAGACCGATTTGAGCTTCGTGCTCAACGGCACTAGCGGCTCGCGGGGAGGGATGGCCGGCATGTTGCTCAAGCCTTGGGATGAGCGCAAGCGATCATCGATCGCGCTAAAGTCCTTTGTCCAGGTCGAGCTGTCCAAAATCGAAGGTATTAACGCATTTGCTTTTAGCCTGCCGCCGCTTCCGGGAGGCACGGACGGGCTACCAGTGCAGATGGTGATCAATTCGACGCTAGGTTTCCAATCCGTCTATGAGCAGATGTCGAACCTGAAGGATGCCGCGCGCAAGAGCGGTCTGTTCATGGTCAGCGATTCTGACCTCGAGTTCAATCAGCCCGTGGTACGAATCAAGGTCGATCGATCGAAGGCCAACGATCTTGGCATCACCATGCAGAATATCGGTAACGCGCTCGCCACCCTACTTGGCGGAAACTACGTCAATCACTTCAATCTGCAAGGCCGTTCGTACCAAGTGATTCCGCAGGTGCCCCGCGAGAAACGCCTGGCCCCGGAAGCGATCGGAAACTATTATGTGAAGACTGCAAAAGGTTCGATGCTTCCGCTATCTACCGTAGTCTCGGTGGAGACTGCGACAGATCCAAACGCACTAACGCACTACAACCAGCTCAACTGCGCGACTTTTCAAGCCGTGCCGATGCCCGGCGTCACGATCGGTCAGGCCGTGGACTTCCTGGAAGCGCAGGCAAAGAAACTGCCCGCCGGCTTCAGCCACGACTTCCTTGCCGACGCCCGGCAATATGTGCACGAGGGTAACCAATTGGCCATCACCTTCGCGTTTGCCCTGATCGTCATATTCTTGGTGCTTGCGGCGCAGTTTGAAAGTCTGCGCGATCCCCTCGTTATTATGGTCAGCGTGCCGATGGCAATCGTCGGCGCCTTGATACCGCTATTTTTGGGCTGGGCGACGATCAACATCTACACCCAGGTCGGACTGCTGACGCTGGTCGGGTTGATTTCCAAGCATGGCATCCTGATGGTTGAGTTCGCCAATGAACTGCAGTTCAAGGAGCGACTTGACCGTCGCTCGGCTATAGAGATGGCGGCGCGCGTCCGCTTGCGTCCAATCTTGATGACGACGGCGGCGATGGTCACGGGCCTCATACCCTTGTTGACCGCAACGGGAGCTGGCGCCGCGAGTCGCTTTTCGATCGGTCTGGTGCTCGTCGCTGGCATGTCTATCGGCACGCTCTTCACTCTCTTCGTGCTGCCGGCGGTCTATGTCGCGATCGCGTCCGATCACCGAGCTGACGCGAGCGCCGGTCACGCGAAGAACGGAACCGAGGTTGAACTCACCGGCGCTGCCCAGCTGGCCAAACAATAACGATTAATCAATCCGCGTTCGCTCGATTGCGCTCCGGATAGGGCATTGTTCGCCGATCGCGGTGATTTCATCGGCTCGAAATTCACGAGGGTAGCGAAGGATGATGTCCGCCTGCTGCGCCTGTGTCGACCCATCTTCGCCCGAGGTGAAGGACTGCACTGCCAAAGATACGGCCGCTTCATGATGCCGGTGTGGTCCGCGATGGAACCTGGGACGGCTCATGTTTCTCGTGTAACGAGATCTTCGCCACATGCTGCCCAGCTTGGCGAGCGTCAGGCGCCCGGCGAAGAGCTTGTCGACGCTGAAAAGGTGATGTTGCTATTATCCCAACGGTTCTGGAGCGAAATTGCTTTACCCCCGTCTGAGCGCGTCGCATTGCTAGTTGAAAACGACGACCTCTGGCTTGCAATGGCCTTAGGGCTTAGTTGCTGACAGTTCAAGTCTACTGGGACCGTTCGGAATTGGTCGTCAGGAGCCTTGCATCTACGACCGCCGCAGTCATGGCTTCGATACGAAAACCAGCGACCGACAAGCCGAAAAATAGACTGACACGTATTAGCTGAGTGATCGCGGTCGGGTAGGGGAAGTCCAACGCAGCTTCATACAACCGAAGTCGATAATAAGAGAAACTAGCGCGCTTGGCCACGGCCAAAAGCCAATGTGAAGGCCGCCGGAGCTGTGAAGCGAGGACGGAATCTGCCGCAATCCTGATGACCAATGTCCACGTCTGATTCGCTGAGGTGTGATCGGACGCCCTCCGGACTGGGAAAGTTAAGGAAAATGCCTGCGTTTGATGGTGCTATGTTGTTTTTGGGGGCAACAACTTGTTTTGCGGCCTTTGTAAATGGAGCTATTGGCTACGGATTTTCGTCGCTCACTGTACCCCTTGCGCTGGTGTTCTACACCAATCGCATTCTCGATCCGGCCATTGTTATCATCGAAGTCTTCGTCAACGTTTACGTCCTCGTCATCAATCTGAAGGGTGCCGGCGGTTTGGAGACGAGTGTTTCCCATCTTGCTTGGGCTCTTGCCAGGCATTGCGCTCGGGGGCTATGCGTTGGCCCCACTGCAGCCGGGGTGGATCAAATTCGCCACGTACACGATCATTTTGCCCCTGATCCTGTTGCAAGCCGCGGGTTGGCGCCGCCCTATCGAAGCAAGCTGGCTGATCGGTCTGCCATTCGGGTCGATGCTGGGCATCCTCTATTCGGTGACAACTATCTCCGGCCCGCCTTTGGCCATGCTGTTTAACAACCAGGGCCTGGTCAAAAACGAATTTCGCGCCGGCCTGGCCTGGTTCGCGGAGTGGAATCGAGCGCGACTGCCTTTGTCTATTACAAGCTCGGCCATTTCATTTCCGAAAGCGGCAGCTTACTTTATGCCTTTATACCCAGTGTTTTACCCGGCATCCCGCTGGGATCCTACGTCATTCGGCGGCTTGATCCGGAGATGTTTCGACGCGTTTGCATGAGCTTTGATGCTTGGATCGTGGGATTCGGTCTGTCACGGGTGTTGATCGAGCTCGATCTTGTGCAGAACGCCTGGGCTTACAGCGTGATGACGGCGACAATACTGATCGATTTTTGCTTGCTATTACTCATTCTTTACCACGCACAGTCCGGCCTGGTCAGAGCGACAGTCGCGGCGCTCCGCGGATATAAGCGCTTGAGGGCTGCCGGCGACCGGCTCACTATCGAACGGGCGCGCTTCCTGGATCTTAACCAGATAGCCAAGGTAATTGATGACAGCACGCGACGCCGATGCTGCCCTTTTTGGCGCCAACATGAATGGCAGGGAAGATTTGGTTGATTGCTCCATGACAACCCAGCGCTCCGACGCTGGGAATTTGAAATCGCAGCTCTGATTTTCCGTCACGTTCGGATGATCTGCCGCGATCCGATGCCCCGATGTAGTAGAAGCTCCCCGCGGTCAGGTCCGGTCCTCCATGAATGTTCGTTGTATTGAGCTCAGGCGTAGCGCAGCGCCTTTGCTTTTACGAGAGCTTCCAGACTGACAGCAAATGCTGCCGGGGAGCTGACGGCCGTGTTCGCGCGAGCTGTGGTATTCTTCTCGAAGTACACGCAAGGTCCGGGTGGTGTCGGCTTTGTGTGCTTTGCGACAAAGCCAACTCGAGCTGTTGCGCCTCTGACCGTCGGAACAAGCAAAGACTAGCCTCCTTCGTACGGCTAGCCTATCCGAGAAAGATAGGCCAAACCGGTGTCCGGGGCTTGACGATCATTCCGCATTGACGCTTGCCCTCTGGGGTGACTCGAGTTTTTGCGATGGCATCGCATTTGCAGGGATAAAAAATGTCAACGTGAGGCCATCATCGTCGAGCTGCGGACCGCTTGCAGGCGGCGCACACAGGATGAGGGGCGCGGCGCTCACCAGCCCATTCTCTCAGGAGAGCCTGTGATATCATTTGCCAATTGGGCTGCCGGCCTGCTTGGGACGCGGCTTGCGTTTTTTGTTGCCGGATTTGGCCTCGCGGCGTGGGCGCCTTTGGTGCCGCTCGCCAAGGAGCGGCTCGCGGTAGATGACCGCATGCTTGGTCTTCTGCTGCTCTGCCTCGGAATGGGATCCGTTCTCGCTATGCTTTTGACCAGCGTGTCGAATGCGCGATACGGCAGCAAGCCCATTATCTTCGTGGGTGGACTCGGCCTCACGCTTATCCTGCCGTGGCTTGCTATCGCCGGAACACCTCTTGCGCTCGGCGCCACGCTGTTTGCGTTCGGCGTTTCACTGGGTGCGATCGATGTAGCCATGAACATCTATGCGATTGAACTGGAGCGCGCCACCGGCCGCCCATTGATGTCCGGCTTCCATGCCCATTACAGCATCGGCGAATTCACCGGCTCTGCTGCCGTGACTGTGTTCCTTTCGCTTCAGCTTGGTCCGCTTTCTTCGACGTTAGTCTGTTCGACGTTTATGATGATCGCGATTGTGTCGGCCTGGCCGCGGTTGACCGCGACTAGTGTAAGGCAGCGGGGGCCTGTGTTTGTCTTGCCCCATCGCAGTGTGGTGCTAATAGCTGCGCTGGCGGCTATTACGTTTCTTGTCGAAGGTGCAATGCTTGATTGGAGCGCTTTGCTTCTCGTTGGGCAAGATCTTCTCGTTGAGGCGCATGGAGGTCTTGGCTGTATGCTCTTCGCCATCGCGATGACTGCGGGACGTCTCGGCGGAGATGCCGTGGTGGAGCGAATCGGCGACCGTGCCACATTGATGCTCGGAACTCTACCAATCATGATAGGCTTCCTGGCTGTGGTCGCCGCGCCGGTTGCGGTGATTGCCATGGCGGGTTTCCTTCTTATTGGATTGGGTATTTCAAATGTTGTACCTGTACTGTGTCGCCGCGCCGGCAAACAGAAGGTGATGCCGGTAGGCGTTGCGATCGCGGTCATCACGACAGCTGGCTACGCGGGTATACTGATGGGTCCCGCCAGCATCGGGCTCGTCGCACACATGACCGGCTTGCCTTTTGCGTTCGGCATGTTAGGCGCGCTCATGTGCATCGTCACGCTGTCGGCGCGGATGGTTATGGCCGACCCTCGCTAGGCCGCCGATCGAGAGGAAAGGCACACCGGCACGTTTCGAGCCAATGATCGGCTGCGGCGCCGGCGTTCAAGGCTGAGAGTCGATCAGCTCTCAACCTGATAGCAGTAAAACGGTACGTCTCGATCACAACCGTTCCTCTGTTCCTGCGAGTTGGCTCGCTGAACCGTAGCTAGGATGTGCGTGTCACTTGGATGATCGAGCGTCCAACCGAGCGCTGCTGACGAAGAGCGTTGGGCAACGCGCGGCAAAGTTAATCGTCACGCGAGCGACGGGGCCAGCTAGGGGATACCCGCGCACGGATCCTCGGATGGGCCTGCTTACGCCACTTGTCGGGGATAAGCAGTGCCGTCCATTTGCTGTCGGCGAGATATGCCCGATACGCTAGCTGAATGCCATCTTCCAGCGAGGTCTGGGCACGCCAGCCGAGCCCGGCCAGACGACTGATGTCGAGCAGCTTGCGCGGCGTGCCGTCCGGGCGCGACGTGTCGAAGCTGATCTCACCGCGAAAACCGACGGCGGCCGCGACCATGAGTGCGGACTCGGCGATGGTGATGTCCTCGCCGGTGCCGATATTGACCAGTTCGGGCGAGGAATAGGTCTTCATCAGGTGGATGCAGGCGTCGGCGAGATCGTCGACATAGAGGAATTCGCGGCGCGGCGTGCCGGTGCCCCACACCACGACATTGCCGGCGCCGAAGACCTTGGCCTCGTGGAAACGGCGGATCAGCGCGGCGACGACGTGGCTGTATTCGGGATGATAATTGTCGCCGGGACCGTAGAGATTGGTCGGCATCACGCTGATGAAATCGGCGCCATACTGGCTGCGATAGGCCTCGGCCATCTTGATGCCGGCGATCTTGGCGATCGCATAGGGCTCGTTGGTCGGCTCCAGCGGGCCGGTCAGCATCGAATCCTCGCGCAGCGGCTGCGGCGCCAGCCGCGGATAGATGCAGGAGGAGCCGAAGAACATCAGCTTCTCGCATCCATTGGCATGCGCCGCCTGGATCACGTTGCTCGAGATCGCCAGATTGTCGTAGAGGAATTCCGCCCGCAGCGTGTTGTTGGCGACGATGCCGCCGACCTTGGCGGCGGCAAGGAACACGGCCTGCGGCCGCTTCGCGGCAAACCAGGCATTCACCGCGGCCTGGTCGCGCAGGTCGACCTCGCTGCGCGACACCGTCAGCAACTCGGCCCCTTCGCGCGCCAGCCGGCGCATCAGCGCCGAGCCGACCATGCCGCGATGGCCGGCAACGAAGACCGTCTTGCCCTTCAGTTCAAACGCCGTGCTTGCCATTGGCCGCATCCTGCCTGGCTTCGACGAGATCGCTGGCGACCATTTCCTTCACCAGTTGCGCGAACGGCGTCTTCGGCGCCCAGCCGAGCTTGGCGCGCGCCTTGCTGGCGTCGCCAATCAGAAGATCGACCTCGGTCGGGCGGAAATAGGCCGGGTCGATCTGCACCAGCGTATTGCCGGACGCCTTGTCGACGCCGACCTCCTCGACGCCCTTGCCGCGCCATTCGATGCTGCGGCCGACTTCCGCAAATGCCAGCTCGACGAACTCACGGACCGAGCGCGTCTCGCCGGTCGCGAGCACGAAGTCGCCGGGCTCGTCCACCTGCAGGATCTTGTGCATACCCTCAACATAGTCGCGGGCGTGACCCCAGTCGCGCTTGGCATCGAGATTGCCGAGAAAGAGCTTGTTCTCCAGGCCGACCTCGATGCGGGCGACGGCGCGGGTGATCTTGCGCGTCACGAAGGTCTCGCCGCGGATCGGGCTCTCGTGGTTGAACAGGATGCCGTTGCTCGCGAACATGCCATAGGCCTCGCGGTAGTTCACCGTGATCCAGTAGCCGTAGAGTTTGGCGACGCCATAGGGCGAGCGCGGGTAGAATGGCGTGGTCTCCTTCTGCGGCACCTCTTGCACGAGCCCGTAAAGCTCCGAGGTCGAGGCCTGGTAGAACCGCGTCTCCTTTTCCATGCCGAGGATGCGGATCGCCTCCAGCAGCCGCAGCACGCCGATCGCGTCGGCGTTGGCGGTGTATTCCGGGCTCTCGAAACTGACCTGGACGTGGCTCTGGGCGGCGAGGTTATAGATCTCGGTCGGCCGGATCTGCTGCACCAGGCGGATCAGATTGGTCGAATCCGTCATGTCGCCGTAGTGCATCAGGAACGGCACGTTGCCGGCATGCGGATCCTGGTAGAGATGGTCGACGCGCGCGGTGTTGAACGAGGACGACCGGCGCTTGATCCCGTGCACGGTGTAGCCGAGACCGAGCAGATATTCGGCGAGATACGCGCCGTCCTGCCCGGTAGCGCCGGTGATCAGCGCAACGCGCCGCTTTGAATCCTGAGCCGCCATGGTTTCTCTTAGTTCTGCCGGAACGAGGGCGCCCTTTCGAAACGCGATTTGCGAAGCGCTTTCTCGATCTAGATGCGCAAGCGCGCACCATCCGCAATAAGGGAAAAGCGATCGTTACTCTAGTCATACACTTCACATGGAAATGCGCACTATATACATTGATTTATTCTCGACTGTACCATTCAGATTCAAGAAAAGAACGTCAGCTAACACACGCGACCCGCCTGACACCCCGCGATGATCCTAAGCAAACGAGCTGAACGAAAACGCCGCACACGCAGCCCAGTTAGACGCGCTGCTCCAGCGATGTTTCCTGTGAGATAGATGCCGACGGTCTGTGTTCCCTATCCATCTCCAGGTACATGCTGTATCCATTTTGCGTGGTGCGCCACGGTCGAATAGAGCGATGTGCTGAGGTGCGGTTGTCGTCGCATTTATTGGGAATGACGGCATGCAAGCCAGCGCGCAGTGAAGCTGCACACCAATCTCGTGTTCTACAAAGCGCCGAACCTAAGAGTCCGAATAGAGCACGTAATCTGGTCAATAGGGGCATCGACCTCTGCGCTTCTGCCAATAGTGCAGCTCGCGTAGGAAGTGGACGGTAGACGCAAGACGAAATGATGAAGAATAGCAAACGTCGGTATAGTTCTTCGAACGTTTCGATATCGAAAGCTTACGTTCGTACAATAGGGTGTTCGATGCCAATCGTATAGCTTACATCCGAGTATGATGAGCGTCTTAAGCCGGCACGAACACAGGACAATACATACTAGAGCGGCTGCGTAAACACACCGACACCCAGCCATGTGGAGAGTGCCGTGAGGCTGCATCCTTCTGTCCAATGGGGCGCGGTCGGTGCAAGCCTCTCGTGGAGACCCTCGGTGAGGTGCGGGGACTCAGTGCTCCCACACTAGCTGCTAACCGGATCGGCCGTATCGCCGCTCGTTTCTCGGAAGTTTGAGCTGAAGAGCCATGAATGGCTCATCAGCGACGATGAGCCAAATAAGACATGACGTTTTACTGTGAGACAACTGGTCTGTCGATCTGGTTCAAATGTCCTCAATCTATGAAGCCTGCCGCCCTGCGCGATATATCCTCGCACCAGGCTTATTGCGACGCCGGTCGTTATCGTCGCCATCGAGCAACAGATCTGTTTGTGCCAGGGTTAGATGCCGCACCAAGCCGCGCAAGCGTGCCTGCATATAGAGCCCACCTCGAAGCAGTCACGCCATTCGCAGCCGCATCGCAGTTTGTACTCGATAGCGGACAACCAAAGGCGGAGCGTGGCTGGGCGAGGCGATGGTTGAAAAAACCGAACTCACGCCTGTGAATGCGACGGTGACAGGCAACTGCATCAAATTCAAAACTCGATACCCATTCCCAATTGGGCGCGAATTTCGTGAAAATGCTCCTTTAGGGGACGTTTGGCTTCTCGAACTTGGGCTGCACTGATCGATATGTGTGGAATAGTAGGCATCTTGGGACGTGGTCCGGTCGCTGGGCAATTGGTCGCTTCGCTCAGACGATTGGAATATCGGGGCTATGACTCCGCGGGCGTCGCGACGCTCGAAGGTCTCCGTATCGAGCGCCGGCGCGCTGAAGGTAAGCTGAGAAACCTTGAGGAGCGGCTGCGCGATTATCCGCCGTCGGGTCATAGCGGTATTGGTCACACTCGCTGGGCGACGCATGGAAAACCGACCGAGAGCAATGCTCACCCGCACGCAACGGAAAATGTGGCGGTCGTTCATAACGGGATCATCGAGAATTTCCGCGAACTGCGGGACGAACTGGAGCGAAATGGAGCTCATTTCAGCTCAGAGACTGACACCGAGGTGGTGGCGCATCTCGTCGAATCGTACCTCAAGAATGGCTACTCGCCGCAGGATGCGGTACAAGCCTCGCTGCCACGACTACGCGGAGCTTTCGCTCTGGCACTCCTGTTCAAAGGCCATGAGGATCTTTTGATCGGCGCGCGCAAGGGGTCGCCCCTTGCGATCGGGCATGGTACCGGCGAGGTTTATCTGGGATCTGACGCGATCGCACTCGCACCCTTGACCGATGCCATCACCTATCTTGAAGACGGCGACTGGGCCGTGCTTACCCGCACGATCTGCATGATCTATGGCGCAGACGGGACTGTCGTCCATCGGGAAACATCAAAGTCTGGCGTGTCGTCACTCCTGGTGGACAAGGCGAACTACCGTCACTTCATGGCCAAGGAAATCCACGAGCAGCCGACAGCGGTCGGGCAGACATTGGCGCATTATCTCGATATGGCGGCCGAGCGCATAGCCCTGCCGCTCACACTACCGTTCGACTTTAACTTCATTCAGCGCATCTCAATTACGGCGTGCGGCACGGCAAGCTATGCCGGTTATATCGCCAAATACTGGTTCGAGCGGCTGGCGCGCCTGCCTGTCGAAATCGATGTTGCGTCCGAGTTCCGCTACAGGGAGGCGCCTCTGCGCCACGGTGATCTCGCGATCGTCATCTCGCAGTCGGGGGAAACTGCCGACACGCTGGCTGCGTTGCGCTATGCCAAGAGCCAGGGCCTGCACACGATATCCGTGGTCAACGTCCCGACGTCGACGATCGCGCGCGAGAGCGAATCCGTGCTGCCGACACTGGCCGGTCCAGAAATCGGCGTCGCCTCCACCAAGGCATTCGTCTGCCAGCTGGCGGTGATGGCGGCGGTTGCCGTCGCAGCAGGCAGGGAGCGCGGCATACTGTCCGAGATCGATGAATCGAAGCTCGTACGCGAGCTCATCGAAGTGCCTCGGCTGATTGCTGCGGCGCTGTTGGTCGAACCACAGATCGAGAAGCTCGCGCGTGATATCGCAAAGTCGAGCGACGTGCTCTATCTCGGCCGAGGCACATCGGCGCCCCTGGCGTTAGAAGGCGCGCTCAAGTTGAAGGAAATCTCCTATATCCACTCGGAAGGTTATGCCGCCGGCGAGCTCAAGCACGGACCAATCGCATTAATCGATGAGACCGTGCCCGTGGTGGTGATAGCGCCTTACGACGACGTCTTCGAGAAAACAGTCTCGAACATGCAAGAAGTCGCCGCTCGAGGCGGCAACATTATTTTGATCACCGATGCGAAGGGCGCTTCGGACGCGACGGTGGATACGCTCATGACCATTGTGTTGCCAAACATGGCTGCAAGCTTTACGCCCATGGTTTATGCCATCGCGGTGCAACTGCTAGCCTATCATACCGCCGTGGTTATGGGGACGGACGTGGATCAACCGCGTAATCTTGCAAAATCGGTCACTGTTGAATAGACGCCGCAGGAACGTCGACGTGCTCTCCCGCGGCAGTTCTGCGATACAAGAACATGACAGATTATAGTCTGGCTCGCCGCCGCGTCCTGGCGGAGATTATGGAGACTACGATCTGGGTAGGCTCTGTCCGGCGCCAACTGACCCTCGGAAGGAGGGCGATGGCCCGAAAAGGCGAGCTTTCGGGCGCCTTCATTCGTGATGGACGCCTAGCATCACAGTTGCAGTTTTCGTTTGAGGTGAGCGGGCCGTGCGTCGGCCTGGTGAGCTCGCCGCCAGAGCGACCATGCGAGAACACGGTCGATCGAGATGCGCCGCTGAGCGAGCTTGATAGCGATGCGACGGATTTCCTGGATCGGCCAGCGACGCCGCGCGCGATCGAAGATGCCCGGATCGAGGCAGTGATCGTCCGCACCCTTGAGACGAACCGCCCAACGCCACTCACTGGAGCTCGCGCAGCATGGCGAGGGCCAGTGGACTGTCGGTCTCGACGGTGCAGCGGATATGGCGCACCTTCGGCCTGCAACCGCATCGGCCCCGCCCGAGCGAGCCATCGTGCTGTGTGTCAACGAAAAGCCGCAGACCTAGGTGCTGGATCGGAGCCAACCCTCGTTCCGCAGGCGCACCACGCGCCACAAAATTCCGCAAGTTTCTGATGAGATCGAAGTCGCCGTGCCGGACGATCTGGACGTTCTTCTCGTCATGGACAATTGCGCAACCCTTAAGACGCCGCTGATCCGTAACTGGCTGGCCAAGAGACCGCGCTGGCACGTCCATCTGACGCCAACCAGCTCATCCTGGCTCAATCAGGTCGAACGTTTCGTTGCCCGCATCACCGAGCGCAAAATCAGGCGCGGCATCTACCGCACCGTGTTGGAGCTACGTGCTGAGATCACGTCCTTCATCGAACAGCACAACGCCGACCCCAGCCCATTCCGATGGACCAAATCAGCCGACGACATTCTCAGCTCCATCGAACGCTTCTGCGCTTACAATGTGTCAGCCAAGGCCTGAAACGAGATGAACTTCTGGTTTAGGACACTAGATTATGCGCGATGTTCCGCATGCGGATTTTCGCCCGAAACGTCCGCGCGCCCATTGCTGTGCCGATCGCGGGCAATTTCCAGTGGAAAATGAACTCCCAATGCAAGGCTATCGAGTGGCGGGTGCTGCCCCAGCGCGCTCGCGAAAATTTCGCGCTTCAGGCTGCGGTCATGGGCTGCAGGTGATGATCCCGCAGCTGAGGCGGTCATCCCGGCATCGCTGTCTTCAGCAGCACAGCAGCTGCGATGGAAGTGGATCCGAGGCGACATGGGCTTGTGCATCGGGGCGGTCTAGCCAGGAAGGCTGCGCATTCTCGACTCTTCTATCGGAGATAAAATATGACGGGCATTGGCCGAGCTGGCAAACCGCACGTTGGAGCAGGAGCCGACAGCACTGGGGTATCGAGCAGTTCGAGCCTAGAGTTCGGCCCCGTCCCTGGGGAACGCAGTCAATCTTTCGACGCCGTCGTGGAGCGGATGCGCTCCGGGCCTCAAGATAGAACCGCGCCGCTCGTGAACCGGCAACCAACTTCGGATGTGGCGGCGCCAGGACGAGACGAGATTAAGGCAGCGAAGCGAACGGTGGGCAGCCTGCTTGAGGACCTTAATACTTGTCGTAGGGCAGCCACGCGCGGCCGGACCTCGTCCGAGAGGCAAGAGCTGATCGATCAAGTCGTCAAGGCGGGCTTAGCAGTTCTGGACTACTACGCTGCTCTTCCCCCAGGTTTGGGGGGGCGCATTCTGCCCGACGATCGGGCTCGCCAGCTCCGCGATGAGACGCTGGGCGCGGCTGACGAATGTAACGCCGTGGCCGCTACGATTTTCGATGGCCTCGAGAAGGGCAGACAGAGAGCAGCAGCCCTGCTCGGCAGGATCATCCGCACCGCTTCGCCTGATCAGCTGAACCGCGTGCTTTCAGGCGTGGAGCCCTACTATGAGCACTGCATGCGCATCGTTGTTCGTCGTGGCCGCGACCAGCGCGTGGTGCACGTCGGCGAAATGCGCGCCGGCCTTCGGGAAATAGCCGTCGCCATAGGCGGCGACATCCTTCCAGTGCGCTTCGAGACCGGTCTTGCCGGCGACCGACAGCCGCCACAGCAGCGAAGCCGTGTCGGTGTAGATATTGAGCGGCGGGTAGGGCCGGTTCGCCGGCTTGATGTGCTGCTCGTAAATGCCGAGCGCGCCGTCGGCGTCGCCTTCCTCGATCGCGATCAAGGCCAGGTGCCAGGCGAGATGGCCCTGCAGGAAGCTGGTGCGATCATTCGCCGGCAGCCAGGCGGAAAGGAAGCTGCGGCCTTCCGCCGCGTCGCCCTGCTCGAACAGCGCATGCGCCACGGCGTGTGCGGCGCCGGCGTTCTCCGGCTTCAGCGCATAGCCGCGCTCGGTGATGGCGCGGCCCGAGACCAGGTCGCCGGCTTCGGTCTTGGACCAGCCGAGATAGGTGAGGAACCACCAATCGTCACCATAGTCGCCGGCATAACGTTCGGAGATTGCGAGCCGCGCGGCGTCGTGGTCGGACCGGCCCGAGAAGGCATAGAGGCCGAAGGCGCCGAGCAACAGCGAGAGTATCTGCGCATCGCGCGGATATTCGGCGAGATGCTGCTCGGCTGCGGCCATCGCCTTCTTGCCCTGGCCCTCGATCACGGACGCGATGATCTCGATGTGCTGGCGCTCGCGCGGGGTCGCGGCCGGCGCGAGCTGGCGCGCATCGGTCGCCTTGGCGCGGGCCTTGGCACCTTCCATGTTGAGCTGGTGGACGCGGGCGCGGCCGAGATGGGCCAGCGCGAAATCGGGGTCCTCGGCGATCGCCGCCTCGAACGCTGAGTCGGCGCCGTGCAGCGCCGCCAGCATGCGATCGACGCCGTCGACATAATAGGCAGCGGCGCGGTCCGAATTGGTGGTCAGCGGCAGGCCGTAGCGGTCGTGAATCATCGGTTGTCCTCCCGAGCTTGGCTGCGAAGTCTAGCAGAGGCGCGGAAGCCGACAATATTGCGGGAGATGTCCGTGAGGCGGTTGAGCCGATGGCGATCCGCCGCTAGTTTGCCGCCATCATCGGACCTGAAGGGGAAGCGGGGCTTGCGGACGTGACATCGGGCGAAGCGAGTGCGGAGGCGGCAAAGCCGTTGCCTGAACCGGCCGTCTCGGACATGCCGCTGCTGCGGATCGAGGGCGTCGCCAAGTCGTTCGGCAATTTCCGCGCGGTCGACCAGCTCTCGCTCGACATCCGCGCCGGCGAATTCTTCGCGCTGCTCGGGCCGAGCGGTTGCGGCAAGACCACGCTGCTGCGCATGCTGGCCGGCTTCGAGACGCCGGACGAGGGCCGCATCCTGCTCGGCGGCAGCGACATCGCCCAGGTGCTGCCGCATGAGCGCCCCGTCAACATGATGTTCCAGAATTATGCGCTGTTTCCGCATCTGTCGGTGCGCGACAACATCGCCTTCGGCCTGAAGCGCGCCGGCATGGCGCGCAAGGATATCGCGACCCGCGTCGCGGAGATGGTGGCGCTGGTCAAGCTCGAAGGCCTCGAGAAGCGCAAGCCCGACCAGCTCTCCGGCGGACAGCGGCAGCGCGTCGCGCTGGCGCGCTCGCTGGCGCGCCGCCCGCAGGTGCTGTTGCTCGACGAGCCGCTCGCCGCGCTCGACAAGAAGCTGCGCGAGAGCACGCAAGGCGAGCTGATGGAGCTGCAGCGCCGGCTCGGCATGACCTTCATCATCGTCACCCACGATCAGGAAGAGGCGATGACGATGGCCGGCCGGATCGGCGTGATGGATGCCGGCCGGCTGGTCCAGGTCGCCACCCCGCGCAATCTCTACGAGGCGCCGGCCTCGCGTTGGATCGCCGAGTTCGTCGGCGACATCAATCTGTTCAACGGCCAGGTCGCCGCCCGCGAGAATGGACGGTTGACGGTCGCGACCACGGAAGCAGGCCCGCTCGCGGTCAGCGAGCTGTGGCCGCCGGTGACCAGGGAGGTGGTCAGCGTCGCGATCCGGCCCGAGAAGGTGAAGCTGTCGCGTCGCGCGCCGGCGTCGGACGCGGGCGCGCCGCAGGCGATCAACCGGCTCGAAGGCGTCGTCACCGACGTCAACTATCTCGGCGGCGTCACGAGTTACCGCGTGAAGCTGGAGTCCGGCGCGGTGGTGCGCTCGTCGATGGCCAACACCGCGCGGCTCGATGTCGACGCCTATCTCGCCGGCCAGCGCGTGGTGGCGTGGTTCACCGCCGACGATTGCCTGGTGCTGGAGCAATGAGCGCGCGCCGCATCTTCGCCCGGCCGGCACGGCTCGCCGCGATCGCGCCCTATCTCTGGATGGTGCTGTTCTTCCTGGTGCCGTTCGGCTTCGTGCTCAAGATCAGTCTGTCGCAGACCGCGATCGCGCAGCCGCCCTACACGCCGGTGTTCGATTTCACGGAAGGGCGAGCGGCGCTGACGGCCGCGTTCGCGCAACTGTCGTTCGACAATTTCCGCCTGCTGATATCGGACAATCTCTACATCCTGTCCTATCTGCGCAGCCTCGTCGTCGCCGTGACCTCGACGCTGATCCTGCTCCTGATCGGCTACCCGATCGCCTACGGCATGGCGCGGCTGCCGCAGCGCTGGCAGGGCGTGGCGATGATGCTGGTCATCGTGCCGTTCTGGACCTCGTTCCTGATCCGCATCTATGCCTGGATCAACATCCTGCAGCATGACGGCCTGCTCAACCAGATCCTGCTGGCGCTGCACATCGTCTCGACGCCGGTGGTCTGGCTGTCGACCGACAGCGCGATGTATCTCGGCATCGTCTATTCCTATCTGCCGTTCATGATCCTGCCGCTCTATGCGACGCTCTCGAAGATGGATGCGTCACTGCTGGAAGCCGCGGGCGATCTCGGTGCCTCGCCGCGACAGGCGTTCTGGCTGGTGACGTTTCCGTTGTCGCTGCCGGGCGTCGGCGCCGGTGCATTGCTGTGCTTCATCCCGATCATCGGGGAGTTCGTGATCCCCGATCTGCTCGCCGGCTCCAATTCGCTGATGATCGGGCAGACGCTGTGGCTCGAGTTCTTCACCAACAAGGACTGGCCGGTGGCGTCAGCCGCGGCGGTCGCATTGTTGCTGCTGCTGGTGCCGCCGCTCGTGCTCTACGACCGCCTGCAACGCCGCCAGCTCGAGAGTAACCGCTGATGGCGCGCACCGCGACCCGCCTTACGCGCTTCAACATGACCTCGCTGGCGCTCGGGCTCGCGTTCCTCTATCTGCCGATCGTCATCCTCGTGATCTATTCCTTCAACGCTTCGCGGCTGGTCACGGTGTGGGGCGGCTGGTCGCTGCGCTGGTACCACGAATTCTTCAATGACCGCGCCATGCTGGAGGCGGCCTGGATGAGCCTGTCGGTCGCCGCGGTGTCGGCGACCTTGGCGACCTTGCTCGGCACGCTGGCGGCGGTCGGGCTGGCGCGCGGCGAGCGGTTCCGCGGGCGGGCGCTGTTCTCCGGCATGCTGTATTCGCCGCTGGTCATGCCCGAGGTGATCTCCGGCCTGTCGCTGCTGCTGCTGTTCGTGGCGTTGAATGCCGAGCGCGGCTTCTGGACGGTGACGATCGCCCACACCACGTTGACGATGTGCTTCGTCACCGTCGTGGTGCAGTCGCGCCTTGCCACGCTCGACCGCGGCCTGGAGGAAGCCGCGATGGACCTCGGCTGCGATCCGGTGCGCGCCTTCCTGATGGTGACGCTGCCGCTGATCGTGCCGGCGATCGTGGCGGGGTGGATGCTCGCCTTCACGCTGTCGCTCGACGACGTGGTGATCGCGAGCTTCACCACCGGTCCCGGCTCGGCGACGCTGCCGATCCGGATCTATTCCGAGGTCCGGCTCGGCGTGAAGCCCGAGATCAACGCGATCTGCACGCTGGTGATCGCGCTGATCGCCGTGATCATCGTGGTCGCCTCTTTCGCCTCGAAACTGTCGAGCGCGCGCGGCGAGAGCGCCGCGCCGCTGTAGATTCTTGTTTTGACGTTTTTTCCTTACGCGAAATATCTCCGTGCAAGGGAGCCACCGGCGGAAGGGCTCCCTCCCCCGCAAGGAGGCGGAAGCCCTCTCGCCGCTGTGCGCGGCACGGGGAAATGGTGGCGGGGAGGGCACAGCAAAGCGCGATCGACCACCGATGCGGTGATCGAGTGAGGTGAGCACGTCTTTCAGGCTCCCTCCCCCCTTGCGGGGGAGGGTGGGGAGAGGGGTGGCCCCGGGTGCTGACGTCGGACGTTTGCGAGAGCTGCTTCAATACGTACGCGTAACCAGCGGCAGTGGCGTCGTCGGAAACCAACAAGCATCTGCGCAAGTGGCACCCCTCTCCCCAACCCTCCCCTGCAAGGGCGGAGGGAGCCTGGGCAGCGTGCTCACCTCACGTCAGTTGCCGCGCACCGCCGGACGTCCACTTCGCTCGAAAGCGCTCCGGCTTTCACGACTTGACGGCGCCTGCGGTCAGCCCGCCGACCATGTAGCGCTTGAAGGCGTAATACACCGCGGCCGGCGGCAGCGCGTAGATGAAGCCGGTGGTCATCAAGAGCTCCCACGGCGAATCGTCGGCGGCGAGGAAGTTGCCGAGCGCCACCGGCAGCGTGATGTCGGTGTCCTTGGACAGCAGCAGGAACGCGTAGAGATATTCGTTCCAGGCGAGCAGGATCGCATAGGTGCCGACCGCGACCAGCGAGGGCATCATCAGCGGCACATAGACCAGGCGGAACAGCTGCAGCGTGGTGGCGCCGTCCATCGTCGCGGCTTCATCGAGCTCGACCGGCAGCTTGTCGGAGGCCTGTTTCAGCACCCAGATCGCGTAGGGCGCGGCGATCGTCACCATGGCCAGGATCAGCGACCAGTGATTGTTGAGCAAGCCGTAGGTGCCCATGGTGCGGTACATCGGCACGGCGAGGAACGCCGCCGGAATGAAGTAGGTGAACAGCGCCATGTTCATCACGGCGCGGCCGCCCGGCACGCGCAGCCGCGAGATCGAGAACGCGGCGGCAGTGGCGACGAACAGCGTCAGCGCGCCGACCGCGAGCGCGATCACGGTCGAATTCCAGAACTGGATCCAGAAGTCGCGCAGGAAGTAGTGCTGCTGGTTGAACACGATCGAGAAATTATGCAGCGTCGGATGCGTCGGCCACAGCTTGCCGGTGAACGCGTCTTCCTTCGGCGAGATCGCGAACACGAACATGTGGTAGATCGGGATCATGGTCCAGATGAAGACCGGGATGCCGATCAGCAGCAGCTTGGCTTCGGTGCCGACTTCGCGGAGGGTGGGCAGCTTCATCGCGACAACCGTTTCATCATGAAATAGACCAGCGGCAGCACGAACGGCATCGCGCAGACGATCGAGGCCATCGCCAGCGAGAGCTGGTCGAGCCTGAGATAGCGGATGCCGAGCGTCGACAGCACGTGGGTGAGGTCGGCCGGCCCGCCGCCGGTGAGCAGATAGACGCTGTTGAAGTCGCCGAGCGTCCAGATCATCGAGAGCAGCGTGCAGGTGATGTAGAGCGTCTGCATCGACGGCCAGGTGATGTAGCGGAATTTCTGCCACCAATTGGCGCCGTCGACGTCGGATGCCTCGTACAGGTCGTGCGAGATCGCGAGCCGTCCGGTCAGCAGGATCAGCGTCCAGAACGGCAGCGACTTCCAGATGTGCACGCCGATCGCCATGGCGAGCGCGACGGCCGGATCGTTCAGCCAGTTCGGGCCGTCATCGCCGGTGAACTTGAAGATCAGCTGGTTGACCACGCCCCATTCCGGATTGAGCATGAAGCGCACGGAGAGAATGGTCGGGATCGACGGCACCGCCCAGGGCAGGATGAAGATCACGGACAGCCACCTGATCCAGGGCCGCTGCTGGGCGAAGAAGCCGGACAGGAACAGCGCGATCAGCATCTTGATGTTGATGCCGATCACCAGGAAGATCAGCGTGTTGATCGCCGCGCGCGCGAAGATCGGGTCGTTGTAGAGCGCGACATAGCTCGACGGCTGGCGCGCCAGCCACAGGCCGTAGCCGACCGGATAGACCACGAAGGCGAGGAAGACGAGCAGATAGGGCGCGAGCAGCGCGATGCCCCAGACCTGCGGCGGCGACAGCCGCGCCGACAGCGGCGGCGAGGGGGTATCGGATGCGGAGAGCGTGATCGCCATATTCGTTACCATACACCCCGCTGTCGTCCCTGCGAAAGCAGGGACCCATAACCACCGGCTTCCATTGTTGTGCGAAAGCCGTCGACCAGTATTCTCGAAAACAACCGCCGCGGCGTATGGGTCCCTGCTTTCGCAGGGACGACAAATACATATGTCCGCGGCGGTCGTCGTCGCTTACGTTACCCCGCGACCTGCTTGATGCGGGCGATCAGTTCGTCGACGGCCTTGTCCACCGGCACCTTCTCGCTGACGACGCGGTTCATGGCCTTGGCCCAGACGTTCTCGTTGTTCAGGATGGTGAACTTCCAGTTCTTGGTGAAGTCGAACGGCGCGGTGCCGCCGGTGAACTGATTCCAGACCGCCTTGCGATGCCGGTCGGCCTGCCAGAACGGGCTCGCCTGGCTGGCCTTGGTCACCGGGAACCAGCGGCCAAGCGCACCTTCGATATAGGGCCGGACGTTGTCTTCCTGCATCAGGAAGCTGATGAACTGCTTGCCTTCGGCCTTGTTCTTGGCGTTTGCGAAGATCAGCCCGGTCTTGACGTCGGAGCGGTAGCGGATCGTCGAGCCGTCCGGCGCCTTCGGGAACGACGCCGTGATGATGTCCTGCTCATAGGCCTGCTTGCCGGCGGCACGCTGCGCGTCGGTCAGCGCCGGGTTGGTCGAATCCTCGAACCACTTCGCCGCGATCGAGATCGTGAAGTTGTGGGTCATCACGATCGTCTTGTTGTGGAACGCGACGTTGTTGTCCGGGTCCTTCCAGGTCGTCGAGGACGGCGGCGTGCAGCCCTTGATGTAGGTGTCGGTATAGTCCTTCAGGGCATGGATCAGGCCGTCGCGCACCTTGGGATCGTCGACCAAAAGCTTGCCGTCGTCGTCGACCAGCTTGACGTGGTAGGCGTCCATGAAGGTGTAGAACGACTGGAACGAGTCGGTGGATTCCACGCCCATCGGCTGGCCGACGCCGTAGATGCGCTGGCCGGTCGCCTTGCGGATCGCCGGCTGCACCTTGTCGCACCAGAACGTCCAGTAGTCCTCCCACTTGGTCGGGATGTCGGCGGCCTTGAAGCCGGCCTTCTCAAGCATGTCGCCCCAGATCTGGACGTGCATGCTCTGCTGCTTGAGCGGGAAGCCGTAATACGATTTCTTCTTGGTGACGTCATTGTAGAGCAGGGCCGCTTCCAGCGTGTTGGGCGCGAAGGCGTCCTTCATCGGCAGCATGATGTCGGACAGGTCCTCGAGCTTGCCTTCATATGCCCACTTGCCCTGGGCCTGCACATCGTAGGTGTCGGAATAGGCGACGTCGGGCACGGTGCCGGAGTCCAGCGCGGCGACCGTCTTCGGAATCATGTCCTGGATCGCATATTGCGACAATTCGACCTTGATGCCGGTCTTGGCTTCGAATTTCTTGATCGTCTCGAGCAGCGCGTCATCTTCGGATTTGTAAAATCCCTTGCCCCACCAGACGGTGATCGTCTTGCCCTGGGCCAGAGCGGGTGCAGTTGCGGCGAACAGGCCGACCGCAGCGACCGCAATTGATAGCGCACCGATAACCTTGGATCTCACGTTCTTCTCCCCTCATGAGGCCGGCTTTTTAACCGGTTGGAGAAAACACTAGCCCATGCCCGTGACCCGATAAAGATGCCGCATCGACGACTTCTGTAGGGGTGCACAGCGAGAGCGTGGATCAGTCCCGCGGCATTGATGCGCAAAGTGAATGGATCGATCAACTCGACCTTGATCAGTTCGATTTGGCATTCTCGGCCGCTGTCGCCGGTGCGCTGCCGGGCGTGCCGGCTGCGGCATCGGGCGCGGCCGCGGGCCGTGCGGGCCCGCCTGTGAAGCGCTCGATCACCGAGCGCACCGCGTCACGGGTCTTGCGATCCTTCACCGCGTCGAGCAGCGGGGCGGATGCCGGCGAGCGGCGGATCAGGCTCTCAGGGTCGGGGAAGATCAGGGGATCATCCCACGGGCCCTGAATGACGAAGGGCAGATCGAAGCCGTTGCCGCCGCCCGATGCCGAGGTCAGGCTGGCGACGCCCTTGAGATCGTACTCGCGCGACGGCACCGAGGCGGTGCCGGTCAGCGTGATCTTCGCCGCAGGGCTCTCGACATGGATGTCGTCGGCGGTCGCGACGCCGTCGGCGAATTTCACCGAGATGTTGAGATTGTCATAGGGCGTCGAGCCGGAGCGGAAATTGCCGCCGCCGGACAGCGGCCGCTTCTCCAGCCGCCGCAGCAATTGCTCGACATTGAAGCCGGCGATCGCGCCGTCATGGCCGTTCAGCGTCGCGGTGCCGTCGAGCGACGACGCGAGGCCGAACGGGCTCGAGCCGGACGCCGTCAGCGAGACGTTGAGGTTGCCGCGGCCGGACAGCTTGTTGATGCCGAACAATTCGCTGGCGCAGGCCTGCAGATCGACATCGGTGAACTGGAATTGCGCCCTGACGTCGGCGACCGCATCCGAGCGCGCGATGGCGAACGAACCCTTGGCGATGCCGCCATACATCTGCGCCTCGCCGACGCTGAGCGCGAGCGCGCCGCCGCGCAGATTGGCGCCGAATGCGGTGCGGCCGAGCTTGGACGGGCCGACCGTCACCTTGGCGGCCGACAGGCGCATGTCGAGATCGGTCGACGACAGCGAGGAGAGGTCGAACAGCTGCCTGTTCCAGTCGCGCTGGCCGCTGGCCAAGAGGCGGAACGTCGAGATGTAGGGCGTGAAATCCAGATTGCCGGCGGCCAGCGTCGCCTGCAGCGTCTGCCGGCCGTTATTGGCGTAGGTCATCACGCCCTCGGCGACATTGCCGTCGAGCTCGACATTGACATTGGTGAGCGCGACCGAGCCGCCGACCACATTGGCGCGCGCCTTCAGCGCGAAGCGGCCGAAGCCGCCACCGCCGCCGGGCGGCGCCTGTCCCATCCAGCGCAACGCATTGCGTAGCGACGGCGAGTCCATGGTGGCGGTGCCTTCCATCATCAGGCTGGTGCGGTTGGCGACGGTTCCGTCGAACGCAACCTTCAGCGGCGCGCTGGCCAGCCGCGCCTTGAGGCCGGAGCGGTCGCCCGACAGCAGCGCGACGAAGTCGCTGGCGCTGATCGAGCCGTCGACGCGCTCGCCGCGCCAGTCGAACTGGCCGGTTGCGGCAAAGGAACGCGAGATCGAGGGCCAAGCCAGCGACAGGTCGATATCGCCGAGCTGTTCGGAGATATTGTTGGTGCCATCCTGGTAATTCAGCTCGCCGTCCTGGATCCGTATCTCGGAGAACGACACTTGATTCTCGGCGCCGGGCGTCATCGTCCTGGCGATGGTCTCGACGAACGGGGTCCAGTTGCTCTCGCCGGCGCTGTCGCGGACCACACGGATATGCGGACGGAGCATCATGACGTCGGCAATCTCGAACCGCCGTAGCAACAGCGGCAGCAGACGCAGATTGGCGGTCAGCACATCGACCTGCAGGGCAGGACCGATGGTATCGGCGCCCTTCAGCCCGACATTGTGGAAGGAGACATAGCTGCCGGGAAACACCGAAACGTCGATCGGCCCGTTGACGACGAGCTCGAGCCCGGTCACGGCGCGGATTTGCGCTTCCACCGCGCGCTGCAGCGCGTCCCGGTTGAGGAACCACGACGTTCCGACCAGCCCGACCAGCGCCAGGCCGAGAAGCGCCGCGATCGGCATCCCCAGGCGCTTAATTCCTTGGGCCATCGTCAATGACATATCCGGGTCGGTTGAGGTTTTGTCGGGTCGTCGTCGAGCACAGCGGGCGCTCGCCGGAGGCCCCTGCCAACCCCCGCAACTTGAAGGGTTTTCTTGACGCTTTCAAGGCCATGTTGCCGCCCGAGGCCGCCGCCCGTCGCCGCACCGGGCCGTGATTGACGCATTGCGAAGATTTCGCCTAATAATCCGCTTTGACACAGCCGTTCCGCGCCCTCCATCAGGTATTCGCTGCATGAACAAAGTTTATCCCGACGCCAAATCGGCACTCGATGGTCTCCTCAAGGACAACATCATGATCATGTCGGGCGGCTTCGGCCTCTGCGGCATCGCCGAGACCCTGTCGGACGCGATCCGCGACTCCGGCGTCAAGGGCCTGACGGTCGTCTCCAACAATGCCGGCGTCGACGGCATCGGCCTCAGCCGCCTCCTGGAGACCCGCCAGATCAAGAAGATGATCTCGTCCTATGTCGGCGAGAACAAGCTGTTCGCCCAGCAATATCTCGCCGGCGAGCTCGAGCTCGAGTTCAACCCGCAGGGCACGCTGGCCGAGCGCATCCGCGCCGGCGGCGCCGGCATCCCGGCCTTCTACACCAAGACCGGCGTCGGCACGCTGATCGCGGAAGGCAAGGAAGTGAAGGAGTTCGACGGCGAGAAGTACATCATGGAGCGCGGCCTGTTCGCCGACGTCGCCATCGTGCATGCCTGGAAGGGCGACACCGCCGGCAATCTCGTTTACCGCAAGACCGCGCGCAACTTTAACCCGATGATGGCGACCGCCGCGAAGGTCACCGTCGCCGAGGTCGAGCATCTGGTGCCGGCCGGCGAGATCGATCCGGACCACATCCACACCCCCGGTATTTTCGTCAAACGCATCATCGAGGTCGGGACCGGCAAGAAGCGGATCGAGTTCCGCAACACCCGTCCGCGGCCCGCCGCCTAAATCACACCTTTTCAGGAGAGCCTCATGGCCTGGACCCGTGAACAGATGGCTGCCCGCGCCGCCAAGGAATTGCGCGACGGCTATTACGTCAATCTCGGCATCGGCATCCCGACGCTGGTCTCGAACTACATCCCCGACGGCATCGACGTCAGCCTGCAGAGCGAGAACGGCATGCTCGGCATGGGCCCGTTCCCCTATGAGGACGAGGTCGACGCCGATCTCATCAACGCCGGCAAGCAAACCGTCAGCGAGCTGCCCTCGACCAGCTATTTCTCCTCGGCCGATTCCTTCGGCATGGTGCGGGGCGGCCATATCGATCTGTCGATCCTCGGCGCCATGCAGGTCGCGCAGAACGGCGACCTCGCCAACTGGATGATCCCCGGCAAGATGGTGAAGGGCATGGGCGGCGCCATGGATCTCGTCGCCGGCGTCAAGCGCGTCGTGGTCGTGATGGAGCATTCCGCCAAGGATGGCCCGAAGCTGCTCAAGCAGTGCAACCTGCCGCTGACCGGCGAGCGCGTGGTCGACATGGTCGTCACGGATCTGGCGGTGTTCACCATCGACAAGCACGGCAAGGACGGCATGGCGCTGATCGAGCTCGCCGATGGCGTGACGCTCGACGAGGTCAAGGCCAAGACCGAGGCGGAATTCCGCGTCGCGCTGAAGAACACCTGAGATGTGTGATGCGGGACGATCCACGATCCGTCCCGCACGATCCGACGACGCCGGCTTCATCGCCCGCATCGTGCTGGCCGCACAGCGCGGCCCGCTGCCGCGCGGCTGGTTCGACATCGCGCTCGACTGGCCGGAGGAGGAATGCCTCGCATTCATCACGCGGCTCGCCGTGGCGCGGGTGCGGTCATGGTACCATGTCGCCCATTTCCTGATCGCTGAAGTCGACGGCGTGCCGGCTGCCGCGCTGTGCGCCATGCCGGCATCCGGGACTGTCGTCGCCGCACGCGCAGCGATCGAGGAGGTCGCCGCCGAGACCGGTGTGGATGCCGACGGCATCGTCGCGCGCGGCGCCTATGCCCGCAATTGCTGGGTTCAGGGCGGCGAGGGCGATTGGCTGATCGAGCACGTCGCAAAAGCGTCGCATCGCGGCCGTGGCGTGGTGCAGGCTCTGATCGCCCGTGCGCTCGCCGACGGCAAGGCTGCCGGCTATTCGCGGGCCTCGATCTCGTTCCTGATCGGCAACGACGCCGCCGAGCGCTGCTACAGCAAAGCCGGCTTCGCCTTCGCCGAGGAGAAGCGCGACGCCGCCTTCGAGGCGCTGACCGGCGCGCCGGGCTTTCGCCGCTTTGCGCGGGGGATGTGAGCAGGGCACATGGCGACCACATGCACCATCGTCGTCCCGGTGAAGGCCGGGACGACGATGAGGGTGGGGCGCGTTCAAGACATCACACAGTGCGGTGTCATCACCCGCGAAAGCGAGGGCTTTGCAGAAGTCTGCCGGGATGATTCTCTTTGGTGAAGGATTCGCCGGAGGAACGGATGGCGGAGCGGCAGATTGGTCAATTGAGCTTTACCGACGGGCTGGTGAATGACGCGGCTCGAGCCAACGCGCCTTTGCAGCGAGTATCGGAACTGGTCGACTGGAGCGCGATTGAAGCGCTGCTGAGCGGCTTGCGTAGCGGGTCGATGGGAGCGCCCGCTTACCCGTCGCTGGCGCTGTTTAAGGCGCTGTTGCTGCAGCAATGGTATGGGTTGTCCGATCCGGGCCTTGAGGAGGCGCTGGTGGACCGCCTGTCGTTCCGGCGCTTCCTGGGCCTGTCGCTGAGTGAGCCGGTACCGGATCATTCCACGCTGTGGCGTTTCCGCGAACAGCTGGCCAGGAGCGGGCTGGCGGAGCGCGCTTTTGCCCTGATTACGGCGCAGATCGAGAAGTCCGGCTTCGTCTTGAAGCGCGGCACATTGATTGACGCTTCGCTGATCCGCTCGGCGGTTAATCCGCCCGAACCACCGGATCCCGATTTGCCCCCGGATGCGGACGGGCGCCCCGCCAGCAAGCTGGTCAAAAGCCCTCACGATCCTGACGCCGCCTGGACCAGGAAGGACGGCAAATATGCCTTCGGCTACAAGATGCACGTGGCGATGGACCAAGGCAGTCGCATCATCCGGCGCCTTGCCTTTACGCCAGCCAATGTCAACGACACCGTGCCCGCCGACGAGCTGATCTGCGGCGACGAGGCAACAGTCTACGCTGACAAAGCCTACGATACCATCGCGCGACGTGGGCGGCTGAAGCAGATGGATATTCGCGACGGCATTATGCGCAGACACAACCGCTGGCTTCGCTTGGGGCCTTGGGCGGTGCGTCGTAACGCGGTCATCTCGCATCGACGCGCGCCGATCGAACCGTTGTTCGCATTGCTCAAGCGCGTCTACGGCCTTGCGCGTGCCCGCTATCGGGGCCTGATACGCAATGCCGCAGCTTTCCAGCTCGCCGCGACCGCGATCAATCTCCAGCGATGGGCCAGGACGCCACCCCACATCGCCTAACCAAACGAGGCACCCAGCCATCATGGCTGGCCCGTCCAGCCGCTAACCGGCCCAAACAACAGCCGTCCGGCCCCGTCGAGCTGTTCGACTTTCGCAAAGCCCTCGCGAAAGCGGGTGATCCAGTATTCCAGAGACGTCAGTGCTTGAGCCGTGAGGCCGCGGCGTACTGGATCGCCCGGTCCATGTGCGCAATTGCGCACAGGCCGGGCGATGACAGTTGTGGTGGGGATGCAGGATCGCATTCTCGCGACATGAGTTGCCCGCCGGGGCAGTCATATGCGGCATCCGCTGCCGGGCGCTTGCCGGGCCCCACGCGCGATGGCAGGATTGCCCCATATTGCGCTAGATCGGACACGGCCATGCCACTCATCCGGATTTGGGTCTATGACGGCATCCTCGCTTCGGGCGTTGCGGGCATTGTCGACGTCTTCACCGCCGCCAATTCGGTGGCGGCGAAGCGGCCGCAGGGCCGTTACGGCAAGCCGTCGCGGCTGCGGTGGCGCGTCGAGTCACTCAGTGGCCGGCCGGTGCAGACCGTGTCCGGCCAGATCGTCGGCGTCGACGGACCGATCAGCGCGCGGTCTTCGGCGGATGCAGTGGTGGTCCCCGGACCGTTCGTCGGCGATATCGAACGCTTCTTCGCGCGGCTCGATACGGTCGAGCCGTTGCTGGCCGCGTTGCGGCGGCAACATGAGCGCGGCACCCTGCTCGCATCCTACTGCACCGGCAGCTTCATCCTCGCCGAAGCCGGCCTGCTCGACGGCCGGGTCGCGACCACCCATTGGGCGAAGGGGCGGACATTCGCGATGCGCTATCCGGCGGTGGACCTGCGCGTCGCGGAAATCCTCACCGAGCAGAACCGGATCGTCTGCTCGGGCGCGGTGACCACGTCGCTCAATCTTGCGCTGCGGCTGGTCGAAAAATTCGCAGGCGCCGACGTGGCGAACGAGACTGGCAAGCTGATGCTGATCGACGGCAATCGCGTCTCGCAGGCGTCCTATGCCAGCCGCACGCACGACACCCAGCATTCCGATGCGCTGGTGGCGCGGGCGCAGAGCCTGATGGAAAAGTCGCTTCAACGGGGCTTCAGCCTCGCCAGGCTGGCCCGCGACCTTTCGGTCAGCGAGCGCACGTTGAATCGCCGCTTCAAGCTCGCGGTCGGCGAGGCGCCGCTGCAATATCTGCAGGCGCTGCGCGTCGATGTGGCCAAGCGCCTGATCGAATCCAGGCGATTGAAGCTCGACGCGGTCAGCGCGCGGGTCGGCTACAACGATCTGTCGACGTTTCGCCGCCTGTTCAAGCGCGAGACCGGGCTGTCGCCCCGCGACTACCAGCGCCGGTTTGCCCGCGCCGCAGCGCGCTCGGCGCCAGCGAGCTGACGAGCCGTGTCCGAATTTGCCCTGAGAATGGCGATACTGCCACTGCCGGGAGGGGCGCCTCGCCGATAGACCTCGTGTTGCAACAACAGGAGGTCTCTCAATGCCGATGATCGACGTCACCATTCCCGAAGGAGCCTTGAAGCCGGAAGCGGAGGCGCGGCTGATCAAGGAGCTCGGCGATATCCTGATCGGCCACGAGGGCTTCGACCCGGCCAACGAGGTCGCGCAAAGCGTCACCGTCGTGTTCCTGCATCGGCCGGCCGCGGTCTATGTCGCGGGCGCGCCATCGCCGGCGCCGCGCTATCGCATCGTCCCGACGGTGCCCGAGGGGCAGTATACCGAAGCCTCGCGCGCGGCCTTGGTGAAGGACGTGACCGCCGCCGTGGTGCGCGCGGCCGGCGGGTCGTACGAGGACGTTGCGCCGCAGGTCTGGGTGTTTCCGACCGAGATCCCGGATGGCCAGTGGGGCAGCCGCGGTGTCATTCGTCCGCTGCCGGACATCCAGGCCTTCATCGCCGGCGAGCATGAGCGCAAGGTCGGCGAAGAGCGCCTTGCACGGCGGCGGCGCGTCAAGGCGCTCGAGCTGCTTGCAGGCGCGCTCGATGCTGCCCGCAAGGGCGTCGCGTGAAGCGGCAGCCGGCTATGACAATCGATACGCATTTCAGGCTCGCGGCGATCCAGGCCGCCGCGGTACCGTTCGATCGCGAGGCGTCGGTGGAGAAGGCCTGTCGCCTGATCCGCGAGGCCGGTGCCACGGGGGCAACGATCGCCGCGTTCGGCGAGACCTGGCTGCCGGGCTATCCGTTCTTCTGCCACGCACCGACCGGGCCGAGCACCTTTCGCGCCATGGCGGAATATCTCGACAGCGCCGTCGAGATTCCGTCGCCTGCCACCGATCGGCTCTGCGCTGCCGCAGAGGCCGCCGGGATCGATGTCGTGATCGGCGTCGCCGAACGCGATGCAGTAACGAAGGGCACGGTCTACTGCACGCTTCTGTTCATCGGCCGTGAGGGGTGGATTCTTGGCCGTCATCGCAAGCTCAAGCCAACCTTCAACGAGCGTTCGGTGTGGGCAGATGGCGACGCGGTCGGCCTGCGCGTGCATGAGCGCCCCTATGGCAGGATCAGCGGGCTCAATTGCTGGGAGCACAACACCATGTTGCCCGGCTATGCGCTGGCCGCGCAAGGAACGCAGATCCATGTCGCCGCGTGGCCGGGACGTGAGCCCGCCGTGGCGCCGCCGTCGCCCACGCCGCTGTGGCCACGGCAGCTTTTGCTGTCACGCGCGTTCGCGTCCCAGGCGGGTTGCTACGTCATCGCCGTGGGCGGCATGCGGTCGCACGAGGCGACGCCGGAGCGCTATCGCGAGCTGTCGACAATTGAGTACAGCGGTGACAGCGTGATCATCGATCCACGCGGTGAGATCATCGCAGGGCCGGCACAAGGCGAGACCATCCTGATCGCCGACGGATCGCGGGAGGTCGTTCTCGCCGCCAAGGCGCTGTGCGATATCGGCGGCCACTACTCGCGCCCGGACCTGCTGCGACTGATCGTCGACCGTGATCGGCAGGATCGGGTCATCGATTGCGGCTTCGCGGCACGCGTCATGCCGGACATGTGGGAGTAGTGCGAAGCTCAAGGGCACGGCAGCGTGCAAAGCAGCGTCATCTGTGATGACACTCACGCCGGCAGCCGCGACGCGCGCAACGCTGCAAGCAATTTATTCGCGATTGGCTTGTCGCATCAGTCCAAACGCGTGTCGCAATAGTCCAAATGTTTGGACGCAAGTGACGTCAATCAAAGGCATTTTGGCGTTTCGTCGCATGCACGCCGCACGCGTATCGCACCGGCAATCCGGCCAACAAAAAACAAAATCCGGATCGAAGGAAGGCGCGGCTGTGGCAAGGCGCGGATGATCTCACGACATCCGCGCCGTCGCAGCCGTCTTTGCCCTCCGATTGTCTCCATCATCGAGGATCGATCCGTGATTAAGGTTTTTCGCCGCTCGTTCGTTGCCGGCCTGCTGTCGCTTGGCCTGGCGTTGCTCTCACTTCATGGCGCGCAAGCGCAGGGCACCGACACCATTCTCGTGCTCGATGCGTCCGGCTCGATGTGGGGCCTGGTCGACGGACAGAGCAAGATCTCCGCTGCACGACAGGCGGTCGATGCGATCCTGTCGAAATGGAATCCCGCCGATCGTCTCGGCGTGATGGTCTATGGCCATCGCTCGAAGGGGGACTGCAAGGACATCGAGCTGATGGTGCCGGTCAGCAAGTTCGATCCGGTGCGGATCAAGGCCGCGATCGACGGCATCAATCCGAAGGGCAAGACGCCGATCTCGGATTCGCTCCGTGCTGCCGCCGAGGCGCTGCACGCGACCGAGAACAAGGCCAATGTGATCCTGGTCTCCGACGGCATCGAGACCTGCGCGCCGGATCCGTGCGCGGCCGCGGCCGAGCTGAAGAAGGCCGGCATCGGCTTCACCGCCCACGTCATCGGGCTCGACGTCGCCGATCCCGCGGCGAAGAGCCAGCTGCAATGCATCGCGCGCGCGACCGGTGGCGTCTATCTCGATGCCGGCAACGCCGCGAGCCTGACCGGCGCGTTGACCAAGGCGGTGGCGGCAACGCAGGGCACGAAGGTCGCAAGCGAGGCACCGCCGAAGCCTGTGGCCGCCGATCCCTATCTCGGCAAGAACCTTCGCGGTGTGGCGCGGCTCGCCGAAGGGCTCGATCCGATCAGCGACGAGGACGTCAACTGGGGCATCTACAAGCGCGCCGGCGACGAGAAGGGCGAGCATGTCAACACCTTCTACGGCGCGCCGTTCGCCGACAACATCGCGCCCGGCGATTACATCGTCGAAGTGAGCTACCGGCAGCTCAAGCGCGAGTTTCCGCTCAAGGTCGAGAAGGGCAAGCCCGCCATGCTCGACGTCATCCTCGATGCCGGCTACGTCACCAGCGAAGGCGCGGTTGCGGGCGGCGCCGCCAAGGTCGACGACGTGGTCTGGCAGGTCTCGGACAAGGGCGGCAGGCTGATCGCGCAGGAATACGACGCAGTGCCGCGCTTCGTGCTCGCCGCCGGCAATTACACGCTGACCCTGACCAAGGGGCAGTCGAAGACCAGCAGGCCGTTCTCGGTCGCCGCCGGCGACTCCAGCAACGTCCAGCTCACCCTCGACGTCGGCAAGCTGATCGTCACCTCCACCTATGCCGAGGGCGGCCCGAAGGTCGAGAAGGACCTCGTGGTTGCCGTGCACCAGCCTGCCAAGGCCGACGGCGACGAGGGCGAGAAGGTCGCGCAGGAATACGACGCCGAATCGAAGTTCGATCTGCCCGGCGGCAACTACGAGGTGGTGGTGACGGTCGGCGAGGCCAGGGGCACGGCGCGGGCGGAGGTGAAGTCCGGCGCGCCGACCCGGATCAACGTCAACCTCAACGCCGGCGTGGTCGGGATCAAGGCCGACGGCGCCCAGGAGATCGACATCCTGGGTGCCGAGCGCGACATCAATGACGAGCGCAAGCGCGTCTCGGTGAGCTATGAGGCAGCCACCAACGTTGCGCTCAGCGCCGGCGACTACGTCGCGGTCGCCATCTATGCCGACGGCCAGAAGGTAGAAAAGCCATTCTCGATCACCGCCGGCAAGCGCCAGACGCTGGAGATCAAGCAGTAGGGCGGCACGGACAAGCGCCGCTCGCGCGTGAGGTGAGCACACTTCTCAGGCTCCCTCCCCCCTTGCGGGGGAGGGTGGGGAGAGGGGTGAGCCCCGGGCGGGATGATTGAGAGAGCTTTGCTTTCGCAATCGCGGTCGTATCGTTCTGCAGATGGAGAGAGTTTGCCGTGCGGCTACCCCTCTCCCCAACCCTCCCCCGCAAGGGGGGAGGGAGCCCGTGCGCTGTGCGTCCCTCACACAAGCGTGGGTGAGTGGAAACTATCTCGACGCTCCACGCGCCGCTCATCCGACGCCGGCCTGCCGACAATTTGGGCACACCGCCCGGCTAATCCCGTTCACCTCGGCCGCATCTCCGCCTAGTCTGGCTGCGGACGGAGACGTAACAGCATGCGAGCGATCCTTGAGCACTGCACCGGCGGCAACAGGCGCAGCCTGCCGGCCGGCACGGAGTTCATCGCGGAGGGCGGCAAGACGGGTCATCTGTTCGTGCTGCTCGAGGGCAAGGTCGAGGTCGTGAAGGGCGACAGTCTGGTCGCCGTGATCGACGAGCCCGGTGCGGTGTTCGGCGAGATGAGTGTCCTGCTCGACAAGCCGCACAGCGCAAGGGTGCGCGCGGCGTCCGATTGCGTGCTGTACGAATTCGACGATGCGGCGTCGTTCCTGCGCCAGCAGCCGGCGGTGGCGCTGCTGATCGCGCAGCTCCTGGCGCAACGGCTGCACGTTGCCACGACCTATCTTGCCGACCTGATGCATCAATATGCCGATCACGGCACCCATCTGGCGATGGTCAGTGAGGTGCTGCAGAGCATGATCAACCTGCCGCCGATGCAGGTCGCGCCAGGCTCGGATCGGCAATCCGATCCAAGGATGTGAGCCAGTCCGGCGCCTCGCTGAGCGGCGTGGCCGGCCGGTGCAGAGGCGCGTCGAGATCGACGATCCGGGCGTCGCCGGCGGCGAGCCAGAACGCCTTCTCCTGGGTGAGATCGAGCACGATGTAGACCGGCGGCCGGCCCGGCTGCAGGCCGGTATTGAACACCCAGGTCGTCCCGATCCGGTCGAACCACGAGCCGTCCGGGATGAACGGCGATTGATGCACGTGGCCCGAGATCACCATCGCCGGATGGTGGCGCTCGATCCAGCGCAGCAGTTCGACGTCGCCGAAGAAGCGCTTGCCGCCCCAGCTGATCGGCGAATCCGCCGGCGGGGCGTGATGCACCCAGACCCAGCGGCGATGCGGGACGGCGGCGGCCTCGCGCAGCTGGTCGTCGATCCGCGCCTTGACCATCGGGCCGTCCCACCACGGGCACACCGTGAACAGTGTGTCGCCGATCGTCAGGTTGTCGCCGTCGCAGGCGACGCCGGATTCCCTGACGGCGGCGATCCATCGCGCGATCTTCTCGCCCTCCGCGTTGCGCTCGTCGAGGTCATGATTGCCCGAGCAGAAGATCACGCGCGTGAGGCCGGCGAGCCGCGCGAGGTATTTCGTGACGACGACGATCTGCGCGCGGAAATCTACCGCCGAGCCGAGGTTGAGCGCGTCGCCGGCGAAGATCACCAGATCGAACTGCGGCGCGGCCGCCAGCAGCCAGTCGAACTGCGGCAATGAATAATGCAAGTCGGCGACGACGAGACAGCGCATCTAGGGAAATCCGAATGCCCGGAAAACGGGCGGGGCCGTAAGACAATGAATTTCAAACAAGCGGAATCGCAGCAAGATTTATGCCGTGCCGCACGGGGCAAGCGCGACAGATTTTCGCAGTGCGCGGGTGTACGCGCCGCTTGAACGGCGTGAGGTGAGCACACACCTCAGGCTCCCTCTCCCCTTGCGGGAGAGGGTGGGGAGAGGGGTGGCCCCGGGAGAGATGATCGAGATGAATGTCGGTCTCACAATCCCGGCAGCGTGGGGTGGCAGATTAGGTGGAGAGAGCACGCCGTGTGGTGCCCCTCTCCCCAACCCTCCCCCGCAAGGGGGGAGGGAGCCCGGGTGCCGGTGCGTCCCTTACATCGAGCAAGCGGGGAGCAACGCGCACCTGCTTGCGCGTCCGCTCACGCCCGCGCCGCCGCGTGGGAGAACACGATCTCGATCAGGGTGCCGGTGCGGCCGCCGGTGCGGATCTGGAATTTGGCGCGGTTGGCTTCGACCAGTGCCTTGGTCAGCGACAGGCTGACGCCGCCGGAGCCGGCCTGATCGGATGGTGTCGGCGCGCGGAACGGCTCCAACGCGGCGGCGACCTCGTTGTCGTTGAGGCTCTGGCCGGTGTCGCGCACGCGCAGCATCACCTCGCCGAAATCCGACAGCGCGGTCGAGACGATCACCTGGCCGCCGGCATTGGCGAGATGGATCGAATTGCCGATCAGGTTCAGCGTGATCTGGCGCAGCGCGCGGGCGTCGGCGACGACAGGCGGCAGGGTGTGCGCGAGCGAGGTGCGGATGATGATGCGCTCGCGGTTGGCCTGCGGCTGCATCACCGCGACGCAGCTCTCCACCATCTCGTTGAGGTTCTGGCTGGTGAAGGCGAGGTCGAGCTTGCCGGTTTCGATCCGCGACAGATCGAGCAGGTCGTTGACGATGGCGATCACCCGCTCGCCGGAGGCACGGATGTCCTTCATGTATTCGACATAGCGCTCGTTGCCGAGCGCGCCGAAGCGTTCGCCGATCATCACTTCGGCAAAGCCGATGATGGCGTTGAGCGGCGTGCGCAGCTCGTGGCTGATCCGCGCCAGCATGTCGGTCTTGGCGTTCGCGGCGCGTTCGGCAAGTCGCCGCGCCTCGCGCAATTCGCCCTCGCTCTTCCTGGTCTGGGAGAGATCGCGGAACACGGCGAAGAAATTCGGGCCGTCGGCGCGGGTGCGGCCCATCGTCACCGACAGCGGGATGATGCCGCCCTGGCGGACGCGGCCGAGCGTCTCGCGGCCGTGGTCGAGCAGGCTGGCGACGCCGGCCGATTTCACGCTCGTGAGATAGTCGAAGACGCCGTGCTGGCTTTCCGGCGCGAACAGGTCGGCGAGATTATGCGTGATGAATTCGTCGCCGTCATAGCCGAACAGCGCTTCCGCACTGCGGTTGCAGGAATGGATGTTGCCTTCGGCATCGAACATGATGATGCCTTCGGCCGCGGTGTCGAGGATCGCACCTAGCTCCTCGGCGTCGGCGTGGCCGGCCTGCGGCGGCGCCAGCACCGGCTCCGCGGCAGCTACCGGCTCGGGATCGCGATCGGGATCGGAGAGCGCGGCCGCGACCGCGGCGTCCTCGTCGAGCGTGCGCGAGAAGATCAGCGCCAGCGCGGGATCGTCGTCCCAGGTGATGGTGTGCAGCCGCGCCGCCGCGGACACCGACTGCGCGCCGTCGTCCGCGTTCTGGTTGGCGGAGATCGTCACCGGCGTGCCGGTGCCTGAGGTGCTGCTCGCCTGCGAGACGCCGGGCTCGACATAGAGCGCATCGAGCCCGCCGGCGGCTTCCAGCGCGTGCAGGCTGTCATAGCCCATGCGGGCGAGGAAGGCGTGGTTGGCATAGAGCAGGCGGTCGAGCCGGTAGATCAGGATGCCGACCGGCAAGAGATCAAGCAGCGCGCGGTCGCGGCGGGACTCTCCGCGCGGTGCAGGTTCGGTCGCGGCGAGCCAGCTGGCTTTTGACGCCTCGGCCGGCGTCTCCAGTTGCGCGACCGCCTCTTGCTGCGGCGGCGTCTCCGCCTGCTGCGGCGGCTCGCTCGTGGGCGATGCTTCGGCAACCGCCTCCGTGGCGGCGCTCCCGTTCGTCGTCGCGGTGAGGCCGGCCTCGTTCTCGAGCCGCGCCGACAATTGGCGCGCGAGCTCGTTGAAGGCGTTGTTCTCGACCGGCGTCAGCGTCGGCGGCCGCGTGTCGCCGGCAAGGCGGAACGGCACCACGTTCTGCGGTGTGTCGTGACGCGCTTCCTGCGCTTCCTCGTGCGTTTCCACGGCGTGATCCGGATCGGCTTGGTGTGAAGTCTCTGCTGTTGTCGGCTCGGTCAATTCCTCTTGTGGTGCGGCGATGGCCGGATCGGGCGGCGGCTCCGCGTGCGGCGGAGAATCTTCTTGCGGCGGCGCAGCGGGCCCGGGCGGCGCAGCAGTGCGCGGCACCGGCGCGGCATCGGCCGACAGCGATTTCGGCGCGATCGCGCCGCTGAAGAACTCATAGCGGCGCAATGCGGCGAGTCGCGCAAGCCCGTCGAGGTCACGACACACACCAAAGCCGCGGTAGCCGGCGAAATTCCTGGAACGATCGAACACCGGCAGGCCGGACAATTCGACCGGCAGCCGGCCGCCGCCGTCGACCGGCCAGTGCAGCGTGATGCCGCTCCAGGTGTCGTGGCTGGCGAATGCCTTGAGCACGCGGCCCTCGGGGTCGAGGCCAAAGCTCTCGGCGATGTCGCTCCAGAGCCGGCCGAAGCCCGCCGCCGTGTGCAGGCCGATCAGGCGGGTGAATTCGTCGGAGCCGAGCGAGAAGCGCGCCTCATGGTCCATCTGCCACATGAAGCGCAGCGGATGCCGCCGCACCGGCAACGGCTCGTCGAGCCAGGATGGCGGCGGCACCGGGGCCAGCGTCGCGGGCTCCGGCTCGGCGGCAGCCGGCGCATCCGCGATCGCATAGGGCGAGGGCACGGGATCGGCCGGCGGCGCCGGTGTTTCCTGAGCCGGCGCGGGTGCGGTCTCTACGAGGGAGGGCGCAGGCTCAACTGCGGGCGCTTCGACGTGTACCTCGGGGGGCACCTCGACCAGCGCGTCCGATAGCGGCTCCTCGACCGCGGCAGTTTCGTTCGGCGTGGTGTCGAGAGGCGGTACCAGCTCTGCATGCGCCGGTTCTATCGACGTGAAAGGTGGAGCAAGGTGCGCAGGCGCTTCGACCTGCGCCTCGGGGGGCGTATCGACCAGCGCTTCCGATAGCGGCTCCTCGACGGTGGCGGTTTCGTCAGGCGTGCTGTCGAGAGGCGGTGCTGGCTCTGCATGCGCCTGTTCTGCCGATGCGAGCGGTGGAGCAGGGTGCGCGGGCGCTTCGACCTGTGCGTCGGCAGGCACTTCGATGAGCGCGTCCGATATCGGCTCCTCGATGGCGGGACTTTGGTCGGGCGCGGTGTCGAATGTCGCGGTCTCGACAGGTGCAGTCGCTGCGTGCGTCTCTTCCGGCGCGGGAGGCGGAGCAGCGTCCGCAGGCTCGGATTCAGTCACGCTCACGGTCGGCTCGATCGCGACGCGCTCCTCGAACTGCGGATCGAGCGCATCGAACAGCGTGAAGGTGGCCGGCGCTTCGCTTGTAGGCGCGGGAGCTTCTTCATGCGCTGCTGGCTGTTCGATGGCGGTCGGTGTTGGTGGTGGCTCTACGGCCGCGGCCTCTTGCGACGCGGCTGCGTGTGCCGGTGCTTGCGGTGCAGCCATCCTCGGCTGAGCCGGCTCCGGCACGATCGGCGCTGCCGGCTTGGCGGCGAGATGCGCCGCCGGCTTGATCAGCGCGATCAGCGCGCGGTCGGCGCCGCGGCCGATCCGCTGCAGCACGACGCGGCCGATCGCAACGCTCGCCGCCGCGCGCCCTTGCGCCAGCGCCTCGTCGCGCGCGGTACCGAGGCCGGCTTCGCCGAGATCGTGCAGGCCGGGCAGCGCACGCGCCGCCTCGTTGGTTGCGACCAACAGTCCGTCGCTGGTGAAGGCCGCTGCCGGACGCGGCAAGCCCTGCATCAGCCGCAGCAAGCGCTCGGCCAGCGACATGGTGCAGCCGCTGGCATTGAGCGCGGTCATCAGAATGCCGTGGCTGCCGTCGGGCAAGTCGATGCGCCTGCAGCCGCAGGTCGCGAGCATGCCGGGTGCCGCGCCAAAGCCGCGCAGCCGCTCCAGCCGCAGCGTGCCGCCTGCGTCGAGACGGTAGCCGAGCCGCGCAATCTGGCGGCGATGCGGATCGGCCGGGCCGAAGGCACGCTTCGCCAGCTCGGCGCCATTGGCGGCACCGAATACCTGCGCGCCGACCGGATTGGCCCAGAGAATCCGTGCGCCGTCGGCCGACCACAGCCATGCCGGCAGGCCGTCCGTCGCCTGGTCCGCCAGCCTGACATCGCCGAGCGCCTGGATCTGGAATTCCGCGTCACTCATCACGCAAGATTTGACCGCATGGTTTGGCTTCTTCCTTAGCTTTGCCGGGGCGAGGGCAGCCGCAGGACGACAGCCTTAACAGAAGGTTAGTATCGCAACTGGGGGGCGGCAGGTCCATGTCCGCAGCCAGCCTGTATCAGCCAAAGCCGGGATAACGTTAACTTGGCTGAACGATCCACAGCCGTTTGGCGTTGTCGGGCAGAGGCGGCTGCGACAGCATGCTGCGGAACCAGGGCGGCGCCGCGTCACACCTGCGATTGCAGTGCCGCGATATTCTGCTGTCTATTCCACCTTGTATTTTACCTTGGGCCCGCAGGGCCAACCGGCGGGCCGATCACCAAGCGAGGGAGAGCGACCATGAGCGACAACGGGCGTGACCATTTCGAGATCCCCAAGTTCGAAATCCCCAAGGACATGCGGTCGATGGCGGAAGCGAGCTTCGATCAGGCCCGCAAGGCTTTCGAGCAGTTCGTCACCAACGCGCGGGATACCGCCGGCAAGATCGAGGAGCGCAATGCCACAATGCGCGCCGGCGCGAAGGAGCTTTCCACCAAGGCGCTGTCCTACGCCGAGAAGAACGTGCAGTCGTCGCTGGACTATGCCCAATCGCTGCTCAAGGCCAAGGACCTCACCGAGGTGATGCGGCTGCACAGCGAATATGTGCAGGGCCAGATGCGCTCGCTCGCCGAGCAGGCCAGCGAAATGGGCCAGGCGGTCAGCCGTGCCGCGATGGATGCGGTCAAGCCCAAGACCTGACGTAGGTGGGGCTGGTCCCAACCCCGGTCGGGCGCGGTAATCCCATATTCCGCCACACAAAAAATGTGGCGTCGCACGCGATCTTACATTGCGTTGCACAAAATTGACATGATATGGGTGTTTATTAGGCGCGCCCGACGAAGGGCACTCCCGTGAATCAAGGCAGCGTGATCCATTTCAGCGCTCCCGGCCTGATGGGCTCCGGGACGTCCGCAATGGTCACATCTACTCACCCGTTGCGAAGGATTACACGTATGACCAACCCGTCCGATCCGTTCTCCGCCTCGATCATCCCGTTCGAAGTTCCCGAGCAGGTGCGTGCGTTCGCCGAAAAGGGCGTGCTGCAGGCCCGCGACAGCTACGCCAAGTTCAAGGACGCTGCCGAGACCCACAACTCGACCGTCGAGGCCGTGTTCACCTCGATGAACAAGGGCGCCACCGCCTATTCGGCCAAGCTGATCGAGTTCTTCAAGGCCAACACCACCTCCTCGCTCGACTTCGCGCAGGAGCTGTTCAGCGTGAAGTCGCCGACCGAAGCGGTCGAGCTGTGGACCTCGCATGCCCGCAAGCAGTTCGAGACCTACACCGCGCAGGCCAAGGAGTTGGCCGAGCTCGGCCAGAAGGTCGCCAGCGAGACCGCCGAGCCGATCAAGGCCAGCGCCTCGAAGTTCTACCAGCAGCCGGCCGCCTGATCGCAGCCCGCATGAGATAGCCGAAGGGCCCGGGCCGATGCGGTCCGGGCCTTTTTGCTGGACGGGGGCCGCGGAATGGCCCGAGATAAGAGCGGAAATCGGCGCGTTAAGCGCTTGCCAAAGACGGGCGTTGCACCTAGTTTCCGCCCGAAATCGCCGCCCCCTTCACGCGGGGCCGTGCGTCAGGATGCAGTTGTAGCTCAGTTGGTTAGAGCGCCTGTCTGTGGAACAGGAGGTCGGTGGTTCGAGCCCACCCAACTGTACCATCCACAATCTCACCCACTGCGACATCGCAAGATCGGGCCCTTGCAAACTCGTTTGCCGTCGCCTTGATCGCCGCTGGCGTGTCATCTCGCCCGCTTGCACTTCCTCGTCGCATCACCCACACTCTCCGAAACGACGCCTTAACGACGCCTAGTGACACCTTTGGGGGGACGCATGGGGACCGCCGGTTCAAGGAGCTTTTCGTTTGCGTTGATATCAGGGATCGCCTTTGCCGCGCTGCTATTGCCGGGCCGGGGTGAGGCCTACACGCCCGACCAGCAGCAGGCCTGCACGCCGGACGCATTCCGGCTTTGTGGCCCCGAGATTCCCGACGTCGATCGCATCACGGCCTGCATGATCAGGAACAAGGCGCAGCTCTCGCCGGCCTGCCGCGTGTTCTTCCGCGGAGGTCCCGAGCCGCGTGAGGCGAGCGAGCGTGTGGAGCGGCGGCCTGCCAAGCGGAAGGTCTCCAAGCCGCACAAGGCGAAGAAGTCCACGCACTGACGTCCACCCACTGATCTAGTTCCCATCGCGCGCACGCGAGAGCCGCAAGTCCGCTGCGTTGTCGTGACGCGAACCTTCGCGCGAAGACGCGCGGTGGATTGCGCGGTGGCGATTTCAAGACTGTCATGCGCGACAGACTGACGCCTTGTGACGCTGTCACGCAGCATCATCTCTGAAGCTTGTGTTGTTTGCCAAATCCGTTCCCGTTTGTGGAACGGCTGGAGTGGGACTCGTGAGTCAGTACTACAAGCAAGAGATCGATCGGCACTTCGCCTGGTTCGAAGCCAGGCTTCCGGAAAAGCCGGCGCGCTTCGTCGCGTGGCTGCGCAAGCCGTCGTCGCGCTATGTGCGAATTCCGCTCGCGATCCTCCTGATCATCGGCGGCATCTTCAGCTTCCTGCCGGTGCTCGGACTCTGGATGCTGCCGCTCGGACTCCTTTTGTTCGCGCAGGATGTTCCGTTTCTGCAGAAGCCGACGGCGCAATTGCTCGGATGGATCGAGCGCAAATGGATCGCACGCCAACGCGCCAAAACTGCCGAAAAGCGTTAGGCGTGAGTCTTATCAAACGCTTAGCGCTTCCATTTGCGGTTGCGTCATAAGTATGGTGTGACTCAAAAAGCAAACTGCACCGGTAATCTTGGCCACTTTGCGGATTGCAAGAAATTTTTTCTTTCGCGAATCAGCGTGCTGATTCATTTTCGCCTCCTGGGGTCAATCTGGAGGCCAACGTATGAACGTGATTGTTTTCGCTTCGCGTAAGGGGGGCTCGGGAAAAAGTACCCTGGCTGCTCACCTCGCCGCGCAAGTGCACAAGGCAACGAAGCCCTGTCTGCTGATCGATGCCGATCCGCAGGGCTCGCTGACGCTCTGGCACAAGCTGCGCGGCACCAACGAGCCGGCGATCAAGACGGCGGTGAACTCGGTCAGCGGGATCATTGCTCAAGCCAAGCGTGACGGCATCGAGTGGGTGTTCATCGACACGCCGCCGAATCTGTCGGCTGTGGTCGACGACTCCATCAAGAACGCCACGATGGTGATCATCCCGGCGCGGCCCGGCGTGTTCGACGTCAATGCGGTGCAGGAAACCATTCAGACCTGCCGTTCGATGCGCAAGCCCTACGCCGTCGTGATCAACGGCGCGCCCGCGCAGCGTGACGGCGCCGAAAGCCGCATCGTCGCGATCGCGCGCGAGGCGCTGGCGAAATTCCGCGCGCCGGTGTGGAGCGGCCAGATCACCAACCGCGCCGATCTTCTGATGGCGCTCGGCCAGGGTGAAGGCGCGCGCGAATATTATGCGGAAGGCCGCGCTGCCGCCGAGATCAACCGGCTGTGGGCCGCGATCGAACGCTCGATCAAGGCGATCCGTGGCACGGCGTCGGCGTCCGGCGCGATGCACAAGCAGGCGGCGTAACAACGCCGCTCTGGTTCGAACCGGAAAGAACGCGCGGCACTCGCGCGTTTTTTGTGTGCAGAAGCGACGAGGCAATCGCAGATTGCCTCGCTGACTTTGGCGATGACGCGATGGATGGCGTTACGCCACCATCAGCAGATAGAACGCGATCACCGGCACCAGGGTCAGGATCACCGACCAAATGCCGACAGCCCATAAAATATCCTCGGTCGTAAAGCCCGGCTCGGCGCCCGGCCTCACGGCAATAAAACCGTTCCTCGAATTCACGACGCCCCCGCGTTGGTCTCAAGCGCAATGCGGAGGTTGATACGCGAGCGGTTTTAAGATCCCGCTCGGGATTTCGCTGGCATTTGCGTGCGGGCGCTACTTCGGATTAACCACGGCCTGGCGGCAGGTCGCGACCGGCCGGAGGCCGAGCCTCAGTGCGTGCTTCCGTCGCGGTCGCGGATCGCGCCGAGATGCTCGTTGATCCGGAAGACGATCAGGATGAACTCGGCGGCGATGCGCGAGAACACGATGCCGACGAACACGCTGGCGATCGACGCGAGCAGCTGGATGAAGCCGACGAACGGGCTGATCGCCATCGCGGTGAGGCTCCACAGGATGCCGGAGATCCCGAACAGCACGATGACCGCGATCACCAGCCAGTAGAACGTCTTGATGATCGTGGGCGTGATGAAGCGGTCCCACTGAAACAGATCCTGGAAATCGAACATCATGGTTCTCCCGGCCAGCCGAATATGATTCGCGTCGCGTGCATCCTACTGCGTCACCCCCGGCGTGATCACTTCGTCCCGGCAGCCTGCGCAGCAGGCATCCGTCAGGACGAGGCGTTCCGCCGGGCCAACGGTTCTGGATGGCGCCAAAGCGCCGCCGTAGCCAAAGGGATCGATACCGCAGAAGCCCAAACGGTCTCGCCAAGACGAGCCCCGGACCGGGCGCCGGCAGTCCAGGGGCGAGCTATGCGAGTGGGCCGGTTGTGATTGCTGCAAATAACGGCCACAATCGGGCTTCCCTCCGGCATATCCTCATCCAATGACCACGCTGACCTTCGAAGACTTCAAGCCCGGCCGCTTCGGCACGTTCGGCCCGCGCCATGTTTCGCGCGAGGAAATCCTCGCCTTTGCCGCCGAATTCGACCCGCAGCCGATGCATCTCGACGAGGAGGCGGCGAAGAAATCCATGCTCCGCGGCCTGTCGGGCTCGGGCTGGCATCTCGGCTCGCTGATGATGCGGATGATGTTCGACGGCTTCATCGGCCGCACCGCCTCGCTGGGCGCGCCCGGGGTCAACGAGATGCGCTGGGTGGCGCCGCTGCGTCCGGGCGACGATTTGACGCTGGATGTCGATGTCGTCGAGGCACGCGTCTCGAAGAGCCGGCCCGAGACCGGCATCGTCACCTTCAAGAGCACGATCCGCAATGCGCGCGGCGAGATGCTGTGCGAGATGGAGGCTCCGATCATGATCAGCCGCCGTCACGCATTGAGCGCATAGGAGACATCATGCGCTTTTTTGAAGATATGGAAATCGGCGCCCAGCGCGCGTTCGGCGCCTTCACCTTCACCGCCGAGGACATCAAGCGCTTTGCCGCGCAGTTCGATCCGCAGCGCTTCCATCTCGACGAGGAGGAGGGCCGCAAGTCGCTGTTCGGCGGGCTCGCCGCATCGGGCTGGCATGTCGCCAGCGTCTGCATGAAGCTGCTCGTCGCCGACGGCAAGCGGCTCGCCGCGGAGGCCGCCGCGCGCGGCGAGACGGTCGCGGTCTGGGGACCCTCGCCGGGCTTCCGCGAACTGCGCTGGATCCGCCCGGTGCTGGCAGGCGACACCATCAGCTTCACCAACCAGGTCGAGACCAAGCGGACGTCCGAGAAGCGGCCGGAATGGGGCATCCTTCAAGCGCGCAATACCGGCATCAATCAGCGCAACGAGGTGGTGTTCTCGTTCCTCGCGACCGCCTTCGTGCCGCGCCGCAATCCCGGTTCCTGATGTTGCCCGCGCGCCTCTGATGTTGCACGGACGCCATGGTCGGCAGCAACTTCCGCTGCCGACGTAGTTGTGCGTTGCGTGGAACTCATTTTTTGCTAACGCATTTTGAACCTTTGTCGCTGCCTTATGGTTTGAGGGGCACGGACATCTGGGCAAGGACTACTGGGGATACCATGGCAGATCGTAGCGCGCTGAAACTCGTCGGAATCATCTTCGCGACGGTCACAGTTGTCGTGATGCTGGCGACCGGAATGGTCGTGAAGGGCTTTGCCGACGGCAATTATTCCTTCGAGACCACGGCGAGCATCGACCGCTGATCGACCGTCTGTAACCGTCGGCGCTCGAGCCAGTGCCCGGTCGCGCATTCGCGCCTTTCAATGTGACCCGTCGGCAGGCTGCGTCACACTTCTTTCAAAACCCGGTTTAGCGATTCCAGACCAGCACCATCACGACGGTCGCGGCTGCCAGGATGCCGATGAACCGGATCATGATGGTGCCGATGCCCTGTTTCGGCTGGCGCAGCGGAATCGGATCGGCGGCGTTATCCGGCCGGACGCTCTGCATGAATTCTCTCCAAATCGATGCCGGGCTAAGGCGCGGTCCGGACGCGAATTCCGGATTCGACGCGCCATCGGCATCTCAAGTTCAAACCGGCTTCTGAAAAATTGACGCCGCGGAGTCTACACCGCGCTGAATAACGAATTGTTCTGCGTTGAATCGGCCGATGCAAAACGAAACCGCCGCCCCCTGTTCGGAGGCGGCGGCCGTCAATCCTAAAAGGAGCTGATCGGGATCAGCTGTTGCGCAGGCCGTCGGCGGCGCGCTTCCACTGCGAGACGTTGTCGGCGATCATCCGCGTCGACTTCATCGCCGCCTGGCTGAGCTGGGCATAGCCGGAGATCTCGCGCTGGACGCGCTGACCCTCGGCATGCAGCAGGTCGCGCAGGCTCTCGAGCTCGCCGATCAGCTTCTCGATCTCGGCGAGCGAGGTGCCGGCGACGCGCTGGATCAGCGAGTTGACGTTGCTGACGGTGGCGTCGGTGTTGGCGTCGGTCGGCGCGGTCTCCGGGCTCGCCACCGGCCGGCGCAGATAGGCGATGTCGTTGCGCACGAAGTCGCGGATGCCGGCTTCGACTTCCGAGACCGCAGCGAGGTTGGAATCGACCTCGGAAGTCGTTTCGGCGGCTTCCTCGGTACGGTTGGTGGCGTTCATCGGCTTTCCCCTGGTTCGCAATAGCGAAGCGCGGCTTGTCCCCCGCACGACGAATTGATGAAGTTACGGACCTATCAGTGCCGCCGAATTTGACCGCATCTGGGCCAAGTTGGGGCAATGCCTGATCATTAGCGCGACAGGGCTAACAGATCGTTCACCATGAGCGCTTGTAGCCGGCGCCGATGCTCTTGTTGATCGTGCCCTGGGCGGTCTCGCCGACCGAGCCCGAGACCGTGACGCCATCGAACAGCTTCTGCTCGGCGCCGACCCGGCGTAGCCATCGGTCGTCGGAGGTCGACAGCGTCTGTCCCGCGGTTATGCTGGTGCCGGTATCGGTGACGGACAGCCGTGCTGACTGATCGGTATCGTAGCTGCGCGACGGATGGCCGTCGACACCGGGCACCGGGACCACGCCCTGCTGGATCATGTTGTAGCCGCCCTGCAGGGTCAGCGAATACTGCTCCGACAGCGGCACCGATTTGCTTAAGGAGGTGCCGACCTTGCTCTGGTCGGCGCCGGGATCGACCCGCGCCTCGACCGAGGTCTTGTCCCAGATCGAGGCCACGCCGGGCGCGGACATCGAAGCCCAAGCCGAGCCGCCGGATTGCGGCAGGCTGCCGCCATTGGCGAGCCGCTCGGACAATTGCTCCGACGTCGTCATCGTGCCTTGCTTCGCGACCGTCATGTCGGCGCCGATGCGGGTGTCGAGGAACGGCGAGACCGACTGCTTGACCGACACCGCCGACGAGCCGTTGGCGTTGTTGTTGGTCGACCAGGATGGATCGTTGCCGGCGATGCTGTGCTTGGCTGCGTTCTTGGGCGCCAGCGTGGGCAGGCTGGTGGAGTCGGTGTCGAGTTGGCTCCAGTCGAGCTTGCTCTGGTCGATGTCCTTCAGGATGTCGACGTCATTGGCGTCGGCCGCCGGTGCCGCATCGTCGGCCGCAGCCTCGGCGTCATTGGTGCGCTTTGAGGTGTCTTGCGCGGTGTCTTGCGCGGCGGGGGCGACCGGCCATGGTGAGGTCTGCGCAGTGGCCGAAAACCCTATCGCCACGCTGAAGCCGGCCGCCAGCACCGGCAGCCTTGCCCAGCCAAATCGCAATGTGGAAGTCATTCCCAGCCCGCAAATTCCAGAGCCGCATTATGCGGTTTTCGTGGTGCGAAATTGTGGCAACGCAGCGCCGCAGGCAAGTGAGAGCTGCGTGATCGCTCAAGTGATCTCGCCCAAGTGATCTCGCCCAAGTGATCGGCTAAGTGATCGTCATGTCCGGGACAAGCGCGCGCGTACGCAAGGCCCCCCGCGCGGCCGGTTCGGGGCTGGTGAAACCGGCCGCGTCCCGCCCGGAGCACCGAACACGCGAAGACGCGCTTCGCGCTCGAGCCCGGACATGACGAAGGCGTGAAATCGTTGGAGCCGTCAGACCGCGATGCGCGGCAGATGAATCGGATAGCCGACGGTCTGCTCGACCAGGTCGAAGCTGTCGACCAGTACGCGGAAGCTCGTGAGCTTGCCGGCCTTGAACTGCGCGAAATGCGCGATCCGGAGTGAGATCGGCTTGTTGGAGTCCAGTGCCGTCAGCGAGTAGCGCAGCATCGAGGCCGCGGAATCCGTGCCCAGCATGATCGACTCCCGGTCGAAGCGGTGAACCCGCAGGTTCTCGCCGATCTGCCTGATGACCTCGAGTACGGCGGCCTTGCCGCGGCGCGAGCCGAAGAAGGGAAACAGGTCGATCGGCCCGTAGATGGCCCACTCGACCTCGTCATCGAGCAGCTGCTCGATGTCTGCAAGCTGGCGTTCGTTGATCGCGCGATGCAATGCGCGCGAAAAACGCCAGAGGCTGTGCTCTGTCATTTTGGTCTCGTCCTGAAACTGGATTGTCAAAGCAAACGAATGGCAGGCGGTCAGCGTCGACGCCCTGCCAGGTTGCTGCACGTCACTATCAGCGGCTCAAATAATGCGGAATAGCCAAAACGCAAATGACTTTTTTGCAATGCACAATTGCGCCGGTTCTGACCGGAATGTGACCGCCGCCGCTGGCGCATCAGGCGGGCCAGTGAGGGGTGCACCGGCGGCAGGGTTCCCTCCCCCGCAAGGGGGAGGGAGCCTGACGAGCGCTGCTCACCTTACGTAACGAGTGACGCTCGCTTTTGCTATTCAGCGGTCGCGCTGCCGCACCGGCTGCCGCTCGATCACGATCTCGGCGTCGCGGATCGCCACCACGGCGAACAGCAGTGCCCCGCCGACGCCGCCGATCGCGGCGCCGAGCGGCATGAAGGTGAAAAACACCAGCGTTCCGCTGTCGATCCCTGAGGTTCTGGCCAGCCCGATCCAGGTGAGCCCGGCTCCGATGCCGAGCGCGGCGCCGCCAAGGGCGCCCAGTGCCAAGCCAAGCACAGCGAGCAATGCGACTTTCATGGTGATTTCAGCCCCGACCGCAACAAGCCCAGTGATAGGTCAGCGCCGGGCCTTTCAGGTTCAACGCTGGCGTTGCGAATTTGCGAGGAGGCGACGCGCCGGCACGTGCTGCTAGTCTGCCTTCTGCCCGGTCAGCGCCGCGGCGATGTCACGCTCCAGCACCTGCTGGACGAGGTCGAATGTGTCGATGATCTCGCGGATCTCGGTGATCTTGCCGTCGCGCAGGGTGTAGAACACCGCGACGTCGAACTGCACCACGCGTGCGTTGTTGCGCTTGCGGAAGAACACCCGCAGCTGGGCCGCGACCTTGTCGCCTTCGGCCACCACGGTCGGCGCCTCGTAGCGCATGTCGGAATAGCGCTCGTGGATCGTGGTCCACATCTGGCGCAGCGCGGCCTTGCCGCGGTGCTGGCCCATATGCGGGAGGATGTCGATCGGGGCGTTGGCGAGAAACGCGACGTCGTCGCTGCAACGATCGAGCGCGCCCTCGATGCCGCCGGCATAGTAGACGTCGAGGAAGTTCAAGACGCGCTGCCGGTTCAAATCCTCGCCCATGTTCGACCCCGCCGGTTCAGTCCGACGCGCCTCTGACTCGCGTTGGCTCCACATTGTGACCCGAAGCGTTGCGCGATCAAACACATGTTTTGACGCACGAGACGCCATTAGGTTCGGCAACCGGAGCGTGCATCGCGGCACAAAATGGGCGCGGGTGCGCCGGGGCGCCATTCCGACATGGCGGGGAGCTGACCTGAAATTAATGAAACCTCTCCGCGCGAGCCCGGTTGGTCCGGCATGGGCGACGCATCCGCGAGTTCCTCATGAGAAACACCATGCCGCTTGTTGTCGTCGCCCTGCAGTTTTCTCCAAATAGCCGATCAAGAGCGCGCGTCGCGCGACGGTGAGCCGGCGCTGGTGCCGGTCGATGCCTTGAGCTCCTCCGGGGCCGGCCGGCAACTTCACGCCGGCTCGCTGTCGCGGCGCATGGTATCGACTCGATCGCGACGAAGTCAGATCGAATTGATCTTGCCGCGGATTACGTGCACCTCTCCCGTTTGCGGGGGAGACCGCATCGCATCGGAAGGCGATGTGGATGAGGGCTCAATGCGGCGGCATCTGGAGCATGCTCGCGACCGGCGCGCAGCGAATCTTTTCCGCGGCGAGGCGGCGGGAACCGGCAGGGCCGCTTCGCCGTTGATGCAGCAACATTGCATTGGAGCCGCATCATGAAATCGATTCTTCTCGCGTCCGTCATTGCCATCAGTGCGATTGCCGCCACCTCGCCCGCCGACGCCAAGGGCTGCATCAAGGGTGCGGTCGTCGGCGGTGTCGCCGGTCATTATGCCGGCCATCACGGCATGCTCGGCGCGGCCGCCGGCTGCCTCTATGGCCGCCATCATGCCAAGGAGCAGACAAAGGACCAGGACCGCCAGCGCCAGCAGCACCAGGCGCAGCCTTCGCAGCAGGAGAAGTTGTAAGGCTAGATCGGTTGTGAAGTCTCATCTCCGGGAACGTGAGTCACGTTCCGGGAACGAAGTCTCGTTCCGGGAACGCCGCCCGCCGGGGCGGCGTTGTCTCCTTGCGTAACGGAGACGATGATGACGAAACCACTGAACAAGAACATCCAGCCCGTTCCCGACGATAATCAAAGCCACAAGGGCCCCGGCAGTGCCCCTGGCGTTCCCCTCGACACCACCAAGGGCCACCGCGATGACGAAAAGCACAACATCCGCGAACAGGCCGCGCACGGCAATCTGATCCAGAACACCAGCAACAAGCGGTCGGGGTAGGGCGCCCACAACTGCCAGTTCCGTCACCCCCGCGCAAAGGCTTCGCCTTTGTCGCTGGAGGTGCGAGCTCTCGCGAGCCTCGAAGGGTGCGCCGCCCCGGTCGGGCCGTTCGCCCTTCGAGACGGCCGCTGCGCGGCCTCCTCTGGGTGACGGGGCAGGAGTTGCGTTTGCGGCTCTCTCCACGTCATCGAGAGCGAAGCAATCAATTGATCGGCTACGCGGATGCCTCCATCGCGCGATCCCGTTTCCCACGTGACCTGCGTCACGCCGCAAGCGACGGTGCCCGGCTAGCGTCGCGGCATCGGATCACCCGATGAGAAGGGATCGCCGCCGTGAACGCCATCGCTGCCCCGAAATCGCCCGCGCAGAACCGGCTCGAAGGCTTTGCGCTCACCGCCGTCCTGCAGGGCCTGCCGACCTTCGCCGCCGCCGTGCTGCTGCTGAAGATGGTCGGCGCTCCGGAAATCGTCGGCGAACGCTACGGCGCCGCGATCTACGTCGTGCTCGCCTCGCTGGTCTACGCCGCGATCGCGCCGTGGCTCGCCGCCAAATTCCCGCAACGCTTCGTGCACATCCACGCGCCGATGTTCTTCGACGCGAGTCTGTCGTTCTCCGAGAAGATCGCGCAATGGCGGAGCCAGCCCGGCGTCTCGCTGCAGCTCATGACCACGATGATCATGATGTCGCTGCTGGCGGTCGCGGTGGTCAGCGCGGGGTGAGGCAGCGCCACTTGCGCGCCTAAGCCGATCGGCCTTATCTGCGGGTATGCAGATCAGGGACGAACACCCCGAGGACGCCGCCGCGATCAGCGAGATCACAGCAGCCGCATTCGCCAACGCGCCGTACAGCAGCGGTACCGAAGCCCGTATCGTGGAAGCGCTGCGCCAGGCCGGCGCGCTGACGCTCTCGCTGGTGGCGACGTCCGACGACGGAGAGATCTTTGGCCACGTCGCCTTCTCGCCGGTGCAAATCAATCATAGCAAGGGGCGCTGGTACGGTCTCGGCCCGGTCTCGGTCGCACCCGACAGGCAGCGTCAGCGCATCGGCGGTGCGCTGATTGGCGAGGGACTGATCCGGCTTGCGGCACTCGGGGCCCATGGCTGTGTCGTGCTCGGTGATCCCGCCTACTACCGTCGCTTCTGCTTCCTCGACGATCGCACGCTGACCTATGGTGGCAAGCCGAGCCCGTATTTTCAGCGGCTCGTGCTGAAGGGTGAGCCGCCGAAGGGGGATGTGAGCTTCCACCCGGCGTTTGACGTCGCGTAATGTGTGCCGGCGAGGCCATAAGGCAGATCAACCGAGCTGCTCCGCTCGATCCGCGCCGGTACCGCGGCAAGCGTCGTGGCCTACCTTTTCTTCCACCCACCGCGCTTGCCCGGCGCACCGCCGCTCGACCGCGGCGACGGCCCGAACTCCGGCCCTGATTGCCGCGAGTCGGTCGGCTGGATGATGCGGCTCGTGGTGCCGAACGGCTTTGCCGGCAGCGCGCCGCCGGGGCGGAAGGGCAGCGATTCCGGGCCGTGCATCTCGTCGAGGTCGGGCTTGTGCACCCGTGAGCCGGACTTGCCGCCGCGGCTGGCCTTCAGCGAGGTCTGAGCCGACTTGTTCTTGAGCGCGCTGACCGGAAGGTTGGCGGCGTCGCCGTACTTTCTCGTGCCGGCATAGGCGCCGGCCTGCTTCTGCACGTTGCGCTGCTTGGCGGTGGGATCGTCGACCACGGCCATCTCGGTGGCGCGCAGCCGCTTGACCTCGTCGCGCAGGCGGGCGGCTTCCTCGAAGTTCAGGTCGGCCGCAGCTTCGCGCATCCGCGTTTCGAGGTCGCTCAGCACGGCCTCGAAATTATGCCCGATCGAGATCACGTCGTCGGCCATGCCGCCGTCGCCGATCTCGACCAGGACGTGGTCGCGCTCGTAGACCGAGTTGAGGATGTCGCCGATCGACTTCTTGACGCTCTCCGGCGTGATGCCGTTGGCCTCGTTGTATTCGACCTGCTTCTCGCGGCGCCGCGTAGTCTCGGCCATCGCGCGCTCCATCGAGCCCGTCATGCTGTCGGCGTAGAGAATGACCTTGCCGTCGACATTGCGCGCGGCGCGGCCGATGGTCTGGATCAACGAGGTCTCGCTGCGCAAAAAGCCTTCCTTGTCGGCATCGAGGATCGCGACCAGCGCGCATTCGGGAATGTCGAGGCCCTCGCGCAGCAGGTTGATGCCGACCAGGGCGTCGAACGCGCCGAGGCGCAGATCGCGGATAATCTCGATACGCTCGATGGTGTCGATATCGCTGTGCATGTAGCGGACGCGGATGCCCTGCTCATGCAGATATTCGGTGAGGTCCTCCGCCATGCGCTTGGTGAGCACGGTGATCAGCGAGCGATAGCCGGCGGCCGCGGTGGCGCGGACCTCGCCGACGAGATCGTCGACCTGGGTGCGGGCAGGGCGAATGTCCACGGGAGGATCAATAAGGCCGGTCGGGCGGATCACCTGCTCGACGAACACGCCGCCGCTTTCGTTGAGCTCCCAGCCGCTCGGCGTCGCCGACACCGCGACCGTCTGCGGCCGCATCATGTCCCATTCCTCGAAGCGAAGCGGGCGGTTGTCCATGCAGGAGGGCAGGCGGAAGCCGTATTCGGCCAGGGTCGCCTTGCGGCGGAAGTCGCCGCGGAACATGGCGCCGATCTGCGGCACGGTGACGTGGCTCTCGTCGGCAAAGATCAACGCGTTGTCGGGCACGTATTCGAACAGCGTCGGCGGCGGCTCGCCGGGGCGGCGGCCGGTGAGGTAGCGCGAATAGTTCTCGATGCCGGCGCAGCTTCCGGTCGCTTCCATCATCTCGAGATCGAAGGTGGTGCGCTGCTCGAGCCGCTGCGCTTCCAGCAGCCGGCCTTGGTCGTTAAGCTGGTCGAGACGCTGCTTCAGCTCCGACTTGATCGACTTGATCGCCTGCACCAGCGTCGGGCGCGGCGTCACATAGTGCGAATTGGCGTACATCTTGATGAATTCGAGCTCGTCCTGCTTGTGGCCGGTGAGCGGATCGAACTCCTCGATGGTCTCGATGGTGTCGCCGAACAGGTTCACGCGCCAGGCGCGGTCCTCATAGTGCGCCGGGAAGATGTCAATGACGTCGCCGCGGACCCGGAAGGTGCCGCGGGTGAACTCGGCCTGGGTGCGCTTGTACTGCAGCGCGACCAGGTCGGCGATCAATTGCCGCTGGTCGATGCGCTCGCCCTTCTTCAGCGCGAAGGTCATCGCGGTGTAGGTCTCGACCGAGCCGATACCGTAGATGCAGGACACTGACGCGACGATGATGACGTCGTCGCGCTCGAGCAGCGCACGCGTCGCCGAGTGGCGCATGCGGTCGATCTGCTCGTTGATCGAGGAATCCTTCTCGATATAGGTGTCGGTGCGCGGGACGTAGGCTTCCGGCTGGTAGTAGTCGTAGTACGAGACGAAATACTCGACCGCGTTGTCGGGGAAGAAGCTCTTGAACTCGCCATAGAGCTGGGCGGCCAGCGTCTTGTTCGGCGCCAGGATCAAGGCCGGGCGCTGGGTCGCCTCGATCACCTTGGCCATGGTGTAGGTCTTGCCCGAGCCGGTGACGCCGAGCAGCACCTGGGTGCGGTCGCTGCGCCCGATGCCCTCGACCAGCTCCGCGATCGCGGTCGGCTGGTCGCCCTTCGGCTCGTAGGACGACTTGATTTCGAACCGCACGCCGCCTTCGGATTTCTCCGGGCGCGGCGGCCGGTGCGGGGTCCAGACCCGCATCGAACCGTCGTCTTTGCGGAACTCGGGGCGGCCGTCGCGGATCAGGTTCTCCAGCGCGTCGGCGGTCGCCTTGACGCCGAGCGCCTCCATCTTGCTGCGCGGCGGACGGGCCAGCGCCTCGTCATCGTCCTCGGCGGTCGGCAGGCCGAGCTGCCGCGCCAGTTCCGGATCGAGCGTCGGGATGGTGGCCGAGGTTCCGTAATTGGCCTGCGGGGCTTCCTCGAGGCCGGCAGCGTCGCGCCGGGCGACACCCTCGCTGGTCTCGCGCGTCGAGGCCCGCGCACGATGCGCGGCGGCCTCGCCGCCGGCGCGGCGATCCCACGAATTGTCCGGCGGCGGCTGCAGGCCGGTGCCCGAACCCATGCCGGCGTCTCCGCGATTGATCGCGGGATTGAGCAGCTCGGCAAGCGCCGGTCCGATCGGTTGGACCTCGGGCCGGTGTGCTTTGGATTTGGGGGTTTTGCCGGGCTTTTTCGGAGTGTTCGGTGCTTTCGCCATGGCCGGAATATGGGACGAGTCCGGCAGCGAGAAAAGGGTAATCGACGGTGGGATTTGCCCGCACGCGAGGCTGCTGACAGCAGGGTGTCAGCAGGCGGCGCGTTCCGGCGCGTCAGGCGCGCGGCAGGTCGACGATATCGAGATGGATCCCGCCGCAGCCGTCGCAGCGCATGGTCCAGTATTCGGCGGCGCGGCCAGGAATCACGCGCAACAGCGAGAGCCGGGCGGCGCATTCCGGGCAGCTGGTGCGGACCTGTGCCGGCCAGACCGGATCCGGCCCGCATTGCGGGACGAGCGCGACCACGACGTTACCGGTCACGCCGATGTTTTGGCTACCGGCATTGTCATGCCATAGCGCTGTGGGAACCGGTCGATAGTCCGCTTCGCGTCGTCGATCGCCGCATCCGGATCGGACCACGCAAAGCCGATGTCGAGCATCGGAAACGGCATGCCATCGATGACGACCGGCCTTTGATCGACCCGTTGAATCCTGGCGTGCCATTGCCCCTTCCCCACCTCAAACGACTTGATCTCAAAACCGCTGTAAATCATGGCGACCTCGGGATGCCCCTTTCTCATAGGAAGCACGGGTGCGCGGTGCCCTATGTGAACCAGATCACAAGTCGCGCGGTTTATTTCCGCGGAGCAAAGGAACCGGGAGAAAAAGTCGACTTTGCTTCGAGCAGCGAGCTCCCTTCACCTCGCCCCGCGTGCGGGGAGAGGTCGGAACGCATCGTCAGATGCGTTCCGGGTGAGGGGGATTCTCCGCGAGTCCAATTGCGACGGTTTGCGCGGAAGCAGCCCCTCACCCCAACCCTCTCCCCGTAAGAACGGGGAGAGGGAGCCGACCGCCGATGTCGTTCGACCTAGCCGCGATCCGCGATATGATCGGCGAGCATGGCGGCGTCGTCGCCGACGCCTGACAGGAACGAGGAGCTCATCTTCGACAGCCATTGCAGGCCGAGAAAATAGAGGCCTGGGACGTCGGAGACACCATGACGGTGTCGTGGTGCTCCATTGGCATCCAGCACCGGTATGTCGATCCAGTCCAGATCGAGGCCATAGCCGGTGGCCCAGATGACGCTGCTGATCCGCTCGGCGCCCAGATCGATCGTGCGCAGTGGCGCGCCGAGGGCCGGCGGATCGGGCAGGCGGATGCGCGCGGCGGGATCGTCGGGTTGATGGAGGCCGCGTGCCGCGATGAAGTCGTCGACCATCCCGAGGAAGGTCGCGTAGTAGGCGTCGCCATTGGCGATGTTGGTCACGAGATCGGGCGCGATCTCGAGCACGCCGTCGCGCGCCGCCGTCACACGGCCGAGCAGCGTCACGCCGTCGGCGGCGAAGCGGCGGAAATCGATGGTGTGGCCGCCATGGGCGCCCGAGATCACCGGCAGCAGGCGCGACGGGCCGCGCTGCTCGACCGGCGTCTGGTCGATGCCCATCTCGGCCAGCCACCAGAACAGGTCGCAGCCGCGATAGCGGCGCGGCAGGCGGTTGTGCCTCCCGACCGAGAGGAAGACCTTGCGGCCGGCGCGCATCACCTCCTCGGTGATCTGCGCGCCCGAGGCGCCGGCGCCGATCACCAGCACCGCGCCGTCGGGTAATTGCGCCGGATTGCTGTAGCCGCTGGCATGGACCTGAAACAGGCCGGGATGATCGCCCAGCACGTCGGGCCGCAGCGGCCGCTGATAGGGGCCGGTCGCGATGACGACATTGCGGGCCGCGATGCTGCCGCCGGCGATTTCGGCGAGGAAGCCGCCGGCGTCGCGATGCAGCTTGGTCACCTCGACGCCGCAACGGATCGGCGGCGCGACGAAGGCGGCGTAGGCCTCGATGAAGGCGATGATAGCGGCGGTGTCCGAGAAGCCGTCGGGATCGCGGTGCGGAAACGCAAACTCCGGCAGCCGCACCGACCAGTTCGGAAACTGGAACATCAATCCGTCCCAGCGTTCGCTGCGCCAGCGCTCGGCGATCCGCCGCCGCTCCAGCACCAGATGGGCGACGCCGCGTTGCTTCAGCCGGTGGCTCATGGTGAGCCCGGCCTGGCCACCGCCGATCACCAGCGTGTCGATCGTCTCCTCACGCATTGCGCGCTCCCTTGCGGCGCGCTGCGGGTTCCGCGGCGGCCCGAATGATCCAGCGCCGGAACGCGGCGAAATCACGCTGCTCGGCGTGGAAGCCGCGATAGAGGAGATACCAGCGCATGCCCTTCGGCACGCTGAGCGCAAACGGCGCCACCAGCCGGCCGGCGGCGAGATCGTCATCGATATAGGGCCGGATCCCCATCGCGATCCCGAGCCCGTCGCTGGCGGCCTGCAGTGCCTGGCCGTAGAACTGGAATTCCGGCCCGCGCGCGGTCAGCCGCGGCACGCCCGCAGCCTTCAGCCAGGACGGCCAGTCGTCGGGCGAATGCGCGACGCGGATCAGGCTCGGTCCCTTGAGGTCGGCGGGGCGCTTCAGGGTGTTGGCGAGCCGCGCCGTGCACACCGGCATCAGGTCGGCGGCGAACAGCGGCTCGGCGACGAGGCCCGGCCACTCGCCGTCGCCGAGCTGGATGCCGCAGCTCCAGTCGTCGGCGAACGGCACCGCCATGCCGCCGGTCGTGATCCGCACCTCGATGTCGGGCTCCGCTTTGCGGAACTCGGCGAGGTGCGGGATCATCCATTTCATCGCGAAAGTCGGCCCGACGCCGACGGTCAGCACGCGCGCGCTCGCGGACGCCGTGACCTGCGCGGTGAGGCTCGCCAGCGCATCGAAGATCGGCGTCAGCCCGCCTTGGTAGGCGCGGCCGGCCGGCGTGGTGACGAGGCGGTTCGCCTTGCGCTCGAACAGCGCGACGCCGAGCCGGTCTTCCAGGAGATGCACCATCCGGCTGATCGCGGCGGCCGAGACGTTGAGCTCGCCGCCTGCCGCCGCAAAGCTGCCGGTCCGCGCCGCGGCCTCGAATGCCTTGATGCCGTTGAGAAAGAGCAGCCGCCGCATGAACCCTCAGGAAAACTGATGCAAGGGCAAGATAACTCAGTTTGCGGGAGGAGGCCAAGGCGCGCAGAAATACCGGAGTTCATCCCTGCTGACCCCGGCGAGGAGCAAATGACTGAGATCACGGACGCCCTGGTGCTCGATCTCGTGGAATGGGTGGCGCGCGAGCCGCGGCCCTATGCCGAGGTGCTCGAGGTCTGGCGCACCTCATGCCCGCGGCTGACGATCTGGGAAGACGCCGTCGACCGCGGCTATGTCGCGCGCCGTCCCTCGGTCGAGGGCATGCGGGTGATGGTGACGGAAAGCGGCGAGACATTCTTGCGCGCGCATGGGCGGATGCATTGAGGGCGCATCCGCGAACTCACTTCACCTCTCCCCATCGGGGAGAGGTCGGCGCGAAGCGCCGGGTGAGGGGGCTCACGTCCCACGAGAGACCGTAACCCCTCACCCGGATCGCATCTAACGATGCGATCCGACCTCTCCCACAAGGGGAGAGGTGAACCGATCGCGTGGCCGGAATTTGCCAACCTCTAACGTCACTGTGCGAGCCGCGGCTTGATGATCTCGACCATGCGGTCGGCCGAGGTGCCGGGCGGGAAGAAGCCGAGATAATTGCCGTCGCGGTCCATCAGATAGATGTAGGCAGTGTGGTCGACGGTGTAGTCGCCGTCCTTGAGCGGCACCCGCGCATAGTAAACCTTGTAGGCATCGGCGACCTTGCGGATCGCATCACCGCTGCCGGTCAGCCCGATCAACCGCGGATGGAACAGCGGCACGTACTCCGCAAGATGCGCCGCGGTGTCGCGTTCGGGATCGAGCGTGATGAAGATCGGCTGCACCTGATCGCCGTCAGGGCCGAGCTTGTCGAGCACGAGCGCCATCGCCTGCAGATCGGTCGGGCAGACGTCGGGGCAATAGGTGAAGCCGAAATAGACCAGCATCAGCCTGCCGCGAAACTCGCTATCGCTGCGCGCATGGCCGGCCTGATCTGTCAGCGCGAACGGGCCGCCGACCGGCTCCCTGTTCCACATCAGGATGTCCATGATCTCGGCGGCCGAGCGCGCCGATTGCTGCCGCGCATCGCCGGCCAGTGCTGGCGCCAGCGTCAGCCACAGGCCGGCGCCGGCGCTTGCTAATCCGCGCAGGATCGGCGCGATCATATGCCGAAGGAGAGGCGGCTGCCGGTGGTCGTGACCAGCACCTTGTCGCCCATCTGCGCGGTCGCTTCCTGCACGAAGTTGAGCCCGGAGCAATGCATCGGGACCACCACGTCGGGGTCGAGCTTCTTGATCTCGGCGACCACCTCGGTGAGGTAGTCCTTCGGCGCCGGTCCGAGATGGAAGCCGCCGACGATCGCGTGCAGCTTCTGGATGCCCGAGACCTCCTGCGCCTGCTTCACCGAATTGACGATGCCGACATGGCCGCAGGACGAGATCACGACCAGGCCGAAATCCTTCACGTTGAAGCAGGTGGCGTGCTCGTGGATGTGCTCGTCGGGCACGACCTTGCCCTCCATCTCGGCCGGCAGGTAGTGGCTGGCGTTGCAGCCGAGCCCGTCCTTGATGCCGAACTCGACCCAGGTCTGTGGCAGCACGCGCTCGATGCTGCGGCGGGTGATCTTGCCGGTGGTGAAGGCGTGGCCGGCGATCACGGTCGGGGTTTCGCATAGCACCGTAGTGACGCGCTGCGCGGCGAGCTGGCGGCGATCCAGCGTGCCGAAATCGGTGAACTGGCCCTTGGTCGGCGTCGCGTTGACGCGGTGGCAGAAATTGTCCTCGCCGCCGGCATAGAGTTTTACGTCGGCCGGGAGCTTGTCGCGGAATTTGTCGAGGAAGCCGTTGAGGCCGCCGAAATGATCGTAGTGCCCGTGGCTGACGATCAGCGCGTCGAGCTTGGACGGGTCGACGCCGACCAACTCCATGTTGTTGAGCAGCACCTCGGGCGTGTAGCCGTAGTCGAGCATGAGCGTGCGCTGCGCGCCCTTGGCCTCCGATTCCAGCCACAACGATAGCCCCCATTCATTGTGCAGCGACTTGCGGAAGTCGGCGCCGCGTGCCGCCGGCGCGATCGAGACGCCGTGCGCCTGCTTCGGCCGCAGGAACAGGTCGAAGCTGGAATCGACCAGCACGCGGATCGACAGCTTGTCGACGGTCGGCACCTCGATCGGTGCCGCGCTCGCGATCTCGACGCAGGAGAATGCGCCCGCGGCAGCGGCGCCGGCGATCGCCGCGGAACCCTTCAGAAAGTCGCGCCGTGCCAGATCCTTGATCATCGCAATCTCCCTTCGCAAAATATCGTCATGAAAACAAAATCAAGCTGTTCGGATAGCTTAGGCCCGATCGCGCATCCGCTCAATTGATTGATCACAATTGCGCGCGGATGGCAGCTCGCACCATTGACTCGGCATCCGGATTATTCAAATTCATGCAAACGCATCTTTCGTCGCATGACATCTCCCGACAACAGGATCACGCCCATGATCGACCTCCATTATTGGTCCACGCCGAATGGCCACAAGATCACGATGTTCCTTGAAGAGACCGGCCTGGAGTACAAGATTTTCCCGGTGAACATCGGCAAGGGCGATCAGTTCAAGCCGGACTTCCTGCAGGTCGCGCCGAACAACCGCATTCCGGCGATCGTCGATCACGCGCCGAAGGGCGGCGGCAAGCCGTTACAGCTGTTCGAGTCCGGCGCGATCCTGCTCTATCTCGCCGAGAAGACCGGAAAGTTCCTGCCCCAGGACCTCTACGGCCGCTATGACGCGATCCAATGGACGTTCTGGCAGATGGGCGGGCTCGGGCCGATGGCCGGGCAGAACCATCACTTCCGCAACTACGCGGTCGAGAAGCTGCCTTACGCGATCGATCGCTATGTCAACGAGACCAACCGGCTCTACGGCGTGCTCAACAAGCGGCTCGCCGACCGCGAATTCGTCGCCGGCGATTATTCGATCGCCGACATGGCGAGCTATCCCTGGGTCGTGCCCTACAAGAACCAGGGCCAGGAGATCGACGACTTCCCGCATCTGAAGCGCTGGCTGGAGACGATCGGCAAGCGCCCGGCGACCGAGCGCGCCTACGCCAAGGCGAAGGAGGTCAACCCGAATTTCGGCCAGCCCGCGATCCGCACCGAGGAGGAGCGCAAGCTGCTATTCGGGCAGACCGCTGCGGTGGTGCGGTAGGGCGCAAGGAGTCTATCCTCTGTCATGGCCGGGCTTGGCCCGGCCATCCACGTCTTTGGCACGGAAAGTCGTGGATGCCCGGGTCAAGCCCGGGCATGACGAGTTGATGGAGCCAGCTCAAGCCCCGACATACTTCGCCGGCCGCCGCTCCTTCCACGCGGCGAGCCCCTCGGCGAGGTCGCGGCTCGGCACCAGCGCGGCGAACTGCTCGCTCTCGACCAGCAGGCCTTCAGCAATCGGCATGTTGAGGCCGCGCGTTACCGCGGTGATGGTGCCGGCGACGGCACCGGGCGAATGCCTGGTGATGCGGCGGGCGAGCTCGCGTGCGGCGGTCAGCAATTGATCGTGCGGCACGATCTGGTTGATCAGCCCGATCTCGCGCGCGTGCTCGGGCGGGAACGGATCGCCTGCGAGCAGCAGTTCCAGCCCACGCTTGCGTCCGGCCAGCCGCGGCAGCCGCTGCGTGCCGCCAAAGGTCGGGGGCATGCCGAGCTTGATCTCGGGTTTTGCAAACAGCGCGCGGTCGCTGGCGATGGCGAGATGGACGGCTTCCGTGATCTCGCAGCCGCCGCCGAAGGCGAGCCCATTGACCGCGGCGATGACAGGCCTCTTGAATGCCTCGAGCCGCGCGGTCATGGCTTGTCCCCGGCGGACGAAGTCGCGGACCGCGACGGCGGCGCCCTGTTTGACGCTGTCCGAGAATTCCTTGATGTCAGCGCCCGCCGAGAAGGCGCGCTCGCCGGCGCCGGTCAGGATCACGGCGCGCACGCCGGCGTCACCCTCGATGCGATCGAGCGCCGCCATCAGCTGATCGATCAGCGCGTAGCTCAGCGCATTGAGCTGCGCGGGGCGGTTGAGGGTGATCAGGGCGATCCCGTCGTCGATGGCGAGCAGGATGGGGTCGGGCATGGCGCAGTCTCCGGCATTGGTGTTCGTGGGCCGAACTTAAGGGCTCCCGGAATTTGTGTATATTCACTGGTTAGTATACATACGGCGGATGCCGAGACCCTCCGAACCCACCCGCGAGCGCATCATCCAGGCGGCGAATTCGCTGTTCTACAGTGAAGGCATCCGCCGCGTCAGCGTCGACGAGGTCGCCGCCAAGGCCGGCCTCACCAAGCGCACGCTGTATTATCACTTCAAGAGCAAGGACGATCTCGTCGCCGCCTATCTCGCCGCGCGCGACCAGCCCAATCTCGCGCTGTTCCGGACATGGTTCGCCGAGGCCGAGGGCGGCCTGCCGATGAAGGTCGAGGCGATCTTCAGGAATCTCGCGCGCTCGGCGCGGCATCCGAAATGGAAGGGCTGCGGCTTCCTGCGCACCTCCGCCGAGCTCGCCAACATGCCCGGTCATCCCGCGATCCGGATCGGCGCCGCGCACAAGAAGAAGTTCGAGGACTGGCTGCGCGCGACGTTCGCGGAGCAGGGCATCGCCGATCCGCTGAAACTCGCGCGGCAGATCCTGTTGCTGTTGGATGGATCATTCGCCGTCGTGCTGCTGCATCGCGACGCCAGCTACATGGAAACGGCGGGCGAGGCGGCGCGCACGCTGATCGAGACGGCGATGACAGGACAGCGCGGCAAGCGGAGCTGAGGCGGCGGAACGCTCTTGACGTCATTGCGAGGAGCGAAGCGACGAAGCAATCCATGCCTCCACTTGTGGCGACGTGGATTGCTTCGCTGACGCTCGCAATGACGGTTAAAGCGCGCCGCGCTCCTGCAGCAGCGCCAGCACCGCGTTGAGATCCGGCAGCACGGCCGCGCATTTCGCGCGCGTCGCCTCGGTCGGCGGCGCCATGTCGGGCACCATCAGTGTGATGGCGCCGGCGGCATGCGCGGCGGCGACGCCGTGGTTGGAGTCTTCCACGGCGATGCAGGACACCGGCCTGACGTCGAGCCGCGCGGCGGCCTTCAGATAGAGCTCCGGGTCCGGCTTGCCGTGGGTCACGTCGTCGAGCGTCAGCAGCGTGTCGAAGCGGTCGCGGATTCCGGCGAGCGTGAGATGGCGCTCGGCCGTGCGGCGGGATGACGAGGTCACGATCGCGGTCCGGCACTCGGCGGCGGCGAGGCCGTCGAGCAGCGCGAGCGTGCCGGGCTTGAGCGGCAGGCCGGCATCAAACATGCGGTCACGGGTCACGATGAACGTTTGATTGACCTCGTCGAGCGGAAACGCCGCGCCGTAATGATCGCGCAACATCGCCTCGCAGACCGGGCCGGGAAGGCCGACCATGGAATGGCACAGTGCGACGGCGCCGTCGGTGTAGCCGCATGCATTCAGCGCCGCGACCAGGCTATCGAAATAGACTTTCTCGGTGTCGAGCAGTGTGCCGTCCATGTCGAGCAGGACGGCGTCGACGGTCCAGGGCGCGTTCACTTGGCGCTCACCGCGGCTTGCTGTTCCGCCAGCTTCCGCAGGCATGCGGGGCACAGGCAGTCGCCGCCGTCGGCCGGCATCGGCAGGCGGAAGCTCTCGTCGGAACACCAGCACGATCCCGCGGGCGAGCAGGAGAATTCGCTGCCGCATGCCGTGCAGGCCAGCCGGCGCGGAGAAGTTGGTTCGGAACGATCGGTTGACGAGAGGTCCATTCTAACCGCGATTTAATGCGCGAATTAATCTCGGGTTCATCCCGGGCCGCGCTATGATGCCGGCAACTGATATAGCCGGGATCGGCCGTTAAGGGAATTCTGATGGCCCGTGATTCGCAAGCCGCGCTGATTGCCCTCAACCGGTTTGGATTTGGCGCCCGCGGCGGGGCGGCGGGCGACTTCATCAACGCGGCCTCCGATCCGCGCGGTTTCGTGTTGGCGGAGCTCGTGCGTCCGAACGGCGCGCTGCTCGAAGTGCCGGGCCTGCTTTCGACGCCGGAGCTCGGCAAGCAGGTGTTCGACTATCAGGCCGAGATCAAGCAGGCGCGCGACGCCGCGAAGGCCGCGCAGCAAGGCGCGAGCGAGACGCCGCCGCAATCGCCGGACGCAAAGCCGCAGCCACGGCGCAATCTGTCGCTGTCGACTGCCGCCAAGGAGATCGCCGGAAAGGATCCCGCGATGCAGCCGCAGGCCGCCGATGGCGCCAATGCGGCGATGGCACCGTCCGCGACGATGCAACAAACGGCTGCTCCGCCCAAACCGCCGGCGCAACCGCTCAACATCATCCAGAAGACGTTCCGCGCCGAGGCACTGGCGCGGCTGCAGCGCGGCGTGGTCGCCGATTGCGGTTTCGTCGAGCGACTCGTGGTGTTCTGGTCCAACCACTTCTGCATCTCCGCCAACAAGGGCGCGCTGGCGCGGATGTGGGCCGGCTCGTTCGAGCGCGAGGCGATCCGCCCGCACGTGCTCGGCCGCTTTGGCGATATGTTGAAGGCCGTCGAGCAGCATCCGGCGATGCTGTTCTTCCTCGACAACCAGCAATCGCTTGGCCCGGAGTCACGCGCCGGCATCAACCGCAACCGCGGCCTCAACGAGAACCTCGCGCGCGAGATCATGGAGCTGCATACGCTCGGCGTCGGCGGCGGCTACACCCAGGACGACGTGACGTCGCTGGCGCGAATCATCACCGGCTGGACCTTTGCCGGGCGCAAGGGTCAGTTAGGTGTGCCCGGCAGCTTCGTGTTCAACGCCAATGCGCATCAGCCCGGACCGCAGCAGGTGCTGGGCAAGAGCTATGCGCAGCCCGGTCTCGCGCAGGGCGAGGCGGTGCTGTCAGACATCGCGCGGCATCCCTCGACCGCGAAATTCATCGCGACCAAGTTCGCCCGCCATTTCGTTGCCGACGATCCGCCACCGGCATTGGTGGCGAAGCTGCAGGACACTTTCACCAAAACGGACGGCGATCTGAGGGCGCTGGCCACCGCGCTGGTTCAGTCGAACGAGGCGTGGCAGGCTCCGCTGACGAAGATGCGTTCGCCCTACGAGTTCCTGCTCGCTTCCGGCCGGCTGCTGGCGCGCAATCCCGAAGATCCGGGCCGCTATCTCAACGGCCTCAATTTGCTTGGCCAGCCGCTGTGGTCGCCGGCCGGGCCGAACGGCTTTCCGGATACGAGCGCGGCGTGGGCGGCACCCGAAGGCATCAAGCTCCGGCTCGACATCTCGGCGCAGCTCGCCTCGCAGCTCGCCGACAAGTTCGACCCGCGCGACCTGCTCGAGCTGGTTGCCGCCGATGCCGCCTCGCCGGAGACGCGGCGCACAATCGAGCGTGCGGAATCGCGGCAGCAGGCGCTGGCGCTGCTGTTGATGTCGCCGGAATTCCAGAGGAGATGACGATGGAGTGCTCCGAGAGCTTGATATTGCAGGCGACGTCGCGGCGCGCGCTGCTGCTCGGCGGCGCCTCGTTTGCCGCCTGGGCCTATTTGCCGAAATTCGCGCGCGCGGCCGATGGCCGCGATCCGCGCTTCGTCACCATCATCCTGCGTGGCGCGCTCGATGGCCTCGCCACCGTGGCGCCGATTGGCGACCCCGATTATGCGGGCCTGCACGGTACGATCGCGCTGAAGGCCGATGGGCCAAACGCGGCGGTGATGCTGGATCCGTTCTTCGGCCTGCATCCGGCGATGCCGGAATTCGCGCGGATGTACCGCGCCAAGCAGGCCGCGGTGGTTCATGCGGTCGCGACCTCCTACCGCGATCGCTCGCATTTCGATGGCCAGGACGTGCTGGAGAGCGGCTTCCCCGGTCCCGGCCGCGTGCAATCCGGCTGGCTCAACCGCGCGCTCGAAGCCTTGCCGAAGGGCGAGCGGGTGACGAGCGCGCTCGCGGTCGGCCCGACCACGCCGCTGGTGCTGCGCGGCGCTGCGCCGACCGTGGGCTGGGCGCCGACCGCGCTGCCGCAGGCCGCCGACGACACCGCGATGCGGTTGCTCGATCTCTACCAGCATCGCGATCCCACGCTGGCAAGCGCGCTGACGCAAGGTTTGCAGCTCGAGAAGCAGGCGCAGGGCGATGAGATGAAGCCGAAGCCCGGCGGTGGTGGTGGCGGTGTAGCGGCGATGCGGCTGGTGGCGCGCGGCGCTGCCAAATTGATGGCGGCGGATGACGGGCCGCGGATCGGCGCGCTGGCCTTCGATGGCTGGGATACCCACGCCAACGAAGGCGGCCCGGTCGGCCGGCTCGCGCAGCTGCTCGGCGGGCTCGACGGCGCGCTGGCGGAATTCCAGAGCGCCTTAGGTGCGCGCTGGCACGACACCGTGATCGTGGTCGCCACCGAGTTCGGCCGCACTGCGCGCATCAACGGCACCGAGGGCACCGACCACGGCACCGGCACCATCGCGCTGCTCGCCGGCGGTGCGGTCAATGGCGGCCGCATGATCACCGACTGGCCGGGCCTCAAGCCCGCCAATCTCTACCAGGCCCGCGACCTCGCCCCGACCACCGATTTGCGCGCCGTGATCAAGGGCGTGCTGCACGACCAGTTCGGCCTCGGCGAGCGCGTGCTTGCCGATGCCGTGTTCCCGGACAGCGGCCCGGTGAAGCCGATGAAGGGGCTGGTGGCTTGACTTCCTCAACCTCTCCCCGCTCTTTTGCGGGGCGAGGTCGGAAGCAACGCGTCGCGTTGCTTCCGGGTGAGGGGCAGGGCAATGCGTGGCCGCAAGGAAGCGCCTATCCGACTCGCGAGGCGACTGCGCACCGATCAAACGGACGCGGAGACTGCGCTTTGAAATCGCGTCCGCAACCGTCAGATCGACGGCCACAAGTTCGCGCGCCAAGTGCCGATTGGAAGCTACATCTGCGACTTCGTCTGCCGCGAGAGACGGCTCGTGATCGAAGTGGATGGCGGTCAGCACGCGGACTCAGCCGCATACGCAGTCCGGGACCGGTACCTGGCCGGGGAAGGGTATCGCGTGCTTCGATTCTGGAATAACGATGTGCTCGGCAATATCGAGGGCGTGTTGATTGCAATTCAGGCTGAGTTGCGCGGATAGAGCCCCTCACCCCAACCCTCTCCCCGTGAAGAACGGGGAGAGGGAGCTGAGAGAGCACCGCTCGTTCAGCCCTTCGTAATCCCGTCGATCTCCGCCATCTCCTCAGCACTCAGCTTCCAGCTGATCGCCTTTACGTTCTGCTCGATCTGCTCGGGCCGCGTCGCGCCGGCGATGACGCTGGCGACTTGCGGGCGGGCGGCGAGCCAGGAGAAGGCGAGCTCGAGCATGGTGTGGCCGCGCTGCTGCGCGAAGGCCTGCAGCTTCTCGACGACGTCCTCGTTGCGCGGCGTGACGTAGCGATCCTTCAAGGCCGGCGCCTTGGCGAAGCGGGTGTCGGCGGGCGCAGCGGTGCCGCGCTGGTACTTGCCGGTCAGAAGACCGCTGGCGAGCGGGAAGAACGGCAAGAGGCCGAGATTGTATTGCTGCGCCGCCGGCAAAAGGTCCTTCTCGATGCCGCGCACCACGAGGCTGTATTCGTCCTGGCACGACACGAAGCGGTTCACGTTCAGCTCGCGCGCGACGTATTCCGCCTCCGCGATCCGCCATGCCGGGAAGTTGGAGTTGCCGATGTAGCGCACCTTGCCCTGGCGCACGAGATCGTCGAGCGCGCGCAGCGTCTCGTCGATCGGCGTCAGCGGATCGTAGTCGTGCTGCTGGTAGAGATCGATGTAGTCGGTCTTCAGGCGGGTGAGGCTCGCTTCGACCGCGGACATAATGTAGCGCCGCGAGGCGCCCTGTTTGGTGCCGTCGGTCGCCATCGGCTTGGAGAACTTGGTGGCGAGCACGATGTCCTTGCGGCGATCGCCCAGCACGGTGCCGAGCACGGTCTCCGAGCCACCCATGCCCGCATAGATGTCGGCGGTGTCGAACAGCGTGATGCCGAGATCGATCGCCTTGTGGATCACCTTGCGCGAGGTCTCCAGGTCGGTGCGCTGGCCGAAATTGTTGCAGCCGATGCCGACCGCCGACACGCGCAGGCCGGAGCCGCCGAGATTACGAATTTCCATGAGACGATCCTGTGGGATAGGCGAGGGATGCCGTGCATTGTGACAATCGCGCCGAGGGGCGGCAAGGTGCCGCCCTACCGCCGGTCAGCATGGCACCTATCACGCACCGCAATGTCACAAAAAAAGCGGTCCCGGTCAGACGCGGCGACTGACGGGGACCGCTCGGGGCGAAGATCTGAGACGGGGGGCCTGATCTTACGCGAGCGGAAGCCTAGCCGGGGTTTGTAACGCGCCGGTGACATCTCCGCGCCATCCACAGGCCGCCCGCAGGCGCGCTCAGAGAATCTTGCGATAGATCACGAAGCCTGGTTTGTCCGCGACCTTGTCATAAAGCTGCATCGCGGTGTGGTTGGTCTCATGCGTCTGCCAGTAGACGCGCGGCGATCCGACGAGCTTCGCCTGCGCGTAGACGCCGTTGATCAAGGCGCGGCCGACGCCCTTGCCGCGCGCGGCTTCGCTGGTGAACAGATCCTGCAAATAGCAGGTTGGGGCAATCGCCGTGGTCGAGCGGTGAAACAGATAGTGCGTCAGCCCGAGCAGCGTGCCGCCGGCATCGGCGACCAGCGCATGCACCGGCTCGTAGGCGTCGAAGAAGCGCTGCCAGGTCATCGCGGTGATCTCGGGTGCGAGCGCGGTCGGTCCGGACCGTTCATAGAAGGCGTTGTAGCCGTCCCACAGCGGAAGCCATTGGGCGTAGTCGTCGCGCGTGATGAAGCGGATGGTGACGTCGTCGGACATGAATGATCCCGCGTTGCACGATGCGCACGCATCGCTTGCCACGTTGTAGAGCATGATCCGGAAAAGTGCGAAGCGGTTTTCCGAAAAGATCATGCTCAAACAGCTATCGCGGCCGTACGGGATCAATTGTGGATGAACTCGCGCCTCACTCGGCGGCGCGCATCAGCCGCGCCAGATGGCGCTCGCGCCCGGCGCGCTGTGCCCGATATTCGTCGGCCTTCGCCGGATCGTCGGTGTGCCGCACGAGGTCGGTCACCGGCGTATAGCTCAGCATGCGGCCGCCGTCGGGCAGCGCCGTGCAGCTGAAGCGCAGCACCTGGCCGTCGGCGAGATTGAGGTTGATCGGCGTGGAATCGCCGGATCGCATCATCGCGATGCGTTCGGCGATGAACGCGCTCAGCTCCTCTTCCGGCAATTCGTAGGCCCCGGTGTCGCGGCCGTGATACATCAGCGCGACGAACGGCGGCTTGCTGTCGGCCTGTGCGTCTGACAGCGCGAAATATTCGCGGAAGGCGCGGTTGATGAATTCGGCCCGGGTGTCGGCATCGAGCAGCACGATGCCGATATCGACCTGGTCGAGCGCGGCGGCGAGCCGCTCCGAGGTGGCGTGATGCTGCTGGTCCGCGGCAAAGGCGTCGATCCATTTCTGCCGCAGCATTCCGGTGATCAGGGCGGTGCCGGCCGCAGTCGCGGCCAGCATCAGCATCCGCGCGACGTCGGCGGTGCCGTAACCGGGCAGCGCGCGATGGTCGAGGAAGAACAGCGCCGAGGCGACCACCGCGATCGCGGCCGAGATCAGCCCGGAGGTGATGCCGCTGATCGAGCTGGCGAGCGCCACGATGCAGACGAACAGCGGCGCGGGATTGGGAACGGGGACAACGAGGCGATCGATCAGGAAGGCGGCGAGCGCCGTGATCGCCGTCAGGACCGGACCTGAAATTGCACGCCAATCGAACCGCATGCGCGTTCTCGCTATCTGTCGAACGAACGATAAAGCGGTAGTTTGACGACAGAGCCGCAACGGCGCCGGGATTTCCGGCCCGACCGTTAAGCGCGCCTTGCGCAGGCCGAACCAGCTTTCGCTGCTTTCAAATCAAATGGTATGCATGGACCCGGTTCCGGGCCTGCGGGTTACCGCGGGCCGTGCTTGCAAGAGGATATCGATGCCCGCCATTTCGCCTTCGCTGCTGCCCATCCTGATGCTGTTCGCCTCGAACGTCTTCATGACCTTCGCCTGGTACGGCCATCTCAAGTTCAAGGACCATTCGCTCCCCATCGTCATCATGGTGAGCTGGGGTATCGCCTTCTTCGAATATTGGCTGGCGGTGCCGGCCAATCGCTGGGGCAGCGAGGTCTACAGCGCGGCGCAGCTCAAGACCATGCAGGAGGTGATCACGCTGGTCGTGTTCGCCGGCTTCTCGGTGTTGTACCTGAAGGAGCCGCTGGGCTGGAATCACGCGCTCGGATTTGCCTTCATCGCCGCCGGCGCGTTCTTCATCTTCCACAAATGGAGCTAGCCGAAACGCTTTAGCGCTGCGGCGCCTGCTTGGCGGCAGGCGTCGTGACGTGCGCCGGGTGCGCGCGGTCCTCGCCCTGCGTGCCGGTCACGATCAGGAGCGACGCCGCCAGCAGGATCGCCGCCGACAGCGTCACGGTCACAAGTCCCACGGGGGTCTTCATCATGTCGCGCCGCTGTCTCTCCCGCGCCTTGCCGCGGATTAAGGTGCCAAAACCAATTTGCCGGATTACGCCGGGATCGATGTCGCCATGCTGATGTTGCTCGACAGCACCGTCACGGCGACGACCAGGCACAGCGTCAGGGCGCCAAGCGCGAGCGACGCGGCGATCGCGTTCGTCAGGCGGGATGATGCCACTGGGGCAGGGCGGCCATGGAAGCCTGCCGTGCCGGACCACCGTGTCATGGTGTAAATCCCTCAGGCCGCGAGCGAATCACTCGCGACATCCGCGCGAATCTGCCCAGCGTCACCGGCAACATTGCGGCGGCGACGTCCTCCGAAAACGGCGAAAATACGGCGGAGGCCTCGGTTTTGCCCGCTATTTGGGCAGTTTCCGCGCTATTCCCGGAATTCAGGCCCCGGTTTCAGAGGCCGGCGACTAGGCGGGTCTCGGGCTCGGACTCGGACCCCGGCCGCCAATCCATCGAGACGAATCCGGGGGTCTGCTCGACCCGTTTCAGCCAGGCGCGGATCGACGGGAAGGTCGCGAGGTCGAAGTCGCAGCGGTCGGCGACGTGGGTGTAGCCGTAGAGCGCGATGTCGGCGACCGTGAACTGCTCGGCGGCGAAATAGGCGTGGCCCTTGAGGTGATTTTCCATGACCTGCAGCGCCGCATAGCCGCGCTCCATCCAGTCCTCCAGCGCGTGGGTCTGCAGGTCGCGCCCACCCTTGACCAGCGACAGCCAGAAATAGGCGGCGCCGATATTCGGCTCCAGCGCGTGCTGTTCGAAGAACATCCACTGCAGCGCCTCGGCGCGCTCGATCCGCGACTCCGGCGCCAGCGGCGTGCCGATCGCGACGTACCAGAGGATGGCATTGGACTCGGCGAGATAGCGGCCGTCGGCGACCTCGAGCAGCGGCACCTGGCCGCTCGGATTTTTGGCGAGGAAGTCCGGGGTGCGACTTTCGCCGTGCAGGATGTCGATCTCGATCGCCTGGTACGGCGTGTTCAGCACCGCAAGCGCCAGCCGGACCTTGTAGCTGTTGCCAGAGCGCTGCATCGAATAGAGCTTGTACATTGCGTCGGGGTTCACTCGGTGCGTCAGGTTCAATCTGGTCTGAGACGGTACGCTTCAAAATTGCGCGGCCTGTCACACCGCAACGCGGTTAAACAATGATGCCGACGGGGGTGCGTCGCAAGCCCTGGAGTGTGGAAAAAGTCGAAACGTCTACCGCACTGCACGCGTGCAGAACGATTCCATCAACACGGCAGAACAACTCGGATCACGGCTGCGCGACGCTGTGCACGGTGCCGGTCGATGCCATCGATGCCGGGGTCGATACCTTGGCCGACGTGCCGCAATCCACAAACGTTAACGCGCCATCCCGATCGCAAGATTGTCGTCGGTGGCCGCACAGGCCGCCTGGCTTCGGCACCATCGGCCGTGCGCCGCGCGGCAATTGTCCTCGGAGCAATCCGCGCTGGCGCCCGCGGCCGGAAGCCTTGCCGGCAAGGCTGGAGCGGCCGTCAGTGGGCTTGCCGGATATGAGTCATTTGAGGCTGGAACTTGCGGAAAATTGCGCGTGTCGCGCATCACGCGCGAAAGTTTTCGTGCTTGACCGCCAAGCTTCTTGCGATGCAGCGGCGACAGGCCTAGGGTGCCGCGATCCCATTCAAATCAAGTCGTGGCCCAACGGCTCACGACGTTTGCCAGGAGATGATAATGGCCTTCCTGTCCGCTGCGCTCGACCGTGTGAAGCCGTCCGCGACGATCGCGGTCACGGACAAAGCACGCGCGCTGAAAGCCGCGGGCCGCAACGTCATCGGCCTCGGCGCCGGCGAGCCTGACTTCGATACGCCCGCCAACATCAAGCTGGCTGCGATCCACGCGATCGAGGCCGGCAAGACCAAGTACACCGATGTCGGCGGCATTCCGGAGCTCAAGGAAGCCATCATCAACAAGTTCTCGCGCGAGAACGGCCTGACCTACAAGCCGAACCAGGTCATCGTCGGCACCGGCGGCAAGCAGGTGCTCTACAACGCGCTGATGGCCACCATCAATCCGGGCGACGAGGTGATCATCCCGGCGCCGTACTGGGTCAGCTATCCCGAGATGGTTGCGCTCGCCGGCGGCGAGTCGGTGCCGGTGGTTTGCCCGGCCTCGACCGGCTTCAAGCTGCGCCCGGAAGATCTCGAGAAGGCGATCACGCCGAAGACCAAATGGGTGATCCTGTGCTCGCCATCGAACCCGACCGGCTCGGCCTATACCCGGAGCGAGCTCAAGGCGATCACCGACGTGCTGGTCAGGCATCCGCATGTCTGGGTGATGACCGACGACATGTACGAGCACCTCGTCTATGACGACTTCGTCTTCACCACCGCGGCGCAGGTCGAGCCGAGCCTGTACGATCGCACGCTGACCGTGAACGGCGTATCGAAGGCCTACTGCATGACCGGCTGGCGCATCGGCTATGCCGGCGGCCCGGCGCAGCTGATCAAGGCGATGGCGACGATCCAGTCGCAGTCGACCTCGAACCCGTCGTCGATCGCGCAGTGGGCGTCGGTCGAGGCGCTCAACGGTCCGCAGGACTTCATCGCCGCGAACAACAAGGTGTTCAAGGAGCGCCGCGACCTCGTGGTGTCGATGCTCAACCAGGCCAGCGGCATCGAGTGCCCGCGGCCGGAAGGCGCATTCTACGTCTATCCGTCCTGTGCCGGCACGATCGGCAAGACCGCGCCGTCGGGCAAGGTGATCGACAACGACGAGGCGTTCGTCACCGAGCTGCTCGAGAGCGAAGGCGTCGCGGTCGTGCAGGGATCGGCGTTCGGCTTGGGACCGGCGTTCCGCATCTCCTACGCCACCAAGACCTCGGATCTCGAGGATGCCTGCAAGCGCATCCAGCGCTTCTGCGGTAATCTGCGATAGTCGATTCCGAACCTGTAAACCAAGAAGCGCTCCCGCACTTCGTGCGGGAGCGCTTCTGTTTGTGTTTGCGTACTCGTCTATTGGTGTGCGTGGATCGCGCGCCGGTAAAATCGCAGAGTCAAATCACATCGCGCTCATCTCACGCGCGTGTGTACGAACATCGATGCCACACGCTGGAAGTTTTTACGGCCTCTTTGCGAACTGCCTTGTTTTGGACACGACCCTTGCTTTCTGTCCGCCGCACAAATTCCAGTGCAGTTCACCTTGCGGAGACAGATAATGCGACTTTCGACTCTCACTCTGGCAGCGCTTGCGTTGCTGGCGCCGTTCGCCACCGCCAACGCGCAGCAGCCTCAGGTTCAGGCTGGGGTCCTGCAATGCCAGGGCGGCGAGAACGTCGGCTTCGTCGTCGGCTCTGTTGCCCGCCTCGAGTGCGTGTTCCAGAGCGGCGGCCGCCGTCCCGAGCCTTACGTTGCGACCGTGAAGCGGATCGGCGTCGACCTCGGCGTCACCGCGACCACCCAGCTCGCCTGGGCCGTGAGCGCGCCGACCACGCAGCTTCCCCGCGGTGCGCTTGCCGGCAGCTACGGCGGCGTCGGCGTCAACGCCTCGGTCGGACTCGGCGCCGGCGGTAACTTCCTGTTCGGCGGCCCGAACAACGCCTACGCGCTGCAGCCGATCAGCGTGCAGGGCCAGACCGGCCTCAACGTTGCGGCCGGCATCGCCGGGATCGATCTCGAGCCGGTCCGCGCCGTTGGTCCGCGCCGTCATCATCGCCACCACCGTCATCACCATCACCACTAAGCTGGTCGGTGTTCGATCAAAGAGGCCCGCGAAAGCGGGCCTCTTTTTTTGTCTGTCGTTTGCCGTTCGTTGCTCGAGCAGGTCGGCAGGCCCGGAGGAACATAGCAGCGCCGCAACATCTCCCAACAATCGGTGGCCGGGCACCGCAAATTCTGGCTGATCATTCGGTGTTATGGCTTAGGATGCGAACGGCGCCGCAGACACGGCGCCGTTCTGTTCTGTGCTCGCGTCAATGCCTCTCAGCCGGAGACTCCCCGCCATGCGTCGCTTCACTCTCCTCGCCGTTGCCGCCATCGCCACACTGAGCGCCATGGTTGGCGCCAACGCCCAACAGCCGAGCCAGCGCGTTCAGGTTGGCGTCCTGGAGTGCCGCGGTGGCGCGAGTGTCGGCTTCATCGTCGGCTCGGTGACCCATCTTGGTTGCGTGCTGCGCGCCAACGGCCTGCCCGAGGATCGCTACATCGCGACCATCCAGAAGGTCGGCATCGATCTCGGCATCACCCAGGAATCGGCTTTGGCCTGGGGCGTCTATGCTCCTGTGGAGCGGCTCGGGCCCGGCGCGTTGTCCGGCAATTACGCCGGTGCGCAGGGCAGCGCGACGCTCGGCGTCGGCGTCGGCGGCAACGTGCTGGTCGGCGGCTCCGACAACACGATCGCCCTGCAGCCGCTCAGCGTGCAGGGCCAGGTCGGCGTCAACATCGCCGCCGGCCTCGAAAGCCTGGAGCTGCGTCCGGGGCGCTAATTTTCGCGCGCACCGTTCTGCAATCTGCCGAAGAAGCCGCGCGCTTCTTCGGCAACGATCTCCGGCGCCTCGGCGTGAACGTAATGCCCGGTGTCGACGAACCTGATCGAAGGTTCGCTCCAGTAGTCCCCCAGCCTGTCCGACCATTCCGGCGCGATCAGCGGATCACGGCGGCCCCAGAGAAAGCGCGAGGGCACGTTGATGCGCGGCTGCGCCGGCAATCTGCCTTCCAGCCAGAGCCGGCGGGCTGGCGCGGACGACAGATACCAGTCGAAGCCACCCTGGATGTTGCCCGGCTTCATGAAGTTATCGACATAGGCTTCGAGCAGGTCATCGAACACGGCGGGATCGTCGCCCGACCAGTGGTGGAGGAAATGCCGGAAGTAGAGCCGGCATGACTCGCGCGAGCTCCCGACTAATTCTGCGGCCCACGGCAGCTGCTGGAAGTATTGATACCAGACCTCGATCAGGTGACCCGGCTCGCCGTAGCGCTGGCCGAGCCCCGGATAGGGCGTGCAGAGATAAAGCGTCCCTCGCAGCCGCTGCGGTTGACGATGCGACATCGCCTGCATGACATAGGCGCCGAGATCGCCGCCGATCACGCCGAAGCTGATATGACCGAGCGCATCCATGACCGCGAACATATCCAGCGCGTGACGATCCGCGGTGGCGGTGGCGTCAGGTCCGGAAGCGGGTTTGCCGGTGTCGCCGCAGCCGCGCAGGTCCGGCGCGATCAATTCAAAACTGTCGCCGAGCTGCAGCATCAGCGGGCGCCACACCAGCCAGAACTCCGGCCAGCCGTGGAGCAGCAGCAGCGGCGGGCCCTTGCCGAAGCGTGCGACGTTGACGGACAGGCCGCCGATCTCGATCTTCAGTTGCGTGATGCCGGCCGCGGCTGCGTCCGCGAAGGCTTTGTCCAGTGCCGTCATGGCGACCCCCTGTGGTTTGCCGCAGGCTGTCGGTGTTCGCGCGTCCGGTCCAATACTCGTTCGATACGCTAGCAGAGCTATTGCATATGCTGCCGTCGCCGCCCGCCGTGCTATATCGCCGGCATGGAATTGCGACACCTCAGATATTTCGTGGCGCTCGGCGAGGAATTGAATTTCACCCGCGCGGCCGAGCGGCTGCATATCGCGCAGCCGCCGCTGAGCCAGCAGATCCGTCAGCTCGAGGACGAGCTCGGCGTGACGCTGTTGCAGCGGAATAGCCGTCCTGTTCGGCTGACCGAGGCCGGCGAGCTGTTCCTCGCGCGTGCACGCGCGCTGCTCGCAGGTTTCGAGAGTGCGGTTGCCGACACGCGGCGCGTCGGCCGCGGCCAGGCCGGCAGGCTCGCGATCGGATTCGTCGGCTCCGCGATGTTTACCGGCCTGCCCGAAATCATCGGCGCCTATCGCGACGCCTGTCCCGATGTCGAGCTCGTGCTCGACGAGATGCTGGCGGCGGAGATTGCCGAGGCGTTGCGGCGTCGCCGGATCGATGTCGGCTTCGCACGCCCGGCACTGCTCGCCGAAGCAGGGCTTGCCCAGCGCCTGATCCTCGATGAGCCCTATGTCGCGGCGCTGCCGCGCGCGCATCCGCTCGCGGCGCGCGGCGACATTGCGCTCGCCGAATTGTCCGACGATGCCTTCGTGCTCTATCCGGCGCAACCGGAGCCTTCGGTCACCGGCCTGATCGTCGCCGCCTGCCAGGCCGCCGGCTTCACGCCGCGGCTCGCGCAGGAAGTTCTGCATCTGCAAACCGCGATCGGCCTGATCGCCGCCGGCGTCGGTGTGTCGCTCGTTCCGGAGGCTGCGGCGCGCGCGCAGACTGGTCGCGGTGTGGCCTACGTTCGGCTTGCCGCGCCGGCGGTGACAGCGCCGCTCACGATTGCCTGGCGCGACGAAGATGTTTCACCCACCGTGCAGCGCCTGCTCGATCTTGCGACACGCTGGCGCGAGATTGCCTCGGGACCTGCGCCAAGGAACTGACGCGGCGGACGCAATCGTTCGGACGATGGCTCGGGAATTGCAAACTTCCGCGACGCCGCACCGCAGCGACGTTTTCCCGCTTGCCAAATGTCAAACGCAGGCAGAGCATGAACGGTCGCCGACCCAATCATGGGCCGAGCTCCAACACGAGGAGGCGGCAATGGGACAAGACGTCAGAAGTCCCCGAGGTCCACGGTGCATCGCATTGGTGGGCCCTTTCCAAAGCGGTAAAACCACACTTCTGGAAGCGATCCTGGCGCGCACAGGCGCCATCAAGACAGCCGGCAGCGTCGATGCCGGAACCTCCGTCGGCGATGCCAGCCCCGAGGCACGTCAACACAAGATGGGCGTAGGCCTGACCGCCGCCGCCACCACCTTTATGGGGGACAGCTACACCTTTATCGATTGCCCCGGCTCGATCGAGTTCGCGCACGACATGCGTGCCGCGTTGCCGGCGATCGATGCCGCGGTCGTGGTCTGCGAGGCTGACGAGAAGAAGCTGCCGCAGCTGCAGATCATCCTGCGCGAGCTCGAGGAGCTCGGGATTCCCCGTTTCCTGTTCCTGAACAAGATCGACCGCGCCAACAAGCGTGTCCGCGAGACGCTTGCGACGCTGCAGCCCGCGTCGCGCGTGCCGCTGGTGCTGCGCCAGATCCCGATCTGGAATGGCGATCTGATCGAAGGCTTCGTCGATCTCGCGCTGGAGCGCGCCTTCGTCTATCGCGAGCACAAGCCGTCGGAGGTGATGGCGCTGGAAGGCGGCAATCTCGACCGCGAGAAGGAAGCGCGCTTCTCGATGCTGGAGAAGCTCGCCGATCATGACGATGCGCTGATGGAGCAATTGCTGGAGGATATCCAGCCGCCGCGCGATGCGGTGTTCGACGATCTCGCGCGCGAGTTGCGCGAAGGGTTGATCTGTCCGGTGCTGCTCGGTGCGGCGAGCCGCGAGAACGGCGTGCTTCGCCTGATGAAGGCGCTGCGCCACGAGGCACCCGGCGTTGCCGACACCGCCAAGCGGCTCGGCATCAAGGACCAGAAGGATGCGCTGGGCTATGTGTTCAAGACCGTGCATCTGCAGCATGGCGGCAAGCTGTCGATGGCGCGCGTGCTCGCGGGCCGGCTTGACGACGGCGCGACGCTGCAATCCTCCAGCGGTGAGACCGGGCGCGTCTCCGGTATCCTCGCCGTCTCGGGCGCGCATGACAGCAAGCGGCCGTCGGCCGAGGCCGGCGACACGGTTGCACTCGGCAAGTTAGATGCGATCAAGACCGGTGATACGGTCTCGAGCGGCAAGACCGCCCCCGCCTCGCTGGCCAAGGTCGAGCCTGCCGCGGCGGTGCTGTCGATCTCGATCGCCGCGACCGACCGTAAGGACGACGTCAAGCTCGGCCAGGCGCTGCTGCGGCTGAACGAGGAGGATCCGTCGCTGACCATGATCCAGAACCCGCGCACCCACGACACCGTACTGTGGGGGCAGGGCGAGATGCATCTGCGTGTCGCGCAGGAGCGGCTGAAGGACCGCTACGGCGTCAACGTCAAATCGCATCCGCCGGCGATCGGCTACCAGGAGACCATCCGCAAGGCCATTACCCAGCGTGGTCGGCACAAGAAGCAGTCCGGCGGCCACGGCCAGTTCGGCGATGTCGTGCTCGACATCAAGCCAAAGCCGCGCGGAAGCGGCTTCGAATTCCACGAGAAGGTGGTCGGCGGTGCGGTGCCGCGCAACTATATCGGTGCGGTAGAGGAGGGCGTCGTCGACGCGCTGGCGCGTGGCCCGCTCGGCTTCCCGGTGATCGACGTCGACGTCACGCTGACCGACGGCTCCTATCACAGCGTCGATTCCTCCGATCTGGCGTTCCGCACCGCGGCGCGGATCGGCGTCAGCGAGGGACTGCCGCAGTGCCAGCCGGTGCTGCTGGAGCCGATCCACATGGTCGAGATCGTCTGCCCGACCGACGCGACCGCCAAGATCAACGCGATCCTGTCGGCGCGGCGCGGCCAGATCCTTGGCTTCGACACCCGCGAGGGCTGGAGCGGCTGGGACTGCGTCCGCGCCACGATGCCGGAATCCGAGATCGGCGACCTCATCGTCGAGCTGCGCTCCGCCACCGCCGGCGCCGGCAGCTTCACCCGCCAGTTCGACCGCATGGCCGAAGTGACGGGCCGCGCCGCCGACCAGATCATCGCCGCGCATCGCGACGCGGCGTGAACAACTCACCGTCATTCCGGAGCGCTCGCGTGAGCGAGCGAATCCGGAATCTCGAGATACCGGGTTCGATGCTGCGCATCGCCCCGGAATGACGGGGGAGATCGTTGGCAGCGCGTCCGCAGCCAGCTAGCTTGCGTCCCTGATGGGGGCGCAAGGACAGCATGCTTGAATCTCGCCGCAACCTGGCGCTGGCCTGCGCGCTCAGCGCGCTGGCCGGCTATGTCGACGGCATCGGTTACCTGCATCTCGGCGGGCTGTTCGTGTCTTTCATGAGCGGCAACTCGACACGGCTCGGCGTGACCTTGGCCGAGGGCCACTGGCAGCATGCGCTGGAAGCGCTGGTGCTGATCGTGCTGTTCGTCGCGGGTGCCGCGGCCGGCAGCCTGGTCGTGCTCAGCCGCATCGCGCATCGCCAGCCCCTGATCCTGCTCGCCGAGGCGCTGCTGCTCGCGGCGGCGGCCGTGGCCTATGCCTACGGCCTGCCCAACGCCGCGGTCACCGCCATCGTGCTGGCGATGGGGCTCGAGAACGCCGTGTTCCAGCTCGAAGGCGGGGCCGGGCTCGGCCTCACCTATGTCACGGGGGCGCTGATCAAGGCCGGTCAGTTGATCGCCGCCGCGCTGACCGGCGGCGCGCCCTGGGCCTGGCTGCCGAACGTCCTGCTGTGGGCGGCGCTGGTCGCGGGCGCGCTCGCCGGCGCATCGGCTTACCGCTGGATCAACCTCGCCGCGATCTGGTTTGCCGCAGGCACCGCGTTCACCCTCAGCGCGCTGGTTGCCGCAACCGCGAAGCGGACGGATTGACAGCGCCGCTGCCTTGGCCGATGTCACGGCCATGACATCTCAAGGCAAAACCCGCGCCGCGTGCCTGATCGGCTGGCCGGCGGCGCATTCCCGCTCGCCGCTGATCCATCATTACTGGCTGCGTACGCTCGGTATCGAGGGCGGGTACGTGATCGAGGCGGTGCCGCCGGAGGATTTCAAGGATTTCCTGTTCCGCCTGTCGCTGCGCGGCTTCGTCGGCGCCAACGTCACCCTTCCGCACAAGCAGCGCGCACTGGCGCTGTCGGCCCCTGACGCGCGCGCCCGCGCCGTCGGTGCCGCCAACACGCTGTGGTTCGCCGATGGCGAGCTACGCTCGACCAATACGGATGTCGAAGGCTTCATCAACAATCTCGATGCTTGCGCGCCCGGCTGGGACAAGACGGAAGACGCGCTGGTGCTCGGCGCCGGCGGCGCGGCGCGCGCGGTGGTGTTCGGCCTGATCGAGCGCGGCATCGCGCGCGTCCATCTGGTCAACCGCACCATCGATCGTGCCCGCGCGCTCAAGGAGCAATTCGGTCCGCGTGTTCAGCCCGCGACGTGGGACGCGGTCGGTGAGCTGCTGCCGCGCGCAGGCCTGCTCGTGAACACGACGTCGCTCGGCATGCATGGCCAGCCGGCGCTGGAGATCGATGTCGGGTTGTTGCCGCAGAACGCGGTTGTTTCCGATATTGTCTATGTGCCGCTGGTGACGCCGTTGCTTGCGGCGGCGCAGGCGCGGGGGCTGAAGACCGCCGACGGGCTCGGCATGCTGCTGCACCAGGCAGTGCGCGGTTTCGAGCTGTGGTTCGGCCAGCGCCCGCAGGTCACGGCCGAATTGCGGGCACTTGTCGAAGCCGATCTCACAAAGACTTGAGGCGTGGAATAGCGTCTCCGGAACGGTGTCTCGTGTTAGTCCCCCCGCGTTCCCTCCCGGAGATCAGAATGCCAGCCAGCCGTTTCCCTCTCGTTCGTCCGTTCATCGGGCTCGCGATGGTGACGGCGTCCACGCTTTACGCGCTTGCCCAGCAGCCGCCGACGCCGACACGGGTGCGTGGAACCGTTGAGAGCGTCGATGGCGATACACTGGCGGTGAAGTCGCGCGGTGGCGAAGACGTCAAGCTGCATATGGCAGGCAATATGGTGGTGCTCGGCCTGACCAAGATCGCGCTGTCCGACATCAAGGTCGGTTCCTTCATCGGCACGACCACGGTGCCCGGCCCCGACGGCGTGCCGAAGGCGGTCGAGGTGCATGTGTTCCCGGAAAACATGCGCGGCACCGGCGAAGGCTCGCGGCCGTATGATCTCAAGCCGAACAGCAGCATGACCAACGCCACGGTCGCGCAATCGGTCGTCAGCAATGACGGCCATACCTTGCAGGTCAAGTACAAGGATGGCGAGAAGACGGTGCTGGTCTCACCCGACACGCCGGTCGTGACCTATGTTCCCGGCGACAAGGCTGACCTGAAGGCCGGCGCCAAGGTGATCGCCTTCATGAAGAAGCTGCCCGACGGCTCTTTTGAAACCGACCGTGTCAGCGTCGGCCGCGACGGCCTGACCCCGCCGATGTGACCTCAAGAACCCTCTCCCACGCAACCGGGGTTTACCCCGGTTGCGCATCATGAGCTGCGCAAGTCGGGCAAGCCCGACTTGCGTGTGGGAGAGGGTCGCTTCGCGCAGCGAAGCGGGGTGAGGGGTTGCCTCCGCGGATAGAGACCCCTCATCCGTCGCGGACTTCGTCCGCGCCACCTTCTCCCACAAGGGGAGAAGGGAAGGGAGAGCGCACAGGGCTACGGCAACTGCGCAACATCACCTGTCCGTTATCACCGTAACGGCCCCCTCATCCGGTGCGTAGTTGTCGATCGGGTCACCTCTCCCGCCAAGGGGAGGTGGCCGCACGGAATACCTTCAACTTCCCGGTGTTCCCTGATTTGCCAGCCCAACCCATGAGGGACACCATGCCGAAAACGACGCTGTTCGCCGCATTGCTTCTCGTTGCCTTCACCTCGGCCGCATCCGCGCAGCAGCCGCCGACGGTGCGCATCCGCGGCACCATCGAGGCCGTCGACGGCGCGATGCTGTCGATCAAGTCGCGCGACGGCGACGATATGAAGGTGCGCACCACCGACAACGTCGCGGTGTTCGGCGTTGCCAAGACCGATCTGTCGGAGATCAAGTCCGGTTCCTATATCGGCGTCACCGCGATGCCCGAGCCGGATGGAACGCAGAAGGCGATCGCGGTGCACATCTTCCCGGAAAACCAGCGCGGCGCCGCCGAAGGCTTCCGTCCCTGGGACCTGCGCGCCAACTCGACCATGACCAACGCCACCGTCGCCGAGACGGTGAAGGGCACCGACGGCCAGAACATCACGGTGAAATACAAGGATGGTGAGAAGAAGGTGGTGGTGCCGCCGGGAACCCCGGTCGTCACCTTCGTCTCCGGCGACAAGTCGGAGCTGAAGCCGGGCGCCAAGATCATCATCTTCGGCGCGGTGAAAAAGGACGACGGCACGCTGGAAGCCAACCGCGTCAATGTCGGCCGCGACGGCATCGCGCCGCCGATGTGACGTCTTGCACTTACCCTCTCCCCTTGTGGGAGAGGGTCGCTTCGCGCAGCGAAGCGAGGTGAGGGGTCTCTCTCCGCGGAGAGAACCCCTCATCCGGCGCGGATTGCATCCGCGCCACCTTCTCCCACAAGGGGAGAAGGGAAGTAAGTGCGTAGCCCGGATGGAGCGCAGCGCAATCCGGGGCAAGTCCGTCCGCGGAGAACGTCTCCCGGATTTCGCTTCGCTTCATCCGGGCTACAACAGTGGCTGTGCCCTAAACCGCCAGCACCTTGTCGTCGATCTCGGCGATGGTGTTGACGCCGCACAGCCCCATCGTGGTGGTGAGCTCCTTGCCGAGGATATCGAGTGCCTTGGCGACGCCCTCCTGGCCGCCGGCGCCGAGGCCGTAGGCATAGGCGCGGCCGATCATGCAGGACTTCGCGCCGAGCGCCAGCGCGCGCATGATGTCCATGCCGGTGCGGATGCCGCCGTCGAACATGATCTCGAGCTGCGAGCCGACCGCGTCGGCGATCTCGGGCAGCACCTCGATCGAGGACGGTGCGCCGTCGAGCTGGCGGCCGCCGTGGTTGGAGACCACGATCGCCTGCGCGCCGGTCTTGGCGGCGAGCTCGGCGTCCTCGACGTCGAGAATTCCTTTCAGGATCAGCTTGCCCGGCCAGATGCTGCGGATCCAGTCGATGTCCTTCCAGTTCAGCGTGGTGTCGAACTGCGACGCGGTCCATTCCGACAGCTTGACGATGTCGTCCATGCCTTTGACGTGGCCGGCGATGTTGCCGAAGGTGCGGCGCTTGCCTTGCAGCACGCCCGAGACCCAGGCCGGCTTGGTTGCGAAGTCGATCAGCTTCGACAGCGACCATTCCGGCGGCACCGTCATGCCGTTCTTGATGTCCTGGTGACGCTGGCCGATCACCTGCAGGTCGACGGTCAACACCAGTGCCGAGCATTTTGCCGCGATCGCGCGCTCGATCAGCGACTTGATGAAGCCGCGGTCCTTCATGACGTAGAGCTGGAACCAGAACGGCTTGTCGACGGCGGCCGCGATGTCCTCGATCGAGCAGATCGACATCGTGCTCTGGGTGAACGGGATGCCGGCCGCTTGCGCGGCGCGGCAGGCGTGGATCTCGCCGTCGCCATGCTGCATGCCGAGCAGGCCGACCGGCGCCAGGATCAGCGGCATCGCCGCGGGCTCGCCGAGGATCGTGGTCGCAAGGGTACGCTTGGACACATCGACCAGGATGCGCTGGCGGAACTTGATCTGCTGCAGGTCCTCCGTGTTGGCGCGCAGCGTGTCCTCGGTGTAGGAGCCGCGGTCCGCATAATCGAAAAACGCCTTCGGCACGCGGCGCTTGTGCAGCTGGCGCAGATCTTCGATGCAGGTAATGTGCTTCATGGACGTTCCCGGCCCTTCTTCTTGGTCGCAAGTTCGATGGAGCGCGCGTCTTGCGGCTGTTCGGTCTTGGCGTCATCTAGCATGGTTGGAGGGCCTACCAAATTGAAGACGGATGGGAGAGCACGATGACGCAATCAGGCTCGAAACCGAAAGCAGACGAGAGCGCCGAGAAGCGCCGCCTCGACGAGGCCCTGGAAGAGGGTCTGGAGGAGACGTTTCCCGGTTCCGACCCCGTCAATGTCACCCAGCCGGCCCCCTCAAAGGGCGACCAGCACGTCAAGCGAGGCGGCAAAGGATAGCGGACGGCATTCGGTCCCCTGGGTTGCCGAAGAGCCAATAATGTTATATCTTTCAGTGCTTTAAGATCGAAGCGCGGGGTTTTGCCGCGGTAATGATTCATCATATTTTTTGAAGTCATTTTAGCGCCTGGCAGTCTATAAGGCCGATGCACGCTACACTGGTAGGCGTTCAGGACTCTCTCGCCGGGTGGTTCGAGAGGTCCATCTTGGGGGTACTATGAGCCGCAAATATTTCGGGACCGATGGAATTCGGGGCCGCGCCAATGGGCTGATTACGCCGGAGCTCGCGCTCAAGGTGGGGCAGGCCGCGGGATTGGTGTTTCAGCGTGGCGATCATCGCCATCGCGTCGTGATCGGCAAGGACACGCGGCTGTCCGGCTACATGATCGAATACGCCATGGTCGCAGGCTTCACCTCGGTCGGCATGGACGTGCTGCTGGTCGGCCCGATGCCGACGCCGGCGATCGCGATGCTGACCAAGTCGATGCGCGCCGATCTCGGCGTCATGATCTCGGCGTCGCACAATCTTTTCGAAGACAACGGCATCAAGCTGTTCGGCCCGCAGGGCTTCAAGCTGTCCGACGACGTCGAGAAGCAGATCGAGCAGCTGCTCGACGAATCGCTCGACCGCCGCCTCGCGCAGAGCGCGAGCCTCGGCCGGGCCCGCCGCATCGACGGCGTCCATGACCGTTACATCGAATTCGCCAAGCGCACCCTGCCGCGCGATCTCTCGCTCGACGGCCTGCGCGTCGTGGTCGATTGCGCCAACGGCGCCGCCTACAAGGTGGTGCCGGAAGCGCTGTGGGAACTCGGCGCCGACGTGGTGCCGATCGGGGTCGAACCCGACGGCTTCAACATCAACAAGGAATGCGGCTCGACCTCACCGGAAGCGCTGTCGCGCAAGGTGCGCGAGATGCGCGCGGACATCGGCATCGCGCTCGATGGCGATGCCGATCGCGTCATCCTGGTCGACGAGCGCGGCCACATCGTCGACGGCGACCAGCTGCTCGCGGTGATCGCACAGAGCTGGAAGGAAGAGGGGCGCCTCGCCAAGCCCGGCATCGTCACGACCGTGATGTCCAATCTCGGGCTGGAGCGTTTCCTGCAGGGCCTCGGGCTTTCGATGGTGCGCACGCCGGTCGGCGACCGCTACGTGCTCGAGCAGATGCTGAGCGGCGGCTACAATCTCGGCGGCGAGCCGTCCGGCCACATCATCATGTCGGACTATTCGACCACCGGCGACGGCTTCGTCGCGGCGTTGCAGGTGCTGGCCGTGGTGCAGAAGCTGCGCCGCCCGGTGTCGGAGATCTGCCGGCGTTTTGAACCATTGCCGCAAATCCTGAAGAACGTGCGCTATCGCAGCGGCAAGCCGCTCGACGACGCCGAGGTCAAGTCCGCGATCACCGATGGTGAGAACCGCCTCAACGGCCATGGCCGCCTGTTGATCCGTCCCTCCGGTACCGAGCCGGTGATCCGCGTCATGGGCGAGGGCGACGATCGCATCCTGGTGGAAGAGGTCGTCGACAACATCGTCAGCGCACTCGGCCACGCCGCGGCGGCGTAGGGGCTGCTCTTTCACAGAACGAGCTTGACCGGATCCGTCATCCTGAGGAGCGCGCTCTCGCGCGCGTCTCGAAGGATGCACGGCCCGGCTGGTGGCCGATTCATCCTTCGAGACGCGGCCAATAGGCCGCTCCTCAGGATGACGGCGAGGAAGTTGGTTGTCGGTGAGAACCACACAGCGCATCGCGATCATCGTGTTCGCGCAGGAATTGATGCCGCATCGCTTCGGCATGATCTCCGGCGTGTTCTTCGGCATCGGCGGACTCGGCGCAACGGTGCTCGGCAAGCTCGCGGACCACACCTCGATCGCCTTCGTCTATCAGCTGTGCGCATTCCTGCCGGCAATCGGCCTGCTCGCGGTGTTCCTGCCTAAGATGCAGAAGGCCGTTCGCTGAACGTCCGCGGCGAGGGCGCCGCCCCGCATTAAGCATTCGCTAACGCTTAGCGCCAGCGTGCGCCGCAAACCGCGCGCTTGCGTCAACGCTTCATTAGCACCTGCGGCGAGATCGCCATTTTTCGCCGCCGCATGCGCGCATTTATGGACTCATAAGCAACAGCCACAGAAATAGGTCAGAGAAAATCAACCTTAAAAATTAGGGTTAAGTGCCGCTTAAACATTTGCTGGCATCGTCCGCCCGTGAGTTTCAGACGTGGGGCTTTCGTGTCGCCTCACTTGGCCCAAAAGGACGAAGCCAATGCGTAGCGTAACGACCCTGATTGCCGCAGGCGCGGCATCCCTGCTGTCCTCGGTGGCGTTCGCTGCCGACATGCCCATCATGCCGCCGCCCCCGATGGCGTATGCGCCTCCGCCCGTCCAGGACTTCGGTGGCTGGTATCTGCGGGGCGACATCGGCATGACCAACACGCAAGCCAAGCTGCACGCCGCCGCTTACGACACGCTGCCGGCCGGCACCGCGTTCAGCCAGTTCGGCACCGGCTTCGACAGCGGCATGCTGTTCGGCGTCGGCGTCGGCTATCAGTTCAACAGCTGGTTCCGCGCCGACATCACCGGTGAGTATCGCTCCAAGGTGAGCTTCAACGGCACCGACTTCTTCACGTTCCCCGGGCCGAGTTCGCTGGGTGACACCTACCACGGCGGCGTCCAGAGCTGGGTCGCCCTCGCGAATATCTACGCCGATCTCGGCACCTGGGGTTGCTTGACCCCGTTCATCGGTGCCGGTGTCGGCGCCGCGGTGATCAAGACCTCGGCCTTCTCCGACGTCACCACGTTCCCGAGCGGGTCCGGCCTGACCAGCTCCTTCATCGCCGACGGTGCGACCAAAACCAACTTCGCCTGGGCGCTGCATGCCGGTGTCGCCTACAAGGTCACCAACAACTTCACGGTTGAACTGGCCTATCGTTACCTCGACATGGGCACCGCCGCCCACGGCCAGGGCCACTTCTTCGACGGCACGCCGGCCGGTCCCTCGACCTTCCAGTTCCGCGACATGACCTCGCAGGACGTGAAGCTCGGCGTACGCTTCGCTCTGCCTTGCTGCGACGTGCTGCCCCCGCCGCCGCCGCCCCCGCTGATCCGCAAGGGCTAACAAGGGTTAATTTCGCCCCTTCACGGTTAACGATCGCAACGGCGCGGGATCATCCCGCGCCGTTTTGCTTTGCCGCGTCGTGCCGTGCGCACTTCTGCAACTTGAGTGGTCGAAAGCGACCGGCGACAACGATTGGTTAAGGTTAACAGGCGATGATCAACGCGCATTCGGTGAGTGGGATGGAGCGTTGCAATGCGTAGGTTCTTGCTGGCGGCGATGATGTTCGGGGCGGTGACCGGCGCGCAGGCGGCCGACATGCCGGATTTCCTTCGCGGCAGTCTTCCCGCTTCCAGTGCACCGACCAGGAACTGGGACGGCTGGTATGCCGGCGGTCAGGTCGGCCAAACATGGATCAACACCGACTTCGGCGGCAGCGTTGCCTCGCTGACCAATTCCATCTTCCGCAACACCACGCTGCAGGCGCCGGCGTCGCAATTCAATCTGCTGGGCCGGGTCAATGCGCAGAGCTCGGGTTTCGGAGCGTTTGTCGGGCGCAACTATCAATTCGACGACGTCGTAGTGGGTGTCGAAGCAAACTATACCTATTGGTCTGGCCTTACGACGACGACCTCCGGAAGTCTGGGTCCCATTCAAGTCGCTCAGCCGACCTTGGTCCTGCCGGCCGGCGCCACTGCCGCCGACGGCGTGACCTTGAATGGAAGCGCGTCGCTGAAGCTGAAGGACGAGATGACATTCCGCGGCCGCGCGGGTTGGGCAACCGGTGACTTCCTGCCCTACATCTTCGGCGGCCTTGCGGTCGGCCGGATGGATGTTTCGCGCACAGTCACAAGCTCCGTGAACAGAACGATCAACTTTGCCGACGGAAGTTCGACCACATTTGCACTGCCGCAGTTTGCCCAAACCGCGACGGATGCGAAAACGGACGCCTACGTTGCCGGCTGGACCGCTGGTCTCGGCCTGGAATACATGTTGTGGAACTGTGTTTTCGTGCGCGGCGAGTGGGAATACGTCAAGTTCAGCCCGGTCAAGAACACGGCGGTCACGCAGAACAGCGTTCGTGCTGCCATCGGCTACAAGTTCTGACGCGCGCCACCTCGCTTGACACCGCAATCTGCGGCTGATCCGATGTTGCTCCGCAAGCGGAGCAGCCTCGCATGAAAATCCACGGCGACGCCAATTCAGGCAATTGCCTGAAGGTGAAATGGGTGTGCGACAAGTTGGCGCTGCCGTACACATGGGTCGAGATCGACACCATGAAGGGCGGCAGCCGGACCGCGGAATTCCTCAAGCTGAATGGTTGGGGCCAGGTGCCGACGGTCGAGCTGGATGACGGCCGCACGCTCGCGCAATCCAACGCCATCATCCGCTACCTCGCGCGCGGCAGCGATCTGATCCCCGGCGATCCCTATCGCGCGGCGCAGATGGATGCCTGGATGTTCTGGGAGCAGAACAGCCATGAACCCTATGTCGCCGTCTGCCGCTTCCAGACCGTGTATCTCGGCAAGGCGGTGTCGGAGATCGATCCGAATCTCATCAAGCGCGGCTACGTGGCGCTCGATCATCTGGAGCGGCTTCTTGCCGGCACAAAATTCCTGGTCGGCGATGCGTTCTCGCTGGCCGACGTCTCGCTGCTTGCCTATACGCGCGTCGCTGAGGATGGCGGCCTCGCGCTCGCGCGCTATCCCGTGATCCGCCGCTGGATCGCCGATGCCGAGCACGTGCTCGGCCTGCCGCCGGTGCGCTGACTTCTGGTGAACATCGATATGACTGAAGCCTCGTCGATCACGATCCGCCGCGCCCGCCGCGAGGATGTCGCCGCCATCGTCGGCATGCTGGCGGATGATCCGCTCGGCAGTGCGCGCGAGCGGATCGAGGACCCGCTGCCGCAAACCTATTACGACGCCTTCGCGCGGGTCGAGCGGGATCCGAACCTGCAGCTCGTCGTCGCGGTCGACGGGGAGGGCGCCGTCGTCGGCTGTCTGCAGCTTGCGGTTCTGCCGGGGATCAGCTCGCAGGGCTCTTCGCGCGGCCTGCTCGAGGACGTCCGCGTCGCAAAGCACTGCCGCAGCCGCGGCATCGGCGAGCAGCTCGTGCAATGGGCGGTCGCGGAGGCGAGCGCGCAAGGCTGCATGCTCGTCGAGCTCTTGACGCACCACACGCGCGTCGATGCGCAGCGCTTCTATGAACAACGGCTCGGATTCACGCGCAGCCATGTCGGCATGACGCTGCGCTTTTGAGCTGTGCGAGTTGTGCCGCACACATGGCAATGCCTGCGGTAGCCGCTGCTGCGCGATCCGGTTAACAGCCAATAAACTAAGCCGGTCTCCGTGAATTTACGGGTCGGAACGAGTCCGGTATGTCGGGCGTCTCCCACGGGGCGGCGGCGACTGGGGATTTGGATGTCGGATTATTCGATCGTGCGGGTCGGCAACGAGTACATCGTGCAGGCCGGCGATAAGAGCATTTTGAAAATATCGAGCCGGCGCAAGGCAGTTAAGATCATGGCTCTCGCGGCAGATTTGCTCGACCAGGAGACGATGCAGCAGGTCGAGGACGCCCCATCAATCAGCCGTGATCTCCCGATTGTTCCGGAAAAGTCGGAACTTCCTTGACGTTTGGGGGCCCTTCCACTATCTCCGACCGCGGGAAACCTCTCCCCACCGAGAGGCAGCTATCTGGAAGGGTAGATTATGACTGCAGCGAAGCCCGCTTCGCGGCCCAATGTGCCGCATTTCTCCTCCGGCCCCTGCGCCAAGCGCCCCGGCTGGAATCCCAACAATCTCAAGGACGCCGCCCTCGGCCGCTCGCACCGTGCGAAGGTCGGCAAGGCCAAGCTCAAGCTCGCGATCGAACTGACGCGCGAAGTGCTTGAGGTGCCGGCCGACTACAAGATCGGCATCGTGCCGGCGTCGGACACCGGCGCGGTCGAGATGGCGCTGTGGTCGCTGCTCGGTGCGCGGCCCGTCACCACGCTCGCCTGGGAATCCTTCGGCGAGGGCTGGGTCAGCGACATCGTCAAGGAATTGAAGCTGAAGGACGTCACCAAGCTCAACGCGGCTTACGGTGAAATCCCCGATCTCGCCAAGGTCGATCCGAAGTCGGATATCGTCTTCACCTGGAACGGCACCACGTCAGGTGTGCGCGTGCCGAACGCCGACTGGATCAGCGCAACCCGTGAAGGCCTCACGATTTGCGATGCGACCTCGGCCGCCTTCGCGCAGCCGCTCGATTTCGCCAAGCTCGACGTCGTCACCTTCTCCTGGCAGAAGGCGCTCGGCGGCGAGGCGGCGCACGGCATGCTGATCCTCAGCCCACGTGCAGTGGAGCGGCTCGAGACCTACAAGCCGGCCTGGCCGCTGCCGAAGATCTTCCGCCTCACCAAGGGCGGCAAGCTCAACCAGGGCATCTTCGAAGGCGAGACCATCAACACGCCGTCGATGCTCTGCGTCGAGGACTATCTCGACGCGCTGAACTGGGCGAAGTCGATCGGCGGCCTCAAGGCGCTGATCGCGCGCGCCGACGCCAACACGAAGGCGCTCGCCGACTGGAAGGCGCGGACGCCCTGGATCGACTTCCTGGCCAAGGATCCCGCGATCCGCTCCAACACCTCGGTGTGCCTGAAGTTCACCGATCCCGCGATCACCTCGCTTCCATCAGATGCCCAGGCCGACTTCTGCAAGAAGCTGGTCGCGCTGGTGGAGAAGGAGAACGCCGGCTTCGACTTCGCGTATTACCGCGATGCGCCGGCGGGACTGCGGATCTGGTGCGGCGCCACCGTTGAGGCAAAGGACGTCGAACTGCTGACGCAGTGGATCGACTGGGCTTTTGCGGAGACCAAGGCCGCGCTGCCGAAGGCGGCATAAGCAAGTCATCGATCTTGTCATGGCCGGGCTAAAGCGCGAAGCGCGTCTTCGTTAGATAACCCGGCCATCCATCGTGCAAAGTGGCCGCGCATGCTTCGCGCCCGCGGCTGTCGTGTATTCAAACGCATCGTTAGCAACGGATCATTCCGATGACAAAACCCAAGGTTCTGATTTCCGACGCGCTGTCTCCCGCCGCCGTGCAGATCTTCAAGGATCGCGGCGTCGAGGTCGACTTCCAGCCCAACCTCGGCAAGGACAAGGACAAGCTGGCCGAGATCATCGGCAACTATGATGGTCTTGCGATCCGCTCGGCCACCAAGGCGACCGCCAAGATCATCGAGAAGGCGACGAAGCTGAAGGTGATCGGCCGCGCCGGCATCGGCGTCGACAATGTCGAGATTCCGGCCGCGACCGCCAAGGGCATCATCGTGATGAACACGCCGTTCGGCAATTCGATCACGACCGCCGAGCACGCCATCACTTTGATGCTGGCGCTGGCGCGCGAGATCCCGCAGGCCGACGCCTCGACCCAGGCCGGCAAGTGGGAGAAGAACCGCTTCATGGGCGTCGAGATCACCGCCAAGACGCTCGGGGTGATCGGCTGCGGCAATATCGGCTCGATCGTCGCCGACCGCGCCCTCGGCCTGCGCATGAAGGTGATCGCGTTCGATCCGTTCCTGTCGCCGGAGCGCGCCAAGGACATCGGCGTCGAGAAGGTCGAGCTCGACGATCTGCTCAAGCGCGCCGACTTCATTACGCTGCACACGCCGCTGACCGAGAAGACCCGCAACGTCATCGACGCGGCCGCGATCGCCAAGATGAAGAAGGGCGTGCGCATCATCAACTGCGCCCGCGGCGGCCTGGTCGACGAGCAGGCGCTGGTCGATGCGCTCAATTCCAAGCATGTCGCCGGTGCCGCCTTCGACGTGTTCGTCGAGGAGCCGGCGACCTCGAACGTGCTGTTCGGTCATCCCAACGTGATCTGCACCCCGCATCTCGGCGCCTCCACCACCGAGGCGCAGGAGAACGTCGCGCTGCAGGTTGCCGAGCAGATGTCGGACTATCTGCTGTCGGGCGCGATCTCCAACGCGGTCAACTTCCCCTCGATCACCGCGGAAGAGGCGCCGAAGCTGAAGCCGTTCATCGAGCTCGCCGAGAAGCTCGGCTCGTTCGCCGGCCAGCTCACCGAGAGCGGCATCCTCAAGACCACGATCACCTATGAGGGCCACGTCGCCGAGATGAAGATCAAGGCGATCACCTCGGCGGTGCTGTCCGGCCTGCTGCGGCCGATGCTGGGCGAGGTCAACGTGGTCTCGGCGCCTGTTGTCGCCAAGGAGCGCGGCATGGTGGTGGATGAGGTCGTCCGCGCAGCGCAGAGCGACTATGAAAGCCTGATCACGGTCACCGTCACCACCGAGCGTCAGGAGCGTTCGGTGTCCGGCACCGTCTATGCCGACGGCAAGCCGCGCCTCGTCGACATCAAGGGCATCCGCGTCGACGCCGAGTTCGGCAAGTCGATGATCTACGTCACCAATGAGGACAAGCCGGGCTTCATCGGCGCGTTCGCGAGCCTCTTGGGTGATGCGAAAATCAATATCGCGACCTTCCATCTCGGCCGCGTCAAGCAGGGCGGCGACGCCATTGCGCTGGTCGAGGTGGACGGCGCGGTGCCGGCGGAGCTGCTCGCCAAGGTGCAATCGCTGCCGCAGGTGAAGCAGGCCAAGGCGCTGACTTTCTGAGAAGGCGCTGACGTTTTAAACGCTGTTTGAGCGGCTCTCGTGTCCGGGACGTGCCGGGCATGACGAGGGAAGATACCGTTCAAGCACATCCAAATTCCGATCTGCGGAACATGACGCCGTCTCCGGCCCGGGAGGCGGCATTTGCCGTTCCGGGACGTCTGGTATTCCTGTTGCAGCGCCCAAAATTTGTGTACGAAGGCGTCAAGACGCGCCACTATCCGGCGATCTCAGAGGGAGAAAACAATGCGTGAAGCCGTAATCGTTTCCTACGCGCGCACCGGCCTGGCGAAGTCCGGCCGTGGCGGATTCAACATCACCCCGCCGATGTCGCTGGCCGGGCATGCCATCAAGCACGCGGTCGAGCGCGCCGGCGTCGACAAGGACTATGTCGAGGATTGCTATCTCGGCAATTGCGCGCATGGCGCGCCGAACATCGGCCGCCAGGCGGCGCTGCTCGCCGGCCTGCCGAAGACGACCGCGGGCGTCTCGGTCAACCGCTTCTGCTCGTCGGGCCTGCAGACCATCGCGATGGCCGCCAACTCGATCCGTTCCGACGGCTCCGATTGCATCGTCGCCGGCGGCGTCGAAAGCATCTCGATTCCCGGCGGCGGCTCGCCGAAGGAATCGATCGATCCGGACCTGCTCAAGACCGCGCCCGACATCTTCATGGCGATGATCGACACCGCCGACATCGTCGCTGAGCGCTACAAGGTCAGCCGTGAATACCAGGACGAGTATTCGCTGGAGTCGCAGCGCCGCATGGCGGCGGCGCAGCAGGCCAACAAGTTCAAGGACGAAATCGTCCCGATGAAGACCAAGATGAAGGTGGTCGACAAGGCGACCAAGGCCGAGTCGATCGTCGACTACGTCGTCGATCGCGACGAGTGCAACCGCCCCGAGACTACGCTGGAAGGCCTTGCAAAGCTCGAACCGGTGAAGGGCCCGGGCAAGTTCGTCACCGCCGGCAATGCCAGCCAGCTGTCCGACGGCGCCGCCGCAGTGGTGCTGATGGAAGCCAAGGATGCCGAGAAGCGCGGCCTCAACCCGCTCGGCCGCTTCGTCGCCTGGGCCTCGGCCGGCTGCGAGCCCGACGAGATGGGCATCGGTCCGGTGTTCGCCGTGCCGAAGCTGCTGAAGCGCCACGGCCTGAAGATCGATGACATCGATCTCTGGGAGCTCAACGAGGCCTTCGCCAGCCAGTGCCTCTATTCGCGCGACCAGCTCGGCATCGATCCCGAGAAGTACAACGTCAACGGCGGCTCGATCGCGATCGGCCATCCGTTCGGCATGACCGGCGCCCGGCTCACCGGCCACCTGCTGCAGGAGGGCCGTCGCCGCAAAGCCAAGTGGGGCGTCGTGACCATGTGCATCGGCGGTGGTCAGGGCGGCGCAGGCCTGTTCGAGATCTACAGCTAAGCGCGATCGATCCTGATCGTGTCAGAACGAGCGGCCCGGCGGCAACGCCGGGCCGCTTTTTATTGAAGCCAGTTATGACGCCGGCAAATCCGCCGCGCGTTCGCCGAACTCGAGTGCGGCGATCAGTTCGAGCGTCTGCCTGAGATCGGCCGCCTGTTTCGCGCCGAAGGCGCTCTCGAAACGCTCCTGCGCCTCACGCCAGGAAGCCTGCGACTCGTCAAGTCGGGCTTCGCCGCGTTTGGTCAGCCGCACCAGGCGGCTGCGGCGATCATTCTTGTCGACGCTGATGGTCAAAAGACCGTCGCGCGCCAGCGGCTTGAGGTTGTGGTTGAGCGCCGTGCGGTCGAGCACCAGGGCTGCGGCCAGTTCGCCCATCGTCGGCGCGCCCGACCGTCTGATGTAGACCAGAATGGCGCGCTGCGTGCCGCGCAGCCCGGATGTCGCAAGCACCTGATCGTAGAGCTGCGACACGCGCCGCGTCGCCTTACGCAACGCCGTGAGATTGCACCGGCTGGGTTCCGTTTTCGCCATCGCTGCCTCCAAACTGGGCTTGACAGTTACATGCATATGCACCTAATGGCAATAGATGCATATGCACGTATTTGGAGGATGTGATGTCGGAGATCGAGGCGGAGACGATCGGGCTGGCGATCGGAACTGACGCGCGGCCGCGATCCCGCGTCGCAACCCCGCGCCAGGTGCTCGCGATCGTATCGGTGGGCATCTGCCTCGCAAATCTCGACCTGTTCATCGTCAATGTCGGGTTGCCGAACATCGCGCAGGAATTCCGCGGCGCCTCGCTGGAGGATCTGTCCTGGATCCTCAATGGCTATGCGATCGTGTATGCTGCGTTGCTGGTGTTTTTCGGCCGGTTGGCGGAGCGCCACAGTCGCAATCTGAGCTTCCTGCTCGGCGTCGCGCTGTTCACGGCCGCATCGGCGGCCTGCGCGCTTGCGCCCAACGTCGAAGTGCTGGTCGCCGCCCGCATCGCGCAGGCCGCCGGCGCGGCATTGATGACCCCGACCTCGATCGGCCTGCTGCTGGCGTCGTTTCCACCCGACCAGCGCGCCGGGGCGGTGCGGACCTGGACGGCGATCGGCGGCCTTGCCGCTGCGCTCGGGCCGCTGGCGGGCGGCGTGCTCGTCACCTTCGACTGGCGCTGGATCTTCATCGTCAATGTCCCGATCGGTGTGGTCGCGCTCATCGTCGGCTGGCTGAAATTGCCGGAAGTGCCCGGCCACGATGTGCCGCGTCCGAGTTCATGGGCGGCGCTGCTGGTCACCTGCGGCATCGGCGCGCTGACCCTTGCGATCGTGAAGGCCAATGACTGGGGCTGGAGTTCGCGCGGCACCGTGCTTGGCTTTGCCATCGCGGCCGTCGCGCTCGCGGCCTTTGCGTGGCACTGCCTCAAGTCGAAGAACCCCTTCGTCGATCCGGCCCTGTTCAAGGTGCGGCCGTTCACCGGGGCGACGTTTGTCATGGCGCCATACTCGGCGGCCTTCGGCGCGATGCTGTTGTCGGTGGCGTTGTGGGAGCAAACCGTGTGGGGCTGGTCGGCGCTGAAGGCTGGCCTTGCGATCGCGCCGGGGCCGCTGCTTGTCCCGTTCACCTCGTTGTTGTTTGCCCGCCGCCTGATCGCCCGATTTGGCGCCGCGGCCGTCGTATCCGCCGGGATCGCAGCGTTCGCGGGCGGCCTTGCGATCTGGGCGACGTTGCTTGGAGGCGACCCCGACATGCCTGCCTTTGTGGTCGGCATGATGCTCACCGGTATCGGCGTCGGGCTGACCTTTCCGACCCTGATGGGCGTCGGCGCGGGCGCGCTGCCGCCATCGTCGTTCGCCACCGGCTCCGGCGTCATCAACATGATCCGGCAGGCTGCGCTCGCGATCGGCGTCGCGATCTTTGTCGCGATCCTGGCAACGCCGGTCTCGATGACCGAGCGGATCGCGGCGTTTCATCGCGGCTGGTGGATCATGATCGCGATCACCATTGCCGGCTTCGTGCCGAATTACCTGTTCATCCGGCGCAAGGCGGATCGCTAGACCCGAAAGACGCGGCTGCGCCACATGGCGGCCGCCAGCGCGCCATCGTCGCGCCGCACCGAAACCTCAATCGAACCAGTCGCTTCCTCGCTGCGTCTCACCACGAGAAACGGCCCGCCCTTGAGCCGGGCGTGCCGTCGGTCTCGCGCGATGCGATGTTTCCCGGAGGGATGTGATGCGAATGATTGCGAATTGTCTCGTGACCACCAGCCTGGTGCTGGCGGGTGCGCTGGTTTCCGGGCCGCTGCATGCGGCCGATCTCGACGCGGCGTCGCAGGTCGACGCCGTCACCGTCTATCCCGATGGCGCGAGCGTCACCCGCGTCATCACGCTGGACCTGCCCGCCGGTGACAACACGCTGGTCGCGAAGGATTTCCCGATGGGCCTCGATCCGTCCTCGCTGCGGGTCGAAGGCGAGGGAGCCGGCAGGCTGACGATCGGGGCCATCGACGCGCGGCCGCCGCGCCCGGTGCAGCCGGCGAACCTGCCCGAGATCGACAAGCGGATCGAGGCGCTGCGGGATCAGCGCGAGGATCTGCAGGGCATCATCACCTCGGCCGAGGCGCGGCGCAAATTCGCCGAACACTTCGCCGAGGCATCGCCGGTCGGAATCGGCGAGAAGGGCGAGGCGCGTCCGGTCAGCGAGTGGCGCGCCGCGTTCTCGGCGGTCGGGGACGAAGTCGCGACCGCCGACACCGCGATCCGCGACGCCGCGCGCAAGCAGCGCGACATCGACCGCGAGATCGCACGTCTCGAGGCCGATCGCGCCGCCAAGCCGCCGAGCAAGCTCGAGGTGCGGATCGAGCTTGCCTCCGCCGCCGCGACCCGCGCGACATTGCGGGTGACCTACGCGGTGCGCAACGCGCGCTGGATGCCGATCTACGACGCCCGTCTCGACACCGGCGCCAAGGACCGCAAGCCGGCGATCGAGCTGGTGCGCCGCGCCGAGATCACCCAGTCGACCGGCGAAGACTGGTCGAACGTCGCGCTCGCCGTCTCCACCGTGCGCGTCGCCCGCGGCGGCAACGCGCCCGATCTCAATTCGCTGATCGTGCATTATCCGCTGCCGCCGCAGCCGAAGTCGGCAGGTCTGATGTCCGACAGCGCGCGGGTGCGGTCTGCGCTCGCGCCGGCGCCCGCTCAGGAGGCAGTCCAGCAGTTCCGCTTTGGTGCGGGGCGCACCGACGAACTGGAAGCCGCGCCCGAGGTGAGCGCCTTCCAGGCAACTTTCAAGATTCCGGGCCGCGTCAGCGTCTCCGCCAATGAAGGTGCCAAGAGCCTGCGCATCTCGACGGCGACCATCGCCCCTGATCTGGCCATCCGCGCCGTCCCGGTGATCGATCCGACCGCATTCCTGGAGGCGAGCTTCGTGCAGGCCGACGATGCGCCGTTGCTGCCGGGGCAGGTCTCGATCTATCGCGACGGCATCTTTGTCGGCCGCAGCCGGATGGCCACCGCCGCCAAGGACGAGACCGTGCGGCTCGGCTTCGGCGCCGACGACAAGGTCAAGATCGAGCGCACGGTGGTGAAGCGCAATGAAGGCTCGGCCGGCCTGATCGTGACGACGTCGAAGACCGACGAGCGCGCGTTCAAGACCACGGTGCGCAACGGCCACGACTTCCCGATCAAGGTCGCGATCCAGGATCAGCTCCCGGTCAGCGAGAACGACGAAATCGTGGTCGAGATGCTGCCATCCTCGACGCCGGCGACCACCACCAATCTGCGCGACAAGCGCGGGGTGCTGGAATGGGCGTTCGAGGCCAAGGCCGGCGAAGTCCGTGACGTCAATTTCGCCTGGCGGATGCGCTGGCCCAAGGACAAGGGCGTCGTGATGGTGCCGGCGGGCTGACCTGCATCAGGTGCACGACGCGTCGTTCGCGAAAATGTCGGACGAAGAAAGAGTGACGCCTCGCGGGGGGACGCCGGCTAGAAGCCCGCGTCCTCCTCCAGCCATTGCTGATTGTCCCAGCGCGCACGACGGCCGAGCACATACTCGCGCGCGTCGTCCATGAAGTGCACCTTGCTGGCGAGTGCTCCGATGAAAGCGGTGAGCGCCGCTATCCAGGGCCACAGATGCATCAGCAACGAGGCAGGTATCTGATTGGCGAATCCCGCCTGCAGCGCGGCCGTGACCAGATAAGCCAGCACGCCCCACGCAGCGGCCAGGATCGTCGCCACGATCTGATAGCTGTTTTGGTGAAATCTCACCAACCGTCGCATCAGGGCGATGTAGGCGAAGTAGACGATCACGCCGAGAAGTAGGGCGACCAGTCCGGGCGGGAGCCCCCAGCTCTGGTCCCAGCTCAGATACGCAATAAAGCCCGCGGCGATCAACGCCTCGACATAGGTCAGGCTGGATTTGTCCTGCATGATTTGCCCCAAAGCGATTCAAGTACCGGCCGAGGCTATCATCATGGAGCGCTTTGGTAGAGAGGCAATTGCAAGACAACCTTGCTTCCACAAATTCAGTGTCATGCCCCGCCTTGAGCGGGGCATCCAGTACGCCGCGGCTTATCGGTTGAACTCGAACACCTCTGGAATACTGGGTCGCCCGGTCTAGCCGGGCGACGACACTGTTGCATGTGGCGCGAGCAACCGCTTCACTTGGCCTTCAGGAAGTCGCCGACTTCGAGCAGCATGAACTCGTCGTCATCGGCCTTGTTCGGGTCGCGGCTCGAGGAGAACGGCAGATTGTTGTCGTTGCCGACGATGATGTGGGTCTCGTCGACGCGGTCGACGTTCTCGATGGTGAAGAACGGGAAGGTGTAGACGCCCTCGTTCAGCGGCTTGCGGGCCTTCTTGTTCGGATCGCGGATCTTCAAGAGGTCGATATAGGCGATCTTGCGTACCGGTTTGCCGACATTGGCATCGGACAGCTCGATCTTGTAGACGCGCTTGAACTTGGCGAGGTCCGGGAAGCAGTGCTCGCCGCGCTGGCCCTGCGGACAGGCCTTGTCGGCGGTGCCTTCGCCATTGTCGCGCTCGATCACCAGGCCCTGGGCCGGATCGATCATGTTGAAGTCGCCGATCGCATTGCCGTTCTGCTCGAACACATATTGCCAATAGCGTCCGGTGAACTTCTCGGCCGCGACGTCGAATTCCAGGATGCGCGAGGCTTCCTTGCCGTCGACCTTCTCCCAATCCTTCTTGTCGGCATCCCACAGCGGCCCTTCGAGCAGGCCGTAGAGAAACTTGCCGTCCTTGGAGGAGGCAAAGCCCTCATAACCCTTGGAGCGGCGCAGATTGACGTTGGTGTAGGAAGCGCCGGGTGCGCCGGGCGACTGCACGGCCCAGTGATCCGGCGAGCGCACCGGCTTGCCGTCGGCGACCGTCTCGAACACGGCGAGGATCTTGCCGGTCTTGTCGGCCTTGAGGATGTAGGGCCCGAACTCGTCGCCGATCCAGAATGTGTCGTTGATGATCTGGAAGCCCTCGGTGTCGAAGTCCGCGCCGGTCAAATAGCGCTTGGCGGTGTCCTCATGCACGATGCGGAACGGCACCTTCTTGTCGGGGTCGTGCAGGAACACGGTCTCCTGGCGCTCGATCTTGCCGTTCGCCCAGTCCATCTTGTAGCGGTTCAGATACAGCATCGAGTCCGCCGAGTTGTAGCGCGAACCCATGCCGTTGTCGGTGATCACCCAGAACGAGCCGTCCGGCATCGCCTTGATGCCGGAATGGCCCTGCAGCGGCTGGCCCTTGAACGGCAGCGACACGCCGGTCGGCCGCTCGTAGGACTTGCCCATCACGGTGCCGATGGCGTCGACGCGCTTGCCGGTGGTGTACTTGCCCGAGGTTTTCAGATCGTTCGGGGCGTCGGCGGGAGCGTCGATGAAGCTCTCCGCCGGCATCACGGCGTGTCCTGCCAGGGTCGCCGGGAATTCGCCCTCGCTCTGCGCCAACGCCGATGTGGCGAGCAGGATCGAGGCGACGGAACAGAGCAATGACAGGCGCATGGTTGATCTCCCAAAGGACAAACGATGCGGTGTTCTCCGAGCCGCCTGTTACAGCCGGCTGACAGTTTTGTGAATCGATGTTGTTGCGGCGGGATAAGTCTTGCGGCGTTACGTCGCCTTGCCCGCCGGCCGCATCGTTTGCGGCAGCAGGAAGGGCACGCCACCGCCGGTGTAGTCGATCGTGGCATCGATCTCGAAGATCCTGCGAAGCGTGTCGGCCTGCATCGCGGCGGCGCGGTCGCCGTCGACGGCAAGGCGGCCGCGATGCAGCAGCAGGATGCGGTCGGCGAACCGCATCGCGAGGTTGAGGTCGTGCAGGATCGCGATCACGGCGGTGCCGCGCGCGGCGCGCCGCCGGGCGGTCTCGACCAGGTCGATCTGATGCCGCAGATCGAGGCTCGAGGTCGGCTCGTCCAGCAGCAGGAGCCCCGGCCCATGCAATGCCTCGCCGCAGGCGAGCTGCACCAGCACGCGGGCGAAATGCGCGCGCTGCTGCTCGCCGCCGGACAGCGTCGGCAATTGCCTGAGACGGAAATGCGAAAGCCCGACTTCGTCGAGGGCCGCCGCGACCAGCGCACGCGTCACCGCGCGCGGGCTTTCGCCGGCGCCCATGCTGACGATTTCCTCGACGGTGAAGGGGAAAGTGACGTTGACGTGCTGCGACAGCATCGCACGGTGCTGCGCCAGCTCGCGCGGAGCGAAGGCGTTGAGGTCGCGCTGCCTGAGCCGGATCGTGCCGCGCGACGGACGGAGATCGCCCGACAGCATCCGCAATAGCGTCGATTTGCCGGCGCCGTTCGGACCCACGATCGCGATCATCTCGCCGGCGCCGATCTGAAGCGAGACCGCATCGACCAGATTGGTGCCACCGACCGTCATCGTCACCGACTGCGCCTCCAGCAGCGCGGTCATAGCGAGACCAGCCCCCGTTGACGCAGCAGCATGGCCAGGAAGAACGGCGCGCCGATCGCGGCGGTCAGGATGCCGATCGGCATTTCCGCCGGCGTCACGATGGTGCGCGCCACCGTATCGGCCCCGACGAGCAGGATCGCGCCGAGCAAGGCGGACGCCGGCAGCAGCAGCCGATGCCCGGGTCCGATCGCCAGCCGCAGCAGGTGCGGCACCACGATGCCGACGAAACCGACCACACCGCAGACCGAGACCGCGACCCCGGTCATCGCCGACACCAGCACGATCGATATCCGCTTCAGCCGCTCGACATCGACGCCGCTGTGGAACGCCTCGGCCTCTCCGAGCACCAGCACGTCGAGCCCGCGCGCGATCCAGAGGCAGGTGATCAGCGCCGCGGCCAGCACCGGCGCCAGCGCCGTGAGCTTGGTCCAGGTCGCGCCGCTCAGCGAACCCAGCATCCAGAACGTGATGTCGCGCAGCTGGCGGTCGTCGGCGACAAAGACCAAAAGGCCGATGCCGGCGTTGGCGATCGCGGCAATCGCGAGCCCGGCCAGCAGGAAGATCGCAATCGAGGTGCGGCCACCGCGGCTGGCAATGGCGTAGAGCACGATCGTGGTGATCAGCGAGCCGGCAAAGGCCGCGATCGGCAGCAATTGATGTTGCAGGAAGCGCAGGTTCTCGCCGAGCCGGCTGTCGGTGAACACGATCGCCGCTGCTGCGGCAAACGCGCCGCCGGAGGAGACGCCGACCAGCGCGGGGTCGGCGAGAGGGTTGCGGAACAGGCCCTGCATGATCGCACCGGAGACGGCGAGCAGAGCGCCGACCATGGCGGCCGCCGCGATCCGGGGGATGCGGATCGACCACACCACGAGCTGGTCGCGCGCGAGCAGCGGGCTCGCTGTGCTGTCGGCCCATAGCCCTAGCGCGGCGGGCAGCCGTGCCAATGGAATGCCGGCCGCGCCAACTGTCAGGGCGACCAGTGCAGTTCCAGTGAGTGCAGCAAGCAGGCAGAGCAGGGTCAGTGTCGCTGCCGGCCGCAGCGACATGCCGGCGCGCCGTTGTTTCGCACGCGCGGGGCGATCGGCCAGCACGCTCATTGCCGGCAATTCGCGGTCAGTGCTGCCGGCTTGAAGTTCTCGGCTTCCGGCGCCAGCGCCGGATAGAGCTTGACCGAGAGGTCGCGTGCTGCGGCCGCAGTGCGCGGCCCGAAGCCGAGCAGATAGAGCCCCTCCATCGAGATGAAGGCCTTGTTGGCCGCGACCGGCGTTAGCGCGAAGGCGGGATGCGCAAACACCGCATCCGACGTCAGCGAGTCCTTGCCACGATCGATCGACAGCACGATGTCCGGCTTCGCGGCTACGATCGCCTCGTCGTTGACCGGCTTGTAGCCGTCGTAACCGTCGATCGCGTTGACGCCGCCGGCGAGCTGGATGATCTCGTCCGCGGCGGTCTTATGGCCCGCGGCCAGCGCCCGGCCATTCAAGAGCGACATCACGAACATCACGCGCACCGGTTTCGTCACTTTGGCGCGCACCGCGCGTAATTGTGCGAGATCGCTTTCGACCGCGGTGGTGAGGCAGGCGGCGCGCGGGTCGGCGCCCATGGCGTGGCCCACCAGCCTGATCTTCTCGACCAGCCCGGCCTCCGAGAACGTCTCCGGCACCAGCACCAGCGGCACCTTGGCGGCCTCCAGCACATCGATGGTCTCCTTCGGCCCGGAGCCCTGCACCGCAAGCACCAGCGACGGATGCAGGCCGAGCACGCCCTCCGGCGACAGCTGGCGCATATAGCCGACGTCGGGTTTCTCGCGCAGCGCCGCCGGCGGGTAGAGGCTGGTCGCATCGACGCCGGCGATGCGGTCCTCGAAGCCGAGCGCATAGAGGATCTCGGTGATCGCGCCGCCGATCGAGACGATCCGCGAGGGATCGTCGATCACGACGTCGCGGTCGCGCGCGTCGTGCACGGTAATGCCCTCGGCGGCCGCTGCGCCGATCGGCAGCAGACAGGAGAGCGCGAGCAGGGTGAGCGTGCGACAAATTGTCATCGGGGCCGTCACTTGGTCAGGATCAGCTTGTTCTGCGAGGTCAGCCGCAACCGGTAACGCTCTTCCCCATGCACGATGATGATCTCGCGCTCGGCCGCGAACAGCTCGCGGCTGTCGAGGCGATTCCCGTGCATGACGAGCGTTTTGGCTGCGTCTGACGCCGATGCGGCGTGGTTTCCCGCCGCGCCGATATTGTCTCCGGAAGTTGCCGACATGCTCGTGGTGCTGCGCCTTCGCAATCTTCAAATGATGCCTGCTTGTATAAGCGGGCGATGGCGCATTCCAACGGCTGCACTTTACAATCGATGTAAACAGCGCCGCCGCATTCTTGACCGTTTTGTTGCCGGCTCGTAACCAATCATCACACGATGCAAGTGTGTGGCTTGCCTCGCAACGTAGCCAGCAAGCCGCTCGGTGGAGCGCACGCCAGCCAAACCAGAGAAGCGATGATTGGGCTGGGGCTAGAATGGCTGACGGGGCTAGGGTTTCGCGCGCCTTGATTTTGGGCGCGTCGGTGTTTTCATTTTCGGCAGCGCTGCCGGCAAGCGGTTTGGCGCAAACCGCCGATACGTCGGCTGCGCGTCCCGCGACCGAGCGGCCGAAGCAGGCCAAGCGCAAGCCGAAGCCTGTCGCGGAAGAGCAGGCGGCGCAGCCTGTGATGAACGCGCGCGCGCAGATCGGCGCGGTGCCGGTGCAATCGCTCGACACCATCACGGCGGTCGCATCCAAGACCGAAGAGCGCGCGATCGACGCGCTGGCGCCGGTCAGCTCCGTCACACTGGAGAAGATCCAGGGCCTGCAGCCGAACCGGGTGTCGGACATCTTCTATAACGTGCCCGGCGTCTCGTTCCAGGAACGCGGCGACGATCCGGCGACCGTGATCAACATCCGCGGTCTGCAGGATTTCGGCCGCGTCGCGGTCGTGGTCGATGGCGCGCGGCAGAACTATCAGCGCACCGGCCACAACGCCAACGGCTCATTCTTCCTCGATCCCGAACTGATCGGCGGCGTCGACGTGGTGCGCGGCCCGACCGCGAACATCTATGGCTCCGGCGCGATCGGCGGCGTGGTCTCGTTCCGCACCAAGGATATTGACGATGTGGTGCGCCCCGGCGAGCGCTGGGGCGTCGACATGTCCGGTTCCTATGGCAGCAACAAGGACCGCGGCATGGGTTCGGTGTTCGGTGGCGTGCGCGCCGATCCGAATGTCGATGTGTTCGGCGGCGCCGTCTACCGCACCCAGAGCAACTACAAGGACGGGGCGGGCACCGAGATCGGCAACACCGGCAACGATATCGCGGCCGGCCTGATGAAGGTGACGATCCGCCCGGCCGAAGGCCACGAGTTCAAGATCGGCGGTGTCTTTCAGGATTACCAGTACAATATCGGCCAGCAGAACCGCGGCCCGACCACGACGGCGGCGCCGCTGGCGGCGATCGCGGGCTCCTCGGTCTACGCTTCCGACGCCAGGAACTACACGGGTACGCTGAGCTGGCGATATTCCAAGCCCGACGACATGCTGTTCGACTGGGACATTTCGGTCTACGGCAATCGCACCGACAACGACCAGGTCAAGACCTACAACAACCGCATCACGTCCGGCGGCGGCGTCTGCACCCTCGCCAATCCCGGCAACAACATCTCAGGCTGCGTCGGCGACAAGCGCGGCTATTCGCTCGACACCGTCGGCGTCGACGTCAACAACACCTCGCGCTTCAATTTCGGTGACTGGCGCAACGCCGTGACCTACGGCTTCGACGCCTTCCGCGACGATGTCGAGACCTTCGACTCGCGCGGCAACTCCAACATCACGACGCCGGGCGGCCAGCGCACGGTGTCCGGCGGCTTCGTGCAGTTGAAGCAGAACTATTCGAGCTGGCTCGAGCTCGTCAGCGCCGTTCGCTACGACCGTTACGAGCTCAACTCGGTCAACACCACGACCAGCGGCGACCGGCTGTCGCCGAAGATCACGCTCGGCGTCACGCCGGTGACGGGCTTCACGCCCTATGTCAGCTATGCCGAGGGCTATCGCGCGCCGTCGATCACCGAGACGCTGATCGCGGGCGGCCACGCCACCGGCGGCGGGCCGGCGCTGTTCAACTGCCCCGACGGTACCAGCGGCCTGTTCTGCTTCCTGCCCAACGCGGCGCTGCGGCCCGAGGTCGGCAAGAACAAGGAAGCCGGCATCAATCTGAAATATGACGGCATCTTCACCGCGAGCGACTCGTTCCGCGGCAAGATCAACGTGTTCCACAACGACGTCGACGGCTATATCGACCTTGTCGCGTCGGCGCCGACCACGACGCCGTTCGGACGCTTCAGCCAGTTCTATCAGTACCAGAACATCGCCCACGCCCGCATCGAGGGTTTCGAGCTCGAGACGATGTATGATGCGGGCGACTGGTTCGTGGGCGTCGCCGGCCACCTGATGCGCGGCCGGAACACCGCGACCAATGTCGGGCTCGCCACCATCACGCCGCGCAAGGTGACGACGACCGGCGGCGTCCGCCTGCTCGACCGTTCGCTGATCATTGCCGCACAATGGTCCTCGTTCGGTGCCAACAACGATCTGCCGGCGGGCTATCTGCCCTCGACCGGCTACGAGCTGGTCAATCTTTACCTGACCTGGAACGCCACCAAGGACATCACCTTCACGGCGTCGGTCGACAATCTCTTGAACCAGTACTACCGGCCCTATGCGATCCCGGGCTCCTCGACCGACGGCACGACGCAGAACGACGTGCTGTTCTCGAGCCCCGGGCCGGGCACCGTTTACAAGGCCGGGCTGAAAATTCACCTAGGTGGAGCGTAACGCGACGAGCCGATCATTCCATCCAGGTTGCTCCGGCCGCGCTGGTGCCCCCAGCGCGGCTTTGGCGCATTCATGATATCAACGAGATCAACCGGCAGGATCCAGGCATCGTCCAGGGCATCCGTCGTCAAACAGGAGAAGGCTTTCATGTTCATCGCAATGAACCGGTTCCAGGTGATCAAGGGCAAGGAGCAGGCGTTCGAGACGGTCTGGAAGACCCGCGAATCCTATCTCGGCGATCTGCCCGGCTTCATCGAGTTTCATCTCGTGAAGGGCCCCGAGGCCGAGGACCACACGCTCTATGCAACCCACACCGTGTGGGCCAGCAAGGCGGCGTTCGAGGACTGGACCAAATCCGAGGCGTTCCGCCGCGCCCATTCCCGCGCCGGCAACGAGACCGGCGGTAGCCTCTATCTCGGCCATCCCAAGTTCGAAGGCTTTGAGGTGCTGATCACCGAGCGCGCCAAGAGCCCGGCGTGACGGAGACGGCCGTGCAGAACGCGGAGCTTGCCGGATTGAAGGCCTACATGGCCGACAATCCCGGCGCTGTGATCGAGGACGTCGCGCGCGAGCGCAAGGTGACGCCGCGCGCGGTGCTCGAGGCGCTGCCCGCGAGCATGGTGCGGATCGGCGCCGGCGAATTCGCCGCCGCGATGCAGGACATCGCGGAATGGGGCGAGGTGACGCTGATCGTGCACACTGACGACGCGATCTTCGAGTTCACCGGCGCCATACCGAAAGGCGAGGTCGGCCGCGGCTATTTCAACCTGATGCAGCCGAAGGGCCTGCACGGCCACCTCAGGCATGAGCGCTGCGCGGCGGTCGCCTTCGTCGAGCGGCCCTTCATGGGCAAGGTGTCGGCCTTCATCGCCTTCATCAATCTCGACGGTGGCATCATGTTCAAGGTGTTCGTCGGCCGCGACGAGACGCGCGCGCTGCGCGGCGATCAGCTGACGCGCTTCCACGCGCTGGCGGACCGTATCGCACCGAAAGCGGGCTGAGTACGAAAGACGGGAGGCGACCATGTCGCAGCGCAGGCTTGGGCGACGCATCGCGATGTTCGCGGGCGCCATGTTCGCAATGCCGCCGGGCGCGGGCCTCGCCGCAGCCGACGCCGCGCTGCTGCCGCGTAATCTCTCGCCCTGGGGCATGTTCGAGAGCGCCGATATCGTCGTGAAGGCTGTCATGATCGGCCTCGCCTTCGCCTCGCTCGTCACCTGGACGGTCTGGCTCGCCAAGACCATCGAGATCCGCCGCAAGACGAGGCTTGCGCGGCACCGCATCGGACTGCTGGAACGCGACACGCAGCTTGCCGAAGTCGAGCAGGCGAGCCGCGACGGCGGCGATGCGGTGGCGCAGATCGTGCAGTCGGCGTCGCGCGAGGCCGCGCTCTCCGGCGGCATGTTCGACGACGGCTTCAAGGAGCGCATCGCGCTGCGGCTGGAGCGGCTCGAGGCGGCGATGTCGCGACAGATCGCGCGCGGCACCGGCGTGCTCGCGACGATCGGCGCCACCGCGCCGTTCGTCGGCCTGTTCGGCACGGTGTGGGGCATCATGAATGCCTTCATCGGCATCTCCGAAGCCCACACCACCAATCTCGCCGTGGTCGCGCCGGGCATTGCAGAGGCGCTGCTCGCAACCGCGCTCGGCCTCGTCGCCGCAATTCCGGCGGTCGTGATCTACAATCACCTGACCCGCTCGATTGCGGCCTACCGCGCGCTGCTCGGCGACGCCTCCGTCATGGTGATGCTGCTGGTGAGCCGCGAGGGCGATCGCAGCCTGTTCCGGCTGGCGCGCGCCGCGGAGTAGGGGATGGGCGCAAGGCTTGGCTCTGGCGGCGCATTCGGTGGCCGGCGTCGCGGCGACGACGACCTGGCCGAGGCGCATGAGATCAACGTCACGCCGTTCATCGACGTGATGCTGGTGCTGCTGATCATCTTCATGGTGGCGGCGCCGCTCGCGACCGTCGACCTCGGCGTCGATCTGCCGGCCTCGACCGCCGAGCCGCAGCCGCGGCCGGACAAGCCGGTGTTCGTCACGGTGAAGCCCGACCTCTCGGTCGCGGTCGGCGAGGATGTGATCGCGCGCGAGGCGCTGACCGCGACACTCGACGGCGCCACGCAGGGCAAGAAGGACGAGCGCATCTTCCTGCGCGCCGACAAGGCCGTCAGCTATGGCGATCTGATGGAGGTGATGAACCTGCTGCGCAATGCCGGCTATCTCAAGATCGCGCTGGTCGGGCTCGACGGGCGAAGCTAGTTCCATGAATGCGTATGCGCTTCATGATGCGGGCGACGATATCCGGCTGCGGCGCTGGAGCCTGTCGGCGGCCACGATCCTGGCGGCGCATGCGGCGCTGATTGCGCTTGGTATGATATGGGTCTCGGCACCGCCGCCGGGTGTCGCGGTGCCGGCCGTGCTGGTGGACCTGACGCCGATCACCTCGGCGCCGACGATTTCGGAGACCGAGCTGCCGCCGGGCCCGGCGATGCAGGAGGCCGACGCCTCGCCGCCGGAGCCTGCCGCCGCGCAGGTTGTGCAGCAGGAGATCGCGCCGACGCCGCTGCAGGAGAAGCCGGAGGTCGCCGCGCCGCCGGAGCAGAAGCAGCAGCTTGCGCCGCCGAAGCCCGAGTCCACGAACGTCGTTCCTGAGCGGAAGCCCGAGCCGATCAAGCCGAAAGTGGTTCGCCGGGAGGCAAAGAAGCCGTCCGAAGCGACGCCGGCACCGCGCACCAGCGCGCCGAGCCGCGCCGAACGTCAGGCGCCCGCGGCATCCGCGATCAGCTCGGGCGCCGCGGCGTCGGCGATCGCAGCCTACAATGCACGCGTCCGCGCGCATCTCCTGCGCTTCCATTCCTATCCGGCCGGCGGCAACGGCCAGCGCGGCGTGGTCCGCCTTGCGTTTACACTCGGTCGCGGCGGGCAGGTGCTGTCGAGCCATCTCGGCGGCTCCTCCGGCAACCCGACCTTCGACGCGCGGGCACTGGCGATGGTGCGCCAGGCCCAGCCGTTTCCGGCGTTTCCGCCCGAGGTCACGCAGGGCTCGATGGGCTTCAGCGTGCCCGTCGCGTTCGTGCCAAGATGATGCGAGAGAGGCCGCACACCCTTTTCCCGTCATCCTGAGGAGCGCGCAGCGCGTCTCGAAGGATGCACGGCCCGGCTGGTGGCCGTCGATCCTTCGAGGCTCGCTCCGCTCGCACCTCAGGATGACGGGGATGGAGCGAGCTAGCCTCTATCCAAGCCCAGCTACTCCTTCACCGCCCCTGTCAGCGACGACACGTAGTAGTCGACGAACAGCGAATAGAACAGCGCGACCGGCAGCGAGCCGAGCAGCGAGCCTGCCATCAACGCGCCCCATTGGTAGACGTCGCCGGTGACGAGTTCGGTCAGGATCGCGACCGGCACCGTCTTGTTGGCGCCGCTCTGGATGAAGGCGAGCGCGTAGATGAACTCGTTCCACGATAGCGTGAAGGAGAAGATGCCGGCCGAGATCAGGCCGGGCACCGCGAGCGGCAGCGTGATCCGCCACAGGATCTGCAGCCGCGTCGCGCCGTCGACCAGCGCGCATTCCTCGAGCTCATAGGGGATCGACTTGAAATAGCCGATCAGAAGCCAGGTGCAGAACGGTACCAGGAAGGTCGGATAGACCAGGATCAGCGCCAAGGGTGAATCGAACAGGCCGAACTGCACGATCACGGTGGCGAGCGGAATGAACAGGATCGACGGCGGCACCAGATAGGCGAGGTAGATGCCGAGCCCGACATAGGGGCTGCCGCGGAATCGCAGCCGCTCGATCGCGTAGGCGGCGAGCGTCGAGGCGAACAGCGACAGGAAGGTCGAGCCGATCGCGACCAGCATCGTGGTCTTCAGCCAGCGCGGATACGAGGTGTCGAACAACAGATGCTTGACATGCGCGAGCGTCGGCGAGGTGATCCAGAACGGATTGTGCTCCTTGTAGTTCAAGAGCTCCGCGTTCGGTTTGAACGAGGTGATCGCCATCCAGTAGAACGGGAACAGCAGGATCAGGATGAAGCAGGCGAGCGGCAGATAGATCATCACCACGCGCCGGGCGCGGGAATCCCACGCCATCGTGTCGGGCGTGGCGCTGGCGACGTTGGATTGGGCTGCAACGTCAGTCATTGGCTTCTCCCTGCTGCCATTTGCGGCGGGCGAGGCCGAAGTAGCTGAACAGCGTCGCGAACACGAGGAACGGGATCATCGAGACCGCGATCGCCGCGCCCTCGCCGAGCTCGCCGCCGGCGATGCCGCGCTGAAACGCCAAGGTCGCGAGCAGATGGGTCGAGTTGACCGGGCCGCCGCGGGTGATGGCGTAGACGAGCTGGAAGTCGGTGAAGGTGAAGATGATCGAGAACGTCATCACGATCGCCAGGATCGGCATCATCATCGGGAAGGTGATGTAGCGGAAGCGCTGCCAGGAGGTGGCACCGTCGAGCATCGCCGCCTCGTAGAGCGAGGGCGAGATGGTCTGCAGCCCGGCCAGCAGCGAGATCGCGACGAACGGAATGCCGCGCCAGATATTGGCCGCGATCAGCGAGAACCGCGCCGGCCACGGCGAGCCGAGGAAGTCGACATTGCTGTCGCGGACGTGCAGTACGTCGACCAGGAGATAGGAGATGATCGAGAACTGCGGATCGTAGATCCACCAGAACGCCAGCGCTGACAGCACCGTCGGCACGATCCACGGCAGCAGCACGATGGCGCGGATCAGGCTCTTGAACGGGAAATGGTTGTTGAGCAAGAGCGCCAGCCAGAAGCCGAGCGCGAACTTTCCGAAGGTCGCGACCGCGGTGTAGAAGATCGAGTAGAACACCGCGTTCCACCACAGCGGATCCTTGAGCAGGTACCGGAAGTTCTCAAGCCCGATATAGATGCCGCGCTGGCCGATCGTGGTGTCGGTGAAAGCGAGCCAGATGCCGAGGCCGAGCGGATAGGTGAGGAACACCAGCAGCAGGCCGATCGCGGGTGCAAGGCACATCACGATCAGGAACGGCTTGTAGTCGAACAGGCGTGCGAGCCAGTTCGGCTGGCGCAGCGCTTGTCCCCGTGAAGGTAGTGTCGTTACAGACATTGAATGCTCGTCCGCTGCCGTCATTGCGAGGAGCGAAGCGACGAAGCAATCCATTCCCCTCGTGGTGCTATGGATTGCTTCGCTTCGCTCGCAATGACGGTTGGCCCAGATCTACGGTTCAGGAACTGCCGTTATCGACCCTGCCGCCGGAAGTACCGCTTGGCGCGCTGCTCGGCTTCCGCGGCGGCGGCCTCAGGCGTTGCCGCATCGGTCGCGACGGAGGCGCACATCTGCACCAGCACATAGTCGGCGTTGACGGCGCCGGTCGCGGTCGAGATCGGCCCCTTGTAGCCGTTGTAATAGGGGCTCTTCATCGTGTCCTTGAAGATCGCGACCTTGGGATCGCCAGACCACACCGCAGCGTCCGCGTAGGCCGCGAGCGGCTGCGACCAGTAGCCGGAGTTGGCGTTGAGCCACGGCTCGTACTGCTCCTTCTCCAGCATGAATTGCAGGAACGCCTTCGCCGCATTGGGATACGGACTGTGCTTGAACGCCATCGCATTCAGCGTCAGGCCCGACATCGGCGAGGTCGATGCCAGTCCCTTGGGCAGGAACTGATGCTCGGTGTCGTCGGCGACCGCCTTGGTGGCGGGATCGTTCTTCAGCGAGAAGTACAGCGAGACGCCGTTGGCGGTCAGGCCGATTTCCTGCGACGAGTAGGCGCGGTTGTTGGAGACGTCGTTCCAGGACGGCGTGCCGGCGATGAAGGTCGGATAGAGCTCCTTCAGATATTTCAGCGCCGCGATCGTCTCCTTGCTGTTGATGATGATGTTGCCTTCCTCGTCGAGCAGCGCGGCGTTGTGCGACCACAACAGCCAGTTGGCGAAGCCGTTGCCGTCGCCGACCGCGTTGCCGAGCGCGAAGCCCGCCGGCTTGCCGGCCGCCTTCAATTTCTTGCAGAGCTCGAGGATGCCGGCGTGGTCTTCCGGCACCTTGTCGAAGCCGGCCGCATTGACCAGCGACTTGCGATAGACCAGCGGGCCGCCCGAGGCGCCGAACGGCAGGCCGACCCAGCTCTTCGACTTCGAGCGCATGCCGTAGCGTTTCGCGAGCGTGAGCCAGCCGCCGTAGCGCTTGTCGAGATAGTCGGCGACGTCGGTCAGCTCGATCAGCTTGTCGATATAGATGTGCGGCGCGTCGCCGAAGCCGATGATGATGTCGGGGCCGGCGCCGGAGTTCGAGGTCACCGCGGTCTGCTGATTGATGTCCTCCCAGCCGACGAAGTCGACCTTGACCTCGACGCCGGTCTTGTCGGTGAAGCGCTTGGCATTGGCGCGGAACACGTCTTCGTCGGCCTGGACGAAGCGCACCGGCCGCAACATGCGCAAGCTCGCGCCCTTCTCGATCGGCAGCGAGGGCGCCGCCACGTCGGCAGCCTTCACTTTCGACGCCTCTTGCGCCGATGCGCCGGTGACTGCCAGTGCCGCCGCGGATGCCCCCAGCGCCAGCGCGTCGCGACGCGTGATCTCGTACTTCATGTCGTTCGCACTCCCGTTCTTATTGTTTCGTTGTTGTTGTTCCTTCCCGGCGTTGGCCGCCGGTGAAGGGTCTCGTGGTCTCGGCGCACGAAAAAGCGCATTCCCGCCTCAGCTGTTCGGACCGCGATCCATGCTGACGGGCTGCCAGCGGCGCAGCGCGGTGTCTTGCAGCACGGACGGGTTGACGCAGCTTACCGGCCACATGCCTTGCAGCACTAGTGACAATTCGTAGCCCACCCGGCGCTTGCGCGCCTCGTCAAAACGTGCCGATGCCGAGGCGACATGAGCGGTCAAGGTAACATTGTCCATCCCGAGCATCGGGTTGTTGTGCGAGGGCGGCTCCTTTTCCAGCACGTCGAGCGCGGCGTGGGCGATCCAGCCCTCCTGCAGCGCCTTGATCAGCGATTCCTCGTCGACGGTGGCGCCGCGGCCGGTGTTGATGAAGATGGCCGATTTTTTCATCTGACGAAAATGCTTCTCGGTCAGCATGTGGTGCACTTCGGGCCGCGCCGGGGCGTGCATCGAGACGAAATCCGACTGCGACAGCACCTCCGACAAGGTCGACGGGATCACGCCGTGGTCGTACATCAGCGTTTCCTGGATGAAGGGATCGTAGGCCATCATCCTGAGGCCGAACGGCGCGGCGCGCTTGGCCACCGCGCGGGCGACGCGACCGAACGAGATGAAGCCGAGCGTCTGGCCCATCAGCCGCGGAATCTTGAGGAGCGCCGGGCGGCCCTCGGCCCAGCGGCCTGAGCGCACCATCTTGTCCTGCTCGATCAGGCGGCGGAAGCCTGCGAGCAGCAGCATCATGGCGTGGTCGGCAACCTCCTCGATGAAGGTGTCGGGGATGTTGGTGACCGGGATGCCGCGGGCGGTCGCGGCCTTGACGTCGACCGAGTCGACGCCGACGCTGCCGAGCGTGATCACCTTGCAGTTCTCCAGCGCGTCGATCACCGCCTTGGTGATCGGCATGCCCTTGGCGTAGATCGCGTCCGCGGTGCGCGCCGCGGCGATGAATTCGGCCTCGTTGGCCGGCGCCTCGACGATCTCCGCGCCGATCGGATCGAGCGCCTCGCGCTCATAATCGTAGCCGCCGCCGGCGACCGTGAAGCTCGCGCCCTTTGGCGTCACCACCCTGAATTTCGACATTGTCTGCTCCCGATGTGAGGTCTTCTGTTCTTGCTTCTTGCTGGTTTGCTTCTTGATGTTCTTGATTCTCGGAGCGCGGCCCGGATCGCCGCATTTCCTACTTCTACGCGAGCGGCACTGTTCTCTCCACAATTGCCGGTTGGTCCGCGGCCCGATTCTCCGGGCTTCTACGGGGAACCACCGTAACCATCAGGTAAAGGGTCTCACATTACGGTGAGCGGAATCAATCCGCCAATCGCGTCGCGTTCCCCGCCTCTTCTGGAGATCCCCGTGAAGCTGTCAAATCTGAAGATCACCCCCAAGCTCGGCATTCTGGTGGGGGTGACCCTCCTTGGTCTGTGCACGGCCGGCATCCTCGCCGGTCAGCTGATGCAGCGTGAGATGACAAATGCTCGCATCGACCAGGCCAAGGCCATGGTCGAGATGGCGAAGAACATGGCAGCGAGCCTGAAGAAGGATGTCGACGCCGGAAAGATGACCAAGGAAGCGGCGCTGGCCGAGTTGGGCAAGCGCGGCAACGCGATGACCTACGATAATGGCTCGGGCTATCTGTTCGGCACGGACTACAACGGCATCACGGTGCTGGCACCCGATCCGAAGCAGGTCGGCACCAACCGCATGGACGTCGTGACCAACGGCCGCAAACTCTCTCAGGAGCTGATGGACGGCGTGAAGGCCAAGGGCGACATTCTGCTGTTCTATGAATACGTGAAGCCTGGTCAGGAGACGCCGATCCGAAAGCTTGGTTACGCCGTCGCGGTGCCTGGCTTCGACATGTATCTCGGCACCGGCGCCTATCTCGACGATATCGACGCCAAGATGCGTCCCATTGCCTGGTTGCTCGGGCTCGCGATCCTCGGCATCGGCGTCATCTCGAGTTCGGTCGCCTGGCTGATCGGGCGCAGCATTTCGCGGCCGCTGAACCTGCTCGGTGCCCGCATGCGCGACATCGCGGACGGCAAGCTCGACGGCGACATTCCCGGCGTCGGCCGCGGCGATGAGGTCGGCGGCATGGCGGCAACCGTCCAGGTCTTCAAGGACAATGCGATCCGTATCCGCGGCCTCGAGCAGGCCGAGGCCGAGACGCAGGCACGCGCCACCGCGGAGCGGCGGAGCGCGATGCAGAACATTGCCAGCGATTTCGAGCGCAGCGTGAACGGCATCGTCCGTACGGTGGCCTCAGCCGCCGCCGGCATGCAGACCACGGCGCAGTCGATGACCGCAACCGCGAGCGATGCCAGCGCGCGGGCCGCGACCGTCGGTGCCGCCTCCGACTCTGCTTCCAACAATGTCGGCACCGTCGCCGCGGCGGCCGAGGAGCTTTCCAGCTCGGTCGCGGAAATCTCCCGCCAGGTGGCGCGCTCCAGCGAGGTCGCAAGCCAGGCGGTGGCCGATGCCGAGCGTACCAATGCCACCGTGCAGGCGCTCTCCACCGGCGCCGAGAAGATCGGCGAGGTGGTCAAGCTGATCCACTCGATCGCCGCACAGACCAACCTGCTCGCGCTCAATGCCACCATCGAGGCGGCGCGCGCCGGCGAATCCGGCCGCGGCTTCGCGGTGGTCGCGTCCGAAGTGAAGGCGCTGGCCAACCAGACCGCGAAGGCGACCGAGGAGATCTCGGCGCAGGTCGCCGCGATGCAGGCTTCCACCGGCGAGGCGGTGACCTCGATCGGCGGCATCACCGCGACCATCGCGCAGATGAGCGAGATCACGGCCTCGATCTCGACCGCGATCGACCAGCAGGGCGATGCGACGCGGGAGATCGCGCGCAACATTCAGCAGGTCGCGGCCGGCTCGAGCGAGATCTCCGCCCATATCGGCGGCGTCACGTCAGCGGCCGCCGCCACCGGCACCGCGGCCGGCGACGTGCTGTCGAATGCACGCGAGCTCGACACCCAATCGGGCATGCTGCGCAACGCGGTCGACGAGTTCCTGCAGAAGGTCCGCGCGGCGTAACGGATTGCGTAGGGTGAGTCAGCCGAAGGCGTAACCCCACCCTGCGATTCTCTCATCCGTCATCCTGAGGAGCGCGCATTGCGCGCGTCTCGAAGGATGCACGGCCCCGCCGGTGGCCGTCGATCCTTCGAGACGCCGCTACGCGGCTCCTCAGGATGACGGAGTTGGCAGATTTGTCGTTTCGCTACTCGCAGTGACGAAGGGCGGCGCCTACTGCTACTCCCGGGCCGCCGCAGGGGCGCGCTACCAAAATATCGAAAACAACCCCATGCACAGTAGCCGGTGGCCGCCGGCGTGCGACCAGCCAGCTTGACACGTCGGGCAACTCAGTGTCATATTTCTAATATTCCGAAAATTGGCCGCGGGTGTTACGATCCGGCCGGGTAGACCTGCGCGACGTGAAACGCCTTGGTGGTGACGAGCCACCTGCCGTCGATCCGGTGAAACACGAGATGGTCGATGAAGCCGGTCTGGCCGGCCCTGACGCGCACCTTGGCGATGGCGAGATCGGACGCGGTCTGCTCGATGCTGATGATCGCCTCCTCGCGCGGCGACTTCATCGACGCCGGCGAGGGACGGCTGCGGATGAAGTCGCGGAATTCCGCGGCCGACCGCACCGTGTGCCTGCCGTCCCGGATGCCGTGCACGATGCAGGCATCGGCGAACACGTCGTGGAACCGGCTATCGTCGACGTCGTACATCAGGTTGAAATATCCATCGATCGCGGATGCGATGGCCTGAATGTCGCTCATTGCAGGATCTCCGTAGTGGATGATTTGGTGGTGGCCGCACCGGATCGAGCCGGTGATCTGCCCCGACAGTGGCCGATATGGTGGCGGAGTGCTACGACTGGGCGGTCATCTCTTGGATGACTGAGAGGCATCGGCATGGACGAAGTTGACGGTCGGTTGGTTGGTGGCCTCGTGGTCCTCGCGGCGCTGGCGGATGCGCGCGGTTTTGGCCGGGCCGCCGAACGGCTCGGCATGACGCAATCCGGGGTCAGCAAGGCGATCGCCAAGCTCGAGGCGCGCCTCGATGCCAGGCTTGTCCACCGTACCAGCCGCGCCGTCGAGCTCACCGAGGAAGGGCGCGCACTTTACGAGCGGGTTGCCGGGCATCTGGCCGGGATCGGCGAGGCGGCGGCGGAAACCTCGAAGTCGCGCGATGCGGTTCGTGGCAGGCTACGGGTCAATGTCGACCCGCTGTTCTCCCGCATGGTGCTGGCGCCGAAGCTGAGCGAATTCCTGCTGCAGAATCCGGGCATGGAGCTGCGTATCGAGACCCGCGACCGGATCGCGGATCTGGTCAGCGACGGGTTTGATCTGGCGGTGCGTTTCGGCGAGCCGGTACCGTCGGCGCTGATTGCGCGGCGCGTCCTCGATGCGCGCGTGCTCACCGTGGCCTCGCCGATTTATCTCGAACGACACGGCCGGCCGCTTGATCCGCGGGAGCTTGCGAGCCGCGACCATCAATGTATCCAGGCCATCGACGCGGCGACGGGGCGTCCCTTCGATTGGGAGTTTTGGCGCGGCGGCGAGGTGGTGCCGGTCGTGGTCAACGGCCGGCTGACCGTGTCCGATTCAGGAACCAAGCTCGGCGCTTGCCTGGCCGGCTTCGGCATCGCGCAGGTGATCGATATCGGCATCGACGATCACCTGAGGAGCGGCGCGCTGGTCGAGCTGTTTCCGGATTGGCCGGACGAGCGCTTTCCGCTCTACGTCTATTACGCCTCGCGTAACCACGTGCCGGCCAAGGTGCGGCGGTTCATCGACTTCATCACGGACACGCTGGCGGCAAGGCCACATTCGCCGCGCAAAGCCGCCGGCTTGCGCAAGGCGAGCTAGCCATATCCCCGGCGTCAGCTCGCGGGTTTTGCCGATCCCTGCCGCGAGGCGATGATGACGCCGGCAAGCACCAGCGCGTAGCCGATCAGATGGAACGGCGCCAGCGTCTCGCCGAGCAGCAGGATCGCCATTGCCGAGCCGAACACCGGCACCAGATGGAAGAACGGCGCCGCGCGGTTCGGGCCGATCAATGCGACGCCGCGGTTGAAGAACAGATAGGCGAGCGTGGACGGGAAGATCAGCGTGTAGCCCAGCGTGGCAAAGGTCAGAAGGTCGAGCTTCAGCGTCACGCCGTTCAGGAATTCCCAGACTGCCACCGGCAGCAGCATCAGCGCACCACAGCAGGTGGTGAACGAGATCAGCGAGAGCTGATGGATCTTCGGCCGCCGCGGGATCAGCGCCGAATACAGCCCGAACGACACCAGCGAGGCGCCGAACATGATGTCACCGCGGTTGAAGCGGATGCTGGCAAGTGCCGAGAAGTCGCCGCGCAGGATGATGGTCAGCACGCCCGCCAGCGAGATCGCGATGCCGGCAAGCTGCGCCGGCGTCAGCCGCACGCCGAACAGGATCAGCGACCACAGCGCCACGAACAGCGGACCGGCCGACTGGATCAAGAGCGCGTTGAGCGCCTCGGTATATTGCATCGCCCAGTAGGAGATCGCATTGTTGAACGCGAAGCCGACCGCAGACAACAGCAGCATCAGCGGCAGCGCTTTGCGCAGCTTCGGCCAGTCCTCCTTCAGATGCGGCCAGGCGAACGGCAACAGGATCAGGAACACGCCGAACCAGCGGATCGTGGTCAACGTGACCGGCGGCACATGGCTGCCGACATGCCGCGCCAGCACGATATTGGCGGCCCAGAACAGCGACGTCAGGCTGAGCAGCAGATAAGGCTGGTTGTTGAGCCAGTGCAGCGGGGAGCGGCGCGGGGTTGTGGCAGGTGTGGGCAAGGCGGTCATTATCTGGTGGATGTTGTGCCCGAATCCGCCGCCGCCACAAGACGAAAGAGCGGATTGGAGCCATGCGCACCGTGTCATCACCGCAGGACACGACGTCGAATGCAGAATTATCCCCGTCATCCTGAGGAGCGCGAAGCGCGTCTCGAAGGATGCACGGCCCGGCTGGTGGCCGTCGACCCTTCGAGACGGCCGCGGTGCGGCCTCCTCAGGGTGACGGTGATAGTTCGTGTGCGTGGCCTGCGCGATCCGCCTATTTCTGCGGGCCCGACAGCGAGATGTCGCGCTCGGCGCGAAACACGTTGCTGTAGAGGTTGGCGATCCACTGTCGTCCGGTGGAGGTGATGTTGAGGTGACGGATCGCCTTCTGCACGTGTGGTGCGACGCTGTCCCAGTAGAAGCGCGGATAGAGGTCGACGAGATCGGCCGGCGAATCGTAGCCGAGCTGGCGGTTCAGTCCGGCCTCCTCGAATTCGAGGTACAGCGCGTTGGCCTTGCGGATGTAATGGGGATCGCCGAGCTGGCCGATCAGGTCGGCGGCCCGCAGCAGGATGGCCTCCTCGCCGAACTCCTCATCGCCATCAGGCGCGCTCTGCGGAAAGCGTGTGCCCTCGATGGCGCGCGCGATGCGCTCCTTGTCGAGGAGGGCGACGCCCTTGAGCCGCTCCATCACGAAGATCTTGGAGCGGTCGACGTGATAGGACATCAGCCCGGCATCCGACGAGCCGCGCGGCAGGATCACCTTGCGGCCATCGGCGGCGACCAGATAGCCGTTCTCGTCGTCGGCATCGAACAACCCGCGCACGTAGCCGATGTCGTGGGTGAGGCAGGCGACGATGACATGCGCATAATCCTCGGCGCTCATGTGCGAGTGCAGCGCGCGGCCGCGCAGGATGGCGTGGCCGGCCAGGGTCACCAGCATGGTGTGCTCGACATTGTGGTAGAGCGCGTCGCTGTTGCCGATGCATTCGATGGCGATCCGCGCGATCGAGGGCACCATCTCCACGAGCTGGGTCTGCGAAGAGCCGAAGCGGCGCTGCATGTATTCGCCGAGGAATTTGCCGAGCGCGTCGGCCGCAAGTTCGGGAAGGGTCATCACGGCATTGACCTCCGAGATCGAGTAGCGAGCTTACGGCCTGCCAGCATTTCAGGGTAGTCCCGCGATGTGACATAATCGTTGCGGCCGGGCCGACCCGGCCCGGACGGATGCGATCTTGGACGGGAGCTGATGGATGGGTGTCGATCTCTTGAACGTCAAAGGCCTGAGCGAGCTGGATCAAGCGGCTCCGGTCGTGATGCTCAACCTGATGCGGTTTCGCCCGCGGTCGCTCGACGGCGACGGCTCGGGCTGGGATGCCTATCTACGCTACAGCGCGCTCACCGTCCCGATGATCAAGGCGCGCGGCGGCACGCTGCTGTGGACCGGCAGCGCCGAGACGGTCGCGCTGGGCGAGCCGGCCGGCCAGCGCTGGGATTATCTTGCGCTGGTCTATTACCCGAGCGTCGCTGCTTTCCTCGACATGATGACCTCGGCCGACTACGAGACCCGCTGCGACCCGCACCGCCGCAATGGCTGCGAGGAGCACGTCATCATCGCGACGCGCGAGGCCTACAGCAAGTTCAAGGTCGGGTGAGGTGGTTGAGAGCGCGACTTCGCCGTCGGGCCTATCACCGTCACCCTGAGGAGCGCGAAGCGCGTCTCGATGGGTCGACGGCCCGACTGGGGCCGATTCATCCTTCGAGGCTCGCCCAGCGGCGCAATTGCGCCGCAAGGCTCGCACCTCAGGATGACGGGTCTGACAGATTAGAAAGCGCCGCGTGGCAGGCCGTCTGCACCACGCGGCAGACCTCATCCCGCGACCGCCCTGCGCTCAGCGAGGCGAAGGTCGGATAGCTCGTCAGCGCGAAGATCAGGTCGACCGCGTCCTTGCGGGCCTGCGGCGACGCGCCCCTGCCGGCGATGCGGTCGATCAATGAGGTGACGCCGCGGCGGCGGCGCTCGTTGCGCTCGTGCACGGCTTCGGCGAATTCGGGATCGGTCGCCATCGCGTCGTGCAGGCGTCCGACCGCGGAATCCCGGCTCCAGAATCCGCAGAAGATCTCGACCATGCGGTCGAGCGCGGCGCGCGGATCGGCCATCGCCATGGCATCGGCGAGCTGATGCAGCCCGCCGTGGCGTGCGATCTCGTCGAACACGGCTTCGAGCAGTCCGCGCCGCGAGCCGAACTGGTTGTAGACGGTCAGCCGGGTCACGCCGGCGGCCTTCGCCACCGTATCCAGCGAGAAGCGCGCAATGCTCTCGCCCTCGCGCAGCGTGCGCGAGGCGGCCTCGATCACGCGCTCGCGGGTCTCGGCGGCGGCGGCGCTGCGCGCCGGGCTCACATAACTGCGCGGCGGCATCGGTTTGCCTTGCTTTCGTCGGATTGACTATACATTATGTATATCTAATTTCCAATGCCGTTTGGAGCAACGTCATGCAGACCGTCCTCATCATAGCCTTGTCCCTTCACGCCTTGTCATCGGTGTTTTGGGCCGGCTCCAGCTTCACGTTGGCGCGCACCGGCGGCCTTGGCGGCGAAAAGCTGCTGTTTCCGCAGATCGGCGCGGCGACGGTTGCGATCGTGACCGGCGCCACGCTGTGGCGCCTCGTCCATGAGGGGTCGTTTGCGCTGTCGGAGCGGATTTTGGCCGGCGGCGCGATCGCCGCACTTGCCGCGATTGCCGTGCAGATCATCGTCGGCGGCGGCGCCGTCAGGCAGTTGCGCAATGGTGCGGCCGATCCGTCAGCCGCGCGTTCGCGGCTCGCGGTCGCCCAGCGCATCGCCGCCGGGCTGCTCGCGATCACGGCGCTCTGCATGGGCGCCGCGCGCTATGCGTGAGCCTAGAGCCCCGTGCCGATGGAATCGGAACGGGGCTCTAGACTCTTGTTGTGACGCGTTTTCTTAACGCGAACCGGCATCCACTTCGCTCGAAAACGCTTCAGAACTTCCGAACCAGGTCCGGCGTGATCTCTTTCAGGCTGCGGATGCCGAGCAGCGCGAGGTCGCGGTCGATCTCGGCGTGCAGCAGCGAGATCGCACGCGCGACGCCGGCTTCGCCAGCGACCACGGCGGCATAGAGGAACGGACGGCCGATCCAGACGAAGTCGGCACCGAGCCCCAGCGCCTTGATCACGTCGGTGCCGCGGCGGACGCCGCCGTCCATCATCACCGTCATGCTGCCCTTCTGCGCCGCGATCTCCGGCAGCGTGCGCAGGGCGGAGACCGTGTAGTCGAGCTGGCGCCCGCCATGGTTGGAGACCATCACGCCGTCGCAGCCGTGCTCGCGCGCCAGCCGCGCATCCTCCGGCGAGATCAGCCCCTTGACCACGAGCTTGCCGCGCCAGCGCTTGCGGATCAGCTCGACGTGCTTCCAGGCCAGCTGGTCGCGGCTGCCGATGTTGCGCATCAGATTTTTGGACAGCACCGGCGGGCCCTGCTTGGCGTCCATGTTCTCGAAATGCGGCATGCCGTGGTTGAACACGGTGCGTAGCCACGTGTTCAGCAGCCAGTCCGGATGGGTGATGGTGTCCCAGAACACGCGCGGCGTGATCTCGAGCGGCACCTGGAAGCCGTTGCGGATGTTGTTCTCGCGGTTGGGCGGCACCGGCACGTCGGCGGTGACGACGAAGGTGTCGTAGCCGGCTGCCGCGACGCGATCGACCAGCGGCTCGATGCGCTCGGGGAGCCCGGCGAGATAGGCCTGGTACCAGGCCTGCTGATTGGCGGCGCGAACGTCCTCAAGGGTGATCAGCGAGGAGGCCGAGAGGATCATCGGGACATTGGCCGCGGCCGCGGCGCGCGCCAGCACGATGTCGCCGCGATAGGCGCACAGCGCGGACGAGCCCATCGGCGGAATCCCGAACGGCGAGGCATAGGTCTTGCCGAACAGCGTCGTGGTCTGGTCGCGGCCGGAGACGTCCTTCAGCACCCGCGGCACGAAGCCGTACTCGTCGAACGCCCGGCGATTGTCTGACCGTGCCGCGTCGGTCTCGGCACCGCCGGAGATGTAGCCGTAGAGGAATTTCGGCAGCCGCCGCCGCGCCTGCGGTTCGAAATCGTCGAGCGTGAGATAGCGCCGCAGACGGCGGGGCACGGCGCTCGCCGCGCGGTTGACGGTTGCGGGAGGCGGGGAGAGGGCTGCGGTCCGGTCGTGCACGTTGGGCGTTTCCGTTGTTCTTGGTTGTTGTTCTTGGTTCTTGTTCTTAGGTCTTGGCTGGAACGCGAGGCTAGCGCCTGGCGGCGGGCTGGACAAATTTCTCGTTGAACTTGTTGACGGACTGGCTGACGTCGCTGAGCGTCTTGCGGGTCTCGGCGATCATGGCGCCGGACTTCTTGTCGAAGCTCTCGATCAGCTCGCGCAGCGAGATCACGGTCGGCAGCAACTCGCCGCCATATTTGTCGCTACCGAAGCTCTTCAGGAACTTGTCGGCCGAGGTCAGCTTGGCGTCGACAGTGCTGATGCCGTCGTCGGCGGCGTCGATGAAGCCGGCGATCAGCTCGCCATTGCCCGACAGCGAGTTGGTGAAGTTCTCGAGCCCGAGCAGCGAGTCCTTGATGTCGGCCTCGTTCTCGGTGATGACGCGGTCGACATTGCGCAGCGCGACGCGCAGCTTCTCCTGGATGCCCATCGTGCCTTCGGCGTCGGCGGTCAGCTCGGGAATGCCGTCGGCGCCGAGCGGCGGCGGAGGGGCTTCGTCGGTGCCGCCGGTGAAGGAGATCGAGGCGATCCCGGTGAGGCCCTGGAATTCGAGGCCGGCCTGGGTGTCCTTCCTGATCGGGGCGTTGCCCTCGATCCGCGTCATCGCCACCACGCGGTGACGGTCGAGCCGGATCGAGACCACCTCGCCGATCCGCACGCCGGCGAAGTTGACGCTGGCGCCGCGGCGCAGGCCCGACGCCGAGCCCTCGAACACGACGCGGAACGGCACCATCCGCTTGATGCCGGCATAGCGCTGATAGCCCAGCCAGCCGCCGAGCGAGCCGGCGATCAGGGCCAGCGTCAGGGTGCCGATCACGAGATTGCTGGCGCGCGCCATGCGTTTGGGACCTGTCCGCGAAATAGACCTCAAGAGATAGCGGATTTGCCGCCGATAGTCACCGCACCCGTCCCTGCCTCTCCCCGCGTGCGGGGAGAGGCCGGAACGCATGTAGCGCAGCGGAATGCGTTCCGGGTGAGGGGGAGTCTCCGCGAATTCATCTCGCTCCGTCTTTGCGAAGCGAGCCCCTCACCCTGACCCTCTCCCCGTAAGAACGGGGAGAGGGAAGGAGGTGCTCTTCCGACAGTCACGCCGCCGACTGCCGCCGCGATGCCGCGAACACGCCGGCCAGCACCAGCGCGAAGCCGATGAAATGGAAGGCCTGCGGATGCTCGCCGATGAACACGATCGACATGATGGTGCCGAACACCGGAACCATGTGGAAGAACGGCGCGGCGCGGTTGGCGCCGATCAGCTGCACCCCGCGGTTGAAGCACAGATAGGCCACCGTCGAGGGAAATACCGCGACATAGAACAGCGACAGCAGATTGCCGGTCGTGAGCTGCATCACCGGACGCGTGCCGAGTTCCCGGATCAGGAACGGGACCAGGAACAGCGCGCCGCAGCCGAAGGTGAAGGCCGCGACCGACAGCCCATGGATTTTGGGCCGCTTCAGGGTCAGCACCGAGTACAGCGCGAAGATCACCAGCGCGGCGATGAAGATCAGGTCGCCCTTGTTGAACTCGATCTTGGACAGCGTCGTGAGATCGCCGTGCAGCAGGATCACCAGCACGCCGGCGAGCGACAGCAAGACGCCGCAGAGCTGCGCCAGCGTCAGCCGAGCGCCGAGCAGGATCAGCGACCACAGCGCGACCATCAGCGGCACGGAGGATTGCAGTAGCAGCGTGTTGAGCGCCTGGGTGTGCTCGAGCGCCCAGTATTGCAGCGTGTTGAAGGCGCTGATGCCGGTCATCGACAGCAGCATCATGATGCCGAGATTCTTGCGGATCGCGGGCCAGTCGCTGGCGAGGTGCTTCCAGGCAAACGGCAGGATGATCAGGAACGCCACGAACCAGCGCAGGAACGACAGCGTCACCGGCGGGATATGGCCGGCCGCGAGCCGGCCGACGATCGCATTGCCGGCCCAGCACATCGCGGTGATGCAAAGCAGCAGATATGGCTGATTGGCGATCCAGGAGCCGGACGCCGGCGTTGTGGTGGAATCGGTGGCTGACATTCAAAAAGGCCCGGGTTCGCGACGCCGTGGCCCGCTCGCCCGGCCGCCGCCGGGCCGGTAGGGTCGACCCGGCGCCCCGTCACAGACACGGTTTCCGCTACTCCATCAATGGGGATAGACGCATCGCGACCATGCGCGCAGGGCCCTTACGGGGAGGCGCGATGGCGTTTTGCCGGACGTCCGCCACAAGCCTCTAGAGCATGATGAGATCAGGTTGAATAGAAGCGGCGTCGGAGGCTCACCTCTCCCCACTGGGGAGAGGTGAACCGACCCCGAGGCCAAACCCAACTTCATCTCGCTCTAGCCGGTCTCTGGCGGCTTGGTCTGGCGCCTGACGATCTGCTCGGCGAGCTCGATCAGGATCCGCTTGGTGTCGGGGTCCTGCACGTCGCGGAACACCCGCAGCATGCGCAGCTCGAGCAGCGACTGCAGCGATTCCGCCGCCTGGCCGCCTTGTGCCTGCGCGGCGGCGGGCCGGCGATTGAGGATGTCGGCGGTGATCCCGAGCATCTCCGCGACGGTCGCAAGGCGCCCGGTATCGACTTTCACCGTGCCGTCCACGCCGGCCTTTTGCAGGGAGGCCCCCGCGCACAGGATCTCGGCGAGGTCTGCCTGCGACAGCCCGATTTCGCGCCAGCGCGCCTGCACCAGTTGATCGATCTGGTCGTCCTGCGATGTGCTCATGTTGCGCCTGGGCGATCTCCAGCTACGTCCGTCGACGGCATGTCCGTGACGATGATTGGTAGCAAATGGAACTGTGGTTCGTCGTGACGGGACTTCTACGGATCACCCGGACCGACAATCGGTCCAGCCGCACCTGGCGGCCTACAGGATGATCCGGACTTTCACGGCAGCCGGGCGGGCACTGCAATAAGTACCCATGGTCCGAGATTCCGTCATCCAGCCCGGCCTTATTATCAAGATCGCACGCGGTGATCTTTGTATCAAATGCAACCCTGATGTGTGATCTCACCGCAGTTCGCGGCGCTGCCGCCTGAGCGAGGTCAACGCGCGAGCGACGGCCGCGCGGCGCCGCTCACAAGTCGATGATCCCGAGCGCGATGCTCTTCGCCACCCCGTGCGTCTTGTTGGAGGCCTCGAGCTTGCGCAGCGCCTGCTTGATGAAGCCTTCCACCGTCTCCGGCGAGATGCCGAGGATCTGCGCGGTGTCGGCCACGGTCTTGCCGCGTGCCGCCCAGGCGATCACTTCCTTCTCCCGCGCGGTGAGCTTGATGGTTTCGGCGGCGTCGGCGGGCTTGAGGATGGTCGGCGCGTTGCGCTGGTCGCGGTTGACGATATCCATCGCCCGCTGCACCCAGTAGATCATCAACAGATGCAGTTCATGGCGATGGCAGATGAACAGCTTGTCGAAATCGCGCGGTTCATCCTCCCAGAAGAACACCGTCGAACTGGAGTGCACGGCGCCGAGCCGGTCGCGATAGTGGAACGGCACCACGAAGCCGTCCTTGAATCCGAACTCCCGGGCGGCGTCCATCGTCTTGACCTCGGGCGCCCGCTTGTGTCCGCTTCGCTCCGGCAGCTTCAGGCTGCTCCAGCTGAATGGCGTGTTGGTGCGTCGCGACCGCGCCAGCGCCGGATCGGCATGGACGAACTCGTTCTGCACATAGGCCCGCTTCCAGGCGTCGGGATAGGTGCCGACATGGTAGGGCAGATCGAGGTCGGGCCGGCCGGCATCGACAAAGGCGAAGCCCGAGAAGCCATAGTCCTGGACAATACGGTGCAATGACGAGCTGAGCTCGTCGATGGTATCCGACGCCTCGATGGTCGAAATCGCGTCTACCAGGCCCATTGACTAAAACCCCCGGTTTCCGGGGGTACCACAGTTAACCCCTTTCGTTCCAGATGTTCCGCATTTGGAGGAAAGGATAATGCTGCATTCATTGGACGGATATCATGCACTCATCACCCGCGAAGAGCTTGATCCGGCGCATGTCGGGGCGATCTTGCGCTTGCGCAAGCGCCTGTTCGTCGACCATTGCGGCTGGCTTCTGAGCACGACCGGCGACGTCGAACGCGATCAGTTCGACTGCTGGTACACCGAGCACTGCCTGTTGTTCTCAGGCGTCGAGCTGGTCGGCGGCTTCCGCGCGATCCGCACCGATTATCCCTATCTGACCCGGTCGGTGTTCCCGCAGCTTGCCGTGCGCCGCTTTCCGAGCAGAAGCGACGCCTGGGAGATCAGCCGCTTCGGCGTGCTGCCTGGTGGCGCGAGGTCGCAGGCTGCACGCGTCAACTACGCGCTGATGTTTCGCTTCGCCGAGTTGCGCGGGGCGACGGCGCTCGTCGCGCTCGCCGACCTGTCCTACGAGCGCTTCCTCACCCGCATGGACATCCGCACCCGCCGCTACGGCCCGCCGCAGGTGATCGGCAGTGATCGCCTGGGCCGCCCGCTGACGGCACTCGCCGGAGAAATCCCGCTTGGTCTTTCCGACAATCCCGGCCTGACCAAATTCCTCGACCTTGGACGGCAATTGGAGATTCACGATGCTTCACATGTTCTCGGACGTTCGAGCATTCCAGCGTGATCCGCTGCGTCTGCTGCTGACCCGCGGCAAGGAGGCCGAGCTCGGGCTCGTCCCGCTGCGGCTTGGACCCGCACCCGTCTTTCTGGTGAACGATCCCGATCTGCTGCGCCCGATCCTCAAGGCGCCGGAGACCGACATCGGAAAGGGCAAGCTGATCAAGAAGCTGATGCCGGTGCTCGGCCGCAGCTCGCTGATGCTGAGCGGCGAGGAGCACAAGCGGCGCCGTGCGGTGCTTCAGAAGCACATGGCCAAGGGCAGCGTGGAGAAATTCCTGCCGCATATGTGCGCCGAGATCCGCGCGGTCGGCGCCAGCCTGGCGCGGCTCGGATCGTTCGATCCGCACCATGTCACGGCGATGCTGGCGTTGCGGACCATCTGCGTCGCGATCTTCGGGTCGCAGGTGATGTCGTCCGGCGACGAGGAAGCGCTGGTTCAGGCCGTCGGCGTGATCGAGGATGATCTCGCCGAGGAGATGTTCCGCGCGTTGCCGTTCGGCCCGGTGGCTTGGTACCGGCGCCGGCAGAACCGGGTCTGCGCCAAGCTGGCGATGTCGACGGTGGTGCAGCGCCTGCGCCGCAAGGCGGGCTCGAGCAGCGCGCTGCGCGATCTCGAGGCGCTCGGCCTCAGCGATCGCGATCTCGAGGACGAGATCCTGACGCTGCTGCTCGCCGGCCATCACACCACGGGTTCGACGGCGGCGTGGATGTTCTACCAGATGGCCGCCGATCCCGCGCTGATGGACGACATTGCCGACGAGGCGGCGGAGTGCCTCGGCGACGACGGCGAGTTGCGGCTCGACGCGGTGAAGCGCGCCAATCTGAGCGCGACGTTCGTCAAGGAGGTCTGCCGGCTCTATCCCAGCGCCTGGTGGTTCTCGCGCGAGGTGATGCAGCCGGTGACGATCGGCGGGCGCGAACTCAAGGTCGGCACCTCGCTGCTGATCTGTCCCTGGCAGTTGCAGCGCGATCCCAGGCATTTCCCGGATCCGGACCGCTTCCTGATGACGCGGCGCTACAACACCGATGCCTACATCCCGTTCGGCGCCGGCCCGCGCGCCTGCGCCGGGATGGGGGTTGCGATGCTCGAATTGCAATTGCTCGCGCTCGAGATCGCCGCGGCCTATCGCTTCACCGCCGTCAGCCCGAATCCGGCGCCGTGGCCGAAAGCCTCGGTGACGCTGATTCCGCCGCCGATGACGATCGATATCGAAGTCCGCGAGATGCCATCGCGCATCCTGCATCTCGGCGAGGATGCCGAGCGGCTGCCATACATTCCATCCGCCAGCGCGGCGTCCATCAGCACACTACAATCGGTATCCCAATGACAACACACATCACGACGGCCGGCATCGGGCAGAGGGCCATGGATCAAGTGCAAGTGCGCAGTTTGCGCGACGTCATCGCGGTGCTGATCGAGCAGCGCAGCATCGTGACGGCTTCCGGCGCGACCTTCGCCGCACATCTGCTCGATCTTGCGATCATGCAGCTCAGGCTCAACGTCAACGATATTTCGGCGGAGGAATTGACCGGCCTGTCCGACTACGTTGGCGCGGAGTTTGGCCGGGACAAGCCCTCGCATTGAGCGCACAGAGCGTTTTCGAGCGAAGTGGGTTCTAATCCTGAGTCGCCACCAGCGCCTTCATCGTGGCGCCGGCGGCGAGCGCGGCGTCGTTCGGATCGATCTCGATCTGCAGGCCGCGCTGGCCGCCATTGACGAACACGGTGACATGGGTGAGCGCGGTCTCGTCGATCGCGGTCGGCACCTTCTTTTTCTGGCCGAACGGGCTGATGCCGCCGACATGGTAGCCGGTCAGCCGCTCGGCATCGGCCGGGCGCATCATCCTGGCCGACTTGCCGCCGAGGGCTGCGGCAAGCTTCTTCATGCTGACCTCGCAGTCGGACGGCACCACGGCGCAGACCGGCTTGCCGTCGACCTCCGCCATCAGCGTCTTCAGCATGCGGTTCGGATCGACGCCGAGCGCCTCCGCCGCCTGCAGCCCGATGCTCTCGGCGCTGGAATCGTAGACATAGGTGTGGAGCCTGAAGGCAATGCCGAGCTTGCGCAGCGCCATCGTTGCTTGTGTCGAATTGGGCATGGTCCGGGCCGGTTGATACGGCCGAATGATCGCCGCAATGGGCCCGCCGATCAATCGGACGTAGGGTCAGCCCGAGGCGGCGCCAACATTAAATTCTCGCCAGTCCGGCGCGGCCGGGCGCGACATGGAATTTTTGGGGGATATCAAAGGGTTGTCGCTCATCTAAAAGGCGTAAACGACCCCGTTCTTGCTTGCGCAGCCGACCCGCTTCCGTTATCCGGTAGGCGCCTTGCGTGTGCGCGGCCGGGCGCCGCGATTTGGGCTGGGCATATCATGCATGGTCGCTGTGGGCGGACGCGTTTTCGCCGCGATCGTGGTCTCTGAAACACCTGAAGGGAACATCTTCGCAATGGCCAATGTTGTCGTCGTCGGCGCCCAATGGGGTGACGAGGGGAAGGGCAAGATCGTCGACTGGCTGTCGGAACAGGCCGACATCGTCGTGCGCTTCCAGGGCGGCCACAATGCCGGCCATACGCTCGTGATCAATGGCGAGACCTACAAGCTGGCGCTGCTGCCCTCCGGCGTGCTGCGCCCGAACAAGCTCGCGGTGATCGGCAATGGCGTGGTGTTCGATCCGCAGGCCTTCCTCGACGAGGTCGCCAAGCTGAAGGGCCAGGGCGTTGCCGTCGGACCGGACAATCTGCGGATCGCCGAGAACGTCACGCTGATCCTGCCGCTGCATCGCGAGCTCGACGCCCTGCGCGAATCCTCCAACGCCATCACCTCGATCGGAACCACCCGGCGCGGCATCGGCCCGGCCTATGAGGACAAGGTCGGTCGCCGGGCGATCCGCCTGATGGATCTCGCCGATCTCGATACTCTGCCGCACAAGATCGAACGCCTGCTGGCGCACCACAATGCGCTGCGCCGCGGCCTCAACCTCGCGGAGATCGACGGCAAGGGCATCCTGACCGAGCTCTCGGCGCTGGCGCCGAAGCTTTTGCCGTATGCCGAGACGGTGTGGCGGCTGCTCGACCTCAAGCGCCGCGAGGGCAAACGCATCCTGTTCGAGGGCGCGCAGGGCGCGCTGCTCGACGTCGATCACGGCACCTACCCCTATGTGACGTCGTCCAACACGGTGGCGGCGCAGGCCGCGACCGGCACCGGCCTCGGGCCGGGTGCGGTCGGCTATGTGCTCGGCATCTGCAAGGCCTACACCACCCGGGTCGGCCAGGGACCGTTCCCGACCGAGCTGAACGACGAGATCGGCGAGGAAATCGGCCGCCGCGGCAAGGAATTCGGCGTCAACACCGGGCGCAAGCGCCGGGTCGGCTGGTTCGACGCGATGCTGGTGCGACAGACTGTCCGCACCTGCGGAATTGCCGGGCTGGCGCTGACCAAGCTCGATATTCTCGACGGGTTCGACAGCATCAAGGTCTGCATCGGCTACAAGCTCGACGGCAAGGAAATCGATCATCTGCCGGCGGGCGAGGGCGCGCAGGCCCGCATCGAGCCGATCTATGAGGTCATCGAGGGCTGGAAGCAGCCGACCGCCAATGCGCGGTCCTGGGCGGACCTGCCGGCTCAGGCCATCAAGTATGTCCGCCGGGTCGAGGAACTGGTGGGGTGCCCGGTCACCCTGCTTTCCACCAGTCCGGAACGTGAAGATACTATTCTGGTACAGAATCCGTTCGAGGCTTAACGGGATATTACCTATATCCCACCAATTGTGTGGAAATGGCTGACTACTACCCGCTGATCGCCCGTGCCATCGCCGGACTGGACCCCAACGCTCCCGGCGAAGCCCGCCGCGCGCTCTACGCGCGGGCGCGGACGGCGTTGATCCAGCAACTTCGCGGCGTGCAGCCGCCGCTCTCGGAGTCCGAGATCACCCGCGAGCGGCTGTCGCTGGAAGAGGCGGTCCGCAAGGTCGAGTCCGAGGCCGCGCAGCGCGCCCGCGAGGCCTCGCGTCCTGGCGGCGGGGCCCGCGGCAGCGACCCGCTGCGCCGTGCCAATCCGCGGCCGCCCGAGCCGAATTCCGCCGACACTGCCGCGCGCCCGCGGCCGCCCGCCGAGCAGCGCCCGCCGCGCAATTTGCGTCCCGACGCGCCGCCGCCGGCCCCACCGCGGCCGCAGAACCCGCCGGTCCCAGCCGGCTCCGATACCCAGCCGCCGCAGACCCGGCCGGCGCCGCCGCGCCGCGGTCCCGAAGGCGCGCAGCCGCCGGTGCCGCCGGCGGCCCCGGGCGTGCGCGGCTTCCGCGACATCACTGCCGATGCCGACGATCTCGGCCGTGCCGCGGCGCAGGCCAGCCGCAACGCGCGCAAGACCTACGCCAACGTGCCGTCGCCCTCGCCGGAATTCGACCGGCTCGAGCCGAGCCTGGAAAACCGCGGCGGCGATCCCGAGACGCCCTATTCCTACGAAGAGTCGATCGAGGAAGCGGAACGCTACACCCCGCAGCCGCCCCAGGCGCCGCCGCCACGCTCGCGAGTCGGCAATGGCGAGCGTGAGCCGAAGCGGCCGCGCGTCGGTTCGATGTTCCCGTTCAAGACCGCGATCGCGATCGGCATCCTGCTGATCCTGGTCGGCACCGGCTTTCTGTTCCACCAGCAGGCCGCCACCCTTGTCAGCAGCCTGTTCAAACCCTCCGCCCCGGTCGAAGCGCCGAAGGATGCCGCGGCGACGCCGTCGAGCAAGAAGATCACCGACCGTGTCGGCCAGCCGTCGTCGGGCGAGCCGGTCGCTCCGGTGGCGCAGCGCGTGGTGCTCTATGACGAGGACCCGTCGGATCCGAAGGGCAAGCAATATGTCGGCTCGGTAGTCTGGCGCACCGAGCAGGTCAAGGGATCGGGCAACCAGAAGCCCGACATCGCGGTGCGCGCCGACATCGACATCCCCGATCGCAAGTTCAAGATGACGATGTCGTTCCGCCGCAACACCGATTCATCGCTGCCGGCGAGCCATACCGCGGAATTGACCTTCATCCTACCGCAGGACTTCGCCAATGGCGGCGTCGGCAACGTGCCGGGCATCCTGATGAAGTCCAACGAGCAGGCGCGCGGCACGCCGCTGGCCGGGCTCGCGGTCAAGGTCACCGACGGCTTCTTCCTGGTCGGCCTCTCCAACGTCGACGCCGACCGCTCGCGCAATCTGCAGCTCCTCAAGGAGCGCTCCTGGTTCGACGTGCCGTTGGTCTACACCAACCAGCGCCGCGCCATCATCGCGATCGAAAAGGGCGCCCCCGGCGAGCGGGCCTTCAACGACGCCTTCGCGGCGTGGGGTGAGTAACAGGCTCGGCGCTCACTTCGGTGCTCACGATCTCATCGCCCGGCTGAGTCCGGCCGATTCCGTATCGCAGCGAAGTTCGGCTGTTGCAGCGCATCGACGCGATGATCCCGGAACAGTGCCGGGCTCTTTCGATTTTCCCCTAGAACAGCCGCGTGACTGCGTTACACTCGCCTGACGCTGGGCAGGGGCACGCCATGAAACGCTATCTGATCTTCGCAGCCGTCGGGCCGTTCATCGGCGGCTTCCTGCTGCTGCTCATGACCACCTATCAGTCCGGCTACTGGACCGAGACCAATGGCGGCGAAGTGGCGAAGCTGCTCGTCGTGTTCGTGAAGTCGCTGCAATACAATTATCTGTTCGGCATCGTGCCGTCGCTGATGTTCGGCGCGATCGACGACATTCTGATGCATATGCGGCGGGTCACGCCGACGGTGCGGATGCTGATCGTCGGCGCCGTGGCGTTCGTCGGCGCGGCGCTGACCTACGCCTCGCACGGCTCCGAAAGCGGCCCGGTGCAGTTCATCCTCTACGGGCTGGTCGGCTTCATCCCGGGCGTGATCACGTCCTGGCTGGCGCATCGATATGCCGAGGAGTTGCACGCGCCGGCGCAGCATGCATCCCAGCATTAGGGCGTGCAGCGCCTCCTTTGTAAAAACAGAAATTTTCGGCTTTGACGTGATTGGCAGTTTTTCACCGGTCGACGCGGTAATGCATCGTGGCCGGAGGAGGCCCTGCCTTACGCACGGCGAGCATCGGGTCGCGCTATTATCGTAGTCTTGTCAATGCACTAGGAGCGGGTCGCAGGTCGGCCGCATCGCGTTTCATGGAACTGTCACATGCGCGTCATGTAAACGTAGTCCCAATGTCACATGGCCGCTTTTGTCCTCCCGCGGCCGTGAGGGCGATCATATGAGCGATGTAGCGTTACCTGGTTCGATCGAGCCCGCGCGGCGCCGCGGCCCCGATCTCGAGAAGGGCTTTCATCCTCTCACCGGCATCATCTATCTCGGCGTGATCGGCGCGGCGCTGCTGTTCGTGGCTTACAGCATCTATGCGGATGTCGGTGCGACGGGGGCCGGGAAGACCTCTTATGCGGCGTTCCTGCTGCTGTTCGTCGCGCTGTTGATCTCGCTCGGCTTCGAATTCGTTAACGGCTTTCACGACACGGCGAACGCCGTCGCCACCGTGATCTACACGCGCTCGATGCCGGCTCGCATCGCCGTGGTCTGGTCGGGCCTGTTCAACCTGATCGGCGTGCTGCTCTCCAGCGGCGCGGTTGCCTTCGGCATCGTCTCCCTGTTGCCGGTCGAACTGATCCTTCAGGTCGGCAGCAGCGCCGGCTTCGCCATGGTGTTTGCGCTGCTGATCGCCGCCATCATCTGGAACGTCGGCACCTGGTATTTTGGATTGCCCGCCTCGAGCTCGCACACCCTGATCGGATCGATCATGGGCGTTGGTATCGCGAATGCCCTGATGCACGGACGGGAGGGGACCTCCGGCGTGGACTGGTCGCAGGCCGTCAACACCGGCAAGGCGTTGCTGCTGTCGCCGCTGTTCGGATTTGCGCTCGCCGCCATCCTGCTCTTCGGGCTGAAGACCGCGCTGCTGCGCGCAACACCGGCGCTGTTCGGCGAGCCGAAAGGCGATCAGCCGCCGCCATGGTGGATCCGCGGCATCCTGATCCTGACCTGCACCCTGGTCAGCTTCTTTCACGGATCGAACGACGGTCAGAAGGGTATGGGTCTCATCATGCTCATCTTGATCGGCGTGGTCCCGACCGCCTACGCCCTCAACCGCGCGATGCCTGCGAGTCAGATCGAGGCATTCACCGCGAACTCGGCTGCGGCGAGCAAGGTCATCGAGGATAAGGGAGCCGACCGCAAGGTGGCGGGCAATCCGCGTCCGGCGGTGACGAACTACATCAGTCTTCGCCAACTCGGCGACGATACCTATCCGTCACTCGCCGTCCTCGTCGGCGAAATCCGCGACCAGGTCGTGCAGTACGGTTCGCTGGCGAAATTCCCCGCCGAGACCGTCGGCAACACGCGCAACGACATGTACCTGGTGTCGGAGGCACTCCGCTTGCTGATGAAGAGCAGCGACAACGGGCTGAACGATGCGGACGTTGCGACGCTCAATCGCTACAAGGGCTCGCTGGATGCCGCGACCAAATTCATTCCGTCCTGGGTGAAGATTGCGGTCGCCATCGCGCTCGGCCTCGGCACGATGGTTGGCTGGAAGCGGATCGTCGTGACGGTGGGTGAGAAGATCGGCAAGACCCATCTCACCTATGCGCAGGGTGCCTGCGCCGAGATCACGGCGGCGGCGACCATCGCCGCGGCTGATGGCTACGGCTTGCCGGTGTCGACGACGCATGTGCTGTCGTCCGGCATCGCAGGCACCATGACCGCCAACGGGTCCGGCCTGCAATGGTCGACAATCCGCAACATCGCGATGGCCTGGGTTCTGACCCTGCCGATGGCGATGCTGATCTCGGGCGTTCTCTACTTCGTTTTCGCGCATTTGTTTTAGCCGGAGCAGCAAGACACCAGGATGCATCGGATCTGCATCCGGGTTCGGGGAAAGGAATTTCGAGTGGCAGATGCAAGCTTCAGCCTTCTGACGGGCAACGATATCGAAACGCGCCTGGTGCGGGCCGGCGGCGTTATCTTTCGCGAGGGTGAACAGGCCAACGAGCTGTTCGTGATCAAGAGCGGCTTCGTGCGCATTCAGGTCGGCAACAAGACCATGGCGGACCTGCCGGCGGACACGATCTTTGGCGAGATGGCTTTGATCGACAACGAGCCGAGGAGCGCGACCGCGACGGCGCTCACGGATGTCGAGCTCGTCCCGGTCTCGGAAAAGCAGTTTCTCTTCCTCGTCAGCCAGACGCCGCATTTTGCCCTGAAGGTGATGAGGACGCTGGCCCAGCGGCTCAGAACCATGAACAAGGGCGTGTATTAAGCGAGACGAGGATCGAGTCTTGCGCCATCGATTTCAATCGCCGCCGCTGTGGCTTGACGCCGCCGGCGGCGCACGGCAGGTGATGCGGCTTGAACGGCCATGAAGGTGACACAGTGGTAATGTGACGCAACTTGAACCACCTGCCCGCGTTACCATGTGATGGCCATGCCCGAGGACGACATCTTCACCCCCCACGCCACGCGATCGCGGCCGCCCTTCGGCGGGGCGCAGGCGCGCGGCAAGGTCATCGATCAGGACGGGCGCGAGCTCGGCGATGGCCCGCTGCATCCGCAGTTCCAAGGTTTTCAGGGAGCCTTTCAGGACGGCTTCCGCTTCGACTTCCGCAACTCCACCGCCAACCCGTTCGGCAATCTGACGCGCGAGGAGCGGCTGCAGCGGCTGGAGATGATCGCAAAGCTGCTGGACGTTGCCTTCGTCGTGCCGGGCACCAATGTCCGCTACGGCATCGACGGGCTGGTCGGCCTGATCCCGGTGGTCGGCGATCTCATCACCACGGCGATCTCGCTGTGGCTGGTGCGCGAGGCCCGCTTGTTGGGCGCGCCGTGGCACATCACGGCGCGGATGCTCGCCAATGTCGCGGTCGACGGCGTGGTCGGCATGGTGCCGGTGGCGGGCGATGCCTTCGACGTCATGTTCCGGGCCAACATCCGCAATGTGCGGATGCTGCGGCGCTGGCTCGACAAGCAGCCGAGACTTTAGGGCGAATAATCCGGAAAAGTGTGCTGCGGTTTTCCGATCAGATTATTCGCCAGAAAGACTCGTCCAAAACAAAAGCCCCCGGATCGGTCCGAGGGCTTTTCGTTGAGTGAGGAGCAGGAAAGCTTATGCGGCGTCGGCGTCGGTCTGGCTGGCGGCGGGGCGCGGACGGCGCGGCAGCGGGAACGCCTCGCTCTCATAGAGCGAGCGGATGCCGTTCTGGTCGAACCGGGCTTCCTCGACCTGCAGATAGGCGCCGTTCAGCGAATCCGCCGGCAGCTGCTCCATCGCGAACTGCACGGCCTCGGCAGCAGTGCCGAAACGGCGGTAGGCGAAGCCCGCCCGCTTCTTCTTGCGGATCGCGGCAGGAAACAGTTCGGCAGACGTATTGTAGTTGAACGGACGCAGGGGACGCATGGTCGACGACCTCTTGTGTTCTTGTCAGTTGGCGTGGCGCAAGGGATTTGGGGGACGGCGGCCTGTACTTGGCGGCGCCGTACATGTCATTTCGATCCCTAATATAGGCCTCTTTGACAAAAATGCGACCCCAGAAGCGGCCCCGGCAGAGCACATGCTGAATCCGCGCATGGCACCGCGTCCGGTCAAATAAGTCCATTTATTTCAATGGCTTACGACTCTCAAATCTTGTCAAGCAAGGCCAGGATCGCGACCACGATCAAAATCACCCCGAAAAGGCCCATTCCGGAGTGGCCGAGACCATAGCCATAGCCGCGGATCCGGCCGCTATAGCCGCCCAGCAGGACGATCAGCAAGACGATGATGAGGATCAGTCCAAGCGACATGACGCCCTCCTCAGAACAGGCGGCAGCCGCGCGGCGAGACGCCTACGGCCCCGCAGTTCCGGATCAAAGCACATTCCGGGGCGCGAGTCGTTAAGGCGCTCTGCCAATCACGAGGATGTTGTTGGCCGCTCCGGCGGCTATTTCTTGCCTTCGTCGATCGGCAGCACCTTCAGCGGGGTCGGATAGGGCTCGACCCGCAGCGAGTCGCTGGCGATCAGGCCGATCTTGTGCAGCGGCGCCTGTTCGAGATCGCCGGAAGCGGATTTGTGCACCGCGTACTGCCAGACGCTCATCGAGCCCTTGGCGACCAGCATCTTGGCGATGCCGCCGGCATTCTGGCCATCGATCTCAGCGAGATCGGCATCCGTCATGCCGATGACGATTTCGTCCTTGGCGGTGATGACCTTGAACAGAGAGATCTTGTCGGCGGCGAACGCAGGCCCGCTGACCGCGCCTGCCATGATGGCGCCGGCAAGACCGAGACCGAATAAAAGCTTTCCAGAAATCGGTGACATCAAAATTTCCTTGTGTTGAGGCGCGCGGAAGGACGGCCGCGCCAAAACAAAACCCCGCGCGACCGGTTCTTGGTCGCACGGGGCGGATCAAACGTTCGACGGGAAATCGGGATATTTGCCGGACCCGCCATCGTCAGCACAGGCGGCAAGCCCGCGCGTGACGCATTGCCGCTACTTCTTCTCGTTCAGCTTCAGCGCCGCCGAGTTGATGCAGTAGCGCAGGCCGGTCGGGCCGGGGCCGTCGTTGAAGACATGGCCGAGATGGCCGTCGCATTTCGAGCACAGCACCTCGGTGCGAATCATGCCGTGGCTCATGTCGCGCTCCTCGTCGACATGGCTCTCGGCCGCGGGCTTGGAGAAGCTCGGCCAGCCGCAGCCGGAATCGAACTTCTGGTCGGACTCGAACAGCGTCTGGCCGCAGCCGGCGCAGACATAGGTGCCCTTGCGGGGATCATGCTCGTATTCGCCGGTGAAGGGGCGTTCGGTGGCCTTCTCGCGCAGCACGGCGTACTGCATCGGCGTCAATTCCTTGCGCCACTCGGCCTCGCTCTTGCGGACCTTGCCGTCGGTTTTGGTATCGGACATTCAACCTCCTTTGCGAGATGCTCAGTTGGTGACCTTGGTGCTGCTCACCAGCGTCGGCTTCTCGATGTAGTTCTCCGCGAAGATCTTCTTCAGGTTCTCGACCTTCGGGATGTCGTTATACGCAATATAGGGTTGGTTCGGGTGCAGCGTCAGATAGTCCTGGTGGTAGCCCTCCGCCGGATAGAACGCCTCCAGCGCGCCGACCTTGGTGACGATCGGCTTCTTGTACACCTTGGCCGCGTTGAGCTGGGCGATATAGGCATCCGCCACCTTCTTCTGCTCGTCGCTGGTGGTGAAGATCGCCGAGCGATATTGCGTGCCGGAGTCCGGGCCCTGGCGGTTCAGCTGGGTCGGGTCGTGCACGACCGAGAAGAAGATCTGCAGGATCTTGCCGTAGGAGATCTTCTGCGGGTCGTACTTGATCTCGACCGACTCGGCATGGCCGGTGCTGCCGGTCGAGACCTTCTCGTAGTCGGCATTCGCCTTGCTGCCGCCGGAGTAGCCGGACACCGCGCTGACGATGCCGGCGGTGTGCTGGAACACGCCCTGCACACCCCAGAAGCAGCCGCCGGCGAGCACCGCGGTTTTGATGCCGGTTTCCGGCGCGCTCGCGGCCGGCGCCGGGATGATCACGGCGTCCTCGGCGGCAAGCGAGGGCGCAACGGCAAAAGCTGTGACGGCCAGCGCGCCGATCGCGGCGGCGCAAAGCGAGAGGCGGCTGAGGGAGCTTTTGGGCATGGGTTCCTCGTGGGATCGCAAGTGGGGGCCAGTCTAGAGCGGGAGCCGGCATTAGGAAATCGGGCCGGGCTGCTCCGACGCTTCAAAATACGGGCGAGGGGGCGTTTTGTTACGGCGCCGGCCACACGGTTTCGTGAGGGAAATGCCGGTCATTCAAGGGGGTAGGCATCCGTCATCCTGAGGAGCCGCGGAGCGGCGTCTCGAAGGATGCACGGCCCGGCTGGTGGCCGATTCATCCTTCGAGGCTCGCTTCGCTCGCACCTCAGGATGACGGGTCTGTGGAAGTGCGGCCTGCGGGACTTTCACACCACGATGCTGAGCCGCTTCGCCGCCCGCGTGATGCCCGTGTACAGCCACCTCGCGCGCGAGTCCTGGAACGCAAAGCTCTCGTCGAACAGCACGACGTCGTCCCACTGCGAGCCCTGCGACTTGTGCACGGTCAGCACGTAGCCGTAGTCGAACTCGTCATAGGGCTTGCGCTGCTCCCACGGCACGCCCTCGACGCCACCGTCGAAGCATTCGCCGCGCACCGAGACCTTGGTGACCTTGTAGCCGAAATCCTCGTCGGGCATCACGCGCATGGTGATGATCTTGGATTTCGACTGCGCGCGCGCCTTGACCCGCCACAGCCCGCCGTTGAACAGGCCCTTCTTGCGGTTGTTGCGCAGGCAGACCAGCTTGTCGCCGGCGACCGGCAGCGGATCCTCGATGTTCAGCCGCTGCCGCACCCGCATGTTGTAGGCGCGGCGGGTGTTGTTGCGGCCGACCAGCACCTGGTCGGCGCTCATCACGCGATCCGGATCGAGCTCCTTGCGCGAGACCACCTCGCTCTCGCCATGGCGGCCGATCTCGAGCTCGCGGCCCTCGCGGATATCCATCGACATCCGCACGATCGGATCGTCCTGCGCCTGGCGGTGCACCTCGGTCAGCATCGCGTCCGGCTCGGCGTCGGTGAAGAAGCCGCCGCCCTGGATCGGCGGCAATTGCGCGGGATCGCCGAGCACCAACAGCGGGCAGTCGAACGACATCAAATCGCGGCCGAGCTCGGCGTCGACCATCGAGCATTCGTCGATCACGATCAGCTTCGCCTTTGACGCCGGCGCGTCGTCCCAGAGTTCGAAGCTCGGCTGCTCGACGCCGGACTCGCGGGCGCGGTAGATCAGCGAATGGATCGTGGAGGCGCTGTCGCAACCCTTGTTGCGCATCACGAGCGCTGCCTTGCCGGTGAAGGCCGCGAACTTCACCTCGCCGTCGACGCCCTCGGCGATGTGGCGGGCGAGCGTGGTCTTGCCGGTTCCGGCATAGCCGAACAGGCGGAACACCGGCGGCGTGCCGCCCTGGCCGGGCTTGGCTTTGAGCCAGTCGGCAACGGCTTTCAGCGCGGAATCCTGATGCGGCGTAAAGGTGGTCATGAGCTTTCGGAGGGGTGAGCGCGCGATCAATAACGCCGCGACTCAGACCATGACAAGCTAACCATTCGTGCGTTCCAATCAAGCGTGCTTCCGCTGCGCGGAATAGGGGTTTCGCCCCCGAGGCTAGACTTGGTCCGGGCCGCCACTAGACTGCCTGAAAACAACAAGCGGTCGGGACCACAACAAGTGGCCAAGGACCCGACCTTGGGAGTGACGCCATGAAATTCGGCATTTTCTATGAGCTGCAACTGCCGCGCCCCTGGAACGACGGCGACGAGCTCCGCCTCTACCAGAACGCGCTGACGCAATTGGAGACCGCTGACCGGCTCAACTACGATTACGCCTGGGTCGTCGAGCATCATTTCCTCGAGGAATATTCGCACTCGCCGGCGCCGGAATCCTTCCTCGCCGCTGCGAGCCAGCGGACCAAGAACATCCGGCTCGGCCACGGCATCTTCCAGCTCACTACCAATCATCCCGCGCGCGTCGCCGAGCGGGTCGCGGTGCTCGATCTGCTCAGTAACGGCCGCTGCGAGTTCGGCATGGGCGAAAGCGCCTCGATCACCGAGCTGACGCCGTTCGGCCGCGACATGGAGACCAAGCGCGAGGTGTTCGAGGAGGCGGTCCAAGCGATCTTCCCGATGTTCACCAAGGTCGGCACCGAGCATCACGGCAAGTATTTCGATATCCCGCTGCGCAATGTCGTGCCGAAGCCGGTGCAGAAGCCGCATCCGCCGCTCTGGATGGCGTGCTCGCAGTTGCCGACGATCGAACGCGCCGGGCAGAACGGCTTTGGCGCGCTCGGCTTCCAGTTCGTCAGCGCCGAGGCGGCGCATGCCTGGGTGCACGCCTATTACAACGCGATCACCAAGCGGCTGAAGAAGCTCGCCGACTACGAGATCAATCCCAACATGGCGCTGGTCTCGTTCTTCATGTGCGCCGAGACGGATGAAGAGGCGCGCCGGCGCGCCGACGGCGCGACCTTCTTCCAATTCGCGCTGCGTTATTACGGCCAGGCGCAGAACCGGCAGCGCCCGGCACCCGGCACCGTCAATATGTGGGACGAGTACAACAAGTGGAAGCGCGAGAATCCGGAGGCGCAGGAGGCTGCGCTGCGCGGCGGCCTGATCGGCTCACCTGAAACATTGCGCAAGAAGCTGCGGCGCTTCCGCGCCTCGCATATCGATCAGGTGATCCTGCTCAACCAGGCCGGCAAGAACACGCATGAGCATATCTGCGAGTCGCTCGAATTGTTCGGGAAAGAGGTGATGCCGGAGTTCCAGCACGATCCCGAGCACGATGCCTGGAAGAAGGGCGTGCTCGACGGCTCGATCCAGCTCGAGGAGATCGACACCCAGGCATTCTCGGATCGCTATGGTAAACTCGCGGTCAATGTCGGCCCGAAGACCGCAGCCGCGGGCTGATCGATTCCTGCGCAGCGACCTCGCGATCGCGTGAAGAAAATAATTCGCTACGCGCGACCTGCGCCTTGAACGAAACGGCACGCGCGATGCCTGCACCGAAGTGCAGGCATCGCTATTTTTGTGCGGTGCTCGACAGCTTCATTCGCGCGCCCCATCATCCTGACAATTCATGATCGCGCGTTGAGACACGCGCTTGATCGTCAGGAGTTTTTGGAATGAAGCGTCGTGAGTTCCTCCAGCTGTCGCTCGCTACAGCCGCCTCCGTTGCGCTGTCACGGAATGCGCAGGCGCAAGCGGACGCGAAGGAAATTCGTATCGGCTACCAGAAGAACGGCGTGCTCGTCATCACGCGCCAGCGCGAAGCCTTGGAAAATCATTTCAAGCCGCAGGGCATCAGCGTGAAATGGGTCGAGTTCTCTTCGGGTCCGCCGATGATGGAGGCGATGAATGTCGGCAGCGTCGATTACGGCGCGGTCGGCGATTCCCCGCCGATCTTCGCGCAGGCCGCGGGCGCGGCCATTGTGTACGCCGCGGCTCAGCCCATCATGAACGGCTCGGGCATCCTGGTGCCGCAGAATTCGGCAATCAAGGACATCGCCGAGCTCAAGGGCAAGCGCGTCGGGTTCACCAAGGGATCCAGCGCGCATAACGTCGTGATCCAGACGCTGGAGAAGGCCGGGCTCACTTACGACGACATCACGCCGGTCTACCTGACGCCACCGGACGCCGGCCCCGCTTTTGCCAATGGCGGCATCGATGCCTGGGCGATCTGGGATCCGTACTTTGCAATCGGCGAGACCAGGCAGAACGGCCGCATTCTGGTCAACAGCCGCGACGTCACCAAGACCAACGCGTTCTACATCGCCAACCGCGACTTCGCGCGGAATCGCGGTGCGATCCTGCAGCAGATCGTCGATGTCACGGCATCGACGGCGAAATGGGCAGAGGCGCATCCCGATGACGTCGCGAAATCGCTGGCCGCGGTCACCGGCGTGCCGCTGGATATCCAGACCATCGCGGCAAAGCGCGCCGGCTTCTCGGTCGGCCCCGTGACCGACGACATCATCGCGACCCAGCAGGGCGTCGCCGATCGCTTCTTCAAGCTTGGCCTGATTCCGAAACAGATCGCGATCCGCGACATCGTCTGGCGCAACCCCCAGACCTGATCGGCGTGCGTTTGGTCATTTCAATGCAGAGGAATTTCCCATGACGCGTTTGTTCCGGCGCTGGGTCGCCCGCGCGGTGCTGTCGGTCAGCATCGTCGCCGCCACAGTCGGCGCCTCTTACGGCCAGGAGAAGGTCGTCCGCATCGGCTATCAGAAATACGGCAAGCTGGTGCTGCTGAAGAGCAAGGGCTCGCTCGAGGAGAAGCTGAAGTCGGCCGGCTATAAGGTGGCGTGGACCGAGTTTCCGTCCGGGCCGCCGCTGCTCGAAGCGCTCAATGTCGGCGCGATCGATTTCGGCAACACCGGCGAGGCGCCGCCGATCTTCGCGCAGGCTGCCGGAGCGCCGATCCAGTACGTTGCCTACGAGCCGCCGGCGCCGAAGGGCGAGGCGATCCTGGTGCCGAAGGACAGCCCGATCAAGTCGGTCACTGACCTCAGAGGCAAGAAGATCGCGCTGAACAAGGGCTCCAACGTCCACTACCTCCTGGTGAAGGCGTTGGAGAAAGCCGGCGTCAAATATTCCGAGATCGAGCCGGTGTTCCTGGCGCCGGCCGACGCGCGTGCGGTGTTCGAGCGCGGTGCGGTCGATGCCTGGGTGATCTGGGATCCGTTCCAGGCCGCAGCCGAAGCTGCGACCGGCGCCCGCACCGTTGTCGACGGCACCGGCGTCGTCGCCAACTATCAGTTCTACTTCGCCTCGAGGAAGTTTCTGCAGGCCGATGCGAAGATCGTCGAGCTCGTGCTGGCGCAACTGGGCGAGGTCGATGACTGGGCCAAGGGCGATATCCACGCCGTCGCCGAGCAGCTGGCGCCGAGCATCGGCCTGTCGGTGCCGGTGGTCGAGGTCGCGTTGAAGCGGCAGGCCTACGGCATCAAGCCGGTCACCGACAGCGTGATCGCGGATCAACAACAGGTCGCCGACGCGTTCTTTGCGCTCGGCCTGATCCCCAAACAAATCAAGATTTCCGACGTCGCATGGAGGCCGGGCACGTGAGCACCCCAACCAACGCCAACATCCTCTGGTTCCTGCCGACCCACGGCGACAGCCGTTATCTCGGCACGTCGATCGGCGGCCGCGAGGTAAACTTCAACTATCTGCGCCAGATCGCGCAGGCCGCCGATCAGCTCGGCTATTACGGCGTGCTGCTGCCGACCGGGCGTAGCTGCGAGGACTCCTGGGTGGTGGCGTCAGCCGTCGCGCCTTGGACCGAGCGCCTGCGCTATCTCGTGGCGGTCCGGCCCGGCCTGCAGTCGCCGAGCGTCGCCGCCCGCATGACAGCGACTTTGGACCGGCTGTCGAACGGCCGTCTGCTGATCAACGTCGTCACCGGCGGCGATCCGATCGAGAACAAGGGCGACGGCATCTTCCTCGATCACGACGAGCGCTACGCGGTGACGCGCGAGTTCCTCAACGTCTACAGCGACCTCTTGGCCGGCAAGACGGTCAATGTCGAAGGCAAGCACATCCGGATCGAGGACGGCCGCCTGCTGTTCAATCCGGTGCAGTCGCCGCGGCCGCCGCTCTATTTCGGCGGCTCGTCGGACGCCGGCATCGACGTCGCGGTCGACACCGTCGACAAATACCTGACCTGGGGCGAGCCGCCGGCGCAGGTCGCCGAGAAGATCGCCAAGGTGAAAGCCGTTGCGGCGCAGCGCGGCCGCAAGCTCTCGTTCGGCATCCGCCTGCACGTGATCGTGCGCGAGACCAATGCGGAGGCTTGGAAGGCCGCCGACGAATTGATCCAGTACGTCACCGACGACACCATTGCCACCGCCCAGAAGATCTTCTCCCGGATGGATTCGGTCGGCCAGCAGCGTATGGCGCAGCTGCATGGCGGACGGCGCGACAAGCTCGAGATCAGCCCGAACCTCTGGGCCGGCGTTGGCCTCGTGCGCGGCGGCGCCGGCACTGCGCTGGTCGGCGATCCCGAGACCGTCGCCGCCCGGATCAAGGAGTACCAGGACGTCGGCGTCGATACCTTCATCATGTCGGGCTATCCGCACCTCGAGGAAGCCTATCGCTTCGCCGAGCTGGTGTTCCCGCTGCTTTCGCTCGAACACGGCAACAACGTGACGCCGATCCGGGTCAACACCGGGCCGTTCGGCGAGACCATCGGCAACGAATTCCGTCCGCAGAAGCAGGCATCGCAATCATGAGTCTCATTGACAGTCTTCCGGGCGTCGGCGCGCCCAAGCTACCGAAGGTCGACGGCCTGATCCCCTGGATCGTGCCGCTCGCGATCGTGCTGGTCTGGCAGCTCGCCTGCGTCACCGGTTTCGTGCCCTCGCGGGTGTTGCCCGCGCCGACCGACGTCGCGCTCGCCGGCTGGAAGCTGCTGCTCTCGGGCGAACTGGTTCGCAACATCTGGGTCAGCTTCTGGCGCGCCTCGATCGGCTTTGTGATCGGCGGCGGCATCGGCTTTGCCTTCGGCCTTGCCAACGGGCTGTCGCAGCTGTCGGCGAAGCTGACCGACACCACGCTGCAGATGGTGCGCAACATCCCGCATCTGGCGCTGATCCCACTCGTCATCCTGTGGTTCGGCATCGACGAGTCGGCGAAGCTCTTTCTCGTGGCGCTCGGCGTGTTCTTCCCGATCTATCTCAACACGCTGCATGGCATCCGCACCGTCGATCCGCAGCTGATCGAGATGGGCCGCATCTACGGAATGACCGATGGCGAGCTGTTCCGCCGGGTGATCTTCCCGGGCGCGCTGCCCTCGATCTTCGTCGGACTGCGCTTTGCGCTCGGCATCATGTGGCTGACCCTGATCGTCGCCGAGACCATCGCGGCCTCGTCGGGCCTCGGCTACATGGCGATGCAGGCGCGCGAGTTCATGCTGATCGACGTCGTCGTGCTCTCGATCCTGATCTACGCCCTGCTCGGCAAGCTAGCCGACAGCGCCTCGCGGGCGCTGGAGCGGCTGACCCTGTCGTGGCACCCCGCCTTCCAGAAGAAGTGAGAATGAGAATGCAAGAAGCGCTTCGTTTCCAGTCTGTCGATGCCGAGCCGGTCGACCGTGCCGACATCGTCGCGAAGCCGCGGCATTTGCGGCGCGTCGCGGAAGGGCCGGCCCGCGGTCTGTCGCTGACCATCCGCGGCCTGCGCAAGGCGTTCGGCGACAATGAGGTGCTGCGCGGCATCGACCTGCACATCCCCGCCGGCCAGTTCGTCGCGATCGTCGGCCGCAGCGGCTGCGGTAAGAGCACGCTGCTGCGCCTGATCGCCGGCCTCGACGCGCCGACGGCGGGCAGCATCGCCTTCGGTGAGGAACCCCGGGCGCAGGACGTCCGCGTCATGTTCCAGGAGCCGCGCCTGCTGCCCTGGGCGCGGGTGCTGTCCAATGTCGAGGTCGGGCTGGGACGCGAGCGCGCGTCGGCGGATGCGCAGGCGCGCGCCGAGCGGGCGCTGGTCGAGGTCGGCCTCGGCGACAAGCGCCGAGAGTGGCCCTCGGTGCTGTCAGGTGGCCAGAAGCAGCGCGTGGCGCTGGCGCGGGCGCTGGTCAGCCAGCCGCGCGTGCTGGCGTTCGACGAGCCGCTCGGCGCGCTCGATGCGCTGACCCGCATTTCGATGCAGCAATTGCTGGAGCGCGTCTGGCGCGACCAGGGCTTTACCGCGATCCTGGTGACGCACGATGTTGCCGAGGCGGTCGCGCTCGCCGACCGCGTGCTGGTCATCGAGGACGGCCGGATCGCCGAGGATGTCACGATCGACCTGCCACGGCCGCGCCGACGCGGCTCGGCCGAGCTCGCCGCGCTGGAGGGCGAGATCCTGAAGCACCTGCTCGAGGGCAGCGAAGACACATCCGATCTGTGAGGTCGCTATGAATTCCGTCGTCCGCAATGTTTCGATCGAGCCCGCGGTAGCGGCCGATGAATTCCGTGGCGCGATGCGCCATCTCACCGGCGGCGTCAGCGTCATCACCGCCGGCCGCGGCAAGGAGATCTCGGGAATGACGGTGACGTCGGTGTCGTCGCTGTCGGTCGAGCCGCCGTCACTGATCGTCAGCATCAACCGCGCTGCCTCCTCGTGGCCGCTGATCGCGCGCCACGGCGTGTTCGGCGTCAACATCCTGACCGCGGATCAGCTCGACATCGCCGAGCGCTTTACCGGCAAGGGCGGCCTGAAGGGGGCAGAGCGCTTCACCGGGGCCGAATGGACGACGCGGGCCTCGGGCGTGCCGCTATTGGTCGGAGCGCTGGCGGCGATCGACTGCGAGGTCGAGGAGGTCATCGAGCGCCATTCGCACGCGATCGTCATCGGTCGCGTGCTCGACGTGATCGCATCGGAACGCACCGCCGCGCTGGCGTATTGGCACGGCGAATATGTCGCGATCGACCGTAACGAAGACGCCGCGCGGCTGGCCGAGGTCAGCCTGCCGTCACGTCACGTCCACGCCCGGAGCGCGCGCTAGCGCGCTCTGCTGGGCCGGATCGGCCGTCAGATGACTGCGCTCAGCGACGCCGGGCTGTCGATGATCACAGTGCTGCCGCGGACGCCACCCCATACGGCCTGGATGGTCTGAGCCGCATTGTCCAGCGGAATGCCGACGACGAGCGTGGTCGGGATACGGCCAAAGCTCGACGGGGTCTCGTTATAGGTGAAGCTCGCGACGACAGGCGAGACCTTGCCATTGATGGTGACGCCGAACATGCCGCCCGGAATATCGGTGCCGGTGGCGTAGGGATTCGGAACGTTGAGCGTAATGATCGCGGTGGTGCCGACGCCCTCCGGGATCGTCAGGCTGAGGCCTTGTATCGGGGTGAAAGTGCCGGAGTTGGTGGACAGGGTGCCGGCGGTCTGCGCGTAAAGGGCCATATCACTCTCCAGTTGTCGAAATATAAAAGCGCAATAGGAGATTGAATAAGGCAACTGGCCGCAAGATTCAAGCGATCAGCGGCGAAGCCGGCCGGCGCGGCATGTTGGCCGTGGCGCTTGCGCGGCAAGCACACTAAAGCGCGATGAGATTGGGTCGAATCGGCATCGCGCTTTAGCTCCTTGTTTGAGCATGATCTTGTCGGAAAGCCGCTTCACACTTTTCCGGATCATGCTCTAAAAGCCGCAGATGTATTGGAGACGTGACGGTTTGATGAAGCGCGTGGGAACCTGGCTGTTCTACCTCGTCGGCGCAATCGCCGTCGCTTATCTTGCGCTCTATGCCTATGTGACGTTCACCGGCCGCGACATCACGCCGGGCGATCCGATCCGGATCTTCCGCAAGCCCGACGCGCCCAACTATTCGTGAGGCCGGGCAAGCGGCGGAGCCTTCTCCGCCGCTTTTCTTTTTCTCAGCCGGCGCTCGCCATGCGCTGATAATCCGGCGCGCCGTTGCCGGCCGGGGTGATCGGGATGCCGCCGTCGGCATATTCGTTCAGCTTGTTGCGCAGCGTGCGGATCGAGATGCCGAGGATGTTGGCGGCATGGGTGCGGTTGCCGAGGCAATGCTTCAGCGTTTCCAGGATCAAATCGCGTTCGACGTCGGCGACGGTGCGGCCGACCAGCGCGCGGGTGACCTGCTCGGCGGCCAGCGTGGCGTGCGCGACCGCGGGTACGGTCTTGGCAAGGTCGAGACGGTCGCCATCCGGGGTCAGGATCGCGTCGGCACCGATCTCGTCGCCCTGCGCCATCAGGACCGAGCGATGGATGGTGTTCTCGAGCTCGCGGACGTTGCCCTGCCAGCGGTTGGCGGTCAGGACACGGCGAGCCTCGGTCGAGATCGGGCGGACCGGAAGGCCGTTGGCCTCGGCGTATTTCTTGGCGAAATGCTGCGCCAATTCGAGGATGTCGGCCGGACGATCGCGCAGCGGCGGGATCTTCAGGTTGACGACGTTGAGGCGGAACAGCAGGTCCTCGCGGAAAGTGCCTTCGCGCACCGCCTCCGACAGGTTGCGGTTCGAGGTCGCGATGATCCGGATGTCCACCGGGACCGGCTTGGTGCCGCCGACGCGGTCGATCACGCGCTCCTGGATCGCGCGCAATAGTTTCGATTGGAGACGGACATCCATCTCGGAGATTTCGTCGAGCAGCAGCGTGCCGCCGGTCGCTTCCTCGAACTTGCCGATGCGGCGCGCCACCGCGCCGGTGAAGGCGCCCTTCTCATGGCCGAACAGCTCGGATTCCAACAGGTGCTCCGGGATCGCCGCGCAGTTGATCGAGATGAACGGCCGCTTGGCGCGGGCCGAACGGGAATGGACATAGCGCGCCAGCACTTCCTTGCCGGTGCCGGACTCGCCGGTGATCATCACGGAGGCGTCGGAGCCCGCGATCTGCTGCGCGAGCTTGATCACCCGACCCATCGCCTCGTCGCGCCAGATCAGGTCGCGGGCATCGTTGGCGACCGCGGCCAGCACCGCTGCGATCAGCTCGGGGTCAGGCGGCAGCGGGATGTATTCCTTGGCGCCGGCATGGATCGCGGCGACGGCGGCGCGGGCATCGTTGGAGATGCCGCAGGCGACGATCGGGACGTGGATGTGCTCGGCCTCGAGCCGCATCACGAGGTCGCGGATGTCGAGGCCGACATCGACCAGCAGGAGGTCGGCGCCCTTGCCGCCGCGCAGCACGTTCATCGCCTGCTCGGCGGCCTCGGCGTGGGTCACCGAGGCGCCGTTGTCCATCGCGATCTTGGTCGCGGTCGTGAGCTGGCCCTTCAGGGTGCCAACGATGAGAAGCCGCATGATGATCTCCTGTTCGTCTGGTCGCGCAGGTTCCGCGCGCTACCGCCTGAGTTCGTTTAAGAGCGTTCTGCCTTGATGATTTCGGTCATGGTCACGCCGAGCTTGTCTTCCACCAGCACCACTTCGCCACGCGCCACCAGGCGGTTGTTGACGTAGATGTCGATCGCCTCGCCAACGCGGCGGTCGAGTTCGAGCACGGTGCCCGGTCCGAGCTTCAGGAGGTCGCCGACGTCCATCTTGGAGCGGCCGAGCACGGCAGAGACCTGCACCGGCACGTCGAACACGGCCTCGAGATCGGCCGCGATCCGCGCGGCATTTTCGTCCTCGTTGTAGCCGATGTCGTCGATCCCGGGCGCGTCGGCGGCGTTGAGATCGGGAAGCGGGACTTGGGTGTCGGTGTCGCTCATGGTTCAGCCCTCAATCGCCTTCAGCCTGCCTCGCCGCGGGACGCCAGATAGCGCCCGACGAGTTCGTTGATCTTGCCTTCGATCGCGGCGCGCTCCAGCACCACGCCGCCGTCGGCCCATTCGATCCGGCAGTCGCCGGTCGCAATCGTGGGCTCTGCCAGGATCACCAGCCGGCCCTGGAAGCCGGAATGCGCCGCCATCTGCTCGATATTGTGATGCGCCGCCTCGTACAGCGCGTCATTGATGCGGACCACGAGATGCGGGGTTGCCACCAGATGCGAAAAGCAGTCGGAGACCAGCGCGGTGATCTCGCCGAGCGGCTCGCGCGCGATCAGTTCGGCGCAGAGCTTGCGGGCGACCGCGACCGCGACATCGACGGCCTCGGTCTCCATCCGCGTCTCGATGCCGGCGAAGCGCGCGGCGATGCCCTTGATCGCGGCGCCGATCTCTTCCAGCGCCTGCGCCGCGCGGCGGTCGCTCTCGACCTTGGCCTCGCGCAGCGCGGCCTCGTAGCCGGCGCGATAGGCCCGAGCCTCGGCGTCGGCGACCTTCTGGGCGACCTCGGCCGGCGTCGGCGCGCGCTCGCGCGAACGGTCCGGCGCCGAGAAGTCGGTGTCGAACAGGAATTTTGCTGGGGCGGCCATCAGTACACCAGCTCGTCGTCGGCGCGGTTCTTGGTCAGGGTGATCTCGCCGCGCGCGGCGAGATCCTTGGCGAGGTTGACCAGCAGCGCCTGGGCCTCGTCGACGTCGCGCAGCCGCACCGGGCCCATCGCGGCCATGTCGTCCATCAGCATCTTGCCGGCGCGGGAAGACATGTTGCCGAGGAAGAAGCTGCGCACCTCCTCGTTGGCGCTCTTCAGCGCGACGCCCAGCTTGTCCTTGTCGATGTTGCGCATCAGCGTTTGGGCCGAGGCGGAATCGAGCTTGATCAGATCGTCGAAGGTGAACATCAGCGCCTTGATACGCTCGGCAGATTCGCGGTTCTCTTCTTCCAGCGAGGTGATGAAGCGGGTCTCGGTCTGGCGGTCGAAATTGTTGAAGATCTCGGCCATCACCTCATGGGCGTCGCGGCGGCGGGTCTGCGACAGGTTCGACATGAACTCGGTGCGAAGCGTCTGCTCGACGCGCTCGATCACTTCCTTCTGCACCGCCTCCATCCGCAGCATGCGGCCGACCACGTCGAGCGCGATGTCCTCGGGCAGGATCGCGAGCACGCGCGCGGCGTGCTCCGGCTTCAGTTTCGACAGCACCACGGCGATGGTCTGCGGGTATTCGTTCTTGAGGTAGTTGGCGAGCACCTCTTCCTGCACGTTGGAGAGCTTCTCCCACATGTTGCGGCCGGCGGGGCCGCGGATCTCGTCCATGATGCCGGTGACGCGCTCGGCCGGCAAATATTGCTGCAGCAGCCGTTCGGTGGCGTCGAAATTGCCCATCAGCGCGCCGGAGGCCGACATCCGCGACACGAATTCCAGCATCAGGTCCTCGACCACGTCGGCCTCGACGGTGCCGAGCGTCGACATGTGGACCGACAGCTCGCGGACCTCCTCGTCGTCGAGCATCGACCAGATCTTGCCGCCATACTGCTCGCCGAGCGCGAGCATCAGGATCGCGGCGCGCTTGGGGCCGGGCAGTGGCTTGCCCTTGGGCCGGGCGCCTTGCCGGGTCGCCAGCGTCGAGAGGACGGTGGCGATGTCGTTGGCGTTGGTGGTCTGGGGTACGGCGGCCATGTCAGTTCTCTACCGGCTCGCTCAGCCATTGACGGACGATGGAGACGGTCTCGTTCGGATTGCGCTCGGCGAGTTCGCCGACCCGGTGCACGGCCTGGGCGTGGACCTGGCCCTGGATCTGGGCGACGTCGATCAGTTGCGCCGCGCCGCTGCCGCTCGGGATCAGCGCCTGGCCGGTTGCTCCGGCGCTCTCGGCATGGGCTTCGGCCAGCGCGGGCACGCCGGCGCCGGCCAGCGACGGAATGACGTCGGCCGCCACGATGCGCTTGACCAGCGGACGGACCACCATGAACAGCACGACGAGGCCGAGCATCATCATGACGCCGAGCTCGATGACGTACATCACGTCGTCCTTGGTGAATTGCAGCATGCCGAGCAGGCCGGTCGGCTCCGCGATCGGCTGCGCGGCGGGCGGCTCGGCGAAGCGCAGGTTGACGACCTCGACCTGGTCGCCGCGCTTCTGGTCGAAGCCGATCGCGGAACGGACCAGAGCGGCGATGCGGTCGAGCTGCTCCTTGCTGCGGTCCTGGTAGACCATCTCGCCTTTTTCATTCTTGGAGTAGGCGCCGTCGACCAGCACCGCGACCGAGATGCGGTTGACGCGCCCGGCCTCGGTCACCTCGGTCTTGGTGGTGCGGGAAATCTCGTAATTGTTGGTTTCCTCGCTCTTCTTGCTCTGGTCGCGGGCGCGGACGGCGTTGTCCTGGTTCTGGTTGCCCGGCAGCTCGTTGTTGACGGTGACCTGGCCGGAGTTGTCGGCAGTGGCGCTACTTTCCTCGCGGGTCTGGGTCGAGCGCAGCACCCTTCCTTCGGGGTCGAACTTGTCCGAGGTCTGGGTGATCTTGTTGTAGTCGAAGTCGGCGGAGAGCTGGACGCGGGCCCGCCCGGCGCCGACCACCGAGGAGACGATGTCCTCGACCTGCTTGCGCATCCGCTTCTCGAAGGCGGCGCGGCGCTCGTCGCCGACCGCGGCATCGGCATCGGACTGGGCGCCGTCGGCGAGCAGCTGGCCGGCCTCGTCGACGATCGAGACCCGCTGCGGCTTCAGCCCGTTGACGGCGGAGGCGACGACGTGGCGGATCGCCTTGATCTGCTGCGGCTCCAGCGCGCCGCGCACCCTGAGCACGATCGAGGCCGACGGTTCCGGCGTCTCGCGCGAGAACAGCGGCTTTTCCGGCAGCACGAGGTGGACGCGCGCGGCCTGGACGCGGTCGATGGCGCGGATGGTGCGGGCGAGCTCGCCCTCCAGCGCGCGCAGATGATTGATGTTCTGGACGAAGCTCGTGGTGCCGAGCGCGTCCGACTTGTCGAAGATCTCGTAGCCGACGCCGCCGCCCTTGGGCATGCCGCCCTCGGCGAGCTTCATCCGCAGCCGCGTCACCTTGTCCTTCGGCACCATGATCGCGGCGCCGTCATTGCGCAGCTCGAACGGGATCGCCTGGCGTTCCAGCTCCTTGATAATGGCCGAGGAATCCTCGGTCGACAGGTCGGTGAAGAGGGTGGTCATCTGTGGCGTGGTGACGCGCATGATGACGAACGCGAAGAAGCCGATCAGGGCCGCGGTGACCGCAACCATGGCCGCGAGGCGGGCCGCACCTAGACCTCTGAAGAAAGCAACCAGACTTTGCACCAACGGCCCCCAGGGATTCGGCCCAAGCGGGTCCGACTGGGCAAATATTGCCTAGGGTATGGTTTCCATATGGTTAACGAAGGTTAAGAACCGCGGCAAAAACGCGGACATGAAAAAAACCGGCTTCGCAAAGCGAGGCCGGTTTTCGTCAAATGCCACAGGATCGGCGCGGACTTACTGCCGATATTGCTGAATGCGGGTGGTGCGCAGCCCGGCCAGACCATGCTGGTCGATCGAGAACTGCCAGGAAAGGAACTCGTCGACGGTCAACGTGTAGCGGCTGCAGGCCTCCTCGAGGGAGAGCAGGCCGCCGCGGACCGCAGCGACAACTTCGGCCTTGCGGCGGATGACCCACCGTTTGGTACCGGGGGCCGGCAAATCCGCAATCGTTAACGGGCTGCCGTCAGGCCCGATGACGTATTTCACCCTCGGGCGATGGGGTTCTGTCATGGCGTACTCACAAACTCTCAACCACTGAACTCGCGAGTGGTAACCTACGCCCACCGGTTTAAAATTTGCCTAAGCCCAAGGCTTCAATACGATTCTCGTTGGACGGGCCGGGAACAGGGGGCTGGATTGGGTGCCGGATGCCCTGCGCGATCTGCTTTCGTCAGGCTGCTGAGCAAGCGGCACCCCTCTCCCTAACCCTCCCCCGCATCCGCCTTCGCCTAAAGGCTTCGGCGGACAAGAGGGGGGAGGGAACCCTCCCACCTATCCGTCCCTCACATTCTTTACGTCCAATTCCCGCGCAATGAGTCCATGCAAGGTGAGGTGAGCACGCTAGTCAGGCTCCCTCCCCCCTTGTGGGGGAGGGTGGGGCGAGGGGTAAGCCCCGGGCGAGATGATCGATCGGAGCCTCGCTCGCGCAATCACGGCTGCGCGCCACGTAACGTGAACGATCGTCGAGCATCCCACTCGTTCAACTATCCTTGATCGGCTCAGCCTCACCGCGCGTAACCACGCGCCGTTACCTGCGTAGGAGAGATTGTCCGCTCACTGAGTGTGGGCGCGCTTCTCCCATCACTCCATCCGAGCCCTTGCCATGATGATGAACAGACGCACTTTCTCGACCGCCTTGCTTGCCGGCGCGGCAGCTTCGCTGGTGTCCTCGCGCGGCGGCGCCGCAGCCCCGCCGCCGGTGCGGGCGCGCAACGTCGTGCTGGTGCATGGCCTGTTCGCCGACGGCTCGTGCTGGTCCGAGGTCATTCCGCGCCTGCAGGCCGCGGGGCTCAATGTGACGTCGGTGCAAAATCCGCTGACCACGCTGCCGGAAGCGGTCGCCTCGGCGCAGCGTGTGCTCGATCGCCAGGATGGTCCGACGGTCCTGGTCGGCCATTCCTTCTCCGGCATGATCGTCACCGAGGCCGGCGTGCATCCGAATGTTTCGGCGCTGGTCTATGTCGCCGCGCGCGCGCCCGATGCGGACGAGGACTACACCGCGCTGGCCAAAACCTATCCGACGCCGCCTGCGAGCGCCGGCATCGTGTTCGACGGTGACGAGGGCCGGCTGAGCGAAGCCGCGTTCCTGCGCGACTTCGCCGGCGACATCCCGGAAGCGAAGGCAAAGGTGCTCTATGCCGTGCAGCAACCGTTCCACAAGCAATTGCTGGCAGGCAAGACCAGCCACGCGGCCTGGCGCAGCAAGCCGAGCTACTACGCGGTCTCGACCGAGGACCGCACCATCAATCCGGATCTCGAGCGCTTCATGGCCAAACGGATGGGCGCCACCACGATCGAGGTGAAGGCCAGTCATCTCGCGCTGATCTCGCAGCCCGAGCCGATCGCGCGGCTGATCCTCGCCGCCGCGGGCCGCTCGGAGTGATTGTCGGCGGGAAGCGCTAAGGCCGCGGGCTTGCTTCTTCGCCTCGCCCCGCGTGCGGGGAGAGGCCGGAATGCATCGTAGATGCATTCCGGGTGAGGGGGAGCCTCCGCAGGCTCAGCTATCACCGTATTCGCGGAGATGGCCCCTCACCCCAACCCTCTCCCCGTAAGAACGGGGAGAGGGAGTACAGCGTCGCCTACAGAATATGCGCGCCGTGGCCGTTGAGAATGCCGTGATCGCCAGTGAGCGGGATCAGGTCATGCGCAACGGCATCGACGTCGACCGGCGCGCTCGCCGTATTGCCTGAGGCAATATTGCCGGACAGCGCATGGCTGAGGTTGGGGCCGCCGAGCAGATTGCCCACCAGCCCATCCGTCCCGGTGCCACCGAGCGAGGCAATGCTGAGCGGGCTGCTGCCAGTCAGCGCGCCGAGATCGAGCAGATGCGGCCCGCTCGCACCGACATCGACGGCGTTGACCTCGACGGTGTGATGATCGCCCGAGGTCGGCGCGGCGAGGATGTCGATCACTTGTCCGTTCGGCTGGTCCGGACCAACGTCGAGCGTGACGAGATGCCCGCTGTTCGGGTTGCCGAGGCTGCCGACGATGCCGCCCAGCAGGCCGCCGTCGCCGGCATTGTTCCCGCCATTCACGGTCGCGAGCGGCAAGCTCTGCAGGTCGTGGCCGAGACTCTGGATCAGGTTGTCGACCGGATTGGTCGCGTCGTCCTTGCCATTGACCACACCGGTCAACAGATCGGACGGCACGGCATCTACCGCATGCACGGTATCGGTGAGATCGGCGCCGAGATGCGTCACGACGTCGGGGGTGTGACCGGCCAGAACCTCGCTCGGCGTATTGAGCAGATCGGTCAGCAGGTTCGAGTGCCCGTCGGCAGCGGGCGTGGCGCCGAGCTGTCCAAGTCCGGCGGTGCCGGCGAGGTTGGTGACGGCGTGAACCGCGTTGTCCAGCCCGGCCTCGTGTCCGATCGTGGTCAGAAGACCGCTGGTGTCGGATGCGGCGGCGTTGACCGCGTTCAGCACCGGTTGCAGCAGCCCGTCCTGGCCGGCCAGCGCCAGGCCGCTGTTCTGGCCGAGGCCGGCCGGCACGGCGCCGGTCGCATTCACCGCGTCGGTGAGATCGGTGCCGAGATTGGTCAAGGCGTCGGCGGCGTGGCCTGCCAGGACTTCACCGGGCGTGTTGAGCAGGTCGGTCAGGAGATTGGAGTGCCCGTCGGCGGCAGGCGCGGCGCCAAGCTGCCCGAGCCCGACTGTGCCGGCGAGGCCGGTGACGTCGTGGACCGTGCTGGCCAGTCCGGCCTGCTGCCCGATCGAGGTGAGAGGACCGCCCGCGTTGGACGCGGCGGCATTGATCGGGTTCAGCACGGGCTGCAGCAGCCCGTCCTGTCCGGCGAGCACCAGGCCGTTCTCGAGGCCGGGCAATCCGCCGCTTCCGGAGCCGCTTCCGGAGCCGCCGCCTGACGATGTGCCGCCGCCTGACGTGCCGCCACCCGACGAGCCGTCGCCGCTTCCCGACCCACCACCGCCCGACGTGCCGCCGGCAGAGCTACCAGCGCCCGATGCACCGGAGCCGTTGCCTGAGCTGCCGGAGCCGCTACTCGACGCGCCGGAACCCGATGACCCCGTCATGCCGCCCGATGCGGAGCCGCCTCCACCATCCGCGCCGCCACCGCTCGCCGATTGTCCTGATGATCCGGAGCCGCTTGATCCGGACGAATTGTCTCCGGAGGCGCCGCCCTGTCCCATGGCCAAATACTGATCAGCATACGCATTCGGGTCGCTCATGTGGTTTGTCTCCGTGTTGCGTCTAACCGGAGCAAAAACCGACGCTTGAACGGAATGGTTGCGCCGCGAATGCACGCGTGCCGGAACGTGGCAAACAGCCGATGTCCGGCACGATTCAAATTTTCATCAAGGGCGATATGTCGATGGAGTGATGGCGGCGCGCAGCTGCGGATCGAGAACGCCGCTACGCGCGCGATCCACAGCCTTGGGATCTGCAACGGCGGCGGAAATGTCCCGATCGACTGTGCCCGCCGCGGGCTTGCGCTTGGCACTGAGCGCATTGAGAAGCGCCGCAGCGGCAATCATCATCAAGACGCCACCGAGACTGAGCGCGATCTGCATCGAAGCCCGGTTCGAGATGTCGAGTAGATCGAGCTGGCTAACCAGCGCCAGCAGAACGCCGAGGCAATAGATCGGCAGCGAATTCTCGCCACACCATCGTGCGCCGCGCAGGATCGGCATCGACAGCCCTCGCCAGCCCGCGGGAACGAGCCACGACGTCACGATCGCCAGCGCCAGGAAATGCAGTAGCCGCAACGGGCTCAGATTCGATTTGTCCAACGGAAACAGCAGATCCGTCACGGCCTGCGGCATCGCCTTGATGTTCTGGCCGAGAGCAAGGACGAGGCTCATTGCCAGAACGAGAGCGGAAAGGATCAGCGCGGGGCGCGACGTCATCCATTCGCGGATTGTCTTCCCCTCGATGACGTACCATGCGCCGAGCACGACCAGGAGCTGCCATGCCAGCGGATTGAAGAACCAGAACCCGTCGGGCCAGGCAGCAACGTGCCAGCCGAACACGTGCACCAGCGCATAAAGCAGCAGCGAAAAGCCGAGCGTCACGTTCGGTGCGCGCAGCAGCAGCCACAACAATGGTGCGAACAACACATGACAGATCACGAACACCGGCAAGACGTCGGTATTGACGGGGCGGAATTGCAGGATCGCGGCGTGCGCAAGCGTCGCGCCCGGACGCTCGAACAGAACCCTTGTATTGCTGTCGTCGGCAAGATCGCCGCCCGCGACATAGACGAGGACGGCGCAAGCGAGCGTGAGCAGGAGGAACGCGGCATAGATGTCCCATCCCCGCCGCAGCGAACGGCCGATCATGCCGCTCCAGCCGTCACGTTGACGGGCTCTGCCGTAGGCCAGCGCGCAGGTCACGCCCGAGATGAACATGAATATCTCGGCGGCGTCGCAGAAGCCGTAGTTGCGCAGCGTCAGCCAGCTTCCGACGTTATTCGGAACGTGGTCGAGAAAGATCCACCATAACGCGATCCCGCGACAGACGTCGATGCGCAGGTCGCGACCCGTCGATCTGAATTCCGGCGGAGTTTCGCCGATCAATCGCTTCGAGCTGTGGGTTCGATCATGCATCTGTCGATCTGTCTGGCATGCGCGCGGCCACGCTGCGAGCGGGCGCATGCCGGACCAGCCTCCGGCCAAGCCATTGGATTGGACGCCTCAGCTACCCGAGGGTTGGCGGCGCCTTCGCCGGCCAGCCGCAATCACGGGGCCCGGAAGGATCGCTGTCTTCCGGCGGCGTCTGCAAGACTTCGCCGACGAGCGGTATCAAAAGCTGCTTTCGCATTTCGGCGAGGCGGGCACGACAGTACTCGTGATAAAGCATGTCGAATATGGTGGACATGATCGAACGCCTTCTTGATCACTGAGGTTAACTTCCCACGTGACAGATTTCGACCATTTCAACCGGCGGCCAAAGGCCAATGGTGCCGCAGGCATTTTATGTCCGACAAATTCTGCCTGGCGATTTGGCCAAAGCAGCGAAATAAAATCGGTATCAGCAATCTTTCAAAAATGACCTGCCCGCGGCTCCGTAAACCGGATCAATTGCGAACAGGGGCATCGACTGCTCTACGCTTGCGGGTCGCCAGGGATGTCCAGTGAATCCGATGGCGGCAATTACAGATAGAGCCTTCACGACCGTCTCCTCCTAAGGGAGAAAATAAGGGCCGCGACTTTCACGATCAGTATATACCTAATATTCTGACCGATACGTGAACCAGTTCACATCAGCATCGATCGCAGGCAGATCAGACTAGCAGATCAGTAGTGTGGGTTCTTGGACTTGCGCGCACGGATCGAGAGAACGCCGGTGCGTGAATTGCAAAATGCAGACATGAAAATGGTGTGCCGCAGCATTTCATCCTGATGTTCTGTGAAGGCTGGAGGTCCCCATGGCTACGGACGCAGCCGATTTTGCATCATATCGATTTTCGACACGCGACGTTCCGGAGCGTATTCGTATCCCTCTCTGGCGCGAGCACTTTGGGCGATGCATCGTGCATGCCGATATCGAGCCGCTGTCGAACATTCCAATCCAGGCCGATGCGTCCCTGCAGGCGATCCAGGGTTTGCGCATGCTCGCGCTGAAGGGCACGTCGATGCGCTTTGAGCGTTCGCGAGCGAACCTCGCCGACGGCGATGATTCCGTCGGCGTCATCTTCTGCGCTCCCGGCAGAAGCCAGCTGTCGCAGCGCGGCCGGGACGTCGAGCTTGGCGCGGGCGATGCGATTGCGATTCTGCATTCGGAGCCCGCGAGCGTCACCTATGTCGATGGATTGCAAATCGGTCTGGCGGTGCCGCGCGCGGAGCTCGAGCGGCGCGTAACGAATGTCGAAAGCCTCGCCATGCGGCCGATTGGGCAACGCAAGGAAGCGTTCCGGCTATTCGCGGCGTATCTGAAGTCGGTCCTCAAGGCGAGAGCGCTGACCGCCCCGAAACTTCGTCACACGGTCGTAACCCACATCCACGATCTCGTCGCGCTCGCGATCGACGAATGCCCTGCCTTGGGCGAGAGCATCGCGAGCGCCGTCGTGGCCGCGCGGCACAATGCGGCCCTCGACTACATCACCGTACATTTCCAGGAACCTGGGCTCAGCGTTCAAACGGTCGCGCGTTGCCAGGGCATCTCGCCTCGCTATCTCCAGCGCCTGATGGCGTCATCGGGCACGTCGTTCACCGAGCGGCTGAATGAGTTGCGTCTGCAGCGCGCGCTCGAATTGCTGACCGGGTCTCGCGCCGGCCGTCAGCGGATTTCCGATATCGCGCTGGAAGTCGGCTTCTCGGATGTTTCGCATTTCAATCGCCTGTTCCGAATTCGCTTCGGCGATTCTCCGCGCGGCGTTCGGCTCGCCCGAAAGGGCTCTCATTGAGATCCATCGCGGCTGCATTGGTTGTAAATCTGAGTGACGTATCTCACGGCGCGTATGTACGTCACGCATCATTGTCGGGGCGTCGCATCGGAGCGACGAATGGAAACGAAGGACCCCGACATCATGGCCAACATCGACCACAAGCAAGGCACCTACACGATTGCCGCCAATGCGACCCAACAGTTCACGTTCTGGTGGGGCAAGGATTCGAAAGCGCCGAACGAGTTTTTCGACGTGTCGATCGCGCCGCATTTCGAGAAGAGCCCGACCTCGATGGAGCCCCTGCACGAAACCGACCGGGCCGTGTTGTGGGATCACCGCGGCGGGGTCGGCGTCGTGCTGATCCTGACCTTGCAGAACAGCAACAGTTTCCCGGTGACATTCGAGGCCAATCACGTCCGTATCTATTGATGCGGCGCGCGCATGGAGCGGGCCGCGCCGGTTGCGCGGCCGGCGAAGGCCAGACTGTCAGCCATGACTGACGTTCGGGGGCGAGAGCGCGGCGAGAGAGCCTTGCCTTGTTGGCCCCTGCGGGGGCGTTCTTACTCGCCGGCTGCCGGCGGCAGCCGTTCCCGGAGCGCTGCGATCTCGAGCATGACGGTGATGGCGATGGTCCTGAGCCGCGCATTCTCGGTCATTGTCTCGGCGAGCTGCGGGTGGGGGGCCATGGCCCGCCGTGGAGTGGCCTGGGCGCGTTCTGGCGGTGTCGGGCGTGTCGGGGTCACTGGCTAGCTCTTGCCGGCGGTCAAAGCGCGCAGCCTGGGCAGCTGCGAAGTTCAGGGCGGAATCGGCGTTCAAGTGCGGAACACGAGGATAACGTCCGCTTGCTTACAGGAAGCTGACGTGTTGCAATTTATTGCCGATTGATTTCCGTCGATGTCGTGCGCCGGCCCCATGGGGGCGATCGGTACCCGGCTTTCCCTGCGCCCCTTTGCGAGAGGAGAGGGCGGAACGGAGCGCAAGGCTCGGACAGGCCATGTCGCGAGGAATGCGGTGTGTGAATCACAGGCAGCGCACCACATTCAGTGTCGTCCCTGCTTTCGTGTTTGATCCCTGCTGATTGTCGGGCGATGCCGGGACGACAGGTCCCTTCCACTACTCGAGCCGCGGAGTATGGGTCCCTGCTTTCGAGGGACGACGGGTGTCTATACGGCGCCTTAGCTACCGCTCGTCGCGCCGCGCACCACGCGCTTGATCTTGTCGGTGGTGTAGGTCTGGCCGCCGATCGAGAGCAGCGGCGGCGAGGCGGTCAGGTCGACGGAGTCGACGACGCCCTGCACTTCCGTGGAGATCGCCAGGGGATTGCCCTTGGAATCCTTGCCGGTGGCGGTCAGCGTGTAGGTGCCGGCCGGCCATTGCGTGCCGTCATTGCCCTTGCCGTCCCAGACGAAGCTGGCGTTGCCCTGCTTCAGGTTGAAATTGCCGGAATAGGCGGTCTGGCCGGTCGCGCTCGTGATCGTGATGGTGGCGCTGGTGGCTTGCGGGGACACCAGATTCCAGGTCGCGGATTTGTCGAACTGCGTCTTGCTGCCGTCGACGGCCACGGTGTTGCCGACATAGACCAGCGCTTGGGTCGACTGCGCGCTCTTCTCGATCGCGATCAGCTGCTTCAGCTGATCGTTGGATTTCAGCTGCTGCTCGACGCCGGCGAACTGCACCAGCTGCTGGGTGAACTGGTTGGTGTCGAGCGGATCGAGCGGATTCTGGTTCTGCAACTGCGTGGTCAGCAGCGTCAGGAAGGTCTGGAAGTTGTCGGCGATGCCCTGCGACGAGGTCGTCAGGCCGCTGCCGTTGGTGCTGTTGCTTCCGGTACTCGTTCCGTTGCTGGTGCCCGGTGCCGAGACGACGGGCGTCGGCATGGTTGCATCGACTGCCATGGTGAACTCCTTACACTCTGATATCGACGCCGCCGAGGGCGCCGGTTGCGCGGCCGTAGGAGCGGCCTGCCACTGCGGCGGAAGCGCTGTCTTCCTCGGCGACGATCAAACGGTGGGCGTTCGGATTGGACTGGCCGTTGTTGTTCTGGCCCGACTGCGACTGATCGCGCAGGCTGAACTGCAATCCGCCATTACCGGTCGACAGGCCGGCATTGTCGAGCGCGCGTTGCAGCTGGTTGGCGTCCTGGCGCAGCATTGACAGCGTTTCCGGGCGTTCGACGGTGAGATGCGAGGTCACCTGGCCGTTGCGATCGACATCGATGCGGACATCGATGCGGCCGAGCTCGGCGGGGTCCAGCCGGATCTCGAAGCGGCTCTTGCCGCTCTTGGCGGAGGCGGCGATCTGCATCGCAAGCCCGCTGAGCGGCACGGCGGCGCCTTGCGCGGCGTTGGTCACGGTCAATTGCGCGGTCGCGGCCGGCGTCGCCTGGCCGGTCGGCAGTTGCGCCTGGAGCGCATTCGCAGCCTGCGCGCTGGGATCGGGCGTCGCGAGCTGGGTCTGTGCCGCCGCCTGGCCGCCCACCGTCGGCGCGGCGTTGCCGTCGCTCTTGGTGTCGGACTTGATGGCATCGGCTGCGCCGTCCGCCGTGGCCTTCGCCTTGCCGGCAACAGCGGCCGACTGCGCGACTGCAGGAACGACGTTGTTCGGAGCAGCCTGCGCGGTGTTGTTGCTGCCCTGGGCCCCGCCGTCCTGATCGGCAGGCGCCGTCGCAGCGGCGTCCTTGGCGGCGACCTGTGCCTTGGCTTGCGGCGTCGTCTTGGTGGCAGGCGTTCCGGCGGCGACGGTGGCGGCGAGTGTCGCATCGCCGGTCGCGGTCGCGGCGCCCGGAACTGTCGTCGCATCGGCGCTGGTGACGGCTTGCGCCTCGGTCTTGACGCCGGCCGCCTTGGCCACCTTGTCGGCATTCGCCGTCGCGGTCGCTGCGGTAGCGGTGTCGCCGCCAACAGGCGCACCGGTGCCGGCAGCGGCACCCGTGCCGGCGATGGCGGAGCTTGCCGCAATGGCCGCAGCCGCAATCGCCAGCGGAGCTGTGGGCTGGTCGGACGGCGCGGTGGTTGTCGCGGTCGGAGCGGTCGCCGGTGCAGCGGCCGCGGCCGCGATCACGGCATTGACCGTCGCGGCACCGGATGGGTCCGGCTGCGGAGCTGCTTGCGTCGAGTCCGTCTTGTCGCTGGTGGATTGCGCGTCCGTGCTCGACTTCGAGTCGTCCGATTTCGATTTCGACTTGGTCTTGGGCGGCGCGTCGCTGTCGCTGTCGACCTTGTTGTCATCGCGCGAGCTGGCGGCATCTCGCGGCGTCCGGTCGGGGGCCGTGCTGTTATCGCGGGAGCGTGCATCGGTCGTCGAGGCCGAATCGTCGGACCGGCGCGCGGGCGCCGGTTGGGAATCGTACCTGGTGTTGTCGCTCGTGGACGAAGTGTTGCTATCGACCAGCGCGGCAAAGCCGTCGTTCCCGGCCTGCGAGGCAGGATCGGGCCGCGCCGACCGCTGCGTCGCGCCCTGAAAAGACCGGCTTGCCAATGCTTCCGACGTGACGCTGACCACTGCCAACCCTCGCAAATGAGACTTCCGGCGTTTTGTCAGCAAGGAGCGGGCCAACCATCGCCCGCAAAAAATTATGAGTTATTCCAATCGGTTAAGGTTCATCATCGCGGGCTGGAACCGGTTCCCGGCAGGCCCGGTTTTTGCCCGGCGGCAAGATTTGCCGTCCGCGCACGGCAAGGCTCGGATTCCGCCGGATTGCCTCGCCGGAATACGGCCTATATTAAAGGTGGCCTCCGACGCGTCCCGAACCGACCGAACCGGCCCTGCACGCGTTCTAAGGCTCTCTGGACAAAGGCTTTTTCCAATTTCGTCGCGGAGCGCATAAGCTCGCCGCGACAGTGACCAATGACCGCTTAGAGATGCTCAACAGTCTGGATCTTGAAGGCCGCCCTGAAGACACGCGGATCGTCGTTGCCATGTCCGGCGGCGTCGACTCGTCGGTGACGGCTGCGCTGTTGAAGTCGCAGGGTTACGACGTGGTCGGGATCACGCTGCAGCTCTACGATCATGGCGCGGCTACCCATCGCAAGGGCGCTTGCTGCGCTGGTCGCGACATCCACGATGCGCGCAATGTCGCGGAGCGGATCGGCATCCCGCATTACGTGCTCGACTACGAAAGCCGCTTCAAGCAATCCGTGATCGACAATTTCGCCGACAGCTACGCGCTCGGCGAGACGCCGGTGCCGTGCATCGAATGCAACCGTTCGGTCAAGTTCCGCGATCTGCTCGCAACCGCCCGCGAGCTCGGCGCCCAGGCACTCGCCACCGGACATTATGTCGCCTCGCGCCGGCTTGCCGACGGATCTCGCTCGCTTGTCTGCGCGGCGGATGCCGATCGCGACCAGAGCTATTTCCTGTTCGCGACCACGCGCGAGCAGCTCGACTTCCTGCGCTTCCCGCTCGGCGACATGACCAAGCCGCAGACCCGCGAGCTGGCGCGTCGCTTCGATCTCGAGGTCGCCGACAAGCAGGACAGCCAGGACATCTGCTTCGTGCCGACCGGCCGCTACACCGACATCATCGGACGGCTGAAGCCGAATGCGATTGCGCCGGGCGACATCGTCGATCTCGCCGGCAACGTCATCGGCCAGCACCAGGGCATCGTTCACTTCACCGTCGGCCAGCGCAAAGGCCTCGGCATCGCCTCCGGCCACCCACTCTATGTGGTGAAGCTCGATGCGGCGACCCGCCGGGTCGTGGTCGGGCCGCGCGAGGCGCTGCGGATGGACCGCATCGCACTGCGCGACGTCAACTGGATCGGCGATGGCGCGCTGGATCGCGCGATCGGCGACGGTATCGAGATCTATGTCCGCGTGCGTTCGACGCGTGCGCCGCAGCCGGCATGGTTGCGCGCCACTGACGCCGGCTATGAGGTCGAGCTCGTCGCCGGCGAGGAGGGCGTCTCGCCCGGCCAGGCCTGCGTGTTCTACGACGCGCCCTCCGGGCAGGCGCGTGTGCTCGGCGGCGGCTTCATCAGGAGTGCGAGCGCGAGCCGCGCGGCGCGGGCCGCGACACAGGATACGCTGGCGTCGCTCGCGGAAGCGGTTCGCGGATAGCGCATGATCCGGAAAAGTGGGAAGCGGTTTTCCGTCGCGACAAACGCGGAACGCGTTTGCGCGCAGATCATGCGCAAACGAAGGTAACTCGGGGCAGGGGAATGGCTGGGGATATCGACCGCGAAGGGGTCGAAAAGGCGTATGGCCGCTGGGCACCGATCTACGACCTGGTGTTCGGCAAGGTATTCGATCAGGGCCGTCAGTCGACGATCGCGGAAGCCGACCGGATCGGCGGCCGCGTGCTCGATGTCGGCGTCGGCACCGGGCTGTCGCTGTCGGAATACAAGCGCACCACAAAACTGTGCGGCGTCGATATTTCCGAGCCGATGCTGCGGCGGGCGCTGAAGCGCGTGCGTGCGCTGGGCCTCGGCAATGTCGAGACGCTGGCGGTGATGGACGCCAAGAACCTCGCATTTCCGGATGCGTTCTTCGACGCGGTGGTCGCGCAATATGTCATCACCGCCGTACCCGATCCCGAGGCGACGCTCGACGATTTCATTCGCGTGCTGAAGCCGGGCGGCGAGTTGATCCTGGTCAATCACATCGGCGCCGAGGGCGGCCCGCGCCGCATCTTCGAGCTCGCCTTCGCGCCGCTGGCGCGGCGGCTCGGCTGGCGTCCGGAATTTCCGTGGGAGCGGCTGACCAATTGGGCGGCGAAGCATGGCGGCGTCAGCCTTGCGGAACGCCGCCCGATGCCGCCGATGGGGCATTTCTCGCTGATCCGCTTCCGCAAAACGTGAGGCTGCGGCGATTTTGCGAAGGAACATCGGCGCGCCGTCACGGTTTTCTCGTCATGAGGATCAATCGAACGCTCGCTTTGTCCTGTGCCCTGATGCTGGCGCCTGTTGTTGCCGTGGCGCAGGCGCCGCCGACACCGGCCACGCCGCCGGCACAGACCGCGCCGCCGGCGCCGCAGCGCGCCGCCGCGAATTGCGCGCCGCAGCAGCCTTCGCACCCGGGTGTTGCGGCGCCGGAGGGAACCACGACCGGGCAGGGCAGCCAGCCGCTGGGCGACAAGCTCGCCAAATCCGATGGCGTGCTGTGTCCGCCGGCCGGGGTCGACCCCGAAATGCGTGCGCCGACCCCGCAAGGCGGCAACACGCCGGTGATTCCGCCGCCCGGCAGCCCCGGCGGCGACCCCTCGATCAGGCCGAAATAGCCCCTGTCTGCAATAAGTTGCTGCCCCGTCCGGCTTTGCTTGACAGGCGCGCATGCCGCTCTTTATATGCCGCGCGTTCGCAAGGTGCGGCTCATGCCGCCGATCGCGAGCCCATGGCGGGGTAGCTCAGCTGGTTAGAGCACGGGAATCATAATCCTGGGGTCGGGGGTTCGAGTCCCTCCCCCGCTACCAATTCTGCGATTTTCTACGCCAAACCACGATTTCGTACGCGCTGTCGGTGCCGGTCGACTACTTGCGCGTTGTCTCATCCAGCGACAACCACCACCATGACCGATCCCCAGGTCGTCAGCAGGATGTTGGAGATCGGATAGGCGGGCGTATAGCCGAGCACGACCACGGAGCTGCCCGAGCGCTCCTGGATGGCGGCCATCGCGGCCGTGACCGTCTGCGCCCCGGTCAGTGCGCCGAGCAGGAGGATGGGGTTCATGCGCAGCACGAAATGGCCGAAGCAGAAGCCGACGATCTGCGGCAACAGGGTTACGACCATGCCGCCCAGAAGCAGGCCGACGCCCGACTCACGTATGGCGGAGAGGAAGATCGGCCCGGCATGAATCCCGGTCAGGCCGACGAAGGCAGCCAGTCCGAGCGACGTCATCAGGCTGATGGCGCCGTCGGGGATCCGGCCGAAATACGGCAGGCGGGTGCGGAGATAGCCGACTAGAAGTCCGGCGAGCAGCGTGCCGACGCTGGTGCTCAGCGAGATGGTGATTCCGCTAACCGTAAAGCTCACGAGAACGCCAACGAGGCCGCCGAAGAAGATTGCGAGTCCGAGCACCACGAAATCGATCGTGGTGCTCGGCGCAACGATGACGCCGATGCTCTTGGCCGCATTCTGCACCACAGTCTCCGGACCAACGATGCGAAGCAGATCGCCGCGCTGCAGGTCTGTGCCGGCAGCGATCGGAAGCGCTTCACCGCCCCGGCTCACCGAGCGCAGATATAGGCCGCGCGTCCAGTCCTGTTCCAACGCCTGCTGGAGATTGCTGCCTGCGAGCTTGGCGTTGATCAGGAATACGTCTGCCGAGATCAGCGGGATATCGAGGAGCTCCCGGTCCTCCACCTCCTCCCCGCGCGGTCCGATCAGTTCGACGATGATCTGGCGCGGCGCCGACAGCGCGATCACGTCGCCTGCCGCGAGCACCGTTCCAGGCTCCGCCTCGAGGACGCGCCCGCCGCGACGGATACGGTGGATGAATACACGTTGCCCGGGCACGCGAGCTTCGGCGGCGGCAACTGTCAGTCCGACGATCGCAGCGTGAGCATCCAGCCGGTAGGCGCGCAGTTCGAACTTGCGCCAGGCCGACGCCAGGCCGGGCTTGGCGCGCGTGATGCCCAAGGCCTGTTCCAGCTTGAGCGCTTCCGTCTTCAGATCGATTTTCAGCAGCGCCGGAACGACGATCGTGCAGAACGTGATCACGCCGGCATAGCCGAAGATATAGCAGACCGCATCCGCCACCGCGATGTGCGAGACAAACAACGCGCGCTGTGCCTCGGATACTGGCAGGGAATTGACCGCGTCGGTCGCAGTACCCATTGCAGCGCTCTGGCTGAGCGCGCCCGACAGGAGGCCGGCCGCAAAGCCGGGGTCGAGCCGCAGTACGCGTGCCACGACGATCGCTGCCGCAAGGCCAGTGAGGCTCACGACAACGGCCATCAGCATCGGCTTCAGCCCGTCGCGCTTCATCGCGAGCACGAATTGCGGACCGACCGAATAGCCGACCCCGAACAGGAACAGCAGGAACAGGAACGATTTGGTCATGCCGGAGACCGGCACATGCGCGAAATCGCCGACCGCGAGGCCAGCGAACAGCGCGCCCGTCACCGGGCCAAGGCTGAAAGCGCCGATCCTGAAGCTCCCGATCCAGTAGCCCGCGGCGATCACCAGGAACAGCGCGAGCTCCGGATAACGAACGAGAAATTGCGCCAGCCAGCTCAACATCGTCTCAACACGGTCCCACGCCGCGGCTATGTCATCATCATCACCAGCACCATGCCCCAGATCGTCAGCAGCGTGTTTCCGACCGCGTAGGTGACGGTGTAGCCAAGACCGGGGATCTGGCTCTTCGCGCGGTCGTTGATCATGCCCAGCGAAGCGGTCGTGGTGCGCGCGCCGGAGCAGCATCCGAGGAGGATCGCGTCGTGGAAGCGGAACAGGTATTTGCCGACGAACATCGCCAGGATCAGCGGCACCGTGGTCACGACGACGCCCCAGAGGAACAGGCTGAAGCCGAGCTTTTGCAGGCCGGCGACAAATCCCGGACCCGAGGAGATGCCGACCACGGCAATGAAGACGTTCAGGCCGACCGAGTTCATGAACCACACGGTGGGCGAGGGGATGCGGCCGAAGGTCGGGTGCACGGACCGGAGCCAGCCGAAGAACAGACCGGAGATCAGTGCGCCGCCGGAGGTGGAGAGGGTAAGCGGCACGCTTCCGATCTTGTAGACGAAGGCGCCGACCAGGGCGCCGATCGCAATGGCCGCCCCGATGAAGGCGACGTCGGCAACGTCGGTTGCGCGATCCGGCCGGCCCAGCATCTTTGTGGTGGCAGCGACATCGGGAGTGCGGCCGACCAAAGTGAGGATGTCGCCCCGGTTGATCTTTGTGTTCGGCAGGATCGGTATCTCGGTCGCGATCGCGCCCCGAACGATCCTGCGCAGAAATACGCCGCGCGCGCCCGGTTCTTTCGCCAGTTGCTCCAGCGTCTTGCCATCGACGTCCTTGCTGGTCACGTAGACATCGACGCCCTCGATCGGCACCGCGAGCAGCTCACGATCGTCGACTTCCTCGGCCTGCTCGCCGATCAGCTGCACCAGCACGTCGCGGCGGCCGGCGACGGCGACGACATCGCCGGCATGAATCACGGTGTCGGAGGTGGCTTCCACGATCTTCCCGTCCTGCCGAAGCCGAAGGACGAAGATGCGATGATCGGGGATCAGCGCTTCTGCCTGCTCGACGGTCTTGCCGACGACAGGCCCGCGCTCACGAACGCGGTAGGCGCGCAGATCGAACTGGTGCCAGGCCGTTCCCGGGCCGCCCAGCTCCTTTTTGCCGCCATGCTCCTCCTCGTATTTCTTGCATGCGGCCTCGAGATCGATGCCGAGCAGCGCAGGCCCGAGCAGTGCCAGCACGATCGCCGACCCGACCGTGCCGAAGATATAGGTCACGGCATAGGCAACCGGCATGGCATCGAGCAGCTTCTTGGCTTCGTCCGCGGGCAGACCAAGGCGATTGATGGCGTCGGTTGCAAGCCCCATCGAGGCGGAGATCGTCTGTGAGCCGGCATAGAGGCCGACCGCCGATCCGACGTCGTAGCCGGCGATCTTCGCGCCGAAATACGCCGAGAGCAGACAGAAGACACACACCACGGCGGCGAAGATGGCCTGCGGAATACCGTCCTGCGCGATACCGCGCACGAACTGCGGCCCGACGCCATAACCGATCGCGAACAGGAACATCAGGAAGAAGAACGGCTTCAGCGGACCTGAAATGGTGATGCCGATCTGGCCGATGATGACCGCGGCGACCAGCGTCGCGGTGACTGCGCCAAGGCCGAGGCCCTTGTAGGTGAAGGAACCGAAATAGTAGCCCAGCGCCAAGGAGAGGAAGATCGCGATCTCGGGATAGGTGCGGAGCGTCTGGAAGAACCAATCGATCATGATGTCACCCGTTCATGCTGTCCCGGGGGCTTCGGCATGCGCCCGCATCGATCTCGCGCAGGCGGCCGAAAAAGGGCGAGCAACTGTATCGATCGACATCAGATGGTGGCTGGCAGGAAGGATGTTGATCTATGTCAACCGCAGCCGCGAAGGCCTCGCGATTTCATCGTCTTGGCGACGCCACGCGTTAGCTTCATACGATTGCATGGTGACGCGACCATCCGCCGCTGCGACGGCGTCGCCGGCGCGAGACCGTTGACATAGATCAAGGCTCGTCACCGGCCGGCCGTCATGCTGAGCGCGATTGCGCAGGCGAGAAGCCTGTCCGCCTCCATTCCAACACCTTGGATCATCCCGGGAGTGTCAAATGGCCGATCTGCTGACCTTAAAGAAATTTGAGGCGTTGAGCCCCTTCGAGATCAAGGACGAGCTGATCAACCTAGCGAAGAGCAATTCGAAGCGCAGTCAGATGCCCTTCCTGAACGCCGGGCGGGGCAACCCCAACTGGGTGGCCACGACGCCGCGTGAAGGCTTCTTCCTGCTGGGCCAATTCGCCATCACCGAGAGCAAACGGGTGATGGAGCATCCGGCCGGCATCGGGGGCATGCCTCAGGCAAAGGGTATTGCCGGACGGTTCGAGGCCTGGCTCGCACAGCACAAGGATATGCCGGGCGCGAGCTTCCTGACCGAGATGCTGCCCTTTGCGGTGAAGAAATTCGGTTTCGATCCCGACGCCTTCGTCCACGAGCTCGTCGATTCCATCATCGGCGACAATTACCCGGTGCCGGACCGCATGCTGGTGCATAACGAAAAGATCGTGCATGAATATCTGATGTGGGCGGTTTGCGGCGAGCCTCGGCCGGCCGGAAAATTCGACATCTATGCGGTCGAGGGCGGCACGGCGGCGATGTGCTACCTCTTCAAGTCGCTGAAGGCCAATCGGCTGCTGGTGCCCGGTGATACGATTGCGCTGGCGACGCCGATCTTCACGCCCTACATCGAGATGACGCACCTGGAAGACTACGACCTGAAGGTCGTTCAGATCAGGGCTCCGCAGGAGAACAAATTCCAGTTCACCGACGAGGAAATCAAGAAGCTGGAGGATCCGAAGGTCAAGGCCTTCTTCGTCGTCAATCCGTCCAACCCTCCGGGAATGGCGTTGAGCAAGGAGACGATCGCCAAGTTGGCCAATCTGGTCAAAACCAAGCGCCCTGACCTGATGCTCCTCACCGACGACGTCTACGGCACTTTCGTGCACGACTTCCGCTCGTTGCTCGGCGAGTTGCCGCACAACACCATCGGCGTCTACTCCTATTCGAAGTATTTCGGCTGCACGGGATGGCGGCTCGGGGCCATTGCCATCCACGAAGACAACATCTTCGACAAGATGATCGCGAAGCTCCCGGACGAAGCGGTGAAGGCGCTCGACAAGCGTTACGGGCCGCTCACGCTCGAACCGCGCAAGCTCAAGCTGATCGATCGCATCGTCGCCGACAGCCGCGACGTGGCGCTCAACCACACCGCGGGATTGTCGTTGCCGCAGCAGGTGATGATGAGCCTGTTCTCGCTCGCGGAGATGATGGACGTGAAGAAGGCCTATCAGGCCGCCTGCATGGAAATCGTCAACAAGCGCCTGTGGTCGATGCTCGACGGCCTCGGGCTTGCCGACAAGCTGATCCCTAATCCGAACTACGACGCCTACTATGCCCTGATCGATTTCGAGTTCTGGGCCCGCAAGAACATCGGCGACGATGCCGTCGAGCACCTGAAGAAGAATGTCCATCCGCTGGACCTCGCGTTCAGGTTGGCCGAAGCCCACGGGATCGTGCTGTTGAATGGCGGCGGTTTCGACGCGCCCGAATGGTCGCTTCGCGTATCGCTCGCGAACCTGCCTGACGATGTCTATGACGACATCGGGCGTGGCGTTCGGACGATCGCCAGAGGCTATCGCGACGCCTACGAAGCAGCGACCGGGAAGGGCGCGAGGCGCTGACCACGCACAATCAAGCCGTTTCGGGTGTGTCGCGCCGTCGGCCGGCTGCTATACCCCGATTGGGTGAGCCAGGTTGTCGCAAGTGATTTCGATTAGGTGGCACAAGCTGCACTGGCCACCCCTCTTCACCGTGATCTACCATGACGATCATGGCGAACGGCCGCGACACATTTAGTCGAATCGTGCGCGCAAGCCCGTCGGCTCGCGCTCGCGGCTGGTTGAACCATTGGCTTGAGGTCATCGACGGCGATTTTGCGTTCAAGGTGCTGGTCATGGCAGGCGGGGTGCTGTCGACCGCGGCGTTCGCCTTTGGATTGCTATCGCTCTGAGCGAACCTTGCGTGCGCGCGCGCCCTTGGCGATATGAGCACCATTTCAGCACGGCGCGGATACGCCCGGCGGTGATGGATGCACTTCAGGCTGACTGCAAATTCGATCGGACGTCGAGACGTTATGGCGGCAAGGTTCGGTATTGCGGCCTGCGCCACGATCTTTCTGTTCTGCTGCGCACAGCAGGCGGTTGCACTGCCGCTGACGCCTTTCCGTTATGAGGCCCAGGCTCAGCGTCATTGTCCCGGCGATAGCGTTGTCTGGCTCGATTTCCGCCGCGGACGCTATTATCTCAAGGGGCAGAGCCGCTACGCCAGGGGCTTCGATGGCGGTTTCGTGTGCAGGAATGAAGCCCGCGAAAGCGGCTACCGGCGATCGCTGCTCGGTCTCCGGTGACGTCATCGGAGGCCCGCCCGGCGCTTGACTGCCGGCCTACCATCCGTAGTAGCGCGGTCGCGCGTAATAGGCCGGCGCGCAGCCATAGCTGCCGCCTGGCGAGCAATAGTCGCCACCGTATCCGTAACCATATCCGCCGCCGTAATAGGGATATCCGCTGTAGGCCGAACTCGCGACGGCTCCGCCGACGATCGCGCCGGCGGCGGCGCCCCATCCGCGATAACCCCATCCACGATAACCCCAGCCGCCATAGCCTCCTCTCCAACCGCGATAGCCCCAGCCACCGCCCCATCCGCCCCAACGGACCTGAACGGCGCTGTTGTCGACCGCGCCTTTCATGGCAGCGACGTTGGTCGGCAGCGGAGCCGCGCGGCTCGCGCTGACGCCGATCGTGCTCGCAAGCAGAACGAAGGCCAGCAAGGCTTTGGTTTCGTCATGACGTCCTCCAGGCGCGGGTGACACGGGCCATAAATGATCGAGCGGCAGCCAAGTCGAGACCGGCTTCCAGTTCACGCTCAATCGAGCCTGTCAGCCGCCACCGACCGAAGCTTGATTTGAATCAAACTGGCCACGGATGCTTCTTGGCGGCGCAGACGATCGACCCTGCACCTTGGGACAATTGCCGCGGACGGCAGTCCGACGCCTAATGCGACCGCGATCATGTCTCGTGATCCCGGCCGTGATCGCATCTCGACCAAGCTGCGGCGGCCCCGATTCCTACCCCCGAACCGGGGCCGTTTCCCCTCCAAGAAACCGGACGCGCGACGCTTGATCTGGATCAAGCCTCATGTGGAGAGGCGATGACACTGCTTCCCGTGTGCCTGCTGACGCTCAATCGAAAGCACGCTCTTGAGAACCCTTCGCCAGCTCGTGGCCGGAGACGAATTCATCCAGCTGGCAATTCGCCTCGGATTGCTGGCGCTGCTGATCTACTGGTCGTTCGTCCTGGTCCGCCCGTTCGTGCCGATCCTGGCCTGGAGCGTGGTGCTCGCGGTCGCGCTCTATCCGGTCTTCAATTGGCTCACAGGGGCGCTCGGTGGCCGCGCGGGCCTTGCGGCTCTCGTTCTGACCCTGGTTACACTAGGTGTCGTCATCGGGCCGGCGGCCTGGCTCGGCATCGGGGCGGTGGAGGGCGTGAGGGAGCTCGCCGGACAACTCAGCGCCGGTAATGTTCTCGTGCCGTCGCCGTGGCCGGAGGTCAAGGCCTGGCCGCTGATCGGCGGTCCGCTGTACGACTTTTGGGATAGGGCGTCGACCAATCTGCGCGCGGTGCTGCGCGAGGTCGTGCCGCATCTGAAGCCGCTCGCAGGGCTGTTGTTTGCGTTCGCAAGCAATGCGGGCGTCGGGATGCTTAAGTTTCTGCTGGCGGTCGCCCTCGCGGGGTTTCTGTTTCCCCACGGCCGGCAGCTTGCTGCCGCATGCCGGAGCTTCCTGTCCCGCGTCGTGCCGGAGCAGAGCGAGCACTTCCTCGACCTTGCGGGCGCGACCATCCGGGCGGTCTCCCAGGGCGTTATCGGCGTCGCCGTCCTGCAATCATTGCTGGCCGGGGTCGGCTTCAAGCTGGCGGGGATACCGAACGCCGGGTTGCTGGCATTTGTCGTGATGCTGCTCGCGATCGTGCAGATCGGGGCGGCGATCGTGCTGCTTCCCGTCATCATCTGGCTCTGGTCGGCCAAGGACTTCACGACGGCGCTTGCTTTCACGTTGTTCTTCCTGGTCGTCGGCGTCCTCGACAATGTGCTCAAGCCGCTGGTCATGGGGCGTGGCCTGACCACGCCGGCGCTCGTCATATTCGTCGGCGTGATCGGCGGGACGCTTGCCCACGGCATCGTGGGCCTGTTCATCGGGCCGATCATTCTCGCAGTCGCCTGGGAGCTGGTCACGGCTTGGATCCGGGACGACCGTGCCCGGCTTGCAGGACAACAGTGATGCTATTTCAGCTCATCGTGGGATCGGCGGTCAGTGCGATCAACATCGTGATTCATTCGTTGTTCACCGTCGGGGTGATCGGATTGCTGCGGAACGTCACCCTGAGCGCCACCGGCCGGTTCGGGCTGCAGCTCAGCGGCGTGATGGTGGCGGCGGCGCTGATCCTGATGGTGGCGCACACATTGGAGATCGTGGTGTGGTCGCTGGCCTATCTGGCGGCTGGCGCAGCACCCGCCGGCAGCGATCTGCTCTATTTCGCCTTTGTGAACTACACGACGCTCGGTTACGGCGACGTCGTTCCGGTCAAGGAGTGGCGGCTGATCGGACCGATGGCGGCCATGAACGGCATTCTGATGTTCGGCTGGTCGACTGCGGTCCTGTTCGAGGTGCTGCAGAAGACCATCGAGCGCCAGGGCGGGCTCGCGAAATCCCCCTAAGTCGCGCTCAATTGTCGAGTTGGGCCAGCTTGCCGCGGTCGACCAGCATGATTTCGCGCTGGTTCGAGCCGAGGAAGTCGAGGGCTCCGTAGGCGTGCAACTTGGACAGCGCGCGCGATACGGTCTCGAGGGTCAAGCCGAGATAGTCGGCTATGTCACGCCGGCACATCGGCAGGGCGACGACGCCTACTCCCGTCAGCCGGCGATCCATTTCGAGCAGGAATGCGGCGACCCGCTCCAGCGCGGTCTTGCGGCCGAGCAGCAGCATATGGTCCTCGGCGTGCTGCAGGTTGCTGGTGGTCATGACCAGCAGGTTGCGAGCCAGCGCGGAATCGGAATGGGCGCCCCGTTCGAGGCTCATCCGCTTGATCAGGCGCACATTGGTGTCGACCACAGCTTCGGCGGTAAAGCGATGGAATTCGGAGTTCTCAAGGCCGAAAATGTCTCCGACAAGATGAAAGGCGCCAATCTGGCGCCGTCCGTCGGAGAGGAGCTTGTAGCTGCGGACCGCGCCGGAAATGACCTGGTAAACGTACTCCGCGGGCTCCTTCTCGCCGTAGATCTCGGCGCCCTTTCGGTAGTGGAATTCGCTGGTGATGAAGTTGGCGTGCTGGGCAGTCAGCCCGCCGAGGATGCCCGGTCCATTGACCGGTCTGACGTTGACGTGAGCAAACATGGACCAACTCACTCCGTACTTGCGGCGTCCCCGCGGTTCGACATGCTTGTCCGCGCAAATGACTACGACAAGGCTCGATCGGTCTCTATTGGTCCTGAGGTCATTGTCCTAAAGGACAGGGTGGCGCGAATGCGGCGATTTGTTTGTAATTTGGTGCGGACGTGTTGGATGAAATTTCAATTCTCTCGGCGATAACGGGGTGCTAGATTTCGAACCCGCTGATCTCCGGCTCCGAGCGCTATGGGCAAGGCAATTCGGTTCTCAGGACTGATCATCCTTCTGGGTATCTTGCTCTCTCCCGCTGGTCTCTGGGCGCAAGAGATGCGCCCGCATTCCATGCTGGTGCTGGACCAGTCCGATCGGCGCGGCCCCTTCTACTATCAGGTGTTCATTGGACTGAGGGATGCCGTGAGCGCACACGGTCACGCTCCGACGACCATCTACACCGAAAGCCTCGATCTCAATCGCTTCGGTGGCGAGGCCTATCAGGAGGATTTCCGGAGATTTCTCGAGGAGAAATATCGCGATCGGCCGATCGGCGTCGTCGTTGCCGTTGGTGCGGCGGCGCTCGAGCTTGCGCTCCGCTGGCGCCCGCAGCTTTGGCCCGACACGCCGATCGTCTTCGCACTGGTCGAGGAGGCCGATTTCAAGCGAATGCGACCGCCTCCCTATGTCACCGGCGGCATCCTCAGCCTGAAATTCAAGGATGCCGTATCGGCTGCCCGCGCGGTCGTGCCAAACCTCAAGACCGTCGTGCTGGTTGGCGCGGATTGGGAACGGCAGGTTCTGTTTCGCAATTGGAAAGACCAGGTTGCGGCCGGCATCCCGGGCCTCGAGATCGTCGAGATTATCGGACGTCCGATGCCTGACGTCATCGACAAGGTCGCCGCACTCCCCGACCACAGCGCGATCATCTACACCGGCCTCTATAGCGACGGCAAAGGCAACTACTATCCGCCCTCGGATGCCCTCGCATTCGTCGCGGCGAAAGCACATCGTCCGATCGTGGTCGCGGCGGAAACATTCCTCGAGCCGGGCGGCATCGGTGGATTCGTCATCGTCCCGTCCTTGATCGGAGCCGACGCGGCTCAAAGGGCGCTGCGAATCCTGGATGGCGATGCGCCAGAGAGCCTGCCGCCGTCGATCGTCGATGCTGCGAAGCCGATCTTCAATTGGCGGCAGATGCGGCGCTGGAACGTGAGCGAAGCCAGGCTGCCGCAAGGCAGCGAAATTCGCTTCCGTGAACCGAGTTTTTTTGAAAGGTATCGCTGGCGGGCGATTGCGCTCGGCGCTGCGCTGCTGGTCCAGACGTTGCTGATTGGGTTCCTGCTGCACGAGCGGCAGATGCGGCGGAAGGCCGAGGTCGAATCCCGCAATCAGCTGTCGCAGCTTGCCCACATCAATCGGCAGGCGACCGCCGGAGAGCTGTCGTCCTCGATCGCCCATGAGCTCAACCAGCCGCTGGGCTCGATCCTGACCAATGCGGAAACGGCGGAGCTGATCCTTGGTTCGCCGACGCCCGACCTTCAGGAGGTGCGCGAAATCATCTCCGACATCAAGCGCGACGACCTGCGCGCAAGCGAGGTGATCCGCCGGATGCGCAGTCTGCTGAAGCGTGCGCCATTTGAGAAGAAGGAGATCGATCTCAATCAGACCATGCGGGAGGCGTTCGATTTCCTCAAGCTGCAGGCCTCGACGCGCAACGTCGCGATCTACCTGCAGACGTCGCCGCAGACCCTGCGGGTGAAAGGTGATCCGGTCCAGCTGCAGCAGGTCATTCTCAACCTCGTGGTCAATAGCATGGATGCGATGGCCAAGATGCCCTATGGACGCACCATCATCGGTCGTACCGACGTCAACGGGGCGGCGTCGGCCGTGATTTCAATCTCCGATTCAGGGCCGGGAATTCCCCAGGACAGGCTGAACGAGATTTTCGATCCGTTCTTCACCACCAAGGAGCAGGGCATGGGCATCGGCCTGTCCATCGCGCGGACCATCGTTCTGGCGCACAGCGGTCAGATCTGGGCCGAGAACCAGTCCGGCGGCGGAGCGGTTTTTCACCTTTCGTTGCCGCTGGCGGCGTAGCTCGTTTGGGCTCTTACTTTGGCGGGAGGCAGTGCTAATCTAGCCAACGCTGTATTTACGTCGGTCGCATAGGAGGGTGGGTAATGCACGCTTACGTGCATATTGTCGACGACGACGACTCGTTCCGTACAGCACTCGAGCGCAGGCTCAAGCTCGCCGGCTACCGTGTTGCGACATATGCATCGGCCCGGCAACTGCTCGATCGATTGCCGAGCGATGAGGACGCCGGCTGCATCCTGCTGGACGTGCGCATTCCCGGAATGAGCGGTCCGGAGTTGCAGATCCGCCTCAACGAGCTGGAGTCGACGCTTCCGATCGTCTTCCTCACCGGACACGCCGACACAGCGACGACCGTGCAGGCGATCAAGGCCGGAGCCGAGGATTTCCTCACCAAGCCGATCGCATCGGAGCAGCTGATCGATGCGATCAATCGCGCCGTTGCGCGGCACGAGCTGGTTCGTAGCCAGCGAACCAGGCTCGACTCGCTTCGCGCGTTGCTGGCGAGGTTGACCCCGCGCGAGCGGCAGGTGTTCGATCTGATCGTACGCGGCCGGATCAACAAGCAGATCGCCTATGAGCTCGGCACCACGGAACGCACGATCAAGGCGCATCGTCACCAGGTCATGGAGAAGATGCAGGTGCAGTCGCTTGCCGAGCTGGTCTCGATCGCCGAGCGTCTCGGCGCGCGCGAGCTTGATGGCGAAGTCAAGGGCTGAGCCGCCCGGGCCACTGGAGCCGTCCATGTCCCATGGTACAATATGAAAGCTCTGTGACGGCGCGTATCTCCGGTATTGGCCGCGACCATGTCGCGTGCCGGTGAGACTGCCGTGCATTCTCGTCCAAGGCGGACGTTGCGCAGCAAGTCGAAGGTCTGGTTCAGCGATAACGTAGAGGCTTCAGGATTTGCCTACCGCGAAACTCGTCTTCGTCGTGGATGACAATCCCTCCATGCTCCGTGGCATCGGACGGCTGCTGCGGGAGTATGGATTTGCATCCAGATTGTTCGAGACCGGAAGTGCCTTGCTCGGGTATGGCAGCTTCGAGAGCGCGCTGTGCATCATCCTGGATATCAATCTCAGCGACGGTTCCGGGATTGAACTGCGTCATCGCCTGACGGATCAGGGCGTCGATGTGCCCGTCATCTACATTACCGGCAATGACAACCCGGCTACCCGCATGGCGGCGATGGCATCGGGATGCGCGGCCTATCTGACCAAACCATTCACGGCAAAATCCCTGATGCAGCCGATCGAACAATTGTTGGCCGGCGTGATTTAGCCCGGCTGCGGGTTCCAATCATTCGTCAATGGCTTGATCGAGCGTCAGCGCGGGCGCTCCCTTGCGTACGGTCGCAAAGCGGTTGAGCGGCACCGATGTCGTCACCGTCAGAATACTGGTGTCGACGGCATCGATCGAGAGCGACTTTCCGCTGTCCATCTCCTCGATCAGCTTGGGTTCGGCAACATCGGCTGCAATGCACATATTGGTTACGCACCAGGTATAGGGCAGGCGATGAACTTCCATCTGGTCGACCGACAGCTTGACCCCGGCCTGCAGGTACATCCCGACCGGCAGGAAGAGCTGCAGGCGAGCGGTCCCGTCCTCGCGCTCGACCAGATCGATGCGAACGGCGGTCTGGCCGGTCGCGAAGGTGCCGGTGATCGACGTTCGGCATAATGTCTTGGCGCCGGCGGCGTTGAAGCAGAGCTTGCGCCACTCGCCAAATTTGACGTCGCGCGCTGTACGCGCTCCCCGCGGCGTCACCTCGCCGCCGTCCTTGACCGCGGCCGGTGGCGCGGGCGCCTGCTGACCGTGCGCGGCACCAAAGCTCGCCGCCAACAGCGCCAACGTCGCCAAAGCACCATATCGGATCATGGATGCTCTCCCGTGGGCTTGGCCCCTAGCGAACCTTGTCCAGAAATCGTTCGACCAACGGCGACCAGATGGGAATGGAATCCGGAGAACCGATCAGGAAATGCCCCTCGTCACCGAACGGCGGCAACAGGTGATACTCGGCCCGGCCGCCGGCGCTCATGAATGTCTCATACATTCGCTTCGACAGCGCCGGCCCGAAAAACGTGTCGTTCTCGATGTAGAGCCACAGCATGGGCACCCGCGAGGTACGGCCGAAGAAGCCGGTCGCTTCGACCAGTCTGTCGGGATTGCAATTGTTGTTGGGCTTGCCGTCGACCCGACCGCCGCGGCCGGCCGCGAAGGTGATGATGGCCTTGACCTGCGGCGGGTTGAGGCTCGACAGCGCGATCGCCGCCCAGCCGCCGGCCGACTGTCCGACGACGATGACGCCGTCCGGCAGAGTGCGCTTTTCCGCGGCCATGTAGTCGATGATCCAGAGATCGACCTGCGCGACGGCGAGGCCCGGATCGAGGAAATTCGGATTGGTGCATTTCCCGACCTTGGAGAAGAACGGCCCATAAAGACCGCGCTCGGGAATATCGATGGCCGCAGCGCCATAGCCGGTGCCGACCGGCGCCACCACCAGATAGCCGCGCCGCGCAAACCACATTGCTGCGTCGCGAAATTCGACCAGCGGGAAGAAGCTGCGATCCCTGGCGTTCAGCGACACGCCGTGATTCATGATGACCAGCGGGAAGGGGCCATCGCCCACAGGGCGGACCAGGTAGGCGAACATCGGTAGCGGGAGCGGCAACGCCCAGATCTCTTCCTGGATGCGCTGCGATGCGCCTTTGTCTTCGGTGCGTGCTGGAGCGGTCAGGCCAAGCACCAAAAGGGCGGCGGTTGCGAGGATCCGTAAGCGGTGCTGACGCATGCCATGCGCTCCAGCGGTCATCTGGCAAATGTGCAGGTCACGACAATCGAGCTGAGCTCGATGAGAAGCACATCGCCGGCAACGAGGCTTGATCTGAGTCAACGAGCATCGGCCTCTCTGGCGCGACCACGTGCGACCATTGCGGCTTCGCAGGGCGGCTCGATGTCGATCCAGGAGGAGACGAGTTGGATGCGCCGGTTTCCGCCGGCGAGCTGGCTCGCCGGCTATCGCGCATCCTGGCTTGGGGCGGATGCAATCGCCGGCGTCACGCTGGCGGCCTATGCGATCCCGGTGTCGCTGGCTTATGCGGGGCTCGCCGGCCTGCCGCCGCAGATCGGCGTCTATGGCTACCTGCTTGGCGGCGTGGGCTACGCCCTGCTGGGCTCCTCCCGGCAACTCGCGGTCGGGCCGACCTCGGCGATCTCGCTGATGATCGCCGGCGCTGTCGGCGTATTGGCCGGCGGCGATGCCACGCGTTACGGGCAGATCGTCAGCGTTGTTGCCTTCAGCGTCGCGCTGCTCTGCCTGATCGCCTGGCTGTTCAAGCTCAGCCTGCTGGTGCGCTTGATCAGCGATAGCATCCTGGTGGGCTTCAAGGCCGGGGCAGGGCTCACCATCATCATGAGCCAGCTGCCGAGCTTGTTCGGTGTCGCAGGCGGCGGCCACAATTTCTTCGATCGCGCGATCAAGATCGCCGGCCAGCTCGGCGATACCAGGCCGCTGGTGCTCGGCATCGGTGTAGCTGCGACCGTGCTGCTCCTGCTCGGTGAGCGCAGGCTGCCCGGCAAGCCCATTGGGCTCGCGGTGGTCGCGCTGTCGATCCTGACTGTCTCCGTGCTTGGACTTGCAGAAATGGGATTGCCGGTGACCGGCAAGATCCCGACCGGGTTGCCGGCGCTCGCGCTGCCGACGTTCGGCCTGCTCGAATTCGACGATCTCTTTCCGATTGCCGCCGGATGCCTCGTGCTGGCCTACGTGGAAGGCGTATCCGCCGCGCGAAGCTTTGCGGCAAAGCACGGCTATGCACTGGATGTCCGGCAGGAGTTTCTCGGGCTCGGCGCGGCCAATCTCGCGGCGGCCCTTGGGCATGGTTACCCCGTTGCGGGCGGCCTGTCGCAGTCGGCCGTCAATGACGCCGCCGGCGCGCGGACGCCGCTGGCGCTCGTGTTCTGCTCGGTGACCCTCGCACTCTGCCTGCTGTTTTTCACCGGTCTTCTGACCAATCTGCCGAAGACCGTGCTTGCCGCGATCGTCTTTTCGGCGGTCTACAAACTGGTCGATATTCCGGCGCTCGCCAGAATGTGGCGGATCAGCAGGATCGATTTCTATGCCGCGGTGATCGCGCTGGTGTCCGTGCTGTTCCTCGGGATCCTGCAGGGCGTGCTGCTGGCCGCCGTCGCCTCGATCTTCCTGCTGCTGTTGCGCGCCTCGCAGCCGAATATCGCTTTCCTTGGCCGTCTTCCTGGTAGCGGCCGCTACTCCGACCGGGCACGACATGCCGACGTGGAGCCTTTGAGCGGGATCATCGCGTTCCGCCCGGAAACCTCTCTACTTTATGTCAATGCCGAGACGATCTTCGAAACGGTGCTGGCCACGCTTCGGGCTTCTCCCGACGTCAAGCTGGTGGCCTGTGACCTGTCGGCCTCGCCATTCATCGACCTCGCGGGGTCGCGGATGCTGCACGACCTTCACCAGGAGCTCGCCTCGCGCGGAATCACGTTCTGCATCGTCGGCGCGCACGCGCAGTTGCGGGATCTGCTTCAGGCGGACGGTCTTGCCGACAAGACCGATAGCGGAGACTGGATGCGCACGCTCGACAGCGTGTTGGACAACAGGAAGTCGCCGGCAAACACCTAGCGTGCGCAGCCATGCGGACCGCTCTCGACAGTGCAGCCCTGTTGCATCGCAAGGCAGGGTGCTCACTCTGCAGCTACGAGACTTGTCTCACCCGGCGGCGGCTTGACTTGGATCAAACCGGACGGTGGGCACCGTCCTACGATCGGAAGAACCAGCGCCAAAATCGGGAGATATCGATGGCCAACGACGCGAAGCCGGCACAGCAGCGCATCGACCAGTTCTTCTCCGGACCCGGCGGGCGCGCCGACAATTGGCGCGATCTGGTCGAGGCAGCAAAACTGTGGAGCGGTGGCGGCGACCGTGCGCCGTATGACGCGGCGCTGTCGGCGCTGGCGGTCACCGAGGAGTTTCACGGCTATCCGGGCCTGCGTTTGATGACAGCGCTGAAGGAAGCGGCGGCGGCGGGCGACGCCGCGGCCTCGCACATGCTTGCGGCGCGGATCGCGCAGGCACTTCAGACGAAATCCTTCCGTCAGGATGCCGGTGACTGGAGCACGCAGGATGACGGCAATGGCGACGTTCCCGATTTGCTCCCGCCAACGCTCGGACATTCGGCCGCGCGGCGCCCCTATTTCGAGACCCTGATCGTGACCGGAGTGCCGGCCAGCAACTGGCCGGGGCTCCTGGCGGAATGGCGCAGGCTGCGGCGTCCGGTCGACGCCTTCATCTACGAGCCCGTGGTAGTGGGCAGTCTCGAGGACGCCTTCTGCGCGGCAATGCTGAATCCCAACATCGCGGCGGTGGTGATCAATGAGGGCTTTGCGCTGCGTTCGCGTCATGATGCGCCGGTGCTGCGATCCATGATGACCGCGATGGGGCTCAGCCACGAGTCCGACGCGTCTGCGTTGGGCCTGGCTCACATCCTGAAACGGGTTCGTCCGGAGCTCGACATCTACCTGATGTCGAACCGCGACGTGGAAGCTATCGCCGGCAATCCCGAGGCCGATGTGGTGCGGCGGGTGTTCTACTCGGTCGAAGATATCCTCGAATTGCACCTTTCAATTCTGGAAGGCGTGCAGGATCGCTTCGATACGCCGTTTTTCGACAATCTGAAGAAATACGCGCAGCGGCCAATCGGGACCTTCCATGCGCTGCCGATCGCGCGGGGCAAGTCGGTGTTCAAGTCCGACTGGATCCGCGACATGGGCGAGTTCTACGGGCTGAACCTGTTCCTTGCCGAGAGCAGCGCCACCACCGGCGGTCTCGACAGCATGCTGGAGCCGACCGGCAACATCAAGAAGGCGCAGGAGAAGGCCGCGCGCGCGCTCGGCGCCGATCGCGTCTTCTTTGTCACCAACGGCACCTCGACGTCGAACAAGATGGCGGTGCAGGCGCTGCTCGGTCCCGGCGACATCGCGATCGTCGACCGCAACTGCCACAAGTCGCACCACTACGGCATGGTGCTGGCGGGTGCGCAGCCGCTCTACGTCGAGGCATTTCCGATGACCGAATACTCGATGTACGGCGCGGTGCCGCTGAAGACGATCAAGCAGGCGCTTCTGAACGCGAAGGCCGACGGCCGGCTCGAGCGGGTCAAGATGATCGACCTGACCAATTGCACCTTCGACGGTCACATCTACAACACACGGCGCGTGATGGAGGAATGCCTCGCGATCAAGCCCGACCTGATCTTCCTCTGGGACGAGGCCTGGTTCGGCTTTGCGCGGTTCTCGCCGTTCCTGAGGCGGCGGACCGCGATGGGCGCGGCGAACGAGATCGAAGCCTGGATGCGCGATCCGAAGTCCGTTACGGCCTATGAGAAGCAACAGGCCGAGCTCGGCAAGAACCCCTCGGATGAAGCTCTGCTCAAGACCAGGCTGATTCCCGATCCGCGCCAGATCCGGCTGCGCGTCTACCAGACCAACTCGACGCACAAGTCGATGTCGGCGATCCGGCAGGGCTCGATGCTGGCCGTCAAGGACATCGAGTTCCACACCGTCGAGGCGCAGTTCAAGGAAGCCGTGTTCACGCACGCATCGACCAGTCCGAACCAGCAGCTGATCGCAAGCCTCGACGTCTCGCGCCGGCAGATGGAGCTCGAGGGCTACGGCCTGGTGGCCAACGCCATGGAGATCGCGTTTGCGATCCGCAATGCGGTCAACACCAATCCGCTGATTTCGCGGTATTTCCACGTTCTGGGTGCGGATGCGATGGTGCCGAAGCAATATCGCCAGAGCGGGTTCACCGACTATCTCGCTGATGGCACCAACTGGGCGAGCGCGCTGAAGAGCCTGAACGACGACGAGTTCTGCCTCGACCCGACCCGCATGACGCTGGTCTGCGGCACGGCCGGGTACGACGGAACGCAATTCAAGGGTCTGCTCGCCAGCCGTTACAACATCCAGGTCAACAAGACCTCGCGCAACTCGGTGCTGATCCAGTCCAACATCAACAACACCCGGAGCGACGTCGCGCATCTGGTCCGGGTGCTGGCCGAAATCTCCGGCGAAATCGATCGCGGCCTGGCCAAGCGCGGAGCGAACGCCAGGGTCGATTTCGACACGCGGGTCAACAGCCTGATGAAGGACGTGCCCGACCTGCCGAACTTCTCGCATTTCCACGACGCCTATCGCGGCGATGCCGGCACCAAGACGAACGAGGGCGACATCCGCGGCGGATTCTACTCAGCCTATGATGCGGCGGGATGCCAATACATTCGCCTGAACGATCCCGAGATCGACCGGCGCCTGAAGAATGGGCCCGATCTCGTCTCCGCCAACTTCGTGATCCCCTATCCGCCGGGCTTCCCGATCATGGTCCCCGGCCAGGTCATCACGCAGGAGACCATCGATTTCATGCGCAAGCTCGATGTGAAGGAAATCCATGGCTACGACGCGGCCGAAGGTCTGAAGCTCGTGACCACCGAGGCGCTGGCGAGGATGGGCAAGCCGCGGGCGGCCGCGCCGAAGCTGAAGGCTGCATCATAAGGGGTAAGAGATCCCGCAAGGCGCCTTCGCATTCTCGCGGCGATGACCCTTGCGCAACAGGTCGTAACGCAACCGGTTCCTGGAGGGACATTATGAGGAAAGTAGGTTTGATCGGAGCTCTTGCTGCACTGGTGATGGGATTGGCCGGCTTCAGCACACCGTCGCTGGCTGAAACCGGCTCGGTCGCCGTCATCTTCACCAAGGGTGGCTTCATCGTTGGTGTCGGAGGCGGCGAGGGCGTATTGACCCTGCGCGGCAAGCACTATCCGTTCACGGTGTCGGGCATGAGCGTCGGCTTCACGATCGGCGCCTCGACCACCAAGCTGGTCGGTCGCGCCATCAACCTCAGGGGACCCGCCTCGATCGAAGGCTCCTACAGCGCCGCAGGCGCCGGCGGGGCGATCGCCGCGGGCGCCGGCGGCGTCCAACTGCAGAATGCCAATGGTGTGATCCTGCAGCTCAGCGGCCCGAAGGTCGGTGCCGAGGTCTCGGCCGCCGTGGGCGGCGTTTCCATCCGCTTGAAATAGGTCGATGGACCCAGGCCGCGCCCTGCGCGGCCTGGCCTTTCAATAGCGCTCCTCGACGAACTTCATCCCGCGCAGACCGGCCTGATCGTTGTAGCGACCCTTGTTGGAGCGTGAGGGCAGCTTGACCTTGTCGCGCTTGACCCGTCCGTGCGGAATTGTCTTCAGCAGGAACGAGATGCAGTTCAGCCGCGCCCGCCGCTTGTCGTCGGAGCGGATCACGTTCCATGGCGCGTGCTTCGAGCTCGTCGCCTTGAACATCAGGTCGCGCGCGCGGGAATAGTCGTACCAGCGGCGGTAGGACTCCGTGTCCATCGGACTCAGCTTCCACTGCCGCAGCGGATCGTCGATCCTTGCCCTGAAGCGCCGTTCCTGCTCGTCCATCCCGACCTCGAGCCACAGCTTGATCAGGATGATGCCGCCCTCGATGATATACTGCTCCATCTGCGGGCAGAGCGAGAGGAACCGCTTGTGCTCCGCCGGCGTGCAGAACCCCATCACATATTCCACGCCCGCGCGATTGTACCAGCTGCGATCGAAGATCACGATTTCGCCGGCCGCCGGAAACTGCTGCATGTAGCGTTGAATGAAGAGCTGGGACTTCTCGCGATCGGATGGTGCCGGCAACGCAACCACGCGAAACACGCGCGGGCTCACCTTCTCGGTCAAGGCCTTGATCGTCCCGCCCTTGCCGGCCGCATCGCGCCCCTCGAACAGGATGATGACCCTGAGATTGTTCGCCTTCACCCATTCCTGCAGATGGCAGAGCTGGACCTGCAGCTTGTGCAGCTCTTCCTCATACTGCTTGCGCTTCATCTTCTCTGCGGACTTGTCTTTCGCCATGGATACTTGTCCATCGTTCGAGCCATTCACCCCCAGGCAATGACGATGCCGATATCGCCGGGCACGCCGCCAGGATAATCAACGACCTGGTAACGGATGCGGTAGCCGCGCGGTTGCAGGTAGTCCGCCCAGAGCTGGTATATTTCCTTTGGTATACCCGTCAGCGTTTTTTCCCAGCCGGCTTCCATCTGATTGATGGCCCGTCCCTTGTCGGAGCACAGCGTGTTGGGAAAGCGGTAGACCTGCACTTCGGTCAAGCCGTTGCGCACCGCGCGCTGAATCACCGTCGATGCCAGCTTGACCTTCTCGTCCTCGCTGAGCCCGGAGGGCTTGCTCAGCCGCTCGATCAAGGCTTGCTTCTCGGCTTCGATCGCGGCGGCGCGCTTGGCATGCTCCTCGGCCTTTTCCGCCTCCTTGAGCGCCGCCTGCTTCTGGATCTCGTGCGCATTCGGGATCAGGTCATCGATCTTGTCGCGCATGGCTGGGGACTCCTAAGCCCGATCTTCCACCGTGCCTCCGAACGGTAGGGTCGAGCCGATCGGCTTCCTTGATCCAGATCAAGCAAGCGCGGTAGGATGGTCAGCAGTGTCGATCAAGATTTGCTTGCGGTTATATTGCAACCGGGAGACTTAGCTTGGGAGACGTGGCTTGAACGAACAAATGCATCCGGCAGCCCCCCATCACCTGCCGTTTTTCATTCCCGGCGCCGACGGGTCGGACACCCTGATGGTGGTGATGGGCATCTTCCTCGTCGCTACCGTCCTGTGGGTCGGCACGCTCTACTGGAAACTGCACAGCCTGCCGGAGCGCATGGCGCACAAGAGCCAGAAGCTTCAGTTTGAATTCGTCGCCGTCCTCGGCCTGATATCGCTTTTCACCCACATGCATATCTTCTGGATCGCCGGCCTGCTGCTGGCACTCATCGATCTGCCGGATTTCGGCACGCCGATACGCAGCATTGCCGGCTCCGTCGAGCGCATCGCTGATGCCACGCCGGGCGCGCCCGCTGCCGAGCCGGAAGCCGAAGCCGCATCTGGCGCCAGTCCCGACGCGCGGACGCCCGCGAAGCAGGAGGTGCACGACCATGCTTGAGCTGATGATCTGCTCGCTGGTGACGATCCTGCCGGATTACCTCTACCGCCGCTATCGGCAAGGCAAGCGGTTCGGCAAGGAGATCACGTTCTTCTCTGTCTGGTACGAACTGAGATGGGGGATCACCGGCTGCCTGATGCTCACGATCTCGCTGATCACGATGATCTTCTACTTCCATCCCGCGACAACCTCGGCGGCGATCTACTTCAGGACCGTGCCGATCCTGCCCGAAGGTTCCGGCCGCGTCGTCGAGGTCAATGTCGATTTCACCGCGCCGGTGAAGAAAGGCGACGTCCTGTTCCGGCTCGATAGTTCGAAGCAAGAGGCTGCGCTCGAGACCGCCAGGCGAAAGGTCGCCGAGGTGGACGCGTCGCTGATCTCGGCGCAGGCCGATGTCGTCAAGGCGGACGCGCAGATCGGGGAGGCGAAAGCAGCCTTGCAGCAGGCCAAGGACGAGCTTGAAGTGAAGAGCGAATTGCAGCGTCGCAATCCGGGCATCGTGCCGCAACGCGACATCGAAAAGCTGCAGGTGCTGGTTGACCAGCGGCAATCCGGCGTCGACGCGGCCAATGCCGTCAAGGAATCGGCGACGCTACGCGTCTCCACGCTTTTGCCGGCCGAGAAGGCGAGCGCCGAGGCCGCGCGCGCGCAGGCGCAAGTGGATCTCGACAAGACGTTCGTCCGTGCCGGCGTCGACGGCCGTGTCGAGCAATTCGCGGTTCGCCCCGGGGACCTCGTGGCCCAGATCATGCGGCCGGCCGGAATCATGATACCGGACGAAGCGGGCCGCAACAGGTTGCAGGCGGGATTCGGGCAGATCGAGGCCCAGGTGATGAAGCCCGGCATGGTCGCGGAAGCCGCGTGCATGTCGAAACCCTGGGTGATCATTCCTCTGGTTGTCACCAGCGTGCAGGATTTCATCGCCGCCGGCCAGTTTCGGGCCAGCGAGCTGTTGATCGATCCGCAGAGCCTGCAAAAGCCGGGTTCGATTCTTGTGTTCCTCGAGCCGCTCTACAAGGGCGGCCTTGACGGCGTGACACCGGGCAGCAGTTGCATCGTCAATGCCTACACCAGCAATCATGACGAGATCTCCGATCCGAAAACCGGCGCGTTGAAAGGCTTTGCCCTGCACGCCGTCGACGCGACCGCACTGGTTCATGCCTTGCTGCTGCGGATCCAGGCTCTGCTGCTGCCGATCCAGACGCTGGTGTTCAGCGGTCACTGAAGGCGCAACAGGGAGGCAGCATATGAAACCAGACCGCAAGCTTCGCGCGATCATGATGGCGGGCACGATCGTCGCATTGCCGGATTGCGCGTGCGCCTTCGACCTGACCGGCGCCTGGGCCACGAGCGTCGAGCAGTGCCGAAAAGTGTTCGCCCACAAGGGCAGGGCGAACCAGCTGACCTTCACGAATTTCTCGGGCGTCTATGGCGGTGGATTCATCGCCGAGCCCGATCGCCTCCGGGGCAAGTTCGAGAACTGCAAGATCAAATCGCGCAAGGATGACGGCCAGAACATCAACATCATCGTCGGTTGCGCGTCGGGAATCATGGTATCCAATGTGCAGTTCTTCCTTAAGGCGGTCGACGACGATACCATTACGCGCCAGTTCCCGGGCATCGAGGGGATGGAGGTCAACTATCATCGTTGCAGGATCTAGAGGCGTCCGTTGCCCGCGCTGGACCAGCGCCGTCACACCGTTGTCGGCTGACCCCGGATAGCGCGCCGTGGATCCGAGCAGCTTGCCGAGGTCATTTCGCATCGCCCTGGTGGTGGGAATTGCTCTTCTCGCAGCAGGCGCCGGCTTGCTCGCCTATCGCTGGTATGAGCGGCCGACGACCTTGACGATCGCGGTTGGCTCGCTGGATGGCGAGGCCGGCAGGCTGGTCTCGGCGATCGCCGGAAAGCTCGCCCAGTCGAAAGCGCCGGTCCGGCTCAGCCTGATCCAGACCCCCGGACCGCTCGAGTCCGCCAACGCCTTCGCATCGGGAAAGGTCGACCTCGCGGTCGTACGCGGCGATGTCGGCGATCTCTCACAGGCCCAGGCCGTCATCGTGTTGGCGCACGCCACCGTGCTGATGGTCGCGCCGCCCGGAGCTGCGATATCCGATCTGGCGGAGCTGAAGCGCGCTACCATCGGCGTGATCGGCGCCGATGCCAATCAGAAGCTGATCAAGGTGCTGACCGACGAGTACGACCTGGCGCGGGCGGGCGTGACGTTCAAGCCGCTTGCGCCCGCGGACGCGCGCCGGGCGCTCGACACGAAGGAAGTCCGCGCGATCCTGCTCGTGATGCCCCTGACCGAGAAATATCTTGCACTGCTGCGCAATGTCTTCCCGCACACCGCGCGAGCCGGTCCGGTGATGATCGCCATCGAATCCGCCGGCGCGATCGCGGAGAAGGAGCGCGCCTATGAGAGCTTCGATGTGCCGAAGGGGACCTTGCGCGGCTCGCCGCCGATTCCTTCCGACGACCTGACGACGCTGCAGACGTCGTTCTACCTGGTGGCGCAGAAGAAGCTCGGGAATGACCTGATCGGCGACCTGACGCAGTCGATCATGAGCGCGCGGCGAGACCTGCTTGCCGAGCTGCCGGGGCTTTCCCAGATCGCCACGCCCGACACCGATGCGAGCGCCTACCTGCCGGTGCATCCCGGGGCGGCGGCGGTCTATGAGGGGACGCGGGAGAGCTTTCTCGACCAGTGGGGCAATGCGATCTTCCTGGCGCCGATGATCGCGGGCGGGCTGGCGTCGGTGCTTGCGGCGGCGTGGAAATTACTCCGGCCGGTCGAGGCACCGAGCCGCCGGGAGGCGCTCGATACGCTCTATGCGCTGGGGCCTCGAATCCGGGCGGCCGAACGCGTCTCGGAGCTGGAAGAGATCGAGCGCGAAATCGACCAGGTGCTGCGGACGCAGCGCAGCCAGCCGGCCGCGGACGACAGGAGCGAGCGTGCCGTCACGGCCGTGAACGTTGCGGCGCACCGGCTCGAAAATCTGATCCACGACCGCCGCGCCCACCTTGCGTCGCAGCCGCAGGACGAGGTCGGAAGCTGAGCGGACAATCGCTTTCCTTGATCTCGATCAAAGGGGGGACGTCGCCGTGGCCGATGCTGTCGCCCATCGTGTCGATGGAGGTGGCCATGTTCCGTTGGGGCAAGACCCTGCTTGCGGTTGCGCTGGTGTCGGTGACATCAGTTGCGGCATTCGCGCAAACCGCCGACAAGCCGCCGGTCCAAGCCAGCCAGCCGGCCGCGCCAGCAGGGCAGCCGGCCGATCAGTTGCTGAAGCCTGAGCAGCTGGAAGCCCTGGTGGCGCCGATCGCGCTCTATCCGGACTCGCTGCTCGCCAATGTGCTTGCGGCTTCAACCTATCCGCTGGAGGTCGTGCAGGCCGATCGCTGGCTGAAGGAGCGCAAGAGCCTGAAGGGCGACGCGCTGAAGGCCGAGGTCGACAAGCAGGCCTGGGATGACAGCGTGAAGGCGCTCGCCAGCACCGCCGATGTGCTCGCGATGATGAGCGACAAGATCGATTGGACGAAGAATCTGGGCGATGCCGTGCTGGCCCAACAGGCCGACGTGATGGATGCGATCCAGCGGCTGCGCAGCAAGGCGCAGGCAAACAACAAGCTGGTGACGACCAAGCAGCAGAAGGTCAGCGTCCAGACCCAGGAGAACAAGCAGGTCATCGTCATCGAGCAGACCGATCCGAACACGGTCTACGTCCCCTATTACGATCCCGCCACGGTCTACGGTACCTGGCCCTATGCTGCATACCCGCCGTATTATTTCGGCTACCCGTCCTATATCGGCGCCGGTGTGGTCGCGGCAGGCCTTGCCTTCGGCGCCGGATGGGCGATCGGACGCTGGGGCAATTATTGGGGCGGCGGCTGCAACTGGGGCAATCGCAACGTCTATGTGAATCATTTCAACAGAACCAACAATATTGCGAATGGCTGGCAGCACAATCCGGCGCATCGCCAGGGCGTTCGCTACAACAACAGCAACGTCCAGCAGCGCTTCGGCGGCAACAGCAATCGGGCCGGCGTCAGCGATCGGATGAACTATCGCGGCCGCGACGGTCAGCAGGTTCTCAATCCGGGCGGCGATCGCGCGGGTGCGGGCGATAGGGCTGGAGACCGGGCAGGAGACCGCGGCGGCGATCGCGCCGGAGACCGTGCGGGTGATCGCGCTGGAGATCGTGGAGGTGACCGCGCCAGAGGTGGCGACCGTGCCGGCGCGAGCGATCGTGCCAAAGGTGGCGACCGCGCCGGTGCCGGCAACAAGGCCAAGGGCGGCGGTGATCGCGCGAAGGCCGCCAACCGCGGCAACGCCGGGAACCGCGCAGCGGCGGCGAATCGCGGCGGCGCCATGAACGTGTCGTCCGGACGGGCAGCTGCGGCGGCATCGGCGCGCGGGCGATCAAGCATGGCCAGCATGCCGCGCGGCGGCGGCGCGAGCTTCGCAGGCCGTGGAGGCGGTGGCTTCGCCGGCGGCGGAGGTGGCGGCTTTCGGGGTGGTGGTGGCGGTGGCGGATTCCGCGGCGGCGGCGGACGGCGTTCCGACATCGCGCTCAAGCACGATATCGAGCTGCTTGGGTATCTCGCCAACGGCCTCGGCTATTACCGCTTCAGCTATCTCGGCAGCGGCAAAGCCTATGTCGGGGTGATGGCGCAGGAGGTCGAGCGTGTCATGCCGGCGGCGGTGACACGCGGCGCGGACGGCTATCTCAGGGTCTATTACGACAAGCTCGGGCTCAAATTCCGCAGCTATCACGACTGGCTTGCCACTGGAGCAAAGATTCCATCCCCGTCGGAGGCTTCACGATGACAGGCACTTCGTACTTGCGATTGGATCGCCTGGCCTTGATCGGCATCACGGCGGCGGCAGCATTCGCCTTGCTGCTTTCTCCGGTTCGCGCCCAGCAGGGCTTCCCCAATCCGGAAGATGCGGCGTCGGCGCTGGCAGCCGCCGTCAAAACCGGTACGAGCCGGGCCATGCTGAAGGTGCTGGGCCGCGATGCTGCCGACATCATCGAGTCCGGCGACGATGTCGCCGACGCCAATGCGCGAGAGCGCTTCCTGTCGGCCTACGACGCCCGGCATTCGATCCAGGCCGACGGCAACAAGAATGCCACCCTGATCCTGGGGCCGGACGATTTCCCGTTCCCAATTCCCCTCGTCAACAACTCCGACGGCTGGAGTTTCGACGCGGCCGCGGGACGTCGCGAAATCCTCTATCGCAGGATCGGCCGCAACGAGCTTGCTGCGATCCAGACCTCTCTCGCCTATGTCGACGCGCAGAACGAATATGCCGAGAAGGATCGCGGCGAGGGGGTGGGCACCTATGCCCAGCGCATCGTCAGCAGGCCGGGCAAGACCGACGGATTGTTCTGGCGCGACGACAAGGACCCGAGCCCGCTCGGTGAACTGGCGGCCCAGGCCGCGGCGGAAGGCTACAAGGTCGGCGAGCAGGCCGAGCCCTATCACGGATACTACTATCGCATCCTGAAGGCGCAGGGCTCCGACGCCCCGGGCGGCGCGCTCAACTATGTCGTGAAGGGCAAGATGATCGGGGGATTTGCACTGGTCGCCTGGCCTGCCGAGTACGGCAATTCCGGCGTCATGACCTTTCTGGTCAACCACGCAGGCACCGTCTATCAGAAGGATCTCGGTCCACGCACTGATTTCCTCGCCAAGCGTATGATTGTTTTCGATCCGGATCACACCTGGAAGAAAGTGGACCCAACAAATCCCTGAGCGAAGAGGGGCTGCAATGATGCGAGGCATCCGTCCCGTCATACTGGCGCTTGTCGCGATGGTTCTGCTGGTCGCGCCGTGCTTCGCGCAGGCCACCGGACACGTCCAGGTCAAGTTCGTGAAAGCGGCGCTCGTCGTGGGGGGCGGTGGCGGAAGCGGTACGCTGGTCTACCGCGGGCGGCATTATCGGTTCATCGTGTCCGGCTTCAGCCTCGGCGTGAGCGCGGGGGCGTCAGTGACCTGGCTGGAAGGCACAGCCACAGGCATCAGAGAGGTCAACGATTTCGCCGGCAGCTATACGCTGGTCGGGGGAGGCGGCGCATGGGCCGCCGGCGTAGGCGGCGTGAGTATGCGAAATGAACACGGTGTTCTGCTCACGCTCAAAGGGCCGAAAGCCGGGCTGGAATTTGCCGCAAATCTGGGCGGGCTAACCGTTTCGCTGCGGTGAACTCGAGGTCGGATCGGCGCCGCGACCAAGAGCACTGGCGAGCATCTCAGGCTGCTAGGAGTCGGACGCAGAATTCCGGACGATCTCTATTTCGTCTTCTCCGGTGTCCGCATCGAGGACCTGTAGCGGGGTGGATGGCGAGCAGTACTGGCCATGCCTGGGCGATCACCTGAAATGGCAGCTCGAGATGGTTGCATCAGGGATCGAATCTGCTGGGAGGCGAGCAATCGCGCAAGGACGGCGGACTTCGACGAGCTAGCGGGAGACCACCTCACGAATTAGGCTGCTCTTCGGAAGGAAAACAGCGCTTCCGAAATAGTGGGTGTCGCGATGTAGCGCTCCCCCGCTACCAAGGCTGACCCACTTTTGTAGTGGGCCTGCGGAAGGACCTTCCAGCCCACCAGTGCGGCGAGCTTTCACCTCACCTCAACCTCAAAGCATGCGGTGCGCGTCGTTTCTTGCAGGTGGCCAACTGGCCCCTTTCCGTCTTCAGCGCACGCTTGCTCCTCGACGGCAACAAGCTCCTCGAGCTCTTCAATGGCGGGCGCATTCACGACAGCATCATGCACCGGCTGGAAGGAGAGCTCGATCAGGAGGAGTTGTTCGCCGCGCGCGTGGTCGAGGTGATGGCAGGCGGCTGACGGGCATGTCCAACGAGATGGAGCCGAACTGTCGTAATGACAGTCCGGCTCCTGATCAGGCTAGGCAACCTGGGTTTCGACGTTGGCGATCCAGTCGCGGGCCAGATTGACGTCCGCCTGCGACAGCTGGTGACCGGACGGCAAGGTCCTGAGCGTCACCTTGGCTCCTGCGTCCGCGAGCATGGCCGATAGTCTCGCCGCATTGCCGGGCGGAACGATCGGGTCCGACTGCCCCGAGAGGATGAGCACCGGCTTGCCGTCGAGCCTTGCCTTGGGCGGATCCGACAGCGGCACCATGGCGCGAAGCAGCACCGCGCCGGCGAGCACCTCCGGCTTCATCAGCAGCAGCGCGGCGGCGATGTTCGCGCCGTTGGAAAATCCTACCGCGACCGGCGCCGCGATGCCGTGGCGTCGCCGCGCGTCCTCGACGAATGCGCCAAGCTCGAGTGCGCGCTTGCGTACGTCCTGCTCGTCGAACACGCCCTCCGCCAGGCGTCGGAAGAAACGCGGCATGCCGTGTTCAAGGACGCGGCCGCGCGGCGAGAGCAGGGCGGAGCCAGGCGATATCATGGCTCCGAACTGCAGCAGGTCGTTCTCGTCGCCGCCGGTGCCGTGCAACAGCAGCAGCGGAGGCGCGTCAGCCCTGCTGGCTTTCTCAAAGCGATAGGCGAAGGAGGGGGTGTCCGTCACGACACGGCTCCTTCCAGCTTCGGCAAGACACCCTCGATCTCCTTGCGATGCGACTCGAGGAAGCCCGGCAGCTTCAGTGCGCGTCCCAGCGTCTCCACCGGCTCGTCGACGGCAAAGCCCGGGATATCCGTTGCGATCTCGAACAGCACGCCACCCGGCTCGCGGAAGTAGATCGAGCGGAAGTAGTTGCGATCCTTCTGTTCGGTCGGGTGCAATCCGTGATTCTCGACGAGCTTCTGCGCCATCTTGCCCTGCTCGGCATCGTCGGCCGCGCGGAATGCGATGTGATGCACCGAACCGCCGCCCTGGTGGCCGCGCAGGAATCCCTTCGCCTCATAGATGTCGACGACGCTGCCGTTGACGTCACCGGCCGCCTTGTAGCGGATCACGGAGCCCTCTCGGGCCGTCTCCTTGAAGCCGAACACGTCGGTCAGGACCGCCGCGGTCTTGGCGGCATTGTCGAGCAGCAGCGTCACGCCGTGAAAGCCGCGGATTGCGTGCTCGACCGGAACGTCGCCGTTGCTCCAGGCCGGCTCGTCTTCGGCGCCGGGCACACCGACGAGCGCGAGCGCCATGCCGTCGGGATCCGTGAACGGCAGGACAGATTCTCCGAACCGCTTTTCCAGCGCTTCGTAGTGGATGCCCTTTTCGAGGAAGCGCTGCGTCCAGTAGCCCAACGAGCGCTGCGGCACGCGGAACGCGGTCTGGTGGGTCTCGCCAACGCCCCGTCGCCCGGGAGGAACGCCCTGCCAGGGAAAGAAGGTCAGGATCGTGCCGGGCCGGCCGGTCTCGTCGCCGTAATAGAAATGATAGGTGGCGGGATCGTCGAAATTGACCGTCCGCTTGACGAACCGCAGGCCGAGATCCCGCGTGTAAAAGCCGAAATTCCTGATGGGGTCGCCGGCGATGGCGGTGACGTGATGAAGTCCTGACATGTCTTCCTCCAGATCGAGTGAGCAACTTCGTTTCGCAATACATATCGGACGGCTTCATTCTGAGGACAATTCGTGCTTTTATGGCGTATATGTCTACGATTTGGCGACAATCGAGGGGGTAGATGGACAAGCTGGCGAGCCTCAGAGCCTTCGTAAAGGTCGTCGAAAGCGGCAGCTTCGCCGAGGCCGGCCGCCAGATGCGGCTCTCGCGGTCGGCGATCAGCAAATATGTCGGAGATCTCGAGGAGAGCCTCGGGGTGCAATTGCTGAACCGCACCACCCGGCACGCGAGCCCGACCGAAAACGGCCAGATGTATTTCGAGCGTGCGGTCGTCATCCTCTCGGACGTCGACGCCGCGGACCAGGCGGTCACCCAGCTGCAATCGGCGCCGCGCGGCCTGTTACGCGTCAATGCGCCGATGTCGTTCGGCACGATGCGCCTCGGGCCGGCGCTCGCCGATTTCATGACGAAGTATCCCGACCTTCAGCTGCAACTCGTGTTGAGTGACGATCTCCTTGACCCTGTTCAGGACGGCTTCGACGTCACGCTGCGGATCGCCGAACTGGAATCCTCGAGCCTGATCGCGCGCAAGATCGTTCCGGTCCCGCGGCTGGTCTGCGCATCGCCCGACTATCTGAGACGTCATGGCACGCCACTCCATCCGCAGGACCTGCGCGACCACGTCTCGCTGACCTACGGCTTCCTGCTGACGGGCAATCAATGGAAGCTGACGGGCAGCGACGGCGTCCACTGGATCCAGCCGGCGTGGTCGCTGTGCGTCAACAACGCGGAGGTGCTGCGCGACGTGGCGGTCAGGGGCAAGGGCGTCGCGCTGATACCGGAGTTCATCGCGGCGGAGGCGCTGAAGGACGGCCGTCTGCAGGCTATCCTTGCGAACTATTCGGCGCCGCCGCTGACGCTTTACGCGGTGTATCCGCCGACCCGACATCTCGCCGTCAAGGTTCGCCTGTTCATCGATTTCCTCGTCGATCGGTTCGGGCCGGGCGCCGGCTGAGCGCATCAATCGCGATGCGCGTTTCGCACCTTTGTCTGCCCCGGAGACACAGTCGATCGAAGTTTCCGATGTGAACCAGGCTTCGGGCCTCTACGAGCGTCCCATCTGGGCCAGCGCCGCATTGAGCGTCGGGCTCGGGCGCATCACGGTTTCGCATCTGTGCGAGTCAGGCAGGTAGTAGCCACCGATATCGGCGGGCTTGCCTTGCACGGCGGCGAGTTCGGCAACGATCTTGTCTTCATTGCGGGTCAACAACTCGGCCAGCGGTTTGAATTTCGCCTGCAATGTGGGGTCCTCGGTTTGCGCGGCGAGTTCCTGTGCCCAATACATTGCGAGGTAGAATTGGCTCCCACGGTTGTCCAGTTCGCCGGTACGCGGCGAGGGCGACTTCCGGTTGTCCAGCAGCCTTCCCGTGGCGGCGTCCAGGGTTTTGGCCAGCAGCTTGGCTTTTTGGTCGCCCGTCTTCAGGCCGAGGTCTTCCAGTGATACTGCCAAGGCCAGGAACTCGCCGAGCGAGTCCCAGCGCAGGTGGTTTTCTTCCACCAGCTGCTGCACGTGTTTGGGCGCCGAGCCGCCGGCGCCGGTCTCGTACATGCCGCCGCCTGCCATCAGCGGCACGATCGACAGCATCTTGGCCGAGGTGCCGAGCTCCATGATCGGAAACAGGTCGGTCAGATAATCGCGTAGAATGTTGCCGGTGGCGCTGATCGTGTCCTGACCCCGGATCACGCGTTCCAGCGTGTAGCGCATGGCCCGCACCTGGCTCATGATCTGGATATCCAGGCCGGTGGTGTCGTGCTCGTGCAGGTACATTTTGACCTTGGTGATGAGCTGCGCCTCATGGGGGCGGTACGGGTCCAGCCAGAACAGGACCGGCATGCCGGAATGCCGGGCGCGATTGACGGCCAGCTTGACCCAGTCGCGGATGGCGGCGTCCTTCACCTGGCACATGCGCCAGATGTCGCCTTGCTCCACGTTCTGGCTCAAGAGCACCTCGCCGGTGGCGAGGTCTGTGATGTTGGCGATGCCGTCCTCAGGGATTTCAAAGGTCTTGTCGTGCGAGCCGTATTCCTCGGCCTGTTGCGCCATCAGTCCTACGTTGGGCACGGTGCCCATGGTCCTGGGGTCGAACGCGCCGTGCCACTTACAGAAATTGATGATCTCCTGATAGATGCGCGCGAAGGTGCTTTCGGGCATCACGGCCTTGACATCCTTCAGGCGCCCGTCGGCGCCCCACATCTTGCCTCCGTTCCGGATCATCGCAGGCATCGACGCGTCGACGATGATGTCGTTGGGCGAATGAAAGTTGGTAATGCCCTTGGCCGAGTCGACCATCGCCAGTTCGGGCCGGTGCTCGTGGCAGGCATGCAGGTCGCGCTTGATCTCATCCTGCTTGCTCTGGGGCAGGCTGCCGATCTTGTTGTACAGGTCGACCATGCCATTGTTGACGTTCACGCCAAGTTCCTCGAACAATTGGCCGTGCTTGGCAAAAGCGTCGCGATAGAAGATCTTCACGCAGTGGCCGAACACGATGGGGTGCGAGACCTTCATCATGGTGGCTTTCACGTGCAGTGAGAACATCACGCCCGTCTTGTACGCGTCCTCGATCTGCTGCTCGTAGAACTCCAGGAGCGCTTTCTTGCTCATGAACATCGAGTCGATGACCTCGCGGTCCTGAAGCGACACCTTGGGCTTGAGCACGATGGTTCTGCCGCTCTTGGTGATCAGCTCCATCTTGACGTCACGCGGCTTATCCAGCGTCATGGACTTCTCGCCATGATAGAAGTCGCCGTGATGCATATGCGAGACGTGCGAGCGCGAGGCCTGGCTCCATTCGCCCATGCTGTGCGGATTCTTGCGCGCGTAGTTCTTCACGGCGAGCGGAGCGCGGCGATCGGAGTTGCCTTCGCGCAATACCGGATTCACGGCACTCCCGGTGCATTTGGCATAGCGCGCCCGGATCGCCTTCTCCTCGTCGGACTTTGGGCTCTCGGGATAGTCGGGAATCTTGTAGCCCTTGTCCTGCAACTCCTTGATCGCGGCCATCAGCTGCGCCACCGAGGCGCTGATGTTGGGCAACTTGATGATGTTGGTGCCCGGCAGCAGCGTCAGCCGGCCCAGTTCGGCCAGGTTGTCGGGTAAACGCTGCTCTTCGGTCAGGAATTCCGGGAATTCACCAAGGATTCGGCTCGCCACCGAGATGTCGCTGGTGACGACGTTGATGCCGACGGGGGCCGTGAACGCACGCACGATAGGCAAGAACGCTGCGGTCGCCAACGCCGGGGCTTCGTCGGTCAGCGTGTAGATGATGGTGGGAGATGCCGTACTCATGCATTCGCTTCCTTGGCGGGGGCAACATCGATGCCGATGCATCCACCGGCGTTGTTCGCCGTGAAGATGAACGAGCCCCGGGCGAGGTGCAAGAGGAAGCATGCCGTCGCGCCGGGCAGGAGCCCTGCACGACAACGGGACCCGGGTCAGCCGACGGATATTGAACGATTTGTACGGATCGTCGACGAGGCGAAATAAGCAGCTCACTCGCCGCTTCGCGCTCCTCCGGCAAGCGGGTTATCGATCACGCGAACCCGCCCAGGACCCGGCGACCCGATAGACACGCTGCGCGCGAAGCAACCGGGCGCGAACCGTCGCCCGCGCCGCAAGGCCTGACCATATTTGGCTGATGCACCGTCGCAAGGTTCGAAACGACAGCGTTCAGGTTAATTTTGGACATTGAAGAACGATCGAGGATGTCGATGCGCGCGGACCATCCGAGCCCGCGCGAAGCAGGACGATACGTACACCGCGGGCTTGCGCGGCGAAACCAACGGCACGCGTCGGCGCATAGCCTTCGCCTGTTGCGGTGCAATACCAGTGAACGGGACGGCGCGACCAAGGTCGGCGACGATTTATGTTGTCGGCCGTGCAGCTCTGGACAAACAATACAACCTGGCTGCCAAGCGACTGCGGAGGAGGCAACACATGAACAGCTTCACATCGTCGGGGAATCCATCCGAATATCTTGAGCGCCTGATGCAGGTCGGTCAGCAGTCGATGAAGCAGTTCGACGAAGCTCTAGCGACGACGATGGGCGTACGCGGGAAGGGTGCGGCGCCGGCAGGGCAGACGTTCTCGCCGTTCGCGTTTGCCCTGGACATGCAGCGCGAGTACCTGACGCAGATCTGGCGATTCTGGAATGCCACGGCGATCAGGACATTCACCCTCGGGACCAAGTCCGAGATCCAGCCGGCGCGCGGCGACAAGCGCTTCAAGGACGAGGCGTGGCAGGAAACGCCGTACTATGATCTCCTCAAGCAATCCTACTTGCTGGCGGCCAGACAGATGCACGAGCTCGTCGAGGGCGCCCAGGTCGACAACAAGACGAAGCTGCAGCTGCGCTTCTACGCCCGGCAGTTCGTCGATGCGATGAGCCCGTCAAACTTTCCGGCGACCAATCCCGAAGTGATTCGAACCGCCATCGAGACGCGCTCGGCCAGCCTTGCAAGCGGGATGGCCAATCTTATCGACGACATGAGGAAGGGGCGGATTACGCGCGTCGATGAATCCGCGTTTGAAGTCGGCGGCAATCTCGCAGTCACGCCCGGTTCGGTCGTCTTCGAGAATGAATTGATACAGCTCATCCAATATACGCCGCAGACTGTCGAGGTCGAGCGAACGCCATTGCTGATCGTGCCGCCTTGCATCAACAAGTACTATCTTCTCGATCTCGGCAAGGGCAATTCGTTCGTCGAATACGCCGTTGCGCAGGGCCACCAGGTCTTCCTGATCTCCTGGCGCAGCGCGGTTCCTGAAACGGGCCGTCTCACATGGGACGACTATCTGGAGAAAGGCCCCTTGCAGGCGATCGATGTGGTGCGCGACATCGCCAAGGTGGAGCAAGTCCATGCGCTCGGTTTCTGCGTCGGCGGCACGATCATGAGCTGCGCCGCGGGGGTGCTGGCGGCGCGTGGCGAGAACAAGCTGACGAGCCTCACGCTGCTGACGACGATGCTCGACTTCGCCGATACCGGCGATATCGGGCTGCTGATCGACGAAGGCTCGGTCGCGCTGCGCGAGGCGACCATCGGCCGGGGCGGCATCCTGCCCGGCAAGGAGCTCGCGTTCACCTTCGGAACGTTGCGCGCCAACGACCTGATATGGCGTTACGTCGTGGACAGTTACATGAAGGGGGCACCGCCTGACGTATTCGACCTGCTGTACTGGGATTCGGACAGCGTCAGCCTGCCAGGCCCGATGTATTGTTGGTACGCGCGCAACACGTACCTCGAAAACAAGATCAGGGAGCCGGGCAAGACCACGCAGTGTGGACTGCCGATCGACCTGTCGCGCGTCGAGATCCCGCTCTACGTGCTCGCCTCGCGCGAGGACCATATCGTGCCTTGGCAGAGCGCTTTCCGTTCGAAGGATCTGATAGGTACGCAACCCCGCTTTGTGCTCGCCGCGAGCGGCCACGTCGCCGGCGTGATCAATCCGCCCGCCCGCAACAAGCGCAGCCACTGGCTGAACGACGATCTCAATTGCGAAGCCAAGGACTGGCTCGGCCGCGCCGAGGAAAGGCCCGGAAGCTGGTGGCCCGATTGGGATGCATGGATGAAGCGGCATTCGAGTGGAACGGCTCCGGCCCCAACGCACGCTGGCAACGAGAGCCACGGGGTCATCGAGCCGGCGCCTGGCAGGTACGTCAAGCTGAAATCGAACTGACGACGCCGTGCTCCGTCGCGATGCGGCGCGCGCCCAGACGGTCGGCGTGCTCCTCACCGCGTTTCCTGGACGGCTCCCACGAGGTGGGCTCGACCATGCTGCGGCGGATCGTTGCGCGGATTAAATCGCGCCGCTTGCGGTAAATAGATACGGTTGCGGCGGCCCGCCTGCTACTTTGCATGGGGTTGTTTTCGATATTTTACGGGGAGCCGCGGCGACCCGACCCGACGCGACGGCGTTGCCTCGGGACGTTGCGGCTGCATGGCGGTGCCGGCGCCGCTTCAACGATCTTCCGGCCAATCGAGCGCCCTCAGCCGAGATATCTCAGGCCGGCCGCCGCCAGCGGTTCGCGCATCTTGTCCATGTCCAGTCCGGGCATTCCGTTCGCGAATAGTGGGTCTCGCAATGTAGCGGACCCCACCATCCTGAGAAGGGGGTTCTGGACTACGGCACCCTCTCGCGGCCGAGGGCGCCGCTTTTCTGTGCCAAGCACCATTTTCCACGAGTGCGTGACGTCGCCTGCGGGCTGCCCACGCTCTTATTTCAACATCGCCGCAACGTTGCCCTTGGTCACGACGTCGAGGCCGGTGTGGATGATCTGCGGCACCTTCTGACCCTTCTTGATGGCAAGCAGCGTATCCATGGCCTTCTCGCCCATCTCGAACGGACGCTGGCCGATCAGCGCATTGGCATAACCCTCGTTGAGAAGCTCGAGCTGCATCCTGAGGGTGTCGGCGACGACGAGCGTGAACTTGCCGGCGTCAATGTCCTTCTTGCTCTTGCTGGCGAACGCCTTGAAGCCTTCCGGCGCGAACATCGGCCAGCCGCCGACCGGGATGATCGCGGCAAGGTCGGGCGTTGCCGTGCGCAGATCGGTCATCTGCTGAACGCCCAGCGCCGGGTCGTCGTTGCAGAACGTCGGCGATCCCCCGACTTCGGTCCATTTCGAGCCCTTGAGCGCTTCGCGGACGCCATCGACGCGTTCGGCCAGGTTCTCCGCTCCCGGGCCGCCGGAGATCATCGCGTATTTGCCGCCGTCGGGCCGGAGCTTCAGCAATTGCTTGCCGAGCGCTACGCCGAACTCCTTGTTGTCGGTGCCGATATAGGCGATGCGCTTCGAGGCAGGGGCGTCGGAGTCGAACGTGATGACGGTAATGCCGGCCGCGGTCGCCGCCTCGATCGACTTGGTCATTGCGGCAACGTCGGCGACCGAGATGGCAAGACCGTCCACCTTCTGGGTGATGAAATCCTGGATGATCTGCGCCTGCGTCGCCGGCTCGTGCTCGACGGGACCTTTGTAGATGCACTCGATGTTGCCGAGCTCCTTGGCGCGCTTCTGGCAGCCGTCACGCGCGAAGTCGAAGAACGGATTGTTCATCGCCTTGGGCACGATCACGAATTTATAGCTCTGGGCAAAGCCGGGCGTCGCCATCATGGCGAGGACCGCGGCGGCAAAAAGTGTCTTCCTCATTGCTTCCCTCCACATTGTTCTTGTGCCCATCCCTTGAGATCGGCGGCTCCGGAGGCGGACAGGCGGACATTCGCGGTCCTCCAGAAACGAACTCTCTTCAGGCCATGCGCGCGCGGAGACGATCGACCAGCACCGCTGCGATGATGATCACGCCCACCAAGGTCTGCTGCCAATAGGAGTTGACCTGCGCGAGCACGAGGCCGTTGCGGATCACCTCGAGCAGCACGCAGCCGACGATGGCTCCGAGCGGGCCGCCGGCGCCGCCGGCGAGATTGGCGCCCCCGATGACGGCGGCCGCAATGACGTTCAGCTCGTAGGACGTCGCCATGTTTGCCGGGGCCGATCCCAGCCAGCCGCAGATGATGATGCCTTGCAGACCAGCCGCGAGCGCGCAGATCACGTAGATCTCGATCTTCACCCGCACGACCGGAATGCCGGTCAGCGCAGCCGCCTTCTCATTGCCGCCGACGGCAAAGACGTGGCGGCCGAAACTGGTGTGGTGCAGCACGACTGCCATCGCCACCGCAAGTACGACGAGGTAGATGAACGGCGCCGGCATGCCGAACACGACGCCCGAGGTCAGCGTGTAGAAGTAACTGGCTTCGGGGCCGCTCGGAAAGCTGCCGCGGCCGTTGGAGACGACATAGCCGAGGCCGCGCACGATCGAGAGCATGCCAAGCGTGGTGACGAAGGGTGACAGCCCGAGCACCGCGATGCAGAAGCCATTGACGAGGCCGACGATCAGCGCGACGCCGAGCCCTGCCAGGACCGAGACCAGCAGGATCAATCCGGGCAGATTGGCGATCACGGTCTTGCCGTCGTCACCTAGATGCACGAACCAGTCCGCGCCCGGCATGCCCGGTGTCGAGATCTGCGTCATGACCATCGAGGTGATCATCGCGGAAAAGCACATCACCGAGCCGACCGACAGATCGATGCCGCCCGTGATGATGACGAAGGTCACGCCGAGCGTGGCGATGGCGATGAAGGAAAAGTTCTTCGCCACATTCTGTATGTTGCCCTGGGTGAGGAAATAAGGGCTGGCGAAGTTCATCACCACGAACAGCGCGACCAGCGCGAGCAGGACATAGCCGGTCTGCGAGGCGAACAGGCCGCTCTGCCACCATCTGGCCTTGCCGACATTGCTGAAGGTGATGGGAGATTCCAGGGGCGTGGCCATCACGCAGCCTCCTTCGCTCCCGTGATGAGGGAGGTGACTTCCTCGGGGCTGGTGTCGCCGATCGCCTTGTCGGCGCGCTTCTCGCCACGGCGCATGACGACGACGCGGTCGCAGACCGCGAACACGTCGGGCATGCGGTGCGAGATCAGCATCACCGCGACGCCTTGTTCCTTGAGGCGATGGATCAGGCCAAGGACCTGCTCGACCTGCCGGACCGAGATCGCGGCCGTCGGCTCGTCCATCATGACGAGCTTGGCATTGGAGAGCCGCGTCCGCGCGATCGCGACCGCCTGACGCTGGCCGCCCGACATCTGCCTGACGAGATCGTGCGGTCGGGTCTCCGAACGCAACTCGCCGAACAGCTCCAGCGCGCGGGCTGCCATCGCCTTGTGGTCGAGCAACGCGAACGGACCAAGCTTGCGCGTGAGCTCACGGCCGAGGAACACATTGGCCGCTGCCGTGAGATTGTCGGCGAGCGCGAGGTCCTGGTAGACCACCTCGATCCCGATCGCGCGGGCGTCGATCGGACGGGCGAAGTGAACCACCTTGCCGTCGAAGCGGATCTCGCCGTGACTTGGCGGGAAGTTGCCGGCGATGATCTTGACGAGCGTCGACTTGCCGGCGCCGTTGTCTCCCATCAGGCCGACCACCTCGCCGGGAGAAACGCGCAGGTCGACGCCATGTAACGCGCGAATGGCGCCGAAGTCCTTGCCGATGCCCTTCAACTCCAGGACCGCCAGCCCGGCGTCGTGAGGGGTTACCATGACTGGCCTCGCTCCGGCATGCTGGCAAACCCCCGCCGACTCAGAAGTGCACCAGCGTGCGCAGACCAAGGACCCAGGCATTCTCGGTCTTGATGCCGGCGGCGTTGTAGCCGCGCCCGCCGGGATTGATCACGTACTGGGCGTCGAACTTCAGGTTCATCCAGCCGGTCGCCTGCCACCCGTACCAGGCTTCGATCGGAACTTCGTTGCCGCCTGCATTCAGGGTGAGAGCCGCCGAATTCACGTGGGTCGTGCCCACCGCGAAACCGACTTCGTCTTCCGGGCGCCAGGAGAATGTTCCGGTGTGCCTGAAGCCAAGCGCGACCTGGTAGTCCTGATACGCCGTCCGGTGATCGGCGACGGTCGTGTTGAGGAACATGTACCAGCCCTGTGCCTTTGCACCCTCAACGGTCAGCCGCTGCAGGATCGATTCATAGACGCCATAACGGCCGCGTTGATCGCCCAGATTCTGGTCCGAGACGCCGCCGATGCCGGGGGCGATCGCGATGATGCCGGGGAGGCCGCCGTCGATCGTCGATGCGCTGTCATACCAGCCGCCGAACCGCCAGGTCCCATTCAACGGACCGCTCGGTGCCCAGACCACCTCGACCGGCACCAGCACGCCGGAGGCCCGGCTCGAGCCGGGGACGCCTGGCAGGAAGTAGGTCGCAGAGTCCGACGTCGTCAGATAGTTCGGATTGGCGTCGTAGACGCCGACCGAAAGCTGCCATTCCTTGGCGAAGTTGTAGTGTGCGACGCCGGCCCATTGGCTCACCGGCCAGTTGTAGATGTAGCCACCCTGGATGTTGCCCGGCTGGCCGCCGCAGAACGTCAGGTTGATGAATTCGCACAGGCCGAAGAAGAAGTCGGAGCCGACCGGAAGGCGGCCGCCTTTCAGTTCAAGGCGGTCATCGAACAGCTTCTGCGAGTAGTAGAGTTCGGTCAGGCGAAGAATGCTGCCGCGGCCGAAGACTTCGTTGGTCAGTTGCAAGGCCGGAATGCCTGCCTCGTCATTCAGGTTGCGGCCGAAGCGGTCGACCAGCGTGAGGCCGACCGTGCCGCCCTGGATGCCGGCAAGCTTTGCCATGTCGAACTTGGCCTGGAAGAACAACTGTCCGGCCTGGGTTGCGGTGTTCCTGTTGCCGCCCGACAGATTGCCGACGGCTTCGTCGCCCAGCGTCAGGGCCAGCGAGATGCCCCGCTCCTTCAGCTGTGTCCTGCCGAGATCACCGAACAGATACGGTCTGGTCCAGAAATCATCGGTCTCCATGTAAGGCACCGGCGGAGCCTTGGTCAGGAGGTCGGCCGCATGCGCGCCGCCGTTGAACAGAGATAACAAAGCGATCCCCACGCCGCATGCCCGCGCGGTGCTTACCGACCAAAGTGACATTTTCTGCACTCCCAGCGTCCCCGGCTTTGTCCCATTTTCCGTCACGTTCCCGCCCAAAGCCCTTCAGCCTGGAACGCGCCCCGTCAGTCAGCGATCCGTCAACTTGAGATAGAAACTGCGCGCACAGCAAAGCGCTTCAAGGCGGTGGTGAGGCCTGCGTGCTGCCGCGAGCGCCGTATGCATCGTCAGTCTCCGCATCGAACTCCCCCTTGTTCCTCTACCTAAGTCGCCGCGGCCATATTCCCGATCGCGGTTCTTCCTTGTCGAGTCATGCCTGATCGCCCGCACTCGTCGGCAATGCCGTTGCGCTGCGCGGAGATGCGTTTTGCAGAATTGTGTTTTCCTTTTTCGGTGCCGTGCGCGCGAGGCCGGCCAGCGCCGCCTTGCGCCGCCGCCGGGCCTGCAACTGCTGATCCGCCAGCACGCCGATCAGAATCACGGTTCCCATCACTGCGAAGTTCAGCGAGTTCGGAATGCCGAGGATGTTGACGAGGTTCTGCAGCACTTGCAGCAGCGCGGTGCCCAGCACGATGCCGAGGATCGAGCCTTCGCCGCCGCGCAGGCTGCAGCCGCCGAGCACGGCCGCCGCGATCGCATAGAGTTCGTAGAAGTTGCCGAACGAGCTCGGCGAGACCGAGTTGGTATAGAACACGAACAAGACGGTCGAAACGCCGGCGAGGCCGCCGCTGATGACATAGGCGGTCGCGATCACGAGGTTCGTCCTGATGCCGGAAAAGCGCGCCGCTTCCTCGTTCTTGCCCACGGCATAAAGCCAGCGCCCGTAGACCGAACGGTGCAGCAGCACGCCGAGGATCACCGCAAGGATGATCAGGAAGATGAAGGTGTTCGGAATGCCCGCGACATTGCCGGAGGCGATGTTGCTCAGGGTGCTGGCCTCGTCGCCATAGCCGAAGCCGCGCGTCGAATCGCTGGTGTAGTAGCGCGCGGCGCCGCGATAGATCAGCAGCCCGCACAGCGTCACGATGAAGGGTTGCATCTTCAGCCGGGTGATCAGGAAACCCTGGATGCCGCCCAGCGCAAGCCCGCCCATCAGGACCAGCAACAGCGCGAACGGCCAGGGCACCTGATACGTCGTCAGCAGGTCGATGAAGACGACGCCAAGCAGCGCGAACATCGAGCCGAGCGAGAGATCGATGCCTCCGGTGATGATGACCAATCCTTCGCCGAGCGCGAACACACCGAACAGGCCGATCAGATTGGCCATGTTCAGCAGGTTCACGAACGACAGGAAGGCCGGATTGATCGCGCCGGTGATGGCGGAGATCACCGCCAGCAGCAAGAACAGGCCGAGTTCCTTCTTCATCATGGCGCAGCGGTCTCCAGGTTTTCGAGCGCCTGGCCGACCGCCAGCCTCAACACGTTGTATTCGCTGAACTGGTCGCGCTCGAGCACGCCGCTGACGCTGCCTTCATGCATCACAGCGACGCGGTCGGAGACGCCGATGACCTCTTCCATGTCGGACGAGATCATCACGATCGCGACACCCTGGTCGGCGAGGTTGCGCATCAGGGCGTAGATCTCGCTCTTGGCGCCGACATCGATGCCGCGGGTCGGCTCGTCGAAGAACATCACGCGCGGCTGCATCGAGAGCCACTTGCCCAGCACCACCTTCTGCTGGTTGCCGCCGGACAGCGTCACCGCTTCGATGTCGATGCTCGGCGCCTTGATCGACAGGCGCCTCGCTTGCTCATTTGCGATCTTGCGCTCGGACGTGCCGTTGACGAGCCACATCCGCGCATGATCCAGCAGGCTCGCGAGGGTCACGTTCTCCCGGATCGGCAGCTCCAGCACCAGCCCGGATTTCTTGCGGTCCTCAGGCACCAGATAGATCCCTTGCCTGATCGCATCGCGCGGCGAGGCGACACCGACCGATGCATTGTCGATCCTGATCTCGCCACCCAGCAGCGGGTCGATGCCGAACACCGCGCGGGCAAGCGAGGTGCGGCCGGCGCCGACGAGGCCGGCGAGGCCGAGGATCTCGCCGCGCCGCACGGAAAGGTCGATCTGCCGGTCGGGAAAGGCCGTCGTCACGACGCCGGCGATGTCGCAGCCGCCCGGCTGCGGCGCGTGCGCCGGCGGCGTGTACAGCGCCTTGAGGTCGCGGCCGATCATCAACCGGATCATGGCGGCATGGCTCAGCTCGTCGCGTGCCAGCTCGCCCACGGTGCGCCCGTCGCGCAACACCACGACACGATCGGCGCAGCTCATGATCTCGCCGAGCCGATGGGAGATGTAGATCACCGAGATGCCGTGAGCCTTGAGGTCGGCGATCACCTCGAGCAGCCGTTCGGTTTCCGAAATGGTCAGGCTGGAGGTCGGCTCGTCCATGATGATGACGCGGGCATCGATCGAGAGCGCCTTGGCGATCTCCACCATCTGGCGCTCCGCGATCGACAGATTGTCGACCAGCGTGCTCGGCGTGAAATCGGCGCCCAGCCGCTCCAGCAGCGGCGTGACGCGGGCGCGCATCTCCGCATTGTCGACCAGCTTCAGCGGGCCGCCGGCGAGCTTCTCGCGCCCGATGAAGACATTGGCCGCGACGTCGAGATTCTCGAACAGGTTCAATTCCTGGTGCACGAAGGCGATGCCGGCGAGGGTCGCCTCGTTCACCGTCATCCTTGCGTGGTCGTTGCCGCCGATGCGGATCACGCCCGCGCTCGGTGCAATCACGCCGGCCAGCACGCGCATCAGCGTCGACTTGCCGGCGCCGTTCTCGCCGATCAGGCCCAGCACCTCGCCGCGGAAGACGCGCAAATTGACGTCGTCGAGCGCCCTGACGCCGGGATAGGTCTTGCTGATTCCGCTGAGTTCGAGCAGCGTCTCCGCCATTCGGCATGTCCTCCCGCACCCCGCCCGGCGGCCTGTGGCGGCCGGGCGGTGAAGCCGATCGAAGTTACTTCTTCAGCAGTTCCTTCAATTGCCCGGCGAACTCCGCGACGTTGGTCTTGCTGATCACCTTGGTCGGCACGATCAGCTTGCTGTCCTTCGGAATCCAGGACTTGTCGCCGTTCAGCGTCTTGATGATGTTGGTGGCGGAGAGATAGCCGAACTCGTAGGGCTGCTGCACGACGGTGGATTCGATCGTGCCGTCGGAAATGCCCCGCAGCGTTCGCTGGTCCTCGTCGAAACCGACGATCTTCACCTTGCCGGCCTTGCCCGCGGCCTTCACCGCATCATAGATCAGCGGAGTCTCGTAGCTCCACAGGCCGGAGAGCAGCGCGATATCGGGATATTTGACGAGCACGTTCTCCATGTTCGCCTTGGCCTTGGCAAAGTCCACCTGGTCGGTGAACACGTCGACCAGCTCGACCTTGGTGCCGGCGATCGATTCCTTGATGCCCTGGACGCGCTCGCGGGCGTTGTCGGCGTCCATCGTGCCGACGAACAGCGCGATCTTGCCGCCGTTCGGCAGCGCCTTCTTGATCTCCTCGCCGGCCTGTCGCCCGGCCGCGACGTTGTCGGTGCCGATATAGGCGAGGCGGTTGCTCTGCGGCGCGTCGCTGTCGGTGGTGATCAGCACGGTCTTGGCCGCGACCTTGTTGAGTTCTTCGGTGGCGTGCGGCGCATCGTCGACCGAGATCGAGATGCCGGCGACGCCGCGTACCAGGAGGTCGTCCAGCTCGCGCCGCTGGCCAGCCGCGGTGCCTTCGTTGGTGACGATCAGCTCGATATTGTATTCCGGGTGCTCTTTCTGCGCCTTCTCCAGCCCGCGGCCGGCGATGGTCCAGAAGTCGGCTGCGACGTTGGTCACCAGCGCGATGGTCTTTTTTTGCTGTGCCTGTGCTATCCCCGTTGTCATCGCGAGCGCGGCCGCGCCCGCCAACAGCGGCACGATCAATCTTTTCATTGAGTCATTCATATGCACCTCCCTGTCGACAGCCCCGGTGAGGGGATTTCACGTCCGGCGCTTTTCACGCCTTATTTTATTCACGTAACTAATAAATTAGCGCGACAGAATGTCCAGTCAAGGATGTTCGAGTTTGTGTATTCAAGCAAAAATAGTGGGAAGGTGATGTATTTCGGCCGCTATCGACGCTTTTTGGCCAACGTCCGAGGCTCATCCGTTGAATAATTTTATCAAGCGAATTAAAAAAGCCGACATGAATGAGCAGTCCGAACCGCTGAGACGTGCTTCCAGTCTGGCCCGCGGATCGAACCGCGGCCGTCTCGTCGAGGTCTTGCGGCGTCAGGGACCATTGCCGCGCGTCGAGCTCGCCCGCAGCACCGGGCTGAGCTTTCCGGCCATTTCGGCCATCACGTCGAAGCTCATGGCGGAGGACCTGCTCTGCGAAGCCGTGACCGATGTGGCGGCGTCGTGGCCGGACGATACCGACGACGAGGATGCGGACGGGCTGAACGGCCGCCGCCGCGGCCGGCCGGCGGTCTTGCTGACCCTGAACCCCGAGTTCGGCCGCGTCATCGCCGTCTCGCTCCGCATGAACCTGGTCGAGACATTGCTCGCCGATTACAGCGGCGCTGCCCTGGCGCAATCGCGACTCGAACTCACGACGCGCGGGCTCGATGCAGGCGCGTTGTGCGATCTCGTGACTGCGCAGATCGAGGCCATGCTCGATGAGACCGCAACGCCGCGGGACCGGCTGCTCGGAATCGGGATTGCGCTGCAGGGCATCGTCGATGCCGACACCGGCCGGCATCTGTGGAGCCCGGCGCTGTCGATCACCGACGTCGATCTGGCGACACCGATCCGTGAGGCGTTCGGCGTCGACGTCGTGATGGCGAACGACGCGGTTGCGGTGGCGCTGGCCCTTGTCGCGGCCGAGCCGGCGCTGGCGCAGGGCCTCACGGCCACGCTCATGGTCGGTCACGGTATCGGCATGGGCATCGTTGTCGACGGCGAAGCGCGCTGGGGTGCCGGCGCCGGCAGCGAGATCGGCCATGTCAAGCTGACGCCGAACGGTCCGCAGTGCCGCTGCGGTCAGCGCGGCTGCATCGAAGCGCATCTCGCCGACTATGCACTCTATCGCGACGCCCGCACCTTTCTCGACCTGCCGCCGGCGGTGTCGCAGCAACCGTCCGAGGCGCAGATGGCACTGTTGCGCGCGCGGGCACGCGCCGGCGATCCCCGTCTCGAGCAGCTATTCCGCCAGGCCGGCCACGCGCTTGCCGAGGCGGTCGCCACGACGATATCGGTGCTGCGCCCGCATCATGTGATCCTCGCTGGTCCCGGCCTGCAGGCGTTCGACATGATGCGCAGTGCCTATGAGGAGCGGCTCGAGCAGGCGGTGCTGCCGTGGCTGCTCAAGTCCACCGCGATCCACGTGCGTCCAAGCGAGTCGGCGACGATCGTCGACGGCATGGTGCGGCGGACGCTGCGGGTCGTGGACCGAAACCACATGGAGACGACCGAGTGAATCTCGGGAGCCGTGGCTCTTGCCTTGAGCCGCGGCAACGCAACCGACGCGCTTCAGGCGCCAAAGCGAGAGAATGCCAATGCAGGGTGCCATTTATCCAAGCCTCAAGGACCGGACCGTGCTGGTCACCGGTGGCGGTTCCGGCATCGGCGAGGCCATCGTCCGCCAGTTCATCAGCCAGGGCGCGCGGGTCGGTTTCATCGATATCGATGTGACGTCCTCGGAGCAGCTGCTGTCCGATCTGGGAGCACATGCCCGCGTGCACTTCGAACATGCCGATCTGCGCGACATCGCCGCGCTGCGACGCGCGGTTGCCGGCATCCGCGAGGCGCTCGGACCGATCACCATCCTGGTCAACAATGCGGCGCGCGACGACCGCCACGCGATCGAGGACGTCACACCGGAATTCTGGGACGAGCGGATCGCCGTCAATCTGAAGCATCAGTTTTTCAGCGCCCAGGCGGTCACACCCGACATGAAGCAGGCAGGGGGCGGTGCGATCGTCAACATCGGCTCGGTGAGCTGGGTGATCGGCCAGGGCAACATGCCCTGCTACACCACGGCCAAATCAGCGGTTCAGGGCCTCACCCGCGCGCTGGCCCGCGATCTCGGGCCGTACAATGTGCGGGTCAACTCGATCCTGCCCGGATGGATCATGACCCAGCGGCAGCAGGATCTCTGGCTGACGCCCGAAGGCGTGGCCGAGCTGATGCAGCGTCAATGCCTCAAGCGCAAGCTCGTGCCTGACGACATCGCCCGCGTCGTTCTCTTTTTCGCCGCCGATGACAGCGGCGCCTGCACCAACCAGAGCCACATCGTCGACGGCGGCTGGGTCTAGCGATCGCAGCGCTCCGCGCTCGTCGATCAGTCCGCGGCTGAGGCGGTCAACGCGTCACGAAGCGCCTGGACGCGCTTGTTGAGCGAGACAAGTTCGTCGACCGTCAGGCCGATGCCGTTCTGACGTGCGTGTCGCGCTCCTTGTGGAGATGGCAGGGCGGTCCGCGGCGGCTCGCCATCTCGTCGGCAACGTGCCGCCATGTTCCCGCGAGCCTGGTTTGCAAGGAGCGGATTGCAACGCCCCCACCTATTCCGTATACGTCGTAGAATTGTCCGACCGGATGGTCAATGAATCGCCGCGCCGGACGTGGCTTTAGGCCGGTGGTCGAGGCGAGCGCCGAATAGCCGGCAGGTGGAACGGACAGGATATGGCCCGATCGCGCGCCAAGGACTATGACGACAAGCGCCTCTCGATGCTGCATCGCTCGGCCGAGCTGTTTGCCGCCTCGGGCTATGTCGGCACGTCGATGAACACGATCGCCGATGCGTGCGGCGTCTCGAAGGCGCTGCTCTATCACTATTATCCCGACAAGGAGGCGATCCTCTTCGATATCCTGTCGTCGCATCTCGAAGAGCTGGTGACGGCGGTACGCAGGGCGAGCGCGCAGGCCGGCGATCCGGTTGAGCGCTTCAGGACGATCGTTGCCACCTTGCTCGAGCTCTACCGGCATGCCGACGCCGAGCATCAGGTCCAGATTGCGAGCCTCAAGCTGCTGCCGAAGGACAAGCAGCAGCCGCTGCTGGCGAGCGAGCGGACGCTGGTCGGGATCATGTCGGATGCGCTCGCCGCGGCGGTGCCGACGGCGAAGCAGAAGCGGATTCTCAAGCCGCTGACGATGAGCGTCTTCGGCATGCTGAACTGGCACTATATGTGGTTTCGCGAGGGCGGGCCGATGACCCGCGCCGAATACGCCGACTTCGTCACGCAACTGGTGTTGGCCGGCGCGGAAGAGGCTGCCGCCACCCGGCCGCGCAGCAAGGCAAAGCCCGCCGGCCGGAGCCGGCAGGCCGAGTTGCTCTGAAGCGGCCGTTACGCCCGCATCGCGTTCATCGTCAGCAGTTCGTAGGTCGCCGCGGTCTCGCCGGTCCCGGTCGTGATCTCGACGTCCCAGCGCACCTCGCCATACTGCTTGTTGCGCGGCGTCTTCTCCTTCGCGGTCAGCCGCACCTGGATCTGTTCGCCCGGCTGGACCGGCTTCACGAAGTGCAGCGAGTCGAGGCCGTAATTCGCCAGAACCGGTCCGTAGTCGGGATCGACGAACAGGCCGGCCGCGAACGACAGCAGCAGATAGCCATGCGCGACGCGGCCCGGGAAGAACGGATGTCCCTTGGTCGCTTCCTCGTCCATGTGGGCATAGAAGGTGTCGCCGGTGAAATGCGCGAAGTGCTCGATGTCGTCGAGCGTGATCTGCCGCGCCTTCGAGACCAGCGTACGGCCGATCTCGAGATCGTCGTAGTGGTAGCGGAACGGGTGCAGGTCGCCTTCGAGCATCGGGCTGCCCTTGAACCAGCGGCCGGTGACGCCGCTCAGCATGCGAGCGGAGCCCTGCAACGCGGTGCGTTGCATGTAGTGCTGGAGGCTGCGGACGCCGCCCAGTTCCTCGCCGCCGCCGGCACGGCCCGGGCCGCCGTGAACCATCTGCGGCATCGGCGAACCGTGTCCGGTGTGCTCGGTCGCGCAGTCGCGGTCGATGATCGCGACACGGCCGTGAAAACTGCCGATGCCGAACGCAAGCTCGGTCGCGGCCGGGACGTCGTGGGTGTAGACCGATGCGACCAGGCTGCCGCCGCCGCGATTGGTCAGCGCGATGGCCTGGTCCAGATCGTCATAGCCCATCACGGTGCTGACAGGCCCGAACGCCTCGATCTCGTGCACCGCGGTTGCGGCGAGCGGCATCGCGCAATGCAGCAGCAGCGGCGGAACGAACGCGCCGCGCTTCGCGTCGGCGTCGATGAGCGGGAAATTGTCGGGATCGCCGGCCACCAGTTCGGCCTCGGTGCGAAGCTTCGCGACGTGGGCAAGCACATCGCTGCGCTGGGCGAGGCCGACCAGCGGGCCCATCCTGACTTTCTCGTTCTCTGGATTGCCGATCGTGACCTTGGCGAGACGCTCGCGCAGCGCCGTGACGACGGCGCCGATCTGCGCCGACGGCGCCAGCGCGCGGCGGATCGCGGTGCATTTCTGCCCGGCCTTGACCGTCATCTCCTTCGCGACTTCCTTGATGAAGAGGTCGAACTCCGGGGTTCCCGGTACGGCGTCCGGAGCCAGGATCGCGGCGTTGAGCGAATCCCGCTCGGCGATGAACCTGACGGCTTCGCGTGCAATGACCGGATGCTGTTGCAGTTTCTGTGAGGTGTCGGCCGAGCCCGTGAACGACACCACGTCCTGGCAGGTGAGATGGTCGAACAGATTGCCGGTCGATCCGAGGATGAATTGCAGGGCGCCTTCGGGCAGCACGCCGGATTCGGTGATCATCCGCACCAGCTCATAGGCGACATAGGAGGTGACGGTTGCGGGCTTGGTGACGACGGGAACGCCGGCGAGCAGCGCGGGCGCCAGCTTCTCCAGCATGCCCCAGCACGGGAAGTTGAACGCGTTGATGTGCACGGCAACGCCATGCAGCGGGGTGACGATGTGCTGACCGGCGAATGCGCCAGTCTTGGAGAGCCCCTCGACGTTGCCGTCGAGCAGGAATTTGGTGTTCGGAAGCTCGCGGCGTCCCTTGCTGGCATAGACGAACAAAGTGCCGATGCCGCCATCGACGTCGATCACGGCGTCGGCGCGGGTTGCGCCCGCATGGAGCGACAGCTTGTAAAGCCGGTCCTTGTGCTGGCTCAGATAGTCGGCCAGCGCCTTCAGCAAGCCGGCGCGCTGGTGGAACGACAGCTTGCGGAGATTCTTTCCGCCGACCGCGCGGCCATAGGCGAGGATCTCGCGCATGTCGAGATCGCTCCTGGTCGCGAGCGCCACCACATCGCCGGTGACCGCGCTGCGAATCTCGGTGGCCGGTTCGCCCGCACCGGACCATTTTCCGCGAACGAAGCTGTCGAGCTTCATGACCTTGTCCGCCGCCTGCGCGTCGCTTGATTGAGGCTGTGTCATCGAAGTTGAACCCTCTGACTTGTGATCAATGATGCGTCTCGCCTTGCCGGCGGAACGTTCAATCTGCGGTTAGACCCGCCCGGTGAACCGCGGCGCGCGCTTTTCAAGAAAGGCGCTGACGCCTTCGGCATAGTCCGCCGACCGGCCGGCGCGTCCCTGCAGATCGCGCTCGAGCGTGAGCTGCGCGTCGAGCGTGTTGGTCTCGGACGCATCGAGTGCCTGCTTGATCAACGCAAGGCCATCGGTCGGCTGCGTCGCGAGCGAGGCGGCGAGAGCATGGGCCTCGGGCATCAGCTCCGCATCCTCGACCACCTTCCAGACCATGCCCCACGTCTCCGCCCGCTCCGCGGAGACCGGTTCGGCCAGCATGGCCAGGGCGCGGGCCCGCGCCGGGCCGACGAGCCGCGGCAGGAACCAGGTGCCGCCGGAATCCGGAACGAGGCCGAGCTTCGCGAAGGCCTGAATGAACTTGGCCGATCGTGCGGCGATCACGATATCGCAGGCGAGCGCCACGTTCGCGCCGGCGCCGGCGGCCACCCCGTTGACGGCGCACACGACCGGCATCGGAATGCTGCGCAGCTTGCGCACCAGCGGGTTGTAGTATTTTTCGATCGGCACCGAGAGATCAGGCGTCTCGCCCGGCGTGAACACGCCGTCGGAGAGATCCTGCCCGGCGCAGAACCCGCGTCCCGCTCCGGTCAGGATCAGCGCGCGGCAGGACTTGTCCTGCTCGGCCGCGAGCAGCGCGGCCATCAATGCTTTGTGCAGATCGGCGCTGAATGAATTCAGGCGGTCGGGTCTGTTGAGCGTCAGGACGCGATATCCGGCGCGGATATCGGTCAACACCAGATCGCTGACCATGATTACCTCCCGTTGCGGCTTCTGATGACCGTGGTCGCGTGACCTGCGTCTGCATTACTATTGACCGTCCGGTCAGTCAATTATAATTATCCCACGCGCCAACGCCGACATTGTCTTGGGCTTATCGAACGCGACCGAATTTATTCCAGCCGATTGCGCGAACGACGTCGGATCAGTTTCGGCGGCTGCGCCGGATCTGCGTATTTGCGATGCTTATGCGCGACGCGGGATGCTTGACAGTTGTCAGATCGAAGCATCGGTGGAACCGGCGAAAGGTTCACGCTTAAAGCACCGCTGCATGGCCCCCATGCTGCGGTATGCGCCGCCACAAATCAGCCGTATATCAGCCGCGACCTCCGCCGCCATGAGGGCGAGCCTATGACAATGCAGTCGGGCGATATCACAGGGTTTCGATTTTCGACCGCGCTACTCGGCGAGCGAGATCGCTTGCCGATCTTTCGCGAGCAGATCGGGCGGATGATCGTCAAGCTCGATCCGGAGCCGCTCGACGACGGCGTGTTTCATGCCGAAGCGAATGTCCGCGAATTGTCCGGGCTCGGCATCGGATCCTGGGCGTGCAGCAATCTCAGGATCGCAAGGCCGCGCGAACTGCTCGACGGCACCGACGATTTGGTGCTGACGATCATCACGAGCGGCAACACCCGCGCCTCGCAGCGCGGCCGCGATATCGAGCTCGGCCCGGGCCAGGCCGTGCTGCAGTCGAGCGCAGAAGCGGGCAACATGGTGGTGCCGGTGTCGCCGAGCCGCTTCGTTGGTCTCCGCCTGCCGCGCAAGGCGCTCGCATCGCTGGTCAACGATCCCGAAGACATGCTGATCAGCCCCTTGCCGGCGAACACGGAGGCGATGCGCCTCTTGGCGCTTTACATCAGGGAGCTCGACGACAGCTACCAGCTTTCGACTCCCGAGCTGCGTAGCGCCGTCGTCAAGCATCTGATCGATCTCGGCGCGCTGATCATCGGCGCCAACCGGGATGCGGCGGCTGCCGCGGAAGACGGCGGACTGGCGGCTGCCCGGCTCGCCGCGGTCAAGGCCGACATCAGCGACAATCTGAGCTATGGCGACCTCACGCTGCCCGCGGTGGCTGCCCGGCTGAAGCTCACGCCGCGCCATATCCAGAGGCTGTTCGAGAGCGTCGGTTCGACATTCTCGGAATTCGTGCTCGGCCAGCGCCTGGCGCGCGCGCATCATCTGCTGACCGATCCGCGCCACAGCCGCAGCACCATCGGCACGATCGCGTTCGAGGTCGGGTTCGGCGATCTGTCCTACTTCAACCGCACCTTCCGCCGGCAATACGGCATGACACCATCAGATATTCGCGCGGTGCCGCGGCGCTCCTAACCGCGCGTCCGAACTCCTCTGCGCGTCCGACGCTGCTTACGGCTCTCCGCAATCCGGCACCCGGCGAATCTGTTCGATCAACCGCTGGTGACGCTCTGCGGACAGCGCCCGCTCATTCGCGCACATCAGCATGGCGACGCATGCCGCCTGCGGCGCCGAAGGCCAGGCGATGGTGCCGTCGATCGCGCCATCGCATTTGAGGTAGGCGTTCTTCGCATCCCAACGGATCGCGCTTTCGGGTGCTGGTGTCGCGGCCGCCGCGATCACCGCCATTGCAACGAGCGCTGCGGATCGGAACGTCCAACGAAATTGTTCGAGAAGGCGCTTGTCAATCTTCATGGCGATCGGAAGTCGTGCTAGGCAGCCGATCATTAGGGGCGCATCGGTGCGCTCGCAAGCCTGTCGTCCGGCATGACGTGTGATGTCGACGAGAAAAGATCGCGGCCGCCGCGAACCTGTTGGATGTTGGGCGCACTCATTCAGGGATGCGACTAACTGCCGCGAGTTTCCTCCCCCAATCCCAATCAAGAGAGAAGGAATGACCATGCCTCCGATAGCCAAAGGGGCTTTTCTGGTCCTGCTTGCCGGGCTGCTGCCCTGGTGCGCGCGGGCGAATGACACGTCCGCTGCGCTGGAAACGGGAGGACTTCGCTTCAAGCAGGACCCCGATATCGTGATGCGCGCCGAGGATCTGTTCATCTCCGAGAAGCAGATCCGGATCGTCTACCGGTTCTTCAACACCTCGGCCGCCGACAAGACGATCATGATCGCGTTCCCGATGCCGGACATCGTCGGCAAGGAGGCGGACGAGAACATCGGACTTCCGACCGACGATCCCGAGAACATCTTTGACTTCCACGTCACCGTCGACGGCAGGGCGGCCGCGCCGCATCTCGAGCAGACGGCACTCGCGAACGACGTGGACCAGACGGCACTGCTGCGGAAGCTCAAAATTCCGCTGATGCCGATCAGGGGGCCAGCGGGCGAGCTGCTCGACAAGGTGCCGAAATCGAACTGGCCGGAGCTCGTCAAGCTCGGCGTCGGCGCCATCGAGACCTACGGGTCGGGTGGCCCGATGCAGGATCACCTGGTGCCGATCTGGACGTTGCGCTCGGCCTATACCTGGACGCAGACCTTCCCGGCGGGCCGGGAGATCACCTTCGAGCAGACCTATCGTCCGAGCGTCGGCGGCTCCGTGCAGACGATCATCGGCGCCGACAATTGGCGCAGCAATCCGGAAGCGCGGGAGCTTCTCGCGTCATATTGCATCGACGACGACCTGATCCGCACCATCGAGCGGGCGCGTGCGACGAGGCACGCTCCCTATCCGCCGTTCAGTGAACGGTCGATTGCCTATGTGCTCTCGACCGGCGCCAACTGGGCGGCGCCGATCGGCGACTTTCACCTCACCGTCGACAAGGGCGAGCCCAATAATTTCGTCAGCTTCTGCGCCGAAGGCGTCAAGAAGACCGGACCGACCCGCTTCGAGGTCCGGCACACGAACTTCAGGCCGTCGCGAGATCTGAAGATTGTCATCTTTGTTCCGAACCCGAATTAGCACGGACAGGAAGAACGCAATCATTGCGAACATTGTTGCGTGATGTCGCATTCGTCCATCTCCCTGTCGCATCCGTCCGAGCCTGGCCTCACCGGGGCGCCTAAAAGGCGGCCCCCGTGATCGCCCTGCACTGGCGATCCACCGATAGCGATGTAGCGAGGCCACCAATGACAGACACCACCTCGTCGTTCGTCGATGCCGCCGCGGCGCTCGCGCCGCGGGTTCAAGCATCAGTGCAGGAGAGCGAGCGGTCACGGCGGCTGCCCGTCGCGCTGATAGACGCCATGGCGCAGGCCGGGCTGTTCCGGCTCTGGATTCCGCGCGCCATCGGCGGCGAGGAGGCTGACCCGATGACTCTCGTTCGGGTGGTCGAGGAGATCTCGCGCGCCGACGGTGCCGCCGGCTGGTGCATGGCGATCGGCGGCGCCTATGGTGTGTTCGGCGGCTATCTTGGGAACGACGCCGCGCGCGACATCTACGGCAGCGATCCGCTGGTTCGGATTGCGGGAGCCTTGCGGCCGTTCGGCACCGCGAGGATCGTCGATGGCGGCTATCGCGTCACAGGCCGCTGGCCGCTCGGCAGCGGCTGCCAGCACTCCGGTTGGATGATCGGCAATTGCCGGATCTTCGACGGCGATCAACCGCGCCTTCGGCCCGACGGCACCCCGGTGATGCGCTTCATGCTGTTTCCGACCGCGCAGTGCGAAATTCTCGACACCTGGCACAGTATCGGGCTGCGCGGCACCGGCAGCCATGATTATGCGATCGCGGATGCTTTCGTGCCCTCCGCGAAGTCGCTGTCGTTCCGCGAACCGCCGGTGGAGCCGGGGGCGCTCTATGCGTTTCCGACCATCGCGCTGTTTGGGGTGGCGCTCGCGGCCGTGCCGCTCGGCATCGCCCGCCACGCGATCGACATTCTGGTCGAGCTTGTCGGACGAAAGATCGCGACGCGCTCGCGCAAGCTGCTCCGTGAGGATACGCTGGTCCAGGCTGATCTCGGACGCGCCGAGGCCTTGCTGGGCTCGGGGCGGGCTTTCCTCTACGGCACGCTGGAAGAGGCGTGGCAGGCGGTCAGCGCCGGCAAGGCACTCAGCGTTGCCGAGCGCGCCAGGCTGTGGCTGGCATCGACACATGCGGCGAACACGGCCAAGCAGGCAACCGAGCTGATGTTCGATGCCGGCGGCTCTTCCTCGGTGGACGTGAGCTGCGGGCTCGAACGCTGCGTGCGTGACGTCCATGCTGCCGTCCAGCACCTCACGCTGGCACCGGCCAACTATCAGATGGCTGGTGAGGCGTATCTCGGCGGAGACATGCGCTCGTCGCCCTTGCTGGTCTCGGATGATCGCGACGATGCACGCTCGCTATCTCCCGTTCAGTGAATGGTCGATCGCTTATGTGCTCTCGACCGGGCGCCGGCGCGCTGCAACGATAATGAACATATCCAGGATGGTCGCGAAAAGGGCCATGCGCCTGCTTCTCTGTGTCGGCGCGTTGACCGGCGGGGTATCGGCGCAGTCGACCGATCCGCATCATCCGACGGTGCTCGGCGCCGGCGTCAATCGGGCCAACATCACCAATGATGTCCGTGGCCACTACTACGCCTTCATGGCCGGCCCGGGCCATGTCGACGTCGAGCTCGCCTTCAAGGAGATGGGCGTGTTCGGCCGTCCGCTGCCGCAGCATCTCAACTTCGACTTCTGGAATGCGGACGGCGTTCGGCTGTCCCACATCGAGGTCCTGTCCCAAGGCAACGTCGTCCGCCGGCATACCGATGCCGATTTGCCGGCTCGGCAAAGAATCAATCTGGCGGTCTCGACGCAATGGGGCGCGATCAAGGTCGGCGGTTACTACGAGGTCGAGCTGAAAGGTGCTGTGGAAGCGGCGGCACCGGTCGGAGCCGACGTCAAGCCGGCAGGGTCCGGGCCGCTGGTGCGGCCGTGATCGGACAAGCCATCACTTATGTGCAGACGCGCACACAGGACGATTCCAGATGCCAATGCACGGCAACGTGTTTCACATTGTTGCCCGATGTCGCATATGTCCAATCCCCCGTCGCCCCAGTCCGAGCCGGCCGGCTGCCGCGCGCATACAAGGCAGCCCCCGGTGATCGTCGCATCCGGCGATATGAGTCGGTTGTGATGCATTGAGGCGACTTGAGACCATCGAGGAGAATGTGATGAAGTTTGCACTTCGAAGATACTTTCTTGCGCTTGGCACGAGCCTGGCACTGTCCAGCGCGGCCATGGCCCAGGATATCAGTGTTGCTGTGGTTGGGCCGATGACCGGCTCGGAGGCGAGCTTCGGCCAGCAGTTCAAGAACGGTGCCGATCTCGCGATTGCCGACATCAATGCGGCGGGCGGCGTGCTCGGCAAGAAGCTGAAGTTGGAAGTCGGCGACGACGCCTGCGATCCGAAACAGGCGGTGTCGGTTGCCGAGAAGATGGCAGGCGCGAGGATTCCGTTCGTGGTCGGGCACTTCTGCTCCTCGACCTCGATCCCCGCCTCGGACGCCTATGCCGAGGGCAATGTGCTGCAGATCACGCCGGGCTCGACCAACCCGCTCTTCACCGAGCGCGGATTGTGGAACACGTTCCGCGTCTGCGGCCGGGATGACCAGCAGGGCATGGTCGCGGCGGCCTATATCATCAAGAACTACAAGACCAAGAACGTCGCGATCATCCACGACAAGACGACCTACGGCAAAGGCCTTGCCGACGAGACCAAGAACGCCATCAACGCGGCGGGCGTGAAGGAAAAGCTCTATGAGGCCTACACCAAGGGCGACAAGGACTTTGCCGCGCTGGTGTCCCGTTTCAAGAAGGAATCGATCGATTTCGTCTATGTCGGTGGCTACTACGCCGAGGCGGCTTTGATCCTGCGCCAGATGCGCGAGCAGGGCGTCAATGCCGTGCTGATGGGCGGCGACGCCCTGGTCGACAAGCAATTCGCCGCGATCGCCGGTCCGCTAGCCGAGGGCTCGCTGTTCACCTTCTCGCCCGATCCGCGCAAGAAGGTGACCGCGACCGCGACCTTGAAGAAATTCAAGGACAAGGGCATCGATCCGGACGGCTACACGCTCTACAGCTATGCCGCGTTCCAGATCTGGAGCCAGGCCGTCGCCCGCGCCCAGACCACGGACGCCAAAAAGATCGCAGCGACCATCAAGAGTGGGCACTGGGACACCGTGCTCGGCAACATCAGCTACACGCCGAAAGGTGACATCACCTTGATCGACTACGTCGTGTACCGCCGCGACAAGGACGGCAACTACGCCGAGCTGCCGGCCGCCGGTCAGTGATCGCTGGCCGCGACATCGGCGCTCCTCCCTGATCGATGTCGCGGCTGTGCCGGGTCACAGCGCCAACGGACCAACCCTCTGCCAGCCCCGGAGGTGTTGGCGCTGTGACGCCTGCTCCGCGACCGAGAAGGGCAGGTTGCCGCGTGAGTCACAGTGTCGAGCTGATCCCGCAACAACGATTCCCAAAACGATCCCATTGAATCAAATTTCGATCGATCACGGCAACTCGAGAGGCAACACGTGTCTGACATCAGCCTGAGCAATGGCGGCGGCCGCGGCGGCTCAGCCGATTGGCACGCCGCGGGACAATCCCAGGGAGTGTCCCACTCCTATCCGTTGCTGGTTCGCGATCATGGTCTGGCGACGGCGCTGAAGCTGTTGGTCGAGACCTTGCCCTACGCGCTGGCGCGCTGGGGCGTGCTGCTGGCCTTTGCCGCAGCGTGCGCCATTTGGGCCGTGGTCGCAGTCGGCGGCGCAGTGTGGCTCGGCACACATGTCGTCAGCGTGTTCGGCTATTGCTGGCTGCTTGGCATCCTGCTGCTCGGCGGATGGATCTGGGGCGCCATCCTGCGCTACACGCTGCATCTGATCGCCTGCGGTCATGTCGCCGTGCTGACCGAGTTGATCACGCGCGGCAGCATCGGCAACGGCACCGAGGGGCAGTTCGCCTACGGCCGCAGGATCGTGATGGACCGGTTCGGCGAGGTCGCGGTGCTGTTCGGACTTGGCGCGCTGATCCGCGCCGTGCTGCGCGCGTTTCACAATGCGCTCGATACGCTCGGCGAATGGCTGCACGCGCCCGGCATGAAGGCGATCGTCGGTCTGCTCAACACCATCCTGTCGGCCGCGACGCGCTATCTGGACAAGGTGGTGCTGTCCTACGACCTGGCGCGCGGCGGCGACGATCCGAGGCGCAACATCCAGGACGGGCTGGTGTATTACTGCCAGAACGCCAAGCCGATCCTGGCGACGTCGGTCTGGATGGTCATCGTCGAGCGCATCTTGAGCATCCTGCTTTGCCTGCTGCTGCTGGTTCCCGCCGGCGTGGTGACGGTCTGGTTGCCGGAGGCTGTCAGGGAGTATGGCGCCGTGGTCACTGTCTTCATCGCGGCCCTGCTGGCGGTGACGGTGCGCGCGGCATTCATCCAGCCGCTGTTTCTGATCTGCATGATGATCCGCTTTCACGCGCTGATCGAGAATCAGCCGATCAACTCGACCTGGGTCGGTTATCTCGACGGCCTCACAGACAAGTTCCGGCAGATCGGACGCTGAGATCGGCAGATGACAGGCATGCATTGGGCCTTCGGTACCTGGTGCTGATCGCATTCGTAATGGAGATGTTAAGTGACCGATCTAACGCTCGACAATAATGGCGTCAGGCTTGCTGCATCCGTTGACGGCCCGGCGGACGGCGAACCGATCCTGTTTCTGCACGGCCTGTCGCTGAGCCGGGACACCTGGCAGGAAATCGGCGGCCGGCTGAGGGATCGATATCGGGTCTGGACTTTGGATTTCCGGGGACACGGGCACTCGGACCGGGCCCCGCGCTACGCGCTCGCCGACTATGTTTCGGACGCGGAGACGGTGCTGGCTGCAATCGGGCGTCCGGCGGTGATCGTCGGGCATTCGCTCGGCGGCTGCGTCGCCGGAGTGCTGGCGCAGCGCGGTGATGCCAGTGTGCGCGCCGCCTTCCTCGAGGATCCGCCTTGGTATCTTGGGCAGCCGGGCGAGTGGGAGAAATCGGCATTCCCAAAGCTGTTTTCGATCGCCAGCGCACGTCAGGCTGCGTGGCAGCAGGCGCGCGCGCCACTCGGCACCTACCTTGCATTCGTTGCGGACTCTCCGACGCCCATGGGTGGAATCGGCCGCGATCATTTCGGCTCCCGTCATCTGTTGAGCCATGCGTCTGCGCTCCAGCGGCAGGACGGCCGCTGCTGGGCGGACGGAAACGTTGCGACCTCGGTTCTTGCGGCGATTCCGACCGAGCGGGAATTCCTCTGTCCTGTCGGGATTATCCAGGCCGATCCCGGATGTGGGGCGGCCTTGCTGGAGGGCCACGAAGCGCGCTTCGCGCAGGCCAATCCGCGCGCCGACATCGTTCGCTATGAGGGCTGCGGCCATTCACCTCACCGCTCCATCGCGTTCGAGCAGCGCTTCGTGGCGGATCTGCAAGCCTTCTTGTCGCGCGTGTAGCCGGAGTGAGCACGCGCGCGGCCGCCTCCATTCGTCAACCAAAGACGGGTAGATCCATGCAAGAGACGTCCGGCTACGATCCGAATTATGTGATGGGGCGTTCGACCGCGGAGACCGACCGGCTCAAGCGCCAGTCGCAGCTCTACGACGCCTCCACCTGGCAGCTCCTGAAGGAGGCCGGGCTCTCGCCGGGCATGAAGGTGCTCGACATCGGAAGCGGCGCCGGCAACGTGTCCTTCATAGCCGCGGGCCTGGTCGGCGAAAGCGGGGCGGTCGTCGGGGTCGACAGCAATCCCGCCATCGTCGAAGAAGCCGCGGCCACCGCGCGTTCGCTCGGGCTGGGCCAGGTTTCGTTCCGTGTCGGCGATATCAGCACGATCGAGCTGGAGCGGGATTTCGATGCGGTCGTCGGCCGGCTCGTGCTGATCTATGTGAAGGATCCTGCGGCGCTGATCAGGCATTTGCTCGGGCATATCAAGCCCGATGGCATCGTGGCGTTCCAGGATCTCGACTGGGGCGAGGGGCCGATCGCCAATCCGCCGTCGCCCCTGCTGTCGCGGGCGTGGGGCACTGTCAAGGAGATGTTCAGACGGGCAGGCCTGAACAACCGCATGGGATTGTCGTTGCACGGCGCCTTCGTGGCGGCCGGGCTTCCCGCGCCGCGCATGAGCCTGTTTGCGCCGGCCGGAGGCGGGGCTGATTTCGACGGTTACGACTACATGGCGAGCGGCCTGCGCAGCAATCTGCCGCATATCGTCAAGCTAGGCGTCGCCACCGAGGCGGATCTGGCGCTGGATAGTTTTGCCGAGCGATTGCGTGCTGAAGTGGTTGCGGCGAACGGTGTGTTCGCGTTGCCGACCTTTGTCGGAGCCTGGTCGCGCAGGCAGCCGGGCTGAACCGCGACCTCAGGCATTGCCGATGACCGCATCGATGAACGTTGCGGCCAATTCCCTCAACTGCTTGCGGCTGTATCCGGCGCGCTCCATTACGGCCAGCCCACGTGTGTACGTCACGATGACGCGCGCCAGCCGGTTCGCATCGGCCGCGCTGCGCTTGCCCGGCGTCCGGCCGATGGCCTTGCCGATCAGGTGCTCGAGCCGCGTGAGTACATCCTGCACCCGTTGACGCACATCCGTGCTTGAGATGGCCGCGTCGAGTGCGGTGCGCGTGGTCAGGCAGCCGCGCGGCGGCGAGCCGTCAGTCATGTTGACGATGATCATGTCGAAGAAGTGTTTGAGCCCCGCCGCAGTGTCGCCCTGGGACAGCGCGTTGCCGGCCGCCTCCAGGAATTGCCCGGCATATCGATCGAAGGCGCGCAGGAAGATCGCTTCCTTGTCGCCATAGGCGTTGTAGAGGCTGCCGCGCTGCACGCGGGTCGCCTCCGCGAGGTCCAGCATGGTCGCGTCGTGCAGGCCCTTGCGCCAGAACACGTCGAGCGCGGTCGCGATCACCTCGTCCTCGTCAAACTGCCGCATGCCTACCATTCGGTCCGCTCCGTCAAACCATCCTTGACAGTGTCGTCAAGATTGACAATGATGTCAAGAATGATGCCAAGGAGGTCCAGATGATTACCGCCGTCACGACGTTCAGATTGCCGAAGCCGGTCACGCGCGAGGAAGCGCGCAGCATCTTCCTGAGCACCGCACCGATCTATCGCGACGTGCCGGGACTGTTTCGCAAGACCTATGTGCTGTCCGAGGACGGCATGGCGGCCGGCGGTATCTACTTCTGGAACTCGAGGGGGGAGGCGGAAGCGCTGTACACCGATGCGTGGCGCGCCCGCGCCCGCGAGAAATACGGCGCCGATCCGACGATCACTTATTTCGAGAGCCCGGTGGTGGTCGACAATATCGCCGCGGAGATCAGCTCCGACGACGAATAGGGCGTCGTCACATCAGATTCATGATGAGATTCATGATGACCCGGAACTTTCGACCGTTGCTCTGACGCGCATGGTCTGCATGTTGGGCGCATCCGCTTGTGCTCGGTGTGCCCGCAAGGCTACTCTCCCTGCAAGAAAGAAAACTGCAAGGGAGCCGTCACGGTGAACCGATCCCCATCCTCGCACCCGGCGCCTGCGTCGGCCCTAGCACGCCGCAGGCTCGGCCGTACCGGGCTCGATGTCTCCATTCTCGGCTTCGGCACCGCGCCGCTCGGCGATCTCTTCGCGCGGCTCGACGACGCCACGGCGATCGCAGCGGCGGAAAGGGCGTTTGCGCTTGGCGTGAACCTGCTGGATTCCTCGCCGCTCTATGGGCATGGCCTCGCCGAGCATCGCTGCGGCACCGCGCTGCGTCGCGTCGCGCGCGACGAGATCGTCGTCTGCACCAAGGTCGGACGCTGGATGGACCCGTTCCATGGCCGCGGCGACGGCTCGAACTTTGTCGGCGGCCAGCCGCATCGCGCGGTGGTCGATTATTCCTATGACGGCACCATGCGCTCGGTCGAGCAGTCGCTGCTGCGGCTCGGCACCGATCGTATCGACCTGCTGTTGATCCACGATGTCGACGTCTGGACCCACGGTGCCGATGCGATCGAAGCCAGGTTCCGCGAGGCGATGGAGGGCGCCTATGTCGCGCTCGACAAATTGCGCGCCGAGGGCGTGGTCAAGGGTATCGGGATCGGCGTCAACGAGGCCGAAATGTGCGTGCGCTTCGCCAAGGCCGGAACGTTCGACACCATGCTGCTCGCCGGCCGCTATTCGCTGCTGGAGCAGCCGGCGCTCGCCGAATTCCTGCCGCTCGCAGAGAAGCAGCGCATCGGCGTGATGCTCGGCGGCGTGTTCAACTCCGGCATCCTGGCGACCGGCGCGGTGGCCGGCGCCAAGTACAATTACAAGGACGCGCCGCCCGACGTGATGCAGAAGGTGGCGGCGATCGAGCGCGTCTGCCGCGCCCATGGCGTGGCGCTGCCGACCGCCGCGCTGCATTTCGCGCTGGGCCATCCGGCGGTCGCGAGCGTCGTGCTCGGCGCGCAGACGCCACAGGAGGTCGAGCGCAACGCCGCAGCATTGTCGTCGGCCGTCCCCGCCGCGCTGTGGCGCGATCTGAAAGCCAAGGGGCTGCTCGACCAGCACGCGCCGGTGCCGGCATGATGCGGATCGATGCCCATCACCATGTCTGGACCTTGGCGCGTGCCGATTACGGTTGGCTTACGCCGGAGCGCGGACCGATCTATCGCGACTTCGGCCTGACCGATCTCGCGCCGCATCTCGCCGCCGCCGCCATCGAAGGCACTATCCTGGTGCAGGCCGCGCCGACCGAGGCGGAGACGGCGTTCATGCTCGACGTCGCCAAAGGCGCGGAGCTGGTGCGCGGCGTGGTCGGTTGGATCGACTTCGATGCTGACGACGCCGCGACGCGGGTCGACGCGGTCGCCGACCGCGAGCTGCTGGTCGGTCTGCGGCCGATGGTGCAGGACATCGCCGACGATGACTGGCTGCTGCGGCCGGAACTGGCCGCGCCGCTCGAGGCCATGGCGCAGTACGGCCTCGTGTTCGATGCGCTGGTATTGCCGCGCCATTTGCCACGGTTCGTCCAGGTGGTCGATCGCCATCCGGACCTGCAATTCGTGCTCGACCATTTCGGCAAGCCGCAGCTCGCCACCGGCGACATCGCGGCCTGGAAGGATGACATCGCGAGTCTGGCCGCGCGCTCCAACGTCGTCTGCAAGCTGTCGGGCCTTGCGACGGAGGCAGCGCCGAACTGGCAGGTCGCCGATCTGCGCGAGGCGGTGGATCATGCGCTGGCATGTTTCGGCCCGCAGCGGATGCTGTGGGGCAGCGACTGGCCGGTCGTCAATCTCGCCGGCGGCTATGCGCACTGGTTCGCGGCGGCGGAGACCTTGCTGGCTGATTTGTCAAGTGACGAGCGGAGCGCAATTTTCGGCGGCAATGCGGCGCGCATCTATTTGTCAAGCCGCGGGCGGCCCGCATCCAGGAAATAGCGCGCGCAAGACGCCAAATTTGATCCACAGCGCGCCTTGATGAATCATTCCGGGATGGTCCATAAGCGGCGTCCGCGCCATCGGTGATTTGGCGGCGTAACGGGGTGAGAGAGACAGGCGTGGCAAAGATTCATCATCAGATTGCGCAGGAGCTTGGGGTCCGCGATGAGCAGGTCGAGGCGGCGGTGACGCTGCTCGACGGCGGCGCCACGGTGCCGTTCATTGCGCGATACCGCAAGGAGCTCACCGGCGCGCTCGATGACGCGCAGCTGCGCACGCTGGAAGAGCGGTTGACATATTTGCGCGAGCTCGAGGAGCGCCGCACCGCGGTGCTCAATTCGATCCGCGAGCAGGGCAAGCTCGATGCCGCGCTCGAAGCCCAGATCATGGCCGCCGACAGCAAGGGCCGTCTGGAAGACATTTATCTGCCGTACAAGCCGAAGCGCCGCACCAAGGCCGAGATCGCCAAGGAGGCCGGGCTCGAGCCGCTCGCCGATCTCCTGTTGACGCAGCCGCAGAACGATCCGAACGAGGCCGCGGCCTCCTTCGTCAATGCCGAGAAGCAGGTCGCCGACGTCGCCGCGGCGCTGGACGGGGCGCGCGCCATCCTGGTCGAGCGCTTCGCCGAGGATGCTGACCTGATCGGTGCGCTGCGCGAGGAGATGTGGTCGAACGGCATCATGGCTTCGACCGTCCGCACCGGCAAGAAGACCGACGGCGAGAAGTTCAAAGACTATTTCGATTTTTCCGAGCCGCTGCCGAAGCTGCCGTCGCACCGCATCCTGGCGCTGTTCCGGGGCGAGAAGGAGGAGGTCCTCGACCTCGCGATCAAGCCGGAAGCGCAGGAGCCTGTGGTCGGCGTGCCCAGCCTCTACGAGCTCAGGATCATGAACCGCTTTGCGATCTCGAGCCAGGGCCGCAAGGGCGACAAGTGGCTGACGGAGACGGTGCGCTGGGCCTGGCGCACCAAGATCCAGATCCATCTCAACATCGATTTGCGGATGCGGCTGTGGACCGCGGCGGAGACCGAGGCGGTGCGCGTGTTCGCCTCGAACCTGCGCGACCTGCTGCTGGCGGCGCCGGCCGGCCCGCGCGCGACCATGGGGCTCGATCCCGGCTATCGCACCGGCGTCAAGGTCGCGGTGATCGATGCCACCGGCAAGGTGGTGGCGCATACGGCAATCTTTCCGCACGAGCCGCAGCGGCGCTGGGACGAGGCGCTGGCCATTCTCGGCAAGCTCGCGATCGAGCATGGCGTCGAGCTGATCGCGATCGGCAACGGCACCGCCTCGCGCGAGACCGACAAGCTCGCCACCGAGCTCGTGAAGCGGCTGCCCGAGCGCAAGATGACCAAGATCGTGGTCTCCGAGGCCGGCGCGTCGGTCTACTCGGCCTCCGCCTTCGCGTCGAGCGAATTGCCCGACCTCGACGTCACCATTCGCGGCGCGGTCTCGATCGCGCGGCGCCTGCAGGATCCGCTGGCGGAGCTCGTCAAGATAGAACCGAAGGCGATCGGCGTCGGCCAGTACCAGCACGATCTCGGCGAGGCCAAGCTGGCGCGCTCGCTCGATGCCGTGGTGGAAGACTGCGTGAACGCGGTCGGCGTCGATGCCAACACCGCCTCGGTGCCGCTGCTTTCGCGGGTGTCGGGCATCGGCGCGGGGCTGGCGCAGAGCATCGTGCAGCATCGCGACGCCAACGGCCCGTTCAAGTCGCGCAAGGCGCTCAAGGAAGTGCCGCGGCTCGGACCGAAGGCGTTCGAGCAATGCGCCGGCTTCCTGCGCATCAGCAATGGCGAGGACCCGCTCGATTCATCCGGCGTGCATCCGGAAGCCTATCCGGTGGTGCGCCGCATCCTCGAGGCGACCAAGAGCGACATCAAGGCGCTGATCGGCAACGCCGACGTGGTGCGCGGGCTGAAGCCGCAATCCTTCGTCGACGACACGTTCGGTCTGCCGACCGTCACCGACATTCTGCGCGAGCTGGAAAAGCCCGGCCGCGACCCGCGGCCGGCGTTCAAGGCGGCGGTATTCAAGGACGGCGTCGAGGAGGTCAAGGACCTCAAGCAGGGCATGATCCTCGAAGGCACCGTGACCAACGTCGCCGCCTTCGGCGCCTTCGTCGATATCGGCGTGCACCAGGATGGCCTGGTGCACATCTCGGCGATGTCGCGGAATTTCATCAAGGACCCGCGCGAGGTGGTGAAGCCGGGCGACATCGTCAAGGTCAAGGTGCTGGATGTCGAGGTCGCACGCAAGCGCATCGCGCTGACCTTGCGGCTCGATGACGAGGTCGGGCCGAAGAAGGACAATGCGGGACCGTCTCGCGATTTCTCGCGCGGCTCGGCCAAGATGACGTCGTCGGCACCGCGGCGTCCGCAGGAGCAAGCCGGCGGCGCGCTCGCCGACGCGCTGCGCCGCGCCGCCGAGAAGAGCGGGCGCGGCAAGCCGACCTGAGTCCGCTGTGCAGGCGCAATCCCCGTCATGCTGAGGAGGCCGCGGAGCGGCCGTCTCGAAGCACGACGGCCCCACTGTGCCCGCGCATCCTTCGAGACGCGCTGCGCGCTCCTCAGGATGACGGAGCGAAAGCGGTATTTGATTCGTCCCGGCTTGCGCTAAAGCTTTCAAGCCGCAAACCTCGCCAGCGCCTCCGCGACGCCCTTGCCGTAGGCCGGATCGGCCTTGCTGCAATTCGCAACATGCCGTTCCTGGATGTGCTTCGACGCCTGGCCGAGCTGACGGGCGGTGTTGTCGAACAGCGCCTGCTTTTGCGCGGCATTCATCTTGCGGAACAGATCGCCCGGCTGCTGCCAGTGATCGTCATCGACGCGATGATCCCAATGCGCGGCCGCGCCCGAAATTTCGAGCGGCGGCTCGTTCAGCTGCGGCTGGTCGGTCCACTCGCCATGGCTGTTCGGCCAGTAGGTCAGCGTCGCGCCCAGATTGCCGTCGGTGCGCATCGCGCCGTCGCGATGATAGCTGTGGAACGGACATTTCGGCGCGTTGACCGGGATCTGGTGGTGGTTGACGCCGAGCCGGTAGCGCTGCGCGTCGCCGTACGAGAACAGGCGGGCCTGCAGCATCTTGTCCGGCGAATAGCCGATGCCGGGCACGACATTCGCCGGCGCGAACGCCGCCTGCTCGACCTCGGCGAAGAAGTTCTCCGGATTGCCGTTGAGCTCGAAATACCCGACCTCGATCAAGGGATAATCCGCCTTCGGCCACACCTTGGTCAGGTCGAACGGATTGAACGGGAAGGCCTTGGCCTGCGCGTCCGTCATCACCTGAATAAACAGCGTCCAACGCGGGAAATCGCCGCGCTCGATGCTGTTGAACAGATCGCGCTGGTGGCTTTCGCGGTCCTCGCCGACCAGTGCCTCGGCCTCCGCATCGGTCAGATTCTCGACGCCCTGCTGGGTGCGGAAGTGGAATTTCACCCAGACGCGCTCATTGTTCGCGTTGATCATGCTGTAGGTGTGGCTGCCGAAGCCATGCTGATGACGGAAACTCTTCGGAATGCCGCGCTCGCTCATCACGATGGTGACCTGGTGCAGCGCTTCCGGCAGCAGCGTCCAGAAGTCCCAGTTCATGTCGGGATCGCGCACACCCGTGCGCGGATGCCGCTTGATCGCGTGATTGAGGTCGATGAAGCGCAGGGGGTCGCGGAAGAAGAACACCGGCGTGTTGTTGCCGACCACGTCCCAATTGCCTTCATCGGTGTAGAATTTCAGCGCAAAGCCGCGGATGTCGCGCTCGGCGTCCGCCGCGCCGCGCTCGCCGGCGACTGTCGAAAACCGCGCGAACATCGGCGTCTGCTTGCCGATCGCCGAGAAGATGCTGGCCTTGGTGTAACGCGTGATGTCGTGGGTGACGGTGAAGGTGCCGTGGGCGCCGGCGCCCTTGGCGTGCATCCGCCGCTCCGGGATCACTTCGCGGTGAAAGTGCGCGAGCTTCTCGATCAGCCAGATGTCCTGCAGCAGCGCCGGTCCACGCGGTCCCGCGGTCATGATGTTCACGTTATCGGCAACGGGGGCGCCGGAGGCGTGGGTCAGGAACGGGCGTTTGGTCTCACTGCTCATCGAAAGCTCCTTGCTCGAAGTCAGCACTCGTCGTCGTGCCGGCGTCCAGGGAAACCGGGTGAAAGACGATTGCATCGCGGATGGGTTGCGGCCGGCGCGACGGGGAGACCCGGTGATCGACAAATTGTGAACCGGATCTGCGATCCCGCCGCGACGACATCGCTTCTTGGATGAGTGCAGGATTAAGAAATCCGGCAGATCGATTCAACGCGCGCTACCCGCTGATTCCAGCCAAATGTCCGTCGATCTCGGCCAGCGCCGTCAGGGCGCGCGATCCAGCCTTTGCAGCGCGTGCCGGTGTGTTCGCCAACCCTAAATCCGGTGTCAGAATCTGGCGCATTTGTCAGTTGAAGTCGGCCGCCTGCTTGCGTCTTCTGGTCATCCTCTGCATGCGGCGACACGAGGTTCGCCGCGGTCCCAATCAGGGAGGATTTCATGAAGAACAGGCTTGTCACGTGTCTCACGGCAGCGACGCTCGCGGTCAGCGTTGCGCTTGCACCCGCTGCCCTCGCCAGAGGCGGCGGCGGTGGTGGTGGCGGACATGGCGGCGGTGGCTTCGGTGGCGGCCATGGCGGTGGCTTTGCTGGTGCCATGGGCGGCGGTATGCATGGCGGCGGCTTCGGCGGCATGCATGGAGGCGGAATGGCGTTCGCCGCGATGGGCGGCGGCGGGCATTTTGCCGGTGGGCATTTTGGCGGCGCGCGCTTCGCAGGTGCACCGGCATTTGGCCCGCGGTTTGCCGGCGCCGGATTCCACGGCTCGCGCTTCTTCCATCATGGCGGCTTCTTCCACCACCACCGCTTCCATCGCTTCGCCTTCTTCGGCGGTCCCTACGTCTATGCCGATTACTACAACGGCTGCTACCGCAGGGTATGGACGTCGTACGGGCTGCAATGGGTCAATGTGTGCGGGGACTATTGGTGATCACCCAACCAACCGCACCGTTGTCGCGGTCGTCGCCAGGCGTTCCATCCAGCCCCGGAATGGGATAGTCTGGCGGCGACCGTTGCGGGGCGCTCGGAGAGCTTGAGAACTCGGTGAGTTCAAGACAGCTCGGAGAGTTCAAGAAGATGACCGGAGCTCACCGCCGCATTCTTGTCGTCGAGGACGATCCGGAGACCGCGGGTCAGCTCGTCGAGGAGCTCACCACCAGCGGCTATGACGTGGATCTGGCTGCGAACGGCCGCGAGGCGCTGAGCCAGGGGGCGGCACGCGATTATGCCGTGATCACTATCGATCGCATGCTGCCCGACATCGACGGCATCACGGTGATGCGCCAGATGCGCGACGACGGCATCGCGGTGCCGTTCCTGATCATCAGCGCGCTCGGCGAGGTCGACGATCGCGTGCGCGGCTTGCGCGCCGGCGGCGACGACTATCTGGTCAAGCCGTTCTCGTTTGTCGAGCTGCTGGCGCGGCTGGAGGCGCTTGGCCGCCGCAGCGAGACCGTTGCCAAGGAGACCATCTTGCGGGTCGGCGATCTCGCGGTCGACCTGATCGCGCGGACGGCCAGCCGCCGCGGCCGCAAGATTCCGCTGCTGCCGAAGGAATTCCAGCTGCTCGAATATCTCGCGCGCAACGAAGGCCGCGTGGTGTCGCGCGCCATGCTGTTGCAGCACGTGTGGGATCTGCACTTCGATCCCTCGACCAACATCATCGACGTCTATGTCGGCCGGGTGCGCCGCAAGGTCGACGACCAGCAAGCCTATCCGCTGATCCACACGATCCGCGGCATCGGGTACTGCCTCCGTGCTCCTGGCTAAGACCCTGAAGTCGTCGACGTTCCGCCTGGCGTTGATCGCCATCGGTATGTTCGGCCTCATCGTGTCTGTGATCTTCGCCTATGTCTACTGGTCGACGCTGTCCTATGTACGCGACAGGTCCGACCGCGCCATCATGACCGAGCAGGCGAGCCTCGACGACGCCTATGCGCGATCCGGCCGCGATGGCCTGACCGCGTTGATCGCGCAACGCATCGCGAACAAGGGTCTTGCCGATCAGGTTTATCTGCTGGTCGGGCCCGGCTCCGCGGTGCTGGCGGGAAATCTCAAGCAATGGCCGGCAGACGCCGTTGGAGATGGATGGACGGAATTCCGGACCCCGCTGCCGCAGCTCGCGTCGGGAACCGCACTGGTGCGCGCCGTGACGAAAACCTTGCCAGGCGGTGATCGGCTGCTGGTCGGCCGCGACATCAGCGATCTCGACGGCTTCATGGCGCAGATCAGGGCTGCGGGTATCGCGGTCGTCGTGCTGATCATTGGGCTTGCGGCCGCCGCCAGCATCGGGGTCACAAGGCGAACCGTGGGCCGGATCGAGTCGATCAACGCGACCAGTCGCGCGATCATGCTCTCTGGCCTCGACCAGCGCATCCCGCTCCATGGCAGTCATGACGAATGGGATCGCGTTGCCGAGAATCTCAATCTGATGCTGGATCGCATCCAGACCCTGATGGGCGACGTCAAGCAAGTCAGCGAGAATATCGCCCACGACCTGCGCACGCCGTTGACCCGGATGCGCGGCCGGCTCGAGAAGGCCTATCACGCCCCGCGCAACGGCGAGGGCGATGCGGCGCTGATCGGCGACACCATTGCCGATCTCGACGCGGTGCTCGGCATGTTCGCATCGATCACGCGGATTTCCGAGATCGAGACTCGGGCCCGCAAGGGCGCGTTCCGCACCGTCAACCTGGTCGAGATCGCGGGCGAGGTGGTCGAGCTCTACGATGCCGCCGCCGAAGAGGTCACCACCCATCTCGACCTTGCCGGCGATCCGGCGGTGCTGGTCACCGGCGATCGCGACCTTTTGTTCGACGCCATCGCCAATCTCGTCGACAACGCCATCAAGCATGGCCGTCCAGGCGGACGGGTGACTGTGACCTGCGAAAATGACGAGGGCGGGCCGGTGATTTCGGTCGCTGATAACGGTCCCGGCATTCCCGCCGAGCAGCATGACCGCGTCTTCAAGCGGTTCTACCGGCTCGAGCAGAGCCGCTACACGCCGGGCAACGGCCTCGGCCTCAGCCTGGTCGCCGCGGTCGCGAGCCTGCACGGCGCAAAGATCGAATTGCGCGATAACGCTCCGGGTTTGTTGTGCAGGCTCGTGTTCCCGCCGACGGAAACGTAGGGAGTGTCAGCGCTGTCGCGAGAATGCGGATGTATGTCCGCCTTCCGTGCAACAAAATTGGTGTCGTCCCGGGCAAGCGAAGCGCGGCCCGGGACCCATAACCACCAATGCGAATTGTTCTGCTGAACTGGGGCTACAGCTCGCTTCAACAACACGGCCCTGTGGTTATGGGTCCCTGCTTTCGCAGGGACGACGGTGTGGTGAGAGCAGCTCAAAACCGCCCCGCCATCTCCGCGAGCCGGCGGTGCGCGGCTTCGCGGGCCGCGCGGATCGGCTCCGCAGGCCCGGTGGTCGGGCCGATCGGCGCGAAGCGGACGTCACTGATGCCGATGAAGCGCAGCGCCTCGCGCAGATAGGGCGTCGCCATATCGATGCGGCCGCGGTTCATGCCGGTGACGAAGTCGCTGCCGCTGGCGATGATCGCGACTGTCGGGCGGTCCTTGAGCAGCGGCAGATAGCCCAGCGCCGGATCGAAGCGGAAGGTCAGCCCGGGCTGGATGATGACGTCGAGCCACTGCTTGAGCTTGTAGGGAATGGAAAAATTCCACATCGGGGTCGAGATCAGCACGCGGTCGGCCAGCGACAGCCGCAGCGCCAGGCGCTCGGCGACGGCAAAGGCGTCTTGCTGCGAATTGGTGAAAGCCTTGCCGCCGATCCGGGCGTATTTCGCCTCGAGCAGATAGCCCTCGAACTCCGGCAACGGCTCGCGCCAGAGGTTCATCGCGTCGATCTCCCAGTCCGGCCGCACCTCGCGGAAGCGATCGAGAAAGACGCGCGCGCCGGCCGCCGATGTCGAATCGGCGCGGGGAGAGCAGCTAAGATGGAGCAGCTTCGGCACCGCGCCTCCTCAGCCCAGCGCCTTGATGACAGTGTCGGCGTTGGTCACGACGGAGACGTTCTGGAGTGCGAAGTTGATCGCGGCGTTGTGCCAATCGGCATTCATGGTCGAGCAGCAATCCTCCGGCACGATCATGAAGTAGCCCTTGTCGGCACCGGTGCGGGCAGTGTGCTCGACCGACATGTTGGTCCAGGCCCCGGTGTTGATGATCATGTCGCGGCCGGTTGCTTTCAGGATGGTTTCGAGCCGCGTACCTTCCCAGGCGCTCATCCGCATCTTCTCGACCACGAAGTCGCCCGGACGCGGCTCGAGCCCGGAGACCGGCGCCGCCCCCCAGCTGCCGCGCACCATCGCCTTGCTGTCGACCAACCCCTCGAACAGCGGTGCATTCAGTGTCACGCCGGGCGCGCCCGGCTCGACCACGAACCAGACATGGATGATGGCGACGCCGCGCGCCCGCGCGGCCTCGGCGACGCGGCGGACATTCTCGACGACATGCTGCTGGCGGGCATGCGCGGGCGCGCCGGACTCGGCGAACGCGCCGCCGTCCATGATGACGTCGTTCTGCATGTCCTGGATGATCATCGCGCAACGCTGCGGATCGATCCGCATCTCGCCGGCAGCGAGATTGGGTGCGGGCGCGGAGGTCGGTGCGGCGGCGGCGCCGCCGCGCTTGCCGCTCATATAGGGTTCATGGCGCGGCCCGACCTTCGTCGGGATCGCGTAGACCGAATGGGTCGCGGCAAGGTAAAGCGTGCGGAAGTCGGCGCCGCCCCAGGCGAGGTTGGCGACGAGCTCGGGCAGGCGGACCTTGCCGAGCAGATTGCCGTCGGGCGAATAGACCCAGACGCCGCCGGGCGCGGTGACCCAGACATTGCCGCGCTGGTCGCACTTCATGCCGTCGGGGACGCCGGGCTCGAGCTCGGAGCGGATGCCGCTTGCGAACACGCGCGGATTGCCGAGCGTGCCGTCGGCGCCGACATCGAAGGCACGGATCAGCGCCTGCACGGTGTCGTTGACATAGAGGATGCGCTCGTCGGGCGAGAAACACAGCCCGTTCGGTTGCTCGAACAAATAGCGGTCGACCAGCAACTTCGGTCCGCCGCCGCCGGGCGACACCCGGTAGACGCCCTGGAAGCCGAGCTGGCGTGGCCGCTCGACACCATAGACCGGCATACGGCCGTACCAGGGATCGGAGAAATAGATCGCGCCGCTCGAATGAACGCAGACGTCGTTCGGGCTGTTGAGCTCCTGGTTCTCGTAATGCGACGCCAGCACCTCGCGCCGCCCGTCGGGTCGCTCACGGATCAGCGAGGACGTCGCGTGCTCGCAGACGATCAAATTGAGGTCGGCGTCATAGGTCATGCCGTTGCACTTGTTCGACGGGCGCTTGACCTCGACCACGCCGCGCCGTGCATCCCAGCGCCGGCGCACGTCGCCCGGCATGTCGGAGAACAGCAGGAAGTGATCGACCGGATGCCAGATCGGTCCTTCCGTGAAGTCGAAGCCGGTACCGACCTGGCCGACCGGCGCGTAGGGGTCGATCAGGTCCTCGAACTCGCCGCGCAGCGTGACATGCGTCATCGCATCAAGCCTCCGCATCTACGCCGGGAACCAGTTGCGCTGTGGCAGGCTCTGCACGATCGGGCCCGGCACCTGGTCGTGCAGCCGCCCGACCACCACGCCGCCCTCGATCTTCGCGGGACGATCATGCACCGGCAGCAGATAACGCGAATTGTTCAGGAGCTTCTTGATCGAGGCCTTCTCGGCGCGCTTGCTGGTGCCGTGGTTGCCCGTGGTGCGCGGCTCGGCGTCGTGGATTTCGTTAAAGGGATTCACGATCTGGTCGTTGAAATCATAGATCACGTCGCCGCAGATCGTGGCGATGCCGTCGGCGGTGTGGACGTGAATGTTCATCGAGCCCTCGGTATGGGCGTTGGCGGCATCGCAATAGACGCCCGGCATCAACTCGACCGGGCCGGTAATCTCGAGGTCGAGGAGGCGCAGCGCGCTCTTGGTGTGCAGGCGGTCGATCAGGTGCTTGATGTCGGGTGCGGGATATTGCGGATGCATCAGGCCGGAGACGGAGTATTCCAGCTCCTTGCGGTTCAGCACAACGGTCGTGTTCATCGGGAACAGGTCGTCCTTGCCGGCATGGTCGATGTGCAGATGGGTGTGGCAAACGAAGCGGACGTCGCCCATCCGCACGCCGTGGCGGGCCAGCTGGTTCTCGATCATGTTCTCGTGGTACTGGAGGCCGCGCATGCCGAGCGTCTCCATGATCTGGTTGGATCGGTAGCCGGTATCGACCAGCACGGGGTAGGGGCCGCCGAGGATCAGGAAGCCGAGCGTCAGCACGCGGCGGGTGCGGCCGCAATTGTGCCCGAGGACGAGGAAACTCGATTCCAGCTCGATATCGCCATAGTCCAGGATCTTGATCTCCAACGGCATTGCTCTCCCTCCCAATTCCTGTTCGTATCGTGTTCTGTGTCCGCAACGCGCCTAGGGCCCCAGCCGATAGACCCGCGCCGCCGTGGTGCTGAAGATCGCCTCGCGCTGCTCGCGGCTGAGCCGTTCGGCTGCCGCCTTGAAGGCGTCGACGAGATCGCGGTAGCTGGTCCACAGCTTCTCGATCGGAAAGTTCGAGCCGAACAGGCAGCGCTCCGCGCCGAAGATCGCGACGGTGTCGATTACGACGCCGGCGATATGCGCGGCATCGTTGCGATGGATGAAGGTGCCGAGCCCCGATAGCTTGGACACCACGTTCGGGCATTGCGCGAGCCGCGCCATGCCGGCGCGCCAGGCGGCGCGGCCTTGCGGCGACAGATCCTCCAGCATGCCGGCATGCTGGAGGATGAAGGTCACGCCGGGGCAGGACTCCGCAAGACCGGCGGCGTCGGTCATCTGCGGCGCAAACACCTGCAGGTCGAAACTCCAGCCATAGTCGACGAGGTGGCCGACATTGCGCCGGATCACGGGATCGGTGCAGAGATCGGGCCGGGCCGCGAAGCGGTAGAGCGGGTTGTCGTGCCAGTGCAGCTGCATGCGCACGCCACGCACCAGCGGGTAGTGCTTTAATCGGTCGAGCTGCGGCCGGACGTCGTCGGCGGAAAAATCGGCATAGGCGACGAGGGCGTGCGGCCAGCCGTGCGCGTCGGCGGTCTGCTGCACCCAGGCGGCCTCATCCTCGAACTGGCCGTTCGGCCAGTTGGTCTGGACATAGACTGATCGGGTGACGCCCGTGCCCTTGAGGTCGTCGAGATACTCCTCGATCGGATAGTCGCGCCGGATCGGCTCATAGGGGCCGAAGATGCGCGGCTGCATCGGGCCGGACAGCCAGGCGAGATCGGCCTGACGCCAGATGTGATGATGTCCGTCGACGATACCAGTCACGCAGCTCTCCTTGTCGCAAGCGACAGCAGATGCGCGACCACTGCCGCGCTCGATCCGCCGTCCACGAGATCATCGACGAAGCGCTGGATCGCGATCAGCGCCTCGGTTTGCGGCTTGAAGCCGGGCGCGGTCGCGAGCGGTGTCAGCCAGCTCACCCGCCAGGCCCGCCGCGACAGTTTTGCGACCGCATCGCGCAGCGCGGCCGGATCGCCGCGCTCCAGACCATCCGAGACGATCACGACGGCGGCGCCGCGGGCATATCCGCCGAACCGCGGTACCGCGAGGAAGGCCTGCAGCGCGTCGCCGATGCGGGTGCCGCCGTCCCAGTCGCTGACCAGGAAGGATGCCGCACTCAGCGCCTGCTCGCGGCGCTTCAGCCGCAGCGCCGGGGTGACGCGGGTAAGCCTCGTGCCGAAGGTGAAGACCTCGACATTGCCGGCCGCCTGCACCAGCGCATGCGCCAGCCGCATATTCTCCTCGGTGCGCGCCTTCATCGAGCCGGAGACGTCGATCAGGAGCAGCATCTTGCGCGGCCGCTGGCGGCGGCGCATCCGGCCGAGCCGCAGCACCTCGCCGTCATTGCGCACGCTGTCACGCAAAGTGCGGCGGAGGTCGGCGAATGGACCAGAGCGCGCACGGCGTCGCCGGTGGCCACGCCGCCGCGGCAATCGCCGTGCCGCCTCACGCGACAATTGGCGCAGCGGATCGCTGGTCGGGACTTGCGCAAAGCGGCGCTCGACCAGCGCCTCGGCGCGCGCCGCCGCGAGACCGGATTCGTTGGCCTCGTCGGCGAGCGGCGGCTCGTCCTCGCCGCGGCCTTCCTCCTGCAGCCGAACGGTCTCCTCGTCCTCGCCCTCAGCCTGTTCGATCGCCTCGGCGCCGCGGAAGTGGATGTCGAACAGCCGGTCATATGTCGCGCGGCGCTCCGGCGGCGGCGCCAATGTCGCGAGACCGGCCTGGCGGATGTGCTCAAGGCTGCGTGGCCCGAGCAGCTCGATCGCGGCGAGGAAGCTCGTCGTCTGCTCCGGCGCGACCGAGAAGCCGTTGGCGCGCAACAGCGCGACAAAGGTGACGAAGATCCGCGCGGCGCGCGGCAGCTTGAGATCGTCGCTCACGCGGCAGCCTCCGCGATGATCGCGTCGAGCCGCGGCGAGATGAAATGCAGGTCCTCCTCGTCCTTCAGCGCGACGCCGATCGAGCGCTTGAACGCGTCCGGCCAGCGCGCGCCGCCCTTGTTGAGCAGGGTCGCGGCCTCGGCCCAGTCGACCGCCTCGGCAATGCCCGGTGCCTTGCTCAGGGGCTCGCGGCGCAGCCGGCCGACGGCGGCGACGACGGCACGGGCAGTCGCTTCGGCGACGCTGGACGCGCGCATCATCACGATCCGCGCCTCGCGCTCGGCGTTCGGATAATCGATCCAGTGATAGACGCAGCGCCGTCGCAACGCCTCGTGCAGGTCGCGCGTCCGGTTCGAGGTCAGCACCACGACGGGATGCTCGGCGGCGCGGATGGTGCCGCGCTCGGGGATCGAGATCTGGAAGTCGGAGAGGAATTCGAGCAGGAACGCCTCGAACTCCTGGTCGGCGCGGTCGATTTCGTCGATCAGCAGCACCGTCGCGTCCGGCGCGCGCAACGCGGCGAGCATCGGGCGCTCGATCAGGAACGACTCGCCGTAGATGTCGATGCTCTCTTCGCCGGCCTGCCGGATCGCGAGCATCTGGCGCGGATAATTCCACTCGTAGAGCGCGGCGGCGGCGTCGATGCCCTCATAGCATTGCAGCCGGATCAGCTTGCGGCCGAGCACCGCGGCGATCGCTTTCGCAGCCTCGGTCTTGCCGACACCCGGCGCGCCCTCGAGCAGCAGCGGCTTGCCGAGCGCGAGCGAGAGATAGGAGGCGGTCGCGATGCCGTCGTCGGCAAGGTAATAGGCCGCACGCAGTGCCTTCTCCAGCGCCTCGGGGCTGTCGATGCCGACGATGTTGCTGCGGACCGGCATGCCGACCTCAGCGCCGCGGTTGCGGCCGTGCGCCGCCCTGCGCCTTGATCGCGCGCAGCACCTTCTCCGGCGTGATCGGCAAATCGTCGATCCGTACCCCGACCGCATTGAAGATCGCGTTCGCAACGGCAGGCAGCACCGGATTGGCGCACATCTCGCCTGGCCCCTTGGCGCCGAACGGGCCATCGGGTGCGGGGCGTTCCAGCACCGCGATGTCGTGCGGGCAGATATCGCCCGGTCCCGGCATCAGATACTCGACGAAATCGCGCGGGCCATGCACCGGCACCGGATAATACGGCTCCGGCGTCTCATAGAGCGCGTGGCTGACGCCCATCCAGGCGCCGCCGACCAGCTGCTGCTCGACCAGCCGCGGATTGAGCGCGCGGCCGAGTTCATAGGCGGAGTCCATCCTGACCATGTCGACCTCGCCGGTCTCGTCGTCGACCTCGACCTCGGCGACCAGGCAGGCATGCGCATAACATGTCGCCGGCGACATCTCGCCGGTCTCAGGGTCGACGTCGGACAGCGGCACCAGGAAGATGCCACGTCCGGAGATCGTCTTGCCCTGCTTGAACTGCGCCGCGATCGCGACGTCCTTGGTCGAGATCGAGCGGTGCGGCGCGCCCTTGACGTGGATGTTGCCGCGGCCGTCGGTCTCGAGATCAGCGGCGTTCGCCTCGAGCTCCTCGGCCGCCGCCTCCATCATCACGCCGCGGGCTTCCCGCGCCGCGGCCATCACCGCGTTGCCGACCCGATGCGTGCCGCGCGAGGCGAACGAGCCCATGCAATGCGGGCCGGTGTCGGAATCGGCGGTATCGACATAGACGTCGTCGACCGGCACGCCGAGCGTCTCGGCGCAGATCTGCCGGGTCACCGACTTCATGCCCTGGCCGAGATCGATCGAGGACAGTGCCACGGTGAACTTGCCGCTGGGGTTGGAATGCACCAGCGCCTGGCTCGGGTCGCCGCCGAGATTCATGCCGATGGGATAATTGACCGACGCGATGCCGCGTCCGCGATGCCTTGTCATGGTCAGCGCCTCCTGGTGCCGAAGACGGAAGAGAAGCGGGTGGCGCCGTGCGACGGCGCGCTCGGTCGCGGCGGCGAGGGCGGCGCCGCTGGCGGAGGTGGTGGTGGCGGCTCGCGGCTCGCCGCCGGCGCGCGGTCATATGTCGTGCGCTGCTGGGATGGTACAGCGGGCGGCGCATGCGTCTCGCGCGGCGTCAGTGTCACCGCGGCACGGATGCCGCCGCCATCCTTGCGTGACGACATCTGCTTGAACTCCTCGCGGAGCGGCCATTTGGCCTTCTCCGCGGCGACCTGCACGCATTCGATCAGCGCCGTGTTCTTGGCCTCCCGGCGGTGCGCCTTCATGTCGCCGTCGCGATACGCATTGAGGATGCGGAACTCCATCGGGTCCATGCCGACGAGATGGGCGAGCTTGTCCATCTGGCATTCGATCGCGAAGTCCATCGCCGTGACCCCGAAGCCACGCATCGCGGTGGCGGGCGTCCGGTTGGTGAAGACGCAGTAGACGTCGCCATGAACGTTGGGGATCGTGTAGGGGCCGGGCAGATGCGCGGCGCATTTTACCGCGGCATAGCTCGACAGCCGCGTATAGGCGCCGCTGTCGAAATAGGCGCGGACCTTGCGGGCGACCACGCGGCCGTCGCGCATCACGCCGTCCTTGATGTAGATGCGCTCGGCGCCGCGCGGCGGGCCGTATTGCATCTCCTCCTCGCGCCCGAACACGTAGCGCACCGGGCGTCCGGTTAGCATCGCGCCGAGAATGCAGAGCGGCTCGGTCAGCGTATCGACCTTGCCGCCGAACCCGCCGCCGACGGTGCCGCCGATGAAATGGAACGTGTTGGAGGGCACGTCGAGGATTTTTGCGCAGGTGTCGACCGAGAAGAACAGCGCCTGTGTCGAGGTATAGACGATGTAGCGGCCGTTGGTGTCGGGCGCTGCGATCGAGCCGTTGGTCTCGGTCGGGGCGTGCTCGATCGGCGACATCTGGTAGCGCTGTTCCAGCACATGGTCGGCCGTGGCGAGCGCGCGATCGGCATCGCCGAAGCGCAGCTGCTGGCGATCATAGGTCTCGTGATAGGTGAAGGTGTTCTTGGGGTAGACCTCGTTGACGACGGGCGCGCCGGGCTTCAGCGCTTCCTCGACGTCGAATACCGCCGGCAACGGCTCATAGTCGATCTTGACCTTGGCAATCGCCTCAAACGCCTCGCGCGGGCTGTCGGCGACGATCGCGACGATCGGTTCGCCCTTGTAGCGCACCTTGTCGACCGCCAGCGACGGTTCGTCGTCCTTGCCGAAATTGATCAGGCTGAGCAGCGTGTTCAAATTGCGCGGCACGTCGGAGGCGCGGATCACGCGCCGCACCCCCTGCGAGCGCTCGGCCTCCGAGGTATCGATGCGCCGCAGCCGCGCATGGGAATGGGCGCTGCGGACCACCTTCAGATGCAGCATGCCCTGCAGCTTGTGGTCGTCGAAATAGGGCGACGTGCCGGTGACATGGCCGAGCATGTCCTGGCGCTGCGTGCCCTTGCCGATTTCCTTCAAGTTGTCGTCGCGTTCGTCGGCGAAGAGGTCCTTGCGCAATTCCAGCATGGCACTGTTCCCTTACGCGCGCGCCCGGCCGCCGGATGCGGCAGCCAGCACGGCGTTGATGATCGGCTCATAGCCGGTGCAGCGGCAGATGTTGCCGGAGATTGCCTCGACGATTTCGGCGCGGCTCGGCTGCGGATTGCGGTCGAGCAGCGCCTTCGCGGCCATCAGCATGCCCGGCGTGCAATAGCCGCACTGCGCGGCGAAATTGTCGGCGAAGGCGCGCTGCAGCGGGTGCAGGTTGGGACCGTCCTTGATGCCGTCGAGCGTCTCGACCGAACGGCCGACGACCGTCTCGGCCAGCGTCAGGCAGGAGAGGTGCAGCTCGCCGTCGATCAGCACGCTGCAGGTGCCGCAGCCGCCCTGACCGCAGCCGAATTTCGGCGTCATGTCGCCGATCAGCTCACGCAGCGCGACCAGCAGATTGGTGCCGCCGTCGACGAAGATCGCGACGTCGCGGCCGTTGTGTCGGAATTGCAGAGGGGTCTTGGCCATGGTCTATTCCTGACCGGACAACAGGCGCTTGAGATGGACGCCGACAATCTCGCGGCGATACCAAGCGCTGGCGAGCGCATTGTCGCCGGGCGAGGTTCCTTCGACGGCCGCGGCCGCGGCCGCGCTGATCGCGGAGGCATCGAGCGCGCGGCCTTCCAACGCGCGCTCGGCGGCGCGGGCGCGGATCGGCGTCGGCGCCATCGAGCCGAGCGCGACGCGGGCGCCGACGATGCGGCTGCCGTTGACCGGAAGATGCGCCGCGAGCGTGATCACCGCCCCGCCCTTGGGCTTGATCCGGGCGATCTTGCGGTATCGGAAGGCGTCCGCGCTGGCGGGCTTGGCGAAGGAGATCGCCAGCACCAGCGTGCCGGCCTGCCGGTCGCGCGATTGCAGGAACTCATCGATCGGAATGTCGCGGCCGCCGAGGCCGCCCTGCACCGAGACGACGGCTTCGAGCGCAAGCATAGCGACCGCGAAATCGCCATAAGGCACGGGCGCGAACAGATTGCCGCCGACCGTGCCCATGTTGCGCACCGCGGGTCCGCCGATCGAGCGGGCCGGGGCATGCAGGAAGCCGAGGTCGCGTTCGGCCAGGATGCGCGCGAAGGTGACGCCGGCGCCGAGCGTGATCCGCGCGCCGGACGCGTCGATCCTTGTCATCGCCTGGTCGCTGGCGCGCACCACGGTCGAGATCGAGATGTCGCCCTCGTTCAGCGCCCGCATCACCAGCGTGCCGCCGCCGAGATAGCGGGCGCTGCGATCCGACGACAGCGCCGCCGCGGCGTCGTGGGTGCTGGTGAAGGTCTTCACCGTGACTGGCATGTTGTCCTACTCCGCTTACGCGGCCTCCTTCAGATGCCGGCGGATGGCGTCGAAGCCGGCCTGGTAGATGTCTTCCGAAACCATCTGCGTGATGCGGTCCCTGTCCTCGGTCCGGGTCGTGAAGCGCGATTCCCAGTGCCAGAAGGTGCGGTCGCCGTCGGTGACCGGCAGCAGGCGGACATGCGCCACGTAGTTGAACATCGGGATCGGCGTATCGAGCAGGCAGTAGCTGAACGACTGTTCGAGATCGGATAGCGCCAGCAATTGCTCGCGCAGCTCGGCGCCGTCCTTCAGCTTGAAGCGCCTGACGCAGCCGATCTTGTCGGACGGCTGCGCCCGCTCGATGCCGCTGGTCGCGACCGCCGGGTGCCAGCGGTCATGGCCGTTGAAATCGCGCAGCACGGCCCACACCGCATCGGTCGGTGCATCCAGGATCGTGCTCTTGACGATATGCGGCACGGTCTATCCTCCGAACGCCCGCTTCAGCGCGTCGAATCCACCCTGGAACACACCGCCGCCGATATTGTTGACCAGTTCCGTCTCACGCTCCGGCGCGCAGTCGAACTCGGCCGTCCACTCCATAAAGGTCTGGTCGCCGTCGGTGACCGGCGTCAGCCGCAGGGTCGCGACATAGTTCTCGACCCCCATCGGCGATTCCAGAATCGAGTAGGTGCAGAACATGTCGTAGTCGGACAGCCCGAGCAGCTTCTCGCGGATCCGATCGCCGTTGCGCAGCCGGAAATCCCTGACGCAGCCGATCTTGTCGGAGGGCTCGCCGCCCTCGATCCGACTCTCCGCGATCGCGGGATGCCAGTTCGGCAGCCCGTTGAAATCGCGGACGCGGGCCCAGACCCGGTCATTGCGGGCGTTGACGACAGTGGAGACGTAAACCCGTGCCATGTTGCGAGCTCAGTCCTTCTTGCGCGGCGTGCGTTCGGGGCGCGGCTCGCCGCCGCCCTCGGGCGCTGCCGGTTTGGCGTCACCGCCGCTCTTCCGTGCGGAATCCTTGATGCCCTGCATGTCGCGGGCCTCGCGGATCAGGCCGGGCATTTTGGCGAGGCTGCCGCCCTCGACGCCGATGTCCGACAGGATTGAGTCGATCAGCGGCGCCTGCACGCGGTAGCGCAGCGCCGAATCGATCACTTCGTCGGTGGCGCTGCGGCCGTTGCCGCCGCCATGGCCGTTGCCGTTGAGGCCGTCGACCTGGAGGATGCGGATGCCCTCGATCTTCTCCATCGGCTTGACACTCTCGCGCACGATGCCCTCGATCCGGTCGAGCAGCTTGCGGCGGAACAGCGAATAGCGCGCCTGGTCGGTCAGCACGTTCTCGGCCTCGTTGAGCAGGCGTTGGGCCTCGGCCTCGACCGCGGCACGGACGCGTTCCGCTTCCGCGGCGATCCTGGTTTCCTCGGCCTGCTTCTCGGCGAGTAGCACCTCGACGGTCTTGCGCCGCTTTGCGATCTCGCTTTCACGCGCGGTGACGACGCGCTCGGCGGCTTCGGTCGCGCGGATCCGGGCGTCCTCGGCCGCGGCGCGTGCAGCGGATTCTTCCAGCGATTTCTGATGCAGCGCGATGGCTTTCTCCATCAGCGCGGTCTCGACGTCCTTCTCGCGGTTAACCTCGAGCTTGCGCAACTCACGCTCGCGGCCGATGCGGGCCTCATCGAGGCCACGGTCGGAGGCAATCCGGGCGCGCTCGACCTCCTCGCGGGCGACGATCTCCGCCTCCTGCAGCGACTGGTTGCGGGCGACCTCGAGCTGTTCGATCGCACGGCGCCGCTCGATCCGCGCGGCTTCCAGCGCCTGTTCGCGCGAGACGTCGGTGGTGTCGACCTCCTTGCGCGCCACGATCTCGGCCTGCTTCACCTGCCGGTCGGCATCGATCCGCTCCGAGCGCTTGGCGGCGAGCGCGATCACGCGCTCCTCGTCGGCGAGCTCGATCGCCCGCTTCTGGTCGATGTTGAGCACTTCGCGGGTCCTGGAGGAAGCGATGCGCTCGCTTTCCAGCGCCAGCTCGACATCGATCCGCTGCCGCTCGATGGCGTCGCGGCGCTTCAGCTCGGCGGCCTCGATGGCCTCGGTGCGCGCGATCTCGAGCCCGCGGGTCTCGCGCTCGGCGCGGATGCGCTGCGCCGCGACCGATTTCTCCTGCGAGATCCGTGCCGCCTCGATCGCTTCGCGCGAGGCGATGTCGGCTTCCTCGATCGCACGGGTGCGTGCGATCTCGAGCGAGCGGACATGTTCCTCCTGCGCGATCCGCGACGCCTCGGTGGCGTCGCGGGCGGTGATCCCGGCGATTTCGATCGCCTGGTTGCGCTCGATCTCGAGCTTGCGTGTGGTGTGATCGGCAGCGATGCGTTCGGCGGCCAGCGTCTTCTCTCTGATGATCCGGGCGGCCTCGACCGTCTTCTGGGCCTCGATCTCGGCTTCCTGGATGATGCGGACCTGCTGGATCTCCAGTGCGCGGGTGCGCTCGTCGGAGGAGATGCGCTCGACATTGACAGTCATGGTCTGGGCAATGCGCGCCTTCTCGGTGGCCTCGCGGGCCGCGATCTCGGCTTCCTCGACCGCGCGGGTGCGCTCGATCTCGCGGCGGCGGGTCTCTTCCTCATTGGCGATGCGGGCGTCGGTGACGACGCGGTCCTGCTGGATGCGGGCCTTCTCGATCGCCTCGCGGGCTGCGATCTCGGCCTCCTCGACGGTGCGCATCCGCTCGATCTCGCGCTGGCGCACCTCACGCTCCGAAGCGATACGCGTGGTGTCGACCGAGCGCTGGTTGGCGATCCTGGCCTTCTCGATCTCCTCGCGCGCCAGCAGTTCCCGCTCTTCGACCGCGCGGGTACGTTCGATCTCCCGATGCCGCGTCTCGCGCTCGGAGGCAATCCGGGCTTCGGTGATCGCCTGCTCATTAGCGATGCGGGCCTTTTCGATGGCTTCGCGCGCGGTGATCTGGGCCTGCTCGGCCTCGGTCTCGCGCAAAGCGCGCTCGCGGGCGACTTCGGTGCGCTGCAGGGCGCGGCGCATCTCGATATCGCGTTCCTGCTCGAGGCGCGCGGTCTCGCTCTCGCGCTCGATCTCCAGCGCCTGCCGCTCTGCTTCGAGATTGCGGGAGCGGATCTTGATCATCGAGTCCTGCTCGATGTCGTTGCGCAGCTTGCGCTTGGCCTCGATGTCTTCCATCAGGCGGGTCAGGCCTTCGGCGTCGAAGCGGTTCGAGGGATTGAAGTATTCGAGGTCGGTCTGGTCGAGATCGGTGATCGCGACCGATTCGAGCTCGAGGCCGTTCTGCGCGAGCGCCTCGGCGGCATTGGCCTTGACGCGCGCGACATAATCGCCGCGCTGCTCATGCATCTGCTCCATCGTCATCTCCGAGGCGACCGAGCGGATCGCGGAGATGAACTTGCCGGACAGCAGGGTATGCAGCTGCTCCGACTCCATGGTGCGGCGGCCGAGCGTGGCCGCAGCGATCGAGACCGCCTCGCGGGTCGGCTGGACCCGGACGTAGAAATCGGCCTCGATGTCGACGCGCATGCGGTCGCGGGTGATCACGGCGTCTTGCCGGGAGCGAACGATCCCCATCGGCAGCACGTTCATGTTCACAGGCGTGTAGTCGTGGATGAACGGAAGCACGAAGGCGCCGCCGTTGATCACCACCCGTTCGCCGAGAAAGCCGGTGCGGACGAAGGAGACTTCCTTCGACGAGCGGTGATACAGCCAGTTCACGACGTAGACGATGATGACGATCGCGACGATTGCGACGATGAGCCAGAGGATCAATTCACCGACCAGCATCCCCGACATCTCTTCCTCCCTTGGTCACGGCGCGTTAGCGCGCGCCGATCGCCTTGAACTTGCGAACCTGATCCGTCAGTGCCCGCTCGACCGGCAGACGCTCCATCGAGGAAGCGCCGTAGAAGCCGTGGCAGTTGCGGGTCTGCTTCATGATGAAATCGGCATCTTCGGGGTCCGCGATCGGACCGCCATGCGCGAGCACGATGATGTTCGAATTGACGCTGAGCGCGGCCTCGGCCCAGGCCTCGATCCGGGCAGGGCAGTCGGCAAGCTTTGGCGCAGTCTGCGCGCCGATGGTGCCGCCCGTGGTCAGCCCCATATGGCAGACGATGATATCGGCGCCCGCGATCGCCATCGCGGTCGCCTCCTGCTCGCTGAACACATAGGGCGTGGTCAGCATGTTCTTGTCATGGGCCTTCGCGATCATGTCGATCTCGAGCGCGTAGGACATCCCGGTCTCTTCGAGATTGGCGCGGAAGGTGCCGTCGATCAGGCCGACGGTCGGGAAGTTCTGCACGCCGGCAAAGCCGAGCGCTTTCAACTGGTCGAGGAACACGTCCATGTCGCGGAACGGATCGGTGCCGTTGACGCCGGCGAGCACCGGCGTCTTGGCTACGACCGGCAGCACTTCGCCGGCCATCTCGACGACGATCGCATTGGCGTCGCCATAGGGCATCAGTCCGGCGAGCGAGCCGCGGCCGGCCATGCGGTAGCGGCCGGAATTGTAGATCACGATCAGGTCGACGCCGCCGGCCTCCTCGCATTTCGCCGACAGCCCGGTGCCGGCGCCGCCGCCGACGATCGGCTCGCCGCGTGCGATCATGGCGTGAAACTTCTTCAAGAGCGCCGCGCGTTCAAACCTGGGCATGGGTCACCTCGCCACTCTCCGCCGGCCACCGGCGCGTCCGAGCAATGGACGGAACGCGCTGACGATGGCGGCGGTGAACTCGGAATCGTTGATGTTGCGCTTGATGCGGATGATCTGCCGGTTGCCGGTCTGGCGCACGGTTTGCTCCAGTGCACGGAACAGCGCCGCGTCGGCATCGGGGTCCCAGAATGGCTGGCCGGGCGCATCGAGTGCGGAGACGCCGCCCTCGGCGAGGAAGAAACGCACCGGCCCATCCATCTGGTTGAGGCGCTCGCCGATCCAGCGGCCGATGCGCTCGTTCTCTTCCGGCGTGGTCCGCATCAGGGTGACCTGCGGATTGTGGACGTGGAATTTGCGTTGGCGGTAGCGTTCCGGAATCGTGTCGGGAGCGCCAAAGTTCACCATGTCCAGCGCGCCGACTGAGCCGACATAGGGCACGCGGCTGCGGATAACGGCGCCGAAGCGGTCATCGGTCGCCGGGAACACGCCGCCCATCAGGAGATCACAGACTTCAGTGGTGGTGAGGTCGATGATGCCGGCGAGCTGCCCGGACTCGACCAGCTTCTCCATCGAGCGGCCGCCGACGCCGGTGGCGTGGAACACGAGGCACTCGAAATCCTCGCGAAGGTCGGCCGCGATCTTCTGCACGGCCGGCGTGGTGACGCCGAACATGGTGATGCCGATGGCCGGAAGATGCGCGCCCGTATCGCGCGGCCTGTCGGTCTGTTCCGCGAGCCGCGCCTTGACCATGCCGACCAACGCATGCGCGCCGTTGCCGAGCACGGTGCGCGAGATCGAGTTGAGGCCCTGCACGTCGGTGACCGAATACATCATGGTGATGTCAGCCGGACCGACATAGGGCCCGACGTCGCCGGACGCGACCGAGGAGATGATCAGCTTGGGCACGCCGACCGGGAGCGCCCGCATGCCGGGCGCGACCAGCGATGCGCCGCCCGAACCGCCCGCGGAGATGATGCCGGCGACGTTACCCTGGCGGCGCAGCCATCGCTCGAACGCTTCCGCCATCGCGGTCACCGAGGCGCCGCGATCGGCGCCGAACACGCCGGAGCCGCCGCGGCCGTGGTTCAGCGCGATCTCCTGCGCGGTGACGTCGCAGCTCGCCGCCTTGCCGCTGGTCGAGACGTCGACCAGCCGGGTGCGCAAGCCGCTACCCGCAATGATATCGCGGATGAATCGCAGCTCCGCGCCCTTGGTGTCGAGCGTGCCGACCACCAGCACGACGGGAGGCCCCGATGTCCTCGAGGTCGCCGGTTCGCGCCGCGTGCGGGTCGTCTCCTCGAGACGCGTGACGGCGGCGGATTGCGTCCGCGCCGCGGCCTCGATGCGGGCGATCGGTACCGGTTGCGACCAGCGCGTCGGCAGCACGGGATTGGAGACGTAAATGCGAGCCGGGCCCTTGCGCTCCGGCTGCGGCGTGCCGGCGGCTTCGGCTTTCGCCGGCGCCGCCTCGACGTCGGTCTCGTCCGAGCCGTGGGTGCCGACACCCAGCAACCGTTGCTGCAACTCGCGGTCGGTCGCAAGGCGCGCGGAGTCGATGATGCGGTTGATGCGGCCGTTGACCATGATGGCGACGTTGCGCGACACCGCCGTTGCCACGCCGATATTCTGCTCGATGACCAGTACGGACATGTCGGCTTCGTCGCCGAGGCGCAGCAGCATGTCCTCGACTTGCGCGACAATCACGGGCGCAAGGCCCTCGGTCGGCTCGTCCATGATCAGCAGATGCGGATTGGTCAACAGGGCGCGCGAGATCGCGAGCATCTGCTGCTCGCCGCCGGAAAGTTGGTTACCGCCATTGTTCTTGCGCTCGGCGAGGCGCGGGAAGGTGTCGTAGATGCGCTCGATGGTCCAGGCGCCGCGGCGGAGGCCGCCGGCCAGCGCGAGATGTTCGTCGACGGTCAGTGAGCGCCACAGCCGCCGGCCTTGCGGCACGTAGCCGACGCCGAGCCGGGCAATCCGCGCCGGGTTCAGCCGCGTGACCTCCTCGCCGCGAATCCGGATCGAACCGCCGCTGGCGCGCACCAGGCCCATGATCGCCTTGCACAGCGTGGTCTTGCCCATGCCGTTGCGGCCCACCACCGAGAACACGCCGCTATCGAGCGTGAGATCGACGCCCTGCAGCGCATGCGAATGGCCGTAATAGACGTCGAGACCTTTCACCTCGAGTGCGGGCGCGGCCCGGCGGTCATTCATGGCCGCCTCCGAGATAGAGCTCCTGCACCTCGGGATCGGATTCGATCTCGCGCGGCAGGCCTTCCTTGAAGATGCGGCCGTTGTGCATCATCGTCACGCTCTCGACGACGCGCAGTGCGACGTCCATGTCGTGCTCGATGATGATGTAGCCGATATGGGCCGGCAGCGAGGTCAGGATCTCGATCAGCTCGCGCCGCTCGGTCGGCGACAGCCCGGCCGCCGGCTCGTCGAACAGGATGAAGCGCGGCGCGCCGGCCAGCGCCAGCGCGATCTCGAGCTGGCGCTGCTGGCCGTGCGCGAGCTCGGCGACGCGCTGGTCCTTCACGCCGGCAAGATGCACGGCCTGCACCAGCGTCTCGGTCGCGTGCATCAGCGCATCGTTCTGCCCCGGGCGCAGGAACGAGAACCGTCCGCGCGAGACGCCGCGGCAGGCGAGGTAGACGTTGTCCTGCACCGTGAGGCCGGGGAACAGTGCCGAGATCTGATAGGTGCGGCGCAAGCCCCGGCGGATGCGCTCATACGGCGGGAACTCGGTGATGTCCTCGCCGAAGAAGCGGATCGTGCCGGAGGAGGGCGGGAAGTCGCCGGTGATGCAATTGAACAGCGTGGTCTTGCCGGCGCCGTTCGAGCCGAGCACCGCGCGGCGCTCGCCCGGCCGCACGGTGATGGTGACGTCGGTCAGCGCCGCCAGTGCGCCGAACAGCCGCGTCACTCCGCGCAGCTCCAGCGCCGCGCCGGCGCCGACCACCGACAGGCGCTGCGCGACGCTATCCATGGCGGCCTCCGCCCGAACGTTGCGTCGAGGATGCGCTGCGGCGCCGCCAGCGTTCCCAGAGGCCGATCACGCCGTCGGACGACCAGAATACGATGGCGAGGAAGCCGAGCCCGATCAGCAGCCGGAAGCGGTTGCCGTCGAGCCCGAGCTTGATCAACACGTCGAGCGCGAAGGTACGCAGCAGCACGAAGATCAGCGCGCCGATGAACGGGCCGATCGGCCGCGTGATGCCGCCGACCACGGCGATGATCAGGACGTCGATGCAGGCCCCGACGCTGACCGAGCCCGGCGAGATCTGCCGGTAGTTCCAGACCTGCAGTACGCCGCCGAGCGCGGCTATGAAGGCGGCGAAGGCGTAGGCCGCGATGCGGTGGGCGTTGGGATTGAAGCCGAGCGCCGCCATGCGGCGGGGGTTGTCGCGGACGCCCTGCAGCGCGAGGCCGAACGGCGCGCGCGAGACATACTGGACGGCGAAGTAGCAGATCGCGGCGACGCCGAGCGTCACATAGTAGAAGGCGATATCGGAGCGCCAGTCGACGCCCCAGAAATGCGGCGTCGCCACGGTGTTGATGCCGGTATGGCCATTGAAGATCGCCCAGTTCTGGTTGGTGAAGTAGTAGAACGCCGCGCCGATCGCGAGCGTGATCATGATGGTGTAGATGCCCTCGGTGCGTACCGCGAGCGCGCCGCCGAGCGTGCCGAACAGCGTCGCCAACGCCAGCGCCATTGGGGTTGCGAGCCACCACGGCCAGCCGAGGCTGATATTGGCATTGCCGCTCATGCCGAACACCGCGACCATGTAGCCGGCGAAGCCCGCGATCGTCAGCTGCATCAGGCTGACCATGCCGCCATAGCCGGCGAGGAACATCAGGCTCAGCGCGATGATGCCGAGGATCAGCGTGGTGGCGAAGATCTCGATCAGGAAGAAGCCGTTGGCGATCAGCGGCATGATCACGAGGATCAGCGCGACCAGCCAAGCCGCCGGATTCTGGAATTCGGGCCAGGCACGGATCAGGGCGCGACGGGTCGGGCTGACGGATGGATCGGGGCGGAACTGGGTGCTCTGCAGCAACGACATCTCATCGCCTCGCGAGCAGGCCCTGCGGCCGCAGCGCCAGCACCAGCACCATGATCAGGAAGGTGACGACGATGGCGTAGGTCGGGATGTAGACCGAGCCGAGCTGCTCGGCGAGCCCGATGATGACGGCACCGAGCGCAGCGCCCGGGATCGAGCCCATGCCGCCGACGATCACGACCACGAGCGAGGCCAGCAGGAAGCGGGTGTCTTCGCCCGGCGACAGCGACTGGAAGGTGCCGCCGACGACGCCGGCGATGCCGGCAAGGCCTGCGCCGAGCGCGAACACCAGCACGAACACGAGTTGGATCCGCACCCCGGTCGCGGCGAGGATGTCGCGGTCGTCGACCCCCGCGCGCACGATCATGCCGATCCGCGTGCGGTTGAGCGCGAGCCACATCGCGATGCCGATCACGACGGAGGCCGCGAAGATCACGAGCCGCACCAGCGGATATTGCAGATAGACCGGCTCGCCCGATGATTTGATCGCGGTGAGCAGCGGCAGCTGTACCGGGCCGATCAGCCAGCTCGGGGTCTGGACCTGGTAGAAGTCGCCGCCGAACACCCAGAGCATCAGATCGGCGAACACGATCGAGAGCCCGATCGTCACCATCGTTTGCCTGAGGTCCTGACCCTCCATGCGACGGAACACGGCGAGTTGCAGGATCACGCCGACCATCGCCACCGCGATGAAGGCGACGATGAAGGAGAGGATCCACGACCCGGTCCAGGCGCTGATGGCGTAGCCGATATAGCCGCCGAACAGATAGAGCGAGCCGTGCGCGAGGTTGACGTTGCGCATCAGGCCGAAGATCAGCGTGAAGCCGCTGGCCACCAGGAAATACAGCCCGCCGAGCGTGATGCCGTTCAGCACGGCGTTGAGGAACACGCGCTTGCGGCCGATCGCGGCCTCCAGCCCCGGCGGCCAGATCGCGAACACCAGCCACGCGAGCACCGCGACCGCGATGATCACGATCAGCGCCCAGGCCGGATGGCGTTCGATGAACCTGGCCATCTCCGTCGCGTTCCCTCAGTAGTCGCGACCGTCTGCTGGGCCGCGTGTGCAATATCCTACCGAGGGCGAAGGCGTCGGATTTGATCGAGAGTATCTTTTATCGTTTCAGGTGGAACCTTCGTTACGGCCGCAACACCTTGGCGGCACGGCGATAGTCGGTCGGGGCCATGCCGACATTTGCGGCGAAGAAGCGGGTGAAACCGCTCTGCGAGGAGAAGCCGAGATCGAAGCCGATATCGGCGATCGGCGCTTCGGTCGCCACCAGCGCATCCAGCGCCTGCTCCATGATCAGCGTATTCATGTAGAGGTGAGGGGTGACGCCGGTCTGGGTACGGAACAGCCGGTAGAAATGCGGCCGCGACAGGCCCGCTTCGCGCGCGATCGCGTCGAGCTCGATCTCGGCGCCGGGGCTTTCCGACATCAGCTTGATGGATTTGCGGACCCGGAAATCGGTCACCGCGGCGGCGGCGCGCGCATCCTGCGCCGCCTGCCAGCTCTCCTCGTAGCAGGAGTCGATCAATTGCCTGAGCTCGCAGTCGAGGCTGCGCAGCGACGGCGCGCCGCACACCAGTGCTGCGGTGCGGCGGATCAGCCGGTCGAGCGCCTCGGTGCGCGGAAAGAAGGTGCGGCCGAACCGCAGGCCCTGTGCGCTTGCGGGCTGCGGCGCAAACCATTCGGCATTGACGTAGAGCACGAAGAAGATCGCACCGTGGTCCATGTCGGTCGGCAGGAAATTGTGCGGTTCCCACGGATTGACCGCAACGACGGTGTCGTCCTTGAGCAGCAGCCGCTGCTCCGAGACGTCGATCTGCGCCGGCGTGCCGCCGACATGAAAGATCAGGTGCCCTTCGCGGTGCGCATGCACGTTGAAGGGGCGGTTCAACTGATAGACCGTCGCGCGACCGAACCGGCCGTGGAAGACGGCAAGCGCCCTGCTCATGCCTCCCCTCCCGCGGGATGTTCTTGTCTTTTCGACAAGCGTTCATCATCCGCCCGCGGAAAGCAAGGGCGAGCAGGGCTCCTGATGCAACCGCGCGCCATGTCGCGGCCGTTCTGCCTGCACTGCAACAAATACGTCAGTACTTCTTGCACTCCGGAACCGTGCGGCTCGGCAGGCCGATCTTGGCGAACACCGCCGGATCGTAGCCCAACGTCTGGTTGACGTTCGGGATCACCTTCACGACCTTGCTGAACAGCGCGCCCTTGCCGTCATCGACCACCTCGGTGACGAAGTTGGTGCCGATGGCCTGGCGATTGGCGTCGAGCTTGATCTTGCCGTTCGGGGCGTCGATCTCGATCTTGGCAAGCGCGTCCTTCAGCTTGGCCTGATTGTTGGAGAGATCGCCATTGACCTGCCGCAGCGCCAGGATCAGCGCCATGGTCGAGCCGTAATAATTGGTGGCGAGCAGCGACGGGCTCGGGAAGCGTTTGCTCTCCGGGAACGAGTCCTGATAGGCCTTCACGAATTTCTGCCAGCCCGGATCCTCCCAGGTATCGGCCTGGCCGCTCGCCGCGATGGTGCCGATCAGCGCGTTCTTGGCGCTGCCCTTCGACGACAGGATGGTCTGGTCGATCATGATCGAGCCGCCCATCAGATGCGCCTTGCCGCCGGCCTGCTGATACTGGTTGAGGAAGTTGACGGCGTCGGCGCCGCCGAGGCCGAGATAGATCGCGTCGACATCGTCGGGCAGCGCGGCGATCACCGAGGCGAAGTCCTTGGTGCCGAGCGGCACCCATTGCCGGTTGGTGACCTGGCCGCCGGCGCCGCAGAATTCCAGCACCAGGCCGAACACCTGGGTATAGATGAAGGAGTAGTCCTCGCCGACGGTCGCGATCTTGCGATAGCCCTTGGTCTCATAGGCGTATTTGCCGAGGCCGACCTGCCACTGCGCGCCGTCCATGTTGTAGCGGAAGAAGTTCGGCGCCGGATCGACATAGGTCGTCTCCTGCGCGCCGGAGGCGGCGTTGACGAAGGTCAGCTCCGGATGGGTTTTTGCAAAGTTCTTCACCGCGATGCCTTCGTCGCCGGACAGCGGCGACAGCAGGATCTGCACCTTGTCTTGCTCGATCAGCTTACGCACCGCGCGCACCGCGGAATCGGGCGTCGCGTCGGTCGAGGCGACGATGAATTCGAGCTCCTTGTCGCCGATCTTCTTGCCGAGCACGTTGAGCGCGGTCTGGTGGCCGCGCATGCCGTCCTCGCCGAGCACCGTATAGGTGCCCTCGAGCGTTGCGGTGACACCGACCTTGATCTTCTCCTGGGCGAACGCCGTGCCCGAAAGCAACAGGCTGCTCAACGCAATCAGTCCCAAACGGCCTTTCAACATCGCTCTCCTCCCTCTGTGTTGTCGCCGGCGTCCACATGGCCCGACGAAGGCGGATGGGCGTCCGGTTGTTGCCGGCAAAGCTAGCCGAAGGCAGGCGCGGCGCAGATGTCGTCGCCGCTTGGGTGCTTAACGGGCAGTCTCATTTTGATTGTTGCGCCGCAACGAGCTTCGCGGTGCAATGTCGCGGGGTTCGGCAAATGCCGACGTCGTCTCTTTTCGCAGGGACCACGATGAGGATGGGGTGCGTTTCAAGATTTCAGGCAACGCGGTGTCATCACCCGCGAAAGCGGGTGATCCAGTATTCCAGAGACAGCTGTGCTTGAGCCGAGGAGCCGCGGCGTACTGGATCGCCCGGTCGAGCCGGGCGATGACAGTTTTGATGGGGCCTTGCTACGGCATATGGTGGCCGGCGGCCTGTCCGCCGTCGACGTGGAGCACTTCTCCGGTTACGAAGCTGGCGCCATCGAGATAAAGCACGGCGTCGACGATGTCGGGGATCTCACCCATCCTGCCGATCGGGTGAAGCGCCGCCAGCGCCGGATGCGCCTCCGCCGGGTGCATCGGGGTCTTGATGATTCCGGGCGACACCGCGTTGACGCGGATTCCGCTTCTTGCATATTCGATGGCGAGCGCGCGGGTTGCGGCGTTCAAGGCGCCCTTGGTCAATGAGGCGAGGGCGGCGGGAACGCTGCTCATCGGCTGGTCGACGAGACTTGTCGTGATGGTGACGACGTGACCGTGGCCCTGCTTGCTCATCAGCTCCAGCGCGCGTTGGGTCATGTTGAAAAAGCCGGTCACGTTGGTCGAGATGTAGCTGGCGTAGTCATTCTGGGTGTAGGCCGTGAAGGGCTTCGCCATGAAGATGCCGGCGTTGTTGACCAGCGTGTCGACGCGGCCGAAGCGTTCCAGCGCCGCCTTGAACACATCCTCCGCCGTACCGGCTGCGCCGACATCGCCCGCCACCGTGACGATATCCGCATCAGTGGCCGGCTTGATCGAGCGCGACGTCGCAACGACGCTGCAGTTGCGATCCCTGAAGGCCTGAACGATGCCGGCGCCGATCCCCTGCGATGCGCCGGTCACCACTGCGACTTTCCGCTCCGTGCTCATGATTGCGCTCCTTGAGAATGCTACGCCGCACCGCTCGCGGCGAGCGGGCTGTAATCGCGGCTCTTGAACGTCGTGTGCAGTTGCCGCCGCCGGATGCCGAGATTGCCGCCGTCGAAGATCGGCAGCGCGAGCGCGTCCTGGAGCAGGCCGCCGAACGGGGCCTCATGATCGTAGCTATCGATGCCGACCACCCGCATCAGGTCGGTGATGACGCGCACGGCAGCTTCCGAGCCGAAGATCTTGGCCTGCACCGAAAGCTCCTCGGCCGCCGGCGACTGGGTGTCGAGTGCATGGCAGGCGCGCCAGCTGAGATAGCGTGCCGCCTCGATCGTGGTCTTGGCGTCGGCGAGCGCGTAGCCGACCGCCTGATGCTCGATGATGGGGTGGACGCCGCCGCGTTTTTCGCTGCGGGCAAAATCCAGCGCGAACGCGAAGGCTGCCCGCATCAGCGCGACGCCGAAGATTCCGACCAGCGCCGCGGTGCCGGTGAACGCCGCCGCGGTCAGCGCCAGACCAGCACCTTGCTGTCCGAGCAGATTGTGCTGCGGCGCCGCGACGTTCTGAAAGCCGAACTGCGGCACGAGATGCGCGCGATGACCGATGCTGTCGATGGCGCGTTCGAACACCAGACCGTTCACCGGTCCCTGCACGGCGATGATCGAGATGGCCGCATCGGGCGCTGCCGCCGGATCGGTGCGGCACACGATGGTCAGGAGATCGGCGCCCTCGCGATTCCAGCCGGTGGCCGAGGACACCCATTTCTTGCGGCCGTTGATCAGCCAATTGTCGCCCTCGCGCCGGGCTGTGGTGCGGACGCCCTGGCCGGGCGGTGGTGAGGCGGCGTTGGCGCTGCCGCCCGGTTCGCTGGAGCAGAACGCGGCGAGCGGCGCGCCGCTCGTCTTCAGGAACGGCGCGAGCAGGCGCTGGCACTGCTCCAGCGTGCCGCCGAGCAGCAGCGGCAGCAAGCCGAGCACGCTGCCGAGCATGGTGAGCGTCACGCTGGGGTTCACGCTGTAGAATTCCTCGGCCAGGATCGCCATGTCGATCATGCCGGCATTATCGCCGCCCGCCGGCGCCGGAATGCACTTGCGCAAATAGCCGGCCGCAACCATCGCCTCGTAGGTCGGTTTGGTGGCGAGAAAGCGCTGCTCCGGCGTTGCCAGCAGTTCGGCCGTCCTGGCCTCGGCCAGCACCTCCCTGGCGAATTTGCGGGACGTGAGTTGCAGTTCGCGCTGCTGCGCCGTGAGCGTGAAATCGATCGCCATGCCAATGCCCTCCGTGTCGGCCGTCTGGGCAATGGCTATCCCGCTGCGGTCGGGAAATCTTGGACGGCAGCGCCAGATTTCTTGGCGCCGAGTGAACCGCAGCGCCGAACAAGTGGAGTGCAGCTCTAACTGAGACACCAGGCGCGAGGCCCTAATTCATCGCAGCATGTGAAGTTAGCCGACAAGCGAAGGAGACAGGGCATTCCGGCGTTGAAGCAGATGCATTTCGCGAATTCAGATTTTCACTATCAGGCTGGGACCACGCCACGAACTACACGGAACATCATCGGAAATGACCGAGGTCCATCGGGCAAGCCAGCTAGATACCCGGATCGAACATGTCGCTCGATCGAACCTCGGACTTCGGTCGACAGCGTCATTAAAGCGCCCGAGATGATCCCTTGGCCGCTGGTGAAGGTCGCCCAATAATCTGCAAATGATGGGTACTCGCAATCCACGACGACAGGATTCTCGGTCACATCGGTAAGGCCAATCTTCCGCCACAGCAAGGATTGGCCGCCAGGCCAGAAGTGCTGGCGCCCGGCCCGCCTGGATCTCAGACTATCGAAGCCGGCGTCGAGCACGGCAGCGGTGTGAATGACGAGGTCAAATGCGGGCATACCGCCAAAAAACTGATGAATACCGGATGCGACCACTCCGCCAGGACGGGTCACGCGCTTCATCTCGGCAACTACTTGCTCGACCTCCGGGATAACGTCCAGGGCCAGCGTTGAAACGGACGCGTCGAACTCACCATCACCGAACCGCATGCGCCGCATATCGCCGAGTTCATATGAGATGTTCGGGTGGGACCGGCCGCGGCGGGCGCCTTCCAGATAGCCCTCCGATGCATCAATTCCGATCACATGCGCGCCCGTCTCGGCGAACGCCTTCGTCAATACACCAGTTCCGCAGCCCACATCGAGCACGCGGCTACCCGGAGTTACATTGGCCAGAGTAGGAAATCGGTTTGCCAGATGCGCACTCCAGCGCCCCATAAAGGCCTCGTAGGCGTCGGGATCAGACCAGTTGTATTGTGCCCCTGTATTTTGCATGGCATCCAGACTCCCCACAGGTGGATGGTTCAGTGTGCGGCGGTGCGACGGAATTCGCGCGGGGCGAGGCCATTGTGGCGCTTGAACAGGCGGTTGAAATGCGAGATGTCGCGGAAGCCTGCGGCAAAGGCGATCTCGGCAATGGTCTTGCGAGCTGAGGTGTGATCGAGCAGGGCGCGTGTGCAGGCGGCGATCCGCTGCTCGTTGACGTGTTCGCCCACGGAACGGCCGGTGCTCGCAAACAGGCGGTGCACGTAGCGCTCGGAGCAGCGGAATTTTTTCGCCAACGCCGGGGCGCCGAGCTCGGGGTCGTCGCTGTGGCGGGCGATATGGTCAAGCATGACAGACAGCAGCACGGGCGTGTGAACTTGCTCCGCCGAGATGTCGGCAAGGATATCGGGCGCATGCGCGATCAGCTCGGCGATGTGTGCTCCGATCATCGCCGAGGTCTTTCCGAGTTGGCGGCCACCCAGGCAGATCTCGGCGTAGCTCGCCAGCGTCCGCGACAGCGCGCGGCCGGTTTCGGTCGCAGACAGGCCAAGTCGCGGGCGATCAAACAGCGTGTCCGGCAACAGACGCCGCGGCACGGCAAAGCAAATCAGCCTGAAGGCGTGGCGGTGAGCGATCTCGAACGGCTGCGTCGTATCGGCAACTGCGAGATCGCCGGGCGCACTGATCTGCTCATGGCCGCGCTGCGAGGTGCGTCCCAGCCCTTCGAGCTGGAGGTTGACGAAGCAGAGGTCGTCGGTGCTTGCAGCGATGTGCGAGGCGAGCCGGTGCACGATGTGCCCGCTCGCCGTGACCCGCGATATCTGCAGCGGCGCGGCGTCGACCTTGCAGATCGCACCCGCAAACGATTCCTCGGCAATCCTGCGTGGCTCGAGGCGCACGAAGGCGGCTGCGAGGTCGTCTGCCCAACTGCCGAAGGGCTGATCCGGACGGGCCGGCCTGGTCGACCATTCCATGTGCGCCTCGAATAGACCGTCACTGCGAAGGGCCCAGCGGCGCGAAAGATATCGCCGGCCCAACCGGCGGTCAAATTCCGCCGGCTGACCGTTTCCCCTGCAAGGAATGGCGCGACATGGAGAGCACGTGGCTCACTTCGTGGTGTAGCCGCCGTTGACGAGGATTGTCTGGCCGGTCATCCACCAGCCCTCCGAGACCAGCAGACGAATCCAGGGCACGATATCCTTGATGTCGGTGAGCCCGGTCTTCGAGAAGCCGGACAGCGCCGCTGCCGATCTGTGATAAGCGACCGCATCGGCGCCCTCGGCCGGATAGAAGAACGGCGTGTCCATCGGGCCCGGGCCGATCGCCGTGACCGAGATGCCGCGCGCGCCGAATTCCTTCGATGCTGCGCGCGTAAAGTGCTCGACCGGCGCCTTGGTGCCGGCATAGGCGGCATAGAACGGCGTGTAGGCGCCGAGCAGCGACGTCACCAAGGTGCAGATCTTGCCGTTGTCGTTGACGTGACGGCCGGCCTCCTTGAGGAAGAAGAACGCGGACTTGGCGTTGACCGCGCTCATCGCGTCGTATTCGGCCTCGGAGATCTCGACCATCGGCTTCTTCAGCACCTTGCCGACGCTGTTGATCGCGATGTCGGGACGGCCGACCGCGGCGACGGCGTCGGTGAACAATTTTTCCATCGCGCCCGATGTCGTGAGGTTGGCCTGGAAGGCGACCGCGTTGGCGCCGGCAGTCTTGATCGCGGCGACAGTCGCGTCGGCGTCGGCCTTGGTCGCGGCGCTGTTGTAGTGGATCGCGATCGCCTTCGCGCCATGGGCCGCGAGGTCGCGCGCGATCAGGCCGCCGAGGTTCTTGGCGCCGCCGGCGATGATGACGGTCTTGTCCTTGATGCTGTGGTCGGTCATGGCGTTCGCTTCTCCAGGTCTCGCGGCCGCGCCCTGCGGCCGCTTTCTGAGGGAAACGATATCGTCTAGGATTTGCCGATAAAGCCGTGCATTCTGACCTCACTTGTCAGAATTGGCGAACAATCGGGGCCCGATCGTGGACCGCATCGATCTCTTCCGCATCTTCGCCCGCGTCGTCGAGTGCGCGAGTTTCACGCGGGCGGCCGACACGCTGGGTCTGCCGCGCTCGTCGGTCTCGTCGACGGTCGCCGAGCTGGAGCAGCGCATCGGCGCGCGGCTATTGCACCGAACGACGCGAAAGGTGTCGCCGACCCATGATGGTGCGGCGTTCTACGAACGGGCCTTGCGCGTCGTCGCCGATGTCGAGGAGGCCGAGACCTTGTTCCGCCAGGCCGGCGCCGAGCCGTCGGGGCGGCTCAGGGTCGACGTGCCCGGGCGGATCGGCCGCCTGATCATCGCGCCGGCGCTGCCGGCTTTCCTCGATCGCTATCCGCAGATCGACATCGACCTCGGCGTCACCGACCGCGCCATCGACCTGATCGCGGACTCCACGGATTGCGTCGTGCGCGTCGGCCCGCTCGGCGATTCCGGTCTGATCGCGCGGCCGCTCGGCAATCTCGTGCTGATCAATGTCGCGAGCGCGGGATATCTCGCGCGCCACGGCACGCCGCAGACGCCGGACGATCTCGGCGCACATTGGGCGGTCAACTACGCCTCGCCGTCCACTGGCCGCATCGAGGAATGGGAATGGTGCAAGCAGGGCGCCTCGCGCACCATCGCGATGCGCGGCCGCGTCACCGTCAACAGTGCGGAAGCCTATATCGCCTGCTGTCTTGCCGGTCTCGGCCTGATCCAGATTCCAGCCTACGACGTGAAGCGGCACCTCGATGCCGGAGAGCTCGTCGAGCTGATGCCGCGGCATCGCGCCACGCCGATGCCGATGACCTTGCTCTATCCGCACCGCCAGCATCTGTCGCGGCGGCTGCAGGTGTTCGCCGACTGGCTGACGGCGCTGTTGAAAGAGAAGCTGCTTGTCGTGGGCTAAGGCTTCTGCGCGATGCCGGCGCAGGAGCTGCGACGCCTTATCGCCTGCTGGCGCGAGCCGAGGCCGTGGCGCGCTTCGCCTCTGCCTTGGGTTGGAAAAACAGGCGGGGCATCACCGAGACCAGTCCGAAGGTCATTCCGAGGAATGCCAGGAACGTATCGAGATAATTCATCTCCATTTCAGTTATCTCCATTCAGCTTGCACCGGGCTGACCCGGTGCAATGCGTTCGATGAACCTAGATATGGTCCGGTACATTGCTCGGTACAATAGAAACATTGATCTCGGAGCAATACTTTCAATGCTTCGCGTCAGGCAGCAATCCGGCCCTGCGGGTGCCGCTGCTCGATGGCTTTGACAGAGTTTTCGAATGCCTTTTCCAGCACGCCTCTGCCGATCGACCCGAGCACGAGACCGAGGAGCCATCCCTTGAGGTTCTTGCCCTCGCGCACCACGATCACGTCAATGTCGGTCGTGCCATCGGACCGCCGCGCGAAGTTGTAGGTGTGACCCGACCTGCCGCCCCACACATTGGAGTCGGTCGTCGTCAACACGACATGGTCGGGGTCGGACCAGTCGTAGTGCAGGCGTTCCCAGATGCCGTTCGAGCCCTCCGTCACGTCAGCATGCGAGGGGCCGCGGTCATGCACCTTGAGGTAGGCGTCGGCGCTGTTGCCGAATAGTTTGGAGCGGCCAGGCCCGAAGTCGGTGAGACCGCTGACATACTGCTCGGGTGTCAACCTAGTCGTTCGATGAAGGTGGATCGTCGACATCTGTGGCTCCTGCACCAGTCATGAAGCACTGACCGCTGTGGGGACTAGTTGGAGAGTGCACCCGACGTGCGGACAGTCACGCTGTCGCCGTTCCGGCTGATCTCCAGTGCGCCTGCCTGGTTCGGCGTCGAGAGCAGGGCGCGCTGACCGGGCGCCAGCACCGAGACGAAGCGGACCGGCGTTCCGGCTTCGCCCTGCGCGAGCGTGGTCACGACGCGATATCCGTTGGGCTCGACGGTGTAGTAGGCAACGCCGGACACGTTGCCGAGATGAATGCTTTGGGCCTCGATCGGCCTGAGCCCGCGCGCCTGTGCGGCGCCAAGCGAGACTCCAAGCGAGACCAGGGTGAAGGCGGCGGCGAGAACTGTGCTGCGGATCGACATGGGATCCTCCATTGGCTTGAGTGTCGGAACCTGGGCGGCGGGCGATTGCCCGTCTGCTCCCTTGCCAGAGCACATGGTGAGGCTATGCTCATCGATCAAACAGATAGGATCGATAATGGCCATCGATGCCGTCAATTTAGGTCGGGTCGACCTGAATCTGCTGGTTCATCTCGACGTGCTACTGACCGAGCGGAGCGTGACCCGAGCGGCGGCCCGGGTCGGCATTGGCCAGTCCGCGATGAGTCACAATCTCGCCCGCCTGCGCGAGTTGTTCGATGACGAACTGCTCACGCGAGGGGCCGATGGCATGCGCCTCACCCCGCGCGCGATGACCCTGGTCGATCCGGTGCGGACCGCGCTCGCGCAGGTCGAGACGGTGCTGCTGCGCGACCAATCCTTCGATCCGGCGACGGCGGTGCGGACCTTCAGGCTCGGCCTGTCGGACAGCATGGAAATCCTGATCGTGCCGCGCCTGCTGGCGCGCATGCGCGAGATCGCGCCGGGCATTCACCTGCGGCTCTATAATGTCGATACGTCCCGGCTGCTCGACGACCTCGACGCCGACGAGGTGGATCTCGCGCTCTCCTACGGGCCGATCCAGCAGGGCCAATTGCATCACAAGCAGCGCCTGCTGTTCACCGAGAGCTTCCTGTGCATGTTCAATGCCGAGAAGACGGGCATCACGCCGCCGATCTCGCTCGAGGACTACATCCGGCTTCCGCATGTGCTGACCAGCCTGCGGCCGGGGCGCACCGTGCGCGGCTTCGTCGATGAAGCGCTCGAAGAGCTCGGCCTGCAGCGTTCCGTTGCGCTGACCACGCCGCGTTTCCTCACCGTGCCGTATCTGGTGGCGCAGGCGCCCGTGATCGTCACCATGGGCGCACGGCTGGCGCGCCGCTTCGCCGCCGAGCTCGGGCTCAGCCTCAGTCCGCCGCCGGTGAGGGTGAAAGACATCACGGTGTCCTTGCTGTGGCATGCGTCCTACCAGCACGACCCGGCCCATGTCTGGTTGCGGGACCAACTGGTCCAACTGATCGCAGAACTGTGAGCCGGCACGGCGGGCGCGCCTGGTGCGGCGATCGTAGGGTGCTGAACGCGAAGTTCGCGCGATTTTCGTGGCAGCCGCTTTCACTAACTTCGCATTCAATCCGCATTGCTCGTTGACGTGATCAATTTCCAGGCGATCGGACGCTTTTGCAACATCGTGATGCCGGCAATGGGGGCCGGCTCGCGCCGGCCCCCATCCCTCATTCCACGATCGCGGTGACCACGCCGGCACCGACGGTGCGGTTGCCCTCACGGATCGCAAAGCGCGACCGCGCCTCGAGCGCGATCGGCTTGTTGAGCTCGATCGTGAACTCGGCGCTGTCGCCCGGCATCACCATCTCGGCGCCGCCAGCGAGCTGGACGATGCCGGTGACGTCGGCGGTCCGGAAGTAGAACTGCGGACGATAGTTGGCGAAGAACGGCGTGTGCCGGCCGCCTTCGTCCTTCGTCAGCACGTACACTTCCGCGCGGAAGGTCCGGTGCGGCGACGCACCACCGGGATGCGACAGCACCTGACCCCGCTGCACGAGTGCCTTGTCGATCCCGCGCAGCAGGCAGCCGACATTGTCGCCGGCCTGCCCCTGATCGAGGATCTTCCGGTAGCTCTCGATGCTGGTCACGACCGACTTGCGGGTCTCGCCGAGGCCGACGATCTCGACCTCGTCGCCGATCCTGATCGTGCCGCGCTCGACGAGCCCGGTCACGACCGTGCCGCGCCCCGCGATCGACTGCACGCCTTCGATCGGCATCAGGAACGGACGATCCCTCGGCCGCTCGGGCAACTCGATAAAGCTGTCGAGTGCCTCGAACAGTTCGAGGATCGCCTGATCCGCCAGCGGACCGTGCTCGCCGCGCAGCGCGGCCATCGCAGCCCCGCGCACGACCGGCGCGTTGTCGCCGTCGTACTGGTACTTCGACAACAGGTCGCGCACCTCGATCTCGACGAGATCGACCAGTTCCGGATCGTCGGCGACATCGCACTTGTTCAGGAACACCACGATGCGCGGCACGCCGATCTGGCGCGCGAGCAGGATGTGCTCGCGCGTCTGCGGCATCGGTCCGTCGACGGCGGAGACGACGAGGATCGCGCCGTCCATCTGCGCCGCGCCCGTGATCATGTTCTTCACATAATCGGCGTGGCCCGGGCAGTCGACGTGCGAGTAATGGCGCGCCGCCGTCGAGAACTCGACGTGGCTCGTCGCGATGGTCAGGATCTTCGAATCGTCACGCGTACCTTGCGCTGCCGACGCCTTGGCAACGTCCTGGTAGGAGACGAATGCGCCCCAGCCGTGATCGGCTGAAACCTTCGTCATCGCTGCCGTCAGCGTCGTCTTGCCATGATCCACGTGGCCGATCGTGCCAACATTGCAGTTGGGCTTGAGGCGGATGAACTTCTCTTTGGCCATGGGACACCTGTGGTGTTCGAGCTCCCGTGCTGGGTTTGCACGACTCGAGGCACCGCGAGAGCCCGTTCGGCACCAGGAGCCGCTTCCGCTCCGGGCTGCCTTCCAATGTCAGGTGTGACGTAAGGTCAGGTCCAAAGCAGAATGGCGGCGGACGAGGGCACTAGCCCTCCCGTCATCAGCACTGATGCTCGCTGTGACTGCCGCATGTTGGAAACCTGGATCGCTCGCCCTAGAAAAGGAGGCGTGTACATAAGGGGTGACCGCGCGGTTGGCAAGAGGCGCGGCCGTCGCGCCGAAGCGCCGCGCTGGCGTTGTGGACCTCCGCAGCGTATAGTTTGCGGGCACAGGTGACGGTCCTTCGAATGTCGATCTTTTCAAGCAAAACCGGTCTCGCAATCATCGCCGCAGTGCTCTGTCTCGGCGCCCAGCAGGCCCATGCCCAGGCCGGCCCGGTGCGCTACTGGACGCCGGGCTCGCTGTTCGGCTTCGGCGGCAGCCTGGCCGATGGCCAGAAGGTCGACACTTACGGCAACTTTCCGGGCTTTGACGCCACCGCGCCGCAAGGCGGCGACTTCTCGTATCTGAACGGCCGCCCGGACGGCTGGTTTGTCGGCAGCGAAGGCGGCCGCGCCGGCTGGGGCGCGATCGGCCAATCGGCGGCATTCGGCTCGCTGGACTATCAGGGTGCGCAGGTCGGCTACAATTTCAAGGGCGTCGGCAATACACCCGTGACCTTCTTCGCTGGCTTCGACTCCTTGAAATACAATCCGCCCGGCGCCGGTGGCCCGCTGGCGCCGTTCAGCGGCAATCCCGGCGTCAATGCCGGCTATTCGGCGCGCGCGGGCGTCGAGTTCCGCCCGACCTCGAATCTCAGCCTCTCATTCGGAGCGAGCTTCACCCAGCAAGGGGCGGAGCGCATGGACAGCGACATTCATTCGCAGCTGCTGCCCGGCCAGTCTCCGGTGCTGTTCGGCGGCCGCTAGGCGACACGAACATAGCGCGTCAGCGCAAGACCGCAGCGCTGCGCTCCTGATTCAACCAGAGTTTCAGCTGGAACCAAGAAGGCTCGCGCTCACGGGCACAGTCAGGATTGAAACATGGACATGCAAGGCAAGATCGCACTCGTTACCGCAGCAGCGTCGGGCGCCGGTCGCGCCGGCGCGCTCATCCTCGCGCGCGAAGGCGCGGCGGTTGCGGTGGTCGACCAGAACGAGGCCGGCGCGAAGGCGGTGGTCGACCAGATCAAGAACGGCGGCGGACGCGCGCTGGCGCTGGCCGGCGATCTCCGCGACGAGAAGTTTTCGCGTGACATCGTCACCGCGACGGTGAAGGAATTCGGCGCGCTCGATTGCGTGTGGAATCATCTCGGCATTCCCGGTCCGTCCGTGATCGACGATCTCGAAGGCTGGGATCTCAGCGTCGATCTCAATCTGCGCTCGCAGCTGATCACCACCAACGCGGCGCTCGGGCAGATGACGGCGCGGCGCAAGGGCAGCATCCTGTTCACCGCATCGACCTCGGGCCTTGTCGGTTCGCCGTGGAGCCCGACCTATTCGGCGGCCAAGGCCGGCGTCATTGGTCTGGCGCGGGCGCTTGCCAAACGTCACGCCAAGGACGGCGTGCGCGTCAACGCGATCTGTCCCGGCGCGATCGACACGCCGATGCTGCGGGTGTTCGTCAACCGGCCGGACCAGCCCGGTCACAACGAGGCGGACCCCGAAGAATTGATCAAGGCCGCGGTGACCCGCAATCCGATGGGCCGTGCCGCGCGCCCGGAGGAGATCGCCGAGGTCGCGGTGTTCCTGCTGTCGGACAAGGCCTCGTTCGTCACCGGCATCGCGATGCCGGTCGATGGCGGGACGGTGGCGTAGTCGTTTGATGGATTGAAGTCGAGCTGTATCCTCGAAGGGAACTGCGCTCCCTCTCCCGCTTGCGGGGGAGGGTTGGGGTGGGGGTATCTCCGCGAGTCACATTGTGGAAAGAGTCCCCATCGCATCTTCGATGCGATGGAACCTCCCCCGCAAGCGGAAGGGTGCAGCGAGTCTATCGCTGGACAAACTAGCGAACGAGATTTCCCTAGAACTAAAATCTCGCCCTGATGCCGGCATAGGCGGCGAGCGGCATGCCGGGCACGAAGGTGCGGGGGTCGCTCAGCTGTGCCATCAGGTTGGGTAGACCGCCCGCGCTGGTAAAGCCGCCCGTTTGGTAGAACGCGCCGCTCAGATAGTAATGCTGGTTGAACACATTGTTGATCAGGCCGAACACCTCGATGTTCTTCGTGACCTGGTATGACGTGTGCAGATTGACGACGGAATAAGCCGGCACCTTCGGGCTCTGGTTGGTATAGTCATGGATCAGCCACTGGCTGCCCACGACGTTGAGGTCGGCGCCGACCTTCCAGGCATCCGTGACGTTGTAGTCGACGCCGGCCTTGAAGCGATGCGCGGGAATGCCCGGGATGTGGTCGCCCGGCGTCACGTTGACGAATTGCGCGCCGGCCTCGTTGGTCAGGGCATTCGGATTGTTCGGTGAGGACAGCGTGACCGCGCTTTGATAGGTCGCGTTGACATAGGTGTAATTGGCGTAGGCGTTCCATCGATCGATGCGATAGTCGAGCTTGGCCTCGATGCCCTGCCGCAAGGTCTGTCCGGCGTTCTGGAAGTATCCGAAATTGTTGACGCCGAGTGGGCTTGCCACCTGGATGATGTCGTCGTCGGACAGGGTGCGGAACGCGCCCAACCCCCAGCTCAGCACGCCCGTCCTGGCGTCGCGGCCCCAGCCACCGCGGAGGCCCGCCTCGACGGTATGCGACACCACCTGCTTGAGCGGTGGGTCGGCCACCAGGAAGGTGTCGATCATGCAGGGATGGTTGGGATCGGAGCAGCCGAGCTCCAGCGGCGTCGGTGTACGGTTGGCTTCCGAATAGCCGGCATAGGCGGTGAGGTTCGGGGTGATCTTGAAGGTGCCGCCGATCACCGGGTTGAATCGCTGGAAGCGATTGCTGCTGTTGAGCAGGTCGTTGGTCCCGGTCTGGTCTTTCAGATCGATCTGGGCGTAGTTGAATCGTCCGCCTGCAGTGACCGAAAACCTGTTCGTCACATCGAATGTATCGGTGAGGTAGACGCCGGTGTACGTGTTGGTGGCGCGCAGATCGACCGGGCTCAGACCGGCGTCAGGCTGGTTGATGAAGACACCGGTGCCCGTCACGAACAGGTTGCTGGGATCGACTGCACCGAGTTCGCTGGTCGCCGTGAATTTCGTGTTGCCGTGATCGACACTGACACCCATCACGACGTGGTTGTCGTGCCCGAACAGTTTGTCCGAATTGGTCAACTGGGCGGTGCCGCCGAAACTGTTGGTCGCAGCCCGGTTACGATCAAGTTCGCCAAGGAAGGCGTTGCCCAGCGTGTTCGGAGTCGCGGGACCGTCCGCCGGACCGAAAACCGGAAGGCCGTCGCCGATGCACAAGGTGGTCGGATCGTCGCACGGCGCAACGTCGGTGCCATTGCCGTCGGCATGGCTCTGCCGGAAGCCACGGAAATAGGCGTTGCCCTGGAATGACCAGGTGTCCGAGAAATTATGGCTCAGCGTGGCGTTGACGAAGGCAAGCTGCAGCAGCGTCGATTGCGGCCAGGTGTAGACGCTCGACCAGCGCTGGTTGAGCAGCTCGACCGGCGTTGCCGCGACGTTGCCGAGCAGGTTGCTGGCGCCGGTGAAGTTGACGTGGAATTCGGTGTCATCATTGCGCGCGCCGACGTCGACATACATTCGGTTGATGTGCGAGGAGTTCGCATGGTCGCGCCAGCCGCGATCGTAGGCGGATTCGAACGCCGCATAGGCGGAGATGTTGTCCCTCTGGCCGCCGGCTTGCACGCTGCCCTGCACGCGCCCGTAAGAACCGCCGAACAGTTCCGCCTCGGAGCCCTGATAGGTGAAGCCGTTCTTCATCTGGATGCTGAGCGCGCCCCCGATCGCATTCAGGCCGAAGATCGGGTTATTGGGCACCAGCGAAACCCGGTCGATGGCCTTTTCCGGGATGAAATCCCAGTTGACCACGTCGCCCCAGGATTCGTTGATGCGCACGCCGTTCTGATAGACCGCGATGCCCTGCGGCGTTCCCTGCACCGGCGAGGCGACGAAGCCGCGGTAGTCGAGATTGCGCTGGAACGGGTTGCCGGTCTGGTCGGTGAGCGTGACGCCGGGCAGCTTGCGGTTCACCGAGTCGAGAAAGTTGGTCGAATAGTTGCGGCTGAAATCCGCCGAGGTCAGCACCTCGGTGTTGGACGGGATCTTGTCGCGGTCGAGCAGGCTCGAACCGCGCTCGGACGGGCCGGGGACACCGGCGCCGCCCTCGGGCGCCGCCGCCGTTTGCGCCGGCGCGGCCCGGGTTCGGGCGGTTCGCGAGGTCCGCACCACCGGCCGGGCGGCGGGCTTGATGCTGCGCGTGCCTGACAGCGGCGAGGGGGCAATCACGTTGACCGGCGGCAGTTCGGCCGGGGCGGGCGTCTGGGCTCGCGCCATCGTCAGCGGCGCTGCGGCTCCGATGGCGGTGAGCACGGCCGCAGCGCCGCGCGTATAGACCGAACCAGACAAAAATCGTGTTGCCGTACGCAACAACGTACCAGCCATGACGCCCACCCTGTTGTCACGGTTCGGCTTTTATCCCCGACGAACCCTGGCTTCGAGACTGCTGGAGCGCTTCAGCTTTGGCAAACAAGATGTGTCCCGGAGGTCCGGGATTCTTTTCCGTCCATAATCGGGAAAAATTCCCGATGCCGGTCGACGGACCCGCCAACCGACTGCGCGGCGGCGATTCTTGCCGATTTTGCGCAAGATTTATGCCCAAGAGACAGGCATCCCGCCTCCTGGGCAGCGAGCTGGTCAGTTCTTGAACTCGCAGCCGAGGCGGTGCAGCGCCTCATCGACCCAGCGGCGGTCGCTGGTGCCGGTGAGGATCTGCTGGATGGCTTTCTCTTCGGTCGCTTTCTTGGCCTCGGTCAATTTGCAGATGGCCTCGGCCTCGTCATGGGGCACACAGAGCACGCCGTCATCGTCGGCCACGATGAGATCGCCGGGCTCGACGATCATGCCGTCGATCGAGATCGCGCAGTTGATCTCACCCGGTCCGTCCTTGTAGGGGCCGCGATGGGCGACGCCGGCTGCGAACACCGGGAACGATCCGGCGCGGATCGCGCCGGCATCGCGGATCGAGCCGTCGATCACGAAGCCCGCGACGCCCTTCTTCTCCGCCAACGTCGACATGATCTCGCCGATGATGGCATTGACCAGGACGCCGCCGGCATCGACCACGATCACGTCGCCGGGCTGGGCGAGGTCGATCGCCTTGTGCACCATCAGATTGTCGCCGGGCCGGGTCTTCACGGTCAGCGCCGGGCCGCCGAGCCAGCCGCCCTTATGCATCGGCCGCAGCCGGTTGGTGCCCGCGATCCGCGACATCACATCGCTGATATTGGCGACCGGCAGCGTGCGGTAGCGCGCGACCAGGTCAGGCGACACTTTCCGCTTCGCCTTGTGAATTGCAAATCCTATGGCCATCGGTGTTCTCCGGGGTGTTGTCGGCGCGGCCGGTTAATGCGCGCGGCGCTCGAGATGGGCGTTGAGGCGGGGATAGACGCGGCGGGCATTGCCTTCGAAGATCTTGGCCTTGTCCTCCGCGCTCAGGGGCAGCGCATCGATGTAGCGGCGGGTGTCGTCGAAGTGATGGCCGGTTTCGGGATCGATGCCGCGGACCGCACCGACCATCTCCGACGCAAACAGGATGTTCTCGACCGGAATTACCCTGGTCAACAGCTCGATGCCTGGGAGGTGATAGACGCAGGTGTCGAAGAACACGTTCTTCAGCAGATGCTCGGACAGCGGCGGCAGCTTCATGTCCTGCGCGAGGCCGCGGTAGCGGCCCCAGTGATAGGGCACCGCGCCGCCGCCATGCGGGATGATGAACCGCAGGGTGGGGAAGCGCTTGAACAAGTCCGAGGTCAGGAACTGCATGAAGGCGGTGGTGTCGCCGTTGAGGTAATGCGCGCCGGTGCCGTGGAAGCACGGATTGCAGGACGAGGAGACATGGACCATGGCCGGCACGTCGAGCTCGACCATCTTCTCATAGAGCGGATACCACCATTCGTCCGTCAACGGCGGGTCGCACCAATAGCCGCCGGCGGGATCGGGATTGAGGTTGCAGCCGACGAAACCGAGCTGCGTCACGCAGCGCTCCAGCTCCTCGATGCAGTTTTTGGGCTGCACGCCCGGGCTCTGCGGAAGCTGGCACACGGGGACGAAATTCTGCGGGAACAGGGTGCAGACCCGGTGCACGAGGTCGTTGCAGATCGTGGTCCATTCACGGCTGGTCGCTTCCTTGCCGACATGGTGGGCCATGCCGGCGGCACGCGGCGAGAAGATGGTGACGTCGGTGCCGCGTTCCCGCTGCAGGCGGAGCTGCGCGCCCTCGACGCTGCTGCGGATCTCGTCGTCGGTGATTCCGAGATTGGTGGTGAGCGGCCGGCGCGATCTGTCGGCGAGGCCGGCGAGCTGCTTGTCGCGGAAGATCTGCAGCTTGGCCGGCTCGGTGGTGTAGTGGCCGTGACAATCGATAATCATGGTTGCTTCCTTGTTGTCCCCTTGGCAGGGTTGTCAGCGTGCGACGGATGACGGGATCGCACCCGTTAGTTCTGTCTCGCGCGGTTTGACGCGCATGGTGGCGGCGATGGCGGATGCGACGAACAGAAAGCCGGCGATGCCGACCAGCGCCCAGGAGAAGCTTCCGGTCGAGTCCTTGATCAGGCCGATGCACCACGGGCCGATCAGCCCGCCGAACTGCGCCAGCGTGTTGACCATGGCGATCGCGGCGGCACCGGCTGCGCCGGTCAGCAACGAGGCGTTGATGCTCCAGAACAACGGATTGCCGGCGTTCAGGCTGAAGCCGACGATGCACAGGAACACGAAGGCCAGCACCGGGCTTGCGACATAGGCGCTGCCGAGCATCGCGATCGCGGCGAGCAGATAGACCGCCGCAAGATGAAACTTGCGATCGCCTGTCTTGTCCGAGCTGCGGCTGACCACGATGGTGCCGACGACGCCGAGCAGCGGCGGGATCGCTGAGAGAAAGCCGACCTCGATGTTGCTGAGATCGCCCATGCCCTTGATGATCTGCGGCAGCCACAACAAGAGGCCATAGATGCCGACCAGCGCGCAGCCGAACAGCGCCGCCAACAGCCAGACCCTGATATCGAGCACGCATTCGATCAACCTGTGCTGTCCCTGTTGTTCGATCTCGGCCCGCTCGGCGGCCAGCTCGCCCTCCAGCCAGGCCGCTTGCTCCTTGGTCAGCCAGCTCGCCTTGGCTGGGCGGTCGGTCAGATAATAGAGCGTGAACAGGCCGAGCAGAATGGTCGGCACACCCTCGGCGATGAACATCCATTGCCAGCCGTGCAGGCCGGCGGCGCCGTCGAGGAAGGTCATGATGCTGGTCGAGATCGGCCCGCCGAGCACCGCGGAAAACGAGCCGGCGATGATGTAGCCGGCCACCGCGCGGGCGCGGTAGCGTGAGGGGAACCAGTAGGTGAGGTAGAGCACCACGCCCGGCATGAAGCCGGCTTCCGCGACGCCGAGGCCGAACCGCATCACGTAGAGGCTGAGCGGATTCCAGACGAAGGCGGTGAGCGTGGCGACGAGGCCCCAGGTAATCAGGATGCGTGCCAGCCAGATCCGCGCCCCGAGCCAGTGCAGCATCAAATTGCTCGGCACCTCGAGCACCATGTAGCCGAGGAAGAAGATGCTGGCGGCAAAGCCGAAGATCGCGGGGCTGAGGCCGAGATCCTTGTTCATCGTCAGCCCGGCATAGCCGAGATTGATGCGGTCGAGATAGTTGAAGAACATCATGGCGAAGAGGATCGGGATCAGCCGCCAATAGACCCGGCGGATGGTTTTCTGTTCGAGCTCGCTGACGGACGTTTGGCCCATTGGAATCCTCCCTTGTTTCTTGTTGTCGCGCCTGTGATCCGAACCGGGCGGAGCGCCTGTTATTTGCGGCGATTTCGCATGGCTGACCGGCTGCGCGTGTTGCCCCTTGGAGCATCCGCGTTTTGGCGCCAAGATCGGAAAACGGTCCTGGGAGGTCAAATACCGCTTTGACCCGTCACTTATAGGGAAACGGAATAAGCGATGGATTACAGGCAGCTTCGCTACTTCATCGCGGTCGCGGAAGAACTCAGCTTCAGCCGCGCCGCCAAGCGGCTGCATGTCAGCCAGCCGCCGCTGAGCACGCAGATCAAGGCGATGGAGGAGGAGCTCGGCACGAAGCTGCTGTCGCGGACACGACGTGCGGTCGAACTCACCCAGGCCGGCCAGTTGCTGCTGGAACACGCACGGCGTGCCGTCAGCGAGCTCGACCTCGCATCGGAGACCGTGCGCCGCGCCGCGCGCGGTGAAGCCGGCGCGGTCCGTGTCGGCTTTACCGACTCGGTTCCGATGCTCGACATGTTCGCCGAACTGTTCCGCAGCTTCCGCGGCAGCTATCCGCGGGTGAAGATCGAGCTCAGGCACATGTCGACGGCAAAGCAGCTGCAGGCGCTCGCCGACGCCGAACTCGACGTCGCGATCATGCGGCCGCCGCTGGATTTCCGGCCCGCGGCCGATCTGCAAGTTCATGTCGTCTGGCGCGACCGCTTGATGGTGTTCCTGCCGATCGATCATCCGCTCGCCTCAGCGCCCGGCAAGCTCAGCGTTGCCGATCTTTCCGAGCACGAATTCGTCGGCATGGCCGAAAGCGGCTGCGGCGTCGGCGACCAGGCGGCGATGCTGTGCCGGCGCGCCGGCTTTGCGCCGCGGATCGCGCAGGAGGCGCACGAGCTGCGCACGGTGCTCAGCCTGGTTGCCGCCGGGATCGGGCTTTCGATCCTGCCGTCCTGCTACCAGCAGGCTGGCGTCATGAGCGTCGTCGCGAAGGCGCTGGACACACCGGATGCGGAGAGCCGCATGCTGGTGGCGATGCGCTCGAACGCCTCGCTGCTGCCGCGCCGGTTCGTCGAATGCGCGTTGCACGCCGCGTCGCGCAGCGCGCCGCCGCTGGTCCCCGAGGTCGCCGCGGCGCTCCGCTGATCGGATTGTGCCGGAGGCGCACGCGCCTGAGAGGTCGACTTGCCGTGCGCGCACGGCACGCGACGGTCCGCGCACCCCATACTTTCGTCGCCAGTAGTCTCCCGGAATGCAGTCTGGCGTCGCTCTTGCATAGCTGAATGCAAGGTGCTGGGGCGCCGATTCGTCGTGTTTCGCCTGTAACGGCGGCGTTGCCGGCGAACAGTAAGTGATGCGCGCCCGCAGCCGGATCGACACTTACGGAGACGACGACATGCACGTCATCACACGTGCGGTACTGCTGCTGGGGGCGTTGTGGCTGACATCGCCCACCCTGGCGCGCGACGACGGCCGCTACGCCAATTCACCACTGAAACCCTGGTTCGAAAGCCTGCACAGCGGTTACGGACAATGCTGCTCCGATGCCGACGGCTCCGTGGTCGCCGATCCCGATTGGGAATCGGACCACGGCCATTATCGCGTGCACATCGACGACGAATGGGTCGTGGTGCCGGACGAGGCCTTGATCACCGAGCCGAACAAGGTCGGGCGAACCATGGTGTGGAAGCACTATATCGACGGCCATCCGCGCGTGCGCTGCTTCATGCCGGGCAGCATGACCTGAGGCGCTATCCTAGGCAGGTGTGCGGCCGGTGAGGAAGCGTGTGACCACGCCGCCGAGCGTGGCGTGGTCGAGCTCCTCGGCGAGCGAAGCCTTGGCGGTGTCGACCAAGGCGTCGGGCGCAAGGCCGCGGCGCAGCTCGCACAGCGCGCCGGCGTAGTCGGCGGTGAATTCCGGATGCGGCTGCACCGACAGCGTGGTACCGTTGGCATAAAGCAGCCCGGCATGCGGCGTGAAGTCGGACGACATGATGGTGCGCGCGGAGGCTGGCGGGACGATCACCTGGTCCTGATGCGAGGCGGCCACCGCGATCGTCTCGCCGTCGAGCAGCCCGTTGTCCGGCACGAGCCGATAGACATGGCGGCCGATGCCCCAGCCCTTCTCGGACTTGCGCACGGTGCCACCGAGCGCCTGCGCGATCAGCTGGTGGCCGAAGCAGACGCCGACCATCGGAACGCGCTGGTCGTGGGCTGTGCGCACGAAGGCTTCGAGCGGCGCGATCCAGGCGACGTCGTCATAGACGCCGGCTGCCGATCCCGTGATCAGGATCGCGTCCAGTGTCATGGGATCCGGAAGTGGCTCACCGTTGGCGACGCTCACGACGTCGCAGCTCACCGATGCGTCGGCTGCCGCTACCATCCGTTGGAACATCTTCGGATAGCTGCCGTGGCGCTCGCGGAATTGCGGGCTGACGAGCCCGGTTTCGATGATGGTGATGCGGGGCATGGGACGCGTTGGCGGATGGGCGGAACGCCTCAGCGTTTACTCCGAAAACGCTGACGGCCACAAGCCGCGCGGCGCGGCCGCCGATCAATTCCGCGACGGTGAAGCCGCGTCGATCGTCGCGGTGTGCTGCGCTGCCGGCGTTGCGTTCGCGGTCGCCGGCGTCGTCACAATTGCCGGTGCCGTCGCGACAATCGCCGGCTCGGTCCGGTAGCGCGGCAGCTGATCCTCGAGCGAATATCCGACGCAGAGCGCGAGGCTCGACCACACCGCCATGCTGAAATACAGCGACATCCAGGCGATCTCCTCGCGCCACTCGGCGATGTCGTGGGTCACGACCCAGCGCCGGCTGACATCGCGCAGGCCGTCCAGCGGATGCAGCAAGGTGCCGCCGGCGGCGAGGTTGGCGCGCCAGCGGTTCAGATACATCGGGACGTCGACGGTCATCAGGAAGGCGAGGAAGGCGGCGATGCCGAGGATCGCGACGATGAAGGCCCAGCGCACCGGGCCATGAAACTCCGGCAGCAGCCGGCACAGCGCAATCCCGACCAGGAAGAACACCACGGCCCAGATCGAGTTCTCGATCGCGTTGCAGAGATAGTGGGTGGTCAGCACCGCATACCAGGAGAAGCATTCCGCGATCACGATCAGCGGCACGATGATCCAGGCGATGGTCAGGCTGGTCTCGGCACCGGTCATGGTGCCGAGCTGATGCAGGATGATCGCCCATTGCGCGGCGAAGCAGATCTCGGCGATCGTGGCGACGGTGCGGCCCACCATGACGCTCGACAGCCAGTGGTCGAACAGGCAGATGCGCTGCACGTCGGCGCGCGGCAGCACCGAACGGAACGCGCAGCCGAACACATAGGCCGCGCACAGCAGCAGCATCAGGCCGATGCCGGTGGTGTTGCTGAAGCTGCCATTGGCCTGCTCATGGAACTGGCGGTAGAGCGCGAACCACACCGCGATGTTGGCGGCGCTGACGAGACTCAGGAAGCCCCACCACCGGACCACTGGATTTGACCAAGCCAGCGTAACCGGCCGCGCCCGCCACTCCATGCTCATTCACCGCTCCGCGTGTAACCGAATTGATATTGAACTGTAGTAATTCTGTCATAGAAGCTGACGAATCACGACTAAAAAATGCGTGTGGCGCGGGGCCGGGCGGCTCCGATTGTGACAGCGTTTGTGACAGCGAGCGCGGTTTGTGACAGTGAGCGCGTGGCGCGCCGTTCGTCGTTCCGGGGCGAGCGGTACTTCCTTCGCCATTCCGGGATGCGCCGAAGGCGCAGGCCCGGAATCCATCGGGCCGCCATGTTGCTGTTGAATGGATTCCGGGCTCGCGTGGAGCCTGTCATCGGGCCGCGCTCTGCGCGGACCCGTTGGCGTGCCCCGGAATGACGAGGGGAAGCACCGACCCTCCAGCCTTCGCGATCGTGATCGCAGCTGACGCCGGCGTCGGTAGGCAGGCTTCGCGCGATCATCTATTGAACGGCTTCCATTTTCAGGCCGAACCCGCACGGGCTGGCTTCAAGCGAAGGCGCCTTGTGACGACGGACATCACGGCCAGCTACGATCCGCTGCTCCGCCGGATTCACTGGGCGACGGCGGTGCTGTTCATCGCGGCCATGCTGATCGGGCTCTATTGCGGGCTGCAGCCGGCGGGGACGTCGCCGCGGCGCGAGCTGCTCGAGGTGCACAAGTCACTCGGCGTCACGCTGTTCTTCCTGGCGATCCTGCGGCTGATGGTGCGGGCCGTGACCACTGCGCCGCCGGAGCCGGGGTCGTTCTCGCCGCTGGTCAGGATCGCAGCAAGGCTCAATCACTGGGCGCTCTACGCCATCCTGTTCGTGATGCCGGTGACCGGCTACATGTTCTCGTCGGCCGGCGGCTATTCGCTGCGTTATTTCTGGACCTTCAGCTGGCCGCGCCTGTTCGCCGACAACAAGGCGGTGGCGGAGGCGGGCGAGCTGGCTCACGGCCTGCTTGCGTGGTTCGTCTATGCCGTGGTCGCGCTGCATATCGCCGCGACGCTGTGGCATGTCGTGGTGAAGAAGGACGAGACGCTGGCGCGGATGTGGCCGCGCGCGAGCCGCAACACATCCTGATTCATATTTGACGCGTTTTCTTCACGCGACCCGGTGTCCACTTCGCTCGAAAACGCTCTGGCCGTCAGCCGCGCAGCGCGGTCTCCGGAATGGTGCGGCGAACCACCTCGCGCATCGCGAAGCTGGAGTGGATGCGGGCGACGCCCGGCATCCGCGACAGATGCTGCTTGTGGATGCGCTCGAAGTCGGCGATGTCGCGGGCGATCACCTGCAGATGATAGTCGTCGCTGCCCGACATCAGATGGCAGGACACGACGTCGGGGCAGCGCGCGATCGCCGCCTCGAAGGCTGCGAGATAATCCTCGCTCTGCTTCTCCAGCGTGATGGTGACGACGACGGTGGTCACGAGGCCGAGCGCACTCGGCTCGAGGTCGACGCGGTAGCCGCGGATCACGCCGATCTCCTCGAGATGGCGGATGCGCCGCGCGCAGGCGGTCGGCGACAGCCCGACCTTCTCGGCAAGCTCGATCTGGCTCGCGCGAGCATCAGTGACCAGCTCGGCAAGGATTCTGAGATCGATACGATCGAGACCGTCCACGCAGTTTTCCTTCAAGAGCTGAATTTGAAACGAAGGATATGAGCGTATTTCGATGTGGGCAAGCCGGAATTCGCTGAGAAACGCCATGTGACGGGGAATAGCCTTGGGCGAGGCGGAAACGAATCCAATGCTTCAAGGAGCAGACCATGCGCATCGGCGTGCCCAAGGAGATCAAGGTCGAGGAATATCGGGTCGGGCTGACGCCTGCCTCGGTGCGGGAATATGTGGCGCACGGCCACGAGGTCGTGGTCCAGCGCGGCGCCGGTGACGGCATCGGTGCCGGCGATGACGTCTACACCCAGGCCGGCGCACGGATCGCCAACACCGCCGAAGAGGTGTTCTCGGTCGCCGAGATGATCGTGAAGGTGAAGGAGCCGCAGCCGTCGGAATGGATCAGGCTGCGCGAGGGCCAGATCCTGTTCACCTATCTGCATCTCGCGCCCGACGTGCCGCAGACCGCGGGGCTCGTCGCCTCCGGCTGCACGGCGGTCGCCTATGAGACCGTGACCGACGCGCATGGCGGGCTGCCGCTGCTCGCGCCGATGAGCGAAGTCGCCGGCCGGCTGGCGATCGAGGCCGCGGGCGCCGCGTTGCGCAAATCAGCCGACGGCATGGGCAAGCTGCTCGGCGGCGTGCCGGGCGTTCCGCCGGCGCGCGTTGCGATCATCGGCGGCGGCGTGGTCGGCACCCATGCAGCGCGGATGGCGGCCGGGCTCGGCAGCGACGTCACCATCCTCGACCGCTCATTGCCGCGGCTTCGCGCGCTCGACGACCTCTTCCTCGGCCGCGTTCGCACCCGTTACGCCACGCTGGAGGCGATCGAGCAGGAAGTCTTCGCAGCCGACGTCGTGATCGGCGCGGTGCTGGTGCCCGGCGCCAGCGCGCCAAAGCTGGTGTCGCGCGCGCAGCTTGCCGGCATGAAACGTCGCGCGGTGCTGGTCGACGTCGCGATCGATCAGGGCGGCTGCTTCGAGACCTCGAAGCCGACCACGCACCAGGCGCCGACCTATCTGGTCGACGACATCGTGCATTACTGCGTCGCCAACATGCCGGGCGCGGTGCCGGTCACCTCGAGCCATGCGCTCAACCACGCCACCTTGCCGTTCGGCCTGGCGCTGGCCTCGAAGGGGCTGCGCGCGCTGGTTGAGGATCCGCATCTGCGTGCCGGCCTCAACGTCCATCGCGGCCGCATCACCAACCGCGCCGTCGCCGAGAGCCAGCATCTGTCGGCCGTGATGCCGGAGGAAGCGCTGGCGTCGTAAGGCGAAATCCGGAAGGTCTAATTGCCGCGCGGCTTTAACCTCCCCTTGAAAAGGGGAGGTCGCTTTGCTCGCCAGAGCAAAGCGGGTGGGGGTCTTCTCTCTCCACATAGAGCGTCGCCTGCGGCGGACCCCCATCCCGACCTTCCCCCTTTCAGGGGGAAGGAGAGGATCGACCTTTCGCGCCGATGCTTCCCCGGATTTCGCTTTCGCTCCATCCGGGCTACGGAGCTGCGTCTGTCAGTTCTTTCAGCCGGCTCTGCATGACTTCGATGATGTGCGCGCGCTTTGCCGCGATGCGCTCGATCGGGCCGCCGATGCCGATCGCGAGCGGAGCGCGTCGCTTCGGCAGAGGAATCAGCATGCCTATTGTGTTTGCGCCCGGCGTCGTGCGGCCGCCTGTCTCGGAAAAGCCGCGGCGGCGAATGCGCTCGACCTCCTCGAGAAAGGCCGATTCGCGAACCCGCGCCGACTGAATCGGCTCCTCGGCGTTGTTGCGCCGGATAATGCCGCGAATTGTGGTGTTCGGCATCTGGCTCAGCAGCACGTGTCCGAGTGCGGTCCGAACCATCGGTCGTACCTGACCGGCTTGGGCGGTGTACTGAAGCTGGGAGCCGCCAGGGACAACGTGCAGATACTGCATCCCGGCGGCGCCGGCCTGTTGTCCAAGCATGACGGTTTCGCCGCCGGTCGCGGTCCAGAGTTCCTCCATCAGATCGGTGAGCTTTTTATCGCGGAACGGAGAACGACGGATCCAGTCACCGAGCAGATTGACCCGGTAGCTCGGGATGAAAAGCCGGCTCTTTCGCTCGTATTCAAGGTAGTTCAATTCAACGAGACAGCGAAGCAACACCGACGTGCTCGATTGGGGCATCTCCAGCGCGAAAGCTATTTCGGTCACGGAAGCCGCTCGCTTCGTTTTCCGAAAGAACTCCAGAACTGCAAACGTCCGCATGGCCGATTTGATGATGGCCGTCTTATTCGGATTCGGCATGGCTGGCTCCTCGGCGGGTCAAGTACCGCGCCTCCATCACATATGTGATGTTAGGGCAAAACTGCTTCACTTGACGACAACTTTGGCACAGATTGGCGCCCAACAAGACCAAGCCATGGAAACGCAGAGAGCAGGGGAAGGCGGATGTCCGGCCGAAGTTTGCTCGAGAAGATCTGGGATCAGCATGTCATTGCCCGTTTGAGCGAGGACACTGATCTGCTTCATATCGACCGCCATCTGCTGCATGATCTCGGCGGCTCGCGCGGCCTGCTCGATCTCAAGAGCCGTGGTCTCAAGGTTCACAATCCCGAGCTGACATTCGCAACGCCGGATCACGCGCTGTCCACGGCGCCCGGCCGCGCCGGAACCAGCAAGATCGGATTGGAATTGCTGGCTGCGCTGCGGGTCGAGACGGCGGCGAGTGGCATCACGCTGTTCGATGTCGATCAGCCCGGCCAGGGCATCGTCCACGTCATCGGGCCGGAGCTCGGCCTGAGCCTGCCGGGCGCGACGATCGTCTGCGGCGACAGCCACACCTGCACCCATGGCGGCTTAGGGGCGCTCGCCTTCGGCATCGGGTCGAGCGAGCTCGCCCATGTGCTGGCGACGCAGGCGTTGATCCAGAAGCGTCCGAAGACGCTGCGGGCGCGCTTCGAGGGCAAGCTGCCGCTCGGCGTCACCGCCAAGGACATGATCCTGGCGCTGATCGGGCAAATCGGTGCCGCCGGCGGCACCGGCTATGCGGTCGAATATGCCGGGAGCGCGATCCGCGAACTGCCGATCGAGGGACGGCTGACGATCTGCAACCTCTCGATCGAGCTCGGCGCCAAGATGGGCATGGTGGCGCCGGACGAGAAGACCTTCGAATTCCTGCGCGGCCGTCCCTATGCGCCGCAAGGCGAGATGTGGGATCTCGCAGTCAAGGCGTGGCGCGAATTGCCGAGCGACCCCGACGCGGTGTTCGACCGCGAGGTCGTGATCGACGTCGAGAAGATCATCCCGCAGGTGACCTGGGGCATCAGCCCCGAGCATGTCGTCGGCGTCGACGGCGTCATTCCCGATCCGAAGGCGGTCGACGATCCCGCACGTCGCGCCGCGATCGAGACCGCGCTCGAGTATATGGGTCTGCAGGGCGGTGCGCCGATCGCCGGCACGCCGGTCGATTGGGTGTTCATCGGCTCCTGCACCAACAGTCGCTTAAGCGATCTGCGCGCCGCGGCCGAGGTCGCGCGTGGCCGCAAGGTCGCTGCCGGGGTCCGCGCCTGGGTGGTGCCGGGCTCGGAGAACGTCAAGCGCGAGGCGATGGCCGAAGGGCTCGACAAGATCTTCATCGATGCCGGCTTCGAATGGCGCGAGCCGGGCTGCTCGATGTGCCTTGCCGCCAATGGCGAGGTGGTGGCGCCGGGGCAGCGCTCGGTCTCGACCTCGAACCGCAATTTCGTCGGCCGGCAGGGGCCGCGGGCGCGGACGCATCTGGCGAGCCCCGCGAGTGCGGCGGCCTCCGCCATCGCCGGCGCGATCGCCGATGTCAGGATGATGGGGCGCTAGACGATGCCAAAACCATTCGACAAGCTCACCGCGACCGCCGCGCCGATCATGCGCGCCAATATCGATACCGACGTGATCATCCGGATCGAGCGTCTGGTCGGCAATTCGATCCGCGGCACGCTCGGCAAATGGGCATTCGGCTCGCTGCGCTATCTGCCCGACGGCTCGGAGAATCCGGATTTCATCCTCAACCGCGAGCCGTATCGCGAGGCGGAGATTTTGGTGACCGGACCGAATTTCGGCTGCGGCTCCTCGCGCGAGGGCGCGGTATGGTCGCTGCAGGAGCGCGGCATCCGCGCCGTCATCGGCTCCGGTTTCGGCGACATCTTCTTTGCTAACTGCTTCCAGAACGGCATTCTGCCCGTCATCGTCGACAAGGCGGTGGTCGATCAGCTCGCCGCCGACATCGAGGCGACCCAGGGCGCTGGCAAGGTCTCGATCGACCTCGAGGCCCAGACCATCGTCTCGCCGTCGGGCGCGCGGCATTCCTTCGAGATCGACCCGCGACGGCGCGAAGGGCTATTGAAGGGGCTCGACGAGGTGGCGCTGACGCTGCGGCGCGACGACGAGATCCTCGCTTTCCAGGCTTCCGACCGCGCGGCGCGGCCCTGGATCCATTCGACAAGGATATCAGCATGAGCACGCAATCCAACATGGTCAAGGTTGCCGTCGTCGGCGGCGAGGGCATCGGCCCCGAGGTCACCGCGCAGTCGCGCCGCGTGCTCGACTGGTTCGCGGCCAAACGCAACGTACCGATGACCTTGCGCGAGGCGCAGTACGGCCTGATCCCGTATCTGGCGACCGGCAAGGTGCTGCCCGAGGACACCGCGGAGGCGATGGACGAGGCCGACGCCATCCTGTGGGGTGCGACCGGCGGACCCGAGACCACCGAAGTGCCGGTGGCTGCGCGCAAGGCCGGCAGTCTGCTGGGGCTGCGCAGCAAATACGATCTCTACGCCAATCTGCGTCCGATCGTGGCAAGCCCGGCGCTGTCGGCCTCCGCGCCGCTCAAGTCCGAGGTGCTCGACGGCGTCGATTTCGTCATCATCCGCGAATTGACCAGCGGCATCTATTTCGGCGAGCCGCGCGGCATCGAGACGCTGCCCGATGGCCAGCGCCGCGGCTTCAACACCGAGCAATACACCACCAACCAGATCCGCCGCGTGGCGCGCTCGGCGTTCGAGTTGGCGCGGACCCGGCGCAACAAGGTCTGCTCGGTCGACAAGGCCAACGTGCTGGAGACCAGCGTGGTCTGGCGCGAGGAGGTGATCAGGCTTCACAAGGAGGAGTTCTCCGACGTCGAACTCACCCATCTCTATGTCGACAATGCCGCGATGCAGATCGTGCGCGAGCCGCGGCAGTTCGACGTGATGGTGACCGGCAACATCTTTGGCGACATCCTGTCCGACTGCGCGGCGATGGCGTCGGGCTCGCTCGGCATGCTGCCGTCGGCCTCGCTCGGCCCGATCGATCGCTTCGGCCGGCGCAAGGCGCTGTATGAGCCGGTGCACGGCAGCGCACCTGATATCGCGGGCAAGGGCATTGCCAATCCGCTCGGCTCGATCCTCAGCGTCGCGATGCTGCTGCGCCTGACATTGAATCGCCCCGAGGATGCCGACCTCTTGGAGAAGGCGGTGCAGACCGCTCTGGCGTCAGGCGCACGAACGGCCGACATCGCCGAGGCCGGCGCGAAAAAGCTCTCGACCACCCAGATGGGTGATGCGGTGCTTAGCGCGCTCGACAAGATCTCGGCGAAGGAGCACGCGTGATGGCGCACCTCACCACGCCCCACCTTACGAGGCGATCGGCACTGACGGTGATCGCCTCGGGCGGCGCGGCGCTGGCGACCGGGCGTGGATGGGCGCAGGCGGCCACCGACCGCGTGATCTATCCGGTCGCGGTGCCGGTCTATCAGACGCAATTCGTGGCCGACCGCATCGGCTACTTCAAGGACGCCGGGCTCGACTGCAAGCTGGTGCAGGGCGGCAGCGGCGTGAAGACCCGCGAGATCATCGCCTCGTCGCAGGGCGATATCGGGATCGGCGACGTCACTCATCCGATGCAGCTGACCAATCACGGCCGCGCGGCGCGCGTGCTGCTGCCGGTCGACACACGGTCGAACTCGGTGATGTTCATCCTGCGCAAGGACCTCAAGGACCAGGGCATCAACTCGCTGGAGGCCTTCACGCAATGGAAGCGGCCCGATGGCCGCAAGCCGATCGTCTCGGTCTCCTCGCTCGGCGGCACCAACCATGTCTGGGCGTCCTACTACATGGAAACCATGGGGCTCGACGACAAGGTGACCTGGATCGGCACCGGCAATGTCGACACCATGCTGGGTTCGCTGAAATCGAAGCAGGTCGATATCTTGGTCTCTTCGCTGTCGCTGCTGAACGAGGCGCAGCAGCAGGGCTGGGGCGAATTGCTGTTCGACGGCACCGACGAGACGATCTGGAACAAGCATATCGGCGGCAAGGTGCCGGTGACCGCGCATTTCACGCTGCAGGCCACCATCGACAAGGATCCGGCCAAGATGCAGGCCTATGTCACCGCGCTGTGGCGCGCCTCGCAATGGATCAAGACCCACAAGGCGACCGAGGTTTACGACGCCATCGAGCCCTATGTCGGCAGCACCTCGCGCGATGCCAATCTGCTCGAGATATCAGCGATCCAGAAGGTCGCGGATTACGAGGGGACGGTCGACGCGGCGAGCTTCGCGCGCGGCGAGAAGGTCTGGTTCCGCGAGATGACCGGCATCAAGCCGCTCAAGATCGCCGACGTGGTCAACTCCAACCTGATCGAAGCGGCGCGAAAGGCCTATCCGGGTTGAGCGCGCTCGAGACGAGCGCAACCGTGTCGCCGCGCGACGTGGCCGAGCGCCGCGTCGAGGTCAAGGGCCTGAGCAAGTCGTTCCAGCTCGCCAAGACCACCATCGAGGCGGTGCGCGACGTCAGCTTCGATGTGCGCCGCGGCGAGTTCGTCGCGCTGCTCGGGCCGTCCGGCTCCGGCAAGAGCACCGTGCTCAACATGATTGCCTCGCTGATCCGCCCGACCGGCGGCGAGATCCTGATCGACGGCAAGCGCGTCGTGCCCGGCAAGGCGACACCTGATGTCGGCTATGTCTTCCAGCGCGACACGCTGTTTCCGTGGCGCACCGTCGCCGACAATATCGGCTATGGGCTGGAACTATCCGGCGTGCCCGCGTCGGAGCGGAAGGAGCGCATTGCGGAATGCGTCGCGCAGGCGGGCTTGAGGGGTTTCGAGAACGCCTATCCGTCGGCGCTGTCGGGCGGCATGCGGCAGCGTGCGGCGCTGATGCGGACTTTGATCGTCGAGCCGCAGATCCTGTTGATGGACGAGCCGTTCGGCGCGCTCGATACCCACACCAAGATCGACATGCACGAGGTGCTGCTCCGGATCTGGGAGCGCGAGCAGCAGACCGTGCTGTTCGTGACCCACGATCTCGGCGAGGCGCTGACCTTGGCCGACCGCATCATCCTGTTCTCGGCGCGGCCGGGCCGCATCAAGGACATGTTCGCGGTCGACTTCGCCCGCCCGCGCGATGCGGTGAAGGTGCGCGAGACTCCGCATTATGCCGAGCTGTTCCAGCACATCTGGCACTCGCTCGGAGAGGAATTCGTCAAGGGCCGCAGCGCATGAGGAGATACGGCACGCTCGGCACAATCGGCTGGCAGGTCCTGATCTGCGCCATCGTGCTGTCGGTCTGGCAGTGGGGCTACGATCTCCGCACCAGGCTGCCGTGGCTGGTGCCCGACCTGCTCGACCCGTATTTCATCTCGAAGCCGTCGATGATCTTCGACAACTTCCTGATTCAGAGCTGCCTGACTACCAAGCTCGGCGTCTTCAACGGCTGGTTCAACGGCGACTTCGCAAAGTGCCTGGCGCGCAACGAGAACAATCTCTGGGCCGCGACCGCGATCACGCTGAAGAACACCTTCTTCGGCTTCGTCACCGGCGTGGTCTCAGGCTTCGTCGCCGGGTTGATCCTCGGGCGCTCCGACCGTCTCAGTGCGATCTTCCAGCCCTTCATCACCGCGGTGAATTCGATCCCGCGGATCGCGTTGGCGCCGATCATCGTGCTGGCGTTCGGGATCGGCGACATGTCGAAGATCGTGACCTCCTGGATCGTCGTCGTGTTTCTGGTGTTCTTCAACACCTTCGAGGGCGCGCGCTCGATCGACGAGGGCTTTACCAACGCCGCGCGGCTGCTCGGCGCCAGCGAGTGGCAGATCACCCGCACCGTGGTGATCCCCTCGACCATGGCCTGGGTGTTCGCCTCGCTGACGCCCGCGATCTCCTTTGCGCTGATCGGCGTGATCGTCGGCGAATTCATCGGCGCCGAGCGCGGCATCGGCCGCCTCATCATCGAGTCCGAGGCGCGCGGCGAGGCCTCCGGCATGATGGTCGCGGTCGTGGTGCTGATGCTGGTCGGTGTCGTGCTGTCGGCGATCATCTGGCGGCTGCAGGCCTATCTGTTGCGCTGGCAGCGGCAGCGCAGCGCCGAATAGAGAGCGGCCCGCGGCGACATTCACCTGTCGCGCACGGGCCATCTTCCAACTTACGCGGCGGTTTCCGACGGCGAGGTCTTGCCGTCGAGCCAATCCTGCTCCTTGGCCAGCGCGCGCCAGGCCGCTTCCATGCGCTTGAAGCGGTTGTGGGTCGGCTCGTCATTGGCGCGCTCGGCAAGCTGCGCGCAGTTCTCCGCATTGTCGAGGAAGTGCTGCGATTGCTTCATGGAACGTCCTCCTGTTGATGGGGACGTGGGACATCAAATCAGGCTATTCAACGCATGGAACATGAGCATTTCGCCACACACGTGAATGCCTGTTCAGCGAAGTTCCCCGCGCGATATTCCGCATCAGCGCGCGAGGATCTGCATCATGATCGATATAGGAACGCTATGTCGCACCCGACGTTCCTCCCTCGCGTCGCAACTGGAGGAGAAGAGACGTCATGAGGAAGTACCTGTTCGCCGCGGCGATGGTAACCGCGATCGCCTCGCCTGTGCTCGCCGATGAAATCGGCGTTCGTGCCGGTCCCGTCGGCGCCGGCGTGACCGTCGGCCGGGCGCCCGAATATCGCGACCGCGATCGTGATCGCACCACCGTGATCAGGGAGCGTGAGCCGCGCCGTGACCGGACCACGGTGATCAAGAAGCAGGACGAATTCGGCAATCGCAGCAAGACCGTCATTCATCACGACGATGATGACTAACGACCGATCGTCTGTGTGATCCAAAGTCCGCCGCGGTCCCATCGCGGCGGACTTTTGCTTGTCGCTTGATCGCGACGGTGGATCCGTGGAGAGGCAATGGCCGCTGAAACAGAGCTCAAATTCCGTGTTCCGGCGCGCAAGCTAAAGGCGCTGGAGAAGCCACGGATCGCCGGCGGGAAGGGCGGCGTGCCGTCCGAGAGCGATTTGCTTTCGACTTATTTCGATACCGGGAAGCATAAGCTGAAGCGGCACGGAATCACGTTGCGTGTGCGCTGGGACGGCCACGGCCATGTTCAGACGATCAAATCCGACGCGGGACCAAGATTTGAACGGGGTGAATGGGAGACCAACCTCGCCGATGGTGCGCTCGATCTCGACAAGGCCGAAGGTACGCCGCTCGAGAGCCTCGCGTCAGGCAGGCTGCGCCGCAAGCTGAAGCCGGTGTTCGAGACGTCAGTGCGACGCATCACCGTGCCGCTGCGCACGAAGCGGAGCGAGATCGAGCTCGCGATCGATCGCGGGCGGGCCACGGCCGGCCATCGGTCCCGTCCGATCCAGGAGCTCGAGCTCGAACTGAAGCGTGGACGGCTGCTTGACCTATTTCGGATCGCCAGGGAGTTGGAGCGGCGGTCGGACGCCGAGCTCGACCTCTGCTCGAAGGCCGATCGCGGCTATGAACTTGCCGGCGCGGAGCAGCATATCGCGGTCTTCGCCAGAAGCATCGCGCTCGATCACGAGTGCACGGCAGGCGAGGCCTTTCGGGCGATCGCGCGCGCCACACTCCGTCACTTCTCCTCGAATGTCGACGCCGTTCGCGAGGGCGAGCCGGAAGGCATCCATCAGATGCGGGTTGGCCTGCGTCGGCTGCGGGCGGCGATCTCGCTGTTCTCCAAGATATTGTCCAGGGCTTCGACTGAAGACGTCAAGGCCGAGCTGAAGTGGCTTACCGGCGCACTTGCGCCGGCGCGCGAACTCGACGTCTTCGTCAAGGAAGAGATCGAGCCCGCAACGCATGATGTGCTGCTGCGGCGAGGCGGCCGCGCGATCCGGCAGGAGTTTTCAGGCCGCCGCGACCGGGCCTTCGCGCAGGCGCGGCGGGCGGTCGATTCGCCGCGCTACCGGAATTTGTTGATCGACACGTTGCAATGGATCGAGTCCGGCCAGACCGTCGCGGCGGCGGACGAGGGCGGTCCGATTGGCGGATTCGCAGCCGCGCTGCTGCATCGCCGCATCAAGAAGCTGCGCAAGGAGGGGCGGCGCCTCGACAAACTTTCCGTCCAGGAGCGGCACAAGGTTCGCATCAGGGCCAAGAAACTCAGATACGCGATCGACTTCTTCGAAAGCCTGTTTCCAGGTAAGCGCGAGCGGAAGCAACTCGCGCGGTTATCCAGGCATCTGAAGCGTGTTCAGGACGCGCTTGGCTCGCTCAATGATTTCGTCGCGCATCGCAAGCTGGCCGTCGACGCGGCGCTGAAGGCCCCGCATCGCAAGGAGCGCGCTCGTGCCTTTGCCTCGGGCGTTGTGCTGGGCCGCGAGGAACAGACGGTCAAGCCGTTGATGAAGATCGCCGCCAAGGAAGTGCGGGGACTGGAGAAGTGTTGACGGCCGCGTCTATGCCGTCGATTGCGCTTGCCGCTCGGCGGCTGCGATCTGGCGGCGGCATTCCTCCGCGTAGGCACGCAAACGCTCGACCGTCAGCGAGTCCATGCCGGTGCGCGCCAGTCGCTCGGCGCGGTCGGCCTGGTCCTGGAGATCGTGGGTTGTCCGGGTCACGGCTGCCCTCCATGGCCAGACAATTTGAATCGAATTGCGACGTTCCCCGGCCGGTGACGGCGTGGCTAACGGGTGGTTAAGATGGCGGAGATGCTCAAGTGACCGGCGCCGGGTTGAACAGCGTGAGATCGTTGTGGATGCCCCACTTGTCCGACCATGGCTTGGTCCGCCCGCTGGCGACGTCGAGGATCAGGCGGAACAGGTCCCAGCCGGTCTCTTCGATCGTCTTCTCGCCGGTCGCGATGCAGCCGGCGTCGAAATCGATCAGGTCCTTCCAGCGCCGTGCCAGCTCGCTGCGGGTCGCGACCTTGATGACGGGCGCGGCGGCGAGGCCATAGGGCGTGCCGCGGCCGGTGGTGAAGACCTGCAAGGTCATGCCGGAGGCGAGCTGCAGTGTACCGCAGATGAAATCGCTGGCCGGTGTCGCCGCAAACAGCATGCCCTTCTGCCGCGCCTTCTCGCCCGGCGACAGCACGCCCGCGATCGGGCCCGAGCCCGACTTGACGATCGAGCCCAGGGATTTCTCGACGATGTTGGCGAGCCCGCCCTTCTTGTTGCCCGGCGTCGTGTTGGCGCTGCGGTCGGCACCACCGCGGGCGAGATAGGCGTCATACCATGCCATCTCGCGGATCAGCGCGCGGCCGACATCCTCGCTCGCGGCGCGGCGGGTCAGAAGCTGGATCGCGTCGCGCACCTCGGTCACCTCGGAGAACATCACGGTCGCGCCGGCGCGCACCAGGAGGTCTGCCGCGAAGCCGACCGCGGGATTGGCGGTGACGCCGGAGAACGCATCGCTGCCGCCGCATTGCAGGCCGATCACGAGATCGGCGGCCGGGCAGGTCTCGCGCTTGCGGGCGTTGAGCACCTTCAGCCGCGCCTCAGCCTGAGTCATGATCGCATCGACGATGGCACCGAAACCGTCGAAGGCTTCGTCCTGCATCCGCACGATGGCATCGCTGATGCCTTCCGGCACCAGCCGTTCCGGCGCGAGCTTCTCGCAGCCGAGGCCGACGACGAGGATCTCGCCGCCGAAGTTCGGATTGAGCGCGAGGTTTTGAAGGGTGCGGATCGGCACCACGGCATCGGGCGCTGATATCGCGACGCCGCAGCCATAGGCGTGGGTCAGCGGCACGACGTCGTCGACATTGGGGTATTTTGGCAGCAGCTCGGCGCGGATGCGCTTGACCGCATATTCCATCGTGCCCTTGACGCATTGCACGGAGGAGGAGATGCCGAGGATGTTCTTGGTGCCGACCGAGCCGTCGGGATTGCGATAGCCCTCGAAGGTGAAACCTTCGAGCGGCGGCAGTGCCGGCGGCACCGCGGTCGCGATCTCGAGCTGATCGAGCGGCGGTGCGTCGGGCATGCGGATGCGCGCCTCGTCGACCCATTCGCCGGCCAGGATCGGCGACAGCGCATGGCCGATCACCTCGCCATAGCGGACGATCGGCGCGCCCTCGGCGATATCTTCCAGCGCGGTCTTGTGGCCCTGCGGCACGAAGGCGCGCAGCGTCAGGCCGCACGCGAAGCGCGAGCCGGCGGGCAGGCCGAAATCATTCACGACGATCGCGACATTGTCGCGCGCGTTGAGCTTGATGTAGCGGGGCTGCTCCTGCGCGCCGATCGACTGGTCCATGCCATATTCCTCCTGGCCTTGCTTCACCTCCCCCGCAAGCGGGGGAGGGGGCGCACTTCCCGTGCGGTAAGTCTCAACCCGGGAACGTATAGGCCGTCTTCACCGTGGTGTAGAATTCGCGGGCATAGGCGCCCTGTTCACGTGCGCCGTAGCTCGAGCCTTTGCGGCCGCCGAACGGCACGTGGTAGTCGACGCCGGCGGTCGGCAGGTTGACCATCACCATGCCGGCCTCGCTGTTGCGCTTGTAGTGCGAGGCGTATTTCAGGCTGGTCGTGCAGATGCCCGAGGCGAGGCCGAACTCGGTGTCGTTGGAGATCGCCAGCGCTTCCTCGTAATCCTTGGCGCGAATCACGCAGGCGACCGGGCCGAAGATCTCCTCGCGGGCGATCCGCATCTGGTTGGTCGTCTCGGTGAACAGCGCTGGCTGCAAATAGAAGCCAGGCGTCTCGCGGTTCAGCAGTTCGCCGCCCCAGTGCAGCCGAGCGCCTTCGTCCTGGCCGATCTTGATGTAGCGCAGGTCCTGGTCGAGCTGGCTCTGGTCGACCACAGGGCCGACATGCACGCCGCTCTTCAGCGCGTCGTCCACCGCAAGCCCCTTCATCCGCTCGGTCATCGCAGCGACGAAGCGGTCATGGATGCCCGCGGTGACGATCAGACGCGAGGACGCGGTGCAGCGCTGGCCGGTCGAGAAATAAGCGCCGTTGACGGCGACCTCGACCGCGACTTTCACGTCGGCGTCGTCGAGCACGACCAGCGGGTTCTTGCCGCCCATCTCGAGCTGGAACTTCTTCATGGGGTTGGAGAGCACGCAGGCCTGCGCGATCTTGCGGCCGGTCTGCACCGAGCCGGTGAAGGAGATCGCGGCGACGTCGGGATGATCGAGCAGGGTCTGACCGACCACCGAGCCCGAGCCGACCACGAGGTTGAACACGCCGGCCGGTATGCCGGAGCGTGCGATGATCTCGGACAGCGCGTGCGCGGAGCCCGGCACCAGCTCGGCCGGCTTGAACACGACAGTGTTGCCGTAGCAGAGCGCCGGCGCGATCTTCCAGGCCGGGATCGCGATCGGAAAGTTCCACGGCGTGATCATGCCGATGACGCCGACCGGCTCGCGGGTGATCTCGACGTCGAGACCGGGGCGCACCGACGCGCCCTTCTCGCCCATCAGCCGCAGCGCTTCGCCGGCGAAGAACGCGAATATCTGCCCGGCGCGCCCCACCTCGCCGATGCCCTCGGGGAGCGTCTTACCTTCCTCGCGCGCCAGCAGGCGGCCGAGCTCTTCCTTGCGGGCGAGGATCTCGACGGAGATTTTGGTCAGCGCGTCAAAGCGCTCCTGCGGCGTCGAGCGCGCCCAGGCCGGGAAAGCGGCCTTCGCGGCGGCGATTGCCTTTTCGGTCTGCGCCTTGTCGGCCTTGGCGTATTCGCCGACCACGTCCTTGGTGTTGGAGGGGTTGATGTCCCGCGTAATGCCCGTTCCGTCGACCCATTCGCCGGCGATGAAGTTCTTCTGGTGAGCGGTCATGTTTCCAACCTTTCTTGTTAGCGCACGAGGCAGGGACGCTTGTCGTCGAAGGTCCACCCCTGGATCAGGAACTGCATGGCCAGCGCGTCGTCGCGGGCGCCGAGGCCATGCTGCTTGTATAGCGCGTTCGCCGCCTCGATGGCACCGCGATCGAGCTCGATGCCGAGGCCCGGCCGATCCGGGATCGCGATCTTGCCGCCCTTGATCTGCAACGGCTCCCTGGTCAACGCCTGGCCATCCTGCCAGATCCAGTGGGTGTCGATCGCGGTCACCTTGCCGGGTGCGGCGGCGCCGACATGGGTGAACATCGCCAGCGAAATGTCGAAATGGTTGTTGGAGTGCGAGCCCCAGGTCAGGCCGTTGTCGCGGCAGGTCTGCGCCACCCGCACCGAGCCCTGCATGGTCCAGAAATGCGGGTCGGCGAGCGGAATGTCGACGGCCCCGAGCCGCAGCGCGTGCGAGAGCTGACGCCAGTCGGTCGCGATCATGTTGGTTGCGGTCGGCAGCCCGGTGGCGCGGCGGAACTCGGCCATGATCTCGCGGCCGGAGAAGCCGGCCTCGGCGCCGCAGGGATCCTCGGCATAGGCGAGCACGCCATGCATGTTGCTGCAAAGCCGGATCGCCTCGTCGAGTGACCAGGCACCGTTCGGGTCGAGCGTGACGCGCGCGTTCGGAAAGCGCTTTGCAATTGCGGTGACGGCCTCGATCTCCGCTTCGCCCGCGAGCACGCCGCCCTTGAGCTTGAAATCGGCGAAGCCGTAATGGGCCTGCGTCGCTTCAGCGAGCCGTACGATCGCCTCCGGCGTCATCGCCGCCTGATGACGCAGGTCGAACCAGTCCGGCTTGCCGGTCTCGCCCTCGACGTAAGGCAGGCTGGTCTTCCTGCGATCGCCGACGAAGAAGAGATAGCCGAGCGTCTCGACGCTCGCGCGCTGCTGGCCTTCGCCGAGCAGCGCTGCGACCGGGAGATTGAGATGCTGGCCGAGCAGATCGAGCAGCGCGGATTCCACCGCGGTCACCGCATGAATGGTGACGCGGAGGTCAAAGGTCTGCTTGCCGCGGCCGCCGGCGTCGCGATCGGCGAAGGCCTGGCGCATCGAGGCCAGGATGTTGTTGCAGGCGCCGATGGTCTGGCCGACGACCAGGTCGCGGGCGTCCTCCAGCGTCTTCCTGATCTTCTCGCCGCCCGGTACCTCGCCGACGCCGGTATGGCCGGAGTTGTCGGTGAGGATAACGAGGTTGCGGGTGAAGAACGGCGCATGCGCGCCGCTCAGATTGAGGAGCATGCCGTCGCGGCCGGCGACCGGGATCACCTCCATCGCCGTGACGACGGGGGCGCCGGCAAAGTCGGTGCGGATCGTGTCCTGAATCATCTGCTCCTCCCTTGGTCGTTGGCCGTTCGGTCTATTCCGCGGCCTGCTGGGTTGCAGCCTGCGGCAGTTTCGCCACCAGCGCCGCGAGCTCGGCGATCTCCTGCTCGGTGAGATCGGTGAGCGGCGGCCGCACCGGGCCGGAATCGCGGCCGATCACCTTCATGCCGGCCTTGATGATCGACACCGCATAACCCTTCTTGCGGTTGCGTATCGCGATCAGCGGCAGGATGAAATCCTTAAGTCCTGCATGGATGGTCTGATGATCGCGCCGGCGCACCGCGGCGTAGAACCTGGTGGCGAATTCCGGCACGAAGTTGAACACCGCCGACGAATAAGTGGTGACGCCCATGTCGAGATAGGGCAGCGCGAAGGTTTCCGCGGTCGGCAGGCCGCCGATATAGGTCAGGCGGTCGCCGAGCTTGGTGTAGACGCGGGTCATCAGCTCGATGTCGCCGATTCCGTCCTTGTAGCCGACGAGGTTCGGGCAGCGCTCGCAGAGCCGCGCCAGCGTGTCCGGCTGCAGGATCGCATTGTCGCGGTTGTAGACGATGACGCCGATCTTCACCGACGAACACACCGCCTCGACATGCGCGGCAAGGCCGTCCTGCTCGGCATGCGTGAGATAGGGCGGCAGCAGCAAGAGGCCGTCGGCGCCGGCCTTCTCGGCACCGATTGCGATCTCGCGCGCGATCGCCGTGCCGTAGCCGGTGCCGGCCAGCACGGGAACGCGACCCTTGGTCTCGTCGACCGCAACCTTCACGACATGGGGAACTTCAGACGGCGTCAGCGAGAAGAACTCGCCGGTGCCGCCGGCGGCGAACAGGCCGGCGACGTCATAGCCGCACAGCCAGTCCATGTTGGCGCGATAGGCCGCCTCGTCGAACGAATAGTCCGCTTTGAACGGGGTCACCGGAAAAGACAGGAGGCCGCCGCCGATTCTCGCAGCCATCTCCTGAGGGGTCATCTTGCTCATGGCGCCACTCCTCGAATGATATTGGGATAAGGGATGCGCGAGCAGCGCGCGTCCATGGCCGATTTCTTAAGGAATGCTTCGATGCGCGTCCAAGCCAAACGCTGTATCGAGCGATGCACAATCTGCATCAATCGCCGCGCAGATGCGGGGCCGCGATTTCGCTTGCGATCTCGATCAGGGACGGCAGCAGCTGGTTCTCCTGATCGCGCCGCCACACCATGAACAGCTCGACCGGCACCGGCGTGCGCAGCTTCAGCGGCTTCAGCCGGACGTCGGATATCTTCAGGCTGGCGGCGGCCTCCGGCACGATCGCGACGCCGAGCCCGGCGCGCACCATCGCGAGGATCGAGTGGATCTGGCTGAGATGCTGGACATAGCGCGGCAGCACGTCGGCGCGCGTGAACAGCGACACCAGTAGGTCGTGGAAGTAGCGCGCCTCATAGGGCGAATACATCACGAAGGGCTGGTCGTCGAAATCCTTGATGGTGACGGTCTCGGCCGAAGCCAGCGGATGCTTCTTCGGGATCGCGGCGAGCAGCGGTTCGGCGACGACGCGCCGGCTGGCGAATTCGGGCCGCGCGATCGGCGGGCGCAGCAGGCCGGCATCGATCTGGCCTGTGGTGAGCGCCTCGAACTGATCGCCGGAGACCATCTCCTTCAGGGAAAAATCGACTTCGGGCAGACGGGAGCGGGCGGCTGCGATCAAATCGGGCAGGAAGCCGTAGGCGGCGGCCGCCGTGAAGCCGATCTTGAGCGAGCCGGTCTTGCCGAGCGCGATGCGGCGGGCGACCTGCGAGGCGGACTCGGCCAGTTTGAGGATGCGCCGTGCCTCGGGCAGGAAACTGCGTCCCGCCGGGGTCAGCCGCACCGAACGGCTGGTGCGTTCCAAGAGCGGCGCGTCGATGATGTGCTCGAGCACCTGGATCTGCCGGCTCAGCGGCGGCTGCGTCATGTTGAGCCGCGCCGCGGCGCGGCCGAAGTGCAATTCCTCGGCCACCGTAACGAAACAGCGGAGCTGGTTCAGGTCGAACATCGATGCTAGCCTGGAATGGATCGATCGAGGATTTGTCCGTTCTAGCATCGATGCCTCCCACTGGCCAAGAAGACAAACAAGCAGACAAAGACGGCGGCCGAGGCCGCCGTTTGGTTGTTTGCTCCCTCTCCCCGTTCTTACGGGGAGAGGGTTGGGGTGAGGGGCTCTCTCTGCGCAACGGCCGCCTCAATTTACAGGCGCGATCCGAACGAGTCGGAAGGACTGTCTTTGCGGAGACGTGTTGCTTCGCCCCTCACCCGAAATTCGCTGTGCGAATTTCGACCTCTCCCCGCGGAAGGGCGGGGAGAGGTTAAGCGCGTTCAGGCCTGGCTCAGGCCGCCTTCAGCTGCACCCGCTTGATCTCGCCGACGATGAACAGATAGGCGATCGCCGCGACCAGCGCGTTGGCGCCGACGAACACCAGCGCGCCGTTGAACGAGCCGGTGGCGGCGAGGATGTAGCCGATGATGATCGGCGTGGTGATCGAGGACAGATTGCCGAAGGTGTTGAACAAGCCGCCGGAGACGCCGCCGGCTTCCTTCGGCGAGGTGTCGGAGACGACGGCCCAGCCGAGCGCGCCGATGCCCTTGCCGAAGAAGGCGAGCGCCATGAAGCCGACCACCAGCGCCTGGCCGTCGACGTAGTTGCAGGCGATGATCGCCATCGACAGCAGCATGCCGCCGACGATCGGGATCTTGCGCGCCAAGGTCAGCGAGCCGGTGCGGCGCAGCAGGTAGTCCGAGATCACGCCGCCAAGCACACCGCCGATGAAGCCGCACAGCGCCGGCAAGGTCGCGACGAAGCCGGCCTGCAGGATCGAGAGCCCGCGCTCCTTCACCAGGTAGACCGGGAACCAGGTCAGGAAGAAGTAGGTCAGGGTGTTGATGCAGTACTGGCCGATATAGACGCCGAGCATCATGCGGTTGGCGAGCAGCTGGCGGATATGGCCCCAGCCGGGGCCGCTGTCCTCCGTCTTGCCGGCCTTCGCGGCATCCATGTCGACCAGCGCGCCGCCCTGCTTGATGTAGTCGAACTCGGCCTCGTTGATTCCAGGATGGTCCTTCGGCTCGTAGATCGTCTTGATCCAGGCAATGCCCATGACGATGCCGAGCCCGCCCATCACGTAGAACACGTGGCGCCAGCCGTATTCGTGCGCGATCCAGCCCATCAGTGGGGCGAAGATCACTGTCGCGAAATACTGCCCGGAATTGAAGAACGCCGATGCGGTGCCGCGCTCATTGCCGGGGAACCAGGCCGCGACGATGCGGGCATTGGCCGGGAACGACGGCGCTTCGGCGAATCCGACCAGAAAGCGCAAGGCGAACAGCAGCACCACGGCTGCGCCTGCGGAGAGGAACCCGACCAGGCCCTGCATCGCGGTGAAGATCGACCAGACGATGATGCTGATCGCATAGACCCATTTGGAGCCGTAGCGGTCGAGCAGCCAGCCGCACGGCACCTGCGCGATCACGTAGGACCAACCGAACGCCGAGAACACGTAACCCATCGCGACGGGGTCGAGATGCAGTTCCTTGGAGAGGGCAGGGCCGGCGATCGAGAGCGTGGCGCGATCGGCGTAGTTCACGGTGGTGACGAGAAACAGCATCGTCACGATCAACAGCCGGACGCGGGATCGCCGCGCGTCCGTGGCGGACACAATTGCGCTCATTCGCGCCTCCTCGAATATTTCCTCGAGGTCTGTCCTAGAGAGATGACGGCAATCGGTCCAAGCCGAAACGGGTATTGATCCATACCGATTTTGAATGGATCGGCCCGGTGCGATGCCACCTTCGCCGGCGTGTGGACGCCAGCTACATACATCGACGTCATCCTGAGGTGCGAACCTTGCGATGCAGTCGCATCGCAAGGTGAAGCCTCGAAGGATGAGCCACGGGCGTTCGCGGCCCATCCTTCGAGGCTCGCTGCGCTCGCACCTCAGGATGACGCCTTGCCAAGATTGACAATTAATGTACTATAAGTACAGTTATTGAGGGCGCAGCGTTGCGCCCTGCCGATCGAGGTCGAATGCGCATGACCACGTCACGCGACTATGAGGTATTCGAGGCAGGCAGGGTGACCTTGCAAGGCGGCGCCGTGTTTCCGCAGCTTGCGCTCGCCTACAAGACCTACGGCACGCTGAACGCGGCCAGGGATAACGTCATCCTCTATCCGACGTCGTTCGCCGCGCAGCATTACGACATCGAATGGCTGGTGCAGCCGGGTGGGGCGCTCGATCCCGAGCGCTACTTCATCATCATCGCGAATCTGTTCGGCAACGGCCTGTCGTCCTCGCCGTCGAATTCGAGCGAGGTGCTCGGCGGCGCACCGTTTCCCGCCTTTACCTTTTATGATGCGATCGCCATCCAGCGGCGGTTGCTGGTCGAGCGGTTCGGCGTGACGAAGCTCGCGCTGGTCTATGGCTGGTCGATGGGCGGTATGCAGGCGTATCACTGGGCGGCACGCTACCCCGACATGGTGGAGCGTGCGGCCGTGGTCTGCGGCAGCGCAAGGTGCTCGCCGTACAACCATGTCTTCCTCGAAGGTGTGAAGGCCGCCCTGACCACCGATCCGGCCTACCAGGATGGCCGCTTCGTCACCAAGCCGACAGGGGGCCTTCGCGCGATGGGGCGCGTCTACGCCGGCTGGGCGATGTCGCACGAGTTCTTTCGTGAGGAAGCCTGGCGCGGGGCCGGCTTCAATTCGTTGGAGGATTATCTCGCGGGAACGTGGGACGGTGCCTTCGCGCGGCGCGATGCGAACAATCTGCTGGCGCAGATCGCGATCTGGCAGGCTGGCGACATCAGCCGTTGCGACGAATTCGGCGGCGACTTCGACCGGGCGCTGGCCGCGATCAAGGCGCACATCCTGCTGATGCCCGGTCGCACCGACCGATATTTCGATCAGCGCGACAACGCGGGCGAGCTTGGCCGCCTGGTCAATGCCCGCTCCGCGGCGCTGCACGCGATCCCCTCGATCCATGGGCACCGGGCCGGCAATCCCATCAACAACGCCGAAGACCGCGCCCTCATCAACGCCGAAATCTCGGCGCTCCTGCAACGCTGACAGGTGAGACGACCATGAGCACCGCGGAGACCAGTAATGCCGGACCTCGCCTGAAGCCGCTCAGCCCGCTGACCTTGCGCGACCTGTCGACCAAGTCGAATCTTGCCGGCGCGGTGCGCGCGGCAAGCCATTACGGGATGATCGTTGTGGTCGGCGCGCTGATCTGCTTGGTCGCGTCCCGCCATGGTCTCGTGTGGGCGCTGCCGCTGATTGCCATCCAGGGGTACTTCGTCGCGTTCCTGTTCATGGTGGTGCATGAGACCGCGCACAAGACGGCGTTCAGCAGTCATGCGCTCAATCTCGTCGTCGGCAATCTGTCCGCCTTCATGATCGGATTGCCGTACCAATATTACTGTCTGTTTCACTGGGACCATCACCGCTACACCCAGGATCCTGCGAGGGACCCGGAGCTGATCGTCGGTCCCAAGCCGGCGTCGGACACCCAGCTCGCGATTGCCTATTCGGGACTATTGCAGGTATTGGTCCGCATTCGGTTGATGTTCCGGCACGCACTCACCGGAACTGTGGTCGTGCCGTGGATTCCGGAGCACAAGCGCGCCGTGATCGTGCTGGAGGCAAGGCTCTATCTAGCCGGTTATCTGCTGTTGCTGGTGGCGTCGCTCGCGCTGCACAGTGCGATCCTGCTCTGGGTCTGGATCGTGCCGCTGCTCGCCGGTCAGCTCATCCTGCGCCCGTATCTTTACGCAGAGCACACCGGTTGCGAGCAGACGCGGAGTGCATTCGAGAACACGCGCACCACGATGACGGGCCGGATCATGAAATGGTTCGCCTGGAACATGCCCTATCATGTCGAGCACCATGCCTATCCGACGGTGCCGTTCCATGCGTTGCCAAAGCTGAACGCCATCGTCGATGGCCACATCGTGTATCGCGGCCGCAATTACCGCGCCGTGACGCGCGAGACCTGGGCCTGGTTCCGCCGTCAGCGGCAACACTCCGTTTGATGTTCACGCCTCCGCGTGCGGCCGCAGCACCAGATTGACGAGGTTGCGGGCATAGGCCGGCGTCAGCGGCTTGATGCCGAAGACATAGCGATAGAACAGGCTGCCGTAGATCGCGTCATAGATGTCGCCGGGCACGCCAGGTGCGCCGATGCTGCCGTCCTTCTGGCCGGCGGCGATGATCTCCAGCATCCTGGCGCGACGAAGGCCGAGGTAGCGCTCGTAGAACAATTCCGCCGTGCCGGTCTGCGAGATGCACTCCGAGATCACCGCGAGCTGCACCCGTCCGAACTCGCCCTGCAGCGCCTCGACATAGGTCGCGACATGGCGGCGGATGCGGGCCACCGGATTGCCCGCCTCGGGCAGCGGCACCGCCCGCGAGGCCTGGTCGAGGAAGGCATCGATCAACAGCGCCTCGCGCGATGGCCACCACTTGTAGATCGTCATCTTCGAGACGTTGGAGTGCTTGGCGATCGCGTCGATGGTGGTGGCGGCAAGGCCGGTGGTCGCCATCAGCGTATAGGCGCTGTGCAGGATTGCGGCCGTGGTCGCGGCAGAGCGTGGCCGGCCGCGCCGCCCGGTTGCCGTATCCTCCGTCTCCGCCTTGCCGCTCGCCATCGCCGGGTTTCGAATCCTGCGTACTTGAATCATTGCGCTGCCTGCGGACATAGCATGAAATCGTGTGTGGTTTCAGATCGTCGTCGCCGCTGATACGGTACACCCGCCAGCGAAGGCTCAGCTCAACTGCTCATCGAACAGGAGTATCCCGTGAAGGCCGTCTACAGTGATCTGCACCGCAGCCATGATCCGCAGTTCTTCCTGGTCCGCGGTGTGGTCCAGCGCACCACCGAGCAGCCAGAGCGCGCCGATCGCCTGCTGGCGGGCTTGAAGGCCGGCAAGCACACGCTGATCGAGCCGACCAAATTCGGGCAGGGTCCGCGGGCGCGGGTGCACAGTCCGGAATATCTGAGCTTCCTCGCCGATGCCTGGGACGAATGGACGGCGCTCGGCAATGCCGGGCCGGAGATGATCGCGAACATCCACCCGGTGCGTAACGCCGGCACCTATCCCACCCACATCGTAGGCAAGCTCGGCTGGCACACGGTCGACACCGCAGCGCCGATCGGACCCGGCACCTGGGCCGGCGCCTGCGCCTCCAGCGACGTCGCGGTCACCGCCGCGCAGATGGTGCTCGACGGCGAGGACGCCGTCTACGCGCTGTGCCGTCCGCCCGGCCATCACGCCTATCGCGATCTCGCCGGCGGCTTCTGCTTCCTGAACAACAGCGCGATCGCGGCCGAGCATCTGCGCCAGAAGCACGAACGCGTCGCGATCCTCGATGTCGACGTGCATCACGGCAACGGCACCCAGGGCATCTTCTACGAGCGGGGCGATGTCTTCACCGTCTCGATCCACGCCGATCCGTCGTTCTTCTATCCGTTCGTCTGGGGCTATGCGCATGAGCGCGGCGCCGGAGCAGGCCTCGGCACCAATCTCAACATTCCCCTCGCCAAGGGCACCGGCGACGACGACTACATCAAGGCGCTCGCGGCGGCCGAGAAGGCGATCCGTTCCTTTGCGCCGACCGCGCTCGTGGTCGCGCTCGGGCTCGACGCCTCCGAGAAGGACCCGCTCGCGGGCCTTGCCGTCACCACCGACGGCTTCCGCCGGATCGGAGAGGCGCTTGCCCGGTTCGGCCTGCCGACGGTGCTGGTGCAGGAGGGCGGCTATCTCTCCGACATCCTCGGTGCCAATCTGACGGCGGTGCTCGGCGGATTCGAAGCCGCGCGCTAGCGTGGCTTCGAATGAAATGGTGACCGGTCTGCGTGAGGAAAGCCTGTCAAAACAACGATCTGGAGCATCGGTTTTGATCGATCAGGACCGATGCCCCAGCCGTGCGCGGCACAACAAGGCGTCGTGGATTTGCGCCTTTGCAACCAAAGCCGGATCAAGCCGTTGGTATCCGGTGCTGGCTTATGATCCTGCCCGGCGGCATTGGCCGCCCGGGCAGGCTGCAACGCGAGGACGGCTATGAGCGATCTGCTTCGTATCGCCATCGTCGGGTTCGGGGAGATCGCGTGCCGGCAGCACGTGCCTGCGATCGCGAAGACATCAGGCGCCGCGCTGGTCGCGGTGGCCGATCCGGCCAAGAGCCCATCCGGCCTGCCGCATTTCCGCGACTTGCAGGAGTTGTTGCGCGACGGGCCGGAGATCGATGCCGTCGCGCTGTGCACACCGCCGCAGGCACGCCACGCGCAGGCCGCGGCGGCGCTCGCCGCCGGCAAGCATGTGCTGCTGGAGAAGCCGCCCGGGTCTACGGTCAGCGAGCTCACGCCGTTGATCGCGGCCGCGCAAGAGGCGGGCCGGACGTTGTTTGCGACATGGCACTCGCGCTACGCGCCCGCGGTTGGGCCGGCGCGGAAATTGCTCGCCGGCCGTACGATCAACAAGGTGACCATCGTCTGGAAGGAGGACGTCCGCGTCTGGCATCCCGGCCAGGCCTGGATATTCGAGGCCGGTGGCTTCGGCGTATTCGATCCCGGCATCAATGCGCTGTCGATCCTGACAGAAATTCTGCCGCGACCGATCTTTGTGAGGAGCGCGATGTTGGACGTTCCTTCCAACCGGGAGGCGCCAATTGCTGCAGCAGTCGAGCTGTCCGATGAGAACGGTCTGCAGATCCACGCCGAATTCGATTTTCGCCAGGCCGGGCCGCCGAGCTGGGATATCCTGTGCGAGACCGAGTCCGGGCCGGTGACCTTGTCGAAAGGCGGACGGCAGCTGCGCGACGGCAACAGGTTGGTGGTCGATGCCACGGATGAGGAATATCCCGCGCTGTACCGCCGCTTCGTCGCGCTGACGTCGGACGGAAAATCCGAGGTCGACCTTGCGCCCTTGCGGCTCGTCGCCGATAGCTTCATGCTGGGGCGACGACGCCTCGTCGAGGCGTTCGGGGACTGACAATGACATCAGCCAGCATTGCGCGCGCGCCCTTCGGCAGATTGCACGACGGCACAGTGATCGAGCGCGTGACGCTGCGCGGCGAACACGGCTTTGAGGCCAGCGTCCTTCCTTTCGGCGCCACGCTGCAGGCGCTGCTCGCGCCGGATCGCGGCGGGCAATGCGACGACGTTGTGCTTGGCCACGACGAATTCGACGGCTATCTCGCGCAGCGCAAATTCTTCGGCGCAACGATCGGGCGCTACGCCAACCGGATCGCCGCCGCGCGCTTCGTGCTCGATGGCGAGACGGTGAAACTCGACGCCAACAACGGCCCCAACGCGCTGCATGGCGGGCCACAGGGGTTTGATCGCAAGCTGTGGCGGGTTGTCGAGCTCACCGATGAACCGGGGCCGACGCTGGTGCTGGAGCGCGAAAGCCCGCATGGCGAAGAGGGCTATCCGGGCAATCTTCAGACCCGGGTGACCTATCGCCTGCGCGATCCGATGGAACTCGCGGTCACCTATGAGGCGACCACCGACCGGCCGACATACGTCAACCTCACCAATCACAGCTTCTTCAATCTCGACGGCGCGCGCTCGGGCAGGCAGATCCTCGATCATCGGCTCACGATCGCGTCCGACCATTTCCTCGCGGTCGACGCCACGGCGATCCCGTTGCCGGGCCCGCCGCAGCCGGTCGACGGCACGCCGTTCGACTTCCGCAAGCCCACCGCGATCGGCGCGCGGATCAGGATGAATGGCGAGCAGCTGCGGCTCGGGCGCGGCTATGATCACAATTTCTGCTTGGCCTCGGGGACCGGCGTTCGCTTCGCCGCGCGGCTCGAGGCGCCGCACAGCGGCCGCGTGATGGAGCTGTTCACCGATCAGCCGGGACTGCAATTCTATTCCGGCAATTTCCTCGACGGCTCGACCGCCGGCAAGGGCGATCGGCTGTATCGTCAATCCGACGCGCTCTGTCTCGAGCCGCATGCCTGGCCGGATACGCCGAACCGGCCCGACTTCCCGTCGGCGCGGCTCGATCCCGGGCAGGTCTATCGCCGCACCGCGATCTATTGCTTCTCGACCCTGTGAGTGATGCCATGACCGACCGTGCCGCCGAGCCGCTGATCGAACAGGTGCCGACATCGGTGCTGTCAGCCGAGCGCTGTCATCTCGGCGAGGGCCCGACCTATGACGCGGCGACCGACACCGCATGGTGGTTCGACATCCGCGAGCACCGGCTGTTCGAGCATCGTTTTGCAAGCGGCCGCACCGTCATTCACACGCTGCCGAAAATGGCGAGCGCGCTGGCGCGGATCGATGGCGAGCGGCAGCTGATCCTGACCGAGGACGGGCTTTACGTCAGGCAGGTCGCCGGCGGAGGCCTGGAGCGGTTCGCCGCACTCGAAGCCGACAATCCGGCGACGCGCTCCAACGATGCGCGCGTGCATCCGTCCGGCACCTTCTGGCTCGGCACGATGGGGCGTCAGGCCGAGCAGGGCGCCGGCGCGATCTACGCGCTGCACCGCGGCCGCATCACGCGGCTCTATCCCGGAATCACGATCCCGAATGCGATCTGCTTTTCGCCCGCCGGCGACGTTGGCTATTTTGCCGATACCGCAGCCAATGTGCTGCATCGCGTGCCGCTCGATCCATCGACCGGACTGCCGACCGGCGAGCCGATCGACTTGATCAGACATCAAGGCCCCGGCGGGATCGACGGCGCGGTCGTCGATGCCGATGGACTGATCTGGAACGCGCGTTGGGGCGCTGGCTGCGTCGATGTCTACGATCCCAGCGGCCGACATTTGCGCTCGCTGAAGGTTCCGGCGAAGCAATCGAGCTGCCCGGCGTTTGTCGGCCGCGATTTCTCGCGCGTGCTGGTCACCTCGGCCTGGCAGGACATGGACGAGGCGCAACGCGCGGCCGATCCCGGCCATGGTCAAACCTTTCTGCTCGATGCTGCGGCGCGCGGCCGTGCCGAGCCTGACGTGAAACTGTCCTGATCCAGGCTTGCCGGCGCCTTGTTGACGTGACCTGAATATTTGGACGATAGTACAAATATGGTCCGCAAGCCCGCGAAGTCCGACGTGAAGGCCGACGCCAAGGTCGCCAGCACCCGCAAGCCGAACATGCGCGAGGCGATCCTCGCCGCGGCGGAGGAGCTGTTCTCGACCTACGGCTTCAACGCCGTCTCGGTCCGCGACATCGCGCAGGCAGCCGGCGCCAATCCCGGCAGCGTGACCTATCACTTCAAGACCAAGGACGGCCTGCTGCTGGAGATCTATCGGCGGCATTGCGGCCCGATGAACCGGCGGCGCTCGGAGCTGTTGGCGGCGGCGCGGCGGGTGCGCGATCTGCAGGACCGGCTCGAGGCGATCGTGCGCGCCTATGTGCTGCCGGCCTTCACCTCGGGCAGCGATCTCGCCGGCGGCGGAACGCGGTTCACGCGGCTGCGCGCGATCATGTCGGCCGAAGGCAACGAGGTCGTGCGCAAGATCATCGCGCAGACGTTCGACGACACCAGCCATGCCTTCATCGACGCGATCCATGAAAGCCTGCCGCATATTCCGCGTACCGATCTGGTCTGGCGCGGTCACTTCCTGCTCGGCGCGCTCTACTACACGCTGGTGACGCCGGAGCGTGTCACGCGCCTGTCGCGCGGCTGCGCCGACGGCACCGATGCCGGCCATGCCATCGAGGAGCTGGTGCGCGCGACCGTCGCTGCGCTGCAGGCCGCGCCGCTCGATCAAGCGCCGCCCGCTCCGCGCAAGGCGCCGGGCACAAATCCAGGGCGAGCACTGACCTGAACCAGCGGAGTTCGTCGCCATGGAGAAACTTCGGCTGCGCACGGTGCTTGGCGATCACCCGCATATCCAGGCGGTGAAGAGCGGTGAGTTGCGCTCGGAGCTGTTCGACCTCGACTTCACCGAGTTCACGCCGACCAACGCCGCGTTCAAGCCGATGGTGCGTGAGCAGGCGTTCGAGGTCTGCGAGATGGCGATCGTGACCTATCTGATGGCGAGGGCGCACGGCAAGCCGCTGGTGTTGCTGCCGGCAGCGATGGTCGGCCGCTTCCAGCATGGCTACGCGCTCTATCGCGCCGACCGCGGCACGCTCACGCCCGCGGATCTCGAAGGCAAGCGGGTCGGCATCCGCTCGTTCACCACCACGACGGGCGCATGGATGCGCGGCATCCTTGCCAACGATCACGGCGTGAACCTCGACCGCATCGACTGGGTCACGTTCGAGGGTCCACATGTCGCCGAATATGTCGACCGCACCGAACGGGCCCCGAAGGGCAGGGCCATCATCGAAATGCTCAAGGACGGCGAGCTCGATGCCGTGCTGGGCGAGACCTCGAACGATCCGGCGCTCAAGCCGTTGTTCGCCGACCCGGCGGCGGAGGCGGCGCGGTGGTACGCGCAGCATCGTATCGTGCCGGTCAATCATCTGGTGGTGGTGACGAGGCAGCTTGCGACATCGCGGCCCGACGTGGTGCGGAGCCTCTATGAACTGCTCAAGCGCAGCAAGGCAGAGGCCGGTTCCGCTGATGTGCCGGACCCGCTGCCGTTCGGTGTCGATGCCAACCGCAGGCCGCTCGAATTGATGATCGACTATTGTGTCCAGCAGGCATTGATCCCCCGGCGCGTCACGGTCGACGAATTGTTCGACGACACAACACGGGACTTGAACTGATGGCAATCTCCAGCGATCCGCGGCAATGGCAGATCGGCATGCTCGGCTATGGCGAGGTCGGCCGCATCCTTGCCGAAGACCTGCGCAAGCAGGACATGAAGGTCGTTGCCTACGACATCAAGCTCGACCGCGAGCAGGGCGCGCCGCTCCGCGCGCATGCGGCAGAGACCGGCGTCGCGCTCGCACAGTCCCATGCCGATCTCGCGGCGCGGGCCGATTTCATCATCTCGGCGGTGACGGCGAGCCAGGCGGTGCCGGTCGCCGAAGCCTGCGCGCCTGCGATCCGGGCACGGCGCCTGGTTTCTCGATTTCAACTCGGCCTCGCCCGGTGCCAAGCAGCGCGCGGCGGCGCATATCGACGGTGCCGGCGGCCGCTATGTCGAGGGCGCGGTGATGACCTCGCTGCCGCCGTACCGGATCAAGGTGCCGCTGCTGCTCGGCGGCCATGGCGCGCGGGAACTGGCGCCGCAGCTGGTCGCGCTCGGCTTCGCGGCGAAGGTCGCGAGCGATGAGCTTGGGGTGTCCTCGGCGATCAAGATGTGCCGCAGCATCATGATCAAGGGGCTGGAAGCCATGGTGATCGAGAGCTTCACCACGGCGCGCGCCTACGGCGTCGAGGATGCGGTGCTGGCCTCGCTCAAGGAGACCTTTCCCGGCATCGATTGGGAGAAGCAGGGCGCCTATTTCTTTCAGCGGGTGATCGAGCACGGCCGGCGGCGTGCCGAGGAGGTGCGCGAAGCGGCGGAGACCGTGCGCGAGGCCCACCTGACGCCGTGGTCTGCCTCCGGCACCGCCGAGCGGCAGGGCTGGATCGCCGATCTCGCCGATGAGGGCGTGTTCGGGGTCAGGGGCACGCCGGACTTCGCCCGCAGCGCCGATTGGCGCACCGAGGCCGACCGGATTCTTGCGCGCATCAAACCCTGAAATCGCGCGCGGAGAATCCGCCGCGTTCCCTGCCGGCGCGCAATGCGCTATTGCTCCGTGAACAGTTTTGTTCTGGAGGCACTCCCATGAAGAATTCCGGCAAGGTCGTCGCCATCACCGGCGCGGCGCGCGGCATCGGCAAGGCTTGCGCGGCGCGCTTCCTGGCCGATGGCGCCAGGGTCGTCATCTCCGATGTCGACGCCGCCGGGCTCGTCCACACCGCCCAGGAACTCGGACATGAGGATCGGTTGCGGGCGCTCGAGGCCGATGTCAGCAAGCGCGCCGACGTCGATCGCATCGTGGCCACGGCGGTGAAGGAATTCGGCCGGCTCGACGTCATGGTCAACAATGCCGGTGTCGCGCGCAACCGCGACTTCCTCGACATCAGCGAGGCCGAGTTCGACGACGTGATGGGGATCAACCTCAAGGGCGCGTTCTTCGGCGTCCAGGCCGCGGCGCGCCAGATGATCGCGCAGGGCGGTGGCGGCGTCGTCATCAACATGTCCTCGGTCAACGCGCTGCTCGCGATCCCCTCGCTTGCGACCTATGCGATGTCCAAGGGCGCGATGAAGCAGCTCACTTCGGTGGCGGCCGTCGCGCTGGCGCCGCACGGCATTCGCGTGGTGGCGGTCGGGCCCGGCACGATCCTGACCGAGATGGTGGCGACGGCGATCTTCTCGTCGGAGGACGCGCGGCGCAGCGTGCTGTCGCGCACCCCGGCCGGCCGCTGTGGCGAGCCGAGCGAGGTCGCTGCCGTCGTGGCATTCCTCGCCAGCAACGATGCCTCCTACATCACCGGCCAGACCATCTATCCCGACGGCGGCCGATTGATCCTCAACTACACGGTGCCGGTCAGCGAGAAGTAGGGCGCTGCCGGGAGCATCACCAGTCGGAACCGGATCGAAAGCACGTCCCCTCTCCCGCTTGCGGGGGGGGGGGTAGGGCGGGCTGCCAAAATATCGAAAACAACCCCATGCACAGTAGCCGCCGGTGGCCGGCGTCCGACGGGGACCTTGACACGTCGGGCAACTCAGAGATATTCTTCTAATATTCAGAAATCGTGCAACAGCCATCCGGGGGTCATCACCCGCGCATGCGGGTGATCCAGTATTCCAGAGGCGGCTGTGCTTGAGCCGATGGGCCGCGGCGTACTGGATCGCCCGGTTGAACCGGGCGATGACAGCTGAGGATGAGGACGCCGCTACCGGCCCTGGAACCGCGGCTTGCGCTTTTCCATGAAGGCGTTGCGGCCTTCGCGGAAATCCGCGCTGTCCATGCAGTCGATGCCGATCTGCTTGATCGCAGCCATGTCGCGATCGGCGGGATCCTTCAGCACCTGCGCGATGGTGATCTTGGCGGCCTTGATCGCCAGCGGCGCGTTGCCCGAAATGGTGCGCGCGATCTCCATGGTCGCATCCCAGAGCTCGGCCTCCGGCAGCACGCGATCGACGAGCCCGATCCGCAGCGCTTCCGCGGAGTCGATCCGCATGCCCGTATACATGATCAGCCGCGCCCAGGACGGGCCGACCAGCGACACCAGATGGCGCAGCCCGTCATAGCCATAGGCGATGCCGAGCTTGGCCGCGGGAATGCCGAATTGCCCGCTGGCGCCGGACATGCGGATATCGGTCAGCATCGCGACCTGCATGCCGCCGCCGAGACAGAAGCCGCGGATGCAGGCGATGGTCGGCTTCGGGTAGTCGGCGAGCAAGGCACGCTGGGCGGCACTGCGCCGCGAATATTCCTCGGAGGCTTGCGCGTTGTGGCGGGTCTTCTCGAACTGGCTGATATCGGCGCCGGACACGAAAGCCTTGTCGCCGGCGCCGACCAGGATCACGACCCGAACGGCCGGATCGTCGCGCAAGGCGGTCAGCGCCTCGCCGAGCCCTTGCCACATCTCCAGTGACATCGCATTGCGCTTGTCGGGATTGTTGAAGGTGATGACGCCGACGCCGTCGACCACGCTTTGCAGGATCTTGCCGTCGGCAAGCGACTTGTCTGAGATGTTTGGCATAGGAGGATCCGGTCTGATTTCGGCCAGGGGTGGCATCAAGAGGCTGGCATCAAAAGGCCAGGCATCAAGGTTGAGGATGGCATCGAGGCTAGCACCCGGTTGCGAGACCGGGCAGGCGGTTTAGGGCACGGCGCGATTGCAACGCCGTGCGGCAACTCTCCCGGTAGTTGTACGGCTCGCAAAATAAACTGCCGTGTAAGGGTTGCGCCCTAGACTGCGCCGCCCGCGCTCCGTCCCGGCTTAACGCTTTCCTAGTCTTTCGACGGTACGACTGTACGCACCTGCGCGCCAGGACCGTTCCACGACGCGCTGGGATGCGGTGCCGCAGCGTCTCCCGCTGCCATCGCATCGGTAACGGACGTCCCCCCATCGCACCGGCAGGGAAGCCGGTCACCCCCGACCTCCGTGCACTCACATCGCCTCGGGCGAGGTTCAGTCGTGTCCGTCGAGAAGTTTCTCAAGCAACGCGCGGTCAGGATCACGGTCAACGGCAGCTACACGCTGCCGAACTGGTACGATGCGCAGGGCAAGCTGCGCACCTTCGCCTGCCGCACCACGCGCGTGTCGCCGTTCCGCATGATCGTGGACGTGCCGGTCGTCGGCAAGGTCGGCGACCGGCTGACCTCGTATTTCGAGGAGTTCGGCAAGTTCGAGGGCTGCATCACCGACACGATGAGCGGCAGCTTCCTGCTCGAGCTCGAGATGACGCGTGCGATGCGCGAGAAGTTCGCCGACAAGCTGACCTGGATCGAGAAGAAGCAAAAGGATCCGAGCGTCCGCGAGGCGCGCAACAACCCGCGCTTCGTTCCCGTCGCGCCGCACGCCATGCTGACGCTGGCGGACGGCACCATGCGGAGCTGCTTCATCATCGACATGTCGCTGTCGGGCGCGGCGGTATCCTCCGAGGTGCAGCCGCCGGTCGGCATGCCGCTGGCGATCGGCGCCTGCGTCGGCCGCGTGGTCCGGCATCTGCCGAACGGCTTCGCCATCAAGTTCGTCGAGACCTACAAGCAGGGCGATCTCGGCCGCCTCATCGCGCGCAAGTCCAAGGAGCTGCAACTGGTGTCAGCCGCTCCGTTGCCTAGCTAGGGCGAGTACTCACAAATCTGATGCGTGCGGGGATAGCGAGGTCCGAGTTCCCCTCCAGAGCAGACATCGACGGACGCCTAAGTGAATGTCCGCAAAGGGCCATAACCGGCTGTGAGCAATCGCAGCAACGAGGCTTCTCTAGTCGATCACCTCGTCGGCGTGCGCAAGCAGCGTAGGCGGCATCTGGAGGCCGAGCGCCTTGGCAGCTTTCAAATTGATGATCAACTCGAAGTCTGCTGCGTACTCGACCGGAATGTCAGCCGGCTGTGCCCCTTTCAGTATCCTGTCCACTAGCGCCGCGGATTGCCGAAACATGCGCGAAAGATTTGGTCCATAATACATCAGACCTCCGTCGGTTACGAACCGTTTGTGCCAAGACATGGCAGGTAGTCGGTTTTTTGCAGCAAGCTCCGCAATCGTGCGGCAGTGAATGGCGGTCAATACGCCAGAGAAGACAAGTAATGCGGTAGCTCGTTCACGGGCCATCTCCTCAAAGGCGGGAGCGATTTCGTTGGCATTCCCGATTCTCACTGTCTTGAATGTCACGCCGAGAGAGCGTGCAACCTCCTCTGTCTCTTGCATCTGTTTGGCATGCGTGGGCCCGGTGGCGCTTGAGAGAATGGCGACCGGCGATTTAACGCCGACGGCGTCTACGAGATACCTTAGGCGTTTGGCGCTTAGGCCAGGAACGACCTCATCGAGGCCAGTAATCGTTCTGCCCGGACGCTCCATGCTCGCCGCGAGCCCGTTGCCCACAAAATCGCCGGCAGCCGCAACTACGATCGGTGTGTTTGCTGCTGCATTCTTCGTGACCAGTGCCGAAGGTATGCTGGCGGTAACGATGACATTGACTTTGGCGGCGATCAGCTCACCGACGAGTACCGGGAGTCGCTCCGAACTACCATCCGCGTACCTTTGCTCGATCTGGAGATTCCTGTTCTCTTCATAACCAAGGTCCCGCAGTCCCCTTCGGAGCGCGCCAAGATTGATCGCTGCGGCGGTCTTGGTACCGATCGATAAAAAGCCCACGCGCTTCATTCGGTCACCTCATGAAAGGTTAGGAGGGCGAGGAGGATATCAATTCTTCTAGCCGCGGGCACTTCCGACTACATCCTGCGTCGCAACACGTAGGCAAAAGCCCAAGACGGCTTTGGGTCAAAATGCGAAAAACTCAACGTGAGCAATTCCAGTCCGCTGTGCCCCATTGACCGGACCTCAAGGAGGCGTGCCCCGACTTCGCTGATGGGCCATGAACGGACATGCCCCGCGTGGCTTGTGGTTTATGATACGATGCGGCAGCTTACCAGCCATCGGCACGAAGGCGCGATCCTACGTGCGCATCCTTTGTCACAAGGGAGCTTGTGCATGTCAGCGGAAACCCCGGACGTGCGTCAGGTGCAAGGGTACTGCGGTCTTTGTATCGCCCGCTGCGGTACCGTCGCGACATTGACGGATGGCAGATTTACGCGCCTCGATCCCGATCCGACGCACCCGACCGGCGCGGCAATCTGCGCAAAGGGTCGCGCAGCTCCTGAGCTGGTGTACCACAAGGACAGGCTGACCAGACCGCTGCGTCGAACACGACCGAAAGGCGATGCCGATCCGGGGTGGGAGGAAATTTCATGGAATGCGGCGCTCGATCAGATCGCCGCTGCGATGCGTTGCATCGCCGAGCAGCATGGACCAGAGGCGGTAGCTTTTAGCCAACCGTCCAGTTCAACAACCGCTATCGTGGACTCGACTGCCTATATCCGGAGACTGATGAACGCATTTGGCACGCCGAATTTGGTGTATGCGTTCGACCTGTGTGGCTGGGGCCGTGCGATTGCGACGCGCTATGTCTTTGGCGTTGGCACAGTTGGCATCGCAAGCAGCGGCGCGATGCCTGACATCGCCGAATCCGGGTGCCTTATCCTGTGGGGCTATAATCCCTCATTTTCGCGCATCACTCACGCTACAGCGACGGTCGCTGGCCTGAAACGCGGAATGAAGCTGATCGTGATCGATCCACGCAATGTCGGGCTGGCCAACAAGGCCGATGTCTGGTTGCGCGTGCGCCCAGGAACAGACGGCGCGCTCGCACTAGGTCTGGCCAATGTCATGATCGAGCGAGGTTGGTACGATCAGGAGTTTGTGCGCGCGTGGAGTAACGGACCTCTTTTGGTGCGCTCGGATACCGATAGGTTGCTGAGGGCAAACGAGCTGGCTTCCGGCGGAAGCCCAGACCAATTTGTCGCCTGGGATTCATCGGCCAATCGCACCGTTAGCTATGATCCGGCGGCCGGCCGCTACGAGACGACCGCCGGGCCTTTTGCTCTGCGCGGCGAGTTTACGGTCGCGACCATACACGGCGCCATCGGTTGCCGGCCCGTTTTCGATCACTATGCAGAGTTGTGCAAGACCTATTCGCCCGAGGTGATTGAGCGCACCTGCTGGATTCCGGCGAGCCAATTGGAGCAGGCTGCACGCATCATCGGGCACGCCAGGCCTGTCTCCTACTATGCCTGGAGCGGGCACGAGCATCACGCCAACAGCACGGAGACTGCGCGGGCCATGGCCATGCTCTATGCGCTGACGGGTAGCTTCGATGCGCCCGGCGGCAATGTGCTACTGCCAGCCGTGCCAGCCGGGTCGATCACCGGAGAAGACTTGCCTGCAGCAAAGCGGCTGGTTCCCGCAATCGGACTTGTCGAACGCCCGCTGGGACCGGCGCGCTTGAACAATGTCTCCGCCCGAGACTTTTACGACGCCGTGCTGGAGGGCACTCCTTATCCCGTGCGCGGACTCATCGGGTTCGGCAATAATCTACTGCTTGCACAGGGCGATCCCGTTCGCGGACGGGCCGCGCTCGCCGCGCTCGATTTTTACGCACATGCTGATCTGTTCATGACGCCCACGGCCGCGCTTGCCGATATCGTGCTTCCCGTGGCGTCCTGCTTCGAACGCGAGGCTCTCAAAATCGGATTTGAGATCAGCGCAGATGCTCAATCGCACGTACAGCTTCGGCAAGCGATTGTTGAGCCGCAAGGCGAGGCGCGTTCCGACACAGATATCATCTTTGGCCTCGCCACGCGCCTTGGCTTCGGCGAGCAATTCTGGGATGGCAACGTCGATGCCAGCTACCGGCAGCAGCTCGGTCCGAGCGGTTTTACCGTGGAGCAGCTTCGCGCGCAGCCGGCTGGATTGCGGAAGCCGCTGACGATGCGATACCGCAAACACGCCGGCAGCGAGAGCAAGGGAAACCCGTGTGGCTTTCCAACGCCTTCGCGGAAAATTGAATTCTGGTCCGAGACCTTCCTCGATCGTGGTTATTCAGCCATGCCGGACTTCGTCGAGCCGCCAATCGGCCCTGTCGCTCGCCCTGACCTGGCCGCAGCTTTCCCTTTGATCCTGACTTGCGCCAAACCCAGTCTGTTTTGTCAGACTCAACATCGTGCGCTGCCGAGCCTGCGCAAGCGTGCATTGCACCCCGAGATCGAGCTGAATCCCGCGACTGCCGCGGCTCGCGGGATCAAGAACGGAGACTGGGTTGACTTGCGGACCCCTGCAGGCGCAATGCGCGCCAGGGCGCGCTTCAGCGACCAACTCGATCCACGTGTCGTCGTCGGCGAACACGGTTGGTGGCAAGGTTGTGATGAACTGGGGATTGCGGGTTCCGATCCGTTCGCGGCGAACGGCACCAACTTCAACTTGACGGTTGATGCCGCAGTGCGAGATCCCGTCAGCGGCACGCCAGCCCATCGCTCCAATCTTTGCGAAGTTCGGCTAGTGGCTGAAGAGCCTGTAGGGCGCGCAATTCAACTGTCCGGTAAAAGCTAAGCTACGCGACCGGCAGCCAAGTCCGCTTCGGGTCAAGAGGCGACATCCCTGTGGTCGAGCCGCTAGTCCGCTTTAAGTCTCGAAAGCGGACAGGATTTATGAGCACGCACCCTAGCCTGCGGCCGCGCGTCAAATTCGCGCGTTACGCCAGCTGCTCCGGATCATCGGCCGCACGCATCCGCGCGATACTGTCCTCGGTCGCCGCCGCGCCTGCCGCCGCGATCGCGATCTCGCGCGCCAGATTGGTGCATTCGGCCCACAGCAGGAAGAACACCAGCGGCGGCCGCTCGCGTGCCTCCAGCATCTGCCGGCAGCGCTCCGCGGCGCCATCGAGCGCCCACCACTGCCGGGCGACGACCATGACCTTACGGAAGCTGCGCAGCGTGCCGGAGAATTTTTGCGGATCGGCACCGACGAGGGTGCCGCAATGGTTCAGCCAGTTCAGCGCCGCATAGATCGCGATGCCGTAATCCTCGATCGCGGTACCCGTGAAATCGACGACGGTCTTGTCGTGCGCGCGTTGACGCAGGAAGGCGTCGATCATCTCGGCCTGGCGCGATGGATCGACCAGCAGCGCGGTGTCCTTCCGCGGCACCATCGGGACATAGCGCATCGCTTCGAGCCGCGTGTGATCCCAGATCGTTCTCGCATCGCCGAGCAGGTCGCCGGGCTTGCGCTTGCAGGCCGGATAGACCAGCACGCCGTTGTCGGCGAGGTCGAGATAGCGCGGCACCACCTTGTCGAGCGCGGCGAGAAACGCGCAGGGATCGGTGAGGCCGCGCAAGTCGTTGGCGGCATCCTCCGTCGGTGCAGGCTTGTTGCCGCGTGTCCAGCCGAAATTGGCCATCCCCGGACGCCCCGATCTCAACCTGCCGTCAGGTTAAATGGAAAATATGGCGATGCAAATGCGGCATTTACTGCGGTGCCGCCGTGCGCGTCCGCCGCTCCGGTTGACGCGGGACACCGCGGCGCCTAGCTGATGGTTAATGGTGCGCAACGCAGGTTGTTGCCGCTTTCGGGACGTATCACCATGACCGCTTCTGATCGACAATCGCATTGGCAGACCGTCTATCTGACCAAGGGCGAGCAGCAGGTGAGCTGGTCGCAGGCCGATCCGCAGCCATCGCTGGGCCTGATCGAATCCGTCGTGCCCGGCCGCGACGCCTCGATCATCGACATCGGCGGCGGGGCTTCGCGGCTCGTCGATGCGCTGCTGGCGAGGGGCTTTCATGATCTCACCGTGCTCGATCTCTCCGAAGCTGCGCTGGCGAGCGCGCGGCAAAGGGTCGGAGCGACCGGCGCAGCGGTGCGCTGGGTTGCCGATGACGCGACGGTCTGGCAGCCGCAGCAGGCTTTCGACATCTGGCATGACCGTGCTGCGTTTCATTTTCTCGTTGAGGAGAGCGACCGCGCCGCTTATCTCGAGAGACTGCATCGCGGCGTCAAGGCGGGCGGTCACGCCGTGATCGGCACCTTCGCGCCGGACGGTCCGGAAAAATGCAGTGGCCTGCCGGTGCAGCGCTATGATCCGGCAACGCTCAGCCGGACCGTCGGTCCGGCATTCGAGTTGATCGCGCATGAGGCGCACCGGCACGTCACGCCCTGGGGCGCGACGCAGTCGTTCCAGTTCAGTGTGCTGCGGCGCGGGTAGCGGGCCGCGGAAGGGGAGGCGAGATGACGGACGGGCCACGGGGGATCGGCGAGATCGCGAGCTATCACGCCCATGTCTATTACGACCCCGCCACCAGCCGGGGCGAGGCCGAACGCCTGCGCACCTGGATGGGCGAGCGTTTCCTGGTCACGCTCGGGCGCTGGCACGACGTCAAGGTCGGCCCGCACGATCAGGCGATGTATCAGGTGGCGTTCGCGGCCGAGCTGTTTCCGACCCTGGTGCCGTGGCTGATGCTGAACCACGGCAGCCTGAGCATCCTGGTCCATCCCAACACCACCAATCCGCGCCGCGATCATCGCGACGATCCGCTCTGGATCGGCATGCCGCTTGCCGTCCATGCCGACAAACTGCCCGAAGAGGCAGAAATGGAGCAGGCGCCGGCCCCGAACACGTCGCCGACATTGCGTCCCTGAGCGCCAGAGCGGGATGAAGTTGACTTGAATCGGTTCGGCCTCGGGTTCGGTTCACCTCTCCCCACCGGGGAGAGGTCGATTTGCGCAGCAAATCGGGTGAGGGGCCGCAACTCCAACGAGGGACCGTAACCCCTCACCCGGCGCTGCGCGCCGACCTCTCCCAAGGGAGAGGTGGACCTCCGACGCCGCTCCAATTCAACCTGGTCTCGCTCATGCTTTGGCCCGGCTGAGGGATGGGTAAAGTTTGACGCAATTTCATTACAGCCAAGTCGTTTCAAACTCGTCGCGTTTTGCAACGTGAGGTTAAGCCGGCATTCCTAGGCTTGCCCGACATTTCAGGGTCGGGCTCATTGGGCATGTTCTTTTCGTTTCGAAGCTGGTCACTGTGGCGGGTGGTTGGGCCTCTGCTTGCGATCGTGTTGCTGCTCGGCGGGCTGTCGGCCGGCAGCCTGCAGGTGATGTCCGCGGTGCGCGCCTATGTGGCCGGCGAGAGCATGTGGTCGAAGGGCCAGAAGGACGCCATTCACTACCTTCAGATCTATGTCTCTACCGGCGCGCCGCTCTATCTGCAGAAGTTCGATGCCGCCATCGCGGTGCCGCTGGCCGATCGCACCGCGCGGCGCGCGCTGGAAGCGCCCGGCAACAACGACGCCGTGGCGCGGAGTGGCTTCGCCAGGGCGGGCAATCATGACGACGACATCGGCGGCCTGATCTGGCTGTTCAAATATTTCCGCACGATGCACCACGTGGCCGGCGCGGTGACGGCGTGGCGGAATTCGGATGCACTGCTCGACCAGCTGATCGAAATCAGGAACGAGGCAGCCAACGACGTCGCGCTGCATGATCCTTCGGCTGCGACCATCAAGCACTGGGTCGAGCGGATCGGTGTGGTCGACGCCGCGCTGAGCACGCTGGCCGTCGATTTTTCCGATCACCTCGGCAAGGCGTCGCGCCAGGTCTCCGCGCTGCTGCTGCTGGTCAATATCCTGATCGCGGCCTGCCTTGCCGGCATCGTGTTGTTTCATACGCGGCGGATGCTGTGGCGGCGCTGGCTTGCCGAAACCGCGCTCGCGGTTGAGAAGGAACGCGCCCAGCTCACGCTGGCCTCGATCGGCGACGCGGTCATCGTGACGACGCAGGACGATCGCGTCGGCTACATGAACGCCGCCGCGCAACGGCTGATCGCGTCGGGGCAGGACGTCACCGGACAGCAGCTTTCGTCGCTGTTCAACATCGCCGAGCAGCCGGTGCAGGGATCGTTCCAGAGCGCCGATGTCGACGACGAAAGCCGCCCGCAGCAGCGCCTGCTGGTGCGGCCGGACCGTTCCAGCGTGCCGGTCTCGGTGGTCGAGACCCCGATCGTGCATGCCGGCGAGCCGGCCGGCCGCGTCATGATCATTCACGACATGACCGCCGAGCGGCGGCTGGTCGAGGAACTGGCGTGGGCCGCGTCTCATGACACGCTCACCGGCCTTGCGAACCGGCGGCAGTTCGAATTCGAACTGCACAAGGCGATGTCGGGCTCGACGGCCGTCGGCGCCGACCTGATGCTGATCGACCTCGACCAGTTCAAGATCGTCAACGACACTTGCGGCCACATGGCGGGCGACCGGCTGTTGAAGCAGGTGGCAAGGCTGCTGGCTGCCGAGGTCGGTGACAGCGGGCTGGTTGCGCGTCTCGGCGGCGACGAGTTCGGCATCCTGCTGCGGGACGACGGCTCCGCCACGCACGACGTTGCTGCCGATGTCGCGGAGCGGATCAGGGCGGTGGTCGAGCAGTCGAACTTCGTCCATGAGGGCTCGAGCTTCCGGATCAGCGCGAGCATCGGCCTTGTCGCGCTTTGCGACAGCGCCGGCGTGCAGGACGCGCTGCGGCTCGCCGACGTCGCCTGCTTCCTCGCCAAGGACAAGGGACGCAACCGCGTCCAGGAGCACCGTCCGTCCGATACCGGCATGGCGGTGCGCGTCGCCGAGATGAGCTGGGTCAATCGCATCCGCAAGGGGTTGGATGAGGGACGCTTCTGCCTCTACGAGCAGGAAATCCGCCCGCTGAACGGCATGCTGAAGGGTAACGAGCGCCGCGAATTGCTGCTGCGCCTGCGCGACGAGAGCGGCGCCCTGGTGCCGCCCGGCAGCTTCCTGCCGGCGGCCGAACGCTACGGGCTGATGCCGCTGATCGACCGCTGGGTGGTTCGCCGCGCCTTCGAGATCATCGCCGAGCGCAAGCACCACCCGCGCAAGGTCGCGAGCTACGCCATCAATCTCTCCGGTGCCACGATCGGCGACGGCGATTTCGTCGACTTCGTCGCCGAGCTGTTTGCCCAGCATGACGTTGCGCCGGCTTTGGTGTGTTTCGAGATCACCGAGACCAGTGCGATCTCCAATCTCGACGAGGCGCAGACATTCATCGCGCGGCTGCGCGAGATCGGCTGCAGCTTCTCGCTCGACGATTTCGGCACCGGCATGTCCTCGATCGCGTATCTGAAGCACCTGCCGGTCGACACCATCAAGATCGACGGCTCGTTCGTGAAGGAGATCCTGAACAGCAAGGTCGATCGCGCGATGGTCGAGATGATCACCAAGACCGCGAAGATCATGCAGAAGCAGGTGGTGGCCGAGTTCGTCGAGAGCCTCGCGATCCTGGACGAGCTGCGCCAGATCGGGGTCGACTACGCCCAAGGCTACGCGATCGGCAAGCCGGTTCCGGTGCTCACGCTCCGGGAAGAAAAGATCGCCTGAGTCGCCAAAATCGTCCCGAAACGGGACCTTTTCGGCCGTTCCGGCCCTCCCGGGGCTGATTCCCGGGCACTTTCCATCCGAAAAACGTTTAAAAATCCTGTCGTTGCCCGCTCCGTCTCGATTATGCCTTACTCTAATTCCCTGATATGATGAGCGAACGGTGAATCCAACGTGGGCCGGGTAACAGGCCCCAGAGCACCGACTTGGGGATGATGGGTCAACGTACGACGAAAGCTGCCGCGCGTAAGTCGAACCGCGGCGTGTCTCTGGTGGGCAGCACGGCGTTTGCCGTGAGCGCGCTCGTCCTGTCGTCTGGCCTTGCCGCCTGGATGGTCGGCATCGACCCTACCGCTTGGCTGCATGGACCGGCGCTCGCCAACACCACCGCCTCGCTGAATTTCGACGATCGCTTCGGCTCCCGCTCCACGATCAACACGGCTTCGCTCTATTATCCGCTGCGCCGCGGGTTCCGTTCGAGCCGCGGCGATTTCAATTCCGAGTTCGGTCAGATCGAGGACGCGCTGGCTGGCCAGCTGCGTGACACCCAGTCCGAACTGCCGGCCAGCCAGCCGGCGACCGCATCCGTCGCGGCGACGACCACGACGGCTGCACCCGCAGTGCCGATGCCGCGATCGCGGCCGGCCGAGGCCAATCTGCTCGCGCGCAATGATCAGCCGCTGCCGCCGCAGGCGCCGGTGCAGCAGGGTGACAACCGGACCTTCCTGCAGAAGATCGCCGACATGATGCCGGGCAAGATACAGCTCGCATCGGTCGATCCGAATGACGGCTTGCTGTCCGGCCCGAGCCCCGACCTCGGCAAGCTCGGTTATGACAGCAGCACGGCGGTCTACGACATCACCGGCCGCATCGTGTACATGCCCGACGGCACCAAGTTCGAGGCGCATTCAGGCCTCGGCAATCTGCTCGACGATCCCTCGCATGTGAATGCCCGCAACGCCGGTGCGACGCCGCCCGGCCTCTACGAGATGAAGCCGCGCGAAAAGCTGTTCCACGGCGTGCCCGCGTTGCGCATGACCCCGGTCGATGGCAGCGATACGTTCGGGCGTGTTGGTCTGTTGGTGCACAGCTACATGCTCGGGCCGAACGGCGACTCCAACGGCTGCATCTCGGTCAAGCACTACGACAAGTTCCTGCAGGCCTACCGCAGCGGCATGATCAAGCGCATCGCCGTCGTCATCAGCATCAAGGACGTCCAGTCGGCCTCGACCCGCGCGGCGTCGAACTCGTAAGCCGACCACCGGCGCGGCCGGTACATCACATCCGTCAATCCTCGGTGAGCCTCACTCGCCTTCGCTGCGAGAAGCGCGGGACGAGACGCCATGCGTGCGGAATGCGCAGGTAGAGCTCCTATCGGCTGGACGGCGACTATCTGTATACTTCAATGTCGAATACAATTACTATGTTACCTCTATTTGCCATTTTATGTGCAATTATGTATACATGAAGTATCCGAAACGACCCCAAGAGGGCGACCAATGCCAAAACCCTTTCCAATGAACGCGTGGTACGCGGCCGGCTGGGATGCCGAGATCAAGCACGCGCTGTTGCCGCGGACGATCTGCGGCAGGCATGTCGTGATGTACCGGAAGGGCGACGGCGAGGTGGTAGCGCTCGAGGATGCCTGCTGGCATCGCCTCGTGCCGCTCTCCAAGGGCCGGCTCGACGGCGACACCGTGGTCTGCGGCTATCACGGCCTGAAATACAACGCGCAGGGCCGCTGCACCTTCATGCCCTCGCAGGAGACCATCAATCCGTCGGCCTGCGTGCGCGCCTATCCGGTGGTCGAGCGTCATCGCTTCATCTGGCTGTGGATGGGCGATCCTGCGCTGGCCGATCCCGCGCTGGTGCCCGACATGCACTGGAATCACGATCCGGCCTGGGCCGGCGACGGCAAGACCATTCACGTCAAATGCGACTACCGCCTCGTGGTCGACAATCTGATGGACCTGACCCACGAGACCTTCGTGCACGGCTCGAGCATCGGCAATGATGCCGTCGCCGAAGCGCCGTTCGACGTCACCCATGGCGAGAAGACCGTCACCGTGACGCGCTGGATGAAAGGCATCGAGGCGCCGCCGTTCTGGGCGAAGCAGCTCGAGAGGCCGGGCCCGGTCGATCGCTGGCAGATCATCCGCTTCGAGGCGCCGTGCACCGTCAATATCGACGTCGGCGTCGCGCCGGCCGGATCCGGCGCGCCGGAGGGCGATCGCTCGCAGGGCGTCAACGGCTATGTGCTCAACACCATCACGCCGGAGACCGAGAAGACCTGTCACTACTTCTGGGCCTTCGTCCGCAATCACCGCATCACCGAGCAGCGCCTCACCAGCGAAATCCGCGACGGCGTCGCCGGCATCTTCCACGAGGACGAGATCATCCTGGAAGCGCAACAGCGCGCGATGGACGAGAATCCGGACCGCGTGTTCTACAACCTCAACATCGATGCCGGTGCGATGTGGGCGCGGCGCGTCATCGACCGCATGGTGGCGAAGGAAAATCCGCCGCAGCAGTTGCAGGCGGCGGAGTAGGCCGGGTCATGGCGGAACGCGAAACCGATCGCTCAGTGTCGCAGACCGTGCGGGCGCAGCTCGCGCTGCGCGACCTGGTTCTCTCGGGCCGGCTGCGGCCGGGCGAGCGCATCTCGGAGCTGCAAGCGGTCGAGATCACCGCCGTGTCGCGCACGCCGGTGCGGATGGCGCTGGTCCGGCTGGAGGAGGAAGGCCTGCTGGAGGCGATCCCGTCCGGCGGCTTCATGGTCAAGGCGTTTTCCGAGCGCGACATTCTCGACTCGATCGAGCTGCGCGGCACGCTGGAGGGCCTTGCCGCGCGCTTTGCCGCCGAGCGCGGCGTCTCGTCGCGCGATCTCGAGCCGCTGAAGCAATGCCTCGACGAGATCGACGGCCTGGTGCGACAGGACCCGATCTCGGTCGAAGCGTTTTCGTCCTACGTCGCGCTCAATGCGCGGTTCCACGCGCTGCTCACCGAGCTGTCGCGCAGCCCGCCGCTGATCCGGCAGATCGATCGCGCTTCGGCGCTGCCGTTCGCCTCGCCGAGCGGCTTCGTGATGGCGCAATCGGCGCTGCCCGAGGCGCGCCAGATCCTGCTGATCGCGCAGGACCATCATCGCGTGGTGGTCGACGCCATCGAGAACCGCGAGGGCGCGCGTGCCGAAGCGATCATGCGCGAGCATGCAAGGCTTGCGGCACGCAATCTCCGGCTGGCGCTACGCAACCGCACGCACCTCGATCTGCTGCCGGCGCTGGCGCTGGTCACGGCCGGCTGAACGGAGCGCGCCATGCGATTCATCGAAACCTGGACAACGGCCACGCTGCTTGCCGTGCGCGACCTTGCGCCCGGCATCCGCGAATTCCTGCTGCGGCCGGACGATTTCACCGGCGCGCCTTATCCGGTCGGCAGCCATATCGATGTCGGCGTCACCATCGATGGTCAGCCGCAGACCCGTTCCTATTCGCTGGTCGGCGAGGCTGACCCGCAAGGTTTCCGGATCGCGGTGCGGCACGCGGCGGATTCCCGCGGCGGCTCGCGCTATATGTGGTCGCTCGCGCCGGGCGCGCGGCTCAACATCACGCAGCCCGCTTCGCTGGTGCAGCTCGACTGGACGCGGCGGCATTTCTGCCTGATCGCGGGCGGCATCGGTATCACGCCGATCGTCGGCGCGGCGCAGGCGCTGGTCCGCCGCGACGCTGGTGTGACGCTGCACTATGCGGTGCGCGCGCGCAGCGATGCGGCCTATCTCGAGACGCTCGAGCGCCTGCTCGGCGAGCGTCTCGTCGTCCATGCCGGCGACGAGGGCAGGCGGCTCGACCTCGACGGTGTCTTCGCCGGCTTGCCACAGGATACGATGGCGCTGTTCTGCGGCCCGATGCGGATGCTGGATGCGGCGCGGCGTGCCTGGGAGGCGTCAGGCCGCCCGCTGACTGATCTGCGCTACGAGACCTTCGGATCGAGCGGACTGTTGCCGACCGAGGCGTTCCGCGTGCGGCTCAGGGGTGAGGGGACCGAGTTCGTGATCCCGCGCGACCGCTCGATGCTGGACGTGCTCAACGAGGCCGGCCATGAGGTGATGAGCGACTGCCGGCGCGGCGAGTGCGGCGTCTGCGCGCTCGACGTGGTCGCCGTCGACGGCGAAATCGACCATCGCGACGTCTTCTTCAGCGACCACCAGAAGCAGGAGAGCCGCAAGATCTGCGCGTGCGTTTCGCGCGCCCGCGGCACCATCACGGTGGATACCCTGCATCGCGCCGACGCGCTTTGACGCACGGGTGCTCGATCAAGGCTACGCCGCGTGCACCGAGTGCTGCGGATTGCGGTCGAGCAGGGCAGTGATCTCGCTGCCCGACATCGGCCGGCCGATCAGGTAGCCCTGCACCTCGTCGCAGCTGGTCTGGCGCAGATATTCGAGCTGGTCGGCGGTCTCGACGCCTTCGGCCACGACGCCGATCTGCAGGTCCTGCGCGAGGCCGATCACCGATTTGACGATGGCGGCGCAATCCGGCTGGGTCAGCATATCCCGGATGAAGGATTGATCGATCTTGATGCGGCTGAACGGCAGCTTGCGCAGATAGGTCAGCGACGAGAAGCCGGTGCCGAAATCGTCGAGCGCAACCGTCAGGCCGAGCTCGAGCAACCCGTTGAGGATCGCGGGCGCCGAGCCGTATTTCGAGATCAGCATCGACTCGGTGATCTCGATCTCGAGCCGGTTCGGCGCGACATTGGCCTCGGCGAGCGCCTCGACGATGGTCTGCAGGATACCGACGTTCTGGAACTGGACCGCGGAGAAATTCACCGCGATCCTGATGTCATCAGGCCAGCGCGACAGCATCGCGCAGGCATGGCGGATCACCCACTCGCCGAGCTGGTGGATCAGTCCGCTCTCCTCGGCGATCGGAATGAAGACGCTTGGCGGGATCAGGCCGCGCGTCGGATGCTGCCAGCGGAGCAGCGCCTCGAAGCCGGTGACGCGGCCTTTGCGGATGTCGAGGAACGGCTGGTAGACCAGAAACAGCTGATCCGCCTCGATGGCCTGTTCGAGGTCGCGCTGCAGGGCGCGGCGGTCGCGCGCCGACTGGTCGTCGCTGGCCTCGAAGAAGCAGATGGTGCCGGGGCCGGACTTCTTCGCCCGGTAGAGCGCGATGTCGACATGCTTGAGCAGATCGTGGGACGTATTGCCGTCGCGCGGCGCGAGCACGATGCCGATGCTGATTGCGCTGCTGATCTCGAACCCGTCGACCGGGAATGGCTCGGCGAACGCTGCGACGAACCGCTCGGCGATCGCCAGCGCATCCTCGGGCCGCGTCAGATTGGACATGATCAGCGCGAATTCGTCGCTGCCGATCCGCGCGACGTGCTCGGCCGCGCGCGTGCAGCGCTGCAAACGGGCCGCAAGCTGCACCAGGAGCTCGTCGCCTGCCGGATGGCCGAACCTGTCGTTGATCTCCTTGAGGCGATCGAGGTCGAGCAGCAGCACCGCGAATTCCTCGCCCGAGCGGGCCAGCCGGCTCAGCGCGCCATTGAGCTGTTCGTTGAAGGCGACGCGGTTCGGCAGATGCGTCAAAGGATCCTGCCGCACCGTCCGTTCGGCCTCGTGCTGGGCGATGATGCGGCGCCTGAACTCGAATGCGTTGAGGAACACGCCGCGCAGCAGCACGGAGCCGTAGACCAGGACGAGGACGGCCATCAGCAGATAGATGAAGTCGCCGTCCCGGCCGAGGCAGATCGCGGTGCCGAGAAAGATCGGCGCGGTGAAGGCGATCGCGGCGATCGGGATGGTGGAGAAGGCGAAGGCGCCGCCGGCCAGCATGCCGGCGCAGAGACAGGTGATCACGAGTTGTGCGCCGCTCGAAGCGCCGGCGAAGAAGGCAACCGGGACGACACCCCAGGCGGCGCCGAGCGCCAGCGCGTTGCGCACCAGCCGGTACATGGTTCGCCGCGACACGAATTGCGGCTTGGCGACGCGGCGCGATGCGCGCGCCTGCAGGCCGAAGAACAGCGCCGCGCTGCTTACGGCGGCAGCCCACACCAGCGCGAAGGCCCAGTCCGGCGATTGCCACAGTGCAGCCGCGAGCACCAGCGCGTTGCAGGCGTTGGCCAGCATGATGCCGAAGGAATAGCCGAGCACGAGCGAAACCTGCTCGGCGCGGATATGGCCGGCAAGCGCTTCGTCCGTCGGTGGTGCGCCGAAGGCCGCGAGGTCACCCGCGAACAGGGCCGCGAAATATGATCTGAGATCGATACGCATCTCAATACGTTGCCTGCGCGGTTTGGCGATGGCGCAGCGGCGAAGAATTCTCTGCAAACCTTTGACAAACTATGAACTATTGGAACGGACCGTGTCACACCGGGCTCACGTTTCGGTTCCGCCGGCAGGCATTGCTAACAAATCGATACAAATGCGTGATGCGACGTCACCAACCGGCGGGGATTGCCGATCCGCACTGCTTGATCGCCTGCCGGTTTTTCGCAATGAGTTGGGTTCCCGCGAACGGAAAAACCAGAAGGTGCACATGAGCTTGCCGACCACGAACCACGATCCCGGGTTTCGGATCACGCGGGCCGGCCACCTCGTTCTTGATGTCCGTGATTTCGCGGCGAGCCGGCGGTTCTACGAGGAGGTGATCGGGCTGATCCTGACCGCGGAGGAGGGTGATGCGCTGTATTTCCGCGGTGTCGAGGAGGCCTGTCATCACAGCCTTGTGTTGCGCAAGGGCGGCGCCGCCGCCTGCGCGCGGCTCGGCCGAGACCGCTGACGCTCGAAACCTACCCCTTCGTCACTGCCGGCGAGCCCTGTCACTTCTTGATATCGGCCGCGACCAGCACGCGATGGCCGCGTAGCAATTCCTGCAAGGCCTGCAGCGCGGCGACGCCGCATTGGGTGTCCTGCTCGCCATTGCCGCCGCTGAGTCCGATGCCGCCGACAACCTCATCGTCCACGACGATCGGAAAGCCGCCGACGAACACGGCAAATTTTCCGTCGAAACTCCACTGGATGCCGAAGGCTTCGTTGCCGGGCAGGGCAGGTCCGTTCGGCGGCTGGTTGAACAAATGGGTGGAGCGCTTGTGTCCGGCCGCCGTGAACGCCTTGTTCCAGGCGATCTGCGGGCCGGTGACCCGCGCGCCATCCATCCGCTCCAGCGCCAGCGGATAGCCGCCCTCGTCGGTCACACAGACCGTCTCCGCAACGCCGATCTCGGCGGATTTGCGGATCGCGGCGGCGATCATGTGGCGGGCTTCGGCAAGTTCGAGTTTGAACGACTGTCTCATCGCTATCTTCCGGGATTGGAGTGGGCGGTCGGCCGCAGCTCAGGTGCCGCGGTAGACCGTCTTGATCTGGGTGTAGAATTCGAGGCCAGTGCGGCCGGACTCGCGGAAGGTCGAGGTGCTCGACCGTTTCAATCCGCCGAACGGCGCGTTGATCAGATTGCCCGTGGTCGTGCGGTTGATCTTGACCGTGCCCGACTGGATGTCATTGGCGAAATCATGCATCGCGCGCGGGCTGCGCGTCACGATCGCGGCCGACAGGCCGTACTCGCTGGCATTGGCCTTGGCGATCGCATCAGTATAGCTGTCGACCTCGATGATCGCGATGACCGGGCCGAAGATCTCCTCGCGCGCGATTGTCATGTCCTGGGTCACGTCGGTGAAGACCGCGGGTGAGACGAAGTATCCGCCGTCATAGGCTGCACCGGTGAGCCGGTCGCCGCCACAGAGATGCGTCGCCTCCTTCTTCCCGATTGCGACATAGCGCAGCACGGTTTCGAGCTGCCTGGCGGTCGCCAGCGGCCCCATCTCCATACCGCTGGTGAGGCCGCTGCCGATCTTGATCGCCTTGACCTTGGCGAGCAGCTTTGCTGTGAACTCGGCGCGCACCTGCTTCATGACCAGGACGCGACTGGTGCCGGTGCAGGCCTGGCCGGCCAGCGACAGGCCGCCCTTGACGGTCAGATCGACCGCCAGATCGAGGTCGGCGTCGTCCATGACGATCAGCGGGTTCTTGCCGCCGAGCTCCATCTGCGTCCGGGTCACGAAGCTGACCGCGCGGCAAATCTGTTCGCCGGCGGACGTCGATCCGGTGAAGGAAATCGCGCGGATGACCGGCGGCTCGGTGATATCAGGCCCGATTTCGCCGGCCTTGCCGGTGATGTAGTTGAGCGCACCGTACGGCAAGCCTGCCGCGATCAGCGCCTCCGCCAGGCGATAGCCGCTGAGCGGCGCATCGGACGACGGCTTGAACACCACCGTATTGCCGGTGATGAGGGCCGGCGCGATCTTGCGCGCCGGGATCGAAATCGGAAAATTCCAGGGCGTGATCACCGACACGACGCCGAGCGGCTCGCGCAACGTATAGACCGTCATGTCCGCATCGTCGTTCGGAAACACCTCGCCGGTCAGCGACTGTCCCTCGACGGCATAGAACCGCAGGGTCTGGGCCGAGCGCAGCACCTCGTCGCGCGCGAGGCCGAGCGATTTGCCCATTTCGCGCGTCATCTCCCGCGCGATTTGATCGGCGCGGGCCTCGAGATGATCGGCGGCCCGGTTCAGGATGGCGGCGCGCTTGGTGATCGGGGTCCGCTTCCAGCCTGCGAACGCGGCGGCCGCGGCATTGACGGCCGCTTGCGCATCGGCGGCGGTCGATTGCTGGAAGCGTCCGACCAGGTCGCTGGTGTCGGCGGGATTGATGTTCGCGAACAGTCTGCCGGAGGCACTTGCGATCCGCTCGCCGGCGATCAGGTTCGGAAATTCCTCGATCCCTGCGTTGCCCTCCGTGGAGAAGGACATCTTGTGTGCGGTCGTTTCAGCTATCGTCACGGGATTCTCCTCAATGCCAGATCAGGACGGCGCAGACGGTCGACACCGCGAGCCCGGTCAATACGGGGATCATCGCGGTCCGCACGATCTGGAAGACCGGGACGCGCGCGAAGCCGGCCACTGCGATCAGCGACGACCAGGCCACCAGGGTGCCGCCGCCGGTCCACACCGCGCCCATCTGGCCGATCGCGGCGAGCGTCGCCGGATCCAGCCCGACCGACGGCGCCAGCGCGCCCGACAGTGAGCCGGTCAGCGGCAGGCCGGCAAAGCCGGAGCCGTCGATGCCGGTGATCATGCCTGATATCAGGATGCCGAAGGCGACGAAGAACTCGTTGCCCGGTATCCAGGCCTGCGCGGTCTGGATCAGCTCGAACAGCAGGCTCGGCGCCTGGGCCGTGGGCACCCCGAGGATCGGCGCGGAAAGGCCCGGCTCGGCGCCGAGAAAGAAGAAGCCCGCGATCGGCAGCACGGAGCCCATCGCCTTGAATGCGAAGACGAAGCCTTCGGTGATGTGGTCGGCGCTGGTGTCGAGGAATTTGCGCAATTCGTCGGTGACGAAGGACGCGCAGATCATCAGCATCGCGGCAACGCCGCCGACCAGTGCGGCGGCGTCGCCGCCCTTGAGGTCGTGGCCGATGCCGAGCTTGGCCAGCACCATCACCGCGATGACGCAGAGAAAGGCGAGCGGGGTCGCAACCGCGAAGAATTTCGACCAGCCTTCGCGGCGCGCCGGCGCCCCGGCGAGCGCCTTGTCAATCTGCGCCTGGGTTGCGAAGGGCTGCTGGCCATCAGCAGTGCCGCGCGCGATCTGCGCTTTGTCGAAAGTGCCTTCCTGCGCCAGCCGCGCCAATTCGCCATTGCTCGATCGCGCCTGCCAGCGTTCCAGCAGCCGGTCGTCGGGCTTGGTGATCGACTTGCGGATCGAAAGATAGGCGAGCGTCAACGCGATGCCGCCGGTGATGAGGGACAGCACCAGCGCGCGGTCCGCGACGGTGGCGGCGCTGACCGCAGCGCCAGCCGCCTTGGCGCTGATCCCGGGCGCAACGCCGATCACATAGTCCGACGACAGCGCCATGCCTTGTCCGGCGAGCGCGATCGCAATGGCGCCGCCGAGCGGCGACAGGCCGGCCGCAATCGCCGCGGGCAGCAGCACCGCGGAAACCAGCGGCACTGCCGGTGTCGGCCAGAAGAACAGCGAGATCACGTAGGTGATGGCGGCGAGCACGAAGTAGGCGGTGTGTCCGCTCTTCATCACGGCGCGGAACGGCTCGACCATGCGGATGTCGGAGCGCAGCACCTTGAGCGCGTTCAATAGCGCCGTCATCAGCGCGATCACCAGGAAGATGTTGAACAGCTCCTTGGCCGCGGTGAAGCTCGCGTTGAAGACGCTGGCGAGTGCCGCGACGGGGCTGTGTGTCCAGGCAAGCGCGACCAGCAGCGTCGCGATCACCGACGGCACCACGACGTTGGCGCGCCAGATCATGGTGAGAACGATGACGGCAACGCCGAGCAAATAGACCCAATGTGCGGCGACGATCGGAGCGTGCTGCATGGTTGTTGCTTCCCCCTCTAACGTGACGAATAATGTATACTGTATTCCGATATGGCAAGCGTAAATTGCAGCCATCGATCCGTGCGTCGCGGAGGGGTGGAAGGCATCTACGATCGCATTTTGTGCGGAATGTGCCTGATTTTAAGGCGATATGGCGCGGCGATTGCCGGGCGGGATGGCGGGAGGGGAACCCGGGTTTCGGTGTTGACAGCGGTCAATTTAGTATACAGTATACCGAAATTGTCGGCCAGAATGCGCCCATGGCCCGTTGCTGGACGGCGATTTCTTCACGGCACAGGAGCGCCACGATGCAGAAGCTGATGGATCACGTGGAATTTCGAGCGGCCCTCGAAAATGCCATCAAGGGAAAGAGCGCCAACAAGGCCCCGTTCAGCGTCGCCTGGGCCAGCGGCAAGCTCAGCCGCGCGCATCTCGCGCGCTGGGCCGAGAACCACTACCACTATGTCGGTCCGTTCGCCGACTACCTCGGCTACATCTATGCGCGGATGCCGGAGCAGTACCAGGAGGCCAAGGACTTCCTGCTCGCCAACATGTATGAGGAAGAGATCGGGGGCGACCGTCACACCGACCTGCTGATCCGCTTCGCGGAGGCCTGCGGCACGACCGCGGCGCGCATCAAGAACCCGGACAACATGACGCCGACGACGCGCGGGCTGCAGAGCTGGTGCTATTCGGTCGCGATGCGCGAGGATCCGATCGTCGCCGTGGCCGGCCTCGTGGTCGGTCTGGAATCGCAGGTCCCCTCGATCTATCGCAAGCAGACGCCGACCCTGCGCGAGAAGTACAAATTCACCGACGAGGAAGTCGAATTCTTCGACCTTCACATCGTGTCGGACGAGATTCACGGCGAGCGCGGCTACCAGATCGTGCTCGAGCACGCCGACACGGTCGAGTTGCAGCAGCGTTGTCTCAAGATCTGCGAGATCGGCGCCCAGATGCGGCTGCTCTACACCACCGCGCTGTACCACGACTATGTCGCGGGCGACATTCCGCTGGCGGAGCTCGATCTGGCCAGCGGCGTCTCCGCCGAAGAACGCGTGCTGTTGCAGGCCTGAGCCGCGGGGAGCAGCGGCGCGATGCCCAACGTCATCTTTCACCGCAACGGCGAGACATTTGTCGGCGAGGTCAAGGAGAACACCAATCTCGTCGTCCGCGCCGGCATCCGCCAGTTTCCCTATCCCAATTTCCTTTACGGCTGCGGGATGGGGAAGTGCGGGAAGTGCGCGTCGCTGATCATCAAGGGCGGCGAGCATTTGCCCGAGCCGAACTGGAAGGAAAAGAAGCGCCTCGGTGCCAGGATCGAGCAGGGATATCGCCTCGCCTGCCAGCTCTGGCTCACGCATGACGTTGAACTGTCGCAGGAGGCAGCCCCGCTGGCCGACGTCGTCGCGCCGGCCGGCGCCGCGGTTGGGAGGACGTGACCGATGTACGTGATACTGACGAGCAAGCCGGGGCAGTTTCGCACCGAGATCACCGGAGGCCTGCGGCCGCTCGCGGCTTATGACTACCTGTTCTACGGCATCAGGAAGGCGACCTTCGTGATTGCCGAGCTGGTCGAGGAGACCAAGGTCAGGGTGATCGACGAGGCCTGGTCGCCGCCGATCGTGAACGAGGTGCCCTCGAAATTCCTCGAGAAGTTCGAGACGCCCGAGCGGGCGCTGAGCGAGCTCGAACACCTCGTCACGTTCGGTCACATGGACACCAAGCTGCGCAAGCGCTGAGCGGATCGCGGGATGATCGAAGTCACGTTTCTGACCAATGGCGGCAAAACCGTCACTGCCGCCGAGAACAGCAATCTGCTGCGCGTCTCGCTGCGCGAGCAGGGCGGCATTCCGTTCAAATGCGGCGGCGGCCTGTGTGGAACCTGCAAATGCCTGATCGAGAAAGGCATCGAGAACACCGATGCGATCAAGCCGAAGGAGCGGAAGCACCTCACCGAGGAGCAGTTCGCCGCCGGCTATCGGATGGCGTGCCAGACCTTTCTCACCGGCAGCGTGAGCGTGTCGTGGGTGCCGAAAGCCGCGGTGCCGGCGGCGCGACCTGTAGCTGTTGACGGCGAATGAGCGCGGCTTGATGGCATGCAGCCGGCGGTCTAAATACCGAGCAGCGGTCATTCGGCCAGGACTCTGGCAGCTCGTTGGACCTCCGGTGTCCATGCATTGAGCGAGGCGCGGCCGGACAGGTCAGTTGATGGCAGGCAAGCTCGGAAGCTCCAAACGTCTCGGCGACGACTACCTCTCCCTCCACGGCAGGGTCATCGAGGAGCTGCGGCAGGCGATCCTGAGCCGGCGGCTGAAGCCCGGCGAGCGCCTGGTCGAGGGCCGCCTCGCCGATGAGCTCGGCGTTTCCCGCAATCCCGTGCGCGAGGCGATCCGCGTGCTGGAGTCGGAGGGGCTCGTCGAGGTGACCGCGCGGCGCGGTGCTTCGGTCATCACGATGAGCGACGAGGAAGCGCGCGAGACGGTCGAAGTCCGCGCGCTGCTCGAGGGACAAAACGCGCGCCTGGCCGCCCGTCGCCGCGAAGAGAGCATCATCAAGCGGATCGCGGCGGTCCTGAAGCAGGGCAACGAGGCGGTCGCGGGACGGCGCTACGACCTGTTGCCGGATCTCAACCAGCAATTCCATCATGAACTGGCGGAGGCCGGCCGCAACCGCGTGCTGGCGGATCTGCTCAAGCGGCTGCGCGAACGCACGGCGATGCTGTTCTCGCCGACCGATCCGGTGCGCCAGGCGCGCACCTGGGATGAGCACGCCGCGATCCTGCGCGCCATCATAGCAGGCGACGAGCGCGCCGCCGCGACGCTTGCCGCCGAGCATGTGATGCGGGCAGGCGCGGATTTTCTCTCGAGCCTCCATGTGCCCGATGAGGAAACCTCGCTGGAGGCGGCGTCGGCGAAATACGGCCTGCCGTCCGGCTCCCGCGTGGATCAGACGACGACCAGGCCGACGCGCCGGAACCAGGAGCGCGCCGGCACGCGGCGGCGAAAAGCGGAGAGCTGAACGCGCCCGTCGCATTTGCGGGCAGCCGACGCCGTGGTCGAAGGTCCGGTGGTACCGCTCCGGATCGTCAGCTAACTTTCTTGACCGCATCTGCCACGCTCGCTACCTCTCTTCCCAATGCTGGGCAGGGGCACAACTCTGCCGGCCGCGCCGCATCATGGCCGGGGGAAACGAATGAACAACAATCATGGCGCGTCGACGAACGACGTCGCCGAGTATGATTACGTGATCGTCGGCGCCGGCTCGGCCGGCTGCGTGCTCGCCAACCGCCTGAGCGCCGACGGCAGGCATTCGGTGCTGCTGCTCGAGGCCGGGCCGAAGGACACCAACATCTGGATCCATGTGCCGCTCGGCTACGGCAAGCTGTTCAAGGAAAAATCCGTCAACTGGATGTACCAGACCGAGCCTGAGCCCGGCCTGAACGGGCGGCAGGTGTTCCAGCCGCGCGGAAAAGTGCTCGGCGGCTCCAGCTCGATCAACGGCCTGCTCTATGTGCGCGGCCAGCACGAGGACTATGACCGCTGGCGGCAGCGCGGCAACGCCGGCTGGGGTTACGACGACGTCCTGCCGTATTTCAGGAAGGCGGAGGATCAGCAGCGCGGCTCCGACAAATATCACGGCGCCGGCGGTCCGCTGCCGGTGTCGGACTGGCGGCATCACGATCCGCTGTCGGAAGCCTTCGTGCATGCCGCGGCCGAGGTCGGCATCCCGACCAATCCGGATTTCAACGGCGCGACCCAGGAGGGCGCGGGCTTCTTCCAGACAACGACGCGGCGCGGCCGTCGCGCCTCGACGGCGCGATCCTATCTGCGGCCGGCACTGACGCGCGGCAATCTGCATGTCGAGACGTCGGCGCTGGCGCAGCGCGTCCTGTTCGACGGCAAGCGCGCCAGCGGCGTCGCGTACCGGCAGAACGGCCAGTTGCGCACGGCCAAGGCGCGCAAGGAGGTGCTGGTGTCGAGCGGCGCGTACAATTCGCCGCAATTGCTGCAGCTCTCCGGCGTCGGCCCCGCCGAGCTGTTGAAGCAGCACGGCATCGAGGTTCTGCTCGATGCGCCCGGCGTCGGCAACGATTTGCAGGATCACATGCAGGTGCGCATCGTCACGCGTTGCGCGCAGACCGTGACGCTGAACGACGTCGTCAACAATCCGGTGCGCCGCGTCATGGCCGGGCTGCGCTACGCGGCGCTGCGCAAGGGGCCGCTGACGATCGCCGCCGGCACGTCGGGCGCGTTCTTCAAGACCAGCCCGCGGCTGGCGTCGCCGGACATCCAGATCCACTTCCTGCCGTTCTCGACCGACAAGATGGGCGAGAAGCTGCATCCGTTCTCCGGCTTCACCGCCTCGGTCTGCCAGTTGCGTCCTGAGAGCCGCGGCTCGCTGAAGATCAGGAGCGCGGACCCGGGCGTGCCGCCGGAAATCCGCATCAACTATCTGGCGACCGAGACCGACCGCCGCGCCTTCATCGACGGCATCCGCATCCTGCGCAAGATCCTGGCCGCGCCGGCGCTGAAATCATACTCGGTCGGGGAGGTCGATCCCGGCGCCAAGGTGGTCAGCGACGACGACCTGCTCGAGTTCTGCCGCCGCACCGGCAGCACGGTCTATCATCCGACGTCGACCTGCCGGATGGGCAACGATCCGCTCGCGGTCGTCGACAACAGGCTCAAGGTGCGCGGTATCGAGGGCCTGCGCGTGGTGGACGCGTCCGTGATGCCGGACCTGATGTCGGGCAACACCAACGCGCCGACGATCATGATCGCGGAGAAGGCGTCGGACATGATTTTGGAGGACGCGAGGTAGCCGCCGCTGTTGAGTCCGTCACCCTGAGGAGCGCGTAGCGCGTCTCGAAGGGTCGACGGCCCCGCTCTATCGGCGCGCGGCCAGACCCGGGCCGTCGACCCTTCGAGACGACCGCTGCGCGGTCTCCTCCGGGTGACGGTGAAAGGTCCGTAACTCGGGCTACATCACCCCTTATACGCGCGCACCCGTGCGACCATCTGCTCGACATGGGCGATCGGCGTCTCCGGCAGGATGCCGTGGCCGAGGTTGAAGATCAGCCGCCCCTTGCCGAAGTTCGCCAGCACGTCGTCCACCGCGCGATCGAGCGCGGCGCCGCCGGCAATCAGGGCCAGCGGATCGAGATTGCCCTGCACGGCGACGCGGCTCTGCACCCGCTCGCGGATCATCGACGGCTCGGTGGCCCAGTCGATCGACACGGCATCGACGCCGGTCTGCTCGACATAGGCCGGCAGCATGCCGGCCGCGCCGCGCGGAAAGCCGATGATCCGGGCACCAGGGACCTGCTTGCGCACGCCGGCAACGATGCGCCGGGTCGGCTCGATCGACCAGCGGGCGAACTCGCGTGGCGGCAGCACGCCGGCCCAGGTGTCGAAGATCTGCAGGCAGTCGGCGCCGGCCTTGAGCTGGCCGACCAGGTAGTGGATCGAGTTCTCGACCAGGACATCGATGATCCTGGCGAAGGCGTCCGGATGGCGGTAGGCGAGCATCCGCGCGGGGGCCTGGTCCGGCGTGCCCTGTCCGGCCACCATGTAGGTCGCGACCGTCCACGGCGCGCCGCAGAAGCCGATCAGCGCGATCTCGGGCGCAAGCTCGCGCCGGACGCGGCGCAGCGCCTCGAACACCGGCTCGAGCTGGTCGAAATTGGCCTCGGTTGCCAGCGTCGCGATCTCGCCGGGCGTTGCCAGCGGATCGAGCCGCGGCCCTTCGCCGGCCTCGAAGCGCACCGAACGGCCGAGCGCGTAGGGGATCACCAGGATGTCGGAGAAGATGATCGCGGCGTCGAAGTTGAACCTGCGGATCGGCTGCAGCGTGACCTCGGTGGCGAATTCGGGCGTGAAGCAGAGATCGAGAAAGCCGCCGGCCTTGGCGCGCAGCTCGCGATATTCCGGAAGATAGCGGCCGGCCTGCCGCATCATCCAGAGCGGCGGTACGGCTTGCCGGTGGCCCGACAGGAGGTCGATGAGCTTCTTGGTGGGATCCTGGGGCACGCGAAAGTTCCTGGTCACGGTCAAATTTGGCCCCTGATACACGCTGCGGCGCAATGGGCCAAGGCGGTTCTGGAACCCCCCTTTGCGCGGGCGCGTTGTTTCCGGGAATGGAGGGACGACATGGCCGAGAAATTCGATCCTGCCCCGCATGACAAGCATGCCGAGAAGCCGCACGAGGCGCAGGCTGCCGACCGCAAGGCGCGCTCCCGGTTGAAGGAGGGACTGGAGGATACCTTCCCGGCCTCCGACCCGGTCAGCGTCACGCAGCCCGCGCCGACCAAGCACGACGGCAATCGGGACAATTAGCTGGTATATCCCAGCGGTTGCTAACCACGATGCGAAATGAGTTCAATCATGCGAGGAACGACTCGCCGCGTAGCGCACCGCGCCCGTGGTGCGGGGCGCGATCGTCGCGGTAGCAATCGCCGTGATGCTGTGGCTGACGTTGCACCCCTGACATGCTTGCGGGCGGCCTCGATCAGCGAAGCCGCCCGCATATCGTGATGGAAGGCTAGACCGGACCGGCTTCGGGGCGCTGCATCCGGTCGAATTCAAAGGTCACGCCAAGCCTGCGCTCCAGGCGCCAGGCCAGAATGCAGTGCCGCCGGATCGGTTCGCTCTCGATCTCGAGATCGAATGCGAACGGAATTGCGACGTCGCTTTCCACGGCCAGCCCGGCGCCGCCGGTCGAGATGTTGAGCACGACGCATCCGATGCTGGCGTTGCGGAAGAAGATCGTTCCGCGCTTCATCAGGACGGTTCGTTGGCTGTCGATCTTGTATCTTCTTATTGTGGCACTCACGGCAGTCTCCTACCCCGATGTGATGCCCGTCGCGATCGTTCCCTGGATCATGCTCTATCTCTTTGTTTTGAGCATGATCGTTCCGGAAAACCGCTACACACTTTTCCGGATCATGCTCTAGTTCACCAGTACCGCGCCGTCGCAACGGATGCCCAGCACCCAGACGTCGACCTGACCGAGCCCGATGCCGAGCGTCGAGAGCAGGGTCGCCAGCACCTGATCGATCGGGCTCGTCACGGCGTTGAGGATGCTCATCACCAGCGCGCCCAATCCCGGGAGCGGAACGCCAGCGATGCTGAGCGAGAGATCACCGAGCAGGCTGGCCGTCAGCGACGACAGGAAGTTGGTCGTCGTCACCGTCTTCTTGGTTCCCGACTGGATGTCGCTGTAGCTGAAATTGACATTGGTCGGCGTAGTGTTGCCCATGCCGGCATGAGCGCGGCCGGTGACGGTGATGCCTAACAGAGTGACCAGCGTCGCCGGTGGCGGATTGGGCTTGGTCGTGAAATTGGTCATGTCGGCAGCCGTGACGTTGCCGATCCAGGCGTCCACGATCCCCGGCGTCACACCGATCGTGACCTGCGAGGTGTTGATGTTCGGATGGCCGCAGGACACCGCATTGAGCGTCGCGGTCCCCGAGGCGACCTCGACATAGACCGGCAGATTGATCGACGCGATGCTGCCGGAGCCGAGAACATTGATTGTCGCCAGGATCCTGGTCTGCGCGGTATGGACGCTCACGCCCTGGGTGCCCATCGCGATCCAGCTCGAGCCGACCGGGCGCTCGCCGATCGTCGCGATCACGGACACGTTGGCGATGCCGGGCAGCCCTAAATTGACCGAGGTCGCGATCTGATTGCTGCCGTTGGCGATCTGCGCCACCGTGTTGATGAGGTCGAACACCGAGACGCTGGCCCCGACCTTGGGTTTCTGGCCGACCGTCAGGTTGGCGAAGGGGCCGAGGTCGATCAGGGTGCCCGGCGAAACCTTGGTCGAGGAGCCGGTGACGGCCTGGGAGATCGTCGACAGCGCGGTCGTCGCGGCGCCCGCGCCGTTGGTGATCTGCTGCGTGGTCAGCGCGGCTGCCATGAGGTCGCCGACCTTGACGTTGCTGCTCAACAGGTCGCTGTAGGTGACGCCGGTCAGGTTGATCCGGGTTGCCAGCGCCGACAGGAAGTCGAGGGCGTCGATCTTGGCGCTGATCAGCGCATTGTAGTCCATCACCGAGAGCGACAGCGTGGTGCCGAGCATCGAGCCGAGCAGCGCGTTGAGCACGCCGCCGTTGACCGAGAGCAGCCGCGAGCCGATCTCGAACGACGCCATTTCGGTCGATGTCGCGGTGGCGGTGGTCGTGATGTTGAAGCTGCTCGCGCCGGTCAGATAGCGCGCGAAATAGAGCGGGGTCTTGGTCGTGAGCGTGACGCGCGCGGCGTTGGGAATGCCGACCGCCGGGGTCACGAACCGGGCCTGCGGCGCGATCGCGCTGCTTGCGGTGTAGGTCCCCGTCTCGACCTTGACCAGCGCGCTGGCCGGGTAGTTGTTCTGCGTCACCGTTGCGGTCGCGGCGTTGACCGGATTGCTCAGATTGGCGGCGGCGACGATCGCGGCGAGGTCGGCGGTGCTCTGGGTCTTGCGCCGGTCGGCGAAGATCGTGCCGAGATCGATGGCAAGCCCGGCGCACCCGATCACGAGCGTCATCAGGCCGGCCGAGATCATCGCGAAGTTTCCTCGTTCGTCGGCGCCGAAGCGCCGCATCAGCATGAGGATGCCGCTCATCCTAGAATCCCCCGTACTGGATCGCCGCCGAGCGGACGATGGTGCTCGCAGGCGCCGGGACGAAAGGCAGCTTGTAGATGAAGTTGCCGGCCGCGTTGTAGTTGACCGTCACGACGTAGACGTTGGCGTTCGAGGGGGACGGCGCGGCGTTGACGGTGAGATTGCTGGCGACCAGCAGCGGATAGGTCGATGCGTTCGCGGTGACGTAATTGGTCGCGAGGCTGTTGCGCTCGGTGTCGGTCATTCCGGCAATCGACGACCGCGCCGCTTCGGCGGCGAGTTGCTGAACGCCATGCACCATCGCGAGATACGAACCGAATACGATGATGCCGAAAATGAAGGCAAGAAACAGCGGCAGCATCAACGCAAATTCGACGGCAGAAGCGCCGCTGCGACAGCGAAAGAACCTGGTCATGGCATTACCTCGAAACGCAAACTACGCCGCCACGTTGCGAGGCTTTGATTAAGGAAAACTATGAAAACGCTTTCGCGAATCAGTGACGTCAATTCAGACTTATCGGGTCAGCGATGCGTTATGGGGCGATCAGAATCTTTGATGCGATACCCGCAAAAACCCGGAGTGCGGTTCGGTTGAGGTGTTGCGGCGTGTGGCGATGCAGTTGTGGGATACCGTGATATCCGGAGTAATGCACGTAACAATACATATGGCCTGCAATATCAGTGCCTTGGTGGCAATTGTAGCTAAACGAAAGTGCAACCAAATGTTAGTATAGCCTGATCACATACTGTGGAGATTGGAACTGCGTCTGCTGAGATTGGAGCGCTCGCGATGCATAGACCGCGTCAACATTTGAATATTCCTACTGAGATTGTTCGCACCGTCGTTGCGATCGCAGAGACGGGAAGTCTATCGAAGGCCGGCGAGCGTCTCGGCCTCAGTCAGCCGGCGATCAGTTCGCAGGTCAAGCGGCTGCAGAGCCTGGTCGGCGGCGCGCTCTTCGTCAGAACTGCCAACGGCACCACGACGACGGAGCTCGGCAAGGTCGCCGTGCAGCAGGCAAGGCGAATCCTCGAGGCGAACGACCAACTGCTCCGGCTCGGCGGCAATCACGAAGGACCGCAGCCGTTGCGGCTCGGAATGAGCACGATGCTCGCCGATGAATTCCTCAAATCGCATCCGGCCGACGCGCTCGCCGACGTGCTGGTTCACGCCGACATGTCGCCGATCGTCATCAGGGGATTGATCGACGGCTACATCGACATCGCCTTCGTCTACAGCAACCCTTCGCTGGAGAACGAGGGCGAGGTGACGATCGCAGCCGAGGCCGACGAGCGCTCGGTGTGGGTACGATCACGCGATTTTGTCCTGCGGCCGGGCGCCCCGATCCCGATCCTGGCGTGGCCGGGCGACGACTGGATGATCCGGACGCTCACCAAGCACAGCATCTCATACAAGATCGTGTTCAGGAGCCCGAACCACCAGCTGCGACTCGAAGCCGCACGGGCCGGATACGGCCTGACCGCGTGCCCCGAGCGGATGATCCCGTCCTCGCTGATTTCGGCCAAGGACTATTATCTGCCGGAGCTTCCAATGCAGAAGCGCCTGCTGTGCGTTCGCCCGGGCCTCGAGGGAAGCCGCGCGACGGCGATGGTGCAGCGCCTGTCGAGCCTGTTCTTCAGCGGCGCCAAGCCGATGCGTCAGGTGAGCAACATGTAGTCCGGCGTCGCCGGCCTGCGGCGGCTCCGGTCAGTAGTGCGGTGGGCGCTCGTTGGCGGGACCCGGCGCCTGGCGTTCGGCCTCCTGAAGCCGGTCGCGCAGCTCGGCGAGCTGGCGCGTCAGCGCGTCGATCTGCTGCCATTGTGCCGTGATGGTCTGGTTCAGCGTCTCGATGGCTTCGTCCTGATAGGTCAGGCGAACCTCCAGCGCATCGATCCGCTCGCTCAGCTTTGCCGCGTCATTCATTCACGGCATCCTCGTGGCCACGCTCGCGCAGGCCGTGGCCGAGCGCGACGCGCTCGTCGAACACAAAGCAGTCGCCGCGCCAGCGGCTGTCCTGCCGCGGCGTTTGCTCGAGATATTTCAGGATGCCACCCTTGAGGTGATAGACCTCGCCGAAGCCTTGCGCGAGCAGATAGGCGCTCGCCTTCTCGCAGCGGATGCCGCCGGTGCAGAACATCGCAATCCTGCGGTGCTTCGCGGGATCGAGGTGCCGGGCGGCAAATTCCCTGAATTGTCCGAAGCTCGCGATACCTGGATCGACCGCGCCTTCGAAGGTGCCCATCGCGACCTCGAACGCGTTGCGGGTGTCGAGCACCATGATGTCGGGCGAGGCGATGAGTTCGTTCCAGCCGCCGGCGTCGACATAGGTGCCGACCCGCCGCGTCGGATCGACCGTGGTGTCGCCGAGCGTCACGATCTCCTTCTTGAGCCGTACCTTGAGCCGCTGGAACGGCATCTGCGCGGCTTCTGAGAATTTCAGCTCGAGATTGTCGAGGCGGCCGCCGAACAACGGCCCGTCCTCAAGCTCCGCGACGAAGCGCCCGATGGCCTCATCGCCGCCGGCGATGGTGCCGTTGATGCCCTCATGCGCGAGCAGCACGCTGCCCTTGAGATCGAGGTCGGTGCAGAGCGCGCGCAGCGGCTCGCGCAGGGCGCGGAAGTCGGGCAGCGCGGCGAACTGGTAGAAGGCGGCGACCTTGAGCGGCATGGCCGGGGTTTATCAGGCCGGCCAGATCGGCGAAACCCCGCAAAGCCATGCATTATCGGGATAATTCCTCTGGCATGCCATGCATTGCCCTGCCGGGGATGAATATGCCATGTACGTCGCGTCCATCCGCCGCAGCGGCATCAGACCATCACGATCAAGCGAGCTCTCCGTCATGAGGAATTTCCACTTCGCCGGCCGTTCCTCGGTCCACGCCCAGAACGCGATGGTCGCAACGTCGCATCCGGAGGCGGCGCTGGTGGCCATCGATGTGATGCGCGAGGGCGGCACCGCTGCCGACGCTGCGGTCGCGGCCTGCGCGCTGCTCGGCGTCATCGAGCCGCAATCGACCGGCATCGGCGGCGACTGCTTTGCGCTGATCCAGCCGAAGGGCGAGGGCAAGATCACCGCCTATAACGGCAGCGGCCGGGCGCCGATGGCCGCCACCGCCGACTGGTACCTCGAACGCAAGATCCATTCGGTGCCGCTGACCTCGGCGCATGCCGTCAGCATCCCCGGCGCGATCGACGCCTGGGACGTGATCCTCAGGGATCACGGCAAGTTCGGCTTCGACCGCCTGCTGCAGCCCGCGATCAAGGCCGCCGAAGAGGGCTATGTCGTCGCTCCGCGCATCGCCTTCGACTGGAAGAACGGCTTTGAGAAGCTGAAGAACGGCACCAACACCGAGCGCTACCTGCTGCCGCACGGCAAGCCCGCGGTCGCCGGCGACGTGATCCGCCAGCCCGAGCTCGGCAAGACGCTGCGCGCCATCGCGCAAAAGGGCCGCGACGCCTTCTACAGCGGCGAGATCGCCGCCGACATGGTCGACACCCTGCGCGGCATCGGCGGCCTGCATACGCTGGAGGACTTTGCGGCGCATTCGACCGAGACGACCTCGCCGATCGGCACGATGTACAAGGGCTACGACGTCTGGCAGTGCCCGCCGAACGGCCCCGGCATCACCATGCTGGTGATGCTCAACATCCTGTCGCGCTTCGACCTGACCAAGTTCAAGCCGCTCAGCATCGAGCGCTTCCACCTCGAGGCCGAGGCGGCGCGCATCGCCTACATGATGCGCGAGCAGTATATCGCCGATCCCCAGCACGCCCATGTCGATGTCGCCGGCATCCTCTCCAAGGAGTTCGCCGACGAGCACATCAGGAACATCCGGATGGACGCCCTGCTCGAATTGCCGAACGTCGCGCCGCCGATGAATCCCTCGACCGTCTACATCACGGTGGTCGACAAGGACCGCAACGTCTGCTCCTTCATCAACTCGATCGCGCATTCGTTCGGCTCGGCGATCGTCTCCAACAAGACCGGCATCCTGCTGCAGAACCGCGCCGGCGGCTTCCGCATCCAGCCCGGCCATCCGAACTGCATCGCGCCGGGCAAGCGTCCGCTGCACACCATCATCCCGGCGCTGGCCACCAGGAACGGCCGTGCGGTGATGCCGTATGGCGTGATGGGCGGGCAGTATCAGCCGGTCGGCCAGACCCGCGTTCTGACCAACATGCTCGACTATGGCTGCGACATCCAGGAGGCGATCGACATGCCGCGCGGCCTGCATTACGAGGGCGTCTACCAGCTTGAGGACTCTGTGCCGGCGGAGATCGTCGAAGGCCTGAAGAAGATCGGACACAAGACCACCAGCGTGGTCGCGCCGCTCGGCGGCGGCCAGGGCATCTGGATCGATTGGGAGAAGGGCACGCTGACCGGCGGCTCCGATCCGCGCAAGGACGGTTGCGCGCTCGGCTACTGATTGGATCGAGATCAATCAAGGAAGGACGTCCAGAATGCAATCTTCACGACGCAAGATCATCACGACTGCGTTCGCCGGCCTTGCGGCGGCAGTCTCCACATCCGTTGCCGGCAGGACGGCAACGGCCCAAACCGCGGGAAAGCCCATGACCACAGCTTCAGGCCTCCAGATCATCGACAGCAAGGTCGGCACCGGCGCTTCGCCGAAGACCGGCCAGACCTGCGTCATGCACTATACCGGCTGGCTCTATGAGAACGGCCAGAAGGGCAAGAAATTCGACTCCTCCGTCGACCGCAACGAGCCGTTCGAGTTTCCGATCGGCCAGGGTCACGTGATCAAGGGCTGGGACGAAGGCGTCGCCACCATGAAGGTCGGCGGCAAGCGCACGCTGATCATCCCGCCGGACCTCGGCTATGGCGCGCGCGGCGCCGGCGGCGTGATCCCGCCGAATGCCACGCTGATGTTCGACGTCGAGCTGCTTGGCGTAAAGTAACCTCATGGCCGTCAAATAGCGGGCTCACAACAAGAGGGGCGCAGCGATGAAGATCTCGATCCTCGACGATTATTTCGACACGCTGCGTACCCTCGATTGCTTCCGCAAGCTCGACGGCTACGACGTCACGATCTGGAATGATCATGTCCAGGACGTCGATGCGCTCGCCGAACGGCTGCGCGACAGCGATGCGCTGGTGCTGATCCGCGAACGCACCCAGATTCGTAACGCCCTGCTGGAACGGCTGCCGAAGTTGAAGCTGATCAGCCAGCGCAGCGTCTATCCGCATATCGACATCGACACCTGCACGCGGCTCGGCATCATCGTGTCGTCGAGCCAGCATGCCGATACGCCGTCCTACGCCACCGCCGAGTTCACCTGGGGCCTGATCCTCGCCGCGATGCGCGCGATCCCGCAGCAGATGGCGGCGCTGAAGGCGGGCAAATGGCAGATCGGCGTCGGCCATACGTTGCGCGGCAAGACGCTTGGCATCTACGGCTACGGCCGTATCGGCGCGGTGGTCGCGGGCTATGGCAAGGCGTTCGGCATGAATGTGCTGGTCTGGGCGCGGGAGCCCGCGATGGTGAAGGCGCGTGCCGACGGCTACGAGACCGCTGCCAGCAAGGCGGATTTCTTTGCCCGTTGCGACGTGCTGTCGCTGCACATGCGGCTGGTCGACGCGACGCGCGGCATCGTCAAGGCGGAAGACCTCGCGCGGATGAAAGAGACCGCGCTGATCGTCAACACCAGCCGCGCGCCGCTGATCGAGCCGGGCGCGCTTGTCAACGCGCTGCGCGCCGGCCGGCCTGGAATGGCCGCCGTCGACGTCTATGAGAAGGAGCCGATGCGCGATACCGCCGACCCGCTGCTCAACATGGACAATGTGGTCTGCACCCCGCATCTCGGCTACGTCTCGCGCGACGAATACGAGATTCAGTTCACCGACATTTTCGACCAGATATTGGCCTACGCGGCGGGTACGCCGACCAATGTCGTGAACCCGGATGTGCTGGCGCATGTGCGCCCGCGCGGCTAGCAGCGTCGTTCATGCTCGAACGGCCGGCTCGATGGGGCGGCCGTGTCATCTCTCGTTCAGCGAGGCCAGTGAGCCGCTGCGGTCACCCTGCCGACGATCCTCTTGATGCCGCCGAGTGCCTTCTGTCCCTTGCCCTTGGCCTGCAGGATCGCACCTCTGCCCTGCATCGCCGGAGAACCGGTGACCTTGCCAAGACGCCGCTTGAACCTTCCGATCGCGTCGTTGGCCGTGCCCTTGATCCTATCGGTCGTGCTACCCATGAAACTACTCCTTCGGAATACGCCGAGACAACGCGTCGGCACATGGCGATGTTCCGATTTGGCGATGTTCCGATTTTCCGCTCGCCTGCGCGCCTGCTTTTCGCTAGCGTTCCACGCACGAAATCAGGCCAACGAAAGCAAGAACGATGAGCGGTTCCCACGATCACACCCATTCTCACGACCATGATCACCACCATCACGACGACGAGCGCTGGAAGCACGACGGCGTCCGGGTGATTCCTGGTAACCAGCTCGATCCGAATGTGCCGTCGACCGCCGGCATGGACCGCAAGGCCGCGATCAACTTCGCCCGCGTCGGTGCGCAGAAATTGTGGGCAGGCACCGTCAGCATCAAGCCGGACGCCAAGACCGGCGCGCATCATCACGGCCACCTCGAAAGCATCATCTATGTCGTGAAGGGCAAGGCGCGGATGCGTTGGGGCGAGAAGCTGCAATTCACCGCCGAAGCCGGTCCTGGCGACTTCATCTTCGTGCCGCCCTACGTGCCGCATCAGGAGATCAACGCCAGTCCGGACGAAGTGCTGGAATGCGTGCTGGTGCGCTCCGACGGCGAGGCGGTGGCGATCAACCTCGACATCGAGCCGGTCGAGAAGCCGGAGAACGTGCTGTGGGTCGATCCGGTGCACCGGCATCCCGACGAGAAGAAATAACGTCGCGGCGCAGCCGCGACGAAACACAATAACAAAAGCGGGGAGGCCAGCATGACGCTCGTTCGTTACGAGAGCGCCGACCACATCGCGACCATCACGATGGCACGCAGCGAGAAGCACAACGCGCTCAACAACGCGTTGTGCAGCGAATTGCGCGATGCCTGGCTGCGCTTCCGCGACGGTGAGGATCGCGTCGCGGTTCTGGCCTCCGCGGAGGAAAAGTATTTCTCGGTCGGCGCCGATGTGGCCGACCTTCCCGTCAATATGTGGCACGCGGTGCCCGGCCTCGGCGTCGAGCTCGACAAGCCGGTGATCGCAGCGACGTCAGGCTGGGTCGTGGGTGGCGCCTTCGTGCTGGTCCAGATGGCCGATCTCTGCGTGGCGTCGGAGACGACGCGTTTCATTTACCCGGAGGGAAAGATCGGCACCACCGCGGGCGGCGTCTCGTCGGTGATGGCGCGGATGCCGCACAAGATCGCGATGGAGTTTCTGCTGGTCGGCGAGGAAATGTCGGCGGAGCGCGCCTTCCAGATCGGTTTCGTCAACAAGGTCGCGCCGAAAGGTCAGCACCTCGCGCTGGCGCAGGAGATGGCTGCGAAGATCGCCGGCAATGCGCCGCTGGTGGTTCGCGCGCTCAAGAAGTTGGCGCGCGAGGCGATGCCGAAGGGGCCGCTGGAAACGGTCGCCGATGTGCGGAGGTTGCTCGATGGGGTCAGGGACAGCGAGGATCTCAAGGAAGGCGTGAAGGCATTCAGCGAGAAGCGGAAGCCGAGGTTTACGGGGAAGTGACGCAGTCATTCCGGGGCTCGCGAAGCGAGAACCCGGAATCTCGAGGTTCCGGGTTCGACGCTCGCGCGTCGCCCCGGAACGACGGACTCAAGCAAACACCCGGTGATCGATCGCCCCGCTCGGCACCACATAGCCGTAGCGCGTGTTCGACGGTTCCGCGCCGGCCTTCTCATATTGCGCCTTCATCACCGCGAAGCGGTCGCCCTTGATGTCGAGCATCGCGCGCTTCGGCTGGATGTTGTAGAGCCGGGCATTGTTGTCGCCGAAGATCGCGGTCTTCACCGGTCCATCGGCGGGACCGAGCGGCGCATAGCCGAACTTCTTCTGCATCGCTTCGGGGATTTCCAGCCGCCGCAGGCCCTCGATCTGCCATTGCGGCGCGCCGGTCCACAGCGCGTCGGTGCCCCAGCAGATATGGTCGACGCCGAGGCCCTTGATCAGGGTGCCCATCAGCGCGGCGCAGACATTGGGCTCGGCGACCAGCGTGGTCGCGAACAATTGCCCGACGTCGCCGTAGACATTGTTGACGCCGTACTGCGTCGGGATGTCGGCGAGGTCGGAGGTCCAGGCGATCCGGCCGGTGCGCTCGAATTCGGCGAGCGCGACCTTGGGATCGCCGCCGACATGGCGATAGGCCGAGTGATAGATCACGAAGTTGAGCTGCGGCCAGTCCTTGGCCGCCTGGCCGACATCGGCAACGTCGGCGAAGCCGCGCAGGTTCGGATACTGCTTCTCGATCCCGGGCGGGAACAGCCCCTTGTGCACGCAGACATTCTTGATGCCCGCCTTCACCATCTTCTCGTAGCCCTTGTAGGCGACCTTCTCGTCGTCCAGCCGCCACGGATAGCGGCTGATCTCCTTGTGAGTGTTGTCGCCGATCGTGTAGCCCTTGCAGGATTCCGGGTTCAAGGCCAACGCAGCATCGAGCTTGTCGAGCCAGCCGGGCTGTCCGGGCGTGAAGATCGCGTGACAGAACACGCGGCGCGAGCCGGCCTCGTCGTTGATCTGCTTGCGAGCGGCGGCCATCTGCTCGTTGGTCAGGAACCAATCCTGCTCGATGTCCGACGGCGCCGAGGAGATCAGCGCAATCTTGGTGTCGGAATCGAGAAACATCTCCTTCTTGTAGTTGTTGAACTTCAGATCCTCGATGGTCTGCTCGTGATCGTTGAGCTCCTTGTTCCAGCCGGCCTTGCCGACGGCCTTGCGCATCTCCACGAAGCCCATGATGCGGGTGTCGTCGCGCAGGAAATGCGTGTGCATGTCCATGATGAACTGGTCTTTCAGCCCGTTGGCGCGCTCCTGCGCCATCGTGGGCGTTGCGGCTTCCGCCGGCGTCACGTCGAACAGCTCCCCGTAGACCTGGTTCATCGCGACGAACGAGGCGGCCATGCCGGCCGCGGTCTGAAAGAAACGGCGGCGGTCGAGGCCCTGCTTGCCGCCGAGATCATCGGCCATCGCCAGCAGCCGCGCCTCGACCTCGCGCTGCCGTTCGTTCTGCGGGTCGGGATAGAACTCGTCGCTGGAGACGATCTGGGTCGGGATCGGCGTCTGGTACTGGCACAGTTCGGAGGGCATCAAGGCGGCAAGTTCTTCGTCGGTGAGATTGCTGCTCATTCTTCGCTCCCGCTCTCGCCGGATTTTTCCGGTCGGACCGCGGCGGAGACTAGGACCAAGTCCGTCCCTCGTCCGCGCCGATTGCCGGAAACCGCGTTCACAAAATCGTGCATCGCATCTGCGGCCGCAAGACGCGCCCGTTGCGCAACCAGTGATGCACGCTGCTATGCTCGGTCGCACCGGGTCGGACGAAGAAATCCGGAAGGGAGGCGAACCATGATGCCAGCGGACCATTCGCGGCGCACCATCATCAAGTGCATCGGCGTTGCGGCGGCGGCCGGCGTGCTCGGCGCAGCGCCGGCGCAGGCCGCGGTCGCAGTTCCTGCCGAGGGAGAAATATGGAGCAACGAATATTGGGCGAAGAAGGGTGACATCCCGCTGTGGATGTTTCGCAAGCGGATCGGCGCGCCCAGGCCGGGCGAGCCGGCGCGGCCTGTGGTGTTCTTCGTCCACGGCTCGTCGGTGACGTCGAGGGTGTTCGACCTCACGGTGCCCGGCAAGGGCGAGTATTCGCTGCTCAACGTCTTTGCGCGTTACGGCTTCGACTGCTGGACCATGGATCACGAGAACTACGGCAAGTCGGGCCGCACCTCAGGCAATGCCGACATCGCAAGCGGGGTCGAGGACCTGAAGGCGGCGGTCGAGGTGATCGCGCGCGAGACCGGGCAGGCGAGATATCACTTCGTCGGCGAATCCTCCGGCGCGCTGCGGGCGGGTGCCTTCGCGATGGCCGCGCCGGAGCGGATCGACCGCCTGGTGTTCGCCGCCTTCACCTACAAGGGCGAGGGCTCGCCGACATTGGCAAAGCGCGCCGAGCAGCTTGCCTATTACCGCAGCCACAACATGCGCAAGCGCGACCGCGACATGATCCGCTCGATCGCGACCCGCGACAGGCCCGGCACGTCCGACCCCGCCGTGATGGAAGCGCTGGCCGACGTCGAGATGCAGTTCGGCGACCAGATCCCGACTGGCACCTATCTCGACATGACCGCCAATCTGCCGGTGGTGCATCCGGAGAAGGTGCTGGCCCCGGTGCTGCTGGTCCGCGGCGAATATGACGGGATCGCGGCCGTCCCCGATCTCGAGGAGTTCTTCAACAAGCTGCCGAATGGCGACCGGCAGTTCATCATCCTGCCGGGCACCGCCCATTCGGTGGCGCTGGCCACCAATCGTGAGCTGTTCTGGCACGTGACGCGGGCATTTCTGACCATGCCGGCGCCGATCGTGACCTGAAGCCTGCGGCAGGACGCCGCAATAAAAATTTGCGCTGTCATGTCGGGATCCGGCTATGCGGTTCGTCCTCGGGGCACAACCCCGCCAACAGGAGTTCTTCGCGTGGCCAATCCCAAAATGATCTTCGTCAACCTGCCGGTCAGCAATCTCGCCCATGCCACTGCGTTCTATGAGGCGATCGGCGCGGCCAAGAATCCGCAATTCTCGGACGATACCGCCTCCTGCATGGTGATCTCCGACACCATTTTCGTCATGCTGCTGACCCACGACAAATTCCGGCAGTTCACGTCGAAGACAATCGCCGACGCCAAGACCACGAGCGAAGTGCTGGTCTGTCTCTCCGCCGACAACCGCGACGCCGTCGACGGCTACGTGACCAAGGCGAAGGGCGCGGGCGGCACCGCCGATCCGTCGCCGAAGCAGGATTTCGGCTTCATGTATGGCCGCAGCTTCGAGGATCCCGACGGCCACATCTGGGAAGTGATGTGGATGGACCTCGAAGCCGCGACGAAGGCGCAGGCCGCCGCGGCCACTGCCTGAGCCGCCGCACGATGCGTTGAGACAGCACTTCAGGCGATGGAAATGCCGTCCGGCCGGACTTCGGTCATGGCTTGGACGGCTTTTCTGGCTGGAGGCAGGTCGGCTTGCCGGCAGCCGGGGACCGGAAAGTTCAGTTCGACCGTGGTGCCGCCGCCAGGCGTCTCGCAGAGGGCAACGGTGCCGCCGTGGGTGGTCATCACCTGGGACACGATCGAAAGCCCCAGTCCCGTTCCTTCCGTGCGGGTGCTTCCGCGCTTGAAAGGCTCCAGCAGCAATTCGGGCTGACCAAGTTGGAGACCCGATCCGTGGTCAATGACGCTCAACCGCGCGGGTGCTCCGACCTCGATGAGGACGGAGCCGCCTGCGCCGCCATGGGTCACGGCGTTCCGGATCAGATTCGAGAGCGCGACGGCGATCGCGGTTTCCGAGCCGCGCACCCAGACCGGGTGACGAGGCTCGGTGAACTCGACATCGCTGCCGTTCTTCAGCGCCATCGGCACGTGTTCGGCCGCAACCCTGCGCGCCAGCGCCGCAAGATCCATCTCGATCAGCTCGGCAGGTTCGGCTGAGATCCGCGCCAGCTGGAGCAGCATGGTGACGATCGACGACAGCTTCTGGTTCTCGGCAATCAGCCTTGCACGCAACGGATCATCCTGGACCTGCTCGAGGATGGTGCGCGCATTGGTCAGGGGCGTCCGAAGCTCGTGCGCCGCATTCGAGAGGAAATTTCGCTGCGCTTTCGAAGCGACGTCTATCCGCGACAGCGCGCGGTTGAAGGCCGCGACGAGCGGCAAGAGCTCGGCCGGCGCATCTTTTTCCGGCAATCGGCGGCCATCCGAAACCCCGTCGATCATCTCGGCGGCCGCCGCGACGGCCCGGACCGGACGCGCGATCAGCGTCGGCACGAACACCATCGCGGTGAACGCCGTCGCCGCCAGCACGAGGATGATCGGGAGCGCGACGATCGTCGCATCGGTGAGCATTCCGGTGGTCAGTTGTGCCGCCGTATAGGCCACGCCGCCGGTTTCGATCCACACCTCGCCGACAGGCGTATTCCTGACCGCGGCCATCTTCTTCAGATTGGTGGTCTCGCCGTCGAACGCATAGGCGAGGAAGCTCGTCCCGTCACGCGACGTCTGGGTTTTTTGCGGACGCCACTTCGGGATCGGGCCGTAGCTGACCTCGCCGCTCTTGTCGGACACGACATACCAGAATGTCGGGAAACTGCGGGTGATCTCGTCCAGCCGCGACGTCCGCTTCAGAGCCAGTTGCCCGTTCTCGTTGCGGATGACGGCTTCCTTCAATGCATCGGCGACGTCGGCGGCGGCCCAGGTGCCGTCGTCGTCACCGCCAAACCGGATCAGCAACGCTGCCGCGCAGATCAGCATGATGGTCGTTACGGCGCCGATCAGCGTCGCGGACAGCACCGCGATCGAGCGACGGACACGCTTGAGCCTTTGCCATTGCAAAATCATCATTCGCCACTCAAAAGATATCCGAGGCCGCGGACCGGTTTGATCACGACCTTGCAGTTGGCCGCGCGGAGGCGCCGGCGCAGCCGCGAAACATGCGCCTCGATTGCGTTCGATTGAATCTCGTCGTCAAAGCTGTAGGCGGCAACTTCAAGGGTCTCGCGCAGGACCACGCGCCCGATCCGCCGCACCATCGCTTCCAGGATCGCCAGTTCGCGCCGCGGGACGACGATCGGCTCGTGATCGACGCAGACCTCGCGATTGAGGACGTCGTAGCTCAGATTGCCGATGCGAACGACCGCCCCTCGATCGAGGAAGAGACGTCGCAGCACTGCCTTGGCTCTCGCAATCAGCTCGATAGGCTCGAATGGCTTGGCCACGTAGTCGTCCGCGCCCTCGTCGAGGGCGCGCGCGATATCAAGGGGGTCATCAAGCGCCGTCAGCACGATCGTCGCGGGGCTGGGCTTCTGCTGCTTCAGGTCGCGCAGCAAGGCGAGGCCGTCGCCATCCGGCAGTCCACGGTCGATCACGACGAGTTCGAAGCTTCGCACCGCGACCGCGGCACGCCCCTCCTCGAGCGTCGTGACCATGTCGGATGCGCCGAAGGCCGTAGCCAACGTATCCCGCAGCCATGGCCCAAGCTGAGGGTCATCCTCCACGACCAGAACTCGCACCGCATTCTCCCAAGCGTAAAACACGGCTTCTACCATTACGGACGGATTACCATAAGATTACGGCCGGCGAGAAAACCGCAGCGTGCACTGGAATACATTGATGTGATTGGCCTTTTCCGCGGGTGGTTTGTCGGCTTTCTGTGCGGCTTCGCAGGGGCAGCGACATCGATCTGCATTACCGGCGAATGACAGCGCGTCGGCGCGCGCACGCGTAGCGGCGTGAACGGATCAGCGTCAGGCTGTCGTAATGCTCGCTGTGAAAAGCCTGTCGGACAATGCGAAGCACTTCGCGTTTTCCGATCTCCGTCCCTAGCGGTCAGGCTTCCATACGATATGCCGGTCGATTTTGCGTTCTCAGCGATGGCCAAGCGGTCAGATCGCAGCCCGGCGGCTTGGCGCCGTCCATTCAATCGATGGCTGGAGGGCGTCGAGGCAGGGTGGTCGGTGCCGCTGCTGCTCGCCTGCTTCGTCGGCATCTGGACGGTGTATCTGTCGGTCGCCTATCACGGCGCCGGCCTGCATCCGGACGTGCTGGAGACCTGGACCTATGGCAGGCATTTCGCGTGGGGTTATCCCAAGCACCCGCCGTTGATGGGCTGGATCACCGGCGCGTGGACCTCGGTCTTTCCGCTCACCGATTGGTCGCTGCAGCTGATGGCGATGACCAATGCAGCGCTGGCGTTGTGGTTCGTCGACCTCATCGCAAGACGGTTCGTGACCGGGCACAAGCGCCTGATCGTGCTGCTGCTGCTGATGCTGACCCCGGCCTACCAGTTTCACGCCCAGCGCTTCAACGCCAACGCCGTGTTGCTCGCGGTCTGGCCGCTTGCGACCTACTGCTTCCTCCGCGCCTTTGAGACCAGGGCGCTGCTTTGGGCGATTGCTGCCGGTGTCACGGCATCGCTTGCGATGCTGGGCAAGTACTATTCCGTCTTTCTGGTCGCGAGCTTCGCGTTGTCGGCAATCATCCATCCCCAGCGACGCGCTTATTTCACGTCCAGTTCGCCCTGGATATCGGCCGCGGTCGGGCTGATCGCGCTGTTCCCGCATCTGCACTGGCTGGCCACGACAGGTGCGGAGCCTGTCCACTATGCCGCGACACATGTCGGGGCCGATTTCCTGACCTCGCTGCGGGATGCGGTCAATTTTCTGCTCGGCCTTGCTGCGGCGACAAGCCTGTCCGCTGCGACGTGGGCGATGATAACAGGGTATCGCATTAGGCGCCTTCCTCGGGATCTCGCGGCGGCGGATCCCAACCTGAAGCTGCTCTGCCACGTCGCGATCGGCACAATCGCGCTTCCCTTCGCCACGTCCATATTGCTCGGCACCGATTTGCCGTCGCTCTGGGCGCTTCAGGGATTGTTCCTGCTGGCGGTGGTCGTCGTGTGCAGCACGCGTTATCGCATCGAGCGGTTCTATGCGGTCAATGCAGCGCTGCTGGTTGCCGGGATAGCGATCGTTGCCACCGCGATGGCGGCCCCGGCCCATGCGCTCTACCGCAACAGCTACGGTTACGAGGAAGGGCGAAATGTCTATCACCAGGCGGCAGACAAGCTCACCCGGCTGTGGCGCGAAGAGATGGGCACGCCTCTGGCGATCATTGGCGGCAACGACAGCCTGGGGCTTGCGGTGGCTTTCTACAGCGCCGATCACCCGCACTATGGCGATCCCTTTGCGTACCAGTATTCATTGCCATTGCCGCGCGAGGTGACACCGGAGCGCGGCTGGGCGGCGCTCTGTTTCGATGACCAGGACGATTGCCTCGAATGGACCGAACGAATGGCGGCCCACGCCGGGCGCTATGTCAGGCGCGAGTTTTCCGTGCAATCGAGCCTGTTCGGAATTCCGGGCGTCAAGCGAACCCTGGTCGCATTCCTGGTGGCGCCGCTTCGTGAGCCGGACGACGCATCGTCAAGCCTTGCCAATGATGCCGGTCAGAGTCCGGGACATGTCGCTCCGCAAACGGAGCCGCCGCTCCGCGCCGAGCCTGATGTCGCGCTGCCGGAAAATCAGCCGCCGGGAAATGTGCCGCAGATGATCGATCCGGGGGGCAACATGCGCGTGGAACATCGCGCGGCACGATCGCGCCCGTAATCTTGCGGTAATCGGCCCCCGCTTTATCGGCGGCGGGGTCAAGGGCGTCATATCTCGAAGGATAGCAGTCCATGCTTATCAGGTTGGTTTGCATCAGCCTCGGCGTCTGCGGCGTCATCGGTGCTACCGCGTTCGCGCAGACATCCCCGTCAACGACCGGCTCACCTCAGCAGGCGCCGGCACCACGTGCGTCGATCAGTCGAGCCGACAGGATCAATCTCAACACCGCTCCCGTCAGCGAGCTGGTGAAGCTTCCGCATCTCAGCGTGCGCGGCGTCACTGCGATCACGGAGGCGAGAGCAAAGTCGAAGTTCAAGGACTGGAATGATTTCGTGGCCAGACGGGTGGTGCCGCGATTTGTCAGGAACGACCTCAAGGAGCTCGTCACCTTCTAGGGGGCTCCGTCGATCGCTGCCAGGAGACGGCGCGGTTGGTCAACTCGGATAAGGATACGCTTCAATGAAACGAATAGCTGTTTTTGCGGCCGTGGCGGTGATCGCTGCGGGATGTCTTGCGTCGACTGAAGCCACGGCACGTGGACGTCGCGGAGAAGCGGTGGCTGTCGGCATCGTCGGCGGCCTCGCCGTCGGCGCCCTGTTGGGCTCCACCATGGCTGCCGGTGCCGCTCCGGCCTATGTCTACGAGAGGGACTATTATTCGCCGGCGCCTGTCGTCCACACCCATCGTCACGTGTACGAATACGGCGACGAATATCCGGGCGGATATGATTACGGTTATAGATCCGGGTACCGGGAAGGCTACTCGGACGGCTATTGGGACAACGATTGAGCATGGATCGGCGTTCGTCGCCGGCGGACAGTTGTCACACGGCGGCTACTCGCAGATTGCTGGTAGCTGCCACTGATCCCCTTGCTCGACCGTGCGGATCCGGACCAGCGGTCCCGGCCTAATAGCTGATCCGCAGCCCGACGCCGCCGTGAAGCGTATTGCCGACCGGCTGCGGCCCGGCAGTGCCGTTGAGGAAGAGGTCGGCGATCCAGCCCTTGGTGATACGGAAGCCGACGCGGCCGCCATATTCGAACCAGCCCTGATTGCCGATCGTCGGCACGATGGTGCCATCGCCGGTGACGGTGGCGACGATGCCGGAATGGGTGGCGAAGGATTGCACCCAGCCGCCGTTGATGTTGGTTTCGATGTTCGATCCGAACAGATGCGTCCACTGGCCGCCGATCTTGACCAGGCTGGTGCGATCGGTGCCGTCGGCGATGGTGGCATCGAACGGGTTGAAGGCAACGGCAGGATCGCTGTAGCCCTTGACCCGCTGCCACAACTGCCAGACCTCGACCGAGGCCGCGACCTCGTCGCGCGCCGAGAGCCGGCTGATCCAGCCCGCGCGGCCATACACGCCGTAATTCTCGCTCGAGGTTTCGCCGGTGACCGACACCGCGCCGAGGCTGGTCGTGTAGCTGCGGGTGTAGCGCACCTTCTCCGACGGTGAGAGGATGGTGCCGACGTCGAAGAACGGCCGCGACGAGCCCCAGTCGACGAAATCATAGCGCAGCGCGAAGGCGCCGATCGGCGCGCTGGTGACGTTGTAGCCGCCCTCGCCATATTGCGTGTAGGCGATGCCGGCGAGCAGCGACAAATTCGGCGTGATGGTCTTGCGGCCATGGATGCCGGCCGAGAACGAGCCGGCCGAGCCGAAGGCGCTGATGCAGTCGTCGCAATTGACCTGCTCGTTGACGCCGAGCAGCACCGATCCCAGCACGCGGTTGGTGATCATCTGGTTGAAGCGCTGGTCGGCGAGGTTGTTGATCGAACTGCCGCTCGACGGCGCGCCGGTGATCGGCGTCGGCGACGGGCTCGGCGTTGGTGTCGGCGTGGGCGTAGGGGTCGGCGTCGGCGTTGGCGACGGTGTGGCGGTAGGTGTCGGCGTCGGCGTGGGGGTCGAGTTACAGTTCGGCGACGCTGAAAACGAATCGGGATTCGAAGTGCAGTTCGGCGTTGGAGACTGCGCCTTGGCCGACACAGCGAGTGCATGGAGCATCGCAAGCGACAGCGCCATCGTCAGCGCCGCCGACAGGACCAGATGATGGATACGCCGCGCCATGCTCACCGTCCGCACAGCATGCCGGTCGGGTCGTCCTCGACCGGCGGCGTCACCGGTGAGGCGTCCGCGAACTGGGTGACGGTGCAGAGGCCCGCGGCCTGGGTGCAGGTCGCGGCGAAGGTCCATGGCGGATTGTTGGTCTTCTGGATCGTGGTGCGGCCGCCGCTCGAGGTGATGATCGCGGTGTCGCCGGGCTGGGTCAGATCGATGCATTGCCGGTTCGACGTACACACCGTCGATGCGCCTTCCTGCAACACCACGGTGGTCTTGCCGCGCTGTGACAGGATGTCGAGCACCGTGCCGCGAACGCCGATGGTGGCAAGCGGCGTGGTGATCGTGTAGGCGGCCTTGTTGGAATGGCCGGTGACGAAGCGGAACGCTCCCGAGGTCAGGCGGATTGCGACATCGCGATAGTGATGCTCGTCGTCGAACACGGTGCGATCGAGCTTGAGCGAGGCATTCGGTCCGAGCGACAGGTTGGTGCTGTCGGCCATCACCAGCCGCGCGGCGCTCTCGAGGCCGGTGCGCACGGTCTCGTCACGCAGCAGCGCGTCGCCGACATTGATCGGCGTGGTCGAGGTCGCAACTCGGACAACCTCGTTCTTCACCATGGCCGCTTCGCCGACGCGCGTCTGCGCCTGAACGGGGTGTGCCGTCAGTGCGACCGCAAGACCGAGTGCAAGGAAGGAGAAAAAGCTGTGACGCGAATTCATTGTAAAACCGATCGACCTATCCTCTCACCGTACCGGATCGCTGACGCAGCTGATATTGTATAATTGTCACAAGCTGTGTTGAGTTGCGCTGGATGGTGAGTGCCGATGGATTCGAGACTGCTCGCCGCTGCGGACATCAACGTGAGTCTTGATCACACTCGTCACACACATCACACTCGCGGCCGTTGTATCTCACACTTCGCTCACACTGGTTCCTCTCGCACCGTGCCCGTCCTTTGACCATCGCATCCCAATCTCCTTCTGTTCTACAGCAGGCCGGCGCGCGCACGGCTCTCGTTGCGACCATCATCTTCATTGTCGCGCATGTCGTGCTGCTGCTCGGGATCACCACACCGGACAAGCTCTATTTCGATGAAGTGCATTACGTGCCGGCGGCGCGCCAGATGCTGTTGCCGGTGGTCGAGGGCCCGATCCTCAACCCGATGCATCCGCCGCTCGCCAAGGAGATCATCGCGCTGTCGATCAAGGCGTTTGGCGACGTGCCGCTCGGATGGCGCTATCCCGCGGCGCTGCTCGGCGCGCTCGCGCTGGTCGCCGTCTATCTCGGCGCGCTCGCGCTGTTCGCTTCGCAGGAACGTGCCATCGCGGCCGTGCTGCTCGCTTTCTCCAACCAGATGCTGTTCGTGCAGTCGCGGATCGCGATGCTGGATATTTTTGCGCTCGGCTTCTGTCTGTTTGCGATCGCAGCCTTCATCCACGGCTTCAGGCAGAAGCGGCCGCAGCTTGCCTTCGCGCTGACGGGCGTCTTCGCCGGGCTTGCCTGCGCCTGCAAATGGAGCGGGCTGTTCGTGCTCGCGACCTGCATTGCGATCGTTGTGGTGATCCGCCTGATGCAGGGCTGGCGCACGCGCTTTGCCGACGCCAACGCGGAGGACTGGTACCGGCCGGACCTGTGGCCGGACTTTCGTCTTTCCCACTTCATCGGCTGTTTCGTGCTGATTCCGGCGGCCATCTATCTCGCGAGCTTCGTGCCGCTGTACGGCTTCTCCTTCACCGACCTCGTCGAGGCACAGCGCCGCATCTTTGCCGACAACACCACGACCGCGATCGCGGGCCACACCTATATGAGCTCATGGCCGTCCTGGCCGTTCCTGGCGCGTCCGGTGTGGTACCTGTTCGAGAAGGTCGGCGATGACAGCTTCGCCGCGGTCGTGTTTCTCGGCAATCCGCTGATCTTGTGGCCGGCGGTGATTGCGCTGATCGTCGCGCTGCGCGACTGGATCGTGACCCGCAGCCGCGACGCCTTTCTCGTGCTGGCGTTCTATCTCGGCCCGTATCTCGCCTGGGCGCTGCTGCCGCGCACGCTCGGTTTCGTCTATTACTATCTGCCGGCTGCGACCACCGCGAGCTTCGTGCTGGTCTATGCCTTGACGCGGAAGGGTGCGCCGCGCTGGCTGTTGTGGACCTTCGTGGCCGTCGGATGCGCGGGCTTCATCGCGATGCTGCCGATCACGGTTGCCGCCATCGGGACCTCGATGGCGATCTTCAATCGGCTGATGCTGTTCCAGAGCTGGATTTGAATCTCGCTGAAACAAGCGATCCGCCTGCCAAGTGTAACAGACGGATCGAGGCTCCGGGAGATTACTGCGACGCCGTCTTGGTATCCATGTTGACGACCTGCACCCGGCGGTTGGTCGGGTCCATCGGCGCGTTCGGATCCTTCGGCCGGGTCTTGCCGTAGCCGACGGTCACGAGATCGGAGCCGTTCAGGCCGTAATGCTCGACCAGATAGTTCTTGATGGTGTCGGCGCGGCGCTCCGAGAGGTCCTGGTTGTAGGCCTCGCTGCCGATCGCGTCGGTGTGGCCGGCGAGGACGAAGGTCGAGCCCTTCATGCTGGCATCCGACAGTGCCTTGCCGAGCTCCTGCACCACCTGGGTCGAGCCCTTGGCGATCTCGGCCGAGTTGTAGTCGAAGTGAATCTCCAGATCGATCTTCGGCTTGTTGGCGGCGATGTCGGCAATCTCCTGGCGTTCGCCCAATGACAGCGAGCGGGTCTGCCGGTTGCGAACGGTGTTGAGGAAGCTCGCCTCCTTGGCCGATGCGGCGGGGTCGACCTGCGTCCCGGCGGAGAGGCCGCGGGTGGCCGATTTCGGCTTCAGCGCATTGAGGATCTGGGCGGCCGGAACGGTGTCGCTGCCGGCCAGTGCGACGCCCGCCGTCATCGACAGTGCAGCGCCGATCGTCAAAAGAGACATGGAAAGGGAGCGGGTCATGGGTCTCGTCCTTAAATATCAGGCCAGCCAATCCGGCTGTTATCGTTTTGATGCTGGGAACCTAGGACCGGTTCAAAGCCGGGAATGTGACCTAGATCACGGTTGAGTGTGCCGGGCCTGTCTCGTGCCGGGCAGGGGCCGGCGACGGCGAGGAGAGCATCTTGGCCCACGTAAATCGCGTCCTCCGCTCGATCAATGACGACGGTGCCTCGCACTGCGTCGATATCTTCGTTCGCCTGGACCGGACGATCGGCTTCGAGGAATATCGGCGGGATGTGGAAGATGGCCGCGGCTGGTTTCCGATTGGCGGTCATGCGTCCCGGGTCTTCCACGACGAAAGCGCCGCGCTCGAGGCGGCGATGGCGGAGGTTTCCTGGTTGCGGCAGGTCGTTGGATCGCAGTAGGCGGTCCGAACCGCCGCCCATCATCCGGAGGCGATCATCATGCACGGCTGATTTCCGTAGCGCGGCTCTCCACAGCCGCGCGAATCTCACTACATTGCTCGGGCAATGCCCCGCGCCGCCGAACCCTTATTCCTGACCAATGCCGCCGCCCGCCATATCTGGCTGCGCGCGCAGCGGCTCGATACGACGGCGCCGTTCGGGGACGGGGCGTCAGCCGTGGCGGCCGCCGTCGACCATCTCGGCTATGTGCAGATCGACACCATCAACGTGATCGAGCGCTGCCATCACCACATCCTGTTCACCCGCATTCCGGACTATCGCCGCGCCGACCTCAAGCAGGCGCAGAGCCGGGACAAGAGCGTGTTCGAATACTGGACCCACGCGCTGTCCTACGTGCCGTCCAAGGACATCAACATCTTCCTGCCGGCGATGAAGGCGCACAAGCGCGAGGGCCACAAATGGTTCTCTTCGGTGACGCCCTCGGATACGCGCAAGATCATGCGGTTGCTGCGCGGCGGTCCGCTGACCATCCGCGACATCGAGGACGACGTGCTGACCGAGAAGGAGCATCTCTGGCAGAGCCGCAAACCTTCCAAGCGCGCGCTGCAACTCGCCTTCTATGGCGGTGTGGTCACGATCAGCGAGCGCGTCGGCATGCTGAAGACCTACGAGCTGATGACCAGGCATTTCGGCTGGGATAAGCCGCCGAAGCCCGCACCGGCCTCGGCCAGAACAGCCTATCTGCTCGACCGCGCGCTGCGCTCGCAGGGCATCGTCAGCCTCGACTCGATCTGCCACCTCGATGCGCCGAGCAAGAAGGCGGTGCGCAGCCTGATCGAGGCGAGGGTGCGCCGCAAGGAGCTGGTGCGGATCGCGCTCGACGGCGCCGGCAAGCAGGAGCATTGGGCGCGGCCCGAGGTGCTGGAGGCGACCGGCGAGGGTGATCCGGCTTTGGTCCACATCCTCTCGCCGTTCGATCCCTTGATCATCCAGCGCAAGCGCACCGAGGTGTTCTTCGGCTACGGCCACCGCTTCGAGGCCTATGTGCCGAAGCAGAAGCGCCTGTTCGGCTATTTCGCGCTGCCGGTGCTGGTCGGCGACGACATCGTCGCCGCGCTCGACCTCAAGACCGACCGGCAGAACCGGAAGCTCCTGATGCAGAAATGGAGCTGGGTCGGCAACGGCAAGAAGCAGGCGGGACGCAAGGAGCTGAAGCGCCTCATCGAGCAGGAGCTCGACCGGTTCGAGCGTTTCCAGTTGGCGGAGTAGGGCTCGATTCTGCCCGTCATTGCGAGCGAAGCGAAGCAATCCATTTCACCGCGTATGCCGAGCGATGGATTGCTGCGTCGCTATCGCTCCTCGCAATGACGCAGTGGAATGCCACCTGGGTTCCCGTCTGGCCTGTGTGCTATGAGTTTTTGCCATTGCTCAATGCGGGGCCACCCAATAATCCTCAAGGCAAGCAATAGCTTTGGGGGAAACAGATGAGCCAGACCGCGTCCATCGCGCCGAACAGCGGCGCCCGCAGCGAGATCGAGACGTCCACGATCAGCGCGATCTCCTGGCGGCTGATCCCGTTCCTGATCCTGGCCTACTTCTTCTCCTATCTCGACCGCGTCAATCTCGGCTTCGCCGCGCTGACCATGAACAGCGAGCTGAAGTTCTCGCCGGTGGTGTTCTCGTTCGGCGCCGGCATCTTCTTCATCGGCTATTTCATCTTCGAGGTGCCGAGCAACCTGGCGCTGGAGCGGTTCGGCGCCAGCAAGTGGATCGCCCGCATCATGGTGAGCTGGGGCATCCTCTCGGCCCTGATGGCGGCGGTCTATGATGAGCACAGCTTCTACGCGTTGCGCTTCTTCCTCGGCGTCGCCGAAGCCGGCTTCTTCCCCGGCATCATCCTGTATCTCACCTATTGGTACCCGGCCGAGTATCGCGCGCGCTTCCTCGCCGCCTTCGCGCTTGCGGTCCCCATTTCGACCGTGATCGGCGCCCCGATCTCCGGCCTGTTGCTCGGGCTCGACGGCGTGATGGGGCTGAAGGGCTGGCAGTGGCTGTTCGTCATCGAGGGCGTCCCCTCGGTGCTGCTCGGCATCGTCACCTGGTTCTATCTCACCGACCGGCCGGAGAAGGCCGATTGGCTCTCGGCCGAGCAGAAGGCGTGGCTGAAGGGCAAGCTCGATGCCGAGGTCGCGGCCAAGCAGGCGGCGCAGCACTTCACGCTCGGCCAGGCGTTGTCCTCGCCGAAGGTGCTGGCGCTCAGCGCGATCTATTTCGGTTTCGTCGCCTCGCTCTACGGCATGCAATTCTGGCTGCCGCAGATCGTCAAGGCGTTCGGCCTGACCAACGCGCAGACCGGTTTCGTCACCGCGATCCCCTATGCGTTCGGCACCGTCGCGATGATCCTGTGGGCGCGCCGCTCCGACGCCACGCGCGAGCGCGTGTTCCATGTCGGCGCGCCGCTGCTGCTGACCGCGCTGGCGCTCGGCGTCTCCAGCTATATTTCGGATCCGATCATGACGATGGTCGTGCTGACGGTTGCCGCGATCGGCGTGTTCTGCACCTTCGCGGTGTTCTGGACGCTGCCGACGGCCTGGCTGTCAGGCACCGCGGCCGCCGGCGCGATCGCGCTGATCAACTCGATCGGCAACCTCGCCGGGTTCGGCGGGCCCTATCTGATCGGCTGGGTGAAGGAGACAACCGGCAGCACGTCGACCGGCCTCCTGGTGCTGTCGCTGTTGCCGCTCGCCGCCGGCCTGCTGGTCTTCCTCGGCAGCCACGAAACCAAGACCGAGTTCGCGGGGGCGAAGTAGGGCGCCTCTCACATATCAGGTGCTCCCGTAGCCCGGATGGAGCGGAGCGCAATCCGGGGACCCTACCGTCACCGATGGGGTCCCGGATTGCGCTTCGCCTCATCCGGGCTACGCATTTTCGGAACTTTCCGCCGCCGAACCTCACCCTGCTCACGAATAGGTTATCACTGACGAATATTGACATTCATCAGTGATAAATCGATACTCTTCATCAGTCGTCAGTCCGATGGAGATTTCAGATGTTCGTTCGTTCCGTTTTGTCGAGCTATTACAAGCTCTTGACCGGAGCGTCGCTGGCTTTCGCGGTGTTCGCGCTGACCGGCTGCAACGATAAGGCGGCCGAAAACGCTGACCCCGGGCGCCCCGTTCTGGTGGCGACCGTCCATTACGAGGCTGAAACCCCTGAGCGCAGCTTTGTCGGCACCATCAAGCCCCGTATCGAAGCCGATATGGGCTTTCGGGTTGCCGGCAAGGTGGCCAAGCGGCTGGTCGAGGTCGGACAGACAGTCGACGTCGACCAGCCCTTGGCCACCCTCGACGAGGTCGACCTGAAGCTGCAGGCCGAGCAGGCGGAGGCGGAATTCCGCGCCGCCACCGGCGTGCTGGCCCAGGCCGCGGCCGCCGAGCAGCGCGCCAAGGACCTGAAGACCAAGGGCTGGACCACCGATGCGGCGCTCGATTCCGCCAAGGCGGCCGGCGACGAGGCGCGGGCGCGGCTGAACCGCGCCGAGCGCTCGGTCGAGCTGACCAGGAACTCCCTCTCTTATGCAACGCTGGTGGCCGACACCCGGGGTGTCGTCACAGCGACCATGATCGAGCCCGGCCAGGTGGTTGCCGCGGGCCAGGCCTCGGTCCGTGTCGCCCGACTTGGCGAGAAGGAAGCTGTCGTCGCGATCCCCGAGACGCTTCTTGCTCGTGCCAGGTCGGGCGTTGCCACGGTGGCGCTGTGGTCGGATGCCAAGAAGAGCTATGCCGCGAAGCTGCGTGAGGTCGCCCCGCAGGCCGATCCCGCGACCCGCACCTATCTCGCGAAATTCTCGCTGCCGGATGCCGACGAGGCGGTCTCGCTCGGCATGACAGCTACCTTGACCCTGGCCGACAAGGCGAGCGAGCGGGTGGCAAAGCTGCCGCTGTCGGCGCTGTACAGCCAGGGCGGCGATCCCTCGCTCTACATCGTCGACGACAAGGGCGACATCGCGCTGAAGCCGGTCAAGGTGAAGGCCTATGAGAGCAGCAACGTCGTGATCTCCGGCGGTGTCGATGACGGTGCCAAGGTGGTCGCTCTCGGCGTGCAGAAACTCGATCCGAGCCAGAAGGTCCGGGTCGTGTCGTCGCTGTCGTTCTAGTCGGTTTTGTTCCGTCATTGCGAGCGAAGCGAAGCAATCCATCTCGCAGCAAGACAAGTGTGGATTGCTTCGTTCGCTTCAGCGCAAAATTGCTCTGCAATTTTGTCGCGAGCTCCTCGCAATGACGGCCGTGGCGGTAACGGTTTGGGGAATTGGAGTCTGACATGAAGCGCTTCAACCTTTCGGCCTGGGCGGTCAGCCATCCGACGCTGGTGCTGTTCCTGATGATCATCCTCGGCGCCGCCGGCTTTTTCTCCTACGAGAAGCTCGGCCGTGCCGAGGATCCGTTCTTCACCGTCAAGGTGGTGAACGTCTCGGTGATGTGGCCGGGCGCGACCTCGCAGGAAATGCAGATGCAGGTTGCCGACCCGATCGAGAAAAAGCTGCAGGAGCTGCCGTTCTTCGACAAGGTGCAGACCTATTCCAAGCCGGGCTTCACGGCGATGCAGGTCTCCTTCAAGGATTCGACCTCGCCGAAGGACGTGCCCTATCTCTTCTATCTCATCCGCAAGAAGCTGGTCGACGTGCAGGGCGAGCTGCCCTCCGGCATTCTCGGACCGGTGGTCAACGACGAGTTCTCCGACGTCGATTCGATCCTCTATATGATGACCGGCGACGGTGCCGATTACGCGCAGCTCAAGAAGGTCGCGGAAGGTTTTCGCCAGCGTCTGCTGAAAGTGCCTGGGGTCACCAAGATCGACCTCTATGGCACCCAGGACGAGCGCATCTTCGTCGAGTTCTCGCACGCCAAGCTTGCCACCCTCGGCATCACGCCGCAGGCGCTGTTCGACTCGCTCGCCAAGCAGAACAATGTCACCCCGGCCGGCATGGTCGAGACCTCGTCGCAGCGCGTGCCGCTGCGCGTCACCGGCGCGCTTGACGGCGTCAAGGCGGTTGCCGAGACGCCGGTCGAGAGCAACGGCCGCGTGTTCCGGCTCGGCGATATCGCAACCGTCAGCCACGGCTATGTCGATCCGCCGAGCTTCAAGGTGCGTCAGGAAGGCAAGCCCGCGCTCGGCATCGGCGTCGTCACCGCCAAGGGCGCCAACATCCTCGAGCTCGGCAAGGAAGTCCAGAAGGCGACCGCCGAGTTCCTCAAGGCGGTGCCGCAGGGCGTCGATGTCCAGCAGATAGCCGACCAGCCCAAGGTGGTCGAGCACGCCGTCGGCGAGTTCGTGCACTCCTTCGTCGAGGCGCTCGCGATCGTGCTGTTCGTCTCCTTTGTCGCGCTCGGCTGGCGCACCGGCATCGTGGTGGCGCTCTCGGTGCCGCTGGTGCTCGGCATCGTCTTCATCGTGATGAACGCGATGTCGCTCGACCTGCACCGCATCACGCTCGGCGCGCTGATCATTGCGCTCGGCCTGCTGGTCGACGACGCCATCATCGCGGTCGAGATGATGGTGGTGAAAATGGAACAGGGCTGGGACCGCATGAAGGCGGCGTCCTTTGCCTGGGAATCTACCGCGTTTCCGATGCTCACGGGAACGCTGGTCACAGCCGCTGGCTTCCTCCCCATCGGCTTTGCCAATTCGGCAGTCGGCGAATATGCCGGCGGCATCTTCTGGATCGTGGCGATCGCGCTGGTCGCCTCCTGGTTCGTCGCGGTGATCTTCACGCCCTATATCGGCGTCAAGCTGCTGCCCAACATCAAGGTGCACCAGAACCACGACCCGCACGCGATCTACGAGACGCGGATGTATCGGGCCTTGCGTAGCGTCGTGCAGTGGTGCGTCGATCACCGCATCAAGGTGGTGGTGGCGACCGTCGGCGTGTTCGTCGCCGCGATCGTGGGCTTCGGCCACGTCCAGCAGCAGTTCTTCCCGCTGTCGGAGCGGCCCGAGCTGTTCCTGCAGCTCCGTCTGCCCGAGGGTACCGCCTTCAACGTGACTGAAAAGGCGGTGAAGCAGGCCGAAGGGCTCTTGAAGGGCGACGACGATATCCAGACCTACACCGCCTATGTCGGCCAGGGCTCGCCGCGCTTCTGGCTCGGCCTCAACCCGCAACTGCCGAACGAGGCGTTTGCCGAGATCGTGATCCTCGCCAAGAACGTCGAGGCGCGCGAGCGCGTCAAGGCCAAGATCGAGCAGGCTGCCGCCGACGGCGCGCTGAACGAGGCGCGGGTCCGGGTCGACCGCTTCAACTTCGGTCCGCCGGTCGGCTTCCCGGTCCAGTTCCGCGTGATCGGGCCCGATGCCAACAAGGTGCGCGACATCGCCTACCAGGTCCGCGAGGTCATGCGCCAGAACAAGAATGTCAAGGACGTCCAGCTCGACTGGAACGAGCAGTCGCCCTATCTGAAGCTCGCCGTCGACCAGGATCGGGCGCGCGCGCTCGGCCTGACCCCGCAGGACGTCTCGCAGGCGCTGGCGATGCTGATCTCGGGCGCGCCGGTGACGACGATCCGCGACGGCATCGAGAAGGTCGGCGTGGTCGCCCGTGCGGTGCCGTCGGAGCGGCTCGATCTCGGCCGCGTCGGCGATCTCACCATCACCACGCGCAACGGCGTCGCGGTGCCGCTGCAGCAGATCGCCAAGATCGAATATGCGCATGAGGAGCCGATCCTGTGGCGGCGCAACCGCGACATGGCGATCACCGTGCGCTCCGACGTCGTCGACGGCGTGCAGGCGCCCGACGTCACCAACCAGATCGCGCCGAAGCTGAAGGACATTCAGGCCCATCTCGAGCCGGCCTACCGGATCGAGCCGGGCGGGGCGTTCGAGGAATCCGCCAAGGGCAATGCGTCGATCTTCATCCTCTTCCCGGTGATGGTGATGGTGATGCTGACGCTGCTGATGATTCAGCTGCAGAGCTTCTCGCGCCTGACCCTGGTGTTCCTGACCGCGCCGCTCGGGATCGTCGGCGCCTCGCTCGGGCTCAACGTCGCCAACCAGCCGTTCGGCTTCGTGGCGCTGCTCGGCCTGATCGCGCTTGCCGGCATGATCATGCGCAACGCGGTGATCCTGGTCGATCAGATCGAGAGCGACGTGGCATCCGGCCTGACCCGGCGGGAGGCGATCGTCGAGGCCACCGTCCGGCGCGCCCGGCCGGTGGTGCTGACCGCGCTCGCGGCGATCCTCGCCATGATCCCGCTGTCGCGCTCGGCGTTCTGGGGCCCGATGGCGATCACCATCATGGGCGGATTGTTTGTTGCGACTTTCCTGACCTTGCTGTATCTGCCGGGCCTTTACGCCCTCTGGTTCCGCAAGACCCTCGAGGAGAGCGGCCCCGAGCAAATCAATACTGCGCCGCAGCATGCCGGCGATGCGCAACGCGCATTTCCGCTTGCTGAAGCCGCTGAATAATTGAAGATTGAGCAGGCCAACATGACACTGATCTCGGAACATAGCGAAACCGACACCCGCGAGCGAATTCTCGTGGTGGCGGAGCGCTTGTTCCGGCAGATCGGCTACCAGAAGACCACGGTCGCCGACATCGCCAAAGAGCTGCGGATGAGCCCCGCCAACGTGTACCGCTTCTTCGATTCGAAGAAGTCGATCCACGAGAGCGTGGCCCGCGGCCTGATGGGCGAGGTCGAGATCGAGGCGCAGCGCATCGCGCGGTCGGAAGGGCCGGCGGCGACGCGCCTGCGCCAGATGATGACGACCATCAACCGCATGAACACCGAGCGCTATGTGGGCGATTCCAAGCTGCACGAGATGGTCGAGATCGCGATGCAGGAGGACTGGGAGGTCTGCGCCGCCCATATGGAGCTGATCGGCCAGACGATCGGTGAGGTGATCGCGCAGGGCGTGGCCTCGGGTGAATTCGAGGTCAAGGACCTGCAGCTTGCCGCGCTGTGCGCCGGCACGGCGATGATGCGGTTTTTCCACCCGCAGATGATCGCGCAATGCGCCAACAAGCCGGGCCCGACCATCGACCAGATGATCGATTTCGTGATCGCCGGCCTGTCGCCGCGCGCCCGTGCCAATTGAGCTGCCGGGCCTGACGTTTTCGTCAGTTGACTCTTGCATGATTGCAGGCAAATCGACGTGGTAGCCCGGATGGAGCGCAGCGTAATCCGGGGTCATTTCCGTGTGTGACACTGTCCCGGATTGCGCTGCGCTCCATCCGGGCTACGGCAACAGGGGCTCTCCGTGACCGCCAAAGACCTGCATTTCTATGAGCCGAAGAACGGCCACGGCCTGAAGCACGACCCGTTCAACGCCATCGTGGCGCCGCGGCCGATCGGCTGGATCTCCTCGCGTGATGCGGGCGGCAACGTCAACCTCGCGCCCTACAGCTTCTTCAACGCCTTCTGCTACACACCGCCGATCATCGGCTTCTCCTCCACCAACTGGAAGGACAGCGTCGCCAACATCCAGGACACCGGCGAGTTCGTCTGGAATCTGACGACGATGGATCTCGCCAAGAACATGAACGCGACCGCCGCGCATGTCGCGCGCGACGTCGACGAGTTCAAGCTCGCAGGGCTGACGCCGGTCGCCGGCAAGCTCGTCAACGTGCCGCGCGTCGCCGAAAGTCCGGTGTCGTTCGAATGCAAGGTGAGCCAGATCGTCCAGCTGCAGGGCGCCGACGGCAGGAAGGCCGAGGCCTGGCTGACGCTCGGCGAGGTGGTCGCCGTGCACATCGACAAGGCCTTCATCAAGGACGGCGTCTATCAGACCGGTCTCGCGCATCCGATCGTCCGCGCCGGCCGGAGAGGGGACTATTTCGAGATCAAGCCGGAAAACCTGTTCGAGATGATCCGGCCGGATTGAGTACTGCTCTATCCTCCCTCTCCCCGTTCTTCACGGGGAGAGGGTTAGGGTGAGGGGCAGCTTCCACGAGTCGTGTACGCGGTGAGACGTGTACCCCCTCACCCGGAACGCATCTGGCGATGCGTTCCGACCTCTCCCCGCAAGCGGGGCGAGGTCAGGGACGACGCATTCGCGCGCTCCGCATGACGACAACTCACCACGACAATGTGAAATTTCCGCCCGCAGTGATGAAAAACCGTCACTCGCAACCTCCGAGCGAGCAGTCTAACCTCCCGCGCGCCAGGCCGGATCAACGGCCGGCCAACAGAGTGGGAGGATGCGATGACACGCCAACCGCGGAGCAATCCAACAGAAGAGCGGCGCGATCCGGACGTTTCACGACGAACGCTGGTCCAGGGGCTTGCGGTTTCCGCGGCCGCCGGCGTAACGGGCATCGGCAGCGCGCTGGCCCAGAACGCGCCCGCGCCGGTCGGACCGCCGACAACCATCACCAGCCCGCCGCGCGACTTCAGTCCGCGCGGTGCGCCGACCACCTATTTCTGGGACCCCGACATCATCGCGGTCGATCCGTCCTTCAACGACCTTGCCCAGCCCAACACCTCGATCAAGCGCCTCTATACAGGGCTGCTGTGGGCGGAAGGCCCGGCCTGGAGCTCGCAGGGCCGCTATCTCCTGTGGAGCGACATCCCGAACAACCGGCAGATGCGCTGGTCGGAGGATGACGGCCATGTCAGCGTGTTCCGCATGCCGTCGAACTACTCGAACGGCAATTCGTTCGACTTCCAGGGCCGCCAGCTGTCCTGCGAGCATCTCACCCGCCGGGTGACGCGCTACGAGAATGACGGCACCGCGACCGTGCTCGCCGACAACTACCAGGGCAAGCGGCTGAACTCGCCGAACGACATCGCCGCGCATCCCGACGGCAGCTACTGGTTCACCGATCCGCCCTATGGCGGCCAGCTCTATGAAGGCGAGCCTGACGCGGCCGGCGGTCCGAGCAATTCCGCCGGCAAGCTCAATCCGCGGATCGGGCAGCCGGCGGGCTTCGTGCCGGCCAAGCGCGAGCTGCCGACCAATTGCTATCGCATCGATCCCTCGGGCCGGATCGATCTCGTGGTGACCGAGGACCAGGTGCCGGACCCGAACGGCATCTGCTTCTCGCCGGATTACAAGAAGCTCTATGTCGTCTCGACCGGCAAGGGACCGGGCGACACCGGCGCCGGCGGCAAGGGCGACGTCTTCGTGTTCGATGTCGGCGCCGACAACAAGCTCTCCAACGGCAAGCGGTTCAGCGATTTCACGATCGACGGCGTGAAGTGCGGGCCGGACGGCATCCGCTGCGACGTCAACGGCAATGTCTGGTGCTCGAGCAATGCCGGCCGCGCGGTCGGCTACAACGGCGTGACGGTGTGGTCGCCGGAAGGCAAGCTGCTCGGCCGCATCCGGCTACCCGAGGTCTGCGGCAACATCACCTTCGGCGGCCCCAAGCGCAATCGCCTGTTCATGGCCGCAAGCCAGTCGCTCTACGCGGTCTATCTGGCGACCCAGGGGGCCGGGCCGGCGTAAGCGCGCGGGCAGCAGGGCGCCGGCATGACCCGCCGGCGCCGTCCCCCGCTACCTGATTGTCGCAGCTCAGCTTTCGGAACTGAACGCGCGCCCCGCCGTTAACAAACGGCGGCTCGGCCGCGTCAATTTCGCTTTATTTGCAGGGCGAGGTGTTCACCCGTGAACGGCACTTTCCGCTAGGATCATCCCACCGCAGCGCCGATCCATGAGGACCCCGCCATGAGCTTCCGCCGCGATTATCTTTCCAAACCGATCTTCTCCTGGGCGCGTGGCGTGCTGCCGACCATGTCGGACACCGAGCGCGAGGCGCTGGAAGCCGGCGACGTCTGGTGGGACGCCGACCTGTTCACCGGTAATCCCGACTGGTCGAAATTGCTGGCGTTCGCGCCGGCCCAATTGACCGACGAGGAGAACGCCTTCCTGCACGGTCCGGTCGACGAGCTCTGCGCGATGCTCGACGAGTGGAAGATCAATTGGGAATGGCGCGACCTGCCGCCGGAAGTCTGGGCCTTCATCAAGGCGAAGAAGTTCTTCGGCATGATCATCCCGAAGGAGTTCGGTGGCCTCGGCTTCTCGCCCTATGCGCATTCCGAAGTGGTGCGCAAGATCTCCTCGCGCTCGCTGACCGCGGCCGTCACCGTGATGGTGCCGAACTCGCTTGGGCCGGGCGAGCTCCTGATGCGGTTCGGCACCAAGGAGCAGCAGGACAAATGGCTGCCGCGTCTCGCCGCAGGCCAGGACATCCCCTGTTTCGGCCTGACCAGCCCGGAGGCCGGCTCGGACGCCGCCTCGATGATCGACACCGGCATCATCTGCAAAGGCAATTTCGAAGGTCGCGAGGTGCTCGGGCTGAAGCTCAATTGGCACAAGCGCTACATCACGCTCGGGCCGGTGGCGACGCTGCTCGGCCTCGCCTTCAAGGCCTATGATCCGGATCACCTAGTCGGCAGCGAGGACGAGCTCGGCATCACGGTTGCGCTGATCCCGACCCATCTGCCCGGCGTCTCGATCGGCCATCGTCATCTGCCGGCGATGCAGGTGTTCCAGAACGGCCCGAACTGGGGCAAGGACGTCTTCATCCCGCTCGACTACATCATCGGCGGCCAAGAGCGGTTAGGGCAAGGTTGGAAGATGCTGATGACGGCGCTTGCCGCCGGCCGCGGCATCTCGCTGCCGTCGCTGTCGGCCGCCGGCGCGGCCTATGCCGCGCGCACCACCGGTGCCTATGCCCGCATCCGCGAGCAGTTCGGCATCTCTATTTCCAAGTTCGAGGGCATCGAGGAGCCGCTGGCGCGCATCGCCGGCACCGCCTATCTGCTCGACGCCGCGCGGCGGCTGACCTGCGCCGCGTTGAACGAGGGGCATCATCCCGCCGTCATCTCGGGGATCATGAAGCTGCACGCCACCGAGCGGATGCGGATCGCGATCGACGACGCCATGGACATCCATGGCGGCAAGGCCGTGATCGACGGCCCGCAGAACTATCTCGGCGGGCTCTACCGCTCGGTGCCGGTCGGCATCACGGTCGAGGGCGCCAATATCCTGACCCGCAATCTGATCGTGTTTGGGCAGGGCGCGATCCGTGCGCATCCTTATCTGCTGCAGGAGATGAACGCGCTCAGCGAGATCGATCGCGACAAGGGCTTGACCGCGTTCGACACCGCATTCTGGAAGCATGTCGGACATAGCTTTGCGACCATGTTCCGCGCCTGGGGCCGCAGCTGGAGCTTCGGCCTGTTCGCGCCGGCGCCGGATGCCGGCGATGCCACCGAGTTCTATCGCCAGCTCTCACGCTATTCGTCGGCGTTCGCGCTGTGCGCCGACATGGCGCTGCTCACCCTCGGCGGCGCGTTGAAGCGCAAGGAGATGCTCTCCGCACGGTTCGGCGACATCCTCTCCGAGCTGTATTTGCTCTCGGCCGCGTTGAAACGCTGGCAGGACGAGGGCCGGCAGAAGGAGGATCTTCCGGCGCTCGAATGGTGCATGGCATCGGGCTTCAAGACCATCGAGAACCGCTTCGCCGAAATCCTTGCCAACCTGCCGAACCGCCCGGTGGCATGGATGTTGAAATTCCTGATCCAGCCGTTCGGCGCACGCGTCACGGGTCCGTCGGACCGCGTCGTGCATCTCTGCGCACAGCTCGTGCTGTCGGCCTCTGTGGCACGCGACCGCCTGACGCCCGACCTCGCCTTTGTCGAGGACGATGGCGGCATCGCGCGGCTGGAAAAGGCCTTCCGCCTCGTCGTCGCGGCCGAGGACGCCGCCAAGCAGCTGCGCGCGGCGCGGCTGCATGACTGGAAGGAGGCGGTGAAGAAAGGCGTCATCACCGAGGCCGACGGCGAGAAGCTCGCCGCCGCTCATGAGGCCGTCACAAAAGTCATCGAGGTCGATGATTTTGCGCCAGAGGCGCTGTCCCCGATTTACAAGAAATCCGCCGACGTGCATCAGTTCTTCCAGGAGCTTGGTGAGCAGAGGGCGGCGAGCTGATGGCGCGACCAGTCTTTATCGTCGACGGCAGCCGGACGCCGTTCCTGAAGGCGCGCTCCGGTCCTGGCCCATTCACCCCGGTCGATCTCGCCGTGCAATGCGGCCGGCCGCTGCTGGCGCGGCAGCCGTTCGCGCCCACCGCGTTCGACCAGGTCATCCTCGGCTGCGTCAACGTGATCGCCGACGAGATGAACCCGGCGCGGGTCGCGGCGCTCCGGCTCGGCATGGGCGAGCAGATGGTCGCCTTCACGGTGCAGATCAATTGCGGCTCCGGCATGCAATCGATCGACACCGGCTATCGTTATATCCGCGAGGGCATCTCCGATTTGATCCTCGCCGGCGGCGCCGAGGCATTGAGCCACGCGCCGCTGGTCTGGCCCAATTCCGGCGTGCGCTGGTTTGCCGGCTTTGCCGGCGCCAAGGGCTTGGGCGCCAAGATCGCCGCGGCCCTGAAGGTGAGGCCGAGCTACTTCAAGCCGATCATCGGGCTGGAGCGCGGGCTGACCGATCCCATCACCGAGCTCAACATGGGGCAGACCGCCGAGAAGGTCGGCCATCTCTTCGGCATCACCCGCGCGCAATCCGACGCCTACGCCGCCGAGAGCCATCAGCGGCTCGCCAACGCGCAGAAGCAGGGTTTTCTCAAGGGTGAGGTCGAGACCGCGTTCTCCCGCGACGGCAAGTTCTACGACCATGACGACGGCGTCCGCCCGGACTCGACGCCCGAGACGCTGGCAAAGCTGAAGCCGGTGTTCGAGCGCCCGTGGGGCCAGGTCACCGCCGGCAATTCCTCGCAGATCACCGACGGCGCGTCCTGGGTGATCCTGGCGTCCGAGATGGCCGTCGCCAAGCACGGGCTGACGCCGAAGGCCGTCATCCTGGACAGCCAGTGGTCGGCGCTCGATCCCTCGATCATGGGGCTCGGTCCGGTGCTGTCGGCGAGCGCGCTGCTCAAGCGCAACGGGCTGACCCTTCAGGAGGTCGAGACCTGGGAGCTGAACGAGGCCTTTGCCACCCAGGTGCTCGGCTGTCTCGCTGCCTGGAACGACGACAAATTCTGCCGCGAGATCTTGGGACTCGACGGCGCGGCGGGCGAGATCGACCGCGCGAAGCTCAATGTCGACGGCGGCGCGATCAGCCTCGGCCATCCCGTCGGCACCAGCGGCAACCGCATCGTGCTGCATCTGGTCAATGCGATGAAGCGGCTCGGCACCAGGCGCGGCGTCGCCACCGAATGCATCGGTGGCGGGCAGGGCGGCGCGATGTTGATAGAGACGGTGTGATCATGGATTCACGGATCATGGACGTTCTCTCTGGCCGCGTGCTCGAGCTCGGGCCGAAGCCGGCCGCCGACAGCCCCTACAGGAATTTCAAGCTGACGCGCGACGAGGACGGCATTGCCTGGCTGCTGTTCGACCGCGCCGGCACCAGCGCCAACACGCTGTCCGCCGATATGATCGAGGAGCTCGATGCCGTCGTCGCGGCGCTGGAGAGCCAGCGGCCGACCGGCCTTGTGGTGCGCTCGGCGAAAAAGAGCGGCTTCATCGCCGGCGCCGACGTCAACGAGTTTCGCGGCGCCAGCGATCCCAGCGCGGTCGAGACCGCGATCGGCCGCGCCCATGCGGTGATCGATCGGCTCGAGGCGCTGCGCGTGCCCTCGGTCGCCGTGATCCATGGCTTCTGTCTCGGCGGCGGCCTCGAGGTCGCGCTGGCCTGTCAGATGCGGATCGCGATCGACGATGCCAGGTTCGGCTTCCCCGAGGTGATGCTCGGCCTACATCCTGGCCTGGGCGGCACCGTGCGCTTCACCGAGCTGGTCAACCCGATGCAGGCGATGACCTTGATGCTGACCGGCAAGACGATCGACGCGCGCCGCGCCAAATCGCTCGGCCTGGTCGATGCCGTCACCCAGGAGCGCCATGTCCGCAACGCGGTGAAGGACGCCGTGTTCGGCCGGCTGAAGCGCGCCAGGCCCGGCGTGCTCAACTCGCTGCTCAATCTCGGTCCGGTCAGGGGCTTGCTTGCGTCGCGGATGCGCAGCGAGGCCGAGAAGGCGGCGCCGCGCAAGCATTATCCGGCGCCCTATGCGCTGATCGATCTCTGGGAGAAGCACGCCGGCAACCGCTCGGCGATGCTGAATGCGGAGAAGGCCTCCTTCGCCAATCTGATGGTGACGCCGACCGCACAGAATTTGATCCGCGTGTTCTTCCTGCGCGAGCAGATGAAGAAGGTCGCCGGCAGCGGCAACAAGGTTGCGTACGTCCATGTCATCGGCGCCGGCGCGATGGGCGGCGATATCGCCGCCTGGTGCGCCAACCAAGACATGCGCGTGACCTTGGCCGACATGAAGGCCGAGCCGATCGCGGGCGCGATGAAGCGCGCCGCGGAGCTGTTCGGCAAGATCATGCGCAAGAAGATCGATCAGCGCGACGCGCTCGATCGGCTGATCCCCGACATGGACGGCGAGGGCGTCCGCAACGCCGATCTGATTATCGAGGCGGTGCCGGAAAAGCTCGAGCTCAAGCAGAAGGTCTATGCCGGCCTCGAGCCGAAGATGAAGGCGGGCGCGATCCTCGCCACCAATACGTCGAGCATCCCGCTGCAGGATCTGCGCACCACACTGGCACGGCCGGAGCGGCTGCTCGGCCTGCATTTCTTCAACCCGGTGTCGCGGCTGCAGCTCGTCGAGGTCGTCAGCCATGACGGCACCGATGCGGCGATGCTGAAGGAGGCGCTGGCCTTCGTCGGCGCCATCGATCGTCTGCCGCTGCCGGTGAAGAGCTCGCCGGGCTTCCTCGTCAACCGCGCGCTGACGCCCTACATGCTGGAAGCGATGATGATGCTGGACGAGAAGACCGACCAGCGCCTGATCGACGCGGCCGCGGTCGAGTTCGGCATGCCGATGGGGCCGATCGAGCTCGCCGACCAGGTCGGCCTCGATATCTGCCTCGATGTCGGCGACATGCTGCGCTCGAAGTTCGGCGACAGCTTGCCGCCGACGCCGGCATGGCTGCGCGAAAAGGTCGCCAAGGGCGAGCTCGGCCGCAAGACCGGCAAGGGCTTCTACACCTGGAAGGACGGCAAGGCGGAGAAGACGCCGCTGCCGGAGACCGGCCCGAAGGTGAGCGACGAGATGATCGACCGCCTGGTGCTGCCGATCTCCAATGTCTGCGTCGCCGCCTTGCGCGAGGGCATCGTCGACGACCCCGACATGGTCGACGGCGCGATGATCTTCGGCACCGGCTATGCCCCGTTCCGCGGCGGCCCGCTCAACTATGCGCGCAGCCGCGGCGTCGACAATGTGGTGTCGACCATGCAAACGCTGATGCGCAAGTTCGGCGGACGATTTGCGCCGGATACCGGCTGGGAGGGCTTCAAGTGACCGACACCCAAACGCCCGAAACTCATGTTCACGCGCCGCCGATCAGCGGCAACGAGCCGCAGGGCGATCTCTGCATCCGCACGCTGGCGATGCCGGCCGATACCAATGCCAATGGCGATATCTTCGGCGGCTGGCTGCTCAGCCAGATGGACGTCGGCGGCGGCGTGTTCGCCTCGAAGGTGGCGAAGTCACGCACCGTGACGGTTGCGATCGACGCGATGAACTTCCGCAAGGCGGTGTATGTCGGCGATCTCGTCTCGGTGCACGCCAACCTCGTGCGCGTCGGCCGCACCTCGATCACGGTGCATCTCGAAGCCTGGGTGCTGCGCCGCCGCGAGCAGCAATCGATCCTCGTCACCGACGGCAATTTCACCTATGTCTCGATCGACGAGCAGGGCCATCCGCAACCGATCCAGCGCGATGGTGCGACGATTTCGTCCTGACGTCTCTCGCGCGCAGACGCTGCTGATTCGACGCGAGGGAAAACGCGTCGAAACTGAGACCGCAGCGCGGCTTGATTGCAAAAGCGCCGCTTCGCATCGCAAATAAACCGAGGAACAAACAGGCAGTGACACCGTTGTCGGGCCGGAATCAAACTGAGGCCCGACTATGTCTGACTGCTACGTCATCGAAGTGAGTTCACAGACCGCGGGTATCGTGGTGCGCGATACCGGTGGTTACGCGTTTTTTGCAGCCTCGCACCGCTTCCAAGCCCTCGAAGGCCAGATCTTCCGCAATGCACGCGAAGCCGAGCGCGCCGCGCGGCGGCTTGTCACTGGGCAAGATTTGCAGCTGGCCTCCTGATATGGAGCCCCGGCGGCGCGCCGTTTGCGTGCGCCGCAATACTCTGTATTGATGCATCCGAACTCACGGAAATGTTTTTCGGATGTCGCAGACACAAGACAAGGCGCTGCTGTTCGATATCGACGGCACGCTCGCCGACACCGATCCGCTGCATCTGGCAGCGTTCAACCGGGTGCTCGGTCCTCATGGACACAGCTTCGATCACGCGCGCTTCGGCCGTGAGCTGCAAGGCTTCTCCAACGCGTCGATCGGCGAGCGCTTCCTCGCTCGCGAGCCGGCCGAACGCCGCGCCGTCATCCTCGGCGAGAAGGAGCGGATCTTCCGCGAATTGGTCGCTGGCCGGATCGTGCCGGTGCCGGGATTGCTGGCGCTACTCGAGGCGGCCGATCGCGCCGGCGTGCCGATGGTGGCGGTGACCAATGCGCCGCGCCCGAACGCCGAGCTGCTGCTCGCGGGACTAGGCATCGCGCACCGATTCAAGGCGGTGGTGATCGGCGACGAACTGGCGCACGGCAAGCCGCACCCATTGCCGTATCTCGAGGGGCTGCGCCTTGCAGGCGCGCAGGCTTCGGCTTCGATTGCGTTCGAGGATTCGCGCTCCGGCATCCAGTCCGCGACGGCGGCGGGCATCGCGACGATCGGGATGCGAACCGGGCTCAGCCATGCCGATCTGGTCGCGGCCGGCGCCGTCGCCAGCGCGGCGGCATTCGATAATCCGGAATTGATTCGCCTCGTCGCATCGGCCATGTCTTGGTGAGCAACGGCATGGTGAGGAATCGTGCCGGCACTCACCGGCCTGGCCTTGCTGCAACGCAGTCCTTAACCCCGATGATGCTTGCTCGTTGACCTCGGTGCCGAACGGTCGCACCATGGGCCAGAGCGTGATCAGGAAGACTGGAATCCGGTTTTCCGAATCGATCGTGCTCCAACCGTCGCCGTTTCAAGGGGGCCGCCGTGGCCGGACTCTCCCACCGCCAGACTGAAATCCTCAACATCGCACGTGCATTCGGCCGGGTCATGGTCGAGGACCTTGCCAAGCGATTCGAGGTGTCGGCGCAGACCATCCGCAAGGACCTCAACGATCTCTGCGACGAGCGGTCGCTGACCCGCATCCATGGCGGCGCGATCATCGCCTCGGGCGTCGAGAACCTCGCCTATGAGGCGCGCCGCTTCGTCGCCGCCGAGGAGAAGAAGGCGATCGGCGCCGCCGCGGCGGCGCGGATTCCGAACGGCTGCTCGCTGTTCATCAATATCGGCACCACGACCGAGGAGGTCGCGAGTGCGCTGACCTCGCATGAGGACCTCTTGGTCATCACCAACAACCTCAACGTCGCGATGCTGCTGTATCGCCATCCGCGCATCGAGGTGGTGGTGGCCGGCGGCACGGTGCGCCGCGCCGACGGTGCCGTGGTCGGCTCGACCGCGACGCAGCTGATCGGCCAGTTCAAGGTCGATTACGCGATCATCGGCGCATCCGCGATCGACGAGGAGGGCGCGCTGCTCGACTTCGACTATCGCGAGGTGCAGGTGGCGCAGGCCATCATCGCCAATGCGCGCAACGTGATGCTGGTGTCGGATGCGACAAAGCTCCGCCGCAGCGCGCCGGTGCGGATCGCCCATATGAGCCAGATCCAGACCTTCGTCACCGACTCGCCGCTGCCCGCGGGCCTCGCCAACATTTGCCACAGCCGCGGCATCGAGGTGGTCGTCGCGATGGACAAGCCGGCCGTCGATATCGACGACAACGGCACCGACGCTGCACCGGCGACGCTGCGTAGCGCGTAGCCGACTCTCCACGCATTCGTGCTCTGACCCGTCACCCTGAGGAGCGCGCATTTGCGCGCATCTCGAAGGGCGAACGGCCACACTCGGGCCATGCACCCTTCGAGACGCTACGCGCTCCTCAGGGTGACGGATCTGGTAGCGGATGTGCCGGACGAAACCTGCCCCACCTCGGTCATCCTGCCCAAAGAATCCCCAGCAAAAGTTCCCCATTTTCACTTTGCTTTCGTTTTCTGTTGTGATCTACTCAATTCCGAAAGTAAAACCGTCAAAGCGAAAACGGTTGCCGGGGGAAGCGTTCTTTGGACCGAATTTACGACCTCGCCATCATCGGAGGCGGCGTTAATGGCTGCGGCATCGCGCGCGATGCGGCGGGCCGGGGTAATTCTGTTTTCCTCTGTGAAATGAATGATTTGGCCAGCGGGACGTCGTCCTGGTCGACCAAGCTCGTGCATGGCGGCCTGCGCTATCTCGAGTATTACGAGTTTCGTCTGGTGCGCGAGGCGCTGATCGAGCGCGAGATCCTCTGGCAGATCGCGCCCCACATCATTCGCCCGCTACGTTTCGTTTTGCCGCACCACGCAGGCCTGCGCCCGGCCTGGCTGCTGCGGCTCGGCCTCTTCCTTTACGACCATATCGGCGGCCGGCATTTGCTGCCGGCGACCCGCTCGCTTGATCTGACCCGCGACGTGGTCGGCAAGCCGCTGATCCCCGGGCGCTACACCAAGGGCTTTGAATATTCCGACTGCTTCGTCGACGACGCGCGGCTGGTGGCGCTGACCGCGCGCGACGCCGCCGATCGCGGCGCGGAGATCCGCACCCGCACCCGCGCGGTCGAGGCAAGGCAGGTCGACGGCATCTGGCACGTCACGGTCGAGGATACGACGAGCGGTTCGCGCGAAACGATCAAGGCCCGCGTGCTGGTCAATGCCGGCGGTCCCTGGGTCGAGCAGGTGCTGGCGTCGGGTGTCGGCGTCAATGCGCGCGCCAAGGTGCGGCTGGTGCAGGGCTCGCACATCGTGGTGCCCAAGCTCTACGATCACGACCGCGCCTACATCTTCCAGAACGCCGACGGCCGCATCATCTTCGTCATCCCCTATCAGAACGATTTCTCGCTGATCGGCACCACCGATCGCGACTATGACGGCGATCCGGCCAAGGTGAAGGCGACGCAGGAAGAGATCGAGTATCTCTGTGCCTCCGCCAGCGAGTATCTCGCCAAGCCGGTGAAGCCCGAGGACGTGGTCTGGAATTACTCCGGCGTGCGTCCGCTCTATGACGACGGTGCGAGCGAGGCCAAGGCCGCGACGCGCGACTATGTGTTCGAGCTCGATACGCCCGGCGGTGCGCCGTTGCTGTCGATCTATGGCGGCAAGATCACCACCTATCGCCGTCTCTCCGAAGAGGCGCTGGAGCGGCTGTCGCCCTATCTGCGCGGCGCGAAGGCGCAGGAAGGCTGGACCGGCAAGGCGCCGCTGCCCGGCGGCGACATGGACGTCTCCGCGGTCGCGGCGCTCGCCGCCGAGTTGGTTCGCAGCCATCCGTTCCTCGCGCAGTCCCACGCCAACCGCCTCGCGCATGCCTATGGCACGCGCGCCGGCAAGGTGTTGGGCAATGCAGCAACGGCTGAAGATCTCGGCCGCTCGTTCGGCGCCACCTTGACGGAGAGTGAAGTCCGGTACCTGATGGCGAACGAATGGGCTCGGACTGCGGAAGATGTCGTCTGGCGACGATCCAAGCTGGGCTTGCGGATGACGGCGGGTGAAATCGCCGCGCTCGACGAGTGGATGGCCGCCAACCGCGTGTCCGGTGAACGTCCCCTCCGCGAAGCGGGAGGACGGGCATGAGCGTTACACTGCAGAATGTCACGCGAACCGTGGATGGCATTCAGACCATCCGCGACGTCTCGCTGACGCTGGAGCGTGGCACGCTCAGCGTGCTGCTCGGCCCGACGCTGTCGGGCAAGACCTCGATCATGCGGCTGCTTGCCGGGCTCGACAAGCCGACCACCGGCCGCGTGCTGGTCGACGGCAAGGACGTCACCGGCGCCGACGTGCGGCAGCGCTCGGTGGCGATGGTCTATCAGCAGTTCATCAACTATCCCTCGCTGACGGTGTACGAGAACATCGCCTCGCCGCTGCGGGTGCAGGGCAAGCCGAAGGCCGAGATCGAGCAGCGGGTGGCCGAGGCGGCCAGCCTGTTGCGGCTCGAGCCTTACCTCAAGCGCACACCGCTGCAGCTCTCCGGCGGCCAGCAGCAGCGCACGGCGATTGCGCGCGCGCTGGTCAAGGGCGCCGACCTCGTGCTGCTCGACGAGCCGCTCGCCAACCTCGACTACAAGCTGCGCGAGGAGCTGCGCGCCGAGCTGCCGCGGATCTTCGAGGCATCGGGTGCGATCTTCGTCTATGCCACCACCGAGCCGTCGGAGGCGCTGCTGCTCGGCGGCGACACGGTGTGCATGTGGGAAGGCCAGGCGCTGCAGACCGGCGCGACGTCGAAGGTCTACCGCCATCCCGACACGCTGCGGGTCGCGCAGGTGTTCTCCGATCCGCCGCTCAACATCATCGGCATCGAGAAGAAGGGCGACCGGGTGGTCTACGCCGGCGGCGAGCAGGCGCCCGCCGCCGGGCTCTACGCCAAGCTGCCCGACGGCGCCTACAAGATCGGCTTCCGCGCGCACCAGCTCGAGGTCGGCAGCGTCGCGCCCGGCCGCCACAAATTCTCCGCCGCCGTGACGGTGACCGAGATCACCGGCTCGGAGAGCTTCGTCCACGTCCATGTCCACGGCTCCAACTGGGTCGCGGTGCTGCACGGCGTGCACGAATATGAACCCGGGCAGGTGCTCGACGCCGCGCTCGATCCCGACAACATCTTTGTGTTCGACGCCGCCAACCGCCTGGTCGCATCGCCCGCGACCGCGTTTGCAAGCGAACTGTACGGCAGTTCGCTTGCGGAACGCGCGTCAGCCAGCAAGAGCAATTGAGGGAGATGCCCGATGGCTCGCATTGACCTCGTCGATCTCGCGCAATCCTACAACGGCAATGACGCGCCGCTGGAATCCTTTGCGCTGAAGCCCGTGACCATGACCTGGCGGCAGGGCGGCGCCTATGCGCTGCTCGGCCCCTCCGGCTGCGGCAAGACCACGCTGCTGAACCTGATTTCCGGCATCGTGACGCCGTCGCGCGGCAAGATCCTGTTCGACGGCCAGGACATCACGCCGCTGTCGACCCAGAAGCGCAACATCGCGCAGGTGTTCCAGTTCCCGGTGATCTACGACACCATGACGGTGGGTGAGAACCTGGCGTTCCCGCTGAAGAACCGCGGCGTCGCCAAGGCCGAGGTCGATGCCCGGGTCAGGCAGATCGCCGATCTGCTCGACCTCACGCCGTACCTCAACCGCAAGGCGACGCGGCTCACCGCCGACGCCAAGCAGAAGATCTCGCTCGGCCGCGGCCTGGTGCGCTCCGACGTCGCCGCCGTGCTGTTCGACGAGCCGCTGACCGTGATCGATCCCGAGCTGAAATGGCAGCTGCGCTCCAAGCTGAAAGCGCTGCATCGCGAGCTCGACCTCACGATGATCTACGTCACCCACGACCAGACCGAGGCGCTGACCTTTGCCGACACCGTCGTCGTCATGCATGACGGCCGGGTGGTGCAGAGCGGCACGCCGGCCGAACTGTTCGACAAGCCGGCGCACACCTTCGTCGGCTATTTCATCGGCTCGCCCGGCATGAACATCGTGCCCGCCGAGGTCTCAGGTCACGAGGCGCGGATCGACGGCCATGTCATCGGCCTGCATCGAAACTATGGTGTGCTGCCGGCCGGCAAGAAGATCGAGATCGGCGTGCGGCCTGAATTTGTCGATGTCGCGGCGCCCGCGTCCGGGCTGCTGTCGGCCACCATCGAGCGGATCGACGATCTCGGCCGCATCCAGTTCGCCCGCGTCCGCGTCGGCAACACCAAGCTCGCGGCGCGCGTGCCGCCGGGCTTCTCGGTCTCCGGCGATACCGCCGGCCTGGTGTTCAATCCCGCCTACGTCCACGTCTATGCCGACAGCCATTTGGTGGAAGGGGTCGCCTGATGGACAAGACCATCAACCAAAAAGCTTGGTTCCTGGTGCTGCCGGTCTTCCTGGTGGTCGCGTTCTCGGCGGTGTTGCCGCTGATGACCGTCGTCAACTATTCGATGCAGGACACCTTCGGCAACAACCAGTTCTTCTGGAACGGCGTCGGCTGGTTCAAGGAGCTGCTCGATCCCTCGACCGATCTCGGCGGCCGCTTCCTGGCCTCGCTCGGCCGCAACCTGTTCTTCTCCGCGGTGATCCTCGCGATCGAGGTGCCGCTCGGCATCGTGGTCGCGCTGTCGATGCCGCGCGAGGGCTGGAGCGTCGCGGCCTGCCTCGTCATCCTCGCATTGCCGCTGCTGATTCCGTGGAACGTGGTCGGCACCATCTGGCAGATCTTCGGCCGGCCCGATATCGGCCTGCTCGGCTATGTGCTGAACCACCTCGGCTTCAACTACAATTACGTCTCCAATGACGTCGACGCCTGGGTCACCGTCATCGTGATGGACGTCTGGCATTGGACCAGCCTGGTCGCGCTGCTGTGCTACGCCGGCCTGAAGTCGATCCCCGACGCTTATTACCAGGCGGCGCAGATCGACGGCGCCTCGCGCTGGGCGGTGTTCAAGGCGATCCAGCTGCCGAAGATGAACCGCGTGCTGCTGATCGCGGTGCTGCTGCGCTTCATGGACTCGTTCATGATCTACACCGAGCCGTTCGTGGTCACCGGCGGCGGTCCCGGCAACTCGACGACCTTCGTCTCGATCGAACTCGTCAAGATCGCGCTCGGCCAGTTCGACCTCGGCAAGGCCGCGGCGCTGTCGCTGGTCTACAATCTGATCATCCTGATCGTCTGCTGGGTGTTCTACACCGTGATGACCAATGCCGGCGCCGATCGTCCGCAGAAAGAGGGGAAGGCCTGATGCATTCGATCCCCGGCCGTCGCCTCATCATGGGGCTGTTCCTGATCTTCCTGCTGTTGCCGATCTACTGGCTCGTCAACATGAGCTTCAAGACCAACGCCGAGATCGTCTCGACGATGACGCTGTGGCCGCATACGCCGACGCTGCAGCACTACAGGCGTATCTTCACCGACGAGAGCTGGTATTCGGGCTACATCAACTCGCTGGAGTATGTCGTCATCAACACCGTGATCTCGATCGCGGTGGCGTTGCCGGCGGCCTACGCGTTCTCGCGCTACCGCTTCCTCGGCGACAAGCATCTGTTCTTCTGGCTGCTGTCCAACCGCATGGCGCCGGCGGCGGTCTACGCCCTGCCGTTCTTCAACCTGTACTCGGCGATCGGCCTGTTCGATACGCCGTGGGCAGTCGCGCTCGCGCACTGCATCTTCAACGTGCCGCTGGCGGTGTGGATCCTCGAAGGCTTCGTCTCGGGCGTGCCGCGCGAGATCGACGAGACCGCTTTCCTCGACGGCTATTCGTTCCCGCGCTTCTTCATCAGGATCCTGGTGCCGTTGATCGCGAGCGGGATCGGCGTCGCCGCCTTCTTCTGCTTCATGTTCTCGTGGGTCGAACTGCTGCTGGCGCGCACGCTGACCTCGGTGCAGGCCAAGCCGATCGCCGCGATCATGACGCGCACGGTCTCGGCTGCCGGCATGGACTGGGGGCTGCTCGCCGCCGCCGGCGTGCTCACCATCATTCCGGGGGCGCTCGTGATCTGGTTCGTCCGCAACTACATCGCGCGCGGCTTCGCGCTCGGCCGGGTCTAGGAGGCACTTATGGAATCCATCGCATGGATGGCATGGACCTGGCCCACCGCGGCCTTCTTCGTGCTGCTTGCCTCCACGCTCGGGATGATGACCTGGCTCGCGATCGCCAATCCCGAGGCGGAGCGGGTCGGCGTGCTGCGCATTCCGACCACGCGCGGCGATCGTCTGTTCGTTTCGCTGGTGCTGGCCGCGGTGATCCACCTTTTGTGGATCGGCCTCGTCGGTACCGATCCGATTTTCACCCTGCCGATCGGGGAGGGGGTCGAGATTTCGAGCCTGTGGCTCGGAACGGTAATTTCGCTTCTTTCAGCCGTGGTGATCTTTCGCACCGTCTGAAGAACGCGAAGAAGAGCAGATCCGGGGTCTACCCGGGCCTGGATTTAGTCGCTGCAACCGGAGGAATCTAATGCGACATTTACGAATGACTAAAGATAGACTTTTGACGATGACCAGCGCGGTCGCGCTCGTCGCAGCATCGGTCACTCTTGTCGCGCCGGCCCGCGCCGACGAGGCGGCCGCGAAGAAGTGGATCGACAGCGAATTCCAGCCGTCGACCCTCTCCAAGGACGACCAGATGAAGGAGATGCAGTGGTTCATCAAGGCCGCTGCCCCCTTCAAGGGCATGGAGATCAACGTCGTCTCCGAAACCCTGACGACCCACGAATATGAATCCCGCACGCTCGCCAAGGCGTTCGAGGAGATCACCGGCATCAAGGTCAAGCACGACATCATCCAGGAAGGTGACGTCGTCGAGAAGATCCAGACCCAGATGCAGTCCGGCAAGAACGTCTATGACGGCTGGATCAACGATTCCGACTTCATCGGCACCCACTTCCGTTATGGCCAGGCCGTCGACCTGACCGAATGGATGAAGGGCGAAGCCAAGGACGTCACCGATCCGATGCTCGACATCGACGACTTCATCGGCAAGTCGTTCACGACCGCACCGAACGGCCACCTCTACCAGCTGCCCGACCAGCAGTTCGCGAACCTCTACTGGTTCCGCTACGACTGGTTCACCAACCCGGAATACAAGGCCAAGTTCAAGGCCAAGTATGGCTACGATCTCGGCGTGCCCGTGAACTGGTCGGCCTATGAAGATATCGCCGAGTTCTTCACCAACGACGTCAAGGAGATCAACGGCGTCAAGGTCTACGGCCATATGGACTATGGCAAGAAGGATCCTTCGCTCGGCTGGCGTTTCACCGACGCCTGGCTGTCGATGGCCGGCAACGGCGACAAGGGCCTTCCGAACGGCCTGCCGGTCGACGAATGGGGCATCCGCATGGAAGGCTGCCGTCCGGTCGGCTCGTCGGTCGAGCGTGGCGGCGACGTCAACGGTCCGGCGTCGGTCTATTCGATCGTCAAATATCTCGACTGGATGAAGAAGTATGCTCCGCCGCAGGCGCAGGGCATGACCTTCTCCGAGTCGGGCCCGGTGCCGTCGCAGGGCAACATCGCCCAGCAGATATTCTGGTACACCGCCTTCACCGCCGACATGGTGAAGCCGGGCATCGCCGTGATGAACGCGGACGGTACGCCGAAGTGGCGTATGGCCCCGTCGCCGCACGGCTCGTACTGGAAGGACGGCATGAAGCTCGGCTACCAGGACGTGGGTTCGGCCACGCTGCTGAAGTCGACCCCGGTCGACCGCCGCAAGGCGGCGTGGCTCTATCTGCAGTTCATCGTCTCCAAGACGACGAGCCTGAAGAAGAGCCAGGTCGGTCTCACCTTCATCCGTGAATCCGACATCTGGGACAAGTCGTTCACCGAGCGTGCGCCGAAGCTCGGCGGCCTGATCGAGTTCTACCGCTCGCCCGCGCGCGTGCAGTGGACCCCGACCGGCAACAACGTGCCTGACTATCCGAAGCTTGCTCAGCTCTGGTGGCAGAACATCGGCGATGCGTCGTCCGGTGCGAAGACGCCGCAAGCTGCGATGGACGCGCTCGCCGCGGCCCAGGATTCGGTGATGGAGCGTCTTGAGAAGTCCGGTGTGCAGGGTGCCTGCGGACCGAAGCTGAACAAGAAGGAAACCGCCGAGTACTGGTACAAGAAGGCCGAGAAGGACGGCACCATCGCTCCGCAGCGCAAGCTCGCGAACGAGAAGCCGAAGGGCGAAACGATCGACTACGACACGCTGATCAAGTCGTGGCCGGCGAGCCCGCCCAAGCGCGCCGAAGCGAAGTAAGGCGGCAAGGCGTACCAGCCCACGCCATCCGCAAACTGCAAAAGGCCGGGAGCAATCCCGGCCTTTTTTGCTGCATCGACGGCTGTGGAGGCCGGCGCACGATTGTGCTCAAATGGAGCGATGAGGTCATCATGCGTCTCCGCGTCGCCGCATCATGATCCGGGGAGTTCACCATGCGCATGATTTTTCGCTGTGATCCGCGGCTCGCCGATCATCTGCCGCGGCCACATCCGGCCCGCAGTGCGTTGCCCGATTGGCTGCGCGCGATGCCGGCGAAGGCGCATTCCGACATCCACGACCGCGAGATCCGCACGGTCAAGCAATGTCCGCCCTTTGTCGATGCGATGGCCCATGGGGTCATGATCCCGCTGCCTTGCGATGTCAGGGTCGAGCGGGGCGCCTTCGCCTGGGACTGGGACATTCCGGAGCCCGCAACGCAGGGCCATCCGCGCGCGCCGCTCAGCTTCCATCCCGTCGCGCAATTCGCCGGCGCGCCGTTCGCCAACGGGCAGGCCGCGCTGAAGTTCAACAGCTTCTGGACCATCGAGCTCGAACCGGGCTGGTCGCTGTTCGCGACCCATCCGGTCAATCGCGACGACCTGCCGTTCCGCGTGATCTCAGGGCTGGTCGACGCCGACCGGTTTCACGACGGCGGAATCAATTTCCCGGCGGTCTGGACCCAGCCCGAATTTGCCGGTGTGCTGCCGAAGGGGATGCCGGTCGTGCAATGCTTCGCGGTGCCGCGCGAGGCCCCCGAACTGGCGTTCGAGGCCTTCGACGACGCGCACCGCGAAGCCTATTCGAAAGTCGTCGGCGAAGTGTTGGCCGCGCCCAACGTCTACCGCAAGCATTTCCGCGCCAAGCGCGGCCGGCTAACCACCTAGCGCGATACGCAGCGCGCCCTCGTCGAGCCAGAGGCGGCCGTGCGGGGCCGAGGTCAGCGCCATCGCGATCGATCCGAACAAATGCGGACGCAAGGCATAGGCGCGCGCGAAGGCCTGCATCGCGGCGTCGGTCTCGCCGCTCTCCTGTAGCGTGATCCCCAGATTGAGGGCCGCTTCGGCGTAATCCGGCTTGATCTCGAGCGCCTTGCGATAGGCGTTCGCGGCGCCATCGTGATCGCGCAAATCTTGCTTTGCGACGCCGAGATCGAACCACACCGAGGCCGGCGCCGCGCCTGTCGTGGCGCGTTCGAGCAGCCTCACCGCGCGAGCGAGATCACCAGCCTCCCAGGCCAGCCGGCCGAGCCGCGCATTGGCTTCCTGATGTTCCGGGATGGCCTTGAGGATCGCCTCCCAGGCCTCGCCGGCCTGCGCCTTACGACCGGCAAGTTCGAGCGTGCGTGCCTTCTCGACGAAGGCCTCGCGCTGCGGCTTGAGCGCGATGGCGCGGTCGAGATGCGTCAGTGCCGCATCGAATTCGCCGCCGGCACGGGCGAGGCGGGCCGCGAGCAGCCGCGCGGCCGCATTGTCCGGGCGTCGCGCCAGGCTGGTCTCGACATGCCTGCGGGCCGGCTCGATCTCGCCTTTGACAAACAGCACGGCGGCCAGCAGATGGCTCAACATCGGCTCGCCTGATTGGCGTGCAAGTCCGCGCTCGCAGAGTGCGATCGCCTCGTCGTGTCGGCCGCCATTGAACGCCGCGGTGGCGCGTCGAACGATATCCTCGGCGTTGTTCTTGCTCATTCCGTGCGCGACCGTCTTCAAGCACGTTCCATGCTATGCGGCGCCGGAGATCAATGAAAGAGGCCGGGAGCGATCCCGGCCTGCCTGTTTTCCGTCATTGCGAGCGAAGCGAAGCAATCCACCTATCCGTTCGCGGGAGACGATGGATTGCTTCGTCGCTTCGCTCCTCGCAACGACGACGTGGGCAGAGCGAGGTCCCTTACTCCGCCGGCTCGGTCGCCTTCAGCGTCGGATAATCCGTGTAGCCCTTGGCGCCGCCGCCGTAGAAGGTCGCCTTGTCCCACTCGTTGAGCGGGGCGCCGGTCTTGAGCCGCTCCACCAGATCGGGGTTGGAGATGAACGGCTTGCCGAACGCGATCAGGTCGGCAGCTCCTGCCTCCAGCACCTTCTCCGCCAGCGCGAAGTCGTAGCCGTTGTTGGCGACATAGGTCTGCTTGAAGCGCTTGCGCAGCGAGGCGTAGTCGAACGGCGCGTTGTCGCGCGGACCGCCGGTCGCGCCCTCGATGACGTGGATATAGGTCAGCTTCAGCGCGTTGAGCTGGTCGACGATGTGGTCGAACAGCGCTTGCGGATTGGAGTCGGAGACGTCGTTGGCCGGGGTCACCGGTGAGATGCGGATGCCGGTGCGGTCGGCGCCGGCCTCCTTGGCGACCACCTTGGAGACCTCCAGCATCAGCTGGGCGCGTTTCTCGATCGAGCCGCCATAGGCATCGGTGCGCTTGTTGGTGCTGTCGCGAGCGAACTGGTCGAGCAGATAGCCGTTGGCGCCGTGGATCTCGACGCCGTCGAAACCGGCCGCCAGCGCGTTCGCGGTGCCGCGCTTGAAGTCCTCGATGATCCCGGGGATTTCCGACAATTCGAGCGCGCGCGGCTCGGATACGTCGGCGAAGGTGCCGTTGACGAAGGTCTTGGTCTTGGCCTTGATCGCGCTCGGCGCCACCGGTGCGCCGCCGTTCGGCTGCAGCGAGGTGTGCGAGATGCGGCCGACATGCCAGAGCTGGATGAAGATGTGGCCGCCGCGCTCATGCACGCGATCGGTGACCTTGCGCCAGGCCTCGACCTGTTCCTTCGAATAGATGCCGGGCGTGTCCTGATAGCCCTGGCCCTGCTGCGAGACCTGGCTCGCCTCGGTGACCAGAAGGCCGGCGGAGGCGCGCTGGCCGTAATAGTCCGCCGCGAGCGGGCTTGGCACCATGCCGGGCGGCACCGCGCGGTTGCGCGTCAGCGGCGCCATCACGAAGCGGTTCGGCAGCGTCAGTGGGCCAAGCTTGTAGGGCTCGAGAAGTTTGGTCGATTGGCTCATGTGAAAAGGTTCCAGACAATGATGGATGAGGGAGAGTTGTGCATTGCGGCGACAAGCGCAATGGCCGAGCCATTCGCCGCCTGCAGATTAGCCGCGCACGATTCCGCCCATGTGGCCTGCATCGAGGAACAGGGTGTGCGCGTTCACATAGGAGGATTCATTCGAAATCAGGAACAGCGCAGCATAGGCGACCTCCCAGCCGGTGCCCTGACGGCCGAAAGGCACTGTCACGGCGCGGTCCGACCGCCTGCGGCTGGCGTCGCGGCCCATCGGCGTATCCATGAAGCCGGGCGCGATCACGTTGCAGCGAATGCCCTTGTCCTCGCCGGCCCGCGCGATCGCCCGGCCGAGCGCGATCTGCGCCGCCTTCGAGGATTCATAGGCCGGGTTGCGGCCGCCGGCGCGCTGGCTCGCCATCGAGGAGATCAGGATGATCGCGCCGCCCGGCGCCATCACCTCCAGTGCCTTCTGCGCGAACAACATGTGGCTGCGCACATTGACGGCGTAATCGCGGTCCCAGGCTTCCGCCGTCATCCTGGGCAGCGACAGGCCGGAGGAGATGCCGACATTGAGCGCCAGCCCGTCGAGCCCGCCGAGCTTTTGCGCACAGCGTTCGACCGCGGGGGCGATCGCCGCGACGTCGGAGACGTCGACCACGTCGGTGAAAGCCTTGCCGCCTTCGCCCGTGACCTGCGCAACGGTGTCGTCGGCGGCTTCCTTGTTGACGTCGAGGCACGCGACCGAGGCGCCCTCGCGCGCGAACAGCACGCTCATCGCGCGGCCGTTGCCGATCGGCGGTTCTTCGTCGATGGTTCTGCGCTGTCCCGCGCCGACCACGATGATGCGCCGGCCAGCGAGGCGGCCGTGGTTCTTCGCAAGCCCGAGCGATTCCGCATGCAGCGAGGCGGACGGATCGATGGCTTTCGGTGCGTGGGTCGACATGGCGTGCTCCCTGACGTCTTGTTGTGTCAGGGAGCAGTAGCACGGCTCTGCGTGCGAGGCGACGTATCCGCCGTAGTGAGAAATCCCGCGGCGGGGAATATGGACTACGCAGTCATTCCGGGGCGATGCGCAGCATCGAACCCGGAATCTCGAGATTCCGGGTCTGCGCCTAACGGCGCATCCCGGAATGACGCGCGAAGCGTGTCAGCTCACGCCGAGGAAGTCGCGCTTGCCGATCTCGACGCCGTTGTGACGCAGGATGCCGTGCGCGGTGACGGCGTGGAAATAGAAGTTCGGGAACGAGAACGCGTTGAGGAATTGCTGGCCCTTCAAGGTCATGGTGCGGCCGACGCCGATCGGGAAGGTGACGTCCTTGGCGTCGCCGCCGTCGAACTGCTCCGGCTTGAACGACTTCACATAGTCGATCGTCTTGGCCAGCCGCTGCTTCAATTCGGCAAAGGTCGTCTCGGTGTCGGGCGTCGACGGCACCTCGCTGTGGGTCAGCCGCGCGCAGCCGCGTGCGGCGTGATCGCAGACCAGCTGCACCTGCTTGGTCAGCGGCAGCATGTCGGGATAGAGCCGCGATCCCAGCAACACCTCGGGCGCGATCTTCTTGGCATCGCAATGCGCCTCGGCCTTGGTCAGCTCGCCGGTGAGGCTGTTGAGGATCTGCAAATACGCGGGGACGACGGCGTCATGAAAGGACATGTGATGCTCCCTGTTCTGATGAAATCCGGATGTTACCGAACGGCGATGCTGCAAGTGGGGCTGCAAGGGGAAGAAAACAACCGCGGGGAGTAGTAACAGTTGGTCAAATATTTCCCGTGGCCCGCTCTTCCCAGTCCCGTCATCCTGAGGAGCGCGCAGCGCGTCTCGAAGGATGCACGGCCCGGCTGGTGGCCGATTCATCCTTCGAGACGGCCGCGTTGCGGCCTCCTCAGGATGACGGTTCAGAGTCTGCGTAGCCCGGATGGAGCGCAGCGCAATCCGGGAGCCACATCGGTCGTCCTCCCGGATTTCGCTTCGCTGCATCCGTGCTACGGGAAATGAGCTGGAGAGACTACCGCGTCGGCGGTACCGCGGCGTCCGCGGCCGGCTGGGTGCGGCCGCCGCCGCGCATCCGCGCCAGCAACTCCGCGGTCGGCCAGGAATCCGCCGGCAGGCCGTATTTCATCTGCATCGCCTTGACCGCGCTGCGGCTCGCCTGTCCGAGCACGCCGTCGATCTTGCCGACGTCGTAGCCGGCGCGCGCCAGCAGCGACTGCAGCTCCTTGATCTCATTGAACGGCAGCTGCGCGACCGGCGCGTGCGGCCGCTGCATCGGCGGTGCGCCCGCGATGCGGCCGGCGAGATAGCCGGCGGTGGTCGAATAGATCAGTGAGTTATTCCACTCGGTGTAGGCGGCGAAGTTCGGATAAGCGAGGAATGCCGGGCCCATCCGGCCCATCGGCAGCAGCAGCGAGGCCGGCATCTCGTCATTCGGCAGCGCCTTGCCGTCGGTCAGGGTCACGCCGAGCGCTGTCCATTTCGAGCGCGGCAGCTTGACGGTGAGGTCGGCCTGGTCCCAAGGAAAATTCGCGAAATTCGCGGCCTGCGGCACGCGCACCTCCTGCAGCCACGGCTCGCCGCGCCGCCACTTCAATCCGTTGGCGATGTAGTTCGCGGTCGAGCCGATCACGTCGGGGCCGCTGGCGAGCAGGTTGCGATGGCCGTCGCCGTCATAGTCGACGGCGTAGTTGAAATAGTGCGTCGGCAGAAATTGCGTCTGGCCAAGCTCGCCGGCCCATGAGCCGATCATCTCATCGGGCGAGAGGTCACCGCGCTCGATGATCTTCAGCGCTGCGATGGTCTCGCCCTGGAACATCTCCGAGCGGCGGCAATCATAGGCCAGCGACACCAGCGATTTCAGCGTCGGCAGATTGCCCATCTGGGCGCCGAAATCGCTTTCCAGTCCCCAGAACGCGGCGATCACCGCCGGCGGCACGCCATATTCTTTCTCGGCGCGCGCGAACGCGGCTGCGTAAGTCCGGATGTATTGCTGGCCCTGCTGCATGCGGTAGTTCGCGGCCATGCGGCCCGCGAACTGAGTGAAGATCTGGCCGAACACGCGCTGGCCGCGGTCGCGATTGACGATGCCCTGGTCGTAAACCAGGTAAGGCGCGGCCTCCGCGATCGTGCGTTGCGAGACGCCGGCGGCGACCGCCTTCTGCTTCAGCTCGGCGAGGAAGCGATCGAAGGTCTGCCCGTTGTGGCAGGACGCAGCCCTTGGCGAGGCCACCGCGGCCGGGCGCGCCCTGACCGGCGCGGCGCCTGCGGGATTGGGCAACGGCTGCTGTGCCTGACCCAGTGACGAGAGCGCCAGCGCCCCCGCGATCGTTGCGATCATGGTCGGGGCGCGAAGGGGAGATGCTGGCATCGATGTCACCGGCCGGGAAAGGGGGATTGAGGCGCTTCCTGCATACACCAAGGCGACACCGGGCAACAACGGGGGTGCCGGCCTTAGACCAATTGGGCTTCGGCAGGTCGAAGAGCCGCCGTTATGATCGGCAGGTGATTCGCGGGCAGGGGTGTCGGCGGATCGATCACGCCCGGAGGGACCCATGTGGAGTTTTCTCGAGCGTCTGTTGGATTCGTCGACGTTTTCGCCACACGGCATCTGCCTGTTGTGGGAGCCGGAGCTGATCTGGCTCCACGTAATTTCAGACGCGATCATTGCCGCTTCGTATTTCTCGATCCCGTTTGCGCTGGCGATCCTGGTCTCCAAGCGGCGCGACTTCCAGTTCGGCTGGATGGCCTGGCCGTTCGCCGCGTTCATCCTTGCCTGCGGCCTCACGCATGTGTTCTCGATCTACACGCTATGGGTGCCGATCTACGGTCTCGAAGGCCTGCTCAAGGCGCTCACCGCCATCGCCTCGATCTTCACCGCGGTGCTGCTGTGGCCGCTGATCCCGAAGATCCTGGCGATCCCGAGCGAGGCGCAGCTGCGCGAGGCGCATGTCGCGCTCGCCGAGGAGGGACGGCAGCGCCAGCGCTCGGAAGTCCTGCTCGAGCGTTTCCGCGAGGCCGAGGCCAATGAGAGCAAGATCCGCCAAGCGCAGAAGATGGAGGCGGTCGGCCAGCTCACTGGCGGCATCGCGCATGACTTCAACAACATCCTCACCGTCATCACCGGCACCATCGACATCCTGGCCGAGGCGGTCGCCCACAACCGCCAGCTCACCGAGATCACCTCGCTGATCCGCGACGCCGCCGAGCGCGGCGCGTCGCTGACGCGGCATCTGCTGGCGTTTGCGCGCAAGCAGCCGCTGCAGCCGAGCGATGTCGACGTCAATGCGTTGATGGTCGATACCATCGAGCTGCTGCGGCCGGCCATCGGCGACCATGTCGATATCGATTTTCGCTCCGCACCGGATCTGCCGCGCGCGCTGGTCGATTCCAACCAGCTGGTCACCGCGATCATCAATCTCGCGCTGAACGCGCGCGACGCCATGCCGAAGGGCGGCCGGCTGCGGATCGAGACCCGCACCGCCGAGCTGAAGCCGTCGGACGTGCACGGCCATGACGGGCTCGCCGCCGGCGACTATGTCGCGATCGCGCTGATCGACAACGGCCAGGGCATCGCCGAAGCCGATCTCGCCAAAGTGTTCGAGCCGTTCTTCACCACCAAGGACGTCGGCAAGGGTACCGGCCTCGGGCTCTCCATGGTCTACGGCTTCGTCAAGCAATCCAACGGCCATATCGTGCTCGACAGCGAAGTCGGCCGCGGCACCCGCGTCATGCTCTATCTACCGCGCGCGGCAGTGCTCTCGCCGGCGGCGATGCCCGAGCGGCGGCAGCCGGAGGCGCGCGGCGCGAAGGAGATCGTGCTCGTCGTCGAGGACGACAGGCTGGTGCGCTCCTACGTGCTGACCCAGATCGAGAGCCTCGGCTACACCACGCTGTCGGCCAACAATGGCGGCGAAGCGCTCGCCGTGCTCGACAGCGGCGCGCCGGTCGATCTGCTGTTCACCGACGTCATCATGCCCGGCGCGATGAACGGGCGCGACCTCGCCACCGAGGCTGAGAAGCGCCGCCCCGGCCTGCGCGTGCTGTTCACGTCGGGCTACACCGAGAACGCCATCGACCAGGATGGCAAGCTCGAGCAGGGCATCCTGTTCCTGGCAAAGCCCTACAGCCGCGCCCAGCTCGCCCGCATGCTGCGGGTTGCGCTGCGCGAGCGAGAGTCCGCGTTCGCGCAGCAGGAGCCGGCGGAATAATTCAGAACTTCGTAGCCCGGATGGAGCGAAGCGCAATCCGGGATCAGTTTTTCCGCGGACACTGCCCTGGATTTCGCTGCGCTCCACCCGGGCTACAGGCACTACGGATCGCGGCACATGACCAATCGTTAATCCGCGCCGCGTCGCTGCGACGCACGCCTTGCTCTTGCGGTGCGCGCAACGAAATCCCTACCTCTGCGGCGTCAGTTGTGGCAGCATTCCGCTCGCCGTGAGGGAACAACGATGAACTATTTCCGCACCGCGCTCCTGCTTGCTGGCCTCACCGCCCTGTTCATGGGCGTCGGCTATCTGATCGGCGGCGGCACCGGCGCCGTGATCGCGCTGATCGTTGCGGCTGCGACAAATCTGTTCGCCTACTGGAACTCGGACCGCATGGTGCTGTCGATGTACGGCGCCCATCAGGTCGATGCGCGTTCGGCACCGGACCTTTACAATCTCGTCGCCGAGCTTGCGCAGCGCGCGAGCCTGCCGATGCCGCGCGTGTTCGTGATGGACGAGGCGCAGCCCAATGCATTCGCGACCGGCCGCAATCCGGAGAACGCCGCGGTCGCCGTCACCACGGGGTTGATGCAGCAGCTCAGCCGCGAGGAGCTCGCCGGCGTGATCGCGCACGAGCTTGCGCATATCAAGCATCACGACACGCTGACCATGACGATCACGGCGACGATCGCCGGTGCGATCTCGATGCTGGCGCAGTTCGGCATGTTCTTCGGCGGCAACCGCAACAACAACGGCCCCGGCATCATAGGCTCGATCGCGATGATGATCCTGGCGCCGCTCGGCGCCATGCTGGTGCAGATGGCGATCAGCCGCACCCGCGAATACGCCGCCGACAATCTCGGCGCGCGCATCGTCGGCCAGCCGATGTGGCTGGCGTCGGCGCTCGCCAAGATCGAGAACGCCGCGCACCAAGTGCCGAACATGGAGGCCGAGCGCAATCCGGCCACCGCGCACATGTTCATCGTCAACCCGCTGTCGGGCCATGGCGTCGACAACCTGTTCGCGACCCACCCCTCGACCGCGAACCGCATCGCCGCGCTGCAGCAGCTTGCTGCCGAGCTCGGCACCCAGACCGCGCCGCGTCCCACCGGTGCGAGCTACCCGCCGCGCAGCCCGTGGGGCGGTGCCTCAGGCCAGCGTGGGCCGTGGGGATAGCGGCAGGATAATTCCGATCGGGCCGCGGGCTCCGCTTCACCTCGCCCCGCGTGCGGGGAGAGGTCGGATCGCATCGTTAGATGCGATCCGGGTGAGGGGGACTCTCCGCAAACCCGGATACGCGGATGTAGCCCCTCACCCCAACCCTCTCCCCGTAAGGACGGGGCGAGGGAGCGCAGCGCCGTCGCGGCCATCAGCCGCTACGCGCTCGCTGTGTCCAGCCTTTCGACCTGACCCTTGCTCAGCTCGAGCCTGGCCGCCGCGACCAGCGTTGCGACCTGCTCGGGCTTGGTGGCGCTGGCGATCGGCGCGGTGACGCCGGGCTTCGCCATCAGCCAGGCGAGCGCGACCGCGGCCGGTTCGGCCCGGGTTTCCGCGGCGACCTCGTCGAGGCCGGCCAGGATGCGCATGCCGCGCGGGTTCATGTATTTCGGAATGCTGCGCGTGCCGCGTGGGCTCTTGGCGAAGTCGCTCTCCGAGCGATATTTGCCGGTCAGGAATCCGGCGGCGAGCGAGAAGAACGTGATCACGCCGATGTCGTTCTCCACACAGACGCGTTGCAGCGCGCCCTCATAGCTCGACCGCTCCGCAAGGCTGTATTCGGGCTGCATGCTCTCATAGCGCGGCAGCCCGTTGGCCTTGGAGATATCCAGCGCGCTCTTCAGCCGTTCCGCCGAGAAATTCGAGGCGCCGATCGCCCTGATCTTGCCGGCCTTGATCAGTTTGTCGTAGGCCGCGAGCGTCTCTTCCTGCGGCGTCGTCTCATCGTCCTTGTGCGACTGGTAGAGGTCGATATGGTCGGTCTGCAGCCGCCGCAGCGACTCCTCGACGGCGCGCGCGATGTAGTCCGGCTTCAAGCCGACATTGCCGTCGCCCATATCCATGCCGACCTTGGTGGCGAGGATGACGCGGTTGCGGTTGCCGCGCGCCTTCATCCATTTGCCGATAATCGTCTCGGACTCGCCGCCCTGATGGCCGGGCACCCAGCGCGAATAGACGTCGGCCGTGTCCAGGAATGTCAATCCATGCTCCACCACGACGTCGAGCAATCGGAAAGATGCAGCCTCGTCCACCGTCCAGCCGAACACGTTGCAGCCGAAGCAGAGGGGAGGGACGGTGAGGCCGGAGCGGCCGAGCGCGCGATGCATCATGAGTGTTCTTTCTCTTGTTCTGACGGGAGGCGCGCGAGACTGAGGCAGATCGGCCTTGATTGCAAGGCGCCGAGTCCGGATTGCGCTGCAGCTTCCGGGTGGTTGCGACCAGCACCGGTCACAAGCGCGCAACGCTGCTCGCCGGGCCCGGTGAGCACGCGGAAATTCTGGTCCTCGAAGATGACCTTGGGTGTCGGGATCGCCTTGATAGCTCGGCGGGGTCTACTGCGCCGCGGCCGCAGAAACTGCTGCGAGCAAGCCGGCATTCGAAAAGCTGAATGAAAGCAAATCATCCAGAAAACTCCTTGTCCAATGACGTCAGGGCGCCCGGCAATGGGCGCCGCGAAGCTCTACCACGCAGGCAGGTTCACGCAGAGATCGACTTCAGCCATCGCGTCAGCATGGCTGCCCAGTACGTTGTCGATTGTGAAGCGACTTTGACGCCAGCGTTGGAATGCGATTTCATTTGGCGGTCATTTGATGTAGATTGCGCCGCGAGCTGCCACCGGTTACGCCGAAATCCGGAGAATGAGCGGCAGCGCTCATGGCCATCGGCAGGCCTTACGGTCTCATTTTCAATACGAAAACCTTCTGCCTGGGTTACGCCCGGGTGACCGTCCTTTTCATGTTCAGCCAAATGGAGCGATTGCCATGCACTTCTGCTTCTCAGGTGAATACACCCCGCGTTCTCTCAACAACATCATGGAAAACCCGACGACCAATCGCTACGAAGCCGCGAAGAAGTTGATCGAGTCGGCCGGCGGGAAATTGATTTCGATGTACAGCACGGCGATTGACGGCCCCGGCGTGATGGTGATCTTCGATGTGCCGGATCCGACCGTCGCACCAGCGATCAGCGGCGTGGTCGTGGCAGCCGGTGCCATGCAGAATGTGAAGCTGGTGCGGTTGTTCACGCAGGACGAGATCAAGGTGGTGCGTCAGCACGCGAGCAAGCTCAAGGCTGCCTACTCGCCGCCCGGCAGTTGACGGGCGAGCGATCAAGAACGACGCAGAATGATCTGACGACCGCTGTCACTCTCGCGCGGTGACGCTTCGCAGCGTCCCGCGCGGAGGCGAGGGCCGTTGCGTGCCGCAGATCCGGGGCGCGTTCAACGGATGGGCAGTCGCCCGGCGGATGTCGCGCGCGCATGCTGGCTCGCATAGCCCCGGCCGGTTGTGCCGTCGCATGACGTCCGCCGCCTCGTGCCACGGACCTCGTCGCCGCTCACGCGGGTGGCGAGTCCAGGTAGACGTAGAGCGCCGCGATCTTGCCCTCCCGGACGATGATGAAATCCACGCCGGTATAGGCCGGCGTTTCGCCTCTCGGCCCGGAGCCCCACGCCAGGCGTCCCGAATTATGCAGCGCCTGCGGGGAGCCATGCGGCGTGTAAACGAAGTGCGGATGGGTCGCGCGGAGATCGCCGGCGAATTTGTCGAGTGCGTCGCGACCGACGAGAATACCTGGCGGCGCGTAGAGCGCGCAATCCTCCGCGTAGAGCTCCTCGATCGCGGCCCTGCGGCGCACCGGATCGCCTTCGCCGAAAACCTCCGGGAGGTTGCGGGTCAGCAGCGCCTCGATTACGCGCGCATCTGCGCCCGCGGAGGGCGGGACGCTGGTCCTGCTGGCATGCTCGTTCATGTGAGACCTCCATGTGATGCCTCAACATCATGTGGTCGCAGCCGCCGTCGCGAAACGGCAAGGATGGAAAGTCATCGTTTCACGATTTGATGCGTCGCCTACGGTTTGTCGTGCAAAAGCGTTCTCGCGCGCCGCGCCGTCCGCCGGGTCTTCATCCGCCCTTGAGTGCGGTGTATGTAGAGACATTGCCGGAGGATGATTTGCCCGGCGTCGAAGGGCGGGGGTTGGGGTCTGCGCGTGCATCATCCAGTTTCGATTTCAGGCCGCGTGGCGTCGATGCCGTGCGCGGGGTTGCCTTCCCATCTTGTCCGGCTGGCCTGCGCGATTGCGGTCGGTTGCGCCCTCAATGGCTTCGCTGCGCACGGGGCGATGGCGCAAGTGCCATTCTCCCCGTTTCAACCGGCGCGACAGATCGAAGCTGCGAAGCCGCTGGCGCGTGACGTCACTGGTCCGCCGGCGGTTAGCGAGCGGCTCGACGGTACCGCGTTCTTTGTCGACGATCTCGGCCACATGCTGACCGCGCGCCACGCGGTGGCGGACTGCGCCCGCATCATCGTCAGCAAAGAGGGCCGGACTGTCGCGGCGCGCGTGATGGCGCAGGCATCGACCGACATTGCCTTGATCAAGGTGCCGCGCACGCTCGGCCTTGCGGCGGTATTCCCGCGCGCCAGCGCGTCCGCCGCCAACGACATGGTATTTGCCGAGGCCTATGACCGGCTGAAACCGATGCTTGCGCACGGTGGATCGCTCGGCAATGCGTTCGTCGATACCTCGCTGCGCGATCCCGAGCACCTCGCGCTGCGCTCGAATGTCACTTTCGGCACCAGCGGCGCGCCGGTGCTGGATTCCCGCGGCCTCGTCGAAGGTGTCGTGAGCCGCAGGACCACGATCGACCGCGTGCTAGCCGTCGATGCCGCGCACGCCAAATCCTTTCTTGCCGCGCATGGCGTGCGCTTCCAGGAAGACGACCGGCCGCAGATGAGCGGCACCGCGTCACGTGCGCACCGCGCCGCCAGTATCTCGGCGCGCGTTACATGCCTGCAACAATGAGCGATCAGTTGCGGCGATGGCTGATGCTCTTGCGCGGTCGTGTCAGTCGCGCCTGCGGTTGCTTGCGTCGTTTCGGGTTGGACCTGTCGATCAACGACAATCCAGACAGCGCGGCAGACTGCGAGCAGGTTTCCGTTAAGGCAGAATTGCGGGCGCAGACTAGCCTGAACTGAGGTCGCAAGGGCGATCCGATGGTTCACTGTCTTTGAAGCCGAGCCTTGTGCTGAAACCCGACCGGTCGGCGCTGACGAAGGCCGTCACCGTTACCGCCATTGCATGCAGACAAGATCGAATAAGAAGCCAAGACGCCCGGCGCCACCATCTCGCGCTGCCGGACGGGGCAGCCGCCTTCGGCCGTAGCCAGTATTCCTCATACCAGTCGGGCTGGACCCGGAATGCGCGCACTGTCCGTTCGGATCTCACGAGAGGAGCCTTTTGTGCTGACGTGACGCAGCCTCTTCCCAAAGCGATGTTATCGCCGGCGTTCCCGTCGTCGGACACCTCTGTTCATGGAGGGTAGACGGCGCCCCGCGGGTCGACCGCGCGATGCGAGGCGACATAGTCGATCTCACCGCGCGCAATGCCGATATCCTGCAGCTCGTGATCGCTCAGATTGCTCAGGCGGTCCTGTATCTGGACGCGAAGCCGCCAATCCAGCAGCGCGGCCCAGCACCGGCTGACGACGCCAAAGCGCGGATGCGCTGACGCGATCACATGCGGCGATCCAACCACATTGTAGGACGTATCCATTGAATATCTCCCGACGTTTCGTCCTCTGCATGAAGCTGGCAGGACGGCGGGAGGCCTGCTTGACATATCGCTTACATTTTCCTCACCGGCGCCTTATTCTTTCCATGGTAGCCCGCGCGGGCGGCCGGAGGGCCATTTGGAGAATGGTGCCTTGCTCTATTTCTTCGAAGATTACGTGTTGGATACCGGGCGGCGTGAGCTGCAGCGCGGGCCTGAGATTGTCCCGACGACGCGACAGGTTTTTGCGCTGCTCGATTACCTGATCCGCAACAGGGATCGCGTCGTCAGCAAGGACGACCTTGTCGACGCGATCTGGGACGGGCGCGTCGTCTCCGATGGAGCGCTGACGACGCGCCTGAACGCTGCCCGACACGCGATCGGCGATTCCGGACAGGAGCAACGCCTGATCAGGACGCTGCCGCGACAAGGCTTCCGTTTCGTGGGTGCAGTGCAAGTGGCGCAGGAATCGCCGGCCGGGTCGCCAGCCATGGCTCTGGACGGGAAGGACATAAGCCGGCTCCGCCCGGAATGGTCGCCCCGCCGCGGGATCCGGCACAAGGTGGACGCACCGCCCAGCGCTCCAGGCAATATGCCGTCCGTCGCGGTGCTGCCCTTCGCCAATCTGTCGGAGGACAGAGAGCAGGATTATTTCAGCGACGGCATCACCGAAGACATCATCACCGAGCTGTCACGGTTCTCGCAGCTGTTCGTCATCGCCCGCAACTCGTCCTTCACGTACAAGGACAAGGCTGTCGACGTCCGTCAGATCGGTCGGGAGCTTGATGTGCGCTACCTGCTCGAAGGCAGCATTCGGCGTGACGGAGAGCGGGTTCGGATCACGGCGCAGCTGATCGATGTTCTGACCGGGGTGCATCGTTGGGCCGAGCGCTACGATCGCGAGCTGAAGGATATCTTCGCGGTCCAGGAGGAGGTGGCGCGCACCATTGTCGCTGTCCTCGCCGACCACGTGTATGTGGCGGAGCTCGAGCATGCCAAATGCAAGCCGACGGAGAATCTGGGCGCCTATGATCTCTATCTTCGAGGAATGGCGGAGGCCTACAAGTGGACCAGAGAGGGGAGTGAAGCAGCGCTCCGCCTGTTCTACAGGGCGATCGAACTTGATCCCGAATTCGCGACGCCTTACGGCGCTGCCGCGATGCGTTTCAGCGTGCGCAAGGGGTTCGGCTGGATCGTCGATCCCGATCAGGAGGTCGCTGAAGTCAGGAGACTGGCCCGCCGGGTGATGCAACTTGGCAAGAACGACCCGATCGCCCTCGTGCATGTCGGGCATTCGTTGGCCTATGTCGCCAAAGACCTAGTCGAGGGCGTCGCCTTGATTGATCGCGCGCTGGCTCTGAACCCGAACCTCGGGGCCTCGTGGACACATAGCGGCTGGTCGCGGCTGTGGCTTGGGGAGGCAGACTTGGCCATCGAGCACTTTGGACGCGCCATGCGGCTCAGTCCCGTCGATCCGGGCAGGTTCTGGCCGCAGGAAGGAACAGCTCATGCTCATTTCTTCGCGGGCCGCTACGACGAAGCACTGTCATGGGCGAGGATGGCGTTGTGCAGCCGGCCGGACAGCCACGCCGCGCTGCGCATCGGCGCCGCGAGCGGCGCGCTTGCCGGGCACTGCGACGAGGCCAGGAGACTTGCGATGCGATTGCACGAGCTCGATCCGGCGCTACGACCAGCGACGCTGAACACCGTGTTGGGTCCGTATCGGAACCTCGAAGACGTGGCGAAGTATGCGGACGCGCTGCGACGGGCTGGGCTACCCGATTGACGGCTGCGAGATCGGCGGGTTGCGGCGAGAGCGGCGTCTCGCACTCCCCATCGACTTGCGGGCCCATTGTGATCGGCCAGCGCGGCGAGGGCGCCGCCAGCATTTCGGCGCGTCACATGCCTGCAACAATGAGCGATTAGTTGCTGCTGCGGTGGACGCTCCTACGTCGTCCTGTCAGCCTGCTGTCTGCGGTCAACCCTTGTCCAGAACCATGCTCATCTTGCGGGGCACGCTCGTGCTCTCGTTCGGCCTGTTCATCCTCTCGACAGCGCGGGGCCACGCCCAAGATCCCAATTTTCGTAATCCCGAACAGGCGCCGCCGTCATGGGCGCAGTTTGCCAAGCTGGTCAAATACCGCTTCGAGGAGTGGATCGCGGCCGACGAGACGGTTGCCAATCGCTTCCGCAACTGGGTCATCGAGCATTCCGGCAAGGAGAACGGGCCGCCGCCGACGCTCGTGGTGCGCGCCTGGCTCAATCCGGACGGCACCGTCGAGCGCGTCACGTTTCCGGCCTTCAATGACGCCGGTGCCACCGAGGACCTGCGGAGCATCCTGAAGCGCGGCAATGTCGGCGAGGCGCCGCCGCCGGAAATGTTGCAGCCGCTGAACCTGCGCTTCTCGCTCAATCTGCGCAAACCCTGAGCGGCTTCACGCGCGCGCACTTGCGTTTCCTCGTCATTCGGGGGCGAGCGAAGCGAGAGCCCGGAATCCATTCATCTACGAGTTCTGCGGCATGATGGATTCCGCGCTCGCGCCAAAGAGGCGCGCCCCGGAATGACGTGGGAGAGAGACGCTGCGCCTTGGCACTGACTTGCCCGACGACGCAAGCCCTGGTGTGTCCTCAAATACACCTGTCATCGCCCGGCCTGTGCGCAATTGCGCACATGGACCGGGCGATCCGGTACGCCGCGGCCTCTCGGCTCAAGCACTGCTGCCTCTGGAATACTGGATCACCGCTTTCGCGGGTGATGACACCGCGTAGCTGTTTGACGGTGAAATCGTGCCAATCCCGTCATTCCCGCATAACCACAAATGCTTGTTGAGCGATGCTGGAACCGCGAGTCCCGCTTACAATGCCGCCGCGGAGTATATGGGTCCCGACTTTCGCAGGGACGACGCATGGGGTGAACACCATGGCCAAACGACAGTCCGAATGTTCGCGGCGCACCTTCGTCGCCGCCGTCATCGCAGGAATTCCCGCGGCACTGCTGCCGCGACCTGCCGCGGCCTCCGACAAAATGACGAAACCGCAGGCCGAATATCGGGACACGCCGAACGGCATCTACTCCTGCGGCCTGTGCACGCTGTTCGTTGGGCCCGATGGCTGCAAGGTGGTGGAGGGCGCGATCAGCAAGGATGGCTGGTGCAAGGCCTTTGCCGCGGTGGATTGATCTCACAGCTCCCGTGCATTGGAGAATGCGAACGACGACACCCGCCGCGTGGTCTCGTCCAGGATCAGGGTGCGCGTGATCGGCGGCTCGGCGCGCTGGCTGCAATTCTCGCGCTCGCAGAGCCGGCAGTTGACGCCGATCGGCGTGCCCTCGACTTTCTCCAGGTCCATGCCGGTGGCGTAGACGAGCTTGGCCGCGTGCCGGATCTCGCAGCCGAGCCCGATCGCAAAGCGCGGCTGCGGTTGCGGATAGGGCGCAACCGGCCGCCGCACCGTCTGCGCGATCGAGAAGTAGCGCGTGCCGTCGGGCAGCTCGATCACCTGGCTGAGCAGGCGGTCCGGCATGTCGAAGGTCGAGTGCACGTTCCACAGCGGGCAGGTGCCGCCGAATTTGGAGAACGGGAAGGTGCCGGAAGAAAACCGCTTCGACACGTTGCCGGCATTGTCGACCCGCAGCAGGAAGAAGGGCACGCCGCGCGCGTTCGGCCGCTGTAGCGTGGTGAGGCGGTGGCAGACTTGTTCGAAGCCGGCGTTGAAGCGCTGAGCCAGCACGTGGACGTCATAGCTCAAGGCCTCCGCCGCGGAATGGAACGCCTGATAGGGCATCATCGCGGCCGCCGCGAAATAATTGGCGAGCGTGATGCGGTACAGCCGGCGCGCGGTGTCGTCGAGCGGACCGGCACGGCTGACGATCGCGTCGATCGCGGCGCCGCATTCGACGAAGCCGATCTGCAGCGCGAGCTGGAAGCTGCGGCCGGCGCTGTCGACCAGTTCGGAGATCAGGATCTGCCGGCGATGGCGGTCGAAACGGCGCAGCGTCTCGCGCATCACGTCGACCGGCATGACGCGGGTGACGATCGAATGCTTTTCCCGCAGCCGCGTGGCGAGCGCCGTGAACAGCCCTTCGGTCGGCACGTTGAGCTCGTCTCGCAGGTTTTCCGCCGCGGTCTCGAGCTCCGGAAAATAGTTGCGGTTGGCCTCGATCAGGTCGCGCACCCGCTCGATCGGGTTGGCGTCGAACTGCGAGCCCTCGCGGTCGGCCATCTGCGCCGCCACCAGCGTCTCGCCGCGGCGCGCCTCGGTGTAGGCAGCGTAGAGCCGCTGCAACGCGTGCGTCACGCCGGGGCACAGTTCGGCGAGGTCGCGCAGCTCCTGCTTCGGCAGGTCGATCTGGCGGAACAACGGATCGGAGAAGATCTCGTTGAGTTCGGCGAAGAAGCGGTCCTCGTCGGCGGTGGCGAGGTCGCGCAAATCGAGGTCGTAGGTTTCGGCCAGCCGCAGCAGGATCTGCGCCGTCACCGGGCGCTGGTTGCGCTCGATCAGGTTGATGTAGGAGGGCGAGATGCCGAGCCCTTCGGCGATCTGGGTCTGCGACAGCCCCAATTGCTGGCGGATCCGCCGGAACCGCGGGCCGACGAACAGCTTCTTTCCGGACTCGCCAGGCATGACAGCCTTCCTGACCTATATTGTGACAAAATTTACAAATCGACATTTATTACAAGTTCAGATGTTACATGACATCACTAATAAAAAACAAGCTATCTGTACGAACTTCCCGTTTCGCGTTTATCTCCTGACACGCACTTCGCGATGCTCTGTCAAGAATGTCGGTATGGCGGGCAGGTCGCGGGGATCAGAATTCGGGCGGCTGAGCAAAGGCAGCAGGTTTAGAGGAGACTGACGATGAGCAAGGGCAGCAATTTCTGGGTGATTGGCGGCGAGTTCGGCTCGATGAACTTCCACAAGCTCGTCGAAGGCTCCGCCCAGGTCCGTGGCCCGTTCAAGACCCGCAAGGAAGCCGAAGAGTGCTGGAAGGAAGTCTCGGAAGAGAGCCGCCACAAGGCCGGCGTGCGCTTCTCGATCGTCGAGGAGCCGTCGCGGGTGTCTGCCTGAGCGCCAAAATTATCTAGCTTAAGAAACGTCCAAGGACGGCGGCCCCATCCGGTTCATCCGGGTGGGGCCGACCGCTTTTTGGGACAGTGCCAAGATTTTTCAGCTGGGGATAAGTGGCAGCCTAAGTGCTTGGGAACCAACGTCCTTTGCGGACGTCATGGTTGCTGATAGGTTAATTGGTAAGGCAACCCGTCACCACGAGGCCGTAAGGCATGTCCGATCCGCAGAACACCGGCAGCGAGGCGCGCGAGATGCGGCCGACGCTGCGAGAGGCGCTGCGGCGGGCGCGGATCGAGGCGGCCGATCGCACCGGCGTCGTCGTCGAGTTGCGCGACGCCGAGGTGGCTCGGCTCGAGATCCTCAACGACGCGCTTGATCCGCTGTTCGCGCAAGTGCCGGAGAAGGTCGACCTGTTCGACCGCGGCATCAGCCAGGGCGAGACGCCGCGGCTATGGATCGACGTCGTCGCGCACGTGCTGATGGGCCGCGACAAGCGGATCTATCGCTTCGTGCAGGACACGCGGTTCGGCCGCGTCGTGCTCGCCGAATCGCACGACGTGGCCGTGATCGTCGATGCGGTCACCGACTATGTCGCGCGGCGCCTGATCGAGCGCGAGCATGCGATGGTGGCAACGCCGCTCCCGGTTGCCGAGCCGCCGGCACCGCCGCCCGTGCCGGTGGTGGCGCCGAAGCGGCGCGGCGGGATCGGCATGTTCGTGCTCGGCTTCGTCCTCGGCGCGCTGGCGCTGTTCGGCTTCGCGCTGCTGGCGAGCTTGCAGAACTTCTAGCCGCTGAAAGGCGGGGGGCATCGTGGTCATAACACCCGCGTCGGCATTTTTCGGCGTCCTGGCGGCCGCCGCGGTGGTCGGCAGCGCCGTGCTGTTCGGCAAATGGCAGACGCTGCGGCGCGCCGAATATATCCGCACCTTCAAATGGCCGGCGGGGCTGTTGGCGCGGCTCGAGAAGCATCACCCCGACTTCACCCGCAAGGACAGCGCGCTGGTCTCGCGCGGCCTCCGGCAGTTCTTCCTCGCCCATCTGATGAGCGGCAAGCGCTACGTCTCGATGCCGTCGCAAGCCGCTGACGACCTCTGGCACGAATTCATTCTCTACACCCGCGAATACGATGCGTTCTGCCGCCGCGCCTTCGGCACTTTCCTGCATCACACGCCGGCCGTCGTGCTTGTGAAGGAGCGGCGCCGGAGCAATGAGGGGCTGCGGCGGGTCTGGTGGTACTGCTGCAAGTACGAGAACATCGATCCGGTCAGGCCGACGCGCTTGCCGTTGCTGTTCGCGCTCGACGCCAAGCTCAACATCGCGAACGGCTTCATCTATCACACCGACTGCGAGGCGCTGCGCCGCAGCGGCATCGGCGGCAGCAGTCCCTATTGCGGCGGCGATTTCTCGGACTCGTCGATCGACGGATCATCGGCAGGCTTTGGCGATGCCGGCAGCGACGGAAGCCATGGTGGCGATGGCGGCGGCCACGGCGGCGGTGATGGCGGCGGCGGCGACGGTGGAGGCGGCGGTGACGGCGGAGGCGGCTGCGGCGGTGGTTGCGGCGGCGGCGGGGGCGACTAGAGCGTTTTCGAGCGAAGTGGACACCGGTTCGCGTTGAAGAAAACGCGTCAAGAGCTCTAGGACAATCGTACCTGCTTTAGCTCGCGAATGCCCTCGTGACTGCCGAGGCCGCGCACGGTCTGCTCGCAGCGCCAGCCATTGCCGTCACGCTCGATCGAGAACAGATTGTAGGCCGCCGCGGGATAGTGCTTGCGGGCCAGCGCCGATGCCGACGGCACGCCGATCGCCGGGATCTTCCGCTCGGGGCCGTCGAACCACATCGTCGAATGGACGTGATCGTGCCCATGCAGCACCAACTCGACGCCGTGCCGCTTGAGCAGCGCCAGCAGCCGATGCGAATCGGTCAGGCGTTTGGCGCGCCCGTCGGAGTGCAGCGGGTGATGCACCAGCAGGACGCGGAAGGCATCCTCCCGCGACAGCTGCGCGAGGATCGTATCCAGCGCATTGAGCTGGGCGTGGCCGAGCCAGCCGGTCGCCATCAGCGGCGGCGTCGGGACTGCCGAGGAGACGCCGATCAGCGCCACCGGCCCGCGGCGGCGCACGAACGGAAAGTGCGTCGTCGCGCCATCGGCGTCGCCGCGCAGATAGTCGCCGAAGTGACTGACGAAGCGATGCCGGGTCGCGCGCACATAGGCGTCGTGATTGCCGGGGACCACGGTGACGTCGGCCGCGCCGCCGACGCCCTCCAGCCATTGCCGGGCCGGATTGAACTCGGCATCCAGTGCCAGATTGACGAGATCGCCGGTCACCGCGACGTGGTCCGGCTGCTGTGCCTGCATGTCGGACACCAGCGTGTCGAGCACGTCGCGGCGATGATATTTGTGACGGTTGCGCGTCCAGTTCAAATAGCCGAAGGCGCGCTTGCCGGCGAGATCACGCAGCCGCGCCGCCGGCAGCGGCGGCAGATGCGGATCCGACAGGTGCGCGAGGCGGAATGCCGCCATCAGGCGATTCCCTTCGGATTGTCCGCGAAAAGTGGCCGGCAGCCGGTCATGTCGTGCTATCCCGAACGTCCTGCCCCTGTATTGGCAAGAGCCGCGCAAGCGCGCAAGGATCAAAGCAAGGATCAAACACCATGACGTCGGGGGTTCAGTGACGGTCCTTGAGGATTTACGCAAGCGCTTTGAGCCGCAGATCAGGTGGGTGTTTCATTTCTACTGGCGGCTGGTCCGCAGCATGACGCTTGGGGTCCGTGCCGTCGTGCTCGACGCCGACAACAGGGTGTTCCTGGTCAAGCACAGCTATGTCCATGGCTGGTATCTGCCCGGCGGCGGGGTCGAGGTCGGCGAAAGTTTTATCGAGTCGCTGCGGCGCGAGCTGGAGGAGGAGGGGCGGATCGAGCTTGCCGGCGAGCCGGTGCTGCACGGCATTTTCCACAACAGCCACGTCTCGCCGCGCGATCATGTCGCGGTCTATGTCGTCAGGAACTACCGCCAGGACCGCCTCCCTGAGCCGAATCGCGAGATCGTGGCCTGCGGCTTCTTCGATCCGGCTGATCTGCCCGATGAGACCACCCCCGGGACGCGGCTGCGGATCGCCGAGGTGCTCCAGGGCAAGCCGCCGACGGCGACATGGCGGTGATGTCGCCGAAGGCGACGTGGCGGTGATGGACCGCGCCCGCGCCAGATGCTATCCCGCGCTCCACAATGACCGAACTGTCCCTGACCATCCTGCCCGAGACCACGAAAGACGCCCAGGCGATCGAGCGCCTGCACGAGCGTACCTTCGGGCCCGGCCGCTTCGTGCTCAGCGCCTACCGGCTGCGCGAGCATGTCGATCATCTGCTCGATGTCTCCTTCACGGCGCGGATCGGCACGCTGCTAGTCGGCTCGGTGCGCCAGCTGCCGGTCACGATCGGTGATACGCCGGCCCTGATGCTCGGGCCGTTGACGGTGGAGCCGCCGTTCCGCAGCCGCGGCGTCGGCCGCGCGCTGCTTGAGCGTGCGATCAATGACGCCCGTGTCAAGGGCCATCGGCTCATCGTGCTGGTCGGCGACGAGCCATATTATGCGCGGGTCGGCTTCAAGCCGGTCCCGAAGGGGCGGATGACGATGCCCGGCCCGGTCGACTACAGTCGCCTGCTTGTCATGGAACTGGTCGACGGCGCGTTCGAGGGCGTATCCGGGCCGATCCAGCCGGACTGGAGCAAGGCGATCTGACGTTCCCGCGAGTGTTGCCGGGACGGTTGCGTGCTATCGGAAACTGAAGCACAGTTGAGGCAAGCGCCGGGACAAGACCGGCGCATGTCATATCAACAGGGAGAGTGCGCGCCATGATCAAGGTCAGTGTGATGTATCCGAACAATCCAGGCGCACGCTTTGATCACGACTATTACCGCGACAAGCACATGCCGCTGTTGAAGGCGCGGCTCGGCGACAAGTGCAAATACTACACCATCGACAAGGGCCTTGCCGGCGGCGCGCCCGGTGCACCCGCCACGTATGTCGGGATGTGCCACATCTTCTGCGACTCGGTCGAGGACTTCCAGACCGGCTTCGGGCCGCACGCCCAGGAGATCTTGGGCGACATCCCGAATTACACCGATCTGCAGCCGGTGATTCAGATCAGCGAAGTCGTCGTCGGCCACTGAAGCCTGTATCGGTGAAGCCTGTAGCCGGAGTAGCGAAGCGAAATCCGGGACCGGCCTTACCGCGGGTGCAGTCGCCTGGATTGCGCAGAGCCTATCGGGCGCGCGTTCGCGCGACCCGTTGGCTCCATCCGGGCTACGCGCCGATTAAATCCCTCTGCCGCTGACGGCAGGGGGATTCGCTTGTCTCAGAACTTCAAGTTCGCAAAAGCCCGCACGCCGAGGCCCGGCATCAGCACCTCGTCCTTGGTGTAGGACACCGAGTTGCGGATGTTCTGGTTGAGCAGGTTGTTGCCGACCAAACCCAGCGTCATCTCGCGCGCGCCGATCCAAGATGATGTGAGCTTGGTGTTGTAGGTGATCTCCGCGTTCAGCAGGTTGTAGCCCGCGGTCGGGGTCTCGCCGATCACGGCGATGTCGTTCTGCGCAAAGGCGTGCACCAGGTTGATCCGGGTGAACCAGTTGCTGTCGCGCCAGTAGACGCCGCCACCGAGCCGCACCGGCGGAATCCGTGGCACGTTGCTGCCGTCGGTGAAGGTGGCGCGCACCACGTCGAACTGATTCTCGATGCCCCAGATGCCGCCGTTCAGCGGACCGATGTCGAGCTGGCTCTGGAATTCGGCGCCGCGGAAGGTCGCATCGCGCTGCGAATAGACCGCCTGGCGGCCCTCGTTACCGGGATCGCCATTGCCGCAGGAGTCGAAATCGCTGCCGCACATCACGCCGGTCAGGCGGCGATAGATGAAGTTGCTGAAGCGGGTGTAGTAGGCGGTGGCCTCGAAGCGGAACGGTCCGGTCGCCTTGCGCAGGCCGATCTCGACCGATTTCGCGGTCTCGATGGTCAGGTTCGGATTGCCGATGTCGAAGGTCGCGGTCGCATCATGTGCGCCGCGCGAGAACAGCTCCGCGGGCTTCGGCGCGCGCTCGACATATTGCGCCGTGATGCTGCCGACGAGATCGCCCGGCAGGTTCTGGATTAGCCCGACGCTGCCGCTGACCGGCGTGTAGGACGGATTGCGTGAAACCGAGCTTTGCGGCGCGCCGTCCGGCAGGAAGTCCGCCGGGAAATCCGGCGTCGATCCGTGCAGCTCGACATGCTCGATGCGGCCGGCGATCTGCGCTTTCGTCGAATCCGTGAACTTGAACTCGTTGAACACGTAGCCCGCGACGCGATTGTTGTTGTTCGGGCTCCACAAGCCGTTGAACAGCGTGCCCGGGTTGTCCGGGCTCGGCGCGGTCAGCTCCTGGTGCCCGCCCTGCAGGCCGAATGCCGTGGTCACCGTCGCGAAGCGCGCGTTGAACGGCATCAGCTGCACCTCGACGCGGGCCTCCTGCTCCTTGCTGGTGAAGGTCTGGCGCACGCCGTCGCTGAACAGGTCGGCCGGATCGGCGAGGCCGAGCTCGTTGTGCCGATAGTCGGTGGCGCCGACCCAGAACCGCACGGCGTCGATCGCGGCAGCGTCGGGCCGATACTCGCCCTTGACCGCGATCTTGGTCTGGTGCGCGTCGATCCGGGTCTGGTGATCGGCGCCGTCGATTCCCGGAATGTGATACAGCGAGTCGTTCTGGGTGATCGCCGCGCCGATATAGCCGCCCTGGAAGAAATAGGACGCGCCGACCGATGCGCCGTCGGACTGCGTCGCGGAGTTCGGCTGGCGGCCGTTCACCGGCCTGGTCTGGTCGAACAGATACGGATAGCTCGGGATGCTGTAGTCGCTGGTGGTGCGGCCATAGACGTCGGCATGCACGGCGACATTGTTGCCGCCGGCATCCAGCAGCATGCCGCCCTCGACGCCACGATTGACCGAACTCACCGACGTGCGGGTCTCGACATTGAGGCAACCCGGACTGCCGGCATCGGCGAGCGGCGCCTTCACCGGCAATCCGTAACTCTGGAACGGCGCCGCCGCGCAGGTCGGCATCGCGTCGGGAATGCGGTTGTTGGTGGCGCTGACCACGCCGCCGATCGAGGTCGAGCCGTAGCGCAGCGCGGCAGGTCCCCGCACCACCTCGATCTGGTTGGTCGAGAACGGATCGATCGGAACGAAATGATCCTCGCCGAGATCCGAGACGCCGCCGCCGCCGAGACCATTCTCGACGATGCCGACGCGGTTGACGTCGAGGCCGCGGATGATCGGTCGGCTCGATGCGCCGGGCGCGAAGCTCGAACCAGTGATGCCGGGCTTGGAGAACAGGAGATCGCCGAGCGTGGCGCCGCCGGAGCGCCGCAGTTCCTCGTTTGGAATCACGGTGACGGTGGCGAACTGGTCGGTGACGACGGGCAGCACGCCCTGCTGTGGTGCCGGCACCGGTGCCGCTTGCGCCGGTTGTACGGCTGCGGCGCGTTCGCGGTTGCGGCTTGGCGCAGCCCGGACGGCGTGAACCGGCGTACGCGTCGGCACAGTCCGGTGCCGCTGGATCGGGCTTGGCGCCGTCACCGTGATGTCAGGGAGTTGCGTTGGCGTGTCTTCGGCCAGTGCGCCGCTATGCATCGCCCCGAGCAGCAGCCAGCTCGCGCCTCCGATATGGAGTGCTCGTTTCTTCTGAAATGTCATTGTCCTGGTCCAGGTGCCGTCGAAATGACGGATCGATTCCGATTTGCCCTGCTGGAGCAGGCCGCAACTATGACGCGGCCGTCCGCTCAAGGCGTGCAGCAATCAGTCGATGTCAGGACAGAGGAGGTGCGCGGGAGTGGAACGCCGCAGGCGCCGACTTCAGATGGATGAATTCGGCATTTGTAGTGCGGAACAGAAGCTCGACGGCTTCCGGCAGCAACAGCACCGGCGGCGCCGTGAACAGCACGCTGCTCGCAATCGAGATGACGGCGCAGATCGCGCAATTGTCAGCCGGATGCCGGTCATTGTCATGCCTGGCGGGCGGCTCGGTCGCGGTCACCTGGACCGCGAGATCCGGTGTCGCCGAGGTCCCGATATAGGCGAGATCGAGCAGCGACAGGCCGGTCTGGACCGCGGGTGCCGCTTGCGCGGCGGCAACGGGGTGGAAATGGCCGAACGACAGCACGAACTGGACGGCAAGCGCGAACAGCGCCAGCCGCGAACCAGTCTTGATGTGTCTCCGGAACCACTTCATGCCGATTGAGCCCCACCCATCGGGACGGCATTCATTCCCCAGCCGTCCGATGTTACATTATAACATCGGAGGGGGGCCGCGATGTCAACGGTGGTTCAGGCACACAGTGTCGATCCGTTGCCGGTGTGTGATTGAAGCAACGGGCCGATCGGACGTTGAGCGGGTTCAGCGTCCCTCACGTAGCCAGGTTGCCGCGAACGCGCCGAGCAGCAGCAGCAGGCCGACCAGGCCGGCGAACATCGGCAGCACGCCGACGCCCTTGACCACGCTGGCGTCGCGCATCTTGACGCCGAGCCAGTTGTCGCCGCGGAAGATCGAGGACGCGCGCACCGGCACGATGCGCGGCATGTCGAGGCTCGATCCGTCAACGACGCGCCGCGCGTCGCCGCCGGTCGCCTGCGCCAGCGGCTTCAGCATGTCGGTGGTCGAAGTGACCTCGGAGAATTCCTTCGGGTTGGTCGGGCCGACATTGATCAGCGCCTTCAGCGTGCCGTCGGTGGCCTGCCACAGGCCGAGCTCGTTCGCGGGCAATGTCGCGCGCCACTCGCCGGGATCGCCGGCGGTCAAGGTCAGTTCATGCGCGGCGCCGCTCGGCGATGTCACCGTGACCGGCGCGACGGTGTCGGCCATGGTCTGCCGCACCACCATGAGGTCCTTGCCCTGCACCTGCATGCGCAGCGCCTCTTCGTCGAGGTCGGGCTGCTTCATCAGCCAGTGCGACACCCGCCGCAACAGATCGAGATGCGGGCCGCCGCCTTCATAGCCGCGCGCCCACAGCCAGATCTGGTCGGAGAGCAACAGCGCGACGCGGCCTTCGCCGAAGCGCGACAGCAGCAGCAGCGGCTTGCCGTCGGCGCCGGTCATGACCGGCGGGTTGATCGCGTTGCGGGTGTCGACGGTGCGGAAGAACCGGCTCCAATGCGGCGGCTCGGCATTCGAGCCTTCCAGCCCGCGGGTCACCGGATGGCGTTTCCCGGCATCGCTGAGATGCGCGTAGAATGGCTTCTCGGTGACGCCGACCGGTTCGGCCGGCAGCACCGAATCCAGCGGCGTGCGCCAGATGCTGGTGGTCGAGGCGTAATCGGGGCCGGCCGAGACCAGCACTGCGCCGCCGGAGCGGACATAGCGCGCGATGTTGTCGAAATAGGCGATCGGCAGCACGCCCTGGCGGGCGTAGCGATCGAAGATGATCAGCTGGAATTCGTTGATCTTCTGCTGGAACAGCTCGCGGGTCGGAAACGCGATCAGCGACAGCTCGTTGATCGGCGTGCCGTCCTGCTTCTCCGGCGGACGGAGAATCGTGAAGTGGACGAGATCGACGCTGGGGTCGGACTTCAACAGATTGCGCCAGGTCCGCTCGCCGGCATGCGGCTCGCCGGAAACCAGCAGCACGCGCAGCTTGTCGCGCACGCCGTCGATCGCGACCACGGCGCGGTTGTTGACCGGGGTCAGCTCGTTCTCGAGCGGCGAGGCCTCGATCTCGACGATGTTCGGGCCGGCATGCTTGATGTCGATATCGACACTCGAGGTCTGGCCTGATGTCATCGTGCGCTCGTTGATCACCTCGCCGTCGCGGCGGATCGTGACCTTGGCGCGCTCGCCGCTGACGCCCTGGTCGTCGAGCCGGAAGGTGATGGTCTGGGTCTGGCCGACGATGCCGAAGCGCGGCGCGGCCGTGATCGCGATGCGGCGATCGCGCTCATCCTTGCGGCCGGTGATCAGAGCGTGCACCGGTGCCTGGAAGCCGAGCGCCTGCGTGTTGGCGGGAATGTCGTGGACGCGGCCGTCGGTGATCATGAACGCGCCGGCGACGCGCTCGACCGGAACATCCGACAATGCCGAGGTAAGCGCGCCGAACAGCTTGGTGCCGTCGGTTTCGCCGTCGGCCTGGCCGGCCTCGACGACGCGGACCTCGAGGCCCTTGATCTGCTTCAGGCTGTCGACCAGCGCCTGCCTTGCCTTGTCGGTCTCCTGGTTGCGCGTGCCGAAATTCTGGCTCGGGCTCTTGTCGACCACCACGGCGGCGACCGAGGTCAACGGCTCGCGGTCCTCGCGGGTGAAGGAAGGATTGGCCAGCGCGAGCAGGATCAGCGCCAGCGCGGCGACACGCACCGCGGCGCCGCGAGCGCGCGACAGCAACAGCAGTGCCGCGATGACCACGATCGCACCGAGCGCGATCCACAGCACAATCGAGGGAACCAGCGGTGTGAACGCGATACCGTAGTTCATATTATTGTCCCAGCCGCTCGATCAGGGCAGGCGCGTGCACCTGATCGGCCTTGTAGTTGCCGGTCAGCGTGTACATCACGATGTTGACGCCGGCGCGGAAGGCGAATTCGCGCTGGCGCGGCTCGCCCGGCGTCAGCGGCAGCATCGGCTGCCCATCGGGACGGATTGCCCAGGCGCCGGCAAGGTCGTTCGAGGTGATGATGATCGGCGAGACACCGTCGCCGCCGCGGGCCGGACGCTGCGCGCTCTCCTCGTCGTCCTCGCGCGGCAGCGCCTCGACCCAGGTCTGGCCCGAATTGAAGCGGCCGGGGAAGTCGCGCAGCAGGTAGAACGTCTTGGTCAGCACGTGCTCGCGGGGCACCGGCTCGAGCTCGGGCACGTCGAGGGTCGACAGCAATTCGCGCAGCGTCTGCATGCCGGGCGTCTGCGAGGCGCCATTGTCGCCCGGCGGCGCCTCGACGGCGTCGCGGGTGTCGAAGATCACGGTGCCGCCCTGCTTCATGTAGGCGTCGATCTTGTTGATGGCGTCCTGTGGCGGCTTCGGCGCGCCGGGCACGATCGGCCAGTAGATCAGCGGGAAGAACGCCAGCTCGTCGCGCGCGGGATCGATGCCGACGGGATCGCCGGCTTCCAGCGCGGTGCGCTGGCCGAGGAACAGCGTCAGTCCGGACATCCCGGCCTTGACGATGGAATCGACGTCGGCATTGCCGGTCACGACATAGCCGAGCCGCGTCTGCGACACCGCCTTGATGGCGAAGTCGTCGCTGCTGCTGTTCTGCGCGCGGCTCGGCGAGGGCACCATCGCCGTCGCAAGGATGAAGGCCAAGACAAGCACCGCAGGCGCGGCGCGCCGCCGGATCAGCGCGGCGAGGCCGCCGCCGAGCATCGCCACCACGATCGCATCGAGCAGGAACAGCGCCAGCGCCGTCGAGAGCATGATGCCGCGCAGGTCACGCGGCTCGGTGTTGGTGTAGGTCGCATGCTTGGCGCGCAGGCCGGAGGTGTCGAGCGGCGCGATGCGATCGGCGGAGGCCAGCGTGTTGACCGCGATCGGGCTCTCGGCGGTGCCGTAGAAGCCGGGCGGATGGTCCGCGGTGCCGCGGTCGCGATAGTCCGCCGACATCGGCTTGGCGGTCGAGGGCGGCGGGCCGAACGCGCCGAAGCCGTCGAGCGTGCGCAGCGGCGCCACCGTCTCGGCGGTGGGATCGCTGGCGACGCCCGGGCCGGGCTTCGAGGTGTAGCCGGACATGTCGATCAGGCGGCGCAGCATCTCGACGAAGGTGCCGGACATCGGCAGGTCAGACCAGCGCATGTCGGCGCCGACATGGAACAGGCTGACCACGCCTTTGCCGCGATGCTCGCCGGTGACCAGCGGCGTGCCGTCCTCGAGCGAGGCCCAGCTCTTGGTCGCGAGCACGGCGTCGGGCTCGGCCAGCACCTGGCGACTCACGGTGATGTCCTTCGGCACTGTGAGGCCCGTGAACGGGCCGTCGGCGGCGAACGAGGCCATGTGTTGCGGCTTCTCCCAGGTCAGGCTGCCGCCGAGCGTGCGTCCGCCGCGGCGCAGCTTGACGGGGACGAGGTCGTCATCGGCCTGGGCGAGGCGGGGGCCGGCAAAGCGCACCAGCACGCCGCCTTGCTCGATCCAGGCGTTGAGCCGGTCGCGGATCTCCGGCGACAGCGTGCCGACATCCGCCATCACGATCATCGGCAGCCGCTGATCGAGGAATTGCCCGATCACCTGTTGCGGCGCGCCGCGGTCGCCGAGCCTGACATCGGCGAACGGCGACAGCGCGCGGGACAGATAGAAGGTCGATGCCAGCAGCGGCTGCGCGGTGTCGTTGCTCGCGCCCGAGACCACGCCGATGGCGCGGCGGCGCCAGCGCCGGTCGAGCAGTTGCACGGCGCCGGCGGAATGCTCGCCGGCAATTTCCAGCCGTGAGATGTCGTTGCGCAGTTCGACCGGAAGATCGAAGGCGGCTTCGGTCTCGCGGTCCTGCGGGCCGAATGTGTAGCGGGCCTCGCCGATCGGCGAGCCCTTGGCATCGACCGCGCGCACCGTTCCGGCCGCGATGCCGCTCTCGGTGCGCAGCACCTTCACGGTCATCTTGGCGGCGGCGTTCTCGGCCGCGACCAGCGCCTGCGCTGATTGCGCGCCGCCGGCATAGATCGTCAGATTGCGGCTCTCGATCACCCTGCCGAGACCTTCGGTGAACTCGCTGCCGCGTCCGGTGTCGACGCCGTCGGACAGCCAGGCGATGTCGCAGTCGCAGGTGGATTTGAGGAAACGTCCAAGCGTCGCCAGGGTTTCAACGCGATCGATCGAGTAGGGCTTCGGCGCAAGCTGGCGCAACGCGACGCGCGCGGCGCCGGCCGGCATCAGCGTGATGTCGCGCGCAGGCTCGGACAGCGGCACCAGCGCGACGCCGCGGCGGTCGCTGTCGGCATTGGTGATCAGTTCGTCCGCGGCCCTGATCCGCGCGTCCCAGCTCGAGGCGGCGCTCCAGCCGTCGTCGAGCAGGATCATCAGCGGCTGCTTGCCGGCGGCAACGCCGGTCTGCGGATTCCAGATCGGCCCCGCAGCGGCGAAGATGACCAGCGCGGCGGCGGCGAGCCGCAGCAGCGTCAGCCACCACGGCGTGCGCGACGGCGTCTCCTCCTTGGGCGCGATGTCGAACAGCAGGCGCGTCGGCGGGAATTCGACCCGGCGCGGCCGCGGCGGCATCACGCGCAAGAGCCACCACAGCACCGGCAGGCTGACCAGCCCCAGCAGCAGCAGCGGTTCGGCGAAGGAGAGCGGAAGGCCTGCGATCATGCGCTGCGTCCCGCCTTGACGGTTGAGCGGCCGCCGCCCTTGCTCACCATCATGCCGGCGTGCAGGAACAGCAGCAGCTCGGCCGCGGAGCGGCTGGTGGTGTGGGTCGAGAACAGCCAGTCGAGCCGGTTGGTCTCGGCACGGATCTGGTCGCGATGCAGCGCGACGCGGGCGACATAGTCGTTTGCCCAGCTCTCGGCGCGGCCCGCGGTGATGGCGCTGCCGGCCTCCGGCTCGACGAATTCGACGCGGCCCGAATAAGGGAAGGTCTCTTCAGCGGGATCGACGACCTGGATCATGGTGCCGTGCGCGCCGGAGGACGAAAGCCCGCCCAGCATCGCCGTGATCTCCGCGATCGGCGACCAGAAATCCGACAGCACGACGATCTCGGCCAGCGACGACGGCACGAAGGACGGCGGCAGGCTCGCCCGCGTCTTCTCGTCGTGCAACATCGCTTCCGCCATCTTGTCGATCACGTTGAGGCTTGCGGTCGGGTTCATCAGGCCAGGAATGCCGACGCGTTCGCCGCCCGTAACGAGCAACTCGGCAAGCGCGAAGGCGACGATCAGCCCGCGCTCCAGCTTGGAGTCGCGCGCCTCGCGCGAGGCAAACGCCATCGAGGGCGAGCGGTCGGGCCAGATCCAGACGGTGTGCGCGGCCTCCCACTCCTGCTCGCGGACATAGAGATGGTCGTCGCGCGCCGAGCGGCGCCAGTCGACGCGCTGCGACGGCTCGCCGGAGACGAAGCGGCGGTACTGCCAGAAATTCTCGCCCGAGCCGGCGCGGCGGCGGCCGTGCAGGCCGTGGATGACGTTGGCGGCGACACGGCGAGCCTCAAGCACCAGACGCGGCAGCGATGCGGCGAGCGTTCGGCTTTCGCCATCGGCACGTCGAACCGCAAGGATCTCCTCGTTCTGGTGCCTGTTGTCTGCTGCCATCAACCGATCCGCGTCTTCAGCTGCTTGATCACGTCAGGAATGGTGCGGCCCTCGGCGCGGGCCGAGAAGGTCAGCGCCATGCGATGCTTGAGCACGGGCTCGGCAAGGTCGAGCACATCGTCGATCGACGGCGCGAGCCTGCCGTCGAGCAGCGCGCGGGCGCGCACCGCGAGCATCAGGGCCTGGCTGGCGCGGGGACCGGGTCCCCAGGCGATCAGCTTGCCGGCCTCGCCGCCCTCGGTGCCGGGGCGCGCGGCGCGCACCAGCGTCAGGATCGCCTCGACCACGGAATCGCCGACCGGCAGGCGCCGCACCAGGCGCTGCGCCGTGAGCAGCGTCTCCGCGTCCATCGACGGCTTGGCCGATGCCTCTTCGGCGCCGGTGGTCTCGAACAGGATGCGCCGCTCGGCGTCGCGATCGGGATAGTCGACGTCGATTTCCATCAGGAAGCGGTCGAGCTGCGCCTCGGGCAGCGGATAGGTGCCTTCCTGCTCGAGCGGGTTCTGCGTCGCGAGCACGTGGAACGGCTTCGGCAGATCGTGCCGCGCACCGGCAATGGTGATGTGCTGCTCCTGCATGGCTTGCAGCAGCGCAGATTGAGTGCGCGGGCTGGCGCGGTTGATCTCGTCGGCCATCAAGAGCTGCGCGAACACCGGACCCGAGATGAAGCGGAACGAGCGTTTGCCGGCCGAGCTCTCGTCGAGCACTTCGGCGCCGAGAATGTCCGACGGCATTAGGTCGGGCGTGAACTGGATGCGCTTGGCGTCGAGCCCGAGCGTGACGCCGAGCGTCTCGACCAGCTTGGTCTTGGCGAGGCCGGGCACGCCGATCAGCAGCGCATGGCCGCCGGACAGGATCGTCACCAGGGTGTTTTCGATCACCTGGTCCTGGCCGAAAATGACCGTGGACACCGCTTCCTTGGCGGCCTTGATCTGGCCCGCGACCTGTTCGGCCGAACGGACGATCACATCCTCCAGTTTCTCGACGCTGTCTGCACCGGCCATTCGATCCGCTCCTTCTTGACGATGCGTGCGATTCCCGCGTCGTCACCACATGGCTCGCATGCTAAACCTGTGCGAAGGCCATGTATTCGTTGAATTAAACTATCCCCACCTTATCGGTATTTCAGGGTATGAACGGCATCACGATGTGGCGAGAATGTCATCCCGACCACATCTCACGATATGTGCACCAAACGTGCCAGATTGAAGGTAGGAAACTTTAAGGCAAACAATGGCGAAGCAAGGGCAGAGCGATTCCGGCAGTGAAACTACGGGCCCTGGAACGAGGGGCCTCGGAGGCAAGGGCCTCGAAGGACTGACCACTGCCGCCAATCAAGCCGCGACATCGGGTCCAGCCGGACGCAAGGGCCTGCCGCCGGTTCATCTATGGAATCCGCCGTTCTGCGGTGATCTCGACATGCGAATCGCGCCCGACGGCACCTGGTTCTACATGGGAACGCCGATCGGCCGTCCCGCGCTGGTGCGGCTGTTCTCCACGATCCTGAAGCGCGAGGACGGCAAGCACTTTCTCGTGACACCGGTGGAGAAGGTCGGCATCCGCGTCGATGACGCGCCGTTCCTCGCCGTGGAAATGCAGACGGACGAAGACGCGCGCGGCCGGTTGCTCAGGTTCCGCACCAATGTCGACGACTGGGTCGATTGCGAGAAGGGCCACGGCCTCAGATTCGAGGCCGCCGAGGATGGCGGCTTGACGCCCTATCTGCATGTCCGCGCCGACCTGTGGGCGAAGGTCACTCGCGCGCTCTACTACGATCTGGTTGACATGGGCGAGGAGCGGATGGTCGATGGTCAGGAGATGTTCGGCATCGAGTCCGGCGGCGAGTTCTTCGCGATGGCCGATGCCAGCCAGGTGAGGGGCGCACTTTGAACGAGCCGTTGCTGAAGGTGAAGCCGGCGACGATCAGCTCGACGGAATTCTTCGCGCGAGCCGGCACGCGGCTCAATTTCGAAGTGCCGCCGGGCCTGGTCGATCCGCATATCATTCCGCGCACCGGAGATTCCGGCAACGATCGCATGCTCGAGATCGTTGCCCAGGAGCAGCCGGTGCGGCCGGCCGCGGTGCTGATCCCGGTGGTCGATCATCCCGAGCCGACCGTGCTGTTGACACAGCGCTCGCCCAATCTGTCGAGCCATGCCGGCCAGATCTCGTTTCCCGGCGGCAAGATCGACGCCACCGACGCCTCGCCGCTCGACGCGGCGCTGCGCGAAGCCTGTGAAGAAGTCGGGCTGAAGCGGGAATTCATCGACCCTGTCGGCTATCTCGACCTTTATGGCACTGCGTTCGGCTTCCGCATCCTGCCGACGGTCGCCAAGGTGAAGCCGGGATTCACCTTGGAGATCAACGAGGCCGAGGTCGTCGATGCGTTCGAGGTGCCGCTCGCCTTCCTGATGAACCCCGAGAATCATCAGATCCACACCAAGGAATTCCGCGGCATGGACCGGTCCTACTACGCGATGCCGTTCGCCGAGCGCTACATCTGGGGCGCGACCGCGGGAATCCTGCGGGTGCTGTATGAGCGGATCTATCTGTCATGATCCGCACGGTGTTGACCGAGATCGGAATCTTTCTGATCCCCTTCGCGGTCTATGCCATCTTCCTTATCGCGACGCGGTCCGGCGTGACGCTGCCGGCATCATGGCCGCTCGACATGATCGCGAAGCTGACGCTGGCGGCGCTGGTGATGGTGATCGTGAGCTTCGTGCTGCTCGCCGAATTGACCGGCGCGCCGCCGAACTCGACCTACGTTCCCGCCCATATCGAGAACGGCAGGCTGGTGCCGGGAGCTGAGAAATGAGCGAGGAGCGCCTGTTGTCCGACGCGCCGTGGCTCGCTTCGGGGCCTGCGGCGCGCGTGCTCGGCCTGCTCAATGCGGACGGCGAGGAAGCGCGGGTGATCGGCGGCGCCGTGCGCAACGCCTTGATGCGGATTCCGCTCGCCGACATCGACATCGCGACCACGGCATTGCCGGAGGAGGTGATCCGCCGCGCCAAGCGGGCGGCGATCAAGAGCGTGCCGACCGGCATCGAGCACGGCACGGTGACCCTGGTGGTCGACGGCCAGCCGTTCGAGGTGACGACGCTGCGCGAGGACACCGAGACCTACGGCCGCAAGGCCAAGGTGGCGTTCGGGCGCGACTGGGTTCGCGACGCCGAGCGGCGCGACTTCACCATCAACGGCCTGTCGGTCGACGCTTCCGGTGTCGTGCATGATCACGTCGGCGGCCTCGCCGACATCGCGGCGCGGCGCGTGCGCTTCATCGGCGATCCCGCGCAGCGGATCGCCGAGGATTACTTGCGCATCCTGCGCTTCTTCCGCTTCCATGCCGCCTATGGCGCGGGCGAGGTGGATCGCGCCGGCTATCTCGCCTGCATCAGCGGGCGCGCCGGACTTGCCGGTCTGTCGGCCGAGCGCATCCGCATGGAGATGCTCAAGCTCGTGGTCGCGAACGGCGCCGCCGGCGCGGTGGTCGCGATGGGCGATGGCGGATTGCTGCAGCCGCTGTTTGGCGGCGTCGCCTATACCGGGCCGTTCGCAGCGATGATCGAGATCGAGCAGCTAATGGCGCTCGCGCCGAGCGCAACGCGCCGGCTCGCCGCGCTGACGGTTGCCGTGACCGAGGACGCGCGGCGCATCGCGAGCCGGCTGCGGCTCTCCAACGCCGAGGCCAAGGCGCTCGATTCGATGGGCCATCGCTGGTGGCGATTGCCGGGCATGGACGAGGCGCATGCCAAGCGCCGGCTGTACCGGCTCGACGAGGAGCCCTACCGCGACCGCTTGCTGCTTGCCTGGGCGCGGACCGGCGCGGGCCGCGATGTCGAGCAGTGGCGCGCGCTCGCCACGCTGCCACAACGCTGGCGCGCGCCTCACTTTCCCTTGAGGGCGTCGGATTTCATCGCGCGCGGGATTGCCGAGGGACCGGCATTGGGGCATGTACTGACCTTGGCCGAGGATGCTTGGCTAGCCGCGGATTTTCCGCTCGATCCGCAGGTGTTGTCTGGCATCGCCGACCAGACCGTCTCCCGTTTCACCCGCGACCATCGGCTTTGAATTTCCTTTCCGGCTTCGCAGACATCTCGCTCCTGCAAATTCTGCTCGTCGCAGCCGTTGCGCTGTTTGCTTCCGTGATCGGAGGCCTCGCCGGCTACGGCACTGGCGCCTTGATGCCGCTGGTGCTGGTGCCGATGGTCGGCGCCGAGCCGGTCGTGCCGATCATCGCGATCTCGTCGATCTTCACCAACTCCAGCCGCTTCGTCGCCTTCGTCAGATTCGCCGATCGCCGCAAGGCGATCATCGTGATCGCGGCGGCGCTGCTCTCCACGGCGCTCGGCGCTTACGGCTACACGCGGCTGACCAGCGCCGGCGCCTCGCTGGTGATCGGAAGCATGCTGATCCTGAGCGTCCCGCTCAGGCGGCTACTGCGCAAGCACAGCGTCAGGATCGGCGAGCGGGGGCTTGCGGCCGGCGCTGTCGGCTATGGCGTCGTGGTCGGCGGCACCGCGGGCTCTGGCGTCATCCTGCTCTCGCTGTTGATGGCGGCGGGCCTCGAAGGCGCGGCCGTGGTCGCGACCGATGCGGTGATCTCGCTGACGAGCGCCGCGGTGAAGATTTCGGTGTTCGGCCTGACCGGCGTCATCACCGCGCAGGTGCTGGCCTTTGCGCTGCTGATCGGCCTGGTCGCCATACCCGGCGCGTTCCTCGCCAAGGCCTTTGTCGAACGGATGCCGGTGCATATCCACACCGCGATCCTCGATGCCGCCGTGATCACCGGCGGTGCGGTGATGATCTCGAGCGCGCTGCGCGCATTTTGACCGGAAGCGGAAGCGATGCGCCGGCGGCTTGCCGGGCAGCATCGCCTGAGAAATCTTACGCCGCCTTGCGCTTCTTCTTGCGGTCGCCGTCGTCGTCCTCGTCCTCTTCTTCCTCGTCGTCGTCCTCGTCTTCGTCGTCTTCCTCTTCATCGTCCTCCGGATCGATCTCGGTCGATTCGAGTGCGACGAGCGGCAGGGTTTCGCGAAACAGGTCGCCGTCCGTGCCCATCCACAGGCACTCGACCTTGTCCTCGTCGATTTCCACCACCGTGATCGGATGGCCGCCGGATTTCAGCATGACGACATCGCCTGGTTTCAGTTCCATGATTTTCCCTCCGCGCTGGATGACGCGGACGGCAGGCTAGCGACCAGTGATGACAGTCAAATCACGGCCGGCGCCTGGCGCGGCGGATTTGCCGTGAAAACCGCCGCTGCGTTATTTTCGCGCGACCGGAACCAACTCGCTCAGCGAGCGGATGATGCGGTCCGGCTTGATCGTTGAACCCTCCGGCAGGCCAACGCCGTGCACGTCCATCCAGATCGCGTAGATGCCAAGCCGCTGCGGCGCCACGACTTCCCACTCCAGATTGTCGCCGATCATCCAGGTGTCTGACGCCGTGACGCCAAGTGCCTGCATCGCGTGCAGATAGGCGCGCTCCTCGGGCTTGCCGAAACCGTGCTCGCCCTCGATCTGGATGTGATCGAAGCGATGGCCGAGCGCGAAGCGCTCGACCTTGGCGCGCTGCATGTCGGCGGCGCCGTTGGTGACCAGCGCGAGCTTGATGCCGAGCGCCTTGAACGCATCGATCGCTTCATGCGCGCCGGGGAAGACGAACATCTCCTCCTCGCGATAGGCGGTGAAGCGATCGGCGATGCGGTCCGCGAGATCGTCCGGCAGCGCGCGATGGCCGGCCGCCGCGAGCGCCGCGAAGCCGCCCTTCACCGTGAGCCGCCGCGCCTCGCCGAGCTTGATCCGCCAGATCGGCTCGGCGGTCGACCAGAATTGCCGCGCATAGGCCAGCAGCGCAGTCGCGACCTGATCCGGGGGCAGGGGCGCGAGCTCCGCGGCGAACTCGGCGGTGATCGTGTTCCAGGCGATCTCGGGGCGTCCATAGGCCGACAGGATGGTGTCATCCATGTCGATCAGCATCGCGCGCGGCAGCTTCGTTACGGCCATTTCACCTCCGGCGGCAGCGACGACAGGATCGAATCCACATTGCCGCCGGTCTTCAGGCCAAAGATGGTGCCGCGATCGTAGAGCAGGTTGAATTCGACATAGCGCCCGCGGCGGATCAGCTGCTCGTCGCGATCCTCCGCGCTCCAGTCGGCCTCGAAATTGCGCCGCACGAGGTCAGGATAGATCTTCAGGAAGCTGCGCCCGACGTCCTGGGTGAAAGCCAGATCGGCCTCCCAGTCGCCGCTGTCGTGCCAGTCATAGAAGATGCCGCCGATGCCGCGGGCTTCCTTGCGGTGTGGCAGGTAGAAATAGTCGTCGCACCATTTCTTGTACTTGTCGTAGTCGGCGACGCCGTTCGGTCCGCTGCAGGCCTCTTTCATCGCAGCATGGAAGGCGACCGTATCGGGGTCTTCCTGGGTGCGCCGCCGGTTCAGCACCGGCGTCAGGTCGGCGCCGCCGCCGAACCACGCTTTGGTCGTGACGACGAAGCGGGTGTTCATGTGCACGGCGGGCACGTTCGGATTGCGCAGATGCGCGATCAGCGAAATGCCCGAGGCCCAAAAGCGTGGGTCGTCGGCGGCACCGGGAATCTGGGCGCGGAATTCGGGAGCGAATTCGCCATGCACGGTCGAGCAGTGCACGCCGACCTTCTCGAACAGCCGGCCCTTCATGATCGACATCACGCCGCCGCCGCCGGGCTTGCCGGTGTGATCGGTGCGGTCCCAGGGCGTGCGCACGAAGCGGCCGGCATTGCCGGGATAGAGGGCGGAGGGGGCGTCGTCCTCGAGCCTCTCGAAGGCCGCGCAGATGTCGTTGCGCAGCGCCTCGAACCAGCCACGCGCACGCGCCTTGCGGTCCTCGATGATGGCGGGGTCTGTTGGCAGCATGGCTAACCTTGCGGGCCGAAATAGGTGCAGCTCTCGCTGCAGCTGTCGCGATGGACGCTGACGCGGGTCAGCTTGCCCGCGTGTTGCAACCGCTCCCAGATGAAGCGCGAGAGATTCTCCAGTGTCGGCACCCCGATCGCCTCGATCTTGTTGAGGAACTTGTGGTCGAGGGTCTTCTGCACCTCGGCCATGGCGCGTTCGAGCAGGCCGAGATCGACCACCATTCCGGTTTTCGGGTCGGGCGTGCCGCGCACCGTGACTTCAGCGCGGAAGGAGTGACCGTGAATCTCCTCGCTGGCGGTGCCAAAGGTCGTTCCGGACAGCGCATGCGCAGCCTCGAACCGAAACGCTTTCGTCAATTCCCACATCTCGTTCAACAATCCAGTTCTGAGTAGTTCATCATCTAATGCCGAGCGTCTTGTGCGTCTGCACGCTGAGGCGCCATTGCGGGTGCTTCAGGCAGTATGCGATCGCGCGCTCGGTATTCTCGATCACATCGGGGCCGTCCATCGGCTGCAGCGAGAAGCGCTCGAAGGCGAGCCCGGCAAAATCCTCCGGCGCGTTCTCCGGCTGCGGATAGACCAGCTTGAGCTCGTGCCCCTTGCGCACCACGAGCTCGGAGGCGGCCTTCGGGCTGACGCAGATCCAGTCGAGCCCGTCGGGCGGGGCGATGGTGCCGTTGGTCTCGATCGCGATCGCAAAGCCGTGGCCGTGCAGGGCTTCGATCAGCGCCGTGTCGACCTGCAGCAACGGCTCGCCGCCGGTCAGCACCACATAGCGGTCGGCGTGGCCCCCGGTCCATTGCGCCGCAATGGTGCCGGCCAGCTCCTCGGCGGTCGTATAGCGACCGCCCAGCGTGCCGTCGGTGCCGATGAAATCGGTGTCGCAGAACCGGCAGACGGCGCCTGCGCGGTCCTGCTCGCGGCCGCTCCAGAGGTTGCAGCCGGCGAAGCGGCAGAACACGGAGGCCCGGCCCGCTTGGGCGCCTTCGCCCTGCAGGGTGAGAAAGATCTCCTTGACCGCGTAGCTCACCAAAAATCCCTTAAGTTGCCGAACCGGCAATTCCTGAACCGGCAAATCCTGTCTGTCGCAGCGCCTCACCGACTGCCATGGCCACGGTGACCGCCACATTGAGCGAGCGCAAACTCGGCTTGATCGGAATCAGCAGCCGCGCGTCCGCGACGGCCGCCACCGCGTCGGTCACCCCTGCCGTTTCGCGCCCGAACAGCAGCACATCGGAGGCCGAATACGCGAAATCAAGGTATGATTTCGCCGCTTTGGTCGTGAACAGGACCAGTCGGCATCCGGCCTCGGCCCGCCATTCCTCGAATTTCGACCATGAGTCGTGACGCTTCAACCGCACATGGTCGAGATAGTCCATACCCGCCCGGCGGAAATTCCGGTCCGAGGTGTCGAATCCCGCCGGTTCGATGATATGGGCTGCGACGTCCAGGCAGGCGCAGAGGCGCAGAATCGTCCCTGTATTCTGGGGGATGTCGGGCTGGAACAGCGCGATCTGCATGGTGCGGGCGACCTGTGAAATCCGGATGAAATTGTCTCAATAAAACATCGCTCGGCGCGGATTTCGTGCATTGCACGTGTGCGAGCCGATAGCGGGCTTGCGCTCGTCCGGCAAGGGTGCCAATAGAACGATTCTGGACTGCTGTTCCGCCATTTGGGGTGGGGAATAGCGGTTTTCTGCCGCCGCGGGGGCCGCGGGCGCCGGCAGCCTTTCTTGGGGCGCGTCCTGCGTCTCCGGGGCGGTTCCACCGGCTGCAGAAAAGAAAGGGCTAGGAATCGTGACGACAGCGTCTTCGGCGGACCATCCGACACGCCGTGATTTTCTCTTTGTTGCAACCGGAGCTGCCGCCGCGGTCGGCGCAGCCGCCACCGTCTGGCCGCTGGTTGCCCAGATGAACCCGGACGCCGCCACGATCGCGGCCGGCGCGCCGATCCAGGTCGATCTGACGCCGATCGCCGAGGGCCAGGACATCAAGGTCTTCTGGCGCGGCAAGCCGATCTACATCAGCCATCGCACCAAGAAGCAGATCCAGGAGGCCCAGAGCGTGGCGCTCTCGAGCCTGCCCGATCCGCAGCCCGACTCGGCCCGCGTCAAGGCAGGCCATGACCAGTGGCTGGTCGTGATCGGCATCTGCACCCATCTCGGCTGCATCCCGATCGCCCATGAGGGCAATTACGACGGCTTCTTCTGCCCCTGCCACGGCTCGCAGTACGACTCCTCTGGTCGTATCCGCCAGGGGCCGGCGCCCGCCAACCTGGCGGTGCCGCCCTACGCCTTCCTTTCCGACACCAAAATCCAGATCGGCTAAGTCCCGGACCCTCCGGGATTTCGGCTTCCCCTTGGACCCATCGCGTCGTTTTTCTTCTTCAGGATCGCATCAATGAGCGGACCATCTGATTTCCAACCGAGCAACCCCGCCTTGAAGTGGATCGAACGGCGTCTTCCGATCTTCGGCCTGATCCACTCCTCCTTCGTGGCCTATCCGACGCCGCGCAACCTGAACTACTGGTGGACCTTCGGCGCCATCCTTTCGATGATGCTGGCGCTGCAGATCCTGACCGGCGTGATCCTGGCGATGCACTACACGCCGCACGCCGATCTCGCCTTCAAGTCGGTCGAGCTGATCGTCCGCGACGTCAACTACGGCTGGCTGCTGCGCAACATGCATGCCTGCGGCGCGTCGATGTTCTTCTTCGCCGTCTACATCCACATGTTCCGCGGTCTCTATTACGGGTCGTACAAGGAGCCGCGCGAGGTGCTGTGGATCCTCGGCGTCATCATCTACCTCTTGATGATGGCGACCGGCTTCATGGGCTACGTGCTGCCGTGGGGCCAGATGAGCTTCTGGGGCGCCACCGTCATCACCAACCTGTTCTCGGCCGTGCCGTATTTCGGCGAGAGCATCGTGACCCTGCTGTGGGGCGGCTATTCGGTCGGCAACCCGACACTGAACCGCTTCTTCTCGCTGCACTATCTGCTGCCGTTCGTGATCGCCGGCGTGGTCGTGCTGCACGTCTGGGCGCTGCACGTCGCGGGTCAGAACAACCCGGCCGGCGTCGAGGCCAAGACCGAGAAGGACACCGTTCCGTTCACGCCCTATGCGACGATCAAGGACGCGTTCGGTGTGTCGTGCTTCCTGATCTTCTTCGCCTGGTTCATCTTCTACATGCCGAACTACCTCGGCGACGCCGACAACTACATCCCGGCGAACCCGGGCGTGACCCCGGCGCACATCGTGCCTGAATGGTACTACCTGCCGTTCTACGCGATCCTGCGCTCGATCCCGAACAAGCTCGCCGGCGTCGTGGCGATGTTCTCGGCGATCATCATTCTGTGCTTCCTGCCCTGGCTCGACAGCGCACGGACCCGTTCGTCGAAGTATCGTCCGCTGGCCAAGCAGTTCTTCTGGATCTTCGTGGTGGTCTGCATCCTGCTCGGTTATCTCGGCTCGCAGCCGCCGGAAGGCATCTACGTGATCGCCGGCCGCATCCTGACGGTGTGCTACTTCGCCTACTTCCTGATCGTGCTGCCGCTGCTCGCCCGCATCGAGACGCCGCGCCCGGTGCCGAACTCGATCGCCGACGACGTGCTGGCGAAGAGCAAGGGCAGGGCCGTGACCGCAGCCTCGGTGATGCTCGCGCTGGTGGTGGCCGGTGGCCTGTTTGCCGGTAGCACCCAGAACGCCAGGGCCGAGGAGGGCGGCGACACCCCGCCGGCCCAGAGCTGGTCGTTCTCCGGTCCTCTCGGCACGTATGACCGCGGCTCGCTGCAGCGTGGCCTGAAGGTCTACAAGGAGGTCTGCTCGGCCTGCCACGGCCTCTCCTATGTCGCGTTCCGCAACCTCGCCGATGCCGGCGGCCCCGGCTATTCCGAGGCGCAGGCGGCCGCGTTCGCGTCCGAGTACAAGATCAAGGACGGCCCGAACGACCAGGGCGAGATGTTCGAGCGCCCGGGCCGCCCGGCGGATTACTTCCCGTCGCCGTTTCCGAACGAGCAGGCCGCACGCGCAGCCAATGGCGGCGCGGCGCCGCCCGACCTCTCGCTGATCACCAAGGCGCGGTCCTACAAACGCGGTTTCCCGCAGTTCGTGATCGACTTCTTCAGCCAGTACCAGGAGCAGGGCCCCGACTACGTCGACGCGATCCTGCAGGGCTTCGAGGACAAGGCTCCGGCCGGCGTCACGATCCCGGAAGGCTCGTACTACAACAAGTACTTCCCCGGCCACGCCATCAAGATGCCGAAGCCACTGTCCGACGGTCAGGTGACCTTCGACGACGGCTCGCCGGCGACGGTCAAGCAGTACGCGCATGACGTCACCACCTTCCTGATGTGGGCCGCCGAGCCGCACATGGAAGCGCGCAAGCGGATCGGCATGCAGGTGTTCTTCTTCCTGGTGGTGTTCGCCATCCTGATGTACTTCACCAAGCGCAAGGTCTGGGCCGACGCTCACTGAGCTCAACCGTCGCGCGTTTGAAAAAGCCCCTTCGGGGGCTTTTTTGTTTGTGCGTGTTCGAGGCTTGGTTTGCGGGAAGCGCGCTCGTGCTTCCGCAGTCATGACGAGTGCGCGAGGGGGCGGCAGGGCGATTGCGTCCGCCATCGAGTACGGACAAAATGCCGGCCAATCAGCCGGCAAACATTGCGGAGGAACTCATGGGTACCAGCATCAACTTCAAGCGTCCGGACGGCAAGGAAGCGTCAGGCTATCTCGCCAATGCCGCGCGCGGCAACGCGCCCGGGGTGGTCGTGATCCAGGAGTGGTGGGGGCTGCAGGACCAGATCAAGGGCATGTGCGACCGCTTCGCACGGGCCGGTTTCGATGCGCTGGCGCCCGATCTCTACAAGGGCAAGGTGGTGCCGTATCACGACACCGACGCGGCCGGCAAAGAGATGAACTCGCTCGACTTCATGGACGCCACCACGCAGACGGTGCGCGGCGCCGCGCAATATCTCGGCAAGAACGGCGCCAAGGTCGGCCTGACCGGCTTCTGCCTCGGCGGCGCCGTGACCATCATCGGCGCCACCAAGATACCGGAATTGACGGCCGGTGTGGTGTTCTACGGCATTCCGCCGGAGCAGGCGGCCAAGCCGGCGGACGTTCGGATTCCGCTGCAGGGCCATTTCGCCACCAAGGACGATTGGTGCACGCCGGCGCTGGTCGATGGTTTCGAGAAGGCGATGAAGGCCGCCGGCAAATCGCTGGAGCTGTACCGTTATGACGCCGAGCACGGCTTCGGCAACGAGCAGCGCCTGTCGGTGCACGACCGGCAGTGTGCGGAACTGGCCTGGGACCGTGCGACGGACTTCTTCAAGAAGCATCTGGGGTAGGCGGCGTTCGCGATCACCATCGTCGTCCCGGCCTTCGCCGGGACGACGATGGTGAGTCAACTCTCCGCCTTCACCCCGTCCCACCACGGGCAGGTGCCCGACATCAGCTTGAAATTGCCTTCCAGCACCTGCACCGGGGCGCGCTTGCCCTCGGCGGCGGCGCGCATCCGCATCTCGCGCGCGACGGCGCGGTCCTCCGCCGACAGCCAGACCCGTTCGTGGCCCCAAAGGCTTGGGCCGTCATACATCTCGAACGGCGTCCAGCTCGCAGGATCGATCTCGCGGCCGCCCCAGCCGCACTCGACCATGAAGGCTGACGGCGACTTGGCGTAGAACGACGTCATCAGATCGTTGGTGTGGCGGCCGAGCGTGACGTTGACCCGGTCCTCCTTCATCGCGATGTCGTAGGCCTGACCGACATCGTCGAGCGAGAACAATTCCACCATCAGATGATGCATGCCGTTGGTCCCGGTCTCGATCAGCGCCAGCGAATGGTGACGCGCATTGACGTGGAAGAAATAGGCGCGGAACGGTTTTTCGATGTAGTCGCTGAGGCCGAAGCCGAGCACGTCGACATAGAAGCTCATGACCGGTGCGATGTTCTCGACGGTCAGCACCGCGTGGCCGAGCCCGAGCGCGCCGGTACGGAAGCCGGAGATCGAGCGTCCCGGCTTGAACGGCGTGTCGTCGATCTCGGGGCCATGGAACGCCTCCAGACGGTTGCCCGCCGGGTCCTGGAACGAGATCAATCCGCGGACCCGCCGGCTATCTGCGAGCGCCTGCGGCTCGGCGGTGACGGCAACGCCGGCGCGCTCCAGCCGAGCCGCCAGCGCGTCGAGCGCTGCGGCGTCCGCCAGCTCCCAGCCGAAGAACCTCGTCCCTTCGCCCTGCGCGCGGTCGATCACGATGCGTTGCTTGCGGTCGTCCATCCGGAAGGCGAGCAGCGAGTTGCCGCGCTCGATCGCCTGCAGCCCGACCAGGCCGGTGCCGAATTGCCGCCAGTCGTCCAGCGCGTCGGAGCCGAAGCCGGCATATCCGAGACCCAAAATCGGCATCTGCGTCTCCACCATTCTGTCTGTTTTTTGGGCGGCTGACCGGCCGCCATTTCGACAAATCCTACGCGGATTCCGGTCGCTTCAAACCCCGAAAATGCCGTCCCGCCTTGGGGCAGGGGAATGGGCGATCCCTTGACACGGCGCGCGGCGGGTGGTGAGTAACGGCCATGAGCACCGTTGCCAGTCCATCCCGTCGTTGGTGGCCCACCTTCTCATAGGTGGCCGGTGCGTTTTCTTTTTTCACAAACGTCGAAGGTCGCCATCGCAGTGCGACGGTCCCTTCGTTTGTCCTGTGTGGCGCTCTCTTCCCAAGTCTCGTAAGAGGATCACATGAACAGGACAGTCTTCTCCCTGCCGGCCAAGAGCGAATACCTGACCAATGGCGGCCTTGCGGTCGCGCGCGTGGTCGAGCAATTCACCGGCGGCGCCAACCGCCTCGACGACCTGATCGCGCTCTTGGACCGCCGCCGCGGCGTGGTGCTGTCCTCGGGCACGACAGTGCCCGGCCGCTACGAGAGCTTTGACCTCGGCTTCGCCGATCCGCCGCTGGTGCTGGAGACCTCAGGCACCGACTTTTCGTTGCAGGCGCTCAACCCGCGCGGCGAGGTGCTGATCGCCTTCCTCGGCGACGTCTTGCGCGAGCCCTGCGTCGTGATCTCGGAGCGGAGCGCAACGCGGCTCGCCGGTCATATCATCCGCGGCGCCGCGCCGGTCGAGGAGGATCAGCGCACCCGCCGCGCCAGCGTGATGTCGCTGGTGCGCGACATGGTGGCGGCGTTGTCATCCAATGCCGATCCGCTGCTCGGCCTGTTCGGCGCCTTCGCCTACGACCTCGTGTTCCAGATCGAGGACCTCGTGCAGAAGCGCGCCCGCGAGGCCGACCAGCGCGACATCGTGCTCTACGTGCCGGACCGGTTGCTGGCCTATGACCGCGCCACCGGCCGCGGCGTGGCGCTGAATTACGAGTTCGCGTGGAAGGGCAAATCCACCGCCGGCCTGTCGAACGAAACCGCGCCGAGCCTCTACGCCAAGACCGGGCGGCAGGGCTTTGCCGATCACGCGCCGGGTGAATACCAGGCGACCGTCGAGGTCGCCCGCGCGGCGTTCGCCCGCGGCGACCTGTTCGAGGCGGTGCCCGGGCAATTGTTTGCCGAGCCCTGCGAGCGTTCGCCGGCGGAAGTGTTCCAGCGGCTCTGCCGGATCAACCCGTCGCCCTATGGCGCGCTGATGAATCTCGGCGACGGCGAATTCCTGGTCTCCGCGTCGCCCGAGATGTTCGTGCGCTCCGACGGCCGCCGGGTCGAGACCTGCCCGATCTCCGGCACCATCGCGCGCGGCTCGGATTCGATCGGCGATGCCGAGCAGATCCGTAAACTGTTGAACTCGGAGAAGGATGAGTTCGAGCTCAACATGTGCACCGACGTCGACCGCAACGACAAGGCGCGCGTCTGCGTGCCCGGCACCATCAAGGTGCTGGCGCGGCGGCAGATCGAGACCTACTCAAAACTGTTCCACACCGTCGACCACGTCGAGGGCATGCTGCGGCCGGGCTTCGATTCGCTCGACGCCTTCCTGACCCATGCCTGGGCCGTGACCGTGACCGGCGCGCCGAAATTGTGGGCGATGCAATTCGTCGAGGATCATGAGCGGTCGCCGCGGCGCTGGTACGCCGGCGCGATCGGCTGCGTCAATTTCGACGGCAGCATCAACACCGGCCTCACCATCCGCACCATCCGCATGAAGGACGGCCTCGCCGAGGTGCGCGTCGGCGCCACCTGCCTGTTCGACTCCGATCCCGCGGCCGAGGACCGCGAGTGCCAGGTCAAGGCCGCGGCGCTGTTTCAGGCGCTGCGCGGCGATCCGCCGAAGCCGCTGTCGGACTTCGCGCCCGACGCTACCGGCTCGGGCAAGAACGTGCTCTTGATCGACCACGACGACAGCTTCGTGCACATGCTGGCGGATTACTTCCGCCAGGTCGGCGCCAACGTCACCGTGGTCCGGCACATCCATGCCCAGGACATGCTGAAGAAGAAGGGCTGGGATCTGCTGGTGCTGTCGCCCGGGCCGGGTCGCCCGGAGGATTTCGGCATCGCCAAGACCATCGACACCGCGCTGGAGAAGAAGCTGCCGATCTTCGGCGTCTGTCTCGGCGTGCAGGCGATCGGCGAATATTTCGGCGGGGAGCTCGGCCAGCTCGGCCAGCCCGCGCATGGCCGTCCCTCGCGTGTCCTGGTGCGCGGCGGCAGGCTGATGCACAATTTGCCGAATGAGATCGTGATCGGCCGCTACCACTCGCTCTATGTCGAGCGCGACAGCGTGCCCGAGGTGCTGGCGGTGACCGCGACCACCGAAGACGGCGTCGCGATGGTGATCGAGCACAAGACCCTGCCGGTCGGCGGCGTGCAATTCCATCCGGAATCGCTGATGTCGCTCGGCAACGAGGTGGGCCTGCGCATTGTCGAGAATGCATTCCGGCTTAATCCGCCGGCCAATTGAGGATTGCGAGATCAATGACCTTCGACCACGACATCAAGGCGACCGTTCGCACCATCCCGGACTACCCGAAGAAGGGCATCCTGTTTCGCGACATCACGACGCTGCTCGCGGACGCCCGTGCCTTCCGCCGCGCGGTCGATGAGCTGGTGCACCCCTGGGCGGGGGCGAAGGTCGACAAGGTCGCAGGCATCGAGGCCCGCGGCTTCATCCTCGGCGGCGCGGTGGCGCATCAGCTCTCCGCCGGCTTCGTGCCGATCCGCAAGAAGGGCAAGCTGCCGCACACCACGGTGCGGATTGCCTATTCGCTGGAATACGGCATCGACGAGATGGAGATGCACGCCGACGCCGTGCAGCCCGGCGAGCGCGTGATCCTGGTCGACGATCTGATCGCGACCGGCGGCACCGCGGAGGGCGCGGTGAAGCTGCTGCGCCAGATCGGTGCCAACGTGGTTGCCGCCTGCTTCATCGTCGACCTGCCCGATCTCGGCGGTGCGGCCAAGCTGCGCGCCATGGACGTGCCGGTGCGCACGCTGATGGCGTTCGAGGGGCACTAATCTTCTCTTGCCTCGCCCCGCTTGAGGGGAGAGGCCGGATCGCATGGCAATGCGATCCGGGTGAGGGGGAGTCTCCGCGCGCTCCAAGCCTGATTGTATTTGCGGAGCTAAAGCGTGATGGCATTAGGTTCGATAGCCTGAGTTTTTCAGGTAGTTGGCGCATTCCACGGATGTGAAGGCCTCGAGTGCGTGACCGATTGCGGCGCAGACCGCGTCGACGGTTCGCGCGGCAGCTTTGCGGACGAGTTGCTTGAGCTTGGCAAAGACCTGTTCGATCGGATTCAGATCGGGCGAGTATTTTGGCAGGAAGAAGAGTTTGGCGCCGACCGAACGGATGAGTTGGCGAACCGCCTTGCTCCTGTGGCTGCCGAGGTTGTCCAAGATGACGATATCGCCGGGTCGAAGGACAGGCAGAAGAACCTTCTCGACATAGGTGCGAAAGCTCACGCCGTCGATTGGCCCCTCGATGAACCATGGCGCATCGATCCGGTCATGGCGCAGGGCCGCCAGGAAGGTCATGGTCTTCCAGCGGCCGTGGGGGACCTTGGCGTGAAGTCTGCGCCCGCGCGGCGCCCATCCCCGCAAGGGCGCCATATCGGTCCGGGTCCAGGTCTCGTCGATGAAGACCAGCCGCTCAGCTTCGACGCGATCTTGATACTTTGCCCACTGGGCTCGCCGCCGCGCGACCTCGGGTCGATCGCGTTCCCCAGCCGCCACGCTTTTTTTTGAAGCTGAGCTTCTCGGCATGCACGAAGTCCCACACCGAGTGGTAGTCGACCTTCAGACCACGTCCGGCAAGCTCGGCGACGAGACCACGTATGGTGAAATCGCCGTCCTTGATCCGTTGTGACAGCCAGACCGCATGCTCGCCCGAAATTGCCTTCGGCTTGTAGCCGCCGATCTGGCCAGGCTCAACGCTGCCGGTCTCATCGACCCGCTTCATCCAACCGATGGCCGTGCTGATCGCCACCCCAAACTGCTTGGCGGCCTGATTGCGGGACATTCCGCCCTCAATCGCGGCTACCACACGCTTGCGAAGATCCAGAGAATACGGCTTGCCCATCCATGCTGGCCTCCGTCCAGCCAGCATGATGAATCAGAAACCAGCTGATTTGGGAATCCCAAATCGATTCAGACTAAACTCATCCCGCTTTAGCCCCTCACCCCAACCCTCTCCCCGCAAGAGCGGGGCGAGGGAGTAGCGTTATCCCCGCTGCAGCAGCATGCTCAGTTCGAGATCGCGGAACGTGGTGTAATTCCGCCGGATCCACTGATGCAGTTCGGTCGATGAGTCCTTCTCCTGCCGCAGATAGCCGGTGAAGGAGAAGGTCAGCCGGTCGATATAGGTCTTCAGGAACACCGGCAGCGCGCGGAAGCGCAGCACCCGACTGGCGGTCATGACCGGCGGCAGCTCGCCACGCACCACGAACTCGTTGTCGATGACGATGAGCGAGTTCGGCGGGATCATGCCGGCCAGCGTCTGGTAGCCGTGCACCGAGGCGCGGTCGGTATCGGCGACGTACAGGATGACCGGCGAGACGCGGCGGCGCAGCGCCTCCTTCATCAGCCCGATCTGGTCGCACATCTTGAAGAATTCATCGAAGGCGTGGTAGCCGAGGTCGATCACCTTGGCGATGCCGTCATTGACGATGACGCGGTCCATCAGCTGCATCTTGCCGTAGGTGTCGATCACGTCGGCGGTTTCCGTGATCCGCGGCAGATAGTCGAGCAGCGACGGCTCCTTCAGGTTGATGTCGTAGCAGACGACGTCGCCGTTCTTGAGCAGCAGGAATTCACCGAGCAGCCGCGCGATCAGCGTCTTGCCGACCTGCGGGCGGGGCGAGCAGATGATGTAAACGGGCGTGGACGACATCGTCCGCTATATCAGGCCAAATTTTCGCCTAATCCAGCCCCATCGCCGCCCCCGGACGCGATTTTTTCGCTGGCCCCCGGCGCGACTTTTTCGCTGCGTTGCGCGCGGTTATTTTTCGCCCTTGGCCGCCTTGGCGCCGACCAGGTCGGTCAGCTTGATCCGGTCGTACTCGCTCCAGACATTGGCGAGCCAGTGCCGGACATAGCCGCGCAGCACGAAGGAGTAGTTCGCGGCGTCGTCGTTGATGCCCTTGTTGGCGACGAACTTCAGGAACGGAACCGAGGAGACTTCGACCTGCTCATAGGCCATTTCGTTGAGCTTCGGGATGGTCAGGTCCACCGCATCCTTGATGCGATGGAAGTAGGAATTGTAGGTCGCCTGGTCCCACTGGAAGAACTGGGTGTCGTTGATGAAGTTCTTCACCAGGAAATATTTCGCGCCGCCCATGAAGTTGGCGGTCTCGGCGATCTCGTCCAGCGAGGCGATCGACGGGCCGAGGATGTGGAACACGGCGAAGGTGATCTGGCCGGAGCGCGCGGCGTCGAGGAAGCCGATGTCGCGCAGCGAGGCCAGCGCGGGCGACAGCAGGCCGGCGCGGACGTCGATCACGGTGACCGCCGGGCCCGAGTTGAGCGTATCGAAGATCTTCATCTGGTCCGCGGTCGTCGTCATGTCGACGATCTCGGTGATCTCGGGGTGGAAGCGCTTCAGCGTGCCGCGCGGCGACTCGGTGTCGAACGCCCGGGTCTGCACGTTGTTGGCACTGAAATAGTCCAGGAGCGTCCGCGAGACGGTGGTCTTGCCGACCCCGCCCTTGTCAGCGCCCACCACGATCACAACCGGCTTTGCCATGGAAATCCCTTGAAAGCGCGCTCCCGACCGCGATGGCGATCGGCAAGTCCCCACACTGCTTTGGGCGCGAACATGGCAGAAACGAGGGAGAATTCAATTCCTTAAGGCGCCCACGGTCGGTTTGGTGGGGATTTCCTTAATGGACTGAGTAGCCTAGGGGCATGATCCGGAAATGTGCGAAGCGGCTTTCCTCGCGACAAACGCCACGTTTGCACGGAGATCATGCCCGATCAAAGAGCTGGCGCGCTCAGCGGCGGCGGCCCCACGGTCCTTGAAGCGGTCCCTGGAGCGGACCGAGCGGTCCCAATGGTCCCTGTGCGGGACCGGCGCCGGGTAGCGGCGGCGGATTGTTCGGTTGTGCGGGCGGCGTGTCGCCCCATGGACCGTGAGTTGGGCCGTGGGTGACCGGCGGCGGGTCGCCTGCCGCGGACGGCTGGTCCTGCGGCCCCGCCTCATCCGGCAACGCCAGCGGTCCGGGATCGTGGCCGCCGGCATATTTCACCAGCGCATCGACCCGGGACTTCACCGACGGGTGGGTGGCGAACAGGTCGGCAAAACCCTCGCGCGGATTGTCGACGCAGAGTTCCATCACCGCCGAGGTGGCGTCCGGCAGCTCGCCGCGGTTCTCGATCTTGCGCAGCGCCGAGATCATCGCATCGGGGTTCTTGGTGAGCTCGACCGATCCGGCATCGGCGAGAAATTCGCGCGAGCGCGACAATGCGAGCTTGACCACCTGCGACAGCAGCCAGGCCAGCATGATCAGCGCGACCGCGATGATGATCACGACGATCGCGCCGCCGCCCGAGCCCTTGCTGTCGCGGTCCGAGGAAGACCTCGATGACGAGGAGGATGACGACGACCAGCCGCCTCCGCTGCCGCCGCTCGAGTTCCACGACAGGTTCGTGAACAGGCGGAAGAACAGCTCGCCGAAGAAGCCGACCACGCCGGCGATGATCACCGCGATCACCATCAGCTGCACGTCGCCGTTCTTGATATGGGTGAGCTCATGGCCGAGCACGGCCTCGATCTCCTGGTCGTTCAGTGCTCTTAGCAGACCCGTGGTGACCGTGATGGCGTATTGCCGCGGGTTCAGCCCGGTCGCGAACGCGTTCAACGCCGGGCTGTCCATCACCTTCAGTTTCGGCATCGGGATGCCGCGCGAGATGCAGAGGTTTTCCAGGAGATTGTAGAGCCGCGGCTGCTGTTGCCGCGTCACGCTCTCGCCGCCGGTGACGGCGTCGATCATCTTCTGGTGGAAGAAATAGGCGATCACGATCCAGGCCACCGCCGCGACCGTCGCCCAGGGCAAAGCGGAGACGAGATCGCGCGAGGCGTGCGCCAGGTAATAGTCGACCGTGCGGCCGCTATCGATCAACACCTCCGCGACCAGCGCGCCGGCATAGACCAGCACGTAGATCAGTAGGAACAGGCCGGCGAGCAGCAGCATCGAACGAAACTTGTTCGATGCGATATGCGTGTAGAGACCATAGGCGGCCATGACCGAGCAGCCTCTCGCCGGCGCGCGTTGCGCCTCAGAACTTCACGCTCGGTGCCGCCTCGACCTCCGTGCGGCTGGCGCCGAGGTCGAAGAAATCCTTGCGGGTGAAGCCGAACATGCCGGCGAATAGGGCAGCCGGCATCTGCTGGATGCCGGTGTTGTATTCCTGGACCGCGTTGTTGAAGAAGCGGCGGCTGGCGGCGATCTTGTTCTCGAGATCGGATAGCTCGGAGGCGAGCTGCTGGAAATTGGCGTTGGCCTTGAGGTCCGGATAGGCCTCCGACAGCGCGATCAGCCGGCCGAGCGCGCCGGAGAGCTGGTTCTCCGCCGCCGACACCTGGGCCGGACCCTGCGCCGAGATCGCCGAGTTGCGTGCCTTGATGACGTCGTCGAGCGTGCCGCGCTCATGCGCGGCATAGCCCTTCACGGTTTCGACCAGGTTCGGGATCAGGTCGTGGCGCTGCTTGAGTTGCACATCGATGTCGGCAAAGGCCTGGCTGACCCGCTGGCCAAGCGCGACGAGGCGGTTGTAGGCGCCGAACGCAAACAGCACGAGAAGCACGATGACGCCGATAACGATCCAGCTGGTCGACATGACAGGGCAGCTCCTGATGGACGAAACGGCGGCACCGTAACCCAAGATCGGGGCGCAGGGCAGCCCGCCGCGGAAAGGTGGGCATTGTCTTGGTCGGAAGAGCACCGGGATTGGTTCAATTATGCTGAGTCGTCCCGGCGAAGGCCGGGACCCATAACCACCAATCTTGATGATGAAGCAAAGCCGACGCCGCTTGTGCCCCTTCCGCGGGCCGCGGCGTATCGGTCCCGGCCTTCGCCGGGACGACGCAAGTAGATGGCTAAACCGCATCGCCCCAGCGCCAGCGCCGCGCGCTGGCGTAATCGGCCTTGGCACGGCGGGGCACCCTGGCGACGACGACGCCCTCGGGCGTGCACAGCTTTGCCGCAACCTCGACCTTGCCGACATCCGGCTGCGCCAGCACGCGCGACCGCCTGTTCTCAACGCGCGCGCGGCTCAGCGCGACATAGGCGAAGCGCTCGTCCTCGAACGGAGCGTCGGCGCCCTTGACCTGCTTGTGCGCGCGCGAGCGTTGCAAGCGCTGCGAGAAATGGCACCAATCGGGCGCGACCAGCGGGCAGCCGCCGTCATGTGGGCAGGGGGCTGTGACATTCGCGCCGGCGGCGATCAATCGTGCGCGCAATGCGATGATCCGCGCATAGCCCGCGGGCGTGCCGGGTTCGACGACCAGCAGCGTGTCGGTGGTTTTTGACCACAGCGCATCGGCCAGTGCCGTGCGCTCGGCGTCGCCGAGCTCGCCGATCATGTAGCTGGCGATCACGAGATCGGCCGGGTCGGCTTTGTCCAGCAAGGCGCGGGCCTGGCCGAGTTGATAGCTGGTGCCGTGCAGGCGGATGCTGCCGTGAAACAGCCCCTCGGCCAGCGTCCGCAATGCGCCATTGGCGTCGAGCAGGGTGAAGCCCTTGAGCGAAGTGAACGCCTCCGCGGCCGCCCAGGTCGCGGTCCCCGGACCGGCGCCGACATCGAGCAGGCTCGCCGGCGCGAAGTTTGGCCTGATCTCGGTGAGTGCATTGAGGCTCGCCACCACGGCAGCGTACGTCGCCGGCATCCGCGCCAGCGCGTAGGCCAGCGCATCGGTCTCGGTCCGGATCGTCCCGGAGCCGCCGCCCTCCCGATAGGTCTGCGAGATCACCGCAGCGCGGCCCGCGGCGTCGCTGCGCGATAGGCCTTCGAGCCGGACGTTGAGGGCTGCGCGCAGTTCGGCGGGAAGATCAGGAGAGGTCATGTGACGGACTATCCCACGTCATTGCGAGCGGAGCGAAGCAATCCATCGCGCCGGGTGCTGAGGCATGGATTGCTTCGTCGCTATCGCTCCTCGCAATGACGAGACCAAGAGGCCTCGCATCGGCCCGAGGTGTTCCGACGTCGGCCTACGCCACGTTCTGGTCGAGGATATCGACCGCGCCCTGCAGGTCGACCGACACCAGCTGCGACACGCCGCGCTCGGCCATCGTGACGCCGAACAGCCGGTTCATCCGCGCCATCGTGATCGGATTGTGCGTGATGATGATGAAGCGGGTCTCGGTCGAGCCGGTCATCTCGTTCAGCAGGGTGCAGAACCGCTCGACGTTGTGGTCGTCGAGCGGCGCGTCGACTTCGTCCAGCACGCAGATCGGCGACGGGTTGGTGAGGAACACCGCGAAGATCAGCGCCAGCGCCGTCAGCGCCTGCTCACCGCCTGACAGCAGCGACAGCGTCTGCGGCTTCTTGCCGGGCGGCTTGGCGATGATCTCGAGGCCGGCCTCGAGCGGATCGTCACTCTCGATCAGATGCAGCGCCGCTTCGCCGCCGCCGAACAGCTCGGTGAACAGCCGCTTGAAGTGGTTGTTGACGGTCTCGAACGAGGTCAAGAGGCGCTCGCGCGCTTCGCGGTTGAGGCTCTGGATGCCCTGGCGCAGCCGCTTGATCGCCTCGACGAGGTCGTCGCGTTCGGTGGTCAGCGCAGTGTGCTGGGTCTCGACTTCCTTGAGTTCTTCCTCGGCGCGCAGGTTGACGGCACCCAGCCGCTCGCGGTCGCGCCGCAGCTTCTCGAGTTCCTCCTCGACCTGCGTGACCGGCGGCAGCTCCTGGCCCGGCTCGATCTCGGCGAGGCCCACGACCGCGCTCGGCTCGACCTCGAGCATGTCGTGGATTTCGCGCTCGATATCGGCGAGACGGCGGCGGGTGCCTTCCATGCGCTCCTCGGCGCGCGCGGTTGCCTCACGGGAATAGGAGAGGGCTTCGAGCGTAGCCTTGGCGACGCGGTCGGTTTCGGCCATCGCGGCTTCGGCGGTCGCCAGCGCGTCGGCGGCGATGCGGCGATCGCCCTCGGCGTGCTCGATCTCCGTGATCAGCGCGCTGCGCTTCTCGGCGAACACCTCCGGCGCGTTGGCGAGTTCCTCGCGCTCGGCCGACACTTCGGCGATGCGGGCCTCGACGGTCTCGACCTGGGACGCGGCGCTGGTCTTGCGGTTCTGCCATTCATTGCGCTCGGCAACGATCGCCTGGACGCGGCGGTCGGCGAGTTCGGCTTCGCGGGCCAGCGCCTGCGCTTCGGCGCGGACCTGCGCTGCGGCACGGCGCTGATTGTCGATCTCGGCGCGAACCGCCGCAAGCTGGGCTTCGGTCTCGACACCAGGCGGCAGTTCGGACAGCGCGGCAACTGCGCTCTCATGCGCGGCTTCAGCCTCGGCGCGGTCGGCGGCGACGCGGCTGTGCGCTTCGGTCAGCGCCGATTTGCGCGCGGAGTGGCGGTTGATCTCGCGTTCGGTCGCGGCATGGCACTCACGCGCGGCGTCGGTCTCGCGGCGGGCGGCGCGCACGGCTTCGCGCGAAGCACCCTCGGCGGCGGATGCCGAGCGCAGTTCTTCCTCAGCCGTCTCCAGCGCCTGGCGCTTGGCGGCGGCATCGATACGGGCCTGTTCCAGCTCATGCTCGATATCGACCAGGCGGGCGCGCTCGGCGAGGCGGCGGGCGGCGCCGGTCGGCGCATGCGCGTCGGCGACAAAGCCGTCCCAGCGCCAGACGTCGCCTTCGAGCGACACCAGCCGCTGGCCGGTCTTCAGCTGCGACACCAGCTCAGCGCCGCGCTCCTTGGCCACCACGCCGATCTGGGCCAGACGACGGGCCAGTTCCGGCGGCGCCTGGACATGATCGGCCAGCCGTTCGACGCCATCGGGCAGCGACGGATCATCAGCGGCTTCGCCGACATTGGTCCAGCGCATCGGCGCCGACGAATCCACCGGCGCGTCGAGATCGTCGCCGAGCACGGCGCCGATCGCCTTCTCATAGCCCTTGGCGACCGTGATGCCGTCGATGATCGGTGGCCACAGATTCTTGGTCTCGCTGGTGACGAGCTTGGAGATGGTGCGGGCTTCGGTCTCGAGCCGCTGCACGCGCTTCTCCGCTTCGACGAGCGGATTGCGGGAGGCTTCCAGCGTCTGCCGCGCGGCGGCGTGATGCGCCTCGCTTTCCTGCACCGCGGCCTCGGATTCGGCGAGCGTCTGCTGCGCCATCTCCATGGCGGCGGCGAGCGCGTCGATGTCGCCGAGATTGCCGGTCTCCTGCGCGAGCCTGGTTTCCTCGGCCTGGACGCTGGCGATCTCCTGATCGAGCCGCGCCAGCCGGTCGCGATGCGTGCGCACGCCGGCTTCGAGCTGGTTGCGCTTGGCGGTGAGGTCGGCGAGCTGGGTGGTGAGTTCGGAGAACTGGCGCTCGGTCGCGGCCAGGATCTCCTCGGCCTCGGAGACGCGCTCGTCGACGCCGGAGCGCTTCTCGACCCGCGACTTGATCTCTTCCTTCAGCTCGGCGTCTTCGGTGTCGAGCCGCTGCAGCGCGATGTCGGCATCCGAGGTCTGCTGCTGCTCGCGCGCGATGTCCTGGGCGAACTGGGTGAGGCGGCGATCGAGCTCGCCGACGCGCTCCTTGGCACGCTGTTCCTCGCGGTCGAGCATCTCGCGCGCATTGGTGAGGCGCTGCAGGCCGGCAGCGGCGCGGGCCTCGGCGTCGCGCAGCGCCGGCAGTTCGGTGGCGCGGATCGCCTGGATGCGCGCGGCTTCCGCTTGATGCTGGGTGCGCTCCGCCATCTCGCGCACGGCGAGGTCATGGGTGTGCGCGGCGTCGTTGACGTCGGCATTGGCCCCGATCCAGCGCAGGTGGAACAGCATGGCTTCGGACTTGCGCACCTTGGCCGCAACCTCGCGGTAGCGGATCGCCTGGCGCGCCTGCTTCTTCAGGCCTTCCATCTGGCCGGTGAGCTGGCCGATCACGTCCTCGACGCGGGTGAGGTTGGTTTCGGCCGCCTTGAGCCGCAGTTCCGCCTCGTGACGGCGGGCATGCAGGCCGGCGACGCCGGCGGCGTCTTCCAGTACGCGGCGGCGCTGCTCGGGCTTGGCTTGGATGATTTCGCCGATCTTGCCCTGGTGGACGAGGGCCGGCGAGCGCGCGCCGGTGGCGGCGTCGGCGAACAGGATCTGCACGTCGCGGGCGCGTACATCGCGGCCGTTGATGCGGTAGACCGAGCCGGCCTCGCGCTCGATGCGGCGGGAGATTTCGAGGATCTGGCTGTCGTTGACAGCGGCCGGTGCGGAGCGATCGGAATTGTCGATCGTCATCACCACTTCGGCGTGGTTGCGCGCCGGGCGGTTGCCGGAACCGGCGAAGATCACCGCATCCATGTCGGCGGCGCGCAGCGACTTGTGCGAGGTCTCGCCCATCGCCCAGCGCAGCGCTTCGACGAGATTGGATTTGCCGCAGCCGTTCGGTCCGACGACGCCGGTCAGGCCCGGCTCGATCATGAAATCGGTGGGTTCAACGAACGACTTGAAACCGTGCAGGCGGAGGCGCGTGAGCTTCATGTACACAAATCTCGTTTGGCCGGGCGCGAATCTCCCTGCCGTGACAATACCATGGAAGGCAATGTCGGTGTCTGGGGTGAATAGCTGCGTGCAGCTCTCATGAGCGGCGACAATGGCGATGCGAGTGCGTCAGGGCAACCGCTCGACCAAGCTTTTCCCAAGGGATTTACAAGGGATTTGCAGGGCTTTTGTGGCCTCTGCATGTCCTCGAAGATTCGCATCGCGCGAATCAGGTTTTCAACAGCGAAATAATGCGACGGCCGCATGCCGTCATCGCAAGTCATCCACAATTATCGTGCCCGACCCGAATCGGGCACGACGACGTCAGATTCGCAAGGGAGCCTGATCAGCTCTTCAGCAGCGGATCGATGTGCTTGCTGAACTCCTCGAACGAGGTCTCGCCCTTCAGCATTTCGCCATTGACGAAGAAGGTCGGCGTCGAGTTCACCTTCAGCACCTCGTTGGCGTATTTCTGGTCGGCGGCGATCTTGTCGAGCAGCGTCTGATCCTTCAGGCAGTCCTCGACCTGCTGCTGGCTCAGGCCGGCCTGCTTGCCGATCCGCGTCAGCGTCTCGGTGGTGTTCTTGACCACCCAGTCATTCTGCTGGCGGAACAGCAGGTCGATCACGGCGAAGAATTTCGGCGCGTCGTCCTTGGCGATGCAGCGCGCCAGCATCGAGCCGGCGGCAGCCTTGATGTCGAGCGGGAATTCGCGGAACACGTAACGGACCTTGCCCGAGTCGATGTAGGTCGACTTGATCTTCGGGAACACGGTCTCGTTGAAATTGGCGCAATGCGGGCAAGTCATCGAGGCGTATTCGATGATCGTCACCTTGGCGTCAGCCGGACCGAGCCCCATGTCCGGCAGCGACTGCGGCTTGGCGACCTCGGCGGCGGTCTGCGCGAACGCGTCCGTGATCAGCCGCAGCGGCGACAGGCCGGCGAGGGCGGCAAGCCCGGTCAGCGAAAGAGCGGTGGTGAAAGCGCGGCGCGTGATGATCAAGGTCAGCTCCCGGATTGGCGCGTTCACGCCACAATGAAGGGGGTCCCGAAAAAGAAGCCTTCGCTAGCTTGAAACGACCATTGTGGCAATGCCGGGGTCTCGCGGCCGTGCCTGCGAAAAGCGTCAATTTCGCTTGATCGAGGCGCCCAGCCGGGCCAGCGCTGCGCGCAGATCGGCGTCCTCCACGGCCTCGAGCTTTGCCGCCTCCCGGGCCACGATTTTGGCGTCGGGCGGGCGCGGCCGGGCGGGGCGGCTGCGGCGCGACAGCGGCGCCTGCCGAATGGTCAAGCGGCCGACCGCGTGCCAGCCGAAGAAGCGGTTGACCCGCTCCAGGATGACGTCGGATGAATGCTGGATCTCCAGCGCCATCGGTCCCTCGACCCGCAGCACCAAGGTCGCCGGCTCCTGCGGCTGCCCCTCCACCGGGCGCGGCCACTGGATCTTCAGGGGTTCGCAATAGGGCGCGATCCTCTCGCCCGCGATCTCGGTCCAGCGCGTCACCAGTTCGCGCGCGGCAAATCCCTGCTTGGCATAGGCGTCCTTGAAGACGTCGTTGAGCAGGATCGACAGGGGTTTTGCGCTGATCGGACCGGGTTTGGACATGAAGAGCTTATAGCAGCGGTGGCGATGGTGCCGAAACCGTGTTCATCAATGTGGCCGCGCTTCAGTCCAGGATAAGAAAGGCGTGGATGCCCGGGCCAAGTCCGGGCATGACGTCGCGGGATGTGCCTTAAGATAGGTCCATGAGCTCTCGCGCGGCCGCCAAGACCAAATCGACCGACCAGCAAGCCAGCCGCCCGGCGCGGCTGCTCGCCTGGTACGACCGGCATCGCCGGACGCTGCCGTGGCGCGCCGCGGCCGGGGAGCGGGCGGATCCGTACCGCGTCTGGCTGTCGGAGATCATGCTGCAGCAGACCACGGTCAGGGCGGTCGGGCCCTATTTCGAGAAATTCCTGTCGCGTTGGCCAACCGTCACGGCGCTCGGCCGCGCCTCGCTCGACGACGTCTTAAGGATGTGGGCCGGGCTCGGCTATTATTCGCGGGCGCGCAACCTGCATGCCTGCGCAGTCGCGGTGCTGAGCGAGCATGGTGGGGTCTTTCCGGACACCGAGGAGGGCCTGCGCGCGCTGCCGGGCATCGGGCCCTACACCGCGGCGGCGATCGCCGCGATCGCGTTCGACCGCCGCACCATGCCGGTCGACGGCAATATCGAGCGCGTGGTCACCAGGCTCTACGCCATCGAGGAGGCGCTGCCGCAGGCCAAGCCGCTGATCAAGGAGATGGCCGCGACATTGCTCGGCCCGTCCCGCGCCGGCGACGGGAACGCTCGCGCCGGCGACAGCGCCCAGGCGCTGATGGACCTCGGCGCCACGATCTGCACGCCGAAGAAGCCGGCCTGCGCATTGTGTCCGCTGAATGACGATTGCGCGGCCCGCATCCGCGGCGACCAGGAGACGTTCCCGCGCAAGGCACCGAAGAAGACCGGCACGCTCCGCCGCGGCGCCGCCTTCGTGGTGACGCGCGGCGACGAGCTTTTGGTGCGTTCGCGCCCGGACAAGGGCCTGCTCGGCGGCATGACCGAGGTGCCGGGCTCGCAATGGCTGGCCGGGCAGGCGGATGCTGCCGCGCTGGCACAGGCGCCGGAACTCAAGGGCGTCACGCGCTGGCACCGCAGGACCGGCGTCGTCACTCACGTGTTCACGCATTTTCCATTGGAGCTCGTGATCTACACCGCCAGCGTTCCAGCGCGGACCCGCGCGCCGGAGGGCATGCGCTGGGTGCCGGTGGCGACGCTGGACGGCGAGGCGTTTCCCAACGTGATGCGCAAGGCCATCGCGCACGGGCTGGATCTCTGACGCCGGCTCATTTTTTTGAGCATGATCTCTTCGGAAAACCGGTTCCCATTTTTCCGGATCATGCGCTGATCTGCTGACACCATGCTGGCAGCAGGTCTCGGTTACGACTTCCAAAACGGAGGCCGCCATGATCGCAACCGCACTCGACCGCATCCCGATGCCGCCAGTCGCAAAGCTGCTGGGTTGGCACGTGGCCGACGCACGCCCGCAGGACGGCTGGATCAGGATCGTGTTCGACGGCAAGCCGGACTTCTGCAATCCGGCCGGCTTCATCCAGGGTGGCATGCTGTCTTCGATGCTCGACGACACGATGGGCCCGGCGGTGTTCATCATGACCGAGGGCAGGCTGTTCACCACGACCATCACGATGACGGTGAATTTCCTGGCGCCGGCCAAGCCCGGGCCGATCACCGGCGAGGCGACCGTGACGCAGCTCGGCAAGACCATCGCCTTTGTCGAGGGCCGGCTGACCGCGGAAGACGGCACGTTGCTGGCGACGGCGAGCAGCAGCATCCGCCTGGTGGAGGCGGCGCGGGCGTTGCGGTAGGGCCGCTTGCGCTCAAGCATGTCCCGTCACCCCTGAGGAGGCCGCGTAGCGGCCGTCTCGAAGGGTCGACGGCCACCGGCCGGGCCGTGCACCCTTCGAGACGCCGCTTCGCGGCTCCTCAGGGTGACGGAATCATAGAGCGGCGCTTTAATGCACGCAGCAGTTACGCACCTGCCCGCCGCACGATTGGCGGCTTGGCGTTCAGTCCCTCGACCTGGAAGCCGGCGACGCGCTTGTAGTTGGCGGCGATGTCTTCCAGTTCCTGCTGCGACAGCACCTCGGTGACGACGCCAAAGCCGTTGGGCGCGCGCTCCTCGACCAGCTGCATCACCTGCTCCGGGCCGTTGCGGCGGTTCAGCATTACGAGATCAGTGGTCGCCGGCCGCCGTTCGGCTTCATAGGCTGACAGCGCCGCCTGCGTCGGGCCATGTGCCAAAATCTCGCGCGTCAGCGTGCGCGCATCCAGAATCGCCTGCGAGGCGCCGTTGGAGCCGATCGGGTACATCGGATGCGCGGCGTCGCCCATCAGCGTGACGCGGCCGAAGGTCCATTGTGGGATCGGATCGCGATCGACCAGCGGATATTCGTAGGCGTGCGGACAGTTCCGGATCAGCCCGGGCACATCGAGCCAGTCGAAATTCCAGCTCTCGAACCACGGCAGGAACTCGTCGAGTTTTGCCGTGCGGTTATAGTCCTCGCGGCGCCATTGATAGGTCGGCGGCATGTGGCGCTCGGCGACCCAGTTGATGTCGAACTTGCCGTCGGCGCCGGCCTCCTTCGAGATCGGATAGCAGACGAATTTCAGGCTCTCGTGGCCCGCCATGATCATGGTGCGGCCGGTCAGGAAGGCATTGCCGCGGGTGATGCCGCGCCACAGGATGCGGCCGTTCCAGATCGGCGGCCCTTCCTGCGGATAAAGCTTCTCGCGCACCGCCGAATGGATGCCGTCGGCGGCGATCAGCACCGCGCCGTCATAACTGCCGGCGGGCTTGCCGGTCGCCTTGTCGATGAAGTCGGCGCGTACGCCGCCCGTGGTCTCGGTCCAGCCGGTGAGGTGATGGCTGGTCAGGATGTTCGCAGCGCCCAGCCGTTCGGTCGCGGCGTCGAGCAGCAGCTGCTGCAACCGGCCGCGATGGATTGAGAATTGCGGCCATTTATAGCCGGCCTCGAGCCCGCGCGGCTCGCTCCAAATCGGCTTGCCGTGCTTGGAGAAATAGGCGAGCTCGCGGGTGCGCACCGCGGATGCGTCGAGCACGTCGTGTAAGCCGAGCTCGATCAGTTCGCGCACCGCATGCGGCAGCACGTTGATGCCGACGCCGAGCGGCCTGAGCTCAGGCACGCTTTCGAACACGCGGCACGGCACGCCGATCTGGTGCAGGCTGAGCGCCAGCGTCAGCCCGCCAATTCCGCCACCTGCAATGAGCACAGTCATGAGAAGCCTCCCGATTGGCCAAGGTCATCGCATGGCGGCCCCGCCGCGGGCAAGGTCCGCGGCACGGCGCGGGGTGGACGGCAAGGGGGGCTGCCGCTAACGTCCGCCGCATCTCATAACAAGCCAGGCCGGGTTCGCAACGAACCGACAAGGCCCGCAGAGGACAACGACATGCTCAAGCTCTACACCGCCCCCGGCACCTGCGCCCTCGCGTCCCACATCGCACTGGCCGAGGCCGGCGCGCCCTATTCGGTCGAGCGGCTCGATTTCAAGGTCAACCAGCAGAACAGCCCGGAATATCTGAAGATCAATCCGAAGGGCCGCGTGCCGTCGCTGGTGACCGATCGCGGCGTGCTGACGGAGACGCCGGCGATGCTGGCCTACATCGCGCAGACCTATCCGCAGGCCAAGCTCGCGCCGCTCGACGACGCCTTCGAATTCGCCAGGATGCAGGCCTTCAATTCCTATCTCTGCTCGACGGTGCATGTCTGCCACGCCCACAAGATGCGCGGCGCGCGCTGGGCGACGCAGGAAACGTCGTTCGCCGACATGAAGGGGATGGTGCCGAAGACCATGGGCGCCTGCTTCAACCTGATCGAGCGCGACATGCTGAAGGGGCCGTGGGTGATGGGCGAGAACTACACCGTGGGCGATGCTTATCTCTACACGCTCACGCTCTGGCTCGACGGCGACGGGGTCGACATCGCGACCTTGCCCAAGGTGAAGGCGCATCGCGCGGCGATGGAGCAGCGCCCTGCGGTGCAGAAGGTGCTGGCCGAGCAGAGGGTGTAGGGCAGAGCGCTAAGCGGAAGCCAATAACTCGGTGTCGTCCCGGCGAAGGCCGGGACCCATAACCACAAATCTCAGTTGTGGCGCGACGCTGGGGCCACAGCCCTTCATATCCAATTCACAATTGGGGTTATGGGTCCCGGCCTTCGCCGGGACGACGTGTGGAGAGAGCGCGCCGTCATACCTTCCGCGTCTCCAGCTCCCGTCCAGTCTCCAGCATCAGCCGGCGTAGCCAGATCGAACCGGGATCCATCTGGGCCCGGGTCGGATAGAACATGTGCTGCTCGTCGATCCCGGGATCGAGCGGCGGCGTCACCGTCAGCAGCGATAATTGTTTCGCCAGCGCGGCGATCAGCCGGCGCGGCACGAAGGCGACGAGGTCGGTGCGCGCGGTGACGTGCAGCGCCTCGATATAGCCCGGCACCACCAGCGCGATCCGCCGCTGGATGCCCTTGGTGCGCAGCCAGGTATCGATCAGATCCTCGTTGTGGCCGCGGATGATCACGGCGACATGGCGCGCAGCGAGGAACGCTTCGCGCTTCCTGAGCTTGCTGCCGACGGGATGGCCGCGCCGCACCGCGAGCGCATCGATGTCGGTGTAGAGGCGCTGGCGGTGAAAGCCCTTGAAGGAATTGCCGATCGAGATCACGAGATCGATGGTGCGGGCGAAGTCCGGCGTGAAGATCGTGGAGCTCCGCCATGGCACGACGTCGATGGTGACGTTTGGCGCCAGCTGCGTCACCTTCTCCATCAGCGGTGGCATCAACAGCTCGACCGCGAGGTCGGGCATCATCAGGCGGAAATGCCGCTCGCTGCGCGCGGGGTCGAAATCATCGGAGACGAACAGCGTGCGCACCTGGTCGAGCGCCTGTGCCAGTGGCGAACGCAGCGCCTGTGCCCGCGGCGTCAGCTCCATCCGCGCGCCGTTGCGCACCAGGAGCGGATCGCCGATCAGGTCGCGCAGCCGCTGCAATGCGTGGCTGGTCGCCGGCTGCGACAAATTGAGCCGCATCGCGGCGCGGCTGACATTGGCGTCGCGCAGCAGGGCGTCGAGCGCAACCAACAGATTGAGGTCAAGCGAATTCAAATTCATCAGGTGAATATATATCATACCACATATCGATTGGAAGAATGTGGATTGGAGCCGCATGGTTGGCAGGTAAGGCGTTTTGACGCGAAGCGGTTACCGGTTCGCGTGAGCAAGCGCCTGACGTCAGAGCCAACCCAATCGCAAGGAGACGCGCCATGAGCGCAGCCGACAACAAGAAACTGGTGCAGGAGATATTCGTGGTCGCGAGCAATCCCGATCCCGCGGTGCGCGAGAAATCGCTGTTCATGACGACGCTTGCCGACGATGCAACCTGGACCGTGACCGGGCAATATTCCTGGTCGCGCACCTTCACCGGCAAGCAGTCGATCATGAACGATCTGCATGGGCACGTCCGCTCCCGGCTGGTGGAACGGACCCGCACCGTCGCTCATCGCATCATCGCCGACGGCGATATCGTCGTGGTCGAGGCCAAGGGCAATAACCTGACCAAGGAAGGCCAGCGTTACGACAACGACTACTGCCTGGTGTTCCGCTTCGACGGCGGCCGGATCAAGGAGGTGCGGGAATATTGCGATTCGGTGCTGACCGAGAAGGCGCTCGGCCCGTTTCCGGCGGCCGCGGTTCGCGCGGCGGGTTGAAGCGCTGATGGCCGCGGCAGCGCTGGCCTCGATCCGGCGATGGCGTGAGGACCGGCGCGCATGGCGGCAACTCGCTGCCATGCACGAACGCGAACTGCAAGACATCGGCCTCTGCCGCGCCGACATCTGCCATCGTGACCGGGATGGCGCGCGCAGGCCGTACTGGCCGCCGTAAGATGCGATGCGAAATGCACAAGGTGGGCAACGCGCAAGCGTGCCCACCCTGTGTCGCGTTGAGTGATGGCTTACGCCACCTTGGACTTGAGGTGGCCGAACATGATGTTGCGGGCCGCGTCGTCCATCTCGGCCTTGAAGGTGTGCTTGTCCTTCAGCGCGATCGCGCGCGCCGCTGCCGGGCGCGCCGAAATCTCGTCGACCAGCCGCTTCACGTTCGGATACTTCGCGTAGCCTTCCTCGCCGAGGATGAACGGCGCCATCCGCGCCCAGCCCCAGAACGCCATGTCGACGATCGTGTAGCTGTCGCCGACCATGTAGCGCGATTTCGCCAGATGATCGTCGAGGATCTTGTAGTGGCGATGCGCCTCGTACTGGTAGCGGTTGTTGGCGTAGTCGAGGTCCTTCGGCGCGAAATGCTTGAAGTGCACCGCCTGGCCGGAATATGGGCCGAGGCCGGTCGCGATGAACATCAGCCAGGACAGCGTCGCGGCGCGGTTGGCCGGAGTGTTGGCGGGCAGGAATTTGCCGTTCTCCTCGGCAAGGTAGAGCAGGATGGCGTTGCTATCGAACACCAGCACGCCGTCATCGTCGATCGCCGGGACCTTGCCGTTCGGGTTGACCTTCAAAAATTCCGGCGCGAACTGCTCGCCCTTGCGGGTGTCGACCGGGATCGCCTCGAACGGCAGGCCGGATTCTTCCAGGAACAGCGCGACCTTGTTCGGGTTCGGCGCACCGTTGAAATAGAATTTGATCATGAAGGGACTCCCTTGGTTCTTGTAACCGCGAGATCGGGACGCGGCGGGGGAAGGCCGCAGACCGGCTCCTCTTGCGCAAATTTCGCTGCGCTGCGCAAGCGACGAGTTTGTGAATCAGGGTCGCGTGGCGCGCTGGTCAGCCGGCCCAGAAGAAGCCCAGGATACCCGCGACGACCAGCGCAAGTCCCGCGACCTCCAGCACGGCGGCGGAGCGGATCGCAGCATGCAGGTTGGAAAGCTGCGTCGCGCGCTCGGAGCCGCGGGCATAGCCGTGCACGATGACCTCTTCATTGAACTCGCCATGCGCCTCGAGGCCGAGCGTCAGCCCGACGCAGATCAGCAGGATGCCGAAAATGATCAGGCCGAAGAATCCGAGCAGGCCGATCAGCAGCATCGGAAACATGCCGAGCAGGAAGACCGGCAGCAGCGGCACCAGCAGCAAGGTCTCGGATTGTCTTCGCATCGGGCGACCAATCGAAACGGCAAGTGACGGAGGTCAATGTAGGCCCGAGGCCGCGGCGCAACAAGGCGGCCTGCGTTCAAGACGGCGTCATCCTCGTCATCCTCGTCATCCCCGATGCGCAATTGCGCATCTGTGGGCGCCGCGAAGCGGCGAGCGCGGCCCAATGGATTCCGGGCTCTCGCTTCGCGAGCCCGCGGAATGACGAGAAAGATCAGTCGGCTTGCTCAGCCCACCGCCATCTCGGAGCGGATCTCGGCGCGCAGCTCGTCGATCAGCCTGAGGCCGTTCTTGGTCTCGACGTGCCAGAAGGTCCAGCCGTTGCAGGCGCCGGAGCCTTGCGCGACCGCGCCGATGCGGTGGATCGAGCCGACCTTGTCGCCGAGCATGATGGCGCCGTCGGCGCGCACCAGTGCGCCATGGCGCTTCTTGGCATCGACGAGCTTCGCGCCGGGGACGATCATACCGCGTTCGATCAGTTCGGAGAACGCGACGCGAGGCGCCTCGCGCGCGGTCATGAACGGCGCCAGCGTCGCTTCCGGCAGCGGCTCGATCGCGGCGATGCGGGCTTCGGCTGCGGCGGCATAGGTCCGGTCGCGTTCGAAGCCGATATAGTTGCGGCCGAGGCGCTTGGCGACGGCGCCGGTGGTGCCGGTGCCGTTGAACGGATCGATCACGAGATCGCCCGGCTTGGACGACGACAGCAGCACGCGGGCAAGCAGCTGCTCGGGCTTCTGCGTCGGATGGACCTTCTTGCCGTCGTCGCCCTTGAGGCGTTCCTCGCCGGTGCACAGCGGGATCAGCCAGTCGGAGCGCGCCTGCACGTCCTCGTTGGAGGCCTTCAGCGCTTCGTAGTTGAAGGTGTAGCCCTTGGCTTTCTCGTCGCGCGCGGCCCAGATCATGGTCTCGTGCGCGTTGGTGAAGCGGCGGCCGCGGAAGTTCGGCATCGGATTGGACTTGCGCCACACGATGTCGTTCAGGAGCCAGAAGCCGAGGTCCTGCATGATCGCGCCGACGCGGAAGATATTGTGATAGGAACCGATCACCCACAAAGTTGCCGACGGCTTCATCACGCGGCGGCAGGCCAAGAGCCAGGCGCGGGTGAAATCGTCATAGGCAGCGAACGACGAGAACTTGTCCCAGTCGTCGTTGACGGCATCGACATGCGATTCGTCAGGGCGCTTGAGATCGCCTTTGAGCTGCAGATTGTAGGGAGGATCCGCGAAGACCAGGTCGACCGAGCCGGCCTGAAGCTTCGACAACTCGGCCACGCAATCGCCAATGACGATGTGGCTCGACGGGGCACTCTCAAATTTAGTGCGGGGCGCCCTTGCAGACGCCCCGCGACGCGACACTACCATGACTCAAGAACTCTGACTCAGGCGACGCTGTCGGCGACGCGGGACTAAACAACCGACTGGCGTCACATTGACCCGGCAAAGTAAAAATCGACTTAATTGGAAATGTTCATGCAAAAGATTGCAGCATCTTTTGCGTGGCATGGCGCAGTGTGGTCGGCGTTGTGCTGCAACATCAGCGCGTTCGGCGAAAAATTTTGCGGATCATCAAACCGGCACGATTCGGCCGGTAGATTTGCCGTCATATGCAGCCGTTCGCACCGCAGCGGATGCGCGTCTACGGGCTAGGCAATTTTTGCCGGGCAGGATATTGATTAACAGAATGGAAATTTTAGGTTGGTGTGTCCCGCATTGGGGCGCCGACTGGAATGAAGGGAAACCGCCATGCGCTATGATGATTTCCGCCGCAGCGACGACATCGAAGACCGTCGCGACGAAGGCGGAATGGGCGGAGGCGGTGGTGGCGGCTTCGGCATTCCGATGGGCGGCGGTGGCGGGCTCGGCATCGGCACCATCATCGTGCTCGGCCTGCTCGGTTATGCCTTCGGCATCGACCCGCGCATCTTGATCGGCGGCGCCGAGATTCTCACCGGCGGTGGCCAGGCGCCGACCTATCAGACCGATCGGCAGTCGTCGGGCGGGCAGGCCAAGCGCGGCGCGCCCACCGACGAGATGGGCAGCATGATATCAGGCATACTCGGCGAGATCGACGATCGCTGGAGCGAGATATTCCAGGCCTCGGGCCAGACCTACACCGGTCCGAAGATCGTGCTGTTCCGCAACGCCACCAATGGCGGGCGCTGCGGCATGGCGCAGTCGGCGATGGGACCGTTCTACTGCCCGCCGGACAAGACCATCTTCCTCGACACCGGCTTCTTCCGCGAAGTCGAGACACGCTTCCGCGGCTGCTCGGGCAACGCCTGCAAATTCACCGCGGCCTATATCATCGCGCATGAAGCCGGCCATCACATCCAGAATCTGCTCGGCATCATCCCGCGCGTGAACCGGTTGCAGCAGCAGGCCGGCAGCAAGGCCGAGGCCAATGCGCTGCAGGTCAAGGTCGAGCTGCAGGCCGATTGTCTCTCCGGCGTCTGGGTCAACCGCGAGGAGAAGAAGCGGCCGGGCTTCCTCGAGGCTGGCGACATCGACGCCGCGCTGACCACCGCAAACGCGATCGGCGACGACACGCTGCAACGGCAAGCGACGGGCAGGGTGGTGCCTGACTCCTTCACCCACGGCTCCGCCGCGCAGCGCAAGCAATGGTTCATGACCGGCTACCAGCAGGGCACCGTGCAGGCCTGCAACACGTTCGGTGGCGGCTAACCGCGTTGATTGATCGCCGGGGCGTAGCCGCAGTTCTCGGTTCACCTCTCCCGCTTGCGGGGGAGGTCGCATCGCATCGAAGATGCGATGCGGGTGGGGGCTCTCTCCACTATATGACTTGCGGTGACACCCCCACCCCAACCCTCCCCCGCAAGCGGGAGAGGGAGTGAGAGAGCAGGCCATGTCTTCGATCGACGAATCCAAAGCCTTCATCCCGCTCAACATCGCGGTGCTGACGATTTCCGACACCCGCTCGCTGGCGGATGACAAGTCGGGCACCACGCTGGCCGACCGTCTCACCGCGGCCGGCCACAAGCTCGCGGCGCGCGAGATCGTCACCGACGATGTCGAGGCGATCCGCGCCGTGATCCGGCGCTGGATCGCGGACCCCGGCGTCGATGCAGTCATCACCACCGGCGGCACAGGCTTTACCGGCCGCGACGTGACGCCGGAGGCGGTCGAGCCGCTGTTCGAGAAGCGGATGGACGGCTTTTCGATCGCCTTCCACATGCTGAGCCACGCCAAGATCGGGGCCTCGACGATCCAGAGCCGCGCCACCGCCGGCGTTGCCGGCGCGACCTTCATTTTCTGCCTGCCCGGTTCGCCCGGCGCCTGCCGCGACGGCTGGGACGGCATCCTGGCCGCGCAGCTCGACTACCGCACGCGGCCATGCAATTTCGTCGAGATCATGCCGCGGCTCGACGAGCACCTGCGCCGCCCGAAGGCGAAAGGGTCGAGCGCGTAGGTCGCTCCATCCGGGCTACGCGTTCTCCCACGTCATTCCGGGCTCGCGCTAGGCGCGCCCTCAGGCGCGCAATTGCGCGTCGGGGAATGACGAGTGCAGATTGATCAACTGCCGCCGCAGATCACCTTGACCAGACCGCGCCACAGCGCCCGAACGGCGTCGCGATACGCCTCGGCCCGCAGGGCGTGGGCCCTGCGCGTGTAGAATGTGATCAGCTCAGCCGTCACGCGCCGCGCGTCCTCGCGGCGCTGCGGCTTCACAGCTCAAGCTCCCAGGTCTCGCCGACCAGATCGACGCCAAAGCTGTGGTGCTTCTCTTCCTTCACCCGCTGGAAGCCGGCGCGGGCGTAGATGCCGCGTGCGGCGAGCAGGATGCTCTGGGTCCACAGCGTCATCTTCTTGTAGCCCTTCTCGCGCGCGGCGCGGATGCATTGCTCCACCAGGGCGCGGCCGACGCCGAGCCCGCGCGCTTTCTCCTCGACCAGCAACAGCCGCAGCTTCGCGACACCGTCGCCGCCGTTGACAAGGAAGATCGAACCGACCGGCTCGCCGTCGACCTCGGCGATCCAGCAATGCTCGCGGACCGGATCGAACGATCTGAGAAATTGCGCGCAGATCTCCGCCACCAATGCCTCGTAGCTGATGTCCCAGCCATATTCCTCGGCATAGGCCTGTCCCTGTCGCGAGACCACCCAGCCCATGTCACCGACACGGTGGCTGCGCAGCAGGAAGCTGGTGGGTTTCTGCATCGTCGGCTCCAACGCTTGTTCGATCGTACTCATCGCTCGCACCACCGCCGCGCGGCGGTTGCCGTCGATCTGCTTCAACAGTGTGGCGACCTCCTCGCGCGAACGGCTTTCGAGGTCGGTCGACGCGGCGCGGCCCTTGGCGGTCAGCGCCACCTCGTTGACACGCTTGTCGGTCTTCGACGGCTTGCGCGTCACGATCTGGCGGCGCTGCAGCGCTTGTAGCGTGCGGCTGACAAAGCCGGCGTCGAGGTCGAGGTCGCGCACCAGGTCGGTCGCGGTGCAGTGATCGCGATGCGCGAGCTCGTAGATGATCCGCGCTTCCTGCAGCGTGAACGGCGAGTGCAGCAGCTTCGGCTCGATGATGCCGAGCTTGCGGGTATAGAACCGGCTGAAGCCGCGGACCGCGGCAACCTGGCTGTCGAGGGTGGCATCCGAGATGTTTGATTTCATCAAATATATTATTTGACGGAATCAAATAAATGGCAAGGGCTTTTGTCGCGCGTTCTCACCCGCGTCCTTCAGGCGAGCCGTGGGATTGCTGGAAAACGCGCTAAGCGACCATGATCCGGCTGCGCAGCATGGTGCGCGAGGAGCGGCCGAGCCGGCGTAGCAGGCGCGCCTCGGAGCGGCGTGCGTCCGGCCGGTAGCCGCCGATCCGCTCGTAGTGCTCGCGGGCGATCAGCAGGCCCTGTTCGGCCGAGGGCCCGGTGATCATCCGGGCGACGAATTTGAGGCCGTCGCGCAGGCCGGGGTCGGTGTAGGGCGCGCGGGCGTAGCGGAAGATGCCGGCGCGGTCCTTGCCGCTTGCCGCCACCATCTGGATGAACTGGGTGGTCTCCTCGATCCAGCCGGCATCGAGCACCGCGCCCGGATGCAGGAACATCAGCCAGGGCGAACGCGCCTGCCGTGCGCCCGCCGCCAGCGCTGCGGCGCGCGTGCCCTCGAAGCGCAGGAAGCCGCAGCCGGCGACGTCGGCAACGCGCTCCATCACGTCGCTGTCGGTACGGTCGACCAGCAGCACCTCGCGGATGACACCGGCGGCCGCGCCCGGCACCAGCGCCGCCAATGTTGCGACCGCGGTGCGCTCGATCCCGTCGGTTGGAATGATCACGCTCAACATGATTTGAGGCTTCGGTGGCTCAAACGGTTCGAGAAACTCCGGCCGTGTTATCACCTTGTCATATTCAAAGCAGCCTGTTCGCCTGCGGAATTTTGCAGCAAGGTTCTGTGGAATTTCTCCGCTCGTGTTCTTGATTTGTTCTAGCGCTGTGCTAGCTTCAGAGCATGAGCCGAGCATCCTCTCATGCCCTCAAGCACCCGCCGGTAACGGCGCCCTCCGATAACCCGGCGGGTGCACCTTCACCTGTTCCTGCCCCATTTCCCGAGCTTGCGGTCGCGATCGAGCGCCAGCGGCGGCGCGGCCGCGGTGCGCAGTCCAACGCCAGCGGCCGCTACGAGGCCGAGGCCCGGGTCGCCTTCGACGACGGCTGGCAGAGCCTCGAAGACCTGCCGCCGTTCACGACCAGCGTCGCGCTCGACACCTCGCGCAAGGTGATCACCCGCAACGAGTCGCCCGACATCGGCTTCGACCGCTCGATCAACCCCTATCGCGGCTGCGAGCATGGCTGTGTCTATTGCTTCGCGCGGCCGACCCACGCCTATCTCGGGCTGTCTCCCGGGCTCGATTTCGAGTCGAAACTGTTCGCCAAGCCCGATGCGCCCGCGCTGCTCGAGAAGGAGCTGGCGGCGCCCGATTACGAGGCGCGGATGATCGCGATCGGCACCAACACCGATCCCTACCAGCCGATCGAGCGCGACCGGAAGATCATGCGCGGCATCCTCGAGGTGCTGGAGCGCGCCGGGCATCCGGTCGGCATCGTGACCAAGTCGGCGCTGGTGACCCGCGACATCGACATCCTGGCGCGGATGGCCAAGCGCAATCTTGCCAAGGTCGCGCTCTCGGTGACGACGCTCGATCCGAAGCTTGCCCGCACCATGGAGCCGCGCGCCTCGACGCCGCCGAAGCGGCTCGAGGCGATCAAGCGGCTGGCGGAGGCCGGCATCCCGACCACGGTGATGGTCGCGCCGGTGATCCCGGCGCTGAACGATTCCGAGATCGAGCGCATCCTCGATGCCGCAGCCCATGCCGGCGCCAGGGAGGCGAGCTACGTGCTGCTGCGGCTGCCGCTCGAGGTCCGCGACCTGTTCCGCGAATGGCTGATGGCGAACTATCCCGACCGCTACCGCCACGTCTTCACGCTGATCCGCGACATGCGTGGCGGCCGCGACTACGATTCGCAATGGGGCACGCGGATGAAGGGCACCGGCCCGATGGCCTGGATGATCGGCCGTCGCTTCGAGATCGCCTGCGAGAAGCTCGGGCTCAACAAGCGGCGCACCAAGCTGACCACCGATCACTTCGCCAAGCCGAAGCGCAGCGGACAGCAGCTCAGTTTGTTCTAGGTGAGATGGCGTAGCCCGGATGGAGCGAAGCGAAATCCGGGATCTTGTGCCGGCGGTGAGACTTTCCCGGATTACGCTTCGCTCCATCCGGGCTACGAAGAAGCAAGCTGGCGACAACACCATAAGCAAAGTGAGTGCAACAATGAGTAACGCCCCGACCGCCCGCTTCACCGTCCTCACGCTCGGCGTCAGCGACATGCGCGCCAGCATCGCTTTCTATGAGTCCCTCGGCTTCACCAGGAAGATGCGCGCGACCGGCGAGGAGGTCGCCTTCTTCGAGACCGGCGGCACCGTGCTCGGGCTGTTCCCGTGGCATCTGCTCGCCGACGACGCCGGACTGCCAGATCAGCCGCGCCCGGCCGCATTCCACGGTGTCGCGATCGCCTGGAACTGCAACGACGATATCGAGGTCGATCGCGTGATGGCATTCGCGCTGTCGAAGGGCGCCACATTGCTGAAACCGGCGCAGCCGACCAGCTATGGCGGCTATTGCGGTTATTTCGGCGATCCCGACGGCCACGCCTGGGAAGTGGTGCGCGCGCCGGGCTTTGAGGTTCTCGATAGCGGGCGGGTGTCGATCCCGGATTAGAGAGAGCTGGATTGAATAGCGGGGAAGGGGAGCGGGTTCCCGGTTGCGCCGGGGGCCTTGCTTGATCACGATCGCCGCATGATTCGGGATAAGTCCAAAAGCGCATCAAAGAGCGTGTCGAAGAAGAAGTCGGCTGAACCGGCCGTGCCGGCCAAGCGCGTCATCGCGGTGACGCGCCCGAGCTTTCGGCGCGAGCGCGCGCTGATCAAGCGCGGCGTCTGGCCGGTCGCCGGCTGCGACGAGGCCGGGCGCGGCCCGCTGGCCGGACCCGTGGTCGCCGCCGCCGTGGTGCTCGACCCCGATCGCGTCCCAAAAGGCCTCGATGATTCCAAGCGGCTGACCGCCGAGCGCCGTGAGGAACTGTTCGAGGAGATTTGCGCGACCGCTGCGTTCGCGGTTGCGGTGGCCTCGCCGGCGCGAATCGACCGCGACAATATCCTGCGCGCCTCGCTGTGGGCGCTGGCCCGTGCCGTGCACGCGCTGCCGGAGATGCCGAAGCACGTCTTCGTCGACGGCCGCGACAAACTCGCCACGCCCTGCGACTGCGATGCCGTGATCGGCGGCGACGGCATCGTGGCCTCGATCGCGGCGGCCTCGATCATCGCCAAGGTGACGCGCGACCGCCTGATGTGCGCGCTGGCGCTGGATTGCCCCGGCTACGGTTTCGAGCAGCACAAAGGCTACGGCGTCCCCGAGCACCTCGAGGCGCTGGAGAGGCTCGGGCCGAGCAGCCATCACCGCAGTTTCTTCGCCCCCGTCGTCGCCGCGCGGCTGAAGCATTTCCCGGTCGCGGCTGAGCCCGACCTGTTCACGGTGGACGCGACAAGCGAGGCCGCGGCGTCCGAAGCGGCGTAGCGCGCGACCGCGCCGCACTCTCGGCTGTCATCGCCCGGTTTCGCGGGTGATGACAGCGGAGATTGACTTAGCAGGGGGCACTCACCGGCCCCGGTTGCCTCCATCGCCGCCGCCGTTTATCAAAACCTCAGGGATCAGATGGCGCCGCTTTGTTTGAGCATGGTCTTTTCGGAAAGCCGCTTCGCACTTTTCCGGATCATGCTCGACTGACAAGTGGCTGGGGCATTTCAGGCGTTTCATGCGGTTTACCTCCCTGGTTGTCGAACTGATCCGCGCCCGGCCGCGCCTCGTGGTGTGGGTCGTGGTGCTGGTGCAGGCCGCGATCTGGCTGCTGCTGCCGCTGATCTTCTACGGCAGCCCGCCCGGCAATCTCGCCACCGTCCTCGCCTTCGGACGCGAATATCAGGTCGGCACCGACATGGGGCCGCCGCTTTCGTTCTGGCTCGCAGACATCGCCTTCCGCGCCGCCGGCAACCACGTGTTCGGCGTCTATCTGCTGGCGCAGGTCTGCGAGATCGTCACCTTCATCGCCTTCTACCAACTGGCACGCGCCATCGTCGGCGGCCCGCAGGGCGTGCTGGCGGTGCTGCTGTCGATGACGGTGGTGGTGTTCTCCTCGCCGAGCGTCGAGTTCGGGCCGCTGATCCTGGCGCGTCCGCTGTGGGCGCTCCTGCTACTGCATTCCTGGCAATTGATCGGGCAGAACCGGCGCGCCGCCTGGTTCGCCTGGTCGATCGATTGCGGACTCTTGCTGCTGACGACGCCGGCAGCGATCGGCATGATCCTGCTGGTTGTCGGCTTTGCGCTCGCAACCGAGCGCGGGCGGCGCACGCTGCGCGCGGTGGACCCGCTCTATGCGCTGCTGGTCGTCATCGTGCTGGCGCTGCCCTATCTGATCTGGCTGGTCCGCGCCGACGCGCTGGCGCTGCCGGCCTTGCCGGCGCTTGCCGAGCTCAAGGCGCGCGCGCTGCGCTGGGGCGTCGTGCTCGGCGGGCTGATCGTGGCGACCGCCGCAATCGCCGTGCTCGCGATCCTCAATTCACGCTGGTTCGCCCGCGACGGTGAGGATGCCCCGATCATCTACCGTCCGCCGGTCAGTCCGCTGGCGCAGCAGTTCGTTTACTTCTTCGCGTTCGCGCCGGCGATCGTGAGCAGCTTCGTCTCCGGGCTGTTCGATCTCGACCGCGCCTTCGGCGGCGCCGGCGTGGCGCTTTTGATGTCGGGGCTCGCGGTCGTCGTCGCAACCGGCGATCTGATCCATCTCAGGCGGCAACGGCTGCTGCGCTCGGTATGGGCCTTCGCCATCGCGGCGCCCGCCGCGCTCGCGCTGGCGGCGGCGTTGTTCCTGCCCTGGACCAGCACCACCGAGGTGCCGACCTCGCTGCCGGCAACCGCGATGGGGCGCTTCTTCGACGACAGCTACGAGCGCCGCACCAACCAGCGCCTGCGCGCGGTGGCCGGCGATCCTGAAATCGCCAGCCTGATTGCGATGAACGGGCGCCGTCCGCATCTGTTGCTCGACGCCGCGCCGCAACGGACGCCCTGGCTGACGGTCGCAAGGTTCAACGAGACCGGCGGCGTCGTGGTCTGGCGCGCGCAGGACACCGCCGGCACGCCGCCGCCCGATCTTGCGCAACGCTTCCCTGGCCTCGTGCCGGAAGTGCCGCGTTCGTTCGACCGCCTGGTCAACGGCCGGCAGCCGGTGCTGCGGATCGGCTGGGCGATCGTGCGGCCGAAGGGGTAGGGATTCGTAAATTTGTAGGATGGGTAGAGCGAAGCGAAACCCATCAACTCGTATCCGCGGCGCGAAATGACGGGTTTCGCTGCGCTCTACCCATCCTACTAAGCTACCCCGCCGCCGGCTGCAGCACCTTCGCGATCGCGCGCAGATCCTGCCACGACAACCGCTTGTAGGACGGCGAGCGCAACAGATACGCCGGATGGAAGGTGGCGACGGCGCGGATCGTGCGCGTGCCGGTGTCGTAGTCGATCCATTTGCCGCGCGTGCGCATGATGCCTTCGCGCGTGCCGAGCAGCGCCTGGGTCGAGGGATTGCCGAGCGTCACCAGCACATCGGGATTCACCAGCTCGATATGGCGCTGGATGAAGGGTAGGCACACCTGCGTCTCCTGCGGCGTCGGCGTGCGGTTGCCCGGTGGCCGCCACGGGATGACATTGGCGATATAGGCTTTGCTGCGGTCGAGCCCGATTGCCGCTATCATGCGGTCGAGCAGCTTGCCGGAGCGGCCGACGAACGGCAGTCCCTCGATGTCCTCGTCGCGGCCCGGCGCTTCGCCGACGAACATCACGCGCGCCTCGGGGTTGCCATCGGCGAACACCAGCCGGGTCGCGGTGTGCTTCAGCGCGCAGCCGTCGAATGTCTCCATCAGCGTGCGCAGCGCTTCCAGCGTCGGCGCGGTGCGTGCGGCCTCGCGCGCGGAGGCGATCGCGGCGTCCGGCGCGATGGTGATTTCGCTGCGCGGAACGGCGGGTATCGGCGGGGGCCGCAGCGGATTGAGTGCAACTGACGGACGGGGCGCTGTGGGGGCGGGAACTGGCTCGGGCTCTTCCAGCCGGTTGATCGGCTCGTCGCCGAGCGCGCAATCGACCCCGGCCTCGAGGTAAAAGGCCAGCAATTGCTGCAGTGTAGGGGTGGGCTCGGGCGGCAGGGCTATCATGGATGTAATTTTAGCATGAACGGGAAAAGTGGAGGCTGGTTTTTGGAAAGATTATGCTCCTGTGGCGCCGCGGCCGCGCGAAACCTGGCCAAGCGCAATTCCATGGTTGTCCTTCCGCCAAAAATCGGAAACAACGACTTTTGAAAAGCTTAGAAGCGTTCTCAATGGGCTGAGATCAAGATCATGAGTGCTGAAGACCTTCCCCCGCGCGAGTCTATGGAATTCGATGTCGTCATCGTCGGCGCCGGCCCGTCGGGCCTGTCGGCCGCGATCCGGCTGAAGCAGCTCAATCCCGAGCTCTCGATCGTCGTGGTGGAGAAGGGCTCCGAGGTCGGCGCGCACATCCTCTCGGGTGCGGTGATCGATCCGGCTGGGCTCGACAAGCTCGTTCCGGACTGGCGCGAGGACGCCGACTGTCCGCTGAAGACGCAGGTCAAGGAAGACCGCTTCTACTGGACGACGTCGCAAGGCTGGTTCCGGATTCCGAACTTCATCATGCCGCCGTTGATGCACAATCATCACAACTACATCGGCTCGCTCGGCAATGTCTGCCGCTGGCTGGCGCCGAAGGCGGAAGCGCTCGGCGTCGAGATCTATCCGGGCTTTGCCGCCACGGAGGTGCTCTATGACGACAAGGGCGCGGTGCGGGGCATCGCGACCGGCGACATGGGCATCGCCAAGGACGGCAGTCACAAGGATTCCTACACCCGCGGCATGGAGCTGCTCGGCAAGTACACGCTGTTCGCCGAAGGCGCGCGGGGCTCGCTGTCGAAGCAGCTGATCGCGAAGTTCAAGCTCGACGCCAACTCCGAGCCGCCGAAATTCGGCATCGGGCTGAAGGAGGTCTGGCAGATCGATCCGGCCAAGCACCGCAAGGGGCGGGTTCAGCATACGCTGGGATGGCCGCTGAACGACAAGACCGGCGGCGGCTCGTTCCTCTATCACTACGACGACAACCGCGTCGCGGTCGGCTTCGTCGTGCATCTGAACTACAACGACCCGTATCTGTCGCCGTTCGACGAATTCCAGCGCATGAAGACGCATCCCGACATCCGCGAGCTGTTCGAAGGCGGCAAGCGGCTCGCTTATGGTGCGCGCGCCATCACCGAGGGCGGCTACCAGTCGGTGCCGCGGCTCTCCTTCGCGGGCGGCGCGCTGATCGGCTGCGCGGCCGGCTTCGTCAACGTCCCGCGCATCAAGGGCGTCCACAATGCGATGGGCTCCGGCATGCTCGCCGCCGAGCATGTCGCGGCCGCGCTCGGCGCCGGACGCGCCAATGACGAGCTGATCGAGTACGAGAATGCCTGGCGCTCGTCCTCGATCGGCAAGGACCTGTTCAAGGTCCGTAATGCCAAGCCGCTGCTGTCGAAGTTCGGCAACCTGCTCGGAATGGCGCTCTCCGGCTTCGACATGTGGTGCAACACGCTCGGCTTCTCGCTGTTCGGCACCCAGTCGCACGCCAAGCCGGACCGCAAGACGCTCGATCCGTCCAAGCAGCACCAGCCGATCGCCTATCCGAAGCCGGACGGCAAGATCTCGTTCGACAAGCTGTCGTCGGTGTTCCTGTCCAACACCAATCATGAGGAGGACCAGCCGGTCCATCTCAAGGTCGCCGACATGAACCTGCAGAAGACCTCCGAGCACGACGTGTTCGCCGGTCCCTCCAACCGCTATTGCCCCGCCGGCGTCTACGAGTGGGTCGAGGAATCGGCAGGCCCGCGCTTCCAGATCAACGCCCAGAATTGCGTCCACTGCAAAACTTGCGACGTGAAGGACCCCAACGGCAACATCACCTGGGTTCCTCCGGAGGGCGGCGGCGGTCCGAACTACGAGGCGATGTAAGGAGGGCGAAGGCGGCCGACCACATTTGCGTGAGGCCGTCCGCAGCCTGCCGCAACCTCCGCCTGGCCTCTCCTTGTGTGGAGGGGCCGGGTTGCAGCGCCGGATACAGTTGAAGACGCGGAACAGGGCGCCGCGGCGCCCGTATCCGGCGCTTTTTGCTTCTGCACGCGAATATGCCGGGCCCGGTCACGATACCGCCATAGTGGGAGCGTCTTGCGGTGGGCTGGCTGGATCGGAGGGCGTAAGGGCCTAATCTGCCAATTGATTCGGCATGGGTTACCTCCGGGCGATCCTTGCGGATAAATGCCAAAAGCGGCATTGTCGCTCGCCGTGATGCCGCCGCTTGGGTTCGCATTTTGAGACTGATCGCAGGATCTTGTCGCGAAGATCTCGTCGCGAAGATCTTGGCCGTAAATCCTTCGTGGCCTTAAACCCCTGGAGCAAGGCGAACGTGATGCTGTCCACCCGTTTCAACCGCCTGACGATTGCCGTTCTTGCTGCCGCGGCGCTTGCCGTGCCTGCGCAGCTCGCGGCGCAGACGCCCGACCATCCGACCGACAATGCCGCCCAGTTCCCGAGCAAGAACGACCTGAAGTCGCTGACCACGGCCGGCAGCTATCTCGCCGCCCGCCACGCCAGTGTCGAGCGCGATGCGGCCTCCGCCGCGGCGTTCTACCGCTCGGCGCTGCGCACCGACCCGAAGAATTCCGAGCTGCTCGACCGCGCCTTCATCTCCTCGCTCGCCGACGGCGACATCGAAGAGGCGGTGAAGCTCGCCGACCGCATCCTGACCCAGGACAAGTCCAACCGCGTCGCGCGCCTCGTCGTCGGCGTGCGCGACCTCAAGCTGAAGAAATACGCCGCCGCGCAGTCCAACATCAACCAGTCGGTGCGCGGCCCGATCACCGACCTCGTGGCGACGCTGCTGTCGGCCTGGGCGGCCTATGGCGCCGGCGACGGCAAGGGCGCGGTCGCCTCGATCGACAAGCTGACCGGCCCCGAATGGTATCCGATCTTCAAGGATCTGCACGCCGGCATGATCTACGAGCTGTCCGGCAAGGAGAAGGACGCCGGCGCCCGCTTCGAGAAGGTCTACAAGCTCGACGATTCGATGCTGCGCACGGTCGACGAATATGCCCGCTGGACCTCGCGCAACAAGGATGCCGCCGCCGCGACCGCGATGTACGAGGCGTTCGACAAGAAGCTGCCGCGTCATCCGCTGGTGCTGGAAGGCATCAAGGAGACCAAGGCCGGCAAGAAGCTGCCGCCGCTGATCGATTCGCCACAGGCCGGCGCCGCCGAGGCGCTGTACGGTATTGGCGCGACGCTGACCCGCCGCGGCGGCGAGGACCTCGCGCTGGTCTATTTGCAGCTCGCGCTCTACCTGCAGCCGAACCATCCGCTGGCGCTGCTGTCGCTCGCCGATCTCTATGAATCGGTGAAGAAGCCGCAGATGGCGATCAAGGTCTATGAGCGGATGCCGGCGTCCTCGCCGCTGAAGCGCAACGCGCAGATCCAGCTAGCGACCAATCTCGACGCCGCCGACCGCAGCGACGAAGCGATCAAGATCCTCAAGGAAGTCACATCGGATCAGCCGAAGGACATCGAAGCGATCCTGGCGCTCGGCAACATCGAGCGTGGCCGCAAGAAGTTCGCCGACTGCGCCACCACCTATTCGCAGGCGATCGACGCGCTGCCGGCCGGCAGTGGCGACAAGAACGCCTGGGTCACCTACTACTACCGCGGCATCTGCGAGGAGCGCTCCAAGCAGTGGAACAAGGCCGAGGCCGACATGCGCAAGGCACTCGAGCTGCAGCCCGAGCAGCCGCACGTACTGAACTATCTCGGCTATTCCTGGATCGACCAGGGCATCAACCTCGACGAGGGCATGAAGATGATCAAGCGTGCCGTCGATCAGCGCCCTGACGATGGCTACATCGTCGACTCCCTCGGCTGGGCCTATTACCGGATCGGCAATTACGACGAGGCGGTGAAGAACCTCGAGCGCGCGATCGACCTGAAGCCGGAAGATCCGACCATCAACGACCATCTCGGCGACGCCTATTGGCGCGTCGGCCGCACCCTGGAAGCCAAGTTCCAGTGGGCGCATGCCCGCGACCTCAAGCCCGAGCCGGAAGAGCTGCCGAAGATCCAGGCCAAGATCGACAACGGCCTGCCGGACGACACCTCGAACGCCGCCGCCGCCGACAAGAAGAAGGACGACGACGGCAAGGGCGGCTGAGCCCGGTATAACCGCCAGCCTGCATTGCCAATTGAGACGTGATGCCCGGGCCTTGTCCCGGGCATTTTGCGCCTATCCACCCGCTTCCGTCATTCAGGGGCGCCCGAAGGGCGAACCCGGAATCTCGAGATTCCGGGTTCGATGCTGCGCATCGCCCCGGAATGACGGGGCAGGAGAGACACGAAATGTCTGGGCCCGGGCATGACGGCACGGGGCGGAATTTCCATGCAAACAAAGGGATAGGATCGTGCGGCGATTTACGCTAATCGCAACACGATGTTTGTTTTTTTAGGGGTTTATCGCCGTGCCGGCGCTGATTGAAGAAGGGCGTGCCAAGGTCAACCTGACGCTGAAGGTTGTCGGACGGCGCGTCGATGGGTTTCACGACCTGGAGAGCGTCGTCGCGTTTGCCGATTGCGCCGATCGTCTCACGCTCGAGCCGGGGCCCGAGCTGTCGCTGTCGATGCTGGGGCCGCTGGCCGATGCCTGCGGCGATACATCTGATAATCTGGTGCTCAAGGCCGCGCGGCTGCTCGGCGAGCGCGTCGCCGACCTTGAGGTCGGCCACTTCACGCTGGAGAAGGTGCTGCCCGTTGCGGCCGGCATCGGCGGCGGTTCGGCGGATGCCGCGGCGGCGCTGCGGCTGCTGGCGCGGCTCAACGAGCTCTCGCTCGACGACAGCAGGATCATGGAGGTCGCGCTGCAGACCGGCGCCGACGTGCCAGTCTGCGTCGCCTCGCGCGCCTGCGACATGACCGGCGTCGGCGAGGGCCTGCTGCCGCTGGATTTGCCGAAAATGCCCTGCGTGCTGGTCAATCCGCGCGTGCCGGTTGCGACCAAGGACGTCTTCAACGCACTCGGCCTGCGCCATGGCGAGCTTTTGATCGGTGCCACCGATGTGGTGATGCAGGCGCCGGACTGGCCGGACGCCGGCCGTGCGGTCGACGACTGGATTGCGGCGCTGTCGCGCGGCACCAACGATCTCGAAGGCCCCGCCGCGCGCATCGAGCCCGTCATCAGCGACGTGTTGTCCGCGCTGCGTGCGACCGAGGCCGTTCGCCTGGTGCGCATGTCGGGCTCCGGCGCGACCTGTTTTGCCGTGTTCGGAACCGACGCCGACGCCGAGGCCGCCGGCGAGAAGCTCCGAGTTGCGCACCCCGGCTGGTGGGTGCATGCGGGTGCGCTGAGCTAGCGCGATCGCGGGGCCGCGACTTTCCTATCCATCGTCATTCCCCGGTGCGCAATTCGGTGGCCCAATGGATTCCGGGCTCGCGCCAAGTGACGCGCCCCGGAATGACATCTGGAGAGATGCGACAAGAACGCTAAGCTGCGTCCCCAACTTCAACTGTCGTCGCCCGGCTCGAACCGGGCGATCCAGTACGCCGCGGCTTCTCGGTTCAAGCACTGCCGTCTCTAGAATACTGGATCACCCGCTTTCGCGAGGGCTTTGCGAAAGTCGAACAGCTCGACGGGGCCGGACGGCTGTTGTTTGGGCCGGTTAGCGGCTGGACGGGCCAGCCATGATGGCTGGGTGCCTCGTTTGGTTAGGCGATGTGGGGTGGCGTCCTGGCCCATCGCTGGAGATTGATCGCGGTCGCGGCGAGCTGGAAAGCTGCGGCATTGCGTATCAGGCCCCGATAGCGGGCACGCGCAAGGCCGTAGACGCGCTTGAGCAATGCGAACAACGGTTCGATCGGCGCGCGTCGATGCGAGATGACCGCGTTACGACGCACCGCCCAAGGCCCCAAGCGAAGCCAGCGGTTGTGTCTGCGCATAATGCCGTCGCGAATATCCATCTGCTTCAGCCGCCCACGTCGCGCGATGGTATCGTAGGCTTTGTCAGCGTAGACTGTTGCCTCGTCGCCGCAGATCAGCTCGTCGGCGGGCACGGTGTCGTTGACATTGGCTGGCGTAAAGGCAAGGCGCCGGATGATGCGACTGCCTTGGTCCATCGCCACGTGCATCTTGTAGCCGAAGGCATATTTGCCGTCCTTCCTGGTCCAGGCGGCGTCAGGATCGTGAGGGCTTTTGACCAGCTTGCTGGCGGGGCGCCCGTCCGCATCCGGGGGCAAATCGGGATCCGGTGGTTCGGGCGGATTAACCGCCGAGCGGATCAGCGAAGCGTCAATCAATGTGCCGCGCTTCAAGACGAAGCCGGACTTCTCGATCTGCGCCGTAATCAGGGCAAAAGCGCGCTCCGCCAGCCCGCTCCTGGCCAGCTGTTCGCGGAAACGCCACAGCGTGGAATGATCCGGTACCGGCTCACTCAGCGACAGGCCCAGGAAGCGCCGGAACGACAGGCGGTCCACCAGCGCCTCCTCAAGGCCCGGATCGGACAACCCATACCATTGCTGCAGCAACAGCGCCTTAAACAGCGCCAGCGACGGGTAAGCGGGCGCTCCCATCGACCCGCTACGCAAGCCGCTCAGCAGCGCTTCAATCGCGCTCCAGTCGACCAGTTCCGATACTCGCTGCAAAGGCGCGTTGGCTCGAGCCGCGTCATTCACCAGCCCGTCGGTAAAGCTCAATTGACCAATCTGCCGCTCCGCCATCCGTTCCTCCGGCGAATCCTTCACCAAAGAGAATCATCCCGGCAGACTTCTGCAAAGCCCTCGCTTTCGCGGGTGATGACACCGGTGGCTATTCTGCATGATGCCGAGCGGCATTGCAGCGCTTCCCACCTCAACGCCGGGCAGCCTTGCGCCCCGGATTGCTTGGCAAGCTAAATCCCGTTTGCCATAACAGGATGAACAACAACGTTGCGCGTGCGGGACCGTTCGGAATCTGCCTGCAGCCAATGAGCCGGGAGGATGCCATGGCCAATATCCGAGTTCTCGCCACCGATCTCGAGTTTCCCGAAGGTCCCGTCGTCATGCCCGATGGTTCGGTCGTGCTGGTCGAGATCCGGGGCCAGCGTCTGACCCGCGTCTATCCCGACGGGCGCAAGGAGATCGTCGCCAAGGTGCCGGGCGGCCCGAACGGCGCGGCGCTCGGCCCCGACGGCAAGATGTACGTCTGCAACAATGGCGGCTTCTCCTGGATTCCGACCCGCAACATGATCATGCCGGGACCGCAGCCGGAGGATTATCTCGGCGGCTCGATCCAGCGCGTCGATCTGCAATCCGGCAAGGTCGAGACCGTGGTGACGAAGTGCGGCGAGCACGAGCTGCGCGGGCCCAACGACCTGGTGTTCGACAGGCAAGGCGGCCTGTGGTTCTCCGATCTCGGCAAGCGCCGTGCCCGCGAGATGGATGTCGGCGCGTTCTATTATCTGAAGCCCGGCATGAACGAGATCGTCGAGGCGGTGCACGGCATCCTGCCGGCCAACGGCATCGGCCTGTCGCCGGACGAGAAGACCGTCTACATCGCGGAGACGCCGACGGCGCGGCTGTGGGCTTACGAAGTGTCCGAGCCCGGCACCATCAAGCCGCGCGACGTGATCTATCGCGGCGAGCGCGGCAAGCCGATCGCCGGCCTCGGCGGCTACCAGATGTTCGACTCGCTCGCCGTCGAAGCGAACGGCAATGTCTGCGTCGCGACGCTGATCTCGGGCTGCATCTCGGTGATCGCGCCCGACGGCACCGTGGTCGAGCAGGTGCCGACCGGCGACCGCGTCACCACCAACATCGCCTTCGGCGGCCCCGACCTGAAGACCGCCTACATCACGCTGTCCGGCAAGGGCGAGCTGATCGCGATGGACTGGTCGCGGCCGGGATTGCCGCTGAATTTTCTGAACAAGTGACGATTGCGCAAAAGCGCAATCGTCATCCCGGGGCATCGCGCAGCGATGAACCCCAATTCGCAATTGCGAATTGTGGGATCTCGAGATTCCGGTCTGGTGCTAACGCACCATCCCGGAATGACAAAGATGGAGAAGTCTCGAATGCCCTGGCTTGAACCGGTCACCCTTCGCGGCGCGCATGCGCGGCTCGAACCGCTGTCGCATGATCATCGCGACGGTCTCGTCGAAGCCGTGAAGGACGGCGAGCTGTCGAAGCTCTGGTACACCTCTGTCCCGCAGCCGGAGAACATGGGCAAGGAGATCGACCGCCGGCTCGGCCTCCAGGCCGCGGGCTCGATGCTGCCGTTCACGGTGTTCGATGCCGACGGCAAGATTTCCGGCATGACGACCTACATGAACGTCGACACGCCGAACCGCCGCGTCGAGATCGGCTCGACCTGGTACGCCAGGCGTGTGCAGCGCAGCGCGGTCAACACGCAGTGCAAACTGCTGCTGCTGCAACATGCCTTCGAGAAGCTCGATTGCATCGCGGTCGAGTTCCGCACGCATTTCTTCAATCACCAGAGCCGGCGCGGCATCGAGCGGTTGGGTGCCAAGCAGGACGGCATCCTGCGCAGCCATCAGATCGCGCCCAACGGCACGTTGCGCGACACCGTGGTTTACAGCATCATCGCGAGCGAATGGCCGACGGTGAAGGCGCATCTCAACTATCAACTCAACGAAAAGCCGCGCTGACACGTCGGTCAGCGCCAGAAGCGAGACGATGGAAACGTTCGATTATGTGATCATCGGCGCAGGCTCCGCCGGGAGCGTGCTGACCAACCGGTTGAGCGAAGACGCAGGGACCAGGGTGTGCGTGCTCGAGGCGGGGCCGAGCGACTGGCATCCCTACATCCATCTGCCGGCCGGCTTCATCAAGACCTTCCACATGAAGAGCGTGAACTGGGCCTACCAGCAGGAGGTGGGCCCTTATACCGGCGGGCGCAGCATCTACGCGCCGCGCGGCAAGACGCTCGGCGGCTCATCCTCGATCAACGGCCATATCTACAATCGCGGCCAGCGCCAGGATTTCGACACCTGGGCGCAACTCGGCAATCGCGGCTGGGGCTATCCCGACGTGCTGCCGTACTTCCGGCGCATGGAGCGACGGATCGGTGAGGGCGACGACACTTATCGTGGTCGGAATGGCAACCTCACCGTCACCACGATGGACTGGCAGGATCCGCTCTGCGAGGCCTTCATGGCAGGCGCGGTCTCGCTCGGCATTCCGCGCAACCCTGACTACAACGGCCAGATCCAGGAGGGCGTGTCGTACTGCCAGCGCACTATCCTGAACGGCCTCCGGGTCAGCGCCGCGACCGCGTTCCTGCATCCGGCGCGAAAGCGACCGAATGTCGACGTGCGCACCCATGCCCATGTCACCGGCATCATCTTCGAGGGCAAGCGCGCGGTCGGCGTGCGCTATAACCGCGGCGGCAAGCACGGTGATCCCTTGGAGATCCGCGCCACCAAGGAGGTCATCCTGTCCGGCGGCGCCTACAACTCGCCGCAGCTGTTGCAGCTCTCCGGCGTCGGTTCGCCCGACCTGCTGCAGTCGCACGGCATCGAGGTGCGCCACGCGCTGCCGGGCGTCGGTGAAGGCCTGCAGGATCACTACGCGCCGCGCTCGGTGGCGCGGGTCAAGAACATCAGGACCATCAACGAAATGCGCCGCGGCCTTAGCCTGTGGGGCGAGGCGATCAAATGGGCGACGACGCGGCGCGGATTGCTGTCGCTGTCGCCGACCATGGTCTACTGCTTCTGGCATTCCGGCGAGACCACCGAGAGTTCCGACCTGCAGCTCACCTTCACGCCGGCGAGCTACAAGGAAGGCGTGCAGGGCCAGCTCGAGGACGAGCCCGGCATGACGGTGGCCTCATGGCAGCAGCGGCCGGAGAGCCGCGGCTATGTCCGCATCCGTTCCGCCGATCCGTTCGCGCCGCCGATCATCCAGACCAACTACCTTGCCGAGGAAATCGACCGCCGCGTCGTCGTCGCCGGCATGAAGCTAGCGCGCCGGCTGCTCGCCTCCGAGCCGCTCAGCCCGTATTTCGCCTATGAGGACTTTCCGGGTCCGAAAGTGCAGAGCGACGAGGAGCTGCTCGCGGCCGCAACCCAGCGCGGCACCACCACCTTCCATCCCGGCTGCACCTGCCGGATGGGCCCGGCCGATGCGCCGTGGGCGGTGGTCGACGACCAGCTCCGGGTCCATGGCATGGAAGGCCTGCGCGTGATCGACGCCTCGATCATGCCGCGGATGATCTCCGCCAATCTCAACGCCTCGACCTTGATGATCGCCGACAAGGCCTCCGACATGATCCGCGGCAAGACGCCCGAGGCCGCCGCGAAGCTGCCGGAATATGCGTGAGGGCGAGGTGAGCGCGACGCTCGTTCTCGATCAGCGCGCTCGATCCATCACCGTCATCCTGAGGAGGCCGCGTAGCGGCCGTCTCGAAGGGTCGACGGCCACCAGCGGGGCCGTGCACCCTTCGAGGCTCGCTTCGCGAGCACCTCAGGGTGACGGGACCAGCAGCGGATGAGAAGTAGCTCAGCCGTAGACGAAGGCCTTGTCCTTGAGGTCGATCGCCGGGAATTCGTCCTTCTCGGCCCAGTAGTCCTGGTTGTGTTGCCATTCCGGCTTGTCGCCGCGCTTCGGCAGCAGGTGCATGCCGCGCATCATGTAGCCGGGGTTGAAGTTCTCCGGATCGATCCACGGCAGCAGCGGCATGTTGTGGTCTTCGGGGCGCAGCGCCGGCGTCACCTTATTCACGCCGGTCGCCTTCATGTGCTTGATCATGCGGCAGACGAAGTCGCCGACCAGATCGACGCGCAAGGTCCAGCTGGCGCGGAAATAGCCGAACACCCAGACGAGGTTCGGCACGCCGGTGAACATCATGCCGCGATAGGTCACGGTGTCCTTGAAGTCGAGCGGCTTGCCGTCGATCGCGAAGTCGATGCCGCCATTGGCGGAGAGGTGGAAGCCGGTCGCGGTGATGATGATGTCGGCCTCGAGCTCCTTGCCGGACTTGAGCAGGATGCCCTTCTCGGTGAAGCGGTCGATCTCGTCGGTGACGACGGACGCCTTGCCGCCCTTGATGGCGTGGAACAGGTCGGCATCCGGAATGAAGGCGATGCGCTGCCGCCACGGCCGGTAGCGCGGCGTGAAGTGGGTGGCGATGTCGTAGTCCTTGCCGAGAACGGCTTCGACCGCCGCCAGCAGGTCCTTCTTGGCGCCCTCCGGCTCGGCGAAGGTCCGCCTGGTGAAGGCGTCCTGCTCGAACAGGATCTTGCGGCGGGTGATCTCGTGGATCCAGGCCTCGTCGACCTGCAGCCTGCGCAGTTCCTCGGCGATCTCGATCGCGTTGCGGCCAGTGCGGAAATAGGTCGGCGAGCGCTGCAGCATGGTGACGTGGCCGGCATCCTTGGCCATCGCCGGGATCAGGGTTGCGGCGGTGGCGCCGGAGCCGATCACGACCACGCGCTTGCCCTTGTAGTCGAGGTCGTCGGGCCAGGTCTGCGGATGCACCACCGTGCCCTTGAACTTCGCCATGTCGGTCCATTCGGGCGTGTAACCCGCATCGTGGCGGTAGTAGCCCTGGCACATCCAGAAGAAGTTGGTGGTGAAGCGCAGCCGTTCGCCGGTGTCGATACGGGTCGCATCGATGGTCCAGAGATTGGTCTCGTTCGACCACTCCGCCGCGGTGATGGTGTGGCGATAGCGGATGTGGCGGGCGAGATCGTTTTCCTCGATCACTTCGCCCATGTATTTCAGGATCTCGGCCGCGCTGGCGATCGGCGCGCTGGTCCACGGCTTGAAGCGATAGCCGAAAGTGTGCAGGTCGCTGTCGGAGCGGATGCCGGGATAGCGGTGGGTGGACCAGGTGCCGCCAAAGGTCTTCTGCGTCTCCAGCACCACGAAGCTGGTGCCCGGGCATTGCGTGGTGAGGTGGTAGGCGGCGCCGACGCCGGAGATGCCGGCGCCCGCGATCAGGACGTCGAAATGCTCTGTGGTGACGGGCTCGGCGGCGCGGATCTGGGTCTGGACGTTCATCTTCCCTGGTCTTCTTGTTTGTTGGATTGCTTGTTGAGCTGCAGAAGCAAAACGCCGAAGCGAATGCCCCGGCGTTTGCGTGAACTAGACTTCGCGGCGGCTGAGGAACGCCAGCCGCTCGAACAGGTGCACGTCCTGCTCGTTCTTGAGCAGCGCGCCGTGCAGCGGCGGGATCAGCTTGCGCGGGTCGCGCTCCCTGAGCATCTCGGGCGTGATGTCCTCGTTCAAGAGCAGCTTGAGCCAGTCGAGCAGCTCGGAGGTCGAGGGCTTCTTCTTCAGGCCCGGCACCTCGCGGACCTCGAAGAAGATTCGCAGCGCCTCTTCCACCAGCCGCTTCTTGATGCCGGGGAAGTGCACGTCGACGATCTTGCCCATGGTGTCGGCGTCGGGGAACTTGATGTAGTGGAAGAAGCAGCGGCGCAGGAACGCGTCCGGCAGTTCCTTTTCGTTGTTCGACGTGATCATCACGATCGGGCGCAGCTTCGCCTTGATGGTCTCGCCGGTCTCGTAGACATGGAACTCCATGCGATCGAGCTCGAGCAAGAGGTCGTTCGGGAATTCGATGTCGGCCTTGTCGATCTCGTCGATCAGCAGCACCGGGCGCTTCTCGTTGGTGAAGGCCTCCCACAGCTTGCCGCGCTTGATGTAGTTCTTGATGTCGGACACCCGCGCATCGCCGAGCTGGCTGTCGCGCAGGCGCGACACCGCATCGTATTCGTAGAGGCCCTGCTGCGCCTTGGTGGTCGACTTGATGTGCCAGGTCAGCAGCGGCGCGTCGATCGCCTTGGCGACTTCCTCGGCCAGCACGGTCTTGCCGGTGCCGGGCTCGCCCTTCACCAACAGCGGGCGCTCCAGCACGATGGCGGCATTGACGGCGACCTTGAGGTCATCGGTGGCGACGTAGTCCTTGGTACCCGTGAATTTCATCTATCTGTTTGCCTTGCTTCGTTCGTTGGCCGGTTCGGCCTCAACATGAAACGACCGCTCTCGCAGCGGCCGTCGGGAATGCAAATTGTCCGATCAGGCTCGCCTGATCAGCGACAGGATCACCAGCACGACAATGGCACCGATGGTCGCGTTGACGATGTCGCGGATCGCGCTGCTGCCGAGGCCGACGCCAAGGCGCGGCAACAGCCAGCTTGCCACCAGCGCGCCGATGATGCCGACGACGATGTTGCCGATCAGCCCGAAGCCCGCGCCGCGCACGATCAGCCCCGCGAGCCAGCCGGCAATCGCACCGATCACCAGTGCCGCAATGATGCCCATTCAAACGTCCTGCCCAATGTCTTGTCAGGTGCAATTGTAATTGAAAAAGCCGGGCGGTCTAGCGCGGATTCCGCAGCGCAGCGGTACCCTGAACGGCACCGGGCGCATAGTATGTCAGGCGTACTGTTTCCGCCCCGCGGAATGATTGTCACCCGCCAGCGACGAGGCCAGCACCGTGCGGTCGCGGCCTGCGCGTTTCGCCTCGTAGAGCGCGAGGTCGGCCTGGCCGAGCAATTCGCTCTCGCTCGCGGTCGCAGCCGATCGGCTGGCGATTCCGAGACTGATCGAAACCACGCCGCGCCGCGCGGCCGGATTGGCGATCGCCAGCGATCGCACCGTGAGGCGCATCGCTTCGGCGACCTTCAGTGCATCCTGTTCGCCGACGCCGGGCAGGATGATCGCGAACTCCTCGCCGCCATATCGCGCCGCCATGGCCGTGGTGTTGATGGTCGCGTCCGCGATCACGCGGGCCACGCGCCTCAGGCATTCGTCGCCGGCTTGATGGCCCCGCGTGTCGTTGAAGCCCTTGAAGTGATCGATATCGAGCATGATGAGGGAGATCAGCTCGCGGTCGCGGAACTCGCGCGGCAGCGCGCTGTCGAAGCTGCGGCGGTTGGCGAGGGCGGTCAGGCCATCGGTCGTCGCAAGCTCCGACAGACGGATGTTCAGCGCGTTGAGCTCGTCCTCCATCTTGCGGCGTTCGGTCACGTCGCGCAGCACGCCGACGACCTCGATGGCATGGTGGTCCTCAGCGAGCCCGGCAAGCTTGAAGTTGATCTCGACCCAGACCTCGGTCCCGTCGGCGCGGAAGGTCTTGAATTCGACGGTCTTGGTGGTCGTCCAGTTGGTCAATTCCGCTGTCGCCCTGGCGACGTCGGCGAGGTGATCGGGGTGCACGAACTCGAAGCAGGACTTGCCGATCAGATCGTCCGGCTTGCGGCCGAGGATGGTCTCGACCGACTGCGACACGAACAGGAAGCGGCCGTCGCGGTCCAAGAGGATCACGACGTCGGCGATGTTGTCGGCAAGCAGCCGGTAACGCGCCTCGCGTTCCCTGAGCATCCGCGCGACCCTGGTTCGCTTGGCGAACTCCTTGCCCAGCAGGATCGCGAACAGGATGACGCTTCCCATCAGGATCACGGCGACAAACAGATCGTTGCGCAGGTCCTCATGCCATGCGGCGAGCACCTGGGCTTCCGGCAGCGCGACCGTCACCACGATCGGATATTGCGATGCGCGCTCGAAGCCGAGATATTTGACGCGTCCATCGAATGGCGACGTGGTCTTGGTGTAGCCGGTCCGGTCCTGCCCGATCTGCGCCTTGAAGGCCGCGGACACCTCCTTGTTCCACTTGCCCGCCGGCCAATGCGCCAGGACGATGCCGTCGAGGCGAAGCAGGGTAATTCCGGCGTGCGGACCGAACTTGAAGGCCTGGTAGAAATTGTCGAAGTAGCTGCTCTCGATGGTTGCGAACAATACGCCGCCGAAGCTGCCGTCTTCCCTGGTGACACGGCGCGACAGCACGATGGTCGGATGCCCGGTCAGCCGCGATTGCAGCGGCTCGCTGATATGCAGCGTCGCATCCGGCGAGTCGCGATGGCTGATGAAGTAGCCGCGATCGGCGTTGTTGTGGGCCGGCAACTCCGCGGCCGACGAGTAGATCCGGTTGCCATCGGGATCGATCACGCCGATTTCCCTGATCTGCGGCAGCGCGTCGGCGGTCTTGCGCAGGGCCGCGTTGAAGCGGTCGACGCGCGGCTTCTGGTATTTCAGCAGGTCGACCATGGCGTTCATGGCGACATCGATCGCCTGGACCGAATGCGAGGCGTGTTCCGCCAGCGAATGGGTGAGGTTGCGGATGTCGCGCTCGCCCTGGGCGAGCGCCATGGTGCGCGCCTCGACCGCCTTCCAGATCAACAGGCCGAGCACGAATATGCTCATCGCCGTCACCACGGCGGCGACGATCGCCGTCGGCGAGAACAGTTTCGGCAGCTTGGCAGGGCTGTTGGGCAATCCGGTCGGGTCCACGGGCGGCGTGCTACCTCCAGTGATCAACGTCCCATCTTAACGTCACGTTTCGCCGCCGGGAGCCGAAGCTGGCCGGGGTGGTTAAGTGAAAGTGAATGGCTGATCCGCAGCCGCAACCGGGGCAGGGGCCCTTGACGGCACCGGCAGGGCGCGCGATTTAAGTAAATATGTTCCTGCAGTTCTTCACATCGCTGCGCGACGCCCAGGTCCCCGTGACGCTACGGGAATATCTGACCTTGATGGAAGCGCTTGACGCCGATCTCGCCGAACAGACCGTCGAGAACTTCTACTATTTGTCGCGCGCCGCCCTGGTGAAGGACGAGCGTAATCTCGACAAGTTCGACCGCGTGTTCGGCACCGTGTTCAAGGGGCTCGAGAGCCTGCTCGACGCCATGGGCAAGGCGGAGATCCCCGAGGAGTGGCTGAAGAAGCTCGCCGAGAAATATCTCACCGAGGAAGAGAAGAAGCAGATCGAGGCCATGGGCTGGGACAAGCTCATGGAGACCTTGAAGAAGCGCCTCGAGGAACAGAAGGGCCGTCACCAGGGCGGCAGCAAGTGGATCGGCACCGCCGGCACCTCGCCGTTCGGCGCCCACGGCTATAATCCCGAGGGCGTGCGGATTGGGCAGGAGAAGAACCGCAACAACCGCGCCGTGAAGGTGTGGGACAAGCGCGAGTTCAAGGATCTCGACGGCAATGTCGAGCTCGGCATCCGCAACATCAAGGTCGCGCTCAGGCGGCTGCGCAAGTTCGCGCGCACCGGCGCGCCTGACGAACTCGACCTCGACACCACGATCAAGGAGACCGCCAACCACGGTTATCTCGACGTGCACATGCGCCCCGAGCGGCGCAATGCGGTCAAGGTGCTGGTGTTCTTCGATATCGGCGGCTCGATGGATTCGCATATCGAGCAGGTTGAGGAACTGTTCTCGGCCGCCAAGAGCGAATTCAAGCACATGGAATATTTCTACTTCCACAACTGCCTCTATGAAGGCGTCTGGAAGCAGAACAAGCGGCGCTTCACCGATCGCACGCCGACCTGGGACGTGCTGCACAAGTACCCGCACGACTACAAGGTGGTGTTCGTCGGCGACGCCTCGATGTCGCCCTACGAGATCATGGTGCCGGGCGGCTCGGTCGAGCACGTCAACGAAGAAGCCGGCTCGGTCTGGCTCGACCGCATCACCCGCACCTATCCGCACGCGGTGTGGCTCAATCCGGTGGCGCAGAAGCACTGGGATTATTCGGAATCCACCACCATCATCCGCCGCCTGTTCTCCGAGCGCATGTATCCGATCACGATCGAGGGTCTGGAGAACGCGATGCGGGAGCTGGTGCGATAGGCAACACCGTCATTCCGGACGGACGCGAAGCGGCTGATCCGGAATCTCGAGATTCCGGGTTCGATGCTCTCGCATCGCCCCGGAATGACGAACAACAAGAAGCCAGGGAGAGCCCCATGCCCCAGAACATCCATCGCGGCATCAAGGTGATGATCGACGAGGCCAATGCCGAGATCGAGACCATCAGCGCGGCCGATGCGATCACGATGATCGGCAAGAACGACGTCGTGATCGTCGACATCCGCGATCCGCGCGAGATCGAGCGCGACGGCAAGATCCCCGGCGCGTTCTCCTGCACCCGCGGCATGCTGGAGTTCTGGATCGATCCGAACAGCCCCTACGCCAAGCCGATCTTCCAGGAAGACAAGAAGTTCATCTTCCACTGCGCCGGCGGCCTGCGCTCGGCGCTCGCCGCCAAGACCGCGAAGGACATGGGCCTGAAGCCGGTCGCGCATATGGGCGGCGGCTTCGCCGCCTGGCGCGAGGCCGGCGGGCCGATCGAGGCCTGGGAGCCGAAGATGAAGGGCTAAGCAGGATGTCACACGCGGGCTTGACCCGCGTGTCCATCGTTTGAAAGCAAGATGGATTGCCGGATCAAGTCCGGCAATGACGATGGAGAGACTCGCAAATGACGACCACCGACGATCCGCTCGTTTCGACCGAATGGCTGGCTGCGCATCTCGGCGATGCCAACGTCAAGGTGCTCGACGCGACCTTCAAGCTGCCCGGCGTGCTGCCGCTGCCGAAGGACGACTATCTCGCCGCGCATCTGCCCGGCGCCGTATTCTTCGACGTCGATGCGGTGTCCGATCATTCCAATCCACTGCCGCACATGTTCCCGAGCGCCGAGCAATTCGGCCGCGATATCGGCGGGCTCGGCGTCAGCAATGCCGACACCGTGGTGATCTATGATTCCGGCGGCTGGGTCGCGGCACCGCGCGCCTGGTGGATGTTCCTGTCCTACGGCCATCGCAACGTGCGCATCCTCAACGGCGGCCTGAAGAAGTGGCGCGCCGAGGGCCGGGCGGTCGAGAGCGGCGAGGTGACGGCGAAGCCCGCGACCTTCAGGGCGAGCTACGATGCGAAGCGCGTGCGCAGCATCGAGCAGATGATCGCCAATGTCGAAAGCCGTGCCGAGCAGGTGATCGATGCGCGCGCCGCCGATCGCTTCGAGGGCCGCGCGGCTGAGCCGCGGCCGGGCATCCGTGCGGGCCACATCCCGGGCGCCCGCAACGTGCCCTACAATCAATTGTTCGATGCCGCGACCGGCGAGATGAAGCCGCTCGACGATCTGCGCAAGTCGTTCAGTGGTGCCGGCGTGAAACTCGATGCGCCGATCGTGACGAGCTGCGGCTCCGGCGTCTCCGCCGGCGTGCTGACGCTTGCGCTGTACCGGCTCGGCGTCACGAACACCGCGCTCTATGACGGCTCGTGGTCGGAATGGGGACAGGCGAGCGGCCCGCCGATCGCGACGGGGCCGGCTTGAGCTGCGGGATCAACGCCGCGTAAGCGGCACCGGATTGCCGAACGGGTCGAGCTGCTGCTGCTGAACCGCTTGCCGAACCGGCCGCGCGCGGACGATCCGCCGCCGCTCCTTGCGATGCGCGGGCTTGCTGGTCGCACTGCGCTCCGGCTTCTTCTTCACCTCGGTGGCCTTCGGCGCCGCCGGCACTTCGACGACAACTTCGGGGCCGCCCAGCGTCGCGATCCTGGTCGCGGCGGCGACGGCCTCGGGTGACGGCGGCGATGCCGGCTCGGGTGCAGCGATCGCTGGTGCTGCCGCGGCGGGCGCGGGCTCGTTGGGTGGGGCAGGCGGATCGGCCACGGCGGCGACCTTCGCCTCGGTTGGCGCCTGGGCCGTTTCCGTGGAAACCGGTGCGGGCTGCGATGCGGGCAAGGGATCCACGGCGGGGGCCTGCGCAGCGACCTCGGCGGACTGCGTCGGTGCCGGCGACTCCACGGCCTGAGGTTCTGGCTTGGGCAGGGCGGCCGGGGACGAATCATCCGCCTTCACCGCGGCGACCTTCTCCGGCTCGGCAGCAGGCGCGGCTGCGGCGGGAGCAGCAGGCGCGGCTGCGGCGGGAGCAGCCGGCTCGGATGCGGCGGCTGGCTCGGACGGTGTCGATGGCGCCGGGCTGTCGGCAATGGGCTTGTCAGGGGCTGATGGCTCGACCCGCACCATGGCAAGCACCGGCGTCGGCTCGGCCTGCTGCGCGAATTGCGGCTCGGGCGGGGCCGGGCGGGCCGGTATGCTGGCGAATTCCTCATGCGCCGCGCGAAACAGCGCGGCTGCGCCCAACCCGAACACCAGAAGTGAGGTCGCCAGCACGATCGCAGCGAACAGAAAACGAAGGCCGGGGAGCATGGGCGCGGGTTCCCCCTTCTGCGGGAGGGTCTTCGATGTCGAGGGAACGCGGTGACCACACAAGAAAGCCGGCGTCGCGAGCGCGAATCAGGCCGATTCGAAGATATCGCAACCCCCGGAGACTGTTTGTTACAAAATGCGGGTGATTGATGACTTTGGGCACGTAGACAAACATTCCCGGCCCATGAGACATCTTTGCCGCAGCGTTGATGCCAAATCACAAAAGCCCGAAATGGCCCGGATTTCGCGGATTTGTCTTGAATGCGCCGCTATCTTCCTGCATTGGGCCGTTAACGGTCCGGTGTGGCTTGGGGACTATAACAGAGCAATGATGATCAACCGCATTCTGACGATTTGCGCTGCCGCGGCTCTCGGCGTGGCGGGAACCTCGCTTGCGCGTGCGCAGCAGGGGTATCCGGTTCCTCAGGGCCCGGCCTATTCGGCCGCGCCGCAGCCCTATCCGCAGGGCAGCATGCCGGATTTCGACTCGCTCGACGATGAAGACGCGCCGCGCAATTCGGCCGCGCTGCCGCCGCCCGGCCCGGTGATGTCGCCTGATGACCCGCGTTATGGCCGCCCGATGAATGCGCCGGTCTATTCCGATCGCGGTGCGCCGACCGGTCCCGTGATGTCGCCGGACGATCCGCGCTACGGCCGTCCGATGAATGCTCCCCCGGTCTATTCCGACCGCGGCGCGCCGACCGGTCCGGTGATGTCCCCCGATGATCCGCGCTATGGCCGTCCGATGGGGCCGCCGCCGGTGATCTACGGCGACCGTCCGGGTGCGCAGCAAGCCAATCGCGACAATGGCGTTCCTGCCGCCGGTGTGTCCTATGGCGACGATCGCGGCGGCATGCGTCCGCCCGAGGGCGTGACAGGAGCGGTGCCGCAGCAGCAGGCGCCGGTCGATGCCAATGGCAAGCCGGTGCAGATCGCGGCGCTGCCGCCGGACGAGCAGCCGGAAGACGGCACGGCGCAACTGGCCCCCAATCTGCGTCGCCAGGAAGTGGCGTTCGCGACCAAAGAGCCGGCCGGCACGATCGTCGTCGATACGCCGAACACCTACCTCTATTACATCCTGGGCAATGGCCGGGCGATCCGCTACGGCGTCCGCGTCGGCCGCGACGGCTTCACCTGGACCGGCGTGCAGAAGATCACCCGCAAGGCCGAGTGGCCGGATTGGCATCCGCCGACCGAGATGATCGAGCGTCAGCCCTATCTGCCGCGCTTCATGGCCGGCGGACCCGGCAACCCGCTCGGCGCCCGCGCGATGTATCTCGGCTCGACCGTGTACCGGATTCACGGCACCAACCAGCCGTCGACCATCGGCAAGTTCGTCTCGTCGGGCTGCATCGGCATGCTGAACGACGACGTCTCGGACCTGTTCGAGCGCGCCAAGGTCGGCACCCGCGTGGTCGTGCTGCCCGGTGGCCCGCCGCCGGGAACGACGACGGCTTCCGCCGCGCCGCCGCCCAATCCGATGGCGCCCGCGCCGACACAGGCTCAGGCCGCGCCGCTGCCCGGCACGCAGCCGACCTCGGTGCAACCGCTGCCCGCGCCGGTCACGGTGCGCTAAGCCAACCGGCAAACAATCATCGAAAAAGGCGCGCCAACGGCGCGCCTTTTTGTTGGCCGATCGATGTTCGATCTCAGGCCAGCCGTCGCGGCGGCTCGCTGCCCTTGGTGAAGGCATCGATGCACGCCACCATCTGTTGATAGTGCGTCTGCAGGCTCTCGCGCGTCGCATAGCCCAGATGCGGCGTGATCACGACATTGTCGAGCTTGCGGAGCGGGTGATCGATCGGTAGCGGCTCGACCGAGAACACGTCGATGCCGGCGCCGGCGATCTTCTTGTCACGCAGTGCGACAAGCAGGGCGTCTTCGTCGACGATCGGCCCGCGCGCGGTGTTGACGAGATAGGCCGATGGCTTCATGCGGGCGAGATTGGCCGCGCCGACGAGCCCGCGCGAGCGCGGGCTCAGCACGACATGGATGGTGATGATGTCTGATGCGGCAAACAACTCGTCCTTGCTCGCGTAGCCGACGCCGGCCTCCTTGCATTTCTCCGGCGTCAAATTGGGGCTCCAGGCGATCACGTTCATGCCGAACGCCTTGGCCATGCCGGCGACCTTGCTGCCGAGCTTGCCGAGGCCGATGACACCGAGCGTCTTGCCCTCGATCTCGGTGCCGGCAAAGCTCTGCCAGGGCTCGCCGGCGTGCATGCGCGCATTCTCGCGGCCGATGCCTCGGGTCAACTCCAGGATCAGGCCCATGGTCAGGGGCGCGGTGGGATCGCGGCTATATTGGGTGCCGCACACGACCACGTTGCGCGCCTTGGCGGCCTCCATGTCGATCGCGGCGTTGCGCATGCCCGAGGTGATCAGGAGCTTCAGTTTGGGCAGCGCATCGAACACGCTGCGCGGGAACGGCGTGCGCTCGCGCATCGCGCAGATGATCTCGAATTCCCTGAGCTTGGCCGCCGCTTCCGCCTCGCTCGCGAACGGCTTGTCGAACACGGTGACCTCGACGCGGTCCTTGACCTGTGGCCAGTCGGCCAGAGAGAGCGCGATGTCGAAATAGTCGTCGAGGATTGCACAGCGGAGCCGCGTCATCGGAAGATCCATTCAGGGTGAGGGCGACGGCGGAAAATCAACCGTCGGGGATCCCCGGATGGTCGCGCGCAATCGGCAGGTGCGCAAGCGGCCGCGATTTCAAAAGGCGGCGATTGCCGCGCCGCTCAGGATGGCTTGCGCGTCTTCGCGGTGCGGATGTCGGCGAGCATCGACCGGACCGCCGGCGACAGCGCCCTCTGCTTGGCACGGCAGGCCGGACCCGGGCCGCGCATATAGTGCAGTTCCGGCCGGTAGGGATTGAAAGCCTTGGCAACGAAAGCCCGCCAGAAGGCGCGGAATTCGGCGAACAGCGTCGCCTCGCCTTTGATCGCCGGGCGCGAAAGAGGGGCTGAAATGATGGTAGCCATGGTGTGGCCTCAACTGTTTTGGTCGCGGTTCTGCCGCGAAAATCGCCGTTTTCCGGCGTTGAGAACGAGTTTTGGCCTGATTTATTAAAAGATGGTTTCAATTGTCGTGATTCGACGCACACATGGCGTTGAACCCGTAATCACCCGTGGCGAATGGATGGAACGTGGTGAACGGATGGAAAACGCTAGCCCCGCGGTTGCGCTTTCGAGGGCCGGCCGTTACATCGGCGGCAGCAAAATTTCCTCTAAATCGGATCAATTCCAGGGACAGCGGATGGCTCGCCAGTTCATCTATTTCATGCAGGGTCTGACCAAGGCGTATCCGACCCGCAAGGTGCTCGATAACATCCATCTGAGCTTCTATCCGGACGCCAAGATCGGCGTGCTCGGCGTCAACGGTTCGGGCAAGTCGACGCTGCTCAAGATCATGGCCGGCCTCGACAAGGAGTATAACGGCGAGGCCTGGGTCGCCGAGGGCGCCCGTGTCGGCTATCTCGAGCAGGAGCCGCACCTCGACCCCGCACTCAACGTCCGTGAGAACGTCATGCTCGGCGTCGCCAAGCAGAAGGCGATCCTCGACCGCTACAATGAGCTCGCCGTCAACTATTCGGACGAGACCGCCGACGAGATGACCAAGCTGCAGGACGAGATCGAGGCGCAGGGCCTGTGGGATCTCGACAGCAAGGTCGACCAGGCGATGGACGCGCTGCGCTGCCCGCCCGACGATGCCGATGTCACGAAACTGTCGGGCGGTGAACGCCGCCGCGTCGCGCTGTGCCGCCTGCTGCTCGACCAGCCGGAATTGCTGCTGCTGGACGAACCGACCAACCATCTCGACGCCGAGTCGGTGTCATGGCTGGAAGGCCATCTGCGCAACTATCCCGGCGCGATCCTGATCGTCACCCACGATCGCTACTTCCTCGACAACGTCACCGGCTGGATTCTCGAGCTCGACCGCGGCCGCGGCATTCCCTACGAGGGCAACTACTCGTCCTGGCTGGTGCAGAAGCAGAAGCGGCTCGAGCAGGAGGGGCGCGAAGACGCCGCGCACCAGAAGACGCTGGCCCGCGAGCAGGAATGGGTGGCGTCCTCGCCGAAGGCCCGCCAGGCCAAGTCGAAGGCACGCTACCAGCGCTATGAGGAGCTGCTCAAGAAGGCGAGCGAGAAGCAGACCCAGACCGCGCAGATCATCATTCCGGTCGCCGAGCGGCTCGGCGCCAACGTCGTCGACTTCGAGGGCCTCAGCAAGGGCTTTGGCGATCGCCTGCTGATCGACGATCTCACCTTCAAGCTGCCGCCCGGCGGCATCGTCGGCGTGATCGGCGCAAACGGTGCCGGCAAGACCACGCTGTTCAAGATGATCACCGAGCAGGAGACGCCCGACAAGGGCACCATCACGGTCGGCGAGACCGTGCATCTCGGCTATGTCGACCAGTCGCGCGACGCGCTCGAGGGCAACAAGACGGTGTGGGAGGAGATCTCCGGCGGCAACGAGCTGATCCTGCTCGGCAAGAAGGAAGTCAATTCGCGCGGCTATTGCTCGGCGTTCAACTTCAAGGGCGCCGACCAGCAGAAGAAGGTCGGCGCGCTGTCCGGCGGTGAGCGCAACCGCGTCCATCTCGCCAAGATGCTGAAGTCGGGCGCCAACGTGCTGCTGCTCGACGAACCGACCAACGATCTCGACGTCGACACGCTGCGCGCGCTGGAAGAGGCGCTGGAGGATTTTGCCGGTTGCGCCGTCATCATCAGCCACGATCGCTGGTTCCTCGACCGCATCGCGACCCACATCCTGGCTTTCGAGGGCGACAGCCATGTCGAATGGTTCGAGGGCAACTTCCAGGATTACGAAAAGGACAAGATGCGCCGGCTCGGCCAGGACAGCATCATTCCGCACCGCGTGAAGTACAAGAAGCTGACGCGGTGATGTGAGCAGGGGGCGGCGATGAAATGTGTAGTCGCCGCCAGCTTGTTCGGATTTGGACTATGGCTAGGTGCGCTCTCCGGGGCGTCCGCCAACGACTCGATGGCCATGTTCGGCGCGGGTGGCCTTCAGTTCCAGAAGACCGATGAACTACAGATGATGAGCGAGGAGCTCTATCTGAGTGCGGAGGAAATTCGCGTCACCTACAACTTCCGCAATCTGACCGATCACGACGTCAGCGGAACTGTCGCCTTCCCGATGCCGGAGATTTCCGTCGAAGGGATGAGCGAAACGCCGCACAGATTCCACAAGTCGGCTCTGGATGGCGACATCTTCGACTTCCATGTCGAGGTCGGCGGACGATTGATCAAGCCGGAAGCTGACGTTCGTGCCTTCGTCAGGAGTTCCGGAGGTGTCGAAAAGGATGTGACTGAGCTGCTGAAGAAGTATCAGCTGCCTCTGGTTGATCCGGAAAATCGATACAGCGCTCTCGATGCCACTGCGATCAAGGCTCTCGTGGCCGCCGGAGTGATGGAGGACGATGATGAGCATCATCCGCGTTGGTCGGTGCGCACGAACTTCCACTGGCAGCAAGTCTTCCCTGCCGAGCAAGCGATACTGATTACCCACCGTTACAAACCGGTCATAGGAAGTACCTATGTGGACGCGGATGTCGCCCAGGTGCCCGATCTCGCGTCAACCTGTCCCGACAAGGCCTTTGCCAACTCCATGAAAGCGCTGCCGGCCGACCAAAACAAAATGCTTCTGGGAGCTCAGCTTGAGTACGTCCTCGAGACGGGTGCCAATTGGGCTGGGCCTATCGGCCGTTTCCATTTGGAGATCGACAAGACTGGGGCGGATCTGGTGTCGTTGTGTCCGATCCCTGGGCTCAAACTGCAACGGCACGGGAAATCGTTTGTCGCCGACGCTTCGCAATATGTGCCAACAACCGATATCAAGCTTCTGTTCGTTTATCGGGCTTGCGACAAGAGTCCATGTGGCATCAATGCGAATTGGCCGGGCTATCCGCACTAAATCCAGCACCGCGTGAAGTACAAGAAGCTGACGCGGTGATCGGTTCACGCGGTCGATGCGGCCATCGCGCCGCGTTCGATCGTTCCCCGTTTGCAGGATCGTGACGGCATCGCGGCGCAATCTGCGGCCAGTTGTCGCTTTTCAAGCGCGCGGGAATGCGTAGATAGAGCGCTCCGCAATTCTCAATTCCGCGAGCACTCCAACATGTCCGCTGTATCAGACGCGCGTGCCCCCCTGAAGGGCCGCTCGCTGCGTCCCGTTCCGATGCTGATCTTCGGATCGCGCTGGCTGCAATTGCCGCTCTATGTCGGCCTGATCATCGCCCAGGGCGTCTATGTCGTGCTGTTCCTGAAGGAACTGTGGCACCTGTTCGCCCATGCTTTCGATTTCAGCGAACAGCAGATCATGCTCGCCGTCCTCGGCCTGATCGACGTCGTGATGATCTCGAACCTGCTGGTGATGGTGATCGTCGGCGGCTACGAGACCTTCGTGTCCCGGCTCAATCTGCAGGGACATCCCGACGAGCCGGAATGGCTCAGCCACGTCAACGCCAGCGTGCTGAAGATCAAGCTGGCGATGGCGATCATCGGCATCTCGTCGATCCATCTGCTGCGCACCTTCATCGAGGCCGGCGCGCTGTCGTCGGGCAAGGGCAACTACACCGAGACCGGCGTGATGTGGCAGACCATCATCCACTGCGTCTTCATCCTGTCGGCGATCGGCATCGCCATCGTCGACAAGCTGTCGAACGACTCGATCGAGGGCGCCAAGCAGCACTCCGGGCACTAGAGCATGATCCGGAAAAGCGCGAAGCGGTTTTCCGAAAAGATCATGCGCAAACAAAAAGCTAAGGCGCGATGAGAATTCAACCTATCCCATCGCGCTTTAGGAATGGCAGCGCGGCGTCATCGCGCCGCGCGTGAACCAAACAGAGCGGGCGCGGTGATCTTGCGGAGCCATTCCGGGATCTGCGCGGCGCCGCGCGGGAAGCCGCGTGCCATCGCGAGGATGAAGATCGGCTGCCAGACGCCGAACAGCACCAGCCAGGCCAGCCAGTCCGGAAATTTGACGATCGCGCCGTAAACGGCTCCGGCAGCTATGGCCGCGATCCAGTTCACGACGACGCTGTCGAGCCGCCTGTAACCGGGATTGGTCAGCAGCACGGCAAGGATCGTGATCCCGCCGCCGACGGCTCCTCCGACGCAGCCGATGACGTAGCCCATGAATGGATTGTTGCCGAGCGTGTCCCTGACTTCAGCGGCTTGTATGGTGGTCGTGTCGGCGGCACTCGTGTTGGCGATACTTGTGTCAGCGGCGGCGGTGGCGACGGCTTTCGAATACTGGCCGAGCGACTGAAGCGTGACACTGCTGGCATCGTAGGCCGCGATCCAGGCCGCTGCCGTAACCGCAACCACCAATGCCAGCTGGAACCGGTCCTTGACGCCAAATATGAAATTGCAGGTCGCGATCGCCAGTCCAAATATCACACCGGGCAGGATCGTTACTCCGCCGGTTGGCCCGGAATCGACGAAGGAATATTGCAGAACATTGGTGGCATACCTCACGGCAATGAAGCTGCCGACAATCGAAAACAGCGCCAGCACGAGGAACGGCAAAATGGACCGGCCATGTGACAGCGCGCTTTCGGCCGCCAGCATGCGATCCACCGCGGCCCGCGTCTCGGCGGCGGCGCTGCCCTGCGGCTCCAGGATCGTGACCGCCTTCAGATAGGTCGGGACCTGGTCGAGCGGGGTCGGCGCCATCATCACCGGCAGCACGCGATTGCTCGGGTTCGGCCATTTCCCCTTGGCAAAGGCGAGTTCGCTCAAGGTGTAGCGTCCTTTGGTCACCGATTCCGGACTGATCAGGAACACCATAAAATCGCTGCTTTCGATGGCTTTTTCGACGCGCGCATCGAAGCTGTCGCCCGGCGGGAGATCGTCGTGCGAAAAGAAAACCTCATGGTCGCAATTGCGCAGGGACTGAGCGATGTTGTCAGCCTGCGATTCCAGTTCGGAGGGAAATGACAAAAATATGCGCATGGCAAAATTTACCACCCAGAATTGAATTCTGACATTGCCGAATCCACGTTGCAATGCCTGTTTCCGTTAGGGTGAGATCGATCATGAAATGGCCAGCCACCATCGTCGCATGCGCGGTGCTGCTTAGTGCGCCGCTGCAGCGGCCCGCCGACGCCGCCGACGCCGCGTTCTCCCAGTTCATCGCCTCGCTGTGGCCGGAGGCCAAGGCGGCCGGCGTGTCGCGCGAAACCTTCGATCGCGAGACGAGCGGGCTCGAGCCCGACTACAAGCTGCCCGACCTGATCCTGCCCGGGCGTCCGAAAACCGGCGCGCCGGCGCAGGCCGAGTTCGTGCAGGTGCCGGCCGACTACATCAAGGAAGCCTCGATCGCGCGGCTCGCGACCGAGGGGCAGCGGCTGTTGCAGAAGTATCGCTCGTCGCTGGATGCGATCGAGAAGCGGTTCGGCGTTCCTCCCACCATCGTGCTGGCGATCTGGGGCCGCGAGACCGATTACGGCCGCTATTCGCTGCCCTACGACACGCTGCGCGTGGTGGCGACGCAGGCCTATGTCGGCCGCCGCAAGGATCAGTACCGCACCGAGTTCATCCTGGCGCTGAAGATCCTCGGCGAGGGCGCTGTGACCCGCAAGGAGCTGCGCTCATCCTGGGCGGGGGCGACCGGCTACACCCAGTTCCTGCCGTCGGAGTATTACAAGCACGGCGTCGACCTCGACGGCGACGGCAAGGTCGACATCTGGCACTCAGTGCCGGATGCACTCGCCTCGGCCGCGCAACAGCTCGTCAACAAGGGCTGGCAGCCCGGCGTGCGCTGGGCCTACGAGGTCACGGCACCCGCCAATGCCGACTGCACGATGGGCGTGCCCGAGGTGACAAAACCGATCAGCCAGTGGCTGCGGGCGGGCTTCGTGCCGGTGCGCGGCGCAAGGCTCAGCGCCACCGAGCAGGCGCAATCGGCCTCGCTGCTGCAGCCTGAAGGCATCTACGGTCCGGCCTTCCTGACCACGCCGAACTACTTCGTGATCAAGGAGTACAATTTCTCCGACCTCTATGTGCTGTTCGTCGGCCATCTCGCCGACCGCATGACGAGCCCGCAGCCGTTCGCGACGCCATGGTCGGCCTCGAAGCAGCTGCGCTCCGCCGATGTCGAGGCGATGCAGCAGCAGCTGACGAAGATCGGTCTCTACAAGGACAAGCTCGACGGCAAGGCCGGGATGCAGACCCGCGCGGCGCTCGGCGCCTATCAGAAGCAGGCCGGGCTGAAGGTCGATTGCTGGCCGAGCGAGGCGGTGCTGCGTGCGATGAACGGGCAGCGGTGATCGGAAAACAAAAACCCGGCCGCAAGGCCGGGTTTTCGAGTGTGATGCTGAAACCGTATTGGTCGATCAGTCGCAAACCTGGATGCGACGGAAGCGCCAGCCGTAGCCGTCCCAGAAGCGCTCACGAACCCAGCGGCACGGAGCTTCTTCGACGTAGGTCGGGGCCGGTGCAACATAGACCGGAGCCGGGCGAGCGCCGGCGATCGCGCCGCCCAGCAGGGCGCCGCCGATCAGGCCACCGGCAACGCCGGCCGCGACGGCGCCGCCGTCACCAGCCTTGGCAGCCGGAGCAACGGCCAGCGAACCGGCAATCGTGGTAACGGCGACAAGGGCAGCTAAAGTCTTCTTCATGTCTTTGGCTCTCCTGGAAGGTGGTGGCGTCGTGGTCCGACGCCGGGTTTAGGTGACTCACACGCTGATCTCGAACTGCTGTCTTGCTAAACAGCGCAGAACAGTCAACCGAAAGTAAACGTCCGCAGGCTCATCGCGCAGAAAAGCGGTTTTTTCTGGCCATCTACAGCAGACGTCCCGGAGAAACAGTCGGTTTTCCGGGACATCTGGTTCGAATTAATCGAGATGAACGGCGATCAGTCGCAAACGCGGACGCGGCGAACGCGCCAGGTGTAGCCGTCCCAGAAGCGCTGGCGCTGCCAGAAGCAATCGGGACCGTAACCGGGCTCGGCGACATAGGCCGGGCCCGGCGCGTAGTAGCCGTAGCCGGGACCGTAGTAGCCGTTCTGCGAAGCGATCGCGCCGCCGACGATGGCGCCACCGATCAATCCCGCAGCGACGCCAGCGGCGACGCCGCGTTGTGCCTGGGCGGGGGCGGGCACCGCCACAGCCGAAACCGCCAGAGTGGCAGCGGCGCAAAGCGCCAGCAATGTCTTCTTCATGACCTCACCTTTCTCACGGGAGCTTGGACAGCGAACGTTGGCGATCTGTCTCGCCCTTGAGGGTTCCATATTCCGCTTGAATGATCAATGAACGACGCTGCCGTATCTGTGTCCAAATGCTTGCAGCTTTTGGCATATCTTGCAACGCACAAGCCTGTGGTGCTGCAGTTCACCGGTAGCTGCGGCGACGGAAGCTGGATTGGCGCGGTAGATCCGCCTGGCCGGTTTCATATTCCCGAAAGCCGGGATCAGCCGATTTAGATTCATTCCAATATGAATCCCGCATCAGTTTGGAATTGCTACAAGAACGGCTTTTTCCTTTTGCATCCGGCCGGGGTCGACAATATCCATATTGCCAAGCATCACCCGTTGGACCCGCCTCCTCTGATGATTGTCTGTTCCTGTAACGTCCTCAGCGACCACGATGTCCGCAATGCCGTCAATGGCGGCGGGTCTGTGACACGAAACGCAAAGCAGGTTTATGGCTGCCTCGGCTGTAGCGCCGAATGCGGCCGCTGCGCGCGCACCATCAAGGCGATCATTGACGAGGCGCTTGGCCCCTGCGCCAAGGCCTGCTGCTCCGGCTGCCCCCACAGCGGCCATCCGCACGCCGCCAACGAGGACGCCGAGCCGGCCGAATTCGCGCTCGCGGCCTGCTAAGGCCATCTCCCGGTTCTGGTGACCCGGAACCGCCCTCGGCTTCTTGCCCTGACCTGTTTTCTTCAAGCGAGCCGGCTTCCATCGCGCCGGAAGCGGTCGCGCTTCGCCAAATCCCCCGAATCCGGTTACCCACGCGCTGCTTCCGCGAAGGGTTGCTCTCTCCGGTAATCTGATTTAGAAGCGTTCTAAATTCAGTGCTGGCCAGATTTGGCCACGACAGGTGGAGTGGATCATGCAAGGCGACCCGAAGGTCATCGATTATCTGAACAAGGGGCTGCGCAGCGAACTGACCGCCATCAATCAGTACTGGCTGCACTACCGGATGCTCAACAATTGGGGCCTCCTGGAGATGGCCAAGGTCTGGCGCAAGGAGTCCATCGAGGAGATGGAGCACGCCGACAAATTCGTCGATCGGATCCTGTTCCTCGACGGCTTCCCGAACCTGCAGGTGCTCGATCCCCTGAAGATCGGCCAGGACGTCAAGGAGATCATCGAGTGTGACCTGGCTGCCGAGATCGGCGCCCGCACGCTCTATCAGGAGGCGGCGACCTACTGCCACGGCGTCAAGGACTATGTCAGCCGCGACCTGTTCGAGCAGCTGATGAAGGACGAGGAAGACCACATCGACTTCCTCGAGACCCAGCTCGACCTGATCAAGCGCATCGGCCTTGAGCTCTACACCCAGAAGCACGTCGGCCATCTGAAGGGCGAGGAGTCCTGAGCCACCTTAGCCGGCTCGGAGACTGGCTCCAGAAATGCGAGAGGCCGTCCTTGCGGACGGCCTCTTTCGTTTTTTCGATCCGGATCGAGTGACCGGTCAGTAGCAGCGGATGATGTTGATGGTGCGATCGCCGTCCCGGCCGGGCACCGTGACGCTCTCGGTGGGGCAGCTCGACACATAGGGCCGATCCGACGGCACCACGGCCGGCGGATAGCGATGCGCCCAATCCCAGGGCACGTCCTGGGTGTAGGTGTAGCGAACGTCGTTCGAGACCGGCGCCGGGACCTCGGCGGCGTAGGGAACGGCGGCCGCGCCATCATAATATCCGCCGCCGTCCGGCAACACGATGCCGGGCACGCGCACGTGATGGCGGAAGGCCGGATGATGCGAGGTGAACGTGCCGCGCGGCGCCGTTCCGGATCTCGCATAGGTCTCGGTCGGGGAAGCAAGCAGCAGCGCTGCAACGCCAAGGGAAGCCAACAGGGACGCCGTCGGCGCCCGATATGTTCGATACGCCATCCTTCGAAAGCTCATGGTACGCACCAACCCGCGGTTACGGAGCATTGTGCGGACGCTAGGCCGGGCCGCGTAGCGCCCGCAAACTCATCCTTAATTATTGGTTAAAAAGTAAGGTTAACAGGGAGTAATTGTCTCAAATTGGCGCGATCGCGCGCGCGACGTCCTGCAGGCGGCGCGCGCCGTTCAGACCGCGTCCGCCGGAACGAAACAGCTGATGATGATGTTGCCGCGGTGGTGCACGTACCACACCACAGCCTCGCCGACCGGATTGCCGCGGTCGCGGATGATCGCGCGCTCCGGCACCATCATCCATTCGCCCTCGATCGGCACCCAATAGGCGCCGCCCCGAACGTCATAGCTCGTGCGATGGCCGTCGGAGATGTCGCAGCACGGCACGCCGTTCGGCGCGATCACGCTCTTGAACCAGGCGCGGATATCTGGCGGCACGTTGTCGTATTGACCGTTGTCGAACGCCAGCGCCGCGCCCGCCATCATGGCGAGCCACGCAAGCACCGCGCCATGCGCGAGCCTTCGCATTGCATCCCTCCGCGACGACCTTGAGCGTGACGCGCGCGCATCGTCTCGCGCGCGAATCCGGTGTTGGTGCGATTAGGCACGAACCGCGCACGAGATGCATGCTCAAAGAATGAGCGAGCCGGCGCGGTCGTTCGTGATGCAGTGCGGCATCGCGGTGCTCAGACCGGCTTCTTCGCGCGTGCCTTGTTCGCAGGCTTTGCCGCGATATTGTCCCGCGCCATCGTGAGCGCACCGCGCAAACTGACCTGATCGGCTTTGGCGAGGCGGACATTGGTGCTGCCGCTCTTGCCCCCATGCGCGGCACGTTCGTCCAGCCGCGTCGCTGCAAGCCTCGCATGAGGGAAATCGTTGTCCGAGTGCTGCGCCGCGCGCCTGGCGAAGTTGTGTTCAGCTCTGCTTGAGCACGTTCAGCGCATACCATCCCCAATAGACCCGGTGGCGCTGGATCAAGCCGTCCCTGATCTCCATGACCTCGACGAGATCCATCTGGTCGCCGTTCGGGGACTGGCGCGGATATTCCCAGGTCAGAATCCGGCCGTCGCTGAAGAAGCCCTGCTTGAAGCGCCGCCGCTGCGGCGGGTTGGTACGGAACACGCGCGTGACGAACTCGCGCAGTGCCTCCCGGCCCTGGACGATCCCGTCCTTGGTCTGCATCAAATGCTGGACCAGCGGGCTTTCGATCGAAGCATCCTGCGCATAGAGCGCCAGCGCCGCCTCGAGATCCTTGTTGCCGAGGGCCTCGTCCCAAAGCCTGTAGATACGTTCCGCGTCGTGGTTGCCTTCTGTCATGATTGTTCCTTGCGCTTTGTCTGATGGCACCGACTTGAGCGGCAGAGGCCGTCACGACGTTTCAGGAAAATCTGAAATGAGTTCCACGACGCGGCGAATGCGGCTAGGACGTTTCTGCGCAATCCGGAGGACGATGCGGTGAGATCATCCCAATCCGTGCAAACGGGATTTTCCCGGATCGCCGAGGCATTGGGCGATCCCGTGCGCGAGGCCATGGTCAGCGCGCTGGCCGACGGCAAAGCTTTGCCCGCGGGCGAGCTTGCCGCGGTGGCCGGCATTTCGCCGCAGGGCGCCAGCGCGCATCTGCAGAAGCTGGTCGATGCGCGCGTGCTGTCGGTGTGGGCGCAGGGCCGCTTCAGATATTACCGGATCAGGGACGACGACGTCGCGGCGCTGATCGAGAACCTGGTCGATCTCGCGGCGAAAACCACTGCCGGGCGCAAGCGGGCGATGCCCGCCGAGCAGCTCAGGCAATCGCGCACCTGCTACCATCATCTGGCAGGCCAGCTCGGCGTGCTGCTGTCGAATGCGCTGGTGCGCCGTCGCCTCGTCGTCATCGACGGCCGCGATGGGCGTGTGACCGAGCAGGGGCTGGCCTGGTGCCGCGCCGAAGGGATCGAATTCGATCCGGCGCGGCCGCCGCATCTGCGGCTGTGCAATGACTGGACCGAGCGTGTGCCGCATCTGGCAGGTCCCTTTGCCAATGCCGTGCTGGCGCGGCTGGTCGAGATGCGCGGCGTTGCACCGCACCGGATTCCGCGCGCGTTGCGGATCACCGACCGTGGACGGGCGTTCTTCGATCGGCTCGGTGTGCAGATTCCCTTCTGAGAGCGGGTGAATGAACTAGCGGCCGTCCTCGACCTCGGTCTCCGGGCGGTCGTTGCCGGAGGCGGTTTCGGTCAGCCATTTGCCGTCCGAGGTCTCGTACTGGATCGCCTCGGTGCGGCCGGGAACGCGCTGTTCGTTGGCGGCGCGCCGGGCGGCGGCAAGGGCCGCGGCATGGGTCGGAAACGGTTCCGAAAACACCCCGTTGACAGTGTAAGCCCAGCCACCATCGTGCTGGACCACCTTGTAGATCACGTGGCTCATCCGGAACCTCGCTTCCTCCGTGGACGATGAGGCTGCCAGAATAGACCACGATGTCGTATTTTGCAGCAGCCGATCGTCCTTGAGACACAAGCCCCGAGGTGCGGGCGAGGGAAACTGACATGTGCCGTAACATCAAGACGCTGTTCAACTTCGAGCCGCCCGCCACCGAGGACGAGATCCACGCCTCGGCGCTGCAATTCGTGCGCAAATTGTCCGGCTTCAACAAGCCGTCGCAGTCCAATGAGGCCGCCTTCAATCTTGCCGTGACCGAGGTCTCGGATGCCGCGCGCAGGCTGCTGATCTCGCTGCACACCACGGCGCCGGCGCGCGATCGCGAGGTGGAGGCGGAGAAGGCGAGGGAGCGTTCGCGGCTGCGCTTCGGCTGAGGCAAGCCAAGGGCCAGGCATTCCGTGATGCAGGTCACGGTACGGCGCCATGCCTGCCGGCCATCATGGCCGTTCACCCCGGTCTCCGGAGCAAACGCCATGAAGCCTGCCGCCCTGCTCACACTTTGTTCGATTGCGTTCGCCGTTCTTTGGACCTGCGGCATGCTGTGGTCGAGCGGCACGATCGACCTCGCCAACGTCGTCATCCTGTCGGCCTGCGGGGCGTTCGCGGGCGTCGCCTGGTACTACGCGATGCGCTGGGTCTTCCAGCTCATGCAACTCGCCCGGCCTTCCGATCCTCCGGCCAATCCGGGCGCGGAGCGGTAAAGCATCGGGCGCGACACGGACATAGCCGGTCGTGTCGCTGCGCGATGACAGGAAGGGTTACTTCTTGTCCTTCTTGCGGTGCTTCTTCTTTTTCTTGTGATCGTCGTCCTCGTCGTCTTCGTCAGCGAAATCGATCGCGTCGACCTCGAGCGCGATCGCCTCGGCTGCCGCGCGCTCGGCCGCGTCGCGTTCGGCGAGCTCTGCGGCTTCACGCTCCTTGGTGCGCTTGTAGTCTTCCCAGGCGTCGAAGATCATGTGCAGCCACGGCATCACCTGCTCGATCGATGGCAATTGGCCGGGCGGTCCGGCTTCACCGCGCGGGCCGGCCGGACCCTGCGGGCCCTGTGGACCAGCTTCGCCGCGCGGACCCTGCACGCCAGCCTTGCCTTGCACCCCCGGCTTGCCCTGAGCGCCGGCCTTTCCGACCGCTCCGACCTTGCCCTGAGGACCCGGCTTGCCGCGCGCACCTTCCGGCCCCGGCCGCCCCGGATGTCCCTGCGGACCGGGCCGTCCCGGCTCGCCCTGACGGCCCTGCGGCCCCTGCGCCCCTCGCGACCCCTGGCGGGAAACTGTCTCGTCAGCCACTGATATGCTCCGTCTCGATTTGAAGCCGCTTGTAACAGAGGTTGGACGACGGCTTCAATTCTGCCCGGCGACGCCGATGCAAGCGATCAACAGTCATAATTCGATGCGAAGATTGTGACGGAGGACGCGTTGCGGTTTCTGAGCGGCAGGTACGGCGCAGCTGCGGGCGAGGGATCGCAACCGCTCGACATCGTCATGACGCGGCACGACGTGCTTGATGAGGTGGCCTTTCGCAGCACGGGTGTGCTCGAACTCTATGAGGAGCTGTTTCCACCAACCGAGCGCGACAGCTCCGAAGATATCGTGCGCTGGGTGCTGTCGGACGATGTCGGCGAGCGGCGACAGCTCAGAGTCGGCAGTCAGGCAATCTCATATCGCCTCGACTCGCGCTGCTTCATCCTGCGCGCCGGCGCCGGCCGCGCGGTCGGGCTCGGCTTCTTCACCTACGATCACGCCAGCGACCTGATTTTTTGCAACCATGTCGGCGTCGCCAAGGCGTGGCGGGGCGGCGGTCTGGCGCGCGCATTCTATCGCGAGACGGTCGCGGTGCTCGACGCGCTGTTTCCGCGCAACATCGGCGTGGTGCTCGAGGTCGAGCCATTCGATCGCGATCGCGTGGCCGCGATCATCGCCGATCTCGAGCAGACATGCAGGCGACAGCTCGCTGCGGACGAGCAAGGCCAGATCCGCCGATTGCTGCGCGCGCGGTGGTACGACAAGCTCGACTATGCCGCGTTCTGCGACGCGCGGACGATGCAGCCACTGCTGTGCCGCTCGCCATGCCTTGATCCGTGCCTGCCGTCGTCGGATTGGGCAGGAGGCGAAGAAGATTACTGGCTGATGTGGCAGGCACGGACCGGCGCGCACTCCGCAAAGAGGCGCGCGAGCGAGTTCTGGCAAAATGCCGTCACCGCGATCTACGTCGAGATCCTCGCAAAGTCCCTCGTCGATGACGATCCGGATGGACGGCTCGACTATTGGGACTATGCGTGCGCGCTGGTGGCCGAGACGCTGCAACGGACCGCGACGACCGACGTGTATCTCGCGCGCTGCCTCGGTGACGAGGACAGCGCGTTGCTGTCGCGCTGGCGGCGTCTTGCCATCGACCTGCCGATCTGAGCTAGAGCATGATCCGGAAAAGTTCGTAGCGGTTTCCGAAAAGATCATGCTCAAACAACAAGCTAAAGCGCGATGACGATTCAACCCAATCGCATCGCGCTTTAGGCCGCGGCGTGCTCGCTGTGCGGCACGTCGATGCCGTCGGCCGAATATTCGCGGATCTTGTTCCGCAACGTCCGGACCGACAGTCCGAGCACGCGCGCGGCGCGGGTGCGGTTGCCGTCGCAGCGCGCGAGCGTTTGCAGCACCAGTTCCCGCTCAACTTCATCGACGGTCGCGCCGATCAGCAATGGGACGATTTCATTTGGAGCCAGCGACGGCAGCAGTGCTTCCGGCGACGGTACGGTGGACGCGTAAGACATGAACTCCTCCCGATCAACGCCCGCCTCCTCGATGAGGCGGAGACATCGAGAACCAACTACCCCGTAGAATCCACGGTGTGCCGGTTTGGTTAACAAGTCCTTAACGCGCCGCTAACTCCCTGCTTTGTAAGCAAAATACCCCGAAATCGCCACGATTGCGGTTCCATCGGTCACAGTGTGCGGTAGCCGCCGTCGACCATCACGATCGATCCCGAGACATAGGCCGACAGATCCGAGGCGAGGAAGATCGCGGGGCCGACGATGTCCTCTGGCTTGCCGGCCCGGCCGAGCGGGGTGTGATCCATGAAGACCTTCACGAGGTCGGGATTGGTGGCGCGCACCTTCTCGTTCAGCGGCGTCTCGATGAAGCCGGGGCCGATCGCGTTGACGCGCACGCCGTCCTTGCCGAGCTCGGCGGCCAATGCCTTGGTGAAGCCGAGCACGCCGTGCTTGGAGCGGTGTAGGCCGGCGAGCTCGGCGTGCGCAGATGCACGAAGGACTGGATCGAACCGATGTTGACGATGCGTCCCTTGTTCTTGCGTAGCGGCGCGAGGAAGGAATGCGTCACGTTGAAGACGCCGGTGAGATTGATCGAGATGATGTCTTCCCAATCCTTGATCACGGCTTCGTCGGTTCCGAGCATGCCGTTGCGGCGCGCGATGCCGGCATTGTTGACCAGGATCGAGACAGCTCCGACCTTGTCGGCGATCTGTCTCGCCATTGCGACGCAGGCGTCGCGATCGGTCACGTCGAGCGCGAAGCTCTCTGCCTTGCCGCCGGCGTTCCTGATCTCCCTGGCCGCTTCCGCCGCCGCATCGCCGTTCATGTCGAGCAGCACCACGCGCGCGCCCTCGCGGCCATAGCCCAGTGCGATGGCACGACCGATGCCCGAGCCTGCGCCGGTGATGACGGCGATGTGATTGTCGAGAAGGGCCATGGCGTTTCCTCGTTCTGATTTGTGAGCGTTGCCGACAACACTATTCAAAACTGCGCCAAGCGAAACGCCAAGCGGCGTTTGCGCGTTGCTGTTATCCGGATTCGGATGACAGTACGGACCGATCATGGACCCGCATATCAGACACTGGAAAGTTGCGATCGAGCGCTTCTGCGCGGCGCCTGATCCAGATTATCGGGAAATCGCCAAAATGATCGCCGAGATCGCTACCACCGACATCGACGAGACGCTGCGGCATGCGGCCGCACAGGTGCTGCCGATCCTGCGCCAGGCCGCGCTGAAATCGGCCGACCGCCGGACCAAGTCGATGGCGCAGCGCCGCCTCGGCATCGTCAGCGATGCGCTGCACATGCTGTCCGCGCCGCAGTTCGGCCGGCGTGGCTTGATGCCGAAGGCGCTGACGCAGGAAGAGCGTTACCGGCAATTGCTTGGCCTGCCGTTCGGCCGCCGCCTCGCAGCGACCGAGGTCCATCAGGCGTTCAAGCGCGCCGCCAAGACGGTGCATCCCGACGGCGGCGGCAACGGCGCGGCGTTCCTCGAACTTGCCGCCGCGCGCGACGCGCTGATCAAGCATCACTGACGCCAGATCGCGTCATGCCCGACAGCATGAGGGCGGACGCCGCGCTGTTGCCGCGGGTCCGCCCTGTGCGTGATCGGAGGGCGCTCAGAACGAGCAGGTGCCGTTGTTGAGCAGGCCGGTCTTGTAGGTGAACGCGGCGTCGAAGGTCGGCAGCTCCTCGCTGACGACGGCGAAATTCGCCGGCCATGGCGTGGTCGGAATGCTCTGGTCCCAGATCTGGCAGAAGCCGGTGTCCTGCCAGCGGATCAGATGATAGGGCGTGGCGCTGGCCGGGCTCGCCGCGGCAAGCACGGACACGGTGGCGGCAATGGTGGCGCAGGCGATCGCAAGTCGACGCATGGGAAATCTCCGGTTTGAAAACGTCAATGCTCCGCGGGGCAATCCTGGAGCTCAGGGGCCGATCGCCCCGGACATGCAGTGAGTGTTGCAACCCGGGGAACAGGTTCAACACCGGTTGTGCTGAAATATCCGTCAGCAAATGGCCGGCACTGTGCCAAATTGCGCCTGGTTGCTTGCTACAGTCGCGCATTGCGATTCGCAGCCGTGTCGCGACGCAGGCAAATCGATGTGAGCAAATCGACTGAGAAAGTCTTGGGGAGACTGCACATGAAACTTTCATCCACCCTTCGCGCCGCGCTGGTCGCGCTGCTGGCATTGACGGGACTTGCTGTCTCTTCCGCCGCTCGCGCCGACAGCGGCTTCGTGACGCTCACGATCTACAAGGCCGGGTGGATCATCGGCGGCTCCGGCGGGAGCGGTGTGCTGACGTTCCGCGGCCGCTCCTATCGGCTGTCCACCGGCGGTCTCGATTACGGCCTGGTCTTCGGCGGCTCCAAGACCGTGCTGCGCGGCCGCGTCAGCAACATCAATCGTCCGTCCGACGTCGCCGGCGTCTACGGCGCGGCGGGCGCCGGGCTTGCCGTTGGTCGCGGTGCACGCGCGATCGTGCTGACCAATCAGAAGGGCGCCGTGCTCGAACTGACCGGCCACCAGGTCGGCCTGATGGCCAATGCCGATCTGAGCGGGCTTGCGATCACGATGCAGTAGAGTTGACGGTGTGGAGCGGCGCTAGCGACAGCTGATCGTCGAGCCGGATTCAGACCATCCCCGTCATCCTGAGGAGGCCGCAGCGCGGCCGTCTCGAAGGATGAATCGGCCACCAGCGGGGCCGTCGATTCTTCGAGGCTCGCTCCGCTCACACCTCAGGATGACGGAGCTAGAGCATTATGGCTCCAGGGGCCAGCGTGCGTCTGTGTGATTTCGGAATATTGGAAGCGTATCGGTGAGTTGCCCGACGTGTCAAGTCGAGCGCCGGTCACCGCCGGCTACTTTGCATGGGGTTGTTTTCGATATTTTGTCTAGCTGATGGCGCGAGCCGCCTCGGTCCGGGCCGGGACGCGGCGGCATTCACCTGAACAGATGCAGCGCGGCGTATTGCAGCAGCATGATGGTCTTGGCGTCGACGATGCGGCCATCGCTGATCATGGCGAGCGCGTCGTCGATCGCAAGCTCCAGCACCTCGATGTCCTCGCCCTCGTCGGCGAGCCCGCCGCCGTCGCTGACACGCATCGCGGCGTCGTATTCGGCGATGAAGAAATGCAGCTTCTCGGTCACCGCGCCCGGCGTCATGAAGGCTTCGAATACCTTGCGCACATGCGTGAGCCGGTAGCCGATTTCTTCCTCCGCCTCGGCGCGAATGCGCATCTCCGGCGCGGCATCGTCGAGCATGCCGGCGGCGGCCTCGATCAGGAGATCGTCATAGCCGTTGGCGAAAGCCGGGTAGCGGAACTGGCGCACCAGCACGACGCTGCGGGTACTGAGATTGTAGGGCAACAGCACCGCGCCGTTGCCGCGGTCGTAGACCTCGCGCACCTGGGTCTGCCATTCGCCGTTGCTGCGGCGGTAGTCGAAGGTCGCGCTCTTCAGCTCGTAGCGGCGTTTGGAAAGCAGCTCGACGTCCTTGACGCGGACGCGGTCGGCGATGCTCATGCTGATATCCTCAACGCTGTCACGGCGTGGCTTCGCGGCCGTCGAGCCATTTGGCCAGCATCACCGAGGTCGACTCCTCATAGCCGAGCGATTGGTAGAAAGCGCCGGCCTTGGCGTTCTCCCGCCGTACCAGCAATTGCAGCTTCGGCACGCCGGCATTGCGCAGCCAGTCTTCGGCCGCCGCCATGATGGTGCGGCCAAGCCCCTTGCCCTGGCGGTTGGGATCGACCGCGACGTAATAGACCCAGCCGCGATGGCCGTCATGGCCGACCATCGCGGTTGCCACGATCGCGCCGGCGTTGCGGCCGACCAGCACGGCCGAGCTCGGACCGCGCCGCGCCAGCGCGATGTCGGCCGAGGGATCGTTCCACGGCCGCGTCAGGCCGCAGGCCTGCCACAGCGCGACGACATCGGCGATATCGGCGTCGGTGATTGGTGCAATGGCGAGTGAAGGGGAGGGCGTTGTCGCCTGCACGGTCACAGCACCTTGCCCGGATTCATGATGCCGAGCGGATCGAGCATCGCCTTGACCTGCCGCATCAGCTCGATCGCGACCTTGTCCTTGACGTCGGGCAGTTCGTCGCGCTTGAGCACGCCGATGCCGTGCTCGGCCGAGATCGAGCCGCCCATCCGCAGCACGATCTCGAACACGACGGCATTGACGTCGTGCCAGCGCGCCAGGAAGTCGGCTGCATTGGCGCCGACCGGCTGGCTGACATTGTAGTGGATGTTGCCGTCGCCGAGATGGCCGAACGGCACCGGCCGGGCGCCCGGGATCAGCTTCACGACCGCCGCATTGGCCTCCGCGATGAAGGCAGGCACGGCCGCGACCGGTACCGAGATGTCGTGCTTGATCGAGCCGCCCTCCGGCTTTTGCGCGGCCGACATCTCGTCGCGCAGTTTCCAGAACGCCTGGCGCTGGCTCAGATTGGCGGCGATCACAGCATCGTCGACGATGCCGTCTTCCATGCCCTGGGCGAGGATCGCCTCCAGCGCGTCGCGGGCATCGTCGCGCGATGACGATAATTCCATCAGCACGTACCAGGGGTGCTTGCTCTCCAGCGGATCGCGGATATCGATGCCGTGGCGGATCGAGAAATCGACCGCGATGTCGGCGAGCAGCTCGAAGCTCGTCAGGCTGCCGGCTGCCTCGTTGCGCGAGATCGACAGCAGCTTCAATGCCGCCGCCGGCGACTTCAGGCCGACATAGGCGGTCTCGACCGCGCGCGGCTTCGGGAACAGTTTCAACGTTGCCGCGGTGATGATGCCGAGCGTGCCTTCGGCGCCGATGAAGAGGTTGCGCAGATCGTAGCCGGTGTTGTCCTTCTTCAGCTTGGACAGGGCGTTGAGCACGCGGCCGTCGGCCAGCACGACCTCGACGCCGAGGGCCATCTCGCGCGCCACGCCGTAGGCAAGCGCGCCGGTGCCGCCGGCATTGGTCGAGAGGTTGCCGCCGATGGTGCAGCTGCCTTCGGCGCCGAGCGACAGCGGGAACAGCCGATCGACGTCGGCTGCTTTCTGCTGCGCGATTTGCAGCACCACGCCGGCCTCGCAGGTCATGGTGTTGGACTCGACGTCGATGTCGCGGATCTTGTCGAGCCGCCGCAGCGACACCACGACCTCGCCATTGTGCGGCGTCTGCCCGCCGACCAGGCCGGTGTTGCCGCCCTGCGGCACCAGCGCGATCCTGTGCTCGCTCGCAAGCTTGCAGATCGCGGCGACTTCGGCGGTCGAGCCGGGGCGCAGCACCAGCGGCGAGCGGCCGTGAAACAGGTCGCGCTCCTCGGTGACGTAAGGCTTGATGTCGGCAGGATCGGTCACCGCGTATTTCGCCCCGACGATGGCGCGGAACTTTTCAAGCAATTCGGGCGGAAGCGGCGGCACCGCTGATTGGACGATGTTCATTTTTTCTTGGTCTTTCACTCAGTCGGGATCTTTATTGTGGCCATGACCTCCGCGCAAACGCGTCGCGTTCATCGCGGCGAAAACCGGCTCGCAGGTTTCCGGGTCATGCTTGCTACCGCCCAACGGCTGCGCGGCGCAGCCGGTCGTTGATGGCTTCGCCGAGTCCGTCCTCGGGAATAGGCATCACTGCGATAGCATCCGCGTTTCTCTTGTCGAGCGTGCGAAGGTAGCCGAACAGATTGGCGGCGGCCTCGGCGAGATCGCCGCGCTCCGACAAGTTCATCTCCACGGAGGCGCATTCGCGCCGCGCGACCCTGACCGGCCCGAACGACAGCAAGGCTTCGCCGACATGGACATCGCTGGCATTGAGCCGGACCGGTGTCCGCGGCGCGTAATGCGAGGCCAGCATGCCCGGGGCGATCGGCTGGCTGTCACTCTCGGCTTCCTGCGGCGGCGATTGCAGGGGATGGCCGAGCACGCGCTCGATCTCGGCGCGCGTCAGCCCGCCAGGCCGCAGCAGCACGGGATCGGAGAAGCAGCCGACAATGGTGGATTCGACGCCGACCTCGACCGGGCCGCCGTCGACGATCATGTCGATCCGGCCCGCGAGGTCGCCGTTCACATGCTCGGCCGTGGTGGGCGAGACATGGCCGGAGAGATTGGCCGACGGTGCTACCACGGCACCGCCGAACGCCTTGATGATGTCGCGCGCCACCTTGTGGGCCGGGATGCGAACCGCGACCGTATCGAGCCCGGCGGTCGCGAGTTCCGCGACCGGGCAGGAGAGCGCCTTCGGCAGCACCAGAGTCAGGGGACCCGGCCAGAACGCCTCCGCCAGGCGCAAGGCCTGCCCGTCGAACAGGGCGATCCGGCGCGCGGCGCCGAGATCGGCGACATGGGCAATCAGCGGATTGAAGGCCGGACGGCCCTTGGCCTCGTAGAGCCGGGCGATGGCGGACGCGTTGCCGGCGTCGGCGCCGAGCCCGTAAACCGTCTCGGTCGGAAACGCCACCAGGCCGCCCTCGGCCAGAACCCCGGCGGCGGTCGCCGTGGCGGCGGCACCGGCGGGCAGAACGTGCGTTTTCAGGCCTGTATCCACTGTGACTAGATTCCTCAATTGGATGCCCTGTGGTCCCTTGCGGTCCCCGAAACCCGACGCTATAAGCCGGCCCTCAGTCGGAGTGTGGCTCAGCCCGGTAGAGCACTGCGTTCGGGACGCAGGGGTCGCAGGTTCGAATCCTGCCACTCCGACCATTCTTTCAAGCACTTATAGGTTCTGTGTTTTTTGTGCGCAACGAAATGCGCAACGATTTGAGTCTCGGCAGCCATGTCTGTCGCCCTCGAGGCAACCGTCAAGGACGTCGAACAGCGGTCCGCGGCGGCCTTGTACTGTTCTAAATCGGAAAAAAGACGATCGGGAAGCGCGAGGGAACTAGCCCCTGTCGGGATGCTACATCGAACACCATCAAGCACCACAAGTCCTCCCTTCGGACCTACGAGCTGATTTGGCGGATATCAAAGCACGAATAGCTCGCGGAGAGTAGTGGTCAGCTCAGCGCCTTGCCCCAAAAGCTTTCGCCGCCTCTTCCTGAAAGTCCGGGTGGTGATGGCCATAGTTGGCCTCTAATTGCTCAACGGTCATGCCGAGCCAGCCAGCGGCTTCCCACATGTCGACGCCCGCCTGCATCAACCATGTCGCCGCTGTATGGCGCAGTGAATGCCGGACGACGTCGTCGCCCAGCCCGGCGTCCTCCAGAATACCATTCCAGGCTGACCTGATCTTGCCAGCAAGCGGCTGGCCGTCGTGCATGCGGTTCACGACGAACCGGATTTGTTCACCGTCTCTCATAACCCCTGAGGCGCGGAGTTCTGCAGATCGAGCTTGGTCGATCCTACGCCATCGAATCAGATGCGGACGCAGGCGGCTAGCGATCTTTGCCGGCGGCCGCCGTTTCTTGGTCGACTGCTCCAGCGCCCCTTTGCCCTGGTAGACCATCGCGTCAAGGTTCATCCATGGATGGGTCGTTGTTGGTAGCCACTGGGTGCGCCGGATGGTCTCTTCGCGACGAGCACTGTAAATACCGATCAGGCAGAAGCGCGCCGCGGGATAGCGACGACGAATGATCCACCGCTCCCGTCGCGCGAGCTCGCCATCCTCGCTGCGCTTCCACGTTTCCTCCTCGGTGTCCCACACGTAGCCGATTGTTGCTCCGAGTAGGCGCGCTGCCTCGTTGCGCGTTAGCCATCGGTGTCGTCCTTCGGCTTTAGGAGGAAGAGTGATCTTTGGAACGACGGTGAGCGTATGCTCGGCGTGGTAGGCGTTCACGGCAGCGCGTAGATCTTCGAGCCGGCGTCGTGCGGTTTGATCAGAGACTGCCCCGTTGCGTGGCTTGATGCCAGCCTTCCCATGATTGTCGTTCGCAGTACCGGTGGACCAATCGACAAAGTCGCGACAAAGCTGAGCTTTAAGCTGACTGACGGTTTTATCGCCAAAAAAATTGTTAAGATCGAGCAAGCGAATGAGCAGCAGGTCATGTTGTGCCCACGCGCGTTCATCGCCCGTGTCCTTGGGCCGCTTTGAAATTTCGTAGGCAGTGAGGACGTCGGCTATCGCGAGGACGTTCGGGTCAGTTGCCCCGATGGTGCTGGTATGTCGCTCGCCGATATAGGTCTCGAGCGCCTTCGCAGCTCCGTCAATGTCGTCGCGGCTGCAGCCTGTGCGGATTTGCCGGCCACGATCGAGGATGATCCAGGTTTCATCGTCCTCTCTAAACCAGAGTCGTGGCGGCTTGGCTTTGCGGCCCGGCATGACGGCTTGACCAATTTGCAGATCGCTCGAGGGGTTGTCAGATCCTTGCCCGCAACTTTGGCGATTTCAAGAGTCCCAGTGGCCGCGGCTCTGCGCAACGATGATATTGTCAACGGACCGAGTGGGAAGAACACTGCCGCGGCCTCGACAAGGGTCATTACTTCATCCTCACCCCATTGGGCAGGATCGGGCCGCGCTTTTGCGCGAGCGAGCTTGTCGATCTTGCGCTTCGGCATTCCTTGAACGCGTTGCTCGTGGGGGCGCGCTGCCTTTGGATCGGAGCGTTAGGCCCTAAGTGTAGACGAAATCCACTCTTCGAGCAGTCCTACTGATGCGTGGATGGGGTAATCGGCGGCTTACGACTGCGAATCGGACAATTGTGCTTGCAGAGCGCAGTGGAGTGGCGGCGGCCCTTTGCTCCGGGGACAGTGGTGAGCAGCTCAATAGGCGGGAGGATCTTATTCGAGCTTGAGGTGGCGCCGCCCTATCGCAGGTTCTGCAATCTCAACAACCTGTGACAGCCGAAGCTATCCTGAGAACGAGTCTCGGCTGTCTGACATCACACTCGACTGGATGGTGGAATTCATCACCGAGAAGATTCCCGAAGCAGGGCGCGTGATCGTCGACAAGAACCTGTTACGGCTCTATCCGCCGGCCGATGGAATGATGCGCGACGAATGCATGGTCGGATGGGCGGAACCGCATTCCGTTGGTCGAAAGCGGTCCGCGACGTGCCAGAAACCGCGCAACTTCACGAGACGGTCTATCAAAGGCTTGCGATGAGCAAGGTCCGCAACTTTACGAGCTTTGGCCCGTACAGGCCAGTCGCTCTGCGAAATCATCTAAAGGCAAAGGCGTTCTTCGAACCAGCCTCGACGGAGAAGGATCTCGCCGCAAGATAACATTCCAAATGAAAAACAAACGTGCCTCGCTTTATGAGGGAGACTCAGCGGCGAAGTAGACCCCTCGCTGCCCGATAACGCCGATCACTTCGTTTCTGAATAGAGGGGGGGCAATGTAATCTGTCCAATCCAACCTATCGATCGATCGCGGCCGCAACCTCCTATTGGATAAACTAAGCCAGCGACTCCGCATCGCAAGGAGCTGCTTGGATTTGGCAAATGCTTCGCTCGCTGTCATTCCGATGGCAGGAAATTCAACTGCTGATGCAATGGAGGTCCAGCGATACACTTGTTGGACGGCTCTCGATTTTGCTATCAGAGCCGCTTGCCATTATCTTCAGCAGGCGAGTCTTCGCAACCGAGTTTTCGCCCGCATGGCAACAATCGTCGCGTTTCGCGTCAACAAAAGAATACCGCTTTCCCGGACGCGCTGAAAAAGAGTTTGGCTTGGACTCGCTCGTCCCAATTTTCTCTGAGAGTATTGGTTGCTCGCCGATGATGCTAGCGAGGGGAACGTGGATGACTTTCAAGGGCCTCTTTGACCGATCTCGAACCTGCGTTGCGCAGCTGATGTCCTATCGCGCACCGTGTTGTTGACGCACCGATTGCGCGCCGGCGCGGATCAGGGCTGCGCAAAGTTTCCCATCCCGATCTCAGTGACGGCTTGAACGAGCTGTGTCGTAACCCGCGCCAGCCGCAGCGTGAATGCATCGTGCTGCCTGCGTCACACTTGCAAATCCAAACTTCAGAAGGACATTCCTGTGACCGCGAACCATGATCAGATCAAATTCGCCTATTGGGTGCCGAACGTTTCCGGCGGCCTCGTGATCAGCAAGATCGAGCAGCGAACCGGGTGGGATATCGATTACAATCGCCGGCTGGCGCAGATCGCGGAACAGGCGGGGTTCGACTATGCCCTGAGCCAGATCCGCTTTACGGCCGGCTATGGCGCCGAGTTCCAGCACGAGCCGGTCGCCTTTAGCCACGCGCTGCTCGCGGCGACCACGAAGCTGAAAGTGATCGCGGCGCTGCTGCCCGGGCCTTGGAATCCGGCGGTCGCCGCCAAGCAGATTGCCACCATCAGCCAGCTCACCGAGGGCCGCGTTGCGGTCAATATCGTCTCTGGCTGGTTCCGTGGCGAGTTCACCGCGATCGGCGAACCCTGGCTCGATCACGACGAACGCTACCGGCGCTCGGAAGAGTTCATCCGGTCGCTACGCGGGATTTGGACTCAAGACAGCTTTACCTTCCGCGGCGATTTCTATCGCTTCAGCGACTACACGCTGAAGCCGAAGCCGGCCCAGCCGCTGCCCGAGATCTTCCAGGGCGGCAGCTCACGCGCGGCGCGCGACATGGCCGCGCGGGTGTCGGACTGGTACTTCACCAACGGCAACTCGGTCGATGAGATCAAGAAGCAGGTCGACGACATCAGGGCCAAGGCAAGGGCCAACAGCCATTCGGTCAGGATCGGCGTCAATGCGTTTGCGATCGCGCGCGATAGCGAGGCCGAGGCGCGCAGCGTCCTCAACGAAATCATCGCCAAGGCCGATCCGGAGGCCGTCGATGCCTTTGGTCACGAGGTCAAGAACGCCGGCAAGGCCTCGCCGGAAGGTCAGGGCAATTGGGCCAAATCGAGCTTCGAGGATCTCGTCCAGTACAATGACGGCTTCAAGACCAACCTGACAGGCACGCCCGAGCAGATCGCCGAGCGCATCATCGCGCTCAAGGCGGTCGGGGTCGACTTGGTGCTGCTCGGCTTCCTCCATTTCCAGGAAGAGGTCGAGTATTTCGGCCGCCGCATCATTCCGCTGGTGCGTGCACTGGAAGCGGACGCGTCGCGGCACGTCCAGGCCGCCGAGTGATCCGGGAAACATTGGCGTGACCATGATCGCAGCAAGCGCGGGTGTGCTTCCGTTGGATGGCGCCCTTGTCGAGCCGGCGCTCTCTGCGCCCTTGTCCGCGCGCGCGGACGTCGCGGACCGTGCGCTCGTGAAACGAGACAGTGGCGAGATCCAGCCGGTGCTCGCGCTTGCTGACATCTCGCTCTCGTTCGGCGGCGTCGCCGCACTGCGCGACATCGATCTCGAGGTCGCACAAGGCGAGATCCGCGCGGTGATCGGCCCCAACGGTGCCGGCAAGAGCTCGCTGCTCAATGTCATCAGCGGGCTCTACCGGCCGGACCGGGGCCGGGTCTGGCTCGGCGAGCATTCCTTCGGCCATGTACCGACGGCGCGGCTGGCGCAGCATGGTGTGGCGCGGACGTTCCAGAATCTCGCTGTGTTCAAGGGCCTCTCGGTGCGCGACAACGTTCTGATGGGACTGGCGCACCGGGTCCGCGCCGGCTTTCTGCGCCAGATCACCGGCTCGCCTCTGGCGCGGCGGATCGAAGCGGAGAACCGCGCCGCCGCAGAAGACGTCATCGGCTTCCTGCACCTTCGCGAGGTGCGCGACCGCGCCGCCGGAACCTTGCCCTATGGTTTGCAGAAGCGCGTCGAGTTGGCGCGCGCGCTGGTGGCGCGGCCGTCGCTTTTGCTGCTCGACGAGCCCTTTGCGGGCGTCACGCTCGGCGAGAAGCACGAATTGGCTGCGCATGTCCGCAACGCCCGCGACAGCTATGGCGCCACCATCGTCCTAATCGAGCATGACATCGGTGTGGTGATGCGGCTGTCCGATCGCATCGCGGTGCTCGACTATGGCCGCAAAATCGCCGACGGCACGCCGGACCAGGTGCGGTCCGACCAGGCGGTCGTCGATGCCTATCTCGGCGTCGCGCATGCGGACGAAACGGAGCTCGCACTTTGATGTTTGACTATCAATTCCTCATCGAAGTGCTGGTGGGCGGTCTGCTATCGGGCGTGATGTATTCGCTGGTCGCGATCGGCTTCGTGGTGATTTACAAGACTTCGGGCGTGCTCAACTTCGCGCAGGGCGCGATGCTGCTGTTCGCGGCGCTGACCTTCGTCAGTCTGGTCGAGCGCGGCGTCGCGCTTCCGCTCGCGCTGCTGGCGACACTCGCGATCATGGTCGCGCTCGGTGTCGCGGTCGAGCGCACGGTGTTGCGGCCGCTGGTCAACCAGCCGCCGATCACCTTGTTCATGGCGACGCTGGGGCTGTCCTATGTGATCGAAGGCGCGGCGCAGCTGTTGTGGGGCACCCAGGTCCACGGCCTCGACATCGGCATCAGCGACGTGCCGCTCGATATCGCCGGCGTCTTCATCAGCCGGTTCGACCTGTTCGCGGCGGCGGTGGCGGGCAGCCTGGTTGCGCTGTTCGCGCTGTTCTTCCGCACCACGCGGACAGGGCTGTCGTTCCGCGCCGTCGCCGACGATCCGTTTGCAGCACTTGCGGTCGGCCTTCGCCTGCCGCGGGTGTGGGCCATCGTGTGGACGGTCGCCGGCATCGTTGCGCTGGTCGCCGGATTGCTGTGGGGCGCGCGGCTCGGCGTGCAGTTCTCGCTGTCGCTGGTGGTGCTCAAGGCGCTGCCGGTGCTCGTGCTCGGCGGCTTCGATTCGATCGCCGGCGCCATCGTCGGGGGCCTCCTGATCGGCGCGATCGAGAAGCTCGCCGAGGTCTATGTCGGCCCGTTGGTCGGCGGCGGCATCGAGGCTTGGGCGGCCTATGTCGTCGCGCTGGCATTCCTATTGGTGCGGCCCTCGGGACTGTTCGGGCAGAAGCTGGTCGAGAGGGTCTAGCACATGGACGCAACCTCGAACCCGCGCCAGACCCGCCCCATCGACCGCATCCTGATCGGCATCGGCGCAGTGATTGCGTTCGGCGTTATCCCGCTCGCCGGTTCGGATTATTTGATGGACGCGGTTCTGACGCCGTTCCTCGCGCTGGGGCTCGCCGCGGTCGGGCTCAACGTCCTCACCGGCTATGCTGGGCAGGTGTCGCTCGGCTCGGCCGCGTTCCTCGCGGTCGGCGCCTATGCCGCCTACAATCTGCATCTCCGTGTGCCCGAGCTGCCGCTGCTGCTCGATCTGGTGTTGGCCGGCCTCGTCGCGGCCGCGATCGGCATCGTGTTCGGGCTGCCGAGCCTGCGGTTGCGCGGGTTCTATCTCGCGGTCTCGACGCTCGCGGCGCAGTTCTTCGTACAATGGGCGCTGACCAAGTTCGGCTGGTTCTCCAACGACAATCCGTCCGGCGTGATCGACGCGCCGGCGCTGACCATCGCCGGCTATTCCTTCACCAGCGCGGCGGGCCGCTACCTGTTCTCGCTGGCCGTCGTGACGGTGGCGACGATCCTGACCTTACTGCTGCTGCAATCGCAGACCGGCCGCAACTTCATCGCGGTCCGCGATCACGAGATCGCGGCAAAGGTGATCGGTGTGCCGCTGCTACGGACCAAGCTGCTGGCGTTCGGCGTCTCCTCGTTCCTGATCGGGGTCGCTGGGGTGCTGTGGGCCTTTGCCTACCTGCGCACGGTCGAGCCGGCCGGCTTCAATCTCGATCGCTCGTTCCAGATCCTCTTCATTATCATCATCGGTGGATTGGCATCGCTGCGCGGCGCGTTCCTCGGCGCGGCCTTCATCGTGGTGTTTCCGCTGATCCTGTCGCGGCTCGGCGCGGCGCTGCTCGGTGGCGTGTTCGACTCCGGCGTGCTGGAGATGAGCCAGCGCATCGTGGTCGGTGCGCTGATCATCGCCTTTTTGATCGCGGAGCCGCGCGGATTGATCGCGCTGTGGGACCGGTTTCGCGCGGCGTCGGCCGCGTGGACCGGCTTCCGCAAGACGTTTCCTGCAACTGACACATCAAGGAGCTGACGATGAGGTTTCGACACTTGAAATTCGCGCTGGGGGTAGTGGGTGTCCTTGCATTTGCCGGAGCACCGGCGGTCCACGCCGACGAGCAGTTCTTTCCGCTGCAAAGCTATCGGGTTGGCCCCTATGCCGCCGGCGGCACCGGCTTCTTCGGCGGCTTCATCGACTATCTGAACCTAATCAATATCCGCGACGGCGGCGTCAACGGTGTAAAACTGACCTGGGACGAGGGCGAGACCCAGTACGAGGTCGAGCGCGGCGTCGAGGTCTATGAGCGGTTGAAGAACCGGCCCGGCGTCGCAGCCTGGAATCCGCTGTCGGTCGGCATCGCCTACGCCATGATCGACCGCATCACCAAGGACAAGGTGCCGCTGATCACCGTCAACCATGGCCGCACCGATTCGACCGACGGTCGCGTCTTTCCCTACGTCTTCCCGCTGCTGCTCAATCCTTACAGCGAGACCTCTGGTATCGTGAACTACATCGCGAGCCGCGAAGGCGGCGTCGATAGGCTCAAGGACAAGAAAATCGTCGTGCTCTATCACGGTTCGCCCTACGGCAAGGAGACGATCCCGATCTACAAGCTCCTCGCGGACAAGTATCATTTCAGCGTCGAGCAGATCGAGGTGCCGCATCCCGGCAACGAGCAGCAGTCGCAGTGGCTCTCGATCCGGCGCGCCAAGCCCGACTATGTGGTGCTGCGCGGCTGGGGCGTGATGAATCCGGTGGCGCTGAAGACCGCGCAGAAGGTCGGCTTCCCGGCCGACCACATCATCGGCAATGTCTGGTCCAATTCCGAGGAAGACGTGATCCCAGCGGGCGACGCCGCCAAAGGCTATATCGCGATCACCACGCAAGCCTCCGGTGCCGAATATCCGGTGCTGCAAGAGGTGATCAAGACCGTCTATGGCGCAGGCAAGGGCAATCTCGACGACAAGAAGCGGATCGGCAGCGTCTACCACAACCTCGGCATCGTGAACGGCATCCTCAACGTCGAGGCGATCAGGATCGCGCAGGCGAAGTTCGGCGAGCGCACGCTGACCGGCGACGAGGTGCGCTGGGGCTTTGAGCATCTGCAGCTGAATCCGGCGCGGGTCGAGGCGCTCGGCGCCAAGGGGCTGTTCCATTCGATCAATGTCACTTGGGACAATCACGAGGGCGACGGCCGCGTCACCTTCCAGCAGTGGGATGGCGCGAAGTGGAAGGTGGTGTCGGACTGGATCGCGCCGGACTGGGCGTCCCTGCGGCCGATCATCGAGAAGTCCGCGGCCGCCTATGCCCAGGAGCACGGCATCAAGCCCCGCACTTCCGGCGACAATCCGGTCAGCCAGTAATTGATCGCGCCGCTGCGGGAGCCTTATGCCTCCCGCAGCCGGTAACTCGACGGATCGAACCATGAGTGAAGTCCTGCTCTCAGTCGACGGCCTGGCCGCGACCTACAATCACGCCATCCGCGCCGTCAGCGACGTGTCGCTCGTGGTGCGGCCGGGCGTAATTGTCGCCGTGCTCGGCGCCAACGGCGCCGGCAAATCGTCCACCTTGCAGGCAGTGTCGGCGCTGCTGCCCGCCCGCCGCGGCCAGATCACTGCGGGCCGCATCCTGTTCGACGGCCACGATCTTGCCGGCATATCGGCCGCCGCGCTAGTGCGGGTCGGCATCGTGCCGGTGCTCGAAGGGCGGCACTGTTTTGCGTCGCTGACGGTCGAGGAGAACCTCTTCACCGGCGCGATCGGGCGCGATGCGACCCGCGCCGAGACCGCAGATGATCTCGACCGCGTCTACACGCTGTTTCCGCGGCTGAAGGAGCGGCGCCGTTCGCTGGCCGGGCTGACCTCCGGCGGCGAACAGCAGATGACAGCGATCGGCCGCGCCCTGATGTCGCGGCCGCGGCTGCTGGTGCTCGATGAGCCGTCGATGGGGCTGGCGCCGCTCGTCGTGGAGGGGATTTTTCGCGCGCTCAAACAGCTCAATGCCGAGCAGGGTCTGTCGATCCTGGTCGCGGAGCAGAACTCGACGGTGGCGCTGCGCTTCGCCGACCACGCTGTCGTGCTCGAGAACGGCCGCAGCGTGCTCGCGGGTGCCGCCGCCGAGCTGCGGCGGCGCGGCGACATCAAGACGCTCTATCTCGGCGGATCGTCACAAGCCGATCCGAGCCGGCAGCCGACCCACGCTGTCGCTTGACATCAACCCGGACAGGAGAATGACCATGGCCCAAGAAAATCTCGCCCGAAAGATCGACGACGACGTCTATGCAAGACTCGACGCCGCGATCGACGCCACCGTAAAGGTGAACGCCGATCGCAACGACAAGGAGAGCCGGTTTCCGCGCGAGAATCTGCGTGCGCTGTCGGAGGCCGGATGGACCGGTGTGCTGAACGAGGTGCAGCATGGCGGGCTCGGCCTCGCTCACGTCGACTTCGCCGAAGCCGCCTATCGCATCGGGCAAGCCGATGCCTCGACCGGCCTCGTCTATGTGATGCATGTCGGCGCGGCCCAAACTATCAATCTGTTCGGCAGCGCCGACCAGAAGGAGCGCTGGCTCAAATCCAACAATGGCGGCCTGCTCGGCACCTATTCGACCAGCGAGCGCGCCACCGGCGGGCACTGGTGGTTCAATCTCTCGGAAGCCTCGCGCGACGGCGAGGATTATCTGGTCAATGCCGAGAAGTCGTTCACGACCAGCTCGGGCCAAGCCGATTACTATGTGGTGCAGACGCGCACGCCCGGCGCAAAGGACCAGGCCGATATCGTGTTCTTCATCGTCGACGGCAAGGCCGAAGGGATCGAATCACGGCCTTGGGATGCGCTCGGCGTGCGGGCCAATCATTCAGGCCCGATCCGCTACAGCAATGTGCGGGTGCCACGACACGACCGGCTCGGCGGCGAGGGGCAGGGCAAGGAAATCATCTATGACGGCGTGTCGCCGGTCTACCTGATCGGACTCGGCGCGGTCTGGGAAGGCGTGGCGCGCGGAGCGCTGAACGCGGCGGTGGCGCACACCACGAGCTTCGTGCACAAGGATCGGAATAAGAGCCTATCGGATTACCAGGCGATCCGGCAGGAGCTAGGCGCCGCTAAGGTGCTCGTCGAGACCTTGCGGCCGTGGCGCAACGAGCTCGCGGCGCGACTCGACGTGCTGTGGCGCGCCGGCAGGCCGCAGAGCGAGATCCTGATTCCGCTGACCGAATTCAAGGTCCACGCCGCCGAGGTCGCCAACAAGGTCGCGGCCACCGCGCTGACGGTGACCGGCGGCTATGGCTACCATCGGGGTCCGATCGAGCGATCCTATCGAGACGCGCGCGCAGCGATCGCGATGGGCCCGTCGAATGTGATCGCACGGGACTGGATCGGCAAGGCGCTGGTCGGCCTACCATTGGAGCTGTTCTACGAAGGCGGTGAGTAAGGCCTCACGGCCTCTACTCCATAGGCCGCGGATGACCGTCCACTACGTCGGTAGTTGACCGCGAACCGCGAATTTGTACAAGCTTAGGGGCCCTTCAGAAGTCGTTGGCAGTCTTTGGCTCGCTCGATCAACTTTGCAGCAAGGTGCTGGATAACGGCGTTATCTAGCCCTTCCGCTTGCGCGGTAGGGAGTGGGGTAGCACCAACAGCATTGCTTGTTTTAAAGATCGGAAAGAGTGCTGGATATCTGCAATACAGGCCATCGGAGCCAAGCAGATTGGAAGGATGCGCAGCCTGTTCTGATGGCCGATAGCTGCTCAGCGGTTACTCCTCGACGAAGGACTGATCGGTAGGCCACTTATGAATCATTGAAAAATTGATTCGGGAATCCTGATAAGAAATCCAGCAATCTGCCAAAGTAGTGCTAGTCACGTGAATCTAAAGTTCACCACATAAAGTCTGGTGAGCTTTGTGGCAGAAGCGTTTAACGGAAGCCAAAATCTGGTTGGCAGACTTTAGTCCATTTGAAGTGCTTCGGGTTTTTGTTGTGCAGCTTGCGTGGCGTCAAGACTGATGCGGAGTACGCCTCCGATGCCCTGTCCAGCATCAGATCTCCTGTCGTCCTGATCGGGTACAATCTCAGTTACAAAAAATTCAGCGTTGTCTTTCGTAGCCGAGTCTTTTCTGCCACTTCCTGACGCTCGCTAGGGCCCTCCCTACTGCTCCTTTGCTTCCATTGACGTTGAATGCGGGGCGCCTCAGGGTAGCTCCTTCGATTATGGAGGAGACGTGATCTTGATACGGCGTGGTCAGGACCTCGAAAGCAGTGTCCAAGTTGAACGTAGTGCAGCCGCAGATATGCCGGTGCCCAGCCATCTGCGTCGCCTCCCGTTTGCGCAGCGGGTGACCTGCACTGTCGCGGAGGCCTGTGAAGCGACAGGTCTCGGGCGGACCAAGATCTATGAACTAATCGGAGATGGTCGAGTTGCCACGACGACGGTCGGTCGCCGTCGTCTAGTCATTGTGCAATCTCTGTTGGCTCTGGTTGGTGTCAATGCCAAACCAGCCGACCCTGGACAGGTTCGCGGCTCCTGAGACAGCTGACGATGGCACGGCTACCATATCGATCGTGAATTGGCTCTTACCTTGGTTGTCGCCTCAGCCCGGTAAAGCCCCGAGTCTGGAAGCCTGATACTATCAGTCGTGTGGTGGAAGCCACTATAGAGTGTGCTTTTGCAGTAAGCGCCTCTTATTGATCATCCGAGCCCAACCGAATTTTCGCCGTGGCGCGGGACCAGGGAGACAACTGCCGCCCGAGCGAGATCTTCCAACGCCGTTGAGATATATTTAGCGTAATGCCGCTCAATCATTTTCACGGAAGTGTTGTGCAGCTTCGCAACGTGTTGAATAGGCAGGCGGTTTCGCAATCCGCGAACGATGCTGGAATGTCGCAACGCATAAGGAATGGCTTCTGGTAGCGCGGCGCGATCTCGGATGGCGTGCCATGGACGAGTAAGTTCTGCCGTCTTCCATGGACCGCGTTTTGACTTTCTCCAAACGATGCTGCCGGCCTCCTGCTCGTAGCTCCATCGCTCGAACAACGGCGCCTCTTTTGGGCGATCCAATATGGCTGGCAACAGGACTTGGATGACATCTTCGCCCACCGGAACTGGAACGGAGCCACCGTTGCCACCACGCCCCTTGTATGAACCTGGCACCATCAAGCGCTGCTCGTCCCATTGTGCATCACTGACGCGCATCCGTCTTGCCTGTGCAAATCGCGCACCCGTGGCTGCAAGGCACACGACAATGCGATGTAGGTCGCCTTCGAATCTCTGCTCATCGTCGATCTCGCGCGCGGCCCGAAGTAGGGTGCAGATTTGCGCATCCGTAAGGACTTGGTTGTCTCGAGCGACTGATGACTCATCATCATCATCGATGCGCTCAGCTTTAAATCCGTCTTTCACAATCGAAGGGAACGTTGGGTTCAGCTTCTTTTGCTCCGCCGACAGGCGGGGCCATGCTGCATTCAGCCCGGCCTTCAGATCATTTATGAGCCGCTGTTTTGTCGTGGCCTTCAATTCGACAGGAAGATCCTCGCGCCACGTCAAAAGATCATCTTCCCGTAGCGCGTGCAGATGCACTGCGGCGAGAGAGGCGGCCTCAACGGCTTCCTGGCTACCACGCTCCTCTTGACCAAGAACATAACGCCGCAAGCGGTGACCAGCATCGGATCGAACCTCGCGACCGGCCCGTCGGCTATCACGGGCATTACGTTCCCTGATGTACGTCTCTACAGCCGTACGCACGGTGGGTGCCGGTCCGGCCGCTTGGGCCGCCGCTTCTATTCTGAACCGGGTGACGTGTTCCCGCGCTTGGGCCGCCGCCAGCTCGAAAGTCAGCGTGCCTTCGGCAAGTTTGTCGTTGACGTCGTTGGCGATGCCGACCGGCGCCTGCTTGTAGTTGGCTCCGTCATGGTGATTGCGCCAGCGCACGAGCCAAACGCCGCTCCGCTTGCCCTTGCGGTAGCCAAGATGCGCCTCGGCATCGAGGCGGCGCCAATGCACGCCAAGCTCCAGTCTGGAGCGGGCCTTGGCAGTCGTGATCTGAGCCTCAGTGAGTGTCTTTGTCATAGTATACGACCCCCGGAGTCGTCGAATATCCGTCGAATAAGCATCGGCGTACAAGGCCGAACAGCGAAGAACGGCTTTTAGCTAAGTTATTGACAAGGCTAGATTATGACGAACGAGTGCGGACGTGGCCGGGGAGAGTTTTCAGCCCTCTCAAGGCTGAAACAGGGGTTCGATTCCCCTAGGGAGCGCCAAATCTCGGTCCGGAACGGTTCGATCCGGCATTTCTGGCTGAGCGGTTCGCCTGCCCATCGCGGCTCCCGGTGCCTTGGCCCCTCGATCTCTCCCAGCCAAATCAAAGTCCGCGATTGCGCCGTGCTGACGCGGCGAACGGCAAACTGCCGCGGCCTCGTCACGAGCCGCTCTGGTCTGAGTGAAGGTCGTGGATGCATGTGACGGGCGGTGCGGCTGGTCGCATCTCCGGATCTAGCGAATGACCACCACGCAGTTCGCTTCGGCATTCCGATCGCGTCACAGGCGTCTCATTCGCGCAGGTTGTGTTTATGTAAAATTCTCTTTTGGGTGGTTGTTTGCGGAATTTCGCGCTAAGCTCGTTTTCCATTCTCCGGCTGAAAATGTTCATCCGGAAACCAGTCAATTTTATCCGAGGAGAATTGCCGTGGACGTGAAAGAGGCGCACGCGAATTTTGAAGCCTTGGGGCCGGGGACGCTGGTCGTCGACATGACGCTCGTCGATGGCAGCAAATGGAAGGGACGCTTCTTCGTCACACCGGCGGTTCGGGCCGGTCTATCCAGCCCGGTCTTCGCTGGCGCCGCTTTTGAGGCTGATCGCCTGAAAGGGAGCAGCCTTGTCGAAATCGTTTCGATCGTCGCGTTGGGGATTGGCCCGAACGGACCTGTGTCCTTTACTTTTTCCGATGGCAGGGACCAACCTGGCCGGCCGGCCGCGCGCATCGGCGGCTTCGAGATCTTCAGCGACGGCGAGGGGGTTGTCGCCGCCGCGGGAGGTGGGACCTGGGAGCGCATCGCCTGATCGAGGCGGATGCTTTGGCATCCCGCTAAGCAGAAAGCGCGAGCGCGTCGCGCGTCCTCACGCCGCGGCGAGCACCGGTTGCGCCGGCCGTCTCGTGATCATCAGTGACAGCACGGCAGCCATGATGCCGGTCAGGCCTGCGATCATGAAGGCCTGCAGATAATCGCCCTGCGCCGAACGCAGGAAGCCAGCGAAGAACGCGGCGCAGGCGGCGCCGAGCTGATGGCCTGCCACCACCCAGCCGAACACCAGCGGTGCATTCTTGTCGCCGAACGCCTCGTTGGCGATGCGCACGGTCGGCGGCACGGTCGCGATCCAGTCGAGACCATAGAACACCGCGAACACCGACAGGCTCACCAGCGAGAAATCCGAGTAGGGCAGATAGATCAGCGACAGGCCGCGCAGCCCGTAATACAGGAACAGCAGCTTGCGCGGATCGAACCGATCGGTGAGCCAGCCCGACAGCGTGGTGCCGAACAGGTCGAAGAATCCCATCAGCGCCAGCAGGCTCGCCGCCTGCACCTCGACGATGCCATGGTCGCCGCAGAACGCGATCAGATGGGTGCCGACCAGGCCGTTGGTGGTGAAGCCGCAGATGAAGAAGGTGGCGAACAGGAACCAGAATGCCCGCGTCTTCGCCGCGCGCACGAGGTTGCTGATGGCGGCGACGAACGGATTGCCTTGCGCCGGCGGCGCGACATGATCGTCGTGGTGGCTGCCGTACGAGCGCAGGCCGACCGCGGCGGGCCGCTCGGGCACCAGGAAATACACGAGAGGGATCAGCGCCGCGCAGCATGCGGCCACCGTCAGCACCACCGGCTTCCAGCCGCCCCATGCGACCAGCGCCGCAAGGCCCGGCATGAAGATCAGGGTGCCGGTCGCGGTCGACGCCGTCAGCAGCCCCATGACGAGGCCGCGATTGGTGGTGAACCAGCGATTGACGATGGTGGCGCCGAGCACGTTGGCGACCGCGCCCGAGCCGATGCCGGAGAGCAGTCCCCAGCTCATGAACAATTGCCACGGCGCGGTCATGAAATAGCTCGCGCCGGTCGATGCCGACATCAGCACCAGCGCGCCCAGCACCGTGCGGCGGATGCCGAAGCGCTGCATCACGGCCGCGGCGAACGGGCCGGCGAGGCCATAGAGGAAGATGCCGACTGCGGCGGATGACGAGATCACGCCGACGTCCCAGCCGAACGCCTGCTGCAGCGGCAGCATCAGGACGCCCGGCGTCGCGCGCAGGCCGGCGGAGGCGAGCAGCGCGAGGAAGATCACGGCGACGACGACGAAGGCGTAGTTCTGGCCGAACGGCCGTTTCGAGGTGGAGGCGGCTTGAATGGATGGGTCTGGCATGTTACTTACCGGTACGTATTGCGATGCGTCGTGTATACGTACCGGTCAGTAACATTGTCAAGCGGGCCGCGCGGGAGGATTCGAATGGCTGCCATGAAGAAAACCGTCGAGCCGGCCGCGGAGCGTCCGGCCCGTGCCGCCGACCGGATCCGCGCCTCCGCGGCCGAGCTGTTCTATCGCGAGGGCATCCGCGCCGTCGGCGTCGACGAGGTGGTGGACCGGGCCGGCGTCACCAAGCCGAGCCTCTATCGCAGCTTCGCCTCCAAGGACGATCTCGCCGCCGCCTATATGCGCGACTATGAGGCGAACTTCTGGGAGAGTTTCGAGAAGCCCGGCGGAAAATCATACAGCGATCCGCGCGAGCACGTGCTCGCCTATATCAGGGTGTTGTCGCCGCGCGCCGTGGCCGAAGGCTATCGCGGCTGCGGGCTGAGCAACGCCACCGTGGAATATCCGTCGCGCGACAATCCGGCGCGGCAGGTCGCCGAAGCGCACAAGAAGCGGTTCCGCAAGCGGCTGCGCGAGCTCGCAGCCGGCATGGGCGCGCGTCACCCCGCGGTGCTCGGCGATGCCCTGCTGCTCTTGATCGAAGGTATCTACGTCACCGGCCAGCAGTCGGAGGAGGGGCCGGCGCAGTCGGCGCTGACGGTGGCCAAGCTCCTGATCGATGCGAGCGTGGCGAAGTGAGGCATTTGCGCGTCCGATGACCAGCGGCCGGGCCCACAGAAGGCCCGCGCGCGCGGTCGGCGAACCCCGCTCCCATATATGTAGACTTGAGATTTTAAGTCTGGTACCCCACGCCAAACTGGTGTGGACCGAGCGTATGTGGAAGCCGCTATTCGCCTGCCTGATGACGTTTTTCGTCTCTCTTCCAATGTCTGTCGCCACCGCTCAGACGACCAAAGCGCTCGACGTTGCGCGGAGCAATATCGTCGCCGCGCCGCGCGGCGAACGATTGCTGATGCTTCTGAACCTGCAGCCGGATCGCGACAAGCTGCGCGCGCTGTCCGCAGATGAAGTCAATTCGACCTTGGTCGAGACGGGCAAGCGCTATGCCACCGAGATGTTGAGCGACGAGCGCTATAAGAGCTACGCGACCGTCGAGGTGATCTTCGCGTTCGTGACCAGCATGGATGAATACGCGCGGCCCAATTACGGGGGGATGGTCAAGATCGGAACGGTGTCCTTCAAGCGGGAAGGGGCCGAGATCAGCGTGACCGCGAACAACCTCGACCCGAAGACCATCCGCTAATTCAATCTCAAAGGACCGGTTAATTGGCGGAGCTCCCATCCAGAAGGTTGCGCTCACGGAAGGCGCTGACGGTCATCGTTCTGCTGGTCGCTGCGGCCGCTGCCGCCGCGGTCATCGGTCCGCGCGTCGCCCCGAAGCTGCGCTACTATGTAGGCATCCTGAAGGCGATGCCAGGGGAGCAGTTGCGGCAGTCTGCCGTCCTCGCCAACCTCCAGGCCGAGCATGCCAAGCAGAGCTCCGAACTGGCCGCCATTCAAGCAGCGCAGTCAGAACAAACCGCGGAGATCAGGGACGAGATCCTTGACCTTCAAGATCGTCTTTCAGATCTGAAGACGGATACCGCAGGCGCCGCATCGGCGAATTCCGTGCAGGGAAGCGCGGCTCAGCTCGGTGAATGGGCATTCCTGAACGACATCGATGTCTATCAGAAGGCCGGCCTCCTCGAGGTCTACGGCGGCACGCTGACGCAAAAGCGGACCGGGCCGATCGGCGTGACATCCGCGGTCCTGACCACGAACGCGCGCAAGTCGTGGCTGGCCTGGTCGCCGGACTACACCCCTGCGATCAACGCCAGGCAGATCGAGCTCGAGCTTGACGGCGATACGATCCGGGCCGGAACCCTCACGGTCGGACTGATCCTCGATGATTACTCGTTCACCGGATGGTCGCTGCGCCTCGGTCCGGATATGCCGGTGGATCCCGCCCTCAAGCCGGCGGATGTTCCGTCCGATCTCGCCGAAGCCGTCGCGAAGGCCGGCACGCTCAAGCAACTCCGGGGCGCCGGCAGCCGCCGCTACGTCGCGACCTTGCCAAGATCGCTGAAGGCAGCGCTCGCCGGCGGTTCGGGACGCAGCGTCAAATCATGGGTCGTCATTCTGGATGGCGCGGGGCCGGGCGAACTGGCAATTCGACGCCTCGCCTTGACCGCATCGGATGCCGCAGCATCCGGCGCCGCGGCCTCGACTATCTCCGGCAAGGTCGTCGGTGGATCGGCCACCGCGGGCAAGCGCATCGAACTCGTCCTTGAAGACAACCAGACGCGATCGACCGAGCTCGGGCTCGATGGAAGCTTTGCATTTTCGGATGTCCCGACGCGCCTTGCGGCATCGTTGCGGTATCGGTTCGAAGATCAGGACTATTATGCGTCGCTCGGGCGCTGGTTTCGCCCGCTGGCCGGTGCGATGGTCGTCGATGTTCCGGTCCGCCCGGAGTTCGACAATCCCGGCCGCAAGGAACCGAACGCCGCGGAGACGGACATCAAGTCCGAGTTCGACACTGACGACCAGAAAAATCTGACCGTCTTCCGATACGCCAAGCACCGCCGTACGGTATGGCCGGGCGGCCCGGGATATCCCCGCGAGTTTGCCGGCCGGGCCTTCGCCAACAATTTCGGACACCTCGACCGCGATCGCGCAATCGACAACCGCGACCGCTGCCTGCGCATCGGCGCGGTCGGCGGCAGCACCTTCGTCGCATTGCAGGTCAAGGCCACCGAGAAGTTCAACGTGGTGCTGGAAAGCGAGCTCGGACGGCGCCTCGGTCGCTGCGTCGAGGTCATTTCCGCCGGGCGCGACAATGGCGATCTTGCGGCCAACTACCGGGCGATCCGCGACTACATCATGAAATTCAGCCCCGACGTCGTTCTGATCGAACAGATGAGCGGGCTTGCCACCCAGATGGACGCGAGGATCCTGAAGAGCACGCTCGGATGGAGCTACGAGCACAACGTGCTCGACGACTTCTATTTCGATGCCAAAGGCGCGTTGACGTTCCGGCCATGGGATCCGAGCTGGGCGCTCGACGCCGTCGCTCCGACCAACGAGCCGCTGATCAAGGGCCTCGGCATCTTCGATAGCTTCAGCATTCCCTATGCGGATTTCGCGCCGGAGGCCAAGGCGTCGTTCGATCTGTTCGCGGCGGTCGCCAGGAAGCTGAAGAGCGATTATCCCAACACGCGGTTCGTCCTGGCGAGCGGTCATGACCAGGCCGTCTGCCATGGCAGCAACAGCTGCGACGGCAAGTTCGCGATGCCGGATGGCCGCACCGTGCGCGTGGGAACCGCGCAATTGCTCGAGAACTTCGCCAGGCTGTGCGAGCAGGCGTCGATCGACTGCGTGCAGCCCCCGGTGCCGCCGGCGGAACAGCGCCTGACCTATCAGCACGATGCGCATTATTCGGTGCGCGGACATCAGTGGCTGGCGCGTCATTTCGCCGACCAGCTCGCCGCGATGCTGTCCAGGCCGGCTCTCGGAAGCGGCAAATGATACGCAGGACGCTGGCTATCTGCCTTGTCTTGATCGCGGCCGGCACGTCATCCTTTGCCGCGGACTCTCCTGCGGCGGATGTCCGCCCGCTGCCTTACCCGTTCGGCAGCATGATCACGTTCACCAGCGACGTCGACTATCAGACGCCGTGGCAGGGACATTCGATCCACCGCTACCTCAACGAAGAGCTCGGGCTTCCGATCACGGACAGCTTCTGGATCAGCAGCTCCACCGGCGGCGACAATGTCAGCGCGCTGTTCAAATCCTACACCGGTCTCAGCACGCAGCCGTCGCGGGTCGGAGAGCATTCGGTGTTCGGCTTGCTGCTGCGGCAATGGCATCGCGGCAACATCGATACGATCCATTCCTGGGCCGACGACATGCTGCCGCAGTTCCGGCGCGTGTTGCCGGAACCGTTGCCGCTGTCGGCCGGCGGAATCGCGCTGGACCTGAAGGGGGCCGGCGAGTGGATGCACGCGTTCGAGGCGTTCGGCGGCAAGGGCGCGCGCGGCTACCAGCAATTGCGGATGTTCTTCGACCGGGATCCGCCGGATGATCTGGTGGTCGAGGCGCAATTCGCCGACGGCGCGGCCTATCTGTTTCCCCGGGAAACCACGGCACGCTTCCGGATGAGCGCAGGCAAGCCGCCTGCCGCCGCACCGACCTCGGTCACCATCATCCTGAATGAGCCGTGGCCGGTCGGCGTCATGCCGGGGCGGGACGGACCGTTTCCGGAGCTGACCGGGCTGCGCATCAAGTCGGGTTCGTGCGGCGCTTCATGCGCCGTCAACCTGGTCGCGATCGAGCGCGACAATTTCAGCCGCTGGTCGGTGCTGGCCCAGAAGGACACACTCGATCTCCTCGACATCCGCCCCTCCTCGTTCACCTCGCATGGCGGCCTGAGCTATCACCCGTCATTCGAGGGACCGGGGCCGCACTACAAGCCGGACTACAAGCTTGGCGCGGACGTCCGGCAGGAGTCGATGGGGCTGGCGGGAGCGTCCGGTACGCACGGCTATTATGCCGATATCCTGAAGCAGATGGGATACCGCAGTGTCACGTCGATCTGGAACGGTGACGAGAGCGAGACGTGGTCATTCCACCGGGGCATCGCGCCGCTCGCTTCGGTCTTTCCGGGCTTCTACGCTCTTGCGAAGAGCCACGTCAATTTCGGCGAGGCCGATCAACCGATCGACGCTTCCAAGGCCGTGCTCGTGAAACTCGAACCCCGGCTCGCGGACTTCGATCTCAAGGCCTATGTCTGTACGGTCAGCATCTATTGTCGCTCGGCCTCACAGGGTGCCACCGCGGGCGGCCAGATCGCGCTCGGCCGGCATCTGATTGCAAAGGGCGCCTCGGTTCAGCACCATTGGTATACCCATTTCGGCACGGTCTACCTGGACCCGACCTTCACCGCGACACCCGAAGCGCCGTTCCCTGCGGTGACCATGCAGGAGTTTCGCAACCTCGCAGGCGACTACTACAATCCGAGCGGTGAACTGCCGGAAGCAAGACGCGTGTGGGTGCCGCCAAGCGCCGTCTGGTCGAACTACCGGATCGTGCATTCTCAAATCGCGCAGCACGTGTCGGTGAATCCGGACACCTCCGCGGTCGACATCGCGTCGTTCGTCGACCAGGTCCTGCAGGAGAAATTGCCGGACCCGAACGCCGGGACCCGCGATCTGCACGGCATCACGATCTACGTCCCGAGCTCCGATCGCGCGACGGTGTCGCTCGACGGCAAGCCGGTCACGTCCTTCACGCGAAACCCCGCCGACGCAACCGGGCGCGAGAGCATCACGATCGTCGACGACAACACGCCGACGACATTCTTCAACAGGCTGCCGCTGGAAAGCTCGGGCGAAACGCGGGTCACGGGCGGAACGTACCAATGGCACACGGCGGCCGGCGAGGGCTCCGACGTGCCGCCCGGCTATGCCAGGCTCACCGCGACCTCGCGTGAAGCCGCGCTCACATTCGCACCAAACGACCTCAAGCTCTTCAACGTCACGCATTTGTCCTGGTCCTACCGCATCCGCAGGGACGACGGCAGGACCGCGAAAGGAAAGCTCGCGATCGTCTGGCGCACCGAAGCGGGCGCGATGGTTTCGGTCGCCGAAGGCGCCGGCACCCGGCCGCCTGACGATGCCGACACCGGGCGCTGGACCAAACCGTTCGAGCGGGACGGCACATGGCACACCGTGACCGTCGCGCAGCACGATTTCCTCTGGAAGGCGGGCTTCGAGAAGTGGCGGGTGCTGCCGCTGGCGCTTGGAAAGATCAGCTCGGTCGAGATCAGGCTGGTCGACGCGGAGCCGGGCGACATCCTCGAGATCGGCGCCATGCAGGGGCTTCGGCCGACCGGAAACGCGGTTGCTCCGGATCGAAGCCTGCTGGTTGCGGGGCAGGTCGTTGCGCCGTCAGGCCGGCCGCAGCAGGGCGTCGCGATCACGCTGCGCAACGAGGATGGCTCGACCCGCACCACCGCGACCGATGCGGGCGGCTATTACATCCTCGGCAAGGTCAAGCGGGACTCGCTCGTTTCGGTGAGCGCCCGGACCGCATCCGGTCCGTGCTTTCCGAAACGCGGTGCCGAGCTGGAGCTCCGGCAGGACGAGGCCGAGCTCGACTTCGACCTGTCCGCCTGCACGAAGAAGACGAGCCTTCTCACCTTGCAGTAGCCGGGCCATTCCGGGAGGAAGCCTCGCGCGGCCCTCGTTTCCTTGCGAGGCCGCGCAAGCGGATCACGTCCAGCGCCGAAACACCAGGCTGGCGTTGACGCCGCCGAATCCAAAGCCGTTCGAGATCGCGTGTTCGATTTCCATCGGCCGCGCGACGTTGGCGACGAGGTCGATGCCCGCGGCGGCCGGATCGGCGTTCTCCAGGTTGAGCGTCGGCGGCGCCACCTGGTCGCGCAGCGCCAGGATCGTGAAGATCGCCTCGACGCCGCCGGCAGCGCCAAGCAGATGTCCGGTCGCCGACTTGGTCGCGCTGACCGCAACGCGTCCCTCGCGCCCGAACACGCGCTTGATGGCGGCGAGTTCGGAGAGGTCGCCGACCGGCGTCGAGGTCGAATGCGCGTTGAGATGCTGGATCTCGCCGGGAGGCAGCCCGGCTTGCTGCAATGCCGCCTCCATGGCGCGGGCGGCACCGTCGCCGTCCTCGGGACCTGCGGTGATGTGATAGGCATCCGCCGTCGTGCCATAGCCGGTGATCTCGGCGATCGGCTGCGCGCCGCGCCGCAGCGCGTGCTCGAGCTCCTCGATCACGAGCACGCCCGCGCCTTCGCCCATCACGAAACCGTCGCGGTCGCGGTCGAACGGCCGCGACGCCCGCGCGGGCGTGTCGTTGAACGTCGTCGACAGCGCCCGCGCCGCCGCAAAGCCGCCGAGGGCTACCGGATCGATGCAGGCCTCCGCGCCGCCGCAGATCGCGACATCCGCTTCGCCCGACCTGATCAGGCGCGCGCCGTCGCCGATCGCCTGCACGCTCGCGGCGCACGCGGTCACCGGCGCGCCGATCGGCCCCTTGTAGCCGTAGCGGATGGAGATGTGCCCGGCCGCGAGATTGGCCAGGAAGGAGGGAATCGTGAACGGCGACAGCCGGCGCAGCCCGCTGGTCTCCGCGGTGCGCACGGCGTCCGCGATCGCGGGAAACCCGCCGATCCCGGATGCGATCACGGCCGCGGTGCGCGCCTGCGCATGCGCCTCGGCCGGCAGCCAGCCGGCCTGCGCCACGGCCTCGCTTGCTGCGAGCAGCGCGAGCAGGATGAACCGGTCCATCTTCTTCTGGTCCTTGCGCGGCGCCGCGAGATCCGGATCGAACCCGCCTTCGGCATCGGCGGCCTTGTCGGGCACCTGTCCCGCGACACGCCCCGGCAGCGCCGCCGCCCAATCCGGCAATGCAGCCAGCCCGGACTGCCCCGCCAGCAGCCTCGACCAGGCCAGTTCGGTGCCACAGCCCAGCGGGGACACCGTCCCCAGGCCCGTCACAACAATTCGCCGCATGGCTCTCCTGTCGCGCCCTTGGTGCGAACCGGCGTGGCCGGGACGCGACCGCCCGGGCGTCGGGCCTGTTTTATATGATATCCGTCATCTATTGTCTCGACCGGGCGGACGTCAAGGGATTGACTTCCCTCGCAGCGCTCCCTTCGTCCGGCGGTTGGGACGCGACCCTCGCGAGGCTGAAACGGGGGGCTCCCCAGGGAGCGCCAATCGTTCGCTATTTCCACGACGTCGTCAGCCCGACCCACGAATCAAGCGGCGGGCGCTGCTGATTTCCGCTATGATCAAGCCATGACGATCGGGATTACCGGACCCGGCCGGAAGGTACCACGGCAGAGTGGCGTGGTCAGGCTGGTCGTTGCGGCCTTCGTCATCGCGATTTGCCTGATCCTGCTTTCGCTCGCGAGCGACGTCCTGGTCGATTGGCTGTGGTTTTCCTCGATCGGCTACTTGCAGGTTTTTCTGACCGCGATCGGCGCCAAGGCGAGCGTCGTTTTCGCCGTCCTGGCAGCGACCGCCGTCGTCCTCGGGTTGAACGGCGTGCTGGCGGCGCGGTTTGCCATGCCGCAGCCGCGACAGAAGGCGGCCGCCCCGTGGCAGGTGGCCGGTGTTGCGCTGTCGCCCGATCCGTCCGCGATATTGCGCGAGCGACTGACCCGGCCGTGGTTCGTCGCGCTCGGTGCGGGTTTGCTCGCGGTGCCGGTCGCCGCGAGCGAAGCCGGCAACTGGAGCATCTTCCTGCAGTTTCTCTACCATGTGCCCTATGGCGCGGAGGATCCGCTCTACAACAAGGACATCGGCTTCTATCTTTTCGCGCTGCCCGCCTATCTCGCGATCAAGAACTGGATGCTGCTCGCCATCGTCCTCAGCGCGCTGTTTGCCGGCGCGATCTACTGGGCGCGCGGCGACATCGAGTACGACCTTCACAGCCGATCGATCTCGCCGACCGCGATCGCGCATGGCTCGGCGCTGGTCGGCCTGCTGTTCGCGGTGAAGGCCTGGTCCTATGGGCTCGACCGCTATCTCCTGCTCTACGGCGACAATGGCGTCGTGGTCGGGGCGAGCTACACCGATGTTCATCTGGGGCTGCCGGCGCTGTGGCTGATGATCGGGCTCTCGATCGTCGCGGCGCTCGTCGCATGGGCCAACCTGCGGGTCCGCACCTGGCGGCTTCTTGCCGCTGCCTTCATCCTGGTCGGCACAGGTTCGGTCGTGCTGTCGAGCATCGTGCCTTCGCTGTTCCGGCACTTCGTCGTCAAGCCGACGGAGTTGCAGCTGGAGAAGCCCTACATCGAACGCAACATCGCGCTCACGAGGCAGGCCTACAATCTCGACCGGATCGCAGCCAAGCCGTTTGCCGCCGAACAGCGGCTGACCTTCAAGACGCTGGAAGCGAACAAGGCGACCATCGACAACATCCGGCTCTGGGACTGGCTGCCGCTGTCGAATACCTACGCGCAGCTGCAGGAGATCCGCACCTACTACAAATTCCACGATCTCGACGTCGATCGCTATTGGCTCGACGGCGCCTATCAGAGCGTGATGCTCTCGGCCCGCGAGCTGCGGGCCTCGCTGTTGCCCGCGAATGCCCAGACCTGGGTCAACCGCCACGTGCTGTTCACGCACGGCAACGGCGCGGTGATGAGCCCGGTCACCCGCAAGAGCCCGGAAGGACTGCCGTTCTTCTATCTGCGCGATATTCCGCCGGTTGCCGACGGCGGTCCCAGGATCGACGAACCGCGCATCTATTTCGGCGAGGAGAGCGACGACTACGTCATCGTCAAGGCCAGCATCCCGGAGTTCGATTATCCGAAGGGGAAAGACAACGTCTATGCAGCCTATGACGGCAGCGGCGGCGTGCCGATCGGCGCATTGGGATGGCAAACGCTGTTCGCCTACTACTTCAACGACGCGAACCTGGTGCTCTCGAGCTACATCACGGCCGACAGCCGGATCGTGATCCGGCGCAACATCACCGAACGGGTGCGCACGATCGCGCCGTTCCTCAGGCTCGATCATGATCCTTATCTCGTCATCAGCAACGGGCGAATGTTCTGGATGCAGGATGCCTACACCACGAGCTCCTATTTCCCCTCGGCGCAGCCGGTGCCGGAGCTCGATCTCAACTACATCAGGAATTCGGTGAAAGTCGTCGTCGATGCCTATAACGGGACGGTCGACTTTTATCTGATCGACCCGCGCGATCCCATTGCAGCGACCTACCAGCGTATCTTTCCGAGCCTGTTCAAGCCGTTCACGGCCATGCCGGCGGATTTGCAGAAGCACATCCGCTATCCGGAGGATCTGTTCCTGATTCAGGCGCGGCTGTATCAGACCTACCACATGGAGCAGGCCGAAACGTTCTACAACCGCAGGACTTCTGGCAGTTTCCGCGCCAGCCGGGCGGCGACGGCACCTCGGTGATGACTCCCTATTACATCATCATGCGGCTGCCCGGCGAGCCGCAGGCCGAGTTCTTCCTGATGGTTCCGATGGTGCCGAGCCGTCGCGACAACATGATCGCGTGGCTCGCGGCGCGTTGCGACGCGCCCGACTACGGCAAGCTGATCGTCTACGAATTCCCTAAGGACAAGCTGGTCTACGGGCCGTTTCAGATCGAGGCGAGGATCAACCAGAATACCGAGATCTCGCAGCAGCTCACGCTGTGGAATCAGATGGGCTCGCGGGTGATACGCGGCGCGAACCTCCTGGTGATCCCGATCGAGAACTCGATCCTTTATGTCTCGCCGCTCTATATGCGCGCCGAGCTTGGCCACCTGCCGGAGCTGAAGCGCGTGATCGCAGCCTACGGCGAGCATGTCGTGATGAAGGAGACGCTCGCCGACGCCCTGGCTGCGCTGTTCGCAGAGCCCGGTGCGATGCCGGCGGTTTCAAACCCAACGGAAACGGTGCCCCCTGCGGGCGGCGCGGCGAGCCCAGCGCAGCAGGCGCTCGATCGCTACAATCAGGCGGTGGAGCGATTGAAGGCCGGAGACTGGAAAGGGTTCGGCACGCAGTTCGATGGCCTGCGCGAGCCGCTGGAGGAAATGAACCGACGCTCCGTCGGCCACTGAAGGCGCGGGGGTGGGGGGCTAATGAGGCCCGGAATGCCCCGCCAGCAGCCTCGACCACACCAGTTCGGTGCCACAGCCCCGCGGGGACACCGTCCCCAGGCCCGTCACGACAATTCGACGCATGGTGCTCCTGTTGCGCCCTCGGGTGAGCCGGCTTTGCCGGGACGAGAGACTGCCCGGGCGTCTAGAGGATGAAACAAGGGGCGTTTCCTCTACAGAGCGCTAGCGGCTCCGGAAGTGCTAATTGTTCAAAAACAATCTCGCAAATAGTGCCATCGCTAGCACTCGGTGGTGGCGGATAGAGGTAGTATTGATCCGCTCTGCGTTGTTGGGCCTCGATGTTGAGATCAGAGCGTCCCTGCTGCTGGTAAGCCGATACGCGGATGTAGGTGATCAAGGGGAGCGGCCGGGCGGTTGGGTTAAATAGAACGCCTCTCGGAATCCAGAGCTTCCGATTTGCATAACTAAGGTCGCACTTGTGCCCCTTGCGAGGGAGCTCTACATTCTACACCGTAGATTGCAGCGCTAGTCAGATTATCTTTTTGGTTGGGGTAAGGGGTTGTCCGGTCTGCGTATTCCTTCCGGCTATGCGGTATTGGCGATAGTCGCTTTGGTTATCGGCACTCCGATGATTCTCCAGAATCGACAGCTTTTCCCTCAGCTGCTCAGTTTGCAGTTGCGGTGACGGTGCATTTAGCTCCTAGCGGGCAAATTATTGCACCGTCACCGTAATTCCCTGCAGCGATAGAGGATCCAAGGTGAGATCGGATGAAGTACGTCATTGCAGTGTCGGGACCGGTCGCTGTTGGCAAGACCGCTCTAACCAAAGAAATCGAACACCGTTTCGCGACACATCGTATCTCGACACGCCAGTTCCTGCTCGCGGAGGGCGCGAGCGACGACCGCGCCTCGTTGATCGAGAAGGGAAAGGAATTGGACCAACTGACCGACGGCACTTGGGTGCGCGACAAGTGTGCTCCGATCGTCGCTCAGTATGGAGCGACCGTTGACGTCGTCCTAGTCGATGCCGTGCGAACCGAGCGCCAAGTGCATCATCTGCGGCAGGCATACGGTCGCCGGTTCGTCCATATCCATCTCACAGCCAATCCTGACACGGTCAGGAAACGGTACGAGAGCCGGGCGGCGGTCAGCGATACGGTTGCTTACGACGTGGTGCGAGCCGACTCCACTGAGAGCGGGGTGTGGCAGCTTGACAAAATCGCTGATCGTGTCGTGGTCAACGAGCGTTGCGAGCCTCCGTCGCTGCTGGCGCTGGCTATCTCAGGGCTGAGCTTATTTCCGTTGAGTTCGATCCCGCTCGTCGACGTGATCATCAGCGCTCAGTACGGTAGCGAGGGAAAAGGCCAAATCTGCGCTTATCTTGCTGAAGACTATTCCTACTTGGTACGGGTCGGAGGCCCGAATGCCGGACATCAGGTTGCCGACCCGAGATACAACTACCGTCAACTGCCTTCGGGCACTGGCTCCAATCCAGCTGCCAAGATTCTGATCGCCGCCGGTTCTACCATCCAGCCCGATCTAATCCTGAAGGAGATGAAGGATCTCGGCGTCGAGAAGCGCCGCATCATCATCGACGAACAGGCGTTAGTCATCGATCAATGGGACCGTGACTTCGAAGACAAGACGGGTGGTGTCGCAACTATCGGATCGACCAAGCAGGGCGCCGGTGCGGCTCTGGCGCGCAAGATCCTCAACCGGGGAAACACACCCGTCTTCGGCGGCCCTGTATGTCTCGCAAAGGATCATCCCGTTCTCCAACCCTATGTCGGTTCGGTTGCTCGCGAGCTTGAGGATGCTTACGCGGTTGGCGGCCGCGTGATGCTCGAAGGGACGCAAGGCACATGGCTAAGCCTGCACCATGGACAGTATCCCAACGTCACAGCGCGCGAAACGACGGCAGCGGGCTGTCTAGCCGATGCCGGCATCGCGCCCGCCCGCGCAAGGCGTATCGTGATGGTGACCAGACGCTATCCGATCCGCGTGGGAGGTAAATCCGGCCCGATGGGCGTCGCCGATCACACTGGCAAAGCCGAGGGCATCGAAATCGACTTCGAGACGGTCGCAGCACGCTCCGGATTGCCGATCGACGAAATCAAGCCAGCCGAACACGGCTCGGTCTCTCGAAACCTCCGTAGAATCGCGGAATTCGATTGGGAGCAAGTGCGTCGGTCGGCAGTTCTGAACGGCGCGACCGACGTCGCGCTGACTTTTTCTGACTATATTGCAGCATCGAACAGGCAAGCGACGCGCTTCGAACAGTTGACGGATGAGACGCGAGCATTCATCGCCGAGCTTGAGCGCGTCACGAACGCTCCCGTTTCGTTGATTTCTACGCGCTTCGACCGCTTTGGGGTAATTGATCGCAGGAGCTGGCGTTGAAAGAAGCGGACCTACTCGAGCAATTCCCGCGGCTCTGGCACATGGCGGAAGACGGCAGTTGGGACTCAATTAGGAAGCATGGCCTGTTGAGCACATCTAAATTGCTCGACCTGCACAAAGTAACTGGCGACGAACGCTTCGCCCTAGAATCCCAGAGACGACCGAAGTCGGTCAAGATCACCGCGAATGGCCGAGAAGTGGCCACAGTGCGCGACAACATACCGATGCGGGATTCGCAATTGGCCAAGTGCCTCGCGCCCAACATCACGCCCAAAGAATGGTTCGAACTCCTCAACAAGCGAGCGTTCTTCTGGCTTTCGCGCGATCGCTTGAGAACGCTATTGAACGCCAAGGCCTATCGAGGCCGACCGCAAACGGTCCTCACGGTCGATACTGCAAAGCTGGTGAACGCCCACCGCGACCGAATCCAGTTGAGTCCGATCAACAGCGGAGCCACATTGTATAATCCTCAACCCCGCGGCCATGACACCTTCAAGAGCATCGCCGACTATCCATTCGACGAACGCAGAAAGACCCGCAAGATAATGGATAGCATCGCTGAACTCGTGGTGATCGACGGCGTCCCAGACGTCAAGAACCATCTTGTTGCGGTGCACGCCGTGGACAAGGGTGTTGCAACGGAGCTGTGGCGCTGTCCTGGAACGGCTGAGGATGATGGTCCTTAGGGTCAGTTGGCGGAAGCCGGATCCGACGACGCGATGCGCGAAGGCCGGTTCATCTTCCTCAACAAGTCGGCGAAGTGACTGGTGAGGCCGATCTCTCCTCGGATTCGAACTCCGACATCGTCCGGCAGCGAGTGAAGGAGCCGTCGCAGCTCTTCCAGACCTTTGGATACCTCGAACACTTCCCAACGGGATGCCTCGCCGGGAACTAGGGTCGCTGCCACGCTCGACGTGCCGCCGCGATGCAACTGCACGATCCAAACCTTCGAACCATCATGAACCCACTCGAACCGTACGGGCCCGAGCTTGCGCATTGCGGAAAGGTACGTTTCGGCGACGTCCTCAAGGACAGATTCCGGCATCCTCTCGGGGCTTTTCTTTCCGAGCATGAAGGCGTCGCCCTCGCCGGCAACGCCTTCAAGGATTGGCTTGCCCTCGCTGTCGGTGATCGCAGCGCCGGAGAATCTTGCGTGCACGGCCGCCTGCGATAGAACGGAGGAGATCGATGTGCCTTGAGGATCTTCGGCCGCGAGAAGGTCGAATGGGTCGAGCCAGCCTTTCGCGGTGGTGAACCGACCCGGCTCCTGCTCGCGAGGACACGTGCGTGTCCAAACCTCATGGGAGCCAGTGTCTTGGCCGAACGAGAAGGGTTTGACCCGTCGAGAGATCACGGTGGTCCGCGGGACCCTGAGTCCCATCGCGTCCGCTATCATAAGGCCGAAGGCCTTGTCACCTATGTGTCGGCTGAACTTGTTCGGCCATGTCAATCTAGCCTGCGCCGGCGCGCGCGTCGATTTTTCATATTCCCACATCAACGTGTGGGTTCGTCGCCAGCCCCGGGGCTTCGGATGAATACTGAATTCGAGGCGTCCTCGGCCGGCATCGACTACTTCCGGCCGAAATCCGTAGACGGAGTTCAGAAGGGCGAGTCCCAAGTCGGTCGGCAGGGAAGCCGCGCCCTCCTTCTCGACGCAACGAGGTGTATCATCGGGCGCAAACTCGATCACGTCCCCTTGGATGACCCCGGAAACGCCCCCGTCGTTCACGTCAACGGTCTCGTTGGCTATGACGAACATCCCCTCCGAAAGAAGCCGCTCCAGCAGTGACGATGCCTCTTCGGACGATTTCAAGCCGTAGTGGAATTCGCGGCTCTGAGGGCTCTCGGGCGTGAAGCTTCGCAGGTTGATGCTGCGGTCCGAGCTCGAGGCGAGAAGCTCCACCAATGCGATGCGATTGTTGGCGAACCTATTGTTCGGATCGTAACCTGCTACGCGGCTGAACTGCTGCGCATTTTTGCCCGTATCAGGAGCGAAGCTCACGAACTGAGCGACGTTGCCGATGCGTGCGAGTTCGTCGAGCGATCGGTCCTTGCGAAAGGACATGTACTACCCCCGGAGATTGGAAATGCGCCATTTCCGCGTCCATGGCGTAGGCGAGGGATTCAGGAGAGTCCAGCAGATCGACCTCTTTTCCCCCTTTTCAACGCATTCCACTTCCGGGAGTAAAGGGGCTTGAAATCTCCGACGATTTGTCCCTTCGACGGTAGAGGGCGTCGAACCTCTGCAGGAATGCACGCTTGGCGTCGGTTGGAGAGAGGTTCCGGACGGTAATAGGAGCCGGATCGACGCGCTGTCCACGAATCCATCCGTCGGTGCCCTCCGGCATAATCTGCTTCTGCTCAGCGGCCAAGACCCTAAGGTCCGCTCTCTTCACTTCGGGCGGAAGCGGGTGGGTGATGCCAAAGCGATCGAAGATCGCTCCTTCCACTTCCTTCTCGATCCTTTTAAATTCCGGCAACATCTGCTTGAGAGGACGCGTCACGTCACCAAGAAAAGCTTCCGCCGCATCGTGCATCAGTGCCTCAAACTCGAAGCCCACCGCAGTCTCGCTGACGAGGAGGCTATGCTCCGCGACCGAGTAGAAGCTTCTGCACTGTCCGGCATACCGACATATGTGCGCCAAACCATGCGCGATGTCCTCGATGGTGAAGTCGCTTGCTTGAGGAGCGCAAAAGTCGAACCAAGCTCCACTTTGCAGCATGATGGTCGGTCCAACCCCGACTTTCACCGCGACAACTCCGTTCTTCTTCCAAGCCATTAGACCCTCCAATACTGGTTCCTTCGGTCCAAGTCCACTCAAGCGGTCGCGATCATCATGCTTGAGGTTTTCGCTTGAAAACACGCGCTCATAGCATTATGCAGATTTGCATGAAAATGACAAGCCAAGGGCAGAAATTATTCCGGAGGGACGTTGCCGCTCGGCTGTCCGCCAACGGTCTTACGATTTCTAGCATAGCGAGAAAATCAGGAGTTCATCAAAGTCAGGTTAGCCGCATTCTCGCTGGCAAGTTCACGACCGTCAGTTCAAATGTTATGCAGATTTGCATGACTTTAGGATTGAAGGTTGACGACTATCTGATGCCTGTTGTCCCCTCGAACGCCGATCGCGAACGCATACAGGAGGCGGCACTCTCGGCTTGGGACGGCTCTCCGGAAGATGCGCGCGCACTGAGTTCCCTTCTCCGAACTCTTTCCGGCTTTCGGAGGTAGTGTGTGGTGCCGTTACCGTGTTCATAGGCCGCCATGTCGCCGACATCACTCCATCTCCCTCAGCAGCCTCCGCACGCCCCCCAACAACGCCCGTATCTCCCTCCGCTCCTCAATCGCTTCCCTGGTGAACAGGCCGTGCTTGCGCGCGTTCCGGTTTGCCTTCGGCGCGCCGGATCCCTGTGCGCCGCCGTGCATGCGGCAGCGCGTCTTGCCGTGCACCGCCGGCGCGCGGCAGGCGCCGCCGGGCCGGGTCTTGGCGCCGCAGCGCGGGCTCGCCCGCATCGCCCCGGTGGTTCTCACGTGACCGCTCATGCCTGAGCGTTTTGCCCGGCGTCGGCGGCATCGTGCCGTCGCCTGGCGTCCGCGGGCCTCAGTGCCCGCGCTGCGGCGGCCGGGGGCTGGTCGGAGACGATCACGCTCGCATGCTGGGTGACGTTGCCGACGATGGCGTTGCCGCCGTCCTCCACCTTCACGTTCTGCACAGTGATGGCGGGCTCGCGCTGGCTGCGGTAGCGGGTCAGCGCGTCGATCTGGGCGGGGAAGGTGCGGGTGAGCCGGCCGAGCGCCCGCGCGGCGCTGTCGTGCTGGGCGAGGTCGTCGGCATGCGCGAGGTGATGGGCGCAGCGCATCGCCATCACATGCACCGACACCATCTGCGCCACCAGCATGGCCTCGACGGAATCCCGCGGGCCAATGCTCTTCACCATCGAGATCATGAAGGCGAGGTTGACCTCGCAGGGCTTGCCGCCGCTCACGCTGGCCTTGACCAGTTGCCGCAGGATGCCGTCCATCGCGTCGCGATCGGCGGCCCCCAGCGCGTTCGCCATCAGCGCTTCGCCGAGCTTCCGGTCGGGGTGGTCGATGGCGTATCCGCGCCGCGAGAGTTTTATCCGCGGCGTCGCGGTGGCCTGGCTCAGGCCGGGGGCGGCGGGCATCGTCGGCAAGGTGATGTCAGGTGCAGTCGTCATGTCGATGGTCCTTGGGGCGCGCGCGGCACGCGCGCAGGCGATCGCTCGCTGCGGGTGCCGGTACGATGTCGATGGTGGGGAGGGGTTTCGGGCGCAGGCGCAAACGTCGCACCCGTTGTTGCGGGCGAGGTGGCGCTTGCACGATTTCGGAATATTGGAAAAATACCCCTGAGTTGCCCGACGTGTCAAGACGCGCTGTCGAGCGCCTGATACCGCCGGCTACTGTGCATGGGGTTGTTTTCGATATTTTGGTTGACGCGCCGCTGCGGCGGGGAGTTCCGCCACCGTCAGCCGCAGTCATGCCGGCAAGGCACGGGGCGATAACCGGCCGGCGGGTATCGCGTGCGGACTGGATCATTATACTGGCCGGCACGTTGCGACCGAGGCGCGGCCTGACCGTCGGCCTGCGGAGGAGATGAGATGAGCGAAACCATTGGCTACCCCGATCCCGGCCTCGATCTGTCCGATGGTTTCAAGCCGCATACCTCGCATTGGGGCGTGTTCTCGGCGCGGCTCGGCAAACAGGGTCTCGAAGTCCGGCCCTATGGCGGAGATCCCGATCCGAACGGCATCATCAACAACTTCCCCGGCGCGCTGCGCCACCAGGCACGCATCGCCCAGCCTGCGATCCGCCGTGGCTGGCTCGAGCGTGGGCCGGGTCCCGACGATCGCCGCGGCCGCGACGAGTTCGTCTCGGTGAGCTGGGAGCAGGCGCTTGATCTGCTCGGCGGCGAGCTCGCGCGCATCCGCGACACGATCGGCCCCGGCGCGGTGTTCGGCGGCTCCTATGGCTGGTCGAGCGCGGGCCGCTTCCACCACGCGCAGAGCCAGGTGCACCGCTTCCTCAACATCGCGCTCGGCGGCTATGTCCGCTCGGTGAACACCTATTCCTCGGGCGCGTCCTCGGTGCTGCTGCCGCAGATCCTCGCCGGCTACGAGGACATCACCAAGCGCAACGTCACCTGGGAGCAGATCGCGGCTGAAACCGACATCGTGCTGGCGTTCGGCGGCATGGCGCTGAAGAACTCGATGGTCGCCGGCGGCTCGATCAGCAAGCATGTCGAGCGCGGCGCGATGGAAGCGGCGCAGCGGCGCGGCTGCCAATTCATCCTGGTCAGCCCGCTGCGCGACGATCTGCCGGTCGAGGCCGGCGCCGAATGGCTGACGGCCACCCCCGGCACCGACACCGCGCTGATGCTCGGCATCGTCCACACGCTGGTCAGCGAAGGCCTGCACGATCAGGCCTTCCTCGATCGCTACACCGAGGGCTGGCCGGTGTTTTTGCGCTATCTGACCGGCGAGGCCGACGGCGTGCCGAAGAGCGCCGAATGGGCCGCGGCGATCTGCGGCATCGATGCCGGCACCATCACGACGCTGGCGCGGCGGCTCGCCGGGCGGCGTTCGCTGATCACCGTCTCGCATTCGTTGCAGCGCGCCGAGCATGGCGAGCAGCCGGTGTGGATGGGCATGGTGCTGGCGGCAGCGCTCGGCCAGATCGGGCTGCCCGGCGGCGGCTACGCCTATTCGCTCGGCGCGATCGGCTACTACGGCCGCCGCGTCAACGCGGTGCCGGGGCCGACGCTGGGGCAGGGCCGCAACGGCGTCGCCGACTTCATTCCGGTGGCGCGCATCGCCGACATGCTGCTCAATCCCGGCACGACCTATCGCTACAATGGCGAGACGCGGACCTATCCGGATATCCGCCTGGTCTATTGGGCCGGCGGCAATCCGTTCCACCATCACCAGGACCTCAACCGCCTGCGCAAGGCGTTTGCGCGGCTCGACACGCTTGTGGTGCATGAGCTGGCCTGGACCGCGACCGCGCGCCACGCCGACATCGTGCTGCCCTCGACCATGACGCTGGAGCGCGAGGACATCGGCTATTCCAGCAACGATCCCTTGATGGTCGCGATGCACCGGATCGCCGAGCCGTTCGGCCTCGCCCGTGACGACTACGAGATCTTCGCCGATCTCGCCGAGCGGCTGGGCGCCCGCGAGCCCTTCACCGAAGGGCGCACCTCGCGCGAGTGGCTGGAGCATCTCTATGAGCCGACCCGCAAGGCGCTCGCCGCGCGCGGGCTCGAGGCCCCTGACTTCGAGGAATTCTGGGCGCGCGGCAGCCTGGTCGTGCCGCAGCATCTCGACGACGGCGGCTCGCTGCGCCGCTTCCGCGAGGATCCGGTCGCGCGGCCGCTGCCGACGCCGAGCGGCCGCATCGAGATCTTCTCGCAGAAGATCGCTGGCCACGGCGATGCGGATTGTCCGGGCCATCCGGTCTGGCTCGAGAAATCAGACACGCCGAAACCTGGCTCGCCGTGCTTCCTCGTCGCCAACCAGCCGGTGACGCGCCTGCACAGCCAGCTCGATTTCGGCGGCCACTCGCTCGACGCCAAGCATCGCGGCCGCGAGGTCGCGCGCATGAACCCGCGCGATGCCAAGGCGCGTGGCATCACTGAGGGCGACATCATCCGCATCTTCAACGCGCGCGGTGCTTGTCTGGCCGCGGTGCATGTCACCGACGGCATCGCGCCCGGCGTGGTGCAGCTGCCGACCGGCGCCTGGTACGACCCGATGGATCCCGAGGAGGAAGCGCCGCTCTGCGTGCACGGCAATCCGAACGTGCTGACCCGCGACATCGGCACGTCATCTTTCGCGCAGGGCTGCACCGGCCAGCTCACGACCGTCGAGGTGGAGCGGTTCAACGGCAATCTGCCGCCGATCCGGGCGTTCGATCCGGCGTAATTTCACCGGGGATCACGAATAAATCATCGCTGTAGCGCTGGATGGCGTCCGATCGTTCGGCTACGGCATCACCAAGTCGTCCTCGAGTTCTGGATTTGCCAAGATGCACCTGAAAGCCCTGTTTCTCGCCGTCGCTGCAACCGTCGCGCTCGGTTCGTCCAACGCATCGGCGCAATCGGCCGCCGAGCCGGCCTACGGGCCGGAATTGCAGGGTTTCGACTATCCCTATCCGGTCGAGCACTACCGCTTCAGCTCGCAGGGGCAGGAGCTCGACATGGCCTATCTCGACGTCAGGCCGGCGACGCCGAACGGGCAGACCGCGGTGCTGCTGCACGGCAAGAATTTCTGTGCCGCGACCTGGGACGGCACCATCAAGGCGCTCAGCGGCGCCGGCTATCGCGTCATCGCGCTGGATCAAATCGGGTTCTGCAAATCCAGCAAGCCGGAGCGCTATCAGTTCACCTTCCAGCAGCTCGCCGGCAACAGCCGCGCGCTGCTGGCTTCACTCGGGATCGAACATTCGATCATGGTCGGCCACTCCACCGGCGGGATGCTGGCGATGCGCTACGCGCTGATGTATCCGGAGGCCACCGACCGCCTGGTGCTGGTCGATCCGATCGGGCTCGAGGACTGGAAGGCCAAGGGCGTGCCGTGGCTCAGCCTCGACGGCTGGATGCAGCGCGAGACCCGCGTCACCGCCGACAGCATCCGCGCCTATGAGCGCGCGACTTACTATGCCGACACCTGGGATCCGTCCTACGAGACCTGGGTGCAGATGCTGGCCGGCATGTATCGCGGAGAGGGCCGCGCCGCCGTGGCGTCGAGCTCGGCGCGGCTCTACGACATGATCGCGACCCAGCCGGTGTTCTACGAATTCGAGCAGATCAAGCCGCCGACCTCGCTGTTCGTCGGCGACAAGGACACCACCGCGATCGCCAAGGACACCGCGCCGCCGGAGATCCGCAAGACGCTCGGCAATTATCCGGTGCTGGGCAAGGAAGCCGCCAGGCGAATTCCGCATATCCAGCTGATCGAATTCCCCGATCTCGGCCATTCGCCGCAGATCCAGGCGCCGGCCCGCTTCCACGAGGCATTGCTCGGCTGGCTGCAGCATCCGGAAACCGGCGCGACGCTGATCAAATAGGTCCGGGTATCTAGGTCGATTCAGCGGCGCGCTTGGCGCGCTCCCGCGCGCTGGCGTGCACCGGCGACGATTTCCGGGCGCCGGGGCCCGGATGCACATGGACGTGCTTCGCGCTCAGCGGCTCGCCGCATTCCGAGCAGACCATGACAGGGTCGAACATCTTCCCGCAGGTCTTGTGTTCGTGCAGCAACGGCCGGCCGCGCGCATCGACCATGTGGATGTTGCCCCAGTGCACGATCGACATGATGATCGGATAGAGGTCGAGACCCTTCTGCGTCAGGATGTATTCGTAGCGCTTCGGCGCCTCCTGATAGGGGATCTTGCGCAGCACGCCGAAGCGCACCAGCTTCTTCAGCCGATCGGCGAGCAGATGGCGGGTGATTCCAAGCGATGCCTGGAAATCATCGAACCTGCGGATGCGCAGGAAACATTCGCGCAGGATCAACAGGCTCCAGCGGTCGCCGATCACGGCCACTGTGCGTGCCAGCGAGCACGGCTCCTCCTCGAGGGCATCCCATTTCATCAGCGTCTCCTGCGGTCTTCGACGGCATCGCACTAAAATTCTAAAACAGAACTGACGTTATTTCAATAGGATGCCTACGCATTGGCCGTCGTTCGGCCATTAGATGATAAATATCATATTGACAGTTCTAAAATAGAACTTATGGTTCGTCGACGATGAACCGGCGGCGACAGGCGATTGCCGCCAATCGAAGGGAAGGGCATTCCATGGCTGCTCCACTCAAGGTCGAATTCCACTTCGATTTCGGAAGTCCCAACGCCTATCTCGCCGAGCTCGCGCTGCCCGGGATCGAGAAGCGCACCGGAGTGAAGTTCGACTATGTCCCGGTGCTGCTCGGCGGCGTCTACAAGGCGACCGGCAACATGTCGCCCGGCGAGTCGCTGCGCGGGATCAAGAACAAGCCCGAATACAACGCGCTCGAGACCGAGCGCTTCCTGCGCCGCCACAACATCACGAAGTTCACCATGAACCCGTTCTTTCCGGTCAACACGCTGGCGCTGATGCGCGGCGCGGTGGCCGCACAGTTCGAAGGCGTGTTCGAGCCCTATTTCCGGGCGGCCTACAACCACATGTGGGTCGAGCCGAAGAAGATGGACGACCCGCAGGTGTTCCGCGAGGCGTTCCTGTCCTCGGGTCTCGACATCGACCGTCTGATCGCCCGCGCCCAGCAGGATGACGTCAAGAAGAAGCTGATCGACAACACCAGCGACGCGGTCGCGCGCGGCTCGTTCGGCTCGCCGACCTTCTATGTCGGCAACGAGATCTTCTTCGGCAAGGACAAGGTGCGCGAGGTCGAGGAAGAGATCGTCGCGCAGCTGGCTGCCGGGCAGCGCAAGACCGCCTGAGCGGAAGACCTCAACACAACAAGCCCGAAGGGTAGCGACAGGGAGGTTTCAGTGCAGGCGCCGATCCGAATTATCGAAGGAAGTGTGGAAGGCTTGCCGAACCGCATCCACGAGGTGATCGACCATCACGTCGTGGCGACGCCGGATCATCCGGCGCTGATCGACGACAACGGACAGCTGACCTATCGCGAGCTCGATCGAACGGTCGGCCGCGTCGCCGAGGCGTTGCAGGCGCTGGGCATCCGCGCCGGCGACCGCATGATGATCGTGAGCGAGAATTCGATTCCGCTGGCCTGCCTGCTGCTGGCGGCGAGCCGGCTCGATGTCTGGTCGATCGTGGTCAATCCGCGGCTGTCGCCGCGGGAGCTGGATCAGATCAGGGATCACAGCGGCGCCCGCCGCGTGTTGCTGACCGCTGACGTGTCGCAGGAAGCAGCCACCCATGCTGGGCGTTATGAGGCTGCCGTGCAGGATGTCGGGCCGCTCCGTGGCGTCGCCGTCACGGGCCTTAATCTGGCGACCGTGGCCGAGCCGGTCGCGGCCGATGGCGCCAACCAGGTGGCGGTCCTCATCTACACCTCCGGCACCACGGGCACGCCGAAGGGCGTGATGCTGACCCATCGCAATCTCCTGTTCAGCGCCCGGGGCACCGCGGGCTTCCGCAAGATGGCGGCCGACGACGTGCAGTATTGCGTGCTTCCGATCTCGCATATCGTCGGCATCTCGCTGCTGACGATGACCTTGATGGTCGGCGCCACCGTGCGCCTGGTCGCGAAGTACGATCCGGCCGCGTTGATCAAGGCGATGGCCGAAGAGGGCATCACGATCCTGAACGGCGTGCCCGCCACCTATCAGCGGCTGCTCGAATACCGCCGCAACGCCGGCCTGCCGAAGCTCGATCGCGGCCGGTTGCGGGTGATCTCGGTGGCCGGTGCGCCGCTCGATCTCGAACTCAAATCCCGGGTCGAGCAGGAACTCGGCCTGCCGCTGCTCAACGGCTATGGCATCACCGAATGCTCGCCCGGCATCTCCGGCGTGCGGCCCGACAACCCGCGGGCCGACCACGCGGTCGGCAGCGTGATGCCGGGCCTCGAGGCAAAACTGGTCAGCCGCGACCTCAAGCCGGTTGCACCCGGCGAAGTCGGCGAGCTGCATGTGCGCGGCCCCAACGTGATGCGCGGCTATTACCGCGCGCCCGATCTGACCGCCAAGGCGATCGACCCCGACGGCTGGTTCAACACCGGCGATCTGGCCCGCTTCGAGGATGACGTCCTCTACATCGTCGGGCGCACCAAGGAGATGATCATCCGCTCGGGATTCAACGTGTATCCGGCCGAGATCGAGGCGGTGCTGAGTACGCATGATGCAGTTGTGCAGTGCGCCGTGGTCGGTCGGCCGGTCGAAGGCAATGAGGAGGTCGTCGCCTTCGTGCAGCTGATCAAGGGTTCGACCGCCACCGTGCAGGACCTGATGGCTCATATTGCTCCGCAACTCACCTCGTACAAGCGCCCGTCCGAGATTATCCTGATGGACGCGCTGCCCGCGACATCGACGGGCAAGCTGCTGAAGCACAAGCTGGCGGAGTCGCTGCGCAGCTGAGGCTGCGCCGTCACCGCAAGCCAGTTCACTCAAACACGACCGGAGTACACCATGCAGAAGAGAAACAAGACGGTGGCCGTCATTGGTGCCGGTGATTTCATCGGCGGCGAGATCGCCAAGAAGTTCGCCTCCGAGGGCTTCACCGTCTTCGCCGGCCGGCGCAACGGCGACAAGCTCGCGCCGTTGGTCAAGGAGATCGAGGCGGCCGGCGGCGAAATCCACGCCCGTTCGCTCGACGCGCGCAAGGAGGAGGAGATCATCTCCTTCCTCAACGACGCCGACAAGCACGCGCCGCTCGAGGTCTGCATCTTCAACATCGGCGCCAACGTCAATTTCCCGATCCTGGAGACTACCGAGCGCGTGTTCCGCAAGGTCTGGGAGATGGCCTGCTACTCCGGCTTCCTCGCGGGGCGCGAGGCGGCGCGGCTGATGACGGCGCGCGGCGAGGGCAACATCTTCTTCACCGGCGCGACCGCATCGCTGCGCGGCGGCAGCGGCTATGCCGCCTTTGCCAGCGCCAAGTTCGGCCTCCGCGCCGTGGCGCAGGCGATGGCGCGTGAACTCGGTCCGAAGAACATCCATGTCGCGCATCTGATCATCGATTCCGGCGTCGATACCGAATGGGTGCGGCAGCGCCGCATCGAGGCGCTCGGTCCGAACGCGCTCGACAATCCCGACCTGCTGATGCCGCCCGCTTCGGTCGCGACGTCCTACTGGCAGCTCTACCAGCAGCCGAAGAGCGCCTGGACCTTCGAGCTGGAAATCCGCCCCTTCGGCGAGAAGTGGTAGGGAGCATCACAGATGGAGCTCGCGCTATCCCCTGAAGACGCGGCGTTTCGCGACGAAGTCCGCGCCTTCATCAAGGACAACTATCCGGCGGAGATGCGCGTCCCCAATCCGGAGACCGATCTCTCCAAGGAGCAGATGCTGCTGTGGCATCGGATCCTGCACAACAAGGGCTGGATCGCGCCACTCTGGCCCAAGGAATATGGCGGGCCCGGCTGGTCGATAACCCGCCGCTTCATCTTCGAGCAGGAGACGACGCGCGCCGGCACGATGCCGCCGCTGGCATTCAGCGTCACCATGGTCGGTCCCGTCATCTACACGTTCGGCAACGATGCGCAGAAGAAGAAGTTCTTGCCGCGCATCCTGTCCGGCGAGGATTGGTGGTGCCAGGGTTATTCGGAGCCGGGCTCCGGCTCCGATCTCGCCACCGTCCGCACCAAGGCGGTGCGCGACGGCGACCACTACCTCGTCAACGGGCACAAGACCTGGACCACGCTGGCGCAGCACGCCGACTGGATCTTCTGCCTGGTCCGTACCGATCCCACGGCCAAGCCGCAATCCGGCATCTCGTTCCTGCTGATCGACATGAAGTCGCCGGGCGTGACGGTGCGCCCGATCATCACCATCGACGGCTCGCACGAGGTCAACGACGTCTTCCTGGAGAACGTCCGCGTGCCCGCCGAGAACTTGATCGGTGAGGAGAACAAGGGCTGGACCTACGCCAAATTCCTGCTCGGCAATGAGCGCACCAGCATGGCCGGCATCGGCCGCTCGACGCGCTACATCGAGCGGCTGAAGAAGATCGTCAGGGCCGAGATTCCCGAGGACGATCCGGCGCATCTGGAATTCATCAGGGATATCGCCCGCGTCGAGCTCGACGTGCTGGCGCTGGAGGCGACCGAGCTGCGCGTCGTCGCCCAGATGGCGCGCGGCATCGACCCGGGGCCAGCGGCCTCGCTGTTCAAGATCCGCGGCACCGAGATCTTCCAGGATATCACCGAGCTGACGCATCGGGCGATCGGCAATTACGGCCTTGCGATCCGCGAACATCCGGTCAGCGCCAATCACTTCATGCCGGGCCCGGACTACGGCCACACGGCGTCGGAGAAATATCTCAATTCGCGCAAGCTCTCGATCTACGGGGGATCGAACGAGATCCAGCGCAACATCATCGCCAAGGCGGTGCTTGGTCTCTAGCCACAAGCAACGAGGATCGGATGGATATCCAGTTCACGGAAGAGCAGGAATTGTTGCGGTCCAGCGTCCAGCGGCTGCTGCGCGACCAGTATGATTTTGACGCCCGCCGCAAGATCGTCGCGAGCGAGGAGGGACCTAGCCGCAAGCATTGGGCTGAGTTCGCCGAGCTTGGCCTGCTCGCCGCGCCGTTCTCGGAGGCCGCCGGCGGGCTCGGCGGCGGTCCGCTGTCGACCATGATCATCATGCAGGAGTTCGGCCGCCATCTCGTGGTCGAGCCGTTCGTCGAGACTGTTGTCGTTGCCGGTGGCCTGATCGAGCAGGTGGGTTCCGGCGCGCAAAAGCAAGCCTTCATTGCCGACATCATCGCGGGATCGAAGCTGTGGGCGCTGGCCTGGACCGAGAAGGGCTCGCGGTTCGATCTTGCTACCGTTACCACCACGGCGCGCCGCGACGGTGACGGCTACGTCCTCACCGGCGAGAAGACGGCCGTGATGGCCGCGCCGTGGGCGGATTATCTGATCGTCTCCGCGCGCACCTCAGGCCATCGCCACGATCGCGGCGGCGTCAGCCTGTTCGTGGTCGATCGCCGCGCCGCCAATCTCGATCTGCAGAGCTTCAGGACCATCGACGGCCGCCGGGCGGCCGAGATTAGCCTACGCGGCGTGCGCGGAGAGCTGCTCGGCAGGGAAGGGGAGGGCGTCGCTGCGCTGGAGGCCTGCCGCAACCGGGCGATCGGCGCGCTCTGCGCCGAGGCGGTCGGCGCGATCGGCGAGTTGAACGACGCGACGCTCGACTACTCCAAGACGCGCAAGCAGTTCGGCGTCACGATCGGCAGCTTCCAGGTGCTGCAGCACCGGATGGTCGACATGTTCATCGCGCATCAGGAGGCGCTGTCCCTGATGCAGCATCTCAGCCTCAGTCTCAGCGACGACGAGGCCGGCGTCTCCCGGCTGGCCTCGGGCGCCAAGTCCAAGATCGGCTATGCCGGCAAGTTCGTGGCCGACCAGGCGGTGCAGCTGCACGGCGGCATGGGCATGACCGACGAGCTCAATGTCGGCCACTACTTCAAGCGGATTTCCTCCATCAACATCCAGTTCGGCGATCCCGCCTACCACGTGCTGCGCTACGCGCAGCTCGACGCGGCCGCCTAAGCCAGAGAGGCAAAGCATGTCACAGGATGCAGTCATCGTTTCCACCGCGCGCACCGGCGTCGGCAAGGCCTATCGCGGCGCGCTCAACAACACCGACGGCCCGACCCTGGCCGGCCATGTGATGGCCGAAGCCGTCAAGCGCGCCGGCATCGCGCCGGGCGAGGTCGAGGACGTGGTGATGGGCTGCGCCATGCAGCAGGGCACCATGGTGATGAACGTCGCGCGCAAGGGCGCGATCCGCGCCGGGCTTCCGGTCACGGTTGCCGGCACCACCATCGACCGGCAATGCGCCTCCGGCCTGCAGGCGATCGCGGTCGCCGCGCGCTCGGTGATATCAGATGGCGTCGAGATCGCGATCGGCGGCGGCATCGAGTCGATCAGCCTGGTGCAGAACGAGCACATGAACAGATTTCATGCCGTCGACGACGAGCTGATGGCGATGAAGCCCGAGATGTACATGTCGATGCTGGAGACGGCGGAGGTCGTCGCCGAGCGCTACGGCATCGGCCGCGACAAGCAGGACGAGTACAGTCTAGAGTGCCAGCGCCGCGTCGGCGCCGCGTTGCAGGGCGGCCGCTTCAACGACGAGATCATTCCGATCACGACCAAGATGGCCGTGGTCAACAAGGACACCAAGGAAGTCAGCTTCCAGCAGGTGACGCTGGCCAAGGACGAAGGTCCACGTCCGGACACCACGGCGGACGGCCTCGCCAAGATCAAGCCGGTGTTCGAGGGCAAGACCATCAGCGCCGGCAATGCCAGCCAGCTCTCGGACGGCGCCTCGGCCTGCGTGATCATGAGCGATAAGATCGCCGCGCAGAAGGGCTTGAAGCCGCTCGGCATCTTCCGCGGCTTTGTCGCGGCCGGCGTCGAGCCGGACGAGATGGGCGTCGGCCCGGTCGCCGCGATCCCGCGGCTGCTGAAGCGGCATAACCTCAAGATCGACGACATCGATCTCTGGGAGCTCAACGAGGCCTACGCGGTGCAGGTGATCTATTGCCGCGACAAGCTCGGCATCGATCCGGACAAGCTCAACGTCAACGGCGGCTCGATCGCGATCGGCCATCCCTATGGCATGACCGGCGCGCGGCTCACCGGCCACCTCCTGATCGAGGGCCGCCGGCGCAAGGCGAAATACGGCGTCGTGACCATGTGCATCGGCGGCGGCATGGGCGCCGCCGGCCTATTCGAAATCGTCCACTGATCGGCAACGCGGGAGAGACTTGTGAAGACAGCAATCACCGAACTGTTCGGCATCCAGCATCCGATCATCCAGGGCGGCATGCACTATGTCGGCTTCGCCGAGATGGCGGCCGCGGTGTCCAACGCCGGCGGCCTCGGCATTATCACCGGCCTGACCCAGCGGACGCCGGAGCTGCTGGCGAAGGAAATCGCCCGTTGCCGCGACATGACCGACAAGCCGATCGGCGTGAACCTCACCTTCCTGCCGAGCTTCACCGCGCCGCCCTATCCGGAATACATCGCTGCTATCCGCGAGGGCGGCGTCAAGGCGGTGGAGACCGCGGGCCGCAGCCCGGAGCAGTACATGCCGGCGCTGAAGGCGGCCGGCATCAAGGTGATCCACAAATGCACCTCGGTGCGGCATTCGCTGAAGGCCGAGAAGATCGGCTGCGATGCGGTCAGCGTCGACGGCTTCGAGTGCGGCGGCCACCCCGGCGAGGATGATATCCCGAACATGATCCTGCTGCCGCGTGCGGCGGACGAATTGAAGATCCCGTTCGTCGCCTCGGGCGGCATGGCGGATGCGCGCAGCCTCGTCGCCGCGCTGTCGATGGGCGCGTCCGGCATGAACATGGGCACCCGCTTCATCGCGACCAAGGAAGCCCCGGTCCATGCCAATGTGAAGCAGGCGTTGCTCGATGCCGACGAGCTCGACACCCGCCTCGTGATGCGCGCGCTGCGCAACACCGAGCGGGTGCTGAAGAACAAGGGCGTCGACGAGCTGCTCGAGATCGAGCGCGAGAGGGGCGCCAGGCTGAAGATCGAGGACATCCACGAGCAGGTCGCCGGCGTCTACCCGAAGGTGATGATCGAGGGCGAGATGGATGCCGGCGCCTGGAGCTGCGGCATGGTGGTCGGCCTGATCAACGACATTCCGACCGTCAAGGAGCTGATCGACCGCATCATGACCGAAGCCGAAGCCATCATCCGGCAGCGGCTGACCGGCTTCCTCGACGGCAAGTTTGCAACCACGGCGGCCCGCGCGGTCGCCTGACGGGAGAGTGCCATGACCGAGCATGTCAAGGTGGAAGTCGCCGCCGGCGTCATGACGCTGACGTTGCAACGGCCCGAGAAGAAGAACGCCCTGACCGCCGCGATGTATGACGCGATGTCGAATGCTCTGAAGCAGGCCGAGGCGGATCCGTCCGTCCGCGTGATCCTGTTCCAGGGCGACGGCGACAGCTTCACCGCGGGCAACGACCTGGCCGATTTCGCGAGCCAGGCGCGCGGCGAGAGCGCGGTCGATAGTCCCGCGCATCGCTTCATTGAGACCATCAGCAAGGTCGGCAAGCCGCTGGTCGCGGCCGTGCAGGGCAACGCGGTCGGCGTCGGAACCACCATGCTGCTGCATTGTGACCTGGTCTATCTCGCCGAGAACGCGCGGCTGATTACGCCGTTCGTCAATCTGGCGCTGGTGCCGGAAGCCGCATCGAGCTGGCTGCTGCCCCTGAGGATCGGGCATGCGCGCGCCTACGCGATGTTCGCGCTCGGCGAGCCGATGGACGCGCAGGGCGCGCTGGCATCGGGCCTCGCCAATGCCGTGGTGCCGCAGGCCGATCTGCGCAAGAAGGCGCACGACGCGGCGGTCGCATTGACCAAACGGCCGGCCGGCTCGCTCGGCATGACCAAGCAGCTGATGCGCGAGCAGCAGCGGATCGCGGCGCAGATCGCCGCGGAAGGCGTGCTGTTCAAGCAACGGCTGACGACGCCGGAAGCGCGCGAGGCCTTTGCCGCGTTCGCCGAACGGCGTCAGCCGGATTTCACCAAGCTGTCGGCCTGACCGGCGGCGTAATTCACGGACACATCGAGGGAGTGAAAAGCATGGGCGTCGTCGGCAGCCATCATTATCCCAGCATGGAATCCGTGATCTACGGCAAGCCGGCAGCCGAGGCGCTGCGTGAGGAGGCCGAGCGGCTCGGCGCGAAGCGGGTCTATCTGATCGCCAGCCGGACGCTGAACACCACGACCGACGAGATCGAGAAGATCCGCAAGGCGCTCGGCGATCGCCATGTCGCGACCTTCGACGGCGTGCCGCAGCACACGACGCGGGATATCGTGACGCAGATCGCGCGGCAGGCCAGCGAAGCCAAGGCGGACCTCGTCGTCGCCATCGGCGGCGGCTCGGTGGTCGATGCGGCGAAGATCGTGTTGATGTGCATGGAGCACGAGATCTTCGAGCCCGCCGGGCTCGACGGTTTCGAGACCACGCCGGACCGCCGCTTCGGACCCTTCCGCAACCCGAAGGTCCGGATGATCGCGATCCCCAGCACGCTGTCGGGCGGCGAGTACAATTCCGGCGCACTGGTCACCGACACCAGCCGCAAGCTGAAGCAGATATTCAATCACCCGATGATGATGCCGCGCAGCATCATCCTCGATCCCGCGATCACGAAGTATACGCCGGAGAAGCTCTGGCTGGGGTCAGGGACGCGCGCGATGGATCACGGCATCGAGGCGATCTGCTCCAGCCGCCCCAACGTGCTGGTCGATGCGGTGTGCCAGCAGGGACTGCGCTATCTGCATCACGGGCTGCTGCGCACCAAGGCCAATCCCGACGACGAGGCGGCGCGGCTGAGTTGCCAATTGGGCTCCTGGCTGTCGGCCTTCGGATTGCAGTCGCGGGTGCCGATGGGTGCCAGCCACGCCATCGGCCATGTGCTCGGCGGCACCTGCGACGTTCCGCACTACTTCTGCACGGCGGTGATGATGCCGAGCGTGCTGCGCTACAACCGTCCCGCGACGGAAACCGCTCAGCAGGCGATCGCCGCCGCGCTCGGCGCGCCGGGCCGTGACGCCAGCGAGGCGTTCGCCGCCTTCATCGCGGAGCTCGGCCTGCCGCGGCGGCTTGCCGATGTCGGTGTCGCTGAGGACCGCTTCGAGCTGATCGGCAAGAACGCGATGCTGTCGATCTTCACCCGCGCCAATCCGCAGCCGATCCGCGAGCCCGGCGACGTCGTCAAGATCCTGAAGCTGGCCGCCTGAGGCAACAGCACACGGAGCAGCCCATCATGGCCGCCTTGCGCATCTTCTCCTATCTGCCGAACCCGCGGGTCTGGAAGGCAACCATCGCGGCGCGGTTCTGCGGCGTCGACGTCGAGGTCAGGGGCGCATCCGGCAAGGAATTGCGCGACTGGCTGTGGGACTACGATGCCCGTCCGCTCGCGGAGGACGAACGCGCCTCGCTGTCGTCGCTGGCGCGCACCGGCCGGGTCGGACTGACCGGCGCACAGCTGTTCAAGACCGACGGGTTCATGGCGGCGCAGCCGTTCGGCAATGTGCCGGCCGCGTTCGGCGCCGACGGCGAGGTCGGTATCTTCGAATCGAACAGCATCATGCGCGCAGCGGCGCGGCTCGGCGAGGCGGCGTTCCCGCTCTATGGACGTGATGCCTATGAGGCGTCCAGGATCGACAGCTTCCTCGACGTCAGCCTGGTGTTTGCGCGGGACACGCAGATCTATCTGCTCGCGCTGTCGGGCGGTACGGTCGATGCGGCGATTCATGCCCGCGCCAAGGACGCGTTTGCGATCTATGCCTCCGGGATTGAGCAGGCGCTGGCACCACGACGAGAGGCGCTGGTCGGGAACGGCATCTCGATCGCGGACATCTGCCTGGCCGCCGAACTCGCGCTGTTCATGAACGAGCACGGGCGGGCCGAGCAACTGCGCAGGCAGGGGCTGGAGAGAATCCTGCACCCGGGGGTAAGGGACGAGTATCCGCTGATGTTTGCTCACTTCGCCAGGCTGGTCGAGCACGAGCATTTCAGGCCGGACCTCAAGCCTTACGTCGAGAAGCTGCTGGCGAAGGCGGCCGCCTGATCTCGAGAACTATTGGCTGCAATGCGGAGGATTGACTGCATGACCGCACCCGTCTGTCTGATCTCCGGCGTTGGGCCCGGCACCGGTTCGGCGCTCGCCAGGAGGTTCGCTGAAGGCGGCTATCGGGTCGCGCTGCTCGCCAGGAACGAGGAGCGTCTCGCCGCGCTGGAGAAGCAGCTGCCGGGTGCCAAGGCCTACCGATGCGATGTGTCCGATCCCGCGCAGGTCGAGGCGGTGGCTTCGGCCGTGGAGCGCGATCTCGGCAGCCCCGGCGTTGTGATCCACAACGCGGTCGGCGGCGCGTTCGGCACCTTTCGCGAGGTCGATCCTCAGATTCTCAATCGCAACTTCCAGGTCAACACGATGGGCCTGTTGTACCTGGCGCGGCGGCTTGCCCCGGCGATGATCGCTGCCGGCAAGGGCGCCATCGTTGCGACCGGCAACACGTCGGCGTTGCGCGGCAAGGCCGGCTTCGCGGGGTTCGCGCCGACCAAGGCGGCGCAGCGTATCCTGGCCGAGGCGATGGCGCGCGACCTCGGGCCGCAAGGCGTCCACGTCGCCTATCTCGTGATCGATGCGGTGATCGATCTGGAATGGACGCGCAAGCGCTGGCCGGAGCGGCCGGACGACTTCTTCATCAAGCCGAAGGCGATCGCCGACGAGGTCTGGCACGTCGCCCATCAGGACCGCAGCGCGTGGTCGTTCAATGTCGAGATCAGGCCGTTCGGCGAAGCCTGGTAGGCGGTCGCCGGAGCCGGTCAATTCATAAAAGCCAAGGGGAGTTGCATGTCGTTGAAGATGTTTGCTGTGTCCATTGCTGTTCTCGCGGCCGTTTCAGCCGCGCCGGTCCGCGCCGAAACGCCGGGCGTCTCGGAATCGGAAATCAGGATCGGGGCGACATTCCCGTTCAGCGGCCCGGCGTCTCCGCTCAGCAATACCGGCAAGGGCCTCATCGCCTACGTCCATTCCATCAATGATCGCGGCGGTATCAACGGCCGCAAGATCAACCTCATCACCTATGACGATGCCTATTCGCCGCCCAAGGCGGTCGAGCAGACCCGCAAGCTGATCGAGAGCGACGAAGTGGCGTTTCTGTTCAGCCCGCTCGGGACGCCCGGCATCGGCGCAACCATCAAATACGTGACCGCGAAGAAGGTGCCGCATTTGTTCGTTGTCAGCGGCGTGACCAAGTTCGCGAACTTCGCCGAGTTTCCGCTCACCACTACGGGACTGCCGAGCTACAACACCGAAGGAAAGATCTACGCCAAGTACATCACGCAGACGGCGCCCGATGCGAAGATCGCGATCCTCTACCAGAACGACGATCTCGGCCGCGACTTCGTGGCCGCGTTCAAGGAGACCCTGAAGGGCGAGTTCGACAAGAAGGTGGTGACATCTCCCTATGAGGTCACCGAGCCCACGATCGAATCCCGCGTGGTGACGCTGAAGGCGTCGGGTGCCCAGGCATTCCTGATCGCCGGCACGCCGAAATTTGCGGCACAGGCGATCAAGAAGGCGAGCGAGATCGGCTGGACGCCGCTCACCATCGTCAATTACGTGTCGAGCTCGGTCTCGGCGACGATCGTGCCGGCCGGCGCGGACAAGGCGGTGGGCGTCGTCGTGGCGACCATCACCAAGGATCCCAACGACAAGAAATGGGCCGACGATGCCGGCATGAAATGGTATCGCGCCCACTTCGAGAAGTATCTTCCCGGCGCCGATATCGGCGACAACAACTATCTGTTCGGGACCCAGCAGGGCCAGATCCTGGAGCAGGTGCTGAAGCAGTGCGGCGACGACCTGTCGCGCGAGAACATCGTGAAGCAGGCGCGTAGCATCAAGGCGCTGGTGCTGCCGACCTTGATGCCCGGCATCACGATCAATACCGGCCCCGCCAACAGCATGGCCTACACGCAGCTTCAGTTGCAGCGCTGGACCGGAAGCTCCTGGGAGCAGTTCGGCGGCGTGCTGAGCGCGGAGCCGAACTGAGCTGCTACACCGCGCGAGCGCGCCAGAGCATGATCCGGAAAAGTGTGTAGCGGTTTTCCGAACAGATCATGCAAAGAGACAGAGCGGGGTGATGCTTCGAAGAAGCGTCATCCCGTGCTAGTGCGGCCGCCGCGCGATCGGCTTCGCCAGCGCGCTGTGCCAATCCCACTGCGACGACCGGTCGCTCGACCGAAGGCCGGCCAGCAAGGCCGTGGTCTTCGGCTGCACCCGGGAGCCGTCGATCACTTCGAGCTGGCCGCACCTGTTGAGCGTGTGCAGCTTGCGCCCGGTCCATAGCGGCCCCGGCTTGAGCAGATGTCGAACGGCCTGCCTGTACGTCGTCGGCGACAGTTCGAGCACTTCCGCAAGGCCGAGCGCGGCGCCGTATCCGTTGGTGCAGTCCTGCACCGGCCGCCACAGTCTGCCATCGACGGTCACGAAGTTGCCGGCCGGCCGCGTGGTCGCGCGATCCATCAGGATCGGATTGGCCGCATGCGGCCGCCAGGGGCCAAGCAATTGCCCGGCGTAATAGATCGCCAGCGTGTCGGAATAGCCGCCGCTGCCGTCGCGCCAGGCGCCGAACATGTAGTGGAGGCCGTTGTGCTGCGTGATCGTCACGTCGGCAAGCTCGAGGCCGGACAGCAGCGTTGAGTGCCGCTCCCATTTGTCCGGAAAGCGGATGCATTTGTAGATCGGAACGTCCCGCTGCGCGGTGCTTTCCGGGATCATCCAGAGCTCGCCGCCATTCTCGATCAGGAACGGGTAGGACAGATGCCAGGGCTCTTCCAGCACCGGCATCGCCGTGCCGATCGGCCCGTTGCCGTCGAATTCGATCGCGGAAATGACGCCCTTGCCGGTCCGGTGGTCGAGGTCCTCGAAGAACACGAAGGTCCGGCCCTGCCATTTCACCGGGAAGGGATCGGCATAGAAATGGTTGCCGGGATCGCCGAGCACGTTCCAGGCCGGTCCCGACAGGTCACCGGTGCGCCAGATATCCGTAGTCCCGGCGAAGCGCCAACCGACATGCCAATGCGGCGCGTAGCAGCACAGGCGATAGATTTCCTTCGCGATCGAGGTCGCCACGCCACGCACGACAAAGGGCGCGGGATTTCGCGCTGCGCCGCCGTTCGCCGGAGCAGCCAGTTGTGGCACCAGCCGCGGCGCTCCCGACAAGATCGGCGGCAGCATCGCCAGCGTGCGTGCCATCACGGTGTCGAGCCCTCCGCTCAGGCCGGCCGCGATTTCCGCGGAGGGATGGCCGCGGTCCATCACCGAGCCGTCGAGCTCGTTGACGATTTCGATCACCGGCAGATCGCCGGCGAGGATGGCCGAAAGTACCGCGCTTTCTCCCACGTGCCCGTTGAACCGCGGACGGAGATAGAGCCTGGCGGAGCAGTTCGGATCCCGCGCGGCGCTGGTGAAGTCGACTACCACGTCGGGGTCGCCTGCGCGCGGACGCTCCGGGATCGTCTTCAAGTGGTCGGCGCCGCCAGCCTTGCCCTTGCGCAGGACGATGCGCTCGAGCTCGAACAGCATGTCGAGGCCGGCGGGTCGTGGCTCCGGCGTCGTGGTCCAGGCGATTTGAACGGGAATATCCTGATCGTTGATGCGCAGCGACTCACGGGACATCCAGAGCCGCGGCTGCGCGCGATCGCAGCGAAACTCGATAATCATGGCCAGCCCAACTTCCTAGTGCGCGTCCGCCCCCACGGCGTCGGCGAGAATGCGGACGTATTCCTCTATCATGGCATCCAACGAATAGCGCGACTTCAGGCCCACGGCGCTTTGCCGCAGCTGATCAATCAACACCCGATCTGTCAGGACCTGTGACACGGCGGCCGAGAATTCGGCCTCGTTCGCCGCGTCAATGAACACCGCGGCAGGCTGTCCCTGGTAGGACAGCACCTCGCGCAGCACGGGCAGATCGTTGACGACGCAGGGAATGCCGGCGCTCGCCGCCTCGACCGCGGCAAGGCCGAAGGTTTCGGCCTGCGTCGGAAATACGAAGACGTCGAGGCAGGCCAGAAAATCGGCCATCCGGCGCGGCGGGATCTCGCCGATGAAGTGCAGACGGTCCGAGACCTTGAGCTCGTCCGCGAGCGCTCTCAGCCGCCCTTCATCCGCGCCCTGGCCGGCGAGCGCAAGGTGCCAGGCTGGATCGGCAGTCAGCAGACGAATTGCCGCATCGAGCCGCTTGTGCGGGTGCAGCCTTGCCGCGCAGCCGAGCAGGGTGCGATCCGGCGGCAGCTTGAACTGCTGCCGTGCAACGTCCTTCGGCAGGCTGTGCGACTTGTCGTCGAAGCCATGCGGTACGTGCTTCATGCGCGAACGATAAGGCGCGGGATAGCGGGCGTATTCCCGCTCCATGTCGCGCGAGTTCAGCGTGATGCACTGGAAGAAGCCGGTCGAGCCCATGACGATGTCGGCGGCGCGCACCGGCATGCTCATCGACAGCGCCGAGGATACCTGGTTGGCGATCACGGGCGCGCGGCTGACGAGGCGCGACACGCCGCCGCCGATCACATTGCCGAAGTGCTGGAAGGTCAGGACGACATCGGGCTTGATGGTCCTGAGATAACCGGCGAGCGCCCACAGCATGCGCAGCAGCGCCACCGGATTTCCTGGGCGGGTCTCTGCGCAATAGAAGGTATTGGGCGGCTCGTCGAAGGAATCCGATTTGCGGAAGAAGAACAGGTTGGTGACGTCATAGCCACGCGCGGTGAGGCCGGCGCCGAGCAGCCGCGAAATCTCCTGCGCGCCGGCGTTCTCGGCCTGGGTCTGCACCAGGACGACACGCAGCTTTCGCCTGCTCTCGTTCGGTCGATGGCGCGATGCCTCGCGCAATTCTGTGCTTGGCGTGTATTGGAGCACGGATTCCTCACCCGTCGAAGGAGCGGATTCGTCTCCTTCATTTTTGCGCGCGTAACTATCACGCGAAGCGTGCTCGTGCACCGAGTAGCGCGTGTTGAGGTTACTGCTCATTTAGCAATCAGACATGTGTCGGAAATCGAGAGCTATTATCGCACAGTAGGGTACAGCCGGCTCGTTAACTAATTGGTTACGGCAGCGCGGAGAGGGGGTAACCGGCGATTAACCATAGATATTTACGTTGGAGCAGTACTGTCAGTTGAATTCGAGTCAGAACCCATGAAGTTCGGTAGCCGCTTAGGCCCGAGACGTTCCGAAGTCACGGAACCCGCAGCGTCGTGGGAAACAGCCGGCGTGCCGACCGGCCGATCCTCGGCGGAAACCACTAAGGGCGTGCTTAGCATTCCTGGCGTGTTGGCCTTTTTCCGCGAGAAAGGTCAACGCATCCTGATGCTCGCCGCAGTCATCTTCGCTGTCGGTGTCATCCTGTTGATGTTGATCCCGGCGCGCTATGCCGCGACGGCGCTCGTCGTCGTCGATCCGCGCGAGCAGCGCGTCACCACCGATCAGGACGTCCTGCCCGGGATCGGGCAAGATGCCGTAGCGCTGCAGAGCTATGTCGAGATCGCCAAATCCGATGGATTTCTCGGGCCGCTGGTCGATCAGCTCAAGGTCGCCGAGGACAGCGACGTGTCCGGTGGCACGACCGATCCTACGCGCCTGCTCGACCGGTTTCGCAAACGGCTCGACATTTCCCGGCGCGGATTAACCTATGTTATCGGCATCACGTTCACCTCAAACAATCCGCAGCGGGCAGCCTATTACGCCAATGCGGTGGCCGAGGCGTTCGTGGCCAGCCAGCGCGGAACGCGGACGGTGGCGACCGATGAAGCGGCCGACTGGCTGAAGAGCCGGCTCAAGACATTGAACGACCGGCTGCGGTCGTCGGAAGATGCCGTCGCCAAGTTCAAGCTCGAGCACCGGATCGTCAACGCCGGCAAGGAATCCACCACGCAACAATTGCGCGTCACCGACCTGACGCAGCAGGTTGCCGCGGCGCGCGCCCGCACCGAGGAGGCGAAGGCGCGCTATGAGCAGTTGCAGCGCGATCTGAAGGCCAATGTCGACGGACCGGTCAAGCAGGACCTGCTGAGCGCGCTGCGCGCCCAGCGCTCCGCGCTCAACGACCAGATTGCGCAGAAGCGCGGGGTGCTCGGGGATCGCCATCCCGACCTCGTGATGGCACTCAGCCAGTTGAGCGATCTCAACCGGCAGATCGACATCGAGCGCAAGAAGAACATCGACACCGCGAAGTCGGAATACGAGGCGCAGCGCGACCAGCAGAAGGCGCTTGAAGACCAATTGAAGGCGGTCGAGTCGCAAATCCTGGTCGACGGACAGGCGCTCGTCAAGCTCCAGGAGTTGCAGCGCGACGCCGACGCCAACAAGAACATCTACGAGCAGTTCCTCTCGCGCTACAAGACCACCGACGAGCAGCGCCTGCTGCAGAGCTCGCAGACCAAGGTCGCATCTCCGGCGACGCCGCCGATCCGCTCGACGCTTCCGCCACTACCACTGCTGCTCGTCGTGCTCGCGATCGTCTCGCTGATGACGTCGACGGCGATCGTCGCCGTTCCCGGGCTGAATCTGACGCAGCTCCCGATCAAGAGCATTCCGCCGCTTCGCCGGGCCGAGGCGCCCACAGCGCCAGCGCCAGCGGCAGCCGCACCGGCCGCGGCCTCCGCCGCGCCGCAATCTGCAATACCGCCGGGATTGCCGGTGCTGGCCCGCATTCCCAACATGGTGTCGCCGGATGCGGTCAGGAGCGTCTGGCAGACCCCGATTTCGGCGACGGCCGAGCCCGATCTCAGCCCGCATCTTCAGCTGCTGATCGAGAACATCGAGCAGCTTCCGGGCGAGCACGGCAAGGTGGCGCTGCTGCTGTCGGTCGAGGTCGGTGCGGGCGGCAGCACCGTCGCACGTTCGCTCAACCGGTCAGCCGTGAAGAACGGGATGCTCAGCGTCCTGATCGAGATGGAATCGAAGCGCGCCGAAGTCGCGCCGCCGCAAGGCTCGGGGATCATCAAGGCCGATCTGCCGTCGGTCGTCGAACTGCTGGGCGCCAGCAGCAAGGCACCGCCCTATCCGCCGGACGACATTCGCGCCGATTTCGGCCTGATCATCGTCGACGCATCGTCGCTTGCCACGCTGCCGGCCGCGCTCGCGCTGGCTGCCCATGCCGACCTCGTGATCGTGGTGGTTCGCGATGGATCCGACAATGCGGCTGCGATCGGCAAGACGCGGACCGATCTGGCGAGGTTTGGTTCGGTCCCGATTGCGCTCGTCGTCAATCGCATGGCGGTCGATACCACCGTTAGCGGGGCTCACGGCAAGGCTCTTGGATTGGCGAGCTGACGGCCTTTGAAGCCGTGCCGCAGCAGTGGGGCCGCGCATCCTTCGAGGCGCGCAAGTGCGCGCACCTCAGGATGACGGGATTGCCCAACGTAGGCTGCGTCAGCCGAAAGCGTAACACGCCCGGAAGTGGTGGGTTACGCTCGGTCTAGTCGTTGCCGTCAGCTACGCGCACCGCGTAGGCTCTGCCCTTCGACGACGCGAGATGCGACAGCACCAGAATTGACGGATCGACGCCGGTCCGCCTGCGGCACAGCACGTTGAGCGCGATAGTGGCGAGCACCAGGGAGACCGTCGCCGAGATCGCCGCCCCGAGCACGCCGAGCCAGGGGATCAGCACGACAAATCCGACCAGCCGCAACGCCACGTTGGCGGCGACCACGGGAACGTAATCGCGCTCATGCCCAGTCAACTGCAGGACAGCGGCCGACGGCCCGCCGGCGGCCTGGAAGGCCGTTCCGATCGCGAGCACGATCAATACCCACTGCTGCGCGGCGAAATGCGGTCCGAACAGGCCGAGCAAATAGGGCGCTCCGACCCAGACGATGACGAGCCCGCTGAGCACGCAGAGCGCGGTGACCTCGGCCATCAGCTTCAGCGTATGTTCGAGCTCGCGGTGATTCTTGCTGAAATACAGCGACGGCAGCCGGCGCGCGCCGAACGTATAGAGCGCAGCGGAAAGCATGGCGAAGATGTTCGCCAGACGCGAGGCGGCGAAATAGACGCCCGCGGTGGCCGGATCCAGCATCCAGTAGACCAGGATGACGTCGAAATACTGGTTTGCCGCTTCGAGAATCGATGCCAGCCAGAAGCGAAACGCGCTGCGATTCCAGCGCTTCGTCTCGAAGCGCGCCGTGACCGCACGCAGGTTCGGCAGCACGCGCACGATCGACACGATCTGCACGACCAGCCCCAGGGCCATCGCGGCCGACATTGCAGTGAACAGCTCGGCGGGCGTGAGCTGGCGGTGGCCGAACAGCATCGCGATCAGGAACAGGACGATGGCGACCCGCCAGAAGAATTCGCGGTTGCCTTCACCCATCAGGATGCTGACCAGGGATCGCGCGATCTGGCTGCCGAGCATCAGTCCGGCGTTGACGGCCGCAAAGGCCGAGACCGACAGGATCATCAACCACCATTCGCCACGAACGACGGCTACCGCCGCGATCGCGGCGATCGAGATCAGCATCCCGATCGCGGAGTATTTCAGGCTCGACAGCAGCACACCCTTGGTGAACTCGGCCTGGCCGCGCACCTCATACTCATTGAGGAAGCGAACCAACAGCAGCTCCTGGCCGACCAGGCCAACGACCGCGGCGATCTGGGCGACGGAAAGCCAGGTCGCGAAGTCGCCGAACGCGTCGGGCGTCATCGTCCGCGCCGCCAGCGAGAACAGGGCGAACGCGAGTCCGCCGCTGCCAACCTTGAGCAGGATGGTCCCGGCAACGCCGCGCGTCACATCGCGCCGTAGCATTTGAAGAACAGAGGCAATCACAAGAGACGTCTCAATATCCCGTCAGGCTGCTGACCCTAGCAATCGGTGAGGTCATGAGTGTTAATGTTCTCTTGCTAAGATTCCGTTCCTTTTGGCCGCCTCCGGGCGCCACGGCCAATATGTCGCGCTGCTCCATTCTGGAACGCTGCCGTCTTCGCTGTCTCCAAACGGCGCAGCCCGGATCTTGCTCCGGCGCTCGGTTCGACAGCACGGGCCGCGCCGTTGAAGCCGCGTTAGCGCGTCGGCGGCACCCGTCGACGCACCATAGTCGGGTTGTTGCCCCACCGGCCTGCTGCGGAGCCTCCAAAACATCGGTTTCATGGCATTGGTTGCAAGTCATATGCCGGGAACGGGCTGATCCCGGTCCGGATGCCGCCGTTAACCTCAATATTGGAACTCGTCGTATTCGTTCCGCAAGGCCGCAGGGGCAGGCAAGGAAATTGCAATCCCGTGGCCAATTAGCCGTCGGAGCGGACAAAGATGATTGCCGAGGAAAGCATGACCCAGCCGATCGCAACCAGCGAGGCTGAGACGATCGAAGCGGACGTTGCCATTGTTGGCGCCGGTCTGGCGGGCTCGCTTGCGCGGGCCGTGCTCTCGCGTGCCGGGTATCGGGTCGTCCTGATCGACAAGCGCTCGATCCCGCCGGATGAATTCCGGGTCGAAAAGATCGCCGGGCGGCAGATCGATATCTTCCGGCGCCTCGGTTTCATCGACGACCTCGAGGCCGTCGCCGCGCCCTATGACCGGGTGCTCAACATCAGAGACGGCAGACTGGTCGATATCGGCGTCGGCAGGTCCTACGGGGTTTCCTATGCCAATCTCGTCAACATGGCTCGCGGCCTGAGGCCGGATACGTCGGGCTTCCTGCTCGATCAGGTGACCAATGTCAGCTGCAGCGAAGATCGCCAGCAATTGACGCTGGCGTCCGGAAGACGCGTCGTCTCGCGCCTGGTCGTTCTGGCGACCGGCATGGCTGGCGCGCTTGGCCATCATCTCGGAATGCGCCGGCAGATGCTTGCCGAGCGCCACTCGATTTCGTTCGGGTTCACCATCGCAAAGCCGGACAACGCGCCGTTCGGCTTCGACGCGCTGACCTGCTACGGCAAGAAGGCCGCTGACGGCGTCGACTATCTCAGCCTGTTTCCGATGTCCGGCGGCATGCGGGCGAACCTGTTCATGTTCCGCGATCCGACCGATCCGATCATGCGCGAACTGCGCCGCGACACCAGACGGACGCTGCTCCGCCTGATGCCGGGACTGGAGCGCTACCTCGGCGACTTCCAGATCGTCGGCCAGGTGCACAACTGGGTCATGGACCTGTCGGTGACCGAGGGCCATTTGCAGCCGGGCGTCGTGCTGATCGGCGATGCCTATCAGACCAACTGCCCCGCGGCCGGAACCGGCGTGAGCCGCCTGCTGGTGGATGTCGAGCGTCTCTGCACCGAATATGTGCCGCGCTGGCTCGAGACCGACGGCATGGGCACCGAGAAAATTGCGCAGTTCTATTCCGATCGCGACAAGCTCGCCGCCGACGGGCATTCGCTGCAGCTGGCACGCTACCGCGAGGCCTTGACCTCCAACACCGATGTCCGCTGGACCATGCAGCGCAAGCTGCACTTCCTGCGCCGCACGATCACGCATCAGGTGGATCGGATTCATCCGGGATGGGTCATGCGCGTCCGCAGCGCGCTCCGCTAACGGGGCGCGCGCTTCTCACGCTGCTCTAGAGCCTATCCCGTTCCGATTGAATCGGAACGGGACTCCAGATTCTTGTTTTGACGCGTTTTCTTCACGCGAACCGGTATCCACCCCGCATCAAGTGCGGGGCAGGCTTCGCTCGAAAACGCTCTAAAGCGGAATGAGTTTTGCTTGAATCGGCTTGGCGCGGCCTCGGTTCGCCTCTCCCAAGGGAGAGGTGAACTTTCGACGCCGCTCCAGCTCAACCTCATCTCATCATGATCTAGCGTGTGCCGGTCGAGGGGCGGATCGGCCTGAGGTCGGTCACGCGCTTTGCCGCCTGCTTGATCCAGGGCGCCTGCTTCAACGCAAACAGGGCGAGCGATCCGGCCGCGCTGCCGGCCTGCGTCACGGCCGACATCGGCGTGGGCTGGCCTCCGAACTGCATCTTGTAGGGTTCGTCACCGATGGTGAAATCCAGCACCCGGTCGCCGCGCGCGATGCAGTCCTTGGCAACGCTTTCGAACGTCAGCGCGCCGATCGACTGGCTCTTGTATCCCTCGATGTCGAAGGCCGTCATGACGATGAGAAGGCTGCCACGATGGGAGAGGCCAAGCGCGGTGGCGATGACCTCGCCATCCATCTTCATGGCATAGAGCCGCGCAAACGAGCCCATGCCGCGGAGCGCCACGCTCGAGTAGAAATCGAAATATTCCGGACGCTGCAGCAGGTCGCCGTCGCCGTGTGCCTGGAAGCGCGGACCGCGAAACTTCCTCATCACGTCCATGGCTTCGCCGATCGAGGCGCCGTCGGTGCAGGCTGAGAAGGTGAGCGTTCCCTTCTTGTGGATCTGGCGCCATTTCTTCGCCAGTTCCTTCACATACGACTTGCCCAGCGCGTTGAGCTGCCATTGCTCGAACGGCGCGGACAGCACCGTCGCATAGGCATTGGTATCCATCAGGCTGCGGTGAGGCGCCCCGAGCAGATTCTCGATCGGCATCCTGGCGTCGAGCAGTTTGGGAATGCGCAGCAGGTCGAACGGCCGGACCAGCTTGCGAAGCGTCTCGCAGGCCTTGCGGTCCTGCAGCAGGTCGGCGAATGTCGTGGCGGCGCAGACCGGAGACAAATAGTCGGACACGCGAAGGTCGGCGAATTCGATCGTGCGCATCGGCCCGCGGCGCACGCGCAGCAGCGGCAGCACGGCCGCAAGCGCGCCGTTTGCGCGATGGCGGACGACGACGACCAGCGGCTTCGCTGCCGCGGCGGGAGCGAGCTTGCGATACAGGCTGTCGAGCCATAGCGGATGCTGGAAGGCGGTCGCGTCCGAGCCTTCAAACAATGTCGCGTATTCTTCAGACAGGAAGTCGAATGCGTCGTCGATACAAACATCGAACGCGTCATCATTCTTATTCATGTGAAACCAAACAAACGTCGTTATAAAAGCGCCGGTCAAGCCAGCGCTCCGCCGTTATAGCAAAGGCTGATGACCTCGGGCACCGGTAGAATACGATTTGTATTAATGCAGTGCCTCGACCTTTGCGCAGTGTTGCTGCTCGAACGTCGCCGGCCCTGTCGGATCCAGTGTGATGCTGTCGCCGTGCCGGGCGGCCGGAAATCGTTAACAATCCTTTACGGCCACCTCAACCCGGACCGCGGCGCGATATCGCATGCGGTCTGGACCGGATATTGCAATTTGGGGCACGTAAGTCCTGGAGCCCCGCCGAAATGTTGACTAACAGCCAAAAAGCCCGCGTTTCCGATGCTATTTCGCCCGTGCAGACCGATCGCGAGCGGCCTCGGCGTCTCAATTCGGATATGGCTGCTCCAGCTGTCCGGATTTGCGACACCTTGAGTCCGGCTTCCTCGGCGGATGTGCCAGCCGGATCGTCGATGCCGAACGGCAGGCGCGAGCGTCGTACCAATCCCGTCGGCAGGGCTGCGACCGCCAGCGTTCCGCGGGCAACCATCGGCGGGCTGCGGCTCGCCGTGCTCGATCGCGAGCAGACCGCGGACTTCATGGTCGAGGCGGTGTATCCGAACCGGCGCATCGATCGGCCGCTGTACCTGACGTCGGCCAATGGCGAGGTATTGTCGCGCTGCTCGACCGAGCCGATGACCGACCGCCTGTTCCGTGCCGCCGACCTGATCAATGCCGACGGGCAGCCGCTGGTCATGGTGTCGAAGCTGCGGTCACCGAACCCGCTTCCCGAGCGCGTTGCGACCACGGATTTGTTTCACGACGTCGCGCGTAAGGCAGAAGAGCTCGGCCTGACCTTCTACCTGTTCGGCGCGAACGAGGCCGAGAACAAAGCGGCCATCGCCAATGTCCGCCGGGCCTATCCGGCTCTCAAGATCGTCGGCCATTCGCACGGCTATCTGCGCGGCGACGCACTCCGGGCCAAGGTGGATGAGATCAACGCCCTGGCGCCGGACTTTCTCTGGGTCGCGCTCGGCGTACCCTACGAGCAGGCCTTCGTCGACGAATTCATGTCGCAGCTCGGCAATGTCGGCGTCATCAAGACGTCGGGCGGATTGTTCAACTTCCTGTCCGGATCGCGGCCTCGCGCGCCGCGATGGATGCAGATCGTCGGTCTCGAATGGGCCTGGCGGCTGTGGCTCGAGCCGCGCCGATTGTTCTGGCGCTATCTGACGACCAATCCACACGCCCTCTATCTGCTGTTCAACCGGACCCGATCCTCGTCGACCAAAGACTGAAATAGCTACCGCGTGCAATGTGCCGCTCCGATCCACCGGAGCGGCGAGCTCTTCAATGAGCGGAGTACAATTGATATGGACGGACGAGCGTTCGACAGCTCGGTCTGGCAGGCGCCGGCAATCGAAGCGGAAAACTTCGCGCGAACCGTCGTCAACTGGTCGATCACCATCAACGTCATCCTGTCGATGGGGACGTTCCACGCCGCGCTGCTTCCGACGGAAGTGACGCTGGTCCAACAGGCCGTCGCCCTCATGATGTGGGGCGTGCTGATCTATGCGAGCTTGTTCATTCGTCCGTGCCTACGGTTGGCCTTCAATCTCGACACGCTAGTGATCGTCGGATTCTATGCGTTCGCCGCGATTTCCGTGTTCTGGACCGATCTGGGCGTCGCGGCCCTGATGAAGGCCGCTGCGCTCGCGATCACGACGCTCGGCGCGTTCTGCATGGTCACCCGCGTCGACATCGACGATATCGTGAAGTCGATCACCCGCGGGCTGTTCGTCCTGATCGCGAGCTCGGCATTTTGCGCAGTCGTCCTCCCCGATATCGGCGTGGACCAGACCTGGATGCACAATGGGCAATGGCAGGGCGTCTTCGAATCGAAGCAGACGCTGGGCTTCGCCGGTGCCTATCTCATGTTCTTTGCCTGTTATCGAAAGGTAAACGGACAGGGATGGCTGCCGTTCCTCGTGATATTCGCGCTCGCCTCGACCTGCGTCGTCTTCTCGGAGTCGCGCGGCGCCGGCGCCCTGTCGCTGGTTGCCTGTGCGCTGTTGCTGACCGCCCTGTGGTCAATCAGGTGCATGCAAGTCTATGCGGTGCTGCCGTGCGCCATGTGCGTCGCGGCCGCGTTGCTGATGCTGTACTTCTACACGACCGGGTACGACGCGATCCATGTGTTCGACACGACGATCAATCTTACCGAGAGAACCTTCATCTGGCACTACGCCATCAGCCATTTCGATGATGCGCCGCTGTTCGGATTTGGCATCAACGGATTCTGGACCAGACCGGAGATCTACGACTATTTCAACCAGAACCACGGCTGGGTGCTCGACAATTACCACAACGGCTACATCGCCATTCTCGTCGAGACCGGATTCCTGGGCTATTCCTTGTTCATGGCGAGCGTTCTCCTGTTTTCCTGCAAGATGCTCTGCCTGATCGCGGGGCGGGCGATCGACCGACTGCATTGTGCGCTCATCATCGGGTTCGTCTTCCTCAACTGTCAGACCAATTTTACCGAAACGGTCTTCCTGCGTTCGACGATGTTCACATCGGTGCTGCTGATCGCCTTGTTCCTCGCGGTTTGCCGGCCCTTGCCGTCGTCGCGTGTACCGTTGCGCGAGCTGGAGCAGCCATGACCGCGTTCCGATGTCTTCCGCGGACAACCTTGAGCGCGCTGCTGGCGGCGGTGCTTGCTGCCGTGCTGATCTCGTCTGCGCGTGCGGCCGGGCAGGGAGCGTCTCCGGACCTCGCGGCGCTGGGGCGCGGCATCAATATCCTTGGCTATGACGGCATCTGGGAAGGTTACCGGAACGCGCCCTTTCGCCCGGAAAACCTCACCGCCATCCGCAAGGCAGGCTTTTCACACGTCCGGATCAACTTCTTCGGCTTCAGGCACATGGATTCCGGCAACATCCTGGATGAAGCTGTCCTGCGGCGTCTCGATGCCGTGATCGAGCAGGCGCTGGCGAGCAGGCTGATCCCGATCCTCGATGAGCACGACACCGATCTCTGTCAGCGCGACGTTCCGGAATGCACCGCGAAGCTCAAGGCGTTCTGGCGCCAGATCGCGTCGCGCTACGCGGGCAGATATCCGGCGCTGGTGTTCGATATCCTGAACGAGCCCGGTGGTAACATGACATCGGCCGAGTGGAACGCGCTGCTCGGCGAGTGCCTCGCCATCGTCAGGGGCGCCAATCCGACGCGCAATGTCATTGTCGCCATCCTGAACACCGATGAACTGCCGGTCGACGAACTGGCGCTGCCGGCCGGCGACAGGAATCTCATCGTCACGTTCCACTATTATTTGCCGCTGCAATTCACCCATCAGGGCGCGCCGTGGTCGGGGACTTTCTCGAAGATCGGCCCGTTGAGTTGGGGATCTGCGGAGGACGAAGCCAAGGCCGCCGCCGATTTCGACAAGGTCAGGTCCTGGTCGAAGAGGGAGCAGCGCCCGATCTATCTCGGCGAGTTCGGCGTCTACGAGCGCGCGCCGGCGGAGAGCCGGGCGAAATACCTGACGTTCGTGGCGAGGCGCGCTGAAAGCTTCGGCTGGGCGTGGGCCTATTGGCAATTCGATCACGATTTCGCGGCATTCGACGGCGCCCGGCAACGCTGGAACAGGGACATCCTCCGCGCAATCATTCCTCCGGTGCGATGAAGCCTTGCGGCCGACGCGCTGCAGCTGATTGAGGATCGCGAGGGACGCCATGCCTTGCCTTGCATGGGCTGAGGAATAATACTCGCTCCGCACAGCCAACCCTAAGGGAACCGAGAGCGTTGCAGGACATTGCGAGCAGGGAAGAGTTCGATGTCAAGCGCGCAGCCTTTGCCGCGACCATCGGCAACATGCTGGAGTTCTACGACTTCGTCACCTACAGCTTCTTCGCGACCGAGATCGGCCGCACCTTCTTCCCCGCGCATAGCGAATACGGCAGCCTGATGCTGTCGCTTGCAACCTTCGGCGCCGGCTTCCTGACGCGCCCCATTGGCGGCGTTGTGCTCGGCATCTTCTCCGACCGGGTTGGCCGGCGGCCGGCGATGTTGCTGAGCTTTGCGCTGATGGGGGGCGCGATCCTGACCATCGCGCTGACGCCGTCCTATGCGACGATCGGCATCGTGGCGCCGATCATTGTGATCCTGGCGCGGATGGTGCAGGGGTTCGCGCTCGGCGGCGAGGTCGGGCCGACCACGGCCTATCTGATCGAGATCGCAGCACCCAGGAATCGCGGCCTGGTGGTGGCCTGGCAGCCGGCCAGCCAGGAGATCGCGGCGACGGTCGGCGCGCTGGTCGGGGTCATCCTCAGCAGTACGATGGCGCCCGACATGCTCGAAGCCTACGGCTGGCGCGTCGCGTTCCTGCTCGGAGCGGTCTGCCTGCCGTTCGGCATATGGATGCGCCGGACGCTGCCGGAAACGGTGCCTCACGGCGAGCGCGCCGCAGCTGCAGTCGAAAGCTCGAACCATGTCGTGCTGGCGCGCCGGCATCTTCGGGTGATCCTGCTGGCCGTGATGATCCTGGCCAGCGGCACGATCTCGACCTACGTGACGCAATACATGACGACCTACGCCAAGAACACGCTGCATGTGTCGCCGTCGCTGGCGTTCACCGTATCGCTGGTGAGCAACGGACTTCAGATCATCGGCGCGGTGCTGGGCGGCTGGCTGGCCGACCGGCTCGGCCGCAAGCCGATCATGATCTGGCCGCAGCTGGTCGTGCTGGTGCTGACCTATCCGGCCTTCCTGTGGATCGTCCAGGATCCCGGCGCGTGGTCGCTGCTGTTCGGCTTCGGCATCCTGTCATTCATCGGATCGCTGCCGTTCACGGCATTCTACGCCGCCTTCACCGAGGCGCTGCCGCAGAACATTCGCGGCGGCGTGTTCGCGACGATCTACGCGGTCGCGATCGCGACCTTCGGCGGCACCGCGCAACTCGTGGTCACGTGGCTGCTGCACGTGACCGGCGATCCGCTGGCGCCATCCTGGTATCTGCTGCTCGCGGCCGCGGTCGGCATCATCGCGATGAGCCTGATGCCCGAGACCGCCCCGGTGAAGACAGGGGAGAAATAGAGCGGCGCTCAATCCATGTCGCGGAAGGCGTGGCCGTTGGCCTCGATCTCCTTCACGAGCTGCGGCGGCAGATTGGCCTGTCCGAAGGTGCCGTCGAACACCCAGTCCTTGGCATCGGCAAGATCGGGCAGACCTGCGCCCTTGCGGACGTAAAGACCGACCGACACCTTCTTCGGGTTGATGTAGAGATCGTAGTCCATTGCGCGCCTCCTCTCCGTTTCACGTTTGGCGGAAGCTCCGGCCGCGGCCGGAGACTTCCCGGATGAAGCAACGCCGGAAAGATTAGGCGGGTTTCTTCGCCTCCGGCGCAAGCACCACCGACGCTTCGCTGGTCAGCATCAGGAAGGTGATGGTCTCCTGGAAGTACAGCTGGACCGAACTCGCGGAGTGGCTGAGATAGCCGATCGAAAGGTCCTGGCCGATCGAGAGCTGGAAATCGCCGCCGCGGGTGGTGAGCAGGACGCCGCCCTCGATCGCGGGTGCCCAGATGATCTTGCCGTCGATCAGGCGCTGGATGTGCTGCAGGACGGGGTAGCCGTCGTCGGTCGCCCCGCCGATCGCGGTGTACGGCTCGGTACCGAGCAGCAGCGTATAGGGGCCGTTGACGCCGGCGAGCCGCAACTGGCTGACCGCTTGCGCAACCACGGCGGGGTAGTTCTTGATGCTCGACGGCAGCTTCAGCACCGGGTTGCTGGTGCCTTGGCGGATGCCCTGAATCCCGGCGGCGGCGTAGCCGTCGAACACCGCGCGGTCCTCGGCGAAGGCGATCTTGCGCGCGGCGTCCTTGAGCGGATCCCAGTCGGAATCATTGGAGCCGCGTTCGACATCGTCGATCGCCTGGCGCGACAGCTCGAACGGCACGCGCAGCTCGACCAGCGCGCGGACCTCGCGCTGCGTCGCCTCGACCCCGTCGCCGGGGGTCGCGATTTTCTTCAGATGGCCGGTGCCGACCGCGGCGAAATCCGTTCCCTTCGGGCCATCGACATCGACGACGCGGCGCGCCGCCAGATGGCGCTTCAACGTACGCGAGGCTTCCTCTTCGATCTGGGCCCATGCCGCGTCTGAGATGGGGGCCAGTCCCCGATGAAGATTATTCATGTCCAGCCTCTCCTTTGAGTGAGCCGATCCCGAGCGAGCCGTCGGACGGCGGTATTCTTTGTGCAGATGTGTCGTCAGCCCCGGCGTCATCCAGCGACGGCTCAGCGGACGCGGCCGCAGGCGGAGCGCTGGTGACTTCCTCGAGGAACGTCGCCGACGGGATGAAGTACAGCGTGCCGGTCACGGCGCGGCTGAAGTCGAGCAGGCGGTCGTAATTGCCCGGCGGCTTGCCGACGAACATGTTCTCCAGCATCTGCTCGATCCGGTGCGGGGACTTGGCGTAGCCGATGAAATAGGTGCCGAACTCGCCCTTGCTGATGTTGCCGAACGGCATGTTGTCGCGGACGATGTCGAGCTCCTCGCCGTTTTCGACGATCGTCGTCAGCGCGTTGTGCGCGTAGCTCGGCTTCACCGCATCGTCGAGCTCGATGTCGGACAGTTTGGTGCGGCCGATGATCTTCTCCTGCATCTCGACCGGCAGCTCGTTCCACTTCTTGAGGTCGTGCAGGTATTTTTGCACGATCACATAGCTGCCGCCGGCAAACGCCGCGTCCTCGTCGCCGATGATGGTGGCCTCGGTTGCCGCCTGGTCCTCCGGATTCTCCGTGCCGTCGACGAAGCCGAGCAGGTCGCGCTCGTCGAAATATTTGAAACCGTGCACCTCATCCGCGGTGGCAACCGCATCGCCGAGCCGCGACATGATCTGGCTCGCGAGCTCGAAGCACAGGTCCATCGGCACGGCGCGGATGTGAAACAGCAGGTCGCCCGGGGTCGCGACCGCGTGGTGGACGCCGTTGATCTCGCGGAACGGATGCAGCCCTTGCGGCTTCGGCGCGCCGAACAGCCGGTCCCATGCATCCGAGCCGATGCCCATGACGCAGGACAGCCGGCCCTCGAGATCGCGGAAGCCGACCGCGCGCACCAGCGCGGCCACGTCGGCACACAGCGACCGCACCACGGCATCAAATTCCGGATTGGGCTTGATCGTGACCGCAAGGAAGATGGCCGCGCGCGTCAGCTTCGCAGCGACCGGTTGCGGAACGGCTGATGGCACGCATCTCTCCTTAACTAACGGCTATTGCATGACGACAAAAAGGCGGGCCGGACGCCGGATCGACGTCCAGATACGGGAGAGAGGAGCATGCCACCGGAGCCTTTACAAGAGCCCGGATTGCTAGGCTTCCGCGGAGGGACCAACCGGCTTTCCGGACTTCTCTTCCTCGAGGGTCACCGCAATGGCGGCGTTGGCCGACAGCCGGACCTTGGAGCCTTCGACACCGGCGACGAAGCCGAGCTCGATATAGTGATGATGGCCCTTGTGGAAGCCGTCGCTCTCGCTCTTCTTGAGCTTGATGCGGTTGCCTTCGACGTGATCGACGGTGCCGACATGCACGCCGTCGGCGCCGATGACCTCCATGTTGTCCTTGATGTTCTGCTGCGTCATGGTGCTCTCCCTGATTGCAAGACAGCTTATGTATTCGGCTTGCATATGATGCGCCCAGGACGACGCGGCGATGACGCCGCGCCGCTGGCAATCCAGGTTTGGCTCACACCGGCTCGAATTCGTCCGCCGCCGCATTCTCCGGCTTCTTGCCGTTGAAGGTGAGGCCGGCCTTGGTGGCCGAGAGCTTCACCACCGAGCCGTCGCGGACCTCGCCGGCGAGGATCATCTCGGCCAGCGGGTCCTGCACGCTGCGCTGGATCACCCGTTTCAGCGGGCGGGCGCCATAGGCGGGATCCCAGCCCTTCTCGGCCAGCCAGTCGCGCGCCTTCGGATCGAGCTCGAGATCGATCTTGCGATCCTCGAGCAGCCTGCGCAGGCGCGAGAATTGAATCTCGACGATCCGGCCCATGTCGCTCTTTTGCAGCCGGTGGAACAGGATGATCTCGTCGATGCGGTTGAGGAATTCGGGGCGGAAGTGCGCGCGCACCATGTTCATCACCTGCTCGCGCACCGCGCTGGTCGGCTGTCCCTCCGGCTGGTTGACGAGATATTCCGCGCCGATGTTCGAGGTCATGATGATCAGCGTGTTGCGGAAATCGACGGTGCGGCCCTGGCCGTCGGTCAGCCGGCCGTCGTCGAGCACCTGCAGCAGCACGTTGAAGACGTCCGGATGCGCCTTCTCAATCTCGTCGAACAACACCACCTGGTAGGGCCGCCGCCGCACCGCCTCCGTCAATGCGCCGCCCTCGTCGTAGCCGACATAGCCGGGCGGCGCGCCGATCAGCCGCGAGACCGAGTGCTTCTCCATGTATTCGGACATGTCGAGGCGGATCATCGCGGTCTCGTCGTCGAACAGATATTCGGCGAGCGCCTTTGCCAGCTCGGTCTTGCCGACGCCGGTGGGCCCCAGGAACATGAACGAGCCGATCGGCCGGTTCGGGTCCTGCAGGCCGGCGCGGGCGCGGCGCACAGCGGTCGACACCGCACGCACGGCCTCGGCCTGGCCGACGACGCGCTTGCCGAGCATCTCCTCCATCCGCAGCAGCTTGTCCTTCTCGCCTTCCAGCATCTTGTCGACCGGTACGCCGGTCCAGCGCGACACCACCTGCGCGATGTTGTCGGCGGTCACGGTCTCGCTGGCGGACGAGGTCTCGCTGGCCTCGACCGCAGCGAGCTTCTTCTCGATCTCGGGAATGCGGCCATAGGCCAGCTCGCCCGCTTTCTGGAATTCGCCGCGACGCTGCGCATTGGCAAGCTCGGTGCGCAGCTGCTCGAGCTCGCCCTTCATCTTCTGAGCGTCGGAGAGCTTGCTCTTCTCCGACCGCCATCTCGACGTCATGTCAGCCGATTTCTTCTCGAGATCCACGAGATCCTTCTCGAGCGTTTGCAGGCGGCTCCTGGAGCCGAGATCGGTTTCCTTCTTCAGCGCCTCCTGCTCGATCTTGAGCCGGATGATCTCGCGGTCGAGCGAGTCGAGCTCCTCGGGCTTGGAATCGACCTGCATCTTCAGCCGTGCCGCGGCCTCGTCCATCAGGTCGATCGCCTTGTCGGGCAGGAAGCGGTCGGTGATGTAGCGGTTCGACAGCGTGGCGGCGGCGACCAGCGCCGAATCCGCGATGCGCACGCCGTGATGCTGCTCGTATTTGTCCTTCAGGCCGCGCAGGATCGAGATGGTATCCTCGACCGTCGGTTCGGAGACGAAAACCGGCTGGAAGCGCCGGGCCAGCGCCGGGTCCTTCTCGACATGCTTGCGGTATTCGTCGAGCGTGGTGGCGCCGATGCAGTGCAGCTCGCCGCGCGCGAGCGCAGGCTTCAAGAGGTTCGATGCATCCATCGCGCCGTCGCCCTTGCCGGCGCCGATCAGCGTATGCATCTCGTCGATGAACAGGATGATGCCGCCCTCGGCGGACGTCACCTCCTGCAGCACCGCCTTGAGCCGTTCCTCGAACTCGCCGCGATACTTTGCACCGGCGATCAACGCGCCGAGATCGAGCGCGAGCAGCGCCTTGTCCTGCAGGCTTTCCGGCACGTCGCCATTGACGATGCGCAGCGCCAGCCCCTCGACGATCGCGGTCTTGCCGACGCCGGGTTCGCCGATCAGGACGGGATTGTTCTTGGTGCGGCGTGACAGCACCTGGATGGTACGACGGATCTCCTCGTCGCGGCCGATCACCGGATCGAGCTTGCCGTCGCGCGCGGCCTGGGTGAGATCGCGGGCATATTTCTTCAGCGCGTCATAGGCATTCTCGGCCGACGCGCTGTCGGCGGTGCGGCCCTTGCGCAGCGCATTGATCGCCGCGTTCAGGTTCTGCGGATTGACGCCGCCCTTGGCGAGCAGTCTGCCGGCCTCGCTGTCCTTGTCGGCTGCGAGCGCCTGCAGCAGGCGTTCGACCGAGACAAAGCTGTCGCCGGCCTTGTCGGCGGCCTGTTCCGCTGCGGTGAATGCGCGCGCGGTTTCGGGCGCCATATAGATCTGTCCGGAGCCGGCGCCGCTGACCTTCGGCACCTTCGCCAGCGCGTCTTCGGTCGCCTTGAGGATCGCGCGCGAGTTGCCGCCGGCGCGGTCGATCAGGCCGGCCGCGAGGCCTTCGGGGTCATCGAGCAGCACCTTCAGGAGGTGGAGCGTCGAGAACTGCTGGTGCCCCTCGCGCACCGCGAGCGATTGAGCCGACTGAATGAAGCCGCGGAGGCGATCGGTATATTTTTCAATGTTCATGGTGGCACCTCAAGGCAGCACAGGCTCGTCGAGATCAAGTCATGCCACGCATTGCCGCCGGCGACAGATGGCGGAACGATGACATCCATCAAGCGTCAAGCGTCCAATCGTGCCGGGTGGAGAACCGGGCCTGACGCCACCGCTGCTCGTATCGTGTGGTCGTTTCAGGGGTGTGTCAATCGCCGAGCGCGGCCGTTGGCACTCATCCGGAGGTAATGCTACGGGATGTGCCGGCAAGGTGCGCGCACAACGCGCCGATGCTGGCTGGCCGACCACCGTGCTTGGAGAAGTCAACGGCCCGACGAGTTCGATTCACCGCAATCGTACGAAAGCTCAAATCGCATTCATGGACTCGTTTTCGAAGCGATGATCTCGCATGCAACGGAATGCACTTGATGATGCAGATGAGATGATGCCTGCGGCGCGCCGCGATGTTCCACTGAATCGCGCGATGATGAGTCACTGTACACTCTGAACTCTCGATGAATGACTGCGTGATGTGTTTCAGCCTGTTTCAGGCTGGTGTAAGGTCAAGGGTCTAGCGATGAAGTGTGTCGGTGCATTGCCGATGCACGGAACTTTGTTCCGGTTCTCACGTTGAACGTGCTCATCGAAGAGGCTCCCAATGACAACTCGTCTCCTTTCGACCGTGTCGTGTGCAGCGATTGCCGCGGCGCTGTTCTCTGCGACGGCCGTGCCGGCAATCGCGCAGGATGCGGCATGCGCGCCGGTCTCTGCCGTCGAGACCGCGCCGCCGCCGCTGCCGACCTACGATCAGCCGCCGGTGCCCGGGCCGGGCTACATGTGGTCGCCGGGCAATTGGTCGTGGGACGAGGATCGCGGTGATTACTACTGGGTGCCGGGCACCTGGGTGCAGCCGCCGCGGGTCGGGCTGTTGTGGACTCCCGGTTACTGGGGCGCGTTCGGTGGCGGCTTCATTTTCCATCAGGGCTATTGGGGCGATCGCGTCGGCTTCTACGGCGGCGTCAATTACGGCTTCGGTTACGGTGGCTCGGGCTATGAAGGCGGCCGCTGGGATCACGGCAATTTCTTCTACAATCGCACGGTGAACAATCTGCAGGGCGCGCGCATCACCAACGTCTACGAGAAGAATGTCACGATCAACCAGACCACCGTCAGCAACGTCAGCTACAATGGTGGCACCGGCGGCATCGAAGCGCGGCCGACTGCTGCCGATCGCGCGGTCGCCAAGGAGCAGCATTTCGCGGCGACGCCGTTGCAGCGCAAGCAGGTCGAGACCGCAAGCCAGGATCCGAGCCTGTTCAAACGGGCGAACAATGGCGTGCCCGCCGTCGGCGCAACCGCGCGTCCGGGCGAATTGAAGGGACCGGGCGTGGTCCGCGCGCGGCCGGCCGGCGAGGCTGCGCCTGCCACCGCCGCAAAGCCGGCGGCCGGGGAGCCGGCGCGGCCAGGGTCTCCAGCCGCACCCGCGACTGCGACTGCACCCGCGGCCTCCCACGCGCTCCCGGTCCCGGGGAAGGAAGTTCCCGCGGCACATCCGACCGCTCAGGAGAACAAGCCCGCGGTCGAGGAGAAGCACGCAGCTCCGACGCCCGAGACGAAGGTAGAGCCGCATCCTGGCGCTCCGGCGCCTGCCGCATCTCACGCGCTTCCGGTCCCCGAGAAGGGCGCTGCTGCACATCCACCCGCCGAGGTGAACAAGCCCGCGGCCGAAGAGAAGCGCGCAGCACCTGCTGCCGCGCCCAAGGTCGAACCGCGGCCTGCAACGGAAGCGGCGCGGCCTGCCGCACCGGAAGTGCGCAAGGAGGAGCCGCGGCCCGAGCCTGCCGCAAAGCCTGTTGCGCGGCCGGAGCAGGCAGCAAGGCCCGAACCGCGACCGGAGCCTGCGGCAAGGCCGGAAGCGCGACCGGAAACGATGGCACGCCCTGAGGCGCATCCGCAGCCGCCGGCCGCGCATCCGCAGCCACCCGCGGCGCACCCGCAGTCTGCGGCACGGCCGGAGCCGCATTCCGCTCCGCCGCATGGTGCGCCCGCCGCAGGTCATCCTGCGGAGGAGAAGCGGCAGGAGCAACGCTGAGTGACGGCCGCGCTCCGCTGGATTGTCCCGGCGGAGCGCGGTACTCTTCCGCCCGCGCGCAAGCGATCATCACCGGAGGTCAATCATGGCGCAGAGTCATGGTGGTAGCGGACAGCTTGACGACGGCAAGCCGCGCCTCAGCGAAGACGATATGCAGCGAGCCCTGCTTGGCCCGCGAGGCGTGCCGGGCAAGCCAGATCCCGCCAAGATGACGCCGCAGCAAGAAAAGAACATGCCGAACTATCTGGACCCCGGACATACGTCTTAGCTCGGCTGTGACGTGAGCACATGCCGCGTCGCCCGTTGCCGGGCGAGGTGCGGGCACACTTGCAAATCGCCTGCTTTTGCGCCCTCATGATTGCAGGTGCACTCACGGTGTTGCGGAGCAGGTTGTGAGAAATCCGTACGAGGTCCTTGGCGTTGCCCCGACGGCGTCCTCGGCCGATATCCAGAAGGCCTATCGAAAGCTGGCGAAGAAGCTGCATCCGGATCTCAATCCGGGTGACAAGGCCGCGGAAGAAAAGTTCAAGGAAGTCGCCGCGGCGAACGATCTGCTCTCGGATGCCGACAAGCGCAAGCGCTTCGATGCCGGCGAGATCGACGCCAGCGGCGCCGAGCGGCCGCAGCATCGCTACTACCGGGATTTCGCCACCGCGGATGGGGCGCATCCTTATGCCGACAGTTCCGGCTATGCCGATTATATGGATCAGGACGACGCGTTCGCCGAGTTGCTCCGGCGCAGCGAGCAGGCACGCGCCAACCGGCGCGGCCGCGATTTGCACTACAGTCTCGCGATCGATTTCGCGGAATCGATCACCGGCGGAAGCAAGCGCCTGACGCTTCCCGACGGCGGCACGCTCGATGTGACGATTCCGCCAGGGCTCATCGATGGACAAGTCATTCGCCTGCGCGGCAAGGGCATGCCGGGCAGCGGCAAGGGCGGTCCCGGCGACGCGCTGATCGAGGTCGAGGTTCGTCCCGATCCGCGCTTCACCCGCGAGGGCGACGACATCTCGCTGGAATTGCCGATCTCGCTGTCAGAGGCGGTGCTCGGCGGCAGGGTCAACGTGCCGACGCCGACCGGCGCGGTCACCATGACGGTTCCGAAGGGCTCGAACACCGGCACGACGATGCGGTTGCGCGGCAAGGGCGCGCCCAAGGTCGGCGGCGGTCATGGCGATGAGTTCGTCAAGCTCAAGGTGGTTCTGCCCAAGGGACCCGATCCCGCGCTCGAGGCGTTCGTGTCGAACTGGGATCGCAAGGGGTTCAATCCACGCGAGGATGGTGCATCATGAACAAGCAGCAGTTCCTCATCGATGCGGGTCTGGAGGTGCAGACCCTGGAATTCTGGATCGAGCAGCAATGGCTCGTTCCGGACGAGACCACGCGCGAGGTCAGTTTCTCCGACACCGACGTGGCGCGTGCGCATCTGATCCGGGATCTGAAGGGCGATTTCGGCGTCAACGACGAGGGGATCGACGTCATCCTGCATCTGGTCGACCAGCTGCACGGTCTGCGCCGTGCATTCGAAGAATTGCACAAGAACATCGCGTCACCACCGCGCTAGCCGCCTCGCTCACTGGGAGACGATCATGACGGACAAGCCGACGCCGCTGGCCCATGGCGAGATCGACGTTCTGATTCTACAGGCGCTGGTGCGTAAGCTGATCGCAAAGGGCGTGCTGACGCCGGACGACGTCCGCGCGATGCTGTTCGAGGCCGCGAAGAATCTGGACCTTGTCGGCAGCGAGCTGACGACGGAGGCCGCCAACATCATCGTGCAAGAGGACCTCGCGCCCGCATTCCTCGGCGGTTGATTTCTTCAGGTCTGGCCGCTGCGGTTGGAGACCAGCCGGATTTGCGTGATCTGGTCGGCATTGCCGGCGAGATAAGCCTGCGCGTCGCGCACCAGCCGCTCGATTGCAGCGGCGTCATAACTCGGATGACGCGTGTTCAGATGCAGGTCGGTCTCGATCTGCATCACATTGGTCGTGGCCTCGGCGCCGATCTCGATCGAGAACGACACCAGTGAAACGTGCGGGCTCTTGAACGCCAAATCTTGATCTCCTTCTTATCTGGCGGGGTGCGGGCGTTACGGCATTTGCCGATGAGCTCGGTTGCCTTCAGGCTGCGGAATCCTCCCTCGCATCTTGCGCGGCGACACCTGAGTGTCTGCGGTCGAGCTCCTCGATCATGCCACGGGCGATCTCGCGCTCGCCCATGATCACGATGTCGGCCCCGAGCCCCTTCAGATGATCGACCTCGGCGTCGGAATGCGCGCGCGCGATGATCTGGATGTCGGCATTGGCCGCGCGGGCCTGCTCGACGATCTGTCCGGCCTCGAACGCTTCGGGAATCGCGATGACCAGCGATCGCGCGCCGGCCGGATTGGTCGCGCGCAGCACGCTGGCGCGCGCCGCATTGCCCATCAGGGCTTCGATGCCGCGCTGCCTGAGCTTTGCGACCGTGTCGTCGGCCGCTTCGACGGCGAGGAACGGCGCATTCCGCTGATGCAGGACGTTACCCACGATGCTGCCGACCCGGCCGTAGCCGACCAGGATGGTGTGATCCTGCAACTCGGTGACGGGGATCGGTTCGGAGGTTGCGGCGGTCGGCGAGGCAGCCTGCGGTTTCTCGAGCCGCGAGGTCAGCCAGTCGACCACCGCGAACACCAGCGGGTTGAGCATGATCGAGAAGATCGCGCCGGCCAGGATCAGGTCGCGGCCTGCCTTCGGCAGCAGATTGAGCGCAACGCCGAGCTCGGCCAGGATGAAGGAGAATTCGCCGATCTGGGCGAGGCTCGCCGAGATCATCAAAGCGGTCGCCATCGGGTGGCGGAACAGCAGGACGATCAAGAGCGCGGCAAGCGACTTGCCGACCACGATGACGAACAAGGTCGCTGCGAATGGCCAGGGCTCGCGCACCACGCTGAGCGGATCGAACAGCATGCCGACGGAGACGAAGAACAGCACTGCGAAGGCGTCGCGCAGCGGCAGCGTCTCCTGGGCGGCGCGCTGGCTGAGCGGCGATTCCCGCAGCATCATCCCGGCGAAGAAGGCGCCGAGCGCCAGCGAAACCCCGAACAGCTTGGTGGCGCCGAACGCAATGCAGAGCGCGATCGCAAGCACGGTCAGCCGGAACAGCTCGCGCGAGCCGGTGTGCGCGATGTAGTGCAGCACCCATGGGATCAGCCGGCGTCCGACCACCAGCATCAGCGCGATGAACACGGCGATCTTGATCAGCGTCAGCACCAGCACGCCGGTCAACCCGAGGCCGAAGCGGGCGGCGAGCGGGTCGGAGGTCAGTGTCGCGCCGTCGCCGCCCTGGAAGCTCGCCACCGCCGGGAACAGCACCAGCGCGAGCACCATGGCGAGGTCTTCGACGATCAGCCAGCCGACCGCGATCTTGCCGCGTTCGGTGTCCATCAGCCGTCGTTCCTGCAACGCGCGCAACAACACGACGGTACTCGCGACCGACAATGCGAGCCCGAACACCAGGCCGGCGCCGACGGTCCAGCCCATCAACAGCGCGAGGCATAGGCCGAGCAGTGTGGCGACCGCGATCTGCGCAATGGCGCCGGGCATCGCGATCGCGCGCACCGACAGCAGGTCGTTCAGCGAGAAATGCAGGCCGACGCCGAACATCAGGAGGATGATACCGAGCTCCGCGAGCTCGGTCGCCAGCGCCTGGTCGGCGACGAAGCCGGGCGTGAACGGACCCACGGCGACGCCCGCGAGCAGGTAACCGACCAATGGCGGAACCCGAAAGCGCTGGGCGATGGTTCCGAAGACGAAGGCTAATCCAAGGCCCGCGACGACGGTCGCGATCAGAGGTGTGTCATGCGGCATTTCGCCTTGTCGCACAGCATGGTTGGCGGTGCACCGCGACCATTTGAGGCGCGGCATTCCGCGCGCGGAATGGTGATCTATTGCTCATGACGTGAGCATATGATCTCATGGCGGGATGGATCCGCGGCTGCCAGAGACCGATCTGGTCATCTTCGACTGTGACGGCGTGCTCGTCGACAGCGAGGAATTGAGCTGCCGTTGCCTCGCCGAGGCGATGGTTCAGGCCGGCATCGAGATGAGCACCGATCGGGCGCTCCAACTCTTCCTCGGGCGCAGCACCACGGCCCTGGTCGACTATTGCCGGGAGATGGGCAAGCCGCTGCCCGCGACCTTCCTGCCCGAATTGGCGCACCAGGTGCGCGAGACCTTCCGCGCGCAGCTCAAGCCGATCGCGGGCATCGCCGCCGTGCTCGCGGAATTGCGCCTGCCGACGTGTGTCGCCTCATCGAGCGATCTCGAGCGTGTAAAGTTTTCGCTGGAGCTGACCGGTCTCGCCGCCAGCTTCGGGCAAAGGCTCTACACCGCTCAGATGGTCTTGCATGGCAAGCCGGCGCCGGATCTGTTCCTGTTTGCCGCCGGCAGAATGGAAGCCGATCCGCGCCGCACGCTGGTCATCGAGGACAGCGTCAGCGGGGTAATGGCGGCGAAGGCCGCGGGGATGAAAGTGTGGGGATTTGTCGGTGGCGCCCACTATCGGTCGGCCGACGGCAGTGCTCTGTTGCGGCAGGCCGGGGCGGATCGAATCTTCGCGGCGATGACGGATTTCTGGAACGAAGGCTGACGCAACACGATGGCTGCGCCCGACAACGAAAAGTCTCGCTTGGACGATGCGGCGCGCGCCGGCTGGCTGTATTTCATCGCGGGCCACACCCAGGACGAAATCGCAAAGATGCTGCAGGTGTCGCGCGCCTCGGCGCAGCGCCTGGTGTCGCTGTGCCTGGCGGAGCGGCTGATCACGTTTCGTCTCGAACACCCCATTGCAGCCTGCATGGAGCTGGCGTCGCGTCTGAAGGCGCGGTTCGATCTGGTGCATTGCGACGTCGTGCCGACGGATCCGGCGGCGCCGCTGTCGAATGCCGGGATCGCCGAGCGCAGCGCCAATCTGCTGGAGATGACGCTGCGTTCGGAGACGCCGGTCATCGTCGCGCTCGGCACCGGCCGCGCGGTGCGCGCTGCGGTCGAGCGGGTCTCGCCGATCGAGCGGCCCGATCACCAGATCGTCTCGCTGGTCGGCAACATCTCCGCCGACGGTTCGGCGAGCTTCTACGACACGGTCGGGCGGCTCGCCGACCGCACCGGTGCGCGGCATTACCCGATGCCGCTGCCGTTCCTGATGTCGAGCGAGGACGAGCGCAACCGCATGGTGCGCATCGACCCGATCGCGCGGGTGAGGGCGGTCGCCGCCAAGGCCGATTTGCGGCTGATCGGCATCGGCCAGATGGACCAGAAGGCCCAGGTCCATATCGACGGCTTCGTCACCCGCGAGGAGCTGCTGGAGATGATGCGGCTCGGCGCGGTCGGCGAGGTGACCGGCTGGGCCTATGACGCCAAGGGCAAACTGATCAAGGGCGGCACCAACAAGCGCCTGACCAGCATTCCGCCGCAGATCCCCGCGGTATCGACCACGATCGCGGCGGCCGTCGGCGCCGCCAAGGTGCCGTCGATCAAGGCCGCGCTGGCGGGCCGGGTGATCAATGGCCTGATCACCGATGAGGCGACCGCGCGCGCGGTGCTGGATCGCTAGAAGTCACGAGTCGGATTTCACCTCGCCCCGCGTGCGGGGAGAGGCATAGGCCGCCCGCGGCGGCCGTTCTCAAGAACGCCGAAGCAGAGCTTCGGCTATGACGCATCGTTAGATGCGTTCCGGGTGAGGGGGAGTCTCCGCGTACTCGTCTGGTTTCGCGTCCGCGGAAAGAGCCCCTCACCCCAACCCTCTCCCCGTAAGAACGGGGCGAGGGAGCGCAGTCCCGCTGCGAGCGCAATTGGCGCTGGCTTCTCAGCGGCTCCCTTCGCTCCCGCAAAAACTCCATTCCAGCGTGCAGCGGAACCCGCAATCGCGCAGGACGGCGCACCCGCGTGCTTGACAAACTTTAACGACGGGATGAACATACGCTCAACACGTGGGCATATGCTCAACGTGACATCAGGGAGGTCACCGTGAAAAACGTCCTTTGCGCCGTTGCGGGCGCGGCCAGTCTTTTGATCTCTGCCCCCTCGATCGCCCAGACCACGCTGACGGTCGCGACCGTCAACAACAGCGACATGATCCGCATGCAGGGGCTGACCAGCGAATTCACTGCGAAGAATCCGGACATCACCGTGAAATGGGTGACGCTCGAGGAGAACGTGCTGCGCCAGCGCGTGACCACCGACATCGCCACCAAGGGCGGCCAGTTCGACGTGCTCACCATCGGCACCTACGAGGTGCCGATCTGGGCCAAGAAGAGCTGGCTGGTGCCGCTCGACAAGCTGGGCGCCGATTACGACGTCAATGACCTGCTGCCGAAGATCAAGGATGCGGTTTCGGTCGACGGCAAGCTCTACGCCGCGCCGTTCTATGGCGAGAGCTCGATGGTGATGTACCGCACCGACCTGTTCGACAAGGCCGGCCTGAAGATGCCGGAAAGCCCGACCTGGGATTTCGTGGTCGACGCGGCCAAGAAGCTGACCGACAAGTCGGGCGGCGTCTACGGCATCTGCTTGCGCGGCAAGGCAGGCTGGGGCGAGAACATGGCGTTCCTGACCGCGATGTCCAACTCGTTCGGCGCGCGCTGGTTCGACGAGAAGTGGGAGCCGCAGTTCAATTCGCCCGAATGGAAGAAGACGCTGACGACCTATGTCGACCTGATGAAGCAGGCCGGACCTCCCGGCGCCTCGTCCAACGGCTTCAACGAGAACCTCGCGCTGTTCAGCGCCGGCAAATGCGCGATGTGGATCGACGCCACGGTGGCTGCGTCCATGGTGACCAACCCGAAGGATTCCAAGGTTGCCGACAAGGTCGGCTTCGCGCTGGCCCCGAACACCGGTCTCGGCAAGAACGCCAACTGGCTGTGGGCATGGAGCCTCGCGATCCCCGCCGGCTCGAAGAAGGTCGACGCGGCCGAGAAGTTCATCGCCTGGGCGACCAGCAAGGATTACACCAAGCTCGTCGCGTCGAAGGAAGGCTGGTCCAACGTGCCGCCCGGCACGCGCACCTCGCTGTACAAGAACCCCGACTATCTCAAGGTCGCGCCCTTCGCCAAGTTGACGCTGGCCTCGATCGATGCGGCCGATCCGAACAAGCCGACGGTGAAGCCGGTGCCCTACGTGGGTGTGCAGTATGCGGCGATCCCTGAATTCCAGGGCATCGGCACCCAGGTCGGTCAGCAATTCTCGGCCGCGCTGTCCGGCTCGACCACCGTCGATGCGGCGCTCTCCGCTGCGCAGTCCGCGACCGAGCGCGAGATGAAGCGCGCGGGCTATATCAAGTAAACCACGCCTGGACCAAAGCCGGGGTGCGGTGTGCGCCCTGGCCTCCCGACCAGCTTAGACCTCCCGAGCTGGGCCACTTGCGACCATCCTGTCCCGCAGCGGGATGGTCGCTCCTTTCCGAAAGAAGGAGGCGGGGATGGCGACCCAGCAGACCCAACTGCTCGCACGCACGCTGCTCACGCCCGCCGTGGCGCTGCTGTTCATCTGGATGATCGTGCCGCTGGCGCTCACGATCTACTTCGCGACCCTGCACTACAATCTGCTCGATCCCGGCTCCGAATCCTTCGTCGGCCTGGAGAATTTCCGCTACTTCCTCACCGACCCGGCCTTCCTCGCCTCGTTGCAGAACACACTGGTGCTGGTCGGCTCGGTGCTCGCGATCACAATCATCCTCGGCGTGCCGCTGGCGCTGCTGCTCGACCAGCAGGTGGTCGGGCTCTCGATCGTCCGCCTGATGGTGATCGCGCCGTTCTTCGTGATGCCGACGGTGAGCGCGCTGGTCTGGAAGAACCTGTTGATGCATCCGGTGTCGGGCCTGTTCGCCTGGATCGCGCATCTGTTCGGGCTGCCGGCGATCGACTGGTTCAACGAGGCGCCGCTGTTCTCGGTGATCCTGATCATCTCCTGGCAGTGGCTGCCGTTCGCGACCCTGATCCTGCTCACCGCGCTGCAATCGCTCGACGAGGAGCAGAAGGAGGCCGCCGAGATGGACGGCGCGAGCGCGATCTCGACCTTCATCTATATCACGCTGCCGCATCTGGCGCGCCCAATCACGGTGGTGATCCTGATCGAGACCATCTTCCTGCTCACGGTGTTCGCGGAGATCTTCGTCACCACCGGCGGCGGCCCGGGCCTGCAGACCACCAACATCGCCTTCCTGATCTATTCGCAGGCGCTGATCCAGTACGACGTCGGCAGCGCCTCGGCGGGCGGCCTGGTCGCGGTGGTGCTCGCCAACATCGTCGCGTTCTTCCTCGTTCGTATCGTCGGCCGGAATCTGGAGGCGTAACGTCATGGCGCGGATGGTCACGACACGGAGCAAGGTGATCTCGACGGCGGCGGCCTGGCTGGTCGGCTTCCTGATCTTCTTCCCGATCCTCTGGATGGTGCTGGCAAGCTTCAAGACCGAGCTCGAAGCCTTCGCGATCCCGCCGTCATTCCTGTTCTTCCACTGGACCACGGAGAACTACGTCACGGTGCAGGAGCGCAGCGATTATCTCCATCACGCGCTCAACTCGATCATCATCGCCGGCGGCTCGACCTTGATCGCGATGCTGATTGCGATCCCGGCGGCATGGTCGATGGCATTCTCGCCGACCAAGCGGACCAAGGACGTGCTGCTCTGGATGCTCTCGACCAAGATGATGCCGCCGGTCGGCGTGCTGGTGCCGATCTACCTGATCTACCGGAATTTCGGTCTGCTCGACACAAGAAGCGGCCTGATCTTCATCCTGTGCCTCGGCAATCTGCCGATCGTGATCTGGATGCTGTTCACCTATTTCAAGGAGATCCCGAAGGACATCCTCGAAGCCGCACGCATGGACGGCGCCACCATCGGGCGCGAGCTGATCTACGTGCTGACGCCGATGGCGGTGCCGGGGCTGGCCTCGACATTGCTGCTCAATCTGATCCTGGCGTGGAACGAGGCGTTCTGGACCCTCAATCTGTCGACCCTCGAGGCGGCGCCGCTCACCGTGTTCATCGCATCCTATTCCAGCCCGGAAGGCTTGTTCTGGGCGAAATTGTCGGCGGCGTCGACGCTCGCGATCGCGCCCATTCTCGTGCTCGGCTGGTTCAGTCAGCGGCAGCTCGTCCGCGGCCTGACCTTCGGCGCGGTCAAGTAGCAGAAAGGCTTGTCCCATGGGTCAGATTACGCTGCAGGGTGTGCAAAAATCGTTCGGGCCGGTCCACATCATCAAGGGCGCCGACCTCGAGATCACCGACGGCTCCTTCGTCGTGTTCGTCGGTCCGTCCGGCTGCGGCAAGACCACGCTGCTGCGGCTGATCGCGGGGCTCGAGGACGTCACCGGCGGCGCCATCCTGATCGACGGACGCAACGTGGTCGACGTGCCGCCGGCCAAGCGCGGGCTATCGATGGTGTTCCAGTCCTATGCGCTCTATCCGCATATGAGCGTGCGCGGCAACATCGCGTTCGGCCTGAAGATGGCCGGCATCGCCAAGGATGAGATCAACCGCAAGGTCGAGGCCGCCGCGGCGACGCTCAACCTGACGCCCTATCTCGAGCGCAAGCCGCGCGAACTGTCCGGGGGCCAGCGCCAGCGCGTCGCGATCGGCCGCGCCATCGTGCGCGAGCCCAAGGCATTCCTGTTCGACGAGCCGCTGTCGAACCTCGACGCCGCGCTGCGGGTGCAGATGCGGCTCGAGGTGACGCGGTTGCAGAAGCAGCTCGGCACCACGGCGATCTACGTCACCCACGACCAGGTCGAGGCCATGACCATGGCCGACAAGATCGTGGTGCTGAACGGCGGCAAGATCGAGCAATATGGCTCGCCGCTCGAGCTTTATGAGAAGCCGGCCAATTTGTTCGTCGCCGGCTTCATCGGCTCGCCGAAAATGAATTTCGTCACCGGCGAGCTCGCCAAGCAGCAGGGTGCGACCACCATCGGCGTGCGGCCCGAGCATTTGAAGGTCGAGCGCGACGGGCAGGGCGGCTGGCACGGTACCGTCTCGGTCGCCGAGCATCTCGGCAGCGACACCTTCCTCTATGTCGATGCGGGGCCGCTCGGGATGCTGACCGCGCGCTATGTCGGCGAGCTCGACCTGCATCCGGGCGACAAGGTGTCGCTGATCCCGGACCCGGCACGTATCCATCGTTTCGACGACAGCGGAAAGTCGATCAACGGATAAGGCCCGCTCTGGCCGGGGCGGCACGCCCGCGACATGCGGGCTCTAGGCAAAGGAAGAAGAAAATGTATCTCGAGAAATTCAAGCTCGGCGGCAAGACCGCCATTATCACCGGCGCCGGTCAGGGCATCGGGCTCGCCTGCGCCGAGGCGCTGGCGGAAGCCGGCGCCAAGGTCATCATCGGCGACCGCGACGCCAAGGTCGCCAATGACGCGCAGGCGGCGCTCAAGGCCAAGGGCTTCGACGCCGACATCGCGCTGATGGACGTGACGGATTCCGGGCGCGTCTCGGCGGTCGCCGACGAACTGGTGCGCAAGTACGGCAAGGTCGACATCCTCGTCAACAATGCCGGCATCGCCCGCAGCGAGACCCCGGCCGAGACCGTGACCGACGAGCACTGGCTCAACGTCATCGACGTCAACCTGAACGGCACCTTCTGGTGCTGTCGCGCGTTCGGCAATCACATGCTGAAGGCGAAGTCCGGCACCATCGTCAATGTCGGCTCGATGTCCGGCTTCATCGTCAACAAGCCGCAGGAGCAGTGCTTCTACAATGCCTCCAAGGCCGCGGTGCACCATCTGACCAAATCGCTCGCCGCCGAATGGGGCGCGCGCGGGGTCCGGGTCAACGCCGTGGCGCCGACCTATATCGAGACGCCGCTGAACGCCTTCGTAAAGAACAGCCCCAAGATGTACGACGCCTGGATCGGTGGAACCCCGATGGCCCGGATGGGGCAGGTCGACGAGATCGCCTCCGTGGTGCTGTTCCTGGCCTCCGAGGCGGCGAGCCTGATGACAGGAAGCATCGTTCTGGTCGATGGCGGCTACACTTGCTGGTAAGCTCGCGCCGGAAATAACGGAGCGGCCATGCGGCAAGCCTATATCGGGGTGGACGTCGGGAGCACCAGCGCCCGGGCGGGCGTATTCGACGAGGCCGGAAAACTGCTGGGCTCCGCCCGGCATCCGATCCGGGTGTGGCACGAGCCTGGCGACATCGTCGAGCAATCGTCAGATGACATCTGGGCCGCCTGCGTGGCGTCCGTGCGTAACGCGATGCGCGAGGCTGCGGTCGCGGCCGAGCACGTCAAGGGCATCGGGTTTGATGCGACCTGCTCGCTGGTCGTGCTCGACAGGGCCGGCCGGCCGCTCACCGTCAGCCCGTCCGGCGATCGCGCGCGCAACGTCGTGGTCTGGATGGACCACCGCGCGATGGATGAGACCGAATTCGTCAACGCGACCGGCGACCGGGTGCTGCGCTATGTCGGCGGCGCCATCTCGCCCGAGATGGAGATCCCGAAAATCCTGTGGCTGAAGCGGCATCTGCCGGCGACGTTCGACGCGGCAGGCCACTTCTTCGATCTCGCCGACTATCTCTCGTTCCGCGCCAGCGGCTCGCTGGCGCGCTCGACCTGCACGGTCACCTGCAAATGGACCTATGTCGCGGGTGAGGGCGGCTGGAGCGAGTCTTTCCTGAAGCGGGTTGGGCTGGAGGCGCTCGCGGCCGATCGCTTCGCCCGCATCGGTACCGAGATCGTGCCGCCCGGCTCGCCGCTCGGCCGCGGGCTGTCGGAGGATGCCGCGCGCGATCTTGGCCTCGTGCCGGGAACCGCGGTCGGTGCCTCCTTGATCGATGCCCATGCCGGCGGCGTTGGCGCGATCGGTGGCCGCGACGGCTCAGGCGCTGAGGTCGATGTCTGCCAGCGGCTCGCCTATATCATGGGGACGTCGGCCTGCATCATGGCGACGACCGTCGATCCTTGTTTTGTGCCCGGCGTCTGGGGCCCGTATTTCGAAGGCATGGTGCCGGGCTTCTGGCTCAACGAAGGCGGTCAATCGGCGGCGGGCGCCGCGATCGATCATCTGCTCAAATCGCATCCGGCGCATGCCGAGGTCTTGCTGGCCGCCAGGAACGACGGCGTCGACGTCATCGAGTACCTCGAGAAGCGCATCCTGGCGCGCAGCGGCAATGCCGGTGCGGCCGCGCTGCTTGCGCGCAACGTTCATGTGCTGCCGGAATTCCTCGGCAACCGGTCGCCCTATGCCGATCCCGGCTCGCGTGCTGTGATCGCGGGGCTCGATCTCGACACCGATGTGTCGGCGCTGGAACGGTTGTTCATCGCCGGCCTGTGCGGGCTGGCCTATGGCCTCGCCGACGTCATCGAGGCGCTGCAGGCCCACGGCGTCAGTGGCAAGACCATCGTGATCGGCGGTGGCGCGAGCCGCAGCCCCCTGGTGCGCCAGATCATGGCCGACACCACCGGCTACACGGTCGCATTGCCGCAGACGCAAGAACCTGTCTTGCTGGGCGCCGCGATGCTGGGTGCGGTCGCCAGCGGCGCGCATAATTCGATCAATGCGGCGATGGCCGGCATGTCTGCGCTTGGACGGTTGAGCGAGCCGACGCGGCCCGAACTGGCCGATTTTCACCGCAGGAAGCGGGGCGTGCACAAGATGCTGCGCCAGCTCGATCGAGACAGCCGCGAGGCGATGAAGCGGGCGCCGGGCGCGGCGCCAACTTGAGGTGTTTGCATGCTGCTGAGTTGCGGAGATGCGCTGATCGATTTCCTGCCGTCGCGGACGGCGGATGGACGCGAGGCCCTGACGCCCGCGGTCGGCGGCTCCTGCCTCAACATCGCGATCGGCAGCGCCCGGCTCGACGTTCCGACCGGCTTCGTCGGCGGCATCTCGACCGACACCTTTGGTAAAATGATCGCCGATCATGCCGCAGCTTCGGGCGTCGATCTCAGCCGCGCGACGCGCAGCGACCGCCAGGCGACGCTGGCCTTTGCCCGCGTCACTGGCACCGAGACACAATACGCCTTCTATGACGCCGACACCGCGTCGCGGAACTGGACCTATCGGCGCGAGGCGATCGCGCTCGACGGCGTCACCTGCCTGCACAGCGGCTCGACCACGCTGGTCCATGACGAGGGCGCGGCCGAGACGCTGGCCTTCATCGAAGATGCGCGGCCGAAGGTGACGATCTCGCTCGATCCGAATTGCCGGCCGAACCTCGTCAAGGACAAGGACGCCTATCGCGCGCGCATGCTGGCGTTCTGCGGCAAGGCGGACATCGTGAAGATGTCCGACGTCGATTTCACCTATCTGTTCGGCAATGAGGCCTATGCGGCGCGAGCCGAGACGCTGCTCTCGGGTGGCGCATCGCTTGTCGTCATCACACGCGGCAATGATGGCGCCGCTGCCTGGCATCGCAAGGCCGGACCGATCGGGGCCGCATCGCCTGTTGTGAACGTCGTCGATACGATCGGCGCCGGCGACAGTTTTCAGGCGGCACTGCTCGCCGCGTTGCATCGGCTGGACCGGATCGCACGCCGGCGGCTCGCCGACATCTCCGCTGTCGAGCTCACCCGCGCGCTGTCCTTTGCCTGCAAATGCGCCGCATTCACCTGCACGCGTCCGGGTGCCGATCCGCCGCGCAGCCGGGAGTTGCCGGCGGACACCTGGTAGGCCATGCGCGATCGGCAGCCGCGCCGCGGGCCGTCATGCGCATGAGGCGATAGACTTGCGACACGCCGCGCGGCACCATGCTTAAGATCGACCACGTCTGACACGAGCGCCTTGTCCCAATGAGCGATGATCTCTGCCAGCTGCCTGCCGTTGAGCTTCGTGCGCGGATCGCCCGCAAGGAGGTCTCTCCGGTCGAAATCACGGCCGCGGTGCTGGCCCGCGCCGAGCGGCTGCAGCCCGAATTGAACTGCTTCATCACGCTGTGCGGCGAGGCGGCGATGGCGCAGGCGAAGCTCGCGGAGCGCCAGGTCATGGCCGGCGAGCCGCTCGGCCTGCTGCACGGCATCCCGTTCACGGTGAAGGACATCGTCAGCACCAAGGGCGTGCGCACGACCTTCGGTGCGGTGCCGTACCGGAACAACGTGCCCGATCACGATGCGGTGGCGGTGGCCCGGCTTCGTGCGCAGGGCGGAATATTGATCGGCAAGACCACGACGCCGGAGTTCGGCAGCAAGTGCCTGACCGACTCACCGCTGTTCGGCCGTACCCGCAATGCCTGGAGCGCCGAGCGTTCCAGCGGCGGATCGAGCGGCGGCGCGGCCGTGGCGGTCGCAAGCGGCATCGCGCCGCTGGCGGTTGCGACCGATGGCGGCGGCTCGACCCGGATTCCCGCGGCCTGCAACGGCGTGGTCGGGATCAAGCAAAGCAATGGCGTGATCCCGCACAGCCAGGTGCAGGACGCCTTCGGCAACCAGACCTATGTCACGCCGACCACGCGCAATGTGGCGGACACCGCACTGATGATGCAGGCAATGGCCGGCGAGGATGCGTCGGATCCCTGGTCGATCGGCGTTCCGGTGCCCGACTATCTCGATCGCGCGGCGGCGCGTGGCGATCTCCGGGGCAGGCGGGTGCTGTTCTGCGTCTCGCCGCCGGGCCGCCCGGTGACGGCGGACGTCGCCGCTAACTTCAAGGCGAGCCTCGACCGGCTGGCCAGCCTCGGTGCGGACCTTGAGGAGTTTTCCGGCGACGGTTTCGACATCGAGCCGATCTGGCGCGCCATCAATCATACTGTCTGGCGTACCCGCTTCGACAAGCTCGCGGCCGAGCATCCCGATGACCTCAGCCCGACCTTCCTGAAGCAACTCGCGCTCGCCGCCAAGGTCAGCGGCGTCGACTACCAGCAGGCGATGTTCGACCGCACTGCGCTGTTCCGTCGGATACAGGCGCTGCTCGCGCGCGGCGATCTCCTCGCAATGCCGACCATGACCCGCACGGCGCTGCCGATCGATCAGGATCTGTTCGGCACCATCGATATCGACGGCCAGAGCTTCGACAGCGTCCGGCCGCACTGGTTTCCCTGGACCATGCTGTTCAACATGACCGGGCATCCCGCGGTCAGCATTCCCTCAGGCTTCGGCCGCGACGGCTTGCCGATCGGCCTGCATCTGGTCGGCCGCTTCCGGGCCGATGCGGAACTCTTGCGCGCCGCGGCGCTGTTCGAGGAGGCGAGCGATCTGCTCGGCCGCTGGCCGGCGCTGGCATCGTGAATGGTGCGGCGAAGGGCTTGCATTCGCGCGCGAACATGTTGAAACCTGCGGCCTGTTCCCAATCCTTCGGGCGGGCATGAGTGTATTCTTCCTGCGGCGGATCCTGACCCTGGTGGCGACGCTGGTCGCGGCCTCGCTGATCATTTTCCTGGTGCTTGACGCGCTGCCCGGGAACGCCGCGCAGATGCTGATGGGCGCCGACACTTCGCCCGATGCGGTGCGCGCGCTCACCGTCAAGCTCGGCCTCGACCAGCCGCTCGCGGTTCGCTATCTGCTCTGGATCAAGGGCATGGCGGTCGGCAACCTCGGCAACAGCTATGTCTATGGCACGCCGGTGGCCGGCCTGATCGCAGAGCGGCTGGTGCTGACGATACCGCTCGCGATCATGTCGATGCTGATTACGGTGGTGCTGGCGCTCGCCGCCGGCATCTACACCGCGGCCAACCACAACAAGATCGGCGACGTCGGCGTGATGTCGCTGACCCAGATTGGCATCGCGCTGCCGAACTTCTGGTTCGCAATCCTGTTGATCCTGCTGTTCTCTGTGAAGCTGCAATTGCTGTCCGCCGGCGGGTTTGCCGGCTGGGACGACGGCATCTGGCCCGGGATCCGCTCGCTGCTGCTGCCCGCGATCTCGCTCGCCGTGGTGCAGGCCGCAATCCTCGCCCGCGTCACCCGCTCGGCGGTGCTGGAGGTGCTGCGCGAGGATTTCGTCCGCACCGCGCGCGCAAAAGGGCTCGGCAAGCGCGAGGTGCTGTGGCGCCACGTGCTGCGCAACGCCATGATCCCGGTCATGACCGTGATGGGGCTGCAATTCGCCAATCTGCTCGCCGGCACCATCGTGATCGAGAACGTGTTCTACCTGCCGGGCCTCGGCCGGCTGATCTTCCAGTCGATCGCCAACCGCGACCTGATCGTGGTGCGCAACTGCGTGATGCTGCTGGCCGCGATGGTGGTGACAGTCAATTTCGTGGTCGATGTGCTCTATGCCTTCATCGATCCGCGCATCAAGGTCGCCAACCTGTGAGCGCGCCGCCGACCGCATCCGTCACAGCGGCAATCGCACCGGGGACGAGACCCGTGACCGGCTTCTGGCGGCGCGCGCTGCGCCATCGCAGCTTCGTGCTCGGCGCGATGCTCAGCCTGTTCGTGCTCGGCGCGGCGCTGCTGTCGCTGGTCTGGACACCGTGGTCGGCCTATGACATCGACGTCGCCGCGAAGTTGCGCCCGCCGTCGGCGGCGCACTGGCTCGGCACCGACGTGCTCGGCCGCGACATCGTCTCGCTGCTGCTGGTCGGCGCGCGCTCCACCATCATGGTCGGCGTCATCGCGGTCGGCATCGGCCTGAGCTTCGGCGTCGGCCTCGGCCTGATCGCAGCGGCGCGCAAGGGCTGGACCGAGGAACTCATCATGCGGATGAGCGACTTCACCTTCGCGTTCCCCGCCGTGTTATCAGCGATCATGCTGGCGGCGGTCGCAGGTCCGGGTATGGTGACATCGATCACCGCGATCGGCATCTTCCAGATCCCGACCTTCGTCCGCGTCACCCGCGGCTCGGCCAATGCGATCTGGGCCCGCGAATTCGTGCTGGCCGCGCGAGCGGCGGGCAAGGGCTCATTCCGTATTACGATCGAGCACGTGCTGCCGAACATCCTGTCGATCCTGATCGTGCAGGCGACGATCCAGTTTGCGCTGGCGATCCTCGCCGAGGCCGCTTTGTCCTATCTCGGGCTCGGCACCCAGCCGCCGCAGCCGTCCTGGGGCCGGATGCTCAACGACGCGCAGACCTTGCTGTTCCAGTCGCCGATGCTCGCCGTCTATCCAGGAGCCGCGATCGCGGTCGCGGTGCTCGGGCTCAATCTGCTCGGCGACGGCTTGCGCGATCTGCTCGATCCCCGTCTGGCGAGTGAGCGTTGAGCATGAGCGAGGCGCCGCTGATCGAGGTGAAGGACCTGGGGGTTCGGCTCAATACCAGAAGCGGCCCGGCACAGGCCGTCCGCGGCGTCAGCTTCGCGCTTCGCCGTGGCGAGACGCTCGGGCTGGTCGGCGAATCCGGTTGCGGCAAATCGGTCACCGCGCTGGCCCTGATGGGGCTGCTGCCGGACAGTGCCGTGATCAGCGGCAGCGTCCGGCTCGACGGCGCGGAGCTGGTCGGCCTGCCCGATCCGGCTTATTGCAAGCTGCGCGGCAACCGCATCAGCATGATCTTCCAGGAGCCGATGACCGCGCTCAACCCGATGCACACGATCGGGCACCAGGTTGCCGAGCCGCTGCGGCGTCACACCGGCGTCTCGGCGGCGGAGGCGCGGCAGCAGACCATCGCCTTGCTCGATCGCGTCGGCTTGCCTGATGCGGCGAAGCGCGTCGATGCATATCCGCACCAGTTCTCAGGCGGCCAGCGCCAGCGCATCACGATCGCGATGGCGCTGGCCTGCCAGCCCGACGTCTTGATCGCCGACGAGCCGACCACGGCCCTCGACGTCACGATCCAGGGCCAGATCCTCGATCTGATCGCGGGTCTCGTCGAGGAGCGCGGCATGGCGATGATCCTGATCTCGCACGATCTCGGCGTGATCGCCGAGAACGTCGATCGGATGATGGTGATGTATGGCGGCACGGTCGTCGAAAGCGGCGCCACCGACGCCGTGTTCACGCGGATGGGCCATCCCTATACGCAGGGCCTGTTCCGCGCCCGGCCACGGCTCGGCGCGCGCAAGGGGACGCGGCTCAAGACCATCGCCGGCACCGTGCCGGAGCTCGCCGATCTGCCCGCGGGATGCACTTTCGCCGATCGCTGCGGGATCGTCGAGGCGCGTTGCCGCGCGGCGTTGCCGGCTGTCGTCGATGTCGGTGGGAGCCACGGCGTGCGTTGCATCAGGACGGACGTCTCGATGGCGGCCGGGGGCGTCGGCGCATGACGGTGCTGGAACAGCCATCATCCGCGACGCCGCTGCTCGACGTCAAAGACCTCGCGCAACGCTACACTCTGCCACGCGAAAGCCTGTTCAAGCCCGCGGCGCAGGTGCACGCGCTCAACGGCGTCACGGCGCAGGTCATGCCAGGCAAGAGCCTCGGCGTCGTCGGCGAATCCGGTTCGGGCAAATCCACCTTTGCGCGGCTGGTGATGGCGCTGGAGCGGCCGTCGTCGGGGCAGGTCGTCATGCTGGGCCGCGACCTCAACCGGATGCCGCCGGATGAACTGCGCCGCGCCCGCCGCGATTTCCAGATGGTGTTCCAGGATCCCTACGGCTCGCTCGATCCGCGCCAGACCATCGCGCGGATCGTTGCCGAGCCGCTGACTGCGCTCGGGCGGATCGATCGCGGCAGCCTGCGCGAGCGCGTCGCCAAGGTGCTGCGGCAGGTCGGGCTGCGCGATGCCGACATGGACAAGTTCCCGCATGAATTCTCCGGCGGCCAGCGCCAGCGCATCGCGATCGCGCGTGCGCTGATCACCCAGCCGAAGCTGATCGTCGCGGACGAGCCGGTCTCCGCGCTCGACGTCTCGGTGCAGGCGCAGGTGCTCAATCTGATGCAGGATCTGCAGGACGAATTCGGCCTCAGCTACATCCTGATCAGCCACGACCTCGCGGTGGTCGATCTGCTCTGCGACGAGATCGCGGTGATGTATCTCGGGCGGATCGTCGAGCAGGGGCGGCCCGCCGATCTGTTCGCCCGTAGCGCCCATCCCTATACGCGCGCACTGCTGGATGCGGTTCCGCGCGCCCGGGCCGGTGGCGTCCGGCGGCGCCGCGGCGCGCAGGCGATCGGCTCGCAGGCCGCGGCCGCGGCCGCGGCCGGCTGTCCTTATGCACCACGCTGTCCCCTGGCCGACCAGCATTGTCGCGAGACCGCGCCTGCGCTACGGAGCGTAGGCGACGCCCATCTGGCGGCCTGCCATCACGCCGAAGCGGTGATGGTGCTGCCGCCGGTGGTCGCCGAGGCCGGTTAGTCTTTAGGGTGAGGTTGACCAGGCTTGAACAAAGAGCACGTCCGGGGAGCAGACCAATGTTGAGGAAATGGTGCGTCATCGCGGCCGCTGCCGCACTCGCCGCAGCGCCGCTGCCGAGCCTCGCGCAGGGCAAGAAGGACAGCGTCGTGATGGGCATGACGCTGGAGCCGCCGGGACTCGATCCCACCAACGCGGCCGCCGCGGCAATCGCCGAGGTCACGCTCTACAACATCTATGAGACGCTGACCAAGATCAATGAGGACGGCTCGGTATCGCCGCTGCTCGCCGAGAGCTGGCAGGCCTCGCCGGATCTCAAGACCTACACCTTCAAGCTCCGCAAGGGCGTCAAATTCCACAATGGCGAGCCGTTCGATTCCGCGGCGGTGAAGTTCTCGTTCGAGCGCGCCGCGGCGCCGACCTCGACCAACAAGGACAAGAGCCTGTACCAGGCATTCGCGTCGGTGACGGCGCCCGATGCGGAGACCATCGTCGTCGCGTTGAAATATTCCGAGCCGAACCTGCCGTTCCTGCTCGGCCAGGCGTCGGGTTCGATTGTCGAGCCGAAGAGCGCGCCGACCGATGTGACGCAGCCGGTCGGCACCGGGCCCTACACGCTCGGCAGTTGGGCCAAGGGCTCGTCGATCACGCTGGTGAAATGGCCGGAGTATCGCAACGCTGCCGCGATCAAGCTCGCCAAGGTGACGATCCGCTTCATCAGCGATCCGGCCGCGCAGGTCGCGGCGCTGCTGTCGGGCGATGTCGACGCGTTTCCGCGGGTTGCGGCGGCGCGCAGCCTCGCACAGTTCAAGGCCGATCCGCGCTTCAGCGTCCTGATCGGCGGCTCGCGCACAAAAACCATCGCCGGCATCAACGAGCGCAGGAAGCCGCTCGACGACGTCCGTGTTCGCCGCGCGATCCTGGCCGCGATCGACCGCAAGGCGATGATCGACGGCGCGGTCGACGGCTTCGGCACGCCGATCGGCAGCTTCTACACGCCGGGATCGCTTGGCTATGTCGATACCACCGGTATCAATCCCTACGATCCGGAGCTCGCCAAGAAGCTGCTGGCCGAGGCGGGCGTCAAGACGCCGCTCGAGCTCAGCCTCAAGCTGCCGCCGCCGTCCTACGCGCGGCAGGGCGGCGAAATCCTCGCAGCCCAGCTCGCCAAGGTCGGCATCGTCGCCAAGATCGAGAACGTCGAATGGGCGCAATGGCTGTCGCAGGTGTTCACCGGTCCGCACAATTACGACCTCACCATCGTCGCGCATGTCGAGCCGTTCGACCTCGTGAAGCTGACCGAGCCGGATTACTATCTCGGCTACAAGTCCGAGGCGTTCAACGCGCTTTATCAGCAGATCATGGCAACGCCCGATGAGGCCGGCCGGGCAAAGCTGCTCGGCGATGCGCAGCGGATGCTGGCGACCGATGCGGTCGCCGGCTTCCTGTTCCAGCCGCAATTGATCACGATCGCCAGCAAGAAGCTGAAGGGCGTGTGGAAGGACGTGCCGCAGTTCGAGAATGATTTCTCGACCTGGGCTTGGCAGTGATTGCTTAGGGCGGTCCTGCTTCCCCGTCATCCTGAGGAGCGCGAAACGCGCGTCTCGAAGGATGAACGGCCCGGCTGGTGGCCGTCGATCCTTCGAGACGCCGCTTCGCGGCTCCTCAGGATGACGGGGATAGGGCCGCTTGACGCGGTGAACCTACCCGCTCTGCTCGGTGCTCGCGTTCGCAACCGCGCGCGCGACATTGGCGATCACCTCGTTGCACGTCTCCATCGGCGCGCTCGCCCCGGTCAAATAGACCGTTACCACGATCGGCTTGCGGCCGGGCGGCCAGAACACACCGATGTCGTTATAGGCGCCGCGCTCGCCGATGCCGGTCTTGTCGCCGACCCGCCAGTCGCGTGTGCCGCTGTCGCTTGACGTTTAGTCTCATTTTGCGTGCTGCGCCTGCGAAGGCGAATGTGTCCGGCCATGCGCGAAGACGCCGGAAGCCACCGATATTGCTCAGGTTGATGCAAGCCCGCGGTCGCAGCACTTCGAGCGCGCGAACGCATGCTGTTCCGGCTTCGCATTGAGCGCATCGGTTGTCTTTGTGAAAGACAACGCTAACATAGAACGCGTCCATCGATACCTGTCGTTGTCTTTTTTGATCACCTATTGCAGCGCAACCAAGCCACAACGGTGCGCACTCGCGACGGCGGCCAGGCCTCGAAGGGGGAGTAGCAAACATCATCCCTGATACTGCAACCAAGAAATAACGGGGGAGACTATGTACGTGAAAGGGCTTGCGGCATTCGCCGCAGCGGTCGGCGTTGGCCTGTTGTCCGGTGCTGCCATCGCACAGGAAGTCAAGCAGGAGAAGCAGTCGGTTCTAGGTAACGCCAATGTGCCGCCGGTGACCCAGGATCAGCTCAACGCCGCCGACAAGAATGCCAAGGACTTCCTGCTCACCAACGGAAATTACGCCCAGACGCGGTTTTATCCGGGCAAGCAGATCAGCCGCGACAATGTGAAGAACTTGCACGTCGCCTGGATATTCCAGACCGACGTCAAGGAGTCGCTCGAGACGTCGCCGATCGTGGTCGACGGCGTGATGTATGTCACGACGTCGTTCAGCCACGTCTATGCGCTCGACGCCAAGACCGGCCAGCAGCTCTGGCATTACGCCCACAAGATGGGCCCGATCACGATCTATTGCTGCGGTCCCAACAATCGCGGCGTGCAGGTGCTCGGCGACCGGGTCTATCTGGCGACGCTGGATTCCAAGCTGATGGCGCTGAACGCCAAGACCGGCGAGGTGGTCTGGACCACCAACATCGCCGATCCCGAACTCGGCTACAGCGAGACGATGGCGCCGACCGTGGTCAAGGACAAGGTGCTGATCGGCACCAATGGCGGCGAATACGGCATCCGCGGCTTCGTCCGCGCCTATGACGCCAAGACCGGCAAGCAGTTGTGGAATTTCAACACCATTCCGGAGAACTCGGTCGGCGTCTGGGCGACCAAGGACGCCACCGGCCGCGACATGCATCGTAATATCCAGGCCGAGAAGGACATGCTCGCCAAGATCGGCGATCCCTATGCCAAGCTCGGCGGCGGCGTGTGGCAGAACCCGTCGGTCGATCTCGCGACCAACCGGATCTACTTCGTGGTCGGCAATCCGTCGCCCGACCTCGACGGCTCCAACCGGCCCGGCGACAACCTCTACACCAACTCGCTGGTCTCGCTCGATCTCGACACCGGCAAGTATGTCTGCCATTTCCAGTACATCGCCCATGACGTCTGGGACCTCGACGCGGTCAGCCCGACCGTGCTGGTCAACGTCAAGGACAAGGACGGCAAGACGATTCCCGGCGTCATCCATGCCGGCAAGACCGGGCACATCTATGTGCACGATCGCAAGGACTGCAGCCTGATCCGCTTCTCCGAGGCGATGGTGCCGCAGGAGAACATGTGGGTGCTGCCGACCAAGGAAGGCGCGCGCATGTTGCCCGGCGCGAACGGCGGCGTCGAATGGTCGCCGATTGCGACCGACCCGGGACAGGCGCTGGCCTACGCCATCAACCTGCATCAGCCCATGCACTACCGTGTCGAGAGTTCGCCCTATCCGAACGGGAAGCTGTGGCTGGGTGGGGCCTTCACGGCAATCCCCGGTGAACAGCAGTCAGGCAACATCACCGCGGTAAACTACAACACCGGCAAGATCAAATGGCAGGTCAAGACACCCGAGCCCATGATCGGCGGCATTCTGGCTACCGCCGGCGGTCTGGTGTTCACCGGTGAAGGCAATGGCAAGTTCGCGGCCTATAATTCCTCCACGGGTAAGGAACTGTGGAGCTTCCGCGCCGGCGCCGGCGTCAATGCGCCGCCGTCGAGCTACATGGTTGGCGGCAAGCAATATGTCGTGGTCGGCGCAGGCGGTAACACCCAGGTCGACTTCAAGCGCGGCAACAACATCATCGCCTTCACGCTCGACTGAGCCAAGGCGTGAGGCAAAATCGCGCGTGCAAACATTGACAGCGAGGCGGGACCCGTTCGGTCCCGCTTCTGCTTTGTTCGGATGAAAGGTCCAACCGCGTCATTGCGAGCCAACGGGTCGCGCGGACGCGCGCCCGATGACAGGCTCCGCGAAGCAACCCATCGCGCCGCGGATGCGGAAGCATGGATTGCTTCGCCGCTTCAGCGCAAAATTGCCTTGCAATTTTGCCGCGAGCTCCTCGCAATGACCGAGGTAGACGGCTACTGCGCCTCAGGATGAGCTAATGTTCGATAAATTGATGATGTGCGGCGCCGCGCTGCTGTTGATGATGGCGGAGGTGCGTGCGGAGACGGTCGAGGAGAAGGTTGCGGTCTGCACCGGTTGCCACGGCGAGAACGGCAAGCCCGTCGACAAGACCATTCCGACGATCTGGGGCCAGCAGGCCGGCTATCTCTATATTCAGCTTCGCGATTTCAAGCGCGGCGATCGCAAGAGCGAGATCATGCAGCCGATCGCGACCCAGTTCGAGCGCGATGACATGCTGGCGATCGCCGAGTATTTCTCGCAGAAGCCGTGGCCGGATCTCGGCCAGCCGAGCGCGCCCAAGGACGTCGCAGCGAAGGCGCTCAGTGCCAGCGCTTCGGTCGGCTGCCCCGCCTGCCATCTCGATCGCTTCCAGGGCGACGGCACGGTGCCGCGGCTTGCCGGCATGGGACGGGATTACCTTGCCAGGACCATCGCCGATTTCCGCACCCGCGCACGCGGCAACAATCCCGGCATGTCCGACCTGATGCTGGCGACGTCGCCCGACGACCTCGCCGCGCTGGTGGACTATCTGGCGGGGCTGTAGCGGCGGGCAGGTTGACCCTCACGCGAGCGCAGGGCTGTCGCATATGCGTTTCTGGCGGTCGAGGTTGGGCGCCAGCGCCCGACCTCGTTCTGTACCTCTGCGCGCCAAGTTGCGGTGCCGATCAGTTCGGTCGAGACCTGGACAACACGCCTGGAACAGGAAAGGCTCGGCACATCTCGATGCACTCCGACCTGAGACGCGCGAGGACCGCATCGTCTCCATTCGCCTGTAGGGCCCCCGCAATGAACTCGCCGATACGGCGCATTTCGGAATCTCCCATGCCACGCGTGGTCGCTGCCGGTGTCCCAAGACGAATACCGCTCGGCCTGAGCGGGGGACGCGGATCGTCTGGAATAACTTGCTTGTTTGTGGTGATGGCGATGGCATCGAGCACGTCCTCGGCCGCTCGCCCGTCCAGTCCGACGGACGCTATCGTATCGACGACCATCATGTGATTGTCCGTCCCGTTCGTGACCAGCTTCATCCCGCATTCCATTAGCGTGTCGGCAAGAACCTTCGCGTTGCGCAGAACCTGTCGCGCGTAAACCTGGAAATCCGAGGTCGCCGCCTTCTTGAGCGTCACGGCAGTCCCGGCCACGACGTTCATGTGAGGTCCGCCCTGCAACCCGGGAAAGACGGAAGCATCGATCCGACCGGCATATTCCTTCCGGCACAGGATCATCCCGCCGCGGGGGCCGCGCAGTGTCTTGTGGGATGTCGTCGTCATGACGTCGAAGCCGGCATCAAGCGGATTGCGCATGACATTCGCGGCAACCAGTCCGCCATAGTGGCTCACGTCAGCCATCGTGAGCGCGCCGACTTCGTCGGCGATACTCTTGAACGCCGCATAGTCCAGGTCGCGCGGATAGGAGCTGTAGCCGCACAATACCATCTTCGGACGCGCTTCACGCGCAATCGCGCGCAATTCATCGAAATCTATCGCGCCGTTTGACGGTGCCGTCCTGTAGCGAATGAAGTTGAACAAACGCCCCATGTGGGACACCGGCGCGCCGTGGGTGAGATGACCGCCGTGCGACAGATCCATGGCGAGAATAGTGTCGCCAGGTTGCAATAGGCCGAGATAGACGGCCTGATTCATCGGTGATCCGGAAAGCGGCTGAACGTTGGCGTGCTCGGCACGAAAAAGCGAGCAGGCCCGCTGGCGTGCGAGGTTCTCGACGTCGTCCGTATACTGCTGGCCGCCGTAGTATCTGCGTCCCGGATATCCCTCGGAGTATTTATTGGTGAAGACCGATCCGAGCAGTTCAAGCACCTCCGGGTAGGTGTAATTCTCGGACGGAATCAGTTCGACGCCGTCCCGTTGACGGCGCTCTTCCCCCGCAAGGGCAGCGGCGATCTCTTGATCGTTGATGGACAGTTCGTTGCGAAACGACGGCATGATCGGGCTCCTCAACACGCTGTTTTTCCAGCAGATTGGTTGCCCAGGCGATCGGCGTCGAAACCCTTCGCGCTTCCCCGTGGTCGATTCCACGTTAGCTCGCCAGTCGCGCGATTGGACGAATGAGCACGGAGACTCTTCGCAAAAGAGAATTTACCCGACCTGCGGACCTTCCGCAACCAATGAGTCCATCGCGTCATGCTTCAGCGCGGCGTCAGCTCCTCGCGCAGCGCCGAGAGGATGGTGAGATCGGCGGCGTGTTTGCCGGCCTTGTCGGCCAGCGCCGCATCGGCGCCGTGGGTGAGCAGTGCTTTCGCAATAGCGGGATGGTTGCCCTCGGCGGCGATCATCAGTGCCGTGCGTCCGCGGGCGTCACGGTCGTCGACCCTGGCGCCAGCGTCCAGGAGATACGCGACGACCTCGAGCGCCTGTGCCTCCGGCACCGTCTCATCCGGCCCGGCCGCCCACATCAGCAGCGTCAGATCGTTGGCGTAGCGCGCGTTGATATCGATACCGAGCGCGACGAGCTGTTTGACGATGCCGAGCTGACCGCCGGCTGCCGCATAGACGACCGGCGGCTTGCCGGTGTCGTCGGCCTTGCGGCCGTCGGCGCCGTGCGCCAGCAGCGTGCGCACCACCATGTCCCTTCCGGCATAGGCGGCGGCCGCGACCGGGGAGGCACCGCTGCGGCCGGTGAAATTGACGTCGGCGCCGCGGTCGATCAGCCGTTGCACGATCGCGACATGGCCGCGTTCGGCGGCAAGATACAGCGCGGTCGATCCCGCAAGGTTACGCGCATCGACCGGCGCGCCGCGCGCCAGCAGCAGGTCGACCATGTCGAGATGGCCCGTGCGGGCGGCGTGGCTCAGCGGCCTCGCGCCGAGCCGGTCCCGCGCGTCGACCGAGGCGCCGCCGTCGAGCAGCTCGGTGGCGAGCTTGATGCAATCGGCATTGGCGGCCGCGAACAAGGTCAGCGAAATCTCGATTGCGCTGAGCTGTGCCTTGTCGGTCTCGTATTTGCGGATCAGCTCGCGGCACCGGGCCGGATCGGCCGCAGCAAGGCTGCTGGGAACGTGGCCTGCAACAAGCAGCGCGGCGAGGGCGATGCAGCGATACAAGACGTGTCCTCCGTATGGCCCGCTGATAGGTCAGCCATTCGGATTGAGCGTCGCATGATCCTTGGTTGCTGCCAAGCCGCGCAGCGAAGGCCTGCCGCGCAGCGCCGTTGGGCCGCGCGGTGTCGCGGCGTCCTAACCGGACTGCCCGGTGCTCGCATTCGCAACCGCGCGCGCGACATTGGCGATCACCTCGTTGCACTTCTCCATCGGAGCACTTGCCCCGGTCAGGTAGACCGTCACCACGATCGGCTTGCGGCCGGGCGGCCAGAACACGCCGATATCGTTATAGGTGCCGCGCTCGCCGGTGCCGGTCTTGTCGCCGACACGCCAGTCCCGCGGCACGCCGGCGCGCAGCCTCGTGTCGCCGGTCTTGTTGGCGACCATCCAGTCCACGAGCTTCTGGCGCGAGGCGGCCTGCAGGACGTCGCCGATCACCACGCGCTGCAAGCTCTTCAGCATCGCGGTCGGGCTCGTGGTGTCGCGCGGATCGCTGGGCACGGCTTCGTTCAGCTCCACCTCCCAGCGGTCCAGCCGGCTGATGTTGTCGCCGATGGTGCGGAAGAAGGCGGTGAGGCCGGCGGGGCCGCCGAGCTCGCGCAGCAGCAGGTTGGCGGCGGTGTTGTCGCTCAGCGTGATGGCGGCCTCGCAGAGCTCGGACAGCGTCATGGCCGATCCGACGTGCGCCTTGGTGACCGGTGCGTAGGCCAAGATATCCTTGGCCTCGATCTGCACGCGCTGGTCGAGGCTGGATTCCCCGCTGTCGACCCGGTGCAGCACGGCGGCCGAAGCCAACGCCTTGAAGGTGCTGCACATCGGGAACCGCTCGTCGCCGCGCCGGCTGGCGCGCAATCCGGTTTCCATGTCGAGCGCAGCGACGCCGAGCCGGCCGCTGGTCGCGAGCTCGATGCGTGCAAATTCCTGCTGCAGCCGCTGCGCCGGCTCGCCTGATCCCGCCGCGGCGTTCTGTCCTGCCGCAGCGCTTGGCCGCGGCAAGGTGCAGGACGCCGCAAGGCCCAGCGCGCGCAATCCAAATGTCCGTCTCGTCAGCATGTCGAATCTCCCGTTGGCGGCGCGAACCTGCCGGGCGGCGTGACGGCGCACAAACAATCATTTATACAACGAGGCATGAGGAAAACTTGGTCATGACGCCGTGCGCCGGCACCTTCCGTTGAACGCGCTGCGCGCCTTCGAGGCTTCCGCGCGGCTGCTCAGTTTCACCCGCGCGGGGATGGAGCTGCGCGTGACGCAGACCGCAATCAGCCACCAGGTCAAGCAGCTCGAGGAGCTGCTCGGCGCGAGCCTGTTCCGCCGGCTGCCGCGCGGGCTGGTGCTCACCGACGAGGGGCTGGCGCTGCTGCCGGTGCTATCAGATGCGCTCGACCGGATCGGGGCGGCGATCGACCGGATCGAGGCGAAGGGCACGCGCGAGGTCGTCACCGTCGGCTGCGTCACCACCTTTGCGACCGGATGGCTGCTGCAACGGGTCGACCGCTTCAAGCGCGCGCACCCCTATATCGACCTGCGCCTGCTCACCAACAACAACCGTGTCGACATCGCTGGCGACGGGCTCGATCTCGCGCTGCGTTTCGGCGACGGCTCGTGGCACGGTACCGAGGCGATCCACCTGCTGTCCGCGCCGCTGTCGCCGGTGTGCTGCGCTGATGTGGCCGGCCGGCTGCGCAAGCCGTCCGATCTCGCGCAGGAATTTTTGCTGCGCTCCTACCGCGCCGAGGAATGGCCGCTGTGGTTTGCGGTGGCGGACGCGCCGTGTCCAAAGATTCAGGGACCGATCTTCGACAGCTCCGTGGCGATGGCCGAGGCCGCTGCGCGCGGCGTCGGCGTCGGGCTGGTGCCGATCGCGATGTTCAACAACGAGTTGACCTCAGGCCGGCTGGTGCGGCCGTTCGCAGCCGAAGTCCCGGCGGGGTCCTACTGGCTGACCTGGCTGAAGTCGCGCGAGGTGACGCCCGGCATGCGCGCCTTCCGCGACTGGCTGCTGGATACGCTGCGGACGGAGGTGAGTGAGGCGGAGGACGCGGTAGCGTCTGCACCGCGGCCGAAGATCAAGGCAAAGGCCAGACCGAAGCCACGGACCAAGACCAAGCGGCGTTGACTTCTGACGACGTCATTCCAACTATCGTCGCCACTATTTCTGAATTATCGAATAATGCCGCTGAGTTGCCCGACATGTCAAGTGCCATGTCGAACACCCGCAGCCGCCGGCTACTTTGCATGGGGTTGTTTTCGATATTTTGGGCGGTGCGCCCTCGCGACGGCTGGCTATCGCATCTGGCGCACTACCTCACGCCAGATGGCACGCCACGAAATGCCCGTTGCTGCCTTCGCGCAACTCCGGCACCGTCTGGCGGCAGCGCTCTTCGGCGATCGGACATCTCGTGTGGAAGTGGCAACCCTGCGGCGGGTTCATCGGGCTCGGCACGTCGCCTTTCAGGCGGATGCGGTCGCGCTTCGCCTTCGGGTCCGCCACCGGCACCGCTGAGAGCAGCGCCTTGGTGTAGGGATGCTGCGGGTTGCGGTAGAGATCGCTGGCCTTGGCGAGCTCGACGATGCGGCCGAGATACATCACAGCGACGCGGTCGGAGATGTGCTCGACCACGGAGAGATCGTGGGCAACGAACAGATAGGTGAGATTCAGCTCGGCCTGCAGATCCTCGAGCAGGTTGATGACCTGGGCCTGGATCGAGACGTCGAGCGCCGAGACCGGCTCGTCGCACACGATCAGCTTCGGCTCCAGGGTCAGCGCGCGGGCGATCGCGATGCGCTGGCGCTGGCCGCCGGAGAATTCATGCGGATAGCGCCGCATGTGTTCGGCCTTCAGCCCGACCTTGACCAAGAGGCTTGCGACGCGGTCCTCGCGCTCGCTGGCCGAGGTCACGAGGTTATGGATGATGAAGGGCTCGCCGAGGATCGCGCCGACCGTCATGCGCGGGTTCAGCGAGGCGAACGGGTCCTGGAACACAAGCTGCATGTTGCGCCGCATGGCGCGCAGATCGCCGCTGCCGAGTCCGGTCACGCTCTGGCCGTCGAACACGACCTCGCCCGAGGTCGGTTCGATCAGGCGCAGCACGCAACGCCCGGTGGTCGACTTGCCGCAGCCGGATTCGCCGACGAGGCCAAGCGTCTCGCCGCGGTTGACCGCAAACGACACGCCGTCGACCGCATAGACCTGGCCGACCTCGCGCGAGAGCAGGCCGCCCAGCACCGGAAAATGCTTCTTCAGATTGCTGACGCGCAGCAGCGGCTCGCTCATGACGCGTCTCCGAGGTGGCAGGCCATGCGATGGCCGGGCGCGATCTCGCGCAGCCGCGGCTCCTTTTCGGTGCAGATGCGCATGGCGTGTTTGCAGCGGGGCGCAAACCGGCAGCCGGGCTTTGGATTGATCAGGATCGGCACCGAGCCGCCGATCGTCTCCAGCCTTGTCTTGTGCTCGGCGTCGAGATCGATGCGCGGGATCGAGCGGATCAGGCCCTGGGTGTAGGGATGGCGCGGATTGCCGAACAATTCGTCGACCGGCGCTTCCTCCACCACCTTGCCTGCATACATCACGACGACGCGCTGCGCGGTCTCGGCGACCACGCCCATCGCGTGCGTGATCAGCATCACCGCCATGCCGAAGCGTTCCTTCATGTCCTGCAAGAGGTCGAGGATCTGCGCCTGGATGGTGACGTCGAGCGCGGTGGTCGGCTCGTCCGCGATCACGAGCTTGGGCCGGCAGGCCAGCGCCATCGCGATCATCACGCGCTGGCGCATGCCGCCGGAGAACTGGTGCGGATAGTGATGCACGCGGCCCGCGGCATTGGGGATCTGCACCAGCTTCAGCATCTCGACGGTGCGCTCCAGCGCCTGCTTCTTGGTCACCGCCTCGTGGCGGCGCAGGCTCTCGGCGATCTGCTCGCCGATGGTCAGCACCGGGTTGAGCGAGGTCATCGGCTCCTGGAAGATGAAGCCGATCTCCTTGGCCCTGATGTCGTCGAGCTCGTGGCTGGTCAGCGGCACCAGGTCGCGGCCCTCGAACATGATCTCGCCGGCGACGATCTTGCCCGGCGGCATCGCGATCAGCTTCAGGATCGACATCGCGGTGACGGTCTTGCCGCAGCCGGATTCGCCGACCACGCACAGCGTCTCGCCGCGGTTGATGCTGATGTCGACGCCGTCGACCGCCTGGACGATGCCGTCGTCGGTGGTGAAATGGGTTTTCAGGCCCTTGATGTCGAGCAGCGCCATTCAGATCACCTTGCGGGCGTCGAGCGCGTCGCGCAGCCCGTCGCCGATGAAGTTGATGGCGACGACCGCGATGAAGATCGCGCCGCCCGGAAACAGCGCCCAGTGCGGGCCGATGTCGAGAAAGTCCTTGGCGTCATAGAGGATGCGGCCCCAGGTCGGCGTGTCGGGCGGAAAGCCGAGGCCGAGGAACGACAGCGTCGATTCGGCGATGATCGCGGCGGCGACGTCGATGGTGCCGGCGATGATCACGGGTCCGAGCGCATTGGGCAGGATGTGGCGCACCACCTGCCGCACCGGGCTCGCGCCGAGCGCGCGCGCCGCCTCGACGAATTCCTTCTCGCGCAGGGAGAGGAACTGGGCGCGCACGAGGCGGGCGACCGGCATCCAGCGCAGGCCGCCGATCACGAGCACGATCAGGATGAAGATGCCGCCCTCGGGGCCGAACGCCGCCTTGAGCCCGTCGCGGAACAGATAGATCAGCATCAGGAGCAGCGGCAGCTGCGGCAGCGACAGGAACAGGTCGGTCAGCCACATCAGCGCGTAGCCGAGCGCGCCGCGCGACATGCCGGCGAGCGCGCCGATCAGCGTGCCGACGAACACCGACACCAGCATCGCGGCGAGGCCGACCGCGAGCGAGATGCGGCCGCCATAGATCATGCGGGCGAGCAGGTCCTGGCCGAGATCGTCGGTGCCGAACGGATGCGCCAGCGAGGGGCCCTGCAGGCCCGCCAGCACGTCGATGTCGCTGATCGAGACGCGCCAGACGAACGGGCCGATCACCACGGCCGTGATCAACAGCAGCAGCAGCACGGCGCTGACCACGGCCGGCTTGTGCCGGCGGTAGCGCCGCCAGGTTTCACGCAAGGGCGAATAGCCGCGCCGCTCAGCGGAAGGAGATGCGAGGGTCAAGCCAGCCATAGAGGACATCTGCGATCAGGTTGAACAGCACCACGAGGCACGCGAAGACGAAAGTAACGGCCATCACGACCGGCGTATCGTTGGCGAGGATGGAGGAAATCAACAGCGAGCCGATACCGGGAATCCGGAAGATCTGCTCGGTGACGATGGCGCCGCCGAACACGGCAGGCATTTGCAACGCGATCAGCGTGACGACCGGGATCATCGCATTGCGCATCACATGCTTGACGATCACCTTGGCCTGCCCGAGGCCCTTGGCGCGCGCGGTGGTGACATAGTCGAGCCGGATCACGTCGAGCATCGCCGAGCGCACGAAGCGGGTCATCGACGCCGCCTGGAACAGGCCGAGCACCATCACCGGCATGATGGCCTGCCGGATCATCTCCAGCATCCAGGGAATGCCGCTGCCCGGCACGTCGGTATAGACGAACGGCAGCCAGTCGAGCTTCACCGAGAACACCAGGATGAACAGGATGCCGGTGAAGAAGGTCGGCAGCGAGAAGCCGATGAAGGCGAAGGTGTTGGCGAGCTGGTCGAACAGCGAATAGGGCCGGGTCGCGGCATAGACGCCGACCGGGATCGCGATCAGCAGCGCCAGCAGCTGCGACGAACCGACCACGTAGAGCGTGGTCGGCAGCCGCTGCAGGATCAGTGTGTCGACGTCGATCCGGCTGACAAAGGAGAAGCCCCAGTCGCCCTGCGCCATCGCCGCAAGCCAGTGCAGATAGCGGAGGTAGATCGGATCGTCGAGACCGAACTTGGTGCGCAGCGCGGCCTGCACCTCGGGCGGCACGTTCGGATTGGTCGCGAGCTCGCTGAACGGATCGCCCGGCGCGAGCGCCAGCACGACGAACAGCACGACCGAAATCCCGAGCAGGCTCGGGATCGCGATCATCAGACGGCGCAGGATATACTGACTCATCGACAGATCATCTGACTAACGCTCGCACCTTGAGCACGTTGAGTTGGCTTCCAATCGAAAGGCGAGCTTCACCTCGCCCCGCGTGCGGGGAGAGGTCGGAAATTCAAGCACCGCTTGAATTCCGGGTGAGGGGGACTCTCCACGAACTCGTCTCTCACGGTATTTGCGGTTCGAGCACCTCGCCCTAACCCTTCCCGCAAGAACGGGGAGAGGGAAGAGATGCACCGGTTCGACGCCGTACCCGTCACGTCTCAGGTTTCACGATACCAGTCTTGCAGATTGTCGGTTTGGTTGGCCCAGCCGGAGAGCGCGGGCCGCACCGTGTTGGAGCAGGCTTCCACCGCAAGGCGATGCATCACGGGGATCATCACGTTGTCCTGCCACATCAGATCGTTGCACTTGATGTAGAGATCCGCGCGCTTGATCGGATCGATCTCGGTATCGGCGGCATCGACCGCGGCGTCGTAGTCCTTGTTGACCCAGCGTGGGAAGTTCGGCCCCTGCCACTTGTTCTCCTTGGTGGCGACGTTGCGCGAGTGATAGCGGCGCATGTGAAGCGCGGGATCGGGCTGCGTCATCGGGATCTGGAACATCTCGATGTCGGCATAGAAATGCGCATAGGTGTCGGGGTTGGCGACGTCGGAGGAGAAGAACACCGAGGCCACCACCGATTTCAGCTCGACGTCGATGCCGGCCTTCTGGCAGGCCTGCTTGACGATCGCCTGGGTCTTCTGCCGCGGTCCGTTGATCGAGGTCTGGTAGAGAAGTTTGAGCTTCTTGCCGTCCTTCTCGCGGATGCCGTCGGAGCCCGCCTTCCAGCCGGCCTGCTCGAGCAGCGCGCTCGCCTTCTCGATCGAGAACTCCCATTTGGTGTTCTTGGAGACGAACTCCTCGGGGCCGTTGAGATAGTTGGCCGTGGCCCGGCCGGCGCGGCCGTAGATCACCTTCTTGATGGAGTCGCGGTCGACCAGCAGCGCGAGCGCCTGGCGCACCCGCGGATCGGACAGGATCGGATGCTTGGTCTTCATCGACGAACGCTCGCCGTCGACCTCGGTGTTGGGGTCGGTGAAATTGACGGCGATGAATTCGATGTCGCCGCCGACGGCATAGAGCGTCTTGCCCTTGCCGCCCTTCTCCAGCCGCAGCAGCACCTCGTCCTCGACCTGGATATTCCAGGCGAAATCATATTCGCCGGTCTGGATCACCGCGCGCGCCGCCGACACCGCGTCGCCGCCGCCCTTCATCTCGATCGTGTCGAAATAGGGCCGGTTCGCCATGTGGTAGTCTTGATTGATCTCGCCGCGGATCAAGTCGCCCGGCTTGAATTCGATGAACTTGTAGGGTCCGGTCCCGACCGGCTTCAGGTTGGTCAGCGCCTCGCGCGACTTGCCGCCCTTGAATTCCGCGAACAGGTGTTTCGGAATGACGCAGCCATAGGCGCCGACGAACGCGTTGGCCCAGAACGGCGTCGGATCCTTGAACTTGATGCGGACCGTGAGGTCGTCGACCTTCTCGACCGTCATGCCGGCGTAGGTCGCACTCGAGACCGCGGCGGTCGCGGGATCGCTGGCATATTCCCAGGTGAAGACGACGTCGTCGGCGCTGAACGGTTTCCCGTCATGCCATTTGACGCCGGGTTTGAGCTTCCAGACCACCGATTTGGCGTCGGCGGCGAGGCCGCCATTCTGGATCGAAGGGATCTCGGCGGCGAGGATCGGGTTGAGATGGCCGTCGACGTCCCAGCTTGCCAGCGGCTCGTAGAAGATGCGCGAGCCGTCCTGGTCCTTGGTGCCGGTGGCGAAATGCGGATTGAGCAGGGTCGGGCCCTGCCACCACAACAGCTTCAGCGGACCGCCGCCGCCGCGCTTGGTCGGCTTGTAGGGGTTGGGGCTCTGCGCCATCGCGACGCCGCCGATCGCCAGAATCTGGTTGGCCATCGGCGCGGTGAGGCCGACGGCAATCATTCGCTTGACGAAGGCGCGGCGGTCCATCCGCCCGTCCTTCACCTTGTCGATCATGCCTCGCAGATTGTTGTCGAACATTGTCCACTCGGTCCCGGCTCACGTGAGATTGCGGCGGGCCGTGGAACCGGCCGCCGTGCTGGCGGCAGATGGCACACCGAATGACCGCGAAGGTCAACGTCTCCAGCGCCACAGGGCCTAGGTCTTTTGGCTATCGCTTGTGCAGAACCGCGCTGGACCGCACATCGGTTCGGCATTTCGGTGCCAAAGCGCGGCTGCATGCGCCTCGCAGTGCGGAAAATTTGTTCGTTATCCTTTGTTCTGAGATGCTTTCTTGCCACATGGGCACGTTTTCGCGCGAACTGGCTATCGGTACGCGCGAAGCAAACGCGGCAAGACGAAACCCAAAATCCCGTTCCGATCGGATCGGGATTGGCGGTCGCCGGGTCTCGCATCGAAGCGCAGGCCCGGCCGATCAGGTGTGGCGCTCGGCGACCGACATGTCCAACGGCGGTGCAACATTCGCCGGCAGCGGGCTGACATAGGGTGTCCGCGTGGTGCGCTTCTTGAGGTCGGCCTTGGCGGCCGCGATCAGCTCCGGCTCCATCAGCGCCTTGACGCCGAGGCCGGCCATCGCCTTGGCGGCCTGCACCATCGCCTTGTGCGCGGCCGGCGCCTTGCCTTGCGCCACAACCTGCCAGGTGTGGAACGGCGTTCCGATCGCAACCGTCGGGGCATGGACCTGCACGGTCGGCACCACCCAGCTGACGTCGCCGACATCGGTCGAGCCGATCAGCGGATTGCGCTTGGCGTCGATCGGCACCAGGAAATCCGCCAGCGGCCGCTCGGTCGGTTCCATGCCGATCGCGTAATAGACCGAGGCGATGTCCTTGTCAGTCAGGGTCGCGCGGATCTTGCCGGCGAAATCCTTGTCGGCATCGTCGAAATGCGGCGGGCCGAGATCCTCCATGATCCGGTGCAGCGTCTGCTCCAGCGGGGTGTTGGGCAGGATGTTGGAGACCGCGGAGATGATCTTCATCTCGACCTTGGTCTCGGTCATCAGCGCTGCGCCCTGCGCGATCTTGTGCACGCGCTCGACCAGCTCATTCATGCCGGGCAGGTCGCGGGCACGGATCGAATAGCGCACGCGGGCATGGGCCTGCACCACATTGGGCGCGATGCCGCCGGTGTCGAGCAGCGCGTAATGCACCCGGGCATCGCTCGGCATGTGCTCCCGCATGTAGTTGACGCCGACATTCATCAATTCCACCGCATCGAGCGCGCTGCGGCCGAGATGCGGCGAGGCCGCCGCATGCGAGGTCCGCCCGGTGAAGATGAAATCGGCGCGGGTGTTGGCGAGCGATGGCGTCACCGCGACTTCCCAGAAACTGTGCGGATGCCAGGTGATGGCGATGTCGGCGTCCTCGAACGCGCCACAGCGCACCATGAAGGCCTTTGCCGCGCCGCCTTCCTCGGCCGGACAGCCGTAATAGCGCACCCGGCCCGGCACCTTGTTGGCGGCAAGCCAGTCCTTCACGGCGGTTGCCGCGAGCAGCGCGGAGGAGCCGAGCAGATTGTGGCCGCAGCCATGGCCATGGCCGCCGCTCTCGACCGGACGATGTTCCGCGATACCGGCCTCCTGGCTGAGGCCGGGCAGGGCGTCATATTCGCCGAGGAAGGCAATCACGGGCCCGCCCTCGCCCCATTCGCCCATGACAGCGGTCGGAATGTCGGCGAGGTTCTCGGTGATGCGGAAACCCTGATGGCGCAGCTCGGCCAGATGTTCGGCGGATGAGCGCGCCTCGGTGTAGCAGACCTCGGGCATCGCCCAGACCCGGTCGCTCAATTCGATGAAACGCGGCTTGATCGCGTCGACGCCGCGCCAAACATCACTACGGTTGTCCATTTGCTCCGATCCTCAAAAGGCAATCTGAAGCGCGAAAGGCTAGCAGCTTGCCGCGATGCCGCCTAGCGCGCGCCGGCAGACCTGCTTTTCCGAAAGTCACGTCTTGGTGTGCGCGGGGGGGCATTTGACACGCGCGAATGCCTGCCTTGAGCGATCGGCCTGCCTTCCTCTATGATGTGGCTCGCGAGCACGTGGTCCGACCATGCATGATGCAATTCCGTCTCTGTTGCCGAGAAATTCGGGCCACCAGTTCGTGATCTATGCCGACGCCTGCTCGGGGGTCGCAGGCGCGCTGCATGAGCGCACCTTCGCATCTGTCAACGATGTGGTTCGCCGGCTGCATCCTGCGCCCGAATTCATTCTCTTTCCCGGCGACGAGATCATCGGCCTCACCGCCGATGCCGACACGCTGCGCGCGCAGTGGCGGCATTGGCTCGACACCGAGATGGGCTGGCTCGACAGGGGCGCGGTGCCGCTATGGCACACGACCGGCAACCACACCACCTATGACGAGATGAGCGAGGCGGTGTTCCGCGAGGTGCTGAAGCTGCCGCGCAACGGCCCGCCGGGTCAGGAGGGCCTGTCCTACTGGGTGCGCCGCGACGATCTGCTGATGGTGTTCGTGCACACGCTGTGGAGCGGACTGGGCGGGGAGGGCCACGTCGAGACCGACTGGCTGGAAGCGGTCCTCGCCCAGCACAGGGATATCAGGCACAAACTGGTGCTGGGCCATCATCCGGTGTATCCGATCAATGGCTACAGCGGCTGCTATCAGCGCGAGATCGGTCATGAATACACTGCGCGCTTCTGGGATATCCTGGTTCGCGCCGGCGTGACCGCCTATCTGTGCAGTCACATCCTGGCATTCGATGTTCAGGTCCATCGCGGCGTGCTGCAGATCTGCACGGCGGGTGCTGGCACCGCGCACCGGATGCCCGAGGGCGTCGAGTATCTGCATTGCGTGCAGGCGGCGCTCGATCAGGATGGTCTTCGCTATCAGGTGCTCGACACCGAAGGCGCCGTGCGCGAGCAGCTTACATGGCCGCTGCCCTCTCTCGACCACGCCGCGTGGTCGCAGGTGCCGCGCGGGATCAGTCGCGCGCCGCTGTCCGGGGTGCCGGCGCCCGCGACGGTGGTCGCCCTGAAATTGTCGGGCCGCACCGCCGCGGGAAGCCCCGCGCCGCAGACGCTGCTCTGCACGCCGGTGCCGGACATGATCGCACCGCTCTGGCTCGGCCTGCGCGGGCCGAACCAGACGCTCACCTTGATCCTCAGGCGCGAGCACGGGCGCAGTCCGCACTATTGGGTCGGTCCGGATTTCGGCGGCGAGCGGGATTTTGATCTCGACATCGCCTTCTATCCGGACATGGGACCCGGCGGCGTGCTGTGGCGACGCCGCGGTGACATCAGCTGGACCTCGTTCGCGGCGATATCGGCGACGGGGCTCGAGCGGCTCGTGTGGCCCGCGCTCTGGAGCGTCGGGTGCGGGCAGCACGGACCGGACGACAGGCGATATGCTGGACCGCGGCTCGACGTCGCTGCGGCGATAATCGCATTGGAATGAGCGCCGAAGATTGAGCGAAGTCGGCGGCGTCGGAGCCGAATGGAATGCCCTAGTCGGTTCCCTTCGGCGTCTTCCGCTCCGCGCTCTTCAATTCGCGATCGATCAGCGTGCAGACGCGGCGCTGCGCCAGCAGGCCGAGCCGCGCGCGCGTGGTGCCACGCTTGACCTTTCCGTTGATTTCGAATGACCAGCTCCAGAGGTCGGGTTCGATGTTGGTGAGCGTGTATTGAATGTCCCGGTGACGATCGATCAGCTTCTTCATGCCGTTTCTTTTTGTTGGCTGAAGATTGCATAGCCAGATCGAGGAGGCGTCTGTATCCGGACGACTACCTACATAATTGGTCTAACCGTCCGCGCGGCGGAATTTTCGCAAGAGCTGAGTTGGGGGGCGGTGTCCAGGAGGCGTGGGACAACTCATGTTGTGAGAATGCGAAACTTTATCTCCATTCACATCTGTCTTCGCCCGGCTCGACCGGGCGATCCAGTACACCGCGGCTTCTCGGCTCAAGCACAGGCGTCTCTGGAATACTGGATCACCCGCTTTCGCGAGGGCTTTGCAGAAGTCTGCCGGGATGATTCTCTTTGGTGAAGGATTCGCCGGAGGAACGGATGGCGGAGCGGCAGATTGGTCAATTGAGCTTTACCGACGGGCTGGTGAATGACGCGGCTCGAGCCAACGCGCCTTTGCAGCGAGTATCGGAACTGGTCGACTGGAGCGCGATTGAAGCGCTGCTGAGCGGCTTGCGTAGCGGGTCGATGGGAGCGCCCGCTTACCCGTCGCTGGCGCTGTTTAAGGCGCTGTTGCTGCAGCAATGGTATGGGTTGTCCGATCCGGGCCTTGAGGAGGCGCTGGTGGACCGCCTGTCGTTCCGGCGCTTCCTGGGCCTGTCGCTGAGTGAGCCGGTACCGGATCATTCCACGCTGTGGCGTTTCCGCGAACAGCTGGCCAGGAGCGGGCTGGCGGAGCGCGCTTTTGCCCTGATTACGGCGCAGATCGAGAAGTCCGGCTTCGTCTTGAAGCGCGGCACATTGATTGACGCTTCGCTGATCCGCTCGGCGGTTAATCCGCCCGAACCACCGGATCCCGATTTGCCCCCGGATGCGGACGGGCGCCCCGCCAGCAAGCTGGTCAAAAGCCCTCACGATCCTGACGCCGCCTGGACCAGGAAGGACGGCAAATATGCCTTCGGCTACAAGATGCACGTGGCGATGGACCAAGGCAGTCGCATCATCCGGCGCCTTGCCTTTACGCCAGCCAATGTCAACGACACCGTGCCCGCCGACGAGCTGATCTGCGGCGACGAGGCAACAGTCTACGCTGACAAAGCCTACGATACCATCGCGCGACGTGGGCGGCTGAAGCAGATGGATATTCGCGACGGCATTATGCGCAGACACAACCGCTGGCTTCGCTTGGGGCCTTGGGCGGTGCGTCGTAACGCGGTCATCTCGCATCGACGCGCGCCGATCGAACCGTTGTTCGCATTGCTCAAGCGCGTCTACGGCCTTGCGCGTGCCCGCTATCGGGGCCTGATACGCAATGCCGCAGCTTTCCAGCTCGCCGCGACCGCGATCAATCTCCAGCGATGGGCCAGGACGCCACCCCACATCGCCTAACCAAACGAGGCACCCAGCCATCATGGCTGGCCCGTCCAGCCGCTAACCGGCCCAAACAACAGCCGTCCGGCCCCGTCGAGCTGTTCGACTTTCGCAAAGCCCTCGCTTTCGCGGGTGATGACACCGGTGGTGAATGACTCGCGATGGCGGCGGAACGTGGGCCTACAAATTGATCACCCCGCGCCGCGCCGCATGCGCCACCGCGTCGGTGCGGCCGGTGGCGTCGAGCTTGTCGAGCAGGGAACCGACATGAAACTTGGCGGTGTGGACGGAAATTCCGAGCCGTTGCGCGATCATCTTGTTGGATGCGCCTTCGGCCAGCAGCGCCAGCACGTCGAGCTCGCGCGGCGTCAGTTCGAAGTCGCTGCCGCCCGCGGTCTCGCGGTTGCGTGCGACGAGCGTCGCCGTCGCTTGTTCGCCCGGCGCGGCAAGCCGCAGGCCGGCGACGCCGCCGAGCAGCGTCGCCAGCCGGTCGGCGAGGGCGGGGTCGTCGATCTCGAGTGCGACGACGATATCGGCGGCAGGATCACTGCTCACGTCTCGGGCCTTTCGCCGACCGTCACCTTGAAGTTCAACGGCTCGCCGCCGCGATGCACGGTGAGCTCGACCACGGTGCCGACGCTCTGCGGCCCGAGGCCGCGCGACAGCGCCCGAACGCCCGACAGCTTTTCGCCGTTGACGGCAATGATGACGTCGCCCTGGCGGATGCCGGCGGCGGCCGAGGGGCCGGCCTTGTCGACATTCATCACCATGGCGCCGAGCCCGTCGTCGAGACGGACCGGCTGTAGCCCGACGCCGAGATATCCGCGCGCGATGCGGCCGCTCTTCTCGAGCTGCGCTGCGACCCGCTCGATGGTCGCAGCCGGGATCGTCAGCACGCGGCGCGGGCCGAGCACCGCCATGCCGAACGGCACGCCGGCGGCATTCAGCGCCAATCCGCCCTGCTGGCTATGCCGCAGCCGGACGTCGAGCTCGATCCGGGCGTCGATCTCGCCGCCGCGCAGGCTGCGCCAGGCGGCACCCGATCGCGAGACCATGCCGAGCCGCGCGATCGGTGCGCCGCGGTCAGCCGCGACGATCACCGCGAGCGATCCGAGCGCGGGGATGTCGGTCGACAACTTGATCGGCGTAGTGTCGCCGTCGACGCGCAGCAGCGCGATGTCGGTGGTGTGGTCGCGTCCGGTGACGGCGGCTTGCTTGCGGCTGCCGTCGGCAAACTGGATTTCGATCTCGCCTTCGTCGGCGAGGGCTTCGTCGGCGGTGACGATCAGGCCGGCCTTCCAGACGAAGCCGGAGGCGCGCGCGCGATGCGAATGTACGGAGACGATTGCAGGCGCCGCGCGCGCAATGGTCTCGGAAAGGACTGATGACAGCGAGGCGAGAGTGGTCGGTTCGGTCATGGGAAACTCCGTTGGCTTCCCTCAATCTGGGATGCTGCGGCGGACGGCGATACTGGCCGGATGGGCAGGGCGCGGCCCCGCCGCTCGGAACCGCCGCTCAGCTCAGCCGCTGCAAGGTCGCCTTCGGGCTCTCGCCGAACTTGGCGCGGTAGGCGCTCGCCATCCGGCTCAGATGGGTAAAGCCGAGGTCGAATGCAATATCGACGATGCGTTCGCCCGGCCGCGCCGTCTTGAGGCGGGCGTTCAGATGGGCGAGGCGGATGTCGAGCAGCATCTCGGACACGGTGGTGCCGAAGTGACGGCGGAAGCCGAGTTGCAATGCGCGGATGCCGGTGCCCGCGATCTCCGCAAGCTCGGCGAGATCCAGCGGCTCGGTCGCGCGGGTCTCGAGGTAAGCACGCACGCGCTTCAGCGCCGCCGGTTGCGCTTCGCCGCGGCCGTTGAAGACGTCGATCGCCGAACTCAGGCTGTGCCGCTGCTGGTTGAGCAGGACATTGAGAAACTGTTCGCGCCAATCGGTCGCCGCGACCGCGGATAACGACTTGCGTGGCCCGAGCTGCTCGGCCGTCGTCACGAGCTGCCCGATCCGTGCCGACAGCGTCTGCCCGAGCGGCCCGTTCAACGCGACGGCCGGATCGAACTCGACCGGACGCACCGCCACGCCGCCAAGCGCCGCGGCACGATGCTCGACCAGCTTGCGGTCGAGCAACACGATGAGCTGGGCACAGCCGTCGCGCCAGGTCATCTCGGTTGGAATCGTCGGCGACAGCAGCGAGGCACAATGTTGCGGTCCGGTGGTGAGCTCGCGTGCGGCGGTCCGGATCGCGGCCGAGCCGGACAGCGGCATCTGCAACAGGAAGAACCGGTCGAGGCAGCCGGGATTGATCGCGACCGATCCGCCATAGGCGACATAGTTGACGGAGAAGCCGTCGAACCCTGCGCAATTGTGGTGCGCTGAGAAATCGCGCTCCGAGTGATCGACCGGCGTCAGCTCGTGCGGGCAGAAGATGCGGCCGATCGCTTCCGCCGCGTCATCGACGCGATCAGTCGCGACGCGCGCGAAATCATTGAGCCTTGCCGAACTCGTTCTTGCCGAAACCTCGTTGCCAACAGCAGTCACGCCGGCCGTCCGGAGTTGTTTGAGGTCTAAAACATCAGGCAGCCTAGTGCATCCGCCGGCAAAGGGGAACGCCGTTTCGTCGCGCAATCTGCCCGATCGGCGCGCAGGCGGATGCGGCGTCCTTGGGCAGAGGCCCCGGGGCGCGATACTCCCGCATTGCAGCATGATCGCGCCGGCTGCGGATTCGTTTATCGGCTAGACAGCCTCACCGGCCGGCGACAGGCTCCGTGTCCGCAATACGCATCAAAACTGGAGAGGCTGACATGGGCACGCTCGAGAAAGGCATTACCCGCACCGGCACCGGCTACGGCGGCAAGACCTGGAATATCCTGGGCCAGGTCTACTATCCGAAGGCAGTCACCGACTCGACCTTCGCGTTCGAGACCAACAGCGACCCTGGCCAGTTCGTGCCGGTGCACATCCACCCGACCCAGGACGAGTTCATCCTGGTGCAGGAAGGCGTGCTCGACCTCAAGCTCGATGGCGTCTGGGTGCAGGCCAAGGCCGGCGACCTCGTGCGCATGCCGCGCGGCATTCCGCACGGTTATTTCAACAAGTCCGACAAGCCGGCAAGGGCGCTGTTCTGGGTGTCGCCGATGCAGAAGCTCGAGGCGCTGTTCGACAAGCTGCACAATCTGCAGGACCCGGTCGAGGTGGTGCGGATTTCCGCCGAGCACGAGGTGGACTTCCTGCCGCCGGAAGCCAACGACTAGACCGGCGAGCACGGACAATACGCGCGCGAGGCGGCAATCGCCGGAGTTGGCTCCGGCGATGACGGGAATGCGCGCGCTTTAGAAGAAATTGGACCTGTTCATTCATCGCGGAGCGGTTTCATGGTCAAGCAGAAGCATGTGTGCGTGATCGGCGCCGGCATTTCCGGGCTCGCCGCCGGCAAGGCCTTCGCCGGTCGCGGTCACAAGGTGACCATCATCGAGCGCAGCGGCGATCTCGGCGGGGTCTGGGAGCCGGCCCGCTCCTATCCCGACGTGCAGACCCAGAGCCCGAAGGAGCTCTATCGCTACACCGACAAGGCGATGCCGGAGTCCTATCCGGAGTGGCCGAAGGGTCCGCAGGTCCATGCCTACTTGCGCGAATATTCACGCAGCCACGGGCTCGATGGCGCGATGCGGTTCGACACCAAGGTCGAAGCCATGAAGCGTCGCGCCGACGGCAGGCCGGGCTGGACGCTCGAACTGCGCTCGACCGACAACGCCACGGGGCACGAGGATTTCGACTTCGTCGCGGTCTGCACCGGGCAATTCAACGAGCCGCAGTCGCTGCCGCTGCCCGGCGAGGACGCGTTCAAGGCGCAGGGAGGCCACATCCTGCACTCGTCGCAATACAGCGATCCCGATCTTGCCAAGGGCCGCAAGGTGGTCGTGCTCGGCGGCTCGAAATCGGCGACCGACATCGCCGTGAACGCGGTCAATTCCGGCGCCAGCGAAGTCACCATCGTGTTTCGCGAGCCGGTCTGGCGGATTCCCTATTTCGTCGGCGGCCTCGTCAACTTCAAGCGCATCCTCTACATCCGCGCGCAGGAGCAGATGTTCGCGAGCTGGGGCATCGGCCCGATGGCGCGGCTCGCGCATGCCGTGGCAAAGCCGTTCGTCTGGGCGAACTGGCGCGGGCTCGAGAGCATGCTGAAGATGCAGCTCAAGCTGAAGCAGTGCGGCATGGTGCCGAAAGAGCGGATCGAGGACGGCGTCAACTGCTCGGTGCCGATCGCGACCCCCGGCTTCTATCCGATGGTTGCCGATGGCCGCATCAAGGCCGTGCAGGGCACCTTCGATCATTACGACGGCAAGACCATCGTGATGAGCGGCGGCCAGCGTGTCGCGGCCGACATCGCGGTGCTCGCGATCGGCTACAAGCTCGGCGTGCCGTTCCTCCCCGAGGAGTATCAGAAGAAGCTGGTCGAGCCCGACGGGCAGTACCGGCTCTACCGGCTGATCGCCAATCCCGATCTGCCCGACATGGGCTTTGTCGGGTTCAATTCGAGTTTCTGCACCGTGCTGTGCGCGGATCTCGCCGCCAACTGGCTGGTGCGCTATGCCGATGGCCAGCTCGCACGGCAGCCGAGCGCGGCCGAGATGCACGACAACATCGCGATGATGCTGAACTTCAGGCGCGTCGAGCGTCCGGCGGCGGGCGTCTATGGCGGGCTATGCGTCGCGCCGTACCATTTCAAGCATTTCGACGAGCTGCTGGCGGACATCGGCACGAAGGCGTCGCGCCGCAATCCGCTCGTCGAAAAATTCACGCCGCCGGACGCGGATGCCTATGCGCGTTTCCTGGCGACGGCGCCGGAGTACAAGGCGGCGATGGCTTAATCGCGGCCGGCGTCGAGGAAGGCTTGCGCCAGGCGCTCGGGATTGGAGAAGCACAGCTCGTGGCTGCCCGGCACCTGGACCAGGCGGAACAGTCCGAGCTTCTCCGACAGCCGCGGATGCCAGGGCAAGCCGTGCGGCATCGCCGTATCCTCGGTGCAATTGACGTAGGACTTCGCGATCGGCATCTCGGCCGGATTGGTGCGCAGCGCGATCTTGTCCTGGAAGGTCTTCAGCGGGTGCGGGTTGAGCTTGTCATAGGCCCGCTGCGCCGTCTCGAGATCGGCGTCGTTGATGAAGGCCTCGCGCCAGATCGGGAACGGCAGCACCACCGAGCCGTCGCCGCGCTCGTCATGAATGGCGTCGAACAGCCCGACATAGTGCGGCGGCACCATGTCGTTGAGACACTCGCCATTGTTGGGCACGAAGGCGTTCCAGTACACCAGCCGGCGTATGCGGCTGGCGGCGGCGTCGGCAACGCCGGTGATGACCATGCCGCCATAGCTGTGGCCGACCAGCACGACGTCATTCAGATTGTGCTCGGCGAGGTAATCCACGATCGACTGGATCGCCTCGGCAAGGCCGGAGTCCTTGCGGTCGCCCGGCCGGTTGCCCTTGATGGTCGGGGTGTGCACGACATGGCCGGCCTTGCGGATGGCAGCCGCAACCGGTTCGAACTCGGCCCCGGTATGCCAGGCGCCATGGACGAGAACAAAGGTCGACATGTTGTACCTCCCTGTTTGCTTGGATCGATCGCGACGTCCGGGACGGCCCGGGATACGCCCAGGTTTCAAGCTCTTCCTGATGGATATTGACCTGGGCCCGCGGAACGCGCTTGGCTGTAACCGAACCGGATTGGGCTCGGAGTGAACTGATGCAGCAAATCGCCGCCGCGGATCGCTCGCGCAGGCTGAGCTGGAATACCGCGGACACACGGCCAGGCGAGCAGTTCGCCTATTATCGCGAGGCGATCTGCCAGGCCTTCATGAACCTGACGCCGGAGCCGCCGGCGACGCCGGGCTTCCTCGCACGGGTCGAGACCGTTGGACTCGGCGACGGCGCGGTCAACCGGGTCAGTTTCCCTGAGCATGTCGTGCGGCGCTCGGCCGCCGATATCGCGGCGTCCGGCCGGCGCTGCTACTACCTCAATCTCAAGCTGGCCGGCCGCTGCCGCATCCAGCAGGCCGGGCGCGAGATCAGCCTGTCGCCGGGGCAGGTCGGAATCTTCGACAGCGGGCAGCGCTTTTCGCTGCTGCACGACCGCGGCCCCGCGCTGCAGGTCGCATCGTTCTGGGTGCCGGCCGAGGCGCTCGATGAACGGCTGCCGTCGGCGCCGGAGGTGGCACCGGCGCGAGTCTCCGATGATCCCTTCGTCGGCCATCTGATCGCCGAGACGGCGCAGGTGCTGAACAGCTCGGCGTTCCGCGCGTCCGATACAGACAACGCCCGGCTGTTCGGCGTGTTGCTCGATCTGGTCGCGCTCAGCCTGTCACGCGGCAGTCGGGAAGGCGTTGCCGAGAGCATCGGTCTTGCGGATGCGACGTGGCTTGCGCTGCGTCGGGCGGTGGACCGCCGGCTGCGCGAACCCGGGCTCGGTGTTGCCACCATTGCGGCCACGATCGGCATCAGCGAGCGCTATGTTCACAAACTGTTCGCGCGGGCCGGCACCACATTCGCGAGCTATTTGATCGACCGCCGCCTCGACGGCGCCGCCCGCGATCTGAAGGATCCCGCGAGCGCCGGGCGCGCGATCGGCGACATCGCGTTCGACTGGGGCTTCTCCGATCTGTCGCATTTCACCCGGCGCTTCAGGCATCGCTTCGGCTGCACGCCGCGCGACTGGCGCCGCGGCTGACCAACCATTCTGGAAATCGCCATGGCGCAATCGTTGACCTATCAAGTCAGCCCGATGCGGGTCGTGTTCGGGACCGGCACCGTCGCGCAGCTGGCGGACGAACTCAGCCGGCTCGGCATCAGCCGCGCGCTGGTGCTCGCAAGCCGGCGGCAACAGGCCGAACTCGGCGATCTCCCAGGCCTGACCGGCGGCCGCGTGGCCGGTGCGTTCGACGGCGCTGTCGTGCACACGCCGGTCGCGGTCACCGAGCGTGCGATGCAGATGGTCGGCGAGCTCAAGCCCGACGGCGTGGTGGCGATCGGCGCGGGTGCCGCGACTGGCCTCAGCAAGGCGATCGCGCTGCGCACCGATTTGCCGCAACTGATCGTGCCGACCAGCTATGCCGGCTCCGAGATGACGCCGGTGCTCGGCGAGACCGTGGATGGCGTCAAGACCACACAATCGTCGCCGAAGATATTGCCCGAAGCCGTGATCTACGACGTCAATTTGACGGTCTCGATGCCGGCCAAATTCTCCGCGATCTCCGGCCTCAATGCGATCGCCCATGCCGCCGAGGCGCTATATGCGCGGGACGGCAATCCGATCACCTCGCTGATGGCGGAAGAGGCGATCGCAAAACTCGCGTCCTCCCTACCGGACGTGATCGCGCGGCCGCACGATCTCGACGCGCGGTCGGACGCGCTCTATGGCGCGTGGCTGTGCGCGGTCTGTCTCGGCACCGTCGGCATGGCGCTGCATCACAAGCTCTGCCACACCGTTGGCGCGCTGTTCGACCTGCCGCATGCCGAGACCCATGCGGTGCTGCTGCCGCACACCATCGCCTACAACACGCCGGCGGCACGCGATGCGATCGGCCGTGCCGCACGGGCGCTTGGAGCGTCCGATGCGGCCGATGGCCTGTTCCATCTGTCGGCAAGGCTCGGCGCGCCGCGCTCACTTGCGGAGATCGGCATGCCCGAAGACGGCATCGCAAGGGCGGCCGCGCTCGCCACCAAAAATCCCTACTGGAATCCGCGGCCGATCGAGGAGCGCGGCATCAGCGACCTCCTGCGGCGCGCATGGTCGGGCGCGCGGCCGCAGGCGGGATAGATCACACGCCGATGGCGTTGCGCGCGATCACGTCGCGATAGAACGCCGCGCTCAGTTTCGGCACCCGCGCCTGGGTCTCGAAATCCACCCGGTAGAGGCCGAAGCGCTTCGCGTAGCCGTAGATCCATTCGAAATTGTCCATCAGGCTCCACAGGAAATAGCCGTGGACCGGAACGCCGTCGGCGGTCGCGCGCTGCAATTGGGCGAGGTAGTTGCGCAGGAACATGATGCGGTCGAGGTCGTAGATCTGCCCGTCCGGCTGCACCTTGTCCTCGCCGGAGGTGCCGTTCTCGCTGATATAGATGCTCTTGATGTTCCAGAGCTTGGCGGCGATCCGCGCCGCCCAATAGATCGTCTCCGGCGCGATCCGCAGCCAGTCCGAACTCATGTGCGGGAACGAGGCCGGCATCGGCAGCGGCTTCCAGCCGGGAGCAGTGTCGGTGGCGAGCACATAGCAGTGCGGCGCGTAGATGTTGAGCCCGACGAAATCGTTGGGCTGCGCGATGATCTTCAGCTCTTCGGCGGTGAATTTGGGCGCATCGGCGCCGGCATATTGCAGGAAGGCCTCGGTGTATTTGCCTTCGAGGAGGACGCCGAGGAAACCCGCGTTCAGCTCGCGCGTCGCGATCTCGGTGGCGCGGATATTCTCCGGCGTGTTGACCGCGGGCACGCAGGCGGTGATGTTTTCGGCGGGGCCGACCCGCGTGCCCGGGCGCCCCTTGGCGCGGATCGCCTGCACCGCGAGCCCGTGCGCCAGCGCGACGCGGTGGCGCGCCTGGTTCACCTCGGCCGGCGGCAGCTTCAGTCCGGGCGCGTCGACGCCGAGCGCATAGCCGAAGGGGAGGAAACGCCCGACCTCGTTGAGGGTGAAAATGTTCTTCACCCGGTCGGTCAGCCGCTGCGCCACATAGCCGGCGTAGTCGCCGAACGCCTTCGACGTGTCGCGCGAGCGCCAGCCGCCGACCCTGTCCTGCAACGCCTGCGGCAAGTCCCAGTGATAGAGCGTGGCATAGGGCTCGATGCCGTTGGCGAGCAGCTCGTCGACCAGGCGGTTGTAGAAGTCGAGGCCCTTCGGGTTCGGCGTGCCGGTGCCGTCGGGAAACACCCGCGGCCAGGCGATCGAGAAACGATAGGCCCTGGCGCCGAGATTTTTGATGAGGCCGACATCTTCCTTGTAGCGGTGGTAGTGCTCGTTGGCGCGATCGCCGGTCGAGCCGTCCTCGATCTTGCCCGATGTATGGGTGAATGTGTCCCAGATCGACGGGCCGCGGCCGTCCTCATTGACCGCGCCCTCGACCTGGTAGGATGAGGTCGCGGTGCCCCAGACGAAGCCGGCGGGAAAGTTCGTGCCATTCGGCCGCGGCGCGTGGTTCGCAGCCTGCCCCGGGGCTGACAGGCCGAGCGCCGAAAGGCCTGCAAGGCCCGCAAACTGCCGGCGCGAGAATGTTCCGAGCATTGTTGTCCCCCGTCGCCGGACGTTGCGGCTGGAATGTCAGCCACAAGTTAGCCTTCCCACCTGCTGTTGAGCAACACGGGCCGACAGGCGAATCAACCTGGCGCTTGGCACGCCAATCGATGCGAAGCGTTGTGATCCCCATGTCGCGGAGTTGTCAGTTTTGTGGCGACATTTTCTCTACTAGATTGCCTGCCAGGTCCTGCCGGAATGCCCTCCGAAAATCACAGCGATCCCGTGAGCCGCGCGATGAACAAGCCTGCAACCCATGTCCGAACCGCGCTGCTGCGTCGTCTTGCTACGGCAATCGGCTTGCTGCTGGCGACGGCCCCTGCAGCGCAGGCCGAGCAGACATTCTCGTTCGACAGCACCCCCGGGAAGCTGCCGAAGACGGTCGTACCGCTGAGCTACGCGATCGAGCTGACACCCGATCTCACCAGCCTCGCTCTGCCCGGCGTCGAGACCATCGAAATCGAGGTGCGCGAGGCGACCGCGCAGTTGACGCTGAATGCGATCAACACGACGTTCGCCGAGGCTACCATCGATGACGGCGCGCAGCGCGCGATGGTCGTGATCGACGCCGCCGCGCAGACCGCGACGGTGGCCTTCGCCAAGCCTGTTACGGTGGGCCGGCACAAGCTCCGCATTGCCTTCACGGCGCAGATCAACAAATTCGGCACCGGCCTGTTCTCGGTCGATTATCCGACCCCGACCGGGATCAAGCGGCTGATCTCCAGCAAGCTGGAGCCGGCCGACGCAAGGCGGATTTTTCCGTGCTGGGACGAGCCGTCGTTCAAGGCGAGCTTCGCACTGACGGTCGTGATCCCGCGCAATCTGCTTGCGGTCGGCAACATGCCTGTCGCGAGCGAGGAAGCGGTCGCCGGCGATCTCAAGAAGGTCACGTTCGCGCCGACGCCGAAGATGTCGAGCTATCTCTTCGTGCTCACGGTTGGCGAGCTCGAGCGGATCACCGCGGATGCCGGCGGCGTCACGGTCGGCGTGGTGACGACGGAGGGCAAGAGCGGGCAGGGCCGGTTTGCGCTCGACAGTGCGGTGAAGCTGCTCGCCTATTACAACGATTATTTCGGCGTGAAATATCCGCTGCCGAAGCTCGATTTGATCGCCGTTCCCGGCGGGTTCGGCGGCGCGATGGAGAACTGGGGCGGCATCACCTTCTTCGAGAGCCGGCTGCTGTTCGATCCCGCGACCAATGCCGAGACGGCGCGGCGCGGCATCTTCGCCATCATCGCGCACGAGATGGCGCATATGTGGTTCGGCGATCTCGTCACCATGGCGTGGTGGGACAATCTCTGGCTCAACGAGGGCTTTGCCAGCTGGATGGCGACCAAGGCCTCGGAGCAGTTTTACCCGCAATGGCAGAGCTGGCTGAACGGCTACGGCGCCAAGCAGTTCGCCATGGCGCTCGATGCGCGCCGCACCTCGCATCCGGTGCAGCAGCCGATCGCCGATCACAGCGAAGCGGTCACGGCGTTCGATGCCATCACCTACAGCAAGGGTCAGGCTCTGATCCGGATGCTCGAGACCTGGCTCGGCGAGCGGGCGTTCGGCGACGGCATCCGCAAATACATGGCGGCGCATGCCTACAGCAATTCGACAACGGCCGATCTCTGGCAGGCGCTCGAGGCGTCCGGCGGCAAGCCGATCACCGGCATCGCCGCCTCCTTCACCGAGCAGGACGGCGTGCCGCTGGTGGTGGCCGAGACAGCCTGCGATGGCGCGGCGCAGCGCCTGACGTTGCGGCAGGACCGCTTCGTGATCGCCCCGGCCAACGATCCGCCGCTGCCGGCCCACGACTGGCAGATCCCGGCTACGGCCGGACCTGCGCACGGCAAGCCGTTTGACGAGATCCTGCTGAAGGGCAGTGCCGATATTCCGGCCGGCGCATGCGGCGATGCGATCAAGGTCAATCTCGGCGACGTCGGTTACTTCAGGGTCGAATACGGCCCCAAGAACCGCGCGGCGTTGCTGAACGCCTTCCCGCAAATGCAGGTCGCCGATCGGCTCAATGTCGTCACCGACAGCTGGGCGCTGGTGCAGGCCGGCCGCGCCGAGGCGCCGTCCTATCTTGCGCTGCTCGACGCGCTCGATGCCGGCGACCATCGCGCGGTGTGGGATCAGGTGATCTCGACCTTCGCCACGCTCAACCGCCTGTCGCGCGACCGCGGCGAACGGGGTGTGATCCAGGCCTATGCCCGCGCCAAGCTGCGCCCGGTGTTCGATCGGATCGGATGGGATGGCAGCGGCCCCGACGACGACGACACCGCGCTGCTGCGCGCGAGCCTGATCTCGACGCTTGGCGATCTTGGCGACGCGGTAATCATTGCCGAGGCGAAGCGACGCTTTGCGGCGTTCCTCGATGATCCCAGCTCGCTGCCGACCACATTGCGCGATGCGGTCACCCATGTCGTCGGCATCACCGCCGACCGGGCAACCTATGACCAACTGTTGACGCTTGCGCGCAAGAGCACGGCGACCAATGAGCGGCTGCGCTATTATTTCGCCGCAGCCAGCGCCCGCAATGCCGAACTGGCGCGCGCGACGCTGGCATTGACGCTGACCAGCGAATTGCCCGACACCATCGTCACCGGGATGATCAGCGCGGTTGCGGGCGCAGGCGAGCAGCCGCAACTCGCCTGGGACTTCGTCCGGACCAATTTCGATACGCTGCTGGCGAGGCAAGGGCCGAACTTCCGCGACCAGTTCGTGCCGAACTTCATGACCCATTTTACCGATCAGGCCCACGCGGCAGAACTCGCCGCCTTCGCCCCGTCGCAGTCCACCAGCGGCGGGCGGGTCATGGTGGCGCGCTCCTTGCAGGCGATCGCGATCTCGGCCGATCTCGCTGCGCGCGTGCTGCCCGCGGCCGACGCGTGGATCAAGGCGCACAAGCCGTGAGCTCGCGAGGGAGTTTCCGGCGGCGCGCGATGCGGCTATGCTCCGTGCGCGGCATGCAATCAACGAGGCGAGGCTGACATGGTCAAAGGTTCCGATTTGCTGGTCGCGGCCCTCGAGAATGAGGGCGTGGAACGGGTGTTCGGCGTTCCCGGCGAGGAGAATCTCGACGTCGTCGAGAGCCTGCGCAAATCCTCGATCAAGCTGATCGTGACCCGCCACGAACAGGCCGCGGCGTTCATGGCGGCGACCTATGGCCGGCTGACCGGAAAGCCCGGCGTCTGCATGACGACGCTCGGTCCCGGCGCGCTCAATCTGACCACCGGTGCGGCCTATGCGCTGCTCGGCGCGATGCCGATGGTGATGTTGACGGGCCAGAAGGGCATCCTGAGCAGCCGGCAGGCCAAGTTCCAGATCGTCGATATCGTCAACACGTTCCGGCCGCTGACCAAGCTGTCGCTGCAGATCGTCAGCGGCGCCACCATTCCGACGCTGGTGCGTGACGCCTTCCGGATCGCGACGCAGGAACGGCCGGGGCCGGTGCTGCTCGAACTGCCGGAGGACATCGCAGGCGAGGAGACCGAGCCCGTCGAGCTGGTGCATCCGCATCCGATCGAAATCCCGATCGCGCACGCCGCCGCGCTCGACCGTGCCGCCGACATGATCCTGAAAGCGCAGCGTCCGCTGATCATGCTCGGTGCTGCGGCATCGCGCCCGCGCTCGACCGCCGGGATCGGCGACTTCGTGCGGCGGACCAAGATCCCGTTCTTCACGACCCAGATGGGCAAAGGCACGGTATCGGGCGGCACCAATCAGTATATGGGGACCGCCGCGCTGAGCGAGCGCGACTATGTGCATGAGGCGATCGACCGCGCCGACCTGATCATCGCGATCGGTCACGACACGATCGAGAAGCCGCCCTTCATCATGGGCCCGAAGGGGCCGCAGGTGATCCATGTCAGCTACACGCCGGCGACTGTCGAGCAGGTCTATTTCCCGCAATGCGAGGTGATCGGCGATGTCGGGCCGAGCCTCGAGCTGCTGGCCGACCGCGTCGCGGGCAAGCTGCCGCATGCCAGCGCGCTGCTCAGCCTGCGCGAGGGCATTTTGGCGAAGATCACCGATCGCGCCACCGAGGGCCGCTGGCCGCCGACGCCGCAGCGCATCGTGCACGATGTGCGGCAGGTCATTCCCGAGGACGGTATCGTTGCGCTCGACAACGGCATGTACAAGATCTGGTTCGCGCGCAACTACCGCACGCTGCTCGCGAACTCGTTGCTGCTCGACAACGCGCTCGCCACCATGGGCGCCGGCCTGCCGTCGGCGATGATGGCCGCGATGCTCTATCCGAACAACCGCGTGCTCGCGGTCTGCGGTGACGGCGGCTTCATGATGAATTCGCAGGAGATGGAGACCGCGGTCCGTCTCAAGCTCAATCTCGTGATCCTGATCCTGGAAGATTCCGCCTATGGCATGATCCGCTGGAAGCAGGCGGTCGATCACTTCCCGGATTTCGGCCTGACCTTCGGCAATCCGGATTTCGTCAAGTACGCCGAAAGCTATGGCGCCAAGGGTTCGCGGATCGAAAGCACGGAAGCGATCGTCCCGACCCTGGAGCGTGCCTTCTCAGGCGGCGGTGTGCACCTCGTGGTGGTGCCGATCGATTATACTGAGAACAAACGGGTGCTGGTCGATGAGCTGCGCGAGAAGGTGCAGCAGATCGACGTCGAATAGCGGATTGCGGCTGACGACGGGGAACGAAAAGCCCTCGGCTTGATTGAACGTAAGCCGCCATGGTAGCACGCCCAGATATCACGCAATGCTATCACTCGTTGTGCTGATGGTCGGTGATACCAGATCTGAGAGGTCACGTGACTGCACCAAATCCTGCCGCCGGCAAACCCATCGATCCCTCAGCGCTTGCCAATGTGCCGCGGCTGGTCACGGCCTATTTCGCCGGCAAGCCTGACGCCAGCGATCCCATCCAGCGGGTTGCGTTCGGCACCTCGGGCCATCGCGGCTCGTCGCTGAAGAACTCCTTCAACGAGGACCACATCCTCGCCACCACGCAGGCGATCTGCGATTACCGGCGCGAGAAGGGTCTCACCGGACCGCTGTTCATCGGCATCGACACCCATGCGCTGGCCGAGCCGGCGCTGGCCAGCGCGGTGGAAGTGTTCGCGGCGAATGGCGTCGAGATCATGATCGACGCGCAGGGTGGCTACACCCCGACGCCTGTCATCTCGCACGCCATCCTGAGCTACAACAAGGGCCGCAGCACCGGCCTTGCCGACGGCGTCGTCATCACCCCGTCACACAACCCGCCGGAGGATGGCGGCTACAAGTATAACCCGCCGCATGGCGGCCCGGCCGACACCGATGTCACCGCGGTGGTCGAGAAGAATGCCAACCGCTACATCGAGGCCGGCCTCAAGGGCGTCGCGCGAATGCCCTATGATCGCGCGCGCAAGGCCGCGACCACGCATCTGCACGACTACATCACGCCTTACGTTGCCGATCTCGGCAATACCGTCGATCTCGCGCTGATCAAATCCGCCGGTGTCAAGATCGGCATCGATCCGCTCGGCGGCGCGGCGGTGCATTACTGGCAGCCGATCATCGCGCGCTACGGCATCAACGCGTCAGTGGTCAACAATGCGGTCGATCCGACCTTCCGCTTCATGACCGCGGATTGGGACGGCAAGATCCGGATGGACTGCTCGTCGCCCTATGCGATGGCGAGCCTGATCGGGATGCGCGACCGCTTCGACGTCGCCTTTGCCAACGACACCGATGCCGACCGCCATGGCATTGTGACCCGCTCGAACGGGCTGATGAACCCGAACCACTTCCTCGCCACCGCGATCGCCTATCTGTTTGCGCACCGGCCGCAATGGAGCAAGGACGCCGCGATCGGCAAAACCATCGTGTCGAGCTCGATCATCGATCGCATCGCGAAGAAGCTGGGCCGCAAGCTGGTCGAGACGCCGGTCGGCTTCAAATGGTTCGTCGAAGGGCTCGGCAGCGGCGGCTTCGGCTTTGCCGGTGAAGAGAGCGCCGGCGCCTCGTTCCTCAAGCGCGACGGCACGGTGTGGACCACGGACAAGGACGGCATCATCCTCGGCCTGCTGGCGGCGGAGATCATCGCCAAGACCGGCCGCGATCCCAGTGAGTTGTTCAACGAGCTGACCGCCGAACTCGGCGTTCCCTATTACGAGCGCATCGATGTCGCGGCGACGCCGAAGCAGAAGAACGCGCTAAAGGCGCTCGGGCCCGAGCGGCTCAACATGACCGAGCTTGCCGGAGATCCGGTGCGCGCGGTCCGGACCAAGGCGCCGGGCAACGATCAGCCGTTCGGCGGCATCAAGGTCGAGAGCGAGGCCGGCTGGTTTGCGGCGCGTCCCTCCGGCACCGAGGATGTCTACAAGATCTACGCCGAGAGCTTCCGCGGACCGGATCATCTGAAAAAGATCCAAAGCGACGCGCAGGCCGCGATCGCCAAGGTGTTTTAAGGGCGCGGGGCCGGGCGGAATTCATGCGCGTATTGTTGACCGGCTCTTCCGGCTGGCTCGGCCGTTTCCTTGCGCCGCGGCTTCGACAGGCCGGCCATGACGTGACCGGCCTCGATGTCGTCCCGGGCGAGGCGACTGGTGTGGTCGGTTCGGTGGCCGACCGATCGGTGGTCGACCGGGTGTTCGCCGATCGCGGCATCGAGGCCGTGATCCATGGCGGGGCTCTGCACAAGCCGGATATCGAACGGTTCGCGCCGCAGGCTTTTGTCGATGTCAACGTGTCAGGCACGCTCAACCTGCTGCAGGCCGCCGTGGCCGCCGGCCATAAGCAGTTCGTCTTCACCTCGACCACCTCGCTGATGATCTCGCAGGCGATCCGCGACGAGGAAGGTCATGCCGCGGTGTGGCTCGACGAGAGGTCGGGGCCGCTCGAGCCGCGCAACATCTACGGCGTGACAAAACTCGCCGCCGAAAACCTGTGCCGGCTGTACAGCCGCGAGCATGGGCTGAACTGTGCGGTGCTGCGCACCAGCCGCTTCTTCCCCGAGGATGACGACACGATCCGCGACATCCATGGCGAGAACCTGAAGGCGACCGAGCTGCTGTATCGCCGCCTGACCGTCGAGGATGCCGCCGGCGCCCATGTCATGGCGCTGGAGAAGATCCGCGGCTTCGAGGTCTTCGTGATCAGCGCGCCGACGCCGTTTGGACGCAGCGACGTTGCCGCCCTGAAGACCGACGCGGCCGGCGTGATCGCGCGCTACTTCCCGGAAGCACCGGCGCTGTTCGCCCGGCGCGGCTGGCACCTGCCGGCATCGATCGGCCGGATCTACGATGCCGGCAAGGCCGAACGCTTGCTCGGTTTCCGCGCGGCAACCGACTTTGCCGCGGTGCTCGGCGCCTTGCGCCGTGGCGAGCCGCTTCCCTTTGCGCACGATCCCGATTATGTCTCGCCGTCAACGAGGCTCGCAAATGGCTGACTTCCACGGCGTCTTTCCCTACCTGGTGTCCCCGGTTGATCCCGCCGGCCATGTCCGCACCGAAGTGCTGGGCCGGCTGTGCGACGATCTGGTCAAGGCCGGCGTCCACGGCCTGACGCCGCTCGGCTCGACCGGCGAGTTCGCCTATCTCAACAATGCGCAGCGGATGCAGGTGGTGGCGACCACGATCGAGGCCGCGCAGGGCCGCGTGCCCGTGGTCGCAGGCGTCGCCTCGACCTCGACGGCGGATGCGGTGGCGCAGGCCAAGGCCTATCAGAAGCGGGGTGCTGCAGGCATTCTCGCGATCCTGGAGGCGTATTTTCCGCTCAGTGACGCCCAGGTGGAATCCTATTTCCGTGCCATTGCCGATGCCGTCGACATTCCGCTCGTGATCTACACCAATCCGAATTTCCAGCGCTCCGATCTCACGCTCGACGTCATCGCGCGGCTCGCCCAGCACCCGCGCATCGGCTACATCAAGGACGCCTCGACCAACACCGGCCGGCTGCTGTCGATCATGAACCGCTGCGGCGACGGCCTGAAAGTGTTCTCGGCGTCAGCCCATATTCCGGCCGCGGTGATGCTGATCGGCGGCCATGGCTGGATGGCGGGACCGGCCTGCATCATCCCGCGGCAGAGCGTCGAGCTCTATAATCTCTGCCGCCGCGCCCGCTGGGACGAGGCGATGACCCTGCAGCGCAAGCTCTGGCGCATCAACGAAGTGTTCGCCCGCTTCAACTTGGCCGCCTGCATCAAGGCCGGGCTCGCGATCCAGGGCTACGATGTCGGCGACCCCGTGCCGCCGCAGGCGCCGCTGACCGCCGAGCAGCGCAAGGTGGTCGAGGCCGCGTTGCGCGATCTCGGCTGAAATTGGCTTGCGCGTTGCATCAGGCGCATTACGTCGTCGTTTCCGGGCGTGTTGTCTCGCGCCGAAAATCCGTTAAAACCCGCCGAAATTTCTGAAATCAAGGACCCTGCGATGAACATTCTTCCCGGCAATATGCGTTTTGGTGCGGGCCAGCCGGTCAAGCGTCTGGAAGACCAGCGGCTGCTCACCGGGAAGGGGCATTTCATCGACGACAAGCCGCAGGACGGCGCGCTCTGGCTGCACGTGCTGCGCTCGCCGCATGCCCACGCCAACATCAAGTCGATCGACGTCAAAGCGGCGCTGGAGATGCCCGGCGTCAAGGCGGTCTATACCGGCGCCGACCTCGTCAAGGACGATATCGGCACGCTGCCGACGCTGGCGATCTTCAAGCGGCCCGACGGCTCGCCGATGACCGTGCCGCCGCGGCGCCTGTTGGCGCATGAGGTCGTGCGCTATGCGGGCGAGGGTGTCGCGGCCGTGGTCGCGACCTCGCGGGTGCTGGCGCAGACCGCAGCCGAGGCGATCGAGGTCGATTACGAGGTGCTGCCTTCGGTGGTTGATCCGGTCGAGGCGATCAAGCCGGGCGCGCCGGCGGTCTGGCCGGAGGCGCCGGACAACATCGTGGCCGCGATGAGCTATGGCGACGCCGCCAAGGTCGAGGAGGCTTTCGCCAATGCCGCGCATAAAGTGTCGCTCGACCTCGTCAGCCAGCGCCTGGTGCCGTCGGCGATGGAGCCGCGCTCGACCATTGCCGAGATCGAGAAGAAGACCGGCCGGCTCATTCTCCATGTGCAGTCGCAGACCCCGGGCTCGACCCGTGATCTCCTCGCGGAATCGATCCTGAAGCGGCCGAAGGACAGCGTGCGTGTTTTGGTCGGCGATATCGGCGGCGGCTTCGGCCAGAAGACCAGCCTCTATCCCGAAGACGGCATCGTCGCCTATGCCGCGACCAAGCTGAACGAGAAGATCCGCTGGCGCGGCGATCGCACCGACGAATTCGTCGGTGGCACCCATGGCCGCGACCTCACCTCGACCGGCGAGTTCGCGCTCGACGCCAAGGGCCGCGTGCTGGCCTATCGCGTGCGGTCGATCGGCGGCACCGGCGCCTATTCGTCGGGCACCGCCAACATCATTCCGCTGGTGCTCGGCCCGTTCGTGCAGACCGGCGTCTACGATCTGCCGCTGGTGCATTTCGAGGTGAAGTCGGTGATGACCAACACCGCGCCGGTCGGCGCCTATCGCGGCGCCGGCAGGCCGGAGGCCGTGTTCATCGTTGAACGGCTGTTCGATGCCGCCGCCCGCCAGATCGGCATGGACCCGCGCACCATCCGCAAGGTCAACTACATCAAGCCGGCGCAGCTGCCCTACACCAACGCGGTCGGGCAGGTGTACGATTCCGGCGCCTTCGCCCATATGCTGGAGCGCGCGTCCGATCTGGCCGACTGGAACGGCTTTGCCGCGCGCAAGAAGGCGGCGAAGAAGAAGGGCCTGCTCTACGGCCGCGGCTTGACCAGCTACATCGAATGGACCGGCGGCCGCGCCCATACCGAGAACGTCTCGTTGCATGCGACCGCCGAGGGCCGCGTCGTCCTGTGGTCGGGTACGATGGCGATGGGGCAAGGCCTCGCCACCACCTACACCCAGATGGTGTCCGAGTCGCTCGGCATTGCGATGGACAAGATCGACGTCATCCAGGGCGACACGGACCTGGCCACCGGTTTCGGCAGCGTCGGCTCGCGCTCGCTGTTCGTCGGCGGCACCGCGGTTGCGGTCTCCGCCAACGACATGATCAACAAGGCGCGCGACAAGGCCTCAAACCTGCTCGAGGCCTCCGTCGGGGACATCGAGTATCGCGACGGCTTCCTCACCGTGGTCGGCACCGACAAGCGCATCAGCCTGTTCGAGATCGCGGCCAAGGAAAATGGAGCAAAACTCTCGGTCGAGAGCGAGGGCAATGTCGACGGCCCGAGCTGGCCGAACGGCACCCATATCTGCGAGGTCGAGATCGATCCCGAGACCGGCGTCACGCGCGTGGTGCGCTACACCACGGTCGACGACGTCGGGGTCGCGGTCAATCCGATGCTGGTGACCGGGCAGGTGCATGGCGGCGTCGTCCAGGGCATCGGCCAGGCGCTGTACGAAGGCGTGGCCTACAGCGAGGAAGGCCAACTGCTGACCGCGAGCTATCAGGACTATTGCATCCCGCGCGCCTCGGACGTTCCGCCGATCACGGTGACGCTCGATCCCTCCGCGCCCTGCAAGACCAATCCGCTTGGCGCCAAGGGCTGCGGCGAGTCGGGCGCGATCGGCGGCCCACCCTGCATCACCAACGGTGTGATGGATGCGCTGAGCGAGGTCGGGATCACCCAGCTGAATACGCCGCTGACGCCGGTGAAGATCTGGCAGGCGATCCAGGACGCCAAGGCGGGGACTTAAGCGCGCCGATGCCTTCACCCTCCCCCTCCAGGGGAGGGTAAGAGGAAGGGCGAATTCGTCCAACCGCGGCCTACAACCCCAACACCATCTTCGCGATGATGTCGCGCTGGATCTCCGACGAGCCGCCGAAGATCGTGTACGCGCGCCCGTTGAGATATTCCGGCACCACCGGCAGCAATTCTTCCGGGATCGCCGGCTCGTGGTTGAGCCGGTAGAACGGCCGTGCCGGCTCGACGGCAAGGCCATCCTGGCCGATCACGTCGACGCCGAGCCGCGTCACGGCCTGACGGATCTCGCTGACGCGGAGCTTGATCAGCGACGACACCGCGCCGGGATTCTGCCCGGTCTGCAGCGCCGACAGCACCCTAAGCTCGGTCATCTCGAGCGCGTCGATATCGACCTCGACCTCCGACATCCGCATCGCGATGTCGGGATCCTCGATCGCGCGGCCGGTGACCTCGGAGCCGGCGAGATCGGAGATCGTCTTCAGCGCCTCGCGCAGCTTTGCGGAGGCGATGCCGGAGCCGCGCTCGAACTCGAGCAGATATTTGCCGTAGGTCCAGCCCTTGCCTTCCTCGCCGACGCGATTGGCGACGGGCACACGGACGTCGTCGAAGAACACCTGGTTGACCTCGTGGTCGCCGCCGATGGTCAGGATCGGGCGCGTGGTGATGCCAGGCGTCTTCATGTCGACCAGGATGAAGCTGATGCCGTCCTGCTGCCGCTCGCCCTCATTGGTGCGCACCAGCGCGAACATGCGGTTGGCGTGATGGGCATGCGTGGTCCAGATCTTGGTGCCGTTGATGACGTAGTCGTCACCGTCGCGCACCGCGCGGGTCTTCAGCGACGAAAGATCGGAGCCCGAACCCGGCTCGGAATAGCCTTGGCACCAATAGTCTTCACCCGAGAGAATCCGCGGCAGATAGAAATTCTTCTGCTCCGGCGAGCCGAAGCCGATGATGACGGGGCCGACCATCTTCACGCCCATCACGTTGACATTCGGCACGCCGGCGCGGGCGCATTCGGCCTCGAAGATCCAGCGCTGCGCCGGTGTCCAGTCCGGCCCGCCATGTTCGACCGGCCAGCCCGGCGCGCCCCAGCCCTTCCTGTGCAGCGCGCGCTGCCAGGCCATGCCGATATCGGGGTCGGAGAACACCGACGGCGTCAGCGCGGTAGCGCGCTTCATTTCCGGCGTCAGGCTCTCGGCGATGTAGTCGCGGACTTCCTGTTCGAAGGCGCGTTCCTCGGCACTGAAGGTGAGATCCATGGTGCGCTCTCCGTTTACCCGTGGGCGCGGCCGCTCAGCGCGGCGTGGCGGCGATAATGATGGGCGCTGCCGCCGAACAGCGTGTCGAAGGCCAGCAGTCGCTTGAAATAGGCGCCGATGTCGAGCTCCTCGGTGACACCCATGGCGCCGTGCAGCTGCACCGCCTGTTCGGCGACGAAGCGCGCGCATTTGCCGATCTTCGCCTTGGCGCCGGACGCCGCGCGGCTGCGCGCCACCGGCTCTGCGTTCGCCATGAGTGCGGCGCGCAGTGCCATCGAGCGCGCCTCGTCGACCTGCATTGCGACGTCGGCGAGGCGGTGGCGGATCACCTGGTTGGCCGACAGCGGCCGGCCGAACTGCTTGCGGATTTTTGTGTATTCGAGCGTGGTGTCGAGCAGCGTCTGCATGATGCCGACCGCTTCTGCACCGAGCGCGGCCATCGCGCGGTCCACCACGGTTTCGATCGCGGGTAGCGCATCCTGGCCGTTGCCGAGCAGCGCGTCGGCGGGCAATTGCACATCCCTGAGATCGATATTGCAGCCGCGCCCGCCACCGAGCCGCGCGTAGTCGCGCAGAGTGAGGCCGGGCGCACCGGCCGGCACCAGAAACAGGCCAAGCTTGCCCGATGTGCCATTGGCATTGGCAACGCGGGCGGAGACGATGATCTGGCTGGCGGCCGCTCCATCGAGCACCGCGATCTTGCTGCCGTTCAGCCGCCAGCCGTCGGTGGCCTTGGTGGCCCTCGCGTCGATGTGGGCAAGGTCGAAGCGCGCGGCGCGCTCCGAATGCGCGAAGGCGAGTGTGAGCGCGCCCTCGGCGACCTTGGGCAGGATCGCCTGCTGCTGCGCCTCGGTGCCGCATTCGGCGACCAGCGCGGCGCCGATCACGACGGTGGAGAGGAACGGCTCCGACACCAGTCCGCGGCCGAAGGCTTCCATCAACAGCCCGACCTCGATCGCGCCGCCGCCGAGCCCGCCATGGGCTTCGGCAATCGGCAGCGCCAGCCAGCCGAGCTCGGCGAATTGCTTCCAGATCGCGGGCGAATAGCCTAGCGGATCGTTCGCTGCCATCTTGCGATGCTCTGATGTGAAGGTCTCCGCCACGAAGCGGTCGGCACTTTCGCGCAGCAGACGCTGCTCGTCGCTCAGGGTGAGGTCCATCGGGTCTACTTCACGTTGGCGGTTTTCTTGACGGAGGGATGCAGACCCGCAGGGTCCACGATCATTCCGAATTCCTGCAGGTTGTGAGCGTGGCAGAGCTGATGCAGCGCGAACGCCTGATCGATCGCGGCGGGTTGGCCCATGATGTCGATCGAGCGGTTCACCGCCTCCTTGGACAGCTTCAGCGCGAAGGCGGGCTTGGCCGCGATCCTGCGCGCCAGCGCCAGCGTGAAGGACGACAGATCGCCGCGCGGCACCACGTGATTGACCATGCCGAGACGATGCGCTTCGTCGGCGCTCCAGACGTCGGCGGTGAACAGCATCTCCTTGGCCTTGCGCGCGCCGAGCTCCCAGGGATGCACGAACCACTCGACGCCGCAGACCCCCATCGTCACCACGGGATCGCAGAACTCGGCGTCATGGCTCGCGACGATTAGGTCGCAGGCCCAGGCCAACATCAGCCCGCCGGCGATGCATTTGCCGTGGATCTCCGCGATCGTGGGCTTGGCGAGATTGCGCCAGCGCCTTGTGATCTGCAGATAGATCTCCTGTTCGCGCGCGAAGCGGCCGTGCGCATTGGGCTCGGCAAAGCCGCCCCAATTTCCGACTGGCGGGAAATCGACGCCTGCCTCGTTCTTAGCCCCAGGCCTGAGATCGTGACCGGCCGAGAAATGCGGGCCGTTGCCGGCGAGGATGATGACCTTGATCGCGTCGTCCTGCACCGCCCGGTCGAAGGCGGCGTTGAGGTCGTAGGTCATCTGCAGGTTCTGGGCGTTGCGCGCCTCGGGGCGGTTCATCACGATCCGCACAATCGCGGGATCGGGCCGCTCGACAACAATCGTCTCGAATTGTTCGGACGTCATGGATCCTCCCGCGATCGATTTTTCGCCATGATGAACGGCGCAGGGAGGGATAGGCAAGGGCCATCATCTGCAAAAGAACGCGCGAAATCCGCCGCACGGGATTATCAGGCGAAAATCTGTTACCGTGACGAGAGAATCCACCGGGAGGACGATCTTCATGCGCAAGCTTTGGACCGTGCTGGCAGCGCTGGCGACATTGAGCCTGACCAACTGCGGCTACAACGCGATCCAGACCAATGACGAGCAGGTCAAGTCGAGCTGGTCGGAGGTGGTGAACCAGTACCAGCGGCGCGCCGATCTGGTGCCGAACCTCGTCAACTCGGTGAAGGGCTTTGCGCAGCAGGAGAAGGATGTGCTGCTCGGTGTCACCAATGCGCGCGCCAAGGTCGGCAGCATCCAGGCGACGCCCGAGGTGCTCAACGATCCCGCCGCGTTTCAGAAGTTCACGCAGGCGCAGGGTGAGCTGACCAGCGCGCTGTCGCGGCTGCTGGTCGTCACCGAGAATTACCCGCAGCTGAAATCGGACGCGCTGTTCCGCGACCTGATGGCGCAGCTCGAGGGCACCGAGAACCGCATCACCGTGGCGCGCAACCGCTACATCAAGGCGGTGCAGGACTACAATGTCGGCATCCGCACCTTCCCGAACAATCTGACTGCGATGGCGTTCGGCTACAAGGAGAAGCCCAACTTCACGGTCGACAATGAGAAGGAGATCTCGACCGCGCCGAAGGTCGATTTCAATCCGGCTCCGGCGCCGGCGCCGTCGAAATAGCGCCGGCCGGCGCCGATCGCGATGACCGCCGCACGCGTCATCCTGCTCGCCTTGCTGCTGGGCTTCGTGTGCCCGGCATGGGCCGAGGTCGCCGTGCCTCAGCTCACCGGCCGCGTCGTCGACCAGACCGGGACGCTGTCGGCGAGCGACGTCGCGTCGCTGAACGACAGGTTGAAGGATCTGGAGACCCGCAAGGGCAGCCAGGTCGCGGTCCTGATCGTGCCGACCACCGGCGAAGAGACGATCGAGCAGTTCTCGATCCGCGTTGCCGAGGCATGGAAGATCGGGCGCAAGAAGATCGACGACGGAGCGTTGCTGGTCGTCGCCAAGAACGACCGGCATTTGCGCATCGAGGTCGGCTACGGCCTCGAAGGCGTGCTGAGCGACGTCGTCACCCACCGCATCATCGACGAGGACATTAAGCCGAAATTCAAGGCCGGCGATTTCGCCGGCGGCATTTCGGCGGGCGTCGACCGCATGATCCGCCTGATCAATGGCGAGCAATTGCCGGCGCCGGAGCCCGAGCATTGGCAGGGCCCCAATCTCGTCGATCTCGCCAATCCGGTGACGATCTTCATCGTCATCATCGTCGCGAGCGTGCTGCGTGCGATGCTGGGGCGGCTGCTGGGCTCGGCGGCGACCGGCAGCATCGTCGGCGTGTTCACCTGGATGGTGGCGGGCTCGCTCGCCACCGCGCTGGTGGTCGGGCTGTTTGCGGCGGTTGCGGCGCTGATCTTCGGCGGATTGAATTTCGGCGGCCCGGCGGCCGGCTCGGGACCGTACCGGCGCGGCGGCGGCTATTCGGGCGGCTGGTCCGGCGGCGGGGGCTGGAGCAGCGGCTCGAGTTCGGGCGACAGCGGCGGCTTCAGCGGTGGAGGCGGCAGCTTCGGCGGCGGCGGCGCCTCGGGGAGCTGGTAGGCACATGAGCATCAAGCGTATCGGCAAGCACCTGCTCGAGCATCGCTGGCGCGTGCGGCGCGCGTTTCCGCCGCGCGTGCTCGACGCCATCGAGCAGGCGATCAAGGCCGGGGAGGCCACGCATTCCGGCCAGATCCGCTTCGTCGTCGAGGGCGGGCTCGACGGCGTGCCGCTGTTCCGCAACCAGCCGGCGCGGGAACGCGCGCTCGACGTGTTCTCGCACTTGCGGATCTGGGACACCCATCACAACAACGGTGTTCTGATCTATCTGTTGCTCGCCGACCGCGACGTCGAAATCGTCGCCGACCGCGGCATCGATGCGAAGGTCGGCCGCGCCGGCTGGGAAGCGATTTGCCGCACGATGGAAACGGATTTTCGGGCCGGCCGGTTCGAGCAGGGTGTGATCAAGGGGATCGAGGCGGTGTCGCGGGAGCTGGCGCGGTATTTCCCGCATGCCGAGGGCGGCCCGAACGAGCTGCCGGACAAGCCGGTGGTGATTTAGGGCGGGTGCTGCCGAGATCTCATCCTCCCCTGGAGGGGGAGGATCGACGCGAATGCAATGAGCGGCGAGGTGGGGTGGAGGTCTGTCCGCGTGAACGCTGCCCGAGTGGAGAGATCACCCCACCTCGGTTCGCATTGCGCTGCGCTTCATGCGAACCGATCCTCCCCCTCCAGGGGAGGATAAGAAGACCGCCTTTACGCCTTCACCGAGGGCCGCGCGCCGACGCGGTTGAACCAGGCCACGATGTTGCCGTTCGACTGGTCCAGCGGCTGGCCGACCTGGTTGCCGAAATCGAGCCAGCAGTAGAGCAGCATGTCGGCGAGGGTGAAGCGCTTGCCGCAGATGTAGTCGCGGCCGTCGGCCATCTGGTCGTTCAACCACTTGATGCGGTTGGCGGCAATCATCTTCAGTCCGGGCGACGCCTCCGGCGCGACCGGAATGCGTTTCTCGAAGAACCTCAGCGCCTCGCCGAAGCGATAGCCGTTGGCGAGCGGCTCGGCGATGTTGAGATCGACGCGGCGCGTCCACATCCGGCATTCCGCGCGTTCTTCCGGCGTGCTGCCGATCATCGCGGGCGAGGGGTGCTTCTCCTCGAGATATTCGCAGATCGCGGTGATCTCCGAGAGGTAGTTGCCGCAGTCGAGCTCGAGCGCCGGCATCTGGCCGTGCGGATTGCGCTTCAGATGCGCTTCCTCGCGGTTCTCGCCCTTGCGCAGGTCGACGGCCTGCTTGGGGATCTCGATGCCCTTCTCGGCCATGAACATGCGCACGATGCGCGGATTGGGTCCGATCGAGTCGTAAAGCTTCATGGTCCTCGCTCCCGGTTCTTCAGCATTATTCTTGCCGCTGTTGAACAGGCCACGCGCGGATTTGTCAAATGTAGCGCTGCATGCGTGGTCGCGCACGCGCGGAGGTCATTGCGCCGGTTGCGTTGCGATTCCCGGCGCGGACGGTCGACCGCGATAGACCGACAGACCCACGAGACCCACCGCCGCGGCGAACAGGATGTAGTAGACCGGTGCAGCCTTGTCGCCCGTGACCTGGACCAGCCAGGTGTTGATGAACGGCGCCAGCCCACCGAACAGCATCACGGCGAGGTTGTACATCAGCGATGCGCCGGTCGAGCGCACGCCGACCGGAAATATCTCGGTCATGAAGGCCGGCATCGGTCCGGCCAGGGCGCCGAGCAGGATCGCGACGACCTGCAACTGCCAGAGGTTCGCCGTGGTCGGGGCGGCGACGAGCCGCTGCAGGATCACGTAAAACAGCAAGCTGTAGACGATCAGCGCTGGGACGAGCACCGCGCGACGACCGATCCGGTCGGAGAGGGCGCCGCAGGCCACCGCCACCGCCGCATTGACGAGGCTGACGACGAGCAGGCCGAGCTGCGCGTTCAGGATCGGGAGCTTCAGCTCGGCGACCGCATAGGTCGGCAGAAAGATCGCGTTGACGTAGTTGATCGCGGTACCGGCCGCGATCAGGCAGAACGAGGCGATCAACTCGCGCGGATGTTCGGAGAACAATTGGCCGAGCGTGGTCTGCCTGCTCGGTTGTGCCGTCGCGGCCCTCTCGGCGAGATACGCCTTGAATTCGGGTGACTCGTCGCACCGTTGGCGCAGGTACCATCCGGTCGGCCCGATCAGAATGCCGAGGATGAACGGCACGCGCCAACCCCAGCTCGCGAAGGCGTCGGGCGACAGGCCGAGATTGAGACCGATCGCCATCGCGGCGCCGAGGCCGAACGCCAGCGATTGCGACACCATCTGGAACGAACCGTAGAAGCCGCGTCTGCCGGGCGGCGCGAATTCGATCAGCATCGCGCTGGCGCTGCCGAACTCGCCGCCGGCGGAAAAGCCCTGGATCAGCCGCGCCAGCAGCAACAGCAGCGGCGCCGCGATTCCGATCGCGCCATAGGTCGGCAGCAGGCCGAGCAGGCCGGTGCCGACAGCCATCAGCGATATCATCACGACCAGCGCCTTCTTGCGGCCGTGCTTGTCGGAATAGAGCCCGAACACCAGGCCACCCAGCGGCCGGGCCGCAAAGGCGATTCCGAATGTCGCGAAGGTCAGCAGCAGCGAGGAATGCGGATTGTCCGCGGGAAAGAACAGCTTGCTCAGGATGCCGGCGAACAGGCCGAAGACGGTGAAGTCGAACCATTCCAGCGCATTGCCGATCGTGGAGGAGATCACCACCCGGCGGCGCATCTGCGCCATCGTGTCAGCCTGCATTGGTTTCGTCTCCTCGCTGCCGGCACGGCTTTCGTCGCCGCGCCCATGATTCTTGATCGTTGTGAACCGATCCTAATGCAAAGCCATGGCAGGCCACAACGGCCGGCTTTGCTTGGACCAAGGGTCAATCGTCGAGCTTGTTGAGGTCGCGCACCGACTGCATGATCGGCTCGAAATTCGAGCGCGCATCGAGCGCGTCGAACAGCTGCGCGGTGTCCTCGAGCAAGGCATGCGAGCGTTGCAGCGCGATCCGCACATCGTCCTGCGGCGTGTCGGATAGCCGGCCGTGACCCGACAGCAGGATCTTCGAATTGAGTCCCTTCAACCGTTCCAGCGACTGGATGTAGTCGGCGATCGAGCCGGAGCCGAACACGCCGCCCATCACGCCGCCGGGCATCAGCGTGTCGGCGGCGAACAACAGCCCCTTGTCCTGATCGAACAGCGAGATGCAGGCCGAGGTATGGCCCGGCGTGTACATCACGTTGAGGCGGAAATTGCCGAGGTCGATCAGGTTGCCTTCCTCGAGCCAGATGTCGATGTCGATCGGCACGTTCGGTTCGTTGAACATCTTGCGCAGCATCGAGAAGTCGTCGCGCAGCATGATCTTGTTGGCGGCGAGCCGGTGCGCGGCGATGTAGGCTGAGCCATGGAAATGATAGGCCGCGCCGATGTGATCGAGATGCTCGTGGCTCAGCACCACCATGTCGATCATGTCGGGCGTTACCCCGAGATGGTTGAGGCACGCGACCAGCGACGGATAATTGCTCGACAGTCCGACGTCGATCATGATGGTGCGCTTGCTGCCGCGTACGAGATAGGCGTTCGCCGCGCGGTTCTTGAAGCGGATCTGGTAAACGTCGTCGGCGGCCTGGATCAGCGTCGCGACGTCGGCGTCGAACAGCGTCTTGAACGGGCTTGGCTTGTGCTCGCTCATGGTGCGGCCGCCGTCCGATAAGTGACCGCGTTGGACGCGCGCAGGCGTTTCGACAGCGCATCCATCACCATCAGCGCGAAGGCCGGCTGTTGGCTGACGAGATAGACGAAGCGGGCGTGGTTGATCCGCATCACCCGCGTCTTGGGCGCGGAGGCAATGGCGGTTGCGGAGCGCGCCGAGCCGTCGATCACGGCCATCTCGCCGAAGAATTCGCCCTTGCCGAGGCTGACGATGACCGTCTTGTTTCCGCCATCGATCTTGGCGATGTCGACGGTGCCGTCGAGCACGACGAACAGCTCGCGGCCGGTCGAGCCTTCCTCAAAAATGACGTCATCGACACCAAATTCGTTGATGCATTTCTCGATCGTCATGGCACTCCCTCCTGCCTTCTGGCTGGAAGATGGCGGTATGTTAATCGGGAAAGCGCCGCGCGCAAACGGAGCTGACGCAGATTGCCGCATGGCAACATCGCCCAAATCCGGCCCGGAAAACTCCCTAAAATTTAGGTAATGGCCGGGTGGGGTAACCATTTCGCAAGCAATAAAAGTTACCGAATTGTCAACCCAGTCTGGAGACTTTGAACGTGAGTGAGCAGCAGAGCGAGCCGGTCAGCGGTCAAGCCGGCGCCGAGACGGCGGCGAAGAGCGAGCCCGTGGCGGCCGCGGCCGGTGCCGAGGCTGTCAGGCTTGCGCCCGAGCAGGAGGAGACGTCGCCGAAGGCGGATGCGCCCAGGATCGACGCGCCGAAGCCCGAAGCCCCCAAGGTTGAGCCGTCCCGGCTTGATCCCATGGTCGAGGCCAAGATCGACGCCAAGATCAACCCCAAGATCGACCCGACCAATATGGACGTGCCCAAGGTCGAGACCGGCAAGCGTGAAGAGCCGCGTTTCCCGGGCAAGCTGATGATCATGGCGCCCGGTGACCGGACCTGGGACCATGAGGCGACCGCCTCCAAGCCGGGCGCCGAACAGACCGCCAAACCGGCCGGCTCGCGCCGGTTCGGGGCGATGGCCGCGGTGATTGCGCTGGCGACCGTGGCAGGGGCCATCGGCGGCGCACTTGCGACCGCAGGGCTCGGCCATCTCGCCGCCCCCGCCGCTGCCTCCGTCAGGGATGTGGCTGCCAAGGACGCTGCCACGGACGCCGCTGCCAAGGAAGCGGCCGATGCCGCGCTCGCCCGGATCGAATCCGAGATCGCCGCGCTGAAGGCCAGCGTGGAGCAGACCGCCAAGGCCGGCCAGGCCCAGTTTAGCAAGGCCAGCGACCGGATCGAGAAGGTCGAGAAGGCCCAGGCCGAACCGATCGCCAAGCTCAACAAGCTCAGCGAGACCGTCGACAAGCTTCGCGCCCCGACGACGACCGTCGCCGCTGTCACGCCCGCCCGCGAGGTTACGGGCTCGATCCCGCCGGCGACTGCCGCGGCTGCGCCGGCCGCCCCCAGGCCGGAGGTCGGCCGCATGCCGGTGGTTGACGGCTGGGCGCTGCGCGACGTCGGCAATGGCGGCGCACTGATCGAGGGCCGCGGCGGCATCTACGAGGTTTATGCCGGCGATCCCGTCCCCGGCCTCGGCCGCGTCGACGCCATCCGCAAGCAGGACGGCCGTTGGGTGGTCGTCACCAGCAAGGGCCTGATCGTCTCGCGCTAGAGCATTTTCGGTTCTGATTGAATCAGAACCGAAGCTCTAGCTTGTCGTTTGGGCGCGTTTTCTTCACGCGAGCCGGCGTCCACTTCGCTCGAAAACGCTATGATCGGCGAAACACGACGATACCAAGGCGCTTCACCGCGATGTGAAGCGCCTTTTTTCTTGAATAGGGTTTGCCGTGCGGTGTTAGTGGGGCATGAGCCGCGCGTTGAAATGCCTCCTGCTGATGTCCGTTCTGCTCGGTGGCGCCGTGCCTGCACCCGCCGCGGAGGATCGCGCGGTGGAACGCGGTACGGCGGTGATCGATCCCGCGATCCTGCGCGAGCTCGATCATGGCCGCCTCGGTCTCGGCCGGATGCTCGCGCCAGAGCGCTCCGCCGATGCGCCGCTGTCCAATCGCGATCTGTTCGGAATGCCTGCGATGGCGCCGGTGCGCGAGGCACTCGATCGCGAATTCGATCGCTATGTCGCAAAGCATCAGGCGAGCCTGCCGAACGAGAGCATCGGCGTCGGCGACGGCTTTGCATTCCAGCTGTTCGATCGCGCGCTGTTTCAATCTCCTGACGTTCGCTTCGTGCTGGCCGGCATCGTCAACCGCATGGATCGCGCCTATGTGGCGCCGGCAAGCTGCGGCGAGATTCGGCTGATCTATCGGCTGACCCGCACCGACGTGCCGCTGATCGGTGAGAACGCGGTCTCGCAGCGGCTGCCGATGACGTTGAACCTGGTGCTGAAGGCGAAGGGCGACGGCAACGATGCATCGCTCAGCTGCCGCGAGATCGCACGGCGCTGGCTCGCGACCGCCAGCGCACCGCCTGCGATGGAGAAATTGTTCGGCAAGGACGGACCGCTCGACCTGATCGATGCCCGCAATATCGATCGCATCGAGACCAATCTGCAGATCGCGCACGCGCCGAAATCCGCGGTGCGCGACTTCCGGACCGACTATCTCCTGAAAGTGTTCGACTATGACGGTGCGGCGAAACGCTTTGCCGAGGCGCCGCTGGAGAACCAGATCGATCGCGATCGTATTCTGGCCGACGAGGCGCTGAAGCGCGACTTCAAGGCCTGGCTGCTCGATCCCGGGCATTTTGCCGAGCTCGATCGCGGCACCTTGCTGATCCCCGATCGTTTCCTTGCAACCGGCGCAGTCGCACCGACGCCGACCGGTTTTGATGTCAGCGACCTGGAGCCGGAGTTCGGGATGGTGCAGGGCGAGGAGGCGGCCGGCAACACGGTGTTCTCGGAAGGTGACGTGGTCGGCGCGTTGCAGAAGGCTGCGGCGAACGGGACGAACCTGCAGAACATCAAGTCGCTGGCCGGCTTCGAGCGGCGCCTCAACGATGTCACCTGTGCAGGCTGCCACCAGACCCGCGGCATTGGCGGCTTCCATTTTTCCGGCGTCGACTGGATGGCGGCGAAGCCGTCGAACTCCACCGTGGTGCCGGCCTCGCCGCATTTCTTCGGCGACCAACCACGCCGCCGCGATATCCTCGCAAGCTTCCGCGACGGCAAGGCGCCGGACTTCTCGCGCGGCTTCTCCAACCGGCCGCAACTGCGCGCCAGCGCCGAGCTTGCCGGCACCGAATACAGCAACGGCTGGGGCGCGCATTGCTATCTGCCGGGCAGCACGCCGGCCGAGACCGACCGCAGCTTTCGCAGCTGGACCTGCGCCGAGGGGCTCGCGTGTCAGGTTGCCGGCAAGACCTCCCGCATGGGCATGTGCTTCGTGAAGGGGCGGTAGTCCTGTGCCGGAACCTTTTCTCATCGCCGCCGCGCTCATGCGGGGAGAGGTGACGCGGGCAGATTGACAGTGGGCTTACCATTCGTGTTTCATCCCACCAACAATAAAGATCAGGGAATGGAAGCATGGACGAGGTCATCATCGTCGGTGCCGGTATCGGCGGTCTGACGCTCGGCCTCGCGCTGCATCAGGCCAACATTCCCTGCCGCATCTTCGAATCCGCAGCCGAGATCAGGCAGGTCGGCGTCGGCATCAACCTGCTGCCGCACGCGACCAAGGAACTTGCAGCGCTCGGACTTGAGGATGCACTTGCGAAGGTCGCGATCACGACCACCGATGCGACCTTCTTCAACCGTTTCGGCCAGTTGATCTACCAGGAGCCGCTCGGGCGGAGCGCCGGCTACGATCATCCGCAGTTCTCGATTCACCGCGGCGACCTGCAGATGGTGTTGCTGGATGCGTTCCGCGCCCGGGCCGGCGCCGATCACATCGTAACCAATCGTCACTGCGTGGCCGTGGCTCAAGACGACGATGGCGTCACTGTGTCGTTCTCCGATGGCCCCGGTGGTGCTGACCGCTTCACCGCGCGCGGTCGCGTCGCGATCGCCTGCGACGGCATCAACTCCGCGGCGCGCAAGCAATTCTTCCCCGGCGAGGGCGAGCCACGCTATTCCGGCGTCAACATGTGGCGCGGCGTCACCCGCTGGAAGCCGATGCTGTCCGGCGCCAGCATGGTGCGCGCGGGCTGGCTGTCGCACGGCAAGATGGTGATCTATCCGATCCGTCCGGCCGGCGCCGACGGCCTGCAACTCGTCAACTGGGTCGCCGAGATCGAAACGCCGAACTATCGCAAGCGCGACTGGAATCGCGCCGGCTCGCTCGACGATTTCATCTGGGCCTTTGCCGACTGGCATTTCGACTGGCTCGACGTACCCGCCTTCATCCGTGCCGCCGACAGCGTGCTCGAGTTCCCGATGGTCGATCAGGATCCGTTGCCGCGCTGGAGCTTTGGCCGCGTCACCTTGCTCGGCGATGCTGCGCATCCGATGGTGCCGCGCGGCTCGAACGGTGCGGGGCAGGCGATCCTTGACGCCCGGGCGCTGACCACGGCGTTGCTCGCGCATGACGATCCCGTCGCGGCGCTTTCGGCCTATGAGGCGCAGCGGCTGGAAGCCACCACGCGCGTCGTGCTGACCAACCGCACCAACCCGCCGGATGCGATCCTGCGCGAGGTGTTCCTTCGCACCGGGGACAAGCCGTTCCGCGCCATCGAGGACGTGATCAGCCGCGAGGAGCTGGCCGGCCTGTCCGACAGTTACAAGCGGATCGCGGGCTATTCCAGGGACGCGCTGCGCGGCTAGCCGGAAGCCTGCCGCGTCGGCGCAATCGGCGGTAGGTTCGAGAAAATGACGGCTGACAACAGCCGCAGACAGCGCGGGAGGGGACGGTCATGGCGGAGACTGAGGCAACCGACGTTGCCGACTTTATCGACCGGCAGCCCGTCGGCGGCTTCCAGATCAGGCTGCTGCTGACCTGCGCCGCGGTGCTGTTCCTCGATGGCTTCGACACGCAGGCGATCGGCTATGTCGCGCCGGCGCTCGCCAAGGAGTGGAACCTGTCGCGCGCAGCGCTCGGGCCGGTCTTCAGCGCCGGCCTGTTCGGACTGATGATCGGCGCGCTGATCTTCGGGCCGCTCGCCGATCGCGTCGGGCGCAGGAAGATCATCATCTGCTCGACGCTCGCCTTCGGCATCGGCACGCTTGCAACCGCTTTCGTCAACGACGTCACCACGCTCATGGTGATCCGCTTGCTCACCGGCATCGGGCTCGGCGGCGCGATGCCGAATGCGGTGGCAATGACGTCCGAATTCAGCCCGCACCGCCGCCGCGCCACCATGGTGATGATCATGTTCTGCGGCTTCTCGGTCGGCGCGGCGCTTGGCGGCCTGCTCGCCGCGGCCCTGATCCCGCATTATGGCTGGCGTTCGGTGTTCGTCGTCGGCGGCGCCGCGCCGTTGCTGCTGGCGCCGTTGCTCGCGTGGCGGCTGCCCGAATCCGTGCGCTTTCTCGCGCTCGGTGGCCGCGCGACTCTGCGCGTTGCCGAGCTGCTCGGCCGCATCAACGCGGGCGCCGCGCAAGCCGTGTCGGGCAGGCAGTTCGTCGTGCATGAGCCGCGGCTCGAAGGCCTGCGGGTGCGGCATCTCTTCACCGACGGCAGGATGCTGCCCACCTTGTTGCTGTGGGTTGTGTTCTTCATGAGCCTGCTCGACCTCTATTTCCTGGCGAACTGGCTGCCGACTGTGCTCAACGATCTCGGCGCCTCCGTGTCGGCCTCAGCCTTGATCGGTGCGATGCTCCAGGTCGGCGGCGTGATCGGCACGTTCGCGCTCGGAAGCGTGGTTGACCGTTTTTCGTTCCGCGCGCTGGCGCTGGTCTATTTCGTCGCCGTATTCGCGGTCGGTGCGATCGGCCAGCTCAGCCATTCGGTTGTGTTGGTCACGGTTGCGGTGTTCGCGGCCGGCTTCTGCATTATCGGTGGCCAGATCGCCGCCAATGCGCTGGCCGCGAATTTCTACCCGACCGCGATGCGCGCCACCGGCGTCGGCTGGGCGCTTGGCATCGGCCGGGTCGGCTCCATCATCGGTCCATTGATCGGCGGCGCGCTGATGAGCGCGAAATGGAGCACAGGGGAGCTGTTCATGACCGCGGCATTGGCCGCGCTGTGCGCCGCGCTGGCGGCGTTCTCGCTCAGCCGGGCCGTCCGCCTCGGCGGTGATTCCGGCGCGAGCCGGGCGTCATCATTTGATGCTACGCTGCCTGCTGCGACAAGGACCTGAAACAGCCCTTGACCGGAGACAGGCCGATGAGTGCTCCCGAGGACAACAAGCAGCGCAACCGCGAGATCGCGGCCAACGAGGCAGAGCGTCAGGCGGTGAGCGCCGTCCGCGTCAGCAGCTGGGCGATCGGGCTCGCGGTGATCATCGGCATCATCGCCGTGGCCCTGGTCTGGGCCTGGATGAAGCGCTGAGATTCCTTTGTAGCCCGGATGGAGCCAACGGGTCGCGCGTATGCGCGCCCCGTTGGTTCCATCCGGGCTACGTGTCGCGTGATTACGCCACCGCGCCGGACGCGCGCAGCTTCTGGATCGTGGCCTCGTCGTAGCCGGCCTGACGCAAGATCTCGTCGGAGTGCTCGCCGACCTCGGGCGGCTTGCGCGGCTGCACCTTCCTGGCTCCGTCGATGAAGATCGGGCTGTTGACGGTCAGCATGGTGTCGTTCTCGAAGCGTACCAGCACCTCGTTCTCGATCATCTGCTTGTCGTTCGGGATGTCGTCGAGAATGCCGACGACGCCGAACACGAGGCCATTGCCGTCGAGGATCTTGCGCCACTCGGCGAGGTCCTTGCCGGCGAACACCTCGTCGAAGATCCTGATCAGCTCGACCGAACGCGCATGGCGGTCCGCCTTGGTGGCAAAGCGCGCGTCGGCGACGAGGTCCTCGCGGCCCATGCAGCGCGCCAGGGTCGGCCACTGCCGGTCCTCGTTGAGGAGCGAGAGGATCAGCCAGCGGCCGTCCTTGCACTTGTAATGGTTGGTGACGGCGTTCAGCGCCTCTTCGCGCGGCTTGCGCTTCTTGAACTTGGCGCCGACGAGCTTGGCCTGCGCCAGCACGCCGTTGGCCCAGATGCCGTTGGCCATCAAATTGGTCGAGACATGCGAGCCCTTGCCGGTCTTTTCGCGCTGGAATAGCGCGGTGACGATCGCGCCGTAGAACGCCATCGCGCAGGGATGATCTCCCATGCCGGCGACCGAACGCGCCGGTGTGGTGTCCTCGTCGGCGCGCACCAGATCCATCAGGCCGGAGCGGGCCCAATAGGCGTTGGAGTCGAAGCCGGGCTTGTTGGCCTCTTCGCCCTTCTCGCCGTAACCGGTGAAGGAGGCATAGATCAGCCGGTCGTTGAGATGGGCAAGATGATCATAGGTGATGCCGAGCTTCGTCCGCACCTGCGGCGGCATGTTGGTGATGAACACGTCGGCCTCGGCGACCAGCTTGTACAGCACCTGCTGCGCGTCAGGCTTGGTGAGGTCGAGCGCGAGGCTCTTCTTGTTGCGGGCCTCGAGCATCCACGCGAAATTGTGCTCGCTCGCGGGATAGCCGGGCAGATTGGGCAGATTGCGGTAGGGATCACCGGCGCCCGGCGGCTCGATCTTGATGACGTCGGCGCCGAAGTCTGACAGCACGGTGGCGGCCGCGGGCGCAGCGATGAAGCTCGCGCAGTCCAGGACCTTGAGCCCGTCAAAAATGCCTTTTTCCATCGTGCCGTCGCTCCCGTGGCGCTTGTTGGTGTTTTTCCGGTAGCTGGAATTATCGTGTGCGATGATCCCGATCGGACCGCCATTTGACCCATCTCGGGGGCACGATGCAACGGCTTGTTGGGACGTCATTGCGAGCGGAGCGAAGCAATACCTCAGCTCAGGGATAGATGGATTGCTTCGTCGCTTCGCTCCTCGCAATGACGGAAACCTATTCCACCCCCGCCATCAGCGCCGCATTGCCGCCCGCGGCGGCGGTGTTGATCGTGATCGTCTGCTCGGTCGCGAAGCGCGTGAGGTAGTGCGGGCCGCCGGCCTTGGGGCCGGTGCCGGAGAGGCCGCCGCCGCCGAACGGCTGTACGCCGACGACCGCGCCGATCATGTTGCGGTTGACATAGATGTTGCCGACCTGGAGACGTTCGATCACGTGCTCGATCGTGTCGTCGATGCGCGAATGGATGCCGAGCGTCAGGCCAAATCCAGTCGCCTCGATCGCGGCCAGCACGTCGCCGAGCCGCTCGGCGCGGTAGCGCACGACATGCAGGATCGGGCCGAACACCTCTTCACGCAGCTGGCTTGCGGACGAGAGCTCGAAGATATGCGGCGCGACGAAATTGCCTGCCGGCGCCTCGCCGGCGAGATGCACCCGCGCCTCCTGCTTCATCCGCGCGATGTGTGCATCGAGTCGCTGCTTGGCCTCCGCATCGATCACCGGTCCGATATGCGTCGATGGTTCCGAGGGATCGCCGATCTTCAGTTCGCGCGCGGCGCCCGCGATCATCTCGATCATGCGGTCGGCGACGTCGTCCTGCACGAACAGCAGCCTGAGCGCCGAGCAGCGCTGGCCGGCGGAGCGGAACGCCGAGGTCACGACGTCGTCGGCGACCTGCTCGGGCAGCGCGGTGGCATCGACGATCATGGCGTTGATGCCACCGGTTTCCGCGATCAGCGGCACGATCGGGCCGTCCTTGGCCGCGAGCGTCCGGTTGATCGACCGCGCCACTTCGGTCGAGCCGGTGAAGACCACGCCGGCAATGCCGGGATGGCCGACCAGCGCGGCACCGGCCGTGCCGTCGCCCTGGACCAGATGCAGGGCTGATGCCGGTACGCCCGCCAGATGCAGCAGCGCGACCGCTTCGGCTGCGATCCGCGGGGTCTGCTCGGCCGGCTTTGCTATCACCGCATTGCCGGCCATCAGCGCCGCCGTCACCTGGCCGAGGAAGATCGCGAGCGGGAAATTCCACGGCGAGATCGCAACGAACGCGCCGCGGCCGTGCAGCTCCAGCACGTTGCTTTCGCCGGTCGGGCCCGGCATCGCTTCACCTTGCCCGAACAGCTTGCGGCCGAGCGCTGCATAGTAGCGGCAGAAGTCGATCGCCTCGCGCACCTCGGAGAGTGCGTCGTCGAGTGTCTTGCCGCCTTCGTTCTGCAGCAGAGCGAGGAAGTGCGCACGGCGCTGCTCGAGCAGGTCCGCGGCCTTGTCGAGGATTTCGGCTCGCCGCGCGGCGGGCGTGCTGTTCCACGCCTTGAAGCCGCCGCGGGCGGCGACGACCGCGGCATTGGCCTGTTCGACCGTCGACGTCGCGACCATGCCGGACGCCGCCCTGGGTTCGGTGGCGATCGAAGACGTCAGCGCATCGAGCGCCTTTCGTTCGCCGAACTCGATGCCGTGCGAATTCTCGCGCTGCGGCCGGTAGAGATCGGCCGGCAGCGGAATTCCGGAATGGGCCGCGTTGTTGTCGTCACCGATGATGTCGGCCGGGCGGCGCAGCAGGTCCACGATGGAGACGCGGTTGTCCGCCGCGAGCGCCACGAAGGACGAGTTGGCGCCGTTCTCGAGCAGCCGCCGCACCAGATAGGCGAGCAGGTCGCGGTGGCTGCCGACCGGGGCATAGGTGCGATGGGCGATCTCCGGCCTGTCGTCGCCGAGCTGGGCGTAGAGCGCTTCGCCCATGCCGTGCAGCCGCTGGAATTCGAAGCTCGTCGGATCGTCTGACAGTTCGAGGATGGTCGCGACCGTCAGCGCGTTGTGGGTGGCGAATTGCGGAAACAGCCGCGGCCGTAAGCCCAGCAGCTTTCGCGCGCAAGCGACATAATTCAGATCGGTCATCGCCTTGCGGGTGAACACCGGATAGCCGCCGAGCCCGCGCTCCTGCGCACGCTTGATCTCGGTGTCCCAATAGGCGCCCTTGACCAGGCGTACCATCATCCTGCGGTCGAGCGCGCGGGTCAGTGCATCGATATAATCGATCACGTCGGCAGCGCGCTTCTGATAGGCCTGGATCGCAAGTCCGAAGCCGTCCCAGCCGGCGAACGACGGATCGGCGAATGCCGCTGCGATGACGTCGAGCGACAGCTCCAACCGGTCGGCTTCCTCGGCATCGACGGTGAAGTTGAGGTCGAACGCCTTGGCGCGACGCGCAAGATCGATCAGTTGCGGCACCAGCTCGGCCATCACCCGCTCGTGGCTGACCGCCTCGAAGCGCGGATGCAGCGCGGAGAGTTTGACCGAGATGCCGGGCCGGTCGGGCAGGGCCTGATCGCCGGCTGCCTTGCCGATCGCGTCGATCGCGCGGGCGTAGGATTCGAAATAGCGGCGGGCATCGTCGGCGGTACGGGCGCCTTCGCCCAGCATGTCGAAGGAATAGCGCGAGCCGCGCGCGGTATGCGCTTGCGCCCGCGACAGCGCCGCCTCGATGGTCTCGCCGAGCACGAAATGGCTGCCCATCAGCCGCATCGCCTGCCGCGTCGCGGCGCGCACCGCCGGCGCGCCGAGCCGCTTGGTCAGCCGACCTATCGTTCCTTGCGGTGTTTCACCGGGCTGGATCACGCGCGCCGACATGCCGAGCGCCCAGGCCGAGGCATTGACCATGAACGCGGTCGATTTGGTCTCGTGGTTGACGAAGTCGCCCTGGCCGAGCTTGTCCTCGATGAACTGGTCGGCGGTGCGCGCGTCGGGTACCCGGAGCAGCGCCTCGGCCAGCACCATCAGCGCGAGGCCCTCCTTGGTCGACAGCGCGAACTCGCGCAGCATGTCCTCGACCCCGCCGAGCGGATCGTCATTGGCCCTGATCGCCTCGATCAGGCGCCGCGCGGTCTGGTCGACCCTGGCCTCCTGGTCGGCGCCGAGCCGCGCGTCCTGGCGCAAGCGGCCGGCGATCGCGGCATCATCCGGGGCGTACGGCGCACTGAACGGCGGTGGGAGCGGGGACGGGTCTGGCATGATGGTTCCTTGGCGGTCCTTGGCGATTCCTTGGGATTGCACGGGAACACCTACGCGCGGTCGTACCGTAGTTCGATAGACAAATTAGCAGATTTGCCTTAGAAAATCCGGATCATTTCAGATATTGCCGTGGATATGACAGAGATAGATAAGACGGACCGCAAAATCCTCTCGATCCTGCAAGGGGATGGGCGGATTGCCAATGTGGAACTGGCCGAGAGGATCGGCCTGTCGCCGACCTCCGTCGGCGAACGGCTGAAGCGGCTGCAGCGCGACGGCTTCGTCGAGGGCTACGGCGCGCGGCTCAACCCGCACCGGCTCGGCCTCGGTCTTTTGGTGTTTGTCGAGGTGCTGCTCGACAAGACCACGCCCGATGTCTTCGAGAAGTTCGCCAAAGCGGTCCAGTCCGCCCCGGAAGTGCTGGAGTGCCACATGGTGGCGGGCGGCTTCGACTATCTGGTCAAGGCGCGCGTCGCCAACATGACCGCCTATCGCAGGTTTCTCGGCGAGACCCTGCTGGCGCTGCCGGGCGTGCGCGAAACGCGAACCTACGCGGTGATGGAGGAAGTCAAGCGCGATGCGCCGCTGCCGGTCGGCTGACAGGCTCCCGATCTGATCCACAGCCATGCGCAGGATGTATTGGCATCGCGGCGCACCCGCGATAATTCTCCTCCCAATTGGGGGCCGCGACATGGACGATGCCAATCAGCCGATACGGGCGAAGCAAACCGGGATTGCCGGCGCGTTATGCGCCGCGGTCTTGTCCCTGTCGGCTATGACGCCGTCCTGCGCCGCCGAGCTCAGCTCCGGCATCATGCAGCTCTATACATCGGTCTCGATCTATCCGCCGTCGGCCTCGGCGATGACGGTGTGCTACGGCTTCGTCTGCCGGCGCCGCGAGATGCTCGACTTCGGCGCGGCCGACAGGGCGGCGCTGACCAGGATCATGGCCACCGGTCGCGCCAATGCCGCCGCCGAACGTGCCGCCGTGCAAAAGGCCGTGATCTGGTTCGACCGCCGGATGGGGCCGATCCTCGGCACCGACAAGCGCGTGGCGAAAGCGGACTTCCGCGCCAACGACGACAAGCACAATTACGATTGCTGGGACACCACGCGCAACACGACTAGCCTGATGCTGGTGATGCAGTCGTGGAACCTGTTCAAGTTCCACGACGTCGGGGATCCCCACTATCGCGGATTTTCGTTCGCGCAAACGCCGCACAACACTGCCGTTCTCGTTGAACGCGCCACCAAGGTGGAATGGGCCGTCGATCTCTGGCCCCGCGGCTATCTGCAACCGCCTGACGTCATGACCGTCGCCAAATGGGTGACGGAAGATTGAACGTGACCGCCGCGCGCACCGGTGTTGCGTCTCGATCCGCGTCGTTGACGCGGGAACCTGGCGCGAGATCCGAACAACAAGGTTCCCGAAAATACACTCCGCGCCCATCACCATAAGAACCAAGTGACGCGTTAACACCGGCAGCATTCGGTCAACCCGAGGCTACCATATGCGTTCACGTTGGACTTGCACCGATGCCGCCATCGGCGGTGTTCGTTTCCCACGATTGCCGGCGCTTGCGCTGCTGGTGTGGCCAGTGCTCGCCGGCCCGGCCCGCGCGGGTGATGTCGAGGACTGCGGCGGCCCGCCGACGGACAAGGCCGAGGCGGCGTGTTCGGGCATTATCAGCGACAGCGCTCGCTCTACGGAGGATCGGACCAAGGCCTTCACCGGCCGCTCGCGGTTCTACATCGCGCGCAACAAGATCGATCAGGCCTTGGGCGATGCCGACGCGGCGGCGCAGCTCAACGCGCAATTCGTGCCGGCGCTGATTGCGCGCGGCTATGTTTATCAGCGCAAGGGCAGCCTCGATCAGGCCCGCGCCGATTTTGATCGCGCGATCGAGCTCGAGCCGAAGAACCCGTTCGGCTTCCTGGCGCGCGGCAATCTGCGCGCCGACCAGCACGCCTGGAGCGATGCGATTTCGGACTACGGCCAGGCGATCGCGCTGCGGCAGGATCTTCCCGCCGCCCATGTCGGGCGGGCGCGGGCCTATGTCGAATCCGGACAGCCCGATGCCGCGCTAGTCGACGCCAACACCGCGATCGCCGTCAACGCGAGCACACCGAACGCGTTCTACTGGCGCGGCCAGGCCTACCGCCGCAAGGGCGACATGGATCACGCGATCGAGGATTTCTCACGTGCGATCGCGCAGGCGCCGCAGACCGAGCGCAACGCCTATTTCGCACGCGCCCAGCTTTACAGCGCCAAGGGCGATTATGTCAGGGCCATCGGCGACTTCGACAGGCTGTTGACGTTCCTTCCCGACAACAAGGAGATCCAGCAGCAGCGCCAGCAGGCGCTCGCGATGCAGGCCGAGCTGGCCAAGGCCGGTGCGGCCGCGCAGTCGCCGGCGACGCCGGGCGCGCAGGCGGCGCGACCAGCCGCGCCCGCGGCGGCCAACCAGCAGATCGAGCAGGCCAAGCAGTTCGTCGCGCAGGGCAATTACGCGGGCGCTGTCACAAATCTGACCCAGGTGCTGAGCAGCGATCCCGGTAACGAGGCTGCGCTGCGGACACGCGCGCTGGCCTATTCACGGCTCGGCCGGTTGGCCGAGGCGCGCAGCGATCTCAGCGAACTGCTCAAGCTCAAGCCGAACGATCCCCAGCTGCTGGCTTTTCGCGCGCTCAATGCCGCCGGCACGCGACAGTTCGACGAGGCCATGACTGATGCCGGCCGCGCCATCGCGCTCGATCCGAACAATTCGCTGGCCTATCTGGCGCGCGGCCTGGTCAAGTCCAGCACCGGCAAGGTGCAGGACGCGCTCGCCGACTACGACCATTCGATCTCGCTCAATGCCAAGGAGACGCTCGCCTTCACCGAGCGCGGGCTCGCCTATCTCGGCCTCAACCAGCTCGACAAGGCGCTGCTGGATTTCGATCAGGCGCTGGCGCTGGTGCCGACCAATCTGATCGCCAAATCGTGGCGCGGCCTTGCGCTGATGCTCAAAGGCCGGGCCGACGAGGGGCTGGTCGATATCAACGCCGTGCTGGAGCGCAGCCCCAACAATCCGACGGCCCAGCTCGGCCGCGGGCTCGCGATGCTGACGTCTTCCCAGTTCGACCGCGCCATCGCCGCGTTCGACCAGATCGTCACGCGGGCGCCGAACGATGCCTTCCCCCGTGTGCTGCGCGCGCGGGCCCATCTCGGGCTGAAGAGGCCGGATGATGCGATGAAGGATCTCGACTTCGTCCTCGCTGCGCGGCCCGATTTTCAGCCGGCGCTGACGCTGCGCGGCATCACCTGGTCGGCGCTGCGCAATTACGACAAGGCGGTCGAGGATCTCGACCGGTCGATCGCGCAGAAGGAGACGGTGGAAGGCCTGTTCGCCCGCGCCAAGGCCCATGAGCAGCTCAACCACACCGACAAGGCGACCGAGGACTTCCGCAAGGCGACGCAGCTCGCGCCGTCGAGCGTGTTCGACGTGCTGGCGCAGGCCGAGTCGAAGCGCAAGATCCAGGATTTGGCGAAGAAGGTGCCGTGCGGCACCGGCCAGGGCGGCACCTGTCTGTGACGCGGCAATTCAGCTGCTGCGCGCCGTCTTGGAGCAAATGATAAACGTCGGCGCGCCGGCGATGGCGGCCGCAGGAAAAATCAAAAATCGTGGCGCGCGGGCGCCGTGCCCGCTCCGCCGAACGTCACGTCGTGTGATGTTGGATCGGCCCCCACTCCCGGATGGCGTCCGAGAGTGCGCCGCTGGATCTCGCGCGGTGCGCTAGACCTTGAGGTTCTCGGCTGACGTCTTGCCGCGATTGGCGATCTCTTCATATTCAACAGATTGGCCTTCGTTGAGGCTCTGAAGCCCAGCCTTCTGAACTGCTGAAATATGCACGAAAATGTCCTTGCCGCCCGTTGCGGGCTGGATGAATCCATAACCCTTGGTCGGGTTGAACCACTTCACTGTACCTTTGGGCATTCCAGTCGTCTCCGCGGAATCAATCGAAAACAGACCAGTCGGTCCCCGCACAAACCGGCTTGTCCGTATCGCACAGGATAGCAGTTTGAAAAAAGCTGGGTAGATCAAACCACGGTGTGTTTTTGCCCGGAAACAACCCGCTTTGCAGGTTTTTGGCGTCGGATTGCCTGTTTCGTGGTCAATTGATGCGCTGCAAAACGAATTGGTCCCTCTGAAACGAATTGGATTGATGGCTCCGCGCGCGGGCTTTCGGCCGCCGCGCGGGGGGGGGGATGGACGGGCGGCGTCTCAATAGGTCGCGGAGAGATATTCGACGATCTTGCCGACGTCGGCCTGGTCGATCGGCGCGCCATAGATCTTGATCATCTTGGTCACCTCCGCCTGCCAGAAGTCCTTCTTGAACTTCTCGCCCTGCGGCTGGGTCTTGATGTAGTCGGCCGAGTGGCAACCGGTGCAGTTGCTCTGCACCACGTCGAGGTTGGGACCCGGCTTGAACGCCGCGGTCTCCTCGGGAAGCGTGTAGTTGACGGGCGCGGCCATCGTAGCGCCGATCGACAATGCGGCGATCGCGGCGACGGCGGGAAGCAGCTTGCTGGTCATGATGCTTCTCCTCACGCCGCGGTGACGCGCACGGTTTCGACGACGTTGCGCAGATAGCCGGCCGGATTCCACAACGGATCCATCGGCTGGGTGTCGCCGGCATTGTTGGTCGCGCGCACCTTCAGCTCCGAGGCGCCGCCCGGCAGCGCGACCTTCAGCTTCCATTCGCGGAACGCATATTTGCCGAGATCCTTGCCGAGCTTTGCCGGTGTCCAGCTCTTGCCGCCGTCGGTCGAGACCACGACCTCCTTGATGCCCTTGCCGCCGTCGAAGGCGATGCCGCGCAGCGTGGTGTGGCCGGCCTTCAGCTTGGCGCCGTCGGCAACGCTGGTGATGAACGAGCGCACCGTGAAACGGTTGATCGGGATCGTCGCCTTTGGTGCGGTGCCGGGTTCGACCGCGTTGTTCGGTGTGTCCGGAATCCGGTAGGCCGACTTCATCCAGAAGCCCTCGAACACGCTGTCGATCACGGTGATCTCGTTGAGGTGCTTCACCCAATAGGTGCCGTAATAGCCGGGCACCACGAGGCGGAGCGGGAAGCCGTTCAGGAACGGCAGGTCCTCGCCGTTCATGCCCCAGGCCAGCATCACCTCGCCGTCGCGTGCATGGTCGATGTCGAGCGCCTTCACGAAGTCGGGCGTCGTCTCCATCACCGGGCCGTCCATGCCGTTGAAGGTGACCTGCTTGGCGCCGGCCTGCACGCCGGCGATATCGAGCACGGCCTTCAGCGGCACGCCGTGCCAGCGCGCGCAGCCCATCGCGCCGTTGCCGAGCTGCCCGCCGGCGACGCGCGGATTGAAGAAGCCGCGGCTGTTGCCGGAGCACTGGTTGACGGCGACGAGCTCGACGGCCTTCAGCTTCCGGATATCCTTTAGCGACAGCTTCAGCGGCTTGTCGACCTTGCCCTTGATCTCGAGCGTGAACTTGTCCGGATCAAGATCGTAAGGGATGCCGGCGAGGTGATAGCGGACGAAGAACGCGTTGTTCGGTGTGAGCGGGCCGTCGTTGAAGATCGCAAACGGGGTTTCCAGCTGCGGCGGCCGGCTGGTCAGGCCGATCATCGGGCGCTTCTGCGGGTAGCGCACCAGCGGCCGTTCGCCATTGCCGAAGGGCAGCGTCACCGTGTCGAGGGCGAATGCGCCCCTTGATCCCAGCCCTGTCACCAAAGCGGCCAACCCGGCGCGCTTCATCAAGTCCCGTCGATCGAGCATTCCGCTTCCTCCGAAGCTGTTCTGTCGTGAGCCGGTCATCACCAGGCTCACTTTGCCTTGCGCGCCTTCGCATCATGGATTGCGCGCGGCGACAAATGTCGCACCTGACAACTTCAAGTCAATTGAGCTTTCGCAGCGTCCACCGGCGTTGCGACGCAACAACGAAAAGCCCCGGCCGCGTGCGGCGACCGGGGGCATTTCCATCCAGGCAGAAGGCTCGATCAGTAGCAGACGTTCACGGTGCGATAGCGATAGCCGTAGGGCGTCAGCACCAGGCGGGTGACGTAGCAGCCGGAATCGACGAAGCCGACGGAGATGCCCGGGCCACCCCAGAAGTGATGGTGGTACGGATGCCAGAAGAACGGCTTGGCGGAAGCTGCGGTCGGCGCCAGCGCGGCGGCAGCAAGCGTTGCGGCGGTAGCGAGAGCAAGCGTGACTTTGCGAAGCATGGTCGTCTCCTTCAGATGCGCGTTGAACTCTGTCGCGGCGCGGTTGCAGCGTTACCCATCGCCAGTCAGTCGCATCCGGCACGGGACGCGTTCGAGCATCGCTGCTGAACGCACCCACGGATGTGCGGCAGGTCACATTGGATGAAGGGGAGATGAACCGGTCAGGCCGCGACGGCACGCCGGTCGTCGACCAGTGCGGACAGGTCGCGCGTCGCCTCGACGGTGCGCACGGTCATCGGCTCGTTGCGGCCGCGGATCGCGACCTCCTGCGCCGGGAGGGCATTGTCAGCGAGGCCAGCGGTGGCGCGCACCTCGTCGGAGATGACCGCCTCGCAGGCCAGCGCCTTGGTCATGTCCTGCAGCCGCGCCGCGACGTTGACGGCGTCGCCGAGCGCGGTGAACACCATATGATCGCGATAGCCGATGTCGCCGACGATCACCTCGCCGCCATGGATGCCGATGCCGAAGCGGATCGGCTCGCGCAGATCGTGGCTGAGAAACTGGTTCAGCTCGTCGATATTGGCTGCGATCAGCGCCGCCGCGCGCAGCGCCTGGCGGCAGGCCACCTGGCGGTCGGTGCTGAGTCCGAACAGCGCCAGCATGCCGTCGCCGATGAACTGGTTGGGCCGCCCGCCGGCTTCCAGCACCGCCTGCGACACCGCGCCGAGGAAGCGGTTGACGATGAACACGGTGTCGAACGGCAGCCGCTTCTCGGCGAGCTGGGTCGAGCCGCGCATGTCGACGAACATGCTGACCAGATAGCGCTCCTGGCCGACCCGCGTCGGATTGGCGGCGTTGGCGTTCGCCGACATCGTGTGCGGCAGGAACAGCTGGAAGAAGGTCAGGTCGCCGGTCGGCCGCAACTGGCAGGCCAGCCGGATCGACGGATCGTCGGTGCCGACCCGGTGCAGCACGAAGGCTTCGCGCGGCGAGGGCTCGGGCAGTTGGGCATGATCGCCGATGATGCGGATGCGGCAGGTCGAGCAGCGCGCGCGGCCGCCGCAGACGCTGGCATGCGGCACGTTGTAGCGCAGGCTCGCTTCCAGTACGCTCAGCCCCTTCGGCACCCGCAGCGTGCGGCCGTTGCCGTAGGACAGCGCGATCATGCCGCCGCGGCGCTCCAGCAGGGCACGCGCGCCGCGCGCCAGCAGCACGAGGCCGAGCAGGCCGAGATAGCCGATCGTCAGGTCATCGGTGATCCTTTCGAGCGTGGTGCCCTGGGCCGCCGTCCCGAGCTTCTGCACCGAGAGCTCCTCGCGCCGCCAGTCCGGATCCTGATAGTCGGCGATGGTGGCGCGGCCGCCCTGATAGATGCCGAGCATCGCCAGCGTCGGGATCAGCACCGCCGTCGCGAGCAGGAACGGCGCGGCGCGCGGGAAGAACGGGCGCAGCCGCAGCCAGAAATACAGGCCGATACAGCCATGCACCCACGCGATCACCAGCACCGCCAGCATCGTCCAGAGCCGGTTCGGCGAGGCGATGAAGAAGGTGTACAGCTCTTGCGGATAGAGCTTCTCGTGTCCGTACAGGGTCTGGCCGAGCCGCACGCCGACGACGTGCGCGACGATCAGCATCGGGATGCTGAGGCCGAGCGTCAGCTGCAGCGGCTCGATCGCCTTCCAGTGGAACTCGCGGCGCTCATACAGCGCCCAGATCCCGAGCCCGGCATGCACCAGGCAGGCGGTGTAGAACAGGATCGCGACCGGCAGGAACTGCCAGAACTTGGTGTGGTAGTGCACCCCGATCGCCATCGCCTCCGTCGAGACATTGCCGAGCGCGTGGTTGAGGAAATGGCTGATCAGGTAGGCGAACATGATCGTCCCCGTGACCAGGCGAACCTGCCGCTGGCCGATGCCGCGGGCCAATTCCTGCAAATGTTCGCGCGAAGGGGAGGCCATGTGATTCATGATCGGCAATTCTAGTGCTTAATTCCCGCGCTGAACACCACCGCGGGTCCGGACAAGCCCCGACAGCGGGCAGCGCAGCACGTTGACACTCCGTTAAGAGTCGAACAAAAAGCGCCGTGACGATAGCCCATCCCGATAACATCAGCGTCAAGCCGGCCCGTTCGCGCGCGCCGGATTGGCGCGGCGTCATCGCCGTGATGGCCGCCATGACCGCGATGCGGCTGGTCTATGCCCATGCGCTCGATCTGCGCACCGACGAGGCCTATTACTGGACCTGGTCGAAGGAGAACGTGCTGTCGTTCCTCGACCATCCCCCGATGGTCGCCTGGTTCATCCGTTTTGGGACCGCGATCCTCGGCGACAGCAATCTCGGCGTTCGCCTCGGTGGCATCGTGGCGATGCTGGCGACCCAGCTGCTGCTCGCCGACATCGTCCGCCGCGTGACATCGAATAATATCCGCGCGGTGATGCTGGCGCTGCTGCTGCCGGAGGCCGCGCTTTATTACGGGTTGTTAATGGCCAAGGTCGCGCCCGACACGGCGCTGATCCCGTTTTCGGCGGCGATGCTGTGGTCGCTGGTGCGGCTGGCGCAGAGCAATGACGGGCGCTGGTGGCTGGCCGCGGGGTTGTTCGCCGGGCTGTCGCTGCTGTCGAAATTCACCGCGATCATGTTCGCGCCGGCGGTGCTCGCCTTCGCGTTGGTGCCGGAATGGCGCTGGCGCTGGCTGTGCAGTCCGTATCCTTACGTTGCCGCGCTGATCGCGATCGTCGTGTTCTCGCCGGTCTTGATCTGGAATGCGGAGCACGACTGGGCTTCGTTCCGCTTCCAGGCGGTGCGCGCCACCGTCGAACGCGATCTCACCTTCCGCACGCTCGGTGAGTTCATCGGCATGCAGTTCGGCCTGGTCGGCTTCGTGCTGCTGCCGGTGACGCTGTTCGGGACAGTGCTGACGGCATGGCGCGGCTATGTCAGGCGCGAGCCGGTCGCGATCCTGCTGGCGACCGCGGTGCTGGTGCCGTTCATCTATTTCCTCTGGAAGTCGCTGACCTTACGGGTCGGCGACACCTGGCCGATGTTCCTGTGGCCGGCGGGCTTTGCGGCCGTTGCCATCAACGTCACGAAGATGCCGTTCGAGGGCTGGTCGGTCGGGCTCGTCAAATCGACGGTCTCTTGGGCGCGGACTGCGATCACATCGGGCATCGTCTTCGTGGTCTGCGTCTTCCTTTATTACATGTTCGCGCCGTGGAATCTGATCGGCCGTACCGATCCGATCGGCACCGAGGCGGGCTACGATGTGGTGGCCGCGCGCACTTTGGCGCAGGTGCAGGCGACCGGCGCGACCTGGGTCGCGACCACGGATTATCGCACCTACGCGATGCTGCGCTGGTTCTTGCGCGGACGGGTGCCGGTCGTCGAGGTCAACGAGCGCGGCCGCTTCCAGGGCTTTGCCGATCCCGGCATGAGCCAGATCCGCGATCACATCGGCATCTATGTCGGGCGCGAGCCCGAGAACAATCTACCGCTGTGGAGCGAGACGTCGGCGGTGCGCCAGCCGCTGGAGCGCGTGACGCGGAGCTGGCGCGGCATGGTGATGGACATCTATGCGCTGGAGAAGATCAGCGGCTGGACGCCGGAGCTGTCGCCGCCGCCGGACACCACGTTCTTCCGCTGGCGCGTGCTGGCGATGCAGCTGGAGCCTTGCGAGATCACCTTCTCCCCTTGTGGGAGAAGGTGGCAGCCGAAGGCTGCCGGATGAGGGGTATATCTTGCGCGGGAGAGCTGCGCGTGGAGAGAAACCCCTCACCCAAGCGAGCTTGTGACAAGCAGCTGCGCTGCCCTCTCCCACAAGGGGAGAGGGCGCAACAATGGGCGCCGCTTTGGGCGGAAAATACGTAGAGCTATTCCTCTTCCTCGCGCTTGCGGATCAGGTCTTTCGCCAGATCGGTGAGGGCCGGGCGGGGCAGGGCGTTGAAGGGAAGCGGACGGGTCACGTCGATGGCGGCGAGGCCGAGGCGGGCGGTTAGCAGGCCGTTGAGCATGCCTTCGCCGAGACGTTGCGAGAGTTTTGCCGCGATGCCGTGGCCGAGCATCTGCTGGATCAGGCTGTCACTTGCCGCCATGCCGCCGGTGATCGCCAGATGCGCGATGACGTGGCGCAGCAGGCGGATCATGCCGAGCGCGCCGGGCCGGCCGCCATAGAGCCGCGCCAGCTGGCGGATCATCCGCAAGCTCGCCACGAACACGAACAGCACGTCGAACAGCGCGCGCGGGCTGACCGCGGTGACGACCGAGACGCGCTGCGCTGCCGTCGACACCAGCCGCCGCGCCTCCTCGTCGAGCGGCGTCATCAATTCGCGCTCGGCGAGGCGGATCATGTCGGCGCCGTCGATGATGTCGTCGGTGTGGCTCTGCAGCGCGCTGCGGGCGCGGGCGAGCTGCGGGGTCCGATGCGCAAGCTTGAGCAGGTCGGCAACAACAGCCCGGCTCGCGGCGCGGTCGTCGCTGATCAGCACTTCCGCGGCGCGCAGATGCAGCTTCTCGATGGTCGCAAGCCGCGCCAGGCCGACCAGCTCGCGCGTCGTGACGACGGCCAGCGCCACCGTGGCGATGAGCGCGAGCCCCAGCCCGAGAACGCCGAGACCTTCATTGCGCGCGAACAGATCCTCGACCAGGTTGATGACGCCGAGCCCGCTGCCGAGCACTACGAGGCCCGCGACCGAGCTCCAGAACAGAGTGCCCCAGCGGAAGCCGCGGCGCGCCGGCAGCAGCGGCATATCGACCGGGACCGGGAGCTGTGCGGGTTCGGCCTCCGGCACGATCTGGATCGTGCCGCGGGTGAGGCGGCCGGCCTCGTCCGGATCCATCACGACTACGCCGGGATCGTCGAGCTTGAACGTCGCCGGCCGCCGCGGGGGCGTCTTCTCGTTCATTGCAGTTTGTCTCCGATCAGGAACTGGAGAGCGCGGTCAAGGCGGATGTGAGGCAGCGTCGGCTCCGCATCGCCGTTTCGTTCCAGTTTCGGCGGGCGGAAGCGCAGGAAGCGATAGTCGGCGGCCTCGGCGCCCGAGCTGGAAAGGCCGCGGAATCCGCCGTTGAACAGCTCCTCCGGATTGTCGGGCAGATCGCCGGGAAAGGTCGCGACCTCGGTCTCGCCGTCGAGCCGCTCGCCATTGGCGAACTCGCCCGGCGCCGGTGTGCCGAGGATCGATGGCAGCCGGTCGCGGCCGCGTTGTACCTGCGCCTCGCGCGTGGCGCGCACCGCGGCGAGCGCCACCACGTCGATGGCGGCGCCGGCATATTCGGCGCGCTCGGCGGCCCTGGCCACGATCCGGCGCAGCACGGCCTCCAGCCGGTCGTGGCTCTGGTGGTGCAGATGGTCGGCCTTGGTCGCCGCGAACAGGATGCGGTCGATGCGCGGCCGGAACAGCGTGCTGAGGATCGTGCTGCGGCCGATCCGGAAGCAGTCGAGGATGCCGGCCAGCGCCGCCTCGAGGTCGTGCAGCGCCTCGGGGCCGGCATTGAACGCGGCGAGCGCATCGGCGAGCACGATCTGGCGGTCGAGCCGCGCGAAGTGATCGCGGAAGAATGGTCGCACCACGACGTCCTTGTAGGCCTCGTAGCGCCGCCGCATCATCGCCCACAGCGAGCCGTCGGGCGCGCTGCCGTCCACCGGCACGTCGAGCGGCGCGAAGGTCAGTGCCGGCGTATCGGCGAGGTTGCCCGGCATCAGGAAGCGGCCGGGCGGCAGCAGGCTCATCGCGAAGCGCTCGTCGCGGCAGGCGCGCAGATAATCGGTGAACAATCTTGCTTCGGTGCGCGCGGCCTGCTCGTCCTCCTTGGCCTCAGGCTTCAGCGTTGCCAGATGCGCGTGCCAGGGCGCCGCGAGCTTGGCGCGGAGCGGCTCGCGCGACAAGGCAAGGCTCTCCGCCGACCATTGCTCGTAGCTCTTGTTGAGCAGCGGCAGGTCGAGCAGCCACTCGCCGGGATAGTCGACGATGTCGAGGGTCAGCGTGCGGTCCGCGCCATTTTGCCGCTGATACTCGATCGCGAGCCTGAGCTCGGAGATGTCGGTGGTCGAGTTCGGCCAGCTCCGCTCCTCGATCAGGGTGCGGACATGATTCTCATAGGCAAAGCGCGGCACCGCATCGTCCGGCTGCGGCGCGAGATAGGCGCGTGCGATCCGTCCCGAGCCATAGGCCTCGAATACCGGGAAGCGGCCGCCGCGGGTCAGGCCGTGCACCAGCGCGGTGATGAACACGGTCTTGCCGGCGCGCGACAGGCCGGTGACGCCGAGCCGCACCGTCGGCTTGAGCAAACCCTCGCCATAGTCGAGCAATGCCCGCGCCGAGAGACGCGCTTCCTCGACGATATCTCGAAAACTGGGGGGCATGGAGGGTTAACGATAAACCCGGCAGGAGGGACCCAAAGGGGCGGGCGATCTCCCGCAAGGTGGCGATTATCGGGCCAAAATCAAGCTTCACATTTCCGGCGCCTTTGCAGGCGAGGGATTGCAAGGGGATTGCAAGGGGATTGAACGCATCACGCCACCCGCGCTACCCATAGTCCAACGGCCCCCAGGAAGCCTGCATGACGGTCTTTCGCCTGAAGCAACTTGCCTCGTCCTCGATCCACGCGGCCGGCGCCGCGCTGTGGAACTACGACCGTGCCGAGCTGATCGCCGACGGCGTCGTTCATCTTGTCGGCGTCGCTTTCGGGCTGGTTGCCGCCACCGCGCTGATCGTGCTGACCGCGGTTTATGCCGGCCCGTTCGACGTTGCCGTGGTGTCGGTCTATGTCGCGGGCTTGCTCGCGATGCTGACGCTGTCGGCGACCTATAATCTGTGGCCGGTGTCGCGCGCCAAATGGGTGCTGCGGCGCTTCGACCATTCCGCGATCTATCTGTTGATCGCCGCGACCTATACACCGTTCATCGTGGAACTGAAGGACAGCTATTTCGCGATCGCGCTGCTCGTCGGCGTGTGGTGTGTCGCGATCGTCGGCATCTGGCTGAAGCTGCGCTACCCCGGCCGCTTCGACCGGCTCTCGATCGGGCTCTATCTCGCGATGGGCTGGAGCGGCATCATGCTCTACGACCGCGTCGTGAAGGCGCTGCCGGCGATGGCGCTCGGGTTCGTGCTGGCGGGCGGCATTCTCTACAGCCTGGGGGTGATTTTCCACTCCTGGCGGCGGCTGCGCTTCCAGAACGCGATCTGGCACTGCTTCGTGCTGCTCGGGGCCGCCTGCCACTATACGGCCGTGTTCGACGTCGTGCTGGCGAGCTGAAGTTCTCGCCATCTGCGGCGGATGAGCTATCATGATCCTTGGCTCGCCCGCTCTCTCCCGTCTTCCTGAGGAGCGCGTACGCGCGTCTCGAAGGGTCGACGCCACCAGCCGGGCCGTGCATCCTTCGAGACGCGCTCCTCAGGATGACGGGCGGCGCACACGGTGAGCAAAGCGAAGTGTGCAAGCAAAGATATCGGGAGGATGGCCATGCAGGTGGCAGGTAAAGTCGTGGTGGTCACCGGCGGTGGCAATGGCATTGGCAAGGCGCTGTGCGAGGCGTTCCACGCCGCGGGCGCATCCAAGGTCGTGGTGGTCGACCTCGATCATGCGGCGGCCGAGAAGGTCGCGGCCTCGGTCGGCGGCGCCGCCTTCAAGTGCGATGTCGGGCAGGAGAAGAACATCCTGCACGTGATCGACGAGACCGAGCGCATGTTCGGCCCGATCGCGCTGTTCTGCTCCAATGCCGGCATCGGCGGCGGCTTCGATCCGCTGTCGAAAAATGCCGGCGGCACCTCGGACGAGCCGTGGTCGCGAAGCTGGGCGATCCATGTGATGGCGCATGTCTATGCCGCGCGGCATCTGGTGCCGCGCATGAAGGCGCGCGGCGGCGGTTATTTCCTCAACACGATCTCCGCCGCGGGCCTGTTGTCGCAGGTCGGCAGCCCAGCCTATTCGACCACCAAGCACGCCGCGGTCGGCTTTGCGGAGAACCTCGCTATCTCGCATCGTGCCGACAACATCAAGGTCTCGATCCTCTGCCCGCAAGGCGTCGATACCAACATGCTGCGCTCGATCCCGAAGGGCCCGCAATCCGGCGACGGCGATCTCACGGCGGAGCAGGTCGCGCAGGATGCGCTCAAGGGGATCGAGCAGGAGACCTTCCTGATCCTGCCGCACCCGCAGGTGCTCGGCTACATGCGCAAGAAGACCGAGAACTACGACCGCTGGATCGGCGGCATGGCCAAGATCCAGGCCAAGATGCGGGAGAGTTACGGGAAGTGACTCGCTGGCCAGACTGGCCGCGCATGTCGTTGCGATGTGAGGTGAGCACGCCAGTCAGGCTCCCTCCCCCCTTGCGGGGGAGGGCTGGGGAGAGGGGTAAGCCCCGGGCGAGATGATTGATCGAAGCGTCGCGATGGCAGTCTCGGTCGCGCGCCGTTAAGATTGAAATGAGAGAGCACCCGTGTGGCACCCCTCTCCCTAGCCCTCCCCCGCAAGGGGGGAGGGAACCCTTCCGCCGGTGCCATCCTCACTTGTGTGTGCGCAATCTCACTCCTTCGCGAGTTGCGCGATCCTGTCCCGCAGATAGGCGTCCATCAAATCGGGCGCCGAGGCGCTGAACATCCTGATGCGGCCGGTGTGCAGCAGCAGCAAGAGGCCGGTCGCGTGCGCGAAGCAGTCCACCATCACCGTGTTCGCCTTCTGCCTCGATGTGCCGAGCGCCTCGGCGGCTTCCGCGATCGGATGCAGCGCGGCCTCCAGTGCGGCGTTCAGTTCGTGGTCGCGGTCGTGACCGAGCCCGGCCGGCTTCATGCCGCCGCGGAATAGATAGAAGCCGAGATCGAGATCGCGCGGGTGGTCCGCGTAATAGCGGAAGAACGCCATGCCCGCGGCGTGCAGCTTCTGTTTGGCGCCGCGCGTCGTCACGACCGCCGCGCTGACGGCTTCGCCGAGCGCGGCCAGCGACTGCCGCAGCACCTCGGCATAGATCGCTTCCTTGGAATCGAAGTGGAAGTACAGCGCCGCCGGGGTGTAGCCGGCCCGGGTCGCGATCGCCCGCAGGCTCGCGCCTTCGAGGCCTTCCTCGGCGAATACGCTGCGTGCTGCATCGAGGATCAGCTCCCGCTTGAGGCGGCTGACCGCTTCCTTCCTGCTCTCGCGCATCTGCATGTTCGGGGGCGAATCCGTTCTTGACTCAATTCAAACAGCGTCAGATAATTTAACAGCGTTAGAATAAATGAGCAAGGGAGAAGCGCCATGCTGATGACGGCCGCGGACTACCGGGAATCCCTGCGCCGCTACAAGCCGCGTGTGTTCGTCAACGGCGAGGCGGTGGCGAGCGTCGCTGACGAGCCGTTGCTGGCGCCGGGCGTGGCGGGTGTCGGCGTCACCTACGATTTCGCGCATCGCGCCGAGCACGCGCCGATCATGACGGCGCGGCAGGGCACCTCGGGCAAGACGGTCAACCGCATGCTGCACATCAATGAGAGCTCGCAGGACCTGCTCTACAAGCTCGAGGCGGTGCGGCTGGTGTGCCGGACGTCGGGCTGCGCGCAGCGCTATCTCACCCACGATGCGCTGAACGGTCTCTATCAGGTGACCAGGCTGACCGACGATCGCCATGGCACCGACTACAGCCAGCGCTTCCTCAATTATCTGCACGAGGTGCAGGACCAGGACCTGACGCTCGGCGTCGCCATGACCGATGCCAAGGGCGACCGTTCCAAGCGGCCGGGCCTGCAGGCCAACCCGGACGTCTACGTCCATATCAAGGAGCGCCGCCCCGAAGGCATCGTGATCCGCGGCACCAAGGCGATCGTCACCGGCGCGCCCTACATGCACGAATTCCTGGTCATGCCGTGCCGTACCCATGTGCCCGATGACAGGGATTTTGCGGTCTGTTGCGCCGTGCCGGTCGACGCGCCCGGCGTCACCATCGTCGCGCGCCCGGCGGGCCGGCCCGGCGATGCATCGGCGAAATTCTCGGCGAAGTATGGCCAGTCGGTCGGCGTCGTTGTCTTCGACGACGTGTTCGTGCCGCATGACCGCGTCTTCCTCGCCGGCGAGACCGAGGAGGGCGGTGTCCTCACCACGTTCTACGCCACGCATCACCGCCATTCCTGCATCGGCGCGCGCGCCGGTTTCGGCGATCTGTTGATCGGCGCCGGCGCGCTGATGATCGAGGCCAACGGGCTCGATGCCGAGAAGCACGCCCATATCCGCGAGGCGATGGTCGAACTGATCACCATCACCGAGAGCTTCTATGCCTGCGGCGTCGCCTCCTCGGTCTATTGCACCAGGGATCCGGCCGGCTCGGTGATGCCGGATGCGGTGTTCTCCAACATCGGCAAGCTGCTGCTGGCGACCAAGATCTACGACATGCACCGCGTCGCGCATTACGTCTCCGGCGGCCTGATCGTGGCACTGCCGGGCCCCGACGAGGACCACAATCCGGAGACCCGCGCCTCGCTCGCCGCCGTGATGGGCGGACGGCCGGATATTCCGGCCGAGCAGCGCGCCGAGGTGGCGCGGCTGATCGAGGACCTCACGGTCTCGCACGAAGCCGGCTGGTACTCGGTGATCTCGTTGCACGGCGGCGGCTCGCCGGAAGCGATGAAGCGCGAGATCTGGCGCAACTATCCGGTGATGGAGAAGGCCGAGTTGGTCGAGAATCTGCTCGGCCGCGGCCTTGTCGATGAGGGACAGCGGGTCTCGAAGCAGCCCGGCCGCTGCTGCGCCACCGGCTGCGAGGTGCCGGCGCCGTCAGCGGCCGCGCTGGAGCCCGCGCTCGTCAGGTGAGCACGCTATTCAGGCTCCCTCCCCCCTTGCGGGGGAGGGTTGGGGAGAGGGGTAAGCCCCGGGTGAGATGATTGACGTGAGTCTCGCTTTCGCAATCTCGATCGCGGTACGTTGAGACTTATGCCGAGAGAGCACGTCGTTTGGCACCCCTCTCCCTAGCCCTCCCCCGCAAGGGGGGAGGGAACCCAACCGCGAGCGCGTCCCTTACAATTGCGCCGAAATTGGATTTCTTGCGCAGCTGACTGCTTCGCAAGCGATGATGGCAGTCGCGTTTGCCCTCACCCCTTCTGCGTGTAGAGCAGCGGCACCGCGGAATCCACCATCACCTCGATCAGGCTGGCGCCTTGATGCGAGAGGGCGCGCTTGTAGGCGCCGGGAAGCTCGGCCGATTTCGTCACCCGCATTGCGTCGCAGCCCATGCCTTCGGCGAGCTTGACGAAATCGATGCTGGGCAAATCGAGCCCCGGCACGTTGCGCACCTGCATGACCTGGCTGAATGAACGCATCGCGCCGTAGCCGGAATTGTTCATTATAACGACGGTCAGCGGCAGCTTGCGCTGCGCGGCCGTCCACAGCGCCTGGATCGAATACATCGCCGAGCCGTCGCCGATCAGGCAGACCGTGCGTCCCTCGCGCCGGCCGAGCGCCATGCCGACCGCGGCCGGCAGGCTGTAGCCGAGGCCGCCGCTCGCCATGGTGTAGAAACTGTCCTGGCCGCGCATCGGCATCGCCTTCTGCATCAAGGGGCGATGCGAGGGCACCTCCTCGACCAGCGCGTCATGCGGGCCCATCGCGGCCGAGAGCGCATGCAGCGCGTATTCAGCTGGGATCGGATCGCCGGCCGCGGGTGCCGCCGGCAGGATGCGGCCCGCCGGTGCGGTGCGCTTCGTCTCCGGAAGCATTTCGAGCAGTGCCGACAGTGCCGGCTTCATCGTCGCGACGATGCTGTGGCCGGTCGGCGTCATCGCGGCGGCATCGGGATCGTCGGTGATCTGGAAAATCGGAGTCGAGCCGTCGAAGATCGCGGCATGGCCCTCGACATGGAAGGTGAACACCGGCGCGCCGACCACGACGACGAGATCGTGATCGCGCAGCGCGTCGGACAGCTGGCCCGGTGCGGCATGCAGGAAGCCGGCAAACTGCGGATGCCGCTCGGGGAACGAGCAGCGCGCCGAGAACGGGCTGGCCCAGACCGCGGCCTTCGTCTTCTCGGCGACGTCAACCATGAGATCGACAGCCTCGGCGCGATCGACGGCGGGGCCGACGACGAGGGCAGGGCGCTTGGCCTCGCCGAGCGCTGCCGCCAGCGCCCGCATCGCCGACAGATCGGGGCCGACTTCGCGGCTGACCTGGCGCGCCTCGAGCGGCTGCGTCGCATGCGCCCAGTCGTCGATCGGCACCGAGACGAAGGTCGGCCCGCAGGGCGGCTGCATCGCGACGTAATAAGCGCGCGCGATCGCGGCGGGCACGTCCTCGGCGCGCGCCGGCTCGACTGCGAATTTCACGTAGGGCCGCGGGAATTCGGAGGCGCGCTCGGCGTAGAGGAAGGCCTGCAGCGGCATGATCGAGCGCGCCTGCTGGCCGGCGGTGATCACCAGCGGGGTCTGGTTGCGATAAGCATTGTAGATGTTGCCGAGCGCGTTGCCGACGCCGGCCGCCGAATGCAGGTTGACGAAACCGGCATTGCGCGTCGCGAGCGCATAGCCGTCGGCCATGCCGACGACGGAGGCCTCCTGCAGGCCGAGCACGTAGTCGATGTCGTCGGGCCAGTCGCTCAGGAACGGCAGCTCGGTCGAGCCGGGATTGCCGAACACCTTTTTGATGCCCCACGCGCGCAGGAGGCCGAAGGTGGCGTCCTTGACGGTGACGGTCTTGGCTTTGCCGGCGGCGGGTTTGCGCGAGGACATCGGGCGGCTCCCATTGCTGTCTTGTTGTGTTCCGTCATTGCGGGCGGCAAAAGCGGAAAGGCAATCCACCTGTCGATGGATTGCCTGACGATGTCAAGCCGCCGCGCGCTGATAGTTGCCGCGGCAACGGCTGAGATTTGCATGGGCGCCTATCCCGTCATCCTAGAGGTGCGAGCGGAGCGAGCCTCGAAGGATGAATCGGCCACCAGCCGGGCCGTCGATCCTTCGAGACGCGCTGCGCGCTCCTCAGGATGACGGTATGACCTTTCGCTGCGATCCCTAATTCGCCTTTTGCAGTGCGGCGGTTTGCTTGGCGAGCTGCTTGTCGAAGTCCTGCTCCAGCCCGGCCACGTAGGTGGCGTTTTCGCCTGGCTTGACGAACGGGTTCGGCGCGCCGTCCTTCATCTGGGCGCGCTTGGCCTGCATCTCGTAGACTTCCGGATGCGGTCCGAGCAGCACGTCGACCTTCATCGCCTTGACCTTGGCGAAGGTCGAGCGGTAGTCGTCGACGATGCCGGGATAGGTCGGGTGGCCGACCAGCCGGTTCAGCGCCACCGTTCCGCTGCAGAAGAACAGCACGTTGCGCTGCTGGCCGCCGTCCTTCACCGTCATCTCCCAGCTGGTGCAGCCGGGCGAATGGCCGGGTGTGGTGTGCGCGGTCAGCGTCACGTCGCCAAGCGTCACCTTGTCGCCTTCCTTGACGGTGCGGTCGACCTTGACCGGCGCAAAGGCAAGATCGGCATTGCTCTCGTCGCCCGGATAATAGCCGCCCTCAAGCAGCGGCTTGTCGCGCTCGCCGGCGATCAGCTGCGCGCCGGTCTCCTGCTTGATCTCGGCAAAGCCGCCGGTGTGGTCAAGATGGGCGTGGGTGTTGAGGATGACCTTGATGTCGCCTTCCTTGAATCCGAGCTTGGCGATGTTGTCCTTGATCATGCCGGTCGACTGCTGCATCGCCGTATCCACCAGGATCAGCCCCTGCGACGTCTTGATGATATAGACCGCGATGCCGTCGGTGCCGACGTAATAGATATTGTCGACCAGCTGGAACGGGTCGAACGGCGCGGTCCATTTCTTCATGACAACAGCCATGAAATCCTTCAGCGTCTGTGCCCGCGCACCGGTTGCGATCAGCGCGAGCGCGCACAGCGCGGCTGCGATCGTCCTCATGGTTGCCTCCCTGCTTGTTGTTGTTCGTGCACGGGGAGCACTATGCGTGCTGGCAACGCCGATCGCAAGTCAAGCCACCGGACGGACGACCGTCCGCCCGGCGCAAGCCTGTTCTGCGTTCAGCTCGCGTATTGCGCGATGCCGTTGCCGAACGACCAGTTTTCCTTAGCGACCTCGACGAGGTTGATGAAGATATCGTCCGGACGTCCCTGCAATTGGCTCTGGAAATCGTTCACGATTCGCTTGTAGAACGCCTTCTTCATCTCGACCGTCCGCCCCGCATTCAGCGTGATCTGGATGAAGACGAGATCGTCGCTGTAGCTGTTGCCGAGATAGTTGTCGGCATAGTTGAGGTCGCCGCGGTCATGCTCGGTGATGACCTGAAACTTGTCATTCTCGGGTACGTTGATCACCTCGCGCATCGCCTTGTAGACGATCTCGCCGAGGGTCTTGCGATATTCGGCGGACTTGCCGCGCTTCAGGTCGATACGAACGAATGGCATGGTGGTCTCCTGTGTTGTGCGGGGCTCGGCCGGATCGGCCCCGTGTGATCGAGACGCTGCGGTGCGAAGGCTCTCGCGTTGTCCGCTTGCGCCGGCGGCGTCGGGGGATTCAGCGGGTCGCCTTGAAGGCCTCCCAGCGCGCATCGCGCTCTCTTTGGTATTTGGGCGTCCGTTCGCCCACCAGGTCGGCGCGACGGACCGGCTCGCCACAGGACTCGCAGACCGGACCGAGCCCGGCCGGCTTGCCGCAGACGAGATGGGTGTAGTTCATTGCGCGGCCTTCCCGCGGTGACTTGCACCAGGTCTCGCCCCAGGCGCGCAGCGCCATCAACACCGGAAAGAACGCTTCGCCCTTCTCGGTGAGGTGATACTCGTGGCGCAACGGGCGCTGGTTGTAGACGTGCCGCGTCACCAGCCCGTCCGCTTCCAGCTTCTTCAGCCGTGCCGTGATCATCTGCGGCGTGCCGCCGGACTGCGCCTGGATCTCCTCGAAGCGATGATTCCGCGCGAACAGTTCGCGCAGAACCAGTACTGTCCAGCGGTCGCCCACGACGGTCTCGGCGCGAGCGACAGGACACAGCGTTTGGTCAGCCGTGTTGTCCTTCATTTTGGTCATCACGTTTTCTTCATCAGGCTTGTTACTATGATTTTCATAGTAATATGGCCCGGCATCGTCGCAAATGCAATGGGCCGTTGATAGCCCGGTCTGCATCACCAAGGAGCGAGCCATGACCACCGAACAGGGGCCGACAGCGGCCAAAGTCGATTTGAAGCTCGAAGTCGTCGTCATTCCGGTCTCGGATGTCGACCGCGCCAAGCGCTTCTACCAGGACCTGGGCTGGCGGCTCGATGCCGACTTCGTCAGGCCCGACGGTTCGCGCGCCCTGCAACTGACGCCGCCGGGCTCGCCGACCTCGATCCATCTCGGCTCGGGGCCTGCGCTGCCGCGCTTCCTGATCGTCAACGATATCGAAGCGGCGCGCGCCGAGCTGATCGCGCGCGGCGCCGATGTCAGCGAGGTGTTTCACCGCGGCGCGGAAGGCCGCATCAAGGGGCCGGATCCGGAGCGGCCGAGCTACGGGTCGCTCGCCACCTTCAACGATCCCGACGGAAACGTCTGGCTGCTGCAGCAGGTGACGCAACGCCTGCCCGGGCGGGTCGACGGCAACAGCACGAATTTCTCCTCATCGGCCGATCTCGCCGCCGCACTGCGCCGCGCGGCTACGGCCCATGGCGAGCACGAGAAGCGGACCGGTGGCCACGATGCGAACTGGCCCGATTGGTATGCCGAGTACATCATGCGCGAGCAAACCGGCAAGCCGCTGCCGGAGTGAACGGGAGCGCGTCATTGAAGCAAACCCAACCGGACGCCTGATGGCCAAGGAGCGATCGATGTCTGAGATCATCTATCCACGCGAGCGAACCGCGCTGCTTCTCGTCGATCCCTACAATGATTTCCTCTCCGAGGGCGGCATGGTCTTCCCGCGCATCAAGCCGATCGCCGACGGGGTCGGGCTGCTCGACAATCTGCGCCGGCTCGACGGCGCGGTCCGGGCCGCCGGCATCCAGGTGGTGATCGTCCCGCACCGCCGCTGGGAGCCCGGCGACTATGAGGATTGGGATCATCCCAACCCGACCCAGCACTTGATCATGCAGCGCCACAGCTTTGCGCGCGGCGAATGGGGCGGGGATTGGCATCCGGACTTTGCGCCCAAGCCCGGTGACCTGGTCGCCGGGGAGCATTGGGGGCAGAGCGGGTTCGCCAACACCAATCTCGATTTCCTGCTCAAGCAGAAGGGCATCACCCATGTGATCGTGGTCGGACTGCTGGCCAACACCTGCATCGAATCGACCGCCCGCTTCGCGATGGAGCTCGGCTACCACGTGACGCTGGTGCGCGATGCCACCGCCGCCTTCTCGCACGACATGATGCACGCCGCTCACGAGCTGAATGGTCCGACTTACGCTCATGCCATCCTGACAACCACGGAGGTGATCGCGGCATTGCCGGCGGCCTCTCGTTCCAAGGAGACAGTCAAATGACCACGACATCGAAGACGCCAGCTGCAATCGCAATGGGCCAATCGACCGAGGAGGCCATCGACCAAACCCGGCGCAGGCTGCTGACAGGCGCGGCGCTGGGCCTGGCTGCTGCCGGTGCGGCCAGCCTGTTCCCCGCGCATCCCGCTACGGCGGCAGAGAATGATGCGATCCGGCCATTCCGCATCAACATCCCCGAGGAAGACCTTGTCGACCTTCGCCGCCGCCTGGCCGCGACCCGATGGTCCGACAAGGAGACCGTGAATGACGACTCCCAGGGCGTTCCGCAGGCGATGCTGCGCGATCTCGTCCGCTACTGGCAAACCGATTACGACTGGCGGAAGGTAGAGGCGCGGCTCAACGCGCTGCCGCAGTTCATCACCGAAATCGACGGGCTGGACATCCATTTCATTCACGTTCGTTCGAAGCACGACAATGCATTGCCCCTGATCGTCACGCATGGCTGGCCGGGTTCGGTCATCGAGCAGATGAAGATCATCGACCCCCTGACCGATCCCACCGCACATGGCGGCAGCGCGTCGGATGCGTTCCATCTCGTGATCCCGTCGATGCCGGGCTACGGCTTCTCCGGCAAGCCGACCACGGTCGGCTGGGATCCCCAGCGTATCGCGCGGGCCTGGGTTCAATTGATGAAGCGGCTCGGCTACGGCAAGTTCGTGGCGCAGGGCGGCGACTGGGGTTCGCCGGTCTCCAATGAAATGGCCAAGCTGGGTGCGCCGGAACTGCTCGGCATCCACGTCAATCTGCCCGGTGTCGTTCCGCCCGAGGTCATCAAGGCGGTCAGCACCGGCGGCCCTGCGCCGGACAACATGTCCGCGGAGGAGCAGCACGCCTTCGACCAGCTCAAGCTTCAATTCGCGAAGCGGCGCGCCTACGCGCAGATCATGGGTACGCGCCCGCAGTCGCTCGCGGCCTTTGCGGATTCGCCGGCCGGCCTTGCCGCCTGGCTGCTCGATCACGGCGACGGCTATGCCCAGCCGGCCTCCGCGATGCAATCAGCCGTGCTCGGGCGCGACGTCAACGGGCATTCCGCCGGCGCACTGACCCGTGACGACGTGCTCGACAACATTACGCTCTACTGGCTGACCAACACGGCGATCTCGTCGGGGCGCCTGTACTGGGAGAACAAGACCAACCTCTATCTGCCCGCCAATGTCACGATCCCGGCCGCCGTGACCGCGTTTCCCGGCGAGAGCTTTGTGGCGCCGCGGAGCTGGGCGGAAAAGGCCTACCACAGACTGATCTACTTCCATCAGGCCGAAGCCGGCGGCCACTTCGCTGCATGGGAGCAGCCGGACATCTTCAGCCGAGAGGTTCGGGACGCGTTTCGGCCGCTGCGCAGCTGATCTGAACATTCAAAGGAACCGAAAGGAGTATTCATCATGCCGAAACTCGCACTCATCGCCACCGTCGAGGTCGCGCCGGAGAAGCGCGATCAGGTGCTGGCGCTGCTGTCGGCGCATGGCGCCCGGTCGCTCAGGGATGAACCGGGCACGCTGCACTTCGACATCCTGGTGCCGCGCGAGGATGCCGCGAAGCTCCTGATCTACGAGGTCTACCAGGATGACGCCGCGTTCGAGGCGCATCGCAACGCGCGCTCGATCGCGCAGTTTCGCGAGGAGTCCGCAGGGCTCGGCATCAGGATATCTGCGACCCGGTGCACGCCCGCCGCGTAAGCCTGACCGCTAGCGGCGTCACGCCCGGTTGAGGCTGGCGCCGCGCTCGGACAACAGCTTTTCGGCCTTCGGCGTCAGTTCGTAGAGATCGCCGTCCTTGGCGACGTACCCCTCCCTGATCAGCCGGTCGACCTCGCCTTGCACGTCGTCGGCAAAGGCAATGGATTGCGCGATGTCGCAGAGAACCGCGACCTGTTCATCTCTAAGCATGGCGTCCTCCGTCACGGCGGGGAACGCGCAGGCCGGCGTTCGGTTCCAGCGGTGGCCGAAACCGGATCAGGCCATCTGACGCAGCAGGCCGATCAGGCGGCCGCATTCATCGTCCGTGCCGACCGTGATGCGCAGGAAATCCTCGATCCGCGGCCTCTGGAAATGCCGCACCAGGACGCCGCGCTCCCGCAGTTTTGCGGCGAGATCGGCGCCACGGTGGCCGGGATGACGGGCGAATACGAAATTCGCAAGCGACGGCAGCACCTCGAAGCCGAGCTCAGCGAGGCCGCGGGTGAGCGCCTCGCGACTCCCAATGATGCGTTGCCGGGTCTCCTCGAACCACGCGTCGTCCGCGATCGCGGCGACCGCGCCTGCGATCGCGAAGCAATCCAGCGGATAGGAGTTGAAGCTGTCCTTGACGCGCTCCAGTGCCTCGATCAACGGGCGTTGGCCGATCGCGAAGCCGACGCGCAGTCCCGCCAGCGCGCGCGACTTGGACAGTGTCTGGATGACAAGCAGATTGTCGTGGCGCGCGACCAGCGGCACCGCGCTCTCGGCGCCGAAATCGACATAGGCCTCGTCGACCACCACGAGGCGGTCGGGATGCTCGGTCGCCAGTGCCTCGATCGCGGCGCGCGGCAGCGCGATGCCGGTCGGCGCGTTGGGATTGCACAGCAGGATGGCACTGCCCGGCCGCCGGTAGTCGGCAAGCTGTATCCGCATCGCGGCATCGAGCGGGATCGCCTCGTAGCCGACACCATAGAGGCGGCAGTAGACCGGGTAGAAGCTGTAGGTGATGTCGGGGAACAGTAGCGGCGCGTCATGCTTCAGCAGCGCCGGGAAGGCGTGGGCCAGCACCTCGTCCGAGCCGTTGCCGACGAACACTTCGTCCGCCGTGACGCCATAGCGCGTCGCGATCGCCGCGCGCAGGGCGGTTGCGCGCGGATCCGGATAGAGCCGCAGCCGATCGGTGGTCGCGGCGATCGCCGCCACCGCGCGCGGTGACGGCGGGTAGGGATTCTCGTTGGTGTTGAGCTTGATGAGGCCGTCGATCTTCGGCTGCTCGCCGGGCACGTAGGGCGACAGATTGTGGACGACCGAACTCCAGAAGCGACTCATGATCCCGTGATCCGTGGACGAATGCGATCACAATACGGAATACGAGGCGCTGATGAAAGCGCCTCGTTGTCCCGTCGCATTCCGATGTGGGTCGCGCTCGCGACCTACCAGGTCGCCGTGCCCTTCATGGTCGGCTGGCCCTCGGCATTCGCGGTCCACAGCTCCATGCCGCCATCCTTGTCGTTGGCATTGATCGAGAACTCGCTGCCCTCGAACAGCGGCTGCACGCCGCGATAGCTGAGCTTCTTCGGCGGCCTGCCGCCACGCAGTTTCGCGGCGAGCTCGACGATGAAGGAAGCCTGCAACGGGCCGTGGAAGATCAGGCCCGGATAGCCCTCGACCTTGGTGACGTAGTCGCGATCGTAGTGGATGCGGTGACCGTTGAAGGTCAGCGCCGAGTAACGGAACAGCAGCACCGGATCGGAGACATGGCTTTCGCGATGCTGCGCGACCGGGGGAGGCGGCGGCGCCTTGGCGGGCGCTGCAGCCTGTGTGCTCGTCATCTCGCGATAGACGATGTCCTGCCGCTCGCGGACCGCAAGCCCGCGCGAGGTCGTCACCTCGTGATTGACCGAGACGAAGCACAGCGTGCCGGTCGAGCCCGATTTCACCGTGACGTCGGCGATCTTCGAGGTCCGCTTGGCGTCGTCGCCGATGCGCAAGGCGTCGAAGAATTCGAGCTCGCCGCCGGCCCACATCCGGCGCGGCAGCGGCACCGGCGGCAGGAAGCCGCCGCGGGTCGGATGGCCGTCGGGGCCGAGCTGCGACATCGGAAACACCGGCTGCGCCAGGCACCAATGCGTGGTCCACGGTGCGGCATCGCCGGCCTTCGGCTCGCCGATCTCCTGGAACAACGTCGCGCGCAGGCCCATCACGAGATACTTCGTGACGACGTCGGAGGCCTCCGTGGTCTTGCCGATCCACTGGCGGAGATGATCGAGGTCGAGTTTATCGGTCATGATATTTGCCCGGGCAGGAGGGATCTCAGGATCGTTTGATGCGCTCGCCGATCGCGGGCACCTTGCCGTAGTGCCTGTTCTCGCCGACCACGATCGCGGCCGGCGCCGGATAGCTGACCTTGCCGTTCGGCGTGTCGACCTCGATGCGGCGCAGATGCGGATGCTTGGCAAGGTCGTCCATGCTGTTGACCTCGGCGAACGCAATGTCGGCCTCGGCGAGCTTGGCCAGCAAGTCCTCGCGCGTCAGTCTGCCAAAACTGTCGCTGACGATTCCGTCGGTCAGCGCGCGATTGCGCACGCGCTCGACCATGTTGGCAAAGCGCGGATCGTCGGGCAGGCCCGGCTGGCCCAGCACCTTGGCGCACAGCGTCTTCCACTCGCGCTCGCTCTGGATCGAGATCAGGATCTCCTTGCCGTCCCTGGAGCGGAACACGCCGTAGGGCGCGATCGAGGGATGGGCGAGGCCGATCCGCTTCGGCGACTTGCCATCCTCGGCATTGAGCAGCGGCACGGTGAGCCAGTCGGCCATCACGTCGAACATCGAGATCCGGATGTCGGCACCCTCTCCGGTGCGGCCGCGCCCGATCAGTGCTTCGAGGATCGCGGCATGCGCGGTGGCGCCGGTCGCCACGTCGACGATCGACATGCCGACGCGCGAGGCGCCCTCGGGGCCGCCGGTGATCGAGGCAAGCCCGCTTTCGGCCTGGATCAGGAGGTCATAGGCCTTGCGGTCGGCGTACGGGCCGGTGTCGCCATAGCCGGTGATGGTGCACATGATCAGCTTCGGATAGGCCTTGCGCAGCCGCTCGCGTGAGAAGCCGAGCTTGTCCATCGAACCCGGCTTCAAATTCTGCAGCAGCACGTCGGCGCCCGCGATCAGCTCCTCGAGTTGCGCGCGGCCTTCCTTGGTGGCGAGGTCGACCACCGCGGAATCCTTGCCGCGGTTGAGCCAGACGAAATAGCTGCTCTGGCCCTTCGCCGCGGCGTCGTAGCCGCGGGCGAAATCGCCCTCCGGCCGCTCGATCTTGATGACATGAGCGCCGGCGTCCGCCAAGCGTGACGAGCAGAACGGCGCGGCAACCGCCTGTTCGACGGCAACGACGGTCAATCCCTCAAGCGGCAGCATGGTCAAGCAACTCAGTAGGAGCGGGGCATGCCGAGCACGTGCTCGGCGACGAAGGACAGGATCAGATTGGTCGAGATCGGTGCCACCTGGTAGAGCCGGGTCTCGCGGAATTTGCGCTCGACGTCGTACTCCTCGGCGAAGCCGAAGCCGCCATGGGTCTGCACGCAGGCGTTGGCCGCTTCCCAGGACGCATCCGCCGCCAGCATCTTGGCCATGTTGGCCTCTGCGCCGCAGTCGAGGCCGGCTTCATATTTGCGGGTGGCTTCCTTCACCATCAGTTCGGCCGCGCGCATCGAGGCGTAGGCTTTCGCGATCGGGAACTGGATGCCCTGATTTTGGCCGATCGGCCGGCCGAACACGCTGCGCTCCTTGGCGTAATTGGTGGCCTTCTGGATGAACCACTTCGCATCGCCGACGCATTCGGCCGCGATCAGGATGCGTTCGGCATTCATGCCGGACAGGATGTAGCGGAAGCCCTTGCCTTCCTCGCCGATCAGGTTCTCCGCCGGCACCTTCATGTCGGTGAAGAACACTTCGGTCGTGGCGTGGTTCATCATGGTGCGGATCGGGCGAATCTCGAGGCCCTTGCCCTTCACCTCGCGCATGTCGACGATGAAGACCGAGAGCCCGTCGGTGCGCTTCCTGGATTGCTCCTTCGGCGTGGTGCGCGCCAAGAGGATCATCAGGTCGGAATATTCGGCGCGGCTGGTCCAGATCTTCTGGCCGTTGACGACGTAGTGGTCGCCATCGCGGCGCGCGAAGGTCTTCAGCGACGAGGTATCGGTGCCGCTGGTCGGCTCGGTGACGCCGAACGCCTGCAGCCGCAATTCGCCGGTCGCGACCTTCGGCAGATATTTCGCTTTTTGCGCGTCGTTGCCGTGCCGCAGCACGGTGCCCATCGTGTACATCTGGGCGTGGCAGCCGCCGCCGTTGCAGCCGGCGCGCTGGATCTCTTCCAGGATCGCCGCCGCCGCCGACAGCTTCAGGCCCGCGCCGCCATATTCCTCGGGGATCAGCACCGAGAGATAGCCGGCCTCCGTCAGCGCATCGACGAACTCCTTCGGATAGGCCATCTGGCGATCAAGCTTGCGCCAGTATTCGCCGGGAAACTGCGCGCAGAGCTTTGCGACGGCGTCGCGGATGTCGGAATGGTCGTCGGTGTGCTGTTCTTGTGCGGTCATGATTTCGTCTTGCCGAGAGGTTGCGCCAGGGCGTTTTCGGGCGAACTGGAAATTCGTTCGCGTGAAGAAAACGCCCGCTGTTGTGGGGCCCCGGTAAACTCCCTATGCTGTTTTGTTATAGCGTATGAACCTGCCTTCCAGGATTGGCAAGTATGGATTTCCGCCAGCTTAGGACCTTTGCGTGCGTCGCGGAACTCGGGAGTCTGAGCAAGGCGTCCGATACCTTGCGGGTCGCGCAGCCGGCGCTGAGCCGGCAGATCAAGCTGCTGGAGCACGAGCTGCGGACCGAATTGTTCACGCGCAACGGCCGAGGCATGGTGCTGACCGATGCCGGCCGGCTGCTGCTGGCGCGCACCGGCGGTATCGTGCGGCAGATCGACCAGATCCGCGACGACATCCAGTCCGCGGGCGGCGCGCCGTCCGGGCGCGTGGTGCTCGGGCTGGTGCCGACGGTGAGCTGCGTGATCTCGGCGCGGCTGGCGCGGCGCACGGTGGAACGCTATCCCGGCATCTCGCTCTGCATCGTCGAGAGCTACAGCGGCCATCTGATCGAATGGCTGCATCGCGGCGAGATGGACCTTGCGGTGATCTACGGCCCGTCGGTCGATCTGCACCTTGCGGTGCAGAGCCTCGGCCGTGATAGCATCGTCGCGGTCGGCCCGCGCGGCAGCGGGCTGAAGCAGAAGAAGCAGGTCGATATCGGCTGGCTGCTGCGCCAGCGCCTGGTGCTTCCAAGTCATTCGCACGGGCTCCGCGCCATGATCGAGCATGCGGCGGCGAAGAAGAAGGTCACGCTCGACGTCAAGCTGGAGGCGGATTCGTTCCGGGTGCTGACGAGTTTGGTCGAGGAGGGGCTCGGATACACCATGCTGCCGCCGTCCTCGGTGCGCGGCGAGGTCGCGGAGGGAAGGCTGGAGACCGCGCCGATCGCGCGGCCGGCCCCGCGGCGCGAGCTGACCCTGGCTTCCCCGGTCGAGCATCCCGGCTCCAATGCCATCACCCTGATCGCCAAATTGCTGCGCGACGAGGTCGCTGCGTGCCGCGCCGAGGGGCTCTGGGATATCCAGCTCGCCTGAGCGCGGCTGCAGTTGCTTCCGTCATTGCGAGCGAAGCGAAGCAATCCATCGCGCGGCATGCGCGGTGACATGGATTGCTTCGTCGCTGTCGCTCCTCGCAATGACGGCGGTGCGTGCATAATGATCTCAGCTCACGGCGAAGCCGAGATGGCCGCGGAAGCGGTTCTTCAGGTAGGTGCCGTCGCGCGGCGGCAGCGCGCGCTCGACTTCGCCGGCTGCGATGCGGATCCGCGCCAGCCGCGGGCCGCCGCCGAGATCGTGCATATCAGCGCGGAAGCATTCGATGCCGGCCATGTCGGCGATATCGGAAACGTTGCGGATGCCTGCGCCGCTTGCGATCACCTCCAGCTTCGCGCCGAGGCCGGAGTGGCTGAGCTGCATACCGGTCTCGCCGAAATGGCCGTTGTCGAGCACCGCGATCGAGAGATTGCCGGGCTGCTTGGTGGCGATGGTCAAGAGGCTGCCGATCCCCATCAACTGCTCGCCGTCGCCGGTGACGACCAGCACCGGGCGCTTCGGCTGCGCCAGCGCGAGGCCGAGCCCGACCATCGCGGCGCCGCCCATCGCGCCCCAGAGATAGAAATTGCTCGCATGGTCGCCGGCATCGAACACGTCGTAGGACGAGGAGCCGAGCCCGGAGATCACGAGCAGGTCGCCGCGGTCGGCGAGCAAGGCCTTCACGGCGACGCGGCGGTCGAGAGTGCCTGTTGGTGCCGACATCAATGCGTCTCCCTGGTCCACTTCTTGCGGCCGATCATGCGCTGCGAGATCAAGACGGCGACCTGCTGGTCGCCGTCATAGGCGAGCGAGGCGGCGGCCGAGATCACCTCCTCGGCGTCGTCGGGGTTGTCGAGCCGCAAGACGGTGGTGCCCATGATCTCGAAGGCCTGCGGCGTCGCGCGGCCCATCGGGATCTGCCAGGGATTGAACTCGGCCCATTCGCCGCGCATCGTCACCAGCGTGAGCAGCGGAAAGCGGCAGCTTGCCATCAGCGACAGCATGTTGACGCAGTTGCCGACACCGCTCGATTGCATCAGCAGCACCGCGCGGTCGCCGCCGAGCCAGGCGCCGGCGGAAAGCGCCACGCCCTCTTCCTCGGTGGTCAGCACCGTGGTCTTGATGTCGGCATCGGCGTGCGACAGCTTGATCAGCTTGGAATGCCCCGCGTCGGGGACGTAGGACACCTGCGCGACGCCAAAGCTCTTGAGCGTGCGGTAGATCGCGATCGGCCAGTCGGTGCTGGTCGCGCTATCCTGGTGAACGGCAATCTGGTCCATCATGGCCTCGGTACTGGACCCGCAGTGGCGCGTCCTCATTGAAGCCTTAGCGCGTTAGGACATTTAACTCCCGTCGCATCTGTGTCGCGCAGCTATGCCAGAATTGTATATCCCGTCATTGCGAGCCAACGGGTCGCGCGGACGCGCGCCCGATGACAGGCTCTGTGAAGCAATCCAACTCTCCACGCGTGGAGGGATGGATTGCTTCATCGCTTCAGCGCAAAATTGCATTGCAATTTTGTCGCGCGCTCCTCGCAATGACGAGGGGCTGGCGATATCCCGGCTCAGCCATTCGGCTGCAGAAACGTGCCGTACTGCTTGCTGGACGTGACCGCGGCGGCAGCCTCTCCGATCACCCGCATCGCCGCCATCATCGGCCACGGTCCGAGGCTGATCCTGCGAACACCGACGCGGGCGAGCTCGCCGATTTCGGGAACGCCCCGCGTCACCATGATGTTGACCGGCAGCAGCGTCAGTTGAACGAGCCGCTCGATCAGCGCGAGGTCGGTCAAGCCCGGCACAAAAATGCCGTCGGCGCCGGCCTCGGCATAGACCTTCGCGCGGCTTGCCGCTTCATCCAGGCACTCTTCCGGCGAGCCGAATTTCAGCAGGAACGGATCGGTGCGCGCATTGATGAAGAGATGAATTCCGGCCTTCTGTGCCGCGTCGCGCACGACCCTGATCTTCGCGGCGTGCTGTTCGGGATCGACGAGTTGCCGCTTGCCGCCCAAAAGCCCGTCTTCGATATTGATGCCGATCGCACCGGCTTTTAGGACACTGGCTGCTGAATTCGCCGCCGCGTCCGCTGTGTCGCCATATCCTGCCTCGAGATCGATCGATACCGGCACCGGGACGGAAGCGGTCATCCGCGAGACCAGACCTTCGATCATGTCGAGCGGGGCATTCTCGCCGTCGGCATAGCCGAGCGCGGCCGCGACCGCGCCGCTGCTGGTCGCCACCGCCGGCGAACTCTTTGCGATGGCCTTGGCGGTCGCGACGTCCCAGGCGTTGAACAGGACGAGCGGGTCGTCGTCCTTGCTGTGAAGAGCATGAAAGGCTTCGGCGTATTGCTGCTGTGTGGTGGCGTCCATTGCGCGCACTCCTGGTTAGTGAGAATTCGAGAGACTTTGTGACGCGGCTGCGGCTTGCGGCACGGCTGCTCAGCCGGCGGCGTGTGTGGTGAACCAGTCCATGATCAGACCGGTAACCTCGGCCTCACGCTCGAGGTGCGGGAAGTGCCCGACACCGGGCAGCACAACGCGCTGATGTGGCCCCTTGAAGAGTGGCTCTTCCTTGATCGAATACCGCGCTGTCGGATCGTTGCCGCCATAGATCGTCAGCGTCGGCGTATGCATGTCGTTGATCGGCAGCCGGCCCGCAACGCCCGCATCGACCAGGCCGTTGTAATATTTCAGCGCCGCCTTCATGGTGCCGGGAGCGCTAAGCGTCTCTTTGACCGAGCGGAGATGCGCTTCGTTCTCAAGGGTTGGCGACCACAGCTTCCAAAGGTAGTCGACGAAGGGTAGTCCCTCGATGTTGACCGCAGAGTGAGCGCCAGGCACCGTAAAGAAATAGACATGGAACACCGATCGAACGGCATCGGGATCGCTCCTGAGGCTCGGGATTGTGATCGGGTGCGCCGTGTTCATGACAACCGCGGCCTTGATCGCCGACGGCGCCGTGGCCAGCACCTGGAAGGTTGAGGTGCCGCCCCAATCCATGCCGACGACGTAGGCCCGTCCGTCGTCGCTCAGCGCCGCGATCAGCGCTTCGAGATCATGGCCCAGCGCGATCGGGTCGAAGATGCCGTCGGCCGGAATCTCGGTCGGCGCATAGCCCCGCAGGAATGGCGCGACCGCGCGATAGCCGCCATCCGCGAACACCTGCAGCTGCTTGCGATACGACCAGGCGTTGTCGGGAAAGCCGTGCATGAACATGACCAGCGGTCCGCTGCCCTGTTCGAGATAGGCAAATCGTACGCCGTTGGCCTGCACGTATTTCAGCGCGGGTTCGCTGCCGGTGGCGTCGGGCGTTGCCAGCGCACTGCTTCGGATCGTCATCGCTCCACTCCATTTTTTCGTCGTTGTTGCTCTCCCGGATAAATATGTGCGCAGCGCACATATCCGGTCAAGTTGTTTTTTGTGCGCAGCGCACATATTGTTCCCCGCATGGAAAACGGAATCGCCAATCTGCTGGGCGCGCTGTCGCTCGCCGTCATGGATCGGATCGAACAGGGCGCACGCGAGGTGGTCGGCCGCGGCGGCGAGACGCCTGCGGCCCTCATCGTCATCGGCTACGGCCAGGGCATGACCAACGACAAGCTGAGGCGGATCCTCGGCCTGTCGCACTCCGGAACGGTCCGCCTGGTGGATCGTCTGGTCTCGGACCGGCTGGTCGAGCGCCGTCCGGGCAAGGACGGCCGTGAGGTCGCCTTGCATCTGACGGCGTCAGGCGCTGCATCCCGCAACGAATTGCTGGCGTCGCGGATATCGGCCGTGACGTCATTGCTCGACGTGCTGTCGTCTGCCGAACGCAAGCAGCTTGCGACGCTGATCCGCGAGCTGCTGGCAAGGCAGGACACATCAGAGATGGACCGCTTCACGATCTGCCGGATGTGCGACGACAGGGTTTGTACCGATTGCCCGTTGCCGACCAACAAGGGTCAGCACGCGCGCTAGCGCGTTGCCGTCAGCCCGCGGTCTTGCCCGCCGTGAACACGTACATATCCCAGAACGTCTCGGGGTGCGCGACCTCGAAGCGGTGCCACTGCTCCAGATTGGTTTCGTCAGCGGTGCCCGGAAATTGCTTGCGGAATCGGTCGAGCATCGCCGGATCGTCGAATGGCTCGAAGCCCTGGAACGTCAGGCCGTGTTCGTTCAGGAACGCCGCGATCTCGGGGAGCGTCAGCCGATGCTCCATCACGTTGAACAGCAGATCGCGGCAGCCGCTCATGCTGTAGAAGTCCTTGGCGCCGATCAGCGGCTTCCATTGCTCGGCTTCGCGGAAGATGTCCTGGCGGCACCGCCTGATGTCCTCAGTGGTGGCGCGATAGTTGCGCGCCGCGATGCGGGCGCGGGCCTCGACGATGACGCGGCGCGCCAGTTCGCTGTAGAGCCCGATGCGCATCGTGCCGCCCGGCCGCAACAGCGAGACCAGCACGCGCCATCCGGCAAAGGGCTCGGCAAGGTGGTGCAGCACGCCGACCGACTCGATGCTGTCGAAGCTGCGGCCGATCGCACCCAATTCCAGGATGTCCGCCTGCGCATATTCGACGTTGCGGAGGCCGAGCTCGCGCGTCTTGCGGCGCGCATAGGCGAGGCTGGTCATGCTGATGTCGACCGCGAGCAGGCGGGCGTTCGGATAGACCTGCGCGATCTGGATCGCATGCGAGCCGGTGCCGCAACCCGCGATCAGGATATCCCGTTCTGCCTGCTGTTCCGCGGTCGCGACGGTCCGTCCCCGCGCCCGGTCGGCGGTGAAGGCCGTCAGCGGATTGACGGTCCAGCGCGGATAGGGATTTTCCTCATACTGGCGCATCACCTCGACCGATGTGTCGTTCCTGATCGGGGTGAGCGTCGCAATGGCGCCGCGCTCCTCCATTTCCTCGCGCGGCTCGCGAAGCTGCACCCGTAACAGGCCGGCCGTGGCCGCGGGCCAATCCCGGCGCAGCAGCGCGTCCGCTTGCGGGAGTGCGTGAAGCGGGGCGTAGGCCGCAACGACCGCCAGCGTGAGCGGCGCGATCGCGGCCCCTGACGTCAGGTCCCGCAGCAATCGATCGCGCAATGCGCCCGCGAGTTCGGTTTCCGCCTGGGTCTGTCCGTAAGCATATTCGTTGATGAAGCATTGCCGGGCGAGTGCGCAGGCGAGACCAACGGTCTCGTCGTCGACCTCGCCTTCGTTGCTCGCGAGCCGAAGCAGTTCGGCCCGCGCATATCCCAGCAGCACCTCGATCTGCATGTTAGCCAGCGTCGTCGCTTCCATCGCCGCACGCAGGAACAGGTCGCGCGCAAGTGGAGCGACGCCGTCAGTGCCGAACAATTCGTCGTTCGTGAGCGGCAGCGGCCACTTGCCGGCAATCCGCCCGACATAGCCGGCGACGGTTGGGCTCTGCAGGATGAAGCCGACGGCCTTCGCATCCATGCCGAGCGCAAGCGCATTGCTGAAATGTGCGGCCGCCTTGGCGCGATTGCCCAGCGCCTGGTAGGAATTGCCGGCGTTGTAGTGACAGGCGGCGTTCACCTCGTCCGAGGCAATTGCTTTCGTGAACATCTTCGCGGCAGCCCGGTGATCGCCGGCTGCCTGCGCCATCAGGCCGAGCAGGTTCAGGGCCTGCACATGGCCAGGCTCGCGCGCGAGGATTTGCCGGCAGATCTCCTGCGCCTCGTTGAAGCGCCGCATCCCGTAGAAGCGGCTTGCTTCCGCAGCAAGCCCGGCAATGCCGACCACTGCAGAGGCGAAAGCGGGGGCGTTTCCGGTGGGCTCGTCCCGTCGCTTACCGGCCGCACGCCGTTCTTTTCGGTTCATGGTCCGTCAACTGGCCCAATCTGCAAGATGCCGCTGGACAGCGCGCCGAAACGACGCCCGGGCTCAGCCCGGGATCCGCACCGGCAGGTTCTCGATGCCACGCACGAAGCTGGAATAGACCCGCTTCGGCTCGCCGACCACCTCGATGCGGTCGAAGCGCTTCAGCATCTCCTGCCAGACGATCTTGAGCTGCAGCTCGGCGAGGCGCATGCCGACGCAGCGGTGGATGCCGAAGCCGAACGACAGGTGGATGCGCGGCCGGGCGCGATCGATGATGAACTCGTCGGGACGGTCGATCACCTCGTCGTCGCGGTTGCCGGAGACGTACCACATCACGACGCGGTCGCCCTTTTTGATGGTCTTGCCGCCGATCTCGGTATCCTGAAGGGCGGTGCGCCGCATATGCGCCAGCGGCGTCTGCCAGCGGATCACCTCCGGCACCATGGTGTCGATCAGATCAGGGTTCTCCTTCAGCTTCCTGAATTGCTCGGGATGCTCGTGCAGCGCCAGCACCGAGCCGCTCATGGTGTTGCGCGTGGTGTCGTTGCCGCCGACGATGAGCAGGATGATGTTGCCCATCAGATTGTCGGGATCCATGTGCCGCGTGGCGTCGCTATGCGCCATCATCGACAGCAGATCGTTCTTCGGCGGCGCGTTGACGCGCTCGTTCCACAGCTTCGAGAAATAGGCGTAGCACTCGTCCATCTCCTGCCGCCGCTGTTCCGGCGAGTCGACGACGCCGCTCTTCGGCAGCGCGGTGGAGACGTCGGACCAGCGCGTCAGCTTGCGCCGCTCCTCCCAGGGGAAATCGAACAGCGTCGCCAGCATCTGGGTGGTCAATTCGATCGAGACGCGCTCGACGAAATTGAAGGTCTCGTTGCGCGGCAGATTGTCGAGCACGCTTTGCGAGCGCTGGCGGATCAGCTTCGCCAGCTCGTCGAGATGATTGGGCGTGAACATCGGCGACACGGTCTTGCGCTGATGGGCGTGCTTCGGCTGGTCCATCGCGATGAAGCTCGGATAGTCGTAGCCGGGCGGCACGTCGCGGATCGAGATGCCGCCGAGCGTGGAGTCCGAGGAGAAGATGCCGTGGCTGGTGTCGACATGCATAATGTCGTTGTACTTCACGACCGACCAATAAGGCTCAATCGGCGAGTTGGTGCAATAGTGCACCGGCTCTTCCTTGCGCAGCCGCTCGAACCACGGCCACAACGTGTCGTTCTGGAATAGTCTTGGCGCGCCGGGATGAAAATCCTTGAGCGGGGTCGCATAGGCTTCCTCGCGCGCCTGGCGCAGCAGCTCGGCCCGGTCGGCGCTGACTGCGGCATGGATGTTCATGATCTTCTCCACATAAATCTGGCAAGCCGCACGGAGGTGGTTGGGCTCTCTCCCCCCTTGCGGGGGAGAGTTGGAGAGAGGGGTGAGCCACGAGCACTGCCCGCGCGGCTTACCCCTCTCCCTAACCCTCCCCCGCAAGGGGGGAGGGAACCCATCCGATTGTTCCTTCCTAACTCAGGCCGGCGACGCAAATGGTTCGACTCAATACGGGATGCGCTTTCACGCGGCGATGCGCACCGGCAGCGTCTCGTAGCCCTTGATGAAGCTGGAATACACCCGCTGCGGCTCCTCCACCACCTCGATCGTGTCGAAGCGCTTGAGGATCTCCTCCCAGATGATCTTGAGCTGCAGCTCGGCGAGACGCAGGCCGACGCAGCGATGGATGCCGAAGCCGAACGAGATGTGGGTGCGCGGCCGGGCGCGGTCGATCAGGAACTCGTAGGGCTTCTCGATCGCCTCTTCGTCGCGGTTGCCCGAGACGTACCACATCACCACCTTGTCGCCCTTCTTGATCTGGCGGCCGCGGAACTCGAAGTCGGCGAGCGCGGTGCGCCGCATATGGGCGAGCGGCGTCTGCCAGCGGATCACCTCGGGCACGAAACTGTCGATCAGCGCCGGATTCTCCTTCAGCTTGCGGTACTGCTCCGGATGCTTGCTGAGCGCGTAGATGCTGCCGGACAGCGTGTTGCGCGTGGTGTCGTTGCCGCCGACGATCAGCAGGATCAGATTGCCGAGGAAATTCTTCGGATCCATGTTCCGCGTGGCGTCGCTATGCGCCATCATCGAGAGCAGATCGCTCTTCGGCGGCTGGCCAGAGCGCTCCTTCCACAGCCTCGCGAAATAGCTCGCGCATTCCATCAGCTCGGCCTGCCGCTCGTCCTCGGTGGCGACGAGGCCGCCGGCGCCGGGCAGGGTGGTCGCGACGTCGGACCAGCGGGTCAGCTTGCGGCGGTCCTCCCACGGGAAGTCGAACAGCACCGCGAGCATCTGCGTCGTCAGCTCGATCGAGACCTTGTCGACCCAGTCGAACACCTCGCCGCGCGGCAGGTTGTCGAGGCACTCGGTCGAGCGCCTGCGGATATTGATCGCGAGCTCGTCAAGATGCGTCGGCGTGAACATCGGCGCCACGGTCTTGCGCTGCGCCGAATGGCGCGGCTGGTCCATCGCGATGAAGCTTTCGCGGCGCAGGTCCGGCGGCACGTCGCGGATGGTGATGCCGCCGAGCGAGGCGGCCGAGGAGAACACCGCGTGATTGGTCTCGATGTCCATGATGTCGTTGTAGCGGGTGATCGACCAGTACGGGCCGAACATCGAATCCTTGCAGTAGTGCACCGGCTCCTCGCGGCGCAGCCGGTCGAAATACGGCCAGAAGGTATCGGTCTTGAACAGCTCGGGATCGCCGGGATCGTAGTCCGAAAGCGGAAGCGTGTTGGCGCGTTCGCGTGCGGCGTCCAGATTGCTGTCGTCGACCAGATCGATGGTCCCGTGCATGAGCGGCTCCTCAACCGTTTCGCTGCCGGGCATCGCCGGCGCGGCATGTTTTACCGAATTACATTCTCATTCCGCGGTTTGCGCAAGGGCTCTCAGCGCGCATTTGGCCGCATTGATGCCAGGCCAAAGCGGCCGAATCCGGGCTTTTCGGGTGATGGACGGGCCGGGGCGGCAACCAACGCCGTTTGAAACGGCGTTTGATTCAATCGGGCGGTGCGGGCGCCGGCTGTTGGCTGGCAGGCTTGTCGCAGGGGTAGGTGTCCTGCAAGCCCCAGAGCAGCAGGAGGGCGACCGCCATCTCGCCTTTGGCGGACCGCTTGTCGGCGGATTTGAGCATGATCTCTTCGGTCTGCTCGCTGCTCAGTGCGAGGTCGCCCGGCATGCAGAACAACATCTGGCCGCCATGCCGTTTCAACCAGGCATTGGAAGCCATCATGCCGCCCCTGGCGCCGTCCAGATACATATGATTGAAGATGCGAAAGTTCTCATTCTTCGGATTGCGATAGGAATCCAGCCGTACGTCGACGGCAGCGGCGGGAGCAGCCGTGAGCGCCAGGAAGCACGCCGACAATATCCATTTGATCATCGCACCTGCCCTCGTTTGCGGCGGCGTCCTTGCTGGTCGTTCCATCACCTGATCGGTAAGTATGTATTTCCCTCGTTGAGGTTCGAAGTTCGTTCTCGCCGGCCGGGGGTATCGGGACCGCGAAGGAACGACCCGGCTGGCGTCCCGTGTTGGCCAGCAGGCGGTTGATCGACAGTTTCAGGAAGTGGAAAGCCAGGGCAGGATCGGCATGGCACACCTGGGCGAGGTCGCGCTCGGTGAGCCAGAGCAGCTCGACATCGGAAATTGCCTGAGCCGTCTGGGTGCGCTCTCGCGCCGTCGAGAAAACGCCAATTTCCCCGAACAGCTCTCCGGCCCCCAGAACGAGATCGATTTCATTCAGGCGTACGCTTCCCTTTGCAAGCAGATAGATGCGGTCGGCGTGATCGCCTTGCCTGAAAATGATCTCCCCGGCCTTCCACGTCGCCGCTTTCATGAACGGACATAGCGGTTCGGTTGTGAATTCGCCCTTGGATGCCTGCTCCACAATTCGCCTGAGGCGGAGCATCTGGACTGTTCGGACGGCGTTGAGGGGCAGCAGAACCGAGTGAAGGATGAGGATCGGATACAAGCCGTCGAAGAACGCGTATGCGATGAACGCGACATTGCTCAAGATGGCCGCGATCCTGAGCGGGAGCATCGTCTTCATGCAAAACGTGGCGAAGACGAGAAACGATGCGAGATAGCCGGCAGCCTCAACCCAGGACTTCGAGCCGCAGAGCAAACCGTCTGGGCAGAGCATTTCCGCGTCCTTCTATGAACTTGCCCCTGAAGAGCGGGACGACCCCTGCACATGCGGCTCAAGGGGCCTGGAAACCGAAGCAAACGCAAGATCACATGCTGATCGGCTAGAAGAAGCCGGCACTGAGATCCAGCCCATAAGTCACCGACAGCAGCCAGACCAAGAGGGCGGCTCCGCAGAACAACGCGGTCTGCTTGAGGACGTTTGCTTGCAGTGACGATGCGGGGAATATCCGGACAAAAGCCTTCGCAATCGCAGCAGCTGCAACGGCGCGCATGATGATCTCCAGCAGGGGGCGCCAACAGCGCTCGATCAGGGAATGTCGATCGCCGGCAACGGGCCAGTAGGTCGGATCAACCCTTCGCCGGGCGGCTGCTGCACGAAGGCCGCGAGTGCAATCAAGACTACGCATGATAGGGCGATGAAAAAGCCGAGACGCCATCGCCGCTCCGTCCGGTCGTCGTCGGGCGTGTCAAGCCGGCGCGCGCCCATTGCAGTGCGCATCGTTAATCTCCGAATATCGTGACGGTGAGAAGGCCAGTCTTCCCAACACCCGCACTGAATATCGCGCCACGTGATGCGCCTGGGAACTACCTAGAAAGGTGGTCCGGTGTCTCCTATGCTTGCTCGAAGGTCGGTGACCTGCGCACTTGTTTCGGGGGGACATGTATCTATCCACGGATTCCACCAATCCGCAGAATCAAGATGTCTATGCGCTCTGGGATCGGCTGGCCGAGTTCTCCGTCGGCGACGGCGACGCCGCACTGACACATCTGCTAGCCGCACTGCGTACCATGTTGTCGGCACGCAATGTGCTATGGGGTGTTGTCGTGCGATTGCCTTCGCCGAAGCGGGCCGATCCCTTGCTCGGTTGGCGTCCGCGCCTCGTCCGGGTGCTGGACCCGATACCGGCGGTGGCAGCATCCGTGCAGAAGCAGTTCGATACGCTCTGGTCCCGCGACGTCGACCTGTCTCAGATCCTTTCCATGTCGGGAGATGAGCCGTTCCGCGTCCGCCTGTTGTTCGAAGCGCTGCCGCCGGAATGGTTCGAGGGCGAGCACTATCGGCGGCACTATTTGGACGTCGGCTTCGCCGACAGCATTTCCGTGCGCATTGCGCTCAATGACGACGTGAGGATTCGCCTGTTCGTATTTCGCGATGCGGAGGCCCCTCGCTTCTCGGCGCAGGACGGCCAGCGTCTGGGCTTCGTGATGCGCGGGTTGAGATGGTTTCACCGTCAGCAACTGCTCAGCCACGGTCTGCTGATCGCCAATGCAGCCCTGACACCTGCTGAACGCAGGGTGTTGCTCGCACTGCTCGACGGGCACACGGAAAAGCAGATCGCACAGAGGCTTGAGCAAAGTCCGAACACCACGCATTTCCACGTCAAGTCGATCTACGCCAAGTTCGGCGTGCGCAATCGCTCGGCGCTCACCGCGCTGTGGCTCGGCAAGCTGCGATAACGAGCTGCGGTCGCAGTCTCATGCGGCAAGATGCGGCGCGTTTCGGCGAGAACAGAAATCCTGGCCATCCCGGAGGACCCATCTCTGAAAGCGAACCGCGCCGGGTTTCGGAGTGCGGACACAACTACGCTGGATTTGACCTCCCTCGCATTTTTGAGCTGCAGAACCGGCGAAAAAATCGAGGCGAAATTCGCAAGTTCTTTCAGGAGGATCTGGGATCGAATTGTTCTCAAAACGAAATCGAGTCGTTCTCAAAGTGTCCGCACAGGGCGGCGGCCACCAGGCTCCGACGGTGGTCGATACGCGCATCGGGCCTGCGCGGTTTCCGGCAATCTCGTTAAGGCAAAGCCAACCGCACCCCGCCAAAAATCGCCCGCCGCTCTCGACCTCGTGTGAAACCTGGATCACACTCGCAGCGACAAACCTGTGCTTTTGATGCGCAGAGATTGTCACGTCCTGGAGCTGAACCGTGAACGACATGAGCTGGACCCCGCCGGGGCCGCCGCAGCCGCCGCCGCAACCGGTTCCGCCGCCGATGCCGGTGGCGTTTTCGGGGAGCCGGAACGAGTTCTTCCGCCTGATCGCGCGCGGCGCCGCGCTTGAGCTCGTCACGGTCGGCTTCTACCGGTTCTGGCTCACCACCGACATCCGCCGTCACCTCTGGTCGAACACCCTGATCGACGGCGATGGGCCGGAATATACCGGCCGCGGCAAGGAGCTTCTGATCGGCTTCCTGGTCGCGCTCGCCATCCTGGTGCCGGTCTATCTCGGCTACGCCCTGCTCGCCATCGAAGCCGAGCACGGCCAGACCTTCGCCTCGCTGCCGATGGTCGCCTTCTTCTATCTGTTCGGCCAGTTCGCGATCTATCGCGCGCGGCGCTACCGGTTGACCCGCACGGTGTGGCGTGGCGTCCGCTTCTGGATGAGCGGCTCGGGCTGGATCTATGCGCTGAAGGCCTCGCTATGGGGCCTGCTGGTCACGATCACGCTCGGCCTGGCGCTGCCATGGCGCGAGGCGGCGCTCGAACGCTACAAGATGCGGCATTCCTATTACGGCGACCTGCAGGGCTCGTTCGAGGGCCGCGGCTGGGACTTCTTCAAGCGCGGCTGGTGGCTCTGGCTGCTGATGCCGTTCGCGATGGTGACGATCTTCGGTCCGTTCGCCTATGCCGCGTTCAAGGCGATCGAGTGGCGCTGGTGGCTGTCGGGCATCCGCTTCGGCGAGGTCAGGCTGGAATCCACCATGCGCCGCAGCGCGCTGATCGGTCTGTACTGGAAGGTGATCGGCTGGGCCATGCTGCTCGGCACGGTGTTCTTTGCCTATCTCGTGCTCTGCACCTTCCTGGCCGCGAGCATCAACGGCTCCTCGATCGCGGACTTCTTCAGGACCGAGGCGTTTGCCAAGAGCATTCCCCTGATGGTCATGGCCGGCATCGGGTATCTTGCGCTTGCGCTGGCGATGAACGTCGTGATGCGGGTCTACCTGATGCGCGATCTCTGGGTCCGGGTGCTGTCGTCGACCATCGTGCACAACATCGAGGCGGCGGCCAACGTCACCGCGCGCGGCGAGCTCGCCAATGCGCTCGGCGAAGGTTTCGCCGACGGCCTCGACGTCGCGGGATTCTAGCGCCATGGAAGCCGATTTCAACGAGGCCAGTTCGGCGGCAGCGCCCGTGCCGGGCGTGGTGTACTTCGACGGCGCATCGAGCCGCCGGCGCATCGTCGCGCTCAAACTGTCCGACGCGCTGGAGATCAGGCAAGACGGCGAACTGCTCGCGCGCTGGGCGTTCCACGACATCCGCAGCGCCGACAGCCCGTCCGGCCTGCTGCGGCTGAGCTGCCTGGCCGCGCCGGCCCTGGCGCGGCTCGAAATCCGCGACGCGCAGCAGACGGCGGCGGTGGTCGCGCGCTGCGACCGGCTCGAGGCCGACCTGCCGAACCGCAAGGGCGTCGCCGGCATCGTCGGCTGGTCGCTGGCGGCCGCGGTGTCGATCGTGCTGGTGGTGCTGTTCGGCGTGCCGCTCGCCGCCGAACGGCTGACGCCGCTGGTGCCTGATTCTTTCGAGCGGCGTCTCGGTGACGTCGCGGAGGCGCAGGTCAAGGTGGTGTTCGACGGCACGCCGTGCAGCAACGCGGCAGGACAAGCGGCATTCGAGAAGCTGGTCGGCAAGCTCAGGCAGTCCGCGGGCCTCGATACCTCGGTGCAGTCGGGCGTGCTGGCGACGCCGGTGCCGAACGCCTTCGCGCTGCCGGGCGGCAAGGTCTATCTGTTCGAGGGGCTGCTGGAGAAGGCGGAAAATCCCGACGAGATCGCCGGCGTCCTGGCGCATGAGCTCGGCCATCTCCGTCATCGCGACAGCATGCGCGAGCTGATCCACAATGGCGGCACCTCGTTCCTGATCGGGCTGCTGTTCGGCGACATCACCGGCTCCGGCGCGCTGATCTTCGCCTCGCGCTCGCTGGTGACGTCGTCCTATTCGCGCGACGCCGAGACCAACGCCGACACCTTCGCGATCGAGACCATGCACAAGCTCGGCCGTCCGGCCAAGCCGATGGGCGAGCTGATGTTCCGCGTCACCGGCAAGGAAGGCGGCAAGGGGCTCTCGCTGGTCTCCAGCCACCCGCTGACCGAGGATCGCCTCGCGCGCATGGACAAGGCCGATGCCACGAGGCCGGCCGGCGGCCAGCCGCTGCTGTCGGCGGCCGAATGGCAGGCGCTGAAGAACATCTGCGCAGCGGGCAAGGGCAAGGTGTGACGCAGGGGATTTCGAGACCGGAGCAGTCCCATGCCAGGTGACGACAGATACTGGTTTCCCGCCAAGCGCTACGGCTGGGGCTGGGGAACTCCGAACAACTGGCAAGGCTGGGCGGTTCTCGCAGGCTTTGTGGCGCTGATCGCGGCCGGCGGCGCGATGGACCTGCCGCAGTCTCCAGCGCGCTTCATCGTCTATGCGGCCGTGCTCAGCCTGTTGCTCATCGCGGTGTGCTGGTGGAAAGGCGAGCCGCCGCGCTGGCGATGGGGCGGCGACTAGGGCCGATCGACATTCATTGCATCCAGATCATTGCGGCTGCGAGATGGATGAAGCCAGTAAAGTTGCCAGATCGCCTGTCATAACGGGTTGCCAAGCGTCGGAAGTGTTTGAGCTGGCAAAAGCAGCGCTCGATGCGGTTGCGCTGTTTGTAGGCGTCGGCGTCGTGCGGAATGATGATCCTGCGGGTGCGGTTTGACGGGATCACCGCCGTTGCGCCGATTTCCGCGATGATCGCACGCAAGGCGTTGCTGTCATAGGCCTTGTCGGCGAGCACGGCATCGCCGCTCTGGCCGTGGAGCAGTGCGGGCGCCTGGGTGATGTCATTAACTTGCCCAGCCGTGACGATGAAGCGGAGCGGACGGCCGAGCGCATCAGCCAGCATGTGGATCTTGGTGGTCAGTCCGCCTCGGGAACGCCCCAGCGCCTGATCTTTGGCCCCCCTTTTCCGCTCGTCGCCTGCTGGTGGGCGCGAACGATGGTGCTGTCGATCATCAGATACTGGTTGTCGCGATCGGCGGTCAGAGCAGCGAACACGCGCTCCCAGACGCCGGCATGGCACCAGCGGCTGAAGCGCTGATGCACCGTTTTCCACTTGCCGTACCGTTCCGGCAGGTCGCTCCAGTGTGCGCCCGATCGCAAGACCCACAAACATCCGTTGACGAACAGTCGATTGTCCGCAGCCGTCCGTCCCGGGTCGCCAGCTTTCCCCGGCAGCAGTGGCGCAACCCTCGCCCATTGCGCCTCCGTCAGCTCATATCGTTTCGCCGCCACCATCTGCTCCGTGTCTCGAATCACGGAACTCTATGAATCAGCGATCAAACCGCTTGGGAATCCTGAATGTCGATCGGTCCTAGCCTTTCCCGGGTGCCTACTTCACCAGCCTGAACTTGCCGCCCTCGACCTTGATCAGGAACGCCGACCGCTCGTCATAGCCGTTGTGGTCGGTCGGGCTCATCGTCGAGAGGCCGTTGTTCAGATAGACGTCCTTGCCGCGCTCGAGCTCGTCGCGCAGCGCGGCGCGGAATTCCGGCGTGCCGGGCTTTGCCGTCTTCAGCGCATTCGCCGCCGCGCGCTTGAACAGCGTGACGGCATCCCACAGATGCGCGCCGAAGATGTTCGGCTTTTGCCCGTTGACCTTCTCGTAGGACGACACGAATTCGTCGCGCGCCTGGCGGAACGGATCGCTCGCCGGCAGGTCGTCGGCGATGGTGAAGGCCTCGCCGGTGAAGATCGCGCCCTCGACATTGGCGCCACCGAGCTTGATGAATTCCTCCGATGCCACGCCGTGGGTCTGGAAGATCTTGCCGGCATAGCCGCGGCTGCGCAGCGCCTCCTGCGGCAGCACCGCCGGCGTGCCGGCGGAGGCGATGAACACCGCCTCCGGGTTGGTCGCGATCACCTTCAGCGCCTGGCCCATCGCGCTGGTGTCGGCGCGCGCATAGACCTCGTGGGTCGTGACGGTGAGGCCGAGCGACGGCGCCAGCCGCGACACCTCGGCGTAGTAGCCCTCGCCATAGCCGTCGGACACGCCGATATAGCCGAGCGTCTTGATGCCGGATTTCGCGATGTATTTCAGGATCGCGGCCGCCATCAGATCGTCATTGGGGACCACCTTGAACGCCCAGCGGCGGCGGTCGTCCATCGGCCGCACGATCGCGGTCGCCGCCGCGAGCGAGATGATCGGCGTCTTGCTCTCCACGGCGACGTCGAGCATCGGCATGGTCACCGGGGTGAGCGAGGAGCCGATCAGGATGTCGACGCCGTCCTGGATCACGAGGCGGCGGGCATTCTGCGTGCCCTTGGTCGGATCGGACTCGTCGTCGAGCGCGATATAGGTGACCTTCTCGCCGCCGATCTCCTTCGGCAGCGCCGCGATGGTGCGCATCTGCGGCTGGCCGAGCGCCGAGCCCGGCCCGGACGCGGACACCACGACGCCGACCTTGATGTCGGCACGCGCGTCCGGCGCAATCAGCATCGCGCCCGCGAGTACCCAGAGTCCGGCCATGGCCAGCTTCATTGCAAATCCTCCCAGCAGGTTCTTGTTCTCACGATGATAGCCGACCGGCATCCGGCTTCGCATCATATTGATTCCGCCTGATGCGTCTGTCCCCCTGATTGGGGACATCCGGCAGCGCCTGGGAAGGGCTCGCGCCTTCGAGGACGCCGCCCCCGCCGTGCAGGTTCTCGATCGGGCTGAGGCCCGGTCCTGAACCTCACGTTTACCAATCCCTTAAAGGCCGCGGGAACCAGTTTCCCTAATCGGGCGGCAATGTCTCCCTGCTATTTGAAGGATCAGAAAAGGGAGTACGAACCATGTTCAGCATTGTTCGGATCCTCGTCTTGATCGCATCTGCGTATGCGGGATCCGTGGTTGCGGGCGTGCAGTTGGACGGCGCGCCATCGTCGCAAGCGGTCGGCGTCCATGATTGAGCATCACCCGATCGCGCCCGAGCACGCGCGCGCCATTTGCGAAGAGATCGGCGAGCGGCTGCGCTATGCGCTGCGCGACGATTACGCCGATTTGCCGCCGAGGCTGCGCGAACTCGTGAACGAGCTCGCGCTGCAGGATTGCGAGGCGCCGTCGCTGGTGCCGACCATGGCGGAGATGACGCGGCCGTTGGTCATCGCCGCCTAGCATCTCAGCCTAGCTGTCGCCGAGGCCTGCCTTGGTCACCTCCAAGGATGGCAGGAGCGCGGCAAGCAGGACGAGCGCGACCCCCAGATCGATTGAAACGTCGGCGACGTTGAAGATCCAGACAAATCGAAGTTTCGAGGCGTCGAACAGGTCGACGACGGCACCCAATCGAAGACGGTCGATCGCATTTCCGGCCGCTCCGGCGCCGATCAAGGCGAATCCGAACGCGTTGATGGTCGATGTCGATCGCCGCAGGACGGACCCGAGCAGGGCCGCCGCTGCGGCAAGGCCGACGCAAGCGAGCGCCCAGCGCGACAACGCACCGTAGTCGGGAATGAGGCCGAAAGCGTTGCTGCGATTGAACACGAGCGTGAGGTCGATGGGGCCCGGCAGCTTCACGGTGGCGCTGGTATCCAGCGATTGAAGGGCCCAATGCTTTGTCAGCTGATCCAGCGCCAGCATCGCGAGTGCGACGCAGAGCGCGATGATGCGCGAGCTTCGATATCTTCTCACGAAACCGTCTCTCGCTCCGCCGCCGTCCACGCCATGAAGCAGCAACCCCGGTATCGCACCAAGGCCTCCTAGAAGGGCGCCCAGGTTCCGTTCAGAATCGTCAATGATGGTGGCGCCTGATGTCGCGGGCCGGGCTTGAACAACCCTGCGACCAAAAGATCATTGATCGCGTTCAGACGAACCGCGTCGTCTTGGACGTGGCCACCCCACTGTCGAACGCAGTGTGCCCGAAGCACTGCCTCGACCGCAGATGCGATGGAGTTTGCAGCTTGCCTGGGCTTATCAGGTTGACCTAAGTCGGAGGCGGCGGCCAGGATGCAAGCCGAGCTGAACTTGGACTCATCATGAGACTTTGATGGAAGGGTATATTCGCTTTTCATGGCAAGGAAGACGTCGGGCGCCACCCCTTCGCGTTCGCAAACGGACCAAGAGGGAGCCCACACTTCGCAGGTCAGAAACACCGCCTGACGGCCTGAGCGAAGCACTCCATTTTCAGCGTGCGTCCACTTTTGGCATCCCGGCTCATTCCAACCAATGCGTCCAAACGAAATTTTCTTTTGATTGGGTGAGCCGCTCCCCAGCGCGTCCAACTGAGTTGATCGCACCGCTACGCGATGGCGCTCTGCGTGGATTAGCGAGTTCAGTGCGCTGAATATTTGAGTCCAAGTTCGTTCAACCCACGGCGGAGCAGTCGTCGGATTTCCAAGAACGGCATAAACCTGATATTTGCGGTCTCGAAATCCCACTCGTTGCCACACCCACAGTTGCCGCGTCGAACTCTCGGACGGCGGTCATCATTAGCAGCCTCGCCAATGTCCGCAATGGGTCCTGAGTGGGCCTGCTCTTTCGATCGCCCAAGGTCGGAGCAGGATCAAGGCGGCGCGTTCCGTGGCGCGCGTCCGCGTGCGTCAGACGTTCTTCGCGACCTTGCGCGTCCGCGTCGGGCCGGCGCCGGCGATCGCCGGCTTGATATTCCACACCGCGCGCACGGCCGCGAAGGCGTGGGCGATCACCGGCTCCTGGCGGCGGGCGGCAAGGCAGGCGAACGAGAGATCGCAGGTCAGCTTCACCTTGTCGGCGACCACGAATTGGTGCGGCCGCGCCATCCGCGGCGCCAGCACGCTGTCGCGCGCGAGGGCGAGGCAGAGGCCGGATTCGACGAAGTCGATCATCGCCTCTTCCTGATCGGTGTAGCCGACGCGCTTCGGCAAGGCGCCGAGCGGGCGGAAGATGTCGTCGAGCAGCCGGCGGTGGCCGGAATGCGGCGGTGTCGCGAGCCACGGCAGCTCGGCGAGCTCGGCCCAGCCCTTGCCGATCACCCGGTCCCGCCAGCCGATCGGCGCGATGACGCGGTAGTCGTAGCTGAGCAGCGGCGCGAGCTGGTAGCGCCCGTCGGCGATGGTCCGCTCGCCGAAACTGTGATGGACCAGCTGCTCCTGGGGCGTAGCGTCGACATAATAGCCGACGTCGAGCTCGCCCCGGCCGACCTGCGCCAGCACGTCGTCGCTGACGCCATGGCGCAAGAACACTTCGGTGCGTTGCGAGGACATCGCAAGGCTGCGCACGAACGGGCCGAGCCGGGTGAATTCGGGGTCGAGGATGGTGCCGACGCGCAGCGTGCCGCGCTGCGCCTCGTTCAGCGAGTCCGCCATCGCCTTGAAGTCGGATGCCGCCGCCACCGCCCGGTGCGCCAGCGGCAGCAGTGCGGCGCCGGCCTCGGTCAGCGTGAAGCCGCTGGGCGTGCGGTTGAACAGCTGCAATCCGGTGCTTTCCTCCAGCGCCTTGAGTTGCAGGCTGACCGCCGGCTGGGTCAGTTTCAGCATCGCTGCGGCGCGCGATACGGTGCCCTCACGGGCAACCGTGATGAAGCAACGCAAGGCCTGGGTACGGGGAAGCTCGCTCATTGTGTGAGCTTATAGCACACTTTTTTGCCGTGCATCCGACCTGCGTCATGCATTGTTATGTGATTATAATACAACCAATGCGAGAAGTCAGGTTGGCTGCCACGCAACCATGCCTTCGGTGCGCGCGCGCACCTCGGGCGAGGCGAGGCAGGTCGCGACCGCTTCATAGCCTGCCGCACCCGGCACCGGCGTGACCGAGATCGGCACGCTGTGATTGGCGGGGCACAGGATGATCGCTTCATCGTCGCCGACCGCGTCGAGGTCGAGGATCGCGTTGGAGCGCGTCAGGAAGAACAGCGGCGGCGCCTCAGGTCCGCGGCGGCGCAGATGCGCGATCACGGCCTCCTGGCTGGTCGCATCGAGCCCTTGCTCGAGCATGTCGATCACCAGGATCGCGTCGCCGCCGGCTTCGAGCGCGGCGAGCAGGGTGGTCAATGCGGGCGTCTCCACCGCGCCGTCGGCGACGAGGACTGCAAGGCGCGCCTCGACCCTCGTTTTGTGCGCCGGGTCGGCGTCGAGCCGCGCGCGAACCGCAGCACCGCCGTCGGCGGAGCGGTCCAGCCCCACGAAGCTGGCGCCGGGCAGTACTTCGGCGAGCCGTTGCGCGAGGCGGGTCTTGCCGCTGCCGAGCGGGCCGACGATGTAGTTCAGCCGCTTGACGTCGCGCAATTCGAAGCGCTCGCCGCCCCACGGCCACGGCAGATCGAATGCGACGCCGATCGCGGGCCGCGCGCCGACCGCACCGACGAGGTCGCGCGGCGCGGGCATCTTGCCGCGGGCGAGGTCGGTGCGCAGCAGGCGCACCCTGGCGATGCTGTCGCCGGACTGGCGCATCCGCGCTTCGAGCGAGGCCTCGTGCGCGGCCAGCACGCGGTCGAGGATGACGGCGTCGCCGTTCAGGATCCGCGCCACTTCATTGATGCCGAGGCCGAGCGCGCGCAGCGCGACGATCTCGGCGCCGCGCGCCATCTCGGCCGCACCATAGGCGCGCCATCCCGCCGGCGTCCGGCCGGGCGCGATCAGGCCGCGCTCCTCGTAGAGCCGCAGCGCCTTGGCCGAGATTCCGAGCTGCCTTGCAGCTTCGGACGGACTGAGGAAACGGGCAGCAGGAGCATTCATCGAATCACCTCGCGTTGTCTGACCGCACCTCTATGGAGGCGGCCGCAGGGGCAAGGTCAAGCGGGAGGGTGGTGATTCCCACGTTGCGAATTGAGCAGTGTGAGGTGAGCACGCCGGTCAGGCTCCCTCCCCCCTTGTGGGGGAGGGCTGGGGAGAGGGGTGGCCCCGGGCGAGATCGATCGATGAGCGTGTCGCTCTTGCAACTTGTTCGCTTGTCATGACGACTGCGGAGAGCGCACGTCGTGTGGCACCCCTCTCCCCCAACCCTCCCCCGCAAGGGGGGAGGGAGCCCTGCTGCCGGTGCTCACCTCACGTGCGCGTTCCGCTTGATTCACAAGCGGTGCAACGTTCTCGATGTCGTCCCTGCGAAAGCAGGGACCCATAACCACGAATGGTTGTTGGTGAGCGATGTTGGTATGTCGAGTCCCTTCAATAACTCCGGCCGCGGAGTAAGGGTCCCTGCTTTCGCAGGGACGACAGCGGTGTTTGACGCGAGCGTCCGTGCCCATTGCGGCAAAGCCCACCCTCACTCCAGATGATTCACCTTCGCCACCCAGGCGCGGACGTCGGTGAGCACGGCGGGGAGCACGGCCTTGACCTCCTGCACGTTCATGCCGGGCTTGATGCGGGGGTCGTAGAGCAAATTGAGCAGGTATTGGTCGTAGACGTCGAAGAAGCCCATCGAGACGCTGTCGTTGAACATGGTCCACGGCACCGTCGCGGTGTCGTTGATCGGGCCGAGCGACTGCAGCAGCTCCTCATAGGCGCAGTCGAGGAAGACGAAATCGCCGTTGTCGACGGTGAGGATGACGTCGGAATGCTCGATCTCGTAGTTCTCGTTCTTGCGGAAGCCCGACAGGCATTGCGGATCGAGCGAGGTGCGGATCTCCTTGGCGCGCTCCTGGCCGTAGAAGGTCGCGATGGTGCGGTAGAGCTCGCGGTCGCGCACCAGCTTGACCACGACATTGGCCGCCTCGCTGTCATCGGCCATCGCGATGTCGAGATGCTGCACCTTGCTGCGGATGTCGGCGACGACCTTGGCGAGCTGGGCCTTGCGGTCGGCGCGGTTGCCGTCGGCGAACACGCGCACCGGCCTGTCGTATTTGCGGATGCGGTCGACCCGGCCGGCGAGATGATACTCGGCGCCGAACGCGGTCTTCAGGAAACCCTCGACGATCTCGGCGTCGGTGAAGACCTTCTTCTCGTTGCGCTGGCGCGAGGCGATCGCCGGAATCTCGGCGGCGGCGGGCGCGAGGCTATCGGCGAGGCCAACGGCGAGCGCTGCGGCGAGAAGGAGCAGGATCGAAGGACGGTGCTGGGACATCATGACGACGCTGCCGCAAGGTTTGCGGCAGCGCAAGGTGGGATCGGCGATCTTACCGGATGGCTGTGACTGGTTCGGTCGAAATCGTCGCGATCAGTTCTTCACCACCACGGTGGCGCCGACCGAAACGCGATCATAGAGGTCCTTGACGTCCTCATTGGTCATGCGGAAGCAGCCCGACGAGACCGCCTGGCCGATCGTCTCCGGCTCGTTCGAGCCGTGAATGCGGTACAGCGTCGAGCCGAGATACATCGCGCGCGCGCCGAGCGGGTTCTCGATGCCGCCGGCCATGTGGCGCGGCAGATCGGGGCGGCGGCGCAGCATGTCCGAGGGCGGCGTCCAGGACGGCCATTCCTTCTTCGCGGAGATGCGATGCACGCCGCTCCAGCGGAAGCCGTCGCGGCCGACGCCGATGCCGTAGCGCAGCGCCTGGCCGTTCGCCATCACCAGATACAGCCGGCGCTCGGCGGTGTTCACGATGATGGTGCCGGGGGCGTAGTTGGTCGGGTACTCGACGGTGGTGCGCGGGATCGGGCTCACCCCGCCGCCGCCGAAGAAGCTCGGGGCTTCGGACTGGTAGCCTCGGGAGTCGAAGAACTGGGCCTGGGCCTGGCCGGCACCTGCCAGGATCGTGAGCGCGGCAAACATCAAGGCAATCTTGCGCATCGTCGTCGTCCTCGCGAACAATCAAATATGCGCTCAGAGAGGCCACAATCGCCGGCGTTTCGCAAGCGACGAAGCCGTGACACCAGCCATTTTCCGACAACACGGTTTAAAAAGGCAACAGATCGGAAGCGATAGCTGCATTGTCCGGCCAAACCTTTGACGAAGCGGCTGAAGAATGGTTGATCTGGAGCGTCTTCAAGCGAAGTGGGTACCGGTTCGCGTCAAGAAAACGCGGCCAAACAAAAGCTGGAGCGTTTTCAAGCGAAGTGGCCACCGGTTCGCGTGAAGAAAACGCGACCAAACAAAAGGATACGAGCATGATCCGATTCAATCGGATCGTGCTCTGAGCGACCTCAAGAACATCTCGAAACGGGAGCGTGAGCATGAACGGTGCGGAAAGTCTGGTGCGGACATTGGTCGCGGGCGGCGTGGATGTCTGCTTCACCAACCCAGGCACCTCGGAGATGCATTTCGTCGCGGCGCTGGACAAGGTCCCGGGCATGCGCTGCGTGCTCGGCCTGTTCGAAGGTGTGGTGACCGGTGCGGCCGACGGCTATTTCCGCATGAAGGGAACGCCGGCCTCGACGCTGCTGCATCTCGGGCCCGGCCTCGCCAACGGCCTTGCCAATCTGCACAACGCCAAGAAGGCGCATTCCGGCATCGTCAACATCGTCGGCCAGCATGCCACCTACCACATCGAATACAACGCGCCGCTGACGTCCGACATCGAGGGCCTGGCACGGCCGATGTCGGCCTGGGTGCGCACCTCGCCGGACGCCAAGTCGGTCGCCCGTGATGGCGCAGCCGCAATCGCCGCCGCCAGCGGCGCGCCGCCGCAGGTTGCGACCTTGATCCTGCCTGCCGACACCGCGTGGAACGAGGCGGACGGGGTGGCGCAGGTGCCTGTGGAATCGCAGCGCCGGAACTATTCGCCACAGGCCGTCGAGAGCGCCGCCAAGGTGCTGCGCAGCGGTGAACCGACATTGCTGCTGATGACCGGCAGCGCGGTGACGGAGCCGGGGCTGGCGCTGGCGGCGCAGATCGCCGGCAAGACTGGCTGCAAGGTCATGGGTCAGCTGGCGAGCCCGCGGATGGCGCGCGGACGCGGGCGGTTTTCGATCGAGCGGGTGCCTTATGTGATCGAACTGGCACTCGCGGCGCTGAAGGGCTTTCGACACGTCGTTCTCGTCGAAGCCAACGAACCTGTCGCGTTCTTCGCCTATCCGAACAAGCCGAGCCTGCTGAAGCCGGAGGGATGCGAGGTGCATCGCATGACCTCGAGCGGGGAGAATTCGGTGGCGGCGTTGCAGGCGCTGGCCTCGGCGGTTGGTGCCAAGCCGGCCGATGTGAAGCCGCAGGCGACCGTCGAACTGGTGAAGCCGACGGGTGCCTTGAACCACGCGTCGATCGCCCAGGCGATCGCGGCCGCGGTTCCAGACAATGCCATCCTGGTCGACGAATCCATCACGACCGGGCGCGGTTTCTTCCCGCTGACGGCGAGCGCTGCTCCGCACGACTGGATTCAGAATCTGGGCGGCTCGATCGGCTATTCGACGCCGGTCGCGACCGGCGCCGCGATCGCCTGTCCGGACCGCAAGGTGATCTGCATGGTCGGCGACGGCAGCGCGATGTACACGATCCAGTCGCTGTGGACGCAGGCGCGCGAAGGGCTCAACATCGTCACCATCGTGTTCGCCAATCGCATGTATCAGATCCTGCGCGGCGAGTTCGATGGCGTCGGCGCCGGCGAACCGGGCAAGCGGGCGCAGGACATGCTGAAGATCGACCGGCCGACGCTCGATTTCGTCGCGCTCGCAAAGGGCATGGGCGTGCCGGGCAGGGCGGTGACGACAGCCGACGAGTTCAACAAGGCGCTGGCGGAAGCCGTCGCCGAACCCGGACCGCGGCTGATCGAAGTGCAGATATAGCGGGGCAATCCCAAAAGGCCGCGGCGGCGGTCCAAAGCATGATCCGGAAAAGTGCGAAGCGGTTTTCCGAAAAGATCATGCTCAAACAGGAAGCTAAAGCGCGATGATGATCCACCCGATCTCATCGCGCTTTGTCCAGTCGGAGGCGCCAATGCAGACCGAGCTGAACAAGGTGATCGCCGCCGTGCAGGAGTTCTACGCGCAGGAGACGTTCCTGCTGGAGCGCGATCTCGGCGAGCGAACGCTTACTCACCGACTGGCTGTCTATGTCGAGCGGCAGTTTCCCGGCTGGCAGATCGACTGCAACTATGATCGGCTCGGCGAGCGCACGCTGCGGCTGCCACGCGGCTCGGGAAGCTCGACCGATGACCATCTCGGCAAGTCGATCTATCCCGATATCGTCGTGCATCAGCGCGACATCCCGAACAATCTGCTGGCCATCGAGCTGCGCAAGGACAGCAATCACCAGCCGCTCGAACACGATCAGCGCAAGCTGCAGGCGCTGACCGATCCGAATGTCTGGTTTGCCTATGCGATGGGCGTGTTGGTGATCGTCGGACAGGGTGGCGTGAGCTTCTGCGAGATCTATGCCGGCGGCGCCATCGACAGCGCCTCGTCGCGCTGGTTTGCGGAGCGCATGGAAGAGAGCGGACTCGCGGGCAAGCCCGACCATGGCGTTCAGCATTAAGTCTATCGCGATGAATCGTGCTCCGCATTGCCGTGATAGCCCGTTTGGATCATGCGTGGCCGCAGCACGTACGGCAAAACAGAAGGCGCGGGAGGTGGAGCAATTCCTGGAGCTGGTGGTCAATTTTCAGAACGATCCGATGGCGGTGCGGATTATCGGCTCTGCGCCTCTTTCGCTCCCTCTCCCGCACCTCAATTCGCTGGTCCAGCTCTCGCCGGTTCAGCGCTCACTTCGACAAGCCTCACGGTCGCACGCGATCGGCGCATTTGATCTGCGACGAGCCGGGCGGAGGCAACATCCGCACCCGAGACAAAAAAGGCCGCCTGCGGGCGGCCTTTTCCGTGATGGCCAGGTTCGCGACCGGCCAGCGCGATTGTTTCTGTTTATTGCTTGGCCGCATCGTCGCCGGTCGCGGCGGCGCCGGCCTTGGCTCCCTTGGCGCTGGATTTCTTTGCGCTCTTCTTGGCTTTCTTCTTCGGCGCCATCTTGGTCGCCTCGCCCTTGGTCGCCGTGTCGCCGCTTTGCGCGGCGGGGGCCGGGCTGCTGCCGGCCTTGTCCTGCGCGAGCGCGGTGGACGAGACGAAGGCAAGCGCCGTGGCGGCGAGGATCAGTGTTCGCATCGGATGGTTCTCCCAAGTTGGTTTCCGGCGACCCTCAACGGGACAGAATGTCGCAGGGTTCCGCGGCGTCGATCAGCAGTCCGTGAGCGCTGCGTGAACGGCGCAGTTGCCGCGGCACGGCCGGAACCGGGAACCGGGAGCCGCGTTATGTCGCTGGGCAGGAGTTCCGAGGAGAGACGCCATGCGCTGGCGGTCAATGACGGAAACCACCAATACGGTACTCGACACCGCCCCCGAGGATACCTTCTACGCGGTGGGCTGGACCATCAGCGGGCTGGCGACATTGGCCACCATCGTCGCGGTCTGGATGTTCGGGATCTGAGGGCGAACGATCCGCGCAGGCAACCGGCTCGCCATCGCCGGCGGGGCGGACGCGGCCTGCGGCGGCCGGCTATTTCCGCAAGATGACCAGCGCTTCCCGGTAGAGCTGCGAGAAACCGAGCAAGAGCGCGCTCGACAACAGGAATGTCGCGATGCTGTCATAGTCGTCGGCCGTCGGCCAGGCGAACTCGAAATACGGGGGCATGAACACCCACCAGACGATCGGTAGCGTGATGATGGTGGCAAAGGCGCCGGCCGGTGCGCCGCCCATCAGGCCGGCGATCAGGATCGCCGGCACGAAGGCCGCGAAATAGAACTGCATGCCGAAGCTTGCGAACATCTCCTGGGTCGCGGTCGCGAGCACCACCGCCAGCAGGGCGACGACGAACGTCGACAACGACCAAGGCCGCAGCTTCAAAATGTAGTCGTTGCCCTTGCGCATCGAGACGTCCCGGCCTCCGCGAGTTCCGGGAAGGTAGCCGAGGAGGCTTGCAAACAAAACCCCGTACGACTCCGAGGGTCAGCGTTGTGCTGGGCACAGGGAAAAGGAACCGTCCCGGTCAAGCCGCCGCCGCATTGTCGCGCTTATTGCATTGCGGCACGGTGATGGTGGGACAACACAATGCTGGAATTTCTGATTGTCGTGCTGGTCACCGGGATCGGGTTCGCAGCCGGGTACGGCGTGCGCGAGCTGATCTCGCGCCGCAGGCGGCGCTCTCCCCGGCGCGTTCATGCGCCGAAGGTTCGCGCCGCGAATGACGACATCTCCGCCCGCGGCTGGTATCGGCCGCCCGGCGCGCAGGGCGCCGATCAAGCCACCCCGCCATCCGACGAGATCGACGGCGCCGTTCGCGACCTGCTCGGCGAACTCAGCCGGCGCAACGCCAGGCCGTCCTCCGCCCCGCAGCGCCGGAGGCGTTGAAGCCGGAATCCCGTCGCAGCCCGCCGACCGGTCGGCGCCGCTGGTCCAATGACCGGTTGATCCGACTTGTACCGGCTACTTTGCATGGGGTTGTTTTCGACATTTTTGATGAGGCGGTCCCGAAGGGCGCCGGAATGTCGACAATCGTCCGCAACCCGGCGGTTCAGGAAGGGGAATGGTGGACGCACAAGGGATCGAACCTTGGACCTCTCCCGTGTGAAGGGAACGCTCTCCCGCTGAGCTATGCGTCCGGGATCTGACGTATCAACGGCCGCCGGTTGGCGGCCGGTCGAAAAGTGGCGCTTCGTCAGAGCGTGCGATTTACGAAGTGCCGGGTAGGGGTGTCAAGCCAAACCCTGCGGGAATTAAGCCCCTTGCTGGCGGGCGCGGGAGGCGTGTGACTGCAGCGCCCGGATGCGCTCGGCGAGCGTACCGCCGCCTTCGGGCATCCCGCTGGGCGGCGAGACGCCATTTGCGGCACCGTTGGCGGGCTTGGCGGCCGCCTTGGCCGGCACGGTCGGCTCCGCCGCCAGCATGGCCTCGATCGCCGAATTGGGGCCCTCGAGCTGGATCGCGAGCTTGGCGACCTCGGCGGCGATGTCGTTGATGCGCTCGCGCAGCAGCGCGTTCTCCATCCGCTCGGTCGCCCACGAGCTCTCGGCCTGCTGCTGGATCGCATTGATGTCGCGCTGCAGCTTGCCGCGGTCGTCGCGCGCGACGCGCAGTTGCTCCTCGACGGCCGCCTTCTCCTGGCGCAGCTTCTCAAGCACGGACGATTTCCCGCCGCCCGCCGCTGCGATCTCCTCGCGCAATTCCTGCACCGTCCGCTCGGCGTTGGCGTTGGCCTGCTTGAGCTGGCCGTTCTCGAATTCGCGCTCGGCAAGCAGCTTGCCCTGGGTCGCAAGCCGGGCCTCGAGGTCGGTGACCCGGTTGCCGAGCATCTCGGCTTCCTTGACCTGGACGATCAGCTGGCGGTCGAGATCGGTGACCCGCTGGCTCAGATTCTCGACCCGGCCGCGCGCGTCGGTGAGATCGCGCGTCACGGTTTCCGACTGGCTGCGCTCCTGGGCGAGGCGGGCCTCGGTCGCCGCGAACTCCCTGGCGGCATCGCCGACGCGGTTCTTCAATTCCTCGACCTGGGTCCGCACCGCGACCAGTTCGACCTGGCGGCTGTCGGCGGTCATCGAGCGGTCGCTGAGCTCGGCGTTGATCTTGCCGAGCTCGCCCTGCTTGTCGGTCAGCGCCTGCTCGGCATTGCGCAGCAGCTCGCTCTTGGCACCGAATTCTTCCTCGGTAGCGCGCAGCTGCTCCTTCATCGCCTTCTCGCGCGCCTCCAGCGCGAAGATCGCGGCGTTCTTCTCGCCGAGCTCGATCTTCATGCGGTTGATCGCATCGGTCTTCTTGCCGAGCTCGGCGAGCTGGCTCGTGGTCTTGCTCTTGAGCTGGTCGACGCTCATCTCGAGCCGGCGGGCCGACATCGCGAACTCGGCGCGGAGCTGGTCCTTGTCGGCCTGGATCTCGGCCATCGACAGCGGGGTCGCCGCCTCCATGCGGCGCGTGGTCAGCCGCACCGCCCGGTTATGCACCAGCGGGACGATCATCAGGCCGCACAGCATCGAGATCAGGAAACCGATCGCCGCGTACATGATCGGCTCGATCATGAAGGGTCACTCCAAACGAAAGAAGGAATTCATTAATCACAATGCCACGGCGGGCCGGCCGAAGGCCAGCCCGTTCGCCGCGTTAACCTGAATCGCTAACCGTCCCGGAGCGCCCGGCACAATCGCCCGATTGGCGCGGCGACCTAGAACGGGTTCCAGGTCGCGCGCGGGGTGAATTTGAGATAGCCGACGCTGGCGCCGAGCCGCAGGCCGATGCCCGAGCGAATCGGGACCAGCACGATGTTGTTGGCGGTCAGCGCCGTCATGCCGAAACCGCCGACGATATAGGCCGAGCCGTCGATGCCGACGAAGCGCTGATAGATCGCCTGGGTCGAGGGCAGGTTGTAGACCAGCGTCATGGTCCGGGCGCCGTCGCCGCCCCAGTCGAAGCCGACCGAGGGACCCTGCCAATAGACCCGGAGGTCGCCGGCGTTCTTGGTGTAGAGCGTGCCTTCCCCGTAGCGCAGCCCGGCCACGAACGCGCCGGAGCCTTCCTCGCCGAGCACATAACCGTTGGGCAGGCCCCATTGGCTGACGGCGCGCTCGATCACCGAGGCGAGCCCGCGCGAGACGTTGCCGAAGAACTTGTGTCCGGCGCCGACCAGTTCGTCGGGCCCGTAAGTATACGGTGTCGGTTCACGCTGCGGCGGCGGATATTGCGGTGGTGGGGGCTGCTGCGCGGACGCCCCTGCGCTCCAGCACATCAGCGCGGCAAACGCGACCGCGGCAAGGCGTGATGCGAAAGTCATTAAGAACCCCTGCTATCGAAATCCGGGCGTTGCCCTTTAACCTGATGCCAACAGGCACGGCTCTAGGTTGCGCCCGGTGTCCCCTCGACTCGGATGTTATCGGTATCAACTATGACGGCACAACGGCAGGAAAGATATGGATCGTGCCGGGGCATGGCGTTTTTCGGCCTGTTGGCGGGCATTTTGGCGGCTATCTGGCCCTCTTTGCCTGTTCAGGCCACGACGACCGAGCGCGTGGTGACGAACCGCTACTCGGGCCTTGCGATCGAGGGATTCGATCCCGTCGCCTATTTCACCGACGCCGCCGCGACCCAGGGGCGGCCGGAATTCGAGGCCGCCGACAGCGGCGTGGTCTGGCGCTTCCGCAACGAAGGCAACCGCGCCTCGTTCGTCGCGCATCCGGAAATCTATGGCCCGCAGTTCGGCGGTTACGATCCGACCGACCTGGTGCGCGGCGTGACCTGCGCGGGCAATCCGCGCTTCTGGGCCGTCGTCGGGAACAGGCTTTATCTGTTCAACCGGGAACACAGCCGCGATGCCTTCGCCGCCGATCCCGCGCGCTTCCTGAAGGAAGCCGCGGCGCGCTGGCCGGAGCTGGAAGAAAATCTCGCACAGTAATCACGCCGTCGCGGACGGGTCGCCCCACGCGATGAATTCGGGCACCAGGAAGTCTTCGCGGCCTAACCCGAAATGCAATGGGCGGCCGTTCGAATCGGTCACCTTGCCGCCGGCCGCGACGACCACCGCGTGACCGGCCGCCACATCCCATTCCGACGTCGGCGAGAGGCGCGGATAGATGTCGACCTCGCCCTCGGCGACACGACCGAACTTGACGGCCGAGCCCAGCACGGCACGCACCGCGCCGCCGCGCTCGTCGATGAAGGCTTCGGTCCGCGCATCGCCGTGTGAGCGGCTGACCGCAACGGTCCAGGGCGCGCCGCGCGGCGGGCAGGGGCGGCTCTTGATCGGCACCGCCTGCGAAACCGTGCCGCCCTGCAATGTCAATCGCTCGGCGCCCTTGCCGACGATGCCGCGCCAGATCAACCCGAGCGCGGGCGCACCGACGATGCCGAGCAGCGGCACGCCGTGCGTGACCAGCGCCACATTGACGGTGAATTCGTTGCGGCCGGCGACGAACTCCTTGGTGCCGTCGAGCGGATCGATCAGGAAGAAGCTGTCCTTGTAGGGCGGCGTCGCCAGATGGACGCGCTCCTCCGAAAGCAGCGATATCCGCGGCGCAAGCCGTGCCAGCCCTTCGACGATAATGTGGTCGGCGGCGAGATCGGCCTCCGTGACCGGCGATCCGTCGCTTTTGCCGGCAACATTCATCGTGGAACGATTGACCGCAAGGATCGCCTCGCCGGCCTCGATCACCAGCCTGGTCAGCGATTCGAGCAGCGTCGCGGCGGCTTCGCAGCCAAGGGCGGGCGATTTTGCCTCATTCATGAGCGGGTCTCATATCAGCGGTCGCATATCCTGTTTGTGTTCCCTTATCAGTCCTGCCGCAAGCTGGCAGCATCCGTCTGCGCGGTGTATCAAGCCGACAGGCATGCGTGATTCGCACTCCTCGGTCGGCGTGCGGCTTTCCAGGAAACAATTGATGTCTGGCACTTCGTCTCCCGGTCCCGCTCCCGATGCGCTCGAACTCGCGGCGCTCTTGTGCTCGCGGGTCTGTCACGATCTCATCAGTCCGGTCGGCGCGATCGTCAATGGGCTTGAGGTCCTCGACGACAATCCCAAGCCTGAAGACCGCGACTTCGCGCTCGATCTGATCCGCAAGAGCGCCAAGACCGCGTCGGCGCGGCTGCAGTTCTGCCGGCTGGCGTTCGGTGCCGCGGGTTCCTCCGGTGCGCAGATCGACCTCGGCGATGCCCAGAACATGGCGAAGGGGCATATCGAGGACGGCAAGGTGACGCTGACCTGGAATTTGCCGCGGCTGCTGCTGCCCAAGAACCGGGTCAAGCTGCTGCTGAACATGCTGGTGATTGCGCAGCAGACCATTCCGCGCGGCGGCACGCTCACCATCGATCCGGTCGGCGAGGGTGAGACGATGAGCTTCCGCATCCTGGCCGCGGGCCTCAATGCGCGGGTGCCGCAGAACATCGTCGATCTGCTCAATGCAAGCTCACCAAACACGGTCGACGCGCATGCGGTGCAGCCGCATTACACGCGCCTGTTGGCGGAAGCCTGCGGGTTGAAGGTGACGCTCGCGCTCGACGGCGACAAGGTCGTTATCGCAGCGTCCTGAACGCGGCCGCCCCCACATCATTAATCAAAGGTTACGACCGGCCGCGCGATTCGATCGCGCGGCCTTATCTCTTTGTTGATCCCGTTCTTTTCCAATTACTCAACCAAACTTAAACGCTTTGCGGGGAAGCTGACCTGAGTTCCGTCCGGCGCGTCGATGTCGCGCGCCGCAGCGTTTTCGGCGTTTTTCGAAGGTTGGTTTCATGGACGATCTGTTGCGCGAGTTCCTGACGGAGAGCAGCGAGAGCCTGGATACGGTCGACAACCAGCTGGTGCAGTTCGAGCAGGATCCGAACAACGCGAAGATCCTGGACAACATTTTCCGCCTTGTGCACACGATCAAGGGGACCTGCGGCTTCCTCGGGCTGCCGCGGCTGGAAGCGCTGGCGCATGCCGGCGAGACCTTGATGGGCAAATTCCGCGACGGCATGCCGGTGAAGGCGGAAGCCGTGACGCTGATCCTGTCCTCGATCGACCGCATCAAGGAGATCCTGGGCGGGCTCGAGGCGACCGAGGCCGAGCCCGAAGGCAACGACCGCGACCTGATCGATCAGCTCGAAGCGATGGTCGAGCACGGCATGGCCGCATTGTCAGGCTCGACGCAGTCGATGCCGGCTTCTGCCGAAGACGATGTGCCTGTGGTTGAAGCCCCGTCCGTGCAGGCGGCGATGACAGAAGGCACGCTGGTGGTGCAGACGCTGGAGCGTCCGCTGCGTCCGGGCGAGGTCTCGCTCGACGAGCTCGAGCGCGCCTTCCGCGAGACCGAGACCGAAGTCGCCGCGCCCGCGCCGGCTGCGAAGCCCGCCGCTGCGCCCGCCGCCGAGCCGACTGAGGCTGCAAAGAAGCCGGCCCGCAAGGCCGCGGCCGAGGACGTCCAGGAAGGCGACAAGATCGCCAACCAGTCGATCCGGGTCAACGTCGACACCCTCGAACACCTCATGACCATGGTCTCCGAGCTGGTCTTGACCCGCAACCAGCTCCTGGAGATCTCACGGCGCAACGAGGACACCGAGTTCAAGGTGCCGCTGCAGCGGCTCTCCAACGTCACCGCCGAGCTGCAGGAAGGCGTCATGAAGACGCGCATGCAGCCGATCGGCAATGCCTGGCAGAAGCTGCCGCGCATCGTCCGCGATCTCAGTGGCGAACTCGGCAAGCAGATCGAGCTGGAGATGCACGGCGCCGACACCGAGCTCGACCGCCAGGTGCTCGACCTGATCAAGGACCCGTTGACGCACATGGTGCGCAACTCCGCCGATCATGGCCTCGAGACCACCGCCGAGCGCGTCGCCGCCGGCAAGCCGGAGCAGGGCACCATTCGCCTCTCCGCCTATCACGAAGGTGGCCACATCATCATCTGCATCGCCGACAACGGCCGCGGGCTCAACACCGAGCGGATCAAGGCCAAGGCGCTCCAGAACGGCCTCGTCACCGAGGCTGAGCTGGAGAAGATGACCGAGGCCCAGATCCACAAGTTCATCTTCGCGCCGGGCTTCTCGACCGCCGCGCAAGTGACCTCGGTGTCCGGCCGCGGCGTCGGCATGGACGTGGTGCGCACCAATATCGACCAGATCGGCGGCACCATCGACATCAAGAGCGTGGCCGGCGAGGGCGCCTCCGTCACCATCAAGATCCCGCTGACCCTGGCCATCGTCTCCGCCCTGATCGTGGAGGCCGGCGGCGACCGTTTTGCGATTCCCCAACTGTCTGTCGTCGAGCTGGTGCGGGCGCGCGCCAACTCCGAGCACCGCATCGAGCGGATCAAGGACACGGCAGTGCTGCGGCTGCGCAACAAGCTCTTGCCGCTGATCCATCTCAAGAAGCTGCTCAAGATCGACGACGGCGCCACCACGTCAGACGCCGAGAACGGCTTCATCGTGGTCACGCAAGTCGGCAGCCAGACCTTCGGCATCGTGGTCGACGGCGTGTTCCACACCGAGGAGATCGTGGTCAAGCCGATGTCCACCAAACTGCGGCACATCGACATGTTCTCCGGCAACACCATTCTGGGTGATGGCGCCGTGATCATGATCATCGATCCCAACGGCATTGCAAAAGCCTTGGGCGCGTCCGGCTCCTCGGCCCATGACATGGCCGACGACAGCGCGAGCGCCCACGCCAATAGCGGCGAGCAGCTGACCTCGCTCTTGGTGTTCCGCGCAGGTTCGAGCCAGCCCAAGGCGGTGCCGCTCGGCCTCGTCACCCGGCTGGAAGAGATCGCAACCGACAAGATCGAGCTCTCGAACGGCCGCTACATGGTGCAGTACCGCGAGCAGCTGATGCCGCTGGTGCAGATGGCAGGGGTCGAGATGCAGAGCCAGGGATCGCAGCCGATCCTGGTGTTCGCCGACGACGGCCGCTCGATGGGGCTCGTGGTCGACGAGATCATCGACATCGTCGAGGAGCGGCTCAACATCGAGGTGGCGGGCTCGCAGGACGGCATCCTCGGTTCGGCCGTGATCAAGGGCCAGGCCACCGAGGTGATCGACGTCGGCCACTTCCTCCCGATGGCGTTCGCCGACTGGTTCTCGCGCAAGGAGATGCGGCCGTCGGCCTCGGCGCAGTCGGTGCTCTTGGTCGACGACTCCGCGTTCTTCCGCAACATGCTGGCGCCGGTGCTCAAGGCCGCCGGCTACAAGGTCAGGACCGCGGGAGGCGCCCAGGAAGGGCTCGCCGCGCTGCGCTCCGGGCAGGCCTTCGACGTCGTGCTGACCGACATCGAGATGCCCGAGATGAACGGCTTTGAGTTCGCCGAGAACATCCGAAGTGACCACAATCTCAACCAGCTGCCGATCATCGCGCTGTCGGCGATGGTGTCGCCGGCGGCGATCGAGCGCGGCCGGCAGGCCGGCTTCCACGACTATGTCGCCAAGTTCGATCGTCCCGGGCTGATCGCGGCGCTGAAAGAGCAGACCGCCGAGATCCGGAAAGCGGCCTGACGGGACCGAGGGAAACAACATCGATGACCAGCAAGACCGAGACCAGTGAGGGCGCGATGGCCGAATACGTCACCGCGGTGATCGGCGGGCAGCTGTTCGGGCTGCCGATCTCGCGGGTGCAGGACGTGTTCATGCCGGAGCGGCTGACGCGGGTGCCGCTGGCCTCCAGCGAGATCGCCGGCGTGCTCAACCTGCGCGGCCGCATCGTCACCGTGGTCGACATGCGCGCCCGGCTCGGCCTGCCGAAGGCCGACGACGGCCAGCTGCCGATGGCGGTCGGCGTCGACCAGCGCGGCGAATCCTATGGCCTGCTGATCGACCAGATCGGCGAGGTGCTGCGGTTGCCCGACGACAGCCGCGAGGACAATCCGGTCAACCTCGATCCCCGCATGGCCAAGCTCGCCGGCGGCGTCCACCGCCTCGACGGCCAGCTCATGGTCGTCCTCGATGTCGATCGCGTGCTCGAACTGGTGCCTGATGCAAAGGCGGCTTGAGACGGGCCGCTCGAATTGAAGAACTGAAACATCCCACCGGGGATGAGGAAGTAGAGGTCGCAGATGAGAACGTGTCTTGTAGTCGATGACTCAAGCGTCATTCGCAAGGTCGCCCGCCGTATCCTGGAAGGGCTCGATTTCCAGATCGTCGAAGCCGAGGACGGCGCCAAGGCGCTCGAAGCCTGCAAGCGCGCGATGCCGGAAGCCGTGCTGCTCGACTGGAACATGCCTGTCATGGACGGCTACGAGTTTCTCGGCAATCTCCGTCGCATGCCCGGCGGCGATCAGCCCAAGGTCGTGTTCTGCACCACCGAGAATGACGTCGCGCATATCGCACGCGCGCTGCATGCCGGTGCCAACGAATACATCATGAAGCCGTTCGACCGGGACATCGTCACCGCGAAGTTCCAGGAAGTCGGGTTGATCTAGAGCATGATCCGGACCGGAACGGCCGCGTTAGCGCAAAGTGGGAACCGGTTTTCCCTGCGACAAACGCGAAGCGTTTGCGCGGAGATCATGCTGACTTAAGTTTCTACGTTCGATCCGGTGGCAGAAGCCTTCGGCTCAACGGTTGTTGTGCGTCGTGTTGCGTCGCTGGTGAAGTCATGAGTGTTGCGTTGACAAGTACTGCGGTCCCGACATCGACCCGTTCCGACAAGGTGCGGGTGATGGTCGTCGACGATTCCGTGGTCATCCGGGGGATGATCTCGCGCTGGATCGGCGCCGAGCCCGACATGGAGGTCGTGGCCTCGCTGCGTACCGGCCTCGACGCCGTCAACCAGCTCGAGCGTATCAACCCCGATGTCGCGGTACTCGATATCGAGATGCCCGACCTCGACGGCATCTCGGCGCTGCCGCAGCTGCTGGCGAAGAAGCGCGACCTCGTCATCATCATGGCCTCCACGCTGACTCGCCGCAACGCGGAGATCAGCCTGAAGGCGCTCTCGCTCGGCGCGTCCGATTACATTCCGAAGCCGGAGAGCACGCGCGAAGCCACCGCGGCGGAAACCTTCCGCCACGACCTGATCCAGAAGATCCGTCATCTCGGCGCCAAGGCGCGGCGCAGCACCGTGCACACCACGGCGAGCCCGCCGCTCGCGCCGGGGCACGACAAGCCGCGCACGGGGCTGGCTCCTGCCGCAACGCCGCCGGCGCCGATCGCGCGCCGTTCGTTCGGCCTGCTGCAGCCGAAGGTGCTGCTGATCGGCTCCTCCACCGGCGGCCCGCAGGCACTTATGTCGCTGGTCGCAGAGATCGGCCCTGTGATCGATCGCGTCCCGGTGCTGATCACCCAGCACATGCCGCCGACCTTCACCACCATTCTCGCCGAGCATCTGGCGCGCACCAGCAAGCGGCCGGCGCATGAGGGGATCGACGGCGAGGTCATCAAGCCGGGTCAGATCTATCTGGCGCCGGGCGGACGCCACATGCGCATCGTCCGCCACGGCATCGATGCCACGATCGTGCTCGACGACGGGCCGCCGGTCAATTTCTGCAAGCCCGCGGTGGATCCGATGTTCAGCTCCGCGATCGATGTCTGGCAGGGCAGCATCATGTCGGTGATCCTGACCGGCATGGGCTCCGATGGCATGCGCGGCGGCAAGGACATCGTCGCCGCCGGCGGCAGCGTGATCGCCCAGGACGAGGCGACCAGCGTCGTGTGGGGCATGCCCGGTGCTGCGGTCAATGCCGGCATCTGCGCGGCGGTGTTGCCGCTCAATCAGATCGCATCGAAGCTTGTTCGCGTGTTTGCGGGAGACCGTTCGTGACGCCGCTGGACTACGAGTATCTGCGTAAGCTGCTGAAGGAACGTTCCGGCCTCGATCTGTCGGCCGACAAGCAGTATCTGGTCGAGAGCCGCCTGTTGCCGCTGGCACGCCGGTCGAACCTCGCCGGCATTCCCGAGCTCGTCCAGAAGATGAAGGGCGGCGCCGAGATGCTGACGTCGGAGGTGGTCGAGGCGATGACCACCAACGAGACCTTCTTCTTTCGCGACAAGATCCCGTTCGACCATCTGAAGGACGCGGTGCTGCCGGCACTGGCGCAGGCGCGCGCCGCGCGGCGCAGCTTGCGCGTCTGGTGCGCGGCCTCGTCGACCGGCCAGGAGCCCTATTCGATCGCGATGCTGCTGAAGGAAATGACCGCGCTGTTCAGCGGCTGGCGCATCGAGATCATCGCCACCGACCTGTCGCAGGCGGTGCTGGAGAAGTCCAAGGCCGGCCTGTTCAGCCAGTTCGAGGTGCAGCGCGGCCTGCCGATCCAGCTGCTGCTCAAGCACTTCGTGCAGAAGGGCGAGCTCTGGCAGCTCAACGCCGATATCCGCGGCATGGTGCAGCACCGCCAGCTCAACCTGCTGCAGGACATCTCGCATCTCGGCACCTTCGACGTGATCTTCTGCCGCAACGTGCTGATCTATTTCGACCAGCAGACCAAGGCTTCGATCTTCGGCAAGATCTCCCGGATGCTCGAGCCCGATGGTGTGCTGGCGCTTGGCGCGGCGGAATCCGTGGTGGGCATCACCAATCTGTTCAGGCCCTATCCCGAGCGTCGCGGGCTCTATCAGCCGAGCACCGCCCCGGTCGCGCGTGCCGGCGCCGTGCATGTGCTGAAGGCGGTCGCGTCCGCGGCGCGGTGAGTGAGACCTTTCCGAAATTGAGCCCCGCTGCTGTCTATTCCGTCATCCTGAGGAGCGCGTAGCGCGTCTCGAAGGATGAACGGCCACCAGCCGGGCCGTCGATCCTTCGAGACGCCGCTGCGCGGCTCCTCAGGATGACGGGACAAAGGTTCTCAACGTCCTCTACAAAATCGCGTGCGGCAGGAAGCGCGAGGTGTTGCCGGTGATCGGATTCTCGTCCTCGCGGATCGACAGCCCGCACGGCGTGCCATTCACCAGCCAGCTGCCGATCACCGGGTACTGCCCGGAAAAATTCGGCAGCGGTGCGAGGGCCTGGCGGATAAAACCCTCGGCGCCGTAGGGGCCTTGCTCCGCGACCAGCGTGATGCCGGCGCTGACCAGTTCGACGTTGGCGCCCTCGCGCGAATAGATCGGCTTGCGCACGAAGGAACTGCCGAGCTGCGCGGCCTGCGGGTCTTCCTCGAAATAGGCCGGCAAGAGATTGGGGTGCTTTGGAAACATCTCCCACAACAGCGGCAGGATGCCCTTGTTGGAGAGGATCGCCTTCCATGGCGGCTCGATCCATTGCGTCGGCGCGGTCGAAAGGTTCTTGCCGAACGCGTCGTGGAACATCCACTCCCACGGATAGAGCTTGAACGCGAGCGCGATCGGGCGTTCGTCGAGGTCGACGAATTGGCCGTCGCCGCGCAGCCCGACCTGTTCGATGTCGAGCAGCGTGGTCTTCAGCCCGGCCTGCGCCGCGGTGTCCTCCAGATAGGCGAGCGTGCCGGCATCCTCGGCATTGCCGGTCAGTCCGGTGAGATGCAGCGGGTGGGTCGCGCCGATCGTCTTCCAGGCCTCGATCAGCGCCTCGTGGATCGAGTTGAACTGGTCGGCGCGCTTCGGGATGATGTTGCGTTCGATCGCCTGTTCGAGCCAGGTCCATTGAAACACCGCGGCCTCGAAGATCGAGGTCGGCGTGTCGGCGTTGTACTCGAGCAGCTTGGCTGGGCCGCTGCCGCTGAATTTGAGGTCGAGCCGGCCGTAGAGGCTCGGGTCCTTGCGGCGCCAGCTCGCCGCGATCAGGTCCCAGAACGCTTCCGGTATCTTCAGCCGGCGCAGATATTGTTCATCCTTGACCGCGCGTCCGGCGAGCTCGAGGCACATCGCGTCGATCTCGCCGGTCGGCGTCTCGATATCTCGCTCGATCTCGTCGAGCGTGAAGGCGTAATAGGCGCGCTCGTCCCAATAGCGTTCGCCGTCGATGGTGTGGAAGGTGAAGCCGGCGCTTTCGGCGGTTGCCTGCCAATCGTCGCGCTCGGAGCATGCGATGCGTTGCATGAAGGGGTCCGTGATCTTCAGACGATGCGTGTCGGCGCGGTGTCAGCCGCCGCCATGCGAGCGATAGCTGTCGTCGTAGCGGGCGATGGTGCGTGGCGCGCTGCCGAAGCCGCCGGACGGCGATATCTGCTCGGGCTTCCGCTTCGGTTTGTGCCCTGCATGGTGGTGATGACTGCGGGCATGGCTTGGCGTCAGGCCCATCGAGGCTGCGCCGATCGCGACGCTTCCCATCGTTTTCAGCCAGACACGTCGCGAGCGTTTCATGGACGCGATCCTTGTCCTCTGCCTCGCCAGTTGCGGAGCCGCGCCGAGTTTCCATCAGCTCCGATCGCCGGGCAAGCGAAAGCGCATGCCGACACGGCAAAGTGCGCCTCAGCCACCGCCGAAGCCGAACGCATGCGCGAACGAGCCGAAGCCGCCGCGGCTCACCGACGAGCTTGACGAAGAACTCGATGAGGATGAAGAGCCGCCGGACGAGGAGCTGCTGCTGTAGAAGCTGCTGCGCGACGAGCCGCCGCCACCACCGCTGCCGCCCGATCCCGACGATGAACTGCGCGCCGCGCAGTCGGCGCCGGGTTGCGCGGGGGCCGGCGCGGTGACGCCCGGAGGCGGCGGCGGGACGGGCTGGCAATTCTGCCGCGGCATCAGCGCGTAGGCGCCGCCGCCGACCGCGAGCGTGCCCATCATCAGCAGCGCGACATGATTGGAGCGCTTGGAAGGAGGCTCCGGCCGCGGCTGCACCGCCGGCACGCTTGGCCGCCGTTTGCCGAATTCCGGGTTGGGTTTGCGCGCCATGGTTTGGCTCAATGGCTCAGTAGATCATGCAGGCCGCGTTCAGCGCGCCTGCGGCCAGCGAGGACAGCCCGAGCCAGATCGCCGCCGCCATTTCACCCGAGGCGATCCGCGCCGACAGGTTCGGCACCGGGATCTTCACGATGTAATAGACGATGATCTGCACGATCAGCGCGATGATGCTCCAGATCAGGCAGTCCACCACATTGGCGGAATGGGCGATGGCGCTGACCACGGGCAGCACGAAGCCGAGCAGGCTGAGGCCCAGCGCAATCGCCGCCGCCGGATCATTGTCGCGGATCAGCTGGAATTCGTCGTGCGGGGTGACGCGGGTGTAGACGAAGAGGTAGGCGACCACGGCGATCAGCGCCGTGCAGAAATAGACCAGGAACGCCGGCAGGCCGGCGAGGGATTGCAGGATCATGTGATGCGCCCGAACAGCCCTAATGCGCGATGAGATTGGGTTGAATCGTCATCGCGCTTTAGATTCTTGTATCAGCATGATCTTTTCGGAAAACCGCTTCGCACTTTTCCGGATCATGCCCTAGATGGTCATTCTATAGCTGATTGGTCGCGGTTCGCGAAGCTTCGGTTCGATCCAACCTGTGGGCGACGGCGGCCGCGGACGGCCGCCGAAAAATTGCTGCGCGGCGGTGTGAGCCGCTTCACAGCGGTTTCAGCGATGGTCGTCTATACGATATGCAACCAGAAGTGCATGTCGAAAATAGGCTCGGTGATCCCGATGACGACCGGTTTTGGCAACGACATCCTGCCGATGTTTCGACCGGGCGACATCGCCTGCATGACGCCGAAGGGCGTTCGGCTCGGGGACGCCGACTGGATCTGCGACCCCGCCGGCAATGATGACTTCGCCGATCACGCCAACGCACGCCGCGTCTTCGCTGCGCTGTCGTCCGGCTTCATGCCGCCCGGTCACCGGTGGTCGCAGGACTCGCTCGACATCTATGCGAGCTGGATGGGGGACGGATTCCAACCTTGAACCGATTCAAACCTTGAACCCGATGTGGAGAGCAAGATGAGAAGGTCGATCGACACGCTGCTCGTCTGTGGTCTGCTGATGCTTCCGGCACTTCCGGCCGCGGCGCAATCGACACCGAGTCCCGCGATGACCGCGCCGGATCAGGTCGCCTGGCAGCTCTTCATCCAGGCCAACACCCGCGCCGGCGGCAGCAATTCGACGTTCGAGACCTGGGCGAGCGATACCGATCTGTTCCAGCCCAATCCGCAGTTTCCGGCAGCCGCGACGCCGCCGGCGCTGCGCCCGCCGATCCTGCCGCAGGTGGCGCGGGAAGGCGTGCAGGAGAGCGGTGGCTTGCTGCCGGCGCTGCCGCCCGGCGCCGGGCAGGGGCAGATGGAGGAAGCGCGTCACAACAAGGCGACGTTCGACTTCATCGTCAAGAACAACCTCTACAAGCGCTCGGGCTTGAAAGCCGCGTTCGGCAAGGCGCTGTCGTTTCCGGTCGATTCCGTCGAGGTGAAGGGGAATTGGATGCCGGTCAGCGCCATTCCGGGATTCACCAACAACAAGGTGACGCTGGCGCAGGTGCCGCAGCTCTATCACGTCAACAGCGCGGATGGCGTGCAATACGCCCTGGTCTCGATGCATGTGATCAGCAAGCAGGTGCCGAACTGGACCTGGGCGACGTTCGAGCACCGCTTCAATCCGGGCCGCTGCGACATCATCGGCTGTCGTGACAATTTCGGCGCGCAGACCGCGTTCGTGCCGTCGAACCGGACCGCCGGCCAGGGCTATCCGGATTGCGTGAAGACCGCCGCGCTGACGGCGATGCTGTCGAGCGCGGACATCGATCCGGTCTATAGCAATTACTGCCTGAAGGGATCGCAGGCCGATTTCGTCGACAATGTCGGGCTCGACATCAGGGTCGGCAATTCCGTCACCGAGGATGGCTTCGTCGCGACATCGTCCTGCATCACCTGCCATGGCCGCGCGGTCTTCAAGGCCGACGGCACGCCGTCGTCGCAGGCGGGATTCCTGTCGTTCGGTCCGAATGGTCCGATCGGTCCGCTCGGGCCGTTGCTGCCGGAATGGTACTGGAAGTTCTCGGGCCAGCCGCCGATCTTCGAAGGCAAGCCCGGTCTGACGCGCATCACGACCTCGGCCGATTTCGTGTGGTCGATTCCGTTCTGCGCCTACGACGATACGCAGAATCCGGTGCAGCCCACGCCATGTGGCGGCAAGTGAGATCGCATCGATGGCGGGCACCTCCGAGCGCCGGGTTCCGCTAGCGGGCAGCAACCGTGCCGCGCCAGTCGATGCGACGCTGGTCGGCGATGTCGATCCCGACGAGCGGATTCCCATCGTCGTCTACGTCAAGCGGCGCACCCCCGACAAGTTTGCACCGGGGAGTGCCGGTGATCTGGCCCGGCTGGCCAAGCCAATCACGCGGCACCAGCTCGCGACCCAGCGCCATCGCAGCCATGCCCGCGCCATCGCCCGCGTGGTGCGGCTGGCGACCGAGCGGGGCTTGACCGTCGGCCGCAGCGATGTTGTCGCGCGTACGGTCGAGCTTGAAGGCACCGCCCGGCAGATGGCCGAGATCTTCGGCGCGACGCTTCGCACCTATCGCGACGGCGAGCGCACGTTTCGCGCCCGTGTCGGCGGCCTGACGGTGCCGGCCGAGATCGCGCCGTGGACCCGTGCCATTCTCGGTTTCGATCAGCGGCCGCTGCGGCCCAGGACGCCGCTGGTGCAGGCCCAGGCTGCCCCGGGCGATGGCAACGGGCTGTGGCCGACCGACATCGCGGCCCTCTACGGCATTCCGCTGGATCACGACGTGTCGTCGATCTGTGTCGGCATCATCGCGCTTGGCGGCGGCTATCTCGCGAGCGATCTTGCCATGGCGGTGGCCGGCATGAACCGGCCGCCGCCGGTGGTCGTCAACGTGCCGCAGACCGGCAATGATGGCAGCTTCGGTGCCAACGACGTCGCCGATCAGGAGATCGCGCTCGATCTCCAGGTGCTCGCCGGCCTGCTGCCGAAGGGCAAGATCGTGGTCTACTTTGCCGAGAACTCCGCCGCCGGTCTGACGGATGCGATCCATCAGGCGGTGTTCGATGAACAGCATGCGCCGCAGGTGGTCTCGGTCAGCTGGGGCAGTGCCGAGAAATACTGGACCGAGCCGGGCCGCGACGCGATGCAGGCGGTCCTCGCCGATGCCGCGCGGCTGCGCGTCAGCGTGCTGTTCGCCTCCGGTGATCAGCTCGCGACGAGCGGCCTGACCGACGGCAAGGTCCATGTCTGGTTTCCCGCCTCGAGCCCCTATGCGACGAGCTGCGGCGGCACGCAGCCCGGGCCTGTCGCGGGCAATGGATCGGCCGCCGCGGAGGCGGTGTGGAACGCCGGCGCGATCGGCACCGGCGGCGGCATCAGCGACGCGTTTCCGGTCCCCGATTATCAGTCGCATTTGACGCTGCCGACATCGCAGAATGACGGTGCTATCAGGCGCGGCGTCCCCGACGTCGCCTGCGCGGCCGCGGCGAGCCCGGGCTACCGCATCATCGTCAACGGAGAAGCGATGGCGATGAGCGGGACCAGCGCCGCGACGCCGCTATGGGCCGCGTTGATTGCGATCGCGATCGCCGCGCGCGGCGAGCAGATCGGCTTGCTCAACGCTGCGCTTTACGCCAACCCCGGCGCATTCCGTGCGGTGGTGCAGGGCAACAACCGCGTCGGCGGCAAAGGCTACGATGCCGGCCCCGGCTGGAGCGCCTGCACCGGCCTCGGGGTTCCGAAGGGCGCGGATCTGCTCGCTGCGCTAGCCGCGATCCCGGTGGCGTAACTTGCCAAACAAAAACCCCGCCATTCGCGGCGGGGTTCAGGAGGTTTGCTGTAGAAAGCGAAGCGTCAGGCGGGAATGCGCTCGTCGGCCTCGTGCGGCTCGCGCAGCACGTAGCCGCGGCCCCACACGGTCTCGATGAAGTTGCGGCCCTCGGAGGCGTTGGCGAGCTTCTTGCGGAGCTTGCAGATGAAGACGTCGATGATCTTCAGCTCCGGCTCATCCATGCCGCCGTAGAGATGGTTGAGGAACATTTCCTTGGTGAGCGTGGTGCCCTTGCGGAGCGAGAGCAGCTCCAGCATCTGGTATTCCTTGCCGGTGAGGTGCACGCGCTGTCCGCCGACCTCGACCGTCTTGGTGTCCAGATTGACCACGAGATCGCCGGTCTGGATGACCGACTGGGCGTGACCCTTGGAGCGGCGCACGATCGCGTGGATGCGGGCGACCAGTTCGTCCTTGTGGAAGGGTTTGGTCATGTAGTCGTCGGCGCCGACGCCGAGACCCTTGACCTTGTCCTCGATGCCGGCGAGGCCGGAGAGGATCAGAATGGGAGTCTTGATCTTCGAAACCCGGAGCTGCTTGAGCACGTCGTAGCCGGACATGTCGGGCAGGTTGAGGTCGAGCAGGATGATGTCGTAGTCGTAAAGCTTGCCGAGATCGACGCCTTCTTCACCGAGGTCCGTCGTATAGACGTTGAAACTCTCGGATTTGAGCATCAATTCGATCGACTGCGCGACGGCGCTATCATCTTCAATCAGCAAAACGCGCATGCCAGTCCCCTATAGTCGCCGCTCCGGGCGTCAGGTCGGCCGCACTTGCGGCACTCACAAAACGCCTTTGAACAACTGATTCGGATCCTGACGAGATATGGTTAACAAAAACTGATTCCTCGACGCAAGCTCTAACCGTGCAATTTTTGTCGAATCGCCCTAAGATATTGCGTAGAAGAAGCTTTTCCTAACCGTGCTCGTTCAGTTTCCACATTAAGAGCCGGGCCTAACCGACTCTCGCGACTCGCCCTTCTTCTGATGGGCGAGCGACCTCAGTCACCAAAGACAGTGACGCAATGATTAATGATGCGGGTAAACACGAAGTTAAGCGGCCGGAGCAAAATTGCGGAAACTTAAGGTTTTCGCAATGAAGGCGCTCGCGGAGCAGATCGGAGATATCGACGGCGTCAATATTTATGGCCGTGTGGTCGGCGTCCGCGGGCTGATGGTCGAGATCGCAGGCCCCATCCACGCGATGTCGGTCGGCGCCCGCATCGTGATCGACGTCGGCGCCGGCCGCTCCATTCCTGCCGAGGTGATCGGCTTTTCGGGCGAGAACGCGGTGGTGATGCCGTTCGGCGGGCTCGAGGGCGTCAGGCGCGGCTGCCGCGCCGTGATTGCCAATGCGGCGAGCCAGGTGCGGCCGTCGCCGGCTTGGCTCGGCCGCGTCGTCAACGCGATGGGCGAACCGATCGACGGCAAGGGGCCGCTGGTGCAGGGCGCCTCGCCGATGTCCTACCGCAACTCGCCACCCCCTGCGCATTCGCGCAAGCGGGTCGGCCCGCCGCTCGACCTCGGCGTCCGCGGTCTTAATACTTTCCTGACCTGCTGCCGCGGCCAGCGGCTCGGCATCTTCGCCGGAAGCGGCGTCGGCAAGTCGGTGCTGCTGTCGATGCTGGCGCGCAATGTCGATGCCGCGATCTCGGTGATCGGGCTGATCGGCGAGCGCGGCCGCGAGGTGCAGGAATTCCTCCAGGAGGATCTCGGCGAGGAGGGGCTGGCGCGCTCGGTCGTCGTGGTCGCGACCTCGGACGAGCCGGCGCTGATGCGGCGCCAGGCGGCGTATCTGACGCTCGCCATCGCGGAGTATTTCCGCGACGAGGACAAGGATGTGCTTTGCCTGATGGATTCGGTGACGCGCTTTGCGATGGCGCAGCGCGAGATCGGGCTCTCGGCCGGCGAGCCGCCGACCGCCAAGGGCTACACGCCGACCGTGTTCACCGAACTGCCGAAGCTATTGGAGCGGGCAGGGCCGGGCACCGGCGACGGCACCATCACCGCGATCTTCACGGTGCTGGTCGACGGCGACGATCACAATGAGCCGATCGCCGACGCGGTGCGCGGCATCCTCGACGGCCACATCGTGATGCAGCGGGCGATCGCCGAGCGGGGCCGCTATCCCGCGGTCAACATCCTCAAGTCGGTCTCGCGCACCATGCCGAAGTCGGCCGACCCCGACTTCCTGCCCTTCATCAACAAGGCGCGGCAGGTGATGGCGACCTATGCCGACATGGAGGAACTGATCCGGCTCGGTGCCTACCGGCCGGGTTCCAGTCCCGAGGTCGACGAGGCGATCCGGCTGCACGAACCCTTGGAGAGCTTCCTGCGCCAGGCCAAGGACGAGGCGACCAATCTCGGCGACGGCTACCGGCAACTCGCTCAAATCCTGTCGGGTTTGGAAACGGAACGCTAACTTTGTCAGGCCATCATCCCCGGCACACCATAGTTATGCCGGCGGGGCCCAGCGGGGAGCCGGTTCTGTCCCGCGTTCAGATTTGGGACTTCTGGGGAGTATGAGTCGATGAAGTCACGTGAAACGCTGATCCGCCTGAAGAAGTTTCAGGTCGATGAAAAGCGCCGTCGGGTTACCCAGATCGAAGGCATGATCGCCGACTTCCAGCGCATGTCCGTCGAACTCGAGCGCGAGATCCAGACCGAGCAGGAGCGCGCCGGGATCAATGATCCCTCGCACTTCGCCTATCCCACCTACGCCAAGGCCGCGATCCAGCGCCGGGAGAACCTGACCCGTTCGGCCGACGAGCTGCGCGCCCAGCTCGACGACGCCAAGGCGCTGCTGTCGGAAGCCTTCGAGGAATTGAAGAAGGTCGAGCTGCTCGACGAGCGCGACCAGGCGCGCGAACGCGCGGAGGAGAGCGCTCGCGAGCAAGCCGACATGGATTCGATCGGCCTGATGCGGGCCCGTCTCGGCGTCATCGCCTGAACCCTCGCTCCCTCCGCTGACCAGATTGCGAGCCCGGGCCGGTCGCCCGGGCTTTTTGTTGGGCTGTCCACAAGCCGGCCTCTTGCCGGCCACTTGTTAGCCCCTTGTTAGCCCCTTGGCGGATCGTGGTGTCCCAAAATATGCTACCACCGGTCCGGACCGGACGGTGATCGGCGGCGCGGTGGCAATGAGGCGGTGGGGGATGCAGGCTTGGAGGGCGCTGAATGCTGACGCCGGCTGAGCTCGTCTGGCTGATCGCCGCCGTCGCGAAGGGGGATGAGGCCGCCTTTGAGCGGCTGTACGCCGCGACCCGCGCGAAACTCTTTGGCGTCGTGCTCCGTATCTTGAGGCGACAGGACCTCGCCGAGGAGGTCATTCAGGAGGCTTACGTCAAGATATGGAACAGCGCCGGGCAGTTCAACCCGGCCCTGTCGTCCCCGATCACGTGGATGACCTCGATCGCGCGCAACCGCGCTATCGATGTCGTGCGCAAGCGAGGCGAGTCCTCGCTGGAGGAAGAGCCGGCCGCGATGGAAGTCGCCGCCGACCAGCCTGATCCGCTGGCGCGGCGGGAAATGACGGAAGAGTTGAAGCGGTTGCTGGAGTGCGTCGGTCGTCTGGAGCCCGATCGTCAGAAGCTCGTGCTGCTCGCCTATTACAACGGCTGGAGCCGCGAGCAGCTCGCCACAAAGTTCGAGACACCGGTGAACACGGTGAAGACCTGGCTGCGCCGCAGCCTGATGGATATCCGGGAGTGTCTTGGACTCTGATTGATGGCCTATAGCGAAGACCATATCGCGCTCGCCGCGGAATATGCGCTCGGTACGCTCGATGCCGACGAGCGCACGCAGGTCGAGACCATGATGGCCGTCGACACCGAGTTCGCGGCCCTCGTGCAGGCCTGGGAGTTCAGGCTCGGGCCGCTGAACCAGATGGTCGGCCTGGTCGAGCCGCGCCCGGTGGTCTGGGAGAACATCAAGGCGGCGATCGGCCATGCCGGCGCGCCGCAGGCGCCGCTGGTGCTGCCCGAGACGCCGGCCGCGACGGTGACGCCGCCACCTGCGCCGACGACCGACGATCCCGAATTCGGCTCGGCGTTCGATCCGGAGCCGCCGCAGTCAGCCGCGATGCCGCAGCCAGCCGAGCCCCGGAGGCTGCCCGAGGCCCGGCAGCCACGGGTCATCTTCGACGAACGCAACGTGACCGCGCTTTCGAACCGCGTGAAGCGCTGGCGCGGTATCGCATCGGCTGCGACCGCGATCGCGGCCGCGCTGCTGGTCACGCTCGGCCTGCAGATCTACCGGCCCGATGCCTTGCCGAACGCGATCCGGCCGAAGCCGCGCATCCAGACCGTCGAAGTGAAGACGCCGGCGCCGGCGTTCACGCCGTCGGCGCAATATGTCGCGCTGCTGCAGGGACAGAATGGCGGGCCGGCCTTCATCATGACCATCGACGGCGCGACCAAGAATTTCACCGTCCGCAAGGTCGGCGCGGCGTCCGAGCCCGGCAAGAGCTTCGAGCTCTGGCTGATCTCCGACAAGCTGCCGCAGCCGCGCTCGCTCGGCGTGATCGGTGCCGATGATTTCACCGCGCGCCCGGTGCTGTCGGGTTACGACCCTGATGTGATCAATGGCGCCACCTACGCGGTGACCGTCGAGCAGGCCGGCGGTTCGCCGAACGGCCAACCGACCTCGGCGCCGATCTTCACCGGCAAGCTGATCGAGACCGTGCCGCCTGCGTCGGGCTCGCCGCCGCGATAGGTGCCAGTGCTTCGTGATAAGGGGCCGTGAATCGGCTGCAGCTGTCATTGCGAGGAGCGAAGCGACGAAGCAATCCATTGTCACCGAGCACGCGGAACGATGGATTGCTTCGCTGCGCTCGCAATGACGTGGATGGAGCTGCGCGTTGCGCAGGGAGTGAGTCTGATCCACCACTCGCAAAAAAAGAAAACGCCCGTGGGGAGCGGGCGTTTTCGATAGTCAACTTGGGGGTAGTTGGGGGTCTTAAATATCCACGTAGCGACTTTGGGGGGCTGTAAAGAACACCACGTGAATTCGTGAAACTCTCCTGTTAGCGGACCAGCGACGTGCCCGAACTCGTGATCGCGACCGGCTTGCCGGCCTTCATGACCCGCGCCGTCTGCGTGTATCCATCATCCGACGAATTATGTGCCGCGATGCCGAAGCCCGCGACCAGGATACCGGCGAACAACGCCACAACCACAATCTTCAGGTGCGTCATACGATCGGCGCTGTAGATCGAGTGGTTCATGGAAGTCTCCTGCCGCCTTCCTGCTCTCGGTAAATCTGTCGGTTCGGTCTGTTGTCCGGTTCAACGTCTCGTGCCCCGCTAACGTAGGATTTGCCGATTCCGTTCCCTAGAGGTCATCACAAGGGCGTGATGAGACGTGATCGATCGCGATCAAAAGCTGTCTCCAGCTCCTGAAACCAACATTAACTGCACGTAATATCAGTAACTTGCTAAGTATCCGGATCATATTACCTGAGATAGGGCCGTTCCGGACAGTTCCACATAAATCAGTTGCCTGTGGCGAGAAAGCACAGGCGAAAACGCAAATGATTTGCGACGGCTAGAGCGTTTTCGAGCGAAGCCTGTCCCGCACTTGAGGCGGGATGGACGCCGGTTCGCGTGACGAAAACGCGTCCAAACGAGAAGCTCTACACGCTGCCGACGGTCTTCAGCCGGGCCCGCGGATGGATCTCGGCCTGCGACAAAACCGTGGTCTGCGAGCGGAACCGTTCCACCAGCGAGCGAACGAACGGCCGGATCGCGGCCGACGTCACCAGCACCGGCGCCTCGCCTTCGCGCGCCGCCTGCTCGAAGGCGTTGCGCACGGCGGTCATGAACTCCGACAGCTTGGAGGGCTGCATCGCCAGGCTGCGATCGTCGCCGGTACCTACGATCGACTCGGCGAAGGCCTGTTCCCAGCGCGCCGACAGCGCGATCAGCGGCAGATAGCCGTTCGGCGAGGTGTTCTGGGCGCAGATCTGCCGCGCCAGCCGGGCACGGACATGTTCGACCATGGTGGCCGGATTGCGCGAGAACGCCAGCGCGTCGGCGATGCCCTCGAGGATGGTGGAGAGGTCGCGGATCGAAATCCGCTCGGAGAGCAGCAATTGGAGCACGCGCTGGATGCCCGACACCGTGACCTGGCTCGGCACGATGTCCTTGATCAGCTCGCCTTGCTCCTTCGGCAGGTCCTTCAGCAGCTTCTGCACCTCGCCGTAGGACAGCAAGTCCGCCATGTTGGTCTTGAGCAGCTCGGTCAGGTGGGTCGACAGCACGGTGGCGGCGTCGACCACGGTGTAGCCCTTGAGCGCGGCTTCTTCCTTCAGGCCGGCGTCGACCCAGGTTGCGGGCAGGCCGAAGGTCGGCTCGATGGTGTGGATGCCGGGCAGCTGCACCTGGTTGCCGGCGGGGTCCATGACCATGAACTGGCTCGGCCAGATCTTGCCGGAGCCGGCGTCGACTTCCTTGATCTTGATGGCGTAGCTGTTGGCCTCGAGCTGCACATTGTCGAGGATGCGCACCGCCGGCATCACAAAGCCCATCTCGATCGCGAGCGAACGGCGCAGCGCCTTGATCTGCTCGGTGAGGCGGTCGGTGCCGTCGGGTCCGTTGACCAGCGGCAGCAGCGCGTAGCCGAGCTCGATCTTGAGGTCGTCGATCTTCAGCGCGGCGGCGATCGGCTCTTCCGCGGCGGCAGCGGCGGCGGCCGCGGCTGCCGCAGGGGCGGCGGCTGCGGCCGTTTCGGCCGCCTTGGCCGCCCGCTTCTGGTTGCGGGCATTCCAGGCCAGCATCGCGGCGCCGGAGCCGAGCGCGAGGAACGGCAGGGTCGGAATGCCCGGCAACAGCGCCAGCACCAGCATGACGCCGGCCGACATGCCGAGCGCCTGCGGATAGCCGGAGAGCTGGCGCATCAGCGCCTTGTCGGCGGCGCCGGAGATGCCGGCCTTGGACACCAGGAGGCCGGCGGCGGTCGAGACGATCAGCGCCGGCACCTGGGTGACGAGGCCGTCGCCGACCGTCAGCACGGTGTAGGTGCGGGCGGCTTCGCTGAAGGAGAGGCCCTGCTGCGCGACGCCGATGATGATGCCGCCGACGATGTTGATGCCGACGATCAGGAGGCCGGCGATGGCGTCGCCGCGGACGAATTTCGAGGCACCGTCCATCGCGCCGAAAAAGCCGCTTTCGTCTTCCAGCGCCTTGCGGCGCTCCTTGGCGGTCTTCTCGTCGATCAGGCCGGCGGACAGGTCGGCGTCGATCGCCATCTGCTTGCCGGGCATCGAGTCCAACTGGAAGCGCGCCGCGACTTCGGCGATGCGGCCCGAACCCTTGGTGATGACCACGAAGTTCACGATCACCAGGATCGCGAACACGATGATGCCGATCACGAAGTTGCCGCCCATCACGAAGTTGCCGAAGGCTTCGATGACGTGGCCGGCGGCCGCCGTGCCTTCGTGGCCGTGGCTCAGGATCAGCCGGGTCGAGGCCATGTTCAGCGACAGCCGCAGCATGGTCGAGATCAGCAGGATGGTCGGGAACGACGAGAATTCCAGCGGCGCCTGGATGAACAGCGAGGTCATCAGGATCAGGATCGAGACCGTGATCGAGACCGCCAAAAAGAGGTCGAGCACGATCGAGGGCAGCGGCAGGATCAGCACCACCAGGATGGTGAGGACGCCGAGCGCCAGCGCGAGATCGCCGCGCTTTAGGATGTCGCCGATCTCGCCGAGGCTCGGCAATCCGCCCTTGCCTGCCGTGCCCTGACCTGCCGTGACGTCGACCATGGTAGCCGCTCTCCCCCGCGACTGGCGGCTGCGGCCGCCAAGCGTCTGCGCGACGGCCGCAGGGCCGCCGTTCCGAAAGTGAGGCACCGCGCTGGCGTCCACGGGGTTCTCCACCCGTCATACGCGTTCGACGACACTCGACTTCACTCGGCAATTCTTGCCGGGTGTATGGTTAGCAAAGGGTTAATAAGGGCCATCGAGGGCCCGCGCGGGAGGTCGCAGGCGGCTGGCACGCGGGATTCCCGGCCGGGGGGCGGGCGGGGGGCCGTCCGGCCGTTCCGGGGGGGCGCGGTCTATCTCAGCGCGCCGAGCACGACGCCCGATGCGGCGATGATACCGAGCGTGATCACGCTGGCGCGCCACAGCAATTGCTGCCGGGCGGCGCGCCGGTCGTGGAAGGCCAGCCAGTCGTGGACAAAGCCCGCGGGGATGTCGAACACCACGGCAAGCTCGTCGCGATGGTGCGTCTCATGCTCGCAAAACATCGTCCGGACCGTCGGCACGCCCAGCCGCTCGAGCTCGCAATGCCATTCCCAGGCATGCTTGCCGTTGGTCCAGCGATTTTCGAAAGGGATCACGTGTGATGTCATGACGAGCCTCCGGCTCACCCTGAACCCACGTGGTTAGTCTAGCTCAACATACGGATCGGCGCGAGATCGGCGTCGGCCGTCCCGGACCGATCGTGGCCGCGTCAATTGGCCGACGGCGTCCATCTGCGCCAATGCGTCGGCTGGATGTCGAGATGCCGGCTGCTGGTATGCTCGACCCATTCGGCCCCGTCCCGGTGGCACGGGAACATCAGCGCGTGGACCATGCCGTCATAGTCGAGGACACAGACCTCGAGCTCCCGGTCCGACGGCGCCGACGCAACGGGTAACCACTCTGCTGACGACGAATGCATGACGATCCTCCGACAGTGTGCGCTTCGATCCTCTACCTTGCGAGCTGCGCGCCATCCGGGCGGGATGATAGGTCCGGACGGCGAGCTGCCAATGTGAACCGGCTCGCATTGTAGCAGTTTTTTCTCATCAGCATGGATCACGGTTCGGCGGACGATATTCCCGCTCGATCGCTCTGGCCGCGAGCGCTGCGGTGCACGAGGTGGATTGAACTTTCGCGGCCCTGCCTCCGACCAAACGCCAGCAACGCCACCCATCCGCCAGAGGCATCGATGTCGAACCGGGCAGGTCGAACCGTCACAGCGGGGTTTGCCGCCGCGATCGCGCTGCTGTCGGCGCCGGCGTCCGCCGTCACGCTGCCGGACGACCGGGCGTGGATGATCCGCATGATCGCCTGCAAGGGTAACGGCGTCCAGATGGAGGTCTACCTGCCGCAATCCGTCGTCTTCGCGCATGGCGGCATGGCCGCGGGCAAGACGGCGGACGGCTACTACACACTCGATCTGACCGAGCTCAACAAGGGCAAGGACCTCGAGCCGGTGCATGTGACGATGAGCGCGGACAAGAAGTCCGTCACCATCGACCAGTACACGCGCGGCTTGCCGCCGACCCGCATACCGGTCGGCGGCGGCACCGTGGATTTCGATCAGCGCTTCGGCACCGGCGCGAAGTGCGGGCCGTTCCAGGCGCAGGATCCGAACTTCGGCAATTGAAGCGCCGCACGCATCGTTGAAAGCGATGCGTCCCCTTGCTGGCGCATGCCTAATCTCTCGGCAACGTGGCTTGACCCGGAGGCAAATGCCGACGAAGTTCCGCGTGCCGTGGTAATTTCTTCTGAATATTCCCCTGAAGCCGCAGTGTTCATTCCCGACTCGCGCCGGGCATGGCTGCGCCTTGCCGTCGCCGTCGTGATCGGCTCGCTCGGCAGCGTCGGCATGTGGTCGGTCGTGGTGGCGTTGCCGGCGGTGCAGACCGACTTCGGCGCGACCCGCGGAACGGCCTCGCTCGCCTTCACGATGGTGATGCTCGGCTTCGGCCTCGGCCAGGTCGTGACCGGCAAGATCAGCGACCGCTACGGCATCGTCGCGGCGATCGGCGCCGGGATCGGCATCCTCGGCCTCGGCTATGTCTGCGCCGGCTACGCGGCGTCGATCTGGGCCTTCATCCTGCTGCATTTCGCGATCGGCCTGTCATCGGCCGCGACCTTCGGCCCGCTGATGGCGGAAGCCTCGCACTGGTTCGAGCGCTACCGCGGCCTCGCGGTCGCGATCGCCGCCAGCGGCAATTATGTCGGCGGCACGGTGTGGCCCCCGCTGGTCAATTTCGGCATGCAGAGCGTCGGCTGGCGCACCACCCATATCGCGATCGGCATCTTCACCGCGATCGCGATGGCGGTCGCGCTCGTGGTGCTGCGTCTGCTGATGGGCGCGGCGACCCGGCGCAGCCACGTCAACGCGGCGCCGCCGCGGGTCGACATGCGGCTCTCCACCAACGCGCTGACCGCGATCCTGTCGCTGGCGTCGATCGCCTGCTGCGTGGCGATGTCGATGCCGCAGGTTCACATCGTCGCCTATTGCGGCGATCTCGGCTACGGCGTGGCGCGCGGCGCCGAGATGCTGTCGCTGATGCTCGGCTTCGGCATCATCAGCCGGATCGGCTCCGGGTTCCTCGCCGACCGGATCGGCGGCATCCGCACGCTGCTGATCGGCTCGATCGCGCAGGGCGCAGCGCTGCTGTTCTACCTGTTCTTCGACAGCCTGACCTCGCTCTACATCATCTCGGCGATGTTCGGCCTGTTCCAGGGCGGCATCGTGCCGAGCTACGCCATCATCGTGCGCGAGGCGATGCCGGCCTCCGAGGCCGCGACCCGGATCGGCATCGTGATCTTCGCCTCGGTGTTCGGCATGTCCTTTGGGGGCTGGATCTCGGGCGTGATCTTCGACGCCACCGGCTCCTATGCCGCGGCCTTCGCCAACGGCCTCGCCTGGAACCTGCTCAATGTCAGCATCATCCTGCTGCTCCTGATGCGGTCGCGGCAGCGGCTGGCGATCGCCTGATCCACTAAAGGTCGACCGAGATGCGCGCGATCGCCTTTTCCAGGCGGTTCTTGATCGAGTCCATCTTGCCGGTCAGTTGCTGCAGCTCGCGCAGGTCGAGGTCGGCATAGACGAACGCGTTCAACTCCTTGCGCTGCGCGGACAGGTTCGCCATCTGCTTCTTGGCGTGCTCGGTCAGCGACAGGTTCACGACCCGGGCATCCTCGCTCGAGTTTTTGCGGCGCAGCAGGTTCTTCTTCTCGAGCAGTTTCGACTGCGTCACCACAAACGACTGATCGACGCGCAGCGCCCGCGAAACCGCGCCGACCGGCAGGCCGACATTGCGGTCCTCGGCATTCGCCAGCACCGTCATGATCATCCATTGCGGCCCGGTGATTCCGATCATCTTGGCCCAGATGCTGCGCAACTCGTCGAGGCGGATGCTGGTCGACACGATCTCCCAAGCCAATCGTTCAGCCGCGTCCTGCACTTTGTCGGTCGATTTGCGCTCGGTCATGACGTACCTTAACAAAAATTCATCTTCACAGATATCGAGCAATTTTTGAAGCGGCCGTCCTGACGAAAATGTTCGTCGAGGCGTTGCCTGAATGACACATGGGTGCGCAAACATAGAATGACTAACTAATATAAGTTGAATATGTGACTGCCCAATTGCATTGTTCCCCGTCGTAGATGGGGGGCATCCACCATCTCACGCCTGCAGTGGCCGAGTTGACCACGAGCATCTTGAAAATGGCTGCGCCGCAGCGGTTTTCGGGAGGGGAACGTCTGTCGCTTTGCCAGCAGTGCAAGGCATCACTTGAAGGCATCAGTTGGAGGATAGCATGAAGATAGTTAAGGGCCTTTTGTTGGGCTCGGCGGCCGCTCTCGCCGCGAGCAGTGGAGCCATGGCGGCCGACCTTCCGGTCAAGGCCAAGGCAGTCGAATACGTGAAGGTCTGCTCGCTCTATGGTCCGGGCTTCTACTTTATTCCCGGTACCGACACCTGCATCAAGCTGGGCGGCTACCTGCGCGTCGACGTTCTGGCCAACACCAATTCGGATCACACCGGCAACTACGCCGGCGCCGGCGGCGCGCAGAACCGCTTCACCAACGGCTACACCTGGCGCTCGCGTGAAGACCTCAACGTCGACACCCGCACCGCGACCGAATACGGCGTGGTCCGTACCTTCTTCGATGCGACCTTCAGCTGGACCTCGGACAGCTATGGCGCGGGCGCGGCAGCAGGCTCTACGGTCTACTCGCCGATCGGAACGTCTGCCGCCCCGAACAACGCAAGTGCGGGCGGTGTCGCCGCCGGCACGGTCGGCGTCTATTACGCCTTCATCCAGTTCGCCGGCTTCACCATGGGTAAGGCGGTGTCGCAGTTCTCGGCGCCGTGGGCCAACTATCCGGGCAACAACTTCGACGGTCTCGTCGGCGGCGGCGGCACGATCACCGGCGTGAACCAGTTCACCTACACCGCGCAGTTCGGCAACGGCGTGTCGCTGTCCCTGTCGGCCCAGGATCAGTCGGCCTACTATCAGGCCGGCGTGCAGAATCTCGGTGTGCAGGGTACCGGCGCGCTCGGTCCCTACGGCGCGAGCGACTATGCCGGCACGATCGCTCCGGATCTGGTCGCTTCTCTCCGCGTCGACCAGGCCTGGGGTCTGTTCCAGGCGTCGTTCGCGGCGCATGACAACCACGCGGCCTACTATGGCGCTACCGAGTTGACCGGTCATCCGGACGACAAGTGGGGCTGGGCCGGCCAGTTGGCCCTGTCGATCAAGAACATCCCGACCGGACCTGGCGACACCATCAACTTGCAGGGCGTCTACACCAACGGTGCGACGCGCTACAACATCCAGGATCTCTCGGGTGCCGGTGCGTTCACCTACTTCGGCAACTCCAGCGTTCCCGGCGCCTATCAGAGCATCGGCTTCGGCATCGCGCCGGACAGCGTGTTCGTCAGCGGCGGCTCGCAGCAGCTCATCACGACGTACGGCGTGCGCGGTGCGTACGTCCACAACTGGAATCCCTATTGGAACACCAGCGTCTATGGTGCGTGGGCCCAGGTCAACTACAACAGCACCGCCAAAGGCTACATCTGCGGCCCGGGCGGAACTGGCGTGGGCGGATCGTTCGGCGTCCTGATCGGTGCCACCTCGAATCTGACCTCGTGCAACCCCGACTACAGCGTCGCTCAGATCGGTACGCAGACCCAGTGGACCCCGGTGAAGAACCTGACCTTCTCGGCTGACTTCACCTACACCCATCTGGATCAGAACTACGCGGGCACCATCACCTACCCGGGTAGCGCTGCGATCGGCAAGCCGGCCGCCGTGTACTCTCTCAGCAATCAGGATACCTACATGCTGCTGCTGCGCGCGCAGCGCAACTGGTAAAGCCCGGTTGATCCGGACTTGATCGCTACCAAAGCCTCGACAGAAAACTGTCGAGGCTTTGATTTTTGAAAGAAGAGTCTGTTGTATGATTTACTAACATTAGTCTATCATGTACAAACCAGATGTCGGTTGCTCTGCCGACCATGACGAGGAGATATCAGACTTCTTCATGAACTAGCCTCCAAAACCTCCGGCAATGCCCTGCCGGAGGTTTTTCATTTGAGGGAGCGCGCGCGGTGCGGGGATATGCTCCCGCGCGCACTCAAGCGGTCTGACGTCGCGAAGTCACGGCTCAGTGACTGGTGGCGTGTTTATTCTCGCGATCCCGTGAGTGCGCTGGCATCGGAAACATTACCGAGCATTTGCTCGGCAACGATTGCCGCAGCAACATTCGGCTCTCAGGCATAGCCGCAACGCATTCCTGCGCCGCCATATCGACATTTGCCGCCGCCGAATTACTTCAATTATATGAGGCAGCATTGGAATATTTTCTTGGGAGGGCCGCGTGATTGGCGGTTGCGATTTCGGCGCCAATTTTGCGCGGCGACCGAAGCGGCGGCTCGTCGACACCAACAATAAGCGGACTCGTACCGATCACGCGTACCGGCAGCGGAGCCGGGCGCGCACGAGTTGACAAAAACATGCATGAGCACTGTGGGGCGCGTGATGCCTCGTCAAGCAGCGTCGAGTTCGATGACAAGGGCTGGCCTGCCTGGCCGGGTCGAGAGGATCTGTCGGCCGAGTTCATCAAGCTTCTGGCCGCCGCGCAGGAAGGCGGCTCGACGGTCTCCGAATGCTGGCTGACCTTGAGCAAAGTCAACCTCGCTTCGGAGAGCTCATGGTCCGAACAGTGGATCAAGACCGCGGAACTGAACGAGGCGAGAGCCGAGCTTTCGTTGCTGAACGACAATCTGGTCACCGCGCGTCGCAACTGGCTTCGGGCCACCACCTACTTCCACGCCGCGGTAAGGCCTCCCGGATATGCCAACGATTTGCTGAACCGTGCCGTCGACGGCATGCGGCGATGCGCAACCAGCTTCTTGAAGAGCCGGGTTCCGGCCGGCCAGGTGCTCTCGATTCCCTGGACCGAAGACCTGTCCCTTCAAGCCTACTATCTGCCGTCGGCCGTTCGCGACGATGGACCGGTCGTCGTGTGCATTGGCGAGCCGGGTTCCTACAAGGAAGAGCTGATCACCAAATACGCAGGTCATGCCAACGAGCGCGGGTTCTCGCTTCTCGCCGTGGATCTGCTCGGCACTCAGACGGTGCTGTCGCCGGAACGGCTCGACGGCCACAAGTTCGAAGTCGCCATGAGCCGCGTCCTCGACTTTCTTTCGGAGAAACCCGGTGTCGACAGCACGCGGATCGCCATCGTGGCGGACGCCTGCAGTTCCTCGCTGGTCGCCCGGGCGGCGGCAAGTGACGCCCGGTTCGCCGCAGCGGTTTGCGATGCCGGAATTTGGGATTTGCACGAGAGAAGCTTCTTCCATCGGCAAGCAGGCGACGACACGCAGATTTGCTGGATTGAGGAAGCCAACGCGATTTCGCGAAGCATCGAATGTCCGTTGCTGGTCACTGCCGGCGAAGCCGGCTGGCTTCTGCCAGGTGCCTTGACCAAATTCGGCGACCAGTTGAGCAGCATTCATCGTGACGCCCGGCTGGTCCTGTTCCGGCGTGCCGAAACCGCGGCCATGCAGGGGCATATCGACAACCCGACCTTGGCCAATGAAGTCATCTTCGACTGGCTCGAGGACAGGCTCCGCTTAAGAAAGGGCCTGTCCTGAAGCGACTTGCCCGAGGTGACCGTTGCGGATCCGATCCGTGCGGTCACACGGCCTGGCCGGCCCTCAGCAACGAGCAGCCCGTGATCTTCAAGCTGCCGTCGGCCTGCCGCTCCAGCGTATAGAGCGCCTCCCACGCCTCGCCATTGGCGTCGACGATCTGAACGCGCTGCGCGATCCGGTCGCCGTCGCTCTGCGCCGCGCCGAACTCGAAGCTCCTGTGGCGATAGACCGGCGCGTATTGGTTCTGCACCATCGACATGAAGATATCGGCCTGCGGAAAGATCTGCTGGATCGCGGGCGCGGCATAGGAGTAGGCCGCCGCGGCGTCGTCGCGGCCGAATGCCTGCTCCTGGGCGCGGATCACGCCTTGCGCGGTGGCGACGTCATCGGCTGCTGCAGGCGCGAGCGCGCCCAGCAGAATAGCGAGGATCAGCACGATGATGCGCATGCGATGGCTCCGTCGCCAACCGGACCTTCCAGCCGCCGTAAGGCTACTCCTGCACGACTATCGCGGCAACGGAGCACGGTGCGTTCGCCGGCCAGGCCCGGGACGCGCGGTCTCAGTTGACGCGCCGGTGGCGATGCCGCAGCGCCTCGGCGGTCGGGCATCCGGCGCGCCGCGCAGAACGCGCTGCGAATGGCTCCTCGATGGTGACGATCTGGCAGCCATATCGCGCCGACACCTCGGCGATGACGTTCGACACCGCGTCGTCGATCCGCGAGCCGGGCAGATGCGCGACGATCAGGTCGCCGATGCTGAGCCGCTTGCGGACGCGCAGGTCGTTGTCGATGCGATAGCTGAACAGGGCATGGATCACCCCGCGGCGATCGCGGATCGCGATCAGCCCGGTCTCGGGCGAATTGCCGCGGCAGCGCCGGCGCACGAACCGCAGCCATTGCTCCGTGGTAATGCTGGCATCATGCATGAACACCAGCGGATAGGCCACGATCGCATGCTGATGGTCGATCAGAAGTGCTTGGAATTGCTCGTTCATCGCCGGATTCCCCGATGATGGGCGAAACTGCTGGGGAAAACGCGGCGCAGCATTGATTTGCATCAATGCCGCGGGCGGTTGATCCAGATCAAATCGCGACCGATAGTGTCGAGATTCCAGCCAGGCGGACCCCTGAAGCCATGCGCATTGCTGAACCATTGCAGGATCCGTGTGCCGGCGCGACGCCAGGTGACTGCCGGCACGGCCGCGCCACCAATGGCTGCGAAGACTGCAAGGTCAGGCTGTTCAGCGTCTGCGCCGCGCTGGAGCCGTCCGAGCTCGAGGAGCTCGACCGGATCAGCCACGCCAAGCAAGTCTCGGCAAAAACGACGCTGTTCGAGCAGAGTGCGCAGGCGGGAAGCGTGTTCAATGTCACCGACGGGGTCGTGCGACTCTACAAGTCCTTGCCCGACGGCCGCCGCCAGATCGTGGGTTTCGCGCTGCCGGGCGACTTCCTCGGGCTGGCGCTGCAGGATCGCTACGGCGTCACCGCCGAAGCGGTCAACGAGGTCGCGGTCTGCCGTTTCGCGCGATCGGCGTTTCTCGCCTATGTCGACGGCAAGCCGCATCTGCTGCGCCGCCTGCATGAATTCGCGGGGCACGAGCTGAGCCTGGCGCAGGACCAGATGCTGCTGCTCGGGCGGCGAACTGCCGAGGAAAAGATCGCCGCGTTCCTGCTCAACATGCAGACGCGATACGCCCGGATCGGAAGCATGTCCGTCACCGTGCCGTTGCCGATGAGCCGGCAGGACATCGCGGACTATCTCGGTCTGACCATCGAGACGGTGAGCCGCACCCTGACCCGCCTTGCGCGCGAGAAGGTGGTGTTGATCGTGCCCGATGGCGTGCGGCTGCTCGACCTCGAACGGCTCAGGCTGAGCGGCGCGAGCTGACGCTGCGGCGCCGACTTTTGATCCAGCACAAGGCGATGCGCGCGCAGCCGCGCTAGGTCTCTCCATCACAAGGAGACGACCCATGCCTCTCGACACCATCCTCGTCATGATCGCGGTCACCGCGATGTTCGCCACCATCGCCGCCGTCATCATGTGGGGCGACCGGCAGACCCGCGATCTGTGATCGCGTCGTGTGACGAAGGCCGTTCCGTTCCGACTTGAATCGGAACGGGGCATCCACGTCGCTTGAGAACGCTCTATCTGATCGAGCCCTTGAAATTGTTGATGTCGGGCGAGGGACGGGCGGGAAACAGCCGCGCGGTCGAGGAGTTGTCGAGCCGGCGCTTGCATTTCGCCTCGTCGGCGCTGTCTTCGGTGCCGTCCTTGCCGGTGCGCTTCTTGGCAAAGGCATCGTCCCGCCGGTTGACGATCAGCATCGCATGGTCGCGCTCGAGCGTATCCGGGTTCTTGCGCTGCTCGTCGGAGCGGAACGCGCCGCCGACCATCTTGCCCGTCATCTCGTAGTCGCAGCCGGCCTTCCAGTCGCCCTGGTCCCACTTCCACCCGACAGCCTTCAGCGTGCCGTCTTTCTCCGCGGTGACCTTGATGATGGCATTGTAGGCGAGCCAGACGCCGGCAAGCCCGCTGCGTTTGTCGTCAAAGCCGTCGAGCAGCGCCAGGCGCTCGCGCTGCAGGCCGTTGACGTGATCGCGCGCGTCGACGGTGAAGTGGACCTGCGAGCTTTGCTTGTTCCACGCCGGGTGCAGGAATTCCGGATACTCTTCGGTCTGGCTCTTCACCCAGTTGCGCTGGTCGTCGATCAAGGCGCGCCGCGTCGCCTCGTCGAGCCGCGGCTGCAACGCCCTCCAGGCGCGGTTCAGTCGCTGGTCGTTGTCGGCGAGATCAGGATCGGCGCAGATTTCCTCGTCGGTCGCGGTCTCGGGCCTGGTGCAGTCGAAGGTCGGCGCGACGAAGGCGGTGTCGGCCTTGTCGGATGCCGCGTCCTTGCCGGCGGCGAAATAGCTGCCGGTGACTTGCCACATCGACGAACAGTCGTTGAGCCCGTCCCATTCCTCATCGTCGATACTGCCGACGATCCGCAAGGTCTCGCCCTGGCGGCGGAGCTTGATTGACGGCGGCTTGGCGGGAGTGGCGGCCGTGTCGGTCTTGGGCTTGTCGGGCGGCGTCTCCGCCTCGATCACCACGGGGCCGGCGAGCCAGCCGGTCCCGGACGGCTTCAGATCGGCGGTCAGCTTGCAGCTTCGCCTGCGGTCGCCGCCATAGTCGCCGCGCAGATCGGCGGCGAGCCGATAGGCGCCTCCCTCGGTCGGCGTCAGCGTGATACTGCCGAAGGCATTGACCCAGTTGCCTGACAGGCCCGGGCGGCCGGATGCGATTCCGTCAAGTGCGGCCGCGCGGCGGCGCAAGGCCGCAGCAAAATTGGCTTTCAGCTCGTCTTCATCGGTGTCGGCGAGCACCTCGGCGGCGTCGATGATCATCTCGTTGAACCAGGTCTGGTCGCGCTTCAGCAGCGGCTTGACGTTGGACGGCATCCTGGCAAGCGCGGCGTCGAACGCCTTGTCGATCTGCGCCACGAGCTTGTCATAGCCGGCCTTCTTGCAGTCGGCGGCCTTGATCCGGTTATCGCCGCCATCGCCGCACAGGCTGATCGCGGTCGGCGCGCTGCTCGATGCGCGCAGGAAATCGTCCATCGCAAGCGACGGCGCGCAGGCAAGGATCGAGATGGCCGCGACGGCGGCGGCAAGCCGTGGGAAGCAAGGCATCGACGTCACCCGTAAGGCCGCTTCATGCGGCCCTTGCGGCTTGGGTCGCGCACCGCCTGCGCCGGGTTCAAAATGTCGGCGGCGTGCAGGCCGAAATCACCTCGCACGGCTTGGCGCCGATGCAGCGGAAGCGGTGCGGGCGGCGGCTTTCGAAGTAATAGGCGTCGCCCGCGTTGAGCACCCGCCGCTCGTCGTCGACGGTAACCTCGAGCCGGCCCGAGACCACGATGCCGCCTTCCTCGCCCTCATGCACCAGCGGCACCCGGCCGGTGTCGCTGCCGGGCTCGTAGCGCTCTTTCAGGATCTGCAACGCCCGTCCGAACAGGCTGTCGCCGATCTGGAGGTAGGAGATCGGCTTCTTGCCGATCTCGGTCAGCTCGTCGGCGCGGTAGAACGCCTTGCGCGGCCGCTCCGGCTCAATCGCGAAGAACTCCGCAAGCCCCATCGGGATGCCGTCGAGGATGCGCTTCAGCGCGCCGACCGACGGGTTCATCTGGTTGGATTCGATCAGCGAAATCGTCGAGTTGGTCACGCCGGAGCGCTTGGCGAGCTCGCGCTGCGACAGCTTGTGCCGCGCGCGGATGAATCGGAGCCGACCGCCGATGTCGACGCTCATGACAAATCCCTGTTGCAGGTGTTGCGGATCGGGCAAATCTTGGCAGACCGCCCCAACAAGATCAATGGCTTGCGGTGCGACAGAAAAGGACTTGTTGAGTGCCGGGAAGAGTGGTCCGAGTAGGCTCAGTCAGCAATGGAGCGCCGCCGTGACCGTTCATCAGATTCCGAACACCATCAAAACCGATTCGTTCTGGATGCCCTTCACGGCCAACCGGCAGTTCAAGAAGGCGCCGCGGCTGTTCTCCTCCGCCAAGGGCATGTACTACACCTCGGTCGACGGCCGGCAGGTGATCGACGGCTCCGCCGGTCTCTGGTGCGTCAACGCCGGCCACGGCCGCCCGCAGATCGCGGCCGCGGTCGAGCGCCAGCTCTCCACACTGGACTTCGCGCCGTCCTTCAACATGGGCCACCCGCTGGCGTTCGATTTCGCCGAGCGCCTCGCCGAGATCGCCCCGAAGGGGCTCGATCGGATATTCTTCACCAATTCGGGCTCTGAGTCGGTCGACACCGCGCTGAAGATCGCACTGGCCTATCACCGCGCCGCAGGCCAGCCGACCCGCACCCGCCTGATCGGCCGCGAGCGCGGCTATCACGGCGTCGGCTTCGGCGGCATGTCGGTCGGCGGCATGGTCGCCAACCGCCGCCAGTTCGCGACCCATCTGCCGGGCGTCGACCACATCCGCCATACCCATGATCTCGCCCGCAACGCCTTCGCCAAGGACCAGCCGGATCACGGCGCCGAGCTCGCCGACGACGTCGAGCGGATGGTGGCGCTGCACGGCGCGGACACCATCGCGGCGGTGATCGTCGAGCCGGTGCCCGGTTCGACCGCGGTGCTGCCGGCGCCGAAGGGCTATCTGCAGCGGCTGCGCGAGCTCTGCACCAAGCACGGCATCCTCTTGATCTTCGACGAGGTCATCACCGGCTTCGGCCGCCTCGGCACCCCGTTCGCCGCCAACTTCTACGGCGTGACGCCGGACATGATGACGACCGCCAAGGGCATCACCAACGGCACCGTGCCGTGCGGCGCGGTGTTCGCCAGCCGCCAGGTCCATGACGGGCTGATGGTCGGCCCTGATAACGCCATGGAGCTGTTCCACGGCTACACCTATTCGGCGCATCCGGTGGCCTGCGCGGCCGGCCTTGCCACGCTCGACATCTACAAGGACGAGGGTCTGTTGACCCGCGGCGCCTCGCTCTCCGACTACTGGCGCGATGGCCTGCATTCGCTGAAGGGGCTGCCCAACGTCGTCGACATCCGCAACCAGGGCCTGATGGGCGCGGTCGAGCTCGCGCCGCGTGACGGCGTCGTCGGCGTACGCGGCTACGACGTCATGGTCGATTGCTTCAATCGCGGTCTCTACTTCCGCATGAGCGGCGACTCGCTCGCGCTGTCGCCGCCTTTGATCGTCGAGAAGTCGCACATCGACGACATCGTCTCGATCCTCGGCGACGCCATCAAGCGGGTGGCCTGATAATTGCTAGCTAAACTTTAGCTAGCTTTACAAATTGCTGTCGCCGTTGCGAAGCAGAGTGGTTTCGCAGCGGCGATTGCGTTTTCGCTGCAGGATGTGAGGAAAAGTGAAGGTCCTTGTTCTCGGCAGTGGCGTGATCGGCGTCACTTCGGCCTATTACCTTGCGCGCGCCGGCCACGAGGTGACGGTGATCGATCGTCAGCCGAAACCGGCGCTCGAAACCTCCTTTGCCAATGCCGGTGAAGTGTCGCCCGGCTATTCATCGCCGTGGGCCGGGCCCGGCGTGCCGGTCAAGGCGGTGAAGTGGCTGTTGATGAAGCACGGCCCGCTGGTGATCCGCCCCAAGCTCGATCCCGTGATGTGGCTCTGGCTCTTGAAGATGCTGCGCAACTGCACCACGGCGCGCTACGCGGTGAACAAGAGCCGGATGATCCCGATCGCGGAATATAGCCGCGACTGCCTGCAGGCGCTGCGCAGCGAGATCGGCATCCGCTATGACGAGCGCGCACGCGGCACGTTGCAGCTGTTCCGTTATCAATCGCAGCTCGATGGCACCGGCGACGACATCGCGGTGCTGAAGCAATATGGCGTGCCGTTCGAGGTGCTGGATCGCGAGGGCTGCATCGCCGCCGAGCCCGCGCTCGCCGGCGTGAAGCAGAAATTCGCCGGCGGCCTGCGGCTGCCGCATGACGAGACCGGCGACTGCCACATGTTCACGCAGGCGTTAGCGCTAGAAGCCGAGAAGCTCGGCGTGCGCTTCAATTTCAGCGTCGGCATCGATGGATTGAACGCAGACGCCACCCGGATCACCGGCGTTGCGACCAGCGCCGGCCTGATGACCGCCGACGCCTACGTGCTCGCGCTCGGCAGCTACTCGCCGCACCTGGTGCGGCCGCTCGGCATCTCGCTGCCGGTCTATCCCGTGAAGGGCTATTCGATCACGGTGCCGATCAAGGATGCCTCCGGCGCGCCGGAATCCACCGTGATGGACGAGAGCTACAAGGTCGCGATCACCCGGCTCGGCGATCGCATCCGGGTTGGCGGTACTGCCGAGATCTCGGGCTATTCGACCAAGCTCTACGCCGCGCGGCGCGCGACGCTGGACCATTCGCTGACCGATCTGTTTCCGCGCGGCGGCGATCTTCCGAAGGCCACCTTCTGGTGCGGCCTGCGCCCGATGACGCCGGACGGCCCGCCGGTGATCGGCGCGACGCGCTTTGCCAATCTGCATCTCAACACCGGCCACGGCACGCTCGGCTGGACCATGGCCTGCGGCTCCGGCCGGGTGCTGGCCGACATGCTCTCCGGCAAGAAGCCCGAGATCGAGACCAAGGAGCTGTCGATCACCCGCTACGATCACAGGTTCGGTTAAGCTTCATCGTCGCGGCAAATCGCTATTCGGCGGCGTTCCTGTTCACGATCGGCTCGGCATCGTCGTCGCGCTTCGTCGCCGTCCAGCTCGACAGCGCGTTCGACAGCCGGTCGAGATAGAGATACACGACCGGCGTCGTGAACAGCGTCAGCGCCTGGCTCACGATCAGGCCGCCGACCATCGCATAGCCGAGCGGCTGGCGGATTTCCGACCCCGTCCCGGTGCCGAGCATCAGCGGCACGCCGCCGAGCAAGGCCGCCATCGTCGTCATCATGATCGGGCGGAAACGCAAGAGCGCCGCTTTCCGGATCGATTCACGCGGCGACAGATGCTCCTCGCGCTCGGCGGCGATCGCGAAGTCGACCATCATGATGCCGTTCTTCTTCACGATCCCGATCAGGAGGATGATGCCGATCAGCGCGATCAGGCTGAAATCGAATCCGAATGCCATCAGGATCGCCAGCGCACCGACCCCGGCCGACGGCAGCGTGGACAGGATCGTGAGCGGATGGATGTAGCTTTCATAGAGCATGCCGAGGATCAGATAGACCACGACCAGCGCGGCCAGGATCAGCAGCGGCACCGAGCTCAGTGATTGCTGGAAGGCCTGCGCGGTGCCCTGGAAGCTCGAGCTGAGGGTGGCCGGAGCGCCCAGATTGGCGACGGCGTCCTGGATGGCATCGGTGGCCTGGCCGAGCGCCACCCCTTGCGCGAGGTTGAAGCTGATCGTGGTCGCGGGAAACTGCCCCTGGTGGGCGATCGCGAGCGGACGCACCGGAACCGTCGTCCACTTGCAGAACACCGAGATCGGCACCTCGTCGCCCGTCGTCGGCGACTTGATGTAGAGCTTGTTGAGCGTGTCGAGCTTGCCCTGCAATTCGGGAAGGATCTCGATGATGACATGATAGCTGTTGAGCTGGGTGAAGTACTGGGTCACCTGGCGCTGGCCGAACGCGTCGTACAGCGTGTCGTCGATCAGTTGCGGCTGGATGCCGAAGCGCGAGGCGGTGTCGCGATCGATGGTCATCGTCAGCGTCGTTCCCTCGGTCTGCTGGTCGGTGGCGACGTCGCGCAATTGGGGCAGCGTTTTCATTTTGGTCAGGATTTTCGGCGCCCACTCGTTCAGCTCGGCGAGGTTCGCGTCCTGCAGGGTGTATTCGAATTGCGTGCGCGTGGCGCGGCCGCCGAGCCTGACGTCCTGCGAGGCCTGCATGTAGAGCCGGGCTCCCTCGACCGCCTCGAGCTTCGGCCGCAGCCGCGCGATGATCTGCTCGGCGCTCGCGTCGCGCTCCTCGCGCGGCTTCAGCGTGATGTACATGCGGCCGGAATTCAGCGCGGTGCCGCCGCCGCCGATGAACTCGGCCATGCTGTCGACCGCGGGATCGGCCCGGACGATCCGGCTGAGTTCTTCCTGATGCTGCTTCATGTCGGAAAACGAGATGTCCTGGGCCATCTCCGACACGGCGTTCAGGAAGCCGTTGTCCTGCTGCGGGAAGAATCCCTTGGGAATGATCACGAACAGATAGACCGACAGGGCCACCGTCGCGAAGAAGATGCACAGCGTGGTCCGGCTCCAGCCCAGCGCCAGATCGAGGCCGCGCTCATAGCCGTGCAGCATCCGGTCGAATGCCGCTTCGCTCCATTGGTAGAGCCGGCCGTGCCTGGTTTCGCCATGCGGGCGCAGGAAGCGCGATGCCATCATCGGCGTCAGCGACAGCGACACCACCAGCGAGACGAAGATCGCCATCGCGAGCGTCACCGCGAACTCGCGGAACAGCCGGCCGATGACGCCTCCCATCAGCAGCAGCGGGATCAGCACCGCGACCAGCGAAACGCTGATCGACAGGATCGTGAATCCGATCTCGCCGGCGCCCCGCAGCGCCGCGGCCAGCGGCCGTTCGCCCTGCTCGACATATCGCGTGATGTTCTCCAGCATGACGATGGCGTCGTCGACCACGAAGCCGACCGCGATCGTCAGCGCCATCAGCGAAAGATTGTCGAGCGTATAGCCGAACACCCACATCAGCGCGCAGGCGCCGAGCAGCGCGAGCGGCACGGTGACGGCGGGAATCACCGTGGCCCAGAAGCTGCGCAGGAACACGAAGATCACCATGACGACCAGCACGATGGTGATCAGCAGCGTGATCTGCACGTCCTCGACGGCGGCGCGGATCGTCAAGGTCCGGTCGCTGATGATCTTGATCTTGATGGCGGGCGGGATGGCGGCAATCAGCCTTGGAAGCTGCGCCTTGATCCGGTCGACCGTGCCGATGACGTTGGCGCCGGGTTGCTTGAAGATGACGAGGAATACGCCGCGCTTGCCGTCCGCCCAGGCGGCCTGCTTCATGTCTTCCGGCCCGGCGACGGCCTGGCCGATGTCGCGGATCCGCAACGGGCCGCCGTTGCGGTAGGCGACGATCACGTCATTCCACGCCTTGGCCTCCACCAGCTGATCGTTGGCGTAAATCGTGTAGGCGCGCGTCGTGCCGTCGATGTTGCCCTTCGGACTGTCGACCGTCGTGATGGCGATCTGGCCGCGGATATCCTCCAGCGACAGCCCCTTGGCGACCAGTTTGGCGGGATCGATCTGCACGCGGATCGCCGGCTTCTGCTGTCCGCCGATGAACACCTGCGCGACGCCGGAAATCTGGCTGATCTGCTGCCCTAGCTGGGCATCGACCGCATCGCTCACCTTGATCAGCGGCAGGGTGTCCGAGGTCGCCGACAACAGCAGGATCGGCGAGTCCGCCGGGTTGACCTTGCGATAGGTCGGCGGCGTCGGCAGGTTCTTGGGCAATTGGCCGCCTGCGGCATTGATCGCGGCCTGGATGTCGTTGGCGGCGCCGTCGATGTTGCGGTTCAGATCGAACTGGATGGTGACCGCGGTCGAGCCGAGCGAGCTCGTCGAGGTCATCTGGGCGATGCCGGGAATCTGCGCGAATTGCCGCTCCAGCGGCTGCGCCACCGAGGACGCCATGGTTTCCGGGCTGGCGCCGGGCAGGTTTGCCGAGATCTGGATGGTCGGAAAGTCGACCTGCGGCAGGGGCGCGACCGGCAGCAGCGGATAGGCGACCATGCCGACGAACAGAATGCCGGCCATCAGCAGCGAGGTGCCAATAGGGTAGCGGATAAACGGAGATGAGATGCTCTCGTTCATTTCTGCAATCCAAATGAACGGCAGGCGCATCTTTTCCCGAATGCCGGGAGTCGTCCTCGAAAAGCTCGAGCGCGAACGCGCGGTTTCCTCGCCATGGCCGATCGGCAGATCGCGGAGTTCGCGTCTACCTGTTTTTTGCCAGCATAATCACTGTTGAGGACGGCGCGCGAATGGAAACGGCGGATCGCCCATTCGACCTTCGTTCAATTGCCGGAATCCGCGCGCCCAAAACGCGTCGTCGTCGCGAAGTATGTCTTATTACGATATATCTGCGGCGGCTGGTTCGCCCTGCGAGAGGCGAGGGTCATGATCTTTCACCGGCGATTCGATTTCCCCGGTGCAGGTTGCGTTCGCAACGGCCCTAGGCGATGTCGAACTCGTCCTGCATCGCCGTCACGGTGTCGCGAAGTTGTCTCTCCTTGGCCTCATCCAGGGCGGTCTCGCGCGTGCCGCCGAGATCCCAGCTTGGCGTGTAGCCCTTGAGGCGGATCAGCTTCAGGCCCGTGACCCCGGACCGTCTTTCGAGTTCGGCCGTCAGTTCATGCTGCATCTGAAGTGTCTTCATCAGGCATCTCCGGGAAGGCTATCGGCTCAACAGGACAGAGGGCGCCGTGTTCCTCGCGTTCGCGCGAGGTGGCCCTGCAGCCTTGGAACGCCCAGCTCGCGGAACACGTTGCTCCGGTTCGAACCAGGAAAGGATTTCACATGAAGAAACTGGCAACGATCGGGTTGGCTGCGGCGATGATGCTGTCGGCGCCACTCGCCTTCGCTCAAGGAGCAGGCGGTGGATCGGCCGGCGGCGCGAGCGCGGGCGCGGGGACCGGAAGTTCGGGCACAGGAACCGGCACCGGCGCTCAGGGCACCAGCGGCACCAGCGGAATGGGGCAGGGGCCGGGACTGAGCAATCCGACCGGCAGCACCACCGGCAACATGAACAACCCGGGCACCGCGACGCCGAATTACTGGTCCGACCCGAACAACAATTCCGCGACCGGGACCGGGACATCGAACCTGCCCGGCAACAACAGCGGAACGCGGACCAACCCGCGATGATCGCGAGGGGCCCCGCTTCGAACGGGGCTTTTCGTCGCACCAGCGTTGGATCAACGAAAAGCCCGGCACGATGGCCGGGCTGGATCGCAACTATGAACTAGAGCAAATATGAGCTTGGATTTCGCAATGCTGCGATCTTGCCGAAAGCCAGTCGGTTCGTCTGTGCACTTTGGCACATTTGCCGGACGTTTCTTTCGGCTGCTCCGCTAAAGCTATGCTTGGCGTGGCGCCTTTCGCCCTGCTTTCTTCGCAGGCTGCGCCGGTGCCGCCTTGGCCGCAGGCTGCACCCGCAAGCCGTCCACGAACACATCGAGCAGCCTGAGCGCCGTGGTCTGCCAGCCCGGCTGGTCGTGCATGTAGCACATGCCGATCAGCGCGCGCAGCACGTCCTCGGCGCTGATGTCGTCGCGGATGGCGCCGGCCGCGACGGCGCGGGCGAGCAGGGTGCCGATCGCCTTGGTCAGGCGATCGAACGAATAGGCGTGCAATTCGCTCGAGCCGGCCGCCACCAGCGCGAGCGCTGCGACCATGCCCTTCTTGGTCGCGACGAATTGCACATTGGCGCGCAGCCAGCGCCGCAGCGCCTCGACCGGTTCCGGCGCGTTCACCAGCTGCTCGGCGAGATCGCCGAGCTGCTCGACCTCGCGGCGATAGACGGCCTCATACAGCGCCTCGCGGGTCGGGAAGTGGCGATACAGCGTGCCGATGCCGACGCCGGCACGGCGTGCGACCGCCTCCAGGCTCGCCTCGCTGCCGCCGGCCGAGAACACGGCCTTGGCCGCCTCCAGCACGCGCTCGCGGTTGCGCACGGCGTCGGCGCGCGGCTTGCGGACAATTTCTGGTGAGGACCCGCTCATTGCTTTTTCTTTTCACCCTCCCTTGTAAACGGAGGATGCCTCCGTATATGGCGACCAGCACCGGGCCTGACAAGGCGCGCCGATCATGCATCGGCGGCCACGGGTTCGCGTTGCCTCGATTCAACCCGACCATACACGGATCGGAGCGCCTTGCATGAATCTCCCACTCAGTCTCACCATCAACGGCGTCCGCCGGGAAATTGCTCTCGACGACCCCCGCGTTACCCTGCTCGACCTGCTGCGCGAGCGGCTCGACCTCACCGGAACCAAGAAGGGATGCGACCGCGGCCAGTGCGGCGCCTGCACCATCCTGGTCGACGGCCGCCGCATCAATTCCTGTCTCGCGCTCGCCGTCAGTCATGACGGCGCCGAGATCACCACCATCGAAGGCGTCGGGCGCGGCGGCGAGCTGCATCCTGTGCAGGCCGCCTTCATCGCCCATGACGGCTTCCAGTGCGGCTTCTGCACCCCGGGCCAGATCATGAGCGGCATCGGCCTGATCCAGGAGGGGCAGGCCGGCGACGACCCCGAGCGGGTGCGCGAATGCATGAGCGGCAACCTGTGCCGCTGCGGCGCCTATCAGGGGATCACCGAAGCCGTGCTCGAGGCACAAAGCAACATGACCGCCAGCAAGCAGAGGCGCTCCGCATGATGAACTTCGATTACGTCAGGCCGGCCAATGTCGCGGACGCGATCGCGGCGGCATCCGAGAAGGGCGCGAGCTATCTCGCCTCCGGCACCAATCTGCTCGACCTGATGAAGGGCGGCGTCAGCCGGCCGAGCCGTCTCGTCGACGTCACGCGGCTGCCCGGGCTCGATCGCATCGAGCGTCTCGCCGACGGCAGCTTGCGCATCGGCGCGCTGGTGCGCAACGCCGATCTCGCGCATGACGCCGAGTTCGCGCGCAGCTATCCGGCGGTCGCCGAGGCGCTGCTGTCGGGCGCATCCGCCCAGCTGCGCAACGCCGCGACGGTGGGCGGCAATCTGATGCAGCGGACCCGCTGCGCCTATTTCTACGACGCCGGCAGCGCCTGCAACCGGCGCTGGCCGGGCGCCGGCTGCGATGCGCTAAAGGGCGAGAACCGCCTGCACGCGGTGCTGGGCTGGAGCGAGGGCTGCATCGCGACCCATCCGTCGGATTTCTGCGTGCCGCTGGTCGCGCTCGATGCGGTCGTCGAGATCGAGGGCAAAAGCGGGCGGCACGAACTGCCGCTCGAGGCGCTGCATCGCCTGCCCGGTGAGACGCCGGAGCGGGAGACCGCGCTGGAGCGCGGCGACCTGATCGTCGCGCTGCGGCTGCCGGCCGCCGCAAAAGGCTTCGCCAAGCATGCGCGCTACATCAAGGTCCGCGAGCGCACCTCCTATGCCTTCGCCGTGGTCTCGGCCGCCGCGGCCTTGCGCATCGAGGAGGGCAGGATCCGCGAGGCGCGGCTCGCGCTCGGCGGCGTCGCGGCAAAGCCGTGGCGTTCGCGCGAGGCCGAGCAGGTGCTCGCCGGCGCCGCGCCGGATGCGACGGTCTATCGCGAGGCGGCACGCGCCGCGCTCGCCGACGCAAAGCCGTCCGGCGACAACGCCTTCAAGATCGAGCTCGCGCAGCGCATCGTCGTGCGCGCGCTCACCCTTGCCGCCGCAGGCACGCCGGATCGCATCGCCGCGCTGCCCGGCTCTCCCTTCTCCTCCGTCGCAGGAGCATAACGCATGACGGTTGAACTCAGTCTGACCCGCGACCCCGCCCATATCCGGCATGGCTCGAATATCGGCCAGTCGATGACCCGCACCGACGGCGTGCTGAAGGTCACCGGCAGGGCGCGCTATGCCGCCGACAATCATCCGCCCGGCATGGTCTATGCCGTGATCGCGACCAGTTGCATCGCGCGCGGCCGCGTCACCGCGCTCGATGTCGCCGCTGCGAAGCGCCATCCCGGCGTGATCGACGTGATGACGCCGGCGCACAAGCCCGAACTTGCCGAAGACCCCGACGCCAAGGGCAACCCGTTCGCCTTCCGCATGGAGCTATTGCAGAGCGACGAGGTGCGCTACGCCAACCAGGCGATCGCGGTCGTGATCGCCGAGACGCTGGAGGCCGCGACCGAGGGCGCGGCGCTGCTGTCGCCGCGCTACCAGGTCGAGATCGCGCGCGTCGGTCTCGACGCCGGCGAGGCCTATGCGCCGCCGGTGGTCGGCATCGGCAATCCCGCCGAGGTTCGCCACGGCGATATCGACGCCGGCACGGCTGCGGCTGCGAAGCTGACGGATTCGACCTACGAGACGCCGGCGCAATATCACAACGCGATGGAGCCGCATGCGATCGTCGCGGTGTGGGACGGCGACCGCCTGTTCATCGACACGCCGAGCCAGGGCATGGGATTCGCACAGATGCGCATCGCCGGGCTGTTCGGCATTCCGCCGGCGAACATCCACATCAACAGCCCGTTCCTCGGCGGCGGCTTCGGCTCCAAGGGGTTGATCTCCGGACCGCAGGTGCTCGGCATCATGGCCGCCAGGCTGATCGGCCGTCCGGTCAAGCTGGTGCTGCGCCGCAGCCAGATGTATGGCCCGGTCGGCCATCGTCCGCCGACCCGCCAGCGCATCCGGATCGGCACCGACGATGCCGGAGCGTTGACCGTGATCAATCACGAGGCGCGCGTCACGACGTCGAGCTTCGACGATTTCTACGAGCCCGCGGCCGACGCCTCGCACACGCTCTATGCCAGCCCCGCGATCCGCACCGCGCATCAAGCGGTGCGCGTCGACACCGGCACGCCGCTGTTCATGCGCGCGCCGGGCGAGGCCACCGGATCGATCGTGCTGGAAAGCGCGATCGACGAGGCGGCGTTCGCCTGCGGCATCGATCCGCTGGAGTTTCGGCTGAAGAACTACGCCGAGGTCGAGCCGACCACCGGCAAGCCGTTTTCCTCCAAGGCGCTGCGGCAGTGCTATGCCAAAGCCGCCGAACGCTTCGGCTGGGCGGCCCGTCCGCTGCAGCCAAGGCAGATGCGCGACGAGAACGGGTTTCTAGTCGGCTGGGGCATGGGTACTGCGACGTTCCCGGCCATCATGTTCCAGGGCAATGCGCGCGCGGTGATCCGCGCCGATGGCAAGGGCGTGATGGAGACCGGCGCGCACGACATGGGGCAGGGCGCCTGGACCGCGCTGGCGCAGATCTCGGCCGACTCGCTCGGGCTCGACTTCGATCAGCTGACGTTCCGCTCCGGTAGCTCCGATTTGCCCGATGCCGGCATCGCCGGCGGCTCGGGGCATACTGCAACTGTCGGCGCCGCGATCCACAATGCCGGTGCCGCGGTGATCGCAAAGCTCGCCGAGCTCGCGACCTCGGATGAGCGTTCGCCGTTGTTCGGCGCCGGCAATGCCGGCGTGGTGGCGCGGGCCGGGCGGCTCTATCGCCGCGACGACGATTCGCGCAGCGAAAGCTATGCCGACATCCTGGCGCGCGCCGGCCTCGCCGAGGTCGACGCCACCGGCAGCGGCGCGGCCGACGCGGCGGCGCAGTCGCAATATGCGATGCATGCGCATGGTGCGGTGTTTGCCGAGGTCAAGGTCGATCCGGAGCTCGGCCAGATCCGCGCCACGCGGCTGGTCGGCGCGTTCGCTGCGGGCCGCATCATCAATCCGTTGCTGGTCGAGAGCCAGCTGCGTGGCGGCATGATCTGGGGCCTCTCCTTCGCGCTGCACGAGGAGGCGGTGATGGACAAGCGGTCGGGGCGCATCCTCAATGCGAACCTCGCCGAGTATCATGTGCCCGTGAATGCCGACGTGCCGCCGATGGATGTCATCACGGTCGACGAGCACGATCCGCACGTCAATCCGCTCGGCATCAAGGGCGTCGGCGAGATCGGCATCACCGGCAGCGCCGGCGCCGTCGCCAACGCCGTCTTCCATGCCACCGGCATCCGGGTGCGGAATTTCCCGATCAAGATCGAGGAAGTGGTGATGGGGTTGGTAAGTTAGCGGACGTTCCGCGAGAATTATCCACGATGTCGTCCCGGCGAAAGCCGGGACCCATAACCACGAATGCAAGTTGCGGCGCGGCGCTGGGGCCACAGCTTTCTCCAGCAACACAACCCTGTGGTAATGGGTCCCGGCTTTCGCCGGGACGACGAGGGGAGAGAGCGAGCCTCACCCCGCCGCCGTCACGCAGTTCACCCACAGCACCACGGCGTTGGCATCGCGCGCCGGGTTGGAGAACCGATGCGGCCTGCGGCTGGCGAAGCGAAAACTGTCACCCTGCTTCAGCGTCCAGGTCTCGGTGTCGACCGTCAGCGTCATCTCGCCTGACAGCACGAGGCCGGCCTCCTCGCCGTCATGGGTATAGAACTCGTCGCCGGTGTTGCCGCCGGGCTCGAGATGCACCAGGAACAGATTGAGCCGGCTCTCGCTGCCCGCGGGGCTGAGCAACTGCTTCGAAATTCCGGTGCGCCACAGCTTCAGCTCGGCGCGCTGCACCTCCCGGGTGACAACACCATTGGTGTTGTCATCCCGTGGCGTCGCGCCGAACAGCGCGGCGATGCCGACGCCGAGCACGTCGGCGAGCGTTGCCAGCACGCGCAGCGAGGGCGAGGACAGGCCGCGCTCGATCTGGCTGATGAAGCCGATCGAAAGTTCGCTGCGCGCGGCAACCGTCTCCAGCGACATCTCCTTGGTGCGGCGCAGGTCCCGGATGCGGCGTCCGACCGCGAGATCCATCGCGGGCTCGGCCGGCTTCTTGACGGGCTTTTTGGCCGCGCGGCGGGCCGTCACGGGCTTCGCTGCCGCGCTCTTGCGCATTCTCCTGCCGCCGCTCACGTCAGTCCGCTTCCTTCATGTGCATGAAAACCGCTTGCATTGGCCGCGGTTTCGTGACCACAATTTCATATTGGTGAAAATAGGCCGGAACGGCGTCGTCCGCAACCAAAAGCGCCGACACAGCGGGCGAGGCGGCACCGGCGCCAGTTTGGGAGGTGGTGCGATGTCCTTTCAGCGTCTCGTTCAGGCCGCGGTGGCGGCGCTTGCCCTTGCCGTAAGCGCGCCGTCGGGCGCGCAGCAGGTGCTCAAGGTCGGCTCGACGCCGACCGGCATCCCCTTCACCTTCCTCGACACCAAGACCAATTCGATCCAGGGCATCATGGTCGATCTCGCCACCGAGATCGGCAAGGACGCCGGCTTCACCGTGCAGATCGAGCCGATGCAGTTCTCGGCGCTGATCCCCTCGCTGACCGCGAACAAGATCGACATCATCGCGGCCGCGATGTTCGCCACCGCGGCGCGCAAGGAGGTGATCGACTTCTCCGAGCCGGTCTACACCTATGGTGAAGGTTTGGTGGTGCCGAAGTCCGACACCAAGGCCTATGCTTCGCAGGAAGATCTGAAGGGCACCGTGGTCGGCGCCCAGGTCGGCACCGCCTTCGTCGATGCGCTGAAGAAGACCGGGCTGTTCAGCGAGGTCAAGGTCTACGACACCATTCCCGACATCCTGCGCGACGTGAACGCCGGCCGCCTCAAGGCCGGCTTCGCCGACTATCCGATCCTCGCCTACAATCTGCAGCAGGGCAATTTCGCCGACGTGCGGCTGGTCGACGGCTACAAGCCCGTCACCGTCGGCACGGTCGCGATCGGCGTCCGCAAGAGCGACACTGAATTGCTGGGAAAGATCAACGCTTCGCTGGCGAAGCTGAAGGCCAACGGCACGATCGCGAAGATCCTGGAGAAATGGGGCCAGAAGGCCGGCGGGTCGTGAAGGTCGGTGCTTCGGCGGAATTCAGGTGACCCGTCATCCTGAGGAGCGGCGTCTTCGCCGCGTCTCGAAGGATGCACGGCCCGGCTGGTGGCCGTCGACCCTTCGAGACGCGCTACGCGCTCCTCAGGGTGACGGAAATGATATTCGAGCATGTGAAGGGACTGGATATCTCTAGCCGATGCAAAAATTCTTCCATGACGCCGTCGAGTTCGTGCCGATCCTGTTGCAGGGTGTCTGGCTGACCATCGTCGTCACTGTCGGCTCGCTGTTGCTGTCGACCGTGCTTGGGCTCGCGTGGGCCTTGATGCGGGTGTCCGGGATTCGCATCCTGACAGGCTTCAGCGCCGCGCTGATCAACGTCATCCGGGGCATCCCGATCATCGTGCTGCTGTTCTACATCTATTTCGTGATGCCGGATTTCGGCATCGCGCTGTCGGCGTTGCAGGCCGCGATCATCGGGCTCGGCATCGCCTATTCGGCCTATCAGGCGGAGAATTTCCGCGCCGGTATCGAGGCGATCGACAAGGGGCAGATCGAGGCGGCGCAGACCATCGGGATGGGCTGGTGGCTCACCATGCGCCGCGTGGTGCTGCCGCAGGCGGTCAGGATCATCCTGCCGCCCTACGGCAACATCATGATCATGATGCTGAAGGATTCCTCGCAGGCCTCTACCATCACGGTGGCTGAACTCGCATTGCAAGGCAAGCTGATCGCCTCCTCGACCTTCAAGAACACCAGCGTGTTCACCCTGGTGGCGCTGATGTACCTCACCATGAGCATCCCGCTCATCCTGCTGGTTCGGCACTTCGAGAACAAGGCGAACCGCAAATGATCGAGCTCAACGACGTCCACAAGAGTTTTGGCAAGGTCGAGGTGCTGAAGGGCATCACCGCCTCGGTCGCCAAGAGCGAGGTGGTCTGCATCATCGGCCCGTCCGGCTCCGGCAAGTCGACTATCCTGCGCTGCATCAACGGGCTCGAGAGCTACGATCGCGGCGAGATCAGCGTCGAAGGCGCGCGCGTCGATCAGGGCGACCGCTCGATCGTGGCGATCCGCACCCAGGTCTCGATGGTGTTCCAGCGCTTCAACCTGTTTCCGCATCGCACCGCGCTCGAGAACGTCATCGAGGGGCCGCTTTACGTGAAGAAGGAGCCGCGCGAGCAGGCGATCGCCCGTGGCCGTGCGCTGCTCGCGCAGGTCGGCCTTGCCGACAAGGCCGAGGTGCATCCGCCAAAGCTCTCCGGCGGCCAGCAGCAGCGCGTCGCGATCGCACGGGCGCTGGCGATGCAGCCGAAGGCGATCCTGTTCGACGAGCCGACCTCCGCGCTCGATCCCGAACTGGTCGGCGAGGTGCTGTCGGTGATGCGCAAGCTCGCCGATGACGGCATGACCATGGTGGTCGTCACCCACGAGATGGGCTTTGCCCGCGACGTCGCCGACCGCGTGCTGTTCATCGACGGCGGCGTCATCGTCGAGCAGGGCGCCGCCAAATCCGTCCTCAACCAACCGCAGCATCCGCGCACCCAGGATTTCCTGCGCCGCGTGCTGCATCCGCTGTGATCAAAAAATGATGTCATCCGGTCGAGTCGTTACCGCATCGACGGTTCCACCTCTCCCCTTGTGGGAGAGGTCGGATTGCATCGTCAGATGCAATCCGGGTGAGGGGTTACGCTCTCTCGTGGGACCTGAACCCCTCACCCGCGCCTTCGGCGCGACCTCTCCCCGATGGGGAGAGGTGAAACGCGAGTTCCAGTCATGACCCCAACCTCGCGCCTGCCGCTGCCGCCGAGCCTCTATGCCGACACTGCGGTGGAAGCGACGCCAACACCGCCGCTCACGACCGACAAGAGCGTACCGGTCGCGATCATCGGCGGCGGCTTCACCGGCCTGTCGACCGCGCTGCATCTTGCAGAGCAGGGCGTGCTCGCGACCGTGCTCGAGGCGCAGGAGCCGGGCTGGGGCGCCTCCGGCAACAATGGCGGGCAGACCAATCCCGGGCTGAAGCACGACCCCGATCAAATCGAACAGGATTTCGGCGCCGATCTCGGCCGCCGCATGATCGACTTCTCCTACGGCACCACCAACTTCACGCATGATCTGATCCGCCGCTACCAGATTCCGTGCGAGGCCCGGCAGAACGGCACGCTGCGTGCCGCCTACAACGAAGCCAGTGCCGCCGCGATCGAGACCACGGCACAGCAGTGCATCCGGCGCGGCATGCCGGTCAAACTGCTCGACGCCGCCGAGATGCGCGCGATGACCGGCAGCGACCGCTACCTCTGCGCGATGCTGGATGCGCGCGGCGGCGATCTGCATCCGCTGAGTTACGCGCGCGGCCTGGCGCGTGCCGCGATCGGGGCCGGCGTTGCCGTCCATGGCGAGACGCCGGCGCTGTCGCTCCGCCGTGATGGTGGCCGCTGGCGGATCGAGACCCCGCGCGCGGTCGTGCATGCCGACAAGGTGCTGCTCGCGACCAATGGCTTCACGGACGATCTCTGGCCGGCGCTCCGTCGCACCATCGTGCCGGTGTTCTCGTCGATCGCGGCCACCGCGCCGCTGTCCGACGAGGTTGCGCGCGCCATCATGCCGAGCCGTCCGGTGCTCTATGAGAGCGGCCATATCACGGTCTATTACCGCATCGACCAGCACAACCGGCTGCTGATGGGCGGCCGTGGCCCAATGCGCTGGATCAGCAAGCCGACCGACGTCGCCTATCTGATCCGTTACGCCGAGCGGCTGTGGCCGCAGCTCAAGGGCGTCAGCTGGACCCACGGCTGGAACAGCCGTCTTGCCATCACCGCCGATCACTATCCGCACGTCCACGCGCCCGCGGAGAATTTGCTGATCTCGCTCGGCTGCAACGGCCGCGGCGTCGCGCTTTCGACCGCGATGGGCGCGCAACTCGCGCGCCGCCTGATCGGCGGTGCCAAGGCCGAGATCGACATGCCCGTGACCGGCATCAAGCCGATCCCGATGCACGCCTTCTGGCGCGTCGGCGTCACCACGGCAGTGCTGACCGGGCGGGTCAGGGACAAGCTCGGGGTGTAGCTATCGCGTCCCGGCCTCGCCAAGATGCGTCTTGAAGAACGCGATGGCCGCGGCGTGGAAGCGCTGATGAAACGTGACGCGGTCGAAGCCCGGTGCGTCGGTGCAGATGGTGGCCATCTTCGCGGTCTCCTCCGGCGTGCAGGTTGCGAGGAAGGAGAAGTGCTTCGCATCTGCCACCAGGTGAAATTCCGGTTTTGACGGAAGCCTGTCGTTGATGGCGGCGGCACAGCACCCGGAGAGACCGTCGCCGTTCTGCGCGGGGTCCGAGCTCCACAATTGAATCGGGATCGTCACCGCTTTCAGGTTCTCGGCCGCAAAGAACAGCACGGGAAAGGGATCGACGATGATCGCGGCCTTGATCCGCGGATCGTGGACGACCGGTCCGCTCGGCTTTTCTCCGCCTTCGAGCTCCTTACAGGCCCGCAAGCTCGATGTCTGGCAGTTCGGCAGGCTCTTGCGCAGATCGGGCTCGCCGCCAATTGCCGCAAGGCCGGTGTATCCGCCCCAGGAGAAGCCATAGAGACCGATGCGTCCTGCGTCGATGTGGGCGGCATCGCGCCAGCCTTGCAGCGCGTAGTCGATCGCGCGCTTGATGTCGGCGGGCCGCTCGACCGTGACGGCAAGGCTGTCGGTGCCGCTGGTGTCGCGTTCGGTGTCGGTCGGATGGTTGAACGTCAGCACCATGAAGCCGGCATCCGCCAGCGCAGCGGCGGTGTCGTGATGCCCGCCGAGCCATCCTCGCCGTCCGTGCGAGATCACGATGAGGGGAAGTTTTGCGCCCACGATCGGGCAGTCGCTCACGCCAAAGAACGTTCTGCCGCCGCGGCCGTCGATCGCGTGCGGCGTCTCAGCGCAGGGGCTCCATACCACCCCCCGGATCGCAGGCCCGTCAGGGCCGGCGGGAACGTCGAAGGCCCGCAGCCCGGCTGCCTGTGCAGCAGAGAGGCTGAGCAACAGCAGAGCGGACAATGCGAGGGGAAAACGGCGCATTGCTATCGCGTGTCAAGCCGTCTTCGGAAACAACGGTCTGAAGAACGAGCGATCATAGCGGGTGAAGCAGCCGGTCTCCTTCGCGAAGGCTATCGCCTTCTGAACGTCGGGATCGGCGGCGGAATCCTTCCGGTATTGCTCGTAGGCGGCAAGGCTGGGAAAGCTGAACATCGCCAGCGCGACGTCGCTCGCGCCCTCGGACGGCAAGAAGTAGCCGTGATGGATACCGCCAAACCGCGGCAGCAGATCAAGCCACATTGCAGCATAGGCTTCGAACTCGGCGAGCTTGCCCAGTCTGACCTCGTAACGCACGTAACAGGTGATCATTCTGCGGTGCTCCAAGTCGTCGTTGAACAAGCGTCTTCATTATATCCCGGCGGCGGATTCGCGCCACGTCGGTAGCGTGTTGCCGATTGAACGCGATCGACGGGCGATTCACGTCGCGAGAATGCGAAGTTACGTCCCGTCCTCAACTGTCATCGCCCGGCTCGACCGGGCGATCCAGTACGCCGCGGCCCCTCCGTTCAGGCAACCCTGTCTCTGGAATACTGGATCACCCGCTTTCGCGGGTGATGACACCGAACAAGCTGTTGGACTGGTTGAATCGAGAACCATCCTCGTCGTCCCGCCGAAGGACGGGACGACGGCGGTGATGCACTGTCCGCGCCGTCACCCCTCCGCGACCGCGTCGCTCCACGGATGAAATGGCTCGCTGGCGCCGCTGTTGGTCGTGCCGTCGCGCAGCACGATGCTGGGGCAGGCGAACTTCTTCGGCTGGGTCTGGATGCGCGCCTCCTCATAGTCGAAGCGGCCGCGCAGCGCGTCGCGCGCTGCCTGGGGCAGGCGGACATCGCCGATCACCACAGCGCCTTCGCTGGCGTCGATGCGCGGCTGGTGGATCGCGGCGTCGAGATCCATGCCGAAATCCATCACGAAGGAGAGCAGCTGCGACACCGCGGGCAGGATGCGGCGGCCGCCGGATGCGCCGGCGGCAAGACGGCGGCCGTCGGCCGCCTCGGCCACCACCGGCGTGTAGTTGGTCAGGCAGCGCTTGCCGGGCGCGAGCGAGTTCGGATTGCCTTGCGTCGGATCGAACCACATGATGCCGTTGTTCATGGTGAGGCCCGTGTTCGGCGTCACGAATTTGGAGCCGAAGGTCGACAGCAGCGTCTGCGTCACCGCGGCCATGTTGCCGTCGCGGTCGACCGCGGAGAAATGCGTGGTGCAGGATGGCGCGATCGCCTCGGCGCCGAGCGCGCGGCGGCCGTCGACATCGCCCATGTCCTTGAGCCGTTCGCGATAGGCGGCTTGCAGCGCCTCGGCATAGGCCGCGTAGGTCACAGCATCCGGGCCGCCTTGCGCGGGCGCCAACGCCTTCTGCAAAAGGCCGAGCGTGCGCGCCATGGTCGGACCCGCGGTCAGTTCCGGCGTCGCGTAGACCGTGCCGCCGCGATAGGGAATTTTGAGCGGCTCGCGCAGATGGGCGCGGAACGAGGCGAGATCGCGCACCGACAGCGCGCCGCCGGCGGCCTGGATATCGTCGGCGATGCTGCGCGCCAGGTCGCCCTCGTAGAAATCGCGCGGACCCGCCGTGGCAAGCTGCGCCATCGTCGCCTGCAGCCTGTCCTGCGGCATGCGGACCTCCGACCGGATGCCCCATTGCGCATTCGGCGGCAGGCCGTCCAGCAGATACGCCGCGGCGCTGGCGGGATAGCGCCGCAGATCGGCGGCCGAGCTTGCGATCATGTCGGTGGTCCACCAATCGACCAGCAGGCCCTCGCCGGCGAGCTTGACGCTCGGCGCCAGCAACTCCTTCCACGGCATTTTTGCGTGGCGGCGATGCGCCTCCTCCATGCCGGCGACGACACCGGGCACCGCGATCGAGCCGGGACCGTGCAGGTTGCGGTCGTCCTTGACCCGTGCCCAGGGGAACAGGTCGGAGGCCGCGCCGCCGGTCAGCGGATAATCCTCCAGGCGCAGGCCGTCGGGCGCGCGCATGCCGTAGTCGATCACCTCGACGCGGTTCTCCTTGGCGCGGTACAGCACCATTGCGCCGCCGCCGCCGGCGCCGCTCATCCACGGCTCCAGCACGCCAAGGGCAAAGGTGGTTGCAATCACGGCATCGACGCAATCGCCGCCCGCTGCCAATACCTCCGCGCCGACTTCGGCTGCCTTGCGCGATTGCGCGGCGACGATGCCGCCCTTGGCGCTGACGGCCGGCTTGCGGATCACTTGCGAGTTGGAGAACTGGTCGGACATGGCGTTGCTTTCGCTGTTCTTGTTGCGGGTGGGTCACGTTGGCGTAGCATGCCAAGCATGGCACTGTCAGTGCAACAACAAGAACCAATTTCAGGGAGCGGAAAATGAGCAGTGTGAAGCGCGAACGGGACGGCAAGATCGGCATTCTGACGCTGAACGATCCCGCCAGCCTGAACGCCATGACGCCGGAACTGCTCGGCGATCTCGCACGCGCCATCGGCGAGATGGGCATCGAACCCGGCATCCGCGCGCTGATCCTGACCGGGGAGGGGCGCGGCTTCTGCTCCGGGCAGAATCTCAAGGCGTTCAACTCGCTCGGCGACAATATCTACACCGGCGTGATGAAGCATTACTGGCCGGCGATGCAGGCCTTGCGCGAATGCCGGATGCCGGTGGTGGTCGCGGTCAACGGCGTCGCGGCCGGCGGCGGCTTCAGCCTTGCGATGTCCGGCGACATCATCCTGGCCGCGCGCTCGGCGAGCTTCATCCAGGTGTTCAGCCGGATCGGCCTTGTGCCCGACCTCGGCTCGACCTGGCTCTTGCCGCGCCTGGTCGGCCGCCAGCGCGCGCTCGAGCTGATGCTGCTGAACGAGCCGCTGTCGGCCGAGCGGGCCAAGGAGTGGGGATTGGTGCGCGACGTGGTCGACGACGCCGAGCTGCTCGACGAGGCGAAAGTGCTCGCCGGCCGCCTCGCCGATGGCCCGACGCGCGCGCTGGTCGCGACACGGCAGCTGCTCGAGGAGAGCGAGCACGCCAGCTACGCCGATCAGTTCCGCCGCGAGATCGAACTGCAGCAGGTGATCCGCGAAAGCGCCGACGCGAAGGAAGGCCGCCAGGCCTTCGTCGAGAAGCGCAAGGCGCAGTTCACGGGGCGCTAGGCCTTGATGCTGTGCAAGTCAGCCGATCGAGATGGCGATCTTGCCGAAATGCGCGCCGCTCGCCATGTGGGCGAATGCGTCCTTGGCCTGGTCGAACGCGAACACCTTGTCGATCACGGGCTTGACGCCGTGCATGCTGATGCCGTCGCACAGCGCCTGCAGGTCCTCGATCGAGCCGACGGTGACGCCCTGCAGCCGCTGCTGCTGCATCACCATCAGCGGCAGCCTGCTGTCGGACGAGGCGGGACCGGCGAGCACGCCGATGAAGGCGATGGTGCCGCCGATCTTCGTCGCGCGGATCGACTCGTTCAGCGTGCCGACGCCGCCGACCTCGACGACGAGATCGACGCCGCGCCCGGTCAGCTCGCGCGCCTTCTTGCCCCAGTCGGGCGTGGTCTTGTAGTTCAGCGTCATATCGGCGCCGAGCTCTTTCAGCCGCGCGATCTTGGCGTCGCTGGAGGAGGTCGCGATGACGCGGGCGCCGCACATCTTGGCGAATTGCAGCGCGAACAGCGAGACGCCGCCGGTGCCCTGGGTCAGCACGGTCTGTCCCGGCTTGATGTCGCCGAGCTTGACCACCGCGCTCCATGCCGTCAGCCCCGCGCATGGCAGCGCCGCGGCCTCGACGTCGCTGAGATGGTCCGGCGTGTGCACCAGCGCGTGCGCCGGGAATACGCGGTACTCGGTCAGCACGCCGTCGACGCTGCCGCCGAGTGCTGCGCGCATCCGCGCCTCGCTCGGCTCGCCGCCGAGCCAGCTTTCGAAGAAGCTGCCGATCACGCGATCGCCGGGTGCGAAACTCCTGACCCCGGCGCCGACCGCCTCGACCACACCGGCGCCGTCGGAGACCGGCACCAGCGGAAATTTCTGGCGCGAGCCGTAACCGCCCTTGACCGTCAGCAGGTCGCGATAGTTCAGCGTCGCCGCCTTCAGCCGCACCAGGACTTCGCCGGGGCCGGCCTGCGGAACCGGCTTGTCGACCAGCGCAAGCGCGTCGACGCCGCCGGGGCCTTGCAACTCATAGCATTTCACGGGACGTCTCCTGCTGGCTGTTCTCGTCTTGCGGCGCACCCGGCGCCGCCGCGCATCCACCGAGCATATGTCAGGCCCGCCGCGCGTGGCCATGGCGCGCATTGCCGCCGACGGGATGGCACCCATGCCCGAACAGTTGGCGCGATCAGGAAATACCGCCAATGTGCCGTTGATGAAGTGACCGAGCGGAGGTGACGATGGCTGCCTTGCTTGAGACGATGTGCAATCCGACCGCCGCGCTCGCGCGTGGTGCGGTCCGGGCGCTGCTTGCCGCCGCGTTGATCTGTTGCGGCGGCGCGATCGCGGCGGATGACGACCTCTACCGCGCGCAGACCGTCGTCACCGGCCAGGGCGAGCCGAACCGCGTGATCGGCTTCGGCGCATGTCTGGAGGACGTTCTGATCAAGCTCTCCGGCCAGCCGATGCTGGCAGGCGATCGTCGTCTCGCAGGCTACAAATCCAGGGCGACGGAGTTCGTCAGCAGTTTCGACTATCACGACCAGTATGCCGGCAAGCCGCATCATGACGAGCAGGGCACCCGCGATCGGCCTTACGACCTGACGGTGGCTTTCGACCAGGCCAAGGTCGACGGCATTCTCGCCAGGCTCGGCCTCAGGCCGTGGCGAGCGCAGCGGCCGACGATCGGCGTCTTCGTCGAGATGCTGCACGGCCCGAAGGATTATATCGTCACCTCGGACGGGACGCAGTCCGATCTGCAGCGCGATGCCCTCGCGGCTGCGGCCGGCAAGCGCGGCATGCGCTATGTGCTGCCCGATACGGCCGCGCTGGCGCGTGCCGGCGTCACGGCCGCCGGGCTACTGAAGATGACGCCCGCGCAGCTGGGTCCGATCGTGGCGCCGCAGGGTGACGCGGCCACCCTCGTCGGACAGCTGGTCTGGGATGACAACGATCTCGGCTGGGCCACGCAATGGCGGATGGCGTGGCGCGGCAAGGACTACAAATGGCAATTCCGCGGCGTCACCTTCGATGAGGCCTTCCGGCGCGGCATCGGCGGCGCCGCGCAGGTGCTGTCCGGCAATGGCGATCCGGGACGATCGAAATGAGGTCGCGCGCGCTATCCGGCGTAGCCGAGCGTCTGCGATGGGTACTCCCCGAACATCGCGCGATAATATTGCGAGAAGCGCCCGAGCTCGATGAAGCCCTGTTCGATCGCGACCCTGGAGACGGTGGTCTGCTCCGGCGTGCTTTCGCGCAGGATCTCGCGGACCGTGCAGAGCCGCTTGTAGCGCAGGAACGTCACCGGGCCGACGCCGAACACCTCGTGGAAGGCGCGGTGCAGGCTGCGCCGCGATAGCCGAAGCTCGGTGCAGATTTCCGAGACATGGACCGGGCGCGCGCCCGCTGCGTGCAGATAGTCCTCGACGTGGCGCACCAGCTTCATGGCCGACGGCAGATAGCTGGTTCCGTCTGACGGCAGCGACGTGACGACCGTCGCCGTCACGCAGTCGATGATCGCGCGCTTCCAGAATTCGGCCGACGCGTCCGACAAGGCGTCCGGATGCTGCGCGAGATGCGAGATGATTTGCGGCAGCCGGTCCGCGGCATTCATGCCGATCGCGCGGTCGGCGCGAAAGTGGTTCTTGACGCTCCATGTCTCGGCGTCGGCGAGCCGCGGCTCGCCGCCGAATATGTCGGGCAAATCGGCCATGTCGAAGCGGATTGCGGCATAGGACGAGGCCTTGTGGAAGACGCCGTCATGCTCGACCGAGGGAGGAATCACCAGCACGTCGGCCGGCTGCATGTCGAATGCCCAATGCGTGACGCGATCGGTGGCATTCAGCAGCATGCCGATGATCAGCTTGTCATCGGCCGAGGTCCGCTGGGTGCGGACCCCGACATTGAATGCGCCGATGCTGAGCGAGAAATCGCCGATCCCGACATGGGACAACGTCCCGCGCAGCTTGCCGCGCTCGAGCTGCATGACCTCGACATGCGAGCCTTTGACGGCGTCGTGAAGTCCCTCGAAGCCGTCAAGCTCACCGGTGTGAACCGTCAGATGCTGGCCCATATCCACGCTACCCACGGCAGAATCGTGGATGGGATTTTTGCCGGTTTTGCTCGGGAAGGCAACGCGGACGAAGCCGCGGGATCGGCGGGATCGGGACGTCGTTTTTGCCGGATCGCGCACCCTTGGGGCGAGACTGGCACAAATTGCATATCGCGCCCGCCGCATGGCGGGCAATCGCTTGATCCCAAAGCGAAATGCGCAGCTTTTGGCGGCGCCGCGCCGGGCGGTCAGGCCGCCATCAAATGCTCGAGCGCAACCGCCTGTTCGCGGGTCTGGAAGGCGATCGCGGTGTGGGTGAAGCCCGACGAGGCCTGGGTCTGCGCGATGTGATTAAGGACTTCGCTGCCCTTGACCACGTGGAGGTCCATTCCGGGGCCGGCCGGGAAGATGCCGAGCACGACGTCGTAGGCGTCGACGATGGCCTTCAGGGCGCCGCCCTTGTCTTCCGACGCGTCGATAAAGATACGAACATCCGCGGCGATACTACGAAGTTCGTCAAAGTCGATCACTGGAAGTCTCCCATACGCAACTCACTGATCAATCCTTGCTACAACTTGCTTACTGAAACATAAATTACGACCGGTTCCCTCGCGCACTCACCGCCACGTGACTCGTATTTCGATCTGCGCGCGATCGCCACCGTCCCGGCCAGCCGCTGTTAGCCGCCGCTCGGCGGTCTCCGCTTCGCGATGCGCTTGACCGGTGCGTGCGCCGGCACGGCATCTCCGGACCGGTCGGCCATGTGCGGAATGCGCTGCTCGATGTGATCGACGACACGGAAGAAGGCGTCCAGCGCCTTGGCGTCGAGGCCGGCCGTGAGGTTGCTGTGCCGGCGCAGGATTTCGTCGAGGCTACGATCGAGCAGCGCCACGCCCTGGGCGGTCAGTCGGATCTCGGTCCGGTTCCGGGCGCTGCCTCTGACCGGGGTCAGCTCGATCAGCCCTTTCTTCTTCAGCGACGTCGTCTCGCGGCTGACCACGGCCTTGTCCAGCTGCGCGTTGGTCCAGATGTCGTAGGCGCTGGCGGGCTCGTGCTCCCTGAGAAACGACAGCACCCGCCATTCCGCGAGCGATACGCCGTAGGCCTGCGGGAAGAACGCGTTGGCGTTGGCGCGCAACTTCGCGACTAGGCTCGACAGCACGGTCGGCACGTAACGTTCGAAGTCGATCACCAGTTCGGAGCGCGCGTCCCCTTGCGGGGCGCGGCGCGGGGCAGGGGCCTTGGTGCGGCTAACGGCAGTCCGGTTTTTCATTCTTTCACGAGTTGAGTGCGCGCGATCAAAACCAGGATCGCCGCGACGAGAAGAACGCCTGTTACCACGAGGAACCCGGTGGTGAAGCTGCCCGAAGCATCCTTGGCGCGTCCGATCACGATCGGGATCGTCGCGCCTCCGATGCTGCCGATCATGCCGACCAGGCCGATCGCTCCCGGCGCGCTCTGCCGCGACATGTAGGATTGCGGAATGGTCCAGAACACGGCCTGCGTACCATAGACGCCGACATTGGCAACCATGAATCCGATGATGATCCAGAGCGGCGATGTGGAAAAGGCCGCGATCGCAAAGCCCGCCGCCGCGATCACGAAGGTCGTTGCGGCATAGTAGAACCGTTCGCCGACATGGTCGGAGTGCCGCGACAATGCGATCATGCCGATCAGTCCGGCGATCGGCGGGATCGCGGTCACGAAGCCGACCTGCGAATTCGGCAGGCCGAACGACTTGATGATCTGCGGCAACCAGGGGAACAGCGATGCCAGCCCGCAGAACAGGCCGAAATTGCAGAAGCCGAACAGCAGCACCATCGGCTTGGTGATGGTTCTGAGCACGCCCTCGGCATGCACCACGCCGGTTGCCCTGGCATCGCGCTCAAGCGCGCCGGTCAGCCAGTTGCGCTGCGCCGCCGACAGCCAATTTGCCTGCTGCGGGCGATCGGTCAGGTAGAAGATGCCGACGATCCCCAGGATGATCGGCGGCACGCCCTCGAGGATGAACAGCCATTTCCATCCCGAGATGCCGAACGTTCCGTTGAGCTCGAGGATGGCGCCTGAAATCAGCGAGGCGAAGATGTAGGAGATCGGCACCGCATAGTTGAACATCGCATTGTAGCGGGCGCGGTAGCTGAACGGAAACCAGAGGCTGAGCAGCAGCATGACGCCGGGAAACAGGCCGGATTCGGCAAAGCCGAGGAAGCCGCGGAATGCATAGAGGCTGAGCGGCCCCTGTGTGAAGGCCATCAGCACCGTGGCGATGCCCCACAGGATCGCGATCCGCGTCAGCGTGATCCGTGCGCCGTATTTGCTAAGGATCAGATTGCTCGGGATCTCGAAGATGGAATAGGTGAAGTACATGATGCCGACCGCGATGCCGAACATCTCGGCATTGAGTCCGAGCTCCTTGTTCATTTGCAGCGCGGCAAAGGAGATGTTGCCGCGGTCGAGAATGGCGAGGAAGTACATCGCCATCACGAACCACATCAGGCGCAGCGCGACCTTGCGGATCGTGCTGCGTTCGATTTCCGGATCGGCGGTCGTACTCGCCGCCTTGTCCATCACGATTTCGGTCATCCCTGTTTCCCCCGACTTTTTGATTTTTGATGGTCGACTTATTCGGACACGCAGACTTCCAGCCTGTCGCCGGCCACGCGCACGGGATAGGTCCGGATGTCGATCTCCACCGGACTGGTCAGCGCCTCACCGGTCCTGATGTCGAAGCGGCCCATATGCAGCGGGCATTCGATCTCGCAGCCGTCCAGCATGCCGTCGGACAACAGCGCCTCCGCATGGGTGCAGATGTTGCTCGTGGCGTAATATTCATTGCCGACGCGATAGAGCGCGATGTGGTGTCTGCCGATTTCGATGCCGGTGGGCTCGCCTTCGTTCAGCGCGCCGAGTGCGGCAGCGTCGTGCCAGGTTCCTTCCGTCATATGCCCTCTCAGATGCTGTAGAAATCGAGCACGGTCGGGACCCGGTCATTGACCAGCGTGATGACCTTGCGCGCGATCTTCCAGGTGTCGCCGTCGCGCCTCAGCGTGTGTTGGTAGCGCCCGTGGCGCAGATGCTCCTTGGCGACGCGCGGGTCGTAGACGTGGACCGAGAACACCGACTGGCAGGTGATCTCGTCGGGTCCGGTTTCGGACGCTTCCAGGTTCGAGATCTGATGCACGGTGCGCGGCAACGGCAGCGCGGTGATCGACTTGCGCGACTCGATGCGCGCGATCCGCTCTTCCAGCCCGCGCCGTGCATCGTGGTAGAGCAACGAGACCTGCGTTTTCGGATCATCGGTGGTGGTGTATTCGTCGAGCCATCCCGGCACCCAGTAGACGGCATCCTCGCTGTACATCGCGACCCAATCGGTCCATTCGCCGCTGTCGAGCAGGCGGGCCTCGCGGTAGATGATCGCGGCGGCCACTGCGTGAGCATCCGTTTGCTTTGCGCTGCCAGCCATCACGCCGTCTCCCCCGCGGCGTGCTGCAACAGCCTGCGCCACTCGCGATAGCCGGGGTGGAAATTGGTCTCGCCGCCGAAGCTGGTGGGGCCGAACGACCATTCGGACGGGGTTACGCCGAGCTCGCGCGTGTGCGCGCTTTCGCCGTGGCCGATATCAGCTGTGCCGCGCAGGTAGCCTTGGGTGGGCGCGGCTGACGTCGCCTCATAGCCGGTCTGGCAGAATTCATACATCACGTTGTCGTCGGAGCTTGCGAGCCCGGAGGCGTTGAAGAAGTCCTCGTAGTTGCGGATACGAAGCGTGCGCGCCGCGGCGCTTTCGCCGACCGGCGCGAGGCAATGCGACACCATCTCGGTCTTGTCCGGCGCCAGCGGCCGCCAGGTCCGCACCTGCGCCGACAGGATGTCGATGACCTGCAGGTTCGGAAAAATCGTGAGGTTGCGTTGCCGAAGCATCCACTTGGCGCGGGTGCTGCCGACGCGCTGCCGCACGGCATCGAGACGCGCCGGATCCATGCCGAGCGGCCGGCCATAGAGCTGCGTGCGCTTGATCGACCAGTTGACGGCGTGGCCATAATCGAAGCTGAAGCTGCCTTGCCCTTCCTGCTCGCCTTCCGGCTCAACAGTAAATCCAGCGTCCGCTCCCGCGCTGGCATTGCGCTTCTTCAGGATGTCGACGTAGGAGCTGTGGGTGGTCGCGAAATGATAGTAGTCGAGGCCGTTCTCGAACTGCAGCTTCCAGTTCGCATCGAACGTGTAGGTGCTGGCACCCGGCACGAACTCGACTTCGCCGCTGTCGCTCTGATCGATGATGAGGTCGAGGAAGGCGCGGGTGTCGCCGAGGAATTCTTCCAGCGGTGGAACGTCGGCCGAGAGGCTCGCGAACAGGAATCCGCGATACGAGCCGAGCCGGGCGACCGGCAGCAGGTCGTGGTTCTGGTTCGAGAAGGACGGCGGATACTGCCCGCTGGCTTCCTCGGTCACCGAGATGTTGCGGCCGCTCGAATCGTAGGCCCAGCCGTGATAGCGGCAGACATGGAATTTCTGCCGACCCTGCTTGAACGGGCAGACGATCGTTCCGCGATGCCGGCAGGTGTTGAGGAAGGCGCCGACCTTGCCCTCGGCGCTGCGCATCACCAGGATCGGATGCCGGCCGATATGGGTGGTGACGAAGTCGTTGGGCCGCGCGACCTGGGATTCCAGCCCGATGAAATTCCAGGTGGCCTCGAAGATATGCCTGAGCTCGGCGTCGAACACGTCCGGATCGGTGAAGATCCGGCGATCGACTTCGAAGATGCGTTCGGCAGGGCGATCATCAATGAGCCGGGAAATCTCCCGAAGCCGTGCCGCGTGGTCCTGCGAAGCAGCGTTCATCACGTCCTCCCTTCGACTTGCCGCCGGCTGTGCCGGGCGGACCGGTTCACGGTTCGCCCGTCCACGGCGGGAACAGCCGGCTTGATCGCCAATCTTGGAATGACTCTATAGTTGTCATGACAACTATGGTCAAGCAGTTGGTTGAACCGGACGCGGTTGGGCAGGCCGGCTGCCTGGGGCCGACGGCGAAATGCGTTGGGTTCGCGCTAGCGCTACAGCGCGGAATGCGCGGGTCGTTTGGAGTGGCGGCTCAGACCTTTCGCGCCGGCGCCGTCAGGATAATCCCCTGATCGATCAGCGTGCGGCAGATCTTCTTCAAGGCGGCAATCGCTTCTCGCGTTGCCCGGCTGACCGGCCGCCCGCGCGGCAGCGCCAGCACGCGCTCGGCGCGCATCCACGGCAACAGCGCGGCCGACAGCACGCCGGCAGCCACTTCCTGGTGAATGCCGGAGAAGGGCAGCAGCGCGTAGCCGAGGCCCGATGCCACCATGCGTTTCATCGGGGTGCTGTTGTCGACCCGTACCGCGCAGAGCATCGTCGACGGGAACGGGTTGCGGCTGAGCGGGGCCACTGCGGATGGCAGGGCGTCGAACTCCTTGCGGGTCAGCCTGCCGCGCTTCAGCAGCGGATCGCGCGCCGGTCCGATCAGGAACACCTGCTCGACAACCAGCATTTCGTAGTCGAGATGGTCGTTGGGGGACGGCGTCGTCACGATCGCGAGATCAAGCTCACCCCGCAACAGGCGCTCGGATGCGTTCTCGGTCAGGCCCTCGCTCAGTTCGAGCCGCACGCGTGGAAACTGCTTCACGAAGGTTTGGGCCAGCAGCGGGTAGAGGATATCGCCGAGGCTCGGCGGCGCGCCGATCCGCACCGTGCCGCTGGGCTCGCGATTTTCCGTGCGCACCTCGGCCTTGATGTCGTCGATGGTGCCAAGCAGCCAGCGCCCGCGCGCAAGCAGCACCTTGCCCGATTCCGTGACCGAGACGCCGCGCGCGCCGCGTTCGAGCAGGGCGCCGCCCAGTTCGTCTTCGAGCTCCTTGACGTGGCGGCTGAGCGCCGACTGGGCGACGTTCAGCGTGCTCGCGGCGGCGGCAAAGCCGCCGCGCTCGGCGACGGCCACGAAATAGCGGATCTGCCGCAGGTCCATGACAGCACTCCATCTCAAATCGAGATGGATACCATATCAAACATATTCTTGTGAGATACCAAAAAAAGCGCAGTCTCTTCGCAACGATCAAACCGAGGAGAGACAAGGATGGGCATCGCCACCGATGAGGCACGCCAGACCTCCGTATTCATCGCCGGCGGCGGGCCGGTTGGGCTTGCGATGTCGCTGCTGCTCGATCGCTTCGGCATCGACTGCGTGGTGGTCGAGAAGAGCCCGACGACGACGGATCATCCCAAGTCGCGCGGCTGCTGGGTCCGCACCATGGAGATCTTCCGGCAGTGGGGGATCGAGCAGGCGATCCGCGAGCGCGGCCTGCAGGACAACTCCGACATGTTCGTGTTCCTCGACAGCATCGCGGGTCACGAATTCGGCCGCACCCGTCCCGAACCGAATGTCGGTCACACCCCCGCCTGGAAGAGCCTGGTTGCCCAGGACGCCGTCGAGGAGGAAATCCTGCGCGTGGTCGAGAAGTCCAGGCACGCCACGGTGCTGTTCAACACGGCCTGTGAATCGTTCGAGGAGACCAACAGCGGCGTCAACGTCACGACGCGTTGCGAGAAGACCGGTGAGGTGACGCAGTGGACGGCGACCTACCTGATCGCCGCCGATGGTGCCGGCAGCCAGACCCGGCGCAGCGCCGGGATCGAGATGGTCGGACCGTCGACGCTGGCGGTGATGTCGAACGAGTATTGGCGGGCCGACCTGTCGCGGCTGCCGATCGCGCGCGAGGCCGCCGGCTTCATCATCGTCCCGGAGAGGCCTGATCTGCCGCGCGCCGGCATCCTCAACACCAACGGTCGGGATCGCTGGCTGACCGTGACGCAAATCGGCCTGACCAAGGACGATCGCGAGCGGCCGTGGACCGACCAGGAGTTCATCGAGATCGCGCGCGGCCATGTCGGCATTCCCGACCTCGATGTCACGCTTCTGAACCGTTCGATCTGGCGCGTCAGCATGCAGGTGGCCGAGACCTTTCGAAAGGGCCGGGTGTTTCTGGTCGGCGACTGCGCGCATCGCTTTCCGCCGACCGGCGGCTTCGGCCTGAACTCCGGCGTTCAGGACGCGCACAATCTCGCCTGGAAGCTCGCCTTCGTGCTGAAGGGCCACGCGGACGAAAAGCTGCTCGACAGCTATTCCAGTGAGCGCCGCCCGATCGCGCAATCCAATGCCAATTTCAGTTACGGCAATCGGCTGCGCTTTGGGCTGACCGACGACGTCGTGCGATCGCGCAATCCGGACCGGATCAGGTTCTGGATCAACGACATGGACAATCACCTGCACAGCATCGGCCAGAACCTCGGCCATAATTACGAGGAGGGCGCTGTCATCCCCGATGGGACCGTCGCGAAGGCGCTGAACTCCCGCTACTACACGCCAACCGATCGTCCCGGCGCGCGCTTTCCGCATATGTGGCTCGAGCCATCGCGCAAGAAGTCGACGCTCGATTGGTTCGACAAGGAATTCACCGTCGTCACGGGTCCGCTCGGCTCTGAGTGGCTGGAGGCGGGGAAGCAGGTGTCGGAGAAGACCGGCCTGCCGCTCTCGCTGAAGCAGTTGCCGTCAGCCGATCCGGCGGACGGTTTCCAGCTCGGCATGCGTGGCGCCGTGCTGGTGCGCCCCGATGGGCATGTGGCGTGGCGGATGCCGTGGCTGCCGTCCGATCCGGCGAAGGAATTGGCCGGCGCGCTTTCAACGCTGCTGCATTGACGGAGGCTCCGATGCAATCGTTCGAATCCGGCGGCGTCGCCACGGCGTTTGAGAAGACCGGACGCGGCGAGCCGATCGTGCTGCTGCACGGCGGCGAGGCCGATCATTCGATGTTCGACGGCCTTGCGCCTGCCCTGGCGGCGCACTTCGCGGTGATCGCTTATGACCAGCGCGATTCCGGCGCCACCAAAAATCCTCCGTCGTCCTATTCGCTGGCCGACCTGGCCGACGATGCCGCCGCCTTGATCACGGGGCTCGGCTACGATCGCGCCCATGTCTTTGGGACTTCGCTCGGCGGACAGATCGCGCAGGTGCTGGCGGCCCGCCATCCCGACCGCATCGATCGCCTGATCCTTAGCAGTACCTGGAAGGTCAACAGAAGCCCGCTCGACGTCAATGCGGACGTCTTCCGCACACTCGCGTCCTACCGTGCTGATACCGCCGGCAATGCGCCGAAGATCGCTGAGTTCTTCTTTCCGCCGGACTATCTGCGCGCACGGCCCGAGCTGATCGACATCTTCCGTGGCTCCAGCCGCGACGACGGCCAGAAGGCGCGACGCGGTGCCTTGCTCGCACAGCCTGTCGCCGCCGATCTGAGCGGCTTTGATCGCCCGACCTTGCTGCTCGTCGGCGGCGACGACCGGCTGATCCCGAATGCGGAGACATTTGCGCTCGCCCGCGATCTTGCACGCGTCGAGACCAGGACCATCGCGGGCGTCGGCCATGTCGCGTCGATCCAGGCCCCCGGGCGGGTGGCGGAGGCAGTGACGGCATTCCTGAATTCAAAAAAGAAGGCGGCTTGACAACAACAGGGGGAGACCATGGCTGAGCAAGCGAGCGCTGTGCCGTTCGACGAAGCGCCGGTGACGACGCGCTATTGGCTATCGATCATCATCTTCGCCATCGCCGGTGTGGTGGATTTCTTCGATTTCTTCGTGGTCGGATTTCTGGTCTCGGTGCTGGCGCCGAAATGGCACCTGACGTTCGGCCAGACCTCGATCATGCTGATGAGCGCCGGCATCGGGGCGATGCTGGGCGCGTTCGCCGCGGGCGTCCTCGCCGATCGTTTCGGGCGCAAGCCGCTGGCGGTTGCCGGCGTTCTGCTGTGCGGCCTGACCTCGGGCGCGATCGCGTTCATCCCGGAAGACGGTTGGGTCGCGTTTGCGATCCTGCGCTTCTTCGTCGGCTTCGGCCTTGCCGCGGGGGCTGCGGCTGCGGTTCCTGCCATCGTCGAGTTTGCTCCGACCCGCCATCGCACCCTGGTCACGAGCCTCGTGGTCGTTCCTGTCGCCTTCGGCGTGTTGTCGGCGTCGGTGACGGCGAGCTTCCTGTTGCCGCTGGTCGGCTGGCGCGGATTGGCGGCGGTCGGATTCTTGCCGATCCTTCTCGGGATTCTCACCATGATCATCATGCCGGAATCGCCGCGCTGGCTGATCAGCAAGGGCCGCGTGCGCGATGCTCAGGCGAGTATCCGGAAACTCTACCGGGTCGGTGGCGAGTCATTCGAGCTGCCCGCATTGCCGCCGGCGAACCCGGCGACATTTGCCGATCTCTTCGCCGAGCAGCGGCGCTTCTGGCTGACGGTGCTGATCTGGTTCGGCGCCAGTACGGCAAATTACGGCGTGTTCCTGTGGGGACCGACGATCGTCGCGCTGCTGCTCGGCGTCGCGCCGCAGGAGGCTGCGAAGATGTTCATCTATGTCAGCCTCGCCGGCGTGCTCGGCCGGACCGGCTTTGCGTTTCTCGCGAATCGGATCGGCCGCAAGCCGTGCGGCCAGTTGATGGGCTACGGCACCGCGATCTCGCTGGCGCTGGCGGCCTATTTTCACAACGACTTTGCCGGCTCGGTGCCGCTGTTCCTGGTCTTCCTGATCGTCGGCGCCGTGTTCTTCGACGGTGGCTTCTCGAACATCGGGCCCTATCCCGCGGAGATCTTTCCGGTTCAGCTCTCGGGGCGCGCGGTCGGTCTTGCGCAGCTCTCGAACGGGGTCGGCAAGATCGTAGGTCCCCTGTGTCTCGCATTGATCGCCGGCGCGGACAATGTCGTGCATCCCAGCGCGACCGCCGCGGCGGTGATGCCGGCGTTCCTGTTTCTTGCCGGCGCAGGCCTCCTGATCGGGCTTGCCTTTACGTTCCTCGGCGTCGAGCCGCACGGGCGGCCGGTGGCGCTGTTTGGCGAGAACGCCGGCGCGAGCGCCGCACCGAAGCCACTGGCCGCAAAACCGGCAGCGGGACACTGAAAGACGAAAGGGTCATTCCATGGACACTGCGCACGACACGATCGCAACAGTGGCGCCGTTCGATACTGCCAAGCTCAATCGGCTGATGGACGAGGCGGGGCTCGACGTCCTGATCGCCACCTCGCGTCACAACGTGCAGTATTTGCTTGGCGGATATCGCTTCTTCTTCTTCGACGTCATGGAGGCGATCGGCACCAGCCGCTATCTGCCGGTGTTCGTCTATCAGAAGGGGCACCCGGAGAATTCCATCTACGTCGGTAATCGGATGGAGAAGTTCGAGCAGGAGCTCGGACGGATATGGGCGCCGACTGTCAGAGCAGAGGCGTGGGGAACGATCGATGCGGTCGGCCTCGCGATCGAGCATGTGAGAAAGCTCGGCGGCGCCGCGCGGCGTGTCGGCATCGAGACAGGTTTCCTGCCGGCCGACGCCAGGGATCAACTGCTCGCCGGCCTCGGCCACGTCGAGTTCCGCGAGGCCCATTTCACGCTCGAGCGCCTTCGCGCCATAAAATCTGCCGCCGAGCTGGACCTCATCAGGGAGGCTTCCGAACGCGTCGTCGATGCGATGATGGCGACGTTCAGGGACTGCACGCCGGGTATGACCAAAAACGAAGTCGTCGCTCGCCTGCGCCGCGAGGAGCAGCAACGCGATCTTGTTTTCGAATATTGCCTGATTGCCGCAGGCAGGAGCCATAACCGCGCGCCGTCGAACCAGCGTCTTGCGGAGGGCGACGTGATCTCGATCGATTCCGGCGGAAACTACCGGGGCTATATCGGCGATCTCAGCCGCATGGGCATCCTGGGCGAGCCCGACAGCGAGCTGCGCGAGTTGCTGCAGGAGATCGAGGACATCCAGCAGGTGGCCCGGTGCACGATCCGGCCGGGCGCCATCGGTGGCGACATCATCGCGGCGGGCGAGGCTGCCGTCAGATCGTCGCCGCATCGCGCCGTGCTCGACTTCACCGCGCATGGCATCGGGCTCGTCAGCCACGAAGCGCCGCGCCTCACCGCGACCGGCCCGGTGCCTTACGCGCCCTATGACGCCACCCAGCCGCTCCAGTGTGGAATGGTGATCTCGATCGAAACAGCGCTGCTGCATCCGGAGCGCGGCTACATCAAGCTCGAGGACACGCTGATCGTCACGGAATCGGGCTGGGAAGCGCCCGGTGACCATGGCAGGGGATGGAATTCGTCGCGTCTCATGGCGTGACGCGGTCAGCGCAGGGGCGGCATTTTGGCCGGGCCACCGATTCAGCTGCGGTGCCGCAGGCATTTGGCAGGGAATTCGGAATACTAGAAATGTACCTCTGAGTTGCCCGACGTGTCAAGTGGCCCGGTCGACGCCAGCGCCGCCGGCTACTTTGCATGGGGTTGTTTTCGATATTTTGGCAGCGGCGGTCTTTGCTTCACTCCAGCCTCCGGTCATGCGATGGTTCGAGCTGGGTGCAGCGGGCGGCTCCGTGCCGTCTGCTCGCCAGGTCGGCGCCGACGATGGGCAGGTGCAACCGATAAGGATTGCCTCCCATCGACAGCAGCGACCCGATGACCGCCAACGCGCTCCGCGACTACGCCCAAAGCATCCTGACCGCCCGTGTCTACGACGTGGCGGTCGAGACGCCGCTCGATCCGATGCCGCGGCTCTCGGAGCGCCTGTCGCGCGCCGTGTTGCTGAAGCGGGAAGACTTCCAGCCGATCTTCTCGTTCAAGCTTCGCGGCGCCTATAACAAGATCGTCAGGCTGCCGGACGCGCAGCGAAGGCTGGGCGTGATCTGCGCGTCGGCGGGCAATCACGCGCAGGGCGTGGCGCTGTCGGCGCGCAAGCTCGGCATTCCCGCGACGATCGTGATGCCGAGGACGACGCCCGCCATCAAGGTCGAGGCCGTCCGCCGTCTGGGCGGCGACGTTGTCCTGCATGGCGACACGTTTGATGACGCGCAAACCAAGGCCAGGGAGATCGAGGTCGCGCGCGGTCTGACCTTCGTGCATCCGTTCGACGATCCCGACGTGATTGCCGGCCAGGGCACCGTCGGGATGGAGATCCTGCGCCAGCATCCCGATCCGATCGAGGCGATCTTCGTGCCGATCGGCGGAGGCGGACTGGCCGCCGGCGTGGCCGCCTTCGTGAAATTCCTCAACCCGTCGATCAAGGTCGTCGGCGTCGAGCCGGCCGACGCCGCGTCGATGGCGGCCGCGCTCGCCAAGGGCAACGTCGTCGCGCTGGATCAGGTCGGACTGTTCGCCGACGGCGTCGCCGTGCGCAAGGTGGGAACCGAGACCTTCCGGCTCTGCCGCGACCTGCTCGACGAGGTCGTCACTGTTGATACCGACGCCATGTGCGCCGCCATCAAGGACATCTTCGACGATTTGCGATCGGTCGCCGAACCCTCCGGGGCATTGGCGCTCGCCGGCCTCAAGGCCTATGCCGAACGCGGCGCACTGAGCGACGGAAGCCTGATTGCCGTCAACAGCGGGGCCAACCTGAATTTCGACCGGCTGCGCACCATCGCCGACCGCGCCGAGGTCGGCGAACACCGCGAGGCGCTGCTTGCCGTGACCGTGCCGGAGAAGCCGGGCAGCTACCGGCACTTTATCCGTATCCTCGGCTCGCGGGCCATCACGGAATTCAACTACCGCTTTGCCGAGACGACCGCGCCGGCGCAGCTGTTCGTCGGCATCGCGCTGAGCCGCGGCGAAGCCGAGAAGCGCGAAGTCATGGAACTGCTGCGGCGCGAGGGCTATCCGATCCTGGATCTGAGCGAAAACGAGATGGCCAAGGACCATGTGCGCTACATGGTGGGCGGCCGCGCGCCGTTGCTCAAGGACGAGGTGATCTACCGTTTCGAGTTTCCGGAGCGTCCCGGCGCGTTGCTGAAATTCCTCGAGAGCCTGGCGCCCGACTGGAACATCTCGCTGTTCCACTACCGCAACCACGGCGCCGACTACGGACGCATCCTGGCGGGTATCGAGGTCAAACCCGGCGAGCGCGCCCGGTTCGTTCAAGCGCTCGATGCGCTCGGTTATCCCTACTGGAACGAGAGTGAGAATCCGGCCTATCGCCTGTTCCTGTCCGCCGAGAAGGGATGACGCTGCGATCAGGGCTCCGGTCAGCGATCGGCAGTCAACTGCTGGCGATAGCGCTCGGCGTCCCAGTTGAGCAACGCATGCTCGTTCTCGGCTGTCAGGTAGTTGACGCGGGCGGTCAGAGGCAGGCGACAGGTGACCAGTGCGAGACAGGTCAGCATGACTTCCGCGCCGTCGCTGGCATCCTCGCGGATAAGGCTGCCAAGTCCCGGGACGAGAAGCGCAACCGGCGGCGGCAAGCCGTCCGCGGCGGCCTGCGCGACCACGACGCTCACCTTCTCGCGATGCTCCAGGACGGGCAGGCCCGGACCAAGGAAGACGACGTGATCGGGATAGAGCGAGCCGCTGGTTGCGATCGCGCGGCTGTAGCGGTCGGTGGCGATGCCGTGGCCGCGAGGATCCCGTGGCAGGCGATAGTTCGTGCCTGTGTAGATGCTTCGGAGCGCGTCATGATCGGCTGCGGGCGCGTGACGCGGCTCCAGCGCGAGGCGTTTCTCGACCTCGGCGACCAATGCCTCCGCCGCGTCGCAGCTGGCAGCGCCGACCACCAGGCCGTGGTTGCCGAGGATCAGGACGTCGACCGCATCCTGGGCGATCGCCTCGCTGACGGCGCGTGCGAGCGGCAGTCCTGGGTGGTGATAGTCGAGATAGCGCCAGGCCAGTCCGTCCAGCCGCCGGGCAAATTCGTTGCGGGCATCGGTTCGCACCGCCCATGCGATGGTGTTGACGGAATGGACATGCAGCACGATCCGGTGCGGCATCAGCGCATGCAGCGAGGTCTCGATCGAGGCGCGCAGCGTCGTCCCGGCATTCGGCACGAGCGGCACGCGCTCATCACCTTGGGTCAGCGCCGCGCGCGCGGCCGACAAGGCGACCGGCACGAAAATGTCCTTGTCCTCGGCGTCGGCGAGCCAGGTGCCTGACGCCTTGACCCACAGCACGTCGCCATCCTTGACCGACGAATTGCCGCCGGCGCCTTGCACCAGCAGGATATTCCGGCCGACGCGTGCCGACATGCGGCGCAGTTCATCCAGCATTTGAGGCGGTCGCATCAGGGCTGTCCTCACCAGGTCAGATGGTCCATCGTCCAGTGCGGCATCCGCGCCGCTGTGCCGGCGACGGCCTTGATCGCCTGCGGCAGATCGCTCGCCTGCGACAGCGTCGCACGGTGCGCGCCGGAGCCGATCAGCAGGGTCAGCATCCCGGCGCTGCGACCGCCGGCGATATCGTGATCGAGGGAATCGCCGATGACGAGGATGCGTTGCGGCGGGGGATGTCCCAACCGATCGCGCGCGGCGGCGAACATCGGTGGATACGGCTTGCCGACGAACAGCACGGTGCCGCCGAGCGATTGATAGAATGCGGCGAGCGCGCCGGGAGCAGGGATCAGCCCCGCGACTCCGAACATCACGAGATCAGGATTGGCGCACAGCATCGGCCGTTGCCGTGCGGCGGCCGCCGTCAGTTGCGCACGCCAGCGCTCGGGCTCTGCGGCGTCGTCGTCGAGCCCGCCGAGCAGGATGAAGTCGGCGTCGTGGATATCCGAGACCACCACGAGGTCGGTGCCGTCGACGATCGAGCGGTCAGCGTCGCGCGAGATCAGGAAGCAGGCGCGGCCGAGCTCGGCAAAGGGTGCCTGCTCGCGCGCATTGAGCCCGCGCCAGGTGACTTCGCCCGAGGACAACACGCCGTCATAGGCCTCCGGCGGCAGGCCGAGTGCTGCGAGGCGCCGCCGGTTGCTGCCGGCGCGCTTGCCGGAATTGGAGAGGATCAGAATGCGCTTGCCGGCCTCGCGCAGCCGCGCCACGCAATCCAGCGCCGCGGGAAACACCGCCAGCCCCTCGTGCAGCGTGCCCCATTGGTCGAGCAGCACATGATCGAAGCGGTCGGCGATGGCGTGAAGGCCGGCGATCGCGGTCGCATCGGCCTTCATGGCGGACCTCCGTTCAGCGCCAGCAGCGCGGCGCCGTAGCTGGCTTCGGTCTGCTCGGCGACCGAGACGGGAACGCCGAGCACGCGGTGCCTGATCCGGGTCCATGCATCGTTCTTCGCGCCGCCGCCGATTCCGATGACCCGGCGCAGGCGCGGCGCGCCGAGCCGCGCAAGCTGGCGGTAGGCGAGGGCTTCGACCGACGCGATGCCTTCGAGCAGGCCCTGGAAGAAGCGGCAATCTTCTGCCGGGCGCGGCGTGATCCGTGCGGCAAGCTGTGGATCGGCGATCGGGAAGCGTTCGCCGGGTTTCGGGAGCGGATAGTAGTCGAGCCCGGTCGGCGTATCCGGCGTCACCTGCGGCGTCAGGCGCTCCATCTCGTCGGCGCTGAAATGCAACAGCAGCGCGGCGCCGCCGGAGTTCGAGGCGCCGCCGGCGAGCCAGCGCTCGCCGAGCCGGTGCGAATAGACGCCCTGGTCGCCCGCGAAGATCGGCTGGGTCGCGAGCTGCTTCACCACCAGCGTGGTGCCGAGCGAGGTGACGGCATCGCCCGGCTGATCGGCCCGCGTCGCGATGAAGGCCGCAACGCCATCGGTGGTGCCGGCGGCGACGTGGGCGGTGGCGGGCAGGCCGAGCGAGTGCGCGATCTGCGGATCCATCTCGGAAAATGGCGTTCCCGGCACCAGCACTTCGGGAAGCAGATCGTTGCGCACGCCGAGCTGTTCGAGCCAGAGCGGCCAGGCGCGCGCGACCGGGTCGTAGCCGAGCTTCAGCGCGTTGTTCTCGTCGCTGATGCCGTGATGGTTCGCGAGCCGCCCCGCGATCCAGTCCGCCTGATGAACGGCGTGCCGCGCATCGCCGATATAGCCATGATCCAGCAGATAAAGCAGCTTGGCGAGCGCGCTGCTCGCGCCGTGTGCGCCGCTCTCGAGCGGTGCGACTGCAGCCACGCGCGTCGCCTCATGGGTGGCCCGCGCATCATTGTACATCAGCCCCGCGGAGCAGGGGCGACCGGCCGCATCGACCAGCAGCAGCGTGCCCGACGTGCCGTCCACGACGATGCGCGTGATGTCGCCGAGACCGACGGTCTCGCCGAGCTTGCGGATTGCTGCGACCGTGGCCTGCCACCACAGCTCCGGCGTCTGGTCGATGGCGTTGCCGTCGACGCGCGGTGCGGGCAGCGCGACGGACGCGGAGCCGCGAATGCCGGCCTGCGGATCGATCGCGCAGGCGCGGACTCCGCCGGTTCCGACATCGATGCCGAGAAACAAACCTCCCATCCGACTTCACCGTTCTCTGGTGCGCGCGCATCGATGTTGGTTGCGCTGCAGCACGTTTGGGGGATTGACGCCCCGTTCGGCCTCTGCAATTTTTTGCAGGACGTGAAGAAATTTGCAAGCGGACTTTTCCGGACATGGCCACACCGCCCGACAGGCTGCCGACGATCGACGGCGAGGCGTCGCTCGCGACCCGCGCGGCGTGGCTGTATTTCGCGGCGGGACTGACGCAGTCGGAGGTCGCCGACCGCCTCAACATCCAGAGCACCAAGGCGCACCGCCTGATCGCGCGCGCCAGCCGCGAGGGCATGATCCGCGTTTTCGTCGAGGGGCCGGTCGCCGAATGCGTCGCGCTGGAGAACGACCTCACGCAGCGCTTCGGTCTTTCGTTCTGTCGCGTCGCGCCTGATCTCGGCGAGACCGACCTGCCGCTGAAGGCGTTGGCGCTGGAAGGCGCGAGCTTCCTGCGCCAGATCCTCGAGCGCGACGACGACAAGGTGATCGGCGTCGGCCATGGCCGCACGCTCGCCGCCGTGGTCGAGCAGATGCCGCAGACCCCGGCGCGCGACGCGCAGTTCGTCTCGCTGCTCGGCGGACTGACGCGGAAGTTCGCCGCCAATCCGTTCGACGTGATTCACCGGCTTGCCGAACGCACCGGCGCGGAAGCCTATCTGTTGCCGGTGCCCGTGTTCGCCAACTCGGTCGCCGATCGCGCCGTCCTGATGCAGCAGTTCGGCATCGCCGACGTGTTCGCGTTGGCGCGCAAGGCCTCGCTGCTGTTCGTCGGCATCGGGCAGGTCAGCCGCGACGGCTTTCTGGTGTCTAGCGGCATGATCAAGCCCGACGAGGTCGTCGAGCTGAAGCGCGTCGGCGCCTGCGCCGATCTGCTCGGACATTTCTTCAGCGCCGACGGAACGGTGCTCGACACCGATCTGTCGGCCCGCGCCACCTCCATGAGCATGGCCGATCTCAGGAAGCACCGGATCGTCGCCATCGCCGGCGGGCCGGCCAAGGTCACCGCGCTGCGCGGGGTGCTGCGCAGCGGCGTGCTGCATGGCCTCATCATCGACGAGGTGACCGCAAAGGCGCTCGCAACCGACAAGCCGGAGACCACATCCGGCAAGGCAAGAAGCAAGACCCGGAAGGACACATAAAACAAGCGTCAACAAGGAGAGGAAATACATGTTCGATCGCGAGAAGAATCTGTTCGACTCCTACGCTGCCAAACGCATCAGCCGCCGCGATCTCCTCGACGGCGCCGCCAAGCTCGGCATCGCGGGCATTGCCGCCAACGCCGCCTTCGCCTCCTCGCTATCGAAGGCGATGGCCGCGGATTTCAACTGGAAGGCCCAGAGCGGCAAGACGGTCAAGCTGCTGCTGAACAAGCACCCTTACGTCGATGCGATGATCGGCGATATCGAGGCGTTCAAGACGCTGACCGGCATGAACGTCACCTACGACATCTTCCCGGAGGACGTCTATTTCGACAAGGTGACGGCGGCGCTGTCGTCGAAGTCGGACCAGTACGACGCCTTCATGACCGGCGCCTACATGACCTGGACCTATGGTCCCGCCGGCTGGATCGAGGACCTCAACACCTACATCAAGGATCCCGCCAAGACCAATCCGGCCTTCGCCTGGGACGACGTGCTGCCGGGCCTGCGCGCCTCCACGGCGTGGGACGGCGTCGCCGGCTCCGAGCTCGGCTCGGGCAAGGCCAAGCAGTGGTGCATCCCCTGGGGCTACGAGCTCAACAACATCACCTACAACCGCAACGTCTTCGACAAGGTCGGCGTCAAGCCGCCGAAGAATCTCGACGAGATGCTGGAGGTCGCGGCCAAGATCACCAAGGACGCCGGCGGGCCCTACGGCGTCGGCGTGCGCGGCTCGCGCTCCTGGGCGACCATCCATCCGGGCTTCCTGTCGGCCTATTCGAATTTCGGCCAGAAGGATTTCGTGATGGAGGGCGGCAAGCTGAAGGCCGCGATGAACACCAAGGCCTCCAAGGAATTCCACGACAAGTGGGTCAAGATGATCCAGACCTCAGGTCCGAAGAACTGGTCGACCTACACCTGGTACCAGGTCGGCACCGATCTCGGCGCCGGCGCCTCCGGCATGATCTTCGACGCCGACATCCTCGGCTACTTCATGAACGGCGGCGACAACAAGGAGAAGGGGCATCTCGGCTACGCGCCGTTCGCCGCCAATCCGGCCGCCAAGGCGCCGACCCCGAACGTCTGGATCTGGTCGCTCGCGATGTCGACCTTCTCCAAGCAGAAGGACGCCGCATGGCTGTTCATGCAATGGGCGGCGTCCGTCGAGCATGACCTGTTCGGCGCGCGCAAGATGGACTTCGTCAATCCGGTGCGCACCTCGGTGTGGAAGGACAGCGAGTTCCGCGACCGCATCGCGAAATCCTATCCCGGTTATCTCGAGCAGCATGACATGTCGTCACCCGGCGCCAAGATCTACTTCACGGCGCAACCGTTATTCTTCGACCTGACGACGGAATGGGCCGCCTCGCTGCAGAAGATGGTGGCGAAGGAGGTCAGCGTCGACGAAGGACTCGACAAGCTCGCCGACAGCATCAACCGCCAGCTCAAGCAGGCCGGTCTCGGCTGACGATCAACTGTGCGGTGCATGATCCCCCGCACCGCACCCATCCGCCGGCTCGGACCGTTGTCCCATCCGAGCCGGCGGCGTTTGCCAGCGGAACGCGATCTCTTATCATCATGAGCATGGTCCAACTTCTCCAGACGAACGCGCAGGCAGCGCCGGCCAAGCCAAGGCCGCGCGTGCGCCTCTTGCCCTATCTGCTCAGCCTGCCGGCGCTGCTCGTTTGCGTGGCGATCCTGGTTCCGTTCGTGACTGCGGCGGTCTATTCGCTGCAGCGCTATCGGCTGAACCTGCCTTACCTGCGCGGTTTCATCGGCGCCGGCAACTACGTCGACTTCCTGTCCGATCCGGCGTTCTGGAATACGTTCCGGATCTCGATCACCTACACCGCGGTGACGGTCGTGCTTGAGCTGCTGCTCGGCCTCGGCATTGCGCTGCTGCTGCGCCGGCCGAGCCGCTTCCACAATGCGGTGTCGATCATGCTGCTGCTGCCGCTGATGACGGCGCCGGCGATCGCCGCCCTGATGTGGAAGCTGATGACCAATCCGAGCTTCGGCATCCTGTCCTATCTGGTCGGCCTGTTCGGCGTCACCGATTTCAAATGGGCGTCCGATCCGTCGAGCGCGCTGTTCACGGTCGTGCTGGTCGATGTCTGGGTCTACACGCCCTTCATCATGATCCTGCTGCTGGCGGGCCTGCGCTCGCTGCCGCGGCAGCCGTTCGAGGCGGCGGCACTCGACGGCGTGCCGGCAAGCTTCGTGTTCTTCCGCATCACGCTGCCGATGCTGGCGCCCTACATCATCACGGCCTCGCTGTTCCGCCTGCTGGATTCGATCCAGCAGTTCGACATCATCTATGCGATGACGCAGGGCGGGCCCGGCGACCGCCTGATGGTGTTCCAGGTGCAGGCCTATCTGGAGTTCTTCCAGTACACCAATGTCGGCAGGTCGGCCGCGCTGTTGATGATCCTCTGGCTGATCACCAACATCCTGTCCAACATCTTCATCAAGAACTGGCTGCGGCTGCGCGCGCGTGCGCACGGCCACGCGTGACGGGGAGAGGCGCGATGGAACATTCCAGCCTTGCCGGTCGCATCTTCCGCGGTGTGGCGCTGACGCTGATCCTGATCTTCTTCATGTTTCCGATCGTCTGGATCTTCCTGATGTCGTTCCAGACCAACGAGCAGATCTTGAGGATCCCGCCGCGGATCCTGTTCGAGCCGACGCTTGCGAATTACGAGGCGCTGATATCCGGCCAGCTGCGCACCGCGGCCGGCAATCTGCAGATCTCCTTCATGCGCAACCTCTTCAACAGCGTCGTGCTGTCGAGCGCGGCGGTGCTGCTGGCGCTGCTGCTCGGCGTGCCGGCGGCCTACGCCTTTGCGCGCTTCAAGTTCCGGCTCGGCGAGACCATCGCCTTCACGCTGCTGTCTTTCCGCTTCGCGCCGCCGCTGCTCGTGCTGCTGCCGCTGTCGCTGTACTATCAGGAGCTCGGGCTCAACGACACCTACTTCGGTATCGTCTGGGTCTATCAGCTGATCGCGCTGCCGCTGATCCTGTGGATCGTGCGCGGCTATTTCGAGGATATCAGCCCCGACATCGAGCACGCCTATCGGCTGGCCGGGCATTCCTGGCGCGAGGCCTTCACGAGGATCGCGGTGCCGCTCGCAGGACCGGGGATCGCCGCGGCCGGGCTGCTGTCGTTCATCTTCTGCTGGAACAATTTCGTCTTCGCGTTGATTTTGGCCTCCGCCGACAAGCAGCCGGTGACCGTCGGCGCGCTGGCCTTCGTCACCGCGTCGGGAATCCAGTATGGCCAGATCGCGGCGGCGATCGTGCTGTCGGTGACGCCGACTTTGTTGCTCGCGCTCTATGCGCAGCGCTATCTGGTCGAAGGTCTCTCGCTCGGCGCGGTGAAAGGCTGATCCGATGGCGCGTCTCGAGATCAATTCGGTGATCAAGGCATTCGGTGCGGCACGGCCCGCCGACGGGCTGTCGCTGGCGGTCGAGCCCGGCGAGATCGTGGCGGTGTTCGGACCCTCCGGCAGCGGAAAGACCGTGCTGCTGCGCATGATCGCGGGGATGTTCGAGCCCGACGACGGCGACATCACCATCGGCGGCCGCTCGGTGGTCGGCGCTCCGCCCGAGCGGCGCGGCATCGGCATGGCGTTCCAGAATTTTGCGCTGTTTCCGCACATGACCGCCCGCGACAATATCGCGAGCGGGCTGCGCGCGAAGGCTGGCGGCAACGAAGTCGCGGGCCGGGTTGCCGCGATCAGCAAGCTGCTCAAGATCGAGCACGTGCTCGGCCACACCCCGCGCGAATTGTCGAACGGACAGAAGCAGCGGACTGCGCTGGCGCGGGCGCTGATCGGCAATCCGGACGTGCTGCTGCTGGATGATCCCTTGCGCAACGTCGACGCCAAGCTGCGCTATGAGATGCGGCTCGAGCTGCCGAACCTGTTGCGGCGAGGAACGGCCGCGGTGCTCTACGTGACCCAGGACTATCGCGAGGCGATGGCGATCGCCGACCGGATCGCGGTGCTGATCGACGGCCGGCTCGCGCAGGTCGCAACGCCTGCCGATATCTATGCCCAGCCGGCGTCGGTCGCGATCGCGCGACTGTTCGGCGATCCGACCATCAACCTTGCCGAGGTATCTCCAGTGGCGGAGCACGGCATGCTGTCGGCCATGGTCGCCGGCGCCAGGATGCGGCTCGGTGCTGCCGATGGTGCAGCGCCTGCCGGTGCATGCTGGCTCGGCGTCCGGCCGGAGGATCTCGCGGTGTCGTCTGCGGCCACGGACGAGGCCATCCCGGCGCGCATCCTCGCGATCACGCCGATGCACGAGAAGGCGGTGCTGCTGCTCCGTCTCGCCGACGGAACGGAATGGCTGGCGGCGCTGCCGCCGGATGCGCCGCAAGGTGCGGCCGACGATAGCGTCTTCGTCCGCTTCGCGAGCGATGCTGCGATGCTGTTCGATCGCGCGACCGGGCTCCGGATCGGGCCATCGCACCGGCTCAAGGCGGCATAGGAGCGGATGGTCATGGACATGCTCAAGCTTCGAGGTATCGACAAGGTCTATCGCAGCCGCGGCAAGGTGCCGGTGCATGCTGTGCGTGCGCTCGATATGGCGGTCGAGAAGGGCGAGATCGTCGCGCTGCTGGGATCGTCGGGCTGCGGCAAGACCTCGACCCTGCGCATGATCGCGGGGTTCGAGGACGTCTCGGCCGGATCGATTGCGCTCGGCGGGCGGCGGATCCACGAGCTGCCACCGGCGCGGCGCAAGGTCGCGATGGCATTCGAGGGCTATTCGCTCTATCCCCCGCTCACGGTCCGCGAGAACATCGCGTTCGCGCTGAAATCCGCTCAGCTATCGCGCAACGAAATGACGCGTCGCGTCGACGAGATCGCCCGCCTGGTTGAGATCGAGGACATCCTCGACAGCTATCCACGCGCGATCTCCGGCGGCCAGCAGCAGCGCGTGTCGCTGGCGCGGGCCCTGGTGCGCGATGCCGACCTCTATCTGCTCGACGAGCCGATGGGACAGCTCGAACCGCAGCTGCGCGCGGTGCTGCGCGGCCGGATCAAGAGCCTGCTTGCCGAGCGCGGCATGACCGCGATCTTCGTCACCCACGACCAGACCGAAGCCAGCGCGCTGGCCGACCGCATCGCGGTCATGGAAGGCGGCGTGCTGCAGCAGTTCGCCAGCGAGAAGGAGCTGAAGGGCCGGCCTGCAAATCTGTTCGTCGCGAGCTTTATTGGCGAGCCGCCGATGAACCTGCTCGACGCCGAGGTGGCGCGGTCGGATAACGGCTTCCGCCTGTCGGTTGGAGCGGATATGCGTTTCGATATTAGTGGCGCCGGGCTCGACAATGAAGCGGCGAAGGCGCTCGCCAGCACGCCGCAGGTGCAGATCGGCATTCGTCCGCAAAAGATCGTGGTCGGGACCGGCGACGTCAGGGTCAAGGTCGTCTCCAATCAGTGGCTCGGCGATCAGTCGCATGTCGCCGGCGATTGCGGCGGCCGGATGCTGATCGCGGTCACGCCGGGCCGCGTCGCCGCGCGGCCGGGAGAGATTATCTCGTTCGCGCCGGAGCCGCGTCACCTGCACATCTTCGGCAGCGATGGGACCTGCATTCGCCATGCGGAGGTGTCCTGACCATGGCCGCCGCAAGCCGCGACGTCATCATCGGCATCGATGCCGGCACTTCGCTGATCAAGGCGGTGGCGTTTACGCTCACCGGCGAGCAGCTTGCCGATGTCTCGCAGCCGAATGCGTATAGCAGCCTGGCCGGCGGCCATGTCGAGCAGGACATGGCACGGACCTGGACCGATACGGTCGCGGTCATTCGTGCCCTCGCACAGTCGGTGCCTGACCTGTCCGCGCGGATCGCGGCAATCGCGGTGACCGGGCAGGGCGACGGCACCTGGCTGATCGACGACGACGGCCGGCCGGTTGCACCGGCGCTGCTGTGGCTCGACTCGCGCGCCGGGCGGCTGGTCGAAGAAATTCGCGCCAGCGAGCGCAATACGCCGCTTTATCGCCGCACCGGCTCCGGGCTCAACGCCTGTCAGCAAGGGCCGCAACTGGCCTGGCTGCAGGCGCACAAGCCTGAGGCGATCGCCGGCGCGACCACGGCCTTCCATTGCAAGGACTGGCTCTATTTCCTGCTCACCGGCCAGCGCGCGACCGATCCATCGGAAGCGACGTTTTCCTGTGGCGATTTCCGCAAGCGAAGCTTCGATGCGGAGACCGCGCGGTTGATCGGTATCGCCGACCTGATACGCCTGTTCCCGCCGGTCGTTGACGGTGCGGTGATGACGCATCCGCTCAGCGCGGCGGCCGCCATCGAGATTGGCCTGCCGGAAGGTGTGCCGGTCTGCCTCGGCTATGTGGACGTGATCTGCAACGCGCTCGGCGCCGGGCTCTACGATCCGTCGCCTGACGTCGGCTGCACCATCATCGGCTCGACCGGCATGCATATGCGGCTGGTCTCCAACGCAGATGCGGTGACGTTGAACCGGGAGGCGACCGGCTACACCATGCCGTTCCCGGTACCGGGGCACTATGCCCAGATGCAGTCCAACATGGCGGCGACGCTGAATATCGACTGGATGCTCGATCTCGCATGCGACCTGCTGGCGGCAGAAGGCGTGACGCGCACGCGCACTGAGCTGATCCGCCGGCTCGATGACCAGGTGCTGCGGGCGAGGCCGGGCGAGGTGCTGTTCCATCCGTTCATCTCCGATGCCGGCGAGCGTGGTCCGTTCGTGGCGCATGAGGCCAGCGCGCAATTCTTCGGCCTACGCTCGCGGCACCGCTACGGAGACTTGATGCGCGGCGTGATGGAGGGGCTCGCCTTCGCCGCACGGGATTGCTACGCCGCGATGGGGTCGCTGCCGCGCGATGTCAGGATCACGGGCGGCGCGGCGAAGAGCCGTGCGCTTGCCGTCATCCTCGGCGCCGCGCTGGATTGCGACGTCCGGATCTGCAGCCGGGCCGAGGCCGGCGCCGCAGGCGCGGCGATGATCGCGGCGGTCGCGATCGATGCCTATCCCGATATGCGCGCCTGCGCCGAGCAGTGGGTGACGCCGCATCTGAGCGCGCCGCAATCGCCTGACGCCGCGCTGGCGAAGCGTTACGCCAGCATGTTCCCGACCTATCTCGATGCAAGGCTGGCGTCGCGGCCGGTCTGGAAGCAACTCGCCGCGCTGCGCGCCGGAGGCGACCATGTCTAAGCCCATCGCCATCATCGGCGACCGCTTCATGCTGCCCTCGGTGTTCGCCGAGCACATCCGGGCCGCCTGCGGCAATGGCGTCGATCTCCGCACCCTGGAGCAGCCCTGGCCGGACGAGCCGATGGAGCACGGTTACGCCGGCTCGAAGCTCGACGGCCTGAAGGAATTCATGGGGCAGCCGGACGAGATCATCGGCTTCATCGGCGATGCCGAGTTGCTCGTCACCCACCTGGCGCCGATCTCGCGGTCGATGCTGGAGCGGCTGCCGAAGCTGAAGTTCATTGCGGTGTCGCGGGGCGGTCCGGTCAACATCGACATGCAGGCGGCGCGCGACCACGACGTGCTGGTGGTCAATACGCCCGGCCGCAATGCGAGCGCTGTGGCGGAGTTCACCATCGGCGCGATTCTGGCCGAGACCCGCCTGATCCGCAGTGGGCATGAGGCGCTGCGTGGCGGGGAGTGGCGCGGCGATCTCTATCGCGCCGACCGCACCGGGCGCGAGCTCGGCGAGATGACGGTCGGCATCGTCGGCTATGGCGCGATCGGCAGCCGCGTGGTCAAGCTGCTGAAGGCCTTCGGCTGCAAGATCCTGGTCGCCGATCCCTACGTCCAGCTCAGCGCCCAGGACCGCAATGACGGCGTCGAACATGTCGCGCTCGGCGAACTGCTCGGCCGCGCCGACGTCGTCACGCTGCACGCGCGGGTGACGCCCGAGACCACCCGCTTCATCGGGCGCGACGCGCTGGAGCGGATCAAGCCGGGCGCGTTCCTGATCAACACCGCGCGCGGTCCGCTGGTCGATTATGAGGCGCTGTACGATGCGCTGGCATCGGGACATCTCGGCGGTGCCATGCTCGACACTTTCGCGGTCGAGCCGGTCCCCGCGGACTGGCCGCTGCTGCAACTCCCCAACGTCACGCTGACGCCGCACATCGCCGGCGCCTCCGTGCGCACCGTCACCGTGGCCGCCGAGCAGGCGGCCGAAGAGGTTCGCCGCTTCCTGGCCGGCGAGCCGCCACGCAATCCGTGCTGAAGAGAAAGGCAGTCCGTATGACCCGTGAGGAACGACAATTGCGCGAGGCAATCATCGCCAAGTGCCGATGGATGAATGCGTCGGGTCTCAACCAGGGGACATCAGGCAACATCTCCGCCCGCTACAAGAACCGGATGCTGATCACGCCGTCGGCGACACCCTACGATTCGATGAAGCCGGAGATGATCGCATCGATGCCGCTCGAGGCCGACTATGGCACGTGGGAGGGGCCATTGCAGCCGTCCACCGAATGGCGCTTCCATCTCGACATCACGCGCGCCCGGCCCGATGTCGGCGCCATCGTCCATACCCACTCGACCTATGCGACCGTGCTCGCGATCGCGCGCAAGCCGATCCCGGCCTGTCATTACATGATGGCGGCATTCGGCGGCACCGACATCCGCTGCGCCGGCTATGCGCGCTACGGCACCAAGGAGTTGTCGGATCATGCGATCTCAGCGCTCGAAGGCCGCAATGGCTGCCTGCTCGCCAATCACGGCATGATCGCGCTCGGCGCCAATCTCGACAAGGCGATGTGGCTCGCGGTCGAGCTCGAGACCATCGCGCGGCAGTACTACCTCTCGCTCGCGCTCGACTCGCGGATCATCCTGAGCGACGAGGAGATCGCCGACACCGCGAAGGGCTTCTCCACCTACGGGCTGCAGGCGCCAAAGCCGAACAAGGCCCGGGCGACGGCGAAGGCGGCACCGCGCCGTGCCGAGAAACGGCGCAGCAGCAAGCGATGACGGGGACTGCGCCGGTCGCAGGCACCGATCACGGGCTGGTCGATATCGCGGTCATCGGCGGCGACATCAACGGTGCCGGCATCGCCCGCGACGCCGCCGGCCGCGGCTTGAAGGTCCTGCTCTGCGAGAAGGATGATTTTGCCGAAGGCACTTCGTCGCGTTCGGGCAAGCTGATCCATGGCGGGCTGCGCTATCTCGAATACTACGAGTTTCGTCTGGTGCGCGAGGCGCTGATCGAGCGCGAGGTGCTGCTGGCGTCCGCGCCCCACATCATCTGGCCGATGCGCTTCGTGCTGCCGCATTCGCCGGAGCAGCGGCCGGCCTGGCTGGTTCGCACCGGGCTGTTGCTCTACGACCATCTCGGTGGCCGCAAGCAGCTGCCGGCGAGCCGCAGCCTGGATCTGTCGCGGGCGCCCGAGGGCGCGCCGCTGCATCGCGAATTCCGGCGAGGCTTCGAATATTCGGATTGCTGGGTCGATGATAGCAGGCTGGTGGTCCTCAATCTGGTCGCTGCCGCGCAGGACGGCGCCCGCATCCTGCCGCGCACAAGGGCGGTGCGCGCGCGCCGCGACGGCGACGTCTGGCTGCTCGAGATGCAGGGCGACGACGGCACCGCGCAAATCGTGCGGTCGCGCGCGCTGGTCAATGCCGCTGGGCCATGGGTTCAGAATGTCATCCAGGGCGTGGCCGGACTGAACTCCGCCCAGAGCGTGCGGCTGGTCAAGGGCAGCCACATCGTGGTGCCGAAATTCTGGGACGGGCCGCAAGCCTATCTGCTGCAGAACAGCGATCGCCGTGTGATCTTCGTCAATCCCTATGAAAATGATCTCGCGTTGATCGGCACCACCGACATTCCCTATCACGGCCGCGCCGAGGACGTCGCGATCGGCGAGGACGAGGCCGATTATCTGTTGCAGGTGGTGGGCCGCTATTTCCGGGCGCCGCCGCAGGCGAGCGAGATCGTGCACGCCTTCTCCGGCGTCCGGCCGCTCTACGACGACAACGCCGACAATCCGTCGGCGGTGACACGCGACTACGTCTTCGAAGTTCACGGCGCCGAGGGCGCGCCACCGCTGCTTTCGATCTTCGGCGGCAAGATCACGACCTACCGCCGGCTGGCGGAGCAGGCGTTGCAGCGCCTCGCGCCGTGGTTTCCAAAGCTGTCGCCGGCCTGGACCGCGCATCGGCCGCTGCCGGGCGGCGACATCGGCGGCAGCTTCGATGATTTTGCAAATGGCCTTGCGCGCGACTATCCCGATCTCCCGCAGCGGCTCATCCACCACTATGCGCGTCTCTACGGGACGCGCGCGCGCGAGCTACTGGGCTCGGCCCGCACCGCGGTCGATTTGGGCCGTCATTTCGGCGGCGACTTTTATGAACGCGAGGCGGTCTATCTGCGCGATAGGGAGTGGGCGAAAAGGTCTGCCGACTACCTGGACCGGCGTACCAAGCATGGCCTGCATTTGACGCCGGCGGAGCGGCACGCGTTTGAGAGTTATATCTAGGACCGCACGCGCAGAGTCGCGAGAAGCCTGGCTCCGATTGAGCGAAGCGAGCGCAAGACGAACTGCAGATAGCCGGGCCGTTTGACGTCACCGTCAGCATAGGCAAGACTGATCGAGGTCAAACTGTGCTTGCGGGACATTTCCGGTGCTCAATTCGGTTTCTGCTTTGCCCTCGTCGATCAACTGGGCAGGCTTACGCTCTGTGGTGGTCGGGCTTTTCATAGCGTCGGCAGCTATATTCAGCGCACCTGCGTCCGCTCAAGTGACGTGGCAAATGGCAACGGAGTATCCTCGCAGCAATATCTCCGGAGTTGGCTTGGAAAAATTCGCCGAGCTCGTGTCCGCGCAGACGAACGGATACGTTACGGTCCGGAATGCGTTCGATAACGAGTTGAAGATCAGCTCCGGCGAAATGTTGCGCGCGGCTGAAGCGGGGCGGATTGCCGGCGGCGACGCGTTTGCAGGGCCGCTTGAGGCGTCCGATCCGGTGTTTGGCCTGCCGTCGCTGCCGTTTGTTGTCCAGTCCGTCGAGGCGGCGCGGTCCATCAACGAGCAGGCGCGGCCACTCTATGAGAAGGCGTTGGCCGCGCGCGGCCTCAAGCTCCTGTACATCACCATTTGGCCGTCCACCGGCCTTTGGAGTGCCCAGCCGATTTCGACGCCGGCGGACCTTCGGTCCATTGCCGCGCGGACCTATGACTACAATTCGGCCGAGGTCATGCGCGCGGTCGGCGCAACGGCGGAGTATCTTCCGTTCAACGAGGCAATCGCCAAGGTAAGAAGCCATGAGCTGAATGCCATCCTCACGTCGGGCGACGGCGGGGCCGGCCGAAAGCTCTGGCAGGATCTGACCCATTTCACGGCGATCAACTACGCGATTCCGATCTCGATTGCCTTTGTGAGGACCGATGCTTTTGATGCGCTCCCGGAAGCGGTTCAACGCCAGGTGATGCAGGTGGCTGCCGAGACGGAACAACGCCAGTTCCAGCTTCTGGCCAATCGTACGGCGGAAAATTACGCACGGATGCGCGACAACGGGGTTCAGATCGCGGAGCCGGCGCCGGCTCCCGTTCTCGCCGCGCTCAAGCAAGGCGCGTCGGCGCCGATCGCAGCGTGGAAGGCCAAGGCTCCGCCGGAAGCCGTGGCCATCGTTGATCAGGCGTTGCAGCAGCAATAGGCGGTGGTGGCATTGCACGGGCGGCGACGGGCCGCCATGGACGATGAACCAAGACGCTGTGCGCGGCGCGCAGCGTTAGTTCGTGCGTCGGCGGCGGCCTTGCGATGCATGCGCATTGACGATCGATGCGCCGACCGACGCCGATGCGGTCTCGACCCGAGGGGCCGCAAGATGCAGATTGCGTCGAATGTGAAATTCAAACGTGCCGGCGAGCGCCGTTTCGATGGCGGAGGTCTGCGCATCTCCGTCGTCGAGCAGCGCGTGGCCATGCCCCGCCGAGAACAGCGCGCCTGCGACGAAGACGGGAAAATAGGCGGTGCATCCGGCGCCGAGATCCCTGTTGTCGATGTGCCCGCTGAAACCGGTGGTTTCGTTCGGCTTGCGGCGGTCCCAGTTCGCCGGCGGCGCGACGCCAAAGTTGCCAAAGCACGGCGATAGCCTGAGTTCTCGTCCCCAAGGCAGCCGCGCGATATTGCGCGTGCGATCGAGCGGGACGTGCCGGCAGCAGAAGTCCAATGACATCTCCCGCGCCGCGCTCGGGGCCCTCATGTTCCAGCCCCAGTCGGATCGCAGGCGGACATCGAGGACACGAACCTCGAGCACGTCACCCGGTTCGGCGCCCTCGATATGGATCGGGCCGGTCAATAGCCGCGGTGCAGCCCCGTGGGAAGCGTCGATGTTGCCGCGGCCAAGCGGTTCGACCAGGTCGCTCGCGAGATCGAGTGCTTCATCCGGCTCGGCCGACAGCGTTTCGATCGTCACCCGATCACCCGAAGCAATTCTGATGACGGGACTGAGTCGACCATCCCACAGTCCCCAATGAAGATGATCTGGTGTCGAGGTAAGATAATGCTCCACGGTCCATCCTTTCTTATTGGTTCTTGTTGAAGCCTGTATGGCTGCTGCGGCGCCAGGCAACACCTTCAATCGGTGATCGCTGCGGCAGGGTGCTGCATGGCGACGCCATCGAGAGCGACGCTGACTCCATAAGCACGATCCGTGCCAAGGGCCGTGATGCCTGGCAGGACATCCCATCTTTGGACCTATGGCCCTTATGACGCCGTTTCGAACCAGCATCTTGTGCTGGCCAGGCGCAGCACTGCGACGACCTCCGTCTGCTCGCGCGGCGGATAGCGAGAGCCGTGAAGCCACGAGTATCAGGCTGCAAAGCTAGGCATTGCTCGTCTTTTTATTGTGCGCTCGGCGATCGCAAACCCACGGCGTCTCGCGCAGGTAGAATCCGTCCCACGATCGGTCGTTGTGAAGATTCCGCTAGACGTATGGGACTAACATTAGTACGATAGGTTCAATTGGCAGGAAGGGCCTGCGGTTCGCTCCTCAGCCGCTGCCGGTTGCCGACAAGGAGGATGTTTTGCCGGATACCCTGGTGGAGCCGTACACGCGGCTCAGAGAGAAGATGGCGCAGCGTGACCGCAGCCTGCGCGAGAAGGTGGTGTCGCTCGAGGAAGCGGCCGGCTTCGTCCAAGACGGCATGAAAGTGGGTATTGGCGGGTCAACCATGTCGCGCACGCCGATGGCGATGCTCTGGGAGCTGATCCGCCAGCATCGCAAGGATCTTTCGATCTCGCGCTGCATCGTCTCGACGGACGGCGACCTCGTGTTCGGATCCGGCATCGCGAACCACGTCGTCACCAGCTGGTTCGCCCAGGGGATTCTCTGGGGCCTGTCCAAGGTGATGCGGCATCATGTGGAAAATGGCGGCAAACACTATGAGGAATGGAGCCACATGGCCGTCGGCATGCGGTTTCGCGCCGGCGGCATGGGCGTTCCGTTCCTGCCGACCCGCGCCATGATGGGGTCGGATATCGTGGGCCAGCGCCCCGAGGCCAAGCAGATCGACTGTCCGTTCACGGGCGAGAAGGTGCTGCTGGTTCCAGCGCTCAATCCCGACGTCGCGCTGATCCATGTCCAGCGCTGCGATCCTTACGGCAACGCCCAGATCGACGGCCTGCAATTCATGGACATCGATCTCGCGCTCGCCGCCAACAGCGTGATCCTCACGACCGAGCGGATCGTCTCGAACGACCAGATCCGGCGTGCGCCGGACCAGACCAAAATCCCGTTCTTCTGCGTCGACGCCGTGGTCGAGGTTCCCTACGGATCGGCGCCGCACGAGTGCTACGGCCTCTATGAGCCGATGATGCGGCACATGGAAGCCTATGTCGCGCAGGTCAATTCGGATCCCGTAAAGGGGATGCAGGAATATCTCGACCGCTATTTCTACAGCCCGAAGTCCTGGAACGAATATCTCTCGCTGATCGGCATGGATGAGGTGTTGGAGGCAACGCAGAAGGGCAGGAGCATCTATAATGACTGAGGCGCAGCGCTACACCGCAAGCGAAATTCTCGCGATCTTGAGCGCGCGCCAGCTGCAGGACGGGCAGGTGGTCTTCGCCGGCATCGGCGTGCCGCTGCTCGCTGCAACCCTGGCCCAGCGCACCCGCTGTCCGGCCCTGACCATCCTGTTCGAGGGCGGCGTTGTCGGCGCCTTCGTCGAGCCGGGCAAGTTGCCGCCGTCGACCAACGACCAGCGCTGCACCAAGCGCGCCAACATGGTCCTCGGCAGCGCCGATGTGTTGCTGCTGCTCCAGCGCGGTTACGTCGATGTCGGCTTCATGGGCGGCGCCCAGATCGATCAGTTCGGCAATCTGAACTCGTCTTTCATCGGCGACCCGGCGAAGCCGAAGACGCGCCTGCCGGGCACCGGCGGCGGCAACGACATCTCCAGCCTGACCAACATGATCGTCGCGATGAAGCACGAGAAGCGCCGTTTCGTCGAAAAGGTCGATTTCATCACGAGCCCCGGGTTCATCCGCGGCGGCACCAGCCGGCGCGACTCCGGCCTGCCCAGCGGCGGCATGTGGCGCGTGATCACCGAGCTCGCGGTGTTCGGCTTCGACGACCGGACCCGCCGCATCAAGGTGCTGGCGCTCAATCCCGGCGTCAGCCGCGAGGAAGTGCAGGACAACACCGGCTTCAGGCTCGACTTCGACGAGAAGCTCCACGTCACGTCGCCGCCGACCGATCACGAACTCGAGACGCTGCGGATGCTCGATCCCGACCGTCTCTTCACCGCTTAAAGCTACACCAAGTCCGGAGATCTATCGATGACCACGCTCGCCAACACGTTTGGTATTGCCGCGCGCAATTTCACCGCCTATCCCGAAATGCCCAACGCCCGGGCGCTCGTCGAGTATGGCGTTCGGGTCGAGGAACTCGGCTACGATTCGGTCTGGGTCTGGGATCACATGCTGCTCGGCGTGGAGCCGAACTTCCCGATCATCGATTCCCTGACGACGTTGACGGGCATCGCCGCGCGCACGAAGCGGATCAAGATGGGTACCGGCATCCTGGTGCTGCCGCTGCGCAACGCCGTGGCGCTCGCCAAGCAGCTCTCGAGCATGGATCAGCTGTCCGAAGGCCGCCTGATCATGGGCATGGCGTCCGGATGGTACAAGCGCGAGTTCGACGCGCTCGGCATTCCCTTCGAAAAGCGCGGCAAGATCATGGATGAAAATCTCGAGATCATGCGCCGGCTGTGGACCGAAGAGTCGGTTTCGGGCGAATACATGCGCCACAACATCTCGAAGGCCGTGATGTACCCCAAGCCGGCGCAGCCGCAAATTCCGCTGCTGATCGGCGGATACGCCGATCCCGTGCTGAAGCGCGCCGCTCTGAACGGAGATGGCTGGCTCACCTACTTCTATCGTCCGGCCGACTTCAAGAAGTCCTGGGACAAGATCATCAACTTCGCCAAGGAGGGCGGCAAGGATCCGTCGACTTTGAAGAACGCCTCGCAATTGCCGATCATGATCGGTAAGTCGCGGCAAGCGGTCGAAGCCGACATGATGGACTGGCTCAACAAGGAGTGGGATTTCCCGGCTCACAGCGATTGCAGCCGCGAGAGCGCCATCATGGGCTCGGTCGACGAGTGCGTGGCCCAGCTTCGCGAGCACATCGCTCTGGGCGTCCAGAAGATCATCTTCGTCCCGTACAAGTATCAGGCGGACCAGGTCGAGACCATCGCGCGCGAGATCATCCCGCGCCTGCGCGCCAAGTAACGAACAGAGAAACGCTCAACACAGGCGACAAAGCAGATGACTGACTCCGTACGCAAGAAGATCCTCGACAAGGTCGACGCCTCGAAAGATCACGCGATCAAGTTCCTCCAGGATATGGTCGCGATCCCGAGCGTGACCGGCGACGAAGCCGCGATCCAGAAGCATATGCACGGCTACCTGACCGAGATCGGTCTTGACGTCGACATGTGGGAGACCAATTGGGACGAGCTGAAGAAGCATCCCGGCTACCGCCCGGTCGATCGCGGCTATGAGAATCGTCCCAACATCGTTGCGACCCTGAAGGGCACCGGCGGTGGTCGCTCGCTGCTGCTCAACGGTCATACGGACGTAATCCCGGTCGGCAACGGCGAGGGATGGAGCGACAATCCGTGGTCGGCTTCGATCAAGAACGGGCGCATCTATGGCCGCGGTTCGTGCGACATGAAGAGCGGCGTTGCCAGCCACGTGCTCGCGGTTCAGTACCTGAAGGAGCTTGGGCTCACGCCGAAGGGCGATGTCATGATCAACATCGTCATCGACGAGGAAGTCAGCGGACACGGCACGCTCGACACCGTCGTCCGCGGGTACAAGGCGGATGCCGGTATTTCCGGCGAAACCAGCGACCTGTTCGTGCAGCCGGCTTGCATCGGACGCATCTGGTTCCAGATCGACATCGAAGGCAAGCCCGCCGGTATCCAGCAGCGCTACCTCGGCATCAGCGCCATCGAGCTCGGCAACAAGATCGTGAAGGCCGTGCAGGAGCTCGAAGACGAGCGCGTTGCGAACGTCAAGCACGCGCTCTACCCGAGTGCCATCGACTCCTTGCCCTGCATCATCGGCAGCTTCCAGGCCGGCAACTATCCGAGCGCCTTCCCGGCGAGCGCCGTTCTGAAGGGATCGATCGGGACGGTGCCGAGCGAGGACCATGAGGGCGTCAAGCGGAGCCTCGTCAGGAAGATTGCCGAGGTTGCGGCTCAGGATCCCTGGATGAAGGACCATCCTCCGGTGGTGAAGTTCGTCGGCTACGATGCCGAGGCCTCGGAGATCCCGGTCCAGCATCCGATCGTGCAGACCGTCTGCGACGTCTATACGGAAGTCACCGGCAAGAAGCCGACGATCTCGGGGCGCCAGGGCGCGGCGGACACGCGGTTCCTGAACAAGTACGCCAATACGCCAACCGTGATCTTCGGGCCGGGTTCGACGGCCGTCATGCATGCGAACGACGAGTACGTTTCGATCGATGATTATCTGACGGCCATCAAGGTGATGGCGCTCAGCATCCACGACTGGTGCAATTCCGCCCCAACCAAGTAATCAGAGGGCCGGATCAATCGAAAAGGGGCCCATGGTTTGGGCCCCTTCTTTTTGGCGGCGTCGGTGGTGTGGACGCGTTATTGTCGCACGCGGGAGGGTTCTCGAGACTCGACGCTCAATCCTAGTGATGCTATCTTTGCGACAATAGAATGAATTTGATGTTCGAGCAGTCGATCGAACCGGACACGGACAATAAGAGAGGACGCGGAGTGGCAAAGCAGGGCGTCGGAGCGTCAATTCCTCGGAAGGAGGATGATCGCTTTCTTCGCGGACGAGGCGAATATGTCGGCGATATTCGCTTGCCCGGCATGCGCGACGTTGCGTTCGTCCGTAGTCCGCTTGCACATGCGCGGATCAAGGATATCCGTATCCCGCCTCATCTCCGCAGCAGCGTGTTCATTGCATCGGATATCGCGGCCGATACGCGTCCGATTCGCGCCGTGTCCGGACTGCCCGGCTTCAAACCGTCCGACCAGCCGATCCTCGCCTTCGAGAAGGTCCGTCAGGTCGGCGAACTGATCGCGATGTGCGTCGCCGATACCCGCGCGGAAGCCGAGGACATTGCGGCTGCCGTCGAGGTTGATTTCGAGGAATTGCCGGCCGTGCATGACATGCTGCTGGCGCGGCGTCCGGACTCCGCCCTGGTGCACGAGGAGTGGGGCGACAATGTCTTTCTCGAGACCTTTGTCGACATCAATATGGAAGCGGCCTATGACGCGCCGATCAAGATCACACGCGAGATATCGACCGCGCGGCAGAGCATGGCGCCGATGGAAGGCCGCGGCACGGTCGCCGTCTGGCACAAGCGGATGGATCAACTCGTCCTGTACACCGGCAATCAGCAACCGCATATCGTGCGCAACGGTCTGTCGGAGTGCCTCAACCTCGAGCAGCTGAAGATCCGCATCGTCTCGCCCGATGTCGGCGGCGGCTTCGGCTATAAGGGCATCGTGCTGACGGAGGATGTGTGTCTTGGCTGGCTCGCAATGCGCTGCGGCTATCCCGTGCGCTGGATCGAGGATCGTCGCGAGCATTTGACGGCGGGCGCGAATTGCCGCGAGCATCACTACAACATCACTGTCTACGCCGACCGCGACGGGACGTTGCGCGGTGTCGAGTGCGAGGCCTCGGTCGATTCCGGGGCCTATTCGTCCTATCCGTTTTCGGCATGCCTGGAGGCTGCGCAGATCGCCAGCATCCTGCCGGGCCCGTACGATTTCCCATCCTATCGCTGCCGCACCTGGTCGGTGTCCACCAACAAGTGCCCGATCCTGCCTTATCGCGGCGTTGCGCGCACCGGGGTCTGCTACGCCATCGAGCTGATGATGGACGCCATCGCCCACGAGTGCGGTCTCGAGCCGTACGAGGTGAGGCTGAAGAACCTGGTGCGGCCGGAGCAGATGCCGTTCGACAACATCACCAGGAAGCATTTCGACAGTGGAGACTATCCGGAATCGCTGCGGCAGGCGCTGGCAAAGATCGATCTGGCCGGTCTCCGCGCACGCCAGAAGAAGCGGGAGCCGGATGGCCGGTTGATCGGCGTCGGGCTGTCAGTCTATTGCGAGCAGGGTGCGCACGGCACGTCGGTCTACGCAGGCTGGGGCATCCCGATGGTTCCGGGACACGAACAGGCAACCGCCCGCATGACCCCCGACGGCGGCCTCGAGCTTCGCATCGGCGCGCATTCGCATGGCCAGAGCATGGAGACCACGCTTCCGCAGGTCGCGCACGAGATCCTCGGCATCGACGTCGCGCGCATCAAGCTGGTTCACGGCGACACCGAGTACACGCCTTACTCGACTGGCAGCTGGGGGTCGCGTTGCGCGGTGATGTCCGGCGGCGCGGTTGCAACCGCCTCGCGTGAACTCGCGAAGCTCATCAAGGGGATCGGTGCCCATCTGCTGCAGACCGAGATCGAGAACGTCAAACTCGAGAACGGCGCGGTCGTCGGTCCGTCCAACAGCGTGAAAATCGATGAGATTGCGCACACCTGGTATCGCAGGCCGCAGGATTTGCCGGCAACCGTCGATCCGAGGGGCCTTGAGGTCACCATCGGCTACAAGCCGGCGCGCGATTCCGGAACGTTCAGCTATGCGACCCATGTCGCGGTAGTCGCCGTCGATCCGGAGTTGGGCGATATCGAGCTGATCGACTACGTTGTGGTTGAAGACGGTGGCCAGCTGATCAACCCCATGGTCGTCGACGGGCAGATCTATGGCGGGCTGGCGCAAGGCATCGGCACCGCGATGTATGAAGAGATGAATTTCGATACGTCGGCCCAGCCGCTGGCGTCGACCTTTGCCGACTATCTGTTGCCCGGCCCGACCGAAGTGCCGGCGCCCAAGCTTGGCCATATGGAGACGTTGGCGCCCTATACGGAGTTCGGTGTCAAAGGCATCGGCGAGGGCGGTGCGATCGCGCCTCCCGGCGCGATCGGCAATGCGGTCAATGACGCGTTGCGGCCTCTTGGCGCGCAGGTCTTGCACACGCCGATGACGCCGCGGCGTGTCCTCGAAGCCATTCAGGTCGCGGCCGAGCGCCGCAAGGCGAGGGCGCCCGAATTGGCGGAAGGGTTGCCGGCGTGAAACCTGTCAATTTCGACTACGCACGACCCGATGCGGTCGACGCGGTGATCCGGCTCATCGCGGACGACAGCAGAACCGTCAAGATGATGGCCGGGAGCCAGTCGCTCGGGCCGATGTTGAACCTCAGGCTGGTGCAGCCCGATCTGATCGTCGACCTGACCGGGATCGAAGAGCTGCGCTGTTTCAGCGACGGGGCGGAAGAAATCTCGATCGGGGCTTGCGTCACGCATGCCGATATCGAGGACCTTCGTGTCACCGACGTCACGCGCGGTGCGCTGCCGACGGTAGCCAGCGGCATCGCATATCGCGCGGTGCGCAATCGCGGCACCATCGGCGGCAGCTTGACGCACGCCGATCCGTCGGCCGACTGGCACTCGATCCTCGCCGCAGTTGGGGCGAAAGTCGTGCTGCGCGGCCCGGCCGGCGAGCGGACCGTGGCGGTTGAGGACTACATGGTGGGCGCGCTTGAAGCCGACCTGCGCCCTGGCGAAGTTCTCGTTCGCGTCATGGTGCCGCGATTAAGCAAATCGGCGCGCTGGGGCTACTACAAGAGCTGCCGCAAGACGGGCGAATTCGCTCACGCGATCGGCGCCTTCATGACCGACCCCGATCGCGGCATCAGCCGTGCGGTCATCGGCGCGACGGAGAGCCGTCCGATCGTCATCGCCGAGGCAGGCAATGTGATCGGCGATGGCCGAGCTCCGCGTCTGAGCGAGCGTTTCGACGGCGGGGCTGTCGACGAGATTCTGGAGAAGGCAGGGATGGTCGATCCCCTGGACAAGCAAACCCATGTCGTCGCGCTGCGCCGCGCGATCGAGCAGGCACGGCCGCAATGAGCACCTGTAGCCTCAACGTCAACGGAAGCGCGGTCAGCGCGGAGATCCAGCCGCGGACTCACCTTGCGGATTTTCTCCGCGAGAAGCTCAATCTGACCGGCACCCATCTGGGCTGCGAGCACGGCGTCTGCGGCGCGTGCACGCTCCTCGTCGATGGTGTGCCGACGCGCTCCTGCATCACCTTCGCGTTGGCTTGCCAGCAGGCCGACGTCACGACGATCGAAGGCCTCGACGACGACGAGATCACGCGCGAACTGCGTGCGGCCTTCACGAGGGAGCACGGCCTTCAATGCGGCTATTGCACGCCGGGGATGGTCGTGTCGGCGCGCGATGTCGTGCTGCGCATGCAGGACCCGAGCGAGCGCGATATCCGCGTGGCCATGAGCGGAAACCTTTGTCGCTGCACCGGCTATGTCGGCATCGTCCGCGCAATCCAGGGTGTGATCGCAGATCGCAGGGCGCGAGGGATCGCCGCGATTCCAAACGGAAACCGGACGCGTCTTGGACCCTCTGGCTCCGGCAATGCGACCGCGGTTGCCGCCGTTTCGGCTCGGGCCAAGCCGAGGGCCGCGCCAATTGCGGAGAAGACGGAAGCGCCGGCAGCGGCCGCGGCCTCGCTCCGGGATACGAACTGGAAGCCGCAAACGACCTTCACGCAGAGCTTCACCGTCGAACATCCGGTCGATGACGTCTGGAATTTCTTCGCCGACATCGCTGCGGTCGCCGCCTGCCTGCCTGGCGCATCGCTCGCCGGAGATCCGGTCGACGGTCACGTCGACGGCCAGATCAAGATTAAGGTCGGGCCGATCTCTGCCGAATTTCAAGGCATCGCCGATGTGACGCGCGACGATGCGACCCGTACCGGCACGATTATCGGCGCAGGCAAGGACAAGCGCAGCAACTCCTCGACCCGCGGCCTGATCGGCTATGCCGTCAAGCCGGGTGACGCGGAAGACCAAACCAGGGTCGATCTCAGCATCGGCTTCACCTTGACCGGGGCCCTGGCGCAGTTCAGCCGCTCCGGCCTGATCCAGGATGTGGCCGGACGAATCATTGCCGTTTTTGTCCAGAACCTCGAGACGAGGCTGGCCCATCGATCGGGAGGCGGCGAGGGCGAGCCGGCCATGGTCAAGGAATTCGACGCCGGCGCGCTGATGCGATCGATGGCGCTGGACTACATGAAACGAGCGCTTCGATGGCTCTTGCGACGGCCTTAGTTGTCCGGCGATAGAACTCGCCTTTTGCGATGAGATGGACTATCTTACTATCATGAATAAGCTAGTCCCAAATTACGAGCGCAGCCGGGTCCCCCTCTATGTGCAGGTGGCATCGGTCATGCGTCAGCGGGTCGAGTCCGGGCGATGGCAAGAGGGCGACAAGATCTCGACCATCGAGGAGCTTGAAACCGAATTCGGCGTCGCGCGCGTTACGATCCGGCAGGCGATCGAGATGTTGCGGAGCGAGGGTCTGCTCGACGCGCAGCAGGGCCGTGGGACGTTCGTGTCCGGACGACCGAAGAATCGTCACTGGCTGAACCTGGCCAATGATTTCGAGTCGATGGTCGATTCCGTCAGAAACAACGTCCTCAAGCGCGTCTATGTCGAGGAGAATGCGGAGCTGCCCCGGCTCGCCGCGCATGAAGGGCGGCCCGCCGCCGGCTACGCATTTCTCAGAAGCGTGCAGTATAACGAGGACGAGCCGTTTTCGGTCGTCAACCTCCATCTGGCGCGCAACCTCTATCTCAAAGACCGCAAGCGCTTCACCCATACGGCCGCGCTGACCAAGATCATGGAGATGGACGACATCACGCTCGCCCACGCTCATCAGGTTGTGACGATCGGCGTAGCCGATCCCGAAACGGCCGAACTGCTCAAGATCGGCCTCGGCGAACCAACGGCCGATTGCCGCCTGGTGCTGGTCGACAGCAACGACATCGCCGTCTATGTCGCCGACATCCATTATCATCGCAGTTGCTTCGCGCTCCGTTCCGATCTTCTCGAAAAATCGAAGAAGCGAACGAAGGCCTGACGAAGGAGCGGGCGCAAGGCCCGCTCCTCATTGTCGCTAGAGCGTTTTCGAGCGAAGTGGCCACCGGTTCGCGTGAAGAAAACGCGTCAAAACAAGAATCTAGAACTTCGGTTCTGATGTAATCAGAACCGAAGCTCTAAGCGAGGATGCTCGCCGGCGAGGCTCCGACGATCTCCGTGTAGCGCTTTTGGTCGGTGGCACCTTCGGTGTTGATCAGCAGCACGCGCGATGTCTGGTTCAAGCCCAGCGCTTCACGCGCGACACTGCTCTTGGCGGCGCGCCAAAGGCCAGCTAGTCCAGCAGCGCCGCTTTCGCCGGCCACAATGGCCGGATCGTCGCCTGTCGGGTGTGCGAGCCGGCGCATCGCCACCGCGGCGCCTTCTTCGCCGACCATCATGAACGCGTCCGCCTTCCGCGACAGGATGCGCCAGGCAACGAGGGAAGGCTCGTAGCATTCGAGCATCGCCATGATCGTCGGCTCGCCGTGGGCGATCTTGATCGGCGCGCCCGCGATGGCGCTCTGATAGAGGCACGCAGCCCGCTCGGGCTCCACGACCACGAAGGTCGGGCGGCTCTTGCCAAAGACAACATCGAAGTAACCGGCGACTGCCGCTGCGAGGCCGCCGACCCCGGCCTGGACGAATACATGGGTGGGCGCCTCCGGCTGCTGCCGGAGGATCTCGTTCAGCATCGCCGTATAGCCCTGCATGACCAGCCCGGGGATGCGCTCATAGCCGGGCCAGGACGTATCCGAGACGACGATCCAATGATTGTCCTGGCAAACCTTGTCGGCAACTGCGACGGAGTCGTCGTAGGTGCCGGGCACCCGCACGATTTCCGCACCGAAGCGGGCAATTGCCTGCACGCGCTCATCCGTGACTCCGGAATGCACGAAGATGACCGCCTTGGCTCCGACCATCTGCGCGCCGGCCGCGACCGATCGTCCGTGATTTCCATCGGTGGCGCAGCCGACCGTCAGGCTGCGCGCGATCTCGCGTATGGCAGGAGTCTCGATCTCGCTGATATCCACCGCGCGGCCCAGCTTGCTGCTGGCATGCTCCAGCAGTAACCTCAATACGGCGTAGGATCCGCCCAGGGCCTTGAAGCTGCCAAGGCCGAGCCGATGCGATTCGTCCTTGATATGGATGGACTTCACCTTGAATTCGCGGGCGAGCGCCGGCAGCGATCGCAGCGGCGTTTCAGCGTGGTTCGGCCGGAAGCTGAGGAAACGCTCGACTTCGTTGGCTTCCTCGCGCGCGAGCGTAGCGGCATCCGCCGGGTCAAGCGGTTGGTCGTGAGATGAACTTGTATTCGACAGGAACATTCGAACCGGCCTTCGCGATGAGTTGTTTGGTGGGAGCAGCTGCCGCTGATCGGACGTGTCGTCGTCGGGCAGCGCAGCTTGCCAGAGAGTTGAATACATACTATCATTGGGATGATGGTTCAATACGGTTTCGCGAACCCTTATGCTGTCGTCATCGTCTAAAACCGATCTTCGGAAAAGCGGGAAAAATTATTCGGTAAAAGGATTGTCTTACTAACAATAGAACGTTATAGCTCAAGCGCACGAGGTGAAGGATGACCGTAACGATCAACTTGAACGCCGACATGGCCGAAGGGTTCGGCGCGTACGACGTCGGTGACGATGCCGGAATCCTGAAGATCATCGGATCCGCCAATATCGCCTGCGGCTTTCACGCCGGTGACCCGCGGGTGATGCGCAACGTCGTGCGCGAAGCCAAGCGCCTCGGTGTCACGATCGGTGCTCATCCCGGTTTCAATGATCTCTGGGGCTTCGGACGCCGCCGCATCGACATGCGCCCCGATGACCTCGAATACATGGTCGCCTATCAGATCGGCGCGCTGCAAGCGATGGCGGCCTACGAAGGCGAGCGGGTCACCCACCTCAAGCCGCACGGCGCGCTCAACAACATGGCCGCCGAAGACGCCGAATACGCGCTGGCCATCGGCCGCGCCATCAAGGCCGTCGATCCGCGCATCATCTATGTGGCGCTCGCGGGGTCCGAGATGGAAAAGGCCGGCCGCAAGCTCGGACTTCCCGTCGCGATCGAAGGCTTCTGCGATCGCCAGTACGACGACGACGGCAATCTGACGTCGCGCAAGATCGCGGGCTCGGTCATCAAGGACGCTGCGCTCGCGACCCGGCAGGTGCTCGATATGGTGTTGAACAACACCATCACCTCCCGCAACGGCAAGAAGATCAAATGCAAGGTCCACTCGCTGTGCGTCCATGGCGACGAGCCAACGGGTGTCGCCACGGCCCGCGCGGTGCGGGAGGGCCTCGAGAAGGCCGGCGTCAAGCTCGTGCCGCTCACCGAAATGCCCCTCGACTAATCCTGGAAAGGCCACCGAGACATGAACACGAAGCCGACGATTGCCATCCTTGGAGGAACCGGTGACTTGGGATCCGGCCTCGCGAAATGCTGGCTCGCGGCCGGTTACAAAGTCATTCTCGGTTCACGCTCCGCGGAGAAGGCCCGGAGCGCGGCGGAGACCATGACCGGCGACGTCGCGGGCGACGACAATGCCGCCGCCGCCCGGGCTGCCGACATCGTGGTCGTTGCCGTGCCGTTCGCGAGCCATGATGCGACGCTGAACGAAGTCAAGGACGTCGTTCAGGGCAAGATCGTCGTGGATGCCGCGGTCCCGCTGGTGCCGCCGAAAGTGTCCGTGGTCCAGCTTCCGTCGGCCGGCTCGGCCGCGCAGATCGCGCAGCAACTGCTCGGACTCGGCGTGCGGGTCGTCTCCGCGTTCCACAATGTGGGCGCGACCAAGCTGCACCAGGGCGGCAAGGCGGATTGCGACGTTCTGGTCTTTGGCGACGACAAGGCGGCGCGCGACATCGTTATCGGTCTTGCGAACGAAGTTGCATCCGCGGGCATCGACGGCGGCGTGCTGGCAAATTCGGCGGCGGCCGAGGCGCTCACCTCCGTGCTGATCGGGATCAATCGGCGCTACAAGGTGCCCGGCGCCGGCATCCGCATCACCGGCCTGTCCGCAAGCCCGGGTGCCTGAACCATGCCTGTGGGGACGCGAGTCGAATACATCGCCCTGCAGGACATTCGGCGCGTCGAGCCGGGCGAGGATCTTGCCGTGCTGATCAGGCAGAGCCTGGCCGGGATGTCTCTCCAGCTTCAGCGCGGCGACATCCTCGTCATTGCGCAGAAGATCGTCTCGAAATCGGAAGGGCGTTACGTTCGGTTGAGCGACGTCGAGCCGTCCCCGGAGGCACTCGAACTCGCGGCGGCGGTCGGCAAGGACCCGCGCTTCCTCGAGGTCGTGCTCCGCGAGTCCGCAGAAGTCGTCAAGACGCGGCCGAATGTCGTCATTGCCGCGCACCGGCTCGGTTTCGTCATGGCCAACGCCGGCATCGATCAATCGAACATCGAGCACCGTGAAGGCGAAGAGCGCGTCCTGCTGCTGCCCCAGGATCCCGACGGGTCCGCGCAGAGGCTGAAAGTCGCGCTGGATGCAGCCGGCGACCTCAATCTTGGGATCGTCATCAACGACAGCTTCGGCAGACCCTGGCGCAATGGTGTCGTCGGCGTGGCGATCGGCGCTGCCGGCATTCCCTCGCTGCTGAGCCAAATCGGCGTCCCCGACATGTTCGGCCGGGCAATGCGCGTCACCGAGATCGCCATCGCCGATGAGATCGCCGGCGCCGCCTCACTGCTGATGGGGCAGGCGGGCGAAGGCATGCCGATCATCCTCGTCCGTGGCCTGACGCTTGATGGGCCGGTCTCACCCGCGGCCGCGCTGGCGCGAGCCAAGAGCCAGGATATGTTCCGATGAGCGGCGGCGACCGCAATGTTGTTGCGCTTTGTGGCGGGGTCGGCGGCGCCAAGCTCGCCTATGGCCTCAATCGTTTGCTGGGTGCCAAGCTCGCCATCATCGTCAACACAGGCGACGACTTCGAGCATCTTGGTCTCACGATCTCGCCCGACATCGACACGGTCGTCTATACGCTGGGCGAACTCGCCGACGAAGAGCGTGGCTGGGGACGAACCGGCGAAAGCTGGAACTTCATGGAGGCGCTCGGCGGCCTCAAGGGCGAGACATGGTTTCGTTTGGGAGACCGTGATCTTGCCATGCATGTCTTGCGCTCGCGCGCGCTCGGCGCCGGCGTAACCTTGACCGATTTCACGGGCAGGATTGCATCGCATCTCGGCATTGAGGCGAGCATCCTGCCAATGACCGACGATCCGTTTGCAACGATCGTCGTGACCGCCGATCAGAAGCTGGCGTTTCAACGCTATTTCGTCGAGCTGCAGGCGCGGCCAGAGGTCAGGAAGATCGAATTCCAGAGCGCCAGTGGTGGAACGGCGACCAGCGCCGCATTAAGGGCCATCGGCGTAGCCGATGCCATCATTGTCTGTCCGTCGAACCCGTATCTCAGCATCGATCCGATCCTGGCTGTGCCTGGTATCCGCGCTGCCTTGGATACGACGAGGGCTCCCATCGTTGCCGTCTCGCCGCTGGTCGGCGGCCGCGCCATCAAGGGGCCGACCGCGAAGATCATGAACGAACTCGGCGTCGCGCCAAGCTGCGCCTCGATCGTCAGGCACTATGGCTTCCTCGATGGTCTGGTGATGGATCGCGAGGACCAGGCCGATGCCGATGCGGTCGGCATTCCCGTGCATGTGACGAACACGATCATGCGCTCGAAGGATGAGCGTGTTCAGTTGGCACGCGAATGTCTCCAATTTCTTGGTCGATTGAAGAGCTAAGCGAAGCGATGGACGATTTCGAAACCTGGGCGCTGGTGCCGGTCAAGCGGTTCAGTCAAGCAAAGAGCAGGCTGGGCGATATCCTGGTGGCGACCGAGCGCGCAAAACTCGCGCAAGCCATGCTGTGCGACGTTCTCGGAAACCTCCGGGATACGCGCTCGCTGGCCGGCATCGCCGTGGTGAGCGCCGATCCGGAAGCGTTTGCGATCGCCAAGCGCTTCGGCGCGGCGATGATCTTTGATGAGGTCGAGACCGGCGTCAATGCCGCGGTGCAGCGCGGCCTCGACGCATTCCAGCCGTGCGGGCGGCGGGTTCTCGTTGTGCCCGCCGACATTCCGTTTGCCCGTCCGGAGGACTTCGAACACGTCATCCGGTTGCTGGACCATACGCCGATCGTGCTCGTGCCTGCGCTTTACGACGGTGGGACAAATGCTCTGGCGATGCGCTTGCCCGACATGTTGGAGCCTCGGTTTGGCGAAGAGAGTTTCCGTGCGCACCGCGACCTGGCGCGGCAGCGGCAACTGAGCTGCAGCGTGTTCAAATCCCATGGCATCGGCAAGGATATCGACTGCCCAATTGATTTTGGTCCGTATCTGATCTCGTCGCAGAACCTCGGAACGACGGGTTCGCTTCTTGATGAGCTCAAAATTGCCGATCGTTTCGGCAGCGACGACCATCCCGTTCCCGTGAGGCTGTTCTGATGACGTCCGTCTTGAATCTTCCGTTCGACCGTCGCCTGTCCCGAAGCGAAGCCTACGAGCTTGTCGATCTTGTGGAGATCGACGAACTCCTGACGGCTGCCGCCAGGCGAAGGGATGCCGCGCACGGCGATGTCATCACCTATTCGCCCAAGGTATTCATCCCGCTCACCCAGCTTTGCCGCGATGTCTGTCACTATTGCACGTTCGCTCACGCGCCGCGTTCGAACGTCAAGCCGTATCTCTCGGTCGAGCAAGCGGTCGCGATCGCCAAGGCCGGCAAGGAGGCCGGCTGTCATGAGGCGCTATTTACGCTCGGCGACAAGCCGGAGCTTCGTTACCGCGTCGCGCGCGAGGAGCTGACAAGGCTCGGCCACGAATCCTCGCTCTCGTATCTAGCCGAAGTCGCAGGGGCGGTGTTCGAGCAGACCGGCCTGCTCCCTCACGTCAATCCTGGAATCATGAGCGAGCTCGACCTTGCCATGCTGCGCAAGGTATCGGTCTCGCAGGGCATCATGCTGGAGTCCGCGTCGGACCGGCTTTGCGCGAAGGGCGGGCCGCATTTCGGATCGCCGGACAAGGTGCCCGCCGTCAGGCTTCAGACAATCAAGACCGCCGGCGAGCAGGCCATACCCTTCACGTCCGGGATCCTGATCGGCATCGGGGAGACCAGGGCCGAACGGATCGATGCATTGCTCGCGCTGCGCGACCTGAATGATGCGCATGGACATCTGCAGGAGATCATCGTCCAGAACTTCCGGCCAAAGGTCGGGACGCGCATGGCCAATGCGCCGGCGCCGTCCGTGGACGATCATCTCTGGACCGTCGCTGTCGCCCGCTTGATATTCGAGCCGGAGATGAACATTCAGGCGCCGCCGAACCTGAGCCCGGCAGCACTGGGGCGCGTCGTCGCGGCAGGAATCAATGATTGGGGCGGCGTGTCGCCTGTCACGCCGGACCACGTCAATCCCGAAGCACCATGGCCGCATCTGCGGCTCCTGGAGGCTGCAACGCGGTCAACCGGCAAGCGGCTCGAGAAGCGGTTGCCGATCTATCCGAGCTTCGCGCGCTATCCCTCGCGCTGGCTCGACACCAAGCTGCTGAAGTCGGTCCTCGATCGGATCGACGGGGACGGCTTTCCTCGCACCGACGACTGGCATCCCGGTCATATCGGCGGACTTCCATCGCGCGAGCTCGGATGGCTGAAATTGCCACCGCGTACGGTGCACCGCAGCGAGGTGACGTCAGTCATTGCCAAAGCCCAGCGCGGCGATGAGCTTTCGGAGGGCGAGATCGTCAGGCTGTTCCGCGCTCACGAGACCGACTTCACCAGCATCTGCCGCGCGGCGGACGAATTGCGCAGCAGCGTCAACGGCGACGTGGTGTCCTACGTCGTATGCCGCAACATCAACTACACCAACATCTGCTCGTTCAAATGCCAGTTCTGCGCCTTCTCGAAGGGCAAGATGAGCGAGAATCTGCGTGGCCGGCCCTACGACCTCGAGATGTCCGAAGTCGCGCAGCGGGTCACCGAGGCCTGGGACCGCGGCGCCTCCGAGGTGTGCATGCAGGGCGGCATCCATCCTTCCTATACCGGGCAGAAGTATCTGGATATCTGTCGGGCCGTGAAGGGTGCCGTCCCTGCGATGCATCTCCATGCGTTCTCGCCGCTCGAGATCCATCAAGGGGCGCACACGCTTGGCATTTCCGTCGCCGAGTTCCTGCAGGAGCTGAAAGCGGCAGGCCTCGGCACATTGCCGGGAACGGCCGCTGAGATCCTCGACGACGAGGTGCGCGAGACGCTCTGCGCCGACAAGATCAGGACCCAGCAGTGGCTCGACGTCATGCGCACGGCGCACTCGATCGGGCTCCGGTCGACGGCCACCATCATGTTCGGCCATATCGAGCGTTACGACCATTGGGCGCGGCATCTGCTCCGGCTGCGGCGCTTGCAGACGGAGACCGGCGGATTTACCGAGCTCGTACCGTTGCCGTTCGTTCACATGGAAGCGCCGGTCTATCTCAAGGGCCGGGCGCGTCCGGGTCCGACATTCCGCGAGGCGGTCTTGATGCATGCGGTGTCGCGTCTCGTCCTCAATCCACACATCACCAATATCCAGGCATCCTGGGTCAAGATGGGACCCGAGGGGCTGCGGCACTGCCTCTCGGCCGGCGTCAACGACCTCGGCGGCACGCTGATGGATGAGAGCATCTCGCGGTCGGCCGGCGCCTCGCACGGCCAGGAAATGACGCCGCAAGAGCTCGAGTCGATCATCATTTCGGCAGGCCGTGTGCCGCGTCAGCGCACGACGACGTATGGCGTCGCGGACGGGGTTCGGAGGCAGCGCTCATTTGACGCGGTCCGCGAGCGGCAGACCGGTACGGGGATGCGATCCGCGGGGTGCTAAAGGACCGGAGCGAGGCCGAGAGAGCAGAGAACTCTCCAACAGGGATGTTTGAAATGGCGTTCGTAATCGAGCCGAATGTTGTCGACCGGAAAGGCTGGCGGCAAGCCGCGGCGCAAGCCCGCAAACTTAACCTGAAGCTGCCGACCTTCTCTCAGCTCGCGCACCCACCGCTTCCGTCGGCCAGGGTATGGGAGGACATTTCGGCGGTCGGACCGGACGAGCCGAGTGCCGCGAACCTCTGGCGCATGCACTGGTACAATGCGGAGAACCGCAGGGGCAGGGACCTGGTGCCGGGCCATATCGTACTGCCAAAGGAGATCACGGGCGTCGATGCCAAGATCATCGTGCTGCTCGGCGATCGCTTCCCGATGATCGGCGCACACAAGGTGCTGCCGGCCTACGCCGCCTTGATCGAGCAGCTTGTGACCGGGCGCTTCGATCCATCCAAACAGAAGGCTGTCTGGCCTTCCACCGGCAATTATTGTCGCGGCGGTGTTGCCGTCTCACGGATCCTCGGCTGCCGCGGCGTTGCGGTCTTGCCCGAAGGGATGAGCCGTGAGCGCTTCGAATGGCTCGAGAAGTGGGTGACGGATCCAGCCGACATCATCCGGACACCCGGCACCGAGAGCAACGTCAAGGAGATCTACGACAAGTGCGCGGAACTCAGGCGAGACGACAGCAACGTCATTCTCAACCAGTTCTCGTCATTCTCGAACTATCTCATTCACTATGAATGCACCGGGCGCGCGGCGGAGGATGCCTTCAAGGCGTTCAATCAAGACGATAACCACGAATTGGCGGCCTTCGTCTCGGCAACCGGATCGTCGGGGACGATCGCCGCGGGTGATTTTCTCAAGACCCGCTGGGGCTCGAAGGTCGTTGCCGTCGAGGCGCTGGAATGCCCGACGATGCTCAACAATGGCTATGGCGAGCACAACATCCAGGGCATCGGCGACAAGCACATCCCGCTCATTCACAACGTCATGAACCTCGACTTCGTCGTCGGGGTCTCGGACCGAACGACGGACCAGCTCAATCTGCTGTTCGGCTCGCAAGCGGGCCGGGATTATCTTGAGACGCGCCGCGGTCTCGAACCCGCGCTAGTGCGCGCCTTTGACCATGTCGGCATCTCCGGGCTCGCCAACATCGTCGCCTCGATCAAGCTCGCAAAGCAGATGAACTACGGGCCCGAGAAAGCCATCGTCACCGTGGCGACGGACAGTGCCTCCATGTACGGCAGCGAACGCAGGCAGTTCGAGGCGAAGCACTACGCACGTGGTCTTGATCAGGTGAATGCTGCCGAAATCTTCGGCGCCTGCCTGCTCGGTGCCGCCGCCGACAATGTCGTCGAGTTGACGGAGCATTCGCGCCGCGCCGTCTTCAATCTTGGCTACTACACCTGGGTCGAGCAGCAGGGAGTTTCAGTCGCCGATTTCGAGCGGCGCCGTTCGCAGTCCTTCTGGAGCAAGATCCAGGACAGCCTGAGCGAATGGGATCAACTCACCATCGAATTCAACAAGGAAGCGAATTTGGCGAACGCCTGATCGGCTCGCGCGGCATCGTGTCCGTCGAAGGAGTTTCGAAACTGGTCTAGGCGAAAGCAATCGCGCAAATGATGAGCGGCTGCGTCAATTGAGGGCACTGCGAAAACAAAAATAGAGCAGGGCGCCTGCTTGACGACGGATTAGAAGTGTCTTTAAGATACTAAGAATAGGATGATAGGATCATCATCCCAGCGGTGACGAATGGCCGGCATCCATAAGCTGGCGCGCTGCACTGGTGTTTCGTTCCCTAGGCATGGCTCTTGCGAGCACAGGAGGAAAGATGAAGCGAGCACACGGATTGATTACGGGCGCGGCCCTCGCCGCGGCAATGTCGACCGCACTGGCGACGGGCGCAGCGGCGCAGACCATCAAGATCGGTGTCAATGAGCCGCTCACCGGTCCGTTCGCCGCTTCCGGTACTTATGTCGTGAACGGCGCAAAGATTGCCGCCGACGAAATCAACGCCAAGGGCGGCTTGCTCGGTCGCAAGATCGAGCTCGTCATCGAAGACAACAAGAGTAATCCGACCGAAGCCGCCGCCGTCGCCGAGAAGCTGATCACCGGTGACAAGGTGCCCGTGATCATGGGTGCCTGGGGCTCGAGCCTGACGCTCGCCGTGATGCCGAAGCTGATGGAATACAAGGTCCCGATGGTGGTGGAAACCTCGTCCTCCAGCAAGATCACGACATCGGGCAATTCCTACATCTTCCGCATCTCGCCGCCGTCCTCGGTCGAGGCGACCGAGTTCAAGTCCATCATGCCGTCACTCGGCATCAAGAAGGCCGACTTCCTCGTCATCAACAATGACTGGGGCCGCGGATCGGCCGAGGACTTCGGCAAGATCATGAAGGCGCAGAACATCCAGGTCGGCCTCGTGGAAATCATGGACCAGGCCGCCCAGGACATGAGCGCCCAGCTTGCCAAGATCAAGGCGACCGACTCGGACACGATCATGGTCACGACCGCGGTCGAGCAGCTCACCCTGGTGTTGAAGCAGGCCGCTGCGCTCGGCATCACCAAGCGCATCGTCACCACCGGCGGTTCGCAGAACCCGGATCAGCTGATCGAGCAGGCTGGCGCCGCAGCGAACGGCTCGATGCATTTGACGACCTTCGCACCCTGGTATCCGGACAAGACCCCGGACCCGGCAGCAACGAAGTACTTCCTTGGCGAGTGGAAGAAGCGTGGCTATGCGATCGCCGGCGCGACCGAGAGCTTTCGCGGCTACGACGGTATCCGCACGATCGCCAATGCGATTCAGCGGGCCGGCAAGGCAGAGCCCGCGGCGATCACCGACGCGCTTTGGACGACCGACTTTCCCGGCCTGAACGGCCAGATCAAGTTTCAGAAGCAGGGGCCGACCGGCAAGGAAAGCGGCCAGAGCATGCCCAACCTCTATCTGATCAAAATCGAGAACGAGAAGATCGTCCTGTCGGGCTCCTGAGCTCGACGACTTGCGGAAGGCGCCACCATAACGGGTGGCGCCTTGGCATTGCCTCGCCCATAGAACATGCTCTGAAGAGAGGATCAGCGGTCTTTCGGCCGAAAAAATCAGCATGACCGAGCTTCTGCAACACATCGTCAACACGCTCATTCTGGGCAGCACCTACGCGCTGCTGGGTATTGGGCTCACGCTCATCTTTGGCATCATGCGTGTCGTCAATTTCGCGCACGGTGAGCTGTACTCCTTCGGCGCCTATGCGCTGTACTTCGTCGGCGTGATGCTCGGCCTGAACTTCTTCCTTGCACTGATCGTGGCGGTCGTGCTGGGCTGCTTTGCCGGTGCGCTGATCGAGGTCGTCTTGTTGCGTCCGATGCGTGGTGCCGACATCGATACGACCATGCTGGTCATGATCGGCGCCATGATTGTGATGCAGAATGGTGAGCAGTTCGTCTGGGGTGGCGTCGCGAAGTCGGTCTCGACACCGTTCCCGGAGCTTCCGCTCGTGATCGGTTCGATTTCGGTGTCCTGGTTGCGCCTGTTCGTCTTCTGCGCGGCCCTTGCCCTGATCGGCGTGTCCTATCTCCTGATCAACCGCACAAAGCTCGGAAAGGCGATGCGCGCGACCTTCCAGGATCGTGACGCTGCTTCGCTCATGGGCGTCAACATCCAGTTCATCTACATGGCGACGTTCGCGATCGGCTCGAGCCTCGCGGCGGCGGCGGGTGCCTTGCTCGGACCGGTCTACGTCATCTCCCCGCAAATGGGCAACCTCGCATCGCTGAAGGCTTTCGCCATCGTCATCCTGGGCGGTCTCGGCAGCATTGGCGGGGCCACCATCGGCGGCTTCCTGCTGGCGCTGGCCGAGGAGCTTGGTGCCGGATACGTTTCGTCGGGCTACCGCGATGCCATGGGCTTCCTGATCATCATCGCCGTTCTTCTCTTCAAGCCGACCGGCCTGTTTGCGCGCGCGGAGCGGATCGGATGAATCGCTTGATCCCCTATATTGCGCTCGCAGCGTTCGCATCAGTCCCGCTCTGGCTGCACGATCCGTATCTGCTGAATGCCTTCATCACGACGGGTATCCTCATTATCGCGGCGATGAGCCTCAATCTCCTGCTCGGGTACACGGGGCAGCTGAGTCTGGGTCACGTCGCCTTCTTTGGAATCGGAGCCTACACCAGCGCGCTGGTGTCGCTCGGATTCGATGTCGAGTTGATCGGCGGTATCCGCGTGGTTCACGAACCCTGGCCGGTCTGGACCGGGTTCGTGATCGGCACCCTCGTTGCCGCGCTCTGCGGCTATGCCGTCGGGAAGCTGTCCTTCAAGGTGCGAGGTGCCTACTTCGTCATCGTGACCATCAGCTTTGCGGAAGTGGTCCGGCTGATCGCGCTGAACTGGGTCGAGTTAACCCAGGGGCCGTTGGCCTTGACTTCGATCCCGCCGATGACGCTGGGGCTGCCCGGGGTCGGCTATCTCGACTTCTACAGCAAGCAATCCAACTACTACCTCGTGCTTGCCGTCCTTGTGGTGTCCTACATCGTCATCCGGCGTCTGGTTTACTCCCGCGTCGGGCGGGCCATGATCGCGCTCAAGGAGAACGAGTCGCTTGCGGTCTCGGTCGGGATCGACGTGACCCGCTATTTGGTGCTGGCCGCGGTCTTTTCGGCCGGCATTGCCGGGGCCGCCGGCAGCCTCTACGCCCATTACCTCAAGATCATCGACCCCGACGTGTTCGCGTTCCTCTACACGGTCACGATGGTGATCATGGTGATCTCGGGTGGCAAGGGCACCCTTGCGGGCCCCATCGTTGGCGGCCTCATCTTCGGATTCATTCCGGTCGCGGCCCGTTCTTTCGCCACCCCCGAGATACAGTGGATACTCTATGGCTTGCTGATGATCATCATCGTCTTCGTGTTGCCGAAGGGGATTGTCCCCGCCGTTGAGAAGTGGTTCGCGGCGCCCAGCACCCGCGTAGATCCGGAGCCTCTCCAAGCCAAGATGCACGACACGCCATGAGCACCATGCCCTCCAACACCCCGCAGCCGGTTCTGTCCGTTGAACATATCGCCGTGCATTTCGGCGGACTGATTGCGATCACCGATATGAGCTTCGTCGTCAATCAGGGTGAGATCGTCAGCCTGATTGGACCGAACGGCGCCGGCAAGACGACGGCGTTCAACGTCATCACCGGCTTTCTGCGGCCGACCAAGGGCGAAGTGCGCTACAAGAATACGTCGCTGAGTAACCTCAAGCCGCATGAAGTCACGTCACTTGGCCTGGCGCGGACCTTTCAGCGTACCAGCGTGTTCCAGAGCGTGACTGTGTTCGAGAACGTGATGATCGGCCTGCACCGGCGCAGCCGATCGACGCTGCTGGATACACTTCTGGCGCTGCCGCGCGAGCGGCAGGCGGAGGCGGAGTTGCGGAACCTGGCGCACCAACTGCTCGAGATCGTCGGGATCGCGCGCCGTGCCCACGAGCTCGCCGGGTCGCTGTCCTACGGCGACCAGCGTTTGCTCGGCGTCGCCCTTGCACTTGCATCGGACCCGTCGATGCTTTTGCTGGATGAGCCGGTGTCGGGCATGAACGCGACGGAAACCGCCCGGTTCATGGAGCTGCTCCACAAGCTGCACGGCCGCGGCATGTCGATCCTGCTGGTGGAACACGACGTGCCGATGGTCATGGGCGTCTCCGATCGCATCGTCGTGCTCAACTATGGCCGCATCATCGCCGAAGGGCCGCCTGCGGCGATCCGCGGCAATCCCGAGGTCATTCGTGCCTATCTGGGTGAAGGAGCCAGCCGGCATGCTGCACATTAACGGTCTGGTTTGCAGGTATGGCAAGGTCGAGGCTCTCAAGGGCGTCACCTTGTCGATCGGGCAGGGGCAGCTGGTCGCTCTGATCGGAGCTAACGGTGCAGGCAAAAGCACGACGTTGCGGGCGATCTCGGGAATCCTGCCTTCGGCCGCCGGACGGATTACGTTCGACGGGCACGACATCACGAAGTGCTCGGCGCGGGAAATCCTGAGCAAGGGAATCGCACATTGCCCCGAGGGGCGGCGTGTGTTCCCCGACATGACCGTCGACGAAAATCTCGATATGGGCGCCTATCTGCGGTCCGACCGGAGGGAGATCGCAGCGGATCGGGAGCGGATCTTCGGGATGTTTCCGCGATTGGCCGAGCGTCGTCACCAGGTTGCCGGCACGTTGTCCGGAGGCGAGCAGCAAATGCTGGCGATCGGGCGCGCGATCATGTCCAAGCCCAGGCTCATGATGTTCGACGAGCCATCGCTTGGCCTGGCCCCCAACATCGTTGAACAGGTGTTCTCGATCATCGATGGCATCAGGAAGTCCGGGACGACGGTCTTGATGGTCGAGCAGAACGCCTACTCGGCGCTCGAGATGTGCGACTACGCCTATCTTCTGGAGACCGGTTCGATCGTTCTGTCCGGCAGCGGCAAGGATCTGATCGACGATGAGCACGTGCGGTCCGCTTACCTGGGTGGATGACGGGAAGTGAGCAAGGATGATGCGGCCCTCACGGAGGATGCGGCAGCGCGAGCGACGAGCGACGTGCATTCGGACGAATGCCTGGCGCTCCTCGCGTCTTTCATGAGGGGGCGAGATCGCAAAGCACGCGCCGAGATCGTCAGGTTTGCGCAACGATGCGCTTATTTCGAACCCGGCGGAATTGTCTCTTTCGGGTTTGAGGCGACCCGCGACTGACGCGTCGATGTTTGCAAGCCCGAAAGTCCAGCGACGCAATCGGCAAGCCTGGGGCAAAGACGGGTCCTCTGGCGTGATGTCGTGCTTGCGTCGGTCATTAGGGGAATAGCTTCGTTGGTTCTCAAAGGTGGTGCCGTGAGCGTGAAGATCGCCGTTGCCAAGGAAATCGATGCGTCGGAGCCGCGGGTTGCGGTTTCGCCCGATACCATCAAGAAGTTCAAGGCGCTGGGCGCCGAGGTCGCGGCCGAGCCGGGCGCGGGCGTCAAGTCGGGGCTGCCCGATTCGGAGCTCACCGCGGCGGGCGCGACCGTCAGCGCCGATGCGCTCAAGGACGCCGACATCATCATCAAGGTGAAGCGGCCCGAAGCCTCCGAGCTTTCGAAGTACAAGCGCGGCGCGCTGGTCATCGCGATCATGGACCCCTATGGCAACGAGGCCGCGCTGAAGGCGATGGCCGATGCCGGCGTGTCGGCGTTCGCGATGGAGCTGATGCCGCGCATCACCCGCGCCCAGGTGATGGACGTGCTGTCCTCGCAGGCCAATCTCGCCGGCTACCGTGCGGTGATCGAGGGCGCCGAAGCGTTCGGCCGCGCCTTCCCGATGATGATGACCGCCGCCGGCACCGTGCCGGCCGCAAAAGTGTTCGTGATGGGCGTCGGCGTTGCTGGCCTGCAGGCGATCGCGACCGCGCGGCGGCTGGGTGCCGTCGTCACCGCGACCGACGTGCGCCCCGCCACCAAGGAGCAGGTGGAGAGCCTCGGCGCCAAATTCCTCGCGGTCGAGGACGAGGAGTTCAAGAACGCGCAGACCGCCGGCGGCTACGCCAAGGAGATGTCGAAAGAGTATCAGGCCAAGCAGGCCCAGCTTACCGCCGAGCACATCAAGAAGCAGGACATCGTGATCACCACCGCGCTGATCCCGGGCCGTCCGGCGCCCAAGCTCGTCTCGGGCGAGATGGTCAAGTCGATGAAGCCCGGCTCGGTGCTGGTCGATCTCGCGGTCGAGCGCGGCGGCAATGTCGAGGGCGCGAGGCCCGGCGAGGTGGTCGAGACCGACGGCATCAAGATCGTCGGCTACACCAATGTCGCCGGCCGCGTCGCCGCCTCGGCCTCGAGCCTGTATGCGCGCAACCTGTTCTCGTTCATCGAGACGATGGTCGACAAGGCCAATAAGGCGCTCGCGGTCAATTGGGACGACGAGCTGGTCAAGGCCACCGCGCTGACCAAAGACGGCGCCGTCATCCATCCCAACTTCCAGCCGAAGTAAGGAGAGAAGCCATGGAGCATCTCGCGCAGGCCGTCGATCCGTTCGTGTTCCGGCTGTCGATCTTCGTTCTTGCCGTGTTCGTCGGCTACTTCGTGGTGTGGTCGGTGACCCCCGCGCTGCACACGCCGCTGATGAGCGTGACCAACGCGATCTCCTCGGTGATCGTGGTCGGCGCGCTGCTCGCGGTCGGCGTCGGCATGGTGTCGAGCGGATCGGGCTGGGCCCGCGGCTTCGGCTTCATCGCGCTGATCTTCGCCTGCGTGAACATCTTCGGCGGCTTCCTGGTCACCCAGCGCATGCTGGCGATGTACAAGAAGAAAGCCAAGTGAACGGCTACCACCTCGGGGTGAGTCAAGAATTTGGGGGGACCTGAGATGAGCGCCAATCTCTCTGCACTGTTGTACCTCGTGGCGGGGGTGCTGTTCATCCTGTCGCTGCGCGGCCTGTCGAGCCCGGCATCGTCGCGCCAGGGCAACATGTTCGGCATGATCGGCATGGCGATCGCGGTCGGCACCACGCTGGCGAGCCATCCGCCGGCCGACGGCGTCGCCTGGCTCTTGGTGATCCTCGCGGTCGCGATCGGCGGCGGCATCGGCGCCGTGATCGCGCGCCGGGTGCCGATGACCTCGATGCCGGAACTGGTCGCCGCGTTCCATTCGCTGGTCGGCATGGCCGCGGTGCTGGTCGCCGCCGGCGCGTTCTACGCGCCGGAAGCCTTCGACATCGGCACGCCGGGCAACATCCATCCGCAGAGCCTGGTCGAGATGTCGCTCGGTGTCGCGATCGGCGCCTTGACCTTCACCGGCTCGGTGATCGCGTTCCTGAAGCTGTCGGCACGGATGAGCGGCGCGCCGATCATCCTGCCGTTCCGCCACGTCATCAACATCGTGCTGGCGCTGGCGCTGGTGTTCTTCATCGTCGGCCTCGTGCTGAGTGGCAGCGCGTTCGACTTCTGGATGATCACGATCCTGGCGCTGGCGCTCGGCGTCCTGATGATCATCCCGATCGGCGGCGCCGACATGCCGGTCGTGATCTCGATGCTGAACTCGTACTCGGGCTGGGCCGCGGCCGGCATCGGCTTCACGCTCGGCAACTCGGCGCTGATCATCACCGGCGCGCTGGTCGGCTCGTCGGGTGCGATCCTGTCCTACATCATGTGCCACGCGATGAACCGCTCGTTCATCTCGGTGATCCTCGGCGGCTTCGGCGGCGAGACCGCGGCGGCCGGCGGCGGCTCGGGCGAGCAGAAGCCGGCAAAACTCGGCTCGGCTGATGATGCCGCCTTCATCATGAAGAACGCCTCCAAGGTCATCATCGTGCCGGGCTACGGCATGGCGGTGGCGCAGGCCCAGCACGCGCTGCGCGAGATGGCCGACCTCCTCAAGAAGGAAGGCGTCGAGGTGAAATACGCCATTCACCCGGTGGCCGGGCGCATGCCCGGCCACATGAACGTGCTGCTCGCCGAAGCCAACGTGCCCTATGACGAGGTGTTCGAGCTCGAGGACATCAACTCGGAGTTCGCCCAGGCCGACATCGCCTTCGTGATCGGCGCCAACGACGTCACCAACCCGGCGGCGGAAGAAGACAAGACCTCGCCGATCTACGGCATGCCGGTGCTGCAGGTCTGGAAGGCCGGCACCGTGATGTTCATCAAGCGTTCGCTGGCCTCGGGCTACGCCGGCATCGACAACCCGCTGTTCTACCGCGACAACACCATGATGCTGCTCGGCGACGCCAAGAAGGTCACCGAGAACATCGTCAAGGCGATGTAAGGCGCGCGGAGAAACGCGCTAGCCTCGGTCAAAGCCTTTGCGAATGGCTCACCGGAAGCAGACGACCTATGAAGCGCGAGATCCGATCGGGTCTCGCGGCGACGAAGTGGGACCCAGGATCAGCTCGAGGGAAGGCCATGCCTCACCAGAGGACGAGCAAATCCACATCAGCAAGGCCTGGGGCACCGAAAGTCGACGCTCGACGTGTTGCGGATGATCCGCAACCGCCGCCTCGGCAAGCTCATTCGCTTGGACCGGGGAGCCGCTGCTACTGAAGTGAATAACGGGCATGCCGACGGAAATCGACGCGGCCACATCGATCCGCAAGGCATCCTGGTTGCAGTGCATCGTTGTCGTCGTCCTCATCAAGAGCGCGACCGAACCAGCGAATAGTCCATCTTCCCAAACATCGTACTAGGTGATGAACGACGGACAAGGACAAAGTTTCGACGTCCTCTGCCTAAGAAGGCAGCGTCTTCCAGCGGCGTGGCGGCATGGGAGCAAACGAAAAGCGGCCCGCTTCGGCAACAACGCAGGCCGCAATGGGAGTTGCGCAAGGGAAATGCCGGTCGACTAGGGCCGCTCGAGCATCCCGCCGCCGAACAGCGTCGGGATGTAACGCGGTGCCTCAATCGCAGCCATGAAGCGGTGTTTTGTCGCGACCGGGTCGAGCGAGATCGGTGGCCGCACGACGTCGACATCGGGCTCCGTCGCCAGAACCAGGACCCCGGCGCCATCGCGCCTCTCGGCCGAGGCGATGCTGGCTGCGAGTCCGCTCGGCGCATTCAGGTTCTCGGCGTGCTTGATTCCTGCGGCGCGCGCCAGCTGCGCCAGATCGAGCGTTGCGTTGGTCAAGGCCTGGCCGCCCGAAGCCGCGTGAACGCCGTTCTGGATCAGGAGGATGGTGAGATTTGACGGGTTCATCGCGCCAATCGTGACGAGCGTTCCCATATGCATGAGCAAGGCGCCGTCGCCTTCGACAGCAATGACGGGACGGTCCGGTTGAGCGATGGCCAGGCCCAGCGCCAAGGGGAGTGTCAGTCCCATGGCGTCTTCGAAGTAGAAGTTCTCCGGCGCGTGATGCAGCGATGCCCACAAATACGAAGCATTGCCGAGCGACGTCACGACGAGCGCGCGGGACGACGGCAGATTGCCGGCAAGCGCCCTATAGTAATCCGCTCGGATCGGTCGTGCATTGGTCACCACTGGATATCCTCCCGACCCATGAGCAGGGCAAACGGACACGAAGCTTCTTCCGCGTAGGTTGCGGCATGTTCGATCTGCGGACCGATCGGGCGGTATCGATCGGTGCAAGCATGGGCGAGGCCGATGCCGCGGAAGACCGGCTCCGTCGCCCGGCCCTTCGGCACATGATAGAAGACCGGATCCTCGGGCGTGCCGCGGTAGGACACCAGCATCAGAAGCGGAAATTGATAGCGCTGCGCGAGCGACACCATGCCCGCGCCCATGCTGAGTACGCCGGCATTTTGCACAAGCAGGGCGGTGCGAACGCCACCGAGCCGGCTTCCACAAGCGATCGCAAGCGCCTCCTCCTCATGAGTTGCGCGCACCAGCGTCATGCCCGGCTCCTGGTCGATGCGAATGAGGATTTCGCCCAGCCAGCTGTCGGGGACGGAGACGACGGTGCCGAAACCAAGACGCTTGAGCGTATCCAGAACGGCAGACGGCCGATGGGCCTCTAGTGCTTCCGTCGATGTCGTCATCGACTGCCTCCGTGATGTCAACCAACGTGGCGCGCAGGCTAAGCGCAAATGGTACTATTGTCGATATGATAAACCTATTGCAGGTCGATGGAGTGCCTGATAAAAGGTACTATAAAGCAGATGATAAGTTTAATTTCACGATTGCGGATTGCAGCTGGAGCCGGGCGCTGCATTCCGTCGCTGGAGGGAGACTGCACCTATGCTTCGCCTTTGGTCTGTATTGATCGCTCTTCTGATTGCGTTGCCCGCTCATGCACAAGACAAACTCGTTGTCAGTATCTGGGGCGGCAGCTGGCGTGATCTGGTGGCCGAGACGGTTGCCAGGAAATTCACCGCCGAAACGGGCGTTCCCGTCGAATTCATCACCGGCGGCACCATCGATCGACTCAACAAGGAAAAGCTCGCCAAGGGAAATCCCGTGAGTGATGTGACATTCACGACGTCGCATGTCGGGTGGCTCTATGCCAATGACGGACTGTTCGAGACGATCGATACCTCGAAGATCCCCAATGCGAAGAACCTCGCGGACGAGGCGCGTATAAGTCCTTATCACCTCGGCGCCTGGGCCTACGTTTACACGATCGGCTACCGCCCCGATCTGATCAAGGACACCAAGTTCGAGAGCTGGAGCGATCTCTGGAAGCCGGAGCTGAAGGACAAGCTCGCCGCTCCGGATTTCGATCCCGGCCACATCATTGCGGTCTCCGCCATTCTTGCCGGCGCCGACCCGGCCCATTGGGAGAAAGGCGAGGAGAAGCTCAAGGCGCTGAAGCCAAACTTCAAGGCGTTCTACACCAACGACGCCAACAGCCAGCAATTGCTCGCGAGCGGCGAGACGCCGGTGCAGATCGTACTTTCGATGAACGCCTATTACATGATAGGGCAGGGTATTCCGATCGCGCTTGCGATGCCGAAAGAGGGGGCGGTGCTGGGAATCGACACCGTCGCGATCATGAAGGGGTCGAAGAAGGTCGATCTCGCATACAAGTTCATCAACACGCTCTACGACCCGGATATCCAGGCCGAGATCTCGAAGCAGAAAAAGGGCAGCCCGGCCGTCCTCAACGCGAAGATCGATCCTGAGATCGCCAAGCTGCCGGGCGTCTTCACATCGGCGGAGCAGTGGAAGCAGCAGATCAACATCGACGCCAAGCTGCGCGCCGGCAAGACGGCGGAATGGCGCAAATGGTTCGCCGAAAACATCATGAACTGATCCGTTGCCAGATCGGTCCGCATCATGAACCAGCAGCCATTTCTGCGCATCTTCACGGCGCCGGCAACGCTCTGCGCCATCGGATTCCTCGCGGCAATGGCTGCGGTCCTGCAATACAGCCTCCGGGCCTACGTGCCGGGATCGCTCGACCCCGGCGGATTCACGCTGGCGAATTTCGCCGATCTCCTGAAACCGCTCTATGCGCGTGTGTTTCTCGATACCGTCATCGTGTGCGCGATGACCGCGGTCGTGACGTTGATCGTCGGATATCCGCTGGCCTATGCGCTTGTGCGTGTCGAACAGCCGATGCTGCGCTCCATTCTCCTCGTGATTGTCGTGACGCCGCTGTTTCTGGGCGAGGTCGTTCGTACCTATGCGTGGATCATCGTTCTGGGCAACAACGGCTTCATCAATTCCTTGCTGATGTCGCTCGGCCTCATCGGCAAGCCGCTGCAGTTGATGTTCACGCCCTTCGGCGTTGTGGTTGCTCTCGTGCACGTCACGCTGCCGGTCATGGTGATCATGCTGGCCGCCGGACTATCCCATATCGATCGCGACTATTCCCGGGCGGCTGAAAGCCTGGGAGCCGGTCCCGTTCGCGTGTTCCTGACCGTGACATTGCCGCTGTCCTTGCCAGGCGTGGTCGCCGGCACCACGACGGCATTCGCCTGGACGTTCTCGGCATTCGCCACGCCGCAACTCATCGGCGGCGGCCGCGTCAACATGATCTCCAATCTGGTCTACCAGCTTGGATTTTCGAGCTTCAACTTTCCCTTCGCCGCGACATTGTGCGTGGCCGGGCTGGCCTTGACGGCCCTGGTGCTCGGACTGCTTCAGCTTGCCTCCCGCCCGCTCCAGAAGATCGAGGTGCACTGATGACCCCGCGCTCGACCTATCAGAGGGTACTCGGCTGGATCGGGCTGCTGACGGTGCTCGTCATCGTCGCCTTTCTCGTATTGCCGGCGGCGGTCGTGACCATCGCGGCATTCAACGACAAGCCTATCCTGTCGTTTCCGCCGCAAAGCTGGTCGTGGCGATGGTTTGGTCGGGCCATCGCCTATGAAGATTTCAGGCAAGGGTTCTTCAACGGCTTGATCGTGACGGCCTGGAGTTCGACGATCGCGCTGTGCATTGGCGGCATGTTCGCTTTTGTCATCGACCGCTACAAGTTCCCGCTCAAGTCTGCCATCGAGGGAATCCTCATCTCGCCGTTGGTGATTCCGCACTTCACGGTAGGGCTCGGCTTTCTCATGCTGGCGGCGCAAGTGGGCCTGAGCCGCGGTTTCACGGTCGTGGTGATCTGCCACGTCATCCTGGTGCTGCCGTTCGTATTGCGCAGCGTGTACGTGTCGCTGAGGAATCTCGACCAGAGCTACGAACACGCCGCATCGAGCCTTGGCGCCGGACCGCTTCGCGTCCTGACTACCGTCACCTTGCCGCTGCTGCTGCCCGGGCTCGTCAGCGGCTGGCTGTTCGCGGCGATCCTCTCGTTCAACGAGTTCACGGCTTCGTTGTTCGTGACCTCGCAGCGTACCCAAACGCTTCCTGTCGCGATGTACAATTACGTGCGCGAGTTCGCTGATCCGTCGATGGCGGCTCTGTCGGTCATGTACATCGTCGGCACCGCCGCCTTGATCGCCTTTGCCAATGCGTTCCTGGGTCTCGGCAAGGTCCTCAACATCGAGCAGTCTCACTAGGGAGCACGGATTTTGAAGCCGTCTGCGAATGCCGGAGGAGGACAAACGGCGGTCCATTTCGACGCCGTGACCAAGCGATTTGACGATGTCATGGCCCTGAACGACGTTACGCTCGGCGTTGGCCGCAGCGAGTTCGTGACGCTGCTCGGTCCATCAGGATGCGGCAAGACCACGCTGCTCAAGCTGGCTGCGGGCTTCCTGGGGGCGGACGGCGGTTCGATTTCGATCGAAGGCAAGCGCGTGAATGACATTCCGACCTATCAGCGCGGCATCGGCATGATGTTTCAGAACTACGCGCTGTTTCCGCACATGAGCGTGGCGGATAATGTTGCCTACGGCCTGAAGACGCGGCGTGTTCCCAGGGCAGAGCGGGACAAGCGCGTCGCCGAAGCGCTGGCGCTGGTCAAGCTGACGGGCATGGAGAACCGCAAGCCTCGGCAATTGTCCGGTGGCCAGCAGCAGCGCGTTGCGCTCGCGCGGGCCCTCGTCATCAATCCGACCGTCCTGCTGCTCGATGAGCCGTTCTCGGCGCTGGATAAGAGCCTGCGAACTTCGATGCAGGTGGAGCTGCGGGAGATCCAGCGCAAGCTGGGCCTGACCACGATTTTCGTGACGCATGACCAAGGCGAGGCCTTGAGCATGTCCGATCGTGTGGCTGTCATGTCCGAGGGCCGTATCAGGCAACTCGGAAGCCCTGTCGACGTCTATCGCAGCCCGGCGGACCCGTTTGTGGCCAGCTTTGTCGGCGACAACAACAGGCTGCGCGGCCAGCTTGTGAGCATGCAGGCCAGCCAGGCGATCGTCGCGCTCGGCGATGCGTTGGTGAAGGTGCCGGGCGAAAGCCTTTCCGGGCTGGAGAAATCAGCCGCGGTTGACCTCTTCGTCCGCCCCGAGCAGTTCAGCGTCGTGGCGCCCGAGGAGCCGTGCGCCATCAAGGGCAGCGTTGTGGCCCAGATCTACCAGGGTGGCCACGTCGATCTTCAGATCGAGTGCTCAGGAGGCGCCGGGGACCGGTTGCTGGTGCGATCCCCAGGCGAGCAGGCTGTTCTGCGTTGGCCAATGGGGGCACCCGTCGGCATTGCCGTTCAAGCAGATCGGTGCTCTGCATTTCCCGCAGCCTGATCGCAATCGTCTTTCGCGGCGGCGTGAGGGTGGAGGAATCAGCTTGCGGTATATTGTGAGGCTTGGTCTGGTGGCGCCTGCCTCGCTGCCTCCCGCGGCGTCGTTGGCACCGCTGTCACCTGGTATCTGGTCACGCAACTCCGGAGAGAATGCTTGAGCGAGCCCCAATCGATCACAGCAGCCGAGGCGATCAGCACGTACATCGAGGCGAAGGACCGAAACCGGCCCCAGCTGATGGAGCAGGCATTCGTGCAGGACTGCGAGCTTCAGATGCAGCTCCTGACCGACGCAATCTCTTTTCCAAGCTCCGCTCACGGATTGGAGAGCGTCACCGAGGTTCTCGTACGGAGCTTCGGATTGCAGTATGAGAATGTGCGCACCTTCTGCCTCTCACGCCCTGACGCCGATCGCATTCCGCGGTTTCAATGCGACTGGCTGGTGGGGATGTCGAACAGGTCCGATGGCGACGTGCGCGTCGGTTGCGGTGAATACACCTGGGATTTTGACGCCACCGGAGACGGTCGCGTCAAGCGGTTGCTCATCAAGATCGAATTCATGTGCGTGCTGCCGGCTGTCCATCAGGCGCCTATCCTGCAGCGGCTTTCAGCCATCCCGTATCCCTGGACTTCATACGGTGAGGCGCGCACAGGTTTGCCTTCGATCGATGCCTTGACGCCGATTGCTCAATTCCTCCAGCGGAAGCTGCACAACTGACGGGCCGTTGAACGCTGCAGGGCGGCCTATTGATTTCAGGCTTCGATGGCGAAAGCACGCCCGGTCTCGCGCGAGCTAGGGGCTCCGGTCGATTTGGCCCGACTCGGCTCATGTCAGAGCTGATGCGCCTCGCAGCGGGGCATCATCGCCTCCCGTGAATAGTGTGCTGCGCCTCTACGGCGACGATTTACTGCTGCACGCACCAGGGGGCCGATGCAGCGACGCGACGCCGGAGAGTTCGGCGTCTTCCGGACATGCAGTCCCTTATATAATCAGTATATATCCTTATAAGCCTTCGCTGTTTGCCGGTGACCTACTAAACAGGGCGGTTGAATGATGGAAATATCTCTGGATTCTTCGGGCTTTTTGATTTGCTTCCCCAGAAGGGAGGCTCTGTCTTGCGTTGTCTAAAAAAGGATGTATACTGATGAAAATTCAAGGATGGTTCCGAGGCGCGGGATGGCTTGGCGAAAAGCAATTGCTGTGGACGAGCTGAAGCCGAACGGCGTCAAGCGCGTCGAGATCGACGGCAAGCCTGTCGCGCTTTATCTGCTTGATGGCGAGGTCTTCGCCACGCATGGCATATGCACGCATGCGCTCGCGTTCCTTGCCGATGGATTCGTTGATGGCGGCACGATCGAATGTCCGCTGCACCAGGGCGTCTTCGATATCAGATCGGGAAAGGCGCTCTGCTCGCCGGTCACGCGGGATCTTGAGACCTACACGGTCAAGGTCAGGGATGGCGAGGTATTTGTCGATCTCGATGGAGGTGAGAAGGCCGCGCTCAAGGATCAGGCGGGGGTCTGCACCGAGAAGGGATCGCCATCCCGTGGGGCAGTCGTCGTCGTGGGCGCCGGTCAGGCGGCTGCAGTGGCGATTCGCAGCATGCGGGCCAGTGGCTTCGCCGGCGCGATAGATCTCGTCGGAAGGGAGGGGCACCTGCCGTACGAGCGTCCACCGCTTTCAAAGGATATTCTGCTTGGAAAAGCCTCGATCGAGTCCTGCCGACGGCTGACCGACGGCGATGTGGCTTCCCTCGACGTCAAGACGCATCTCGGGTGCTCCGTTACCCGGATCGATCCAGCAGCAAGGATCGCGTTCCTGAGTAACGAGACTGAGCTTCGATATGATGCGCTTCTGCTGGCGACCGGTGGCGTTCCGCGGCGCCTTTCCATTGCCGGCGCCGATCTGCCGGGTGTGCACTATTTGCGTACGGTCGAGGATGCCAATGCCATCAGGCAATCGCTTGCAACAGCGAAGTGTCTCGTCGTCATCGGCGGCGGATTCATTGGTCTTGAACTTGCGTCGGTCGCGGCGACACTCGGGGTCGTCACCGTTCTCCTCGAGCGCGAGACCGAACTGATGGCCCGCGTGCTGCCGCCATCGCTGGGGCGCAGCTTTCGCGCGCTTGCCGAGCGCCATGGCGTCTCCGTTTCGCGGGGCGTGCAGGTCCGGGATATCCGCCGCGACGGAGAGGGTCTGGTGGTCAATACCTCCGCAGGCGCTTTCGCTGCAGACACCATTTGCGTAGGTGTCGGGTTGGCTCCCGAGACGGAATTGGCGGCCGCGGCCGGCTGCGCGGTGGATGGCGGGATCGTTGTCGACGCAGAGCAAAGGACGAGCATCGCGGGAATCTGGGCGGCGGGCGACTGCGCGCTGCATGGCCGCCCTGTCAGGGGGCGCTCCCGCCGTTTTGAGAGTTGGCACAATGCGGAGCAGCAAGGTGCAGCCGCAGGGCAATCGATTGCAGGGGCGCCGCCGAGCGCGGATGCGCAGGCTCCCTGGTTCTGGACCGACCAGTTTGGTCTGAACATCCAGATACTCGGGGTCTCGTCACCGGGTGACAAGGTCGCGCTCACCGGCCGCGACGGCGAACCTGGCGCCGTCTACCGCACGATTGATCCGAACACCGGACGGCTTACCAGCGTGGTCGCGTTTTCCGATCCTGCCGCCATACGGCAGGCGCGCAAGGACCTCGAAAACCCTGACATGTTCGATATCGCCAAGGCTTCCGCTGTTCTGCTTACCAGTGACGGCAAAGAGGAGAATACCCAGGTGGTGAATGAAAGCTCGGTGACGACGACGTCGAAGCAGTACGTCTGGCCATCCGAGGGGCTCACCAGGGTGCCTGATTGGGTCTACACGGACGACTTCATCTACCGGCGCGAAGTCGAAAAGATATTTCACGGGCGAACCTGGAATTACGTCGCGCTGGAGAGCGAGATTCCCGAAATTGGAGACTTCATCCGTTCCAATGTGGGACCGACGCCCGTGGTGGTATCGCGCGCCGAGGACGGTTCGATCAACGTCTTCGAGAATCGCTGTGCGCATCGCGCGGCCGAGTTCTGTCGCGAACTGAGCGGCAATGCCAAGGAATTCGTCTGTCCCTATCATCAGTGGTCCTATGACCTGAAGGGCAATTTGGCCGGAGTGCCGTTCCGCCGAGGGGTCGACGGCAAGGGCGGAATGCCGCGCGACTTCAAGAATGCCGACCACGGGCTCAGGCAGCTCAAAGTCACGACCCATCGTGGTGTCGTGTTCGCCTCGTACTGCGACGACATGGAGCCGTTGGCCGAATATCTCGGACCGGAAATTCTCCGCGAGTTCGAGGCGACCTTCGACGGGCGCAAACCCAAGGTGCTCGGTCATTATCGCCACAGCCTTCCGGGAAACTGGAAGCTCTATCACGAGAACCTCAAGGACCCGTATCACGCAACGCTGCTGCATACGTTCCTGGTGACGTTCGGCCTGCTGGTGGCCGGCAACAAGTCGTCCATGATCGCCGACCCATCCGGCCGGCATGGTGTGATGGCATCGGCAAAGTCGGACGTCAGCAAGCTCGACAACAACACCAAGAAGGAGATGCGCGCCTACAAGGAGGGCATGCAGCTCGAGGAGCCGCGCTTCATGGACTTCGTCAATGAGTTCGACAGTCCCTGGTCCGTCACCATGACGACGATCTGGCCCAATCTCATCGTGCAACGGGAGATGAACACGCTGGGTGTCCGTCAGATCGTTCCGACCGGGCCGAACGAGTTCATCATGAAGTGGACCATGTTCGGCTTCGAGGGTGACGACGAGGAAATGACCCGCCATCGGTTGCGGCAGGGCAATCTGATGGGGCCGGCAGGCTTCCTTGGCCTCGAAGACAACGAAGCCATCAAGTTTGTGCAGGACGGTATGCTCGCGGTTCCCGACGGCCAACATGTGGTCGAACTGGATCCCGGGGTTATCGGCACCGCAGACACCTTGATTTCCGAGGCGTCGATACGCGCGATGTATCAGCATTGGCGCAGCGCGATGGACCTCTAACGAGAGATACGGGCATTCAGATGTTGGCCACCGATCCGACCTACACGGCGCAAATTCATCAATTGCTGCTTCGGAATGCAATCGAGCAGTTCAACTGCCAGTACGCGGCCGCCCTCGACGAGCAGCGGCTCTCGGACTGGAGCGAGATGTTCACGCCGGACGCCAGCTACGTCGTTTTGTCGCGCGAGAATGAAGATCGCGGCCACCCGGTCGGTCTGATCTATTGCGAGAATAGGGGCATGATTCGCGATCGGGCGTTCGCACTGGAAAAGACCGCCATGTTCGCGCCGCGGTACCTTCGTCATTTGATCAGCAATTTGCAGTTGCTCGGCGAAGATGAGCACGGAGACATCGAGGCCCGGGCGAACTATGTCGTCTTGCAGGTCTTGTTCGATCGTCCCGATGCGACCATTCATCAGGTCGGCACCTATCACGACGTGTTTCGGCATTCCGACGGCGGCCTCAAGCTCAAGCAGCGCCGCTGCGTTTACGATAACCTGCTCGTCCCCAACGCGCTTTGCATTCCGGTGTAGAGCCGCTTGCGATCAGGGGACAATCGCTGTGAGCTTCGTGACGTTAGGAACGTTTTGGCAGAGCGCATGAGAGGATCATCATGAGCAGCGGCGTGGCGGTCGGCGAAGGTATCGGGGCGCGAACGCGGCGCAAGGAGGACGCCCGGCACTTGCGCGGCCGCGGCCGGTTCGTCGGTGACATCCAGATGCCTGGGCTGCGGGAAGTGGCTTTCCTGCGCAGTCCAGTGGCGCATGCGAATATCCTGTCGAAGACAAAATCGCCCGATCACGCCGTCGATACCTTCTTCTCCGAAGATCTCGCCGGAGTCGCGCCGATCGTGACGCGATCCTCGATTCCCGGCTACAAGGTCTCGCAATATCCGATCCTGGCCACCGACAAGGTGCGCTTCGTCGGCGAACCCGTTGCCATGTGCGTGGCAAAAAATCGCGCGATCGCGGAAGATTTGATCGAGCAGGTCGAGATCGGCTACGACGAACTGCCGGCCATCGCCTCTTGCGCGGGCGGTCGCCGGGACAACGCCGAACTTCTGCACCCGGAGTGGGGCGACAACCTGTTCCTGGAGACTTTCTTCGACAGCGGCGTCGACGAGGTCATCGCCCGAGCGCCGATCTCGGTCGAGCTCGAGATGTCATGCGCGCGGCAGACGATGCATCCCATGGAAGGCAAGGGCGTGCTGGCCTGGTGGGATGATCGCGCCGATCAGCTCGTGGTGCACACCTCCACCCAGGTGCCGCATTTGATCCGCGCCGGGCTCGCCGAGTGTCTCGGGATCGCGCAGGCGCAAATCAGGGTCGCGCCGCCGGACGTCGGAGGCGGCTTCGGCTACAAGTGCCTGTTGCAGCCGGAGGAGGTTGCCGTCGCCTGGCTGGCTGCAACCTTCAGGAAGCCATTCCGCTGGACCGAGGATCGCAGGGAGCACCTCGTCGCCGGCGCAAACGCGCGGCAGCACGAATACCATGTCAAAGCCTATGCCGATGCGAAGGGGCGGCTTCTCGCGCTGGATGCGGAAGTGTCCGTCGACACCGGCGCGTACTCGGTATGGCCGTTCACGGCCTGCCTGGAAGCTGCGCAGGCCGGTGGAAACCTCCCCGGTCCATATCATCTGGCTGCCTATCGGTGCCGCACCTATTCGGTTGCGACCAACAAGCCGCCCTTCGCGCCCTATCGCGGTGTTGCGCGGCCGGGCGTCTGCTTCGCGATGGAGCAGGTCATTGACGCGATCGCGCAGAAGGTCGGCCGGGAAGCGTGGGAGGTCCGCCGGGACAATCTGGTGCCGGCTTCGGCGATGCCGTACACCAACATCACGAACAAGCATTACGACTCCGGTGACTACCCCGAGGCGCTCGTTGCCGCCAAGAACATGATCGGTCTCGAGGCATTCCGCGCAGGACCCAGGCGTGACGACAAGGGACGTTACCTCGGCATCGGGTTTGCCAGCTTCACCGAGCAGTCCGCGCACGGCACCAAGGTGTTTGCATCCTGGGGATTGCCGCTGGTGCCGGGGTTCGATCAGGCGCATGTGAAGCTGACGCCGGATGGCGCACTGGAGGTTGCCGCAGGCATCCATACGATTGGGCAGGGTTTGGAAACGACGCTGGCGCAGATTGCGCACGAGCAGACCGGCGTTCCGCTCAAGCATATCCGGGTCACGCTCGGCGACACGGCGATGACCCCGTTCTCAACCGGTGCCTACGCATCGCGCGGGATCGTGATGTCGGGCGGCGCGGTCTCGCGGGCCGCCGAGGTCGTTGCGGGCCGGATCAAGTCAATCGCTGCCCATCTGCTGCAAGTCGAGCCGGCCGCCGTCGGATTTGCCGAGGGACGGATCTTTGCGGCCAATGCCAGTGTCTCTTATGAAGATGTCGGACGCGCCTGGTATCTTCGGCCGGACCAGCTTCCCGAGACCGTGAACACGGCGGGCCTCGAGGCGACCGAAGGCTACAAGCCCGACGTCGATACGGGCGTGTTTTCCTACGCCACGCACGCCGTTCGGCTCGCGGTCGACGCCGAGACCGGTCTTGTCGAGATCCTCGACTATGCGATCGTCGAGGACTGTGGACGCATGGTCAATCCGATGATTGTCGAGGGGCAGACCTATGGAGGGGCCGCGCAGGGTATCGGCACCGCGCTGTTCGAAGAGAGCCCGTACGACGACAACGCTCAACCGCTCGCCTCGACGCTGCTCGATTATATCCTGCCTGGTCCGACCGAGCTGCCCAGCTTTCGCATCGATCATCGCGAGACGCTGTCGCCTTACTCGGCTCACGGGATCAAGGGCGTCGGCGAGGGCGGGGCGATCGCGCCGCCTGCTGCGGTCGTCAACGCGATCAACGATGCCTTGTCGCCTCTCGGCGCTGCGATACGGCAGGTACCTGCGAGCCCGCGGCGGATTCGCGAGGCGATTCGGCGCGCGCGTCCATCGCAGGCGACGGGTTCTGAAGCGGGCTTTGCGCGATGAAATCGTCGCCTTTCGAGCTTAAGCATGCACGGACCCTTCGTGAGGCAACCGAGCTCCTCGCCGCGGCCGATGGCAACGCCAAGGTGTTGGCTGGCGGCCAGTCGCTGGTACCGATGTTGAACCTGCGACTGGCCCGGCCCAAGCTGTTGGTCGACATCAAGCGCGCGTCCGGGTTTCGGGAGCTTGCGGCCGACGACAGGGTGTTCTCGATCGGCGCCGGATGGACCCACGCCGAGATCGAGGACGGGGTCCTGGAGGATCCGACGCGCGGGCTGCTGCGATCGGTCGCACATGGAATTGCCTACAGGGCGGTGCGCAATCGCGGCACCATGGGCGGAAGCCTGGCGCATGCCGATCCGGCCGCGGACTGGGTCTCGACGCTGGCGGCACTCGGTGCCACCATCGTCGTCCAGGGCGGCGGCGAACGGCCGAAGCGCCATGCCGCCGAGAGCTTCGTCGACGGAGCGTTTGCGACCAGGCTCGGCGAGAACGAAGTGATTTCCGCGATCGAGGTGCCGCGGCTGTCGGCGGATGCATCCTGGGCCTATCACAAGATCTGCCGCAAGACCGGTGAGTTCGCCAATGCGATCGGCGTTGTCGTGCTCGACCTGAAGGCTGGCCTGCAGCGGGTGCTTGCCGGTGCGACCAGCGGTTCACCGGTGCTGCTGCCGAATACCGCCGCACGTCTAGCCGAAGCGGGGCCGCGTGCGGCATGCGAGATCGTCGCAGCGGAAATCCGCGACCTTCTGCCGAATCTTGATCTCGACACGCAGGAATTGCACGCGGTCGCCGTTCGCCGGGCTCTGGCGACCTTGGGGGAGGGGCAGCGCCGATGACGCAGGTGTCGATGACGGTCAACGGAGATGCCGTCGTGGCGGATGTCGAGCCGCGCACGCTGTTGGCGGACTTCCTGCGCGGCGAGCTGCAACTCACCGGAACGCATCTCGGATGCGAGCAGGGTGTCTGCGGCGCCTGCACCGTTGTACTCGACGGCAAGATCCAGCGGGCGTGCATCACATTCGCTGCCGATTGCAATGGCGCCAACGTCACCACGATCGAAGGCTTTGACGATGATCCAACCATGCAGGAGCTGCGCGAGGCGTTCTCCGAACATCACGCCCTGCAATGCGGATTCTGCACACCGGGAATGCTGACGACGGCACGAGATATCGTGCTTCGGCTCGGCGAGATCGATGAGCGGGCTCTGCGCGAGGAGCTCTCCGGCAATCTCTGCCGATGCACCGGCTATGTCGGGATCGTTGCCGCGGTCAAGAAAGTTGCCACAGGAAAGAAGCCCGACGTCGCGGCAGCCGTGGCTCCGGTCGTCGGCATATTCGAGGGCTCAAGGACGCCGCCTGCGCCGTCTCCAGCGACAAGTGGGCCCGTGACACGTACGTCGGTTCCCGCCATGGCGCCTTCGGTTGGCGGATCCGCGGGCAGCACGTCGATTGAGGAACGGGTGCGCGTGGCCGCGCCGGCCGAGCAGGTCTGGAGCCTGTTGTCGGACCTTCGACGGGTGGTCCCATGCGTGCCCGGAGCGGAGATCACGTCACTCGACGGAGAGGATCTTGTCGGAAAGGTCAGGATCGCGCTGGGCCCGATCAAGGTCACGTTCAACGGCCAGGCGAAGGTGGGGATGGATCCGTCCAAGCGGGAAGGATGGCTGACCGGCCGCGGGCGTGATGCCGGGCAGGGCTCGTCCGCGGAGGGCAGCGCGCGCTGGACCGTCATCGCCGACGGGGCAAGCGTGTCCGTGATTGCGGTGGTCCTGACCTGGAAGCTGAGCGGACCTCTCGCTCAGTTCAACCGAGCCGGGCTGGTGCACGATGTTGTGCGCCGGTTGGCCGCGACATTCGCCGAGAATCTCGAAGCCGCCATTACCGGGGCGGCGCCGCCTCGCCGAAAGGCAACGCTCAGTGGCTTCGGATTGATCTGGTCCGTCATCAAGGCACGCTTGTTCTCACGGAAATAGGGTCGCCGAAGCGGCCCGATCTCCCGCGCAACCGCCAGGCTCATCCGTGTAATAACGATGTATACTGATTAAAATCAGATCGCTTCCGGCTATTCGTCCCGGCTGGCCGTCGACTTCCGCCGTCCGGATGCTGAGTTGCTGTCGGGCAGGCTGTATTTGCTGTTGCCTTCGATCAGTTCGGTCACCATCGCGAGAAACGCTGCCCTGAACTCGGGCCGCAGGGGGGCGAGGAAGCGATCCTGCGCACGGCGCATGCTGTCGTGCATCTTGTCGGCGACCGCCTCGCCCTCCTTGGTCAGGAAAGCCACCATCGAACGCCGGTCGGTTTGGCTGCGTTCGCGTCGCACCAGGCCGCGCTCCGACAAGCGGTTCAAAACATCTGCAACGTTCGTGCGATCGATGCCCACTTCGCCACCCAGCGTGACCTGATCGATTCCAGGGTTGTTGAGCAGGGTCGTGATCAGGCCGTACTGCACCGGCGTGATGCCGAATTCCTGGCATTCCTCGAGAAAGATCGCCGAGTGGATCTGGTGGAGGCGGCGGACCAGGTAGCCGGGGCGCGAAGCCAGGGGCATGCGCGCCATCTCCACCTTGACCTCGGACCTCGTGGGATTGGTGGATGATTGCTTCTTCAACGTGCATTCCTTCCATTCTTTAAGCGGCCAGCGGCCAGCAAATAAGCCGAAGGCCTCTTGACGAGCCGTCTAATTACTCAGTATACATCTCTTTATCGCGGGCGGTACCGCCGAATCCAGGATTGACCTGAGAATAACAACAATAAGATGGCGGCGCGCGAGGCAAACGGAGGATGGCTCATGAACAGGCTCGCATCATCAATTCTCGCGCTGACCCTCATGTCGGGTCTGGGGCCGGCCAAGGCTGGCCCGGATGCCGTGACGATCGGTGTCCTCAACGACCTTAGCGGCGTCTACTCGGATCTCGGCGGGCCCGGCTCCGTTGCGGCCGCGGAAATCGCGGTGGAGGAGTTCGGGCCAACCGTGATCGGCAAGCCGATCAAGGTCATGTCGGGAGATCACCAGAACAAGGCAGACGTCGGTTCGCAGCTGGCGCGTCGATGGTTCGACGTTGATCACGTCGACATGATGATCGACTTCCCGAACTCGGGCGTGGCACTGGCCGTGCAGGAGGTCGCAAGAGCGAAGAAGAAGATCGCGATCTATTCGACGGCCGCAACCATGGACCTCACCGGCAAGGCCTGTTCGCCGACCGGGTTTCAATGGACCTACGACAATTATTCGAATGCTGCGGGCGTCGCCTCTGCTCTCGTGAAGAAGGGCTTCGACACCTGGTACTTCCTGACGGTCGACTATGCGTTCGGTCTTTCGCTCGAGGCGGAAGCCTCCAAAGCCGTCAAGGCTGCCGGCGGCAAGGTGGTGGGCGCTGCGCGCCATCCGCTGAACACACCGGATTTCTCCTCCTTCCTGCTTCAGGCTCAGTCCTCCAAGGCGAAAGTCATCGCGTTCGCCAATGCCGGCGGCGACACGGTCAATGCCGTGAAGCAGGCCAATGAATTCCAGATCGTGCAGGGCGGGCAGACGATCGTTACGCCGGTCACATTCATCACCGACGTGCACAGTCTCGGTCTTCAGGTCGCTCAGGGCCTCACCTTCGTGACGGGCTACTACTGGGATTTGAACGACCAGACCCGTGCGTTCGCGGAGAAGTTCTACAAGAAGCGCAAAGCGATGCCGACCATGGCGCAGGCTGGCGTCTATTCCGGCGTGCTTCACTACCTGAAGGCGGTGAAGGAGGCCGGCACCGATGACGGGCTCGCCGTCGCCGAAAAGATGCGCGAGCTGCCGGTACGGGATGCCTTTACGCAGACCGGTTCGGTGCGCGCCGACGGACGGATGATTCACGACATGTACCTCGTCGAGGTGAAGAAGCCATCGGAGTCGAAAGCGCCGTGGGACTACTACAAGGTTCTGGCGACTATCCCCGCGGCCGAGGCGTTCAAGCCCTTGGCTGAAAGCGAATGTCCCCTGGTGAAGTGATTGTCAGGGTGATCCCGGTCGCGTCCGTCGCAGTCGTGACCGGAATCCGCGCACGTCGATATCCGCAAGGAGCAGTTCATGTCGACCAGAATTCGCAAGATCGCGCTTGAAGAGCACTTCACGGCGCCGGGCTTCGAGGAATATTCGAAGGTCTTCACGAAGCACATGGACTCCGCGGCGCAAGCCAGGCTGTCGTCCCAACTTAGGGATTTCGACGATCTGCGGCTGGGCGAGATGGACCGGGCCGGAATCGACAAGGTCGTGCTGTCGCAGACTGGACCAGGCGTCCAGGGCGAAACCAACATAGACGTCGCCATCCAGCGCGCCGCCGAAGGCAATGACTATCTGGCGCAGCAGATTCAGCGGCATCCGGCCCGCTATGCCGGCTTCGCGTCGCTGCCGATGCATTCCCCGAAGGCGGCTGCGAACGAACTGACCCGTGCCGTCGACGTTCTCGGCTTCAAGGGAGCGCTGGTCAATGGTCACACGGGCGGGATCTACTATGACGATCCGGCCTACGACGCGTTCTGGGAGCGGATGCAACATCTGGATGTGCCGCTCTATCTGCATCCGACGGACCCAAGTCCGGTGCCGCAAGCCTATGACGGCCATCCCGAACTCACCGGCGCGGTGTGGGGGTGGGGCGTCGAGACCGCGACCCATGCGCTCAGGCTGCTGTTCGGGGGAGTCTTCGATCGCTTTCCGCGGTTGAAGATCATCCTCGGCCACATGGGCGAGGGACTGCCGATGCTGCTCTGGCGGTTCGACAGCCGCTTTGCGGTGTATCCGCATGGCGTTCGGCTTGCGCACAAGCCGTCCGAATATTTCGGACGCAACATCTTCATCACGACGTCGGGCGTCTGCTCGTCTGCCGCGCTTGCCTGCGCGCTTGCCGAGATGGGCAACGACGCCGTGATGTTTTCGGTCGACTACCCCTACGAGTCGACGGCGATCGCCGCTGACTTCATCGAGCGCGCGCCGATATCCGAGGTCGTCCGCGCGCAGGTGTCCTCGCGGAACGCCGAACGCATTCTGAAGCTGGCCTGATCGGCCGAGGAGACGCCACATGCAGAAGGTCTATCGCATCGGTCAGATCGTTCCGAGCTCGAACACGACCATGGAGACTGAAATTCCCGCGATGCTTGGTGCGCATTCGCTCGCACACGGCACGCGCTTCACGTTCCATTCGAGCCGGATGCGGATGAAGACGGTCAAGAAGGAGGAACTCGCGGCGATGGATAGCGAGTCCGATCGCTGCGCGCTCGAGCTCTCGGATGCGCGTGTCGACGTCCTCGGCTATGCCTGCCTGGTCGCGATCATGAGCATGGGGAAGTCGTATCACCGCGTCTCGCAGGAGCGGCTCCACGGTCGCACGGTCGAGAACGGTGCGCCAGCCCCCGTGGTGACCAGCGCCGGTGCCCTTGTCGACGCGCTGCATGTCATCGGCGCCAAGCGCATTGCCGTCGTCGCGCCGTACATGAAGCCGCTGACGCAGCTTGTCATCGACTACATCGAGCATGAGGGGATCAAGGTCTCCGATTCCCGGGCGCTCGAGATTCCGGACAACATCATGGTCGGTCGCCACGACCCGGCGAACCTGCCGAAGATCGTGGCGGGGATGGACCTCAAGGACGCCGACGCGGTCGTGTTGTCGGCGTGCGTCCAGATGCCGTCGCTGCCTTCGATCGCCGAGGTCGAGGCAAGAACCGGCAAGCCTGTGATCACCGCCGCGGTCGCGACCACTTACGCCATGCTGACGGCGCTCGATCTGAACACGCGGGTGCCGGGTGCCGGCGCATTGCTCTCGGGCGCCTTTGGTAACAAGGCCGCGGCCGGTCCCAATGCAAAACTGCAGGCCGCCGGATGAGTACATTCCGACACGGCGCAAACGTCCGGGCCAACGGAGTCCGGCTGCACTACCTGCTCTATGGGCAGGCGCGGGCAGGGCGTGATCCGGTCATCATCCTGCCGGGCATCACCAGTCCAGCCATCACCTGGGGGTTCGTCGGCGAACGGTTTGGATACGAGTTCGAGACCTACGTCCTCGATATCAGAGGCCGCGGACTGTCGCAGTCAGGCCCCGCTCTCGACTACAGCCTGGATGCGCAGGCTGCCGATCTGGCCGAGCTGGCTGCGGCGTTGAAACTGCCACGCTACACCGTGGTCGGCCACTCGATGGGGGCCCGGATTGCCGTTCGTGCGGCACGCAGCGGATTGCCCGGACTGGCGAGGCTAGTCCTGGTGGATCCGCCGGTCTCGGGACCGGGCCGGCGTGCCTATCCGGCGAAGCTCGATTGGTACGTCGATTCAATTCGGCTTGCGGTTGCCGGCTGCAGCGCTGAAAAGATGCGGGCGTTCTGCCCGACATGGACCGATGATCAGCTGAAGCTGCGTGCGGAGTGGCTGCACACCTGTGATGAGCGCGCGGTGCGCGAGAGCTTTGACGGATTCCACAAGGACGACATTCACGGCGATCTCGAACGGATCACCGTTCCCGTCCGGCTGATCGCTGCGGGACGCGGTGACGTCATTCGCGATGAGGACATCGCCGAAATCCGGCGGCTGTTGCCGAGCGCCTCGATCACGCGCGTCGTCGACGCTGGGCACATGATTCCATGGGATGACGAGATGGGGTTCTACGCCGCCTTTGAGGAGTTTCTTGGCGTTCCGCTGGACGCCGCAATCAGCAAGGAGAAGCAACATGTCGGTCAGTGATCACGATCTGATACAGGCCTGGAAGCAGGTTCTCTCGTTGTCCAAGCTGGAACGAGGCCAACTCGTCACTGTGCTCACCAGCTCGTCGACGCATCCGCAGACCCTGTCGACCGCGATCCTCGCGGCTGCCTCGATGGGTGCAATCGTCAACCGGCTCGATCTGCTGCCGGTCAACGGCGAGAAGGCCTTGAGCCGCGACTCGCTGGCCTATCTCGGGACGACGCCGCTGACGGGGAACCGCGCGGCGATCGCGGCACTAAAGGAGAGCGACCTCGTCCTCGACCTGATGACCCTGCTGTTCTCTCCCGAACAGCACGAGATCCTCAAGGCGGGAACGAAAATCCTGCTCGCCGTCGAGCCGCCGGAAGTCCTGGTTCGGATGGTGCCGACAATGGCCGACCGTGCGCGCGTCGCCGCCGCGAGTGCGAAGCTCGGCAAGGCGAAGGAGATGCATGTGACGTCGCCGGCCGGCACAGACGTCCGCTTCAAGCTCGGGCAGTTCCCGGCCATCAGCGAATATGGTTTCGTCGACGAGCCCGGGCGGTGGGATCATTGGCCGAGCGGCTTCGCCTTGACCTGGGCCAATGAGGGCGAGGCCGATGGAACGATCGTGATGGAGCGGGGCGATATCCTGCTCCCGATGAAGTCCTACATCCAAGATCGTATCCATTTCAGAATCGAGAACGGCTTTGTGACCTCGATCGAGGGCGGCGTCGATGCCGAGATTCTGAGCGAGTACATGGCCTCGTACAACGATCGAGACGCATATGCGATGTCGCATATCGGCTGGGGGCTGCAGCCGCGAGCCAAGTGGTCGACGCTCGGTCTCTATGACCGGGAGGCCACGATCGGCATGGACGCCCGGGCGTTCGAAGGCAATTTCCTGTTCTCGTTCGGCCCGAACAACGAGGCCGGAGGCAGCCGGACCACGGCCTGCCACATCGATATTCCGATGCGAAACTGCACGATTGCGCTCGACGGGGAGGAGGTCGTCCGAAACGGAAAGGTGCTCGATGGAGGACCGGTTCGGGAGGCCGCCGAATGACCGACGACAGGGCGACATATCGCCGGCAGGGCTTCGGCCAGGAGCTGGATCTTGATGCGCCATTCGGGTTGCTGATCGTCGATTTCGTCAACGGATTTCTCGATCCCGCCGTTTTCGGCGGTGGCAACATCGCTGCCGCCATGGAGAGGACGATCGGACTGCTGGGCGAAGCGCGCCGGCGAAGGTGGCCGGTCGCGCATTCGAGGATCGTATTCGCCGACGACGATGCCGACCGCAACGTGTTCGCGATGAAGGTGCCGGGGCTGCTCACGCTGAAGGAGGCGTCGTCCAACAGTGCGATCGTTCCGCAACTTGCGCCGAAGCCGGGTGAACTGGTCGTCAGAAAGACCGTGCCGTCGGCGTTCTTTGCGACAGGACTGGGACCATGGCTGACGCAGCGCGGCGTCCGCACCCTTGTGATCGCCGGTTGCGTGACCAGCGGTTGTGTGCGGTCAAGCGTCGTTGACGCGATGTCGCTGGGCTTCCTTCCGCTGGTGGTCAGGGATTGCGTCGGCGACCGCGCGATCGGTCCGCACGAGGCGAACCTGTTCGACATGTCGGAGAAGTACGCCGTCGTCATGGACCTCTCCGAAACGTTGAAGCTCGTGGAGGCCAGGACTGCCAGTTCTGCTGCCGTGACTGGCGGCACAAATACCCGCTAGCGGCAAGACATAACAAGAGAGGTGAGGGGACGATGACGGACACGCTGCATCCTGCGAGCGCCATTCGCGCGACTTCCGCAATGACCGCCGAAGAGAAAAAGGTCGTATTGGCGTCGTCCTTCGGCGCGCTTCTCGAGTGGTACGACTTCTACATCTACGCGGCTCTTGCAGTTCAGCTCGGACACCTCTTCTTTCCGAAGGGCAATGAGACGGCGGCGTTCCTCGCAAGCCTCGCAACGTTTGGTGCCGGTTTCCTCATTCGCCCGATCGGCGCGCTGTTCTTCGGTCGCCTCGGAGACATGGTCGGACGCAAGAAGACGTTTCTGGTGACCATTATCCTGATGGGCGTCGCCACGGTCGGCGTGGGGCTGCTTCCGACCTACGATCAGATCGGAATTGCTGCGACATACGGGCTCGTGCTTTGCCGCTTGCTGCAAGGCCTGGCGCTCGGCGGCGAAGTTGGCGGAGCCGTGACCTATGTCGCGGAGCACTCGCCGGTGAACCGGCGTGGAGCATACACCAGCTCACTTCAGACCACCGCGACGCTTGGGCTTCTGAGTTCCATCATTGTCGTGTTCGGGCTGAAGCTCATTCTTTCCGATACGCAGTTCCACGCTTGGGGCTGGCGCCTGCCATTCGTGCTGTCGCTGCTCTTGCTTGTCGTGTCGGTCTACTTTCGGGCGAAGCTGCACGAGTCACCTACGTTCCAGAGAATGAAGGCCGCGGGCGCAACGTCCAAGGCGCCGGTCACGGAGAGCTTTACGCGCGCGGCAAACCTCAAATACGTCGTTCTGTTGTTCGTCGTTGCTGCAGGTCTTGGCGCGATCTTCGGCACCGGGCATTTCTATTCGATGTTCTTCCTCAACAAGACCCTGAAAGTGCCGATGGACGACGTACAGCTGCTGATCGGGCCCGCCCTGGTGGTGGTCACGCCGCTCTATGTCTTCTTCGGTTGGTTGTCCGATCGCATCGGCCGCAAGCCCATCATGGCGTTGGCTTGCCTGCTGGCGGCTGTCACCATCCAGCCGATCTTCAAAGGCTTGACCCACTATGCAAATCCGGCCCTGGAGCGCTTCCTCGAGCGCACCGACATTGTCGTCACGGCGCGCGACTGCCATTTCCGTCTGTTTGTCGAGGCCACCACGGAATGCGACAAGGTCACCGGATTTCTGACAGATCTTGGCGTCCAGTATCGATCGGAGCAGGCAGCTCCGGGCGCACCGACCACGGTCAGAATCGCGGGACGGGTCGTCGAGGGGGTCAACCCCGACAGCCTCAAGCAGGCGTTGGTCTCAGCGGGGTGGCCGTCGTCCGCGGATCTTTCGAAGATCAATCGCCCCGCGGTATTCGGGCTCCTGTTCGTGCTCGTGCTCTATCTGGCGATGGTATACGGCCCGATGGCAGCCTTCATGGTCGAGCTGTTTCCGGCGCGCATTCGATATACCTCGCTCTCGTTTCCGTTCCATGTGGGCGCCGGCTGGGTCGGAGGTATGCTGTCCTTCGTCGTCTCGGCGATGAATGTGTATTCCGGCAATCCGTACTTCGGATTGTGGTATCCAGTGATCGTGTCCGGCTTCGCATTCGTCGTCGCGATCTGTTTCGTGCCGGAGACACGCGGTCGTCCGTTGGATTGAATCCACGATTGGCGGACGGTGGTGTCGGCCACCGTCCGCCGGCGTCGCTATTGCGAGACCAACTCACAGCCACCCTCGCCGAGCGGGCGGAATGCCTGCTCGGCGGGAATCGTCGCGACGATATTGTAGTAGTCCCAACGTCGGCTCGAGGCCGCCGGTGTCTTGACGCGCGCCAGGTACATGTCGTGCACGAACTGGCCGTCCGCACGGACCGTGCCGCGCGCAAACGCGTCGGCAACCGGCAATTCGCGTATCTTGGCTGCGACGGCGAGGCCATCGTCGGAATTTGCGGCCTGCACCGCACGCAAATAGTGACGGACGGCGGAATAGACGCCGGCCTGGGTCATGGTCGGCATCCGCCCAACCTTCTCAAAGAACTTGTTGGCCCACGCCCGCGACTCGGCATCGCGGTCCCAGTAGTATGCGGTGACGAACTGCAGGTTCTGCGCGGAGGCAAGACCCATCGCGTCGACGTCGGTGAGGAATACGGTCGGTGCCACCAAGGCCTGCCCGCGGGTGATGCCGAACTCGGCCGCCTGCTTCACCGAGTTGGTCATGTCGGCGCCGGCGTTGGCCAGCGCGATCACCTTGGCGCCGGACGCCTGCGCCTGCAGCAGCACCGAACTGAAGTCGGCGGTGTTGAGCGGGTGGCGCACCTCGCCGATCACCTTGCCGCCGCCGTTCTCGACCGCGCGGCGCATGTCGGCGGCGAAGGCGTGGCCGAACGAATAGTCCACCGTGATCAGGAACCAGCTGTCGAGCTTCTGCGCCGTGAGCACCCGCGCGAGGCCGTAGCCGTTGGTATAGCTGGTGTAGACCCACTGGAACGAGGTCCGGGTGCAGGCCTTGCCGGTGAAGTCCGAGGAGGCCGACGCGTTGAGCACGATCTTGTTGCGCTCCTTGGCGAGAGCGGTCACCGCGAAGCCGACGCCTGAATTGGAAATGTCAGCGATGGCATCGACCTTCTCCGTGTCGAACCAGCGCCGCACGATGCCAAGCCCGATGTCCGGCTTGTTCTGATGATCGGCCGAGACGATCTCGACCGGCACGCCGCCGATGCTGTTGCCGAACTCCTCCGCCGCCATCTTCGCTGCGACCACCGAGCCTTCGCCGCCGAGGTCGGCATAGGCGCCGGAGCGGTCGTTGAGGACTCCGATGCGGATCACATCGTCGGACATTCCCGCGTGCGCGACGTGAATGTGCAGCAACGTCGCGGTCATCGCCGCGCATAAGGTCCTGAGAGTCGTTGTCATGGTCGGGTGCTCCTCCGGAGGTCGCGTTGTTTGCCGTTTGGTTTTGTTGCGTGATACGCAATTCGCTTGCGTGCCGATGTGGAGAACCCTTGGGATTCCCCCCCCCAGCCTCAACATCAGGTGCAGCGAAAATTGCGTGTATAGCAATTTTTATTGACAGGGAAGCAAATTCGAGAGAGGGTCGGAGCAATGAAAACGCAGGACGAGACGCTGGCGAGGCTTGGAGCACGCATTCGCTCGCTGCGGGAGGAGCGTGGCATGAAGCTGAAGGAGCTGGCCGACACCACCGGGCTGTCCGCCGCCTTCGTGTCGCGCCTCGAGCGCGGTCAGGTGTCGAGCTCCGTTGCCAATCTGATTCAGATCGCGCAGGCGCTCGACATTGGCGTCAGCGAATTGTTCGCCGCGCCGCAGGACCAATCGCGCAGCCACGTCACGCTGCATCGCCACGGCGACGATGGTGAAGACCAGAGCATCCCGAGCACCGGCTATCGCTGGCGATTGTTCGCAGGCGGCATGCCGAACGACGATCTGGAGGTGTTCCACCTCTCGTTCCCGCGCAAGAACCGGATGGATCTGATGGTGTCGCATCCAGGGCAGGAATACTGCTACGTGATCAGCGGTCGCATCCGCTTCCACGTCGGCGCCGAGGTGTTCGATCTTTCGCCCGGTGAAGGCATCTTCCTCAATTCCGAGCTGCCGCATCGCGCCGACAACATCGGCGAGGACGAAGCGCGCATCCTGATGGTGGTCGCGAAGTCGCCGCAGAAGGTCGAGCATTTCGACTGGTGGCGCGTGCCGAGCGCCGCCGTCCCGCCCCGATCACCCAAGAGCAAGCCCCAAGGAGACTGATCCATGCAGACCGCAACCGCGACCGGCAGGCACCTGCCGTATGAGGCGAAGCACATCGACGATGTCGAGTGGGAGACCATCCGCTGGCCAGGCGAGACCGGCAAGATGCTGTTCCACCCGCGGCCGGAGCGGCCGACCGAGCCGAACGCGGGCATCCTGCGGCTGGAGCCGGGCGCGCATCATCCGATCCACAATCACGAGTTCGCGCAGGTCTGGTACATCCTGAGCGGCGAATTCCGGATCGACGACAATGTCTACTCGCCGGGCACGATGATCTTTCATCCCGACCCGCATTTCGAAGGCAAGTTCGAGACCGTGACCGGCGGCGATATCCTGATCGTGCAGTATCCCGGTCCGACCACCGGCGGGCGGCCGATCTATGCGGGACGCTTCAACATGGAGCAGCGTCGCGACATTGCCGAAGAACGCACCGATCTCTGATCTCTACAATGGCGCGGCGATCGCGGACAAGCTGCCGCGGCTGAGGCAGGCGCTCGGTCTGACCGATAGCGCCGACATCGCCGCGTTCTTCGATGCTCTCAATGCCGAGCTCAATCTGCCGCGCGGCCTGCGCGCCATGGGCGATCGGGATTTCCGACCGGCGCCATCGGCCGTTCGGGCAGCTCTGCGTCAGTCCTTGAGCAGCCGCCGCAACAGCTTGCCGGCCGGTGAACGCGGCAACTCGGTCACGAAGCTGACATCGCGCGGCACCTTGTAGGGCGCCATGTTCTGGCGCGCCCATGCCGCGAGCCGGGCGGTGTCCAGTTCGGCACGCGGCGCCAGCACGATGAAGGCCTTGACCACTTCGCCCTTCGTTGCGTCGGGCACGCCGATCACGGCCGACGCCGCCACGTCGGGATGCTTGTTCAGAATCGATTCGACCTCCTCCGGGAAGACGCTGTAGCCGGAGACCTTGATCATCTCCTTGAAGCGTCCCATGAAGGTCAGATAGCCGTCGGCATCGAGGCGGCCCATGTCGCCGGTGTGCAGCCAGCCATTGCGCAGCGCTTCCGCGGTCGCATCGGGACGATTGCGGTAGCCCTTGAACACCCCCGGGCCACGGATCACGATTTCGCCCGTGGCGCCGGCCGGCGTGTCCGCGCCGGAGTCAGGATCGACGATCCGGATCTCGTTGCCGGGCACCGGCCTGCCATGGGTGCCCCAGCGGATTGCGTTGCGCGGCATGAAGGTATCGACCGTGTGGGTCTCGGTCAGCCCGTACGCCGCCTCGAAACTTTCGCAGTTCGCCGCGACCGCCTGCCATTGCCTGGCAAGCGCTTCGGTCCAGTCGATGCCGAAGCTGGTCACGGGATTGACGCGGAGGCTCCCCAACCTGAAGTCGGAAATGTTCGGGAGCTGCGTGACCGCGACGTTCATCGGCGCGACGCTGTACCACCAGCTCACCTGATAGCGGTCGATCGCCTGTGCCGTCACGAGCGGGTCGAACCGGTACAGCAGCACGGACGTCGCGCCGGCGTAGACCGGTGCATTCACGCCCATCACCATGCCCGCAATGTGATAAAGCGGCGCGATCGAGAGCAGGACGTCGTCGGTGCCGATCCCGTTGCAGTTCACGGTCGCAGCCGTCTTGAAGATGACGTTGCGATAGGACAGCATCGCCCCCTTGGGCCGGCCCGTGCTGCCCGAGGTGTAGATCATCAGCGCCGTGTCGTTCATGTCGATCGCGACATCGCGGGGCGATGCACCGCTTGCAACGACGGAGAGGAAGTCCTCGACCTCGCCGGCCGTACTGGCCGGTCGGGAGCCGGATGCGAGCAGTTCGTCCGGAACGCCGATCGGCGGCTGCTCGGGCAGCAGGTCCGGGTAGCGGACCACGAAGACATGCTCGAGCTTGGTCTTGTCACGGACCTGATCCACGATCGGCAATAGCGGTTCGGCCGCGACGATCACGCGCGCGCCGAGATCGTCGAGTTGGTAGGCGAGCTCGTGCTCCTTGTTCAGCGCCCCGCAGGGCGAGGCGATGGCGCCGATCTTCTGGATGCCGTATTGCGCCATCAGGTATTGCGGACAGTTGTTCATGAACAGTGCGACCGGCTCGCCCTTGGCAACGCCGAGCTGCTGCAGGCGCGCCGCAAATGCGTCCCTCGCACGATCGAGCTCGAGAAACGTGACGGCACGGCCATACCAGATGCAAGCCGGTTTTTCCGGCCGCTCGCGGGCATGGCTGCGAAGCATCTCGTGAAGCGGGCGTTCGTGGCCGTCCCTGGAAGCGTTTGTATTGGTCATTGGCAACAGGCTCTTGTGCTCATCGTGGTTCGGAAAGGTGCAAACAGGCCGTCTCAGGGGTTATATTCGGACATCGGTGCGCTCGGCTTGCTTGATCTGGCTCCCGCGTGCAGGACTGCTGGAAGAAACGCTGCGGACCCCGATTGCGGCGAAGTCCGGATTTCTGATTGAGCGAGTGATCTGCATGAGGAACATCAAGATGCGATTCTATCCGCGTCGCGTCAACTTCGAGAGCGGGGACGTCGAGTTTCGGTTGATGGGGCCTGCCGACGAGGCCGCCGTCCTGAAATTTGCCAACGCGCTTGCCGTGCATGACATGCTTTTCCTGCCGCGGAATATCCGTGAACCGAAGGTGCTCTCGGCATGGATCAAGGAGATCGAGCGCGGCTCGATCGTCAGCCTGCTGGTGGTCAAGGACGACATCGTGGTGGGGTGCGGCACGATCGTGCGGGACCCGATGTCGTGGTCAGCCCATGTCGGCGAGATCAGGACCGTGATCTCCTCGCACGTGCGCGGCACCGGCATCGGACGGGCACTTTCCAATGAGGCCTTTGACCTCGCGCTGTCGATGGGCCTGGAACGCCTGACCGTGCAGATGACATCGGACCAGACCCGCGCGATCGCGATTTTCGAGGCACTCGGCTTCCGCGCCGAGGCGCTGTTGCGTGATCAGGTAAAGGACCTTCAGGGCAAGACGCACGACATCGTCGTGCTCGGCGTCAATGTGGCGGACGTGCAGAAGCTCGAACCGGGCGGGGCGCCCGGCGCGATCGAGTAGCACGGGGCACTATCCGAGGAACGGCTTCGCCATCCTCGCGCCGCTCGCATCCATGACGGCAACGATCGCGGTCAAGCCGGCTTTCGCCGGCCGGATATTCGTTCGGCCAATGTTGCAAAAAATGCAACAAAAACGGGATACCACGATCATTGATGCAAGGCGCCTTCTCCCCGATGCTGCACGGGCAAGTTGGTTCACCGTTCACCGCATTGCCTCGCAATCATTTTCTGGAGGTGTCCAGCACCATGACGTCGACCTCTTCTCCTTCCGCAGACCTTCCCGCCAAGGCGGTCGATCCCGCGGCTACCGGCAAGCTCACGCTGTTGGTTGCCGTTCTGATTATCGTTGCCGTCGCCGAGACGGTCGGGATCGTCCAGTTCCAGATCGGGCCGGGCAAGGTGCTGCTTCAGCCGATGGTGTGGGCGCTGCTGATCGCGGCCGCCTGGGGCCTCTCGGCACGCTTTCTGCCTGCCGCCGCGCGGATCGGGCCAGGCTTGCAGACCTACGCGGGACAATTGCTCAACGCAGGTCTGCTGCTCTTTGTAATCAAGATGGCCTTCACGGTCGGCGGCGCGCTGCCGGAGGTGCAGAAGGCCGGCTGGGCGCTGATCTTCCAGGAGCTCGGGCACACCTTCGGCACGCTGGTGCTTGGCCTGCCGATCGCGCTCCTGCTTGGGGTCAAGCGCGAAGCGGTCGGCGCGACCTTCTCGATCGGCCGTGAAGGCAACATGGTGATCATCGGCGAGAAATACGGCATGAACTCCGCCGAGGGGCGCGGTGTGCTGGCCGAGTACATCACGGGCACCGTGCTCGGCGCGCTCTTCATCGCGCTGCTGGCCGGCTTTGTCGCCAGCCTGCACATCTTCGATCCGCGGTCGCTTGCGATGGGCGCAGGCGTCGGCTCGGGCAGCATGATGGCGGCCGCGATAGGCACCATCAACGGCCACAATCCGCCCGAGATGGCGAAGGAGCTTATTGCGATCGCCTCGGCGGCGAACCTGATGACCGCCGTCCTCGGCTTCTATTTCGCCCTGTTCTTCTCGCTGCCGGTGTGCTCCTGGCTGTATGACAGGCTGGAGCCGGTGCTCGGCCGGTTCTCGAACTTCGCGTCGGGCGACCTCGGGCCCTCGATCGCCAGCGCCGCCGAGACCAAGCACGGCACGTTCGGTTTCTCCGACTCGCTGCTCGCCTGGATCACCGTCGCGGGCGGCGTCCTGATCGGAAATTCGCTCACCTACAAGGTTCCGCTGCTGGAATCGGGGGCGGGTCTCCTGGTCGTGCTCGCGGTCGTGCTGCTGGTCGACGTCCTTGCCCGTCTGCTGTCGAAAGTGCCGCACATTCTCATCCTTGTCGTGGTCACCACTGTGCTCGGCATTCCCGGCCTGCTGCCGTTCTCGAGCGCGATGATCGGCTCGGTCGACAAGCTGAACTTCCTCGCTTTCACGACGCCCGTGCTGACGCTCGCCGGCTTCTCGGTCGCCAAGGATCTTCCGATCTTCAGGAGGCTGAGCTGGCGTATCGTGGTGGTCTCGCTGACCGCCGCCGCGGGCACGTTCCTCGGCGCGACATTGATCGCAGAATTTTTCCATCGCTAGCCAACGGACAGGTGAGCCTACGCATGTCAAAGGAATATGGAATCGCCGACGATATCTGTGCCCGGATGCTGGATTGGCGTCACGACATCCATGCCAACCCGGAAACCGCGTTCCAAGAGCACCGCACCGCCCAGCTCGTCGCCGATGCGCTGATGGAGATGCAGATTCCGGTCCACCGCGGCCTCGGCGGCACCGGCGTGGTCGGAACGCTAACGAACGGCGAAGGCCCGACGATCGCGCTGCGCGCCGACATGGACGCGCTCGATCTCCAGGAACTCGGGGACCGCACCCACAAGTCGACCCGTGCCGGCAAGATGCACGGCTGTGGCCATGATGGCCACACCACAATGCTGCTTGGCGCTGCCGTGCAGCTCGCCCGTCACCGGCCGTTCCGCGGCACCGTCCATTTCGTTTTCCAGCCTGCGGAGGAGAATGAAGGCGGCGGCAAGAAGATGGTCGAGGAGGGGCTATTCAAGTTGTTTCCCGCCGATGCGGTCTACGGGATGCACAACATCCCGAATATCCCGCGCGGGAAATTCGCGATCCGGACCGGCATTGCGACGGCCTTTCTCGATACTTTCGAGATCGTGGTGACCGGAAGCGGTTGCCATGCCGCGACGCCGGAAAAGGGCATCGACTCGGTCCTGGTGTCGGCCGATCTCGTCTCCGCGCTGCAGGGCATCGTGAGCCGCCGCATCGGTGCAATGGACGCCGCTGTCGTGAGCGTCACCCAGATCCATGGCGGCGACACCTGGAACGTGGTGCCCGAAACCGTTACACTGCGCGGCACAGTCAGAACGCTGGACGCCGAGATACAGAATCAGGTCGAGGCCGCCATGAAGCAGGTCTGCGCCGGCGTGGCGCAAAGTCATGGTGCGAAGATCGATCTGAGCTACATGCGAGGTTATCCGGGAGTGATCAACACACCCGCCGAAACGAATGCCGCGGCGTCGGCCGCCGCAAATCTCGTCGGCGTTGAACAGGTGCAAACCGACATCAAGCCGGCGATGGGATCGGAGGACTTTGCGTTCATGCTGCAGGAGTGCCCGGGTGCCTATATCTGCATCGGCGCGGGCGAGACCGCCAATGATCCGCCGCTGCACAACCCGTACTATGATTTCAATGACGCCATCCTGCCGCTGGGCGCCGCGTATTGGGTCGAGCTCGTCAAGCAACAATTGCCTGCTGCCTGATGCTTTCGGTCTTCGACATATTCAAGATCGGCATCGGCCCCTCGAGTTCGCACACGGTGGGGCCGATGCGTGCGGCCGGGCAATTCGTCCGCGCGCTCGAGCGCGACGGCCTGCTTTCCAGGACGGTGCAGATACGCGCCGATCTCTATGGCTCGCTGGGCGCGACCGGGCGAGGGCATGCGACCGATCTCGGCGTGATCCTCGGCCTGCTCGGCGAAAAGCCCGATACGGTCGATCCGGCCCAGGTGGCGCCGCAGCTTGCGGACATCCGGCGCTCCGGCGAGCTGCGGCTGCTCAATGTTCATCCGGTCCCGTTCCGGCGCGGGCGCGATATCGTGTTCAAGCCCGACAGCGCACTACCGGAACATCCCAATGGAATCTGCCTCGTGGCGTTCGCGGCCGACGGCGGTCTGCTGGCGGAACGCTATTACTTCTCGGTCGGCGGCGGATTCGTGATCGAGCGTGGCCTTGGCGACGTGGCTGGCGGCGCAAGCGCCGAGCTCCCGGTCTGGCCGTATCCGTTCGGCACCGGCGCCGAGCTGGTTGCACGCGCGCAGTCGAGCGGCCGCTCGATCGCCGAGATGGTGCTGGCCAATGAGTGCGTTCATCGCACCGACGCAGACGTCCGTGCCGGCCTCCTGAAGATCTGGGAGACGATGAAGCAATGCGTCGACCGCGGCTTCGGCATCGACAATACCGGCGCGGCCGAACCGTTGCCCGGGCCGCTGAGCATTCGCCGTCGCGCACCGGCGCTCTACCGCGAACTGTCGGCCCGCAACAGCGACACCGAGAGCGTCGATCCGCTGGCGGCGATGGACTGGGTCAACGCCTTCGCGATGGCGGTGAATGAGGAGAATGCGGCGCGTGGACGGATCGTGACCGCTCCGACCAACGGCGCGGCCGGCGTGATCCCGGCGGTGCTGCACTACTACGTCAAGTTCTGTCCGGGCGCGACCGACGACGGCGTCGTGACGTTCCTGCTCACCGCGGCTGCGATCGGCATGCTCTACAAGGCGAATGCATCGATCTCCGGCGCTGAAGTTGGCTGTCAGGGCGAGGTCGGCGTGGCCTGTTCGATGGCCGCAGGCGGCCTGACGGCCGTGCTCGGCGGTGCCCCTGCCCAGGTCGAGAACGCTGCCGAGATCGGGATGGAGCACAATCTCGGTCTCACTTGCGATCCCGTTGGGGGCCTGGTGCAGATCCCTTGCATCGAGCGCAACGCGATGGGCGCCGTCAAGGCCATCAACGCCGCCCGAATGGCGCTGCGTGGTGATGGCAAGCACTATGTATCGCTTGATGCCGTCATCAAGACGATGCTGCAGACCGGCGAGGACATGAAGTCCAAATACAAGGAGACCTCGCAGGGCGGGCTCGCGGTGAACGTCGTGGAGTGCTGACCAGAAGCACGGCTGCCGGCGAAACACCGCGTTAACGAATTCGGCATGCTTGGATCCGATCCGCGCGCTGTCCCAAGACTGGAGATCCAAGGCTGGGGATAGGGGAAGCCGGCCGGCTGCTGCCGGCATTGCGAATGATTTCGATTTGAGCAAGACTTTGGGTCCAAGGAGGAAGACGACCATGAGCGCTGGAAGGCGCCTGCGCGACGCCGTGCCGGAATGTCAATTGCCGCCGGACTTCGACCAGCATGTATATTCGGCGCAGTTGATTGCTGCCATCATCGCCGAGCTCGGCAGGCAACAGGTTCGATCGTCCGTGGCGCTGGCGGGCACCGGCTTGACCGAGGATCAACTCGAAGCTCACACCACGCGTATCTCGTACCGGCAGATCGACATCGTGGTTCGCAATGCATTGCGGCTGTCGAACGAACCGACGGTTGCACTCCGCGCCGGACAGCGCATGCGCGTGACCGCGCACGGAATGTACGGATACGCCTTGCTGAGCAGCGCGACCTATGACGATGCGCGCGCCTTCGCCAATCGATACCTTCGGGTCGTCGGTCCGCTGTGCGATGCGAAATACTCGTATGACGGCGCGGCGGTCGTCTGCGCATTCGAGCCGTTGCATTGGCCGAATCCGACGCAGGACGTGCATCGCTTCGCGGCCGAGTTCGCCCTGTCGTCGCATTTGACGACGATGAAGGACCTGGCGGGCGAGTCGTTCCGGTTCTCGCAGATTTCCCTAGCCTATGGCGAACCGGCGCATGCCGGCGCCTACCAGATGATCTTCGACTGCCCGGTCCTGTTTCGCCAGCGCGGCAACGAGTACAGGTACCACCTGTCTCAGGCCGACGGTCCGGTGGCGCTGGCGGATTCCCGCACCCACGGAATGGCGCGCGAGATGTGCGAGCAGGTGCTGTCCGAGGTCAATCATGCGGGCGGGATCGCTGCCGATGTCCGGCGGGTCCTGATTGAGCAGCCCGGCAGATATCCGAACATCGAGGCGATCGCCGAGCGGCTGTCGATGCATCCGCGTGCCCTGCGGCGGAGGCTCGAAGCCGAAGATACATCGTATCGTGAACTGCTCGCCGAGGTGCGGACGCGGCTTGCGATCGAATATCTGCGCAAGACCGCGATGACCAACGAGGAGATCGCGAACCGGCTCGGCTATAGCGACGCCGCCAACTTCCGGCATGCCTTCATCCGCTGGACCGGCAAGAGCCCATCCGATTTCCGGGTCTCTTCGCCGATGTGAAGACCGTGCGGGCGGCGCAGCGCTGCACTTGACCGCTCGTTACTCGACGCTGTCCATAAGTCACCTCCGAACCGGCCTCGTCGAACCTCCTCGCGGTCGAACTCCATGCATAGATTGGCCATCGACGGCAAATGCGATGGCTCGTCAGGGAGTTGGAAGCGTGTCGGGCGCTGATCGCTTCTGCTCGGGGGCGTCCTCCGAACCTCAGCTGCGCCGCACCGCCGCTGTGGTGCCCCCCGGTTCGGGCGCCTCGAGACTGGCCGCGCCTCTCATCCGAGGGCGCGGCCTTTTCTCGTGCGCGCGGTGAAGGCGGCCGGCGTCGCCTAGCGGTCAGCGTATCATGCCAGGATCTTGCTTTCGCGCATCCCGGCGATGGCCGCGTCATCGTAACCGGCCTCGCGCAGGATCTGCGTGCTGTGCTCGCCGACCGCGGGCGCCTTGCGCGGCTTTACCTTGGTCGCACCGTCGACAAAGAACGGGCTGTCGATCGTCAGCATCTCGTCGTTCTCGAACGGCACCAGCACGCCGGCCGACAGCATTTGCCGGTCGGCGGACAGGTCGCTCATCTCGGCAACGCATTCAAAGACGATGCCTGCTTCATCGAGGCACGTACGCCATTCGTCCCGATCACGCGTCGCGAATGCCGCGTCGAACAGGGCGATCAGTTCCGCGGAACGGGCGAACCGATCGGCCTGCTTGGCAAAGCGCGGATCGGTGAGCAGGTCGTCGAGGCCGAGGCATTTCGCCACGGTCGGAAAGTCGCGCTGCTCGTTGACGATCGCGAGCAGCAGCCAGCGGCCGTCGCGGCAGCGATAGTAGCAGCCGAGCGCATTGAACAGATTTTCGCGCGGCGGCCGCGGCGTGAACGTCGCCCCGCACAACGCCGCTTGCGCCATGATGCCGTTCGACCAGACGCCGTTGGCGAGCAGCGAGGAGCCGACCTGGGTGCCGCGTCCCGTGCGCTCCCGCTGATATAGCGCCACCGCGACGGCCGCGAACAGCGAAACGCCCGACGGGTGATCGCCCATGCCGGCCAGCGCCCGCGCCGGCGGCGTGCTGGCGTCGCTCCGCACCATGTCCATCAGGCCTGAGCGCGCCCAGTAAGCCGTGACATCGAAACCCGGCTTTCCCGCCTCGTCGCCGGTCTCGCCATAGCCGGTGAACGAGGCGTAGATCAGCCGATCATTCGCCACGGCAAGCCGATCGTAGCTGATCGCGAGCTTCCTGCGTACTGCGAGCGGATAGTTGGTGATGAAGACATCGGCGGAGGAAGCGAGGCGATGCAGCACCGCCTGGCCCTCGGGCTTTGAGAGATCGAGCGCAAGGCCGCGCTTGTTGCGGTTATCGAGCAGCCAGCCATAGGGCTGATCGGATCTCGGCATGCCGGGCAGCTTCGGCACCTGACGGAACGCGTCGCCTGCGCCGGGCGGCTCGATCTTGATCACGTCGGCACCGAAGTCGCCGAGCAGCGTCGCGGCGGTTGGCGCGGCGATGAAGCTGCCGCAGTCGATGACCTTCAAACCTTCGAAGATGCTCATGTGAGTCCGTCTCCGCTTGATACCCCGGGGATCAGCTGTTGTTCGGCCAGATTGGCCTATTCCGGAACGTGGCGGCCGCCTGTGTCTGCGAGTGCGCGCAGCCCGGGGGCGAGCCGGTCATGTCCCGTTCCTGCCGTTGCGTGCCGCCAGCACGTGCAGCAGCGCCACCTGCGTGTCGTCGCGCTCGCGCTCCATCCGCGGGATCGGCGTCTTGCCGAACGATGCCGCGGCCTGGTCGATGATCCTGCGCTGCAGCGCCTCGTCGAGATCGACCTGCGGAATCACCTTGAATGACGCGGCCATGTTCTTGCCGAGATGCTGGAAGAACGACTCGAGCCCGTTCGGCCCGCCGCCCATGTGGAACGAGCTGAACGGTCCGTTCACGGCCCAGCGCAACCCGATCGAGCTGGTGACGATGTCGTCCAGCTCATCGACCGTGACGACGCCTTCCTGCACGAGATAGCAGGCCTCGCGCATGATCGCGCGCTGCAGCCGGTTGGCGACAAAGCCCTGGATTTCCTTCTTGAGCACGCGCGGCACCTTGCCGAGCGCCTCGTAGAACGCCACGGCGTCGGCGGTGGCCTCTGGATCGGTGCGTTCGCCGGGAACGACCTCGACCAGCGGGATCAGATGCGGCGGGTTGAACGGATGGCCGACCAGCAGCCGGCTTGCATCCTTCATCTCTTTCGCCTGCTCGGTGGCCGGCCGCGCCGAGCTCGACGACAGCAGCAATGCATGTTTCGGCACCGCTGCCTCGATCCGCGCCCAGAGCTGCTGCTTCCACTCGGGCTTCTCCGGGCCGTTCTCCTGCACGAGGTCGGCGCCGGCGACGGCGCGCGCAAGATCCGGCTCGAAGCGCAGGTTGCGCTCCAATCCCTCATGCGGCAGGCCGAGCTTCAGCAATGTCGGCGCGATCTTGATCAGGGCGTCCTTGACCGTGGCCTCGATGCCGGGCTGCGGATCGTTGATCACGACATTGAGGTCGTGCGCGAGGAACAGCGCCGCCCAGGAGGAGCCGATGACACCGGCCCCGATGACGCACACATTGCGATAGCGGTTGAGCGCCGCGGCGCGATCTGCGGATGATGGCATGGCTTCCTCCGACGTGCCCGCTTACCGCGGCTGATCGAGATAGTTGTGGCAGCGCTTGGCGCGGGACAGCGTCAAGTCGGTCATGATGTGGCTGCACGCGACGATCTCGCGCACCGGAAAGTCGGCCATCGGGGCCAATGCATGGGCGAACAGCTCCAGCCGGGCCGGGCCGGTCCAGGCACCCTTGACCGTGATGTCGGTGATCTCGGAGCGCAGCAGTTCGCAGATGCGCGGCTCGCCCGCCGGCTTCGGGCTGTCATAGGTCCAAAGGATCTTCAGCATGAACGTCGGTACGCAGATCTCGGCCTTTGCCTTTTCGAGATCCAGCGCGCGGTGCTTGTAACCCATCGTCGCGGTGGCTACACGCAGGCTGCCGTAATCCATGGTGCCGACCAGGGTGTCGGAATCGATATAGAGCTTCGGCTTGCCGATCACCTTGGGATAGCCGCTGATTTCGCGGCCCGACGCCAGCGCCGGCAGGTTATCGAGGTACATCGCGTGAAGGTACTCGCCCTTCTCGTCGCCGTAGCGCACCTGGACCGCCTGGCCGCATTCGGTGTAGTCGCCGAGACCGGAGGTGTCGGGCATCCGCATGATCTCCCAGCGGACCAGCGGATCATCGATCTCCAGCGGCTCGGGAACGACCGCGCGCAGCGCCTCGATGTCGGTGCGATACAGGATGTTGAGGTATTCGCGGTTGTTGAAGCGGAACGGCCCGCGGGGAAATGCCGGGGCACCGATTGGCGTCGTCAGCTGCTTGAGAACGTCTTCCCGTCGCATCCGCTCCTCCCTTGATAGCTTGTCGTGGCCCGTATGGGGCCTCCGGCTGCGTGCCGGTTGTCGAGCAAGGCATCGCGAGCCTAGCGATCTCGGGAAACGGAGAAAGGTGCGATTGGACCGCCGACCGGGTGACTTCCGGACGCGGATTGCGGGGCGCGCCGCGCGCGGATACGCGATTATTGCGTCGCGTGCGGGATCGGGCTTACGTTGGAGCGATCATCAATCGTGGAGCAGGAATGCGCGGAATGCCAGGGACATGCGGTTGCAATGACTAGGCAAGAGTCGCACCTACGCCAATCGCCGAGTCGAATGCTCCCCGGCTTCGCGCAGCGAATATTTCCGCCGCATTCGATCGCGGCCATCGCGGCCGAGCTTCGCGAGCAGGGCATTGATCCATCTGAGGTTCTGGAGGGTACCGGGCTCGTCATCGGCCAGCTCGAATCCCATACGACGCGTATATCGTATCGGCAGCTCGACACGGTGATCCGCAACGCGCTGCGGCTGGCAGGGGACCCGGCCATCGCGCTGCGCTCTGGAGCGCGAATGCATGTCACAGCCTATGGCATGTACGGATACGCGCTGCTGAGCAGTGCAACGCACGCGGAGGCGCGCGACTTCGCTGCGCGATACATCCGGGTGGTGGGTCCGTTCTGCGATTTCGGCCTGTCCTATGATCGTGAGACGGTGGTGGCGACGTTCCAGCCCATGCACTGGCCGAATCCGACCGAGAGTGTGCATCGCTTCGCGGTCGAGTTCGCGCTGGCCGCCCATCTGACGACGATTCGCGACCGCTCGGGTCAGGGCTTCGGCTTCTCGCGCGTGCTGCTCGACTATACGCCGCCGCCGTCCGCCGCGGCGTATCGTGATCTCTTCGGGTGCCCGATTCTGTTCAATCAGCATCATTGCGGATACGAATACGCGCGCAATGACGGCCCGCGGGCGCTGGCGAATCCGCGAACCCACGCCATGGCGCGGGAGATGTGCGAGGAGATCCTCGGCGAGGTGAACCGCGCCGGCGGTGTTGCCGCCGATATCCGCCGGATACTGATCGAGCGGCCGGGGCGTTATCCAAGCATCGAGGCGATCGCCGAGCAGCTCGATATCTATCCCCGCGCGCTGCGGCGCAGGCTCGAGGCAGAGGGAACCTCGTATCGCAGCTTGCTTTCCGAGGTGCGCATGCGGCTCGCGATCGAGTATCTGCGCAAGACGCGCATGACCAATGAGGAGATCGCAAGCCGCCTCGGCTACAGCGACGCAGCCAACTTCCGCCACGCCTTCTCGCGCTGGACCGGCAGAAATCCATCCGAATTCCGCGGCGAGGAGGGTCTTTGACCCCGAGATATCCAAGGGGAGCTTCGCCGGCTGTGTCCGTAGTTCACCGCCAAACTGGTTCAATCGAACCTTTTGTGCGGCCGAAGCGCGCGTAAGCTCAGCGCCGTGGTTGCGCTCGCGATCGCGTTCTCCCAACCTGGACCGCCCTCCCTCGGCGGTCTTTCTTTTGGCCGGTCTTGTCCGGAACTCACCTGCAAACGTGACCAATCGAACCTTCCGCTGCCCGGTCCGGCTGACTAGCCTCCCGGTAGCTTGCGGGGACCGGATTGCGGGACCTGAAGCAGGCGCGGAAGGCGGACGAGGACGCTCGTGTATCACCCGTCACCAAATCTCCTGCAGTGTCTCTATTCGCCGCAACGGATCGCTGCGGTTGTGGACGTCCTGGCCGAGGAGGGGATCTCGGCTTCGCGCGCGCTCGGCGCGACTAACTTGAGGCGTGCTGACCTCAGGGATTCGTCGGTGCGCGTCTCCTATCGGCAGGTCGAAACGGTCTTTCGCAATGCGATGCGGCTGTCGCGGGATCCGGCGGTTGCGTTTCGCGCTGGAGAACGAATGCATGTCATGGCTTACGGCATGTACGGCTATGCCATGCTGAGCAGCCCGACGCGGGCCGGAGTCATCGACTTTGCGGCCAAGTATGGTCGGATCCTCGGAACGGTCGCCGACATCGACTTCACCCGCAAGGGCGATACGGTGAGCTGTCTGCTCGAGCCCCTGCTTTCGCGCGATCCGGCCGATGATGTCTATCGGTTCGCGCTCGAGTTCGCCTTTGCGACCTATCAGACGCTGAGCCGCGATGTCTATGGCAGCTCGTTCCGCTTCTCGAAGCTGAGCGCCGCCTATGCGCCGCCGCCGCATGCCGGGACCTACGATCGCATTTTCCAGTGTCCGGTCGAATTCGGACAGCGCAGGAACGCGCTGGAATTCGACACAGCCTGGATCGACCGTCCGGCGGTCTGCCCCGACGAGATGACCAGGACGATGGCAGGTCGGATCTTTGATCAGCTTCTCGATCCTGTCACGCAAGACGACGGTCTTGCCGCCGACATCCGGCGACGGCTCGTCGAGCATCCCGGCCGCTTCCCGAGTATCGAGGCGATGGCGGCGGAGCTTGCAATCCATCCGCGGACGTTCCGCCGCAGGCTGCAGCTGCAGCGGAAAACCTACCGGCAGATCGTCTCCGAGGTCCGCATGCAGCTCGCGGTCGGTTATCTGCGCAACACGCAAATGACCAATGACGAGATCGCCGCGCGGCTTGACTACAGCGATGCGGCGAACTTCCGCCACGCCTTTGTCCGTTGGACCGGCAAGAGCCCGTCGGACTTCCGCGATGGCCGGGCGCCAGGCATCGCAGCAGGCGCGCAAGATTCATTGGCGGATGTCCCAAACTAACCGGTCAAGCGGGCCAATTGCACCTTTTACGGGTCTGACCTGCTCGATAGCGTTTTGAGACCAAGAAGATGCGCGGTTGCGTGATCGGGGTCTGCATGGCGCCGCTCGCGGAGCCGGGCAGCAATCATAAAATGTCGGGTTGTGCGGGACGCACCGTGCGATCCGGGAGGGGACATTCTGACATGAATACGGTCGTCGACCGCTCTGCGCCGCCGTCGCAATTGCTGCTCGCGCTCGAGGTGCGCGGGATCTGGGAGCTGCAGGCGTTCTTCGCAAGCTATCCGCTGCTTCGCCGCGCGCCGCGCGGCGACGGACATCCGGTCCTCGTCTTGCCAGGGCTCTCCGCCAGCGATATCTCGACGCGACCGTTGCGCGCCTACCTGAAGGCGCAAGGCTACGCGGTCCACGGCTGGAAGCTCGGACCCAATCGCGGACCTCGTCCCGGCGTCGAGGCCGCCATGGACGCGAGGCTGGCCGAGCTCGCCGAGCGATACGATCGCAAGGTCAGCCTGATCGGCTGGAGCCTCGGCGGTGTGTTTGCGCGCGAGATCGCGCGGCGCGCACCCGATCTGGTCCGCCAGGTGATCACGCTCGGCAGCCCGTTCGCCAACGAGCCGAAGGCGAGCAATGCCTGGCGTCTCTACGAGATCCTGAGCGAGCGCCAGGTCGACGACTGGCCCGACAGGGACATCATGAAGTCACCGCCGCCGGTACCGAGCACGGCGATCTATTCACGCACCGACGGCATCGTCTCGTGGTGGGGGTGTCGCGAGCAGCACGCCGACCGGACGCAGAACATCGAGGTCGAAGGCAGTCATTGCGGGCTCGGACACAATCCGGCGGTGCTCTATGCGATCGCGGATCGCCTCGCGCTCGGGGAGGATGAATGGTCGCCATTCGACCGCAGCGGCCTTCGCGGCATGGTGTACCCGGATCCGGATCGCGCCGATGACAGCGCCGCCCTGTTCCGGCCGCGCTGGCCGGCCGCCTGACGCGCAGTCCACGGGACGGCGGTTCGCCGCCGCAAGCCAAGTACCGCAAGGAGGACGTCAATGGGGACCGATGACAGGCAATCCGACACAGCCGGCACGGGTGCGATGCCGTGGCTCGGGGACCTGAAGAAAATGACCGAGAAGTTCGCGCTGCCCGGGTTCGATATCGCCGCGCTGGTCGAGTGGCAGCGCAAGGATATGGAGGCGTTGGTCGAGGCCAACAGGCAGGCCTACGAAGGTGTCCAGGCGCTGGTCAGCCGGCGCAACGAGATCCTGCAGGAGACGCTCGCGCAGTGGCAGGCGGCGATGAATCGCTTCGCAAGCGGTGAAGCCATGACGAAGCAGACGGAGACTGCGAGGCAGCAGGTCGAGAAGGCGGTCGCGGATTTCCGCGAGCTGTCGCAGCTCGAATCGCAGGCGCGCAACAACGCCTGGAAGGTCATGCAGGACCGCATGCAGGAGAACCTCGCGAACCTTCAGAAGCTGTTGCAGCCGAAATAGTGCTGCGCGTGTGAGGCGTAAACCATCGGGGGAAAGCCATGAGTCTGGCCAAGTTGCAGGACTTGACGGGTCGCGTTGCGCTCGTCACGGGCGGATCGCGAGGTCTCGGTCTTCAGATCGCCGAGGTGCTGGGCGAACTCGGCGCCAAGGTCGCGATCACTGCGCGCAAGCGGGATGAGCTCGATGCCGCGGCTGCTCACCTCAAAGGGCTCGGCATCGAGGCGCTTCCGGTGGTGTGCGACATGGGCAGGCTGGAGACGATCCCGCCGATGATCGAGCAGGTCGTGGCCGCGCTCGGCCCGATCGACATCCTCGTCAACAATGCCGGTACGTCCTGGGGTGCCGCCACGATCGAGCACACGCTCGACGGCTGGAACAAGGTGATCAACCTGAATGTGACCGCGATCTTCGTCGCCAGCCAGGAGGTCGGCCGCCGCTGCATGGTGCCGCGGCGGAGCGGCAAGGTGATCAACATCGCGTCGATCCAGGGGCTCACCGGCTGCTATCCGGAAGGTACCCCGACGCTGGCCTACAACGCGAGCAAGGGCGCGGTCGTCAACCTGACCCGCACGCTTGCCAATGAATGGGCGCCGCTCGGCATCAACGTCAACGCGATCGCGCCGGGCTATTTCCCGACCAAGATGACCGCGCAGCTCGACCAGAGCGCGACCGCGCATATGGCGCCGATGAATCGCGAGGGTGGCCCCGAGGACCTCAAGGGCGTCGCCGCGCTGCTTGCCTCCGATGCCTGTGCATTCATCACCGGCCAGACCATTGCGGTCGATGGCGGCGTGACCGCCGTCTGATCCGAGAGACCAGAGAAGGGAGAGATTTCATGAACGACATGCCCTGGATCCGATCCTATCCCGACGGCGTGCGTTGGGACGTCGAGATCGCTCCCGGACCCGTGCAGAAGATATTGGGCGATGCCGTTGCCAAATGGCCGGATCGTCCCGCGATCGATTTCATGGGCAAGCGGATCACCTATGCCGAGCTCGGGCGGCTGACCGATCGCGTGGCCAAGGGATTGCAGCTCCTCGGCGTCAAGCCGGGGGTTCATGTCGGCCTCTACCTGCCCAACACGCCGCACTACATCATCTCGTTTTTCGGCATCCTCAAGGCAGGCGGAACGGCGGTCAATTATTCGCCGCTGGACGCTGCCAAGGTGCTCGAACACAAGATCGAGGACAGCAAGACCGACATCCTGATCACGCTCGACATGGTTTCGCTCTATCCGCAGATGGCGGCGATGCTCGGCAAGACAAGATTGAAGAAGCTGGTGGTCGGTTCGCTTGGCGAGATCACGGCTGATCCCGACACCGTCGTCAACCAGATGAAGGCGGCCAAGCAGCTGAGCGACGTCGCTTGGGACGATCATCACATCAGCTTCGGCCAGCTGACGCACAATGATGGTGTCTACCAGGCCTATCCGATCGACAATCCGCGCGAGACGATCGCCGTGCTGCAATACACCGGCGGGACGACAGGGCTGCCGAAGGGGGCGATGCTCACCCACGCCAACCTGACCAGCGCGTGTCAGCAGTACCGGGCGACGACGGCCGGCTCGCCGCCGGTGCTGGTCGACGGGCAGGAGCGCTTCCTGGCTGTGTTGCCGCCGTTCCACATCTACGCACTTTCCGTAAATGTGCTGTTCGGCGTCCTGATGGGTGCGGAGATCATCCAGCACGTCCGGTTCGATCCGAAAGCTGCGCTCGAGGAGATCTCGACCAAGTCGGTCAGCGTCTTCTGCGGGGTGCCGACCATGTTCACCGCGCTGATCAACCATCCGGAGACGCCGAAGCACAGCCTGCGCGCGCTGAAATATTGCGGATCCGGCGGCGCGCCGTTGCCGCTCGAGGTGGCACAGCAATTCGCCTCGATCACGGGCTGCAATTTGAGCGAAGGCTGGGGCATGACCGAGACCTCGCCGAGCGGCACCTACACGCCGGCGCAGCATGGTGCCATGCGCAAGGCCGGCTCCTGCGGCATGCCGATGCCCGGAATCGTCATCAAGTTCCTCAACGTCGACGACAGCAGCAGCTATGTCCCGCTCGGTGAGCGCGGCGAGATCTGCATCAAAGGCCCGAATGTGATGAAGGGCTACTGGAACAAGCCGGACGCCACCGCCGAGGTGACGACCGCGGACGGCTACATGCGCACCGGCGACGTCGGCTACATGGATGAGGATGGCTTCATCTTCATCGTGGACCGCACCAAGGACATGCTGCTGTGCAGCGGGTTCAACGTGTATCCCCGTGTGCTCGAAGAGGCGATCTATAAATATCCGGCGGTCGAGGAGGTCGCCGTGATCGGCATCCGCGACGAGTATCGCGGCCAGTCGCCGAAGGCCTTCATCAAGCTGAAGGCGGATGCCAAGCCGTTCAAGCTGGAAGAGCTGCAGGCGTTCCTGAAGGACAAGCTCGGCAAGCACGAGATGGTGCAGGCGCTCGAAATCCGCGCCGAACTGCCGAAGACCGCGGTCGGCAAGCTTTCCAAGAAGGAGCTGTACGACGAGGAGGAGCGGGCGGCCCGGGCGCAGGCCTGAGATCGCCTGCGTGAACCGGATCGGTCGCGGCGGACAGGTGTCGGGCCCGGCCGCAATGCAATGACCGCGACGCGCCAGACATCGGCACACGGTCATCAAGACGGCGGCCGCCGTCACAACGTCATGGGAGGGAAGAATGGATCAACTCAGCAGCATGGATGCATCGTTCCTGCATCTCGAAACGCCGGAGACGCCGATGCATGTCGGCAGCCTGATGATCTTCGATCTCCCCGAGGGCTACCAGGGCGACTACTACGAGGATGTCAAGGAGATGCTCGGCAAGCGTCTCCATCTCTCGGGATTGCTGAACCGCAAACTGGCGCAGATGCCGTTCCAGCTCGCCGAGCCGGTCTGGATCGAGGACGATGATATCGAGCTCGATTATCACGTGCGCACCGTCACCTTGCGGCGGCCAGGCACCATGGCGCAGCTCGAGCAACTGGTTGCGCGATTGCATGCTTCGCTGCTCGACCGCAGTCGTCCGCTGTGGGAGATGTATGTCATCGATGGCCTCGAGAACGGCCAGGTCGCGTTCTACACCAAGGCGCATCACAGCGGCGTCGACGGCAAGGCCGGTGTCGAGCTCGCCAAGGTGCTCTATGATGTCTCGCCCAAGATGCGCGAGGTGCCGCCGCCACGGCGCAAGCGCGCCACCGCGCAATACCAGCTCGGCGTGACCGAGCTGCTGCAGGCGGCGGCCAACAATGCGGCCCAGCAATATCGCAAGCTCGCTGAGCTGCTGCCGACGGCGGCCAAGGCGCTCGGCACCGCCGCGACCGTGATGGCCAGCCAGCGCTCGGAGAAGGGCGAGCGCTCGCTCAGCCTTGGCCTGGCCCCGAAGACGGTGTTCAACGACTCGATCACCAACCAGCGCTCCTACAGCACGATGTCGTTGCCGCTGGCCGACATCAAGGTCCTGGGCAAACGCGTCGGCGGTACCGTCAACACCATCGTCATGGCGATGTGCAGCATCGCGCTGCAACGTTTCCTCGCCGAGCGCGGCCTGCTGCCCAAGGAAGCCCTGATCGCGATGGTGCCGGTCAGCCTGCGTGCCGAAGGCGACAAGGCGATGAACAACCAGGTCTCGGCGGTTCGCGTCGATCTGGCGACCGATATCGACGACCTGCCGACCCGCTTCAAGGCGATCCACGCGTCGTCGGAGGCCGCCAAGGCCGTCGTGCGCGAGCTCAAGCCGGTGCTCGGCGTCGATGTGCCGATCACGGGGTCGCCGTGGCTGATGACCGGCCTTGCCTCGCTGCTTGGCCGCTCCAACCTCGCCAGCCGCATGCCGGCAGCGGGTAACGTGCTGATCTCCAACGTGCCGGGACCGGGGCAGCATCTCTACATGGCCGGCGCACGGATGGTGCATTATTTCCCGGTCTCGATCCCTTATCACGGCAGCGCGCTGAACATCACGGTGCACAGCTATTCGGGCCTGCTCGAGTTCGGCCTGACGGCGTGCCGGCGCGTCCTCACGCAGGACGAGTCCTACGAGATGATCGAGCATCTCCGGGCGGCCTTGCGTGAGATCGAAGCCCTGCCGCCGGTCGAGGCCGAGATCGTCGAGCTGACGCCCCAGGCTGCAGCTCAATCGAAGGCGCCATCCGCGACCGCGCCGGCGGTCACGGTCATCCAGACCGACGAGATGCCGCCGGCTGCCGCCAACGACAAGGCGAGCCGGGCCAGCTAAGCGGTCCGGGCCGTCAGCGCGTCACATCGCCCGAGCCGGGACGCCACTGCGATCGCCCGCTCGGCGTCGGAATCAAAAGAACATTTGGAGGAAACCAGGATGCACCCACCCGCCGCAAAGGGATCTCTGTCGGTACTGGAAAGCCCGGCGCACAAATCCCTGTTCTCGAAGATCGATTGGCGCCTGATCCCGCTGCTGCTGATCGCCTATATGATCGCCTATCTCGATCGCATCAATATCGGCTATGCGCAGCTGCAGATGAAGCAGACGCTGCCGTTCGACGACGCGGTCTACGGTCTTGGCGCGGGCATCTTCTTCGTCGGATACTTCCTGTTCGAGGTGCCGAGCAACCTGCTGCTGGAGCGGATCGGCGCGCGCAAGACCCTGCTGCGCATCATGGTGCTGTGGGGGCTCGCGGCAGCCGCCATGATGTTCGTGTCGACACCGTTCCAGTTCTATCTTGTCCGCTTCCTGCTCGGTGTGTTCGAGGCCGGCTTCTTTCCCGGCGTGATCCTGTACTTCACCTATTGGTATCCGTCGGCGCGGCGCGGGCAGGTGATCGCCACCTTCATGTCGGCGACAACGATCGTTTCCGTGATCGCCGGTCCGCTGTGCGGCTCGATCCTGAAGTATTTCGACGGTGCGGGCGGCCTCCACGGCTGGCAGTGGCTGTTCCTCGTGCAGGGTCTGCCGGCGCTGATTCTCGGCATCCTGGTTTACGCCTTGCTCGAGGACAAGCCCGCGCAGGCCGCGTGGCTCTCGAAGGACGAGAAGGCCCTGCTCGAAGATACTTTCCAGCACGATGAGAAGGACGTCGTGAGCGAGCCCTCGGGAACGTTCGGGCAGATGTTGAAGGATCCCAAGGTGTATGTATTGTCGTTCGTGTATCTGCTGCTGCTCGGTGCGACCTACACGATGGTGTTCTGGATGCCGACCCTGATCCAGAGCTGGGGCGTCAAGGATCTGTTCCTGGTCGGCGTCTATGCCGCGATCCCGAATGCCGCCGGCGTCATCGGCATGATCCTGATAGGCCGTCACTCCGACAAGTGGCACGAGCGCCGCTGGCACTATGCGGCCTGCGTTGCGATCGCCGCCTTCGGCCTGTTCATCACCACGATGCTGCAGGGCAATCTCGTCGGATCAATCCTTGCGCTGTCCTTTGCGGTGATCGGCATTGCGTCGGCGACGCCGCTGTTCTTCGCGCTGACCAGCGAATACCTCTCCACCGGCGCCGCCGCCGGCGGGCTTGCGCTGATCTCCAGTCTCGGAAACCTCGGGCCGGCGATCAGTCCCTCGATCAACGGCCTGATCGTGCGCAGCACCGGCGACAACATCTACAGCATGTACTTCGTGATGGCGCTTTACGTGCTGTCGGGATTGCTGTTGCTGCTGTCGATGCGGCCTGCGCCCAGTGCGCGCCTGGCGATGGCGTGAGGACGATTCGAGCGGCCCGGCCCGCACGGAGCCGGACTGCTCGACGCTCCGCGGGAAAGCTGCCGGTGATCGAGCGAATATTGGGACACATGCGATGAGGATCGTTCTGCTGGGGCCGCCTGGTGCAGGCAAGGGAACGCAGGCAAGGCGCCTGGTCGAGGAGTACGACATACCGCACCTTTCGACCGGCGACATGCTGCGTGCTGCGGTCGATGCGGACACCAGTATTGGGCGGAAAGTCAAGGATACCATGGTGAGGGGTGGGCTCGTTCCCGATCAGCTCGTGATTGCCGCGGTGATCGAACGCATCTCGCAAGCCGATGCCAAGCGTGGCTTTGTGCTCGACGGCTTCCCGCGAACGATTGCCCAGGCGGTCGGGTTCGACGATCTGCTCGATACCGAAGGTCTTGCGATCGACCATGTCGTTGAGCTCAAAGCCGACGAGACGGTGTTGCTGGACCGGATCGAGACGCGGGCCCGCGAAGCGAGAGCGCAAGGTGGCGCGGTGCGCGCCGACGACAATCACGAAACGCTCAAACTGCGGATCGACGCCTATAACGAGCAGACTGCGCCGCTGGTCGACTACTATCGATCGCGGAACATCCTTCGAACCGTGGACGGGCTGCAGCCGGTCGATGCCGTCGCCTTCGACGTCGTCAAGGCGATCGGCCAAGATCGGTCGGTGATGTAATGCCGGCGACGCCAAATCGCGATCCGCGATACCGGCCGTCCGGCTATCTCGACCGGATCGAGGTGCTGGAGCCATTGCGCAAGTCGCTCGGCGAGGTGAAGGAGACAGCCGACCAATTCGAGCAGGCCCAGCTGTTGTTGCGGGCAATCGAACGGTTCTCCCGCACATATGCTGCCGACCGGAGCTGCGCCGGTACACCCGCCGAGCTGGCGCGGCGCGACGAACGTCGCCTGGCGCGGCGGCGGCTTGTGGCACGCGCCGTCCGTGGATTGCGCAAAACCGTTCTGGCAGCGAAGGGAGGCGCCTCATGTCGGTGAGCGGAAATGAAGGTCAATGCGCGCTGGTGACCGGAGCATCGGGCGGCATTGGGCTCGAGCTCGCGCGCGTGCTCGCGGCCAATGGCTTCAGCCTCGTGCTGCTGGCGCGCAGCCGCGACAAGCTGCAGGAACTCGCCCGCGAGCTGAAGGCCAGTCACGGCACCAAGGTGACCATCGTGGCCGCCGACCTGAGCGAGCCGGCGGCGCCGCAGGCGGTGTTCGATTCGCTTGACGACGCCGGCGTGCGGGTCGACCTGCTGGTGAACAATGCCGGCCTGTTGCTCGAAGGACGCGTCAGCTCGATCGGCCTCGAAGACCAGTTGCGGCTGCTGCAGGTCAATGTCGTGGCTATGACGGCATTGACCCGTCTGTTCCTCGCGCCGATGCTCGAGCGCAACAGTGGACGGATCCTGAACGTTGCGTCGGTTGCGGCGTTCATGCCGGTGCCGAACCTTGCGGTCTATGCCGCGTCAAAGGCCTATGTGCTGTCGTTTGGCGAGGCGCTGTCGCAGGAATTGAGCGGCAGCAAGATCACGCTGACGACATTGTGTCCCGGCGTGACGGACACCGGAATGGTCCAGGGCACCAATCTCGGCAACATGCCTAGCATGATGATCATGGATGCGAAGACCGTCGCACAGGAGGGCTACCGCGCCTGCATGGCGGGGAAGCCGGTGCATGTCGCCGGGCTTGCCAACGAGCTGGCGGTCCAATGGATCAAGTATCAGCCGAGCTGGCTGTTGCGGGCCATCGGCGGGGTGTTCGGGAAGGCCGCACCGCCGAACTGACGTCTCGTGCTCGCCGGGCAATGTCCGGTTGCACGAGCTACTCGTGATCATCAACAACGGACGCTACTCATGGGACGTGACGAGCAGACCGTCGAACCACCCTCGCTCGCGCTGCTTGCCGCCGAAGGGCGCGGCTTTCTCGACATCCCGGCGCTGCTTGCCGTGGCGGCGCCGCTTCTGGCGACCGCGCCGCGGGGGCAGCGGCATCCGGTAATGGTTCTGCCCGGGTTGGGCGCGGATGACCGCTCGACCTTGGCCATCCGCTCATTCCTCGAGTTCCTCGGCTATCAGGTTCATGGATGGGGCCGCGGCCGCAATGTGCGCGCGCCGGACGCCGACCTTGCCGCCGTGGTGGCACGAGTCCTCGAACTCGAAAAGCAGGGCGGCTCGAAGGTCAGCCTGGTCGGCTGGAGCCGCGGCGGCATCATTGCGCGCGAGGTCGCGCGGCAAATCCCCGCGGCGGTGCGGATGGTCATCACGCTCGGCAGTCCGTTCGCGGCGCCGGGGGCGAGCAATGTCCGCGCGATCTGGCGGCTTCTGACCGGCCAGAAATACCAGCCGCCGACCGCCGAACGGATCAGCCGCCTCGCGCAACCGATCCCCGTGCCGTCAACATCGATCTATACCCGCACCGATGGTGTGGTGGCGTGGCGCGCCTGCCTGGAGCAGGAGGGCGGCGAGCGCGAGAACGTCGAAGTGAACACGACGCATTTGGGGCTTGGCTTTCACGCGCCGGCGCTGTGGGTGATTGCCGATCGGCTCGCCCAGCCGGCGGGTAGCTGGAAGCCGTTTCGTCCGCCTCCGCAGGTTGCAATCTGGTTTCCGGCAGCGACGCGTCGCGATTGAGATCGCAAGGCGCAGCCTGCCTGAGTCTACCGCGCGCTGCTTCCCGGTGACCGCATTTCCCCGACCATCATCCGCAGCAGCTGCATCGCGGCGGGCGGCAGCGTGCGTCCCTGACGGGAGACCACGTGGGTGCGGCCACGATGCAGCAGCGCGTTCTTCATCGGCAGCGCCACCACCCTGGCGGCATCGGCCTCCGTCATCGCAAGGCGCGATGCCAGCGCATAGCCGAGTCCTGCGGTCACGTAATGGGCGAGCGCATCGAACGAGGCGGTCGTGAACGCGAAATTGAGGCGGACGCCTTCGCTGATCTCGGCGGCCTGGACATGCTGGCGCAGGCCGAAATTCGGATGCATTGCGGCTCCGGGATAGGGTGCGAGGTCGGCGAGCCTGAGCGGCCGGCCGAGCTGGGTCAGCGGATGCCCGCGCGGTACGATGGCCTTGATCGGATGCGGTTGCGAATGATGCGAGCGCAGTCGATCGTCGCGCGGCGGATTGAACAGGACGCCGATATGCGCGCGTTCTTCCACGACCTGCTGGACGATCTCGTCGGTGCTGCCGATGTCGAGGCTGATCGTGATCTTCGGGTGGGTTTGCATGAAGCGGCTCAGGCTGCTCTTGGCCAGCCAGTCGACGTAACCTTCGCCCGTCACGAGATCGATATGACCCGACTCGACCTTGCGGATGCTGTCCATCTGCGCGAGCAGCGCCTGTCGTTCGCCTTGCTGGCGGTGCAGGTAGGCGGCCAGCAGCTGGCCGGCGTCGGTCGGCGCAACGCCGCGCCCGCGCCGTTCGAGCAGGCGCGCGCCATATTCCTTCTCGAGCAGGCCAAGCGCCCGGCTGACCGCCGAGGCATCCATGCCGAGCGCGCCGGCGGCGCCGCGCACCGAGCCGCTATTGAGCACCTCCATGAAATAGTGCAGTCGGCGCGGCTCCAGCTTGGCGTTCATCGGCATGGTCCTGATCGTTGCACACAGAGCAACGAATATTCAATCGCGCGGCTATTTATGCAAGCATGCCGGGTGGGGCCGCGAGAGCGGATCAGCATCAGGCGTTGGATTCGAAGGCGCGCGGGTCGGGTGAAGCGTCACCGATGGACAGCTTGTCCTCGACGATGCAGACAAATTGTCTGTTGCTGCCGGACGTTTCGCTTCCAAGCCATTGAGATTGTTTCTGTGCCGAAGTTGGCGCATTCTTTGCCACCGGGACTTTCGATCTCTGGCGGATCGGAAATCGCCAAGCCGTGCTGAACGAGTAGGTGAAACTCCTGTCAGGCCCCAAGTGCCTTATGTAAGGATGCGCCATGATGACCGGCAGCCGCACTTCCGATTTCTGGCTGGCTTTTTCCGGCCCGGCCTTCGCGCCGACACGACATCTTCTCCACATGGCGCTACAGGCCGTCGGCAAGCTCAAGCTCGCCGAACCGTTTCAGGCGCAATGGGCCGAGGTGCCGTTGTGGCTCAGCGCGCGAGGGCTGACCACCGGCCCGATCCGTCATGCCGGCGGCGTCTACGAGGTCCGCGCGGACTTCATCTCGCACGAGCTGCAGTGGCTCACGAGTTCGGGCGCATCGGGACAATTGCCGCTGGGGCCGACATCCGTTGCCGCGCTCGTGGATGCTCTGCTCGATCAGCTTCGTGGCGCCGGCATTGACGCTTCAATTAATCTCCTGCCACAGGAACTGCCCCGTCCGATCCCCTTCAACGAGGACAAGGAGCAGCGCCCATACGATCGCGACCTGGTCAACGCGTGGTGGCGTATCCTCCTCGGCACGCAACGCGTCCTTCAGACCTTTCAGGGCCGGTTCACGGGCAAGACGCAACCCATCGGCCTGATGTGGGGAACGCTGGATATTCGCGTGGTGTTCTATAACGGCAAGCCCGTCACACCCGCGCAGGATATCGGCTTCATCCGTCGTAATGCCATGAATGCGGAGCTGATCGAGATGGGCTGGTGGTCGGGCGATGCCGCCTATCCAAGGTCCGCGTTCTACTCCTTCACGTACCCGCAGCCGCAAGGCAGCGAGAGCGCCAAAGTCGGTCCGGCCGCCGCCCGATGGGACACGGGCATGGGCGAGTTTCTGCTCGACTACGACGACCTTCGCCAGTCCGGCGACCCGAACGTGACCTGCTGAGCTTCCTCGAATCCACCTATCGCGCCGGCGCAACCGCGGCAGGGTGGGATTCCCGACTGTTGGGCAGCGGCCGTCCGGAGTGAAGCGCCCGCGAACGCAAGCACGTTTCTGCTGCGGTGGCCGTCTTGCGGGCAAACGGTATTCAGCAAGGCATTGATACGCTTGGTGGGCCCGGCAGCACTCGAACCTGCAACCAGACCGCTATGAGCGGCGGGATACGATCGGTTTGGTTGATTTGGCCGCGCTTTCGTTCGAGTTTGATCGCGTTCGCTGCGTTTCGGTGAGCTCGTCTCTGGTGCGGTGATCGGCTGTCGAATTGAAGGAGTTGGACATTTGCCGCGATCGGCATTGCGTCGATTTTGACTTTCGGATTTTCAAACCGCTCGTCCGGGAAGATCGGGCTAGAAGGTCACGGTAACGACGATGGTGTCCGCGTAGGTTCCCGCAGGTGGTGAGGTTTGTGGCAGAACGCGCCCATAGACCGAGACATTCTGGTTCAACGCTGTACCTGTGCCAAGCACGCAGGTATTGGCGCCCGACGTGCAGGTTGTAGCGGATGTCGTACTTGTCCAGGCGCTGGTCCGGGCTGCGTCCGTATAGAGATTGTAATTGATGAAGCTGGAGCTTGCCTGCATGCGCCGCTGGCTGCCGCTTGCGTGTAGTCCGTTGTCGAGACCGATCGAGTACGGGGTCGTATTGGTGCATTTCACTGAAATCGTTCCAACGCCGTCAATATTCGACGTCAACAGTGAAGCGCTACCGAAGTTGAGTGGTGTGGTCGAAACAATGCAATTTCCTGCGATTGTCGCCGTCCAGGGCGAGGAGCCCGCATTTGTCGTCGTCCCCGGGTTCGACGAACAATTCGGGCTGGTCAAAAGATAGGCCGCATAGGCGACGACCGGAGAGGTCGTACTCCAGACGTAGGTCCCGGGTATCGTTGCCTGCTGATTGGCGAGAAAGCGCCCATAGACGGTCAGAGTTTGTTGCGCGGGCCCGCCCAAAAGGGGAAGGCTGAGATTGATGCTGACGCCACCGGAGCCATATGCGGTGGTACCATATCCCCAGGATCCCCAGACCTGCGTGCGCCCGGAATCCGTATAGAGCTCGTGTATTGCCGTATTCGCCCCACTTCCAAGTGATCGAACCGAGCTGCCGCTGTTGGGCGCCCCCTGGTTGAATTGCACACACGCATTGACCGTGCAGCCGAGCGCACAGCCGCTGCATGTGACGCTAAATGTCGAGGTCGTGTCGACGGCGCCACCTGCCAGGATGTCGACAGATCCGTAGTTGCCGGACGCCGAGGTAACGGAGCAGCTTTGGGCGTGGGCTGAAAACGATGCCGCAAATTGCAGGAGCAAGGCAAAGACCAGGGTTCGCTTTGAGCCGATGACCACGATTTCGATCTCGCAATGCGGGTTGGTCAGAACGGATGATCAAGGAAACTGACGCACGAGGGCACTGTTTTACGTGGGAAATGACTGCATCATTGGCACACGACCCCGGGGATCCGGACCTGTTCGCCCGGCCGCGGATTGAACGCAAACGTGGCGCGGCAGCGTGCGTCGGCAAGCTCGATTTCGGCTTCGTTCATTGACGAGAGCCCCCTGATATAGGCCTGTCCGTCGTAGCCTACGACAAACTCTACTCCACCGGTCATGTGGCCGACGGCCCCGGCCGGCAGAACGCGATTGTCAGGCCCGACAAAGGTAACCAGGGCAGCCGTCGTCTCCTTGCGGACGTCAAATCTGACGAGCATTCCGGCGCGATCGGCCGGAGCGACGATGTCATGCGTCGCTGCTGCCTCGTCGTCGACCGGAAGGTTCGTCGGGTCGATCGCAATCTTGTTCTTCTGGTAGGACCGGAGCGTCGGGATCAGCAGCATGCCGCGGGAATCGGTGACACCAGCCCGCCGGTTCTCGCTGAGGACCTCGACATCCGGCACGCCAGTCGCGACCACCGCGAAACTGTCGTCGATCCAGTTCGAAAGGAAAACGCCGCCGCCCATGGTGGTGATCGAACCGCGCAATTCCAGCGATCCCACGCTGCCGGCTCCGGCCTGGCTTGCGCCTGCCTGGATGGTTCCGTAGCTCGACCTGTAGGAAGCCGTGGCCTCCCGGTAACTCGATGCGCCTTCGGAATCGTGCACGCGCCAGCCGTAGCTGCCTGGCTCCGGCCCAAGCGACTTGACGGCATCAACGCTACCGGTGGTGCCGTTCCGTCCGCTCGAAACCCCGGTCGTAACAGAGGCTGCGTCGCCAAAAGGAATGCTCAAACCGGCAAACACGCCGGTGTTCTTTTTGCTACAGAAATCGTGGAAGACGGTGGAAAATATCGACGCATTGTACGGTAACGAACGCGAGTAAGAGGCCGTCACGATATTGGAACGATGGCCTGAGGCATCGCGCAGATCGACAAAGCTTGCACTCAGGTTGGCCCGAGGGTCGAACGGCATCGGGGCGCTGAAAGTGATGCGATCGAGTGCGACCGGCGCACGGGCGCTGCCATAGATGCCCGTCACATAGGCAAACGAGTTCGACAATGAAGCGATACTGCCGGGCAGGTAATTGAATAGACCGTTCAGATTTTGCAGGCCGCCGTTCAACGCCGCGATGTTTTGCAATCTTGCGGTCGCCGAGGCAAGGTCGTCATAGGTGCCGAAGGTGTGTTGCGAACTCGCCGAAATACTCACGCCGAAGAGCCGGGTCTCATAGGACGCGTAGCTCTGCAGACCGCGGTTCGTGCCGCTTCCGCTGCCAGCCAAGGCCACGGCGGCGACACCGATCGTCCCGGTCCTGAAGACACCACCGATGCCACCGTTGATGACGCCGGCTCCGGCTTCGACGTGCGCCTCTGCTGTCAAGCCGTCGTAGATACCTCGTCGCAGGGTTGCAGACCCGACAGGCGAGCCGACATAGACGTCACTGCTTGAGCCGTAGGACAGCCGCGGCAATCCGCCCTCCACGGACCAGCTGCTCAGCCCGGGCGCAAGCAGGCTCGAGGTCGCATAAAACGGCGCCGACGTCTGGATTTCGTGACCTGCCGAGTCCCGCACCACGAGTTGCGTCGTGCCGGCGCCGGAAATCAGCGGTACGTTGTTCACGCTGAAAGGGCCGGACGCGATGTCCTGAGAAAATGTCTTGATGTTGTTGACATAGACATCGACGGTTGACGGCACTGCCGCGCTACCGCCGATCGTCGCGAGCGGCGCGGTGATGAGATCGGGCCGCAGGGCAAAATCGCGTTGAGCCTGAAGGCCGCCGATCCTGATCGGCCGCGACCAGGCCAGTCCGCCGTTGATCGTATCCCCGGCAACGTAGCCGATCATCCGGCCCTGGTCGGAATACTGGAAAGACGAATTCAGCCGTGTCGCCTGCGCAGGCTGCTGCGGACCAGTGCGGACGATCGCCGACTGTTCGGCGGTGCCGTAAGGCGAAAACGCCCGGGCATCGAGCAAAAGCGATGTGTAACCGAGCCCGATCAATCTCGGGGTAGCTGCGTTGCTGGTTGAGCTCAACAGGTCATAATTCAGCACCGCGCCGGGATCGGCCCGCGCCTTTGGCAGGTTCCCGCTGGAGCTGCCTGCGTCAAAGAGCTGCGGCTTGCGTCCGGCTTCGTCGACGGCAATGAATATCCGCTGTGTTCTCTCCTCATATCGATACTTTAGGGTCGGGATATCATCCAGTGCGATGATCTCGCCCGGTCGATGCGGCGGGCCTGGTTGCAGGCCGAGGCTTTCCAGTTCCTCCACCGTTCCGCCGATACGACCGTCATCGAACCGTACGAATGATCCGATCGTTCGGGCGGACATGGAGTTGATCACGACATCGAGCTGCAGATTTGTCTGGTGCTCCGCCGCGCGCGAACGCCCGGCACAGAGGACCATGCCAAGGAGTGCTAAGACGGACACAAGCGTGGAGCCTCTTCTACCGACGAGTCTGCGACTCAATAACCGCATGAGTCTGGCCCTTGTCCGTTTCCGCCGTGACAGAGATGGATCCGCCGGATCCAAAGCCGCGAGGATATTTCAGCGTGGCCCAACTCATGGAGGAATGTCCGAGGACATAGCCGAGGAGGCCGTTGCCAAAGGACAAGGTAGCTCCCGAAGAATCCTTAAGCCGCAAGTTTGCGATGCGTAGCCGTTCGTCGCCGGCATTGCGTGTCACGACGGTCAGTTGGCCGGCTTCGGTGCGGAGCGCCCAGGAAACCTGCGGCCGGCTGATCTCGCGGCCGCGAAAGAACGCGGGGATCGACTGTCGTACCAAAAGATTGACGCTGCGACCTTGGCTGCCGCCTGCTCGCGGCAATTGGTCGACGATGACGCGATAGCTCTCTTCGCCGTTGACCGGCTGTTTCGACACTCGCACAACTCGCACGACGTAGTCTGAATGAGGCGCCATCCTGACGGCCGGAGGCGATGCCACCACGTCGGCTGTCGGTTCAAGCTTCTCCTTGCCGTCGGACTGCGACCAGCGAAGCACGCGGGTCTGGACTTCGACGTCGGCATCTTCGTCATTGCGCAGCGTCAGGGAAGCCGCCGCCGCCGGCGCATTCAGTTCCAGGAGAACCGGTTCAACGCGGAGCGCGGTGGCATGGGCAACCTCCAAGCATGCCAAGCTTGCGGCAAACGCGGCCAACAGCGTCGAGTTTTGATGCATCGCGATGCCCAATCGATTTCAAAATCGTGCGCTAAAAAGGCTTTTCGTCGATACGCAGATGCAACGGAACAGCGGGCCGCTGCTGCGGCCCTTCTTCAATAGGTGATGGTCATGACCACCGTGTCCGTATAGGTGCCGGTGCTCGGTGCGGTGCCGGTAGCGGGAACGGTGCCGTAAATGTTGATGGTCTGCGCCGATCCGTTACCGGTGCCGAGAAAGCAGCCATTCGTGGTCGTGCAGGTGGTGCTGCTGGTTGCCGTGGTCCAGGGGTTGGTATGGGCTGAATCAGTATAGAGATCGTAGTTGATAAAATTCCCGGCATTCGCCATCCGCCGCTGGCTGCCGGACACATTTGCTCCGTTGTCCATGGCGATGGAGTACGGGCTGCCATTGGTGCAGGTGACCGAGACGGTTGTGCTGCCCGACTGCAATGTGGTCGCGAGCGTTGTTCCGGACACGCTCCCGAAATTGAGCGTCGCAGCGTTGATTGTGCAAGACGCCGTGATGGTGATCTGAACGGTCAAATTTGCGGTCGATGTGCCGGCCTGAGCGGACGTTTGATAACCGGATGCCACGGCAACGAAGAGCGCGACCGCTGCCATTCGCGCAGCCTGCCGGATTCGTCGCTTCAGCAAAGGACCGCGGTCGTCGCGGATGCGGATCTTTCGACAAGCATCGAAAACCCTGCAGGCCGCTTTCCTGGTCAGCCGGAAACCTTCTTCGGTATCGTCCAATGAATTCGTTTTCATCGCCAATTGTGCCCGGACACGCAGGCCATCGTCGTCAACAAAAGAATCAAAATTGGGTAAACTTTGAATGAGCAAAAGCTTCGCGAGGCCTGATCGAACTATCGACAACTATGACCCCATCAAAAACTATAATGGTCAGCAAAGTCCGCCGGCGGCTTCGGGGCCACACCGGCTCTGGCTGCGCTTGGGCCTGGCCGCCCTCTGAACTCATTGGTGGGCCCGGCAGGACTCGAACCTGCAACCAGACCGTTATGAGCGGCCGGCTCTAACCATTGAGCTACAGGCCCCGCCGCCTTGCGGGCCGCGGGGGGCGGCCGGCAACGGTGCGGGCTCCGTTTACAGGGTGCGTGGGGTTTCGGCAATGCCACCGCCGGAACCTCGTGCCGCACGCAGCCGCATCGGTCTCCCGAGCCAGCACGGCCCTCAATCCACCGAGACGCCGGCGAACTCCACCACCTTGCGCCATTTCTCGGTCTCGTCGGCGACCAGTTTGCCGAACTCGGCCGGGGTCATCGGCTTCGGGATGCCTCCGACCTCGGCGAGGCGCGCCACCAGCTTGGGGTCCTTCAGGGCCTCGCCAACCGCCTTGTTGAGGGTCTCGATGACTTCCGGCGGCGTGCCCTTCGGCGCGGAGATGCCGTAGAACCCGACCGACTCGAAGCCCGGCACGGTTTCGGCGATCGCGGGCACGTCGGGCACGCCCGGCCAGCGCTGCGGCGAGGTCACGCCGAGCGCGCGGACGCTGCCGCCGCGCGACTGCTCCAGCGCCGACGGCAGATTGTCGAAGATCAGCTGCACCTTGTTGGAGATGATGTCGGGGAAGGCGATCGCGGATCCCCGATACGGCACGTGCTGCATGTCGCACTTGGTCATCGCCTTGAACAGTTCGGCCGACATGTGCACCGAGGTGCCGTTGCCGGACGAGGCATAGGCGATCTTGCCCGGATTGGCCTTGCAGTAGTCGATGAACTCCTGAACGGACTTCACCGGCATCGCGTTCGAGACCACCAGCATGTTGGTGAGCTGCATGATGCTGGCGACCGGGGTGGTGTCGCGCAGGAAGTCGTAGGGCAGCTTCTTGTAGAGCGAGGTCGAGATCGCATTGTTGGGCGCGACGAACAGCAGCGTATAGCCGTCGGCCGGCGAGTTGATCGCGGCAGCAGCTGCGATGTTGCCGCCGGAGCCGGCGCGGTTCTCGACCACGAATTGCTGGCCGAGATGATCCGACAGCCACTGGCTCATGATGCGCGCCACGATGTCGACCGGGCCGCCGGCGGCAAATCCGATCAGCCAGCGCACCGGACGGTTCGGATAGTCGGATGCGGACGAGGGGGCAGCGGAGGCAACACAACAAATCAAACCAAGCAACGCGGCACGTGCGAACCGGAACATCGTCTCTCCCGTCATTTTCTTGTGACTGTTGCGATCATCGTTTCACAAAACGCCGGCTTTGCCTACGACCCCGCCCGTGCGACGATAGTCGCGCTCATCTGCAATGCTTGAGGCTCGGGATGAAATTCGCTGTTATGATCTGCGCCGGCGCGCTGCTGCTCGCGGGCGGCGCGGCGGCGCAAGAGGGGAGCAAGACCATTTCCAAAACCACGATCAGTTTCGCCACGGCGACGCCGGGTGGCGGCTTTCCGCTCTATGGCAATGCCTTCGCCGAGGTGATGAACGCGGCCGATGCGACGCTGTCGATCGAGCCGCGCAACACCAAGGGCTCCGGCGAGAACATCCCGCTGCTCGAAGCCGACAGCGTCGATATCGCGACCGTCGCGGGCGAGCCGTCCTATGAAGCCTTCATGGGCATCGGCCGGCCGAAGGCGACCAAGCTGAAGATCCTCACCGCGATGTATTCGAGCCCGGGCATGTTCGTGGTGCGTGCCGACAGCCCCTACATGACGATCCAGGACCTGGTCGGCCAGCCCGTGGCGTTCGGCGCCAAGGGCTCCGGCCTGCCGATCCTGTCGCGCTACATCCTCGACGGCATCGGGCTGAAGCAGGACGAGGACTTCAAGTCGATCTATCTCGATCGCGCCGGTGACGGCCCAGCAATGGTCGAGGACGGCCGTGCCGCGGCGCTGTGGGGCGCCGGCATCGGCTGGCCCGGGTTCAGCAAGATGGCGGAGAGCGCGAGCGGCGCCCGCTTCATCGCGGCGACCGCGGACGAGATCGCGCGCATCCGCGCCAAGCACACCTTCCTGAAGCCGCTGACGATCCCGGCCGGCAGCTACCCGAAGCAGACTGCGGCGATCTCTTCGGTCGGCTCGTGGAGCTACATCCTGGTCCGCGAGACGTTGCCCGACGATGTCGCCTACCGGCTGGCCAAGACGCTGCACGGCGTCGAGGCTGATTTCTGCAAGAAGCTCGCCCAGGCTTGCGAGACCACGGCAGCGAACACCGTCGCCGCCGCGCCCGATATCAATCTGATCCACCCCGGCGTGCTGAAGTATTTCAGGGAGATCGGGGTGGCGAAATGAAGGCGGCGAATAGGGAGTAGCGAATGGCGAATGGTTGCTCACGTTCGTCACATGCCACCCGCTATTCGCCATTCGCTTACTTCTTGATCATCGGACACGCCGGGTCCGGCGGACCGAACGCGTCCTCGCCGGAGATCTTGGCCAGGATCTTGTAATAGTCCCACGGATATTTCGACTCGGCCGGGGTCTTGACCTGCACGAGCCAGAGATCGTGGACCATCAGATTGTCCTCGCGCAATTTGCCGTTGCGGGCGAAGAAATCCTCCACCGGCTTCTCGCGCATCTTGGCCGCGACCTTGAGCGGATCGTCGGTGCCACTGTCCTTGATCGCGTTCAGATAGGCGGTCACGGACGAATAGACGCCGGCCTGCCACATCGTCGGCATCCGGTTCATCTTCGCGAAATAGCGCTTCGACCATTCCCTCGTCTTGTCGTCCATGTCCCAGTAGAACGAGGTGGTCAGCAACAGGCCCTGCGCGGCCGACAGGCCGATCGACTGGACGTCGGTGATCAAGGCCAGCAGCGCTGCCATCTGCTGCCCGCCGGCGAAGACGCCGAACTCGGCGGCGGTCTTGATCTCGTTGGTGTTGTTCGGCGGTCCGCCGGCGATGCCGATGATCTTGGCCTTCGAGGCCTGCGCTTGCAGGATGAAGGACGACAGATCGGGCGTCGCAAACGGCGGCCGTACCGCGCCGAGCACCTTGCCACCGTTCTTGGTCACGATCGCGGAGGCGTCCTTCTCCAGCGAATGGCCGAACGCATAGTCGTCGGTGATGAAGAACCAGCTGTCGCCGCCGCGCTTCACCACCTCCTGCGCGGTGCCGACCGCGAGCGCGCGGGTGTCGAACACCCACTGCATCGCATAGGGTGAGCAGAACTTGCCATGGAAATCGGTCGCGCCGGTCGAGTGCGTGATGAACAGCTTCTTCTTCTCGTTGGCGATGTTCTGCACCGCGAGCCCGACTGCCGAGACCGGCACGTCGACGATCAGGTCGACCTGATCGACGTCATACCAGCGCCGCGCGATGGTCGCGCCGATGTCCGGCTTGAGCTGGTGATCGCCGACGATCACCGAGATGGGCTTGCCGAGCACCTTGCCGCCGAAATCGTCGACCGCCATCTGCGCGGCGGTGACCGAGCCCTGTCCGGTCGGCGTCGAGGCCGGGCCGTTCATGTCGGTCAGCACGCCGATCTTGACTATGTCGTCGGATACCTGCGCCGATGCGGCCGAGGAGGCCAGCAGCGCGGCTGCGAGCGTCCCGAACATGGCTAGTTTGATGGCGTTCATTCTGTCTCCCTCCTGAATTGGCGCATTGGCCATTATGGTTGTGCCGGGCCTCCGGAACCCGGTCATATTGGTTTCTTTTGCAACTAGTTTGGGGTCCGCGTCAACGCGCCATCGGTCTAATGACGCTGCCCCGGCCCGGCCCACGGCAGTTTCTTTCAGGGCCGATTCAGTCCATAGCGGGCCATGGTCACCACCCAACGCCTTCCGGCTTCGCTCACCCCGCTCGATGCGGCGCTGGCTGCCGTGCTGCGCGACCTCGCGCCGGTCCAGCCGATCGAACTGCCGCCTGTCGACGCCTTGCGCTGCATTGCCGCCGAGATGCCGGCCTTGCGCGCCTATCCGCCGCACGATGTCGCGGTCGGCGACGGCTGGGCGATGCGCGCCAATGACCTGGTGGGCGCGTCCTCCTATGCACCGTTGCCGCTGGCCGGACTTCCGGTCTGGGTCGAGGCCGGCGCGGCGATGCCGGATGGCACCGACTGCGTGGTCGATGCCGACGCTGTCGATGCCTCCGGTCCGCTTCCGCAGGTGCTCGCCGAAGCCGTCCCCGGGCAGGGCGTCCGGCGTGCCGGCAGCGACATTGCCGCCGGGCGCACCGTGATCGCGGCGGGTGAGCCGCTGCTGCCGCGCGGTCTGCTGCTCGCACGCGCCGCCGGGTTGGACCTGGTGCGCGTGCGCCGGCCGCGGCTTCGCATCGTCAACATCTCTAAGGGAGGGCTGGCGGTGCAGCTTATCGCTGATACAGCGCGTCTGGCAGGTGCCGAGGTCGTCCGCCTTAAAGCGGGACCAGACATAGTAACGATTGCGAACTCGCTCGATACGGGTGGCTGCGATCTGATCATCACGATCGGTGGCACCGGCGTCGGTCACACCGATGCGGCGGTCAACGCGCTGGCAAGGCGTGGCGCACTGATCGCGCACGGCATCGCGCTGCAACCCGGGCGCACGACGGCGATCGGCCGGATCTATACAACGCCGGTCATAGCGTTGCCGGGCGCGCCGGATCAGGCCTTCGCGGCGTGGTGGGCGATTGCGCTCCCGGTGCTCGACCGCCTGTCGGGCCGGCGCCCGCGCACAACGCTGGCGCTGCCGCTGGAACGCAAGATCGCCTCCGGCGTCGGTATTGCCGAGGTGGTGCTGCTGACGCGCAAGCAAGACCACTGGGCCGTGCTTGCGATCGGGGACCTGTCGCTCGATGCCATCGCGCGCGCCGAAGCCCTGCTGATCGTGCCCGGGGGCGCCGAAGGCTTCGCTGCGGGCACGCTTGTCGATGCCTATATGTTGCGGGAGTGAGTTCCCGAGATGACACACACGTTCACACCGAAACCCAACCCATCCGTCGAGCAGGACCAGTTCTTGACCATCCTGTCGCGCGAGGAGGCGATCGCGCGCTTCCAGGCGGCGCTGTTCCCGCGGCAATTGCCGTCCGAGACGCGGCTGCTCGCCGACGCGCTCGGCCGCGCGCTGGCGGCGGACGTGGTGGCGCCGATCGACGTGCCGCCATTCGACCGCTCCAATGTCGATGGCTTTGCCGTGCGCTCCGCCGATCTCGCAAGCGCAGGCGAGGGCGCGCCGGTGCAACTCGTGCTGAACGACGAGACCATTTCGTGCGGCACTGCGCCGGCCCTGCCGGTGCTGCCCGGCACCGCGACCGCGATCGCGACCGGCGGTCCGGTGCCGCGCGGCGCGGATGCCATCGTGATGGTCGAGCACACCCAGCCCGCCGGCCACGGCAGCATCGAGGTCCGGCGCGCGGCGTCGCCCGGGCAGTTCGTGTCCTATGCCGGCTCCGACATCGCGCGCGGCGAGGCGCTGCTGCGGGCGGGCACGATCATCGGCTCGCGCGAGATCGGCATGCTCGCGGCCTGCGGCATCGCCGAAGTCGCCGTGACGCGCCGGCCGCGCGTTGCGATCCTCTCGACCGGCGACGAACTGGTGCAGCCGGGCGAGACGCTGCGGCCGGCCGCGATCTACGACACCAACGGCGCGATCGTCACCGCGGCGATTGCCGAGAACGGCGGTGACGCGGCGTTCCTCGGCGCGATCGCGGACAACGAGGCGATGCTCGAAGCCGCGATGCGCAAGGCGCTCGCGGAGAACGACATGCTGGTGCTGTCGGGCGGCACCTCCAAGGGCGCGGGCGATGTCTCGCACCGGATCATTGGAAGGCTCGGCACGCCCGGCATCGTTGCGCATGGCGTCGCGCTGAAACCGGGCAAGCCGCTCTGCCTTGCGGTCTGCGACGGCAAGCCGGTGGTGATCCTGCCGGGCTTTCCGACCTCGGCGATGTTCACCTTCCACGACATGATTGTGCCGATGCTGCGGCGGATGGCCGGCCTGCCGCCGCGCTCCGACGCCAAGGTGGCGGCGAAGGTGCCGGTGCGCATCGCCTCCGAGCTCGGGCGCACCGAGTTCGTGATGGTGTCGCTGGTCGAAGGCGCCGGCGGCCTGATCGCCTATCCGAGCGGCAAGGGCTCGGGCGCGATCACGTCGTTCGCGCAGGCCGACGGCTTCCTGAAGATCGAGGCGCTGGCCGATCAATTGCCGGCTGGCAGCGACGCCGAGGTGACGCTGTTCACGCCGCATGTGCGGGTGCCGGATCTCGTCATCGTCGGTAGCCATTGCACCGGGCTCGATCTCGTCACCGCGCCGCTGGCGCATGCCGGCCTTGTGGTGCGTTCGATCGCGGTCGGCAGTCTCGGCGGCCTTGCGGCCGCCAAGCGTGGCGAATGCGATCTCGCCCCGATCCATCTGTTCGACGACAAGACCGGGACCTACAACACGCCGTATCTCGCCGACGGCCTCGCGCTCGTGCCGGGCTGGCGGCGCATGCAGGGCATCGTGTTCCGCAAGGACGACACGCGCTTTGCCGGCTTGAGCGCGGAGCAGGCGGTGCGCGCCGCGCTCGCCGATCCCGCCTGCATCATGGTCAACCGCAACCAGGGCGCCGGCACCCGTATCCTGATCGATCGCCTGCTGGCGGGCAGCCGGCCCGACGGCTACTGGAACCAGCCGCGTTCGCACAATGCGGTCGCGGCCGCGGTGGCGCAGCATCGCGCCGACTGGGGCATGACCATCGCGCCGGTCGCGGCAGCCTCTGGGCTTGGTTTCATTCCGCTCGCGGAAGAGCATTACGACTTCGCGCTGGTCACGGCGCGCAAGCAGCGGCCCGCGGTGCAGGCCTTTCTCGGCGCGCTGACATCGGATGAGGGGCGGGCGGCGTTGACGGGGGCGGGGTTTCGGCCGGCGTAACGGCGAGCCGCGCCAGATCCACTGCTGTCGTCCTGGCTTTCGCCAGGACGACAGTGAATGTGTGGCATCGGCTGTATCCACAATCGTCGTCCCTGCGAAAGCAGGGACCCAACCACAGAGTTGTGTCGTTGAAGAGGGATGTGGCCCCAGCGTCGTGCAACAATGGAGATTTGGGGTAATGGGTCCCGGCCTGCGCCGGGACGACACTGAATGTGTTGCACGATCCGTGCATCACACTTCCGCATTCTCGCGACATGAATTGCCCGAGCTTTGCTCTTCGTTTCGCCGCTCTGAGAACAGAGGGCGCAGGGAAAGCCGGGTGCCGATCGCACCCATGGGCCCCGAGCAATGGGTAGAAAGCTCGGGGGGGTAGGACCACAGGTGTAACCGGAAACAACCCGGCTTTCCCTGCGCGATGGGTTACGGCTTACTTCGTGCTCTCCCCGGCGAGACTGGGCTTGCTTGTCACCGTCTTCGCAACGCGCATCGCGCAATTGGAAAAGACACCTGCCGCTAGGGCGTCAGGACCACACGACTTCACCGTCCGCTTCATGCGCACTCGTCAGTTGCGCACTCGGCGTCCACCGCATCTCGACCCACGTTCGTGACGACCGCGAAGCGTCCCTCGATCGGGTGAGACGGCGACTTCATAGCATCGAGTTGGTCTTCCGGTAAACCGAAATATTTTTGCACGAGGTGATTGACAGGTTTTGCTGAGTTGCCCGTCGGGTTGTTTTGCCGCCCCTCTTGCGGTCAATCCGACCGTCGCAGGGCATCCGCGGTCTCGGGCTTGGGGTCAGCTGGCACGGCGACGATCTTGTCGGCACCGGTCATCTGGGTGGCGAGGCGCTTCATCCGGTCATAGGCGACCGCGATGCCGAGCACGAAATAGAACGCCCGCGCGATGAGAACCACGATGCCCCAGAGGAAGTCGATCATCTCATTGGCCGGTTGCGGATCTGCAATGTTGCTTTGTCGCGGCTGATCGCGCCCTAGTTCAAGTTCAGCTCAGGCTCATGCGAAGACCGGCCGCACGCGCGCGCTCGCGGCGCCGCCCTGGCTCAACTGCGGATCCGGCTCAGTGCCGCATGGCCGTCTCGACGAACTCCAGCACGGAGCGCGGAACCTCGTCGTATTCGACGAAACGGCGCCGCAGCTCATCGGCAATATCGGTCGTGACGTCGCGCGACCATCCTTCGCTGGTGTTGAAGGCGATGATGCGGACCGGATGGCTGTACTGGTCATCCAGCAGGCGGCGGATCAGCGTTTTCCGGTCGGTGCCTTCTTCGTCGGTCTCGCACCAGGCGCGGCCAAGCCGGCCGAAATCGTTCAGCACCAGATAGGTGTCGTGGTCGATTTGGTGCGGCACGATCGAAGGCGAGCGAGGCATAGGTGGTGCTCCGGTGGACCACAATATCGTGTCCCGGTCATACCGTGCATTGGAAACTTCGAGGTATATCCGCTGGATAGTCGGAGGGCGCGTGACGTGAGAAAGGTGCAATGGTTCTGCTGGCGCTGCGGACCGGCCATCCCCTGGCGAGGCTGGCATGACATTGTTCCAAGGCTGATATAAGCAGCATTGGGCGCTGGATGTCTTCGGAGACGGGTATGAAAGTGATAGGGCTCGCGGGTTGGAGCGGTGCCGGCAAGACCACCCTGCTGTCGCGGGTGATCCCCCATCTGCTTGGCCGGGGCTTGCGCGTTTCCGTGATCAAGCATGCCCATCACGAGTTCGATGTCGACGTACCCGGCAAGGATTCCTGGGTGCACCGGCAGGCCGGCGCGACCGAGGTGCTGGTGTCCTCGACCCGGCGCTGGGCACTGATGCACGAGCTGCGCGGCGCAGGCGAGCCGCGGCTGCCGGAACTGCTCGCCAAGATGGCGCAGGTCGATCTGGTCGTGGTGGAGGGCTTCAAGCGCGAGGCGCTCAACAAGATCGAGGTGTATCGGGCCGCCAACGGCAAGCCGCTGCTGTTCCCCGATGACCCGCTTGTGGTCGGGATCGCCAGCGACGTCGCGGTCGAGACTAGGCTGCCGGTCGCGCATCTCGACGACGTCGAGGACGTCGCCGAATTGATGCTGCGCTCCGCCATTGCGGTCGACGATGTGCTCGCTGCGGCCGCGGCGGAAAGCTGACAGGGCGAGAAGGTGCTGCCGTTGACGATGCACGACGGCTTCGCCATGGTCGCGCCATGACAACGACAAAGCTCGATCTCACCGGCCTGAAATGCCCGCTGCCCGCGCTCAAGACGCGCAAGGCCCTGAAGAGCGTGACGGCGGGAGACTTCCTCGAAGTGCACTGCACCGATCCGCTTTCGGTGATCGATATCCCGGCCCTCGTCCAGGAAACCGGCGACAAGGTCGAGATCACCGAGCGAAGCGATGTCCGGATCGTTTTTCTGATCGAGAAGGCGAATGGGACGATAGATAACTCAAATGCTGCAGCGCCGCGTATGCGCTAGGTCCGGCCTGATATCTACCTTTTGCCAATCGACACCTATTTTCCATTCTGCGCGAATTGATAATCTCCGCCGGGCTGCGGAGATGGAGCTGTGCCCGGATGTGGCGGCATATCCGGTTGTTTGGGGGTTAGCATTTCCGGAATGCGCGTGGTTGGTCCCGGCGCATCGAGGAAATGTGCAGCGCAGCCGCCTGACGGTGGCTGCAAGGGCTGAGACGGGATCGAAGACGCAGATGCGCCTGACGTAACGGCGGCTGCAGGGGAGGTTTCAATGACGACGATGAGCAGCGCCGGACGCGTGTCCGCGACAGGTGCAGGTTTCCTCGACAAGGAACACACGATCGCGACCGCCGGCTTCAACCGCTGGCTGGTGCCGCCGGCCGCGCTGTGCATCCATCTATGCATCGGCATGGCCTATGGCTTCTCGGTGTTCTGGCTGCCGCTGTCGCGCGCGATCGGGCTGACCGCGCCGAAAGCGTGCCCGGACATTTCGCTGGTCCAGGAATTGTTCACCACCACTTGCGACTGGAAGGTCGCGAGCCTCGGGTGGATGTATACGCTGTTCTTCGTGCTGCTCGGCGTCTCAGCCGCGATCTGGGGCGGCTGGCTCGAGAAGGTCGGTCCGCGCAAGGCGGGCTTCGTCGCGGCGCTGTGCTGGGCCGGCGGCCTCGTGATCGGCGCGCTGGGTGTCTACACGCATCAGCTCTGGCTGATGTGGCTTGGATCCGGCGTGATCGGCGGTGTCGGCCTTGGTCTCGGCTACATCTCGCCGGTGTCGACGCTGGTGAAATGGTTCCCGGACCGGCGCGGCATGGCGACCGGCATGGCGATCATGGGATTCGGCGGCGGCGCGATGATCGGCGCCCCGCTAGCCGACAGGCTGATGAACTATTTCAAGACCCCGACCTCGGTCGGCGTCTGGGAAACCTTCCTCGCCATGGGCGCGATCTACTTCGTGTTCATGATGATCGGTGCCTTCCGCTATCGCATTCCGCCGGCCGGCTGGCAGCCTGAGGGCTGGACGCCGCCGGCCAAGGCCAACGCGATGATCTCGACCAAGAACGTCCATCTGAAGGATGCGCACAAGACGCCGCAGTTCTGGCTGATCTGGGGGGTACTCTGCCTCAACGTGTCGGCCGGCATCGGCGTGATCGGCATGGCCTCGCCGATGCTGCAGGAGATTTTTGCGGGCAAGCTGATCGGCCTGCCCAATGTCGGCTTCAACGCGCTCGATGCCGGACAGAAGGCGCAGATCGCGGCGATCGCCGCCGGCTTTGCCGGATTGCTGTCGCTGTTCAACATCGGCGGCCGTTTCTTCTGGGCATCGCTGTCGGACAAGATCGGCCGCAAGAACACCTATTACACGTTCTTCATCCTCGGCATCGCGCTCTACGCGCTGGCGCCGACCTTTGCCGCGATGGGCTCGAAGCTCCTGTTTGTGCTCGGCTTCGGCATCATCCTGTCGATGTATGGCGGCGGCTTCGCCACCGTGCCGGCCTATCTCGCCGACATGTTCGGCACCCAGTTCGTCGGCGCGATCCATGGCCGCCTGCTGACGGCGTGGTCGACCGCCGGCATCATCGGCCCGGTCGTGGTGAACTACATCCGTGAATTCCAGCTTGCCGCCGGCGTGCCGCGCGACCAGCTCTACAACACCACGATGTACATCCTGTGCGCCATGCTGATCGCGGGACTGATCTGCAACTACCTGATCAAGCCGGTCGATTCGAAATGGCACATGAGCGACGCCGAGGTCGCCAAGCTGCAGGATGCGAGTGCCAGCGCCGCTGCGGCCGGACCGCACGGTTCCTACGGGATCGGGTTTGGCGGGCTCGACGCCAAGGCGGCGCTGTTCTGGTTGTTCGTCGGCATTCCGCTGGCCTGGGGCATCTACATGACGCTGCTCAGCGCCGTCAAAATCCTCTGATCGCGACCATCACCGCCGCGGGTTGCCGATTCCTCGGCGCCTGCGGCGTTCGTTTTATTCAATGAACAGAAACGGGATTGGGGGATTTCAATGTTTCGTACCCGGATTTGCCTTGCCGCCGCGCTGCTCGCCGTAGGGCTTCATGCCGCGTCGGCCCAGACCGCGGCGCCGGCAGCACCAGCACCGGCCGCCACCACTACGGCCAAGCCGTCGAAGATCAAGCTGACGATGGAGAAGCTGAAGGCGATGAAGGATCAGTGGCGCGCCAACAAACCCAAGCTCAAGGCCTGCCGCAAAGAGGTGAAGCAGAAGGGCCTGACCGGCGACGACCGCTGGTTCTATATCTCGGATTGCATGGGCAAGAGCTGAGCGGTATCGCTCCGATCGCGTACAATATTGGGTGGAGAGAGCACGCCGAGCGGCACCCCTCTCCCTAACCCTCCCCCGCAAGGGGGGAGGGAACCCCGCGCCTCTGGCTCCCTTACACGCGCGCAACAGAGATCTCCTGAACGAAGTTGGCGTTCATAGCGCTTCGCGTGCGTGACGGATCATGCAGCCATTCGTGAGGTGAGCACGCTGATCAGGCTCCCTCCCCCCTTGCGGGGGAGGGTTGGGGAGAGGGGTGGCTCCGGGCGGGACGATCGATGTGGAGCGTCATCCCAATTGCCTGCCGTCACTCCGCGGCCGCGGGTGTCGCCTTGGCGGGCTCCAGCGCTGCCGTGATCGCCTCGTCGACGCGCTCCAGCCAGATGAACTCCAGCTTGGCGCGGGCGCCGGCGGGGATGTCGTCGTAGTCGCGCTTGTTGCGCGCCGGCAGCATCACCCGCGTCAGGCCCGCGGCCGCTGCGGCGACCACCTTCTCCTTGATGCCGCCGACCGGCAGCACCAGGCCGCGCAGCGAGATCTCGCCGGTCATCGCGGTGTCGCTGCGCACCGTGCGATCGGTCAGCAGCGAGGTGAGGGCGGTGAACATCGCAACGCCCGCGCTCGGGCCGTCCTTCGGCGTCGCACCAGCGGGAACGTGGACGTGGATGTCGCTCCTCTCGAACACAGCGGGATCGATGCCGAGCTGGGAGGCGCGGCTCTTCACCAGGGTCAGCGCGGCCTGCACGCTCTCGCGCATGACGTCGCCGAGTTGTCCGGTGATCATCAATGCGCCGCGGCCCGGCGTGCGCGAGGCCTCGATGAACAGGATGTCGCCGCCGACCGGCGTCCAGGCCAGCCCGGTGGCAACGCCTGGAATGCTGGTACGCTGCGCGATCTCGTTCTCGAAGCGTGGCTGGCCGAGCAGCGCCACGATGTCCTTCGGCGCGATCGTGACGTGGCTGGTGCTGCCGTCGGCGATCTGCACCGCGACGTTGCGCAGCACCTTGCCGATCTCGCGCTCCAGGTTGCGGACGCCGGCCTCGCGGGTGTAGCTCTTGATGATCAGCCGCAGCGCGTCCGGATCGATCTCGACCTGGTCGGCCTTGATCCCGTTGGCCTCGAGCTGGCGGCGCACCAGATAGCGCTTGGCGATCTCAAGCTTCTCGTCCTCGGTGTAGCCGGCGAGGCTGATCAGCTCCATGCGGTCGAGCAGCGGCCCGGGGACGCCGTCGAGCATGTTGGCGGTGGCGATGAAGACGACGCGCGAGAGGTCGAACGGCACGCCGAGATAATTGTCGCGGAAGGTCGAGTTCTGCTCGGGGTCGAGCACCTCCAGCATCGCGGCCGACGGATCGCCCTGGATGCCGCGGCCCATCTTGTCGATCTCGTCCAGCATCATCACGCAGTTGCGCGCGCCGGCCTTCTTGATGGCCTGGATGATGTTGCCGGGCAGCGCGCCGATATAGGTGCGGCGATGGCCGCGGATCTCGGCCTCGTCATGCACGCCGCCAAGGCTCACACGCACGAACGGCCGCGACATCGCCCGCGCGATCGATTGCCCGAGCGAGGTCTTGCCGACGCCGGGTGGCCCGAGGAAGCAGAGGATCGGCGCCTTGCCGCCCGGCGCGAGCTTGCGCACCGCGAGATATTCGATGATGCGGCTCTTGATCTTCTCCAGGCCATAATGGTCCTGGTCGAGGATCTTGCGCGCCTCCGCGATGTCGATCGGCTTTTCATCCGGCAGGCTCCAGGGCAGGTCGATCAGCCAGTCGAGATAGCTGCGCACCATGCCGGACTCGGCCGCCGCCTCCGGCATCCGATCGTAGCGGCGCAATTCCTTCTGCGCCTGGCTCTCGGCCTCCGGCGGCATCTTGGCTTCCGCAATCGCCTTGGTCAGCTCGGCGACCTCGGCGGCCTTGCCGTCGCCTTCGCCGAGCTGGCGCTGGATGGTCGCCATCTGCTCGCGCAGGATCGCCTCGCGCTGCCGCTCGTCGAACACCGCCTTGGTCTTCTGCCCAATCTCCTGGCTCAGCCTCAGCACCTCGATGCGCTCGGCGAGATGCCGCGAGACCTTGTCCATCCGCGCCACCAGATCGATCGTCTCGAGGATGTCCTGCTTCTCCGCCGGCTTGATGTCCATGTAGGAGGTCGCAAGGTCGGCCAGCGTCGCCGGCGAGGTCGTGCCCTGCAGCGCGGCGATCAATTCGGGCGGTGTTTGCGGCAGCAATTGCGCGGCCTCCAGCGCCTGGCGCTGCAAATTGAGGAAGCGCGCCTCGATCTCGGGCGAGGTGGTGGTCGGCTCCGGGATCTGCAGCACGCGGGCGGCAAGGAACGGCGTGCCGGGCAGATAGTCGAGCACGCGCATGCGCTGCACGCCCTGGCAGACCAGGTGATGGGTGTCGTCGGCGCCGGTGATGTAGCGCACGATGTTGGCGATGGTGCCGACCCGGTAGAGGCCGTCGGGGCCGGGATCGTTGGTCTCGGGATCGCGCTGCAGCAGGATGCCGATCGGCCGCTGCTCGCGCACCGCCTGCTGGGCGGCGGCGATCGAGGTCGCGCGCGCGATGGTGATCGGGATGATGACGTCCGGAAACAGCACGGTGTTGCGCACCGGGACGATGATCGTCGCGTCGCTCGGGATCGGCGCCGAGCTCGCCGGATTTGAAATGTCTGAAGCGGCCATGTCGAAATCCCTTTAGCTCGATTTTCCGAGTCGCAGGCCGACGCAGCCATGCGCGGCAAAGCGGCTGATGGTGTAGCGGCCGGTCGGCAGCGTGATGCGGCGCTCGAAGCGGCCCTGCGGCAGCTCGAGGCGCAGGATGCGGGCGTTGCGCAGCTCGGAGGGCAAAGTGCGGCGGCCGGAGATCACCAGCGTGCCGCCGTCAAGGGCGGCCTCGACCTCGTCGGGGTCGACCCCCGGTAGCGCGACCAGGATCAGGATCTCCTCCTCGGTCTCGATCACGTCCATCGGCGGTTCCCAGCTCGGCTCGCTGGTGCCCGCGCTCGGGTGCAAATTGAGGAAGCTCTGGTGCAGCCGCTCGGCGCGCGCGAGCGCCTCGATCGCATCCGTCAGCATCCAGTTGATCTGATCCTTGGGCCGCATGGGCACTCTCCACGTCGCGTTGGCGGGCAACGTTACCGGTCTTGCCGCCCACCGTAAACCGGCCTCGGGCGATGCCGTTCGAGGGAAAAATTGTCCAAATTGTCGGCGATTTGCACTTGGTCGCGCTGCGCCGTTGCGCTCGGCCCGGACCACAATGGCTCGATGTTCGGATCGCCGCCTACAGCCAGCCGGAACGCCTGAACCGCCAGAACAGCGCGCCGCATGCGGCCAGCATCAGGCCCATCACGACGAAATAGCTGTACTCCCATTGCAGCTCCGGTATGTACTTGAAATTCATACCGTAGATACCGGCGACGGCGGTCGGCACGGCGACAATCGCCAGCCACGAGGCGAGCTTCTTGGAGATCGCCGTTTCCTGCGCCTGACCGACCAGCAGGCTCGCTTCAAACGCAAAGGCAAGCACCTCGCGCAGCGAATCGATCCGTTCCTGGATGGTGCGGACATGATCCGTGACGTCGCGGAACAGCGGGCGCATCGCGACGCGCACCATCGGCAGATCGTCGCGCTCCAGCCTGCGGCAGACCTCCACCAGCGGTCCGATCGCATTGCGCAGCCGCAACAGGTCCCGCCGCAGCAGATAGAGCCGCTCGATCTGCGCCCGCGTCATCGCGCTCGCCAGAACCTCCGCCTCCATCGTCTCGACCTCGTCCTGGATGGTCTCGAGCACCGGCGAGTAGTTGTCGACGATGAAATCGAGAATGGCATAGAGGATGTAGTCCTCGCCGCGGGCAAGCGCGCGCGGGCAGCTCTCGCAGCGCTCCCTGACCGGCGTGTAGGACGTCGAGGCGCCGTGCCGGACCGAGACGATGTATCCCTCGCCGACGAACAGATGCGTCTCGCCGAACGCGATGCTTTCACCCTCGAGCTGCGCGGTGCGGGCCACGATGAACAGCGCATCGCCGTATTGCTCAATCTTCGGCCGCTGATGCGCGTGATCGGCATCCTCGATCGCGAGGTCGTGCAGCTGGAATTGCCGCTGCAGGCTGCTCAGCAGCGCCATGTCGGGTTCGTGCAGGCCGATCCACACCACGTGATCCGGCTTGCTGCGCCAGCTCGCGGCCTCATCGATCGCGATATTGGCGACCCGCCGTCCCTCGACGTAGACGCCTGCCGCGATCACGCCATCGCAGGGGACGGGTCCGGCGGTTGCGACAGTTGGCGATACGAGGTTCATGGTCTCCACCCTCGGTTATCGGACCCGCTTGACGCGATTGCTTGCCAAAAGGCTAGCACTGAATGGGCGCCGGTCAACACACGCAAGGGCGCTTGCGTTCCGGCGCGTGGGCATAGTCCGTGCCCATTGCGGGTCGGCCGGTCTTTATGCGGCCCCTATGCCGCACCGCGGCGGGTCCTCTCGAATTCCTACGTCCGTCCCAGCATCTTCTGAGGTGACGCGGTGCGCTGGCGCGCGCCGCCAACGGGAAGGTGGGACATGACCCTGCTGCATTACCACGATGTCCGGCCGCTTGGTTCGGCCGGTGCGATGCCCCTGACACTGCGGCGGACGATCCGGCGGATCGGGCTGGCGCTCAGGACCATCCACCGCGCCATCGCCGCCGCCAAGATCCACCGGCTGCGCAACGAGCTGCTGCTGCATCGCGGCCATGAGGATTGGGCGCGGACCCATCTCGATATTGGCATGCCCGGCGGCGATGCCGGGAAATATCCGCGCCCGCCGGTCGTGCTCGGCGAGAAGTGGGACTACTGAGATGCGCGCAGCTTCATTAATCGCTGCCCTGCCGCGTCGTGCCGCGGAAGGGCTGCTCAAATTCCTCGCCTGGATCGGCGAGGAGCCGATCAGCGGCTACCGGCCCGAGGCGCATTACATGCGCGGCCCGGGTCCGGCCTGGCGGGCCAAGCATCACGGGCATTAGAGCCCGATCACGTCGGCGCTTCACCTCGGCGCGTCAGGTGATCGAGCAGGTTCATCGGCAGCGGGAACACCACCGTCGATGAGCGCTCGCTGGCGATGTCATGCAGCGCCGCGAAGTAGCGGAGCTGCATCGCCTGCGGCTCCTGGGCGAGGATCCGGCCAGCCTCGACCAGCTTCTCGGCGGCCTGCTGCTCGCCCATCGCATTGATCACCTTGGCACGCCGCAGCCGTTCCGCCTCGGCTTGCTTGGCGATCGCGCGCACCATCGTCTCGTTGATGTCGATGTCCTTGATCTCGACCGCGGTGACCTTGATGCCCCAGACGTCGGTCTGCTTGTCGAGGGTCTCCTGGATGTCGGCGTTGAGCCGGTCGCGCTCCGCCAGCATCTCGTCGAGCTCGTGCTTGCCGAGCACCGAGCGTAGCGTGGTCTGGGCCAGCTGGCTGGTCGCGGCCATGTAGTCGCTGACCTTGATGATGGCGCGCTCGGGATCGACGATGCGGAAGTAGAGCACGGCGTTGACCTTGACCGAGACGTTGTCGCGCGAAATCACGTCCTGCGGCGGCACCACCTGCACCACCACCCTGAGATCGACCTTCACCAGCTGCTGCACCACCGGAATCAGGATGATGAGCCCCGGGCCCTTCACCCCGGTGAAGCGGCCGAGCGTGAAGATGACGCCGCGCTCGTATTCGCGCAGCACGCGCACGGCCTGGGTCAGGAAGATGATGACCAGCAGTGCGATCGCCGCATAGGTCAGATAATCAAGCATCATGCTGTACCTCCTTCGCCGGCGGATGCCGGCGCACGCCGCACGACCAGCGTCAAATCGTTGATGTTGGCGACCTCGACCGTTTCTCCCGCCTTGAACGTCTCGGTGCCGCGCGCTTGCCAGCGTTCGCCATTGGTGAAGACGTGACCGGATGTCTCCGACCAGTCGAGCACCTCGGCCGATAGCCCGCGCATGGCTTGCGCGCCGGTCCGCAGCGGGCCGTTGCGCGCGCGGCGCAGCGCCCCGAGCACGACGAGGATGAGACCTGCGAACATCGCCGCGACGATGCCGATGACCGGCCATGACAGGGCGTATCCGGGCGCCTCGATCCGGAACAGCATGGCGGCTCCCAGCACGAAGGCGACGATGCCGCCGAGGCCGATCACGACGGTCGGGTTGAAGGCTTCGATCGCGAGCAGCGCGATCCCGACCAGCATCAGCGCAAAGCCGGCGTAGTTGATCGGCAGCATGTTCAGCGCGTAGAGGCCGAGCAGCAGGCAGATCGTGCCGACCACCCCGGGCGCCACGGCACCGGGCGACATGAATTCGAAGATCAGGCCGTAGATCCCGACCATCAGCAGGACGAACGCGATGTTGGGGTCGGTGATGACCGCAAGCGCGCGCGCGAGCCAGCTGGGATCGATGGCTTCGATCGCGGCATCCCTCGTCGCCAGGCGCTGGGTCTTGCCGCCGGCAAGCTCCACCGTCCGGCCATCGACCTGCCGGAGCAGGTCGGCCGGATCATGCGCGGTGAACTCGATGACATGGGCCTGCAACGCGGCGTTGGTGGAAAGGGTGGCGGCGTCGCGCACCGCCTTCTCAGCCCACTCGGCGTTGCGGCCACGCAGTTCGGCGAGGCTGCGGATGAAGGCGACGGCATCATTCGTCACCTTCGCCGTCATGGCATCCTTGGTCCCGGACGGGTTGCCGCCGTCCTTGTCCTTGCCGTCCTTGTCCGGGGTGCCGCCCGGCAGGCCCGGCAGCGGGCCGCCGATCTGCACCGGTGTCGCGGCGCCGATATTGGTGCCGGGCGCCATCGCCGCGAGGTGGGTCGCGTAGAGGATGTAAGTCCCGGCGCTCGCGGCATGGGCGCCGGAGGGAGCAACGTAGCCGATAACGGGAACGGGCGAGGCCAGCACGTCGGTGATGATCTCGCGCATGCTGCTGCTGAGACCGCCGGGCGTATTCAGGCGTAGAATCACGACCTCGGCGTGACGCTCGGCCGCCTTGGCGAGGCCGTCCTTGACGTAGCTGGCCGCTGCCGGCCCGATCGCGCAGTCGATCGAAATGGTCAGGGCAACACGGTTGTTGTCCGCGGCCGTACCGGGACCAATGGAAACAACCAAGGCGACCAAGGCGGTCGCCGCAACGAGAGCCGCCTTCAAGGTCTGCACGGCAAGCACTCCCTTGCCGTGGATATGGGGCGCCGTTCCGGAACCTCAATACGGCGCGGCGTCATGGACGCCGTGCACTGATTCCATTGTGCATTGCGATGGCGTTGCGGCTTTCAATGCGCTTCCGCCAGATAGTCGTCGGCGATGTCGGTCATCGCCTGCGCGAGCTCGGCCTTCGCCGATGCATTGAGCTGAACGATCGGCAGCCGCGTTGCCGGCTGCATGAACCCCAACAGCGCCAGGGCGAATTTCAGGGCGGCGGGGTGCTCGCGCTCCAGCAGCGTTGCGAGCGGGACCAGACGCTGATGCAACTCGCGCGCCTGATACAGGCGGCCCTCGCGCAGGTGCCGGGCCACCGCCACGCATAGATCGGGCGCGATGTTGGAGACCAGCGAGATGCAGCCGTCACCGCCGACGGCCATATAAGCGAGTGAGGTGGTGTCGTCGCCGGTCAGCATCCGGAATGTCGCCGGCAGGCGTGGACGCAGGCGCCTGAGGCGGGCGACGTCGCTGCTGCCGTCGCGCAATCCGATGAAGCGCGGGCTGTGCGCCAATTCCAGCAGCGTCTCGTCCGCGAGGCCCTTCACCGTCCGCGCCGGAATATCGTGCAGGATCACGGGCAATGTGGTGGCAGCAGCGACGGCGCGGAAATGCGCCGCGATGCCCTGCGGCATCGGTTTGTTGTAATAGGGCACGACCGACATGATCGCGTCGGCGCCGGCGGCTTCCGCCGCGCGCGCAAACGTGACGGCGCGATCCGTCGCGTTGGACCCGGCGCCGGCGATGATGCGGACCCGGTTGCGCGCGACGCGGGCCGCGATGCGAACCAGCTGCGCGCGCTCCGCGGGCTCCAGCGTCGAGCTTTCACCCGCGGTCTCGCCGACCACCAGCGCCGAGGCGCCGGCTGCGATCTGGCGCTCGCACAGCCGGCCGAACGCATCGGTGTCGATTTCGTCCTGGTGGTTGAAGGGGGTCGGAAGATCGGGGATGAAGCCCGACAGCCATTTGGCCGAATCTGGTTTCGCGGTGACTTTCGTAGTCATTGGGGTGGCTCAGGCCACGCGGCTCGCGGGGAGGGGCGCGGTCTTGCCGCTGATATCGAGCTCGAGCTCACGCGACAGCTCGACGATCATTTCGGGGTGATGGCCGTTCTCGAACAGCGCATATTTGACGGCCTGGGCGCGGTTGACGAACAGGCCGCCATAGAGACCGTTCTGCTGCTGGGCGACCCACTGGCCGCGGTGATTGCGGCCGATGAAGACGATGGTCGACGCTGTACTACACGAGGGAGGTTCGACGAGTTTCACGGTGGTAGTCCTTATTCTCTGCTTTTGACGCGTTTTCTTCACGCGAACCGGTGTCCACTTCGCTCGAAAACGCTTTAGTCGAAGTCACGCGATCAATGTCTGATTTGCCGGATATGAAATCGAGCGCGAAGGACGGCCGACTTCATAGGGGTGGCATAGGATTTGAGGGAGCTAGATGTGCTGGACGATGCCGGTGCCGAGCGCACACAGCGCGACATAGGCGGTCATCTCGTCCCAGTGATTGAGGCTTGCGGCAAACGGCATTTCGCGTTTGGCAATCCCGGCGAAGGCGCAGATCACGGCCGACATCCAGAGCAGCGTGACGAGGCCCCTGCCGAAGCTCGCACCGGCGAACATGGCAAAGCCGACCATGATGGCAAGCCGGAAACCGAACCGGACCATGACCTGCACCGACCGCAGCTGCTGCGGCAGTTGCTTGACGTTCACGATCGCGCCGCCGTCAGCCGATATTGTCGACGAACAGCGGCTCGTAGAGCGAGCGCGTCTCGCGACGGACGCTGGGCACGCTGGTGCGGTTCTCGGGCGTGGAGATCCGCTGCGCCTCGACGAAGCCGCTGAGGATCGCGAGCGCGAGATCCGCATGGCGGGTCTCGACCGACTGGTCTAGCCAGTCGGGCAGCTCGCGTTCGCGCGACAGCGCGCAATGCCACTCGCCCTCGTCATAGACCAGGCGACGGATCTGCCATTGCGGCAGCTCGAGATCGAGCAGCGCGATCGCTGCATCGGTCCACGCGCCGGACTGGATCAGGCGTTCGACGCGGGACGTCTTGCCGCTCTGTCCGACCGAGGGAAAGCGCCGGCAGGTCTGGCTGATGATGTCGGCCATGAACTCGGCCGACACTGCGTAGGCGTCGCGCAACCGTTTGCCGAGGTCGGTGGAGGTGGGGTGGGGTAGTGCTGACATGGCATCATCTCGTCGAATGCGCGGCCCAAGGTATTGGCCGCAGACCCAAAATGGCCGGATAGCCATTTGAAAACGAGATGAGGCAAGGGGCGGAGATATAGGGATTCCATAAAGATGGAACGGGTGCGCCTTCACCCTCCCCTGGAGGGGGAGGGTCGCTTCACATCGCGTCAGCGATGCGAAGCGGGGCGGGGTGACGGTCCCTCCGCGTCCGACAGCGCCCGTGCTGAGAGATCACCCCACCCCGTTTCGCATTCCGCTTCGCTCCATGCGAACCGACCCTCCCCCTCCAGGGGAGGATGAAGCAGTAGGCACCTTTGGGTCGATGTGGTGCAGGACGACGGCGGAGAACGTGGCCGGCACTTAGGCCACTTATAGGATTCCTATAACGTCCATATTCACCACCTCTCGAAAACCTATGCCCCGGATGGCACCTCACGGTCATCCGGCGCGAGACGCTTATGCGGTCGTCCGCGCCGCTCGGATGCATAGGAGTCTCTCATGATGGACATTCTCATGGCGGCGCTCGCGATCGGCTTCTTCGCGGCTGGCATCGGTTACGCCTACGCCTGCGAACGGCTGTAACGGAGGCGGCGATGATCTTCGATTACTCGCTTGCCGGCCTCGTCTCGCTCGGCCTCTTGTTTTACCTCACCTACGCGCTGCTGCGGCCCGAACGCTTCTAGGCCTGCAATGTCAGCACTCTGCACAATTCTGTTGGCCGACGCGGCGCTGACCGGGCTTTTGCTCGGTCTGTTCGCGTCGCTGCTGCGCTTCGCACCCATTCGAAAGGCTTGACGCAATGACCGTCATCGGCTGGATTCAAATTATTCTGTTTTGCGCGATCGTGGTCGCGCTGGTCAAGCCGCTCGGCTGGTACATGACCCGCGTGTTCAACGGCGAGCGCACCTTGCTCTCGCCCGTGCTGCGCCCGATCGAGCGCGGCATCTACTGGGTCGGCGGCGTCGACGAACGGCGCGAGCAGCACTGGCTGACCTACACCGTCGCCATGCTGCTGTTCCATGTCGGTGGCTTCGCGCTCATTTATGGCCTGATGCGGCTGCAGGCGGTGCTGCCGTTCAACCCGGCCGGCCAGAGCGCGGTTGCGGAGGACCTCTCCTTCAACACCGCGATCTCCTTCATCACCAACACCAACTGGCAGAATTACGGCGGCGAGAGCACGCTGTCCTATCTGGTCCAGATGCTGGGTCTGACCCACCAGAACTTCCTGTCGGCGGCGACAGGCATCGCGCTGGCGATGGCCTTGATCCGCGGCTTCACCCGCTCGTCGATGCGTACGGTCGGCAATTTTTGGGTCGATGTCACCCGCTGCACGCTCTATGTGTTGCTGCCGATCTGCATCGTCTATGCGCTGTTCCTGGTCTGGCAGGGCATGCCGCAGACGCTCGGTGCCTATGTCGACGCCACCACGCTGGAAGGCGGCAAGCAGACCATCGCGCTCGGACCGGTCGCCTCGCAGGTTGCGATCAAGATGCTCGGCACCAATGGCGGCGGCTTCTTCAACGCCAACGCCGCGCATCCGTTCGAGAATCCGACGGCGCTGTCGAACCTCGTGCAGATGATCTCGATCTTCGCGCTGGGCGCCGCGATGACCAACGTGTTCGGCCGCATGGTCGGCAACGAGCGCCAGGGCTGGGCGATCTTCGCCGTGATGGGCATCCTGTTCGTCGCCGGCGTCACCGTCACCTATTGGGCGGAAGCCAACGGCACCTCGGTGCTGCAGGCGTTCGGTCTTTCCGGCGGCAACATGGAGGGCAAGGAGGTCCGCTTCGGCATCGTCGCGTCCTCGCTGTTCGCCGTCGTCACCACTGCCGCGTCCTGCGGTGCGGTCAACGCCATGCATGACAGTTTCACCGCGCTCGGCGGCATGATTCCGCTGATCAACATGCAGCTCGGCGAGGTCATCATCGGCGGCGTCGGCGCCGGCTTCTACGGCATGCTGCTGTTCGTCGTGCTGGCGATCTTCGTCGCCGGCCTGATGGTCGGCCGCACGCCGGAATATGTCGGCAAGAAGATCGAGGCGCGCGAGGTCAAGATGGCGATGCTTGCGATCCTGGTGCTGCCGCTGATGTATCTCGGCTGGACCGCGGTCGGCGTGGTGCTGCCGTCGGCGGTGGCCTCGATGGCCAATGCCGGCCCGCACGGCTTCACCGAGGTGCTCTATGCCTTTACCTCGGCGACCGGCAATAACGGCTCGGCGTTCGCGGGCCTCACCGGCAACACCCTGTTCTACAATCTGACGCTCGCCTCCGCGATGTTCGTCGGCCGTTTCTTCATGATCGTGCCGGCGATGGCGATCGCGGGATCGCTGGTCGAGAAGAAGTCGATCCCGGCCTCGGCCGGCACCTTCCCGACCACCGGCGGGCTGTTCGTCGGCCTCGTCATCGGCGTGATCCTGATCATCGGCGGTCTGACCTTCTTCCCGGCGCTGGCGCTCGGGCCGATCGTCGAGCACCTCGCCATTAACGCCAACACCCTGTTCTGATCGAATTGTCTGGAGTGATATCCATGGAAACCATGAAACTGCAGAAGCAGGTGACGGCGTCGACCATGCTCGACCCGAAGATCCTGGTGCCGGCGATCAAATCGGCCTTCGTCAAGCTCGATCCACGGCTGATGGCGAAGAACCCCGTGATGTTCGTAGTCGAGGTGGTGGCCGCATTGACCACGGTCATTTTCGTACGCGACCTCGTCACCGGGAATGCCAATCTCGGCTTCACCTTCCAGATCATCCTTTGGCTCTGGTTTACGGTGCTGTTCGCCAACTTCGCCGAAGCCGTCGCCGAGGGCCGCGGCAAGGCGCAGGCGGAGTCCCTGAAGAAGACCCGCACCGAGAGCCAGGCCAAGCTCTTGACCGGCGCCGACCGGACCTACCGCATGGTGCCCGGTACCTCGCTCAAGGTCGGCGACATCGTGCTGGTCGAGGCCGGCGATAACATCCCGTCCGACGGTGAGGTGATCGAAGGCGTCGCTTCGGTCAACGAAGCCGCGATCACGGGTGAGTCCGCGCCTGTCATCCGCGAGTCCGGCGGCGACCGTTCGGCGGTCACCGGCGGCACCCAGGTGCTGTCGGACTGGATCCGCGTCCGCATCACCGCGGCGCAGGGCTCGACCTTCATCGACCGCATGATCAAGCTGGTGGAGGGTGCCGAGCGGCAGAAGACGCCGAACGAGATCGCGCTCAACATCCTGCTTGCGGGCCTCACCATCATCTTCGTGTTCGCGACGGTGACGATCCCGAGCTATGCGGCCTATGCCGGCGGCTCGATCTCGGTCGTGGTGCTGGTCGCGCTGTTCGTCACGCTGATCCCGACCACGATCGGCGCGCTGCTGTCGGCGATCGGTATCGCCGGCATGGACCGTTTGGTGCGCTTCAACGTGCTGGCGATGTCGGGTCGCGCGGTGGAAGCCGCCGGCGACGTTGACACGCTGTTGCTGGACAAGACCGGCACCATCACCCTCGGTAACCGCCAGGCGACCGCGTTCCGTCCGATCCGCGGCGTCTCCGAGCAGGACCTTGCGGATGCGGCACAGCTTGCCTCGCTGGCCGACGAAACGCCGGAGGGCCGCTCGATCGTGGTGCTCGCCAAGGAGAAGTACGGCATACGCGGCCGCGACATGCATGAGCTCGCCGCGACCTTCGTGCCGTTCACGGCGCAGACCCGCATGAGCGGCATCGATGCCGGCGCGATGTCGGTCCGCAAGGGCGCGGTCGACGCCATCCTCGCCTATGTCGACGGAGGATCGTCGCGCGCGCTTGCCTCGGGCAATACGGTCCGCGCGGTCGCGGCGACGATGAGCGCGGAAGCGCGCGAGATCCAGGCCATTGCCGACGAGATCGCCAAGGCCGGCGGCACGCCGCTGGCGGTCGCCAAGGACGGCAAGCTGCTCGGCGTCGTGCATCTGAAGGATATCGTCAAGGGCGGCATACGCGAGCGGTTTGCCGAGCTACGCCGCATGGGCATCCGCACCGTGATGATCACCGGCGACAACCCGATGACCGCGGCCGCGATCGCGGCCGAGGCCGGCGTCGACGACTTCCTGGCGCAGGCAACCCCCGAGGACAAGCTCAAGCTGATCCGCGACGAGCAGTCCAAGGGCAAGCTGGTCGCGATGTGCGGCGACGGCACCAACGACGCGCCGGCACTCGCGCAGGCCGACGTCGGCGTCGCCATGAACACCGGCACCCAGGCCGCCCGCGAGGCCGGCAACATGGTCGACCTCGATTCCAACCCGACCAAGCTGATCGAGGTGGTCGAGATCGGCAAGCAGCTGCTGATGACCCGCGGCGCGCTGACCACGTTCTCGATCGCCAACGACGTCGCAAAGTACTTTGCGATCATCCCGGCGATGTTCCTCGCGTTCTATCCGCAGCTTCAGGTGCTGAACATCATGCACCTGGCGAGCCCGCAGAGCGCGATCCTGTCGGCGATCATCTTCAACGCGTTGATAATCATCGCGCTGATTCCGCTGGCGTTGAAGGGCGTCAAATATCGCGCGGTCGGCGCCGGCGCGCTGCTCAGCCGCAACCTGATGATCTACGGCTTAGGTGGCATCGTTATCCCGTTCATCGGCATCAAGGCGATCGACCTCATCGTCGCCGCCCTGGGCCTGGCTTAAGGAGCCGCAATCATGTTGAGAGAAATCCGCCCCGCCATCCTCGTGCTGGTCCTGCTGACCGCGATCACGGGCCTTGCCTATCCGCTCGCCATCACCGGGATCGCCGGCGTGATCTTTCCGCGGCAGGCGCAAGGCAGCTTGATCGAGCAGGACGGTAAGGTGATCGGTTCCGCCCTGATCGGGCAGGAATTCAAGGAGGACAAATACTTCCACGGCCGGCCGTCGGCGACGGTCGCGCCCGATCCGAACGATTCCACCAAGACCGTGCCGGCCCCCTACAATGCCGCCAATTCCGGCGGCTCCAACCTCGGCCCGACCAGCAAGGCGCTGAACGATCGGGTCAAGGAGGATGTCGAGAAGCTGAAGGCGGAGAACCCGTCGGCCAGTGTGCCGGTCGATCTCGTCACCACCTCGGCCAGCGGTCTCGATCCCGACATCTCGCCGGACGCAGCGCTGTTCCAGGTGCCGCGGGTCGCCAAGGCGCGCGGCATGTCCGAAGACGCGGTGCGCGAGTTGGTGACGCAGAACACGCAGGGCCGTTTCGCCGGCGTGATCGGCGAGCCCCGCGTTAACGTTCTTGCGCTCAACCTGGCGCTCGACGCGGCGAAGGTGAAATAGGGGAGTAGGCCCGCTCTCGCAGGATGACTATATTGCGGTATGGCCAATCAGCGCGACCTCGATAAACGACCCTCGCCGGATGCGCTGCTGGAGGCGGCGCGCCGCGAGACCGATCGGTCGGGGCGGCTGAAGATCTTCATCGGCGCCGCCCCCGGCGTTGGCAAGACCTACGAGATGCTCTTGAGCGCCCACGCCCGCCTCAAGGCAGGCGTCGACGTCGTGGTCGGCGTCGTCGAAACCCACGGACGGGCGGAGACCGAGGCGCTGCTCAGGGGTCTCGAAGTGATACCGCGCAAGCGGCTGGCTTATCGCGACCAGACGCTCGAGGAGATGGACCTCGACGCCTTGATCGCGCGGCGGCCGCAACTCGCGCTGGTCGACGAGCTCGCCCATACCAACGCGCCGGGTAGCCGGCATCCCAAGCGCTATCTCGATGTCGAGGAATTGCTGTCGCACGGCATCGACGTCTACACCGCGATCAACATCCAGCACATCGAGAGCCTCAACGACGTCGTCGCGCAGATTACCCATGTGCGGGTGCGCGAGACGGTGCCCGACTCGGTGGTCGATCGTGCCGATGCGATCGAGCTGATCGACCTCACGCCCGACGATCTGATCCAGCGCCTGAAGGAGGGCAAGGTCTATGTGCCGAAGCAGGCCGAGCGGGCGCTGGAACACTATTTCTCACCCGGCAATCTGACCGCGCTGCGCGAGCTGGCGCTGCGGCGTACTGCTGAGCGAGTCGACGAGCAATTGCTCACCCACATGCAGGCCAATGCGATCCAGGGGCCTTGGGCCGCCGGCGAGCGCATCCTGGTCTGCCTGAGCGAGGATCCGCGCGCGGCCGGCCTCGTCCGCTACACCAAGCGCCTGGCCGACCGGCTGCATGCGCAATGGACCGCGGTCAGCATCGAGACCCGGCGCAGCCTGCAACTGACCGACGAGCAGCGCGACCGGCTGGCCGATACGATGCGGCTCGCGGAATCGCTCGGCGGCGAGGCGCTGACGCTTCCCGGCGTCGGCCGCCGCATCGCCGACGACGTCATCAATTTCGCCCAGGCCAACAACGTCACCCAGATCATCATCGGCAAGTCGACGCGCTCGCGCTGGTTCGAGCTGACCCACGGCTCTGTCGTGCACGATCTGGTGCGCCGCGCCGGCAATATCAGCGTCAACGTGATCGCCGGCGACGAGCTGCCGGTCGGCAAGGCGGCGGTGCAGACCGCGCAGCGGCAGGAGCCGTTCAACCCGCGGCCCTATCTGATGGCGCTGCTGCTGACGGCCATCGGGCTCGGCGCGGCCAAGCTGATCCAGCCGTTCTTCGGCATCGAGAATGTCGACCTCGTCTTCATCACTGCCGTGGTCGGCGCGGCGGCGCGCTACGGCCTGTGGCCGTCGCTCCTGGCGAGCGTCGCCGCCTCGCTGTGCTACAACTTCTTCTTCCTGCCGCCGGTCTATACCTTCACCATCACCGACCCGACCAACGTCGCGGCGTTCTTCTTCTTCATGCTGATCGCGCTTCTGGTCTCCAACGTCGCGGCGCGGGTGCGCGTCCAGGCCGACACCGCGATCGGCCGTGTCCGCACCACCGAATCGCTCTATGCGTTCAGCCGCAAGCTTGCCGGCACCGCGACGCTCGACGACGTGTTGTGGGCGACCGCCTACCAGATCGCGCTGATGCTCAAGGTCCGCGTCGTGCTGCTGCTGCCGGAGGGCGGCATGCTGACCGTCAAGAGCGGCTATCCGCCCGAGGACCAGCTCGATCAGGCCGATCTCGCCGCCGCCAACTGGGCTTGGGGCAACGATCGCCCGGCCGGCAGGGGCTCCGACACGCTGCCGGGCGGCAAACGGTTGTTCCTGCCGATGCGGACCGGCCGCGGTCCGATCGGCGTGATCGGCATCGACGACGACCGCACCGGGCCGCTGCTGACGCCGGACCAGCGTCGCCTGCTCGACGCGCTGGTCGACCAGGGCGCGCTCGCGATCGAACGCGTGCTGCTGGTCGAGGACATGGATCGCGTCAAGCGCACGGTCGAGTCCGACCGGTTGCGCGGCGCGCTCCTGACCTCGATCTCACACGACCTGAAGACGCCGCTGGCCTCGGTGCTCGGCTCGGCCTCGGCGCTGCGCGATCTCGGCGCCAGCCTGAGTGACGCGCAGAAGCATGACCTGCTCGCGACCGTGATCGACGAGTCGGAGCGGCTGAACCGGTTCATCGCCAATCTGCTCGACATGACCAAGCTGGAATCCGGCGCGATCGTGCCGAACACCGCGCGGCACGATGTCGGCGAGATCGTCGGCAGCGCGCTGCGGCGTGCCGCCAAGATCCTGGTGCATCACCGGGTCTCGCTGCAGCTCGCCGCCGACCTGCCGATGCTGGAGCTCGATGCCGTGCTGTTCGAGCAGGTGCTGTTCAATCTGCTCGACAACGCTGCCAAATACGCCCCCTCGGACACTACGATCTCGATCCGCGGCACGCGCGATCGCGACGCCGTGACGCTGCAGATCCTGGACGAGGGTAATGGCATTCCGGCCGCCGAGCTCGAAAGCGTGTTCGACAAGTTCTATCGCGCCGAGAAGGGCGACCATGTCCGCCCCGGCACCGGCCTCGGGCTTGCGATCTCGCGCGGCTTCGTCGAGGCGATGCGCGGCACCATCGCGGCGGCCAACCGCTGCGACCGGAGCGGCGCCGTCATCTCCATCCGCCTGCCTGTTACGGCCGACGCCAACGCGCTGGACACTGCTGCATGAATGCGACGCCGATCAAAGTCCTGGTCATCGACGACGAGCCACCGATCCGCAAGCTCTTGCGGATGGGGTTGAGCACGCAGGGCTACGACATCCTCGAAGCCTCCAACGGCAGAAACGCGCTCGAGATGCTGGGGGAGGGGCCGGCGCTGATCATTCTCGATCTCGGTCTGCCCGACATCCAGGGTCACGACCTCTTGCGCATGATCCGCGGCCGCAACGAGAGCGTCCCGATCGTGGTGCTGTCGAGCCGCGGCGACGAGGCCGGCAAGGTGCAGGCGCTCGATCTTGGCGCCGACGATTACCTGACCAAGCCGTTCGGCATGGACGAATTGCTGGCGCGACTGCGTGCGGCGCTGCGCCACCAGCTGCAGGTGCAGGGCGAGCGGCCCGTGTTCCGCTCCGGCGATCTCTCGGTCGATCTGGTGCGCCGGATCGTCAAGGTCGGCGACAAGGAGATCAAGCTGTCGCCGAAGGAGTACGACCTGCTACGCGTGCTGGTGCAGCATGCCGGCAAGGTGCTGACCCACCGTTTCCTCTTGAAGGAGTTGTGGGACGAATTGACCGACGCGCAATATCTACGCGTCTATGTGCGCCAGCTCCGCCAGAAGATCGAGGCCGATCCCGAGCGTCCGCAATTCGTGCTGACCGAGACCGGCATCGGCTATCGGCTGCGTGCGGCGGATTAGCCTCGGAACTTTCACTCTCATCGAGGCTTGTTTTCCGTTAGCGGGAGAGAAGCCATGGCAAGAAAATACTCGCGAAAGGCATCAAGCGATGTCGAGCGTGTGATGAAGAAGCGCAAGGCCGGGACGCTGCGCAGCGGCCGCTCCAAGAAGAAGGTGAAGAGCCGCAAGCAGGCGATCGCGATCGGACTGTCGGAAGCGCGCGCCAAGGGGCGGAAGGTGCCGAAGAAGGCGTCGAAGAAGACGGCGAAGCGCAAGACGGCGAAGAAGCGGAAGACTGCGAAGAAGAAGTAGCCTTCGCATATCCGTCCTCGTCGTTGCGAGGAGCGAAGCAACGAAGCAATCCATCTCTCCACGCCGGGAGAGATGGATTGCTTCGCGGAGCCTGTCATCCGGCGGCGCTACGCGCCGACCGGGTGGCTCGCCATGACGTGGAGAGGCCTTACCCCGCCTTGCGCGATCGCGCGCTCGACCGGTGCGCCTTCTTGGCGGTACGGCGATGTGCGGCCGGGCGCCGCGCGGTGGAGCCTGAGCGCCTTGCGCTACCCTTGCGGTCCTTCAGGCTCTGCTTCAGCGCGTCCATCAGGTTCACCACATTGCTCGGCTTCTCCTCGCGCGCGGCGGCCTTGATCGGCTTGCCGGCGGCCTTGCGGCGGACCAGGGCCTTCAGCGCGGTCTCGTACTCGTCCTTGAATTTCGACGGATCGAAATGCGCGGCCTTGCTGTCAAGGATGTGGCCGGCGAGCTCGATCATGTCCTTGGTCACCTTTGGGGTCTTGATGTCGTCGAAATAATCGTCGGCATCGCGGACCTCATAGGGGTAGCGCAGGGTGGTGCCGAGCATGCCCTTGTCGAGCGGCTCGATCGCGATCACGTGCTCGCGGTTGGTCAGCACGATCCGCGCCAGCGCGACGCGGTCCTGATCCTTCATGGCGTCGCGGATCACGGCGAAGGCGTCGACGCCGGCCTTGCCGTCGGGCCTGATGTAATAGGGGTGGTCGAGATAGCGCTTGTCGATCTCGCCCTCGGGCACGAAACTGTCGATGTCGATGGTGTGGTTGCTTTCGATCTGAACCGCCTCGAGTTCGTCCTTCTCGATCTCGACATATTTGCCTTTGCTGACCTCGTAGCCACGGCCCTTCTGGTCGCCGTCGACGACGTCGCCGGTCTCGGTATCGACCATCTGCTGCTTCAGCCGGTTGCCGGTCTCCCGGTTGATCATGTGGAAGCGGGTCTTCTCGACCGTGGTCGAGGCCGGATAGAGCGCCACGGGGCACGAGACCAGCGAGAGTTTGAGCGTGCCTTTCCAGTAGGCGCGGGGAGCGGCCATGATCGTCTCCAAACAGCTTGAGTTTGGAACTTGAACGGATACCGTAGGTTTTGGTTCCTGATGGCCGCGCAGAGGCGGCGGCCGCCGTTTGCGCCGAGGCCTGCACGTGCCGCTGAGAAACCTCACCACCTATCGCAAGAAGCGCGACTTCGAGAAGACCAATGAGCCGTCGGGCGAGGTCAAGGTCGCACCCGGCAAGCAGCGGCGCTTCGTGATCCAGAAGCACGACGCGACGCGGCTGCACTATGATTTCAGGCTGGAGTTCGACGGCGTCTTCAAGTCCTGGGCGGTGACGCGCGGGCCCTCGCTCGATCCCCATGACAAGCGGCTCGCGGTCGAGGTCGAGGATCATCCGCTCGACTATGGCGATTTCGAAGGCACCATTCCGGAAGGCCAGTATGGCGGCGGCACGGTGCAGCTGTGGGATCGCGGCACCTGGGTATCTGATGATCCCGAGCGCGGCTTCAGGAAGGGCGACTTGAAGTTCACGCTGCATGGCGACAAGCTGCACGGCAGCTGGGTGCTGGTGCGGATGAAGAACGACCGCTTCGGCGGCAAGCGCACCAACTGGCTTCTGATCAAGCACCGCGACGAATATGCCGTTGAGGGCAACGGCGAGGCGATCCTCGACGAGGACCGCTCGGTCGCCTCCGGCCGTTCGATGGCAGAAATCGCGGCCGGCAAGGGCCGCGCGCCGAAGCCGTTCATGCTGGCGAAGGGGAACGGGAAGGGCAACGGCAAGGCCAAAGCGGATGCGGTCTGGCAGTCCAATCACGGCATGGCCGCCGACGCGCGCGCCAGGACCAAGGCGCCGGCGCCCAAAGCGCAATTGAAGGCGAGGCCGAAGGCGCAACCGAAGCAGGTGGCGGAGATGCCGGACTTCGTTTCGCCGCAGCTCTGCGCCGCGGTGGAGAGTCCGCCCAACGGCGCGGGCTGGTGTCACGAGATCAAGTTCGACGGCTATCGCGTGCAGCTCCGCATCGAGGACGGCGAGGCCGTGGTGAAGACCCGCAAGGGGCTCGACTGGTCCGACAAGTTCGGCGCCATCGTGAAGGAGGCCGGCAAGCTGCCGGATGCCCTGATCGACGGCGAGATCGTGGCGCTCGACAAGAACGGCACGCCGCATTTCTCGACGCTGCAGGCGGCGCTGTCCGACGGCAAGACCGACCAGCTGATCTTCTACGCGTTCGACCTGCTGTTTGCCGGCACCGAGGATCTTCGCCCGCTGCCGCTCACCGAGCGCAAGGCGCGGCTGCAGGCGCTGCTGGCGGCGCGCAAGGGCAAGAATCCCCTGATCCGCTATGTCGAGCATTTCGAGGAGCGCGGCGACGCCGTGCTGGATTCCGCGCGCAAGCTCGGGCTGGAGGGCATCGTCTCCAAGCGGCTCGACGGCGCTTACCGTTCCGGCCGCTCCGATGACTGGACGAAAGCAAAGATCCGCGCCGGCCATGAGGTGGTGCTCGGCGGCTGGAAGGACACCAACGGCAAATTCCGCTCGCTGATGGCGGGCGTCTATCGCGGCGATCATCTGGCCTTTGTCGGCATCGTCGGCACCGGATTCGGACAGGACACCGTCCGCCGCATCATGCCGGCGCTGAAGGCCGCGGCATCCGACACGAACCCGTTCGGCGGCAAGGATGCGCCGAAGAAAGCCCGCGACGTGCACTGGCTGAAGCCGGAGCTGGTCGCCGAGATCGAGTTCGCCGGCTGGACCGATGCCGGCAATATCCGCCAGGCGGCGTTCAAGGGCCTGCGCCAGGACAAGCCGGCGCATGAGGTCGAGGCCGAGCGGCCGGTCGCAACCAAAGTGGTGAAGCCGATGGCCAAAGGGAGATCATCAGGGAAATCAACCGGCGAGGTGATGGGTGTCACCATCTCCCATCCGGACAAGGCCTTGTGGCCCGACGCCGGCGACGGGGCGCCGGTGACCAAGCTCGATCTCGCCAACTATTTCGAGACAGTCGGCGAATGGATGATCTCCTATCTCAAGGGCCGGCCGTGCTCCATCGTGCGTGCCCCTGATGGCATCAAGGGCGAGACGTTCTTCCAGCGTCATGCGATGGCCGGCACGTCGAAGCTCCTCAAGCTCGCCAAGGTTTCCGGCGACCGCAAGCCGTATCTGCAGATCGACCAGGTCGAGGGCCTGGCAGCGGTCGCGCAGCTCGGCGGTCTCGAACTGCATCCCTGGAATTGCGCGCCCGATGCCTATGACACGCCGGGCCGCCTGGTGTTCGATCTCGATCCCGCACCCGACGTCGCGTTCTCCGACGTGATCGACGCCGCCAAGGACATGCGCCAGCGGCTGACCGCGGTCGGCCTAGAGAGCTTCTGCAAGACCACCGGCGGCAAAGGGCTTCATGTCGTGGCGCCGCTGCTCGCAGGCGCCAGGGACAAGGTGACCTGGAAGGAGGCCAAGGCATTCGTGCAGGCGATCTGCCAGTGGATGGCGCAGGACGATCCCGAGCGCTATCTGATCAACATGTCGAAAGCCAAGCGCACCGGAAAGATCTTCCTCGACTATCTGCGCAACGACCGGCTCTCGACCGCGGTCGCGGTGCTGTCGCCGCGGGCACGGCCGGGCGCGACGGTGTCGATGCCGCTGACCTGGAGCCAGGTGCGCGGCGACCTCGATCCGAAGAAATATACGGTGCGGTCGGTGCCGGCGCTGCTCGCCAAGAGCAAGGCGTGGGCCGGCTACGAGGATGCGGCCTCGTCGATCAAGGCGGCGATGAAGAAGCTGGAGGGGCGTTAAGACCTAACATCCCCTCCGCTCGTCATACCCCGCGAAAGCGGGGTATCCAGTACGCCGCGGCCCATCGGCTCAGTAATGGCTTCCTCTGGAATACTGGATCGCCCGGTCGAGCCGGGCGATGACAGTCGTTGATGTGGATCGGGTTACAGTGCCGCCTCGCGCTACAATCGTCCGAGCAGCAACAGGATCAGCAGGATCACGATCACGAGGCCGAGACCGCCGCCGCCATAGTAGCCGGTGCCGTAGAACGGTCCGCCGCCGATGCCGCTGAAGCCGCCAAGCAGCGCAATGACCAGAATGATAAGAATGATCGTTCCAAGTGACATCTCAGTTCTCCTCAGCCCCGCGGGCCTCTCGTCTCTGCCCTTCGGGGGAGGAAACAACCCGCAACTATGAAGGTTCCGGGTAGAGCGGTGCGATAAAGCTGTGTGATCTTCCATTTGCGGTGGAACAGAATTACATGAGCGGAATCCAGGGAGGAGTGCACCGCGATGTCGGCTCCGTTGATTGTCTCGATCCCCCACAGCCTCGGCCGCGACGAGGCGATGCGGCGCCTGAAGACGGGCCTGTCGCGCGCCGCGGCGAATGTGCCCGTCATGAGCGTCGACGAAGAACGTTGGGAGGATAACCGCATGAGCTTCCGCGTCCGCGCGCTGGGGCAGGTCGCGGCCGGACATCTTGATGTCGAGGATACCCATGTGCGCCTGGAGGTAACGCTGCCGTGGCTGCTGCAGCGCTTCGCCGAGGTCGCGCAGGTCGCCATCCAGAAAAGCGGGCAGTTGCTGCTGACCAAGCGCTGACGCGCGACGCTAGCCTTGCGCGCCTGCGCGTTTCGGGGCGCGCTTCGTTCCGGCTGCGACCTTCGCTTTCACAACTGCGACCGGCTGTTTTGCGAACAGCGTCGAGAGCTGAGTTTTGCCGTCGCCGCCCGGGAGCGCATATCCGGCCAGGTCGATCTGGCCTTCAAAGGCTTCGGGGCGTGGCCAGCTGCGTCCGCCCTGCGTGAACGGGGCAAATGATTTCGCCACCGCGACGATGACCGCCTCGCGGCCATGGCGCCGCGCGAAGGCGATGACATGATCGCGATGCGGGCCGCTGACCGTGAGCGGCTGGTAGTCGCCGCTGGTGAAGACGTCAGGCAGCTCGTTGCGCAGCCGCAGCAGGTGCCGCGTCCATGCGAACTTCAGCCGGCCGTCGCGCCAGCTTTCCGCCAGCGCATCCCAATCCGGCGCCTCCAGCGCCGCGAGCATGTCCGCGCGTGCGGCAAAGTCGACCGGACGGCGGTTGTCGGGGTCGACAAGCGAAAGATCCCAGCTTTCGGTGCCCTGGTAGAAATCCGGCACGCCCGGCATCGTCGCCTTCAGCGCGATCTGGCTCAGCGAGTTCAGCGCGCCGATCAGCGCGGTGCGCTGTGCCAGCGTGTCGAGGGCATCGAGGAATTCAGTCGAAGCGTTGCGATCGAGGATCCGATCGATAAAGGTCTTCACACCCGCTTCATAAGGCTCGTGCGGATTGAGCCAGCTGGTCTCCTGCTTGCCCTCGCGCGCGGCCTTCAGGGCATAGGCCTGGATGCGCGCGGTCAGCGAGGTGTCGCCAGGATCCCAGGCGCCGATCAGGGCCTGATACAGCATGTATTCGAACGTGGCCGAAGGGGCGCGCATCTCGCCGTCGAGCACCAGATGCGGCGCGTTCAGCACCTTCCAGCGCGCCACCGCGCTGGTCCATTCGCCGGGGATTTCCGCAAGCGCCATGATCCGGGCGCGGGCATCCTCGCCGCGCTTGGTGTCGTGGGTCGCGGTCGACGTCATGCCGTGCGGCCATTCGCGGACGCGGGCCTGCATCATGGCGTGGAAGGTCTCAGGCGCGATCGCGCTGGCTGCCGGATCGCCGCCGACCTCGTTGAGCGCGAGCAGGCGGTGGTAGCGATAGAACGTCGTGTCCTCCAGCGATTTCGCCATCATCGGCCCGGTGAACTGCTGCACCTTCAGCGCGAAGCGCCGCACCCGCGGCGCGCTGTGCGGCGGCCGGCCGGGCTTCAGGAGGTCCATGGTCAGGGCATCGCGCAGGAAGTCGAAGATGCCTTCGTCGGCGGCGAACCAGTCGGCGCGGGCGCGCGCGATGGTCTCGCTGATCAGCGCGCGATCATGCGCGGCTGGTCCCGAGGCGGTGAGATAGGTGCGATAGACCGGGAAGTGCAGCACATACAGCTCGAGTGCCTGCCGCAGGCTGTCGGCGGAGAAGTCGCGGGTCGAATAGTGCCCGCTGGCAATGCGCGCGACGAGCCGCGCCAGCACGGTGAATTCGCTGGTCAGCAAGGTCTCCAGCACGCGACGCTTGGCTGCGCGCAGCACCGGCGTCAGGTTCGGCGACTGGTTGCTGATCTGGCGCCAGATCTCGTTGAGCGGCTCGAGGCCGCGACCTTCGACCAGCACCTGGCTGATCGTGTTCATCCATTCATAGCCGGTGGTGCCATGGACGCCGCTGAACTTCGTCAGCTTCTCGTCCTCGCCGAGGATCTTCTCGATCACCATGTAGAACGGCTTTGCCTTGGCGCCCTGCGCCGAGCGGATCAGGCGGCGCAGCCGCTGGAAATATTGCGCGGGATCGCGCAGGCCGTCGATATGGTCGAGCCGCAGGCCCTGCAGCCGGTTTTCCGCGATCAGCCGCTTGACGAGGCTGTGGCTCGCCTCGAACGTCGCGGCGTCCTCGACCCGGAGACCGGCCAGCGTGTTGACGTCGAAGAAGCGGCGATAGTTGATGTCGCTGGAAGCAAGCCGCCAGTGGCCAAGCTTGTAATGCTGGCGCTCCAGGAGATGATGCAGCGCCAGCGTCGGGGTGGGCCGGTCCTCGCCGGCGCGATAGGCGTCGAGCCCGCGCGCGATGATCTCGGAGCTTCCTTCGATCGCCTGGATCGCGGCCTTCAGGGCCGGCGCTTCCTTGCGGTTCGGGTGACGCAGCCCGCGATACCGTGCGGCGAGCTCGAGCAATGCGCGCCCTGCTGTGCTGTCTTCGGCGCCGGCCTCGCGAACGATGGTCCGCAGCACCTCACCATAGCGCTCCGGCGCGATCGGCAGGCGATGCTCGAAATACCAGGCGGAGAAGCTGCCTTCGTCTGCGTCGTAGCGCAACTCGATGTCACCGCGCTCCAGCGCCTTGCCGTAGGACGAGCCGAGGATTGGCAGCAGCACGCCGCCGCGTGCACGATAGGGCAGCTGGTCCCAGTCGATGTCGAACGAGACCGCGTGCGGCGACACCGGGCCCCATTCCAGGACGTCGAGCCACCACGGATTGTCGGCAAAGTGCACGCCGACATGGTTCGGCACGAAATCCAGGATCAGCCCGAGGTCGCTCTGCTTCAGCGCGTCGCTGAACCGCGCAAAGCCGTCTTCGCCGCCGAGTTCCGGATTGAATTTGGTGTGATCGACGACATCGTAGCCGTGGGTCGATCCCTTGCGCGCCTTCATGAAGGGCGAGGCATAGACATGGCTGATGCCGAGCGCCTTCAGATACGGCGCCACCGCGGCGGCGGCATCGAAGTCGAAATCGGCAGTGAGTTGCAGTCGGTAGGTCGCGATCGGGATCGCCGGAGGCATTGTGCTATCCGATGTGCCAGCGCACCGCCCAGCCGGGGAGGTCGCTCGGCAACGCGCCGCCCCAGATCGCAGTTCCCTTCGGTTCCGCTGCGCCGCTGATAGCCCGATCCGACAGATTGGCCGTGAGCCGCAGCGTGCGGCCATCGCCCATCCGCCAATGCGCGGCCAACAGATCGCCGATGACGCGGTCGCCGCCGAAGCGCGCCCCGGTGAGCCGCGGCGTGATCTCGCGCCGGCGCACCGCGAGCAGGTCGCGTACGAGCGCGAGCCGCGTGCGCGCTGGATCGTCGCCAAGCGCCGCCCAGTCGAGCACGGCCGATCGCACCGTCGCCTCGGCAAGCGGGTCGGGAATGTCGTCGCCATATTTGGCATAGGCCCAGGCGAATTCCTTGCGCCGGCCGGCGCGGACGGCGTTGGCGAGGTCGCCCTTGAAATCGCAGAAGAACGGGAAGGGCGTCGTTGCGCCCCATTCCTCGCCCATGAACAGCATCGGCGTGGTCGGCGCGATCAGCGTGACCGCCAGCGCCGCCTCGATCGCCTTCGGGTTTGCGATGCTTTCGAGCCGATCGCCGAGCGGCCGGTTGCCGATCTGGTCGTGGTTCTGCAGGAAGTTTATGAAGCAGGTCGGCGACAACTCACCGCTCGGTTCGCCGCGGGCCTTGCCGCCCCAGAACTCCGAGACTTCGCCCTGGTAGATGTAGCCGGAGGACAATGCGCGCGCGAGGTCCTGCTTCGGAGCCCGGTAGTCGCCGTAGTAGCCCTGGGTTTCTCCGGTCAGCAGCACATGCCAGGCGTGATGATAATCGTCGTTCCACTGGCCGCGGAACTTGCCGTGCGGCGGGTCCTCGGCGGCATCGAGCAGGCTTGCGATGTTGTCGCCGTTTTCGAGCACGAGGTTGATGTGCCGGCCGGTCTCGGTCGCCAACTTTCCGGCGGCTTTGCTGAAGTCATGCAGGATGGAGACTTCGCCGGCTTCGACGATGGTGTTGACCGCGTCGAAGCGCAGCCCGTCGAAGCGATAGTCGCGCAGCCAGCTGACGACGCTGCCGATCGCAAACGCGCGCACCTCGGGCACGCGGTAGTCGATCGCGCTACCCCACGGCGTATGCGCATCGCTGAAGAAGGAGGGCGCATAGCGGCCGAGGTAATTCCCCTCGGGGCCGAAATGGTTGTAGACCACGTCGAGCATCACCATCAGCCCGCGCAGATGCGCTTCGTCGATCAGGGTCTTGAGGTCCTCGGGACGGCCGTAGGTGCTGTCGGGGGCGTACCACAGCACGCCGTCATAACCCCAGTTGCGCCCGCCTGCGAAATCCGCCAGCGGCATCAGCTCGAGCGCGGTGATGCCGGTCGCCACCAGATGATCGAGCTTGTCGATCATGGCGCGGTAGGTGCCTTCCACCGTGAAGGTCCCGACATGGGCCTCGAGAATGACGGCCTCATGCCAGGGACGTCCGCGCCATCCGGTCGCGCGCCATTCGAAAGCTGCGTGATCGATCACCTCGCTCGGGCCGAACACGTCGTCCGGCTGGAATGCGGAGGCCGGGTCGGGCACGTCGACGTCATCATCGACGCGAAATTTATATCGCGTGCCCGCGCGCGCACCCGGAATCTCGGCGACGTACCAGCCGGCGGCGTCGCGCGTGAGCGCATGCGCATCGCGGCTTCGCGTATGCGGCTTGTCGAGCAGCAGGTCGACGCGCTTTGCCGCCGGCGCCCAGAGCCGGAAGCGCGTGCCATCCGGTGTCACCTCAGGGCCGAAATGCTGTGCACTCATGCGGAGCCTGCGAATGCCAGCACCGAGAGGGGCGGCGCCGTCATGTCGGCGCCCGATGCGAATTGCTCGGCCGTTTGCTCCGCCTTGGTCGTGTTCAGGACCTGCTGCCAACTCCTGTATTCCGCCATCCTCGGCATCCTGAACACGATCTCCTGCGGCGCGGCATTGAGCACGATAAAGATCGGCGCCTGCCCTTGTTCCATCGGACCCAGCACGTAGGCGAGAAACCGGCTTTCCGGGAATTTCCAGTCGGATTCCTTCATCTCCTCCGCGGCCGGCGTCAGCCACAGTACGCCGTAAGAGCCGTCGGTGCGGCGGCCGTCGAGCCAGCGCTGGCAACGGATCTGGCCGAAGCGCTGGCGGAGCGCGGTGAGGTGGCCGATGAAGGCGATGGCGTCGTCGTCGGTGCCGAGGTTGTCCCAGCCGATCCAGCCGGTCTCATTGTCCTGGCAATAGGCGTTGTTGTTGCCGGCTTGCGTGTTGGCGACCTCGTCGCCGGCGAGGATCAGCGGCGTGCCCTGCGCCAGCAGCAGGCAGGCCAGCGCGTTCTTCCTGAGCTGGCGGCGCAGCGCGATGATCGCGGGATCATCGGTCGGTCCTTCATGGCCGCAATTGTTGCTGTGGTTGTCGTTGGAGCCGTCGCGATTGTCCTCGCCATTGGCCTCATTGTGCTTCTCGTTGTAGCTGAAGAGGTCGGCGAGCGTGAAGCCGTCGTGCACCGTGATGTGGTTGATGCTGGCGCGGGTCGCGCGGTTATCGTGGTGAAACAGGTCCGAGGACGCCGTCATGCGGCCCGAGATGTCGCCGATCAGGCTGCCTTCGCCGCTCCAGTAGCGCCGCATCGCGCTGCGATAGCGGTCGTTCCACTCCGACCATTGCGACGGGAACGCGCCGACCTGGTAGCCGCCGAGACCGAGGTCCCAGGGCTCGGCGACCATCTTGGCGGTCGCCAGCACCGGGTCCTGGCGGATCGCGGCGAGGAAGGGATGGTTGCGATCGAACCCGTTCGGCCCGCGCGCCAGGGTGGTGGCGAGATCGAAGCGGAAGCCGTCGACATGGCAGACCTCGACCCAGTAGCGCAGCGAGTCCATCACCATCTGCAGCACGCGCGGATGGGTGAGGTTGACCGAGCTGCCGCAGCCGGTGAAGTCGTCGTAGAAGCGCGGGTTCTCGCGGTTCAGCCAGTAGTAGGAGGCGTTGTCGATGCCGCGGAAGCACAGCGTCGGGCCCATATGGTTGCCCTCGGCGGTGTGGTTGTAGACGACGTCGAGCAGCACCTCGATGCCGGCATCGTGCAGCCGCGCCACCGTGGTGCGGAAGGAGTCCAGCGCATTGTCCTGGGCGTAGCGTGCTTCCGGCGCGAAGAACGCGATGGTGTTGTAGCCCCAGTAGTTGGCGAGCTTCTTCTCGACCAGGACGCGGTCGTCGATCAGGCCGTGGATCGGCAGCAGCTCGATGGTGGTGACCCCGAGCCGCTTGAGGTGGTCGATCATCGCCGGCGACGACAGGCCGCCATAGGTGCCGCGCAGATTCGGCGGCACGTCCTCGCGCTTCTGTGTCAGGCCCTTGACGTGGGCCTCGTAGATGACGGTGTCTTCCCAGGGAATGTGCGGCCGGATCTCGCGCCTGCCCCAGTTGAAGGTCTCGTCGACCACCACGGCCTTCGGCATGCCGCGGGCATTGTCGCGCCGGTCGAAGGAAAGGTCCTCGCGCGCGCTGCCGGTGCGATAGGCGAAATGCGCATCGCTCCACACCAGCCGGCCGGCGAGCCGCTTGGCGTAGGGATCGAGCAGCAGCTTGTTGGCGTTGAAGCGGTGGCCGCGTTCCGGCGCATAGGGCCCGTAGACCCGATAGCCGTAGAGCTGGCCGGGTGAGACGTCGTTGAGATAGCAGTGCCAGACGTCCTCGGTGCGCTCCGGCATCTCGATCCGCTCGAGCTCGCGGCGGCCCTGGCCGTCGAACAGGCACAGCTCCACCTTCTCCGCGTTGGCCGAGAACAGCGCAAAATTGGTGCCTCGGCCGTCCCAGCTTGCACCGAGCCGTGCGGACGTACCCCCGGTCAGTCGCATCAATCAGCTTTCCGGTACGAGGAAGATCGCAGCCAGCGGCGGAATGGTCAGGTTCAGCTCGGGCGTGGCACCTTCCGAAGCACGGACCTCGCCGATATTGCCGACATTGGTGCCGCCGTAATGGGAGGAATCCGAGTTGAATACCTCGTGCCACTTGCCGGCGAACGGCACGCGGACGCGATAGTTGCGATAGACGTTGGGCGAGAAGTTCAGCACCACGAGGCAGCGGGCGCGCGCATCGTTTCCTTTGCGGATCCAGCCAAACACGTTGTTGTTGGCGTCGTCGGTGATGACCCATTCGAAGCCGGCCTGGTCGCAGTCGAGCTCATGCAGCGCCGGCAGCGCGCGATACAGCCGGTTGAGGTCGCGGACCAGGTTCTGGATGCCGCTATGCCTCGGCTGTTGCAGCAGATGCCAATCGATCGAGTAGTCGTGATTCCACTCGCGCTCCTGGCCGAACTCGCAGCCCATGAACATCAGCTTCTTGCCGGGATGCCCGAACATGAAGCTGTAATAGGCGCGCAAATTCGCAAAGCGCTGCCAGTCGTCGCCGGGCATGCGGCCGAGGATCGAGCGCTTGCCGTGCACGACCTCGTCGTGGGACAGCGGCAGGATGAAGTTCTCCGAGAAGGCGTAATGCAGGCCGAACAGGATGTCGCCGTGATGGAATTTACGGTGGATCGGATCCTTGCCGATATATTTCAGCGTGTCGTGCATCCAGCCCATGTTCCACTTGTAGCCGAAGCCGAGCCCGCCATATTCGACCGGCCGCGACACCTGCGGCCACGCGGTGGATTCCTCCGCCGCCGTCGTCGCCTGCGGGAAATGCGCGAACAGTTCGGTGTTGAAGCGGCGCAGGAAATCGATCGCCTCGATGTTCTCGCGCCCGCCATATTTGTTCGGGATCCAGCCGCCGGCGGGGCGGCTGTAGTCGAGATAGAGCATGGAGGCGACGGCATCGACGCGCAGCCCGTCGATGCCGTAGCGGTCGAGCCAGAACAGCGCGTTCGACACCAGGAAGTTGGTGACCTCGGTGCGTCCGTAATTATAGATCAGCGTGCCCCAATCGAGGTGCCGGCCCTGCAGCGGGTTGGCGTGCTCGTAGAGCGCGGTGCCGTCGAAATTGCCGAGGCCATGCGGATCGTCGGGGAAATGCCCGGGCACCCAGTCGAGCATCACGGCGAGGCCGGCGCCGTGGCAGGCGTCGATCAGCGCGGCGAAATCGTCTGGCGAGCCGAACCGGCTGGTCGGGGCGAACATGCCGGTCGGCTGGTAGCCCCAGGAGCCGTCGAACGGATGCTCTGATATGGGCAGGAATTCGACATGGGTGAAGCCCATGTCGCTGGCATAGGCCGGCAGCTGCTCCGCCATCTCGCGATAGGTCAGCCACTCGTTCCGGCCCTTGCGCCGCCACGAGCCGAGATGGACCTCGTAGATCGACATCGGCGAGCTCAGTGCGTTGACGCGATCGGGCGCCGGGCGCGGGTGCGGAATCTTGCGCTCGTCGATCACGATCGAGGCGGTCTTCGGGCGCACCTCGGCGGCGAACGCCAGCGGATCGGACTTCAGCGGCAGGTGCTGGCCGTTGCGCCCGATGATCTCGAACTTGTAGTGGTCGCCGACGCGGGCGCGCGGGATGAACAGCTCCCAATAGCCCGGGCCGCGCACCCGCATCGGGTGCCGCCTCCCGTCCCAGAAATTGAAGTCACCGACCACGCTGACCCGCCGCGCGTTCGGCGCCAGCACCACGAAGCCGATGCCGTCGACGCCGTCGAGCGTCATCGGATGCGCGCCGAGCGTGTCGTAGACGCGCTGATGCGTGCCTTCGCCGAGCAGATAGAGATCGAAATCGCTCAAGATCGGCGGAAAGCGGTAGGCGTCCTCCAATTCGACGACGTTGTCGCCGAACCGGGCGCGGAGCTGGTAGCGCGTCGAGCCGTTCGGCAGGGGACCTGCAAACAAGCCGGCGTCATGGATCCGCGCCAGCGGTGCCGTCTCGCCATGCTCGCCGATCGCCTCGACATTGGTCGCATCAGGCAGGAAGGCGCGCACGACCTTGCGATCCCCCTCGGCGTGGAGGCCGAGATAGTGGAACGGATCGGAATGGCGGCCCTCGATAATGGCATAGGCTTCGGCGGGCAGTTTGGTCATGCAACCTCATGCGGCTGTTGCGCCAGGATCCTCAGCAGGCCGGTGAGCGGCACCCGCAGCCAATCCGGCCGGTTGGCCAGCTCATACTCGATCTCGTAGAAGGCTTTCTCAAGCAGGAAAAAGTTGAGCAGGCGGTCGGCCGCCCTGGCCTCAGTGGGCCACAGCCGCTGCCCGGCCACGGTCTCGCGATAGGCGGCCAGCAGGGCGTCCGCGGCTTGGTCGCGCCATTCGCCCAAGGCGAGGCTCAGCCTGCCGCTCTCGTCGGGGGCGACCTTGAGCGCGCGTTCCAGCGCAGCGGTCGCGGCATAGTCGATCGAGCGGATCAGGCCGGCGACGTCGCGCGCCGGCGGTGCCTTGCGGCGCCGCTCGGCGATGGTGCGGCCCGGCCCGCCGTCGAAATCGATGATGAAGACGTCGTCCTTGACCACCAGCAGCTGGCCGAGATGCAGGTCGCCATGGTGACGGATGTTCAGCCCGTCGGTCTCGCGCGGCAGCAGCGCCTTCAGCCGCCCCGGCAGCATATCGTGCTGGGCCTGCAACTGATCGGCCAGCACCCGGTCGGCCTCCTTCAGGGAGCCGCGCCGCTGCTTCAGGGTGTCGAACACGCGCTCGGCGCGCGCCATGATCTCGTCGTTCCAGCGCTGCAGATCCTCGGGCTTGGTCGGCTCGGGCGCGAAGTCGGGCAGGTCGCGATTGCTGGCGAGCGCGATGTGCAGCTCGGCGAGACGCTTTCCGCTGTGCGACATGTGGCGCAGCCAGGTCGCATGATCGCCGCCGTCCTCTGCCGGGCCCTCACTTGCGGCAAGCAGGCGTTGCCGTTCGACCAGTCGGTCGAGGTGCGAGGCCGCGACCGTCCAGAGGTCGCCCTGGTTGACGACCATCGCATGCAGCACGGCGATGGCGCTGCGCTTGTCGCCTTCGACCAATTCAGAGGTGCCGAGCAGGGCCGGGGTGTTCGGAAAGTCGACCACTTCGGTGAGGAAGCGGCCCATCTCGATCTCCGGATTGATGCCGACCTCGAGCTTCCGGTAGATCTTGGTGACATACTCGTTGTCGACCAGCGCGGTCGAATGCGGCTGATCGTTCTCGAATACGCGGATCCGCTCCGGCTGCCGGACCGGGCGGTCGGAGAAGCGGCTGGTCGGCCGGAATTCGAGCTTCAGGCCCTGCTCGCCCTCGTCGACCGTGAGGTTTTCCCGCAAGTTGCGCAGGAACAGGCCGGTGAAGATCTGGTCGGTCGAGACATCGAGCAGCGTGCCCTCGCGCGCGCCCTGACGGACCGCGGCAAAGGCGCGCGGGTTGTAGCGCTCGCGGTCGAAGCGCACCCATTCGATCTGCATCGGCAGCACGTAGCGGCTGGTGACGCCGCGCTCGGTGGTTTCGAAGAAGATCAGCCAGGGCCGGTTGTCGCCGATGTCGCAGAACGGGATCGCGGAGACCAGCGTCGGCTGGATCGCCTTCGCGGAATGCTCCGGGTACCAGCGCGTGCGGGCGAGATGGCCGGGCAGCACGTCGTGCTCGAACACGCCGCGCTCCCGCGCCAGCGAGGTCCAGGTCGAATTCAGCGGCACCACCAGGGTCTCGAATTCCGGCACCGCCCGCGGCTTCACCGGCTCGGATTTGTCGCGCTCCTGCAACTGGAACCAGTAGAAGCCGTACGGCGCCAGCGTGATCATGTAGGGCAGCTCGCCGATCGCCGGGAAACGCGTGCGCCCGAGCATCTCGAGCGGAATGCGGTCCTTGAAGGCGGAGAGGTCGAGCTCGGTCGCCTGCGCCGAGCGCGACAGATTGGCGACGCACAGGATGACCTCGCCCTGGTACTGCCTGACATAGGCGAGCACCGAGCGGTTCTCGGGGCGGATGAAGGTCATGGTGCCGCGCCCGAAGGCAAGCGTCGACTTGCGCACCGCGATCAGCCGCTTGGTCGCCGACAGCAGGGATGACAGGCTGCGCGACTGCGCCTCGACATTGACGGCCTCGTAGCCGTAGACCGGATCCATGATCATCGGCGCGTACAGCCGCGCCGGGTCGGCGCGCGAGAAGCCGCCATTGCGGTCCGGCGACCATTGCATCGGCGTCCGCACGCCGTTGCGGTCGCCGAGATAGATGTTGTCGCCCATGCCGATCTCGTCGCCGTAATAGATGATCGGCGTGCCGGGGAACGACAGCAAGAGCGAGTTCATCAGCTCGATCTTGCGCCGGTCATTGTCCATCAGCGGCGCAAGGCGGCGGCGGATGCCGACATTGATCCGCGCGCGCGGGTCGTTGGCGTAGGTCGACCACAGATAGTCGCGCTCGACGTCGGTGACCATTTCCAAGGTCAGCTCGTCGTGATTGCGCAGGAACAGCGCCCATTGGGCCGCTGCCGGAATGTCGGGCGTCTGGCGGAGGATGTCGGTAATCGGAAAGCGGTCTTCCTGCGCGATCGCCATGTAGATGCGCGGCATCAGCGGGAAGTGATAGGCCATGTGGCATTCGTCGCCATGGCCGAAATATTCCTGCACGTCCTCCGGCCATTGGTTGGCCTCGGCCAGCAGAATCTTGCCCTTGGCATAGGCGTCGAGCTCCCGGCGCAGCCGCTTGATGATGGCATGCGTCTCCGGCAGGTTCTCGTTGTTGGTGCCGTCGCGCTCGCACAGATAGGGAATGGCGTCGAGCCGGAAGCCGTCGACGCCGGTGTCGAGCCAGCGCTTCATCACCTGGACGATGGCGCGCACCACGCGGGGATTGTCGAAGTTCAAATCCGGCTGGTGCGAGAAGAAGCGATGCCAGTAGAACTGGCCGGCCTCGGGATCCCAGGTCCAGTTCGACTTTTCCGTGTCGGTGAAGATGATGCGGGTATCGAGGTATTTCTGGTCGGTGTCGCTCCAGACATACCAGCTGCGCGCGCTCGAATTCGGCGGGCTGCGCCGCGCGCGCTTGAACCAGGCATGCTGGTCCGAGGTGTGGTTGACGACGAGCTCGGTGATGACGCGCAGGCCGCGTTTCTTGGCCTCCTGGATGAAGCGCTTGAAGTCCTTCATCGTCCCGAAATCGGGATTGATGTCGCCATAGTCGCCGATGTCGTAGCCGTCGTCGCGGCCGGGCGAGGGATAGAACGGCAACAGCCACAGCGCGGTGACGCCGAGCTCCTGCAGATAGCCGAGCTTCTCCGTCAGGCCCGCGAAGTCGCCGATGCCGTCATTGTTGCTGTCGGCGAACGCCTTGACGTGCAGCTGGTAGATGATCGCGTCCTTGTACCACAGCTGGTCGGCGGTCTCGGTCGCGATCTTCACCTCGGTATTGACGGAGGAGAAAACGTTCATGACGGCTCCTTCAGGCGACACAGCGCAACAGCAACGCGGGATCGCGCGCAGGATCTAGACGCAAGCGGGTGCCCCCCCATTCGAGCGCATGACGCTCGCCGGTGACAAGGTCTTCCACGGCCGTGACGGGGCGGCGGGCATCGCCACGGCCGACCATGACGTCGCCGAGCGGAAGCCAGACCTCACGCAACTCGCCTGATAATGCAACCGCGGCCGCGATCACATTGCCCTGATCGGCCGCCTCCTTGACGAAGCCGATCACGTCGCCGTCATCGACATTGATAAAGCGCAGATTGGCGAATTGTTGCAGGGCCGGATTGCCGCGCCTGATCTGGTTGAGGGCCGCGATATAGGGCTTGATGTTCCCGGCCTGATCCCAGTCGCGGACCTTGACCTCGTATTTCTCGGAGCTGAGATATTCCTCGCGGCCGGGGAGCGGCGTATGCTCGAGCAGTTCGAAGCCGCTATAGATGCCGTAGCTGCTTGAAAGCGTCGCGGCCAGCGCGAGACGCGACTTGAACATCCAGGATTCGCCGCTTTGCAGGTGGAAGGGCAGGATGTCCGGTGTGTTGACGAAGAAATTCGGCCGAAAGAAGTCACGCTCGGGATACGAGGTCAACTCGCCGAGATACTGTTCGAGCTCGAAGCGCTGCGTGCGCCAGGTGAAGTAGGTATATGATTGCGTGAAGCCGAGCTTGGCGAGGCCTTTCATCAGTTTCGGCCGGGCGAAGGCTTCGGAAAGGAACAACACGTCGGCATCGCGGTCCTGCACCTCGCGGATCAGCCATTCCCAGAATGCCAGCGGCTTGGTGTGCGGGTTGTCGACCCGGAAGATCTTGATGCCCTGTTCGACCCAGAACAGCACGACGTCGCGCAGCGCACGCCACAGCGCGGCTGCATCCGCCGAGCCGAAATCCGGATTGACCACGTCATCCCAGCGTTGCGGCGGATGTTCGGCCGCGCGCATCGACCCGTCCGGGCGTCGCTTGAACCACTCCGGATGCGCGGTCAGCCAGGGATGATCGGGCGAGCATTGCACCGCGAAATCGAGCGCGACCTCCAGGCCCTGCGCCCGGCATGCCGCGACGAAAGCGCGAAAATCGTCGAGCGTGCCGAGCTCCGGATGCACCGCGTCGTGGCCGCCCTCCGCCGTGCCGATCGCGTAGGGACTGCCGGGATCGCCTGCCAGCGCGATGGCGGCATTGTTGCGGCCCTTGCGATGGGTTCGCCCGATCGGGTGGATCGGCGCCAGCAGCACGACGTCAAAGCCCATCGCGGCGATGTCGGGAAGCCGCGCGACGCAATCGTTGAAGGTCGCGTGCACGCCCGGCGTCCTGCCCTGGCTGCGCGGAAACATCTGGTACCACGCGCCGCTGCGCGCCCGCGGCCGGTCTGCGGTGAGGGGATAGAGCTGCGATCGCACCAGGTCGCGGCGAAACTGGCTGCCGGCCATCGCTTCGCGCAATTCCGGTGCGAGCAGCGCGCCCGGCTCGCCGGTTTGCAGGAAGATCTCGCACTGCCTGATGATGATTGCGGCCGCGGCAGGGCCCCCGGCCTGCGCCCGGGTCAGCATGCCCGCGCCCTCGACGGCATCCAGCGTGTGGTCGCCGCCGTCGCGCTGCTTCTGCTCGAAGCGATGCCGCCAGCTGGCGAATTCGTCGGTCCAGGCTTCGATCGCGAAGCTGTAGCGACCGGGTCGCTCGGGCACGAAGGCGCCGCCCCAGCGGTCGTCGCTGTGCGGCGTCATCGGCACGTATTGCCATTCGGCGTCGCCGTCGTGCCGCCACACCAATGCCGCGGATATCACATCATGTCCGTCGCGGTAGATGTCGGCCCACACCGCGACAGGTTCGCCCGCAATGCGCTTGACCGGAAAGCGGCCGCCATCAACCGACGGATACACATCGGTGATATGAAAAGTGCCATGGGCACTCTCGACAGGCCGGAGGGTTTTGTTCACGGTGATGCCGCCATTGAAAATGCAAATGACGTCCCGGCGCCGGGAAGGAGGCGCGCCAGGCCCATATAGAAAGCCGCTCGCCGGGCAATGGTTCCCGGTGGGAACGCCGGATAGGGTAGAGCGTTGAACATCAACTATCCCTTTCCCGTATCTGTACAATTTAGCAACGATCCCAATACCGTTGCGAGCAGGCAGCGTGCCGAATGGACCTTTACGCCAAAGCCCAGACCCTGGGAATCCAGACCGAGTATATCGATGGTAGCGGTCACCGCCGTGTGACAACCCCCGAGGCGCTGACGGCGATCCTCGCGGCGCTGCCGCCCCAGACGCCGCGCCGGCTCGTCGCCGATCCCGTGGTCGTCAGAGCCGGCCATGGCGGGCAGACGCAGCTCTCCGAAGCGGCCCAGCTTCCGGTGCAATGGAAGCTCACGAGCGGCACTGCGGTGCTCGCACAAGGCGAGGTGCATGAGCGGAGCCTGACGTGGCCGTCCGGCTTGCCCGAGGGTGTGCACCGGTTGCAGCTCAAGGACGCATCGGGCAGCGAGGAGCTGCCGGTTCTGGTGGCGCCGGAAGCCGCGTTCGGCGGCGCGTTCGAGCGCTGCTGGGCGATCGCGGTGCAGCTCTATGGCGTGCGGTCGGCGCGCAACTGGGGCATCGGCGACTTCACCGATCTGCAGGGCCTGCTCGAATTTGCCCATCGGCTCGGCGCCGACGGCATCGGGCTCAATCCGCTCCACGCGCTGTTCGACGATCGGCCCGGCGATTGCAGCCCATACTCGCCGAACAGCCGGCTGTTCCTCAACGCGCTCTATATCGACGTCGAGAGGATTCCCGAATTCCGCGTCGATGCCGAGACGCAGGCCGCGCTGGCGCAGCTCCGTAGCCGCGACATGGTCGACTATGTCGGTGCCGCGGCGCTGAAATGGCCCGCGCTGCGCGCCGCCTTCGCGGCCTTCAAGGCCAATCCCGGCCTCGGCCGCTGGCAGGATTTCGAGGCCTATCGCAGCGAGCAGGGTGCGCTGCTGTCGCGCTTCGCCTGCTTCGAGGTGATGCGGCACAAATTCAACACACCGTGGTGGGAATGGCCGGACGAGTGGCGGCAGCCCAGTGACGCGGCGTGCGCCAAATTGCGCCGCGCCCGCGACACGGCCGCCGAGGTCGAGTTCGTCGAATTCGTGCAATGGACCGCGGACCGCCAGCTCGGCGCCTGCCAGACGCTGGCGCACAGGCTCGGCATGCGGGTCGGGCTCTATCTCGACGTTGCCGTCGGCGTGCAGTCGGACGGCTTCGACGCCTGGAATGAGCAGACCGCGATCTCGCGTCATCTCGGCGTCGGCGCGCCGCCGGACCCGCTCAACACCGCGGGCCAGGACTGGGGACTTGCCGGCTTCAATGCCGCGGGCCTCGAGCAGCGCGCGTTCGAGCCGTTCCGGCAGATGCTGCGCGCCTCGATGCACCATGCCGGCGCGATCAGGCTCGACCACGCCTTCGGGCTGAAGCGGCTCTATCTGGTGCCGCGCGGATTCGGCCCGGCCAACGGCGCCTATGTGCTGATGCCGTTCGAGGCGCTGCTGGCGGCGACCGCGCAGGAGAGCGTGGCGAGCCGCTGCGTCGTGATCGGTGAGGACCTCGGCACCGTGCCCCCGGGGTTCCGCGAGCAGATGAACGGCTGGGGCATCTGGTCCTATCTGGTGATGATGTTCGAGACCGACGATCAGGGCATGTTCCGCAACGCCGACTATTATCTGCCGAATGCGCTGGTGACGTTCAACACTCACGACCTGTCGACCTACGCCGGCTGGCGCTCGTTCAGCGACCTCAAGACCAAGCGCGCGCTCGGGATCGATCCCGGCGAGACCGACCAGGGGCGCTGGGACGCGCTCGGCCATCTCGACGACGTGCTGCGCCGTCACGACATCCACCACAATGATTTCTATTCGGTGGTGAGCTTCATGGCGCGGACGCGATCGCGGATGATGGCGGTTTCGATGGAGGACCTGCTCGGCATCGTCGAGCAGCCGAACATCCCGGGCACCGTCTACGAGCATCCGAACTGGAAGCGGCGGCTGCCGGTCTCGCTCGAGCATCTCGCGTCGGCGATCGACGTCGATGCGCTCAAGCGTGCAACCCGCGAGCGGTCGCACGCCGGATAACGCGGAGCACGGCGCGTGGCCTCTCGGATCGAGGACTATGGACTGATCGGCGATTGCGAGACCGCGGCGCTGGTCGGCCGTGACGGCTCGATCGACTGGCTGTGCTGGCCGGCATTCGGCTCCGACGCCTGCTTCGCGGCGCTGCTCGGCACGTCGCGGAACGGGCGCTGGCTGCTGGCGCCCGCTGGCGAGATCAGGCAGACCTCGCGCCGCTATTGGGACGATACGCTGATCCTGGAGACCCGCTTCGAAACCGAGCACGGCGTGGTCGCGCTGATCGACTTCATGCCGCCGCGCGGCAATGCCTCCGACGTGGTCCGCCTGGTGCGTGGCATCAGCGGCCGCGTCAAGATGCACATGGAGCTGGTGATCCGCTTCGGCTTCGGGGTCGATGTCCCCTGGGTGAGAAAGAACCCGGACGGCGAGGGGCTGCTGGCGATCAGCGGGCAGGACATGACCGTGCTGCGCACCCCAGTCGAGACGCACGGCGAGGATCTTACCACGCTGGCCGATTTCGAGGTCGGCGAGGGCGACACCGTGCCGTTCGTCCTGACCTACGGCGCATCGTTTCAGCCGGTGCCCGAGCCGATCGATCCCGCGGCGGCGCTGAAGGACACCGAGGACTACTGGAAGGAATGGTGCAGCCGTTCGACCTATGACGGCAGCTATCAACGCGGCCTCGTGATGCGCTCGCTGATCACGCTGAAGGCGCTGACCTTCAGGCCGACCGGCGGCATCGTCGCGGCGCCCACCACGTCATTGCCGGAAAAGCTCGGCGGCGCGCGCAACTGGGACTACCGGTTCTGCTGGCTGCGCGACGCCACCTTCACGCTGCTGGCGCTGATGAATTCGGGCTACACCGAGGAAGCGGCGGCATGGCACAACTGGCTGCTGCGGGCCGCGGCCGGCGCGCCGGCCAACATACAGATCATGTATGGCATCCTGGGCCAGCGGCGCCTGCTGGAATGGGAGGCCGGATGGCTGTCCGGCTACGAGGGGGCGCAGCCGGTGCGCGTCGGCAATGCCGCGCATGCGCAGCTTCAGCTCGACGTCTTTGGCGAGCTGATCGACGCCTTTCACCAGTCCCGCATGGCCAAGCTGAAGCTCGACGAAGAGAGCTGGTCGCTGGAGTGCACCGTCGTCGGTCATCTCGCCGACGTCTGGGACCAGCCGGATCACGGCATCTGGGAGCGTCGCGGCACTCCGAGGCACTATGTGTTCTCCAAGGTGATGTGCTGGGTCGCCTTCGACCGTGCCATCAAGAGCGCGGAGCGGTTCGGCTTCAAGGGACCGCTGGTCAAATGGCGGGTGCTGCGCGAGGCCATCCATCGCGACGTCTGCCGGCGTGGCTTCGATCCCGATCTCAACAGTTTTGTCGAGAGCTACGGCTCAACACTGCTCGACGCCAGCCTGCTGCTGCTGCCCTCAGTCGGCTTCCTGCCGCCGGACGATCCACGCATCCGCGGCACGATCGCGGCGGTCGAGCGGCACATGATGCGCGACGGCTTCGTGCTGCGGCACGATCCGCGCGAGGTGTCCGACGAAGTCCAGCCGATCGAGGGCGCATTCCTGGCCTGCAGCTTGTGGCTTGCCGACGCCCATGTGCTGGCAGGGGACCTCGACAAGGCGCAGACCATGTTCGACCGCGTCGTGGCGGTCGCCAACGATCTCGGGCTGCTGGCGGAGGAGTTCGATTCCGGCGCCGGCCGCCAGACCGGCAACTTCCCGCAAGCGCTGACCCATATCGCGCTGATCAACACGGCGCACAATCTCAGCGCCGCCAGGGCCGACGCCGAGAAGCCCGCGGTGCAGCGGTCGACCTGATCAGGCCATCGCCCTGCTCGGCGGCATTCGTCAGTGCAGGTCGATCGGCGGGTACGGCGTTCCCGGCGGCACGCCGAGATAGAGATATTCGAGGCCGAACTTGGCGGCGAATGCAGAGGCCACGTCATCGAGCAGGATCTGCCCCGACGCGTTGAGATGCAGCTCCGGGCGGGTGAAGCCGTTCAGTGTGAACGCCGGCAGCGTGTTCTCGTTGATCAACAGATCGTCGAATGTGTGCGCCACATGGGTGAGGTCGGCGAGGTTTCCGGCGATGTCGCTCACGACAGCGCCGTTGGCGCTGAAGCCGGTGATGGCGAGCGGCGAGGTCGGCGGATTGCCGGCCGTCACGACATGGTCGAACACCAGCTTGCTCGGATCGCCAAGCAGTGCGCTTGCCGCAGCATCGAACGTCGCCGTGCCACCGTCGTTCAGCGAAAGCGTCGGCGATCCGCCCGCGAGATGAACGGCCTCGTCGAAATCGAGCGTGAACTGGATCGTCGATCCGGCGGTCTGCGTGCCGCCTGCGGGGGCAGCGGTGATGTCGGTCAGGTGCGGCGCGATCGTGTCGATCTGCAGGGTACCGGCCGGATTGCCGATCGCGCCGGTGAGATCGGCATCGTGATTGAACTGGTCCTTCATCGTGCCGCCATGCAGGTCGGAGCCGATGACGGCAAGGTCGGGCGTGTTTTCGCCGGCGGCCACCGTGTATTGGTAGGTCAAGGCGTTGGTGCCGCTGCCGCTCACGAACGACGCGAAGCCGCCGTCGTTGAGCAGCAGATGCGGTTGACCGGTGACGGTCACGTTCTCGTCGAACGTCAGCGTGAAGGTCACGACGTGACCGGCATTCAGATCGCCGGACCCGGCCGTGATGCCGGTGCCCGAGGTGGTCACCGACGTCACGCTGGGTCCGCCGAAGATGAAATCATCGTCGCTGAGGTCGGTCTTCGTCACATTGTCAAGCGTCAGGATGTTGCCGCCGAAATCGATGACGGTGTCGGCTCCGGCTTGCGTGGCGAGTGCGAGCACGGCCGCGAGGTCGTGAATGCCGGCTGCCTTGAACGATCTGAGATCGATCCTGTCGTCGGTGCCCGCGCCGGCGATGAAGTCGGTGATGACGTCAGATCCGCTTCCTGCCTTGAAGACGTAGGTATCGTCGCCGGCGCCCAGCCTGATCAGATCATTGCCCGCGCTGCCAACGATGACATCGTCGCCCGCGCCGCCGTCGATCGTCAGCTTGATCGACCCGGCGCCGAGGCCGGACGCATCGATGTTGTCGGCGCCGCCAAAGCCGTTGATGATCAGAGAGTCGTTGGCAGCTTCCTGACCCAGAATCGAGACCTCGGCAGGCAAGCCGTCGACCAGAATGGTCCCGCCGCTCTGGGTCACCGTGATCCGATCGATTCCACCTGTGCCCTCGACCGTCACGGTATCGGCCGCGCCGTCGCCGGTGCCGCTATTGGCCGGCGAAGAGAGGTCGACGAGGACCTGCTTGACGTCGGTGCCCGCCAGATCGTGGATGGTGACGTGATCCGCTCCGCCCAGCGCGTGGAAGGCAATCTTCTCGATGCCATTGAGGTCCATCGTGACGTTGGCGACGTCCCGGGTCATGCGCACCCGCGACCCGTTGGCCGAGATGTCGATGTTCTCGGCAATATTGGCACCGTTGAATTGCAGGGTGTCGGTACCGGCCCCGCCCTCGACCATGTCGCTGCCGTCGCCGGGATTCCAGATGTAGGTATCGTCGCCGTTGCCGAGCAGGGCGGTGTCGTTGCCGCGTCCGCCGGTGACGACGTCGTTGCCGTTGCCGCCGATCAGGAGGTCGCTGCCGTCGCCGCCGGTGATGGTGTCGTTGCCGTCGCCGCCGTCGAGCGTGAGCGAGATCAGTGGCGCGAGCCCGTTGCCGGCCGTGATGATGTCGTCACCACCGCCGGCGTGGAGAACCAGGTTCTCGGTCGTGCCGATGTCGACGGCGAACGGATCGGGACTGGTCCGGTTGAGGCTGACATGGCTGCCATTGGCCGTGATGGTGAACACCTCGGCGGCGTCCTCGCCGTCGATGACGGCGGTATCGTTGCCCGCTCCGCCATCCAATGCGACCGGCGGCAGGCCGCCCGCGCTTGCGTCGAGCGTGACAGTGTCGTTGCCGTCCTGGCCGAGGATGCTGATGGCTGTCGTGTTGGCTGTGGCAGAGGGGCCGCCCGTGATCGGAACCGCGCCACCGTCGACCTGGATGTTACCTGCCGCTTCGCGGCCCGTGGTGATGGCGTTGTCGGCGGCGTCGCCGGTGACGGTGAGGACCCCGGCGGCGAGATCGGCGGTAACGGCCATGAATTGCGCTCCACAATATTGGCGGGTCTGGGTGCAGACTCGCGGAACTAACGTGATTGGCTGCGTCAGGAAAAATTCCTGGATGCGAGCGGCAGCAACCAAACGTGACGCAGGTGCTTTGCGAACTCCTCGATCGATCGCCGATGAACCGGCTTTGGGATAGTCGAGTGGAGCCGCGGATCGGTCGGGCGACAAATGGCCGCGCGATCACTGTGATGCGATCACATGATCAGTGTGACTCGATCGGATGTGGTGGACTGTAATCCCGGTCACGCTGCGGCCCGCGTTCGATCACGCGGGGAGCGATCATCCGGACGCTTCAGCGAAGCTGCAACACGACATCCATCGCGCGCGCGAAACCGTCGTGCTCGTTGGTTTCGGTAACATGCGTGGCGCGTGCCTTGACGTCGTCGCTGGCATTGCCCATCGCGAACGAGACGCCGCTTCGCGCGAACATCGGCAAATCGTTCTGCATGTCGCCGATCGTGACGACATTCTCGAGCGACACGCCGAGGCGCTTGGCGATGCCCTCGACGAAGGTGCCCTTGTCGTGGCCGGGCGGGGTGACGTCGAGATAATAGGTCTGCGACCGGACCGCGGTCGCATCATGGCCGACCATCTGCTGCATGTCGGCCTCGCAGCGCTGCAGCAGCGGCGCATCCGAGCTCGCGCCGACGATCTTGCAGGCCTGGTCGAGATAGGGCGTGAAGTCGTCGACGATGGTCGGATCATGCTTGATCGCGCGCTTTTCGTGCGCGTTGTATTCGCCGTCGGGATTTCGGGTCAGCCAGCGGTCGTTGGTGAACAGCCAGATATCGATGCCGCGCTCGCGGAGCAGCTCGATGCAGCGCCTGGCCACGGCCGGCGGAATCACATGCTGCTCGAGCGGCTTCAATTGCGGGTCGACGATCGACGAGCCGTTGAAGGCGCCGATCGGCAGCGTGATCGCGAGCGGCGCGACCAGGAAGCCCATCCCGATGGTCGGCCGGCTGGAGACGATGGTGAAGCCGATGCCGGCCTCATGCAGCTTGCGCACCGCCGCCCTGGCGCCGTCGGTCAAGGTCTTGTCCTTGGTGAGCAGCGTGCCGTCGACATCGGACACGACAAGAGCGATGCGGGTGGCGGTGTGGTTCATGGGCGGTCCAGCTTCAGTTGACTGACGATGTCTTCGATGATGGTGTCGACCGAGCGGTCGATCGCAACCGTGATCGGGCGTTCGTCCGGCGTCGGCGGCTCCAGCGTCTTGAACTGGCTGGCGAGCAGGCCTGGCGGCATGAAATGGTCCTTGCGCGCGGCCAGCCGCGTCGCGATCAGCTCCTGGGTGCCGTCGAGGAAGACGAGGCGGATATCGTCGCGGCCATGCACCAGGATGTCGCGATAGCTGCGCTTCAGCGCGGAGCAGGCGATCACGGCGCGTTCGCGGACGCCGCAGGTGCGGTCGATCTCGGCGGCGATCGCGCGCAGCCAGGGCCAGCGATCCTCGTCGGTGAGCGGCTGGCCGGAATGCATCTTCGCGACATTGCTCGGCGGGTGAAAGCTGTCGCCGTCCTCGAAGCGCCAGCCGATCCTGATCGCGAGGCGGTCGGCGATGGTGCTCTTGCCGGAGCCGGAGACGCCCATCACGACCAGTGCGCAGGGATTTTGCCCGTCACCCAAGAACGTCACCCAAGAAAATCATCAAACAGAATCCTCCGGCACCGCGGCCTGATCGATCAGCCAAACGGTCTCGCCCAGCGATCGCGCGCGGTTTGCCGGCAGGTTCTCGCCTGCGAACAGGCGCGTCAAGATCGCGCGCTTGCTTTCGCCTGACACCTCGAACAGCATCTCGCGGCAGGAAGCGAGCGCGGGCAGGGTCAGCGACACCCGCGGCACGAACGGCTCGACATTGGCCTTGGGCACCCCGACCACCCAGCGCTGCGTCTCCTCGACCGCGGGATAGCCCGGAAACAGCGAGGCGGTGTGGCCGTCGGGCCCGATGCCCATCAGCACCAGGTCGAACAGCGGCCGTTTCGGATCGAGCTGCTCGGCGCCGTAGAACGCCATCAGCTCGTTCTCGTACAGCGCCGCGCTGATGTCGGGATCCCTGAGATCGGCGGTGTCGGTCGCGATCGGATGGACGTTGGCTGCCGGCGCGCACCGGTCGAGGAAGGCCTGGCGCGCCATGCTCATATTGTGCAGCTTGTCCTTGCGCGGCACCAGGCGCTCGTCGCCGATGAACCAGTCAATGCGGTCCCACGGAATCCTCGCGCGATAGTCCGGCGTCGCCAGCAGCTGGTAGAGCGCTTTGGGGCTGGAGCCGCCGGTCAGGCACACCGCGATCCGGCCGCTGTTCTGGTCGATCCTGGCGATCACCCGCTCGGCGGCGGTCTTCGCCAGCTCTGCCGGATCGGCGACCGTGATGATTGTGCGCTCGCCGGGCGTAGCCATGTCAGCCCAGCTTCCGCCAGCTGCGGCCGTCGCGCGTCAGCAGCGCGTTGGCGGCCTCCGGGCCTTCGCAGCCGGCCTTGTAGGGTTGCAGCCCACGGCCGCCGGCAGTCTTCCAGGCGTCGATGAAGGGCTGCACCGCTTGCCATCCGGCCTCGACGCTGTCGGCGCGCTGGAACAGCAGATTGTCGCCGATCATGCAGTCATAGATCAGCGTCTCGTAGCCGGTCGACGGTTCGGCCTTGAAGTAGTCCTTGTAGCGGAACTTCATCTCGACGCCGTCGATGTTGATGGCCGGGCCCGGCACCTTGGTGTTGAACTGCAGCTCGATGCCTTCGGTCGGCTCGGTGGAGATGACGAGGTAATTCTGCGACAGGCGGTCGACCGCCGTATCGCGGAACATTGCGAACGGGGCCTGCTTGAACTTGATCGCGATCTCGGTGCGCTTGGTGGTCAGCGCCTTGCCGGTGCGCAAATAGAACGGCACGCCGGCCCAGCGCCAATTGTCGATGGTCAGCTTCAGCGCGGCGTAGGTCTCGGTCGAGCTGTCCGGTTTGACGTCCGGTGTCTTGAGGTAATCCTCGATCTCGGTGTCACCGATCCGGCCGGCGTGATACTGGCCGCGCACCGAGTTGGACAGCGCCTCCTGCTCGGTCTGGATCTGGATCGCGCTGAGCACCTCGGCCTTCTCCGAGCGCACCGCATGGGCGTCGAAGCGCGCCGGCGGCTCCATCGTCACCAGCGACAGCAGCTGGAACAGATGGTTCGGCACCATGTCGCGCAGCGCGCCGGTCGAGTCATAGAAGCTGCCGCGATGGCCGACGCCGAGCTTCTCGTCGACGGTGATCTGGATGTGGTCGATATGGTTGCGATTCCAGATCGGCTCGAACATGCCGTTGGCGAAACGCAGCACCAGGATGTTCTGGACGGTTTCCTTGCCGAGGTAATGGTCGATCCGGTAGATCTGGTGCTCGTCCATCAGCTTCAGCAGCGCGGAATTCAGCGCCCTGGCCGACGCCAGATCGGTGCCGAACGGCTTTTCGATGATCAGCCGCCGCCAGGCGCCGTTCTCCTCGAGCATGCCGGTGCGCCCGAGCTGCTCGCTGATCGGCAGGAAGGCGCTCGGCGGGGTCGCGAGATAGAACAGCCGGTTGCCGCCGGTGCCGCGTGCCTGCTCGAGCTTGTCGAGCCGTTCGTTCATGGCATCAAAGGAAGCCGGATCGCGCGGATCGGCCTCGATCGAGGTGACGCATTCGAACAGCCGCTTCGCGATCGCCTCGTCCACCGGGCGGGTGGCGAACTTGCGCAGCCCCTGCATCAGGCTGTCGGTCAGCTGCTCGCTCGACATGCCCTTGCGGACGATGCCGACGACGCAGAACTTGTCCGGCAGCAGATTGCCGGCGGCGAGATTGTAGAGCGCCGGGACCACCAGGCGGTGCGTCAGATCACCGGTGGCGCCGAAGATGATGAAGGAGCAAGGATCGGGTTTCTTCTGCACGTGACCTTCCAAAGTTCGCTTTAAGCCTTCTTCGGCGGCTCCTTGTGGCCGCCGAAGCCTGCGCGCATCGCCGAGAGGATCTTCTCGGCGAAGGTGTGATCCTTGCGCGAGCGGAAGCGGGTGTAGAGCGCGGCGGTCAGCACCTCGGCCGGCACCGCCTCGTCGACCGCGGCATTGACCGTCCAGCGGCCTTCGCCGGAATCCTCGACGAAGCCGGAATAATTGTCGAGCGTATGGTTCTGCGCCAGCGCCGAGGCCGTCAGGTCGAGCAGCCAGGACGGGATCACGCTGCCGCGCCGCCACACTTCCGCGATGTCGGCGATGTCGAGATCGAAGCGATGCTCCGGCGGCAGCGCCTCGATATTGGCATTCTTCAGGATGTCGAAGCCTTCGGCATAGGCCTGCATCAGGCCGTATTCGATGCCGTTGTGGATCATCTTGACGAAATGCCCCGCGCCGACAGGACCGGCGTGGATGTAGCCCTGTTCGATCCTGACATCGCGGCCCTCGCGGCCGGCGGTGCGCGGGATGTCGCCGATGCCCGGCGCCAGCGTCTTGAAGATCGGGTCGAGCCGGTCGACCACCTTCTTGTCGCCGCCGATCATCATGCAGTAGCCGCGCTCGATGCCCCAGATGCCGCCGCTGGTGCCGACATCGACATAATGCAGTCCGCGCTCCCTGAGCGCCTTGCCGCGGCGGACGTCGTCCTGCCAGAAGGTGTTGCCGCCGTCGATGATGACGTCGCCGGGCTGCATCAGCTTGGCGAGCGCCTCGATGGTGGCCTCGGTGATCTTGCCGGCCGGCAGCATCACCCAGGCGGTGCGCGGCGGCTCCAGCTTGAGGACGAAATCCTCCAGCGACGAGGCGCCGGTGGCGTTGTCGGCGACCAGCGCCGCGACCGCCTTGGGGTCCTTGTCGTAGACCACGGTGGCGTGGCCGTTGCTCATCAGGCGGCGGACGATGTTGCCGCCCATCCGCCCGAGGCCGATCATGCCGAGTTGCATTGCTCGCCTCCGTCAGTTCAGTGCGGCCGAGATCGCGGCATCGAGCGCCGCAAGCCCCGAGGTGAGATCACCCTTGAGATGTACCCGCAACGCCCGCCGGCCGCGCTCGGTGAGCACGTCGAAATCGCCGCGCGCCTGCGCCGCCTTGATCACGCCGAAGCTCGCCTTCTGGCCGGGCACCGCCAGATCCTTGCTATCGTCGGTCGTGACCTGCAGGAACACCCCACTGTCAGGCCCGCCCTTGTAGGCCTGTCCGGTCGAATGCAGGAAGCGCGGGCCGAACTCGGCGCAGGTCGCAAGATGCTTGGCATCGCGCACCTTGAGCCGCATCGCCTGCATGGCGTCGATGGTGTCGCCGTCGCGCTCGATATAGGCAAGCAAGGCGACATAGTCGCCGCGGCCCGAGCGCGCCAGATGCGCCTTGATCCAGGAGTTGAGATCGCCGTTGGCCCCGGCCTTGCGCAGCTCCTCGGCGTTCTGCGCGTCGGTGTAGAGATCGACCCCGTCCGCCGACACCACCGGCTGCTCGGCCGGCAGCGACCCGGTCTTCTCGAACGCCGCCGTCAGCTCGCGGGTCTTGATCTTGGCGGCCTCGACGTCGGGCTGGTTGAACGGGTTGATGCCGAGAATGGAGCCCGCGACCGCGGTCGCGATCTCGAAGCGGAAGAACTCCTGGCCGATATGGTCGATCGACTTCATCACGATCCGGACCACGGGATGACCGGCGGCCTCGAGTGCGGCGAGCTTGGCCTCATGCGCGGCGTCGGTCTCGCCTTCGGTACGCAGGTCGATGAAGAAGCGGTCGTTGCCGTAGACCGCGGCGTCGCCGATGGTCTCGCCCTCGATCGGGATCAGGCCCTTGCCGTCCTTGCCGGTCGATTCCGCGATCAGCTGCTCGGCCCAGGCGCCGAAATCGGCGACCTCCGGCGAGGCGAAGATCGTCACCTTGTCGCGGCCTTCGAGCCCGGCGATGCCCATCGCCAGCCCGAGCTGGACGCCGGGGTTTTCCTGCGGCGGCACGTCGGCGCCGCAGGAGCGCACCATGGCCAGCGTATGGCCGAGCAGGCTGCGGATGTCGATGCCCGCGGCCGCCGCCGGCACCAGGCCGAACGGCGACAGCACGGAATAGCGGCCGCCGATCGCGGGGTCCCCGTAGAAGATGCGGGCAAAGCCCTGCTTGATCGCCACCTTCTGCAGCGACGAGCCGGGATCGGTCACGGCGATGAAACGATGCCCGGCCTTGTCCTTGCCGATCGCCTCGGCCACCCGGTCGAAGAAATAGTCCTTCATCACGTTCGGCTCGGTGGTGCCGCCCGATTTGGAGGAGACGATGAACAGGGTCTTGGCGATGTCGACGTACTCCTCCATCGCCCGCACCTGCGCCGGGTCGGTGGAATCGAGCACGTGCAGCCGCGGGAAGCCGGATTTGTGCGGGAAGGTCTGGGCCAAGACCTCCGGCCCGAGGCTCGATCCGCCCATGCCGAGCACCACGGCGTCGGTGAAGTTCTGGCCCTTCACGCGCTTGGCGAAATCCTCGTAGTCGGCGACGTCGGCAGCGGCCGCGCTGGTCAGCCAGCCCAGCCATTTGTCCTCGTCATCGCCGGTCCAGACCGACTTGTCCTTGTGCCAGAGCCTTCGGATCTTGGCCGACGCACGCCATTCCTCGGTGCTTTTCTCGACCGCCTTCTCGATGGTGGCGCCGAGCGCCAGCTTCTGATGGTCGATGCCGCCGCCGAGCGAGGTCGCGCGCTTGTGGGCGACCGCGCCGTACAGCTTGTCGGCGGCGTCGGCGAACAGCTTGACGCCGTCCTTGACCAGCTCCTCGGTGATCGCATCGAGCGAGATGCCGGACTTCTCCAGCTCCTCCAGCACGTGGCGGGCGTCCTCGACATTCTCCTCGAGGCTGTCGCGGACCTTGCCATGGTCACGGAAGGCGTCGAGCGTTGCCGGCGGGACGGTGTTGACGGTGTCGGGGCCGATCAGCTCCTCGACATAGAGCACGTCGCTATAGTCCTTGTTCTTGGTCCCGGTCGACGCCCACAGCAGCCGCTGCGGCTTGGCGCCCTTGGCGGTCAGCTTGTCCCAGCGCGCGCCCGAGAACAGCCGCTTGTAGTCCTGGTAGGCGAGCTTTGCGTTCGCGATCGCGACCTTGCCCTTCAGGGCGGCGAGCCGCTCCTTTTCGGACGGGTCGTTGGCGCGCGCGATCTTCTCGTCGAGCTGCTTGTCGACCGCAGAGTCGATGCGGCTGACGAAGAAGCTGGCGACGCTCGCGACATGGGAGGGATCGCCGCCCTTGGCGATGTACTTCTCCAGGCCCTTGAGATAGGCCTCGGCGACCTGGCGGTAGACCTTCTGCGAGAACAGCAGTGTGATGTTGATGCTGATGCCTTCGCCGATCAGATATTCGATCGCCGGCAGGCCCTCCGGGGTCGCCGGCACCTTGACCATCAGGTTCTTGCGATGGACGTCCTTCCAGAGCCGCTCGGCCTCGGCGATCGTGCCCTTGGTGTCCACCGCCAGGTAGGGCGACACTTCGAGGCTGACGAAGCCGTCGCCGCCGTGGCTCTGGTCGTAGACCGGGCGCAGCACGTCGGCGGCATGTTGGATATCCACGACGGCAAGGTGTTCGAACAGGTCGGCGACCGAGCGGTCGCCCTTCTTGAGGGCCTGGCCGATCGCCACGTCATACTCGTCCGAACTGCCGATCGCCTTCTCGAAGATCGAGGGGTTGGACGTCACGCCTTTGACGCCGTCGGTCTCGATCAGCCGCTTCAGGTCGCCCTTGGCGACGAAGCCACGGGCAAGGAAGTCCAGCCAGACGGCCTGGCGGTGATTTTCGAGTGCTTTGACGGGGTTCATGGGTGCCTGTTCTCGTTCGATCGAGGGTCGATTTTTGGGTTCCCGGGCAGCTTTCGGGGGCGGCGGCGGATTGTCAACATGGCTGGGGGCCCGGGCGGAATATCAGCATTCCCAAGGGATAACGCCATTCACAACAGTTCGATCCCCTCGGAGCGCGGGTGGGAGCAGACCCCGATCTCGGCACATTTTTATGACGCGTGCGGCGCACGCCTGCGCGTCAGGGCCGCAGTGCGTCAAGGCCGCAGGTAGAGGTAGCCCTGGGATTGCAGCTCGGCGAGGCGGACCACGCCGCCGCGCTCGGCGGCGACGAAGCCCGGAAGCAGGCCGGCGAGGGTGATGTTCTGCGATTTCATGGTGTTGCCGCAGGCGGCGAGCTCGACGCCGTCCTTGGAGAACTGCCCGACATGCTTCGACAGGTCGGGATTGGCGGCTGCCGAATGAAACGCCTTCAGCGCCTGGCCGTGCACCACCAGCGCGATCGTCACATTGCCGGGGCCGCCGGCGCCGTCGAGATGGTTCTGGATGTTGCTGATCACGAAATTGACCTTGTCGAGGTCGTCGAGGTGGTAGGCCACCTTCAGCTTGCGTGGCGCTGCCTCGGTAGCGGCGTTCGCCCCTGATGTTGCGAAGGCCGCGCCGATCGCCGAGAGCGTGCCCCACAGGATGCTGCGTCGGTGCATGGCGTCCCTCGCGCAATTATTGTTGACCGCGCCAGCCTATCACTTGTGGCGGAGCGCAGCGAGTTCCTTGCGGTCGGTCACGAGTTCGGCGCATTCGCTCAGGTCCGCCCGATCGACGCGGAAGATCTTGTCGTCGGCGCCGGCGATCAGCTCTTCGCTCGCGTCATCGTCGGGCTTGTTGCGATTCCACATCCTGATGCTGCTCAGGCGTGCGATCGCGGATTTATCGTCCTTCGACAGCGCCACGTTGATACCGCCGCCCTCGCAATCGACGTTGCATTCGAAGCGTATTTCGTGCCCGGATTCGGTCGCGATCGCGTGGTTGCAGTAGCCGCTGGAGTCGAAATTGCCGGGGCGATGGCGGTAGCTGACGCCGAGCCGGAACGAATAATTGGTGGTCTTGTCCTCCGGCGCGTCCTCGGCGGCGACCAGCAGCTTCATCGCGCTGACCTTCTGCTTCGGATGCTGCGCCAGATGATTTGCATCGTATCGCCGCACGAAGCAGGCATAGGCTTTCGCGGCGGGCGGGCCTGCGAACATCCTGTTGTCGAAGGCGGCCGCCTTGGCCTTGTCGACGCCTTCCTGCGCCTGCCCGGCTGACGTGGCGGCGGCGCAGGCTGCGACGGCAAGTGCGACAACGAGGAACGTCTGCTTCATGACCGCCTCGGGAATAGCCCGCGCCTCGAAGGTGTCATCTCTACAGCGCGGCAATGGTGCCGCGCGGAACTGCGCGGGCTCGTTGCCTTAGTCGCGGCGACAAGGAGGCACGTTCAACGGCTTCTGAATGTTTGTTCATCCGAATCTGTGACGTGCACATCTTGACGCCAAGGCTGGACAGCCACACGTTTTCAGGGAGCCCAACGTTCATCGCCGGACGGGGAAGTCGCCCCGCTCGGATGTCCGCCAAGGAAGCCTGGGCCCCGGTAAACCACGGATGTGGCTGAGGAGTTACAACCGTTAAAAACAGGCTACCAACGGGGGATATTGATGAACCATTAAGCTTCCTGCCTGTTGATAAGGCAGAGGCTGCACGCGCCGTGCATTGCCGAAGCAAGTCGGTCGAGTGTCCAATGGACCCAGCGTGCCGACGCTGATTCGATCCTAGGACGCTCTGGTTACGACTCGTGTCAGTCGTGCGGCGATACATATCGTGGAGATAGGGATCATGTACAACGATTCTTTGTTCAACGCCTTCGCAAGGTCGTTTGAAGCGCGAAGCCAGACCGACATGTCGATGGCCGAGTATTTGGAGTCGTGTCGAAGTGATCCGATGCGATATGCCAATGCGGCCGAGCGGTTATTAGCGGCAATCGGTGAGCCCCAGATGATCGACACGGCCAAGGACCCACGCCTTGGCCGTATCTTTTTGAACCGTACGATCAGGTCGTATCCGGCCTTCGCCGGCTTCTACGGCATGGAAGACACGATCGAGCGCCTCGTCGGCTTCTTCCGCCACGCCGCACAGGGCCTCGAAGAGCGCAAGCAGATCCTCTATCTGCTCGGACCGGTCGGCGGCGGCAAGTCGTCGCTCGCCGAGCGCATCAAGGCGCTGATGGAGATCCATCCGATCTACGTGCTGAAGGCGGGTGACGAACTGTCGCCGGTGTTCGAGAGCCCGCTCGGGCTGTTCGACCCCGAGACGCTTGGCCCGATGATCGAGGAGAAGTACGGCATTCCGCGCCGCCGGCTGAGCGGGCTGATGTCGCCCTGGGCCTACAAGCGGCTCGAGGCCTTCGGCGGCGACATCTCGCAATTCCGCGTCGCGCGCATCCAGCCCTCCCGGCTGCGCCAGATCGCGGTCGCCAAGACCGAGCCCGGCGACGAGAACAACCAGGACATCTCCTCGCTGGTCGGCAAGGTCGACATCCGCAAGCTGGAGACCTACGCCCAGAACGACCCGGACGCCTACAGCTATTCCGGCGGCCTCAACCGCGCCAACCAGGGCGTGCTCGAGTTCGTCGAGATGTTCAAGGCGCCGATCAAGATGCTGCACCCGCTGCTGACCGCGACGCAGGAGGGCAACTACATCGGCACCGAGAACATCGGTGCGATCCCGTTCACCGGCATCATCCTCGCGCACTCCAACGAAGCCGAGTGGCAGAGCTTCAAGACCAACAAGAACAACGAGGCCTTCATCGACCGTATCTGCGTCATCAAAGTCCCGTACGTCCTGCGGGTCACCGAGGAGCAGAAGATCTACGAGAAGCTGATCCAGGGCTCCGAGCTTGCCGCCGCGCCGTGCGCTCCGGCGACGCTGGAGACGATGGCGCGCTTCTCGGTGATGTCGCGGCTGCGCAAGCACGAGAACTCGACGCTGTTCGGCAAGATGCGGGTCTATGACGGCGAAAGCCTGAAGGAATCCGATCCGAAGGCGCGCAGCGTGCAGGAATACAAGGACGCGGCCGGCGTCGACGAGGGCATGGACGGCGTCTCCACCCGCTTCGCCTTCAAGGTGCTGGCCTCGACCTTCAACCACGATACCACCGAGGTCGGCGCCGACGCGGTGCACCTGATGTATGTGCTGGAGATGGCGATCCGCCGCGAGCAGCTGCCTGACGAGACCGAGAAGCGCTATCTCGAATTCATCAAGGCCGACCTCGCGCCGCGCTATGCCGAGTTCATCGGCAACGAGATCCAGAAGGCCTATCTGGAATCCTATGCCGACTACGGGCAGAACCTGTTCGACCGCTATGTCGACTACGCCGACGCCTGGATCGAGGACCAGGACTTCAAGGATCCTGACACCGGCCAGCTGATGAACCGCGAGCTCTTGAACCAGGAGCTGACCAAGATCGAGAAGCCGGCGGGCATTGCCAACCCGAAGGACTTCCGCAACGAGGTCGTCAAGTTCTCGCTGCGTTCGCGGGCGCACAATGGCGGCAAGAACCCGAGCTGGACCTCCTACGAAAAGGTTCGCGACGTGATCGAGAAGAGGATATTCTCGCAGGTCGAGGATCTGCTTCCGGTCATCTCGTTCGGGTCCAAGAAGGACGGCGAGACCGAGAAGAAGCACGGCGAGTTCGTCGAGCGGATGGTGGAGCGGGGTTACACCGAGCGCCAGGTCCGCCGGCTCGTCGAGTGGTACATGCGGGTGAAGCAGGCCGGCTAGTGCACGATCCGGAAAGCCGGCAGCGGCTTTCCGTCTCGTCCCGTCCCGTCCGTCCAATAAGAATGCGATGCGACTGTCATGATCGCATCCGGCGCGAGGCAGATGCAACGTGGTCATGCATATCGTCGATCGGCGGTTGAATCCGGGTAGCAAGAGCCTGGAGAACCGCCAGCGCTTCCTGCGGCGCGCCAAGGCGCTGGTGCAGGGAGCCGTCAAGAAGTCGTCACAGGACCGGGACATCAAGGATGTCCTGGAGGGCGGCGAGGTGACCATCCCGCTGGACGGCATGGATGAGCCGCGGTTCCGGCGCGAGGGCGGCACGCGCGACATGGTGCTGCCCGGCAACAAGAAGTTCGTCGAGGGCGACTGGCTGCAGCGTCCGAACCAGAGCGGCGCCAAGGGTTCCGGCGCGGGCGAGGGCGACAGCGAGGACGCCTTCCGCTTCGTGCTGAGCCGCGAGGAGTTCGTCGACCTCTTCCTCGACGACCTCGAATTGCCCGACCTCGCCAAGCGCAAGCTCGCGCAGACCGAGAGCGAGGGCATTCAGCGCGCCGGCTATGCGACCTCGGGCTCGCCCGCCAACATCTCGATCAGCCGCACCGTGAGCCGGGCACTGGCGCGCCGCGTGGCGCTGCGCCGGCCGCGCAAGGACGAGATCGAGGCGCTCGAGGAGGAGCTTGCGGCGTGCGAGGACGAGACCCGCCGCGCCGAACTGCTCGCGCTGCTCGAAGCGCTGAGGGCCAAGGCCAAGCGGATCCCGTTCATCGATCCGATCGACATCCGCTACCGCCGCTTCGAGACGGTGCCGAAGCCGGTGGCGCAGGCCGTGATGTTCTGCCTTATGGACGTCTCGGGCTCGATGTCCGAGCACATGAAGGATCTGGCAAAGCGGTTCTACATGCTGCTCTACGTCTTCCTGAAGCGGCGGTACAAGCATGTCGAGATCGTGTTCATCCGGCACACCGACCGCGCCGAGGAGGTCGACGAGGATACGTTCTTCCATGGACCGGCGTCCGGCGGCACCCTGGTATCGAGCGCGCTGGTTGCGATGAACGACATCGTCCGCACCCGCTTCCGTCCCGCCGACTGGAACATCTATGCCGCCCAGGCTTCGGACGGCGACAACATGACCTCCGACAGCGGGCTGACCGGGCATCTCTTGACCGACAAGATCCTGCCGGTCTGTCAGTTCTTCGCCTATCTCGAGGTCGGCGAGGCCGCCAACTACACCTTCGACATGCCGGACTCCTCGCTCTGGACGCTCTATGAGCGTCTGCGCAACGACGGCGCGCCGTTGTCGATGCGCAAGGTGAGCGAGCGCGGCGAGATCTTCCCGGTGTTCCAGGACCTGTTCAAGCGTCGCACCACCAGTCAGGAAAGGGTATAGGTTGATGGGGTCTTCCGGCGAACGTCTGTTCGAGGGCGCCGACTGGGATTTCCAGACGCTGCAGCGGATTCACGATGCCTGCGAGCAGGTCGCGCGCAAGGAGCTCGGGCTCGACGTCTATCCCAACCAGATCGAGGTGATCACCGCCGAGCAGATGCTCGACGCCTATTCATCGGTCGGCATGCCGCTGTTCTACAAGCACTGGTCGTTCGGCAAGCAGTTCGCCTTCCAGGAGGCGTCCTACCGCAAGGGCCTGATGGGCCTCGCCTATGAGATCGTGATCAACTCCTCGCCCTGCATCTCCTATCTGATGGAGGAGAACACCGCGACGATGCAGACGCTGGTGATCGCGCACGCGGCGTTCGGGCACAATCACTTCTTCAAGAACAACTACCTGTTCAAGCAGTGGACCGATGCCGACGGCATCCTCGACTATCTCGAATTCGCCAAGGGCTACATCGCGGCCTGCGAGGATCGCCACGGCCGCGAGACAGTGGAGCGGACGCTGGATGCCGCGCATGCGCTGATGTCGCACGGCGTCGACCGCTATCCCGGCAAGAAGACGCTCGACCTGCGCGCCGAGGAGAAGCGCGCCGGCGAGCGCCGGCAGCACGAGGAATCCGTGTTCAACGATTTGTGGCGGACGGTGCCGAACATCAAGGCCAAGAGCAAGGCTACGCTTACCGCCGAGCGACGCCGCGCGCTGCTCGGTCTGCCGCAGGAGAACATCCTCTACTTCCTGGAGAAGACCGCGCCGCGTCTCGCACCTTGGCAGCGCGAGCTCATTCGCATCGTGCGTCACATCGCGCAGTACTTCTACCCGCAGGGCCAGACCAAGGTGATGAACGAGGGCACCGCGACCTACGTGCATTACCGGATCATGAGCCGGCTGCATCAGCAGGGCCGGCTCACCGACGGCAACTTCCTCGAATTCCTGCAGTCGCACACCAATGTGGTGTTCCAGCCCGAGTTCGACGATCGCCGCTATTCCGGCTTCAATCCCTACGCGCTCGGCTTTGCCATGATGCAGGACATCGAGCGGATCGTGAAAAATCCGGAGGACGAGGATCGCGACTGGTTCCCCGATATTGCCGGCAAGGGCGACGTCGAGGGCGTGCTGCGCGAGATCTGGAGCAACTACCGCGACGAGAGCTTCATCAACCAGTTCCTCAGCCCGGCGCTGATCCGGCGCTTCCGCATGTTCCATCTGCACGACGACCCAGCCGAAAGCCAGGGCATCAAGGTCGATGCGATCCATGACGAGCGTGGTTACCGCCGAGTGCGCCGCGAGCTGGCGCGGCAATACGACGTCGGTTTCGTCGACGCCAATATCGAGGTCATGGATGTCGATCTCGACGGCGATCGCCGCCTGATGCTGCGTCACACCACCGTCAAGGGCGCGCAGCTCAACGAGACCGACACGCGGCGCGTGCTGCAGCATCTGGCCGATCTGTGGTCCTACGACGTCGCGCTGACCGAAGTCGACGGCACCGACAAGGTGCTGAAGGAATACGTCGTCAGCCCGCGCGCGGCTGCGGTCGCCGCCTGAGGATCACGCTCTCGCGATCATGAGCGCGGCGCACACCGCCGCGCGGAATGCTGATCTTGCATGATGAACCTTCGCGTCTATCGAAGGCTCACATCATGAACATCACGGCAACGTACCGGATACTGAAAGCGCATCATGTTCCGTGCGCGCATCTGATTGCCGGCGTGCGGAAATCTCGCGAGGCGTTCTTGGTGATTGCCTGCGCGGGCGCGATTGATAAGGTGCGCCGCGTCAAGAAAACCAAGAAAAGGATATGCTCTTGTCAACTCGCTCTCGCCTCGCGGCCCTTCTTGCCCTTGCCGCGCTGACGGCATCGACGATCCCGCCATCCATCGCAGCCGATTCCGCAATCAAGATCGGAAACACCGCGCCCTATAGCGGCCCGGCGTCGGCCTACGGCACGATTGCGCGCGCCGAAGCCGCGTACTTTCAGATGCTCAACGATCAGGGCGGCATCGGCGGCCGCAAGATCGACTTTGCGAGTCTCGACGACGCCTATTCGCCGTCGAAGACCGTCGAGCAGACCCGCAAGCTGGTCGAGCAGGACGAGGTGCTTGCGATCTTCAGCGCGGTCGGCACCGCGCCGAACATCTCGGTGCAGAAATATCTGAACATCAAGCACGTGCCGCAGCTGTTTGTGTCGTCAGGCGCGACGCGCTGGAACGATCCGAAGCAGTTCCCGTGGACGGTCGGTTTCAATCCGACCTACGAGCTCGAGGGACGGCTCTATGCAAAGTACATCCTGAAGACCAAGCCGGACGCCAAGATCGCGGTCATCACGCCGAACGAGGACGCGGGCAAGGACTATCTCAGGGGCCTCAAGGACGGGCTCGGCGAGCACGTCGGCCAGATCGTCGCCGAGACCACCTACCTCACCACCGATCCGACTATCGATTCCCAGATGGTGACGATGCGCGAGTCCGGTGCCGACGTGTTCTTCGCCGAAGCGACGCCGAAATTCGCGGCGCAAGCGTTGCGCAAGGCGGCCAGCATGGGCTGGAAGCCGCTCACCATCCTGCCGACCGTCTCCAATTCGGTCTCCGCGGTGCTTGAACCCGCCGGGCTTGAGAATGTCATCGGCGTCGTGACCGGGCTCTATCTGAAGGATCCGACCGATCCGCGCTGGGCCGATGATGCCGGGCAGAAGGAATTCTCGGCCTGGATGAAGAAATATCAGCCGAATGCGAGCCCGGGCGATCTCTTCAACGTGCAGGGCTACACCGTCGCGCAGGTCATGGCGGCGGTGCTGAAGAACTGCAACGGCGATTACAGCCGCGACAACATCATCAAGCAGGCGACCAATCTGAAAGCGCTCGAATTGCCGATGCTGCTGCCGGGCATCAAGGTGCAGACCGAGCCCGACAACGTAACGCCGATCCGCCAGATCCAGATGGCGCGGTTCGACGGCAAGTCCTGGGCGCTGTTCGGCGACGTGCTGAGCGACAAGTAGCCGTCTGTCGTCCCTGCGAAAGCAGGGACCCATACGCCGCGGCTTCTGTTGTGAACGGGACTCGTTGTTCCAGCGTAGCCCGACAATCTGCATCGGTGGTTATGGGTCCCTGCTCCCGTGCGCAATTGCGCACTAGGCAGGGACGACACGGAGTTTGTCGCCGTCCTTCACGCCATTGTGCCGGCGAGAACGAGCGCTCAGCGCAGGCTGGCGTTGATCTTGTCCAGCACGGCCGAGCCGGGGCAGAGCGCTTGTTCGTCCAGCGTGTTGAGCGGCGTCTCGACGGTGTCGAGATGGGTGTGCAGATCCTCGGCTTCCGGATCGACATAGAGTAGGCCAGTGACGATCTGGCCCTTGGCTGCATGCTTCTGCAAGAAGGTCATCGCGCCGAGCCGATCGTGCGGATCGTAGTCGGCGTCGAGCTTGCGCAGCGCCAGCCTGGAGCCGTCATGCTGCTCGACCACCTGCACGGTGCCGGGCGCGTAGTCGACGCTGATCGGATCGCGGCCGACCAGCACGTCGAGGCGGTTCACCGCGTCATTGTGCTCGCGCACATAGTCGAAGCTCTTGGTCGAGCCGGCGTGGTTGTTGAAGGCGATGCAGGGGCTGATCACGTCGATGAAGGACGCGCCCTTATGGCGGATCGCAGCGGCAATCAAGGGAACCAATTGCGTCTTGTCGCCGGAGAAGCTGCGCGCCACGAAGGTGGCCCCTAACTGCAGCGCGATCGCGACCAGGTCGATCGCATTGTCGGTGTTGGTGACGCCCTTCTTCGACTTCGAGCCGCGGTCGGCGGTCGCCGAGAACTGGCCCTTGGTCAGGCCGTACACGCCGTTGTTCTCGACGATGTACGTCATGTTGACGGCGCGCCGGATCGAATGCGCGAACTGGCCGAAGCCGATCGAGGCGCTGTCGCCGTCGCCGGATACGCCGAGATAGATCAGATCGCGGTTGGCGAGGTTGGCGCCGGTCAGCACCGACGGCATCCGGCCGTGCACCGAGTTGAAGCCGTGCGAATTGCCGAGGAAATAGTCCGGCGTCTTCGACGAGCAGCCGATGCCGGAAATCTTCGCCACCCGGTGCGGCTCGATCGAGAGCTCGTAACAGGCTTCGATGATCGAGGCGGTGATCGAATCGTGGCCACAGCCCGCGCACAGGGTCGAGATCTTGCCCTCGTAGTCGCGATGGGTATAGCCCAGCTCGTTCTTCTTCAGGCCGGGATGATGAAACTTCGGCTTTGCAATGTAGGTCATGTCACGGCCTTGCGGAGAGGGGTCACCTTGAGGTGGTCCTGGTGGTCGCCGATGGCGTTGGCGATGAAGCGCGCGGTGATCGGCGTGCCGTCATAGTGCAGGATCGGCACCAGCCGCACCGGGTCGATGCCGTTCTCGTTGACGATCAGCTGGCGCAGCTGGGCGTCGCGGTTCTGCTCGACCACGTAGACGAAGTCGTGGTCGGCGATGAAGCTCGCGACACTGGAGTGGAACGGGAAGGCGCGGATGCGCATGCGGTCGAGCTGATGGCCGCGTGCCTCCAAAATCCCGATCGCCTCGTCCATCGCGGGCGAGGTCGAGCCGAAATACAGCACGCCGTACTTGGTCGGCTTCGCCGCGTTGGCCTGCAGCGGCCGCGGCACCATGTCCTGCGCGGTCTCGAACTTGCGCACCAGGCGCTGCATGTTGTCGGCGTAGACAGCGCCTTCCTCGGAATACCGCGCGTAGCGGTCGCGCGAGGTGCCGCGGGTGAAGTAGGAGCCCTTGGTCGGATGGGTGCCGGGATAGGTGCGATAGGGGATGCCGTCGCCGTCGACGTCGAGGTAGCGGCCGAAGTCGCGGCCTTCCTCGAGCATCTCCGCCGTCATCACCTTGCCGCGGTCGTATTGCTTGGCGTCGTCCCACTTCAGCGGGCGGCACAGCCGGTGATTCATCCCGATGTCGAGATCGAGCATCAGGAAGATCGTGGTCTGCAGCCGCTCGGCGAGATCGAAGGCGGCGGCGGCGAACTCGAACGCCTCCGCAGGATCCTCCGGGAACAGCAGCACGTGCTTGGTGTCGCCGTGCGAGGCATAGGCGCAGGCGATCACGTCGCATTGCTGGGTGCGGGTCGGCATGCCGGTCGAGGGGCCGGCGCGCTGGATGTTCATGATCACGGCCGGGATCTCGGCGAAGTAGGACAGGCCGATGAACTCGGTCATCAGCGAGATGCCCGGACCCGATGTCGCGGTGAAGGCCCGCGCGCCGTTCCAGGAGGCGCCGATCACGATGCCGATCGAGGCGAGCTCGTCCTCGCCCTGCACGATGGCATATTTCGCCTTGCCGGTCTCGGGATCGTGACGGTACTTCTTGCAGTGGCTGGTGAAGGCTTCCGCCACCGACGATGACGGCGTGATCGGATACCAGGCGCACACGGTGGCGCCGCCATAGACGGCGCCGAGCGCGGCGGCGCTGTTGCCTTCGATGAAGATGCGGTCGCCGACCTTGTCGGACTTCTTCACCCGCAGCCCGAGCGGGCATTTCAGGTTCTGCAACGCCCAGTCGCGGCCGAGATGCAGCGCGTGGACGTTGGAGGACAGCAGCTTCTCCTTGCCCTTGTACTGCTCGCCGATCAGCTGCTCGACCAGCTTGGGATCCAGGTCGAGCAGGGCGCAGAGCGCGCCGAGATAGATGATGTTCTTGAACAGCTGGCGCTGCCTGGGATCGGTGTAGGTCGAGTTGGTGATCGCGGTCAGCGGCACGCCGATGACCGTGATGTCCTCGCGGAATTTCGACGTCGGCATCGGCTTGGTCGAATCGTAGAACAGATAGCCGCCGGGCTCGATCGAGGCGACGTCCTTGTCCCAGGTCTGCGGGTTCATCGCCACCATCATGTCGACGCCGCCGCGGGCGCCGAGATGGCCGTCCTCGGTGACGCGCACCTCGTACCAGGTCGGCAGGCCCTGGATGTTGGACGGGAAGATGTTGCGCGGCGAGACCGGCACGCCGTGGCGCAGGATCGAGCGCGCGAACAGTTCGTTGGCGGAAGCCGAGCCCGAACCGTTGACGTTGGCGAAGCGGACGACGAAGTCGTTTACGCTGCTGATCGGGCTTTGGACTGACATGTTGATCCCGCTTGAACCATATCGATGAGGTACTTCTGCATGTCCCAGGCGCCGGTCGGGCAGCGCTCGGCACACAGTCCGCAATGCAGGCAGACGTCTTCGTCTTTCACCATGACGCGGCCGGTCTTCAGGTCGCCGGAGACGTAGAGCGCCTGGTCGTGATGCGGCGACGGCGCTTTGAGGCGCTGCCGCAAATCATCCTCCTCGCCGTTCTCGGTGAAGCTGATGCAGTCCATCGGACAGATGTCGACGCAGGCGTCGCATTCGATGCACAGTGGCGCGGAGAACACCGTCTGCACGTCGCAGTTCAGGCAGCGCTGCGCCTCGCCGAGCGCGAGCTTGAGGTCGTAACCGAGCTCGACCTCGGCGCGGATGTCCTTCAGCGCGACCACCTTGTCGCGATGCGGCACCTTGAAGCGCTTGTCGGCGGAGATATCGTTGTCGTAGCTCCACTCGTGGATGCCCATCTTCTGCGAGGAGACGTGCACCTCGGGCAGCGGGCGCTCGGTGATGTCCTCGCCCGACAGCATCTTGTGAATGGAGAGCGCGGCATCGTGGCCATGCGCCACCGCCCAGATGATGTTCTTCGGTCCGAACGCCGCGTCGCCGCCAAAGAACACCTTCGGATTGGTCGAGACGAACGTCTTGGGGTCGACCTTCGGCATGTGCCACTTGTCGAATTCGATGCCGCAATCGGCTTCGATCCAGGGGAATGCATTCTCCTGGCCGACCGCAACGAGCACATCGTCGCAGGGGATGGTCTCGTCCGGCTCGCCCGAGGGCACCAGATTGCGCCGGCCCTTGTCGTCGTATTCGGCCCGGACCTTCTGGAACGTGACGCCGATCAGCTTGCCGGCCACGTGCTTGAACGCCACCGGCACCATGTAGTTGAGGATCGGGATGTCCTCGTGGATGGCATCTTCCTTCTCCCACGGCGAGGCCTTCATTTCCTCAAAGCCGGAGCGGACCACCACCTTGACCATCTCGCCGCCGAGGCGGCGCGCGGTGCGGCAGCAATCCATCGCGGTGTTGCCGCCGCCGAGCACGATGACGCGGCGGCCTATCTTGTCGACATGGCCAAACGACACGTTGGCGAGCCACTCGATACCGATATGGATGTTGGCGGCGGCCTCCTTGCGGCCGGGAATGTCGAGCTCGCGGCCGCGCGGCGCGCCGCTTCCGACGAAGATCGCGTCATAGTTTTCGGCGAGCAGCTGCTTCAGGCTGTCGACGCGCTGGCCGCCCTTGAACTCGACGCCGAGGCCCAGGATGTAATCAGTCTCCTCGTCGATCACGCTGTCGGGCAGGCGGAATTTCGGAATCTGGCTGCGCATCATTCCGCCGGCCTTGGGATCGCCGTCGAACACGGTGCAGTGATAGCCGAGCGGGGCGAGATCGCGCGCCACGGTGAGCGACGCGGGGCCGCCGCCGACCAGCGCGATGCGCTTGCCGTTCTTCGGACCCGGCTTCGGCAGCCGATGCTTGATGTCGTCCTTGAAGTCGGCGGCGACGCGCTTCAGGCGGCAGATCGCGACCGGATTGTCCTCGACCCGGCCACGGCGGCACGCCGGCTCGCACGGGCGGTCACAGGTGCGCCCCAAAATCCCGGGGAACACGTTGGACTTCCAATTGATCATGTAGGCGTCGCTGTAACGCCCCTCAGCAATCAACCGGATGTACTCGGGAACGGGGGTGTGTGCGGGGCAAGCCCATTGGCAATCGACTACTTTATGGAAGTAATCCGGCGCCGAGATATCAGTCGGTTTCATTCCTACCTTTGACCCGCGCGAAAATGCCTGACCGCGCGGCCTTATCGTTGACCACGAACGCTCACACGGCGTTGTTCTGGTTTTTGAATTGGATCATAGGCTTATCTTATTAGAGCCGTTCCAGAGAAGGCAAAGGCTAAATTGTCCGATCATCAGCTTTCGCGCGGCTGATGCGCGTGTAGCGTTAATCTCGATTGCGTTATGTGGCGGTGCAGCATGAGTGCCCCGCCACTTCGCAAGTGTATGGGGATGATCTCCACGCGAACGTTGCGCGTTCGCTTCAGCCGCGCGGAAGATCGCTCTTCGCGATATCCCACAACAGCCTGTAGACGCCGCTGGTGATCACGAGCGGCTTCAAGGCTGCGTTGCCGGTGATGCTTGCTGCGGCCGCAGGCACCGCGCTGACATCGGTCGCGTCGATCAGGACGAACCAGTCGCCGGCGCCGGGATCGGCCTTGTCGGCATCGGGCGTCAGCGGCTTCGACAGCACGGGATCGTTCTCGAGCAGGTGCATCGAGATGATGCCGTCGCGCGCCGCCGGATCGAGTTGCTCCCGCAATGCAGCGCGAAGCTTGTCCGTGCCCTCGGCCGGCGGGCGCAGCCGGATGATGCCAAGCGCCGCGCCGCGGCCGACGCCGCGGCTGATCGTGATGCGCGCGACCCCGCGGATCATGTTCTGGAAGCGCGCAATGTTGGCCTTCGACCAGTCGGTCTGGCTGGCGAGCGCCCTGCGGTAGGCCGGGCTCTCAAGCACGTCGAAGGTCGTGGTCGAGTAGAGGCTGAGATATTTCGGCTTGCCGTCATGGGCGACGTAGCGGCGGGCCTCCAGGAAGCCGTCGATCGCGACCCGTTCCTCGAGATGCTCGCGATCGTACCAGCGGTTGAATTCAGCTTCGTGTAAGCTGTCGATATCCATCGAGGTCAGCAGCATGCCTTGTCCGGCGATTGGCATCGAGTGCTCCTTTTTTGCCTGTTTTATCCGCGCAATATCGCCTGGTCGCACGCGCCCGGGAAGCCGGTTCCGCCGTGCCCGAGACCGTGCAGACCAAGGATTGCCACAATTGCTGCAGTCCTGTTCAGCGCCGGTTCACAGAGGTAGCATTTCATTCGTTACGCCAACTCTAGAGAAGAAAAGGTACGACCACTATGGCGCGCATTCTGTGGGCATTGATCTTCGGTCTGGTGTCACTGGTGTCGCTTCCCGTGCATGCGCAGGACCAGGAGAAGCGCCTCGCGCTCGTCGTCGGCAACGGCGCCTATCAGGCCGGCGCGTTGCAGACCGCCGCAAATGACGCCGGCCTGATCGCGCAGACATTGCAGGCCGCCGGCTTCGACGTGATCGGCGCGCGCGATCTCGACGCCGAGACGCTGCGCAAATCATTCCGCGATTTCATCCAGAAGGTGCAGGACGCCGGGCCCAATGCGGTGGCGTTCGTCTACCTCGCCGGCTATGGCGTGCAGCTCACCGGCGAGAATTACTTCGTGCCGGTCGACGCCAAGATCGCCCGCGATACCGACGTGCCGGTCGAGGCGATTCGCCTCTCCGACTACAGCCATCAACTCTCGGCGCTGCCGATCAAGGCCGGCGTGATCGTGCTCGATGCGGCGCGCAGCAATCCTTTCGCCAAGGACGGCCAGCCGCTGGCCGGCGGCCTTGCGCTGGTCGATCCCGATCCGAAGATGCTGATCGCCTTCAATTCGGCGCCCGGCACCGTCGCCCCTGACGGCGCGCCGCCTTACGGGCCTTACGCGCAGGCGCTGGCGGAAATGATTCGCGCCGGCGGCCTGACTCTGCCCGAGGTGTTCGACCGCGTTCGCCTGCGCGTCAACGAGATGACCAAGGGCGCCCAGATCCCGTGGAACGCCCAGAAGGTCGACGCGCCCTTCATGTTCTTCGAGCGCAAGCCGGACGCGCCGCCGCAGCAGGTCGATGCCGGATTGCGCACCAAGCCGATCCGCGACTTCCCGGCGCAGGACGCCTACGCGGCGGCGCTGGAGCGCGACACGCTGCAGGGCTACGAGGATTACCTGCAGGCCTATCCGACCGATCCGCTCGCCAAGCGGGTGCGCGCGATCGTGGCGGCGCGGCGCGAGGCCATCACCTGGCGGCGCACCTACAACGCCGACACGCCTGATGCCTATTGGTCGTATCTGCGCCGTTATCCGCGCGGGCCGCATGCCTATGACGCAAGGCGCCGGCTTGCCTATTTGTCGGCCGCGCTGGAGCCGCCGCCGCAGTTCACCGCGCTCGACTACGACGTGCCGCCGCCGCCGCCCGACGAGATCGTCTATGTCGATCGCCCGGTGCTCTACTACAGCGATCCGGTGTTCGCCTTCGCGCCGCCTCCGCCGCCGCCGGTGTTCTTCCTGCCGCCGCCGCCGCCGGACTTCGTCGTGCTGCCGCCGCCGCCGCCGCCGATCGGGCTGTTCGTGCTGCCGACGCCGTTCTTCGTGGCGATGCCGGCCTATGTCGCCGCACCGGCCTATGTCGTGCCGCCGCAGAACAACATCGTGTTCAACAACATCCACAACACGACGGTCATCAACACGGTGATCAACAATCCCAACCCGACGCCGGCGCAGCTCCACGCCGCCGGGGTGACGGCGGCGATGGGCGGTGCGCCGGTCACGGCGGCACCGCAGCTGCCGGCCGCGGCGATGCAGCGCGCCAATCTGGCCCGGCCGGGCGGTCCGCAAGGCGTGACGCCGGCGCAAGGCGCGGCGATGGGAGCGCCCGGCGCTGCGCCGAACGCAGCCGCCGCGCCGAACGCGATGGGCGCGCCGGGTGCGCACACCTTGCCGGGTGCGAAGAACGGACCGCCGCTGCCGCAGTCGGCGACCGCGCCGGCCAATCCGGCGCAGCAGCATGGCGCCGTGCAGCCGGGCACCGTGCAGCCTGGCGGCGCAGCGCAGCCCGGGACCGCGCAGCCTGGAGCAAAGCCGGGTGCGCCGGCGCCCGGCAAGCCGGCGACAGCCATGGCGCCTGCTAACGCGCAGCCGGCTCCGCCTACCAAGCCCGGCGTTGCCCCCGTTGCCCCCGCGACCAACGCGCCGGCTTCGCCCGCGGCCGGCGGCAAGCCCGGGCGGCAGCAACCGCTCTCGCATGCCGCGACCGCGCCGACCACGAACGTGAAGCCCGCAGCGGCGCCGTCGCCGGCAAGCCGCGCGGCCCCGGCACGGCCGGCGCCGGCTGCGCGTTCGGCACCCGCGCATGCCGCGGTGTCGCCTGCGCCGGTCTCCCGGCCTGCGCCGGTACGGGCCGCACCTCCGCCGCGAGCCGCGCCTCCGCCGCCGCGTGCCGCAGCCGTTGCGCCGCGTCCGGCACCCGCACCGGCGCCGCGCGCCGCCCCGCCGCCGCCACCACGGCCGGCAGTGCAGGCGCAACGTGCAGCACCGCCGCCAAGGCCCGCGGCACCACCTCGAGCCGCAGCGCCGGCATGTCCTCCCGGCAAATGCAAACACTGAGGGCATGACACCATGAGCCGGGCAGGTCAGCCTTCATGAGCATCACGGCCACACTCGGATCGCGGATATCAGCGAAACTCACAATCGGTACGATCGCGGCGCTGGTGGCGTTCCACCAGCCGGCGCGGTCGGCCGAGCTTTCAGCGCAGGACATCGCGCTGCTCGATCGCCTGACCTGGGGCGTCAACGCCACGAGCGCGGCGCATCTGCGCGAGATCGGCACCGAACGCTGGCTGCAGGAGCAGCTGCATCCGGCCAACGTCGCGCTGGCGGCCGCCGTGCAGAAGCAGATCGAGGCGATGCCGGACGTGCATCGCTTCCCGTTCGACATCGCGGCCTCGTTCGACCAGCAGGGCAAATCCGCCAACCAGGTCGCCGATCCGGAGCAGCGCAAGGCGGCGCAGCAGGTCTATCAGCAGGCCATGAACGACCGCGCCAGGCAGGCCGCGGCCCGCACCATCCTGCGCGCGCTCTACGCGCCGGATCAATTGCGCGAACGCCTGACCTGGTTCTGGTTCAACCACTTCAACGTCCACCAGTACAAGGCCAACATCCGCGTGCTGGTCGGCGACTACGAGGATCGCGCGATCCGCGCCAATGCGCTCGGCAAGTTCCGCACCCTGCTGTCGGCGACGCTGCATCATCCGGTGATGCTGCGTTACCTCGACAATGCCGACAACGCGGCCGGTCATCTCAACGAGAACTACGCCCGCGAGATCATGGAGCTGCACACCATGGGCGTCGGCTCCGGCTACACCCAGGCCGATGTCGAGGCGCTGGCGCGGATCCTCACCGGCGTCGGCATCGACTTCAAGTCGGAGGATCCGAAGCTGAAGCCCGAGCTGCAATCCCAGCTGGTGCGCGAGGGCGCCTTCGAGTTCAATCCGGCACGCCACGATTTCGGCGACAAGACTTTCCTCGGCCATCAGATCAAGGGCCGCGGCCTCGCCGAGGTCGACGATGCCCTCGACATCCTCTGCCGTCACCCGGCGACCGCCACGCATATCGCAAAGCAGCTTGCGACCTATTTCGTGTCGGACAATCCGCCGCCTGCGCTGGTGCAGCAGATGGCGCAGACCTTCCAGAAGACCGACGGCGATATCGCGGCCGTGATGTCGACGCTGGTCCATGCGCCGGAATTCACCGCGAGCTTGAAGGGCGGCGCCAAGTTCAAGGACCCGATGCTCTACGTGATGTCGTCGGTGCGGCTCGCCTACGACAACAAGGTCGTCCTCAATACCCTGCCGATCCAGGGCTGGCTCAACCGCCTGTCCGAGGGCCTGTTCAACCACGAGACGCCCGACGGCTATTCGATGCTGTCGGCGGCCTGGAACGGTCCCGGGCAGATGATGCTGCGCTTCGAGATCGCGCGTGCGATCGGCTCGGGATCGGCCGGGCTGTTCAAGCCGAACGAGCCCAACGCCGTCGACCAGCCGGCGTTTCCGCTGGTCATGAACGGGCTCTATTTCAGCAACATCCGGCAGACGCTGAGTCCGACCACGCTCGCCGCGCTCGACCAGGCCGTGTCGCCGCAGGACTGGAATACGCTGTTTCTGTCGTCACCCGAGTTCATGCACTGAAAGGGAGGTTCGCCAATGGACCGCCGTGAACTGATCAAGGCCTTCGCCGCTTCCGCTTCGCTCACCCTTGCCGGCCGGGTGTGGGCCGCGCCCGCCACCGACGCGCGCCTGCTCGTGGTGTTTTTGCGCGGCGCCTATGATGCGGCCAACGTGGTGGTGCCGGTCGGCAGCGAGTTCTACTACGCGTCGCGCCCGACGCTCGCGGTCGCACGGCCCGACGCCGGCAATCCGAACGCGGCGCTGGCGCTCGACGCCGGATGGGGACTGCATCCAAGCTTGCGCGATTCGATCTATCCGCTGTGGGCCAGGCGCGAGATCGCGTTCGTTCCGTTTGCCGGCACCAGCGATGATCTCTCGCGCAGCCATTTCGAGACCCAGGACACGATCGAGCTCGGGCAGGCGGTCGGCGGCAGCCGCGACTACCGTTCCGGCTTCATGAGCCGGCTCGCGACCGAGCTGACACGGGTGAAGCCGATCTCCTTCACCGACCAGCTGCCGCTGATCTTCCGCGGCCACAACCAGATCCCGAACATCGGCATCGCCAGCGTCAGCAAGCCGGGCGTCGACGACCGCCAGGCGCGGCTGATCCGGGAGATGTATGCCAAGGGCGATCTCGCCAATTCGGTGTCGGAAGGCTTTCGGGTCCGCGACGACGTCTACAAATCGGTTTCCGAGGAGATGATGGCGGCCAACCGTGGCGCGGTGTCGCCGCGCGGCTTCGAACTGTCGGCGCGGCGGATCGGCCGGCTGATGCGCGAGCAGTTCAACCTCGGCTTCGTCGATGTCGGCGGCTGGGACACCCATGTCAACCAGGGCGCGGCGACCGGCTATCTTGCCGATCGTCTCGGCGAACTGGGCAGGGGCCTTGCCGGCTTCTCCGAGGAGATCGGCCCGGCGATGTGGCGCGACACCGTTGTGGTCGTGATCTCCGAGTTCGGCCGCACCTTCCGCGAGAACGGCGACCGCGGCACGGATCACGGCCATGGCAGCGTCTATTGGGTGATGGGCGGCGGCATCAACGGTGGACGCATGGCCGGCGAGCAGGTCCAGGTCGCGCAGGCGACGCTGTTCCAGAACCGCGACTATCCCGTCCTGACCGACTACAAGGCGTTCTTCGCCGGCCTGATCCAGCACGTCTACGGCCTGCAGCAGGCGAGCCTGGAGCGCATCTTCACCGGTATCAAGCCGAAGGATCTGAACCTGGTTTGAAGCGGCGCTGGCAAAATATCGAAAACAACCCCATGCACAGTAGCCGTCGGCTCCCGGTGTTCGACCCGGCAACTTGACACGTCGGGCAACTCAGCGGTACTTTTCCATTATTCAGAAATCGTGGAATATCGCCCGCGCGGCCTTCGCGCCGCCGTGTTTATCGTTCGAAAGCCGAGCTTTCCGCAGCTCTACTGCGGTTGTGTCTGAGCACAGCGCGCCAGGTTGGCCCTGACCACGAGGTGATGAAAAGGCCTGATCGCGTTGAGATAGGTGAAGCCCAGGGCATTGTGGGTATGCACGACGGTTGTCGCGATCAGCAACGTGCCCATTGGAGAATGGCGTCGCAGCAGAGATAGCCGGAAGTCCAGGTGCCGGTCATCCGCACCGAGCACGATTTCGTCCTTGCCCTCCCAGTGCACCGGGAAGAAGTCCACCCGTTCAAGGCTGTCCTGCGACGTCCTGACCGTATCGGAAGTCTTGATGCCAAACGGTGTGACCATGGCGTCCCGCAGCGCGATCAACGTCTTTTGCCACGCGGGTGGATTGACGAGTGTCCGCGTCGCCAGCTCGCGCATGCTCGACTGTTCCGATGCATTCAAGTCGATGCTGTAGCTATCGAGCAAACTGGCGTTCTCGTACCAGCTCGCAACCACGCTTTCCGACGGCGGCGTCGTCCGGCGTACCTGCGGTTTGCGGTCGAAACCCATGCTCATGATGACGTCACCTGTTCAAGGGGCCAATAGGAAGAGCTATTCTCAGTTTTGGACGCGTGCAATGACCGGGCTCTGAGAGCCGACAGTAGTCCGAAGTTCAACCCGCTTTCGCCGCGAGGTCCGCGATCGCCTTCATCACGGCGTTGCGGATGCCGGGATCGTAGAGGATGTGGCCGGCGCCATCGACGATGCGAACCTCGCTGCCCGGCCAGCGCGCGGCGAGCGCGTGCGACGTCGCGGGCGGGCACAGCAGGTCGTAACGGCCCTGCACCAGGATGCCGGGAATGCCGGCGAGCTTGCCGGCCTCGTCCATCAGCTGGTTCGGCCGCATGAAGCAATTGTTGGCGAAGTAGTGCGCCTCCATGAACGGCGTTGAGGGCAGGGCGCCAGATGCCTTCGTCAGGTCGAGCCGGGTCTGCTTCGGCGTGTGCTCCGACAGCGTGCGTTCGGTGTCGTGCCAGGCGCGCGCGGCCGGCGCATGCACGGCTGTGTCGGGATCGAGGATGCGGCGGTAATAGGCCGCAAGCGGCGTCGCACGCTCGGGCTCGGGCAGGAAGTTGAGGAAGTCCTCGGAGAGGCCGGGATAGACGCGCGGCAAAGCGCGCAGGAACACGTCTTCCAGTTCCTCAGCCGTGCCGAGAAACGTCGCGCGCAGTGCGAGCCCGCTGACCCGCTCCGGATGCGCCTCTGCATAGGCCAGCGCCAGCGTCGCGCCCCAGGAGCCGCCGGCCACCATCCAGCGCGCGAAGCCGAAGCGCTCGCGGATCTTCTCCAGGTCGGCGATCAAATGCTGGGTCGTGTTGTGGTCGCGGCCGCCCTTCGGCCGGCTGCGGCCGCAGCCGCGCTGGTCGAACAGCACGGCGTGAAAGCGTTCGGGATCGAACAGCCGGCGGTGATCCGGCTGGCAGCCGCTGCCCGGGCCGCCATGCAGATAGACCGCTGGGATGCCGCCCTCGCGCCCGACGCTCTCGACGTGCAAATTGTGCCCGTCGCCGACATCGAGCCACTCCGATGTCAGGGGAGCAAAGGGATCGGCGCGCCTTGCAGCCTTGCCGGCATCGGCATCAGGCGCCATTGCGCTGGTCTCCGTGTTCGTCCGTCTCCAGCGTGCCGCCGGCGAAGTTGCGGTAGAGGAAGCGGTTCTGCGTGCCGGCGGATTCCTGCTCGGCCTGCTTGAAGATCTCCTCGTGCCGCGGCGACAGCGCGCAGGCCGGGTCGGTATTGGCGGCATCGCCGGTCAGCGCAAAGGCCTGGCAGCGGCAGCCGCCGTAGTCGACCTCGCGGAATTCGCAAGACTTGCACGGCTCCGGCATCCAGCCGGTGCCGCGATAGCGGTTGAAGGCCTCCGAGTTCTGCCAGATCCAGGCGATCGAATGATTCGAACGGACGGATTCGAATTCGAGCCCGGTGATGCTCTCGGCGGCGTGGCACGGCAGCACCTTGCCGGCCGGCGAGATGTTGAAGAACTGGCGACCCCAGCCGCCCATGCATTTCTTCGGCCGCAGCGCGTAGTAATCCGGCACCACATAGTCGATCGCGAGCGTGCCCTTCAGGCGCGCCTGGGCTTCCTCGACGATCCGGCTGGTCTCCTCGATCTGCGCGATCGTCGGCATCAGCGCGGCGCGGTTCTTCAGCGCCCAGCCGTAATACTGCACGTTGGCGACTTCGAGCCGGTCGGCATCGAGGTCGACCGCCATCTGGATGATGTCGGACAGCTGATGCAGGTTCTGCCGGTGCATCACGGCGTTCACCGTGAGCGGCATGTCGAGCTCGCGCGTCCATTTCGCGACTTCGAGCTTCTTGCGATGTGCGTCCTTCAGGCCCGCGACGCGATCGGCGACCACGGGTTCATTGCCCTGGAAGCTGATCTGTACATGGCTGAGGCCGGCATCGGACAGCGCCGAAAGCTTGTCCCTGGTCAACAGCACGGCTGATGTGATCAGGTTGGAATAGAGCCCGACATCGGTCGCGTGCTGCACCAGCTCGACGATGTCCTTGCGCGCGGTCGGCTCGCCGCCGGAGAAATGGACCTGCAGCACGCCGAGCTCGGCAAGCTCGCTCAGCACCTTCTTCCATTCCTCTGACGTGAGCTCGGTCGAGCCGCGGTCGAGCTCGACCGGGTTGGAGCAATACGGACATTGCAGCGGGCAGCGGTGGGTGATCTCGAGCAGCACCGCGAGCGGGATGCCGTAGGTCTCGGCCGCCGAGCGGGTTTGCTCGAGCACCGCGAGCCCGTCGGTCGGGCCTGCCGTCGTTGTCTTGTTGCCGGCGAGCGTGTCACTCATGCTGTGCTCTCGCGCGCTTCGGTGAGAAAGCCCTTGTCGGCCAGGTCCTGCAGCATCGCGATCACGTCGGTCGCGATCGCCTCGCGTGGCGCGGCGTATTTTTCCGCGAGCTGATCCACCATCTCTGCGACGCTGCGCACGCCGTCGCAAAGCTGCAGCACCTCGACCGCGATCTCGTCCGGCGCCAGCACGCGCTCCGGGGCCAGGATCACCCAGACCTGCCGCGTTTCGTCGAATTTCAGCTTGGTATGGCGCGGCAGTTTCGGCCGGCTGGTCTCGCTGACGCTGATGTTGCGGCTGGCCATGATGTTGTCTCTAACTTGGCTTCGGCACGAAGGCGCCGGGCGGAATCTGGCCATCGACATAGGCGTGATACAGCGCGTCGAGCTGCACCCACAGCACGTTGGTCTTGAAGATCAGCGCGTTGCAGACCGCCTCGCGCTCGGCGGGCGTCTTCGCATGCTGCTTGACGTATTCGAGCGCAAAGCCGGCATCGCGCGGCGCCTGGGTCAGGCGGCGGCTGAAATAGCTCATGATGTCGGGGTTGACGAAATCGTAGTGCTTCAGCATCCCCGAGATGCGCTCCTCGTGCAGGTTCGGCGCGAACAATTCGGTGAGCGAGGAGGCGATCGCCTCCAGCGGCGTGCGGTCGCGGCAGAAATGCACATAGGCCTCCACGGCGAAGCGCGTCGCCGGCAGGATGCCTTCGGTGGATTCCACATAGGCGGTGTCGAGGCCGAGGCCTTCGGTCAGCTTCAGCCAGCGCTCGATGCCGCCTTCGCTGCCGATATCGCCGTCGTGGTCTTCGATGCGATGCCGCCACTCGACGCGCGTGTTGCGATCGCGGAAGCGCGAGATCACCATCGCGTCCTTCAGCGGGATCGTGCTCTGGTAGTAATAGCGGTTGAGCGCCCAGGCCTGGACCTGGCCCTTGTTGAGCTTGCCGCCGTGCAGCAGGCGGTGGAACGGATGCAGGCTGTGGTAGCGCGTCGCACCGATCGTGCGCAGCGTCGCTTCCATCTCCTCGGCACTGTCGAGCGTGATGCCCTTGCCGATCGAGAGCGCGGTCATTCCGTTTGTAGGCACGACATTCACAGCACGATCTCCGTTCCGTCGGAGGGAATCTGCCAGCCCGCCTGTTCGGCCGCCTTGCGTTCGGCCGAGGTCCCAAGCAGCGCCGGGTTGGAGTTGTTGATATGCAAAAACACTTTTCGTCCGATGTCGAGCCCGGCGAGGCTCGCGATCGCGCCCTGATCGCCCGACATCGCGATATGTCCCATGCCCTGGCCGGTCTTGTTGCCAAGCCCGGCCGCGATCAGCTCGTCGTCGCGCCACACCGTGCCGTCGAAGAACACCAGCGGCGCGCCCTTGAGCCGGGATTTCAGCTCGTCGGTCACCCGGGCGCAGGCGGCCAGGAAGTAGAAATATTTGCCGCTGAGCTTGTCCGCAATACGCAGGCCAAGCGTATCGCCAACGCCGTCGGCCCCCGCCGGGTGCGCCTTGCCTTCGAGATACCAGGCACCCTTGCCGGGAACCTCGAACGGCAGCACCTCGAGCCCGGACGGCGATCCGTCGGGCAGGGCCGGTTCGAAGGCGTGGTCGACGGCGATCGGCCGGCGGGCGACGTTCTTGTCGCTCAGCACGTTGAAGATGCTGTTCGCGCGCAGGATCGCCAGCACCCGTTCATGCGCGTAGATCGCAAACGGCGAGCCCTCGCGCATCGACAGCAGCCCGGCGACGGCATCGATCTCGCCATTGGTGAGGATGACGCCCGCGATCGGGCTATGGCGCAGGGCGCCGTGCTTCGGATGCAGCTGTGGCGTCGCGATCAGCTGCTGGCGCAGATCCGGGGAAGCGTTGACCAGGAACCAGTGCGCGCCGTCGCCGCTGACGGCGATCGAGGCTTGCGTGCTCTGCAATTCGGGATGGTCGCTTCGCGCCGTCCTGCAGACGGCACAGCCGCAGTTCCACTGCGGAACGCCGCCACCCGCTGCGGCACCCAGGACGACGACACGAAGCATGATCCGTCCCCTGGAGACGTTTGACTCGGACCCAACGATTTCGACCCGCTAACCTGGGCCCAGAAACGTTACGAGGTGGACCCCGGCTTTGGAACACACCCCCATGCTCGGGAGCGCGTTACGCCCGGATGTCCACCTGCGCTAAAACGCTAAACGTGTATAGGGCGCTGCCGCTTACTTGCGGGTGGCGCACATATACATGTTGATTTCCATGCCGACCGACACTTCGACGATCTTCGGTGCTTTCCAGGCCATTAGGCTCTCCTTGTTGCAACCGGACGAACTTTCCGCCCTGCAATTAAACTACTGCGGTTCGAAAAGTTCGCCACTTAAATTTTTCGCAAGCTGCTCTGCTCAAGGACATGCTGCACTGCGAAGGGTGAATTCCGGCCAGTCACAAATTTGTGCGCGCATTTCCCGTCAAAACCCGGTGCCATCAGACCTTTTTCCTGTTGTTCGCCACACGGTGAATGGTGATCTTGGACTAAGAGACAGGGGCCGTTCGATCCTCCGAAGGTCCTGATGACGATTCTGTGCTTCCCGGTGACGGGAGGCGACTAACCGAGCCGAGTTCAGCCGATGCCACGCTATTTCTTCAATACCCGTATCGGCGACGAGCTGATCTCCGATCCCGACGGCGAAATCCTGCGCGATCCCGATCGCGCGTGGGAGATGGCGCGGGCTATGATTCGCGAACTGCTCAAGACCGAGGGCGCCGACGGCGCGCTGCTCAGCGCCGTGATCGAGGTGACCGACGACGAGGGCGAGATCGTGCTGGAGTTTCCATTCACCGAGGCGATTCTCGATCGCCCGGACCGCTCCATGACAAGGCATTGAGATAGGCCGACAGGCACGCGTGGCTGCAACCATGCGTTGGCCGATGCCGGCATGTTTCCGATTGCAATTGTCCGGACAAATTCGCAAGACTATGAACGGAAAGCCTGATAGCGCCGGTCGACCTCAATGGCGCAATGAACAAACGGCTTCCACCCAGGGGAGATCACCATGAAAAAACACTCGTTCGCACCGCGCAGCCTGCTGCTCGCGGGCGTCATGCTCGGGGCGTTCACACTCTCTGCTGCGGCGCAACAGCCGGCGGCCGCGCCGGCCGCAGGTGCCGCGCCGGCCGCCCAGCCGCTGCCGCCGGGCTCGCCCCTGATCGGGCGCCCGGACAATGAAGCCGCCGCCAAGCTCGCGCCGGTGGCACCGCCGCCACTGCCGTCAGCGCCGGACAAGCTGCCGCTTGCCAAGCTCAAGGTGCCGGCCGGCTTCAATGTCGAGGTCTATGCCGCCGGCATGGCCAATGCGCGCTCGCTGGCGCTCGGCGACAAGGGCACCGTGTTCGTCGGCAGCCGCCTCGTCGACAAGGTCTATGCGATCGTCAACAAGGACGGCAAACGCTCGGTCAAGGTGATCGCGTCCGGCCTCTACCGCCCGAACGGCGTCGCCTTCAAGGACGGCACGCTCTACATCGCCGAGCTTTCGAAGGTCTCCAAGATCGACAAGATCGAGGACAATCTGGACAACCCGCCGAAGCCGACCGTCATCTACGACAAGCTGCCGAAGGACGAGGCGCATGGCTGGAAGTTCATCGCCATCGGTCCGGACAACAAGCTCTATGTCCCGGTCGGCCAGCCCGGCAACAACGTGCTGCATGACGCCGATCACGGTCAGATCCGCCGCATGAATCTCGACGGCTCCGGCGCCGAGGTCTACGCGCTCGGCGTCCGCAACTCGGTCGGCTTCGACTGGAATCCCGAGACCAAGCAGATGTACTTCACCGACAACGGCCGCGACTGGCTGTCGGAGACGGTGCCGGAGGACGAGCTCAACCGCGTCACCAAGGCGGGCGAGGATTTCGGCGCGCCGTTCTGCTACCAGGGCAACATCATCGACCAGGAGCTCGGCTGGGGCAAGAACTGCAAGGACTACACCGCGCCGGTCGGCCTGATGGGTCCGCACACCGCCTCGCTCGGCATGCGCTTCTACACCGGAAGCCAGTTCCCGAAGGCCTACAAGAACGCGATCTTCGTGGCGCGTCACGGCTCCTGGAACAAGTCGCAGAAGCAGGGCGGCGACGTCGTCGTCGTCAAGCTGAACAAGGACGGCACCGTGAAGTCGGTCGAGCCGTTCCTGACCGGCTTCCTCGAGGACAACAAGTATGTCGGCCGCCCGGTCGACGTGATGCTGCTGAAGGATGGCTCGATGCTGGTGTCCGACGACTGGAACGGCGCGGTCTATCGCGTCAGCTACGGCAAGCCGAAGGTCGCTAATCAGTAACAACCGCTAACGTCATTCCGGGCTGGTGCGACAGCACCAGACCCGGAATCTCGAGATTCCGGGTTCGCCCTTCGGGCGCCCCGGAATGACACTGAGAAAATCAGGAGCAGACGATGCGTAAGATCATGATCTCTGTGCTCCTGTTTGCATCAACTGCTCTTTCCGCAAATGCCGAGACCATCCAGGAGCGCGCTGCGGCATGCTTCGCCTGCCATGGCGAGCATGGCATGTCGGAGACCGAGAACACGCCGTCGCTTGGCGGCCAGACGGCGCCCTATGCGCTGATCCAGCTCTTCATGTTCCGCGAGAAGCTCAGGGTATTCGACCCGATGAACGAGATGGCGAAGCCGATGACCGACGACGATCTGCGCGCCTTCTCCGATTTCATCGCCACCCTGCCGAAGCCCGCGCCGCCCGCGGACGCCGGCGATCCGGCGCGGATGGCGCGCGGCCAGGCGCTGGCGCAGCAGAACCGCTGCAACAGCTGCCACAACACCGATTTTTCGGGCAAGGACAACGTCCCCCGCATCGCCAACCAGCGCGAGGACTACCTCGCCAAGACGCTGGCCGAATACAAGGACAACAGCCGCCACGGCTACGACGCCACCATGGCCGACGTGATGCAGACGGTCACCAAGGAGCAGATCGGCGACCTTGCCTATTACATCGCGCACGTCCGCTGAAACATCAGGCGGCGGGCCGCTGGCCTTGCTGTTCGTGTGGGGCTAAAACGCCTCCGTCATACGGAGTGTCACATGCAGGATCTTTGGCGTCTGTCGGCGGCTGAACTCGCCTCCCTCATCAAATCGAAGAAGGTATCGGCGAAGGAGGCGGCGGAGGCCGGGCTCGCCCGGCTCGATGCGGTCAACCCGAAGATCAATGCGGTGGTCGATCACCGGCCGGACGACGTGCTGGCACAGGCAGCCAAGATTGATGCGGCCATTGCGCGCGGTGAGGCGGTCGGGCCGCTCGCCGGCGTGCCTGTCACCATCAAGGTCAATGTCGACCAGGAGGGCTACGCCACCACCAACGGGCTGAAGGCGCAGCGCGACGTCATCGCCAAGGTCGACAATCCGGTGGTCGCCAATCTGCGCAAGGCCGGCGCGGTGCTGCTCGGCCGCACCAATTGTCCGGCGGTGTCCTATCGCTGGTTCACCACCAACCTCATTCACGGCGACACCAAGAACCCGCGCGACCCCGGTATCACCCCGGGCGGCTCGTCCGGCGGCGCGGGCTCCGCGGTCGCGGCCGGCATCGGCCATATCGCGCATGGCACCGATATCGCGGGCTCGGTCCGCTATCCGGCCTATGCCTGCGGCGTGCACGGCCTGCGGCCGAGTATGGGCCGCATTCCCGCTTTCAATTCGGCATTGCCGGAGCGTCCGATCGGCCCGCAGATCAGCGCGGTGTCGGGCCCGCTGGCGCGCACCGTCAACGACCTGCGCATCTCGCTCGCGGCGATGTCGGCGCCGGACTATCGCGATCCCTGGTACGCGCCGGTGCCGCTCGACGGACCGCCCCGGGAGAAGCGGGTTGCGATGTGCCTCAATCCCGATGGCCTCAACCCGGTGCCGGAAGTGGTCGCCGCGGTGGCCGATGCCGGCAAGCGGTTGCGCGAGGCCGGCTGGATCGTCGAGGAGATCGCCGACACGCCGTCGCTGCGCGAGGCGGCCGAGATCCAGACCCGGCTCTGGCTCGGCGACGGTTACGAGGCCCAGCTTGCGTTCGCCGAACGCGAGGGCGATCCCGGCGCGCTGGCCTGCCTGCGCGGCGTCCGCTCCAAAGTGCATCCGTTCGACCTGTCGCAGGCGCTGACCCGCCGCGCCACCTTGACCCGCGAGTGGTTCGCCTTCTTCGACAAATATCCGGTGCTGCTGATGCCGGTGTCCGGTGAGCTGCCGTTCCCCGATCATCTCGACCGCAAGGACGAGGCGTCGTTCGCGCGGGTCTGGCACGCCCAGCTGCCGCAGATCGCGATCCCCTTCATGGGATTGCCGGGGCTTGTCGTCTCCACGGGCCTCGTCGGGCGAATCCCGGTAGGTGTGCAGCTGGTGGCCGGGCGCTACCGCGAGGACCTCTGCCTTGCCGCGGGCGAGGCGGTCGAGGCCGGCGGCACGCCGTCGTCGCCGATCGATCCGGTGATTTAAGATGGCGACGGTCTACGATTTCACAGCCAAGTCGCTCGCCGGCGACGACATGCCGTTGCGGCGGTTCGAGGGGCAGGTGCTGCTGATCGTGAACACCGCGAGCGCCTGCGGGTTCACGCCGCAATACAAGGGCCTGCAGGAGCTGCACGCCGGGCTGTCGCCGCGCGGCTTCGCCGTGCTCGGCTTCCCCTGCAACCAGTTCGGCGCGCAGGAGCCGGGCGATGCGAAGCAGATCGCCGCGTTCTGCGAGACCAACTACGCCGTGACGTTTCCAATGTTCGCCAAGATCGACGTCAATGGCAGTGGCGCGCATCCATTGTACGAACATCTGAAACGTGAGAAGTCGGGCCTGCTCGGGCCGGCGATCAAATGGAACTTCACCAAGTTCCTGGTCGATCGCGCCGGCAAGGTCGTGGCGCGGCATGCGCCGACCGCCCGGCCCGAAGGTTTGAAGAAGGAAATCGAGGCGCTGCTATGAGCGACGACATCAACGACCAATTCCCCGACCGCCTCTCGGTCGATCCGAACAGCCCGTATTACAACGCGGAGATTCTCGCCCGCGATGTCGGCATCCGCTTCAAGGGCGCCGAGAAGACCAATGTCGAGGAATACTGCATCAGCGAGGGCTGGGTGCGCGTCACCGCCGGCAACGCCAAGGACCGCTACGGCAACCCGCTGACCATCAAGGTGCACGGGCCGGTCGAGCCGTATTTCCGGGACAAGGCGAAGTCCTGACTGCCTCCACCGTCATTGCGAGCGAAGCGAAGCAATCCACGTCTCCGCTCGTTGAGAAATGGATTGCTTCGTCGCTTCCCTCCTCGCAATGACGAGGAGAGGGTGACGATCTAACTTGAAGGGCTGTGCATGTCCGTCCGCATCGTCGACGTCCGCGAGGTGACCAAGCCGATCTCCTCGCCGATCCGCAACGCCTATATCGACTTCACCAAGATGACCTCGAGCCTGGTCGCCGTGGTCACCGACGTGGTGCGCGATGGCAGGCGGGTGGTCGGCTATGGCTTCAATTCCAACGGCCGTTACGGGCAGGGCGGTCTGATCCGCGAGCGCTTTGCGCCGCGCCTGCTCGAAGCCGATCCGGCATCGCTGCTCGATAGCTCCGGCGCCAATCTCGATCCGGACAAGGTCTGGTCGACCCTGATGTCAAACGAGAAGCCGGGCGGCCATGGCGAGCGTTCGGTCGCGGTCGGCACCATCGACATGGCGGTGTGGGACGCGGTGGCGAAGATCGCGGGCAAGCCGCTGTTCCGGCTGCTCGCCGAGCGTCACGGCGTGACCGCCAATCCGCGCGTCTTCGTCTACGCCGCCGGCGGCTATTATTATCCGGGCAAGGACCTCGGGAGCTTACGCAAGGAGATGCGCGGCTATCTCGACCGCGGCTACAACGTCGTGAAGATGAAGATCGGCGGCGCGCCGCTTGCCGAGGACCGCGAGCGCATCGAAGCGGTGCTGAAGGAGATCGGCAGCGAGGCGCAGCTCGCGGTCGACGCCAACGGCCGCTTCGACCTGGAGACCGCAATCGCCTACGCCAAGATGCTGCGGGAGTATCCGCTGTTCTGGTACGAGGAGGCCGGCGATCCGCTCGACTATGCGCTGCAGGCCGCGCTGGCCGAGTTCTATCCGGGGGCGATGGCGACCGGCGAGAACCTGTTCAGCCACCAGGACGCGCGCAACCTGATCCGCTACGGCGGCATGCGGCCGGACCGCGACTGGCTGCAATTCGACTGCGCGCTGTCCTACGGTCTTTGCGAGTATCAGCGCACGCTCGCGGTCCTGAAGACCCACGGCTGGTCGCCGAGCCGCTGCATCCCGCATGGCGGTCACCAGATGTCGCTCAACATCGCAGCCGGCCTCGGCCTCGGCGGCAATGAGAGCTATCCCGACCTGTTCCAGCCCTATGGCGGCTTCCCCGATGGCGTGCGGGTCGAGGGTGGCCACATCGTCATGCCCGACCTTCCCGGCATCGGCTTCGAGGGCAAGTCGGATCTCTACAAGGAGATGAAGGCGCTGGCTGATTAGCCCGTGCCGGTCCGGCCGGCCCGGCGGGCCTGAATCTACTTGCAAAATTAATTGAGCGTCGCTCAAAAAATATTGAACGTTGCTCACGTTCCGCTATACTCATACGGGAGAGACGCCGTTCCCGGGTCACCCGGGAGGCGCCGGAACCGGCCATGAGGATCGCCGCATGCCATATTCAACGAAAAGTCTTCGGGAAGCCGCCGATGCCGGGGTGATCAGCCCGGCGGATCTGGACCGGTTGCTCGCCTTCCTGGCCAGCCATGAGGGCCCGGGCGCGACGGGCGAGGCCAGCCCGGCGGCGAGGTTCGATGCCGCCCATGTGCTCTGGTACGCCGGCGCGCTGATCGTGATCGGCGCCATGGGCCTGTTCTCGACCCTGGCCTTCACCCAGATGGGCGGCCGGGCACTGACGGCGTGCGCGATCGCCTACGCCACCGCTTTCGCCGTGGCCGGTCACCACCTCTGGTACGGCAAGAATTTGCGGGTTCCCGGCGGCCTGCTGATCGCGATCGCGGTCTCGATGGCGCCGCTTGCGGTCTATGGCATCCAGGACGAACTCGGCTGGTGGGGCAAGTTCGGCAAGCCCGGAACCGTGCAGGACTTCTACGTCTGGGTGAAGGGCAGCTGGATCTTCATGGAGATCGCGACCGTTGCGGCCGGCATCGTCGCGCTGCGCTACTTCCGCTTCGCCTTCATCATCGCGATCATTTCGGTGGCGCTGTGGTTCATGTCGATGGATCTGGCGCCATGGTTCAGCGGCACCGCGCATGCCGACTTCGAGACGCAGCGCCGCGTGTCGGTGTGGTTTGGCCTCGCCGTGCTCGCGGTGGCCTGGATCGTCGACTATCGCAGCCGCAATGGTGACTTTGCGTTCTGGCTGCATCTGTTCGGCCTGATGGCGTTCTGGGGCGGCATTACCGCATCCTCGAGTTCGACCGAGCTCTCGAAAGCGGTCTATTGCCTGCTCAACGTCGGTCTCGTCGCTGTCGCCGTGATCCTGTCGCGGCGCGCCTATGCGGTGTTCGGTGCGTTCGGCATCTGCCTCTATCTCGGACATCTCGCCGACGTCGTGTTCAAGGACTCGCTGTGGTTTCCGTTCTCGCTGTCGCTGATCGGAATTGCGGTGATCGCCGCAGGCCTCGTCTACCATCGCAACGAGCGCGCGATCACTGGCTGGATCGACACGCATCTGCCGGCGGGGCTGCGGCCGCGATCCGCGGCGGCGTGAGGACACTCTTCGTCGCTTTAGAAGCGCTACAATCTGGAATCCCTACAAGAAGTGCGGCGCGTAAGCGCCGTTCTTGGTTTCCCGGCGCAAATCCGGAAGCCGACGGAAACCGTTTGCATCCTTGACTTTTCCCACCCGACGCGCGGTTCGCGCAGCACCTGCGCGCTTTCGTCGCGATTTTATTCCGTCGCCGCGCAAAAATTTTCCGACGCCCGTCGTCTGGACGCACTGCACCTCACGTCTCTAGAGGACGCGCATCGCCTTCACGCAAGGCGAGCGTTGCTTGGGGACGACGTCATGACATCAAGATCACAGAATAATCGCCGCATCGCTTGGCTTGCGAAGCTGGCGCTGCTCACCGCGAGCTATCTTGCACTGAGCGTTCCGTTCGCAGCGTCATCTGCACAGGCGCAGTCGGTGCCGGCGCAAGCCGCATCGTCGCTGCCGCCGGTGACCGTCACCCCGCCGGCCACGCAGCGTCGCCGCAGCGCGCCATCGACTTCGCGCAACACCGCCGCAGCTCGAGGCCGGCGCAGCCAGACCGCGCGGCGGATCGAGTCTGCGGCCGCGGCAAAGCCATTCGCGGAATCGCAGGATGCCCGCACCGGCACGTCGGGCTATTTCGCCAACAGCACACAGGTTGCGACCAGGATCAACACCGCGATCGTCAACATTCCGCAATCGCTCAACGTCATCACGCGCGAGCAGATCCGCGACCAGAATTATCAGGGCGTCACCGACGTCACCCGCTACGTTCCAGGCGTCGCGGTGCATCAGGGCGAGGGCAATCGCGACGAGCTCGTGATCCGCGGCGTCGATTCCAGCGCCAACTTCTTCGTCAACGGCTTCCGCGACGACGTGCAGTATTTCCGCGACATGTACAACGCCCAGAGTATCGAGGTGCTGAAGGGGCCGAGCGCGCTGACCTTCGGCCGCGGCGCCGGCGGCGGGCTGCTCAACCGCACGCTGAAAGAGGCGGACGGCAACCGCGTTTACGAGGCGACGGCGCAGACCGGCTCTTGGGGCGATCGACGCGTCACCCTCGACGCCGGGCAGGCCATCAACGAGAACGTCGCAGCAAGGCTCAACGTGTTCTACGAGGGCGCCGACGCCTTCCGCGACTTCAACCATCTCGAGCGCTACGGCATCAATCCGACGGTGACGCTGAAACCCGACGACAACACGAAAATCAAGCTCAGCTACGAGTACTTCCACGACGAGCGCACCGCCGACCGCGGCAACCCTTCGCAGGGGCTGCCGGGCGGCGCGACCCGCTTCAACCCGACGACGCCGTTCGCGCCGAACGGCGACTTCTCGACCTTCTTCGGCAGCCCGAGCCTGAACACCGCGCAGGCGACGGTGCAGACCGGCATGGCCATCATCGAGCACGATTTCGAGAACGGGCTGACGGTGCGCAACGGCACCATCGCCGCCGACTACCAGAAGTTCTACCAGAACGTCTATCCCACCGGCGGCGCGCTGGCGGGCGCGGTCAACCCGGCGGATACCGCGGTCAACCTCGGCGCCTATCAGCACACGACGAACCGCGACAACGTCTTCAACCAGACCGATTTCACCTACAAGACCTGGACCGGGCCGCTGTTCCACACCGTCGGCTTCGGCACCGAGTTCGGCCGTCAGAGCGGCGTCGACATCCGCAACACCGGCGTGTTCCCGAACGGCACCAACACCATCGTGCAGAACCCGTTCGCGCCGACCTATTTCGGCACGGTGACGTTCCTTCACCATTTCACCGGCACCAATACCGACGGCGTCACCACGCCGGACTCCAACAGCCGCTACGCGCTGAACATCCAGTCCGGTTATGTCAGGGACACCATCGAGATTTCCCGCGCCGTGCGGATCATCGCCGGCGCGCGCTTCGATCGCTTCGACATGTCGGCGACCGACATGAACACCAACACCAATCGCGGCCGCGTCGACAATCTGGTGTCGCCGCAGGCCGCCCTGATCATCAAGCCGATCGAGCAGATGTCGGTCTATACCGCCTACAGCATCTCCTATCTGCCGGCCTCGGGCGACCAGTTCAGCTCGCTGACCGCCGGCACGCTGATCCTGCAGCCGCAGCGCTTCGAGAATGTCGAGCTCGGCATGAAGTGGAACATCAATCCGAAGCTGCTGTTCTCGACCGCGGCCTACAATCTGAACCGCACCAACCAGCCGATCCCCGACGGCAACAATCCCGGCTTCTTCTTCCCTTCGGGCAGCACGCTCACGCGCGGCATCGAGGCGAGCCTGACCGGCCATGTCACCGAACAGTGGCAGTCGTCGCTGGCCTATGCCTACACCGATGCCAAGATCACCGGCGCCACCTCGGCAACCGTCGTGCCCGGCAACCGCGTCCAGCTCGTGCCGTACAATCAGTTTGCCTGGTGGAACAAGTATCAGTTCACCCCGATGTGGGCGGCCGCGCTCGGCGTGATCTATTTCGGCGATTCCTTCGCCTCGTCCGACGATACCGTGCGGCTGCCGAGCTTCGTCCGCTTCGACGCGGCGGTCTACGCCAAGATCGACGAGACCTGGAGCGCCCAGCTCAATGTCGAGAACATCTTCGACAAGGGCTATTGGGCGTCGGCCGATGGCAACAACAACATCTCGCCGGGGCAAGGACGCACGGTGCGGCTGTCGGTGAGGGCGAGGTTCTGAACGCCGGGGGAGTCGATCGCCGCGCCGTCATTGTTGTCGATGTTCACTGCTCCGTCATTCTGAGCGGATGTGAGGCTATATCCTCGTCAATCGCTGTCATCGCCCGGCTTGACCGGGCGATCCAGTACGCTGCGGCCCCTCGGCTCAAGCACTGCGGCCTCTGGAATACTGGATCACCCGCATGCGCGAGGGCTTTGCGAAAGTCGAACAGCTCGACGGGGCCGGACGGCTGTTGTTTGGGCCGGTTAGCGGCTGGACGGGCCAGCCATGATGGCTGGGTGCCTCGTTTGGTTAGGCGATGTGGGGTGGCGTCCTGGCCCATCGCTGGAGATTGATCGCGGTCGCGGCGAGCTGGAAAGCTGCGGCATTGCGTATCAGGCCCCGATAGCGGGCACGCGCAAGGCCGTAGACGCGCTTGAGCAATGCGAACAACGGTTCGATCGGCGCGCGTCGATGCGAGATGACCGCGTTACGACGCACCGCCCAAGGCCCCAAGCGAAGCCAGCGGTTGTGTCTGCGCATAATGCCGTCGCGAATATCCATCTGCTTCAGCCGCCCACGTCGCGCGATGGTATCGTAGGCTTTGTCAGCGTAGACTGTTGCCTCGTCGCCGCAGATCAGCTCGTCGGCGGGCACGGTGTCGTTGACATTGGCTGGCGTAAAGGCAAGGCGCCGGATGATGCGACTGCCTTGGTCCATCGCCACGTGCATCTTGTAGCCGAAGGCATATTTGCCGTCCTTCCTGGTCCAGGCGGCGTCAGGATCGTGAGGGCTTTTGACCAGCTTGCTGGCGGGGCGCCCGTCCGCATCCGGGGGCAAATCGGGATCCGGTGGTTCGGGCGGATTAACCGCCGAGCGGATCAGCGAAGCGTCAATCAATGTGCCGCGCTTCAAGACGAAGCCGGACTTCTCGATCTGCGCCGTAATCAGGGCAAAAGCGCGCTCCGCCAGCCCGCTCCTGGCCAGCTGTTCGCGGAAACGCCACAGCGTGGAATGATCCGGTACCGGCTCACTCAGCGACAGGCCCAGGAAGCGCCGGAACGACAGGCGGTCCACCAGCGCCTCCTCAAGGCCCGGATCGGACAACCCATACCATTGCTGCAGCAACAGCGCCTTAAACAGCGCCAGCGACGGGTAAGCGGGCGCTCCCATCGACCCGCTACGCAAGCCGCTCAGCAGCGCTTCAATCGCGCTCCAGTCGACCAGTTCCGATACTCGCTGCAAAGGCGCGTTGGCTCGAGCCGCGTCATTCACCAGCCCGTCGGTAAAGCTCAATTGACCAATCTGCCGCTCCGCCATCCGTTCCTCCGGCGAATCCTTCACCAAAGAGAATCATCCCGGCAGACTTCTGCAAAGCCCTCGCATGCGCGGGTGATGACACTGAGCAAGCTGAGCATTCACTCTCTGCAACGACGGGATGGCGCTACATCCCCGTCACCCCAACCGCATGTCAAGCAGCCGCCGGCCTTCGCCCTTCAACAGCTTCTTCACCGCGCTCGAGGCGATCACCTCGCCGTTGTTGGCGTAGGCCTCGTGGTTCTTCTCGATGTCGTCGAGGCGGTAGAGGTAATTGACCATCACGCCGGCGGATTCGCGCAGGCCCTTGGGCGAGAGGTCGCCGAGCCAGTTGATCCGCTCCAGCCGGGCGCCGTTGCCGAGATGGAAGCGCGCGACCGAATCGATCTGCCGTCCCTTCGGCGTCCGCGCCTTCAGGAAGTAATAGGCGGCGAGCGGCTCCAGCACGGCGCGCAGCTGCGCGGCGAGCTCGGCGTTCTCGGACCAGTCCGGCTTGCCGAGGCTTTCGAGCAGCTGGCGATCCTCGTCGGTAAGCGGCACGTCATCGGCCTGCTTCACCCACTGCATGAAGCCCGGCACCGGCGACAACGTGACGAAATTGTCGAGCTTGGGCAATTCGCGGCGCAGCTCCTCGACCACCTGCTTGATCAGGAAGCTGCCGAACGAAATGCCGCCGAGCCCGCGCTGGGTGTTGGAGATCGAATAGAATACCGCGGTGCGGGCCTTCTCGACCGGCACCGGCTCGCGCTCTTCCGCAAGCAGCGGCGCGATCGCGCCCGGGATGGCTTCGGTCAGCGCGACCTCGACGAAGATCAGCGGCTCGTCGGCCAGTGCCGGGTGGAAGAACGCGTAGCAGCGGCGGTCCACCGGATCGATGCGTCGGCGCAGATCGTCCCAGTCGCGGATTTCGTGCACGGCCTCGTAGCGGATGATCTTCTCCAGAATATTGGCCGGCGACGACCAGTCTATCCTGCGCAGCACGAGGAATCCCCTGTTGAACCAGGACGAGAGCAGATGCACCACGTCGCGATCGAGCGCGGCGAGGTCCTTGTTGCCCTTCATCAATGAAAGCAGATCCGAGCGGATCGACACCAGCTCGCCGGTGCCGCCCGGTGCGCGATTGAGCCGCCGGATCAGTTCCTGGCGGCGCGGTTCGGAGGCGAAATGCAGGTCGCTGGCGTCGTCGCCATTGGCTTTGGCGCGCCAGCTCTCGATCGCCTGCGCCAGCCTGGCGTGATCGGGGCCGAAATCGCGCGCCAGCGTCTGGAAGAACGACAGCCGCCCGGCGGCGTCGAGGTGGTGGTAGCGGTCGAGCACTTCGCGCGCCATCGCGGTGCCGGAGGCTTCGCCGCGGCCGGACAGCAGCGCCTCGCACAGTTCCAGCAGTTCGGACGCATCCTGCTTGTCGTCGGCCGGGCTGGCGCGGCCGAGCAGGACGCGGCCGCGTTCGGAAATCGTCGAGAGCAGGTCGGAGAAGAAAGCGTTGGCCATTTACGGGTCGTATCCAGCGGGTCGTATCCAGTGAAGCCGGACCTTACACGGGATTTAAGGTCGGCAGGAATGCAATCAAGCGCATGGATCGTACGGAAATATGTCGCCGCGCGACAGCGGTATAATTCGTCATCGCTGCGCCCGGTGACAAATCCCGTTCACGTTTTCTCCGCGAACGCGGTCGGTGTCTTGCCGGTAACCTGACGGAACGCGTGGGAAAACGCCGGCACGCTGGCATAACCGAGGTCGGAGGCGACCTGCTTGACCGACACGTTCGCATTGGTCGACAGCCGTTCGATCGCGGCCGCGATGCGGGCGCGCTGGCACCAGCTCTTGAACGAGAGCTGCGTCTCCGCCGCGAACAGCCGCGACAGCGTCCGTGCCGAGGTGCCGACGGTGCGCGCCAGCGCATCGATCTCGTGGTCCCTGGTCGGATCGGCCAGCACGATGTCGGCGGCGCGTCGGCAGCGCGGCTCCTGCGGCAGCGGGATGAAGGTCGCGGAATCCTCGGCCTGGTGCAACTCCAGCATCACCAGCCTGATCAGCAGATCGGTGCGCTCGCGTCCGCATGATGCGTCGAACAGCGCAAGGATCGCCTGGTGCACCAGCGGCGAGACACGGACCACGAATTCATGGCCGAGGCTGTTGCTGCGCCTCTCGCGCGCGAGCCAGGCCTGGTCGAAATACAGCGTGCGCATCTCGATGTCGGCGAGCACGTCGATCGCATGGGGAAGCAGGGCAGGGACCCACACCGCGCGGTCCGGCGGCACCAGCCAGCGGCCCTTCGGCGTCGTCACCTGCATGGTGCCGCTCGCGGCATAGACCAGCTGTGCCTCGCGGTGCATGTGCGGGTCGAGCCGGACGCCCTTCTCATAGGAGCGCGCCACCAGATGCACGCCGTCGCCGGTGACGCGCCGGTCCTGGTGCAGGGCTCTTATTGGCGGTTCAGCGATAGTCATTGGCGACATCCCGTCAGGGCAAGCACCTATAACCTATTTTCGAGCAATTGAAGAATCGCGTGAAGAGACGTGCCGGTGAAAGATTTGCCCATGAACAGTCCAAGCAATAGTCCGAGCCGGGTGATCGGCTTCGTCAACGCCGGCCATTTCATCGACCACTATGCGATGCTGATCTTCGCGGCCGCCGTCATCATCATGGGTCCGGCGCTCGGCATGGCCTATTCGGAACTCTTGCCCTATGCGACCCCGGGCTTCATCGCCTTCGGCGCCGGCTCGCTGGTCACGGGTTGGCTCGGCGATCGCTGGAGCCGCCGCCACATGATGGTGATCTTCTTCGTCGGCATCGGGCTGTCGATGATCTCGGTCGGCTTCGTGCAGACGCCGCTGCAACTCGGCGCCGCACTGCTGGCGATCGGCGTCTTTGCCTCGATCTACCATCCGGTCGGCACCGCGATGATCGTGTCCTATGCCGAGAAGCTCGGCGCCCAGATGGGCGTCAACGGCGTCTGGGGCAATCTCGGCGTCGCCTCCTCGGCGCTGGTCACCGGCGTGATCGGCCAGTATCTCGGCTGGCGCTGGGCCTTCATCGCGCCCGGAACGGTCACCGTGCTGATCGGCATCGCCTTTGCGATGACGGTGGTCCATGAGGACCGCAAGGGCTCCAGGCAGGCCGCAGCCCAGGTGCGCGTCGCCAAGGAAGACATGTGGCGGGTGGTGCTGTCGCTCTTGATCGTGGTGATCGCGATCTCGACAACGTTCAACGCGGTGACGGTGGCGTTGCCAAAGCTGTTCGCCGAACGGCTCTCGGATCTGACCAAGAGCCCGGCATTGCTCGGCGTGATCGCGGCCGGGGTCTATGTGTTCGGCGCGATGACGCAGTACACGATAGGCAAGCTGCTCGACCGATATTCCTTGAAGACGGTGGCGCTGCCGCTGTCGTTCCTGCTGGCGCCGTTCCTTTATCTGGCGGCGAGCCTGTCCAATCTGCCGCTGATCGTGGTCTCGATCGGCATCGTGATGGGGGCGTTCGGCCAGGTCACGGTGAACGATGCCATGGTCGGCAAGTACACGACCGAGGAATGGCGCTCGCGCGCCTATGCGGTGCGCTATTTCGTCGGCTTCACCGCGGCGGGCGCTTCCGTCGGCCTGGTGGCCTGGCTGTATGATCAGGGCGGCTTCTCCATGATGCTGCGCGCGTTCGCGGCGCTGTGCCTGCTGGCGATCGCGGCCGCGATTATCCTGCCGCGCGAGATCCGCACCCCTGCCACGCAGGTGGGCTGACGCGGCGCAGCTTCGACAGCCGGTTCGTCGTTGAGACAAGGTGCTCCCGCCGACCGGCGGGAGCGCCGCTCGGCCAATGGCGGCAATCCGTGACTTGGTCACGCTTGGCGAACTTGTTCCAACCCAAAGGTGTGGTAGATTCGAGCGGGCCTCGGGGACGAAGGCGCCGGTTGCGCCGCGTGCACGTATTTGTGGAGCAGCCGGAGCGCCATGGGAGAAATTCGCGACTTCAAGTCAGGCCGGTCACAGCCTGACAATACACAGCCTCCCGGCACTTCAATGCCGCGGCGCCTCGCTGCGATCGTTGCCGGTGACATCGCCGGCTACAGCCGCCTGATGCAACTTGATGAAGAAGGCACGCATGCCCGCGTCAAGCGGACCTTGCGCGACCTGATCGAGCCAACCATTGCCGAGCACCACGGCAAACTGGTCAAGACCGCCGGCGACGGCTTCATCGCGATGTTCGACAGTCCGGTCGAGGCGGTCCGCTGCAGCATCGTGATCCAGCAGAACATGATCGGCCGCAACGCGGCGATCGCGCGCGATCACTGGATCGAGTACCGGATCGGCGTCAATCTCGGCGACGTCATCATCGAGCCCGACGATATCTATGGCGATGGCGTCAATGTGGCTTCGCGCCTGGAGGGGATCGCGGCGCCCGGTGATGTCTTCATCTCCGGCGGCATCTACGAGCAGATCAAACACAAGATGGTCTGCGGCTACGAATCGCTCGGCGACAAGAAGGTGAAGAACATCACCGATCCGGTGCGGGTTTATCGCGTGCTGCCGGATGCCGCCGCGTACCAGAGGACGCGCAGGCGCCGTGAGTCGATCCTGCTCACGCTGCTCGGATTGGCGGTCGCGATCATCGCAGGCGGTGTGCTTTGGTACCTGCTCACGCAATCGCGCGGCAAGCTGGCCGAGGTGGCGCAGGCACCTCCGGCATCGACGCCCGCGCCGCAGCCGGCACCGAGCCCGGCGCCGGCGCAAACCGCAAGTCCGAGCCCAAGCGCCGCACCGATCCAGCAGGCGTCACCTCAGGCGGCGCCCTCCGCCAGTCCCACAGCGTCAGTGCCGGCGCCCGAAATGGTCTCGCTGCAGGGTGGCAGCTTCTCGATGGGGAGCAATGACGACCCCTCGGAACGGCCGATCCGCCGGGTGACGGTCAAGCCGTTCGCGATGGGCAAGTATCCGGTCAGTGTGCGGGAATGGAACGCCTGTGCGGCGGCCAAGGCCTGTAGCTTCATGGCCGGCGGCAAGGACGACGCTCCGGTCACCAATGTGAGCTGGAGCGATGCGAAGCAATATGTGGCCTGGCTCGCCGAGGCGACCAAGAAGGCCTACCGGCTGCCGAGCGAAGCCGAATGGGAATACGCGGCGCGTGGCGGCACGCAATCGAAATACTGGTGGGGCGACCAGATGCAATCGGGCAATGCCGGCTGCAAGGACTGCGGCGGCGACAGTGCCGCCGAGCAGCCGGTCAAGGTCGGCAGCTTCAAGGCTAATCCGTTCGGCCTTTACGATATGGGCGGCGGGGTCGATCAGTGGGTCGAGGATTGCTGGCACAGGAATTACCAGGGCGCCCCGGCCGACGGCGCGGTGTGGTCCGGCGGCGACTGCGCCTCGCATGTCATTCGTTCCGGCTCCTGGAAGAATGACGCGCGCTATGTCCGTCCGGCCAACCGGGACAATTACGACACCAATGTTCGCTACCCGACTCACGGTTTCCGGGTCGCGCTGTCTCCCTGAGGGATAGGCACGTTTGGAGGGGCTATGAAAAGTGCAGGCTTGATCGTGCTCGCTGCAGCACTGACGTTGCTCGCCGGTCCGGCCGGCGCGCAAAACAAGCCGGCCGGGAAAGACACCAAGCTGTATTTCATTTGGCCGCGCGACGGAGCCAAGGTCAAAAGCCCGTTCGCTTGCCGCTTCGGGCTGCGCAACATGGGCGTCACGCATGCCGGCGACGACTACCCGAACAGTGGCCATCACCATCTTCTGATCGATGTGGATGAGCCGCTCAATCCGAATGAGCCGATCCCGTCGGACAAGTCTCACCAGCACTTCGGTGCGGGCCAGACCGAGACGCAGCTCGACCTGGCGCCCGGCAAGCATACCCTGCAGCTGGTGCTGGGCGACGCCAAGCATTATCCATTCAACCCGCCGGTCGTCTCCGAAAAAATCACCATCCGGGTCAAATAGACCGACACGGATAGCTCCCTTGCGCGAACCGCCGCTTGCGCAAGGCGGCCTCGTGCGGTCTGTTGCGCGCCGCCGGGCAAAGACCCGGCGTGGAGGAAGTCCGATGTTGTCTCGACTGCTGCGTCTGGCTGGCCTCGTTCTGGGAGTGATTGTGATGGCCACGTCAGTTCATGCCGACGCCTTGAAGGATCAGATCGCGCCGACAGGAAAGCTCCGGGTCGCGATTGCGATCAGCCCGGCGGGCGGCGCGTTCTGGTCGACCAGGACCGCGAACGGCTATGCCGGCGTTCCCGTCGATCTCGGCCGCGAGATGGCGGCGCAGCTCGGCGTTTCCGTCGAATATGTCGTGCACCAGAATTCCGGACAGATCACCGACGCTGCGGCGAAGGGCAGCTGGGACGTCACGTTCCTGCCCAAGGATCCCGAACGCGAGACCAGGATGACGTTCGGGCCGATCTACGAGGTCGCCGACGCCACCTATATCGTCAGGCCGGGTTCCAAAATCACGAACTTCGCAACGCTCGACCAGGACGGCGTCAAGGTCGCCGCCGTCAACAACACCACGACCATGCGTGGCGCGATCGCGCATCTCAAGCATGCCAAGGTCACTGGCTATCAGACCTATGACGAGATCTTCCATCTGCTGGAGAACGGCGAGGTCGACGCCTTCGCGTTGTCGCGCGATCAGCTGATGGCGATGGCCAGGAAGATTCCGGGCACCTGCGTGCTGGACGAGACCTTCAAGCAGACGGTCACCGCGGTCGCGGTGCCGCTCGACCATCCGCTCGCCGCGGCGTTCGTCGGCAAGTTCATGACCGAGGCGATCGCCAACGGCACGCTGCGCAAGGCCTATGACAATAACGGGCTGAAGGACACGCCGGTCCGCACCGAGGTGAAGTAGGCCGGCACGTCCCGACCCTGTCTCCGCCTCTCCATTCCGTCATCCTGAGGTGCGAGCGCAGCGAGCCTCGAAGGATGAATCGGCCCCGCTAGTGGCCGTCGATCCTTCGAGACGCCGCTGCGCGGCTCCTCAGGATGACGGGGATGGAGGGCGCGCATCCTCTGGGCGACATCTGGGCATGCTGCATAATTCTGCGCCATTTCGCCGGACGGTTCCGGTGCGAGCTATATAACTCATTATATTAAAAGAGATTTTTTTCCCGCCGGCGGCAGCCGCGCTTGGCATATCCATTGCTTTTAGTTGCACCAGTCAATGACGACTGCCGTTCTCCGGATTGCCGAAGCCAGTGCTGGCCGCGGCGAGGGGATCAAGGCGCCCGGCCCGGGCGCCGCGAGCAATCGTTGCACCCCATCTCCCCGGACGGACGAACATTGCAACCAACCCGCGTCGCTTCCGGCAGGCAACCGGCGCGGCCGAATTGCGCAAGGGGAATTCACGAATGGCCTATCTCGCACCGTCCGAATTCGTCACCAAGATGGTGGACGCCGGCGAATCCAAGATCTTCATGTCGACGCGCGACACCGTGATCCGCGCCTATATGGCCGGCGCGATCCTCGCGCTGGCTGCCTGGTTCGCCGTGACGATCAACGTCAACACGGGGCAGCCGCTGGTCGGCGCATTGCTGTTTCCGGTCGGCTTCGTGATGCTCTATCTCTTGGGCTTCGACCTGCTGACGGGCGTGTTCGTGCTATCGCCGCTGGCGCTGCTCGACAAGCGGCCCGGCGTCACGCTCGGCGGCGTGCTGCGCAACTGGGGCCTCGTCTTCATCGGCAACTTCGCCGGCGCGCTGACGGTGGCGTTCATGATGGCGTTCGTGACCACCTTCGGCTTCACGCAGGAGCCGGACAAGGTAGGCATGACCATCGGAAACGTCGGCGAGGCGCGAACGCTGGGCTATGCGGCGCACGGCGCGGCGGGCATGGCTACCCTGTTCATCCGCGGCATGCTCTGCAACTGGATGGTCTCGACCGGCGTGGTCGGCGCCATGATCTCGACGACCGTGCCCGGCAAGGTCATTGCGATGTGGATGCCGATCCTGGTGTTCTTCTACATGGTGTTCGAGCATTCGGTGGTGAACATGTTCCTGTTCCCGTCGGGACTGATGCTCCATGCGAAGTTCTCGATCATGGACTATTTGATCTGGAACGAAATCCCGACCGTGCTCGGCAACCTCGCCGGCGGCCTCGCCTTCACCGGGCTCACGCTCTACACCACGCATGTGAAGACGGCGCCGAAGCGCCAGCGCCTCGCGGCTTGATCCCGGGCGGCTTATGGGGCTCTCCTGTCACGGAGGGCCCCATTCGCATTGGGACGGTCGATGCCGCGCGCGCTGACAATATCGGTCGGGCAATTCTCTGATCAGGGCCGCAAGGACACCAATCAGGATTTCCACGGCGTCTTGATCCCCGACGAGCCGCTGCTCGGCCTGAAGGGCATCGCCGTGGTGCTTGCCGACGGCATCTCCTCGAGCAGCGTCAGCCGCATCGCCGCGGAGTCCGCGGTCAAGAGCTTCCTGACCGATTATTACTGCACCTCGGAATCCTGGTCGGTGAAGACCTCGGCGCAGCGGGTGCTGGAGGCGACCAATTCCTGGCTCCACGCGCAAACGAGACGCAGCCAGAACCCCTACGACAAGGACAAGGGTTACGTCTGCACGCTGAGCGCGCTGGTGATCCGCTCGACCACGGCGCATCTGTTCCATGTCGGCGACTCCAGGATCTACCGCGTCGCCGGCAACAGCCTCGAGCAATTGACCAACGACCACCGCGTCGTGCTGTCGTCGCAGCAGAGCTATCTCGGCCGCGCGCTCGGCGTGAACCCGCAGCTCGAGATCGACTACCAGAATCTGCGGCTGGAGCCGGGCGACACCTTCCTGCTGGTCACCGACGGCATCTACGAGCACGTTCCGGCGCGGCAGCTGGCGAAGGCGATCAGGGACGGCGCCGCCGATCTCGACGCCGCCGCGAAGTCGATCGTGGAGCAGGCCTATGAGAACGGCAGCCCGGACAACCTCACCGCGCAGATCATCCGGATCGACGAATTGCCTGACGGCGACGCCAGCGAGGTGTTCGGCCAGCGCACCGAGCTGCCGCTGCCGCCGCTGCTCGATGCACGGATGCTGTTCGACGGCTACCGCATCGTCCGCGAGCTGCATGCCTCGCACCGCAGCCACATCTATCTCGCGGTCGACGAGGAGAGCGGCACCACGGTCACGATCAAGATCCCCTCGATCGACCTGCGCGACGATGGCGCCTATCTGAAACGCTTTGTGATGGAGGAGTGGGTCGCAAGAAGGATCGACAGCCCGCATGTGCTGAAGCCGTTTCTGCCGCAGCGCAAGCGTAATTTCCTCTATGTCGCGATGGAGTACATCGACGGCCAGACCCTGACGCAGTGGATGATAGACAATCCCGCGCCGTCGCTCGAGACGGTGCGCGATATCACCGAGCAGATCGCAAAAGGGCTGCGCGCGTTCCACCGCAAGGAGATGCTGCACCAGGACGTCAGACCCGACAACATCATGATCGATAGCACCGGCACGGTGAAGATCATCGATTTCGGCTCGACGCGGATCTCTGGTGTCGCCGAGGCGGTGCCTGCCGGCGTCGAGGACATTCTCGGCACCCAGCAATACACCGCGCCGGAGTATTTCCTCGGCGAGGGCGGCACCGCGCGCTCCGACCTGTTCTCGCTCGGTGTCGTCACCTATCAGATGCTGACCGGACGCTTGCCCTATGGCGCGCAGATCGCGCGCGCCCGCACAAGGTCCGACTTCAACCGCCTGGTCTACCGTCCGGCCGCCCATCGCGGCCGCGCGATCCCGAACTGGGTCGACGGCACGCTGGAGCGCGCCGTGCAGGTCAATCCGCTGAAGCGCTACGACAGTTTTTCCGAGTTCCTGTTCGACCTGCGCAATCCCAATGCGAGATATTTGACGACGTCATCGACGCCGCTGATCGAGCGCAACCCGGTGCTGTTCTGGAAGTCGACCACGCTGGCGCTGGCGCTGGTCGTGGTGCTGCTGCTCGCCTGCGGCGCGCATCATTGGCGGTAGGGGAGTCCGCCGACTTCTCTCCGTCATCCTGAGGAGCGCGTAGCGCGTCTCGAAGGATGAACGGCCCCGCTGGTGGCCGATTCATCCTTCGAGGCTCGCTCCGCTCGCGCCTCAGGATGACGGGGAAGGGAATGAGGATGACGGGGAGAGAGACGTTGGGCGCCGCTAATGCGTCGCGCCGGCGGCAATCGGATCGAGGCCGCTCTTGACCAGCGCGTCGCGCGCATCCGGCGAGGCGAGGAAGCTGATCAGCGCCTTGCCGGCGTCGGGCTCTTTTGAAGCGGTCGCGATCCCTGCGGAGAACACCGTGATCTTCTGCAACGGCTCCGGCAAGGGACCTATGATGTCGATGCCGGCGACCGGCTTCAGCTCCGAGATCTGCTGCAGGCCGATCTCGGCCTCGCCCTTGGCCACGATCTCGCCGACCGGGGTCGCCGGGATCATCCGCGCCTTGTCTTTCATCTGGTCGGCGATGCCGAGTTTTGCGAACATCTCGGTCGAGACATAGACGCCGCTGGCGCTGTCGGAATAGGCGACCGATTTCGCCGAAAGCAGCGCCTGCTTGACGGCGTCGGCCGAGCTGATGTCCGGCCTCAGTGCGCCTGACTTCACCGCAATGCCGATCGGCGACTTCACGAGGTCGACGCGGCTGTCGGCCGCGACCTTGCCCTGCTTGATCAGGTCACTCAGCGCATAGCCGACCATGATCAGCACATCGGCCGGCTCGCCGCGCTCCAGTCGCACCGGAATGGCGTTGGTCGTGGTGCCCATCGACGGCCCGAAGGCGGTCACCACCTTGTGCCCGGTCTTGCGCTCGAACTCCGGCACCAGCGCCTTGTAGGCCGCGGTCAGCCCGCCCGAGATCATGACATGGACTTCGGCGGCGAATGCGGCTGACGTGAAGGCGAGGGTGCCGATGACGGCGAGCGTGAGGGCACGGAAGGCGCTGACGCGCATGGAGTTTCTCCCTGGACGATTCTTAGGGCGCGGGGGTCGTCGTGGCCGGGGAGACTACTGCGCGAGGGGATGCGTGGCTAGGGTTGCGCCGCCGTCATTGCGCAATGACGGGAAAAGAGCATCGCGCCCCCTCACGAATTCACATGCACGAAATCGCGCAGCAGCGGGTAGATCTCGTTGTTCCAGCGCTTGCCGGAAAATACGCCGTAATGGCCGACACCGGCCTGCATGTGGTGCACCTTGCGATAGGTGCGCACGCCGGTGCAGAGGTCCTGGGCGGCGAGCGTCTGCCCGATCGAGCAGATGTCGTCCTTCTCGCCTTCCACCGTCATCAGGCCCATGCGCCGGATCGCCGCCGGGTTCACCGCGCGGCCGCGATGCATCAGCATGCCCTGCGGCAGCAGATGCTCCTGGAACACGTCGCGCACCGTCTCGATGTAGAACTCCGCGGGCAGATCCATCACGGCGAAATACTCGTCATAGAACGTCTTGATCACCTCGGCCTTGGCGGTCTCGCCCTTGGCGATGTGGTCGGCGAGGTCGATGTGCTGCTTGATGTGACGCTCGAGGTTCATCGAGACGAACGCCGTCAGCTGCACGAAACCGGGATAGACCTGACGCAGCGCGCCCTTGCACTGCATCGGCACGTAGTTGATCAGATTGTCCTCGAACCATTTGATCGGCTTGCTCTTGGCGAATTCGTTCACCTTGGTCGGCAGGATCCTTGTGTCGATCGGCCCGGCCATCAGGGTCAGCGACGCCGGCCGCGCCGGATGATTGTCCTCCGACATGACCGCGGCAGCCGCCAGCGCCGACACCGAAGGCTGGCAGATCGCCACCATATGCGCGCGCGGGCCGAGCTGCCCGAGGAAGTCGATCAGGTGGTCGGTGTAGTCCTCGAGCCCGAAGCGGCCCTCGCTGCGCGGGATGTCGCGCGGATTGTGCCAATCGGTGATGTAGACGTCGTGGTCCTGCAGCAGCGTCTTCACGGTGCCGCGGAGCAGCGTTGCGAAATGACCGGACATCGGCGCCACCAGCAACAGCCGCGGCTGCTCCGGCCCGTCCACCTTCCTGAAATGCAGCAGCGAGCCGAACGGCGTCGCATAGGCGACCTCCTCGGTCACCTCGTATTCCCTGTTGCCGGAGGTCACGCCGCCGATCGCGTAGTCGGGGCGGGCGTAGGTCAGGGTGGAGCGCGAGATCAGCTCGAGCGCGGCGGCGAGCCGGCCGAACGTCCGGTCGGAGGTGCCCCGCGGCACCAGATTGAGATACCGTAATGCCGCCGCGGCGCCGGTCCGCCACGGCGCCGTGAGGTCCATGTGGTTCTGATAGGCCTGGTAAAGCATTGACATCATACGCATCCGCCCTTGCCCGGCTGGATATGCAATATCGACGCCAGAGAGGGGGCAGGCTGCCCGGCAAATTGGCACGTGGCTTGCTGCAAAAACGGACGGCTCCGGGGGCGCGGCGGCTTGGACCGGCGCGCCGCGTCCGGGAGCCAAGGACGCGTTCAGGGCGTGAGGGACTGGCATGGCGAAGGCGACACTCACCATCAGCAGCAAGAACTATTCGTCCTGGTCGTTGCGCGGCTGGCTGCTGGCAAAATTCGCCGGGCTGGAGTTCGAGGAGGTGGTCACCGCGCCCGACGACCCCTCGGCGCGGGCCGAACTGCTGCTGCTGTCGTCGTCGATCCTGGTGCCCTGCCTGCGCCACGAGGGCGCGACCGTCTGGGACACGCTGGCGATCGGCGAGTACCTCAACGAGATCATGCCGCATGCCGGGCTGCTGCCGGAGGACCGCATCCAGCGCGCGCATTGCCGCTCGATCTCCGGCGAAATCCATTCCGGCTTCACCACGCTGCGGGCCTCGCTGCCGGTCAACCTCAAGGGGCATTTCCCCGGCTTCAAGATCTGGTCGCGGGCGCAGGCCGACATCGACCGTGTCTGCACGATCTGGCGCGATTGCCTCGGCAAATCCGGCGGGCCGTTCCTGTTCGGCGAACGCCGCACCATGGCGGATGCGATGTACGCCCCGGTGGTGACCCGCTTCATGACCTATGACGTCAAGCTCGACCCTGTTCTGGCGGCGTATGCCAGCACCATCATGGCGATGCCCGAGATGCAGGAGTGGATCGAGGCCGCCAAGGCCGAGCCTGCCGACGTCGAGGAGCTCGAGGTCGAATATTAGGCAGCGGAGCATCCGGCTTGCCTGCGCCGGTGGCTCAAGCTCCAGGCAGATCTTGCTCAATGGACGTGCCGCCAGCGCCCGGCATCCGCGTCGCGCGGCAATCGGACACGGCACGCGCCGAACGCAAATTCGCGCCTCGCTCCAAATGCTTCCGCTGCGATATCGGTGCATGACGAGACCGATCGCCGCAGCACAACCGGGCTGGCAAGGATTTCGCATAGCAACAAGCGAGCTGTGACCGCGACGATGCGACGCTGCCGAAAATTTGGACGCTGAGCCGCCGCGATCTCGCGAACACGAGAACCGTGGAGGCTTGAAATGAACCAGCACGCCGTCGTCAGCAAATTCTCCCACGTCAAACCCGGTGACACCGAGTTCAAGGGCGGAGGTCTGCGCGACTTCTTCCTGTATCGCGATCTCGGCATCGCCGATGCCACCGGCGGGCAGGTGATCTGCCATCTGGTCAAGGCCAATCCCGACCTGCCGCCGGAAGAGGGCACCGGCTGGCACAAGCATCTGTGCGATTTTCAGATCGTCATCATGACCAAGGGCTGGGCGCGCTTCATGTACGAGGACAAGGAGACGCTGGTCGAGGCCGGCGACGTGATCCATCAGCGCCCCGGCATCACCCACTATCTGTTCGATTACTCGAAGGACATGGAATACCTCGAGATCGTCAGCCCAGCCGATTTCAAGACCGTGGATGTGCCGCCGGCAACCGAGACGGTGCCGCCGGTGACGCCGTGGAAATGATTGAGAGGAGGGACCGCAAATGTCGTCTGCGGAGGAGTTAACCTTTGTCGTCGGCCGCTGGCTGCGGCCGATCGTCATGCTTCTGTATGTGGTGCGCCGCCTCGGGCTGATGACCACATCTAGCCGTGAACAACGGAGTACGTCACTCAATCAGTGATTCGGACGCGGTTCGTTCCATCCGCGTTCCAAATCTTAAGACGCTGCGCGCGCGCGTTGCGTTTTGAAACAGCGCGCGCCGATGCGAGCCTCAGGCCATGCCCGCCTGTTTGACGCGCGGCATCCGCCAGGCGATGACGTTGGCTTCCAGCGCGCCACCGGTTGCGTCATTGCGCCACTGCCCGTCGATGAAACGGCAGGCGAACGGCAGCTGATACGTTCCGCTGTGATCCTCACAAAGCACTTCCACGCGTTGTTCCGGCGGTGGTTCGCCATTGCCATCGAATTGCGCCAGACGTTTTTCGCGCGTAGCCATGCGATCTATCTCCACTGCCCAAGGTCGAGCCAAAGGGGTCGAACCAAACAAGTTCCGAAGGCCCCCGTCCCCACGAGTAGTCCCCGTAATGGGTGAAGCACACCGCTCGAATGCGGTTTCAGTGTGGTATGTCTGCCCGGCTTTCAGCGTCGCGAGCACAAATCTGTGAATGACGCATGTGATTGGGGATGCCGATGATCGCTCGTTTCGCTCTTGTCCCGCTCATGCCGCTTGCGCTCGGCATCATCGGAACCGCGCATGCGCAGGACGTTCCCGGCATCGAGATCTGCACCGTCGAGAAAACCATGGAGCGGCGCACCAGCTGTCTGCAAAGCAATGTCGATTTCCTGCAGAAGACGATCAGCAAGCTCACCACGGATCATCAGCAGAAGCTCGACGCCGCCAACCGGCAGGTTGCGAGCTTGCAGAATGCGCTGGCAAGCTTGCAGAAGCTCGTCACCGATTTGCAGGCGGCGCAGCTCAAGCTGACCGAGGATGTGAAGAAGAAGGCCGACGCGCCGCCGGCCAAGGATGCCGCGCCTGCTGCGAAGGACGGGACGAAGTAGCTTCGTCATTGCGAGTGTAGCGAAGCAATCCACCTCTCAGCTTGCCGAGATATGGATTGCTTCGTCGCTTCGCTCCTCGCAATGACGGGGAGAGCGTCACGCCACCCGATACGTCTCCATCACATCGTGATCTGGCTCGTAGCCCAGCCCTGGGCCCTGCGGCACGGCGACGTGGCCACGGGCGTCGACGGCGATGCGGTCGCCCCACAGGCAGGCGGGGCGCTTCATGAAGAACACCTCGATCAGCCCGGCGTCGCGGATCGCCATCAGGTGCAGCGTGGCGAGGAAGCCCGGCCCGAAATAGGGTGAGTGCGGAATCACCTCGACGCCGAACTCGTCGGCGAGCACGGCCACGCGCAGGAATTCGGTGACGCCGCCGACCTTGATCGCCGACGGCTGCGCATGGCTGACGGCGCCTGCGGTCATCATCTGGCGGAATTGATGCACCGTGCAGGCGTTCTCGCCGGCCGCGATGTCGAGCCGGCCCTCTCTGCGCACCTCCGCGAGCGTCGCGAAATCCTCCGGCGGCCAGACCGGCTCCTCCAGGAACATCGGTGCGGCCTGCTTGCAGTCGCGGGCGAACTGGATCGCCGCCGGTCCATCCAGCGGGCAATTCATGTCGACCATCAGCGGCACGCCGGGGCCGATCGCTTCGCGCGCGGCGGTAACCGCGGGCACGGTGGTCTCGTGCAGCTTGATCGCGGCATAGCCAAGCTTGATCGCCTTCTTGCACTCGGCGGCGATATGCGCGGGATTGCCGATCCGCATCAGGCTCGCATAGGCCGGGATCGTGCTGCGCCTGGCGCCGCCGATCAATTGATGCAGCGGCACGCCCTTCACCTTGCCGGCGAGATCCCACAGCGCGATGTCGAGCGCGGAGATCGCAAACATCGTGATGCCGTAGCGGCCGAACAGATGCAGATTGCGCTGGATCTGCTCCATCGCGGCGGGAATGCTTGCGGCGTCGGGCACCTCGAGGCCGCGGGCCTGCGGCGCGATCATCTCGGCCACCGCCGTGCAGCTCGTCTTCGGGCAGACATAGGCGAAGGCATCGCCCCAGCCGGTCAGGCCGGCATCGGTCGAGACCTCGACCAGCACCATGTCGAGCGCGGAGATCGCGGAGGCGCCCTGGCGGAAGCTCGCAGGGCCTGCGTCATAGGGAATGCGAATATGGTGGGCGCGGACGTCGGTGATTTTCATTGTTGTTGTCCTTCCGATCGCAGGATGTAGCTGGAGCCCGTGAAAGCCGGACGCAGCAGCCTGGACGGCGTTGCTTCGGCTCGCCCGGGTTCCAGCCCTTGCAGGTCTTGGTTGTAAAGCCTTGCTTGTGACGAGTCTTGCTCGTGAATCGTGTCGAAGACGTGGATGCCCGGAGCTATGCCGGGCATCCCGAACACCGAATGTGTGGAGAAGGCTGTTACGAGCTCTTCTCGCCGCTCATCACGGGGCCGAACCGCTCCCAGCTCTCGCCCTTGAAGCGCATCATCTGCAACTGCTCGATCGGTGCGTAGTCGTCCGGCCCGGTCTTGATCTTGGTGCCGGGCAGATAGATGCCGATCTCGAAGCTGAGGCTGGCCGCCTGCTTCATCAGGTTCTCGCGGGTGAGGTTGTCGCCGCATTGCCGCAGCACCTGCTCCAGCCCCTTGGCGACGCCGTAACCGAACACGGTCGAGGCGTCGTTCTGGTCGCCTTCAGGATACCACTTGGTCATGAAGGCGCGCCAATCGTTCATGGCCGGATCGTTCTTCCACTCGTGATCGGCGGGATCCTTCAAATACTGGGTCGACAGGATGTCCTGGCTTGCTTCAAAGCCGGCCGGCTTCATCACGCCGCCGATCGAGACCGAGACGTTGGTCAGGAACTGGACCGGATGCCAATCGAGCTCGGCGGCCTTCTTGATCGCCTGCGCCGCGAATTTCGGCGTCGCGATGTTGACGAAGATGTCGGGGTTGGCGCCCTTGATCTGCACGATCTGCGAATCCACCGTGGGCGACGAGGTCTCGTAGGAGGATTCGACGACGATCAGTTTCTTGGCCTGATCGCCAAGTCCCTCATGCAGTCCGATCAGATAGTCCTTGCCGAAGTCGTCGTTCTGATAGAGCACGCCGATGGTCTTGCCGGGATATTTCTGCAGGATGTACTTGGCATAGATGCGCGCCTCGACCTGGTAGCTCGGCTGCCAGCCCATGGTCCACGGAAAATTCTTCGGATCATTCCACTTGGCGGCGCCGGTGGAGACGAACAGCTGCGGCACCTTCTTGGCGTTCATGTATTTCTGGATCGCGGTGTTGCCCGGCGTGCCCAGCGGATTGAAGATCAACAGCACCTCGTCGCTCTCGACCAGCTTGCGGGCCTGCTCGACCATCTTCGGCGGCGAGTAGGCGTCATCGTAGGAGATGAAATTGACCTTGCGGCCGTTGATGCCGCCCTCGCTGTTGAGCTTGTTGAAATAGGCCGCTTCGGTCTTGCCGATCGTGGCATAGGCGGATGCCGGGCCTGAATAGGGCATGATGTTGCCGACCTTGATCTCGGTGTCGGTCGCGCCCGGATCGTATTTCTTCTGGGCGTTGGCGGCGCCGGCGGCGGCGATCGTCAAAAGCCCCGCAAGCGCCGCTGATATGACGCAGTTGGCATAGCTCAGGCGTTGGTGGTGCATCCTTGTCCTCCCTGACATGCTGGCCGCGGCTCGTGCAGTCTTGATTTTCGGGCAGCTTGGTGAGCCGTCGGATCGATGCAATTGCGAGTATGCACGATTGCAACGGTGTTGCCAGCGACGGCTTTGCGGTAAAATTTCGCTGAGCGGAACCAGGGTTTCACCGCTGCGCAGCAAGGACTGTCAAATGCGTGCGCCGCAGCCATGCATGATGCCCGAGCTTTGCAGGAGGGCCGCCGTCCAATGAATCCAGCCCAGAAGGCGCTCTGGTACATCGAAGGCCATCTTCACAGGTCGCTGACGCTCGACGACATCGCTGTCGTTGCCGGGGTCTCGCGCTTCCATCTGGTGCGGGCGTTCGCCGAGGCGACCGGGTTCTCGGTGATGCGCTACGTACGGGCCCGGCGGCTGAGCGAGGCCGCGCGCGAGCTCGCGGCCGGTGCGCCCGACATTCTTACCCTCGCGCTGGATGCGGATTACGGCTCCCACGAAGCATTCACCCGCGCGTTCCGCGACCATTTCGGCGTCACGCCCGAAACGGTGCGCGCGACGACGCGCCTGACCAAGCTCAAGCTCCAGGAGCCGATCACCATGATCTCGACCGCTCTCGACCACATCGATCCGCCGCGCATCGCGACCGGCAAGGCATTCCTCGTCGCCGGTGTCGGCGAGCGCTACAACCACGCCAATGACAGCACGGCCGGCATTCCGAACCAGTGGAGTGGCTTCCACCAGCAATGCGCGCACATTCCCCGCCGGGTCGGCGGTGTCGCCTATGGTGTCTGCTGCAATGGCGACGACGCCGGCAATTTCGACTACATCGCAGGTGTCGAGGTCGCTGACTTCTCCGACCTGCCGCGCGAGTTCGCGCGGGTCCGGATTCCGGCGCAGAAATACGTGGTGTTCACCCACGCCGACCACATCTCCACCATCCGCCGCACCGTCAACACGATCTGGAACAGGTGGCTGCCGCAATCCGGCATGAAGGTCGCCGACGCACCGAACTTCGAGCGCTACGACGAGAAGTTCGACAAGAACAGCGGCAACGGCGGGCTGGAGATCTGGGTGCCGGTGGAGGAGTAGCTGCGCGCTCGTACAAATCATGTTGCGAGAATGCGAAGCTGCGCCCCCATTTGTGGTGTCATCGCCCGCTCGACCGGGCGATCCAGTACGCCGCGGCCTCTCGGCTCAAGCACAGCCGTCTCTGGAATACTGGATCACCCGCTTTCGCGCAGGCGGGTGATGACAACGAACAAGGTCGTTCGACCGTTGAACCATATCAGCGCCGTCATCCTGAGGTGCGAGCGGAGCGAGCCTCGAAGGATGCACGGCCACAGCCGGACCGTCGATCCTTCGAGACGCGCGCAAGTGCGCGCTCCTCAGGATGACGGGACCGACAGCCGTGTCTGCGGTGGGTGTGGCGAGCCTAGTGCGACCGTGCCAGACAGAACGCCACGACCTGTTCTAGCGCCGTCTTCATCGGTGACGACGGGAACAGCGCCAGTGCGTCGACCGCCATTGCGCCGTAGTGCTGGGCGCGGCTGATGGTGTCCTCCAGCGCGCGGTGCTTGGTCATCAGGCCGATCGCGTGATCGAGGTCGGCCGATCCGATCTCGCCGCGCTCCAGCGCGCGGATCCAGAACTGGCGCTCGGTGTCGTTGCCGCGGCGGAAGGCGAGCACCACGGGGAGCGTGATCTTGCCCTCGCGGAAATCGTCGCCGACATTCTTGCCGAGCTTTGCGGATTTGCCGCCATAGTCGAGCACGTCGTCGACGAGCTGGAAGGCGATGCCGAGATTCATGCCGACCGAGCGGCAGGCGGTCTGCTCGGCCTTGGGCCGGTTTGCGATCACGGGGCCGACCTCGCAGGCGGCGGCGAACAGCTCGGCGGTCTTGCCGCGGATCACGGCGAGATACTCGTCCTCGGTGGTCGCGGTGTTCTTGGCGGCGGCAAGCTGCATTACCTCGCCCTCGGCGATCGTGGCGGCGGCCGCGGAGAGGATGTCGAGCGCGCGCAGCGAGCCGACCTCGACCATCATGCGGAATGCCTGGCCGAGCAGGAAGTCGCCGACCAGCACGCTGGCCTCGTTGCCCCACAGCATCCGCGCCGACAATTTGCCGCGGCGCAGCTCGCTTTCGTCGACCACGTCGTCGTGCAGCAGGGTCGCGGTGTGCATGAACTCGACCGCGGCGGCGAGCTTGATGTGGCCGTCGCCTGCGTAGTCGGCGAGCTGGGCCATCGCCAGGGTCAGCATCGGGCGCAGCCGCTTGCCGCCGGACGAGATCAAATGATTGGCGACCTCGGGGATCATGGTGACCTCGGAGCCGGTCCGCGAAATGATGGTCGCGTTGACGCGCTCCATGTCGGCGGCGACAAGTCCCACCAGCCCGTCGATCGAAGCATTGGACGGGCTTTCGAAGGGTACAATAACCGCCACGCTGGTCTCCAATTTTGCCGAATTCGCACTATCCTCAGCTATAACAATAGAAACTGCGCGGTGCAGCGGCAAGGCCTCGAAGTTGTTGACATGTGACGCATTCGCTGCACTGCCGGGGCGACAGGAGAGCGTATTTTGCGGGAATTGGTACGGACCAATGACATGGTGCTGGTCTCGGCCGTCGGCGCGCTGCTCGACAGCGCTAACATCCATCATCTGGTGCTGGACCAGAACATGAGCATCATCGAGGGCTCGCTCGGCGTGCTGCCGCGGCGGATCCTGGTGCACGAGGACGACAACCACGAGGCCCGGCAGCTGCTGACCGACGCCGGCCTCGGCCACGAATTGCGGGCCGATGACTAGAGTTTTTTCAAGCGAAGTGGGTCCCGGTTCGCGTGAAGAAAACGCGTCAAAAACGGAGTCTGCGGCCGCCGAGATCACCGAGGACGGATTCCTCGGCGGGCAATTGCGGCTGCGGCAGCCCCGCAGCGGCCACCGCGCCGGCCACGATGCGATCCTGCTGGCCGCGGCGACGCCGGCCCAGACAGGCGACCGGGTCGTCGATCTCGGCGCCGGCGTCGGCGCCGCCGGGCTTGCGGTGGCGCGGCGGGTCGGCGGGATCGATCTGGTGCTGGTCGAAATCGACCCCGCATTGGCCGAGCTTGCCCGGAATAACGCCAGCGCCAACGCGATCATGGCCGACGTGATTGTGCTCGATGTCGAGGCCGGCGCCGCCGCGTTCGATGACGCCGGCCTTGGGCCTGACAGCGCCGACGTCGTGCTGATGAACCCGCCGTTCAACGATGCCACCAGGCACCGCGCCTCGCCGGACGGCGTGCGGCAGCGCGCCCATGTCGCGACCGCGACGACGCTTGCCAGCTGGGTTCACGCGGCGCGGCGGATCCTCAGGTCGAGCGGACAGCTTGCGATGATCTGGCGGGCCGACGGGATTGCCGAGGTGCTGGCTGCGCTGGACCGCGGCTTCGGCAGCCTCGAGATCCTGCCGGTTCACGGCGAGGCGACGTCGCCGGCGATCCGAATCCTGGTGCGGGCCACCAAGGGCGGCCGGGCGCCGACGCGGCTGCATGCCGCACTGTTGCTCAATGAAGAGTCAGGTGTGCCCAATAAATGGGTGCAGGAGATTTTGGCTGGAAAGGGAGAATTGCCGCTTGCGCGGCGCTAGCGAGCAGTTCGCTGCCCGCGTCGTCACTGGCACAAAGTTACTGCGAGGCCGTTTCCGACTGGCGATCCGGCCTGGACGTGAAGTGGATCGCCGTCAGGAGCGTCCCGATCAGCAAAATCAGCAGGTAGATCTTCATGAGTCCCTCTCCGTCGCGAATTGCGTCCCCAATGACAAAATGCAAAACGCGTTCCACGGAATCCAATGACAGTGGCGTGATAAAAAGTGGTTAATTCGAGGTAACGGCATGAGTGAACAAATAAGTGACCGCCAAGGATATTCCGGAGGACGTTCGGGGCTGCTCGATCGCGTGCAGGGAATGCTTCCGGCGCGGTTCAGGCGCGGCATGGCGGTCGTGCCGGTGGTGCGGTTGTCAGGCGTGATCGGCGCGGTGACGCCGCTGCGGCCCGGCATGACGCTCTCGGGCGTCGCCAAGATGCTGGAGCGCGCCTTTGGCACAAGGAATGCCAAGGCCGTGGCGCTGGTGATCAACTCGCCGGGCGGCTCGCCGGTGCAGTCGCGGCAGATCTATCTGCGCATCCGGCAACTGGCCGCCGAGAAGAAGCTTCCGGTGCTGGTGTTCGTCGAGGACGTCGCGGCCTCGGGCGGCTACATGATCGCCTGTGCCGGCGACGAGATCTATTGCGACCCGTCCTCGATCCTGGGTTCGATCGGCGTGGTCGGCGGCAGCTTCGGCCTCGAGGGGTTGATCAAGAAGATCGGGGTCGAGCGGCGGCTCTACACGGCGGGCGCGCACAAGGCGATGCTCGATCCGTTCCTCCCCGAAAACCCCGATGACGTCGCGCGGCTGAAGTCGATCCAGCGCGAGATCCACGCGATCTTCATCGCGCTGGTGAAACAGAGCCGCGGCAGCCGCCTCAAGGGGCCCGACGAGGAGTTGTTCACCGGCGAATACTGGGCGGGCGAGACCGCGATCGGACTCGGCCTCGCCGACGGGATCGGCGACCTGCGCGCGACGCTGCGGGCCCGCTATGGCGAGAAGGTGCTGACCCCGGTGATCGCGCCCGCAAGCGGCATGCTGTCCGGCCTGCTCGGCCGGCGGGCGCCGGGGGCGGGATCGATGGCGGTGCTGGACGGCGTGGCAAGCTTGCCGGACGACCTGATCTCGGCGGTGGAAACCCGGGCGATTTGGGCCAGATTCGGGCTGTGAACACGGGGATTTGAGCGCGCCATTTAGCCCCAAAACCGCGATTGCGGCGCAGGCCGCCTTGGGCGAGAATGGCCGTCATTGGGGGCCTGACAGACGTGAACGACAAGGATCGACCGATGCCGCCGCTGATTGCATTCGCAGGCGTCCTGGGTGGCCTGGCCGTGGTCCGCTGGGCATACAAGACGGCCGTCCGGATCAACCAGGAACTGGAAGAGGCGCGATTGTCCCGCGTGGCCGAGGCCTCGCGTGCGAGCGAAATCAAGACCCTGCGCCGCGACCCCGTGACCGGGGCCTACCGCCCGGGCTAACAGCTTCAGATTCCGCAAGATGGCGGTGCCGGATTTTCCGGCATCGCCTTGATTCCATTGGCTGCCGCCGATACGGTCCCGCGCGTTTTCACACCCCCTCGCGAGATCGATTCCAACGATGGACGCCCTGCCTGACCACATGCGCCCGGAACGTTCGTTCCAGGGCTTGATCCTGGCCCTCCAGCGATTCTGGGCCGAGCAGGGTTGCGTCATCCTGCAGCCCTACGACATGGAGATGGGCGCCGGCACCTTCCATCCCGCCACCACGCTGCGGGCGCTCGGGCCCAAGCCCTGGAACGCGGCCTATGTGCAGCCCTCGCGGCGGCCGAAGGACGGCCGCTACGGCGAAAATCCCAACCGGCTGCAGCACTACTACCAGTTCCAGGTGATCATGAAGCCGTCGCCGCCGAACCTTCAGGAGCTGTACCTGAAGTCGCTGGCCGCGATCGGCATCGATTCCGCCGTCCATGACATCCGCTTCGTCGAGGACGACTGGGAGAGCCCGACCCTCGGCGCCTGGGGGCTGGGCTGGGAATGCTGGTGCGACGGCATGGAAGTCTCGCAGTTCACCTACTTCCAGCAGGTCGCCGGCGTCGAATGCGCGCCGGTCGCGGGCGAGCTCACCTACGGGCTCGAGCGGCTCGCGATGTATGTGCAGGGCGTCGACCGCGTCTACGACCTCAACTTCAATGGCCGCGAGGGCGCCGAGAAAGTCACCTATGGCGACGTCTTCCTGCAGGCCGAGCAGGAATATTCGCGGCACAATTTCGAGTACGCCGACACCGCGATGCTGTTCGAGCAGTTTAGAATGGCGGAAGAGGCCTGCCGCAAATATCTCGCCGCCGGCTGGCGCGAGGGAGGCAATCAAAAGGAACATCTGATGGCCTTGCCGGCCTACGACCAGTGCATCAAGGCGAGCCACGTGTTCAACCTGCTCGACGCCCGCGGCGTCATCTCGGTGACCGAGCGGCAGAGCTATATCGGCCGCGTGCGCGACCTGGCGAAGGCCTGCGGCGAGGCTTGGATCCACACTGAAACGGGCAGGGCGGTCTGATGCCCGATCTTCTCCTCGAACTGTTCTCCGAAGAAATCCCCGCCCGCATGCAGGCCAAGGCGGCGGACGATCTGCGCCGCATGGTGACCGACAAGCTGGTCGCCGAGGGCCTCGTCTATGAAGGTGCCAAGGCGTTCGCGACCCCGCGCCGCCTTGCGCTCACCGTGCACGGCATTCCCGCGCGCCAGCCCGACCTGAAGACCGAACGTCGCGGCCCGAAGATCGGCGCCCCGGATGCGGCGGTGCAGGGTTTTCTGAAAGCGACCGGTCTCAAGTCGCTGGATGAAGCGAAGATCCAGAAGGACGCGAAGGGCGACTTCTACATCGCGCTGATCGAAAAGCCGGGCAGCGCCGCGATCGACGTCATCGCGGAAATGCTGCCGGTGATCATCCGCACCTTCCCCTGGCCGAAATCGATGCGCTGGGGCGCGCGCTCGGCCAAATCAGGCTCGCTCACCTGGGTGCGGCCGCTGCACGCCATCACCGCGACCTTCGGCCTTGAGACCGAGGAGCCGGATATCGTGAAGTTCTCGGTCGACGGCATCGAGGCCGGGCAGATCACCTACGGCCACCGCTTCATGGCACCTGGCGCGATCTCCGTTCGCCGCTTCGAGGATTACGAGGCCAAGCTGAAGGCCGCCAAGGTGATCCTCGATCCGCAGGCCCGCAAGGACATCATCGTCGAGGACGCCAAGGAGCTGGCGTTCGCGCAGGGCCTCGAGCTGGTCGAGGACCAGGTGCTAGTCGACGAGGTTTCCGGCCTCGTCGAATGGCCTGTTGTGATGATGGGATCGTTCGAGAGGGAATTCCTGTCGATCCCGGACGAGGTGATCCGTGCCACCATCCGCAACAACCAGAAGTGCTTCGTGGTCAAAGATCCCAAGACGGGCAAGCTGACCAACAAGTTCGTGCTGACCGCCAACATCGAGGCACCCGACGGCGGCAAGACCATCGTCGCCGGCAATGAGCGCGTGATCCGTCCGCGGCTGTCGGACGCGAAGTTCTTCTACGAGACCGACCTCAAGACCAAGCTGGAAGACCGGCTGCCGAAGTTCGAGCAGATCGTGTTCCACGAGAAGCTCGGCACGCAAGCGGAGCGCATCAAGCGCATCGAGCGGCTCGCCGCCGAGATCGCGCCGCTGGTCGGCGCCGATGTCGAGAAGACCAGGCGTGCCGCGCGCCTCGCGAAGGCGGATTTGCTGACCGAAGTGGTTGGCGAATTCCCCGAGTTGCAGGGCCTGATGGGCAAGTACTACGCGCTGGCGCAGGGCGAGGATGCCTCCGTCGCTGCTGCAAGCGAGGAGCACTGGAAGCCGCAGGGGCCGACCGATCGCGTGCCGACCGATCCGGTCAGCGTCGCGGTGGCGTTGGCGGACAAGCTGGATACGCTGGCGGGGTTCTGGGCGATCGACGAGAAGCCGACCGGCTCGAAGGACCCATACGCGCTGCGTCGCGCGGCACTGGGCGCGATCAGGCTGATCGTCGAGAACACGTTGCGCCTGCCGATCCTGAAGGCGGCCAAATCCGCGCTGCTCGGGCTGTCCGTCAAGGCTGATGCAGAGACACTGCCGAACGACCTGCTTGCCTTCTTCGCCGACCGCCTGAAGGTCCAGCTCCGCGACCAGGGCGCGCGGCACGATCTCGTCGATGCCGTGTTCTCGCTCGGCGGCCAGGACGATCTGCTGCTGGTCGTCCGCCGCGTCGAGGCGCTCGGCAAATTCCTCGACAGCGACGATGGCAAGAACCTGCTCGCTGGCACCAAGCGCGCCAGCAACATCCTCGCCATCGAGGAGAAAAAGGACAAGCGGACCTTCGACGGCGCGCCCGACCCTGCACTCTACAAGCTTGACGAAGAGAAGACATTGGCTGCGGCGATCGATCAGGTGAAGGCCGAGGCCTCCGCCGCGGTCGCCAAGGAAGACTTCGCCGGCGCGATGAGCGCGATGGCCAAGCTGCGCCCGGCGGTCGATGCGTTCTTCGACAAGGTCAAGGTCAACGACGATGACCCGAAGGTGCGCGAGAATCGCCTGAAACTGCTCAACGAGATCCGCGCCGCGACGCGGGCGGTGGCCGATTTCTCCAGGATCGAGGGCTGACCGATGGACCGCGCAACGCTCGCCGCTTACGACAAGGAGGCGGCGGCGTTTGCGCAGGACTGGCACGACCAGCCGGCACCTCGCGATCTGCAGGAGATCGTCGGGCAATTCTTCATCAAGGGCGGTGCGACCGCCGATATCGGCTGCGGCAGCGGGCGCGAGGTGGCCTGGCTCAATGCCAACGGCTTCCCGGCCGAAGGTTTTGATGCCTCCGAGGGCCTGCTCGCGGAAGCTCGCACCCGCTACCCTGCGCTGCGCTTCATCCGCGCCGAACTTCCCGAGCTGTCCGGCATCGCGGCCGACAGCTTCGACAATGTGCTGTGCGAGACCGTGATCATGCATCTCGATCCCGCGCTGATCGCCCCGTCGGTGCGCCGCATGTTCGAACTCGTGAAGCCCGGCGGCATCTTCTATCTGAGCTGGCGCGTGACCACCGGCGACGATGCGCGCGATACGCATGGCCGGCTCTACGCGGCGTTCGATACCGCGCTGGTACGGGCCGAACTGGCGGCGGCCGAGTTGCTGCTTGACGCGGAAGTCGTCAGCGCCTCGTCCGGCAAGGTCATCCACCGCATCGTGGCGCGGAAGCACGGCTGACCCGAGTTCCTGGAAATATTTGGACACAATTTGCAATTTGTTAACCATGCCCTGCAAAGGTCCTGGCGGGTCAACGATTTCTTAAGAAATCGCCCTTTGCGCCAATGCAGGGACCTCCCCGATGACCTCGATCGGCACCTCACCCAACCCCTACGGCCAATATGGTTCGGCCTATGCGCGGGCAGCGGCGACGCCCTCCCTGGCGGCGACCCTGTCGGGCGACGGCAGCGCCGGCGATCTGTCGGCCTCTGCGACACCGGGCGCTGCGACCAACCTGACGCTGTCGGACGGCGCCCGCGCGCAGCTCGCCAAGGCGCCGCTGCCGGATTTCGCGACCGTCACCAACGATGCGCGCGTCACGCTCGACCGGCTCTACACGGTCGCTGGCGTGAAGAAGCCGATCGTCGACGGCAAGACCACGATCGATCTCTCGACACTGGATCGCCGCTCGCTGTTTGCGATCTCGACCAACAATGGCGGCAAGTTCACGCCGGACGAGCAGGCGGTCGCAGCCACCGAACTGAAGCAGCGTTTCGACAAGGCGCTCGCGCCGTCACTTGCGACCACCCGCCTGACCGGCGACTACAGCGTCAGCTACAAGGCGGCGCTCGACTATCTCGACGGCGCCAGCGACGAGGAGAAGGCAACCGCGACCTGGGCCAGCCAGCGCGCCGCGGTGCTGAAAGGCTATCAGGCGACGCAGCAGGATCCGAACAAGGCACCGATGGGAATTTCAGGCGACCCGGTTGCAGCCGCGCTGGCGGGAACAACCACTCCTGCGACAGGGACCACACGTGACTTCAGCAGCGTAGCGAGTGACGTGCGCGCCTTCCTCGATCGGCAGAAGAGCGAGGCGGCGAAGAGTGGCAAGGAACTGGTCTTCGATGCCAGGCGCAAGACCGGACAGCTCGCCGAACTGTCCTCGCTCGACAACCGCTCGCTGTCGGCGATCTCGCTGAACCAGGACAAGAAGTTCTCAGGCGAGGAGAGTTTCGCGGCAAAGCAGGAACTCAACACGCGGACGCGTTTGGCCGTGCTCGACGCGCTGAAGCAAAGCCAGTCCGCCGGCGATCCGCGCCAGTTCAGCCTCGGCATCCTCAAGCAATATTCGTCGATGAGCGCGGAGGAACGTCAGGCCGCCAACTGGACGCAGGATTTCCAGGACGCTGCGATCAAGAGCTACAAGTCGACCTCGACATTGCTCTCGATCCTCAAGTCGTAAGCCGCGCGACAAATCCCGCGACACAACAGAAGAGCCCCGCCCGGAGGGGAGGCCGGGCGGGGCTTTCTGGTCCGGTCGATCCTCGCGCACATCCGCTTGCGCGGCGCCCGGACTGTACGTTCAGGCCATCGCGCTGACGTTTGCTCTAGTCGACCACCTGAACGATCCGCCGCGAACGCGGCTCGACCAGAACGGTCTCACCATTCACGACGGTGTAGCGATACGGTGTTGCGCCGAACCGTTGCGGCACGTCGTAAGTGGTCACGCCGGCGTCCGGCAGTATGGTGCCGACCACGACGCGATCCGGAACGGTGTAGTTCGGCACGCGCTCGCGCACGATGTATTCGCGGAATGCCGGGCGCTGCTCGACGGCAATGCCCTCGTCATCCTCGACTGCAACCGGCGGGCCACCGTGGACCACGCCAACGGTCTGGGCCTGTGCGGCAACAGCCGGCACCGTGATCGCAGCAGCAACCGCTGCAACGGCAAGTATTCTGTTTCGCATGGCTCGCTCCATTCTTTTCACGCGCGCGCCGGCCTTCGCCGATGCGCACGGCGAGCCAATGCATCGGATGCGGTGATGTTCCGGAAAATCCGCCGCCACATACGCGGCAATTTGGAGCAATTTTCGTGAGTTGCGGGAACTCTCGGGCCGCGCAGGCGTCTTGATGTGGGAACCTCCTCAGCGGATAAACTGCCGCTCGATTCGCTCCTCCAAAAAACTGCCGGAGAAAACTTCAATGACCATCACCGCTGGGCATCTGCCTGCCATCGTGGCTCTGGTTGCAGGCGTCCTGATCCTGATCATGCCGCGGCTGCTCAACTACATCGTCGCGATCTACCTGATCTTCGTCGGGCTCGTGGGAATGGGTCTGCTGCGCTGGCTGCACCTGTAGCGGGAAAGCGGGGTTTCGCGGCTTGCGCGGAACCCCCCAAAATGGTGTAAGGCGCGCATCTTCGACCCCTCTTTTCGGATTGTTGTCTGACATGGCCAAAGCCGTCGCGAAGTCCAAGAAAACTGCCGAGAAAACTGCAGCGAAATCAAAGTCCTCGGCACCGGCCCGGAAGGCCGCTCCGGCGCGCAAGGCGCTGAAGAAGAGCGTCCCGAAGGCGGCGCCGAAACCCGCCGCCAAATCGGCGGCAAAGCCGGCCAGCAAGGTGCCGGCGAAGGCCGTCACCGCTGCGAAAAAGGCGGCTCCGCCCGCGATCAAGGCCGGCAAGTGGGTCTATACGTTCGGCGACGGCAAGGCCGAGGGCCAGGCGACCCTGCGCAATCTGCTCGGCGGCAAGGGCGCCAACCTCGCGGAAATGGCCAATCTCGGCCTGCCGGTGCCCCCCGGCTTCACCATCCCGACCTCGGTCTGCACCTATTTCTACGACCACGACAAGACGTATCCGAAGGAATTGAAAGCACAGGTTGAGAAGGCGCTCGACTATGTCGGCAAGCTGACCGGCAAGAGCTTCGGCGACGCCAAGAACCCGCTGCTGGTCTCGGTCCGCTCGGGCGCGCGCGCCTCGATGCCGGGCATGATGGACACCGTGCTCAATCTCGGCCTCAACGACCGCACCGTCGAAGCGCTCGCCGAGCTCTCCGGCGACCGCCGCTTCGCCTATGACAGCTATCGCCGCTTCATCACGATGTATTCGGACGTGGTGCTCGGCTTCGAGCATCATCATTTCGAGGACATCCTCGACACCTTCAAGGACGGCCAGGGCTACTCGCTCGATACCGATCTCACCGGCGACGACTGGGTCGAGCTGGTCGGCAAGTACAAGGAGGCGGTCGCCAAGGAGACCGGCCACGAGTTCCCGCAGGATCCGCACGACCAGCTGTGGGGCGCGATCGGTGCCGTGTTCTCGTCCTGGATGAACGCGCGCGCGGTGACCTATCGCAAGCTGCACGACATCCCGGAATCCTGGGGCACCGCCGTCAACGTGCAGGCGATGGTGTTCGGCAACATGGGCGAGACCTCGGCGACCGGCGTTGCGTTCACGCGCAATCCCTCGACCGGCGAGAGCAAGCTGTACGGCGAGTTCCTGATCAACGCGCAGGGCGAGGACGTCGTCGCCGGCATCCGCACGCCGCAGGACATCACCGAAGAGGCGCGGCTGGAGTCCGGCTCCGACAAGCTGTCGATGGAGGCCGCGATGCCGGCCGCGTTCAAGGAGCTGACGCGGATCTACACGCTGCTCGAGAAGCACTACCGCGACATGCAGGACATGGAGTTCACGGTCGAGCAGGGCAAGCTGTGGATGCTGCAGACCCGTGGCGGCAAGCGGACCGCGAAGGCGGCGCTGCGCATCGCGGTCGAGCTCGCCAATGAGGGCCTGATCTCGCGCAAGGACGCGGTGACGCGGATCGATCCGGCTTCGCTGGACCAGCTGCTGCACCCGACCATCGATCCCGCCGCCAAGCGCGACGTGATCGCGACCGGCTTGCCGGCATCGCCCGGCGCGGCGTCGGGCGAGATCGTGTTCTCGTCGGACGAGGCGGCCAAGCTGCAGGCCGACGGACGCAAGGTGATCCTGGTCCGCATCGAGACCAGCCCGGAAGACATCCACGGCATGCACGCCGCCGAAGGCATCCTGACCACCCGCGGCGGCATGACGTCGCATGCGGCGGTGGTCGCGCGCGGCATGGGCAAGCCCTGCGTTTCCGGCTGCGGCACCATTCGTGTCGACTACGGCCGCGGCACCATGAGCGTGGGCTCGCGCACCTTCAAGACCGGCGACGTCATCACCATCGACGGCTCGGTCGGGCAGGTGCTGGCCGGCCGCATGCCGATGATCGAGCCGGAACTGTCCGGCGAGTTCGGCACGCTGATGGGCTGGGCCGACGAGGTCCGCAAGCTCGGCGTCCGCGTCAACGGCGACACACCCGATGACGCGCGCACCGCGGTGAAGTTCGGCGCCGAGGGCATCGGCCTCTGCCGCACCGAGCACATGTTCTTCGAGGAGACCCGCATCCGCACCGTGCGCGAGATGATCCTCTCCGAGGACGAGCAGTCGCGCCGCGCCGCGCTGTCGAAGCTGCTGCCGATGCAGCGCGCCGACTTCGTCGAGCTGTTCGAGATCATGAAGGGCCTGCCGGTCACGATCCGTTTGCTCGATCCGCCGCTGCACGAGTTCCTGCCGCATACCCAGGCCGAGATCGAGGAAGTGGCGCGCGCCATGAACACCGATCCGCGCAAGCTCGCCGACCGCGCCCGCGAACTGTCCGAGTTCAACCCGATGCTCGGCTTCCGCGGCTGCCGTCTCGCGATCGCCTATCCCGAGATCGCCGAGATGCAGGCGCGCGCGATCTTCGAGGCGGCGGTCGAAGCCGGCAAGCGCACCGGCAAGCCGGTCGGACTCGAGGTGATGGTGCCGCTGATCGCGACCAAGGCCGAGTTCGATCTGGTCAAGGCGCGGATCGATGCGACCGCCAATGCGGTGATGAAGGAAACCGGCGTCAAGCTGACCTACCAGGTCGGCACCATGATCGAGCTGCCGCGCGCCTGCCTGATGGCCGGCGAGGTGGCGCAGACTGCGGAGTTCTTCTCCTTCGGCACCAACGACCTGACGCAGACCACCTACGGCATCAGCCGCGACGACGCCGCGAGCTTCCTCGGCACCTATGTCGCCAAGGGCATCCTCGAGATCGATCCGTTCATTTCGGTCGATCGCGACGGTGTTGGCGAGCTCGTTAGGATCGGCGTGACGCGCGGCCGCAAGACGCGGCCGAGCCTCAAGGTCGGCATCTGCGGCGAGCATGGCGGCGATCCCGCATCGGTCGCGTTCTGCCACGAGGTCGGGCTCGACTACGTCTCGTGCTCGCCCTATCGCGTGCCGATCGCCCGTCTCGCCGCAGCGCAGGCCGCGCTCGGCAAGGAGATCGCCAGCCAGGCGTAAGCGATCAGTTAGTTTGGATATGACAATGGCCGGGACCTCGTCCCGGCCATTGTGTTTGTCGAGACAGTCGCCAATGCACTGTCATTGCGAGCGAAGCGAAGCAATCCATCTCACCGGCGCACGCGGGTCGATGGATTGCTTCGTCGCTGTCGCTCCTCGCAATGACGATGGGGTGGCTAGCGTGCCTGCAACACTTTGTTCACCATCCTCGTTGACCCGTTGTTTACGACTTTCATGCGCCGCGCATTTACCAAGGCGCGCGATGCAACGCCTGTCTCATGCGCGATCGCTTGAGTGTAGCGCGCGGGCAACGCCGATTAACTCCGCGGCAACCTAAACAAGTTAGCAACGGGAAAGGTCGAATTGCGCGGATGGACCGCGTTCGATTGCACTCAGTAAGCGTTGCGTGAGCGTACGATGTTTGTGTCGCGTAACCAGCCGAAGGGCGCACGTCTCGCGCTCTTCGGTCTCGGTCTTGGCATCTTCGCCTTGATGCCGACCGAGCTCGGATATCAGGATATTGCCTCGCTCCTGGCCCGGCAGCCCGGCGTCGCCGAGCGCTGGCAGAAGCGCGTCTTCGCCTCCGCGTTCGGCTCCATCCAGGTCGCCACCTACAGCTTCGGCCGTCCGATCGGCACCTCCGCGCCGCAGGATCCGCAGATCCTGCTCGCAAGGCTGGACAGTCCGAGTGTCGACATCACCGGCACGGTGACGCGCAATCCGATCACGGCACCGCCGCCGCGCTACCAGGCATCCGATTTTCCAAAGGTCGATCGCACCCTGAAGGGCGATCGTCTCGTTGTCGGTCGGCCTGGCCAGGCCGATCCTGCGCAGCCCCTGAACCCGGCGCCGGCGAACGAGGATCCCGCGACGTCGAATGCGTCGGTCAAGGGCATGAAGACCGCGACTGCGCCCGCCGACAACGCCCCGCTCGATCCCGAATTGCAGGAGGCGCTGCGTGCGCCGCCGCTGCCGCAATATGCCAAGCCGTCGCCGCAGCAATACGACGTGTCGATGTCGCTCGAGGCCAACCCGCTCGACGATCTGAAACCTGTGCCCGCCAAGCCTGTGCCTGCCAAGCCTGCCGCTCTGCCGCCTGTCGATGCGGCGCACGAGCGTGACCCGTTTGCATTCAAGACCGCCAGCCTGTTCTTCGGCTCCTCGCTCGGCACGCCCGAGAACCTCGAGCGCTGGCAGCCCGGCGAGGCGCCGGTCGTCGTGGCGCCCGTGGTGCAGCCCGATCCCGATATGAAGGTGATGGCGTCGCTGCCGGTCGATGCCGACGGTCCGGTCAAGGCCGGCGAGATGGGCGAGAGCATCGCGCCGAAGGGCGAGGTCAACGCCGACGATCAGCACACCAAGACGCCGGCCGAGCGGCTCGGCCTGTTCGACGAGAAATCGCGCGCCAAGTCGGAGAAGTGCCTCGCCGAGGCGGTCTATTTCGAAGCGCGCGGCGAAGCCGTGCGCGGCCAGATCGCAGTCGCCCAGGTGGTGCTGAACCGCGCCTTCTCCGGCAAATATCCGGAGACGGTGTGCGGCGTGGTCTACCAGAACAAGAACCGCCACTACGCCTGTCAGTTCACCTTCGCCTGCGACAACATCCCCGACGTCGTCCGCGAGCCCGACATGTGGGATCGCGCCAAAAAGATCTCGAAGGCGATCCTCGACGGCAAATTGTGGCTGCCCGAAGTCGATCGCTCGACCCACTACCACGCCTATTGGGTGCGGCCGTCCTGGGTCAGTGAAATGAAGAAGACGTACAAGTTCGGCGTCCACACCTTCTATCGCCCGCGCGCCTGGGGCGACGGCAGCGACGCGCCGAGCTGGGGCAGCGCAGCCGAGACCGCCAAGATCTCGGCGCAGCTTGCCGAAGCCGCCCAGAGCTCGGCCGAGCAGGCCAGCGCCAAGCGGTAGGTGTGCCAGCCTAACCTCCCCTTGAAAAGGGGAGGTTGCTTTGCTCGTCAGAGCAAAGCGGGTGGGTTCTCGTCTCACCGCGAGCAGCGATGCGTGTGGCCGACCCCCATCCCGACCTTCCCCCTTTCAGGGGGAAGGAGAAGACGACGTTCCCAGCCATTCGGACTGAGCCGCCGCGACATTCGGGCAATGCTTCGCCGCGCCGTGACCTCGCGACGTCATTCCAGGAAGGGCCGCAGGGCCAGGACCCGGAATGACAGTCGCATAATCTGCAGGGCTGCCTTGCGGGCGAATATTTTTCTCCGCCGCCTCTTGGGCTTTCCATGCAGATGCATTAACTCCCGGTAACGTTTCGCGGGGCGGTTCCCCCGCCAGTCGCGGGGGAAGACAACATGGCTGTTACCACCGGGGATCTTCGACCGGCGTCCGGCACCTGGCGCACGCCGCTCGTCATCATCGTCTGCGGCTGCGCCATTGCGCTCTTGAGTTTCGGCCCGCGCTCCAGCCTCGGCTTCTTCGTACAGCCGATGGGCCGCGAATTCGCTTGGGGCCGCGACGTGTTCGGCCTCGCCATCGCGCTGCAGAATCTGTTGTGGGGGCTCGGCCAGCCGATCGCAGGGGCCATCGCCGATCGCTTCGGCCTGCTGCGCGTCATGATCGTCGGCGCGCTGCTCTATGCCGCCGGCCTGCTGCTGATGCGCTATTCGACCACCTCATTGTCGCTCGACATCAGCGCCGGCGTGCTGATCGGCTTCGGCCTGTCGGGCTCGTCGTTCAACCTGGTGCTGGCGGCCTTCAGCAAGCTGTTGCCGCCCGAGAAGCGCGGCATTGCGCTCGGCGCCGGCACCGCCGCCGGTTCGTTCGGCCAGTTCCTGTTCGCGCCGTTCGGCGTCGCAATGATCGACAATTTCGGCTGGCAGACCGCGCTCGTGGTGTTCAGCGCGCTGATGCTGCTGATCCTGCCGCTCTCGCTCGCGCTTGCGACGCCACCGGCCGAGACCGCCAAGGTGCCGGCCGCCGACCAGCAGTCGTTCAAGACTGCGCTGGCCGAAGCCTTCGGCCATCGCTCCTATGTGTTGCTGGTGCTGGGTTTCTTCACCTGCGGCTTCCAGCTTGCCTTCATCACCATCCACCTGCCGGCCTATCTGGCCGACCGCGGCATTCCGGCGACCACCGGCGGCTGGGTGGTCGCGGCGATCGGCCTGTTCAACATCGTGGGCTCGCTCAGCGTCGGCTGGCTGCAGAACTTCGTTCCGAAGCGCTATCTGCTCTCGGTGATCTACTTTTCGCGCGCGCTGGCGACGGTCGCCTTCATCTCGTTCCCGGTGACGCCGTTCTCGGCGATCGCATTCGGCGCGGCCTCGGGGCTGCTGTGGCTGTCGAGCGTGCCCCCGACCTCAGCGCTGGTGGCGCTGATGTTCGGCACCCGCTGGTTCTCCACCCTGTATGGCTTCGCCTTCGTCAGCCATCAGGTGGGCGGCTTCCTCGGGGTCTGGCTCGGCGGCGTCGTGTTCGAGCAGTATGGCTCCTACACGCCGATCTGGTGGCTGTCGGTGCTGTTCGGCGTGCTGTCGGCGCTGATCAACCTGCCGATCGTCGAAAAGCCCGTCGTGCGCCCGGTTGCGCAGCCTGCCTGATGGGTTAAACACTCCCCCGAAACCAGAATTACGGGGAGTGCTCATCGTGGCAACGTTCAAGGCAATCAGGATCGACAAGGCGGACAAGGGTACCACCGCCGCACTGACCCAATTCGACGACACGGAATTGATGGATGGCGACGTTACCGTCCGCGTCGAATGGTCGACGCTGAACTACAAGGACGGCCTGGCGCTGACCGGCAAGGCGCCGGTGGTGCGCCGCTTCCCGATGATCGCCGGCATCGATTTCGCCGGCACCGTCGAGCAATCCAGCCATCCCGACTGGAAGGCGGGCGACAAGGTCGTCTGCAACGGCTGGGGCATGGGCGAGACCCATCTCGGCGCCTATGCCGAAAAGGCCCGCGTCAAGGGCGACTGGCTGGTACGGCTGCCGGACGGCATTTCGGCCCGCGACGCGATGGCCGTGGGGACTGCCGGCTATACCGCGATGCTCTCGGTGCTGGCGCTGGAGAAGCATGGTCTGACGCCGAAGAGCGGCCCGGTGGTGGTCACCGGCGCCGCCGGCGGGGTCGGCTCGGTCGCGATCGCGGTGCTGTCGAAGCTCGGCTACCACGTCATCGCCTCGACCGGGCGGATGTCGGAGGCCGACTATCTCAAGGGGCTCGGCGCCGCCGAGGTGATCGACCGCGCCGAGCTGTCGGGCGCCCCGAAGCCGCTTGCGAAGGAGCGCTGGGCCGGCGGCGTCGACAGCGTCGGGTCGACCACGCTCGCCAATCTGCTCTCGATGACCAGATACGGCGGCGCCATCGCGGCCTGCGGCCTGGCGGCCGGCATGGACCTGCCGTCGTCGGTCGCGCCTTTCATTTTGCGGGGTGTGTGCCTTCTCGGCATCGATTCCGTGATGTGCCCGATCGAGCTCCGCAGGACCGCCTGGCGTCGCCTTGCCAGCGATCTGGACAAGGCAAAACTGGCTGATATCACTCATGAAATCGCCCTGGACGAGGTCATGAGTTACGGCGCGAAAATCCTTGGCGGCGAGGTCCGTGGCCGGATCGTGGTAAAAATAGTCTGAGGACGTTCAGACTTTACCAACCAAGCTGCTCCAATGTTGCCACTGTTGGTATGGTAAGCAGCGGGTAAAGAGACTTGCGGCATGATCCCGGGGGGCCGGGTTTCCTCGCGCAGACGTTCGAGTAACGTGCGTGCGGGGGTCATGCTCAACAAGGAGCGGGTGCCCGCGCTCGTAAGTGGAGTAGCTCATGCTTGCGCGTTTGGTGTTGGGGGCCGTCACGGCCGGAGCGATGGTCGTGCCGGCATTCGCAGGCATGATGAACGCCGATGAGGCCCGCAGGTTCGTGGCCGGCAAGGTGTTCGCCTTCACCTGTTTTGACGGTACCCGCGGCGCCGGCCGTATCCTCGACGATCTGGGCGCCACGGGCTCGATCCAGTTCTCCGGCTCCGGCCCGATCCGCCACGTGCGCCTGCCCGGCAATACGCTGCAAATCCGCGGCCAGAGCGTTTGCGCGTCGCTGAAGGGCATTCCGTTCGAACCGTGCTTCAATCTCGACAAGCAGGACGACCGCACGTTCCGCGGCTCGGTCTCCGGCATGGGCTTCGCCTACTGCGATTTCCATCACCAGGGCGGCCAGCAGATGCTGATGGCGCGCGCGGCGGCGCGTCCGCGTTCGCTGCATCCGCGCACCCGGTCGGCGGACGCCTCGCAGGCCGAAGTCTCGCGCGTTGAGACGCCGCAGGTCGAAAGGGCGAAGCTCGAGCCGGTCAAGGCCGAACCCGCCAAGGTCGAGAGCGCGCCGGAATTGCGGCGCTCCACCGACTAATTTCTCATCTGCGCGCTAGCGGGAATAGCTGCCGAGCCGTAGTCATACGGATGGCGGTCGCCACGCGTTGATAGCTACTCAATATCCTTAGCGTTCGCCGAAAGGCGGGATGGTGGGGACACCGATTTGAGTAGTCATATGGCGCAATATTTTTTCCGTATCAGTGATGGCGATTACGCTGGTGCGTCCGACCACGCGACGGAGTTCGAGAGCCGTGACGTGGCCTGGGCCGAGATGACCAAGGTGTGCGGCAATTTCCTTGGCAGCATTTCGCGCAACATGAAGCAAGACAGCGAATGGCACATGGAGCTGCTCGACGAGAGCCGCAAGCCCGTGTTCAGGATTCGCCTGGTTGCCGAATCCGTCGACTGAGGCTTCTCGTCGTTCAGGACCACAAGTTTCAAGCCTCAGCCTGCGGGACAGGCGGAGCGGCCCGCCTGCGGAACAGGATCCGCTGATAGAGCCAGCCGATCGCAACCAGCACGACGCCGAGGCACATGAACGACAGTGCCCGGTAGACGCCAGTGAGCGTCGACATGTCGACCAGGAACGCCTTCAGGATCGTCAGCCCGATCACCGCAGCGGAGGCGAGCCGCGCCCGCTGCGAGTTGACGACGATGCCGATGCCGAGCAGCGCGACGCCGAACATCAGCCAGGCGATCGAATAGGTGTATTGCTCCGCGCCGGTGGTCTCGCCGTGCGTCAGCACCGGTCCATGATAGAGCCTGCGGATTTCGAACGTGACATAGGCGAGCGCAAGCACCAGCGCGCCGGCGGCGATCGTGTTGGCGTAGGGCGCGGGACGATGGCCCGCCACCGCATAGGACAGCAGCAGTGCCAGCACGGCCGGCAACGCGTAGCCGAGCAGCAGCAGATTGATGAAGCTGCCGCCGACGTCCTGCCACCACAGCATCGGGTTCTCCAGCCCCAGCAGCCCGAACAGGCTGGCAAGTCCGGCAAACGCGGTCAGCAGCACCGCGCCGACATTGTGGACGATGCTGCCGCTGCGCAGCCGCAGCCGCTCCAGCCCGATCGCCATCGCCAGCGTCACGCCGACTTGCAACGCGACCTCGGTCAGCCCGGCGCTGGCGTAATAGACATCGCCGGCATTGACCGCGTGGCGGATCTCCATGAAGGCGAGCAGCACCGTGAACAGGATCGCGGCTGACTCGACCATGCGCAGCGGGACGTCGTCGCCGTTGCGGCGCAGGAAATGGCTTGCCGCCCAGAACGACAGCGCCGGAACGCCATAGCCCCACAGCAGCCAGTTGAAGATCGGCGTGGTGCCGACGGCATCGCCGGCGATCCGCGGCTCGTAGCCGATGCGCAGCACTACGATGCCGGCCAGGATCGCGGCGAGCCAGCGCAGGAACGGGATCGGCCGCTGCACCGACAGCCACGCCGTGCCCATCGACACCAGCGCCAGCGCGATGGTGAGCCAGCCCTTGTCGAGCGCGAAGGTGAGCGCCAGCGCCAGCGAGGCGAGGGCGCCGGTTGCCGACAGCGCAATCGAGGAGGACAGCTCCGGCCGCTCGCCGCGCCGGGTCAGCGCTTCGGTCGCGGCGGCGTAGGCGGCGGCAAGCAGCACGGCTGATATCGCGAACGGGATCGAGCGATCGAGATGCGCGATGCGTGCGTAGAGTGCGACCAGCAGTGCGACCGGCGTGAACACGGCCGCCGCGGCCCAGGTCACCGTGATCTTCGTCGTGGCAAAGCGGAATTGTGCGAGGAAGCCGGCGATGCCGAACGCGGCCGCGAACAGCGCCGCGGTGACGAGATGCAGCGAGACCGAGCCATCGGTCGCGGACGGGCCGATGCCCGGGATCGCACCGCCCGGCAGCACCAGCATGTCGACGTTGCGGCGGACGGCCCACTCGCCGAACACGATGAAGGCGAATAGCGACGCGGCGGCGATCGCGCCCGCTGCGGCCGGCGCGCGCCAGGCCACGAAAAGGCTCGCTGCCGTCAGCAGCGCGAAGCCGATCATTGCGATGTCGGCGTGCGCGCTGTTGAGCACGATCAGCATCGCGCCGAACAGATAGGCCGCGAGCGAGCCGGAGGAGATCGGCTCGGTCTCCTCGCCGTCGCCGTCGGGGCCGAACATGAAGCCGCAGACCACCAGCAGCGCTGCCAGCACGAAGCCTGCGATCACGTGGAAGACGTGCGGTGCGATCATCTCCGGCCCGCATTGCAGGCACGGGAAGGTCCACAGCAGCGCGAAGGCGATCGTCGTCACGGCAAGCCAGCGCCACAGCCGGATGCGCGCGAGGCCGAGCGCCGCCGCCGTGACGATGGCGAGATAGATGTAGAGCGACCAGAAGTCGGGGTTGTCGGACGAGACCAGGATCGGGGTGACGAAGGCGCCGACGATGCCAAGCCCGGCCAGCGCAGGTCCGTGCAACAGCGCCGCGGCGAGCGTGCCGAGCGCGACCATGCCGAGCAGGATGAAGGCGGTTGCCGGCGCGAGGAAGTCGTACAATGCGTAGGCGGCGTAGACGGTGGCGAACGCCACCGCGGTGCCGGCGGCGGTGAGGATCGCTGGAATGTTGGCAACCGGCAACGCCTCGATGCTGGAGATGCTTTCCTTGCGCCGTGTCCACTCGCCGGCGCCGAGCAGCGCGAGCGCAAACAATCCGCCGAGCATCGTGCGCACGCCGGGGCCGAGCAGCCCGGCCTCGATCGAATAGCGCACCATGAAGAAGCCGCCGAGCGCGAGCGTCAGGCCGCCGATCCACACCACCCAGCGCGTGCCGAGCGTCTCCTCGAAGCCGGGCGTCGGGGGCGGCGGAGCGGGAGGCTCTGGTAGCGGCGGTGGCGCGGCACCTGCCGCGTCCGTGACTGGCTCTGCATGCGCAGCCGGTTCGCTCGGAGCCGCTTCGGGGAGCGGCGGTGGCGCGATGGAAGGCGCCGCCGGAAGCGTCTGCTCGAACGCCTCGAGCGGCGCCAGCGGTGGCGGCACGGCCGTCCGCGCGACGGCCACGCCCGTGGCCTCGATCGCATCCAGCCGGCGCTGCAGCACCGAGATCTGGCCCAGCGCCTTGCGCGCGAAAATGATCGCGACAATGGCGATGACGAGCGTCAGGAAATCGAACGGCGAATCGAACATTGGGCCTCCGGCGGGACGCGCCGGACCATCGGCCAGCCGGCCGCCCGTCGCAACCTAGTAGTGCCGTTGGGAGGACCGGAAGTTCAAGCGACCCTGCGTGGCAGGCCGCGCTAGTCCAGGTCGATGCGGAAGGGCCGGCCTTCGACGCTCATGCTGCCGGGGCCCATCGCATCGAGCGCGCGCAGCATGCGGCCCTCGCGCCCCAGCGCCTTGTCGGCGAGGCTGACGATCAGCCGGTTGGGCGCCGCGATCGGTGAGGCCGCGCGGATCAGCCGGGCGATGGACATTTCGTCGCGGTGCGGATTGAGCGCGCAGACGGTGGCGAATGCGCTTGCGGTCGAACGGCTGATGCCGGCGTAGCAATGCACCACCATCGGCGCGCGGCGATCCCAGCCGCGCACGAAGCTCAGCACGCGCTCGATATGCGTCTCGTTCGGTGCAACGAACCCGTCCATCTGTTCGACGATGTCGTCCATCGACACTTTCAGATGGTTGGCCGGCAGCACCGAGGGCGGCCGCTGCACCTGATCGACATTGGCCATCACGGTCAGCACATGGCTGGCGCCGGTGGCACGAACCGTGTCGGAGAGCGCGGCAAGCGAGCAGACGTGAAGCATGATGGTCCTTAGGTGTCGGGTGCGCCCGATTATAACGGCTGCTCCCGCGTGGGCAAAGGCGGGCGGCGTCATGCCCGCTCCTCGTTTTGCAGCGCAACCGGCAGCGCGTTACGCGGTCCGCACCTATGACGCGTGCAATGTCTTGAAGCGCTCGAGGAACTGCTTTTCGGCCCGCGCTGCAGTCCACGGCGTCAGATAGTCGCGCTCGGTCGCTTCGGGCAATTCCGGATCGCGGCCGAACAGCCGCTTGGCTTCGGCCTGCGAAAATCCCGCCAGATGCGTCGCTTCGAGATAGGCGGCGCCGCGATCGGCGGCCTTGATCTGCTGGGTGATCTCGTCCGCCAGCACCGCGGGCAGACCGAAGCGGATATGGATCGCCGACAGAAGGCGCTTCTCCACCACCTTGTATTCGCCTGCGAGCACCGCCTTGAACGGCGAGATCATGTCACCGATGACGTATTCCGGCGCGTCGTGCAGCAGCGCGGCGAGACGATGGCTGATATCGACACGCGGCGTCTGCTGGCGCATCACGGCCTCGACCAGCAGCGTGTGCTGGGCGACCGAGAAGATATGCGCGCCGCTGGTCTGGCCGTTCCAGCGCGCGACCCGCGCCAGGCCATGCGCGATGTCGACGATCTCGATATCGAGCGGTGAAGGGTCGAGCAGGTCCAGCCTGCGCCCCGACAACATCCGCTGCCAGGCGCGGGCGGCCTCCGTCGATTTGTGCGCCGTCATTTCTTCTTGAGCCGCGGCACGCGGAGCTTGCCGCTGCAGGCCTGGTGGCAGAAGCAGGTCACGAGGTGATCGTTGACCATGCCGGTTGCCTGCATGAAAGCGTAGACGATGGTGGGGCCGACGAATTTGAAGCCGCGCCCGCCGAGCTCCTTGGAGATCTTGATCGAGAGCGGCGTCGAGGCCGGCACGCTCGCCGTGGTCTTGAACAGATTGACCTTTGGCTTGCCGTCAACGAAGTCCCACAGGAATTTCGAGAAGCCGGGACCTTTCTCCATGATTTCGAGATACGACTTGGCGCTCGCCACCGTGCCTTCGATCTTGGCGCGGTTGCGGACGATGCCGGCGTCGTTCATCAGCGCATGCACCTTCTTGTCGGTGTAGCGCGCGATCTTCTCGGGCTGGAAATCGTCGAAAGCTTTGCGGAAGTTCTCGCGCTTGCGCAGGATCGTGATCCAGGACAGTCCGGCCTGGAAGCCGTCGAGGATCAGTTTTTCATAGAGCGCGCGGTCGTCATATTCCGGCACGCCCCATTCATTGTCGTGATAGGCGACGTAGAACGCGTCCTCGCCCGGCCACGGGCAGCGCGTCTTGCCGTCGGGATGCAGTTGCGCGGTACGGGTCATGCAACGGTCTGCTTGGGTGTGATGCGGACGGCGTCCGGCTCGGCGAGATGAAGCGCGAGGCCACCCGCGGTCAGCGGCAGGCCGGCGTCGAGCGCGTCGGCGACGCGGTCGATGCGGACCAGCGCGAGCCCTTTCTCGCCGGCGGTCGAGCCCATGGTGCCGACCTGCTTGTCGCCGGCCTGGATCGTCGCGCCGGTCTCGGGGGCGGGGCCGTCGAGAATGATCTTCACCGTGCGGGTGCGCGCGGTGCCGCGGTGCTGCATGCGCGACACCACCTCCTGGCCGACATAGCAGCCCTTGTCGAAATCGACGCCGTTGAGGCGGTCCATGTTGGTCTCGTGCGGGAAGGCGTCGCCATACATGAAGTCGAGCCCGCCGCGCGGCACGCCGGTCGCGATGCGATGCGCCTCATAGACGCTGGAGTCGATGAGATCGGCGCCGATCAGCTCGGTGAGTTTTTGCTTCAGATCGTCCGGGATCAGGATGCGCCAGCCGAGCGCTGCGTTGCGCGGATCGGCGAAAGCAAGATCGGGAATCGTCGCCGGCTCGCCATCCCAGGCCGCAAGCACACCGAGGCTGTCGGAGAGGTTCTCGACCACGACCTTGGCGCGCAGCTTGTAGAAGCCGAGCTTGTCGGCAAGCCCCTTGGTGAGCGCGCGCGGCGCGTCGATCAGGAAGCCGCCGCCGTGACCTGCGGGTATCTCGGTGATCAGGAAGTCGACGATGATCTTGCCCTGCGGCGTCAGCAACGCGCCGAACCGGGCCTGTCCCGGGGTCAACTGCTCGACATCGGTCGTGATGAGGCCGTTGAGGAAGTTGCGGGCGTCCTCGCCAGAGACCTTGATCACGCCCCGATCTGGAAGAAACGCTGCTTTCATTCGCAAAATTGGCTCTTTTCCGAAGTTCCTTGGGAAACGCTGTCCTCGCGGATATCCCCAGCCAAGCTAAGGCGCTACAGTGCCCCGAACAAGGCCCGCGCGACACCCGAAAGCGGGCGCCGAGGACCGATGAATCAGCAATTTGACACCATTCTAAAATCCGGCACCGTGGTCAATCAGGACGGCGAGGGCGTGCGCGATATCGGCATCACCAATGGCCGTATCGCCGCGATCGGCTCGCTCGGCCGAGCCTCGGCCGGTGAGGTGATCGACTGCAAGGGCCTGCACATCCTGCCGGGCGTGATGGACACCCAGGTGCATTTCCGCGAGCCCGGGCTGACGCAGAAGGAAGATCTCGAGACAGGCTCGCGCAGCGCCGTGATGGGCGGGGTCACCGCGGTGTTCGAGATGCCGAACACCAACCCGCTGACGGTCACCGAAGAGGCGTTCACCGACAAGATCAAGCGCGGCCACCATCGCATGCATTGCGATTTCGCGTTCTTCATCGGCGGCACCCGCGAGAACGTGCAGGACCTGCCGGAGCTCGAGCGCGCGCCGGGCTGCGCCGGCGTCAAGGTGTTCATCGGCTCTTCCACCGGCGCGCTGCTGGTCGAGGATGACGAGAGCCTGCGGCGGATCTTCCAGGTGATCCGGCGCCGCGCCGCGTTTCACGCCGAGGACGAATACCGCCTCAACGAGCGCAAGCCGCTGCGGATCGAGGGCGATCCGCGCTCGCATCCGGTGTGGCGCGACGAGACCGCGGCGCTGATGGCGACCGAACGGCTGGTCAAGCTGGCGCGCGAGACCGGCAAGCGTATCCACGTGCTGCACATCTCGACCAAGGAAGAGATCCTATATCTGCGCGACCACAAGGATGTCGCCTCCTGCGAGGCGACGCCGCACCACCTCACGATGGCCGCGCCGGAATGCTACGAGCGGCTTGGCACGCTGGCGCAGATGAACCCGCCGGTGCGCACGGCCGATCATCGCGCCGGCATCTGGTACGGCATCGAGCAGGGCATCATCGACGTGCTCGGCTCGGACCACGCGCCGCATACGCTGGAGGAGAAGGCCAAGACCTATCCGGCGTCGCCGTCGGGCATGACCGGGGTGCAGACGCTGGTGCCCTTGATGCTCGATCACGTCAACGCCGGGCGGCTGTCTCTACAGCGCTTTGTCGATCTCACCAGCGCGGGTCCGGCGCGGCTGTTCAACATGGCCTGCAAGGGCCGTATCGCGGCGGGCTATGATGCCGACTTCACCGTGGTCGATCTGAAGCGCAGCGAAACCATCACCAACAAATGGGTCGCCTCGCGCGCGGGCTGGACGCCCTATGACGGCGTACGGGTGCAGGGCTGGCCGGTCGGCACCTTCGTGCGCGGCAAGCGGGTGATGTGGCAGGGCGAACTGACGACGCCCTCGCTCGGGGAGCCGGTCCGGTTCCTGGAGACGCTGAAGGCCTAGCGCATCAAATGCGCTGGAGTGTTGACGCGTTTTCTTTCACGCGAACCGGTGCCCGAAAACGCTTTGTGGGATCACTGCCGGGCGAGAGCCAGCGAGAACTCGCCGTTGCGCACCCGCGCGGCGAGGCCCTCGGCGAACTTCGCCACCGCATCCTCGCCATAGGTGCCGACCAGCTCGGCGAGCGCCGCAAACAGGCTCGCCTGCGCGAGGCAGTCGCCATCGACGCCGTCGTGACGCGCTTCCGCCCAGGCCTCGTTCAGGTAGCCCAGTGCGGCCTGCTTCTGCTCGTGATCGGGACGCGGGTCTTGATGATGGGGGAAGGACGCTGGATGGCGCATGAAACTCTGCAAAATGAATGCGCGCGGTCCGAGGAGCGAACCACTGCGACCCGCGAGATGTATCACGCATGCGGGTACCGCCAACCCCACATCTTTCGAAAAGGTTAACGGCCGTCACGGCATTTGAAGGGGAATTCCGGGTGTTCCCGCCGCCGTCAGCCAAATGAGCTGTGGATATGGTCCAGCACCGCGCGCGGCGAGGCGCACAGATGGCTGGCGCCGGCCTCGGTCAGCTCCTCCGGCGTGCCGTAGCCATAGGTGACGCCGACCGCGCGGATGCCGTTGCGCGTAGCTCCGATCACGTCGTGGCTGCGGTCGCCGATCATCAGCGCCTGCGCCGGATCGGCCCCGGTCTGCTCCAGCGCATAGACCAGCAGGTCGACCTTGTTGACCCGGGTTCCATCGAACTCCGAGCCGAACACGTGGTCGAAATAGCTGCCGAGGCCGAAATGCGCGACGATCCGCGTCGCGAACACATGCGGTTTCGAGGTCGCGACGAAGATGCGGCCAGGCCGCCCGCGCAGCTCCGCCAGCACCTCGGCGATATCGGGATAGACCGCATTCTCGAACAGCCCGACATCGCCGAACCGCTCGCGGTACAGCTCGACCGCGCGGTCGGCGAGTTCCTCGCCGCCGAGCAGCGTGGCAAAGCTTGCCCGCAGCGGCGGCCCGATGCACCAGGTCAGCTCATCCTGCTTGGGAACCGGGCGGCCGAGCTTTTCCAGCGCATACTGGATCGAGCCGGTGATGCCGGGTTTCGGGTCGGTCAGGGTGCCGTCGAGGTCGAAGAAGATCGTGCGGTCAGTTGGCATAGCGGGCCGTCAGGTCGCGCGAGATCTTCGAGCCTTCCTCGATGTAGCGGCGGATCGCCACCGTGGCCGCTGGCGTGCAGGTCCGGTAGGTCTGCTGGAAGCCGTTATAGCCGCGGTTGAAGCCCGCAACCATGCGGGCGCGGCGGTCGCCGGAGGGGGTTTCGGCGTCGATCAGCGCTTGCATCTCGTTGCGCCATTTGGCGCCCTCGTTGGAGCCGCAGATGCCGCGCAGATAGTGCAGGGCGCCGAGGATCTCGGCCAGCCGCTGCAGGTCGCCGTCGAACGGCGCAGCCGCGTCCTGCGCCCGGGCGGGCGTCGCGAGGCAGGCCGACATCAGGATCACAACGGCGAGAAAGGCTCTGATCATCAGGGGTTCCGGAATCGCCGTGGTATGCCCCCTCAATGCGCCCGAGGCAAGGCGGCAGGACGGTCCAAAGCGCCCGAAACGGCCCTCAAACCAGCCGCCGGGCGGCCGCAATCACCTCGTGCAGCCCGCCGGTGACCTTGAGGTCGCCGATCTCCTCCGGCGCCAGCCATTTGAAATCGTCGTGCTCGTCGTTCAGCACGGGTTCGCGGGAGGCCCAGCGCGCTGCGAACGTCATGATCAGGTAATGCCCGGTGCCGGGACCGGTCGGCAGCACCTCGCGCCAGCCGGCCAGACCCAGGATCTCGACCCGCAGCCCAGTTTCCTCGTCGATCTCCCGGTGCAGGGCGGTGTGCAGCGTCTCGCCGAACTCGACCCGGCCGCCGGGCAGCGAATAGAAGCCCTTGCCCGGCGAGCGGGCGCGGCGCACCAGCAGCACCTTGCCGTCGCGGAAAATCACGCCTGATACGGCGAGCTGCGGGCGGATCGGAGGTTCGGGAGAGGTCAAGGCAATCAACAATCGGGTTCGAGCATCATCATGCCCGACAAGTCAGGCATCCGCCATGATCCTGTCGACATCGGCCTTCGCGGCGCCGTTGATGACGCCGGCGGTCTGCATCACCAGCGGCTTGACCCAGACGATCGCCTGCTCGGCGAGCGCGACCCGGCTCTTGTCCTGCTGCAATTGCCGCATGGCGGCGCCAACCTCGGTCAGAATCTTGGTCATGCTGTCGGTGAGCTGATCGAATTCGGCCCGGATACCGGCGTTGGCCATCTCATAGGCCTCGATCGCGAGGTCGCGTGCCTTGAAATTGGACGCGGTGAAATGCTCGGCATAGGACAGCGGCTGCCATTCCAGGAAATCGTCGGCGCATTCCGGCAGGTCCGGCACCATCTCGAGCAACATGATGGCTTCGTTGAAGTGATTGAGGTAGTCGGTCGCAAGCCCGGTGCGGGGATTGATGTTGGCGGCACGCAACTGCGCAGCCCGCGCCTCGTCGGGGTACGTCGGTCGCGGGGAAGAGCCCGCTATGGCGGCCGTTGAGGTCATTGCTCGCAGTCTTTAACGGTCCAAGTTAAGGCGGAATAAACGGATACCACCCGGGACAGGATATGTGCGGACGCTTTGTCATTACCTCGCCGCCGGCGGCCTTGCGAGAGATGTTCGGCTACATCGAACAGCCGAATTTTCCGCCGCGGTATAATGTTGCGCCGACCCAGCCGATCCCCGTCGTGGTGCTGCAGAATGGCGGCCGGCATTTTCAATTGATGCGCTGGGGCCTGATCCCGTCCTGGGTCAAGGACCCCCGCACGTTCTCGCTGCTGATCAACGCCCGCTCCGAGACGGTGCGGGAGAAGCCCGCCTTCAAGAACGCGATCAAGCGGCGCCGCGCGCTGATCCCGGCCGACGGCTATTACGAATGGCAAGACGCCGGCGGCCGCAAGCGGCCGTTCTTCATCCATCGCCGCGACGGCCATCCGCTCGCTTTCGCAGCGCTCGCCGAAACCTGGATGGGGCCGAACGGCGAGGAGCAGGACACGGTCGCGATCGTCACCGCGCCCGCGAGCCCCGATCTCGCGCAGCTGCATCATCGCGTGCCCGTCACGATCCGGCCCGAGCAATTCGCGCGCTGGCTCGATTGCCTGCCGAACGATGTCGACGACGTGATGCCGATGCTGAAGGGGCCTGACGTCGGTGAGTTCGCCTGGCACCAGGTGACGATGCGCGTCAACGCCGTTGCCAACGACGATGCGCAGCTGCTGCTGCCGATGACCGCGGAAGAGATCGCCGCGGAGGATGCGCCGGTGGCGAAGAAGGCCGCGCCGCGCAAGGCGCCGGTGCGCGAGGATGACGGGCAGGGGTCGTTGTTTTGAGGGCCAATTGAAGTTGCGTGTGCTCCGTGAGGATAACGCGCCGCTCTTCCCACATCGTCGTCCCGGCGAAGGCCGGCAACTGTTATGTTGGTTTGGTCTGCAGGTACGGCTTTCGGTCTCGCATCATGGCATTGAGGACCGTTAGCAGCTTCCTGGCGACGGCGATGAGGGCGAGTTTGGCTGGTTTTCCGGCCTGTCGCAGCCGTGCATAGAAGGCCTTGAACGGATCAGCTCTGCGAACTGCGTTGAGGGCCGCCATATAGAGGGCGTCACGAACGCGCTTTCGGCCGCCCGCAATCTTGCGCTTGCCGCGGAAGGCGCCGCTGTCGACGTTGAAGGGAGCCAGGCCAGCGAGCGCTGCGAGTTGTTTCGGCCCGACCCGCCCGAGTTCCGGCATCTGCGCGATCAGCTGCATGCAGGCTACCGGACCCACGCCGGGCAGCGAACGCATTAACTTGGCATCGTCCGCGATCTCCGCTTCGGCTTTAATCAATGCACTGATGTCCGCCTCGATCTCGGCGATCTCGCTGTCGAGGACCTCGATGAGGCGGCCAATGCGTTCGGCCATTGCGCGATCGTCGGCCTCGCTGCGCCGGTTCTTCTCCTGGGCGCGCATGAGGACCAGCTGATCCCGCCGTTTTGCAAGCCTCGCCAAAGTGTTGCGTGCAGGATCGGCGACCTGCTCGGGGGCAGGCTGCATGGCCCGTGCAAAGGCCGCCAGCATCCGCGCATCGATCGGATCGGTCTTGGCGAGTAGGCCGCTAGCCCGTGCAAAGTCGCGGGCACGGGCCGGGTTGATCCGTGCGAACTGGATCCCGGCCTGACGCAGCGCCTCGCGAAGCGCGAGGTCATAGATACCCGTCGCCTCGAAGACGACCAGCGCAGCGCATTGCCAACGCGCCACCTGCTGTGTGATGGCCTGTGGCGCGTTGGCAATGCGCCTCGGCACGCCGTCAGCCTCATCAAAGATATCGAGGTGTTTCTTGGAGATGTCGATTCCAACGTAACGAAGAGCTATGATCACGGTGCCTGTCCCTGTGATGCGAGGTCTGTTGGCGCAGCCTCGTGCAACTGTTCAGGTTTGTAGATGGAACGGGCGGGAGACCGAGCCGGCTCACGGCGTCAAGCGCCAAGGACCCAACGGCTTCCCGCCCACCCTCATCATGACAGACTTCCAAGACACAGGGACCCATACGCCGCGGCGGATGTTGTAGGTAGGACTCGTCGTTGCAATAGCGCTTAACAATTCGCAACGGCGGTTATGGGTCCCGGCCTTCGCCGGGACGACAGCGAATATGTGGCGCGATCGCGAGCAAGTTCGGTGTCATCACCCGCGCATCAGGAGGGAAGCATCACCCCTTCACCGACGCCACGCCCTCGATCTCGATCAGCATCTTCGGATTGGGCAGCGCCACCACGACGCAGGTGGTGCGCGCGGGATAGGGCGCGGGGCCGAACGCGCCGGCATAGAGCGCGTTCATCGTGGCAACGTCGCTGGCGCGGGTCAGCAGCACGTTGACCTTGACGAGATCGCGCATCGTCGCGCCGGCTTCATTCAGCACGCGTTTGAAATTGGTCACGACATTGGCGAACTGCGCCTCGAAGCCGTCGGGCAGCTCGCGGTTGGCGTCGAAGCCGGGAATGCCGGAGATGAACAACAAATCGCCGACGCGGGCGCCGAGCGAGAGCGGCGGCGCCTGGATGCCGGGCGGAGGAGGGAAGTGCTTGATCGCTGTGTTGTCTGTCATGAGGTCACCCGTCTGCGCGAGATGGAAGGGGAGAAGGTTCGATGGCGCGCGGCGAAGCGGCACGCCGGCGCCAAAGATTCTTGCCGAAGAGATTCTGGCCGATCATGCCGGCCAGCATCGCGGCGACGAACACCACGATCGGCAGCGAGAGCCCGGCGAGATTGACCAGCGCGGGGCCGGGGCAGATGCCGGCGAGACCCCAGCCGATGCCGAACAGCACGGCGCCGCCGACCAGCGGCGCATCGATGTCGCTGCGTTCGGGCCACAGGAAGCGCGCCGAGAAGGCCGGCGCGCTACGCTGCCGCGCGATCGCAAAGCCGGTTGCCGCGACCGCAACCGCACCCGCCATCACGAAGGCGAGCGTCGCATCCCAGGCGCCGAACAGATCGAGGAAGCCGAGCACCTTCTGCGGATCGGTCATGCCCGAGATCAAGAGGCCGGCGCCGAAGATCAGGCCGCAAATGAAGCTTGCAAGAACCGGCATCGCTAGCCTCCGATCCCGTGCCTGACGATCGCGACCGTTATGATCGCCGCCGTCATGAAGATGAACGTGGCCACGATCGAGCGGCCGGACAGCCGCGCGAAGCCGCAGACGCCGTGGCCCGAGGTGCAGCCATTGCCCATCCTTGTGCCGAACCCGACCAGAAGGCCCGCGATCGCAATCACCACGAGGCTCGTGTTCATCGCCGGTCGCGGCAGCGGTGCGCCGAACAGCGCCGCAATCAGGGGCGCTGCAATTAACCCCGCGATGAACGCGATGCGCCAGCGGCGGTCGGCGGTATCGGGCTGGAGCAAGCCGCCGACGATGCCGGTGACGCCGGCGACCCGCCCAGTCAGCAGCATCAAGAGCGCCGCGGCGAGGCCGATCAGTGCGCCGCCGAGTAGGCCGGAAACTGGGGTGAAATCGTGCATCGATGCGGCTCCCTGTTGCGCAAACTCCTCAGCGATGGCGCAAAGCGGCGGGCGCACATGCGCCGATGGTCGCGCGACCATGTGGGCGATGATAGACTCTGCGACAACATGAACAAGCGCAATCCCGCGTGTTTTGCCGGCATTTCGAGGTGCCGCCGCCCGGTCGGATTGCCGCGATTCGATCTGGAGAACTTCCCATGAAATTGTCATCCGCCGCCCGCGCCGTGCTGCTCGCGCTGGCGCTGCTCACCGGATCGTCCGCCGCGCTGGCCGACGAGGGCGCGGTGACGCTCGTCATCTTCAAGGGCGGCTGGGTCTTCGGCGGCTCCGCCGGCAAGGGTGTCCTGACCTTCCACGGCCAGACCTACGGGCTGACGGCCGGCGGGCTGGACTACGGCCTCGTGTTCGGCGGCTCCCAGACCACGTTGCAGGGGCGGGTGCGCAATATCCGCCGCGCCCAGGATATCGCCGGCGTCTATGCCGCGGCGGGCATGGGCGTTGCGCTCGGTGCCGGCGTGCGCGGCATCCTGCTGACCAACCAGAACGGCGCGGTGCTCGAACTGAGCGGCAAGCAGATCGGCCTGATGGCCAATGTCGACCTCAGCGGGCTTGCGATCACGTTGAAGGAATAGGGGCGGACTTCGCAGGATGGGTTTCGCTTCGCTCTACCCATCCTACGATTTCGCGATCCATTCAGCCAGCTCACGCCACGGCTGCAAGGTCCAGCTTCCCGATGCCGCACCCGACGGCGACGGCAACACGAACACGTCAGGAAAACCGCTGATCGGTGGCTGCCGTCCGAGCACAAGCGCACTGGTCGGCCTGTTGTAAAACAGGCTCGCCGCTTTCTTGCTGGTGAAGGCGATGGTCTTCGGCCGATATGTCTCGATCTTCGTCCTGAAGCCGATCACGTCGAACGAGCCCCGCGCGATCTCATGATCCATCCCGGCGCCGGTCTTGCAGAGATCGGTGAAGCCGATGCCGAGTGCGAGCAAGGCTGCAAAGTCGTCCGGCCGATAACGCCGCGGCGTGATGCCGGCCTCATGCAGCGCGCGCCAAAAGCGGTTGCCGGGATGCGCGTAGTAATGCCCGACCGCGGCCGAGCGCGTGCTGGCCGCGGTGCCGACGAAGACGAGGCGCAGATCGGCGCGGAGCTGGTCGGGGAGGCGGTGGCTGTCGCGGTCGGGCATTCGAGGGATCGTGGAGGTTGCCGTCGGTGTGACGGACCCGACCGCTACCATTTCGGCCGCTCTCGTCATATACCTCGGCAATGACCCGCGATGAATTAGTCGCCGCCTACACGGCGCCCGGCCGCCACTATCACAACCTCGCGCATATCGAGGACTGCCTCGCGGCGCTCGCGCGTGTCGACGGGCTCTCCGCGGCCGAACGCGAGATCCTGTCGGAAGCGATCCGGTGGCACGATGTGGTCTACGATCCGACCCGGCCGGACAATGAGGAGCGCAGCGCGCAGCTCGCCGAGCAACACGTGCGCGCCGGGATAGGAGACGAGGTCGGCCGCCTGATTCGCTTGACGAAGACGCACGACGTCCAAGTCGGCGATCGTCTCGGCGCGATCCTGATCTCGATCGACCTCAGCATCCTCGGCGCCGAGCCCGCGCGCTACGACGCCTATGCCGCGGCGATCCGGCAGGAGTTAATCCATGTCGGCGACGCCGACTATCGCGCCGGCCGCGCCAAGGTGCTTCGCCACTTCGCAGCACGCGAGGTGATTTTCCCCGATGCCGGTTTCGCCGCTGCATACGACGGCCGCGCCCGCGACAACCTCGCGCGCGAGCTGGCGGCGCTGGGCTGAGCGCTGTCGGTAAATCTCCCTGGCCCCGTTCTTACGGGGAGCGGGCCGGGGTGAGGGGGCTCTCACTGCATATGGCCTGCCTCCGCAGGGGCGCATGGACAAAATATCGAAAACAACCCCATGCACAGTAGCCGGCGGCGTGCCGGCATTCGACACGGCCACTTGACATGTCGGGCAACTCAGTGGCATTATTCTATTATTCCGAAGTACGTAGGCGCGCGCCTCACCCTGCGCTATGGGGCGTGTCCTGCCGCAAGCGGGGCGAGGTCGCGGCTCGATTCTCTGATCTCATCAGGTGCTAGCGCACCGGCTCCTTGATCTCGTCTTCGGCTGCCACCGTCTGCGCCGGCCCCGTCGCGCGCACCATCAAAAACGTTCCCGAGAACGCCGTGCCGCGGATGCTCCAGCGGCCGTCGATCTCGGTCGCGTCGGCATTGACCGCGCCTTCATAGTGGACGGTGTCGTAGCCGCAGCCCGGCGGCTCGTAGCGTTTGACGAACGACACCGTGCTGCCGGACCGCTGGCCCGCGAGCGAGGCGTTGTGGGTGCTGAGCGGGCAGCCCGGCATCGCGCAGGGTTCGGTCACGCTGCCGCCGAGCGCGCCGCCGGCGTCGATCAGCGTCGCCAGGAACGTGACCATGCCGGCTGGCTGAACATAGCTGCCGTCCCAGACGCCGGTGAGATTGTCGGTCATGGTGCTCGTCCGGATCTCGTGCGCCGAATTGCAGTGATCGATGTGGTGCAGGCAGCGCCTCAACGCAAGTCGCATGAGCGGAACGCACGTCGCGCCCGGTTGCCTGATCAGGCAAAAGGGTCTGTAATCCAGCCCAACAGATCAAGAAGAATTTTGGGAGCGGACATGACGGGAGAGGCGAAAACCCATTACGAGGTGATCGTGGTCGGCGCCGGCGTCGCCGGCATCTACCAGATCAAGCGGCTCGCCGATCTCGGCGTCGACGCCACCGTGCTGGAAGCCGCGCCCGATCTCGGCGGCACCTGGTACTGGAACCGCTATCCCGGCTGCCGTTTCGACTCGGAGAGTTACACCTACGGCTTCTCGTTCTCGCGCGAGCTGCTCGACGAATGGCACTGGAAGGAGCGCTTCTCCGGCCAGCCGGAGAATTTGCGCTACCTCAATTACGTCGCCGACAAGTTCGACCTCCGCAAGTACATGCAGTTCGGCTGCAAGGTCGAGGCGATGCAGTTCGACGCGACGCGCGATCTCTGGCAGCTCAAGCTTAGCGACGGCCGCACGTTGACCTGCCGCTTTGTCGTGCTGGGGATCGGCCTGCTCTCGGCGCCGACCATGCCGCGCGTGCCCGGCATTGACGACTTCAAGGGCCGCTCGTTCCATACCTACTACTGGCCGCACGAGCCGGTCGATCTCACGGGCAAGAAGGTCGCGGTGATCGGCACCGGCGCGACCGGCATTCAGGTGATCGGCGAGATCGCCGACAAGGTCGGCGAGCTCACGGTGTTCCAGCGCCGGCCGAACTGGAGCGCGCCGCTCAACAACTCCGAGATATCGGAAGCTGAAATGGCCGACATCCGCGCGCGCTATGACGAGATTTTCGCCGCCTGCGCGCTGACGCCGGGCAGTTTCGTGCACGGGCCCGACAAGCGCGGCTTCTACGAGGTGAGCCGCGAGGAGCGGCTTAAGCTGTGGGACAAGCTCTACGACGAACCCGGCTTCGGCATCTGGCTCGCAAACTTCCGCGAGATCTTCATGGACGAAGCCGCCAATGCGGAGCTGTCCGAATACATCGCCGATCGCATCCGCGGCCGCGTCAATGATCCGAAGGTCGCCGAAAAGCTGATCCCGAGGGATCACGGCTTCGGCGTGCAGCGCCTGCCGCTGGAGACAAGGTATTTCGAGGCCTACAACCGCGACAACGTGCATCTCGTCGATCTCTCCGAGACGCCGCTGGTGCGCGTCACCGAGACTGGCCTGCGCACCACGGCGCGCGACTACGAGTTCGACATCATCGTCTACGCCACCGGTTTCGATGCCATCACCGGCGCCTATGATCTGATCGACATCGAAGGCATCGGCGGCGAAAAGCTCGCCGACAAATGGAAGCACGCGCCATCGACCTTCCTCGGCATGATGGTCCACGGCTTCCCGAACCTGCTAATGCCGACCGGTCCGCAAAGCGCCTCCGCATCCACCAACTTCCCGCGCGGCATCGAGAACGGTGTCAACTGGTGCACCAATCTGCTGCAATACATGTGGGACCGCGGCCTGACCCGCGCCGACGCAACTCTTGAGGCACAGGAGCGCTGGACCGCGCATGTCGTCAAGATGTACGAGATCATGCTGATGCGCAAAGCCAAGTCGTGGTTCACCGGCTACAACTCCAACGTCGCTGGCCACGAGGAGGGGACGGTGCGCTACTTCGTCTACAACGGCGGCACGCCGAAGTTCTTGGGGATCATCAACGGCGTGGCGGCGGAGGGGTATCGGGAGATTGAGTTTGGGGTGGGGACGAGTGGGCTGTGGGCAGTCGGTCGCGGCTAGCGTGTCGTCATAGACGTTCTGTAGCGGTCTTGCAGTCCGCATATGCGGACACTCTTGACCCGGGATGTCGCTTTCGCTCATCCGGGCTAAGCAGCTAACTCACGCAGAAGTCATAGCTCGAGGAGCCGTCGGTTGAAGCATATTTTACAACAACTTAAGATTTAAGTAATCTGTGGACTACCTTTTTACTTCAAAGATTCGATCGGAGGGGCTTATGGCAAGGAAGCGGAAAGTGGTTGAACCTCGCTATGCAGTTAACGTTTCGATGCAAGCGTGGGACATCGCGAAAGCTGGCGCAGCAATTAGCCTTAGAGTACGTGGACGAGGAGGACTACTGCTCGGTACCATTGAGATTGGACAAGGCACCTTCGGCTGGAAGAGTGCGCGCGGAAAAAGCGGCTTCAGGCGTTTCCCGTGGAAGGAATTTGCCGCAATGCTCGACAACAACTCCTAGTGCGTAGGGGGCTAGAGTTCATTCTCTTCGACTATGTCGTGACAGGAGTATGCTTTCTCGAACCTTCCCGAGAATAGCGTCGCGCATGGCGCGAACGGAGGGTTTGCTAGATGGAAACGTGACGCCGACCTCCTTCGCAATGGCAAATAGATCTGCGCTAGCTTGGCGCGCAAGATAGGTTTCCGCTTCCGAAGTGGCGCCGGACGATGCAAGATTGACAATGCGATCAAATTTCCCAAGAGCCTGTTCGGAGGAAAGCGTACTAGTTTTCAAGGCTGAATTTGCCGTGCGTCGATCATTCAAAGTCTTGGCTGCCTGGGGAAAGGCTCCTTTGACGCGGGCTTCGATGCGGGCCAGTTGAGAGCTAATCGTTTTCAGGGTTCGCCTGAGCTCTCCGCATTCCTCAAGTAGTTTCAGGACTTCCTCGTCAGTGTTTCGGAATCCAGATTCAGTCGTCACTTCATAGCTCCCAAGCAAGCATCCCAAAGTCTCTGGAAGTCCCCCACTAGTTCCGACGGAACGCCACCACCTGTGATGGCCCGCTTTATGCCAACTCTTTCGCGAACCCAGGCTTCGTCAAAGAAGGCCGCACGAATTCCGTGCTCTTTGTTCGCTCGATTACATATCTGCTCAATCTGCCTCATATAAAACGTGGTCTCCTTGGTAGGAGCATTTGCCCAAGTCTTGGTCTTGTTCATAAAAACCGCGATTTGAGGCGTCGGATGGGGTTCAATTCGCATCTTGAGGGAATTCAATAGCAAGCTGACGCCTCTCGATGCAAAGAAGTCTGGATTAACAGGTATGAGAACCAAATCGCAGCACGAAAGTACGCTGTACGACAACAGCGTAAATGAAGGAGGGCAATCGAAGAGAACGTAGTCGTACTCCGTGACTTTATTGGAGTGCTCAATCTTTCCTAGCAGTCGCCGCATAAAGTCCTTCATTTGATCGCGGTCGAAGAGTTCGAGTTCTAGCCAATAGAGATCCTCCACGGACGGAACGAAGTGAAGTCCCTTGGTTATTTGATAGATAAAATCGTACGCGATTGGGAAATTGAAATGGGCGCCCGGCTTAGTGTATTGATCGATTGCGTCGAAGACTGTTCTTCGATCTGTGACACATTTGTCGTACCAAGTCCCAAAGGCGGCGTGCAGCGAGCCGCTGTCTTCGTTCAGACCCACAGCTTGAGTCAGAGACATCTGCGCGTCGAGGTCAAACATTAGAACGCTCGCATTGGAGTAAGTTGCGAGGGTGTCCGCAAGGCACCACGTAACCGTTGTTTTTCCAACGCCGCCCTTGAAATTGATTGTAGCAATCGTCTTGGGACTCTTGTTGCCAGCCATAGCCTCCCCCAAAATGCAGTATGCTTTGAAAAATGGAAGCATTGCGGAAAATAAGCCGACCGGCAACCAAAAGTTGCCGGTCGGCGAGGTTTCCTCTTGAGGACAGTTGCGAGACCCTTCACAACACCCTGTTACTCTCGTTCACCTTCTCCGCGTCGAGATACACGCTCTCGCCCATCTCCTTGAACTTGGCGCTCATCTGCGCCATGCCCTGTTCCTTGTCGTTCAGCGTCGCGGCGTAATCCCGCACGTCCTGGGTGATCTTCATTGAGCAGAACTTCGGGCCGTACATTGAGCAGAAATGCGCGACCGTGGCGTTGCACGCATAGCTTGACTTTTTGACTTTATGCCACCATTGTTTAGGGGTTCCCGTGAGGGAATCACCGCCGGACGGCGGTGTTCACGCCCGGAAGGGCAAAGTTGGACCGAACCGGTTTCGGTCGTCAGTCGCTGAAAAGCGGACGCTTGATCACCTGTGATAGGTGGGGCCAGCGTAACGTGATCCTGTGCCTGTACGGCAAGACCGGTTCTCTTTTGATGGACAAAGAGAACCATGAATACCACCTCCCCCTACAAGACGATCATCAGATTTGAACAGGCCGCCGAACAGGCTGATGGCCCGATTAAGCGGGTTATTGGGTTTGTGCCGGCTCGCAATATCTTGAGCTTGTTCGACGATGCGACGCTCGATGCAAACCCCCGCTCGGCCAAAGCGAACGGGGTCGTTGCGGATATCATCGGGAGCGTTCGCGATACGCCTGAGATCTTTCAGTTTAAGACCAAAGGCATTCTTTTGGGGACGTCAGACTTTACAGAACTTGATCGCAAACGTTACGAGCTGAACTTCGCCGATCCGGCCTACGAGGGGTTGTTGGATGGTGGTCACAACATGTTGGCTCTCGGCACCTTTATTCTCAGTCATGTGATGGATGAGAAGGAGGTTAAAAAGCTGAAGCTCTGGGAAGACATGAAAGCTGCATGGCTTGCTCACCGCGACGAGGTGTATGCCATGCGGGATCAATTCAACTTCAAGGTCCCGGTCGAACTGCTCTTGCCCTCAAACCCCGACGACGAAGGGACGGTGAACGACTTTCGGCTGGCGTTGATCGAGATTTGTGCTGCTCGCAACAACAATGCGCAGCTCACCACAGAGGCTAAGGCCAATCAACGGGGCTTCTATGAGGAGATTCGCAAGCGTATGCCCAAATATCTTGCCGACCGGATTGAGTGGAAGACGAATGAGTGGGGCAGTGATGACAATCGTCCGATCAAGGCTAGGGATCTGATTGCCTTGGCTTGGATCCCGCTTACAAACTTGAGCGATGCCGGATTGCTTCCGACGCAAACGGAAAAGGGATCGCCGCTTAACTTCTCGGTGCTGCCCCAGAACATTTACCGAAACAAGGGGGAGCTTTCGATGCTCTTTGATAAGTTGATGGAGCATCCGGCGGTATCGAAGCAGAAGAATGGTCCTCAGTACGAAATGCATAATCCCGCAATCGGGAGCGCGTTTGACGTTCTGTCGGTTCTGCCCGCGCTTTACGACAAGATCTTTGTCGAAATGGGTGACGCATATAACAAGTCAACCAATGGAAAATTTGGCAAGATCAGCGCAGTCAAGGTCCCCAAGAAGGGGAGCGCATATTCTCCCTTCACGCAACAGCCCTCCAAATTTGGCGTTCCTGATGGCTTCGTTCTTCCCATCCTCTACGGATTGAAGGCGCTAATGGAGATTAGCGACGGAAAGATCCGTTGGCTGACGGATCCGGAAGCTTTCCTTGATCGCCATATGAAAATCTTGGTCGGCGCTTTCAAAATGCCCATGGAGATGGCGGGATTCGACCCTCAGAAGGTCGCCAAGAGCGAGAACTCGTACTTGTTCATGGTAGGCGAGTTTGAAAAGCAGCTGATCAAGGAACAGGCGGCCGAGTGAGGTTTATTGGTCCGGCCTAGATTTCGTGGATGTTGGCCCGACGGAGTTGTCACCGTCGGGCCAACGCTGTGCCTCACAACACCCGATTGCTCTCCTTCACCTTATCCGCGTCGAGATACAGGTTCTCGCCCATCTCCTTGAACTTGGCGCTCATCGTCGCCATGCCGTCTTCGATGGTGCCTGAGATCGACGCCCCGACGCCGGGCGGATCGTTCAGCGTCGCCGCGTAATCCCGGACGTCCTGAGTGATCCTCATCGAGCAGAATTTCGGGCCGCACATCGAGCAGAATGCGCGACTTTGTGGGCTTCCTTCGGCAGGGTCTCGTCGCCACTCAATCGGAGGCCTCCGGCTAACCCACCCTACGGACTGGCGACCCGCATGAGCGCGCGATGTGCGGGACACGCTCAACCCCGGATGCCGCTTCGCTCATCCGGGCTCGCTTGAGCACGCGGTCTGACATTCCGGAGTTAAGCCGCCGCTAAAGCGCGATGAGATCAGGTTGAATCGTCGTCGCGCTTTAGCTCTTTGTTTGAGCATGATCTTTCCGGAAAACCGCTTCGCACTTTTCCGGATCATGCTTTAGGTCATGACCTGCTCGATCCATGACATCACCGCTCTGACGCGCGCCAAATGCTTGAGATCGGGATGGACGATCAGCCACATTTCGCGAGAGAGAACAGGCCTTGCGCCGCTCAAACGATACAGCTCAGGAATCTTATCCGCTATGCGGCAGGGCAGCAGCGACCGGCCCAAACCGGCGCGAACCGCATGGAGGGCCAAGTCCGAGTCATTGACCCTAACAGATGCTTCCGATTCCGGATCCGATGCCATCGCTTTCGCCATCCAACGCGTGTGCGGCAAGTGAGACCACGTGGCGTCATATGTGATCCAAGGCAAAGCATGGTTCACATTCGACATGGCGTAGACCGCGTAATCGAACATGGCGACCCGACGCGCGACCAGGCGACACTCGCTATCCGGTCGCGCCATCCGCAAGGCGACGTCGGCCTCGCGGTTCGTCACACTGAGATTGCGGGGGTCGGCGGCAAGTTCGATCTGCAACCGTCCGTGCGATCGCAGGAAAGCCGGAAGTGCGGGGATCAGAATATGGTTTAGCAGCAGCGGCATTGCCGTCACGCGCACTTTGCCGGCTTCAACCCTGTCGGCATTCGTCACGCTCTCCTTGACCGCGTCGACATCAAGCTCGATGCGCTCGGCTCGGCTGATGACGATTTGGCCGCAGCTGGTCGGCGTCAGAATGCCTGCGTTGTGCTCAAACAAACGCGCTTTCAACAGCTCTTCAACCCGCGCAATGCGCCGAGCGACTGTGGTTGTATTGACGCCAAGCTTCTTCGCCGCGCCCGAGATGCGGCGCGTGCGCGCCAAGGAGAGAACGTATCGCAGATCGTCCCAATCGAGCTCCTGCATTTTTGCAGTTTACTACAGCATGGTTGCCAATCGAGCAGCATTTTTTCTGGTGGTAGATTTAGCGCGGGAATGTGTATCGCAAGCCGAAAGGAGGAGCCATGTCGGCCGCGCTGTCCCATAGGAGGTTGCTCACATCAGTCATGTTCGCTTCGGCAACCCATATCGCGTTGCTCTCAACGCCGGTTTTTGCCGATGAGAATCAAGGCACGAAGCCGATCCAAGATCCGATTACGGGTAAGGAGAATCTTGGAGATTTGAGCGAGCCTCAGCAGGCGTTGGTCCAATTCTACCGCGCCTTCAATACTCGCGATCTGAAGATGATCGACGACAACTTTGCCCATTCCGAAGAGGTCGCCATTGACAATCCTCTCGGAGGAATTCGGCGAGGGATGGATGTGCCGCACAAAATGTACGAGGGGATATTCAAGAGCCCGGCGGACGTTCACGTCGAATTTTGGGACTACACAATCCATCGTGCCGGCGATGTATTCTGGGCTGTAGGACGTGAGCGCGGCACGTACCATGATGGCGATGCCGTCAAGAATCTCAACATTCGCACGACACGCATTTATCAACTGACCAATGGTCGCTGGCGGCAGATGCACCATCACGGCTCAATTGAAGATGCTGGGCTTCTTGGCGACTATCAGAACGCCGTGCGTTCGGCGTCGTCCAGGACGCAGTAGCACAGACGGGGGCCTCGCCAAAAAAAAGCCGGGCCCTCGCCCGGCTTTTTGTCCCGGATGGATGCCCGGGTCATCCAGCACGAAGACGCGCTTCGCACTTTTGCTCGGGCATGACGAGCGGAAGGGTCACAACACCCGATTGCTCTCCTTCACCTTGTCCGCATCGAGATACAGGTTCTCGCCCATCTCCTTGAACTTGGCGCTCATCGTCGCCATGCCGTCCTCGATGGTGCCTGAGATCGACGCCCCGACGCCGGTCGGATCGTTCAGCGTCGCCGCGTAATCCCGCACGTCCTGGGTGATCTTCATCGAGCAGAATTTCGGGCCACACATCGAGCAGAAATGCGCGACCTTGTGGGCTTCCTTCGGCAGCGTCTCGTCGTGGAAGTTCTTCGCGGTCTCGGGATCGAGGCCGAGGTTGAACTGGTCCTGCCAGCGGAAGTCGAAGCGGGCGCGGGAGAGCGCATCGTCGCGGAGCTGCGCGGCGGGGTGGCCCTTGGCCAAGTCAGCCGCGTGGGCCGCGATCTTGTAGGTGATGACGCCGACCTTGACGTCGTTGCGGTCGGGCAGGCCCAGATGCTCCTTCGGCGTGACGTAGCAGAGCATCGCGCAGCCGAACCAGCCGATCATCGCGGCACCAATGCCCGAGGTGATGTGGTCATAGCCCGGCGCGATGTCGGTGGTCAGCGGGCCCAACGTATAGAACGGCGCCTCGCCGCATTCCTTGAGCTGCTTGTCCATGTTGATCTTGATCTTGTGCATCGGCACGTGGCCGGGGCCCTCGATCATGACCTGGCAGCCCTTGTCCCACGCGATCTTCGTCAATTCGCCGAGCGTCTCCAGTTCGGCGAACTGGGCGCGGTCGTTGGCGTCGGCGATCGAGCCGGGGCGCAGGCCGTCGCCGAGCGAGAACGAGACGTCATACTTGCGCATGAGGTCGCAAATCTCGTCGAAATGGGTGTAGAGGAAGCTCTCCTTGTGATGCGCGAGGCACCACTTCGCCATGATCGAGCCGCCGCGCGACACGATGCCGGTGACGCGGTTGGCGGTGAGGTGGATGTAGGACAGCCGCACGCCGGCGTGGATGGTGAAATAGTCGACGCCCTGTTCGCACTGCTCGATCAGGGTGTCCTTGTAGAGTTCCCAGGTCAGCTTGACCGGATCGCCTTCGCACTTCTCCAGCGCCTGATAAATGGGAACGGTGCCAATCGGCACCGGCGAATTGCGCAGAATCCATTCACGGGTGGTGTGGATGTTGCGGCCGGTCGAGAGGTCCATCACGGTGTCGGCGCCCCAGCGGATCGCCCACACCATCTTGTCCACCTCTTCCTCGACCGACGAGGTCACCGCCGAGTTGCCGATATTGGCGTTGATCTTGGTCAGGAAGTTGCGGCCGATGATCATCGGCTCGAGCTCGGCATGGTTGATGTTGGACGGGATGATGGCGCGGCCGCGCGCGATCTCGTCGCGGACGAATTCCGGCGTGATGAAGGCCGGCACCGAGGCGCCAAAACTTTCGCCGTCGGCAAGCGCGGCTTCCGCGCGCTCGAGCTGTTGCTTGCGGCCGAGATTCTCGCGCTCGGCGACGTAGATCATCTCCTTGGTGATGATGCCGGCGCGGGCGAATTCGAGCTGGGTGATCCTGTGGCCGTCGAGGCCGCGCAAGGGCTTGTGATGCGCGGTGAACGCCTTGGCGGCGTGGGATGCGCCGACATTGCCGTTGTCCTCCGGCTTGATGGTGCGGCCTTCATACTCCTCGACGCCGCCGCGCTCCTTGACCCAAGCGAGGCGATTGCGCGGTAGGCCGCTGTTGACGTCGATCGTCACGGCCGGATCGGTGTAGGGGCCGGAGGTGTCGTAGACCGGCAGGTTGGGCTCGCCGGCGCCTTCCGACAGGATGATCTCGCGCAGCGGCACGCGCACGTCCGGCGCGGCGGCGGGCGTCGCGAAGATCTTGCGCGAGGCGGGCAGCGAGCCTGTGGTGACGGCGGGGAGCGTGGTGTCGGGGTTGGAGCGGATGTTCATGAGGGATCCTCCGTTTTAATTCGTGTGCGAAATGTTGACCTCGTCACCCTGAGGTGCGCGCTCTTGCGCGCCTCGAAGGGTCGACGAGCCGGGCCGTCGCCCTTCGAGGGCCGCTGAAGAAGCGGCCACCTCAGGGTGACGGTGAACGGGTGTTGGTGCTCTCATCACGCGGCCTCCGCGCTGAGGCCGAGCCATTGCCGCACCCGCGCGTCGGGGTCGGCGTTCTGGGTGACGTCACTGACGACGGCGATCGAGTCGGCGCCGGCGGCGAAGATCTCGGCCGCGTGCTCGAACTTGATGCCGCCGATCGCGACAAGCGGGATCGCGCCGATCCGCTTCTTCCACTCGGTGATCTTCGGAATGCCCTGCGGCTCGAACCGCATCGACTTCAGCGTGGTGAAGAAGATCGGGCCGAGCGCGACATAGTCCGGCTTTGCGGCAAGCGCGGTCGCAAGCTCGGCGTCGTCATGGGTGGAGACGCCGAGCGTGAGCCGCGCTTTACGGATCTCGGCGAGATCGGCATCGGCGAGGTCTTCTTGGCCGAGATGCAGATGCTCGGCGCCGGCGACGATCGCCGCGCGCCAGTAATCGTTGACCACGAGTTTTGTGCCCGTGCCCTTGGTCACGGCCAGCGCATCGCTGACGATCTGCAACGCCCCGGCATCGTCGAGCTCTTTCGCGCGCAGCTGGATGGTGCCGACGCCGAGCTTGGTCAGTCGCTCGACCCATTTGATGCTGTCGACGACGGGATAGAACGGATCAGGATACGGCATGCCAGAACGGGGTCCCAACGACAGGGGTGGAGGGGGAGGCGAAATCGCGGGCTTCCATCAGCCCGGCTTCGTAGGCGGTGCGGCCGGCCTCGACGCCGAGGCGGAAGGCATTGGCCATCGCGACCGGATCGGCGGCTTTCGCCACTGCGGTGTTGAGCAGCACGGCGTCATAGCCGAGCTCGAGCGCCTGCGCCGCATGCGACGGCGCGCCAAGTCCGGCGTCGACCACCAGCGTGATGTCGGGCAGGCGGTCGCGCAGCAGTTTCAGCGCATCGCGGTTGGTGATGCCCTTTGCACTTCCGATCGGCGCTGCCCACGGCATCACCACCTTGCAGCCGGCCTCGACCAGCCGCGATGCGACCGAGAGATCCTCGGTGCAATAGGGGAACACCTCAAAGCCGTCCTTGACCAGGATGGTGGCGGCCTCGACCAGGCCGACCACGTCGGGCTGCAGCGTGTCGTTGTCCGCGATCACCTCGAGCTTGATCCAGGGCGTGCCGAACAATTCGCGCGCCAGCTTTGCCGTGGTCACCGCCTCGCGCACGCTGCGGCAGCCCGCGGTGTTCGGCAGCACGGTGACGCCGAGCTCGCGGATCAGCGACCAGAATGCATCGCCGGTCTTGCCGCCCGCGGCTTCTCGGCGGAGTGATACGGTGACGATGCTGGCGCCGGAGGCGCGGATTGCGCCCTGCATGATCGCGGGCGAGGCGTACAGCGCGGTGCCGATCAGCAGGCGGGAGGGGAAGGATTTGCCGTAGAAATTCACCATGTCCGGGGTGTCTCCTCAAATGAGGTCGTCATCCCCGCGAAAGCGGGGATCCAGTATTCCAGAGGCCACGCCGTGAACCGAGAAGCCGCGGCGTACTGGATCGCCCGGCCAAGCCGGGCGATGACAGCTGAGTAGATGGCGCGATCGCGCGTCATCCCATCACCCTCCCTGCCGCGGCGTGATGATCTCGATCTCGTCGCCGGCCTTGAGTGCGGTGTCGGCCCAGCGGCCCTTCGGCACGACGTCGTAGTTCACTGCGATCGCGAAATGCGTGCCCTCGTAGTCGAGCTCGGCCAGCAGCGCGTCGACGCTGACGGCGCTGATCTCCCGCTGCTCGCCGTTGACGATCACGCGCATTGCATCACCTCATTGTCGATTTCGCCGCGCGAAAGATAGCCGAGCGTCAGCTCGGCCAGCGCCGGCGCCAGCAGGAAGCCGTGACGGTAGAGTCCGTTCACCGTGATGCGTTCCTGCTCGATCCTGATTTTCGGCAGATTGTCCGGGAAGGCCGGGCGCAGGCCGGCGCCGAATTCGACGATGCGCGCTTCGCCGAACGCCGGATGCACCACGTAGGCGGCGCCCAGCAGTTCCAGCGCAGAGCGCACGCTGACGCCGTTGTCCTCGGCCTCGATCGAGGTCGCGCCCAGCATGAAGCGGCCGTCGCCGCGTGGGATCACGTAGAGCGGCCAGCGCGGATGGATCAGCCGCACCGGGCGCAACAATTCGACCTCCGCAGTCTCGATGACGATCATCTCGCCCTTTACGCCGCGCAGGCTCGGCTCGCGGTCGCGCGCGGCCAGTCCCCGGCAGTCGATCACGAGGCCGTCGAGATCGTCAGCCTCGGCGTCGCTGCCGAACTTGATGGCGCCGCCGGCCTTGGCGATCGCGGCATGCAGCCGCGGCAGCACGCGGCGCGGCTCGACATGACCCTCTTCGGGATAGAACAGGCCCTCACGGAAGCGGCCCTCGAGCGCCGGTTCGAGTCCGCGGACGCCCTCGGCGTCGAGCCGGCGATAACCTGACGTGAGGCGGGCAAAGCGCTCGAAATCGGCACGGTCGCGCGGATGCGTCACCACCAGCGAACCGTTGAAGGGGGTTTCCGGAAGATGCCGCCGCCACAAATCGAGCGAGCGGATGCCGAGGCGGGTGATCACCGGCTCGGCTGCCTCCTCCTCGCACCAGGGCGCCAGCATGCCGCCGGCCCAGTGGCTTGTGGATTCCGTCATCGCAGCGTCACTCCGCTCATGCAGGGTGACGGCACGTCCGGCCTCTGCGAGCAACAACGCATGCCAGGCGCCGGTTATGCCTGCGCCGATGATGGAGACGGGGGAATCCCCCCGCGGTCTTGACGTCTGATACATCCCTGTCCCTTCGCCGGCATGACCCGGATCAGGTTCAAAGGGTCACCGCGGTCCCGAACTGATCGCCATGATGGCGAAGTCCAAGCTTGCGGTATCTCAGCTCCTCCTTCGGAGCACCCCTCGGAACGCCCCTAATGTAGGCGGATGGGCGGATGTGTCAACTTGTATGCCAGGAGTTGCACCGCGGCGCGTGCAGAGCGCGCGTGCCCCGGGCGCAGCGCAGCGCGACAGCGGTGCGCTGCCGAGCCGGGGCCTATTCTCTCGAAACGTAGGGTCCCGGCTCTGCGAAGCAACGCTGCGCGTTGCACCGCGTCCGGGACACGCTAGCACCTATTTGGAAGCTGGTTCCGGCTTCGGCTCGGCGGTATCAGCCGGCAATTGCTCTTGCTTGGCGAGCTCCTTCGGCGGCGCGCCCGCGCCGCCATGTGTCGCCTCCTTGAGGTGACCGCCGCGCTGCCGCTTTGCGACGTAGTAATACCCGCCCGCGAAATAACGCACGGCTCGGTCGTGGTCGCCATTGGCGGCGCGATAGGCGCCGGCGAGGTATTTGACGCCGTATTTGAGGTTGGTGCCGGGGTCGCGCAGCCCCTCGGCGGTACCGGTGTAGCCGAGGCCGCGCGCGGTGCCGAGCTTGATCTGCATCAGTCCGATGGTGCCGCCGCGCCCGATCAGCTGCGGATGGTACTTGCTCTCGCGGACGATGACGCGATGCACCAGCTCTTCCGGCACCAGGTTGGCTTGCGCCTCGGCCGCCACCATCGCCTCATATTGCGCCCGCGATTGTGCATGTGCGCCGGCGCAGGACGCCAGCACCGCGATGGCCGCGGCAAGGTAGCTAAGGCTCTGAAGGGTCTTCATCTCGGGTTGCCCGGGTGATCAAACGCGCGTCGGTTCCGCGGTCTCATTGGTACGGCGAGCGGGCAGGAATGTGGCAAAACCTTCGCATCGGCGAACGATCTGCGTCCGTGATTGTCCGGGTGCCGGTGCGGCGGATGATGCGATCGCGAGGATAGATGCTTCAAATTGTTTGCTTCAATCGCCTCAGCCAAAAATTGTCGCCGATCGTCTTGGCGTCCGATTTTCTTCTCCGATTTTCTCGACCACGTTTTGCCGCACACTATCCACAGCGGATTGTCGTGCAATTGACTCGATGAAGGTCTACACTTCTCATACGACAAGCGTGTTCAGTCAGCACGTCTGTCCGTTCCAAAGCACGCAAGAAACAACATTCGGGAGATGCGCCATGGTCCGTCAGGACACCGGCTACATGCCTCGCGAAAATCCCTGCGCGCAATGCGGCAAGCCGATTGCCCGCCCCGATTGGGTGGAGCACAGCGAGGGGCGCACGACGTTCCTGTGGAATTGCCGCGCCTGCAATTACCGCTTCGAGGCGATCGCGATCTACGACACCGCGCAGCTCACGCCGCTCGCCGCCTGATGCCTTGATTATCGGTTCGGCTCGGTCGCCGATCAGCCCCGGCTGATCAGGCTGCGGATTTCCGCGGCGATTGCAGCTGCTGCTGACGCGCCGGCAGCTCGATCCGGACCACGAGGCCATGCGGCTTGCGATCGTGCAACGACAGCGTGCCGCCATGCGCGAGCACGATGGCGTTGGCGATCGACAGGCCAAGGCCGAAGCCTTCGGCCTCGTCCATGTTGCGCGCCTGGTCGCCGCGCACGAACGGCTCCAGCACGCTCGCCTTGTGCGCGTCGGAAATGCCCGGGCCGTCATCCTCGATGTCGATGACGAGGCGATCCGTCTTGACGTCGAGGCGAACGGCGACTTCGCCGCCGAAGCGCACGGCATTGTCGACCAGGTTGGTGATGCTGCGATGCAGGTCGGCGGGCCGCGCCGTCGCCATCGCGTGCTGCGGACCCTCGTAGCTAACCTTGTGTCCCATGTCGGCGAACTGGTCGGTGACGAGGTGCAGCGTGCTCGCGATGTCGACCAGCGTCATCTCCTCTAGCTTGCGGTCGTTGCGCAGGAACGACAGCACCGATTCCAGCATCGAGCGCATCTGGTCGAGGTCGCGCAGCATGCGGTGGCGATGGGTCTCGTCCTCGATGAATTCGGCGCGCAGCCGCATCCGCGTGATCGGCGTGCGCAGGTCGTGGCTGATGGCGGCCAGCATCTTGGTGCGGTCGTCGATCAATGCCGTGATGCGCTCGCGCATCCGGTTCAGCGCCTTGGCCAGCGAGCGGATCTCCTCGGGGCCGCGTTCGGGCAGCGGCGCTGCGGCGCCGTTCAGGCTGAAGGTCTCGGCGGCCTTGACGAAGGACGACAGCGGCGCCGTCAGCGCCCAGGCCGCCCACAGGCCGAGCAGGGTGACGCTGATGACGGCGAACAGCACCGTCATCATCCATGGTCCGCCCCAGAACGGCCGCATGTGCTGGTCCGGCATCAGGTTCGCGGCGAACATGGCACCGTCGGGCAGGCGGATCGCGACGCGGCGGATCCCGTTGTCATGCGGCGTGCCGCCTGTCTCGCGCGGCAGCTGGAAGACGCGATAGCCGGCGCCGAGCCGGCGGAGCGCGTGCAGGCTCGGCGTGTCGGTCTCGGTGAGGCCGCTGGCATCGGACGCAAAATCACCGATTGCCAGCTGCGGGAAGGCACGCGCAACGTCGGCCTGGAGCCGCGGCCGCTCCGATGCCGGGGCGTGCCCGAGCAGCTGCGCGGTGGCGGCGAGCTGGGTGTGCCAGCGATCGGACGGCTCGGGCCTGTCGGGGCGATGGATCAGGAAGGTGGCCGTGATGATCAGGTGCAGCGCGACGATCGAGACGACGACCAGCGCCGCCATCTGGGCGCCGATCCCCCGCAGACTCAGCACGCGCAGCAGCTTCATGATCAGTTGTTCGTGGCGGAAACCGCCTCCACCCTCGGAGTGAACACATAGCCGCCGGAGCGCACCGTCTTGATCATGGTGGCTTCCTGCGGATCGGGCTCGATCTTGCGCCTGATACGGCTGACCAGCACGTCGATCGAACGTTCGAACGAGCCGGCGCTGCGGCCCTGGGTCAGGTCGAGCAGGCTGTCGCGCGACAGCACGCGGCCGGGCCGTTCGCAGAAGGTGCGCAGCAGGTCGAACTCGGCGCTGGTCATGGCGACGCGCGCGCCTTCCGGGTTGCGCAGCTCGCGCAGGCGGATGTCGATGCGCCAGCCGAGGAAGGTCAGCGTGGTCGCGCCCTCGATCGCGCTGGCGTTGCGCGCGGCGGCCTGCCGGCGCAGCACCGCGTTGATCCGCGCCAGCAGCTCGCGCGGGTTGAACGGCTTTGCCAGGTAATCGTCGGCGCCCATTTCGAGGCCGAGGATGCGGTCGACGTCCTCGCCGCGCGCCGTCAGCATGATGATCGGCGTCTGCGACTCCGCCCGCACCTTGCGGCACAGGCTGAGGCCGTCCTCGCCGGGCAGCATGACATCGAGCACCAGGAGATCCACCCGGTGGTCGGTCATGGCCTTGGCCATCTCGCGGCCGTCGGAGGCGGTCGTGACATGACAGGAATTGGTACGGAGATATTTTGCGATGAGGGACCGCGTCTCGCGATCGTCCTCGACGACAAGGATATTGGGCGCAGCCTGGGTCATACCGATCTTTTGTCCGTGATTCGGGGAAAGCGGCTCAGGAATTTTGTTTCAGTGTATTTCTGAAGTCTCGCCCAGCCGATCGAGTTAAACAGGTCCCCGGCGGGGAGAAAAGTTAGCGTTCTGTCATCAAGCTAATGCGTTGAAATTCGGTCCGAACTCCTCCGGCAGAGGTCTCCTGGGCCGGTGCGAGGAGGGGCGCTGGAAAGGGGAAGGGTGGCTGTCATACCCGGCTCGGAACCGGTTTCCCCGGCGACGCGTTATTTCCCTTTCAGGCCAGGAGGGAGAGATGGTCATCGAGGTCAAGACAAGGCCGCATCAGCTCATTGCAAGCGATCGCGTCGAGGGGACGGCGGTGCGCCGCGCCAATGGCGACATGATCGGCCACATCGAGCGGCTGATGATCGACAAGATCTCCGGCAAGGTGTCGTACGCGGTGCTGAGCTTCGGCGGCTTCCTCGGCATCGGAACCAACCTGCTTCCGCTGCCGTGGGGCCGGTTGCACTACAACCCGAAGTTCGAGGCCTACGAGCTCGATATCGAGGACGACGAGCTGAAGCGTGCACCGTCGTTCCGCGCCGACAAGGATTTCGATTGGGGCGATCGCTCGCAGGAAGTCGAGCTGCATCGCTTCTACGGTGTGCCGCCCTATTGGGGCGGCTTTTGAACGCGCGGCGATGGACGCGCCTGATCGACGTCTGTCGATCGATGATGTGATCGCTGGGGTGAATGCCGGCGCGTGTAGCGCGGTTCGCCGGGACGACTTAGTGAGCCAAACATCGTCACATCAGGGATTGCGCGTCCGGCACAGTCGCGAGGCTCAACCGCAGCTTACTTGGAGTAGTGACGGTCGCTTTCGTCAAGCACTGCAATGTTCCAAGTGTTGCGGAAGTCTATCTGTGCGGCTTTGGCGCACCGCCTCCATGGCGTTCCCAAGCATTGGTGTTCCCACCCGCCGAAGCGGCTTTTGAGCGCAGGTTCGATAGGAACGGTCGCCGATATCCCGGGTTCTCCCAGCATCGATTTTGCGAACTGAGGAGAGCGCATGATGTTGATCAAATCCATCGTTGCCGGCGCGGCCGGCTCCGCACTGCTTGCGACCGTTGCGTTTGCGCAGGCGCCCACCGACAAGAGCGACAAGATGGCTCCTGCGGCGTCAACCACGTCGCAGGCTCCAGCTGCATCAACGTCGGCCACGTCGCCGACCGAATTCAAGGGCAACTGGCGCGCGTCGAAGGTCGTTGGACTGAGCGTGTACAACGACAAGAACGAGAGCGTCGGCTCGATCAATGATCTCTTGATGGAGAAGGGCGGTACCATCAAGGCCGTGGTGATCGGGGTCGGCGGCTTCCTCGGCGTCGGCGAGCATCTGGTCGCCGTGCCGATCGACAAGGTGAAATTCGTCAACGAGCCAATCGCCTATACCGGTGCCTCGAACACCGACAGCACGACCAAGTCGACCACCACAACGGGCGCGGCGCCCGCGGCGGCGGCGTCGAAGCCGAATCCCTGGTACCCGGATCACGCAGTGTTCAGCGCTACCAAGGATGAGCTGAAGGCGATGCCCGAGTTCAAGTACTCGACCGACTGACACGGATCGCGTTGCGTAAAGGCAAATGCGCCCGGCGATGCCGGGCGCATTCTGTCATGAGGTGCAAGAAATCTGCGTCTGTCGTCACCAGCCGAGTTCGCGCAAGTACGCCGCGCGGGCGGCGACGCCGGTGTGGGTGAAATCCGTGAACACGCCGTCGACGCCGAGACGGAAGAACTTCAGATATTCGAGGCTGGGATCGCCGCGGTAGTCGGCCGCCAGATATTTCTTCTCGTTCCGGAACGTGAAGACATGCACGAACAGGCCGAGCTTGTGCGCGTCGGCAATGACGCTGGTTGCATCCTGCGTCGAAGCCTCCGCCGTCGATCCCTTGTAGGGCTTGCCGTCGGTGGTGCTGTCCTTCCACGGTGAGATCTTGTAGGGGACGATATAGGCCTTCCACGGACCGATGCCGTCGGCATAGGTCTTGATCTCCGCGAGGCCCTCGGGCGTCAGCATCGCATCGAAGGTGCGGGCATCGCCCGCAACCGTCCAGTCGTAGGGACGGGAATTGGCGATGTTGTTGAGCAGCACCTTGCCGGTCTTGAAGTCGACGCCGTTGCCGTCAATCAGCTGGACCTGCCGCGTTTCCAGTCCATGGCTGCGCATGTATTTCAGGCTGCCGGGCTCGAAGCTCTGCACGATGATCGGAGCGTCCTTCGCATTGAGGCCGTTTTCCTTGATGATCTTGATCAGGGCATCCTCGAGCGGGTGGCTGCCGGGCGAGCCGCAGCCATTGGCGATCGCCTGCGCATTGTTCCAGGTCGGATTCTTGGTTTCCGGATAGACCGAGATCGTGCGCCCCGTTGCCTTGCTCTTGGCCTTGGCGATGTCGATGATGTCCTGGAAGCTGATGACCGGAAACTTGCCGTTGAACAGCTTTGGCCGTTCGTTGGCCGCATCATAGGTGGTGCCGGCGATCCACTCCTTCAGCTCGGCCATGGTGAAATCGGTGATCGACCAGTCGTTGGTATGGTCGTCGCCGTCGACGATCAGCGCCTTCAGCACCGATTTGGGATCGGCCGGATCGATCAGATCGGTCGGGTATTCGGCCGGCCCGCTGGTCGGCGTTTGCGCCCATTTCACCTTGACGGGAACGCCCGGCGCCCTGCGCTTGCGGGCCGCAACCGCGGCGTTGGTCTTCGCCACCTCGGCGACGTTGGTGTTGTCGCCGAGCCAGGGATTGTGACGGGCCACCAGCACGCAATCCTTGGTCAGATGCAGGTCCTCCTCGAGCGAGTCGGTGCCGAGGTCGGCGGCCAGCTCATACGATGCCTCGGTCTCCTCGGGCACCAGGCCCGGCACGCCGCGATGCCCGATCACCAGCGGCTGCTTGCCGTCGACGGTCAGGAAGGGTTTTGTGCCTGATGGCGCCGAGCCGGTTTGCGCTGATGCCATCGACGGCAGCAGGACGGCCAAGGCCGCCGCACCCAGCAGCATCGCTCCAACATGCACCTTCCGTCGCGAACGAATCTGCTTCACGGCCAAATCTCCATCTTTTGCGTGGCATCGGGGCGATGCCATGAGGGCCGAGCCGAAAGGCCCACGCTTTTGTCTTCTTGTCGCAATCTTCTGACAGTCCGATGACCATTCGGCGGGGCGGCTGATAAAGTCCTACGGGATGTGCGCGGGCGGCGCCACGCTTGTCATTCCCGCTCGCAGCCAGGCACCGCGTGTTGTCAACGTTCGATCCGGACGCTCATGCCAGGCTCGAGACCTTCGGCGGCGCCCGCGGGGTCGAGGCGCAGGCGCAGCGTGTTGCGATCGTGATCACCGATCACGCGCTCGGCCTGCCAGGTGGCGAACACTCCAAGCGGCCGCAACTCGGTGATCAGGGCCTTTGTCGCACCGCCTGCGGCACTCCGGATCACGTTCACGGTGTTGCCGACCGCAAGACCGTCGAGATGGTCCTCGCGCACATTGAACGACAGCCATTGCTTGCCGGCCGCTGCGATCATCAGGACCGGCTGGCCGGCACGAACGTTCTCGCCGACTTCCGCGGCGATCACGCTGACCACGCCGTCGACCGGCGCGCGCAGCACCATCTTGTCGAGACGGCGCTCGAGCACCGCGACGGCGGCTGCGGCCGCCTGCACCTGCGCGTCGGCGATGGCGCGCTCCTCCTTGGTCGGCCCCGCGACGGCGGCATCGTAATTCGCCTGCGCCGCCGCCACGCCGGCGCGCGCGGCGGCAACATCGTTCTCGGCCTGGTCGAGCGCCTGCTGGGTTTCAAAGTTCTGGCTCGCCAGCGTGGTGATCCGCTTGAGCTGGGTCTCCACATAGCCAAGGCGCGAATTGGCCTTGGAGATCGCAGCCTGCAGCGAGTCGATCTGCTCGCGGCGCACGCCGGCATAGACGTTGTTACGGCTCGCCACCGCTGCGGCGAGCGCGGCCCGCGCCTGGTCGGCCTGTGCGCTCAACTCGATCGCGGAGAGCTTGGCGAGGACGTCGCCCGCGTGCACCTGCGCGCCTTTCTCGACCGCGATCGACACCAGCTGGCCGTTGACTTCCGGCTCGATCCTGACCTCGGTCGAGCGCACCACGCCGACGATGGCGGGCGCCGGCGTCGCGCGGCCCTCGGCGTAGATCAGCGCCCCCGCGACGAGCACAAGCGGGATCGCGACAATGGCGATGCGCCTAGCGTTGGGCATCTTGCTGTCCTCTCTTGAACACCAGCGCGGAGACCACGGCGAGCACGAAATAGCCAACGCCCAGGCACCACAGCCTGAGCCAGTCGTGCGAGACCTCCCAGATGCTCGCGCCGAGCTGGTTGATGCGCACGAGGCCGTCGATCGCCGAGTCGGCCGGGAACAGGCGGCCGAGCGCCGTCGCCGCAGGGGGGATGGCCTCGCGCGGCCAGGCGAAGCCGGCGGTGAAGAATTGCGGCAGGCTGGTCGCCAGCAGCAGGATGGTGGCGTTCTCCGGCCGCGTGAACCAGGCGCCGATCGCCTGTCCCATGAAGCTCGTCGCCAGAATGAACACACTCGCGAGCGCGAACAGCTCCGGCAAATGCCCCAGCGCGGAAAAACCGTACACGCGCGGCAGCACGATCAGATAGAGCGCGACCGCCGGCAAATAGATGGTCAGATGGGCAATGCCGCGCCCGAGCACGCCGGCGACTGCGCCGCGGGAGCCTGCCAGCGCCGTGCCGGTCAGCATCGCCGCGCCGATCAGCAGCGTCTGTTGCAAGATCAGGATGAACGCCGCCGGGACGATGTAGCTCGCATAGCCGCCGACCGGGTTGAAGATCGGTTGCAGCAGAACGTTGGCCGGGCTGAGGTTCGCGAGTTTCGCCTTGACCAGACTTCCGTCGGCGCGGGCGCCCCGCGACACCAATTCGGATGTCAGCGTGCCGATCGCAGTGGCGACGGCGCCTGCGGTCGATCGGAAGATGAACAGATAGGTGGCGTCGGCGTAGACCGGGATATGCGCGGTGAGGCCCTTGAGCACGTCGCGCTCCGTGCCGGGCGGAATCTGCACGGCGGCAAATGCGTAACCGCGGTCGATCGCGGTGCTTGCCTCCGCAAGGGTGCGGGCGCGCACCGTCACGCTCAATGTGCCGCTGGCATCGAGCGTCTCGACGATCTGGCGCGAGAGATCGCTAAGATCATTGTCGACCACCGCAATCGGCAGCTTGCGCAGGATCTGGTTCAGATAGGGTTGCGGATAATAGATGCCGTAGACCAACGGTGCCAGGAACAGCAGGCTGAAGGCGCTGCGCGTTCCGAGCACGCGCCGCCACTCCGCCACGAAGGCGCCGCCGACGCCGGGTGGCGTCTGCTCGCTGACCGCCGGTTCGGCCGGTCGCGCCGTCGCAAACCAACCCCGGCGCGTCAGGCTCGCCATGCGCCACCACGTGAGCGCGGCAAACAGCAGCGTGAGCCCTGCGAGCGCCGCGAAGGGAACGGCCGATTCCGATGCCGGCAATCCGCGCGCCGCCTGTCCCATCAGCACCGCCATGTACCAGCGCAGCGGCAGGATCGCGCTCCAGACCTGCGCGAATGTATTCATGCCGATGGTGGGAAAGCCGACACCGGCATAGCCGAACGCAGGGGAGGCGATCAGACCGGCAAGTCCGAGCCCTGTCGCGAGATCGCCGACCAGGAGCTGCAACAGCGCGCCGAGCGACAGATAGGCGATGATCAGGAGCAGGCCTGCGGCGATCATCAGCAGCACGTCGCCCTTGAAGGGAATCTGCAGCACGCCCTCGAGGATCAGCGGCTGGGCCAGCATGATCAGGATGAAGATCACGAACAGCGGCGCCAGCTTGCCGGCGAGCGCGGCGATCGGATCGCCGCCGGCGCTTTCGAGCCACTCGCGGGCGTTGCGGCGGCGGAATTCGGAGCCGACCGAATAGCCCGCGGCGAGCGTGATCACCACGTGGATGATGGTCGGCAGCAGCGCGCGCAGCAGGAATTGCGCGTAGTTCTTCTGCGGATTGACCAGCGCGATGGTCTCCGCGGATAGCGTCCCCATCGACGCCGGTGCGGGAGCGGCGCGATTGGCGGGAGCGGCCGCGCTCGCCGCCGCGGACAGCACATCGTTGAGGCCCGACGAGGCGATGCCGGCCGCGGTCAGGAATTGCTGGTTGTAGAAGCCGACGACCTGCGGGCGACGGTCGGCCTTCAGGTCGCGTTCGAAATTCGGCGGGACGAAGATCGCCGAGATCGCCTTGCCGGACCGGATGTCCTGCACGGCTGATGCCAGCGAGCCGGAATCGTCGACAATTCTCAGGCTCGGCGATGCCGCGACCTGCTGTGTCAGCGCGCGCGAGGTGTCCGACTTGTCGGTGTCGACGATGGTGACGCCAAGGCCCCGGATCACCGGTTGGCTGAACACGGCCGTGAGCACCACGAAAGCGAACAGCGGCACGCCGAAGATCAGCAGCAAGGCCACGCGGTCGCGCAGCAGCCATTGGCACTCGCGCTGCGCGACCCGCCAGAATCCGGGCTTTGAGGCCAGCCTCATTGGCGCGACCGCCAGTCGAGATAGGCGCTCATGCCGGGCCGCAGCTCGGGCACCGGCTGCACTGGATAGGCGCGGATCGAGAATGTCCGCAAATCGAAATCGCCGGTGGCGCGGGTCGCCCGCCAGCTCGCATATTCGCCCTTGGTGGCGATCAGCTTGACCTCAACCGTGACATGACGGTCGTCGAGTGCCGGAATCCGGACGTCGAACTTGTCGCCGACCTTCAGGCCTTTGACGAGATCCTCGCGTAGATCGAAATGGATCCACAGATCGCCGAGATTGATCAGCGTCACCAGCGGCACGCCCGGCGAGACGAACTCGCCCGGCTCGACGTTGCGCTGATAGACCTGTGCTGCGACCGGGGCGTAGACCGCGAGCTGGTCGATCACCGACTGGACGCTCTGAATGTCGGCTTCGGCCTTCTCGACATTGGCTTTCGCGATCGCGCGTTCTTCCTTGGTGTAACCGTTGACCGCCTGCTCATAGGCCGATTTCGCCTGATCGAGCCCGCGCTCGGCCTCGTGCAGCGCATCGGTGGTCTGGTCGAGACGCGCCTGCGGTGCGTTGCCTTGCTCGGTCAATGTCTTGGCGCGATCGAAGGTCTTCTGGGCCAGCACCTGCGCGGCCTCCGCGCGCTCCATCTCCGCCTTACGCGCGGCGATGGTTTCGACCCGCGTTCCGACCATGACGTTGGCGAGTTGCGCGTCAGCAACGGCCTTGGCGGCCCGCATCTGGTCTTGTTTTGCGAGCGTTTCCGGATTGTCGATCTTCACCAGGACGGCGCCCGCCGTAACGTTCTGTCCGCGCTCGACCGGGATCTCCTTGACCCGCCCGTCAACGCGCGCGGCGATATCGAGCCGCGTTGCATCGACCTCGCCCTGCACGAGCAGCGGCTCGGGCCGCAGCAGATAATAGACCGAGAGCGCAACGATGATCGCTGCAATGACGCCGACGATGATGGCCGGCATGCGTGTCGCGGCGTGTGCATTGTCCTGGTGCGCTGCCTGGGGTGGCGCCGACGTGCTTTGGTTCTCGCTACCAGAAGATGACACGTCCATAGCTGACCCCACATTGGCTCACGACCAGGATAGGCATTCACTATGGCGTGGATGTTAAATCCTGCCAACCTCGGCAGCCTGTCCGATCCGGCTCGAATTTGACCGAAGCAACCGCGGCTGCGGCGAGCGAAGCGATTTCGTTTCGATGCGTGCGTCATCGACGAGCCGTTGCATGCACAATTCCAGCGGAGGTGGGATGAGTGCCGTGTGCATCAACCGGAGCGCTTGACACGCGAGGCCTGCCTGCCTGTCGGTGCTCGTGACTGGCCAGGCCTGCCGTGACGTTGAACTCAGGCTCCACTCCGGTCCGCGTCCGCGATCCGCAGCGCGCCCGCGGACTTCGGCGCCGTCCGCGTGGCTCCCGCAGGCCGCCATTGTGGGCCACGCATGGCGCAGCGACCCACACGGATATTTGAAGCCCTGCGTCCGAATAAATCGCATCCGATTAAATCGGGATACTTGAAGTCCGGCCGTGCCATGCCTTAATCAGGCGGGAACGAATTAATCGTATGCGATGTAAATCGCGGGAGCGTTACCATGACTACCAGGATTTCCCACCTCGGAACGACGTTCAACACTATCGCGCTGGCAGCAGTGCTGTCGGCCATCACGGCGACGGCGGCCTCGGCCCAGGCTGCAATCTCGGAGCCGGCCGCCTACCAGGCGCTCTATCCCTATCGCGACGTTCTCAACAACGGCGCGCCAACGCGCGCGGCCGCCCTGGTGCTGCAACCGCCGGCGGTGTTGCAGGCGATCCAGCAGCGGGAGGCCGGCATCGGTGTTGCGGATGTGCCGCGCCACGTTTCGCATCGCGCCAGGCGCTGACGGCGCGAGCCGCTCTCGCGGCTGTGATTGAATGATGTCAATCATCCTATTGACGCCGGGCGTGCCGCGACTACGTCGAAATACAGGACCTTCCCTCACGACGGAGACGTTCCATGACCAAGCAGACCAACGACCTCTCAAACTACTATCGCTACGAACTGGTGCACGGCGACCATGCCGATTTCATCGCATATCAGCGCAATCTCGGCGCAGGCGTCTGGCAGAGGTTCTCGACCTGGATGATCCCGCGCGGCAATGCCGATTGAAGCGCGATGAAATAGCGGTGAGTCTGCTTCAGCGCTGACTGACCAGGCGGTCGATAGGAATTGATCGCTCAAAGAAAAGCGCCCGGTTGGTAGCCGGGCGCTTTCTTGTTTGTTGTGGCCGGGCGGCCCGGCCGCCCGCAGCGGCGTGCCGGTCAATTCGACTTCACCAGCGGGCAGCCGCCCTTGTCGAGCGGGCGGAAGGCTTCGTCGCCGGGCACGGTGGCTATCAGCTTGTAGAGATCCCATTCGCCCTTGGATTCCTCAGGCTTCTTGGTCTCGAACAGATACATGTCGTGCACCATGCGGCCGTCGATCCGGATATGGCCGTTCTTGGCGAAGAAGTCGTTGATCGGCGTCTTGCGCATCTGCTCCATCACCTTCGGCGCCTCGTCGGTGCCGATGGCCTCGATCGCCTTCAGGTAATGCATGGTCGCCGAGTAGAGGCCGGCCTGGATCATGGTCGGCATGTGGCCGACCTTCTCGTTGAAGCGCTTCGAGAAGGCGCGGGTCTCGTCGTTCATGTCCCAGTAGAAGGCGTCGGTGACGATCAGGCCCTGCGTCGCCTTCAGGCCCAGCGCGTGGGTGTCGGTGATCTCCATCAGCAGCGCGATCAGCTTCTGGCCGCCCTGGGTCAGGCCGAACTCGGCGGCCTGCTTCAGCGCGGTGGTGGTGTCGCCGCCGGCATTGGCCAGCGCCACGACCTTGGCCTTGGAGGCTTGCGCCTGCAGCAGGAAGGACGAGAAGTCCGACGAGTTGAGCGGATGGCGCACGTCGCCCAGCACCTTGCCGCCAGTCTCCTTGACGACGTTGGCGGCGTCGCGCTCCAGCGCCATGCCGAAGGCGTAGTCGGCGGTGACGAAGAACCAGGTGTCGTCGCCGCGCTTGACCATCGCCTTGCCGGCGACGTTCGACAGCGCGTAGGTGTCGTAGGTCCAGTGCACGGTGTTGGGCGAGCAGGCGGTGCCGGTGATGTCGGAGGAGCCGCCGCCGGAATTGATGTGGATCTTGTTCTTCTCGCGCGTCAGCGCCGAGATCGGCAGCGCGACCGACGAGGTCGGCACGTCGAGGATCGCATCGACCTTGTCGTTGTCGTACCAGTTGCGCGCGATGCTGACGCCGACGTCTGGCTTGTTCTGATGGTCGGCCACGACGACCTGGATCGGCTTGCCCTTCACCTTGCCGCCGTAATCTGCGACCGCCATCTCGACCGCGGCGACCGAGCCCTTGCCGGTGGCGTCCGCATAGAGGCTCGACATGTCGGTGAGCACGCCGAGCTTCACGACGTCGTCGGAGATCTGGGCGTTCGCCGCGGTGCCGGAGACCGCAAGCGCGAGGCCGGCCGCTGCCGCGGCCAAGAGCGATTTCATCGTATTTCTCTCCCTGACTTTTTCGTTCGAGGTTGCTTTCACGAAGCACCTTCTATCCGGTGCGGCAACCTGTCGCAAAGACGACTTTTTGGGCATGCGGGGCGCGGCGGACGGAACGCCGGATCCGCGCCCTACAGCGCCGGTAGCGCGGTGACGGCGGCCTTGATGGTGCCGTCGGTCTCCACGATCACCCGGAGCGTCTTCGAATCGAACGCGATGCCGGCAAGGCGGATGCTGTTGACGTCGGCGTCGACGCGGATGCCTTCCTCGTTCTTCTGCAGGTCGGCGATCGCGGCGGTGATCTTGCGCTGCGCGTTGGTCGCGAATGGCTTGAGGTCGACGACCATCCGGTCGGCCAGCGCCTGCTGCAGATGCGGGATCGCCGCGCGCGCGGCGGCGCCGAGCAGGCCGAACGCGGCCTCGGACTCGACCGCCAGCTCGACGTCGGTCAGCCGCAGCGTCTGCGCCGCCTGGTCGAGCCGCGGCCGGCCCCAGATGTGCACGGTCGCCTCGGCGCCGAGGCCGAAGAAGCTCTTCTTCTCCTTGGCGTGCACCAGGAGCGAGATCAGAAGGCGGTCACCGGAGGCGGCGATGCTCGCGCTCTTGACGGTCACGTCGACCGGGCCGGAGCCGTCCTCGGGGAAGGTCTTGCCCTTCAGCTGGGCCTCCGCGAGCTGGGTCAGCGTGGTGAACGACATGTCGACCGGCAGGCCGACCGAGACCTGGCTCGGCATCGGCGGCACGATCGCAAGCTTGTCGGGGAACGGGCAATTCGGCGTGGTCTGCGTCTCCGTGATCCGCGTCTCGGCCTCGATCCCCATGGTCAGGATCAGCGAGGACGCATCGACCTTCGGCTGTGCGGCGATCGCGCGGGTCGGACGCAGCTCGAGCCACATCGGCGGCATCGACGCGGTGCCGCCGGTGCCCTGCAGCGGGATCGAGCGGCAGGCCTTGACCCATTGCGTGCGGGCAGCGTTCTGGAACACCGGGTCGTTGTGCAATCGGGCCTCGACCACGGAAATCTGGTCGGCGACCGCCTTGTCGATCACGGGCTTGACCTGGGCCGGCACGCTGATGCGGACGCCGGCGGCCGACAGGCTGGTGTCGCCGAGATTGACCTGGGCCTGCAGGTTCGGCTCGATCCGCCAGGACGCGCCGAGCTTCGGCCGCGCGGTCAGGGTGACGCTGCCCTTGATGTCGGCATTGGCGTTGACGTTCTTGATGTTCACCGCGCCGATCTGCTTGGCGACGTTGCCGCCGAGCAGGCTGCCGAGTGCGTTGCTGACCGCGCCGGTCGCCTGTGCCGATAACGAGCCGGTGACCTTCAGCGTGCCGCTGATCGGGGTCGTCAGCGTCAGCACGTCCTGCGCGCCGGTGGCCGCGATCGGTCCGCGCGAGGCGGTCCAGCCGATGTCGGCATTCTGCAGGATTTGCTGCACCGGGTTGTCGGCCTTGCCGCCAAAAGTCTTCGGCGCGCCGCGTTCGGCGGCATCGCGGATCGCCGACAGCGCCACCGAGACCTGCGCCACGACCGTCGAGGAGCGCGGCGCCTGCGGCAGCGGCGGCAACTGGACCAGCGGCGGCGTCTGTACCGTGACGCTCGGTGCCAGCCAATCCATGGCCTTCAGGCTGATCGCGAACGAGACCAGCACCACCGTGAGCCCGAGCGCGATCGTTCTTGGATGCATCGGTAGACGCATCATTCCCCCGGATGAAATCAACTTGACGGGTTGTACAGGCCCGCCGACGAGGGCGCCAGTGTGGCGGGATCAAGCTGCTTCGGGGGCGGAAGCGGCGATCACCTGTAAGTTAACGATCTGGACGTTAACGATTATGAACGCGACAACGGCCCCGGCATGATGCCGGAGCCGTCGTCGATGTCTGAATATGTCGGGCTTAGCGGACGGCCGAGCCGAGATCGGCGCGGCGGTCGGTCATCGGCAGCACGATCACCTTGGTGCCGACGCTGACCCGCGCATAGAGGTCGGTGACGTCCTCATTGGTCAGGCGCAGGCAGCCCGAGGACACGTGGGTGCCGATCGTCTCCGGCGCGTTGGTGCCGTGGATGCGGTACACGGTGCCGCCGAGATACATGGCGCGGGCGCCGAGCGGGTTGCCGGGGCCGCCGGCCATGTGGCGCGGCAAATAGGGCTGGCGGGCGATCATTTCCGGCGGCGGGGTCCAATCCGGCCACTCCGCCTTCTTGGTGATGGTCTGGGTGCCCGACCAGGTGAAGCCGTCGCGGCCGACGCCGATGCCGTAGCGCATCGCCTGGCCGTTGCCGAGCACGAGATAGAGATAGGTGTGCGGGGTATCGATGATAACGGTGCCGGCCGCCTCGCGGGTCGGATAGGCGACGACCTGGCGGCGCAGGCGGGCGGGCAATTCGACCGAACGGTCTTCCTCCTGCGCCTGCGGCATCGACTGCACCGGCGGCTGCGCGGCCTCGGTCGGCGGCGTCAGGATGAAGGGGAATATCGGCAGCGGAGCGGCCGCGGCGGAGTTAGAGAAAGCGACGGTGCTGATCGCCAGCGCACCGAAGGCGGCGGCAGCGAGACGTGCGTTCAGCTTGACGGAATTGAACATTGTCGACCCCTGTTGTTTGCGCCCTGCGCGCCAGTTCCGGCGCGTCGTTGGTTCAAACCAGTACAGGTGAGGCGTTTCAGGACGTTTGCACGAAACCGCCAAAATGGTTTCGTGCCGTTAGGGATTTGTTTCGTCGGTGTTTCGTCGACCGGTTAAGGGCGCCTTGCCGGGTAGGTTGTGCCGCATCAGGACATCTATCCTGGCACGAGGCTTGCTGTCCGAAGGCGTGGTTTGGAATGGAGTGGAAATCATGCCAGCGCCTTCGATCGGGAGCATGCTGGATCGGCAGAAAGGCTTTGGTCCCGGGTTCGATTTTCTCCGCGTTGCGCTCGCGATCGCCGTCGTCGCGGGCCATACACCCTATGTTGCCACCGGTCGCGGCGACTCCGATCCGACGTCGATCCTCTGGTTTCCGCAATTCGCCATCCTCGTGATGTTCTTCGCATTGAGCGGATTTTTGATCGCCGCAAGCGGGCTGCGGCTCAGCGTTAAGGAATTCCTGATCAACCGCGGATTGCGGATCATTCCGGCGCTCGCGGTCGAGATCGTGCTATCGGCGCTGATCCTCGGACCGATCTTCACGACGCTGCCGCTCTGGGATTATTTCGCCAGCGCCGGCACCTGGAAATATTTCACGAACGTCGTCGGCCTCGTGAATTACACGTTGCCGGGCGTGTTCAGCGGCAATCCCGCGCCGGAGGTCAACAGTTCGCTGTGGACGGTGCCGTTCGAATACGGCTGCTACGCGGTGATGGCGGCCATCATGGCCTTGGGGCTGCTGCGCAAGCCGGCACTGATCGTGACCGGTGTCGTCGTGCTGGTCGGTATCGGCCTTGCCGTGCAGTTCACGGGGCATACGGCAACGCCGCCCCAGCTGCCTGCCGGCGTCGCGGGAACGCTGCATGACAAGATTTTTAGCACGGCGCTGTTTCTCGGACGCGGTGCGAAATTGCCGGTCGCCTGTCTGCTTGCAATCGCGGTCTACCTTTACCGCGACCGCATCCCCTATGACGGGCGCATTCTCGCCGCCTGCTGTGCGCTGTGCCTCGGCGCCGTGCTGCTTGGCCCGGCGCCCTGGATGACCCAGCCCGTCCTCAATGCCGTCATCGCGCCGGCGCTGGTCTACATCACCGTGTTCCTCGGCGTCTCCAATCTGCCGCGGCTGCCGCTGTTTTCGAAGGGCGATTATTCCTACGGCATCTATCTGTACGGCTTTCCGATGCAGCAGGTGGTGAAGGTGTGGCTGCCGAACGTGTCGATGATCGTCCAGTTCGCCGCCGCGCTGGTGCTGATCACGGCGTTCGCGGCGTTCTCCTGGCACTGGATCGAGAAGCCGGTCCTGAAGCTGCGCCGCCATTTCTCGTTCGTGGCGCGCAAGCGCCTCGAGCCGGAGGCTATCGCCGAGCCGCTCGAGGGCATCGGGCCGCTTGCCGTCAGCGTCAGCGGCAGCCGGAGCGCGCGATCTTCCTGACGAGACGCAACAACACCGCCAGCGCTCAGAGGTGCAGGAGCGCCGCCGACGCTCAGAGGTGAATGTATCCGGCCAGTCCGTCCCACAACAGCTTGGCCGCGGTGACGACGAGAATGGCGTAGCAGGCGCGGTACAACGCGCGCTGGTCGAGGCGCTCGTGCAGCCGCCAGCCGGCCCAGACGCCGACCGGCACGGCGGGCACGCAGAGCGCCATCAGCATCCACAAGCTTCGCGACGGCGTCGCGAGCACCAGCCACGGACCGGCCTTCAGCAGGTTGCCGACCGTGAAGAACAGGCTGGTGGTGCCGGCGTAAAGCGCCTTCGACATGCCGAGCGGCAGCAGATAGATCGCAAGCGGTGGCCCGCCCGAATGCGCGACCATCGTGGTGACGCCGGAGGAGAGCCCGGCGAAGGTAGCCTTGATCGTCGAGCGCGGGCGCGGCTCGATCTCGCCGCCGCCGATGAACCACAGCGCGGCGAACGCCAACGTCACCAGGCCCATCACGATCTCGACCGCATGCCGGTCGAGATCGCGCAGCACGAAATAGCCGAGGCCGATGCCGACGACGAGCGCCGGCAGCAGCATCGCGAGGTCGACGCGCGACCACGTGTTGGGGCGCCAGAACCGCAGCGCCGTGATGTCCATGACGACGAACAGCGGCGCGAGCAGCGCGCCGGCCGCGACCGGATCCATCGCCAGCGAGAGCAGCGGGATGCCGACGATGGCGAAGCCGCCGCCGAACGCGCCCTTCATGAACGCGATCAGGAAGACGCCGGCGAGGGCAACCGCGAGCACGAATGGCGCGGGCAGGTCAGCGAAGACGGACGTGATCATAATGTCGTGCGGAGCGTTGTGGTCGTACTTAACATGGCCACGCGCGCATGCACGCGCAATCCAAACATTGCTCTCGGTGCACATTGCTCTCGGTGCAATCGGCGTGCGCGCTTAAGGCGATGAGCATGATCTCCGCGCAAACGCTTCGCGTTTGTCGCGAGGGAAAACCGCTTTGCACTTTTCCGGGTTGTGCTTTAGCCGGCGCGCATCCTCGGCACGCCCGGCCTGTCGCCGTTGATTACCGCGCGGCGGTCGGAGACGGCGTGATGGAATTGCTCGAGCGTCAGCCCGATCACCGAGAGGTCGCCTTCCTCGATCGCGCCGTCGTCGTAGCAGTCGAGCGCCTCGCGCAGCAGCGCGTCCGCATCGCCCTGCATTGCGGCGAGTTCCTCCGCCGTCTCGGCGCCGCGCACCCGCGCGATCAGCGTCAGCAGATTGTCGCGATGGGTGATGTAGCGCTCGCGCTCGTCGCGCTTCACGTAGTGGCGCAGCCAGGCGCCCGCCGTGCCGAGGCCGGAGACCAGCAGGATGCCGCCCCAGATGTAGTCGGAGTATTTTTCGAGGAAGGTGCGCTCGGTGCCGTCGATATAGGCGGCCGCGCCCTGATGCGCCGGCAATGCCGCATCCTTGTCGGTGTCCGGCTTCTCGATCTTGGCCGCGCCCGGCAGATCGCGCGCGACCTGCAGGCGCTGCGTGAACAATTGCCGGTCGAGCGCGCCGACGGTCGATTCCTCCAGCGCATGTTGCGCGATGATGAGGTGATTGACGCTGACGGTCTCGACCTTGTCCTCGGGACGCGCCGGCGACGAGGAGAATATACTGCCGGCGATTTCCTCGGACTCATAAAGCGGATGCTTCTGCGCGATCGCTTCCGAGACGTCGACGGGAAGGAATTTCGGTTCGCCGCGCGCTGCCGCGGTCGCCGCGATCGCCTCCGCGGTCACCTTGCTGTCGAGCGGCCCGACGGTCATGTAGGCGTCGAGCGACGGATCGCGCGCAAGATCGGCGACCTTGTTGACGGCGAACTGGCTGATCGTGACCTTGTCGGGGTTGACGCCGGACTCGGTCAGGATCACGCGCAACAGCGTGACGTTGGCCGGGGTGCTGCCGACGACGCCGACCTTGTGGCCGGCGAGATCGTCGATGCCCTTGATCTTCGCGGAGCGCGGCTTGCCCTTGCCGCCCGACGGCGCCCACAGCACAACGACATTCTTGCGCAGGATCGCAACCGACTCGGCGCTCGCCGGCAGACTGAGATCGCCGCGCACCACCGCGAGGTCGACCTTGTTCGCAGTGAACAGCGCGATGCTTTCGGCGGCTCCCTGGGTCGTGACCGGCTTCAGCCGCACCGAGCTGCCGTCACGCGCAAAGGCCTGCGCGAAACCCTGGATGAGCTTGACGTCTTCGCTGCCGGTCGGGCCGACCGCGATCTTCAGCGTCACCGGACGCAGCGCGTAGAACAGCACGCCCGCGGCGACGGCAAACACGAAGATGCCGGCCGCCAGGATCAGCAGCGACGAGTTTCGCCGTTTGAGCCTGCGGCGCGTGGCGCCGGGATGTTCGTTCTGCTCTGACATCTGGCTGTCATGTTACACGAAAAACCGGCACTTTGCCGTGAAAAACAACCTAACATTTCGATGACGTCATACGTTTGAAACATCCATGTCAGAACGTCGTGCGAGCAGAATCAAGATTAACGATTTGGGTCTCCTGCGATGCGCATACTCGTTGCGACCGATGCCTGGCATCCGCAAGTCAACGGCGTGGTCCGGACGCTGACGTCGCTCGCGCGCAGCGCGGCGACGCTCGGCGCCGAGATCGAATTCCTTACCCCTGACGGCTTCCGTTCGGTCGGCGTGCCGACCTATCCGGGCCTGCGCATGGCGCTGCCGAACCGCCGCGAGATCGCGCGCCGGATCGAGGAGGCCGCGCCCGAGGCGATCCATATCGCGACCGAAGGACCGATCGGCTGGGCGGTGCGCGGCTATTGCCAGCGCAACAAGCTCGCCTTCACCACATCCTATACAACGCGCTTCCCGGAATATGTTTCGGTGCGCACCGGAATTCCCGACAGCGTCGGCTATGCCGTGCTGCGCCACTTCCACGCCGCCGGATCGATGACGATGGTCGCGACCGACTCGCTGCGGTCAGAGCTTGCCGACCGCGGCTTCCGCAGGCTCGGCTTCTGGACCCGCGGCGTCGACACCAGGATCTTCAATCCGGACCAGCCGGCGCTGCTCGATCTGCCGCGGCCGATCTTTATGACCATGGGCCGCGTCGCCGTGGAGAAGAACCTCGACGCCTTCCTGTCGCTGGAGCTGCCGGGCTCCAAGGTCGTGGTCGGCGACGGCCCGCAACGGGCGGCGCTGGAACAGAAATATCCCGACGCGATTTTCCTCGGCGAGAAGAAGGGCCAGGATTTGACCTCGCACCTCGCCGCCGCCGACGTCTTCGTGTTCCCGAGCCTGACGGACACCTTCGGCGTCGTGCAGCTCGAGGCGCTGGCCTGCGGCACGCCGGTCGCGGCGTTCCCGGTCACCGGCCCGAAGGACGTCATCGCGGATCACCCGATCGGCGCGATCGACAACGATCTGCGCAGCGCCTGCCTGCGCGCGCTGAACATGTCGCGCGCCGACTGCCGCAATTTCGCGTTGGAGCGTTCCTGGGAGAACAGTGCGCGTCAGTTCATCGGCAACCTGGCCACGTTGCAGCCGAGCCGCGCGCCGCGGCCCGCCCGCCGCGTCGCCGGCCGCAGTGCGGTTCCGAATTAACAGCTCAATCGAACGAAAGACGAGAGACTATCTATGGCTGAAATCATCAAGCTGGGCGCCGACCGTTCCCTGGACTTCGACCGCGAGACGGTCGAGCAGGCCTATGACCGCTGGGCCCCGATCTACGACCTCGTGTTCGGCGGCGTGTTCAGCAAGGGCCGGCAGGCTGCAATCCAGGCCACCAACAAGATCGGTGGCCGCGTGCTCGAGGTCGGCGTCGGCACCGGCATCTCGCTGCCGCTCTATAGCCCGAATGTGCGCATCTTCGGGACCGACATCTCGGAGGCGATGCTGGAGAAGGCCAAGAAGCGGGTCACCGAGCAGGGCCTGAAGAATGTCGAAGGCCTCGCGGTGATGGACGCCGAGAAGCTCGAATTCCCCGACAATTCGTTCGACGTCGTGATGGCGCAGTACGTGCTGTCCGCGGTGCCGAACCCGGAAGCAGCCATGGACGAATTCGCCCGCGTGCTGAAGCCGGGCGGCGAGATGATCGTCCTGACCCGCGTCAGCGCCGATGCCGGCGTCCGCCGCTTCATCGAGCAGAAGCTGCAGCCGGTGGTGCGCCCGCTCGGGTTCCGGACCGCCGAATTCGCCTGGTCGCGCTACACCAAATGGCTGGCCGGCGCGCGCGGCATGGAGCTCGCGGAGCGCCGCCTGATCCCGCCGCTCGGCCATTTCTCGCTGGTCCGCTTCCGCAAGGTGGATGTCGCCAAGGCGGCCTGAAAAGGCGGCCTTGCCAGGCGGCCCAGCCCGCCAGTCCTCCCGGGTGAGGTAGCGCACAGCGCGCCGCAGTACCGGAAGGCTACGATCTCCTCGGCCTTACCCCCGCAAATCTCGCCGGGATGAGGCAAAACCCTGCTCCGGTTGCGTCAAGGCGTCGCTCCGCATTGTCATATGTCATTATGATGATGTCACACGCGATACATCGAATCCCTGTAAATCCTGTCCCGAAAGATGTTGGGGGAACCAATGATCAAGAATTTTCTGCAAGAGCTGCGTACCCAGCGCTGGGATGACCATCGCTTCTACCATCACAGCCGGATTAACCAGAGCCTGCACTTCGTCAGCGCGCTGAGCTTCCTGTTCGCCTATGTGATGCTGTTCTTCGATCCGGTCGTGTCGGCACTGGTCGGCTGGCTGGTCTCGATGACCTCGCGCCAGGCGGGTCACTTCTTCTTCGAGCCGAAGGGCTATGACCACGTCAACCAGGCGACCCACGAGCACAAGGAAGACATCAAGGTCGGCTACAATTTGCAGCGCAAGGTCGTGCTGATGGCGATCTGGGCGCTGTCGCCGATGGTGCTGTACTTCGATCCGACGCTGTTCGGCCTGTTCAAGCCCTGGGTCACGATGGGCGACTTCACCCGTCAGGTGGCCAAGATCTGGCTGGTGGTCGGCATCGGCGGCCTATTGTTCCGCACCATCCACCTGTTCTTCATCCGCGACGTCGAGACCGGCCTCGTCTGGATGACCAAGATCGTCACCGATCCGTTCAACGACCTGAAGCTCTATCACAAGGCGCCGTTGTTCCTGATGAAGGGCGAGCTGATCGACCCGGGTCTCGAGAAGCACGTCAAGCACGCCTGATCGTTGCTCCCAGCGTCTGCAAGCTGCGTGATGCCCGGGCTGGTCCCGGGCATCTACGTTCTTAGGGCTTTCTCTCTCGTGAAGATCTTACGCCGCGCTGCTGGCCACAACGGGACTGCGCTCCCTCTCCCGCTTGCGGGGGAGGGTTGGGGTGGGGGTGTGGCCGCTTGCGACACTCATTGTGAGGAGAGAGCCCCCACCCGGATCATCGCATCTAACGATGCGATCCGGCCTCCCCCGCAAGCGGGGGAGGCGAAGGAAGGGCAAGAGCGGGGCGAGGGGGCGGGGGGACGGCGCCCTGCCTCAGCGGCCGAACCTCACGGCGACCATCTCCTTCAGGATCTGCCGCTTGATGTTCTTGTTGGTGAGGCCCTCCTTGTGCCACCACCAGCCGTCGCGCTTCATCTTCTCGGCGGCCGCGACGAAGCGGTCGGTGACCTCGGCGAAGTCGGCGTCGGTATAGTTCAGGGTGAAGATCAGCCGGCCGGTGCCGACCCAGCTCAGCGCCAGTCCCTCGGCCCGCAGGTAGTATTGCAGCATCCAGTTGTAGCGGGACGGCTCGGTGTAATAGACGGTCCAGATCGACGAGATGTTGCCGATGCGGACCGGCAGGTCCTGCGCCTTGAGCCGGTCGTTGAGCGACGTGGCGCGGCCGTTCCAGGTCTCGTCCAGCCCGTTGTAGATCGAGCGGAAGTTCGGGCTGGCGAGCCGGCTCAGGAACTCGTCCATCGCCGTCATCACATAGGGATGCGAGTTGAAGGTGCCGCGGGCGAAGCAGATGTCGGCCGGCCGGTCGTCGCGGAAACGGCGCATCAGATCCTTGCGGCCGCACACCACGCCGACCGGAAGGCCGCCGGCCAGGCTCTTGCCGTAGGTCGCCATGTCGGCCTTGACGCCGAAATATTCCTGCGCGCCGCCGGCGGCGAGGCGGAAGCCGACGAACACCTCGTCGAAGATCAAGACGATGCCGCGCTCGGTGCAGACCTCGCGCAGCTTCTTCAGCCATTCGGTGTAGGCGGCGCGGTCGTATTTGGAAGAGCGCGAGGAATCGACGAGCGCGGAATCGCCGGGCGCGTTGGAATTCGGATGCAGCGCTTGCAGTGGGTTGACCAGCACGCAGGCGATGTCCTTGCGGGTTCGCAGCACGTGCAGCGTCTTCTCCGACATGTCGGCGAGCGTGTAGGTCTCGTGCGGCGACACCGGATTGCCGACGCCGGGCTGCACTTCGCCCCACCAGCCGTGATAGCTGCCGGCGAAGCGAACCAGATGGGTGCGCTTGGTGTGGTAGCGCGCGAGCCGCACCGCCTGCATCACGGCCTCGGTGCCGGACATGTGGAAGGAGACCTCGTCGAGGCCGGAGAGCTCGCAGAGGCGCTTGACGTTGTCGGCGATGATCGGGTGGTAGGGGCCGAGCACCGGGCCGAGCGCATGCGCGCGCTTCTCGCCCTCGGCGATACACTCCTTGTAGAAGTCGTTGCCGAAGATGTTGACGCCGTAGCTGCCGGTCAGATCATAGGACACATTGCCGTCGAGATCGGTGACGGTGACGCCGCGCGAGGCCTCGACGAAGGCCGAGGTGCCGAGATGCTCGCGCACCAGGCGGCTGTACTGGAACGGCACGCGGTAGGATTCGGTGAATTGCAGGTCGGAGATCCGCTCCGTCACCTCGGCGGTCAGCGCGCGGCCCTTGGGGTAGCGATCCTGGTAGAGGCCGGCGAGGCGGAAGAAGCCGTCCTGGCGCTGCATCGCGATGTCCTTCGGCGCTCCGTCGGAGCAGAAGAACTCGTCGATATCGAATTCGTAATGCGGGACCATGCGCGCGACCATCTTGGACATCTTGGAATGTCCGGTCAGCGAGCGGTGCTTGGCACGCGACAGCGCGATGCGGGCCTGAATTTTGGGGAAAGCTGCGGCGGCGCCGGCGAGCGCGGCGGCGGACAGCGAGAGAATCGGAAGGGATGTTTCCATGACAGAAGCGCTAGCCTCAGCACCTAACAGATTCATGACAGTCAAGGGCCTGATCTCGGCATTCACCCAGCAGGAGGACCTCAATTTCCTGCTAACCAACCGGATTCCGCGGGCGGCGCTGACCCGCTTCATGGGCTGGTTCTCCAAGGTCGAGAACCCCCTGGTGCGCGATGCCTCGATCGCCTGCTGGAAGCTGTTCTCCGACCTCGATCTGTCCGAGGCGAAGAAGACCGAGTTCAAGAGTTTGCACGATTGCTTTACCCGCGAGCTCAAGCCCGGCCTGCGTCCGGCCGCGGCCGATCCCGCCATCATCGCGAGTCCGTCGGATGCGATCATCGGCGCGCATGGGCGGATCGAGGATGGGCAGTTGTTCCAGGTCAAGGGCGCGCCCTATTCGCTGCTCGATCTGCTCGGCGACCCCGCGCTGGTCGAGCAGCACAAAAACGGCCGCTTCGTCACGCTGCGGCTGACCTCGAGCATGTATCACCGCTTCCACGCGCCCTATGATCTTTCGATCGACAAGGTGACGTTCATCCATGGCGACGTCTGGAACGTCAATCCGATCGCGCTGAAGCGGATCGAGCGGCTGTTCTGCAAGAACGAGCGCGCGGTGCTGCGCGCGAAGCTTCCGACCGGCGAGGCGCTGACTCTGGTTCCGGTCGCCGCCATCCTGGTGGCGAGCCTGCGCCTGCATTTCCTCGACATCACGCTGAATGCGCAGTCGCGCGGCCCGGTGGATTTCCCCTGTGACGCGCATGTCAAGAAGGGCGATGAGCTCGGCTGGTTCGAGCACGGCTCGACGATTATCGTGCTCGCGCCCGACAATTTCGAATTCTGCGACAATGTCGCGGAGGGAACACGGATCAAATGCGGCGAACCCTTGCTGCGAAAACCTGTGATGTGACGTCGCTTTGTCCTTCGCGTGTCATTGTTTGAGCATGATGTGCTCGGAAAACCGGTTTCCACTTTCCCGGATCATGCTTTAGAATGCCTGCGATCGTCGTGCGACGATCCTAAATCGCAAACCTGATGGACACGAGATGGCGCGGACGCCTGTTCTGGCGGCGGGAGGCATTGTGCTGCGGCGGGAGTCACCGCCGCGCTTTGCCGTCGTGCGCCTGCGCAAGCGCAATGAGTGGGTATTGCCGAAGGGCAAGCTCGACGACGGCGAGACGCCGCGCGACGCTGCAGAGCGCGAGGTGCTGGAGGAAACCGGCCACGACGTCGAGGTGCATGAGTTCTTGGGCACGCTGGTCTATGATTCAGGCGGCCGCTCGAAGGTGGTGCATTACTGGCGCATGGATGCCGGCGGCAAGCCGGTCCGCGCCTTGATGAGCGACATCAGGGAAGTCGACTGGCTGCCGCTCGATGCGGCGCTCGACCGTCTGTCGCGCGGCTATGAGCGTGCGTTCCTGGAAAATGTCGGCCCGATCGCGTTGCAGGCCGCGGCGAATGCCGAGCGCGAGCGGCGCGCGCGGTTGCGGGTTGCAGCCGCGGAGCGGCGGCGGGCGCGGCTCGCTGAAGTGCCCGTGGTCGATATGCCTGCGCCGGTGGTCGCTGAAGCACTCGTGGTCACTGAAGCGCCGATGATCATTGACGCGCCGGCGGCCGTCGAGCTGCCGGTCCTCGCTGAGCAACCTGACATCGCCGAGACGCCGGCGGCAGATGCCGAACCGGCTCAGCCGGCCGTGATGCCAGAACGCAGCGCTGCGGACGCCGGAGAGCGGGTCGAGACGGAGCTTGCCGCCGAGGCATCCGAAGTGCCGACGTCATCTACGCGCGAGATCGCGCCGGTTGCTGCGACCGTTCCGCCCACGCCGAGGAAGAACCTGATCGACCGCGTGCGCGATTGGCTGCGCCGCGCGGCCTGATCACCGGCCGATGCCTTGACGTCGGACGGCTGGCTGCCAGCCGTCGATGTCATGCTGCAACGCCAGGCAGTCGGCGCGGAGCTTGGGCGAGCCCAGTTCACGTGCCACGAGCTGGGCCGCATGCACCTCGGCCATGGCGCCGCGCGTGTCGCCATGCTCCAGCTGGAGGCGGGCGATCTGCAGCCTCAGCCGCACGATCTGGACCCGCCCGTCGATACTCGACCAGAGCTGGCGGGCGAGGTGGAGATGCCGCATCGCGGCCTCGTGATCCTGTCGGGACAAAGCGAGCATCGCCTGCGCTTCGTTGGTGAGCGCGCGGATTGAGGGCATCGGCCAACGATCCGGACTACCGGAAAGTTCGCAGATCAAAGCCTTGGCCCGGCCAGCCCGATGCGTGCGGGCCGCAACCAACGCCAGATGCGCGAGCAGGATTCCCCGGCGCTGCAATGTCCACCAGGACTTGCCGATCAAGCTCCGCTCGAGGCTCGCGTAGGCGGCTTCCGCTTCGCCTCTCGCGAGCAGCAACATGGCGCGGCCCGGCTCCGGGCACCAACCCATGGTGTAAGCCCTGTCGTAGGCTTCGAGCGCGGCGTCGTCATTGCCGATCGCCGATAGAATGTCACCCAGCACCCGGTTGGCATCGCCCATCGACCATGGCGCATCGCTGGTCAGGCGCGCGAGCGCGTCCTGGATGCGAGCCAGCGCTTCGTCGAGCGAGCCCCTGATGCCGAGCACCTCGGAGCGATGCAGCTGGCATGAACCCGTCAGCTCCATGCCGCTGCCCGAACAGAAATTCTGATAGCTCCGGGTCCACTGGTCGGCCCGTGCCCAATCTCCGAACATCCGGGCCGCCCAGAGAATATTGCAGTAGAGGCTGCCGCCCATGATCGGGTCGAGGTTGTTGCTGGACAGCGCGACCGCGGCGGCATGGTCCTGATCGGCCAGTCCTCCATGCGTATCGCCGAGGCACAGCCGATAGAAGCCGCGATAGGCCAGGCTCAGCGCCTCGACGTTGACCGCATCCTTGAACTTGACGGCAGAGTAGGCCGCGTCGGCCAGCGCGAGTGCCTGTTCCGGCTCGCCATCGAAGGCGGCCAGTTTCGACTTCATCCATAACAGCAGGGCCGTCGTCGGAGCATCGTCGAGCCTCGAGGCCCAATCTTCCGCACGCGCGAGCCAGCCCTTTCCGATCGCGGCCTGACCGCTCTCGAAATGCAGGCCCGAGAGGGCGATTGCGTCGACCGCTGCCCCGACAGCGTCGCCCGCTTTGCTCCTTGCGGCGACCGCGCGAACCAGAATCGGGATGGCTGCAGCGGCCCTGCCGAGGCATTGCAGCGCAAGCGCCCAATCGTGCAGGTCTTCGGCGCTGAGCCGGCCGTCTCGGTCGGCGCTTTCAAACAGGGTTGCCGCCTGCAGCCACAATTGTCCGGCGGATGCGCGCCGGGCAAGACCGATTGCTCCGATTGCACCGACGGAGGCATCGGCTTGCTTCTGGTCAGCGCGTTCCGGCTGCCTGATCTCGGAATCGAGGAAGAATCGATATCCCTTGCCGGGCAGATTCCGGATCGCTCCGTCCATGCCACCCTTGCGCAGCGCGGCGCGCAGCGAACTCACGGCACGCTGCAGCGAGTTGTCGGTGACCGTGACATCCGGCCAGACGGCTTCAAGCAGCTCTTCCTTGGAGATGACCCGATCGCGGTGGTGGACAAGGTAGACCAGCAGATCGAACACACGCGGCTGCAAAGCGATTTCTTGCCGCGCGCACAGCAGTACGCGTCCAGCTTCATCAAGCTCGAACAGTCCAAATGAGAATGCCATGTGTATGTGTTCGGCGCCGGCGGAAAAGGTTCAGGCAAAGATCAGACAATGATCAGCCCGCGGTAAGGACAGTTGGCGTTGACGGTGTTTATAGCTGACCATGGCCGCGATCCCCGCAGCCTGCCGTTCAACCGTCGCAACCGAGGAGATTTCGATGGAACTCTATGTCATTCGCCGTCCGAGCGCCTGGGCAAACATGGGCGAGCTGGAACTCGCGGGCGCAACCTCCGCCAGGATCGGCGACGAGCAGATGCCGGACCGCGTCCGTTGGATCCGCAGCTATGTCGTGCATGAGGCAGATGGTCGCATTGGCACTTTCTGCATCTACGAGGCGCGCGACGGCGACTCGATCCGGGAGCATGCGCGCTGTGTCGGCATGCCGGGCGAGGAATTCTACAAAGTCGCGACCACCGTGGTGGTGCGTGGTGATCCCGTCCAGCCGCCCATTGCAGCCGAGTGACGCCGACGGGGCGTCGCATGGCGCATTCGGGCCAATCGATGATCCCGGGCGCCATCTCTATTCGATCAAGGAAACGATGATGTCGATTTCATTCATGGAGTATTTGTCCAATCCGGCGCGAAGGCATTTTTCCGTTCTGCTCTTGCGCATCCGCCGGATCGTCAATCAGTCGGTCGCAGGAATGCTCGCGCGGCGTGAACGGCAAGCCAGTCGCTTGATGCCCCGCGAGAGCCGGCAGTCGAAGGGGGCCGGCATCCGCTGCTCCCGGCCGATCATTCGAAGCGCACTGCTCGGGTTTGTGATCGCAGGCTTGTCTTCACCTGTGTTCACCAGGGCGGAAGGGCCCATCGCTCAGGGGTATCGTGCAGCTCAAGCGCAGCAGGCCGTTTGGCCTCAGCGCAAGCACGGCTGCAGGCAGCGTTCGGATTGGAACATCGTTGCCGCATCTCGCATCCCGGTCCTTCTCGACCGTCGCAGCTAGCTCGCAGCACATTGAAGTTATTGCACGCCGATTTAGCGCAACCGCGGACTTGCGGCGAAGCCAGCGGCCTCGCCGTCAGCCGCACGACATATTCAAAGGAGATTCACATGAACGTGCAGACCGAAATGCCCACCGTCGATCTCGCCGCCGTCAAGGCGCGCCAGCAAGCTACCTGGAGCTCGGGCGACTACGCGATCGTCGGAACCACGCTTCAGATTGTCGGCGAAACGCTCTGCGAGGCCGTCGACCTGCGCAGCAATCAAATGGTGCTCGACGTCGCCGCCGGCAATGGCAACGCGACGCTGGCCGCGGCGCGGCGCTTTGCCGACGTGGTCTCGACCGATTACGTCGGAGCCCTGCTCGAACGCGGCCGCGAGCGGGCGGCTGCCGAACGGCTGCCTATCACGTTCCAGGAGGCGGACGCGGAGAAGCTGCCGTTCGCCGACGCGAGCTTCGACGTCGTGCTGTCGACATTCGGCGTGATGTTCACCGCCGACCAGCAGCAGGCGGCGAACGAACTGCGCCGCGTCTGTCGCACCGGCGGCAAGATCGGCCTTGCGAGCTGGACGCCGGAGGGGTTCATCGGCAAGGTCTTCAAGACCATCGGCAAATATGTGCCGCCGGCGCCGGGCGTGAAATCTCCCGCGCTCTGGGGCACCGAGGCGCATCTCGCGGCGCTGTTCGGCCCGCAGGTCGCGGTTGCTGCCACGCGCAGGCACTTCAATTTCCGCTACAGGTCGCGCGAGCATTTCCTCGAGATATTCCGCACCTATTACGGTCCGGTGCTGAAAGCCTTCGGGGCGATCGATGCCGTCCAGCAGCAATTGCTCGTCGCCGACCTGTTCCGCCTGATGGACCAGTTCAATGTCGCCAGGGATGGCACGCTGGTCGTCCCCAGCGAATATCTGGAAGCCGTGATCACCAGGCAGCGCTGATCTGCCGTTCGCAGTTCGGAAAGTGGCGCCGGCGCTTGTCGCCGGTGCCACTTCGCGCGTTACTGGCGCTTGTTCTTGGGCGGCGGCTTCGCGGCGCGCGGCGGCGGTGCGCGTCGTTGCTGGAAGCCGGGACGTGCCTGCGCGGCGGGCCGTTGCATGCCCGGATGCGTGCCCGGTGCGGCTTGCTGAATGCCGGGCCGCGCCTGGCCGGGTGCCGGCGGCACCGGCTGCGCCGTGCCCTGTCGCGGCACGCCCGGTTGACCGGGCTGTCCGGGCTGGCGCGCGCCGCCCGGCACCTGTGAGCGACCGGGCTGCAGCCCGCCTTGACGTGCAGGCGGTTGTTGTCCGCCGGGCTGCGTCGCGCCGCCTTGACGCGCGGGCTGTCCCGCAGGCTGCTGTCCGGCCGGCGTCTGGACGCCCGGCGCGTGCGGCAGTGTCGTGCCGCCGGGTTGGCCGGGCAGTGCGTGCTGTGCGCCGCCTTGCTGCTGCGTGCCCGGCTGCTGCTGCGAGCCCTGCCGGCCGGGTGTGCCTGGTTGCGTGCCAGGCTGCTGCGGCTGGCCCGGACGGTTTTGCTGACCGGGTTGCTGCTGGCCCGGACGGTTCTGCTGACCCGGTTGTTGCGGGGCGTTGCGGTTCTGGCCCGGCAGGCCGTTCTGGCGCTGCGGGTTCGGCTGCACCGGCTGGCCGCGATTCGGATAAGGCGCGGCCGGATTGGCCCTGCGGAAGTCGGGATTGGCGCGGCGGAAGTCACGCTGCTCGGTCACGACCTGGCGGCCCAGCGTTTGCGCGGAATGCACCGCGCGCACGAAACCCTGGTCGCGCGTCATCTGCTGTGGCGAGATCGTCAGCGGCACCGCGGCGAAGCGGGCGCCGCCGGTGCCGGGACGAATCGCAAAGCCGCTCGCCCCGCGCGTCAGCACGCCGAGCGAGGTGCCGCTGCGATCGTTGACCTCGATGCGGCCGACATGTCCGTCGGCGTCGGGATAGAGCTTGATGCCGACATTGTTGCTGGTCGCGGTCGCGCCTTCGGGCACCTCGACAAGGCCGGTGGTGCCGCGGATGCCGAGCGTCGCGGTCGGCGTCGATATCTTCATGTCGCCGGTTTTTGCCACCGCGGCGGCGACGAAGGCCGCCGTTCCCTTGGCGACGTTGAACAGCGCGCTGTTTTGCTGGCCGCCATCCTCATAGACGTAATTGTCGATCGTGATCTTCGCATTGGCGCGCAGGTTGAAGGTGGTGCCGTCGTTGAAGGTGATGCCGAGCGAGGAGGTCGCGGACGTGGCGACCTCGTCATTGGCAAAGATGTCGTCGCGGATCTGCAGCGGCGTCGTGGTGTTGTTGCGCGTGACGGTCGCGGTTCCCGTCAGCGTCGCGACGTTGCCGATCGGCTCGGGCGCTGCGGCCTGCGATGCGACAGTCGGAGCAGTCGGGGTAGGCGCCGGTGTTGACGGCGTCGCACTGGGCGCCGGGGCGGCCGAAGGCGCCGGTGCAGGTTGCGCCTGCGCGAGCTGGGTCAGCTCCGGCGCCGCATTGGCCGTTGCATGCCAACCGATCGTGACGCCGGCACCAAGCAGAAGCGCATAAAGGAAGGCGCGGCGCATCACCATCGATTCCCGGGAGGCATTGGGGACCGGCAATTGAGCCGCGTCTGGCTGAACGCCGAATGAACGGTCCTGCCTTGTTGTCATGGCGGACCAGAACGATCAAGCACCGCGCTCCGTTGCCCGAAGCGCGGTGCCTGGTCGCTGTTGGGTTTTGGTTAGCCGCGCTTGTGAGGAGTGATGTTGAGTGGCTTCGCCGGCCTGGCCGCAGGAGCATAGTTCGCGGGCTGCGCGGTCGTCGCCGGGGGCACATAGTGGAACACTGCCTTGCAGCCGTCGCTGAGCAGCGCGCGCTGCCGGACCATGCAGGCGGTGACGCGATCGACGTCGGGGATTTCCGAGCTGCACAACCGCATCGCGTCGCCGGTGCACATTTGCTGCTGCTCGTCGGTGTAGGCATAGGACGCCGAGGTCAACAGACCGAGCGCGAACGCGGTTGCCGCCAGCAGTTTGCAGTGACGAAGCGTGGAAGCGGTGAAAGCCATCTTGTCCCCCTTGTGGTGAGCGCGCCGTTGCAGCGCGTCGTCGGGGTCATCACTACGGAGGCTCGGTTTCGGCAGTTCTTCGTTCGCAGGGTAAAATGGTTTCGTCGCGCACCGGTTTGTTTCGTTAACCACTCGCGGACGGGGTGAGATCCGCCGTCACGGCACCGCGGGCCGCCGGCGCGCCCTCGAGCGCGAGCACGGCTTCGCGCTGGGCTTCGGGCATGGCGCGGATGCGGCGCCGGGCGATGAGCCGAAGCGCGACAAAGCCGCCGAGGAACACTACGATCTTGCTGACGATGCCGAAAATCGGCATCACAACAGCCCATGTCGTGATCTCGCAGGTCAGCGCGACGAAGGCGTTCACCGCGGCGGAGACGAACATCAGCCCCGACCAGACGTAGCCGACTTTGACGGCGACGTCGGGCACAACTTTCTGTGCGATCGCGGGCAGGTAGCGGTTCAGCCAGCCGGGCTTCAGCATCACGACGCCGACGATTGCGTAGATCACGCTCGGCTTGAACAGTACGAAGCGCGGGTCATGCGTCAGCAGCGTCGCGGTGCCGGCGGTGACGACCAGGAACAGGCTCAGCCATTCCATGGTGTCGATCCGCTTCCCGCGCACCATCTGGATGCCGATCTGCACGACGCCGAATGCGATGCCGAAGCCGACCGAGAGCGCGGTGTCGTGCGTCAGCAGGAACAGAACAAGAAAGACGAGGGTCGACGCCAGGTCGAGGGCCAGCAGCCTTGCCGCGGTGAAAAAATGCCTCATCGGTCGTTGCGCTCCGCTTGCCGGGTCAGGTTGCCGTTTCACGTCGTCGTGTCACGCTCTGGCGCGACGAGCGCCCGAGTCGACACAGCTAGGCAGATTGTGCGGTTGCAGGCCTATCGAATTCTGAAATCGAGGAGCGAATTGTCAGTTTGAACCGGCGATTTCCGCCTTATCCGCCGCGTTCTTGCCGACAATCGCCTGCCGGCGAAACTCGGTCGGCGTCAGCCCGGTGTCCGCCTTGAAGGCACGGTTGAACGGCGCCAGCGACTGGAACCCGGCATCGAGCGCAATCGTCAGCACCGGCACCTCGGCCTGGCCGGCATCGGCGAGCGCCGCCTTGGCTTCGTCGAGCCGATAGCGGTTGAGGAAGGCGTTGAAGTTGCGGTGACCGAGCCCGTCATTGATCAGCGCCCGCAGCCGGTATTCCGGCATGCCGAGCTTGACCGCGAGCACGCCGATAGTCAGCCCCTCCTGCCGATAGGTCCGCTCGGTCGCCATCAGATGCTTGAGGTGATTGAGCGCGGCCTGGCTCGAGGCAGGCGGACCGGCATTGGCGATCGAACGCGCGACCCGCGCGGCTTGGCCACTGGCCGCGCCCGCACCGGCAACCGCCGGCTGGTTTTCGGGCGGATCGAACAGCATCATCCAGATCGAGGTCAGCGCGAATGCGCCAAGGGCGAGCGCGGCGCTGAGGCTGATCGACCGGGTCGGAATCGCGGCGAGCCCGGCCGCCGCGGCGAACATCATCTGAAGGCCGATGCCGATCAGCAGCGCGACCAGGATCCGGCCGCGCGCCGTCGTCACGGCGGTGCGCCATCCCTTCCGAATTTGTGCGATCCCGAGCACGGCGAAGGCGATCGTCGCCAGGGCCAGGGCGCGGCCGCACGGCCGCGCGAGATCGGGCCAGATGGTCCAGCAATTGTGGCTTACGACGCCAAGACCGGCGAGCAGCGTCCACACCGCCGCGTGCCACGGCCGCAGCGTAAACCGCTCGTCGAACATCGCGCGCGCCCACAGCCAGAAAATCACCGGCGAGCCCATGGCGAAGGCGATGAATGGAGAGCTCCAGCCGAATGACGATGCGGGAAAGAAGGGCGCGGTCGAAACCGCATAGGCCGCGCCGGCCACGCCCATTGCGGCACCGAGATGCGCGGCGCGATGCACCGCCGAGTAGCGCAGCAGCAGCACCGCGCAAACCACCAGGAACAACGCCACCACCGCGCCCCGAAGGCCGAGTTCAAGAGCCGTCATCGCCATCGCAAGCCGCCTGCAGGTTCAACCGAGCTCGACATTGCGATTCTTATAGCGCGTCCGGCGATCGACATGAAGCGACCGGCGGACCGGCAATCAACTGGACACCGCCCCATGCACAAACTCGGTGTCGTCCCCGAAAGCAGGGACGACAGTTGTGATGAGGTACGCCAACCGGTTCGTTCTCGGAGGTCGATGTCCTAGCTGATCCGCTTCCAGGTCTGGCCGCCGCAGAACATGCCGCCGAAGGCGCAGCCCTGCACGCGCATCGCGTTCGGACCCTTCATCGCGATCGTCGAGTCGTAGTTGCGGCCGGAGTCGGGATCGTGGATGCGGCCGCTCCACTTGCTGCCGTCGGGCTTCATGTTGATCAGGATGCGTTCGTTGGTCTTCTCGGAATAGCCGCACAGATTGGCGCCGCAGGCCTCGACCCGGACGTTGCCCTTGTTCTCCTCGGTGGCCCAGACGCCGATCGGTCCGGTCGCCGGAGCCGGTGCTGAGGCAACAGGAGCGGCTTGCGGCTGCGGCGCAGGCTGTGCGGCGACCGGGGCTGGTGCAGGTGCAGCGGGCGCGGCGTCAACCGGCGCGGGGGCAGCCGTTGCAACCGGTGCCGGCGGCGCAGGGGGCGGAGGCGGCGGCGGAACAGTGGCAGCGGTCGGCGCGGCCGGCTGCGGCGCGGCGGCTTGAACCGGCGCAAGTGAAGGTGCAGGTGCGGGCGCCGGGGGGCGTGCGGATGGCGGCGAGCTCGACGACGTGACATCGTCATCATCGTCGGACTTCGAGCCGAGATTCTTGCTGATGCCGCCGATCGTGCCGTTGTAGCCCGGCGCCGAGATGCGGATGCAGGACAGCGCGCTGCAATTGCGCGGCGCCTCGACATGGATGCGCTGGCCGTCGATCTGGAAGGTGATGCCGGTGCCGCCGGCATGCGCCGATGTGGTGGCCATCAGCAGCGCGGCGATCGCAACGAGCTTCTTCATCTTGGGTCTCCATGGCGTTGAGCGGGGGTGCATTGGTGCGGACGCTACGCGCCGCCGACTTCTGTTTCCGTGATGCACATCACGTTGCCGGGGCGGACCGAATGGCTCGCCACGGTGACGGAGATCACTGCGCCGTGAGCGTCGTGCTCGTAGCGTCATCGGATGTCTTGGAGGCTTCCATGAAGCGCATCTGCCTATTCATCGCGCTGATGCTGTTCACGCCGCTCGTCCATGCCGGCGAGGGCATCTCGTTCTCGATTGGCGGCCACCGCGTCCATCTCGAATCGACTCGCTGCCGCGCGCTGTCCTGCGTCTCGGTGTCGGGCGCGTCGAGCCGCGAAAACGGCGGTGACGATGGTCGGGCGATCAAGCCGGTGCCTGCGCCTGTGCCGGCACCGCCTCCCGCGCCGCCGCCGGTCATTGTCTACAAGCCCGCCCCGGTCGTGCCCGCTGCCGCCGCTCCGCCGCCGTCAGTGCCGCCACCGTCGCGCGTGATAACGCCCCAGCCACCGCCGGTCGTGGCAGCGCCGCCTTCGCCGCCGGCCGCGGTGCCCGCAGTGCCCGCGCGTCCGGCGCCGCCGGTGGTGCGCGTCTTGCGCGACGCCGACGAGCCGGACGACGGTCCGGTCGGCGACTGGCAGACCGAAGCCGACAATCTGGTGCGCATCCGGCTCTGCGGCACGGCGCTGTGCGGCTATGTGCTCGACCGGACCACGCGCGATATCGGCGAGGCGGTGCTGATCAACATGAAGCCGAAGCAGGAGGCGCGCTGGAATGGCGGCGTCACCAGCCAGGACAGCGGCACCATCCGTTACGGTACGATGGAGTTGAAGGGGGCCGACAAGTTGCGGGTCTCTTCCTGTGCGCTCGGCCGCCTCTACTGCACCGCTGCCGACTGGGTCCGGGTCTCACACGCCCGACAGCGCGTGATCACGCAGGGGCAGCTTCGCGGCGAGCCGCGCTCCTGACCGCGGACGTGTCCAATTTGTAACCGGATGCCGTCGAACCGTTTGCCGCTTCTCGTGCGACCGATAGAGCGCAACGCTGTCTTCGCAAGCGCTGGAGGCATACATGAAGCGCCTGAGCCTGGTCGCGCTGCTTCTCGCCGGCAGCGTCGCCGCCGCCCACGCCGACACGACATCTACACCAACATGTCAAAACAGAAGCGCGCGACGATGCGCTGCATGCCGACGCTGCGGCAATACAAGAACTGGAGGTGATGGTGAGGCGCTCTCTGGCCCGTCATCCCCGCACAAAGAGAAAACAAAACGCCCGGCGGGGGCGGCCGCCGGGCGCTGAACTCAAGGCCTGTCGAATGCTTCAGAACACGCCGAGAATGATGGCGCCGACAAAGGCTAACGCGATGTACGCGGCCACAATGCTCAGCTTGCTCAGCAGAGGACTCGCGAAATCCATTGGGAAGCTCCCTTGGTTCACAACGGTGCCCACATTAACGCAAAAGCTAGCAAGTGGTTCCCGCCCGAAAAAGTCAGCCTTGCTGCCAAGCTCGCTGTTTCCATTCGATGCCGCATTGCGATGCGAGGCTCAAACAGGCGCCGAATCAAGGCGTTGAAGCGCCCACAAATATATTCCGCGGCGTTACCGGTTCCGGACGCGCGGCCGGTGCCGGATATCGTCCGTCAGGTCTCAGTTAGATTGTGGTGCTCGTAGAAGCAATCTAAAGATGAGTGACGATCTCGGGCACGGGATGTCGAACCTCAATATACTCGCGATCACAACAGCGCGGCCGCGATCACCTCGCGCCGTTGTGTCGTGATGCCAAGCATTAGCGATCGTCGGTGACACAACGAGATCGATGCGACAGCGCGCGCTGCCACGCCGGGTTCCATCGCATGGTTAAAGACGCCTGAAATCAAACAGTCGAAATGCGTTGAAGAGTCTTTAATCAAATTCGCAGAACCTCCGCGCCATGACGCGTGGAGTTCGTTTGTATCTCGTCGGCTCCCTTGTCCTTGTGTCGCTTGCTGGTTGCGGCCGCGGTCTGTTTCAGACTGCCGAGCGCGAACCGTGGCGGGCCGAGGCCGAGGCCGCTTGCCTGAAATCCGGCGCGGTCAAGGAAGGACCGGACCTCGTCCGCATCGATCCGATCTCGGGCCCCGGCGTTTGCGGCGCCGAGTTTCCGCTCAAGGTCGCCGCGCTCGGCGAAGCCAGTTCGGCTTACGGATTTGCCGACGACAGCCTGCGTCCACCGGCTTCGGTCGGCAACCAGCCGCGGTGGCCGATCAATCGGCAGCCGAGCCCGCCGCCGGCGCAGGCGCCATACTCCGAACAGGCCGTCGGCCAGCCGACCTATGGCAGCCAGCCGAACGGACCGGTGTCGCTGTCGGCGCCCGGCGTCCCGGCGCAGCAGGGCGAGATCGACCTGCCGCCGGACGGCGCGCCCGACGCAAGCGGCGAGCGACCCTATTATCCGGGCCTGCCCGGCAATCCGCAGCGCGAAGGCGCGGCCGCGCCACACTCACCTGCGCCGTATTCCCAGCAGCCGCCCGGCGCTGCACCGCCGCCGCGGCTCGGCCCGTCGGGCGGCAATCCGGTGCTGACGGTCGGTCCGGTTGCAGTGAAGCCCGCCGCAACGCTGGCGTGTCCAATCGTCTCGGTGCTGGAGCACTGGCTCGCCGATTCCGTGCAGCCGGCGGCGCAGCGCTGGTTCGGCGCGCGCGTCGTCGAGATCAAGCAGATCTCGGCCTATTCCTGCCGCGGCATGAACGGCAATTCGCACGCACATATTTCCGAGCACGCCTTCGGCAATGCGCTCGATATCGCAGCCTTCACGCTCGCCGACGGTCGCCGCATCTCGGTGAAGGATGGCTGGAAGGGACTGCCGGAAGAGCAGGGCTTCCTGCGCGATGTCCAGGCCGCTGCCTGCCAGCAATTCACCACGGTGCTGGCGCCGGGTTCCAACGTCTATCACTACGACCACATCCATGTGGATCTGATGCGCCGGGCCAGCCGGCGGCTGATCTGCCAGCCCGCTGCCGTCTCCGGCGAAGAGGTTGCCGCGCGTGCCGGCGGCCGTAGCCCCTATGCAGCGCGCGAACCTTATGTCACAGGATCGCTTGGCGGCAGAAAGCCGGCCCCGCGGGGTAAGGCGGGGGTCAACGAAGAAGACGAATTCGCCGACGAATAGGACGCGTCTGGTACCCGTATTTTTACTGGGGATGCCGTGCAAACGGTAGCCACTATTTGCTGCATATGCTCGCGGAGCCGGCGCACCCGGCTGATTTCTGGGGGATAGCTTTGCAAGACGTGCCGATCATTCTCGTCATCGAAGACGATCGTGATCTTCAGATGATGGTAGAGGACGCCCTGAGGGACGGCGGCTATGAGCCGGCGATCGCAGGCTCGGGCGAGGAAGCCCTGACGCTGCTGAAGGCGTTCCGCACCAAATACAGTGCACTGGTCACCGACATCCGCCTGCTCGGCCGGCTCGACGGCTGGCGTGTGGCGCGCGGCGCCCGCGAGATCGATCCGTCTTTCCCGGTGCTCTACATCACCGGCGGCGGCGGCGACGAATGGCCGACCCGGGGCGTGCCGGACAGCGTGCTGCTCAACAAGCCGTTCTCGCCCGACGAGCTGGTCGCGGCCGTGACCAAGCTGCTCAAGAACGGCGCGCCGGCTTGACGGCGGTTTCGAGCAGCCCGCCGCGTGTGGTGGGCCGTTGGCGGCAGGCGATTATTCCGTCTTTATAAAATCTCGAAGCAGACCTGCTCGAATTCCTACGCCCTCACACGCATCTTCGCCGCAACAGCCGGAGGACGAAGATGACGACATATCGCGCCTATATCGTCGGACCGCACAGCCGATCCATCGGCGTGGTCAACATGGATTGCGTCGATGACGATCAGGCCGTCATATCGGCGGGCCGTCTTGTCGACCGCCATGACATCGAACTGTGGCAGATGGACCGCCCGGTCGCGAGGTTCGACGCCGGTTCGAAGCAGGTGTTCCGGAAGTAGTGCGACATTGCGCGGTAGACCTGCTGTCGCGCCGCGCGATCCCTGATAAAAGAGCTTTCACCAGGTTCGTCATCAACAGGGATGCCAGGTCATGGCTTTGGAGAAGGTCGCACTCGTCACCGCAGGCGGCAGCGGCATGGGAGCGGCCGCGGCGCGGCGGCTTGCCGCAGACGGATTTCGCGTTGCGATCCTGTCGTCGTCAGGCAAGGGCGAAGCTCTCGCGGCCGAGCTCGGCGGCGTCGGCTTCACCGGCTCGAACCGTTCGAACGATGATCTGAAGCGCGCCGTCGACGGCGTGATGGCGCGCTGGGGCCGCATCGATGCGCTGGTCAACAGCGCCGGCCACGGCCCGCGCGCGCCGGTGCTCGAATTGACCGATGAGCAGTGGCACACCGGTCTCGACGTCTACCTGATGAATGTGATCCGCCCGGTGCGTCTGGTTGCGCCTCACATGCAGGCGCAGAAGTCGGGGGCGATCGTCAACATCTCCACCGCCTGGGCCTTCGAGCCGAGCGCGATGTTTCCGACCTCTGCGGTGTTCCGCGCCGGGCTCGCCGCGTTTACCAAACTGTTCACCGACAGCTACGCGGCCGACAATGTCCGCATGAACAACGTGCTGCCGGGCTGGATCGACAGCCTGCCGGGAACCGATGAGCGCCGCGATAGCGTGCCGATGAAGCGCTACGGCAAGGCGGAGGAGATCGCGGCGACCATCGCCTTCCTCGTCTCCGACGGCGCCGGCTACATCACCGGCCAGAACATCCGCGTCGATGGCGGCCTGATGCGGTCGATCTGAGGCTTTCACACTCGCCCCAGTTGGCGTTAACGACGCTGGGTGATTTCCCGCCTGAGCGAAATCGCTTCGAAGTTTGTTAAAATCTGCTGGGTACCTCCGGGCATAGCAATCCGGAGAAAGATATGGGTAAGCGGGCCAAACGTGGAAAGACAGAAGCGCTCGCATTACCGGTGACCGGAAGAGTGGCTGTTGGCGTCGTGGCCGCTGCCGCTTTGGGGTACGGCTTGCTGTCTCGCCCGGCGAACGTTCAACCGATACGCAAGCCGTCCGCGCAGCAAGCCCTGGCACCGTCAACGCCAGCTCACATATCAACTCCAGTTCGTGTATCAGCGTCGGCGCCGGCTCCAATCTCGGCCCCAGCTCCGGCTCCAGTCTCGGCGCCTGCGCCTCTGGTCGAACCGCCCAAAGCCGCTGATGGTCCCGGAAAATTTGTTCGGCAGGCGGTTGACTACGCCAGTCACCAGCCGCCGGGCACCGTCATCATCGATACCGGAAACACATTCCTTTATCTCGTCCTGAACGACAGCCAGGCGATGCGCTACGGCATCGGTGTTGGCCGCGAAGGTTTCACATGGTCCGGTGAACAGACCGTGGCCCGCAAGACAGAATGGCCGGATTGGCGCCCGCCTGCGGATATGCTTTTGCGTCAGCCTTATCTGCCGCGGTTCATGGCAGGCGGCCCCACCAATCCGCTCGGCGCTCGGGCGATGTATCTGGGCGATACCGAATATAGAATTCACGGCACCAACAAGCCCGATACGATCGGCAAGCGGGTTTCGTCCGGCTGCATCCGGCTGACCAACGACGACATCGTGGATCTTTATGCGCGGGTGAAAGTCGGAGCGAAGGTGATCGTGCTTCCGTCAACCTCCGCGCATCGACCATCCCAGGCGGCGCCCGACGCCGCCCTCCGATCGCCGGACCCGGCATCGCCGTCGAACCGGCCCTCGGCAACGAATGCCCAAATGCCGTCATCCGGACCGAAGATCGCCGAGGTCCAGTAATTCAGTTTCTCTTTCCTTAGTCTGCAACCGAGGACAAGCAGAGCGACAAGCCACTTGCGTCTACGCGCTGCGCGTCGCGCTCCAGACTGCACGCGTCACAATTGCGGCGACCTCAGATTGCGTTTGTCGTGATGACAAACTGAAAGCCCAGGGCTAGCCTTCCGTCAAATCAAAACATACGGGAGGAATGGCATGCCAGACGCAGCAGTTGCAGCACGCGCTTCGGACTCCACCCACGGCGGAACCACCCAGCAAGTCGACGTCGTAGTCGTCGGCGCCGGTTTCGCCGGTCTCTATCTGCTGCATCGATTGCGCAAGGCGGGCTTCTCGGCGGTTGCGCTCGAAGAGGGCGCTGATGTCGGCGGCACCTGGTACTGGAACCGGTATCCGGGCGCGCGTTGCGACATCCAGACCATCGACTACAGCTACACCTTCGATCCCGAGCTCGATCAGGCCTGGACCTGGTCGGAGAAATACGCGACCCAGCCGGAGATCCTGCGCTATCTCGGCTTCGTCGCCGATCGCTACGACCTTCGTCGCGACATCAGGTTCGGCACCAAAGTCACGCAGGCGACCTGGGATGATGCGACTTCGCGCTGGCTGATCTCGACCAACAACGGCGCCAAGGTCTCGTGCCGCTACTACATCATGGCGACCGGCTGCCTGTCGTCGCCGAAGCCGCCGGAGATCGACGGCGTCAAGGACTTCAAGGGCGAGATCTATTTCACCGGCCGTTGGCCGCACCAGGGCGTCGATCTCAAGGGCAAGCGCGTCGCCGTGATCGGCACTGGATCGTCGGGCATCCAGTCGATCCCGCTGATCGCCGAGCAGGCCGCGCAACTCACCGTGTTCCAGCGCACGCCGAACTTCGCATTGCCCGCCGGCAACGGTCCGGCGCCGGAAGATCGCAAGACGTTTTTCGAGAGCGACCGCGCGGCCTATCGCGACCAGGCGCGCTGGTCGATGGCCGGTGTGCCGTATCCGCAGCAGACCGTGGTGAGCTGGCAGTTGAGCGACGCCGAGCGCCGCGAGCGATTCGAGAAGGCATGGGCGGCGGGCGATCTCGTCCACATCCTGACCCAGCTCTGGGCCGATCAGGCCGTCGATGTCGACGGCAACAGGCTGGTCGCCGATTTGATCCGCGAGAAGATCGGCGCCGTGGTCAAGGATCCGGAGACGGCGGCGGCGCTCGCCCCGCACGATCATCCGTTCGGCGCCAAGCGGCCCTGCCTCGATACCAATTACTACGCGACCTACAACCGGCCGAACGTCACGCTGGTCAATCTGCGGCAGGAGTCGATCAAGGCGATCACCGCCAGCGGCATCTCGACCAGCGGGCGCAGCTTCGACGTCGACGTCATCGTGTTTGCCACCGGCTTCGACGCGATGACCGGCGCGATCATGGCGGTACATCCGATCTCCGGCCGCGGCGGCAAGTCGCTGTCGGACGTCTGGGCGCACGGACCGCAGACCTATCTCGGCGTCACCGTCGCGGGCTTCCCCAATCTGTTCATGATCACCGGTCCCGGCAGCCCGTCGGTGCTGTCGAACATGGCGGTCTCGATCGAGCAGCATGTCGACTGGGTGGTCGACCGCATCGCCGCGCTGCGCGACGCCGGCTTCACCACGATGGAAGCAACCGAGACCGCACAGGCCGGCTGGGAACGCCACATGGCCGACTGCGCGACGCTGACGCTGCACCGGCTCGCCAACACCTGGTACACGGGCGCCAACGTGCCCGGCAAGCCGCAGGGCGTGATGCCCTATACCGGCGGCGTCGGTCCCTATCGCAGCATCTGCAATGAGGTGGTCGGCCGCGGCATGCTCGGCTTCAAGCTCACTGGTCCCGGCGTTGCCGAGCAGTGCAATGACGGCGAGGTGGTGCGTTTGCAGCCGGATGTGCGGCTGGTGCTCGGCATGCTGGCAGAGATGAACCTGCCGCCGATCGAGACGATGGGCGCGCAGGGCGCACGCGACTTCCTGACCGAGTTCAACAAGGGCCGTCCTTTCGGCCGGCCGGTCGGCGAGGTCGGCAGCGGCGTGCTGCAGGGCGCGGATGGTCCGCTGCCATACAAGCTGTATCGCCCGGCGACGCCGGGGCCGCACCCGATCGTGGTGTATTTCCACGGTGGCGGCTGGGTGCTCGGCGACGAGCTGTCGGACGATCCGTTCTGCCGCGATCTGTGCCGCCGCACCGGCATGATCATCGTCAGCGTCGGCTATCGCCACGCGCCGGAGCATCGCTTCCCGGCGGCGGCCGAGGACGGCTATGCGGCGACGCGCTGGATCGCAGCCCACACTGCCGAGCTCGGCGGCAGGGGAGGGCCGGTGCTGGTCGCGGGATGGAGCGCCGGCGGCAACATCGCGGCGGTGACCTGCCAGCTCGCGCGCGATCGCGGCGGGCCCGAGATCGCAGGCCAGCTCCTGATCTGCCCGGTCACCGATTCCTCGTTCGATCGGCAGTCCTATGTCGACAATGCGGCCGGCTACTTCCTGACCCGCGGGTTGATGTTCTGGTTCTGGGACCTGTACTGCTCGCCGGCCGACCGCACCGATCCGCGCGTCGCGCCGCTGCGCGGCAAGCTCGAAGGCCTGCCGCCGGCGTTCATCGCGACCGCAGAGTTCGATCCGCTGCGCGACGAGGGCAATGCCTATGGCGACGCCCTCGCGAAAGCCGGCGTCAAGGTCGAGCAGCTCAAGGGCAATGGCCACTTCCACTCGTCGTTCGTGATGGTCGACGTCATCATCACGGCCGTCGCCGGCCGCGCGAAGATGGCGAAGGCACTAAGGCGTTTCGCCGGATTGCCAGAGGAGCTGGAGCAGGACAACGTCGCCGCGCCGCAGGTCAACGCCGCGGCGAATTAGGGCACGATCCGGAAAAGTGCGAAGCGGTTTTCCGAAGGGATCATGCTTAAACAGCGAGCTAAAGCGCGATGACGTTTCAACCTGATCTCATCGCGCTTTAGCCGCGCAAATCCCCGCGGCTTGCCCGCGGGATTTCGCACGACGCCGAGCCCGGAGCTCCGATTCAATCAGAACCGGCTCTAGAGAAAGGCGAGGTGCTCCACCTTGTTCACGACGTCGTCGAGCGTCTGCTTGGTGGCCGCAGTATCGCCGCCGGCCATGAACACCTGCCAGAACTGCCGATCGACATTGTGCAGATGCAGGATGGACACGCGGACGCCGTTCTTGTTGCCGGCGACCTCCGACTGCGTATTGACGACGTCGGTGAAGCCGTTCTGCTTCAGCGTGTTGGCGACGACGCCCTTGAGCTCGCCGATATTGGCGAGCGCCTCGCTGAGGCCCATGCTGCGAAAGTTGAAAAACAGGAACGCCATGTGACACCTCCATCTGTTGCGGACGAGCGCAGCGCGCGGAAGTGCGCTGGACTGGCTCTCCCGATCAACCAGAGGTATACTTCTCTGTTGAATAATCGCGTTATGAGCCGTTTCACAGGAACCGCGTCCGCGATTATGCGGCATTTGAACGCAGAGGTTTATCTAGCCGAGCTCGAACGTGGTGACGCCGAATACGCGATCGACCCGCAATCGCGGGATCGCGCCGGTGTACATCCGCGCGGTCTCGAACACCGGCGCAAGCCCGAGGCCTTGCGCCAGCGCGACGGCATCGCGGTTGACCGCGGGGACATCGAGGAAGATGTCGCCGCCGCCTGCGCTCGCGAGCAATGCGGACAGGATAGCCTCGGCGCCGGCGCGGTCGTCGGCAACCAGCGGACCGATCTTGCGGCCGCTGCGGCATGGTCGGATCACGCCCCAGGCGGCCAGTCTGCCGTCGCGGATCAGCGCGCGTCCGATATGTCCCGGCGTATTGATCCAGGCACGCAGGAAGGCCGGGCGCGGCGCGGGAAACACCGTGGCGTCATCGGCTTCGATCACAGCCATCGGCAGATCGGCCAGCGCGACGACCCCGGTATTCGGCGCGGCCGGTGCGGCGACGGTGCCGCCGTAGCGTACATTGGCGTAAGCGAGCGCGAAGCCGGACTTTTGGTAGTTCGCCTGCTGCGCCACCACGCCATCGAGCCCGATCACGCGCGGATGCGCATGCGCGATGGCCGCATTCCAGATCTTCAGGCCGTAGCCGCGGCCGCGCAGATCCGGGCGTACGATGTAGAAGCCGAGGAAAGAAAATTGCGCGCCGTAGTTGACGCAAGAGATCACCGCTGCCGGTTCTCCATCAAGCTCGCCAATGAAGAACCCCTGCGGGTCCTCGACGGCAAAGCAAGGCGCATCGGTGAGGCCGGGATTCCATCCCTCCGCCGCTGCCCAGTCCACCGCAAGCGCGATCTCGTCCGGCCGCATATGTCGGATGTTGAGATCGCTCATCGACGATGATCCCGTGTGAGATGATCCCGTGTGATTGGAGTCACGGATCGCGCCTCCCTGTCCGTGACGATCACACTACTCTCACAGAATGAAACTGCCCACAGAACCCGGCCTGACACGCACAAAATTTTCGACGAATTCATATAACAATTTATGGTTTTGTCATATTCAGAAACACGTTTGACTTGTAGTTGCCACAAGCTTAACAATCTCGCGCGCCGCCGCAGATTTCAGGTGCGGCGCTCGTGAATCCCGGATCCAGCGGCCTTCGCGTCGCAAATCTCGAAATCGGAATCACCCTCAGCAGAAAGGATTGCAGCGCACGTCAGCAAGACAACTGAACGGAATTGGGGACGTTTTTCATTTCACCCAAGACGGAGTTTTTCCATGACTCAAGTTGTTAATCTGTCCGGCAATCAAGACATCGATGGCATTCTCTGGGGATGGGAGTGGGGATCCGGCGGCGCGCAGGATCTGACGTTTTCGTTTCCCACCAGCAGCGCTGAATACGGCTACCAGGAGATCGACAATTTCAGCGCCTTCACCGCGGCACAGCAGACGGCGGTGCGTACGGCGCTTGCCAACGTCGCAAGCTTCACCAACCTCACCTTCACCGAGACGACGAGCGCCGGCGCGACGCTGCGCTACGCCAATGCCGACAAGATCGACTACACCGACGACAGCAGCATTGCCCAGCACACCGGGCTACACGTTCCCGGCAATGCGCCCGGCACCGCGGAGGCCAATCCGCCCGAACTCGGATACAACGGCAACGCGCCGTTCTCCGCGATGGGCGCGCAAGGCGACGCCTGGTTCGTCACCGGCGGCTACACCAATCCGGTGCTCGGCAGCTTCCAGGATGCCGCCGGCATCATGCACGAGACCGGCCATAATCTCGGATTGAAGCATGGCCACGTCACCCAGGACGGGCACGGCGTGACGTTCCCCGCGCTGCCCGCCGATCACAATTCCTACGAATACTCGGTGATGACCTACAGCCAGTTTCCTGGCGACAATGCGACCAATGGCGACAACGCGCCCGATCATCCGACCACCTACATGCAGGATGACATCGCCGCGCTCCAGTACATGTACGGCGCGAACTATGGTGCCACGGCGCACAACGGCAACACCACCTACACCTGGAGCCCGACCACCGGCGAGGAGTTCATCGACGGCGTCGGGCAGGGCGCGCCGCAAAGCAATTTCGTGCTGATGACGCTGTGGGATGGCGGCGGCACCGACACCTACGACTTCTCCAATTACACGACCAACCTCTCGATCGATCTCAATCCCGGCGCCTGGACCATTCTGGACACCAGCGCGGCGCACGCGCAGCGCGCCGATCTCGGCAATGACGGGGCGGGTGGCGCCGAGTATTTCGCGCGCGGCAACATCGCCAATGCGCTGATCGATCCGAACAACCCGAGCGAGACCGCGTCGCTGATCGAGGATGCCAATGGCGGCTCGGGCAATGACACGATCGTCGGCAACGCCGCCGACAACGTGCTTCGCGGCAATGGCGGCAACGACACGATCGACGGTGGGGGCGGGACCAACACGGTCGTCTACAGTGGCAGCCGGCTGCAATACATCGCGACACTGCTCGGCAGCGGTGCGATCCAGATTGCCGACCAGCGCGGCGGGTCACCCGATGGGACCGACACCGTCACCAACATCCAGAAATTCCAGTTCGCCGACGGCACCTTCAACGAGACCGAGGTGCTGAACCGGCCGCCGGTGCTGGCGCCCGATCCGGGATCGCCGCATCCGCTGACCGAATTGGCCAACACCACGAACTCGTCTTCATTGCAGGAACTTCTCGGCACACTGACGTTTACCGACGCGAATGTCGGCGACACCCACACCGCGAGTGCCGCGTTCGATACCGCGACTTGGTCCGGCGGCGTCACGGTTCCGCTCGCGACGCAGGCGGCGCTGGCAACGGCGCTGACCGACTCGATTGGCGTCGACGGCACCAGCGGGACGCTCAACTGGCAGTTCGACCTGGCCGACAAGAACCTGGACTTCCTGGCGGCGGGCGAGACGCTGACCGTGGTCTACGACGTCACCGTGGCCGACCACCACACCGGTTCGAGCGTCAGCGACACCTCGACCCAGCAGATCACGGTCGTCTTCACCGGCACCAACGATCCCGTGTCGGTGGTGCCGGCACTGTCCAACCTGACCGGGACGATCGGCGAATTGCCTGGCGTCACCGGGAGCTCGACGCCGGATGCGACCTCCGGCGCGATCGCATTCACCGATCCCGATCTCAACGACCGGCCGACCGCGACGATCGACACCGCGGCCGAGACGGTGACCTGGCAGGACGCGACGCACGACTACACGTCGGAGCTCACGCCGACGCAGATCGCTTCGCTCGAGGCAGCCTTTACGATCATGCCCGAGGCCGGCAATACCAACGCAGGCAAGATCGACTGGAGCTACAGCATCGTCGACAAGGATCTCGATTTCCTGTCGGTCGGCGAGAGCCTCACCGTCACGGTGCCCGTCGTCATCGACGATGCGCAGGGCGGAGCCGTCACGCAGGATGTCGTCGTCACCATCAACGGCGCCAACGACGCGCCGATCGCCGTCGCGGACAGCAACGGCACGGCCAAGAAGTCGACGCTGTCGGTCGACGCGTCACACGGCGTGCTGTCCAACGACACCGATCCTGACATCCACGATCAGGGTCACTCGGTGGTCAGCGCGGTCGACGGGGTGGCCGGCAATGTCGGGCACACCATCGCGGGCATCTACGGCTCGCTGACGCTGAATGCCGACGGCAGCTATGTCTATGTCGCCAACAAGGGCGGCTTGCCATCGCAGATCGTTGCCCAAGACACCTTCGACTACACGATCGCCGACCCGCATGGCGCAACCGCGTCGTCGACGCTGAGCATCGTCGTGTTCAATCCCGGCGTCGACTACCAGGCGGGAAGCCATACCACGCTGAACGGCGGCAACGGCCAGGACGTGCTCGACGGCTCCGCGGGGCACGACATCCTGATCGGCGGCAACGGGCCGGACGTCCTGATCGGCGGCGATGGTGACACGCTGACCGGCAACAACGGGCCGGACACGTTCCTGTTCCGCCCGCATTTCGGCGCCAACGTGATCACGGATTTCGATTCGCACAATGACGCCGTACAGCTCGACAAGTCGATCTTCTCCGGCGTGAACGACATGCTACTCAATCATACGGTCGATACCGCCGCCGGCGCCGTCATAACGGACGCGTTCGGCGACACGATCACCTTTGCCGGGATCAAGGCGGCGGAGCTGCAAGCGCACGCAGGCGATTTCCATCTGGTCTGAGCCGGATGAGGTTGCGTCGCTTGATTCAAGAAACCATCCGCCGCAATCTGGTTGCGGCGGATGGATGATCGGGACATTCGAAATGACGTGGCGTTTGCCGGCATTTGCTATCTCCGCAATCATCCTTGGTGTGATCGACATGACCGCGACGACGCAGATGAACGCGACGAGTGCACTTGCCGCTACCCCGATCTCGGGCGCGGCGCCGCTCGAGGTGACCTTCACCGGTACGGGCCCGGGGATGCCCGAGGGCGTGGTCGTGCTCGATTTCGGCGATGGCCGAACCGATGACACGATCTCACCGGTCCGCGGCTTCAGACGGACGCACGTCTATCGCGCGGCTGGATCCTATACGGCCGTGCTCAAGGGCGGCGCGTATGGCGGTCAGCGCCCGGCGGTGCTGAACGAAATCGGGCGTGTGACGATCACGGTGGATTGAGCGTCTCTCTCAATCCCGTCATCCTGAGGTGCGAGCGCTTGCGAGCCTCGAAGGATGCACGGCCCGGTCGGTGGCCGTGCATGCTTCGAGGCTCGCTGCGCGAGCACCTCAGCATGACGGGATTGGGATTTGCGCGATCGCTAACTCGACGCCATCAATCAGCCTTCGGCCGGTACGCCGCGAAGAACACGCGCGTCGCGCTGTCGACAACGGTCGCGATCCGCTCCGGCGAGGGCGACGGATTGGCCTGGAAGATGAACGCCTGGAATAGCGTCGCCTGGCACATCTGCATGAACTGCCAGGCCGCGAGCTGATAGTCGTCGACCACGAGCTCGCCGAGCGCGGCGCGCGCCTCGAGATAGGCGGCGAAACGGTCGACGGTGTGGGCGATCACATGGGTATAGAACCGGCTGCCGAGCTCGGGCATCCGCTCGGCGATCGCCATCACGGTGCGGATCGCCGAGCCGCCGCCGGGTCGGCACAGCACCGCGACATAGGCGCGGCCGAATTCGGGGAGGGTGGTGTCGACGTCGCGGGCCGGATCGAAGTTGAAGGCGACCTTGCCCTGCTCGAGCTTCTCCTCTTCGACGATCGCCGCGAACAGCCCGGCCTTGTCGGGGAAATACACGTACAGGGTGCCCTTCGATACCCCGGCCGCGCGGGCGATCTCGCCCATGCTGGCGCCGTCAAAGCCGAGGTCCATGAATACCTTGCGGGCGCCGTCCAGGATCTGGCGGCGCTTCGAGGATTCCTCGTCGCTGGCGACGAGGTGAAGGGGCTTTGGGGGCGCTGCAACCATTGATTTAGCTTCTCGGGAAAGAACTCAACCCAGAATCAGTACGGGAAGAATCGAAGCCTTATAACTCTCTGGGCGGGAATATAGATTGACCGAACCGTTCGGTCAATGGTATTGGTGGGAGTGACGATGCGCCGCACGGCCCTTTTTCCGCCATTGCGGGCATTGAGATTTTTTCTGGGGAGCCTTGGTTATGGCCGCAGCACGGGATCAGGCTGCACGCATTGTTCGTTCCGAGCCTGAGATGGCCGAGGACGCGATGGCGCGCGAGGCATCCGCCGATCTCGGCGAGCACGGCCGTGGCGATGAAGCCAAAGGTCCTGGTGACAAGCGTCCCGCCGAGGCGCCGCCCGCTTCTGCGCCGGAGCAGCCGGCAGCGTCGCCCGCCGCGGCTGCGCCGAAATCCGGCAAGCGCAGGTTCGTGTTGATGGGCATCGTCAGCCTGCTCGCGCTCGCCGCCGCGAGCTATGCCGCCTATTACCTGATGGTCGGCCGCTTCTACGTCTCGACCGATGACGCCTATGTCCGTGCCAACAACACCATGCTCGGCGCGCGCGTCGCGGGCCATATCGCGGCGATCCTGCCCGGCGACAACGCGCTGGTGCGCGCCGGCGATGTGATCTTCCGGATCGATGACGGCGACTATCGCATCGCAATCGACGCCGCCCGCACGCGGATCGGCACCCAGCAGGCAACGATCGAACGCATCGGCCGCCAGGTCGCGGCCGCCCAAAGCGCGGTCGAGCAGGCGCAGGCGCAGCTCGTCTCCGCCGAAGCCGGCCTGAAGCGCGCCGATCTCGATTTCGATCGCCAGCAGGCGCTGAGCACCAAGGGCTTTGCCTCGCGTGCCACCTTCGAAGTCTCCGAAGCCGGCCGCGATCAGGGCGCGGCCGCCGTGCGCTCGGCGCAGGCGGCCTACGACGCCGCAAAGAGCAACGTCGATGTCACCAAGGCGCAGCAGGCCGAGGCCCGCGCCCAGCTCGCCGAGTTGCAAACCCAGCTCGCCAGGGCCGAGCGCGATCTCGATTTCACCCAGGTGCGCGCGCCGGTCGACGGCACCTTCTCCAATCGCCTGGTCAACACCGGCGATTACATCAATGTCGGCCAGCGGCTCGGCAATGTGGTCCCGCTCGCCGGCGTCTTCATCGACGCCAATTACAAAGAGACCCAGCTCAAGCGCATTCGCACCGGTCAGCGGGTGACGATCAAGGTCGACGCCTACGGTTTCCGCAAGTTCACCGGCATCGTAGACAGCATTTCGCCGGCGGCAGGCTCGGTGTTCACGCTGCTGCCGCCCGACAACGCCACCGGCAACTTCACCAAGATCGTGCAGCGCCTGCCGGTCCGCATCCGCGTGCCTGATAGCGTCGCCAAGCAGGGCCTGCTGCGCGCCGGCATGTCGGTCTATACCACTGTCGACACAAGCGAGGGTGCGGCCGATGCCGACGCGGATACCGATCTCGACTCGCCGATGATGATCCATCCGCAGTGATGTCTTGATGCTTCGGACGCAGTCCGAAGCTCGGAGCCTGATGAGCCCATGGCCGACGCGACCACTGCTTCGCCCTCGATGATGACCGGCGCTTCGGAGTCCGAAACGCTCCAGCCCAAGCGGGTGGTCGCCTTCATCATCATGGTGTTCGGCATGTTCATGTCGATCCTGGACATCCAGATCGTGTCGGCTTCGCTCACCGAGATCCAGGCCGGCTTGTCGGCGTCGTCGACCGAAGTGTCGTGGGTGCAGACCGCCTATCTGATCGCCGAGGTGATTGCGATTCCCTTGTCGGGGTTCTTGTCGCGAGCGCTCGGCACCCGCCTGTTGTTTGCGATCTCGGCGTTCGGCTTCACGGCGTCCAGTCTGCTGTGCGGCTTCGCCTCCTCGATCGAGCAGATGATCGTGTGGCGCGCGCTCCAGGGCTTCCTCGGCGCCGGCATGATCCCGACGGTGTTCGCCTCGGCCTACACCATCTTCCCGCGCTCCAAGTTCCACATCGTGGCGCCGATCATCGGGCTGGTCGCGACGCTGGCGCCGACGGTCGGGCCCACGGTCGGCGGCTACATCACCGATCTGATGTCATGGCACTGGCTGTTCTTCATCAACATCGTGCCCGGAATCATCATCACCGTCGGCGTGCTGGCGCTGATCGATTTCGACCAGCCGAACTTCGCGCTGCTCGATCGCTTCGACTGGTGGGGCCTGATCTTCATGGGCGGCTTCCTCGGCTCGCTCGAATATGTGCTCGAGGAAGGTCCCCAATATGAATGGCTGCAGGACACTTCGGTGGCGATCTGCGCCGCGATCTGCTTCGTCTCGGCGATCGCCTTCTTCTGGCGGGTGCTGACCGCGGAGGAGCCGATCGTCGATCTCTATGCCTTTTCCAACCGCAACTTCGCGGTGGGCTGCGTGCTGCAGTTCTGCATCGGCATCGGGCTCTATGGCCTGACTTACGTCTACCCGCGCTATCTCGCCGAGATCCGCGGCTACAGCGCGCTGATGATCGGCGAGACCATGTTCATCTCCGGCATGACGATGTTCTTCATGGCGCCGGTGGTCGGCCGGCTGATGCAGAAGGTCGATCTGCGCTACATCATCGCCTTCGGCCTCGTCACTTTCGCGCTCGGCTCCTGGCAGATGACCTGGATCACGCGCGAGTACGATTTCTACGAGCTCCTGGTGCCGCAGATCCTGCGCGGCATCGGCATGATGTGCGCGATGGTGCCGACCAACAACATCGCACTGGCGACTCTGCCGCAGGACCGGGTCAAGAACGCCTCCGGCCTGTTCAACCTGATGCGCAATCTCGGCGGCGCGGTCGGGCTCGCCTTGATCAACGAGGCGCTCAACGACCGCACCGACCTGCACATCTCGCGGCTGCAGGATCGCATGACCTGGGGCAACGCGACTGCGGTCGAGACCCTCAACAATTTCGCCCAGCGCCTGCAGGGCATGGGCGATGCCACCACCATGGCGATGAAGCAGCTCTCCCAGATCGTGCACCGCCAGGCCCAGGTGATGAGCTACGGCGACGCCTTCTTCATGCTGTCGCTGTTCTATGTCGGCCTCAGCCTTCTCGTGCTGTTCGTCAACAAGCCGCCGTCGATGACCGCCGGCGGTGGCGACGCGCATTGAGCGCATCGGCTTCGCGTGCGCCGTGCGCCTGTTGGCGTGAATAGCTGGCATCATCGACACATTGCCGCACTCACGCGCTTGTCATCTTGCCAATCGCGCGTGATGCATTTATAAGCAGCGCATTGTTTGCTCGAACCGGGGAGATGCGCATGAAGACGTTTATTTCGCAGATCGCGCGCCCGCGTTCGATGGGGCTCGACGCAGTTTCGCGTTAGCTCCTGGCGCTGATCGGGCCTGATCCCCGATCACCCAAACTTCCCAACACCTTATCTACAATTTCCAGTGACAATGGCAGTCGAATTCCGTCTGCTTGTCGCTTCAGATGGAGCCGGCCTGCGCTGCAAGAGCGTGGCCGGAATGTGCCATGACCACTCAAACGACCAAACGACCGGCCGCGATCCGGATCGTGCTGCCCTTCGTGTTTCGCCACTGGCTGGAACAGCCGTTGCGTGCCTCCGTCGTGACGGCAGGCTTCCTCGGCGCAACCGCGGCCGACCTGTTCATGCCGGTGTTCTCCGGCCATCTGGTCGACGCGCTGACCGCGGGCGCCACCGATGCCGCCGCGCGCCACGCGGCGATGCTGGCATTCGGGGCCATCGTCGGCCTCGGTGCGCTGTCGCTGCTGCTGCGGCTGATCGGTATCGAGACCATCGTGCCGTTCACGCTGAAGATGATGTCCGATATCGGGCAGCAGGCCTTCATGCGCGTGCAGCGCTTCTCGACCGACTGGCACGCCAATTCGTTCGCCGGCTCCACCGTGCGCAAGATCACGCGCGGCATGTGGGCGCTCGACCTGTTGAACGACACCATCCTGATGGCGCTGTTGCCGTCGCTCGTCGTGCTGGTCGGCTCGATGATCCTGCTCGGGCTGCACTGGCCGCAGCTCGGCGCGGTGATCTTCATCGGCTCGGTGATCTATGTCGCGATGACCATGGTGTTCCAGGTGCGTTACGTCGCGCCTGCTGCGCGCGTCTCCAACGCGTGGGACACCAAGGTCGGCGGTACGCTGGCCGACGCCTTGACCTGCAACGCGGTGGTGAAGTCGTTCGGTGCCGAAACGCGCGAGGAGATGCGGCTGGACGGCGTCATCAGCCGTTGGGGCCGGCGGGTGCAGCGGACCTGGTTCCGCTACAACCGCACCTCGACGGCGCAACTGCTGGTGCTGCTGTGCTTCCGCGCTTCGGTGGTCGGCGGCGCGATCCTGCTGTGGGCGCAGGGCGCCGCCACGCCGGGCGACGTCACCTATGTGCTGACCAGCTACTATATCATCCACGCCTACCTGCGGGATGTCGGCATGCACATCAACAACCTGCAGCGCTCGGTGAACGACATGGAGGAGCTGGTGCAGATCCATGGCGAGCCGCTCGGCATTGTCGATGCGGTCGATGCCAAGCCGATTGACATCCAGGGCGGCCGCATCGTGTTCGACGATGTCACGTTCCACTATGGCGGTCATCGCCGGCCGCTCTATGACGGGTTGTCGGTCGACATCGATGCCGGTGAGCGCGTTGGCCTGGTCGGGCGCTCCGGCTCCGGCAAGACGACCTTCGTCAAGCTGGTGCAGCGGCTCTACGACGTCTCCGGCGGCAAAATCCTGATCGACGGTCAGGACATCGCCAAGGCGACGCAGCAATCGCTGCGCAGCCAGATCGCGATCGTGCAGCAGGAGCCGATCCTGTTTCACCGTACGCTGGCGGAGAACATCGCCTACGGCCGGCCGGGCGCCAGCATGGAGGCGATCGAGCAGGCGGCGCGGCTTGCCAATGCGCACGACTTCATCATGCGGCTGCCGAAGGATTACGGCACGCTGGTGGGCGAGCGCGGCGTCAAGCTGTCGGGCGGCGAGCGGCAGCGCGTGGCGCTGGCGCGCGCCTTCCTGGCTGATGCGCCGATCCTGATCCTGGACGAGGCGACCTCGAGCCTCGATTCGGAATCCGAGGCGCTGATCCAGCAGGCGATGGAACGGCTGATGAAGGGCCGCACCTCGATCGTGATCGCGCACCGGCTGTCGACCGTGCGCAGCATGGATCGCATCCTGGTGTTCGATCGCGGCGAGATCGTCGAGCAGGGCACGCATGAGGTGCTTGCCGTACGAGCGGGCGGTATCTACCGCGGCCTGTTCGAGCGTCAGGCGACCGAGTTCGGTCAGGCTGCGGCGGAGTAAGCGATGGCGCGTGGCTGATGGGCGTTCCCGTCAGCTACGCGCCGTCGACCTATTTCGGCGCCAGCCCGTTCCACACCAGCGCCACGCCGGACAGGAACAGCAGCACCAGCACGACGTCGGAAAAATTGCGGTCGCTCAGAGCATGATAAAGCCGCGCGCCGAGCCACGCGCCGAGCAGGGTTCCCGGAAACGCGCAGGCCACGAGCCAGATCAGCTCGGGTTTCACCAGGCCGCTTGCGATCTGGACCAGAAGCGCGGCCGCCAGAATCGTGAAGTTGAAGATCTGGAACACGCCGCGGCGCTGCTGCTTGCCCCAGCCGCGCACGCTCGCCCACAGGATCGGGAGCGGGCCGGACAATCCGGCAAGCCCGCCGAGGATGCCGCCGGCAAATCCGATCGCGCCGTCGGCCCATTTGCCGCCGAAGGCGATCGACATCGGCTTGCGTTGCAGGAACAGCAGGGTCGGAAACACCAGGAGGAAGACGCCGATCGTCAGCTTGAAGACCTCGGGGTCGGCCCGCGCGATCAGCAAGATGCCGATCGGCACGCCGGCGAGGCCGCAGATCACGAACGGCCAGACCAGGCGGAAATCGATCGTCTTCCAGATCGACGGCAGCGTCGAAACCTGCGCGATCACCGAGCACACCAGCACCAGCGGCACCGCAAGCGTCGGCGGTAGCACATAAAGCCAGATGCCGAGCGCCATCAGCGCTGTGCCGAAGCCGGCGAGGCCGGAGACGAAACCACCGGCAAGCGCGCCGAAGAACAGGATGGCGTAGCTCGCCGGGTTCAGTTGCTTTCTCCCTCGTCGTCATTCCGGGGCGGTGCGAAGCATCGAACCCGGAATCTCGAGATTCCGGGTCTGGTCCTTCGGACCATCCCGGAATGACGATCATGTTTTGCCGCGACGTTTACACGACGCAGGCGACGGGTACACTTCAAAATCACGGTTCATCAACGACAATCGGAATGGAAGCTTCCCCATGACTGCGAACTCGTCGAAAACCTTTCTGGTCTGTCACGGCGCCTGGTCGGCGGGCTGGGCGTGGAAGAAGATGCATCCCTTGATGCAGGCGGCCGGGCACCGGCTGATCACGCCGAGCTACACCGGGCTCGGCGAGCGCGCGCATCTTGCACATCAGGGGCTCGACCTGGAGGCGCACATCCACGACATGCTCAACGTCATCTCATATGAGGACCTGCGCGACATCGTGCTGATCGGCCATTCCTACGGCGGCATGGTCGCGACCGGCGTCGCCGACCGGGCGCGCGAGCGCATCGCGCAGATGATCTATATCGATGCGTTCGTGCCGCGCGACGGCCAGTCGCTGTTCGATCTCAACGAAGGGGCCATCGAGACCCTGCGCGAGCTCGCGTGCGACGGCGACGGCTGGCGCATCCCGCCGATGCCGACGCCGCCGGATACGTCTCCCGCAGATGTCGAATGGCTCACCGCGCGCCGCGTCGACATGCCGATCAAATGCTTCGAGCAGAAGCTGAAGCTGCAGCACGGCGAGACGAATTTGCCGCGCAGCTACGTCTACGCCACCCGCACCACCCAAGCCGACACGTTTGGCCAGTTCGCCAGGCGCATCAAGAATGAAGCCGGCTGGCGCTATTTCGAGATCGACGCCAGCCACTCGCCGAACGTCACCGCGCCGGAGGCGCTGATGGCGATGCTGCAGGGGATCGTTTCCTGACGAGCCGTCATTCCGGTGCGATGCGGAGCGTCGCACCAGATCAATTAGAGGCGTTGGTTTGCCCGGGGTTATTCACCGCGCGTCGCGTATGGCCTGAGCGACTTTCGTTGCCTGCGACACTCGTCCGATCTTCGCGCCAGCAATGATCTTTTTTCGGCGTTCGCTTGGCTTCGACGCCATGCCTTCGCCCGCGGTGGCTCCGGCCGACGGACGGGTCGTGAAGTTCGCGGCCCGGTGCAGCGCGAGGGCCTTTCGAGCTGCTTCGACATGTGCCGTCCGGGCTGCCAAATTGTGCTGACGGCTGAGCTCGGTATTCACCCGCTTCAGCGCCGCCGCGAACACCTGCTTTCGCTCTGAGGCATGCGTGGCGGTTCCCGGAAAGCTTGCCCCGCGAGCCTCGGCCTTGCCGCGGCTCTCTCGCTGCTTCTGTCGGCCGACCGATCTTTCCTTGTCGCGCATCTTGCGCAAGCGGGGGCGCATGGCCTCAAGCTCAGCCACCTCGACGTCATAGATGGCGGGATGATGCGTCAGGTGGATTGCTTCATATTCTTCGTGGCTGAGGATGCTGCGCTCGAACTTGCAGGCGACCGACATGACCCATTCCTCCGTTTGATTGCTTGAATCTCGGGCAGAAGGAGACGTTCAGCTCCGGCGGATCATAGCGCCGACGCCGCTGGATTGCCAATCCGCAACTGTGCAATCTCGGATGGTGCCTCGATCGCTTTGCCATAGCGGCAAAGCACAGTGGTGCCTACTTGTCTGCGTCGTCGTCCTTGAGGCGAATTCCCTCGGCCCGCAGAGCGGTAAAGAGCGCCGCGATATCTTCCGACTCCATGCTATTGGGACATAAGCCGCTGAGCTGTTCCGTCGTGATCGTGCCGGTGCTTTTGGCGATATCTCGCGCCTTCGCCATGATCTTCTGAAGGTCCATCTGCGATCCTCCGCAAGGGGCACTCTAGCAAATGGGATGGATTCGTGGCGTCGGATATGGCGAGGGGCCCGGCGTGTTGCGCCGAGCCCCTCATACTCCAAGATATCAGCCGGCCTGTAAGCCGGGTTCTGTAGGGCACCATTCTTGCGAATGGTACGCGACGGCCATTCCTCTGGGACAAGGTTCGCACCTTGCCTCGAGCAACCTACCCGGACAGCGGGCCTGACATCGCCCTGCGGTGTTATCGCGCATGCGCGAACTAACCGCGTTGCCGTCCCTATTCGGTTTTGCTCCCGGTGTGGTTTGCCATGCCGTCTCCGTTGCCGGAAACGCGGTGCGCTCTTACCGCACCTTTTCACCCTTGCTTCCTCCGAGGAGGGAGCGGTTCGTTCTCTGTGGCACTTTCCCTGGGGTCACCCCCGCCGGATGTTATCCGGCACCGCATGTCGATGGAGCCCGGACTTTCCTCTCCCGCGGCCTTTCGGCACCAGCGGGAGCGGCCGTCCGGCCGACTGACGGCCTGTGCATGCGGGCTTTGCCCGCCCGCGTCAAGCGGTTGCGATGGTTAACCGGCCGCAGGCCCTCGATTTTGACATCCGCGAAGCAGGAGCCTTTGATATCGATTTAGTCGAACCAAGGTTGAGGCCACCATGGACACCGAACTGGCCCGGACGTTCCTGATGGTGGTGAGCACCGGCAACTTCATCACCGCGGCGGAACGGCTTCACGTCAGCCAGTCGACGGTCAGCACCCGCATTCACACCCTCGAGCAGCAACTCGGCTGCGTGCTGTTCGTGCGCAACAAGGCCGGCACCACGTTGACGCCGGCCGGGAAGCAGTTTCAGCGCCACGCCTCGGTGCTGGTCCGCACCGTCGAGCAGGCGCGCCACGATGTCGGGATCCCCAAGGGGTTTTCCGCGGCGCTGGTGGTCGGCGGACGCATCGGGCTTTGGGAAGAGTATCTGCTGCGCTGGTTGCCGCTGATGACGCGGGCGCATCCCGATATCTCGATCCGCGCCGAGAGCGCGCTCGAGCCCGAACTAATGCAGGGCCTGGTCGAGGGACGCATCGATATCGGCGTGATGTACACGCCGCAGAGCCGCCCCGGCCTCAAGGTCGAGCAGCTGTTCGAGGAGCAGCTCATCCTGGTGTCGACCGATCCGAAGAGCGCACCGGAGCCGGGGCAGGGCTATGTCTATGTCGATTGGGGACCGGAATTCTATGCGCGTCACGCGACGCTGTTTCCGAACTTCTCAGGCCCTGCGCTGACGGTGAACATCGGCTGGCTCGGATTGCAGCATATGTTGGAGAATGGCGGCTCCGGCTTCTTCGCGCGCCGGATCGTCGAGCCGCTGCTGAAGGCGCGGCGGCTGCACGCCGTCGCCGGCGCTCCCGCCTTTGCGATGCCGGCCTATGTCGCCTATCCGGCCGATCGCCAGGACGACCATCTGGCGCAGGCGATCGCGATCATGCATCGCCTCGCCGCAAACCAGATCCACGCCGCGACCGAGATCCCGCCGGCCAGGTCCGGCACGCGGCGTCGGCGCTGAACGCGGGTTGATATCGGCATCGCCGATCGGTTGCATCGGCATTCTTCGCTTGTCAGCGCGGACATCAGAGTCCAGAGCAGGATCGGGATCAGCAGGAGATCAGTCGATGGACATTGCGGCAGCCGTGGGAGATGCATTGCTCAACGGCGCGTCCGACGCGATCGTTGCGACCGACGCCGAAGGCCGCATTACCCTGTGGAATCCCGGCGCGGTGAGGGTGTTCGGTTTCACGTCCGAGGAAGCCGTCGGGCAATCGCTCGACCTGATCATTCCGGAAGCCTTGCGCGCGCGTCACTGGGCCGGGTTCCGGCACACGATGGCGACCGGGACCAGCCGTTACGGTCGGGGGAATTTGTTGTCGGTGCCCGCGCTGACAAGGAATGGCACGCGCATCTCCGTCGAATTCACCATCGTGATGCTGCATGACGCCGAGCATAAGGTCGCCGGCACCGTGGCGGTGATGCGCGACGTGACCAAGCGTTTCGAGGAGCTCAAGGACTTGCGGCGCCGCGCCGCGCAGCAGGGCGGAGCGTCCTCGTAAGGCTGCTCGTGGCAACGCCAGCTATTTTCCCGATCGCAGGCGGGTTTCCGCCAGTGCCGTCGCAAGACCGATGATCAGCATCGAGGCCACGATGTCGGCTTCCGCACCGAAGCCAAACGCTATTCCAGTCGCCGAGGCGACCGCCGCCAGTATCGCGAGGGTCAGCCCTTCATCGGCGATCAGCTGACGCAGCGCCTTCATGGCCAGTCCTCCTGATGTCCGATGTAAGCCTACGCGCTGCCATGAATTTAACAAACGAATAACATTGGCCGTTGATATCGAATTATCAGATATGAGCACCTGGCGGCTCCGCCCGCCTCCGGGCTGGAGATGCACTCACGCCGGCCAAAAATAATTTATCCTGACCCTGTCGTCCTGCATGCCGCCCGTTCGACTGGGTGTCGGCGATCCAGCCGATCAATAGGAGAGACGAGATGCAATATTTGCTGCTGATCTACCGGAGCGACGCACAATACGCCCACATGACCGCTGACGAGCGCAAGGCAGTGACGGCGGAGTACGGCGCCTACACCCAGTCGATCATCCAGAGCGGGCACTTCAAGGCCGGCGACGGGCTGCAGCCGGTGTCGACCGCAACCACGGTGCGGGTCCGTGACGGCAAGACGCTGACGACCGATGGACCGTTCGCGGAGACCCGCGAACAGCTCGGCGGCTATTATCTGGTCGAGGCCAAGGATCTCGACACCGCGCTCGGCCTCGCGGCGCGGATTCCCGGCGCCAAGACCGGCTCGATCGAAGTCAGGCCGGTGATGATCTACGACAACCCGTGATGACGCCATTGTCGCATCATGAATGCAGCGGCCGCGTCCTCTGGCGCGGCCGCTGAGCAACGATCGATGGCCATGACCCCGAGCCAGATCGAAAAAGTGTTTCGCGACGAGGCGGGCCGGGCGCTCGCCACGCTGATCCGGCTCGTCGGCGATTTCGATCTGGCCGAGGATGGGCTTCAGGATGCCTTTGCGGTCGCGCTGCAGCGCTGGCCGATCGGCGAGTTCCCCGCCAATCCGCGCGCCTGGCTGGTCAATGTCGGCCGCAACAAGGCGATCGACCGCGTCCGCCGCGCGGTTTCGTTTCGCGGCAAGCAGCAGGAATTGACGCATCAATTATTGTTGGACGCGGAGCCATCGCCCGAGCCGGCCGATGCGACGCTCGACGACGACATGCTGCGGCTGATCTTCACGTGCTGCCATCCGTCGTTTGCCGCCGAGGTCCAGGTTGCGCTGACCCTGCGCACGGTGTGCGGGCTGACGACGGCGCAGGTCGCGCGCGCGTTCCTGGCGACCGAGGACGCGATGGCGCAGCGCCTGTTGCGCGCCAAGCAGAAGATAAAGCTCGCCGGCATTCCCTATGAGGTGCCGGAGCGCGAGGCGCTGGAGCCACGCCTCACCGGCGTGCTCGCGGTGATCTATCTCGTCTTCACCGAAGGCTATGCCGCGACCGCCGGCGAGGATCTGATGCGGCCCGATCTTGCCCGCGAGGCGATCCGGCTGGCGCGGCTGCTCGATGGATTGATTCCGGCGCGCGGCGAGATCAAGGGCCTGCTGGCATTGATGCTGCTGCACGACGCGCGCCGTGCCGGCCGCCAGACCGCAGGCGGCGACATCGTGCTGCTCGAGGAGCAGGACCGTTCGCTGTGGGATATCAAGCAGATCGCCGAAGGCGTGAGGCTGGTCGAAGAGGCGCTGCAGATGCCCGGCCGGCCACAATCCTACGCGGTGCAGGCCGCGATCGCCGCGTTGCACGCCCGGGCGCCGAGCTACAAGGATACCGACTGGCCGCAGATCGCCGGTCTCTATGAAGTGCTGCTCCGCATCAGCCCGTCGCCGGTGATCGAACTCAATCACGCCGCCGCGGTATCGATGGTCGACGGCCCAGCGCGCGCGCTCGATCTGATCGACGCGCTGGACGCGCGCGGCAGCCTCAAGGGATACGACCAGCTGCCCGCGGTGCGGGCCGACCTGCTGCGCCGCCTCGGCCGCAAGGACGAAGCGCGTCAGGCCTACCTAGCCGCCACCGCCGCGACCCAACTCGAGCCGCTGCGGCGGCTTTACGCGCGCCGCATCGCCGAGATGGGGTGACATCACCTCATCTCGTGCGTGGCTCGTGAAGGCACGCCGTTGATATCAACGCTTGTCAGCGTGCCCTGCGGCGCCGAACGCGCTCAGTATCCCGTCTTGGCCTTGGCGCCGGTCGATTGCCCGGTCGTTGTTCCGCTCGACATGCCGGTCGTCGTGCCGGGCGCCATCGTCTTCTTCTGCGCGTGATGGACCTTGTGGGTCTTGTGGTGCGTCGACATGGACTTGTCTTGGGTCGACATCGCACCTGCGGCTACGGGAGCTGCGACGAGGCCAATGGCGACAGCTCCGGAGATGAGTGCTTTGAACATGGACGAATCTCCACTCAGACCGCCCCAAGTAAAAAGGCGGCTCACGACGAAAAGTTCCATTTTGCGCGCGCGCATTTGGCGCGCAATGACGGTGGAAAGACGGAGCCTTATTTCGCTTTCGCAGCGACTTGCGCTGCGGCGTCCGGCGGCAGGCTCTCGAGCAGCGCATGCAGCGTCGCCATGGTGGAGCGATCGGCGATCCCGTCGACGCGTTCGGGGCGGAAGTGACGCTGGAAAGCGGTGACGACCTCCATGGTCGGGCCGTCGAACTTGCCGTTGGTCGGGATGTTGTAGCCGTAGCGCCGGAACGCGGCCTGCATGCTGGAGACGGCATCGCTGATCGCACCGAGCTGCAGCGCGTCGCCGCGCACGATCGGCGCCGGCTGCACCCAGTGCCCGACGCCGGAATTGGCCAGCGAGTGCCAGGGGAATTTCTCGCCGGGATCCTTCTTGCGCCCCGGCGCCACGTCGGAATGGCCGAGCACGCGATGCGAGACCACCCTGCGGCGAAGCATGATGCCGCGGCACAGCGCGATGACCGCCGCGATCTGGCGCAGCGGGAAGTCGGGATAGCCCCAATCGTGGCCGCGATTGACGATCTCGACGCCGATCGAGCAGGAATTGATGTCGTCCTCGCCGGCCCAGGCGGAGACGCCGGCGTGCCAGGCGCGCTTGCTCTCGGGCACGCATTGCACGATGCGGCCGTCCTCGAGCACGATGTAATGCGCCGAGACTTCGGTGCCGGCGGTGCAGAGCTGGGTGATCGCGCCCTCGACATCGGGCATGCCGGTGTAGTGCAGCACGATCATGTCGGGCTGCCGGTTGCTGGCGCGGTCGCCGAAATTCATCGACGGGATCACGTCGGAGGCGATCGAGGAATCCGGCGTAAACGTCTTCACGTCGGCCACGCCCTTCGGAACAGGAAGGACGCGCTGACGCTTCGAATCAGCGTTGCCGGACGAGGACGAACCAGAAGCCATACGAATCACTCAATCCCAACCAGGAGAACGCATTTTGACATATGGATAAACAAATAGGCGTTTACTATTCCTTTACCGTGAGGGTCGCGCAATCGGCCTGCGGGTTCCATGATCTGCGCTTCGAGCCATGCAACGATATCCGGCGCGGGGGCCGAGGGTATCACTCGAATGCGGATCAAAGTCGCGCGATTCCGCTAACCGATCATCAACGTTTTCTTAACGTTAAGTGCCGTTACTGAGAGGTGAAGTGCCGAACCGGTTTCGGGGGACGGCCCAAGGACGCTGAGCCCCGCTGTTTGCGCGAAATCCCATGGAAACCCTCCCAATTCCGGTCGGATATCAGGATTTGCGGCCGAGGACGGGAGTTGGCGCTGGCATCACGCAGCGGCGTTGTCACCGGAATGGCCAGGCGAAGCGCGAGGATTCGAGACGCAATGGGTCGGCGCGCAGCCAGCTTGCATGCCAGTTACGCGACCCCTTCCGGGGGCGGCGCATGAGCGAGCGTGCCCCCCGTCACATTTCCGTGCTGGGCCGTGAGGCGGTCGCGTATCTCGATCCGCGCGCCGGCGGCATCTATGTCGACGCGACCTTCGGCGCCGGCGGCTACAGCCGCATGATTCTCGATGTCGCCGGTACGCGCGTCATCGGCATCGACCGCGACCGCACCGCGATCACAGGCGGCTTCGATCTGGTCGATGGCGCCGGCGGCCGGCTGACGCTGGTCGAGAGCCGCTTCTCCGATCTTGCCGAGGTCTGCGCATCGCAGGGCGTCGACAAGGTCGACGGCGTCGTGATGGATGTCGGCGTCTCCTCGATGCAGCTCGACCAGGCCGAGCGCGGCTTCTCGTTCCGCCTCGGTGGTCCGCTCGACATGCGGATGGCCCAGAGCGGCCCGACTGCGGCCGATGTGGTCGCAACGGCGTCCGAGAAGCAACTCGCCGACATCATCTATATCTTCGGCGAGGAGCGCCATTCGCGCGGCGTCGCCCGCGCCATCGTGGCCGCGCGCAAGGAGGCGCCGATCACGACGACCGAGGCGCTCGCCGACATCGTCGGCAAGGTCGTGCGCGCCAAGCCGAACGAGATCCATCCGGCGACCCGGACCTTTCAGGCACTGCGCATCTTCGTCAATGAAGAGCTCGATGAGCTGCATCGCGCGCTCGCGGCGGCCGAGCGCGTGCTGAAGCCGGGCGGCCGGCTCGCCGTGGTCTCGTTCCATTCGCTGGAAGACCGCATCGTCAAGAATTTCCTGAGCGAGCGCGGCAAGGTTTCCGGCGGCTCGCGGCATCTGCCTGAAGTTGCGCAATCCGCACCGAGTTTTCAGATCCTGACCAAGCGCCCGGTGACACCTGGCGAGGCCGAGATATCGGCGAATCCGCGCGCGCGGTCAGCCAAGCTGCGCGCGGCCGAACGCACTGCGGCGCCGGCGCATGCGGACGACGACCTGCCGTCCTGGCCGCGGCTCGCCGACCTGAAGCGGGGAGGCTGACGATGCGCCTCCTCCATCTCCTCGTCATCGGCATGCTGATCTTCGCTGCATCCTATGTCTACCGCATCAAGATGGAATCGACCGCGCGTGTCGAGCGCGTGTTGCAGCTCAACGCCGAGATCCGCGAGCAGCGCAATGCGATCGCCGCCTTGCGCGCCGAATGGGCCAAGCTCGATGCGCCGCTGCGGCTGCAGGGGCTTGCCGAACGTCATCTGCCGCTGAAGCCGATCAATGCCAACCAGTACGATGCCCTGAAGAACCTGCCGGAGCGGCCGCCGAGCTTCACGCGGCCCGGTTCGCGCGATCCGATCGGCGCGATGATCGACACCATCGAGGCTGCCGCCGCGCCCGACAGTACGACCGGATCGATTGACAAGCCGGCGACCGACCAGCCGGCCACCGACCAGCCCGCGCCCGAACCGTCCGAGCAGGGCGGGGGAGATCAGCAATGACGGGACCCGCCATGACCGATCCGGCACCCGCCAGCAAGCCGGCCGCGAAATCCGCCGAACCCTGGCGCACGCGCCTGATCCGCACGCTGCTGTACGGCAGCAATGTCGACCGTGCCGCGAAGGCGCGCGCGCGCGTCGGTCTTGCGATCCTCGCCTTCGCCGCGGTCTACTGCGTGCTGGCCGGACGCCTCGTGCTGTTCGCGGTCGGCGCCGACAGCCATGGCGCGCGGCGCACCGCCTCGCAGGACGCGATCGCAACCGCCAGGCCCGACATCACCGACCGTAACGGCGAGATTCTCGCGACCGACGTTAAGGCGCCGAGCCTGTTCGCCGAGCCGCGCCGGCTGATCGACAAGGACGAGGCGATCGAGCTTCTGACCGGGGCCTTGCCCGATCTCGACACCAGCGAGGTGCGTGACCGCCTGTCGTCGCGCAAGGGCTTCGTCTGGCTGAAGCGCGAGATCTCGCCGAAGCAGCAGAACGACATCCATCGCCTCGGCCTTCCCGGCGTCGGCTTCCTGCGCGAGAACAAGCGCGTCTATCCGACCGGCAACGAGGTCGCTCACCTGATCGGTCTCGTCAACATCGACAACCAGGGCATCGCCGGCATGGAGAAGTGGCTGGACAATAACGGTCTGGCCGATCTGCATCGCGCGGGCTTCGCCACCGACCGGCTGCAGAAGCCGGTGGAGCTGTCGATCGACCTGCGCGTCGAGCACGCGCTGCGCGACGAACTGATCAAGGCGAAGGAGAAGTTCAAGGCGAAGGCCGCCTCCGGCCTCGTGTCGAACGTGCGCACCGGCGAGATCGTGGCGATGGTGTCGCTGCCGGATTTCGACCCGAACAATCCGAAGGAGGCGCACGATCCCGATCGCATCAACCGCCTGACCACCGGCGTCTACGAGATGGGCTCGACCTTCAAGGCGTTCACGCTGGCGATGGCGCTGGACAGCGGCCGGTTCGATCTCAACTCGATGTGGGATGCGCGCGGCCCGCTGCACTACGGCAAGTTCGCGATCCATGACGATCACAACATGGGCCGCATGATCAACATGAAGGAGGTGTTCTACTATTCCTCCAACATCGGCGCCGGGCGCATTGCGCTCGCAATGGGTGTGGACGCGCACAAGGCCTTCCTGCGCAAGATGGGCCAGCTCGAGCGGCTGCGTACCGAACTGCCGGAGAGCGCCTCGCCGATCGTGCCGAAGAAGTGGGGCGAATTGAACACCGTCACCATCTCGTTCGGTCACGGCATCGCGGTGGCGCCGCTGCAGGCGGTGATGGGCATCGACGCGCTGGTCAATGGCGGCTACCTGATCCCGCCGACCTTCCTCAAGCGCACCGAGCAGGAAGCGATGGCGCTGGCCAAGCGCGTTATCAAGCCCGAGACCTCGGACAAGATGCGCTATCTGATGCGGCTCAACGCCGAGATCGGCACCGCCAAGAAGGCCGACGTCAAGGGCTATTATATCGGCGGCAAGACCGGCACCGCGGAGAAGGTGATCAACGGCCGCTACGCCAAGAAGCGCGTGCTGAACGCCTTCACCGCGATCCTGCCCGCCGACAATCCGAAATATCAGCTCTTGATCATGCTCGACGAGCCGCAGCCCCTGAAGGAGACCTATGGTTTCATCACCTCGGGCTGGAATGCGGTGCCGACCGGCGGCAACGTGATCGCCCGAATTGCGCCGCTTTTGGGCGTCGAGCCGCGATTCGACCTGCCGCCGTCCGACCGCCTTATTCTTGCGGCATCCAGAACAACCCAGTAAGGCGTATATTCACAGCATGATCCGGAAAGGTGTGAAGCGGCTTTCCGGCTAGATCATGCTCAAGCGAAGGCGCCAGAACGGCGCCGGCCAGACTGGAAGATCATGAGACTTCGCGACCTCTTCAGCGCCGATGCCACGATCGATCCAAGGATCGATCCGAGTGCCGATGAGATCGTCGTCGGCGGGCTTGCGGTCGACAGCCGCGCGGTGAAGCCGGGCGACCTGTTCTTTGCGCTGGCCGGCAGCAGGACCGACGGCGCGCGCTTCGTCGATGCGGCGATTGCCGCGGGCGCGGTGGCGGTCGCCAGCGACCATCTGCCGCAAGGTCACGCCCGCGTACCGTTCGTCATCACGCCGAATCCGCGCCGCGCGCTGGCGCTCGCCGCGGCTAAATTCTATCCGCGCCAGCCCGCAACGATCGCGGCGGTGACCGGCACCAGCGGCAAGACCTCGGTCGCGGCGTTCGCGCGCCAGATCTGGCAGCGGCTCGGTCACTCCTCGGCGAGCATCGGCACCATCGGTCTCGTCTCGGACAAGCGCACCGTCTACGGCTCGCTGACCACGCCCGATCCGATCGCGCTGCATCGCCAGCTCGACGAGATCGCGCGCGACGGCGTCACGCATCTGGCGTTCGAGGCGTCGTCGCATGGCCTCGACCAGTATCGGCTCGACGGCGTGCGCATCGAAGCCGGCGGCTTCACCAATCTGTCGCGCGACCACATGGATTATCATCCCGATGTCGCGCACTACCTCAATGCAAAACTCCGGCTGTTCCGCGATCTCATAGCAAACGGCGGCGCTGCCGTGATCTCGGCCGATCACGACTGCTCGACTGAAGTGATCGCCGCGGCGCGGGCGAAGGGCCTGCGCATCATCGCGGTTGGCCGCAACGCCGACGCTAGCGAGGGCATCAAGCTCTTGAACGCTGCGATCGAAGGTTTTGCCCAGAAGCTCATGATCGAACACCGCGGGCGCAAGCACGCGATCCGGCTGCCGCTGGTCGGCGAATTCCAGATCGAGAACGCGCTGGTCGCGGCGGGCCTTGCGATCGGCACCGGCAGCGCGGCCGATGACGTGTTCGGCACGCTCGAACATCTCGAGGGTGCCAAGGGCCGGCTCGAATTCGTCGGCGAGCACAATGGCGCGCCGATCTTCGTCGACTACGCCCACAAGCCCGATGCGCTCGCCAAGGCGCTGCAGGCGCTGCGGCCCTATGCGAAGCGCAGGCTGGTCGTGATCTTCGGCGCCGGCGGCGACCGCGACGCCGGCAAGCGTCCGATCATGGGCGCGATCGCCGCCGAGAATGCCGATCAAATCATCGTCACCGACGACAATCCGCGCAGCGAGAAGCCCGAGGCGATCCGCGCCGCGATCATGGCGACCGCAAAGGGCGCGCGCGAGATCGGCGACCGCGCCGCGGCGATCCGCGCCGGAATTGCCGGCCTCGAGCCGGGCGATGCGCTGGTCGTGGCCGGCAAGGGCCACGAGGTCGGGCAGATCGTCGGCGGCACGACGCTACCGTTCAGCGATCATGAAGCGGTCGCGAATGCATTGGCCGAGGAGGGCGCATGAGCACGGTGTTGTGGACCTCGGATGCGATGGCGACGGCAATGCGCGCCGCCACGCAAGGCGCATTGCCGAACGGGATCACTGGTCTCTCGATCGACAGCCGCACCATCGCGCCAGGCGATGCGTATTTTGCGATCAAGGGCGACGTCCATGACGGCCACGCCTTCGTCGAGGCGGCGCTGAAAGCCGGCGCCGGGCTCGCCGTGGTCGAGACAGCGCAGCGCGAAAAGTTTCCCGCCGATGCACCGCTGCTCGTGGTCGACGACGTGCTCGCCGGCCTCGTCGAGCTCGCGCATGCCTCGCGCGCGCGGCTTAACGCGCAGATCATCGCGGTGACGGGTTCGGTCGGCAAGACCTCGACCAAAGAGGCGCTGCGCCGCGTGCTGTCGGCGCAGGGCGAGACCCACGCCTCGGTCGCCTCGTTCAACAATCACTGGGGCGTGCCGCTCTCGCTGGCGCGCTGCCCGGCGAGCGCGCGCTTTGCGGTGTTCGAGATCGGCATGAACCATGCCGGCGAGATCACGCCGCTGGTCAAGATGGTGCGGCCGCACGTCGCAATCGTCACCACGATCGAGCCGGTGCATCTGGAATTCTTTGCTGGGCTCCAGGCGATCGCCGACGCCAAGGCGGAGATCTTTTCAGGCGTCGAGCCCGGCGGCGCGGTCGTGCTCAACCGCGACAACGGGCAATTCGCGCGGCTGCAAAAGCAGGCGAAGAAGGCCGGCATCTCGCGCATCGTCTCGTTCGGCATCGACAAGCGCGCCGAGGCGCGGCTGATCGACCTCTCGCTGCACGCGACCTGCTCGGCGGTGCATGCCGATATTCTCGACCACGACATCACCTACAAGATCGGCATGCCGGGCCAGCACATGGCGATGAACTCGCTCGCGGTGCTCGCGGGCGCCTCGCTGCTCGGCGCCGATATCGCGCGCGCGGCGCTGTCGCTGTCGCAGCTCGAGGCGCCGACCGGCCGCGGTCTTCGCCGCACGCTCGAGGTCGGCCATGGCGAGGCGACGCTGATCGACGAGAGCTACAACGCCAACCCGGCTTCGATGGGTGCCGCGCTCAACGTGCTCGGCCAGGCCCAGACCGGCCCGCATGGCCGCCGCATTGCGGTGCTCGGCGACATGCTCGAACTCGGGCCGACCGGGCCCGATCTGCACCGCGGCCTCAACGAGGCCGTGACCGCCAACCGCATCGACCTCGTATATTGTTGTGGTCCGCTGATGCGGAATCTGTGGGACGCCCTTTCCACCGGCAAGCGGGGAGGCTATGCCGAGAGCTCGGCGGCGCTCGAAGCGCAGGCGGTCGCCGTGGTCCGTGCCGGTGACGTGATCATGGTGAAGGGCTCGCTGGGATCGAAGATGAAGCTCATTGTCAGCGCGCTGGAAAAACGCTTCCCCGACAAGGCCGCGCACGAAGAAGCGGTATAGGACCCTTTGAATGTTCTACTGGTTGATCGAACTGTCCAACACCGTTCCGGGGTTTGGGGCATTCCGCAGCGCCCTGAACGTGTTCCGCTACATCACCTTCCGCACCGGCGGCGCGATGGTGACCGGCGCGCTGTTCGTGTTCCTGTTCGGGCCCTGGATCATCGATCACTTGAGGCTGCGGCAGGGCAAGGGCCAGCCGATCCGCGCCGATGGTCCGCAGTCGCATCTGATCTCCAAGAAGGGCACGCCCACCATGGGCGGGTTGATGATCCTGTCCGGACTCGTGGTGTCGACGCTGCTCTGGGCCAACCCGCTCAATCCCTATGTCTGGATCGTGCTGGCGGTGACGCTCGGCTTCGGCTTCGTCGGCTTCTATGACGATTATTTGAAGGTGACGAAGCAGTCGCACAGCGGCTTCGCCGGCAAGCTGCGGCTGCTGATCGAGGCGGTGATCGGGCTTGCCGCCTGCTACGCGCTGGTCCGGCTCGGGCGCGACGTATCCTCGACCTCGCTCGTGATTCCGTTCTTCAAGGACCTCGTGATCAACTTCGGCTGGTTCTTCGTGATCTTCGGCGCCTTCGTGATGGTCGGCGCCGGCAACGCGGTCAACCTGACCGACGGCCTCGACGGTCTTGCCATCGTGCCGGTGATGATCGCCGCCGCGAGCTTCGGCATGATCTCGTATCTGACCGGCAACGCGGTGTTCTCGGATTATCTGCAGATCAATTACGTCGCCGGCACCGGCGAACTGGCGGTGCTGTGCGGCGCGGTGCTTGGCGCGGGCCTGGGCTTTCTCTGGTTCAACGCGCCGCCTGCCTCGATCTTCATGGGTGATACCGGCTCGCTCGCGCTCGGCGGCATGCTCGGGGCCACCGCGGTTGCGGTGAAGCACGAGATCGTGCTGGCCGTGATCGGCGGCCTGTTCGTGCTGGAGGCGGTCTCGGTCATCGTCCAGGTCACCTCGTTCAAGCTCACCGGCAAGCGCGTGTTCCGGATGGCGCCGCTGCACCATCATTTCGAGCAGAAAGGCTGGACCGAGCCGCAGATCGTGATCCGGTTCTGGATCATCTCGGTGATGCTGGCGCTCGCCGGCCTCTCCACCCTCAAGCTGCGCTGAGCGCCGCCATGATCCCGGTCACCTCCTTCTCGGGCAAGACGGTCGCAGTGTTCGGGCTCGGCGGCTCCGGGCTCGCGAGCTGCCATGCGCTGAAAGCCGGCGGTGCGGAGGTGATCGCGGCCGACGACAACGCCGACAACGTCGCCAAGGCGGCGCAGGCGGGCTTCACCACTGCTGATCTCCGCACCGTGTCGTGGGCGAATTTCGCCGCACTGATCCTGACCCCCGGCGCGCCGCTGACCCATCCGGCGCCGCACTGGAGCGTGCTGAAGGCGCGCGAGGCGGGCTGCGAGGTGATCGGCGACGTCGAATTGTTCTGTCGCGAGCGGCGCCGTCACGCGCCGAACGCGCCATTCGTCGCCATCACCGGCACCAACGGCAAGTCGACCACCACGGCGCTGATCGCGCATCTGATGAAGGTTGCCGGTTACGACACCCAGATGGGCGGCAATATCGGCACCGCGATCCTGTCGCTCGAGCCGCCGCGCATGGGTCGTGTCCATGTGATCGAGATGTCGTCCTACCAGATCGACCTCGCACCGTCGCTCGATCCGTCGGTCGGCATCCTGATCAACATCAGCGAGGACCACATCGATCGCCACGGCACGCTGGCGCATTACGCTGCGGTCAAGGAGCGGCTGGTCGCCGGCGTCCAGGCCGGCGGCACCGCGATCGTGGGTGTCGATGACGGCTGGTGCCGCGACATCGCCGACCGGCTGGATCGCGCCGGCAAGCGCGTGGTGCGCATCTCCGTGAAGAACCCGCTGCCCGACGGCCTCTATGTCGAGCACGAGACCATCGTGCGCGCCCAGGGCGCGGCGCGCAGCGAGGTCGCGCGTCTCGGCGGCATCGGCTCGCTGCGCGGCCTGCACAATGCGCAGAACGCCGCCTGCGCCTCGGCCTGTACGCTCGCGATGGGGATCGCGACCGACGTGCTGCAGAACGGGCTGCGCAGCTTCCCGGGTCTGGCGCATCGCATGGAGCAGGTCGGCCGCCGCGGCAATGTGCTGTTCGTCAACGACTCCAAGGGCACCAACGCCGATGCCGCCGCGCATGCGCTGTCGTCGTTCGCCGACATCTACTGGATCGCCGGCGGCAAGCCGAAGGCCGGCGGCATCACCAGCCTGACTGGCTATTTCCCGCGCATCCGCAAGGCCTATCTGATCGGCGAGGCGGCGGCCGAGTTCTCCGGCACGCTCGGCGACCGCGTTCCGCACGAGACGTCCGGCACGCTCGACGTCGCGATCGCCAGCGCCGCGCGCGATGCGGAGGCGTCGGGTTTGGCCGAGGCCGTCGTGCTGCTGTCGCCGGCCTGCGCCTCGTTCGACCAGTACCGCAATTTCGAAATCCGCGGCACCGCCTTCCGCGACATCGTCCAGGCACTGCCCGGCGTCAAGCCGGTGGTGTGAGGTCTGTAGGGCGGATTAGCGTGAGCGTAATCCGCCATTGGTGCCGCAAGCTGAGTGGCGGATTACGCCTTCGGCTAATCCGCCCTACGAACTGCCGCGGCGCTCCGAATTGCCGTATGCCGCGCCGGGACGTAAGTTGCGGGTCATGAATGACATCCCGCAGCACCAGATTCGTGCCGTCTACGACGAGCACACGATCCGTATCTATCAGGCTTACAACAATGAGATCGCCGACGCTGCCTTGGCCGCCGGCGCGTTCGTCTCGCCGCCCTTCAGCATGACGCGAATGACATGGATCAAGCCGTCATTTCTATGGATGATGTATCGCGCCGGATGGGGCTTCAAGGACGCCGGGCAAAACCGGATTCTTGCGATCGACATCACGCGCGAGGGCTTTGAGTGGGCGTTGGCGCATAGCTGTCCAAGTCATCCCGATCCAGCGATGAGCAAGGATGATTGGGAAAAGCTAAAGGCCAATTCGCCTGTGCGAATTCAATGGGACCCGGAACGCGATCTGCATCTTCAGCCGCTGCCGCATCGTGCTATCCAGATTGGGATCGGCGGCGAAGCGGTGCAGCGCTATGTCGGCCAGTGGATTCGAAAGATTACAGACGTGACCGAACTCGCGCACACAATTCACGACCTGGTCGAGCGCGGCCGGCTCGATCAGGCACAGGCCGCGCTGCCCATCGAGCATGCCTACGTTAAGTAGGACGGGTTAGCGCACACCGAACAAGCTGTTTGACAGCTTGAATCGAGAATCATCGTCATCGTCGTCCCGGCGAAGGCCGAGACCCATAGCCACCGCTGCAAATGGTTGCGTGACGCTGGAACGACGAGTCCCGTTCACAACGTCCGCCGCGGCGTATGGGTCCCAACCTTCGCCGGGACGACTTGGGGATACAGGCTGCGCCGCGCAATCGGTGTCGTCCTGGCGAAGGTCGGGACCCATTACCCCGAATCTCAATTGTTGTGCCACGCTGGGGTCGCGATCCCGTTCACAACCAAAGGCGGTGGTTATGGGCCCTGGCTTTCGCCAGGACGACGGTTGTGTGTGACGACACCGAACGTGTCGCGAGCCATCAAATGACCTCCCTCAAAAGTTACCCATCCCGTTAACCCCTTGGAAACCATCCTGCGCCACGAATGGACGTTATCTCTGCCATCTGGGGACGCCCATGCTCGCCCGTGACCAACGCACCCCGTTCTCGGACTGGTGGTGGACCGTCGACAAGTTACTGCTTGTCGCGATCGCCGCGTTGATGCTGGCCGGCGTTATCCTGTCGCTGGCGGCGAGCCCGCCGGTCGCGACCCGGATCGGGCTCGACCCGTTCCACTTCTTCAACCGCCACGTCATGTTCCTGGTGCCGTCGCTGATCGTGCTGATCGGGGTGTCTTTCATGACGCCGCGGCAGATCCGGCGCACCGCGCTGATCGTGTTCGCGGTGGCGATCGCGCTGATCGTGCTCACGCTCTTGATCGGGCCCGAGGTCAAGGGCTCGCGGCGCTGGATCACGCTGCTCGGCGTCAACATCCAGGCTTCCGAGGCCGCCAAGCCCGCCTTCGTGATCGTCGCGGCCTGGCTGTTTGCGGAATCGACCAAGCGGCCGGAGATGCCGGCGACCTCGATGGCGCTGGTGCTGCTGATGACGTTGGTCACGCTGCTGGTGATGGAGCCCGACTTCGGCCAGACCATGCTGATCCTCACCGTGTGGGGCGCGCTGTTCTTCATCGCCGGCATGCGGATGATCTGGGTGTTCGGGCTGGCCGGCGCGGCGGGCGCGGGCCTGTTCGGCGCCTATCTGCTGGTGCCGCACGTCGCCGGCCGCATCAAGCGCTTCATGAACCCGGCCTCCGGCGACACCTTCCAGGTCGACACCGCGATGGAGGCGTTCTGGAACGGCGGCTGGTTCGGTCTCGGACCCGGTGAGGGAATTGCAAAACGCAGCCTGCCGGACAGCCACACCGATTTCGTGTTCGCAGTCGCCGCGGAAGAATTCGGCATCATCCTCTGCCTGATGCTGGTCGCGCTGTTCGGCTTCATCGTGATCCGCACGCTGACGCGAGCCTATGCCACCGAGGACATGTTCTCGCGCTTTGCTGCCTCGGGGCTTGCGATCCTGTTCGGCGTGCAGGCGACCATCAACATGGCGGTCAATCTGCAACTGATCCCGGCCAAGGGCATGACGCTGCCGTTCATCTCCTATGGCGGCTCCTCGTTCGTGTCACTCGCTTATGGCGTCGGCATGATGCTGGCGCTGACGCGGCAGCGGCCGCGTACCGAGATCGAATCGATGGAAGGCGCCAGCGCTCAGCGCGCCTACGCGTAGGTGACTGTAAAGGCCGTGTCGGTTATCTGAAAGTCATGGACAACGCGCCCCTGATTCTGCTGGCGGCCGGTGGCACCGGCGGCCATCTTTTCCCGGCCGAAGCGCTTGCCGTGGAACTGATCAGGCGTGGCCTGCGGGTACGGCTTGCGACCGACGGCCGCGCGCTGCGCTACTCCGGCCTGTTCGGCCGGGAGAGCATCGAGCTCGTGCCGAGCGCGACCGTGCGTAGTCGCAACCCGATCTCGCTGGCACGCACCGTGCTGATGCTCGGCTATGGCACGCTGGTCGCCGCCAATGTGGTGCGCCGGCTGAAGCCGTCGGCGGTCGTCGGCTTCGGCGGTTACCCGACCTTGCCGCCGCTGATGGCGGCGCGGATGCTCGGCGTCCCCGGCATCATCCACGACGCCAATGCGGTGCTCGGCCGCGCCAACCGCTTCCTCTCCAGCCGCGTCAACGCGATCGCGACCTCGCTGCCCGGGGTGCTCGATCGCGATCCCGCGCTCGCCGGCAAGGCAACCACCGTCGGCACGCCGATGCGCCCGGCCATCCTTGCGGCCGCCGCGGTGAAATACACGCCGCCCGAGGTGGACGGGCCGCTCCGACTGCTTGTCGTCGGTGGCAGCCAGGGCGCGCGGGTGATGAGCGACATCGTGCCGCCGGCGATCGAAAAGCTCGCGCCCGAGCTGTGGAGCCGGCTGATCGTCACCCAGCAGGTGCGCGAAGAGGACATGAATCGGGTGCGTGCGGTCTATGACCGGCTCAAGATCAATGCCGAACTCGCGCCGTTCTTTGCCGACCTGCCGGCGCGCCTGGCCTCGAGCCAGCTCGTGATCTCGCGCTCCGGCGCCGGCACGGTGGCCGAGCTCGCCGCGATCGGCCGGCCCTCGATCCTGGTGCCGCTGCCGGGCGCGATCGACCAGGACCAGTTCGCCAATGCCGGCGTGCTGTCGCAGGCGAACGGCGCGCTGCGCATCACGCAGAGCGATTTCACGCCGGAACGGCTCGCCGCCGAAATCTCGGCCTTCGCCGCCGAGCCCTCGAGGTTGACCGCGATGGCTGCGGCCGCGCGCAGTGTCGGCCGGCTCGATGCCGCCGAGCGGCTGGCCGATCTGGTGGCAAAAGTGGCAGGAATTTAGGCGTTCGCGAGGAATTTTCGGCCATGGGGCGTTATGGCCGGGCTTGTCTCGGCTACCCGCGTCTTTCATAAGTCGATCGGACACAATGAGGCTAGCACCATCATGAGACTGCCGCGCGAGATCGGACCCATTCACTTCGTCGGGATCGGCGGCATCGGCATGAGCGGCATCGCCGAGGTGTTGATCAATCTCGGTTACACCGTGCAGGGCTCCGACGCGTCCGACAATTACAACCTCGACCGGCTGCGCAAGAAGGGCGCCAAGATCTCGGTCGGCCACACCGCCGAGAATGTCGATGGCGCCGATGTCGTCGTGGTCTCGACCGCGATCAAGCGCGACAATCCCGAGCTGATGGCGGCGCGCGCACGGCGCATTCCCGTGGTGCGGCGCGCCGAGATGCTGGCGGAATTGATGCGGCTGAAAAGCTGCGTCGCGATCGCCGGCACCCATGGCAAGACCACCACGACCACGATGGTGGCGACCTTGCTCGACGCCGGCGGGCTCGATCCGACCGTGATCAACGGCGGCATCATCAATGCCTATGGCTCCAACGCGCGGCTCGGGGCCGGCGACTGGATGGTGGTCGAGGCCGACGAGAGCGACGGCACCTTCCTGAAGCTGCCGTCCGATGTCGTCATCGTCACCAATATCGACCCTGAACATCTCGATCACTTCAAGACCTTCGAGGCGATCCAGGACGCGTTCCGCAATTTCGTCGAGAACGTGCCGTTCTACGGCTTTGCCGTGATGTGCACCGATCATCCTGTGGTGCAAAGCCTGGTCGGCAAGATCGAGGATCGCCGCATCACCACGTACGGCCAGAACCCGCAGGCCGATGCGCAGCTGCTGAATCTGACGCCGATGGGCGGCGGCTCGAAATTCACCGTCGCGATCCGCGATCGCAAGACCGGTACGACGCACGAGATCGCTGACATCACGCTGCCGATGCCGGGGCGCCACAACGCATCCAATGCGACGGCGGCGATCGCAGTTGCGCATCAGCTCGGCGTGTCCGACGACGTGATCCGCCAGGCCATGGCCGGCTTCGGCGGCGTGAAGCGGCGTTTCACCAAGACCGGCGAGACCAACGGCATCACCGTGATCGACGATTACGGTCATCACCCGGTCGAGATCGCGGCGGTGCTGAAGGCGGCGCGGGAATCGACCAACGGCAAGATCATCGCCGTGGTGCAGCCGCATCGCTACACGCGCTTGCAATCCTTGTTCGAGGAATTCTGCACCTGCTTCAACGATGCCGACGCGGTCGTGGTTGCCGAAGTGTATCCGGCCGGCGAGACGCCGATCGCAGGCATCGACCGCGACCATTTCGCCGCCGGCCTGCGCGCCCACGGCCATCGCAACGTCGTCCCGCTGCCGAACGCGGGCGAGCTCGCCAAGATCGTTCACGGCCTTGCCAAGTCCGGCGACCTCGTCGTCTGCCTCGGTGCCGGCAACATCACGCAATGGGCGTACGCGCTGCCCGGTGAATTGAAGGCGCTGGGGTGATGATGTTCGTTGCTCGTCACGAATACCGCCCGTGCGGCTCACCCCTCTCCCTAACCCTCCCCCGCAAGGGGGGAGGGAACCCGTCCGCCCGTGCCTCCCTGACTTCTGCGATGAGGCAGAACGCGATTGTGACGCGCTGTGAGGTGAGCACGCTCGTCAGGCTCCCTCCCCCCTTGCGGGGGAGGGTTGGGGAGAGGGGTAAGCCCCGGGCGCTGACGACAGCTGCAACGCGGCATCATCTCAATCCAGCTCGTGAGTCGATTGCCGCAGCATGACCTTCCCCGACATCACGCCCGACCTGAAAGCCGCGATGCCGGAGCTGCGCGGGCGGCTGCTGGCGAACCAGCGGCTTGCCGAGCTGACCTGGTTTCGCGTCGGCGGTCCGGCGCAGGTGCTGTTCACGCCGGCCGATGAGGATGATCTCGCCTACTTCCTGAAGCGCCTGCCGCAAGAGCTGCCGGTCTATGTCGTTGGCGTCGGCTCCAACCTGATCGTGCGCGACGGCGGCATGCCTGGCGTGGTGATCCGGCTCGCGCCGCGTGCGTTCGGCGAGACCAGCGCGGTCGGTGATGTCGTCACCGCCGGCGCCGCGGCGCTCGACAAGCGCGTCGCCGAGACGGCGGCGGCGGCTGATATCGGCGGCATGGAATTTTTCTTCGGCATTCCCGGCACCGTCGGCGGCGCGCTGCGCATGAACGCCGGCGCCAATGGCGGCGAGACCAAGGACGTGCTGATCGAGGCGACCGGCATCGGCCGCGACGGCACAAAACACACGTTCGGCAATGCCGACATGAAGTTCGTCTATCGCAACAGCGGTATCGATCCGTCCATCGTATTCACCTCGGCGCGCTTCCGCGGCAGGATCACCAATGCGGATGCGATCCGCGCTCGCATGAACGAGGTGCAGACCCATCGCGAGACCGCGCAGCCGATCCGCGAAAAGACCGGGGGTTCGACCTTCAAGAATCCACCCGGCAACAGCGCCTGGAAATTGATCGACGCAGCCGGCTGCCGCGGCCTCAAGGTCGGCGGCGCGCAGGTCTCGGAGATGCACTGCAATTTCCTGATCAACACTGGCAACGCCACCGGGCATGACATCGAAACCCTCGGCGAGACGGTGCGTGAACGGGTCAGGCAGACCAGCGGAATTGAGCTGCACTGGGAAATCAAGCGGATCGGGAAAAGCTGATGCAGGTGACCATTCTGTTCGGCGGCACCAACAAGGAGCGGCTGGTCTCGGTGGCGAGCGCGCAGGCGCTGCACCGTGCGCTGCCCGACGCGGAGCTGTGGTTCTGGGACGTCGACGACACCGTGCATCCGGTAACGTCTGAACAGCTGCTCGGCCACACGCGGCCCTTCGAGGTTGATTTCAAGCCCGATGGTCGCGGCGTCGCGCTCGATCAGGCACTCGACAAAGCAGGCTCCGAGCAGCGCGTGCTGGTGCTCGGCCTGCACGGTGGCCGCGCCGAGAACGGTGAGTTGCAGGCGATGTGCGAGATGCGCGGCGTCGCGTTCACCGGCTCCGGTTCGGCGTCGTCGCATCTGGCGTTCGACAAGCCGTCGGCGAAGCGCTTCGCCGCGATCGCAGGCCTCAACGCGCCGCAGGGCATCACCGTCGACGAGATCGACGATGCGTTCGCGAAACACGGCAGGCTGATCGCAAAGCCTGCCAAGGATGGATCGAGCTACGGGCTGATCTTCGTCAACGCCAAGCAGGACCTCGTCGCGGTCCGCAATGCCGCCAGGCACGAAGACTATCTGATCGAGCCGTTCGTATCCGGCGTGGAGGCGACCTGCGGCGTGCTCGAGCAATCCGACGGCAAGGTGTTCGCGCTGCCGCCGATCGAGATCGTGCCGGCGGAGGGGGGCTTCGACTACACAGCCAAATACCTTTTGAAGTCGACCCAGGAGATTTGCCCCGGCCGCTTTGTGCCCGAGGTCAGCGCCGCGATCATGGATCATGCGTTGCGGGCGCACCGCGCATTGTCCTGCGCCGGCTACTCGCGCAGCGATTTCATCGTCTCGCCGAACGGGCCGGTCTACCTCGAGACCAACACGCTGCCCGGCCTCACCGCGGCATCACTTTACCCTAAGGCCTTGAAAGCACAGGGTATCGGCTTTGCCGACTTCCTCAACGACCAGATCGAGCTCGGCCGCCGCCGCGTCAGGAGTTAAGGCCGAACGGGTGGGGAACCCGCGCGACTCGGCCGGATGGAACCCGGCGCTGTTGCTAAAATGCTAACGGGTTCGCGGCAAAGTACTCAAAGCGTTGATCAAAATACACTCCAGGCCGAACTCATTTACCGTTTGTTTACCAGGAAGCCCGAAGGTTAACGCTGGCGGCGCATGTAGCGCTTGGCTGCCGGGGCGTGAGCTGTCGCGGATTACCGCTTCGAGGATCGCAACCAGGGAACAGGGGGCCACTCTAATCCCACCGGTCTTGCCGAGACGTGACTTGTGCCGGGACCCGCGGGGTTTGCGGGCACAACATGTGACGAGCTCGTGCAATGGATGGTGCAGGACGCCTCACCCGATCGCTGCGATCGCTGGGGCCTCAAGCTGACCTGAGAGCAGCCGCTATTGGAGCGGCGGTGCTGCTGCGCGAGTATATCGGCGCCCATATCGCTCGCCGCCGGCAGCGTCCCGCCAGGCGCCCGCAAGTCATCATCGATCGCGAGCCGCCGAACCGCTACATCCTGATGGTCGAACGCTATCTGCCGCGCCGCATCGGCCTGGTCGCGACGCTCGCGATCCTGTTCGGCAGCCTGGGCTTCGGCATCGTCAGGGGCGGCCATCTCGAGGAATTCACCACCGCGCTCAGCGACACCCGCAACGCGCTGGCCAATTCCGCGGGCTTCCGCATCACCACCGTCGGCATCAACGGCCGCAAGCAGCTGAGCCAGGACGAGGTGCTTGCGATCGGCGGCGTCAATGGCCGCTCCTCGCTGCTGTTCCTCGACGCCGACACCGTGCGCGCCAAGCTGAAGGCCAATCCCTGGATTGCCGACGCCACGATCCTGAAACTCTATCCGGGCCGGCTGCAGATCGACATCGTCGAGCGCACCGCCTTCGCGCTGTGGCAGCAGAACGGCCGCCTGTCGGTGATCGCCTCCGACGGCGCCGTGCTCGAGCCCTATGTCACGCGCCGCTTCCTCAATCTGCCGCTGGTGGTGGGCAAGGGTGCCGACACCCGCGCGCAGGACTTCCTGGCGCTGCTCGACCGTTATCCGCAGGTGCGTTCGGTGACCAAGGCCGCGATCTTCGTCGGCGAGCGGCGCTGGAACCTGCGCCTCAAGGACGGCCTCGACGTCCGCCTGCCGGAGAACGACGTCGGCAACGCGCTGGCCGCGCTCTCCAGGCTCGACAAGGACGAGAAGCTGTTCTCGCGCGACATCGTCGCCGTCGACATGCGCCTGCCCGATCGGCTGATCGTGCAACTGTCCGAGGAAGCCGGCAAGGCGCGCGACGAATTGTTCAAGGACAAGAAGTCCAAGAAGAAGCCGGGTGACTCCGCATGACCGGCCTCGATCGCAATCTGACCCCGAAGACCCGCCCGATGCAGAAGCGCACCGCGATGGTGGCTTCGCTCGACGTCGGCTCCAGCAAGATCGCCTGCATGATCGCGCGGCTCAAGCCGTCGCCGCCGAACGAGGCGCTGCGCGGCCGTACCCATGCGGTTGAATTGATCGGCTACAGCCAGATCCAGTCGCGCGGCGTCAAGGCCGGCTCCGTGGTCGATCTCGCCGAATGCGAGAAGGCGGTGCGCCATGCCGTGGCGTTGGCCGAGCGCATGGCCAAGGTCCGCGTCGAGTCCGTGCTGCTGTCGGTCTCCGGCGGCAGGCTGCATGGCCAGCTGGTCGAAGCCGCGGCCGATATCCGCGGCGGCTCGGTGACCTCGGATGATATCAGCCGCGTCACCTCGGCCGGCATGCGCCACGCCGCCGGCGCCGGCCGCACCGTGCTGCACGCGCTGCCGGTCGGCTACGCGCTCGACGGCGTCAAGGGCATCCGCGATCCCAGAGGCATGGTGGCGCGCCAGTTCGGCGTCGACATGAACGTGGTGACGTCGGACGCGACGGTCGCCAAGAACCTGATGCTGGTGGTCGAGCGCTGCCATCTCAACGTCGAAGCCATGGCGTCGAGCCCCTATGTCGCGGGCCTGTCGGTGCTGACCGATGACGAAGCCGATCTCGGCGCTGCCGTCGTCGAGATGGGCGCGGGCTCGACCACGATCGCGACCTACTCCGGCGGCCGCCTCGTGCACGCATCCGGATTTGCGCTCGGCGGGCAACACATCACGATGGATCTTGCGCGCGGCATCGGCGCGTGCATTGCGGATGCCGAGCGAATCAAGACTTTATACGGCACGGTGCTGACCGGCGGTTCGGACTCGCGCGAGCTGATGTCCGTTCCCACTGCAGGCGATGATCGGGAGACTCCGCAAATCGTGTCCCGCGCCACGATCGCGAACATTGTCCGGCATCGCGCCGAGGAGATTTTCGAAATGGTCCGTGACCGGCTCGCGGATTCCCCCTTTGCGGCAGAGCCGAGGGCGCGCGTCGTATTGAGCGGCGGCGCGTCGCAGCTCACCGGCACCGTCGAGCTCGCCACCCGCATCCTGAACCGCCAGGTCCGGATCGGCCGCCCGCTCGGCTTCGGCCGGCTGCCGAACGAGGCGAAGGGCGCCTCGTTCTCGGTGCCGACGGGGCTCTTGGTCTATCCGCAATACGCACATCTTGAACATGTCGAACCGCGGCGCACGCGGCAGCTCAGGACAGGGACAGACGGTTACTTCGGAAAGGTCGGACGATGGCTTCGCGAGGGCTTCTGATGACCGCACCCCGGCTCATTGCATTTTCACCAGCTCCTGCGGCCAGCGGCCGGGGCGAACCAACGCGCGCATAATCGAGAGAGGCAACCATGGCACTCAATCTGACACCCCCTGACATCAGCGAGCTGAAACCGCGGATCACCGTCTTCGGCGTCGGCGGCGCGGGTGGTAATGCCGTCAACAACATGATCACCGCCGGGTTGCAGGGCGTCGATTTCGTCGTCGCCAACACCGACGCGCAGGCGCTGACCATGTCGAAGGCGCAGCGCATCATCCAGATGGGCACCCAGGTCACCCAGGGCCTCGGCGCCGGTTCGCAGCCCGATGTCGGCGCTGCGGCCGCGCAGGAAGTCATGGACGAGCTGCGCGATCACCTCACCGGCGCCAACATGGTGTTCGTCACCGCCGGCATGGGCGGCGGCACCGGCACGGGGGCTGCGCCCGTGATCGCCAAGGCTGCCCGCGAGATGGGAATCCTCACCGTCGGCGTGGTGACCAAGCCGTTCCACTTCGAAGGCCAGCGCCGGATGCGCACCGCCGAGCACGGCATCTCCGAGCTCCACAAGGTGGTCGACACGCTGCTGATCATTCCGAACCAGAACCTGTTCCGGGTCGCCAACGAGAAGACGACCTTCGCCGACGCGTTCGCGATGGCCGACCAGGTGCTCTACTCGGGCGTCGCCTGCATCACCGATCTGATGGTCAAGGAAGGCCTGATCAACCTCGACTTCGCCGACGTCCGCGCCGTGATGCGGGAAATGGGCAAGGCGATGATGGGCACCGGCGAGGCCACCGGCGAGAAGCGCGCGCTGACCGCCGCGGAAGCTGCGATCGCCAACCCGCTGATCGACGACAGCTCGATGAAGGGCGCCCGCGGCTTGCTGATCTCGATCACGGGCGGCAAGGACCTCACGCTGTTCGAGGTCGACGAAGCCGCAACCCGCATCCGCGAAGAAGTCGATGCCGACGCCAACATCATCGTCGGCGCCACCTTCGACGAATCGCTCGACGGCGTCATTCGCGTCTCGGTGGTCGCAACCGGTATCGAGCAGGCCGCGATCGCTTCCCGTGCCCAGGCTCCCGCCCAGCAGTCGGGGGGCTCGCCCGAGAGCCGGCTGGCCGATCTGACCGCCCGCCTGCGTGCCGACAACCAGCGCATGGCCGAGCGCGCCCAGAAGGTGGAACCGCCGACCGGCGTGACGGTTGCGCCGATTGCAGCTCCCGCAGCCCAGCAGCGTCCGGCCGTCGAGCGTGCCGCGCTCGCGGCAATCGCTGCCGCGGTTGCTCCGGACAGCGGACAGGGTCAGGCGCCGATGCAGCCGGCCTCTTACGGTGACGTCACCGTGCGCCCGATCGCCCAGAAGCCCTCGTTGTTCCCGGACCATGAGGCGGCCAAGGCCGAGCAGCACGAGCCGATGCCGCCCGAGACCTTCATCCCGCAGGCGGCCGAGCGGTCGCCGGTCCGTGCCCCGCGGATGCCGAAGTTCGAGGACCTGCCGATGCCGGCACAGGCGGAAATCCGCCAGGCCAGCGGTGATGGCGAGGCGGAACACCCGCAGAAGACCCGGCTGTCGCTGTTGCAGCGGTTGGCCAATGTCGGCCTCGGCCGCCGTGACGAGGAGACCGAGCCGCCGATCGCGGCCCGTGCTTCGGGTCCTGCGATGCCGACGATGCCGCCGCTGCCCGAGCGCAAGCCGGCCCGCAGCGTCGCCCAGCAGATTTCGGCGAACGAATCGCCGGTATCCGAATATGCGAAGCGTCCGGCCCCGCAGGGATTGGACGCCCACGGCCGCCAGGCCCCTGTTGCCCCGGCGCCACAGGGTGACGACCATCTTGATATCCCGGCCTTCCTGCGCCGGCAGGCAAACTGAAGTTTGTTACAACATTGGCGACGAACGAGGCCTCGGCGGGGAACCGCCGGGGCCTTTTCCTTTTCGCCGGCGGGTGATTGCCCCTCGCAAACAAGCAACTGATTTTAAATGATTAATTATTCTTTCGGTGGTCAGATAGCCGCTCGCCGAGGGCCGTTTTCGCTGCCGCAATTTGGTTAACCTTGGGCGTGAATGCGGCGGAGATGGGGTAACAATCGGTAAAGAAGCGTGAGTTGGCGCGGTTTAGGAAATCACTATGGTCTGCCGTGACTTGGGGAGCTCAAGCGAGTCGGCCTTGGGGAAGTTTGGCCACTTGATATTGAGCGAAGTCGGGTAGTGGGCATTATCGAATGAAGTTCAGCCGTCAGACAACGCTTCGGTCGCAAGCCACCGTGACTGGCGTAGGCGTTCATTCCGGTCTTCCTGTCAGTCTCACGCTGGGACCTGCACCTGTCGATGCGGGTTTTATTTTTGTCCGCACCGGTCTCGACGGTGCCGACCGCGAGGTCACCGCCACCGCCGACGCCGTGATCGCGACCGAGTTCGCGACGGTGCTGGGTGACCTCGAAGGGCCGCTGGTTTCGACCGCGGAACATGTTCTCGCCGCGCTGCGCGGCATGGGTGTCGACAACGCCACCATCGAAGTCGATGGGGCGGAAGTTCCGATCATGGACGGCAGCGCCGCGGCGTTCGTCGCAGCCATCGATCAGGCCGGCATCGTGACCCAGCCCGCCGTCCGCCGCTTCATCCAGGTGCTGAAGCCGGTGCAGGTCAAGATCGGCGATGCAATGGGCGAGCTGCGCCCGTTCGCCGGCGGCTTCCGCACCGAAGTCGAGATCGATTTCGCCAACCAGGTGATCGGCCGCCAGACCTTCTCCTTCGATCTGTCGCCGGAAGGCTTCCGCCGCGAGGTCGCGCGCGCCCGCACCTTCGGCTGCATGAGCGACGTGGCCCGGCTGTGGGGCGCAGGCTTCGCGCTCGGCGCCTCCTTCGACAACACCGTGGTGTTCGACGAGGCCCGCCTGCTCAACGTCGAGGGCCTGCGCTACGCCGACGAATGCGCCCGCCACAAGGTGCTCGACGTGATCGGCGATCTCGCGTTGGCCGGCCTGCCGCTGCTCGGCAGCTATCGTTCGGTCCGGGGCGGCCACAAGCTCAACAATGCGGTGCTGAAGGCGCTGCTCGCCGACCGCAGCGCCTGGCGCGTGGTCGAATCGGAAACCGCCCGGCGGCCGGTCCGCGGCCATGTCGAAGCCGGTGCAGGCACCGTTGGCGGCCTCGTCGCCCCGGCCTACGGCCCGGACGTGTCCTGATCGCCCAAATCTCCTGATTGCCAAGTCCTGATCGTCTAGGCGGTCGGGCCCAATTTCCGTAATAACCACAGCAGGCTGTGAGCTTCGCCGGGTCGCCTTATTCCCGGCGGATTGGCTCCCTATTCGGTTGGTCCACGGTCATTTTTCGGTTAAACAGGCCTGCGGCTGCCTGATACGGCGCCAACGGCACGAGATGTATTACATCCATGATCGCGGTTCATGGGTGGAGTGGGGTCGCCGTTAACCGCATCAAAGGCGTCAGGTTTTACAATTCATGTCGGCAATGCGTATGGCGCTCGAACCACGCTTCTCTTCTGACGTCTCCGGCCTGACCAAGGCCGTGCGCACGCTGCGTTTCGCGGCGGGCCTGATCGTGCTGGCGTTGCCGCTCTCAGGCTGCGGCACCGGCGCGCTGTGGGACAAGTTCATGGCCAAGGACGACACGTTCGTCGATGAGCCCGCGGACAAGCTCTACAATGAGGGCTTGTACATGATGAACGAGAAGAAGGATCTGAAGGCCGCCTCGAAGAAGTTCGAGGAAGTCGACCGTCAGCATCCCTATTCGGACTGGGCCCGCAAGTCGCTCCTGATGTCGGCCTATTCGTATTACCAGGCGGGCGACTACGACAGCTGCATCGGCTCCGCCACCCGCTACGTCACGCTGCATCCCGGCAGCCCGGATGCGTCCTACGCCCAGTACCTGATCGCGGCGTCGCATTTCGACCAGATCCCGGACATCTCGCGCGACCAGGGCCGCACCGAGAAGGCGATCGCCGCGCTCGAAGAAGTGGTGCGCAAATATCCGACCTCGGAATACGCCACCCAGGCCAAGAACAAGATCCAGGCCGCGCGCGACCAGCTCGCCGGCAAGGAGATGGCGGTCGGGCGCTATTATATCGAGAAGCGCGACTTCACCGCCGCAATCAACCGCTTCAAGACCGTGGTCACCCAGTACCAGACCACCCGCCACGTCGAAGAGGCGCTCTACCGGCTCACCGAGGCCTATATGGCGATCGGCATTGTCGGCGAGGCGCAGACCGCGGCTGCGGTGCTCGGCCACAATTTTCCGGACAGCCGCTGGTACAAGGACGCGTATAATCTAGTAAAGTCCGGCGGTCTCGAGCCGAGCGAGAATCAGGGATCCTGGATCAGCAGGACCTTCAAGAAGATAGGTCTCGGCTAGGAATTGTCCTCGCATGCTGGCCCGTCTGTCGATCCGTGACATCGTCCTGATCGAACGGCTCGATATCGAATTTTCCCGTGGCCTGGCGGTGCTGACCGGCGAAACCGGCGCCGGCAAATCCATCCTGCTCGATGCGTTTGCGCTGGCGCTCGGCGGCCGCGGCGATGCCGGACTGGTGCGCCATGGCGCCGAGCAGGGCCAGGTCACCGCCATGTTCGATGTCCCGAAAGGGCATCCGGCCGCAAGAATCCTCGCCGAGAACGGGCTCGACGACACCGGTGAGATGATCCTGCGCCGTGTGCAGCTCGCCGACGGCCGCACCCGCGCCTTCATCAACGACCAGGCGATCAGCGTGCAGACCCTGAAGGCGGTCGGCGCCGTTCTGGTCGAGATCCACGGCCAGCACGACGAGCGCGCCTTGGTCGACGCCTCCACCCATCGCCAGCTGCTCGATGCCTTCGCCGGACACGAGAAGGACGTCGCCGCGCTGGAAGCGCTGTGGGATATCCGGCGGACCGCCAACGCCGACCTCGAAGAGCACCGCGTGGGCATGGAGCGCGCGGCGCGCGAGGCCGACTATCTGCGCCATGCCTCCCAGGAGCTGAAGGCGCTGGCGCCGAAGGAGGGCGAGGAGACCGAGCTCGCCAACCGCCGCACCACCATGATGCAGGGCGAGAAGGTCGCGACCGATCTGCGCGAGGCGCAGGAGGCGATCGGCGGCTCGCACTCGCCGGTGTCCGCCTTGTCCGCCGCCGTGCGGCGGCTGGAGCGGCGCGCCGCCAACGCGCCCGCGCTGATCGAGCCGGCGGTCAAGGCGATCGACATCGCGATCAACGCGCTTGAAGAAGCCGACCAGCACCTCCACGCCGCGCTGGCGGCGACCGATTTCGATCCGGCCGAGCTCGAGCGGATCGAGGAGCGGCTGTTCGCGCTGCGCGCCGCTTCGCGCAAATATTCGACACCGGTGGATCTGCTGGCCGCGCTGGCCGCGCAATACGCTGGTGACGTCGCGCTGATCGATGCCGGCGCCGACCAGTTGAAGAAGCTGGAGGCGGCCGCCGCTGAGGCCGACAAGCGCTACGGCGCCGCCGCCGCGAAACTGTCGGCGGCGCGCATCAAGGCGGCCGAGAAGCTCAACAAGGCCGTCAATGCCGAGCTCGCGCCGCTCAAGCTTGAGCGCGCGAAATTCATGACCCAGGTCGAGGCCAATGCCGCCGCGCCGGGACCGCAGGGCATCGACCGCGTCGAGTTCTGGGTCCAGACCAATCCGGGCACCAAGCCGGGGCCGATGATGAAGGTCGCGTCCGGCGGCGAGCTGTCGCGTTTCCTGCTGGCGCTGAAGGTCGTGTTGGCCGATCGCGGCTCGGCGCCGACTTTGGTGTTCGACGAAATCGACACCGGTGTCGGCGGCGCGGTGGCGGATGCGATCGGCTCGCGGCTGGCGCGTCTTGCCGGCAAGGTGCAGGTGATGGCGGTGACGCATGCGCCGCAGGTCGCGGCCCGCGCCAGCCAGCATCTTCTGATCTCCAAGGATGCGCTCGACAAGGGTAAGCGCGTCGCCACCCGCGTCAACGCGCTCGCCGCCGACCACCGCCGCGAGGAGATCGCACGCATGCTGGCCGGCGCCGAGATCACCGCGGAGGCCCGCGCCGCTGCGGAACGGCTGCTCAGGGCGGCGAGTTAACTCGCCTATGGCCACCAAGGCGAAGAAAGCACTGGTCGACGTCGACAAGCTCACCAAGGCCCAGGCCAAGGTCGAGTTGATGCGCCTTGCGCTCGAGCTCGAAGGTCACGACAAGCGCTACTATCAGGACGACGCGCCCAGCGTCAGCGATGCCGAATACGACGCGCTGCGGCAGCGCTACAACGCGATCGAGAAGCGCTTCCCCGAATTCGTCACCGCGGAATCGCCGTCGCAGAAGGTCGGGGCCGCGCCGTCAGGGCGCTTCAAGAAGGTCCGCCATTCCGTCCCGATGCTGTCGCTCGACAACGCATTCGCGGAAGCCGACGTGGTCGACTTCGTCGGACGCATCGCGCGCTTCCTCAAGCTGCCGGACGACAAGATCGATTTCTCGGCCGAGCCGAAGATCGATGGCCTCTCGATGTCGCTGCGCTACGAGGGCGGCGAGCTCGTCACAGCTGCGACGCGCGGCGACGGCGCCGAAGGCGAGGACGTCACCGCCAACATCCGCACGCTGGAGGACGTGCCGCAGAAGCTGAAGGGCCGCAACGTGCCCGAGATCTGCGAGGTGCGCGGCGAGGTCTACATGACCAAGAAGGCGTTCCTGGCACTGAACGAACGGCAGAAGGCCGCCGGCGATACCATCTTCGCCAATCCGCGCAATTCGGCGGCCGGCTCGCTGCGCCAGAAGGATCCTGGCATCACTGCCTCCCGGCCGCTCGGCTTCTTCGCCTATGCCTGGGGCGAGATGAGCGCGATGCCGGAAGATACCCAGACCGGCATGATCCACTGGTTCGAGCGCTGCGGCTTCAAGACCAATCCGTTGACCAAATTGTGCCACTCGGTCGAGGAGCTGATCGCGTTCCATCGCAAGATCGAGGAGCAGCGCGCCGAGCTCGACTACGACATCGACGGCGTCGTCTACAAGGTCGACCGCATCGACTGGCAGGAGCGGCTCGGCTTCGTGTCGCGCACGCCGCGCTGGGCGATCGCGCACAAATTCCCGGCCGAGCGCGCCATGACCGTGCTGCGCGACATCGAGATCCAGGTCGGGCGCACCGGCTCGTTCACGCCGGTCGGCAAGCTCGAGCCGGTCGGCGTCGGCGGCGTGATCGTGCAGAACGTCACGCTGCACAATGAGGACTACATCAAGGGCATCGGCAACAAGGGCGAGGTGTTGCGCGAGGGGCGCGACATCAGGATCGGCGACACCGTGGTGATCCAGCGCGCCGGCGACGTGATCCCGCAGGTCGTTGACGTCGTGATCGACAAGCGGCCGAAAAGCGCCAAGGAATTCCATTTCCCGAAGAAGTGCCCGTGCCCGCTGCATACCGACGTGGTGCGCGAGGAGACCGCGACCGGCGAGGAGGGTTCGCGGCTGCGCTGCAGCGGCGAGTTCGCCTGTCCGTTCCAGAAGATCGAGCACCTCATCCTGTTCGTGTCGCGCCGCGCGTTCGACATCGACGGCCTCGGCGTCAAGCAGCTGCAATATTTCTTCGACGAGGGTTGGGTCAAGGAACCCGCCGACATCTTCACGCTGCCGAAGCGCAACACCAAGCTGAAGCTCGAGGCCATCGAGGGCTACGGCGAAACCTCGGTGCGCAATCTGTTCGCCGCGATCGACAGCCGGCGCCGGATCGGGCTGGAGCGCTTCATCTACGCGCTCGGCATGCGCCATGTCGGCGAGACCACGGCGCTGGCGCTGGCGCGCGGCTACGGCTCGTGGGACGCGTTCCACGACGCCTGCCTCAAGGTCGCCAAGGGCGACGAGGAAGCGATCGCCGAGATGGATGCGCTCGACCAGATCGGCGACACCGTGATCAAGAGCATCGCGGACTATTTCGGCGAGAGCCACAATCGCGGTATCGTCGAGCGGCTGACCGGGGAACTCGACGAGATCGTTGACGCCGAGAAGCCGAAGAGCAATTCGGCGGTGGCCGGCAAGACCGTGGTGTTCACCGGCTCGCTCGAAAAGATGACGCGCGACGAGGCCAAGGCGACCGCCGAGCGGTTGGGCGCCAAGGCGGCGGGTTCGGTGTCGAAGAAGACCGACTATGTCGTCGCGGGGCCGGGTGCCGGCTCGAAGCTCGCCGAAGCGCAGAAGCACGGCGTCCAGGTGCTGACCGAAGACGAGTGGCTGAAGCTGATCGGGGAGTAGGGGCGCAGCTGTGCCGCGTGCTCCACTGTCGTCCTCCGCGAAAGCGGGGTACCCAGTATTCCAGAGACAGTCATTGTTGAGCCGATAGGCCGCGGCGTACTGGATCCCCGCATGCGCGGGAATGACGAGTTGAGGTGTGGCGCGAGCGCCGCTCTCACATCATCCCCTGCTCATCCTCCTCGGCCTGCGCGATCAGCTCTTCGCTCACCACCACGTTCCGCCGCGGCACCACGAAGATCATGGTGCAGGCGCAGGCGAGCGAGATCGCGAAAAGCGCCGATGTCAGCGGCAGCGTGGTGGTGGAGTGGCCGCCGAGATAGGCTCCGAACTGCGAGATCAGCGAGCCGATGCCCTGCTGCAGGAAGCCCATGGCGCCCGAGGCGGTCCCGGCGGCCTCTGGGCGGATGCTGATGGCGCCGGCGGCGGAATTGGCCATTACGAAGGCATTGGCGACCATCACGATCATCTGGGTGCCGAACAGCCAAAGCGGCGCCTGGTTCAGCCCGGCGAAACTCCAGATCAGGTTCAAGAGACTGCCGCCGACCTGCAGCGCAAGACCGAACCAGATCAGTTTCTCCAGCGAGTGCCGCGGCGCGAACCGCACGCACAAGAGATTGCCGATGAAGTAGCCGAACCCCGTCATCGCGAACCACGCGCCGTATTCGGCGCTGCTGCGGCCCATCTGGGTCACCACGATGTAGGGGCCGCCGCCGGCGAAGGCGAAGATGATCTGTGAGGCCAGCACCTGGCACAGCAGATAGCCGACGAAGGCGCGGCTGCGCATCAGTCTGCCGAGGTCGCCGCGAAAGCTCGAGCTGTCGGCGCGGTCGCGGCGGGTTTCCGGCAGCGCCAACGCGATGAAGATCGTGACGCTCAGCGACGCCGCGGTGATGAGATAGAGGATCGCACGCCAGCCGAATGTGGTCTCCAACAGGCCGCCGGTCAGCGGGCTCACCATCTGCGCGATCATCAGCGCGGCGACGACGAGGCTGATCATGGCGCCGACCCGCTCGCGCGGATAGAGGTCGCGGATGATGGCGCGGCTGATCACCATGCCGCTGGCACCGCCAAGCGCCTGGAAGAAGCGCGCCGCGATCAGCTGCGGCAGCGTTTCGGCGAACACTGAGCCGATGCCCGCCAGCACCATCAGGCCGAGGCCCGACAGCAGCACCGGGCGACGGCCGAACTTGTCGGACAGCGGCCCCATGATCAGCTGCGACAGCGCGATGCCGACCATGTAGAGCGACACGGTCATCTGCGCGATTCCGATGTCGCGGCCGAACGTGGTCGCCAGCACCGGCAGCGCAGGAACCAGCATGTAGAGCGAGATCGGCGCGACGCCCGTCATCACGACGAGCATCAGCAGCATGACCTTCGATGTCGCGATGTTGTTGTCTCTAGTGTTGTCTTGGGCCGCGCCGGGCGGCTTGCCCATCACGCCGTGCATTCAGGTCCGATCCAGCATTGTGCAACGACTGTAGCGTGCCCGTTCGCGCGGAATACGCGTGTTTCGGCATACGCCCATGCGATTTCGGGAGATGCAGCGGTGATGTTTCGTCTCGCGCAACAAGTCCACCGGTGTCACCAGCGCATTCCGCTGTCGTCCTCCGCGAAAGCGGGGGACCCAGTATTCCAGAGGCAGGTGTATTTGAATTGATAGGCCGCGGCGTACTGGATCCCCCGCTTTCGCGGGGGATGACAGCGAGTACGAGGAGAGAATGACGGTAAACTCGGCGCCGCTACGTCAGCGCCGCCGTTGCCTCATCTAGCCACAGCTTCGTCGCGTCGTCGTCGAGGTGCGGCCGCACCACCCGCGCGACGCGGGCGTGGTAGTCGTTGAGCCAGCGCAGCTCGTCTTCGCTCAGCATGCTCACCTCGATCAGTCGGCGATCGATCGGCGCCAGGGTCAGCGTCTCGAATGCGTTGACCGGCTTCTCGGCGCCGGCAATGTCGGTGCCGATCACGAGTTCGAGGTTCTCGATCCTGATGCCGTAGGCGTCGGTCTTGTAGTAGCCGGGCTCGTTGGACAGGATCATGCCGCGCTTCAGCGGCGTGGTGCCGAGCTTGGAAATCCGCGCGGGCCCTTCATGGACGCTGAGATAGCTGCCGACGCCGTGGCCGGTGCCGTGCTCGAAATCGATCCCGGCCTGCCAGAGATATTGCCGCGCAAAACTGTCGAGCTGCGCGCCGGTGGTGCCGTCGGGGAAGATCGCCCGGGCGATCGCGATATGGCCGCGCAGCACGCGGGTGAAGCGGTCGCGCATCTCGTCGGTCGGCTTGCCGATCGCGATGGTGCGGGTGACGTCGGTGGTGCCGTCCTCATATTGCGCGCCGGAATCGATCAGCAGGAGATCGCCGGGCTCGATGCGGCGGTTGCTCTTGCGCGTCACGCGGTAATGCACGATGGCGCCGTTCGGCCCGGTGCCGGCGATGGTCGGGAACGAGACGTCCTTCAGTGCGCCGGTCTGGCGCCTGAAGGTTTCCAGCGCCTCGACCGTATCGATTTCGGTGAGGCGGCCCGAGGGCGCCTCGCGGTCGATCCAGGCGAGGAAGCGCGTCAGTGCCACCGCGTCGCGCTGATGCGCCGTCCGCGTGCCCTCGATCTCGGTGAGGTTCTTGACCGCCTTCAGCAGGCTGACCGGATCGCTGCCGCGCACCGGCTTGCCGCCGGCGCCCGCAATCAGGCGGCTCAACGCGTCTGCCGCGGTCGCGCTGTCGAGTGCGATCGAGGCGCCGCGCCTGGCGAGCTCCGTGAGCTTCGGTGTCAGCGCCGCCGGCTCCTCGACATCGGCGGACTGCTCGAGATGGTCGCGGGCCGCGTTGGACAGCTTGCGGTGATCGATGAAAACCTGCGGCCGGCCTTCCTTCGGCACCAGCGCGTAGGACAGCGGCAGCGGCGTATGCGAGACGTCGGCGCCGCGGATGTTGAAGGTCCAGGCCACCGCGTGGCTGTCGGAGAGCACCAGCGCATCGACGCCGAGCTTGTTGATCTCGAGCCGGATGCGCTTCAGCTTCTCGGCCTCGATCTCGCCGGAAAACTGCGCGCCGTGGATCGCGACCGGGCCGAGCGGCGGAGCCGGCCGTTCGTGCCAGACCGTATCGATCGGGTTGCTGTCGACGGCGACCAGCTCGGCGCCGGCCTTGGCGCACGCGGCTGCCAGCCGTTCGGCTGCCGCAGAAGTGTGCAGCCAGGGGTCAAATCCTAGGCGATCGCCGGCTGCCAGATGCCGGGTCAGCCAGTGCTCCGGCGGCGGCTCGACCAGCGGCTCGACCTGCCAGGCCTTGCGGTCGACCTGCTTGCCGGCCTGCAGCGTGTAGCGTCCGTCGACGAACAGGGCGGCTTCCTGGCTCAGCACGATCGCGAGCCCGGCCGATCCGGTGAAGCCGGTCAGCCAGGCGAGCCGCTCCTCGGACGCCGCAACATACTCATTCTGCTGCTGGTCGGCGCGCGGAACCACAAAGCCGGTCAGCTTGCGCCGCGCCAGTTCCTCGCGCAGCGCGCTCAAGCGCGCGGTCAGGGCCACGCCGCCTTCGGGCTCTTCGAACGTCTGGAAATGGGCTTCGAACATCGCCTTCGCACTTTCTTCGGATCCAGCATGGTCTTCGCGCCGACGCGCTGAGGCATGACCACATTTTTGGCATAACTTATGCTTGAATCATGGCATAGTGGAAGAGACCGAACGATGTCCACCATCGCCGGTCAAGCGTACGGGGAGTGTCCAGGAGTGTCTCAACTCAACGGTGAGGAGATGCACGATGCCTGCATTCACGTTTGAGAAGATCTCGCCGCCGGTTCGCCGCGGGCCGGTCGCGCCGGTCGAACAGAAGCAACGTGGCGTCATCGTGCAGATGCTCGACCGTCTGGTCGAGGCGCGGGCGAGGCGTGCAGCCCGTCAGGACAAGGTCGAGACCGCCGGCCACGATTCCGCAGCACCCGAATAGCCAATCCGCGGACCGCGCTTACGGTGCGAGGTCGGTCGCCTTTACCACGGTCACATTGACGACCCGGGTGCCCTCGAGCTCGCGCACGATCCGCTCATCGGGGCCGACGATACCCAGATCGAAGTCGCGCTCCGCCGTCACCAGCGTCACGCGCCGACCAACGATGACGACGACGGTCATGTCGAGCGTCTCGCCGGAGACCGCCCATTCCCTGAGCTCGTTGCGGAACGGCTCCCTGCGCCAAGCGTCGGGGAAGCCCGGGTCGCATCTGACCTCGAGGCCGTCGTCCGACGTGGTCAGGACGAGCTTTGATCTCGAGGGCTTCCAGTGCTCTTCCAGCAGGTCATTGACCAGCCAGACGCAGCTGAACGCGCGGCACTCCGCCGGCCGACCCGGATAGATCCGGCAGCCGCGCCCCGGCTTGCAATGCGGGCACCATGCGTTGGCCGGCTTCGCCAGCTCCTCGATCGCCATCACCTTGCAGCAGAGCGTGCAGTCACCGCACTGTCTGCCGGTGGCGGTCATCTCACCTGACCGACCGCAGCAGCAGGCTGCTCCAGCCCTCGATCCTCAGATGCCGCAGCGGCACCAGCCCGCGGGCGCGATAGGCGGCGATGACCGCCGGCGCCTGGTGTGTCAGCAGGCCGGACAGAATGACCTGCGCCGACGAAGCGAGGTGCCGTGTCATCGGCCCCGCCAATTGGCGCAGCGGGTTGGCGAGGATGTTGGCGAGCACCAGGTCAAACGGCCCGTCCTCGGCAAAGCGCGGCGCGGCAAAGCCGGTGGCGCGGATCACGTCCACCAGATGTCCGGCGCCGTTGAGCCAAGCGTTCTCCTCGGCGACCCTGACCGACGGCGGGTCGATGTCGCTCGCCAGCACCTTGCCGTGCAGCGCCTTGGCGGCGGCGATCCCCAGCACGCCGGTCCCGGTGCCGAGGTCGAGCACCCGGCGGGGCTGGTAGGCCTTCAGCACGTGGTCGAGCAGCAGCAGGCAGCCGCGCGTGGTGCCGTGATGGCCGGTGCCGAAGGCGAGCGCCGCCTCGATCTCGATCCCGAGCTTGTTGGGCGGTATCTTGTGCCGGTCATGCTGGCCGTGGACGATGAAGCGGCCGGCCGCAACCGGGACCAAATCTTCCAGGCTGGCCTTGACCCAGTCCTTCGCCTCGACGGTGTCAAATACCAAAGTCGATGCGACATCCTGTCGCATGATTACCTGCCCGATCAGCTCGGTCAGCAAGGTCTGGTCCGGCGCCTCGGCAAAGTGGACGGTGACGTCCCAGCGGCCGTCGGGCCGCTCGAAGGCTGCAAAAGCCGCCTGATCCTCGAAATACATTTCGGACAGCGCGTCGACCACGCGTTTTGCGGTCGATTCGTCTGGAAGGGTGATGCTGGCGCGGTGCGTGGACGGGGTCATCGGAGGCCGGTAGCGCGGTTTTTGTTAAAATTTCAAGCCGGATTCAATCGAATATCGCGAGAATTGATAGGTTCCCGATTCAGACAACCTTAGATGTCGCCGTACTACTACGGTGGCGGAACTCGGGAATACCCTGCGTTCCAGGGCATCACAACCAAGGGCAGGGCTGCAATGAAGGCTATTTTCGTTAGATTTTTGAAGAATGAATCCGGCGCGACCGCCATCGAATACGGACTGATTGCGACCGGCATTGCGATTGCGATTATCGCTGCGGTGAATGGCGTCGGCACGAACCTGAGCGGGACGTTCAGCACGATCGCCGGCTCGCTCAAGTAATTTCGCAGGCGGCGTTCTCGAGCAAGCACCGGGCAATGAGGCCCGGTGTTTTCTTTTGACGGGTTGTCCACAGAGCCTCACGCAGCCTGTCAACAAGACGTCCAGCGCGTTGTCCCTGGGTTGTCGGCCACCGTTGCACAGGCCGTGCACCGGGATACGCACCGATTGTCCCGCCAGGGGAAACCAGGTCTGACCACGGTCGGCCCACAGCTTTCTCAACACACCTGTCCACAGCTTGGTCCGGCCATGACCGCGTCCGCTCTATGCGAACAGCGCGCGATGGTCGGCGAGCACGGCCCGCGCGGCGTTGTGGCCGGGGGCGCCGGTGACCCCGCCGCCGGGATGGGCGCCGGAGCCGCAATGGTAGAGACCCCGGAGCGGTCCGCGGTAGTCGGCATGGCCGAGCATCGGACGCGCCGAGAACAGCTGGTTCAGCGTCAGCGCGCCGTGAAAGATGTCGCCGCCGAGCAGGCCGAATTGCCGCTCGAGGTCGAGCGGCGACAGGATCTGGCGGCCGATCACACTGCCCGCGAAGCCGGGGGCGTAGTTGTCGACGGTTGCGATCATCAGGTCGGCGACCTCCTCGCGATGGTCGTCCCATGATTTGCCGCCGGGCAATTGCGGCGCCACGTGCTGGCAGAACAGGCTCGCGACGTGCTGGTCCGGCGGGCTCAAACTGTCGTCGAGCGTCGAGGGGATCAGCACCTCGACGACGGGCGCGCGGCTCCAGCCGAACTCGCGCGCATCGCGCCAGGCGCGATCCATGTAGCCGAGATCCGGCGCGATGATGATTCCAGCGGTGAGGTGATCGCCCGGGCCGGGCAGTGCGGTGAACGAGGGCAGGGCGCTCAGCGCGACGTTCATCCTGAACGTGCCCGAGCCGTTCTGCCATCGCGCGATGCGCGTGCGGAATTCCGCCGCGAGTGCGCCCTCCGGCACCAGACGCGTGTAGAGCAGCTTCGGGTTGACGTTCGAGACGACATACTTGGCGCGAACGCTCCCGCCATCGTCGAGGACGACGCCGGTGGCGCGATCCTTCTCGACGATCACCTCGCGGACGCCTGTGTCGGTTTCGATCTCGACGCCATGGCTGCACGCGGCGCGCGCCATCGCCTGGGTAATCGCACCCATGCCGCCGATCGCGTGGCCCCAGACACCCTTCTTGCCGTTCACCTCGCCGAACGCATGATGCAGCATCACGTAGGCCGAGCCGGCCGCGTAGGGACTGGCGTAATTGCCGACGATGGCGTCGAAGCCGAACAGCGCCTTGACGAGGTCGTTCTCGAAACGCTCGTCGAGCATCTCGCCGGCCGAGCGGGTGAACAGGTCGAGCAGATTGCGCTGCTGCTCGAGCGACAGCCGCCGCAGGATATTGGCGGTGCCTAGCGCGTTGAAAGCTTCACTCATCGCACTGATGCCAAAGCCCTCGACGAGGTTCGGCGGCGCACGCAGCACGAATTGGCGCAGCACATCGGCGATGGCTTCGAGTTCCGCCGAGAACGCGCCGATTGTTGCCGCGTCCCGCAGGCTGAGTTTCTCGACCGACTGCCGGGTGCGGCCTTCGCCGGTCAGCAAGTAACTGCCGTCGGGCGCGGGCAGAAAGTTCTGCGTGCGGCGCTCGACGATCTTGAGGCCGTGCTCGGCAAGTTTCAGGTCGGAGATGATCTGTGGATTGAGCAGGCTCACCGTGTAAGCGGCGACCGAATTGCGGAAACCCGGGCAGAACTCTTCGGTGACGGCGGCGCCGCCGACCACCTTGCGGCGTTCCACGACCTTCACACGCAATCCCGCCATCGCAAGATAGGCTGCGCAGGTGAGGCCGTTGTGCCCAGCACCGATGATGACGACGTCATATTCGTGATCTGACATCATGCTCCTATAGGCCGAATGAGTTCCATCCACCACCTGCAATGCGTTCGCGCGCCGCAGCTTACAAGGCCGCATCGATCCGGGTACGGTGGTTCAACCGGGAGTACCCGGGCCGGGAATCTGATCGCGGCAGGCGCACCCGTTCATTTCAATCCGACCGAGCAGTGGAGGCCCCATGCCGTTTGTCTTCGATCAAACTCAAGTCGAATGGCCGGACGACGATTCCGATCTGCCGGCGCCGCGGGCCGACCAGTTCGTGTATTTGCCGCCGCCGGATTTCGGCGGGGCGCGCGAGCCGGTGCATTTCTCGCTGGACGTTCCACCCGAGCCGCCGGCGCCGGCACCGATCACGCCGGTTATGAAGCCGTTGAGCCTGTGGGATCGGCTGCGGGGCCGGCGGCATCCAACCGCGCAGATTACGCCGGCGGTTCGGGCCGCCGCGACGGCGTGCGCCGCCCGCGAGGAGTTTACCCGCCAGCGCCTGATCGCGGTCGCGGTGCCGGCGCTCCGCGAGCTCGGCGTGCAACGGCTGTACTGCCGCTATGACGGCGGCAATGACGAAGGATTCGCCTGGCTCGACAGCGCGGCGCTCCGCGACGGCACGCGCATCGACGCGGATGCGCTGGCGCAGCGCCTCACGGAGCAGAGATTTCTCGATCGACTGGTCGATCACGGCGTGATGAAGCGGGTCGATCGCACCAGTGAGCGCGACCAGGTTGCCTCGTTCGTCCGCGACTGGCTGTGCACCGAGTTCGCGACCTTGCTGCTTGGCCGCGGCTTCGGCACCGGCGAGTACGTCATGTACGGCGCCTTCGCGGTCGATCTCGACAGCTGCACTGTGATGGACGATCCCAAGGCCGATCCGGTCACAAGCAACATCGAGATCGCGAGGTAGCTGCGATGGCGCATCCCTATCATCATGCCGTGCGTTCGGCGCGCCTGTTCGGCGGTGTTCCCGAGGACTACCTGGCGATCCACGACTGGTTCGACGAAAGCAAGGCGCACCTCGCCGACGTGCGGCACCGCGCGCTTCGCCATCACAGCGAAGGCATCTTCCTCTGCGAGAAGATCTTCGGTGTCACTCTGACCAACAGCGCCGGCAAGCAGGTGCCGGTGCGCACGATCGGCGAACAGCACGTCAAGGACGATCTCGGCTGGATCCCCTCGGTCAAGGATTGGCTGCAACATCTGGAAATGCAGCCCTGGATGGGACGAACGCCGTTCCGTCCGCAGATGGACGAAACCGTGCCGCGCACCGGCGCGGCAATTTCAACCGATGATGTCCTGACCGGCTGAACCGCTCAAGCGATTGGCATCGGTGGCCGTGTTGCCCGCTGCGTGGCGCTATGATTCAATGCAATGCATGTGCCCGGTGTTGATCTGCCGGATCGTGACCGGGAGTATTCATGTCGTCTGAGCCGTCCGCCTCGCGAAACCGGCTGGTGCTGGTTGTCTACACCGCGGCGATCTTCGTCAGCGCCCTGTTGCTGTTCTCGGTGCAGCCGCTGTTCACCAAGATGGTGCTGCCGCGGCTCGGCGGCTCGCCGGCGGTGTGGTCGGTGGCGATGGTGTTCTTCCAGTCGCTGCTGCTCGGCGGCTATGCCTATGCGCATCTCCTGATGAAGCTGAACAGCCGTGTCGTGCCGATCGCGGTGCATCTGGTGCTGCTGGTCGTCGCGCTCGCGACATTGCCGCTCTCGATCAGGAGCGGCTGGGGTGAGCCGCCGACCTCGGGCTACGCGGTTTGGCTGCTCGGCCTGTTCGCGGTCTCGATCGGCCTGCCGTTCTTCGCGCTCGCCGCCAACAATCCGCTGCTGCAGGCCTGGTTCGTGCGCACCGGCCACCCCAACGGCCCCGACCCGTATTTCCTCTACGCATCCTCGAACATCGGCAGCTTCCTGGCGCTGCTGTCCTATCCGGTGCTGCTCGAGCCGATGTTCACATTGCGCACCCAGAACCTGATCTGGACCGGTGGCTATGGACTGCTGATCGTCCTGATCGCAGGCTGCGGCGTGCTGCTGTTGCGCTCGCCGGCCGGTGCCGGCGCACTCAACATGCAGGTTGACGATGCCGATGCGCCGGCGCCGTCGTGGTCGCGGCGGACGCGCTGGATTTTCCTCGCCGCGGTGCCGTCCGGCCTCCTGATCGCGGTGACGGCGCACATCTCGACCGACGTCGCGGCCGCGCCCTTGCTCTGGGTGCTGCCGCTGTCGCTGTATCTGTTGACCTGGGTGCTGGTGTTCCAGTCGCGGCCGCTGCTGCCGCACAAATGGATGCTGCTGGCACAGCCGCTGGCGATTGCCGGCGTCGTGATCCTGCTCGCGGTCGGCGGCGAGCAGAACCTGCTGCTCACGCTCGGCGGCCATCAGCTCTGCTTCTTCATCATCGCGATGGCATGCCATGGCGAGCTCGCGCGCACCCGCCCCGCGGCGAAATACCTCACCGGCTTCTACGTCGCGCTGTCGTTCGGCGGCATGGTCGGCGGCCTGTTCGCGGGGCTGATCGCGCCGTTCACCTTCTCATGGATCGCCGAGTATCCGATCCTGCTGGCGCTCGCGGCGCTGTGCCGCCCGCCCGGCGGTGCGGAACGGCTGCCGCGCTGGAGCGCCTGGTACTGGCCGTTCCTTGCGGTGCTGGCCGTGGCGCTGATCGCTCCGAGCTATTCGGCCGGCGATATCTTCAACTGGTTCGACGACCACCGGGTGTGGGTGATCGGCGCCGTCGGCGCGCTCTCGGCGCTGCTCGCGCTCGCACTGAATGCCAATCGCTGGAAGATCTTCGCCACCGTCGTCGTCGCGCTGGTGGTGCTGCGCGCCTATCCATCCGACGATGGCCGCGTCGAAACCGTGCGCAGCTTCTTCGGTGTGCACAAGATCGTGGTGACGCCGAACGGGCAGTATCACGTGCTGATGCACGGCACCACGATCCACGGCGCCGAGAAGTTCAAGAACGACGACGGCACGCCGGTGACCGGAAGGCCGGAGCCGATCAGCTACTATCACAAGGATGGCGGCATCGGGCAGGCGATCACGGCGATGCGCGAGCGCAAGGGCGCGCCGCTAAAGGTTGCGGTGATCGGGCTCGGTTCGGGGACGCTGACCTGTGCCTCGGCGCCCGGCGAGGACTGGCGATTCTTCGAGATCGACCAGTCGATGGTCGATACCGCGCGCGATCCGAGATACTTCACCTACATCCAGAGCTGCGAGCCGAACCTCAAGCCCGTGATCGGCGACGCGCGGCTGACCTTCGCCAAGGAGCCGGACGGCGTCTACGACCTCATCATTGTCGACGCCTATTCGTCGGACGCGATCCCGATCCATCTCGCGACCGAGGAGGCGATGGCGATCTACAAGGAGAAGCTGGCGCCGCAGGGCGCGGTCGTGATGCACGTCTCCAACCGGCATCTCGAACTCGCCAGCGTCGTGGTCGGCATTGCGGACGCCAACGACATGAAGAGCTGGGTCTACAGCGAGGATTCCGGCCGCGACAACGAGTACATCTTCTCGACCTCGGTGGTGGTCTCCGCGCGCGAGGAGGAAGATGTCGGCAAGCTCGCATCGTCTGACGTGTGGACCGAGACCGATGCCAACGAGAAGCAGCGGGTCTGGACCGACGATTATTCGAACGTGCTGGGCGCGGTCTACCGTCGCCTGCGCGACGGCGAACAGTAGGTTCGATCGGCGGCCCGAACGATTCCCTAGCGGTCCGCTACCAGCAGCTTCGCGATCTGCGGCTTGACGATTGCGGCAAACAGTCCGGGATCGTCGAAAGCGCGCGCAGAGAGCATCGCGCCATGGACCGATGCCATCAGCATCTGGGCCTCCTCGTTCGGCCGCCTGCCCAACCGGAACAGGTGCTGATCTGCGCCAGCCTTGAGCACCGACGTAAGCCATCCCGCAAGAGTCTCGAAATGGGCGCGGACGCGCGCGGCGACCTCGTCCGGTAACATCGGCATCTCGCCGGCTAGCATCGCGCAGACGCAGAACGGCAGCGAGGCGTCCTGAATGCAGCCCTGCCAGAAGTTCACATAGGACTGCAATTGGTCGGCAGGATCGGCGGACCGCTCCTGAAGCGACTTCAGGCCCAGTTCCGTCGCCTGCCGGTAGCGATCCACCAGCGCCGAAACCAGCTCGGCCTTGGTCGGGAAGTGGTGGTGGATGCTTGCCTTCCTGATACCGATCGCATCCGAGATGTCGGCATAGCTGAACCCGTTATAGCCGCCCGCCACGACGAGGGATTGGGCGACATCGAGAATCCGGTCCGAGGTCGAAATCACTGGGTTCATGGCTGCGCCTACCTTCCGGTAGGTAAGTTGTCAAGGCGGCGCCGCGCTCCTGTTCGACACAAGAAGGTGTTCCAGCGCCTGGTTGACCCGCAGTGTCGATCTACCTACTAGTAGGAAGATCGACATAGGAGTTACTCAATGCAAAGCCGACTTTCCGGCCAATCCAGCTGGCTGCAATCCTACTATTTCGGGCGCGCGATCTTCTCGATCGCCTGGGTTGCCGCCGCCGTTCTTTTCAGCGCGCAAGCCGGCCCCGCCGCATTCCTGCTGGTGATCTACCCGGCATGGGACGCCATCGCCAATCTGGCCGACGCCCGGGTCAATGGCGGGCTGAAGGCCAACCCATCCCAGGCACTGAATGTCGTAGTCAGCACCATCACGGCGATCGCCGTGATGGTGGCGATCGGCGTCAATACCTATGCCGTTCTGGCGGTGTTCGGGGTTTGGGCGATCCTTGCCGGCGTGCTGCAATTGTCGACCGGCGTCAGGCGCTGGCGTCATGTTGGCGCGCAGTGGGCGATGATCCTGAGTGGTGCGCAGTCGGCACTCGCCGGCGGCTACATGATCAGCCGATCGATCGGAACCGTGGCGCCGACAATTCTCGACGTCGCTCCCTATGCGGGCTTCGGCGCATTCTATTTCCTGCTTTCGGCAATCTGGCTCGTTGCCAAAGCCCATCGCAGCGTACGTGCGTGAGCGCTTTCTGGCGCATCGGGGAACGCCAGCTCGGCTTCAATGCGACAGCTATTTCGTCTCCGGCGGTGCCGTGGTCGCGGAGGCGGGCGTCGAGGCCGCAAGCAACGGCATCGTCGGCGTGCTCGCGCCGGCGTCCTCGTCGAGGAACTGCTCCACGCCTGCCTGGATCGACGATTTCGCGCTGTCCGGGCCGCGGTCGCTGAGGTCGTTGTGCTGGAATTCGGTTTTGACCACCTTGATGCCGAGCCTCGCGCAGGTCTCCTCGTCGGGCACGACGCCGGGATCGGCCTTGAACACCGGATCCTTGGAGCGGAACGACAGGATCTTGATCTTGCTGTCGGTGATGAAGGGAACGCGCAGATTATCCAGTGTCACGACTTTCTTGACCAGGTCGGGATGCTGCTTGGCGAAGAACATCGAGATGTCGCCGCCGTTGGAGTGACCGATCAGCGTCAGCGCGCGATAGTTTGCGTTCGGGTAGAGTTTCTTGAGCTCGTCGATCGCATACATGATGTTGAAGGTGCCGCGATTATATTGCATGCGGCGGCCGACATATTCCTCGCCGACCTTGGTCACCATCGGCGCATCGGTGTCGAGGTCATGCTGGATGCTGACCACGAGGTAGCCGCGTGACGCGAAGACGTTGGTGAGGAACGAATACTCGGTGTTCCTGACCGTGTTGCCGTGGCTCAGGATCGCGACCGGCAGCTCGATCATCTCGGCCATCGCCTGTATTTGCCGATCGCGCCGGACCGCGACCTCGACGGTGACGTTGCGGTCGTCGCGCAGGACGTCGTGGAACGTCAGTGTCGTGTGGCTGATGGCCCATCTGTCCGTCGTGAGATAGCCGGCCATCGCGACGATGCACAGGCAAAGGACAATGATGCCCCGTTTCATGTCGACCTCTGATATTGCCTACGCGACCCGCGCTTCTCGCCCCGGTTTCATGGGGGCATTCCGCGTGAATCGGCCTCCAGGGGCCATGGCGGGCGCTCTTGCCGCCGAATATCGGGCTAATTTTACAATCGGATGACACCGCGACAACGGACCACGGCGCACGGCGTCGCGGGCGCTTTGCGGCAGTCACAAGCGGGTGAGGGGGCTGTGAACTGACGGCGCACCGGGCGCCGTCAGCGAATCAGGAGCGCATCTCAGTCCTGATAAGTGTTGCCGTAGAAGTCGCGCCGCTGCTGGTAGTACGGCCGCGGCTGATAGTAGCCTTGCGGCGCCGCCGCGTAGCCCTGGTTGCCGTAGTATTGCTGCTGGCCATAGGCCTGCGCGTCGTAGGCGCGGCGGCTTGACGGCGGCGCCGGATAGCGCCGGTCGGTCGAGCTGCCGTCGGCCGGATAGATGTAGCCGTCGTCGGCGCGGGCCTGCGCCGCCGGATATTCGCGCGGCTGCGGCGTCAGCACGACAGGGTCGCCGGCGGCGGCGGTGCCGTACTGCTCGTCTTGCTGCGGCGCCCGGCGGGCGAGGGCGGTGCCGTTGCGCCCGCGCGGATTGCGCGCCAGCGCGACCTGGGACGAACCGGTCAGCGTCACGGTGGTGTTGAGCACGCCTTCCTTCTGCACCAGCGCGTAGAGCGTCGTTGCATTGTCGCGCGACAGCCGCACGCAGCCATGCGAGGCCGGTGTGCCGAGGCGGTTCACCGAGTCGGTGCCGTGGATTGCGTGCCCGATCTTGGTGAAGAAGATCGAGTGCGGCATCGGCGCGTCGTCGAATTCCTTGGAGTAGTGATCCTCTTCCATGCGGAAGGCGCGGAAGCTGCCGTTCGGGGTTTCGCGCGACGGGATTCCGGTCGAGACCGCCCAATGATACCGCGCGACGCCGTCGACCGCGACGGTCATCTGCTGGTTGTCCTTGTCGATGGTGATATCGACCTTGGCCTGCGCGGCGCCGGCCGTGAACAGCATCACGGAAGTGAACGCAATGAGGAACGAACGCATTTACCTTTGGCCTCCAGGCCCGATCGCAGTAGCAGCTCTCCGTCCCCGCAACCAATATGCACGGAATCCGAATTTGGTTCCAGTCGCGGACCCGGCGCATCGTTAATCCCGCACGCGGCGCAAACAAGGCCGAAGCCGGGTTGGCCCGTCACGGCAGACTGACATTTTCGCGAGCGGGGCGCGACCAAGGTCCGATTGGTGGCCGCCACGCAACCATTTGGCCGCATGGACGTTTCACAATCCCGCCCAGTGGTGCATTCGCGCCGCGCATCAAGGAATCCAGATGAACAATACCAAGGTTAAGACCGCGGCCGTCGTCCCAGCCGGCCTATCCGCGCGGCTTCTGCTTGCGGCCGCAGCTCTTTCTTTGGCGCTGGTGACGGTCCCCCATGCCGGCCATGCCCAGGGCATCGTCCGCGGCGCGCATGAAGGCGCCTATGAGGGCAACCGGATCGGCGGTCCGGTGGGTGGCGTGGTTGGCGGTGCCGTTGGTGCCGGCGTCGGCGGCGCGATGGGCGCGGTCAAGGGCGTCTTCGGCATCCCGGATCGCGGCTACCGTCGTGGCCACCGCTGCCGCGGCTATTATCGCCACGGCCATTTCCATTGTTACTGATTGTTGAAGAACCTGTAGCCCGGATGAAGCGCAGCGAAATCCGGGGCCGGTCTTGCCAATTCGCCAGGCTGTCCCGGATTACGCTGCGCTTCATCCGGGCTGCGTGACCGGCGTCAGTTCTTCAGCCGGTAGCCGGTCCTGAAGATCCAGGCCACGATCACCATGCAGGCGATCAGGAAGCCCGCGGTCATGCCGAGGCTGAGTCCGACGCTGACATCGGCGATCTCGTAGAAGCTCCAGCGGAAGCCGGAGATCAGATAGACCACCGGGTTGAACAGCGTAAGGGTGCGCCAGCCCGACGGCAGCATGTTCACCGAGTAGAAGCTGCCGCCTAGGAAGGTGAGCGGCGTCACCACCAGCATCGGGATCATCTGCAGCTTCTCGAAGCCGTCGGCCCAGATGCCGATGATGAAGCCGAACAGGCTGAAGGTGACCGCCGTCAGCACCAGGAAGGTCAGCATCCACACCGGATGTTGAATATGCAGAGGCACGAAAAGTCCGGCGGTCGCCAGGATGATCAGGCCGAGGATGATCGACTTGGTGGCGGCCGCGCCGACATAACCGATCACGATCTCGAAATAGGAGATCGGCGCCGACAGGATCTCGTAGATCGTGCCGGCGAATTTCGGGAAGTAGATGCCGAACGAGGCGTTCGAGATGCTCTGGGTCAGCACCGACAGCATCACGAGCCCGGGCACGATGAAGGTGCCGTAGCTGACGCCCTCGACCTCGGTGATGCGCGAGCCGATCGCGGCGCCGAACACCACGAAATACAGCGAGGTCGACACCACGGGCGAGACGATGCTCTGCAGCAGCGTGCGCCAGGTGCGCGCCATTTCGAACAGATAGATCGCCCGGATTGCGCGGTAGTTCATGGCGCCCTCACGAGGCTGACGAAGATGTCTTCGAGGGAGCTTTGCTTCGTGTCGAGATCGGAGATCCGGATGCCGGCGTTGCGGAGATCATTGAGCAGGCTGGTGATCCCGGTGCGGTCGCCCTTGGTGTCGTAATCGTAGGTCACCGCGTGGCCGTCGTCGGACAGTTCGAGATTGTAGGCGGCAAGCGCAGGCGGAATGGCATCGAGCTTGTTCTGCAATTGCAGCGTCAGCTCCTTCTTGCCGAGCTTCTGCATCAAGGTCGCCTTATCCTCGATCAGGATGATCTCGCCATTGTTGATGACGCCGATGCGGTCGGCCATCTCCTCGGCTTCCTCGATGTAATGCGTGGTCAGGATGATGGTGACGCCGGAAGCCTGCAGCGTGCGGACCACCTCCCACATGCCCTTGCGCAATTCGACGTCGACGCCGGCGGTCGGCTCGTCGAGGAACAGGATCTGCGGCTCGTGCGACAGCGCTTTCGCGATCATCACGCGGCGCTTCATGCCGCCGGACAGCGTGATGATCTTGTTGTCCTTCTTGTCCCACAGCGACAGGTCCTTGAGCACCTTCTCGATATGGTCGGGGTTCTTCGGCTTGCCGAACAGGCCGCGGCTGAAACTGACGGTCGCCCACACCGACTCGAAGGCGTCGGTGTGCAATTCCTGCGGAACCAGCCCGATCATCGACCGCGCCGCGCGATAATCCCTGATGATGTCGTGTCCGCCGATCGAGATGCGGCCCTCGCTCGGATTGGCGATGCCGCAGATGATGCTGATCAGCGTGGTCTTGCCGGCGCCGTTCGGTCCGAGCAGCGCGAAGATCTCGCCTTTGACGATATCAAGATTGATGCCCTTCAGCGCCTTGAAACCGGAGCCATAGGTCTTTGAGAGATTGGATACGGAAATGATCGGCGACATGGAGGATCGGAAGCGTGAGGGAAGAGCGCGCGCGGATTGGGGCCCGGGCGGGCGCGTGATGCGGGTTCAGCCCAGATAAGAACGCATATTCCGTTCTGCAATCACCCGCCGGGGCAGAAAATTCGTTCTGCGGTGTGGCGGAAAAGCCGCTCTAATGCCGCTTCGCCGGTTTCGCCGGCTTCTTGGCGGCTGCCGCCGGGGCGGGGTGCGCGGGCGGCGCGGTATCGGCGACCTTGGCGACCAGCATGATCTGCACCTGGTTGTTGACCGGCGCGTTGGGTTTGGCCAGGTCGAGCAACTGCTCTTCGCCGAGCCCGACCGACTGCAGGCGCTTGGGCGCGATCTTGAAGGTGTTGACCAGGATGTCGCGGATCGCGTCGGCGCGCCGTTGGCTCAGCAGCACGTTGTTCTCGCGCCGTCCGGTCGATTCGATGTGACCGACGATCAGGAAAGTGTAGGGCAGCAGCGAGGAATGCGTCAGTGCATCGGCGATGCGCCCGACGGTCTGGTAGGAGTCGGGCAGCACGATCGGCGTGTCGACGTCGAACTGGATGTCGGCATTGAATGTCGGCAGGTTGGTCAGGTCGGGGGCGATCGGCGGCCGCTTTTGCGGCGGCGGCTCGTTCTTCGATCGCGAGCGCGATCGCTCGAGCACTTGCTGGCGCAATGCGGGGACGTCGATCGTTGCGTCCGTCTCGTAATGATTCAGCTTGGCGATGACGTCGTCGCGCGTGGTCGCGGTCTGTGCCTGTGCTGGGGCAATCGGCGTCGCCAGCAAGACCAGCGTGCCGAGCAGGCCCAAAAGGTCAAGACTGCGCAGGCCTCGCGTCGAAAGGCGCATCATTGATACCCCGCGTCATTGACCGCCTGGGCGCAATTGCGGCTGACGCCCTTGGCGCTGACAAGGCAGGGCACCGATTTGCTGGTCTCCTTGGTCGAGCCGCCGCAGACCTTGACGATTTCGCGGGTACATACGTTGGCGACAGTCACGCGCGCCGCGATCCGCTTCTGGATCGCATCGAGGGTGGAGAAGTAGCTCTCCTTGCACTGCGGCGAGATCACGTCGCGGTTGCGCGACAGGCACTCCTTGAGTCGGTTGGAGTCGAGGTTGACGCCGCGGCAATTGGCGGTGATATCGGCGCCGCACGCCTTGGCGAGCTGCGCTGCAGAATCGCCAAAGCTCAACGTCTCCGCGACCGCCAGCGACGGCGCAGTGAGCGCGATGACAAAAAGGAAAAACCCACCCCGGACCATGGGTCCATCTCAACCCATGAATTCAACTGGGGTCAAGAGCTACGAACAGAGAAGGCCGCCAAGGAGGGCCACCAAGGAAAGCCACTCTGTCACGCCCGTTCCACAAAGCTGTCGACCACCTTCTTCTCGCCGGCCTTTTCGAAGGCGATGGTCAGCTTGTTGCCGTCGATCTTCACCACATGGCCGTAGCCGAATTTCTGGTGAAACACCCGGTCGTCCAGCGAAAATTCCGACGTCGTGCCCGTCGACTTCGCCACCAGCTCGCCCTCGATGACCATCGGGCCGCGCTTGGTGCGAGTGAAGCTATCGGATGAAAAGGAGGATTGCCGCTCCTCGAAGCCGCTGCCGCTGCGCCCGCCGCCACCGCGGCCGCGGTTGGCCTGGGCGCGCTGCCAGCCGGGGGTCGAATAGCTCGAGCCGAATGATTCGAGGTTGTCGAAGCGCGAGGCGCCATAGCCGCCGCTGCCGCCCCAGCCCGATCCGCCCTTGGATTCGGTGATCTCGACATTGTGCGCCGGCAGCTCGTCGAGGAAGCGCGAGGGGATCGTGGTCGACCAGGTGCCATGGATGCGGCGGTTGGTCGCGAAATAAATCTTGGCGCGGCGGCGGGCGCGGGTCAGCCCGACATGGGCGAGGCGGCGCTCCTCCTCGAGCCCGGCACGGCCCTGTTCGTCGAGCGTGCGCTGGCTCGGGAACAGGCCTTCCTCCCAGCCCGGCAGGAACACGTTGTCGAATTCGAGGCCTTTGGCCGAATGCAGCGTCATCAGCGACACCGCTTCATCGCCGGCCTCGCCGTCGCGGTCCATCACCAGCGAGATATGTTCGAGAAACCCTTGCAGGTTCTCGAATTCCTCCATCGACCGCACCAGCTCCTTGAGGTTGTCGAGCCGGCCCGCGGCATCGGCCGAGCGGTCCTTCTGCCACATCTCCGTATAGCCGCTCTCGTCGAGCACGATTTCGGCGAGCTCGGTATGCGAGGTGACTTCGCGCTGGGCGCGCCAACGGTCGAATTGCATGACGAGATCGCGCAACGACCCGCGCGCCTTCGGCTTCAGCTCATCGGTCTCGACCACGGCGCGCGCCGCCTCGAACAGCGGAATGCGGCGCTTGCGGGCGTGGTCGTGCAGCAGCTGCACGGTGGCATCGCCGAGGCCACGTTTCGGCACGTTGACGATGCGCTCGAAGGCGAGATCGTCGGCCGGCGAATTGATGGTGCGCAAGTACGCCAGCGCATCGCGGATCTCGGCGCGCTCGTAGAATCGGGGACCGCCGATCACGCGATAGGGCAGGCCGAGCGTGACGAAGCGGTCCTCGAACTCGCGCATCTGGAACGAGGCGCGGACCAGGATGGCGACGTCGTTGAGGTTTTCGCCCGAGCGCTGCAGCTCCTCGAGCTCCTCGCCGATCGCGCGCGCTTCCTCCTCCGAATCCCAGGAGCCGGTGACGGTGACCTTCTCGCCGTCGACATCCTCTGTGCGCAGCGTCTTGCCGAGCCGGCCCTCATTGTGCGCGATCAGATGCGAGGCCGCGGCGAGGATGTGGCCGGTGGAGCGGTAATTGCGCTCGAGGCGGATCACCTTGGCACCGGGGAAATCGTGCTCGAAGCGCAGGATGTTGTCGACCTCGGCGCCGCGCCAGCCATAGATCGACTGGTCGTCGTCGCCGACGCAGCAGATGTTTCGGGGCGGCGCGGACGGCGGAGCCAGCGCCGGCTGGGCGGTGGCGTCTTCCTTCGCCGGTTCAGCGTCGGTCGCTCCGGGAATGATTGCCGAGATCGGAAGACCCGGCCGCGACGGTGCCTGCGACAGCAGCCGCAGCCATAGATACTGCGCGACGTTGGTGTCCTGATATTCGTCGACCAGGATGAACCTGAAGCGGTTCTGGTACTGCCGCAGCACGTCCGGATTCTCGCGGAACAGCCTGATGTTCTCGAGCAAGAGGTCGCCGAAGTCGGCGGCGTTGAGGATCTTCAACCGCTCCTGATAGGTCGCGTAGATCTTGCCGCCCTTGCCGTTGCCGAACGAGGCGGCCTCGCCCGCCGGCACCTGCGACGGCGACAGCCCGCGGTTCTTCCAGCTGTCGATCAGGCCGGCCAGCATCCGCGCCGGCCAGCGCTTGTCGTCGATGTTCTCGGCCTGCAGCAATTGCTTCAAGAGCCGCACCTGGTCGTCGACGTCGAGCACCGTGAAGTTGGATTTCAGCTGCACCAGCTCGGCATGGATGCGCAGGATGCGGCCGCCGATCGAGTGGAAGGTGCCGAGCCACGGCATGCCCTCGACCGCCTGGCCCAGCATCTGGCCGAGCCGCAGCTTCATCTCGCGCGCCGCCTTGTTGGTGAAGGTCACCGACAGGATTTCCTGCGGCCGCGCGCGGCCCTGGCTCAGGATATGGGCGATGCGCGTGGTCAGCACGCGCGTCTTGCCGGTGCCGGCACCGGCCAGCACCAGCACGGGTCCGTCGAGCGTCTCGACCGCCTCGCGCTGCTCCGGATTGAGGCCGTTGAGATATTGCGGAACGCCCGCCGCCGCCCGCGCACGCGCGGCGATGCCGCCAGCCACCGGCTGGTGCTCGGGAACGCCGCGAGGGGGCAATTTGCTTGGCTCGGTCATACGCGAATCGTCTCGGCCCCACGATGGCACCGCGGGACGGTGAAGGGGAGCCTTCTTAACAGGGATTGAGGGCCATATAGGACCTGATCGGCCGTTTTGACAGGTTTTATCGCGGCCACCTGGAACGGTTTTGGCAGCAGTGCACAACCAGCCCGGTTCCCGAAATCGGCGAAAATTTCGCGATTTCGCGGTCAGGAACCAGCGTTTCTCCGCAGAATTGTTTCAACGAATGCGGCGCCGGGCAAACGCCCGCGCCAGGAAACGAGCAAGGAAACGAAGCGGAGATTGGATCATGTTGAGCTGGGTCGTCACATTCCTGGTCATCGCCCTGATCGCGGGCATTCTGGGCTTCGGCGGCATCGCCGGCGCCTCGATCGAAATCGCCAAGGCGATCTTCTTCATCGCCATCATCCTGTTCCTGGTGTCGGCGGTGATCGGATTGGCGCGCGGCCGCACGAGGGTCTAGCGAGGCGGGTTTTTTCTGACGCGTTTTCTTTACGCGAACCGGCGGCCACTTCGCTTGAAAACGCTATGCTATTTCTTCGAGGGCATCGCCACGTTGCGGCCGATGCCCTCGGGACGCTGTACGCCCGTGTAGCAATCCACGATCGCTTGCGCCCGGGCGCGGATGTCGGGCGGAAACGGTGCAACCTTGCGCGCCTCCATGTCGATGTGCAGCGTGAGGTTTTCCGAGGTCGCGGACAGCCAGCCCTCGGTGGCGTGGCGCAGCTCCTCGAACGTGTGCAGCCGCTTCTCGTCGGCACCGAGCAGGAAAACCGAGACCTGCACGGGATCGCCGAGGTGAACTTCCCGCAAGTACCGGACGTGACACTCGGCGGTGAAGGTCGAGCAGTGCCGCGCCTTCATGTAGGCCGGCCCGATGCCGAGCTGCAGCCACATCTCGTCGATGGCGCGGTCGAACATCACATTGTAGTAGGCCATGTTGAGATGGCCGTTATAATCGATCCATTGCGGCTCGATCTGCATTACCGATGATTTGAACGGGGCTGATGGAAGCGGCATCTCGCTGGCGGCAGTCACTGAGGTCATTTCCCATTCCCCGTTCGTTGGCGTTCGAGCATGAACTTTTCTGTGACTCCGGTGTCTACTTTTTCAAGTCAGGCTCTCTTGACCCCTTATACAAGCTTTGCCACGGTCGGCTAAAGCCGGGAGGAAATTCGACGTGGCGACAATGATTTCGAGCAATGTGACGCGACCCGAGCCGCAGGCCCTGAAGCGCGCGATCGACGCGCTGGCGGCGCGGTTCGGCAATCGGCTCGTGACGTCGCAGGCGGTGCGCGAACAGCACGCCCATACCACCACCTGGCTGCCGACCCAGCCGCCGGACGCCGTGGTGATGGCGCAGGAGACGGCCGACATCCAGGACGTGGTGCGGATCTGCTCGGCAAACCGCGTGCCCGTCATCGCGTTCGGTACCGGAACCTCGCTCGAGGGCCAGGTCAACGCGCCCGCAGGCGGCGTCTGCATCGATCTGCGCGACATGAACAAGGTGCTCGAAGTGCATGCCGAGGACCTCGACTGCGTGATCCAGCCCGGCGTGACGCGGAAGGCGCTGAACGAGCATCTGCGCGACCAAGGCCTGTTCTTCCCGATCGATCCCGGCGCCGATGCCTCGCTCGGCGGCATGACCTCGACCCGCGCCTCCGGCACCAATGCCGTGCGCTACGGCACCATGCGCGAGAACGTGCTGGCGCTGAAGGTGGTGCGCGGCGATGGCGAGATCATCACGACCGGCACGCGCGCCAAGAAGTCGTCGGCCGGCTATGACCTGACGCATCTGTTCGTCGGCGCCGAAGGCACGCTCGGCATCATCTCCGAGCTGACCATCCGCCTGCGCGGCATCCCCGACACGATCGCGGCTGCCGCCTGTTCGTTCGAGACCGTGCGTGGCGCCTGCCAGGCCACCATCCTCGCGATCCAGACCGGCATTCCGGTTGCCCGGATCGAGCTGCTCAATGCCGCGCAGGTCAAGGCCTGCAACAATTATTCGAAGCTGTCGCTGCCGGAGACGCCGCTGCTGCTGCTTGAATTCCACGGCAGCGAGGTCGAGGTCGCCGAGCAGTCGAAGAATTTCCGCGACATCGCCGCCGAGTGCGGCGGCGGTGACTTCACCTGGACCACCAAGCCGGAGGACCGCACCAAGCTGTGGCAAGCCCGGCACGATGCCTACTGGTCGGTGAAGGCGATCCGTCCCGGCGATAGCATCGGCGTCGTCGCAACCGACGTCTGCGTGCCGATCTCGCGGCTTGCCGACTGCGTCACCGAGACCGAGGATGATCTGAAGCGGCTCAACCTGCTATCGCCGATCGTCGGCCATGTCGGCGACGGCAATTTCCACTGCTCACTGGTCTGCGACGTCAACGACAAGGGCGAGATGGCGCGCGGCGAGGAGTTCATGCACCGCCTGGTCGAACGCGCCCAGGCGATGGACGGCACCTGCACCGGCGAGCACGGCATCGGCCAGGGCAAGCAGAAATATCTGAAGGCCGAGCTCGGGGTGGAGGCGCTCGACGCGATGCGGGCGCTGAAGCAGGCGCTCGATCCGCAGAACATCTTCAATCCCGGCAAGATCGTTCCTGCCGTATAACCAACCGGATCTTCCGTCCACGGGACGTTGCGATGTGGTTGTTCAACAAGGCCAAGCGGAAGGACATCTGGGACGATCCCGCGGTGCAGCCGCTCGGCGATATCGAGGCGGCGCAGCGGATTCGTGCGATCTGCCGCGACGCCGCCGGCTGCGCTGAGGCGGTCGGCTCGCCCGACAAGCGCCCGCCGAAGAAGCAGCAGATCGAGCGCGACCGCTACGAGCGCGCCGCCAAGGTCGCGATGGAGACCGCGATGAAGATCTCCGACGAGCTGGTGCGGGATTCCGCGGTGCGCGAGATCGTCGGTCTCTGCATGAAGGCCAACAACATCAAGACGGGGCGGGCGCTGTTCCGCGCCATCCACGCGGGCTCGATCAAGGCGGAGGTGCTCAAGGAGCATCCGACGCTGGAGGGGGAGCAGGCGTGAGCTGTTTCGACCGAAGTAAATCCTGTAGCCCGGATGGAGCGAAGCGAAATCCGGGACGGTTCATCGGCGTACGAGAGATCCCGGATTGCGCTTCGCTCCATCCGGGCTACGGACTAGCCGGGGAGGCGCATTGCCAAAAAAATCGAAAACAACCCCATGCAAAGTAGCCGGCGGTGGCCTGCGTTCGACAAGGCTGCTTGACACGTCGGGCAACTCACGGGTATTTTTCCAATATTCCGAAATCGCGCAGACGCACGCTCGCCCCAAGGTGCCTATGGCATTTGCGTGGTTCTGTGACCGACGTTTCCGCGTCGTCACGGCCGATAGCGATATGCGGTAGCCCCGTAGCCCGGATGAAGCGTAAGCGAAATCCGGGGCTGCTCATCGACGCGCGAGAGGATCCCGGATTGCGCTGCGCTTCATCCGGGCTACGGACCTGATCTAGCTCTTTCCGCCCAGCGCCCGCACCGCTTCGTCGACGCTGTGGAAGACATGGTCCCGCTGCAGCACCTCGTAGAGATCGAAGCGCTCGAATGCGTCCTGGGCGCGGGCGGATTCGAGCCGCGCCACCGCCGCCGTCACGCCGTCATCGCGGCATTCGCGAAACAAATCGCGCAGCGCCTGCGCCGCCGTGAAATCGATCTCGACCATGCCGCTGGCCTCGATCACCAGCAGCCGCGGCTTGGGCGTTGCGTGGCCGATGGTCTTGAGCACGCCGCTATGAAAACCTTCCGCGTTGAGGAACGACAACGGCGCCTGCAGGCCGACCACGGCAATGCCGGGCTTGCGCTCATCGGTGACGTGCGGGCCCGCCGGCCACCAGATCGTGGTGCCGGGCACGTGGACGAATTCCACCAGCTGGCCGCGCGTCGTGGTCCAGATGCCGTGCAGCAGCGACAGCGCGATGCCGACCGCGACGCCTTGCTCGATCGGCAGCACGATGATCGCAGCCGCCGTCGCCACCACCAGCAGGAATTCGTAGAACGACTGGCGGTAGATCGCGACGATCTGCTTCACGCGGATGATGCGCAGCGCCACGAACAGCAGCACGCCGCCGAGTGCCGCATCGGGCACGTGCTGCAGCAGCGTCGCGCCGAACGCCAGCAGCGCGAGCACGATGGCCGCGGCGAACAGCCCGGCGAGTTGCGTGCGGCCGCCGGTCTCCGACACGATGCCGGTGCGCGGCGGGCTGGCATTGACGGGGAAGGCGCCGAACAGGCCGGCGAGCAGGCTGCCGGCACCGGCGCCGAGGAAGTCGCGATCGACGTCGGCCGGCTTGTCCGGATCCGAGAGAAACGAGCGCGTCGTCGCCGCGGTCTGCACCATGACGACGATGGCGATCAGGATCGCCAGCGACAGCAATTTGATCCATCGCTCCGGCGCAATGTCCGGAAGCGACGGCTTCGGCAGCGACCCGGGCACGATGCCGACCACCTTGACGCCCTTGCTTTCGAGATGGCCGGCGATCACGGCGATGGTGGCGACGACGAGGCCGATCAGCGCGCCCGGAATCCGCGCGCTGATCTTCTCCGATCCGGCGACCAGCGCCAGCACGCCGAGGCCGATCGCCAGGGTGTAGATATTGGTCTGGCCGATCTTCTCGGTGAGAACGCCGAGCTTGTAGAGCGTCGGCCCGTCCGGCGTGGTCAGGCCGAGCACGCCGGGCAGCTGCGAGACCAGGATGTGGACGGAAATGCCGGCGAGGAAGCCGACCGTCACCGGCGTCGACAGCAGATTGGCGATCCAGCCGAGCTTGAACAGGCCGCCGGCGATCATGATCGCGCCGACCATCAGCGCCAACGCCATCGCCAGCGACTGATAGTCGGGTGTACCGGCGGTCGCCATCAGCGCCAGGCCGGCCGCGAAGATCGGCGTGATCGTGGAATCGGCGCCGCAGGACAGGAAGCGGTTGGCGCCGAGCATCGCAAAGCCGAGCGAGCCGGCCATGAAGGCGAAGAAGCCGATCTGCGGCGAGAAGCCGCCGAGCCGGGCGGTCGCCATCTGCTCGGGGATCGCGATCGCGGCGAGCGTCAGCCCGGCGATCAGGTCGCCCGGCAAGTCGCTCGGCCGGAACGCCCTGAGCGAACGGAAGATCGGCCAGTTGGCGCGTGGCGCAGCGGTTTGGGCCATCGGTCTCCGACTCATCTGGCGGCGAAGGGACGGCAATAGTCCGCTATCGCGTGGCCAAAAGCCAGCGGACAGCGGACTGTGCAGGCGCGAAGGGTTAGCCGATGTTTTGCAGCGCCGGGAAGGTCTCCAGCAACCAGACGCTGACACCGGACACCGCGCCGGTCAGGAAGCCGATGCCGGTGATCACCATCAGCACGCCCATCACGCGCTCGACGGTGTCGAGATGGCGCTTCATCCGCGCGAACACCGAGGAGAACTGCTTGACCATGAAGGCCGCGAGCAGGAAGGGGATGCCGAGCCCGGCGGAATACACCGCGAGCAGGCCGGCGCCCTTTGTCACCGTCGCCTCCGCGGCCGCAATCGAGAGGATCGCGGCCAGGATCGGGCCGATGCAGGGCGTCCAGCCGAACGCGAACGCCAGCCCCATGACATAGGCGCCCCACAGCCCGACCGGCTTGGGCGCGGTCAGCCGTCCCTCGCGCATCAGCAGGCCGATCCGGGTCACGCCGAGGAAGTGCAGGCCCATGATGATGATGACGATGCCGGCCAGGATCGAGAGCTCGGCCGACCAGGCGCGCACCAGGCCGCCGACGATGGACGCGCTGGCACCGAGCGCGACGAACACGGTCGAGAAGCCGAGCACGAACATCAGCGCCGCCGTCATCACCGCGCGCTTGGAGGCCGCCGTGGCGCCGTCCTGGTTGACCTGCTCGATAGTCGCGCCGGTCAAATAGATCAGATAGGGCGGCACTAGCGGCAGCACGCAGGGCGACAGGAAGCTGACTAGACCGGCGATCAAGGCGGCCGGGATCGTGACGTCGTGCATCAATGAAACCTTCGCAGAATAGTGCCCCTGTCTTGGCGTCTACGCCGCCAACAATCCAGAAGTTTCGTCAGCCCGGCCTTCAACTATGGTCACAGGGTCGTGTGCGGGGGCAGGCAGACCAAGGCGGGCACCATGCGGCTCCTTCGGCTTACAGTTCCGTCATTCCCCGGTGCGCAATTTCAGCGGCCGCGCGACATATTCGGTGTCGTCCCTGCTTTCGTGTTTGATCCCTGCTGATTGGTTGGATGGAATCGGTGTAGAACGAGGCGTGGCCTTTGTCAGGGAGCGCCTCGTGTCATGGAATTGAACCTGCACGCGAACGCCACGACGACGCCGAAGACGCGTGCCTACATCCAGCGCAGCAAGAAGTCGGTCGCCGAATTGGCGGCCGAACTCGGGGTCAGCGAGACCACGATCTATCGCTGGCGCGGCCGCACCACGGTCGAGGACCGCTCGCACCGGCCGCACAACCTCGTGACCAGCCTGTCGGCCGTCGAAGAGCGGGCGGTGTGCGAGCTGCGGACGTCGCTGCAATTGCCGCTCGACGACATCGTCGAGGTGATGCGGCGCTGCATCAATGCCAAGCTGTCCCGCAGCGCCATTCACCGCTGCCTGCAGCGCAATGGCATCAGCCGGCTTGCCAAGCCTGACAGGCCCAAGGCCGGCGTCTTCGAGAATGCCGGTATCGGCTTCATCCATATCGACGTGAAGTATCTGCCGGCCCTGCAGCGCCGCACCAGCTACGCCTTTGTCGCCATCGACCGCGCCACCCGCTACGTCTTTGTCGAGATCCATGCCCGGCGGGACGGCGCCACCGCGACCGGTTTCCTTAAGCGCTTCCTGGCCGACTTCCCGCACGACGTTCACACCATCCTGACCGACAACGGCGCCGAGTTCACCGACCGCTTCGCCGTCGACAAGAAGAACAAGCCGGCCGGGCGACCGTCCGGCGACCACCCCTTTGATCAGCTCTGCAAGCAGCGCGGCATCGAGCATCGCCTGACCAAGCCCTACCACCCGCAGACCAACGGCCTCGTCGAACGCTTCAACCGGCGCATCGCCGAAGCCATAGGTCGCGAAGAAAAGCGCGGCAGCGCCCGCCGCACCTTCGTCGACCACGCCGATCGGGACGCCTTCCTCAGCAAGTTCGTCCACGACTACAACCGAACCCGCCTCAAATGCCTCGGCTACAAGGCGCCAATCCAGGCCCTTGCCAATCAAACGGGACCAAACACTTTCGCAGGGACGATGATGGGGAAAGAGTTGCGGGCTCATCACCGCTTGCGCGCGGGCCTGCCTGGCGGCGTCTCGAACTCCCGGCCGCGAATGCGCACCAGATCGTCGGCGGAATGCGTCAGTAGCACCACCGTCGCCTCGCGCGCAGCCTCGGCATCTCCGGCGACGATTGCGTCCAGCACCGCGCGGTGCTCGATCAGCGCGCGCGGGCGGTGCGAGCCGGGGGCGGCGATGGTGAAACTCTGACGCAAGGTGATCTCGAACATCTGCGCGATCGGCCAGAAGAACTCGTTGCGGGTCGCGAAATAGATCGCCTGATGGAACATGATGTCGGCGGCGACGAAGTCCTCGTTGGTCCGTGCCGCGTCCATGCCGTCGCAGCCGGCGCGGATGCGGGCGATGTCGTCCTCCCCGGCATGGATCGCCGCCAGCGCCGCGGCTGCGGGCTCGACCGCAGATCGCAACTGGAACAGCTTGGCCAGATAGCGATCGATCTCCGCGGTCTCGAGATGCCAGCGCAGCACGTCAGGGTCGAGCTGATTCCATTGCTCGGGCGGCCGCACCCGCGTGCCGCTCTTCGGTCGCGACTCGATCAGGCCCTTGCCGGTCAACGTGCGGATCGCCTCGCGCACCACGGTGCGGCTGACATCCATCATCTCGCAGATCTGCATTTCCGGCGGCAGCGTCTCGCCGACGCCGATCTCGCCGCGCACGATGCTGCCGCCGACCCGGTCGGTGACCTGGCTGTGCACGCTCCGGCGCAACGCGTTGGATGTCTGGAACATCGGAAGCCTCGCCTCGATTGGTTGCCAGCGCCGCCGGCGCGGCGCTCTTGCGTAACCGAATTCATTTTGTCATACATTATGACAAAACGGCTGCCAAGCTCACGCCAACAAGGCGGGCGGCCGAGACAACAAGATCCGTTCCTGGGGAGGAGCATCATCATGATCTCGAAGCATGTGAACCGCCGCATCGTGTTGCGGTCGTCGGCCGCTGCTGCCGCGTGGCTCGCCGCCGCGCCCGCCATCATCGGCCGCGCAGAGGCTGCGACCGTGAAGATGCGCTGCTCGTCGTCGCTCCCGAACGATCCCAAATATGCCAACGGCCGCGTCTACTACGACAATTTGGTCAAGAGCTTGAAGGCGAACGGCCTCGGCGAGCAGATCGAGGTCACCTTCTTTCCCGACAACCAGCTCGGCCAGGAGATCGACGTCATCAACTCGGTGAAACTCGGGGTGATCGACCTGATGATTTCGGGCTCGTCGATCTCGGCGAACCTGGTGCCGCTGGTCGGGACGTTCGATCTCGGCTACCTCTTCACCAGCTTCCAGCAGCAGACCAAGGCGTTCGATGCCGGCGCGGCGAAGCCGATCGAGGATGCGCTGCTCAAGGGCGGCAGCATCCGCATCATCGCCTGGGCCTATAATTTCGGCGCCCGCAGTGTGCTGGCCAAGAAACCGGTGAAGACGCCGGAAGATCTCGCCGGATTGAAGATCCGCACGCTGCCCAACCCGATCATCACCGAATGTCTGCGGCTGATGGGCGCCGCGGCCACGCCGCTGGCGTTCGGCGAGATCTACACGGCGCTGCAGGCCGGCGTGCTCGATGGCCTCGAGCACGATCCGCCGACCATCCTGGCGAGCAAGTTCTACGAGACGGCGAAGCACTACGCGCTGACCCAGCATATCTTCTCGCCGCTCGCGGTCTATTTCAGCGACACCACGTTCAACCGCATGGCCCCGAAGTTGCGCGAAGGTTTTCTTGACGCGGCGAAGCAGGCCGCGACCGACACCCGCGCGCACGGCCTTGCGGTGGAGAAGGAGGCGCTGGCGACCCTGGTGGAGAAGGGCGTCACGGTGGTCGAATGCGACAAGGAGGCGTTCCGCAAGCGCGTGTTGCCGCAGACCGACAATTTCATCAAGGCGCGGCCCGAGGCGAAGGCCGTCGTCGACCTGATCCGCGCCACCCAGGCCTGAGGCCAGCGCATGTCAGTCGCCGCAGTCGCGACGAGAAGCAGCACTGATCGGATCACGGCGCCGCTGCTCGCCATCAGTGACGCGATCGCCGCGATCCTGCTCGCCGCCGATCTCGTGGTGGTCTGCGTTTCGGTGCTGGCCCGCTTCCTGTTCAACGCGCCGGTCGAGTGGTCCGATGACGTTGCTCGCGGCCTGATGGTCGGGTCGAGCTTCTTCGGCGCGGCGAGCGCGCTCGCGCGCAGCGAGAACCTCGGCGTCGCCTTCTTCGTCGACATGCTGCCGCCGGGCGTGCGGCGCGTCGTCGACGCGGTCGGCGCGCTGCTCGTCACCATCATTGCGGGCTATGTCGCCTTCAACGCCGTCAAGATGGGCTGGCTGACCACCGGCCAGACCTCCGGCTCCGGCCTGCCGCTGGAATGGACGTTCTATCCGATGGGCGTCGGCGCTGCGTTCATGACGATCTTCGCGTTCGAGACGCTCTGCGGCCGGCCGCTGCGCGACATGGCGGCAGGCGTCGTCGCGACCGCAATCATCGTCGGTCTCTATCTGGCCTGGGATGCGCTCGCACCATCGTCCGTGCCGTCCTCGCAGACGTTCATGCTGATCGGCTTCTTCCTCACGCTGTTCGGCGGATTGCCGATCGGCTTTGCGCTGGCGCTGGCGGCGCTGATCTTCATCTGGGTCGAGGGCACGCTGCCCGGCGTGATCTTCGCCCAGCAGATGGCGCGCGGCATCGACAATTTCGTGCTGCTGGCGATCCCGTTCTTCATCCTGGTCGGCTATCTGATGGAAGCCAACGGCATGTCGGTGCGGCTGATCGAGCTGTTGCAGCGCGCGGTCGGGCGGATGCGCGGCGGCCTCAACGTCGTGATGGTGATGTCGATGGTGCTGTTCTCCGGCATCTCCGGCTCCAAGATGGCCGACGTCGCCGCGGTCGGCTCGGTGCTGATCCCGGCGGCGCGCCGCTCGCGGCAGAACCCGGGCGGTGCGGTCGCGCTGCTCGCGGCCTCCGCGGTGATGGCGGAAACCATTCCGCCCTGCATCAACCTGATCATCCTCGGCTTCGTCGCCAATCTGTCGATCGGCGGACTGTTCGTCGCCGGCATGCTGCCCGCCGCGCTGATGGCGCTGGCGCTGATCGCGGTGTCGATCATCTTCGGCAAGCGTCCGGCCACGAATGTGGAAGCCGAGCCGCGCGCCGCGGTTTCGGGCCTGTGGACCGGCGCGATCGCCTCGTTCGGGCTGATCTTCATGATCTTCTTCGGCTTCAAGAGCGGCTTTGCCACCGCGACCGAGATCTCCGCCTTTGCCGCGGTCTACGCCATTGCCGTCGGCAGCTTCTTGTTCCGCGAGCTCGGCGTGAGGAGCCTCGCGCACTGCTTCGTGCAATCGGCGGTTCGTTCGGGGCTGGTGCTGTTCATCGTTGCTGCCGCGCAGTCGCTGGCCTTCATCCTGACCCTGCAGCAGGTGCCGCACGCGGTCGGCGAGCTCATGCTGGCGATCTCGGGCAGCCATGGCGTCTGGCTGTTCATGCTGCTGTCGATCCTGGTGCTGGTGGTGATGGGCTCGGTGCTGGAAGGCGCCGCGGCGCTGATCATCTTCGGCCCGCTGCTGCTGCCGGTCGCGGTCAAGCTCGGCATCGATCCCCTGCATTTCGGCGTCGTGCTCGTGATCGCGATGGGACTCGGGCTGTTTGCGCCACCCCTTGGCCTTGGCCTCTATGGCGCCTGCCTGATCGGCAATGTGCCGATCGAGCAGACCATCAAGCCGATCTCAGGCTATCTCGGCCTGCTGTTGCTGTGCCTGCTGGTGATTGCCTTCGTGCCCGCCATCAGCACGGCCTTGCCGCATGCGCTCGGCTATTAGGGGAGTCGAAAGGTGAAGGTCCTGCTCGCCCATACACCGCAGATGCGCCGCGACTATTACGGCGAGCGCAGCCTGAGCGGTCTGCGCGCGGTCGCCGACGTCAGGCTGCACGAAGGTGACGAGGCGCTTGACGCGGCTGCGCTGGTCGCAGCCGCGGCCGATGTCGATATCATCGTCGCCGATCGCATGACGCAGGGGCCTGGGGAGATCTTTCCGCTGTTGCCAAAGCTGCGCGCCTTCGTGCGCTGCGCGGTCGATATCCGCAACATCGACGTCGCGGCGGCATCGTCGGCGGGCGTGCTGGTGACGCAGGCGAGCGCCGGCTTCGTCCAGTCGGTCGCCGAGCTCGCGCTCGGCTTCATGGTCGACCTGTCGCGCGGCGTCTCGCGCGCCACCGCCGACTATCATGCGGGCAGGGCGCCCGAGGTCGTGATGGGCCGGCAGCTTGCGGGCAGCACGATCGGCATCATCGGCTATGGCAGCATCGGGCGCTATCTTGCCGGTATCGCGAAGGCGCTCGGCATGCGCGTGCTGGTCGCCGATCCCTTCGTCACGCCAGATGACGCCGCGATCGCGCATCTGCCGCTCGACGATCTCTTGGCGCGCGCCGACTATGTCGTCTGTCTCGCGATCGCCAATGCAGAGACCGAGAATTTGATCGGGCAGGCCGCGCTGGCGCGCATGCAGCCGCACGCGTTCTTCATCAACCTTTCGCGCGGCAACCTCGTCGACGAGGCGGCGCTGACAATTGCGTTACGCGACGGCCGCATCGCCGGCGCGGCGATGGATGTCGGCCGCGCGCCGGACCAGATGCCGACGCCGGAACTCGCGACGCTGCTCAATGTCATTGCAACGCCGCATGTCGGCGGTCTGACGCCGCAAGCCATCGAGCATCAGTCATCGGAGACCGTGCGCCAGGTCACGAAGATAGTCGCCGGCGAGATCCCGGTCGGCGCTGTCAATGCCGAGCACTGGACGCGGCGACCGCGGCCATGAAAGTTCGGCTGGTCGCAATGCCGGCCGAGGGGCTGGACAAGGGCTTCGCATCCAGCCCAAACTTGAGCCCGTCAAACCGCGGCCCCTGAGCGCGCGGACAATCAATCAACGGACGTCCCGCAACGAACGACGGGCGCCGAGAGGGAAACAGGGAGAGCATCACATGGCCATTTCACGCCGTGACGTTTTATTGGGCAGCGCCGGCGCACTCGGCGCCGCATCCTTCTCCTTCCCGGCGCCGGCCATCGCACAATCGGAACCGATCAAGATCGGCTGTCTCGCGGCGATCACCGGGCCGAGCTCGGCGCCGACCATCGGGTTCAATCGCGGCGTCAACTTCGCAGTCGATGCCATCAACGGCGCCGGCGGGGTGAAGGGCCGCAAGATCGAGCTTGTCATGCGCGACACCCAGGGCGATCCGACCAAGGCCGTGAACGCCACGCAGGAATTGATCAGCCAGGCCAAGGTTCACGCGATCTGGGGGCCGCTGAATTCGGGCGAAGCGCTGGCGACGACGCCGATCATGGCGCGCGCCAAGATGCCCGACCTGCATCCTTGCGTGGTCGAGACCCTGATCGATCCGGTCAAGTTCCCCAATGCGTTCCGCATCGCGCCGTCCAACAATCAGTGGGACGATGCCGTGCGCAATTATTGCCTGAAGATCCTCAAGGTGAAGAAGGTCGCGGTGATCGGCGACACCACCGGCTATGGCGTCACCGCGGTCGGCGCCTCCGTCGCTGCGTTCAAGAAGGACGGTGCCGAAGTGGTCTACCAGGCCAATATCGACGCCACGCAGCCCGACATGACGCCGGACATGCTGCGCGCCAAGAACGCCGGCGCCGAGGCGATCGTGGTGTGGAGCGTCTCGACCGGCATGGAGGCGCGCATGTTCAACACCCGCGCCGCGATGAACTGGGACGTTCCCTTCGTCGGGCATCCCTCGATGGCGTCCGGCGAGCTCGCGAGCCTCGTTGCAAAGCCGGAGAACTGGAAGAAGGTCTATGCGATCGGCTACAAGAGCTGCAGCTATGACAGCGCCGGCAAGCTGCCGCCGAAGAGCGAGGACCTGGTCGCGCGGCTGACCAAGGCCAATATCGCGCTGAACGATACGCTGCTGTGGTGGGTCGCGGGCGGCATCGATTGCATCGAGCTGATCGCCAAAGCCGTTGCGGAAAGCGGTTCGACCGACAGCGCCGGCATCATCAAATACTGGAATTCGCTGTCGACCTATCCCGGCTATTTCGGCAATTACCGCTTCTCGCCGACCGAGCATAACGGCTATTTGACCGAAGAGATCGTGATGTCGGAATCCTCGACCGCCAAGAACGGCACCTTCGCGCTGGCGCCGGGATACACATAAGCGGGCGAGGGCGCAGCGATGCTGGCCTCGATCCTTGCATCCGGTCTCGCGGCGGGCGCGATCTACGCGCTGGTCGGCGTCACCTACAACACTATGTTCTCGACCTCGCGGGTGATGAGCTTCACCGCCGGCCAGCTTGCAATGCTGGGCGGGGTGTTCGGCTCGATGTTCACGCTGAAGCTCGGCCTGCCGATCGCGGCCGGATTCGTGCTGACCTTGCTGTGCTGCGCGGTGATCGGGATCATCACCGAATTCGTCGCGGTGCGGCCGGTGCTCAAGAGCCTCGACCAGCACCTCTACGTGCTCTCTACGTTGGCCGTCGCGCTGATGATCCAGCAGGTCACCGCGATCAAATGGGGTACCGAGCCGCAGCCGTTCCCGCGCATCGCAGGCTTCGGCGAGGGCGTTTGGGACGAGAAATTCTGGCTGCCGGTCGTCGCCTGCGCCGTCACCATCATCAGCCTCGAATATCTCTACCGCCGCACGCTGGTCGGCCGCGCATTCCTGGCCATCGCGGAAGACAATTTCGCGGCCCGCGCGCTTGGCCTGCCCGAGCGCAATCTGCGCGTTGCGAGCTACGCGCTGGCCGGCGTGGTCGGCGGCATCGCCGGATTTTCCGGCGGGCAGTTGCTGCTCGCCTTCTTCGCCAATGGCGCGCTGCTGAATTTCTACGGCTTCGTGCCGGTGGCGCTGGGCGGGCTCGGCAACAACAGAGGTGCAATCATCGGCGGGCTGGCGCTCGGCCTGTTCCAGCAGGCGGCGAACTTCCTGGTCGGCGGCATCTTCTCCTCGGTCGCGGTGTTCACGCTGTTCATCGTGGTGCTGCTCGCCGCGCCGCAAGGGCTGTTCGGCGCCTCCACCGCGCGGAGGGTGTGATGACCTCGGTCGCAGCCGCTCCGCCCCGAACCGGCAGCGGCGCATGGCGCGCCGCGTTGCCGCACATCCTGCCGTTCCTCGGCATTCTGGCGGCAGCGGTGCTGCTGCCGTTCGTCAGCAATGATTACTGGGTGCTGATCGGCACCCGCGCGGCGATCTACTGGGTGCTGGTGTCCGGTCTCAATCTGGTGGTCGGCTTCGCCGGTCACCTTGCGATCGGCTATGTCGCGCTGCTGACGCTCGGCGCCTACACGACAAGCGTGCTGGTCGCCGGCAATGTGCTGCCGGCCGTTCCGGTGTTCGCCGCCCTGCCGATCGCGGGCCTGATCGGCGCGGTCTTCGGCGTCATCGTCGGCCTGCCGGCCTTGCGGCTGCGCACCTTCTATTTCGCGATGTCGACCTTGGGCTTTGCGACCATCGTGACCCAGATCGCGCTGGCCTGGCAGAGCGTGACCGGTGGCGGCATCGGCATTGCCGGCCCGGAATTCCCGGCGCCGCTCAATACGCCATGGGGCTTCTATGGCCTCTGCATCGCGTTCGCTGCATTCACGACCTGGATGAGCGCCAATGTTGCGCGCAGCCGCTTCGGCCGCGCGCTGATCGCGGTGCGCGACGCCGAGGTCGCCGCCGAAGCCAGCGGCATCTCGAAGCCGAAGATGCTGATCGCGATCTTCCTGTTCGCCGGCGCGCTGGCGGCGATCGCCGGCGGGTTGTTCGCGACCTTGCAGACCTACATCACGCCCGATGCCTTCACCTTCGACCTCTCGGTGCTGTTCTTCATCGCGATCCTGATCGGCGGCCGGGGCTCGATCCTCGGGCCGATGCTCGGCACCATCATCCTGACCATCCTGCCGGAGATCGCTGCGCCGCTGGCGGCGTGGTCGACGTTTCTCTACGCGGTGCTGCTGCTGCTGATCGTGCTGGTGATGCCGGGCGGCATCGCGGCGCTGCTCGATTTCCGCAACCGTCGGCCGCTTGCCAGCAACCGCGCCATCGTGCCGCGCCCGGCCGCGCTTGCCGACATCGTGCGCCGGCGCGACGGCGGCAAGCCGCTGCAACTCCGCGGCATCGCGCTGAGCTTCGGCAATGTGAAGGCGATCGACGGCCTCGACCTCGATGTCGCGCCTGGCCAGATCCATGGGCTGATCGGCCCGAACGGCAGCGGCAAGACCACTACGCTGAACGTGATCTCGGGCTATTACGCCGCGAAGGCGGGCGCCATGACGCTCGGCGACGCGCCGTTGCCGGCGGGCCAGCCGGTCGAGCGCGCCGCTCGCGGCATCGCGCGCACCTTCCAGACGCCGCGCGTGATCGGTGAGGCCTCGGTGCTGGAGAACGTCATGATCGGCGGCTCGATCGAGGGCAGGGCAAACTTCGTCGAGGCGATGCTGGCACTGCCGCGCAACGGCGCGGACGAACGCATGCTCGCTGCGAAGGCTCGGGCGCTGCTCGGCGTCGTCGGCCTCGAGGCGCTCGCCGACGTGCGCGCCGATCGCCTGCAGCACAGCGAGCTGCGCTTCATCGAGATCGCACGCGCCCTGATGCTCGATCCCGACTTCCTGCTGCTCGACGAGCCCGCGGCAGGCCTGTCCAATGACGAGATCGAGCGGCTCGCTACCCTGATCAAGGCGGTCTGCGCCCGCGGCACCGGCGTGCTGCTGGTCGAGCATCATGCCGACCTGATCTTCGACATCTGCCATCAGGTCACCGTGCTCAATCTCGGCCGCACGCTGGCGGCTGGAACGCCGGCGGAGATTCGCGTCCACAAGGAGGTCGTCAGTGCTTACCTCGGCGGCTGAACCTCTGCTTGACGTGCGCGCGCTGGAATCCGGCTACGGCAAGATCCGCGTGCTGCACGGCATCGACATGACGATCGCCGCCGGCGAGGTCGTGGCGCTGCTCGGTCCGAACGGCGCGGGCAAGACCACGCTGCTGCGCGCGATCTCGGGTCTGTTGCCGGTCAACGCCGGGCAGGTCCGGTTCGGCGGACGCGACATGACCAACGCCACGCCGCGCGATGCCGCGCGGGCCGGGCTCGTGCATGTGATCGAAGGCCATCGCGTATTCACGCAGATCTCGGTCACCGACAATCTGCTTCTCGCCGGTTACGATCTGCCGCGCGCGGAACGCGCCGTGCGGGTCGAGGAGGCGCTGTCATTCTTTCCCGAGATCGCCGAGAAGCGCCACGAGCGCGGCGGCGCGCTGTCGGGCGGGCAGCAGCAGATGTTGACGGTGGCGCAAGGTCTCGTCCGCCGGCCGCGGCTGCTGATGCTCGACGAGCCCTCCGCCGGACTGTCGCCGGTGCTGGTCGATCGCGTCCTCGATGTCATCGGCCGGTTGCGCGGGCAGGGCACCTCCGTGCTGCTGGTCGAGCAATTGCTCGAGAAGGCGCTGGCGTGTGCCGATCGGGTCTATGCGCTGGTGCAGGGGACGATCGCGCTCGAGGCTGTGACCGGCGAGAGCGACCTCGCGCATCGGCTCGAGCGCGCCTATTTCGGCCATGAAAGCCACGCCCTGGCGTAGGGCGCCGTTCCAACTTCATCAGTGCCGAGTCTCGCAGCCGGAGCGCTGTCTAACGCGCGCCAAAGCGCGATGAGACTAGGTTGAATCGTCATCGCGCTTTATCTCCTTGTTTGAGCATGATCTCTTCGGAAAACCGCTTCGCACTTTTCCGGATCATGCTTTAGCGGAAGTAGGTCAGGAACTCCGTCGAACCGATCGGCCTCGCGATGGAGGGCTTCTCGATCCTCTTCGCGTTCTCCTTCACGACGTACATGTCGATGAGCTTCGCGCCTGAGAGATTGCGCTCGACCACCGCTGCGGTATCCATGTTGATTGCCGACGCGCCGCAATCGTGGAAGACCACGGTGCCGTAGTCCGGGAGCTGCAGCGGGGTTGGATTTCTCGGGAGGGCCGAGCGCTCCATCACCCATTCCGCCGTTGCGCCGGGAATCTTGAAGGGTTGCCCCAGCTGCGTCAGGGGGGCGGTTTGAAAGAACTGCACGGAACGACTGGTCGTGAGGTTGGTGATCACGAACGACACTCCGGTGCGATCCGGCGCCACCTGCATGAGGCACATGATCAGATCGCCGGCATGAATCTTCGGCGACACGAGCGTGATGGGATGCGCCTGGGCCGGGTCGCCCCTGACCCACCATTGCCACCACGCGAAGAACGAGGTCGTCGGGCTGCCAGCGCCTGCGGCAGGGTCGATGTTCTGCGCGGTGCCGATCTGCGGCAGCGTCGATCTGTAGTATCGACGTTGTCCATCAAAGCCGATCCAGGTCGAACTGTGATAGATCTCGCTGGCCCGGCCGCTCGCCGGCTGGGTTGGCGTCGGCACCTGAAACTTCCCCCAGACCGACGAGAATACGGTGCCATCCCTCGGCGTGATGTAGGCGCCGGACCAGTTGAGGCTGCTCTCGCGCCGCGGCGATTGGTCGAACGATCGGCGCAGGCCCGCCGTGACGGGGGGAAGCACTGCGATATCGAAGGCCTCGAACGCCACCGTCGGACCAAACATCTTCAGCCAGAATGCATACTCGGCCGGCTGCAGCACCGGGTCTGGTCGTCTTGGAAAGCCGAGCGCCTTCAGCTCGTCCTGCGAGGCGACCATCGTGCGAAATCCGGTGGGAGGAAGCACGCTGGTCGTCGAATCCCTGATGACCTTCTTCAGGCCTTCGGTGTCGTATGTGGGGCTCCGCCCGTCCCGGGTGCTCATTGCCATTCGCCTGCGGCAGCCGCGATTGCGGCGTCAAACATCGGCACGACGTTTGGTGTCAGAATGGCGGTGTCCAGCAGATCGGCAATTCTGGCGCCGCCTTCCGAATCCTTCGGATAATGCACGCCGGCAATCTCGCGGTTTCGGGCGATCGAATCCGCCAGGATCGACAGGTCGGATTTCCAGACGGCCTGGTCAGCCGCAGACACCGCCGCCGTGGCGAACACCCGCAGCATGCAGTTCTTCATGAAATGTGCCTGGGTGGAATGCCCGCTCGGCCAGGATGAGTGGCCGGGGACCTGGATCGGCGGCAGCAATGCGGGACAAATCTGCGACGGCCGGGGCAAATCGTACTTGTCCTTGAAATACAGTGCTGCAAAGGACCCAATCAAACTCGCGATATTCAACAGGCGCCAGGTTTGCGTATGCGAGCCGGGCCTCGCGGTCAGCACAGCCAGAAAATCCGTGAAGAATTCGGCGTCCTGCGAGAGGATCAGGCCCATGGCATCGGGCCGTTCGTCCCGGGCGGCGAGCACGAGGTTGTCGATCTGGGCGGAATAGTTGGCGACCAGGTCGGCCCGAATCTGCGTGAGGGTGGCGTCGGCGTCGACGGTCGCTGCCCAGCCGGGAGCATTGGCGATGAACTGATGCAGGACACGCCACGCATACCAGTTTGCCGACCATTGCCGGCTGCCGAAATGCGCCGGCGGCGTCCGCCGCAGAGTGCCAAGCTCGTCCGTGCCGGAGGGATCGAGCCGTGTCACGAACGGCAGGTCGACGCGGTCCGAGATAAACCAACCACCCCCTCCGACGTTGCCGGTGTTTCCGGTATTACCGGTATTGCCGGTGTTTCCGGTATTGCCCGTGTTACCTGTGTTGCCTGTCATTGACGTCTCTCCCTCTGTCGGCAGTTGTCGTCAGCAATACCAGTCAATCAGGAAGCCCCGCCGATCGCAGGTGGCCGAGCCAGGTGTCCAATGCCTCGCCACGAAACGGGCAGCGCGGCGCGTAGGACGAAATGCGGAATCCGGGTTGAATTTCCAAATAGCGGCGCGCCGCCTCCGCCGCTTCTTCACGACGGCCCAGCGCACCAAGCGTGGCGATGAGCAGGCGATGATTGAAGCGAATAAGTCCGTTGCGGTTCAGTGCGCCACGCACCCACTCCAATGCCTGCTCATAATCGCCATTGACGTAGTGAGCCTGGCCGAACAATCCCTCGTGCCAGAACGAGCGCGCGTCGAGCGGCGAGAGCCGGACGCCCTGCTCACCCTGGTGCAGGGCGGCAGGGCCATCGCCAAGAAAGCCGGATGTTGCGCTTGCCATGGTCCAGGCCATGGCTGAACTCGGGCCAGCGGCAATGGCGCGGTCCAAGGCTATCCTTGCGCCTTGAAAGTCGTGCAGCAGGAATGACTGGACGTGACCGTACACCGCCAGCGCAAATGCATCGTCGCCGCCTCGATCGATCGCCTCCTTGGCGTATCGGGCGCCGGCGATGGCATCCCCCTCGGGATCCGGAGATCCGATTTCCCCGATCCGGAACACGTACCACAGCGCGACGTAGGAATAGGCCAGCGAAAAATTGGGGTCGTATGAAATGGCTTGCTCGAGCAGGCCGCGCGCCTTGGAAAAGGAATCGTAGTCCATCCGGTACAGCAGATCGAGCGCCTGCAACACGAGGTCGTAGGCGGTCAGGTTCTGCGGATGCTTGCGCATCGATCGCATCAGCTCGCGCTCGCGAACCTGCGGCGCGATCTGTCTTACGACATTGACGGCAATCCGATCCTGGAGCGCAAACAGCTCGCGAAGGTCGCCTTCGTGCAAATCCGAACGAATGACCTCGCCCGACTCGGCGTCGCTGAGCTCGGTCACGATGCGGACCGAAGTCATCGTCCTCTGAATCCCGCCATAGAGGACATAGCGAACCCCGAGCCGACGTCCGATCTCGCGCACATCGACGTTGCGGCCGCTGAAGCCGAGGCTGGACCCGCGCGATACGACGAAAAGCTCCTTGAGCCCGGCAAGGCCGCGAATGATGTCGTCGACGACACCATCGGCGAAATAACCCTCTTCCGGCGTGGCCAGGTTCATGCGGAACGGCAGCACGGCAATCGAGGGGCGGGGTTCTGAGCCCACCGGGGCTTCGCCGACCAGCTTCGCGGGCTGCATGGGTCGGTGCAGCGCATACACGCGGACAGGCCGGCCCATGTTGCGAAGATGCAGGTCGCCAAGGTCAATCACGCTGACGTCCAGGTCCTGGCCGATCTGCTCCGCAACGGCTCCCGACACCACGACGCCGCCCGCTTGCGCATAGTTCTGCAGGCGCGCCGCGATGTTCACGCCCTCGCCGTAGACGTCATCCTCTTCGACGATGATGTCTGCGGCATTCAGCCCGATGCGAAAGCTGATGCGCTCGTCGGCGGGCATCGCGGCCGTGTTCACGGCCAGGGCTTCTTGCAGCGACAGAGCGCACCGCGTTGCATCGCGCGCGGTATCGAATGTCGCGAGGAAGCCGTCGCCGGTATTCTTGACGATCCTTCCGTTCTGCGCCGTGACGCCCGGGTCGAGGATTTCCGAGCGCAATTGCATCAGCCGGGTGTGGGTGTTTTCCTCGTGCGCCTCCATCAAGCGCGTATACCCGACCACGTCCGCCGCAAGGATTGCCGCAAGACGTCGGCGAACTTCCGGGACTGATGGGGTCATCATCATATTATTGATACTTCTGCAAAATTTTACTGATACGCGACTAAAATCCGGCACAAGGAAAAGGACATCAACGTGAAAAGAATATCTGCATCAAGGTTATAAAGGAAGGCTTCATCCGGCAGGGTGTGCCGACCGACCGGGCTGGTACAGTATACTGTTTGCAACCTTTGAGGAGGCGTTCGTGCCTTGCGCATGCAACGCAACTGCGCCCCTTGACTGCATGGCTGGATCATCGTTGCGGCGAAACGCGTCACCATTGATCTGCGTCAATGCAGGAAATGGAATTGTCCGTTCTGGCCGCCGATCGTGGGCGAGTTCGGCCGGGAGCGCGGCGTTACCGCGGGAGCAATCGTCATCATTGTATCCGGTGCCGCCCGCCGCCCGGTCGAGCGTGCTCGGAATTTCCGCAGGCAACGGAAGATCAGCTGGCATGGCCGAGGGCTTCGACATCGTGCGCGAGTTTGCCGCGCCGGACCTAACTGTCTATGAATTGCTTCACACAATTCGGGCTGTTGATCGAGCGAATTGACGCGGGCTGGTGGAATACCGGCCTGTGAAGCCAACCTTGTCGGTCCATGGGACTTGACCGTCAGCGGACGCGGGCTGAAACAGGTATCGTCCTCTGACCCTGGCAACCAAGACCCCTCATGCGACTTCCCTTCTTCTACGGCTGGATCATCGTCGCGGTGACGTTCGTCACCATGGCGATCGGCGTCAATGCGCGAACGGCGTTCTCGCTGTTCTATCCGCCGATCATCTCCGAATTCGGCTGGGAGCGCGGCGTTACCGCGGGCGCATTCTCGTTCGGCTTCGTTGCCTCGGCGATCGCGAGCCCGCTGATCGGCCGGCTTATGGACCGCGGCGGGCCGCGCGCGGTGATGGAGCTTGGTGTCCTGTTGATGGGCTCAGGCCTGCTGCTGGCCCCGCTGACCACGCAGCCCTGGCACCTCTATCTCACCATCGGCGTGCTGGTCGGCGCCGGCAGCGTCTGCCTCGGCTATTCCGGGCAATCGCTGTTCGTGCCGAACTGGTTCCTCCGCCGCCGCGGGCTGGCGATCGGGCTCGCCTTCGCCGGTGTCGGCATCGGCTCGGTGACGCTGCTGCCATGGGTGCAGCATATGATCGAGCATACCGGCTGGCGCACCGCCTGCACCGCAATGGGGATCGTGGTGCTGGTCGTGCTCGCGCCGATCAATCTGCTGCTGCACAAGCGGCCGGAGGACATCGGCCTGCAGCCGGACGGCGATGCTGCGCCGACGGCGACGTCGACGAGGCCCGCGTCGAATATCGTCGATCCGGTGTGGGCCGGCACCGACTGGACACTGTCGCTGGCGCTGCGCACCGCGCGGTTCTGGTGGATCGCGATCGGCTATTTCTGCGGCCTGTACATCTGGTACGCGGTGCAGGTGCACCAGACCAAATTCCTGCTCGACATCGGCTTCAGCTCCAATGTCGGCGTCTGGGCGCTCGGCGTCGTCAGCCTGCTCGGCATTCCCGGCCAGATCTGGCTCGGGCACCTCTCCGATCGCATCGGCCGCGAATGGGTGTGGGCGATCTCCTGCTTCGGCTTCGTGATCTGCTTTGCCGCGCTCGCCGCCCTGAAATACTGGCCGAGCATGGCGCTGATCTATCTCATGGTCTTCACCCAGGGCGCGCTCGGCTATGGCCTGACATCGGTGATGGGACCGGTGGTGCTCGAGATCTTCCAGGGCAAGCATTACGGCAGCATCTTCGGCACCGTGATGCTGGCCGCGCTCGCCGGTGGAGCCCTCGGCCCCTGGGTCACGGGACAACTCTATGATCTCTCGGGCAGCTATACGAGCGCGTTCCTGCTCGGCATTGCGGTCAGCCTGCTGTCGGCGTTCGCGATCTGGCAGGCTTCACCACGCAAGGTCCGCGCCGTCGCCGGACAGATGCACAAGGTCGCCAGCGGGGCCTGACGGATCAGGCGGTTGAAACGCCGATCGCCCGCTGCAGGTCGGTGATCGCGCGCAGGCAACTGTCGGCGGGCGTGGTCTCCGGATCGATCAGGCGGTGCAGGCGGAAACCATCTTCCAGCGCCAGCACGATCGCGCCGGTCCAGTCCGGATTGAGTCTGGCGTTCCTGCCGCTGTTCTTCTGCGCGGTCTCGACGATATCGGCGATCAGCTTGCGCCGCGCGCGCAGGCGCTTGGCGAGCTCGGGCCGCCGCTTCTCGGCGCGCGCCACGAACAGGATCATCTCCATGTGCAGGAGAGGGGAGCGGCCGAGCGGATCCTGCCGGCTGCGGTCCACTGTGCGCAGCGCCTCGAGGAAGTCGGCGAGGTCCTTGTGCTTGGCGAGCAGATCGAGATTGCGCCGGATCGATTGCTCGACGTGATCTTCGAGCATCGCGAAGATCAGCTCGTCCTTGCTCTTGAAGTTCGAATAGAACGCGCCGCGGGTGAAGCCCGCCGCGGCCGCGATCGCCTCGATGCTGGCGCCGCCGATGCCCTGTTCCTCGAACACCCGCGCCGCCGCCTCGAACAGCTTCTCGCAGGTGTCGTCCCGTGTCGGTCTGGTTCGAACCCTTGACATCCGCGTAGTTTAGGGCACAATGCAACTCGATACAAGAGTGTATCGAGTTGCAGTTGCCAAGACTTGAGTTGCTAAAATCAGAATGGCCGTACCCGTGTTGGTGCGGTCTTGAGGATGACACCAAGGCGCGCCAGAGTGCAGGCACCGGCGTAGCGCACGAACGAGGTCACCATGAACGAGCAAGTTCAGCCGGCCAGCGGCGAGCCGCTTTTCAACCCACTGGCGCCCGAATTCATTCGCAATCCCTATCCGTATTATGAGCGGCTGCGCCGTCTCGATCCGATGCATGTCAATGCACACGGCGCCTTCGTCGCCAGCCGGCATGCGGAGGCGAGCCTCGTGCTGCGCGACAAGCGGTTCGGCAAGGATTATGTCGAGCGCTCGATCCGCCGCTACGGTCCGAAGATCATGGACGAGCCGGTCATCCGCAGCATGAGCCACTGGATGCTGCAGCAGGACCCGCCCGACCACACCCGTTTGCGCGGCCTCGTGGTCAAGGCGTTCACCGCGCGCCGGGTCGAGGACATGCGCCCGCGCATCCAGCACGTCGTCGACGAGACGCTCGACCGCATCATTCCGCAAGGGAAGATGGACCTGATCGAGGATTTCGCGTTCCGTCTGCCGGTGACGATCATCTGCGACATGCTCGGCATCCCCGAGGAGCATCGCGAAGCCTTCTACAATGGTTCGCGCGACGGCGGCCGCCTGCTCGAGCCGGTGCCGCTGTCGGCGGAGGAGATCAAGCAGGGCAACGCCGGCAACGCGATGGCGGCGATGTACTTCCACCAGTTGTTCGAGCTGCGCCGCAAGCAGCCCGGCGACGACCTCACCACCCAGCTGGTGCAGGCCGAGGAGAACGGCCAGAAGCTGACCAACGAGGAACTGACCGCCAACATCATCCTGCTGTTCGGCGCCGGCCACGAGACCACCGTCAACCTGATCGGCAACGGCCTGCTCGCGCTGTTCCGCAACCCGGACCAGCTCGCGCTGCTGAAGGCCAATCCCGGCCTGATCACCAATGCGATCGAGGAGTTCCTGCGCTACGATTCCTCGGTGCAGCTGACCGGCCGCGTCGCGCTGGAAGACATCGAAGATCTCGGCGGCAAGCGCATCCCGAAGGGGGAGAGCGTGCTGTGCCTGCTGGGTTCGGCCAACCACGACGAGGCTGTCTATCCCGACCATCCCGAGAAGCTCGACATCCAGCGGCCAAACGTGAAGCCGCTGTCGTTCGGCGGCGGCATCCATTTCTGCCTCGGCGCCCAGCTGGCGCGGATCGAGGCCGAGATCGCGATCACGACGCTGCTGCGCCGGATCCCCGATCTGCGGCTCGATGACGCGGAAAATCCGGAGTGGCGGCCGACCTTCGTGCTGCGCGGGCTGAAGCGGCTCCCTGCGAGCTGGTGACATCCGGGATGTGGTGACATCCGGGATGTGGTCACATCCGGGATGCGCGGCAGGGCAGCAATCCCGCCGCGCCGGCCGGCGTGCACGCACGCTTGAACGGAAATCCCCCTTCCACCTGACGTCGCAGCGGTAAAGCCGCTGTGACTTCGCCATACTTGTCTCTATATTTGGGTTGCTCCGGCCAAGGGTTGGCAAAGGGTTCAGCATAAGGAGGCTGCCGCGGAGCGGGCTCAAAGGGAGACACCGTGCAGACGACGCTGCTCGGCCTGGCAATCGCCTTCATTCTTGCGCTGGTCGCCGCGCTGGTCGGTCCGTATTTCGTTGACTGGAACCAGTTCAGGCCGCAGTTCGAGACGGAGGCGTCCAAGATCATCGGCATGCCGGTTCGTGTCGCCGGCAATCTCGACGCGCGTCTGCTGCCTGCGCCCTCGCTGCGGTTGAAAAACGTCAGCGTCGGCGGCGCCAACGACCTCGGCAAGGTCCGCGCCGCCAATCTCGATGTCGAGCTCAGCCTGAGCTCGCTGATGCGCGGCGAATGGCGCGCGAACGAACTCACCATCAACGGCGTGTCGCTCGACCTCGGGCTCGATCCAAAGGGGCGGATCGACTGGTCGCCGTCGAGCGGCAGCTTCAACCTGGCTTCGCTGGCGATCGACCGTCTCAATCTGACCGGCCGCGTCGCGCTGCACGATGCCGCGAGCCGCAGCACGCTCGAGCTGAACGACATTGCCTTCAGCGGTGATGTCCGCTCGCTTGCCGGCGCGGTCCGCGGCGACGGCAATTTCATGTTCGACGGCAACCGCTACCCGTTTCGGATCTCGTCGGGGCAAAGCGCCGACGGCAGCGGCACCCGCCTGCATTTCAACATCGATCCCGGCCAACGGCCGGTGTCGGCCGATCTCGACGGCATCCTGACCTTCGAGGCCCGCGCACCGCGGTTCGAGGGCAGCGTGACGCTGGCGGGCACGCCCGGCCAGCGCGGCGGCAGCGACATGCCGCCCTGGCGGATCGCCGCCAGGATCAAATCGGATTATTCGGCGGCCCGTCTCGACCAGGTCGAGGTGAGCTATGGCGGCGAGGACCGCGCACTGAAGCTCGCAGGAAACGGCGATCTCAAATTCGGTGCGTCGCCGCTGCTGCGCGCCTCGCTTGCCGCACGACAGCTCGATGGCGACAAGTTCGCCGCCAAGGACAGCGGCAAGGACAGCGGCAAGGATAGCGCCAAGGACGCCGGCAACGGCAATGTCGAGCCGGTGCGCGTGCTGCCGGCGATGCGCGCGGTGTTGTCGGGCCTTCCGCAAAGCCCGATACCGGCGCAGGTCGAGCTGACATCCGAGCAGATCATGCTCGGTGGCCGTCCGTTGCAGGACGTCTCGGCAGAGCTGCAATCGGATGCGAAATCATGGACCGTGCGCCGGCTGGAGTTTCGCGCGCCGGGATCCACGCGGGTCTCGATGAGCGGCGCCAGTGCGCAAGGCGGAGCGTCGAACAGCTTCAAGACCGCGCTCAACATCGAATCGTCCGACCCCGATACGCTGATGAGCTGGCTGCAGGGGCGGGGCGACATCGCCTACCGCAGCCAGAAGCCGCTGCGGTTGCGCGGCGACGTCACGGTGTCGCCGGCCGGCTTTTCGATCGATGCGATGAAGGCGGAGATCGAGAGCGGCACGATCGAGGGCCGCGTCGCGGTCGCGCACCGCGAGGCGACGAGCGGCTCGAAGGTCGAGGCGCAGTTGAAGGCGGAGCGGCTCGACCTCGATGCGACCGCGGCACTGATCCGCTCGCTGGCCGGTCCGCAGGCCGAGTGGCCCGACGAAGCGCAACTGACGCTCGACGTCGGGCGCGCAATCTCCTCGGGGCAGGAATTGCGGCCGTTACTGGCGAAGGTCACCTACAGCCCGAAGAGCATCGTGCTCGAGCGCGTGAAGATCGGTCAGCCCGACAATGTCACGCTTGAGGGCAGCGGCAATTTCGATCGCGCCAATTCGACCGGCAAGCTCGCGGTCGATGCGACCGCGGCGTCGCTTGGCCGGCTGACCGCTGTGGTCCAGCCATTCGCACCGGCGCTTGCCGCCAGGCTCGGCGTGCTGCGCGCGGATGCCGGTCCGGTCCGTGCCAGGCTTGCGCTCGACCTCGGCAAGGGCAAGGCCGCGGATCGCGTCAGCGCGCGCGCGACGGTCGATCTCGACACGCCGCAGCTCAAGGGCAATACGGTGATCTCGGCGACGCCGCCGGTGGCCGCGATCCGTGCGCTGGATTTCGACGCCCTTCGCAGCAGCGAGGTGGCGGGGGAGACGAAATTCTCCGCCGGCGAGGGCCGTGCGCTGCTGGCGCTGCTCGGGCTCGACCGAGCGGTCGCAGCCGGCGCGGGCGCAATGCAATTCGAGGGCACGGCGAGCGGCGCATGGCACGCGCCGTTGCGGCTCAAGGCACGGCTGTGGGGCGGCGGGCTTGACGCCGATGCGGAAGGCACCGCGGAGCCGTGGTCGAAGAATGAGGCCAGCGACGGCAAGTCGAGCGTCAGCCTCCGTGTCCGCAGCGCCGACATCAGTCCGCTGCTCAATCTGAAATCATCCGATCCGACGGCAAACATCCGCCTGTCGTCGAAGCTGACGCTGGCGGGTGACCGGCTGACCTTCGACGACCTCGACAGCATCGTCGCCGGTTCGCGGCTGCGCGGCCGGCTGGCGCTGACGCTCGCCGATCAGAAGAGCATCGACGGCGAAGTCGGCCTCGACCAGATCACGCTGGCGCCGATTTTCGCGGCGGCGATCGGCGCGGCCGGCCACGACACGACCGAGCCGCTCGGCCAGGGGCTGACGAGCGCCTGGCGCGGCAAGGTCACGTTCGAGGCGCTGCACGGTCTGCTGCCGGGCGGCGCCGAGCTGCAGCCGGTCAGCGGCACCATCAGGTCGGATGGACAGTCGCTGACCTTTGACGGCGTCAAGGGCAAGATCGGCGGCGGCGAGGCGACCGCGTCCATCGATGCGCGACAGGGCGTCAACGGGCTCGCCTTGAATGCGAATGTGCAGCTTTCGGGTGTCGACGGTTCGGCCCTGCGCTACCGCAGTCTCGCGATGCCCAAGGGACGCGCCTCGATGCAGATGACGCTGCTGACGCAGGGCCGCAGCGCCTCGGCGCTGATCGGTGCGCTGTCCGGCAGCGGCGCCGTGTCGCTGGAGGGGCTGAATCTTCCGGGCCTCGATCCGCGCGCGTTCGACGTTGCGATCCGCGCCAGCGATTCCGGGCAGGCGACCGACGACACGCGGCTGCGGCAGATCGTCGAACCGGCGCTCGCAGCAGGTACGCTGTCGGTCGCCTCTGCGCAAATTCCCTTCAACATCCGCGACGGCCGTGTCCGGTTCGGCACCACCACGCTCGCGGCGAGCGGTGCCAACGTCATCGTGTCCGGCGGCTACGACATTCCGGGCGACCAGGCCGACATCCGCGCCGCACTGGCATCGACCCAGGTCGGCAGCGGCAACAGCCGCCCGGAAATCCAGCTGCTCGCGGTGGGCACGCCCGACGGATTGTCGCGCAGCATCGATATCGCGGCGTTGTCGTCGTGGCTTGCGGTGCGCGCGATCGACCGGGAGACCAGGCGGCTCGATGCGATCGAGCGCGGCGAACCGGTGCCGCCGCCGACCCCGGCGGCCCTTCCGCCTCCCGCCGGGCCGGCGCCTGATGCGTCGAACTCAAATTCGGCGGCAGTGCCTTCCGTCAACTTGCCGGCGCCGGGCCCTGATCCGCGACGCGTGCCCGCGAAGCCGAAGATCGTCGCGCCGCGGCCGCCGGTCGCCACCGCGCCCGCCATTGTGCCGCCGGCGCCGGTTGCGAGCCAGCCGCAGCTGGCGCCGCTGCCGCCGCCGATCGAGGTCAAGCCGGTGCCCGGCGCGGCCAGGTCGAGGCCGCTGCGGCCGCCATTGTCCCTGACGCCGCAGGTCGCCAACCCGCCGCCGCGGCCGGCGATCCAGAACTAGGGTATTCCGGTTCTGACAGAATCAGAGCCTACGATTGGTGCTGGAGAATATTGATCAGCCGGCCCGTATTCGATCGCGATGCCGGCGGCCCGCATCCGCTGCAGCACCTCGTCGAGATCGTCGACCTCGATCGAGAGATCCGGCATCGCTGTGCCGGAGCCGCCTTCGGAAACGAAGCTGATTTGAACCTGCATCGTTTCGGATGAGCCGTAAGTCGCAACCCATCCGAAATCCATCAGCGGCTCGAGGCCGAGCACATCGCGATAGAACGACTTCGCTGCCGCAATGTCCGATGCGGCAGCGTTGGCGACGATGCGGTTGACCTTCATGCTGAAGTCCGCGCGGCGGAACGACCGTCTGCCGAAGCGACGGTCGGTGAGGCCATCAGGCCTGCTGGCGCGTGTCGACCTGTTGCGGCCTGACATCCGTCGGCACGGCCGGAGTGGCGCGCGAGCGGAAGTAGTCGAGCACGAAAAGACGGATCGCGGAGGACAGATTGCCCTGCTGCCGGTTGCTGTCGATCTCGCCGACCAACTCCGACAGCGTCATGTTCCGCAGACCGGAAATTTCCTTCATGCCGTTCCAGAAGGCTTCTTCGAGGCTGACGCTGGTCTTGTGACCGGCGACGACGATCGAACGCTTGACGACGGGAGACTTCATGATGCGTCTCCACTTTCGATACGCTGCTGGTTTAGGAGGTGCTGATCGAGCACACGCGCGCTGCGCTCGCCGAGAAATTCGTCACGCGCTCGTTCGGATTTGGTGCGACCGAATAGCGCACGATTGGCTTCGGCCTGCTTTGCTGCTTGTTCGCGCTCGCCGCGCTTCTTGAATCGTTTCAGGTTGACCACGTCGCCCATGCTCGTCGTCCTCATCGTCCCCACAGCGGACTTGGTGATGCATCGTGACGAAAGCAAGAGCGATCGCGCTAAGCGCCCGGCTCGATATCCATCCCGAATCTCCATCTGATGCTTGTGATAGCATCAAAGAATCCGTTTCGCTCTGCGAAAACTAGACGTCTGTACCACGCGCCGGCGCAGAGCTGATAGGTGAACAGCCTTAGCCTTTAGGTGTTATGACGCATAATTATATCACGCGCGCTGACCGTAATTATCCGGACATTGCGCGCGTCGCGTTAGCCGGGGTGTGTCATTTTGTCCGGCTGCACGAGGCGATCAAATTCGTCGGCAGTTACGAATCCGAGCCGCAAAGCCTCTTCCTTCAACGTCGTTCCGTGCGCGTGTGCCGACTTCGCGACCTTGGCCGCATTGTCGTAACCGATCTTCGGCGCGAGCGCCGTCACCAGCATCAGCGAGCGCTGCATCAGCTCGTTGATGCGCTTTTCGTCGGCGCGTATGCCGACAACGCAATGCTCAGTAAATGAGCGGACAACGTCAGACAGCAGCTGAATGGAATTTATCATACAATATGCCAACACGGGCTTGTACACGTTGAGCTCGAAATGGCCCTGGCTGCCGGCGACGGTGATCGTGGTCTGATTGCCGAACACCTGGCAGCAGACCATGGTCATGGCTTCGCACTGGGTCGGATTGACCTTGCCCGGCATGATCGACGAGCCCGGCTCGTTCTCCGGCAGGATCAATTCGCCGAGGCCCGAGCGCGGGCCCGAGCCGAGGAAGCGGATGTCGTTGGCGATCTTGAACAGGCCGGTCGCCACCGAATTGATCGCGCCGTGCACCAGCACATAGGCGTCGTTGGAGGCCAGCGCCTCGAACTTGTTCGCCGCGCTGGTGAACGGCAGCTTGGTGATCTCGGCGACATGCCTGGCGAAGGCGCTCGCGAATTCCGGCTTCGAGTTGAGCCCGGTGCCGACGGCGGTGCCGCCCTGCGCGAGCGGAAACAGCTCCTTCACCGCGGTGTGCAGCCGCGCGATGCCGCTCTCGACCTGCGCGGCGTAACCGGAGAATTCCTGGCCGAGCGTCAGCGGCGTTGCGTCCTGGGTATGGGTGCGTCCGATCTTCACGATCCTGGCGAACGCCTCCTGCTTCCGGTGCAACGCCTGATGCAGCTCGGTGAGGGCCGGGATCAGGTCGGCGATGATGCGGCCCGCCGCAGCGATATGCATCGCGGTCGGAAACGAGTCGTTCGACGACTGGCTCATGTTGACATGATCGTTCGGATGGATCGGCTGCTTGGCGCCGAGCTCGCCGCCGAGCATCTGGTTGGCGCGGTTGGCGATCACCTCGTTCACGTTCATGTTGGTCTGCGTGCCCGATCCGGTCTGCCAGACCACCAGCGGAAAATGATCGTCGAGGTTGCCCTCGATCACTTCCCTGGCGGCGCTGATGATGGCATCGGCGCGGCGCGCATCGAGCTGGCCGAGTTCGCGATTGGTCTCGGCTGCGGCAAGCTTGACGAGGGCGAGTGCATGGATGATCGCGATCGGCATCCGGTCGTGGCCGATCTTGAAGTTCTGCCGCGAGCGCTCGGTCTGCGCGCCCCAGTAGCGATCAGCGGCGACGTCGATCGGACCGAAGCTGTCGGTCTCGCTACGGGTGGCGGCGTTGGATGGTGTCGTCGATTGAGCCATGCATGCTCTCCGTTGCGTCATCAGAACGTGGTCCGGCGGTGTGCCGGCTTTCCGCCGCGACAACGCGAAAGCGTCCGCGCGGAAGCACGTTCATGCAGAAGATAGTCCGGGATGACGATCTGTCATCCCGACCCCTCGCAAGCATCCTACAAGGTCGAGGATCGATCGGTGTTTAGATTATTTCTTCCGGAAGCGGTCCAGCCGCACGACCTCGGCGCCTTCGCTGGGCTTTGTGGGCTCCGGCTCGGTCTCGGCCGTCTCGGTCTCGACCGCCGCCCGGGCGGCAGGTGCGGGAAGCGGAGCGGCAGGCGCCGTGGCGGGAGGGGCCTCCTCGGACAGCGCATCCGAGACGTCGAACCGCAGGTCGAAGGGGGCGGACGGATCGAGGAAGCGGGTCACCGCAGCGAACGGCACGTTCAGCCGCTCGGGAATCCCGCCGAACGACAGCCCGACCTCGAACCGGTCCTCGGTCACCACCAGATCCCAGAACTGGTGCTGCAGGATGATGGTCATCTCCTCCGGGTACTGCGCGAGCAGCCGAGGCGACAGCTTCACGCCGTCGCCGTGCGAGAGGAAGGTGATGTAGAAATGGTGCTCACCCGGCAGGCCATGTTCGGCCGCATCCGACAGGACCCGGCGCAGCACCCCGCGCAGCGCATCGCGCGCCAGCACGTCATATCGGATGTGATCGGTCGCCATGGTGATCCTGTCGCTTCGAAAAATGGCCGATGAGCGCCGCCGGACCGTCCGACTCGCCCTTTTGGCCATATGCTACCCCGCCGGGAGCCGGAAATCAGCAGGGCCGGCAGCTCATAATGCGGGCGGACGCCCGATTGGAAATAAGTGGAGGCTTCTGTTGCCAGGTGCCTCCGAACCCCGCCTAACGGAGCTTAACCCGTTAGGACTTTAAGATGGTCTTTCAAACTGCGTTACGCAGCCTGAGCAACCGGAGCAAAGTTGTCGTTGGCAACTATTGCATTGGCCCGATGTCGGCGGAACCATACCGAGAAAAAACACGCCCTTTACGCCCTCGTCGATCCTATTTCGCCCCCGCCAAAAGCCACCGGAGCCAAGGGCTCGGGATGGGTTTTGGTGGAGGCGCCGGGTACCGCCCCCGGGTCCGAATGGTTTATTGCGACGGTCATTTATTTCCATAGCCGGCGAACCGGCACCCCCAATATAGGCGGCACGAACGGAGAAAAATAGAGCCGATTCAGGCTTGTTCAGATGTGAAAACACGCCGATTTGGGTTGGCCGGCGTCCTGGCGCCGTTCTAGATTTTGGCCATGCCCCCGGAATCCCCGCCGGCTGGCGCCCCGGCGCCGGATGCCTTCGCACCGTCTCGGCCCCACCAGCCCGGCCTGCTCGAGCTGTTCCTGGCCTTTGCCAAGATGTCGCTGGCCGGCTTTGGCGGGGTCCTGGTCTGGGCCCGGCGGTCGATCGTCGAGCAGCACCGCTGGATGACCGCGGAGGAGTTCAACGAGACCTTCGCGCTGTGCCATTTCCTGCCAGGTCCGAACATCGTCAACCTTTCGGTCGTGTTCGGCTCGCGCTTCCGCGGCATCGCCGGCGGGCTTGCGGCCTTCGCCGGGCTGGTCGGGCCGCCGATGGTGATCGCGACCGTGCTTGCCGCACTCTACGCCCGCTACGGCGATATCGACGTGCTGCGCCGGACCCTCGCCGGCGTGGCCTGCGCCGCGGTCGGGCTGCTGTTCGCCGTCGTCCTCAAGATGATGATGCCGTTGTTGAAGCGGCGTGATGTCACGGGCCTCGTCATCCTGTCCGCGGTCTTCGTCGCGATCGGTCTGATCCGGTGGCCGCTCCAGATCGTGCTGCTGGTGGCGATCCCGCTCAGCATTGCGACGACGGTGCTGGCGCGACGCATGGTGAAGGCATGAGCTCGGAGCCCAGCCCGATCGCCGCGCTGGTCTGGACCTTCGGTCTGATGTCGCTGTTTGCGGTCGGCGGGGCCAATTCGGCGATCCCCGAAATGCACCGCGCCGCCGTCGACGTGCATCACTGGCTGACCGACAAGCAGTTCGCCGACGTGTTTGCGATCTCTCAGCTCTCGCCGGGACCGAACGTGCTGATCGTGACGCTGATAGGCTATTCCGTCGCAGGCGTCGCCGGGGCGTTGGCCGCGACGGTGGCGATGTGCGGACCGACCGCGCTGCTTGCCTATTATGTGAGCCGTTTCCTCGAGCGCTCGCGCGAGGCGCGCTGGCCGGCCATCATTCAGGCGGCATTGGTTCCGCTGTCGATCGGGCTGATGGCCGCGTCTGGCCTGATCGTGGCGCGGACATCAGACCAAAGTTGGATCGCGGTCCTGATCACCATTGTCGCAGCCGCGCTTGCCTTTGCGACGCGGATCAATCCCTTATGGATGTTGCTTGCCGGAGGTCTCTTGGGTTTCGCTGGCGTTGTCTGACGAAAATCGCTAGCAAGGCTTTCGGTCAACGCACCACAAGCCAAGCCATTCAATCACAACGGGCGGGACAGCCCTGACGGGGGGAAGCGAAGTCATGAGCGATATGCCGAGCGAGGCGCCGGTCAAATCGATCTTGCCGAAATGGGTGCGCGGTCCGCAGGACTTTGTCGGCGGGCTCGCCATGATGGCGGTTGCGCTGTTTGCCTTGTGGGCCTCCAGCGATCTGCAGGGCATGCACGGATTTTCGTTCGGCGCCGGAACTGCGCCGCGCATGTTCGCCGTGCTGCTGCTGTTGCTCGGCGGCGCCGTGGCGCTGATGGGAATTCTGCAGGATGGCCCGCATATCGCGGCCTATTCCTGGCGCGGCCCGCTGTTCGTGTCGGCGGCGATCGTGTTCTTCGCGGTCGCGATCCGTCCGCTCGGCCTCGTCGTCTCCGCCTTTGCCGCCTTCCTGATCGCAGCGCTCGGCTCGCATGAGACAAGATGGCTCGAGGCCATCATCGTCGGGGGCTGCCTGACGCTCGGCTGCGCGCTGCTGTTTCCTTATGTGCTGGGACTTCCGATGCCGATGTTCCCGCGTTTCCTGATCCAGTGAGGGCGTGATGGAACTGTTTGCCAATCTCGCCCACGGTTTCGTGGTCGCCTTCTCGCCGATCAACCTTCTGATGTGCCTGATCGGTGCGCTGGTCGGCACGCTGGTCGGCGTGCTGCCGGGCATCGGCACCATCGCCACCGTCGCGATGCTGCTGCCGATCACCTTCGGTCTGCCGCCGGTCGGCGCGCTGATCATGCTCGCCGGCATCTATTACGGTGCGCAATATGGCGGCTCGACCACCTCGATCCTGGTCAACATTCCGGGCGAGGCGACCTCCGTGGTCACCGCGCTCGACGGCCACCAGATGGCCAAGCAGGGCCGCGCCGGTCCGGCGCTCGCGATCGCCGCGATCGGCTCGTTCTTCGCCGGCTGCGTCGCGACCGTGCTGATCGCCGTGCTCGGCGCGCCGCTGACCAAGCTCGCGCTGGCGTTCGGCCCGGCCGAATATTTCTCGCTGATGGTGCTCGGCCTGATCTTCGCGGTGGTGCTCGCCAAGGGCTCGGTGCTGAAGGCGATCGCGATGATCGTGTTCGGCCTCTTGCTGTCGATGGTCGGCTCCGACATCGAGACCGGCGCCTCGCGCATGGCCTTCAACATCCCGGAGCTCGCCGACGGCCTCGGCTTCGCCACCGTCGCGATGGGCGTGTTCGGCTTCGCGGAGATCATTCGCAACCTCGACCATGGCGCGGAGATGGACCGCAACCTGGTGCAGCAGAAGATCACCGGTCTGATGCCGACCAGGAAGGATCTCGTGGACTCCACGCCCGCGATCCTGCGCGGCACCGTGCTCGGCTCGATCCTCGGCATCCTGCCGGGCGGCGGCGCCGTGATCGCCTCGTTCGCGGCCTATACGCTGGAGAAGAAGCTGGCGAAAAATCCGTCGCGGTTCGGCCGCGGCGCGATCGAAGGCGTGGCGGCGCCGGAGAGCGCCAACAACGCCGCGGCGCAGACCTCGTTCATCCCGCTGCTCACGCTCGGCATCCCGCCGAATGCGGTGATGGCGTTGATGGTCGGCGCGATGACCATTCATGGCATCGTGCCGGGTCCGCAGGTGATGCAGAAGCAGCCCGACCTTGTCTGGGGCATGATCGCCTCGATGTGGATCGGCAATTTGATGCTGATCATCATCAACCTGCCGCTGGTCGGCATCTGGGTCCGTCTGCTGCGCGTGCCGTACCGGCTGATGTTCCCCTCGATCGTGGTGTTCTGTGCGATCGGCATCTACTCGGTGAACAACGCGCCGGTCGACGTCGTGCTCGCAGGCGCGTTCGGTCTGGTCGGCTACTGGCTGATCAAGCACGATTTCGAGCCGGCGCCGCTGTTGCTCGGCATGGTGCTGGGCCCGCTGATGGAGGAGAACCTGCGCCGGGCACTCTTGATCTCGCGCGGCGACTGGAGCGTGTTCCTGTCGCGGCCGCTGTCGGCGGTGCTGCTGGCGATCGCCGCGGCTCTCCTGGTGCTCGCGGTGCTGCCGACCTTGCGTGCCAAGCGCGACGAAGTGTTCGTGGAGTCCGAGGGCTAGAGCATGATCCGGAAAAGTGTGAAGCGGTTTTCCGGATAGATCATGCTCAAGCAGGGAGCGCTGGCGCCTGCGTCGGCGCGCCGCAGGCGGAAGTCGAATCGACACTCGATGTCGTCTCATGAAATGAAAATGCCGGCCGATTTGGCCGGCATTTTCATTGGTCAAACGTTCCGGGAGGAATCGAGATGATGTCCATTCGCTCGCTTGCGGGCGCATGCCTTTCGGCATTTGCCGCGCTGAGTGCGTTCGCCGTGCCGGCGTCCGCGCAAAACTATCCGACGCGCACCATCACCATGATCGTGCCGTTCGCAGCCGGCGGTCCGACCGACGTCATCTCGCGCATCGTCACCGCGCACATGGCGCAGACGCTCGGACAGAGCATCGTCATCGAGAACGTGGTCGGCGCCGGCGGCACCACGGCGACGACGCGCGCCGCACGCGCCGCCAATGACGGCTACACGCTCGTCACCGGACATATGGGCACGCACGCGGCGTCCGTGCCGCTCTACCCGAAGCTCGCCTATCACCCGGAAAAGGATTTCGAACCCATCGCGCTGCTCGCTGGCACGCCGATCCTGATCCTTGCCCGCAAGGATTTCCCGCCAAAGGATCTGAAGGAGTTCGTCGCCTACGTGAAGGCCAATGCCGAGAAGGTCAACGCCGCGCATGCCGGCATCGGCTCGGTCTCGCATGCCTCCTGCGAGCTGTTGAACTCGATCCTCGACGTCAAGCCGGTCGGCGTGCCCTTCAACGGCACCGGCCCCGCCATGAACGCGCTGGTCGCCGGCCAGGTCGACTACATGTGCGACCAGATCGTCAACGCGGTGCCGCAGATCAACGCCGGCACCATCAAGGCCTATGCGGTCGCCACCCCCGAGCGCAATCCGTCGCTGCCCAATGTCCCGACCACGGCGGAGGCCGGCCTGCCGGCATTCCAGGCCCAGGCCTGGAACGCGATCTTTGCGCCGAAGGGAACTTCGCCCGCGATCATCGCCACGCTGAATGCCGCGGCGATCAAGGCGCTCGACGATGAGAACGTGCGCAAACGCCTGCTCGAGCTCGGCAGCGTGATCCCTCAGCCTGCCAACCGCACGCCGGAGGCGCTCGCGACCCTCGTCAAAAGCGAGATCGCGAAGTGGACCCCGGTGCTGAAGCCGGCGACTTAACTTAACGCGATCAAGCGGATAGGGCAGGGGCGGAACGCGAGTTCCGCCCCTTGTCGTTTGGCGCAAGGGTGCTCACTTTTCGGGGTATAATCGGTGTATCCAGCCGAATCGGCGTGTCGGTCGGCGGCCCCGGCCGCTAAATTCGCCGCCTCCGGTAGTTTTGACGCGTTTTCTTTACGCGAACCGGTATCCACTTCGCTCGAAAACGCTTTGAGAGCCCGAAACACACGCCATGAACCAGTATCACGACCTGCTCGAACGCATCCTCGCCGATGGTGCTGAGAAGCACGACCGCACCGGCACCGGCACGCTGTCGATTTTCGGCCACCAGATGCGCTTCAACCTCTCGGCCGGCTTCCCAATGCTAACGACCAAGCGGCTGCCGCTGAAGGCGATCGTGCACGAGCTGCTCTGGTTCCTCGCCGGCGACACCAACATCAAATATCTCAACGACAACGGCGTCACGATCTGGGACGAATGGGCTGACGCCAACGGCGATCTCGGTCCGGTCTACGGCTCGCAATGGCGCTCCTGGCCCGCGCCCGATGGCCGCAGCATCGACCAGATCACCAACGTGATCGAGATGATCAAGCGCAACCCGGACTCGCGGCGGCTGATCGTCAGCGCCTGGAATCCGGCCGAGGTCGACAAGATGGCGCTGCCGCCGTGCCACTGTCTGTTCCAGTTCTATGTCGCCAACGGCAAATTGTCCTGCCAGCTCTATCAGCGCTCCGGCGACGTCTTCCTCGGCGTGCCCTTCAACATCGCCTCCTACGCGCTGCTGACCATGATGGTGGCGCAGGTCACTGGCCTCAAGCCCGGCGATTTCGTGCACTCGCTCGGCGACGCGCATCTCTATTCGAACCACCTCGAGCAGGCGAGGCTGCAATTGACGCGGCCGACGCGGCCGCTGCCGACGATGGCGATCAATCCCGACGTGAAGGACATCTTCGCCTTCCGCTACGAGGACTTCAAACTCGAGGGTTACGATCCGCATCCGCACATCAAGGCTGAAGTCGCGGTCTGATGTCGCTGACCATCCGCCGCGCACGGCCCGATGAGGCCGGACTGGTGTTCTCGCTGGTCCGCGAGCTCGCCGACTATGAGAAGCTCCTGCACGAGGTTCATGCCAGCGAGGCCGATATCGCCGAGGCGCTGTTCGGCACCAACCCGCGGCTCTATTGCGACATCGCGGAATGGAACGGCGAGCCGGCCGGTTTCGCGGTCTGGTTCGTCAACTTCTCGACCTTCGCCGGCCGACACGGCATCTATCTCGAAGACCTCTTCGTGCGTCCGGCGCTGCGCGGCAAGGGCATCGGCAAGGCGCTGCTGGTGCATCTGGCCAAGCAATGCCGCGCCAATGGCTGGGCGCGCCTGCAATGGGCGGTGCTCGACTGGAACGCGCCGTCGATCGCGTTCTACAAGTCCATCGGCGCCGAGCTGATGGACGAATGGACGATTTGCCGCGTCTCCGGCGAGGCCTTGTCGGCGCTGGCGCTGGCGGAAGGAGCGCGCTGATGGAGATCGTGCTGGTCGTTGCGGTCGCCGAGAACGGCGTGATCGGGAGCGATAACGCGATCCCGTGGCGGCTGAAATCCGACCAGCAGCGCTTCAAGGCGATCACGCTGAACAAGCCCGTCGTGATGGGGCGCAAGACTTTCGAGTCTCTGCGCAGGCCGCTGCCAAATCGGACCAACATCGTGGTGACGCGCGATGCGAACTACCGCGCGCGCGGCGCCATCGTCACCACGTCGTTCGAGAACGCCCGCGCAATTGCGCTTGGTGACGCGCTGCGGCGTTTCGCCACTGAAATTGCAATCATCGGTGGCGCGGAAATCTACGCGCAATGGATGGGCATAGCCGATCGGCTCGAGATCACCGAGGTTCACGCCCGGCCGGACGGCGATACGCGGTTCGACCAAATCGATACGGAGCAGTGGGAAGAGGTCGCGCGTGTGCGAAATCCGGCAGGCGAGGGCGACAGCGCCGACTTCTCCTATGTGACATATCGTCGGCGCGCCCGGGGTTAACCAATGTTTGCATTGACAATTATGCCCCGGCGCATAGCTCGTCCGGCCAGGAAGCTTGCGTTGTAAGGGCCTGAGCGGTCCCCTATAACCGGGCCGGACATTCGAGGCCGGGCGTCCCGTCCGGACTTGCCGAGGAGATGTTTGATGCCGTGGAAAAATCAAGGCGGGGGGCCGTGGGGCTCGGGTCCGAAAGGGCCATGGGGCACAGGTCCGCAGTCGGCCGGGCCAAGGCCGCCGGATCTTGAGGATCTGCTGCGGCGCGGCCAGGACCGGCTGCAGCAGTGGCTGCCCGGCGGTCATTTCAGCGGCATGGGCATAGCGCTGGTGCTGGTCGCGGCGCTCGCGATCTGGTTCGCGACCGGGCTTTTCCGCGTCCAATCCGAAGAGCTCGGTGTCGTGCTGCGGTTCGGCAAATACGTCCGCGATGCCCAGCCGGGCCTGCGCTATCACCTGCCGTATCCGATCGAGACGGTGCTGCTGCCGAAGGCGCTGCGCGTCAACACGATCTCGATCGGCATGACGCTGATCGACGATCCCGCACGGCGCGGCCGCACCATGCGCGACGTGCCGGAAGAGAGCCTGATGCTGACCGGTGACGAGAACATCGTCGACGTCGACTTCACCGTGCTGTGGCGCATCAAGCCGGGTGGGGCCGGCGCCTATCTGTTCAACATCCAGAATCCGGAAGGCACCGTGAAGGCGGTTGCCGAAAGCGCGATGCGTGAGGTGATCGGCCGCTCGCAGATCCAGCCGATCCTGACCGGGGCGCGCAACGTCACCGAGCAGAACGTCCAGGAGCTGATGCAGAAGACGCTCGACAGCTACAATGCGGGCATCCAGATCACCCAGGTGCAGATGCAGAAGGTCGATCCGCCGGCGCAGGTGATCGACGCTTTCCGCGACGTCCAGGCGGCGCGCGCCGACCTCGAGCGCAAGCAGAACGAGGCACAGACCTACGCCAACCGGATCGTGCCGGAAGCGCGTGGTCGTTCCGCGCAGATCCTGCAGGCCGCCGAAGGCTACAAGGAGCAGGCGGTCGCCGAGGCCAAGGGCCAGAGCGCACGCTTCCTGAAAGTCTATGAAGAGTACAAGAAGGCACCCGACGTGACGCGCGAGCGCATCTATCTGGAGACCATGGAAAAAGTGCTCGGCAGCTCCGAGAAGCTGGTTTATGACGGCGGCCAGGGCCAGAACATCGTGCCCTATCTTCCGCTCGGCGAACTGACCACGCGGCGTCCGCCGTCGGCGCCGGCCACGACCGGCCAGCAGCAGGGAGCCACCCGATGAGGTCCCCTGTCACCGGCATCGTGTCCCTGGTCCTACTCTTCATCGTTCTCGCCGTCGGCTACAGCTCGGTGTTCACCGTGCAGCAGACCGAGCAGACCATCGTGCTGCGGTTCGGCGAGCCGGTCGACATCGTCACCGAGCCCGGCCTGCACTTCAAGGCGCCGTGGAATTCGGTGATCAATGTCGACAAGCGCATCCTCGATCTGGAGAATCCGTCGCAGGAAGTGATCGCCTCCGACCAGAAGCGGCTCGTGGTCGACGCCTTCGCGCGCTATCGCATCAAGAATGCGCTGCGCTACTACACCAGCGTCGGCTCGATCCAGGCCGCCAATCTGCAGCTGACCACGTTGCTGAACGCGTCGCTGCGCCGCGTGCTCGGCGAGGTCAACTTCATCACGGTGGTGCGTGACGAGCGCGAGAAGCTGATGGCGCGGATCCGCGAGCAGCTCGACAAGGAGGCCGACGGCTACGGCATCGAGGTCGTCGACGTCCGGATCCGCCGCGCCGACCTGCCGGAGCAGAACAGCCAGGCGGTGTACGACCGGATGAAGACCGAGCGTCAGCGCGAGGCGGCCGAGTTCCGTGCCCAGGGCGACCAGAAGGCGCAGGAGATCCGCTCCAAGGCCGACCGCGAAGCGACCGTGATCGTCGCCGAGGCGAACTCGGCCGCGGATCAGACCCGCGGTGCGGGCGATGCCGAACGCAACCGTCTGTTCGCCGAAGCCTACGGCAAGGACAAGGACTTCTTCGCGTTCTATCGCTCGATGACGGCCTATGAGAACGGCCTCAAGCCCAACGATACGCGTTTCCTGTTGCGGCCGGACTCGGAATTCTTCAGATACTTCGGCAGCGCCAGCGGCAAGCCGCTTGAGGCGGCCGCCGCGCCGAAACAGTAGCGTCGAGACCTGAACATCAAGACTTGAACATCACGATCCGGCGGCGATGCGGACCACGCGTCGCCGCCACCAAACAAACAACAATCATCGAGCGGGAGGTTGCCATCCGATGAGGTCAATAGCGTTCGGCGACTTCCTCATCGGGTTGGGAATCCTGTTCGTGCTCGAAGGCATCCTGTTCGCGGCAAGCCCCGCCTGGATGCGCCGGGCGATGAAGAGCGCGCTCGCCACCCCCGACAACATCCTGCGCATCGTCGGCATCGGCTCGGCGGTCGCGGGACTTGTCCTGATCTGGGCAGTGCGGCGCTGAGCATTGCCTGTTCCGTCCCGCAGATCGCGCCGGAATGAACATAATCGTGAGCCTCTCGCAGCCGGTTTTTCGCCGAAATGCCCGGCTGAGATGCTTGCGCCAAATGCCCCTTCGGGCGCACTCTGCAACCAGCTAGTTTGAACCCGTTTGCCTGGAGAAACTCCGACATGATCGCTGCCAGACCAGCCCTGAGCCGTCGCCTCCGCATGATGGGAGCTGCGATCTCGATCGGTGCTGCGAGCATGCTGAGCTCCGTGCCGGCGTTCGCACGCGGTCCCGAGGGCATCGCCGACATCGCCGAGAAGGTGATCGACGCCGTCGTCAACATCTCGACGTCGCAAACGATCGAGGCCAAGGACCGGACGATGCCGCAGTTGCCGCCGGGCTCGCCGTTCGAGGAATTCTTCGACGACTTCTTCAAGAACCGCCGCGGGCCGCCCGGCAAGGGCGGCGACAAGAGCGGTGAGTTCCAGCCGCGCAAGACCAACTCGCTCGGCTCGGGTTTCATCGTCGACACCGCGGGCATCGTCGTCACCAACAACCACGTCATCGCCGACGCCGACGAGATCAACGTGATCCTGAACGACGGCACCAAGATCAAGGCCGAGCTGGTCGGCGTCGACAAGAAGACCGATCTTGCGGTGTTGAAGTTCAAGCCGCCGAAGCCGCTCACCGCCGTCAAGTTCGGCGACAGCGACAAGATCCGCCTCGGCGACTGGGTGGTCGCGATCGGCAACCCGTTCAGCCTCGGCGGCACGGTGACCGCGGGCATCGTCTCGGCCAAGAACCGCGACATCAGCCAGGGCCCGTATGACAGCTACATCCAGACCGACGCCGCCATCAACCGCGGCAATTCGGGCGGTCCGCTGTTCAACCTCGACGGCGAGGTGATCGGCGTCAACACGCTGATCATCTCCCCGACCGGCGGCTCGATCGGCCTCGGTTTCGCCGTGCCGTCGAAGACGGTGGCGGGCGTCGTCGACCAGTTGCAGAAGTTCGGCGAGCTGCGTCGTGGCTGGCTCGGCGTGCGCATCCAGCAGGTCACCGACGAGATCGCCGACAGCCTCAATATCAAGCCGGCGCGCGGCGCGCTGGTTGCCGGCGTCGACGACAAGGGCCCGGCCAAGCCGGCCGGCATCGAGCCGGGCGACGTGGTCGTCAAGTTCGACGGCAAGGACGTCAAGGACCCGAAGGATCTGTCGCGCATCGTCGCCGACACCGCGGTCGGCAAGGAAGTCGACGTCGTCATCATCCGCAAGGGCAATGAGGAGACCCGCAAGGTCACGCTCGGCCGGCTCGAGGACAACGACAAGGTCCAGCAGGCCAACGCCAAGCCGAAGGACGACACCGCCGAGAAGCCGGTGACCCAGAAGGCGCTCGGTCTCGATCTCGCGGTGCTGAGCAAGGACCTGCGCACCAAGTACAAGATCAAGGACAGCGTGAAGGGCGTTGTCGTCACCGGCGTCGACAATGCTTCCGACGCCGCCGAGAAGCGGCTGTCGGCCGGCGACGTCATCGTCGAGGTGGCGCAGGAGGCGGTGTCCAGCGCCGCCGACATCAAGAAGCGCGTCGACCAGCTGAAGAAGGACGGCAAGAAGTCGGTGCTGCTGCTGGTCTCCAACGGTGACGGCGAACTGCGCTTCGTCGCGCTCGGCGTGCAGTAGAGGCGCTTGCGCCTCACCCCACTGTCATCCCCCGCGAAAGCGGGGGATCCAGTACGCCGCGGCCGTCGTTGTTGAGGAAGTGGGCAACGGCTTTTCTGAACAAGTGGCGTCGGGGGTTATGGGTTCCCGCTTTCGCGGGGACGACACCATAGACTATCCCCCCACGAACTCGTCCCGCCGAAAACCCTGCGCATACAGCAGCGCGGTGAGATCGCCGTGGTCGATCCGCGCTGCCGCCGCTGCCGCGACCGCCGGCTTGGCGTGATAGGCGACGCCGAGGCCGGCGGCCTGGATCATGCCGAGGTCGTTGGCGCCGTCGCCGACCACCAGCGTGTCGATGTCGTCGAGGTCGAAGGATTCGGTGAGCTCGATCAGGGTGGCGAGCTTGGTGGCGCGGCCGAGGATCGGCTCGACCACTTCGCCGGTCAGCTTGCCGTCAGCGACCTGCAGCTGGTTGGCGCGGTTCTCCTGGAAGCCGACCTTCTCCGCGACCACCTTGGTGAACAAAGTGAAGCCGCCCGAGATCAGGCAAGTATAGGCGCCGTGCGCGCGCATGGTCTTGACCAGCTCGCGGCCGCCCGGCGTCAGCGTGATGCGCTTGTCCAGCACCTCGTCGACGACGCCGACCGGCAGGCCCTTGAGCAGCGCCACCCGCTCGCGCAAGGCCTTCTCAAACTCGATCTCGCCGCGCATCGCGCGCTCAGTGATCGCGGCGACATGCGCCTTCAGCCCGGCGAAGTCGGCGAGTTCGTCGATGCACTCCTGGCCGATCATGGTCGAATCCATGTCGGCCAGAAAAAGCTTCTTGCGCCGGCCGATCCGAGGCTGCACGACAATGTCGATTGGCAGGTCGCCGCTGGCCTGGCGCAGGCGCTCCTCGACGGCCTTGATCTCGTCCTTGCCGGCATCTCCGCTGGAATCTTGGCTCTCAAAGGGAATGTCGACGGCGACTTCGTTGAACAGCCACTGCGCCGGTCCGGGTGAGGGCAGCACGGCCCGTGCTCCGTCGACGATGGTGGAGTCGAGCGCGGGGCTTGCGGGATTGCAGATCAGCGTGGCAACGAGGGACATGCAGGCGCATTCAGGATTGTTGGACAGGGCAGTGCTTATCGCAGGGCCGACAGCCAGCGGCAAGTCGGCCCTGGCGCTCGCGCTCGCGCAGCGGACCGGCGGGGTCGTGATCAACACCGACTCCATGCAGGTCTATGGCGACCTCCGGATCATCACCGCGCGGCCGACCGCTGCCGAGGAGGCGCAGGTTCCGCACCGGCTCTACGGCCATGTCGATGCCGGCGTGAATTTCTCCGCGGGCGCCTGGGTGACTGACGCGGCAAAGGTGCTCGGCGAGGCGCGTGCGCAGGGACGGCTGCCGATCTTCATCGGCGGTTCGGGGCTCTACTTCAAGGCGCTGACGCGCGGCCTGTCGGCGGTGCCGCCGATCCCTCCCGATGTGCGCGAGGAGGTGCGCGCAAGGCTGGAGCAGCGCGGCGTCGAGGCGCTGCATGCCGAGCTTGCGCTGCGCGATCCGGTGTCGGCCGAACGGCTGAAACCGCGCGACCGCACCCGCATCGCGCGGGCGCTCGAGGTCGTCGAGGCCACCGGCCGCCCGCTGCCGGACTGGCATCGCGATGGCCTGCCGCCGCTGCTGCCGCCGGGCCAATTCCATGCGCTGTTTCTCGCGCCGGAGCGCGAGCAGCTCTATGCGCGGATCGACGCGCGGTTCGGTGCGATGCTCGATGCCGGCGCGCTCGACGAGGTCGCGGCGCTGGCGGAGCGCGGGCTCGACCCGCTGCTGCCGGCCATGAAGGCCCATGGCGTCCCGGCGCTGATCCGGCACCTCAAGGGGGAGATCAGCCGGGAGCAAGCCGCCGAGACTGGCCGCGCCGACACCCGCCACTACGCCAAGCGCCAGTTCACCTGGTTTCGCCACCAGCTGCCGGAATTCGAATGGGTGGTGCCGGAGGCCGCGAAGGAGTGGCTGGAGAGCCGGATCTCGTAGCCGGGATGATGGCGCGGAGCGAAATCCGGGCTGCGCGCCCTAACCTCCCCTTGAAAAGGGGAGGTCGCTTTGCTCGCTAGAGCAAAGCGGGTGGGGATCAACTCTCTCCACGAGCAGCGTCACCTGCGGTTGACCCCCATCCTGACCTTCCCCCTTTCAGGGGGAAGGAAAAGATAGATGCGGGGGACTTCATCCCGGGAGACGCTGGTCCCGGATTTCGCTTCGCTGCATCCGGGCTACGGACTGCGCCGAGCCGCTGGCAGCGCACGCCCGTCTGCCATGCGCGTTGCGCCGCGCAAAAACACTCGCCGAACGGCTGGAACCCCGTTACACTTCAAAAATCGCGAAAATGCTTGCCTTGCCTTGACATTCGGGCTTTGGCCGCTATGTTCGCGCAACCTTTGGGAAGACTGGGTCGTCTCGTGCGCAACATTATTACCAAACTCCTTATCGCCGTCGTACCCAGGCACACCGCCGGGGATGGCTAGCGGCCATCCAAATTCGGGCGGTGTGCATGGGGCCTCTGGGGCCCCTTTTTATTGCCCGAAACCGAACTGACGAGAACTGACAAAAGCCGCGCAAAACCAAGCGCATCCGGAGCGAACCATGACCGACAAGAGCCACGATCCCAATCAGATGACCGGCGCCGCGATGATCGTGCGCGCGCTCATCGATCACGGCGTGCAGCATGTCTTCGGCTATCCCGGCGGTGCGGTGCTTCCGATCTACGACGAGATTTTCCAGCAGAGCGAGGTCGAGCACATCCTGGTCCGCCACGAGCAGGGCGCCGGCCATGCCGCCGAGGGCTATGCCCGCTCGACCGGCAAGCCCGGCGTGGTGCTGGTGACGTCCGGCCCCGGCGCCACCAACATGGTGACGCCGCTGACCGACGCGCTGATGGATTCGATTCCGCTGGTCTGCATCACCGGCCAGGTGCCGACCCATCTGATCGGCAATGACGCCTTCCAGGAATGCGACACCGTCGGCATCACGCGGCCCGCCACCAAGCACAACTGGCTGGTGCGCGACGTCAACGACCTCGCCAGGGTGCTGCATGAGGCCTTCTATGTCGCCACCACCGGCCGGCCCGGTCCGGTGCTGGTCGACGTGCCGAAGGACGTGCAGTTCGCGACCGGCACCTATCATCCGCCGCGCAAGTCGGATGTGCACATCTCCTACACGCCGCGCGTGAAGGGCGATGCGACCCAGATCCGCAAGGCGGTGGCAATGCTCGCCAATGCCAAACGTCCCGTGATCTATTCCGGCGGCGGCGTGATCAATTCGGGTCCGGAGGCCTCGAAGCTGCTGCGTCAGCTGGTGGAGGCGACCGGTTTCCCGATCACATCGACCCTGATGGGGCTCGGCGCCTATCCGGCCTCGGGGCCGAACTGGCTCGGCATGCTCGGCATGCACGGCACCTACGAGGCCAACATGACCATGCATGATTGCGACGTCATGCTGTGCGTCGGCGCGCGCTTCGACGACCGCATCACCGGCCGCGTCGATGCCTTCTCGCCGGGCTCGAAGAAGATCCACATCGACATCGACCCGTCCTCGATCAACAAGAACATCCGCGTCGACGTGCCGATCATCGGCGACGCCGGCAACGTGCTCGGCGATTTGCTGCAGGTCTTCAAGGCGGAAGCCAAGAAGCCGGACATCAAGGCGTGGTGGCAGCAGATCGCGCAATGGCGCGCGCGCAACTCGCTGTCCTACCGCAAGAACAACGATATCATCCTGCCGCAATACGCGATCCAGCGCCTGTTCGAGCTGACCCGCGGCAAGGATACCTACATCACGACCGAAGTCGGTCAGCACCAGATGTGGGCGGCGCAGTTCTTCGGCTTCGAGGAGCCGCACCGCTGGATGACCTCGGGCGGCCTCGGTACCATGGGCTACGGCCTGCCGGCCGCGGTCGGCGTGCAGGTGGCGCATCCGGACAGCCTGGTGATCGACATCGCCGGCGACGCCTCGGTGCAGATGACGATCCAGGAGATGTCGACGGCGGTTCAGTTCGAGCTGCCGATCAAGATCTTCATCCTGAACAACCAGTACATGGGCATGGTGCGGCAGTGGCAGCAGCTGCTGCACGGCAACCGGCTGTCGCATTCGTACTCCGAGGCACTGCCTGATTTCGTCAAGCTCGCCGATGCCTATGGCTGCGTCGGCCTGCAGGCGACCAAGCCGTCCGATCTCGACGGCGCGATCAAGGAGATGATCTCGATCAAGCGCCCGGTGCTGTTCGACTGCCGCGTCGCCGCGCTCGAGAACTGCTTCCCGATGATCCCGTCGGGCAAGGCGCACAACGAGATGCTGTTGCCGGAAGAGGCGACCGACGAGGCCACCGCGAAGGCCTTCTCCGGCGGTAAGGCGCTGGTGTGATGATGTCGAATCCGCGGCAGACACACTCTCTCTTCACCTCGCCCCGCTCGCGGGGAGAGGTCGGATTGCGCGTGAGCGCAATCCGGGTGAGGGGGAGTCTCCGCGATTCCAACTCTCACCGCGTCCGCGGAGAGTCCCCCTCACCCCAACCCTCTCCCCGCAAGCGGGGCGAGGGAGCAGACCGCAAGCGGGGCTTCAATGTTTGATCTCAACGAGCTCGAGCGCGCGCACAGGATCGTCGGCACCGCAGTGCCGGCGACGCCGGCGTATGCCTGGCCATTGCTCGCCGAGCGGCTCGGCACCGAGATCGTGGTCAAGCATGAGAACCACACCCCGATCGGCGCCTTCAAGGTGCGCGGCGGCCTGGTCTATCTCGAACGGCTGAAGCGCGAGCGGCCCGATGTGCCCGGCATCATCTCGGCGACGCGCGGCAATCACGGCCAGAGTCTGGCGTTTGCCGCGAGCCGCCATGGCGTGCCGGCGACAATCTACGTGCCGCGCGGCAACTCGGTCGAGAAGAACCGCGCCATGCACGCGTTCGGTGCCGAGCTCGTCGAGCACGGCGAGGACTTTCAGGCCGCGCGAGAAGAGGCCGAGCGCCGCGCCCAGTTCGCCGGCCTGCACATGGTGCCGTCGTTCCACCCGGACCTGGTGCTGGGCGTTGCGACCTATGCGCTCGAACTGTTTCGCTCCGCGCCCGGCCTCGACATTCTCTACGTGCCGATCGGGCAGGGCTCCGGCATCTGCGGCTGCATCATGGCGCGCGACCTGCTCGGCTTGAAGACCGAGATCGTCGGCGTGCAATCGACCGAGGCGCCGTCCTACGCGCTGTCGTTTGCGGCCGGACAGATCGTGACCACCGAGACCAGCAACACGCTTGCCGACGGCATGGCGACGCGGATTCCGGACGCGGATGCGTTCGCGCTGATCCGCAAGGGCGCCTCGCGCATCGTGCAGATCACCGACGACGAGGTCGGCCAGGCGATCCGTGCCTATTGGACCGACACCCACAATCTCGCCGAGGGCGCGGGCGCCGCGGCGCTCGCAGCCGCGCTGCAGGAAAAGAGCAAGCTCGCCGGCAAGCGGGTCGGCCTGGTCCTGAGCGGCGGCAATATCGATTTCGATCTGTTCCGGACCTGGATTGGGACGGATGCTGCGCCGGCCGCTCAGCGGGCGGTGGCGTGAAAGAACGTAAGGGGACGACCATGAACCAGCCCGCATCCGCCTACTTCCTCGAAGAGCGTCACGATCCGAACGAGACGCACACGCTGTCCGTCCTCGTGCAGAACGAACCCGGCGTGCTCGCGCGCGTGATCGGGCTGTTCTCCGGCCGCGGCTACAACATCGAGAGTCTCACGGTCTCGGAAACCGAGAGCCAGAAACACCTCTCGCGAATCACCATCGTCACCACGGGCACGCCGATGGTGATCCAGCAGATCAAGCATCAGCTCGACCGCATGATCCCGGTCTACCGCGTCGTCGACATGACGCTGACCGGCAGCTCGATCGAGCGCGAGCTTGCGATGGTCAAGGTGAGGGGCGGTGGCGATCACCGCGTCGAGGCGCTGCGGCTGGCGGATGCGTTCCGCGCCCGGGTGATCGATGCCACGACCGAGAGCTTCGTGTTCGAGATCACGGGCAACTCGTCCAAGATCAGTCAGTTCATCGACCTGATGCGCCCGCTGGGCCTGGTCGAGGTGTCGCGAACCGGAGTGGCCGCGATCACGCGTGGGCCGGAGGGGATGTGAATCATGTTGGCGCGCGACTGGTACTACACGCAACGGCGGCAGGTCGGTCTCGATACAGCGGTTGCCTCGATCTATGACGTCAGCGAGGACAGCGATGTCCGTTCCCGCCAGGCGCTGACCATGCTCGGCGTCAAGCCGGGCTGGCGGATCGCCGACATCGGCTGCGGCAACGGCGTGCTGGCGACCGAGGCGGCGCTGATGGGCGCCGAGGTCGACGCCATCGACATCTCGCCGGCGATGATCGGGCTTGCCGAAATCTATGCGCGCGACCGCAAGGCGAAGATCCGGACCCAGCCGGCCGGGCTGTTGTCCTTTGCCTACCAGCCGAACTCCTACGACCTCATCGTCAGCGAGTTCACGCTGCACCATCTGCCGGACTTCTGGAAGGCGGTGGCGTTGTCGCGGATCTTCAACGCGCTGAAGCCCGGCGCGAATTTCTATCTGCGCGACATGGTGTTCGTCAGCATGCCCGACGGCGTCGACCGCGATGTCGAGGGCTGGGCCGATTTCTCGATCAAGAACCACGATTTCGAGCGCGAAAGTGTGATGACCCATATGCGCGACGAGTACTCGACGTTCGGGTGGGTGATGGAGCGCATGCTGACCGAGACCGGATTCACGATGGTCGCGGCCGACTATCACGCGCCGCTGCACGGCACCTATCTGCTGCGCAAGCCGAAGCCGGACGAACAGATCTAGAGCTTGCATCGACAGAGCTGAACCGAACCAAAGAAGAAGAACAATGAAGCCGGCCGATGTTGGCATCGCCGTCATGGTCGCGGTGATCTGGGGGCTTGCGTTCGTCGCAAGCCGGATCGCGCTCGATGAGCTGCCGCCCGAATTGATGACGGCGCTGCGCTTCGGCATCGCGGCGCTGCCGTGCCTGTTCCTGCCGAGGCCGAGCCAGGTCTCGTGGCCGCTTCTGGTCGGAATCAGCCTCACTTTGTTCCTCGGCCAGTTCCTTGCGCAATCCATCGCCATCGCCCACGGCATGCCGGTCGGGTTGACCAGCGTGATCGTGCAGAGCCAGGCGCTGTTCACCATCGGCTTTGCCGCGCTGCTGTTCGGCGAGTTGCCGTCGCGGTTGCAGACCGTCGGGATCGCCATTGCCGCGATCGGCCTGCTGATGATCTGCGGCACCGTCGGATACGATTTCAGCGTCGGCGCCTTTGCCATCCTGATGATCTCGCCGATCTCGTTCGCGATCGGAAATCTGCTGCTGCGGCCGGCGCAGGGCGCGCGCATGTTCGACCTGTTCGCATGGCTGTGCCTGTGCGCGGCGATCCCGCTGTTCGGCCTGTCGCTGTTGACCTTGGGCGCGAAGCCGATGTGGCAGGCGCTGTCGCATCTGTCGCCGGCCGGGATTGTCTCGCTGCTGTTTGTCGGCACCGTATCCACCAGCATCGCCTATTGGCTATGGGGCCGGCTGCTCAGGGATCATCCGGCGGCACAGGTGGTGCCGTTCGCGCTCTTGGTGCCGTTCGTCGGCTCTGCCGCCTCCAGCATCGTGTTCGGCGAGAGGTTCGGGCCGCTGCGGCTCGCCGGCATGCTCACCGTGATCGCCGGCATCGCCGTGATGCTGCTGTCGAAGCGGCCAAAAGCTCTGCCGAAAGTCGCGTGAGGGCACCATGTCGAGTTCGCTGCTGTTCGCCTTTGTCGTGTTTGCCGTCGTGATGTTCTTCACGCCGGGCCCCAACAACATCATGCTGTTGTCGTCGGGGCTGACCTACGGCTTCCGCCGCACGGTGCCCCACATTGTCGGCATCACGGTCGGCTTCGCCTTCATGGTCGGCGCGGTCGGCGTCGGGCTCGGGGCCGTCTTCATCGCCTATCCGATCCTGCAGACCATCCTCAAATATGGCGGCGTCGCCTATCTGGTCTATCTCGCCGCCGTCATCGCCATGGCCGAGCCGCCCTCGGCGGACAAGGACGACAGGCCGGGCCGCGGCCCGATGACCTTCTGGGGCGCAGCCATGTTCCAGTGGATCAATGCCAAGGGCTGGGTGATGGTGATCGGCACCATCACGGCCTATGCGGCGATTGCCGTCTTCCCCTGGAACATCGCGATCCAGGTCGGCCTGAGCCTGGTCCTGGGGACGGTGTCCTGCATCGTCTGGGCGCTGTTCGGCACCGCGCTGCGGCCGGTCCTGACCTCGCCCCGGGCGATCCGTGCCTTCAACGTCGTCATGGCCATCCTGCTGCTGGCCTCGCTCTACCCGGTCTTCATGGACGCATGATGCCGCACCGCGCCATGCGAGATGAGGGTTTCCCCTGAGGGGGAAAATGCTCTAGACAACGCCGGAAATTCGCGGGCGTCCGGCGGTTCTGACCTTCCGAAAGCCTGATTCATCGGCCGATTTTGGCCCCCTTCAAACGAGGAAACCACGATGCGAGTTTACTACGATCGCGATGCCGACCTGAACCTGATCAAGGGCAAAAAGGTCGCCATCGTCGGCTACGGCAGCCAAGGCCACGCCCACGCGCTGAACCTGAAGGATTCGGGCGTCAAGGAAGTGGCGATCGCGCTGCGCAAGGGTTCGGCCTCGGCCAAGAAGGCCGAGAATGCCGGCTTCAAGGTGATGGAAGTCGCCGAGGCCGCCAAGTGGGCCGACCTCGTCATGATGCTGACCCCGGACGAGCTGCAGGGCGACATCTATCGCGAGCACCTGCACGACAACATGAAGAAGGGGGCGGCGCTGGTGTTCGCCCACGGCCTCAACGTGCACTTCAACCTGCTCGATCCGCGCGCCGACCTCGACGTGCTGATGATCGCGCCGAAGGGCCCCGGCCACACCGTGCGCTCGGAATATCAGCGCGGCGGCGGCGTGCCCTGCCTGATCGCGATCGCCAAGGATTCGTCGGGCAACGCCCACGACCTCGGCCTCAGCTACGCCTCGGCGATCGGCGGCGGCCGCGCCGGCATCATCGAGACCACCTTCAAGGAAGAGTGCGAGACCGACCTGTTCGGTGAGCAGGTGGTGCTCTGCGGCGGCCTGGTCGAGCTGATCAAGGGCGGCTACGAGACGCTGGTCGAGGCCGGCTACGCGCCCGAGATGGCCTATTTCGAGTGCCTGCACGAAGTGAAGCTGATCGTCGACCTGATCTATGAAGGCGGCATCGCCAACATGAACTACTCGATCTCCAACACTGCCGAATACGGCGAGTACGTCACCGGTCCGCGCATCGTGACCGCCGAGACCAAGGCGGAAATGAAGCGCGTGCTCGCCGACATCCAGGGCGGCAAGTTCGCCCGCGACTGGATGCTGGAGAACAAGGTCAACCAGACCTCGTTCAAGGCGACCCGCGCCAAGCTCGCCGCCCATCCGATCGAGGAAGTCGGCGCCAAGCTGCGCGACATGATGCCCTGGATCAAGAAGGGCGCGCTGGTCGACAAGAGCAAGAACTAAGGCTGAATTTGCAGGGCGAGCGCGCGTCGCTTGCCCTGCACGCCAAAGGCAAAAGGGTGGGCGCGTTGCCCACCCTTTTTCTTTGTCACGAAACGCGAGCGGTGCCTAACCGGCGGCCGCCGGCTGCTTCTCGATCCTGTTGTGCAGCTGCCAGAACCGCACGGTGCGCTGCGCGGTTTCCAGCGACAGCCGCCGGTAATCGCGGTGCGCGATCTCGAGCGTCGCGTGGTCGATCGGATGCGGCAGCGGCCGCTTGCGCAGGATGGTCTCGACCGTCGGCCAGTTGAGCCGTGCCGAGCGGCACGGGATCAGGAGCAGGTCGGAGCGCAGCCCGAGCATCAGGCGTTCGATCATCGCGATCGGCATGTCGTTGAGCACGGCGAGCGCGACGGTGACCTCGTCGAACTTGCCTTGCTCGGCGAATTTGTAGACCGCCACATCGTCGAGCTCGTTGAGCTGCTTCATCAGCTTCACCAGCTCCTCGGCGATGCCGTAGTTGCGGCGCGGGGCGGCGGCTTCTTCCTGCGCGATGTCGTTCAGCACCTGGCTGATCTCCTCGCGGGCCCTCGGCGATGCGACCGCGAGCAGGCGGGCGCGCACGGTTTCCTTGGCGCGCTGCAGCAGGTCGCGCAGCAGCTTGGCCGGAATGTCGATGCGCAGCCCGAGGATCTCGACCAGCTCGTCGTCGCCTTCGGCGCGGGCGACGATCGAGGAATAGCCGTTGTCGGAGAAATGCGCGCCGGCGTTCTTGGCAAGGCGCCGGATTACCTTGTCCTCGCCGCGGTCGATGATCACGTCGGTGACGGAGGCGGGCAGGTTTTCCCGTGCCGAGATCGCGAACAGATGATCCTGGCCCTTGGTGCTGGCGATCTCGCGCAGTGCGGCGTTTGAGAGGCGGCTGGAGTGGGTCAGGACCTCGCCCGCGACGCCGATGTCGTCGTCCCAAGCGAGGTGCTGAATCACCTCAAACGGCGCATAGTCGAGCGGCGCGAGCCGCTTGCTGAGCTCGGCCCGCGCACGCGTCTCGACGCGCGCGACGAGCAGGCAGAGCACGTCGTCGAACACCTTGACCTGTTCATCGTTGAGGCGGTCGCCGTCGTTCAGGAACAGATCGGTGACCTGCCGCAGCGTCTGCACGCGTTTGGCCGACGTCCCGTCCCGGACCGCATCCTCGAGTTCGGCAATAATCGATTGTGACGCCTGTTGCGCCATCGATGGGCAACCTTGTTTTCGTTGAATGACACCTGTCCGTGCACCATGCAGGGCGCGGTCTTACACCTGCGTTAAGGTGGAACCCGGTGCAAATACGGGGCCGTCGCATCCTTAACGGGCCGCGACCGGACATGATTAAATTCGCGGTTCGCTCGGGCAGCACTTGGCCACTTTGCTTTAAGGAATTGTTTACGACGATGCGCGCGCGACGGCGAAGATGTCGATCGCGGCCGCGCGCCCGCGCAACTGCGTGGAGCCGAGCGGCGCCACGACGAAATCGTGGTCCGGGGGCAGCAGGCGCAGCAGCTCGCCCGAGACCAGCAGCGGCCGGCCGGCCTCCTTGCAATGCGCCTGCAGCCGCGCCGTGACGTTCACCGTGTCGCCGAAATAGGCGATCTGGCGCCGCGAGACCCCGCATTCGCTGACCACGACCGGACCGGCATGCATTCCGGCCCGAAACTCCGGCACCACGCCGAACTCCTTGCGATAGTGCTCGGCCCGCTTGGCAAGACGGTCCTCGATCGCGAACACGCAGTCGAGATAATTTCGCGACGGCTGGCCGGCGCCGACCGGCCAGGTCACGATGACCTCGTCGCCGACATAGGCATGAACCTCGCCGCCATGCGCCACGATCGCATCGTCGATGTCGCAGAAGAAGCGGGTCAGCAGCTCCTGCACGCGGAGCTCGCCCATCGCCTCCGCCAGCGTCGTCGAGCCGACCAGATCGAGGAACAGCAGCACACGTTCCTCGCGCACCGGCTGGCGGTAGCGTCCGAGCACGATGCTGAGCAGCGTATGCCCGCCGATCATCCGGACCAGCTCGTAGATCGTCGTGATCGGGATCGAGAGCAGCAGGCCGACACCGATGATCTTGAAGAAGGTCTCCCGAATCCACTTGGCCTCGACCCCATGTCCGTACAGAACGATCTCCAGCACAATCGCGGCGATCGCGACGATGACGGCGAGGATCACCGAACGGACGATCAACTCCACAATGAGCGGCCGTCGCCGCAGCCAGCCGCCGCGCGCGGCCAGATAGAGATGCGTGGCCCAGACGATCAGGGTGAGGGCGGCGCCGTCGAGCGCGCTGCGCACATAGTTCGCGACGGAGGCTTCGTTGGATTCATCGAAGGCATAGCGAAACAGCCCGCCGACGAGCAGGCCGAACACGGCTAGAACGATCACAGGCGTCACCGCGCGCCGCATGGTTCCTCCACAGCCATGAAATATCCTGCGCGGATCGGGAAGGCCAGCCGCGCGACGGATATGAACGGGATGGGCAGCGGTCACACTAACGTATGGTCCAGCCACGGGATCGACCGGAAAGGGAAGGCGGCATGATATCGGCTCTCACCACAGGCGCGCGCAGGCTCGGGGCCATGGTGGCCGTTTTCGTCATCGCCGCCTCGTCGGCCTGGGCGGGCGACCAGGGCGATGGTGAGCAGTCCTGCGACGGCAGCACCTACCAGATGGTCGAGTGCCTCAAGGCCAAGACCGCGCAATGGGACAAGCGGATGAACGTCGCCTATCAGCAGGCGCTGAAGGATGCCGCCGGTGACAAGCAGCGCGAACAACTGCGCACCGCGCAACGGTTATGGATCCAGTACCGTGACGCGAACTGCCTGTATTACGACCTCGGCGAGGGCACCATCGCTCGCCTCGACGCCGGCGAATGCATGCGCAGCATGACGGAGGCCCGGGCCAAGGAACTGGAGAATCTCGGCCATCAGTGAGCCATCTTCCGGAGTCAGGACCGACGTCATGACTGACGGAAAGAGCCAGGACGAATTGACCCAGCTTGCGGACGAGGCGCTGCGCGCACAGCCCGGCTGCGAGACCGCCCGCGTGCCGACGGTCGCAGCTCTGCCCGACGCGCAGATCGGACGCAACTGGGAGATCCCGAACGTCGTGCTCGGCGACAGCCTGATCAGCGACGTCGACCGCGCGGTGCTGTCGGTGCATCGCCGGCTCGGCCGCAAGTTTCACCTGGTGGTGGCCTGATCTCAGCTCGCCTGAGCCTGACGCGGCGCGGGCCGCGCGGCCATGCTGATCATCCTGACCGCGAACACCGCGGCGAGCGGCACCAGGAACAGTGCGTAGAGTGGCATCTCGGGGATCCGCTTGCCGAACGAGACCGTGAACTGCAGCAGCAGATAATAGCCGCCGATTAGATGCAGCCCGCGCCACGCGCGCCGGCCGAGCATCGCGGCCGTGCGATCGAACGAGGTCGCGGTCAGCGCGATGATGACGAGATAGCCGATACCGCCGAAGACATAGGAGACGATCGAGGTTGCGGCCGCGAAGCCGGGCGGATCGAGCATCGCGAACGCCGTGATCGCGACCGCATGGATGGCGTGCGAGGCGGCGAAGGCGACGCCCAGATACCGACGGTTGCGGCGCTGCCAATGCGTCCAGGCATTCGGCCGGAGCCGCGTCAGCGCCGCCGCGGAGAAGGCGAGGCAAAAGAACAGCAGCGAGGTCCGCGCCGTGAAGCGGATCACCATCCGCACGCCCTCGACCTCGAACTGCCGCATCGCGGCGATCCAGATCGAAAGCCCGATCAGGGTCAGCGTGAGCAGGCCGAACAGCCGCCAGCCCTCGAACCAGTTTCGACGCGTCGTCATGTCCGCCTCCCGTGCCAATGTAATCGTCAATTACATTGCGCGGTCTCGCGCGGTCAATCTGTGTAATCGGTGCTTACATTCACAACCGGGTGATGCTAGAGATGCGCCATGCGCCGCCCCGCCAAGAGCACGCCTGCCGGACGCCGGCCCGCCAAGCCGCGTCCGGCCGCGGCGCGGGCGCCGGCGGCCAAGCCGTACCACCACGGCGATCTCCGCCGCGTCCTGATCGAGGCCGCGATGCAGTTGGTCGGCGAGGGCGGGCCGGAGGCGGTCTCAGTGCGCGAGGCCGCCCGCCGCGCCGGGGTCTCGCCGGGCGCGCCGTTCCGGCATTTCCCGAGCCGGGATGCCCTGATGAATGCGGTGGCCGAGGAGGCGCAGCGCCGCTTCGGCGCCGAGATCGAGGCGGCGCTGGCCGATGCGCCGCCGGGCGATCCGCTTGGCCGCTTCCGCTGTCTCGGAATCGCCTATCTGCGCTGGGCGATGCAGAACCCGACCCATTTCGAGATCATCTCCAGCCGCCGCTTCTTCGACCACGACCGTTCGGCCGGGGTCTCCAGCGACAATGCGGAGTTGATCAGCCTGACCGCGCGTACGCTGGCGGAGGCATTTTCGGCCGGCCAGCTTGCGGCGCGCGACCTGAAGCAGGTCCAGATCGCCGGCCGCGCGCTGGTCTATGGCTTTGCCCGGATGCATATCGACGGTCATCTGCCGCGCTGGGGCGTCACTGAGGCGGAGGCCGAGCAGATGGCCGCCGACATCGTCGACCTCTTCATCGCCGGCATCGCAAGGCAGGCGGCACCTGCGGCGAAGGTCTGAGGCGCGCCGCGCCGGCCGGGCATGCTCCGGGCCGGCAAATTCATTGCGCGTTCATGACGATTCAATTACGTTTTTATGACGCGGTGCAGACACCGGCTGTGCCGTATGCCTCCTGGCCGTTGCCAGTCAAGGCCGTGGCATTGCGCCGGGTTGTATTGCGTCCCACCCATGGCGCCCGCGCCTCAGCAGAACTCTTCGGTTGCCGCACTGGCCGGCGGTCTTGCCGCGATCGGCATCTGGCGGTTGATGGCGGTCGCCGCGCCGCATCTCGGCGCGCTGATCCTGATGCTGCGGACCGAGACCGATTTCGGCTCGCGGCTGTGCTTCCTGCTCACCTGGGGAATCCTGAACTTCCTGTTCATCGCGTTGCTGCGCCGGCCGGCGCTGTCGGGCGCGCTGTCGCTGACGCTGGTCGTGGTGCTGGTGCTGCTGTCGCGCTTCAAGCACGACGTGGTGCAGATGACCGCGAACTTCGTCGACCTGATGGTGATCGATCGCGACACCGCGGCGTTCCTGCTCACGATCTTTCCGAACCTGCGCTGGTCGATCATCGGTGCCGGCCTCGTCACGCTGCCTTTGATGTACGCGCTGTGGTGGCTCGATCCGTTCCGCATCCGCCGCCTGCCGGCCGCGGCCGCCTGCCTTGCCTGCACCGCGGCACTCTCGGGCTATGCCTTCGCCTGGCCGGATGAGGCCTGGCGCGGCTATTACGACGACGGCTATCTGTCGAAATTCGCGCGCTCCGGCGTCACGGCGGTGTCCGACTTCGTTGCCTATGGCTTCATGGAGTCGGATCCGAGCGCAAGCGACCAGCTCAAGATGCCACTGGTCGACGCCTGCCATCCCGCCGGGCGGCGGCCGAACATCATCATGATCCATGATGAATCGAGCTTCGACATCCGCGCTGCGTCCGGCGTCAAGGTGCCGCCGGGCTATGGCAGCCAGTTCAAATCCTATGACGGTGTCGCACGCAAATTCCTCGCCGAGAGCAACGGCGGGCCGAGCTGGTTCACCGAGTACAACGTGCTGGCGGGATTGTCCTCGCGTTCGTTCGGCCGGTTCTCCTATTTCGTCACCCGCATCGCATCGGGCCGGGTCGAGCGCGGCCTGCCGCTGGCGCTGCGCCGCTGCGGCTACGACACGCTGTCGCTGTATCCGGCGTTCGGCGCCTTCATGAGCGCGCGCAGCTTCCAGGCCACGACAGGCATCCAGCACTTCTACGACGCGCATGACCTGCATGCGAAGGACGTCGAGCCCGACAGCTTCTTCTACGACAAGGCGCTGAAGCTGATGGCCGAGCAGAGGACGCTCGGCACGCCGCTGTTCACCTTCGTCTATCTCGCGGCCAATCATTTCCCGTGGGAGACGAAATTCCGTCCCGAGCTGCTGCCGGCATGGAAGCGGCCGGGCAACACGCCGTCGATCGACGAATATCTGCGCCGGCAGACGATGAGCGCTGGCGACTATGCCGGCTTCGTTGCCGCGCTGAAGAAGAAGTTTCCGGCGCAGCCGTTCCTGATCGTGCGCTATGGCGATCACCAGCCGGAGTTCTCGCCGCAGCTGCTCGATCCCGGGCTCGACGAGGCCGGCATCGGCAAGAAGCTGATGGATTACGATCCGCGCTACTACGCGACCTATTACGCGATCGACGCCGTCAACTTCGAGCCGGTGAAGAGCCCGGCGGTGATGGACACGATCGACGCCGCCTATCTGCCGCTGGTGATTCAGGAAGCCGCCGGCATTCCGCTCGATCCGTCGTTCGAGGAGCAGAAGGCGATCATGCTTCGCTGTGGCGGCGCGTTCTACTCCTGCAAGGATGGCGCCGAAGCGCGCCGCTTCAACCGCCTGTTGATCGACGCGGGGATCATCAAGGGACTTTAGGCGCGATCATCCTACGATTTTGCGCCCACCTTCTCCCACAGCCAGCGCGCCACGGCATCGGGCGACGATGATGCGTCGTTGCCGGACGCGCGCAGGTTCGCCTCACGCATCTCGGCGATGCCGATCTTGCCGAGCAGCGGCCGCAGCGCCGCCTTGAGAGCCTCGTCATCGCGCCGCTTTGGCGACAGCAGCACGATCGCGTCGTAGGGCGGGATCGCGTGCCTGTCGTCCGCGAGCGTGACCAGGTCGTATTTCGCGATCAGCCCGTCGCTGGTGTAGCCCGCGATGACGTCGACCTCGCCGGAGGCAACCGCGGCATACATGAAGTCCGGCTGCATCGTGCGCTGGGCGCGGAACGTCAGCCCGTAGCTCTTTTGGATACCGGCCCATTCCGGCCGCGAGAAGAATTCATAATCGCCGGCGATCGACATCGTCGCGGCGTGCGAGGCGAGGTCGGCGATCGAATGGATGCCGAGCTGATCGGCGCGCTTCTTCGGCATCACCAGCGCATAGGCGTTCTCGAAGCCGAGCTCGCCGAACAGCGTGATGTCCTGCTTCGCCAGCGTCGTCCTCAGCTCGCTCAGCAGCTCGGTGCGGGGCCTGATGTCGGTGTGGTGGAACTGGTTGGCCCACAGCGTGCCGGAATAGTCGACATAGACGTCGATGTCGCCGGCCGCGAGCGCATCGAAGATCACGTTGGAGCCGAGGCCGGCGCGGGTCGTCGTCGGCAGTCCGGCCGTTTGCAGCCGCTGCGCCATCAGCGCCGACAGCACATATTGCTCGGTGAACGTCTTGGCGCCGACGACGTAGCGCGCCTGCGGCCGCGCGATCGCGGGCACCAGCGTCGCCGCGATCAGGGCCGCGATGCCGAGCCCGCCGAGCGCGGCGCGGGTGCGGCTGCGATTGCGCAGGCCGTTCTCGATCAGCGCCAGCAATTGGTCGACGACAAGCGCGAGCACCGCGGCGGCGAAGCAGCCGAACAGCACGAACACCCAGTTCTGGGTCTGCAGCCCCGCGAAGATGTAGTTGCCGAGGCTGGTCTGGCCGATCGGCGTCGACAGCGTCGCGGTGCCGATCACCCACACCGCGGCGGTGCGGATGCCCGCCATCATCACCGGCAGCGCCAGCGGCAGCTCGACCATGGTGAGCGATTGCCGCGGCGTCATGCCGACGCCCTGGGCGGCTTCCAGCACCGCCGGATCGACGCCCGACAGGCCGGTGATGGTGTTGCGCAACACCGGCAGCATCGAATAGAGCGCGAGCGCCAGCACCGCCGGCAGGAAGCCGAAGGCGGAGAAGCTGAAGCCGAGCCACGCCGCGGTCAGGGCCGCGAGCGCCAGCAGCAGCGGATAGAACAGCGCGAGCAAAGCGAGACCGGGCACCGTCTGCACGATGCTGGCGAGCCCGAGCAGCGTGCCGCGCAGCACCGGCCGGTTGCGCGCGATGATCGCCAGCGGCAGGCTGATCAGAAGTCCGAGCGCGAGCGCAGTGACGCTGACCCGGACATGATTGCCGAGATAGTCGGGCAGATGCGCAAGCGCCTCGCTCCAGCGTGGATCGCTCATGCGGTGCCGTCCCGCGGCAGCAATGCGCCGAGCCGCTCCGCCTGCCGCCGCGGCGTGCGCAAGAGTTCGCCGACATAGGCGTCGGTGTTGGCCGCGAGCTCCGCTGCCGTACCCAGCGCGAGCAGCTTGCCGCCACGCATCACCGCGACCCGATCGGCCAGCAGCAGTGCCTCGGTCATGTCATGGGTGATCATGACCGTGGTCAGTCCGAGCTCGCGATGCAATGTGCGATAGTCGTCGCCGAGCGCGTCGCGGGTCAGCGGATCGAGTGCGCCGAACGGCTCGTCCATCAGCACGATGCGCGGCTTCGCAGCCAGCGCACGCGCGACGCCGACGCGCTGGCGCTGGCCGCCGGAGAGCTCGTGCGGCAGGCGGTCGCGATGTTGAGCGCGGTCGAGCCGCACGAGGTCGAGCAGTTCGTCGACCCGCGCCGAGATTTCGGCTTGCGGCCAGCCGAGCAGCTTGGGCGTGATGCCGATATTGCCGGCGACGGTGAGATGCGGAAACAACCCGCCGCTCTGGAAGACATAGCCGATGCGGCGCCGCAGCAGGATCGGGTCGATGCGGCTGACGTCTTCGCCCTCGACTGCGACCTTGCCGCGATCGGCCTCGATCAGGCGGTTGGCGAGCCGCAGCAGCGTCGTCTTGCCGGAGCCCGAGCCGCCGACGACAGCCAGGAATTCACCCTCGGCGACGTCGAGCGAGACGTCGTCGACCGCCACCACGCGACCCTTGTCAAAGCTCTTGCCGACATGCGCGTAGGCGATCAGCGGCGTTGCGGGCATTCTCTAGCCATTCCTGGACGACCTCAGGTCTCTCACTATCGTGAACGACAGTGATAGCCCATAAAATGGACTTTGACTTGAGGTGCACGCGCCTGCATCACGCGGTTGCGCAGGCTGTTCCAGGTGGGCTCGCGAAGCGGGTCAGCCCCTTCGAGGGCTGTGAGCACACATCACACTTCGTTCTTGGGTACGTATTTGCCCATGATGCACTTATAGCTCTGCAGGCGCCAATCGTGATACGGGCCCTTGGCGAGCCAGTCGGCGATGCCGATTTGGGCATTCACAGCGCAGGCGCCCATGGTGATGCCTGATTGGTCGCTGTTGGTGACGACCTTTTCCATGCAGAGCTGAGCATTGCAGAGAATGGCGACGAGCGTAACAAGCATGATGGTCTTTATCCGTAGGATTAACCCGGTCTGAACCGAATCATGCACGGTTCATGCCATTATCAGCGACTTTGGTGTCGCAGCCGGCAAGCCCGGGATAGTACGGCTGAGCGAATCACACGCTCGCCAGCGCGTAGCCGCACGTCCGCAGATACGCTATAGTTGATCCCCAACTACGACGTGAGATCGGGGCGAGTGAGGAACGTTGCGCGGTCGGGGGCTGCATCGATGATGACGTTACCTGAGTTGGCGGCAGGTGCTTTGGAGAAGTTTCTCGCCACGCATGTCAGCCGCACCTTCGGTGCCTCGCAGGCGCGCTTTGGCGAGCTCCTGCCGGCCGCAGCCCGCATTGCGCTTGAATGCATCGGCAACAGCGATGCGCTCTACCACAATGTCGAGCACACGATGCTGGTCACGCTGGCCGGGCATGACATCATCCGCGGTCGCGCGCTGCACACCCATGTCACCGCGGAGGACTACACCCATACGATCATCGCCTGCCTGACGCACGACATCGGCTATGTGCGCGGCCTGCTGAAGGGCGATGGACCGGATGGTTATGTCATCGATGCCTCCGGCAAGAAGGTCGTGCTGCCGCGCGGCTCGTCGGATGCCGGCCTGATGCCGTATCATGTCGACCGCTCGAAGCTCTATGTGCTCGACAGGCTCGAGGCCGTGCTTCCGCTCGATCGCGAGCGCGTCGCGCGCAACATCGAGGGGACGCGGTTTCCGGCGCCGGAAGGCCAGCAGTATGACGACGAGGCGGCGATCGTCCGGGCCGCCGATTTCATCGGGCAGCTCGGCGATCCCAACTACATCAGGAAAGCCAACGCGCTCTATCACGAGTTCGAGGAGGTCGGCATCAACCGCCAGCTCGGCTATGAATCGCCGGCCGACATCGTCGACCGCTATCCGCAGTTCTACTGGAATATGGTTGCGCCGCACATCCAGGGCGCCATCAACTGTCTGAACATGACGGCAAGCGGCCGTCAGTGGATCGCGAACCTCTACAGCAACGTCTTTCGCGCCGAGCGCGAGGTCACCCTGTCCGGCCCGCAGATCTGACGCAAGGCGCCAGCGGCGCGGCGTTTCGGCGCGGCTAGCGCTGCGGTCCCCCGTCGATTGCGGGGCGTCCACATTTCAGCCTGCTTCATCGTTGCACAGTCCATGGAAATCGGCGACCTTGCGCCATGGACCTCTCCATTGACCGTGTTCTCGACCGCTTCAGCATGATCTCCCGTTTCGCTCAGTTGATTGCGATTGCCGTCGTCTGCTGGCCTGCGCTCGCAATTGCCGCCGGCCCGGTCTACGACGTCGACCTGTATGCGTTGATGTCGGGCACCTGCCGCAATGTCACCGTTGCCGGCCGCAACTATACCTGCAAGGCGGTGGCCTATTTCCACACCCTGCGCGGCCGTTCCGAATTCACCGTGGTGCTGGACGATCCTGCCGACAAGAGCCACATCGTCTCGTTCTCCGGCGAGAGCACCGAACGCACCCAGGACAATCTGTTCGAGCTTTCGGTCGACCGCATGTTGTTGAAGTCGAGCGACCGTCCGCGCGTCGATGGTTTGCCGGTGCCGCTGGTGGAGACGTCGACAGGCTCCTGCCGCCAGGTCGGAAGCTTCATCACGCGGCAGGTGTCCACCATCACCTGCGCCGCCACCGACCAAAGCGGCAAGAGGTACGAGCTGAGCTTCGAGTCGGACGGCTCGCCGATGACCCTGCGCCGGCTGCGGCAATCGACGCTGCCGTCGGAGCGGCAGCGGGCGCGTCAGATCGCGCAGCTCGAATGCCGCCTCAAGGCGCGGGCCGCGCAGGTCCTGCCGCGCGACACGACGGCCTTCATGATCCGTTGTCTTGGTGAGGACGACGGCAAGCCGGCCGGCGAACAGCGATAGCGGCGCCCGGCGTTGCTGAGCAAGTTCGAGGAGAATTCGATGCGCCTGAAAGTCACCATCATTGCCGCCATCGGCGTTGGCATCGCCGGGCCCGCCGCCGCGCAGATGTACGATCCGAACTATCCGGTGTGCCTGGAAGTCTATGGCGGCAGGCTGACGCCCGAGTACATCGATTGCAGCTTCACGTCGCTTCCGCAATGCCAGGCAACGGCGTCCGGACGATCGGCGACATGCTCGGTCAATCCCTTCTATAAAGGTCCCAAAAAGCCGACCAGGGAGCGGGGGCAACGACAACGTCAGCCCGCCAACTAGCGCTCACGTATTGTCGTCTGATGCGATGGTCGGCATGGCCGTCGCGTCGCTGGTGCCGTGGCCAACTCCGGCTGTTCTGGGGGAACCTTCCGAGCCACAAGGAGAGACCGATGCGCCTGAAACTGTTCGCGATCGCCGCAGCTGCGGTCGCCGTGGCCGGACCTGCCGCCGGGCAGGCCTACGATCCGAACTATCCGGTGTGCATGCATGTCTATGGCGGCGGCCGATTCGGCGGTGGCAATTACATCGATTGCAGCTTCACCTCGATCCCGCAGTGCCAGGCGTCCGCGTCGGGCCGCGGTGCGATGTGCTCCGTGAATCCCTTCTTCGCGCCGCCATCGCCTCCGAAGCGCCGGGTGCACCGCGGGCGGCGTCCCGCCGATTGACGCGGCAAAGGACCAAGCGAGTCAAACGCCGGCCGCAGGACCGCGTCGGGGGGAGTCCGACCCTGCGGCTATCTCCGGTGGCGGGCGCCGTATCAGGCAGACGTTAACGAATCTTCACGATAATGCGGGTTCCCTGACGGCAGCGTTCGGCAAGATCGACACCCGTCTCGAATTCGGCCACAACTAACGCGATAGTTACATATTCTGTTGCTGGATTCGTCTCGACGGGACGCGCCCTCGCCAGGACCGGCCTGGTCGACGGCAACCGGATCGCGTCAAGACTTGAAGGAATTCCATGACGGCAAGCTGGGTCAATTCCCTGGTCGACAGCGGCATCAAGTCCGACATGCTCAACTTTGCTGCGGACGGCGTCTTCACCGATGCTGAAGCCATCCAGTTGCTGGCGGACGTCGCCAATCGCGGCAGTGTCACCCAGAATGAGCTGAATTCGCTGCAGCTGATTGCGGCCAATCTGAACAGCGGCCTCACCACGTCGGACTATGTCTCCCATCTTTTCATCCAGCTCGTTGATGGGAATCCGGCGAATGCCACCTGGACCGGGGGCGGCACGACCCACGTCACGCTCGGCAATCTGCAGGTCGGCACGACGTCGACGCAGATGTCGGAACTGATCGGAAAGTGGTTCCAGGGGACCGACCTGCCGGACCCGACCTTGCCGCCCGATGCGGGCGGGAGCGGCTGGACATTGAAGGGCTACAGCGCGGTTGTCGGGCCGTTATATTCTTCGGCGGGCGCGGCCACCGTCAACGACATCTGTCAGGGCGCGGATGGCGATTGCGAACTGATGTCGGGATTGATCGACGTCGTCGTCTTTCATCCTCAGGTCATGAGTTCCATGATCGTGGACAATGGAAACGGCACCTATGGCGTGCGCTTCTATGTCAATGGTCAGGAGACATGGGAGACCGTCAATGACGAGTTTCCAGTCGTCAGTGGCACCGAGCTTGACTATGGCCACAATTACAATGAGCAACCCACGGCGATGTGGGTTGCCTTGGTGGAAAAGGCTTACGCGCAGCTCAGTTCGTCGGGACAGATTGGACACCCGGCCGTCAACAGCTACAACAACATCTCCGCCGATCCCCCGACGGACGTCCTGGAGAATCTGACCGACGCGACGAGCGTCAACTATTACCTGAGCAGTTCATCGTCCTGGTACAGCGACAAGTCTCTCTATATCTCGGCCCTCGCCAACCACGACGACGTCATCCTCGAGATTCCCTCGACGTCTCCGTACACGTATGACAGTGCCGGAAACATTCAGCTGGTTCCGGACCACGCTTTCGGGGTCGTCGGCTACGACAGCGCGACGGGCAATTTCATTGTCCGCAATCCATGGGGGAACAGCTATCCTGGCCAAAACTGGAATGTGCAGTTCGAAGTCTCGCTGACACAGATCGCCAGCGAGGGCGGCGACTTCGTCATCGACAATTCCGGCGTCGTCGACGTCGCGCCCACCGTGGTCGCGTCAAACATAACCGGCCGCGTGCAAACCTCGATTGCGGCGTCGTCGATGTTCTATGTGACGAGCGGTACTCTGCCCGTCATCGAATATGCGCTTTGGGACTCCACGGGTAACGGGCACTTCACCGTGGGCGGAGTGGCGCAGCCGAACGGGGTCGAGATCGACGTCGCCGCTTCACAATGGTCGAGCATTGCCTATCAGTTCGGTCCCGCGAGCGACACGCTGTGGGTGGAGGCGTTCAACGGCGTGTTCTGGAGCGCCTGGACCCAATTCACGGCAATTCCTGAAGGGCCCGTGGTGACGGCCGCAAACGTGACGGCAACGCACGGCCAGAGCTTTGCCGTGTCCTCGCTGTTCACCTATTCCGACCCGTTCGGCCTCGCAGCCACCCAATACGATGTCTGGGACACCGGCACCGGTGGCGGCCACTTCGTCCTGAACGGGGTGGCGCTTGCCGCCAATCAGGACAACTACATCACGGCCGCGCAGCTGTCGTCATTGACCTATCAATCCGGCTCCGGCGCGGACACGCTCTGGATTCGGGTCAACGACAGCACGGTATGGGGACAATGGTCGAGCGCCTTCACCGTCACCGCGCCGGTCGACAACGGTCCTGTCGAGGCAGTGTCGAACATTGTCGCGACTCATGGCCAGAGCTATGCGGCCACATCCTTGTTCACCTACAGCGATCCGTTCAACAGTCCTGCAACCCTCTATGACGTCTGGGACACCGGCACAGGTGGCGGCCACTTCGTCCTGAACGGGGTGGCGCTTCCCGCCAACCAGGACAACTACGTTACGCCCGCCCAACTGGCCCAGTTGAGCTATCAATCGGGGTCCGGCGTCGACACGCTCTGGATCCGCGCCAATGACGGCACGGTGTGGGGGGCGTGGTCGAGCCCCTTCACCGTCAATGCGCCGGTTGACAGCGGGCCGGTCGAGACGGTGTCGAACATCGTCGCACCCCACGGCCAGAGCTATGCGGCTTCGTCGCTGTTCACCTACAGCGATCCCTTCAACAGCCCTGCAACCCAGTACGATGTCTGGGATAGCGGCACCGTCGGCGGCCACTTCCTCCTGAACGGCGTGGCGCTGCCGGCCAACCAGGACAACTACATCACGGCCGCCCAGCTGGCGTCGCTGACCTATCAATCGGGCTCCGGCGTCGACACGCTCTGGATCCGCGCCAATGACGGCACCGTGTGGGGGGCGTGGTCGAGCGCCTTCACCGTCAATGCGCCAGTCGACAGCGGACCGGTCGAGACGGTGTCGAACATCGTCGCACCGCACGGCCAGAGCTATGCGGCTTCGTCGCTGTTCACCTACAGCGATCCCTTCAACAGCCCCGCGACCCAATATGATGTCTGGAACACGGGCACAGGTGGTGGGCATTTCCTGCTAAACGGGGTGGCGCTTGCCGCCAACCAGGACAACTACATCACGGCCGCGCAGCTGGCGTCATTGACCTATCAATCCGGCTCGGGGACCGACATCCTCTGGATCCGGGCCAATGACGGCACGCTGTGGGGCGCGTGGTCGAGCGCCTTCACTGTCACTGCTCCGGTTGACAGCGGACCCGTCGAGACGGTGTCGAACATCGTTGCTGCCCACGGCCAGAGCTATGCAGCCTCGTCGCTGTTCACCTACAGCGATCCGTTCGGCAGTGCTGCGACCCAGTATGACGTCTGGGACACCGGTACAGGTGGCGGGCACTTCGCTCTCAACGGGGTGGCACTTTCGGCGAACCAGGACAACTACGTCACGGCAGCCCAGCTGGCGTCGCTGAGCTATCAATCGGGCTCGGGCGCCGACACGCTATGGGTCCGCGCCAACGACGGCACCGTCTGGGGATCATGGTCAAGTGCTTTCACCGTGACCGCGCCGCTCGACAGCGGTCCGGTCGTGACCCCGACCAATTCAAGCACGTTGTCCGTTCAAGGCCAGACGTTCTCGGTATCCTCGCTCTTCACCTATTCGGATCCGTTCGGCAGTTCCGCGACATCGTATGATGTCTGGAATAGTGGAGGCGGCAACGGCTACTTCACACTGAACGGTGTTGCGCTCGGAGCAAATCAGGGCAACGTCATCTCGGTTTCGCAGCTCTCCCAGCTCGCGTATCACGTCGGATCGGGCACCGACACGCTCTGGATAAAGGCCAATGACGGAACCGTCTGGGGCGCCTGGTCCAGCGCCTTCACGATCAGCGATCCCTCGATCATTCCGGCCGGACAGACCCTCGAGCTTGCGTCGGCGAGTACGGCGCAAATCTCCTTTGCATCAGACACCGGAACACTGAAGCTCGATGACCCCACAGGCTTCTCCGGTACTGTCGCGGGCATGAGCGGAGCCGACGCGATCGATTTCGCCACTATCGATTTTGCTGCCGGGCAAACCGTGGCCTTTGCCGGCAACGCCGCGGGCGGATCGATCACCGTCTCGGACGGCGTCCACGCCGCCAGCATCGCTTTGCTCGGGAACTACATGGCATCCACCTTCGTCGCCGCAAGCGATGGACATGGCGGCACCAGCATCACGGTGCATCCGGATCAGGTCGCGACGCTTGCCCCGCCGCAACATGCTTGAGCGGGGCTGCTGCTCCAACCCGTGGCCGCCTGCTTACGACGGCGCGCCCATCGCATAGGGCTTCAGCACCGCATAGAGGAAATCGTGCGTCGGGGTCGGCACGCCGAGCTTGCGGCCGAGCTCGACCACCTTGCCGTTCAGCCAGGGCAGTTCGAGCCGGTTGCCGCGCTCGAGATCGAGCGCCATCGACGCCTTCATCGCAGGTGGCGCGTGCCCGATGAAGTCGAGCACTTTCGCAAGCGGCTCCGGCGGCAGCTTGATGCCGCTGGCGTGCGCGACGGCGATGATCTCCTCGCAGGCCGACACGAACAACGGGCGCAGATCGGGATCGTCGCGCAGCCTGCCGATCGGCTGGCGCGTGACGGCGGTCATGCCGGCATTGGTGGCGAGGCCGATGAATTTCATCCACAACTCGGTGTTGATCTGCTCGCTCAGCGTGGCGTCGAACCCGGCCTTCAGGCAGAGCTCGAGCAGCGCTTTGCCGCGCGGCGTGATGCGGCCGTCGAGCTCGCCGAAGATCATGCGCATGAAGGTGCCGACCTGGTTGATCACGCCGGGCTTGATGATCGAGGCAGAGATCTGCGCCACGCCGCCCATCACGGCGTCGCGCCCGAGGATCGGGATCAGCCGGTCGGGCGCGTCGATGCCGTTCTGCAGCGGGATCACTGCGGTGTCGGGACCGACCATCGGCTTGATGCGCGCGCCGGCGCTTTCGACGTCCCACAGCTTGACGCAGAACAGCACGACATCGACCGGGCCGACATCAGCGGGGTCGTCGCTCGCCTGGGTCGGGACCAGATGGGTTTCGCCGCGGCCGCCCTGAACCTTCAGACCTTCGCTGCGCATTGCGGCGAGGTGCGCGCCGCGCGCGATAAAGGTGACGTCGGCTCCGGCATGCGCGAGCGCCGCACCAAAGCCGCCCCCGACGCCTCCGGCGCCTACCACTGCGATCCGCATGCGTTTCTCCTTGTCCACCGCTTTGGCCCGCAGCCTCGGCGATGTCGACGCGAAGCGCAACCCGGTTGACCTGAAAACCGCGTGACCGGATCCTTGCGTGCCTGCGCCATCTTCCTGCGTTGACTTGCCCGCGCGAACCGCTAAGCCATTTCAGAACTTTCGGGAGGAATGCGTGGCGATGACGGAGCCGACGGCGGTCGCGCTTGACGGTGCGACGGTGGCGTTTCGGTTGGCGGATGGACGCGTCTATACCGCGGTCGAGCAGGCCAATCTTGCGGTTGATCATGGCGAGTTCGTCGCCATCGTCGGCCCGACCGGATGCGGAAAGTCGACGCTGCTCAACGTCACCGCGGGGCTGCTGAAGCCGGCAGCCGGGTCGGCGCGAATCTTCGACAAGCCGCTCAGTGGCCTCAACCGCGACGCCGGCTACCTGTTCCAGGCCGATGCGCTATTCCCATGGAAGACCGCGATCGACAACGTCGCGATCGGGCTCGAGATCCGGGGCACGCCGCGCGCCGATGCGCTCGCGCGCGCGCAGCAATGGCTGACCTCGGTCGGGCTCGGTGCCTTCGCGGGCCGCTATCCGCACATGCTGTCGGGCGGCCAGCGCAAGCGCGTCGCGCTGGCGCAGGTCCTGATCCGAGATCCGAAGATCCTCTTGATGGACGAGCCGTTCGGCCCGCTCGACGCCCAGACCCGGCAGATCATGGGCAATCTGCTGCTGGAATTGTGGACCGCCGACCGCAAGGCGGTGCTGTTCGTCACCCACGATCTCGAGGAGGCGATCGCGCTCGCCGACCGCGTCGTGATCGTGTCGGCCGGCCCCAGCGCGCGCATCATCGGCGACTGGCGCATCACGCTGCCGCGGCCGCGCGATATCGCCGAGATCAGGATGGAGAAGGATTTCCATGCCCTGCATCGCGAGATCTGGGGCGTGCTGAAGGACGAGGTGATGAAGGGCTATGTGCAGTCGACGCAGGCGGGAGCCGCCTGATGTCGCGCGTCACGTTGCTGTCTCTGCAGGTTCTGGTCGCGGTCGTCACGCTGGCGTTGTGGCAGGTCTTTTCCACCGTGCCTGTTTTCGGCAAGGTGCTGCTGCCGCCGTTCTTCTTCTCCAATCCGGTCGACGTCTTCAGCCAGATCGTAAAGTGGTTCTCGACCGGGGTGATCTGGAAGCATCTCGCGATCACGCTGTGGGAATCGATCCTCGCCTTCGTGATCGGATCGGCCGGCGGCATCCTGGTCGGCTTCTGGTTCGCGCGGCAGCCGCGCGTCGCTGCAGTGTTCGATCCCTATGTCAAGATGGTCAACGCGCTGCCGCGCGTGGTGCTGGCGCCGATCTTCGCGCTGTGGTTCGGGCTCGGCGTCTGGTCCAAGGTCGCGCTCGGCGTGACCTTGGTGTTCTTCATCGTGTTCTTCAACGTCTACCAGGGCGTCAAGGAAGTGCCGACCACGGTGCTCGACAACGGCCGCATGCTCGGCATGAACGAGCGGCAGCTGATGCGCCATGTCTACTGGCCCTCGGCGCTGTCCTGGATGTTCTCCTCGCTGCATACCTCGGTCGGTTTTGCGGTGGTCGGCGCGGTGGTCGGCGAATATCTCGGCTCCGCGGCCGGCCTCGGCTACCTGATCCAGCAGGCCGAGGGCGTGTTCGACGTCGCCGGCGTGTTCGCGGGCATGTTCGTGCTGTCGGCCTTCGTCATTTTGATCGACATGGGCGTGACGATGGTGGAGAAGCGGCTGCTGATGTGGCGGCCGACGGCGGCGACGCGGGATTGAGCAGGCTCACGCGCGCCTGCGGGTCTGCTTCGCTTCCACGAGCGCGCGGATCTTGTCCCGGACCTTCTGGTCGATGGGATTGTAGACCACAAGGCCGAGGTCGGGCCGGCCGTCGACCGCGAACACGGAATATTCGAACGCGATCGGGCCGAGCACCGGATGGCGGATGTGCTTGATCGCCTCGCCATGGGCACGGACGTCGTTATCGCGCCACATCGCCGCGAATTCGGGGCTCTGCCGGCAGAGCTCGTCGACAAACGGTTGCACCACGGCCGCGGCGCCGGCACGCGCCGCATCGACGCGGAAGGCGCCGACCACGAAACGCGCGACGCTCTCCCAATCATATTGCGCGGCGCGGGCCTTCGGATCGAGAAAGAAATAGCGCAGCACGTTGCGTCGGCTCGGCGGCTCCGATGCATAGTCCGTCAGCATGACGGTCGCGGCTCTGTTCCAGGCGACGACGTCCCATGTCGCAGTCCGCATGACGGCGGGGATCGGCTCCAGCGCGTCGAGCACGCGTTGCAGCCGCGGGGTGACGCCCTCGCTCTTCTGGTAGCGCACATCGGGCGCGCGGCCGAGGCCGAGCAGGAACAGATGCTCGCGTTCGACATCGGTCAGCATCAGCGCCCGCGCGATGCGATCCAGCACATCTGCCGACGGCGCGCCGCCGCGGCCCTGCTCGAGCCAGGTGTACCAGGTGGGGCTGATATTGGCGCGCTGCGCCACTTCCTCGCGGCGCAACCCCGCTGTGCGGCGCCGCTCCGCCGGGAAGCCGAACGCGGCCGGATCGAGCTTGCCGCGGCGGTCCTTCAGGTAGGCGCCGAGCAGGTTCTCTTGTTCGACTGAAACGCTCATGCTGTTAGCAATTATACCATGATAAGATCACTACTTTAACAGGATAGCGCGCGGGGCCAGATTTGTCTCCAACGAAACCTGGAGACTTCCTCATGCGCGTGTTCGTCACTGGTGCCACCGGCTTTATCGGCACTCCCGTCGTCAAGGACCTGATCGCCGCCGGACATCAGGTTCTTGGCATGGCCCGTTCGGACGAGGGGGCGAACGCGATCGCCGCCCTTGGTGCCGAGGTTCTTCGCGGCTCGCTCGAGGACCTCGACAGCCTGCGCAAGGGGGCAGCCGCCTCGGATGCCGTCATTCACCTGGGCTTCGTTCACGACTGGTCCAATTTCGCGAAGAGCTGCGAGATCGACCGCTGCGCCATCGAAGCGCTGGGTTCTGTTCTGGCTGGATCGGACAGGCCGCTGATCGTAACCGGGGGCTTGGCGGGATTGGCCGCGCCCGGCCAGATCGCAACCGAGGACCAAACGATATCGCCGGATTTCCCATTCCCCCGCGTGTCGGAACAGACGGCCTTGTCGCTGAAGGGCGTCCGCGCATCGGCCATGCGTCTTCCCCAGGTGCACGATCCTGTCAGGCAGGGTCTCATCACCCCCTTGATCGCGGTGTACCGCGAAAAGGGCGCATGCGCCTATCTCGGCGACGGGCAAAATCGCTGGCCGGCGGCGCATGTTCTCGATGTCGCGCGTCTCTACCGGCTGGCCATCGAAAAGGCCGAGCCGAACGCAAGGTATCACGCCGTTGCCGAAGAGGGGGTCGCGATGCGCGATATTGCCGAGACGATCGGACGGCGCCTGAAGCTGCCGGTCAAATCCATCGCCCCGCAAGAGGCGCAGGCCTTTTTCGGCTGGCTCGGCACGTTCGCGGCCTACGACATGGCGGCCTCCAGCGCGCAGACGCGCAGGAAGCTCGGGTGGCAGCCGACCGGGCCGGGATTGATTGCCGATCTCGAACAGCTGGTCTATTCGGCGCAGTAGGGCGCAGCGCAGGTGGATGCGTCGGGTGGGTTAGCCGACGGCGTAACTCACCTTCTCCGCAGGTGCGCGAAGTTGATGGGTTACGCGGAGCCTGTCATCGGGCCGCGCTTCGCGCGGACCCGTTGGTCCACCCACCCTACGAACTCGGTTCACAGCGGGAAGCACCGCATATAGGCCGCAAACAGCTTCGCATCGCTCACGCTCACCAGTCCTGCGTCTATCGCGTCGGCAAGTTCGAGGTCGCGGTTCTGGATGCGCAGCCAGGCCTGGGTATCGGCGGTGATGGTCAGGGCGGGCTCTCCAACGTGCCGCCCCGGCACCACCTGGAGGTCCTTGCCCTTGATCGTCACCGTCATGTCCAGCGCGCTCGCGCCGGTAAAGCGCAGATGGGTCACGAAATCGAGGCCGCGCGCCCGGCCGCGCTGAAATCCGAGCGACAGCGAGAAAATGTAGGCCTGGATGCTGCCTGTGTGGCGCCCGGACGTGACATGCTGGACCTTCTTGTGCGGAAACCGCCGCGTCACCGTGTCCTCGGCATCGGTATCCGGGATCACATAGACGAACTCGTCCTTGTCGATCAGCGGCTGCACCACCTCGGTGAAATGCGCGTCACGATCGCTGAGGAAGGGCCCGATCACATCTTCGCCAGCAGGACAGGCCGAGATGCAATAGGCCGCCTTGTAGCCCGGCTTGAACGACAGCGATTGCCAGACGTTCAGCGTCTCGGTGCGGGGAACGCGGGCGCGATAATCGCTGGCATCCTTGGAATCCGCGACCTTCTCCACCCACTGCGTGAAGTTGCCGAGGAAGTCGTGATAATTATGAGTGTGGCAGGACAGGAAATCGAAACCGCCGTCCGGCTTGATGGCGCCGACCGGGCAGGCGGCGACGCACAATTTGCACTCCAGGCAGGGATTGTAGTCGATCGGCTGGTCGAGGGCGTCGACCTCGCATCCGAGCAGCACGGTGCCGAGCAGCACGAAGCTGCCGAACTTCGGGTGGATGACGCTGCGATGGATTCCCATCCGCCCGAGCCCGGCTTCCACCGCGATCGGCTTGTGCTGGACCATCATGATCTTCGGCAGGTCCATCTCCATCGGGAAGGCGGCGACCGAATTGCAGGCCGGGATGCCGTGCTCGTCGAGCGCGCGAACGATGGCGCGCGCGGTTTCGTTGACGTGGTCGTAGGTGCCGTGGAATTCCTCGTTGGCGACCGATCGCGACGGCGAGCGCACCGGCTCGCGGTTCATGTGGCAGGCGATCGCGAGCAGGGAACGCGTCCGGCCGTAGACCTTGCGGATGAAGTCGCGCTGCGGCGCGATCGCGGCACGGTCGAATTCGATGATGCCGACGTCATCGGCGCCGCACTTGCGTGCGATGTCCTTGATGAGCTCCGATGAAACCGGGAGATCGCGGACCGGTTGGCTGCTGCGGGCGCGCACGGCCCTGACCGTGGGGTGATCGTCCAGGCTCATGGGTTCGGCTCTCTATTAAATGACGATCATAATATTATGAATTGGCCGAGCCTGAGGCAAGCGAATTATCTGCGGTCGTCATGTGGAACCGTCGTTGGAGGCAGATTCGCAAATGCCGGGATGACGCTCTTGCATGGCCAACGAAGCCCGTTCCGTCATCCTGAGGTGGCCGCTTCTTCAGCGGCCCTCGAAGGATGCACGGCCCGGCCGGTGGCCGTCGACCCTTCGAGACGGCCGCTTCGCGGCCTCCTCAGGGTGACGGTACGCTCCCCGCAATGAATGGGGCAGGCAGCCGTCTTCAATCCAGCAGCTTGGTATCGTCAGGCGCCTGCGGCGGCGTCTTGATCGCGATCGCCTTGATGGCGCGGCCGTTCGGCTTGGTGCCGCCATGCGGCGTGCCCTTCGGGATCACGATCAGATCGCCGGGCTTGACCGTCACTTCCTTGTCGCCAAGCCAGACCGTGCCGGTGCCTTCGAGCACGAATTGCAGCTCGTTGGTGTTGGGGTGCATGTGCTTCGGCACGTTGCCGTCCTGGATCGAGACGGTGGCGCCGTCGGCCGAGACGAACATCTTGGAGCGGAAGCCGACCTTGTTGGCGTCGCCGAGCTTGTCGCCATCCATCTCGCCGGTGTGGATGACTTGCGCGGTGATGCTCTCGGCCGCGAGCGCCGGCCGCAGCACATGGGTGACGCCGCAGCCGGCCGCAAAGGCCGCGGCGATCGAAAGCGCGGTTGCAATGCGATTCATGAAGACCTCCCTTGATGTATTCTTGGTGTTTATCGGCGTTTTTCTTTGTATCCGCGATGCTATGCCGCCGCCGCAAGCTTGACCAGTTATCGGAAAGTCGCCTTCTCAAGCCGTGCCGGCTCCTCTATCTTGCCGGCCAGTCGAACGGAGGGACGTCATGAACAAATGGCTTGGCAAGCTTGCCGGAACGCTGCTGGCGCTGACCCTGTCCACGGGCCTTGCCGCGGCGCAAAGCAAGATCACCGTCGCGGTCGGGGGCGGCGCCTGCCTGTGCTATCTGCCCACCGTGCTGGCCAAGCAGCTTGGTGAATATGACAAGGCCGGGCTTGCAGTCGAACTGGTCGACCTCAAGGGCGGCTCGGATGCGCTCAAGGCCGTGCTCGGCGGCAGCGCCGACGTCGTCTCCGGCTATTTCGACCACTGCGTCAACCTCGCGGCCAAGAAGCAGGAGCTGCAGGCCTTCGTGGTCTATGACCGTTATCCCGGCCTCGTGCTGGTGGTGTCGCCGAAGCACACCGGCGAGATCAACTCGATCAAGGACCTCGCCGGCAAGAAGGTCGGCGTCAGCGCGCCGGGCTCCTCGACCGATTTCTTCCTGAAATATCTCTTGAAGAAGAACGGCCTCGATCCGACCGGCGCCGCCGTGATCGGCGTCGGCCTCGGCGCCACCGCGGTCGCCGCGATGGAGCAGGGCCAGATCGACGCTGCCGTGATGCTCGATCCTGCCGTTACCGTGCTGCAGGGCAGCTACAAGGACCTCAAGATCCTGAGCGACACCCGCACCCAGCACGACACGCTGGCGGTGTTCGGCGGCGAATATCCCGGCGGCGCGCTCTATTCGACCGCGGCCTGGGTCAACGGCCACGAGAAGGAGGTGCAGGCGCTGACCAATGCGATCATGGCGACGCTCGGCTGGATCCATTCGCACACCGCCGAAGACATCATGGCCAAGATGCCGGACGAGATCGTCGGCAAGGACAAGGCGCAGTATCTCGCGGCGCTGAAGAACACGATCCCGATGTATTCCGAGACCGGCAAGATGGACCCCAAGGGTGCCGAAGCCGTGCTCGCCGTGTTCAGCGAGGGCTCGCCCGAGGTCGCGAAGGCCGGCATCGACGTTACCAAGACCTACACCAACAAGTTCGTCGATCAGGTCAAGAAGACGACAGGAAACGCGAAGTAAACACGTTCGGATATGCAGTCTCCGCTCATCTGTCGCGTCACCGCGCTCGACCTCGCCCTGCAGCGGCGGCCCTGGCCGTTCGCGGACCAGCGGCGCGGCGAGATCGACGCCCATTTCGCCGAGCAGCAGCGGCTGAACCCGAATCTGTGGAACGGCCGCGTCCTGCTCGGGCGCGATCCGGTCTTCGCCGGCGAGCGGCTCAGCGCGAGCTATTTCGAGACCGATTTCGCGAGCTTCCTCGCCTGGCGCGACTGGGGCTTTCCGGACAAGGAGATCTTCAACGGCTTCGGCATGGGCGCGCTGCTCTCGAGTGACGGCGCCTTCGTATGCGGTGTCATGGGCGAGCAGACCGCGAATGCCGGACGCATTTATTTCCCCTCCGGCACGCCTGATCTCGACGACATCAGGGGCGAGACGGTCGATATCGCCGGCAGCGTGATGCGCGAGCTCGAGGAGGAGACTGGGCTGCAACCGTCGGATTGCCGCGCGGACGCCGATTGGCATTGCATCTATACCGGCGTCGCGCTGGCAATGATGCAGATCCTGCGCGTCGACATGCCCGCTGACGCGCTGCGTGCGCGGATCGAGTCCAATCTCGCGCGCCAGCAAAATCCCGAGCTTGCCGGCATTTATCTCGTGCGCAGCCGCGCCGATCTCACCTCCGCCATGCCGCGCTTCGTCACCGCGTTCATCGAGACGCAGTTGCCGACGTAGATAGAGGTGAGATGGGCGGATGGCCGTTGCCTCGATCGGTCGCCATCGACGACCTGCGAGGTGAAGCAACGGCTGGCCGATCACTCGGCCACTTCAACGACCATCTCGACCTCCACGGCGTTGTTGAACGGAAGGCCCGCCATCCCGACAGCAGATCGCGCGTGTTTGCCGGCCGCCTCGCCGAACACCTCCACCATCAGATCGGAGAATCCGTTCACGACTTTCGGCTGATCACCAAAGCCGTCGGCCGAATTGACCATCCCGAACACCTTGACCACGCGCTTGACCCGATCGAGGCTCCCGAGTGCGACGCGTACCTTCGCCAGCATGATCAGGCCAACCTGACGGGCCGTGTCGTAGCCCTCCTGCACGGTGAGGTCCTTGCCGACCTTGCCCTTGTACTTCCAGTCGGCAGCCGGGGTGTTTCCCGCGAGGAAGAGCAGATTGCCGACCCGGACCGCATCGACGTAGTTGGCGACCGGTGTCGGCACGGGCGGCAGCGTGATGTTCAACTCCTTCAGCCTGGCCTCGGCGGACGGTGAATTCTGCGCCACGGCTGCCGACGGAGCGGCAGTCCATACTCCCAATCCAAGCACGCACGCACCGAACCACGAGATGAGTCTCGCTCTGCAAAGCATATGAGTCATGTGTCGCCTCCAATGACGGCTACTTCGCAGCCATCAGGATAAGGCAGAACCAGCGCAGGTTCCTTCCGTAGTTCTCCGGTCTGAAAGGTTGTCGGCGTCGCTTCGCCGAAACTTTGCGCAAGCCTCCGCCGTGGCGACGCAGCCATCGCGCTTGACATCATCGGCTGCTCCCCCTGTGATAGGGCGGCACGACAACAAAAAATGCAGTGCACAATCTCCGGGGAGGGATTCATGCCGGTCAGGAGGGCCGCCCGCTGGCTCGCGGGTCTGTCTGTCGCGGTTGCGGCGCTCGGCGTGGCCGCTGGCGCGCATGCGCAGGACAAGAAGATCAAGATCGGCGTGATCTTCGATTTGACCGGCCCGCTGGCCGGCGGCGGCTCCGAGCTGCAATATACCGGCGTCAAGATCATGCTCGACCATTACGCCAAGACCGGCGTCGAGGGTTACAAGGTCGAGGCCGTTTATGCCGACGCGCAGAGCAAGCCCGACATCGCCATCAACGAGGCCGTCCGCCTGCTCGAGCAGGAGAAGGTCGACATGGTGATGGGCTTCTTCTCCTCGGCGCAGTGCGTGCCGGTGGCGGCGCGGGTCGACCAGATGAAGAAGTTCATGTGGATCACGACCTGCATCTCCTCGGGGGTGTTCGACGGCAAGAACTACAAATACGTGTTCCGGCCGCAAGCCGCCGGCAATCAGTACGGCATGATGACGACCGACTTCATCGCGCAATATTCGCTGTCGAAGTTCGGCAAGGAGCCGAAGGACCTGCGGGTCGCCATCATCCATGAGGACGGCGCCTATGGAGTCGACGTCGCCAAGGGCAACGAGGCCGGCGCCAAGAAGGCCGGTTTCAACATCGTGCTGAAGGAAGGCTATTCGGCGACCGCGCCCGATCTGTCGGCGCTGGTGACCAAGCTGAAGCGCGCCAAGCCCGACGTGATCTTCCACACCGGCTACAATCCGGACATTACGCTGTTATTTCGCCAGGCGCGCGAGCAGGGGCTGAAGTTCGGCGCCATCGTCGGCCACGGCGCCGGCTATGGCGTCTACGAGAAGCTGAAGGAAGGCCTCGGCGCCGACGCCAATTATCTCTTCAACACCGACCCGATCTCGATCTGGCTCGCCAACCAGAACGGCATGGATCCCAAGCTGCCACCGGTCATCAAGATGGTCGGCGAGGAGTTCGACCGGCTGAAGCCCGGCGTGCCGATCCGCTCCGCCCATGTCGGCATCGGCGCGGCCAATGCCTATGTGTTCCTCGACGACGTGCTGCCGCGCGCGATCAAGAAGTATGGCGGGGTCGATCCGGATGCGTTGCGCAAGGCCGCGCTCGACACCGACATCCCCGAGGGCGGCACCATGCTCGGCTACGGCGTGAAGTTCTACGGCGAGGGCGAGCAATACGCCGGGCAGAACGCGCGCTCGTTCCCGGTGGTGCTGCAATATATCGACGACAAATCCTATGTGGTGTGGCCGAAGAGCCAGATGCAGCGCGAGACCGAGCTGCCGCTGCCGGCCGGCACCACCTACAGCTACAAATAGCTCGCTCGCGAAGGGGACGCCGTGCTCGCCGTCGAAGGCCTGGTCAAGCGGTTTGGCGGCTTTCGCGCCGTCAACAACGTATCGTTTCGCGTCGAGCAGGGCGAGATTCTCGGCCTGATCGGCCCGAACGGTTCGGGCAAGAGCACGATCTTCAACATGCTCTCGGGCACGCTGCCGCCGACCGAGGGCTCGATCCTGTTCGACGGTCACGAGATCGCAGGTCTCGCCCCGCACCGGATCATCAACCGTGGCATCGGCCGAACCTTCCAGATCCCGCGGCCGTTCCATCGCCTCAGCATCTTCGAGAACGTCGTGCTCGCCGGCTTCTACGGCCAGGGCCGCCACAGCCGCAGCAAGGCCGAGGAGGCCGCCGAACGCGCTCTGGCGATGGTCGGCCTGCCGACCGATCGTCACAGCAGCGTCGAGGGCCTCGGGGCCGCCGGCTTGAAGAAGCTCGAACTCGCCAAGGCGATCGCTACCGGGCCAAAGCTCCTGCTCGCCGACGAGAGCCTCGGCGGCCTCGACGAGGCCGAGATGGACCAAGCCGCCGACATGCTGCGCCGGATCCGCGACGAGCTCGGCATCACCATCATCTGGGTCGAGCACATCATGGGCGTCTTGATGCGGGTGGTCGATCGCGTGATGGTGCTGGATCATGGCGAGAAGATCGCCGAGGGCCTGCCCGCGGAAGTCGCGGGCAATCCACGGGTGATCGAGGTCTATCTCGGCACCGACGCGGATGCGAGCCTCGCGGCAGCAGCCGCAGCCCAAGCGCGGCGCCGGATCGGGGCGTGACCGGCATGCTGGAATTGAAGTCGATCGACGCGGGTTATGGCAGCTTCCAGGCGCTGTTCGACGTCAGCCTCGACGTCAAGGCGGGCGAGGCGGTCGGCGTGATCGGGCCGAACGGCGCCGGCAAGACCACCTTGATGCGCGTGATCTCCGGCTTGATCCGCCCGATCAGGGGCGCCATCGCGATGGAGGGCATCGACGTCGTCGCGACGCCGCCGCATCGCATCGTCAGCCTCGGGATCGCGCATGTGCCGGAAAATCGCCGGCTGTTTCCGCGGCTCACGGTGGCCGACAATCTGAAGATGGGCGCCTACATGCCGGGCGCCCGCGCGCACTATGCCGAGCGGCTGGAGTTCGTGTTCGAGCTGTTCCCGCGGCTCAAGGAGCGCCTGCAGCAGATGGCCGGCACCATGTCGGGCGGCGAGCAGCAGATGTGCGCGATCGGCCGCGCGCTGATGTCGAACCCGAAACTGCTGCTGCTCGATGAGCCGTCGGCCGGACTCGCGCCGGTCGTGGTGCAGCAGGTGTTCGAGCTGGTCAAGCGCATCCGCTCGAGCGGGCTGACGGTGTTGATCGTCGAGCAGAACGTGCAGCAGGTGTTGCGCGTGGTCGACCGCGCCTATCTCCTGGAAGCCGGCAGCATCCGCGCCGCCGGCACAGCGGCGGAGCTCGCGGCCAGCGACACCATCAAGCAGGCGTATTTGGGGGTGTGAGGGGATGATGATCGTGAATCGAGCAAGCGCACTCGCATATTTCCCCGTCATCCTGAGGAGCCGCGAAGCTGCGTCTCGAAGGATGCACGGCCCGGCTGGTGGCCGTGCATCCTTCGAGGCGCGCAAGGGCGCGCACCTCAGGATGACGGTCGAACTATTTCAGCTAGCCGACGCCTCGGTCTAAGGCAGAGCCACCATGCAATCCTTCCTCGATATCTTCGACATCTACCTGCTGGAGGCCGTGATCAACGGCATCCTACTCGGGGGCGTGCTGGCGCTGCTGGCGCTCGGGCTCAACCTGATCTTCGGCGTCATCGACGTCACCTGGATCTGCTACGCCGAGCTCGTGATGATCGGCATGTACGGCATGTACTACCTCGTGCAGGTCTTTCATCTGCCGTACTGGGCCGCCGCGCCGCTCGTCATCCTGCTGGTGGCGCTGCTCGGTGCCGCGCTGCATTTCCTGGTCATCGCGCCGCTCTTGACCGCGCCGCCGATCAACCAGCTGCTCGCCACCGGCGGCGTGCTGTTCATCCTGCAGAGCTTTGCCACCGTCGCCTTCGGCATCGACTTCCGCAACCTCGGGATCCGCCTGCCGGTGCTGGCGCTCGGTGAGATGAATTTCAGCTACGCGCGACTATTGTCGTTTGTGGCGGCGCTGGTCGGCATGGTCGGCGTCTATCTGTTCCTGACCCGCACCTTCACCGGCACCGCGATCCGCGCCATCGCGCAGGACCGCCAGATCATGCCGCTGATGGGCGTCGATCCCAAGCGGATCTACCTCGTCACCTCGGCGATCGGCGGCGGGCTCGCCGGGCTCGCCGCCTGCCTCCTGGTGCTGCAATACGACGTGCATCCGTTCGTCGGGCTGTCGTTCGGACCGATCACGTTCCTGATCTGCGTGCTCGGGGGACTCGGCAATTTCATCGGCGGCTTCGTCGCCGCCTTCGTGTTTGCCGAGATCATCTCGCTCGGCGGCCTGTTCTCCGATCTCGAATGGGGCTACGTGCTGGCCTTCGCCTTCTTCATCGTGATGATGTTCATCCGGCCCGCGGGCCTCCTGGCGAGGCGCTCGTGAACAGGCAGGCGGCCTTCTGGATCATCGCGCTGCTCGCGCTCGTCGCGCTGCCTTTCGTGCATCGCGATCCCTATCATTTGCACGTGCTGGTGCTGATCCTGATCTGGTCGTTCGCCTATACGTCCTGGTCGATCATGGGCCGCTTTGGCCTCGTCTCGCTCGGCCATGGCGGCTTCATGGGCATCGGCGCCTATGTCACCGCGCTGCTCTGGAACCACCTCGGTGTCTCGCCCTGGATCGGCATCCCCCTGAGCATGGCGACCGCGGGCGTGCTCGCGCTGGTCGTCGCCTATCCCTGCTTCCGCTTCCGCATCACCGGACACTATTTCGTGCTGGTGACCCTGGCGCTGTCGGGCATCGTGCTGCAGGTCATCACCGCGACCCGCGACTATACCGGCGGCTCGCTCGGCTACACGCCGCAGCGCGCGCAAAGCGGCACGGGCCTGCTCGCGCTGCAATTCGACGACAAGACCACCTGGTACCTGATCGCGCTCGCGGTCTGGGTTCTGGGCCTCGTGATCTGGCGCGCGATCGATCGCAGCATGATCCGCCACGCCATGGAGGCGATCTCGGAGGATGAGGATGCGGCGGCTGCGGCCGGCGTCAACGTCACCGCCGAGAAGCTCAAGATCACCCTGATCAGCGCGCTGATGACCGCACTGTCAGGTGCGCTGTACTGCCAGTACCAGATGTTCATCTCGCCGGACACCGTGAGCGGCATCGCGGTCTCCCTGCAGATGGTGTTCGCGGCGATCGTCGGCGGCGTCTATGTCGCGCTGGGGCCGACGGTCGGCGCCATCATCACCATCGTGCTGGCCGAGGTGCTGCGCATCTCTTTCGGCACCAAGGCGGTCGGCTGGGACAACCTCGTCTATGGCGTGCTGCTGGTGCTCTTCATCATCTTCCTGCCCAAGGGCATTCTTGGTAGCGTGATCGACCGGATCAAATCGCCACGCAAACCGTCAAGGGGCCATGAGCAGCAAACCGTCCCCATCGCTCGCCGATGAACTGAAACCGTACGTCGCGCCATTCCGCTTCGACGGATCGGGCGAATTTCACCTGAAGTCGTACCCGACCGCCGAGAAGGGCGGCATCGACAAGGACGCCGGCGGCAAGATCATCGAGGACAACCGCAAGCGACTCAACGACTTCCAGGAGAAGCTCTACGCCCAGGACCGCTGGTCGCTGCTCCTGATCTTCCAGGGCATGGATGCCGCCGGCAAGGACAGTGCGATCAAGAGCGTGTTCGAGGGCGTCAACCCGCAGGGCTGCGAGGTCTCCTCGTTCAAGCAGCCCTCGACCAAGGAGCTGGACCACGATTTCATGTGGCGTGCCATGATCGCGCTGCCGGAGCGCGGCCGCATCGGCATCTTCAACCGCTCCTATTACGAGGAGTGCCTCGTGGTGCGGGTGCATCCCGAGGTGCTCGGCAAGCAGAAGCTTCCGAAGAAGCTGGTGACCAAGAACATCTGGCGCGAGCGCTTCGAGGACATCTCCGCGATCGAGCGCTATCTGGCGCGCAACGGCACCGTGATCCTGAAGTTCTTCCTCAACGTCTCCAAGGAAGAGCAGCGCCAGCGCTTCCTCGACCGGCTCGAGGAGCCAGCCAAGAACTGGAAGTTCTCGATGGCCGACATCTCCGAGCGCGCGCTGTGGGCCAAGTACCAGGCCGCCTATCAGGACATGATCCACCACACCGCGACCAAAGAGGCGCCCTGGCATATCGTGCCCGCCGACCACAAATGGTTCGCCCGCGTCGTGATCGGCTCGACCATCGTCAATGCGCTCGACAGGCTGGATCTGAAATTCCCCGAGGTCGACAAGGCGGACCTGAGCGAATTCAAGCGCGTCCGTGCCGCGCTGGAAGCGGAAGGCAAGGGCGCAGCGGTCGAGAAGAAGGGCGGCGCGGCGGAGAAGAAGGCGCCGGCCAAGAAGTAGCGTACGCGTTTTGCCGGTCGCATCGTCCTCGAGTGAGGAGAGCACGTTGGTCGGGCTCCCTCCCCCCTTGTGGGGGAGGGTGGGGAGAGGGGTGGCCCCGGGCGAGATGGTCGCCGTGAGCATTGCCTGGCAACGATCGCGCGCTGCCGAAGACAAATTGGAGAGAGCACGTCGTGTGGCCACCCCTCTCCCTAACCCTCCCCCGCAAGGGGGGAGGGAACCCTGCCGTCGGTGTGTCCCTTACGTGCGCGATCGTCTGCACGATTCCTGGATAGTAGAATAATACCGCTGATTTGCACGGCGAGTCGAGTTGCCATGTCCGCCGGCTACTTTGCATGGGGTTGTTTTCGATATTTCGGTAGCGCGCCCCTGCAAGGCAGGGGAACCCTACCGTTGGTGCGTCGCTGCCGGCGTCAGATCAGCGTCACCGTCGCTAGCCCTTGCGCGAGGGCATCCAGGCGGACAGCAAATAGAAGCCGATCGCGACGATCAGGAGATAGCGGAAGCCGAGCAGGGTCGAGCACGACTCGGCGAGGCCGCCGATCACCGATCCTGCGATGTTGGAGCCGAACGCCTGATCGGGATTGGCTTCGTCGCGGAACGAGCGGGCGAAGATCACGCCGGCGAAGAACATCGGGCCGAGCGCCAGTGCGCACGGGATCACGTAGCGCCAGACGATGCCGCCGCTGAGGAACGTGTCCAGCGGCACCAGCACCGAGACCGCCAGCAGCGCCAGCAGTCCGGCATAGTGCCGCGCCAGCCGGGTCGACGGCACCTTGATCACGTACAGATTGGCGGCGAGGATCAGCAGCAGCGCGGTGAAGAACACCGCCGAATTGACCAGCCAGGTGCTGCCGAACAGCAGCGCCATCTGCACCACCGCCTTGGTCTCGAGCAGCATGAAGGCCGCACCGAGGAAGAACATCCGGTTGTTGGGCCGCCAGGCGCCTTTCGGCTTGAACAGGTAGACGAGGCCGAGCCCAAGCACGCCGAGCAGGATCATCGAGCGAACCGTCAGGTCGGGGATCAGCCTGCCGCTGACATAGAGGAACGGCCAGTCGTCGCTGGTCGATTGCTTGGCGCCCTCATTGTCAACCACGAGCCTGGCCGGCGCCAGCGGCACCCAGTCGCCGCGCTGGGCGGCTGCCTTGTCCAGTGCCTTGTCGAAGCCATCGACCGACAGGTTTTCCGGTGGAACGCTGTTCAGCCAGAACTGGCCGCGGTCGCGGAATGCGGTGGGGATGCGCGGATTGCAGCCCGCGATGATGGTGGTGAAGCCGACCGCTTCGGACGAGGTCAGCGTTTCCTTGTAGGGCAGCGGCAGCACCAGCGGATCGCAGCCGAACACCTGCTTCGCCATCTCGGCGACGCGCTGCACGATCCAGCCCTGGCGATAGTAGTTGTACATCACGAAGACGCCGTCCTGCTTCAGCACGCGGCGGACGTCCTGAAACGCCTGTTCGGTGAACAGATAGCTTTCGAGACGGATGTTGGCGTAGCCGCTGTGCAGGATCAGCGAGTCGACGAGCGCATACACCACCAGATCGTATTTGCGTTCGGTGGTGCGCAGGAAATGCCGGCCGTCGTCGAGATGCGGCACCACCCTCGGGTCCTGATACGGCTTGTCGGGATGGTTGTGGATGCCGATGTCCTGGATTACCGGATCGATCTCGACCGCATCGATGCGCTCGACGCCGAAGCGCAAGGCATGCGCGAGGTCGTTGCCGGAGCCGGCACCGATGATCATGACGTTCTTGAACGGCGCGCCGCCGCTGTGCTTCTGCAGCAGATGGATCAGCGAATAGGACGAGCCGCGTTCGTTGAACGGCATCATCTCCTGATGGCCGATGCTGTTGACGGTAATCACGCCGTTCGGTTTGTTGAGGTCGACGGCGTAATAGGGCGACCAGCGGATGTCATGGCTGCCGGAACGATCGGTGTAGAAGGCGGTAAATCCCACCACGATGATGATCGTTGCGAGGCGCAGGATCGACAGCGCCTTGTCCTGGTAGAGCAGGTAGACGATACCCGCGCAGCTGATGCCGAACCAGACCACCGGCGGCGCCTGCGCGAACGACAGCAGCGAGAACCCAACGATGCCCGCGAGGCTGCCGCCGATGTTCAGCGAATAGCCGGCGACGCGGTTGGCGTAGGCGTCGAAGGCGCGGCCGAGCGTCTGACCGAGGCCGACGAACATCAGCGCGATCAGCACGAAGAACAGCCCGGCGATCGCCTCGATCGGCACGACGAACTTGGCGAGATCCGGGTTGCGATATTCGGTGCCGAAGAACACTTCCTGCGGCGAGGCCTGATGGCCGACGTCGACCGCGAACTGGCCCCAGTTGGAATACAGCACCATGATCGTGGCCACGGCGGCGAAGGTCACGAGGGCGAGCCCCGGAAACAGCGCAAGCCAGTTGGTGCTCCGCCTCGCGGCAAGGCAGCCGCAGGACATGCCGAGGAAGGCCGCGAGCAGCACGATGTTGGTGAAGAACTGCAGGAACACGACCTTGGCCGAGAACCAGCGGATGCAGGCCAGTTCGAGGAACAGGATCAGGAATCCGACGAGGAAGAGGTTGAAGCCGGCCTGTCGCTGATTGGGCCCTTCGGCCACGTTCGTCGCGGGCATGATCCTGATATCTCCCAAACCAAAAGGACGCGCCCTTAGCACCCGGTCGCCGCCGGCAGACTAGATGCAACCGGTTGAGCAAAGATTGATTTGCCCGGCCGCATACGCACCGCGGTTGTCGCCGGCCGCCGCCGCGCATGGTGTCATGGTGTATGGAGTATGAACTGTCTCGTTGCGCGGATGTCATGGCCGCGACTAGCCCGGCCATGATGGTGCAGCCGTCGTCACGTCGCAGCTTCTCCGAACACCATCTGCCAGCCCTTGCGCGTATCCATGTATTCCCGGACCTGCTTGATGCGACCCGCCTCGACCGTGAACACGAAGCAGTAGTCGTTTTCGTAGGGCCGGCCGCCCGGCAGCGTCGCGCGCATGCGCTCCTCGACGATCACGCTGTTGCCGTCGGCATGAACGGCGCGGAACGCGATGTCGATCTCGGAGAACAGGCGGTGCATCTCGGTTGCGATGAAGCGGGCGATCGCATCCGCGCCGATCATGTGATCGGCGTGATCTAGCGCGACCGCGGTGGCGTTGCGCCCCGGCGCGATCCATTCGGCATCCGGCGCGAACGCGGCGGCAATCAGGTCGGCGTCGCGGGTCCTGAAGGTCTGCCAGGCGTTGAGGACGATTTGCTTGGCGGTTTCGTTGGTAGTCGGGCTGGTCATGGCGATGTCTCCGGAGGTGATCGATCGGCTCGATCTAGGTCAGCGTAGCGGGATGTGCTGGCCGGAATCGGACCTCATCACCTCTGGCCACTTTCCCTGATCGCGCGATGCGCTACTGTCCGCCTCATGCTTAGCTTCGAGATCTGCAACGCGGCGCGGCTGCGGCGCGACGCGCGCTATGACGGCCGTTTCTTCACCGCAGTGAAGACCACGCGGATCTATTGCCGTCCGGTCTGTCCGGTGAAGCACCCGCTGCCGCGCAACGTCAGCTACTATCCGACCGCAGCCGCGGCCGAGGCAGCGGGCTATCGGCCGTGCCTCCGCTGCCGTCCCGAAACCGCGCCGTTCTGTCCGGCGTGGAACGGCACACGTTCGACGGTTGCACGCGCGCTGAAGCTGATCGACAGCGGCGCGCTCGAGTGCGGCTCGGTGGCGGCGCTGGCCGACCGGCTCGGCATCACCTCGCGCCATCTCGCGCGGTTGTTCGAGCGCCACGTCGGCGCCAGCCCGCAGCAGGTGGCGACCACCCGCCGCGTCCAGCGCGCCAAGCGCCTGATCGACACGACAGACGATGCGATGACCGAGATCGCCTTCCGCGCCGGTTTCGGCAGCGTCCGCCGCTTCAACGCCGCCTTCGCCGACCTCTACGGCCGCTCGCCATCGAGCCTGCGCGCGTCCTCGCGCGGGCGGAGGTGAGGGGGCAACAAGGGGCGGCGGGCCCAGCCATGCGGCAACGATAGGTCAACCCGGCTGACCATCTTTACCCATTGCGGCAGCTTGCCATAATCGTCTAGAACGACGGCGCTCAAGCGCTCCCGGCAACCAACCGTCAACGGTTTTGCCCGAGGATTTCGGCGCTCAACAGGGTCTGGCAATGCTGATTCGCGGCCAAATCGATCGGATTTCGGGGGAGGTGGCCGAGGCTACCGCCACGATCCCGGCCGCACGGCCCGCCCTGCTTATTGGCGGCCTGCTTCTTACCTGCCCCTGAGGGCCGGCTGGGCATTTGCGCCTGGGCACTCAGGGGTTTGTACGAGATCACCGGACCCTGATAATCGCCCTCAACATGACGGGCGCAAAGCTTAAAGGAATTTCTGACATGGCCACCGCTGATAAGTCCGAGAAGGACCGCGTCATCATTTTCGACACCACCCTGCGCGACGGCGAGCAATGCCCCGGCGCCACCATGACCTTCGAGGAGAAGCTCGAGGTCGCCGAGTTGCTGGACGATATGGGCGTCGACGTCATCGAGGCGGGCTTCCCGATCACCTCGGAAGGCGACTTCCAGGCGGTCAGCGAGATCGCCCGCCGCTCCAAGAACTCGGTCATCGCCGGCCTGTCCCGTGCCCACCCGGCCGACATCGACCGCTGCGCCGAAGCCGTCAAGTTCGCCCGCCGCGGCCGCGTCCACACCGTGATCGCGACCTCGCCGCTGCATATGCGCGTCAAGCTGAACAAGACCCCCGAGGAAGTGATCGAGACTTCGGTCGCGATGGTCGCCCGCGCCCGCAACCAGATCGACGACGTCGAATGGTCGGCCGAGGACGGCACCCGCAGCGAGATGGACTATCTGTGCCGGATCGTCGAGGCCGTGATCAAGGCCGGCGCCACCACGGTGAACATCCCCGACACCGTCGGCTACACGGTGCCGGAGGAATACACCCACTTCATGAAGACGCTGATCGAGCGGGTGCCGAACTCCGACAAGGCGATCTTCTCGGTGCATTGCCACAACGATCTCGGCATGGCGGTCGCGAACTCGCTGGCCGGCATCGTCGGCGGCGCGCGGCAGGTCGAGTGCACCGTCAACGGCATCGGCGAGCGCGCCGGCAACGCCGCGCTGGAAGAGATCGTGATGGCGATCAACGTGCGGAACGACAAGTTTCCGTACTGGAACAAGATCGACACCACGCAGCTGACCCGCGCCTCGAAGGTGGTGTCCGCGGCTACCTCGTTCCCGGTGCAGTACAACAAGGCGATCGTCGGCCGCAACGCCTTCGCCCATGAGAGCGGCATCCATCAGGACGGCGTGCTGAAGGACGCCTCGACCTACGAGATCATGCGGCCCGAGATGGTCGGCCTGAAGCAGTCGTCGCTGGTGCTCGGCAAGCATTCCGGCCGTCACGCCTTCATCCACAAGCTGGAGGAGTTGGGTTACAAGCTCGGCCCGAACCAGCTGGAGGATGCCTTTACGCGGATGAAGGCGCTGGCCGACCGCAAGAAGGACATCTACGACGAGGACATCGAGGCGCTGGTCGACCAGGAGATGGCGGCCGCGCACGACCGCATCAAGCTGACCTCGCTGACCGTGATCGCCGGCACCCATGGCCCGCAGCGCGCGACCATGAAGCTCGACGTCGACGGCCAGATCAGGATCGAGGAAGCCGAGGGTAACGGTCCGGTCGATGCCGTCTTCAACTGCATCAAGCGTCTGGTGCCGCACGAGGCCAAGCTGGAGCTCTATCAGGTCCACGCCGTGACCGAAGGCACCGACGCGCAGGCCGAAGTCTCGGTCCGTCTCGCGCACGAAGGCCGTTCGATGACCGCCCGCGCCGCCGATCCGGACACGCTGGTCGCCTCTGCCAAGGCCTATCTCGGCGCACTGAACAAGATAGTGATGAAGCGCCAGCGCGACGTCCCGGCGACCAAGGTCGCGGGCTGACGGTTCGCTCGATCAACGCATTCGCAAGCGCGGCGCCCCGGCGCCGCGTTTTTGTTTTGCCGCGTAGCCATGCAGCCCCGTTATCCTGCTGAACCCGTCATCCTGAGGAGCGCGTAGCGCGTCTCGAAGGATGCACAGCCCCTCTGCTTCAGCCCCGTGACGAACCCCACGCGGAGAGAGTCGGGCCGTCGCCCTTCGAGACGGCCGCTGCGCGGCCTCCTCAGGGTGACGGTGAGAGATTGCGCACAGTCGATTTCCCGTCAATGCGAGCGCAGCAACTTGTCCGCCGTACCTTGGCGGAGGTGGAAGCAATCCATCTTTCAGCTTGCTGATACATGGATTGCTTCGTCGCTTCGCCCCTCGCGATGACCGCTGCGGGTGATGGGTTTGGGATGGAATCGGCCCGGATTGACCGTTTTTGGAATTCTATCCCAACAATCCATCCCATCCCGCACTGCTTTGGAATCTTCCGCGCCATCTCCAGCGTTACCCTGCGTTCTTTCCCGGGGACGCCGCCCATGCCGATCTCCTCCATCGCCGTCGACCTTCCGCGTGCCGCGACGCCCGCTGAGGCCGCGCTGACCCGCCGGGTCGACCTCACCACGCTGCGCCTGTTCGTCGCCGTCTGCGACGAGCAGAACCTGACCCGCGCCGCGCAGCGCGAGGGGATCGCGGCCTCTGCCGTGTCGAAGCGGATGAACGATTTCGAGCTGGCGTTCGGCGTCACGCTGTTCAAGCGGCTCGCCAAGGGCATGGCGCTGACGCCGGCCGGCGAGGCGCTGCTGCATCATGCGAGGGTCACGCTGCTCAATGTCGAGAAGATCGCGGTCGAGCTGTCGGAGTATTCGCAAGGCGTGCGCGGCCATGTCCGCATGCTCGCCAACCTCTCGGCGATCGTGCAGTATTTGCCCGAGGACCTCTCCACCTTCTTCGCGGCGCATGAGCTGCTCCGCGTCGATCTGCAGGAGCGGCCGAGCGGGCAGGTGGTGCGCGGCATCGAGGAGGGCGCGGCCGAGCTCGGCATCTGCTCGGCCGAGGCCGACAGCCGCGCGCTCGAAGCCTTCCATTATCGCTACGACAATCTGGTCGTCGTGATGCGGCCGGATCATCCGCTGGCCGGCCGCGAGAGATTATCGTTCCTGGAGACGCTCGATTTCGACCACATCGGCCTGCACACCGCGAGCTCGATCTATCTGCGCTCGCAATATGCGGCGACGCAGGCCGGCAAGACGATGCGGCTGCGCATCAACGTGCCCGGCTTCGATGCGGTCTGCCGCATGGTGCAGGCCAATATGGGCCTCGGCCTGATCCCCGATCGCGCCTTCGCGGTGGTCGGCGCCGGCATGGGCCTTCGTGCCATCCCGCTGCGTGACGATTGGGGGCGGCGCGAGCTGAAGATCGTGGTCCGCGATGCCGCGCATCTGTCCGCAACCGGCCGGCTGATGCTGGATTATCTGCGGACGGCGGAGACCGACTAAGTCGCTATCGGCAATGCCGGTGAAATCACGAACAGCATGCCCGTCTTGACGACGGCCGTTTCCGCTCCAGCCGCGCTCGCGGCGCTTTGACTTCGGGCCCGCGAAAGATCGTTCCGGCGTGCCAATGCCATTCTCCCAATGGGGCCCGGCTTCTGGCGCAACCGCGACCTTCGCGAGTCAGTAAAGCCGCATGGCGAGGGGGACGCCGGCCGGACCGGCCAGCAGGCCCCAGGTCTCGTCGGCCGCGACCTCGAACTCCCGGCTCTCCGCCGCGCCGCTCGCGACCTTGAGGGTAACCTTGACCTTGCCCGGCGGCAGATCGATCTCCGGGCTGTCAGACGATTCGCCACCGACTTGGCGAGCGTGCTCCAAATCGCGTCCGGCGCGAGCCGCCAATTTGACGGTCTGCTCGTTGATGGTGATAACGGCGTCTTCATCCGTGGCGTTGCCAAGCTTCAGCTTCACCTGACCTGGTCGCGGCGGCAGGCCGGCATTGGTGACGAGATTCTCGGCGGTAGGCTTGCGCAGCGACAGGTCGGCGATCGTCCTGTCGTCCTGATGGATAAGCCGGAGCAGCGCCGGTCCACCTGACGTCGCAAACGCGATCACGGCCCGGTCCGACTCGACAACCGCGCCGCCATTCTCCGTCCAGCCACGTTTGCTCAGCGCGGCGCGATAGAAGCCGAGCGTATCAGCGAGACCGAGCGGCGTCTCGACATGAACCGATTCGATGAACGGTGAATTCTTCGCGGTCCTGAGCAGCCAGGGTTTGGGCAGCGGCAAGCCCGCAGCGAGATCGTCGCGCTCAGCCGGCGCCAGAGTCGCGGCCCGAGGGACGGCGCAGAGCAGGTGCCTGGCGATGGTATTCCGCGGACAGTGCGCAACGGCCCACAACGTCACGTCGGTGGAGATCGGCCGAAAGCTGTCGTGCGAGCCCGACGGGGGAGTGCTTGTGGAGCTCGACGGAGCGGCGAATATCGGGGTCCCCTGGCCGGTGGTTGTCGTCGACCAGTGGAGGGTGCAATTGATCAAGGTCGAAAAACCGGTGTCACAATAGTGACCGGGATCCAGGCTCCGCGCGAGCGCCCCGGTCAGCGCGACGATCGTCGCGACGGCAGTCGCGGCGGCCAGGCTGCCTGCGACCAAAACACCTTTCGTTCGACGCTGCATCGCCGGCTCCAATCTCGATGAGAGCCCTGGCATCAGATGCTCGTCATGAGCTTAGTGGCTTTGGCCGCCCAAAATGTTCATCGCCGGTTTGCCGTTTTCTCAAGAAGGGATTGATCCAGATCAAGCTTGAGACGGCCCTGCTTGGAATTCTCGTTGGCGTTAAGTGACCACATCGTTTGGCGTCATATTTTATCAATGGAGGGGAAAATGCCTGCAGTTGTCATGCAGTTCGTTTCGCATCCAAAACCCGGTAGCGATCTTGCGACCGTCTTGCAGCTTGCAAAGGACGGTGCGGTGCTTTGGCGGAAACACGGGGCCGACGTTAGCTATTGGTCGGTGATCGGTGGCGAGGTGGGCAACTACGCTTTCGTCGCACGCTTCGATAGTATCGAGGCTTACGGGCGTAGTCTGGCCTCGCTCGGTGCCGATCCGGCTTTCGCAGAATTTCAAGCCAAGCGGCTGAAGGCCGGGCAATCGGATTGGGTACGTTCCAACCTTTCCGTTCAGGTCGATGTCTGACGGAGCGCCTTCTCTCTTGAATGCGAGACCGCCTTCGGGCGGTCTCGTGCTGTCTGTCGCGGCGGACGCGCGGAGCCAGGCGGCCGCGCCGCAGGTTCGCGACCTCAGTCATGCTCTAGCCGCCGTCAAGCGCGGCGAGACGATCAGCTTCCGCGATGTCTTCGATGGTGTTGGCGTTGAAGAACGGGTCCAGCGGCTCGACCGGCCATTCGACCGTCGCCAGCGGATAGCGCGCGGTCCAGCGATCGATCTTGCGCACGTCCTCCTCGACCAGCGCATGGCGCAATTCGCCCCGCAGGCGCACGCTCCAGAGGCCGATGACCGGATGGGTCTGCCCGCCGGATGACGCGACCGCGAGCTCGGCACTCTCAGCCGTGCGCGCCTGCTCCAGGCGTGCGACAAGATCGCGCGGCAGAAACGGACAGTCGCCCGCCGCGCTCAGCACCCATTTCGCATCCGGCCGGTGGGCCGCGGTCCAGTCCAGCGCGGCCAGGATGCCGGCGAGAGGGCCGGGATAATCGGCGACATCGTCGGCGACGACGGGAAGGCCGAACGCGGCGAAGCGCGCGGGATCGCCGTTGGCATTGATGATCAGCCCGTTGCATTGCGGGGCGAGACGGTCGATCACCCGCTGCAGGATGGTGCGGCCGGCGATCATGCGCATCGGCTTGTCGCCGCCGCCCATCCGCCGCGCGAGCCCGCCGGCCAGCAGAACGCCGGGGATGCTAGTCATTGTCGGTCTCGCCCTTGCGCTTGTGACGCATCGATTCCTCTTCGACATAGTCGAGGTTCTGGTCGTAGACGATCCGCTCCTGGCCCGACAGCGCGATGAAGCGCTTGCCGCGGGCGCGCCCGACCAAAGTCAGCCCGACTTGTCGCGCCAGATCGACGCCCCACGCCGTGAATCCGGAGCGCGAGACCAGGATCGGGATGCCCATCCGCACCGTCTTGATCACCATCTCCGAGGTGAGCCGCCCGGTGGTGTAGAGGATCTTGTCGGCTGGATCGACATTGTGGCGATAGATCCAGCCCGCGATCTTGTCGACCGCGTTGTGCCGGCCGACATCCTCGGTGTAGCAGACCGGTGTGCTCTCCTTGCACAGCACGCAGCCGTGGATGGCGCCGGCTTCCAGATACAGCGACGGCATCGTGTTGATGGTGTGCGTCATCCGGTAGAGCCAGGAGGTGCGCAGTTCGGCCTTCGGTAGCGCGACTTTCTCCACGGCTTCGAGCAGGTCGCCGAACGCCGTACCCTGGGCGCAGCCCGAGGTCTGCGTCCGCTTCTTCAGCTTTGCCTCGAAATTGGTGTGGTGCGCGGTGCGCACCACGACGACCTGGAGATCGTCGTCATATTCGACGTCGGTGACGACGTCGTCGTATTTGAGCATGTTCTGGTTCAAGAGGTAGCCGAGCGCGAGGTATTCGGGATAGTCGTTGATCGTCATCATTGTGACGATCTCCTGCGCGTTGAGGTACAGCGTCAGCGGCCGCTCCACCGGTACCTTGATCTCGGTCTGCTTGCCGGTCTGATCGACGCCAATGACGCGCTCGGTCAGTCGCGGATCGTCCGGATCAGGAACAATGATGGGAGCTGTGGTTGTCTCGGGCACTGCTAGACGTCCGGATGGGTTCACATGGCAACGCAGCTGGGGATATAAGCACGGGCGGAGACCGACTGGCCACTCTCCGCCGTCTTGCCGGAACCGCCATGGTCGGTCCGGCCATGAGATAACGCCGCAGGTCGCGATCCGGGTCGAACAAATCTTGTCGATGGCCGAGGACTGAGAGACATCATGGCGCAGCTTTCGGACGACTGCTTCGCGTTCGGCGGACCGATGATGTCGGTCGACGAGGCCGTCGCGATCATCGCCGCGCGCGTCAAGCCGGTCGGCGAGACCGAAGCCGTTGCCCTGGTCGACGCCGACGGCCGCATCCTCGGCCGCGACGTCGCTGCGCCCCTGCCGCTGCCGCCTTTCATGAATTCCGCCGTCGACGGCTACGCGGTCTCAGGCGCGGACCTGCCGGCGAGCGGCGAGCGCGCGTTTCCCGTCGCCGGGCGGGTGCAGGCGGGAGCGCCGGCGGAGCCCGCGCGGCCCGGCCAGGCGGTGCGCATCTTCACCGGTGCGCCGATGCCTGATGGCACCGACACCGTGTTCATGCAGGAAGACGTGCGGATCGACGATGCGGGCCACGTGATCCTGCCGCCGGGCCTGAAGCCTGGCGCCAATGTGCGTCCGGCCGGCGAGGATATCCCGCGCGGCCATGTCGCACTTGTGTCGGGCCGACGCCTGCGCCCGCAGGACATCGCCGTTGCCGCGGCCTTCGGGCTCACCACGCTCGATGTGGTGCGACGGCTGCGCGTCGGGGTGTTCTCCACCGGTGACGAACTGGCCGCGCCCGGCAGCGCGCGCACCGAAGCGCAATTGTTCGATTCCAACCGCTTCATGCTGATGGCGATGTTGCGGCGGCTCGGTTGCGAGGTCGGCGATCTCGGCATCCTGCGCGACGAGCGGGCCGAGCTTGCCGCGGCGCTCAAGCAGGTCGCGCGCGGCTACGACTTGATCCTGACCACGGGCGGGGTCTCGACCGGCGAGGAGGATCACGTCAAGGCCGGCATCGAACAGGCCGGCTCGCTGGTGCTGTGGCGGATGGCGATCAAGCCGGGCCGTCCGGTGGCGATGGGAGTAGTCGATGGCACGCCGCTGATCGGCCTGCCCGGCAATCCCGTGGCGAGCTTCGTCACCTTCGTCCATGTGGTGCGGCCGACCGTGTTGGCGCTGTCGGGCGCGGTGCCGTCGCCCTTGCTGCCGATGCCGGTGCGGGCCGCCTTCAGCTACAAGAAGAAGAGCGGCCGCCGCGAATATGTCCGTGCCTCGCTGCGCCGGGCGGCGGACGGCGCGCTGGAGGCGACCAAATTTCCCCGCGAAGGGGCGGGCCTGTTGTCGTCGCTGGTCGAGACCGACGGGCTGATCGAGCTCGGCGAGTCCATCGTGCGGGTCGAGGCGGGCGATGCGGTCGGCTTTCTCGGCTACGCCGATCTGCTGTGAGAGCCAGGACTTGCGGTCGAGCTCATGCGAGCTGAGCAGATAGCCGTCTTCTGCGATTTGAAAATCAGATCGCCCGATAGATAAACATTAACAATGGCCTGCGCGGCAACCCGACGCTGCTAGAGGCGTTCTAAATGTGCTTGCCTGTGGTATGCCAGAGAATAGAGTTGGTTGAACCGGCGCGAATTACGCAAAGCCGGGTTCCAAGGCGAGGTTTCAAGGCGAGGTTTCATGAGCGGAGACGACGTTCACAAGGTCCGTGCGTTCGAGCATCCCGGACAAGGCCGGAAGCGGGCGAAAGCCACGCCCAAGGGACGCCAGGTCGACCCCGCGGCCGCGCATGAGATCGAGGCGCTGCTTGCCGACCGGCCGCGGCGCCGCGACCTCTTGATCGAATACCTCCATCTGATCCAGGACAAATACCACCAGATTTCGGCAGCGCATCTCGCCGCGCTCGCCGACGAGATGAAGCTGTCATTCGCCGAAGTGTTCGAGACCGCGACCTTCTATGCGCATTTCGACATCGTGAAGGAGGGCGAGCCCGACATCGCGCCGCTCACCGTGCGGGTCTGCGATTCGCTGACCTGCGCGATGCTCGGCGGCGAGAAGCTGCTGAACGATCTCCAGAGCCGCGCCGGCCCCGGCATCCACGTGGTGCGGGCGCCGTGCGTCGGCCGCTGTGACACCGCGCCCGCGGCGGAGGTCGGCCACAACTTCATCGACCATGCGACCGTCACCAACGTGCTCGCCGCGGCGAAGAACGGTGACACCCATGTGCATCTGCCGCCTTACGTCGATTACGACGCCTATGTCGCCGCCGGCGGATACAAACTTCTGGTGCGCCTGCGCTCGGGCGAGCTGCCGCGCGAAGACCTGCTGAAGGCGCTCGACGATGCGTCACTGCGCGGTCTTGGCGGCGCCGGTTTCCCGACCGGCCGCAAATGGCGCGCCGTGCTTGGCGAGCCCGGTCCGCGGCTGATGGCGGTGAACGGCGACGAAGGCGAGCCCGGCACGTTCAAGGATCGTTACTATATCGAGACCGATCCGCATCGCTTCCTCGAGGGCATGCTGATTGGCGCCCACGTGGTGGAAGCGCCCGAGGTCTATATCTACATCCGCGACGAGTACCCGGCCTGCCGCGAGATCCTCGCGCGCGAGATCGCAAAACTTCCGCCCGGCGGTCCGACACTGCATCTGCGGCGCGGCGCCGGCGCCTATATATGCGGCGAGGAATCCTCGCTGCTGGAATCGATCGAAGGCAAGCGCGGCCTGCCGCGGCACAAGCCGCCATATCCATTCCAGGTCGGGCTGTTCGGCCTGCCGACGCTGATCAACAACATCGAAACGCTGTGGTGGGTGCGCGACATCGTCGAGAAAGGCGCCGACTGGTGGAAGAGCCACGGCCGCAACGAGCGTCACGGCCTGCGCAGCTTCTCGGTGTCGGGACGCGTCAAGGATCCCGGCGTCAAGCTTGCGCCCGCCGGCATCACGTTGCGCGAATTGATCGACGAGTTCTGCGGCGGCATGGCCGATGGCCACACCTTGCAGGCCTATCTGCCGGGCGGCGCGTCCGGCGGCATCCTGCCGGCCTCGATGGATGACATCCCGCTCGATTTCGGCACGCTGGAAAAATACGGCTGCTTCATCGGCTCCGCCGCAGTGGTCGTGCTCTCGCAGGCCGATGACGTCAGGGACGCCGCGCTGAACCTGATGAAGTTCTTCGAGGACGAGAGCTGCGGGCAGTGCACGCCCTGCCGCGCCGGAACCGAGAAGGCGGCGCTGTTGATGCAGCAGCCGGTCTGGAACAAGGAACTGCTCGATCAACTGAGCCAGGCGATGCGCGATGCGTCGATCTGTGGCCTCGGGCAGGCGGCCTCCAATCCGCTGACCTCAGTGATCAAATATTTTCCGGACGGGTTTCGTCCGCAGCAAGCCGCCGAATGAGCGGGCCGGGCAGGGCGAATTTCGACGAGGATTTTGAATGAGCAACAATCAGAACTCCGGCCAGATCATTCAGTTCGAGCTCGATGGCCAGCAGGTCGAGGCGCGGGCCGGCGAAACGATCTGGCAGGTCGCCAAGCGCCAGGGCACCGAGATCCCGCATCTGTGCTATTCACCCGCGCCTGACTACCGGCCGGACGGCAACTGCCGCGCCTGCATGGTCGAGATCGAAGGCGAGCGCGTGCTGGCGGCGTCCTGCAAGCGCACGCCTTCGGTCGGCATGAAGGTGAAGTCGGCGAGCCAGCGCGCCATCGCGGCGCAGAAGATGGTGATGGAGCTGCTCGTGGCGGACCAGCCGGCGCGCGAGACCTCGCACGATCCGGATTCGAAATTCTGGCACTGGGCCGAAAAGACCGGCGTCACCGAAAGCCGCTTCCCCGCGACCGAACGCTGGCACGCCGACACCAGCCATCCGGCGATGCGCGTCAATCTCGACGCCTGCATCCAGTGCGGCCTGTGCGTGCGCGCGTGCCGCGAGGTGCAGGTCAACGACGTGATCGGCATGGCCTACCGCAACCACGATGCCAAGATCGTGTTCGATTTCGACGACCCGATGGGCGAATCGACCTGCGTCGCGTGCGGCGAATGCGTGCAGGCCTGTCCGACCGGCGCGCTGATGCCGGCCGTCATGCTGGACGACAAGCAGAGCCGCGTCACCTGGCCCGACCGCAAGGTGGATTCGCTGTGCCCGTATTGCGGCGTCGGCTGCCAGGTCACCTACGAGGTCAAGGACGAGAAGGTGATCTACGCCGAAGGGCGTGATGGCCCCGCCAATCACAACCGGCTCTGCGTCAAGGGCCGCTTCGGCTTCGACTATATCCATCATCCGAACCGGCTGACCAAGCCGCTGGTTCGCCTGCCGGGCGTCAAGAAGGATGCCAACGACCAGGTCGATCCGGCCAATCCCTACACCCATTTCCGCGAGGCCTCCTGGGAGGAGGCGCTCGATCTTGCCGCGGCGGGCCTCCGCAAGATCCGCGACGAGAAGGGCGCCAAGGCGCTCGCCGGGTTCGGCTCGGCCAAGGGCTCTAATGAAGAGGCCTATCTGTTCCAGAAGCTGGTCCGCACCGGCTTCGGCTCCAACAATGTCGACCACTGCACGCGGCTGTGTCACGCCTCGTCGGTCGCAGCTTTGTTCGAGGGACTGAGCTCCGGCGCGGTGTCGGCGCCGTTCTCGGCCGCGGCCGACGCCGAGGTGATCTGGGTGATCGGCGCCAATCCGACCGTGAACCATCCGGTCGCGGCGACCTACATCAAGAACGCCGCCAAGCGCGGCGCCAAGCTCTACGTGATGGACCCGCGGCGGCAGACGCTGTCGCGCCACGCCACGCAGCATCTCGCCTTCAAGCCGGGCAGCGACGTCGCGATGCTGAACGCGATGATCCACACCATCATCACCGAAGGCCTGACCGACGAACAGTACATCGCCGGCTATACCGAGGGCTATGACGACCTCAAGGCGAAGATCCAGGAGTTCACGCCGGAGCGCATGTCGCCGATCTGCGGCATTCCCGCCGAGACGCTGCGCGAGGTGGCGCGCGCCTACGCCAGCGCCAAGTCGTCGATCATTTTCTGGGGCATGGGCATCAGCCAGCACGTCCACGGCACCGACAATGCGCGCTGCCTGATCGCGCTGGCCCTGATCACCGGCCAGGTCGGCCGTCCCGGCACCGGGCTGCATCCGCTGCGCGGGCAGAACAACGTGCAGGGCGCCTCCGACGCCGGCCTGATCCCGATGTTCCTGCCGGACTATCAGCCGGTCGGTCGCGACGACATGCGCGGCGCCTTCGAGAAATTGTGGGGGCAGGAGCTTGATCCGGTGCGCGGGCTGACCGTCGTCGAGATCATGAACGCGATCCATGCCGGCGAAATCCACGGCATGTATGTCGAGGGCGAAAATCCCGCGATGTCCGATCCTGACTTGCAGCACGCGCGCCAGGCGCTGGCCAAGCTCGATCATCTCGTGGTGCAGGACCTGTTCGTCACCGAGACCGCGTTCCACGCCGACGTCATCCTGCCGGCCTCGGCATTCGCCGAGAAATCCGGCTCCTTCACCAACACTGACCGCCGCGTGCAGCTGGCGCGCGAGGTGATCAAGCCGCCGGGCGATGCGCGGCAGGATCTCTGGATCATCCAGGAGATCGCCAAGCGGATGGGATTGCCCTGGAATTATGCCGGACCTGGCGAGGTCTTCACCGAGATGGCTGAGCTGATGCCGTCGCTGAAGAACATCACGTGGGAGCGCTTGGTGCGCGAGGGCGCGGTGACCTATCCGGTCGACGATCCCGACAAGCCGGGCAACGAGATCATCTTCACCACCGGCTTCCCGACCGAGAGCGGCCGCGGCAAGATCGTGCCGGCCAAGGTGATCCCGCCGGACGAATTGCCCGACGACGAGTATCCGATGGTGCTGTCGACCGGACGCGTGCTCGAGCACTGGCACACCGGCTCGATGACGCGCCGCGCCCAGGTGCTCGACCAGATCGAGCCCGAAGCGGTGGCGTTCATGACGCCGAAGGACATGCGCAAGAAGGGGCTCGCGCCCGGCGACTTCATCCGTCTCGAGACTCGCCGCGGCGCGGTCGAGGTCAAGGTGCGCGCCGACCGCGACGTGCCCGAGAACATGGTCTTCATGCCGTTCTGCTATGCGGAAGCGGCGGCGAATTTGCTGACCAACCCGGCGCTCGACCCGTTCGGCAAGATTCCGGAGTTCAAGTTCTGCGCGGTCCGCGCCGAGAAGATCGATATCCGGACGGCGGCGGAATAGCCGTCCGGGCCAAAACAAACGCAACGCGGCGACGCCAACCCGCAGGGAGATCAGCATGCGAACGATCATAGTCGGAGCACTTTGCGCCATCGCGATGGTCGCGAGCGCACAGGCCGCGGTCAAGGAAGAGCCGGTCACCTACTCGGACGGCGAGACCACGATGAAGGGCTTCGTGGTCTATGACGATGCGAGCCAGGCGAAGCGGCCCGGCATCATCATGGTGCACGAATGGTGGGGCATCACCCCGCATATCCACAACGAGGCGCGGAAGTTCGCGGAGCAGGGCTATGTCGCCTTCATCGCGGACATGTATGGCGACGCCAAGACCGCCGACAATCCGAAGGACGCCGGCGCGCTGTCCGGCTCGGTGATGAAGAGCCCGAAGGTGATGGAGCAGCGCTTCAACGCCGCGCGCGAGCAACTCGCCAAGCAGGCCTCGGTCAATCCGCAGCGGATCGGCGCGGTCGGTTACTGCTTTGGCGGCGCGGTGGTGCTGAACATGGCGCGCACCGGCGCTGATCTCGCCGCCGTTGCGGGCTTCCACGCGTCGCTCGGTCTCAACACGCCCGCACCGGCGCCGGGCACCGTCAAGGCAAAAATCCTGATCCTGAACGGCGCGGACGATCCGTTCGTGAAGCGCGAGCAGTACGATGCGCTGAAGAAAGATTTCGACGCCGCGAAGGCCGACTACCGGATCATCGAGTATCCCGGCGCGGTGCACGCGTTCACCAACCCCGAAGCCACCGAGCTCGGCAAGAAGTTCAACCTGCCGCTCAAATACGACGCCAAGGCCGATCAGGAATCGAAGGCCGAGGCGGCCAAGCTGTTCGCCGCGAACCTTCAGAAATGAGCCAACCGGCCGCCCACATGGTGCCGCAGCATTGACGCCGGCAATCGCCGATACTCCGGAAACGATCAAGGTCATCATTTCCGGCGGCTTCGCGGCAGTCTATCGCGAAGTGCTGCCCGAATTCGAGCGCAGCACCGGCATCAAGGTGGAGACCGGCTCCGGCGCATCGGAGGGCACCGGCCCGAAGACAATCCGGCACCAGCTTGCGCACGGCACCAAGGCGGACGTGGTGATCCTGTCGCGCGAGGGACTGCGCAAGCTGAACGAAGACGGGCGGATTCGCGCGGGATCCGACACTGGTCTCGCGACGGCGCCCTTGGCGGCCGCGGTTCGCTCAGGCTCTCCGAAGCCGGACGTCGGCGACGCGATCGCGCTGAAGAAAGCCTTGATCGATGCGGGTCAGGTGGTGGCGCCGAGCAGCACCAGCGGACAATTCGTCCGCGACAAGGTCTTCCCCAGGCTGAACCTGCCGGACACGGTGCGACTCACCCTCGAGGCGCGCGGCACCGAGGCGGCCGAAGCGCTGCGCGCGGGCAAGGCCAATCTCTCGATCGGGCCGACCAGCGAGCTGGTGCAGGAGACCGGCATCGAGGTCGTCGGTCTGCTGCCTGCGGATCTGCAGCTTGTGCAGACCTTCACGGCTGCTGTCGTCAGCGACTCCAGGTCGCCTGACGCAGCCCGGCGCCTGATCGATTTCCTTTCCTCGGATACCGATATCATGCGCGCGGCGATCAAGCGGGCGGGCATGGAGCGGCCACGCGGATAGGCTGCCGTCGCATCGTGCCGAAGCGCCGGCGGCGGCGCGGCTTAGCGATCTCCGTTGCCGGGCGCGACATTGAGCGGCGCGCCACCGGTCGAAATCGGACCCGCCGGTTTTGGCGCCCGAACCGGCGGCCGTCTCGGCTTCGGCGCCGCTTGCGCGACCGGTGCTGGATGCGGCTGGTCGGCCGTTGCCGTGGCCTGCGGTGGCACGGGAGCAGGAGCGGGGCGCTGCAGCGCGTCGACCTTCGAGGCCAGGGCCGCCAGCTGGTCGGCGATCGTCTTCATCTGCTCCTGCTGGTCCGCCACCGACTTGCTGAGCGCGCCGATGTCGTCCTCGAGCTTCTGCTGTGTTGCGAGCAGATCCGGCAACGTCTCCTTGTCGCCCGCGGCCGCACTGTCACCGGGCGCAGCGTTGCCCAGCGAGGGCACCAGCGGCGCGATCTGGGGCCAGGCGTAGACGCCTCCGGCGCCCACACAGGCGAGGATGACGACCAGCAGGAACCACGGCCAGCGGCGGCGCGCAGCGGGAACCGGGCTTGACGGCGCATGGCGCTGCCATGCCTGATCGGAATCGTTGGTCACCCATGCTTCCTAGTCTGCTTCGGCAGCTGTTGCAATCGATGCCGAGTCTGACCACTTTGGGGGCCATGACCCCCTCGTCCGGAGCCCCATTGGCCCCCACGCACACGTCCCAACTTCTTGAGGAACTCGTCGCTCAAGCACCGGACGGCCCCGTCGATCTCGAATGGCTCCTCAGTAACCTGGACAAGCGGTCGTTCGGCCTGCTCCTGCTGCTGTTGGGGCTGCTGGTGATCATCCCCGGCGTCGCGACGGTTGCGACGCTGGCGCTGCTGTTTCCGGCGGTCGAGATGATGCGTGGCCGCAGCGCGCCGTCGTTTCCGCATTTCCTGTCGAAGCGGCAGTTCGACTTCAAGCGCTTCAAGCGGTTCACCGTCCTCGTCCGTCCGATGCTCCAGGCGATCGAGCGCATCAGCCGGCCGCGCTGGGACGCGCGTCGCGACGTGATCGATCGCCTTGTCGGACTGGTCGTGTTTCTCTTGGCCTTCTCGGCAGGCTGGCCGCTGCCTCTGGTCAACGTCATTCCGGGAATGGTGGTCGTCCTGATCGCGATCGCCTACCTGCAAGAGGACGGCCTGCTGCTGGCCATTGCGATGGCGGCGGCGCTGATCTGCCTGCTTGGGCTCGGATGGACGCTGTGGGCCACGTTCGGAGCCGTGATGAACTGGATCGGGCTGTGACGTTTCGTGCAGTGAGATGTCCCGACTTCGGGGGTCGACATCTCGCAGCGGCTTGATCATGATCTCGCCTGACGCCGCGGCAAACAGCGGCGCGAATGGGGAGAACACATGCGTTGCATCACACTCGCGGCGATCGCCGCGCTCAGCCTTGTTTCGACTTCGGCGGTTCTTGCCGCCGACAAGAAGTACGATCCCGGCGCCAGCGATACCGAAATCAAGATCGGGCAGACCATGCCCTATAGCGGTCCAGCCTCGGCGTATGGCACGCAGGGCAGGGCCGAAGCCGCCTACTGGAAGATGATCAACAGCCAGGGCGGAATCAACGGCCGGAAGATCACCTTGCTGAGCATGGACGACGGCTATAGCCCGCCGAAGACGGTGGAGCAGACCCGCAAGCTCGTCGAGCAGGATGAGATCCTCGCCAATATCGGCTCACTCGGCACGCCGACCAATTCGTCGATCCAGAAATATCTCAACGGCAAGAAGGTCCCGCATCTCTTGATCTCCACCGGGGCCTCGAAGTGGAACGATCCGAAGGAATTCCCCTGGACCACGCCGTTCTATCCGCCCTATGCGCAGGAAGCGAAGATCTACGCCAAGTACATCGCCAAGGAGCTGCCGAGCGCCAAGATCGGCGTGATCTACCAGAATGACGACTTCGGCAAGGACTACCTGAAGGGCTTCAAGGAGGGGCTGGGAGAGAAGGCCGGCCTCATCGTCAAGGAGCTCAGCTACGAGGTCACCGATCCGACGATCGATTCCCAGATCGTCAACCTGAAGGCTGCGGGCGCCGACGTGCTGATGACGATCACGACGCCGAAGTTCGGTGCGCAGGCGATCCGCAAGGTGGCCGATCTCGCGTGGAAGCCGACGCACTTCATCGTCTCGGTCTCAAGTTCGATCGGCGGCGCGCTCGAGCCCGCCGGCCTCGAAGCGTCCACCGGTCTCATGACGGCGCTGGCGACCAAGGTGGTCGGCGACCCCGCGTGGGACACCGACAAGGGCGTGCAGGACTATCTCGCCTTCATGAAGCAATGGTACCCCGAAGGCAATCCGATCGATGGCAGCAACCAGATCGGGTATTTGTCCGCGCAGTTCACGGCAATCATCCTGAAGAACTGCGGCGACGTGCTGACCCGCGAGAACCTTTTGAAGCAGGCCACCAACCTGAGCAAGGTCTCGCTGCCGCTATTGCTGCCCGGCATCACGGTGTCGGTGTCGCCGACGGACTACTCCACCTTCGACACCTTCAAGCTCGCGAAGTTCGACGGCAAGACCTGGAAGTTCTTCGGCGAGAACATCAGCACCGCGTCGCGCTGAGGACCAGCGAGAGGCGGCCGAACTGACGAGCATCCGTGGACGCAGCAGATGTGCTGCGTCCATGTGAAGCGTTTCAATGCCGCCGTTGGCCCAAGCGATCAACGGCTCGAAAATGTTCTAGTGCGGACGTCTTGATCGCTTGAGTTCGGCGACTTGAAACTTCCCGGCGGCCTGCAGACTGCTGCAAAGCCAATAGGCTCTATTTCGGTATTCGCCGAGGAACCATTTGGTCTCGACACAATCCACGTAGGACTTGTAGGTGAGATTGTCCCTGCACGTCGACGAGAAGGGTCCATAGGCTTGTCCGCCCGCCGATTCGCTGCACCCAACCCAGGGGTCCTTGCCGTGCGGGAGGCTGGACTCGCAACCGCCGTTGCAGTTGCTGGCGACCTTCTCCAGCTTGGCGATCCTCCCCAATACTGAATCTGGCGCAGGCGACGGCGCTCGCGCGGTCGAAGATGACGTGTGACCGGCCAACGATGTCCGGCGAGCAGCCACTCTGCTGCTTGCGACCTCCTTCGGCCTGTTCGGCCTTGCCGCCGGCTTCGGCGCGTCGACCGTGATGGAGGGAAGCGGGGCGCTGGAGCCTGTTGCTGCGGTCTGCGACGCGGCAGGGCCGCACAGCAGGAGCGTTGACAGGATAGCGACGGCGGAGGGCGCGACAAACCTTGACGACAATTTCATGACCTTGTCCTCTCAAGGACGGACATGCCGTCCTAATTGCATTGCCACGCGGATTCAACTAGCCGAAATTCCAGAACTTGGCCACTGAGGGGCGGAGGAATTTCTGCCGATGACCGGCCTTGACATGGATGCTGGGGAGGATGCGGACCACGCACCCAAGGCCGCTGCCATGTCTGCCGCCGGCTCAAGCCGGAATTCGCGGCGTTGCTCGATGTCGCCTTTGACCCAAAGCGGACTTTGACTTCTGGCAATTTTAACTCTTATCGGCCATCGATGTATCCTAGACGTTGAATTTGAGTAAACTCTCGCGCGCCTATGCTGACGCGCTTCAGAATCTTTGTCGGGAGATCGTTGATGGCTCAAGAAAGTTCGAGGCCGCGTATCGGCGAAGGGCGCATCGGCAGTTCTCTCTGCGCCGCGATCGGCGTGCTCAGCGTCGCTGCGGTGCTATGCCTGCGCTACCCCGCCTTTCTCACGACGCCTGAGCTGCGCGTCCATTACGACGTCGAGCTGCTCCGCCTCACCCTCGCGATCGCCATGGTCGTCGGTGCCTGGCTCGGCGTCATCGGGATCGTGCTTGGCGGCCCGCGGGTGCCCGCTACGATCGGCCTCAGCGCGCTTTTTTTCGCCACGCTGCTTGGTGGGCCCTACGTGCCGACACCAGATTTTCTCCAGCCGCGCTTCTATCTCGGCCTCGACTGGCTGGTGCTCGATCTATTCTTCACCGGCGCAGCATTCGTGCTGCTCGAGTGGGTCTTCCCACGGGTGCGGCCGGAGCAAGGGCCGCTCAGCCCCGGCTGGAGGCTCGATCTCGCCTATTTCGGAGTCAACCACCTGCTGATCGGCGTCTTCCTGGTGGTCTCGACACATTTTGCCCATGACTATTTCGCCTGGGCGATCAGCCCGTCACTGCAAGCGCATGTCGTGGCCCTGCCGGCGATCGTCCGCTTCGTGCTGGTGATCCTGGCGGCCGATGCAGTCGAATACATCTCCCACCGCGCCTATCACGAGGTGCCGTGGTTGTGGCGAATCCATGCGGTTCATCATTCGCCCGAACACATGGACTGGCTCTCGGGATCGCGCCTCCATTTCTTCGAGCCATTGGCAACGCGCGCCATGGTGCTGGTGCCGATCGTCCTGCTCGGCTTCCCGCAGGACACGATCTTCGCCTATCTCATTTTCATCTCTGTGCAATCTGTGCTGATCCATTCAAACATCAAGATGGATGTCGGCTGGCTGCGGTACGTGATCGTCACGCCGCAATTCCATCACTGGCACCACGCCTCGGACGCCGAGGCCATCGACAAGAACTATGCGGCACACACGCCGCTGTTCGATATGCTGGGCAGAACCTGGCACCTGCCCAAAGACCGCTGGCCGGTCAAATACGGAACGGTGAAGCCGATCCCCGGCGGCATGCTCGGCCAGTTCGCGTACCCCTTCATCGGGCCGGTGAAGGAATTCCTCGAACATCGGGACCCATGAAGCGGCGTGTTCCGCTGTTGCCAGCACGAGAGTCGCAGCGTGTTTGCTCGCTGAGGAAAATCGGGTGAGGCGACGCCGGTGACGTGTGCTCTCCGGCAATTCGGCGACGGAGTAGAGTTGGCGGCATGTCCGAAGTTGAGGTAGACCTGAAGTAGCTGGCCGACTGCAAAGACGACGCGACTGACCCGAAGCGAACTTTCGTCAACTCCAGCCTCGCTTGGTCAGAAGCGGACCGATCTCCGCCGCAAGCCAAATCACCACGATCACTATAACCAGAAGGAGGAAGCCACATCCGGCTCCAAATGACCGCTCGGGAGGCGGGGGCGGTACATAATCCATGCTGGCATCTCCGTTGCAATTGCCAACGCGCGGCTTCCCAATGACGATGACGAGCGCATCACATTTCATGCACGCTCAAGTAGCGCTCGCTTATTAATAGATCGCTACTGATGGACCCTATTTGCCTTCCGCTTTTGGCCCAAAGCGGACACCGCGGCGGCACGGAACGATGGCGGCCGTTGACCCGATGGCGTGACGACTGACAAGATCGTCTCAGCGCCATGGCCATGTCAGAACAACCATCAGGCTGGTGAAAGTCTGCGTGCTCAACGTTTCGGGGTGCGCCCGCGGATATGGTCAAAGCCTTGTTTGATTGCGGCGAAGCGCGCGTCGACCACCGGCTCGAATTCGAGGTCGGTGAAGATATAGGGCCAGTCGTTCTCGACGCCTTCGCGGACGAGTTCACCGACATAGAAAGGATCGATGCCCTGAGCGACGCGTTCCCGGATCTGATTGATCCGCTCGGCAAGCGGGCCCGACGTCGGCATGGCACGGACCGCCCCCTCGAAGCGCTTGGGCAGGTTGCGCCCCGAGTTTGTGATTTGAGTGCGGATGAAGCCGGGACAGAGCACCGATACGCCAATCCCGCGCGGCGCGAGTTCAGGCCGCAATCCTTCGGACAGCGCGACCACGCCATACTTTGAAACGTTGTATGCCGTGCTGCCCCCGGAGATAAGCCCGGCGAGCGAGGCCGTGGAGACGATGTGTCCACCCTCGCCATGCTGCTCGATCAACGGCCCGAAAATCTCGATCCCCCAAATGGTCGCCATCAGGTTGACGCCCAGGGTCCAATTCCACGACGCGTCGGTCCAGGTGCCATAGGGCCCGCCGCCGCCGACGCCGGCGTTGTTGACGAGGATATGCACCTTGCCGTAGCGGGCAATTGTGGCTTCGGCGGCGGCCACGAGTTCGGCCTTGAGCGAGACGTCCGCCTTCACGCCGTCGACATCGACGTTGGTGCGCCTCAGTTGCTCGAGCGCCGCGGACAGCGCCGCTTCCTCGATATCGCAAAGCATGACTTTCGCCCCCGCCTGGGCGAAAGCGGTCGCGATCCCCAATCCAATGCCTGACGCTGCACCGGTCACGAACGCGGTCTTTCCAGCGAGTTCCTTCACGCGCATTCTCCCCTGTGCATGCGGACACCCTGGCCCAAAACACCAAGTGTCACCGGACGCCATATCACCGCACTTTCGAGCGATTGGGAAGTGAGCGGGATGTCCGCGTCTGGCCCAGGGCTGACACTGTTGCGACGCTGGCCGATGTCTTCTTCGGCGCAAACGAGGCGATGCCTAGACATCGCCGACGCGCCTTCCATTCAGGGGGACGCCTTCCGGTGCGTGCCGATGCAGTGCTCGTGCGCACCGTTCAGCGTCGTGTTCGTCCGGCGGGGGATGTCGTGAGAATGCGAAGCTGCGTCACCACCACAACTGTCATCGCCCGGCCCCGACCGGGCGATCCAGTACGCCGCAGCCTCTCGGCTCAATAACCTGCCTCTGGAATACTGGATCACCCGCGCATGCGAAAGCGGGTGATGACGCCGAAAAAGCTGTTTGAAATCTTGAATTGCGATCCATCCTCATCGTCGTCCCTGCCCAGGGCGCGATTGCGCTCCGGAGCAGGGACCCATAACCACAGGCCGTCATTGCTGAGCGACGCCCGAAACGACGAGTCCCATCCACAATACCAGCCGCGGCGTATGGGTCCCTGCTTTCGCTGGGACGACATTGGATATGGGCACCAGCATTCGCGCCCCGCGAACTCGCCATTGCCAAACCTCGCATTGACCGCGCCGCCGTGGCCGGGCACAGCGTGCGGGCGGTGTCATTGAACGGTCGCAAGAGCCGAAGGGGATACCGTCGTATCGGATTTTGCAGTGCAGCAACGACGCAGTTTAGCCCCTGCTAAAGGGGCAATGGCAATCGTCGTTGCTTGTCTGTAATGGTGCGACCGGATGTCTCGGGGCCGGTATCGTGCTCCGCAATACGCGGGAGGAAACATGCGTAAATTCATTTTGGCTGCGGCGTCGATCGCGGCTTTGACCTTTGTCGGGCAGGCTTCGGCGCAGTCGCCGATCGTCATCAAGTTCAGCCACGTGGTGGCGTCGGATACGCCGAAGGGCAAGGCGGCCGAGAAGTTCAAGGAACTCGCCGAGAAGTACACCGGTGGCAAGGTGAAGGTCGAGGTCTATCCGAACTCGACGCTCTACAAGGACAAGGAAGAACTCGAGGCGCTGCAGCTCGGCGCGGTGCAGATGCTGGCGCCGTCGAACTCGAAGTTCGGCCCGATCGGCATCAAGGAGTTCGAAGTCTTCGATCTGCCTTACATCCTCCCCGACCTGAAATCGCTGCGCAAGGTGACCGACGGTCCGCTCGGCGCCCAGCTGCTCAAGAAGCTTGATTCCAAGGGCATGACCGGTCTCGCCTATTGGGACAACGGCTTCAAGCAGATGAGCGCGAACAAGAAGCTGGTGGCGCCCGCCGACTACAAGGGATTGAAGTTCCGCATCCAGTCGTCGAAGGTGCTGGAGGCCCAGTTCCGCGCGCTCGGTTCGATTCCGCAGGTGATGGCGTTCTCCGACGTCTATCAGGCGCTGCAGACCGGCGTGGTCGACGGCCAGGAGAACACCTGGTCGAACATCTACACCCAGAAGATGCATGAGGTGCAGAAGTACGCCACCGTCACCAATCACGGCTACATCGGCTACGTCGTGGTCGTGAACAAGAAGTTCTGGGACGGCCTGCCGGCCGACATCCGAGACGAGCTCAACAAGGCGATGAAGGAAGCCACCGAGTTCGGCAACAACCAGTCGGCCAAGGAGAACGAGGACGCGCTCGCCGACATCAAGAAGGCCGGCAAGACCGAGATCGTCACCTTGACGCCGGAGCAGGACGAGGCGATGCGCAAGGCGATGATGCCGGTCTACAAGGACGTCGCCTCGCGCGTCGGCCAGCCGCTGATCGACGAATTCCTCAAGGAAACGGGCCGCAGCCCGATGAACTGAGGCGTGATCCGGAAAAGCGGACACCGGTTTTCCGATCATGCTCGACAAATCGCGGATCTGAACCGCAAACATAACGAACGCCGCGGCCGCGTGAGGCCGCGGTTTGGGTGCCGTGGCCGGTTGCCGCATCAGGCCATGACAGGGGAGATCAATGCTGCTGAAAATTCTGGACCGGCTCGAGGAAATCATCATCGCGAGCCTGATGGGCGCTGCGACGCTTCTGACCTTCATCACGGTCGTGCACCGCTTCCTGGTCGACGTGCCGGTGCTCTATCCGTATCTGTTCGGCATCAATCTCGCATGGTCGCAGGAACTGTGCATCTACATGTTCATCTGGATGGCGAAGTTCGGCGCCGCCTATGGCGTGCGTACCGGCATCCATGTCGGCGTCGACGTGTTGATCAACCGCCTCAATGATTTCTGGCGCAAGCGCACCATCACCTTCGGCCTGCTCGGCGGCGCGCTGTTCACCGCGATCGTCGGCACCATGGGCGCCAAGTTCGTGTTCGAACTGATGCACACCGACCAGGTCTCGCCGGACATGGAGATCCCGAGCTGGATCGTCTATGCCTGCATCCCGCTCGGCTCCTATCTGATGTGCTTCCGCTTCCTGCAAGTGTGCTGGACCTACTGGAAGACCGGCGAGCTGCCGCACCATGACGCCTCCCATGTCGATGGCGTCGAGACCAGCAAGACCGCGCCCGTCGCGCTTGGAGAAGCGTGATGAGCGCCGCACTGATCTTCGGACTGCTGTTTGCCCTGATGCTGACGGGCATGCCGATCTCGATTTCGCTCGGTCTGACCGTGCTCACCTTCCTGTTCACGATGACCGAGGTGCCGATCGAGAGCGTCGGCCTGAAGCTGTTTTCGGGCCTCGACAATTTCGGCATCATGGCGATCCCGTTCTTCATCCTGGCCGGCACCTTCCTGACCCGCGGCGGCGTCGCGCGGCGGATGATTGCGTTCACGACCTCGCTGGTCGGGCATCTGCCCGGCGGCCTTGGCCTCGCCGGCGTCGCGGCCTGCGCGATGTTCGCGGCGATCTCGGGCTCGAGCGTCGCCACGGTGGTTGCGATCGGCTCGATCATGATGCCGGCGATGGTCGATCACGGCTATCCGAAGCGGTTCGGCGTCGGCGTGATCTCGACCTCGGGCGCGCTCGGCATCCTGGTGCCGCCCTCGATCATCCTGGTGCTGTACGGCGTCTCCACCAACACCTCGATCGGCGCGCTGTTCATGGCCGGCATCGTGCCGGGCGTGCTGCTGGCGCTGATGCTGGCCGCGGTGACCTTCTTCGTCGCGCAGCGCAACGGCTATCCGAAGATGCCGCGCGCAACCATCGGCCAGCAGTTCAAGGCATTCCGCGAGAGCATCTGGGGTCTCTTGCTGATCGCGATCGTGCTCGGCGGCATCTATGGCGGCATCTTCACGCCGACCGAAGCGGCCGCGGTCGCCGCCACTTACGCCTTCTTCATCACCGTGTTCGTCTACAAGGAGCTGAAACTCTCCGAGGTGCCGAAGGTGCTGCTGCAGGCAGCGAGCATGAGCTCGATGCTGCTCTACATCATCACCAATGCGGTGCTGTTCTCGTTCCTGATGACGCATGAACAGATCCCGCAGGAGATGGCGGCCTGGATCATCGACAAGAACTTCTCGGTGTGGATGTTCCTGCTCGTCGTCAACGTCATCCTGCTGCTCGCCGGCAACGTGATGGATCCGTCGTCGATCCTCTTGATCATGGCGCCGATCCTGTTTCCGCTGGCGACCAAGCTCGGCGTGCATCCGGTGCATCTCGGCATCCTGATGATCGTCAACACCGAGGTCGGGCTCTGCCATCCGCCTGTAGGCCTCAACCTCTACATCGCGAGCAGCATTGCCAAGATGGGCATCAGCGAGATCACGATCTCGGTGTTACCGTGGCTGTGCGCGATGCTGGTGTTCCTCGGCCTGATCACCTACGTGCCGGAGATCTCGCTGTGGCTGCCGCGGCTGCTCGGAATGATTTAGCGCAAACAACAGACATCCAAAGCGCGACCTCGCGCTTTGGATGTTTCTGCGGTGCAATGAAAGCGGATTACATCTTGGTAAGGGACGTCTCTCTGTCCAATCCGTAAGTTGAAGGGAGTCGCGGGCGGCATCATCTTCGAGCAAACTTCAAAGGAGGTTTGGATGAAGAAAGTTCTGCTCGCCGGTATCGCGGCGCTCGCGATTGCCGGTTCGACCGCGGTCTATGCCCAGCATCGCCCGTGGTTCCATGGCCAGATGCGGATGAGCCCGGAGGATCGGGCTGCCTTCCTCGACGCGCGCATTGCCGCGGTGCACGCCGGGCTGAAGCTCACCGCCGATCAGGAGAAGCTGTGGCCGCCGGTCGAAGCTGCGGTGCGCGACTTCGCCAAGATGCGGCTCGATCGCGCCAATGCACGAATGGCCGCCGAGAAGACCGATGCGGACAAGGCACAGCCGGATGATCCGGTCGCCCGCCTGCGCGAGCGCGCCGACAATATGACGGCGACCGCAACCTCGCTGAAGAAGATCGCCGATGCCGCCGACCCGCTCTACAAGACGCTCGACGACAACCAGAAGCGGCGGCTGACCATGCTCACCCACATGGAAGGGCGCGGCTTCGGCGCCGAGGGCTGGCGCCGCCATCGCCTCGAGCGCGGCATGGACCGCTGGGAGCGCGACGGCCACGACCATCATTTCGACCGCGACGACGGTCCGGATCAGGAACGCTCCGGCCGGCTCTGAACGCCGCCCGCCGACATCCTCGCCAAGCCGCTGAAAGGCCGCCGGAATCCGGCGGCCTTTCGATTGTCAGAAAGTCGGGAAAAGTTACGCCTGCTTGCTGGACATCGGGGAATCGCTTTGCTAAACGACCGCTCTCTTGCGAGGGTCATTTCCGGACAAGTTCCGGGCGCATAGCTCAGTTGGTAGAGCAGCTGACTCTTAATCAGCGGGTCCCAGGTTCGAGCCCTGGTGCGCCCACCACTCTCAAGGGATTGGCCCGCAAGGGCTTTTTTCATTTTTACGGCAGAACAAACCGGGTCTCGTGCGACGCTTTTTGTGGTCGTACGTCGCACGCCGTGCGACGAGTCAGATAATTGGGGTGCACTGTCACCGGGCGCAGGCGATCGTAGATGGCAACCTTGCACGTTCACAGACGACCCAGGGCTGACGGCGCGGCTCTCGTTCAAATGAGGCGAAACACAGAGTACGAGATTGGCCGCGCGCTACACGACCTTTAGGGCGGAGCCCATGCTCCGCTGAAACACCAGCCAAATGAGACCTACCGGTCTGCGCTCAGCCCTTCATGCCTTCCTTACGCACCTGCAGTTCAAGCCTGTCGATGCCGGAATCGGCGCGAGCCGCATTCCGGGCGCGGTAGTGCTTCACGATCGTCTGCGCGCTTCGGTATGAGTGCCCAGTGATGTCGCAGATCGTCAGCAGGTCGCAGCCAGCTCGATCAAGAAGCATGACGCAGGTATCACGTAGGTCTTGGTCGTGCTTCTGGTCGAGTTCGCCGGCGCCATTTACAAACATCAGCGAAGGACACGGCTTCAGGCGCCATGCTGTTTCATCGCCATTGCTGTCGCGTGCGGTCTGCGCATCCAACCACTTAGCCAATGCACTCTTGCGCTGATCGACCGCTCGAGCGCGCTGCGCCTTATTCTCTTCATCCAGAGGAAAAGGGGCGAACAGCCTGTCGACATCTTTAATCAGTTCAGCGTTCAGTCGCTCTGCGCGTACAATTGCCTGTCGCCCGTTGTCGCGCGCGAGAAAGCCGAAGATTGCCACGGTCCGGGCGGTCGACACCCAATGGCGATAGGTGCTCTCATCATAAGGCTCACCATTGTCCTCATTGACCACGAGTTCGGGCGGTACCTTATCCAGTTGAAGCCGAAGCTTGATTTCCTTTACTCGTGCACGCGAGGCATTCAGCCGTGCGCTGAGTTGTGGCGCCTCTTTGATGTCGACAAGTTCGCCAGTCTTGCTCTGCCGGAACGCGTGCCGGCCCTCAACGTCGCTCTCATTGCGCATAATCAGACGGTCAGTCTGGCGCTGCCCGGTGAACAATGCCAGATGAAAGCTATCGCCGACCGAAGGCCGTTCGATCGCATCGGCTGCGGCAACCCATGCGGAAAACTCGGGCATCGCAACCTGCACGATGCGTCCCTCTGGATGATCGAACTCCATGCCTTCTCGCGGATTGGGTCCGAGACGCCACAGGGTGCTTTCTTGCCCCCAAGTGAATGCCGCTGAGAGCGTGGCTATCATTGAGAGTGCCATATGATGGCCGCGAGCTGATTTCGCATAGTTATAAAAGGCGCGGAACTCCGGTTTTCCGATTGATGTCGGAGTCGCAGTCGCGATCGCCTCGAGTTCTCGGACGGGCTCGGCTACGCCAAGCAGCTTGGCGGCACGGATTTCGGCACGCATCTTCGCCGCCAACTCACGTGATTGCGGTCGGTACAAGATGGCGGAGATACATTTGCGATAGGAAGCTTGCGAAGCTGACGACAACGCCTTGAACTCGACCGACTTGCTCCAATCGTCCAGAAGATCTTCGACCGTGGAACGCTTCCGGATCGTAATTTTCTTCGGTAGCTTGCCGGCGCGGCGCGCCGCCTCAATCTCCGACTTTCGCTTGTCTGAAAAGTCTGATGCTTCTTGGAGATTGAACCACGCACCGACCGGACGTCCTTTTTCATCGTACGGCGGATGGCGCAAGTCGGCATCGACAAAGCCGAGAGCTCTGGCATAAGCGCCGTGCGACGACCGAGGACGGCCATCACGCCACTTCACATGGGGAAACTTGGGATCGGCCATAAAGAGCCTCAGTGCCAGTAAGAGATGGCACCCATTGGAATCTAGCGCGATCTAGTCTGTCAAGAGTCGTGCTGGCCGTAAGCTCTCCGCAGCCGCTCCCGGTGATCCTCGTCGCTTGCTGCTGGCGGCGGCGCGAACGCGTCATTGGCAATCGTCTTTGGGCGCATAGGATGATGTCGGGTAAGCCAAGCATCGAAGCCGGTGCGTTCCCATTTCAGCGGTCCTCGCTCGCTGATCGGCGAAGGCAAGCCGTCGCGCTCATGCCTGAGGCGGCGCGTGCGATAGAAAGTATCCAGTGAGACGCCTATCGCCGTCGCGACCTCGGTCGAAGAATAGGGTGGCTGCATGCTCTGGGGGCGCAAATGCATATTGTCTCGCCACTCTTGGCTTTTTGACCGAAGGGTTTGGTGAGGCAAAATGAGCAGATAAGGTTACAGACGAAAAGCATTCCCCACCGCGCGGAGGGAATTCGGCTTCCTTGGAGTACGAATAGGACACCCCGGCGCTAACACGTCGGGCATTCGTTCGCCTTGGAGCTCACGATAGAACCGTAACTGATGCGGTGGGCCCGACGGCGCCTCATGGGGCTGCAGGTTTCTTTCGTCGGTCAGAACTCGAACATGCAACCAGACCGTTATGAGCGGCGGGATATGCGCGGATCTCGCGCACCGGGGTTCATCGAAAGATCCGACGATTGCGATAATAACCGCGATACAACGCCGTATCGAAGCGAGTCTCCAGCGGCAACGAAGCCGCCGTCAAGAAGTTGACATACAAAACGGCAGAGCCAAAATTCTAACCTCAGTTCTTACAGGCAAACTCTAGATCAGATCGCGAAAATCATCTTTCGGACTGTCCTTGGAGTTAATGAATTTCATATTCACGCGCGGCGGAACGGCAAAGTCGACGTCGAGAAAGGCCGTGCCCAATTTCATTGTGCTCTGAATCCGCTTAGCGGTCGCTGCGCTGGAGATTAGAGCGGAAACTAAGACGCCGTTGCTCGGAGCCTTCGCCACGATGGCGGTCGCCTTTTGCGTGTCGGGATTGCCGCTAGACTTCAGTCGCAGTCGCGCCTTCGGTGGCAGACCCCAGGTGACTTTGAACGTGGTGACCTCATAGCCCATCTGTTCTAACAGAGGCAAAGCATCTCCGACTTGCTGAGTGAACGAATTGAACTCCGACATTAGCTTGCCTGATGTATCGGACAGGTCAGGTAGCGATAGGTCCGGCATTGACGGCAGTGAGACGGATCGGCGCCCTGTCATTCCCAGCGCTGAGGCCCTGAAATTCCCAGTGTCCGTTACCTAGCAGGCTTACAGCCAAACAGCTGTTGCCTAACTCACACAGGCTACAAGAGAGGAGTCGACACCAGGGCCTACACGCCAGCTCCTCCCGAAACGAGACCATACTCAACTATTCCCCAGTACCAGTCCCGTCCCAGGGAGGGGAGTAATCCGTAAGGGCGCTTATCGATTGCCGCCTTCTTCCGGTACCGTGCACAGCGCTCGGATGGCGCATGGACGGCCCCGGTCCGGGCTAGCAGGGCCACGCGCCGAGGTCGTTTCCATAACGCTCGGTAACTGGGCAATGAATGGTGTCGAGTACAGCCTAGTGGCTCTTGCAGTGATCGCGCTCGTCGTCGGCGTGAGCGTGCTTCTAATCGCTTTCTAACTTGTCACATGGACGGCCTAAAGATGGGGCCTAGTAGCCTTGGCGCTCGTTATCATCCCGTCCGCTTGAGATGACTACGCGAGACAAGACATAGAAAATTGTTTCGCCCAGGAAAATCAAGAGTCGTTGTCGGCCTCTGCCGGCGGTGCGCGGCGTCGTGTTTCGGGAGCACGCAGGCTCTTGAAAACAGGAGAGGTCCGGAAGGATCGCATGCCGGCGCTCGCTATAGAAGACATTAGCAAGCCGACAAAATAGCCACCTTGGAGAACCGCTTCGGCGACGAGAATAATGATCAACGCATCCTCAAGGGGGTTGTCGCGAGATAGCAAGAAGATGATGACGACGAAAGGCATGAGGACGATGATCGGCAGAAGCACCATCCATCTAAAAGCAAATCCAGCCGCGGTCCCTATTATTGCCAGCGCGATGGCAAAATACATCATAGTGGCGCCCCCAAGATCGGCGCCCGGAACGCCGCACGCAATGTAATTTGGTCGATGGGCAAGACAAGCTCAAAGTCGATCTTGCTCCAGGCGGACGCAGCAGCGGATTGCGGGAAGACTGCGTGGGATGTCGCACTTGCAGAAGTACTCCTGCAACGCCCCTTTAAAGGACAGCGCGGCCGATCCCATATGCCAAGCCGCCCCATAATAATCGCCAGTGTGGCAGGGCCTTCCCAAATGCTCACAATGTTTGATCTAGCATCGTGTGAGCCGATTCGCGATCGGTTTCACTTTCAAGACAGGTCTGGCGCGGGCCTGAAGGTTCCGTGGCGCCAGACTGATCGGTCGACTATCAGTCGGATGCAGCGCATGAAACGACCGGGTCGATAATCTTCACATTCGTTAAAGCCAAGTTCCATTTAATAGGCGCTATTTGAGAAGCAGACCGCTGGTATGGTGGCTATGATGATCTTGGCGTCGAGGACCATCGACCAATGCTGCGCATAGTAGCTATCAAGGACAACGCGTCTTTGGAAAGTCGTGGTGCTGCGGCCGCTGACCTGCCAAAGACCGGTGATCCCAGGGCGGCATGCGTAATAAGCGTTGATGGCGTCGGAATATCGCCCGAGTTCTTCCTCCGTGACCGGGCGCGGCCCCACGATGCTCATGTCGCCCCGGAGGACGTTGAAGAGTTGCGGGAGTTCATCCAAGCTTGATTTGCGCAGAATAGCGCCAAACGTAGTGACGCGCGGATCGTGGCGCAGCTTCCTGGTCGCGATCCACTCTGCTGCCGCTACGGGATCTGTTTCAAGATGCCGCCTCAGGCGTTCCGGTGCATCGATCGCCATCGTACGAAATTTCAGGCAGTCGAACTGCTTTCCGTTGAACCCGACCCGCTTATGGCGGAATAGCACCGGGCCTGGAGAGAAGCAGATCAAAGCCACGCAGCAAATCACAAAAAATGGCGCGAGCAGCACGATGCCACATAAGGCCAAGATTAAATCTGCAGCTCGCTTGGCGGTGAGGCCTATCGGTTCGGAGGACGTCACTAGAACAAACAGCGTTTCCTGATCTGCACTGTTTGCCTTTGCCAATCCATTCATAGTGAACACTCCGAACGAACGAATGAATATTGCACTGCGAGCAAAATCGCATCGCTCGGCATCGTTCCAATTTTCGAAGAGTCTGCACGAAAGTACCCACTGTTCCCGAACTCACCACAACAAAAGGATTCTTCTGATGGTGTGCGCAGTTCCCATCAGCCGTGCCCAATCGTTGCGCAGGCAAGGGCTGCGGCAGGGTGCCCAAGTTTGGTATGGATGAAGCAGCAAGGGGCAGCCGAGTTGTTAGCCGAACGATATGCCCCTGTGGGCGCCATTTAGTCTCGGGCGCAGATTTTTGGATCGGCGATCGCCGATCACCTGCAATGAACCCAGCTTATCCAGAAAGCGTTGGGCGTTAGTGTTCCAGTTGAACAAATCCTCTGCCAGTTCGAATGCACGATTCTGCATCAGGTCCAAGCGCTCCGTGTCGTCCATCGCGGTCACAACTGTCGCCAGCAGCCTTTCGATGCCTCTTTCGACGATGAACTGATTCTTGAGCTGCGTGGGAATTCCATTAAGGGCCGCATCAACGGCGGCAACCGGAACGCGGGAGAAAATGTAATCCAGTGTTTTGAGTTTAAAGCCGCCGCCAATCTCCTCGGGAACCAGGGCAATTCGCGCATTGCGGAACTCCTTGGCCAGATCATCGACAAAGCCGCGAAACACGACCCAGGGAAACCGCAGCCGCAATCGGGACAGAAGCGGCTCGGGTACGGTTCCAATGACATGAAGTTCCACGCGATGCGCAGCAAAGATGCCACGATCGGCTTCCAGCAGGCGCTCCAGGTTCATCTGTTTGGCAATCCAGTTGAAGGAGCCGACAAGGATTGCGCGTCTTGGAACCTCCTTATTGAGCACTCGGTGCCGCTGCTTCGCCGCAGCGTAACCCGGGGGCAGTACAATAGCGGGAAGCGAGGGATTGATTTCGTTGAACGCCGTACGATCCTCCTCCGTTAGGGTCAGGAGCAAATCGCTGGAACGCGCAATGTGTTGTTCTGCAATCCGGGTCTTCCTTGCATTCTCCTTGAGCAGCAATTTCCGAAGGAAATCACCAGCGAAGTTGCGAGCGATTTGATCCGTGACCCTCGTCTCAAAGTCGTGAGACAGATGGACCAGAGCGGGTCGATTTCGGGCGATCTGCTGGACGCAGGCGACCGCCCAACTCATTCCATATTGATCGATGAGCACGACGTCATATTTGCCGGTCTGAAGCTCCCGCTCGACCATTTTGCGATAGTGTTTGGTGGCAAATCGCGCTCCGACCATGGGAAGATTACTCAGGAGAGATGGCAATCTGGCGTTCGGGGCGCCGTGCACCACCTTCCAGTGGGCCTTGGGCTCCAGTTCGGCAAGGCTACCGGTCTGATCATCGGGGTTCTCTAAGCCCAAAAAGACTACATGGGCTCCCTGACGCGCCACCGCTCCCGCCAATTGAGCAGAATAGATGCGATCGCCCGCGTTGAGTGGAATTGGCATTGTGCGCCCAAGCCATAGAATCGAAATCGTCACCTGGCACTCCGCATGTCGGCCTTCAATTGATCGGCGATGCGTACCGCGAGCGCGACAATCGTGAGCGTCGGGTTGGCATAACCACTGGTTGGGAAAACCGCACTTCCGGCTATGTAAAGATTCTCAACGTCGTGAGTTCGGCACTGCGGGTTGACGACACCTCGCTTTGGATCGTCGCTCATCCGGGCGGTACCGATGTGATGTCCTCCGACCGCGATGGTCTGCTTTACATTTTGATTCAGACCGTCGTCGTCGTAGATGATCGTCGCAACGTTCGTCTCCGCCAGAATGCGTTGCATCTGCCGGTAGCTTGCGGCAATCGACGCCATGTCGTCTGGACACACCCGCCAATCGATACGCAGCTTGGGAACGCCAAAGCGATCCTTGTCATGCAACAATGAAAGGCAACTGTCGTACAATGGCGTCTGCTCTGCGTTATAGTCGAGCGGGTAAGCGCCGTGCTTCGAGTAAAGAGCTACATAGGGGATCCGACGGTATCGGAAATGACGTTTGTAAACCCAGGAGCCCAGGAAACGGATCAGCGGCCAAGGATTCTTGGCGACGTTCGAAAGATGATGAGCCAGCAGAGCGCTGCCCTTTGGCAAACGATCCAGTGACTCTAGCTCGACCGTTGTAATCTTTCGTCGATACTCTGGAAGAACGAATTTCTTTGCAATGTACATCAGCGACAACACTGGATCACCGTGCTGCGGATCGATTGGATTCGCGTGGTGGAGGCGGAAGACCATGTTCCGGAGTTGGCATCGCCTCTGAACCTCGTCAGACAGTCGAATATGATGCTTGGCGTAGACGCCATCCCGCGTCTTCGAAAAATTCCAGGTCGCCGTTCGTCCGGCTGCGACTTGCAGCTGTCCCAAGGTACCCTCGAGGTGCGACATGTAATAGCGGCCGAGCGCTCCGCTCGAGTTGGCAAGACCCGCCGGAAATCTGTCGCTCGATGCCGCCAACAGACGCACGGATTCCAGTCCGCCCGCCGCAACAACGAAATATTTCGCGCAGATCCGAAAGTTGTTGCCGCCGACGGTCGAGCATTCGGCCGCCTCCACCGAGCGGCCGGGTTCATAGCTCAACAATCGGATGCAGGTGGACTCCAGCAAGATCCGCTGTTTAGGCGATCCGATCAGGTCCGATTTGAAACGCCGGCCAAAGTCGGTGGGCGGACTAAAGCGCTCCAGCCCAATCGTAATCTCCCTGGTCGCCAGACCATCGATGAGTGGTCCTGGTACGTCCAAACAGTCAGCATCAAAGGCAAACTCACCTGCGTCGCAATAGGTCAAGGCTTTTGAATAGTATGGCAGCAGCTCGTCGTACGAAATCGGCCAGCCGCTGTTGGCCACGTGGGATCGAGGTCCGAAATCGTTCCGGGTCAGCGGGACGCAGCGGCCTCCCCAAATCGTCGAGGAGCCGCCGAAGCGTCGTTCCCGATACATTTCAGGCGGGGGATGCCGGCTATCGGAGGCGAGTTCGGCCGCGTTCAAACCTTGCGTCAGCTTGTTCGGCCGCCATCCCCCGCTCTCGACTATTATGACCGAAAGCGGCGTACCCAATAATTCGCGTGCAATAACGATGCCGGCAGGTCCGCCGCCGATGATGCAGACCTCCGTGTGGAGCGTCGATCCGGCAGGTATTCGGCGCCCGTCTATGAACATGGCGTAGCTTTCGGGGGCCGGACCGCATCGAGCACCAGATCCAGATGTGGCAGACGGGTCGTGCCGATGAGCACGCGGCTGATTTCACCTCGCGGCAGGGAGGAAACGAGGGCCGTACAAGCGGCGCGCCATCGATCGTCACCGTTGGCGACGTTCATCAGGCCGCGCGCGATGACAAATACGGCCTGACGGTGGGCGCGATCAAGGAAGCGGTCCGTCGTCTCCGTCACCGGCCACAAGGGAAGCTCGATAGCCTCGACGCGTGAATCGTTTAGCGCTAGCAAAGCCGACGCAACGTCTTCGCAGGAGACTCCGATCCTGACGGCCTTGCCGGCTTCACGAAGTCTTTCCAGCGAGCCCAACGCGTCGCCCTGTGCGATGACGTCTGCGGGCGGGCTATGCAGGAGAACAATGTCTGCGTAGTCGGTATTCAGTCGCCCGAGACTGGCTTCGATTGACGCGCGAAGAAAGTGATCGGAAAAATTCTGCGGCAGCGGCGCTTGGCGCGCTTGTGAGACCATGTGGCGCCCGGCTCCAGCGCGCCGGAGCAAGGGCGCGATGACGCCCTTGAATGGCTTTGCCATGCGCATCCAGGTCGGGAAATACTGTCCCGCCTTCGTGACGATCGTGGCCTCCTTGCGCCGGCCGCCGAGTGCCCTGCCCAAAATCCGTTCGCTCTCGCCCTGACCGTAGATGTTGGCGGTATCGAAGAAGCGGATACCGCGATCGAACGCGGCCTGAACCAGCGCTAGGGAATGCGCCTGATCCCGGCCAAGAACCGAACCAAGCCGCGCGCAGCCAAGTCCAAGACGCCGCTGAACGACATCAAACCGGGCCGAGCGGTTCATCTGTAGGAACCTAGGTTATCGATCAGCATTGTGCCCTGCGGCGCCCGATCCTCCACGAACACGGTGGAGGTTTGCGTCGACTTGCGTTCCGTTTTGGAATCATCTCATGCGATCTGAACCGTGCGTCTCCATAATCGTTCCTACGCTGAACGAAGAGAAATACATTCGGGACGCAATCAATTCACTGATCCCAACAGGCGAAAGCCTGGATTACGAGCTGATCGTGCTCGATGGCGGCAGCACCGATCACACGCGGTCGATCGTCGAGAATATGTCCAAACTTAATCCGAGAATTCGCCTGGAGACAAATCCGGCGCGTTACCAGTCCGCGGCGGTAAATCGCGGCGCAATTATCGCAAAGCCGGAGTCCGAGATTATCATCCGCGCCGATTCCCATGCTGAATATCCGCTGGGCTTTGTTGCGGGCCTAGTACGAGAGCTGCAGGAGCGCGACGTCGCATCGGTCGTCGTCTCGATGCGGACCCGCGGAAAAGGCTTTCTTCAGCGTGGAATTGCAGCTGCGCAGAACAGCCGTTTGGGAAACGGCGGCGCGCTCCATCGGATCGCCAAGGTTTCGCGCTATGTAGATCACGGTCATCACGCCGCTTTCGCGCGCAAGACATTCCTGGCGATCGGCGGATATGATGAGAGCTTCACGCACAATGAAGATGCCGAGCTTGATATCCGGCTGAGGAAATCGGGTGAACAAATCTGGCTCTGTTCGGAACTGGCCATTGGGTACTTTCCACGCAACTCCTTCGGCGCGCTTGCCAAACAATATTTCAACCATGGTGCCGGTCGCGCGCGAACAATGTTCAAACACCGCCGTCCGCCAAAAGTCAGGCAATTGCTCCCTTTGGGCGTGCTTGGAATGAATATGCTTAGCTTCGCTGCGGGATGGGGTTTCGGATGGCTCTGTTTTCTCCCGAGTCTGGTTTACGTGGGAGGGTGCCTTGGCGGGGGGGCATTCTTGGCGCTGTCGGCGCGAGATCCGGCCGGGTGCGCCGCCGGTCCTGCCGCAATGATCATGCATCATAGTTGGGCGGCAGGCTTCCTTCACCGTGCTCTTCATGTTTCATTTTCCAACGATCGTCGCGTCGTTTCCGACGAGGCCCTCCGTTAGCGCGAATGTCGATCATAAGTGGTCTGACCGAACGCTTCGACGTAGGCGGCGGCTGCAGCTGGGTATTGGCGATCGCTGAGTTTCCCTGCGAAGGCATCGTTCGAATCCCAGATACTTTGATAGAGCACGTTGTGACCGGCGAACCATCGCGCCGCTCTTTCAATGTAGGGGCCTGCTTCATCGGAATTGATGCCCCATTCGGGATAGGCCGTCGGTTTCTTGTGAAGGCTGGCAAAGTCTTCCAGCCATTGCAGGCCATATTGGCGGTTGACCATTTCATCCCATGCCTGGGCAGGATTCTCTGGGTTCCATTTGATGTTGTAGTAAAAATCCATTCCGATGACGTCGACGTCATCATCGCCGGGATAGGCGTCGACCGGGTTCATGCGTGTTTCGCCCATATTGACGTTCCATTCAAAGCGGAAGCGATCCGACACAGAGCGAAACGCTTCGACAAAGTGCCGATACGCCCTGACAAAATCCTGCTCGTGCCCTGCGGCCGACCACGGCATCCAGTTTCCGTTGAATTCCTCGCCGGTCCGTACGTAGATGACGGGGTCCGACTGGCGCGTTCGGGCCAGAATCTTGGCCGCCTGTACGTAGTGATCCTGATACTGGCCGGTCGCGGCGTCCGATAAGGAACCTCCGTCGGCAAATAGAGGAATAGTCCAGCACATCGGCTTGTTAAACGGCGCCCAGAGATCTACCGACCATTTGATGCTGTCGACCCAGTCTTTCCAAGTGGTCCGGCCTGTATGCGCGACGATTTGATCGACGGGCCTGCCCAGCCAAGCTTCGAACTTTTGCAAGTCGGAAGGGCTGTTCCCGACGAAAGCGCTAAGCGGAGCAGGACCTGCGGAACAAGGCACGCCGCACGAGAGAAACAAAATGGCGGCCAGCGAGGTGCGCAAAGGCATGAGAATCTCCGTTTCCTGTCAGCTGCTTCTTTTGTGGCATGTCGGCGCCGCCGATTTGGTCGCCACCGGAGCTGGGAATTTTGGAACGAAGGCGCGATTTCGCACTTGCCACATGCCAGTTCGCACCTGCCAAAACCATAACAGCGAGATCTGCATGTCGTTCGATGCACTCAGCGAGATTGTTTGGGCAAGGAAGCTCACATTTTTGATGGTCTTCGCCTTGATCGTCGCGGCTGCCGTTGCCTTTACGCGAATGGTTACGCCAATGTTCCAGTCGGAAGCCTTGTTGATGACGACCCTTGAGCGGGCCCAGCGCCAGCAAGCCCAGTTTCCCGACACGCTTCGCTACCAGCTGAATTCACAGATCTACATCATCAATAGCGAGGACGTGCTGCGGCAAGCCATCGGCGAATTCGGGCCGCAAACGCTCTTCCCTGCCGAGAAGCCGTCTGCTTCTTGGCATGCTCCGGACTTCCTGCCGGCGATCTTGGTGATGAGTATTTCGAAAATCGCCGAGTGGCTTCACTCCGACCATCCGGACGAAGGGCGTTCTGACATCAACCGAGCGCTGTCGAAGGTCAAGAAGCGTCTGGCCGTCACCCTTGAAAAGGATTCGCAGATATTGTCGCTGACGTTCCGGCACGAGGATCCAAAAATTGCCGAGCAATTCCTCGGACTGGTCGTTCGCGACTTCCTCCAGCGGCAGGCGGATCTCAGCGGCAATGCCGAAGCACCGGCCTTCTTCCGTCACCAAGCCCTGCGCTATCGCGAGGAGTACAAGAAAGCGTCGGCCGAGTTGAACGAATTCGCCAGAAAGCATTCAACCTATTCGGTCAGCGACGAAGTAGAGCTCGCACTCACGCGGCGCGATAACGCGCTCGCCGCTCTCGCAAAGACGCGCGGTTCCGTCGCGGAGAAGGAAGCCCAAGCCGCTACTTTCCAGAATACCCTGACGCAGCTTCGACGCCGAATTTCTCTCCCGGGCGAGATAACAGGTCCCAAGCAGAGCGCTCCCGGGGGCAATAGCGATGCGTTGACCGATGTCAACAAGGTGCCGGCAAATGAATCTCCTTTGCTGCTGGTGCACGTATTCCAGGCTACAGCACAGTCCCTTGTGAATCTCAATTCGGAGATCGTGGGGTTGCGATCCCTCGAAAAGGCTCAGACCGATTCGTTGGCGGACGTCGACCGAAAGCTCAGCGATCTGTCTTCCATCGCACCTGAGTTCAGTCGCCTTAAGGACCAGCTCAATCAGGTGTCCAAGGTTCTGGAAGAACATGTCAGCCGCGCCGCCGAAGCGCAGCTGAACGCCGATTGGGACGCCAGCGAGAAGCTATCGAATGTGAAGATTGCGCAATCCGCCACGGCTCCCACCGAGCCGGTTTTTCCTCCTAAGCCGCTTTTTATCGCCTTGGGGGCCGTCATCGGGCTGGTGGGTGGGGGAGCGGTGTGCGTGATGCTGGAGGCCGTGCACGCGCGGCGGCGACAAGCTTTTGAGCGCTGGCGAGCTTCGGTCGCCGACGAGCGCTTCAGTGATCCGCCGGTGGACGAGCCGGATGACTGGGCGCTGGCTCATGAGATGATCGATTATCGTCTCCGCCGCCAGGGTCCTGTCGCGTGAGGCGCATTGAAGCCGCCTGAGAAAGCTCTCGATGGCCGAGACTTCGCCAACCGGGGCCACAGCGCTCCCAACCGCACGGTCGGGCTTCGCGATCTGCGCCCTGACGCTGTTGTCCGCCGTCTTTCTTCAAAAGATCGCGCTACCCGGCACGGGCGGCTTATATCCGCTCAGTCTTTTCATTTTTCCCGCCATGACGGCTGTGGCCTTCATTGCGGGCGTGTTTGAGGTCAATACGCCCGCATTCGTCTGGTACGCGATCTTTGTTGCGATGGCAGCGCTGAGCACGGCGCTGTCCCCAAGCCCGCACGTCTCTGTGCTATCGCTGGGATTCATGGTGGTCGCGCAATTTCCGCTGGTCCTCCGGAGCGTCTCGTCCGAGATCTCTTACCCCCGCGTGATGAATTTTCTTTCAACGGTCGGCTGTGTCAGCGCACTGATCGGCGTTTCACAGTTTGCGGGTCAATTCGTCGTCGGCGTCGACGCCGCGTTTTTTCTGGACACGCGCATGCCGGAAAACTTCACCGTTACCGGATACAATTCGCTTATCCCCCTTTACTGGTCTTCGCCGGTCTTCAAGAGTAATGGGGTCTTCTTCCTCGAGCCCTCATTCTTCTGTCAGTTTCTCGCGATAGCACTGGTCGCGGAACTGCTGCTCGGGCCCCGAGCGCTCCGCCTGCTCATTCTCACGGCCGGCCTCGTATGCAGCTACTCAGGCACCGGGTTGACGATGCTGGCGCTGTTCCTTCCAGCCTATTTCCTCCGTCACGGACACTCGCGGCTATTTTTCTTCGCGGCGCTGGTCTCCATCGTGCTGATCATGTTTGGTGACGAGCTCTCCCTTGATGCGTTCACGCGACGAGTGAGCGAATTTTCGGATGTCCAGTCGAGCGGTTGGGCGCGCTTCCTGTCCATGTTCCATGTGCTTCAAAATGTCCTTTTTGCCAACGACCTGACGTTCTTCCTCGGGCGTGGGCCGGGCACGGTCCAGGAGCAGTTTCGACTGCTTTCTTTCAACGCTTTTGACCCGACCTGGGGTAAGGTCATCTATGAATATGGCCTGCTTGGCGCGCTGATCTATTTCAGGTTCTTCTACGTTGCCTTCTGCAGGGGACCGAGGGGCCTCCGGTTTGCGGTTGGGTATACTTACCTGTTCCTGGGCGGATATCTGCTCAATCCGTCTGTCCTGATGCAAGTTGCAGCGCTGGTCGTTTGGTTTGGGAAGACACCCGCCGGAGCAGCGCGATCCGACGAAGTGGCGAAAGGGAAGACGGGCCACGTCGCCATGCCAGCGCTGGGAATACCATGACCGCTCAGGCTACAGACGTAGTGTGAAAAGCAGGGGGACGAACCTTCGCCCGATAACCAGTTCTTACTCAGCTGCCGCCCTCTGTTGCGCGGCAAGCTTCGGCTGCCGCCCCCTGTTGAGCAGCCAGCCCACCGCCCGCGGCCGATAGCCCTGCACAAAACGCAGTTTGATGATCGGCAGGGTGAGCCGACGCGGAAGTACGGCGACCGCGATCATCCATCCCGACACCAGGAGCCGCGTGCTGAAGTGCAGCCCCGGATCGCCTACGGCGGAGGAGAGTGAACTCGACAACAAGGCTGGCCAGCTCGCCTTGATCGGCCCGTCGCAGACATACTTGCGGCAGACGATTTGCTTCATCCACTCGGTGAACGCCCGTTTTTCGATCGGGCGAAGACCGAGCGAAAGGAGCTTCGCATTGACATACTCGGATCGGGCGAGGTCCTCCTCGCAGGCCACGGCGATAAGTATCGGCGAGAACTGCTTGGTCCACATGTTGTCGGGATTGATGTAATATGTGCCAAGTGGTTCTTTCACGGTAACGATGCGGCCGAGCCGGGACGCCACCGTGCTCAAATACCCATCAAAAAATCTCGCGGCGACGGTTTTTGTCCAGCGCGTCGGAAGCGGAAACGCTTGCTCCAGCACCCATCGTGCCCAGGCATTTCCTGACGTCGGAGAAGAAATATAGAAGCCGGTGGCCGCGACGCTCTTCTCGACATCATTCGGGGAGTACGCTTCGGGGAAACGGGGATAGAGACCGGCTGTGGATCCGTCCCTTCTGAGCGTGACTAGGGGAAATTGGACCTTGGTCGTGGTCGATGCGAACAAGGGCACAACCCGGCGAGCGACATCCGGCGCGAGCGTATCATCCGAATCGAGAAAAAAGACAATGTCACCCGTGCTTTTGGAGAAGCCAGCATTGGCGGCGGAGTTTTGACCGCCATTGGCTTTCAACACGGCCTTGATCCGGTTGCCATAGCTGCTGACCACCGCGGGAGAATGATCTGTCGAGCCATCGTCGACGACAATTACTTCCTTGTCCGGCCACTCGATGGCCAGTGCACTATCGATCGCCGTCCCGACACAGTGGCCGTAGTTGAAGTTCGTAATGACGACGCTAATCCGCACGCTTGCCTCGAGGCAGACAAAGGGAGAGCCAAGGCCTGAAGGGGCCATCTCGGGCGAGTTCGCCGTCGGCCGATCATCCGAGTAAAAGCACGGATCCCTCGCTTGTTCCTCGCAAGGCGGAGAAAATCAGACTTCGCACACGTCAGCCTATGTGGCGTCGATCAATCGTTGGACCGCCTGTGGGCGTGAATTCAGCGTATATCGCCAGGCGACCAGCATCCGTGCAACCGAAGTCGGCGCAAGTGCGACGCTCAGGACCCAGATCATCATGCTGGCGTGGCGCAAAGGAGACAACCCTTGCCACTTAGTGAATGACCCGAGCGCGTCTCTCACGCAGTCTGTCAACGTGTCATTCTGGATCGGATGTTGCGCAGGAGCCAGTCGCAGAGAGGCCAAGCGCATACCCGTATTGTAAAACGCGTAGCGCCAACGGTCCGGCGCTATCTCAATCCCGTTTGCTAGAGCGATGCTCGCACTGTATCGGCTGCTTGCAATATGGCGGCGCAGATCATGCGCGATCTTGGCCACATCCAACGTGCGCTGGGCACTACTGTTTTTCGCATGTACTCGGTAATTAACCAACGGCTTGGCGACGGTAAGGACATCTCCAAGGAACGGAGCCGTTGGGATGAAGTAAGTGTCGATGGCCGTGTCCATTCCGTCCTCAAGCGGAAAAATCCGTTCAAGGAAAGAGCGCGCCAGCACGTTGCCCGATGTGGGCGCCGCTGGATATGAAGCCGCCGCCGCAGCCCAAGAGCGGATGTTCTCGGGGGTGGTGTCCCGTCTATACGTTGGGAAAAAGCGACCCGCGGGATTTCCCAACCCGTCAATAATGCTCATACGAAACTGAATCATCGACCATCCAGGTCGCATGACTTTGACGGCCTCTCGCACGATCGACGGTTCGAGAGTGTCATCGGCGTCCAGAAACACAATCCACTCACCGCGACTTTCGGCAAAGCCGTGGGCGGCAGCTCGAGCCTGTCCCTGCTTTTCAAGACAAAGCCTCTTTATACCCACCGAAATAAAGCTGTCGACGACGTCCCGCGACCGATCTGTCGAGCCGTCGTCGACGACGATGACTTCGGTTCGTGGCCAGTCCACTGCCAAGGCACTCGTGATAGCTGCGGCGAGATACTGTTCATAGTTGTGATTGGTGATGATTATCGACACGAGTTCGCCGTTCATTGTTTCTTCCTTCATGTGCGTTTGTCCTTCACGAGGACCACACGCGCCATCCCAGCGAGGGGATCGAGGAATTGCCGGCCAAACACGAGCATCAGGGCCAGGTAGGAAAGTGCTCCGATCAGCCCCAGTTCCAGCAATCTCAGGTGCGGCAAACCGTCAACCGGGAGAAAACCACGTGCAAGCCGCGTGACGACCATCATGGAGATGGAAGCAAAAAACGGTACGAACACGTCGCTCAATTGTTGGGAAATCGTCGTGCCGAGGCGCAAACGCAGGATTACCATCGTTGCAGCGAAGGTTATGAATTCGGCGCCTCCCCACACCGCAAGCGCCACGAAGTCGGGAGTCAGGCGGGTCAGCGCAATGGCAGCCGACATACAGGCAAGAGTCGCAACATTGATCAGGCAAACATCACGGACATGATTGATGCTGCCCAGCAATGGCGCCGCGGGAAAGCGAGCGATTTGCATGAATGTCACCGCACTTAACGCGAGCACGTAGGGTGATGCCGCCGCCCACTTGGTGCCAAAGAGCAGCTGAATGAGTTCGGGCGCCAAAATACCCAGACCGGCAAAGGCGGGATACAGGATTGCCGAGGCGCTCGCCACCGATAATCGGTAAGCCTTCATCAGTCGCAACCGATCGTGCTGCAATTGCGCGAGTGTAGGTAGCAAGACTTGCGACACGGCCGTCGCCGATATGGACCAGACGGTATCGACGAGCCGGAACGCCAAATTTAAGAAGCCCGCCACTTCCGTTCCAAGGAAAACCCCGGCGAACAGCAAGAACAGCCGCTTCGATATGAATCCAGCGACGAGAGACGTGGTGGCGGTCACGCTATAGCCGAACAGATCACAAACGGGCCGCAGGCGGATGGTGAGGCGAATCCGCCGGTTGGGAGTGCAACCAAACAGCGTCGCGGCCCCGAGGACCATGATGGCGAGGTGCTGTATCACAAGCGCCCACAAGCCTAGTCCGAGACAAGCGCTAACGATGCCGAATGTCGCTCCACCGAGACGACCGGCGAGCGTCCGCATGGCCAACAGGCGGAACCGAAATTCCCGACTTTGTTTCGCGGCAAGAACTCCGGCAGGCCCGGTGAGCAGCAATCCGAGCCCTAGCGTTCGCCCGACGTCTGAAACGCGAACATCCTGGACGGCCAATGCCACATACGGAAACGCAAACCAGAGGAGGGCGTATACAATCAGACTGAGAGCAATAGACACCGTGAAAGCACTGTCAAAATGTTTCTCGGATACGACGCTTTGCTGAACCAGCGCGTCGTGGAAAATCATATTGGTAAGGATTCCCGCGGTCTCGACCACTGCAAGTGAGGCTGCAAAGGCGCCGAAATCGCGGGGTTGAAGAAGCTTTGCCAAAACAATGAGCGACAGAAATGCTATGAGCGACGTACTTCCGCTTTCAAGTCCGCTCCAAAGAATGGATTTTGCCGCCGTGTGCCGAAGGGCCATTTTGTTCCTCGTGGCTTTGGGCGGGGAAAGCTACGGAGCATCCTCTGACAAACCACAATTGCCTCAGGCGTGACCGCGTCCAACGTTTCATTCGTTCGGGGGTTCCTAACGGCCCGAGCTCTGAAATTAGGGACAGAGCGCCCGTCTGGGCAGCACCGTTCAGCAAGATTGATCATTTCCAGGCGTAAAGCTTGAATTCCGGCAAATCGGCCTCGCCCGGCTTTCTCAGGACCCACAGGTTATAAGCCGCGAGATCTCTCACTCCCATGGCATGCAAGACGCTGTCGTAGAAGTATGAGACCAGGTAAAACGGGACAAAGAATTCGAGATAAGAGCTGCTGTTGTAACCTGGTAGATGATAAATGACATTGAAGCCGGAATCCCGCACCATCGCTTGGAAGGATGAATAGTTCGTCCTGTCATAGTGCGCAGTAAAGCCGAGATGTTCAGCGCTCTCGCCCATTGACGCGGCCAGCCATTTGCTTGAGGTCGATTTTGGGAGCAGCCTATTGGCGATAGCAAAGGGTGCATAGCGACCTGGAAACTGGGCGATTAAGTATCCACCGGGTCGCAACACTTCGAATGCATTCTCCAGGAACTTTTGATTGTTGTTGAAGTGCTCAATCCCGGAGCTTATCATGACAAGGTCCACAGTACCTGCAGGTACGGGAATTTGCTCGACTGCATCACATTTAATCTTTTCGTCCAGAAGCAGGTTGTCCTCCATCTCGGCGCCATCAATGTCGAGTCCGATGAGCTTGATGCGATACCAGCTTTTGTAATGTTCCGGAAAATGCCATTGTTTTCCTGCCCCGACATCGAGCACGATGTTTGTATTTGGATGAGACAGTAGGATGGCTCCGATCTTGTGATAGGCGGCAAACACATTGGCTTCATGAAAATGATCTGGGGTGATCGTTTGTGATAGCCTTCGGTTGAGGGCGAAGAAGGATCGCAGCAATCTCACTTGAATCTCCGCCCAGTTATTGGACCTGGCATCGCAGGACGTAAGGGCACTCGTCCAGGCCGACATGAGTTTCCGGTTAGCGGTACTCGCTCGAGAATGAATCGGTCCTAATAGCAAGTACCGTTTTGCACAGCCTGATTAGTGTTCTAATCGAGAGCAGCTTGCACCGCCTTCTTAGGATGCACCTTCTGGTGCCAGGCCCAGGCGGTACCGGTGATGGTCGCGAGATCGGAGTGCTTTGGCGAAAACTTCAGCACTTCGCGCGCGGCCGAGGGATCAGCGACTAGATAGGTTGGATCGCCGACGCGCCTCGGCTTGATCACATGCGGCACCTCGCGGCCGGCCTCGACCGCGATCGCTTTGAGGATCTCACGTACCGAAAAGCCCTTGCCGGTGCCGAGATTGAAGGCGCCGCCTCGATGACCGTGCATCAGCGGTTTCAGCGCCGCGACATGGGCGGCCGCGAGATCGGTGACATGGATGTAGTCGCGGATCGCGGTGCCGTCCGGCGTATCGTAATCGTCGCCAAACACCGCGAAGTCCGACAGGTACCCCTGTAGCGTCATCATCGCGCGCGGAATGAGATGGGTCTCGTTATCGCGCAGTTCGCCGATGCCGCCGCCGGCGTCGGCACCGCTGGCGTTGAAATAGCGCAGGCAGAAGGCGCCGAAGCCGTAGGCTTCGCGATAATCGGCCAGCATGCGCTCGATCATCCACTTGGTAGCGCCATAGGTATTGATCGGCGCGCAGGGATAGGTCTCCGGCAGCGCCTGGCTGTCGGCGTGGCCGTAGACCGCACCTGTCGAGGAAAACACCAGCCGCGTGCAACCCGCCTCGCGCATCGTGCCTAGCAACGACAGCGTGCCGCCGACATTGTTGACGTAATATTTCTCGGGCTCGATCATGGACTCGCCGACAAGGCTCGCGGCGGCAAAATGCATGACGGCCTGGATCTTGTATTGCGCAAAAGTGCGCGCGAGCACCGCTCTGTCGAGGAGGTCGCCAACCACAAGCGGTTCGCTGACAAAGCTTTTGTGGCCGGTGGTAAGGTTGTCGTAGACGACGGGCTGATAGCCGGCAGCTTGCAGCGCACGGCAGGCATGAGAGCCGATATAACCCGCGCCGCCGGTGACCAGAATGGCGCAAGACTCAGTCATGAGAAGGATCCGTTTAGCGCAGCGGGCGGTTCAGTACCGCAGCCGTAGGATATCGGGCCGAGCCGTGCATGTTCCAGAATCGTCCTGTTACTCTTGTCACAGCCAGGCGAAAGGCCAACGCAACTGCCTCTTGTTTGCTTCAGTCCCGTTAGCGGGCATACTGCTGCTATCCGAACCGTTCGTCGCAATAATTGTTCCAAGGCTGCACAACAAGAAATGCAACGCACAGACGTCTCTTTCAGGTGCGCTAAGCCGTCGCCGAGCGCATGCGTCGCGAGACGCTGCGTGTAATTATGATGGGTTTTGGTCAAGTGGCAGCAAGACAAGAATGGGTTCCTGCCCGAGGTCGGTCCGATCCAAGGCTGATCTGGTGTGGTTCTCGCATACCCAGCCGGTGCCCTCGCAAAGGACGCATGCTGGCTCACTCATAGGTCCTCCCGGACGCCGCGGAAGAATGGATGCGGCATGAAGGCGCCCTTGCAGTCGCTCTTCGTCGCCTTCCTGATTGGGATCAAGGTCGCGCGGTAGCCGCTAGGGGAATCCGCGAACCGGTCAGAATCGTGGTTGCAGGGCACTAACCCGCTTTGCGCCGCGGCTTGGCCGGAGCCTTTTTCGCCTTGGTGGATTTCGCCGCCGGCGCCGCCTTGCCGCCGCTCTGAATGCTTTGCTTCAAGGCGTCTATCAGGTTGAACACGTTGCTCGGTGCGGGCTTCCGCGTCGCTGCAATGGGCTGCCCCTTGCGCTTCTGGTCGAGCAGCTCCTGCAGCGCCTGCTCGTAGTGGTCCTCGAATTTGTCCGGCTCGAAGTGTCCCGACTTCTGCTCGACGATGTGCTTGGCCAGATCCAGCATATCCTTGGTGATCTTCACATCCTGGATGTCGTCGAAATATTCGCCTGAATCGAGTACTTCATAGGGGTAGCGCAACACTTGCCCATCAGACCCTTGTCCCGGGCCTCCAGCGCAATGACATGCTCGCCGTTGGTCAGCACGACGCGGGCGAGGGCGACCTTGTCGAGCGAGCGGATGGCTTCCCGGATGACGGCATAGGCGTCGTGGCCAAGCTTGCCGTCGGGCACAATGTAATAGGGGCGGACCATGTAAAGATCATCGATCTCCTTCTTCGGAACGAACTCATCGATCTCGATCGTGCGCGTGGATTCGAGGGCAATGTTCTCAAGCTCGTCCTTGGTGACCTCGAGGTACTGATCCTTGTCGACCTGATAGCCTTTGATGATGTCTTCGTTGGCGACCTCTTCGCCGGTGTCGGCGTCAACCTTGAGGTAGCGGATCCGATGGCCGGTATTCTTGTTGATCCGGTTGAAGCTGATCTTGTCGGCTTCAGACGTCGCCGGGAACAATGCGACCGGGCACGTGACAGGTGACAGCCTTAAAAAGCCCCTTCCAATTGGCACGCGGGGCCATACTCAAAACTCCACTTGTACCCAATGACCCGAATATAGGCAGGGGTCGCGGGAAGTGGAGTCCGCCGGTCAGCATTCCGGGCAGGTGTCGCCGACGCTGCGCAGCACTTCGTCGATCGCGGCCTGGCTCTGCTCAGGCGTGGTCCCGGGGAAGGGATGGTTCCAAGCTGCCTCGCGGGCCCGGTTCCGTGCCTCTGGATCGGCGCGGTCGATGGCATGGCCGTGGTGTTCGCACTCGCGCACCGCGTGATGCTCGATGAGGGTGCTGAGCGCCCAGCCCTTCAGGGTGCGATAAGCGGGCCGTGAGGCCTGCAGAGGCAGGCGACGTTGAGCATTGTTCTTCATGATCTGGTCTCGAATCAATCGACACGGCCAGTTATAGCATCTGCGTCAATCGCCCCTCGGCGGAGCCAAGGGTTATGCCCGCTATGCAGCTTAGGAGCCAAGGCCGGTGAGTCGCTGTTCCCGGATTTGCCGCAAGGAATGCGGCGGATGAGGGAGGCCGGAATGGCAAAGAAAGCGAAGAAGCAAACGGCCCGGGGCCGCAAGCAGGACAGGGCACGCGTCGCTGGTGGGCAGGGCTACGAGGTAAGCTATGAGGCGAAAAAGACGGGGAAGTCTGCGGCCTCCGTCAAGAAGGCGGTCAAGAAGGTCGGCAATAGCCGCAAGCAAGTGGAGCGTCGGCTCGGATCGGCAATGAAGAAGTCGCTAGTGACGACGCGGTCGAGATCCCGTTAAGCCGTGCGCCACGAGGAGAGCGGCCATAGCGGTGGCTCCGTTTTTGCCCCACTGGCATCGAAGCCGCCTTGTGAATTCAAAGGCCCAATTACGGAGGCAAATGCGTCATCGACGATGGACACCTGAAGAAATCGAGAGACTAAAGGTTATGATTGCCGGCAAGGCGAGTGCTAACCGCATCGCGGTTGCGCTGAAGCGACCGGCACTCTGTTTTCGAGCGAGCGCGTTCCGTTGGTGAGCCCCTCGGTGGGAGCGTAGACGCCCCGGCGTTAGGACTTTAGTCGCGATCAATCCTATGAACGTCGCCCGGCTCCAGATGCAGATCCGCGAACATTTTCTGCTGCTCTGGCATCAGTAGAATGTCCAACACGTCCGCAGTCCAGCCCTCTGGGACGGCGGCAAGCACGAGGGTGGTCGCTTGGCTTGGCTTTGCCAGCGCTATCCAAATTTGCGTTCGCCTGTCATCGCCAGTTACCTCGACGACGGTGAAGGATGTACCGAACGATTGGGCCATTTCGTTCAATACACTAACGTTCGCCTTGTTTCTAATCCGAGGCGCCGTCCCCTGGACCGCGATTCACCTTTAAACCTTCCTGCAAAGTGCCCAGCGTCTTGGGCGGCTGTAGTCCTGGCGATCTCAGCCACTCATTGATGTGCGAGGCCGTTTCCGCCTGACGGGCACGTCTAAGATATAGCTCGCGCTGGGTGCCTGGAGGTAGTTCTGCTGCAGCTTCTTTGAACTTCGTGGCCTCTTCAGCCAATCGCTCTTCGAATGTCTTGGTGTGCTTGGTTCGGTTGCGACGCTTGATCACGCTGCACCTTTCTGTTGGAGAAGGCGGGAGCGCAAAGCGGCGATCTCATCACCGATAGGAGCCACGGGTCGGGCGGTGACGGTCCACAACTAGCGAATGGGCAGTTTGGCTGCTATAACGTGCCTTAAGTCGTTGAAATTTTTTGAGAATCACTCAAGTTGTGCGAATTACTCATTTTACTTAGAGCCGCGCAGGCGCAGCGATCAGAAAGTTTAGCCAGCTCTACTTCGCGCTGCTGCAATACTCCGCTCACTCATCCATCAGCTTGCGTCGCTTCTCCAAGTGCGACGCCGATAGGCTCTCTCAGTCTCGTTTCCGGCCTGCCTGATCGGTGCGAGGCCTGTGGACGCGTGCGCGGCAAGTGTTGAAGCCCGTTGAGCAAATCGCCCCGGAGCTGCTGTGGATTTGCTGCGGACAAGCAGGGGATATTCTGTGGAGTCGCGGTACTGTCTCAGTCTGAAATTTTCGACAGATTGGCAGCCACCATATCCTCGTTTTCCGCTAACTGGTCGTAGCCCTTTGCCAGCGCCAGATATTGCTCTCGCAAGGCCACATGGGGTGTAGTGGCGGCCATCATCCGGAACTCCTCCGCCACTTTCCGGTGCCGAGCTGCCTCGGCAGCATAGTGAAGGCTGTCCATGGCGCCCTCCCTGGGAAGCTTACCGCCGGCCCTTCTTCCTGTTCAGACCAGGCGCAAGCTCAGCTGCCGTCGATCGCCGATGTGCCGGTCAATGAAGCCCAGCAGCCGCGCCGGCACCTCGGTCTGCTGCAGGTCGCAGCGGCGCTGGATCTCCCGGGCGACGTCTTCGGAGACGTCCTCGGACCAGCGTTCGGCGGTGTTGAAGCCGATGACCCTGATCGGGTCGGCGTACTCCCGGCCATCAGGTCCTGGATGAACCTCGAGGTCGGTGGCCTCCAGGTCGGCTTCCCGCCATGCCCGGCCGATCGGGCCGAAGTCATCGGCGATCAGGTAGACGGTCTGATCGATTGAGGGAACGATCGAGGGAATCCCGCCGGTCCGACGCATACGCAACTCCACAACGGTGGCGCCACCGCGGGGAAGATAGGCGGCGGGGTCTGCGGAGTCGAATCAGTCGGCTACGGTTCCACGATGATCCGGAATGCCTTCCGCTGCTCGGCGGCGGCCTTGGCTCGCTCCAGCGCGACCGGGTAGATCAGCTGCTCACCGGGCTTGAACTCATAAAGGATCGCTCCGGTCTCCGAGACGAACGTGAAGAGCCAGAACCGGCGCCCGGCCGGCGCATGCCCATGCTGGCGCTCATAGCGGGTAGTGTAGACCTCGATCTCAGCCATTAGATGCGCTTGATGATCTCGTCGTTGTCGATGATCTGGAAGGCATCGTTGCTCTTGTCCACCAGTTGACATGCGGCCATCGGACAGCACGACTTGCTCGGCTTCTCTGTCTGGAGCTCGTTTCGCCTGCCTCAGTCCGGCGGACAACTGGCGCAACCTGGCTCGCGCCCGCTTGGGCGGATTGTCGAAGTGTTTGCCCTTCGTGAGACCGTATCCATACTGGCTTTCCCCTGGTAGCGCTGCGGTCTGATCGCGTAGCTCCTTGGCTCTCTCGATAGGCGCTCTTCAAGAGAATTGGTCCGGTTTGCGAGTCGCCAGCCGCTTCGCCAGAGCCTCGGCCTCTTCTTTTGTCAGCTTCTCTCCGAATGCCCCGTCCTTTTCTATCTGGGCTGGTCCTTTGAGTTCGCTATCGTAAACCATCCAGCCTTTACCACCTTGCCGAACGAGGAACCGACCTTGCATCCGGCGTCCAATAATTTCCATTGCAAGCACCACCTGTAAAAACCAGGTCGTTAGCTAGCTCGCAGAATGACGCACCCGACATTGAAGTATGTGAATCGCGAGTATCGACTTTAGGCGAACAGGTCTTTGCCCGGCTGGAGTATCCTGACGAACTTTTCCCAATAAGCAGCAGTGTTGCAGGCGGGCCATAGCGAGAAATTTGAGCCGGGTGCAAGGTTCAAGCACCGATCGGCGGATCGGGTGGCGGCTCCAGCACCAGCCTCTTGGTCCCCAGAGGTGCTGGGGCCGTTTTTTTACATGTGTAAATGCAGGCGGCGTCCATCTTGTGCGCAGGATAGCTCGGACAAGCAGACCTTTGGCCCCGGCGCATGTACCGCTCGCTGGGGCCGTTTCTTTTCCGGACATGATCGTAGGAACGAACGGCACTACGCGTAGTCCAAGCTCCCGTGGTCTCTGCCACGAAATGCCCGGGAGTAGCGATCCTCGGCACTTGCGTTAGGCGCCGGGATCGCTGGTTTAGCGCATCACGCGAACAGGTCTTTCCCCTCCTGCTTCATCCTCACGAACGTCCCGCTCTCGGGTACTCGAGCCAGCCTTGGCTGATCGCATGCTGAAGGCCGGCCCAATACTCGGCTGGCGTCGCCTTGTCCTGGTAGAGCATCGGATAATTGATCTTCTCAATGTAGATCCTGCCAACCTGGATCGGCTCGAACGCGCGGGCGTGCTCCATGATCCGGCGGGCGGCTTTCTCAGGGTCGGAGTAGGGACGATCGCCCTTCATCTGCATTGTGGAATTTCCGTCGACTTGCCCTCCAGGGCGCTCATACCGGCTTGAGTCTATCTCTCGGTTTTCGGTTGATGAGCATTTCAGCGCGCCGCTTTGCCAGCTCGGGCAACCTCGTGCGCACGGTGCTATGTAGCACCTCTTCACCCAGCTCGATGATGATCTCGAATTGATCGTCGTATTGGCGTGTCACACGGAACGTAACGCCTCGGTGGATATAGCTTGTCGGCATGAGCGCGATTTAGCAATTCGACGCAGCCGCCCGTACCGTAAAGATACGGGCAATCGTCCCGCCGCTGGAATAGCGCTATGCGATGTTCGTTACAGGACAGCGGCGATGTCGATCCCGTATCGCGCTAGTGCGATGGACAGCACCAAACCGAAAAGGCTGAACAGGGTTACGACAGCAAGGCCTGAAAGGGGGCGTCAGGTCTTGTCGGGAGACCCGACAGCGCGCAGCATCTTGTCTGCCCTCGTGCCCGGTGGCTCGACCACGAGGCTGTCGAATTCCATCTTGGACGAAGCCTTAATCACGGGATCGGCGGGCAGGCAATCGTTTGGGGCGTACCAGGGCGCCTTTTCAATGGCTCCGCCCTCCAGCGCCTTCGCCATCAATTGGCCGATCTCAGGTCCGGTCAATGGGACGAGACTGCCATCCTCATGCTTGTAGAGCTGGGGGCAGAAATAAAGCGCATGGATCCGCGGATCATAGCCGTCCAGAATGATGAAGTATTCGGGCTTACGAAAAAGCCTTCGCTTCTTCACCAGCTGCCGGTCCTTCGTAGTGAGGGCAACACGCAGCTTTTCGCGTTCGTGCCCCACGATGGTGGCGGCTTCCAGAAGAATGAGCCAGTCCTTCGTATTCGCGTTGTCCTCATGGATGGAGACTAGAGTTCCTTGCTGTCTACCGAAGATACCCATGCGCTCCATCCGAATTCAGGCCGACACAAGTTCTGGCCGGACTCCAAGTGATGCCGGCGAGGACTAGTCGACAACCGAGAGCATCGACGGCCCGGAGCGCCGTCACGCTTCCTCAATCGTATGCACGGCGAACCTGGAAAGTCCACCGTCGATCGCCTCGGGCACCGACCCGCTTTGAGAGCTTAAACAGCCGACAAACGATCTTCTTTGTCAGGTCCGCGCAGCACAATCTTCAGGGCGTCGTCGGACAGCGGCCGTTGCAGCATCTTCGCCTCATCCCATGGCGCCCGCATCCAGACGTCGCGCTCCTCGGTCGTCAGGATCACGGGCATAGCTCTTAGGGTGGATGGGCTCGACGATCGCGTTCGGTGTTGTCGTCAGGAATCCGTAGACGAGATGGGGGCCTGGCATCGGCTTCGACTTCGTCCCACGATCGCCCTTGAACTCGGTCCAGATGCCGGCGAAAGCGGTCAGCGGCCGGTCATCCTTCCCGAGCACCCCTTCTATTTTGCAAATAAGTCCCAGCGCCCCGAGGAAGAGCGCTGGGACTGACGGTGAGGGCGGTCGGGGGCAGGACCGTGTGTGCCTTCACCCGATTGCTTAATTTTCCCGGCTATGCATCTTTCCAACTAAATGGCCATTTTCAGCGTTGCCGCCTGAGACTTACGGCTCCACGATGATCCGGAATTGCGTTGCTCGGCGGTGGCGCGAGCCCTCTCCAGCGCCGCTGGTTAGATCAGCTGCTCGTTTAGCTTTAGCTCGTAGAGCAGGGCTCCGGTTTCGGAGACCAGGGTGAAGTGCCTGAACCGATAGCCGGCCGGCTGGCGGCCGTGCCTCGTAACGGCCGGTGTAGACCTCGATCTCAGCCATCGGCTCTCTCCCGTCATACGCGCGGAGGCCTTGGCCTTTTCCAACGCCCGGTGGCTGTCGTCCGCTTGACTGACAGATCGCCGGCCCCGCGTTGTCGTCCCAGTAGAAATAGTAGCTCTTGTCAGGAAGCTTTACCTCGAAGCTGCCGCTGTCAGGTACCTGCTCTGTCGTATGCTTGATAATCTGGACGCGCTGGTCTTCTGCCATCACGGCCCCCGGAACGGGATCACGTCACCGTCGGCCGCGCGCATGACAACCTTCGCAAGATCCATGATCTTGAAGCCTCGCTCAGCCAGCATCTCGGCAACACCTTGGCGGTCCATTTCGTGAACGATCGCCTCTGCAACCTTCATCAGGCGGGCTGTCTCGGCGGTGGTGTCGGTCATGAACAGTTTCCGAAGTTATCGCTCGCTATGGCGCACGCCGCAGCGGGCAGCTTCGCCCAGTTGGAGAGAGAAAGGAGAAGAAATTGAGCGTTATCCGATTCTGCTCCGCCAGCATCTTCGCCTCGTTGCCCCACTCGGGATGCAACTCACAGTGTTTTGCGAACGCTTTCTTTGAGCAGATTGGAGAATTGCCAAATCCGCCAGTGATCGTTCGAAGCGCTTCGCCAGCCTCGAGACGAGTCATAAAGGATGCAGCCTCAGTTGGGTTCATCGTGAAAACGTGACCGTTGCATATATCCGACATGCATGCCTTACACATGGTCTGCAGTTCCAGTCGCTTGCCGCGATTGAAGGAGACTGTTGGAAGATCCAGCTCGCACCTCCGACAGTGCCTAGTCTCAGCGGCTTGTGGGCTTGTCATGTGATCGCTCCGTTGCGCGGAATTGCGCGAAAGCGGAGCCCAATCCTGAGTCGCGTCGACTGAGTGTTCTGATCAGGTCGGAATAGCTGCGGAAATGAAGCGGGTTCTGCCTAAAGCCTTAATGGCGCGGGGGCGGCCGGTAGTTGCCCATGGTGGCGGAGGCGGTCTGAAGCTAAAGCTGCCGTAGTTTTACGGAAGCTGCGTAGTCCGATTAGTCGTTGTCATTTTCAATTCGCGAGGCAGAGTTGGCTGGCTTCGCGGATTTTGAGGAGCGATAGATGATTGATCAAAGAACCGCGCCTTATGCGGCGCTGCTATTGCGCGTTACTATTAGCGGATACTTCATCGCTGCGCTGTACGGCAAATTTTTTCTAAGGGGGATCAGCGTCTGGTGGGGTGGGCTTGTTAAGGCCGGCTACCCGGACTGGGTGCTTGCATATACCATTAGCGCCGAATTCGCGTCTGCAATTTTGCTACTGCTGGGCATCTATACCCGTTGGGTCAGCCTGTACACGCTCCCAATGATGCTCGGCGCAACTCACTACTGGATGGTTCGCAAAAACTTCTGGTTCGTGGAGGGCGGATGGGCAATGCCATTCGCTTGGTCAGTTATGCTGCTTGTGCAGGCACTGCTAGGAGATGGGGCGCTCGCATGGAAGATGCCGAGCTTGCCATGGGGACGCGGCTATAAACAACGAACGGCGGTCTAGTTTGGATTTGAGGACGGCTTATTTGCAGTTGAAGAACGATTCGACCTGATCAAGTCCGCTATTGGCAGGGCAACTGTCAGAGTTAGGCAAGGCACACCAAGCATCAGCACAGCGAAAATCGCCGGGTTGAGTGTGCCGAACAGCCACATGCCGCCTATTACCAACTCAACCGCGGCCAATGCGAACAAACGGCCCTTAATTGCCCTGTCCATTTCTTTCCCTTGATGGCGCCCCAGTTGGCGGCCTCTGCTTGATCGAATTCCGCATGGCGTAGAAGACGCCAAGAAATCCTCCCGCTGCACCTAACAGTGCATCAAGCGGATCGCCTCTTCCCAGCATAGCGCCGATCCCTCCGCCGAGTGCGCCGCATAGGCCGCCGATCCAAGGTCTCATTCAGATCTCATTCAGCGGAGGGCTATCGTCAGAAAATCAGTCCACGTCGATCCTCTCCTCGCTCCGGGGCAAGGTACATCGGATTTTTGCGGCGGTTCACGAGCCGCTCGGACGTGTCGCATTCACCGATCGGTCGACAAGTGTGGATCACTTCCACCCCGTCGTCTCGGCAATCGGGGCAGGGGTCTTTCATTAGTGGTGCGGAGACAGTTGCCGACTCGTGGAGGCGACTATCTGGGTCGCGTTCGGCGCGCTCTTTGAGCATTGTGAATGCACGCTCGCGGTCGCCTTCATCATCCGAGATCAAGAGGGGATAGACCACTGTGTATAAATCCTGCGGAACGATCATCTCGCCCAGATCAGGCACATCCAGGATCGCAGGGGCAATCAGTCCAGCTAAGGGTGGGATACCGATCGTGCGACCGTGAAATCTCACGAACCGTTCTGGCGCTCGACGTACCGGGTTGGCGTAAATCGGATTGCGCGGCACATAGATTGGCCGCTGCAGGGTCGGCCTGCTGTATGTCGCCGGGACGTACCTGGGCTGAATGTATTGATGCCGGGTTACATACACTCGCGCGGCGGGCGCTACTCGGTAGACCGGCGTAGAGCGAACGGCAGGGGCCGCCCGGAATGAGCCGCTCGACCTTGCGCCACCACCGTAGGAATGGCCGCCTCCGCCGGCTCGCGCAAAACATTGCGATGAAATCATCGTAGCCGCGGCTACCACCGCGGTGACCGCCAAGAACCTTTTCATATCGGCCGCCCTGAAAATGATTATTCTGAAAGGGCGACAGTCTCCCGCAACCTGCGGGCGAGCACAAGTGACTAGCTATTTCGTCTGCAGGCCCAATTCCACCAAGCGGCGGATAGCCTCTGGGCGGCCGGGCCAGGCAAGCTTGGCTACGCCGCCGCGGGTAGACCAAAACTTTGGCCTCCATGGCCATCCAACCGAAGGCGCTTAACATGCTTTGGTGCGGTTTGCGGCTTCTGCCTCCCGCGCAAGCCGTTCTGCCTTCAGGCGCTCTCGATTCTCGTGGAATGCCTTTTGCGCCTTGGCGTAATCAGTCAAGGCTTCCTTGGCTTCCGCCTGCCTGAAGATCTTACGAGCTTCTCTTTCTGCCCCTGTCGGCGTGCTTCTCCGCTCTCGATCGTATGCCATTGCGGCACCTCCTTCGGATCAACGAATGGAGCCGGCTTTCGATCCTACCAGAAACGAAGGGGGCTCCTTTCGGCGGATCATTTCCGGTTACGATCGCGCCGCACCTTTTGGAATTCGGCTGGCCCTTTGACGAGCTGGCGCTTGCGGTCGGCTTGCTCTTCCGAACTGGCGGTGCTGTCCGCTATTTTGTCGATTGCTTTGTCTGCCATGTCGCGAGCGCGCTGGCGCTGGCTTTCACTTTTGGGTCGGGCTGCAGTGGCTGACGCCAAGCCGATCTCGACGAGCCGGCGGATGGCCTCTGTGCGGACAGGTGAGTCGCTCTGGTCGGCGGCCCAAGCGTCGATAGCAGTGCGCAGCTCGACGGAAAGACGAATAGAAGTCACCGGGTCTTGCCCTGTGGCTGGTCGTCCTCGCTTTTTCCGTACTACGTTTTTCTTTGACGTCTTCATAAAAACGTAATACGCTTATTCGGCTTGGAAAACAAGTGGCCCGTCTCGGTGCGTCAACACCGCGACGAGCCTAGCCCAAAACATGGAGTGACCCATGCCTCAGGTTGATTCTGAGAATAGCATAGCTTTGCGTGTGCCCGACCAAGGGCCAGTTTGCCGCTCCACCGACATTCCCCCAGAGCAGATATTCAAGGCCATCTGGCGCCTGCGCCGCGAGGCCATGGACGAGATAGCCCGGCTGATCCGGTTTTTCGACGACACTGATAACCACATGGAGCGTGAGGCGGACGACAACGAAGAACCGTGGCTGGGCTTCCAGGAGGCGTTTCCCGGTCTCGGTGCGGGCCGTGGAGGTTCAGTCGACGATCGGGAAATGGACCTTGGGACTTTCGACCGCATGCTGGACCAGACGAACGCGTCCCGGCATTACTTTACTGAGGCGCCGGCAGCTCCCGACGCCGAGCACGAGATGACTGCGGATCTTGAGCCGAGCCTTGGTAGTCTTGATTAGAATGACAGTCAGGAGCGCTGGGCCGCGGGCGGACGACGCGACATCGAGGGCGACCCGGCGGAGGCGGGCATCGGAGACTATGACGGCTTGCTCGAGCAGGCAGGGACGCAGGACACGTTTCAGGGGACCATGGGCTGAAAGCTGATACCTCGGCTCGCCGGCAGCATCGGCGGGCCCTGTCGCCTCAGATCTCACCACTTCGTGAACGCTCCACCGGGGTCCAAAGCCGGAAAGCTTGGATACCGACCCATTGATGCGCGACCCGCATCTGCCCCAGCATCGATGTATTGATTTGCCCCGTGGCCAACGGGATAGCGCGGAATCCACCCCTTCATTGGGCCTCGGTTTCGCGAGATTAGCGAACCACGTGCGGCAGCCCGCGAGGTGGCGCTGAATGCCGAGTGGACTGCGCCCGAGCTTGGTAGCAGCCGGACCGTTCCCGGCAGCGTGAACGCAGCAATCGTCAGCTACTATCAATCGACCGTCTTCAGGGCGCTGGCTGGCTCGACGCAGCAAAGCAGGCGCGCAATCCTTGAGCGCTTTAGGGAAGAGCACGGCAACAAGTGCATCGCACTGATGCATGCTCAGGCTCTTCAGAACATCCTGAATAGCAGGACGGCGATCGTACAGCGCAACTGGCGGAAGGCCCTTCGTGGCTTGATCGACCATTGCCTCGCGCTCGGAATGATGAAGGTCGACCCGCTTGCGAGTGTGAAGCTGGCCAAGCTCCAGAAGTCGAGCGGGCACCACACCTGGTCGGACGAGGAAATCGCTCAATACGAGAAGCGGCACGAATCGGGCACAAAGGCTCGACTCGCCATTGCGCTATTGCTGCAGACGGGCCACGCCCGCGCCGACGTCGTTCGAATGGGGCGCCAGCACATCAAGGCCGGCAAGCTCTCAATGCGCAGACAGAAAACGAATGTACAGTTCGACATCCCGCTGTTGCCCGCACTTGAAGCGGAGCTTGATCGGCACCCGATGACGGATCAGCTCACGTTTCTCACCACGAGTTTCGACAAGCCATTTACCGCCGCCGGCTTTTGGCAACTGGTTTCGTGAGCGATGCAATGAGGCGGGCTTGACTCAATGCGCGGCTCACGGGCTACGTAAGGCCGCAGCAGTTCGCCACGCGCTCAACGGTGCGACAGCTCCGGAATTGATGGCGTGGTTCGGCTGGAAGACGATCGGCGAGGCCCAGCGATATATCGAGGAAGCAAACCGCATCAAGCTTGCGGAGAGTGCGGGCGAGAAGATCATTTCCGGAACAGGAATTGGCAAACCAACGAACCAGTTTGCCAAAAACAAACGTAAGCCATTGAAATCTAGAAGGTCGAAATCATGACTGGCGATCCCGGCAGGATTCGAACGGCAACCCGCGGAGCAGAAATCCGCTACGCGCATTTGGAATCGCGCTTCGCCAACCACCGATTGACCACCGAAACCCCGTGAACAAAGGGCGATAAAGGTGGTCAATCAGGATCGAGCTTCATTGTTTTTGTTGATTTTTTCGGTCGCTGATTACGTTCGGGACGCAGGGCTGCAGGACGAGCTCAAGCGCCTGTTTGGGGTCGTTACGAACCCTTTGATGTAAGCCATCCGGGCGCACCATAAGCTCACCGCGCCAGTTGGATCCGTAAGGCTCCGTCATATCGATGGGTCGAGCCCTGATAGGGTTTGGCAATTCGCGGCCATGAACTGCCATTGATGAACGCGAAATAGATCCGTTGGGAGGCGCGTCCTTGGAAGTCTCGCCATCAAGATTTGTGTTGGTGGGCGTGTCGCGCGGCGGTGCGTCTTCCACAATCAGGCGCATTTGATTTTGCCTGACTGGCGACCTCGCAGCCCCTGCTCGACACGGGATCCATCTCGTCTGGGGGCGACCTTCAACACCAGGACCGATCGAATGTATCCAATCGACGCATTTTGGCTTCGCTGCACCTCAAAGGGAAGCAAGCGGTGAGATGCAGCTTCACCCTTATAATATATTGAAATATATGGAATTTAATCCAATATAGCGGACCATTGTGATTTGCGTTGGACATCTGGCGTTGGGTTGTTTGGATACCAACGTTGACTTCTGGATACATTTTGTCCAATTTCTTCCCAACAAATCAATCTGGGGAGGGGCGGGTGACCGGCATTTCGGGCGCGCGCGTGCCGAAATTGACGCAGACGACCGCCGTGCTAGCGATGTGCGCGGTCTTGATCGTCGTTTTCTCGATCTTCCTGAAGGGCTTCCTGACGCTCGGCAATCTGTTCGCGCTGGCGCGTAACATTTCGATACTTGGCATTCTCGCGCTCGGCATGGCGGTTGTCGTGATCGGCCGCGGACTTGATCTGTCGCAAGTCGCCTCCTTCGCTGCCTCCACCGCGATCGCGATCATTCTGATGAACTCGGGCTATGCGACGCCGGTGGCGCTGCTGATCGGGTTCGTCATGGCAATTGCCATCGGTGTCCTGAACGGGTTTCTCATCTCGGTGATCGAGATGCCGCCGCTGCTGACGACGCTCGCATCCAGCCTTGCAGTGTTGGGCATCGTACGCACCACGGCTGTGCAGCACTATGTCGTGTACCTTTCGAAGGGGCACGACGAGTTCCTGCGGCTGGGCGGAAACATCTGGGGGGGCGCCCCGATCTCGATCCTGATCTTCGCGGCCACTGCGCTCGTCGTGCATCTCTTCCTGTCGCGCACGGTCATCGGGCGCTTCGTCTATGCCCACGGCGACAACCCCGATGCCGCGCGCCAGACCGGTCTGCCGACCCGTCCGCTGACCATGATCGAATACGCGCTGTGTGCGGCGATCGGCTACGTCGGCGGCGTCGTGATGGTCGCGCAGACGGCGCTGATGCATCTCCAGGTCGCGGAATCGACGATCATTTTCGATGTCATCATGGTCGTGGTGCTCGGTGGCGTCAGCCTCGTCGGCGGCCGCGGCAATGTGATGAGCGTCATCGCCGGAACGCTACTGATCGGCGTGCTGCTGAACGGCATGACCATCATGGACATGGACGTGCAGACCCAGAATATCGTCAAGGGAATTGTGTTGCTGATCGCAATCCTGCTCGATTCCCGCCTGCATCCGCGCGACGAAGAGACGTCGAAGCAGGGCGATTGAAGCCCTGTTTCCATCAACGGGCCGCAACAGTCGGCCGGCATAGAAGGGGAGGAAGAAACATGACGAAAGCAGTGCACAGGAAGGCGCTCGCCGGCTTCGGACTGGCGGCGATTGTGGCAACCGCCGTGCTGGTGACGGTGCCATCGTGGGCGGCCGGGCCTCGCGACCAGTTGCGCGAGAAATTCGACAAGGCGCTCAAGGGCAAGACGGTGGCCTGGTCGCCAGTCTGGATGGGTGTTCTGGAATCCGAGTGGACGCGCGTGATGAAGGACCGTTTCGATGATTACGGCATCAAGCTCGTCACGCGTGACGCCAACATGAAGTCCGACATCCAGCTTCAGACCGTCAGCGACTACATCAACGAAAAGCCTGATGTGCTTGTTGTTCAAAATCCGAACGTCACGCTGCTCGCCAAGGAGCTCAAGCGTGCGATGGATGCGGGCATCTATGTCGTGCAGGTCAACATGGCGTCGAACACCCTGAGCGACGCCTATGTCGGCGTCGATGCCAAGGATCTCGGCACCAAAATCGCCCGCGAGGTGATCAACCAGTGCGGCGGCGGCAAGGGTTCGGGGGAGATCGCGATCCTCGAAGGCGAGGCGACCGCGGCCTATTCGCTCGACATGAAGAACGGCGCCATGGAAGTGTTCAAGACCGACCCGTCGATCAAGGTCGTGTCGTCGCAGCCGACAAGCTGGGACGCCAACAAGGCCGGCGATATCACGACCACCGTGTTGCAGCAGCATCCCAAGCTGTGCGGGATCCTCAGCGTCTGGGGACCGCAAACTGCCGGCGCAGCGCAGGCGATCAAGGCGGCCAACATGGGCGACAAGGTGAAGGTGTTCGTTGCCAGCGACGGGCAGCCCGCGGATTGCGATCTGCTGGAACAGGGCGCGTTCTCCGCGAACCTGTCGTATCGCGCCGACGTGCAGGGACAGACCATTGCCGACGCGGTGATCGCGCTCTTGCAGAGCGGCGACAAGCCGGGCTCGAAGAACGTCGCCTATTACACGACCCCCGCCTGGGTGAAGTCGAAGGACGATCGGATGTACTGCTTCAGCATCCCGAAGGGCGCGAAGTAAACGTTCCGGCGCCCGCGCCCCCTGCGGCGCGGGCATCCCGGAGTTGCCGATCCGCATTCCCTGCGTCGTCCCGCCGTTCGGCCGCGCCTGCGCCGAACCCGCCGGAGTCTGTTGATGAAAAGCCTGCAACGAGCCTGGCACCGCCATTCGCCCCAGTTGTTCCTGGGTGAGCTGCTTGAGAAGCGGTGGATGGAGCCGATCATTCCATTCACGCTCACGATCGCGGTGTTCCTGGCATTCGCGGTGATGATCCCGCGCTACCTGACGGCGGGCAGCCTTCAGGAACTGATGCGGAACTTCGCGGAGCAGGGGATGGTCGCGGTCGCGATGGCCTTCTCGGTGCTGTCAGGTGGCATCGATCTGTCGGTCGGCGCGGTGTTCGCGATGTCGAACTTCCTCGCACTCTATCTGTATCTCATTGTCGGGCTGCCGCTGCCGTTGATGATCGTTCTTGTCATCCTGTTCGGCGCCGCAATGGGGGCGATCAACGGTGGCCTGATTGCCTACGGCAAAACCCGGCCGTTCCTGACGACCCTGGTCGTCCTCATCATCGTCCGCGCGGCCTACAACAAGGTGACGGTTGCGTTCACGGATGAGCTCGCAAGCATCGATAGCGGGTCCAGTGCATGGGATTTCATGGGGTCGGGCAGAGCTCTCGGCATTCCCGTCAATATGCTGGTATTGATCGTGCTTGCCGTCGGAACACACTTCTTTCTCACACGTATCAAGCCAGGCGTCCACATCATGGCGGTTGGATCGAGCCGCAAGGCGGCCCGCCACGCCGGTGTCAACGTCAAGCGCGTGCTGTTCTCGGCGTATGTGATGTCAGGGGCAATCGCGGCACTGGCGGGGATCCTTTATGCAGCTCGGCAAAGCAGTTCGGGCACCGACACCGGCGTCGGCTGGGAGATCAACGCGCTGGCCGCGGTGGTCCTTGGCGGCATCAGTCTTGCCGGCGGCCGCGGTACCATCGCGCGCGCCGTTATGGGCGCAGCGATCATCTTCATGCTCACCAGCGGCATGGTGCGGCTCGGGATTTCCGGCAACCTGACGACCGCCATCATCGGCATCATCCTGCTGCTCGCGGTCGGCTTCAATGTGAAGTGGGTCAAGAACAAGGGCAAGGTGCTGCAAAAGGTCTATGTCACCCCTAGCTGGGTCGATTTCGAGCCCCCGCCGTCGGTCGAGCGCGGCAGCGGCACGCCGTTCGCGGAGAACGACCGCCTGAAGAATGCGGAGGCGATCGCGCTCAACATGATCGAGGGCCCGGAGGACGTCATCCTCGACCGCAAGGACAACCTCTATACCGTCAACCGCAACGGCTCGATCATTCGCTTCCTCGCGCCTGACTATACCGCGCGTGAGGAGTTCGCGCGCATCGGCGGCCGGCCCCTCGGGTTGGCATTTGATCGGGACCAGAACCTCCTTGTCTGCATCGCCGGGATGGGCGTGTATGGCGTCAAGCCCGATCGATCGGTCTTCAAGGTCACCGACCGCACCACACGTACGCGTACACGCCTCAAGGACGACTCGCGGCTCTATCTCGCCGACGATCTCGACGTCGCGCCCGACGGCAAGATCTACTTCAGCGAAGCCTCGACGCGCTACGAGCTGACCGACTGGGCGCTCGACGGCTTTGAGGGCCGCGGCAACGGCCGGCTGATCTGCCACGATCCGAAAACCGGCGCCACCAAGACCGTCCTCAAAAACCTGACATTCCCCAACGGCATCTGCATCTCGCATGACGGCCGGTCGGTGCTGTGGGCGAGCACCTGGCTGTGCCAGGTCAACCGCTACTGGATCGCCGGCCCGAAGGCAGGCACCAGCGAGATCCTGATCGACAACCTTCCAGGCTATTGCGACAACATCAACCGCGCCTCGGATGGCAAATATTGGCTTGCCTTCGTCGGCCTGCGCACGCCGGTCTATGACCTTGCCATGCGCAATCCCGTTTTTCGCACCCGGATGGTCAAGCAGATCCCACCGGACGAGTGGCTGTGCCCGGGGATCAACTACGGTTGCGTGGCCAAGTTCGACGACAATGGCGTCGTGACCGAATCGCTCTGGGATCCGGGCGGGCTTTCGCATCCAACGATCACCTCGGTCCGCGAACACAAGGGCTACCTCTATATCGGGGGTCTCGAGAACAACCGCATCGGCCGTATCCGCCTGCAGGACGCTGATCCGACCTGGGAAGCGCACAAATCCTATTGGGAAGAGGCCTGAGCCATGTCTCTGCTTGGCGACATCGTCGATCGCGTGTTGTTCCCGAACCGGGAGCTTCATGGCATTCCGGTGCTCGACGGCGCGTTCTCCCCGAACCAGCGGCTCGATGGCGCTCGCCAGCTCGGCGCGGAGATCGAACGGCCGGATGACATCGCATTCGGGCAGGACGGTGCGCTTTATGTCTCGACCGGCAACAGCATCCTGCGTTGCACTGGGGATGATTTCGATGCGCGGGAGGTGTTCGCAACGCTTGACGGTCCTGTCGGCGGGCTTGCCTCAGCGCCGGACGGCAGGCTGCTGGCTTGCGTCTCTGGCGTTGGATTGGTGGCCCTTTCGCCAGCCGGCAAGATCGTCGCAAAGCTCGAAAGCGTCGGTGGTGAGAAGGTTGCCTGTGCGTTGTCGGTGACGGTAGCCCCCGATGGGGCGATCTATCTGACCGACGGTTCGCGTACCAACCAGGCTGACCTCTGGCTTACCGACTTGATGCAGAATCGCGCCCCGTCGGGCCGGCTTATCGCTTGCGATGCCTCGCTCGGTGGCGCGAGCGTGCGTGCGGACAAGCTTGCTTGGCCGCTGGGCGTGGTCGCTTCCAGCGACGGCAATGAGGTGTGGGTCGCCGAATCCTGGGCTCATCGCCTGACCGCTTTTCCACGCGCCGGCGGTGAGAGACGCGTGATCGTCAAGAACTATACCGGCTATCCGGCGCGTCTTGGCCGCGGCGCGGACGGAGAGGTCTGGATGGCCTTCCTGGCGCTTCGCACGCAGCTGACCGAATTCGTACTGCGCGAACGGGCATTCTGCGAAGAAATGATGCGGACGGTACCATCGGAGCTTTGGATCGGGCCGGTGCTGGATGGTCGCCTCAATCCGCGCGAGCCGACCCAGATCGGCCGCATCAAGAAGCTCGGCATTCAGAAGCCGTGGGCGCCGCCGCGTTCGTATGGTCTCGTTGCGCGGCTGGATGCCAATGGCATGGCGGTGGAGACGTTGCACAGCCGAGTAGATGGTCGGGTCCATGGAGTGACCGCCGTCCGCCCGATTGGCTCTCGCGTGCTCGCGGTGTCCAAGGGACGCGATTGCCTGGTTGAACTGCCGCGTGGTCGCGGCGCCCAGAAAGGATGAGCGCCATGCCCGCGGAACAACAGGCAGGCACCCCGCTGCTGCAGGTCGTCAATGGCAGCAAGGTCTATGGCGGCCTGCACGCGATCGACGGCGTCAATTTCGATCTGCGGCCGGGCGAAATCCACGCGCTGCTGGGTGAGAACGGTGCGGGAAAGTCGACGCTGTGCAAGGCGATCGCCGGCGCAATCGTCCTGACCTCCGGGGACTATATGATCCGCGGACGCAAGGTCTCGTTTTCCTCGCCAAAGGAGGCGCTCGAGGGCGGCGTCGCGATGGTGTACCAGGAATCCAGCCTGGTGCCGTCGATGACGGTCGCGCAGAATCTCGAACTCGGCATGGAGAAGTGGGTTACTGTCTACAGCAAGATCAATATTGCGGCGACGCAGTCGTTGCAATCGATGAACTTCAATGTCGATCCGCTGGTGCTGGTCGAGAATCTCGGAACTGCCAAGCGGCAGATGGTCGAGATCGTGCGTGCCGTACGCCACAATGCACAGGTCTTCATCTTCGATGAACCGACTGCGTCGTTGACGCCCGAAGAAACGCAGCATCTGTTCCATCTTCTCAACACCCTGAAAGAGAAGGGCGCCGGCATCATCTTCATCTCGCATGCGCTGGAAGAAGCGCTCAATATCGCCGATCGCATCACCGTACTCCGGGACGGCAAGCTCGTCGCCACGGTGCCCGCGAAGGACGTCACCCGCGACTCGCTCGTCCGCATGATGGTTGGCCGCGAGGAAACGGCAGCTCAGTACGCGACCCACGGGGCTGATCCGGATGCACCGAAGCCGCAGTCGGCGCGCGGAGAGAAGGTGCTTTCGGTCGAGAATGTGACGATGGGCAGCATCGTCAAGAATATGTCCTTCTCGGTCTTCAACGGGGAAGTCGTCGGCATTTTCGGACTGGTCGGCGCAGGACGTTCCGAGATTGCGCAGATCGTCAGCGGCGCGCGCAAGCGCAACTTCCTGCGCGGCGGGATGATCTATCTCCGGGACAAGCCCATCCGCTACCGGGTGCCGCGGCAGGCGGTGCGCGACGGAATCGCATATATCACCGAGGATCGGAAAGTCGACGGCTTCTTCGAGACAATGACGGTGGATCAGAATATCTATCTTGGCTATCTGTCGTCGCCGCGCATCAGGCGGTTCTTCTACTCCGCGCGCGAGATGAAGCGGATTGCCGATCGATGGATCTCGGCACTCTCCATCTCGGCGCTGAAGCGAACATTGAAGATTGTAGAATATTCCGGCGGCAATCAGCAGAAGGTCGTGGTGGGGAAGTCTCTGGCGCAGGAACCGACAGTGGTCATCTTCGACGAGCCGACGCGAGGGGTCGATGTCAGCGCCATTCCGCAGATCCACCAGGCAATTCGCGGGCTGGCGGGCGAGAACAAGGCGGTCGTCGTGATCTCCTCCTATTTGCCGGAGATCCTGGCGATCTCGGATCGGATACTGGTCGCGCGCGGCGGGCGTATCGTCGAGGAAATGACGCGGGCCGATGCGACCGAGGACAAAATCATGTACGCGGCCATTCACTGACAAGGAGGGCCTTTCATGAGTGCCTATCAGCGGCCTCCCCATTGGAACGACACGGCGCGCGACGCTAACGAAGACGATCCGGAGGGCGGTCGGCTGATGAGCGAGCGGATCGCAAGTGAAATCCGCAGCGCGGTGTTGAGCGGGGAGATGCGGCCGGGTACGCGGATCCGGCAGGAGCTTCTTGCGGCGCATTTCGGAGCGAGTCGCATTCCCGTGCGCGAAGCCCTGAAGCAGCTCGAGAACGAGGGGCTGGTCGTGATGGCGCCGAACCGCGGTGCCTGGATTGCCGACGTCAACTCGGAAGAATCGATTGAGATTTACAAGATACGTGAAGCGGTCGAGCCCCTTGCCGTCGGCGAAAGCGTACCGAACCTGACCGACGAGGACATCGAGGCGCTTGACCGCATCGTACGCGAACTCGAGCAGGTCACGACGCTCGAGGAATACATCCAGCTTGATCGGGAGTTTCATCTGCGTACCTATTCGCGCGCGCAGATGCCGCAATTGCTGGCGATGGTCGAGCGCTTCTGGAACAGCACGCAGCATTTCCGGCGGCAATTCGTCAGCGAAACGTATGCCAAGGACGGCTTCCCTTTCTCCGATCCCCAGCACGTCCTGATCATGGATGCGATCCGGGCGCGCGATGTCGACGCCGCGCAGGTGCTGGTACGCCTCCACATCCGGCGCACGCGCGTTGTCATTCAGGCTAAGGAGAGCGGGATGGCCCGACCGCCCCTTGCGAGCCGCGCCGCGTCGCCGCACGCCCGTCTCGGCTCGGTCTATCGAGGGAAAAGGTCCAATGACTAGTTTCCGGAGCGCCGGCGTCGTCCGCGACACGTTGATGATGGCGGTCGGCCATCAGAGCGGCAGGGTCGGGCGCGGCGGGAATCGTTGCGACCGCGGCGGCAACGGGCAATGAGGATGATGGCCGAATCCGATTCCGCATCACGGCTGCGCGCTTATGAGGAAGCCGCAGGCCGGCTGCGGGCGCGTCTCGTGGATTCGCCTGTCGTTGTTCCCGATTGCAGTATGCTGACGGTGCTCGATCTGTTTCGCTCCGCGCCGCGCGAGGCACCGGCACTGTTCTATTTCGATGCGATGCAGACCTATGGCGATGTTGACCGATACAGCGACCGGCTCGCCGCTGTGTTCGCACGCAAAGGGGTTGGGCGGGGGGACCGGGTCGCCGTCATTCTTCAGAATGTGCCGCAATTCGTCATCGTCAGCGTGGCGGCCTGGAAGGTCGGGGCCATTGTCGTCAGCCTCAACCCGATGTACCGCACGCCGGAGCTTCGGAAACTGTTCAAGGACTGCGAACCCAAGGTGGTGATTTGCCACGATGACCATTGGGACAATGTTCTCACGGCGGCCACTACGGTCAATCCCGAACTGGTGCTCTGGACTGCCGCTCGCGAATTCCAGATGAGAAACGATGTCCGCGTGCTGCCGGAGCCGGGCCGAGCGCCGCAGGCTCATGCGCTGGACATGATCCTCGCCGAAGACCAACCGGCTCCGCCGGCTCCGGTTCTGAGCTCCGACGATATCGGCCTGCTGCTCTACACGTCCGGAACCACGGGCGTTCCCAAGGGTGCGATGCTGGCGCATCGTAATCTGGTGGCGACGGCGGCGATCTGCCGCGATCATTTTGAGCTGAACGGCATGTCGCGGATCTTTGGTGTCGCGCCGCTGTTCCACATCACCGGCTTCGAGATCCAAATGGTCGCGGCTTTCGCCGCGCACGCGGCGATGGTGCTGACCTATCGCTTCCAGCCGCAGGTCGCGCTCGATGCCTTTCTTGAATGGCGGCCGACATTCATCGTGGGCGCCATTACCGCGTTCATCGGGCTCATGAACCAGGCCGACGCGACCAGCCGCCATTTCGAGAGCTTTGTACATCTCTATTCCGGCGGCGCGCCGATTGCTCCCTCGGTCATCGACGCGTTCGCGAAACGGTTTGGGAGGGCGATCCGCAGTTCCTACGGAATGACTGAACTGACCTCTGCAAGTCACCTTGCACCCAACGAAGGTCCGATTCCCGTCGATCCAGAGTCCGGTGCGCTTTCTATCGGCAGGCCGACGGCCGCTGTCGATGCGATCGTCGTTGACGACGAGCGTCGCCCGCTCGGGCCCGGCGAGCATGGCGAAGTAGTTGTGCGCGGTTCGGGCGTGATGGCGGGCTACTGGAAAAAGCCAACGGAAACCGACGAGGTGCTGAGCAATGGTTGGCTGCACAGCGGCGACGTCGGCTTCTTTGACGAGAACGGCTGGTTCTATCTGGTGGACCGCAAGAAAGACATGATCTCTGCCTCCGGCTTCAAGGTCTGGCCACGCGAGGTTGAGGACGTGATCTACGGCTTTCCGGGTGTGCGCGAGGCAGCCGTCGTCGGCGCCGCCGATTCCTATCGGGGAGAGACGGTGGTGGCGTTCGTGTCCGCCCAAGCCGGTACGATAATCGATGTCGCCGCGCTCTCCCGCTTCTGTCGCGAGCGACTGGCAGCCTACAAATGCCCCGTCGACATTCGCGTGTTGGACGATCTGCCGAAGACGGAATCCGGAAAGATCACCCGAAACACGCTCAGGGACGGCCTGCGCACCCGTTAAGGAGAATTTACGTGGATATCACCCAAAGCGAACGCAGCCTTGAACTGGCCGAGCGCATCCAGCGCTTTATGATGGAGCACATCTATCCGAATGAGCACCGATACTATCAGGAGGCGGAGCGGCTCGGGCCCTGGGCCGTGCATCCGGTTGTCGAGGAACTGAAGCCACTCGCCCAACGTGCCGGCTTGTGGAACCTGTTTCTGCCTGCTCACGAGGACGGGCTGACGAATCTCGAATATGCGCCGCTGTGTGAAATCATGGGGCGCTCGCATCTTGCTCCCGAGGTCTTCAATTGTAGTGCGCCGGACACCGGCAACATGGAGACGATCCTGCGTTATGGTACGGCGGCGCAGAAAGAGCGCTGGCTGAAGCCGTTGCTCGCCGGCGAAATTCGTTCTTCGTTCGCGATGACCGAGCCCGACGTTGCCTCGTCGGACGCGACCAATGTCTCCAGCCTGATCGTGCGTGACGGCGACGATTACGTGATCAACGGCCGCAAGTGGTACACGACCGGTGCCACCGATCCGCGGTGCAAGATCATCATCTTCATGGGTCAGAGCGATCCAGCGCACCCTGACCGTCACAAGCGCCAATCGATGATTCTTGTGCCGAAAGATACGCCGGGCGTGCACGTCGTCCGTTCGCTGCCGGTACTCGGATTTTACGGCGTGCCGGATCGCGCATCCGAGGTGATGTTCACCAATGTGCGCGTGCCGGCCACCAATATGCTGCTTGGCGAGGGGCGTGGATTTGAGATCGCGCAAGGACGGCTTGGGCCAGGGCGCATCCATCATTGCATGCGGTTGATCGGCCTTTCCGAGCGCGTGCTCGAGCGCATGTGTCGGCGAGCGCTGAAACGTGTTGCTTTCGGCAAGCCTCTCGCCGAGCAAACGGTTACGCTTGAACGCTTGGCCGAAGCGCGCATGAAGATCGAGCAGGCCCGCCTGCTGACTCTCAGAGCGGCCTATATGATGGATACGGTCGGCAACAAGGCCGCGCGGCAGGAAATCGCGATGATCAAGGTCGTCGCGCCAAACATGGCGCAGACGATTGTTGACTGGGCCATACAGGTTTTCGGTGGGGGTGGAACCAACAACGACCATTTCCTTTCTGCGGCGCTCGCTACGACCCGCTTGCTGCGGCTAGCCGACGGACCCGATGAGGTCCACCGCAACCAGATAGGCAAGCTCGAGTTGCACCGCTGGCTCAATTCCGATCCTGCCCGGACCGGCGGCGGAGCCGATCCGATGTCCCCAGAAGAATCTGAATCATGGTCTGAAGGAGGCCTGTGGCCACGTCCAAAGAGTCGATCCTAGGTTCGGAAGGTGCGGGGTCTTGGCGATCGTGTGTCGAGACTGCCCGGTCTACGTGCACTTGCCGCAAGCCAACAGCGCGGTGTTGGAAACCCCAATCTTCCCGGTTTGAGTTTCTTCGCCGCGATGAAGCGACGAGCGATCGCCAGCAATTAACTCATTCGCCCTCGCTCGTTTGGCCAATGGCGGGCGGAGTGCGAGCGACCCACGAACGAAAAGTGGACGTATCTGGTGCGGTTTCTGGTGCGGCCGTTCCGGTGAGGGCAACGAGAACCCGGTAAGATATTGATCTCTTTGGTGGGCCCGGCAGGACTCGAACCTGCAACCAGACCGTTATGAGCGGCGGGATAGCGACTGGCTTTGCTGATTTTGCTGACTTTTTGTTTGAATTTGATCGCGTTCGTTACGCTTCTGCTGAGTCGTTTCTGGCGCGAAACTGGTGCAGAACGCGAGCTCATGCAGACGGGCCGGGCTTGAAATCCGTAACGTCTCCCTCTTCACGATGATCATCAAGCGGGTCGACTTTACCCTCTCAAGGCTGAAACAGGGGTTCGATTCCCCTAGGGAGCGCCAGAAATTTCAATGACTTAGATCCGTTTTGGAGAAGTCGTTGAATATCCGTTGAATAAGCGTCGGCGAACGTTGGCGAACTCCGCCGCGCTAATCACTAGGCCCAGCCGCAGCATATTCTCGCTTCCATCGCCGGCTAGGCTTCGTCGTATTCTGCTGTACGTTGAGATCGTCACGAGCACCTGCTGTGGTGATCATCACACCCGCTGCTCACGGTGAATCAGGCGTGAAACTCTGCTTGATGAACTTGCCAGTTTCATCGACCAAAACGCTGAAGCGTCCACCGTCGATCGCCTGTTCGATCTCCTGCTGCGTCTTCCCTGCGACTCGTATCTGCTTCACGCTTTCGCCGAACGAGTCGCGCAGCAGGCGTCCTCGCAGTGCAAAGTTGAGTTCACCCAACTCGAAGGGATCTGGCATCACGGCCTTCTCGGTGATCGTCTCGTTCCCCATGTCGCACTCGGTATAGAAACGCGGGCGCTCTTTCAGACTCAGATTCATGAAGGCGAAGTCAACCATGACCTCGCGAGCTTGGATCTCTGACAACGATCCTTCGATTTTCTCGAGTTTTGGCATCGCGCCATTTATTGCTCCGCATGCGTCGTTGAACGTCGTGACCAGCGCAACATTTCCCAGCCTCAGCAGCATGGTCTGGGCGTCGAATATGTCGCCATAGTCAAATTCCTCACGCCATCCCGCGGTCTTCGCTGCAAAAGCTCCCAACGATCCAAACACTTCTTTCTCCAGAGAAGCTCCGTTCACGAAGCATCGCACAAGGCAGTGCATATGATGCAGTGCCTGCCAGTCATACAGGTCTCCGATCTTGTCATCCGGTTTGCGAAGATCGTGGTGTATTCGAAACTCCCTGTCCTTGAGATGGACCTTGAGAAAGATCAGGCCCAGCCAGACGAAGAACTCCAAACCGTTGCCCTCGGCGATGTGCTTCTGCACGGCCTCCGGGCCGGCATTGACGACCTTGCTGATCCGCTCTTCGATCTGGCGTCCCATCAGCGAGTTGCAGTCCTGGCAGCAGGGGACTTTGAAGCGTCCATACTTGACGGTCCCGCCATTCGGCAGGGTGATCGTCCTGTCGAACAGATTAAATTTCCGCAGCACCCACTCGGGAATAACATGCTCGTCGTTGAACACTTTTGACCCAGGCTGCGCGCCGCAGATAAAGCAGCAGCGGCCAAGACAGATGTCGTTCACGAACCGATCTTTGCTGAAGAACAGAACATTACCGCTATGATCCAGGAACGAGCCGTCTGATGTCTTATGCCAAGCCATTGTCACCAACCGTCGGCGCCGCGAGCTTAAGCCCTACGCCGCCCGGCACTGTCCTGCTACTGAAAGGGGATCGCCGAATTGCGGCACCCCGGGCTGGGATATCGAAGTGAACACGCTCCGGCCAGTGGGCCTCGGTCCTGCTTAAGGGATATTTATGTCGAGGAACTCAAGAAAAGCTCAACGGCGACGGAAATGGCGGCGCCGCCTCAAGTCTGGGGTACGAACGCCGTCCGATGCGATACATCAGGCGCTCGGGGAGTTTTTGACCGAGATGGGCCGCGTCGAGTTCAGGATGCTCCTGTTGATGGACCTCATCAATGAGGCACCGCTCGAAGCTCTGTTCGACGAATATTCCGGGCGAACATTCGCAGACAAGATCAAGATCTTCAAGAAATGGTGTGACTTCGGGGGTGTGCCCGATGAACACAAGGCGACGCTGCAACGCCTCTACAAGGACCTGGATGAGTTGCGGCCGATACGCAATTTCCTCGTCCATGGCGAGACATGGGAAGGTGCCTTCAAGGGCAAGCCGCGCCAGCCCTATCGGGTCGGGCTCGTGAAAAAGAACCTTGAATATCTCGACGAATTCGAGCGCGCCGACCACGGTCCAAACGTCTTCGATGTCCAGCAGGTGCGCGACGCGACCAGGCGCTGCGCCGGGATTCACCAGGAGCTGGCCGAGTTGCGCGACGCGATTGCCGTGACCGCGGTGCCATGTGAAGAACAAGTCACAGACGCTCCGTGACCAAGCGCGCTATCTTTGGAGACAATGACCTTTTCCGACAACGCAATTCTCGCCAAACTGCGCGAATACGCTGATCGCGCCCGGCGCCTTTTCTCAAATCCGCAAAAGCCGGAGCGTGAGCGCATGATCGTGCGCGCATTCCTCCGTTGTGCCGGGGAAGCCTTCGAGGACGGCGAGATCATCGCGAGCAGCGAAGAGCCGATCGACGTCAGATTCCGAAGCGCCGATTTCCAAATCATGGAGATCATTGGCAACAAGAGACGCGGACTGGAGTGGCGTCAGCGTCAGGACCGATATCGCGATGCACAACGTGTCGCAGATGTACTGGAGCCGTACACGCCATCGCAGCCGATGTCGTTCGACGACGCGGCAGAGCTCGTCGCCGATCGTCTGTCGGAGAAAGCCGCGCGTTATGGCACCGCCACGTGCGCGAGCTTGGACGCCTTGGTCTACGTCGATCTTCACAATCGGCACCTGTGGCCGCTTGAGCCCGCCGATCATGCGCGGGCCGCTGCCGTGCTTCAAGCCCAGGGTTGGAGATCTGTCTCCATGCTCTTTGTGCCCTACGGCGTCGTACTGCTCGCGGTGCCAACCGCTCCGGCGGTCATAGGCGCGAGAGCCGGGCGGGTTCTGAACGAATGGCCCGGACTCGATGGGCTATTTGACCCCTAATAGGCCACTGGCGATCTGCGCTTGTCCTTGCCGAACGGCCTCAGCGGGGATTTCTGCTCATCTTCGTCGGACCTTGGACGATCGGATCAGTGCGCCGGCGTGAAAATTCCGATAAAACCGCCGGTAACACTAAAGCACGAAGCCCAATCCCGAAACCGGCAACAGCGGTCGTCTCGATGTACAATCTTCTTGTTTCCTCCAATGCTCAGGCCTGGAACGGCGAGCCCTGGCAGATCGAATTCTCGCGCTGTGTCCGCGAATACACCGAAAACGCGATCACCGAGCGGTTCGGAGCACTGGACGAGGCCGCCGTCTCGGAACTCAAACGTCTGCCGTGTATCTTCGCCTACGAAGCATTTAACCAGCTCGCGCCGAAATTCGGCCTGATCCGTGATATCGCCAAGCGGCAGGGACAGGTTCGGATCGAATACGAGCTCCAAGCGATTGATCCATTTCTGTCCGCCGACGATCTGGAACAGCTCACCTTCGAGCTCGACATCGGTAATTGGGAGATGAACCGGACGCATTGGGCGGTCAAGGACGTCAATCTTGCGAAGGAATTGCATGCCGCGCGGCGTATTACGCTGCCGTCATGGACCGGGCAGGCAACCAAGACTGTCGATATCACTAGGCATGATTTCGACGTGGCTCTTTCTTTTCCGGGAGAGGTGAGAGCGATCGTCGAACAAGTCGCGCGCGAGCTGGAGGCAAGAATCGGCCCGAACTCCTACTTCTACGACAGCAACTACGTGTCGCAACTGGCGCGGCCATCGCTCGACACCTTGTTGCAGGAGATCTATCGGTATCGTTCCAAGCTCATCGTCGTGTTCCTGGGCTCCGATTATCAGAGGAAGGACTGGTGCGGCATCGAGTTTCGGGCGACCCGGGAGATCATCATGGAGCGCGACAATGCCCGCATCATGTTCGTGCGAACCGACGACGGCGCAGTCGACGGCGTTTTCAAGACCGACGGCTACGTCGACGCGCGCAGGTTCAGCCCGGCGCAGATCGCACAATTCATCTGCGAGCGCTTGGCCGTGCTTGCCCCCGCCTAGTCACTATGGACAGGACACCGATGACCTCCGATGTAGATGAAGCGCCGAAGGAAATCTCGGAGGTTACGCGCCGCGCCGTTATCGACCATTTCAGCATTGCGAAGCTGAGTTGGGCCGGCCGGCTGCAGGACGACGAATTTCTGGCAAGACTTTACGACTTATCGAAGCTGCCGTCCTTTGACCATCGCTATCAAGATGCCGCCGGCGACATCTATCAGCACTGTGTACGTAATAGCGACTGGGAGAGCGACTGGGTCTTCTACGATCGCCGATTCAATTTGATGTACGGACCGGATGCCGAATTTCTCCGCTTTCTCTGCGAGACCGTGCACCCGGTCGTACGGCCCGCCGACGATGAAGTATCGACGCTCGTGCGCGTCTATAACGAGGCGCTGACGCCTGACGGCTATCAAGTGGTGGCCGGAAAGACGATTTCCGGCAAACCGATCTTTGTCGCGCAATCCGCCCGCCGCGCGGTCGTCTTCGAGGAGCCGACCGGCTGGCAGAAAGTCGACCGCCAGCTCCAGGAGATGCGGCTTCGGCTCGATAGCGCCGAGACGGAGGAGCAATATCAAGGCGTCGGGCTGCTCTGCCGCGAGGCGCTGATCTCCGTGGCGCAGGAGGTTTACGATCCCGCCCAGCATCCGCTCATCGACGACAAGACCCCGAGCGGCACCGACGCCAAGCGGATGCTGGAGGCAATTTTCGAAGCGGAGCTGAAAGGCTCAAGCAACGAAGAGGCCCGCGCTCACGCCAAGGCGGCGGTCCGCCTGGCCTTGGCGCTCCAGCACAAGCGGTTCGCCGATTTTAGAACCGCCGCGCTCTGCGCCGAAGGGACTTGGTCGGTCGTGAACATGCTCGCAATCATCGCCGGCCGGAGAGGCCGGCGCCTCACGTAGTCTTCGGCCCGGACGGTAACGTCACCACGCGGCGATCGACCATCAGGTGCCGCCGCTTCGCCGCGCCGGGGTCGGTGAGCCGCGGCGTGATCGGCCTTCCAGTCGGGCAAACGATCTTGCGGAGCCGGTCGAAGCGGAATTCGTAGATCGGCTCCTCGCCGCCGCGCTTCGAAGGAGCCTTCAACAGGTCGGCGGATTCAAAGGTGAAGCCATTACTTACGGTGACCTCGCCGCCGTCCTTCAGCCGTTTGGAGGCCCACTCAGGATCGTTGTTCTCGACTTCGTACAGGAGGACTAATCCTCGGTCGTCTTCTTCAAAGCTGATCATGCCGGACGACCAATGCTCTGCGCCCATGACCACGGTCGCAAGGAAACTGGCGCACGCTCAAACATAGAACTTAAATGGCTGACGTTCCTCTCCTTTCGCCGACCCCATGGTGAGGACGTCTCCGACCATCCGCGCAAATCGGACAGTGACGGGCAGGCCATCATTGAAGTTGCAGGAATTGTAGTTGATTTTGGTGAGACCCATGATGTCTGCGAGCACCGTGCGGATGTCCGGCTTTGCGTTTTTGCTCTTCATGACGGTGATATGCAGCGGATTGGGTGTCTCTGGCCCAATGTAAGTATCGAGCTGTGGCACATAACCCGTCGTCCAGAGATAGGCCGTCTGATCATCGAGCAGGAGCGCGGTCCCGCGCAGCACGGGATAGTCGCCATCGCGGAAAAGCTTGGTCTCGCCGCCTGTCGATCGAATGCGGACGCCGATGATGTTGGTTCCTTTCGGCGCCGCCTCGACAAAGGCGTTCCACTCTTCGTCGTTAAAATAGGTCTGCCCATGGATGAAAAGCTCCTTAGGCGGGCCGCCATGCGTCTCGGCGTAGGTCTTCAGCACCAAAGCGAGCAGGTTTTTCGCCGCTGGTGCCTTGAGATGAAACTCGTAATCTCCGGTTCTCCACGGTCCATTAGCACCGCGGAAGACAACACCGTCTCCCTCGTTGAGGAACATCTGCGCCGCGCAGCAGGCATGACCATCGGGGTCGTTGGGCAGGCTCTTGTAGACCATGCCGATGTAACAGACCCCCGGTCGAACGTCGGCCAGCCGCCACGGCGGCTTGGGCTGCGTCTTGTAGTAAAGCCCGGTCGCGAGATTCCAGGCGACCGTTGCGGCATCCTGTGTCTTGCGCAGCGGATAACCGGCCTTATTGAGGAAAGCGTCGGGCGCAATCGTCGTCTCACGGACCAGCTGCGTCGGCGCGATCGCCAGGAATTCGGCTTTGATCCTGCGATGAAAATCGGGAACGTCCTCGAAAATCGCCTCCTCGGTCTGATCAATGGCGCCCATGGCAGCGAGTAGCGGGACACTCTCCTTCGCCTTCTGCCGCTTCGTGAACTCGCCCTTTTCCAGCGGCAGGCCGGTCCGCTTGGACTGAGGCCTGCATCGCTCGTAAACGATTTCGGGCAGAGCCAGGATCCAGACGTCGACGGATCGTTCGTCGTTGCGCAGATGCTGCTTGACGCGATCGATGTAGAGCCGTGCGACCTTGTCGACGGCCTCGTTGAGGTTGACGATGCGCGTTGCGCGATCGATGTCCTTCCACGGAATCGACAGCGCGCTGCATTCGTCCGGATCGAATGAAATGCCGAACGCCTCATCTAAGCCCGGGAAGTTCGTCAGGTGCAACCGATCGGCCTTCTCGCCTTTTCCGGGCGGCGGAACACGGACAGCCGATTTGAGCTTGCGACCCCATGCACGAAAATGCGCGATCCCATCAGTGGTGCCAACCACGCCGACCCGGATTTCCCGGCTTTTCTTCGCCTTGGCGTGAGGTCCATACAGGAACAGTCCGTCCTTGGGATGCGGACTGCGCTGCGAAGACGCAAACTCCAGCGGCGGTTCGCCGAAGTGTTCGACCCGAAGCGATTTGTCCGGAAATCTCACGCGTCGGCCTCGTCATCGTTGTCGGGGCGACCGAGGGTACTGATGTCGGCTTCTTCCTCATCGGCGTCAAGAACATCGGGAAGCGCTGTGCTCACCGGTGAAGTGAACAACATCGGCGCGGCTTCGATTAGGAGCGGAGCGTTCGCCGACAGCGCTAGCCGAATATAGGCCGACTCGCCGGACAATAGCTCAAGGAATGCGAGCATGCGTCCGTGCCACTGCTTGTTGCGCCAACCCTTGCAAATGCTTCGGCGCAGGCGGTGTAGCTTCCTTGCGTCATCGATGCCGAGCCCCTCGGCCGTATCGTTGTCGACCGAGAACAATACCCTCGACTTGAGTTTCAGATGCCAGAACGGCCAGAAATAAGGCATCGCAGTGACGCCGAACTGCCAGATATGTCCCTTCGCGACATTGCGCAGCATCGAGGACCGCCGGTCGCCTTGCTTGCCCCAGGGGATGCGGTGTCCCGTCGGTGCCTGCGCGGCCGAAGCGTGGAAGCCGACAGCGTTGGAATATTGATACTCGACGAAGCCTTTCTCTCTGCAGAAGGACAGCCAGGCCTTCTTAATCATTGCAATGACTAGGTTGGAAGCGACTTGACGCTCAATCCCAAGCGCAGAAAAGCCATTGTTGATAAATTCCAGCAGAGGGATCTCGTACTTCAGCTTGAATCGGCCGGCAGACGCGAACGCGACGTCGACTTCGGATTGTTCAGCAAAAGTGATGATCCCGGCACCCTGTTTCGCGCACGGATAGCCGAAATCCTCGAGCGCCCGATCCAGCAATCGGTCCTCGATCACCCCGGTGCTCTCAAAGAATCGGATGACGTCGGGCGCTTCCGCGGCGCGCAGCCAGTTCGAGGTCAGTCGCTCGGCCTCCTCGACGAGCGGGATCGCGCCACGCCGCCGGAAAATCTCCCAATTCGGATCGATCACCGGCTGGCCGGAAGGACGCGGGACTTTCTGGCGCTGCAGCGCGTCAAGTAGGAGACCGACGCCTTCTCCCCAGCCGCGCACAAAATCGACGGGAACCGCATCCCCGATGCCCTTGACTTTCTTTCCCGGTTCGAGCCGGAGCGGAATAATGAAGCGGGAATCGTCGAGCTCCTTGGACAACTCCAGCGCGACGTCGAGATCATCCTGGACATGAGGGTCAGCGAGCGTGGCATCGCGGCAGATGAGTAGAACTTTCACGGCCCGGTATTGCAGCGCCTCATTGATCTGTCGGCGCCATCGGTCACCGGGCTGAAGCGTGAGGATGTCGGCGAACACGCGGTACCCCTCAGCCTCGAGCTTGGGCGCGAGCCAAAGCGCAAACTCATCGTCGACAGGCGATGCTTTGATCAGAAATATGGTGTCTCGCGCTACTTTCTCGACAGGCGCTGCATTCCCGGCAGCCTCCGCAGGCGGAAGGAGATTGGCAAGAACTGCGGGAACCACCCCGGGCTTTGACAGAGCCTTTCCAACCGCTTCCGTGACAACCGTTTCCAGAACCGAGGTGCTCTGCGCCCAAAGCTTTTGATGGGCTTTCTCGATGTCCGGATATTTTCGAAGCAGAGCGTTGAGGTCGCCGGGACCGAAAATGTCGCCCGGCGTTTGCAGCGACGGGCCGATGATCTGCGCTAACGCGTTCTTGTTTTTTGGCGTGAGCGGCGCCGATGTCACGAGGATATAGCGCGTCGCTGCCAGCCGATCGATCGAGAGCCGCTCCTTCGCCATCTTTGACTTCAGCGCCGCAAAACCGGACCCGTGGTAGTGCTTCGCCTGCATCACAATCGATCCGTCGGCTCGCGCATGGCGGCCGTCCATCCCGTCGTCCGGGCCTGCCGGAAAGGCCTCGAAGCGCAGGTCTATCTCTCGCCCGACGAGGTCGCGGGCCAGATCTTCAAATTCGCTATGGGACAGACCTGAAAAGTCATAATTCATGCTTCCAGAATGAGTGCTCGTTTCCTAAGCAGTCAAGCGAGGGATCGCGGTATTGCTTGGTCCCTAAGTCTTACCAACAACAAGATAAACCTGCTTTTGTGGACGTGCCCAAGCAACGAAAACAAGCTTCGGTCGCGGAGCGCTGAGCCAGCGAATCTCCAACAACCGCCCATGTCCGAAGCCAGCTTCCCACCGCTTCGCTTCGCTGCGCGACGGCGGTGTCGCCAAGGACGATGCGTTGCCGAAAATGACGAGCGGGTTGGACCTCATACGAGCGATTAGAGGTGGCGCACAAATTCCCGATCCTTGGGCGCGAGCCGACTATTGCGGATTCTCGTTTTGTTCGCTATCTGTTGGCTTGGCGCATAAGCACTTGTACATGCCCGCCGGATTGGTCGGAGCCAGCCCGCTGAGCCGCTGCCGTCAGCCCGCATCTGGCTGTGGTTGACGTGGTTTTAACGGCTGAAAGGCATGGTGGGACCGGACGATCCAAACTATGTTTGACGCCAAGCTAGATAAGTGGACCGCTAATGGCTCGCGGCGAGTTGATGAAAAAGCTGTTAGCGAGTTACGGCCGGGACGACGAATTCCGGGCGATTGCTGAACAGATCATTCTGGAGGAGGAGCAGAAGAACAACCACGTTCTAGCTCGGTCGCTCCGCCAAACCCTAGACCATGCCTCGAACCGCGCGCCCCCACCGCGGGCGCTGGCACCGCTCATTCCGTTCCCGGACGCCGCCAACGATTTCGTCGAGCGCGTCGAGCCGGAGCACACCAAGGACGACATTGTTCTCAGCAAGGCCAATATCCGGATCTTTTCCGGACTAATTCAGGAATTTCGCCGCGCTGATGACATCCGCCGCAGCGGACTCCCGGTGCGCTCGAAGCTGCTGTTCTGTGGACCTCCGGGCTGCGGAAAGACTCTTTGCACCGAGATCTTCGCGGGCGAGCTCGGGCTTCCGCTGTTCGTGGTCAAGATCGACCGCCTGATCTCCTCCTATCTTGGCGAAACCGCGACCAACATTCGCAAGATTTTCGAGTTCGCGCGCAAGCAGCCCTGCGTCCTCTTTCTCGACGAATTTGATGCGCTGGCGCGCTCGCGTGATGATACGAGCGAGCACAACGAGCTGCGGCGCGTGGTCAACAGTCTTTTGATCTTCATCGACCGAATCAAGCCGAAGGGCTTTCTGGTTGCGGCGACCAATCTCGACCAGTCCCTTGACCCCGCGGTCTGGCGCCGCTTCGACGAGGTCATCTGGTTCGAAAAGCCGGACCGGGAGATGATCGAGCACTTCCTGGCGCTGAAATTCAAGAATATCAAAACAGCTTTCGATCCAGTCTCTCATGTCGGTTCGCTGGATGGCTATTCTTTCGCCGAAATCGAACGCATTTGCGTGCAGGCGATCAAGGCCGCCGTAATCGAGCGCCGCAAAGAGGTCCGTGAATTGGACTTCTGTCACGCCGTCGCTGATGAGATTCGACGGCGATCCGGCACCGCACGCCTGCAGCATTTGGAAGACTAATCCGGCGTGCCGCGCTACGACCACCTCCAGCTCCTGCGGCTTCCCGAGCGTCTCGAGCGCCGGAAGCATGGAGGAGGTGGTGCTGCTCCTCAACGAGATGTCGGCGGACATAGCCGCAAGCTTCGGGCCGAGCTCGACACCGCGATCGCGGAGCAGCAACGCCGCCGGCGTCCGGAATTCGTCGACCCGTCGCTCATTCTGCGCGTTCGCATGACCGGAATGACGATGGAGGAAGACTGGGAGCGGCTTGGACTGACCCTCCTCGCCAGCGATGAAGACAAAACCCTGATCCTCTTCGCATCGAATGACGATCTGCAGGGTTTTCGCGATCGCCTGCAAGCCTATGCGCAGGGAACCCCGCCTGGACAAGCCGCCCCGTCCTACAATGGCTTCATCACCCGCATCGAAGAGATTAGCGCGGTGGAACCTCGTGATCGTATCGGGCTGCGATTGCGTGAAGAAGGGCTGACCCTGCCTGAAGACTTCGATGCGGACCGGATCTTCGTCCTCGACCTCGAGCTATGGGACATTGGCCGGCGTGAACTCCGCACCCGAAAGCTTGAGCAAATCGCCGAGTACATTAATGCGCGGGGAGGCGAAGTGCTTGACCGCTACGTTGGCCCGTCGATTACGATGCTGCGGGCGCGCATGTTGGGCACCGTAATACAAACGCTTCTCACGGTCGAAGACGTTGCCGATCTCGATCTGCCGCCTGAACCTGATATCGCCACCGGCGAGGCGTTTGAGTTGACGATCGCCGATTTGCCGGAGACGGACGACCTTGGCAACGACGCGCCGGTCATTGGTATCATCGACAGCGGCGTCAACGATCATCCGTTGCTGGCGGGTGCCATCGTCGGTGCGATCGGCGTGCCGGAAAGGCTCGGCACGGCCGACGATTGGGGCCACGGCACGCGCGTTGCCGGCGTGTCGCTATTTGGCGATCTGCGCGATCAGATTGCTGTTGGTGCGTTGGTACGAGCGGGGCGCATTGCTTCGGCCAAGGTCGTGAACGAACGTGGTCAGTTCGACGAGCGTCGTCTTGTTCCCTCCCAGATGCGCGAAGCCTTGACCACTCTCAATCAGCGTTTCGGTTGTCGGCTCTTTGTGGTCGCGCTCGGTGATCCCAAGCGCACCTATGACGGAGGCAAGGTTGGGCCTTGGGCAGCGACGCTCGATGAACTCGCCCGCGAACTCGATTCCCTCATCATCGTGTCGGCCGGCAATCGCGCGCCCCGCAGCGGCAACCGTCTGGAACAAGCCGTCACGGAGTATCCCGGCTATCTGCTCGAGCCGGCCAACCGTCTGTGTGAGCCTGCGGGCGCCATGAACGTTCTCACGGTCGGCGCGTTGGCGCACGGCGAGGGTCTTGGGCCCGATCTTGTCGAGCACGTTCATATCCGACCCATTACGCGTGCGTTCGAGCCTGCGCCCTTTACGAGGATAGGGCCCGGCATCGGCGGTTCCATCAAGCCGGATCTAGTCGATGTCGGAGGCACGATGGTATTCGATCCCGCAGTAGGACGGCTGCGGCTGGGCGAAGACTTGCCGACCGCCGGTGTTCTCACGCTCCATCATCTGTTTCTTGACCGGTTGTTTACGGCGGGGTCTGGCACGTCCTATGCGGCCCCTCGCGTTGCCCACAAAGCCGCTCAGATTCTTGCGCGCTTTCCCCGTGCATCTGCGAACCTTGTCCGTGCGTTGCTTGCAGGCGCGGCGCGCATTCCGGATGAGGCCCAGCTCAGGCTTCAAACCCTCGGTGACGATGCCATGCGTTCAATCTGCGGCCATGGCGCTGTTGATTCAGAGCGAGCAGCATATTCGGATGATCATCGCGTCGTGCTGTATGCCGAGGATGAATTGGCGCTCGACCACTTTGCGGTCTATCAGTTGCCGATTCCCGAACTGTTCCAGAGTGGCGGTCGTCGCAGCATCCGCGTGACGCTTGCCTTCGATCCCCCAGTTCGTCACACCCGCGCCGACTATGCCGGAATTGGCATGAATTTTCGTCTCGTGCGAGGATGCAGTCCCGAACGGATCTTCGAGCATTTCCGACGGAGAACCCAGGAGGAGGGGCGTCAGCCGGATATCGATAATCGTTTCGACTGCGACCTGAAGCCGGGCCCGCGCGAGCGTGAACGCGGAACTCTGCAAACTGCGAGCGTAACGTTTACGCGTGGCACCGAAGCCTATGGCGACAATTATTATCTAGTCGTGCGTTGCGATGGCGGCTGGGCGGGAACGTTCGAAACGCAACAACGCTTTGCAATCGTGGTGGAGTTGACCCATCAAGCAGAAGTGCAATTGTATGAGCGGCTGCGTGCTCGTGTCCGGCTCCAAGGTTAAGCAGAGAGTGGAATGAGCCGTTCGACACCTTCGTCACGGATCCTGATGCGATACCGACGTCGGTCCGATCCGATTTCTCCGCGCCGCGCTTCACTTCCACCAACGCCGTGTCGCAGACCCGACCGAGCCGGGCAAAATATCGCTGATTGATCTTGAGGGTATGCGATGAAATGGGGAGACAACGCCCGAGATTTTGATACCGCACTGGCGGTGTGGCCGCACTATCGCCCACTGTTCGATAACTGGCTGATGCAGGAACTGGTGGAGCAAGGCGACAAGGCTCCGATCTGGCGCGACCGCAGGGTGCCGACCGAGAATGGACGCGTGCGCGGCGACATCTATCCGGACCGCGAGGCCGCACTATCGGCCGCCGCCTCACTCAATCAGACGCTGCACGACGCGCTCGCAGCGCGCGAGATGGATGCCGCGAGGAAACGTTCGCTCCAGCTTAAAGTCGCAAAGAACCTGCAATCCAAAGAACGCCTTCGCGACGAAGAAGAGCTTATGCTCGCCGAGGCACGCCGCCGGCACGCCAATGATCCGCGACCGGACCCTTCTGCAATTGTGCTGCCTGCGGAGTCAGTTCCTTTTCGTCAGGAATTGAGCGAACAGCTTTCAGACATGCCCTATTTGAGGGTCGTGATCGTGACGGTCCGGGAGACGAATCGCAGTTGGCACCGCTCCATTCTTTACCTCTCGCACGACAATAAATGGTCCAAGCCTTACATCGCCGGCGAGCGATCTGCGGCAAAGGCGATGCGAGCACGAATCGCCAACGGCTTCGGCTACAGCGCCGACGACCATTGGGGAAAGACCAAGGCCAAGATTCGTCAGATCTTGTTGCCCCGCGCCAACCAGTTGCTGCAACTCGCAAGCGTGCAGCGTATGCTGGCGGAAGCGTTGGCCAATGGTCATAAGGTGCTGGTCTCGAACGGCATCGTCTTCTGGTACGAAGAAGATGGCGGCATCGGTTGGCAGATCAAACAGACCACGTCCACCAAAGAGTCCGAGGGAAGCACCTTGTGGAAGGAAGGCACAATCCGCTCGATCAACCACGGCCGATTGGTCATTTTGCCTTATATCAAAGAGAGCGGCGAGCAGGTGCGCGGGCACACCAGGAACGGACCGAATGACGGCAGAGCCAAACCACGGCACCCCGATCACTACGTCGATATTCCCTTTGCGCAACTCGACGGTGACCTCATGATCGGTCTGTTCGGCGAATTGCCCTACGAATAACCTGGATCGCCGCGCTAGCGTCACTACACAGCAAACGGAAGCCTCGGCTCGTTCCGCTCATCGCGGGTTCGCGCGAAGGCTTCTGCGGCGGCGCTAGCAATACGATGATGCGTCAGCTGCGATCGTTAGATCGATAGACCAAGCTGCAGCTCTGCCTCGTTGCCTTGTAACGACGAAAGCGACACCCCCAACAGCCGGACTGGCTTCGAAAAGGGCATCTCGTTCTGAAGCAATGCGACCGATAGGCGTTCGAGGTCCGCGCGACTCGAAACGGCGACGGGTACCGACCTGCTGCGCGTAATCATCTCGAAGTCGTTGAACTTGACCTTCAGAGTCACCGTCCGCCCCCGCGCTCCCTTGTCTTCACAGTGCAGCCAGATCTTGTCTATCAATGGCTGAAGTTCGGCGACCATGGTTTCGAAATCGGTCAGGTCGCTAGAGAAGGTATTCTCTGCGCCGACCGACTTTCGTATTCGATCAGAGCGGACCTCACGGTTGTCGACGCCCCGCGAGATCCAGTAGTAATAGCTGCCGGCCTTCCCGAAGTTCGCCTGCATGAATTCGAGTGACTGGTTTCGCATGTCGAGGCCGGTGTACAGGCCGAGCGAGTTCATCTTGGTGCTGGTCGCCGGCCCGATGCCGTGAAACTTGCCGACGGGGAGGGTTTCGACGAATGTCGGTCCCATCTCGCGGGTGATGACGTACTGGCCGTTGGGCTTGCGGTGGTCGGATGCGAGCTTGGCGAGAAACTTGTTGTAGGAGATGCCGGCAGAGGCGTTGAGGCCGGTTACCTCCTTGATCTTCGCGCGGATCGCTAACGCGATGTCCCGGGCGAACGTAATGCCTTGCAGATTCTCGGTCACGTCGAGGTAGGCCTCGTCCAGCGACAGCGGCTCGATGATCGGGGTGTGCTCGGCGAAAATCTCGCGGATCTGCTGCGAGACCGCCCTGTAGACCTCGAAGCGAGGTTTCACGAAGATCAGATCGGGGCACTGCCGCTTGGCCGTCACCGAAGGCATGGCCGACCGGACACCGAATTTGCGGGCCTCGTAGCTAGCGGCTGCTACCACGCCGCGCTCGCGGGAACCGCCGACAGCTACGGGCTTGCCGCGGAGATCTGGATTGTCCCGCTGCTCGACCGACGCATAGAAGGCGTCCATGTCGATGTGGATAATCTTGCGTTGGCGGCCCCGGGGAGCGGCCTGGTCGTCGTCCCCATCGGTCACGTTGTCGGCCCGGTCGGATCTTCCTTGACGCCGCGGGCGACGATCCGAAGCGTTCCGTCGGCGAGCGGCCGCTGCAGCATCAAGGCCTCGCTCGAAGAAGCCGTCATCCAGGCCTCCACTTCGTCGGGCGTAGTTAGGATCACCGGCATCGCCTTCGGGTGGATGGCGCCGACCTCTGCATTTGGGTCCGTCGTGAGGAACGCGAAGAGATCGTTGGTCGTCTCACCTTCCTTGACCTTCCGGACGGATGTCCAGTTAGTCCAGATGCCGGCAAAGCAGGCGAGGGGACGGGTTTCATCGAGCGCGAACCAGATATCACCGCCCTCGGCCTTGTTGAACTCGCTGAAGGAGTTAAAGGGCACCACGCATCGGTTTTCGGCTCCCAGCCATCTCGTCCAGTGCTTGCTTTTTACGTTGCGGATGTTGGTCGTGCCGCCGTCCGGCTCCATTCTGAGCAATTCCTTGAAATCCACTGCCCTGCCCTTGGCCTGCAGTTTCTCGGCTCGCTTCTTCGTGGCTTCCATCAGTGCCTTTGACGACGACGGCATTCCCCACCGCGCCTTAGCAAGTTCGCGGCCCTCGGCTCCGTTCCGCACAATCGGTGCCTTGTAGTCGGGAAAGATCCCGGGCATCGGCGCCAGGTTGCCGACGTATCGGTTCACGACACGAAACAGCGCGCTGATCGCAGCCTGGTTGGTCGTGATCGAATAAAGATTGCACATCGGTCAGGGTTCGGTTCGAGAGTGGCGCGGCTGCCACGTCAACTGTAGCAGAGTCGCGGATGGACGCCGCCCCGCCTTGGCGCATTTGCGGCAGCGCAGCCGGCTGGCGAGATCGTGCACGAAGGTGGTCGGCGGGTGCTTCATCGCAGCGAGGTCCACGTCGCTCGGCGTCTTGCAGCGCGCACACCTGATCTCTAGCCAGGGGAAGCCTCCGTTCACGGCCTGGTCGATGGTCGGCGACGGATCGATCGGTTCGCCGTCACTCCACATCCGCTCGTTCCAGCTTTCGCAAAGCAGCCTATCGGCTTGCTGGATCATTGCCTCGCCCTTGGCCCGCATCTCTGCCGATTGAGTAGCCAGGATGTTGGCCATCGCGCGTGCCTTGCCGAGCTCTTTTGCCAGAGCCTTACGATCGCCGCCCGACAGGGGCGTAGGGTGATACTTCGGGGCCATCCGGACATCCAGACGCAAAGAGAACGGATCGGCAAATCCAGAGCGACTACGACGCCTCGAACGCTGGCCAGCACCCGTCTTCTTCATGCCTGCCGGTGCGCTGCCGGCAAGTGTTGTCGAGCAGCCGCTGCGCGACGTCCTTCCACAGCGCGTCGGCGCCATACAAGCGGACGGCATCGGCGGTCTGGATTTCTACAGTCCGCTCGCAGCGGCGGCAGGAGACGCGGAGTACGTGACGCTGAATTTCGGAGAGCCGTCGCTGCCGCATCTTGGTCTCGGTCGTGCCGGCGCGAGGGTCTTTGAGGACTGAGTCCCAATATTCGGCCGGGAGCGGCGGATCTGGAGCCGCAGTGGAAGGGCTCGGCCTACGGGCGGCTTCGGCGGCCAGCTTTTCCATCTGCTTTGGGGTCGGCATGCGCCAGCTCGCGGGTCGGTCGGTCATGCCTGAATTAGAACATAACAAGAACAACTAAGGCAACTGCTGAGAAAAATCCTCTTATGGGACGGGCCGCGATGTCGGAACCAAGCCGGTTGGTTCGTCTTGAATCCGGCATCAGTAATGGAGTTCCCGCGATGGCCCCCCGCGCCAACTGGAAAGGCTTCCTGCGTCTTTCCCTCGTCACCTGTCCGGTTGCGCTCTACCCGGCCACCTCGGAATCCGAAAAGGTCTCGTTCAACCAGCTGAACCGAAAGACCGGCCATCGGATCAAGTACGCCAAGGTCGACGCCGACACCGGCGAGGAGGTCGACAACGAGGACATCGTCAAGGGCTATAAGGTTGATACCGATACCTTCATCGAGGTGACCAAGGAGGAGCTTGAGAACGTCGCGCTGGAATCGACGCGAACCATTGAGATCGACGAGTTCGTCGACCGCAGCGAGATCGATCCGCGATATCTCATTCGGCCCTACTACCTGCGTCCCGACGGCAAAGTCGGGCACGATGCCTTCGCCGTCATTCGGGAAACCATCCGCGAGATGAACAAGGTTGCAATCGGCCGTGTGGTGCTGACCAATCGCGAGCACATCATCGCGCTCGAACCGCTCGATAAAGGCCTGATGGGGACATTGCTGCGCTACCCCTACGAAGTCCGTCCCGCGGATGAGTATTTCGACGATATCCAGGATGTCAAAGTCACCAAGGACATGCTTGATCTCGCCAAGCACATCGTCAATCAGAAGGCGGGCCATTTCGAACCGGACAAGTTCGAAGACCAGTACGAAACCGCCCTCATCGATCTCATCAATCAGAAGCGCGCCGGCAAGCCCATCAGAGCGAAAGAGCGTCCTCGAGGTGAGAATGTCGTCGATCTGATGGATGCGCTGCGCAAGAGCATCGGAAGAGAGGGGGCGGCCGCGACGGAGCCGCCGAAGAAACCAGGCAAGAAGCCGCGCAAGGCGGCGACCGGGCAGAAGGAAATGCTGATGCCGATCGCAGGCAAGAAGCCGGCGAAGGAGACCGCGGCGAAGAAGCCGGCGGCCAAGCCGCAGCGGAAGTCGGCTTAGGAGTCGTGAAGCATCCGGTGAAGCCGAAGGCCACTACTTCGCCGTCCGCGGCAGCCCCGGCGAATGGCGATTCCCATCTCGACGACGTTATACGAGGTCATCTCGTCAGCCGCCTAATGGCTGCCCGGTCGGTGCGCAACGCCAGAACGGCGGCGGACCGCGAGGCCGAAGCAACCGTGCATAGAGCCGTCGACCTCGCGATTCAAATAGCGGTTTGTGCGCTTTGCGCGCCGCTGGGAAGTTTATCAATTTGCGTGATTTTCCCTTGGGAGTGTTTGGTAGCATCGCCTTCAGCCCAATCAGTTCGATTTTGCGGGCTTCGACCCCTGCAGAGCCAATCCATCGGCGCGGTACGCAACCATGGGTGCAACGCACCATCGGCAAGCTTAACATTCTTGAATCCTCAAGGGTGCGAAACCGCGCTATGATTAGATTTTCCCTCAGGGGGCAGCTTATGTTCGACATGGCAACCACCGCGCTTTTGCGCGCGGTTCTCGATGAAGTCTGTGAAAGCGTCTCGCACCGCGAGATCGGGGCACGTACACACGTCGCGTCGAAAATCCTAGAGGCTGCGACGAGAGGCGAAATCTCTCCCGAGGGTCCCAAACAGGTTGGTCGCGACGCCCTCTCGCACGCGCCAACGATGTGGCGCTGATCGCGGGGCGGGCGTGAACTTCCAGGTCACCGTCCTGAAGATTTTGGTAGCTTATCCGGACGGCTTTGCCGTGATGGAGGACCTCAAGAGGGATATGGCCATCCTGGTAACGAGTGGCCGCGACTGGGCGGACCGGACCAGGCGCCTCGCGGCCAATGTGCCCGACCTCGACATCTTCTCACAAGGATTGGTCGAACGGATAAGCGGAGGATGGAAGATCACGTCCAAAGGACGGGCGTTGCTCGAATTGATGGAAGCGCGGCCAACGGCCTTGGAAAGCGCCGAGGCGCCTCCAGTTCTGGAGACGAGTGCGACCTCGTCGGCGCCTGTTCCTCCGCTGCGGCAGCCCGCCGACCGTGCCAAGCGACGGCGCGAAAGACGTGAACGTCGGCGCGAGACGCGCGAACGGGCAAGAGCAAACGCCTCTTGAGGTAGCGACTGAGGGAAGAAAAATCCGCCAAATGGGAGCAGCGTTTGATAGTCCCGGACTGTCGATTTGCCTCCCCAGCCCCAAGCGTACCGCCGTTACCTTGTTTGCGGCCATGCCGGCCCCGATCTACTCGGGACGGTGACTGAGTATGGGTCCTTCTACCGAGCCGGCGAGCGACAATATAGCGAGGAAATGGAGGCCGAACCCGCGCGGGAGAGCTGGCCGGGTTCCTTTTGAGAGGGCGTTGCGCGGTCGGTGAGGCTGTATAGCTACTTCAGACAATCGCCATAAAGTTCACTGACATGCTTCCCAACAGTCAATCTTCACGAAGGCCGTAATGTCCCAGTACTCACTCGATGTATTGCGTCAGCGCTATGTCGTCGAGAAAAGACCGCTCGAGGCCAGCGTCGAGCAGATCTTGCGGGCCGACACCCGCGCCGGAGCGCGTGCCATCCTGGCTTCAATCGATAAACGCCGCTTCGAAAATAGGTCGGAAGGGCAGCGCCTCCGCAAGATGCTCCGCTTCGAGACCTCGCTGTGGGAAACAGGCCATCATGCCGTGGCAGGCGTGGATGAGGCCGGAATGAGCCCACTCGCCGGGCCGGTCTCCGCTGGCGCCGTGATCCTGAAACCGGGCACGCGGACAGTCGGAATCGACGACTCGAAAAAACTCGACGCCGCGGCTCGCGAAAAACTCGCGAAGGAGATCAAGGAAAAGGCGCAGTGTTGGTCTGTGGCGTTCGTCGAGGTCGAGGAGATCGACGCGATCAACATCTATTGGGCGGGCATTCAGGCTATGCAGCGTGCGGTTCGGGGCCTAGGCTTGACGCCGCAGCACTTGCTGATCGATGCGAAGCGGCTGAAGGAAATCGACATCCCTCAGCAGGCCATCATCAAAGGCGACGCCAAGTCCGCCAGCATCGCCGCCGCCTCCATCCTCGCGAAAGTCGAGCGCGACGCCGTCATGCGGACGCTCGACGTGCGACACCCCGGCTATGGCTTCGCGGATCATAAGGGCTACCCGGTGCCGGCTCATTATGAAGCGCTCGCCAGACTTGGCGCATGCGCAGCTCACCGGCGGTCGTTCGGACCGGTTCGTAAGGCTCTCGGGTTGTCGCCCTTACCTCCATGGCCTTCGGCATCTGAGCGCGACGCCGGCTGAACAGGTCTACGCTTCGTCTCGGCGGCGCTATTTTCGCGACCACTTCTTTTCGCGTACGACGTCCTTCGCGTTTTTGTCGGACCGCAGCCCGAGATAGACTGGCTGGCGCAGCTCGCCCTTGCTGGTCCACTCCGCGAACTTCACTTCTGCGACCAACGCAGGATGCACCCAAGTCGTGACCTGCTCATCCTTCACCTTGGCTGGGAACGGCGACTTTGCCGTTTTGAGCTTCATGAGCTTGGCGTGAAGCTCTTCGAGAGCCTGGTGGCTGAAGCCGGTGCCGACGTGGCCTATGTACCGCCATGCATCGCCTTCGCTTACCGCTAGCACGAGAGCGCCGAAGAAGGGCCGGGTTCTCCTCGGCGCCGTGAAGCCGGCTATCACAACCTCCTGCCGCTGCGCGGTCTTCACCTTCAGCCAATCGGCTGTTCGGCGTCCGGACGCATAGGGGCTGTCGGCGCGCTTGGCCATAATACCTTCGAGATGTCTCCGCTCGGCTTCTGCAAAGAACTTCGTTCCCTTGTCTTTGCGGTGGTTGCTGAACGCGATGAGCTTGTGGCGCGGCAGGATGGCCTTTAGCCGCTTCTTGCGCTCTAGGAGCGGCAGCGCGCGCAAGTCGTCACCGTCTGCGAACATGAGGTCGAACGCGCAGTACAAAAGCTTGGCCTTGTGGCGAAGGGCGTTTTGAAGCAACTGAAAATGGGATACGCCGTCCTTTCCGATCGCGACGAGCTCCCCGTCGATCACGGCATCGCCCTTCACGCCCTCCAGCGCTTTGGCGACCTCGATATAGCTGCGGCTGATGATCTTGCCATTTCGGCTGTAGAGCGCAACCTTGCCTCGCCGGATTTCCGCGATCATCCGGAAGCCGTCATACTTGTCCTCGAAAACCCAGCCGGGATCGTCGAACGGCGCGTCGGTGAGCGTAGCGAGCATCGGCTGCAGGCGCTTGGGCAGGGTCGACGTCCGGCTCATTCGAGGCCAATCCTTAAGAGCACGTTGCGAAATGCATGGACGTCCTTCAAGGATTAGGGAACGCTTCGGGGCCGCGTCGTGTTCCGCAGACTCCGTGGCATGCGACCTTGACGCTCGATTAAGGAGGGCGGATCAGACCGATGGCGAGAAAGCTGAAAACCTTTCAGACTTCGATGGGCTTCTTCGATCTGGCGATCGCTGCTCCTTCCATGAAAGCGGCCCTCGAAGCCTGGGGCGCCAATAGCAATCTCTTCCACCAGGGCGCGGCGAAGGAAAGCGACGATCCGGACGTCATTGCTGCGGCCATGAAGAAGCCTGGCGTCGTTCTCAGGCGCCCGGTCGGATCCAACCGATCCTTCAGCGAGCAAGCCGAACTGCCCTCCGATCTCGGCGGGGACAGAAGATCGACGAACGCACCGCGCAAATCGAAGGGCCAAAATTCGAAGAAGCCTTCCTCACGTCCAGTTGACAAGACGGCCGAGCGGAAGGCTGCGCTTGCCTACGAACGGGAGGAGAGGCGCCGGGAGAGTGAACGGGCGAGGGAGGAGGCCGCCAGGCAGAGACAACGTGAGCGCCGTCAGCAGGCGGTCGACAAGGCGCAGGCTGCGCTGGACAAGGCGGAGCAGGAGCACGCGAAGCGGGCTGCCGCCATCCAGGCCGAGGTTGAGGCTCTCGCGAAGAGATCGCAAACCGAAGACGATCGCTGGAATAAGGAGAGGGAGCGATTGGAAGCTGCGCTGCAGCGTGCGCGGAGTTAGTTTCAGTTCTTGCGCGGCGGCACCGAGGGAAGGCAAAGGGTTGCCGTCAAGCGATCATCGTTCGGGATCTGGTACGCGCGCTGCGGCTCGGTTCACCGCGGTACGGTCCCGTCGGTCTTCAGGGGCGAGCTCCATGATCGCTCGATGCAGCTCGGCCGGAATCGTCAGCGGACTTTCGGGGGGCTTGTTCGCCCACTGCCAGAAGCGATCGAACGCGTCCATCACAGGTCCTCCCGCAGGCCCCGGAAGAAGGGGTGGCGGACCTTTCCCTCGGCCGACTTCGCGCGATACTCTATCTCCGCCAGAAGCTTGGGTTCGACCCAGATGCCCTTGTGAGCGATGCGCTTGGTATAAGGCTGGGTCTTCCGGATGAGGGGTTTAAGCCGTTTCTGCAGATCGGCGGCCGAGACCTTGTCGAAGCCGTGGTCGACTTTGCCGGCGTAGACCAGATCGCCGCCCTTGCGTCGGCCGACGTAGATCCCGTCCCACTTCGTCCCATCGAGTGCGAAACCGGCGATGGTCAACGTCTCTCGCTGTACGCAGGTCTTCTTGACCCAGTCATTCGTGCGTCCCGCCGGATAGGCGCTGCCCCGGACCTTCGAGACGACGCCTTCGAGGCCGAGCTTGCAGGCGTGCGCGAACATTTCGCGGCCGTCTATCTCAAAGCTTTCGCTGAACTGGATGTCGGTGCCGCTCAAGATCTTTTTGAGTTCGGCTTTGCGCTGAAACAGCGGCAGCTTCCGGATATCTCGGCCGTTCAGGTAGAGCAGATCGAACGCTACGAGCACGATACTCTTCGATTTGCCCTTGAGCTCGGTCTGCAGGACCGAGAAGTCAGTCGTGCCGTCGGCAGCGGGCACCACGATCTCGCCGTCCACCACCGCCGAGTTCGCCTTGATCCGCCAGGCGTCATGAGCGACCTTCTTGAAGCGATGCGTCCAATCGTGGCCGCGCCGGGTGAAGATCTTCGCCGTCTCGTTGGCCAGATGGACCTGAACACGGTAGCCGTCGAACTTGATTTCGTGAATCCAGCGCTCTCCGGATGGCACCTTCTCGATCGAGGTGGCCAGGGCCGGTTCGATAAAGCCGGGGAAGGGCGCCTTGACGCCGATAGCCGCCGGCATTTTACGCTGAAACGCCACTGCAAAACTCCACGCTACAGCCGATTCAAATTGGCACAGTTCGAATTGTTCCGGAACCGGCGAATCCTTGTTGCGTAGCCTCGACGCTACGAACAGGAGGTATCCATGGCGGCAGCGAAGAAGTCGAAGACGGCGCGCGGGCGAAAACAGGACCGGGCACGGGTAGCCGGCGGGCGGGACTACGAGGTGCAGTACGAGGCGAAGAAGACAGGTAAGTCGGCGCCGGCGGTGAAGAAGGCTGTCAAAAAGGTCGGCAATACGCGGAAGCGAGTGGAAAGGCGGCTAGGCCGCTGAGTAGGAGACGGGTTGGCATCGGTGCTTAGCGTCGGTCCTCCTCGTCAGGGGCGCATTCTGGGCAGCTATCACCAATCGAGTCCAGCACGTCGCGAATTGCGGCCTCCGCTGCTTGAGGGGAGACGTCTGCTGGCGGGTCCTGACGGGCGTTATCGAAGGCGGGCTCTCGTGCATGCGGATCGGCGCGGTCTTGCATCCAACCGTGCTCCTCGCACTCGCGGATGGCGCCGGCTTCGTTCAGCACGTTGATCGCCCAACCGCGCAGGGTGCCGATCGCCGGCCGTCTCTGCTTGGTCATCAGCATTGAAAGGTTCTCCCACGCTCACGCTGAGACGAATCATTTAGTCCCGGAGACGTTCTCCATCGCTAACACACGACTGGGATTCGGGATCGTGGGATCTCGTGGTTTTTCGAAGGCTGAATTTTCAGCTTGGCGAGGTGCTAGGGTGGGCAAGAACGAACTGAAGAAACCACGTCCGAGCTCAGGTGGTTGCCCCTTGTCCGATTAGCGCGTGCGGCTGTCGCCGCACCGGGCTCTCGTGAACCGAGCCGCGCAGCGTCTCGGTAGGGTAGGCGCGAGACACCTCGAAGAGGATATCCCTACGCCTCCCCCCAAACCGTGCGGGCACTTTTCAATGCACACGGCTTTCCGTACGCGCATGCTCTCGACCGGAGACGGCTGCACGGCATGACGGGCACAGGACAATGGTCTTGCGCCGCCAACCGGACCGTTTCCAGACCGTCAGCGATCCGCTTCGCAGGTCACCCAGGCGACGGAGATGATGCATCTCGAATGGTCCCGTCGAATCGCTGCACGCTTCGCATTCGCGAGCGTTAAGTCGATTGATCAGATCATTTGGGCTTTTGACCCACCACGCACCTGCCGTGACGTTGTCGATAGTCGGACTTGTCCAGTAGGCTCGGGTGAGATGTTTCAGTCTCCACAGCTTGATGCTGCGAAGCTTACCACGGACCACGGAGCTAACCTCGTAGTCCGTGCCTTTCCACAGACGCGCCATGGTTCTTGCTCTCGTCGTCCGATGCCGCATCGCCAGCGTCTTCACAAGACTGCGGAACACGACAAGCTCCAGCAATCCCAAGGCGCTCTTGATGTCGTCGGCAAACGAGTGGTAGTTCGCAAACCCACGGAACTCTGAGTTATAGGCGAGGACGGTTGCAACGTCGCTGGTTACCAGGAACTGCTCGCGCGGACTGCCGGTCTTCTTGGCGAGATCGCCATAGCCGTGTTGCTTGCAGAACTTGGTGACTTCCTTGCGCGGCACCCGCAGGCTGACATTGCCGGTGGTCGGCCGACGCATCACGCGCCATGTCCGTCCAGCCGGTCCCTTGCGGCCGGATTTTCGTCCAGCCCCGTAGGATGTGTATGTCGAGATGCGATAGCTCAGGAAGGTCACTCCCTTTGAAGCGGCGTGAACCCCACTTTTCTCGGGCGACACGGCGAGCTTCAAGGTCTCCGTCAGGAATCGTTCGACGCAAGCCATGATCTCACTCGCTTCCCGCTTGCTCCCGATCACGCCGATGAGGAAGTCGTCGGCATAGCGGCAGTAGCGGAGCCTTTTGAAGTTGGGGTCCATCGGATCGACGGAAGGCACTTTCCGTCGCTCCTTATTGATGGCTTTGATCTCCGCAAATGCAGCATCGATCTCGGCCCGATCCGTGCCTTCGGCACGGAGCCGTTCAATCTTCCGGCGGAGACTGAGGACGCGCCGTTCCAACGCCACGTAGCGCGGGAATGGACGTCGCTCACGGCCTTTGTCGAAGTCCGCCTTCATCATCTGCATGTGCTGGTCCAGCTCGTGCAGATAGATGTTGGCGAGCAAGGGCGAGACAACGCCGCCCTGCGGCGTGCCACTGTAAGTGCGTCCATAGACCCAATCTTCCATGTAGCCTGCTTTGAGCATTCCTTCGATCAGACCAATGAACTTATCGTCATCGATCCGCTTCCTTAGAAGCCCAAGCAGGATGTCATGGTCGATGTTGTCGAAGAACCCACGCACATCCACTTCGACCAGCCACTTGCAGCCCGTCCAACTTTTCTTGATGAGCTTGAGTGCGGTGTGACAGGATCGCCCCGGGCGGAACCCATGTGATTCGTTGAGGAACACAGGTTCATAGATCGCTTCGAGTAGAATCCTGACCGCCTCCTGAACGAGCCGGTCTTCCACCGTGGGGATACCCAGCGGTCGTGTCTTGCCGTTGTCCTTCGGGATATAAACCCGCCGGACTGGCCGGAAGCGATAAGTGCCATCTGCCACGCGCCTGGCGATGTCGGCGAGCTTCTCCAGCGACATGCCGTCGAAGGTCTTGCCGTCTACACCGGGCGTCAGAGCTCCCTTGTTGCGGGAGACCTTTTCGTAGGCCCACTCGAAGAGATGCGGACATCTCATCAGGCGGTGAAGGCCATTTACGCGCTTACCCGACCGCGACAAAGTCGGCAGTGATTCAATTCTTCTCTGGATGGTACCGGCCTGCATCAGCAGAACCTCTCCGTCGAAGAATCTCTTCTACGCATACTGCACATGCCGTTATTCGCGGCATCGTCCTTCCCCCGATCGGAGGCGCTTTCGGTCCGGTCGCCCGGCCTTATACGCATGATCGTCCGCCTCGCGGCGGCTGTCCCGGCCGTTACGCCGGGCATTTGGGTACTATGACGGCTCCGTCGCCATACAGGTCCTCGAAAGAACCTGTTGCAGGCGATCCCGTAGTTGCGTGTGCGGGGAGTTGCGGTGTGTTTAGGTGTCCCATTCGTCTCCTTGACCCACGGATGGTGGTCGTCCCACGCGGACTGGTGGCAGTTCGCACTGGCCGGTGCGATCTGCCCCGCGTGGCGTAGCGTGTCAGCCGCGTTCGCTACTGCCAGCCCTTTGGCGACTGGAAACTGGGATTCAGGCAATACAGCTTTCACCATGCACACCTTACTTTGTGCTCTCCACCGGGCTGCGGCGCCCGATTTCAAGACGTTTCCCGGCATGCTCTGGTCCCGTTCTCCTTTCGGAGTCTCAGTCGCTTCCGACACCGGTAAGCCGGGCAAGTAAGAGCCATAACCAGCAGGCTCCATTCTTTCGAACACTCCCTTCTTCTCCACGCCTCAACGGCGCACGCCTAGCGGCTTTGATCCCTCGCGCTAGAGCTTTGGTGCTCCTCGCCGGGGGCACTCGGGAAAGGGGCTCGCCTGCGGCGATCGCTATCACTGCCCCGTTCCCGGGTGCCGCTATTGAACCGGTCTCGTCGCTGCACTCGGACCCGCGTGCCCCTTCGGGTCGCTATGCTCACGCTCTCCGGGTGCCATTTTCCGTTGCGGCGATGCGCCCTTGGGCGCACGCCTGATCGCGAATGAGGCCCTCGGTAGATGGCGCAAGGGCTGAGAGTAAGAGTGCAGGCTGGTTTTTCCGTGACGGGTTAGAAGTTGCGAGAGAGGCTCGCGGCGCCCGTCGCGGAGACCCGCGATGTCAAACACTACTGCTCGCGCGCGCGCCGGCCAGGACCGGGCAACCCTCTATAACGAAATTACCGACAAGATCATTGCCGAGCTTGAGGCCGGACGCGTCCCCTGGGTTCAGCCCTGGGGTACGGCCGCAGCGAAAGCGCCGTTGGCCATGCCGAAAAATGCCTCGACTAATCGGCAATACAGTGGCGTGAACATCCTCATTCTCTGGGGAGCCGTGATCGAACGCAGATTCACCGGGCAAAGCTGGCTCACTTTCCGCCAGGCGCTCTCGCTTGGTGGTCACGTTCGCAAAGGAGAGCGCGGTACCACCGTTGTCTACGCGGATCGTTTCGTGCCGAATGACGAAAGGCGACGCGCCGCCGAGACCGGCGAAGACGCCCAGGCGATTCCATTCCTCAAACGATTTACCGTTTTCAACGTCGATCAGTGCGCAGATCTGCCTGACGAGATTGCCACCGCTGCGCCGCCACCGCCGGCTGGCCTCATCGAACCTACGGTCGACGCCTTGATCAAGGCCAGCGGAATTCCATTTCGGATTGGTGGAGATCGCGCATTCTATGCCACAGCCGAAGACTATGTTCAGGTCCCGCCGCCGCAGGCCTATTTCGAGCCCATCAACTGGCATCGCACCGCGCTGCATGAACTCGGTCATGCGACCGGGCATCCCTCGCGCCTCAATCGCGACCAGAGCGGATCCTTCGGTTCGAAGAAATATGCCTTCGAAGAACTGGTCGCCGAGTTAAGTTCCGCGTTCAGCTGCGCCTCGCTCGGGATCGTGCCGACCGTGCGCCATGCCGACTATATCGGCTCCTGGCTTGACGTTCTGCGCGAAGACAATCGGGCCATCGTGCGTGCCGCATCGCAGGCGAGCAAGGCCGCGGACTATTTGCTCGGCTTCGTTCCCGGGTCCATTGGGCCCGCGTCGCTGGATTCGGCTGTCGCCGATCACGAGGCGGCGTGATGCTTGGCCTCGCGCGAGAGTGAGAGGAGGGAGGCTGTTCGCGACGGGTTGGAAGCCGAGAGAGAGTCTCACGGCCGCCCGTCGTGGAGAGCCAAAATGACGAAAGCCGTACAAAAGATCACGCTGTCGCCTTCCCGGGACATTCCGTTTAACAAGCTCGTGCTCAGCCAGTCGAACGTTCGACGCGTCAAGGCCGGTGTCTCGATCGAGCAGCTAGCCGAGAGCATCGCGCAGCGTACGCTTCTGCAAAGTCTGAGCGTCCGGGCCGTCGCTGATGCAGATGGCAACGAGACCGGCATGTTCGAGGTGCCGGCGGGCGGCAGGCGCTATCGGGCTCTCGAGCTCCTGGTGAAACAGAAGCGCATGACGAAGACGCAGGCGGTTCCGTGCGTCGTCCGCGAGGGCGGCATCGCAGAAGATGACTCGCTCGCGGAGAATGACGAACGGGTCGGTCTGCATCCGCTGGACCAGTTCCGGGCATTCAGGACTCTGACTGATGCTGGCCTCAGCGAGGAAGATATCGCAGCGCGCCATTTCGTGCCCCCGGCGATCGTCAAGCAACGCCTGCGGCTGGCGTCGGTGTCGCCGAAGCTGCACGATGTGTATGCCGAAGACGGCATGACTCTCGAACAGCTGATGGCGTTCTCCATCACGGGCGACCAGGCTCGCCAGGAGCAGGTCTGGGAGAACGCCTGTCGCTCTGGCCATGACGAGCCCTACCAAATCCGCCGAGCGTTGACCGAAAATACCGTCCGCGCCTCGGACCGTCGTGCTCGCTTCGTTGGCGTTGACGCCTACGAGAAGACAGGCGGCGCCGTCGAGCGCGACCTCTTTCAGCATGATGATGGCGGCTGGCTGCAAGACGTCGCGCTGCTCGATCGGCTCGTTAGCGAAAAACTCACCGCTGAGGCCGAGACCATCGCTAAGGAAGGATGGAAGTGGATCACGGTTGCCGTGGATTTCCCCTTCGGTCATGCCACGGGCCTTCGGGAACTCGATGGCAAACCTGCCGATCTCACCGCGGAGGAGCAGGCGACCATTGACGCCCTCAACGCCGAGCATGCCAAGCTGGAATCCGACTACCAGGACGCCGACGAGCTGCCCGATGACGTCGATCAGCGCCTCGGTGAAATCGAGGCGGCACTGGCGGCATTCGAAGACCGGCCGATGCTTTACGAACCGACGGAGATCGCCCGAGCTGGTGTCTTCGTCAGTATTGATTCCGAAGGACGGCTCTCGGTGGACCGCGGCTATGTCCGCCCCGAGGATGAAGCGCCGCAGGAGGATGCGGCCGTCGGGCAGGACGCCCATACATCGTCGAGCGGCGGTCAAGGGTCTAGCAATCCCGGTGTGCAGCGGACGGCCATCTCGGTTGCTGGCGGTGCTGCTGATGCGGAGGATGATGACGAGGATGCCGCGCGACCGCTGCCGGACCGTCTCATCATCGAGCTGACGGCGCATAGGACGCTGGCGTTGCGCGATGCGCTGGCAGAAAATCCTGCGATCGCGTTCCAGGCGGTGCTGCATAACTTCGTGCTGACGGCCTTTTACCGGTTCGCATCGTCCGGAAGCTGCCTTGAGATCGGCCTCCGCACGCCGAACTTTCCCGCTCAAGCCCCGGGCCTGCGGGAGAGCGCGTCCGCGAAGGCCGTCGAGGCGCGGCATGAGTCCTGGAAAGCACGGTTGCCGAAGGGCGAGAACGATCTTTGGGATGCGCTCACAACCCTAGACGGCGCCGCTCAGGCGTCCCTGCTCGCGCACTGTGCGTCATTTGCGGTCAACGCGCTGTACGAGCCAGCCAACCGCTACAATCAGGGCCGTGTCTCTGCCCACGGTGTCCGCACGCGCCTCGACCAGGCCGATGTGTTGGCGCGCGCGGTCGGGCTCGACATGGTGCAGGCCGGCTGGCGACCGACCGTCGACAACTATCTCGGCCGAGTCACCAAGCCTCGCATTCTGGAGGCGGTGCGGGAAGCCAAGGGCGAGCCGTCCGCACAACTGATCGACCATCTGAAGAAGGCTGAGATGGCAAAGGAGGCCGAGCGCTTACTCGATGGTTCGGCCTGGTTGCCGGAGCCGCTGCGCCTTGTCGATCCCGATGCAGCGCCGGTGGTGCAGGAGGGCGAAGCGGGCCCGCTGCCCGAATTCCTCGCCGACGAGGAGGATCGGGAGAACGCCGGCGACGATGACCCGCAACAGCTGGACGCGGCTGAGTGACATAGAGCGGGATGGCTCCAGCCATCCCGCGTTGCTTGGGGGCCGGTGTGCAGCGCCGGTCCCATTTTTTTTGGCGAGCGCTGAGAGGGAGAGTCGGGCCGGGAGGGGTTTGAGCCGTTGGGGTCAGAGAAGAGCGCCTGATGGTTCGACCCGTTCCTGCTCTTCGAAAGAAATCCTGTCATGACCGAATCTCTCGCGGGCGGCGCTGCCGCCGCGCCGCTCTCGATGCGTGCCGCTGCCACTCTCACCACTGCCGCCCTCAAGGCCGCCCGACAGATCTTGACTGATCTCGAACGCGGCCGTCGCATCGATGCCGCAGTCCTGCGTGGCGCCATGGAGGCTGCCTTCGGTGCCTCGGACGCGGCCGGCGCCTGGAACTGGAAGACCGCCTATGATGTCTGCGAGGCGGCAACCGTTCTCTTCCTTCGCAAGTTCGGTCCGGCCATCCGCGCCAAGGCTGGCTCGACGGCTGCCATGCTGCCAATGCTCGCGAGAATCGCGAGCTGTCTGCCGACCCATACGCGGCGCTCCGAGGATAGTCAGGCGCTCCAGCAATTTTCGACGCCGATCCCGCTTGGGCTGGCCGCATGCACCGCAGCCGTCATTACGCCTGCCGACCGCGTTCTGGAGCCATCCGCTGGGACCGGCCTGCTCGCAATCCTTGCCGAGCTCGCCGGCGGCTCTCTGATGTTGAACGAGTTGGCTGAAGGCCGCGCGGCGCTGCTAGATCATTTGTTCGCCAACGTTGAGGTCACGCGGTTCGACGCCGCGCAGATTGATGATCATCTCGACGCGATGTTGTGCCGAGCGTCGTTCTGATGAACCCGCCGTTCTCCGCGGTAGTGAATGTCGATCGACGGATGGCGGACGCGGCCTTCCGGCACATCGCTTCGGCGCTCGCGCGCCTTTGCGACGGTGGACGCCTCGTCGCCATCGCTGGCGCGGGCCTTGCGCCGGATAACCCTACGTGGCTAGAGGCCTTTGTTCGCCTCCAGGCGTGCGGGCGTGTCGTGTTTTCTGCCGCGATCGACGGCGCCGTCTACGCCAAGCACGGCACCCAGACGGACACGAGGCTGCTCGTTATCGACAAGCTGCCCGCCGCGGATCCGAACGCTTTTCCCGCTTCAGTGGGCATGGCGAGTGATGTAGCCACGTTGCTTGAGTGGGTGACGCAGCATGTGCCTCCGAGGTTGCCCGTCGCGGCGCCGGTCGTTGCCGACGTCATTCGGCGCCCTGCAATTTCCCGATCGGCCGGCGCCATTGCACCAAGCCCATCGTCCACTTCCGGGAGCGCGCCGGAAGGTGTGGAACTTGCGTACGAGACCGTCGAATGGTCGCCGCCGGAAGGCGCCCGCCTCACCGATGCGCTGTATGAGGAGTACGGATTGCAGTCGATCCGTATTCCCGGATCATGCGCACATCCGACCAAGCTCGTGCAATCCGCGGCGATGGCGTCCGTTGCGCCACCGAAGCCGTCCTACCGTCCGCGTCTACCTTTAAGTCTGGTGGCGGACGGAGTTCTATCGGACGCCCAGCTCGAAAGCGTCATTTATGCGGGCGAGGCGCATTCCGAATTCCTCGCGGGCTCCTGGACGGTCGATACGACGTTTGACGTTGTGGCCGCCGCGCGCGACGACGCAGAGACTGCCGTCCGCTTTCGCCGCGGCTGGTTCTTGGGTGATGGCACTGGCGCGGGCAAGGGGCGGCAGGTTGCCGGGATCCTGCTCGACAATTGGCTTAAGGGCCGCCGCCGTGCGGTCTGGATCAGCAAATCCGACAAGCTGATCGAAGATGCGCAGCGCGACTGGTCCGCGCTCGGCATGGAGCGACTGCTCGTTACGCCTCTGTCCCGCTTTCGCCAGGGCACACCGATCCGGCTATCGGAAGGCATCCTTTTTGCCACCTACGCCACGCTACGCACCGACGAGCGTGGCGAGAAGCTTTCGCGTGTCGGACAGATCGTTGAATGGTTGGGCTCCGACTTCGACGGAGTGATCGTCTTCGACGAGAGCCACGCCATGCAGAATGCGGTCGGCGGCAAGGGCGAGCGCGGCGATCAGGCGGCCTCTCAGCAGGGGCGCGCGGGCCTGAGGCTCCAGCACGCCTTGCCCAATGCTCGCGTGGTTTATGTCTCGGCAACAGGCGCCACCACCGTCCACAACCTCGCTTATGCGCAACGCCTTGGCCTCTGGGGCGGTGCCGATTTCCCATTCGCCACGCGCGCCGAGTTCGTCGAGGCAATCGAGGAGGGTGGGGTTGCGGCAATGGAGGTGCTGGCGCGCGACCTCAAGGCGCTCGGTCTCTACGCTGCCCGCTCATTGTCCTATGAGGGCGTCGAGTACGATCTCGTCGAACACCAGCTTACGCCGGAGCAGGTTCGCATCTACGACGCCTATGCCGACGCGTTCAGCATCATCCATAACAATCTCGACGCGGCGATGCGGGCCGCCAACATCACCGGCGAAACTGGAACGCTGAACGGGCAGGCAAAATCCGCGGCCCGATCCGCCTTCGAGAGCGCCAAACAGCGCTTCTTCGGCCATCTGCTGACCTCGATGAAGACGCCGTCGCTCATCCGATCGATCGACCGCGATCTCGACGCCGGCCATGCCGCTGTCATCCAGATTGTCTCAACGGGCGAAGCGCTGATGGAGCGCCGGCTCGCGGAGATCCCGACCGAAGACTGGGGCGACGTCCAGGTCGACATTACCCCGCGCGAGTATGTGCTCGACTATCTCGCCCATTCCTTCCCGGTCCAGCTCTACGAGCCCTTTACAGACTCGGAGGGCAACCTCTGCTCTCGGCCTGTCTATCGCGATGGCCAGCCGGTTGAGAGCCGGGAAGCCGTCGCACGTCGCGATCGCCTCATCGAGAAGCTCGCCTCGCTGCCTCCGGTACCTGGGGCGCTCGATCAGGTCGTGCAACGTTTCGGCATCGACATGATCGCCGAGGTGACCGGCCGTTCGCGCCGTGTCGTGCGCAAGGGCGACCGGCTGGTGGTCGAGAACCGCGCCGGCTCGGCCAACCTCGCCGAGACCTCGGCCTTCATGGACGACGTCAAGCGGATCCTCGTGTTCTCCGACGCAGGCGGCACGGGGAGGAGCTACCATGCCGAGCTGTCGGCCCGGAATCGCCGCTTGCGGGTCCATTATCTGCTCGAGCCCGGCTGGAAGGCGGATGCTGCGATCCAGGGCCTCGGCCGCACAAACCGGACCAATCAGGCACAGCCGCCGCTGTTTCGTCCCGTCGCGACAGACGTGAAGGCCGAAAAGCGCTTCCTTAGCACCATTGCGCGCCGGCTCGACACCTTGGGAGCAATTACGCGCGGACAGCGCCAGACCGGAGGGCAGGGCCTGTTCCGGCCCGAGGACAATCTCGAAAGCCAGTATGGGCGTGACGCGTTGCGTCAACTCTACACACTGCTCGTCCGAGGCAAGGTCGACGGATGCTCGTTCGAGAAGTTCGAGGATGCGACCGGCCTGAAGCTGACAGATGCCAATGGGCTCAGGGATGACCTGCCGCCGATCACGACCTTTCTGAACAGGTTATTGGCGCTCACCATTGACCTACAGAATGTGCTGTTCACCGCCTTCGAGCAGCTCTTGACCGCTCGGATCGAAGGCGCGGTTGCATCCGGCACCTACGACGTGGGGTTGGAAACCCTCCGTGCCGAGAGCTTTGTCGTCACCGACCGGCGGACGATCTATGACCATCCGGGGACCGGCGCCGAGACCCGGCTGCTCACGGTCGCCCAGCGCCAGCGCAATCATCCGGTGAGTCTGGATGACGCTCTTGCTCGTCTTTCCGATCGTCAGGCCGTCCTGCTCGTCAATGAGCGCTCGGGACGAGCCGCTGTGCAGGTCCCCGCGGCGGGCGTCATGCTCGATGACGGCGAGATCGAGCGGCGCGTCCGTCTGATCCGGCCGATGGATCAGCACACGGTCCCCTTGACCACCATGGCCGAAAGTCATTGGGACGAAGCGGATCGTGAACGCTTTGCCTCGACCTGGCTGGCGGAGCTTGCCGAGGTGCCCGAGTTCACGGAAAGCACGATCCACGTTGTGGCGGGCTTGCTGTTACCGATCTGGAAGCGGTTGCCGAACGAGTCGACCCGCGTCTATCGGCTCCAAACCGATGCGGGCGAACGCATCATCGGACGCAAGGTCTCTGCTGTCTGGGTCGCAAGCGTCCTTGCGGCGGACGCGCCTTCGCTGACGCCGGATGCTGCCTTTGCTGCGCTGGTGGAAGGACGGACCGTCCTCGATCTAACGGAGGGCCTCCAGCTTCGTCGAGTCCGGGTGATGGGTGCATATCGCATCGAGCTGTCGGGATTCAACGACACGATGCGCGATCGCCTCCGTGCTTACGGCCTCTTTGGGGAGATCATCTCCTGGAAGCTGCGCATGTTCGTACCCACGGACGCGAGCGGCATTGAGGTCCTGTCGAGGGTGCTCGACACCTTTCCGGTTACGGGCGTCAGTGAGCGGGAGGCCGCGTGATGTCCGGCGATGTCTCCGAGCTGGCAGGCCGCCTCGCGCGCGAGGCCGAGGCGGTGTGCCGACACTATCTCCCCAATGGTAAGCGGGCGGGGCGGTACTGGGTGGTGGGCGACGTCCACAACACCCCGGGCCGCTCGTTGTTTGTGCGGCTCCAGGAATCGTCGAAGGGCCCCGCCGGCAAATGGACCGATGCCGCGACCGGGGGGCATGGCGATCTCCTCGACATCATCCGCGAAAGCCTTGCCTTGCGAGACTTCCGCGAGGTCGCCGAGGAGGCGAGGCGCTTTCTGAAGCTGCCTCGCTCTGAGGAGCAATCACTCCCGAGACCCGTTCGTCCAGTCGTGCCGGCCGGATCGCAAGAAGCAGCCCGTCGACTTTTTGCAATATCCGGTCCGATCGAAGGGACGTTGGTGGAAACGTATTTGCAACGTCGTGGAATAAGCCAAATCCACCATGGTGGTAGCCTGCGCTTCCACCCACGTTGCTACTACCGACCGGACGAGCATTTGCCGACTGAAACCTGGCCGGCGATGATAGGCTCTGTCACGGACGCCGAGGGACGGATCACCGGCGTGCATCGCACCTGGCTAGATCCACACGGCTTTGATCGCGTGCGGCTCGGCAAGGCCCCGATCGACACGCCACGACGGGCCATGGGCGACCTGCTTGGTAACGCCGTTCGCTTCGGCGTGGTGGACGACGTGCTCGCTGCGGGCGAGGGGATCGAGACCATGCTGTCGCTGCGTTATGTACTGCCGACCTTGCCCATGACCGCTGCTCTCTCGGCCAATCACCTCTCAGCCTTGTTGCTGCCGTCTGGCCTACGCCGACTCTATATCGCCCGTGACGCAGATGCCGCCGGAGATGCCGTACAGGCTATTCTCACCCAGCGCGCAGAAGCCGCCGGCATTGAAGCGATTGCATTGTCGCCCCGGCTGGGCGACTTCAACGAAGATCTGCACATCTTCGGCCTCGAGGCCCTCCGAGCAGCGTTGCTACTTCAACTCGTACCGGAGGACGTCGTCCGTTTCCTGCATTCGTCGATGGCAACCGCGGAATAGCCCCGGCAATTCGATGGGCGTCGACAGATCGGTCGCGGTGCGGCCACTGCCGGAAGAGGACGCGACCTCGGCCTTCTAGAGGGCGATCGGACGGCAAGCGGCTCGGGCCGGCAATGGCCGCGTCCGGCTATTTTCCGCCGCGCGCCGGCAACGAGAAGACACCTTAGCCATCTGGCGAGCGCGCTTTGCATCGCGAAGCAAAATAGCCGGCCTCCGCCATCCTCCGCTGCGCTTCGGCCCTCCGCTCCGCTCCGGGTTCTGGCCCGTTCCGCCTGCCGTCTGAGTGATCGCCACGAAGGCCGCGATGGTCGCGGCCGATCCGGCAAAGGATCACCTCCATGACCGATCACGATGACATTGAACCGCCGCACGCCGCATCTCCGACTGAACACGTTCTTACCGAATTGCAGCTCTTCGGTTACCGCCCCTTCGACGACCAGCCCGATCCACGGCCGCTCCCCGAGGGCAGGATCATTACCGGTGCCGTCGCTGACATCTTCGATGCCCTGGTCGCCACATTGAGCGACACGCGGCTCGAGCCGGACCTTGACGATCTGCTCTGGTCGACTGTCAACCTGTTCCATCGTGCCGTCGACCGCATCGGTCGCCAACTCGACGACAACGAACAGGCGCAACAGAAGAGTCAGCGCGAGCAGAACGGTTCCGAAGTTCGATCCGTCGAACTCGAGCGCATCACAGCGGAAGGCATCACGCTGATTGAGCGCCGCAACTGTCTGGAGCTCTTCCGCGATCAGGCCATAGAGCGCTTCGAGACTCACACCGGCTCATTCTGGCGCCCCCGATCGGGATCGCTGGTGAACCATCGTACGCTGACCGCAGCGATGATCGACTCCCGCGACTTCATCGCGGCCAAGCGCCGCGCCGAGACCGAGGTCATGCTGCCCGCTGGGCCGAAGATCGCACTCACCGGAGGACTCGACTTCAACGACCATCATCTGATCTGGGATCGCCTCGACAAGGTTCACGCCAAGCATCCCGACATGGTCCTGCTCCACGGCGGCTCACCGAAGGGGGCCGAATTGATCGCCTCCAAATGGGCGACGACCCGTAAGGTGGCTCAGATCACCTTCAAGCCCGACTGGACGAGACATGCCAAGGCAGCACCGTTCAAGCGCAACGATGCCATGCTCGAACTGCTGCCGATCGGCGTTATGCACTTCCCGGGCACGGGCATCCAGGACAACCTCGCCGACAAGGCGAAGCGGCTCGGCATCCCCGTCTGGAGGTTCGGCGGCGCGTGAGCGCCGTCTTCTCGACTCCAAGCCTTCGAGGCGGAATTGCTCACGCCGCAACTCCGCCTCCTTTCAGTCTCATATCCAGAGTTGCGCCGTGGTGGTGGTGGTGGAAGGCGCGACTGGTGCTTCTATGCACCTGGAGCCACCACCATGCTCGCCCTTGGGCTTGTTCTCAACACACTCGGCATTGGCTTGTTCTGCTGGGCGATCTTTGCGATCGCAGTGTATGCCCTGCCGTTTTTCGTCGCACTGAGTATCGGGATGACTGCGTTGCAGACCGGCACTGGTGTCGTCGCCGCGCTTCTTATCGGGACGGCCGGCGGCGCGCGGACGCTCGTCCTCGGCCAGATCGCCGTCGCTGTTACTCGGTCCTTGGCCTTGCGCATCGCGATCGCGACAACGTTTGCTGTTCCCGCCGCGGTCGCCGGCTATCATGTAGTCTTCGCCCTGTCCCCGATCGGGGTGCCTTCGCTGGCTTGGCGAGAGGTCTTCGCATGCCTAGGCGCGGTTTGCATTGGCCTCACGTCGTGGATGCGCTTATTCGTTTTGGCGGAGACCCGCCCCTTCGAGCCGGGTGGTGTGGTGGAGAGTACGTCCTAACCAGGTTCTTAAAGGCCGAGAGCTGACCGTCTACCGCCTTCATCGTCGAACAGGTTCGCATAGTTCGGCGCGCTGAATGGGAGATGATTGAGACCTGAGCGCGCGAGAGGCAGTCCTGCTCGGAACTCCTCGATCAAGCTGCCGGCATTCGGTCTGGCCCACGCAGCCGCGGCAGAGCGATCTTACCTGATCGGTTCTTTGGAGACGATGCCGCCCTTTGCAGGAGATTGTTTCTCTTTCCGCGCTGAATCGTTCCGATCCCTTGTTCATCAAAACCGAGATAGCCACGCTTCTCCAGAGTTGTGGGTCAGCACGCGGACGCACGTGGCCTCGTTGATGGCTTGATCTGGCCGAAGACCGGCTTTGCCTCGATCGTCTGAGCCGCAACGCCGTTGATGCGACTTTCTTCCCCTGGGCTTCGCCCATTCCTCGCGAGACAAGAAAGTCGCCGCAACGACGTCCTCCGCTGCGCTCCGGCCCGAGCGGGTGCGTCGCCGATCGTCCTCGGCCCTAGATCGCCATCGAGGCCGCGGTGGTCGCGGGCTCGAAACACAACAGGAGAAGTGACATGGCTAACATCGGTTCTTTCAAGAAGGTCGGTAACGATTTCCAGGGTGAGATTGTCACGCTGAGCCTGCAAGCTAAGGGCGTCCGTATCGTCGCCGAGACAAGCCGGTCCAACGACAACGCCCCCAGTCACCGCATCTACGTGGGTCGCGCGGAAATCGGGGCAGCCTGGTCGAAGCGCTCCGAGGAGGGCCGCGACTACCTCTCGCTCAAGCTCGACGACCCGTCGTTCAACGCGCCGATTTACGCGAACTTGTTCGATGACGAGGGCGGTGAAGGCTATACCCTCCTCTGGTCGCGGCCGCGCAAGAACGGCGAGTAAGAACGCCCACAAACCCCGTCCGACCAAATCGGGCGGGGTTTCTTAGAAGCCTACCCATAGCGTAACGCCATTTCACCGCTGCCTGGCCCATCCGCGCGGAGGCAGACTGGTTCGCCCAATCGTTGACACGGCCGATGCCACCCACGGCCGACAAAAAAATATCGTGCAGCTTAAGGCACTCGATGACGTCCATTTGAGGGATCTGTTGTGCCGAAATAACGCTCGCAGCAAGGCCCGAGTGCCAGTCAATCCACCCAGTGCGGTGGCGCAAACAATTTTGGCACGCACTGGAGACTGGAAGTTTCCAGCAATCGCCAGCGTAATCTCGGCGCCGACGATGCGCCCCGATGGCTCACTGCTTACCGAACCGGGGTATAACAGGGAGACGCGCCTGTTGCTGGTCGAGCCGCCGCCGATGCTTCCCGAGGCGCGCGAGCACACCCGCAGCCAGATGGATGTGTTGCTGAAGCACGAGCTCATCGCGCCTTACCGGCCACAAGCCTCCTTCGGAGGCTATGATCGCTACGCGAAAGCCGACCTCGACACCTTTCTTGCCAACCTTCGGCGCTACGCCAGAGCCGTGGTTCGGCCGCCGAAGCGGGCGGCCAATATTCCGGACGCCGCCCGCCAAGCGTGCTGCTCGGCCGCGGAGGTCGTTCGGCTGATCCTCGATGATCGGATCGAGGTTATGCGACTGCGCAGCGTGCGCGGCTACATGGCGCTCCACGTCAACGTCAGGCAGTTGCTGGATGCCGTCCGAGGACCTGAGACCGGTCTGTCCGTGCGCCGGCTGGCGAGGCTGATGCGCACGAGCGATCGTGTCGTGGAGGCGCTGATCAAGCACAAGCACCTCGCCAGCTATACGGCGCCGAACCCGATGAACCGGTGCCCGCAGGTGCTGGTGAGCCCGGCCGAGATCGCGAAATTCGAGGCCTCGTTCGTGTCGCTGCATAGCCTTGCAAAACAGCTGAAACGCTCGCCAGGCCGCATGCGCGCCGAGCTCGAAGCGGCCAAGATGAAACCCGCGTTCAACCCAGCCCAGGTCCGGGCCAGGTTCTACCGCCGGGCAGCGATCACGGCAGCAGGCTTATCGACGCCAACTTCACGCCAGTTGTGGCTCCCCTAATAGTTCCCAACTCAGTTTGGCAACAGGTTGTTGCCAAACTGAAACCGCGGACTCAAAACACGCGAGCGCGCCAGGCGCCGGTTGGACGCTTTCGGGCAGAAGCGGACATCAGCCCGCTGACAATCCCTGTTGAAGCCGTCGAAAATGACCCGAAGCGGACCTCGTCCATCCCTCCTGTCGCGGTACGCCAAAGGAGTAGGCTGGAGGCATGCGCAAGGCTATTCAAAAATGCTATGTGGTCAGGATAGCCAGTCGACGAAGGTGCGCACGAAAGCCCCCTCAAATCCTGCGGATCACGATCGTGGAGGACAAGATGCGGATATTGCCAGTCACGACAGGATTGACGTTGGCCTTTTTGACTAGCGGCGCGGCGGCCGCTCAACAAGCAAGCCAGTTGTCAGCGGTCGGAGATTGGAAGCTAACGGCGATCTACGACAAATTCGAGGATGGACATCTTCGAAATACTTGGGGAGACAAGCCGCAGGGTCTGCTGCAGCTTAGCGCGGGCGGTCTTATCAGCTTGCAAGTTATGGGTGGAAACAGGCCGCCGAAGTCCGAAACCGTTCCGACTGAGCCAGTTGGGCCAGTACGGTGCTCGTACGGAACGTACGTCCTGGACATAAGTGGCAAAACGTTGAAATTTGTCGTTCAGCAAGACAGCTATCCGCAATTCATTGGCGTTACCCGGACTCTCAAGGTGGAGGAACTTACACCCACTACACTGAAGTTCTCAGTGGCGCCGATACACGATCCGAAAGGCGGAGACTTCACGCCGCATCTGGAGTTCGCGCGCATTCAATAGGGCCGAGTTGGTGTCGCGATCTTGCGCAGCGCTCCGCCAGCACTTCGTTCGGTCCCGATCTGATCTGCCGATTGAGCGGCGTCGGTCTTACTTCCGCTTGTGAGGGGTAGACCGGACATCAAACGGCCTCGTGCAAATCGAGGCTTGTGACCCGTCGCCGAATAACCCGTTGCGGAAGTCGCTCCCTTATTCGATCACATCATCGGCGCGCAATCAGGATTGACCGATGAACCCGCCAAATCGAGTGTTGATTGACCGCCAGTTGCGCAGGTTTACGCCGAAAGCCCTGCCTTCTGTAAGCCAGTCATAAGACGTGCGCGGTCGTCCTCCCGCACATAAGCGTTCTGGTTCGCCGCAACGACTCGATTAAATCCGGGAACCAGCGCCTGGACGCGTGCAAGTGCTGCCGCCGCCCGCTGCTGGTCGCCGGCGAGGGCGCTGCTCGCCGCCAGCATGATGTTCGGATAGGCATGGCCCGGCCGCACCGTCGCGGCTTCGGCAGCAAAGTCCGCCGCCTTGGCGTAGTCGCCCTTCTGGAACCAAGCGAAGGCGAAAAAGAGATCGAACTCGTCCCGCATCAGATCGCGTGGACTTAGACGAATTGCGTGGGCAATGGCTGCGAGCGCGCCGTCGCCGTCGCCGGCGAGCGCAAGGCCAGCGCCGAGGAACGAATGACCATAGGCGAAGTTCGGGTTGAGCTCGACCGCCTTGCGCGCCGCGGCGACGGTCTCACCGCCGCCTCGCGTAGCGATACATAATATGGTGCGGGCGACGTAAGCCCAGGGATCATCGGCGTCGAATTGCAGCGCCTTGGCCACGCTGTCACTGGCTTCCGCAAGTGCAGGTCCCATCGCGTCCCACCCTTGAAACGCGCGCCACACGGTCAGCCAAGCCTTGTGGGCGTAGGCGCGGGAATAGCCCGTATCGGCTGCAATAGCGCGGTCGAGTAACGCCATCCCGGCCCGGCTGTCGGCCTCGGTGAACCGGCTGATCCGATCCATCGCCTGCATGACCAGTTCCCAGGCGTTGAGGCTGGACGGCGTCTTGTGCTGGGCTCGGATAATTTCGGCGACGTGAAGCTGCGGTTCGATTGCCCCGGCGATGCTCTCGGTGATCTCGTCCTGGACGGCGAAGATGTCCTTGAGCTCACGATCGTAGCGTTCGGCCCAAACGTGATTGCCACTCTGGCCATCGATAAGCTGAGCCGTCACCCGCACGCGGTTCGTCGCCTTGCGGATGCTACCCTCAAGCACATACCGGACACCAAGCTCCCGCGCGATCGTCTTTACCTCTATGGCTCGACCTTTGTAAGTGAAGGTCGAATTGCGTGCGATCACGAAAAACCCACGGAGCCGGGATAGCGAAGTGATGATATCCTCGGCAATTCCGTCGGCAAAGTGCTCCTGCTCCGGGTCGCCTGACATGTTGGCAAATGGAAGGACGGCGATTGACGGCTTGTCGGACAGCGCGAACTGTGCCGAAGGCATTTCGTGCGCTGCAGCCTCCCGTTGCGTCGCAGGCAATGCCTTGCTGGCGACGCCGACTTCAAGCGAATAGACTCGAACTGGCTCGACGATGTTCTTCAGTTGCGTCGGGCCAAGATCGCTGACCGCGAGATCGAGCCTCGCTTTTACCAGACGGTAGGCGTCTTCCGACAGACAGATGCTGCCGGGCTTGGCGATGCCCTCCAATCGCGCGGCGATGTTGACGCCGTCGCCCATGAGATCGCCGTCGCTCTCCTCGACAACGTCGCCTAGATGGATGCCGACACGGAATTCGATGCGGCGCTCGGGCGGAAGGCCGGCGTTGCGCTCGATCATTCCGTTCTGCACCTCGATAGCGCAGCGCACGGCATCGACCACGCTGCGAAACTCGATGAGGCTCCCGTCGCCGGTGCGCTTCACCACGCGCCCATGATGCACCGCGATAGTCGGATCGATCAGATCGCTGCGCAGCGCCCGCAGCCGCGCCAGGGTGCGATCTTCGTCGGTACCGGCAAGCCGGCTGTAGCCGACCACATCCGCCGCTAGGATCGCTGCGAGTTTCCGGGTTTCCGTCACGACCGTCCCCTGCGCTGTACCCAAATTAGCACAAAACGAGCCTAAAAGCGGACCCTTTCGACGTTCGCCGCAACGCAGCGATACTTCCGAAGTTGGCCCATCGCGACATATTGCGCCGCCGCAAGAACTCATCCGTTATAGGGGCGAAGCGGACATTGCGTTCGTTGCATCAGGCCGCAAACTAGATGCTCATGCCTTACGATCCCGGAAAAGCTACCGCACGCACACTAACTGCTCGCGCAACTCAGTCTGCGCGTCGGGCGCGGATCGCGGGCGCACTTTCGTGTAAATCACAGTCTCGCCTGCCTGAAACGTGAGCCACTTCAGAGGATTCGTTGGCTGAGATCGCGGGCTTTCTATAGTGTGAACGACACCGAGTGCAGGACGTTGAAGTCAGAATAGCCATCGACGCCGCGAACGATGGCCTCGCCGTCGATCACGAACTGCTTCTGACAATCCTTGAGCGCAGCCTCGACGATCCAGGGGAAACGCTTGGTGAAGTCGTTCCCGCCCTTAGTGATCAGCCGAACGCGATCTCCGTCCCGCTCGAGGCGCAGGCGGTAGCCGTCGTATTTGAGCTCGTGGAACACTCCGGGCCGGCCGGCACGGCCTTGCGAACCGTTGGCAGGCAGAACTGGAATTGGGCATGCCCCGAAGGTAGATATCAGGAGCCGGTTTTGCGAGCCGTCAGCCGCTCCGCCAAAATCTCAGCTTGCTCTTTTGTCAGCTTCTCGGCGAATGCCCCGTCCTTTTCTATCTGGGCTGGTCCTTTGAGTTCGCTATCGTAGACCATCCAGCCATTGCCACCTTGCCGAACGAGGAACCGGCCTCGCATCGGGCGTCCAATAAGTTCCATTTGCAATCACCATCTGCGAATTCCAACCGAGCAACAGACTTACAGGATGGCATCGCCAGGCATTGAACCATGTGAATCGGCTCCATCAACTTTAGGCGAATAGTTCTCGCCGGCCTGGGTCGCGCGATTGGGTGCCGTTCTAGGCAGGACACGGGTCACGACATTATAGGACGACTGGCGTCAGCACCGGCCTCTAGGCCCCCAGAGGTGCTGGGGCCTTTTTCTATGACCGGCATCTCGTCACCGGGATTCTACGGAATCCATCACGCTGGCATTTAGCGCTAATTGTCACAGGTGCCGGGGCTCGATTTCATCCCGAAGCAATTTTCAGTTTTCTGGTGGGGGCCGTGTCGAGACACGATCCCCTTTCATTTGTGCGACTGTTTCAGGCCTAAGCGGATCATGAGAGCCGCTGCGATTGCGAATGCGGGCACACGCGGCAGCCAAACTCGTAAGCAATGGCGATAGACCGGGCCTCAATGCTTGGTGGACGCCCTAATCTTCCGATCACTTCCATGTTTTCATTGCGCACGGTGACGGTGCGTCCGGTTTCGGAGGCAATCTTCGCGGCCACTCTTAGGGCCGCATGCTCGTCGGTCAATTCCAGCATGATGATGCTGCCGTTTCCGGAAAATGCGCGAGGGTTTGAAATGTTGACGATGAACAAAGGTCGATTTTGAAGGATCATACGCGACCTCATATACGCCCTCCCTGGCTCCGAGGAGGTGCGCTAGGAGCCAAGGCCGCGTTTCACGCGAACCGCTCCAATGGAGGTTGGGCGCAGTTCGGAGCGGGGAAAGCTATTCTTCCTCTGTGCCTGGGTTCCCGCTTTCACCTATGATTATTGTCCCGACCGGTCCAAATTCGGTCGCGCGCGAGGCGGCTTCACTTTGTTGCGGCGTCGGAGGATGGCGGCTGTTTTTTGGCTCTTCCTGCCGCATGGTCGGCAGCATTAGTTTCGCAGTGAGCCGTCGCAGCCTCGCATGCGCCCGCTTGGCTGGGGTATTAAGGCGCTCGCCTACTTCGCCATACCTGCTTTCCTCTTGCGGGAACGGCTCCAGTTTGTGCGGCCGAGGAAGGCGTCGGGCACCGGCAGCTTCAATAATTCGAGCGCCCGCTGGACGATCTCGCGAATGAACGCGCTTCCACTGGTGATCCGCATAGCTTCGTTGCGTACGCGATAGACTGGCTGGAACGGCATGGCCGCGCTCCCTCACTGTATGCAGGCGGGAGAGCTGCCGGTCTCTCAACCACCGACGCCTACGGGCAGAGCCTCCGCCGGTGATGACGATCCAACGCACCAAAGTAACACAGGTTCCCTTGAGAAACTGAAGGCCGGGAGGCCCCAGCACTCCGGCGGGGTGGTCTCAAGAAAAGGCCCAGAGCGGGAGCCCTGCGGTCAAGTTTCCGATAGGTATGAAGCGCCGTGATGAGGGGCGCTCTGCGGCACCACGCGTGATCGCCGCACCTGCACGGTACCGGTCAGAACCGGTGCGACAAGCCAGAAACTTGCATGGCCTATGCTGTGTATAGCAATACTGGCGTCACAAAGTTGCAATGCAGCGTTGGTGATATTGTCGCTTAGCCTGTGGGGTGACCACCAGCGCGGGCAACGCGGGGGGCACTTATGCTACGCGGCCTGAGTGGCCCCGCTCGCACGATGGCGGCCGTTCTGTCTGGATCGTAAGTCGGTAGGCGATGAACTTGGCCCGTCGAACACCTCAAGTGTGAGGTCACAAACCGGGCAATGATATTCGCCCTTACCGCCAGATACAGACCATAGCTCCAATCGTCGGAAGTCCGCACCGCACTGCGGACATGTCATGTCCGTCCTTCTCATCGCGCCGACCTCCGAGGTTTTATGCTACCTTTTGGAAACCAGCTCGGCGGAACAATGTTTGCGCGTATGCCCGATATTTTGATCCGTTGCCCGGAAACGGGAAAGCCGGTTCAAACCGGATTGGATACTGAAACAGTTATCCTCGAGACCCTGCCAAGCGTCGCGCTCCCAGCGACCTGTCCACATTGCGGGCAAGTCCAATACCGGAAGCCGACAGAGGCTTCGGGTCGGCTGCAAGCCGGGCCCGCATTCACGCCACCACTACGCGAACAGATCCTTGCCCGCCTGCGTTATCCTCACGAACGTTCCGCTCTCGTGGTACTCGAGCCAGCCTTGGCCGATCGCGTGCTGGAGCCCGGCCCAATACTCAGCCGGCGTCGCCTTGTTCCTCATCGATCATCGGGCGGTTGATCTTCTCGATTTAGATCCGGCCGTCCTGGATGGGCTCGAAGGCCTTGGCGTGCTCCATGATCCTGCGGGCGGCTTTCTCGGCGTCGGAGTAGGGGCGGTCGCCCTTAATCTGCATTGTGAATTTCCGTCAACTTGTAGTCCGGTCGGATCATGCCACCTTGAGTCTGTTTCTCCGTTTTGATGAGCATTTCAGCGCGCCGCTTGACTTGAGCCGGGGCCACTTTCAAGCTGCCGCGGCTTGCTACGGAAAATTTCGACTGCACGTCTGAGTGGCGCCGACGTCGTCAGTTGACGCAAAGCTGCGACTGGTCCGAGAAGTTTCAACTAGGCGCTGCGCTTCACTTCGATGACTATCAAGCTTTCCAGTTCTTTCACCGCTTCTTGTTCGGTCATGCCGCTAACAAGAGCTAACTCTTCGGACAAGCGATCAACGGCCGTCGTGTAGAGCTGACGTTCGGCGTAGTTCTGGTCCGGGCTGGCGGCGCGCCTGTGGAGGTCGCGCATCACTTCGGCAATTGCAACAATATCACCCGAATTGATCTTGCTTTCGTACTCGTGAGCAATCCGGGACCAATTGCCCCGCGCCTTATGAGGTGGTTGACCCAGGATTCGTCGTACATGCTGGACGGTGCCAGGCTCGGACAACCGACGCATCCCGGTTTTGGCCGCTCTGCTCGTTGGAACGCGTAGTGTCATCTTGCTCTTCTCGAAATAGACGACGAAGAACTCGAGGCAGGCGCCGGCTACAGTCTGCTCTTCGATCGCAACGATTTGACCGACACCGTGCGCAGGGTAGACGATGAGGTCAGTCGTCTTGAATCCAAAGCGCGCCTTGTTGCTCTGGCATCCATCCGCCTGATGGGCAGCGGGCGCAGCTGATTGCGTGTGACCTGAATGATTAGCGCTAGGCTGATAGTCAAAATTCATTTCGTGCTCCATGACATCTGAAATCGGTTTCTGCCAATTCGAGTCTCTGATCAATGAACGCATTAGAAACAGACTGCGTGGGGCTCAGAAAAAAATGGCGACCCATCTATCCCTCACCAGTAAGCTGCGAGCGCGAGCGCCGCCACGATAATGGCGCCAGCTATCCCATTCGGTTCGATGGCGTGACTTCTTGGCAACGAGTTCGCAGCCTACAAGTCGAGCAGTTGCCATGCCTGCAGGCAAGTGACTGGTAAACGCGGTGTGCGAAGAAGATACCTAGGGAACTTTTGCGCGATGTGACCGACGTCGCGTTGAGCGTTGACCTTTAGCTCGGGCCGGTTTGGTGAGCTCCGCATAGACCAATCGGTGCATTGTCTAGCGCTGAGCAGTTTGGGGACGCTCTCTGTACGCAGCGATGCGCGCTATAGACTTGAGGATCGGTGCTGTCCTGGCTCTGCTAACCTTTAGTCGGTCCAAGTACGGTCCCCACACCGCGGGCATTCAAACGTATGAATGACAATTCCACTTTCCGATTCCATGATTGTTCGGACAAGGGTAAGTGTGGCTCCACAAAAGCGGCAGTCATGATGTGATCGGTCCGGGACAGTGGCGATCTTCTCAGCTCGAAATAGGTCCACGCCTGCTGCGCCATTTGTTTGGAAATGATTAGCTGCTCTTGAAGTCCCGATGCTTTTACAATCGTCTTGGCAAAATGCTCGATCAGTCAGCGCTCACGCAAAGGCGTTTGAACCGCCAATGGGTTCAAGTGGGGAAAGCACGTGCGAACGTTACGGCGATTCCCACCCGCACGGAGTGGCGCAATACCCACTGTGGACAACAATCGGCTCGGATGCTCGAGCACACTCCATATTGCTTTGGCAAGGTCTCGATCGGTCTTCGGACCACGACCAGGGCACAACGCTGCCCGCTTAAAATGCACACGGGCAGCGTTGGCTCTAGCCCCAGGATTGAAGTGCAAAATCCTGACGAAGAGAGAACTGCGTTAGCGTGCAAGCGTTTCTTACCTAGGGAGGGGTAACCCTGAGGCTTCGGTTGCGACCGGCATCCTACGGCTCTACCAAGATATCTTCCTTCGCTTCGCCGCGGGCGACGATCTTCAGCATATCGTCGCCCAATGGGCGCTGCAGCGCCTTCGCTTCATCCCACGGCTCGCGCATCCAGACATCGCGCTCCTCGTCGGTCGTCAAGATCACGGGCATAGCCTTAGGGTGGATGGGCTCGACGATCGCGTTCGGTGTTGTGGTGAGGACCCGTAGACGAGATGCGGCCCGGGGATCGGCTTTGACTTGGTGCCGCGATCGCCCTTGAACACGGTCCAGATGCCGGCGAACGCGGTCGGCGGCCGATCATCGCCGAGCGCGAACCACACCACGTCTTTTTTCTTGGTCTCCGGGTTTGATTCCGGCGCGTACTCGGCGAAGCTGTTGAACGGCACGAGGCATCGGTTCTCGGGCTCGAGCCAGCCGCGCCAGTGGGGTGATGAGGTGTTGCGGATGTTGGTGACCGGTGGACGGCCAGTGCGCGGCGGAGGCGGCATTCCCCAACGCATCAGGATCATCTTGCGCTCCGCACCGGCATTGCGAACAACCGGGACTGTGCTCTACCAATACCCCCGCCGGGTCTGGGACCGACCGGGGCTGGGAAAGATGGTGCGAGGCGGGATTATCCCGGTGGGCTCCAAGGACCCACCCGCATGACAGCGTAGGAGAGAAACCTGCGCAAGGTGATTTGATGAGCAACCGGCCGCAGATTAGTGCAACTCAGTTTCTATGACTTGCGTCCTTCCTCTTTGGAGATGTCCTCCAAAAAGCGCTCAAGAGCGCGCCTACCCGCATATTCCGCGGCAGTCGGAGACTGAAAGCCACTCGAGCCTAACAACACGCCCATTGGCTTGCTTCGTCTCTTCAATTCCCCGACGCCACGGGTGCGATCTGACGCCCGTATCGACAATCTCTATGTAATCTGGCTCTGTTCCCATGGGGTTCATGAAGATAGGACCGCGGGCCGTGCCGAATAAGACGTCCTCCGCTTAGCTTGGCCTGATTTATGCTTCGAAGATGCCAGACGGAGGAAGCGCAATGAAGCGGGACCTTTTAGCTATCTGCGGCGGAATAATCGCGAGTGGCGCTATCGCTTGGAGCTTGTGGGGCAATCCAGTGAACGTGCCGCACATGCACGGACTTCAGTCCGTGGCGGTGGATCAAGACCTGCGTCTCGTCTCCCACCGAAGTCCATATATGCGAGACGAGCGTTGAGCCCGTCATCGCTCTCCGGGCCACCACATGGTGGAAATCTTGTTTGTCCGCAATGCCACAAGGTGGCTGCGCTTGACCGCACGGCCAGCTCGACGCGAGCATTCCTTGCACCGCATGTAGCGCTCTAACTCGTGGATCGGCGTCCACTTTTGGGCGCCTCACAATATCGAGCGCGACCGTTTGGTGGGTCTCACAGCCTCGCAAAAGAGAGCTGCCGTCGCACCTCCGCCGGATCTCACCATTGCAGAGATGAAGCAGACCTTAGCGTCTCTCCAACAAGCGGTGCAGCGGATTGAAGCCGACCAAAAAAGCAGGCTGCTCAGATCGGTGATCCTCAGCAGAAGACTGCCGCCAAGCAGGGCGAGCGGAAGCTAATATCTGACCAACTCGGTGCTCTAAGCGCGCGAGTGTTGCGATCTGCAAGGGCAGAAAGCCTAGCGCAGCGACTCCTTCTCAGCAAAGACTCACCAAACGATAAGCGGTTCGGTCAGAGTGGTGAGCGGCGGCGGCCTCTGCAAGTTGCAGATGCTTGCTACGACGGCGGAGAGGCCGAGGCTCATCAGGGCTGTGGCTTTCGAAACGGCACCACAACTCCGTCGGCCGCACGGATTGCCACCTTGGCCAATTCTAACGCGTCGAACCTAAGATTCACAAGCGTATCGGCGACGCCCTGACGGTCTAGCTCGCGCACGATCGCCTCGGTTACCCTCATCAGTCGATCGGTGTCAGCTTCGTTCATGTGCATGGCGTAGCTATGACGGTGGGGCGGAGGAAAAGGTCGAAGCCTCGGGTGCTGTCTAGTTAGACCGGTCGACAGAACGAATTAGGACAGCCGACGAAGAACGCCCGGCAATCCGAAGCTGCCGGGCGGTAACTGTCGTCTCCATGCTGCAGTCCTATGTATCTAAACATTTCAGCTGACATCAACCTTACAAAGCGCCCGTAAAAGACCGGTCTATGTCTCATGGCTTCATAGGAAATGACTAGGGTATCTGAGTTACCTTACTGCTCGATCCTGACCTTGCCCGTCCGGATCACCTGCATAGTGATGCCTTGGAATTTGGAGGGGCCCCGTCGCGTCTCGGCGAGCCGGGGCTTTTCCATTTTGGAAGATGCTGCCGACACTCAGAAGGATTGAACTAAGAGCACTACGTGTTTTCCCGGATTGCTGCGAGTGCGAAGTGGGGTAGGATTTTAGGTGCCGGGGCAGGTTTTCAAGTGAAGATCGGTATTTCGAGAATTTCCGGCAGGGGGCCGTCCACGCGAGCGGCCCCTTTTCTGTTCGGCAGGCGAACGGCCTCAGCGTGTTCCCTCGCGGTGACCGATCGGAGTATGCTTGATGACCTGGACGCGGTCGTCTTCGGCCATCATGGCCTCCGGAACGGAATCACGTCGCCGTCACGCCGCGCGGATCACGACCTTAGCCAGTCAGCCAGCATGTCGGCGAAGCCTGGAGTTCATCTCCTGGACGATCGCCTCGGCGGCCAAAAGGCGCTGGGCTGGAAGCCGCCAGGATTCTGACCTTGTCTCCAGAGACGACCGAAAAAGTGAAGACAGCTCTACTCAACGGAGCAACAGTCAGCCAGATCATATCTGGCAAGCCTGTTGGAGGTGGAATGCGCGATCCAAGTTTGCGCATTGCGGACGCCCAGAGATTGGCAGCGTCGCGCCGTCTGGATCCGGAGCTAAATAGGTTTATCGCAGAAGCTACGGCCAACAATAACGGCCGCGGACAGCAACTCAGATTTGCCAAGGCGCGTGCTCGAATCCAGTCGGCCATTAGGCGCGAAGAAGCTAACGACGGTGTGGCGTATGTCACGCCGCTGAGGATGGCCGACGAGGCGCAGTACGACCGTCTGATGGACACCAATGTGAAGTCGGTGTTCTTCTCGGTTCAGGCCGTCGAACCAATCATGCGTGAGGGCGGCTCGATCATCGTTACGACGGCTTGGCTGAACCAGGTCGGCGTGCCAGGGCGCGCGGTGCTTTCGGCTTCAAAGGCGGCCGTGCGCTCGTTTGCCCGCACCATGTCGGCGGAACTGATACATCGGCGCATTCGCGTCAATGCGATCAGTCCGGGACTCATCGACATCCCTATCCTTCGGGGAGTGGGTCAATCTGAACATCCCGGACAGACTGACGCGCAATTCCGTGACTATCTCGCAGGCGCGAGCGCCACGATTCCAATTGGGCGTCTTGGGCGCGCCGACGAAATTGCCGCCGCCGTGCTCTTCCTCGCTAGTGATGCGTCAAGTTACATGCTGGCTCGGAATTGGTCGTCGATGGCGGCTCCGCCGAGCTCTAATGTTGCCAATGAGGTTTGCTTTGAGAATGTCTCCTTTTGGCTCATCAGCGACCTCGGGAGACGTCCGCGGTCGCGCAGCTCTTAGGGGTTGAGCAGACAGTAGGCGGCCGGCCACCTGATGAGTACACGGTCGTGAGCGACTACTTGCTCTTAGGGGTGGGACGAATCCGTTTCCGGCCCTTGGCTAATGGCTTTGGCGTGGCGGCTCCCCTGGGCGGTTCAACAAAGAATTCTGAGAGCCGAACACCTAGCGTTTCGGCCAGTCGCTCGAGCAGATCAATGGTTGGATTCTCGGTTTGTCGCTCCAAGCCGCTCATATATGAGCGATCAATCTCAGCATCATATGCCAATTGCTCTTGCGGAATACCGCGAGCGACGCGGATTCGGCGGACGTTCCAGGCCACAAGCGCACGAGCTTTCATGCACAAAAGCAGCCATCGTGTAGACCATCAAACCACTGGCTATAACCGATCTATTCAGATACTTTGATCCTGGGTTTCCATCGAATGCCACGAATAGATATGAATGGGCCGCCACTAGATCCTGACGTCGCGGATGTCGCGCCGAACGAGCCGGCGCTGACGGCATATGACGAACAGCATGTCGTCACGTACATTCGCCTTCTGCAGGCGGAAGGCGAGGGGGCGGACTGGCGCGAAGTTGCTCAATTGGTCTTGCATATAGACCCAGAGCGAGAACCAGACCGCGCGAGAAGCGCATATCAAAGTCATCTTGCGCGCGCCAAATGGATGACTGAACAGGGCCGCCTACTACGTGGCACCGGATCGAAATAGTAGAAAATCGCCGGCTGATGACTTGCAGGCAGAACCATTTTCTTTTGCTAATCGGTGGTCATTCCGGTGCACCACGTGGTGCCAAATTAGGGGCTTCCTACAACCGCCTCGTTCATACCTATTGCGCCGCAATCCTTGTTAGCTGCGTGCAATGGGGGCGGAAGCAATGCTTGAATTCGACTGGCGGTCGCCGGAATCCTACAAGAGACTACAAGACGCCGAAATCACCGACATCGCCTGGGAATGTCTCCGCCGCAACGCCGACTATCGGCGTGAGTACGAGGTGATGATTGCCAACAGTCCGAACGGCGAAGTGACAGACGAATTCAGGAGGAAATGGGGTATCTGCTTTCGCCCATGACCCGCAGAGGTCGTTCGACGAGCAGACGGTCTTTTGGGCGCCTGAGGTCTTAGCGGCGGTCGTTCCGGTAAAGGTCGCAGTGGCCGACGACGGCGGAGCGTCGTATCAGCCACTGCTCGACCTTACAGCAGGCGAGGTGCGCCGCGCTGTCGACGGCTGGCACGCCGTGCTGCGCATCGCTGCGGTAGATCACCGCATTTGGTCTAAAGACGCGCCAGTGGTCGGCGCGTCATTTGCGGCCGAACTGCCGTTTGATGGCGATTTCGGCGCGCGTGCCTATGCAGCTCGGCGGCTTTGGCGTGCGATCAATGGGCGCGCGCCAGGTCCGCCATTTCACACGCTATCCAAACAGCGGCGCGAACGGTTGAGTGCCGCGATCCGCGCGCTCGATGCGCATAGCGCCGGCAGAAGCTATCGCGTTATCGCCGAAGCGCTGTTCGGCCAAAAGCGTATCCCCGATCGCGCCTGGAAGACGCATGATCTACGCAATCGAACAATTCGCTTAGTGAAAGGCGGCCTCGCGTTGATGCGCGGTGGTTACCGCAAACTTCTGCGGCCCGGACGTAAGGACGAGTAGTGCCGTCCACTGGGGTGCCGAAAATCGTACCCCAACATTCAGCATCCCCCTCCGAGATCCTGCTCCTCCATGATGACCGCACACACGCCGGCCTAGCCACACGTGGTGCGCTGTCCTCCTGGAGTTCTCAAATGTCTGATCCGATGGCCGGTCTTCCCCCGCGCTTCCTGCGTACACCTGAGGCCGCGCGCTACCTCGGCCTGTCCGGTCGCACGCTCGAGAAGCACCGCACGTACGGTACTGGACCGACATATCGGAAGATCGGCGGTCGTGTTGTCTACGCCGTCGATGACCTGAAAGCGTGGGCCGACCTCGGCGCCAAGACGTCGACGTCCGACCCCGGGAAGGGGACTGTGCTGCCGGCCAAGAAGCACCCCGCGCTGCGCCCTTATGCGGGCCAGGAACGTCGCTGATCACCGCAAAAGGATAGTGATCATGCGGCGCAGACACCATTCTGAGCGCGATCAGCTTGAGCTTTTTCGGGCGCTGCCCGGCGATCTTGCGCCCCGTGACGCGCAGGATCTGATGGCTTATCCGTTCTTCTCGCTGGCAAAAACGAAGCGGATCGTGCCGATCGATTTTCGTGCGGGTGCGATCGCAATTCGTGTCGAAACGGTGCCGGAACACGGCATGGCAACCATCTGGGATGCAGACGTTCTGATCTGGGCTGCGTCCCAGATCGTCGAAGCGCGTGACGCCGGCTTGAAGACGTCGCGCCTGATGGCTGCAACGCCTTACGAGATTCTGACGTTTGTCGGCCGCGGAACAAGTGCGCGAGACTATGACCGGCTGAAGGCTGGTCTCGACAGACTTCAGTCAACGACCGTGATGACGTCGATCCGCCAGCCGACTGAACGGCGACGGCATCGATTCTCATGGATCAACGAGTGGAAGGAGACGGCCGATTCAAATGGTCGCCCATTCGGACTCGAGTTGATCCTGCCTGATTGGTTCTATGCCGGCGTAATCGACGACGCGCTCGTGCTGACGATCGACCGCGCCTATTTCGATCTGACGGGCGGGCTTGAGCGCTGGCTTTATCGGCTTGTGCGCAAGCACGGCGGTCGGCAGGACGGTGGCTGGAGTTTTGATCTTGTGCACCTCCATGCCAAGTCCGGCATCCTCTCGCCGCTCAAGCACTTCGCGTACGACGTACGCCAGATCGTCCAGCGCCAGACGTTGCCCGGCTATCAGCTCGTTCTCACGCGCGATCGGAACGGCACCGAGCGCCTGAACTTCGCGCCCCACGCCTGTTGATCCCTTAACGGCACGCCTGCGCCGGCGCGGTCTCATTCTAAATTCGGAGGACAACCTGTGAATCAGCTCGTGCTATCGGGGACCGCAACTCTCGTGCTATCGGGGACCCGATCCTCGTGCTATCGGGGACCGGAATCGAGCTTAAGAGCTTGTTTCTCCGCGCTTTCCAGCCGCTCTAACTTTACTAACCAGAAATCCTTCGGATTTCTTCTAACGGAGCAGACCACAACTTCCATGGGAGGTGACCGGCAACGCCGGTCTGCCGGTCCTGTAGGCCTCCACAGGGCGTACGCGCACTTAACGGCCCCCAAAGCGCATGGCTCCCCGTTCGAGCTTCAGGGAGCGGCAGCATGAGCGATCTTACCGAAGTAGAAGTGTTGTGGCTCGAGAAGCGCATCGAAAACCGGATTCGATTCGGTCGTATCGCCAAGGAACGGAAGCTTGATCGCCATCGGCGCGTCCTGTCATTTGCACCCGGCAGCATCTTTGCCTTCGTCCGTTGGACGTCCAACGACTTTGGGACGATCATTTCGCGGATCGACATCTTGCGCGCAGTTGCTCCGGGACGGCGCTGCTCGACCGTCCCTTATGTGACTCCCGGCGGAGAGATTTTGCTGCGTCTGTCCGGCTGGCCGAAGGTTGAGCGTGTGCTGCAGATGGTCGATGCCGTTGATGCACTCGGCATCGATCCAGCGGATGTTGCGCCCGATCATTGGCATCACGTTCACAACCGCCTGTCCGTCAACGAAAACCCGCGTCCCTACACGAAGGCACGCCACCAGGCCTGGCTTCATCGCCAAAAGGTGATGCGATGACAGGCCGCCTAATGATGCTGGCCGTGACGATTGGGGTCGCTGCTGCGCTCATTGCGACGGTCGTCCTGGAGCCGCTTCCGCTTTACATCTGGAACGCATCCGCGAGCGTGCCGATCGGTCTCTACCGCTTCCGCCCGGCGGACCAATTCCAGGTCACTGAATTGGTCGCCGTGCAGCCGCCGGAGCCGCTCGCGACCTTCCTCGACCTTAACGGCTATTTGCCCATTGGCGTCCCGATGCTGAAGCGCGTGCTCGCCCTTCCTGGGCAGCGTGTTTGCAGAATCGGCCTCACGATTTCGGTCGACGACGTCGCGGTGGGCGAGGCGAAGGATCACGACAGTCGTGGCCGGCCGCTGCCGAAATGGCAGGGCTGCCGCGTCGTCGGCGACGGCGAGCTGTTTCTGATGAACTGGCAGTCGGACGACTCTCTTGATGGCCGGTATTTTGGATTTCTTCCGGCATCTAGCGTGATCGGCCGTGCGATGCCGGTGTGGACGTGGGAGGAGTGATCGTGCGTATTCGACGTGTTCTCCTCGCCATTCCCTTGTTCGATCGATTGCGCGATCATTTCTTCGTCTCGATCGATGTCTGCAAGGCTGGCGCGAGCCCGGCCGCGTGCTTGGGTCCATTGGGCACGCGCGTTTGTGCTGTCGTGCCCCTGATGCTTCTTCTGACCGCGTTCGACAGCGCTGCTTTGGCCCAGAGCGGATCAGCCGCCCAGCCGGCGATCAGTGCGACCGGCTTCATCAATGAAGCCTCGCAACGCTTTGCGATTGCGCCGAACTGGATCCGATCAGTCCAAGGCATCGAGAGTGCTGGTGACGTGCACGCCAGATCGCCAAAAGGCGCAATGGGCCTGATGCAAATCATGCCGGCGACTTGGGCGGAACTTCGCGAGCGCGACAATCTCGGGAACGACCCCTACGACCCGCACGACAACAGTCTGGCCGGCACGGCATACTTGCGCGAACTGCTCGATCGGTATGGCTCGCCTGGTGTGTTTGCCGCGTATAACGCGGGACCAACTCGCTACGAAGAGCATCTCGCAGGCGGCTCTCTGCCAGACGAGACGCGAGCATACGTCGCAAAGCTTGCAGATCTGCTTGCCATAGAACTGCCGCCGAGGTGGACGTCCAGCGGACAGTCATCAGCAGCTGCGGCGCTATTCGTCACGCGATCCGATCTCATGAAAACGCGTGATCGGTTGTTGGCGCTCGTGCCGTCGAGCGGTGTCACGACCGCAATCTCGGCGCCCGATGTTTCGCCCATGGTCCCCCGGCCTATTGGCGTGTTCGTCCCTCGATCGGATTCGGAAGTATCGCGATGACCAAGTGTGCGGGTTCGCAAGCCTTGGCGTGTTTCACAAAGCAAGTGGCACGTGCTGATGGCGTATGGGCGATGCCTTCGGCCCGCGCTCTACTCGTCGCTTCGCTCCTCACCGAGCCACCCTACGGGTGTCTCGGCCCTTCGGGTAACGATCGCTATCGCAAGCGCTCACAAACAGTCGGGGGCGGCCGGGGGACCACGACGGCAGGACGGCGAGATAAAAGGGGCTCGCCGGTCGAACCGCAAGCCATTGGCATGGCTTGGGTTCTGGCGTGCCGGTCGGTCGGGGCGCGTGCCGCGCCTTGCATTTTGACGAACGCAATCAAAGGCGTTTTCGGCACCGTGTGCGCTTTTGCTCGTTTGGAGGCCCTGCCATGAGCGTGGGCGACAGCGATCTGCGTGTTCGGCCGGGGCGCATTCGCAGCACCCGCGCGCCGAAAAAAAAGAGCTTCATCAATCAGGTGCTGCGGGCGGCGAAGAAAGCAGGACACACCTCGGGGCAGGCCGCGGCTGGTAGGCGTTCTGCGGCCTATGGGCGCTCTACGTTTGGCCGCGGGCGCCTCGCTTTTAGCCGCGCCAGATTGTTCAGCCCGACACGGCGCGTTGTGGTGAGGGCGCGCGTAGTTCGTCATAAAGGGCGAGCCTTCCGTTCAGCCCCACTGACCGCCCATCTCTCGTATTTGAAGCGCGATGGCGTGACCCGGAGTGGTGAACGGGCCGAGATGTTCGATGCCGGCGGCGACCGTGCCGATAGCGCGGCCTTCGCTGAGCGCTGCAAGGACGACCGCCACCATTTCCGGTTCATCGTTTCGCCCGAAGACGCCGGCGACATGACCGACCTCAGGGCTTTCACCCGCGACCTCACCAGGCAGATGGAGACGGATCTCGGTACGCGGCTCGATTGGGTGGCCGTCGATCATTGGAATACCGACAACCCACATGTCCACCTTCTCGTTCGGGGCGTGGATAAGGACGGGGCGGACCTTGTGATCTCCCGCGACTATATCAGTCAGGGCCTGCGCTCACGCGCTGAGGAACTGGTCGGCATCGAACTGGGTCCTACACCGGAGCACGAGATCCGCAATTCGCTGGAGAGGGAAGTCACGGCCGAGCGATGGACACGGCTCGATCGGGAGATCCGGCTGGCGGCAGATGAGACCGGCTATATCGATCTACGTCCCGAAAATCCCGGCAAGTTCGATCCCGAGATCCGGCGCTTGATGGTTGGCCGCCTCCAGCACCTGGACAAGATGGGACTTGTCGCGTCCACGGCATCTGGCGAATGGATGGTCGGGCTTGAGGCCGAACGCAGCTTGCGCGATCTCGGCATGCGCGGCGACATCATCAAGGCGATGCACCGCGCCTTCACCGAACGTGGGGAAGTGCGTGGTGTTGCCGACTACGTCATCGAAGGTGCACCGCCGGCATCCCAGATCGTCGGACGCTTGATTGAGCGAGGACTGCATGACGAACTGACCGGCGAAGCCTTCGCCGTGATCGACGGAACCGACGGACGTGTACATCACGTTCGCTTCCACGGGATCGAGGCCTTCGAACATGCGCCGCCGATCGGCGGCATCGTCGAAGTCCGACGCTTTGGTCAAGCTAGCGATCCACGTCCCACGCTAATGCTGGCGACCCGTTCCGATCTTGACCTTGGTGAGCAAGTCACCGCGAAAGGGGCGACCTGGCTCGACCACAGGCTGGTCGAACGCGATCCGATGCCGCTCGCCATGGGAGGATTCGGCCGCGAGGCCCGTGACGCCATGGAAGCCCGGACCGAGCATCTGATTCAGGACGGCCTGGCACAGCGGCAGGGCCAACGCATTATCCTGCAACGCGATCTCCTGAACGCGCTGCGTCGACGCGAACTGGACGCGGTGGGAGCCAAGGTCTCGGTAGACTCTGGCCTGCCTCATGTGAAGTCAGCGTCCGGGGAGCACGTGGCAGGCACGTATCGCCAGCGGCTGACGTTGGCGTCGGGGCGTTTCGCCATGATCGACAATGGGCTCGGCTTCCAACTCGTGCCCTGGTCGCGCGAGCTCGAGAAGAAGATCGGCCAACACGTCACCGGTGTCGTGAAGGACGGCGGTGGCATCGAATGGGGTTTTGGTCGGAAACGCGACCTCGGCCTCTAGGTATCTCACCAATTCAGTTGCGGAAGGACGCTCGGAATGTCCGGAACCAAAATCCTTTGGGGGCAGGTGATCGTTGTGGGCCTGATCGTCTTGCTGGCCATCTGGGGAGCGACCGAGTGGACAGCCTGGCGACTTGCCTGCCAGCCGGAGCTTGGGCGGCCCTGGTTCGAATTGTTAGGCTTCAAGGTCTATTACCCACCGATCTTCTTCTGGTGGTGGTTCGTCTACGATGCCTACGCGCCTCAGGTTTTTGTCGAGGGCGCCTTCATCGCGGCATCGGGGACCGTCGTTTCGATCGCGGTGGCGATCAGCATGTCGGTCTGGCGGGCCCGCGAGGCCAAGAACGTCGAGACCTATGGCTCGGCGCGCTGGGCCGGTCTGGAAGAGGTGAGAGCGGCCGGTCTTCTCGGTCCAGATGGCGTGGTGCTGGGTAAGCTCGACGATGATTACGTTCGCCATGATGGACCGGAACACGTGTTGTGTTTTGCTCCCACCCGGTCCGGCAAAGGTGTAGGTCTCGTCGTTCCCTCGCTGCTGACTTGGCCCGGCTCGGCCATCGTTCACGACATCAAGGGCGAGAACTGGCAACTGACTGCCGGTTTCCGCTCTCGGCACGGCCGCGTCCTGTTATTCGACCCGACCAACCCAAAGTCCTCGGCCTACAATCCGCTGCTCGAGGTTCGGCGCGGGGAATGGGAGGTTCGCGACGTCCAGAACGTGGCTGACGTTCTGGTCGACCCCGAAGGCTCGCTCGACAAGCGGAACCATTGGGAGAAGACCAGTCATTCGCTCCTGGTCGGCGCCATACTCCACGTCCTCTATGCCGAGGCAGACAAGACCTTGGCGGGGGTTGCAGCTTTCCTCTCCGACCCGAAGCGGCCGATCGAGGCGACGCTGAAGGCCATGATGACGACGCCGCACCTTGGTGAGCTGGGTGCCCACACCGTGGTCGCTTCGACCGCGAGAGAGCTTCTCAACAAATCCGACAACGAACGTTCCGGCGTCCTGTCTACCGCGATGTCGTTCCTTGGACTTTACCGTGATCCCGTCGTGGCCCAGGTGACCAGCCGCTGCGACTGGCGAATTGCCGACCTGATCTCCGATCCTCGGCCAGCGTCGCTTTACCTCGTGGTGCCGCCTTCCGACATCTCGCGGACCAAGCCGCTGATCCGCCTGGTGCTGAACCAGATCGGCCGTCGCCTGACCGAGGACTTGCACGCCAGCAACCGCCGGCACCGTGTCTTGATGATGCTCGACGAGTTCCCGGCACTCGGGCGGCTCGATTTCTTCGAGTCCGCGCTAGCCTTCATGGCGGGCTACGGCATCAAGAGCTTTTTGATCGCGCAATCGCTCAATCAGATCGAGAAGGCTTATGGGCCGAACAACGCCATTCTCGACAACTGCCACGTCCGGGTCAGCTTCTCGACCAATGACGAGCGGACCGCCAAGCGCGTGTCCGACGCACTGGGCACCGCGACCGAGATGCGAGCGATGAAGAACTATGCCGGGCACAGATTGAACCCCTGGCTGGGGCACCTCATGGTATCCCGACAGGAGACGGCGAGGCCGCTCTTGACCCCAGGTGAGGTCATGCAGCTGCCGCCGCGAGATGAAATTGTCATGGTCGCGGGCGCGCCGCCGATCCGAGCATCAAAGGCACGCTACTACGAGGATCGCCGATTCACCGAGCGAGTGATGCCGCCGCCCGATTCGGCGACGTCCGGCCGGACATCGCGAACGGACGGATGGTCGATGCTTGGACTGCTCAAGCCGGCGACGGATCCAACCGACAGTACAGGGCAGGGGGAGGACACGGCCAATAGTGGACTTCGTCGTGAGCCCGAGCTCCCCGATCACGTTGCGATCGTCAAGGAGACAACCGATTCAACGCCGGCGGAAGAATTTGCCGTTGTTCTTGACGACGACGAAGATGCGGTCCGTCAATCTCGGCTGCTCCGTCAGCAGATGCGCGGCGTCGCCCGTCAAGTCGCGATGGACCCGGATGACGGGATGGAGCTGTGAGCCAACATGCGCGACCGCATGAATGTTTACTTTCCGCCGGAGCTTCTGAAGCAGATCGCGGATCTTGCGGATCGGAAGAATGTTTCCAGGTCTGCGATCGTGGAAGCGGCAGTTGCGTCCTTTCTGTCACCAGACGGAGCAGACAGGAGGGAGGCGGCGTTCACCCGTCGCCTGGATCGTATATCGCGTCAGATGCAAAGGCTGGAGCGTGACGTCGGCCTGACGGCCGAAACCCTGGCCCTCTTCATTCGCTTCTGGCTGACGATCACGCCGCCTTTGCCCAATGACGCGCAGGCGGCCGCACAGCTCAAAGGGCGAGAGCGTTTTGAAGGATTTGTCGAAGCGCTCGGTCGTCGCTTGCAGAAGGGGCAGAGCTTCCTGCGCGAGATTCCCGAAGATATCGTTCGTCAGGAGCCGGGCAGCGAAACCTGATTGAACCACGTAGGCGAGCTATTTCGCCGGCCATTCTTTTTCTACGCCACCCTACGATGCAGGAATTTAGCCAAGCCGACAAAGAGCTGGACGCGCTATCGGCTCGAATGAGCTGAAGAGCAAAGGGGCCAGCATGCAAATGTCAGCCGCGTGGCGCCTCATCGCGCGCGTTTTTCTCCCGTTCGCTGCTGGATACTATCTTTCATACCTGTTCCGAACGATCAACGCTTTGATCGCCGGCCATCTTATATCGGATACCGGACTCGGGTCTGCTGACCTTGGGTTGCTTACGTCAATCTATTTCCTGATCTTTGCGGCGGCTCAGATCCCCATCGGAATATTGCTGGACCGCTTTGGCCCGCGTCGCGTCCAAAGTGCGTTGCTCTTGGTCGCCGCCGCGGGTGCCGGCCTGTTCGCGATGTCGACGGGGTTGCCGTCGCTCTTGATTTCGCGAGCAATGATCGGCCTTGGGGTGGCGGCCGCGCTGACGGCCGGGTTGAAATCCATCGTTCTCTGGTTTCCCAGGGAACGAGTGGCCTTGCTGAACGGCTACATGGTGATGCTGGGCTCGCTCGGAGCGGTGACCGCCACGACCCCAACCGAACACCTGCTCGCCTTGATCGGCTGGCGACAGCTCTTTGAAATCCTGGCGGCCGCGACCGGTGCCACGGCCGTGCTCATCTACATCGTGGTCCCTGAACGTGTCATCGCCCCATCAATAGAATCAATCCCCGCCACCCTCAGCTCCGTTTTTGGCGACAGGCGATTCTGGCGAATTGCCCCGTTGTCGGCAACTTGCGTGGGATCAGCCTGGTCTCTGCAGGGATTGTGGGCCGCACCGTGGCTGACCGACGTAGAGGGACTTGGTCGTGAGGGGCTCGTCGGGCAGCTATTCATCATGACGATCGTACTTTGCGGCGGTGCCTGGTTGTTCGGCACAACGGTCCATTGCATCCGGCGAAGAGGAGTTGGAGCGGAAACGATATTGGCGATTGTCGCGGTGCTCTTCATCGCCGCCGAGCTCGCCTTGATTCTGCGCGTGCCTTTGCCCTCCATACTGCCGTGGTCTGTCGTCGCGATTGTCGGAACAGCGACCGTGGTCAGTTTTGCGGTGATAGCTGATTACTTTCCGCCAGAGCTTGCCGGGCGTGCCAACGGCGCCTTGAACGTACTGCACTTTGGATGGGCATTCTTGGCTCAATACGGGACAGGCCTGATTCTGGAGCAATGGTCCACGGAGGATGGCCATAGGGCCATCTTGGCCTATCAGGTTGCGTTTGGTTTCAACGTAGCACTGCAGATCGTGACGTTCGTTTGGTTCGCGCGACCGTGGGTCCGATCCTTCGCCTGGTGGATCGGTTCAATTACCATCTTCACGCCGGTTAGCGTTTCCGACGCAGTTGAACCGGTAATTCCGTACGAGCAAGCGACCGTACTAATACCGATGGATGGCGACGCGGAGTGGTGAGCCCCGCAACGTTGCGTGCAAGCCCTTACCGACGAACACTGATCAAAATTCCTGCTATCGAGCTTGTTCGTTCGAGGAGGGCGTCAGGTATCTGTTCCCGGTCTTTCTTTTTCTACGCCAGCCTACGATCGCCGTAAGCGCTTTGTTGCCCCAAGTCGTTCGGTGGCTTTTCTAATCAACCCATCTGAGGACGCTCTCTAAACGTCCTCGTTCGGTGGGGGCGACGGTGGCAATCCATTCCTTTCAAGCGGAGGCTAATTCGCGTGGTGCGCGAATGCTGCGTAGCGCGCTCGGTACGGCGATTGCGGGCTACCTGGAAGACGACGCAATCATTGAGGTCATGCTCAATCCGGATGGGCGTTTGTGGATTGATCGGCTGTCGAGTGGCCTCACTGATACCGGCGAAACTTTGTCTGCGGCGGACGGCGAGCGTATCGTTCGTTTGGTAGCGCACCATGTAGGCGCTGAGGTGCATGCTGGCTCGCCACGCGTCTCTGCCGAGCTACCTGGGACCGGTGAGCGCTTCGAAGGCTTGTTACCTCCAGTCGTTGCGGCTCCTGCGTTTGCTATCCGTAAGCCCGCGGTCGCGGTGTTCACACTCGACGACTATGTGGCCGCGGGAACGATGACATCAGATCAGGCCAGCGCCCTAAGGGCTGCGGTCGCCGCGCGCAAGAACATCCTCGTCGCTGGCGGGACCTCGACCGGCAAGACCACGTTGACCAACGCGCTCTTGGCCGAGGTGGCAAAGACCACCGATCGGGTCGTGCTGATTGAAGACACCCGCGAACTTCAGTGTAAGGCGCCCAATCTCGTGGCGCTGCGGACCAAGGACGGCGTAGCGACGCTATCTGACCTTGTCCGGTCCTCGCTTCGACTGCGTCCTGACCGCATCCCGATCGGTGAAGTCCGGGGCGCCGAAGCGCTCGACTTGCTCAAGGCCTGGGGCACCGGTCACCCCGGCGGCATCGGTACCATCCATGCTGGAACCGCGCTCGGCGCCTTACGGCGGCTCGAGCAACTCATCCAGGAAGCCGTCATCACGGTTCCGCGTGCCCTGATTGCCGAGACCATCAACATCGTCGCCGTGCTTGCGGGGCGCGGCGCTGACCGCCGCCTCGCTGAGCTCGCCGCCGTCTCAGGGCTCGGTGCCACGGGTGACTACAGCCTTTCACCAGCAGGAGACTGACATGCGTCAGCAATTTCGCTTTCTTCGAGGTACATCGTTGGCCGCCTACGGCACCATGCTTTTGGCAGTTCGGACCGCATGGGCGGCTGGCTCGAACATGCCGTGGGAGCAGCCACTCAATCAGATCCTGCAGTCGGTCGAGGGGCCCGTCGCCAAGATCATTGCTGTCATCATCATCGTCGTGACCGGGCTCACGCTCGCCTTTGGCGATTCGTCCGGTGGTTTCCGGCGGCTGATCCAGATCGTGTTCGGTCTGTCGATCGCGTTCGCGGCCTCGAGCTTCTTCCTGTCGTTCTTCTCCTTCGGTGGCGGCGTGGTGATCTGATGGATGACCCCGTCACTGGTTTTGTCGTGCCCGTTCACCGCGCGCTCACCGAGCCGATCTTGATGGGCGGTGCGCCCCGGTCGGTTGCGATTGTCAACGGCACGCTTGCGGCAGCCCTTGGGCTGGGATTGCGGCTCTGGATCGCGGGTCTCGTCCTCTGGTTCATCGGCCACATGGCCGCCGTCTGGGCCGCCAAGCGCGATCCTGCCTTCGTCGATGTGGTGCGCCGACATCTGCGCATTCCCGGTCATCTCAACACCTGAGCCCTCGGTCATGATGAATCTCGCCGAATATCGCCATTCCAACGCGCGGCTCGCCGACTTCCTGCCCTGGGCAGCCCTCGTCGACGAGGGAATCATCCTGAACAAGGACGGCTCGTTCCAGCGGACGGCAAAGTTCCGGGGGCCTGACCTCGACAGCGCAGTGCCGGCTGAACTTGTCGCCGTTGCCGGCCGTCTGAACAACGCCTTGCGCCGTCTGGGATCCGGCTGGGCCGTGTTCGTTGAGGCCCAGCGCCATTTTGCAGGTGTTTACCCGCCGAACACTTTTCCGGATGTCGCGTCTGCACTGGTCGACGCCGAGCGCAGAGCACAATTCGAGGAGGCAGGGGCCCACTACGAGTCCAGCTACTTCCTGACCTTCCTCTATCTGCCACCGGAGGAGGGAGCCGCCAGAGCTGAGCGACTGCTCTACGAGGGGCGAGATCGGACTGTGGGAGCAGACGCTCGCGAGGTGCTCCGCGGGTTTGTCGATCAAACCACCCGCGTGCTGCAACTTATCGAAGGGTTCATGCCGGAATGCGGCTGGCTCGATGATCAGGCCACGTTGACTTACCTGCACTCGACAATTTCCACCAAGCGTCATCGAGTTCGAGTGCCCGAAGTTCCCATGTACATCGATGCTCTATTGGCGGACCAGCCGCTGACCGGCGGGCTCGAGCCGATGTTGGGCTCAGCTAATATGCGAGTTCTCACGATTGTTGGCTTCCCGGGCACGACGACGCCGGGAATTCTGGATGACCTGAATCGCTTGGCGTTTTCGTATCGCTGGTCGACGCGCGCGATCATGCTCGACAAGACCGATGCCACCAAGTTGCTGACCAAGATCCGTCGCCAGTGGTTCGCCAAGAGAAAGTCCATCGGGGCCATTCTCAAGGAGGTCATGACCAACGAGGCGTCGACGCTGCTCGATACCGACGCTCACAACAAGGCAATAGACGCCGACGCGGCCCTGCAGGAACTGGGTTCGGATCAGATCGGACAAGCCTTTGTCACGGCGACCATCACGGTGTGGGACCGCGATCCCAATGCCGCCGATGAAAAGCTCCGCCTGGTCGAGAAGGTCATTCAGGGCCGCGACTTCACCTGCATGGTCGAGACGGTGAACGCCGTCGAAGCCTGGCTTGGCAGCCTGCCGGGGCATGTCTACGCGAACGTGCGGCAGCCACCGGTATCGACCCTCAACCTCGCTCATATGATTCCGATGTCGGCCGTGTGGGCGGGCGACGCAAGGGACCTGCACTTCAAGGGTCCGCCGCTTTTGTTCGGCAAAACCGAGGGATCAACGCCGTTCCGATTCTCACTCCACGTCGGCGACGTCGGTCATACCCTTGTGGTGGGGCCGACAGGCGCTGGCAAGTCAGTGCTGCTCGCGCTGATGGCGCTACAGTTCAGGCGTTACCCGAACTCTCAGGTCTTTGCGTTCGATTTCGGTGGTTCGATTCGGGCGGCCGCCCTCGCCATGGGCGGTGATTGGCATGATCTCGGCGGCGCATTGTCTGACGGAGGTGAACAGCCCGTCGCCCTGCAGCCGCTGGCCTGGATTGATGATCCTTCCGAGCGCGGATGGGCGACGGAATGGATCGGCGCGATCCTCGCACGGGAAAAGGTCGAGATCACCCCGGAGGTCAAGGATCATCTCTGGTCGGCGCTGACATCTCTCGCTTCGGCGCCGAGGGAGGAGCGCACCCTCACGGGCCTGTCAGTCCTGCTCCAATCGAACTCTCTGAAACGCGCCTTGCAACCATATTGCCTGGGTGGTCCGTCCGGGCGCCTGCTCGATGCCGAATTCGAGCGCCTCGGCGAAGCCGCAGTCCAGGCGTTCGAGACCGAAGGGTTGATCGGAACGAGTGCGGCCCCGACCGTCCTGGCCTACCTCTTTCATCGGATCGGAGACCGTCTCGACGGCCGGCCCACTCTTCTCATTGTCGACGAGGGTTGGCTTGCCCTCGACGACGAGGACTTTGCCGGCAAACTCCGGGAGTGGCTGAAGACGCTCCGGAAGAAGAATGCCTCCGTCATTTTTGCGACCCAATCGCTTTCGGACATTGACGGCTCCGCAATCGCACCGGCGATCATCGAGAGCTGCCCGACGCGGCTGTTGCTGCCGAACGAGCGGGCGATCGAGCCGCAAATAGCGGCGATCTACCGTCGCTTCGGTCTCAATGACCGCCAGATCGAGCTTCTGAGCCGGGCTACGCCAAAGCGCGACTACTATTGCCAGTCTCGTCGCGGCAACCGGATGTTCGAACTTGGCCTTGGCGAGGTTGCGCTCGCATTCACCGCAGCCTCTTCCAAGACAGACCAGGCCACCATCTCGCAAATCATCGCCGAACATGGACCCGACGGCTTCGTGCCTGACTGGCTCCAGCGCCGTGGCGTCGCCTGGGCGACAGATCTGATCCCCAATCTCGTCAATCTGGAGAAATCGCTATGAAGCGTCTTGGCCTATTGGCGGCCACTGGCACCATCGCGCTGATGCTTGGCGCCTCAGTGCCCGCACGGGCACTGATCGTCTTTGATCCCAGCAACTACGTTCAGAATGTTCTGACGGCCGCGCGGGAACTGCAGCAGGTCAACAATCAGATCGTCTCGTTGCAGAACGAGGCGCAGATGCTCATCAATCAGGCAAAGAACCTGGCAAACCTGCCGCATTCATCGTTGCAGCAACTGCAATCCTCGATCCAACGCACCCAGCAATTGTTGGCCCAAGCCCAGCGCATCGCTTACGACGTGCAGCAGATCGATCGTGCTTTCTCGACAAACTACGCGCCAGCTACCAGCAGCCAGTCGGATCAGTTGCTGATCGCCAATGCTCAATCGCGTTGGCAGAATTCCTATGCAGCGACGCAAGATGCGCTTCGTGTCCAGGCCGGCATCGTTGGTAACCTCGACAGCAATCGCATCCAGACGTCTGCCCTCGTAACCTCGAGCCAGAGTGCCAGTGGCGCCTTGCAGGCAACTCAGGCCGGCAACCAGATTCTCGCGCTTCAAGCGCAACAACTTGCCGATCTCACAGCAGCCGCGGCGGCGCAGGGCAGGGCGCAGAGCCTCGAAGCGGCTCAGCGCGCTTCGGCTCAGGATCAGGGGCGAGAGCAGCTCAGGCGTTTCCTGACGCCAGGACAGGGCTATCAATCCTCCAATGTGCAGATGTTCCACTGATGACCGATGTTAGGGCATTCAAGGCACTGTCGCTGCTTACGACAATCGGCCTAGTGGCCGTCGCGGCCTGCACGATTCAGCTGCGTGGCCGCGACGAATCTGGGTCGGCACCGAAGGCGGAGCAGAGGACCGATGCAGCCAACGCCGACCTCGTACGTTGCCGCGGCGTCACTCCGGAGGAGACGGCAGGCTATCGCCACTGCCAGCAGATTTGGGCTGAAAACCGGCGCCGCTTCCTTGGCGCGAAAGACGGCGTCGTAACTCCCAGCCACGATGACTCAACCAACTCGATACCTGCCCAAAAGGATCAAAGCCGGATCCCGCAGGGATATCCGCTACCGAAGACACCTGAGGCGAACAAGCCATGACCGGTACGGGGATCATTGACCAGTTTCTGGAAACGTTCACGCGCTATATCGACAACGGTTTTGGGCTACTTGGCAGCGATATCGGGTATCTCGCAACGACCCTTGCGGCGATCGACATCACGCTTGCCGCTTTGTTCTGGAGTTGGGGAACTGACGAGGACATCATCGCGCGCCTCGTCAAGAAGACGCTCTTCGTGGGGGTCTTCGCCTACCTCATCGGGAACTGGAACAGCCTGGCGCGTATCATCTTCGAGAGCTTCGCCGGTCTTGGACTGAAGGCATCGGGCGCAAGCCTGTCCGCATCCGATTTCCTGAGACCTGGAAAGATCGCTCAAGTCGGGCTTGACGCCGGCCGACCGTTACTCGACTCGATCTCCAACTTGATGGGCTACATCAGCTTCTTCGAGAATTTCGTCCAGATCGTCGTTCTCCTGTTCGCCTGGGTCGTGGTGTTGCTTGCCTTCTTCATTCTGGCGATCCAACTCTTTGTCACCCTGATCGAATTCAAGCTCACGACGCTTGCCGGCTTCGTGCTCATTCCCTTCGGCTTGTTCGGCAAGACTGCTTTCGCGGCCGAGCGGGTGCTGGGCAACGTCATATCATCCGGCATCAAGGTCTTGGTCCTGGCCGTCATCGTTGGCATTGGCTCGACCCTGTTCTCGCAATTCACCGCTGGCTTTGGTGGCAATCAGCCGACCATTGAAGACGCGATGACGCTGGTGCTGGCGGCGCTCTCCTTACTAGGCCTCGGCATCTTTGGTCCGGGTATCGCAAACGGCCTTGTGTCAGGCGGACCGCAACTCGGCGGCGGCGCTGCAATTGGAACAGGCCTTGCTGCCGGCGGCGTTGTTGCGGCGGGCGCGGGTCTTGCCGCCGGCGGTGCTGGTCTCGCTGGCGGCGCAATCGCTGGCGCCGCGCGTAGTGGCGGCGCTGCGATGAGCGGAGCATCAGCGGCCTACCGGAGCGGCGGCCTTGCCGGTGTCGCGGAGGCCGGCGCTTCCGCTGCGATGAGCCCGTTGCGTCGTGCAGCGGCTGCGCTCGGCGGAGGTAGGGAAGCCGGCGCGCAGGGCGCGAGCACTTCGGCCGAAGGACAGCCCGATTGGGCGCGTCGCATGAAGCGTGCCGAGACTGTTCGGCACGGTGCGTCGGCAGTCAGCCACGCGGTTCGCTCAGGTGATCACGGTGGCGGTGGCTCTTCCGTCGATTTGTCTGAAGGAGAGCGCTGATACTTAGCCACTGCGCCTTCGCCAGCCGCTGCGCGGCCGACTGAAACGCGGACACCGAACAACTCGAAAACGATTACTTGATCTCAGGGGCAACTATCGATGTTCAAACGACCTTCCGTACACTACGGGCGCATGCCCGAGCCGATCACGCCTTACCAAAAGGCAGCGCAGGTTTGGGACGAACGCATTGGATCTGCCCGCGTACAGGCCAAGAACTGGCGCTTGATGGCGTTCGGCTGCTTGATGTTATCAGCCGGTCTCGCAGGTAGCCTCGTGTGGCAATCGAGCCAAAGCTCGATCACGCCCTGGGTGGTTGAAGTGGACCATCTCGGCCAGGCCCAAAGGGTCGCGCCGGCCAACATCGACTATCAACCCACTGATGCGCAGATCGCCTACCATCTGGCGCGCTTTATCGAGGATGTCAGAGGCCTACCGGCGGACGGCATCGTTCTGCGACAAAACTGGCTCCGGGCCTATGATTTTACGACCGATCGTGGTGCTGCTGCGCTCAACGACTATGCGCGCAACAATGACCCCTTTGCCAAGTTGGGCAAGGCCCAAATCTCCGTGGACGTCTCAAGCGTCATTCGCGCGTCGTCTGAGAGCTTTCGTGTCGCGTGGACCCAGCGCGTCTACGACAACGGCTCGCTGAACTCGACGGAGCGCTGGACTGCAATTCTCTCGATCGTGATCGAGACACCCCGCGATGCTGAACGCCTGCGCAAGAACCCTCTTGGCGTCTATGTCCGCGCCATCAACTGGTCAAAGGAGTTGAGCCAGTGACCAACACGACGCATGACGCTTATTCGTATCGTCCTTTCCCGCAGATCAGGCTCAACTCGGCTTGGTCCCGGTTCGTGACCTCAAGGCGAGCACTTCTGTCAGCGCTCTTGCTTTGCTCGTCGGCGCTCGGCGGGTGCTCGACCTATATTCCTCCTGGGATCAGCTATGACGCTCAAGTCCCGCCACTACCGGCGGCTCCAGCGGCGTTGGACGACAGGTCGCAGCCGCTTCACGTTCCGCCGCTCTGGAAGCCGGTTCTCGGCGGCAAATCGGGAGGGAAGGAAGACGCGGAGCCAGTGAGCCGGGTTGAGACGGCAAACAGTGCGGCCCGGGTCGAACCGCGCAAACGCGGGTATTTCAACGCGGCGCAGATTTACGCGTACAGTCCTGGAGCCCTCTATCAGGTTTACGCCGCACCGGGGCAGATCACGGATATCGCCCTCGAGGAGGGTGAGCAGTTGGCGGGATCAGGACCCATCGCGGCCGGGGATACGGTGCGTTGGGTCGTGGGCGACACCGAGAGCGGGAACGGCGACACGCGCCGCGTCCATATCCTTGTCAAGCCGACCCGTGCATCGATCGAGACTAACCTCGTCGTCAATACCGACCGCCGCACCTATCTTATCGAACTCCGATCCCGCGAGCGGCCATACATGCCGTCCGTTTCCTGGTACTATCCGGAAGCAGCGCGCGAACGATCCCGTTCAGTCGCCCTGAAACCCGTTCTTCCGGATCCGGCGCAGCGTATCTCCCGCTACGCCATCGAAGGGGACAGTCCTGCGTGGCGGCCGCTCGCCGCATATGACGATGGCCGCAAGGTCTATGTCGAATTCCCGCCGGGGATCGTGCAAGGTGAGATGCCTCCGCTCTTTGTAATTGGTCCAGATGGCAAGACCGAACTCGTCAACTATCGCGCCTACGGCAACGTGCTGATCGTGGATCGGCTCTTTGCAGCCGCCGAACTCCGGCTCGGCGGCGAGCACCAGCAGAAGGTCAGGATTGTCAGGACCGACGGGAGGCCGTCGTCATGAACACTCCGCATGGAAGCGATCACGAAAAAATAATTCCGCCGGAGACACAAAGGGAGCAGTCCGAAAGCTTCCGCTTGAGAGCAGAGAATCCGCGTGTGACACGATTGTCCCGGAGAGTCCTGGCCGGTGGGAGCGCCGTTGCATTGCTCGTCATCGGCGGAACTGTGTTGTGGTCGCTGCAGAGCAATCGTCCCCGAAACTCGGCGGCCGACGAGCTTTACAGTACCGATCATCACAATATTGCTGACGGCATTACGACGCTGCCGAAGGATTACGCTGGCGTTTCGCGGCAGCCAATCCCGCAACTCGGTCCGCCACTCCCTGGGGACCTCGGTCGACCGATCCTTGCCGCCCAAGGCCAGTCGCCGACGATCGGCGGTGATCCGGAACAGCAGCGCCGGGACCAAGAGATCGAGGCAGCCCGCATCAGCCATTTGTTCGCTGCGACCAATGGAGGAGTGCGTCCGCCCACTGCTGCCGCGGTTGGAAGCGACCGGGTTGTGCCACCGAACGCAACGAACTCTGGCGACGATGGATCTGCGCAGAATGGCCAGGACCGCAAGCTTGCCTTCGTCAACGCCTCCGTGGACCGTCGCACGGTAAGCCCTGACCGTGTCACCAGACCCGCTTCACCATACATCGTTCAGGCCGGGACGGTGATTCCGGGAGCACTGATCACCGGGATCCGATCGGACCTGCCAGGCCAAATTACCGCGCAGGTCACCGAGAATGTTTTCGACACACCGACCGGCCGCTTTCTGCTTGTGCCTCAGGGTGCGCGCCTGATCGGTATCTACGATAGCCAGGTCACCTTCGGCCAGTCCCGTGTCCTGCTCGTTTGGACCCGGCTGATCATGCCGAATGGACGTTCAATCGTTCTCGAGCGGCAGCCTGGCGCTGACACCGCGGGATATGCAGGTCTTGAAGACCAGGTCGACAACCACTGGCGCGAACTCTTCAAGGCCGCGGCACTATCGACGTTTCTGTCGATCGGGACTGAACTGGGGGCCGGCTCAGACACCAATAGCAACGACAGCACAATCATCCAGGCATTGCGACACGGCGCCTCGGACTCACTGAACCAGACCGGACAGCAGGTAGTTCGGCGCAGCCTGAACATCCAGCCCACTCTGACCGTGCGACCCGGTTTCCCGGTTCGCGTTCTCGTCAATCGCGACCTCATACTTGCGCCTTATGGAGGATAGGGGATGCCCAAGCTGAGAATAGGAGCACTGCCAGACGACAAGCCAGTCAAGGTTACCACTGAGCTTCCAGCGTCAGTCCATCGAGATCTCGTCGCCTACGCAGAGGCCCTTGCACGCGAAAATGGGCAGCGCATCGATCCGGCAAAGCTGATCGCGCCGATGCTGGCACGCTTTATGGCCACGGACCGCGGTTTTGCAAAGGCGAGACGTGCCGATCAGGCCCCGAGAGCCGGCGGAGGTGAGGGATAGCGGTCTGCCAACAGATTGAGGAAACGCTTCAGAGCCGGATTCTCATTGTCGTGGCGCCAATGCGCATAGAAGTCCAGCCGGCTTGATCCCGTTCTGTCCCGTAACTCGCGGTACGCCAAGCCGGCGAAGCTCGCTCCAATATCCGATTCCAGCACAAGGCTGAGCCTCAGGCCCATACTTATCAGACTCTTGACAGTGTCTCGGCTAACGTCATGGAATTCGATCTTGGGGCGGTCCTCTGATAGTACCAGCTTGGATATCAAGAGATTCTCGAGCTCCTGTCCAGAATCATACTGGCTCAAAAGAATTGTTTCATTGTGCAGGTCGGTCCAGTAGACAATCTCGCGTGCTGCCAAGCCGTGATCTTTAGGCAGCGCGATCAAGATGCGTTCGCTCCAGAGCGGTAGTGCTTTGGTGTCCCTTGAAAGCAGACGTCCCGGAGTCACGATTACGTCGACGGTCCCGCTACCAAGGGCAGTCATTAGACGAAGGCGAGAGCGTTCCACCGTTGCCAATTCGATCTGCGGGAGCCGCTTCTTGAAATCCCCTAAGATAGCTCGCAAATTCCCAGTGGAGATGGATGTGCAGAAGCCGATCGTAAGCTGACCGGTTTCGCCGCGGCCATTAGATTTGCCCGTGTGGACTAGTGCATCGACTTGCTCCAAGATCAACCGCGCAATTCGCAGAACCGCGGAGCCAGCGCTAGTAGGCTTGATCCCTCCGCTTGAGCGATCAAACAAGGAGGTCCCGACTAAATACTCGAGCTGGCTAATGGAACGACTGAGAACAGTGTGTTTGATGGAAAGCACTTCTGCAGCTCGTCGGAAGCTTCCATAATCAGAAGCGACAACGGCTAATCGAAGCTGGTGTAGGTCAATAGCTCTCGCCGCGTGCTGATGATCGTCTCTATTACTAATCTCGGTCATGTTCGTAGCTCGGTAGCAAACCGTAAGGCACGGCGTCCCCGCTCCACGCGGGGCCGCATATTTCGTTTGTTGGTATTGGATCGTCCTAGGCGGCGGCCGCGAAGATAACCGGCGTCCAAAGAGCCGGCATCGAAAGGCCACCGGCTTTACGAAGGTTGGAGAGAATCTCACCTGAAATCGCAAGATAGCCCGCCACGGCTAAGGTATTGCCAATAGCGGAAGGATTGCCAATGCGGCGTAGCGGCCAACCGGCTCGTTGGAGGATTCGTTCCATTCGGACATCGGTGACGGTAACGATATCGGTGAGTTGTCGTGAAAGCCCGAACTCGACCATTCCGGCAAAGAGCTCATAAGCGGCGCGAGTGATACCGTGATCTCCCTTCGCAGCGTCGGCAGCAACATCGATTGCGAATCGACTACTTTCCCAAACGAGAGGAGTTGACGGCGCAGGCTGGCCTTGAAGAAGCGCGGGAAAGGTGTCGCGAAGCATGATCGAGCCAAGAGTAGGGAGGAGGCGAACGGAACCTTGCACTTGGCCGCTCTGAGACACTTGCACCAGGTAGATCGGACCCAATGCGTCAAAGTCATCAACCTCCATGTCCCCGCTGGTATGAACGTCCCACGCCATGCGGAGCTTGAAAACACGATGCCGCAAACGATGCATTTCAACGAGAGTGCCCGAAAACTCCCCGTACGAAGGTGGCGCGATTAGTTGAATCATAGTCCCTCCAAAAAGTGGTTCATGAGCTCTTTTGAAGCGGGATTCTTGACTTGATTCATCACCTGTAACTGCAGGGGGCGCGGGCCCTAATTTTGCTTTCCTTTGTTCGCAGCCGCTAGGAGTGTCACCGCTTGCACAACGGTCCGCACACCGAGCTTCTCCTTCGCGTTCTCTAGGTAATATGCGACGGTGTTGCGTGATATGCCGAGGATGCATCCAATTTCCCAGGCGCTTTTCCCTTGTGAGGCCCATTCCAGACATTCGAGCTCTCGAGGTGACAAGAATACCTCTGCGATTCTATGCCCGGTTCTGAGTTTACGGCGCACGTGAGCATGGAAATACATTGCTATGAGCTGAAGTACGCGCGCCTGTGAACTAGTGAAAGTTTCGAAGGCGTCACTGCGCTTGGATGCAGCGAACGTCAGTGCAGCGATGGGACCGTGACCGTCATGAATAGGGACGGTGAAGCCGAGCCGGATTCCAAAGTTGGAGGCTTCATCAAGCATCTGCTGTTGAAGCGATGAATAGGTTTTCTCTGCCGGAGCGAGCCCCCACCTAAACGGCTCAGTGTTGCCCAGTGCTTCTTGAATGACTGGATCAATTCTCTGATAGCGGCTCTTAAGATAGTGCGACGTCCAGGCGTTAGGATAGTTCGAGATCAATCGTGGTTTCCCGTAGTTGGTTCGCGGGAGCGCCAGATAGGCAAAGCATGACAAATCTAAGGATTCCGCGGTGATGACCATCGTCCGCGAAAAGTCTGCGGGTTCTTTGGCCGCGGCGAGCATGTCAATGAACGTTTGGAAGACGCGATGCATATAGCCGCTCCACCGCTATTCCTTGCGATACATACAGGTGTGTTGCATTGTACATGCAGTATAGATACAATAAGCATACGGTATTGGCTAGGAGGCCCGAGTTTGGAAAACGAAGATATGAAACCGGAAGATGCCGTTTTAGGCGCGCAGACCGGTTCTAAGGCCGCGTCCGGCGGTAGCGCGCTCGTCGAACTGAATGCGTCAACCGCCGTTGACGCAATGCGCAAGGGCGAACTGAGGGCGGAAGACTACGCGAACGCGCTATTGACCAGGGCAAATTCACTCCAAAGTCTGAATGCGTTTCGGACACTGAGTCCAGACGAGGTCCGTGAAGATGCTCGCTCGGCCGACAAAGTACGCGCGTCCGGAGCGAAACTGGGGCTGCTGCACGGCCTGCCCCTGCCGGTGAAGGACAGCGTCAACACGAAGTCACTTCCGACCTCGAACGGCACTCGGGCCCTTCGCGATTTTAAGCCGAAAGAAGATGCTGAGGTCGTGAAGCGACTTTTAAGTCAGGGCGCCATCGTAATGGGAAAGAGCAATTTGCAGGAGCTTTCCTATGGGTGGACCAGTAGCAATGACACGTTCGGGTCAGTGCGCAACCCCTATGATCAGGCGTGCGTTCCGGGCGGCAGCAGCGGCGGCTCCGCGGCCGCCGTCGCGGCTCGCATGGCGCCATTGGCGATTGCCGAGGACACACTGGGGTCCATTCGCATTCCGGCATCATGTTGCGGGCTCGCCGGCCTTCGTCCAACGTTTGGACGCTATCCGGGGGCTGGTATCATGTCACTTACCCAGAATAAATTCGATCAGGTCGGCCCCCTTGCGCGATCCGTGGCAGACCTAGCGCTATTCGATGCTGCAGTGACCGGTGAAACTGCAGCTACGGCGTCAGTGACGTTATCCGGCGTGCGTATCGGAATTGCTCCTGACTACTTCTACTCGGGGCTGGATCCGGAAGTGGAGCGCGTCGCAGAGGCGGCCATTCGTAAGCTGAAAGACGCGGGTGCAGTGATTGTGCAGGCCAACATCCCGGAAGTCGTGAAGTTGGCCTCTGAGATTGCATTCACGATCATCACTTACGAGACCGTGCCGGCAATATCGGAGTTTCTAGCGAACGAGAAAACCGGTTTGACCTTCGAAGAGATGTTTTCCCAGGTGAGTGAGAGCATGCAGGGAGTCTTCAAATCTCTCTCCCTCGTTCCAAACAGGCCGTCGGCGGAGGTGTATGAAGCAGCTCTCCTTAACCGTCGAAATCTAAAGCAAGCGATTGCGAGCTATTTTTCCGATCAACAGATCGCTGCGCTCGCCTTTCCGACTCTTATGACACCGCCTCCAAGGATCGAGCAGGAAAGCGACGTCGTCATCCGCGGCGAGAATGTGCCACTTGGCGTCGCGCTTGTTCGCAACATTGCCGTCGGTACGTGCGCGAGCTTGGCGAGCCTCATCCTGCCGGCCGGCGTCACCGCGGGCGGGTTGCCGGTAGGAATGGAGTTTGACGCCCTGCCCGGCGAGGATCGTAACCTGCTTTCGCTCGGCTACGCGCTTGAGAACGCGCTCGGCCCCATCCAGCGGCCGGCCATCTGAGCGGGCTTCTTCCAATCCATCTCAAGAGTTTTTTCGCCTATCACGGAGTTAGCTGGTTAGCTTTCAGTAATGACCTCCCAAACTTGCCCGGGTCCGGGGCACTTCGGATCCGGGACCTTTTTGAGCCGGCTGATCGATGACCGGCGGTCGCACATGATTGTTGAAGGAACTCGGCCGAAGAAGAAGCGAATCTGATGAACGTCGATCTTCACAAACTATCCATACGGGAATTGTCGAGCTTCCGTGCTCAGGTGAGCCTTCGGTACGAATCGTTTACAGCGCGCGAAGTAAATCTCGATTTCTCTCGCGGGAAGCCAAGCCCCGAACAACTCAGTTTGTCCGACGACTTGCTGTCCATGCCGGGGACGACGGCTACCGCTCCGCAGATGGCGGTGATTGCCGCAACTACTACGGAGGCGTCCATGGCTTGCCGCCTACCTGTCGGTTGTTCGCAGGCGCCTGTGTTGTGGTCATGGGATGCGCTGTTGTCCGGCTTGACTTCTCCCGATGCCAACATGCGTGGAACAGCACTGCAGGCGCCAGGCGCCGCTGCGGGCACGATTGCGCCGGGTTTATCGATGGCGTTGCACATGATCCGCGCCGGTGAGCGGACGGCCCCCCATGCGCACTCGTATTCGCATCTTTTCATGGTGCAGATGGTGTCGGCGAGGTCGATCTCGACAGCCACGAGCCACGGTCGATCGCGCGCGGCGACGACATTTTTATTCCCGCCTGGTGCGCGCACTCTTTCCATTCGGGTAAAGACCTGGCGCTGCTTGCTCGGCAGAATCTGCCTGAAATTGCAGAGGCTGGCAGTCTTGTGCGAGAAACGGGGGACGGCGTTCTGAGCTTTGCTTACGATCCGCACGACGCAGACCGAACCAAAGCATAGGTGGGTGAGCGCGCGGGCCAGACCGCCCACGCGCTTCGCCCTAAACAATGTCGCTACTAAACGCCGGTTCGCGTTCGTGCAAATTTGCGACAAGCTGAAGGGCCTGCTCTAGCTCATCGCCCGAGATTGGAGCACCGATCGACAACCGTATCGCGTTTGGCGCTTGGCTCGGCGAGATCGCAAATGAATCGCTTGGAGCGGCAAGGACTCCATTGCGCGCCAATGTATTTATGAACTCGGCTCGGGACCATTTTGCCGGCAGCTTAACAAATGCATGCAACCCGCCCGGAAATGCACTGAAGTCGGCATGCTTGAGAGACGAACGCAGGATGTTGTGTCGTGCTTTCATCTCAATCTTGATTTCGGACAGGATGCGCTCGGCTTCGCCCGAAAGAATGAGCCGCGTTGCAAGTGCGATTTCAACGGGCGGCGGCAGTAGCATGGTGAACCGCAATCTTTCCGCTATTTGTTGCGCTACCGCTGCGTCGGGGCTTACGACGTAGGCAATGCGAAGGCCGGAGGCTAACGTCTTTGCGAGGCCGCTTACGTAGATGACGACATCGGGGGCAAGTGCTGCGATCGGCGGTGGCGCGTCTGGCACGAGCTTGCCATAGGCATCGTCTTCAATGATGGCGATGCCGTTCTTGCGGGCAATTTCCGCGATGGTCTTCCGACGCTCCACGCCCATCATGGATGCCGTGGGATTTTGTATCGTCGGCGTGCAATAGAGAGCCTTGGGGCGGTGTTCGCTGCAGGCTCGCTGGAGGGCATCCGGTAAGATTCCTTCGCCGTCCGTTTCGACGCCAATGAGCGTAATCCCGAGCAGTCGAGCTACGGCTTTTATAGCGGGCCATGTGAGTGCTTCCGTCAGCATAACGGCGCCAGGGCCGACGATCTGCGACATGATGGCCAGGAAAGCGCCGCGGGCACCAGCCGATAAGGTGATCCGGTCTCTGAGATCACCCCCAAAACTGCTAGCCAACCATTGTCGTCCTGCATCGAAATGCGCCGGTTCTAGCTGACCTCCGCGGTACTCGAGCGCGAGTGCGCCCTTCTCTGAAGCAAGATCGGCTAGCGCCTTGCCGACTACGGACAACGCCGGAACCGGGGGGGGCCAGTTCGACACGAGGCTGATCGTTGCGTCGATCTTGGCTCCTCTATCCGGTTCGGCATCGCGCACATAGGTGCCCTGGCCTGCCTTCGCGGCAATCAGCTTCCGGCTCCGAGCTTCCTCATAGGCGCGCGTGACGGTCGTGAAGTTGACGCCAAGTCCTTCGGCCAGTTCCCGCTGCGACGGAAGCGGGTCTCCGGCCTTCAGCCGCCCAGCTTTGATGTCCTCGGCAAGCGCCTGAACGATACTAAGGTAGATGGGCCCTGAGGCTCCCTTCAGGTCAGGAAGCCACGAATAAACTTTTCCGAAATCGGCCCTTGCCATACCCGTACATTCTCCATACTGTGGACATACAGATGTAACTGTATGTGACCTGAATCCAAGTGTATGGATGCGGGTTGGAAATGCAAGTCGTGCTGGGCCCCGATCGTTCACGCTTGGAGCCCGACCGGCGGAAAGCCGGCGAGCGAACCGGGCCAACCGCTTTGCATCCGGCGACGACCGAAGGGCAGGAAAAGATGACGAGGAAGATCGCGGTTATCGTGGGCTGCGGCATTATGGGTAGCGATGTTGCGGCGATTTTCCTGTCGCAAGGCTGGGACGTACAGGCGGTTGCCCGGGACGAGACGAAGTGGGACGCCGTGAGAGCCCGCGTCGCACGAGCGGTTCAGCAACTTGACAGCCGTGGCACGGTCGGAACACTGCGGCTGGTCACAGACATTCGCGATCTCGCGTGGTCTGGTGTCCAGTTTGGGCTCGAGACTGTCCCCGAGGACTTCGAAGCGAAACGCAAGCTGTTTGCCGAACTGGATCGGCTCGTACCTCCTCAAATTCCCCTGCTCACCAACACCTCGGGACTACGAATTAGCGAGATTGCAAGGGATTGCGCCACACGTGAACGGATGGGAGGCCTGCATTTCTTCTTGCCAGCGCATTTGGTGCCCGCGGTCGAGGTTGTGCGCGGAGAATTGACGCAGGCTTGGGTCATCGATCGTCTATCGAACATCCTGCGATCGGTCGATCGAATCCCAATCCGTGTCGAAAAAGACGTGCCAGGCTTCCTGGCAAATCGCATCCAACACGCCCTCATGCGGGAGGCGTTCGCAGTCATTGATGAGGGATTGGCGCGCCCGGAAGACGTGGATGCGGCCGTTCGCTTTGGTTTCGGCTTTCGATATGTCGCAGCCGGTCCCATCCTCCAGAAGGAACTGTCGGGCCTTGATACTCAGCTGGCCGCAGGACGCTCAATCTATCCTGCTCTGAATACCGCATCGAAGCCGAGCCGTGTTTTGACCGAGCTTGTCGCCTCCGGACACTACGGGACAAAGACCGGGCAAGGCTTCTGGAAGTGGACACCGGAGGGCATCGCTGCCGAACAACAGCGGTTTGAGCGTGCCCTGATCGCGGCGGTCAAGCTTCTGAAGGAAGACGGGCAAGGGACAAATCATATACCCGTTGAGCCGAACTCGGGCGGAGCCACCAAGTGAGTGAACTCGCCGTCGACTTCGAAGAAATCGCAGCGGCACAGGCGCGCAGCGCAGAGTTTGCCCTCAAGACACCGCTACTGACCAATCACGTACTGGACCGACGCGTCGGCGGCCGCATCTTCATCAAGGCGGAAAACTTCCAGCGAACGGGTTCCTTCAAATTCAGAGGGGCGATCAATCGGCTGCTTGCGATTCCAAAAAGCGAGCGGCAAAGAGGTGTGGTCGCGTTTTCATCTGGCAACCACGCTCTGGCGGTCGCGGAAGCCGCCAGGATCCTCGACATCCCTGCTGCGGTCATCATGCCGTGCGATGCTCCGGCCATCAAAATCACGGGCGCCAAATCTCGTGATGCAGAAGTGATTCTCTACGACCGGACGGCCGATGACCGCGAGGCAATAGCCGCCTCGCTCATCGAACGCAGAGGCGCAGTGCTCGTCCCACCGTTCGATGATCCACTTGTTATCGCCGGACAAGGGGTTGGGGCATTCGAGGCGATCGAGCAGTTGTCAAACGGCTCCGGGATCGAGCAACCCGACCAAGTCATCATTTGCTGTAGTGGGGGAGGTCTCGCGTCTGGCTGGAGCGCCCTGCTGCATAGCGTCAGTGAGAAGATCGCAATTTTTACCGTAGAGCCCGCCGGTCTTGACGACATGGCTCGCTCTCTTGCGAGCGGTCGCTGGGAGAGCAACGACCGTGCCGCAGAGACGATCTGCGATGCGCTACGGGTATCGACGCCAGGAAAGCTTACGCTTCCGGTTCTTCTCGCGCGCGGCGCGAAAGGGCTGAGCGTTAGCGACAGCGAGGTTCTCCACGCGGTGTTATTTGCGTTCACCGAGCTGAAGCTCGTGCTCGAGCCCAGCGGAGCTGCTGCTCTTGCCGCGGTGCTTGCCCAGAAGATTGAAACCTGCGGCCGCGACACACTGGTTGTCGCATCGGGCGGCAATGTCGATCAGGCTCTCCTTGCCAACATCGTAACCATGCGAGCTTACGTATGATCCCGCGTTCACCCCGAATGGCGTCTTTAAAGACCTCGCCAGCCTCGATTCTCGCAAAGCAAGCAAGAGCATTGAGGGCAACCGGACGCGACATCATCCTTTTGTCTTCGGGCGAGATCGAGTTTCCGACCCCGCCTCACGTCATCGAGGCCGGTCTGCGAGCCGCAAAGGCGGTGCCGGTCGGCTACACGAACGTCGACGGAAGCGTTGAACTCAAGGAAGCCGTGCGCGGCAAGTTCGCGCGCGAAAATAACCTTTGTGTCGGCCTCGAAGAGCTCATTGTATGCAACGGCTCCAAGCAGGTGATGTTCAATGCGCTGACGGCGACGGTTTCTCCCGGTGATGAGGTCATCGTGCCGGCGCCGTACTGGGCGTCGTATCTGGATCTTGCAACGATCACTGGAGCGGTTCCAGTGGTTGTAGATACATCCGCCGCGTCCGGTTGGAAGCTGACGCCACATGACCTCGATCGCGCAATCACGCAGCGCACCCGCTGGGTTATCATCAACAATCCGGTAAACCCTACCGGAGGTGTCTATTCTGCAGCGGAATTGCGGGCCCTCGCCGCCGTGCTGCAGCATCACCCAGACATCCTCGTGATGTCGGATGATCTCTACGAGCACATTATTTTCGACGAGACGGAGTTCGCGACAATGGCATCTGCCGCTCCCCAGATGAGGGAGCGCACCCTGACAATCAACGGTGTCTCGAAGGCCTACGCCATGATGGGATGGCGGATCGGCTACGGCGCTGGCCCGGCAAGCCTCATCGCCGACATGGTGAAGGTCCAGTCGCAGAGCACTTCGAACGCAAGCACGGTGAGCCAGGCGGCGGCCGAAGCGGCGCTGAATGGGCCTCAGGATGAGATTGCGCGGAGGCAGACACTGCTCGCGACGGCTCGCGCCCATGTCGTCGACGCCGTTGCGAAGATACCCGGCCTGAGCATGCGTTCTCCGGCGGGGACGTTCTATGCTTACATATCGTGCGAGCAGCTCCTGCAGAGCTCTGCAGCCCTCGGCAGAGGTTGGCGCACGGATGCTGACCTCGCGCGCTTCGTTCTTGATGAAGCCGGCGTGGTGGTCTTGCCGGGCGACGATTGCGGGCTCTCTCCGTTCTTCCGCATCAATTTTGGTTGCTCCTCCTCATTACTCGATCAGGCGCTCGATCGGATTGCTCGCGCGGTTGAGGTCGCGAGCGCGGACGGTCTCGATGACTCGCGGCTGGAGACAACATGAGCGCGATCGAAGGGAAACTGGCCTCACTTGGTCTTAAGCTGCCGGCCCGCGCGCCCGCTATGGCACTCTACGCGCCGGTTTCGATTGACGGTGGAATTGCCTTTGTCAGTGGCCAGTTGCCGCGTGATGGGGACCGGATCACAGTAACGGGCCCCGTAGGCAGAGAAGCCAGTTTGGAGGCCGCCCGCGACGGCGCTCGACTTGCGCTATTGCGGGGGCTGGCGGCGCTACAACACGAGATCGGATCGCTGGATCACGTCCGGCGGATTCTTAAACTGTCGGTCTATGTCCAAAGCGCGCCGGATTTCGCCGAGCAGAGCGCCGTTGCGGACGCTGCGTCCGAGCTCCTTTATCGGCTATTTGACGATGCTGACTCTCACGCGAGGACGGCAGTTGGCGTGGCGCAACTCCCCAAGAACGCATCGGTCGAGCTCGAGCTGATTGTCGGGCTAGCGCCCACTTACGCTGAAAGGAATGTGTGATGACGCCTGTGAATCGCCAGCCGCGCGATAGCGACGGCGTTGTAAAGAAGGCCCCCGAGACGATCAGGGTCCAGACGCCAGACGGGCTCGCGATATCCGCCCAGGTGTGGGGTAATCCAAGCGGACCCGAGATTCTGTTCATTCACGGTTTTTCTCAGAGCTATCTTTCCTGGAAGCGGCAATTCGGCAGCGATCTCGCTGGGGAGTTTCGTCTCGTGACCTACGATTTGCGCGGGCACGGTGGTTCAGACAAACCTCTCACGCCGGAGAGCTATCGTAGCTCAAAACTCTGGGCCGATGAGTTGCAGTCAGTCATGGCGGCGGCGAATCTCAAGCGTCCGGTTCTGGTCGCGTGGTCATACGGCGGCCGCGTTGTCACGGACTATCTTTTGACGCACGGCGCGGAGAGAATCGCTGCAATCAACTTTGTCGATGCGACGACCAAGGTCGCTCCCGACGTGTTCGGCGCGGCCATGGGTCTGCAGACTTCGATGGCATCGGCGGATCTCGCGACGAGCATCGCGGCGACTCGTGATTTTCTCAAAAGCTGCTTCGAAGTGCAGCCGAGGGCCGAGGCATTCGAGCAGATGCTTGCTTTCAACATGCTGGTCCCGCCGCAGGTACGCGCCGGGATGGCTGGCCGGCCGCTCGACGTCGATGAGGTCCTAAAAGCTCTCAAAATTCCTGTCTTGGTGACACATGGGCAGGAAGACCGTGTCATCAGCACGAATATGGCCAAACACACCGCAAACACTATTCCAAATTCAAATCTCTCGATCTACGAGGGCATTGGCCATACCCCCTTCTACGAAGCGCCTGATCGCTTTAACGCTGAACTCGCCGCTTTGGCCCGTGCCGTAAACAGCTCCAACTGAAGGGGGAGATGTTGGACAGCTTAGCCGTGGTGGCATTCGAGGTCGTTACCTTCGGAGCTATCGTAGTCCTCGTTGTGTCGGGGCTGGGTATCATCGTCAGCATGATGGGCATATTCAACTTTGCCCATGGCGAGCTCGTTCTGCTCGGGGCGTATGTCACCTACCTGGCCCATAGCTTGGGCCTGCCCGTTTGGGCCGGTATGGTCGCTGCGCCATTTCTCGTCGGTGCCATAGGTTTTGTCCTCGAGCGGCTGATCGTACGTCGGTTTTATGCAGCTCCCGTCGCGGCCATGGTCGCAACCTACGCGGTCGGACTCGTCATCCGCGAGACGGTGCGTGGTCTCATTGGAGGCCTCTACCTCGCCGTCCCTGATCCACTTGGCGGCTCATTTCAGCTGGGCGATCTCTACGTCTCCAAGTGGCGGTGTGCGATTGTGGTCACGACTGCGATCGTGATGGCGGCGAGCTACCGCTTGCTCAACCACACGTCTTTTGGACTAGAAGTTCGTGCATCGCTCGAGAATCCGGTGTTGGCCAGGGCCTCCGGAATTTCCACGGGCCGGATCTACAGCGCCACGTTCGCCTTTGGCGCGGCGTTGGCAGGATTGGCAGGCGCGTTGATCGTGCCTGTGTTCACGCTCTTCGCCGATCTGGGAATCCGATTTCTTATCCAGGGCTTTGTGGCCGTCATGGTCGGTGGTGTCGGGTCCTTCGCAGGATCTCTGGTGGGCGCGGGAGTAGTCGGCGCGCTGAATGCATCGCTCCCGTGGATCATGGCGCCGGTAGTCGCCGACGTGTCGGTTCTCCTATTTGCAATTCTGTTGGTCAAGGTCCGGCCGCAAGGCCTCGTATCAAAAAGGGGAGGCTAGTAACATGCTTAATCTGCAGCTGAGCCGGCGCCGCTTGCTTAGTCGTGTGGGCAGGGGGAGTCTAGTCATCGCCGCCGGAGCAGCCGGTTTAGCGTCGCCGATCCGTCGCTCATCGGCATCTGATCCGATCAAGATCGGGGTCGCGACGGACCTGACAGGGCCGTTGGGTTTCGCTGGGACCGCTAATGCGAACGTTGCGCGGATGGTGGTGAAGGAGATCAACGACAACGGTGGCCTGCTCGGCAGACCTGTGCAGCTGTTCATCGAGGATACGGCTTCAAACGAATCGGTCGCTATCGGGAATGTTCGAAAATTGATCCAGCGCGACAAGGTCGACGTAGTGATCGGTGGTCTTGCAAGCTCGATGCGGAATGCCATCAAGGACGTCGTCGTTACCAAAGGCAGAACGCTTTATATCTATCCCCAACTGTATGAGGGGAAGGAATGCACGCCTTACATATTCTGTACTGGTCCGACGCCCGCGCAGCAATGTGACGAACTCATACCCTGGTTGACCAAGGGCGGCGCGAAGCGTTTCGCCTTACCTGGAGCGAACTACGTCTGGCCACGCTCCCTGAATGCTTATGCCAGAAAGGTTATCGAGGCAAACGGGGCCGAGGTTGTCTTTGAGGAGTACTACCCTCTTGACCAGATCGACTTCACGTTTGCCGTTAGCCGAATAATCTCGAATAGGGCTGATGTTGTATTCAATACAGTTATTCCGCCTGGCGTCGGACCGCTTTTCAAGCAACTGTCCGACGCTGGCTTTATCAGAAATGGTGGCCGGCTCGCCTGTGTCTACTATGACGAGAACACCCTTGGCATCAACCCTTCCGCCGAAATCGAGGGCTTAGCAAGCTGTCTCGATTATTTCAAAGCGGTGACGCTCGAGGATCCCGTAAGCGCCAAGATCCAAGCAGAGTATGAGCGACAGTTTCCCGCCTCGTCGCTGTTCGCGGCAGGCAGCGCTGCAACCGGGGTTTATCGCGGGCTCAAGATGTGGCAGGCCGCCGTCAAGGAGGCCGGCGGCACAGACCGAGACGCGGTCGCTGCCTCCCTTGATCATGCAAAGATATCGGAAGCCCCTGGGGGGCCTGCGGAGATGGTGCCAGGCAGCCGCCACTGTCGAATGCGGATGTACATCGCTGTCGCGAAGCAAGGCAAATACGAACTCGCAGCACGTAGTCCGTCTCTCGTCGATCCGAGGGAGTGCTGAGTTGACCACAACTTCAATTGAGCGCCGGGCGTTCGCGAACACGCTACGCCCGTCTGCTCAGATCAGCCGCTGGCTGCATGGCCGAACGTTGATCGAAATCGCCGCGCTCGCTACGTTCTTGATCCTTCCGCTAATCGTATCGAACTATCTTGTGGTTTTTGCGACACGGATCTTGATCCTGTGCATTTTCGCGCTGTCGTTCGATTTGCTTTGGGGCTGTGCCGGTATCATGAGCTTTGGCCAGTCACTTTTCTTTGGTGCAGCTGGGTATGGCGTCGCGCTCGCGGCTCGCGACTTTGGAGTGACTTCACTCTTAGCGGTGCTGCCGATTGGACTGCTGGTCGGGTTTGCTGTTGCGACGCTGGTCGGAAGTGTTCTTCTACTAGGGAGGCGTCAAGCAAGCGTCGTGTTCATTTCGATGGGAACATTAACGGGTTCTTACGCAGCTGAGCGGCTCGCGCGCGGCTGGTATTATCTGGGAGGTCAGAACGGCATTCCGTCAATTCCGCCGATGACAATCGGACCTTATGATCTAGCTGAAGGAGTTGGTTTCTATTTCGCCTCGCTTTTGCTCCTACTCATCGTCTACGCGGCCTGCCGGTTCGTGATAGCGTCGCAGTTCGGCCTCGTGTTAGCGGGCCTGCGCGATGGAGAGCAACGCCTTCTGTACTTCGGGTATAGAGTTCAACATTTCAAGTTAGTTACCTTTTCAGTGGGTGGCGCAATCGCGGGGCTGGCGGGAGGCCTCTACACCTTCCACGAAGGGTTTGCCGGCCCAGGAAGCCTTGGTGTCGTCCTGTCGACGCAGGTCGTTCTTTACGTGCTGTTCGGGGGGGCCGGCACACTGATTGGGGCGGTTATCGGGACGACCACAATCGAGACCTTGGGCTTTTGGTTTTCAAATTCGTATCAAGAGGTGTGGCCTATCATCCTTGGGTTGATCCTCGTAATCGTCATCACGCTTCGTCCGGCGGGACTGATAAGCTTCCTGCTGGATCGTCGTGAAGGAACTGACGTCCCGGTAATGCCCCCAGCGGCGAAGGGAGGTTGTGATGACCCTGCTTAAGGCGTCTCGCGTTGTCAAACAGTACGGCAATTTTACCGCGCTGCATGACGCCGCTCTCTCAGTTGCTACCAACGAATTTCACGGATTGATCGGACCAAATGGGTCAGGCAAGAGCACTTTCATGAAGTGCCTTGCTGGTGCCGAGTTGCCGACCGGAGGCACCATCAGTTTTTTAGGTGAGGACATCAGCAAGGCGCCGCCGGCGGAAAGAGCCCGCGGCGGCATGAGCCTCAAGTTCCAGGTCACGAGCATTTTGCCGACGCTCTCGCTCTACCAGAACGTTCTGCTGGCGCTACAGGCGAAATCGTCGATGATTGACCTCGTCTTTTCGCGCACACGCGTGTCGCTGCGCGAACGAGTGATGCAACTTCTTGACGAATTTCAGCTCGCGGATCGTGCCCATGACGCGGCCTCTACATTGTCGCACGGGCAACAGCAATGGCTCGAGATCGCGATGGCGTTGGCGGCAGAGCCCCGACTGCTATTGCTCGATGAACCCACCGGCGGAATGAGTCAGGAGGAACGACGCGCGACCGGCAGGCTGCTCGAACCCATTAAAGACCGGTGCTCAATCGTGATCGTAGAACACGACCTCGAGTTTATTCGTGAGATCTGCGATCGGATTACGGTGATGGATCGGGGACGGGTACTTGATACCGGCACAGTGGAAGAGATCCAGGCGAGCGCGAAGGTACAGGAGGTGTATTTACGTCGTGTCTGACAACCATCTCCTGCAAGTCACAAATCTTGATACTGGCTACGGTCGTGGCCGTGTGCTGTTCGGTGTCTCCCTGTGCATTCCGAACTGCGGTGGTGTAGCTGTCCTGGGCCGGAACGGTGCTGGCAAATCCACGCTCATGAGGACCATTGTAGGTGAGCTACCCGTTGAAGGAGGCGAACTCAGCTTTGGGGGACAAGATATCACGCGTTTATCGACCGAGGGCCGCGTTCGCCTTGGCATCGGGTATGTACCCCAGGAGCAGGCCGTCTTTGGCGGACTATCGGTACGAGAGAACCTGCTTGTTGGGATCCTCCGGAATTCGGATCGATCTGCGATTGATCGTGTTCTCGCGATCTTTCCCAAGCTGACCCAAAGATTGGACCATTTGGCTGGCTCCCTGTCCGGTGGAGAACGCAAAATGCTAGCGATTGGCAGGGCCTTGGCATGTGATCCCAAGGTCTTACTGCTCGATGAACCGACGGAAGGAGTGTGGGTGGGGGTTATTGAAGAAATCGCCGAGCAATTGACAGCTCTTGCACGCAGCATCGCAGTGGTGATCGTGGAGCAACACATCGATTTGGCGTTGCGCGTCGCAGGCCGTGCTTGTGTGCTTGACCGAGGAAAAGTTGCCATGGAAGGCACAACGGAAGAAATTCGTAAGAGTCCAAAATTGGCTCAGTACCTCGCCCCGTAGCTCTTCATGAGGCTATTGCCGACGCGGCACCGACGACGTGATCCGCGAGATCGCCGAGCAGACCGATCTACTGGCATTGGATGCCACCATCGAGGCGGCGCGAGCCGGCGACAGCGGCCGGCGCTTTGCGATCGTTGCCGATGAGGTCAAGAATCTCGGCGAGCAAACCGCCAGGCACATCGAGGGCATCATGAACAAGATCGCGAGCATCCAGCACGCCACCGTCACCAGCGTCGAAAGCGTCAAGCACATTTCGCAAATGGCGACGAGGTCGCAGGAGGCGACAGCGGAGATCGCGGTGGCGGTGGAACGCCAAAGCGCGACGGCGCGTCAGATCCGCGCCAACGTCACGGAGGCGGAGCGGACCACCTAGGCTGTCGCCGACGTTCTCGTGCCGGTCATGAGCGACGTCGCAACGGCGGAGCGAGCGATCGGGGATGCGCTGTCCAACGTCGACTTCCTGAAGGAGAAGTTCGATGTTCTCGTCGCCCAGATTAGCGAATTCCTGGCGTCGATGAAGGAGAGCGAGCTGAAGCCCGCGGCGGCGCTTGATGCCGCGCGCAATCCGACAACGTGAGCCGCGCAATCGGAAACGGTTGCGCGGCTTCGCTCGGCCACTCAAGCCTTTTACGTGATCTTTTCAGCGTGCGCCTTGTCATAGAAGTCTTGCAGAAGGAAACTCGAGTTCCCGAGCGAAAGGTATGCGAGGTTCTCCGATGACCAAGCGAGATGGAAGCCCAAATCCGGATAGAAGCGCTTGGATAGTGCGAAATCCCTGGAAGGCACGAATGCCTTTGTTTCGATCGTTGTCATGTTCTGCATCGCGCTACTCTCGTGCCTGCGTCTCGTCCGACATCGCACCGCGCCCCGCGGTCAGGCGATCTTGCGCAATCGGGGGCTTGCCGTACAGTGGCCATTTTGACATCAAGCATGCGAATTGTGCCAATGATCAAAGTCGATATTCTCGTGCCCGAAAGCTCTAGTCCTGCAGCCCTCGGCATCACCCTGGACGTGCTGGATGCGGTCAACCGGTTGGCTGGCGAAGCTGTCTTCGGATGGCGCGCCGTTGTCACGGAAGGCTCGACTGCCCAGCTGCGCGGAGGTGTGAGCCTGCCTGCCCAGCCGTTATCCCGAGCAAGGCCGCGCGACCTCGCGATCGTTTTGGGGATGGGCGCCGGGACCGATGCCGAGATCGAACACAGAGTTGTCGCGCCCGATGCCCCAGCCGCGGCCAAATGGCTGCGGTCGGCCTGGCACCGCGGTACGACCATTGCCGCATCCTGTACCGGCGTCTTCCTGTTGGGCATGGCTGGGCTGCTTGATGGCCGCCGTTGCACGACGACCTGGTGGCTCACGCCAAAGCTGAAGGCTTTGTTTCCCGAGAGCCTCGCCAATGCCGACTGCATGTTGACAGAAGATAGTCGCATCTGGACGGCCGGCGCCTCTTTCGCCCATATCGACCTCATGCTTGGACTGGTTGCGCGTTTCGCCGGACCCTCGCTGGCCGAAGACGCGGCGCGGCATGTTGTCGTCGATCAGCGCGCCTCACAGGCGCGTTACGTCATTCCGGCGTTTCTCGCCGCTCAAGATCCGATCGCGCGCAAGGTCGAAGCCTATGTGCGGCGCAGCCTGAAAGCACCCTTCTCACTGCGCGACCTGGCCAAGCAAACAGGCACGACGACCCGCACGCTCAATCGGCGTCTTGTGCTCGCCACGGGCCTGTCACCGATGAGATTTGTTCAAAAGATCCGCGTCGATGCCGCGCTCCACCTCTTGCAAACAACGCGGCTGCCCCTGGAAGATGTGGCCGAGGAGGTCGGCTTCGACGACACCTCGGCGCTCTATCGCCTGATCCGCCGCCACACGGGAAAATCACCGGGCAAGTTTCGGGCCTAGAGAGAAGTTCGATCACGGCAGAGATTTCGGCTCGACAGGCCCTCCATGTCCGTGATCGGGACGCATCGCGCGCGGCGCGCTTCCGTTCGTCTTCAGGCAAATAGAGGAAACCGCTGCCCGCGAGACGGATCGATCACGCGAACGCTCAGCCCCCGGCGTTCGAGCTCCAGGCGGAGCGGCTCGACCGATTTTGCCGGCGTGAACGGCGGCAGCCAATCATCGTGATGGCACATGACAACCGTTTTCGGTTCTATCGCCTTGACTTCGTCGGCCATGAAGCTCGGCCACGCCCCTTGAAATGGCTCGCCGTCGACATTAGCGCGCTGCGAAATGGCGAGGATCGCGACATCGGCGCGCATACTCGGTAACAGACCAGACCAGTGGCCGCTCGAATTCTTGAATATGATCGAGCCCACGGGGGTGCTTATCCGAAATGCAAACGTTCCTCCGTGGTCGAAATCATGCGGCTTCAGCCCGGCAACGTGCCGCGCGATCTCCGGGCCGCAAAGGGCGGCATCCTCCAGGCTTTTGAACACATCGGCGTCCCGGCGTCTTCGCTCGAAGACGTTGATATCGAGATCGCCGGTGAGGACCTTGTCCGGATCGGCCGAGTGCGGTGCCCAAACATGAGAATGAAGTGCGGGAATAGGCACCGCCTTGACGTCTGGATTGAGGGGAATCGGCTCTCCACCTGAAATCGGTAGGCCCTGGGCGTCTGGCAAACCTGCTCCGCGAAGCTGATGGAGTACGTGGTGATTGGCCACGACCGTTGCGCCGGTGCGTGAGGCTAGGCTGAGCACGTTGCCAATATGGTCAAAGTCACCTTGTCCCACCAGGATCCAGTCGGCTTCCGCGACGTCCTTTACCGACTGTCCGCTGCCGGACGCGCGACCAATCCGCTCGATATATCCGTCCAGCATGACGGTGAGCTTGCCGAGCCGCAGCCGAAAAGTGGTCACGCCAAACCATTCCAAAGTGCAGTCCGACCGCTCTAGCACGGTACCAGCTCCTGTCGTTGTTCTGAGCGAGCTCTAGGCAACAAGGGTATTTAGTCCCGCAAAGTGCGGCGGATTAGGAGTGGCGATACGGACAATTTTGATGCGTATTTTGCCAAATGGGTCGACGTTCTGGTTCGATCTCATCCGGCACTCGTCAGCCGCGCCGTGCCATCAAGTCGCCATTTTGCCGCAACAAGGGCCTGGCAGGATCAGCATGATTAATGTCTAAGTTGCCACTGCATCTCCGCGAGGTATTTTTGCAAGATCGAGCACCAGCTACCAAATGGGAGACTTGCATGCCGGTTCTGTATGTCACGCTAACGCCAGGCGCCTTCAATGCAGAAGCCAAGCAAAAGTTGGTCAAAGCGTTGACGGAAGCGGCGTTCGTCGCCGAGTCGGTACCTGATCTTCCGGCCTCTCGCGCCCGGGGACTGGTTCTCCTGCAGGAGTTGCCGGCGGGACAATTCTATTCAAACGGTGAACCGGTCGATGGTCAAATTGGAGGTGTCTTCATCAACTACCAGGTTCCCGCCGGCGTGCTCGACGGGTCCAGAAAGGCGAGATTCGCTCGAGCGCTTCAGGAATCCGTCGATGTGGCCCTCGGCAGCGAAAGCAACTGCCCGGTGATCACGTCGGCCGTGATCCACGAAGTAACGGAAGGACAGTGGGCACAAAACGGAAAGATCCTCCGCTTGCCGGACAATGTCGCAATCACCAAGTTCGAGCACTTGGTCAGCATGAACGAGGAAAGCTAGAAAATGACGATCGACTCGATAGCTATCGAGCAGGCCCGGGCGCTGATTGGTCGTCCCGGTTCACGCTATCAGTTGCCGACGCCGGCGCTGATTGTCGACGTCGATGCATTAGAGCGCAATGTCGAGGATATGGCGCAGCGGGCCAGGGCGGCGGGACTGGCGCTTAGGCCTCATTCGAAAACTCACAAATCGGCGACGATCGCTCGCCGGCAGATCGCTGCCGGGGCGGTCGGCGTTTGCTGCGCCAAGCTCGGCGAAGCCGAGGCGTTGGCGAAGGCCGGACTGCGCAAGCTGCTCATTACGTCGCCGATCGTCGGGAGCGACACCACCGCGCGCGCAGTCGCTCTCGCGCGGATCGACCCCGATGTGATGTTCGTTGTTGACCATGAGCAGCAGGTCGAGGCGCTGGCGTCGGCGGCAAGCAGTGCACAGCTTACATTGTCCGTGCTGATCGATGTCGATGTCGCCATGGCGCGCACGGGGGTCGCAACGCCGTCTGCGGCCGTAGGCCTCTCCTGCAGAATTGCCAGCTACCGCTCCTCACTTCGACTTGCCGGTGTACAGGGGTACGGGGGAGCTTGGCAGCACATCAACGGCCAGAGCGAGCGACGAAAGGCGGTGGCAGCCGGCATGGCGCGGCTCAGCGCGATTGTCAAGGAACTGCGGGGATCGGGGCATCACGTGCCGTTGGTAACCGGTGGCGGCACGGGCACGTTTGCGGCCGACGCAACGCTCAAGGTACTGAACGACGTGCAGCCAGGGTCGTACATTTTCATGGACGACCAGTATCGCGACGCGCTTGGGAATGATGAGGATGGCAGCTTCGCGCAAAGTCTGTTTGTTCAAGCGCGGGTGGTCAGCGTCAACGCAGAAAAATGGGTCACCATTGATGCGGGCCTCAAGGCGTTTGCGACGGACGGTCCGGTCCCTCGCGTCGCCGATCCACGTTTCTCCAGCAATAGCTATTTTTACTTTGGTGACGAGCACGGCGGGCTGATGCGTCCTCCCGGCGGGAACGGCATTGCGCTTGGAGAACGCATCGAACTCATCCCACCCCATTGTGATCCTACCGTCGACCGCTACTCCGTCTATCATTTCGTCCGAGGCGATACGCTTGTCGATATCGTCGAAATCGAGGCAGCCCGTCGGTCGCAGTAGTCAAGAAAGGAGCTTGGGCTCTGATAACGCCGCGTCAGTGCTCGCGATAGTTTGGAACGATCGATGCTACGATGAGCCTACGCCGGCTTCTCCAGGAGCTCCGCTACGGCCTGGTGATGACCGCTCCTTGCCAGTGTGGCGGCCGTTCGGCCGTCGTCCGCCTTGGCCAGCCTGTCGGCTCCGTTCTCAAGGAGCAATTTCACCAGTTCGATGTTTCCGTGGGCCGCAGCTTGTTGTAGCGGGGTCCAGCCACCATTTTGCGCGACGTTCACCGCCGCGCGGTGCGCAAGGAGCAGGTGCGCCATCTTAAGCGCGCATGCGCCGTCACGGTTGGCGACGGCGCTGTGCAACGGCGTCACCTTCATCTGATTCCGGGAGGGTGCGTCTGGATCTGCGCCAGCCTTGAGCAGAATCTGCATGACACCTGCATGGCCGAAAAACGCGGCAAGGCCCAGCGCGCCAAAGCCATCCGGTGAAACTGCCTTCGCCAGCTCTGGATCCCCAGCGAGCAAGGTTATCACACGGCGCTCGTTGCCCGCGGCAGATGCTTCAAAGATGTCGAGGTCCTTTGCCTTGGCCTTGATCACCTCGGCGATCTTGGGTTGTTGATTGTAGAGGGCCATCATCAATGCCGAGAGCCCCTGCGGACCCCTCGCATTGGCGAGCGCTGGGTCGGCCTGAAGCGCCGCTTCGACCGTCTCGATCTCCCCAGCCTTTATGGCGGCGAAAAATTTGTCGATATCAGGCATGCCGATTCCTCATTAATCTGCGGGCTGGGCGACATCGAGCATCAACCCCGTGGTCGGACTGCTTACCGGATCACGATGGACATCAGGAGCGCGTCGTGGCGCGACCAAAATCTCCGTGCCTTCCGGCGCCTCCTGCGAACCTTGCGATCCCGGTCGCGCTTTCCGCCTTGAACACGCCTGTGCAGTTGTACCACTCCTTCTCGAGCGCCGCGCGCTCGGTTAGCCCGTGTTGCAGATGAACGGAGCGCCGATCGGCGCGCAGAGACAGCTGCGGGAAGCCGGCGATCACGCGAGCCATCTCTTCTGCGGCCTGACGCGCTTGGCCCTTGGGTACGACCCTCTCACAGAGGCCGATGCGCAGACACTCGTCAGCGCTGACTTTTCGGCCTGTCATGATGAGCTCGAGAGCGCGGCCCTCGCCGACAAGGCGAGGCAGCCGCACGGCGCCGCCGTCGGTGAGTGGCACACCCCAGCGCCGGTTGTAGACACCCATATAGGCGTCTTGGGCCATGATACGGCAATCGGCCCAGAGTGCGAGCTCCATGCCTCCGGCCACCGCTGGGCCTTCGATCGCCGCGATGACAGGCTTGCCCAGTTCGAGTCGCGACGGCCCCATCGGCCCGCGCGGGACGAAGCTGCCGTCCTTGGGGAATTCCAACGACCTGTGCGTGCTCCGGTTCTCAGGGGTCGCAATCCCGCGGGCCGCGAGACTTTTCAGATCGGCCCCGGCGCAGAACGCGCCGCCTTCTCCCCAAAAGACGGCGACGTCCACCGCCTCGTCGGCTTCGAAGGCGACGAACGCGTCATAGAGCGCATCCGCGTGGTCGGGATCGACGGCGTTACGCACGTCGGGGCGAGACTGAATAACTGTCAGTACGCGATCCCGGCGCTCGATACGAACTGTCATAGGTAGCTCCTACATGGTGATCCGCCCACGGGAAGTCAGACGAACCGCTCGGCGGATCGGACGGGATGATCTTCCAGGCGACTCCTTCGGTCGCCTCAGGCCGCCCATTTCGACGCGCAGACAAGCGCGTCGTCCAGACGATCATTGCCCCAGTACATCTCGGTTCCGACAAAAAAAGTCGGAGCGCCGAAGACGCCTCGCGCGCGGGCTTCATCCGTTTGTTTGCGCAGAAGCGCCTTGACCGGCTCGGATTGGGCCCGCTGAAGAATGTCGGAGCTAGGCAAACCAATTTCAGCCAGCAGGACGCCATCTGCTCCGGATGATTGATATCCTGGTCATGCGCGAAATTCAGCTCCATCACCTTGCGGCAGAAGGCACCGACCCACGGTTGGTCAGCGCCCAGCAACACGATCCGCAAGGGCAGAACGCCGAGCCGCGGAAAAACGTTTGGCTTGACCCACGCCGCAAGCCCGTATTTTCGGCAAAGCCGCGTCATGTCCTGCTGCACATAGGCGCCCTTCTCCTGCTGCAGGACGAAAGGCGAGTTCTCCATTCCAAGCGCACGGAAAATCGGACCCAGCAGGAACGGTTTCCACGCGATACGGACGCCCAGCTGCCGAGCCTGGTCCTCAATCCGCATGACGCTGAGATAACTGTAGTTGCTGCCGAAATCGAACCAGAACTCGATTTCCGGCGTCGTGGAGGAGCCCCCTGAACTGGTCATGACCTGGCGCCTTTCATGATTCAGTGTCCTCTGAGACATTGTGCTCTATCGCATCAGTGCCGCACCAACCATGCGGCGATGGGGACCGTTACCACGCTCACGACGGTTGAGAGCACGATCGCTGCCGAGACTTGGTCGTCGTCGGCCGCGTAGCGCTGGGCCAGGACGTAGTTGCTGCCAGCGGAGGGCATTGAGGCGAGGAGGACGGCAACCTGCACCCAGATGGATTCGAGCCGCAGCAGCTGCGCGAACAGATACCATACGAGTAGCGGATAGGCGATCAGCTTTCCTGCGGTGAGCCCGGCTGCGACAGTGGCCGTCGTTCGGTCAATTCGTTGCATGGCGAGTGCGCCGCCGACCGCGAACAGAGCCGTCGGGCCTGCGGAGCCGCCGAGAAACACAAGAAAGCGATCGATAGGCGAAGGGGTCGCAATGCCTGTGGCCGCGAATGCCGCGCCGAGCACGATCGCTGCGACAACTGGATTGAGAGCGGTGCCGCGTATCACGTGAGAGGTGATGCCCGCTCCGGAGCCGCGGGATGCCCCCATGATGGCGCCGCCCAGCGACAGGAGGACCATGACCTCGGCGAGAATTGCCATCGCGAGTGGGCCTGCGCTGCGCTCTCCAAAGAACGCCGTTGCGAGAGGAGGCCCGAGGAAGCCGAGGTTGCTGACCGTTGTCGTTGTGGCATGCGCGCCTGCCGCGGCGGTGCTTTGCCGGCCAAGAAGATGCGACAGGCCGAATACCAGCGCGAAGATCAGACATCCGCTTCCGAGATAGCCGCCATAGAAGAGCACGTTGAATGAGCGGTCGAGCGGCTGGCCAGAAATCATGCGAAACACAAGGGCCGGGAGCTCGAAGCGGAACGAAAACGCCCCGAGCGCGTCACAGACCCCAGGCGTTGCGAGACGCGCACGCGCCGCTACCCAGCCGAGCCCGACGACGCCGAAGATCGGCAGGCAGAGGAGGGCAAAGTCGATCATGCGTGGGCCGTTGTACGCCGCTCGATGGCGCGGATCACCGCGATCATGTCCTCGTTGCCGAGGCCCAGCGCTTCGGTCTCGCCGTAGAGCGCAAAGCAGACGTCGATGAGCGGCGATGCGATGCCGGCATCGCGAGCTGCTTCGACCACGAGGCGGTTGTTCTCCAGAACGTTGGAGATCGCAGCTTGGTGGGCGAAATCCCGTTTCAACAGTTTCGTCGCCTTGCCCCGCGAGACATCGCTCGCCATCGGCCCGGCGTCCAGCACGCCGACGAACTGCGTCAGGTCCAGCCCGTGACGTTCGGCAAAATGCATCGCTTCGGCCAGTCCCGTCACCACCGTGATCAGGAACACGTTTACGGCCAGTTTCATCCGGAGTGCGCTAGGCACGGTGCCACAGTCAAAGCTCTCTCGGCACATCGGCGCAAGCAGGGTGCGGATCGATGCGACGTCCTCGGCCTGCCCCGCCAGCATCGTCACCAGTTGTCCGGCCTCCGCCGGCTTGCGGGATCCGGAAACCGGCGCTTCGACGTACCGGCCGCCGGCGGCGCGTACATCCGATTCCAATGCCTTCGAATAGCTGGGCGGGACCGTCGCCATGTTGATCAGGATGTGCCCCTTGGCCCGTTCGTCGAAAGCCGGGGTCCCGCGCGCAAGCACGCCGTCCATGGCGGCGCCATCGGCCAGCATCAGGATGACCACACGACAGCGGGAGAAGACCTCGACGACATCGGGTGCGATCGTCGCGCCCGCGCTCGCCAGCGCTTCGCATTTCGCGGGCGAGCGATTCCAGACGACGATTGGCCTCCCAGCTTTCACCAAATTCAGTGCCATAGGCTCGCCCATGGTCCCAAGGCCGATGAAGCCCACGGTCGCCGTCGGAGCAATCATGAGACGAGATCCTTCGATAGCGAGTTTGGCGTCGCATCCGTCACGCTTCTGCTGCGTGCGCGTAGATGCCAGTTTCGACCGCGCGGGCCCCACTGTAGCCAGGGACTACACTTTCGTATATCAGATAGTTTTGAACTCGTGCTTCACGAGAATCGATAGATGAAACCGACGTTCGACATCGACGCGCTGCGTACGATCGTGGCGGGCACAGAATTCGGAAGTTTTGCACGGGCAGCCGTGCAGCTCGGCCGCTCGCAGTCGGCCGTCAGCATGCAGCTGAAGCGTCTCGAGGAGCAGGCCGGTCGCCCGCTATTTCAGCGTAGCGGCCGTGGCCTTGTCCCGACTGAGGCCGGTGACGCATTGCTCGTCTATGCGCGCCGGATCATCGAATTGCATGACGAGGCTGCCGCCGCGCTGGGCGCAACGGTCGCGGCGGCCTCGGTGCGATTGGGGCTTCCTCAGGACTTCTTCGAAGACGTCATGCCCGATGCGATCACGCGCTTCTCGCGGCAATGGCCGGGCGTGCATGTCGAGGTGAGAGCCGGCCGTAATTATGCACTTGAGGATGAGGTGAATGCCGGCCATCTCGACATGGCGCTTGCCTTTTTTCGACCTGGTCGCAGCAGGGCGGGAACGCTGCTTAGATCCCTACCGCTGTTCTGGTTCGCCGGAAGGAAACTTGCAAAATCCGACCCCCCAGCCGGAGTCCCGCTGGTCCTCTTTGATCACCCCTGTCTATTTCGGCAGGCCGCGCTCCACGCGCTGGATAGCAAAGGCTTGCCATGGCGATTGTCTCTCACGACGCCAAGTCTACCTGGGGTTTGGGGGGCTCTCCGATTTGGGCACGGCGTCACGGTTCGGACCTCGCACAGGGTACCGACGGGGATACGCAATGTGGGCGCCGAGTTCCGCCTTCCCCGGTTGCCGGCTATCGAACTGCGCATGATCGCGCGAAGCGATCTTTCGCCTGCAGCATCAGGACTCCGAGCCATTTTGGCGTCCGTCGTCCATGAGAGAGTGACAAGCATTAAATAGGAGCCGCTGGCAGCCTAACGTGACGAGTATTGTGCTTGTCATAATGGCAGGTGTCACAGCGGTGGCGATGCGGCGTGAAATTCGCCGCCCGAATTGTTCATCCATTTCGCCGCCAAAGGAATGAAAGCAGAAACGTGCAAACGTCTCGACCTTGATCCCTTTGGGCAACCATGGCTTGCCGTCGAAAGGAAGTCGCTGCCCGCGAGGGTGACATTATGGCTGGTGAAAGCGGTGAGCGGCGCAAACAGGACGAATGCGAGGGACAACAGCGCGAGTGTCTCCGACGTGTTTATGCATCTGCTCACGGCACATCCTCAGAGACCGAGCGCGGCGTGATAGTCGAGACGGAGTTGGGCTGCTCCGGGGGTACCGCCGCACTCTACTCTGACCCTTTGTCGAGCTCCCCGACGATCCAGCCTATATGCCCTGCCACCGCGGCGTTTCGCACCGAGGCAAGCCAGTCGGCCGATGTCGGCCGCAGCCGGCCAGCTTTGCCAGGGTCTGCCATTGGGCGGGGCCTCTCAATCATGCGGGTACTTCGCCAGCAACTCGCCGCCGCCCGTATCCGATCCGTCGTTGCAGTCCTTGAACCCTGCATAGTTCGTCGGTGTGAAATCGTCGTGGTTGGTGACGATTTTGCCGCGCGTGGATTCGATGCCCCATTCGATCAGGCCAAGATGCAGCGACTCCAGATAGCGCATCAGAGCCAGTGCCACGAGCGGCGTGTTCTTCCCTGTACAGCCGTTGGTTGGCGTCGCATTCCATTCCGTGACCAACGCGGGGAACGTTCTCGCGCTCGCACCGAACGTTGCTTCCCATTGCTGCTGACGGTCGAACGCCCCGCCAACGAGGTAGGGATGAATCGCGAATGCCATTCGGTCAGGCATGGGATCGTGGACCAGCGGAAATAATCCGTTGGTGATCCGCGCCCAGTCGAGCCCATCAAGTAACAGGATGTTGCGTACCCCACGCCCGCGCACCGCGTCGATCAGTTCCTGCATGGCCTTCGCCCATTCGGCGCGAGCGGTGGCATCACCCCTCTTACAGGGTTCGTTGAACAGTTCGAGCATGATCGCCTGATCGTTGGGCAGGGCTGATGAGAGCGAATGCCAGGCACGTGCCGTGTTGGCTGAGGGCATGCACTTTACTTCCGGTGTCCCATCCTGCTGTGCGTCTATGACCAGCACGACTGCGAAACCGTGACTGCGAGCAAGCTGCACGGCTTCGACGATCTGATGAGCGTAGCCAACGTCGTAGATGGCAGCCTGAGGGTCGAGGCCACCCTGGCTGACGTGGAAGCGCAACGTGTCCGCGCCGAGTCGTGCGTGCACCTGCTTCAATTCCACCTCGCCCCAATAGCTGCGCTGCAGTTGGGCGGACTTGTCGATGGCAAAGAACTTCGGCGGCTTGACGAAGGCGTTGACGTCGACCCCTTTGGGCTGCCACGGTCTGCCGTCTCTATAAAAGTCCTTTCCCTTGATCGTGATGCCCTCAGCGGTTGCCGGTGCGATAGAGAGGAGGCCCGTCAGCGCGGTCAGCAGCAAGACTGTTTTCTTGAACATTGATCGGAATCTCGCACGGTGGACACGGCAGCGTTGCGCCCCGTCACAATACCAAGCTCCGTTGTACGGGAGATGAATGTGGGGGCGGGGGGACGCCCGGAGCCGGAGCGTGCATCCAGATGGGTATCGATGCCCGTCTGGACATGGGTTAGGCCTCGCCTAACGACCTGGGACGACGCGCTCTGTTCAGCCCATTTTTGCGGTAGACGTTGAGCCGCTAGGTCTCGCGAGCGTTCTCCGTGGCCCGCTTTCGGATGATAGTCAGCCCGGCGCTGACAGCCGCCTCAGTACGACGGAGCTTCTGGGCGATCTCGCGCTGTGTCAGCCCGGTCTCCCGGATCAATTGCAACAGCTTTTGCTCTTCCTCAGCGGACCACGATCCTGCTGGCATGGGAACTCTCCAAATTGTTCCGTGATGAAATGCCAGTAGTAATTGCAGATTCCTGGAGCCGCGTCTGCCCGGTGCGTAGGCCGATCGGGAACCGGCACGGCATCTGCATGTAGTCAGAGACCAAAGCCGCGAAAGGATTGTTATATGCAGCTCGCAACGCTACCGGCCACTGCCTTCAAGTCGCCGGCCATTAGCCTCTCTGGCATTGTCGACTATAACATGTACACCGCCTTTCGAACGCAGTTCGACAACGCTGCCGATAAAGTCCTTGTCGTGATCGAACTGTCGACCTTGGGTGGGGACCCCGAGGTCGCCCGAATGATGGGGGAGGACGTGCGGTTCGCGAGTGAGACAGAGCCGCAACGTCGCTTCGTATTTCTCGGTAAGGCTGTGATTTATTCGGCGGGCGTTACGTTCATGAGCTTCTTTGCGCGGCCGAACAGATACCTCGCACGCGGCACACGACTAATGATCCATGAACGCAAGCTTTCGAAGAGCCTGGTGATCGATGGCCCTTTGACGACATGCATTGCGGTTGTGAGGGCGACGCTCAACGAAATCGAATGCTCGATCGCCATACAGAACGAGGGCTTTCAAAATCTAATTCTGGGCTCGAACGTGACGATCGAAGAGGTCATGCAGAAGGCGCCGTCGAACTGGTATTTGGAGGCGCAGGACGCGAAGACGTTGGGTCTCATCGAGACGGTTCTGTAACGCCCCGAAATGATGTGACAACGCGGCACCAGCGAAGTGTAGGGGATTCGCCCGTCCTTGCTCGGCGGAAGACGCTGCAATGAATTGTGTCGCTCACCAATCGAAGCGGACCGAGTACCGCTGCTTCAGCCTCAGTTCGGTGGTCTTTGCCGATATAAGGACCTGCGCTTCATCAGCGCCATCACGCATGACGGGCACCAAAGTCCAATCAGTACCGGAGGGGATGATTTCGACGTGGCAGACATGCTCTCCGCCCGGGAGACTGCGGAGCTCACGCAGAGCGATGAGTTCAAGATCTTTGGCGCACGCCATTGTGACTGGCACGGGAGTGCTCCTGGCCTCTCATCCCGGGATCAACTCCGGCTGCCCCGTGCTGTTCCTGAGGCATTAGGCCAGCGAAGGGGAACTGCCCTATGCCGCACCGATGAGAGAGCCGGAAAGCAGCCAGACACTCCGATCGGGATGCCCACAGGAAATGACGCTTGATGCATGGATCAACGATCAACCGAGCGACAGCATCTCTAGGGAAACACTTCGAGTGAACAGCTTGGCTGTCCTGCCTTCCGGCCGGCGCGCGAGGAGGCGCTGAAGACTGGCCTTGCGCATTGACAATGGCAGTCCCCGCAGGTCGTTCCCATCCATCGCCAGGATATTGAACGCCAGCATTTCGACCTCGGCATTGTGCTTGCCTGCGCTCGGCCTGCAAGGCCTTGCCACGGGCCAGCGCGGCCTGCTCATGAGCGTTCGGCACGAGGCGGCGATCTTTGCCTACGCCCTCGATGTCGTAACCGTAGGCCGCTTTCCGCCGTTGTAGATGCGCAGCGCGGTGCGGTGCCGCTTGGCGTCGCGGATGCGCTCACGAATGCGGTCGCGCTCATTCTCGGCGACTGCTGACAGGATGGTGAACACCAGCTTGGAGATGCCGTTGCCGGTGACATCGCCGCCGAGGTCGATCATACGCAACGCGACTCGATCTTCCTTCAGTTGCTCCAGTGTGCCGAGCGCATCAGCGGCCGAGCGGAAGGCGCGATCTAACTTGGCCGTGATGATGACATCACCGGGCTGCAGCGCCGCCAGCATGCGCCGGCCCTCATCGCGCTCGGCGAGCGGCACCGAACCGGATACGCCGGCCTCGACGAAGGTGCGGGCAACGCTCCAGCCCTTCATCATGGCGTACCCTTCGATCTGGCGCCGTTGCTGCTCCAGGCTCTTGCCGTCGCTGACCTGTTCTGACGTGCTGACCCGGCAGTATCCGCACACGGCCGTGGCAACCTATGCCACATGAAATGCAAGGGAAATTTGATCTCATCGGCGACTGTGCTAAGGCGGACTCGGCGTGGTAACGGAACCCATTATCCTGGACCGGATGGGATTTTCAGGCAATTACCCCCAGCCCTCTCCCGCTTGCGGGGGAGGGCTGGATCTTCGATGACTATCGAAAAATAATTGCGGGCCGGTGGATGCGGAATGCTGAGGTCGCGGAGGTTCGAATGAAGACGGCCTGGATTTACGTCGACACAAACAAGATGGTCGGAGACAAAGACCATCTCAAGGTGTTCGAAACGATCGAAGCCGCCCAAGCTTGGCTCAAGGTGAACGATACCGAGGGAGCGGCATTCGAGTACCCGGTTTTGGGACATGTCCGATCAGCCTCAAGGACCAAATCCAGCCTCGGGCGTCGCGAGACGGTGATCGCGCTTGCGATGGCGGCGATCGTCATCTTGGCGGCCATATTGCTCATTGCCGCATGAGGCTATCCTGTCCTGCACCGAAGCACAGCTTGCCGAGCTTGTGGCTGAAGGCGATCATTGGGGACGCAGACCCGGTACTTTGTTTGGCCGTGGACGTGTTCGGCGGAATTGCACACAAGCCGCCGGGCAGCTTCGTGAAGAAGCCTCGGAACGTTGCCGACGCCTGCGACGAGATCGCGGCGCGATGGCGAACCGTTCGGCCTCCATCTGGCTATGACGGCCCGGAACCAGACTGATGTGAGTGGCCTATTTCGCATCTGCGAATGGCCTAAACGAATAAGCCCCAGCGCCCCGGGGAAGGCAGCGCTGGGGACTAATGGCGACGGCGTACCGTGGGGCAGGATTTTGCCGCCGCCGATTGCCTAATTATCCCGACACTAAATCGTTCCTAATCGAGCGGCCTGTTTCGATTTGGCGAGTGCCTATTTCGGCCAGTACCCATGATCTAGATCAAGGGATTTAGTCTCCGGGGGTCAGACGACGGGGTCCAGCACCGGAATGAAATCGGGCGGCTCGACCAGATCCAAGTAGCCGGCGTGCGGGTCGTTCCAGCGCTCGGCCGGGGCGACCCCGCGTTATCTGGCCTCGGGCCCCGCTGCGCGGTGGCAAACGTTAGACCAAGAACCTTGGGCTCTGAGCCGCACCGCGGCTTCGCTGCGGTTCATCTCAACCGCAATGCGTATCCCAGGGGCGGTTCTTTGGCATTGTGATGCAAATCAGTCTTTGAGGCCAATTCGTACTGGCGAGCCTTCTCCAGTAGCGCGTCTCTTACTGGACCGGGCGGAAGAAGAGCGGCCTGTCTTCGCGCTTCCTGTGCACACTCAGCGTTGAGTTCCTGTTCTTTCGTCACGGTTCGCCTCCCGCTCCTTGCGTACGGCCGCGGCAGAATTCCCGACTTTATCGACGACCTTGCGAAGCTCTTCCTTCGAGATACCGAGCTCAAGAGCCCAGCATTTTATTTGATCAGGCGCATGCAGATTGATCTTTGAGCGCTCGAACTGATCTTTTTTTGTAAGGCTGTCCATTCTCAAATAACTCTTGGCTCGGACGCTCCGTTCCTAAGTAGGAACTGTCTGCCTGATTGATGTGTTCAACGGATCAGGAGGTGCCGGACATGGCAAAGGCAGCATGGACACGACCGGGCTCACCCATCGGCAAAAAGGGCCCACGAAAAGCTCACCCCAAGTACAAACGCCGTTCGCGCCAACCTTGGACAGATAAGGAGGTCAGACGGCTCCGGGCGCTAGCGAGGGCAAACACTCCGACGGGCGTTATCAGCCTCAAGATGGAGAGACCAAAGGGGTCGATCGCGAGCAAGGCGCAGCGTGAGGGCATATCGCTACGGCCGATCAACCGCTCACCCTACAACCGGCGTAAGAAGACCGCGCGGCGATAGCTCTTCGCGGGCGGGGTTTCTTCGAGTGTCCCCCGCTCGTATTCGGCCACTCGACGCCTGGCCACCGTTGCACGCGTACCTCGCGCGCTGCGCCACGCTGGCGCTCGCGCGGATCTTTCGTCCATGCCAGTGGTTTTCGCAGGACCAAGCCGGGGCCGCTGCAGATCGGACAGTTGGGATTGATCACGCCACGAGCAGGCGCTTGTAGCGCCGGTAAGCGTCGATGGCACAGTTCGCCAGCAAGAGCGGCCGACGCTCACCGGCCCGCGCCATGTCATCGATGCTTCTAAGGAGGAAGTGGCTCGCGTCGCCAGGATCTGTGATCTCTCCTGAGCGCTCGAGGAAGTCCCAGGCGACCTGGATCGACTTTTCTACGACGATTGGCAGGAACTCACTCATAACAATAAAACTGATGTTGGTCTCGAACGTTCCTTCTGCGATCGCTCGACATCGGCCACCGTCCAACATTTTCGATCTCCCAAATCTCCAGCCAACCCCTAACCTCTGATCATCGTTAGGAACAGTCGATAAAGCGCTCGGTTGAACTCGAACTAGATGGAGGATGACATGGCTTACGAAAAACGTGAAACGGGAAGTCTTATAGGTAGCGATAAGGTCGAAGGGACTGCTGTTTACGGCTCTGACCGATCACGTATCGGCTCGATCGAACGGATCATGATCGACAAGGTGAGCGGGAAAGTCGCATACGCTGTTTTGGGATTCGGCGGCTTTCTTGGCATTGGCGACGATCATTATCCGCTACCCTGGCAATCATTGAAGTTCGACACTGGCCTCGGTGGCTACGCGACCGGTCTTACTGAAGACCGTTTGCGCAGCGCGCCGAAATATAGCGAGGAGCGTAGCTGGAATTGGTCGGATCCCGGGGTGGCTAGGTCGGTTGACGAATATTACCGCGGAATACCCGCGCCTTAATCGAAGGCCGCACACACCTTCGCCACCGCGACATCGGATGCCCTCCAGCTTCGGAGGGCATCGTCCTGCTAACATATTTGAATCCCCCGCACCGACTAGGCACGCTAGGCCGATCGCCCTCAACGGCGTGGGCGGGACTGCGGTGAATTTTCAAGTCACCGTACCAAAGATATTGTTGAGCTATCCTGGCGGGACTGGCCGACCTCAAATGCTGCCATCCTGGTGACCAGTGGCTTTGAATGGGGCGAGCGCACCAAGCGACTGGCGCCTCTTGCCTGATCTCAATCCCGCGCAAGCAGGCCATATGGGCGCGCGGCAAGAAGCCGTGTTCTCAACAGGCCTCATGGCAAACCTCACATAAGCAATCTTGGTCTCTACCGAGTCCGAGGAAGGGCTCCAGCACGGGAAAGCGCCGGAGCCCAAGTTTGCACTTTTTCAGCCGTTGTCGGCCGCTATGAGCGGCGTCCCAAGCGTTCAACTGCGTCGGAGCGATCACCGCGTGGGAAGCCAAGCCACGCTTGCGATCAGGGCCACAAACGATACTGCCGCGGAGCAAGGCAACTCGACGCCGTCTATAGGGTAGTGGTTTGCCTGCATCGTGGGCCTCCTAGATGGGGACCCGCGGGCCGGATGACATCAGCCATTCCGCCAAATGGGCGGCGGTCTCTTCCTGCTCCTCAACAATATCTCACGCTCTCAACCTGGGCGGAGTTTCTTAGCCCGTTGGCGTAGCTCTTGGGCTTCTCTGGCAAGGCGTTCTTCAAGTGGGAAAGTCCGCTTAACCCTGCGTCGCTTCATAGCTCCTCTCTCCAAAGCTGACGTTGCTGCCACAAAAACGGAATCAGAAAGCACAACGAAGCCAAAAAGTTCCATGGCTTATTCTTGGTCGAAGACGCGCGCTGTGAGGCCTCGAACGCTGGCCAGTAGAGGCGCTCGCGGCGGGCAACATAGACAGTTGTCAAGGTGAGGTAACACGGGAGGGCAGCGCCGATGCCGCTCTTTCCCAGTACAATGAAAGTGGCGTTCCAGGAGAACGCTCGTGATCGGGACGGCTTCGGCGCTCGCCGCCTAGCCCCAGCAGATGCGCCGGCAGCCGTTCTGGTTGCGAAATCGCGAGCCCCTTGCACAACGCCGACCGCTTGAAATGCTTGCGGTCGGCGCTGGTTCTAGCCCCAGGAAGGTAATGCAAAATCCTGACGGCAATTAGTACGCGTAGGGCGTGCCGAAGGTTCAGGGCTTCGGACTTGAGAAGATTAGGTACTCCAAAGGAGTGAAGAGAGCCCGGCTCTAGGCGAGCAGGTCCTTGCCAGCTTGCAGGATTTTCACGTAAGTCCCGGTCTCGTGGGATTCGAGCCAACCCCGGTCTATCGCATATCCTAAGCCGGCCCAATATTCGCCGGGCGATGCCTCGTCGAGGTAGAGCAGGGGGCCAGTTGATCTTCTGAATGTAAATCCTCCTGTCCTGAACGGGCTCGAATCTTGAGCGCGCTGCATGATCTGGTGGGCAGCCATCTGGGGATTACGCGCAAAGGGCAGTCAAGTCTCTACATCCAGATCAAGCGGCTGCTCGGTCGCAGTGGCGCTCTGAAGATTCCGAAGTGACGTTCTGGCCATCGATACGGTGGTCTTTGCAGGAAGGTACCCATTGACATTTCTGGGTTCTATACCCTGACAAGTGTCCCCGCACGGCTTACGGCGTTCGTACGCGCCTTCTCGCCGCGTGCATTGAAGAGCGTCGTTCATGCGCGCTGGTCGGTTAACGGCAGCGGCGCGTCGTGATTTGCTTACCGTGGATACAGCCAAAGCGAGCCCGGCCTGAAGCGTGAGGGTGGCTGTCGGCGAGATGGACATCGCCGCAAGTAGACGCGACCTAAGTTGCGCCATCGCATGCGCAGGGTCTGAAAGCCACGTGTCAAGTTGGCTCAGATAGCGGGCGACGCTCTCGTCCAGCTGAGCACGCCGCCGTTGCACCTTGCGGAAATCCGCGATCGTCTTGTGATCCGGAGCGAGCCGACCCAGCAGCAACATCACCTCGACATTGCGGCCGGCTTCTCGTTCGAGCCGTCGGCTCGACCGTACCCGGTTCAGATAGCCATAGATGTAAAGCTTTAGGAGAACTGAGGGGTGGTACGACGGTCGACCCGCTGACGCCGGCTCCAACCCCTCAAAGCCGGTCTCAGCCAAATCGAGCGCATCGACAAATGCGTCGATCACGCGAACGGGGTTGCTCTCGTCTTGTCTGTAACTCCGTGAGCGATACGGCAAGACGAATCCATGCTAGTCGCCTTGGCGAATGCTTCGCAAAAAAGACCCGCTCAAAAAGCCGAGCGGGTCTTTCGCATGGAGCCTGATTGCTCAGTGCATGTGGATCAACAGTAGCCGGTGCCACCGACGACGATGACGGCAGGGACGACCCACGGCAGCAGTACGGGCATGCTCTTCTCCAATCGCTAGGGTTCGGGAGGCTTACGCTGTCTCCGCAAAGCCCTATTGGTCGGTGCAAACCTTGGTGGTCTTCACCGCCGACTCGGCTTCGGTTCTGGTCTTGTAGACCCCGTCGCCCACGATCGTGGTGGTGGTCGTCGTCGGCTTGGTGTCGACCACGGTGCACTTCTTGGTGGATGCGTCGCGCACAACGTAGAACTCGGCGGCGCTGGCGGCTTGGGTCCCGAGAGCAAAGGCGGCGAGAGCGCCGCATACGATCAGTTTCTTCATGATGTCCTCCTCCTCAATGTTTCGTAGTGCGTCCCAACGGCGGATTTTGAAGGAAGTTCCAGTTTTTCCCGAAGCGATGCTCCCGGCGGGCACCGGATTCACCACCAACGCGCGCGGCAAATTTCTTCGGATGAACAGGGGAGCAATTGCTGAAATGTCCGCTCAGGAACCAGGCCCGCCGCGCGATGTTGTTGGGCACCACATTCAGGAGTTTCAGATGAACAAGCATTTATTGTTGGCTACCGCTGCCGGGCTCGCGATCGCGACATCGGCCTTCGCGCAGTCCTCTCCAAGCTCGTCGAGTTCAAATCCTGCGGCCGCGCAGCATCAGCAGGATTCCACGACCACGACGACACCGTCCTCCTCGAACACAGCGCCGTCGTCGTCTACTTCGGGGGGCACCCAGAACAACGCCACCTCGACCAATTCGGCTCAGACGCAGCCGCCGGCTTCGACAGGCCAAAGCGCCGCGGGCCAATCCTCCAATTCCGCCACTGGCGCCAACGCCACGCAGGCGCCGGCCTCGGGCAACGCGCCTAGCCAGGCGCAGACCAGCCAGCCGTCCAACCAGACCAACCCGCCGTCAAACCAGGCGCAGACCAACGCGCCTTCGACCGGTCAGACCCAGAGCGCAAATCCGCCCGCCCCGAACAACAGCAATCAAGCCCAGTCGCCGGCCGGTAGCGGCTCGACCAATACGGCCCGGCAGCCGAACGGCCAGCGGGACACGGCCGACCGTTCGTCCAACACCAACGTGAGCGCGGCGGTCAACATCAACGACCAGCAGCGTACTCGCATCAGCACGTCGATCTCGCACCTCAACGTCCAGCCTCTGACCAACGTGGACTTTTCGCTGTCGGTGGGCACGACCGTGCCTCGGGACGTGCGCCTGCAGCCGTTGCCGGCTGATGTCGCCGAGATTGTCCCGCAGTATCGCGGCTACGACTTCGTCCTGGTGAAGGACGAGATCGTGATCGTTGAGCCATCCAGCTACAAGATCGTTGCGGTCATGCCGTATTCGGGCCGGGAGACCGCGGCGGCGCCGGCGCGGTCCGAGCAGCGCAAGACGACCTTCAGCGATCGCGATCGCGAAGTGATCCGAAAGCACGCCAAAGCGCGCCCCGTCGAGCGCGAGCGGCGTACCACCGGTAGCACCGTCCGCACCGAAATTCGTACCGGCGAACGCGTGCCGGAAGACGTGGAGATCGAGGCATTTCCCGACGAGGTCTACCGGGATGCGCCGACCTTGCGCGAATATCGGTACATCAATCGCGACAGCCACACCTACATCGTCGAACCGCACGAACGTCGTGTGATCGAAGAAATCGACTGATCTCGTCAGGAAGGAGAAACCACGATGAAGACCATTGTGCTGGGACTACTTGCCGCCACCCTGGTGGGATCGGCCGCGATCGCCGCTCCGCTCAGCGCTGCCGAGGTCGGCTCGCCTGAGCTGTTTGGCGTCGACCAGGTCCGACTGGTCTGTAACGACTACGGCCGCTGCGTCCGCACCCGCGGTCCCCGCTATGTTCAGCGCTATTACGGCGCTGACGATGGCTATGTGGAGCGTCGGAGCTACGGCTATTATGGCGGTCCTGGTTATTACGATCGCGGTTATGGTTACTACGGCGGGGGGCCGGGCATCGGCTTTAGCTTCGGCACGCGCGGCTGGTAAGCGCCGACGAAACATGGTGGGGCCGCTTCTTCAGGAAGCGGCCTTGGCATGTCGAGCGCGTCGCCAGAAGCCGCCGCAAGCTCGACTTGCGTGCGGGCTCCGCCATTGGCCGAGTTATTCGATAATTTTCCATACGCGAAGCGAGAAGACATCGGCCACTTCGGTCGTTTCCGGTTCGCACACAAACGGCTCGGAGACAGGATCTGGCACCTCCGCACCTTTCAAAGATCCAGGCCGCTACCCCGGCCCGCAGGGCAGGCCAGGGCTCCGAAAATTTTTTGGCTCCCTCTTGAAACCAAAATCCGCTTTGCTAATTTTTTTGTCGCCACCGAAGGGTGGCGGCCGGGTGCCTGGTTGGACCTGGTCGGTTGAGACGGGCACCGGTCGTGTCCGTTGCCGCTCGTATCCATCTTGCTCTTTGGAGGATTTGGCTATGCGCAGTTACGACTTTTCGCCCCTCTGGCGTTCGACCATTGGCTTCGATCGCCTATTCGACCTCGCGGAAATGGCACAGCGGGCCGGCGAGGACAATTACCCGCCCTACAACATCGAGCGGCTCGGTGACGATCGCTACCAGATTTCACTGGCGGTGGCGGGCTTCGCGCCTGGAAACATCTCCGTCACGGCCGAGCAGAACGTGGTCACGATCGAGGGAAGCAAGCCTGAAAAAGGCGAACACCAGTTCCTCCATCGCGGCATTTCAACCGGCGGCTTCAAGCGCCAGTTCAGCCTTGCCGACTATGTTCAAGTCAAGCAGGCGGCTTTCGATAACGGGCTCCTGATCATCGAGCTTGTTCGGGAAGTGCCGGAAGCGATGAAGCCGCGGCGCATCGCCATCAACCGCGCGCCTCTGGACAATGTGCAGAAGCTTGACGCCAAGGCAGCTTAGGAACGCGTCAGGCACGGGGTCGCGCGCATAAGCGCGCGGCTCCTCAATTCGTCTATGTCAGAGGAACCCATGCGGCCGACGACCGCCGATGGCAATGTTTTCGAACTCAACGCGCTCTTGCGTCCCGGCGCCGTGTTTGAGCACCCAAGAGACGTGGTGCAGAACGCCAGCCTGACCCTCTCGGAAAAGCGGGCCATCCTGCTTCCTGGGCGTCGGACGCATCAGCCATTGCGTCCTGCCGAGCCATGCGGGCACCGACCGGACCGAAGCAGCCGGTTTCGATCGACGAAATTCTTGAAGCCTTGCGCGAACTGGATGGCGGTCCTCGGCACCCGCCGGGGTGGCAGGCCGTACCGGTTGCGTGCGACTTCGCGCGCTATCGCTGCGTGATGCATCGGGAGGGTGGATGCTTGATCAGACCCAGGCGCTCCACGACGATTCCGGACTTCTGCACCATGTCGGCTTCACCTCGGTGCCATCAGGTCGTCGGACCGCGACGCGCTGACCGACAAGATGGAGAAGATCACAACCACGGGCAGCTTCATCGACAAGGCGCCCGGCGGCCCAGCCGCTGGTCTACGAAGCGACCAGCGAAATGGAAGGCGGCCCCTCCGATCCGTGGTCGCGTGCAAGGGGTTCGAGGCGATGATGAAGGGTGAAGGCGACGTGGTGACCGGCCTCAAGAAGAAGATTCAGTCAGGGGCGCTAATGTGACGCCGGCCGAAACGCTCGCTAAACAGCATCGCAAGATGGCAGAGCCCGGCACCGCGAAATCTTAGGCTGGACCATCATTTCGTCACGGATGTTGCGGCAACTCGCTGCTCCGCTAAGCATCCGAGGGCAATGCAAAGGATGCGCGAGGCGGCAGCTGCGGGAATTTGTCGATGATCGCCCGCACGCCGTGTCGTCGCTGCAGCCGTAAACAGGGCCGCGCCCCAGCCGCGCGCTGCGCTTGGTCCTCGGCATGTGAGCCGCCGACACGGCGCTGCCCGACCTGGGTGACACGCTCAATTCAGGGCATTAAACCGGGAATATCGCGGTCGATCGCAAGGTCATCAAGCAGTGGCGATGAGCCTCCCGCGAGAATCGAGCCGATGAGCTCTGCGGCGAGGAAGCTGAAGGTAATACCGTTACCGCCATAACCAAAGGCGGCGAAGATATTCTTGCAGCGGGGCACCCTGCCAATCAACGGCAAGCTGTCATGAGTACTATCGAAAGCGCCCGACCAACTATAGGCCACATCGTCGGACGCACGCGGCCATAGCGTTTTCAGGTACGCTTTGAGCGCCCTCACCTTTGCCCGTGTCGCCTCATCACGAGCCGCGGGCTCGATGAGCGCATGATCATCCTCTCCACCAAGGACGATTCGGCCATCGGCGCTCGTCCGCGCATAGTGATAGTTCCGGCTCGCTTCCCATATCAGCGCCTGTTCGGGCCATAGATTGCCCGGCTGCCGTCGAGTCGCGATGGCCCAACTGGAAGCTGGCAGCTGGCCCGTAGGCTTCACGATGTCTGGCATCACGTAGCCGGTCGCGAGGACGACGTACCGCGCTTCGATCGAAAGCCCGCTTTCAAGGCCGACGGTCACGCTCGAGGCCGCATTATCGTAGGCAACCGCGTTGGCCTTCAGAAGGCGTGCGCTGCGCTGGAGGGACATATCAAGCAGACCATGCGTGAGCTGCACCGGATCGGCGTCGGCGGCGTCTCTTGACAAAAGGGCTCCCGCCCGCGCGATGCCGAAGCGTTTCAGCAGTGCGCCATGATTAAGATACACGGACGGCAGACCAGCGCGGCTCCTCAGCGCGTATTCATTCTGAATGAGTTTTGGATCGTCATCGACAGCGAGATAGAGCGAAAGACGTGGCCGCATCTGACAGGCAATTCCATGATGCGCAACCATGGACAGCAGGCCTCGCGCAGCATGGTGGCTGGCCCGATAGCAACGGATTGCTTTCTCGAAGCCATAGAGCTGCGCGAGTTCGAACAGCGGCTGGTCGATTTCCCAGAGCAGCATGGCAGTGCTGGCCACCGTGCTGCCGAGACTTGGAAGCTCGCGATCGATGATGACCACCTGGCGGCCTTGCCGTGTCAGGCGCTCGGCCACCAGCGCTCCGGTTATGCCGGCGCCGATAATCAGGACCTCACAACGAAAGCTGCCAACAATCGGCTCAATCGGCGGCGGCTGCAGGACGGCCCAAGGCGTACGCGGGCTGCGTAGATCGTCCTGCTCGATGTCTTCGTCCTTGAAGATGGAGCGCTCCCAGAGACTTGATTAATATCTCGCTAGACCTTCACCGAGCGCAAAGCGGACACGGCAAGATCCTTCGACATCGATACCGGTAGCATCTCCTCAGCCGAGGTCGTCCCGCAGGGCCTTGAAAAGGGTGTGCTAGTCAGCGGGCTCCCCCTCGAACTAGCCTTTGCCGTTGCGGTTGGTGAATCTGGCGTTTCCGAGACCCGTGCCGATCGTCAGCACGCCCCAGCGTTTCACGTCCTTGATGAAGGGGATTTGCGAGAGGCCCTGCACGACGCCGTCATTATGCATGACGATGGCGGTGTCGTGCTCGCCGATATTCGGAATGGCGTCCACGAGGCTGGCCGGCAGGTTGAACTTGCTGCTTTCCCAATTGCCAGGCAAGTTCTGGGCGCCTTTCTCGATCGACCCGTCGCGCTCGATGACCCCGGGGCACGCGATGCCGATGAACGGGGCCAGGGTGAATCCTTCCTTCTCCGCCTTTGCGGTGAGGTCCTTGAGCATCTTGACGAGCCTTTTGACTGCATCCGCGCGGCTCGGCTCGTCATCGACATGCCGCCACAGGCTCGACTTCCACACCCTAGCCTTGGAGAAATCCGGCGACTTCTTGGCGCATGTCTCGACCACGCCGCAGCGGATATTGGTTCCACCAATATCGACTGCGAGAATAGAATCATTCCCTTCGAAGATCCAGGAGGGAGCAAGGTGCAAGGCGCCGATAAGACCCGCGTCGTCCGGGTCATGGACGATCGGTAGAATTTCGACTTTGAATCCTTCGGCTTTGATGATGATCTCGGTGCGCGCAATCGCAACTTCCCCGAGCCGGCTGTCGCTAAAGCCGCCTCCAACCACGATACGCTCTGTCTTTTCCCATGCCTTGGTCTTGAGGAAGCGGCGCGTAACATGCGCGAGCTCCTGCGAGAACTCCTCGATGGCGCTGTGCACGATCGCAGCGGCTCGGGGATCGTCGTCGGTCAGGACTGCGTCGAGCTCTTTCTTGCTGATCTTTTCGGACGGCTCGTTTCCGAATGGATCTTCGCCTGACTTCCGCAGCGGCTTTCGCCATTTCTCAAGAATATCACGGAATGCGGCCTTGTTGGCCCGGTCACCGAGGAATCCTTGCTCGTCCTTTAATTCGACGTTGAAGCTGTCGATCTCTACGGATGGCAGTCGGGACGCGCCGTGAGCGGCGATGCCGGTGGTCGTGATTGTTTCGTCGGCCATTCTGATCCTTGAACAAGCCCCGAATAAACATGCGGCTAGTAACAACGATGCGGACCGAATGTCCGTTCCTCCGCGGGGCCTCTCAATCATCACGCACGCCGCGAAGAACGGATGCCGCACCTTGACCTCACGCGCGCCATCTAAGAGGTAATCCGCGAGAGTGATGGTCCCGTCAACGTCGGGGATAAGGCACCCGCTAGTCGACGGAAGCCGGGCTTAATCTGGATCACCCTGCTCGAATCCGCGTGGTAACCGCGGGACGTCGCCATCCGGCTGGTTGCAGCGTGGGCATGGAGCTACAGCGCTACCACAAATGCAGGAGTGCGGCCCCATCCATGGCTGGTCCGGATGGTTCTCGCAGACCCAACCGCTGTCGTCACAAAGGATGCAGACGGCGCTCATTCGAATATCCTGGAAATTGCCGCGTGCGTCCGGTTCTTGACCTTGATCCAGTGCGGGCACCGGCCGCCGCTATAGGGCCGATCGGAGCGCTTCGACACCAGGCACTCGAAGCCGAACTCGCAGGCCGTCCGGAACAGGTCCGGACCGATCTCCGCCTCGCTCGTAGTCGGACATGAAGATGCCTTCCGGCCGTCGCGTGAGAAGACGCTGTAGGTTCGTCTTGCGCATCGACAGCGGCAGGTCGCGCAGGTCGTCGCCGTCCATCATCAGGATATCGAAGGCGAGCATCTCAACCTCGGCATTATGCTTGCCGGAGTGTAGGGCGTTGAAGTCAGAATAACCGTCCACGCCGCGGACGATGGCCTCGCCATCGATCACGAACTGCTTCTGGCGGTTCTTCAGCGCGGCCTCGACGATCCGAAGCGCTTCGTCCAATCGTGGCCGCCCTTGGTGATCAGCCGGACACGGTCTCCCTGGCGCTCAAGGCGCAGGCGGTAGCCGTCGTACTTGATCTCGTGGAACCACTCGCGCCCCGCTGGCACGGTCTTCCCAACGGTTGGTAGGCAAAAATCAAATTTAAGCATGCCCAGAATATCGGTATCAGGTGCCGCTTTTGCGAATCACGCGGGCGAGGCAAAGTCGACTGCGCGGCAACGGCCTCAGCGCCGCCCCAAGCCCCCAGCTTTGTTACTGCCTCGAAATGGGCCGCTCGCTGGAACATCGAGCCGACAGGAACGTCCAGCGGCCGATGGCCTTGGCTATCGGAATGGGAAAGGCACCTTCGATGCCACGGTACTACTTCGACTTAAAAGACGACAACGGCGTTATCCTTGATGAGGAAGGCCTACATCTCCGAGACCTGGAGGAGGCGCAGAATGAAGCCGCGCGTTCCTTGGGTGGGATGGCCCGGGATGCATTAGCGAATGCTAGGGGCGCGGCGGACCACATGGAGATTGCTGTTCGCGACGACGATGGAGATGTCATGGTCGTCCGCTTCTCCTTCGAGATTAGTCGCAAGCGTCAGAACTGATCGCGTAGATGCGGTCACGGAATTGACGCCGCCGCGACGTTTTCAGCCAGGTTCGGCCCTTAGTGGATCATTAGAGCCGCTGCGATTGCGAATGCGGACAGGCAGGGGGCGGCCAAACTCATGAGCGTTAGGGTGATAGGCTTGGGCATAGCGATTTGACGCTTTGTTGCAGCAAAAGTTGCTGCCGCGCGGGGTCTAGTTTGGTAGCCTCAGCCAGCTCTTGATCCAACGGGCGGCGCTTGCCGTCTTGATCGGGTCGGGGTGAAGCGTCGCGATCAAATGATCGAATTGCCAGAGTTCAATGGAATTGCGATTCAATAGAGATTTTACGCGCTCTTTAGCCGCATTTTCGTCAGCGCAGGAAAGATCGATCCGCTGTTTGATGTGGCCGTGGTCACCTAAAATATAGGCCTGAAAATCACCCATTTGGCGACCTCCTGTCGCCCAAACCGCATGGAACTTACTAGGCTCCCAAATCTGTTCCAGCGCAATGAACTTTGTTTTCGCGTAGCAAAAAGAGCCGGTGCTGCAGAATTAGGACATGGGGCCTGACAGATCTAAGTAAATGCGGGTCGGCAGTTCGGCTGCAGACTGCCGCCATGTTCAGGTTCGGTCACATGAACGGCGTCCAGTATGCATTCCTGAGCTTCGCGGGAAATGCCCTTCGTCGGGCTAATGGTCAGCGTCGGCTGGCTCCTCATCGAATTACCCCAGCCTCCTAATTGAGCAACGCTGACAGCGGCCCCAGCCTGTGCCCCCTTGCTGGAGCCGTTTCGTGACCGGGCCGCCAACTGAGTCTCCCCTCAATGCTTCGTCCCATTTTTGCGGTAGATCAGGGAAGCGCAAAATAGCCGTTCGGCTCCGGAGCGAACCTCGATTGCCATATCAGGTCGGTCGTTTGCGAAGGTCGAGTTTTTGAGCATGCCAACGAGCATTTCCATCGCTTCGATCTCGGCAAACCTTTGCTCTGGCAGATCGCGCCCCTCTTCGTCCGCGAAGAATTCGCGACCACTTTGAATGTCGAAGAAGTAGAGTGCCATTGGTCGTTCTCCCATCAAAGAGGCGGGAGCGCGTAGAACTCTCAGTCACCGGCGCCTGACGGTCTCATGCCGACGATGGCAGACAATCGGACCGGATGCGGAATCGTTGCTATGTGGGCGGCTTTAGTCCTGGCGATGTAAGCCATTCTGACAGATGGGCGGCCATCTCGTCTTGCCGCGCCTTCCTCAGTGGTGCTTCTTTCTTCGCGCATGGCGGCAGTGCCTTGGCCTGGTTCCGTAGGCGCATGGCTTCATCCGCTAGACGTTCTTCCAATGACTGCGTTTGCTTGAAACGACGCCGCCGCTTCATGGCGTGCTCCCTATTGGTGTTAGGCGGGAGCGCGGTGAGGGCGATCTCATCACCGATAGATACCCGATGCCGTGCGGTGATGGACAACTAACGAATCGAAGGATGCGACGTTTCTGGTTCGCGCTCCGCCGGCCTGTAAACTGAGGCGGCCTTTCTACGCTGTCGGCGGGCTCACAGCTTAAAATGCCGGTCGAAGTTTGGCCAATAACTCGCGGCTCTCGGCAATCTGCCTCAGCGCTTTTCCCCGGATTTGGGATAGCTCCCAGGAACCAGGACACTGTTGCAAGCGCGCTATTGCGGGCGGAACGGAGCGGCGCGCAATATCGCAACCGCCGACCCTTCCAACAGAGATTGATCGGCGGATCAGCTTACGGCCCCAGCACCGGCCTCTAGGCCCCCAGAGGTGCTGGGGCCTTTTCTATTGCGGCAGGGAACGAACCTGGCCGAGCCTGGTTTATCGGACGTTCAGATCCCCCCGACAGCATCTGGACATCAGTAGTGGAAGCTTAGGCCCCAGCAGTACCCTCGCTGGGGCCGCTTCTGTGTGTCGATTAGGACACCGGTCCTGACATGCCTAAGTAAATGCGGGAACGATTATTTGGCCGCACTTTGGCGCAATGTTCAGGCTCAGTCACCACGACGGCGTCGAGTTCACCTTCATTGCGTTGGCGGCGATATCGTTTGTAGCGCTTATCGTAGGCGTCGGCGCTCTGTTGATCTGATCCTGTCATCTCATGGATTGATCCAACCGCCTTGGCCTCAGCGTGTACCCCCTCGCTGGGGCCGATTCTTTGAGCCGCCGGCCAGGCGGCTTTCCCCAGTGTCCATCTTTGGAGATCGCCAACCGAGGCGGCCTTACTTTTGGCCCAGCAACTTGCCCGTTTTGCTGTTGACCAAATGAAACATCTCGCAGGCCGGACAGGCGATCTGCTGATAATCATCACTGCTTTGGTCACCCTGGCTCGATGCCTCTTCTGTCCGGCACTGGACGTTCAGGCCAGACGTCGGGAATTTGATGAGGATGTTGCGCGCCATAGACGGTATTATGGGCCGCCACCGCCGATCCTGAATTCAGGATTATTACGTAGGGGTCAGGTTGCTGTCGGACCAGATCGGCTCTCCTTTTGCGGAAAGAGATCCTGTGTCCCGCAGCTGATGTGTCAGGGGACGCGCAAGTGCCGGCCGTCGGGTCTCAATGCCAGGTGGACGCCCTGATCGTCCCGATCACTTGCATGTTCTCTTTACGCACGGTGACGGAGCGTCCGGTTTCGGAAGCAATCTTCGCGGCCACTCTCAGGGCCTCATCCTCGTCGGTCATCTCCAACATGATGATGCTGCCGCTTCCGGAAAATGCGCGAGGGTTTGAAATGTTGACGATGAACAAAGGTCGATTTTGCAGGATCATAGCCGACCTCATGCGCCCTCCTGGCTCCTAGGAGGTGCGCTAGGAGCCAGGACCGCGTTTCACGCGAACCGCTCCGTGGAGGTTGGGCGCCGTCCGGAGCGGAAAGCTATTCTTCCTTTGTGCCTCAGTTCCCGCTTTCACCTATGATATCGTCGTGGGTTGGTCTTAGGGAAGTTAGCCCGCACCCATCCTCGCATGCGGGAAGTGGGGCCGTACATCGGCGCCGCGGCGACCGCAAGCGATGCAGGTAAACCGAGGCTCGAGGTCAGAAAGGCGCACGCGATCCGGCCACTGATCGACCTTCTCTGGCGGCAGCTCGATCGAATGGCTGCAGCTATGGTCCGAACAGGACACGAGCAGGCCGCGGGCGCCGGACTGGCGTATCTCGCCGAGGGTGATCTTGGGCTCGGTCATGTCGGGCCTAGCTTCGAGGTTTTCGAAATGGCACCACGTCTCCGTCCGCCGCACGAATAGCTGCTTTTGCCACGTCGAGCGCGTCGAACCTGAGCTTAACAAGGGCATCAGCAACGCCCTGCCGGTCAAGCTCACGGACGATCGCCTCGGTTACTTTCATCAGTCGTGCGGTCTCAGCGTCGGTCGGGTGCATGTAAGGGCTATCAGGCTTGCGAGGAGGAAATGTCCTAATCGGTGAGGCGGGGCACGGGCGGGCGCTCGATGTTTAATTAGGCGAGGGGGTCGCTCGCGCGACCCCTTTTTGCTTTTCTTTAACCAGATCAACGCGCTTGGCTCGGAGGCTTCCGAAACGGGATCACATCTCCGTCTGCCGCGCGGATCGCGGCCTTTGCCAGGTCCATGATCTGAAAGCCAAGATCAGCCAAGGTGTCCGCCACGCCCTGCCGGTCCATCTCGTGGACGATCGCCTCGGCGACCTTCATCAGGCGGGCATTTTCGGCGGTGGTGTCGGTCATCGAGTTATCCAGACGATCGGCGAGGCTGACGGGGGCAGGGAAGAGCTCCGTTCCGCAAACCTAAGTCCTTTGTGAGCGTAGTGAAATTATCGCGCTGAATCGCACGCTCGGAAAGCCGCTAGGTCTTGTCGCGACGAGCTAGCGCTGGACCAGAAATTGGTCAACGATCTCGTTACTTCGAGCTACTTCGTTCAAGGGAGATTTCCGGTAGTTGTCCAATCAACGGGACCTCGGCCGAAAACCTCACATCTCTCTTCAGCACGTCTATTCCGTCGCAGAACGCACACCGCAGCTCGGTTCGCTGGTCGTCCCGAGATAGCGCGGCGTTGAGACGCTTGCCGCACTGCGGGCACCTCGTAAGGTCCATAGCCTCCCTCCTTGTCCGCGCTCAATTCGATTCAGGAACAAAGGTTCCTTATTTGGAGCTGAGGGGTTTAAGGAGGATCAAGGTAGAGAAGATCGTCGAGTGGGTCGTCCGCACTTACGGATTTCGGTATGATTTTTCCTCGAGGCGCAGCGTCTTGCCGCTCCGTCACATGAAGCATCACGATGCAATGGTACGCACCAGCCGAAGCGGAGCGGCCATCTGCATTCCCGGCACCAGCGCTATTAGCTGGATATACTTCCGTTTCAAGTCGAGCCCGTGCCCCCGTCGCCATATTTCGGCTTCTTGGTATCGTGGCCCATCAGTTCGTCCTTTAGCTCGTCCGGCGTCTCGACGCTGCGCAGCCGGTCCTTGAAGCCATGGCGAAGCGAATAGAGTGTGTGAGTCTCTGTCTCGCGGAGGCCGTGATCGGAGAAGTATGCATTGACTGCGGCCGATAGCGTGCTCGCGGTAATGCGGAAAGCCGTTCGGGAATTGTTGCATCGCTTCTAGCGAGACCCCGATCAGCGGGATATCGCGGTCGGAAAAGGCTGTTTTCAGGACGCGACCGTCTGGGCGGACGCGGACGTGCGGGATCGGCGCGTCCAGAACGATATGTCGCCGGCGCAGGTTGATGATCTCACTCGGCCGGGCGCCGGTGTTGATCATCACCAGGACCACGGCACGCTCCTCATCGTTCATGGTCTCCAGTGCGCCGGGAGCCAGGAGGCGATTGACGATCCACCACGGCGAGAACGGCGGCCGAGGCCGCGACGCATCGCCCTCGAGCCTGGCGCCGGCGAATACGCGATCCAGGTTGAGCCGATGACGTTTGGAGACGGCCGAAAGCATGCCGGTGATGTGCGTCAGGTTGCGATTGGCCGTCGCGACCAGGACTTCGCCATCGACCACGCGCTCGGTCCAGTGGTCGGTATATTTCAGCGCGTCGTCGCGCGTCAGCCGCCTGATGGCCTTGTCGCCTGTGACGGTAATCAGGAGCTCGACTGCGCGAAGTTTGCCGTTCTTCCATTTCTTCAACTGGCCAGGCGACATCTTTGCGATGGTGGTTTTCTTCGCGACCGCGAATTCGTCGTAGAGGCCGGAGAGCAGCATCTCCGGCAGGTCGACGCCGCCGAGTGCTGCCGCCGCGGTCGCCGGGTCGTGGCGCCGGTCGCCGACCGCGATCGCGTCGAGCCGGCGTAGGATCTCGGTGAGGGCTGCCTTGGCGACGTCGTCGACGGGCCGGTAGCCGAGCTGCAGGGCCTGCGCGCGCTGCCGGGCGTCGTCGAGCGCGACGATAGCGTCCTGGGTTCCCTGGCCGGCCTTGGCCCGCCAGAATGCTTGAAGGTCAATGTTGAGCCGGTCTAGTTCACGATTGGCGATCGGAATATCCGTCGTCAGGTTGTCGCCTCGGTTCGCCAGCGCGACATCTGCTGTACCAGATGCGTGCGCCGTTGCTCGATAGTGATGTCATCGGCGGTCCGGTCGAATCCGGATTCGGCACGAAGGGCAAAATTCAGGGACGGGAATCGACGCAAAGGGTCGATTGCTGCTTCGCCCGGCTGACGGCGACATAGATATCCCTGCGGTCGAAGGAAGCGTGGGCAAAACACGACAAGGTCCACGCAGGCGGTCCACGCGCTATCCTGGTGCGAGCGCCCTCGTCGGCGCCAAATAGACAGCGACCCGCAGATTACTCGATCGGATCTGGTCGATCAGCCATTGCAAGATCAAAAACGTCTTACCAGATGCTATCGGAGCAGACGCGGAAAGCCACTGGTCATTGTCGGCTTGGCTCCAGAATCGCTGTTGGAAGTCGTTGACCTGAGCGCTGTGCCTCGATACGTAGCGTCATACCGAGCCGTCCCTCCAATCGGCGGTGAGCAAACCGCGTTCGGTCGCGAGTGCGACCGCGCGAAAATTCGACAGCTTGCTCAAGAGAACCGCGCCTGAGTCTCTTATGGCTTCACTGTCGGAGAGCGTGATGGCAGCAGGGGCAATACGGAGCGCCGCGTCTTGATATGTCCGCTGATCCGACCGCGCGAGAATGCTTTCCGCAAGCAGAAGCCGCGGCCAGACGTCATCAAGCAAACTCAACGACACGCCAATTCTTAATCGAAAAATAGCGAGCTATTTAGCTATCGAGGTTAATTCCAATTTCGGAGTGGAGCAGAACCAATTCTTCGTTAATCCGCAGCCGAAGACACGCGGACATTGGAGGTATCTACCATCTAAACAGCGGCGTCAGGGGCACCGGCAAGCGCGTCGATGATGCGGCCCAAACGCCAGCCCGCCGCTAGCGAACGAAGCGGTTGTAGCAGGTGGTGTACGGACATCACGCCAAGGTGCTCCAGTGCGCAAGACCCAGAAGATGCATTGAGGACACGACGGTCGTTCGCCCGAAGAACGCCACCGGCTTGTTCGGCAGATGGGCTTGATGGCAGTCCATTCATCATCGGCGACTTCGTAGCGCATGATTCGAGCTCCAGTTTGGAAGCTTGCATCACAGCGATCTGGTCCAACGCAACGCTTCGAGGCAAGCGCCGGTTGGACGCTTACGGGCAGAAGCGGACATCAGCCCACCGATGACCCGAACCGGAAGTATTGCGGCGGTGCTATCTGCACCAAAAGCCAGATTCGGCCGCAATGGCGGGAAAGAGCGGCACTTTATCCCACCAGGACTAACGTGAGTTATTTTCGGACCCGGACGTCGTTTGGGATGATCGGTGCGACGGGCAGGTGATTTTCATTCCGCATTTTTTCAGCCCGAGTAACGACGCTCCTCCTCGGTGGGATGGCGGTTCGGCGCTCCAGCTTGGCCCAGCATGATCCGGATGCTGGGCCTCTCTATTGCTAGGAACACAATATGGATTAATCGCATGTTCGGGACGCTGATCCTGCCGACAGCCTTCTGGACGAATACACACACTCGGAAACGGTCTCAGCGCGTCCCCTCTCGCTGGGATCGTTTTCCTTCTCAGGAACAAGCGGCGATCCGCGAAGTTGAGCTGGCATAAGATGTGGAGTGGGACACTTGACGGCCTCAGCGCTCTCCTCGGGCGCCCGGGCCGTCGCTTCAGGGCTTGACGGTGATGGAAGAACGCCGCGATTGGACACTCATCATCGTGTTGCTGGGCATTGCGGCCGCAGTATTGGTGGTCGAGATTATCTAAATCGCCCGTTTTGGCGAATCCGAAGAGGCCTCGGCAACCCTTGGAGTCCCTGGGGCGAGAAGTGGCAATCCTGTCACACCCGCCGGCCTGATTCACATACGATAGTCCGGTCTCTTTGTGAGGATGATGCTAGCCAACTCGGGGGATGCGTGTATGAGCGTGCGAGGGGTTATCAAACGAGAGCTGCGGTTCTTGGGGTCAATGCTTCTTGGCTTTTCGCCGCTCTGGATCGTCGCCGGGTTGCTAATTTTCTTTAGGTGGTAGCGGGCGGCTTGCATCGTTAGGTGCTGTCCTAATTTGGATACGCGCAACCGGGAATAAGGACATCAACCGAAGTACGGGTTTTGCACGAGAACTGGCGGCACGTCGGATGATCCGGTCGGCGGGCGACCCTTCAAGGAGCCTGGCTGGCGATCCGCCTCCAACTCTCTGCGACGATGTGAAGGCGCGTCCGGTTGGATTGATCGAACCATTCGGCCGTCGCCTCGTAGGCTTCGGCAAGTTGCCGCATTTGAGCGGGTGACATACAAGCAGTCTGGGCAACGCCGGGAAGGCTCTCGACTACATAGGTAAATGAGCGGCATCAAATGGGACACCCGCAGGCCGGGCAGGCGACCTCCTGATAATCATCACTGCTTTGGTCAGCTGGCTCGATACCTCTTCCATCCTGCACTGGACGTTCAGGCCAGACGTTGGGCATCTGATGAGGATATTGCGCGCCATAGGCGGTATCAATTAGCCGCCACCGCCGGGGGGCCTCAATGCCTGGTGGACGCACTGATCCTCCCGACCACTTCCATGTTCTCTTTGCGCACGGTGACGGAGCGTCCGGTTTCGGAGGCAATCTTCGCGGCCACTCTTAGGGCCGCATCCTCGTCGGTCAACTCCAGCGTGATGATGCTGCCGTTTCCGGAAAATGCGCGAGGGTTTGAAACGTTGACGATGAACAAAGGTCGATTTCGAAGGATCATACGCGACCTCGTAAGCAACCACCCTGGCTCCTAGGGGCGGCTAGGAGCAGGGCCGCGTTTCACGCGAACCGCTCCATGCAGGTTGGGCGCTGTCTGGAGCGGGGAAGGTATTTCTCCTCTGTGCCTAGGTTCCCGCTTTTACCTATGATTATCGTCGCGGTTGACCCTAAGGAAGTGTCGTCCCAACCGGTCCAGATTCGTTCGAAGGGGCTGGCGGCGAGGCGGCTTCACTTTGTTGCGGCGTCGGGGAATGGCGGCTGTTTTGTGGCTCTTCCTGCCGTTTGGTCGGCAGCTTTGGTTTCCCAGCGAGCCGTCGCAGCCTCGCATGCGCCCGCTTGGCGGGGGTATTAAGACGCTCGCCTATGGTCCTCTTCTTCGCCATACCTGCATTCCTCTTGCGGGAAGGGCTCCTGCGTCTTGCGGCCGAGGAAGGTGTCGGGCACCGGCAGCTTTAGTAATTCGAGCGCCCGCTGGACGATCTCGCGAATGAACGCGCTTTCATTGGTTATCCGCGTAGCTTCGTTGTGCACGCGATAGACTGGCTCGAACGGCATGGCCGCGCTCCCTCGCTTGATGCAGGCGGGAGCGCTCTCGGTCTCTCAGCCACCGACGCCTACGGGCAGAGCCTCGGCCGATGATGACGATCCAACGCACCAAAGTAACACAGGTTCCCTGCAGGAACTGAAGGCCAGAGCCTAGCGCTCGGGCTGGCGCCTAGACACTTGTCAAGTTGATGTAACCCGCGACCGCCGATGTCGACCGTTCTTCGCTACAATGACATCGGCGCGTTGGGAGCGCTCGCAATCGGGACGGCTTCGGAGCCCCGCCGCCTAGCCCCGGAAGATGCGCCGACGGCCGTCCTGGTTGCGAAATTGGCGGAGCCGCACAACACAACGCCGACCGCTTGAAATGCTTGCGGTCGACGCTGGCTCTAGCCCCAGGAGGAAATGCAAAATCCTGGCTCGGATACGTCTCACATCCATCGCTAAGGTTCATGGCCCAAACTGGCTATCAAGCGAACAGGTCCTTCCCGGCCTGCTCACGAACGTTCCGCTCTCATGGTACTCAGCCACTTCATCACTTCGGCCGCGTATTTTAACCAGCCCAGTATTCGGCCGGCCTTGCCTTGTCCTCGTCGATCATCGGGCGGTTGATCTTCTCGATGTAGGTCCGCCCATTCTGGATCGGCTCGAAGGCCTTGGCGTGCTCCATGATCTGGCGCGCGGTTTCTCGGGCTCGGAATAGGGGCGGTGGCCGACGTATTTCATTGCTCATCTGGCGGTGGACGGAGCAGGGAAGCGATTCTCCATTCGATATAGTCGTAGAGCCCGGCCCAATGATGAACAAGCGTTCCGCATTGCTCGCAATCAAAAGTCCCAGAAGTATTGCTGTGGTTGCCACCGCGCTTTTGGATCGCCGAATAGACGATGCCGCAGCCGGGACAGGTGAAATAAACGGTGACGAGAGGTGTCATAATGGCTGCACAACAATCAAGTTCGATCAGCGTTCCTCAGACCGACCGAAGCGCCGCCTTGGTCGTTGAGCCGCTGCCGATGCCCTCGGGCAATGCCTGTCGTCCACGCCGCGGACGGACCGGCGGCCAGCGTTGTCGTCCCGGTAAAAGTAGTAGCTCTTGTCCGTTAGCTTCGAAGCTGTGGGACCTTTCAGGTCGCGAGCATGCATTCCGTGACGACATCCTCAATCGGAAGACGCCAGCGGCTCAGCGCAGCTGGACGAAGACGCTACCTGCGTGCCGATGACGTAGCGGTCGATCGTGAGCTCACGAACGAAATGTGCACATATCTGGTGCGGCGGCCAAGCTGCGGGCGAGGGCAACCAGGAGCCTGTAAGATATTGATCTGATTGGTGGGCCGCAGACTCGAACCTGCAACCAGCGTTATGAGCGGCAAGAAAGAGATGTGATCGTTGATTTATCCGCGTTTTTTCTAGTATTCGGCCGCTTTCGTCGCTCTTGGAGAGATGAGGTTGGCCAGGAGTGGAAACGTGGATGAGCCGTTGTAGGCGTCGCGGGGCTTCTCACTCATTGCACGGGCCTGCATCACGAACGCTTTGGATCCCGTCCTCGCACGAAGTAAGCAGCGGTTATCGCAGCTAGAAAAATTCGAACATGAACCGGCGACGGCTGCACAGTGAAAACGACCCCGACCCGTTGCGCGCGCCGAGGTCGCTATTCCAACGCTCTCGGGTCGGGAGGAAATGTTTAACTCGGGAGAAGTTGGCTCAGTCGAGTGGTGAAAGCATCGAGGCCGGCACCTTGTTACCCTGCGGGCACTCTGTTCGCTCGGTGGGCCGGAACCGGATTGAGGCATCTGCGGCCAGCCCACCCCGTCTCATGAATTGGGCCAAATTAGCGTCCGATGACCATTCCACGTAGCGAACGCCCGCAAAGGCAAGCGCTGCCACGACGAGAATCCCGGCCACCGAAGTGGCGATTGTTCCCGTCCAGTTCTCGCTGCTGAATAGTGGCATCGCGATTCTCCCGACACCGAAGTCACACCGTCCTTAGGCCGGCTCGCGATTTTAGAATGTGAACGGCCTCACATCTCACGCGCACGTGATGCTTAGGACAGGGCCAGGACTGAAGGGCCCACCTTGGCATGGGCTCTGCGTTTAGTTTGATGGGGGATTTCAGCGTCCCAGTTCAGGAAGAAAACGCCGCGGGCCGTGTATTTTTGAGACCGGCGGCGCATTTTCTTGGGACTATGCACGCGGAGTCTTTAAGCGATTCCAGCACAGCCCGAGCCCGAGCAGGCAAGGGATCCTCGTCGAAAACAGCATGTAGGCGCGCCGCCCGACGGCCGATTAGCGAATCTTCTCAAACTGCTGGTGGTGTTCGTTTGCTTGGGCGCCATTGTGCAACGCCTGCTCGTATGACTTATTGAGCGGTGCCAATATTGAAAAACTTTCCTCCCGGAAGCCAGCTAGGCCGAATTGAGTGGCTCGGGATATTGGAGAGGTAAACCTGTCATCGATAGCGAAAACTTATCCAGCATTTTGATTTCCGCTGGTTGGATGTTGCCATCTGCCTCCATCACTCGAGCGCATGCAGCCAACGTTCCTAGATCGCCACCGGCTGATGCTGGTGATTTCTGCCGGCGGGCGGTTTGCATGCGGTCGTCCCAGCGCTCGGCCGGGGCCTTGTTATCTTGGCTTTGGGACCCGCGGCGCGGTGGCAAAGCGCAGACCTAGAACTGCGGCTCTCAGCCGCGCCGCTGCTTCGCTGCGGCTCATTTCAACGGCCCGGCGACAGTGTAGCAGCCCTTCGCAATGAGCATCTGCAGAGTGTCATCTTCCGCGGGATTCCACGGTCGATTCATTGACCTCGTGATTCAGATCAGGTCTTTGAGGCCAATTGATACTGGTGAGCTTTCTCCGGCAGCGCGTCTCCGACTGGACCAGGCGGAAGAAGAGCAGCCTGCCTTCGCGCTTCCCGTGCACATTCAGTGCTCATTTCTTGTTTTCTCGTCATGGTTCGCCTCCAGCTCCTTGCGGACGACCGCGGCAGAATTCCCGACTTTATCGACGACCTTACGAAGCTCTTCCTTTGAGACACCTAGCGCATGAGCCCAGCATTTCATTTGGTCGCGCGCATCCAGATTGATCTTTGAGCGCTCGAACTGATCTTTCTTCGTGAGTCTGTGCATTTCTCAAACAACACGAGCCTGAGCGCTACGTTCCTAACCAAGAATTGCAGGCCCGATGCGTATGTCAGGATGTGTCTAAATAACAAAGGCGGCATGGAAACGACCGGTTCACGAAAAGCCGACGCCAAGTATAAAACGCCGTTTGCGCCACCCTGGACCGATACGGAAGTCAAGCAGCTTCGGTCGCTGGCGGGGGCCAACACTCCCAAAGGTGTTACCAGCCTTAAGTTGGAGAGACCGAAAGGGTCGATCGCGAGCAAATGCGCAGCGTGAGGGCATCTCGCTGCGACCGATCAACCGCTCACCTATAACCAACGCAGGGAGATTGCGCGGCGCTAGTTCTTGGTTTCGAGGTCGTCGGTCTGTTCGCAGAGATGTCCACCGGGCCTGATCAGAAGCAACTACGGAACGGCCTTCGGCGGGCTTTTTTCCCGCGCTGCCCGCCATTTCTTGCGCCAGCGCCACTCTGATCGAGAAGCACGAAATCCACCGCAAGCGTAAGGCTGGGCTGTCAGGCGAGCGTCGCGGACAAATGGCAGCCGCACTCGACTCCGCCGGCGCCGCGTTAGGATCGGTCGGAAAGATGGCGTTTGCCGGCGTGTTCTGGCTGACGGTGGAGAAGAGCGTGCCCGGCGCTTTCGTCGCCGCCTCGCTTGCTTGGCTGGTTGTCTCGGTTGCGGCCTGGCACGCGTGGCGCGAGATGAGGTCGGTTCGCAGATCAATCACTTGCAAACAACAAGGCGGCCCGCCGTGGTGGAGGCCTTGGCGTTGACTCCTTTGCGTAGCGCCACTCTGTTGAGCTTGATATTCGCGGCCTTCTCCTCGTTCAAGTTTGTCGCGAGGAAGCGCACGATGTTGTCGTGGCCCAGTTCCTCAGCCCGGGCAATCAGCGTCCCGGAGCGGCACATCCCGCCTCGTCAATTTGCTTGGAAAAGCCGGCATGGAGGCCTGGGGAGACATTCCGCGCGATATCCAGGAGGCGCTGTTCGAGAGGGCGAGCGCAGTGGCGGGCGCGAGGAACTTGCGCGATTGCTGCACGATCGTCATCCGTGAGCGGGCATCCGGCGGAGCGCTACGAACGGGGCGGTCCCGCCGGACGTCAACCGGTGGGGCGTGTCAACGATCGGGACGAGTTTGGGCCGCCTGCTTCACCGATCCCGACCGCAAAAGCGAAAAGAAGCCGGCTTGGCTACTAAGGAGACGCTAGGCCTCCATCCGTCAGCTTTCTCACGGCATTGATGAGCTCGTCCGGGTGATAAGGCTTCTGCAACACAAGGCTCCCCGGAACCGGACGCGGCGACACAGGTGAGAAACCGGTCGCGTAGACTACTGGTAGTTGAGGGTCAAGTTCCCGACAGAGTTCGGCAACCTGCCATCCATCGAAGGGGCCGGAAAGTTTGACGTCGGTGATCAGCAGGTTGGCGATCCGCTGGCGGCACCACTTCAGGGCTTCTTCGCCGTCGGCGGCCGGGATTACGTGATAGCTTTCCTCGCGCAATGTCTCGACGACGAATTCACGGACCAACGGATCGTCTTCCACGACCAGAATGATCACTTGCGGCATAGTTCGAGCTCGTTGATTTAATACGATTCTCGAACCGCCCAGGCGTTAGGCAGTTCCGAACTTTGACTCGGAAAATCCTTCAACCTCGATACCGGTAGCATCTCCTCAGCCGAGGTCGTCCCGCAGGCCTTTGAAAAGCGCTCGAACTAGCCTTTGCCGTTGCGGTTGGCGAATCTGGCTTTTCCGAAGCCCGTGCCGATCGTTGACGCGCCCCAGCGTTTCACGTCCTTGATGAAGGGGACTTGCGAGAGGCCCTGCACGACGCCGTCACTATGCATGACGATGACGGTGTCATGCTTGCCGATATTCGGAATGGCCACCATGAGGCTGGCTGGCAGGTTGAACTTGTGGCTTTCCCAGTCGCCAGGCGAGTTCTGGGCGCCTTTCTCGAGCGACCCGTGGCGCGCGACGCCCTGGGTGGATAGGGCGGCGCTTCATCGACTATGCGGACGCGCTAGAGGGGATCTTGGTTTATTGGCGGCTGTGAGTTTTGTACAAAGGTCGCCTAGCCACAGGCGATCGCGGAAGATCCCCAAATTCGGATGAGGCGTAGTCTCGACCTTCCGGTGTTACGATGTGAATGTCGTAACACGATCCCGAAAGCTCCTTGGCCTTCCTCAGAGCTGCCTCGGGAGTAGCTCGTCGGTAGACGATCTCACCGAACTTGCACCTAGCCTTTACGGTGAAGCTCATCTTTCTTCTTCTTCTTATTCCGTTTGACGACTTCTGCCTGCGCTCTGAAGGCTTCAGCCAGAGTTTTCATTTGATTTGCCGCGAACTCGTCGACCGTCCGCCCCGCCGCTCGCTCAGCAGTCTCGGCCTGCTTCTTGAGGTCCTTGGCAACACCCATAACCACTAACTTTCGAGGCTATGACGGAGTTCCTTCCGGACTTTTCATTCCCGGTTTTGCTATAAATATCGTCACGATTTTCGCGGCTGAGAGATGCGGGACATCGGATTGTCCGGGTGAGATCGAGCGCATGTGCGTCCAGGTCAGGCGGCAGACGAAGGAGATCCTGACGCTGCAGCGGGCAGCGATCTTGATCGCTTCGGACGAAGCACTGCTCCAGCGCATGCTCAGCTAAGTGGACGTGCTCTGCGCTGCTCGGGATGAGACGGCGTTGCCCAAGCCCAAGGGGGGTGCTCGGTGGGAAAACGTGTCGACAGAGCCGCTTCGGTACTTCCAGGCGCAGACGATCAATGGACAAAGGCTCTGGCCGAAGTCTGCGCCAGGGCGTATCGAGGGCGGTACTATCACCATCCAGGTGCTAATCGGGAATTCTTCTCGAACCTGCCGCAGAGCGATCAGAAGGGACGATGTCCCCTGATTCTGGCTCCCTCGTCACGAGCAACTGCTTTTGAATTCTCCAGTCGGAATAGCTGTAGAGTCCCGCCCAATGGTGAAGGGGCTTGCCGCATCCCTCGCATCGGAAGGTACCAGAGTCGAGCGCAGGAGCAGGGCCACGCTCTTGGGCAACAGCATAAACGGTGACGCACTCGGGACAAGAAAAGTAGACGATCATCGAACTCCCTTCGAGCATCCGATCCGATCTAGCGCGTTAGCCGTGGGATTCAGGAACTCGCTGCTCTTCGATGTCGCCGGCGATGACGGTGGGTGCAAAAGAAGTCTATCTCTCCGATGCGACCGCGGGATGTTGAAAGCAGGTTAAAGCGAATGCCCACCGGGCGGTCCCGGCGGGCATCGTTTCACATCGTCGTGTGCTTGCGGTGCTTATGGGACCGGCCTGATGTCCTCATGCCGGATCCGCCGCGTTCCTTGGTGTCGTTGAGAGTGGCGCCAGGATTCGCGGATCTTGAACTACTGCTCGCGCCTTGGCCGCTCTTGGCTGCCGGAGAATCGCCGCCTCCACCACCGGCGCCGCCACCACCGCCTCCGCCCTGCGCGGATGCCGCTGCAATCGATCCAAAAACAAAAGCTGAAGCCAAAACGACTTTCGCGATTTTCATCGAGCGCTCCTCCGATTAAGCCCCGAAGGCAAACCGGCCGCCACAGAGTCGTTCCTAAAGGGCCTTTCGAAAAGACTCCGGTCCGCAACGTTGAGGTATTCGTTTCGGAGGATGGCGAGCCAGGCGCGTGTTGAGAGGAGCAACAAGAAGGAGGAGAGGCGAACGAGAACCTAACTGGTGACGTGCCCCACGGCGATGAACGTGCCCCGGCTCTTGCCCCCGCAAGACCCGGGCACTTTCGCGATCAGTGCTGGAATTCCGGATGACGCGTGATGAGATCCGACATCTGATCGGATTCACGACCTTGACCTTCGGCACGACCGCGGCTCTCGTCTGGGGCGCCGGCTAGACTTTCGGTCTGCGGCGCCTCGCTCTAGAACGCGACGAAGAAGAAGCCCAAAAGCAGGAGGGTAAGCAAAACAGATACCCCTGCTGCCATCTTCAGTACGGCACTTGGCTCCGCTGGTTGGTTCATGTTGGAGGCTGTATCCCGGGAGACCGAAGCCGCTCACTCATGTGGGCGCCGGTCTCGGCTTGGCGCGCTAGCTTTAGCCGCGTTTCCTTTTCGACAGCCGGCGGCATCGTCTTGGCCCGCTGGCGCATCTCTTCTGCTCGGTGAGCGAGCCGCTGTTCTAGCTTCTCCGTCTGCTTGATCCCGCATCTGATGGATCCCACGCGTTTCCCTCGTTAGTCCCTGCCCGGAACGAGGAAGCCAATATATTGGCCGGTGCAAGGTTCCTTATTTTCGCGACAGAGGCGGAAAAAGCGCCATCTATGCCGTAGAACTAACGTGGGTTATTTTCGAAACCGGACGACTTTTGGGATAATCCGCGCAACGGGCAGGTGATTTTCATTACTTGTTTTTTCAGCCCTAGTAACGGCGACCCGCTGCTGCTCGGTGGATAGCGGTTCGGTGATCCAGCTTTGGCCCCAGCATGATCCGGATGCTGGGGCCCTTTTTTTGGTCTGGAACAGTCGGCACGGAGCCGGATTGGTCCACTCCGCGAGGATTTGTCGAAGCGCATCTCAAAATCTCGGGCGACGTCATTGCGCACCTTCCCACCAGCAAAGCTGCCCGGAATTGCACGATAGCGCTCCGCCGAACCCTTGCGCCCCGGCAGAGCTTATTTCTCGGATGAATGCCAAAGCAAAAAGACCCATAGGACCGCTGTCCCAAGTCCGTGACGGCTTCGTCCGCGTCAGAGGGGCGCGCGAGCACAATCTCAAGGATGTCTCGCTCGACATTCCCCGCAACGAACTCGTGGTGTTTACCGGTGTCTCCGGATCCGGCAAGTCCTCGCTGGCGTTCGGAACTTTATATGCGGAGGCGCAGCGGCGGTATCTTGAATCCGTGTCCCCATATGCGCGTAGGCTGTTTCACCAAATGCAGGTTCCCGACGTCGACGTCGTCGAAGGATTGCCGCCGGCCGTCGCGCTGCAGCAGCAGCGCGGATCGCCGACCACCAGGTCCTCGGTTGGCAGCGTCACCACATTGTCCAACTTGCTGAGGATGCTGTACTCACGCGCCGGCGATTATCCGCGCGGCCAACCATTGCTCTACGCGGAATCATTCTCGCCCAACACGCCGGAAGGCGCCTGTCCAAATTGCCACGGCATCGGGCGTGTCCATCGGGTCGACGAACAGACGTTGGTGCCCGACGACGCATTGAGCGTTCGGGAGCGGGCGATCGCAGCGTGGCCGACGGCATGGCAGGGCCAGAACCTCAGGGACATCCTGGTGACGCTCGGCTATGACGTCGACAGGCCGTGGCGCGAGTTGCCGAAGAAGGACCGTGACTGGATTCTGTTCACAGAGGAGCAGCCGACGGTTCCGGTCTACGCAGGATACACACCTGCCGAAACGCGCAGAGCTCTGAAGAGAAAAGAGGAACCAAGCTACATGGGCACCTTCACCGGCGCCCGCAAATACGTCCTGCAGACGTATGCCACGACGCAAAGTGCGATGATGAAGCGGCGCGTGGCGCAGTTTCTGTCGAGCGGCGACTGCCCGGTCTGCAAGGGAAAACGGCTTAAGCCGGAAGCGCTCACCGTCAAGTTTGCCGGACTGGATATTGCCGAGATGTCGCGCCTGCCGTTGAAGAAGCTGTACGCGCTCGTCAAGCCGTATATCGGTCGTGCCGATCAGGAGGAGGCGCATCCCGAGAAGGCGCTTGTCGTGCGAAGAATCGTCGAAGACCTCGCGGGACGTCTCGAGGTCCTGCTGGACCTCGGCCTTGGGTATCTCACGCTCGAGCGAAGCACGCCGACCTTGTCTCCGGGCGAACTGCAGCGCCTTCGGCTCGCGACGCAGGTCAGGTCGAACCTGTTCGGCGTCGTCTACGTGCTGGATGAGCCGTCGGCCGGCTTGCACCCGGCGGACACCGAAGCGTTGCTGCGGGCGCTGGATCGTCTAAAAGCCTCGGGTAACTCGCTCTTCGTCGTCGAACACGATCTCGACGTGGTGCGCAAGGCCGACTGGATCGTCGATGTCGGGCCCGCCGCGGGTGAGCGGGGCGGCGAGATACTCTATAGCGGACGACTTGCGGGACTAGCCGAAGTGGAATCATCGCAGACGCGGCGCTTCCTTTTCGGCGAAACGGCCGAGCCGACACGAAAGGTTCGTGAGCCGACCGGCTGGCTCAAGCTGCGGGGGGTCACGCGCAACAACCTCGATGGCCTGGATGCCGATCTCCCTCTCGGCCTCCTCGCCTGCGTGACTGGCGTCTCGGGCTCAGGCAAGTCCACCCTGGTCAGCCAGTTTCTCGTCGAGGCCGTCGCCGAGCGGCTTGGCCAACGCCGGGAGGCGGATCCGGACGAAGGCGAACTCGAGGAGACGGTGCGCACGCTAGGCGGCGAGATCGTCGGAGGTCTCGATCGGGTCAAGCGACTCGTCGTCGTCGATCAGAAACCGATCGGGCGAACGCCCCGATCCAATCTGGCGACCTACACCGGACTGCTCGATCACGTGCGCAAGCTTTTCGCCGCGACGAAGCAGGCGCGCGTCCGGCGATACGACGCCGGCCGGTTCTCGTTCAACACTGCCAAGGGCCGCTGCGAGACGTGCGAGGGTGAGGGATACGTGTGCGTCGAGCTTCTTTTCCTTCCCAGCGTCTACACGCCGTGCCCCACCTGCAAGGGCGCTCGCTACAACGCGAAGACGCTCGAGATCAAAATCCGCGACAAGTCGATCGCGGACGTGTTGGCGATGACGGTCGACGCGGCATTTGGGTTCTTCGGAGATGACGATACGCTTTCCCGGTCGCTGGGCGTTCTGCGTGAGGTAGGGCTCGGCTACATCAGGCTCGGTCAGTCGGCGACCGAACTCTCCGGCGGTGAAGCGCAGCGGGTCAAGCTCGCGACCGAACTCCAACGAGCGCAGCGCGGCGGGACTCTCTACGTTCTCGATGAACCGACGACCGGACTGCACCCGTCCGACGTCCGGAAGCTCAGCGGGCAACTTCAAGGCCTCGTCGATGCCGGTAATACGGTCATACTGGTCGAACACGACATGTCGCTTGCGGCCCACAGCGATTGGATCGTCGATGTCGGCCCCGGAGCAGGTGACGAAGGCGGCCGCATCGTGGCGACCGGGTCACCGAAGCGGGTTGCTGCATCCGGAAGCCGGACGGCGACCTATTTGACGAAGGCACTCTAACGTCGGCGGAGACGGAGATGAAGCCGATCGGCCTCGAAGAACATTTCTCGGCGGAACCCGACAGCGATTAGCCTGCGGCGCAAATCTCGGTGATCCCGCGAGAAGCGCATAGCCAAGCCCGTGGTCAGCATTCGAGCACGTGCGAGTAGCCGAACAAGCCGGCCGGAAAGTGTCCGCAGATCTTCACGGCCATTCTGGCGCTCGGGTTTGGCCGATGACCCGCGAGATTACCACATGAAGGGATGATCAGATCGACGTCCGACTTCAATAGGCATCGCTGGCGCCGGATCAGCCGATCGAAGCAAGCCACCAGTCACAGATCGCTTGGGTCAGATCGCTCCAAAGACTCGAGGGAAGATCCGGAACGGCTACGCGGACGCTATAGCGATCGACCGTCAAGTCGCGAAACCACTCCGTTGCCGCAAAATCGAATCCGAAGCTTCCGGCATGACGAATGGGAAATCCGATTTCGCCCAGCTCCTGGCTCATGCCGGCGGCCGCTTGGCGCGCTGCCGCCTCGTCGAGAGGTACGCCCCAAGGTGACGTATAGTCCGTGGACCGATTGCAACTGCGACGCCAAGCCCTGCAGCGCCGCCGCGAAATATCGGGAGGCAAAGCGACCGTTACACAGAATTGATGCCGCACGCCTCCTTGTCAAACGGTGGTAAGACAATGTGCCAACATAAGGCGGAAAGTGTGCCGGCAAGGCCGCGTTGCCCAACAGCCTTATAGCGTTGCTCGTCTCATTGATAAGCTCTTCGAAGCAAGACTCGGAAAACCCATCCGTCGCGAATTCATTTCGCATGAACGTAACAGAGCCAAGCCGCCCGTACTCCGCACCCAACGAATCCAGCTTGTTGTGACTTCTGACCAAAATCAAGGGGATCCCCCAGCGACGCGACCACCGGACGACCTGCTCAATGCGTCCTGAACTGCTGGTAAAGCAGGTCGTATCGAAGATGATGAGGTCGAAAAGCGGCTTTATGCAATTGACGGTATCGTGGAAATCGCGGGATCCGATGCACGAATCCAGCAGCAGGATCCTGCGATAGTCACCCTTGATGCAGAAATCGTCGATCGAGCCGACGACGAGTTGCAGTTGACGAGCATAGCCGTCGATCAGCTCCAGTGTCTCCCCGTAGGATCCCTTTAGCGCAATGACCTCCGCGCTTCCGATCGAGTTGCAGAATGCAAACAGGAGCGAAGCAATCGCCGCCATGCCAGACGCCGTATAAATCGATTGCCGAATAAGCCGCTCATCGAGCGCATAGAATGATGGTCCTTCTACGGAGAGGTCCGCGCGTTGATAGTCGTACTGAAATCTGAAGGGCCCGCTGGTTGGACGGGCGCTACCGGACCAGGCGGTCTCTGTAGCGTTCCAGTCTTGGATTTCATGAGCGGCTCTAAGAGCCGCGGTCAGTTCGAATTTGTTGCGGATGACGTCGGCGACCGAATCCGGGCGATCGATGGATAACGGATCGGCCAGACAACTGTTCAAAAGCTTCAGTTCCTCAAATTTTCGATCGAAATACGCTTCTGCGCTCTCCATTGTAATCTTGCTCAGATAGCCGCGAGTCGTCAGGCTCCGAAGGACTTCATGCCCCTGATGCAACCGTCCTTCTTGTCCCGGAAAGTCTTGTAAGGCTCCCGTCCCTCCTCGAGCGTTGCGCGATGAGTGATGACGAAGGACGCATCAATCTGGCCCCTTCTGAATGCGCTCCACCGGCTTCGGCATGTAGTGCTGAACCGGGGGGCCGGGCCGTAACTGCGGTCCCTGCTTATCGCTGCCGATCAAGTTGCCGGCTTCCTTAGCTTCGAGTGACACGACCGTCCTCCGTCTAAGAATACGAGGGCCCAATTATTGTGACCGAGGAACGTTCCTATCCGAGAGCGCGCGCTTCAATGTCAACCCGCAACCGGGAAAAAGTAGAAACCTTTCGCCGTGACAGGGAATTAGAAGATCATGATGCCTCCGCTCGGAGTTTGCGAATGGCAGATGCAATCACATTGCGGACAGCGATCGATACCGCATGGTGCGTATTCAGCGCTACTCACTCGAGGGCTGACGTTTCGGATAGGCGTCGTTGCCTGCTTGAGCGTCATCTGCACGGAAGATGGGAAAATCGCGAAGCCGATGCCGAAGTGCTGGCGAGCTTCGGATTAGCCTATCTCAGGCGGCTTTCCGAAGACGAATGTTGACCGGAGCGAAAAAGTTGCTAGAGCGCGTCGTCGCCGGCGGCGCGCGACCTGCATGGACGCGCCTGGCCGTTTCATATTTGGTGTCTGGGATCGTCGTGATGGCGATGCGATCGGCGCTAGGGGCGGGGCAATAGGCTATGCGAATTGCCCAGCTTGCTCCTCTGGCTGAAAGCGTGCCTCCGAAGCTGTACGGCGGTACTGAACGGGTCGTTGCCTGGTTGGTGGACGAATTGGTCCACTTTGGACATCACGTCACGCTGTTCGCAAGCGGTGATTCCCGAACCGGGGGCCATCTGCATCCGGTATGGCCTCGCGCATTGCGTCTTGGTCGAAAGGCGGTGGATCCGAGCGCAGCTTGTTCGCTCCTGCTTGAAGCTATCGCGGCGCGAGCTACCGACTTCGACGTCATCCACTCGCATGTCGATTGGCTGCCGCTTCCGTTGCTCAGCAGGATCGGCGTACCATTTCTCACTACCATGCACGGTAGGCTCGACTTGCCGGGACTTTCCGATGTTGTTCGGGTGTTTCCGAGCGCGCCGTTTGTTTCGATCTCCGATAGTCAACGCCTGCCGCTTCCGCAGGCGAATTGGATCAAGACAATTCATCACGGGCTACCCTTGGATTTGTTTCAGCCGAGGCTTGGGCAAGGCAGCTATCTTGCGTTTCTCGGTCGCTTTGCGGCGGAGAAGGGACCGGATGAGGCCATTCACATCGCGCGCGCAGCTGGATTGCCGTTGCGCATCGCAGCTAAGCTGCCGAGAGGGGAGACTGTCTACTTCAAACGCAACATCGAACCGCACATCGATGGGGGTGCGGTCCGACTCGTGGGGGAGGTGGACGACTCGAGAAAGCAGTCCTTTCTGGGTGAGGCCGCCGCTCTGCTGTTTCCGATCAACTGGCCGGAGCCATTCGGCCTCGTCATGATCGAGGCGCTCGCCTGCGGAACGCCTGTGATCGCATATGGCGCGGGGGCGGTTCCCGAGGTGATCGAGGATGGTGTCACAGGCTTTATCGTGAAGAATGTGGAAGAAGCTGTTTGTGCGGTACGGAATCTACCACATCTACACAGGGGCGAAATCCGCGCGCGGTTCGAGGAACGCTTTTCGGCGGGACGGATGTCGAAAGACTACCAGAACTGTTACCAAATGTTGTTGACGGGTGCGCAGCGCTCTCGTCAAGCACCCGGCATTTAATTGGCGTGAGGTCTGGCGTCCGCAGACACGGTAGCCACGTTGCCTGCGGCTGCATCTGACCAACAGCTATCCGGCGCCGTGGCACGCTGGGCGCGCATTGACGCATGCGGGCCGCGGCGAGAAGGCTGCCACCCGAATTGTTCATCGACTTGCCGCCGGATACTTGAAGGCGGAGTTCCGGTGGATCGGCGCTGACCAGAAGTGTCTTCGGCCGGAAACAGCATGAAACGTTATCGGCGAGATGCAAGAGACGGATTTGGTGCCGCCGGTTGATCGATTCGACCACCGTGCAGGACTGCTCGCCTTTCGGCAATTGCATGATCGAAGAGTTCAAGCGCCAGTCCGAATGCGGTCAAATCCTCCTGCTCGATTGTCCCGTCATCGTAACACGAAAGCGTCTCGTCGATGATCGCGTCGACTTCGCGCTGCGAAGCTAACAATTCCTCTTCGGATTGAGCTGCGCGAATCTGGGAAGCCACGGCAATTATGCGGTTGCGATGGCTCGTGGTCTCATGCCGCTCGTCACGGTTGACATAACGGCGTAGCCAAGCGGCGGCAGATCCGACCCCGGAGAGGAGGAGAAGGGCGAACCAGAAGTAGTCGCCGTATTTGTCCAGAAACGTTCGCTCGGTGCCGTTGATGACGGCCGCTGCGCCCCGATGTACGGACGGCTCAGTCTCCTTTTCGGTTTCTGGCTTAGCGATGTGCGCTGCGCCGGCTACGCGCTGCCTAATTGTATCGCGGACAGCGAAGAGTTGTCGGTAAAAGGCTGCCACCTTGGACTCGGACAACGCTTTTTTGGCCAAGATGAGATGGTTGACGCTGATCGTGTCGACCTTGTCCTCCGGCCAGGCTGGGTTCGCGCTGAAAACACTTGCCGGGATCTCCTCGGCCTCGTAGCGCGGGTGCTTCAAAGCAATGGCCTCTGACGCTTCGACGGGAAGAAATTTCGGCGGGCCGCGCGATCGGGCGGTAGCGGCGATAGCATTAGCGGTAATCTTGCTGTCGAGCGGGCCGACGGATAGATATGCGTCGAGGGTCGGGTCCTGCGCAAGCTTCTCGATCTCCTCGGTGCCGAACTGTGCCATCGCAACTCTGTCCGGGTTGACGCCAGAACCGTTAAGGATCGCCCGTAACAGCGCCGCGTTGGCTCCCGTCCTGCCGATGATGCCGACCTTGCGCCCGTCCAGATTGGCAACTTCTCGAATTTTGGCCGGCGCCTTCTTTCCGGAGCCCTTTAATGTGCGACCCGACGGCGCCCATAGAACCGTATAGTTTTTTCGCAGAATAGCGAGGGTCTGCGCGTCGGCAGGCGTGCTCAGGTCGGCGCGACCAACGGCGAGATCAGTTTCGTTGAGATCCAGTAGCGCGAGCGATTCTGCCGCTCCAGCTGTTGCGATCGGTGAGAGCCTCACGGTCCTGCTTTCGTTATCGAAAGCCTCGGCCATGGCTCGAACCACCCCTTCGTCTTCACTGCCCGGTGGTCCCACCGCGATCCGGAGAGTCGACGGCTCCAGAACGTAATAGAGGGTGCCCGTGGCCGCACAGAAGGCAGCAAATCCCAAGGCCAAGACGATCAGCAATGATCTTCGTCCACGGAGCCGATCGGGGCTTCCCTTGCCTTTGGATGGGAACATGCTCGATCCATGTGAGTAAAAGGTCGTGCTGTATCGGCGCGACGAAACATGAATGTGTGCCTTGCGGAACTTGTCTGCGCTCGTCCCGCCCGGCGTTCTCCAGAGTATGTGAGCAGACTCGCGGCGCGACCAGAATAATTCATGCGCTGGATCAGGCGCTCCCGCAGCGAAGACACCGCGTTGCCGAGAACGGCGAAGATGCGGATGATCGGCGAAATCGGCTCAGTTTTCGCCGTTAGCTCCGCGAGAGACACGCCGGCCAGCGAGCATATTCGGATTGAGCGACCGCATTGATCGCGGGTTTCTCAACTCCCATAGTGGCAGAATTCATCGCCGTTTTCGTACTCCCTGCAAATCTTTACGCGAACGCGTGGACGATCATCGTCGTAGTACGGTCTTTCATCGTCGCCTTGCATTGGGTAGTTGCGACCGACCGTATAGTGGCTCCGGTCACCTTGGTCTTCGGTCCGTCCCATACGTCTCTAGCCCCATGCGATCAATTGCGCTCGACGCACGGCAGCGGGTGTTAAACTGGCTGGGCCATGGCATGCGAAGGCGCTCGCAAGTCTGCGCAACGCGATATTGGGGCATGTCGCCCCATGGGGAGACCGCAATTCCCCAAGTTCGGCAATCTGGTCATCGCACAAAGGTTCCTATTGGCGCTTTGTCAAAGATCACCCGGATCATCGATGTGACGCTGCGGTTGTCGAACCTACCCAGTACCGCGACCGCTTTCCTGGCGGGTGTCTCGCTTTCCGACGACGCGGGCAGTCAATGCTCTAGACGCGGGCGGGACCTTAGCTGCCTTGCGGCGCGACTTGGCAACGGCCGCTTTCTTCGACTTCGTCTTGGCCGGCGGCTCCGCCTTGCTCGACCCCTTGATGCTCTGTTTCAGCGCTTTCATAAGATTGAAGACATTGCTCGGGGCCGCCCTGCGCGGTGCGGAAATTGGTTGGCCCTTTGCTTTTTGTCGAGCAGCTCTTGCAAGGCCTGCTCGTAGTGATCTTCGAACTTGTCCGGTTCCAAGTGCCCGGACTTCTGCTCGACGATATGCGTTGCGAAGGTGATCTTCACGTCCTGAATATCGTCGAAATAGTCGGCCGGATCGCGCACCTCATAGGGATAGCGAAGCAGCATGCCCATTACCCCCTTGTCGCGGGTTTCCAGCGCGATGACGTGCTCGCGATTGGTCAGCACCACGCGGGCGCGAGCAACCTCGTCGCTGAGCCAGCACTTATGCCGGCTATGCAGGTTAGGAACCGACGCGGGTGAGAGGTTATTCCGATCTTGCCGCCAGGCGTCGCGGAGTGAGTGGGGGCCTGAATGGCAAGAAATCGAAGAAGCAAACCGCGCGTGGGCGCAGCCAGGACCGGGCGCGCATCGCCGGCGGGGAGACTTACGAGCTGAGCCACGAGTCGGGGAAAACGGGCAAGTCAGCCTCTGAGGCTGTCAAAAAGGTCGGTACCAGCCGAAAGCGAGTCGAGCGTCGGCTCGGAGCGGCAAAAGTCGTTAGGAATACGCTCGCGGTGAGGCCTGCGTGGCCGGGTTGCCGAAAACTCTAAAATAGGAACAAGTCGTAAGGTGGGCCGGTTATCGGCTGCCTAGCGCCCTCCGGCGCTGGGACGATCGAAGGGAAATAAACTTGGCCTCAGCTGATGCCTCACTGAGGCCAATTCTCTTAGCATCAATCTCGTCCGGTGATCTCGCGCGCCATCAACGTCAGCCGCAGAAGGTGAGATTGGCTTCTGAGAGGCAGCCTCAACTCACCATGAAATTGTTCGACACGATCAACGACACTGCCTAATGGTCATGGCGTTGCTCCCGGCCGGTGTTAGGCGGGAGCGCGGTGCGCTCTCATTACCGATAGATACCAATGGCCGGGCGATGATGATGCCTAAACTACCCGAACCCGAAGGTTCTTGCGTCGGGTCCGCCATTATGCCCAGCCCGATGGACGGCCGGGCGGCCCCGAGGAATAAGCCTATCGGTACGTCAGTTGACGTACCGCCTGGAGCTGCACGGCGCTGCGATGACAATGCGGTCAATTGGCCTCAACCTCCCCTCTCGCTGAGGTCATTGCTTTGAGTAAGTTGCGGGCAATCGTTATCTAAGTATCGAACGAGGCGGCCTCAATCGTCCCATGTTCGTTCGCCGCAGGCGCGGCACTCAAACATGCGAACATGTTTGCCGGTTCTAATATTCAACATGGTCCGAACCAGATCAAGCGGTTTGCCGCACCGACAGATCTTGATCGGTAGGTCTTCGATCTCTTGGATTTCTTGATTGGCCGCGCTCATCGATTTCACCCCTGGGAGGCGAGTCCTTAAGTTACAAAGTGAGCACTCGTTCCTGCGCCGCAGCAGTAATTCGTAATAGGCATGGAACATTTTCAAGAAGAACCGATCCCCCGACCTCCCCGCCTGGGGTGATCGGTCTCGAAAATGAAGGCGGCCTTAAACACCAGGCCACGCTCGGTCCGTACTTCAATTGCGACATCCGGCCAGGTGACTTGCGTCGTCAAGTCTCTTGCCAGTTCGCCCAAGGTGCGAGCTGCCTTTGCTTCCGCTGTCCGAAGATCGGGAAAATCCAGACCCTCTTCATCCTGGTAGAGGCCCGTTCCGTCTCTGATGTCGAAAAAATAATGCGGCATCGATTGCCTCCACACCGCGTGGCGGTAATGAGAAAAAACAGAATTGAGGAGGAGTTCGTTCCTAGTCCGGGTGGCGAAGCCGCCTGAAAGGGTGTGCTAACGGTCTACGCTCGTCGTCGGATGGCGCTTGGAAACGAGGGCCGAAACCTTCAGCCGATCCGGGTCGGACGGAAGTCAGCGGGCTGGGGCGTGGTCATTGCGGTAGCGGCAGGCTCACCGAGCCTGTGTAAGGCCTTTGGGCCAATCGATCAGCTGAGGATACCTGTGTCATACTGGAGGGTATCTGTGTTATTACCGCTCACGCGGCCCGCTCCAGCTTGGCAGGCGTCCCAGCGAAGGCCATCCAGACGGGTTTCGCGCGTTCCCCGGTGCAAATCTGATTGCCTGAAGGAGATAGGGCATCGTTCGCAAACTTGAAGGCGATTTTCCGTCAGGTGGGAGCGACATCGCCGCATTAATTCGCGGGTTCGATTGGTCCGCCACCAGCTTGGGGCCAATCATGGAGTGGCCTGCGCACCTCAAGAGCGCAGTGAGCCTTATGCTGCCGGCCAAAGCACAGATCGTGCTGTTCTGGGGGCCGGAGTTTGTGGCGCTATACAATGACGCCTATGCACCGACCATAGGTCAAAAGCATCCAAGGGCCCTTGGACGACCGGCCCGCGAGAACTGGGCTGAGCTGTGGGACGATTTGGAACCCCTGCTTCAACGCGTCCTTGATACTGGCGAAACAGTTTTCGCCAAGGATCGTCCCTTCTACATCGAGCGCCATGGCTACCCCGAGACAGTTTATTTCGACATCTCCTATTCTCCTGTTCAAAACGAAGCGGGTGAAATTGGCGGTGTTCTTTGCATCGTCAGTGAGACGACCGAACGTGTAGTTGCGCAAGAGCGCCAACGGTTGCTCGCGCGCGAGGCGAACCACCGCGCAAGAATATGTTTGCCGTCTTCCACGGCATCATCAATCTGAGTGCTCGGTCAGCTCGAACGCCTCAGGAAATGGCTCAATCGCTGCGAGGTCGTCTGAACGCTCTCATGCAGGCCAAGGATCTAATCCGTCCTGGGATCATGGGTACGGAAGCGCATGCCGAACGAACAACGGTGGGAGACGTAGTGCGAACGGTGTTGCGGCCGTACGAAGACGACACGTCTCGCGAACGGATCATGTTAAGGGCACCTACTGTGCCCGTAGGTGCGATGGCCGTGACAAGTCTCGCTCTAGCCCTGCATGAAACAACGACGAATGCGGCCAAATACGGCGCGCTATCGGAGCCGACTGGTTCGGTCAGCATCACATGGGAGACGCATGGTGGGGATTTCCATCTTGAATGGGAGGAGGCAGGCGGACCCGTGATTGTCGCCCGACCGTCAGCTAAAGGCTTTGGTAGCGTGCTTGCAGAGCGCAGCATTGCTGACCAACTCGGCGGCAAGGTTGAGCATGATTGGCCTCGCCGACCTACATCATCCTTGGCAAGACCACGGTGCTGATAGCCCGTATGGCGCCGACGGCGTCGGGATCATGGGCGATGTAACTGCCTATCAATCGAACGGCAACGCGGCGACCGGGTTCGGCGCCGGCGGCAAGCAGCGGTCTCTCCGCCCAGTCGGCCGCGTCCAAATATCGCCGGTGGCGCGGCTTCGGTTGGCTGAATCAACATCTGGGAGTTTCGCAGCGAAGCATCGTCATCGCTCTAGCGGCGATTGCCGTGATTTGCTGCGCGCGTGCGAAATGAAAGACGAACTTGGCGAAGGCGACGACAATTGGTTAAGTTTCGGAAATCGTGCGCGCCATCGACACCGCACGTCAATTGTGAGTAGCTGCGCGATGCCTGCATGTAGTACTCGGCATAGAAGGCAACAACAATTGCGGCCGCTATCGCGAAAATTGTCACGAGGGGACCGTAAAGCGAGAGCCATGATGCCTGCCGGTGCAGCACACGATCGCGGTCGCCGGCCTTTCCGACGAGCAGTCGACCGACTGCTGATACGTGCAACCACCCTTTGGCTCGCAGTACCAGAGACTAATTTGGCGGAAGTGCCTTGATTTACTCACCGCATCAATATGATTGACACGCTTGGCTCCGAAGCGCGAAACTTCCTATGATGGCTTGAGTGAGGCTGATTTTAGTCATGAAGATGCTTACAGAATATTTGGAGCGCGCGGTTGAGTTTGAGAAGTTAGCGGCCTCCGAGCTGAATGAAGCGTTCAAAACAGAGCTATTAAAGCAGGCTGCGGCGTACCGACATCTGGCAGAGAAGCGCGCCGAGCAATATGGTATGCCGAAGCCCAGTCCGCCGGAAATCTGAAGCAAACTCGTTTGCGGCGCGTTGCTCTGGTCGCCGCTAAGGATGAAGAAGGAATAGCAGACGCTGCCGCTCTTGTTCACGCTGGCGCTGGTAGCTGCGCAACGTCTCGAGTTCGGCTTGCGCAGCGTCCGTATCCTGATTCTGTCGCTTCAATTCAATGAGACGCGCCTCGCATTCCGCCAACTGACGCTCTCCTTCAACTACCTGACGTTCGATCTCCCTTAGTTGATCAGAGATGCCTTCTCTATACATCGACGGTTCACGCTGCCATAGGTGCGCCCCTGAAACGATATGCATGCAGCAGATCAAAAGTTCCTAGCGCCCGCTAGACCACGCGACTGATCCGACGTGACCGGGGTTGTCGTCTCGTTTCACTCGCAGGTCGACCAAATTCCCATTCGCGCAAAGGCCGTTCTGCGAGCACTATCGATTTGCATGGGATCTCGCGTACGACCTTCGATTTGATCGTCGCCGCCGAGGTCACAAGCGAAGCCTGGTATTCAAGCATCTGCGCTGGCCGACCTGACCGGAAGAACGGTCCGGCGTCACGATCGGCTGTGGCTATGACGTCGGCCAGACGATCCGGCAGCGGTTTGTGGCCGATTGGTCCGGCAAGATCCCGGATGCGATGCTCAAGGCGCTGATGAAGTGCTGCGGCGTCATGGGCCAGGCCGCGGCTCCGTTGGGTAGCAAGCTGCGCGGCTGGCCCAGCGCAGCCTTGGCGCAGACGGGACGACCTATAGTAATCGCCCCGCCGAGCGCAGGGCCGCCTCGACGCGCTGCATCAGCCGCTCCCGCATGTCAGGCATGGCCTTGCCGAGCAGCAGGAAGACGCGGACGATCGGCAAATAGGGCTGCATCGCAGCCGTCGGCGGCGCAGGGGCTATGCCAGCCAGCCGCGCATACTCCGCCTACAGATCCGAATTGACCGTAGCCCGCTCCGGATCGTCGGCGTGTTCCGGGTCAAGCTCGGCAATCAGGACATGGCACTGTGCAATCGCGTAGGCGGCGGGCGCACGAGCCGCGCCGAGCTAGTCGATCAGTCCAGGACCCTGCGCCGTCATGATCACGTTGCCGGAGTGAAGATCGGAATGGCATAGCACGTCGTCGGGCGCGAGGTGCTCGATCAGCGCAGGACACCGGTGGTGATCCGCTCCGGAAGCACGCTGCTGCCGCCGAACCGCAATCAGGCGTCCATCGCCTCGCGCGGCGAGAGTGCGCCCGGCGGCGGTCGCGTCTTGTAAACGCAAGGCAGAGCGTCGCAAGAATTGCGACCGCTTGTTTCACGCGTGATCGCGCCGGTGCGCGTAGCCTGCGGTCGGCCCATCGAACCGCGGCAACAAGATGCCATAGCGGCCGTCCAGGGTCACTTCGCCGAGCACCTCCGGCGCTGGGCCGCCTGCGGCGAAGACTGCGCGGGTCATTTGCGCCTCGTGCTGGATGACCCACGGCGGGATACCTGGCTTGACAACTTGACGACCTGACCGGGCGCCCAGGCGTGGACATCAGCGAAGACGCCCTTGGCCAATCTTTTCTCCCAGCGATCCCTGCATACCCGCTTTCCGCCGTGCAGAGCAAACACCGGGACGGGGAAAACGAAACCCCCTCCGTCGCGGAGCCGCCGGACACTTTGATCACCCTTCGTCCACTCCGCTAATGGGCGGGAGCGGGCTTGTCATCAGCTAGGACGGCAAGCCTGCTGCCGCCCGAGCTGAAGCCGAGCGGCAACCTTGGCAACGAAGCCGAACCAAGCAGCTCATCCAAATGCTCGCCAAATTCGCAGAGAGAGAGATGGCCGGCTCGCAAGGGCTCCTTCATCTAGATTGGCGGCCTAAAGCCACGGCCTCAGCGCCGTGGAGACCAGGGGCCGGGAAGCACCGAAAATAGGCTCATGCCAAATGGCACGAGGATTCCGTTCCCGAGCGCGATTTCTGTTAAGCGAGTTGGAACGCCCCGCCAAGCAATTGATTGAGCGAAAATGGTTGAAGGGCTCAGACCGTATGTTGCTTTCGCCGTCGATGCCTTAGGCGTTGCTCGGGCTACCTACGAGTTCACTAGCTACAGTGACGACGAGGCGAAGAAGCGGGCTGAGGGATTTCTGGATGCCCACGAATTCATAGAGCTTTGGACCGACCATCGGTTAGTCATTCGCATGAAACGTGGATCCGAGTAAACTAAACGGCCGAGATCCTTGGTCTGGTTGGCTCTTGGACTTTGGCGGAGGCAATCCCATTGCCCAAGCCGCTCGCCGCGAGCTCCTAGTGGGCCTCGGCTGTCGTTCAAAATATCAGCCTTCAGCTTGGGATTACTCTCGTGCGTGGCCATGCGCTTACTCAGCAGTCATCTTCATTTGACGGCATCCTTGCGAGCCGCAAACGCCGAAGTAGCGCCTTCCCATTCGTGAGGCATTGGAAATTGCAAGGACGTGACCACCGGCAAGCCAATTGGCGGGACTGCCTGGCGGAGACCGACCGAACCATTTCATGCAGCGTTGGGGCATCGCCGGATGGTCGCGCCGATTGCGAGGGAAGTGAAGCCGCCTGGACTTAGAATGCGGTACGCGGCAAATCACACCAATTCGAGCGCATTAGTTCGGATCGCATCCGAAATGAAGGCCAGGACGGACTGTGGGGTGGTCTCGTCCGGCAACAAGGCTCTCAACGAACTATTTTGGCGGCTCGACCGTCGTTTTGGTCGACCCGTCTGGCGCTGCCTGCATTCCGGGCGGACTTTGCCCTTGGGGGCTTTCCGAAGGTGCGCCACCTGAACCCGTATTAATCGGTCCAGTCCAACCTTGCGGTTGCAACTGACCTTTTTCTTCGGGGACCGAACGACCTTCTGACGTCTTGATATCATCCTTTGGCTGCGCTGCTGCCAATCCGCAGGAGATTACAAAGCAAATGGACGCTAGTCCGGCTCGCATATTTGAACCTTCCATTTGGCTCGTGGACTGGGGTTGCGATGATCTGCCAAGGATTGGCATCGGTGATTAACGGAAATAGGTGAGCCCTCCCGCCACGATCGCTAAGACGAACGCCAAAGTGGCGGCCGCAATAATCCAGGGCATATCTCGGCGTTCTCTGGGCGTCATGGGCTGTACGCGAACCAAATCAATGTCCGAAGAACAACCACAGTAGGATGATCACAGGAATCGGCACGCCCAAAAGCCAAAGCAAAACTCCTCGTCCCATCTTCTTTCCTCCGTCGTTTATTTCGCCAACGGCAACGTCGGAGGACTTGCCGATGTTCCTCGCCCGCTAGTCGCGTCCTCACTGCCGCGGCGGAATGGTGGAGGGCGGACAGCTGAAAGTCATCCCTTAATGACGAGGCGACCAAGGAACGCATTGCACGCTCGTTCGGCTTCAGCGAACGTACTGAAGGGAGATCCGGACACATGAGCTGCGGGCATATTCAGAAAGTTGGGGCGATATGACGCAACAAAGCCCGGCTCTCCATGCAATCCAGGTCCACTCCGGCTCTCGTTACTGATGACGAATGAATAGTCGTCGCCGCTCGCGATCCATATCTCCAGTTCGGTATCGACTCGGCGGAAGTGCAGGGCCATATCACCCTCCACAAACTTTAGGCCTCCGTGATCATCCAGATGGGACGCATATCATGCCTTTGTGCGGTTGGCAGCTTCAGCCTCCCGCGCGTTCGGCCTTAACGAGGTGAGGCCGCCGGTTCGCTGCTAATAGCACGTATATTCCTGCTGACTGGCTGTTGCGACGCAGTAGCCATAACTTGCACGGTACGGATAGCCGTAGCCATAGGGGTAACCGTAGCCATAGCCGTAGTCGGAACCATATCCGTAGGGGTAGCCGTATCCGTAGGGGTAGGCGGCGTAGGCACCTGCCAAGCCGAGGCCTATTCCAAGTCCAACGGCGGCTGCTCCAAACCCGCCTCCACGCCAGCCGCCGCCGCCAAACCCGCCGTGGAAACCGCCGCCATGAAAGCCACCGCCAAAGCCTGCGCGCGCCGAAGCAGCAGTCCGCGCAAACGCCACGGTGATAACCGCGATTAGCGTGACTAGGGTTTTCCTAAGCATCGGACTCTCCCAGCTCTTAGAAAGTCGCCCGATTTGGAAAACACCTCATGTCCGTTTTAGTTGCTGACTAAGCGGCTTCCCGGCGCACCCGCCATGGTCCATGACCTCATTTCTTGGCTTTTTGCTCGATCGCGACCAGCCGACTTGCCTCGGGCCGGATGAATTCACCTCCTTGTTCCTCGCGGTAGCCGCCGGGCAACCCTGGCTAGCGCGCCGCGGATCGCCTGTAGCAGATCGCGCTCGCGTCGGTAGCGATCAGATATTTGGAATCTCCATTCCACCAAGGTCATCGCCCAAGCGCATGCCTGCGCCGGACGTTAAACGTTACCGCCAGAAGGCTGCTGAGAACGAGGAGGCTGCGACTGCGAGCGCGAAGGCGGCTTGGCTGCAGGCGGTTGAGGAATAGAGGAACTCGCGCAAGCGGCAGAGGAAAAGCCGGACGGTCCTGGAAGCCACGTCGAAGTCTCCTGTGCAAAGCACATTAATCGCGAACCGTATTCTGCTCGCCGCGCCGCATATTTTTGCTTGCGTTCGCCGGGCCGAGTTTGACGGGGGCGCCCGCCAGACCGACGATATGTGCCGCCGGTCTAGGCAAGCCGCCAAAATCCAAATCGTCTTTTACGCTTAGGTGCTTTGCTTGCGGGGACGCCCTCCAACGCGGCAAACCTAACTAACAATTTTCGCAAATGCGGTGGAACCGGAGTGATATTGCGGGCGAGATGCTGGCGGAGTCGATCCCCGATCTCGTCGCAAATCGCGCGGGAATGGTTCGGTTCCAATGGAGTTGGATCGGACGCGTTGGCGCGGCGAGGTTCGGCCATGGCTGCCACCATTAGCTGATGTGCACAGCTTCTTTGCGTGTGCACGGCTTCCCCTGCCGCCACCGATAGCAACGCGGACCAGGCTTGCTTCGATCCACCGGAACCGAGCTTTTTATCATATGTGAATTGCAATGGACTTCGCAAATGCGGGGCGCAGAATTACAAATCTGTCTGCCTGCGACGTATTTCTGACGGTCACCACCATGAGAGTCGCTTTCCTGCCCGAAGTCGCTGGTTTCTCCCTTGTTGGGCTGTTCTAAATCGATCCGGTCAAGGCTGCGGAGCGTCCAACTCCTCGCGCTCCGCATCCGGTCCGCCGACAGCGAGTTCTTCAACACCAAATACACCGACGTGTTCGCCAACGCCGCGATGGGCTGGCCCGCGATCATCTCGCTTGATCTGCCGAGCGTGCGGACCATCGCCGCCGCGATGGGAGCCCGGCTTCTCGTCAACCTCACCGACCAGTTGTTTGTTCTTGGGGGCATCTTCGACGGCGACCAGCCGGGGCCCGGCCCCGGCTGCCGCAAGAGCGCAATCGCTATGGAGTTAACTTCCGCGTCAATGATCCGTCCCTGCTGCTCGGCTTGGCCCACACGAAGTTTCGAAGGGCTCCCGACAGCTGTGATCGATATCAGATTAGGGAAGGTTGGACCCTGCACTCCAATTTTCAGTACATCATCCATCCGGGCGGAGGTGCCACCAGCCCGTCGAGCGCTACGCCTCATAATGCAACCGTGGTTGGCCTACGATCGACTTTGAAGTTCTAGCTTGAGTTGCGACACAAGAGCCCAACTCAGCGTGCCAGCCGTTTGATGGTCTTGGTCGCACGGTTGGGGCCATGCCATCCGAGGAATTTTAGCTCCTTGTTCTCCAGCGCATTCGTCGCCCGAAAGAACTGTTCGAGATCATCGCGCGCATGGGAAGGGAGATTACGGATATCCTTCAGGTTCGTTTCGAGCGGTGACCGGTCAGGCACTGCAAAAATGCGGTCGTTTCGCTCACTCTTGCCCTTTGTCTTCTGCTCGACTTCGAGAATGCCGACCGGCCGACAGCGTAGCACGACACCTGGATAGGTTTGCGCGTCATGCAGTATCAGCACGTCCAGCGGATCGCCATCCTCAGCCTTGGTGGAGGGAATGAAGCCCCAATCGTAAGGATAGGTCAGGCCCGCCATCAGTGGCTTTGCCAGAGCGAAGACGCGGAGCTTGGGATCGAAATCGAGCTTGCACGAACTGCCGCGCGGCGTCTCGACGACAGCAAAGATATTGTCGTCGTCAGCCCAGCTTGGCAGCTTTGTCAGATTGGTCATGGCGGAGGTCGATACGCATTTTGCAACGAAAAGTGGGTCTAGCGGAATCATCCGCCGGCCCCCGAGGTGGCAATCAAGCGGCGGTGGAGGCCTTCCTGTTGATGCCCTTGCGCAGTGCAACGGAATTGAGTTTGGTGTTCGCGGCCTTCTCTTCGTTCAGGTTCGTGTTCAGGAAACGCACGATATCGTCATGGCCGAGCTCCTCGGCCCAGGCGATTAGCGCGCCATAGCGGCAGATCTCGTAATGCTCGACGGCTTGCGCGTTGGCCACGATCGCTGCATCGAGCACGGCCTTGTCTTCGATCTCGCCAGCAGTCTCGTCCGCTTCCTTGATGATGCCATCGATGGCCGGACACTGCGTGCCGCTCGGCGACTGGGCCAGTTTCTCAAAAGCCTTTTCGAGGCGCTCGACCTGCTTGTTCGTCTCTTCGAGATGGTTCTTCAGGCCCGTGACTAGATCCCGGTTGGTGGCCTTGTCGATCATCTTTGGCAACGCTTTGAGGATTTGCTGTTCGGCATAATAGATGTCCTGCAACCCATGTAGCAGCAGATCATCCATCGTCTTGATGTCTTTTGTGAATAGTCCCATGACGTCACTCCCTGATCCTAAAGCGATGGAACGACACGGGTCAGGCTTTGTTCCTCGCCCTTTTTGCCGCAGCCGGCCGCGTAGGTCGGCTCGCCGAGCGACCCTCCATCCGAAAAAAGGCGCGCGGAGACTCGCTTTCCGTCGGAGGAACTGCGGTGCCGAGCGGGCGGTTCGCCTTTTTGCGCGGAGTTCAGGATGATCAGCGCCGGAGCTTTTGCCGGAGGCGGGGGAGTTCAAAGGCGGTGCGCATTGCGACACCTACACCTTCGACGTCCACCTGCAGGGCGACAACGAGACGGTGTTCTTCGACGTCTAGCAGCAATCGTTCGTGGAGACGCGAAACCATTGCGTTGTCTCTCGCGCTGATCGTTCGCGGCCACGAAAGCGCAGGTTTTTTAGTGACAATTCGCGGATAGACGTTGCACCGATCATCGCCGCCATCCATCATCACGTCGGCAGCCGGAGCCGTCCGAATAATGCGGATGATTGCCGCAGTGATCGAACGGTTCTGCAAAGAGCAGAATGCGCTTCAATCTATGGCGACAAGGAGCAGGGTCGGGGTCGATGCCGCTGATGCAGTTGCCATCGGTGATACGCCGTATGATGCGGAAGCTGCACAGAAGGCGGCTGTTTGCACCATCGGCGTGCTGTCAACCGGATTCTGGAAAAGCTGGGCTGGCCGAACTGGGTGTGTCGAAGTCTGTCCGGGATCGGCCGCTTTGTTCGCTTGGCCGGGCTATGGGACGAGAGCAGGGCGCCGATCCGCTTGCAACTTGCGGAGCTGAAGCCGGGTCCGGTTCTTGACGGAGGCGAATTCATCGTCGGCTGCTTCCCCGTCCACCATCCCGACACCGACAGCTACGCGTTCGTCTTCGACAGTCCTGCTCGTCGCCATATTCGTCCTGATCGCCTGGCAGCACTCAAGGTGCCTGACGGGCCGATCCGAAGGGACTTGGCCGAGGGCCGCCCGATTAGTTTGGCCGATGGTCGAGTCATCGTTCCCGAGAACGTTCTTGGGCCGCCCGAAGGAGGCACGAAGCTGGTCGTCATTGGCGATGCCGAGACGACCGATGGGTTGGCGGAGCACGTACGCGCTGCCGACCTGCTGGTCATGGAAGCCACTTTCCTTGCACGTGACACTGCCATGGCGCGCGACTCTGGGCATCTCACCGCGACGGAGGCGGCGTCGCTGGCCGCAGCAAGTGGCGTGAAGCAGCTGGTCCTCACGCACATCTCGGGCCGTTATCCAGACAAAGAAATCCTGGAGGAGGCGACGAGAATCTTCCCGAACAGCCGGGTAGCCATCGACCTCGACCGTATTGCACTTTAGGCGCTACCAGCCTCCATGATCGCGGCGGCGCACCATTGGCGGCCAGGCGTCTCTGAACGAGGGCTACAATCTCTCATATGCCAACGTGGGAACCAGCTCTCGAATTGCCCTTGGGAAACCCATCCGGCGCAAAAACGTTAATTCCGCAATCATCCGCGAAGATCAACTAGCAGGGTTACTGGTATGCATACGATCTTGATCGTGGAGGACGAGTATTTCATTGCAGACGACTGTGCCGCGCTGGCACGGCAGGCCGGTTATCACGTTGTCGGCCCGTTTGCCTCAGTCGATGAAGCGCGACCGCACGCGTCGGGTGCCTGCGGCGCGTTGATCGACATCAACGTCAATGGAACCGCGTCCTACAAGTTGGTCGATGCCCTCCTCGAGATGGGCATACCTGTCACGCTATATACTGGATACGACGCAAGCAATCTGCCCGAGAAGTATGCGCACGTTCCGCTGGTGACCAAGCCACGCGGCTGTGCTGAGGCCCTCGGGATCCTGCGCAAGCAGATGGGCGCCATAGGATGGGACCGGTCGGCGGCAGCACAGGGTCAATCCTGTTCGGATGGCGGCGCCGTTCAGGGCTGCCCTGATCCGCCAGCGGATCCGTAAACCTGACCCGTGGCGTAGCTGGCATCGGCAGCGGCAAGCTGAACATAGATCGATGCGAGCTCGGCGGGCTGGCCGGGTCGGCCAAGCGGCGTCTGGCTGCCGAACTTCTCGAGCTTTTCCATCGACGCGCCGCCGGAGACTTGCAGGGGGGTCCAGATCGGGCCCGGCGCGACGCCGTTGACCCGTATACCTTTCGGGCCGAGCTGTTTGGCCAGCGACTTCACGTAGTTCATGGTCGCAGCCTTGGTCTGGGCATAGTCGTAGAGCTCGGGCGAAGGATCGTAGGCTTGCTCCGAGGTCGTCCCGATGATGCATGCGCCGGGCTTGAGATGCGGCAGTGCGGCCTTGATGATCCAGAACGGCGCGTACACGTTGGTCTTCATCGTCGCATCGAAGTCGTCCGATGAGACGTCGAGGATGGACTCCCGCGACTGCTGGCGCGCAGCGTTACAGACGACAATGTCGAGACCGCCCAAGCCCTCCACGGCGCGCGCAACCAGCTCCCGGCAGAATGCCTCGCTTCTGAGGTCACCGGGGATCGCGAGACCGCGGTGGCCCGCCGCCTTGATCAGCGCGATCACGTCCTGCGCGTCCGGTTCCTCAGACGGAAAGTAGTTGATCACAACGTCGGCGCCTTCGCGCGCAAACGCGATGGCGGCCGCGCGGCCCATGCCGGAATCGCCGCCCGTAATGAGCGCCCTTCGGCCCGCCAGCCGGCCGGATCCCTTGTAGCTCGTTTCACCGTGGTCAGGAGGCGGCTGCATCTGGCCCGCAAGGCCGGGCCACGGTTGTGACTGCTTCTTGAATGGCGGTTTCGGGTGGAGGCTGGTCGGATCGGTCAAGCTTTCCGGCTTCATCTGTTCGCTTTCCTCCATGCTCGTCGAGACGATCCTTCGAAATCCCTTGGTGATCGTCGGTCTAGACAACATGTAGCGACGGGATTCGTTGCTGCGTCGATGGGGCCTCGAAGGCGGTGCCGTCGGATCAATGCGTCATGATGGCTCGGCGTTCACGTGCTCGGGCAATCGCAGATAGGCCGGATTGAATCCGGCCAAACGAACCAGGCCATTCCAGTCCGTAATCGTGATTGTCCTTGAATGCCATTGCAGCAGGTTGCTGCGGCACAGTTCCTGGATGGTGCGATTGGCATGCATCGCGGACAGGCTGCAGGCCGAGGCAAGGTCGGATTCCGTGAATGGGGAGGGCATTCTGAAATCTTTTGCCAGGCCGACGGCACGAAGGCGCGTGGCGATCTCGCATATCAGATGAGCGACGCGTTCCAACGGATTCCGGCTGCTCAGATTCACAATCCAGTTTCGCGAACCGGCGGCGTCGCCCAGGATCAGAAGCATGAACGCACGCGTGAGCGACGATGACAGGCCGCACAGGTCCCGGAACACCTCGTGAGGAACCGAAGCGATAACGGCCGGTCCAACCGAGACAAGATTATAGTCGAGGCGGGCATCGTGGATCATATGCAAATCCGGCACATCACCGGGGACATGGATCGAAATGATCTTGCCGTCGTGGATCTCAGGATCGAGCCAGCAAAGGTATCCTTGCAGCAGCAAATGACAATGCGTTGATGTCTCTCCGTGCCGCAGGACGTGATCCCGGGAGGCGTAGCAGTCGATACTGCTCGGCAGTCCTGCCAGGAGGTCGAGGTCATTGGACGACAAATCGACAAGATTTGCGAGGCGACCGGCAAATTTCGAGAAGGCGAATTCGGCTTGCATGGCGTCGCCCGCGATTGCCCCAGCGCTGTACGGTAGTGACGACGGACGGGTCATGTCATTAACTTATGACATGTGATGCTAGCGAGCGATGCGGACCGGAAAAGCGAGTTGATTGGTCCCGTAACGGTGGGTTTCCGGTCGCAGTGATCGCCGGCGCGATCGTTGGCGCAGGAACGATCGCCGTCCGCATGCCTTGATTGACCAGCGAAACCGGCTCCAGCGAACTTTCGCGGCAACATGCGCTTGTCGCTGCCGGTGCCAGCCGGAGGACAATGATGGCCAACAAGCGCAGATTGAGTGGCGATCTCGAAGTCGAGCCCTATGACGGACCGTCGGGCGGCTGGGGATCGGTCCGATCGCTGGCAAGGAGCCTGACCCGCGAGCATGTTCCATTCAAGGGCGGTCGTGCTCTGCTCAGTCAGAACAAGACCGGCGGGTTCATGTGCGTCAGCTGCGCCTGGGCAAAGCCGGCCGATCCCCGTGTGTTCGAGTTCTGCGAGAACGGCGCCAAGGCGACGACATGGGAGATCACGCACAAGCGCGTCACGCCCGAGTTCTTTGCAGCGAGGACCGTGACCGAGCTCGAAAGCTGGGATGACCATCATCTGGAGGCCGCCGGCCGCTTGACCCACCCGATGCGCTGGGACGCGGGAATCGACAAATATGTGCCGGTCAGCTGGGAAGCAGCCTTCGCCGAGATCGGTCGTGAGCTGCGGGCGCTGCAGCCGGACAGCGCGGTGTTCTATACATCCGGCCGCGCCTCGCTCGAAGCGTCTTTCATGTATGGGTTGTTCGCGCGCGCCTACGGCACCAACAATCTGCCCGACAGCTCCAACATGTGTCACGAGACCAGCTCGGTTGCGCTGCCCGAAAGCATCGGTGTGCCGGTCGGTACCTGCACGCTCGACGATTTCGACAGGACCGATTGCATCTTCTTCTTTGGCCAGAATGTCGGAACGTCAAGCCCGCGCATGCTGCACCAGCTTCAGGACGCTGCCCGGCGTGGCGTGCCGATCGTCACCTTCAATCCCTTGCGCGAGCGCGGTCTGGAGGAATTCGTCAATCCGCAGGCGCCCGGTGAGATGCTAGCCGATATGCCAACCCGCATCAGCTCGCAATATCATCAAGTAAGAAGCGGCGGCGACACGGCCGCCATCATGGGCATTGTGAAGGCCTTGGTGGCGCACGAGGATCGCGCCGACCCGAAGGATCCGGTGATCGATTGGGCCTTCGTCAACGAACATACGCACGGCTGGGACGATTTCGCTGAAGCCATCAATCTGTGCGAATGGTCCGAGATCGAAAGACGATCCGGTCTGCAGCGTGATGCGCTCGAAGCCGCGGCCGCGGTCTACGCACGGTCCAAGGCGGTGATGTTCATCTACGGCATGGGGCTGACGCAGCACGAGCGGGGCGTCGAGACCGTGCAGACCCTGATCAACCTCGCGCTGATGCGCGGCAATATCGGACGGGCCGGCGCCGGCATCTGTCCGGTGCGCGGGCACTCCAATGTGCAGGGACAGCGAACCGTCGGGATCACCGAGAAGCCCGCGATGGTGCCTGCCGATAAGATCAGGCAGCAGTTCGGCATCGACGTGCCTGAGAAAAAGGGCCTGACGACGGTCGAGGCCTGCGCGAAGATCATCGAGGGTTCAGTCCGGGCGATGGTGCTGCTCGGCGGCAACCTGGTCCGCGCCGTTCCGGAGCATCGGCTGGTCGAACCGGCCTGGCGAAAGCTCCGGCTGACCGTCAACATCCTGACCAAGCTCAACCGCTCGGCGTTGATTCATGGAGAGGTGTCCTACATCCTGCCGTGCCTTGGCCGCATCGAGTTCGACGAGCAGGCGAGCGGACGTCAGGCGGTCGCGATGGAGGATTCGACCGGCTGCATGCACGGCTCCCGGGCGCAGGTGACCCCGGCCAGTCAGCATCTGCTGTCCGAGCCGAAGATCATCGCCGAGCTGGCCAAGGCGGCGGCGCCGGGGCGCTCGACCATTCCGTGGGATGATTGGGTCGCGGACTACAGCCGGATCCGCGATGCGATCGCAGCGACCTATCCGGACATCTTTCATGACTTCAATGCACGGCTCTGGCAGCCCGGCGGTTTCCACCGGCCGCTCGCCGCGCGCAAGCGGCAATGGAAGACGAAGACCGGGAAGGCCAATTTCATCGCGCCGGCCTCCCTTGCCAGCCACCCCAAGACGGAAACGCGCGACCCCGACGTGGTGCAGCTCATCACGTTGCGCAGCAATGGCCAGTTCAACACGACGATCTACAGCTATGATGACCGGTTCCGCGGTGTTTACGGCTCGCGCCATGTGGTACTGATGCATCCGGGGGACATCGCCCGTTTCGCGCTGAAGGAAGGCGCCATGGTGACGCTGGCCACAGCCGCCAGCGACGGCGTCACGCGCGAGGTCGGCGGTCTGCGCATCGTGGCCTATGACATCCCCCAGGGATGCATCGCGGGGTACTATCCCGAGTGCAATCCGCTGCTGCCACTGTGGCATCACGAGATGAAGGCAAAGACGCCGGCGGCCAAGTCGATCCCGGTACGGGTGAGGGCAGAGACGTAGCTTGCCACGCGCCATCCTGCGTACCTGATCTCGGTGTCATGCCCGGCTTGACCGGGCGATGACAGTTGTGGGTTGAGGCACAGCTTCGCCTTCTCGCGACATAATTAGCCCAAACTGTGCTCTTCGTTTCGCGCTCGGCTGAACAGAGGACGGGAAAGCCAGGTGCCGATCGCACCCGTGCGCCCGAGCAACGGGTGGACCGGCGCCCGGGCCTCAAGTCCCGGCACAGCAATTGTACCGGGAGGTTTCCCGAATGAGGTTTACTGTCCCCTTTGTCACCGGCCGAGGCTCTGTAGGTAGGCGTCGGTGGCTGAGAGACCATGCGTGCTCCCGCCCGCAAAGCCGAGGGAGCGCGCCATGGCGCAAGCCAATCCGATTTCTACCGTCAGCAATTTGGCCGCGCGCGATGCGGCTATCGTCGATCACGCCCGACTCGTCCTCGCCCGATCGTTGGAAATCCTCAGAGAGTGCAGCCCGGAATATTCCTTGACGGCCAACGGCGCAACGGGATCTCTTGGGCGAGGCGCAACCTCCGGACCCAGCGGAATTCAAGCCGTGTCCTAACTTGGATTAAATGCACGGACGGCCTCGGCCTCACGGCGCTCTCGACCCGACTCCTGGGCCAGCCTGGCGAGCGTTCTGGTCCCATGGGCGCCATTCGTTCTTGTCATTTAGCGCGTGGTTCTCGGTCAGGCGACGGTGACGAAACCATCAATTAGGAACGGTTGTTCCGTTCACCGGTTGAGGCACATCATCTACACCGAAACGGACCAGCGCATGAACAAGCGCCGCCGGGTCAAGCAGACCCATTCCCTTGAAGAACGTCTTACCGAAGAGGCAAATATACTCCGCGATCAAGCAAGGACGCTTCCGCAGGGCATCGACAGAGAGGCTTTGTTGAAGAAGGCTCGCCAGAACGAAGAGGCGGCGCACATCGCGGCATGGTTGGGCTCACCGACAGCTTAGGTACTCGGCAATGGCAAGCACCCGAGGCCGCAACCACGACACCGCGACCAAGCGAGCGCGAGCGAGGTTACGCCAACTGTTGGCGAAAGCGGAGCGCATCAAGCTGCATCCGCTCCCAAAGAAGAGGCCTGGCGGCGAAGCGCCCAAACAGCAGGACGATCAAGAGAAAGAGTAGGACCGGCCTCACTTCGCTTCCACGCGTATTGCGCGATGGCCCGGAAGGCGAAAGCGGCAGCGATCAAAAGAGACGGCCCCAGCGCGGGGGGACTCAGGCTGAGGCCGATCGTCCAAGTGTCCAAGGGCCACCGAAAGGGACAGTGCTCAATCCGATAACTGGCGCGGCGTATGGCAATTCCTAACCGATAAAGAGGCAGCTCACGCCAACAACGAGCGCGACGAAAGACATTACTGCGACGCTAAGGAAACCGTAATCGATCCCGTCCATCTGATCCAACCTGAACATGCCGCAAGTTTCACTGCGGCTGCGAGCGACCGCATTCAAGTATGCATGTCAGTGTGGGTGCCCTAATCCTTCGGCAACGAAAAGCAACGAAGGAGCGGCCCCGGCGAGCGGGACCGTCCTTCATTCCTATGTTGTGGTCGCACCGCCCGTGCTGATAATCAGGCGGACCCACTGGGCCTTAAAAAATATTGCTAATGAAAAATCCTGCCCAGTCTTTGGATAATCGGAGCGAAACCGAGTTCCCGGAATCACAAGTGTGAATCGAGTCGGAATATATTGCCGTTTTGTCCCGAATCTATCCGTGGCTCTATTTCCAGCCGCGTATGCCTACCGCCCACGAATCCGTGAGAGCAATGTTGTGAAGGGAAGAGGCCACGGCCAAGCCGCCGCCGACAGGGACTGCAGGTCGAGGCCTTTGCTATCGCATCAGCACCATTTGGGGCGAGTTATTCTGCTCTGCCGCTGCGTCGCCCGATCGGACCTGAGGAAGCGCTCGAGATGTGATGAGAACTGGTAGCTCAGCGCCAGTCGTTGCCAGGACTGCGCCAGCAGTTCGTAATCCTTGCGCGCCGTCTCGTGGCCCGACGTCGAGGCCCGCCGGTCGGCTTCATCGGCCAGCTCCCGACACATTGCGATCTGGTCAGTTGAATCGTGCGGCATCTCTGCCCTTCATTGCGAGCACCCGTACAGACGCCGGTTGACGGAGCATCAGCCACCAGCGTTGGGCCTCACCGTCCTGAGCTGCGCGACGACAAGGCGCAATTCGTCCGCCAATTGTGCATTGCGGATCCGGGTTTCGGTGACGGTCGAGAGGTCGGCGATCAGTGCGCGTTCCGCAGCCGTCTGTTCGAGTTGCTCGATGCGCCTTTCGATCTCGGTCATGACGTCCCCCCGTCCGATATCGTGACGGAAGCATCGTGAGCCACCTTGCGACCGCCCGCCTTAACATTTGCGAATCGTTTGGCGGATTATCGATTAGCAGTTCGCGTGGCCGCTCAGGTCTGCAAATTAACCCGCGTCACGATTGGGGTCCGACGCCAATTGCCTTGCGAGCGAGGTCGGGCGGAGGTGGCGTGCGTGGCCGTGTATCGGGTGTACGTGTTAGACATAGACGGGAGCACGTTGAGGCTCCGCATATCCAGGATCGCGCCGACGACGGCAAACGGGCGCAGCAAGGGCGACAATGTGCATGGAAGCGTGGTCGAAGGCCTGGCGGGCTGTGGGCTGGTATCTGTGCCTAAACCGGGCAGCGAGGCTCCGGGATCGAAACCCGGCGTGCGCCCGCAGTGTTCTTACTTGCGCAGGATCATGCCGGCGAGGCCCCGCGCCATCGCGCGATGGTCGAGTGGCTTTTCCCACAGCGGGACGTCCGCAAATTCGGTGCTGATCACGACCTTGTCGTATCCCGAGGTGAACAAGATGGGCACGCCGCGCGCCTTCAGTTCCCGCGCGACAGGATAGATCATCTGCTTACGGATATTCACGTCAAGCACAGCGCCGTCGATCAGACCGCCATCGTTGACGATGCGAAGCGCATCGTCGATGTCGCCGGCGGGACCGGCGATGTCGGCACCGAGTGACCGCAGCGCATTGCCCATGTCGTCTGCAAGGAAATATTCGTCCTCAACGATCAGGACGCGACGTCCGGTCAGAAGCGAACGCTCGTGCAAACTGGCAACCAAATCAGACATATCGACTCCGGCCACGCTCCAGCGTGCAACCACAGCAAAATTGGAACATAGGACGAAAGCCTGCCTTGTTGCAAACAACGTTGGAAGGGCCGGTTCCATCGCCAATCGCGACATCATCGTCATCGGGGGCTCGGCGGGAGCGACGGCACCGTTGAAGGCCATTCTCGGCCGGCTCCCGCGGGATCTGCCGGCCGCGATCTTCATCGTCTTGCACATACCGGCCCGGGGCATCGGCATTCTCTCGACCGTCGCGAGCGCGGCCGGCAAGCTGCCGGTCCAGCAGGCGGAAAGCGGCATGGTGATCGAGAACGGTCACATCTACCTGGCTGCGCCGGACAACCATCTCCTGATCCAGTACGGCCATCTGATGCTCGGCCGCGGTCCGCGCGAAAACCTCGCGCGGCCTGCTATCGACCCGTTATTTCGCTCGGCCGCTCTGCACTATGGACCTCGTGTGATCGGCGTGGTGCTGAGCGGGCTATTGTCAGACGGGGCGGCTGGCCTGAATGCGGTCAAGCGCTGCGGCGGGATCGCGCTGGTTCAGGACCCGCAGGACGTCATTTCCGACGAGATGCCGCTCCGGGCTCTGGCAGCGACCACGGTCGATCTCTGCATTCCGGGAGCGCGGCTTGGCGACGTGCTGTCGGATCTGGTCCGGGAGCGGCCGGGCGCGGTACTGCCAATCCCGCCGAAGATCGTGCCAGAGGTGAAAATTGCGGCGGGCGAACGCACGACACGCTGGCCGACATGGCGGATCCCGCGCCGCTGACCTGTCCGGGATGCGGTTGCGTCCTTTCGGTCCTGAGGATGGGACATCCTCTGCGGTTTCGCTGTCAGGTCGGCCATGCTGATACCGCCGATGGGCTGGCCAAGGAGCAGGAAAGCCGGGTCCACGAGGCGCTTAGGGTTGCCCTGCGCATCATCGAGGAGCGTGCCGAGCTGGTGCACCGGATGGCCGAGGATGGCCGCCAAAGCGGGCGCCTCGCGGTTGCGCAGATATACGACGCGCGCGCCGTCGAATATCGCGAATACGTCGATATGATCCGCCAGGTCGTGCTACAATCGCTCAATCCGAAGCGACCGGCGCAGAAGGAACGGTGATGGCCAGCGCTGAGCATGCGAGCTGGGCCAAGCAGTTGCAGTCCGAGCGCGCGCTCTTGGCGAAAGCGGAGATCGACATCGAAGAGGGGTGGAGACGCGTCCGCACCCAGCAGGAGCTGCTGGATTGGCTCCAGCGGGCAGGTCACGACACCGAGCAGGCCGAACGCCTGGTCAACTTGCTCAAGCGAACCCTGGTCGAGTGGGAGCGGCATCGGACGCTGATCGTGCAGCGGGTCGCCTATCTCGAGGGGCAGTTGACGTCCCACTAGCCGATTTGGACGCAGGGCTGGGCTACGCAAACCGCCCGAGCCGCTCAAGGAACCGTTGTCGCCAAGGATCATTTTCGTTGCCGAGCCGACGTGCGTCGGGGTCGCGCGTTCAGTCCCCGGATCGCGGTTACCGGAGGCGTCCGATCGTCGAAGTTCCCGAGATATTGGAGAATTCCCACTTATTCCATTGGGATAGCAGCAAACTCTGCTATCTACGGGAACTGGCGAGGCGCCAGCGAGAGAGTGAGAGCCGCTGCAATCATGGATGACGTTGGCCAACCCAAGAGCGGAGACGAAGAGCGCCAGTCCAAGCCGCCGATGATCATCGGTGTGGGCGCGTCCGCAGGCGCCCTGGATAGCATCGAGCGGTTTTTCTCCAGGCTTAGGCTCACCCCGGACCAAGCCATCGTTCTTATCATGCAGTATCGGGACGCCATCGAGGACACGCGGTTGCGTGCCGCGCTGCAGCGATCCGAAGGCGCCAAACTGCTCGAGATCACGGACGGTCAGAGCGTCGAGGGCGGCGCGATCCATATTTGCCCCGCCGACATGATCACCACGATCCACGGCGACCGTCTCGCCGTCCGGCGTGCCGAACAGGCGCTGGGCGAGCGGGCGACCATCGACAGCTTCCTGGTGACCCTGGCGGAAGAGCATGCCGAGCAATCGATCGGCGTCGTGCTGGCCGGCACGGGCGGCGACGGTACGCTTGGTGTCGCGACCTTGAAGGACCACGGCGGCCTGGCGATTGCCGAGCGCATCGGGGACGGCCAGTCCGACCCGCATCAGGAAGGCAATTCGGCCGTCGCAATCGCGGACTTTGTGCTGTCGCCCGAGGACATTCCGGAGCATATCGACGTTTATGCCCGCCACCTGCGTCGGCTCGAGGAGAAGCAGGGGTTCGACGAGGTACTGGCAGCGGCCGCCAACTCGCTCGCCCGCATCGCCGACATCCTGCGCAACAAGACCGGCAATGACTTCCACGGCTACAAGCAGAACACCTTCCTGCGCCGCGTCCAGCGCCGGATGCAGGTGGTGCAGATCGACGACATCTCCGCCTATGTCGATTTCCTGAGGAACGACAAGGACGAGGCCCAACATCTCTTCAACGACCTCCTGATCGGCGTCACCGAATTTTTCCGGGACAAGAAGGAGTTCGATGTCCTGGAAACGCAGATCGTCCCGAAGATCTTCGAAGGGAAGGCCGCGGGCCAGCAGGTGCGCGTCTGGGTGCTCGGTTGCGCCACAGGCGAGGAGGCTTATTCGATCGGCATCCTGCTGCGCGAGCACATGGCGAGCCTTGACTCCGTGCCGCAGGTGCAGATCTTCGCGACCGATATCGACGGGCGGGCCCTCGCCACCGCGCGGGTCGGGCGTTATCGCACCAGTATCGAAAACGACATGACGCCGGAACGGTTGGCGCGCTGGTTTGTACGCGAGGGCGACACCTATTGCGTGGTCAAGGAGCTGCGCGAAATGTGCATCTTCTCGCAGCATAACGTGATCAAGGACGCACCGTTCTCCAAGCTCGACCTGGTGTCGTGCCGCAATCTCCTGATCTATCTCAATGCCGAGCTGCAGAATCGCGTCATTCCGCTATTTCATTTTGCGCTGCTGCCGGATCGCTTCCTGTTTCTCGGCAACTCCGAGAACGTCACACGGCATCCGAAGCTGTTCGCGCCGGTCGACCGCCGAGCGCGCATCTTCAAGAAACTTGAGACTGGGACGCGGCTGCCGCCGGAATTTCCGATCACGACGTCGTCCGGGCGAGCTGCGATCGACATTCCGCCGGCGCGCTCCATGGGTCCCGATGTCGGCCTCGAGCGTCGCGCGCAACGGCTCGCCGAGCGCTATGCGCCAGCCTACGTCATCACCGACGAGAATTTCCACATCCTGCATTTCTCCGGCCGCACCGGCCGCTACATCGAGCCGACGGCGGGCGCGGCGACGCTCGACCTGTTGCACTTGTGCATCGCGACCTCAGGCTTGAGCTGCGCACCGCACTGAGCCGAGCTGCGGAAATTAACGAGGCCGCGCATGCCGAGCAGGTCCAGCTCGGCATCAATGGGCATCGCGTGCTGGTCGACATCACGGTCGAGCCGATTCCGGACGCGCCCGCGGGGCATCGCAATTTCGTGGTTCTGTTCAAGGATGGCCCGGTCCGCGCGGTGGACGATCCCGAGAACAATCCCAACGTACTGGTCCGGACGGAGCATGTCGATCGGCTGGAGAGCGAACTGCGGGCCACCCGTGAGCGCCTGCAAGCCACCATCGAGGAACTCGAAAGCACCAATGAGGAGCTGAAGTCCTCCAACGAGGAATACCAGTCGCTCAATGAGGAGCTGCAATCCGCTAACGAGGAGTTGGAGACCTCGCGCGAGGAATTGCAATCGGTCAACGAGGAACTGACTACCGTCAATGGCGAGTTGGCGCACCGCGTGCAGGAACTGACCCGCGCCACCAGCGATCTCAAGAACTTCCTCGAGAGCACCCAGATCGCCACGGTATTTTTGGACAATGATCTAAAGGTGATGAACTTCACCCCGGCCATCACGCAATTGCTACATCTGGTCGAGACCGATGTCGGCCGACCGATCGCGCATATCAAAGCGCGCATACCGATCGAAGAACTCTATGATGATGTCCGGCGGGTGCTGCGAACACTGGCGAGCGCCGAACGCGAGCTGACCGCGCCCGACAGCGGCACCCGCTACATCGTGCGCATCCTGCCTTACCGGAGCATCGACAATTTCATCGCCGGGGTCGTGATCACCTTCATCGACGTCACCGCCATCACGCGGGCCGAGGAGCGGCAGCGGCTGCTGCTTGCCGAACTGCAGCACCGTGTCCGCAACACGCTCGGCGTGGTCCGCTCGATCGCCCGCCGCTCGGCAGAGACCAGCGCGAGCGTCGAGGACTACGCATCCCATCTCGATGGCCGTCTCAACGCCTTTGCGCGAACGCAGTCGCTGGTGACGCGCGATCCGGAAGGCGGCGTCGACCTGGAATTCCTCGTGGTCGAGGAATTGCTGGCCTATAACGCTCGGGAGGGCGAGCAACTGAGGGTCTCGGGCCGCAAGATCCGGCTGCAGCCCAAGGCGGCGGAGACGTTCGCGCTGGCGATTCACGAGCTTGCGACCAACGCCCTGAAATATGGCGCGCTGAGCCAGATGGCGGGACGGATCGAGGTGTCCTGGCGCATCGATGATGCGGCCGACCCGCGGCAGCTGGTGTTCGATTGGCGCGAGCGGGGCGGACCCGCGGTGACGCCGCCGAGCCGCAGGGGATTTGGATCAGAGCTGCTGGAGCGGACGCTGGCGTTCGAGTTCAAGGGCAAGAGCACACTCGATTTCAATCCGTCGGGACTTCACTGCATGATCGCGATACCGATGAGCCCGCAGGCCATCCATACGCCGAGCGTGGGGAGTTGAGATGCATTCCCCGATGCTCGAGGGGAATCTGGCGCAACCGGTGATCCGGCGGCTCAATGCCTTGCGCCAATTGTCCGAGCGAGGGATCGCCCTCCTGCAGCAGGCAATCCAGGAAGGGTTGCAGCGTGCCCGCCCGGGCGAAGACCTCGTCAGCGAGGGCGATCCGATCGACGGCGTCAGGATCATCCTGTCGGGCTGGCTCGCCCGCTACAAGACGCTGGAGGACGGCCGCCGCCAGATCGTCAATTTTGTTTTGCCTGGCGATTGCTGCGATGCCTGCGTCTATCTGTTGTCGGTGATGGATCACTCGATCGGCGCTCTGACCTCCGTAACCTATGCCGCGATCGGACGCGCCGCGTTCGAACAGCTCCTGGCGAGCGATCGCTCGCTGGAGGAAGCCATGTGGTGCGAAACCATGGTGAACAGCGCGATCCAGCGGGAATGGACCGTCAATATCGGCCGGCGCGTGGCGCTTGAGCGGGTCGCACACCTCTTATGCGAGCTCTACGAGCGGCTGCTTCCGGTCGGAATGATCGACGACGATTCCTGTGTGTTCCCGGTCACGCAAATGGATCTGGCCGATGCGACCGGCCTGTCGGTGGTCCACGTCAACAGGACGTTGCAGGAGCTCCGCAGCTCGGGCCTCATCGTGCTGCGCGATCGCACATTGACGATTACTGATCTGAAAGTCCTCAAGGATACCGCGCTGTTCTCGGCCGACTATTTGCACACCAAACGGCGCTGCTAGGCGCTTGCTGCTGCGAATTCCGCGTCCCGCCTTAACATGTTTGAAGTCGCGCCAGGCTCCCTCCCGTTACAGTGCCCGTCCAAGACGAGGTAGGGGAAAGCACGCCATGCTCGACGGTGCGACGGCGGCAGTGCTTCGCGCGGTGCTCGACGAGGTCTGCGGCGATGTTCCACCTTCCGACACGGCGCGGCGGACTGATGTGGCATCGGGCCTGCTACGGGCAGTTCGCGAGGGACATTCGTCGATTGAAGAACTCAGACGGGCCGGCCGCGCCGCGTTGTGCGCCATCCCGGGCATGTGGCCCCGAAGGGACATCGGCTGAACTACGAGAACTCCACTCGTGGGTTCGACCAATAAAGCTTGATCGGTAAAAAGGCCTCCCGAAGCGAGATCCTCGTCGCTGGAAAGCTGCTGATCCGCGTAGGAACCTTGCCTCCTCGGACAGATTGTCAGCACGAAGTGAGCGGAGGAAGCTTGCATGAACCAGCTGATTTATCTGGTGGGACTGATCGTGGTCATTCTCGCGATATTGTCGTTCTTCGGGCTGCGGTAGGCGCGCCATGGATAGCGAGCAAGGGGTTGCCGTATCTGCCGCCAACAGGACCGGCCTTCGGCTGCAGTGGAGCCCGGTGATTGCCGGCGCGCTCACCGCGGCGGCGCTGACGGCGATTTTGATCGGCTTTGGTGCTGCAGTCGGCCTGGGCGTGAGCTCGAGTTCGCCATCATGGCGTGACGCATCGGCCGCGCTTGCGCTGCTGTCCGGGCTGTACTTGATCCTGCAGGCGCTGGTCAGCTTTGGCGCCGGCGGCTACATCGCCGGCCGGGCGCAACGCGTGATCGGCGCGACACCGGCCGATATGATCGAAAGCCGTGACGGGCTTCATGGCCTGACAGCTTGGGCTCTCGCTGTCATCCTGGGAGCAGCAATGGTCGCGCTAGTGGGCATGTCGACCGCGCGCCCGGTGCTGCAGACGCGACCAACAGCGACGGCCGCCGAGCCGCTCTTAAGCGCCGAGCTCGACCGTCTGTATCGCTCCACACGACGCCCTGCCAACATCGATCTTGGTTACGAGCGGGCGGAAGCCGGCCGCATCCTGCTGACCACCTCGAGCCACAGCGGTATCAGCCCCGAGGATCACAGCTATCTGATCCAGCAGGTCGGCGCCGCCACCGGTCTGGCTGCTGCCGAGGCGGAGAAGCGCGTCGACAGTGTGATCAGCGATGCCAGGACCGCCGTCCAGCGCTCGCGGCGCAGCGCGGTGATCCTGGCGTTCTCGGTTGCGGCAGCGTTGTTGTTCGGCGCGGTCGCTGCGTGGGCCGCGGCCTGTGCGGGTGGCCGCCATCGCGACGGTGCCACGCTGCCGGAGTGGATGGGTGGCAGACCGACGACCGCCGTGCCGATCGTCTGAAGCAGTTGAGCGTCCTTCAAGGAGACAATGATGGCCACGATCTTGGTGATGGATTACACCGGCGACACGAGGCAGCAGTTCGACCCGAATGATAGCGAGCAGCTCGCTTGGGCCAATGCACGTTTCGCTGAACTGACGGCGGACGGGTATACCGCCGCTGTGCGGAGGTCCTCCGGCGAAGCCGCACTGGTTCGCGCGCTTGATCCGGCCGCCGAGGAAACCCTGTTCTATCCCAGGCTGGTCGGCGGTTGACGCCGTGACGGCCCTGCCCGAGGTGTCGCTGTCGTCTGTGTTTCGGCGCGCCGGCAGCGCGCTATGGGCGACCGCGGTCGCGATCTGGGAGCGCTGGCAGGCCTATGAGCGGATCGAGGCGCGTGGAATTGCGCTGTTGTCCGCATGGCTCTCACCGGAGCAGCGATCGCAATTCGAGAGGTACAGGCGCTTCGACGTCGTCGGCTCGGACTCGGGCAAGCGCTACCGGATTTGCTACGGGACATCGACCAACGTCTACGAGATGGATGGCCGGGATCGCGTTGTGCTCGGTTGGTGTTTCCGCCCTGTCGGTTCTCTGGTGCCCGGCGACGTGATGCTGGCCCAGAAGATCGCGCTGGAAACCAACGAGCGCGCGACGCTCATGGTGGCGCAGCCATTCCCGAGCACCCTTCCACCCCGCGCAAGTCATCGTCCGGTCCGGTAGAGCATTCGTCCTGTCGCACAAGCGATCGGGAACGCGATTGTCCCTGCGGCCGCTTGGCCCGAGCCGTCGCGCTGGCGGGTAGGGAACGTCGCTGATCCTGCCGGGTTGTCGGTTGCCGACTTGCAATGAATACCACCAAGGATATCGCCATGGGCGCTCCGACCCGATCGCCGTCGCTGAGCCAGATAGTCCACTCCTATCTCGGGGACTTGCGGCGGTGGATCGGGCATCTGGTGACCGGCTACGCGGTGGCGTGTGGGGTCATGCTGGTCGGTGCGATCTCGCTGCTGATTGCGATCGGGATCGGGGTCGGCGCGGCTTTTTACGCCCTTGAGGTGCGTTACGACATCTGGATTGCGTACGCCGTGGTCGGCGGTACGTTTCTTCTCCTCGGGCTCGCGGGACTGGTGGCGGGTCGTGTGCTGCTCACGCGTCCAGCACCGGAAGTGCCGCGCCCAACCCGGCAGGCCGACATGCTCAAGCGATCGATCGCAGTGCCGGTCGCGGCGCGGCTAATCGCGGTTTCCCGGTCGGGAGCGGCGGCGGGCGTCGATCCCAAAACCCAGGCACTGGCCGCAGGCGCTGCCGTCCTGCTGATCGGCTGGTTCGCCGCATCGCGTTTGGGACGTCGGCCGGACGCCGTTCAGGACTAGCGATGGCTCCGCGCTCCAATTGGCCGAACGACCTGATGCTCGCCGGTGCAACGGTGTTGGCGACCCTGGCCGCTTATCGGCATGTGTCTCGATCGGAGACACCGGTCGAAGCTAGGATCGATGCCGAGCCTACGCTAGCCGAAGCGGAGGATCGCGGGCGGCTGGCTGACACACCGCTGCAGATCCCGGCTGCGGGCTGGAAGGACATTCTGCTGCGCACCTATCAGCAGATCGACGAGGACCGGCTGCTGGCAACCGCCGCCGGCGTCGTGTTCTACGGCCTGCTGGCGATCTTTCCAGCCATCACTGCACTGGTTTCGAGCTACGGCCTGTTCGCCGATCCGTCCACGATATCATCCAATCTGCAAAGCCTGGCACTGATGCTGCCGGAAGGCTCGTTTGCCGTCGTCCAGGACCAGATCGGCCGGGTGCTGGCGAAGGGCACCTCGTCACTGGGACTGACCTTTGCCGTCGGTCTGCTGATTGCGATCTGGAGCGCCAATGCCGGCATGAAGGCGATCTTCGATGCGCTCAACGTCGTCTATGAGGAGAAGGAAAAGCGCGGCTTCGTCAAGCTCAACCTGATGTCGCTCGCTTTCACAATCGCAGCCCTCATTTCGATCATGCTGATGGTGGGCGCGGTCGTCGTTGTTCCGTTCCTGCTGCAGCAGGTTGGACTGGGTACACGGGCCGAACTCATTGTCCGGTTCGGGCGGTGGCCGATCCTGTTGCTCCTGCTCCTCACTGCGCTTGCGGTGCTTTACCGCTATGGTCCCAGCCGAACCAAGCCGCGTTGGCAATGGCTCAGCGTCGGTGCCATAGCAGCAGCCACTCTGTGGCTGATCGGTTCCTCGCTGCTATCCTGGTATCTGGCGAATTTCGGCAATTACAACGCGACCTACGGCTCGCTGGGGGCCGCCATCGGCCTGATGACCTGGATGTGGATGTCCGCCATCATCGTGCTGTGCGGAGCCGAACTGAACTCGGAGATCGAGCATCAGACCGTGATCGATTCGACGGAGGGGCGCCGCAAGCCGCTCGGAGCGCGCGGCGCGAGAATGGCGGATACGGTCGGCAAGGTATCATAGCTCGATCTATGCCGCGCAAGTCACCTCAGTACTGCTGCACCGTCGGCCGGAAGACAATCCAGATTGCGACCGACAGCAAGCCCAGTCCGCCGAGCACCAGGAAGGCCGGGCCATAGCCGAGCCATTGCGCGACCCAGCCGCCGAGCGCAGGGCTGAGCGAAGCGCCGATGCCCTGGATCGTAATGACCGCGCCTTGCCCAAGATTGATGCGGCCGGTTCCGTTCAGCGATCGCGCCACCATTCCCGGGACCGCGACGCTTTGCAGTCCGGCTCCGACGCCGTCGAGGATTTGCACCGGCACCACGCCCCACCAGCCGGAAAGAAAGAAGGCAAGCACGCCGCGCGCCGGCAGGGCCAGAAACGACAGCAGCAGGACGATCCAGTAGTTGCGGCGCTCGGCAGCGTGCATGCCGGCGATCGACGCCAGGATCATCACCGCCTGGGCGATCACGATGGTTGTTGCGACGAAGCTCGGACCGTCGGCAAGCCCGCCGGCGACCGCAGCAAGGCCGTAGAGCGGCACGATGGCCGCATTGCCGAGATGGAACGCGGCAAGTGCAAAGGCAAGCACCAGCAGCGGCCTGTGCTTGACCAGCACCGTGAAGCCGCTGGGCTGGCTTTCCGGGTCTTCCTCCTTACCGCGGGCCGCGTGGTAGTCGATGCTGTCGGGCGCGATCATTAGGACGCAGGCGATCGTGATTGCGCCAAACAGCGCGGCGAGCAGGAATACCGCCACGTAGCCGTAGTGCCGCCGAGATAGCCGGATGCCGCCGCGCCGATCATGTTACCGGCATGGTTGAAAGCCTGGTTGCGGCCGTTCTGCCGGTTGAAGCCGCGCTGCTTGACGATGCCGAGGGTGATGCCGGTGACCGCCGGAACGATGGCCGCACCCGCGATCGACGTCGCAACCTGGGACAAGGCCACAGCCCAGAATGTCTGCGACAGCAGGATGATGCTTGATGCCACGACGACCGCGATGCCGGGCGCGATCACCCATGCTCGCTTGTGGTTGGTGGTGTCGATACAGCCGCCGATCGGGGTCGTGATCAGCATGCCGGCGACATTGCCGAGGGTCATCGCAGTCCCGATCAGCCCGCTGCTCCAGCCATGCAGCTGCAGGAATATCCCGACGAACGGTCCGATCCCGGACTGCATGTCCGCCATGAAGAAGTTGACGGCAAGCAGCGGCCACAGGCGTGCCGAAGGAGTGGAAGTTCGGGCTTTGCGGCGGTGCATGTTCCATGAACGCGCGTAGCCGCCGAATGACACACTGCGGATTGATAATTTCCGCAACCGAACATGCGGCAACTTGCGTAGGAACCAACGACAGCACGCACACTTGAGCCAAATGGTTCAGATCACCGTGCTGGAAACACCGATCGCGCGCATCAAGGAAACCTGCGAGCTGACGGGCATCGCAGACAAGTTCGATCGTGCGCTTCCCGAACTCGAGACGTTTCTCGAGGTACAGGTCGCGAAAGGCGAGGTCAGAGAGACCAGGCTGACCTTTGACGGGCTATGCTACTTGCGGCGGTTGCTGACCGGGGCAGTGCTCCAGTCACCAGAGAACGCTGAGTAGCTGCGGCGCGCTTGATCATGAACTGGCAGAAAATCTCAACGGAGCAGCTTATGGATTTGAACGGCAAGAAGATCGCCATCCTCGCAACGCATGGCTTTGAACAGTCGGAGCTCGAAGTGCCGCGGGATCGTCTGATCAAGGCCGGCGCAACGGTCGAAATCGTGTCTATCGCCGCGGGCGAGATCAGGGGATGGGACAAGAAGGATTGGGGGCGTCCGGTCAAGGTCAACAAGACACTCGATCAAGCCGTGGCCGCCGATTACGAGGCGATCGTCCTGCCGGGCGGACAGATCAATCCAGACCTCCTGCGTGTCGAACCCAAGGCGCTGAAGTTCATCAAGGATATCTTCGATGCCAAGAAGATTGTCGCCGCGGTCTGTCACGCCCCTTGGCTGCTGATCGAGACCGGAATCGCCGACGGGCGCAAGATGACCTCCTACAAATCGATCAAGACCGACGTCGTGAATGCCGGCGCGACCTGGCAGGATGCCGAGGTCGTGGTGGATCAAGGCGTCGTGACCTCCCGAAATCCAGGAGATCTCGAGGCCTTCAGCGCCAAGATCATCGAGGAGGTGAAGGAGGGGCGTCATACCCGGCGCAGCGCGGCGTGAGGTGATCATGGCATTCTCGCAGGAAATGAACCGATGCATCGAGAGCTGCTTGTCCTGTTACAAGACCTGTCTCGCCACCGCGATGAACCATTGCCTCGTTAGCGGAGGCAAGCATGTCGAGCCTGCACATTTCCGCCTGATGATGGCGTGCGCGGAGATGTGCCGGACGGCAGCTCACTTCATGCTGATCAACACGCCGCACCACAAGCATACGTGCCGCGAATGCGCCGAGATATGCAGTGAATGTGCCGCGGATTGTGAGCGCCTCGGCGGCATGGACGAATGCGTTGCCACGTGCCGGGCGTGCGCAGAATCCTGCCGGAAAATGGCGGCTTGACCACCGGCCGTTCCTGCCTGGAATCCTGGCAGCTGTCGTCTATCTCATCAGAACGCAGACGAGGGTAACGATCGCCAGCGCGATGATAATCGAGGTGACGATCATGCCGTATGGACGTGCCTGTCTTGCTTGCGTCGTCTCGGCGATGCTCGGCGGCGCCGATTCAGCGGGACCTTCTCTGACCACGTTGGTGTCCTGCGCGGAGAAGCTCTATCCCGACGCTGCCGATGCTGGTTGGTTCCTATAGCAGCCCGGGGGCAGTGCGGCGTACTTAGGAACCTCGTTCCGAACGTGCCGTTGGACCTCTTTCGGAGCTGCGCAAATGCAAGACGTCACAGTGGTCACCGCGCATTCGGTCAATCCGGCCTCGACGGCAAGAATAGGCACCCACCCCATCCATCCGATGCTGGTGCCGTTTCCGATCGCCTGCTTTGTCGGCGCGCTGGTGACCGACATTGCGTACTGGCAAACAGCTGAGATGCAGTGGGCCAACTTTTCGGCGTGGCTGTTGTTCGCGGGGCTGATCATGGGTGGCCTCGCCGCGATCGCCGGCCTGATCGATTTCCTGAGCAATCGGTTGATCCGCCGACTAACCTATGCCTGGTTTCACATGGTCGGCAACGTGGTCGTGATGCTGCTCGCGCTGTTCAACGCGTTCGTCCACAGCCGTGACGCCTGGACCTCGGTGGTGCCGACCGGGCTGGTGCTGTCGGCGCTGACCGTCCTCGTGATGCTGTTCACGGGCTGGCTCGGTTGGGCCATGGTTTATTTTTATCGGGTCGGAGTGGCGGACTGATGCGGATCGATCTGAGGCGGACCACTCACACTAGAATTGCGATGACGCTAATAGCGGGGGCGTGCCTTGCAGGCTGCAGTAAAGAGGCAGCGCCTGACCCGAAGACACAGATCGGCGCGCGTCCGGACCTGCCGGCGCTGGAGCAGTATCTGATGCCACCTATGCACGTGGCATCCGTAGTGGGGTGGAAGCAGGGCGAGAAGCCAAGGGTACCGGACACGTTACAGATCAATGCGCTCGCTACCGGCCTCCAGCATCCGCGTTCGCTCTATGTGCTTCCGAATGGCGACATTCTGGTCGTCGAATCCAAGGCGCCGGGGACCGAGCCGATCAAGCGGCCGAAGGACTTCATCATGAAATGGGTGGAGTCGTGGGCAACGTCCGGCGGCGATACCGGCGAAAGCAATCGCATCACGTTGCTGCGCGGCGCGAGAGGCGATGGCAAGCCGGAGATGCAGAGCGTCTTCCTCGACCACCTTCATTCGCCATTCGGCGTCGCGCTAGTCGGTAACGATCTGTACGTCGCAAATACCGATGCGATCGTCCGGTATCCGTATCACGAAGGCGATACCAAGATCACCGAGCCGGGGCAGATCCTGACACAGCTTCCGGGCGGGCCGATCGATCACCACTGGACCAAGAGCCTGGTGGCAAGCCCGGACGGCGCGTTGCTCTATGTCGGTGTCGGCTCCAACAGCAATGTCACCGAGAACGGGATGGAGGCGGAGAAGAACCGGGCGGCAATCCTCGAGGTCGAGCGTTCAACCGGCCGCTGGCGGATTTTTGCCAGCGGGCTACGCAATCCCAATGGGCTGACCTTCGAACCGCAGAGCCACGCGCTATGGACCGTCGTCAATGAACGCGACGAGATTGGTCCGAATCTCGTGCCCGACTATCTGACGTCGGTGAAGGAGGGCGGCTTCTACGGCTGGCCGTACAGCTATTTCGGTCAGAATGTCGATCCGCGGGTGCAGCCGCAACGGCCGGACCTTGTCGCGAAGGCCACCGTTCCGGACTATGCATTGAGCTCGCACGTCGCGCCGCTGGGGCTTGCCTTCTATACCGGCGACAAGTTGCCGTCGTCCTATCGGGGCGGCGCCTTCATCGGCGAGCACGGTAGCTGGAATCGACCGCAGCTCAACGGCTACAAGGTTGTGTACGTGCCGTTTGCCGACGGCCATCCGAGCGGACCGGCGCAGGATGTCGTGACCGGCTTCCTGAGCGAGGACGAGAAATCCCGCGGCCGGCCGGTGGGTTTGGCGATCGACAAGTCCGGCGGCCTGCTGATTGCCGACGATGTCGGCAACACCGTGTGGCGGGTCAGCGCTTCGGGCAGGCTCTGACGTCCCGCTTGGTCGTGAGGTGGCTGCCGCTGGCACAGGTTCATGGCCGCGACGAGACTCGATCGTGGAGGTTACGGTGTCGAATATGCTCGAGGAAAAGCTGAGAGAAGCGATCATCGGCGAGATGAAGCGGCAAGCCGCCAACCGTCCGGAGTTGCTACGGGTGCATGATGCGGAAGATCTCACCGTGCACGGCAGCATCGATCTCGACGCGCTGGTGATGGTGATCGCGGGCTCGGTCGCGGGTGGGCCGTGATGAACCGTCGGTTTAGGAACTCCTCGCCATATCGGCGCTTCTGGTCTTGAGGAGATCGACATGAACAGAAAACCCGTGACGCCGGATTCCGGCCGCTCCAGCGACTGGGGCTCCCATGCGCAAACCGACAAGCCTTGGAAGGGCAACCCCGAAAAGGAGCAGCGCACCGGACACGAGAAGCGCTCTGGAGGCAACAAGCACTCCGGGGATGAGGAGCTGGATCTGGAAAACTGGCATGAATCGAACACGCACTGATCGGCGGGTATGACAATGCCGGCCTTTCACTGCGCAATCGTCGGCGATCAGCGGGTCATCGACTCGCTGGGGCAGCGGGTCGAGGATCGCGACCAGGAGCGAGACTGATGGATATGGGTCTGGATATCATTTACGGCGTCGGAGCGCTCGTGCTGCTGACCGCCCTGATCTTCGCAGTGCTGCAACATCACTTCCGCAACCGGCGGTCAATTCAGGCCGGCGACAAGGTCGTCCGGGAGAGATACGAGCGGAATGAGACGTAACACAGCGGTTTGACTAAGGAGGGCATCATGGGCTTGGCACAATATGCGGTGATTGCGGCCGGCGAGGAATGGGGCGTTCTGCACGACGGCAATGTCAATGGCGGATACGCAACCAAGGAGGCCGCATTCGAATCTGCGGCTGCCGCTGCGGCACTGGCGATCAGAATGGGACATGAAGTCCATGTCAGCGTGCCAGGACGCGAGGAGGGCGAGGCTGCCCTCACCAAGCGCGCGAGCTGAACGTTGCTTTAGCTCGAGCCCTGTGTGCCCTCGCGCGATCCAGGTCGCATATATGCCGTTAGTCCGAGCTGACATAGTTGGCGCGCCAAAGCAGCGCCATGGCAATCATGGCCACGAATCCCCCGGCGATCAAAATCCACGGAATATAGTCGGCCATTGACCCATCCTGACGGGCTCCGCTCCGCGAGCGAGGGCGCGCGGAGCGGAGCCACGAACATTCAGAGCTGCGCGTGCTGGGTGGTCGGGCGTGAGATCTGGCTCAGCGCCATGCCAACGCCGTCATTCGCTTGCACCTGTGCGATATCGCCGAGCGCAATAATGCCGACGAGGCGCTTGTCCCGGCTCAGTACGGGCAGGCGGCGGACCTGGATCGCTCCCATGTTCTGAGCGATGTCCTCGACCTCCTGATCCTCGAAGCAGTATTTCACCTCTGCGGTCATGATGTCGCCGACCCGCGACTCCGGGCCACGCCCCATCCCGATGCCGCGAACCGCGATGTCGCGATCCGTGATCATGCCAACCAGGCGTTCATTGTCGGCAACAGGCAGCATACCAACGCCCAGCGTGCCCATGGCTTCGGCGACGTCGCGCAGCGTATCGTCGGGGGTACACAGCTGGACCTCAGGTGTCATCGCGTCGCAAATCTTCATGAGCGCCTCTCCATTTGGCTGTTTGCTCGACGGCTCAACGAGGCGGCCCAGAGCGGCGTTCCTAACTTTGCCGGAGGACCATTGCCGGACACGAGGAACGGCGGTCATCGAAGGATAACGGTGGGACGGCGCACTACTTGCCATTCTCGGTGGTCAGCTCGAAAGACTTGATGACGAAATGTTTCTCGACCACTCGCAGAAGGTCGACCGGCGGAGGGGACGTTTCGGGCCGCCGCCACGAGATCTCAAAAAGATAGTCGACGTTAGCGATGCCGTCATGGTGTCGCTGCTCCTGAAATCGGCCGCTGTAGTGCAGCGGCTCGATCAGTTTTGGGAGCGCATCGATCACGCCAAAATCGGCTTCAGAGGTCACGGTCAGGGCCGCGCGGTGGCGCCGCGGGATCGTCTGGTCGACCCACTTGAGGACCGAGAGGGTGACGACCCCAATGACGGTCGCGATGCAGCCCAGCGCAAGCTGACCGCCGCCGAGGCAAAGGCCGATCACCGTTGTCAGCCAGAGTGTCGCCGCCGTCGTCACGCCGGTGACAAGATCACCTTTCTTGAGGATCGTGCCGCCGCCGATGAAGCCGACGCCCGTTAAAATGCCGAGCGGGAGCCGCATCAAGTCCATGACCGCGAATGAGCCCGAGGCCTTTCCATCAAGGCCAAGCAGGAGATTGGCCTGGATCATCGACAGCGAGGCGGCCAGGCCGACCAGAATTGTGGTCCTAAGTCCGGCGGCATGCCCGCGCGCACCGCGGTCAAAGCCGATGATAGCGCTCGCCAGAACGGTCAAGGCGAGGCGGATGGCTATGTCGGTCCAGGTGGGGTGAAGCGGCATATCCCGCTCCGTACCTAGGATACGCCGGGGTAGGAGGTCGACTTCAGCAGGCGTGCGACATGCGCCGCGTTGGCGGCAAGCATATTGGTGGTCTGCACGGTCTTGTCGTAAGGCTTTTCCAGATCCTTGTAGTCGGTGGATCCCATCGCCTCGCCGACCCAATAGGTGCCGCCGCCGGCCGGAATGGTGAAGCCGACATCGTTCAGCGCCTGGAATAGCTCGGCGTGGCAATGATGGGCGCCGTCCTCATTGCCGACCACGGCGATGATTGCGACCTTGCCGAAAGATGGCATGCGGTTCTTGTCGTCGGTCTCCTCCAGGAATGCGTCCATTCGCTCCAGCACCCGCTTGGCGACGCTGGATGGCTGTCCGAGCCAGATCGGGGTGCCTACGATCAGAATGTCGGACGCCAGGATCCTTCTGCGCAGGTCCGGCCAGTCGTCGCCCGCGCCCTCGTCCGAGGCCACGCCTGGCTTGATGTTGAGGTCGACGACGCGAACCAGTTCGCCGGAGACGCTGTACTGACTGAGAGAATCGAGCAGTTCGCGAAGTAGCTTGTCGGTAGAGGAGGACTCCTTGTCGCGCTTGAGTGTGCAATTGAGGGCGATGGCTTTCAGCGTGTCGGAGGGCATCGCATCTGTTCCTTTGCTTTGGGAGCCAATGCAAGGCAGAATTGTTGGTTCCTATGGCGAGGCGGTCGAGGAACGGCGGAGCCAAGCAGTTCGCAAAGCCTCCGGGCGTCGGCCGGCGCCGCGCTTTTCTGATCGTTGTCGAAATAGACGTAGACGTCGCATCCCTGCCGCTTCCAGCCCTGGATGCGCTTTGCCCAGTCGGCGAGCTGGGTTGGCTTGTAATGGCCCCTGTAGCGTCCGCCCGGACCATGGCCGCGCACATAGACGAAATCGGCGGTCCGTTTCCACGGGGCCGGGGCGTCGTGGTGGTCGGAAATGCAGAGCGCGATGTTGCGGGCCGTCAGCAGCTTCAGGATGCGCGGCTCGTACCAGCTGGAATGCCGGAATTCGAACGCGTATCGCCGCTGCCGTTTCAAGAGCCTAAGGAACGAGGCCAGACGATCGGCGTCGATCGTAAAGTTCGGTGGGAGCTGGAACAGGATCGGACCGGCCTTGCCACGCAGCAGCGACAGACGGTCCTCGAGCAGTTCGAGACTGTTCGCCGAGTTGCCGGAGAGACGCTTCCAGTGCGTGATGAATTTCGACGCCTTCCAGGCGAAGACGAAATCCTTGTTGGTCGCATCCCGCCAGCCAGCCACGGCCTTTTCCGTCGGCGTGCGATAGAACACGCCATTCAGCTCCGTGGTCGTGAACTGGGTTGCGTAGTAGCCGAGCTGCCGCTTGAGCGGCAGTTCCTTCGGAAAGAACGGACCGCGCCAGGACGGATAGTGCCAGCCGGACGTGCCAATCAGGATGCGTGCCATGCGATGGTCCGTGCGTCGGTGCGGCAGTGGCGCTCGCCTCACTCCTTGCCCGGAAGGATGGTCTCCAGCACTTGCCGAGCAGCACCGCGGATCACGCCAACCTCGTTGGGATCGCCCTTGGCGAGCGCAATGGAGAAGTTCTTGGCCTGCTCCAGCGTGATGTGCGGCGGAAGCGGAGGCACCTCCGGATCGGTCTTCACTTCCAGCACCACGGGCACATCGCTCGCCAACGCCTGCTCCCAGGCTGGTCCAACCAGATCGGGCCGATCGACATAGATGCCGCGCAGGCCGATCATCTCGGCGAAATGAGAGTAGGAGACATCGGGGATGCGCTGGGAGGCCTCGAACTTCGGATCGGCATTGATGATCCGTTGCTCCCAGGTCACCTGATTGAGGTCCTCGTTGTTGAATACGCATACGATCCAGCGGTGGTCTTTCCACTGTCGCCAGTATTTCGCGACCGTGATCAATTCGGCCATGTTATTCATCTGCATCGCGCCGTCGCCGACCAGCGCGATCACCGGACGGTCGGGCGCGGCATATTTGGCGGCGATCGCGTAGGGGACCGCGGCTCCCATCGAGGCAAGGCCGCCCGACAGCGAGGCGTTGATCCCGCGCCGCATCTTGACATCGCGCGCGAACCAGTTGGCGCAGGAGCCGGAGTCGCTGGTGATGATGGCGCGATCTGGAATCCGGGGCGACAGCTCCCAGGTGACGCGCTGCGGATTGACCGGCTTGGCGGGCTGCCGCGCGCGATCTTCAAGCGTCGTCCACCATTCGCGGACGTTTCCCTCGATCGACTTGCGCCAGCCGTCCGGGTTCTTTTGCTTCAGCCGAGGCAGCAAGGCGCGCATCGTCTCGGCGGCATCGCCGACAAGGCCGACTTCCATCGGAAAACGGATCGATAGCATGCCGGCATCGATGTCGATCTGAACGCCGCGGGCGCTGCCGTCCTTGGGCAGGAATTCGGAGTAGGGAAAGGCGGAGCCGACCATCAGCAGCGTGTCGCATTCCATCATCAGGTCGTAGCTTGGCTCGGTGCCCAAAAGTCCGATCGAGCCGGTGACCCAGGGAAGATCGTCGGGGAGCACAGCCTTGCCAAGCAGCGCCTTGGCGCAACCCGCTTGCAGCCTCTCCGCAACCGCGATGACCTCGTCGGTGGCGCCGAGTGCGCCGGCGCCGACCAGCATCGCAACCTTCTTTCCGGCATTCAGGATATCGGCGGCGCGGTCGAGCTCGGCCTCAAGCGGGACGACGCGGGGCGGGGCGTAACCGATGCCGGAGCGCAGCGTTCCATGTGCCCGCGGCGGGTCCTGGTAGGCCTCCTCCTGAAGATCGTTCGGAAGGATGACTGCGGTCACGGTGCGCCGGGCCAGCGCGATGCGCGCTGCGCGGTCGATCAGATGGCGAACCTGCGCCGGCGAGGAGGCTTGGGCGACATAGGCGCTGGCGACGTCCTTGAACATCGAGACCAGGTCGAGCTCCTGCTGATATTGGCCGCCAAGCGCGTTGCGCGCCTGCTGGCCGACCAGCGCAAGGACGGGCTGATGATCCAGCAGCGCATCATAGAGGCCGGTCGTGAGATGCGAGGCTCCGGGACCAGACGTCGCAATGCAGACGCCGAGGCGTCCGGAGAATTTTGCATAGGCCGAGGCCATGAACGCCGCCATTTCTTCGTGGCGCGCCTGGATGAACTCGATCCGGCCGTCTGCTCGATTGAGCGCGCCGAACACGCCATTGATGCCGTCGCCGGGGTATCCGAAGATGTGCCGGACGCCCCAATCGTGCAGGCGGTGGACGATGAAATCGCTGACGGTCTGGGGCATGCAAGCCTACCTCTGGACTGACCTTCGGAATTGAACGGCTCCGTCGGCCGGCCGTTCCTATCCGAGAAAGCCCGCCCTCAGCGCCGGTAGACCAGGCCGAAGATCAGCGCGACTACTGCGAAGGCCGCGATCACAGCGGAGAATGCCATGTCGGCAATGGTCGTGTTGGTGAGGCTCGACAACACGCCGACGCCAATCACCGGAAGCGCGTTGCCGATGAAGCAGCACACGAAATAGGTCGATACCACCGCGGCGCGCTCGTCCGCGGGCGCGATCTGGTTGACCACCTGAAGGCTGCCGCGATAGCCAAGCCCGGCGGATATCGCCACGACGGCGGTGGCCGCCAGCATCACCCACAGCGATGCGGATACCTGCGCGACCACGATCGCCGCAGACGCGGGGATCATCAGCGCAAGCGACCACAGCATCGAGGTCCGGCTGGCGAGGGCCTGCGTCGCCACGATGACCAGCGCGACAACGAGGGCGAGTTCAAACAGCAACGCTCCGCCGGCCGCGCGATTCTCGATGTGAAGGTCGTGCGACAGGATCGACGGCATCAGCGAGGCATAAAAGCCGACCAGCGCCATCAAGCCGAATCCGGTGATTGCAGGGGCCACGAATTGCGCCTGCACCTTGCGCGGCAACGCCAGTTTCGGCCGAAGCTCGATCTGCCGGGGATCGGGATGTTGCACGGTTTCCCGGGTGATCCAGATCAGCATGGCGACGGCGCATGCGACGAGGAGATAGATGATAAACGATAGCTGCAAAGGCCATGGTGCGTATTGCGCAAGCAGGCCCGATAGCAGTGCCGCGACGCCGAGCCCAAGGAAATTGGTGCTGGTGCCGATGATCGCCGCGCGTCCTTTGTCGGCTTCACCGACGAGCTCGGCGAGCCATGCATTGCCGGTGCCGCTGGCAAGACCGATGCCGAGGCCGCTGAGGATCCGGCCGACGTAAAGCCAGGCGATGCCACGGGCGAACAGGAAGATCAAAGCGGCAAGGATCAGGACCGCGATCGCCGACAATGCCGTCATGCGCCGGCCGGCACGGTCGGAAGCGCGGCCGAACAGCAGTGCGGCGATATTGCCGATCGCATAGGCGGCATAGATCAGGGTCAGGGTGATCTGCGAGAAGCCAAAAGTCTTCTGGTAGATCAGGTACAGTGGCGTGATCAGGGTGCTGAGGCCGAAGGCTGTGGCGAGCAGCATCCCCACTGCGGCGAGCGCCGCCGTATGCTGAAGTTCCACTCGTGGGGTGCGCATGGCGTCAAGCTGCGCCATTCGAATTGCCTCATGAAGCCGGAATAGCAAGGCAATCCGTGATGGCACCGTTCGTTCCAGGCGATGCCGCCGGCAGCCAGATCGGCGGCTGCCGGCGATCGGTGACTACTTCCGGTTCTTTTCCAGGTCCTGCGCCATTGCGAGATGATGCTGCAGGGCCGGCAAGGTCTTCCCGGCCCAATCCTTCAGCTTCGGATCGGCGCCGCCCTTGGCGTAGCGTTCGAACAGCGAGACTGCGTCCTTGTGGGCGCTGACCTGCATCGGATCATATTCGCTGGCGAAATCGTCCGGTTTGGTGTTGCTCAGCACGTTGAGCTTCTTCTGCGAGCTGTCGTCGAGGCCGGTCGGCAACGCGGACTTCATCTCGCCGGTGACCATCCCTTTCAGCTCGGTACTGGTCTTGGTATGGTCCGTCACCATCTGGTCGGCGAACTTCTTCTCGGCGGCATTGCCCTTCTGCTGGGCAATCTTGGCCGCTTCGATCTCCAGCATGTCGCTCAAGGCCACTTCTTTGATGAACTCTTCCGTCTTCGGCGCGACGCCGAGCACAGAGTTGACACCGGTCTTCTCGCCGACCGATTGGGCCATGGCGGGCATCGTCAGCCCGCAACCGATGGCAATTGCCAGGATAGTTCGCTTCATCGCGCGTCTCCTCAGGCCGCTTCGGCGTTGATGGCACTGACGGCGAGCTTGGTGAGCGCCTCGTCGGTCTTCTTTTCCTCGGCCAGGGTCTGGTCGATGAGCTTGACGGCGTCCTTCATGTTGAGCCGGCCCGCCCAGGCCTTCAGGGTGCCGTAGCGGGCGATCTCGTAGTGTTCAACGGCCTGGGCCGCGGAGAGCAGACCGGCATCGAGCGCCGGCGTGTCGGCATACTCCTCCATGATCTCCTTGCCTTCGTCGAGGATGCCCTCGATGGCGTCGCATTTCTTGCCGCGCGCCGGCTTGCCCACCAGGTCGAAGATCTGTTCTAGCCGATCGATCTGTCCTTCGGTCTCGTCATGGTGCTTCTCGAAGGCGGCGCGTAACTGGTCGGACCCGGCGGCCTTGGCCATGCGCGGCAGTGCCTTGAGGATCTGTTTCTCGGCGTAATAGATGTCCTTGAGGGTATCGAGGAAGAGGGCGTTGAGGTCTTTCTCCGGCATGCTGGCTCCGTGAGCGTGGGTTGATCCATTCCCACAACAGGCATCCTGCAGCCTCGTTCCTATCTGCCATGGTTCATCCGCGGACGTACGGTTGTGCACTTTGACGCAAGGCACGCAAGGAACGAAGCGTTGGCACATCCGTTGGACGGTCTCATATTTCAACGGAGAACCGCGATGGACTGGAATCGTGTCGAAGGCAACTGGAAGCAGATGAAGGGCAAGGTCAAGGAGCAGTGGGGCAAGCTGACCGATGACGACCTCGACGTGATCGCCGGCAAGCAGGACCAGCTCGAAGGCCGTCTGCAGCAGCGCTACGGCTATGCCAAGGACCAGGCCACGAAAGAAGTGAACGACTGGTACGGTCGCCAGAAGTGGTGAATGGCACCGCGTTCCAGGCCCCGCTTTGGCGGGGCCCCGTTTTTCTTACGCCGCCCCTAAGCCGGATCGTGAGCCGATGTGCGCCGGATAATGGCGGTTCAAGCAGGTCGGAGTGATGGGACAGCTTCTTAGCGCGCCTGGCCCCTCTGCGGTGCGTCTATGCATCGACATGCAGCGGCTGTTCGAGCCCGGTGGGCCGTGGCCACATATCGTCGCCTTGGCACAACATGCACCAGAACGCACAGTGTTCACCCGCTTCATTCCACCGCTCACCGCTCAAAGCATGACGCGCGCGGGACATGGACATGGCGGGCCTACTACGGGAAATGGGAATGCGTGACGCGCGAGCGGCTTGAGCCGGCGCTAGTGGAGCTCGTGCTGGCGCTCGCCGCCTGTGTGCCGCCAGCAGCCATTGTCGACCGCCAGATTTACAACGCATTCGGCAATGGACGCCTGCAAGCTCATCTGGATGCACATGGGGTGGATACGATCATCGTCTCTGGGGGGCGAGACCGACGTCTGTGTGCTCGCCACTGTGCTCGCGGCGATCGATATCGGCTACCGCGTGATCGTAGCGGAGGACGCGCTGTGCAGCTCGTCGGCTCAAAGCCATCACGCGCTGCTGCAACTTTATGCCGAACGGTTCAGCATCCAGATCGAGGTGACACCCACAGCGGACATCCTGCGCGTCTGGACAGTGCAGGACTGATGATGCCGCTAAGCCTTCCCACGCCGGACCGCATTGACTTCAGGCCCGGGTCAGGAAATCCATCAGGCCGAGCCAGAGCAGGATGCCGAGCCAGAACAGGCCGGCTCCGGCAAACACCAGGGTCAACGCGTCCCGACTCCGCAGCTCCATGAAGATCGCGGCGACCAGCGTCGCCTTGATGATGCCGATCCCTATGGCGATGATGGCGTTCACCGCGCCGAGCGGCACATAGGCCGTCGCCACGGTCAGCGCGAGCAGGCCCATCAGGCCGAGCCAGGCGACGACCAGCGGCAGCGAAGGGCGGTGTTGCGTCATGAACTTGACCTTCCCGGCAGATAGATCAACGCGAACAGGAATATCCAGACAATGTCGACGAAGTGCCAGTACAGCGCTGCGCTGTGCAGCGCCGCACGATGCCGGCTCGAAGGGGCATTGCGGCAGAGCAACGCTAGGGCCGCCAAAAGTCCGATACCGATGATCATGTGCAGCGCGTGGATTGCGGTGGCGATGAAGTAAAAGATGAAGAACAGCTGGACGCCATTAGCGAGGTCGCCCTTGAATTCGAAATCGATGCCCGGCACGAGATGCTCCTCGTACTCGCCGTGATATTCGATGCCCTTCAGCGCAATGAAGGCAAGCCCGAGGCAGATCGCGGCGGCGAGCAGCCAAGCTGTCAATTTTCGCGTTTCCGCCGAGAACATCTCCACGGCCCACGCGACAAGGAAACTGGACGTGAGCAGGATCGCCGTGTTGGCCGTTCCGATCACGATCTCAGTGTGGCGGCTCCCGGTCGCAAAGCCCTGCGGATAAGCGTGCCGGTAGACGAAATAGGCGAGCAGCAGCCCGCCGAACAGCAGCACTTCGGTCGCGATGAAGACCCACATGCCGAGCTCGGCGGTCTCATCGCGGTGGCCGACCGAAGCGAATTGAGGGGCGACAGCGGGGAGGTCACGCATTCTGCGGCTCCGCCTCGAAGTTTCGGGAGTATTGATAGGGCGCGCGTGTCACGACGGGCTGGATGTCGAAATTGTGCTCGGGCGGCGGCGACGATGTCTGCCACTCGAGCCCCGGTGCGTCCCAGGGATTGGCAGACGCACGCGCGCCGAAGAACACGGAATAGCCGAGGTAGAACAGCGGCAGCAGGTAGGCGGCAGCCAGTATGGTGGCCCCGCCGGACGACAGCACGTTCCATAGCTGGAACTCAGGCGGATAGACGTGGTAACGCCGTGGCATGCCCTCGGCGCCGAGGATGAATTGCGGGAAGAAGGTGAGGTTGAAGCCGAAGAAGATCAGGACGGCAGCGGTGCGCGCCCAGTACTCCGAATAGAGCCGGCCCGTGATCTTCGGCCACCAGTAATGCAGCCCGCCGAAATAGGCGGTCACCATGCCGCCCACCATGATGTAGTGGAAATGCGCGACCACGAAGTAGGTGTCGGTGGCGTGCACGTCGAAGGCAAGGCAGGCGAGGAACAGGCCGGTGAGGCCGCCGATCGTGAACAGCCCGATGAAGGCCAGCGCGTACAGCATGGGTGCGTCGAACCGCAATGAACCCTTGTGCAATGTCGCAGTCCAGTTGAACACCTTGATCGCGGAAGGGACGGCCACGACAAAGCTCATGAACGAGAACACCAGACTCGCGACCAGCGATTGCCCAGTGACGAACATGTGGTGGCCCCAGACCAGGAAGCCGAGGGCGGCGATCGCCAAGCTCGCCCAGGCGACGAACTTGTAGCCGAACACCTGCTTGCGCGAAAAGCACGAGATCAGCTCGTTGATCACGCCCATGCCGGGCAGGATCATGATGTAGACTGCCGGATGCGAGTAGAACCAGAATAGGTGCTGAAACAGCAGTGGATCGCCGCCGATCCGCGGATCGAAGAAGCCGACGCCGAAACAGCGTTCGACCGCAATGAGTACGAGCGTGATCGCCAGAACCGGCGTCGCGAGCACGAGGATTACAGAGGTCGCATAGAGCGACCAGAGGAACAGTGGCAGCCGGTACCAGGTCAGACCCGGCGCGCGCAGCCGGTGAATGGTGACGATGAAGTTTAATCCCGTTAGGATCGACGAGAATCCGGCAATGAAGACGCCGGCAGCGGCGACCATGACGTAACTATTCGAATAGAGCGTCGAGAACGGCGTGTAGAAGGTCCAGCCGGTATCAATGCCGCCGGCCAGGATCGCAAACAGCGTCACGCTGCCGCCCAGCATGAAGATGTACCAGCTCAGCAGATTGAGCCGCGGGAAGGCGAGGTCGCGCGCGCCGATCATCAGCGGGGCGATGAAGTTGCCGAGCGTGTTGGGGATCGACGGGATCAGGAAGAACCACACCATGATGATGCCATGCATGGTGAACAGGCGGTTGTAGATGTCGTCGCTGACGAGATCGGCCTGCGGCGTGGCCAGTTCGATCCGCATCGCGGTCGCCCCCGCGCCGCCGATGAAGAAGAACAGCGTGAGGCTTGCGAAATACAGGATCGCGATCCGCTTGTGATCGGTGGTGAAGAACCACGAACGCAGCGTGTAATTGGCAGTGAGGTAATTCAGTTCGGTCATGGCTGTCGACCCAGCGATTTGATGTAGAGCACCAGGCGAAGCAGCTGATCCTCGGTGACTTTGCCCTCGAAGGACGGCATCAGCGGCTCGTAACCCGCTGCGATCTGGCTGCGCGGCAGCAGGATGGAGTCGCGGATGTATTTGTCGTCGGCGATCACGGTGGTGCCGTCGGACAGGGGTACGGGACTGCCGTAGATTCCCTCCAGCTGCGGCGCATGGATCTTGCTGCCTGCGCTGTGACAGCCGCCGCAGCCGAGCTGCCGGAACAACGCGCCACCTTCGTCCGCGAGAGAGCTTGTTGGCGCCTGCTGGGTGAGCCAGTTGGCAAAATCCGCTTGCTCCATCACCACGACCTCGCCGATCATTCCCGAATGCGCCGTGCCGCAATATTCGGCGCAGAAGAGGGCGTAATGACCCGTCTTCTGCGCGGTGAGTTCGAGGTCCTGATAGCGGCCGGGCACCACGTCATGCTTTAGCCGAAGCGCCGGAATGAAGAAGCTGTGAATCACGTCCTGCGAGGCCATCACCAGCCGGATCGGACGGTCGACCGGCATGTGCAGTGCATTGATCTCGGACTGACCGCCGGGATGCTGGACCTTCCACATCCACTGCTTGGCGACCACGAAAGCCGTGAGTTCGTCGGGTAGCCTGCGGTAAAGTTCGAGGTAGACGCTCGCGCCCCAGACGAAGAGGGCGAGAAAGCAGAGCAGGGAGGCCGTCGTCCAGCTCACCTCCCAGTGCCAGCTCTTGGCCTCGTGGTTCTCGCGATCCACCTCGTTGCCGGCGCGATAGCGTACGCAAAACAGCGCCAACAGGAAGAACAACAAGCCCAGCACGAGCGCGCTGGCGAGCAGAAGGCCGGCGAACAGCAGATCGACGTCTCCGCCTTCCGGGGACACGCCCGGGTGCCAGAACGGAATCCACTGGCGCCACATGCTCAGGCCACCGCCGGTAACCTGGCGGGGGAATCGCATATCAAGGGGTAGGCCATCCCGGCAGGCCCTTTCGCAGCAGCATTTCGGTGGCGCGCTTGACCGGCACGCGTACGATTCCACGGTCGCGGTCGACCCAGCCGTAGCTGTTCGTGATTTCCGCGTCGCCGCGCCGCGCGCGCTCAAGCTCGTCCGATGGCGTGACCTCTAGAGGCGGAGCATTTGAGCTCAGCGCGGGCCGCGCGACGGGACTGACGTGGCGCATCGACTGCGGAAAGATCAACGGCATTACGAGCGGAACGACCAGCACGAATGTGCCGAGACCCGCGGCGATCCCGGCAATGGCCTTGGTCGCCATGTCCGACCGTTCGTAGTCGAAGCCGGTCGCTTCAGCCATGTTGCTGGATCCTCGGGTGCCCACGGACAATGCGGTCCGGGCGTTTGCGTTCCTCGATTAGGAACCAACCGCCAGAGGCCAGATTGACGGTAAAGTACCCGCCAGCTGGTCGGCCACGGATGGCTCAGCTCTTTTCACCCGCCGCCGATACGTGGATGCGGTTGTTCCTAGTTGGAAGTCTTTCGCTGATGGCCGGTGGCACGGTTGGCATCATCGGTTTTGCGCGGTCCGCTTACATGACCTCGACCGACGTCCGCCCCCAGCAGCCGGTCCCGTTCAGCCATCGTCACCACGCAGGCGAGCTGGGGATCGATTGCCGCTACTGCCACAGCAATGTCGAACGGGGCCCTCAGGCCGGTCTGCCACCGACGGAAACCTGCATGACCTGCCACTCGCAGATCTGGACCAACGCCTCCGTGTTGGAACCGGTCCGGCAAAGCCTCGCGCACCAGACGCCGGTCGAATGGACGCGCGTCGCGAAGCTGCCGGACTACGTCTATTTCCGCCATGACATCCACATCGCCAAAGGCGTCGGGTGCTCAGACTGTCACGGTCGCATCGATAAGATGGCATTGACCTATCGCGCAAAGCCCTTCACCATGGAGTTCTGCCTGGATTGCCATCGCGATCCGGCACCGAGACTGCGGCCGCCGGAGCACGTCACCGATATGGCGTGGACGCCGCCGGCCGACGCCGGCGCCAAAGGCGAGGCGATCGCGGCGCATGAAAGGATCCGCTTCGGCGAGCTCACCCATTGCACGGTGTGTCACCGATGAGGCGCCACCATCAATTCAAAAAGCCGCCCGGGCCCCTTGAAGGCCGGCAACGCCAGTGGTCGGGCATCGAGGAATTGTCCGGCGATCCAGCGTTCCAAGCCTTCGTCGATGCGGAGTATCCAGCCGTACAGCAGTTCTCGCCGACCGCCCGGCGGCAGTTCCTCAAACTGATGGGCGCGTCCTTCGCGCTGGCGGGACTTGCAGGTTGCGAGAAGAGCCCGTTCGTGGCCGCATTGCCCTATGTCGATCAACCCGACGGCGTGACGATCGGAACGCCACGTGGCTACGCCACTGCGGTCGTGTTCGACGGATATGCGCAGCCGGTGATCGCCACGACCTATTCGGGGCGGCCGACCAAGCTGGACGGCAATCTTGATCACCCCGTCACAGGCGGCCGTAGCGACCTTTTCATGCAGAGCGCGGTGCTCGGGCTCTACGACCCCGATCGTGCCAAGGCTCCGACACGCCGCGGCGAACCCGTGAGCTGGAAGGATGTGGTCGCGGCCATCGGCGTATTGCGCGAGGGATGGGCGAAGGATGGAGGAGAGGGGCTGCGGCTGCTGGTTGGTCCGATTACATCGCCGACATTGCTGCGGCAGCTCGATGCGTTACTGAAGCAGTATCCAAAAGCGCGGGTTCATCTCCATGTTCCGGCAGACATGTCTCCGCTGCAGTTCGCGGCGTATGGAAGGCGCCTGAACCTTCACTACGCGTTGGAACAATGCGACATCATTGTCAGCCTCGATGATGACTTTCTCGGCCCCGGCCTCGATCAGCTCCGCAACGCCCGGGGTTGGGCGGCATCCCGACGCCGGTTTTCCGATCGTCCTGGCAATCGCCTGTTCATGGCTGAGAGCGTGCCATCGGCGACCGGCGCGATGGCGAGCAATCGGCTGATTGCGGATGCGTCGCGCATGCCGCTTCTCGCGGAAGCATTGGCGAATGCGCTCGGTGTTTCCGACGCGGCCACTGGTGAACTCACGGAGCGCGAACGCGATTGGATCAAGCGCGCGGCTGATGCCTGCGGGAAGGCGCGCGGCAAGTCCTTGGTCGTCACCGATCTGGCCGGCGGCGAGGCGGCAGCGATTTGGGCCGCCAGGATCAATGATGCCCTTGGCAATGCCGGCCAGACACTGAAATTCACCGATCCGATTGCCGGCCCGGCAGACGTGGGGACACTGGTGGAACTGATCTCTGACATCGACGCGGACAAAGTCCGTTCGATCATCGTGATCGATTGCAATGCGGCCTACAGCTCCCCTGGCGAGCTGATGGCGGCGGAGGCGTTGCAGCGTGTGCGGACATCGCTTCATGTAGGGCTGCAGCGCGACGAATCTGGCGTGCTCTGCGAGTGGCAGCTTCCGCTCGCACATGCGCTGGAGAGCTGGAGCGACGCGCGTGCGGTCGATGGTACGGCGACCATCATCCAGCCCGTCATCGCGCCGTTCTACGACGTGAGGACCGTTCATCAAGTCCTCGCGATGCTGCTCGGCGAGATCGATCCTGCCTGCGATGCCGCCGTGCATGAGACCTGGCGGGCTGTTTTTGGCGACGCATTTTCGACGCACTGGAAGCAGGCGCTGCGCGATGGCTTCGTTCAGGGGGCGGCGCCCTTTGTCGACGCGAAGCCCGTCAGTAGAGCAGTCAGCGCTCCTTTGGCAAGTGAAGGGATCGACATCGTGTTTCGGCCCGACCCGACCATCTGGGACGGCCAGTTCGCCAATGTCGGCTGGCTGCAGGAACTCCCGAAGCCCCTGACCACGGTAACCTGGAGCAACGTCGTTGGGATCGCGCCCGATCTGGCGAGACGCATCGCCGTCACCAACGGCAATCACGTGGAGGTGCGAATTGGCGACCGCAGCATCACCGGCCCGGCCTGGATCATGCCGGGACAGGCCGGCAACACGGTCGCTCTCTATTTGGGTTATGGCCGGATGCGATCTGGGCGGGTTGGAGACGGGCTTGGTTACGATGCCTACCAGGTGCGCCCGGCCGATCGGCCGTGGCTCGCCAAGGGTACCCTGCGCAAGATCGACCAGACCGAAACGCTTGCGGTGACGCAGCTGCATCACCGCATGGAAGGGTTTGATCTCGTCCGCGCGGTGAATCCGGACGAGGTGACAAAGCCGGCATCGTCCGACCAGGCGAGCTCTTATCCAAAATGGGCGTCGTCGGAGAATGCCTGGGGCATGGTGATCGATCTTGATGCCTGCATCGGCTGCAATGCTTGCGTAGCGGCCTGTACGGCCGAGAACAACGTTCCGGTCGTGGGGGCCGACCAGGTCAAGGTCGGCCGCGAAATGCACTGGCTGCGGATCGCCCGCTATTACGACGGCACCATCGAGGAGCCCAGGAGCCATTTCCAGCCGGTGCCCTGCATGCATTGCGAGGACGCGCCCTGCGAGATGGGATGTCCGGTGCATGCGACCACGCACAGCCCGGAAGGGCTCAACCAGATGGTCTATAATCGCTGCATTGGGACCCGGACCTGCTCGAGCTACTGCCCCTACAAGGTGCGGCGCTTCAACTTCTTCGACTATCGCGCGCCTGCCGAGTCCCCGACGCAAGCTGCGCACAATCCGGACGTCACGGTGCGCTCGCGCGGCGTGATGGAGAAGTGCACTTATTGCGTCCAGCGCATCGAGGCGGCCCACGTCACGGCCGACAAGGAGAGCCGTCCGTTGCGCGACGGGGAGGTCGTGACCGCGTGCCAGCAGGCTTGTCCAACCCAGGCGATCGTATTCGGCGACATCAAGGATCCCAATGCCGAGGTAGCGCGGCTGAAGCGCGACGGCCGGCACTACGTCCTGCTGGAAGAACTCGGGACGCGGCCTCGCACCACCTATCTGGCGCGCTGGCGCGATGACGGCTCGGGGAGCGGGCAAGGATGAGCGATCACTCCGAGATCCTGCCGCGGCGTCAGAGCATGGGCGGCATCGCCGACCAGCTCACCGGCATTCCACTGCATTTTCCGGCGGAACGCCGCTGGGTGATCGCAATGGCCTTTGCGAGCGCCTTGCTCCTCCTGCTGATGGTCTCGGTGACCGAGCTGTTCACGCGGGGCGTCGGAATCTGGGGCATCAATATCCCGGTCAATTGGGCATTCGCGATCCACAATTATGTCTGGTGGCTTGGTATCGGCCACGCCGGCACGCTCATCTCGGCACTGCTGCTACTGACCGGCAGCGAATGGCGCAACTCGCTCAACCGCTTCGCCGAGACCATGACGCTGTTCGCCGTCGTCTGCGCCGGAATCTACCCCATCCTGCATCTTGGCCGGCCCTGGTACGTCTATTGGATGTTTCCGTATCCCGCGACGATGGGCGTCTGGCCGCAATTCCGCAGCCCGCTGGAGTGGGACATCTGGGCGGTAATGACCTATCTCACGGTCTCCCTGGCGTTCTGGTACATCGGGTTGATCCCGGACTTGGCCGCGGCGCGTGACCGCGCAACCGGACGTGGCTGGCAGATCTTTTTCGGCATCACCTCGCTCGGCTGGCGCGGCTCCGCCGTGCACTGGCTGCGCTGGTCGCAGGCCTATCGTATGACCGCGGCGCTCGCCGTGCCATTGGTCGTATCCGTCCACAGCGAGGTGTCGTTGCTGTTCGCAGCCGGGCAGATCCCGGGATGGCATTCGACGATCTTCCCGCCGTATTTCGTGCTGGGTGCAGCATTCTCGGGCTTTGCCATGGTCGCGATCATCGCCGTCGTGCTGCGCTGCTGGTTCGGCCTGGGAAACCTGGTCACCGACGACCATCTCGACGTGCTCGGCAAGGTCCTGCTCGCGACCGGGCTGATGACCGGTTACGGCTATGTTTTCGAGGTCTTCGATGCACTCTATTCGGGCGAAGCGCACGAGATGCGGACGCTGCTGGATCGCGTCGCGGGCGTGTACGCATGGATCTATTGGGGCGCCGTGCTGTTCAACTTCGTCCCGCTGCAGGCCCTGTGGTGGCGGGGCGTGCGGCGCTCCGGCTGGGCGCTCCTCCTGATCTCGATCTCGGTTGCGATCGGGATGTGGCTGGAGCGGGACATGATCCTGGTCACCAGCCTCTATCGCGATTTCCTGGTTTCGTCGTGGAGCAAGTTCACGCCGACGTTCTGGGATTGGTCGACCTATCTCGGCACGATCGGCCTATTCCTGGTGCCGTTCCTGATCGCCGTGCGGCTTATTCCGATGATCTCGATCTTCGAGACCAAGGAGCTCCTCCACGAAGAGAAGGAGGGGGCGTAGCATGGCTGAGCGCGCCTATGGAATGCTCGGCGAGTTTGAAAGCCCTGAGGCACTCTTGGCTGCCGCACGGTACGCGCGCGCCGCCGGCTATCGCGAACTCGACGCGTTCACGCCATTTCCTGTCGAGGGTCTCGCGCAAGTCCTGAAAATTCCACGCCCATGGATCTCCCTGGTCGGCCTGATCGGGACCCTTGCAGGAGCGGGCACGGCGCTCTTGATGCAGATGTTCGTCAGTTACGACTATCCCCTGAATGTTGGCGGCCGGCCAATCTATGCGCTGTCGGCGTTCGCCGTGGTCACATTCGAGCTGACCATCCTGTGCTCGGCACTCGCCATGCTGATCGTCATGCTCTGGCAGAACGGCCTGCCGCGGCTCAACTATCCCGTCTTCGCGGCGCCGCGCTTCCATCTCGCCAGCAAGGATCGCTTCTTCCTCTGCGTCAAAAGCGAAGATCCGATGTTCGATGACCGGGAGATCGCGGCCTTCCTGACCGGCCTGGGTGCCGCGTCGGTGGAGCGCGTACCGTCATGATCAGATTGGCGCTCATCGTCGTACTCGCCTTGTTGCTCGCGGCCTGCGACCAGAACATGGACGTACAGCCGAAATACAGCGAGTACTCCCGCGCGCCGCTGTTCCGCGGCAGCGTGTTGCGGCTTCCGCCGGCCAACACCGTGGCCCGCGACGATCTGGAGTGGGAGAGAGCGGTGACAACCAAGCCTGCACTGTCCGCCGAGCTGCTGGGCCGCGGCCAGCAGCGGTTTGCGATTTTCTGTTTGCCGTGCCACGGCGCAGGCGGCGATGGCGATGGCATCATCGTTCATCGCGGGATGCCGCGTCCGACCAGCTACCATGTCGACCGGTTGGTGACGGCTGACGACCAGCACTTCTTCGATGCAATCACCAACGGCTACGGCGCGATGTATTCCTACGCAGCGCGCATACTCCCCCAGGACCGTTGGGCCATCGTGGCCTACATTCGCGCCTTGCAGCTCAGCCGTCGCGCCTCGATCGAGGACGTGCCGCCGGACGAGCGCGCCAAGCTCAGGGTACAGCCATGAGCAGGCGCCGCGAGATCAAGATCATCGTCCTCCTCGCCGCCGGCCTGGCGCTCGCGGCCGGCTTTATGCTCGATCGCCGTTCCACGGCATCGGCATATCTCGTGGCCTGGGTGACGGCAGCCGCGATCCCGATCGGAGCACTGGCGTTGTGGGCGACGAGCTATCTGGTCCGTCGCGTATGGACCGAGGCGCTGCATGAGCAATTCGTCGCAACAGCGGCAACGTTGCCCGTGATTGCTGTGGCGTCGCTGCCGATCCTATTTTTCACCAAGCAACTCTATCCGGCGGCCGCCGATCCGTCCGCCTTGCCGCCATTTAAGAGCTACTACCTTGCAACCTGGTTCTTCATATTGCGTGGCGGTATCTATTTTGGGCTCTGGATCGGGCTCACCGTTCGGCTACGCCGAGCGTGGCGCAACGATGGCGCCATGGTGCGCGCGGCATCTGCGGGATTGGTCGTCTACGCCTTGACCGTATCGCTGGCCGGTATCGACTGGATGGAATCGCTCGAGCCTGACTTTCATTCCTCGGTCTACGGCCTTCTCTTCCTTAGCTTTACGCTGCTCAGCGGCTTCGCCTTTGTGCTGGGCGTCAGCCTGCTCCCGGGACGTCGGATCGGCCGTAGCGCCGGCTATAGCGGATTGCTGCTTTCGCTGATCCTGCTGTGGGGCTACCTTCATGCGATGCAGTACATCGTGATCTGGTCGGGCAATATCCCCGATGAAGTGACCTGGTATCAGGCACGATCGGAACAGGGGTGGCAGTATCTGCTTGCTGTGCTTTCGCTCGGACAGTTCGTGCTGCCGTTCTTCGCACTGCTGAGCGCGAAGGTTCGATTCGGTCCCCGTGCGCTCCTGATGCTCTGCGGGCTGACCTTGCTGATGCGCTGTTGTGAGGCAGCTCTTTTGATCCTGCCGGCGATCCACCATATCGCGCTGTTGACCACAGCTCTGATGCTCCTTGCCGCCGTGCTATTCTTTGGATCGCTGCTGTGGCTGGCTTTCGACCGGGCGTTGGCCAATGACGGCCGCCTTTTCAGCCTGGCTTGGGGGATGCGCCACTCCGCCGGATCGGAAGCGCCACCAGCGCGATAAGGGCGGCCATCGTGATCACGACAGCACCAGTTAATATTCGCCAGATCGCAAGGGTATAGACGCCTGTTGCCGGATCGAAGCCATAGCAGAACAGGTGGGCCTGATCCGACCATGTGCCGACGTGGCCGCGGCCAGCCTCGACCAATGCGAGCCGCAGGTCACGGGGATCGATGGCGATGCCGGATAGCGCGCGCGAGACGCGGCCCCCTGGCGTGACCACGAATGCCGCGACCGGATGGGCGAACTGGTCGCGCTCGCGGTCATAGCTCGTCCGGATGCCGAACGACGCCAGCAGCTCGTTCACGCTGGCGGAAGTTCCCCGCAAGAATGTCGCGTGATCTGCGACTTCGCCGCGGGTGGTGACCTGCTTGGCTTTCATGGTCTGGGCGTCGCCAGCCGTGTCCTTTGGATCAAGCCCGAGCACCACCAGCCGAAAATCGATTCCAGCCCGCAAACCGGTATCTGCCAGCGCGTTCGAGACGATCGACAGCAGCGGACCGCAAAGCGTCGCGCAGGTGTAATCTGCATTGATCCAAACGGTGGGAGTCGCTTGCAGCCACGCCTGAAGAGGCCGCGTCTGATTCAGCTCATTCGCGAGGGGCACGTCGAGCGGCAATTGCCTGCTCAAGGTGGAGGTCGTCTCGACTCGTTCCAATTGATCCCGTTCGAGCGCGGCATGCGCACAAGGCATTGTGCTCACGAGAGCAACCAGCAGTCCTATCCAGATTGAGAAGACAGAGGGGTTAGTTTGCGGAACGTGCGTCATGGCTGAACCGGTGACATCCGCAAGGCAAGTGCGGTGCGCTGACGATGGTTCCTGAGACATTCGCTTCGTTAATGGTCGCGGTCCGGCGTTCCGCGTCCGCCCGCCGCGTGTCCTCTCGCGATGGCTGCCGTTTTGCACTGTTCCGTTCGTAACTTAGGTTGTGGTTGCAATCCTCGTCACTCCGTGAGCTGCCTTGTGCTGGTGACGCGGACGCTTCCGCTTCCAACCGAAGCACGACATAAAGAAATCTCGATACTGATCCAAGCAAACCACGACGCTTCGACAGCTCTCGGCCTTCAAGGACGATGTCCTTCGGCAAGCATCAAACCTGAAAGGGGGCCGAGCGCGAGGACGCCATGCAAAGAGTTCGCTCTGCTGAACTTGCTGTGAAGATCCGACGACTGGGCTCTGACCCACGGAATGGGGCATGGAGTTGCTCTCTTCCGGCTCCTGAGCCCCTAAGGGCCTCCGCTGGGAAGCGGGGCCCCTTCATCTTACTGGACATCCGGGCCGATCGTGGTCGATCGTTCGGGGCATTCTCTTTGGCGCGTTGCATCTCTTTAGCTACGCCGTCGCAAAGCCTTGCAGGCGGCTTTCGAGCGCCACGGCTCTCCATCGGCGGTCAATCAGCTCGATTCGCAGCGGCTTGTTTCGAACTGGAACTGCAGCAGCAAGTCGGATCAGCAAATATTGCGCTGGCAGCCGCAATGTCGGTTTGCAGACATTCTCCGCGGTCGTTTCTGATTCTTTAGTGTTCAGGTAACGACCGACGACTGAGGCTTCAGTTCTCCCAAATCCTTGCCACGCGGATCGACGTCAGCCCGTTTTCGCCCAGCTCAAGCAGTCGTCGCTCGTGTTCCGCGGTCCACGGCTTTGGCATCGTTCGCTGGTTTTCCTGAAGGCGTCTGATTGTGCCGGTTCGCTGATCGATCCATCGCAATCCACGTGTGCTGATGGCACCGGGGCGATACGGGAAATCATCTCGTCATGGGAATAGACCGATGCGGCCAAATGGATTCATAGAAACGGCCTCAGCACTTCTGGGGGCCGGAGGCCAGTGCTGAAGCCGTTGCCTGAACATCCGGGAGTGAGTCGCTGGAGACAGGCAACAATATGATGTCGACGCCCAAAGTTCCCGCATTTGCATATGTGAATGAGCGCCCCGGCTTACCACAGTCGTGGTTCGGACCAAGCAGATGGCGAGCGGTCCCGCGTTCAGTGCCCGAGCCCTAGCAGGAGCCGAAAGCCAAAATAAGCGCCCGTAACGACAGCCGCGGTGACTACAAATGAGAACAGGATGCGCCAAAGGTCGGCTTGCTTGAGCTTGAAAATGGGTTCGTTGCTCCCAAGCAAAAGTCGCGTCATCCCGGAAGGCAGGATTACCTCTCACGATAGTCTGGGGGAGCTGGCCGCCGCCTTAACATGGGTGAAGCAGAAAGATGATTTCCGGCGAGCCGATATCGGTCGCGGGGTGCTGGTCTTTGCCACTACCGCGGCGGATGCGGTGACTGTGCAAGCAAGGCCCCGAGGGGTTAGACGGGTGTGAGGCCTCGCTCTGGAGAATCTGCAGACCGGCGGATGCATCCGGCGATCTGATCTCCGTCCGATGATGTCGCTTACGGTGCTAATGCGAGGCGGAAGGCCCGGCTTTTCATTTTCATGTCGTTGGCGGTCGCGCCCCGGATACGCTGAGCCTGGGCTGCTGCTCGCATCTTCGGCCGCTTGCATTTGGCCGCCGAGACCATCGAGAAGCTGACACTGCGCGTCGTCGGCTGCCCGGCCGGAGCCGCGACCGAGATTGCGGCCATCGTCTTTTTTGACGCTGCATCTCATCTCGATCGGAGCGCTTATGGTGGTCATTTTCACCGGCGCAAAGGCGCACCCTAGGAGCCAAAAAATTGGCCGTTATGAACTCGGCCCGGTTTGCGTCCCTTGCTCGAGAGGGAGAGCGGAGAGAGCCGCTCATTGTGGACCTCACGAGCTACGCGAGCACGTCTTTGCCGATATCCGCGAACTTGTATTAGGGGCTGCGCAGGAACGATGTCCTGTACGGCGCGTAGCCGTTCATGAGTGCGGATGCTTATCTCGAAATGGCAGAGCATTGTCGGCGAGGCCAAGGAATGGACACGGGATGCTTTCACGCGCCGATACTTGGAGCATATGGAGCGCAGCTACCGCGTCTTAGCCCGCAGCGAGGCCATGCTGGAAGATTCCGAGAAGGCGCAGGCGAAGCTGGACAATAGCAAGCGAGGAAAGGCGCCCGGCGTCATCTGATGCGAAGAGAGGCCGCCAACTGAGACGGCGTCTCTTCGCAGGTCGGGATGCGAGGCCTGTGAGATCGCAATTTGCGTGCGCCAATCTATAGCTCAACAGCCTGCCCGATAGCGAGCTTCCGCGCCTTGTCCTTCGCGGCTTCGTCGTCGCACACCAAGTCCACGCGGTCGATGATATGGCCATCGTCCCCCGGGACATACGCCTTGTAGTTCCGCATTGCCTGGAGCGCTCCCGAAGAACGTAGAATGGTTCCAGGTCTGCGGTCTACGGAATGCGGGAAGTCGACCGAGGCGGCCTTATTTGTCGTCCTCGCGAGGCGGATCGAATTTGTTGCCTAGGAAAATGTTGGGGACAGGGAGACGGAGCATTTCCAGTGTGCGGGCGCAAATCTGTCGCGTCCGTTCGATCTCTTCGGCTATTCGTGCGGTTTCAATGGCAAGGTTCTTCTTGGAATCTGATAGCACAGCGGCGCTCCCTGTTATGCAGGCGGGAGCGCTTTTGGTCTCTCAGCCACCGACGCCTACGGGCAGAGCCTCGGCCGGTGATAGCCGTACTATGCGCCAGCTTCGCAAATGTTGCTATAGGAACTCCGTTCACCGACGGAGGACCATGGAAGCCGCCGAAGCGGCCCCAGCAACCTTTGGGGGCCCTGATGAAGGGGGCTAGTTGCTGGGGCCATCTACCGGCCCGATGCGCCGAGCCAGGTTCGCTTTTCAGGTAAGCAGGGCAAGGGCGACTATCGCGATGGGGCACAGTCCGAACGTGACGACGCCGATCCGGATTAGAAATTCGGCCATGGCACGAACTCCAAACGCTCTACTAAGTTAAGTCCGGAGCTTTCGCGTGCAAAGTGCAGTTTGTGCCTGCCGCGCGCTGACGTTCGGCGGCAGAGAACACATAGCGTCCGATAAAAAATGATGAGGCCAGAACATTTACCAATGCGTCTCGGTAGTCCTGCAACTTCCGTTCACCTCATCAGGGCCTTAGCCTGTATAACGGATAGCGCGGTGGTTCTGTGATGCATGTGCCCGCTGACGACACTCGGCATGGCACGTCATAGTGCAACCTGCCGCCGGAGTTATTGGCTCGCACCTTTGGCATTGTGGGATCAGTTGGCGCGGTAGCGTGCCGCTCAGGCGGCTCTCCAGCGGCGCTGAGGTTGTTCGTGGCGAAAAGGCTCGCCCCCGCGAGAGCCAGCAAAAGAGATTTCGTTATAATGATCCGACGTCCCCGTATGGCCGCGTGACAACAGCATATTAGCAGGAAACCAGGTTAGCGTCTGGACTCTGCGTTCTATATCTGTTCTTGTGATTCACATCAAGCGCAGAACCAAGAGCCATGCCGGACCTCGATACTGTTCGACGAGACATTCAGTACATGCGCGTCCAGGTCGGGCGCCAAAGAAGGGAAATGCTGACGCTCCGGGAGGCAGGTATCTCGACAGGCTCGGCCGAAGCGCTGCTGGGGCGGATGCTCGACAAGGTCGATGGTCTCTGCGCTCAGCGGGACCGGCTCAAGAGGGATCTGCCCCAGGCCAGGCCGAAGGTGTTGGGAGGCCGGAGCTGGTGAGGTACTTCGATGACGAGAAGGAGCTGCCACCGTTTTTGGCGGCGCTCAATGAAAGTTCGGCATCGTGCGACGCGGGAAGGGCTATCCATGATCGCGGCACCGAAAATTGCGCTCGCGTTGGATTTTCGCGACAGACTTGCTTTCGCCCGACCGGTGGCGTCAACATCCCTGCATGAACGTAAAGGTCCGCTCGCCCAAGGCTCGCGAACAGCCTACGCGTAAGATTGGATGCGATATCGTAGGTCTGGCTGGTGTGGGGAAAAGCGGTAGCGCTCCACGGACTCGAATCCCCGCGACGCTTCATCCTTTGGTTCGTTCGGGCGCCCCAATCTGGTATCGCGCGCCAATCTTGCCAAATCAAAACATTCAATCGGCGGATCATAGCCGAAGCGTCTCTCTTGCCGGTCAGCGCGCGCCTCAGCCTTTCGGGCTTGACCCGCTCCGCGAAGGCAATTTGGCCATTTGGAAACGTGGACCATCTCGCGTTCGTTACCGGCGCTGGCGTTGCACGACGAGCTCTATGGTCTGTCCCATCCGGAGGCCGGACTCTCGACATTGTCCTATGATCTCGGCGTCGATCTCTCGCTGTTTCCACAGGATCAGGTCTTGCCGGAGAATCTCAGTGTCCCCGGCGTCGAGGGCCATTATCGCGAGGTCTCCGAGTTGACCCGTCGCTCCGGTCTCAGCCTGGTCGAACTGGGGCAGCGGTACGGCGCGGGTCGTACGACCAGCGGCTTCACCGGGACGCCCGGCGCGGTCGCCGACCGCATGCAGGAGTGGTTCGAAGCCGGCGCCTGCGACGGCTTCATGTTGCAGATCCCCTACCTCCCGGGCCGGATCGAGGACGTAGTACATCAATTGGTGCCGGAGCTGCAGCGCCGCGGTCTCTTCCGAACCGAGTATGAAGGCGCGACTCTACGCGACTCGTTTGGATTGGTCCGACCGCCGAACTGACTGAAGAGCGCGGATCTGACGGCTGCTTGTCGTCATCCCTTCACGATCAGCAGATGTCGGCATCGGTGGTTGCGCCTCCTCGCAACCAAGGTGATGAATAACCCAGCAATCCTGAATGGATTGCTGGGTTATCTTTTGTGCGAAATCAACCGACCCTTCCCGCAGCGCGTGCAAATTGCTCCGGCGCCTTGAACCTTGCCAGGACAGCTTCCGCCGGCTCGGCCGCCAGATCAGCGATCAGCTTGTTTACCTCTTCTCGGCTCTGGATACCCAGCAACGGTTGCGGTTCTGAGAGAAAATCGAAGAACGCGCTTCCGATCTTCGGATTGACCGCCGCAGCCGGAAACAGAAGTTCGGCATGCGCCGCGTACTTTGCGTCGCCGAGAAACAGCCGTGTAACTTCCGTTGCCGCTGCGGCACGATGGTCCCAGTGCTTGCCGAACTGACCCTGCAGCCACTCGTACGTGATCTTGCCTTTGTACTCCCTGAGAGCCCGAATCAGCAGTGCAGACTGAACGACTGCATTTTGCGCGCCCTGGCCGCCGATCGGATCAAAGGAGACCGCGGCGTCGCCAATCGCAGCAACAGGGTGCCCGCTTGTCGTGATGGCGACGGCACGACGAACAGTGGGCGTGACAGCGCCCAGGAACCAGGAATGCGGGTCCTCATGCAGGGGCTCGAGCTGTTCGATCAATGCCAGATCCTCCGGGAAATAGCCCGCAAACAGGCTGACGACGGCGTCGCGAGCGCTCTGCGTATCGATCGCGGATTTGAACAAGTCGATCCACGGGCTACCAGGCTTGGCAAAGCCGATGAACGCCCGTGTGGCGCCGAGATCCTTGTGCAGATAAGGACCAAAGAACGTCTCGCCAAATTCGGCATGAATGGTGAACCAATTATGCCTGGCGCCGTCTGAGCTGCGATAGGCGAATTGCTGATCGGCCCGATCCAACTCCTTGAAGGTCGCAAGCAGCAGGTGCCGCTGCGGCTCTGCGTAGACCGTGCGATCCGGGTCAACCGGGAAAAACGAGGACAAGCCACCCTTGCCCGTCGCGACGAGGGTGAGGTCGACGTCCGCGGCAATCGCGTCCAGGTCTTCTGTCGTGACGGCGCGCACGATAAACTTGCCACCTCGCGCCAGGAAGCAACCGAGGCGATCGTCGGCACGGAGCCGGGTGTCCACCGCCTGTGCTCGATAGTTGAATGGCCGGTCGAATTCGATGACCGGGGTTCGGGCTTCACCGGTACCGGAGACAATCCGGACGCTCATGCCGGTGCTGTTTCCGATCTCGTAGAGATTCTCGATGATCTCGGCATCGTAGTCGAGCGACTTGCCGAAATAGACGGCCGTGCCGGTGGGAGGCACATCGTTGCGCAGCGACCTGCGGTCTCGGTCGCTGTAGATCGTGACGTCAAATCCCGCGTTGACGAGGCCCAACCCTATCGTCGTTCCAGCAAGGCCGGCTCCGACGATGGCGACTCTACGTTTGGTGTTGGTCACCTGACTCTCCTGAAAGAACAATGGGCCGGTCCGAATGAGGGGGCGCAGCGCGGCTGCACCCAAGGCAATACATGAAGCCGCCAAAAAGGCGGTGCTAGCTGCTCTGTTGTCGTGCCGGACGGACGCCTGCGCTCCATGCGTATGGCAGGGCTTCGTCATTCAATTCATGTGCGCCGATGGCGCGAAGCTTGAAGTTCACGGGGTTGTGGGACGCGACGGTGCGCGCGTTGCGCCAATGCCGGTCGATCGCGAGCCTTTCCGAGCTGAGAGAGGCTCCGCCCACCTCGAACAGCTCGGTCGTCGCGTCGAGCACGAGCTTGATGACCACCACTTGCGCCTGTGCTGCCGCGAGCTCGGAGGCATCAAGCTGCTGAGGATCTTGATGGCGACCGTCGAGTGTTCTCGCGAGCTCGTCGACGGCGGCAAGAACGGCCGCCCGGGCACCAAAAGCGGCGGCCGAGAGCCTGCCGATGACCTGCTGCACCAATGGATCGTTCCGCGGCAGGTCTGCAGTCGCGTGGGTGAAAGTACGGGTTCGTTGTCTGATCCAGTCAGCTGTGTCGGCCCCCGCGCGCCGCGCAATGCCAGCGAGGGTTGCAAGCAGGACCAGTTGAACGTGAGCCGTTCCAAACACCCGGCCTTCCGTTCCGTACCCGGGACCGAGAATTCGGTCACCGGGGATCTCCACATTCCGAAACTCTGCTGTGCCGCTCGCGGTGAGTCTCTGGCCGAAGCCATCCCAGTCGTCCCGGACGCTGACGCCGGATTGGTTGGCGTCGATGAGGACGGAAACTCGTTTGCCGTTCTGGTCGGCTGCCACGATCAAGTGATCGGCGTAGAGAGTGCCAGTCGTGTAATATTTCGTGCCATTGAGCCGCAGGTCGGCTCCCTCCGAGGTCACCGCGGTCCGGTAGCGATCGACAGCGCCGACGCCCAACTCTGTAACTGCGACGCCGATCAACGCGCCGTCCGCGATGGCTCTGAGCCAGCGCGATCTGACCGTCTCATCCTTGTTCAGGCGCAGGTCTTCGACAAGGTTGAAATGTGCCCGCAGCGCCTGTGGCAGATTGGAGTCCGCGGCCGCAAGTGCGATGAGCAGGTCGAAGGTCTGGCGGAGCGATGCGCCGAGCCCCCCGAGCTCGACTGGCACGCGCAAAGCTCCAAAGCCGGTCTCTTTCAGCAGTTTGATCTCTTCTAAAGGGAGCGTGCGGTTTCGTTCGCGTTCCACTGCACCGGCCGCGATCTTCTTGAACACCGGGGCGAAGCGCCCTTCGAGTTCTTCGTCGTTGATGGCCCGATTGACGAGGTGAATGGTCATCGCTTTGCTTCTCTTTGTCCAACGCAGTAGATCGAAATCGATCGCGTTCGAAAGAATAGCCAGCCGTCGCTGGAGGGCCAGACTGTATTTCTCGAAGTTCCAAGGCGATCGTTCGGAGCGGCGCGCCGTTCAAAGAAAAATCTGCTGCGTAATGCGATAGCCGAAAGCACCGCGCGGCCGGCGCGCGCGTTGGCCCATCGGCCGGACAATGCGCGACGAGTGCCGGCACATTCATCTCGAGAAAGGCATTCTTCACAATGCCGGGCAGCGCGGAGAGTTATATCGACGTTCGATTGGGACGAAGTGGTTTTCTTGCCATCAGCGTAGAGTGTGCCGCCCAGTTTTGTCGGCGCCGGCATTCGATTGCGGAAACTCGAGAGAGAGTTTCTCTTGTCAGGCAGAGCATTGAAGAAACGTGCGCGTTGAAAAACGCGGATAAAAGCGATGGACCACCGATCGTCTGCTGTGGCGAGATACCAGCGAGAAGACAGAGTGAAGCTGGCGGCGCGGAAGGACACATCGATGGTACGGCAAATTCGTTTCAATGCGTTCGACATGAATTGTGTCGGCCATCAATCGCCTGGCGTTTGGGCGCATCCGCGAGATCGGTCCTATAAGTACAAGGACCTCGATTATTGGCAGGATTTGGGGCGAACGCTCGAGCGCGGAATCTTCGACGGCATCTTCATTGCGGATGTCATCGGCTATTATGACGTCTACAAGAATTCGCTGTTCCATGCGCTCGAGCAGGCAGCGCAAATCCCTGTCAACGATCCGTTGCAGCTCGTGGCTCCGATCGCGCTCGCAACAGAACATCTCGGAATCGGCATTACCGCATCGACGTCGTTCGAGCACCCGTATACGTTCGCGCGCCGGCTCTCGACGGCGGATCACCACACCAAGGGTCGCGTCGGCTGGAACATCGTGACCTCGTACCTCGAAAGCGGGGCGAAGAATATCGGGCAGGGTGGGTTGCGCCGCCATGACAATCGGTACGAGGTGGCGAACGAATATGTCGAGGTGCTTTACAAGTTGTTTGAGGGAAGCTGGGAGGAAGGGGCCGTTCTGCGCGATGCCGACAAGCGGATTTTTACGGATCCCTCGAAGGTTCACGAGATCGCGCATAAGGGAAAATACTTCGATGTGCCCGGCTATCATCTGTGCGAGCCGTCGCCGCAGCGAACGCCGTTGCTCTATCAGGCCGGCGCCTCAGGCGCCGGCAAGGCCTTTGCGGCCGGGCACGCTGAGTGTGTCTTCGTCGCGGCTCCGATCAAGCCGGTTCTGAAATCCTACGTTGCCGAGGTGCGGCGGCAGGCGGCGGAGGCCGGTCGCGATCCCCGAAAGATACTGACCTATAATCTGGTCACGGTGATCGTCGACGAAACCGACGCCGAGGCACAGGCGAAGTTTAGGGAGTATCAGCAGTATGCTTCCTATGACGGCGCTCTGGTGTTCATGTCGGGCTGGAGCGGCATCGACTTCGGACGGTACGCGCCGACCGATCTGGTCAAGAAGGTAGACACCAACGCCATCGTCTCGGTCGTCGAGCACCTCGCCAGCGGCAGCAAGTCCTGGTCGATTGAGGAATTGGCGCGCTGGGGCGGCATTGGCGGGCTCGGCCCGGTGTTCGTCGGCTCGCCGTCGACGGTGGCCGATATCCTGCAGGAGTGGGTGGAGGAGACCGATGTCGACGGGTTCAATCTGGCCTACGCCGTAACTCCGGAAACCTTCGAGGATGTGGTCAATCTGCTCGTCCCCGAACTGCAGCGGCGCGGTGTCTATCCGACCGCCTATCGTCCCGGGACCCTGCGCGAGAAGCTGTTCGGCGAGGGGCCATATTTGCCATCGAGCCATCCGGCCGCGGCCTACCGTGACATCGAGGCGGTGAAGCGGCGCGCCAGCCAGGCGGCCGGTGCGCCGGAGCGGCAGACGGTCGAGGCCTGACGCACGATGTCCGGAGCGATTCTGCAGCTGCGCGACGTGTCCCTGTCGTTCAAGGGAATCAAGGCGCTCAATGCGCTGAGTTTCGAGGTCGCACGGGGCGAGATCTGTGCGCTGATCGGTCCGAACGGGGCCGGCAAGAGCTCGCTGTTGAACATCATCAATGGAGTCTATCGGGCCGACAGCGGCAGCGTTGTCTTCGACGGCCAGCAGTTCGTTCGCATCCGCCCCGCCCGTGCCGCGCACCTGGGCGTTGGCCGGACCTTCCAGCACAACGCGCTGTTCAGGCAACTCAGCGTTCTCGACAACGTGCTGGCGGGGCTCATCCGGCGCAGCCGGACGACGCTCATCGAGCACGCCTTTGGCGTTGGCCGCGACCGCAGCGAGACGCACGAGTTCAGCCGCCGGGCGGACGAGATCATCGATTTTCTGGATCTCACCAGGCACCGGGACACGGTGGCGTCGACCCTTCCTTACGGCGTTCAGAAGCGGGTCGATCTCGCACGAGCGCTGGTCGGCCGTCCGAGCCTGCTGCTGCTCGACGAGCCAATGGCCGGGATGAACCAGGACGAGAAGCATGAGATGAGCCGATTCATCCTGGAGGCCAACCGCACGCTGGGCACCACGATTGTGCTCATCGAGCACGACATGAACGTCGTCATGGGACTCTCGCATCACGTCGTCGTGCTCGACTACGGCCGCAAGGTCGGTGACGGCACCCCTGAGGAGGTACGCAAGAACCCCGACGTGATCGCGGCCTATCTGGGCACGGTGCATTGAGGTCCAGATGAGCTTCTTCATCGAAACGCTGGTCGGCGGCTTGCTTGCGGGCGTCATGTACTCCCTGGTTGCGATCGGATTCGTGCTGGTTTTCAAGGCCTCCGGCGTCTTCAATTTCGCGCAGGGGGCGATGGTGTTGTGCGCCGCGCTCACCTTCGTGACCCTGCGTGACAAGGGGCTCGATTTCTGGCTCGCCGCGCCGATCACGCTTTTGATCATGGTGGCGATCGGTATCGTGGTGGAGCGCGTCGTCTTGCGGCCGCTGGTCAATCGACCGCAGATCACGCTGTTCATGGCAACCCTCGGCGTATCCTTTGTGATCGAGGGACTTGCGCAGATCGCGATGGGGGCGAGCGTGCACGAGCTCGATCTCGGCATCGTCGACACGCCGATCTCGATCGGCGGAGTCCAAATCAGTCAGTTCGACCTTGTTGCCGCCGGCACGGCCGGCGTTCTCGTGGTCGCACTGTCGATCTTCTTCAACACGACCCGGGTCGGAATCGCGCTGCGCGCGATCGCAGACGATCCGCAGGCTGCGCTCTCGATCGGGATCCGGCTGCAGACCCTGTGGCAGATCGTGTGGGGCGTCGCGGGTTTTGTCTCGCTGGTCGCTGGTCTGCTCTGGGGCGCGCGCCAGGGCGTTCAGTTCGCGCTCACCCTCGTCGTGCTCAAGGCGCTTCCGGTGCTGATCATCGGGGGATTCACCTCAATATCCGGTGCGATCGTCGGTGGCCTGATCGTAGGTGCCGGTGACAGCCTCGCAGAGATCTATCTTGGGAACATGTTGGGCGGCAGCGTATCGACCTGGTTCTCCTATGTTCTGGCAGTCGCTTTTCTGTTGGTCCGGCCGGCCGGTCTGTTCGGCGAAGCGCCGATTGAAAGGATCTGAAGCATGTCGGCGATCGGCACGGAAACAATCGAGACATTCAGCCCGCCTGGCGTCACAGCGCACGACCGGTTGCACCTCGCCTCTGCCGTCGCGCTGCTCGCCGTGCTTGCCGGCATTCCGCTCGTGGCGAACGACTACTGGCTCAATGCCGTCTTGATCCCGTTTCTGATCATGTCGCTCGCGGCTTTGGGGCTGAACCTGCTGATGGGCTATGCGGGCCAGGCCTCGCTTGGCAGCGGCGGGTTCATGTCTGTCGGAGCATATGCGACCTACAATCTGCTGCTGCGGCTGCCGGAGCTACCGTTACCCGTCAGTCTGCTGCTCGGAGGGATCGTTGCCGGGCTCGTGGGGGTCATTGCGGGCCTGCCAAGCCTGCGGATCAAGGGATTTTATCTCGTCGCATCGACGCTGGCCGCCCAGTTCCTGCTCGAATGGCTGTTCAATCAATATGGCTGGTTCTCGAACTACTCGACCTCGAGTTCGATCTCGGCGCCGCGGCTCGCGCTTCTTGGTCATGATCTCTCGAGCCCGGCCGGCCGCTATCTGTTGACCCTGGCCACCGTCGCGGCCGTGACGGTGATCTCGATCCGTCTGGTTCGTAGCCAGACCGGCCTGACCTGGATGGCGATCCGCGACATGGACACAGCGGCTTCGGTGATCGGCATTCCCGTGTCGGCCGGAAAGCTGAAGGCCTTCTTCGTCAGCTCGCTGGTGATCGGCATTGCGGGTGCGCTTTGGGGCTTCGCCTATCTCGGCACGGTCGACGCGCGCAGCTTTAACCTCGACCGCTCGTTCGAGGTGATGTTTGCGATCATCATCGGTGGCATGGGCAGCATCAGCGGCGGCTATCTTGGCGCCGCTTTCATGATCTTGCTGCCGATCCTGCTCGATCATGTCGGGGGCCGGCTGTTCGCAGGCGCGGTCGACGCCGGGCAACTCGAGAACTTTCAGAAGGCGCTCTTCGGCGCGCTCATCGTCTGGTTCCTGATCAAGGAGCCGAGGGGGCTCGCGGCGTTGCTGTCGCGGGTATGGACGCAACTGGTTTCGCGGTTGGCCCGCTAGTGTCGCGTACCACGTGCGAGGATCAAACGTAAGTTCTGTAGTCATATGGAGGGGTAAGCAGATGTCTTTGCGAAAACAAGAGATGCGGATGCGGGTCGTGAGCAAGGTGTTGGGGCTGGCGGCACTCGGTCTGTCGGTCGTTGGCACCGCCGCCTCGGCGGAAGATGCGAAAACGCAATATTTCCCGCTCGCGACCTTTCGCGTCGGAGCCTATGCCTCGAGCGGCATTCCGGTCTGGGCCGGCGAGATCGACTATTTCCGCTACATCAACGAGGTGGAGGGCGGCATCAATGGGATCAAGCTGGTCTGGGACGAATGCGAGACCAATTGGGAAGTCGAGAAGGGCGTCGAGTGCTACGAACGGGTAAAGGCGGGTAAGAATGGGTCGGCCGTTCCGATCTTCCTGCCGCATGGCGATCCGATCTCGAAGGCGCTGACCGAGAAATCGGTGGCCGACAAGATTCCGCTGGTGACCATCGCCTACGGTCGCACCGAAGCGATCGATGGGCGGGTCTTTCCTTACAGCTTCCCCGTCGTTTTCAGCTTCTGGAGCGAAGCGTCCTCGGCGGTCAATTTCATCGCGGAAAAGGTCGGCGGCAAGGACAAGCTGAAAGGTCTCAAGATCGCGACCGTCTATCACGACTCGCCGTACGGCAAGGAGACCCAGGTTCCGCTCGCCCACCTTGCCAAGACCTACGGCTTTGAGGACATCCAGATTCCGGTGCCGCATCCGGGCAATGAACAATCGGCGCAGTGGGCCAAGATCCGTCAGCTCAAGCCTGACTGGGTGTTCCTGCGCGGCTGGGGCGTGATGACACCGGTTGCGATTAAGACCGCGGCCAAGGTGGGCTTCCCGGTCGATCATATCATTGGTGGCATCTGGTCGGGCTCGGAAGAAGATGTCCGTCCGGCGGGTACCGTCGCCAAGGGCTACCTTGCAATCACGCCATTTCCGGCTGGCGCCAATTTCGAGATCCACCAGAAGCTCAAGAAGTACGTTCTCGACAAAGGTCTGAGCGATCTCAAGGATCCGAAGAGCTTCGGCTCGGTCTACTACAATTCCGGTGTCGACGAGGCGATCGTTGCGGTCGAGGCAATTCGCACCGCCCAAGCGCATTTCGGCGTGCGGCCGATCAATGGTGAGGAAGCGCAGTGGGGCCTCGAGCACCTTGACCTCTCCGAGAAGCGGCTCGCGGAAATCGGCGCGACCGGCCTCCAGCAGCCCCTGAAGTTGTCGGCCAAGGACCACGAGGGCGGTGGCGCCGGCAAGGTGCTGCAGTGGGATGGCGAGAAGTGGAATGTGGTGTCGGACGGCTGGGTGAAATCCGATCGTGATCTGTTGCTGCCGCTGATCTATGAGCGCGCTGCCGCCTACGCCAAGGAGAAGGGCATCACGCCGCGCGATGCCACCAACTGAGGTGGCCGAGGGATCGCCATGACCACGTCTCAATTTCTCGACGTCGACAACATCGAGGTTCTATACGGTCACGCGATCCTGGCCTTGCGCGGTGTATCGCTCAGGGTCGAACAAGGGTCGATCGTTGCTCTTCTCGGCGCCAATGGCGCCGGGAAGACGACGACGCTGAAGGCGATCTCGAACCTGCTCGCGTCCGAGCGCGGCCACTTGAGCCGTGGCGCGATCACCTGGCGCGGCGAGGTGACCAACCGTCTCGATCCGGCCGATCTTGTGGCCAGGGGCGTCGTCCAGGTTCTCGAAGGCCGCCACGTCTTTCCTCAGCTTACGGTCGAGGAGAATCTGCTCAGTGGCGGCTTTGTGCGCCGGCCGAGCCGTCGTGCGCTCGCCGAGGATCTCGATCGTATCTACGGCTGGTTTCCGCGCCTGAAGCAGCGCCGCAGGGCTCGTTGTGGCCTGACCTCGGGCGGCGAGCAGCAGATGGTCGCGATCGGGCGAGCACTGATGACGCGCCCGACGCTCGTGCTGCTCGATGAGCCCTCGATGGGGCTGGCGCCGATTATCGTGGAAGAGATCTTCCAGATCATCCGCGACCTCAATCGGAACGAGGGCGTCAGCTTCCTCCTGGCTGAGCAGAACGCGCATCTCGTCCTGCGGTTTGCCGACCACGGCTATGTCCTCGAGAACGGACGGGTGGCCGCATCAGGCACGGCGGCCGAACTCGCAGAACGCGACGATGTCGCCGAATTCTATCTGGGTGGTGCGGCAACCGGAATGGTGGCTGCCGCAGAGCCTGTCCAAACGGCAATCAGTTAGTGGGAGCAGCGCGTCATGGCAATTCGCTTCGGATACTGGATGCCGCTCGGCAGTGGCGGCTTTGTCATCAGCAACGTTCCGCAGCGGACTGATTGGACCCTCGACTACAACGCCGGGCTCGCGCGCGAGGCCGAGGATCTCGGCTTCGAATACGGGCTGGCGCCGGCGCGCTTCATTGCGAGCCACGGCTGGGAGCTGCAGCAGGAGGCCATCACCTGCACCGCGGTGCTTTCGGCCCAGACCAGCCGGCTGAAGCTCATCAGCGCGATCCACACCGGCTTCTGGCATCCCGCCATGATCGCGAAGGTGGGAGCCACCATCGATGTCTATTCCAAGGGGCGGTTTGCAATCAACATCCTGACCGGCTGGTTCAAGGACGAATTTCGCGCGTTCGGCGAGCCCTGGCTGGAGCACGACGAACGCTACCGCCGCTCGGAAGAGTTCATCCAGGTGCTCAAGGGCCTGTGGACTCGGGATCGTTTCACCTTCAAGGGCGACTTCTACAGCATCAATGACGCATGGTTGAAGCCGAGGCCGATCTCGCAACCGTATCCGGAGATCTTCCAGGGCGGCAATTCCAAGGCAGCGCGCCGGATGGCGGCGAAATATTCGGATTGGTATTTTCTCAACGGCACCACCGTGGAAGGCGCCAAGCAGCAGATCGACGAGGTCCGTGCGCTCGCCAAGGCGAAGGGCCGCACGGTGAAGTTCGGGCTCAACGGCTTCGTCATCCAGCGGCCGACCGAGCAGGAAGCGCTCGACCAGCTCGAAGCGATCATCGCAGGCGCCGACCCGGAGATCGTTAAGGCCTTCGCGGAGCAGGTGAAGCAGGCGGGCGCATCGACCGCCGACAAGATCGGGATGTGGGCCGATTCGAACCATGCTAACCTGGTGCAGCCCAATGACGGCTTCAAGACCCGTCTCTTCGGTCCTCCCGAGCTGATCGCCGAGCGCATCCGTGCCTATGAAGCTATCGGCGTCGACATGATCCTGTGTGCCTTCCTGAACTTCACCGACGAATTGCCGGCCTCCGGCCGCGAGGTCATCCCGCTGCTGAAACCGGCAAAGGCCGATCGGGCGTATGAGCCCGAGCGTGCTTGATGCAGCGTGTGAGCGGGGTGAACGCAATGCCGCTGCGTCGCGAGCTGATTGGATGATTGGGTGGAGCGGTTCGCTTGGTGCGCAGAGTGAGTTCACCGCGCCAGTCATCGCGCGGAAGAATCGGACTGCAATCAACACCGGCTTGGAAACAAACCAAATGCGGATGAAGCGTGCGGCAGCGTATGCATCGTAATTTCGTTCGACGGCTCGACACTCGCGAAATCGAACAGCATCATTCTCGTACAGAACCGTTCACCCATGAGTGGCCTGCGAAATCGCTGCGTGCTCTTGGGATGTTCGGAATAGCACCCTTCTACCAACCGGCAGCCGGGCACTTTTGGAGCGGAGCTTTGTCATGACGAAATCGAGAGATCGTAATTTTTCTCGCCGAACGGTTCTCAAGGCAGCCGGGGTAACCGGACTGGCGGCATCGAGCGGATTCGTAGCGAGCAACGTCTATTCGCCCGCGGTTGCTGGACCGGCGCCGAAGATACGGCTGGCCTGGACCGAGGTTGCGGCGTGTCATTCACCGCTCGGCTTCGGAGTCGAGAAGGGGATCTACGCCAAGCACAATCTCGACGTCGAGTTGTTCTACCAGGGCGCCAGCGGCCAGACGCTGATCCAGGCGCTTGCGACCGGCAAGGCCGATGCCGGAGCCGGCTTGATCGGCGACTGGCTGAAGCCGCTGGAGCAGGGCTTTGATGTCAAGCTTTTCGTCGGTTCGCATGGTGGGTGTCAGCGCCTGCTGGCGTCACAGAAGTCCGGCATCAAGGATATCGCCGGAATCAAGGGCAAGACGATTGCAAGCTATGATGTGGTGTCGCCGCCGAAGGTGGCCTTCCAGGTCACGCTCGCCAAGGCCGGCATCGATCCAGAGACTGACGTCACTTGGAAGGTCGTGCCGTTCGATCTGGTGGGCGAGGCCGTGAACAGGGGGGAAGCGGATATCGCCGCGCATCTCGATCCCTGGGCATACTCGATCGAGAAGAAGTTCAACTTCGTCAAGCTGGCCGATACCCAGACCGGGGTCTATGAGGGCCACACATGTTGCGTCCTCGGCGCCAACGGCCCGTTTTTCAGCGCCAACAAGGATGCGCTGCGACGCCTCGCGGAAGCGAATATCGAGGTGCATGAATACACCGCCAACCATCCGGACGAGGTGGCGAAGTGGTACTTCGAGACGCTCAAGCCGGCGGGACTTACTCAGGCGGAGTTGGCGGAGATCCTGGGTTCGCTGACCTACCACAATCACCCGATCGGGCAGCCCTTGGTGGACCAGATCCAGAAGACGGCCGAGGACCTCAAACTCGTCAAGGTGCTGGATTCGACCACCGATCCCAAGGCGTTCGCCGAACGTGTCACGGTCAATCTACTGGCGTGAGGCGTTTGCTGTGACCGAGACGACGCACGCGATCGGCGGATCGCTTTCAGGTCAGCTGCCCTCGTTTCGCCGCATCTGGTGGGAAGGTGTGTTCGCCGCGGCATCCTGGGCGACCGCGGCGGCGATCACGGTGGGACTGCCCGATGTCGTTCCTTGGGGCAGCGCGGGTCTTTTCGCCGGGATCACTGGCGCGATTGCGATTGCATTTCTGGTGCTGTCTGCCGTAGCGCATCGTCTTGGACGCATCAGCGAGAGTCTGATCCATTATGGACCGTGGTTTGTCGCCATCGGAGTCTGGCTCGCATTGTGGGAGCTGACCACCGCGAAGTTCGGATGGCTCCCGAAGCCCTTCTTCTCGCCGCCGCACGGGCTTCTGAACGTCTATGTAACCGATGGCCAGCGTCTCCTGATCTGCATCGGCTACACGCTGCGCCTGTGGTCGCTGGGCTTCGTGTCCGGCGTCATCGTCGGCTACGCTGCTGGCGTGGCGCTTGGCTGGTCGAAACGCTTCAGCTACTGGGGCATGCCGTTCCTGAAGCTGATCGGCCCCGTTCCGGCGACGGCCTGGATACCCTGCACGTTCTATTTCTTTCCCACAACCTTCGGCGCCAGCATATTCATCGTGGCGCTGGCCTCCGGCATTCCGGTCGCGATCCTTACCGCATCGGGCGTGGGTGCAGTCAACCGTGCCTTCTATGATGTCGGTCGAATTCTCGGTGCGGACAGCTGGTACCTGATCCGCAGGATCGCGATCCCGGCCTCGACGCCGCATGTGTTCGTCGGGCTCTTCATGGCGCTTTACTACTCGTTCGCCGTTCTGGTCGTCGCGGAAATGCTCGGCGCCAAATATGGGCTTGGTTGGTATATCCAGTTCCAGACAGCATATTCGGGCTATGCGAACGTCTACGCCGCGTTGATCATCATGGCTTTGCTGTGCGCCGGGATCGTCCGCCTGCTGTTCGTCGTGCGCGATCGTCTCCTGAGCTGGCAGGAAGGATTTATCTGATGGCCGATGCAGCGTTTGCGGCGGTCGAGCCGGGGGGCGCACGGCATGGCAGCACGGCCGTCGATGTCCATGCCGTCAGCCATCAGTTCAATCTGTCCGGCGCGAGGTTGCCTGTGATTGAGGCGATCGATTTTGCGATCGGGCGTGGGGAGTTCGTGGCGCTGCTCGGTCCGTCGGGGTGCGGCAAGTCGACGCTGTTACGGTTGATCGCGGGACTTGAGCTGCCGAGCAGTGGCAGCATCCTGGCCGATGGCCGGCCGATCAATCGTCCGGATCCCTCGCGCATCCTGGTTTTTCAGGATCCGACGCTGTTTCCCTGGGCCACCGTCTGGCGCAATGTCGCGACCGGATTGGAAGCACGCAAGGTGCTGAAGGAGTCGCGCGGGCGCGTCGACGCCGCGCTCGACCTTGTCGGACTCGCTGCTTTTGCCGACGCCTATCCCCACCAGCTATCGGGCGGCATGGCGCAGCGCGCCTCGCTGGCACGTGCCCTTGTTAACGATCCGACGCTCTTGTTGCTCGACGAACCGCTGGGAAAGCTCGATTCACTGACGCGACTGACCCTGCAGGCTGAACTCGTGAGGCTGTGGCAGCGCAACGGTTTCACGGCTCTCCTTGTCACGCACGACGTGGAGGAAGCGCTGCTGCTCTCGTCACGCGTCATCGTGCTCAGCGAGCGCCCGGCGCGGATCAAGGCCGAGTTCCGTTTCGAGAAACCGTACCCACGGCACCGGGACGATCCCGAACTCGTGACTCTCCGCCGAAGCATCCTTGCAACGCTAGGGCTTTCGACCTGAGGCGAAGATGGCGCGGGTCTCTACGCATCTCCTGTCGGTCGGCATCCTGATCGTCATGCTCGCCGTCATCTGGTGGTGGGTCACGTACCGCGACGTGATCCTTTATGCCTATCTTTCGACGAAGGAGGCGGGGCTCTGTCTCCTCGGGCGTTCGGACATCTGTGATCTCGCCCGCACGCTGTGCCGAGGTACACCCGCTCTCATCAACTACTGGTGGGGAACGTTCTGGATCGGCGTCGCCCTCGTGTCGGCAAGTCTGGCGATACATGGCCCGCGCCGGGCGTAATTCTTGCTTCGACCGCAGAATTCATCATGCTGCGGGTTTCCGGCGCGCGATATCCTCTCGAATGTTGGAGCAGCAGGAACTCGACCCCACGGTGCCCAGTTTTGCGGCCAACGCAGCTGCGACGTGATGAGCGGGATTGGCTGCCGCTCGAGCCGGGCGACGAATGCCCATCCTCGGCCGGATAGGTCCAGGTGTGCGAAAGGCAAGTCATTGATTTTTCTCAGGCTGTGGCTGACTCTTAATCAGCGGGTCCCAGGTTCGAGCCCTGGTGCGCCCACCAAGCTTTCATAGCTTAGGTTTAGCCCTCGTAACGGCCATCGCAGCCGCCGGTCGCGTCTAGTCAGGCAACCCGGCCGTTGTTGTTCGCGCCTCACGACATTTCCTGATCTGCGATCTCATCGCCCGGCGTGTTGGTCTCGCCGTGTCCGGCCTCACCGTGTGGCTCGCGATTCAGCGACCGCTTTTGCGTCATGCTTCAGGTCCACGCGTTCTCGTGTCGCGCGTACCGTCCGGCTCCGGCCCGAAGCTCGTCATGACAGGCCGCAGCTGCTGTTCCGAAAGATGAGCGATGCGCGAGGTGCTATCGGAGCGCGGGGCGCTCTGCGGCGAGGGCGGTTGACAGGGCGGAGCGCCCACTTTAATCACCTGACTAATTAATCAATTAATTAAGGTCTGAATCCTAGGGAAAGAATCCGCCTGATGCTGGCCGGCCACAGATATCCGAAGCTGCTTGACCCGCTTGGTTGCGGCTTCATTGGGCTGGAAGCGAAGGCGCCCGCCGTCAGATCCTACATGCAGGTCCGCTCGCGCGTGCGCCGCCCGGCGTCGCTCGCCCGTCAGCGATGTCGCGGACCGGCGCGTCCTGCCCGAACCCGGGCGGGCTTCATTCACCCGAACGCAAACTGAGGAGTGAGGCGTAAACGATGGGACGTCGATCTGAAGTACTGATGGCGCAAGACACCGCCGGCACGGACAACCGGCGCGTGATACAGGTGGTATCGCGCGCATTCGACATCGTGCGTTGCTTCGAGGGTCGAAGCATACGCCTCGGCAATCGCGAAATCGCCGATCGCTGCGGTCTTCCGCGATCGACGGTCTCGCGCCTCACGCTCACCCTCACCCAGATCGGCCAACTGATCTACCTGCCGCAAGAGCAGAAATACGCGCTCGGTCCTCACGCCGCCGCGCCCGGCGCACCGTTGTTTGCGCAGAGTCCGGACAAGCCCGCCTGCGCCGACGAGCGCGAGCGCGATACGGCGCAACCGTCCGTGCTGATCAACGCGCGCTATTTCGAAGATCAGCGCAGCCCAATTGCCGCGCCGCTTGCGGTGACGCCACACCGCTGAAGTCTCCGGCCGTTCCGGGGTAAAAGACGCAGCGGAAGCGGCCGGTACCGATCGGCACGAGCCCACAGTCAATAAACATCCAAAGCAGAGGGAAACGCATGTCTGAAGCATACATCATCGACGCGGTCCGCACGCCGCGCGGCATCGGCAAGCCGGGCAAGGGAGCGCTGTCGCACCTGCACCCGCAGCAGCTGGCGGCAACCGTGCTCGGCGCGATCAAGGAGCGCAACAAGCTCGATACCTCGACCGTCGACGACATCATCTGGTCGACCTCGACCCAGGAAGGCAAGCAGGGCGGCGATCTCGGACGCATGTCGGCGCTCGCGGCGGGATACGACATCAACGCCAGCGGCACGACGCTGGATCGCTTCTGCGGCGGCGGCATCACCTCGGTGAACCTCGCGGCAGCATCGGTGATGTCGGGGATGGAAGATTGCGTCATCGCCGGCGGCACCGAGATGATGAGCTATCAGCAGACCCTCGCAGCCGAACGCTCCAAGGCGGGGCAGCCGGCGCGCATGATGGGTTCGGGCAATCCGGCGCTTGACGAAATTCACCCGCAGTCGCACCAGGGCGTGTGCGGCGACGCCATCGCCACGCGTGAGGGCATCAGCCGCGAAGCCTGCGATGCGCTGGCGCTGGTCAGCCAGCAGCGCGCCAAGCGGGCAATAGATGAAGGCCGTTTCGCCAAGTCGGTAATCCCCGTGCTCAACGACGACGGCAGCGTCGCCCTCGGTCGTGAGGAATTCCCGCGCCCCGAGACCACGGCCGAAGGCCTTGCTTCGCTGAAGCCGAGCTTCGAGCAGCTTGCCGATTTCGATCTCGGCAACGGCGTGACCTTCAAGAAGCAGATCCAGCGCCGCTACCCGGGTCTCGAGTGGAAGGGCGTGCATCATGCCGGCAACAGCTCGGGCGTGGTGGACGGCGCCGCCGCGGTGCTGATCACGTCGAAGGAATATGCCGAGAAGCACGGCCTCAAGCCGCGCGGCCGCATCGTGGCCTATGCCAATCAGGGCGATGATCCGACACTGATGCTCAATGCGCCGGTCCCGGCGGCGAAGAAGGTTCTCGCCAAGGCCGGCCTGACCAAGGACGACATCGACGTCTGGGAGATCAACGAGGCCTTCGCGGTGGTCGCCGAGAAGTTCATCCGCGATCTCGAGCTGGATCGCGAGAAGGTCAACATCAATGGCGGCTCGATCGCGCTCGGCCATCCGATCGGCGCCACCGGATCGATCCTGATCGGTACCGCGCTCGACGAGCTCGAGCGGAGCGGCGGACGTTATGGCTTGGTTACCATGTGCGCCGCCGGCGGCATGGCGCCGGCCATCATCATCGAACGCATCTGATCGCGAAAGGATAGTGCCATGAAACTCGATTCATCGGTCGCCGCCGTCGTCACCGGCGGCGCGTCCGGCCTCGGCGCAGCCACCTCGCGGGCGCTCGCCGCACAGGGTGTGAAGGTCGCGATCTTCGACTTCAACGAAGAGAAGGGCGAGGCCATCGCCAAGGAGATCGGCGGCGTGTTCTGCAAAGTCGATGTCACTTCCGACGAGCAGGTCGATGCGGGCTTCGCCAAGGCCCGCGCGGCACACGGCCAGGAGCGCATCCTGGTGAATTGCGCAGGCACCGGCAACGCGGTGAAGACCGCCGGCCGGGACAAGAAGACCGGCGAACCCACGCACTTCCCGATCGACGCCTTCAACCGCATCATCCAGATCAACCTCGTCGGCACCTTCCGCTGCATCGCCAAGTCGGCGCAGGGCATGCTGTCGCTGTCCCCGCTGGAGCACGGCGAGCGCGGCGCGGTCGTCAACACGGCCTCGGTCGCGGCCGAGGACGGCCAGATGGGGCAGGCTGCCTATTCGGCTTCGAAGGCCGGCGTCGTCGGCATGACCCTGCCGATCGCGCGCGACCTGATGGCCGAAGGCATCCGCGTCAACACCATCCTGCCGGGCATCTTCAACACGCCGCTGCTGCAGGGGGCGCCTGAGAACGTCAAGGCCGCGCTCAGCGCGTCGGTGCCGTTCCCAAAGCGTCTCGGCATGCCGGAGGAATACGCGCAGCTGGCGCTGACCATGATCACCAACGGCTACTTCAATGGTGAAGACGTCCGTCTCGACGGCGCGATCCGCATGGCCCCGCGCTAACCCAACCCGCAGGAGACCATAGCGATGTCCGAAGAAACTCCGGTCCTCACTGAAGTCCGCGGACCTATTCTGATCATCACGCTGAACCGGCCGGAAGCCAAGAACGCCGCCAACCTCGCCCTCTCCAAGGGCGTGGCCGCGGCGATCGACCGGCTCGACGCCGACGATGCCCTGAGCGTCGGCATCATCACCGGCGCCGGCGGCACGTTCTGCTCGGGCATGGATCTCAAGGGGTTCCTGAAGGGCGAGCGGCCGTCGATCCCCGGCCGTGGCTTCGCCGGCCTCACCGAGGCGCCGCCGAAGAAGCCGCTGATCGCGGCCGTCGACGGCTACGCGCTCGCCGGCGGGATGGAGATCGCGCTGTCGTGCGACATGATCGTCGCCAACCGCAACGCCAAGTTCGGCATCCCCGAGGTGAAACGCGGGCTGGCAGCCGCAGCCGGCGGGCTGATCCGCATGCCGCGCCAGATGCCGTTCCGCGTGGCGATGGAGTTCGCTTTGACGGGCGAGTTCTTCGGCGCACAGCGCGCCTATGAGCTCGGCATCATCAACCGCGTGACCGATGGGCCGGCGCTCGATGCCGCGCTCGAGCTCGCGGCCGCGATCGGCGCCAATGGCCCGCTCGCGGTCAAGGCATCCAAGCAGGTGATCGTCGAATCCCGGCTCTGGCCGGAAGACCAGATGTGGAAGAAGCAGCAGGAAATCGTCGGTCCTGTCTTCGTCTCCGAGGATGCCCGCGAGGGCGCGGCTGCCTTCGCGGAAAAACGCGCGCCGAACTGGAAGGGCAAGTAAGGCAGCGACTGTCTCGACAACGGAGCGCCGGTTTTGATTGCAGCAGAACCGGCGCTCCGATTTTTTTGTGAAGGCCGTGCCTGCTACACCGGCCGGTTTCCAGATCGATTGAGAGCGCTATTGGGTGAATGATGCGCAGCTTTACCGAAGACCAGGTCATCTTCCGCGACTCCTACCGCAAGTTCCTCGCCAGCGAGATCGCGCCTTACATGGAGGAGTGGCGGGAGGCCGGCATCGTCGACCGCAGCGCGTTCAAGAAGGCCGGCGACCTCGGCTTCCTGATGATCTGGCCAGAAGAGAAATATGGCGGGATGGGCGACGAGGACTTCCGCTATGAGCAGATCATCATCGAGGAGACCGCGCGCTCCGGCTGCAAGGGCTGGTTCAACACGCTGCACAGCCGCCTGGTCGGCTCCTATTTCAAGCGCTTCGGCACCGAGGAGCAGCGCGACCGCTTCCTGCCCAAATGCGTCAGCGGCGAGACGATCCTGGCGATCGCGATGACCGAGCCCGGCGCGGGCTCGGACCTCGCGGGCATGCGGACGACAGCGGAAGACAAGGGCGATCATTTCCTGCTCAACGGCTCGAAGACCTACATCTCCAACGGAATCAATTCCGACGTGGTGATCGTGGCCGCCAGGCTTGCAGGCGCCGAGAAGAAGCACGCCATGGTGCTCTTGATCGTCGAGCGCGGCATGGAGGGCTTCGAGCGCGGCCGCAATCTCAAGAAGATGGGCATGCCGGCGCAGGACACCGCCGAACTGTTCTTCCAGAACGTGAAGGTGCCCAAGGCCAACGTGCTCGGAGAACCGGGCAGGGGCTTCTACTATCTCATGGAGGGCCTTGCCGAGGAGCGGCTGATTTCCGCGGTCGGATCGATCGCCAATGGCCGCAAGGCGTTCGACATCACGCGCGCTTACGTGATGGATCGCAAGCTGTTTGGAAAGCCGCTCGCCGAACAGCAGAACACCCAGTTCCGCATGGCGGAGATGGATGCCGAAATCGACCTCGTGCAGGTCTATGTCGATCACTGCGTGGCCGAGCACAATGCCGGACGCCTGACCAGCAATATGGGCGCCAAGGCCAAGATGATGTCGTCGGAAGTCGAGTGGAAGATGCTCGACCTCGGCGTACAGCTGCACGGCGGCGCGGGCTATATGGATGAATATCCGATCAGCCGGATGTTCACCGACGCGCGCGTCAACCGGATCCTGGCGGGAAGCTCAGAAGTGATGCGGCTGATCATCGGCCGCGATGTCTTCTCGGAGCACTACAAGAGCATTCTGGACTAGAGCGTTTTCGAGCGAAGTGGAGACCGGTTCGCGTGAAGAAAACGCGTCAAACAAGAATCTAGAGCTTGGTTCTGATTTAATCAGAACCAAAGCGCTAGCCGGTCAGAGCGACGAGCTCGCTGCTTCGCTCCGCTTCAGCCGCGCGCCTGCCGCAGCGGCTCGCGCGCATGCTCCTTCGAGCGCATCAACGCGTCGACGAAGATCGGCTCCCAGGAGCGGATGTGACCGCGCAGCAGGGTCGGCAGTGCCTCGGTCTCGCCGGCCAGCGCGAGCTCGATCAGCCGGTAGTGCTCGGGCACCGAGGCCTGCTGCCGTTCGAGGCCGGCGCGTGAGCTGATGCCGTAGAGCCGCATCTTGTCGCGCAGGCCCATCACCATCTCGGTCAAGAGTTCGTTGCCGGCGGCTGCGACGAATTCGCGGTGATAGTTGCGATCGGCTTCCAGATAGAGCTGGACGTCGTCGGTCTCGACGGCCCTGGCGATCTGGTCGGCCCAGTCGCGCACGACGGCTAGATCCTTTGGCGGATTGGCGGCGACCAGTACTGCGGCGTGCAGCTCCAGCACCTCGCGCATGTCGAACAGGTTGCGCAACTCGGTCAGTGACGGCTCCACCACCTTGAAGCCACGGTTGCGCATCGGCTCGACCAGGCCGCCGCGGCTGAGCTCGAGCAGTGCTTCGCGCACCGGCGTCGAGGAGACGCCGAGGCTCGCCGCAAGACTCGGCACCGAATACATCGTGCCGGGAAGGCTCTGCCCGGAAATGATCTCGGCGCGCACCCGCTGCAGCACCTGTTCGCGCAAATTCTGGTCCATGGGTGGTCGCGCCGCCTCTCGTTGGGAACCCCGATTCGTCCCCTGATTATTACTTAGCCTTGACGGGACCGGTAGCGTATGACGTAAATGTGTAACGCATTACATGAACGCGTCACAAGGGCTGACTTGATGGTGAGACGGCGGTGAAACAGCGGCTCCCCGGCTATTGCACGCTTTGTCGCTCGCGCTGCGGTTCTGTCACCGTGGTCGAGGACGGGCGTCTTGTCGGCGTAGAGGTATTGAATAACCACCCGACCGGCGGCGCACTTTGCGCCAAGGGCCGGGCCGCCCCCGAAATCGTCGCGAGCCCGCGCCGTCTGACCGTTCCGTTGAAGCGGACCCGGCCGCGCGATGCCGCCGATCCCGGCTGGGTCGAGGTGTCCTGGGACGAGGCCCTGACCGAGATCGCCGACCGGCTCCGCAGGATCCGCGCCGAGAGCGGCGCCGAGGCGGTGGCGTTCGGCGTCACCACGCCAAGCGGCACGCCGATGGTCGACAGCTTCGAGTGGGTCGAGCGCTTCATCCGCGGCTTCGGCAGTCCCAACCTGATCTACGCGGTCGAGATCTGCGGCTGGCACAAGGACTACGCGCACGCGCTGACCTTCGGCCGCGGTATCGGCTTTCCCGATTACGACAATGCCGATGCGATCATCCTGTGGGGCCACAACCCCGCGCGCACCTGGCTCGCCCAGGCGACGCGGATTGCGGACGCGCGGCGGCGCGGCGCCAAGGTCGTCGTTGTCGATCCCAAGCCGAACGGCTCGGGCCAGCAGGCCGATCTCTGGCTGCGCGTCCGCCCGGGCGCCGATGGCGCACTTGCGATGGGCGCGATCCGTCATCTCATCGCGACCGGCAGCTTCGATGCAGACTTCGTCGACGCATGGACCAATGGATCGCTGCTGGTCGATCGCGCCACCGGGTGCCTCCTGCGCGCCGATGCGTTGTGGCCGGATGGCGCGCCTGAGGCTTTCGTTCGTCTCGATGCGTCGGGCTCGCCCGTGCCTTGCGACACCCGCTACGCGCCGAAGCGCGGCGGCCAGCTTCGCGGCGCGCTCTCGATCCGTGCATGCGACGGCCGGATGATCTCGGCGGCAACCGCGTTCGAATTGCTGGCCGAGCGCGCCGCGCCCTATACGCCGGCGCGCGTCGCGGAGTTGACCTGGCTGCGCATCGAGGACGTCGACGCCTTCAACGCGCTGCTCGCCGCCCGGCCGCGGCTCGCCTATCATTCCTGGACCGGCGTCGGCCAGCACACCAACGCCACTGCGATCGAGCGCGCGATCGCGTCGCTTTATGCGCTGACCGGCGCCTGCGATCGGCCCGGCGGAAACCGCTGGCCGGTGCCGCCGCCGACACGCCCCCTCAACGACTACAATATCCTGCCGCCGGAGCAGCAGGCCAAGGCGCTCGGCATTGCCGAACTGCCGCTCGGCCCGCCGGCGAAGGGCTGGATCACGGCGCGCGATTTCAGCCGGGCCGTGCTCGAGGGCGAGCCTTACCGGGTGCGTGCACTGGTCGCCTTCGGCACCAACTTCGTCGTGTCGCAGGGCCATTCGGCGCGTAACCGCGCGGCGCTGAACGCGCTGGAATTTCAGGTTCATATCGACATGTTCATGAACCCGACCGCGGAGAGCGCCGATTTCGTTCTGCCGGCCAGCACGCCGTGGGAGCGCGACGCGCTGAAGATCGGGTTCGAGATCACGCAGGAGGCTGTCGAGACCGTGCAGTTCCGCCCACGCATGGTCGAGCCGATCGGCGAAGTGAAGGCCGATTACGAGATCGCCGCCGCACTCGCGCTCAAGCTTGGGATGGAGAACTTGTTCTTCGGCGGCGACATCGAGGCCGGCTGGAATTATCAGCTGGCGCCGCTCGGCATCGATGTCGAGGATTTGCGCGACCATCCCGAAGGACGCCGCTTCCCGCAGGTCTTCCGCGATGAAAAATACGCCATGACGCGCGAGGACGGAACGGCGGCGGGCTTTGCGACACCGACACGCCGTGTTGAGATCTATTCGGAGCTGATGCTGGGACACGGGCATGACCCGTTGCCCGATCACGTCGAACCGGTCGGCAGCCCGCTCACGCCGGCGGCGGACGAACGCTTCCCGCTTGTACTCTCTACCGCCAAGAGCGGCTGGTTCGTTCACTCCTCGTGGCGGCATGTCGCCTCGCTACGGCGCAAGTCGCCCGATCCGGCCGTCGAGATCAGCCCGCAACTCGCCGCGCGGCGCGGACTTGTGGAGGGCGACTGGGCCGTGGTGGAAACGCACGGCGGAGCCGTGCGCCTGAAAGTACGCCTCAATGCGGCGCTCGACGACCGCGTCGTCGTCGCCGAATTCGGCTGGTGGGAGGATTGCCCGCCGCTCGGCCGCGAACGTTCGGCGGCGACAGGCGGCCTCACGCGCAACATCAACGCGGTGCTGCACGACGATGCGCGCGATCCGGTCAGCGGCTCAGTCCCGCTGCGCGCGATCGTCTGCAATATCAGGCGGGACGACGTGGCCAGCCGCGGCGTCTGGAGCGGCCGGCGGCGGTTCGTGGTCGGCGAGCGCACCGTCGAGGCGGACAACGTTATCGCCCTCAGCCTGCGGCCGCTTGACGGTGGCCCGCTGCCCGACTTCCTGCCGGGGCAACATGTGATGACCGCGTTGCCTGATGCCGCAGAGGCGCGCGCCTATTCGTTGACCGGATCGGGCGATCAGCCACAAGCGCTATCGATCGCGGTGAAGGGACGTTTCCTGAACGAGGCTCGCAGCGCCGACGCGCCGTTTTTCATGCCGGATCGTCTGCATGGCCTTGCCGTTGGCGACCAGGTTCTGCTGGAGCCGCCGGGCGGCATCTTCACGCCGCCATTGAAGGGGGCCCGGCCGCTGGTCTTCCTCGCCGCCGGCATCGGCATCACGCCGTTCATCAGCCACCTCGAGACGTTGCAACAGGTGGCGCAACAGGATCGCGTTGCCGAAGTCGTGCTGCTGCACGGCTGCCGCAGCAGCCGCGAGCATCCGTTTGCGCGGCGGCTTGCGGAGCTGGAAGTCGGCACGTCGGGGCTAACGCGGATAACGTTCTATTCGGCGCCGCTCGCGCAGGACGCGGTCGCTTCGTCGTCGTTGCGCAAGGGGCGGATCGATCTCGAACAGGTCAAGCCATGGTTGGCGCGCCGCCCGCTGGTCTACATCTGCGGCTCGCCGGATTTCGTTGCGGCGCAGATCGAGGCTGCCGTGGCGCTCGGTATCCCGCGGTTCGACATCTTCGCCGAAAGCTTCGTGTCGCCGCCGCCGGTGCCGAGCGACCTTGCGCCGCGAACCATCCGGCTTGCGGGCAGCAAGCAGAGCTTTGCGTGGGGACCGGAGCAGGGGACGCTGCTCGACGCCGCAAGCGCGGCGGGCATCGCATTGCCGAGCGGCTGCCGTGTCGGGCAGTGCGAAAGCTGCGCCGTCGAGGTGGTCGACGGGGAATTCACCCATCTCGGCCCCGTCGACGGCAGCGACGGGCAGTGCCTCACCTGCCAGGCCGTGCCGCTCACCGATCTCACGCTCGCACTTTGATGACCAACACGATTGAAGGCCAACCGCATCACCGGAAGGGGATCAGATTGATGACGAATGCAACGCACGACCAAACCGTAGACTTACGAAAACCCGTCGCGGATAACATCATGGCGCGCTTTTCGCAGGCCCTGGTGGCGTTCGCCGAGCGCTGGTTTCCGGATGCGTATGTCTTCGTCCTGATCGCCGTGATCGCGGTGGCCGCAGGCGCGATTCTGCATGGCGGCTCGCCGCTCGCCGTCAGCCGCGCATTCGGCGATGGCTTCTGGAACCTGATCCCGTTCACGATGCAGATGGCGTTGGTTGCGATCGGCGGCTACGTTGTAGCGATGTCGCCGCCGGTCGCAGCCGTGCTGGCGCGGCTCGCGAGCGTGCCGAAGACCGGGCGCGGCGCGGTGGTCTTCGTCGGGATGCTGAGCATCTTCCTCTCGCTGCTGAACTGGGGCCTGAGCCTGATCTTCTCCGGCCTGCTGGTACGGGAAATCGCACGGCGTACCGACATCCGGCTCGACTATCGGGCGGCCGGCGCGGCCGGCTATCTCGGGCTCGGTTGCGGCTTCACCCTCGGCATCACGTCCTCCGCCGCACAGCTCCAGGCCAATGCCGGCAGCATTCCGGCATCGCTGCTGCCGATCACCGGCGTGATCGGCTTCTCGGAAACCATCCTGACCTGGCAGAACATGGTCACCGTCGTGATGGTGAGCGTGGTGTCGGCGGCGATCTGCTATTTCACGACACCGGCGGCGGAGCAGGCGAAGACCGCGGAAGACCTCGGCGTTGCGCTCGGCGATGATCGCATCGAGGCGAGGAAGCCGGCCCGTCCGGGCGACTGGCTGGAGTTCAGTCCGCTGCTGACGATCCTGATCGCGCTGCTTGCCGCCGGCTGGCTGTGGCAGACGTTCCAGTCGGGCAACCCGCTGATCACGCTGTCGGGGCTCAACACCTACAATTTCGTCTTCCTCATTCTCGGCATCGTACTGCACTGGCGGCCGCGCAGCCTGATCGAGTCGTTTTCGAAGGCGATGCCGAGCGTCTCCGGCGTGCTGCTGCAGTTTCCGTTCTATGCCGGCATCGCGCAGATCCTGACCAAGGTGCCGAACAGCAGCGGCATCACGCTGTCGGACACGATCGCGCACTGGTTCGTCGGAGCGTCCAGCAATTCCACCGTGTTTTCATTCCTGGTCGGAATCTATTCGGCGCTGCTCGGCTTCTTCGTGCCGTCGGCCGGCGGAAAGTGGATCATCGAGGCGCCCTACATCATGAAGGCGGCCAACGACATCGGCGCGCATCTCGGCTGGACGGTGATGGTCTACAACATCGCCGAGACGCTGCCGAACTTCATCAACCCGTTCTGGATGCTGCCGCTGCTCGGCATCCTCGGCCTGAAGTCGAAAGATCTGATCGGCTACACCTCGGTGCAGTTCTTCATCCACTTCCCGATCGTGATGCTGCTGGCCGCGATCCTGATGGCGACCTTCACCTATCACCCGCCGATCCTGCCCTGAGTGATCGCGGCCGGGCACCAGCACGCACGGTGCCCGGCCAGCGTCCGCCTGGTTGGCGGTCCGTAACCGTGATCGCCAAAACTGTGCTGTTTTCTCTGCCTGCTGCGAATGAGCCATCGCGCCGGGACGTGATCTTTGGTCGGGCATTTCATTGACCGCAGCGCGATTCGGCCGGATATTGATCCGCGCTATCCCGCGTTGTTCAAGGCCGCCGCCATGAGACATGACCACTGCAGCTTGATGTGCGACATGCGAAGCCGCATGCAGCATCGCTGCGTCTCGGCGGCGACCGGCGTCTGTTGTTGATCGCTTCGACGATCCAAAGCACCCGACAATCAGACAGGAGCGCCGTCATCCGGCGATCGAGCACGCATGTCCCAAGCCCAAATGTCACAAGCCTACATCATCGAAGTATCGGATCGCACCGCGGGTATCGTCGTCAGCGACGCCAGAGGCTTCTGCTTTTTCTCGTCGGATCGCGCCTTTGATGGCCTCGATGGTGGTTACTTCGGCTCAGCTCGCGCCGCAGAGCGTGCGGTGAGGGCGCTGTTGCAGCAGCGCCGCCCGGTGCCATCGAGATCGGGGCCGCGCGCCGGCATCTAAGCGAATCGACGTCGCTCATCCCGCCGCACGCGGTCGCGCCAACGTTGTTGCGGCTGCCGCCAGGCAGCCGCGCGGGGTGCAATACCGTCTTGCGGAAAGTACCGCCCGCGATGGGGGATCAGGCGGGGCAGACCATCGTCAGCAGCAGGAGCGTTGGCGGCTGATTGTCGCCGTTGGCGTGTTGCCAGGTCAGCAGAATGTCATGCCGATCGGCATTCGGCGCATTCTTGTCCTTTTCCTTGACATCGATCTGCATCGGGATCGGCGGTTCGGCGTTGAAGCACTTGCGGACGCTGGCATCCAGCAGCGCGCATTTCGTGAGCGGGACAACTCCGGGCTCGTCCTTGGACAGTGGCGCTGTATTCGCCTGGCGGGCGAGGTCAAGGCGCGCCTTGCCCATCTCCTTCTGCCACAACTTGCCGCTTCCACCCGGCCACTGGTTCCTGGGCGACAGGATCGGCTGGTACTGACCATATTCCAGCGTCTCGATGTCGATGAGATCCGACGCTTTGAGTATAGCGACGCTCTTGACCATGTTCTGCAAAGGATAGTAGTGCGCGTTGATATGATCTTTGAACTGCTGATTATTGTATACTCTTCCGCCCATAGGATTTCCCTTTCATTACAACTTTGACTTGCTCTGGCTATACGTAAGTTATGCAACGCGGGGACGTCGAACGAAAATAGGTCGTACGGCTCGGGTTGCGCCGTCTGATTTCTCGCGCCTCGACCTACCACTCAAGACTGTATCTCGTCCAGTTTAGCAACCTCTCGGGTTGGCGCGGATGCAGGCGGACTGCACGTCTGGATTGATAAGCAGTTCCCGATAGGTAATCTCTACCCTAAGCTGCTCACCGGGATGCTGAGCTGGCGAGATCGCAGCAGCCTTTGAGAGCAGGAATGCTTTGCTTTGCATGCCAATCGACGATCGGAGCGGACGACAATTGGTGCGCCCAATGCGGTGCAGCTGTAGCTAAGCGCGTCGATCCCGACAGCGAACAGCGATTTGTGACGATCCTTCGCGCCGACGTGGTCGACTCCACGGGGCTCGTAGCGGACCTGGACCCGGAAGAGGCCGTCTCACGTCTGGAGCCGGCTTTGGCCGCCATGCGGGGCGCGGTGCGCCAGTTTGGCGGTATCGTCAGCAAGGAATTGGGCGACGGGCTCGCAGCGGTATTTGGCGCGCCGATCGCTGACGACAACCATGCGCCGCTTGCCTGCCATGCGGCGATCGAGCTCGTTCGACGTATCGGCGGCTTGGGTGATCCGGCGCTCCAGGTCCGGGTCGGGCTCCATTCGGGACGCGTGGTGACCTACATGGTCGCCAGCGAATATTCCAAGGTCTATGAGATCGGAGGGGCGGCGCAGCATCTTGCGGCGCGCCTCGAAGCGGTCGCCGGGCCGAACCAGATCTACGCATCCGAGGCGTGTCAGAGCCTGGCCGATGGCAATGTCCAATTTGACTATCTGGGTCGCAAACAGCTCAAAGGGTTCAGCGAGCCTTTGCCGATCTATCGCGTGACCGGGGCAACCAATGTCTCCAGTTGGCGGGTACGCAGGGCACGAAGCGTAGCACGGTTCGTCAACCGCGTGGACGAGACCGGGTTGCTCAGGCGGCTGGCGCAAAATGCCGGCCCGAGCCGGCAGACCGCGCTCCTGATTGGCGATCCCGGCATCGGAAAGTCGCGGCTGGTGCACGAGTTTGTCGATGAGCTCAAGCGCGAGGACTGGCGGCTGGTCCACGCGGAGTGCAGCCCGAATCTTCAAGGAGCGCCGTTCAGCGCGCTGAAGGCGCTGATGCTGTCGATGCTCGAGGAAACTGCGGCGGACGCCGATATCCTGACCGAGCCTCCGACTGCTCTGATCGGCACTGCACGTTCCGCCATCAATGCGGTGCTGGATCGCCCGATATCGGATCCCGAGTGGGGCGAACTGGAGCCGCACGCGCGTGGCCGCGCGATCAGCGACGCGAGCTGCGCGGTTCTCGAGATGCTGGTCGCTCGCCAGCGCACGGTGATCCTCGTCGAGGATCTGCACTGGATCGATCGCGCCAGCGAAGCCGTTGTCGCCGCGCTCGCGTCGCTACAGATCCCTGGACTTCTGGTGTTGTTGACCAGCAGACCCAACGGAATTCCGGACTGGATCGCGCGTTGCAATGCCGAGATCACCGCGTTGCGGTCGCTCGCCGAGGATGCCGGACGGGAAATGCTTGACGATATCCTGGGGCGGTCCGCGAACATGGCCGATCTGAAGAGCCGCGTCGTTCTTCATACGGCGAGCGTGCCGCTCTTCATTGAAGAAGTCTGCCGAGGACTCAAGGACAGCGGGATTCTGCGAGGGCATTGGGGTGACCTGGCGCTGGTGCGTCCGGTCGGCGAGCTCGGTATCCCGAGCAGTATCCAGGGAGTCATCGCGGCGCGTCTGGATCGGGTGTCGAGGGAGGAGCGCTCCCTGTTGCAGATCGCGGCAGCGCTAGGCCCACGCTCGACGGAAGTTATCCTGCGCGAGGTGTCCGGCCTCCCCGAGCCGGTGCTGCAGCGCTGCCTGGCGGTTCTCGACCGCTCGGAGTTTCTGGTGAAGATCGATATCGAGCCGGACCGATTGCTCGAGTTTCCGCACGAAATGATCCGCCAGGTCGTCTACGACTCGATGGTCGAAAAAGTGCGTGAAGGCGTCCACGCGCGCATTCTTGCGACGTTGGAGAGCAATGGAAGCTCGCACGATGAGCCCAGCAAGCTCTGCTATCACGCAATGCGAGCCAAGGATTGGCAGAAAGCCTTCGCCTACGGCAGAACTGCCGCGCGGAAGAGCCTGGCACGATCGGCATTTGCCGACGCTGCCAACTACTTCGAGATAGCGATGACCGCGCTCGACAAGACGCCATTCGCTCGCTCGCGCGAAGCGGATGCGGTCGACCTCCGCATCGAGGCGCGCACGGCCTTCATGAGCGCAGGCAAGGTCGCCGAATGGTTCGATCTCGGAAGAGACGCCGAGGGACGCGCCAACGCAATTGACGATATCGGGCGGAAGGTTGCGGCGATGGCGGTCAGGTCGGGCGCGCAGAACTTCTATGGCACGCCGATCGAAGCCATCGAAACCGGCGAGGAGGTTGCTCGCCTGGCGGGAGAGTGGGGCAATCCCGGTTGGCTCAACCTTGCTCAATACAGCCTTGGCCAAGCCTATTTCATTGCCGGGCGCTATCGCGACGCAGAGCAGATGCTGGGACAGGCTTGCCTCCGCCTGTCGGGTCCGGATGCCAGCGCGCCGCCCGGGACGACGCCTAAAACCCTGGAGCTGCTGTGCTGCATGATGAAGAGCGTGACCCACACGACCTTGGGAGAGATTGATACGGGGGCCGAGTTTCATCAACGCGCGTCAGCGATCGCCACCGAGAGCAACAGGCCGTTCGATCGTGTTGGCGCCGGCTATAGCGGCGGTTGTCTGGCGCTCGGTCGGGGCAATCCCGGCGAAGCAGCGGCGATCCTGGAGGACGCTTTTGCCATTACACAAAAGTATGGAATTCGCCTCTTTGTGCCGGTCATCACCTGCCATCTCGGTATTGCCTATCTGGAACAGGGGCGTCTTGCCGACGCGCGGGTGACGCTCGTCGAAGCTCGAGAGGAAGCCAGATCGGTGGGCTATACCTCGATCGTGCTGCGTACCTCGATCTATCTGGCACTGGCTCTCAGTCGGCTCGGTGATGTACAGGCTGCGCAGAACATGCTGCGAGAGGCCCGGAATACCGCCCGTCAGCAAGGATTCTCCGGCCTGGAAGCGGAGGCGTTGTTCGGAGAGGCGGCGGTATCGCCGGCGTCAAATGAGAACGACAGGACTTCCGTTCTCCACCAGTTGCGCGCGGCGATCGCGATTGCGTCGAGCAGTGGCACGAAGCCGCTGCTGCATCGCGCCGAAGCGTTGCTGAACGGAATGCTCGCCGATCCCCAGGGAAGCGTCTGGCGCCACTAGGATGCGGCCGCGAGCGGCGGCGAGACCACCTGCGGCGCCTCGGGGGCCTGCGTGGCGGTCGTTGCCAGCTGGAAGCGGATGCCGTGCACGGAGACGGTCAGCGGGATGGCACGGAAGTCGTCGTGGAAGGCGCGGATCCGGCGGGCCAGTTCGCCGGCGCTGATGCCGGCGGGAAGCTCGCACATCTCGCGGTACATTTGCCGTGTGCTCTTGATACCGCACCAGGCGATTTCCAGCTCCTGCAGCGGCGAGGGATCGCGGGCGAGGTCGCGCGACATCCGCCAAAACAGATGGGCAAGCCGCACATAGGCGATCTGCTCGAGCCCACGCACGCTGATCTTGTCGGGAATGATGAAGGGCTCGACCCCGACGATGGGGCCGGAATCGACGCGCGCGGCCATCACGTGGGCCGTCGCGCCGAACGTGCGGGCGCCGTCATAGAACGCGAAATGGGCCGGCGCCCAGCCGGGATACTGAGGCGGGCCGGGGTGGAAATTGTAGGCGCCATGGCCGAGCGCCGCGAGGATGCTCTCAGGCACGATGACGCTGGTGGTGAACGCTAGCAGCCGCGCCTCGCGCAACACTTCGGGCTCGATCGCCGCGAGGTCCTCGGCCGTCACCGCGCAGCGGAACGACAGCGCCGGATTGTGCGCCTTCAACAGCTCGGTGAGTGCGAATTGCTGGCTGGCGACGCCGGTGAGAAGGATGATGGTCTTCATGATGTCGATGTCCTTCTCTTGGCTGGTCATTACACGGTTGATCAGCCGCGCTGCCCGGCCATGACGACGACGCTGCCGGCGTTGCGGGATTGCCCCACGGTGCGGAACAGATCGGCCGGCAATGCCTGCCAGGGCGCGATCTCGATGATCCGGTTGTTCGCACTCCTGGCTGCCGATTTCGCCGCGCGAATATCGTCCTGCCAGGGGCACAGCGCGAGCTCGAGCCGGCCGAACCCGCCGCAATCGGCGACGAACGCTCCGGTGACTGCCTCGATGCTGGCAGCCATTTCGCGTGCGTCGCTGGTTGCGATATCGCGCATGATCACCGTGATCGCGTCATTCGAGGCCGCTTGCGACCTGATCACGATCATGGCGTCCCGGCCGCCGCTGCGGCTCGCGCGCCGCGCGGCTCGCATCGCGATGCCGAATTCGGCATCGGGTCCCAGGTCGCTGTTGTCGGTCGGCAGATTGTGGACGATCGTGGTGTGGCGGGGCGTGCCGGCATCTTCGGCAGGCGCATGGTACGAGCGCGGCAGCCAGGCCGTGTCGAGCGCCATCTGCGACGAGGTCAAGCTCCAGGCCTGATCGAGCAGGTAGCCCTCCCAGACCGCGGGATAAGCGGTCGCGATGTGATGCCAGTTGCGCAGCAGCGCTTCGGCGGCAGGGGTGCGACCGAAATAGAGCGTGCGTGCCGACATCTCCCACCGGTTCCATTTGTGGAGCGCGACGTCGCATGCGAGCGACGACGGTAGCAGTGGCGGCTCGCTGAGCGTCGCATCGGCCTCGATGAACAGCAGCGGCTCGCGATGCTCCTGCCACATCCGCAGCATGAAGCCAGTCTTCTCGGACGCGCGCATGCGCTCACCGTCAGCGGTGTCGATCGGCACGATGTCGCAGGCGATCTCGAATTCGGCCAGCTTCTCGCGGAGCACGCGGGCATGATCGTCGCCGAAGGCGCGGGGATAGCAGGAGACCACGCGCAGCGCGGTCTCGGATCGGGCGCCTTCCGCGGGCGCGATCGGGCGCCAGTTGAGACCGCCCCACCACATCTCGTGCGGACCATCGAAGCTCGGCCCGATGGTTCCGAAATCGGTCAGCTTGGACTTCAGGAAATCGAACGCGGGATTTTCGCCGAAGGGCACTACCACCGCACAGTCGGTGCGAAGCGACCGGTAGAGGATTTCGGCGGCGGGGCCGCTCGGCGGCTCGACGAGGATGATCACGCCGTGCTCCCGCTCCGGCAAAGAGCCGGCCTGATGAACGGTTGCACGTCCGAGCCGTTCAGACAGCCATGCGACCCGGCGGCGCTGTACAGCGCTCATCCGGATACCGTTCGCCGCCAGTAATTGGTCGAAATTCGTCTGCAAGCCGTCCGCTTGCGCCGTGTCAGCCGAAATCATGCCCGCGCTACCCCTCGTTAACCTTCTACGAGCGGGGCGGCCAGATCAGGCGGACAAATCAGGCGCCGTTGGTTGCCTGCGCAGCATTGGCGCTGCGCCAGGTCAGCGTGGCCGAGGGGGCCCGGTTACCGTCCCGGTCCTCGACGGCAAGGATGCGGTCATGGTCGAGGGCGGTGAGCGCGACGGTGTAGATCGCAACATCGTCGTCGAAGCCGTCGACCGGGATCAGCAGCATGCCGTCCTCGGTCGTGGCGCGGAATTGGCGGCCGCTCCTCTCGAGGCCGGCATCGATCAGGCGTGCCTCGGCGATCGCCGTCACGTTCGAGCTCTCCGCAGCCATCGCTGCGCTCTCGCCGTGCTGGACCGTGACGCCGTGGAGCATCCCGGCGCGGCTGAGCTTTGCCAGCGGCAGCGCGATGGTCGCAACCGCCATGCGGCGCGACACTGGAATCCGCAGGCGGAGGTCGCCGAGCCCGGTATGATAGACGCTGACGGCTTCCAGCGACGCCTGGCCGTCCGGCCCGAACAGGCCGACCTGCAGCGTCCCGCATTGCGCCTCGCCGAACACGTTCGCGGGCAGGCGATTGGCGCCGAACAATGTGTAGAGGTAGGCGTGCGACGGCGACAGCGCGGCAAAGCTGCCGGCCAGCCACATCGGCGGCGCCTGCGCCGTGCAGGCGGTCAAGAGGCCGCGGGCGACGATGCAATCATTGATGAAGCTGGCGTCGAGCAGCGGCGCGAGCGCCTGCGTGCCGAGGTTGACGTCATGCTTGATGCCGCCGAGCAGCACGAGTTCATCATCGTCGGGCAGCAGCAGGAGGCGACCGAGCACGGCGGCGGCCCAGCGTGCCGCAACGATGGGGTCCGCGTCGGGCTGCAATGTATAGCGAGGTGCCAGCTCGCGGGCGCGCGACACATAGGCCAGCGTCCCGGATTGGACCTCGTTAGCCAGCGCGAGCTGAGCGGCGGGGCGCTGGTCGCCCTCGCGCAGCACCTCACCGCCGCGATAATCGCGCGCTGATCCTTCGTCGGAGCAGCACAGTTGCTCCAGCAACGCGACGTTGCGGATCAGCATGCGCTTAACGTGCGGCGTGACGATGCGATCGGAGATCAGGCCTTCCGCGGTGTCGTCATCGGCGATGTCGTCGAACGCATCGTCGAGCGTCAGCAGGTAGGCGCCATGCAGGCGGATGCGGATGCCCTCGCGATCGAAGATCCGCCGCAACGACTTCTGCACGCTTGCGGAATAGCCGAGGTCGACGAGAATGAGGTCGGTGCAGCCGTCGAAATCCGCGACCTTCGCCCGAAGATAGGCGAGCAGGCGCGTACGGACGCCGGCAGCGATGTCGGTGATCTCGCGCGGGTCCATCAGATCGGGCAGGGCGTCGGCGAGTTCACGGCCGCTCGCAATGCCGTCGGGATACTGCGCGAAGAACTTCATCACGGCGGGAGGCTGCACCTTGACGATATCGACAAAGGTCGCCGCGTCGATCTTGACGACCCGGCTCAATAGCTCACTGAGAGGTTCGAGCGTATCGGCGGAGCCGACCAGGCTGACGCGACGGTTGATCTCGACATAGGCACCGGTGTCGCCACGGCTTGCTTGCCAGACGCGATACGGCAGCAGACCGTCGCGGCCGAGGAATCCGATCGCAACCCGCGCGCCCTCGCGAGCCAGCGCAACACGCCGCGCTTCGATGAAGGCGTCGAACGCCGCCATCACCGGGCCGAGCACGGTCGCACCGAGACTGAAAGCGGGAGAATGATCGGCGCTGCGTGCGGTCACCGCGCGCCGCAGCGTGCGGGCACCATAATCGAGCCGCGACGGCTGATCGGGACACAGCAGTTCGAACATCGATGTTTCGCGCTGAAACTTCGATGCCAGTGCCGCGCTGGCCTGCGGATAGTAGCGCGGGCGGATGCCGTGACGGCGGGCACCCTTGATATCGGCGTTGTGATTGTCGCCGACGTGGAACGAGCTTGCCGCATCGATGCCCTGCTCGGCGAGGTACGCCTCGAACAGCGCTTCGCTCTTGCTGCTCGCGTGATCGCAGGATGCGTAGAGGAAATCCCAGGTCAGTCCCGGGCTGCAGGAGCGCAGCAGCTGCGCGAGCTGGTCGGTGCTCCAATAGGTGTCGGAGATGAAGCCAGTGCGAAAGCCGCCGCGCTTCATGTCCAGATATTGCTCGAGCATTTCCGGGTTGGCGCGACACAGCTCGAGCTCGGCTTCGAATTCGATTCGAGCGAGATCATCCAGCGCATCGCGGCTCAGGCCGAACAGCCTGAACGGAAAGAATTTATAGATGTCGGCGATGCGCACTTCGGTGGAGCCGCTCCGCTCCAGCGCCAGCTTGCGCGCACGCGCCTCCGCCTGGATTCGATGCTGAACGAAACCGGTGGACATATCTGGAAATTTTTCAGCAATGCGCGAGAGCTGAAAAACCCTTTCAAATACGCCATCCGGCGTCGTGCAGGCGCGCAACAGAAATGTATCGAAAACATCGAACGAGCATGCAGAAACATTCTGCGCTCGACGCGACGCGTCGACCGTCATGATCGTCATGCGCAAAATTCCCGCCAGTCCTCATGCGTTGAACGCCTGCGTGAGACAAATCAGGCGCGATGATTCAAAAAAGTTGATGCGGGATTCGAAAACGCGCGCTTCGCGACTGACAGATTCAAAAAATCCGATAACGTCGAAATGGTGATTCGGAAAAAATTGCCTAGTCGCATTCGTCGAATGCAAGATGGCGACCAACGGCAATGGATCACTCGCATGCTCTGCGCATGCATGTGTTCGCGTGGCGTTAGTTGAAGTGACAACGGCGTTTTCCGGCGCGACGAACTTTTCCGCAGGCATGCGAGGCAATGCTGAACGACTGCTCCAGACTCCGTAGAATTGCTGGCTGCGCCTTCGCGCGGCGGCAGCTTTTGCCGGGCGGTCGGCAAAAATATCCAGCTAAGCATTTGAAAAATAACGAAAAAAGTTCGCCTGGTTTGCCTGGCCCCTCCGTTCAACGCTCAGAAGCCGCATGGGATGTGTGCGTGCGGCGTTGGTTGGAGAGCGGCGGATGAGTTACGCGCTTGATGTGATGGCAGCGGTCGAGGTGGAGGCCACGGCGACCGCGGCTGCGCCGGTCGAAGCGACTGCTCCGTGGAGCAACGTTCCCACGGTTGCCGATGCGGGCCCGCTCGACACCGTCGAGATCCAGGACGAAGACAAGGAGCTGCTCGACCGCCTCGCTGCCGGCGACGAGGCGGCGTTTCGTGCGCTCGTCGAACGCCACGTCGATCGCGCGTATGCGATCGCGCTGCGTATCGTCGGCAACGCCGCAGATGCCGAAGACGTGGTGCAGGACACGATGCTGAAGGTGTGGACGCATCGCGGCCGCTGGCAGCACGGCCGCGCCAAGTTCTCGACCTGGCTCTATCGCGTCGTCAGCAACCGCTGCATCGATCTGCGCCGCAAGCCGCGCACCGAGAATGTCGATGTCGTGCCCGAGGTCGCCGACACCCAGCTCGACGCCTCGACCGTGATCGAGCGCAGCGAGATCGGTAATCTTCTGGAGCTCGCGATGCAGCGGCTGCCCGAGCAGCAGCGCGTCGCGGTGATCCTCTCCTACCACGAGAACATGAGCAACGGCGAGATCGCCGAGGTGATGGACACGACCGTGGCCGCGGTCGAGTCGCTGCTGAAGCGCGGGCGGCAACAGCTGCGCGAAATGCTCAAGCGTCACGAGCGCGACCTGCGCGGCGCGTTTACCGACTGCTAACCATAAATTCCGGCTTCTGAAGATTTCGCGCCTGACCACCGGCGGCCGACCCGTTTGATCGGGCGGACGGGGGCTGGATCCGCGTCACTTCACTTTTTCACGATGCGGCATGCCATGCCCCATCAGCACAGGAGCTATTCATGCCGGCAATTTCCACCAACACCGCCGCCAACTCCGCGGTCCGCTACCTCAACATCAACTCGCAGCAGGAAACCAGCGCACTGTCGAAGCTGTCGAGCGGCTCGCGCATCACCTCCGCTTCCGACGACGCCGCCGGTCTCGCGATCTCGACCCGCATCTCCTCGGACATCACGACGCTGCAGCAGGCCGCCACCAACGCGGCGCAGGCGACCTCGATCCTGCAGACCGCCGACGGCGGCGCGTCCAACATCTCGGACATCCTGGCCCGCATGAAGTCGCTGGCCTCCGAGTCCGCTTCCGGCACCGTGGCCGACTCCAGCCGCGCCTACATCAACTCGGAATTCACGCAGCTCAAGGGCGAAATCGACTCCATCGCCTCCGGCACCCGCTACAGCAGCCAGAGCTTGCTCGATGGTTCGAGCGTGTTCTCCTCGGGCGTCTCGGTGCTGGTCGGCTCGACCTCGGCCGACACCATCACGATCACCCTGACCAGCCTGACGGCATCCTCGCTCGGCGTAACCTCGCTCGACGTCTCCAGCCTGTCGAGCGCCACCAGCGCAATGTCGGCCCTCGACAGCGCGATCGACACCGTGTCGTCCGCCCGCGCCGAGATCGGTGCCCAGGAATCGCGCTTCAACTTCTCGGCCGACTCGATCTCGACCCAGACCCAGAACCTGCAGTCCGCCAACTCGGCGATCAAGGACGTCGATATCGCTTCCGAACAGGCGACGCTGTCTTCGGCCGAAGTGAAGACCCAGGCCGCGGTGTCGGCGGAAACGGCCGCCAACCAGATGCCGCAGTACCTGCTGAAGCTGCTCGGCTAATTCGAACGACAGATCGGGCCGGCATGATGCCGGCCCGATTCTCATTACGGCGGAAGTGTCGACATGACGGTCAGCAGCGCTACCTCGAGCACATCAGGCACGACGTCGTCCAGTTCCGCCAGTTCTGCCAGCACGGTCACCACGACCGGAACCACCAATTCGACCAGCATCGACTGGAGTGCCCTGATCGACGCCGAGGTCAACGCCAAGCTCGCGGCGGCGACCTCCGTCACGACGACGATCACCGCGAACCAGGCCAAGATCACGGCCTACCAATCCCTGCAGACCGAGCTGTCGACACTGGCCACCGGCCTGTCGTCGCTCAGCACGTCGATCATCAACTCGATCGCCACCAACGCGTTCGCCACGCGCTCGGCGACGATCTCATCCACCGGCGACGTCAGCGCGTCCTCGGCGCTCAACATGAGCGTCAACAGCGGCTCGGCGACCGGCGATCACACGCTCCAGATCACCCAGCTCGCGACCGCGCAGAAGGTGATCGGCGCTTCGCAGCCGAGCACGTCGACGGCGCTCGGCCTCTCCGGCACGTTTTCGCTGGGCCTTGCCGGCGGCAGCAGCACGGCGATCTCGATCACCAGCGGCATGTCGATGCAGGATATCGTCGACACCATCAACGCCCAGACCTCGAGCACCAATGTCCAGGCCTCCATCGTCCAGGTGTCGAGCGGGTCGTTTGAGATGGTGTTGACAGGGACCAAGGACGCCGCCGACATCACCTATTCGTCGACGTCAGGCGACGACATCCTGAGCAAGCTCGGCGTCACCGACACATCGGGGGCTTTCACCGACGTGCTGCAGAAGTCTCAGTCTGCCGAATTCACCCTCGACGGCATCGCACTGACCCGCAACACCAACGACATTTCCGACGTTCTCTCCGGTGTCACATTCGACCTGCTGCAGCCTACCCCGAGCGGCACCAGCCTGAACATCGGCATCTCGACCGACACCAGCCAGATCACGTCAGCGCTGCAAACCTTCGTCACCAACTACAATGCGTTTCGTGACCAGGTCATCGCGCAGTCCGCGCAGAATTCCGACGGCACGGCCGCATCGAGCGCGGTGCTGTTCGGCGACAGCACGATGCGCGATATCATGACCCAGCTCCAGCAGATGCTCAGCGGGTCGGTCGGCGGCATGACGATGGCGGACCTCGGCCTGTCCTTCAACGAGAACAACGAGCTGCAGCTCGATACCGGCACGCTCTCGACCGTGCTGACGCAGAATCTCGCCGGCGTCACCCAGCTGCTCTCGGCGCAGACGACCACCTCGTCCAGCCAGCTCAACGTGGTCAACACCGGCACGTCGCCGCAATCGTTCACGCTCGACGTGACGGTGGATTCGACCGGCACGCTGACCGGCGCCTCCGTCGGCGGCGACAGTTCCCAGTTCTCCGTGGTCGGCAACTCCATCATCGGCAATTCGGGCACGATCTACGCCGGGATGGCTTTCACCTATACCGGGTCGACCTCGCAATCGATCACCGTGACGTCGACGTCGGGGCTCGCGTCGCAACTCTATCAGCTCGCGCACACCAGCTCCGGGACCAGCGGTCAGCTGCAGACCATGATCACCAACCTGCAGTCGCGCGACACCGATCTGCAGTCCCAGGTCAGTGACATCCAGAGCAATGCGGCGACGTTCAAGGCGCAGCTGCAGGTTCAATACGCCAATTATCAGGCCGCCATCGAAAGCGCGAACAACACGCTGGGCTACCTGAGCGCCCTCCTGAACGCATCATCGAGTAAATAATGACCCAGAATGCCACGGCCTACCTCGCCAACAATGCCTATCGATCCGCTGCGGTGGCGGTTCCGCCGTTGAAGGCGGTGGTGATGCTGTGCGACGGCGCCATCACGTTTCTGCAGAAGGCGCTGGATGCGCACGAGGCGAAGCGCTTCGAGGAAGGGCACGTCCACCTGACGCGGGCGACCGCGATCCTGCGTGGGCTGAGCCACCATCTCGACGTCACCCGCGGCGGGGCGATGGCCGATCGTCTTTTCCGAACCTACAACGCCCTGATCATGGCATGCCTGCGCTCCTATGGCCGGCCGCACGCCAGGGAGAATTTCCGGCGCATCATTGCCAGCCTGACCGAGCTCCGCGACGCCTGGAAGTTCGTCGAGGCAACCGCCGGCAAGGCCGCCAAGGCTAAAACGCTCGACAGGACGCTCGAATCAGCCGCCGGCCGTTGAGCGGGCGAATCGGCCGGCGACCTCATTTCGCCGGGAGGGGGCAGGGCGCTCGGGCGGGTGTCCTGTTGGGGAAAAAGGCCGTCCGGTGAGCACCATGCTGGACCTGACGCACCGGCGGCGGAAATTGATTTCCGCCGTCCCGCGTATGCTTTATGACAGCCTTGGCGACGAGGCGGGATCTGCGCGCGGGATGGATGTTGCGACATTCGAGGACCTGATCGACCGGCTGGGGGAGGATCTGTCCCGCTGGCCCGATGATCAACGCCTTGCCGCGATCCAGTTGCTCGCATCCTCGGCCGAGGCGCGGACGCTCTATGAAGAGGCCAGCGCAGTGCGGCGGGCGCTCGTGGCGCCGCCGGTTCGCGCACCCAAGGGGCTGGTCGACCGCATTGTGACCGCGGCGGCGAAACGGCCCCAAGTGGAACTGCCCCAAGAGGAACTGCCTCGAGAGTCGGCCTCGGAGCCGGCCCGGCCCGAGGAGCAGGCGGACGATGCGCAAGCTCCAGGCGATTCCGCGCAGCAAGGCAAGGTGTTGCCTGCGCTGTTGCTGGCCCTCTGCCTGCTGCCCGCGCTGACGCCGCCGGCCTTGATGCTCGGCGAGCCGGATCTGCCGATCAGCCTTTCGCTCTAAGCCTCCCGCACGCCCATTGCTGCACTCCGCGCCGTTCCGCGGCGGGGCGGTCCGTGCGCGCTTGCGTGCGTCTGGCCACGGCCGATCGGCAAATTCTGCCGATTAATCAAGTGATTCCGGGCGGATGAATCCGCGCCTGAAATCGCCGCGTCATCCGTTTTATCTGCGAACGACTTCACGACCCCAATGTTTCACCGCGTTCCGTCGCCTTAGCCCGCGACGAAGAGAGACTTGTCATGACCGTTTCTTCGGCAACCTCTGCTGCAGCCTCCGCCGCCTCGAGCTCGTCGACCAGCGCGTCGATGGGGATGAGCTCGACCGACTTCCTCAACCTGCTCGTCAGCGAGCTGCAGAACCAGGATCCGCTGAACGCCACCAGCACGACCGACTTCATCAATCAGCTCACCTCCTACGCCAACTTCACCGAGCAGCAGTCGACCAACGCCAGCATGACGTCGCTCGCGAGCTCGTTCTCGAGCCTCGTGACGCTCAACTCGGTGAACTACATCGGCCACACCGTCGAGGCGAAGACCAATACGGCAGAACTGACCAACGGCTCGGCGACCTTCGGCTACTCGTTCACCTCGGCCGCTTCCAACGTCGCGATCGCGATCCAGGACTCCTCAGGCAACACGGTGTGGAGCGGCAAGGGGACCGGCAACGCCGGCTCGAACACCTTCACCTGGAACGGCCAGACCACGAACGGCACCCAGCTCAGCAATGGCGGCCAGTACACGATCCAGGTGACTGCGACCGACTCCGCCGGAAACTCGCTGCTCAGCTACACGACGATGACGGGAACGGTGACCGGGATCGACGCCTCCGGCTCGACACCCTCGCTGCTCGTGAACGGCATCCCCGTCAGCGCCGCCAACATCATCGGCGTCACGTCCTGATTGCTTCCGGAGTATCATCATGAGTCTGACTGGTGCACTTTCCTCGGCGATCTCGGCGCTCAATGCGCAGAGCCAGTCGCTGGCAATGATTTCCGACAACATCTCCAACGCCGACACCACGGGTTACAAGACCACGTCGGCGATGTTCGAGGACCTGGTAACGGCGTCGAACAGTGCCACCTCGTACACGTCCGGCGGCGTCAACGTGTCCGGCCGCGCCAACATCAGCCAGCAGGGATTGCTGGCCGCGACCACCAACGCCACTGACGTTGCGATCCAGGGCAGCGGCTTCTTCGTCACCACCAACGCGACGACCGGCGGCACCACCTCCTATACGCGCAACGGCGCATTCACCACCGACAACGCGGGCTACCTCGTCAACAACGGCAATTACCTCGAAGGCTGGCGCACCGACGCGCAAGGCAACATCATCGGCAATGCCTCTGCCGCGAGCCTCGGGCCGATCAACACGCAGGTCGCCTCGACCAGCGGCAGTGCTACCACCAAGACCACCGTCGCGGCGAACCTGCCGGCCGATGCTGCCATCGGCGCGACCTACAACAGCTCGATGACGGTCTACGATTCGCTTGGTACCGCGAGCACGATCCAGATCGACTGGAAAAAGACCGCCGCCAATACCTGGCAGGCGAGCTTCGAGCAGCCCAAGCTCGCGTCGGATTCGACGACGGCCAGCGCCAACGCGATCACCGATACGGTGGATATCACCTTCAATGCCGACGGTTCGCTTGCCTCGACAAGCCCAAGTCCGCCGACCATCTCGATCTCCGGCTGGAAGGACGGCGCGGCCGACAGCTCCGCCGCCAATGGTACCGCCATCACGCTCAACCTCGGCACGGCCGGCAAAACCGACGGCCTCACGCAATATTCGTCGGGGCAGACCACGCCTTCCGTCGACCTCACGAGCATCACGTCGGACGGTCTTCCCTACGGCAAGCTGAGCAGCATCGCGATCGGAAAGGGCGGCGTGGTCGATGCGACCTACTCCAACGGGCAGACGATCGCGATCTACAAGATTGCGGTCGCGACCTTTAGCGACCCCAACGGATTGAGCGCGGCCAGTGACGGCTTGTACTCGGCGACGGCAGCCTCCGGCAACGCCACGCTGCAGACCTCGGGGGCCAACGGCGCCGGCACGATCTACGGCAGCGAGCTGGAATCGAGCACCACTGACACCAGCGGCCAGTTCTCCAACATGATCTCGGCGCAGCAGGCCTATTCGGCGGCGTCGCAGGTGATCACCACCGTCAACAAGATGTTCGATACGCTGATTTCGGCGGTGTCGCGATGATGACCGATAAAAACAATGACCGCCTGCTGGTCAGGCTTCGGCGGCTGAAGGCGAGGGCCGCCTCGGTGCAGCCGAGCGATCGGGCACGGCTCACTGCGTTGCTCGACGACGTCGGAACGCTGCGTGACCTCCTGATGCGCGAATGCGCGCGGCTCGACCAGGAAATCAACCGGGCCTCGGTCCGGGTAACGGCAATTACCGCGTACGGGCGCAGCGCACAATCGGTTCGCACCCTGCGTCGCGGCCACTAGCTTGAACGGGAGCGATGACATGACACCGGAACGCAACATCAAGATCAATCCCGCGGGCAATGACGAGCGCGCCAGGTCGTTGATCGCGCTGATCGACAATTTGATCACGATCGTGAACGAGGAGAACGTCGAGCTCGCCAAGGGCCTGCCGGCCTCGCGGCTGAAGCAGGTCGACGAGAAGAACCGCCTTGCCAACCTGTTCGAGCAGTGTGTGGCGGAGGCCGTCGGCAAGACCGCCAACCTCAACGTCCAGGATCGCGTGCTGCGCGAGCAGCTGATGGATCGGATCCTGAAGCTCCGGGTCGCGATGGACGAGAACGTGATGCGGCTGCGCGCGGCGATCGATGCCAGCAACCGCAGGATTGAGGCGATCATGCAGGCGATCCGCGAGCAAATCGCCAACGTATCGCCTTATGGGGCCGGCGGCCGTCGCCTCACGTCCGCGATGTCCTATGGCACCAACGTGCGGGCCTGATCGGGCCGTCGCCGGAGGGAGTTGGCCGTGTCGTCGCTCGATATCGCACGAAGCATCGCATTCAGCGGCCTGTCAGCCACGCAGGTGCAGATCAGCGTGGCCTCGGCCAATATCTCCAATGCCGACACCAAGGGCTATACCGAGAAGACCGCCAACCAGAGCAGCAGCGTCACCTCTGGCGTCGGCACCGGCGTCACGATCTCGGGGATCACCAGCACGGTCGACAAGCTGCTCCTGAAGTCGCTGGTCGGGGCCGATTCCGATCTCGGCGCCGCCGACACCAACAACAACTATCTGACCGAGCTCCAGCAGCTCTACGGCAGCACCTCGAGCAGCGACAGCTCCACGACGGGCACCTCGCTGGCCAACACGATCGCGGCATTCGAGTCGGCACTGTCCTCGCTCGCCAGCACGCCGAGCAGCGCGTCGCTGCAAGCGAACGCCGTCAGCGCGCTCGCTGCGGTCACCGATCAGCTGCAGCAGACCTCGAGCGGCCTCCAGAAGCTGCGCTCCAACGCCGACCAGGACATCGCCTCGTCGGTCACCGACATCAACACGGATCTGCAGCAGATCTCCGACCTCAACAAGCAGATCAAGCAGGAAGCGGCCGCGGGTCAATCGACCGCCGATCTCGAGGACCAGCGCACCAGCGCGCTGCAGGACCTCGCGTCGATGATGAATGTGAGCTACTTCACCACGTCAAGCGGTGATCTGCAGGTCTATACCGGCTCCGGGCAGGCGCTGGTTGACAGCACGGCGCACCCTCTGAGCTATACGGCGGCGCCCAGCGTCACGGCGTCGACGACCTATACCGCGGGATCGGCGACGAGCGGCTTCAGCGGCATCACCGTCAACGGGATCGATATCACGTCGCAGATCACCTCCGGCAAGGTCAGCGCCCTGATCACACTGCGTGACCAGACCTTGCCGGCCGCGCAGTCGCAGCTCGACGAGTTGGCCCAGCAGCTGACCGCGAGCGTGAACGCCGTGTCCAACCAGGGCACATCGGTACCGCCGCCGGCCAGCCTGACCGGTACGGCGACTGTCGGCAATTCGACGTCGTTCGCGGGCACCGGCACGGTGCGTATCGCAGTCGCCGACAAGAGCGGCAATCTCGTATCGTATCAGGATATCGATCTATCGGCGTATTCCACGGTCGGGGCTCTTGTCGCCAAGATCAACACCATTCCCGGCGTATCGGCATCAGTCGATGCCAACGGACATTTGTCGATCTCGGCGACCGGGTCGGGCAATGGTATTGCCATCAACCAGATGACGAGTTCGGTCGGTGGTGAAGGATTTTCTCAGTATTTCGGGCTCAACGACCTGATCACGGGGACGAGCGCCTCCAACATCGCGGTGCGCAGCGACATCCTCAACGGCACCGCGGCGCTGCCGACGGCGACGCTCGATGCGTCGTCCACATTGACCGTCGGAAAATCGGTGCTGTCGCCGGGCTCGGCGACCGTGGTGAACGCGCTCTCGAGCGCGCTGACGGGGTCGACCAATTTCGCCATGGCGGGCGGGCTCGGCGCCACCACCGGCTCGTTCACCGACTATGCGGCAGCGGTCGTTGCCAACGTCGCCGGCAAGGCGAGCCAGGCCTCGGCAACCTACACCTCCAAGCAAACCGCGCAGTCGACCTATGCGAGCTCGCTGTCGTCGCAGTCCGGCGTCAACCTTGACCAGGAGAGCGCGAACCTGAGCTCGTTGCAGAACAAATACGCTGCCGCGTCCCAGATCATCACGGCCATCAATGCCATGTTCTCGGCGCTGATGACCGCAATGAGCGCAGCCTGAGTGTTGAGGGCGTTGTCATGATGATGCGTGTTGCCACCTTCGCGCAATCGGAGCAGATGATATCAAGCGCGCTGCGGGTGCAGTCGGTGATGGCCAATGAGCAGGTTCAGGAGTCCTCCGGGCTGCAGTCCGAGGATTTCGGCGGCTACGGTTCCGGCGCCGGGCGCGTGATCAATCTGCAGGTCTCGGTGACGCGCGCCCAGTCCTATATCGATGCCAGCAATCTCGCCGACAACAAGGTGCAGGCGATGTATTCGGCGGTCGGCTCGGTGACCGATATCATCACGCAGCTTCGGACCCAGCTCAGCGCCGCCACGACCGGCAGCAGCACGGCAACGGCATCGGTGATCAACTATGCCCAGCAGGCGATCTCGCAGATGCAGGGGCTGCTCAACACCCAGTATGACGGCGAATACGTCTTCAGCGGCGCCCGCACCGATACCGCCCCGGCAGACCTGTCGACATTCGGGACCGGCACCGGCTCGCTGACGACATCGGATACCAGCTACTACAAGGGCGACAGCGAGATCGCGTCGGTGCGCGTTTCGGATAGCCAGTCGGTTTCCTACGGCGTCACCGCCGACAATCCGGCCTTCGAGCAGGTCATGCGGCTGCTGAAGTATGTCGGCAACAGCACGGCGTTGTCGTCCAGCGACATCTCGCAGGCGCTCGACCTCGCCAGCAATGCGCTGGATGCAACGTCCACGGTGCAGGCAAAGCTTTCGACCGCGGCGGCGCAGATCGAGACCGCCAGCACGGACCAGAGCGACTATCAGAACTTTGCCAAGACCCTGTCGACCAACCTGACCAGCGTCGACGTCGCCGCGGTGACGGCGCAGCTCTCGACCTATCAGGCGCAGCTGACGGCATCCTATTCGGCGATCTCCAAGATCCAGAGCATGAACCTGGCGAGCTACCTGCGATAGCAGTTCTCGCCGGCATCAGCGGTTCAGGATCTTCAGCCAGACATCGCCGAGGATGATCGGCTCGCGCGGGGGCAGCCAGGTGAGGCCTGCCGCCTTGCCAAGCTCGGCGATCGCGCCTTTCGCTTGCAGGTCGGACAGCACCTTGTTGACGGCATCCAGCAGCGCCTTGTCGGTATCGAGCGCGACGTAACCGCGATTGGCACCGATCGGATAGTAATAGCCGGAGGCCGTGATCTTGGTGTCCGGATGATCGGTGCGGTAGGCGTCGAATCGGCGCAGGTCGAGCAGCGTCGCGTCGAATTCACCGCGTTCGAGCTCTCCAAGCAGGTCGCTACGGCCGGGAACGAGGTGGGTGATGTCTTCGATCAGCTTTCCCTTGTCGAAGGTCATCAGAATGGCGTCGCCCAGCGTGCCGCTTTCGATCGTCAGGCGAAGGCCGGCGAGATCGCCGATATCGGAGATCTTGTGGTCCTTGAGCTTGTCCTTGGCCTTGGGACCGAGCACGACGGTCATCGGCGAATAGATGTAGGGCTGGCTTGGCGCCAGCACCCCGATCGGGATCCGCCGGCGGCGATCGTCGCGGGTGGCGCCATCGAAGTCCGGCAGCTTGGCCGTCGCCACGCCCGGCGCCTTCAGCGAATCCGTGGTGAGGGCGTAGCCGCCGACCAGCGAGCAGCGCCCGTCCGACAGCAACGCATTGGCTTCCAGCGCCGGGCTCGAATCCTCATCGAGCTTGCTCTCGAACCACTGGATCTTGAGCGGCCGTCCGAGCCGCTCGGCGATCACTTGCGCGAGCGCGACGTCGAAGCCGGCATCCGGCTTGCCGCGGTGATGTGCCGACAACGGCGGAAGATCCTCGTCGAGGCATACTTTGAGCTGCTCGCCGGCGGCATGCGCTGCCGCCGTCATGGCGAGAAGCAAGGCTGTCGCCGCGCCCGCCAGAAGCGCTCTCATTGGGTTCTCCGGCTCGACAGGAAGGCCCAGACGTCGGCGATCTCCTGCTCGCTCAGGATGTCGGCCCAGGGCGGCATCTTGCCGTTCTTGCCTTGCTTCACGGTGGTCACGAAGCGGGTCTTGTCGCCGGGAAACGCGCGCAAATCCGGCGTGATGGTGCCGGAGTTGACCATGTTGGGCCCATGGCAATGCGAGCAGTTCTTGGCGTAGGTGACCTTGCCCTGGTCGGCCTGACCCTCGAGGTCGATTGCACTGGCTTGCTGTGCGGCTGCCGGGATCAACGAGATCAAGGCCGCCGCGACGGCGGCGAAGATCGCCGCCGTCAACAGGGTTACTCTTTCAGTCACGTGTGCTCCGCGCTCAGTTCTTGACCGCGAAAACCCACAGCGAGCCGCCGGGTGGGACCTTGGCAAGCCGCTCGTCGCCCGAGAACAGCGAATAGACGCCGCCATAGCCCGAGGTGACAGCGACATACTGCACGCCGTCCTGCTGCCAGGTCACGGGTTGTCCTTCGATGCCCGAGCCGGTCTGGAACTGCCAGAGCTTCTTGCCGGTGTCGGCGTCGAACGCCTCGAATTCGCCGGTGAGCTGACCGGAGAACACCACGCCGCCCGCGGTGGAGAGCACGCCGGAGAAGCGCGGAATATCGCTCGGCGCTTCCCACTTCGCCTTGCCGGTCATCGGATCGATCGCCTTGAGATGGCCGCGCGGTCCGGTGCCCCATTCCCAGGGATCGGTGAGGTCCATGCCGAGATACCATTCGCCCTGCTTGAACGTCACCGGTTCGGACTTGTACTTGCCGCCGAAGGCGAGCGTGTTGGCGTAGGCGAGGCCGGTCTGCGGATTGAACGACATCGGCTCCCAGTTCTTGCCGCCGAGGATCGACGGGTAGACCGTGACCTTCTTGCCGTCACGTGCATCCTTGGCGACGTCGGTCTCGATCGGCCGTCCGGTCTTCGGGTCCACTCCGGTGGCCCAGTTGACGTTCACATAGGGATTGGCCGCGAGCAGCTTCCCGTTGGTGCGGTCGAGCACGTAGAAGAAGCCGTTGCGGTTGGCATCCATCAGCACCTTGGTCGGCTTGCCCTCGACGTTCATGTCGGCAAGCACCATTTCGGCCACCGAGTCATAGTCGAACGGATTGTTCGGCGAGAACTGGTAGTGCCACTTGATCTTGCCGGTCTTCGGATCGAGCGCGAGCACCGAGCAGGTGTAGAGGTTGTCGCCCGGGCGCACTGCCGAGTTGAACGGTCCGGGATTGCCGATGCCCCAATACACGGTGTTCAGTTCGGCATCGTAGGAGCCGGTGATCCAGGTCGATCCGCCGCCCAGCTTCCAGGTGTCGCCCTTCCAGGTGTCACCACCGGGCTCGTCGGGAGTGGGGATCGAGTAGGTACGCCAGAGGCGCTTGCCGGTCGCTGGATCCCAGCCGTCGATGAAGCCGCGGGTGCCGAATTCCGCGCCGGAGATGCCGGTGATCACGACGCCGTCGGCAACCAGCGGCGCCACCGTCATCGAGTAGCCTTCCTTGATGTCCGCTGCCTTTTCGCGCCACAGCTCCTTGCCGGTCTTGGCATCGAGCGCGATCACATTGGCGTCGAGCGTGGTGCGGAACAGCTTGCCGTCATACAAAGCCGCGCCGCGATTGATGATGCCGCAGCAGACGATGCGCGGCGTCTCGGCGGGATACTCGACCTTGGTCTTCCAGATCTGCTTGCCGGTCTTGGCGTCGATCGCGATCGTGGCGTTGTGCGTGGTGACGTAAAGGACGCCCTGGTAGACGAGCGGCTGCGATTCCTCGCTGCGGTCGTCGTTCAGGCTGTAATTCCAGACCGGGACCAGGTTCTTGACGGTGTCCTTGTTGATCTGGTTCAGCGTCGAGAAGCGCTGAAGGTTGTAGCCCATTCCGTAGTTGAGAACGTTCGATGTATCAGTCGCACCCTTGACCAACTGCTCGTTGGTCTGAGCGCTTGCACCATAAGATGCAAGAATCACGAGGCTTGCGGCCAGCGCAATGCGTCTCATCATATCCTCCCAATGAACCTTTGCTGCACGCCTATTCCTGACGTTGCGAACGGAACCATCCCCCCGAAACCAAAACGGGTCAATACGAAAACGTGAACGAACCCCAGCCAGCCTCCGAAGCTGGCCGGAAGCCTCTGGTTTTCGCTGATGCGTCCGTAGCTTACCGTAGCGTGGAATACACAACGCCACGTGTGATCCGCCGCTATGCCGCAGCGCGAACGGTTCGATCAGCTTGACGGCACATGCGGACAGGCACTCGGGCGCGGCTTGGTGCCGCGCTTGTCCGGCGGCACATTGCAATTGTCGATGCGCTGCTCGTCGGTCCACTTGCGTCCGAGCCGCTCCTTGCCGGTGAGCGTGCGCTGCTGGACAGGCTCAGCCGACCGGGCAGGGGCCATATTCTGCGCGGACACGGGCGCGGCCAGGCCGAGCGCAACGAGGCAGCCCATTGTGGTCCTGCAAATCTCGCTCATCGGTCACCTCGCTCGTCCTGGTGCAATGCCTTCTGCCGAATGCCACAGATGATCCGCTAGGCAGTCCCTTTCCACCCGAAACCTGACAGGCGGCCCGGCAGGCAGTTGGTGTCCATCACCGCGTGAATGTTGCGCGCGAGGCCTCCTCGCGAGCGACCCACGGCTTGGAGATAGTTGTCCGAGATACAGGCTGGTGCGCGGACGAGGCCTTCACAGCCCGTTGCGAACAACCCAAAGCGGCCATCTTGGGCTTTCGAAAACCGGCGCGCTTGACCATACTGCCGTCTTTCTTAGGCGTGAAAGCCGCGCCTCGCTCTGCATTAGTGCCGTCCGGAAGGCTCCAGAGCGACGACTGTCCCATTGCTGATCGCTGTTGCTGCATTTTAGAGGGGGACGCATCGATGAATCGTCGTGCCTTCTTGGGCCGAACCGCAATGGCCTTTCCCGCAAGTCTCGCTTTGGGCAGCTCCTGGTTCGAGGGCTCTTGTTTGGTGAGTCCGGCGCTTGCTGCCGAAGATGGCGGCGACCAAAGAACGCCGCTCGAGCAGGGATTTGCAGAATTTGCGCTGTCCATCAGATACGACGCGCTCCCACAAGATGTGGTCGCCTCGGCCAAGCGCGTGCTTCTTGACACGCTCGGCTGCGCATTTGGCGCCGTGGGATCGGAGCCCGCAAACATCGCCGAGGCAACCATCCGGAAGACCTTCGGCAATGGCAGCGCTGCAACAATCGTCGGCTACCCGCAGCGGGCGACCGTTGAAGGCACCCTGTTCGTCAATGGAGTGCTCGTCCGCTCTCTCGACATGAACGACACCTATATCGGCACCGAACCGCTTCACCCGAGCGAGTTGCTGCCAACGGCGCTTGCGCTCTGCGAAGAGCAAGCGCGTAGCGGACGCGATCTCATTGAGGCGATGGTTGCCGGCTATGAGGCAAGCATGCGCGTCAACGATGCAATTTCGTTCATCGAACGCGGCTTCCACCCACTGTGCGCCGCCTCGTACGGCATCCCTCTGATCGCGGGCAAGATATGGGGCTTGCCGAAGGAGGCGATTGCAAATGCGGTCGGGATTTCCGGCGCACGAGGTTTCACGAGTTTTGTCGTAAACAGCGGCGCGATCAGCATGATGAAAGCCATGGGACTCGCCGCAACCGCGGCCGACGGCGTCTTCGCGACCCGGCTCGCGGCACAGGGCTTTACGGGCCCCTCCGGCACGCTGGAATGGCTGGCGTCGAAAATGAAGCCTGCCAAGGATGGCTTTGCCGTCGACCTCAAGCTTACTCGCTACCGCCTGCCCCGCGTCGCATTCAAGCGCTTCCCCGTTCAGATCGAGTTGCAGGCTGTGGCGGAGGCTGGCGTGTCATTGAGTGGAACGATCAAAGGCCGAACCGACGACATCCGTTCGATCACGGTCGAAACTTATCCCGGGATCATCGAGCGCGTTGCGGATCCACCGAAATTCCGGCCGCAGACAAAGGGCACCGCCGATCACAGCCTTCCAGTTTGCCTTGCCATGGCTCTTCTCGACGGCGATGTGACAGTCTCGCAATTCGAGAAAGACCGCTGGCGAGAACAGGACGTGGTGGCCTTGGTTGAGAAGACGTCGGTGAAGCCCGCACAGCAACTCATCGCGAAACTACCGAAGGGACGCGGCGTCAGCGTCGAGATTGTCCTCGCGGATGGCCGGTCCCTGCGCGAGACTGTCGAGATTGCCGAAGGGGACGCCGAACGCCCGCTCTCGCGCCCGTCGCTCGAGCGGAAATTCCTGAACTTTGCCGTCCCTGTGGTCGGCAAAGCCGGTGCTGAGCGCGTCATGTCACTTGTCGATGGTCTCGAAGACCTGAGTGATGTCAGGGAATTGACCCGCGCCCTTGAGGGGCCGGGAAAGCAGAACCCGATGTGAACCGATTCGGTCCGGTCGGCAGGATTTCCGAAATTCGCCCGTCGCATCATTTCGCTGCGATGCGGAAGTCGGGGTTAGCGGACCTTGGCAGGCCGCCCGTTCGGTCGATTCAAGGGCGCGGAGCCTATCTGTAGGAAGCCTTGTCGAAGCTGCTATGGTGGGCCTTGATCACAGGGCACGCTCCGCGTCTACGGCGGAACGGCACTCAAGGGAGACGAATGATGATTTCGCGCCGATCGCTTGCTTTGACTTTGGCTGCTGCCGTCCTGTCAGGTCCGGCTCTGGCCGCATCGGGTGGCCGCAGCGCGCTCAAGATGCTCGATCCCGACAATGACGGCACGGTCGATCTTGCCGAAGCCAAGAAGGCTGCCGCCGATCTGTTCGCGAAGCTCGATCCTGATCACGACGGCACGCTCGACGTCCGCGAATTGCGCGGACGGCTGACCGCGAAAGAGCTCAAGATGGCGGATCCGGATCACGACGGCACCCTGACGCTCGACGAATACCTCGCGGTCGTCGAGCAGCGCTTCAAGGCCGCCGATCCCGACAATGACGGAACGCTGGATGCGAAGGAATTGAAGTCGCGCGCCGGCCGGGCGCTGCTGCGCCTGCTCAAATAGGTCCGTGCCCTGCGAATTGTGCCGGGCGAACTCCGGTTATTGCCGCCGGATTCCGCGCATGACAAAAAAAGTTGCGATTTCGCTCTTGGGCAAGACTCGGCCGGCATGATCGGGTCTGCTTATCCGTGCGTCGCCGCCCGGCAGCCGGAAAATGCCTGACAGATCAGCGTCGGGATTTCCCAGCCGTCTCAAGGCCGGGTGGACGTCAGCGAGCCGTCGTCCGTTTCGGCATGTCCAGCAGCGAAGTCGGGTCCTTACCCGGTCGGCTTGCGCCCTGGAACAGCCAGCCCTAGCTTGCCGCGCGGCGCGACGCTTGCGCCAACTTATACTTGGGAGAAGGAAATGGCCTGGAAAACACCGAAGATCGTCGAAGTGCCGGTCGGCATGGAAATCAACATGTACGCCTGCGCAGCGCGCAAGTAAGAACCATCTGACGACCTGCCGCGGCTTCGACGGCAACTACCGTCGAGGCCGTGGCAGTGCCGACGCGCCTTTCGATCGCTGGACGCCTGTCGAATAGATCGATCCGGCTTCGTCGCGCAGAGCCGCATCTCAATCGGCTTCGACAACCCGCCCCAAAATCTGAACCATCCGGGATCGTGCTGCGCCAATGCTTGGTCAGCGCTGCTCCCGCTTGTGAGGCGAGCCCGATTGAGATCGTCACGCGCCTTGCGCGTGCTCAGGGCGGTTCTTGAAACGCGCATATCGAAGCGCGAGGGTAGGCAGCACCAGCAGACTCAGCGCCATCGAAGTGATCAGACCCCCAAGGATGACGATCGCCATCGGGCCCTCGATTTCACGTCCCGGTTCTCCTGCGCCGATCGCGAGCGGCAGCAATCCCAGGCCGGTCACGAGGGACGTCATCAGGATCGGGACGAGACGGTCGGCTGCGCCCTCGATCACGGTATCCAGGCCCCACACGCGACCGTCGACCAGGACGAGGTGCTCGTAGTGCGAGATCATGAGGATGGAGTTGCGCAGCGTGATTCCGAACAGCGTCACGAAGCCGACCATCGACCCGAGCGAAAGCAGGCCACCGGTCAACGCCAAGGCGAACACACCGCCGACAAAGGCGAACGGCAAGTTGATCATGACCAGCAACAGATTTCGCCAGTGCCCAGTAACCATCGCAAGCAGGACGACGATCCCTGTCCCGGCCAGCAAGGTGTTGACGATGAGATCGTGCCGCGAGCGGGCTTGGGCCTCGGCCGCTCCGGAAAATTCCACACGAGCACCCGGCGGCAGCGTGACCTCGCGGGCCAGCTTGCGCTTGGCGGCGGCCACGAAGGATTCGAGATCGCGTCCGCTGACATTCGCCGTTACGGTCTGAACGCGCTGCGCATTCAGGTGCTGGATCTGATAGCGGCCCGAGGTCTCGTAGACGTCGGCGATTTGCTTCAGCAGAATGTAAGCGCCGCTCGGCGTGCGCACCGGTAGGTCACCGATCTGAGTGACTCGGGCGCGCGCGTGCGCATCGAGGATCACGATGACGTTGAAGACGGCGTTGCCTTCATATCCCTGGCCGACGACGTCACCCTGATAGGCGGTGCGGATCAGCTCGAGGACTTCGACCGCATCGAGCCCCCAGCGCTGCAGGTCCGTCGGGCGAAGCGTCACATTGACCTGCGGCATCCCCGGTGGGGATCGTTGCTGCACGTCGACGGCGCCCGCGACCTCATCCAGTTCCCGCGCGACGTCGCGCGCAGCGCGCTCGAGCGAATCGAGATCGGGCCCGTAGATGTTGATGACCACCGCCGCGCTGAAGCCGGAGACGGTCTCCTCGACGCGTTCCGTCAGGTAGGTCTTGCTCGAGAAGGAAACCCCTGGGAAGTCGGCAAGAGCGGCCCTGATGCGGGCTTCCGTTACGGATTGTGCCCGACCCGAGAGCCCCGGCTCCAGGTCGACCTCGAACTCGCTGGAATGCGGACCGACCGTGTCGATGCCGGCCTCGGCCCGGCCTGCATGCTGCGCCACCCGCCGCACACCGGGGATTTGTCGGAGCGTATCGGTCATCAGTTTGCCGATACGAAGCGATTCGTCGAGCGAGGTGCCGGGGATCGCGGAGACGTGCAGAATCAGATGGCCTTCCCGCAGATCCGGCAGGAAGGTCCCGCCGAAGAAAGGCAGCATCGCCGCGCCGGCGATCGTCAAAGCCGCGGCTGCCGTCATCACCAGCTTCGGGTAACGGCCGATACGACGCAGCAAGGCCTGGTAGTGGCGACGAGACCACCGCACCGCGGGTGGCTCTTGCAGGCGCTGTCCGCCGGTTCTTCCGACGAGGAGCAGCATGGAGAGCGCCGGCGTCACCGTAAGGGCAACCGCGAGCGAGGCGAGCACGGCGAAGATGTAGGCGATGCCCAGGGGGCCGAAGAGACGGCCGGCAATGCCGGAGAGCGCCAGGATCGGAAAGAACACCAGCAGCACCGCAAACGTCGCATAGGCAACGGCGGTCCGCACCTCGAGGAATGCCTCGAGCACGACGCGTGCCTCGGATCTCGGCGCCGTTGCCAGACGGTTTTCGCGCAATCGGCGTACGACATTCTCGACGCCGATCACGGCGTCATCGACGACTTCGCCAATCGCGATTGCGAGGCCGCCCAGCGTCATCGTGTTGAGCGTTTCCCCCATCCATTGCAGTGCGAGCACGGCCGCGATCAACGACAGGGGGATGGCGGTGCAACTGATGATCGAGGTGCGCCAGTCGAACAGAAACAGAAACAGCACAACGACCACGAGTGCCCCGCCGATCAACAAGGCGTTGAGCACGTTCTCGGTCGCCGCGTCGATGAAATTGGCGGGGCGGAATATGTCGGCATGGAGCCGAACTCCGTCGGCTTCAAGGCCAGGTCGCAGCTCTTGCAGGGCGGCTTCCGCCCGCGTGGTGACCTCTCGCGTGTTCGCGCCGTATTGCTGGCTCACCATGAGCATGATGCCAGGCACGCCGTCGATGAGGGCGGCCCCGATCGGCGGCTCGGGCGCGGTCACGACGGCGGCGACGTCGCCGAGAACCACGCTTGCGCCGCCTTCGTGCAGAAGGACGGTGCGGGCAAGCTGGTCGGGCGTCAATGACTGGCCCTGGGTCTGCAGCGTGATGCGCTGATTGGCGGTATCGACGAAGCCGGCGCCTCGTACGCCGGTGGCCTTGCGCGCAGCGGTCAAGACATCATTCAGGCCGACCCGGAATCGGACCAGGTCGTCCGGGCGGACCTGGACTTGCAGAGACCTGACGTCTTTGCCGTAAATCGATACTTGCGCCACGCCCGGTACGGCCAGAAGCCGCCTTGCCACGGTCCAGTCCGCAACGGTGCGCAAATCCATCAGCGAGCGCTGGTCGGACGTCAGGCCAATGACCAGCACCGTGCCGGCCAGCGGGGTCAATGGTGTCATCGATGGCGGCTGTACGCCTTGTGGCAGCCGCGCGGCGACGACCGCGAGACGCTCGGTCACCAATTGGCGCGCGCGGTAGATGTCGCTGCCTGGCTGGAACACGACCGTCACCACGGAGAGGCCCTGGATCGACGACGAGCGCAGACTTTCGACGCCGGCCAAGCCGTTGATCGACGTTTCGATCGGTTGCGTGACCAGAATCTCGACGTGCTCCGGGCTGAGGCCGGGCGCTTCGGTCTGGATCGTGACCTGTGGCGGTGCGAATTCGGGGAAGACTCCGTATTTGGCCTCGCCGAGCGAGAACAGGCCGTAGCCCAGCAGCGCGAACGAAAGTGCGAGCACGATGCCGCGGAAGCGGATGGCGAACGCGACGAGAGCGGCTTGCGGCCCAGACCTGTTGGAGCCGATGCCGTCAGTCATTGTCATCGCCGCCCCGAAGCTGGCTCTTGGCCTCCTCGGACAGCAAGACCTGTGCGCCCCGGATCACGATTTCGGATCCCGATGGGATGTCTCGGACGACGTAGTCGTCATCCGAAACCGGCTGATCCGTGCTGATCGGGTACCGTCGGAAGCTGTCGGCGCTCACGCGCAGGTAAATCCACGATCGCCCCTGCCATCGCACAATCGCCGTATCCTCGATGAACACGCCTTCGTAAGTGTTGCCGGACGGCACATAGACGGTGGTGTTCATGCCGGGCAGCAGGCCGCTGTCGCCGGGAGCCGAGAAGAAATAGCTCAAGCCCTGAATACGGGGGTCGGTGCGTGTTGCCGGGGAGATGTACTGGAGATCGATATTGGCATTTCGGGTCGGCGCTTGCGCCAGAGCCGCTCCCGGAGTTCCGGTGACGCTCACGCCGGGCGGCAGCGTCACCTGAACCAGAAACTGATCGCGCTCGATCAGCTTGACCACGGTCGGCGAGCGCTCGACGATTCCGCGGCCGATCACCGGCCCCCACTCCTGCTGCGCCGTCGCCGCGAGGGTCCTGAGCTGCGATTCCGCCGCGGCAAGCGCCGCCTTGTCGGTCCGCAACGTTCCTTCCGCGGTTTCGGCTTCCTTTTTCGGGAGCGCGGCGGACTCGACCAGATTCTTGGTCCGGTCGAATGCGCTCTTCGCGACTTCGAGCTTGGCCTGTGCTGTCTGAAGTTGCGCCTGCGCATTGGCGTAGCTGTTGGTGAGCTCCGTAATGCGGGAGATGTCCAGCACTGCTCCGTATGCGCGGAATTGCTCAGGATGCGGGGCGGCTTCGACAACGGCGGTTTCGAGCCCGACCTGTCCCTGCTGGCCGGGCGTCAGCTTGACCACGGCCTGGTCGCTGTTTGCGGTGCGGGAAGGCTCGGTGCGGCTCGAATCCGGTTTGTCCGGCAACGGCTCCGCCGCTGCGCGCCGGACTTGACCCGTGAGAGGCCAAGCGCCCGCGACGAGCGCCAGCAAGCACACAGCGACCGCGACGCCGCGCCAGGAGGTTTCCGTAAGAGCCATCAGCCTGTTAGCAGTTGTGGGGAACCAGCTTATTGACGAAATGAACTGGCGGCAAGGCACCGGTTTCACTGGTGTCGGCTCGGATCAGGTCGGCGTGCTTGCAGGGCCGTGACCGCCAAGTTCCGCTTGATCTCCCGCGGAATTGAAACTCCCGGCTGCTGCGGGCGTACCGCTTATGTTATCTTTTGACGACGCCCGCGAGGTTTCATGCATGAACCCGATTGATCTGATCGTTACCGTATGTGCCGTGCTGTCGCCCGCCACTTGCGAGGAGCAGCACCTGGTGTTCAACTGGAGCGGTTCGCTGCAGCAATGCGCGATGGCCGCGCCGCCCTACATCGCGCAATGGGTCGGCGAACATCCGAAATGGACTGCGGTGCGATGGCGTTGTGAATATCCGCACACCAACGATCGCGCCGGCACGGACGGCAACGCGCCGGCGGGCTAGCTGTTATTTGTTGCAGTCCTTCAAGTCCTTGTCGGACACCGAAAACACCGCATCGGCCTTGATCTCGATGTCGCGGGCGAAGCACTGCTTGCCCCCGCTGTAGCCGACCTTGGCATCGTAACGACCGGGCTCGACGCCGGTGATGCGCAAGCGCTCGTCGTGATCGACTTCCTTGTCCTTGTCGTTGAGCGTCTGGTTCGGGCCCCACTCGTTCTTGCCGGCCGGCGACAGTTCGAAGCTCGAGATCGTGGCGCTGGTCAGATTCCACAGCCGGATGCCTTTGCCTTTGCTCTGGGCGAGCACTGTGGCCGGCAGGATAAGCAACGCAACACCACCAACAGCGATTAACGCACGCGGCATCCAACATCTCCCTTGCGCTTTCGTCCAAGGATGACGGCGTCTCACATATTTGCAAGGTCCAACTGCGAGAGCTGCCGCTTGATTTCGTCGATCTCCGCCTCGCCGCGTGTCGCGCGCGGCGTGGCGATGGTTTCGACGTGAAGGATTCGAGCAGGTCGCGGCGACAGGAAGAACAGGCGATCGCCGAGGCGGACTGCGTCATCGAGATCGTGGGTGACCAGGAGCGTCATCATCTTGCGGCTCGCCACCAGCGTGGCGACCTGGTCGCGCAGCCGCCCTGCAAGCGCATTGTCGAGCGAGGCCAGCGGCTCGTCGAGGACGAGGAAGTCCGGTTCTATGGCGAAGGCGCGGGCGAGCGCGACGCGGCGGGCGAGGCCGAGCGACAGCTCAGCGGGGAAGTGGTTGCGATGCGCGCTCAAGTCGAGCACCTCGAACAGCGCCGACAGCGTGCCGTCGTCGACGTGCGGGGCGGCAAGCCGCACATTCTCCTCCACGGTGCGCCACGGCAATAGCCGCGGCTCCTGGAACACCATGCCAAGGCGCATGCCGGGCGATCGCGTGACATGGCCCTGGTAGTTGCCGTCGAGGCCGGCGAGAATCCTGAGCAGGGTGCTCTTGCCGCAACCCGACGGTCCGAACAGCACGCCGACCTCGCCGGCGTTCAGTGTGAAGGTGATTTTGTCGAGCACGTCGTGCCGCTTTCCGGCGGCGCTCGCAAAGCTCTTGCCGGTGATATTGACCTCAAGCTGCACGGAGCCGCCACCGCGTTAGCCTGGTTTCAAACGGCTGCACCATCAAGGTCTCGATGACGAGCACGACGCCGGCAAAGCTCAGCGAGTAGGCGAGCAGCAACGGGATGTCGAACAGCTGGAAGGCGACCCCGATCTCGAACCCGACGCCGTTGGGGCGGCCGAGATATTCGGCAACCAGCACGATCTTCCAGACCAGCGACAGTCCGGAGCGCGCGGCGGCCGCAATGTAGGGCGCCAGCTGCGGCAGGATCACGTGCCGGAACGCGCGGCCGCGCGGCAAGGCAAACGCCGTTGCCATCTCGTCGAGCGCCGGGTCGAGCGCGCGGGCCCCCTCGCGCAGGGTGACGACGGCGGTCGGCAGCTTGTTGATGGCGATGGCCGCGATCGCGGCGACCTCGGTCAGCCCGGCCCAGATATAGGCCAGCACGATGACGACGAGCGCCGGCAAATTGAGCAGCAGGATCAGCCAGGGGTCGCCAAGGCGATTGGCAAGCGACACGCGGCCCATCAGGTAGCCGATTGCCGAGCCGAGCGCCATGGCGAGGGTGAAGGCCAGTGCAACCCGCGCCAGCGTTGCGCCGAGATTGACGAACAGCGCGCCCGACCGAGCTTCGGCCACGAGCACCGACAGCACCGCCGGCGGCGCCGGCAGCTTCGCATCGCCGATCAACAGCGAGGCAATCCACCAGGTCGCGATGAACAGCCCGAATGACAGGAGGCGCAGCACCGCTAGTCTCCCGGGATCGCTTGATAGAACGTGCCGGGAGCGAGCTCGGTCGCGGTGCCGACCAGATCGCGGCCGCCGAGCTGCGCCAGCACCCGGTAGAGCACGCGCGCATCCGCCTCTTCGTCAGCGATCGGACGGCGCGGAATACCCTCGCGGTAGCGGTCACGATAGGCATGCAGCGTCGCCGCATCCTGCGCACCGGTCAGCGGCGCAATCGCGTCCCATTCAGCATCTGAGTTCGCCAGAACCTCTTTCGCGGCGCGGGTCACGGCGATGAAGCGGGCCACCAGATCCTTGTTGGCGTTGGCCCAGGCCTCGTCGAACACGTAGCCGATCATCGCGATGCGGCCCTTGCTGCCGAGCCTCTGCAGGATCTCTTCCATGCCGGCGAGTCGGCGAAAGCCCTTGGCTTCGAGCGCGGCGCAGAAATTCCAGTAGTTGAGCGTCGCGTCCATCTCGCCGCCGAGGGTCTTGGCCGCGAGCAGCGGCGGCGCGCCATAGACGATGGTCGCCTGCGACTTCAGGTCGACGCCGTCCTGCCTCGATGCGGCCTGCAGCAGCAGCCAGTTCTTGTCGATCGCACCGCCGGCCACGGCAAGCTTGCGCCCCTTGAGGTCGGCGAGCGTCTTGACCGGCGAGGCGGCCGGGACCATCACGGCGCCCAGCGCGCTTGAATAGGGATAGAACTGGAGCCTGGCGCCGAGCGAACGCTCGCGCGACACCCACGGCCAGTCGGACACCATCACGTCGGCCGTACCCGAGCGCAGCGCGATCTTGCCGGCCTCGGGACTGGCGAGCTCGACGACGTCGATCGACAGATTGGCCTTCTTGTCGAGACCATGGGAGCGAATGACGGCCAGTTCCCAGGCCAGCGTTCCGGTCTTCTGCGCTGCAACGCGGATGGTCTCCGCGCTGCACGAGGTGCCGAACTGCATGACCGCCAGAACTGCCGCAGCCAACACCGTGCGTACAGAGATGATCATCGTTTCTTGAGCCACTTCCCCGAATGTTTTCTTTTCTGATCAACACCCATAGCATAGCTTGCGGTAAGAGAAGAGGAAGCACGACCATGGCAGGAGCTGGCATGCTACGACCGATTGTCGCCGTCCCGGCGGTGCTGCTGGCCGTGCTCGCCGGGACTGCCATGGCCGCGCGGGCCCAGGAGGTCAATGACTATCCGACCTCGGCGCGGGCGGAATATGTGTTCGGCTGCATGAAGGCCAATGGCGAAAGCCGGCAGGCGATCGAGCAATGTTCATGCTCGATCGACGTCGTCGCCTCGATCATCCCCTATGATCGCTACGTCACCGCCGAGACCGTGCTGAGCATGGCGCAGGTGCGCGGCAATCTGGGCGGCCAGTTCCGCTCGTCCGAGCAGGCCGCCAACGCCCTCAGCGACCTCAGGCGTGCCCAGGCCGAAGCCGAAGTCAGGTGCTTCTAGCACCTAGCGTGAAATCGCCGGCGGGTTAGGTCCCGGGATTCTCGACCTTCCATTCGTGCTCGAAGATATGCCCTTCGGTGTCCTTGGCTTCGGCGCGGAAGTGCTTCGCGCCATTCGAGACGTAGGTGAATCGGATATTGGGATCCTCGGAAATCGAGATTCCGCCTTCCATCGCCAGCACCGGACTGTCGTCCTGCCAGATGTGCAGCTCGTTGACGAAGAAGGCCGGGATGTAGAGCTGCGTGACCTGATCCATCTGCAGGCCCGAATTGTTCGGGTGCCCGATCATGATCTGGGCTTCACGTGTGCTTGTCGCCGGGCCTTGTTCGGACTTCGCGAACTGACGGTAGCGCATCTGGCCGAGCCGGTTCTTCGCTTCCTCGACGTTCTTGCCGGCCGGGGCCGAGCAGCCGCCGGATGCTTTCACATAGACCTTGCTGACATAGAGCTTGCCGTCGCTGAGCTCCGCGACGGCGTGCACATTGGTGTAGTTGTTGACGCGGACTCGGGTCGAGATCTCGGTGACATTGGCGTTCGGACCGAGCGTGAACTTCGCGGCCATCGGCGCCGGGTTCTCGTCGATCACAAGCGTGATCGCGACGACGCGGCGGCTGTCGCCAGCCTGTAACTTTGTGCGCAGCGTCACCGGAACGATCGCGGCGTCTTCCGCGCGCGCCGGCATCTCGATGCCGATGACGTCGTTGCCGTCATTCATCGGACGATTGCTGAAGATGTCCTGGACGAGACCCGGCCAGGGATCATAGGTCTCGGCCGCGGGCGCAGCCGGCGTACCCAGCGCGATCGCAAGGAAGCTGGCGATGCAAAGCAGGCGGGCGCTATGTCCAGTCATGTTCGCGAAATCCTATGCAGCCCCGTCACTATAGGGCGAACCGCTACTCCCATTCAATTTCGGAGAATGCTGCAGTTGCGTTGCGGGCGTTGTAATCGTCGAACAATTGCCAGCGCGGCCGCTCGGATGCCGCGGCGTGCTCCGCCGCAGCCGTGATCGGCTTGCCGCTTGCGACCAGTGCGCGGACGTCCGCGGCCAGCTTCTCGAGATAACGCCGCTCGTCGGCGAGCGCCGCAGGCCACGCACTCACGGGTCCGTGACCGGGAACCACACGCTCGGCGGGAATTGCCTGGAGGGCGTCGAGCGCGCGCAGCCAGCCCTTGAGGCTGCCGTCGACCACCGGAATATGTTCGAGGAACACCATATCGCCCGCGAACAGCGTGCCGGTGCGTTCGTCAAGGACGGTGAGGTCGTTGTCGCTGTGGGCGGGCGGCCATGCCTTCAAGGTGAGGCTCCGACCGCCGAGGTCGAGCTTCAGCGTGTCCTCGACCAGCACGGTCGGTGGAATGATCCGGACCTCGTCGATCAATGCATCGCCCATGGTCCGGCGAAAGCCGTCGAGATAGAACTGCCCGCGCGCCGCAAGCGCGCGGGGCAGGGCCTTGTGGCCGACGAAGCTGGTCCCGTCAGCCACGAAGGCCGCGTTGCCGAATCCATGATCCGGATGCGCGTGGGTGTTGATCACGTAGCGGATCGGCTTGTCGCTATGGCTGCGGACCGCGGCGAGCAATTGCCGTCCTTCGCGGACGCTGCCGCCGGTGTCGATGACGGCAACCGCGCTGTCGCCGACCACGAAGCCGACATTGGCGATGGCGCCTTCGTTCTCGCGCGTCATCAAGGAGGTCGCCCCGATGTGAACGAATATTCCGGGGGCGACTTCGCTCACAGGCAATTCCGCCTCCTGTGCCCGCGCTATGGTCGGCGCCCAAAGCATCAGGAGCAGCGCAAGCACCGAACCGCCATGAGCCATGTTTCCGCCTCAGTTTCTCCGGGACGCGCGATCGATGTCGTCGTGCTCCCGTTTGCGCTGCAACAAGCAACGCGGCACCGTCGCTATGATTATCCCTGTTGCACGTCATGCTGCGCCGGGCAATTGGTGGATGACGGCAATCCGTCCGATCGAGAGGAGACCGCGTGATGAGAGTTATCGGATGCCGTCCCGTCCTGTTCGCGCTTGTCGGCTTTATCGCCTGCCTCGCCGGCCGCGACATCGCGCGTGCGCAGGTCAACGAGCAGGGCGAACTCTCGATCGAGCTGGTCGATCCCAAGGTGCTGCGCATCTGCGCCGACCCGCGCAACCTGCCGTTCTCGAATGACAAGGGCGAGGGGTTTGAGAACAAGATCGGCGAGCTGTTCGCCGAGAAGCTGCAGAAGAAGCTCGATTACATGTATTTCCCGCAGGCGACCGGCTTCGTGCGGGTCACGCTCGGCTCGCATCGCTGCGACGTGATCATGGGCTTTCCGCAAGGCGACGACCTCGCGCAAGGGACCAATCCGTATTACCGAACGGCCTATGCGATCGTCGCCAGGCCGGGCAGCGGATTGGATGAGGTCACGACGCTCGAGGATGAGCGGCTCAAGGGCAAGCATATCGGCATCGTGGCGGGAACGCCGCCCGCGACCAACATGGCCATCAACGGCCTGATGACCAATGCGAAGCCTTATCCGCTGATGATCGACACGCGCTACGATTCCTCGGCCGAGGCGATGATGAACGACCTCGAAAAGGGCGAGATCGACGCCGGCATCCTGTGGGGACCGATGGCAGGCTTCTATGCCAAGAAGGCGAACCCGCCGCTGCATGTCACGCCGCTGCTCAAGGAGACTACGGGACCGAAGCTGGTCTATCGCATCGGCATGGGCGTGCGGGCGTCCGATCAGAACTGGAAGCGGCAGCTCAATCGCCTGATTCAGGAGAACCAGCCGGCGATCAACAAGATCCTGCTCGACTTCGGCGTTCCGCTACTCGACGAGAACGACCGTCCGATCGGGCCGGAGACCGCGACCAAATCGCCATGATCAGGCTCGCGGCCATGCTGGCGGTGATATTGCTCGCCGCTTCGCCCGTCCGCGCGCAGGACCCGCCTGCAGAGCCCGAGGGCTACCGAACCGAGGATTATCGCGCGCCCGTGCCGATCACGCTTGTCGGCGCACGCGTACTGACGACCACCGAAGCGGAAGCGATCTGGCGCGACAAATCCGGCGGCTTCGTCGACGTGCTGCCGCGGGCGCCGAAGCCAAACCTGCCTGCAGGCACGGTGTGGCGCGAGCGGCCGCATCGCGACATTCCCGGCAGCATCTGGCTGCCCGACACCGGCTACGGCAGGCTGGCGGCGTCGACCGAGGACTATCTGCGACGCGGCCTGGCCCGTGCCTCCGGCGACGACAAGGCCAGATTGCTCGTGATCTACTGCCAGGAAAGCTGCTGGATGTCGTGGAACGCCGCCAAGCGCGTGCTATCGTACGGCTACCGCAACGTGGCGTGGTATCCGGAAGGAACCGACGGGTGGGAACGCGCCAATCTGCCGCTGGCCGACGCGGAGCCCGAGCCGCGCGAGGGCGAGCAGTGAGCCGCCCTCACACGGCTAAGGAAAATGCTCCGGCGAGCTACTTCTGCTTGTCGAGCTTGTTGATGGTCTTGCCGCCGTCGCTGTCCGTGGTGGTGAACGTCACCTTGTCACCGGCGTGAAGCTCCTCCAGTGACTGTCCCTTGGGCACCTTGTATTCCTGAATCGCGCCGCCAGCCGCGCCAACGGTGCCGCTCTGCGTCTGCTGGATCGAGATGGTTCCACTCAGTCGGTCAATCTTGGTGACCATTCCCGACATGGATTGCTGGGCCAAAGCCGCTGTGGTGATCAGGCTCGCGGCGGCGAGGCTGGTCATGACGATCTTGGCTGCTCTCATGGAGGTCTCCCAACTTCAGATATAGTTGGAGACAACGAACGGGCGGCGCGATTTGTTCCGGTGGCACTTTTGTGATCGCCCCGGGGGGATCGGCCGTCGGCCTCAATCCAGTTCCTGCTGGATGGTGCGGCCCAGCGCGAACAGCCGCTGATCGATGATGGTCGGCACCTCGCAGACGTATTTCACCACGCGTCCGCGGTCCTCGAAGATCCGCGTTTCCCAGACCAGCTGATTGCCGAGCTCATCGACCTTGGCCTGGTCCGGCGGCGTGGCGTCCTGCAGCACCTGCAGCTTGATCGTGTCGTCGCGGATCTTTTCCGCGGCCTCGCGCTGCTTGCGCATTACACGCTCCAGCCCGTTCATGACCGAGGCCCGCTGGCCGTTGAGCGTGTCGAACAGGCCCGCGAATAGCAGCTTTCCCGCATTGGCCTTGTCGGCCGCGGCGGCCGACAGGAATTCGGTGATCTCCTTCTGTGCATCCTCGAGCGGAACGCGCCGCGCCGCGAGCTTGGCCGCGAGCGCGCTGATCTTCGGATCGTCCCTCCATTTGGTCTCGGCATCGCCGAGCGGCGGCCCGGCCCACACCGCGGCGAGCGAGATCTCGGGCACCTTGGCCTGTTGGCAGGGCCAGTCCGGATAACGCGGGTCGGCGCCGAGCGCGACCTGGCTCGACAGAACCATCGCGAACAGCGCGCCGAGTGCTGGCCGCCAGCCTGTTGTCATGCCTCGCCTCCGCCGGGTCCGCGGCGCACCAGGCCGCGCGATGGATCGTAAGCCAGGATCGCGCCGATCATGAACACCACCGTGCAGCCGCCGACCACCGCGAGCGAAACCCAGTTCATCTTTCCGTACAACGCAAACCGGATCAACTCCACCGCGTGCGTGAACGGATTGCACTGGCAGACATAATACAGCAGCGGGCTGCCTTCCTGCACGCGCCAGAGCGGATAGAGGGCGGACGATGCGAAGAACATCGGGAAGATGACAAAGTTCATCACGCCGGCGAAGTTTTCCAGTTGCTTGATGCTGGCCGAGATCAGCATGCCCAGCGCGCCGAGCATAAGGCCTGACAGCACCAGCGCCGGAAGCACGGTGAGGTAGCCGATGGTCGGCGGCGCGATGTCCCAGAACCACGCGATCAGCAGGAACGCGTAGACCTGGAGCAGCGACACGGCCGTGCCGGCGAGCAGCTTGCAGAACAGCAAATAGCCGCGCGGCAGCGGGCTGACCAGCAGCGTGCGCATGTTGCCCATCTCGCGGTCGTAGACCATCGACAGCGAGGATTGCATGCCGTTGAACAGCTGGATCATCGCCATCAAGCCCGGCGCGATGTAGACCTCGTAGAGGATGTAGGTCTCATACGGTGGGATGATCGAGATGCCGAGCACCTGACGGAAGCCGGCGGCGAAGATGAACAGCCAGACCAGCGGCCGGACCAGCGCCGAGACGAAGCGCTCGCGCTGATGCAGGAAGCGCAGCGCCTCGCGCCATACGATGCCGTTCAGACAGACGATGTATTCTGACACCGAGAAGCCGCTTCGCTCAGGCGTGACCGTCGTGCTGCTCATGTTGGCGGTTTTCCGGTGAGGGTTGCCGTTCCGGTCAGCCGCATGAACGCGGTGTTGACGTCCTGGGCACCGGCGTCCGCGATGACGCGCGACATCGGGCCGTACGCCAGCATCCGGCCTTGGTGCAGCACCACGAGATCGTCGCCCGGCATGATCTCGTCGAACAGATGCGTCGCCCAGAGCACGCCGATGCCTTGTTCGGTGACCAGCTGGCGGACATGGTCGAGGATGTCGGCGCGCGCCTTCACGTCGAGCCCCACGGTGGCCTCGTCGAGCAGCAAGAGCCGCGGTCGGTGCAGCAGCGCGCGGGCGATCTCGAGCCGCCGCATCTGGCCGCCAGAGAGATCGCGCACCTTGCTGGCGGCGCGGTCGGCAAGCCCGATGCGGCCGAGGACCTCGGCGCTGCGCAGCCGCGCCTCGCGCCGCGAGATGCCGTGCAGCGCGGCGTGATACAGCAGGTTCTGCGTCAGCGAGAGATCGAGATCGAGCGTGCGCGGCTGGAACACGACGCCCATCAGCCGCAGCGCTTCACCGGGCGTCCGGCTGATATCGTGACCGAAGATCTTGATCTGGCCGTTCTGGATCCCGAACAGCCGCGTCACCAGCGAGAACAACGTGCTCTTGCCCGCGCCATTCAGGCCCAGCAATGCGGTGAAGCTCGCGGGCTGAACCGTGAAGTTGACGTCGATCAAGGCGCGCCGCGGACCGTAGCTGTGGCTGACATTGCCGATCGACAGCGCCGGCTGTACGGCCGCTGCAGGGCCTGCATCCGGCGAGGCCTTATTCGCGATATGGGCGTCGGTTGCGGTCATGGCTGCGCGATCGTGATCCCCCAGGGCAGTTCGCCGACCTGAATGGTCTTGATCACCTTCTGGGATGCGACGTCGATCACCGAGACGTCGTTGGAGACGCCATTGGTGACCACCAGGTATTTCTCGTCGGGGGTGAAATCCATGTGCCAGACCCGCTGGCCGACCAGCAGATATTTGAGCACCTTGTGGGTCGCACCGTCGACGACGGCGACGCGGTTGGCGGGGCCGAGCGCAATGAATGCGGTCTTGCCGTCCTTGGTCATGCCGATGCCGACGGGCTGGATCGCCTCGTTGCGCAGGCCGGGTATTTCGAAGGTGATCTTGCCGGTCACCTCGCGCTTGACCGGATCGACGATCGACACCGTGCCGCCGATCTCGGAGGAGACCCACAATTCGGAGCCGTCGCGCTTGAACTGGGCAAAGCGCGGTCGCGAATCGACCAGCACATTGGCGACGATCTGGCGCGTCGTGGTGTCGATGAAATGCGCCATGTTGGTGGTTTCGGAGGTGTTGATCAGGATCTTGCCGTCCGGGCTGATCGTCATGCCCTCGGGTTCGACGCCGACCTGGATGTCGCCGAGCCGGGCGCGCTTCTCGAGATCGATCACGGTGACGGTGTTGTCGTTCTCGTTGGCGACATACATGGTCTTGCCGGCGGCATCCTGGGTGAACAATTCCGGGTCGGGGCCGGAGGGCAGGGTGTCGACGATCTCCTGGGTCTTGGTGTCGATCACCTGGATCGTGTCGTCGTCGCCGACCGCGACCATCACGAACTTGCCGTCGCGCGAGAACTCGATGCCGCGCGGCCGCTGGCCGACCTTGATGGTTTTGGTCACCGTCCAGCTGTTGGTGTCGATGACCGTGACGGTGTTGCCCTTCTCGTTGGAGACGTAGGCCACGAAGGCGGACGCCGGTGTCGCGGCAAGCCAAACGAGCATCCCGGTCAACAGACAGCGGCGCCACATGCGTTTCATCTCCCTCACTGCAGCTTGCACTTCGTTTCAGGCCGGTCAACACCGAGCGTGTCGAGCTCGGAGACCTGATGCAGGAAACCTTCCTGCGGCGAGACCGAAACGACCATACGACCATCGGCCAGCAGGATCGGCTGGCGGAGCTGCAGATTCCAGTCTCGCAGGGTCAATCGCGTGCCCTTGAAGGCGGCGATCGAGAAATCCTTGCCCTTGAGGAAGGCGATGACCTTCTTGGGATCCCCCGAATTGGTGCGGGAGGTGGCTTCCCCGATCATGCGCGCCGCGGTCCAGGCCTGCATGTCGAGCGCCGTCATGCGGCGCATGTTCAGCTTGACGAAGCGGTTCTGGATCTGGACTGCGCCCCATTGGTCATGCGCCGCGTCCCAACTGGTCGGCACCAGCCCCGCCGAGCCCGCCACGGGGCGCGGGTCCCAGGTCCGGTAGGGCAGATAGTTCGCGAACACCTCGCTTTCATCGGCGGCAACCAGCACGTCGTAAGCCGGCGCCTGTTGCGTGAACACCGGCATCTGGCGCTGGATCAGCGTCACGCCGCTATCGGTGCGGCGCGCGCCGCCGGTGTCCTCGAAGGTCCGTTCCTGGACGATCTTGGCGCCGAAACGGGTGGCGGCGCGGCGCAGCGCGTCGGCATAGAGCTTGTCCTGATCATGCGAGCCGGTCACCAGCAGCCAGCGCTTCCACTGCTTCCACACCAGGTACTGTCCGAGCGCATCCGCCAGCATCGAGCGCGTCGGCGCGATGTGGATGACATTGGCGCGGCAGTCCTGCTCGCGCAGCCGGTCGTCGATCGCGCCGGCATTCAGCAGCACGGTGCCGCGGTCGCGCAGCGCGTCGGCGACCTTGAGCAGGGCGTCGGCGGGCAGGTCGGTGATGATATAGTCGTTGTGGCCGGCGAGATCGGTCGCGACCTTGGCGACATCGTCGCTATCCTTGACCTTGACCTCGTCGAGCACAAAGCGCTGGTTGAGGAATTTCCCGGTCGTATTGTTGTCCTCGATTGCGAGGCGGGCACCTGCGATGCCGTCATTGTCGGCCGGTTGCTCGATGAGCGAGAGCGTCGATTTGACGCCGGCATGGCCGAGATAGCCGATATGGATTTCGACGGGATCAGCCGCCAGCGCGCCGGTCGCCACCATGCTGAGCGCGATCGTGCCGATCAGCCATCGCAACATAACTCCTCCCGCAGTCATTGTTCATTCGGCATGGCATTGCGCTTTTCCGACCATGCGTTGACGTGCAAGATGCCGGAATTGGCCTGGCTTGCAACCCCGCTTTTTGTCGTTGCGAGATTACAAATTCGACGGGTTCACAATCATGAGATCAGTGTTTGCCTTCGTCATATCCTTGCTGGTGATGTCTGCGGCGGCGCGCGCCGAACCACCCAAGCTCGCGGTGTTCGACCTCGAGATGATCGACACCAGCTTGCAGGGCGAGGTGAACGGGCCGCGCAACGATGAGCAGGCGCGGCTGCTCCGGACCGGCGATCAGGTGCGCAAGGAGCTCGCGGATTCCGGCAAGTTCCAGGTGCTTGACACCGCGCCCGTCAATGCTGCGGCGCACGGCAGCAATCTGCAGGCCTGCGGCGGATGTGACGTGAAGCTGGCCGGCGAGCTCGGCGCCGATCTTGCGATGACCGGCGTGGTGCAGAAGGTCTCCAACCTGATCCTCAACATCAATCTCTATCTGCGCGACGTGCATACCGGGCAGTTAGTGGCAGCGGCGAGCGCCGACATGCGCGGCAACACCGACGAATCCTGGTCGCGCGCTACCGATTACCTCGTGCGCAACCGCCTGCTCGCGCCGAATTACGGCGCGCCGCAGGCACGATGAGCGACGGGTGCTTGGGCGATTTCTGGATATTAGAAGAGTGCGCCTGAGTTGCCCGACGTGTCAAGTCGTCTGGTCGAACGCCGCCGCCGGCTACTTTGCATGGGGTTGTTTTCGACATTTTGGTGTCGCGCCGCTTTGGCGCGGGAAGTATCACGCCTTCAGCCGCGCGGCGTGCCAGCGCAGGTGATCGGCCATGAAGGTCGAGATGAAGTAATAGCTGTGGTCGTAGCCGGGTTGACGTCGCAAGGTGAGGGGAATGTTGGCCTTCTCGCAGGCTGCCTTCAACAGTTCGGGTCGCAGCTGCTCGGTGAGGAAGCCGTCGGCGTCACCGTAGTCGACCAGCAGGTCGGAGAAGCGCGCGCCGTCCTCGATCAGCGCCACCGCGTCGTGCTTGCGCCAAGCCTGCTTGTTGCTGCCGAGATAGCCGCCGAGCGCCTTGTTGCCCCACGGCACCTGCGACGGCGCCACGATTGGCGCAAACGCGCTCGCCGCGCGATAGCGATCGGGGTAGCGCAGCGCCACCGTCAGCGCGCCGTGGCCGCCCATGGAATGACCGAGAATCGATTGCCGCGCCGGATCGACCGGGAATTGCTCGGTGATCAGCTTCGGCAATTCCTCGGTGACATAGCTCCACATCCGGTAATTGGTCGCGAACGGCTGCTCCGTCGCATCGACATAGAAGCCGGCGCCGAGGCCAAAATCGTAAGAATTGGCGGGATCACCCGGGACGCCTTCGCCGCGCGGGCTGGTGTCGGGCGCGACGAAGATCAGGCCGAGCTCGGCGCAGGCCTGCCGGAATTCGCCCTTCTCGGTGACGTTGGCGTGCGTGCAGGTCAGGCCCGACAGATAGGTGACGACAGGCAGCTTGGCGCCGGCCGCATGGTCGGGGACGAACACCGAGAAGGTCATGTCGGTCTTGGTCTCGCGGCTCGGATGCCGGTAGACGCCTTGCGTGCCGCCATGCGACTTGTTCTGGGAAACCGTCTGCATTGCCATCTTCCTTTGTGTTGGAGTGCTGCGTCAGGCGACGCCACTCTCGATCGCGAGGCGCACCAGCTCTGCCGAAGTGCGCACGCCAAGCTTCTGGCGCATGATCGATGACGTGTTCGCGACCGTCTTGTATGACGAATGCACCAGCCAGGCGATCTCCGACAGGCTCTTGCCGGAACTGAGCAGGCGCAGGATTTCCATCTCGCGCGAGGTGAGCTTGGAGAGCGGGTTTTGCGCAAAGCCCGGCCGCGCAAAGGCGACGTTGCGTGCGATCGCCGGCGGCAGGTAGACGCCGCCATTGCCGACCTCGCGCACCGCCTCCACCAGATCGTTGGGATCGCCGGTCTTCGAGACGTAGCCCTTGGCGCCGATGTCGATGGCGCGGGCGGCGAACACCGGGTCGTCGTTCATGCTGAACATGATGAGGCGCGCCGATGCATCGCGCGTCAGGATACGGCGGGCCAGCTCGAAGCCGGAGACGGTCGGCAGGTTGATGTCGATCACGCAGAGATCGGGCTTCTCCGCGACGAACGCCCGTTCGCCACTTTCGGCATCCGCAGCTTCGAGAAGGATGATCTCGGGATCGTCGGCGAACACGGTGCGACAACCGGAGGCAACGATGGGATGATCATCAACGATCAGAATGCGCATGGCGTCGTTCCGGCGACCTGCTTCGACGAACTCATCGTCACATCGATTTGCACGAAGAACACCTCGGTTCCGACCGGCTGTGCACCCCGCACGGGATTGCGATAGGGTGCGATTAGATAGCCGGGCAAATTTGGCTGTCAACGATCCTCTCGGAGGAGGGGTCTCGGTCGGGGGCGACGTCATGTGGCAAAAGCTATCCTTGCGCGCACGGATCAACCTGCTGCTGGCGCTGATACTGGCGCTCGGGTTGGGCATCAATATTGCGCGCCTTGCGCTGGAAGCTGGGCCGCGCGTTCAGGCCGAGGACCAGAGCGTGATCCGGCTGGCGCGCGAGTTCGTTGCGACGATCGTGGCCGGTCTCGACGAGGCGCCGGACCCGGATGCGCGGCTCGACCAGATCGTCCAGGATCTGAGCCGGCTGCGTCATGTCAGCATCACGCGGCAGGATGACGCGACCGCAAAATCCGCCGAGCGCCCCGATGAGGGCGGCGATCAGCGCGCCCCGCCGGAGTGGTTCGTGGCACTGGTTCATCCCGAGCAGACCTCGGTGCGCGTGCCGATCTCGGTTCACGGCAAGCCGCAATCGCTCGTCATCACCTCGCATCCCGACGACGAAATCGCCGAGATCTGGGATGGCATCGTCACCCAACTCGAGATCGGCTCGGCGATCGCGGTGGCGCTGCTGCTGGTGACGATGCTGGTGGTCGGCCGCGCGCTTGCGCCGCTGGAAGCGCTGTCGCAGGCCATGACGAGTATCGAGGATGGGGATTACGACGCACGCGTCGCGCCCGGTGGATCGCCCGAATTGGCTGCAATCTGTGCCAAACTGAACCATTTGGCGGCGACCCTTGGCGAAGCCGTGGACAGCAAGCGGCAGCTCGCCGAGCGTGCGGTCTCGCTGCAGGATTCCGAACGCAAGGAGATCGCACGCGAATTGCACGATGAGTTCGGGCCCTATCTGTTCGCGCTGCGCGCGCATGCCGGCGCGCTGACCCGGCTGTCGGAGGTCGAAAGGCCGGATCCTGCTGCGCTACGCAAGCACGGCAATGCCATCCTCGAGCAGGTCAACGCGCTTCAGCAGTTCACTCGCCGCATCCTGGAACGGTTGCGGCCGGTGGGATTGGCCGAGCTCGGGCTTACCGAAGCACTCGGCGCGCTGGTGCGGATGTGGAGCGAGACGCACCCGGAGGTGGAGATCGAGAGCAGCATATCGCCTGATCTTGGCGAGACCGGCGAGATGGCCGATCTGACGATCTATCGCATCGTCCAGGAAGCGCTCACCAATGTGTTCCGCCACGCCGGCGCAACCGCGGTCGATATCACGATCGAACCCGCGGAGCGGCAAACCAGCGTGCGCGGCAGCCGCGGCTGCGCGCTGGTGCGGGTCCGCGACAACGGCCGCGGCCTGCTCAGGGATCACCGGCTTGGCCGCGGTTTGACCGGCATGCAGGAGCGAATCCTCGCGCTCGGAGGCACGCTCAGCATCAATTCCACCGATGATGGCGTGACGGTCGAGGCGCTGGTGCCAAAGGCCGCACGCGCCTAGCTCGACCGCGGCCAGTACGCGAGGACGGCCCATGCCAGCGCGAGCGCGCCGGCGATCCAGAGCACGATGATGGCGATCATTCCCGCTCGACTGGTCGGGCGCTGCAATACGGCACCGGCATTGGCACGGCACTCTGCCATCACCTCGTCGGGAACCAGCGAGATCGCAAGCCAGATGCCGAGCGGCAGCAGGATTAGATCGTCGAGATAGCCGATGACCGGGATGAAATCCGGAATCAGGTCGATGGGTGACAGCGCATAGGCCGCGATGGCGATGGCGAGGGCCTTTGCATACCACGGTACGCGCGGATCACGCGCCGCGAGATACAGCGCAACACTGTCGCGCTTGAGGTTGCGCGCCCAGCTTTTGATCGAGGAAAGCCTGATGGCGGAGAGCATGGCGTGATGCCTGCACGCCAAGCGGAAGCGCTATTCCAGTACTACATCGACCGGCATGCCGCCGTGCAGGCCCTTGTGCACGGAGGAGGGCGCGATGCCAAAATACTTCCGGAATACGCGGCTGAAATGCGATGAGCTCGAGAAGCCCCAAGAGAACGCGACGTCGGTGATGGTCTTGCCGTTCTGGGATTCCAGCTCCTGCCGGCAATTCTGCAGCCGGGCTTTCCAGATGTAGTCGCTGACCGTCATGCCGCGATCGCTGAACAGCATGTGCAGATAGCGCTTCGAGCAGCCGAGAGCCGCGGAAATGCGGTCGATGCAGAGGTCGGGATCGCGCAGATGCTCGCGGATGAAGCCCTGGGCCCGCACATAGGTTGCCTCGGCGCTGCCGCGGTCGAACATAGCGCCGGTCTCGCGCAGCGGCAGCAGCAGCAGATCGATCAGCGCATCGGCCACGCCGACGGCGTTGACCGGGGTCAGCGTCGGCGCCTCGCCGAACGCGGCATGCACGAAATCATAGGCGATGCGGCCGGTGCCGTTGCGCGCCGAGAGCTTGCATGGCGCCATCTTGGAGAGCTGGAAGCCGCGCTCCTTGAGCAGGTCCTTCGGGACGATGACGACCTCGTGACGTGTCAGGGACGGGCTGATGATCGTGTGCGGACACGACACATCATAGGCGAAGCAGTCGCCCGGCATGATGTCGAAGTGCAGACCATCCTGCTCGAAATGCGAGACGCCGTGAGTCTGGAAGACGATCTTGATGTAGGGGTGCTCGCTCAGCTTGATGCGCGAGATGGTGTGCGCGATGCGGTGCTGGCTTGCCTCGATCTGGCACAGCTTCAATCGCGATACTGTTGTGAAATTGATCCGGCCCTCGAGCGAGGATCCCTCCAGCGCATCGACGTCGAACTGACCGCAGAGGTCAGTGAGCGCATCCGACCAGCGCTGGATCTGCCGCTTGGGCGTCAATCCGTTCGTGCTGAGTGAATGGACTGTATCGGACATCTTTCCAGCCACCGATTCGATCCCCAACGTGACTGCTCACCGAGCTGAAATCTGGCCCGGGATGATGCGCCTTCTCCCTGATTCTGAACAGCTTAGGGAGGCGGCGGGATTTCTTCCCGGTTAATGTCGGGTGATCCTCCGACTTAGTTTTGGGCGCGTCAAGCGCAACCTTGGGCCGGTTCTATCCGACGCTGGATCAGCGCTGAAGACGTTTGATGCCCTGCAACATGAAGCAGCCTTTCCCGCCAATTCGCGATCCGACCGCAAAAATCTGACAATGCTTCGCTTCTGAGCAAACGGCGCTTCGCTGCTGGGCAAGTCAGCGGGATTCGATCGGACTACCACTGGGGTACCAAAATGGAAGAAGTGGGGCCGTTTCGGCGGAAACCCTTGAGCTCTTGAACCTGGGAGGAAATCCACGATGCGCAAGCTGCTTTACGCGACCAGCCTTGGGGCAATGGCGGTATTCGCCGCCGGAGCTGCCAACGCGAATGACGAACTCCACAAAATGTCGCAGAACCCGAAAGACTGGGTGATGCCGACAGGCGACTACAACAATCAGCGCTATTCAAAGCTGAATCAGATCAACGCCTCGAACGTCGGAAAGTTGCAGGTGGCGTGGACGTTTTCGACCGGCGTGCTGCGCGGTCACGAAGGCGGCCCGCTGATCATCGGCAACATGATGTACGTGCATACGCCGTTCCCGAACAAGGTCTACGCTATTGACCTTTCCAAGGACAACCAGATCGTCTGGAAGTACGAGCCGAAGCAGGATCCGAACGTCATTCCGGTGATGTGCTGCGACACGGTCAACCGTGGCGTCGCCTATGGTGACGGCAAGATCTTCCTGCACCAGGCTGATACCACGCTGGTCGCGCTCGATGCCAAGACCGGCAAGGTCGAATGGAGCGTCAAGAACGGCGATCCGAGCAAGGGATCGACCGGTACCTCCGCGCCGATGGTGATCAAGGACAAGGTCCTGATCGGCATCTCCGGCGGCGAGTTCGGCGTTCAGGCCCACATGAGCGCATATGACATCAAGACCGGCAAGCTGGTCTGGCGTGGCTTCTCGGAAGGTCCGGATGACCAGATCCTGGTCGATGACAAGACCACCGAGCTCGGCAAGCCGATCGGCAAGGACTCGAGCCTGAAGACTTGGCAAGGCGATCAGTGGAAGATCGGCGGCGGCGCGACCTGGGGCTGGATCTCCTACGATCCCGAACTCAACCTCGTCTACTACGGATCGGGCAACCCCTCGACCTGGAATCCGAAGCAGCGCCCCGGCGACAACAAGTGGTCGATGACGGTCTGGGCGCGCAACCCGGATACCGGCGTTGCCAAGTGGGTCTATCAGATGACGCCCCACGACGAGTGGGACTATGACGGCGTCAATGAGATGATCCTCTCGGACCAGAGCATCGACGGTAAGCCGCGCAAGCTGCTGACGCACTTCGATCGCAACGGCCTCGGCTACACGCTCGATCGCGCCACCGGCGAGCTGCTGGTCGCCGACAAGTACGATCCGAAGGTGAACTGGACCTCCGGCGTCGACATGAACAAGAGCTCGCCGACCTATGGTCGTCCGAAGGTTCTTGACGCAGCGTCGACCGACAAGGCCGGCGAAGACCACAACGTCAAGGGCATCTGCCCGGCGGCGCTGGGTTCGAAGGACGAGCAGCCGGCGGCCTACTCGCCGGACACGCAGCTGTTCTACGTGCCGACCAACCACGTCTGCATGGACTACGAGCCGTTCAAGGTGAGCTACACCGCAGGTCAGCCCTATGTCGGCGCGACGCTGTCGATGTATCCGCCTCCCGGTGAGACCAACATGGGCAACTTCATCGCCTGGGACGGCAAGACCGGCAAGATCGTGTGGTCGAACAAGGAGCAGTTCTCGGTCTGGTCGGGTGCACTCGCGACCGCAGGCGGCGTGGTGTTCTACGGCACGCTGGAAGGCTACCTGAAGGCAGTCGACGCCAAGACGGGTAAGGAGCTCTACAAGTTCAAGACCCCGTCCGGCATCATCGGCAACGTCACCACCTATGAGAACGGCGGCAAGCAGTACGTCGCCGTGCTGTCGGGTGTCGGCGGTTGGGCAGGCATCGGCCTCGCGGCTGGTCTGACTGATCCGACGGCCGGCCTCGGTGCAGTCGGCGGCTATGCCGCGCTGAGCAACTACACCGCGCTCGGCGGAACGCTCACCGTGTTCTCGCTGCCGCAGTGAGCTGAGCAACCTCGTTCCGGCGCATGGAGCGATCTCCATGCGCCGGTCCGCCTTCAATCCGCACGCGAGGATATGCTTTTGCGTAAGATCTGGTTTGTGACTGCCGCGATCTTCGTCGTGGCAATGGGAGGTGTCGCCTCCGCCGAGGACGTGGGTGATCCGACCGCTGTCAAGTCCGAGGACGGCAAGTATCTCGACAAGGATGGCAACCCGACATTCAAGGTGACATCTGACGGCACGGTGGACTGGTACACCTACTCCGGATACCGCCGCTATCATTCGGAGTGCCACGTCTGCCACGGACCCGATGGCATGGGCTCGACCTACGCGCCGGCGTTGAAGGACTCGCTGAAGACCATGAGCTATCCGGATTTCATGGGCGTGGTCGCGAGCGGACGCAAGAACGTCTCGACGTCGCAGGAAAACGTGATGCCGGCGTTCGGCGATAACCCGAACGTTGCCTGCTACATGGACGACCTCTATGTCTACCTGCGCGCCCGCGCCAATGATGCGGTTGGGCGTGTTCGGCCGGCCAAGCACGAAGACAAGTCGGAAGCCTACGGCAAGGCGGAAGACGCCTGCATGGGCAACAACGACAAGAAGTGAGCGTGTCCGGCGCGAATGAGAAACCTGTTTGAAGTGTATTGGAGACCAAGATGAAGACCCGCGCCGCAGTCGCATTCGAAGCAAAGAAGCCGCTTGAGATCGTCGAGCTCGACCTGGAAGGCCCCAAGGCCGGCGAGGTCCTTGTCGAGATCAAGGCGACGGGCATCTGCCACACCGATGCCTACACGCTCGACGGCTTCGACAGCGAAGGCATCTTTCCTTCGGTGCTCGGCCACGAAGGCGCCGGCATCGTTCGCGAGGTCGGTGCCGGCGTGACGTCGGTGAAGCCGGGCGATCACGTGATCCCGCTCTACACGCCTGAATGCCGCCAGTGCAAAAGCTGCCTCAGCCAGAAGACCAATCTCTGCACCGCGATCCGCGCCACCCAGGGCAAGGGCGTGATGCCCGACGGCACCTCGCGCTTCAGCCACAAGGGCAAGACGGTTTTCCACTATATGGGCTGCTCGACCTTCTCGAACTTCACCGTGCTGCCTGAGATCGCGGTGGCGAAGATCCGCGAGGACGCGCCGTTCGACAAGAGCTGCTACATCGGCTGCGGCGTTACCACCGGCGTCGGTGCTGTCGTCAACACCGCCAAGGTGACGCCGGGCTCCAACGTCGTCGTGTTCGGCCTCGGCGGTATCGGCCTCAACGTGATCCAGGGCGCCAAGATGGTCGGCGCCGACAAGATCATCGGCGTCGACATCAACGACTCCAAGGACAATTGGGGCCGCCAATTCGGCATGACGCATTTCGTCAACCCGACCAAGGTGAGCGGCGATATCGTCCAGCACCTGGTCGGCCTGACCGACGGCGGCGCCGACTACACCTTCGACTGCACCGGCAACACCAACGTGATGCGCCAGGCGCTGGAAGCCTGTCACCGCGGCTGGGGCGTGTCGGTCGTGATCGGCGTTGCGGAATCCGGCAAGGAGATCGCAACCCGGCCGTTCCAGCTCGTTACCGGACGGGTCTGGAAGGGCACCGCGTTCGGCGGCGCGCGCGGCCGCACCGACGTGCCGAAGATCGTCGACTGGTACATGAACGGAAAGATCCAGATCGATCCGATGATCACCCACGTGCTGAAGCTCGACGAGATCAACAAGGGCTTCGACTTGATGCACGAGGGCAAATCGATCCGTTCGGTCGTCGTGTTCTAAAATCAAAACACCAAGCACTAGGAGGATAGGTCAATGACTGTTCATATCCACCCGTCAGTCGACAATGGCGTCAAGCAAGGCACCGGCAGCTTTGCCGGCGGCACGCTGGTCTGCAAATGCGCGGACAAGAAGGTCAAGGTCGGGGTCAAGGGCGACGTCGCCCATAACCACGCCTGCGGCTGCACCAAATGCTGGAAGCCTTCGGGCGCCACCTTCTCGGTCGTCGCAGTGGTGCCGCGCGAGAACGTCACCGTGCTGGAGAACGGCGACAAGCTGAAGATCGTAGATAGCGCCGCGGTGATCCAGCGACATGCCTGCACCGGATGCGGCACCCACATGTACGGTCGGATCGAGAACAAGGGCCATCCGTTCTATGGCCTCGATTTCATCCATCCCGAGCTGTTCCAAGAGTCCGGCTCGGCAGCGCCCGGGTTCGCCGCCTTCGTGTCGTCGGTCATCGAGTCCGGCGTCAAGCCGGCCGACATGGCCGGGATCAGGTCGCGGCTGAAGGAGCTTGGGCTCGAGCCCTATGACTGCCTGTCGCCGGCGCTGATGGACGCCATTGCCACCCACGTGGCGAAGTCCAAGGCAGCCTGACCTAAGGCCGCCTGACCTAAGGCAGCCTGACAAGGGGCGGCCCTGACGAGATCCTGCGCCGGCAGGGGCCTGTCGGCGACGGATATGCTGGTAGTACCCGTGACCTTGAACCTTGCATGCCCTGCGGGCGACCACAGGGCATGCATTTTATTTTCCGCCTCGCCCTCGTCCTATCCCCGATCCTGATCCTTTCGCCGGCCCGCGCCGCGTCGCCGGAGGACCGCTACATTGCCGCGCGCGACGCGGCGATCGCCAGATTCGCCAAGCAGGAGAAGGACGGAAAGATCGACGAGGCTGCCGACAAGGCGGAGGCGGCCGCGCGCGACGAGCTGAAGGGGCAGCTGATCGCGATCCTGTCACAGCCCGCCCGGCCGGGCTTCGCGCCCGCCCAGCTCAATCTCGACACCCTATATAAAGGCGACATGGGGTTCGGCATGCTGGATGGCCTGCGCTTCGATGCCGATACCGGCAGGAACGGCGCCAAGATCGGCGAGAAACGCGCCGACGGGAGCTTTGTCGAACCGAAGGCCCATATCATCGTCACCTCCGAAGCCCTGTTCATGCGCTGGCTGCACGAGCACAAGACTTGGTGGGACAAGGGCACGAAGAACGTGCCGCAGCAGATCGAACCGGCCCTGAAGTTCGAGGGCCTCTACACCCAAGCGATTTCGACCGATGCCGCGGTCATCAATTTCGACGAGCTGCCGGTCGTCAAACCGTCGTCGGCCAGCCTGACTTACGGTTTCCTGGCCGGCCGCACCCAGGACACAACCCCTGATGCCGCCGACGAGGTGTTCGTCGCGGCGCTTGCCAACGGCAAGTTCTACGTCGCCTATGGCGAGATCGAGCCGACAGTGCAGGTGCCGGCCTGTACGGCGATCCGCACCGACTACAACAAGAAGGCCGACGAAGCGGCGGAGAGGCTCGAGCGCAAGCAGATCACCAGGGCGGCCTATGACAAGCTCGGCGACCTGCGCCAGCAGGGCGACGATGCATTCAAGCGCTGCTTCGTTCAGCACGCTCCGGAGCAGCCGGCATTTGCCGAAGCCACCAAGCAGGCCCAGGCGTTGCTGGAAATGGCGATCGGCAAATAGGGGCACCTGACGGTTTGATCGGCTGACGGTCCGACCCTATGTTCCCCAGGCAGCTTTCGAGCCCGGGGAGACGCCATGAATACCGCCATCAGCCCGTTTCGCGTCGCCGTCAGCGATGATGTCCTCGATGATCTCCGCACCCGGCTGCGCCGGACCCGCTGGCCGGAAGCCGAGCTGGTCGACGACTGGAGCCAGGGCGTGCCGCTGCAATGGATCAAGGACGTCTGCCACTATTGGGCCGAGACCTATGACTGGCGGCAGCGCGAGGCGCGGCTCAATCGCTTCAGCCAGTTCACCACCGAGATCGACGGGCTCGATATCCACTTCATCCATGTCCGCTCGAAGCATCCGGAGGCGCGGCCGCTGATCATCACCCATGGCTGGCCGGGATCAGTGGTGGAATTCCACAAGGTGATCGAACCGCTGACCGATCCGACCGCGCATGGCGGCCGCGCCGCCGATGCCTTCCATGTGGTGTGCCCGTCACTCCCCGGCTTCGGTTTCTCGGCCAAGCCGGCCGCGACAGGTTGGGGCGTCGACCGGATCGCCGGCGTCTGGGCCGTCCTGATGGAGCGGCTGGGCTACAGCAGCTATTTCGCGCAAGGCGGCGATTGGGGTTCCGCGGTCACCACCGCGATCGGCGGACAGGACGCGGCGCACTGCGCCGGCATCCACATCACGCTTGCGATGTCGACGCGGCCCAATGTCGAGGGGCAGCCGACGCCGGAGGAGACGCGGGCGCTCAACGGCATCAAATACTACGCCGATTGGGATTCCGGCTATTCCAAGCAGCAATCCACCCGGCCGCAGACGCTCGGCTATGGCCTGACGGATTCCCCGAGCGGGCAGGCCGCCTGGATCCTGGAGAAGTTCTGGGCCTGGACCGACTGCGACGGGCATCCGGAAAATATCCTTGGCCGCGACGAGATGCTCGACAACGTCATGCTGTACTGGGTCACCGCGACGGCGGCCTCGTCGGCGCGGCTCTACTGGGAGAGCTTTGGGCCGGGCAAGCGAACGCCTCACAAGGTCGGCGTGCCGACCGGCGTTGCCGTGTTCCCCAAGGAGATCGTCACGCCGGTCCGCAAATGGATGGCGACCAACTTCACCAACATCCAGCACTGGCGCGAGATGCCGAAGGGCGGCCACTTCTCGGCGTTCGAGCAGCCCGAGTTGTTCGTCCGCGAGGTGCGCGAGTTCTTCGGGACGCTGCGCTAGCCGTGTAGAATGGGGTGGAGCGAAGCGAAACCCATCGGAGGGACGTCGCTGTGCTGCTGGATCCCCGCGACGGTGACTTTGAGGACGATGCCGCCAGCCCGGAACAGCGTTCCTTGTTCGCGATCGTGGGCAGCCTTCTGGTCGAGATAAGCCCGGCGAAGCTGCTGTTCGCCTGGACGGTTTCGCTTCTGCTTCCGGGCGTGCTGCTCGGCCTTGCGCCACTGGTCGCATCCGCCTGGATTTCGAGCCTTTCGCAGCACGTTCTTGCCCTGTCCGAAGTGGGCGCCTTGCTGGCGCTGGTCGTGATCGCGGCGTTGGGATGGCTCGGCGGGCGACCGCTGTTTCAAATCGCGGAAACAAACTTCTGGTCACTGAACGCACTCGCAGTCCAGCCGAGCTACGCCTTTACGCGGGAGGCGCTGGGCCATCTGGCGGAGCTGCTCTGGCGCAGCGGTGCAACTCCCGCGTCTCGCACGAGGCTGCGGCGCATTTGCTCGGTCGGCGCCGGTATGCTGCTTTCTGCGGGCGCGGCATTGATCGCGGCCCTGGCTTGGCCTGCTTCGCAATGGACTGCGACCATCAATGACCTTGTTCTGATTCATCGTCTTGTGGTGCCGACGTTCGCGAACGCCGTGGTGCTGGTGTCCTGCTATCTTGCGGTTGCATCACTGGCCTGGAGCGTGGCCGACGCCAGTATGGATCAACCGGCCGACCTCGCCGGATACGACGCGCCGCCGTCCGGAGGCCGCTGCTGGCGCCTTGCGCATCTGTCCGATCTCCATGTGGTCGGCGAGCGATACGGGTTCCGCATCGAAAGCGGGACAGCCGGTCCGCGGGGAAACCAACGCTTCAATCGCGTGCTGGCTCGCCTTGCCGAAATTCACGCCGTTGATCCGCTCGACCACGTGCTGATCAGCGGCGACATGACGGACGCCGGCCGGCCCGGCGAATGGGCGGAATTTCTCGATGCATTGGCAGGTTATCCGGACCTTGCAGCTCGCACCATCATGCTTCCGGGCAATCATGACGTTAACGTCGTGGATCGTGCCAATCCCGCACGCCTCGACCTGCCGTTCAGTCCGGGCAAGCGGCTAAGGCAGATGCGTACCCTGTCGGCGATCGCCGCCGTCCAGGGCGATCGCGTGCGCGTCATCGACGGCTTCGGCAAGCCGTCGGCTACGCTGAACCAAGCGCTGGCCCCTCATCATGATCGGATAACACAATTTGCGCAGCACGGGGGCATACGCCGCGCAGCGGCGCTCCGCGGCCTGTTCGATGATCAGTTCCCAATGATCCTGGCGCCGGACCAGGAGGGTGGCCTCGGGATCGCGATTCTCAACTCCAACGCCGAAACCCACTTCTCCTTCACCAACGCGCTCGGTTTGGTTTCGGAAGCGCAAACGCGGCGGTTGGAGGCTGCGATCCGTCATTTCCCGACGGCATGCTGGACCATCGCGCTACATCATCACCTGATGGAATATCCCATGCCGGTAAAGACGTTTGCCGAGCGTATCGGGACAGCCTTGATCAACGGCAGTTGGTTCGTCCGCAGATTGCAACGGTTCTCCGATCGTTCGGTGGTGATGCACGGTCACCGGCATATCGACTGGATCGGTACATGTGGTGCGTCGAGGATCGTCTCGGCTCCGTCGCCGGTGATGGGGACCGACGATGCGGTCGGCTATTTCTACATCCACAGAATGATGGTCGGCCCGGACCGCAAGCTCTGCCTCGCCGAGCCCGAGCGGGTGGAGATTGGAACAAGCTAGGACGCTTCCGGCTGATCTTGGTGCGATCCGCCGAACAGATCGGCGACCCACGCGGCCGACGGGCTCTCGGCACAGAAGGTCAGAATGGCGAGGGTGATCGGCACGCCGATGAAGGTTCCGAACAGGCCCCAAAGCGCGCTCCAGAAGAATATCGCAAACAGCACCAAAAACGGCGAGATCGACAGCGTCGAGCCGGCGACCCGAGGTTCGATATAGCTGCCTACCACGAACTGGATGACGTTGAGGCAAGCGAACACACCGAACACGGCGGGCCAGCTCGCGAACTGCGTCATGGCCAGCAGCGTGGGGAACAGCGTCGCGATGAAAGGGCCGATGAAAGGAATGTAGTTGAGCACAAAAGCGATCACGCCCCATTCGAATGCGAATGGCAGTCCGGTCACGGCGGCGAACAGGCCGACCAGGAGACCCGTGACCGCGCTCATCTGTGTCCGCACCAGCATATATTTGCGGAACTTGGCGGCCGTCGCCTTGCTGCCCTCGAGCAGGACGCGCGCAGCTGTGCGATTCTCCAGCCGCTGGATTCGTCGACCGGCGTCTTCGACCTCGAGAAGTCCCAGCACGACATAGACCAGCGCGATGAGCCAGAAGCTCAGCGTGGTGTTGATGCGGCCCGTGACGTATTGCGTGGTGCGCAGCAGCCAGCCGACATTGAAATGTTCCGCCCAAACGCCGGCGAACGAGACGCCATGGCCGTCGAGCCAGATCACCGCGGCGTCGTACAAGGCCTGATAGCGCGCCGCGTCCGCAATCAAATAGCGCCCGACACGGCCGAACCCCCACGCTGCCAGCGAGGCAAACGCGACGCAGGTGGCAACCGTAACAACTATGGTAACGGCGAGCGCGAGGAGTTTCGGCAGCCACGACTGAAGCCGTTGTTGAACGGGCCAGACGATCGCGATGATGAACAGGGCGGCCGCAAGCGGGGCGAGCACACTGCGTGCCTGAGCCACTGCCGCAGTGACCAGCACCGCGGCGATGATGCCGGTCGTGATCTTCAACCCGCCAGCCATCCTTGGGTTATCCGACCTCCGTGAACTCGCGGTGCAGCTACAGCAGTCCCCGATAAATCCCGGGCGCGGAGCCTTCGATGGCCACTGCGCCGACGGCCTTCGCATAGAATTCCGCCGGTCCGACGCCGCCAATGATGGCGTAGCCGAAGCCCTGGTGCTTCATGTCCTCGAGACAGGCGAACAGCAGCGCCTTGCCGATGCCGCCCTGCTGTGCCTTCGGCGCGACGCCGGTCGGACCGAAGAAGTTGCGACAGGCCGCGTCGTAGCAGGCGAATCCCACGATCTTCTTTTGCTGGATCGCGATGAAGCAGGAGGCCGGTTGGCGGCTGAACGCGACCTCGGTTTCGCTGGCCCATGCCTCGCTGAATGTCTCCCGCACCCAAGAGACAACCTTGTGCTTTTCGGGGGCGAGCGCCCGGCGCATGACAATTCCAGCCTTGAGCAATCGATCATAGGCAGGCCTGGAATCAGGCAGAGCATAGAGCTTGACGAGCATGTCCATCCGGCGACCTTAGTTGAAAACGCGTCGTCGGCAAATCACGGGAGTGAGGTAGAGGCGGGGCAGCTGCGCAGTGGCTGGTTAATCCGCCCATGACCGCCGCGTCATTCCGGGCGTGGGAAGCACGAGCCAGGAAATCCATCGGGCCGCGGGTTTGTGAATCAATGGATTCCGGGTTCTTCGCCTCGCGAGCCCCGGAATGACGGATTTGTCGCGATGGATAGGGCGGGTCGTCGGGCGGACCGCGGTCCTTCGCGACCTCGGTGCCGGTGATGTTCTGGCGGTGCTGGGCAGGGGCGTGTCGGCCAGTCGCCGTGAATCGTTCGCGCTGTTCGGCGGGGGTGATCCCGCAATTGCGACGGGCGCCGATCAATTGATCGAGCCGGTCACAGCCGTGCCTTGATGGAGCGGCGGCTGGGGCCGAGAAGCCATCGATACGTCAGGGATGTCTGCCTTCGGCCGCTGGCAATGTTGCCTGAGCGGCAATCTCGTCAGCCCGCCAGCACCGGACCGCATGCCCGTCCGGACGCGTTTCAAGCGAAGGCCCGGGCTCGCGCTGACACACCGCTTCGGCGTAGCGACAGCGTGGACTGAACGCACATCCGTCCGGCGGATTGAGCGGATTGGGAAGCTCGCCCCTTGTCGTGGCGAGCGGTGCGCGGCGCAGCGGATCCGGAATGGCGGCGATCAGGGTTTGCGTATACGGGTGTGCCGGCCGCTCGAAGATCTCGCGCCAGCCGCCGGTCTCGACGATGCGGCCGAGATACATGACCGCCACCCTGTCACTCATGTGCTCGACCACGCCGAGGTCGTGGCTGATCATGATGTAGGAGAGGCCGAGACTCTCCTTCAATTCCAGCAGCAGATTGATGATCTGGGCCCGGATCGAGACATCGAGCGCCGACACCGGTTCGTCGCAGATCACGATCTTGGGGTTGAGAATCAGCGCGCGGGCGATGCCGATGCGCTGGCGCTGGCCACCGGAGAATTCATGCGGGTAGCGGCCGGCCTGTTCGGGCCGCAGGCCGACATGTTTGAGCATCGCCGCAACGCGTCCGTCGATCTCGCTCTGGGCCGTCACGCCATGCAGGCGCAGCGGGTCTTCAAGCGTGCGGCGAACGGTCTGGCGCGGATTGAGCGAGGCGTAGGGATCCTGAAACACCATCTGGGCGGTGCGCGCCAGCAGCTTTCGATCGAGCGATCGCTGTCCCGTTACGACGTGGCCGTCGAGCACGATCCGGCCTCGCGTCGGCGTCAGCAGCCCGAGCAGCGAAAGCGCGACGGTCGACTTGCCGCAACCGGATTCGCCGACGAGACCAAGGCACTCACCGCGTTTCAGTTCGAGATCGACGCCGTCGACCGCGCGCAGCAGCCGCTGGCTTCCGCCGAGGAAGCCGCCGCCGAGCGGAAAATGCACCGCGAGATCCTCAACGCTGAGGATGACATCGTCGACGGGCCTTGCCGCGGGTTCATGCATGGTGGTGGCACCTGACGAGGCCGCCCGCAGCGAGCCATGTCGTCTCCGGTGCGGTGGTCCGGCAGATCTCGGTCGCCTGTGCGCAACGCGGATTGAAGCGGCAGCCGGTCGGAAAGTCCGCGATCGCCGGGACGACGCCGGCGATTTCCCTGAGCCGCGACCGGCCGAGTGCTGCGCGGCTCCCCAGCCGCGGCAACGAGTCGACCAGGCCCTGTGTGTAGGGATGCGCGCAGGCGCGGAAGATGTCGTCCGAGCTGCGTTCCTCGACAATGCGGCCGGCATACATGACACCGACGCGGCGGCACACGTTGGCGACGAGACCCAGATCGTGGCTGATCATCAGGATCGCCGTGCCTCGCTCGGCGCACAGATTGCGCATCAGCTCGATGATCTCCGCCTGTACGGTCACATCGAGCGCCGTGGTCGGCTCGTCGGCGATCAGAAGATCCGGATCGCATGCCAGCGCGATAGCGATCATCACGCGCTGGCGCATGCCGCCCGAGAGCTGGTGCGGATAATCCTTCACCCGCCGCTCCGGTGCGGGGACGCGCACGTTCGCCAGCGCCTCGACGGCGAGCTGGCTTGCCTCGCGCCAGCTCTTGCCCTTGTGCAGCACGAACATCTCCGCGATCTGCCGGCCGACCGGCGAGACCGGATTGAGCGCCGTCATCGGCTCCTGGAAGATCATGGCGATGCGGTTGCCACGCAGCGCCCGCTGCTCGGCGGCGGAAAGCCCCTGAATCTCGCGGCCCTCGAAACGTATCGAGCCGGCGGCGACCGAGAGCGGCCGGCGCAGCAGGCCGATCAAGGCGAGCGCCGTGATGCTCTTGCCACAGCCGGACTCGCCGACAAGACCGAATGTCTCGCCACGATCGATGCGGAATGAAACGCCCTCGACCGCGGCAACATGCCTCGCGCCGTCGTCGAGATCGATGCGCAAGTCCTCGACTTCGATCAGCGGAGCGGTCGTCATGCGCGCCGGCTCCGCGACTGCGGATCGAGCACGTCACGCAAGCCGTCGCCCAGCAGATTGAGGCCGAGCACCGTCAGGAATATCGCAAGGCCCGGGAACACCGACAGCCATGGCGCCGTGGTGATCTGGTCGCGCGCCTCCGACAGCATGCTGCCCCAGCTTGGATAGGGTGGACGGATGCCGAGGCCGAGGAACGAAAGCGAAGCCTCGGCCAGGACCGCGCCGCCCATGCCGAGCGTGCCGATGACAATGATGGGGCCGACCATGTTCGGCAGCAGCTGCGTGATCATGATGCGCAGATCTCCATAGCCGAGCACGCGTGCAGCCTGCACATAGCCCTGGCTCTTGAGCGACAGCGTCGAGGCGCGTGCGATCCGGCAGGTGAACGACCAGTTGGTCAATCCGAGCGCGATCAGGAGGCTGGTCAGGCCGGGCCCGAGCACCGCCATGATGGCGAGCGCGAAGATCAGCGAGGGGATGGCGAGCATTAGATTGGTCAGCCCGTTGACGAAATCGTCCCACCAGCCGCCCCAATAGCCTGCCGTCAACCCCAGCGTCACGCCGATGACGCTGTTGACGAGCTGCGAGACGATGCCGACCGTCAGCGAGATGCGCGCGCCATGCACGACACGGGAATAGATATCGCGGCCTTGCGCATCGGTGCCGAACCACCAGGTCCAGCTCGGCGGTTCTTCCGCATTCATGAGGTTGGCACCCATGACCGGATCGGTATGGGCCAGCCAGGGCGCGAACAGGCCGACGAAGATCGCAAGTGCGAATAGCATCCCGCCGATGATCGCGCTGGTCCCAAGCTTCATCGCGGTCGCTCCGCCAGGGCAGGCTGCACGATCGATCGTACGCAGGCGTGATGAGACCGGCCGCCGCTCATGCGTATCTGATCCTGGGGTCGATCACGCCGTAGAGCAGGTCAACCAATGTATTGACGGTGAGGAAGAACAGCACCACCACGAGGATGGTGCCCTGGACGGCGGGAATGTCGCGCTGCAGGACGCTGTCGACCAGCAGCGAGCCGATGCCCGGCCAGGAAAACAATTTCTCGACCACGACGGCTTGGCCCATCACGACGCCGAATTGCAGGCCGATCGCGGTCAGAATGATGACGAGGGCATTGCGCATCACGTGCCATGTCACGACCCGCGTCTCGCTCATGCCCTTCGAGCGAGCCGTGCGGACAAAATCCGCGGTCATGATCTCGAGCACCGCCGCCCGCGTCGTCCGCGCCAGCAGCGCCATCGGCGAGACGCCGAGGGTCACGGCAGGCAGGAGTAGATATTTGAGGCTGCCGTCGCCATAGCCGAAACTCGGCAGCCAGCCGAGCTTCAGTGCAAACAGGTACATTAGCAGCAGCCCGAGCCAGAATTTGGCCATCGAGAGGCCTGACACCGCCAGCACCATCGAGAGCGTGTCGACGATGCTGCCCGGCCTCAGCGCGGCGATGAAGCCGAGCGGTACGCCCACTGCGATCGCAAACGCCAGGGCCACGAAGATCAGCTGCAGCGTTGGCCACATCCGTTTGGCGACCATGGTCGTGACCGGCTCGCGGGTCCGGAACGAGGTCCCGAAATCACCCGTCGTGAGCTTGGCGATGTAGGAGCCGAAACGCACGTAAACGGGATCGTCGAGGCCGAGCTGCTTTTTCATGCGCTCCACGACCTGCGGGTCCGTCGGACCCCGGCCGTCATCGCCCATGCTTGACACGATGCTGCCTGGAACGACGCTGAACAACACGAAGATCACCAGCACGACGGCCAGCACGGTCGGAACGGTTTGCAGGACTCGACGGATCGTAAAGGAGAGCATTGGACGTTTTCCTCGTCCCCTCCATCATTTGTCACGATGGAGGGTGAGCGATGGCACCTGTCACTTCGCGGGCGAGGTGTCGTCGACCCAGAGGTCTTCGACGTTTTGATGGGTCAGCTCCGTCGCGTCCAGCTGGATTCCCTTGAGCCAGGGTTGCACCGCCATGACAGCCTTGTTGTAGTTGAAGAACCAGATCGGCGCTTCCTCCTGCAGCAGCGCATTGGCCTTCTGCAGCAGCTGGACGCGCTTGGCGGCTTCGTCGGTCTGGCCGGCTGCATCGATCAGCTTGTCGAACTCCGCGTTCTTGAAGGTCGTGTAGTTGCAGGCCGATTGCGGCGTCGCCGAATGGAAGCATTTGAGCGCCGCCTGCGGATCCGGGCCGGTCGCCTGGGAATAGATGAAGGCCTGGAAGTCGCCTTTGCGGATGACCTCCGCCAGCACCGCGGTTTCGACCTGTTTGACCTTCACCTTGATGCCCACCTTGTCCAGCATCGGGATCGCGGCTTCGACGATCGGCAGGCCCCAGCTTTCGTTCTGGCTGGTGGTCCATTCGAATTCAAAGCCGTTGGGATAGCCCGCGTCCGCAAGCAATTGCTTCGCTTTCGCTGGATCGTAAGGATAGGGCTTCATGGCCTTGTCGTATGCCGGCGAGGTCAGAGGCAGCCAACTCGTGGCGCGATAGGCCTTGCCCTTGACCAGCTTGTTGATGATCAGATCGGCATCGATCGCATAGTTGACGGCCTGTCGAACCCGCTTGTCGGAGAACGGCTTGAACGTGGGATTCATCCCCATATAGCGGGTGAAGACCTCGGCGACCTCGACGATGGTGCCCTTGAGGTTGGGATCGGCTTGATAAGCGACATACTGCGCCGGCCCAAGCACCGAGGTGTCGATCTCCTTGTTGCGAAAGGCGACATCGCGTGCCGCGGCTTCGCCCATCAGCGATATCACGACCTTGTCGGCATATGGCTTGCCGGGCTTGTAGAACCGGTCCCACCGTTCCAGAACGATGCGCGATCCCGGCACGTGCTCGACAAACTTGAACGGACCAAGGCCGATTGGCTTCTGCAGGAAGCTCTCCTTCCCGCCCTCGTCGGCGGGATAGATCGAGGTCAACGCGGTGAAGAAGTAGAAGGCGGGATCGACTTTCTCGGTCAGCTTCATTTCGAGGGTGAAGTCGTCGATCTTCTTCAGGCCGGAGATTTCCTTGGCCTGGCCCTTCTCGACTTCGGCGGCGCCCTCGATCAAGCGGACAAATCGCGCGCCGGGATAGGCCTTGGTGCCGTCCATGATGCGGTTGTAGGACCAGATGATGTCGTCGGCCGTCATCTTGCGGCCGTTGTGGAAATAGGCGTCGTCGCGCAGCTTGAAGGTATGAACGAGGCCGCCGCCCGAGACCGTGACCTCCTTGGCAAGTTCCGGCACCGGTTTGCCTTCGGCCGAGTCCCAGATGTAGAGCGACCGGTGGAGGGCCTTGGCGTAGATTTCGTCCTGGGCACGCGGTGTGGTGTGGATGTCCATGCTGGTGAAGCTGGAGCCATAGGGCGCCGTCATGCGAATGGTCCCGCCCTTGCGCGGCGTCTTGGCCTCCGCCGTGGCGGCAAGTGCGAGCCCGAGGCCAGCCACGATCGCAATCATCCTGAACATCATGTTTTCCCCAACGATGCAGACGCGTTCCGATCAGCGAGTTGACCATTGGCAGCACGTCAAGCGCAAGGTCCTCATGTCGTGTCGAGGGCGACCGGCACCAAAATATTGGTATCGTCGCGATGCGAACGCCTACCGCATATGATTTGACTGCGCTGACACCGCGGCTGCAACTTGCGCGAGTAAGTAAGCAATTGCGATGAAACGGATTTCAGCTTCAGGCCTGAACATGCGAAGCAAGCCCAGCGTCGTCCCGGGCAAGCGAAGCGCGACCCGGGACCCATAACCACAGGGTTGAGTTGTTGAAGGGAACTGTGGCCCAACGTCGCGCGACAATCACCTTCGCTGGTGATGGGTCACGGCTTTCGACGGGACGACAAATGTTGGGAGGCGACATTCGCAACACGACAATTACAAATACCAGGCCAGCACCGCCTTGAGCCGGGCGTTCTCGATCACCGGCAGCGCGACCACCTGGTTCATGCCGGAGTTGCGCGCCAGTGCAGCCGCGATCGATTCATCCTGCTTCAGATGTTCGGTGAGCGCGGGCATGCCGGTGGCCCATGCGCCGCCGATAGAGCCTTCGCCCCGGCTGATCCTCCTTTCCGCATAGAGCGCGGCGAGATCGGACTGCTCGCTGCAATCGCCGGAGCGGAACAGCAGCGCTGACCGCGCTTCGTTCGGCACCCAGATCTCGAACCGGCGTGCGATCGGCGTCGCCTGGGCCGACAGGAACGTCACCACCCAGGTCTGGTCGCCGGTCGTGTAGGGGATACCGACGCCGCAATTGATGCCGATCTCGGATGCGTCCTCCCAACGCAGGAATCCCTTGGAGTTGTGCAGATCCTTGATGATCAGCGGCATGCCGGCCTTCCAGGTCCGGCCTGGCAGGCCGAAGCCGCGCGGGAATCTGGTGTGGCGCGAGTTGAACTCGAACATGTCGGCAGTGCCGTAGTAGCCGTCGACCAGCGCCATCTCGTGGGATTTCTCGGGATCGTTGTGCCAAAGCTCGATCGCGCCGACATGCTTCCTGTCGTCGCCGCAGAGCAGCACCATCACGGCCATCAGGAATTCGCCGGCGAACACCGGAAGCGCGACGCCGCAGGTCAGGCCGGCCTCGCGCGCCTCATCAGTTCGCTTGAAATACGAGTTGGCGAATTCGGTCAGGATGACCGGATGGCCGGTCGCCCAGGCCTTGCCGGGAAGGCCCTCGTCATAGGCGAACAGCGCGTGCTCGCTGACCGCCTGGAATTCGGCGAACTCGGCGCTGTGGAGGCTGCCGCCGAATGCCAGCCGCGTCCGCGTTGCATCGGGCACCCACAGTTCAACCACGCGAATGAAGGTTTTCATCGCACGCACCTGCCGTCTCGCCGACTTCTAGCATCGGCGATGTCACGGCAAAACGTGCGCTCAAATAGCGGGCAAGCTGCGCCCAAAGTTGATGCGAAGGCGCGATTTTGCCTCAGTCCCGGTACGACGGATCGGCCCGGTCGAGCTTGCGCAGCAGCGCGGGCCAGGCGAGCTCGCCGTTGCGGGCGGCGCGGCCGGGCTTCGGCAGCATCCGCTCATAGGTGTCTTCAAGGATGTTTTGCGGCGGGTAGATCAGCTTGGTGTTACAGGACAACGCCATCACCTGAGTCTGGCAGGCCCGCTCGAGGCGGAACAACACATTGAAGGCGGCGGGCACGGTGCGGCCGACGACGAGGAGGCCATGGTTGCGCAGGATCATCGCCTCGTTGTCGCCGAGGTCGCGCACCAGGCGCTCGCGCTCGTCGACATTGTCGGCAATGCCCTCGAAGTCGTGATAGGCGATGTGCAGGAAGCGCATCGAGGTCTGCGCCAGCGGCAGTAGGCCGCATTCCATCGCGGACACCGCCATGCCGGCCGGGGTATGGGTGTGCGCGACGCAATCCATGTCGTGCTTGGCCATGTGGATGGCGCTGTGAATGACGAAGCCCGCGACGTTGACGTCGTAGTCGGTCGCGTTGAGCAGCGTGTTGCCTTCGACGTCGACCTTGATCAGGCTGGAGGCGTCGATTTCTTCGTAAAGCATGCCGTAGGCATTGATCAGGAACTGGTCGGTGGTGCCGGGCACGCGGCAGGAGATGTGGTTCGCGATCATCTCGGTCATGCCGTACATCGCCGTGAGCCGATAACAGGCGGCAAGATCGACGCGGGCCTGCCACTCCTCGGCGCTCACCTGCTCGCGGACGGATTTGACGACCTTGATCGCGGGCGAGCTGACGGGGGGATTCATGGCGCTCTCTCCTTGAGATGTCTGCGAGGCCGGGGCCTGATTGTTGCCGCGGACCATAGCAGAATCCGCACGGTGGCAAGCGGCGGCGCGTCTGCTTATTTGCAGGTCTGGCGGGCAAAAACCGAATGTGGATTGGCGCGCCGCGCCTTCGATGCCAGGATGCGGAAAAACAGCCGAGGCGCACCAAAATGAGCGATCGCAAGATACGTATCGCCGTCCTGCATTTCTCCCACGAAACCGTCTCGTTCCTGCCGAATGAGACCACGCTCGACGACTTCATCTATCCCGGCTCGCCGGCCAGGGGCGAGGCGCTGTTACAGTTCGATCCCAAGAACTATATGGGCGGCTTCGTGCAGGTGGCGCGCGAGTTCTCCGAGGTCGAACTGGTCGGCATCGAATCCCCGCTGTGGCCGAAGACCTACACGGGGTCCGGCTGGATCACCCCGGAAGCCTACCGGACCTTCACAGGCAGGATGGTCGCCGGGCTGAAAGAGGAGGGGCCGTTCGACGGCGTCTATCTGTGCCTGCATGGTGCAATGGCGGTGCGGGACGTGCCGCGGCCCGAGGCCGATCTGGCGCGACAGGTCCGCGAGGTGGTCGGCCGCTCCGCCTTCATCGCCGCGACCTTCGACCCTCATGGCAACGAGGACGAGGCGTTCCTCGAGCAGGCGGACATGGCGTTCGCCGTCAAATATTTCCCGCACTACGACGCGCATCTGCAGGGCGAACGCGCGGCGCGCATGCTGGTGCGGGCGATCCGCGGCGACTACAAACCCGCGCATCGGACCATCAAGGTTCCCGTGATCTCGCCCACCGTGCTGCAATGGACCGGGGCGCGGCCTTGGATGGATCTCGTGCAGCGCGCGCTGGTCTGGGAGGCCCGCGAGGTCGACGTTTACGTCAACATCTTCTTCGGCTTCCCGTTCGCCGATGTTCCCGATGTCGGCATGACCGTCCAGGTCCTGACCAACGACAATCCAAAGCTCGCCGAGCATGTCGCACGCGATCTCGCCGGCACGATCTGGCGGCTGCGCGAGGCCTTGCTGCAATCGACCAAGTTGCACAACATCGCCGAAGGCGTCGCGCTGGCAAAGCGGGCCGTCGCCGACGGCAACACGCCGGTGGTACTGGCCGATCACAGCGACCGCTCGGGATCGGCGACATGGCTGCTGCGGGAGATCGTTGCGCAGGACCTCGCCAACACCGTCATCGCGACCATAGCGGATGCCGAGGCGACGGCAGGCCTGAAAGCGGCCGCCGCCAAGGCCGGCGATGCCTTCGATATGGAGATCGGCGGCCGCGCCGACGAGTCGGCGGGCGATCCGGTTCGCATCCAGGGCACGATCTCGGTGGCGGGTGACGGCTACGGGCAGTTCTGGGTCTGCGTGCGCTTCGGGCGCAACAATGTGTTGATCCTCTCCACCTATCTGGTGCAGGTGATGGAGCCGTTCTCGCTGAAGGCGCTGGTGCCTGACATCGGCAGCTTCGACGTGATGGCGATCAAGTCGCGGGTGCATTTCCGGCGCGGCTTCGACGACAATGGCTTCGCCAAGACGATCCTGCTGGTCGAGCCGGACCAGCCGTTCCTAGGCACGACGCGCCTTGACAAGCTGCCCTACAGGAACGTCGACCTCACGCGGTTCTATCCATACGGCAATCCGGAGTTCTCGGAGGTGTCGTCATGACGGAAGGCCGCTATCGCCTGATCGGATCGACCGCGTCGCCCTATGCGATCAAGCTGCGGGCGCTGCTGCGCTACCGGCGGATCCCGCATGACTGGGTGATCATGACCAAGGCGCTGCGCGCGGCGACCGCGCATCTGAAGCCGATGCTGATCCCGGTGTTGCAATATCCCGACGGCAGCTATCGCGGCGAGACTACGACGCTGGCCTACGATCTGGAAGCGCGGCACCAGGGCCGCTCGGTGATCCCGGAGGACAAGGCTGTCGCGTTCGTCTGCGATCTGCTCGAGGACCTCGCCGACGAATGGGCGGTGAAGCCGCTGTTCCTGTATCGCTGGTGGGATCCGGAAGATCAGGCCTATGTGTCGCGCTGGGCGGGAGAGGAATGGTCGACGTCGGAAGCCGAAGCCGGCAGCCGCGCGGAGATCGAGGAGTTCCGGCAACGGCAGATCTCGCGCATGGTCATTCTCGGCGCGACGGACGAGAACAGGCCGCTGCTGGAGGAGAGCTATCGGCGCACGCTCGCGGCGTTCGAGCCGCATGTCGGCATGACGAACTATCTGTTCGGCAGCCGGCCGTCGCTGGCGGATTTCGCCTGGTTCGGCCAGCTCAGCGAGATGGCGACCGATCCGACCCAGATGCGGATCATGCGCGAACGCGCACCGTTCACTGATCACTGGGTGCGGAGGCTCGATGACGCGTCAGGTGTCGAGGGTGACTGGTATGCTCGTGATCAGGCGCTTGGCGGGTTCGCGGAGGCGCTGCTGCGGATAGCCGGCGAACTCTATCTGCCGTTCCTGGTCGCCAACGCGGATGCATTCGCGAAGGGCCTCGAGCGGCTCGAGATCAACGTTTGGGGACTGCCTTACGCGCTGGCGCCGTTCAGATATCAGGTCAAGTGCCTGCAGCAGCTGCGCGACAAGTTCGCCGCGCTGGATCCCGGACATCGCGCGGCGTTGAAGCCCGTGCTGGAACGCACCGGATGCTGGGCCACCCTGAACGAAGGCTGATCGATCAGGGAGACTTCAAAACGGCGTGAGCTCAGGTCCGGTGCCTGCTCCCGAGAGCGGCGGCGATCGTCTCCGGCTGCTTGATCCGCTCGATCAGCATGTCGATGCGGTCGCCGCCCCAGAACAGCTCGCCGTTGAACACCATGCTGGGAACGCCGAACACGCCGAGCGCTTCGGCCTCATCGATGATGCGGTTGTGTTCCGCGCGGGCAGGGCCGCGAACATAGGCCTCGAAGGCCTCAGCGGAACCGCCGATCGCGGCGATCACACTGGCGATCTCCGACAACTCGTCGATCTCCAGCTCGTGGTTCCAGAACTTCCGGAACACCATGTCATGATAGGGGCGGAACAGCCCGTGCCGTTGTGCGAACAGCATCCCGGCGCTGGAATAGAAGGCGTCGTAGATCCGGCGCGGGCCCTTCATGGTCAGTCCCTGCGCATTGGCAAACCGCCGCGCATCCATGTAGGAATAGCGCACCTTGCGCCAGAAGTGCGGCGTCCGTTCCTCGACCGTGCCCATGAACTCGGGAATGCGCAGCGTGTAGGGCAGCCATTCGAGCGCGACGCCAAGGGTATCCTCCAGCTCGAACAGCCGCTTGTTGGCGACATAGGCGTAGGGAGACTTGTAGTCGGTGTAGATCCTGACCTTGGGCTTCTCGAGCATCGTTCCTCTCCCCGTCAGGACAATTGTTCCTGATCCCGCGCGGTGGCGCAATGCGACGACGGGGGCGGCGCGCAAACGAATGGGCCCCGGTGCATTCAAGCATCGCGGGGCCCTGCTACTTCGTTTTAGCGAAGGATCTCTGGTGTAGACCAGTGGTGTTTCGGGACCTGAAAGCACTTGGCCTTTGCGCTCTCGTCCTGCGGATATGTTCAGATTGTCGGCAGTGCACGCGGCTAGCAGCTGCTGTTCGCCTCAACGTGCACCGAGACCTTGCCGAGCAAGGTCGCTGGCTTTCGCCGGTGGCGTCATGCTCCTCTCCAAGGGTGGGCCGACGGACCTCTGTCCGCTTCTGCTGCCTGGCGGCCGATCCCATAATCGTCCGTCAATTCCTGCGACGCGAGGAGCAGGCGCTCCAGCACTCCAACAGGTGCAGTCAACGAAATGCTGCGGCAGTTATGGCCGTCTGTCAAGTTAACGAGCGAGGGAATTCAGGTCAGGAGTCCTGTCGCGACTTGGTCTTTCGATACCGAGTGAAGTCCGGATCGTGCGTCATTTTCCAGTAATCGACGAATCGCCACGGCATCGCCGAGAACACCCGGCCGCTGCTGTTGCGGTAGTAGGTCGTCATGCCCGGGTGCGTCCAGATCAATTGCTCATGCTCGGCGTCGACGCTGCGGATATACTCGTCATGCGCGTCGGGATGCACGTCGATCGCGGCGATGTCGTTCTCGATCATCTCGACGAGGCAGGCGGAGATGTAGCGGCTCTGGCATTCCGACTGGAAGATCACGCTGCCGCCGTGTGCGGGTCCCGAGTTGGGCCCGAGCATCAGAAACAGGTTGGGGAAGTCAGGCACGGTGAGGCCGAGATACGCGGTCGGATTGTCGTCACGCCACACCTGCTTGAGGTTCTTGCCGTCGCGCCCGGTGATGTTGAGACGCGCAGCCATCTCCGAGACCTTGAAGCCGGTCGAGATCACGATGACGTCGTGCCGCCGCGATGTGCCGTCGGCGGCAACGATTCCGTCCGCCGCAAAATAATCGATCTTGTCGGTGACCAGCTCGACATTCGAACGGGTCAGCGTCTTGAACCAGTTGTTGTCGAGCAGGATGCGCTTGCCGTAAGGCGGATAGGTCGGCATGCACTTCCCGATCAGGTCGGGGCGGTCCTTCAGCTCGGAGAGGATGAAGTCGGCCAGCTCCTGACGATGTCGGTCGTTGCCCTTGTTGACGGCGCGGTCCGGATGCGGCCAAGCCGGATCCTTGCGCAGGAACGGCAGCAGCCCGTCGCCGTAACGCCAGAACATGTTGAAGCGATACCACTGCACATAGAACGGCAGATGGGCGAGCAGCCACTGCGCGCCTTCGGTGATCGGATCGGAATAGCCCTTCACCGGCCGCGCCCACTGCGCGGTGCGCTGGTAGACGGTGACCGAGGCGACGCGGTCGGCGATCGACGGCACCAGCTGCATCGCGGTTGCGCCGGTACCGATCACGGCGACATGCTTGCCGTCGAGCTTGATGTCGTCGGACCACAGCGCCGAATGAACCTTGAGGCCGGTGAAATCCCCGCCTCCCTTGAAAGAGGCAGGCGAGGGATCGTTGAGTTGCCCGATCGCGCTGACCAGCGCGGTGGACTCGAAGGTCTCTTCGCCGCTCGCGGTCTTCAGCGTCGAGATCCAGCACCGCTTGGCTTCGTCCCAGCGCGAGGCGACGAGTTCGGTGGAAAGGCGGACGTGCTTGCGGATGTCGTATTCACGCACGACCTTGAGCAGATAGTCGAGCAATTCCTGGCGCTGCGCGAAATAGCGCGTCCACGGATTGCGGGCGCCGAACGAAAAGGAATAGGAGTGGTTCGGCGTATCGACGCCGCAGCCGGGGTAGCGGTTGACGTACCAGGTGCCGCCGATCTCGTCCTGCTTCTCGACGATCGTATAGGGAATGCCAAGCCGCCCGAGCGCGACGCCGAGCGCGATCGCGCAAACCCCTGCGCCGACGATCAGCACGTGCTGCTGCGCCAGCCGCTCATCGGACGGGCGTTCGCGCCAGCGCGCTTCACGCGGGATGAAGGCCATCTCCTCCCGCATCAGCGGGGCATATTCTGGCGCGACATTCTCGCCGAGCGTCGCGCGCATCATCCGCAGCATCAGCTCATCGCCGGGATCGGTGATGACGGGTTTCGGCGTGCCGCTGGCGAACAGGTCCAGCACGGCGGCGCGGATCTCGTCCTGGATCTCCTTCGGCACGCCGGCGTCCGGATCGGGAATCAGGCGAACGTCGCGTTTCGGCTTGTAGGGCGGCTCAAGCCATTTCTCGTCGCCGGTCATGTGCACGAGCACCATCAGCAGCACGCGGATGTCGCCCTCGGCGATGGCGGAGGACAGGTCGAGGTGTTTGCGCGGAAGCTCGATATTCATGTGGTGTCCTCAGCTCGCCGCTGCGTCCGGCAGGCCGCCATAGGCGGCCCATGTGGTGCCCGCGATGTAGCCGGCGTCGACCGGCAGGTTGATGCCGGTGACGCCGCTGCTCTGCGGCGACAGCAGCCAGGCGATCGCCTGCGCCACCTCCATCGGCTCGACCAGCCGATTCAGCGCGGTCGGGCGCGCCAGCAGATCCTTGTTCAGGGCGCCTGACGCGATGCCGGCTTCGAGCGCGGCGGTGCGGGTGAAGCCGGGCGATACCGCGTTGACGCGCACGCCGGAGCGGCCCCATTCGGCGGCCAGCGTCTGCGTGATCTGGATGACGCCGGCCTTCGCCGCGGTATAGGCGTGGATCGGGCCCGACGTCATGCCGGCCACCGAGGCGACGTTGACGATCGCGCCGTGCCGCCGCTTGGCCATTCCGATGCCGACGCTGCGCGCGACCAGGAAGGTGCCGCGCAGGTCGATATTGACCTCGCGATCCCATTGCTCCATCCGCACCCGCTCGATCGTGTGCATCTTGCCGAACACGCCGGCCGCGTTGACGAGCCCGCTGATCGGGCCGTGCGCCTTTTCGATATCGGCAATGCCAGTGACTACGGCGCCTTCGCTCGCGACGTCGAACGGCGCCGGCCACAGGATCGCGGCCGTTCCGACCAGCGGCTCGGGTGCGATGTCGACGATGACGACGCTGTGTCCCTGATCGGCAAGCAGTGTTGCAGTCGCCGCGCCAATGCCGCGGCTGCCGCCGGTGACGAGGATGGTGCCGTCAGCGCTCATCGCTTCTTCCCTTCGCTGCTGTTGAACAGGCCATGCGTGACCAGCTTTTGATAGGCCGTGATGACATAGTCGGGCACGGCGGTGACGCCGTGTTCGGAATAGGAATAGCGCCGGCTGAGATAGCCACGCGCGCCCATCAAGACCTGGACGATGGCCTCGAATTCCTCATCGCTGAATTTATTGGTGGCTCCGGCAGTGCGTGCACGCTGCAGGATCCGGACATAGGCACTCGAGATGTTGTCAAAATGCTTCTGGTAGCCGATCGGCGCGAAGAACTCGGCTTCGTTCAGGATGCGCAGGAATTCGGGGACCTCGCGGATGAAATCGAAGAAGGCGCTGAAGCGTTCGACCTCCTGCCGGGCCTCGCTCGCGGTGCCGGTGCGCGCATGGATGAAGCGGACCATGTCGAGACCGATCTTCGGCAGCAGCTGGTCGAGCAACTCCTGGCGGTTCTCGAAGTGATTGTAGAAGGTGCCTTGCGCGACGCCGGCAGCTTCGGTGATCCGCGCAACCGAGGCTTCGGCATAGCCGTATTTGCCGACGACCTTGGTCGCGGCGTCGAAGATCCTCTGCTTGGTCCAGGCGTTGCGCTCGACCCGGTTGAGTTTTGTCACTTTGGCGGATGTCGCTTGCGTCATGCGGTGGCCTCGAGTTCGGCGCGGAGCACGCGTTTGAGCACCTTGCCAGATGGATTGCGCGGCAGGCTGTCGCGGATGATCAGTTGCCGCGGCACCTTGAAGCCGGCGAGCCGTGTCCGGCAGAATTCGGTGAGATCAGGCAGGTCGAGCCTTGCGTCGTCGGCCAGCACCACGATGGCGACCGGCTTCTCGCCCCAGCGGTCGTCCGGCAGGCCGATCACTGCGACCTCGCGCACTCCGGGGATTTCATAGATGACACGCTCGACCTCGGAGGAGGCGATGTTCTCGCCGCCGGAGATGATCATGTCCTTCTTGCGGTCGGTCAGATAGAGGAATCCGTCTTCGTCGAGATAGCCGACGTCGCCGGTGCGGAACCAGTCGCCGAAGAAGGCGGACGCGGTCTTCTCGGGATCCTTCCAGTAGCCCTGCGTGACCTTCGGGCCGCGCAGGCAGATCTCGCCATTCTGCCCGGCGGGCAGGCGCTTGCCGGCATCGTCGCGGATCTCGATCTCGACATGGGCAATGGCGCGGCCGGTCGAGCCGATCTTCTCGATCTCGCGGCCGGCGTCCATGAAGGTGTCGCCGCCGCAACTTTCGGTCAGGCCGTAGGCATCGATGTAGCGCGCATTCTTGAAGTAATCAGAGAAGGCGCGGATGCGATTCTCCGGCGTCTTCTCGCCGCCGCCGATCGCCCATTGCAGGCTGGAGACGTCGTAACGCTCGCGGTTCGGGCAGGTGAGGAGGGCGGTGGTCATGACTGGCGCGAACCACGCCGCGTTGAGCTTCTCGCGCTCGATCGCGGCCAGCGCCGGCTCTGCCTCGAAGGTCCGGTGGATGCACAGCATTCCGCCGTGCCAGAGCACGGCGATGCCGGGCAGATCGAGCGCGCCGACATGATAGAGCGGGCCGACAATGAGCAGCCGGGTGTCGGCGTTCAATTCGAGCACCAGCGTCTGGTCGGCGGATTTCCAGTAGATGTTCTCGTAGGTGAGCATCACCCCCTTGGGGCGATCGGTCGTGCCCGAGGTGTACATCAGCCGCATCAGATCGCGCGGCCGGCGCACATGGATCGGCGCCGGTGCGATGTCCGGCACAAGATTGGTGACGCTGGATTGCGCGACTTCATCGAGCAGCACCACCGGTGCAGCACCGGTTGCGATCACGGCAAATTCCTCGTCGGCGACCAAGAGCCGTGCGCCGGAGTTGCCGACGATGTAGTCGACCTCATCGGCCGAGAGGCGATAATTGATCGGCAGGAATACCGCGCCGATATGGCTGGTCGCAAACACAAGTTCGAGGAAGGCGGTGCTGTTCTTCATCAGGACGGCGACGACATCGCCGGGCGCGATCCCGTGGGTCGCGAGCCAGCTGCCGACCTGTCGGATCCGCAGATCAAAATCTGCATAGGAGACGTCTTCGCCGCGATATTTCAGCGCACAGCGGTCCGGAGTCCGCCTGGCGTGAAATGCGATGAAGCTGGAAAGATTGATCATTTGCCGTTCGTCGGGCCGATTCCGGCGCCGTTTCCTCCCTAGATGAATTATGAGTCGTAATTCATCTTTGGCTTGACGTCACCCCCCTTGCTCTGAAAACATTGCAGCCATGGAGACGAAACGATCTCCGGCAGGGATTTGGGAACGCGAACCCGACAGGGAGGGGAATATGACGAGGACCCGGAAACCGGGCATCAGCCGGCGCTCGACGCTTGCGCTGATGGGCGCCGGTGCGGCGAGCTTTGCTGCGCCATGGGTGGCGCGTGCACAGGCCAAGACGATCAAGATCGGCATGCCGACCATTCTGTCGGGCCGCGTCGCGCAGCTCGGCACGTCCTCGCGCAATGCGGTGCTGCTGGAAGTCGAGAAGGTCAACGCCACCGGCGGCCTTGCCGGCCGGCAGATCGAGATGGTGATCCGCGATTCCAAGGGACAGCCGCAGGAAGCCGCGCGCATCGCGCGCGAGCTCGTCAACACCGACGGCTGCGAGATGCTGCTCGACGGCGAGGCGTCGTCGGGATCGTTCGCCGTTCACGAGGTGGCGCGGGATCTCGGCGTGCTCTGCATCCACACCTGCTCGGAAGCCTCGTCGCTGACCGCCGATCCCAAGCAGCACATCCCAAACGCCTTCCGCTGCGTGCGGCAGGGCATTCATGACTCGATCGTCGGCGCCGGCTACGCGGCTGGGATCGCCAAGGCCAAGGGTTTGAAGAAGTGGGCGACCTGTTCGCCCGACTATGCCTATGGCCGCGACACCACCGGCGAGTTCGTGCTGTACCTGAAGAAGTTCGCGCCTGATGTCGAGGTCATCAGCGAATCCTGGCCAAAACTGTTCCAGCCCGATTACACCGAGGTGGTGACCAAGATCCTGCAGGCCAAGCCGCAGGCGCTTTATTCCTGCCTGTGGGGTGGCGATCTCACCTCCTACATCGATCAGGCCAACATCTACGCGATGTTTACCCAGATGGAGGTGTTCGCGGTCAACATGGCCGACTACACCGCACTCACGGTGGTGAAGAACCTGCCCAAGGGCATCCACTCCGGCGATCGCTACATCAAGACATTCCCGGCGACGCCGGAGAATGCGGCTTGGGGCGATGCCTACAAGGCGAAGTACAACGAGTATCCGACCAACTGGTCCTGGCAGAACGCGACGGCCGTCATGTTCCTCAGCGAGGCCGTCAAGAAGGCGAACTCGACCGACGGCAAGAAGGTCGCGGAGGTGCTCGCCGGGCTCACCATCAAGTGTCCGTTCGGCGCCGACGGCACCGTTACCATGCGTGCCGACGATCACACGCTGGTCGGCTACGCCATCGGCTGGGGCACCACGATCCCGCAGGAGCCTTACGTGCCTGAAGTGAAGGCCGGAGACTGGAAGGCCATCTTCGAGCTCGAAGCCGAGTGGAAGAAGAGCAAGGGCTACACCTGATCCGCATGCGCGGCGGAGGCAGCCAGCTGTCTCCGCCTTGCATCTGATGCTTGTCGCGCGCCGGCGTTGCGGCCCGCCGAAATGGATGATTTCTCGTGGACCTCGACGCGCTCGCCAGTTGCCTCGCCAGTCCTGCATGCCTGGTGACCCAGACCACCAGCGGCCTGATCATCGGCATGCTGCTGTTTCTGGTCGCCGTCGGCCTGACGCTGATCTTCGGCGTGCTCAAGGTGGTGAATTTCAGCCACGGCGCCTTCTATATGTTCGGCGCCTATTTCGCGATGACGGCCTACCAGGTCACCGGCAGCTTCGCGCTGGCGATCCTGAGTGGCGCTGTGGGCACCGCGCTCCTCGGCCTGATCTTCGAACGCGTATTCATGAGCCGCGTCTACGGCCGCGACGTCCTGATGCAGCTATTGGTGTGCTACGCCTTCGTGCTGATCTTCGACGACGTCGTCCGCATGATCTGGGGGCCCGAGTTCAAGTCGATGGGCATGCCGGCCGCATTCCAGGTGCCGCCGCTGTTCATCGCCGGCGGCGTGGTGCCGCCATATTATCTGCTGCTGATCGGCGTGGCGCTCGCCGCGGCGGCGCTTCTCGGACTGGGGCTGGCGCGCTCCCGGATCGGCAAGGTGATCCGCGCGGCCGCGCATAATCCCGGGATGGTGTCGGCGCTCGGCATCAACACCGGGCTGATCTATGGCGGCGTGTTCGCGCTTGGCGGCATGCTGGCGGGACTGGCGGGAGCGCTGGCCGCGCCGGTGCGCTCGCTGACCCCGGGCATGGGGTTCTCGGTGTTGATCGAGTCCTTCATCGTCACCGTGATCGGCGGCATGGGCTCGATCCTGGGCGCGCTGATCGGCGCGCTCCTGATCGGCCTTATCCGCTCGTTCGGATCGCTCGGCTTCCCGCTGTTCACCGAGGGGCTGATGTATCTCTTCATGGTAATCGTGCTGGTGTCGCGTCCGACCGGCCTGTTCGGCAAGGAGGTCGCATGACCGAGGTGCAGGCAGGCCAAGGTACGCAGCCGCTCGAGGTTCCCCGGATCGACGCCAGGCCGCAGCGCTATCGCGATGTGCTGATCGCGCTCGTGGCCTTTGTCCTGCTCGCGCTGCTGCCGGTGCTGTTCGGCAGCAAGCAGTTGCTCGACTTCGTGATCCGCTGCGCAGCCTACGGATTGTTCGCGACGTCGCTCAATCTGTTGGTCGGCTACACCGGCCTGATCTCGTTCGGCCACGGCATGTTCTTCGGCCTCGGCGCCTATGGTTTCGGCTTGATGATGCAGAAGACCGGTGTGCCGATTCCGGTAGCTTTTATTGCGACGCTGGCAATGACCGTCGTCGTCGCCGTCGTCATCGGCGCGATCTGCGTACGGTTGAAGGAAATCTACTTCGCTTTCGTCACGCTGGCGTTCCAGATGCTGATCCATTCGACCATCCTGTCCTGGCAATCGCTGACCGGCGGCGACCAAGGCCTGCGCGGCGGCATTCCGCGGCCGCCGTTCCTCGGCATCGACCTGTCGAACCATCTGCATCTCTACATCACGAGCTGTGCGCTGCTGGTCATCGGCCTGCTCCTGATGCGCCAGATCGCGCAGTCGCCGTTCGGCTACACGCTGCGCATGATCCGCGACAACGCCACCCGGGCGAGCTTCATTGGCATCGACGTCTGGCGTGCCAAGCTCGTGATCTTCGTGCTGGCGGCGCTGTTCGCGGCGACCGGCGGCATCATCATGGCGCTGTTCGTCTCCGGCGCCTATCCCGAATTCGCCTATTGGACGATCTCGGGCGAGGGCATCTTCATCAATATGCTCGGCGGTGTGACCACGTTCCTCGGACCGATGGTCGGTACGGTGCTGCTGCTGATCCTCAACGACACCGTGACCCGCCTGACCGAGTATCACGGCATCGTACTCGGCATCGTGATCCTGTTCTTCGCCATTGGCCTGCGAAAGGGCCTGATGGACTTTGTCGTCGAATGGTTCGCGCAACGCCGCGGCGAGGGGCGCGCTTAGCCATGCTGGAGATTCGCGCCCTCTCGAAATCCTTTGGCGGCGTCAAGGCGACCGACAACGTCTCGCTCGACTTCGCCGATGGCTCGCTCACAGCCGTGATAGGCCCCAACGGCGCCGGCAAGAGCACCTTCTTCAACCTGATCACGGGCGCGCTGCGGCCGGATGCCGGGCAGATTCTGCTCAATGGCGTCGACATGGCGGGCAAGACGCCGCCCGAGATCGTGCGCCACGGCATCGGCCGCGCCTTCCAGGTCGCGAGCATCTTCCCGTCGCTGACGGTCGAAGAAACGATGCTGGCCGCGGTCTGCGCCGATCAGCGCCGTGCCGGCGTGATGCATCGCCGCTTTCCATTGGCCGAGACGCGCGACCGCGCCGAGCACGCGATGGAGCTGCTCGGCCTTGCCGGCAAGCGCAACAGGACCGCGGCGACACTGTCGCATGGCGATCAGAAGCTGCTCGATATCGCGCTTGCGCTGGTGCTCGATCCCAAGGTTCTGCTGCTCGATGAGCCGACCGCGGGCATGGGCACCGAGGAGCGCTGGCGGATGATCGACAAGGTGCGCGAGCTCTGGGAGAGGCAGAAGATCACCGTCGTGTTCATCGAGCACGACATGGATATCGTGTTCAAGATCGCGCCGCAGATCGTCGTGCTCTGCTACGGCCGGATCCTGGCGACCGGCACGCCGGACGCGATCCGCAGGAACGAAGCCGTCATCGAGGCATATCTCGGCAGCGACGACCACGCGGGAGCGGTGGCATGAGCGCGCAGCCGGTCGTGCAGGTCGAGGACCTCGACGTCTACTACGGCACCAGCCAGATCCTGTTCGGCGTCGGCCTCTCGGTGCGGAAGGGCGAGACCATGGCGCTGCTTGGCCGCAACGGCGCCGGCAAGTCGACCACCATGAAGGCGATCATGGGGCTGGCGCCGGCGCGCCGCGGCAAGGTGAGTCTGCGCGGCAATGTGGTCTCCGGAATGAGACCTCATCATATCGCGCGGGCCGGGCTCGGCTTCGTGCCGGAGGACCGCCAGATCTTTCCCGAGCACACAGTCGAGGACAATCTCGTGATCGGCCAGAAGAAAGGGCCGGACGGCGAGGACGATTGGTCGATCCGCCGCGTCTATGACGTGTTCCCGCTGCTGGAGCCGTTGCGGCACCGGATCGCGGGCCGGCTCTCCGGCGGTGAGCAGCAGATGCTGGCGATCGCCCGCACGCTGATGGGCAATCCGGTGCTGCTGTTGCTGGACGAGCCGAGCGAGGGGCTGGCGCCGATCATCGTGCAGCGCATCGGCGAGCTGCTGCGGCAGCTCCGCGGCACCGGTGCCACAGTATTGATCGCCGAGCAGAACATGCATTTTTGCCTTGGCCTTGCGAGCCACGCGACGGTTATCGACAAGGGACAGATCGTCTACACATCCTCCATCGATGAGCTGAAAGCCAACGACAACATCCGGCAGCGCTATCTGGCGTTGTAGGGCTCTTCGAGAGCTGTGGGAGGACAAATGGCGGGCGAACGCAAGCTGACGCCGACGCACGAAGCACCGTATCGCGGGCTGAAAGTGCTGGATTTCGGGCAGGGGATCGCCTCACCCTATTGCGCGATGCTGCTCGGGGTGTATGGCGCCGACGTCATCAAGGTCGAGCCGCCCGAAGGCGACTGGTCGCGCTATCTCGGCACCACCTACGGTAACCACACGACGCTGTCGGCGGTCTACAACCGCGGCAAGCGCAGCCTGTGCCTCGATATGAAGCACAAGGACGGCATCGCGATCGCGCAGCGTCTGGCGCGCGAAGCCGATGTGCTGATTGAAGGGTTTCGTCCCGGTGTCGCGGAGCGGCTCGGGCTCGGCTATGAGAACCTGTCGCGCGACAATCCGGGTCTGGTCTACCTGTCGGTCAGCGGGTTCGGGCAGAGCGGGCCGTATTCCAAGCGGCCGGGTTCGGATTCGGTGGCGCAGGCGTTTTCGGGGCTGGTGTCGGTCAATCTCGGCAGCGATGGCGTGCCGCATCGGGTCGGCACCACGATCTCCGACGTCGTCACCGGCGTGTATGCGTTCCAGGCCATTGCGACGACGCTGTTCGCGCGTGCGACGGTCGGCAGCGGGCGCTGGATCGACGTCAATCTCTGCCAATCGACGTCGGCGCTGCTCGGTCACAAGGTCGCGGAGTTCATCCTCGAGGGCGGCGCGCCGCGCGCGCTGAACGTTCCGGCCGGCACCTACCAGACGCAGGACGGCTGGATGATGGTGACGCTGGTGAACGAGCCGCAATACAAGCGGCTGTGCGGTGCGATCGGCCGCGAGGATCTCGCCACCGATCCGCGCTTCGCCGACTTCGCCCGGCGTGCGGACGCCGCCGACACACTGATCCCGCAGCTGCGCGAGGTGTTCCTGACGCAGCCGACGGATGCCTGGCTGACACGGCTGCATGCCGCCGATATCATCGCCGAGCGGATCCTCAATCCCGGCGAATGGCTGCGCAACGTACACGTCGAGGCGACCAGAGCGTCGGTCCGCCAGAACACACCCGGGGTTGGCGCAGTGTATTCGCCGCGCACCCCGGGGATCGCGAGCCTGTCCGAGGATCATCTTTGCCCTGCGCCGGACGTTGGGCAGGATAGCCGCGCGGTGCTGACGGAGGCTGGACTTGGCCCCGGCGAGATCGACGGCTTGCTGCTGTCGGGCGCGGTGCGGCAGGCCAAAGCGATGACAGGAGGCAAGACATCATGAGCACGGACCTCATTCGTTACTCGGTCAGCGATCAGATTGCGGAGATCGTGCTGGATCGTGCGCCGGTCAACGCGCTCAGCATCCCCTTGATCGACGCGTTGCTGGCGGCGCTGGCGAAGGCGCGGGACGATGACGCGGTGCGCGCCGTCATCATCAGTAGCGCCCACAAGGTGTTCTGCGCGGGCCTCGACCTCGACATCGTCAGGGGCAAGCCCGCGATCGAGACCAAGGCATTCCTCGAGCGGCTGTATTTCGCGCTGAACGATACGCAATACCGCATGGGCAAGCCGACGATCGCGGCGATCGATGGCGCGGTACGCGCCGGCGGCATGACGATCGCGATTTCCTGCGACATGATCGTCGCGGGCGACGGCTCGACCTTCGGCTATCCGGAGATCGATGTCGGCCTGATCCCCGCGATCCACTTCGTGCAGCTGCCGCGGCTGGTGGGAAAGCACCAGTCGTTCGGTCCACTGTTTCTCGGCGAGCCTTTCGACGCCGCAACTGCGTATCGCATGGGCTTGCTTAGCGAAGTCGTGCCGAGGGGCACCGCGCTGGAGCGTGCCCGCGAGATTGCGCGGAAGCTTGCGGCGAAATCGCCTATCGTGATGAAGATCGGCCGCGACGCCTTCATGCGCGCGGTCGATGCCGATTTCCGCCGTTCGGTGGAGAACACGGCGGAAAGCTTCGTGGTGGTCGCATCGACCGAAGACTGCCAGGAAGGGCTGAATGCATTCGTTGAGAAGCGGGCACCCAACTACAAGGGACGGTAAATGGCTGGACTGTATTTCGAAGAGTTCGAGGTCGGGCAGGAATTCCATCACGAGTTCAGCCGAACCGTGACGGAGATGGACAACACCATGTTCAGTCTCCTGACCATGAACCCGCAGCCGCTGCACATCGATGCGCATTTCTCAGAGAAGACCGAGTTCGGCCAGCGGCTGTTCAACAGTCTCTATACGCTCGGCATCATGATCGGCATGAGCGTGTACGACACGACCTTGGGCACTACGGTCGGCAATCTCGGCATGACTGACGTCAAGTTTCCGAAGCCGGTGTTCCATGGCGACACTCTGAAGGCGCACACCAAAATCATCGGCAAGCGCGCCAGCAAGTCGCGGCCGACCCAGGGTATCGTCGAGTTCGAGCACACGATGACCAATCAGCGCGGCGAGGTGGTGGCAAGCTGCCGCCGTACCGGCCTGATGCACTGCAAGCCGAAGGCATAGACAATGCGATCGTTCCTGTTCGTTCCCGGCGACAGCACCCGGAAATATGAGAGCGCGAAGAAGACCGCGGCCGACGCATTGATCCTCGACCTCGAGGATTCCATCGCGCCGGAGCAGAAGGTGGTTGCGCGCGGCATCACGCGGCAGATGCTCGATGCGCGCAATCCGGATCAGAAGCTCTACATCCGTGTCAACGCGCTCGACACCGATCTGACGCTCGGCGACCTCGCAGCCGTGATGCCCGGAAAGCCCGATGGTATTGTGCTGCCGAAATGCGCCGGCGCTGCCGACGTCAACAAGCTCGCGCTCTATCTCGATGCATTCGAGGCCGCCTCAGGTATCGCGCAGGGTACGACGCGGATCGTCACGGTGGCGACCGAGACGGCGCGGGCGGTGCTGAAAATCCTTGACTTCGAGAATATGAGCCCGCGGCTGTGGGGTATGATGTGGGGCGCGGAGGATCTCGCCGCTTCGCTCGGCGCAACCCGGAATCGCACCGACGGCCGCTATCACTCGCCCTTCATTCTCGCCCGCGATCTCTGCCTGATCGGCGCGGCCGCGGCCGGTGTGGTCGCAATCGACACTATCGCCACCGACATCAACGATCTCGATGCGCTGAAGGCCGAGGCGATTGCTGCGCGGCAGGACGGCTTCCTTGCCAAGGCCGTGATCCATCCCAAGCACGTCGATGTCGTCAACGCGGCCTTCATGCCGACCGACGAGGAGATCGCCTGGTCGGAGCGGGTGATCGCCGCGTTCGCCGACAATCCGTCGGGTGTCGCCAAGATGGACGGCAAGATGCTGGACAAGCCGCATCTGCGCGCCGCCGAGAAGATCCTGGCGTCACGCAGGAAATAGTCAGCGGTCGGGCTCGATCAGTGCGCCCTCCTCGAGGAGGGCGGCAATCTCCGCATCCGGAAGTCCGGCCTCGCGCAGAATCTCCCGGCCATGCTCGCCGAGGTTCGGCGGATAGGTCCGGATCGACGGCGGCGTCCGGCTCCAGGTGGCGGCCGGGCCGGCCACGCGCAGTGTGCCTTCGGTCGGATGCTCCACTGATTGGATCAGTCCTACGGCTTCCAGATGCGGATCGTCGATCAGGCTGTCGAGGTCGTGCAGCGGCGCATGCGGAATGTCGGCTTCTTCGAAGAAGCGCATCCATTCGGCGGTGCTGCGGGTCCTCATCATCTGCGAGAACCAGTCGTAGACGAAGTCGTAATTCCGGGTTCGTGCCGAGATGCTGTTCAGCCGCGGGTCGCGGGCGGCTTCATCACCAAGGCCGATCTTGGCGAAGAACGCATTCCACTGCTTGTCGGAATAGACCAGCGCGCAGATGTAGCCGTCGCTGGTTTGATACGGGCGGCGGTCGGGCGAGAGCAGCCGGGAATAGCCCGGCGGTCCGATCGGCGGCTCGAAGCTGCGGCCGGCCATGTGATCGCCGAGCACGAACTGCGCCATGGTCTCGAACATCGGGATTTCGATCGCCTGGCCTTCGCCGGTGCGCTCACGATGGAACAGCGCCGCCAGGATGGCGTGCACTGCATTGAGGCCGACGATGCGGTCGGCCATGGTCGCCGGAGAATAGCGTGGCTCGCCGGTGATCTTGCCGGTCAGCGCGGGCAGGGCAGTCAGCCCTTGGATCAGGTCGTCATAGGCGGGCCGGCCGGCATAGGGGCCGGTCTCGCCAAAGCCGTGCAGGCTGGCGTAGATCAGTCGCGGGTTGGTGGCGAGGAGATCGTCGGAACCGAGTTTGAGCCGCGCCATCGCCGCAGGACGAACGTTGTGGACGAACACGTCCGCGTGCGCAGCAAGCCTCAGCACCGCGGCACGGCCGCCTGCCTTCTTCAGGTCGAGCACGATCGAGCGCTTGTTGCGGTTGCCCTGCAGATACATCGCGCCCATCGCGGGATGGCGCATCGGGGCGGCGTGGCGCATCACGTCGCCGTCGGGGCTCTCGACCTTGATCACGTCGGCGCCGTAGTCGCCGAGGATCATGGTCGCGTAGGGGCCCATCATCACGCTGGAGAGGTCGATGATCCTGACACCGGCGAGCGGGCCCGCCGGCGCGGATGGTTTGTCTCTCGTCGGTGCCTGGCTCAATGGGTGGCGGCCAGCGCTTCGGTGAAGGCCTTGAAGACGTCGGTGCCCGGCTTGCCGCGCTTGTCGACGTCCTTCACCCAATCCTGGGCCACCGACCTAAAGGCGGTGTCGAACACCTTCCTGTCGTCGGCGCTGAAGTTGATAACCTTCATGCCCTGCGACTTGATCTTGTCGGCCGCAGCCTTCTCGCCGTCCTCGAACCGCTTGCAGGCCTCGCGCGTGGTCTGCTCGCCGGCCTCGACCAGCGCCTTGCGCACATTCTCGGGCAGTGACTTGAATTTCAGCTCGCCGATCGAATAGGTGAAGATCGCGGTGCCGAAATTCAGCCCCTCGGTGCCCGACTTCAGGATCTTGCCGAAGTCGTAGGACGCCGAGCTCTGGTAGGAGAAGATCAGCCCGTCGAGCGTGCCGCGGGTCAGAGACTCGTAGATCTCGGGCGCGGCCATCCGCACCGGCACGCCGCCGATCGAGCGCATCATCAGGTCCATCGCGCCGCCGGTGGTGCGGATCTTTAGGCCTTCGAGATCCTTTGCCGTTTTCACGTCGCGGCTGGTCGCAAGCTGGACCTGGTAGGCCGGCAGCGCGAGCGTCACCAGCGGACGAAGCTGGTTCGGCGTGAACTCCTTGGCCTCCAGGATGCCGCCATTGTGCGAGATCTTGTAGAAGGCGAGCGAGCCCTGGCATTCGCTGTCGAAGATGCCAGGCAGTTCGGCGACGGCCGTCAGCGGAAACTTGTCCGACGAATAGGACGGCACGATGTAGGAGACGTCGGCGACGCCGAGCGCGGTGAGCTGGGCCATGTCCTTGGCCTTGCCGAGCTGCTCCGCCGGGAAGTGCTGGAACGTGACCTGGCCGTTGGTCAGCTTGGTGACGAGCTCGGAAAACGGCTTGCCGACGAGCTCGTGGATCACGTGGCCGGAAGGCAGGCTGTCGGCAAGCCGCAGGGTGATCTTCTCCTGGGCGAGGCCCGGCGATGCGGAAGCCGCTAGCAGGGCCGTGCCGACACCTACGCCGGCGAGGAAACGGGAATACAAATTCATAATGGTCTCCCAGAGATGGCCGTCTCGACCGACGGCTTCTTCAATGTTGCATATGGTTCGGCAGCCAGAGGATGATCTCCGGGAATGCCACGAAAATGGCGATGGCGATCAGATGCGCGATGAAATGCGGGAATGTGCCGTGGAACACTTCGCCCACCGGTCGATGTGCGTAACGCGCCACGATGAAGCAATTCAGCCCGATCGGTGGCGTGATCATGCCGACCTCAGCGGTCACGATCTTGATGACGCCGAACCAGATCGGGTCGAAGCCGAGCGACTTGATCAGCGGCAGCACGATCGGGACCGTCAGCACCAAAATCGCGATCTGATCCATGAACGAGCCGAGCACGATGTAACCGCACAGGATCAGCGTGATGATGATCCAGCGCGAGACATCGAGCCCGCCGACCCAGCCGACGATGTTCTGCGTGACCTGCGTGAGGGTGAAGAAATAGCCGAAGATGTGTGCGCACATGATGATCAGCACGATCATGCAGGTACCCTGTGCGGCATGCCGTAACGTCGTATAGAGCGATGTCAGGTTGATCTTGCGCTTCCAGCAGGCGAGGCAGAAGGCGCCGAATGCACCAAAAGCCGAGGCTTCCGTCGGCGTCGCGATCCCCAGATAGATCGTGCCCGTGACGATCGAGAACAGGACCACCATCGGGCTGACCTGCCAAAGCAAGCTGAGCCGCTCCGACCATGTCACCGCCGATATCGTCGGCGCGCGGGAGGGATCAAGCAGCACCAGGATATAGATCGTCGACATGATGATGATTGTGACGAAGATCGCCGGGATGATGCCGCTGATCAGCAGCTTTCCGATGTTCACCTCGGCAAGCAGGCCGAAGATCACCAGTGCGACCGAGGTCGGCAGCAGCATGGCCAGCGTGCCGGAGATCGCGACGACCCCGGCGGCCATTTTCGGCTCATAGCCCTGGCGGATCATCGCGGGCAGGCTGGTCGAGGACAGCGTCGCGGCGGAGGCCGTGCTGGTGCCGCAGATCGAGCCGAAGCCCGCACCCGCCAGCGCGGTTGCCATGCCGAGGCCGCCGGGGATGCGTCCAACCCACGCCGCGGCGGTTTTGAACAGATCGTCGGCGACACCCGACAGCAGCACCAGGTCTGCCATCAACAGGAACATCGGGATCGTGATCAGCTCGTACGAGGTGACGGCCGACAGCGGCGTGGTCTGCAGCACGCCGAGCAGGATCGGCAGGCCGCCGGTCAGATAAAGGCCGAGCCCGCCGGAGAATGCCATGGCGAACGCGACCGGGGTTCCGATCGCCAGCAGGAAGAACAGCAGCGCGAGAATGAAGGTCGGGATCATTCGAAACCTCCGGCAGCCTTCTCCGAATGACCGGAGATGGCCGGCAGCGGCAGCAGGTTTTCGCCGGTCAGGAGGCTCGCGGTATTGGCAATGAGATGAACGGCAAGTCGTAGCGCGAGAATTCCCGCCCCGATCGGCACGAAGATCGAGGATGCCCAGGTCGGCCACGGGATCGCACCGGCCATCACGTCGCCCGAGACATAATTGTCGAGTGCGCGCTGATGACCGAGCCAGGCGATCGGAACGAAGATCGCGAGGCCGACGAGGTTCGAGATGATGACGCAGAGGCGCTGGATGATCGCCGAGAAGCGCGGCAACAGGATATCGACGCTGATATGGCCGTTGACCGCATAGGTGCCGGAGAGCGACAAAAAGAACACGCCGGCCATCACGTAGAGCGAGATCAAATCATAGGCCCAGGAGAATGGCCGGTTGAAGACGTAGCGCATCACGACATCCGAAAAGACGATGATCATGATTGCGAACATCAAGACCGCGGCAATCGCCGAGGTCACCTTCTCGATGGCGGTCAGAGCCTTCAGGCTTGTCTTGATCAATTTGGGCTCCGTCCGTGTTACTGGGCCGGCACGGCAGCAACAGCAGCGCTGAATTCCTTCAGGGCGTCGCTGCCGTGCTTGCCGCGCGCATCGAGCCCGTCGGCCCATGCCTTGCCCACGCCCTTCGTCAGGTCCTTGAGCTTTGCGACGACGTCAGGCTGCAAGGTGTCGAAGTGGACGCCTGCACTCTCCATCGACTTCATGGTCTCGCTGTCCTGCTTCTGCACCTCCTTGCAGGCGGAAGGCAGGATCTCCTCGGCGGTGTCGATCATCGCCTTCTGGATTTCCGGCGACAACTTCTTCCAGGCATTCTCGCTGATCGAATAGGCGACCACGAAACTCGCGAAGCCAAAGCCGTCGGTCGAGTGCTTCACGAGCTTGTCGGCGCCATAGGCGGCGACGCTCTCGAGCGGAAACAGCAGGCCGTCCATCGTGCCGCGCGACAGCGACTCATAGGCGTCGGGTGCCGCCATCCGGACCGGCACTGCGCCGATCGCGCGCAAGGTGAGGTCCTGCGCGCCGCCGGTCGAGCGCAGTTTCAGGCCGTTGATGTCGGCGGTATCCTTCACCGGCTGCTTCACGGTCAGGATACGATAGGGCGGCAGGCTCACTGCGAGCAGCAGGCGGATGCCGTTTGGGGTATAATCCTGCTGTGCAATCACGCCGCTCCGCGCGGTCTTCCAATAGGCGAGCGTTCCCTGGCAGGAATGCTCGAACGCGCCGGGGAGCATCGCGACCTCGGAGACCGGCATCTTGTCGGAGACATAGGCGGGCGCGACATAGCCGATATCGGCGACGCCGGTTTGCGTCAGCTTGAGCATATCGGCGGCCTTGCCGAGTTGCTGGGCCGGGTAGTGCTCGAACGTCACCGCGTTGTTGGTGCGCTTCTGCACCTCGGCCATCCAGGGCTCGAGCACGAGGCGGACGAGGTAGTGTCCCTTTGGGAAGGAGTCGGCGATGCGCAGCTTGATCGGCTCTGCCGCCGCCGCCAGATTGACCGATGCGATGAGGAAGCCGTAACCGGCCAGCGCTCGCCGAAGCCCGCCCATATGTCCTGCCCTTTAGGATACTTGTTGTTTTGAGCAGCTGCGCACAAACGAAATTGCGCGTCAAGCATGGCTCAGCTGAGCATGCCTGATTGGACAACCGGAGAGCGCGAAGCACCATGCGTTGACGCGATGGCGGGGAGGAGAGGAATCACGCGAGAGAACGTCGATGTGCTCTTGCTGTTGGAAGCTGTCGCAGTTGCGATCAAGGGCCGGCACTTCGACAAAAGTCTGGTTCCGGTTTGTCCACCGCGCGGTAAATTCCTTCAACGTGGTCGATGGCCCGGCTCCGCCGGCGGCGGCATGGTACCCGCGATCATCATGGAGCGGGTTTAACCTCGGTCAAACCGCGGGAAACTCCAGCGCGAATGCGACGCCCCGGCTCGAGGGCAGGAGACGGATCGAGCCGCCATGGGTCACCATGACCGCTTGCGCGATGGCGAGCCCCATGCCGGTGCCGCCGCTATCCCGGCGTGTGGTGAAGAAGGCATCGAAGATCTTGTCGCTGTTGGCGTCGGAGATCGGGTCGCCATCGTTGCTCACCGTCACCCTGACGGTCGAGGCTTCGGCGGTCGCTTCGAGCTGCACCGACTTGGCATTGTGGCGGAACGCGTTGTCGGCCAGATGCGCCAGCACGATCAGCGCCTTCTCAGCGGACATCCCGATCGGGCGGTCGAGCTGTCCGCTGGCCACGATGGTCCGCTCCGCAAATCGGCTTCTCAGGTTCGCGATGACGCCCGAGAGCGGGGTCTGCTCGTTCTGCGGAGCGCTCTCTGCGCGGGCCAGCTCGCGCAGCCGCTGGCTCATGGCATCGAGCCGCTCGACGTCGCCAAGGATGTTCGAGATGAAGCTCTGTTGTTCGGACCGGGTCAGCGTGTCCGACTTGCTTTGAAGCGAATCCTGCAGCAGTTCGGCGGCTCCCCTGATCGACGTCAGCGGCGACTTCAGTTCGTGCGTCAGGTGTGCCGAGAAGGTGGCAATGTAGTCGGAGCGGCGCGACAGCTGCTGGGCCATGTCGAGAAAGCTGTCGGAAAGCTGGGCGAGCTCGCGGGTGCCATAGTGCTGCAGCGGCTGAAACGCATTGCGGTCGCCGCGGCCGATCCGCACGGCGCGATCGACCAGCTCGCGCATCGGACGCGTGACCGTGCGCGAGAACATCAGCCCGATCGCAACCGTCGCCAGCAGCACGGCCGATGTGGCGAGCAGGAACTTGCCGCGCTCCTGATAGAGATGATCGAAGATGTTGCTCGGCGTGCGGGACGTGTAGATCACGCCGGCGACGTGATCGTTGACGATCACGGGCATCGCGGAGAAGACATGGACGCCGACGCCACGGCTGATCGAATAGATCGGTGGCGGAGGCTTGTCGGGCATGCGGATGCGGAGCGCGGCGCTGTACTGCCCGCCCAGCGCCGCCGCTACTTCCTCGATATGGGCAAGCGACTGCCCGACCTCCTGGCGTCCGGCGATCACCACGCCTTGCGGATCGAGAATGCGGAAACCCGCCAGCGTGACCTTTTGGGTCTCCAGGATGATAGGCATGAGCGCGGTACCGATCGCGACATAGGCTGGATCGGCGGGCTTGGCCGCCGGAACCGCATCGGGCCGTCGCCGCAGCAGATCGTTGCTGGCGAGATCGAGCGCGGGCCGGATCGGCGTCACCTGATCGCCGGGATCGGGTAGCGCCTCCGGCGGTACCGCGGCGCCGAGCGGGATGCCATTGCCAAGCCGTGCCTGCACGTCCCGCGCATAGATGGCAGCCAGCACGCGGCTCTGCGCGATCAGCTCGGCTTGGGTCTGGTGAATCAGCTGGTTGTCGTAGAGCCGGAAGAAGAACAGCCCCATCAGCGGCAGCACCGCGACGAGGGCGAGCACAGTGAAGATCACGAAGCCGAGCGAGGGTCGCCACTTCTGGTCGGCGCGGAACGACGTCATGCCTGCGGCTCGCAGCGTCCGAGCTTGAAGCCGACGCCGTGCACGGTCTCGATGACATTGTCGCAGTTCGCGGCGGCAAGCTTGGCCCTGATATTGCGGATATGGCTGTCGATCGTGCGATCGGAAACCTGGATGTTGAGCTGGTAGGCCGCACTCATGATCTGCTCGCGGTTGAACACCGCGACCGGCCGCGTCAGGAAGGCGCGCAGGATCCCGAACTCGATCGCGGTGAGATGAAGCGCCATGCCTGCGAAGGTCGCAACGTGCTGCTCGGGATCGATCGAAAGATGTCCCCGCGAGAGCACTGTCGCCTCCGGTATCGTGCCGGCCGCGCGCGGCGCGAGGCGCCGCAGGATGACGTTGATCCGCGCGACAAGTTCGCGCGGACTGAACGGCTTGGTCACGTAGTCGTCGCCGCCAATCTCGAGGCCGAGGATGCGATCGATCTCCTCGTCACGGGCAGAGAGGAACAGAATCGGCACGTCGGACGATTTACGGATCTCGCGGCAGACGTCGAGGCCGTCGAACTCCGGCATGCCGATGTCGAGCACGATCAGGTCCGGCCGCTCGGCGGCAAAGCGAGCCAGCGCGTCCTTGCCGTCGCGTGCTTCGGTCACGCTCATGCCGGCCTTCCTGAGGGCGACGCGGATGACCTCGCGGATATGCGGGTCATCATCGACAACGAGAATACGGTGGGTCAACGGGATCTCCGAATGCAGCATTCTGGCCGCGCCTTTGCTCTCGCTTGATGCAAATGTTCTACAGGGCAACTGCGGCGGGAGACAAGGACGGATCGGCTTCATGGCGATCGGGAGGGGCTGAAGCGGGTTGGTCTGTCGCGAGCAGGTGATATCCGGCTCGCAGTTCGACCACTTTGAGTCGTGGATGTGCACTCGGCAAGAACGCGAGCAGCAGGAGTTCAGGATTTTTATGCAGATTGCGTGCAGACGCCACGTATCGGCTCGCGCCGGCGAATCTCGTCTGATACGGACGGCGCCGATCGGCCTCTTTCGTCACGCGTGGTCTCATGCAAGTCAGCAAATGCATCGGCACTATCCTACTCTGGATCGCCGGGCTCGTATTCGTCCTGGTGGGCGTCAACAACAACGATCCGTATCTGGTCCCGTTGCGCGGGACGGGCAATCTTTTCCTCGTGGTGGCGTGCATCCTCGTCGTGTTCATGCTGGTCCGCGGCGGCGCGTGGCGCAGGCGGGCGCCGGCAGGAAAGCTTCTTGTGGTCCTGTGGTGCCTGCCGCCGCTTGCGATGCTTGCCGCGCATGGTGTGTTCGAGGTGCGGAAGCACCACGTTCTCCAGACCGAGCCGGGTCTGACGCAGTCGGTGGGGCAACACTTCATCGTCGGCTATCGGTCGTTCGACGAGGTCGCGCCGCTTGCGGAGAAGGGCTTCGTTGCCGGCATCTATGTCACCCGGCGCAATGTTGTCGGCAGGACGGCCGACGCCTTGAGAGCGGAAATTGCCACACTGCAGGCCAGGCGCCGTGCCGCGAGGCTGCCGCCTTTGATGGTCGCGACGGATCAGGAAGGCGGCATCGTTTCACATCTGGCGCCGCCGCTGACGAGGCTGCCTGCGCTGGCCTCTCTGGCCGAGCTGGCGCCCGATGAGCAGAAGGCGAAAGCCGAAGAGCTCGGGCGTATCCATGGACGCGAGCTGGCGTCGCTTGGCATCAACCTGAATTTTGCCCCGGTGCTCGACCTGCGGCCGAAGGCGAAGCACAACCGGCTCGATTTCAATACGCTGATCAATCAGCGGGCGATCTCCGATGATCCGGCCAAGGTGACCGCGATCGCGGGTGCCTATATTCACGGCCTCGAGTCCGCGGGCGTCAATGCCACCGTGAAGCACTTTCCGGGATTGGGCCGCGTGCGCGCCGACACGCATCATTTCAACGCCGACCTCGATACGCCGGTCGGCGAACTTGAGGCTGCCGACTGGCGTCCGTTCCGCGATGTGCTGTCGTCGACCGGCGCGCGCCTGATGATCGGGCACGTGGCGGTGAGCGCGCTCGACCCCGGACGGCCGGCGTCGCATTCCAAGGCCGTCGTCGACGGGCTGATCCGGAAGAGGTGGAACTACCAGGGCATCGTCATGACGGACGATCTGGTGATGGGCGCGATCTATCAGCACGATGTCTGCACGGCTGTCGTGGAGGCGCTGAACGCCGGCGTCGATCTGTTGCTGGTCGCCTATGACGGGTTGCAGTTCTACCGCCTGTTCGCTTGCGCGACGGATGCAGCAGCGCGAGGAGAACTCGACACCGCCATGCTGCACGACAGCGAGACGCGGTTGAGGCGCGCGCGGCTGGTCGACTAGATCGACGGATTCAGGAGTGAGCGCCGGCCGCCGATTTGTTGTCCTGCTGCTTCGACCATGAGACGTAGTAGGCGACAGCAGTCATCGCTGCGAGGCCGGCGAGGCTGACCGCGACCTGCCTGACCACCGAGTTCGGGCCTGTAATCAGGATCAGGTGCGCGGCAAAGGAGAGGAAAACGCCCGCACAGAATACGGCGAGCCATTCCTCGCCGCACTTGACGATCGGTTGCAGGGCGTAAGATCGCAAATGCTCCCAATTGCACGGCACCAGCAAGGTGAACAGAAATGTCAGGGCCAGGAAATGCAGGATGCGGTGCGGCGCAATGTCCTCCCGGTCGGTCGGCAAGAGCATATCGCTCAATCCGCTCGGCATGATCTGGGCAAGTGCCGGAATGTCGCTGCCGGAGACGATCACAAGAGCGAACACCAGATACGACAGGGCGGCAGCACGCAGCGTCGGAATGGCCTGTAGCGCGCGAATCTCGGGCGCGAATTGCTTGCCGACGAGCGCAAGCCAGCCCCCCATCACGAACAGCAATTGCCAGCAGAGCGGGTTCAGGTACCAGCGCCCATCCGGATATGAGGTCAGGTTCCAGTCGAGCATGCGAGCGGTCGCATAAAGGGCCGTGGAGCCGGCGAGCGTCGCGTTCGGTGCATAGAACAGCCCGCACACGACAATGGGCTGGAGCGCCATCAGAACGATAATGAGTTGCAGGACATCGAGATTGAGCGGCTTGGCCTGCAGAAACAGACCGTAGATCAGTGTTCGGATCCCGTGGTCGATGAATCCGGTGATATTGAACTCGCTGATGATCTCGGGTGCCGCAGTCCGGGCCGCAACGTAGCTGATCAACTCGACATAGATGACGAAAAGAACGATGTAGGCGGCGTAAAGCTGCCACACACGCCTGAAGATGCGGGTGGCCGCCACCAGCATTCCGCGCTCCACCGCCATCCTTGTGTAGATCAGCGTCGTCGCATAGCCGCCGACGAACACGAACAGATCGGTCGCGCCGCTAAAGCCGAAATTGCGCATGGTCAGTGCGCTGACGACGTTATGCGGAACGTGATCCAGGAACAGAAACCAGTTCGCGATGCCAAGCAGCAGCGCGATCCTGAGATCGCCATCGGCTCTCGCGATCTCGGCGTTTGTTGTCGAAGTCATCTGAAACTGAAATCTGCCGGCCCGAGAAAACGATTCGCAATCTAGAGGGAACCCGCGCCCGGTCCGAATAGACTCTGCGTGAACCCTATCTAGTCCGTTTCGAGTTCCGGCCAAGTGGTCGGCTCAAGAAAGATCACGTTTTCGCAATCACAACGTGAGCGCCGTCAGACCGGCTCGTGTTTGCGCAGGTCGCGGGCGTGATCCAGCGTATTGGCTTGCAGGTTCGTGCCGGTCAGGGGGACTTCCGGCAGGGCGGCCTCGGCAAGGATGTCGTCCGTGACATCCGCGACCGAGCACTCGGCAACCTCGTGGATGAAGCTGATATTGGTGTATTCGCCTGACGTCACCCGCGAGACGACCTCGCGGCGTGTCATTTCGGGGTCGACGATCGCCTCGCGGCCACGGCGGCCGTAGTCGATCATCACGACAAAATACTGCATTGCCTGGTGGCTCGATGCGTTGACTTTCGCCGCCATTGTTTCCGATAATCGGAATTATGTCAAGAGGAATTGCCGATAATCGGAAACACAGGCAGGTCGCGCCGACCGACTCGGGCGCAATGCACCCGAATCGGTCAGGCCGGCCGCCGAAGCCGCGCCGCTATTTCTCGGACGACCGTCCACCCTGTGACCGGGCGGATTTGCGGCCCTTCGCCGCCGTCTTGCCGCGCAGCCTTTCGATCTGGCCGCGGGGCAGGGTGACGCAAATCTCGCCGATCCATTCGAGCTTGACGCCGTTGATCGGCTTGGCATTGAAGCTCTTGAGATTGACCGTGCCGGACGAGCTGCCCCGCTCGATCGTCTTCAGATAGCGCTCGCCGCTCTTCAGCCGGACCGCAGCTTCCTCTCCGTAGAAGCTGGACAGCGGATAGCGCTGCTCACGATACACCACGATGACATCGCCGTTCTCGTATTTCGGCAGCATCGAATCGCCTGAAACTTCGAAAGCGACGGTTTCCTCCGTCATCGGGAAGGGGAGCTCGATCTCGCCGAGACCCTCCGGCGGAACCTGCTCAAGCTCGGGCTGGATCGACGCACCGGCGCCGACCCGGCCCACGATCGGCACCGCGTTCAGCTCCAGGTATTCCATGATCGGGGCGATCTCCGATGCCTTGATCAAGCGGATTCCCGACAGGATTTCGGACACCGCTCCGGCCCGAACGCCCATCGCGCGGGCAAGCCCGCCCTTGCTCTTTCCGGTCTTCTCCAGTGCTCGTTCGATAAGTGCCGCGTCCAGCATGTTTGATCCTCTCCAAAGCTGGACACATTATTAGCGTTACGATTATCAGAATTCAAGCTTGACTTTTTCTTCGGAATATCGGAAGGTATGCGAGGCGCCGGCGGAATGACAAAAATGGGAATTTGGAATGGAAATGATGAACTGGCTGCCGGAGCATTCGGCTGCCTTGCAGGACCTGCGCGCCCGCGGCTTGTCCTATTCGGAAATCGCTGACACCATCAACGCAACCTTCAGTACGGCCTATACACGCGACGCGGCGCTCAGCCGGGGGCAGCGCATGGGGCTGGCGGGCCTCGACCGGTTCGAGCCGTCCCTGCCGGGACACCTCGATCCACCCAAGCCGGCCTTGCCGGAGCCGCCGAGGATCGGGCGCCTGCGTGAAGGGCGGTCCGAGCTGAAGCCCGATTGGCTTCGCTGGCCGAAGAGCTTCACCGAAACGGTGGAGATGCCCCAACTTCGTTGCGCTGAGGTCGTGCCACGCCACCTTTCGCTGCTCGACCTCGAGCGCGGGGACTGCCGCTATCCCTATGGCGGGGATGCCGACGGCGAAACCATGACCTTCTGTGGTCACCCGTGCCGGCCAGGTTCGAACTATTGCGCCCCGCATCTTCGCTTGAGCCGCGATCCCGAGACGTCGGCGAGGCCAGTACTGAACGAGGCCTGGCTTCAAGCCGTCGGGGCCATCTGAGGCGGCTCATGTTCCGACCGATGGAAGTCGGTCCACAACCGCGATCGCGCGGAAGACGCCGCGCGCTTTCATAACCCATTTCGGAGGTCACAGATGCCGCGCGCAAAACGCCGGAAACCGTACGATCCTGCTGGAACACATGATCGGCGCTCCCAGGATCTGCCATTTAACGCCGAGGTGGCGACCGTCGAGATCGACGATCCCCTCGCGCTCGAGCTGGGCGAGAAGATCGTTGCCTTTCGCTCGATACGCAGTGATCCGCTCGGCCGGTTGCATGCACACCGGCAGATCGACGAAACGCAATACCGGAGCGGCCGGGCCTTCCAGAACGACTGGGAGAAGGCCGAGCGTGGCCCTCGCGCGGTAGATACGACGCGTGAATACGTTGATGGCGGTCAGCGGCGTGAGCCGATCACGGAGGGGCAGCGCCAGGCGACCTTGCGGCTGAATCGCGCCGAGCATGAGCTCGGTGCCGACGGTTCGGCGCTGGTGCACGACGTCCTGATCCTCGGCATGACCATGGAGCAGGTTGGGCAGCGGCGCGGATTGCGTACGCAGCGCTGGCAGGACTATTTTGCGCGGCGCCTCAAGGAGTGCCTCGATCGGCTGGCGCTGATGTACGGGCTGGCCACGCCGAACAAGGTTCCGGCGAAGGACCGGCAACGCTGATCTTGAAGTGATGTGCTCACGTGCCGGTTGCCGCGCAGGCATCCGGCGCGGCGGCGCTTCAGCATTGCCACACGGTACTTGGCCTCACACTCAGCTCGTCCGTGGCGCTTTCGAAGACGGTCGACAACAGCGCGGACTCTCATGTAGCTTCGGTCGCGTCGACGACCTGCCTGCGTTCGAGTGCATGTGCCTGCCTCTTGCGCGAGAAATGGTCCGGTACGGCCACAAGGGAGTTCGCGGCGGCTACGCCCGCCTACATGTTATCCTGCATCGCGAACATCACGAACAACGTGAGTCGATGCCGGCGCGGAGTCCTATCAATTCACCCAAGGAGAACCGAGCGATGAATCACACTGGAAATTGCTTTTGCGGCGCCGTCGAACTCAAGGTCACTGGGGAGCCTGAGGCGATGGGTTACTGCCACTGCCGTTCATGCCGCTCCTGGTCCGGCGGCCCGGTGAATGCGTTCAGCCTCTGGAAGCCAGAGGCGGTCGAGGTCACCAAGGGCGCCGATCATGTTGGGACGTTCGAGAAGACCGCGATGAGCCAGCGCAAATATTGCACCAAGTGCGGCGGTCACCTGATGACGAACCACCCGACGCTTGGGCTCGTCGACGTTTTCACCGCAACGATCCCAACGCTGAAGTTCAGCCCCGGCGTTCACGTCAACTACTCCGAAGCGGTACTGCCGATACGCGACGGCCTGCCGAAGCTGAAGGACTTTCCGGCCGAGTTCGGCGGCTCCGGCGAAATGATCGCCGAATAGCGCGACGCTTCTCGAGCGGGTGGCGATGGGGCGTCGCTACCCGCCGATGTCTACCTCCATTGGCCGGACGCGCCGATCCGGTATCCGGCGGGCTTCCCTGACATTCGAATCGCTAGACTGTGCCGGCACTGCGGGAGCTCCCTTGCCGGTGACAGCCATGTCAGGCGAAGGTCCCGCCCTGCAAAATCCGGGTTTGGTCTTGGTGACGGGCTTCCGCTAAAAGGCAGGCAGCGCCGGTCCCGGCAGGGGCCGTTGTATTTCGCCTGACAAAATAACAGAGGAAGCGCCAGATCATGACCAAGCCAGAATTGCCAGGGCGCGCCCCGCGCGGGGAGGGGGTTCCGACGGCGCTCGATGGCCTGCTGGTGGTCGACTTTACCCGCGTCGTGGCCGGCCCGGCCTGCACGCAAACGCTGGCCGACTTCGGGGCCGAGGTCATCAAGATCGAGAATCCGGACGGTGGTGACGACACGCGTGCCTACGAGCATGCCGAAATCGGCGGGGAAAGCGCCGCGTATCTGAGCCTCAACCGCAACAAGCGTGGCATTGCGCTCGATTTCAACAATCCTGCGGCGCTCGAAGTCGCGCGCGCGTTGATTGCCAGGGCAGACGTCGTCGTGGAGAATTTCTCCGGCGGCGTGATGAGGAAATTCGGCCTCGACTATGCGTCGGTGGCGCCGACCAATCCGCGACTGATCTATTGCTCGATCTCCGCCTATGGCCGCAAAGGTGACTTCGCGCTACGTCCAGGTTTTGACCCGATCACGCAGGCCGAAAGCGGATTCATGTCGCTCAACGGCTTTCCGGATGGTGAACCGGTGCGCACCGGGCCACCGATCGTGGACATGGCGACCGGTATGTCGGCCTGCAACGCCATCCTGCTGGCGCTGATTGCGCGGGATCGGCTCGGTCGCGGGCAGCAGGTCGAGGTCGCGTTGATCGACACTGCGGTGTCGATGACCGGATTCTACGGCATGGCCTATCTCATCAACGGCAACAACCCCGGCCGTTTCGGCAATTCTCCAAATGGTTCGCCGACCGTCGGCGTCTACCGGGCGTCCGATGGTCCGCTCTACATGGCCTGCGCCAACGACCGGCTCTATCGCCGTCTCGTGACCGACGTACTCGATCGCCCGGACCTCGTCACCGACCCCGAGTTTGCCCACCGCAAGGCGCGGTCCGCCAACAAGGAGAAGCTGCGCGCCATCATCGCCAGCGTGTTTGCAAGCGACACGCTCGAGCACTGGATGGCAAAGATGAAGAAGGCCAATATTCCCGTTGGCTATCTGAGGACGGTCGAGGAAGGGTTCAACGCACCCGAGGTGCGCGATCGGCATCGCCTGAGCAAGATCGCGCATCCAACGGCCGGCTCGGTTCCGAACATCGAGTCGCCGGTCAACATGAGCCTGACGCCGACGGTCGATCCCGTTGCGGCTCCGCTACTCGGTCAGCACACGAAGGACGTGTTGCGCAAGACGCTTGGTTACGACGACCGACATATCGCCGCGCTGGCCGAGGCGGGCGCGTTCGGCAAGGCAAGCAATACTGGCTAGCGGTTTAGCCTGAACCAAGATCAAATATCTGCAAACCACCTGAGCTGAGGCGAGAGGGAAGTCTCTCGCCTCGCAAGATGTCGTTCAGACGTCACGGGCCCCCACCGCGTGCGGGCGGTCTTCGGGCCCGAATTGGCCCGTTTCGGGACCTCAGTTCGGCTTGCTGCGCAAGTTGTTCCTTGGCATACTTTCAACTTCCTCGGGCTCCGCCCGATCAATCTCGAGACGGGCCATCCGGAGTATCAAGGTTGCCGTGGTCAGGCCGAGGCGTTCGGCCTCTTGCGCTGCGGTGTCGACCTTCTGGGCCAAGCCTTCACGTTTACCTGGGTATGCCATTCGTAATCCTCACTTAAGGTGCGAGATGAAAAATCCCACATATGTTGCAGAGCTGCAGAACAAGCTCGGAGCTCCATCGAGCGAAACACTGGAAAGCCTGCGACTGTTGAAGGCTTTCCTTCGACTTGCGTCCGACCAGCGTTCCGAGGTCATCGAACTGGTCGAACGTTTGGCGGTTGATCCGCCGCGCGATCCTTCACTGTCCTGAGGTGTTCGCGTTTTCCCTGTATCTCAGTTGTTCATCGGTCTGGCGGGCGGTTGCGTCGCGATCACGTAGATTGCACCGCCCTCGAGTGCTTCGGATTGGTGCCGGGTGCCGGCTGGCAGCAGGATGGTGTCCCCGGCGCCGACGATCCGCTCACCGCCGTCCCAGATGAAGTTCAACCGGCCGCTGATGATCATCAGGATTTCATCGACCGGATGGGTATGGAACTGATGCACCTTGCCGGCGGCATCATGCTGCAACTCAACCGATCCCTGCGCCGGGAGCAGGTTCAGGATCTCCCGATCGATGGCAAATTCGGTCTTCGTGCCCGCGATGATCTGGGTCATGCTGCCTGTTCCTTGTTCGCGATGGGTGGCGTCTTGTTCTGTGCGAGCTTGGCAAAAGGGCAGCCTCCGCTCGCATTGTTGTCGTCATGCAGGAAGTACTGCAGATATTCGCGGCCATCGGTCGCGCCGTAGCGGCCAAGCAGCGGAGAGGGGCTCGCGCTGTCGTACGGGATCAGGCGCTTGCGTACCTCGGCGAACGCCGCGGTCGCCGCCTTTTCTGTCCCGAGGATCTTGTCGAACACCCAGCGCGGTTGGAACGTAAGCATGAAAGCACTGGACCGTCGGCTCTGGCGCATCACATGGGCTGGCGTCGTGCACACGACGAAGATCGGCTCGCCCGCGAACGAAAACTCCCACATCGGATGGTCGATCTGCTCCGGAATCTCTGATGGCCACGGGTTCTTGTCCAGCCGCGCGAGCTGGTCGAGCGTCAGCCACATCTTGCGATAATAGGCGTCGAGCGTTTGCACGGGGCGGGGCCGCGTGAAAACGATCAACGAGGTGTTGGGACCGAACGAGCGCGCCTCCGAAACATATTGTGCGAGCTGTCCGCCGAGCACAGCGACGTCGTACGGATCGAGGAAAAGATAGCGGAGCTGATCCTGGCGATGTCCGGTCACCCCGAACACGCAAGGGAACGGCCTTGCCTCGCTGCTCATCTGCGCTTCAAACTCGGAGAACATCACGCTTTGCCAGCTGCTGACCGGAAAGTTTGACGCGACTTCGCCTTTTCTCAAGAACAAGCGCTCCATAACACCCCCTACACTCATAACGACACTAACGAGCTATCAACTTGCTTCTCATCAATAGCGGTCCGGCAATGCCCGGCAGCGACATGAGAAGCAGAATGACAATCAAGGCGCTGTAGCCGCCGTCACCGATCGCGGCCGTGTTGTGCACGGCGTCGGTTCCGGAGGCGTTGCTGGCGGCAAGCATCGCAAAGCCGATGATCGGCTGCGAAACGCCGGCGAAGATCCCGGCGGCGGTGGTGTTCACGGAAGCACCCACACCGATCAGGTCGGAGGTGTAGAGCTTCTTGACGCATTTCAGCACCAGCGGGACGGTGCCGCCGGCGACGAGGCCCAAGGCCGTGAATACAACAGTGACGTAGGCAAGGCCAAATGTCCGGGCGACCTGCGGCAGCAGCATCGCGATCAGCGCGATGCGCAGTACGCAAATGCCGATCAATGCGCGGTCGAGCGCCGCCGCGGCACGATCGGCGGCGTGACCGAGGAAGATCGAGCCGAGCGCATTGCCGATCATGAAGGCGAGCAGCGGCGTGCCGGCGGCGGTCGGGGAAATATGGAAGAAGTGGGCGACCATCGGAATGCCCCAGACACCCGACAGCGTCGTCACAACAGCGAAGTGCGAGGCGAACGTCATCGCGCAACCCCAGTTCGCGACGTGGGTCAGCGATTGCCGCGCAGCGAGCACGACGCCTTTCAGCGTCTTGTTGCTATGCGATGCCGGATCGGGCTTGAGCGCGAGCTTGGCGAAGGCGAGGTTGGCGAGGCCAATACAGGCGATGAACAGGAAGCAGGCCCGCCAGCCGAACCCCGAGACGGCGGCTGCGAGCGGCGTGGTCGCAATCACGCCTCCGACATAGCCGGAGACCTGCGAGATGCCCGACATCATGCCGAACCGCTCGTCGGCGAAGCTTTGTGCCACGAGTTTCAGAAGTGCCGTGAAGACCAGCGCGTCGCCGCAGGCGACAATCAGGCGCGCAGCAAAGACGTCGAGCAGGTTCGGCGCCAGAGCGAACGCGGCGCTGCCGAGCGATGAGGCGATCATGCTGACGAGGACGACACGCTTGACGCCGTAACGATCGACCAGAAGGCCGGCCGGAATCTGCATCAATGTGTAGCCCCAGAAATAGCTCGAGGCGAGCATCGCAACACCGGCCGCATCGGTGTTGAAGTCGTGCATGAAGCTGAGGCTTACCGATTGCGGCGACACCCGCTGCAGGAAGGCGATGGCGTAAGCGATGGCCACTGCCGTCCAGGCGAGATAGGCGCGGTCGGTGAAGCGCGACGTCGGGGCGTAAACGGCTTGTTGTCCGAGCATCGACATCACACCCTCGCGTAACCCACCGAGAAAAGGGCATCAGCTGAATTCGGAATCTTCCGCGACATCGCGGCGTCGACCAGCGACGCGGTGCCACGATAGGCCTGCCGATGGTGTTTAATGTGGCCGTAAGCGCCACGCATGATCATGTCGGGCAGTTCGAGCGGCTTGCCGGGATAGAGCGAGGTGCACATCTCGACACAGGCGGCCTGCAAGGCCGGGTCCTGTGCATCATCGAGCAGCGATGGACTCACTTTTTCGCAAATTTTAGCGTTCGCTGCCCAGACGATCGGATTGCGGGTCCGCCAGCCGTAGAGCACGTTGCGATCGGCTCTCTCGGCGGCGCCTGAGCATTTCAGAACTTCCGCTGTAAAGAAGCCGTAGAGGCCGCGACCCTGATGCGCCGGGAGCACTTCCGTGCCGCTGCGATAGATTCCAAGTCCGGCCGACATCTGCAGGATGCGATAGACCGAGAAGGCTATGAGGCCGGAGCCGTCATAGACGAGGATCAGGCTGTACTTCTTGTCGAAGGGCGAGGAGGTTGCGGTCCAGTGCGGCTCGGTGGCCTGCCAGTTGACGGCGATGATGCCGTTCATGGCGTCCATGAGCGGCCGACGGTCGCAGGCTTCGATCCGGGAGGCGTCGGGTAGACTGTAGATCGCGTAATCCGTCCAAGGCGATCTGATCGCCTCGTACCCGCTGCCCAGATATCGCGACATGGCAGAACTCCAGAATTCCATGGCGAGCTATACATGGCAGCCTCGAATGGCTTAAAGGACAATATGCCCTCGAAAACTGCCAAACCGCCCCGGCGCGAGCCGCGCGACAAGAAAGCGACGCGGCGGATCGCGATCGTTGCCTTTCCGGGCGTGACCTTGCTCGACATCTCGGGACCCGCTCAGGTGTTCGCGGAGCTGGAGGCAATCGAACTGCCCGGGCCGGACTACTCACTATCCTACCTGTCGACTTCAGGTGGCTTGGTGCCGACCGATGTCGGCATGATGATCGACACGGCGCCGATCGCCGGCGTTGCGCCCGCCGAGGTCGATACGCTTGTGATCCCCGGCGGGCCCGGCATCTGGAAAATCCGCAACGACGCCGAGTTGATGAATTGGATCGCGGAGGCGTTGCCGAAGGCGCGCCGCATCGCCTCGGTCTGCCTCGGCGCCTTTGCGCTGGCTTGGACCGGGATCCTCGACGGCAAGCGTGCTGCAACGCACTGGCGTTATTGCCCGCGGTTGCAGGACGGCTTTCCCAACATCCGCGTCGAGCCCAACGCGATTTTCGTCAAGGACGGACATGTCTGGTCCTCTGCGGGTGTCAGCGCCGGCATCGATCTGGCGCTCGCCATGATCGAGGAGGATTTCGGCCACACCATCGCGCTCGATGTGGCGCGCAGGCTGGTGGTGTTTCTGAAGCGGCCGGGCGGTCAGAGCCAGTTCTCGACCGTCCTTGCAGCCCAGGCGTCGGACGTCGAGGGACGCTTCAGCGCGCTGCATGCCTGGATCATCGAGAACATCACGAGCGATCTCAAGGTCGAGACCCTCGCGGAAAAGGCCGGGATGACGCCGCGCACCTTTGCCCGGACCTATGTCAGCCGCACCGGCATGACACCTGCGAGCGGCGTCGAGGCGCTGCGTGTGGAGACCGCGCGCTTGCTGCTCGAAAGCCGCCAGATCGGCGGTGTGGTTGAGGTCGCCAAGCGTGCAGGATTTGGCGATGACGAACGAATGCGGCGGGCCTTCCTGCGCCACCTCGGCGTGTCGCCGACCGAGTACCGAAACCGGTTTTCGGGCAGCTAGCTCGCGTCGGACGAGGTCAGTCCGGAGGCGGCGGCGCCGCCTTGGAATCCGATCTATCTCACAAGCGAATAGCTGGCCTTCGCTGGTCGAATTCATGGTGCAAGGTGGTAGCTTTTCCGGTTTGTCTGCGGCTAATGTGCCGGCCAAATCGGGAGAAGAAACACCATGAATGACGGGACCCCCATTCGGCAGGCGCGCAACGTCGAACTCGGCGCCAGCGGCGAGGAATTCCAGAACCTGCACGAATTCGCGCAAAAGGCCCGCGCCAAGCTGAACCAGAACGCCTGGGATTACATCGTAGGCGCCTCGGAGACCGAGACCACGATGCGCCGCAACAGAATGGCGCTCGACGAAATCGCGTTCCGTCCGCGCGTGCTGCGCAATGTCATCAATGTGGATCCATCGACCGAAGTATTCGGCCGCAAGCTCCGGCTTCCGGTGATGATCGCGCCGGTCGGTGCGCTCGAGATCTTCGATCAGGATGCGGGCGCGGCCGTCGCGCGCGGAGCGGGAGCGTTCGGCGCGGCGCATATGTTGAGCTCGGTATCGGAGCCTGGGCTCGAGAACACCGCCAGGGCGGCGCCCGACGCCTTGCGCATCTTCCAGCTTTATGTGCGCGGCGACGATGCGTTCGTCGAAGATGTGGTCAGCCGCAGCATCGACAACGGCTACGCCGCGTTCTGCCTCACCGTCGACACGGCTCACTATAGCCGGCGTGAGCGCGACATCGCCAAGCGCTATGTCCGCGAAAGCCGCATCCGCGCCACCGGCGGCGATTTCCAGAAGGGGCTGGAATGGCGGACGGTGAAATTGATCAAGGACAAGTTCAAGATTCCGCTGATCCTCAAGGGAATCGCCACCGCAGAAGACGCCAAGATCGCCCTCGATCACGGGGTCGACTGGATCTACGTCTCAAATCATGGTGGACGGCAGCTCGACCACGGCCGTGGCTCGATGCATGTCCTTCCCGAGATCGTTCAGGCCGTCGCGGGCCGGGCCAAGATCATGGTCGACGGCTCGATCTGCCGTGGCACCGACATCGTGAAGGCCATCGTTTCGGGCGCCGACCTGGTCGGGATCGGCCGTCTGCAATGCTGGGCGCTCGCCGCGGCCGGCGAGGCAGGCATTGTGCGGATGCTGGAATTGCTGGAGGACGAGGTGATCCGCTGTCTCGGCCTGCTCGGCGTCACGAGCTTCGCCGAGCTGGACAAGTCGTACCTGAATCCGGCGACGCCGACCAATCTGCCGAGCGTGTTCAGCGCATTCCCGCTGCTCGATATCGATCCCTATCGCTATTGAGCCGCGGCGAGAGACATTGGAGCGATGACGTGATCGGCACGCCGGGCCGCTCGATCGCGCCGTCAATCTGTGGTGTCCACGAAGCCGCCGCGGCAAAGACAAAGTCTGATCCAAATGCGGAACTAGTCGAAGTGAATGGCAGATAATCCATTCGCTGAATTTTCACTTGAACGCGCGATCGGCTTGCGCTGGACCCTTCGCGATATCCAGGCTCGCAGGCTCAAATTGTCACCGGTCAGCGACGATGATCTGCGGGTCCTCGCCGGGCTCGGTCTGGTCGAATTGCATGACGACGAGCCCGAGCTAACGGAGGCGGGGGCCGCGGTGCTGAACGACTGAACGGGCCGATGGCCTAGCGCGCGTTCAGGAAGCTTTCGCCGGAATTGCAGGGTGCGCACTGATAGGTCAGCAAATCGTAGACCTGGTCGCGCGGCTCGATCGAGGCAAGCCGCATCTGCGTGCCGCACTTCATGCACGGCATCTCTATGCTGGTCTTGAAGCGGGTGCAGGTCGGTGTTGGACGAACGGCGCGCAGCATCGGATCCCCTTATTCCCCAAGAGACGCGAACGCGACCACGACGAGGTCGAATCACTATGCCACAGTGCTGACATGATTGGAATCGGTGGGTGGCGCGGTCTGCCCTGCTAGGTAATTTTTCCTCGGTTGGAGCGGCGAGCGGGGCCTGTCGTGGTTGGCGATACGCCGCTGACGCCGTCACAATCTATGCTAACGTGCCAGACGCTTATTTCAGGGGGCGCGATCATGATTGAGCCAAAGCTTGAAGTTCCCGCGGAGTTGCGCGATCTCGCGGAAAAGACCATCGACCAGGCCGAGAAGGCCTTCAGCCTGTTCTTTGACGCCGCGAGCAAGTCGATGACGGCGATGCCGGGCACCGGGACCGAGATTTCCAAACAGGCGCTGTCGTTCACTGAGCAGAACATGAAGGCGGCGTTCGAGCATGCACGCAAGCTCGTGCACGCTACGGATCTGCAGGAGGCGATGCGGATCCAGTCGGAATTCCTACGCAGCCAGTTCACCAATGCCGGCGAACACATGCGGCAGATCAGCGGAAGCGTGATGTCTGCGACCAAGGACGCCACGAAAGGCAAGTTCTAGGGCAGGCGGCCCTCGCGGCGGGCGACGTCTAGCGCCGGCGCGCCGCAGCAACGCCGAGCAGAAACGCGACAAACAGGCTTGCGAGCGGCGCTTCCCGGGTGACCGCGCTCACGGTGGCGAGGACGCCGCCCGGCCGGCGCGAGGTCGCGATCGCGTCGCTGAGGCGATCGGCCGCGGCTCGAAGTCCGTCCGACACCTCCGTGATGGTGCGCGAAACGTCCGTCGCAGTGTCGATCGCCCGCTCACCGAGCGTGGGCTGAAGCGGAGACTCGGGTGTTTCAGAGCTCATGTCGTGCCGCGATTTCACTAAAAGGTGGCCGCTACCTTGGCTATCCGCGCGCGCATGTCGACAGCCACATACCGGGAAAATTCAGCAGTCGGGGATTGGTTCCACACCTCGCTTCACATCGGGAACCGGAAACTTATGTGCCGGTCGCGGCTTGTCTCCGTGGAGGAGACGATGATGACGATGCAGGCGCATGGCATATCGGATGGCCACCCGGTCAAAGATCGAAGCTCGGCCAAGGATCGAAATCGGCACGGTGGCACGCCGCTGTTGGTTGCAGCCGTGGTCGCGATCCTAGGCGTGCTCGGCATGTTGATCGTCGACCATGGTCCCTGGAGCAAGCCGAAGGTACAGCCGGCCGCTTCCGCCAACTATTCAACGACGGGCGAGGCGGCCCGCGCGGCGGGCGCAAAGGTGATGCCGACCGAGCCGAAGGCGCCGATCGAACCAGCTCCTCCAGGTCCGAAGCCCGCTCAACCGGCAAACCCGAATCTGCCGCAATAGATGCGGGGCGTTCTTGAGAACCGCTTCCAACGCAAAGCGCAGCAATTGACTCGTCGGGCAAATCAGCGGCACAAACGATGGTCGGAATACTGCGGGACGATCAGCGAACGCTGACAAGCATGCCCCACGCTGCGGCAAATCCCGCACCGACGAGAACCAGCACCGGGCTATCGCAGAAGATGCCGCCATACTGGCACATCGTGGTCCCGAGTGATCCGATCTGATGATGGCCCGCGGCGTAGAACATGCCGGACAGGACCGCGAGCACGGCAGCAACGAAATACATCGACGCTCCTCCTTGCAATCAAACTGCGGCGCGGGTCAACCGACGCGAGCCAAAACTGTCCTGATGTCGATCCAACGTCGTGAGCCGCTTGCCCACTTGACGCGTCGGGCAACTCAGCGGCACACTGGCATCATCGCAACAAGCATACGGCGATCGGCGCCCGGCTCATGTCGCGATTCCAGATCATGCATCGACTTTCGATCAGGGCGGTTTCTCATCGTCGAAGTCGACGCATCACATTTTACCGATCGCATTTAGCTCGTAAAAACGTTTGACACGTCGGGCAACTCAGGGGCATAATCCGAAAATCAGAAATTGTTGAGCCCGCGCGGAGCAATCCGCGGCGGGCTTTTTCTTTGCCGTTTCACCAATCGGACGGCGGCCGCAACGTCACGACGCCACATCCCCCAGCCCGTCGCCTGCGCGTCGCTAGCGAGCCGCCGTCCGAACCCATTGAAACGAGCACGAAATTGGCCGGTGCGCGCGAACGCGCCGGTCCAGCGGCGCGGCGAAAGCCGGCGCCGCCAGCGGCCCCATTCGTCAGGGATAAGGTTCGCGCCCCAAAGATCGCCGCCCGCTGCGCGATCTGCCGCACATTCATTCCATGGCCGTCTCAACGCGCTGACGGCCGATCAACGAGGTTGCATGACCGCTCATCTGATATCGCTCGCGCTCGCGGGCCTGATCGCCATTGCATTGTCGGAGTTTGCATGAGCGCCGAGATCATACAATTCATCCCCCGTCCGCGCCACGAAGGCGAACGAACTGATTTTCCCACGATCGCATTTCGCTCGGTGTTGCCCGACCCTGACACGAATGATGTGGACACGGCTCCGAGCGAATATCTCCCGTCTGATTGGGAGGAGAAATAGCTTGGCGAAGACGATCACCCAGATCCGCTCACTCGCGCGGAGCCATACGATGAGCGCACTCAATGCGCTGGTTGGCGTGATGCGATCAACCAGCGCCACTCCGGCTGCCCGCGTCTCCGCGGCCAACGCCATCCTCGATCGCGGCTGGGGCAAGGCGCCGCAGGCGATCGAAAACGGTGACGGAGCGCTCGAACTTGTGCACCGCATCGAGCGCGTCATCGTCGCTCCCGAGGAGGTTGAGGGCGAGGATGCCTGAGAGCTGCGGCCGCAGTTCACCGGACCCAACGGATGGCTTGAATTGCTTTGTCGAAGGTCTTTCCCAAACGTTCAATCACGCCATCGAGAGCCCGGGCCGCTATCGTGGCCACTCGCGGCATCGTGTGCCCGGTACAGCGGGGGGCTCTTACCTGCGTGCTAGCCGGTATGATATCAATCATGGCGTGTCCAAGCAGAGCGCGCGATGGCGAGGGGCCAATGTGGATTGTCCAAGATTTTGTTGCGATGTTCCTCTATTTCGTCGTTAACGTGATTGGATACACTGTGGCGCGGCTCATTTTGCCAGTCGTCTCGTTGGGACGAATTCGGGTGGCCGCCTATGGTTGTGACGAAGGAGAGTCTGGTTGGTTGGGCGGCCGGCGCGACGGCTTTGGGAGGCTGGAGCTAGGAGCGGGCGTCGCCAGCGGGATCGGCCTTGTTATCCGCGCGCTCTATCTGGCAGCGGTTTTATGGTTCGTGGGGTGACGTAGCGGGTCTAGTTGGGCAGCCCGTTTCGTATTTTTTGCGAAGCGATACTGGACGTCCAGATCAAACGACTGAACTGTTCCGGCAGTTTTGCGGCGATCGCGCATTGTGGCGCTGATCGCCTCGACGGGCATTTTCATCCCAAGATATCAGAGCTTTCGAAGCGACGCGCCGACGGTTCCGGAAACGGGCAATTGCTCCGCGCTATTTTGTGGGATTTTTCCGGTGCCTCTAGCTGAAGTGGAGATTACTTGTGTGGCAATTGTTCTTGGATGAGTTCGCCAGGCGGTTGGTATTGCAAGCTGTGAAGGGCGAGGGTTGGAAGGCATTCCAAAAGCTCTTCCGTAATAATCTGAGCAAGCCGGAAGCGTATGCTGACCGGATTAAGCGGGAGTTCGGTATTAGTGATTATCCCCAAGCGCGGGCTCTCTATGATTCAAACCCTGCCTATTGGGAAGCTCTCTACGGCAGCGATCCGCTGAATTCGCGTAGTTCATCCTGCGTCTCCTGCGCGCAGCTTGTTTCCGCGTGAGGCCGCGGCGCGCGATCCGGGCTATGATTATCTCGGGCCATCGCCAAGCCATTCCGGTGCCTTCGGCCGGTTCGGCACTGGCGGGCAGCTTTCGGCGGGATCGGCTACATCGTCGCGACCACTTTACGAGACGCAGTCATTCGTTGCGCCGCATGAGCCATTTCGACGGAGGAGCGCCGGCCGTGCCGTTCGTTCCGTCGACTCCGATTCCGCAGGTGGGGCGGCCCGCGACATTCGACGAGCGCTTCGGGGCTTTTGCGGGCACGCCTTCGGCTTCGACCAGAGCGGTGGGCCCGTCCAGTGGACAGCCGATGCGATATCTGCCGCCGTCGGTGTTTGGTATTCGGGAGACATCCAGCGCGGCAGAATGGCAATCTGAACGCCTGGCTTGCCGACCTGATCAGGGCGCGCCCTCGTCAATGATCATTCAAGCGATATGATCGCGGCTCGCTATCGGGTGGGCGAGCAAGCCGTCGTGCATTACCGAGAGCAGCCTTGTCGATCCTGAAAATTCCAACCGCAAAAGTGTTCGAGCCGCTGTTGCAGCCGGCGCGATACAAGGGAGCATTCGGCGGCCGAGGGTCGGGAAAGTCGCATTTCTTCGGCGAACTCCTGGTCGAGATGTGTCAGGCCGAGCGCGGTACGCTCGCGGTTTGCATCCGCGAGGCGCAGCGGACGCTGGCGCAATCGTCGAAGCGGCTGATCGAAAGCAAGATTGCGTCGCTTGGCGTCGGCCAGGGGTTCAAGACCTATTCGGACAGGATCGCGACGCCCGGTGACGGCGTGGTGATCTTCCGGGGCATGCGGGATCACACGGCGGACTCGATAAAAAGTCTCGAGGGGTTCAAGGTCGCCTGGATCGACGAGGCGCAATCGCTGAGCGCGCATAGCCTCGCCTTGTTGCGGCCGACGATCCGTGCGCCGGGCTCTGAATTGTGGGCGAGCTGGAATCCGCGACGGAAGTCCGATGCGATCGATGACTTCCTTCGGGTACGCCTGCCGCCCGGAGCAATCGTCGTTAATGCGAACTGGCGCGACAATCCGTGGTTTCCGGCCGTGCTCGATGAAGAATTGCGCGCGGACTTCCAGCACCTCCGGCGGTGGCGAAAGAGCGTAGAGCAGGCGCAAAGCTACACTTTCAAGGCAGTGATCACCGTGATCGCCACCGGATTCGTCGGCGCAGTCTGGTTGGGTATCAAGGCCACGCTTGGAAAGTAATCGGTGTTGCGGGGAGCGAGCGCATCTCCCTCCAGACGGGAGAGCCAGGTACCTTGACGGGCAATAGAATCTCGAGGTGTGGAGAATGTACAGGATACGCGAGGTTGATCCGCAGGACGAGGAGGTCTCGGATGCGCTCGCCGAGCTGCATCAGCTGACCTTCTGCGATGGGACTCGTGTGCCCGACTTCGAGCAGGGGTATTGGTGGATTGCCTTCCGTGGGCTGAAGCCGATTGCATTCGCGGGTGTCGTTCCGTCAACCCATGTTGCCAACGCCGGATATCTGTGCCGCGTCGGGGTCGTGATGCAGCATTGCGGCCACGGCCTGCAGGTGCGGCTTACTCGGGCGCTGGAAGCGCGAGCGCGGCGAGCCGGCTGGAAAGCGATCGTTTCGGATACGACGGACAATCGTTACTCGGCGAACAACTTCATTCGCCGGGGGTATCGGCTGTTCGAACCTGCCTCGCCCTGGGCATGGCAGCATACGCTGTATTGGCGGAAGGAGCTCGTCTAGATTCCGCGTGGTGAATTAGATCGTTGCCGACAGCCTGACAACGTGGAGCGCCCGGTGGTCGATTGGCTACCGGGCTCCTCGGCGTTTCCGGTTCGTAGGCAGCCCCTTTGGCAAGCCACGGTCGCTGGCCAGCACCGCGCATCAAGTCATGGGCGGGAGAATGCTGGAATGCCCTTTCCCGCGCGGACGAAGCATGGCTGAGAGCGTTCCGTCACTGGACGCCGGTGGTAGCAATTGAGAGTTCGGCGCTTCGAATTCGCCGGATGGAGGCTTGCGCGTCTTGATCTCTGGTGATCGCTCGATAAACTGAGCCGATCGGCCCGGTTGTGCGAATGTTTGGAGATTGAACGAAGGAAGAGACCATGGTTGAGGTTGGCCGCGGGCTCGACGCGAAGGTGCCGCCAGGCCCCGATATGGATCGCTATTCGGTCATGGTTGCACGAGCTAGGGCGCTTGTTCCGCTCTTGCGCGAACGGGCACAGCGGACCGAAGACCTGCGCCGCTTGCCGCCCGAGACCGAGCGAGATTTGCACGATTGTGGGCTTTTCCGAATCCTGCAGCCCAAACGCGTCGGGGGCAGCGAGCTCGATTATGTTGCGCTGGTCGATTGCGCCGACGCCCTGGGGCAGGGCGACGCCTCGGTCTCCTGGAACTTTGCCAATCTTGCGAGCCACCACTGGATGCTGGGTATGTTCGCGCCCGAGGCGCAGAGCGCCGTGTGGGACGACAATCCCGATACGCTGATAGCATCTTCCTTTGTGTTCCCGGCAGGTCGAGCCAGGAAGACAAGCGGCGGATATATGCTGAGCGGTCATTGGCCGTTCTCGTCCGGGGTAGAAGCATGCGGGTGGAACATGCTCGCGAGCGTAGTTGCCTCGGATGATGAGGCTGACGGCGTCGAGTATCGGCTGTTCCTGCTCAACAAACGCGACTACAGCATCGACGACACTTGGAACGCGGCGGGCCTGCGCGGAACAGGATCGAACGATGTGCGGGTAACCGACGCATTCGTTCCCGAGCACATGACCGTTGCCGTCAGCGATCTTGCCGGCGGCGCAACGCCAGGCAGTGTCGCTGATCCGAATGCGCTCTACATGCTTCCGGTTTTCTCGTTGTTTCCCTACGTGCTGTCTGGTGTCGGTCTGGGGAATGCCCAGGCTTGCCTTGACGATTACGTCGAGATCGCGCGCCACCGCGCCTCAACATATAACCGGGCTAAGATCGGTGACCTGCAGAGCACACAGATCAAGATTGCCGAGGCATCCGCGAAAGTAGATGCAGCGCGGCTGATCATGCGCACGAATTGCATTGAGGTGCTTGCGGAGGTCCGGCGTGGCGAGATCCCGAGCATTGCGGCGAAGACGAAGCTCCGGCGCGATGGCGCGTTCGCGGTCAATCTATGTACCGAGGCGGTGTCACTGCTATTTGCAGCGAGCGGGGCGCGCAGCTTGTTTAGCTCGGGTGCATTGCAGCGCCAATTCCGCGATGCACACGCGGTGAACTCACACCTTGCCTTCAACTTCGACGCGGCGGGCACCAATTACGGGCGGGTGGCTCTTGGGTTGCCGTCTGAAAACCTGACGCTTTGAGGCTGGCCGGATGTCCGACTCACCCAAACATCCGCCGGATCCGGCCAGTGAGCTCGCAAGCGACGGTTCGACGATCGATCCTCGTGACTTCCGCAGTGCGCTCGGTACGTTTGCAACCGGTGTGACGATCGTGACCGCGATGTCGGCCGAAGGACGGCCGTACGGAATTACTTGCAATTCCTTTGCGTCGGTGTCGCTTAATCCGCCACTGGTGCTGTGGAGCCTGGGGATGTTTTCGCAGGGACTGCCGATCTTCCAGAATGCCAGCCATTTCACGGTCAATGTTCTCGACATGTCACAGCAGACGTTGGCGACGCAGTTTGCCAGGTCGTCGGGTGACAAGTTCGCGGGTGTGAGCTGGAAACCAGGTCTTGGGAATGCCCCTGTGCTTGACGGTGTGGTCGCTAATTTTCAATGCCGTGCCGCCAACCGCTACTACGGGGGAGATCATGTCATTTTCCTGGGAGCGGTGGAAGCGTACGCCTACAACCGGAACAATCCGCTGTTGTTCGCGCGGGGAGGTTTTGGCCGGTTCCAGGCTGACGATGATGGCAACGCATCATGAACCGAAAGACACCCGCCAAGCGAGCACATGCCAAGCAGAAGCGGTTATCAGCCGACGATCGTCGCAGTGAATTCGTCACCAAGGCAACCGAGCTCTTTGCCGAGGAAGGGTTTGGCGGGGGTACGCGTGCCTTGGCGCGCAAGCTCGGCGTAACCCAGCCGCTGCTTTATCGCTACTTTCCGAGCAAGGATGATCTCATCAAGGAGGTCTACCGCAAGGTCTATCTGGAGCCCTTGGAGATCGGTTGGGAGAAATTGCTCTCGGATCGGTCGCGTCCGATTCGTGTGCGGCTGCAGGAATTCTACGAAGTTTATACGGATGCGATCTTCAACCGCAGATGGCTCAGAATCTATCTCTACTCCGGCCTGAAGGGACTCGATATCAACCGTTGGTATGTCGGCATGGTCAAGGACAAGATATTGACGCGCATTCTCAGGGAATGCCGCTACGACGCCGGCCTCGCGACCCAAAGCAGGCCCAGCGCCGCCGAACTGGAGCTGGCCTGGGTGTTTCACGGCGGGATCTTCTATTACGGCGTGCGCAAGTACATCTACGAAGCGCCCGTCCTCGAGGACAAGGCGCAGATGATCAGTGATGCGCTGGATATCTTCCTTGCGGGATTTGAGAGGATGGCGGAAAGCGCGACCGACCGTCGACGAGCGCCGATCAAAATCGTCGGTTGAGCCGCGCTACCTTACCGCCATCTGATCCCGATACCAATCTCCAATCTGGCTCGCTGTCATCAGCGCTACGCCATCATGGCCGATGACGTAATCGAGCAGGGCCTCCAGGTACTTGATTCGATGCGGCACCCCCGTGATGTAGGGATGCACCGAGATCGCCATGATCCGCGCGTTCTCGGCGCCTTCGAGATACAGCCGATCGAACTGGTCGGTACAGCGCGTCAGGAACTGCTCCGATGGGAGGTGCTGCAGCGCGTGAATGACAATGTCGTTGGTCTCGACGGAATAGGGAATCGTGGTCACAGTTCCGTACGGCGTGGCGATATCCTGCGGAAGATCGTCGATTACCCAGTCGGCCACATATTCAATCCCGTTGAGGCGCAGCAGTTCGAGTGTTTCTTCGGTCTCCGTCAAGCCCGGGCTTTCCCATGATCGCGGTGCCTTTCCAGTAAATCCAGCAATTGTGTCGACCGCACGCTTGATCGCGTCCGCCTGGTTCTCGACCTTGTGCATCGGGCCCTGGACAAAGCCGTGTCCCATGAATTCGAAGCCCGCTTCGCGCGCCGCCGACGCCACGCGTGGATAGCTGTTGCAGACGTTTGCATTCGTGGCCAGCGTCACCGGTATCTTTCGGTCGGTGAGGGCCTTGAATTGCCGCCAGAAGCCGGCGCGCATGCCGTATTCGTGCCACGACCAGTTCGGCACGTCAGGCAACAGTGGCTGGCCCATCGGTGGACTCAGCACGGTGCGTGGCATCGCATTTTCGATACGCCATTCCTCGACATTGAGGATGACCCAGACGGCGAGTTTCTTGCCATCGGGCAATGTCAGTTTCGGTCGGTCGACCTGAGCCTGGTACGGAATACGATCAGTGAAAGCCACGTTGAAGTTCCCTGGTCACGCGGATGATCCGGCGGCGGCGTTGATCTGTGGCAAGACCTTCTCGGCCATCAGGATCATCGATTGACGACCAAGCTCGCGATCCTTCCAGTCCTTACCGGCATAGAGCAAGGTTCCGAAGATGCCGATCTCTTCCTGGAACATCAGCAGCTGGTCGGCCACGCTTTCGGGTGTGCCGTAGATGATCAGCCTGTCGCAGATCGACTCGAGGGTGACCTCCGAGTCCGGTTGATCCCGTCGTGTCTTGAACAATTCGAGCCGGCCGCTGCGTTTCAGTTTCGTGAACAGCTGGTGATAATAGTACACGTAGGGACTGTCAGGCGACGTGGCATAGGCCCTCGCCGTTGCTGCGTCTTTTGCCACGAACACGCTCTTGGCGACACGCCAATTGGCGGTGTCGACGACCCGGTTCACACGCTCGCAACCCTCGACATATTTGGGCCAGTGGCTCTTCACCCAGGCAGGCATCAGGAAGTTCGCCGAGATCGGATCCCAGCCGCGCGCCGCGGCTTCCGTGACGCCCTTCGAGAATGGCGCAACCGCGGTCACCACGATCGGTGGGTGAGGGGTCTGCAGGGGGCGAGCCACGATTCCCTGGCCGATGTCCTCGATCAGAGTTTTCTTGACCGAGACATTCCAATATTTGCCTTGCAGATCATACGGCGGCGTCCGCGCCCAGATTTCGAGGACCTGGTTGATCGCCTCGAGGAACATCGCATTGCGGTCGGCATCGAGATTGCCGAAAACTTCCGCGTCAGACAGCAATCCCCCCGGGCTAATTCCAAGAATGAAGCGGCCATCAAGCATGTGATCGAGCATGGCGACGGAAGCGGCGACCGATGCCGGATGAGTGTTCGGCATGTTGATGGTACCGGTTCCAAGCTTGATCTGCCTGGTTGCGGCCGCGAGCCAGGCAATGAAGGCGATACTCGAGGTGATGTTCTCGGCTTTGTCGGTGACATGTTCGCCGACATATGCCTCGGTGAACCCGAGCTCATCCGCGAGCAGGAAGGCTTCACGATCCTCCCGGAGCGATTGCCGCCAATCCTTCTCGAGAGGATGGATCGGCATCGTAAAGAAGCCGAGCTTCATGATCCGCCTCCCTGCGCGTTGAACTTTAGTTGGCCAGGAACCTGCGACCTTCCCGTGCCGAAGACAAGCCCTGCCGCACAAATAATCACTCGATAAACAAGCTTGACCTTTGAATAGGGCGGCCCTCTAATCGGGCAAACCAAAATTGGCCGGGAGGCCACGCCCGCATGAAAGCCGCGGCTTTCGCCTACGCCCGCGCGACCAGCGTCGTGAATGCGCTGGAGCTGCTTGCTGCGCATGGTGACAGGGCGAAGGTTCTGTCGGGTGGCCAGAGCCTGATGCCGGCGATGAACCTGCGGCTTTTGTCTCCCGACGTTCTGGTGGATATTGGCGGTCTTGCCGAGTTACGTGGCATCGCGGTGAGAGGAAACCTGCTGGTCGTTGGCGCGCTGACCAGGCATGTCGATTTGCTCAGATCGCCGGAGATTGCGCTGCACGCGCCGCTATTGCGCGATGCCGTTGCCCACGTTGCTCATCCCGCAATCCGCAATCGCGGGACGATTGGCGGCAGCCTCGCGCACGCCGATCCGGCATCGGAACTGCCGGCCTGTGTTGTCGCACTCGGTGCCACGATCGTTGTTCGTGGCCCGGCCGGTGAGCGCCGGATTGCTGCGCCGGAGTTTTTCAAGGGAATCTACGAGACGGCGCTGTCGCCGGACGAGTTACTGGTCGCGGTCGAGGTGCCGGTCGCAGGCAACGGCGCGTCATTCTTCTTTCAGGAGTATGCCCGGCGGCATGGTGACTATGCCGTCGTTGGTCTCGCCGCGCGTGCTGTTGTTGCCGCCGGCAGGTTCTCGGATCTTCGGCTCGGCTTCTTTGCCGTTGGCGACCGACCGCTGCTCGCAGCGGCCGCCGGGAAGCTGATCAACGCATCCGTGACATCTGCTTTGCTCGCGGAGGCGGCGACAGCGCTGGCTGATGAGCTCGATCCGCAGGAAGATCAGCAGGCGAGCCCGGCGATGCGACGATACCTCGCCGTAGTCTTGCTGCGGCGCTGCGTGGCTGCGTTACTGGCGCGGCCCGAACTGGAAGCAGGAGTGACCAGGTGAGCGCTCCGGTGCCCATTTCACTTCTTGTCAACGGCGAGCGCATCGATGCCTTTGTCCTGCCGCGGCTCAACCTCGCCGATTTCCTCCGCGAAAATCTCAAGCTGACTGGAACCCATGTCGGTTGCGAGCACGGCGTTTGCGGTGCGTGTACCGTGCGGATCGATGGTGAGATCGTTCGCTCCTGCCTGATGCTGGCGGTCCAGGCGGAGGGGACGTCGGTCGAGACAGTCGAGGGGTTGTCCGACAGCGGCGAAATCGCCGACCTTCAGGCGGCATTTCGCGAACGTAACGCATTGCAGTGCGGTTACTGTACGCCTGGGATGCTGATGACGGCGCAAGACTTGCTGAAGCATTTTCCCGCGCCTGATCGCCAGGCGATCCGCGAGCACCTCTCCGGCAATTATTGCCGCTGCACTGGTTATCAGGCCATCGTGGATGCCGTGGAGGCAACGGCCAAGAGGCGCGCGGAGCAGCGTGTATGACCGAGACCCGTGCCCCAGCAGAGGCACTTTCAGTGCTCGATCGCCCGAATTCCTATATCGGCAAGACGGTGCCGCGGCCGAACCTCGACAGGCTGCTGCAAGGGCGCGGACAATACGTCAGCGACCTGGAATTGCCCCGGATGGCGCACGTGGTCTTCCTGCGGTCGCCCCATGCCCACGCCAGAATCGTGGCGATCGACGCCGGCCCGGCGCGGCGCATGTCAGGCGTCATTGCCATCGTCACGGGTCGCGAGCTCGAGGCCGTCATCACGCCGTGGGTAGGTGTGCTTTCGCACCTGAAGGGATTGAAGTCGGCGCCGCAGCACGCGATCGCGGTCGACCGCGCCTGTTGGCAGGGTGAGGCAGTCGCGGCGATTGTCGCAACCAGCCGTGCGGCAGCTGAAGATGCCATGGAGCATGTCGTCGTCGACTACGAGGAACTCGCAGCGATCACGGACATGTGCACCGCACTCGATCCGGCAACGCCGGTCATTCACGCTTCGCTCGGTGACAATCTTGCCTTTGAACGGACGCTTGATGCCGGCGATGTCGACCAGGCATTGTCGGATTCCGAGGTCGTCGAGGCCGAATTTGTGTTCGGGCGCCACACCGGCGTGACGCTTGAACCGCGGGCGGTGGTTGCCGACTGGAATGCAGCCGACGCGCGGCTCACGATCTATCAGGGCACGCAGGCACCTCACATGGTGCAGAATATCGCGGCGCTGCATCTCGGGCTAAGGGAAGCGCAGGTCCGGGTGGTCTGCAAGGACGTCGGCGGCTCGTTCGGCATCAAGGTCCACATCTACGCCGACGAAATGGCGACCTATGCGCTGTCGAAGCTGCTGCGGCGGCCGATCAAATTCGTGGCCGACCGTGTCGAGAGCTTCAACACGGACATTCACGCCCGCGATCATCGATGCAGGGGCCGGATCGGTGTCCGGCCGGACGGCACCATCACGGCCTTCGAGATCGACGACCTGACGGGGATCGGTCCCTATTCGATGTATCCGCGCACTAGCGCCATCGAGGCCAATCAGGTAGTCAATCTGGTTGGCGGGCCATATGTCACGGCGAACTATCGAGCGCGAGCGCGGGTCGTCTTCCAGAACAAGAACGTGATGTGTCAGTACCGGGCGGTCGGGCACCCGATCGCCTGTTCCGTCACTGAAGGCCTGGTTGACCTTGCCGCGGCGAAGATCGGCATGGATCCCGTCGAAATCCGCCGCCGCAACCTGATCGCCGACAACGCATATCCCTGTGCATCGCCCTCGGGCATGAAGTTCGAGCAGCTTTCGCACCACGCCACGTTGACCAAGCTGCTTCAGATGATGGACTACGATGCATTGCGTGCGGAGCAAGCGGCTTTGCGCGCCAGAAACGTTCACCGCGGCATCGGAATCGCGAGCTTCATCGAGGTGACCAATCCCAGCGCCGCCTTCTACGGTGTCGGCGGCGCAAGAATTTCATCGCAGGACGGCGTTGCTGTTCGGCTCGACGCGCAAGGCTCGGTGATCTGCCAGACCAGCATCACGGAGCAGGGGCAGGGCTCGGAATCGCTGACTGCCCAGATCGTGGGCAGCGTGCTGGGCGTTTCGATGGAACGGGTCCGCGTCATCCTGGGCGACACCGACAATACGCCCTATGGCGGCGGCACTTGGGCCTCGCGCGGCGCCGGCATTGGCGGCGAAGCCGCGTTGCAGGCCGCCAAGGCTCTGCGCCAGAATATTCTGGATGTCGCCGCGGCCATCCTGCAATCGTCGCCGGCCGGGCTCGATATCGTCAACAACAGCATCGTCAATGCTGACGACGGTACGCCACGCATCGAGCTCAACGAGCTGGCGCGGATCGTCTATTTTCGTCCGGACACCCTCCCGCCAGGCATCCAGCCTGAATTGATGGCGACCCGACATTTCGTGCCGCGCCAGTATCCCTTTGCGTTCACCAATGGGGTTCAGGCCTCATGGCTCGAGGTCGATACCGAGACCGGGTTCGTGAAGCTGCTGAAGCATTGGGTGGTCGAGGACTGCGGCACCATCATCAACCCGCAACTGGTCGACGAGCAGATCCGGGGCGGGGTCGTGCAGGGCCTCGGTGCGGCGCTGTTCGAGAAATGCATCTATGACGAGCGCGGTCAGCTGACCAATGCCAACATGGCGGACTACCTCGTCCCGATGTCTGGCGAGATGCCCGATATCGAGGTTGGCCACGTCGTGTCTCCGACGCAGGAATCGGAGCTGGGTGCCAAAGGGGCAGGCGAGGCAGGGACAGCCGGCGCGGCAGCTGCGGTTGCCAACGCCGTTAACGACGCGCTACGGCCGTTCGGCACAATAATTACCGAGATTCCGCTCACGCCTCAGGTTATCCTGACGGCCTTGGGACGGATCTGAGTGGAGACGTTCCGGGCAACGACACGATAAGCAAAGCACAGACAGTTCTTGGGGAGGAATAGTCATGACGAACAAGGTCGCTAAGATTGGGTCGATATCGCGGCGTCGTCTGCTGACGACGGCAAGCGCCGGCGCCGCTCTCGCCGTCTCGCCTTTTCGCATCAATCTGCTCCAGGCCGAGGAAGCACCCATCAAGATCGGTTTCCCCGTTCCCTTGACCGGTCCGTATGGCGCCGAGGCCCAGGACCAGGTGCGGGCGGGTCAGCTGGCCGTCGCCCAGTTCAACGATGCCGGCGGTCTCAACGGCCGCAAGGCCGAGCTCGTCGTACGCGACGACAAGCTCAATCCCGGTGAGGCGGCGACGCGGACATTGGAGCTCGTCGAGAAGGAGAAGGTGAATTTCGTCGTCGGCAGTCTGTCCGCGGCGGTTCAGCTTGCGATCAACAACGTTACCAAAGAGCGCGGCGTCATCTTCAATTCGATCAGCCAATCCGACGCCATCAACGAGGCGGCCGACTTCAGCAAATTTACGTTCCACGAAGCGCTGAACCCGCACATGACGTCAGGCGCGGTCGGCCGCTATGCCTTCGCCAAATTCGGCAAGAAGGTTGCTTTTCTGACGGCGGACTATGCCTACGGTCACGAAATGGTTCGCGGCTTCCTCGAGGTCGGCAAGGAATTCAACATCGAGAACCTCGGCGACATCCGCCATCCGTTGGGAACGACTGATTTCTCGACCCTTTTGCCGCGGCTCCAGGCGCTGAAACCTGACATTCTCTGCATCAGCAATTTCGGCCGGGACCAGCAGATCGCGCTGAAACAGGCAACCGACTTCGGCATCAAGAAGTCGATCCAGATCATCGCACCATTGCTCTCCCATGCCAGCCGCGTCGCGGCGGGTCCCCAGGCATTCGAAGGCGTCGTCGGCGGCTGCTCGTTCTATTGGGGCATCGAGGACAAGTTCGCCTCGACCAAGGCGTTCAATGACGCCTTCCGCAAGATGTACGACGGCAAGCTGCCGACCGACTATGGCGCGCTCGGCTACGGCGGTGTTCGGACCGTGCTGGAGGCGGTCAAGGGCGCCGGCAGCGGGGAGACCGAGAAGGTCGTCGCTGCATTGGAAGTCCTCAAGTACGACTACTACAAGGGGCCGCAATACTATCGCAAATGCGATCACCAGTCGGTGCAGTCGGTGCTCGTGATCAAGTCGAAGTCCAAGGACCTGAAGAACGAGTCCGATGTGTTCGAGGTCCTGTCGACCGAAGAACCCAATGAGAAGTACCTGCGCAGCTGCGAAGCGCTCGGCCGCAAGGCCTGAGAGCTTACGACGGCGCGTACCGCGGGCCGGTGCGCGCCGTGTTGAGGGGGGACAAATGGCGGGCCTCAGCTTTAACCTCATTGCGCTGCAACTGTTTGCCGGGCTGGCGCTCGGCGCCATCTATGTACTGTTTGCTATCGGCCTCTCGCTGATCTTCGGCATGTTGACGGTCGTCAACTTCGCCCACGGCGCGTTCTACATGGTCGGCGCCTATGTCGGACTCTATCTGATCTCGATCGGGGGCAATTTCTGGATCTGCCTCGTGGCGGTGCCGATTGCAATCGGACTGTTTGGCCTCGCCGTCGAACGCGTGCTGATCCGGCCGCTTTACGGCCGCGGCATCGACTATCCGCTGCTGCTGACCTTCGGGCTGAGCTATGTGATGGTCGAATGCGTGCGCATTGCCTTCGGCAAGACCGGTTACCCCTTCGACACGCCAGAGGTTCTGCAGGGCGCCGTCGATATTGGTGTCGGCTATTTCCCGCTCTACCGCCTGTTCGTGATCGGCGCTACGGCTGTCGTTCTGCTGGCGCTCTGGCTGTTTCTGGAGAAGACCAGCTTCGGGTTGATTATCCGCGCCGGCGCGCGCGATCCGCAGATTGTCCGCGTTCTTGGGGTCGATGTCTCCAAGGTCTGGCTGATCGTGTTCGGGATCGGCACCGCCATTGCGGGTTTCGCCGGCCTGTTGGCTGCCCCGCTCCAGGGTGTCATCCCTGAGATGGGCGGCACGATTCTGGCCGAAGCCTTCGTGGTGACCGTTGTTGGAGGGATGGGGTCGATCGGCGGCGCGGTCCTGGCAGGCCTGCTGGTTGGTGTGGTGGTCAGCATGACCTCGCTGTTCGCGCCGGAGATGGCCAAGGTTTCGATCTTCGCGTTGATGGCGCTCGTTCTGATCGTTCGTCCACAAGGCTTCTTCGGCCGCGCCGGATTGATGAGCTGAGCGCGGCATGACCGAAACCACTCAATCGATCAAGCAGCCCAATGCCAGGACGGGTAGTTGGTACGAGTTCGCAACGCGGCACCGTGCCAGTATCGTCGCGGCGGTCATCCTGGTCTTCCCGCTGGTGATGCCGTTCACGGCCCTCGCAGTGAACATCCTGATCTATGGGCTATACGCCCTCGGCTTCAACCTCGTGTTTGGTTATCTGGGTCTCCTCTCGTTCGGTCATGCGGCGTTGCTCGGAACCGGTGCCTACCTTTGTGGTATCGCCATCGTGCACTTCGGCTGGCCGTGGTATGCGGCCATCGCCGCCGGGGTCGCCGGCGGATTGTTGATGGCGCTCTTGATCGGCGTGCTCGCGATCAGGACCCGAGGCATCTACTTCGCCATGGTCACGATGGCGCTGTCACAGTGTGTCTACTACCTTTTCTACCAGGCGGTTGACTTGACCGGCGGCGAGAACGGCCTTCGCGGCATCAACGTCCGCACCATCGATCTGTTCGGCCTGCGGATCGACTTCATCAATCCGATGATCCGGTACTACGTCATCGCGGCTTTTGTCATCGCCGCATTCTTTATGATGTCGCGCATTCTCGCGTCGCCCTTTGGTGCCGTCATCGAGGCTGTGCGGGAGAACGAGATGCGTGCCCGCGCGTCCGGTTATGACGTCACCAAGACCCGACTGCTGACCTTCGTTTTATCGGGCGGCTTCTGCGGCCTCGCGGGCGCCTTGCAGGCCTTGCATCTGTCGATCGTTCCGATCGAGATCCTGCATTATGAGACCTCGGGCCTGGTCGTGATGATCGCTCTTCTGGGCGGGATGGGGACGTTCTTCGGGCCGATGGTCGGCGCCGCGGTTTTCCTAGTCCTGGAGAATGTGGTTTCGGTGTGGACCGTTCACTGGCAGCTGATCGTTGGAGCCATCTTCATTGCATGCGTGTTGTTCTTCCCAGCCGGCATCTGGGGCACGCTGATCGCGCGGGGTAGACGATGAGCGCTGCGGCACGTCAGGCAGGAGACGTCATTCTGCGCACCAGGGGCGTCGGCAAGACGTTCGGAAAGTTTGTCGCCCTCAACAACATCTCGGCTGAGTTTGCCAGGGGAGCGATCACCTCCATTATTGGTCCGAATGGGGCAGGAAAGAGCACCTACTTCAACTTGCTGTGCGGCGCCTTTCCGCCGACGAAGGGCAGTGTTGAGTTTGAAGGCAAGGAGGTCGCCGGTCTGCCGCAACACCGCTTTGCGCATATGGGGATCGCAAAATCCTTTCAGATCACCAGCGTGTTTCCGCAGCTTACGACACGAGAGAACATCCGCGTTGGTGTGCAGGCGCTGGTGTCGCGATACGACATCTGGCGTCCCCGTGCGCGCCTGACCGAACTGACCGAGCGGGCGGACGAATTGCTGGCTCTCGTCGGGTTGTGGGAATCGCGGGAACGCGCGGCCAAGACGCTGGCCCATGGCGAGCAGCGGGCACTGGAGATCGGCATGGCGCTGGCCAGCCAGCCCCGCTTGCTGCTGCTGGACGAACCGACGGCCGGCATGAGCCCGGAAGAAACTCGGACCATGATGGATCTGATCGTGAAACTCGCCAAGGAGCGTACGGTCATTCTGGTCGAGCACAAGATGAAGCTGGTGCTGGGGATCAGCGATCGCATCCTGGTACTGCACCACGGAGAGCTGCTGGCCGAGGGAACGCCGCAAGAGGTTCGGCAGAACGAGGCGGTGAAGCGCGTCTATCTCGGCCAGCGGGAGCACTGACGCGATGCTGCAGATCAGCAAGCTCAATGCCTGGTATGGTGCAAGTCACGCATTGCAGGATATTAGTCTCGAGGTGACTCGGGGCGAGATCGTCTGTCTCATTGGCCGCAACGGGGCCGGCAAGACGACGACGCTCAAATCGATCATGGGCTTGATGGGGCGGACGCGCGGCTCGATCACCTTCAAGGGTGAAGAGTTGCTGCGCCAGCCGGCGCATGTGCGGTTTGCTTTGGGACTGGCCTACGTTCCAGAGGAGCGGCGGATTGTGCAGGGGCTCACCGTGCGAGAGAATCTGCGGCTCGGGCTGGTCGCATCGAAGGAGAAGAACCGTGAAGGCGAGCTAATCGACGAGATCGCTGCGATCTTCCCCCGACTGGCCGAGCGCATGGATCAAGAGGCGGTCACGATGTCCGGCGGCGAGCAGCAGATGCTGGCGATCGCGCGGGCAATGATCGCGAAGCCCGACCTGATCATGCTGGATGAGCCGTCGGAGGGCATCATGCCCGTCCTGGTCGACGAGATGTTCGAGTTGTTCCGCAACATGAAGGCGCAGGGAACGACGGTTCTGCTGGTCGAGCAGAACGTCGAACTCGCGCTCGGCATTGCCGATCGTGCCTACGTGCTGGACCAGGGGGCTGTCGTGCATCAGGCGTCCGCGCAGGCGCTGCTTGCCGACGACGAGATCAAGGAGCGCTACTGCTCAGTGTGAGCTGGCTCTCGGGTTCGTGCTTCTGTGACCCGAACCGGCTTCATTCCGCGGCGCTCGCGATCGCGTCGGCTTTCCGATTGCTGACGACGACCTTGATCGCGTCGTCCACGCGGTCCCGCGCGTATCTCAGCGCCATCGGCAGGTCGGCCAGCGGAAACGTATGCGTATGGATCCTGGTCGCGTCGAAACGCTTCGCGGCCATCAATTCCATCGCGCGGTGCGTTGCGCCGCGGCCTTCGCCCCGGATGCCGTAGGCGTAGATGTTGTTCCGGACGAGATGCGCGATATCCAGCGTCGCGGCCTCGTGCGGGAAGGCCGCTAGACAGATCTTGCCGCCGCGATTGGTCATGTGAATGGCCTGGTTGAGTGTCGCTTCGGTGCCGGCACATTCGACGACATAGTCCGCGCCGATCCCCCCTGTTAGTTGCTTCACGACATTGACGGCGTCTTCGTCGTTGATGTTGATGACGCGGTCGGCCCCCAATTCCCCGCCGATCGCCAGCCGCTTGTTGCGCGTACCGGTCAGGATAACCGGGCTTGCGCCGAGCGCCTTGGCCACCGCAACTGCGAGAAGACCGATCGGCCCCGGGCCGATCACCACGACGCTCTCGCCGGCCACCAATCCCCCCAATTCCGTCAAGCCATACATCGATGTCCCGGCAGTCACCACGAGCGTTGCTTCCGCGTCGCTCATGGTGTCGGGTACGCGCGCCAGCGTGTTGATGTGGTTGACCGCGTATTCGGCGAACCCGCCGTCGGTCGTAAAGCCGTTGGCGCGGTGACCCTTCTCGGGCTTTCCATAGTTGAGACAGGACGTGTACATGCCTTGGCGACAGCGTTTGCATTGGCCGCAGCCGGCGTGGATCTCGACGCTGACCCGCTCACCGATCCTGAACTCGTCGACATCAGGGCCAAGCGCGGCAACCGTGCCCATGTATTCGTGACCCGGCGTAAAGTTCTTGTTGAAGGGCGCGCCGCCCTGAATGCTTGCGGGCGGTCCGGCATGGATGATCTCGAGATCGGTGGCGCAGATCGCAACCGCGTCGATGCGCACCAGCACCTCGGCGCGCGACGGGGTCGGCGTCGGCTTCTCGCGCAGCAGGAGCTGGTCGGGGTCGCCAAGGACCCAGGCTTTCATCAGGTCGGGGACGGGAAGATCGGACGATGTCTTGACGCCGGGCGGTTGGTACATGGGCACTTCCTCTTTTGGCTGGCAGCCTAGCGCGAAACGGAGGTCTGCCGCGAGCATCCGATCGTTGGCATCCGGCCGCTGCATTTTGCTGCACGGCAGCAAGCGCGTCGCAAAACCTTCATGCGTGGTCTATACTTGGTCGCTCCGTTGATGTTGAAATCCGCATTGCATGCTCTCCCAGACCGGAGCCTCTCATGAAGACCGTCCGCCTTGTCCTCGCGTTGCTGGCGCTGACACTGATCGCGCCGTGGCAATCTGCCAGGGCGGCCGACGTGATCTGCTACAATTGCCCGCCGGAATGGGCAGATTGGGCCTCGATGCTGAAGGCGATCAAGGCGGACCTCAACTACGATATTCCGCATGACAACAAGAATTCCGGTCAGGCGCTGGCCCAGATCCTGGCCGAGAAGAGCAACCCGGTCGGCGACATCGGCTATTTCGGCGTCACTTTCGGCATGAAGGCCAAAGCCCAGGACGCGCTCGAGCCCTACAAGCCGGCGCACTGGGATCAGGTCCCCGCCGGTCTCAAGGATCCGGACGGCTATTGGACCACGATCCACTCCGGCACGCTCGGCCTGTTCGTGAACAAGGATGCGCTCGGCGGCAAGCCGGTGCCGGCCTGCTGGAAGGACCTCCTGAAGCCCGACTACAAGGGGATGGTCGGCTATCTCGACCCGTCGTCTGCGGCGGTCGGTTATGTCGGCGCGGTCGCCGTCAATCTGGCGCTGGGAGGCTCACCCATCAATTTCGATCCGGCGATCGCCTTCTTCAAGGAACTGCGCAAGAACGATCCGATCGTACCCAAACAGACGTCGTATGCCCGCGTGGTCTCCGGTGAGATGCCGATCCTGTTCGACTACGACTTCAACGCCTATCGCGCGAAATATTCGGAGAAGGGCAACTTCGAGTTTGTCATTCCCTGTGAGGGGTCGGTGGCGTTTCCCTATGTCGTCGGTCTGGTGAAGAACGCGCCCGACAAGGAGAAAGCCAAGAAGGTGATGGACTATCTCCTCTCCGACAAGGGGCAGGCGATCTGGACCAATGCCTATCTGCGCCCCTCGCGCCCGATCGAGCTGTCGGCTTCCGTGAAGGGCAAATTCCTCCCCGACAGCGACTATGCCCGCGCCAAGAGCGTGGATTGGGGCGAGATGGAAAACGTGCAAAAAGCCTTCGTCGACCGCTATCTCGCCGAAGTTCGCTGAGGCAATATGGTGCCCTTCGACGGGGCACCCTTCTTCCGATGCCGCAAAAATCCTTCGTTTGGCTCTGTCTGCTGCCGCTTTTGCTGGTGACGGCGGCGTTCTTTCTGTTGCCGATGGCCCGACTGGTGGTGGCGGGCGCCGAAGGGCCGCACGGGCTCGCCGGATATCTCGCCATCCTCACGGAAGGCCGCTATCGCGCGACGTTGATCAATACCGTGCTGCTGGCGGCGGCAACCACGGTCGTCACGCTGATCGTGGCGACGATCGCCGGAATGTTCCTGCAGCGGCACCGCTTTCCCGGGCGGGCCGTGCTGATCGCCATGCTGACGTTTCCGCTGGCCTTTCCCGGCGTGGTGGTCGGCTTCATGATCATTCTGCTGGCAGGCCGGCAAGGGCTGATCGGCGATCTCTCGAACCGGATATTCGGCGAGAAGTTCGTGTTCGCCTACTCGATCTACGGGCTCTTCCTCGGCTATCTCTATTTCTCGATCCCGCGCGTGATCCTGACCATCATGGCGGCCGTGCAGAAGCTCGACGTCGGGCTGGAAGAAGCTGCGCGTTCGCTTGGCGCCAGCCCGTGGGCGGTGCAGCGCGATGTCGTGCTGCCGGCACTGGCGCCGGCGTTCGTCGCGTCCGGCGCGATCGCCTTTGCGACCGCGATGGGTGCCTTCGGAACCGCGTTCACGCTGGCGACGAACATCGACGTGCTGCCGATGCTGATCTACACCGAGTTCACGCTGGCCGCCAATTTCGCGACCTCGGCAGCGCTGTCGGTGGGGCTTGGCCTGATCACCTGGCTCATCCTCGCGCTGGCCCGCACGTTCAGCGGCAGTGCGGTCGCGGCGGCTGGGTAAGGGCATGCGCGATCGCCTGATCTTCACCGGCCAATTCATTTTCACGCTGCTCGTTGCGGCATTCCTGGTGGTGCCCGCAGGGCTTTCGATCTCCGCCGGCGTCACCGTGAATTATTTCCGGGGCATCCAATCCGGCGTAACCTTGCAATGGGTCGCGCAGGTCTGGGAGCTCTATGCCGGCACTATCCTGCTCTCCTTCGTGATCGCCTTCGCGACACTTGCCGTCACGCTGCTCGCCGGCGTCCCCGCGGCCTATGCGCTGCATGCGCGGGGAGGCCGGCTGGCCCGCATCGTCGAGGAGATCATCACGCTGCCGCTGGCGATCCCGGGGCTTGCGATCGCGCTGGCATTGCTACTCACCTATGGCAGCTTTGGCGACTTCCGTCGTTCCTGGCTGTTCATCCTGGTCGGCCACGTCATCTTCACCATGCCGTTCATGGTGCGCTCGGTGATGGCGGTGTTTGCGACCGTGGACATCAAGACGCTCGACGAGGGCGCCGCGTCGCTGGGGGCGTCGCCATGGCGGCGCTTCTGCGATGTCATCGTGCCGAACGCGCTGCCGGGAATTCTGGCCGGCGCGCTGATGGTGGTCACGCTGTCGCTCGGTGAATTCAATCTGACCTGGATGCTGCATACGCCGCTGACGAAGACGCTGCCGATCGGACTTGCCGACAGCTACGCCTCGATGCGGCTCGAAGTGGCCTCGGCCTACACGCTGATCTTCTTCGTGATGATCATTCCGCTCCTGGTCGCGATGCAGCTGCTGGCCGACAGGGACAACAAGCGATGAACACGGCGGGGCACGGAGCGGCGGTGCGGATCGAGGCATGCGGCAAGACCTTTGCCGACGGCACGCGTGCGCTCGATCCCGCAACCCTCGACATCGCGCGCGGCGAGACGCTGGTGCTGCTCGGGCCGTCCGGGTGCGGCAAGACGACCATGCTGCGCATCATCGCGGGCCTCGAACTGCCGGACGCGGGCGGCAAGGTGCTGTTCGACGGCAAGGACATGACCTCGGTTCCGATCGAGCGGCGCAATGTCGGGATGGTGTTTCAGTCCTACGCGCTGTTCCCCAACATGACGGTAGCCGACAACATCGCCTACGGGCTGAAGATCCGGGGTGTTGCCAAAGGCGAGCGTGCCGCACGCATCGCCGAACTGGTTGCTCTCACCAACATCACGGGATTGGAGAATAGGCGGATCGACCAGCTTTCGGGCGGCCAGCGCCAGCGCGTAGCGCTGGCGCGCGCTGTCGCGATCCGGCCCGGCATCTTGCTGCTCGACGAGCCCTTGACCGCGCTCGATGCCGCCTTGCGCGATCGGCTGCGCAGCGAACTCAACCGGCTGCTGCGCGCGCTCGGAATCACGACGATCTATGTCACTCACGATCAGGCCGAAGCCATGGAATTGGGCGACCGCATCGTCGTGATGCGGAAAGGTGCGATCGCCCAGATCGGTACGCCGCGCGAAGTCTACTTCGCGCCGAACGACCGCTTCGTGGCGGAATTCATCGGAGCGGCGAATATCGTCGAAGCTCCGATCGAGAACGGCGTATTGATCCTGCCCGGCGGGCGATTGCCGATCGCGGGTGGCGCGACGGCTGCGACCGCGACCGTGATGATCCGCCCCGAAACCATTCGCGTGATGGACGCCGGGGCAGGGCTGCTCGTGGGCACCGTCGATTCCGTCAGCTTCACTGGCGACCGGCAGCGGATTGTCGTAAGCGGTGCATCAGGCAAGCCGCTCAATGTCGACGCGCCCAACACGATCCAGTCCAAGGTCGGCGATCGAATAGGGCTTTCGATCGCGCCCGACGCTGTACGTCTCCTGCCGTCCGAACCCTAGGATTGATCGATGCCTTCGAAACCGATCCTCATCGCGCAGATATCCGACCTCCACATCAAGCCGCCAGGAACGTTGGCCTATGGCCGGGTCGACACCGCGAAGGCGCTCGAACGTTGCGTGGCGGCGCTCGGCGCATTCGAGCCCGCACCCGATTTCGTCGTCATCTCGGGCGACCTCGTCGATACACCGTCGGTCGAGGAATACGACTATCTCAAGCAATTGCTCGCGCCGTTGCGCGTTCCGTTTGCCGGCATTCCCGGCAATCACGACTCGCGCCAGTGGATGCGCGAAGCGCTTCCTGCCGCGCCCTATGTTCACCCGACCGGCCCACTCGATCAGAAGATCGAGGTGAACGGCCTCGATCTCCTGCTGCTTGACTCAAGCGTCGCCGGCAAGCCGCACGGCATGCTCGAAGCATCCACGCTGCATTGGCTGGACGCGGCGCTGGCGACGGCGGCCACCCGGCCGGCGCTGCTTTTCCTGCATCATCCGCCATTCAAGGGCGGCATCTGGCATATGGACCGGCAAGACCTCTTCAATGCCGACGCATTGGCGGAAATCGTCAGGCGTCACCCGCGTGTTCGTCTGATCGCGTGCGGCCACGTCCATCGTGCGATGCTGACCACCTTCGCCGGGATTCCCGTGACAATATGCCCCGCGCCGAACCATGCGGTCGACCTCGACCTCGGACAGCTCCGCGAACCCTCGTTCAAGGTGGAACCGCCCGCATTTCATTTGCACACATGGTTTTCCGGCCAGGATTTTGGACAGCTGGTCACGCACCAGATCCCGATCGGTCAGTTCGATGGGCCGCATCCGTTCTTTGGGCCGGACGGCAAGCTGCTGTGAGCGGGCGGCGTTGACCGGTCACACGGACGGGTCTTGTCAGGCGAGATTGCGGTTGCTGGGCGGATTTTCCAGACCACGGGCAGCCATTGCCTACAATTGAGCGTTGCATAGGCACATATTTATTCCAAATTGTACCTTGGATGCCTTCCAGCCCGATCTTACCGGGGCGGACCTTTTGTTGCTGTAGGCCCCCGGCGGGGCTATAGTCCATTCCGCTTTCATTGATCGATGGCTCGTCGGTGTCGCGCTGTGGCGCGCCGATCGAACGCAACACAATCAGTCTGGATCACGATGACCGGTGCGCCGCCCATTGAACGAACTGCCGGCGCGCCGTTGTTCTCGAACAACAAGCTGTCGGTGCTGCGCAAGCATCCTTACTTTGCCGATCTCGAGCCCGAGGCATTCGATCAGCTCTGCCGCTACGCCAAGCACATCACGCTGAAGCGTGGGACGACGATCTTCTCCAAGGGGGATCCGGGCACCAGCCTGATCGCGGTGATCTCGGGCACGGTGAAGATCAGCATCTCCTCGCCGGATGGTCGCAACGCGATCCTGAACCTGATCGAGGCGGGCGAGATCTTCGGGGAGATCGCGCTGCTCGACGGCCTGTCGCGGACCGCCGATGCCACCGCCAACACCAACTGCGAGCTGTTCGTCATCGACCGGCGCGAGTTCATTCCGTTCGTGCGCAGCCAGCCGACGCTGGCGATGAAGTTTATCGAATTGCTTTGCGCGAGGCTGCGCTGGACCAGCGACCAGGTCGAGCAGGTGATCCTGCAGGACTTGCCCGGCCGTCTGGCGAGCGCGTTGCTGCGCCTCAGCGACAAGCACAAGCCGCAAGGGCGTACCATCTCGATCACCCAGCAGGAGATCAGCGAGATGGTCGGGATGACCCGCGAGAGCATCAACAAGCAGCTCCGCGCGTGGGCGACACGCGGCTGGGTCAGGCTCGAGCACGGTGCGATCGTCGTGCTGAAGCCCGAGTCGCTTCAGGAGCTGGTCGACGCCGGGGCTGATGACGGCGAGTAGCCATTCTGGCCGCGCGATCAATCCCGCATTTCACGAAATGGTGAGCCGGACAAGGCCTGTGAAACCATTCACATCGGCCTTGCGTGCCCTGCGGTAAGTGACGCTTCGGTGGAGCACATCCAATCGTGGAGGAATCCATGCAGGGCTCTTTCGACCATCGGCACCAGGACCCGGAGCGCAACTACCGGAGCTTCAGCATCAAGCTGATCGCTCTGCCGGTACTCGCGCTCGTCGCGTTGATTGGGATGCTGGTCAGCCACCCCGCCGCGGTGAAATGGATTTCGGACGCGGCGCAAGCGGAGTTCGCCGGAACCGACGCCGTCGACACCCCACTGCCCAGGATGGCGCAGCCCGCGCAGACGGCTCTGCCGCGCAGCGAGATGCGGACAAAGACCAACTGATCGTTGGCACCGTCGTCACGCTGCAACCCCGAGCAGCTTGGCCGCAGTCCGGCCGAGAATGTTGGCCTTGTCGTCGTCGCTCAGCGATGGGCTGGCGAAGATGTGGTCGACCGGTGCCAGTTGCCATGGATAGGGATAGTCGCTCCCCAGCACGATCTGGCCGGCGCCAACCTGGGCGGCGAGGTGCCGGATCGCCTCGGGCGTGAAGATCAGCGAGTCGAAATAGATCTGCTTGAGGTATTCGGTCGGCGCCTTCTGCAACTTGATCTCCGGATTGCATCCCTTGGGCCCGACCAGGCAGGGATGGTCCGAGCGATCGGCATAGGAGGGGAGATAGCCGCCGCCATGCGCGGCGATGATCTTCAATCCCGGGAAGCGGTCGAGCGTGCCCTCGAAGATCAAATGAGAGAGCGCGATCGTGGTCTCGAGCGGATTGCCGATCGTGTTGCCGAGCCAGCCATTGCCGGAGAGCCGCTTGCCGAGCTCGGGCACGCCCTGCGGATGAATGAACAGGGGAACGCCGAGTTCCTCGGCCTTGGCCCACACGGGATGAAACTTCGGGTCGGAGAATTCGACGCCATCGACCACACCGCCGATCGCCGCGCCCTTCAACCCCTGCTTCTTCACCGCCGTCTCCAGCTCCTGCACCGCAAGGTCCGGCGCCTGCAGCGTCAGCGAGGCGAAGGCCGCGAAGCGCTCGGGCTTCGAGGCGCAGAGTTCGGCGAGCTTTTCATTCTGGATATTGACGATCTTCCCGGCGAGATCGCGGTCGCGGTCGTACCAGAACGGGTTGATCGAAAGCACTTCCATATCGACGCCTGCGAATCCATCGCGGCCAGGCGCTTGTCGATCTCGATGAAGGCTTCGGCGGCGCCGTTGACCGGCGGCAGTTGATATTTCCCGGCGTCGGCGCCGAGCAGGGCACCTGCTTCGCGGAAGTGGCAATGCGAGTGAATATCGATGGTCTTGACGCGCTTGCCGTCGACGCTGACCGGCAACTTCCGGCGCGGTTGTTGCGCATTCGCATTGTGGACCATTCCGCAGCCGCAGAACACGATGCCTGCCGTCGCCGTTGCTCCCGCTTTCAGGAAATCCCGCCTTGTGGTCATGACGATCGCCTCCCTGGTCTTTTTGTTATGGACGGGGAGCGTAGGGATGCCGGCGAGCGGTCGCAAGACCACACGCCGTGCGTGTCGCGCAATGTTGATCTGCTCAGACCGACTTGATCTCGGGCCCTGGCGATGATGTCGCGCCATTTCGGAACTTCGGCGTCACCGCTCTAGAGATCGAACACCGCCACCGCGCTGATCGGCGATGCCGTGCCGTCGCGCCATTTCATCGGCAGGCCGATGGGGGTGAACGGCCGCTGGCCAAGCAGGGCTTCGAGATTGCACGGGCTTCGATGGCACCTCTGCAAGATGCCGCTTGCCTCAGTGTAGCACCTGAAGCTGCCGCGGCAGCCAGAGCGAGATTTCCGGCAGATAGGTCACGCACATCAGGACAAAGAACATGACGGCGTAGAACGGCCAGATCTTGCGCATGACCTGCTCGATAGTGACCTTGCCGACCGCGCAGCCGACAAAGAGGATCGCGCCGACCGGTGGATGGCACAGGCCGATGCCGAGATTGAGCAGCATGATCATGCCGAAATGGACCGGATCGACGCCGAAGTTCTTCATGACCGGCAACAGGATCGGCGTGGCGATCAGGATCGATGGCGCCATGTCGACGAGCGTGCCGAGCACCAGCAGCAGCACATTGATCAGGAGCAGGATGACGTACTTGTTGTCGGAAATCGACAGGAAGAAGGCGGTCATCTTGGCCGGCATCTGCGTCAGCGCCATGATGTAGCCGACGCTGGAAGCGCAGGCGATCAGCGTCATCACCATCGCGACGGTGCGCAGCGTGCGATGCAGCAGGACCGGCAGGTCGCGCCAGCGATAGTCGCGATAGATGAACATCGTGACGAAGAAGGCCCAGATGCAGGCGATCGCGCCGGCTTCGATTGCGGTGAAGATGCCGCCGAGAATGCCGCCCAAGATGATGACGAGCGTGATGAGGCCCCAGGAGGCATCGACGGCGATCCGGATCGCGTCCTTGGCCGGCACGGTCTGGCCATGCGGGTGCTTCTCGCGATAGGCGACGGCAAGGCACAGGATGATCAGCGAGAAGCCGAGCAGCAGCCCCGGAAACACGCCGGCCATGAAGAGGGCGCTGATCGAGATCGTTCCGCCCGTCGCAAGCGAGTAGAGCACCGCATTATGGCTCGGCGGGACCAGAAGGGCCTGAACCGACGAGCTGATCGTCAGGTTGGTTGCGAACACGCGCGGATAGCCGTTCTTTTCCATCTGCGGGATCATCACCGAGCCGATGGCGGACGTATCGGCGACGGCCGAGCCGGAAATGCCACTCAGGAACGTCGTCGCCAGCACGTTGACGATCGAAAGGCCGCCGCGCAGTCGCGTCAGTCCGACCAGCACGTCGGCGAACGCGACCAGGCGCCGGGCCATGCCGCCCTCCGCCATGATCGCGCCGGCCAGCACGAAGAACGGGATGGTCAGCATCGCGACCTTGCTGACGCCGTCGGAAATCTTCAGCATCACCGCTTCCAGGGGAATGCCGATCCACAAGGCGCCGACAATCGCCGCCATCGCCAGCGAGTAGGCGATCGGCATGCCGATCACGAAACAGAACAGCATGGTCGCGAGCAGAATGAGGATATCCATCGTGGCCTCTCGCGATCAATCGGCGGAAACGTCGCGGTGCGATGCGATCGGATCGGGTGGCGCACCCAGGAAGATCCGTTCGATGATGAACAGCAGCAGACAGGCGCCGCCGATCGGAATCGGAAGATAGGTGGCGCCGACCGAAAGCGACGGGAAGTCGGCGATCGTGTTGTACCAGGTCACCTCGACGAGCCGGGCGCCCCAGATGATCATGAACAGCGCAATCAGCCCCATCAGCAACTGGACGACAAGGTCGGTCAGGTTGCGCAGCGAGGCGGGCAGCTTGTTGGCGAAATATGCGACGTTCATATGCAGATTGAGCCGATATCCGGCGGCCGCACCGATGAACGTCACGACGATGGTGAGCAGCACCGCGAGAGGTTCGGGCCAGGATGCGGCGCTGTTCAGGACATAACGCGTGAACACGGCCCAGGGGATGACCGCCGAGATCAGGATCAGCGCTGCTGAGCCCGCGATGACGCAGGCAAGATACAAATAGTCCATCGCGCGGCGATATGATCCGGCCATGTCCATTCCCCGTGCGATGTCGATTTCCCGTGTGGCGCGGTATCAGGCGGACTGGATACGTCCAATCATCTCCTGATATTTCGGGCCGTATTTGTCCCACACCGGCTTGACCGCATTCTGGAATGGCGTCTTGTCGGCAATCTCGATGATCTCGCACCCGGCGGCCTTCACCTTGTCCATCGCCTGCTGCTCGTAGGTGTTCCAGAGCCCGCGCTCTTCCATCTGCGCCTCGCGCGCAAGCTTCCTGATCAGCGCCTGGTCGTCGGCTGACAGCGCGGACCAGGCGCGTTTCGAGAACACCAGCAGCTCGGGAACGATCAGGTGCTCGGTGAGCGAGAAGTGCTTCGCCGCGGTGTAGTGATTGCTGAAGACGTAGCTCGGCGGATTGTTCTCGGCGCCGTCGATGACGCCGGTCTGCAGTGCGCTGAACACCTGATCATAGCCCATCGCGACGCCGTTGCCGCCGAGCGCGTTCATCATGTCGATGAAGATCGGATTGCCGATGACGCGGAACTTGAGGCCCTTGATATCGGCGATCGTCTTGATCGCGTGCTTGGTGTTGTAGAGGCTGCGTGCTCCGGAATTCATCCAGCACAGCGCGACCAGTCCGGCATTCGGGCTTGCGGTGATCTTGTCCAGCAGCTCCTGGCCGATCGGGCCGTCCATCATCCGCTCGGCATGCGCCATGTTCTTGAACAGGAAGGGCATGTTGACGACATTGATGTCGTCGACGATCGGGCCGATCGAGCCCGCGCTGACGCGCAGCATCTGGATCGCGCCGATCTGGGTTTGCTCGATGGTTTCCTTCTCGCCGCCGAGTTGCATCGAGGGGAACATCTGCACCGACAGGCGGCCATTGGTCGCCGCGGCCAGCTTCTTGCCTAGGTTTTCCGTCGCGACCACGGTCGGGTAGCCCGGCGGCTGGACGTCCGACGCCTTGAAGACGGCCTTTGCCTGGGCGAGCGCCGGCGACGTCACGATGGCTGCACCAAGGCCGGCGCCGATCCGGATGAGATCGCGACGGCTCAGCCCCGCCACGCGGCGCTGTGATCGGCGTGCATGATCCATGTCGTTTCCTTCCTGAAACATCTTGCCCGGATTTTTCGCTCGACTAGTTCAGTTGGTCGAAGAACTCCGGATTGTTGTGTTTGGTGGTCGCAATGTCGGCCAGCAGCCGTTCCAGATGCCTGGCCATGGCGGTTCCGGCGGATGATGGATCATGCGCCTCGATCGCGGTCATCACGGCCTCGTGCTCGGCGATCACCTCGGCCATTCGCCCGCGCTGCGGCAGGGTGAGACGCCGGAAGCGATCGACGTGAACCTTGACCTGCAGGATCAACCTCCAGATGCCCGGGTACCCTGCGATGTCGGCGATTGCGGCATGAAAGGCTTCGTCGGCCTGATGGAAAGCTTCGCGATCTCCGGCCGCATCAGCCTCGCGCTGGCGTGCGAGGATGGAATGCAAGCCAAGGATCTGGCTCTTGCTCGCGCGTTCAGCGGCCATGCGGCTCGTGGTCTCCTCCAGCGACCTGCGGACGATGATCGCCTCAGGGAGGGCTGCGAGCGGGATGCGCGAGACGAAGATGCCGGATTGCGGGAAGATTTCGACCAGGCCCTCATCCGAGAGACGGAGGATGGCTTCGCGCACGGGCGTCCGGCTTACGCCGAAGGACATCGCGATCTCCGCTTCGAGGATCGGATCACCGGGCTTGCGATGCAGCGACACCAATTCGGCGCGCAGGTCGGCGTGGATCCGCGCGGCAGCGGTCTCGGTACGAGGGCGGCCGCCCCGCTTGTGGCCGGCGAGGTTGCGAAGCTCAGACTTTTTCGGTGAGCGGCCGGGCATTATTGCTCTCAAAATTGATATATTAGTATATGAAATCGTCGCGCAAGGCAAATAGCTTGTTCCTCGGTGCGTGCGGTGACGATCGAGCCAGGGCTTGCAGTCTATGGATCGACCAGGGCTGCGATTGGCTTGCTGGTGAAAGGCTTCGCGTCCGAGGTCGGGAGATCCGGCGTCCGCGTCAACGCCATCGCACCAAGCATTGCGGAGACCGCGTTGACCGGCCCGTTCAAGCAGCGGCCCGACATCTACAATCTTTATGCCGGCCACACCGTGTTCAATCGCTGGAGCAGCGCCGACGAGGTCGCGACCGCCGTCGCTTACCTTGCATGTGATGCGGCGAGCTATGTCAGCGGCAGCACGCTGTTCATCGACGGCGGTCGATGGACCGCCGACGGGTCTCACGCAACTGGCGCGCTAGGAGACAAAGCCCGCTTTGCTGCGGAGTTCGGACGCATCTGACGACGTCAGCCGTGCGATCAAACGCCGCGTCGGCGTTTGATCCGAGGCCTTCGTCGCGACGGCAGCCGTGTACATGGTCGCGAGCCCGTATCCCGGCGGCAATGTGCCCGACAGCACGACACCCTGTGTGCTGATGATCTCGGTCGATTGCGTGCAACCAATCGGCCGCCGGTCACCGGACTCGGCGAGGTGTTGCATCGCCGTCGCACCGTTTGGAAAGATTCTCAGCCGGTCGGCAACGGCATCGGCGATATCGAGTTGCGTCAGCACCCTCGCGACATGAATTCCTGCGGTTGATGCCTTGGTATCGGGCACGAAGATCGCGTCCGCAGCGAGCAGCACGGCGCGCAGGCTGGCCGCGTCCTCAGCCCTTGCCGGTGGATCGCCGGCGCGAACCGCAAGCGCCGTTTCAACGCGGCCGATGTCGGTGATCGAGCTGCGCAAAACCAGTCCTTCGTCGGCAAGCTTCGCGATAAGCGCAGCCGTGAGGATGACGAGGTCGGCTGGAACGCCGGTACGCAATCTGTCGGCTATGACGCCGACCGCGCCGAAATCACCGGCAGTGCCGAGACCGGTTTCGGCTTCAAACGCAGGCGCGAGGCTGCGCACCAGTCCCTGCGCCGCGCCGCCGCTCAGGATGTTCAACGTCTTCATTTGCGCCTGTTCCGTCACCGCGGTCTTGGCCGCTACGTGTCTATTCGTTCTTGTCCAGCCTTTTGACGACGTCTGCCCACTTCACGATATCGGCGCGCAGAAATTTGTCGAAAGCCTCCGGCGTCATTGTCATCGGCGCCGCGCCTTGCTCGGCCCAGAGCTTCTCGACCTCGGGCCGCCTGACCGCTGCATTCACGGCGGTGTTGAGTTTCTCGACGATCGGCTTCGGCGTACCCGCTGGTGCCATCAGGCCGAGCCAGATCGTCGCCTCGTAACCGGAAACGCCTGCCTCGACGACCGTTGGAACATTTGATAGCACCGCGGAACGGGTCTTGCCGGTTGTTGCCAGCGCGCGGACCTGGTTTTCGGCAACGTTTGGTGCCATCGCCGGAACGGCGTCGATCATCATCTGAACCTGGCCGCCGATGACGCCGGCGCGGGCCTCGCCGCTGTTGCGGTAGGGCACATGCACGATGTTGATCCCGGCCATGGCTTTGAACAACTCGCCCGCCATGTGATACGGCGTGCCCTGACCCGACGAGGCGTAGTTCAGCTTTCCGGGTTCCGCCTTTGCAAGGGTGATGAATTCCTGCAGCGTCTTGGCCGGAACGGCGGGGTGGACCACGATCACCAGATCCGAAGTGTTCAGCGATGCGATCGGCGTCAGGTCGCGCATCAGCTCATATTTGCGCTGAGGCACCAGCGTTTCATTTGCGGTCTGGGTGTTCGACATCATCAGCAGGGTGTAGCCATCGGCCGGCGCCTTCGCGACCTCGAGCGTGCCGATCACGCCGCCGGCGCCGGTGCGGTTCTCCACCACGAAGGGCTGGCCGAGGTTTTCCTGCAGGATGCTGCCGATCTGGCGCGCAACGACGTCTGCCGGACCGCCCGGACCAAAGGGAACGATGATCCTGACCGGTCGCGCAGGGTAGTCCTCGGCGTCGGCATGCGAGCCCGATATCGACACGGTCAGCAATGCCGCGACACACATCAAGGCGTACCGAAAGCCCGCCATTGATCGTCTCCCCCAACTTTAGTCTTCTTTCTTGACGAGAAGTCTAGCTGCAACCTGAAGCATCTGTCGACGACAGACATCGTCTTCGCGCATCGGAATAAGGGCGGGAGGGTGGTGTACTCAAACTTCGCCATCGCGTGCGGGGAATCAAATGAGGAAACATCCTGGGCTATCGCGCCGCGATTGGCTGAAGGGCACCGGTGCCGTGCTGGCAGGGACCGCCCTTTCAACACGCGTGATGGCCGCCGCGCCACCCGCGGAACCGGTGACGCCGACCTTGATCGCGGCCGCTAAGAAGGAAGGGCAGGTCGTCTATTACACCTCGACCGATCTGCCGGTCGCCGAGAAGCTGGCAAGAGCGTTCGAAGCGAAATATCCCGATATCACCGTGCGTGTCGAACGCACCGGCGCAGAGCGTGTGTTCCAGCGGGTCGGCCAGGAATATTCCAGCAACATTCACGTGGTCGACGTCGTCAACTCCTCGGACGCCGCGCATTTCATCGTGTGGAAGCGCGACGGCATTCTGGCGCCCTATGTGCCGGAGGAGGTCGCGAAATACTATCCGGAGGAGCATCGCGATGCGGACGGTCAGTTCGCAAGCTTCCGGGTCTGGCTGTCGATCATCGCCTACAACACCACTCTCGTGAAGGCCGAGGAGGCGCCGAAGAGCTTTGCCGATCTGCTCGATCCGAAATGGAAGGGCAAGATCGTGAAGGGGCATCCCGGCTATAGCGGCACCATCATGACCGCGACCTATCAGATGCAGCGCGATCTCGGCTGGAGCTTCTTCGAGAAGCTCGCCAAGCAGAACATCATGCAGGTGCAGTCCTCGACTGATCCACCGAAGAAGCTCGACCTCGGCGAGCGCGCGGTCATGGCCGACGGCAACGAGTACAACATCTTTCAGTTGAAGGAGATGGGCCGCCCGGTCGAGCCGGTCTACGCCAGCGAAGGATCGCCGATCATTGTCGGTCCCAACGGGATCTTCAAGGACTGCCCGCATCCCAATGCGGCAAGGCTGTTTCAGTCGTTCGCGCTCGGGCGCGAGGGGCAGCAGCTCAACGTCGAGATCGGCGGCCTCAGGTCTGTCCACGCGCAGGCCCAGGAGAAGGCCGGCCGCAGGCCGCTAAAGGACATCAAGACGATGAAGGACGATCCCGCAGCAGTGGAGCGGGAAGGGGAATCGATCAAATCGCATTACACCCGCATCTTCCGCGTTTGACTGATGACTCAGGCCGACGGCCGAGCATTTGGGCGTTTAACGCATGGCATATGCTCGGTTTTCGCCCGGACTGGGTCAATAATGCCCCTCGGCGGAGAGGGCGTTTGATGTTACCAATTTGGCATGAACCAGCATGCCAAGGTCGCCATCCGCCATTCCACCTGCCCGCACGACTGCCCCTCGGCATGTGCACTCGACGTCGAGGTGATCGAAGGACGTTCGATCGGCAGGGTCCGGGGCTCGAAACAGCAGACCTATACCGCCGGCGTCGTCTGCGCCAAGGTCGCGCGTTACGCCGAGCGCATTCATCACGCCGAGCGGCTGATGTATCCGATGCGCCGGACCGGCCCGAAGGGCTCCGGCCAGTTCGCGCGGATTTCCTGGGACGAGGCGCTGGACGAGATCGCGGCGCGGTTCGAGGCAGCCGAACGGGAATTCGGCGCCGAGTCGGTCTGGCCTTACTATTACGCCGGCACCATGGGGCTCGTGATGCGCGACGGCCTCAACCGGCTGTCGCATGTGAAGAAGTATTCGCGCTTCTATGGCACGATTTGCTCGACCATCGCGCGCATCGGCTTCGCCGCCGGAACGGGCAAGATCGCCGGCGTCGATCCGCGCGAGATGGGCGTCTCCGACCTCGTCGTAATCTGGGGCACCAATCCGGTGAACACCCAGGTCAACGTGATGACGCATGCGTCGCGCGCACGGAAGGAGCGCGGCGCCAAGATCGCGGCGGTCGACGTCTACAACAACGAGACCATGAAGCAGGCCGATATCAAGATCCTGCTGCGGCCGGGTACCGACGGCGCCTTCGCCTGCGCCGTGATGCACGTGCTGTTCCGCGACGCCTTTGCCGATCGCGATTATCTCGCGCGCTACACCGATTGCCCCGACGAGCTGGAAGCGCATCTGAAGACGCGCACGCCGGAATGGGCATCGGCGATCTCGGGCGTACCGGTCGAGGAGATCGAGGCGTTCGCGCGGCTGGTCGGGACGACCAAGCGCTCCTTCTTCCGTCTCGGTTACGGGTTCACCCGCAGCCGCAATGGCGCCGCGCAGATGCACGCCGCGCTGTGCATCCCGGCGGTGACCGGCGCCTGGCAATATGAGGGCGGCGGCGCGTTCTTCAACAATGCCGGCATCTGGCGCTTCGACGAATCGATCATCGAAGGCCACGACGCGATCGATCCCTCGACGCGGGTGCTCGACCAGTCGCAGATCGGCCGCATCCTGACCGGCGATGCCGAGGCACTGAAGGGCGGCGGGCCGGTCAAGGCGATGCTGATCCAGAACACCAATCCGATGACGGTCGCGCCCGAGCAGGCGCTGGTGCAGCAGGGATTTGCCCGCGAGGATCTGTTCGTCGCGGTGCATGAGCAGTTCATGACCGAGACGGCGCAGATGGCCGACATCGTGCTGCCGGCAACGATGTTCATGGAGCACGACGACCTCTATTACGGCGGCGGTCATCAGCACATCTCGGTCGGCCCGAAGCTGATCGATCCGCCCGGCGAATGCCGCTCGAACCACGAGGTGCTGCAGGGACTCGGCCGCAGGCTCAATGCGGTGCATCCCGGTTTCGACATGACGCCGCGCCAACTGATCGATGCGACGCTGAAGAAGAGCGGGCACGGCGATATCGAAAAGCTCGAGGCGGATATCTGGCGCGATCTGCAGCCGGATTTCCGGACTTCGCATTATCTCGACGGCTTTGCTCACGCCGACAAGAAATTCCACTTCAAGGTCGATTGGGGCAGGGTTCCGGTCGGCGCGGGCGGGCTGATGGGCGCGTGGGACAAGATGCCCTCGCTGCCCGATCACTGGACCATCATCGAGGAGGCGGACGCGCAGCATCCGTTCCGGCTCGCGACGTCGCCGTCGCGCAGCTTCCTCAACACCAGCTTCAACGAAACGCCGTCGTCGCAGGCCCGCGAGGGCGCGCCGACCGTGATGATCCACCCTGACGATGCGGCCGGCCTGTCGATCGCCGATGGCGATGCGGTGACGCTCGGCAACATGCGCGGCGAGACCACGCTGACGGCAAAACTGTTCGATGGCGTTCGCCGCGGCGTGCTGATCGCCGAGTCGATCCATCCGAACAAGTCCCATATCGGCGGGCGCGGCATCAACATGCTGACCGGTGCGGAGGCCGTCGCGCCGCTCGGCGGCGCCGCATTCCACGACAACAAGGTCTGGATCAGGAAGGCGTCCGCCGCATAATCCTGCTTGCAGTCGGCGCCGATCCTGCCGCAAATGTCGGCGGGCAACGGCACACAGGCAAGAAAACAGGCAGGAAACATGACCGACAACAGCGTTCTTCTCGAAAAGCGCGGGCAGGCGTTCTGGATCACCATCAACCGCCCGGACAAGCGCAACGCGCTCAATGCCGGCGTCATCGCCGGCATCGCGAAGGGCTATCGCGAGGCGCATGACGACAAGGACGTGCGCGTCATCGTGCTGACCGGTGCGGGCGACAAGGCGTTCTGCGCCGGCGCCGATCTGCAGAACAGCGGCGCGGCGTTCTCGATGGATTTCTCGCGACCCAATGTCGACTATGCCGATTTGCTGCGGCTGTCGCAGAACGCGACCAAGCCCGCGATCGCGCGGGTCGGGGGCGTCTGCATGGCCGGCGGCATGGGGCTGTTGTGCATGACCGACATGGCGGTCGCCGCCGATGGTGTGATCTTCGGCCTGCCGGAGGTGAAGGTCGGCGTGTTTCCGATGCAGGTTCTGAGCCTGCTGCAGTCGATCGCCCCGCCGCGCCTGGTCAACGAATGGGCGCTGACCGGCGAGCCGTTCGATGCCAAGGCCGCACAGGCCGCGGGTCTTCTCAACTACGTGGTGCCGGCGGCCGAGCTCGATGCCAAGGTCGATTGGCTGATCGGCCGCATCGTCGACAAGTCGCCGACCGCGATCCGCCGCGGCAAATACGCGATGCGGGCGATCGCGTCGATGTCGTTCGACGAAAGCATCGCCTACACCGAAAGCCAGATCGCGCTGCTGGCGATGACCGAGGACGCCAAGGAAGGCCTCAAGGCCTTCGGCGAGAAGCGCAAGCCGACCTGGACCGGACGCTGAGGCATCGCTGTGCCGCTTCACCTCGCTGCATATGGCCGCTCAGGGTGATGGAATTGGCTTGCACAGTGTCATCACCCGCGCATGCGGGTGATCCAGTATTCCAGAGACGGTTGTGCTTGAGCCGATAGGCCGCGGCGTACTGGGTCGCCCGGTCCATGTGCGCAATTGCGCACAGGCCGGGCGACGACAACAGTGGATCAGGACAAAGCTTAACGTCCTCTCAGGCGCGCAGTATCAAAATATCGAAAACAACCCCATGCACAGTAGCCGGGCGGCTGCCGCCGTTCGATACGGCGACTTGACACGTCGGGCAACTCGGCGGCACAATTCCATTATTCCGAAATCGCGCAAGCGCACCTCGCCCCGGGGAGAACGGGGTGAGGGAGCGCGATGCCCATCGCCCGCTAGCCCGCGTTTGCCTTCAGGCCGGCAGCTTCGATGCCGGCCACGGCGCAGATCTCGTCATTGTCCGAGGTGTCGCCGCTGACGCCGACGGCGCCGAGCAGGGTCGCACCGTCCATGATCAGCACGCCGCCGGGGACCGGCACCAGCCGGCCCTGCGCCAGCGTGTTCACGCTGTCGATGAAATAGGCCTGCTCCTGCGCGCGCTGGAACAGCGCCCGCGATCCCATTCCGAGCGCCAGCGCGCCATAGGCCTTGCCGTGGGCGATCTCGGCCCGCATCAGGCTGGTGCCGTCCTGCGCCGCCGTCACCTTCACCGCGCCGCGCGCGTCGAGGATGGTGACCACCAGCGGCTTCAGCTTCTTCTCGACGCCCTTGGCGAGCGCGGCATCCAGAATCTTGCGGGCAATCTCGAGAGTGAGCTCAGCCATGGGTCTTTTCCTTTGTCGGTAACACTTGGTCAGAATTCGATGTCGCACGTTTCAGGCTTATCGCCAATACGCTGGCGACATGCAGTGGCGTGCGTCCGCTGCCGTCCTTGATCTGGTGCCGGCACGAGGTGCCGTCGGCCACGATCAGCGTGTCCTGATCCGCGCTGCGAACCGCGGGCAGCAGCGACAGCTCGGCCATCTCGATCGAGGCCTGATAGGTGTCCGCGCCATAGCCGAACGCGCCGGCCATGCCGCAGCAGCTCGACTCAATGGTCTTGACGTCGAGGCCCGGCACCAGCCGCAGCACCTTCTCCACCGGTTTGAACGCGCCGAAGGATTTTTGATGACAATGACCGTGCACCACGGCCTTGCCGGCGACGGCGCCGAGCGGCAAGGTCAGTCGTCCGGCTTCCGCTTCTCGCACCAAAAATTCCTCGAACAGCAAAGCGTGCGCGCTGACGGTCCTGGCGGCCTCATCCGAACGCAGCGACAGCAGCTCGTCGCGCAACGTTAGCAGGCAGCTCGGCTCGAGGCCAATGATCGGCACGCCACGGGCGGCGAACGGCGTGTAGGTCGCAACCAGCCGGTCGAGCTCGGCACGCGCCTGCTCGACCAGTCCCGCCGACAGGAACGTTCGCCCACAGCACGGTGCGCGGCCGCCGTCCGACGCTCTGGGCAGATGCACTCGATAGCCGCCGGCGACCAGCACCTCGATCGCCGCGTCGAGATTCTCCCGCTCGTAGCCACGATTGAAGGTGTCGGCGAACAGCACCACTTCGCGGCCACCCACGGGACCCAGCACATCGGCCTCGGGGCGGAACGTATCGCGGCGAAACGCCGGCAGCGCGCGCTTGGCGCTGATGCCGGCGAGCTTCTCGAACAATGCACGCAGCAGCGGGCTCTTGTTGCGCCAGTTCGCGAGCGGCGCGAAGCGCGAGGCCAGATCGACATAGCGCGGCAGATAGCCGACCAGCCGGTCGCGCAGCGACAGGCCGTGCGACGCGGCACGGGCCGCCAGCACCTCGATCTTCATCTTGGCCATGTCGACGCCGGTCGGGCATTCGTGGCGGCAGGCCTTGCAGGACACGCAGAGTTTCAGCGTCTCCATCATCTCGTCGGAGGCGAGTGCGTCCGGCCCGAGCTGGCCCGAGATCGCCAGCCGCAGCGTGTTGGCGCGGCCGCGGGTGACGTCCTTCTCGTTGCGCGTCGCCCGATAGGACGGGCACATCACGCCGCCTTCGAGCTTGCGGCAGGCGCCGTTGTTGTTGCACATCTCGACCGCGCCCTGGAAACCGCCGCCGGCGCCGGGATAGGCCGACCAGTCCAGCACGGTCTTCAATTCGCCGACGCGATAGTCCGGCGAGAAACGGAACAGCGAGCGGTCGTCCATCCTGGGGGGATCGACGATCTTGCCCGGGTTGAGCGTATTGGCCGGATCGAAGCGCTGCTTGACCTCGCGGAAATCGGCCACGATCCGCGCGCCGAACATGGTCTCGTGGAATTCCGAGCGCACCAGGCCGTCGCCGTGCTCGCCGGAATGCGAGCCCTTGTACTCGCGCACCATTGCGAAGGCTTCCTCGGCAATGGCGCGCATTGCCTTGACGTCCTTCTCGAGCTTGAGATTGAGCACCGGGCGCACATGCAGGCAGCCTTCCGAGGCATGGGCATACATCGTGCCGCGGGTGCCGTGCCTGGCAAAGACGGCATTGAGCCGCTCGGTGTAGTCGGCAAGGTGTGGCAGCGGCACCGCGCAATCCTCGACGAACGAGACCGGCTTACCCTCCTGCTTCATCGACATCATGACGTTGAGCCCGGCGGCGCGGAAATCGGCAATGCCGGTCTGCAACGCGGGCTCTGTTATCTCGACCACACCGCCCCATTTGCGCTGCGGTCTGTCCCAGCCGAAGCCGAGGTCGCCCATCAGCTCGCCGAGCTGCTTCAGGCGCGCGAGGTTGTCGGACTGATCTTCCTCGGCGAACTCGACCACCAGGATCGCGTCCGGATCGCCGCGCACCGCAGCCGAAATGATCGGCTGGAACATCGCGATCTCGCGGCCGAGCGCGATCATGGTGCGGTCGACCAGTTCCACCGCAATCGGCCGCAGCTTGACCAGATGCTGGGCGGCGTCCATCGCCTCGTAGAAGCTGCCGAAATGGCAGACGCCGAGCGCCCTGTTGCGGATCACCGGCCACAGCTTCAGCTCGACCTGGGTCGTGAAGGCGAGCGTGCCTTCCGAACCGACCAGAAGATGCGCCATGTTGTTCGGCGCGTTGCGTGGCACCAGCGCGTCGAGGTTATAGCCGCCGACCCGGCGCTGCACCTTGGGGAATTTGTCCGCGATCTCGGCCGCCTCGCGCTCACCGAGATCGAGCATGTCGCGGAACAGCCTCTCACCGCTGTCGGGAGCGTTGATCCGCGTCAGGTCGCGCGGCACCTCGCCGAAATGCAGCAGCGTGCCGTCGGCGAGCGCCGCATCCATCGACAGTGTGTTGTCGCGCATCGTGCCGTAGCGCAGCGAGCGGCCGCCGCAGGAATTGTTGCCCGCCATGCCGCCGATCGTGGCGCGCGACGCGGTCGAGACGTCGACCGGAAACCACAGCCCGTGCTTCCTGAGCTGACGGTTGAGGTCGTCGAGCACGATGCCGGGCTCGACCACGCAAGTGCGGTTCTCGACGTCGAGCGAGAGGATGCGGTTCAGGTGCTTGGAGAGATCGACCACGATGCCGTCATTGACGGTCTGGCCGCATTGCGACGTGCCGCCGCCGCGCGGGGTCACGATCCGCCCGGCGTCGCGGACGATCGCCAGTGTCCGCAGCGCCTCGTCGATGGAGCGCGGCACCACCACGCCGGCGGGCATGATCTGGTAGAACGAGGCGTCGGTCGCGTAGCGGCCGCGGTTGAAGGCATCGAAGAAGACGTCGCCGGTCAGTTCGGACCGCAGGCGCTGTTCGAGCGAGGAGGCGTTCTTCATCCCAGATCCGATGTGGTCCGCGGCGCAACTCATATTGCCCGAGGATTATTCATTCGATTGAGGAGAGAATTACATTATGAATTCAAAATGAGCAACTAGCTGCCCTGAGGCGCCGCCTCCTGGGCGGTGCCCTCGCGCTCGGCGAGGTTCTCGATGGCGGCGCTCCGCTTGTTGCGCAGATGGGCGAACAGGATGTCGCTGAGCTCGCTGCCGGCACGGCGGCGCAGCGCATCGAGGATCGCCTCGTGCTCGCGCATCGCCTCGGCCCAGCGCTGCCGCTTGCGGGCGAAATTGGCGGAGTAGCGCACGCGGCGGATCCGGCCGGCGAAATTGGCGTAGGTCGTCTTCAGCGTCTCGTTGCGCGCGGCCGCGACGATGCTCTCATGGATCTGCTGGTTGGTTTGGAAATAGCCGTGCATGTCGCGGTGCAGATAGTGGCCGTACATTTCGTAGTGGAGCCGCTCGATCGCGGCGATTTCCTCGTTCGTGATGCTCTCGCAGGCCAGCCGTCCAGCCAGGCTCTCCAGCCCGGCCATGACGTCGAACAATTCCTCGAGGTCGCGCTGGCTGAGCTGGCGCACCCGCGCGCCGCGGTTGGGCAACAGCTCGATCAGGCCTTCGGCGGCCAGCACCTTGAGCGCCTCGCGCAGCGGCGTCCTGGAGATTCCAAGCATCTCGCACAGCTGGCGTTCCGGAACGCGGGAGCCCTCGGGAATGTTGCCTTCCACCACATAGTCGCGGAGCCGCAGCAGGATCTCGCCGTGGAGCGAGACTTCCTGGCGGTCGCTGCCGTTGCCGGCGGCGGGATGGGTGATCGGAACCCCGGTCTCGGGAATCGCAGATTTCATCTTCTGAACAATAATTTGCCGATGCGGCCACGTCGATCTTCACAATCGAATACCAAAATTGGATTGAAAATACAAAAAATGAATGCAAAATGGCTGACGAAGAGGCCGAAATCCGGCGATTGGGAGGTTCTCATGTATCAAGGACGCCATTTCCTGCAGATTCCGGGACCGAGCCCGGTCCCGGATCGCATTCTTCGCGCGATGGACATGCCGGTCATCGACCACCGCAGCGCGGAGTTTGCCGAGCTTGGCCGCACCGTGCTGGAGGGAAGCGCCAAGATCTTCCAGACCGCGGGGCCGGTGGTGATCTTCCCGTCGTCGGGCACCGGCGCCTGGGAAGCCGCGATCGTCAACACGCTGTCGCCCGGCGACAAGGTCCTGATGGTCGAGACCGGCCACTTCGCCACGCTGTGGCGGCAACTCGCCGGCCGGTTCGGCATCGAGGTCGACTTCATTGCCGGCGATTGGCGCCGGGGTGCCGATCCTGCGTTGATCGAAGCAAGGCTTACCGCGGACACCGCGCACAGCATCAAGGCGGTGATGGTCGTCCACAACGAGACCTCGACCGGCGCGACCAGCCGGATCGCCGACATCCGTGCCGCTATCGACCGCACCAACCATCCGGCGCTCCTGATGGTCGACACCATTTCCTCGCTGGGCTCGGTCGATTACCGGCACGACGAGTGGAAGGTCGATGTCAGTGTCAGCTGCTCGCAGAAGGGTTTCATGCTGCCGCCCGGCCTCGGCTTCAATGCGATCTCGGAAAAAGCCCGCGCCGCGTCCCGCAGCAACAAGATGCCGCGCTCCTATTTCGATTGGGAGGAGATGCTGAAGCCGAACGCCAAGGGCTTCTTCCCCTATACGCCGGCGACGAACCTGCTCTACGGGCTGCGCGAGGCGATCGCGATGCTGCTGGAAGAGGGCCTCGACAACGTGTTCGCCCGCCATCGGCGGCTGGCTGCCGCGACGCGCGCCGCCGTCAACCAATGGGGCCTCGAGAATCTCTGCCAGGAGCCGTCGGAGTTCTCGCCGGTGCTGACCGCGGTGTTGATGCCGCCCGGCCATGATGCCGATCAGTTCCGCAAGGCCGTGCTCGACAATTTCAACATGTCGCTCGGGGCCGGCCTGTCGAAGGTCGCCGGCAAGGTGTTCCGCATCGGGCATCTCGGCGAGTGCAACGAGCTGACCTTGCTCGGCGCGCTCACCGGCGTCGAGATGGGGCTGTCGGTCGCCGGCGTGCCGCACCGCGCGGGCGGCGTCGAGGCGGCGATGCGGCTGCTCGAACAGCGCGATCAACGCAACGCGTCGCATCTGAAGGTGGTCGGCACCTAGCAGCCAGCGTCAACAAGTTCAAAAAAAGTCGCAGAGGGAGGGGATATGAGGCTTCGGTTCAAGGCCACCCATGTCGTGTTGGCCATGCTCTGCGTGATGTATTTCATCACCTATGTCGACCGCGTCAACATCGGCACCGCCGCCGGCGAGATCCAGAAGGAGCTTGGTCTCTCCAACACCGAGCTCGGCCTGGTGTTCTCGGCCTTCGCCTATCCGTATCTGCTGTTCCAGGTGATCGGCGGCTGGGTCGGCGATCGCTTCGGGCCGCGCCAGACCTTGTTCTGGTGCGGCATGATCTGGGCCGCGGCCACCATCATGACCGGCTTTGTCCATGGTCTTGCCGCGCTGTTCGTCGCGCGCTTCGCGCTCGGGTTCGGCGAAGGCGCGACATTCCCGACCGCGACGCGCGCCATGCAGTACTGGACGCCTGCCAACCGCCGCGGCTTCGCGCAAGGCCTGACCCACGCCTTTGCACGGCTCGGCAACGCGGTGACCCCGCCGGTGGTCGCACTCCTGATCCTCTGGCTGACATGGCGCGGCGCCTTCGTCGCGCTCGGTATCGTCAGTCTCATCTGGGGCGTCGTGTGGGTCTGGTACTTCCGCAACGAGCCGGGCGACCATGGCTCCATCACCGCAGCCGAGCTCGCGACGTTGCCGCCGCGACCGAAAGGCGAGCGGCCGAAGGTGCCGTGGGGACCGCTGTTGCAGCGGATGTGGCCGGTGACGCTGACCTATTTCTGCTACGGCTGGTGCCTGTGGCTCTACCTCAATTGGCTGCCGCTGTTCTTCAAGAACAACTACAGCCTCGATCTGAAGAACTCGGCGCTGTTCGCATCCGGCGTGTTCTTTGCCGGCGTCGTCGGCGACAGCATCGGCGGCGTCATCTCCGACCGCATCCTCGAACGTACGGGCAATGTGCGGCTGGCGCGGCTCAGCGTCACGATCGTGGGCTTTGCCGGCGCGCTGCTCTCGCTGATGCCAATCCTGTTCGTTCACGACATCACCGTGGTCGCGCTCTGCCTGTCGGCCGGCTTCTTCTGCGCCGAGCTCGTGATCGGCCCGATGTGGTCGATCCCGATGGACATCGCGCCGAAATATTCCGGCACCGCGGCTGGGCTCATGAACACCGGCTCGGCTTTTGCGGCGATCGTCTCGCCGCTGGTTGCCGGCTTCGTCATCGACGCCACCGGCAACTGGTACCTGCCGTTCCTGATGTCGATGGGGCTGCTGTTGCTCGGTGGTTTCTCGGCGTTCCTGATGCACCCCGAGCGGCCGTTCGAGGAGGGTAGCGAGTCGGTGCTGCCCGGGAAGGTGGTGGCCGCCGAATGAGCGGCTGCCGGCCTCGGCGGAGCGCTGTCAGATATGCATGACGGACCCCCGCCGGGCCTAGGACAAACCCGGCGAATAGTGATATGCGAGCGGCTTACCAAGACCAAGGCAAGACCGGGAAAGACGCTCATGACCGTGCATACTGGAAGGCATTTTCTGCAGATTCCGGGACCGACCAACGTGCCGGACCGGGTGCTGCGGGCGATGGACATGCCGACCATGGACCACCGCGGCGCCGAATTCGCCGAGATCGGCTTTGCCGTGATGTCTGCGATGCAGCGGGTGTTCCGCACCAAGCAGCCCGTGATCATCTACCCCTCGTCGGGGACCGGCGCCTGGGAGGCTGCGATCGTCAACACGCTGCAGCCGGGCGACAAGGTGCTGATGTGCGAGACCGGCCAGTTCGCCGTGCTGTGGCACGGCATCGCCGACAAGTTCAAGCTCGACGTCGACTTCATCCCGGGCGACTGGCGCCATGGCGCCGACCTCGAGCAGATCGAGGCGCGGCTCGCCGCCGACAAGGCGCACAAGATCAAGGCCGTCTGCGTGGTCCATAACGAGACCTCGACCGCCTGCGTCACCTATCCGCTCAACGTCCGCAAGATCCTCGACACGCTGAAGCATCCGGCGCTCTTGATGGTCGACACCATCTCCGGCCTCGGCTCGCTGGAATATGAGCACGACGCCTGGGGCATCGACGTCTCGATCGCCGGCTCCCAGAAGGGCCTGATGCTGCCGCCCGGCCTCGGCTTCAACGCCGTGTCGGAGAAGGCGCTGGCGGTGGCCAAGGCCAATCCGGGGATGCGCTCGTACTGGGATTGGCAGGAGGTTATCAACATCAACAAGGCCGGCACCTGGCCGTATACGCCCGCCACCAACCTGCTGTTCGGCCTGCGCGAGGCCGTGAAGATGCTGGAGGAGGAGGGGCTCGAGAATGTCTTCGCCCGCCACAAGCGCCACAGCGAAGCGACGCGGGCCGCCATCAAGGTCTGGGGGCTGGAGACGCAGTGCCAGGAGCAGGGCGCGCATTCGCCGGCGTTGACCGCGGTGCGGGTGCCCGACGGCCACGATGCCGACCACTTCCGCAAGATCGTGCTGGAGAATTTCGACATGTCGCTCGGCACCGGCCTCAACAAGGTCAAGGGCAAGGTGTTCCGGATCGGGCATATCGGCCACTTCAACGACCTGATGCTGATGGGCACGCTGTCCGGCGTCGAGATGGGTCTTGATCTCGCCAAGGTGCCGCATCGCAGCGGAGGTGTGCTAGCGGCGATGGAAGTCCTGAAGGGACGCGACGCCGCGCAGGCGTCGAAAGCCGTTGCTTGAGCAGGCTGGCCTGAAAACTTATCGCAAAGAACAGAAAGAGCGAGACATGAACGCGCCTGTCGCACCGACCGAAGACCTGATCTACTCCGTCGCGGACGGGATCGCGCGTATCACGTTCAACCGGCCGCAGGCCCGCAACGCGCTGACCTTCGCGATGTACGAGCAGATGGCCTCGATCTGCGAGAACATCAATCAGGATCGCACCATCAAGGCGCTGATCCTGACCGGCGCCGGCGACAAGGCGTTCGCCTCCGGCACCGACATCTCGCAGTTCCGGGCGTTCAAGACCGCGCAGGATGCGCTGGACTATGAAGCGCGGATCGACCGCGTGCTGGGAACGCTCGAACAGTGCCGCGTGCCCGTGATCGCGGCGATCGCCGGCGCCTGCACCGGCGGCGGCGCCGGCATTGCCGCATGCTGCGATATCCGGATCGGCACCGAGGCGACCCGGATCGGCTTCCCGATCGCGCGCACGCTCGGCAACTGCCTCTCGATGTCCAACATCTCGCGGCTGGTCTCGCTGATCGGTCCGGCACGGACCAAGGATCTGATCTTCAAGGCGCGCCTGGTCGAAGCGCCCGAAGCGCTGGCGCTCGGGCTGTTGAACGAAGTCGTCCCCGATGTGGAAACGCTGCAACGCCGCGCCACCGAGACCGCGCAGCTCGTCGCCGGCCATGCGCCGATCACGTTGGAGGTGACCAAGGAAGCGGTCCGCCGCATCCGCCGCACGCTGTCGCGCGACGAAGGCGAAGACCTGATCCTGCGCGCCTATATGAGCGAGGACTTCCGCGAGGGCATGGACGCCTTCCTCAACAAGCGCGCGCCGAACTTCAAGGGCAAGTAGCGGCTGCGAGGTCGCTTAGGAGGCGCGGAGCCCTCCGGCGATGACACCGAGCAAAGCCGTTTGAAAGTTGAATCGACTTTGAATCCCGTCATCCCCGCGCAAAGGCTTTGCCTTTGTCGCTGGAGGTGCGAGCCTTGCGGCGCAATTGCGCCGCTGGGCGAGCCTCGAAGGATGCACGGCCCGGCTGGTGGCCGTCGATCCTTCGAGACGCGCTACGCGCTCCTCAGGATGACGGGACTGATAGCGATGCAGCAGAGCGACGCACCCACCTCATTCCAAAGTCATACGCCATGCGGCAGTTCGGCGGCTTGAACTCACTCGCTTTCTCGGCACAATGACGCGAACCCGCCACCGCAACGGTTTTGCCAAGCCGAACAAATAGATAGGGAAGAAGAACGTGGGACAGATTGTGAGAACCACGGCTGCCATCGCGGCCTTGCTGCTGAGCGCGCCGGCGTTCGCCGGCTGGGAGCCGAGCAAGCCGGTCGAGATCGTGGTCGCGGCGGGCGCCGGCGGCGCGTCCGACCAGATGGCGCGGATGATGCAGGCGGCGATCCAGAAGAACAATCTGATGAAGCAGCCGATGGTGGTGTCGCTGAAGGGCGGCGCCTCGGGTGCGGAAGCGCTGATGTACATGAAGTCCAGCGAGGGTGATCCCAACAAGGTGCTGATCGCCTATTCGCTGATCTACATGCTGCCGCTGTCGGCCAAGATTCCATTCAACTGGCGCGACCTGACGCCGGTGTCGGTGATCGCGCTCGACCAGTTCGTGTTGTGGGACAATGCGTCGGGTCCCAAGACCGTGAAGGAGTTCATCGATGCCGCGAAGGCGGCGGGCGCGCCGTTCAAGATGGGCGGCACCGGCTCCAAGCGCGAGGATCACGTGCTGACCGTGTTCATGGAGCAGAAGACCGGCGCGAAGTTCTCCTATCTGCCCTACAAGTCCGGCGGCGAGGCCGCGACCCAACTGGTCGGCGGCCACACCGAATCCAACGTCAACAATCCCAGCGAGAACCTCGAAGTCTGGCGCGCCGGCCAGGTGCGCGCGCTCTGCGTGTTCGACAAGGAGCGCATCTCCTACAAGACCAAGGTCACCGACACGCAGTCCTGGAACGATATCCCGACCTGCAAGGAAGAGGGGCTGGACGTGCAGTACCTGATGCTGCGCGCCATGTTCCTGCCGGGCAAGGTCACGCAGGAGCAGCAGGCGTTCTATGTCGACCTGTTCCAGAAGGTGACGCAGACGCCCGAGTACAAGGACTACATGGAGAAGCAGGCGTTGAAGCCGATCTTCCTCACCGGCAAGGACATGGTCGAGTTCCTCGAGGATGACGACAAGCAGAATGCCACGCTGATGAACGCGGCGGGCTTCGTCGCGAAATAGCGGTCGCGGTTTGCTTGCCTTCGGGCCGGAATTGGCTTGCAAGCGGCCGCGGCGCAGTGATTATTGCGCCGCAGTATGGCCGAACGTCCGGCGAGCCCGATCGGGCTGGGTTACCCCTCCGTCGCCGTTGCGGGACCGCAAGGAGCGATCATGAGCAAAGCCGTTCTCGGTATCATCGGCGGATCCGGCATCTACGATCTGCCGGGCCTGGAAAACGTCCGCGAGGAGGCGATCGCGAGTCCCTGGGGCGAGCCCTCGGCGCCGCTGCGTCGAGGCGAGATGGCGGGATTGCCGATCGTGTTCTTGCCGCGACACGGCCCCGGACATGCGCTGTCGCCGTCCGACATCAATTATCGCGCCAATATCGACGTCCTGAAGCGGGCAGGGGTCACCGACCTGGTGGCGCTGTCCGCCTGCGGCTCGTTCAAGGAAGAGCTGCCGCCGGGCACCTTCGTGCTGGTCGACCAGTTCGTCGATCGTACTTACAAGCGCGAGAGCTCGTTCTTCGGCAAGGGCTGCGTCGCGCATGTGTCGATGGCGCATCCGGTGTCGCCGCTGCTGGCGAAGCACCTTGCTGCCGCGGCCGAGGCCGAGCGCATCGCGTTCGCGCGCGGCGGCACTTATCTGTGCATGGAAGGGCCGCAATTCTCCTCGCTCGCCGAAAGCCTGACCTACAAGGCGCAGGGCTATTCGGTGATCGGCATGACCAACATGCCGGAAGCCAAGCTCGCCCGCGAGGCCGAGATCTGCTACGCCAGCGTCGCGATGGTCACCGATTTCGATTGCTGGCATCCGGCGCATGATGCCGTGACGGTACAGGATATCATCCGCGTGCTGAATTCGAACGCCGAGAAGGCCAAGGCGCTGGTGGCGCGCCTGGCGCGGGATTTCCCGCGCGAGCACGAGCCCTGTCCGATCGGCTCGGATCGCGCGCTGGACACCGCCCTGATCACGGCGCCCACGGCGCGCGATCCGCAGTTGCTTGCCAAGCTCAATGCCGTCGCCGGAAGGGTACTACGCGCATGAAAGTCGATGGCCGCCATTTCCGCAGCATCTGGCTCGAGCCCGACGGCTGGTCGGTCGGTGCGATCGATCAGCGCCGGCTGCCGCATGAATTCATCATTGCGAAGATCACGACGGCGGATGAGGCCGGCGAGGCGATCAGCTCGATGCTGGTCCGCGGCGCGCCGCTGATCGGCGCCACCGCAGCCTACGGCATGGCGCTTGCGATGCGCGCCGATGCCTCCGATGCGGCGCTGGATCGCGCCGGCAGGATGTTGGCGGCGACCCGGCCGACCGCGATCAATCTGAAGTGGGCGATCGATCAGATGCAGCGCACGCTCGCACCGCTCGCAGTTTCAGCCCGTGCTGATGCGGCCTATGCCCGCGCCCGCGAGATCGCCGACGAGGATGTCGAGATCAACCGCGAGATCGGCAGCCACGGTCTCGGCCTGATCGAAAAAATCGCCGCGACCAAGAAGCCGGGCGAGCCGGTGAATGTGCTGACGCATTGCAATGCCGGCTGGCTTGCAACCGTCGATTGGGGAACGGCGACCTCACCAATCTACCAGGCGCATGATCGCGGCATTGCGGTCCATGTGTGGGTCGACGAAACCCGGCCGCGCAATCAGGGCGCTTCGCTCACCGCCTGGGAACTCGGCCATCACGGCGTGCCGCACACCGTGATCCCCGATAACACCGGCGGCCATCTGATGCAGCATCGCATGGTCGATCTCGCGATCGTTGGCACCGACCGCGTCGCCGCCAATGGCGACGTCTGCAACAAGATCGGGACCTATCTGAAAGCGCTCGCCGCCCACGACAACGGCGTGCCGTTCTACGTTGCGCTGCCGTCGCCGACCATCGACTTTAGTATCGATGACGGCGTCAGGCAGATTCCGATCGAGCAGCGCGCCGCTAGCGAAGTGACGCACCTCACCGGGCGCACCGCGGACGGGCGGATCGAGACCGTGCGCGTGGTTCCGGACGGCTCGACCGTCGCCAATTTCGGCTTCGATGTCACGCCGGCGCGGCTGGTGACGGGATTGATCACCGAGCGCGGCGTGCTCGGCGCTGATCGTGCTGCACTTGCGAGCGCATTTCCCGAACGTTCCGGGCGTTAGCTGAAGGCCGCATTGACGGTGATTGGTTCAGCACGCTATCCCAATCGTTGCCCTCGCAACCCAGACCGTCCAGTCCATGTCCAATACCGAACTTGAGATCGTCGTCGACGATCCGACCGCGCCTGAAGAGAACTCCCCCGCCGTCGTCTCTACCGGTACCGTCGACATCATCGTCTCGCTGCTCTTGCTCGCGCTCGCATTGGTGCTCGGCTGGGACAATTGGCGGACCGGCGCGTCGTGGGATTCGACCGGGCCGCAGCCGGGCTATTTCCCGTTCTATCTCTCGGTGATCCTCGGCGCCGCCAGCCTCTATGGCCTCGGCGCCGCATTCGTCTCGCGCAGGGAAGCTGGCGAGACCTTCGTCACCCGCGCCCAGTTTCGCCGGGTGCTGGCGGTGTTCGTGCCGACATTCCTGTTCTGCCTCGCCACCCAATATCTCGGCCTCTATGTCGCGAGCTTCCTCCTGATCGCGGGCTTCATGCGCCTCGTCGGCAAGATCGCGCTGTGGAAGTCGCTGCTCACCGCCTTCATCTTCACCGCCGCGATGTTCGTGACCTTCGACATCGCATTCGACGTCATCATGCCGAAGGGGCCGCTCGAAGCGGCCTTCGGCTACTGAGCGATCGACAGGATTTCGAGACATGGAAGCTTTCGGTCTCCTGCTGCACGGCTTTGCCGTCCTTTTGACGTGGAAGACGCTGCTGTTGATGATGGTCGGGCTCGTGCTCGGCATCTTCGTCGGCGTGCTGCCCGGGCTTGGCGGCCCCAACGGGGTCGCGATCCTGCTGCCGCTGACCTTCACGATGGATCCGACATCCGCGATCGTGATGCTGTCGTGTATCTATTGGGGTGCGCTGTTCGGCGGCGCCATCACGTCGATCCTGTTCAACATCCCCGGCGAGGCTTGGTCGGTCGCGACCACATTCGACGGCTATCCGATGGCGCAGCAGGGCAGGGCGGCCGAAGCGCTCACCGCGGCATTCACGTCGTCGTTCATCGGTTCGCTGGTCGCGGTGCTTCTGATCACCTTCCTGGCGCCGATGATCTCGTCGTTCGCGCTGAAATTCGGCCCGCCGGAATTCTTCGCCGTCTACCTGCTGACGTTTTGTTCCTTCGTCGGCCTCGGCCGCGAAGCCAAGCACAAGACGGTGATCTCGATGTCGCTTGGGCTGCTGCTCGCCGGCGTCGGCATGGACACGGTGTCCGGGCAGCTGCGCATGACGTTCGGCTCCGCCGAGCTGCTGCGCGGCATCAACTTCCTGGTCGCCGTGATCGGCCTGTTCGGCATCAGCGAAATCCTGCTCACGATGGAGGAGCGCCTGGCGCTGCGGGGACACGCCGCCGGCATCAGCCTGCGCGTCGTGCTGTCGGTGTGGAAGGATCTGCCGAAATACTGGGTGACGCTGCTGCGCTCGTCGGTGATCGGCTGCTGGCTCGGGATCACGCCGGGCGGCGCGATCGCGGCGTCCTTCATGGGCTACAACCTCGCCAAGCGCTTTTCCAAGGATCAGGAGAGTTTTGGCAAGGGCCGGATCGAGGGCGTGTTCGCGCCGGAGACCGCCGCTCACGCCTCGGGCACCTCGGCCTTGTTGCCGATGCTCGCGCTCGGCATTCCCGGCTCGGGGACCGCGGCGATTCTGCTCGGTGGCCTGATGGTCTGGGGTCTCAACCCGGGTCCGCTGCTGTTCGTCGAGCACAAGGATTTCGTCTGGGGCCTGATCGCCTCGATGTATCTCGGCAACGTCGTCGGCCTCGTGCTGGTGCTGACCACGGTGCCGATCTTCGCCTCGATCCTGCGCGTACCGTTCGCGGCCGTCGCCCCGATGATCGTGGTGTCCTGCGCGATCGGCGCTTATGCGATCCAGAACGCGATGTTCGACATCTGGCTGATGCTGGGCTTCGGCGTGGTCGGCTACGTCTTCAAGAAGATCGGCATCCCGCTTGCGCCGTTCACGCTCGCGCTGGTGCTCGGCAGCCGCGCCGAGGACGCGTTCCGGCTCTCGATGATCGGCTCCGGCGGCGACATGAAGGTGTTCTGGTCGAACGGCCTCGTCGGCACGATCACGACGCTCGCGATCGTATTGCTGTTCTGGCCGGTGATCGATCGGGCCTTTGCCGGCGTCGCGCGTCTGGTGCGGCCGGCAAAGGCGTAAGCCCTTATAGCGTATTCAAGCGAAGTGGATACCGGTTCGCGTGACGAAAACGCGTCAAGACTACAATCTCTAGACCACCTTGCGCTGGCGCAGTTCGGCGATCTCGTCCTGGCCGAAGCCGAATTCGGCCAGCACTTCCTCGGTCTGCTCGCCGAATTCCGGCGGGCGCGCCGCCATCTTGCTCGGCGTCCGCGACAGCGTAACGGGCTGGCTGACCAGCTGGATGTGGCGGTTCTCGTCATTCGGCACGTGCTGCGCCATGCCGAGATGCTTGACCTGGGCATCCTCGAACATCTGATCGATCGAATAGATCGGCCCGCACGGCACGCCGGCGGCGTTCAGCTCGGCCACCCAGGTCTCGGTCGACTTTTTCTCCGTCAGCGCGCCGATTCGTGCATTCAGCGCGTCGCGGTTCTTCGAGCGCGCCGGTGCGGTCGCGTAGTCGGGTTCGGTGACCAGGTCGGGCGCGCCGATCGCCTGGGCGCAGCGCTCCCAGATCCGCCCGCCCGTGGTGGCGATATTGATGTAGCCGTCGGAGGTCTTGAACACGCCGGTCGGGATCGAGGTCGGATGGTTGTTGCCGGCCTGCTTGGCGACTTCCTTTTCCATCAGCCAGCGCGCCGCCTGGAAGTCCAGCATGAAGATCTGCGCCTGCAGCAGCGAAGTCTGCACCCATTGGCCTTCGCCGGACACGTCGCGTTCCAGCAGCGCGGTGAGGATGCCGATCGCGCAGAACAGCCCCGCGGTGAGGTCGGCCACGGGAATGCCGACCCGCATCGGGCCGCCGCCGGGCGCGCCGGTCACCGACATCAGGCCGCCCATGCCCTGCGCGATCTGATCGAAGCCCGGGCGCTTGTGATAGGGGCCGTCCTGGCCGAAGCCGGAGATGCTGCCATAGACGATCTTCGGATTGATCTTGCGGATGCTCTCATAGTCGATGCCGAGCTTGGCCTTCACGTCCGGCCGAAAGTTCTCGACGATGACGTCGGCCTGCTCGGCGAGGCGCTTGAACACCTCGAGGCCCTTGGGATCCTTCAGGTTCAGCGTCATGGCGCGCTTGTTGCGGTGCAGGTTCTGGAAGTCGGATCCGCCGCGCGGGCCGCCCGGCTGCTCGCCGCCGCCGTCCTCCAGCAGCGCGTCGATCTTGATGACGTTGGCACCCCAGTCGGCGAGCTGGCGCACGCAGGTCGGTCCAGACCGGACCCGGGTCAAATCCAGCACGGTGAACCGGGACAGGGCTTGGGATGCGCGGGGAAAGGGCATTGAGACACCTCTTGTTTGGCGGGCCGCTCTGGGGCTACTGCCTATCTGCCTTAGACAATTTGGCTGACCTTTCCAACTGTTACCCGGACGACAAACCGGCCCTGGAAACAAACAGGCATGGTTCCGTGCACATTGACCGCCGCCCTGGCCGTCGTTCGGGCTTCCCCATACCTGCTTACAGGCTCCGCCATCCGCCAACCCTCGACAATCACTTCGCCGGCTGCTAGCCCGTCGCCATCCGAATGAGTTTTTGCCCTTATGGAATAGGCACTTGAGGCGCATCAAGGCGATCGACCGAAAGCGGGCATGGCGGTGAGAAAGGGTCCGTCCCATCTGCTCGGCAATTCGGCGTGGAACGCGACGGCGTTCGCGGTCGCGGTGCTGCTCAACCTCGCGATTCTCCCGTTCGTGATCTTCCGGCTCGGCCTCGCTGCCTTCGGGGTTGCGGGTCTGGTGACGGCTTGCGTCGCGCCTGCGCTGATGTTCAGCAACGCGCTTGGGCTTTCGACGGCGCGCGAACTCGCGCAACGATTGGAACCGGCCGATCGCGACGCGGCTCGGCGCTTCTTCGCGACCGCGCTTGCGCTCGCTCTCGCCGTCGGCGGCCTGATCGCGGCATTGCTCATCCTTGCGGGACCGCCGCTCGCACGATTGGGATTTCACCTGGGCGGCCCGGCGGCCGACGACCTCAGGCTTGCCTTTGCGTTGGCCGGCGTCGGCTGGCTGTTCCAATGCCTGTTCGCGGTCTTCCTCTCGCTGTTCACGGCGCGCCAGGATTATCGGCGGACCGCCTCGATCAGCATCACCGGCACGGTGGTGACGACGATGTCGATGCTGCTGTTCATTCCGTACGCGCCGCGGGCCTCGACCTTCCTCGGCTGTCAGGCCTTGGGCTTCACGACGAACCTCGTGATGGCCTTTGCCTGGTCGCGGCATGCCATCAGCGACTGGTTGGCTCGGCCCGCGCTTGATCGAAACGCGCTACATGCACTGGTCAGGCTCGGCGGCTGGCAGGTCGCGGCACAAAGCGGTGCGCTGTTTGCCGGGCAGGCGGATCGCTATCTGCTCGGCGCGTTGCTGCAGCCGCAATTCGTCGGCTTCTACAGCGTCGCGCAGCGGTTGGAGGAAGCGGTCTATATCGGCGTGTTGAAGATCGGCGAGATCTTGTTCCCGTTCTTCAGCACGCTGCAGAAGGAGGATGACGATCGCAAGGTCGACCTGCTGCTGCGCTCGTCCTGGATTCTCAACGTGCTGGCCGCGAGCGCGCTCGGTGGCCTGATCCCGGTTGCCGGCGCGCTGCTGTATCGATGGACGGGTGCCGAGGTTGCCGCCGAGGCGCAGCTCGTGCTGGTGGTGCTGGCGATCAGCGGAATATTGGGGTCGAGCGCCAACGTGTTCGCGTTCTATCTGTTGTCGCAGGGACGCTCCAGTTTCAACGCGTTGATCTCGCTCGTCACCGGCATCTTCACGCTGGCTACCAGCGCCGTTGCGTTGCCGTATTTCGGCTGGCAGGCGGCGGGCTGGAGCTCCTGCGTCGGGATGGCTGCCCAGATGATCGTCACGGTGCTGCTGCTGCGGCGAACCTTCAGGCTCTCGGCCATGTGGTCACGGATGCTGCATTTCGTCTTGATCCCGCTCGGCACCGGCATCGCCGTTGCGCTGGTGCTGCGCGCGCAGCTTGGCCATGTGTCGTTCGACCACGCGCCGTCATGGTGGTATGTGGTGTCGCTCTACGGCGTGTCGGCGGCCGCGATCTTTGTCGCCGCCGTCGCCGTGTCGCAGCTTGGTCCCTACCGCGCCGTCTGCTGGCGGGATCTGCGCATCATCGTCGCCCGCTTCTTGCCCCTCAAGGCCGCCTAGACATGTGTGGTATCGCAGGCATCGTCGATCTGCGCGGCGCCTCCGTGGAGCCGGCCGACATCTCGCGCCTTACCAGCCTGATTGCGCATCGCGGTCCGTTCGGCGAGGGCACCTGGTTCAACGCAAAGCGAAACGTCGCCTTCGGCCATCGCCGGCTCGCCATCATCGATCCCGGCGAGGGCGGCTATCAGCCGATGATGTCGGGCGATGGGCGCCATGTGATCGTCTACAACGGCGAGATCTACAACTTCCTCGAATTGCGGCGCGAGCTCGAGGCGAAGGGCGCGGTCTTCCGCAGCCAATCCGACACCGAGGTGATCCTCGCCGCCTGGCAGGCGTGGGGCGAAGACATGCTGCTGCGCTTCAATGGCATGTGGGCGCTGGCGATCTATGACACCGTCACAGACGAGCTGTTCCTGGCGCGCGACCGGTTCGGCATCAAGCCGATGCTGTATGCGTTGTCGTCCGAGCGGTTCGTGTTTGCGTCCGAGCAACGGGCGCTGGCGCGGTGCGGGCTGGTCGAGACGTCGCTCGATATCGACGTGGCGCGGCGGCTGTTGCTTGACCCGTTCGGTATCGAGGGCAGCGAGCGGACACTGTATTCGCAACTGCGTCGCCTGCAAGGCGGCCACTGCATGTGGTTGCGCCAGGGACGTGTGCAGGTGCGCCGCTGGTGGCGGACCGTTGATCATCTGCCCGCGATCCCTGACAGCGAAGCCGAACGCGTCGCGCGCTTTCGCGACCTGTTCCAGGACTCGGTTGCCCTGCGCATGCGCAGCGACGTTCCGATCGGCACCTGCCTGTCCGGCGGCTTCGACTCGTCGGCGGTGATCTGCGCGATGGCGAGCCATGAGAAGGCCGGCATGGGACCGCGCGACAGTACCGCCTGGCGGCATGCCTTTGTTGCGACCTTCCCCGGCGCCAGCAATGATGAGCGGCCAATGGCGGAGCAAGCGGCCGCATGGGCCGATGTAGCGCCGAGCTTTCTCGAGATCGGGCGCTGCGATGCGCTTACCGACCTCGATCGGATCCTCGACGACAACGACGACGTCTATATCGGGCTGCCGAGCGCGCCGTGGCTGATCTATCGCGAGCTCCGGCGCCAGAACGTCACCGTGTCGCTCGACGGCCACGGGGCGGATGAATTGATGGGCGCCTACCTGCAGGAGGGGCAGTCGACTGCGTTCCGGATCCGGAACGCCGCCGCCGCGCTCACGTCACGATCACAGCTGGCGCTGCGCGTCATCGACTTCCTGCGGGCGCAGATGATCAGGCGCCGGGGACACTATTTCCTGCGGGGAGGCCTGATGGCGATGCCAGCACCGCTGCCGCTGGTCGCCGAGGATGACGCGTTGCCGAGCGCCTGGGGCGCGCTGAACCGGCGCCTCTATCGCATGTTCCACTCGACCACGCTGCCGACCATTCTGCGCAATTTCGACCGGCTCTCGATGGCGCATGGGATCGAGGTGCGGATGCCGTTCATGGACTGGCGGCTGGTGACCTACACCATGGCGCTGCCGGAAACCAGCAAATCGGCCGATGGCATGACCAAGGTGGTGGCGCGGCAGGCGATGGCGAATTTGATGCCCGAAAGCATCCGCACCGGGCGCCGCAAGGTTGGCTTCAATTCGCCAATGCCGGAATGGCTGAACGGGCCGCTGGCGGGCTGGACCAGTGAGCTGCTCGATCGCAATGTCCCGGCATTTGCCGAGTTCGTCGACGAGGCGCCGCTTCGAAAGGTTGTCGGCCACTTGACGGCATCGCATAGCTGGGATTGGGAATCCGTCGGCCGGATCTGGCCATACCTGAACATGAAATGGATGTTGGCAAGGACCGCGTAACCGATGCGTCTGTTCCAGAATAGCGGTCTCTATCCGTCCTATCTGCCGCGGCTGAACCAGCTTGCGGCAAAGGCGTCGACCTTCGCGGCGCGTCGCGACGCGTTCCTGCACGATCGCTTCGGCGCCGCGCATTTCCTCGAGCCCGTGCTCGACGGTGCGCCCGAAGCCTTCTTCACCAATGGCGACGACGAAGTGCTGCAGCGCCAGTGGGCGCGCGAGCAAGGCATGCAGGGCACACCAACGCTCGAGGCCATTCTGCTCGCGCAGATCGAGCATCACCGGACCGAGGTGTTCTACAATCTCGATCCGGTGCGTTATCCGAGCGCGTTCGTCGCCAAGCTTCCGGGCTGTGCGAAGATGTCGCTGTGCTGGCGCGCTGCGCCGTCCGGCAATGCCGACCTGTCCGCCTACGGCGCGGTACTTGGAAACTTCCCCTCGATCCTCGAGGCATGGCGCAGCAAGGGCTGCCGGGCGGAGCTGTTCTTCCCCGCGATCGATCCTGTGATGGAGCAGTACGGCCACGGCGAACGGCCGATCGATGTGGCGTTCGTCGGTGGATATTCGCGGCATCACAGCGCGCGCGGCAAGACGCTCGAACAGGTCGCGGCTCTTGCCGCCGATCGCAACATCGTGTTCTGCCTCGATGCATCGCGGCTGACACGCCTTGCCGAGAGCGCGGTCGGTCGGTTGCTGCCGCTGGGGAAGCACCGTAGGCCCGACGTCATCGCGCGCATAGCGCGGCTGCCGCTGTTCGGCCGGGACCTCTACGAGCTGTTCGGGTCCGCCAAGATCGTGCTCAACGGCGCCATCGACATGGCCGGCAACGATCGCGGCAACATGCGCTGCTTCGAGGCGATGGGCTGCGGGTCGCTGCTCGTGTCGGATTCGGGCAACTATCCGGAGGCGATGCAGGACGGCGTCACGATGCGCACCTACGACGCGCCTGAGAGGGCTGCCGAGGCGATTTCAAGCAGCCTGCAGGATTGGCCGCAATGGGCTGGGATCGCCGCGTCCGGCCGAAGCCGCGTGCAGCAGAGCTACAGCAAGGGATCGCAGTGGGCCCAGTTTATCGATCTCGTCGCGCGGATCGGGCCGTGATAGAGCGGTTTCGAGCGAAGTGGACGCCGGTTCGGGCAAGGAAAACGCGTCAAAACAACAATCTGGAGCCCCGTTCCGATTCCATCGGAACGGAAAAGGCTCTAGACGGTGCACAGTGCCGGCCAGCGGGCGGGCGATCGGGCCGAGATGATGTCTGCAAGTGATTTGATCCATCAATTGAAATGGGTGGCCGACGGGCTCGCCGTGCCGCTGTTCAGGTTGCGGCCGCGGCCGTTCGGCCCGGGTTATCAGACGGTCAAGCGCGATACGATCACCGCGGCCATCGATGCGGGTCTGCTTCGGGCCGGGAAGGAGCTTCCGCCCGGCTACGGCGTCGCCATGGACGAGCGCGTGGTGGAATATCCCTGGGTCTATGGCCGGTTGAGCAACGTCGGCAAGATGCTGGACGCGGGATCGACCTTCAACCACGACTTCCTGCTGCAGCGTCCGCCATTGCGCGGCGCGGATCTCACCATCATGACGCTGGCGCCAGAGCGGCGCTGCTACTGGCGTGACGGCTATTCCTATGTGTTCGGTGATCTCCGCAAGACGATGTTCGGCGATCAGGTGTTCGACACCGTCGCCAGCATTTCGACGATCGAGCACATCGGCCTCGACAATCAGATGCTTTACACGGGCGATCCGCGCGACGCCGAGACCGATCGGGACGGCTTTGTTCCGGCGGTGAAGGAGTTCAAACGCATTCTCAAGCCCGGCGGGACCTGCCTGATCTCCGTGCCGTTCGGCAAACGCGAGAATCTCGGTTGGTATCAGGTGTTCGACCTTGCGATGATCGAACGGATCATCGAGGCATTCGGCGCGGCGTCTCACCATGTCGACTATTTCGGCTATTCGCGACAAGGCTGGTCGCGCCAGAGCGCCGCGGCGCTCGCTGACGCTACCGTTTTCGACACCCACACCGGCAAGGGGCAGGGCAACGACCTTGCGGCGTCGTCGCGCGCCGTCGCTTGCCTGCAGTTGACGGCATGAACCTCGATTATCTGATCCAGCGCCTGATCGGTCGCGCAACGTGCCGGTTGCAGCCGGACGCAGCGCTTGGCCGCCATGCCAGGATCAGAAACATCCGCGGCGATTCCGACAAGATCGTCGTCGGCCGCAACAGCCGCATCCTGGGTGAGCTCCTGACCTTCGCGCATGGCGGCGAGATCAAGATCGGCGAGTGGTGTTATGTCGGCGAAGGAACCCGGATCTGGTCGGCCGCCTCGATTGAGCTCGGCAACCGTGTGCTGATTTCGCATTCGGCAAATATCTTCGACAATCTCACGCATCCGCTGCGTTCGGCGGAGCGTCACCGGCAGGTCCAGCAGATTTTCACGCGCGGACATCCGGACGATATCTCGCTTGACGAGAGCCCGGTCAAGATCTGCGATGATGCCTGGATCGGCGCGGCTGCGATGGTGCTGCGCGGTGTGACGGTTGGGCAGGGCGCGATCGTCGCAGCCGGCGCGGTCGTGACCAGGGATGTCGCGCCGTTTTCGATCGTGGCCGGCAATCCGGCGGTGCTGGTGAGGGAGCTTGGCCCCGATGAACGGTGAGCGCAAGTTTACCACCTGGGAAGAGGCGGTGGTCTGGCTGCGCAATCAGCCGGAGCAGCGTCAGCTCGTGCTCGACGCATTCTACGACGATCCGCTGGTTGGTGCGGCTGAACGCTATTTCCAGAGCTCGGAGTGGCAAGCGGTCGCCGCGCTGCTCGCCGGCCGGTCAGGTACCGCGCTCGACGTTGGTGCCGGCCGCGGCATTGCGAGCTACGCGCTCGCCCGGACCGGCTTTGCGGTCACGGCGCTCGAGCCGGACCCCAGCGCGATCGTGGGAGGGGCGGCGATCCGCGGCCTGGCGCAACAGGCGCAGTTGCCGATCCAGGTGGTTGAGGAGTTTTCCGAGCGGCTGCCGTTCGCCGATGCGACGTTCGATCTCGTGTTCGCGCGCGCCGTGCTGCACCACACGCGCGATCTCGACGGTGCATGCCGGGAGATGTTTCGGGTGCTGCGGCCCGGTGGCATGCTGATCGCGGCGCGCGAGCATGTCATCAGCAAGGAGGCGGACCTTCCGCAGTTCCTGGCCCAGCATCCGCTGCATCACCTTTACGGCGGCGAACATGCCTACCTGCTCGATCGCTACACCGGCGCGCTGACCAAGGCCGGGTTTTCCGCGGTCGACACGCTGGCGCCGCTGCAAAGTCCGATCAACCTGTTTCCCTATACGCCGGAGACCCTGAAGGCCGCGATCGTGACCAAGCTGTCGCAAAGGATTCCGGTGGCGCCGCTGTGGCGAACCGCGCTGGGGTCGCGCCGTGTCTTCGGATCGCTGCTTTCGATGGCCGAACGTTTCGACAATCGGCCGGGCCGGCTCTACTCCTTTGTCTGTCACAAGGCCTGAGCGATGATCGTCTGGGTTACAGGCGCAAACGGGTTCATCGGCCGCCATCTCGTGCATGAGTTGGCGGGAATGGGCCATGCGGTGCACGGCATCGGACACGGGGCGCTTGACGCAACGGAAGCCCGGCGGCTTGGCTTGCAGAGCTGGATCAACGGTGAAATCGATGCGGCCAATCTGAATGCGCTCGCAACGGCGCACGGGCTGCCGGCGCGTATCTTTCATCTGGCCGGTGGATCGTCCGTCGGCGTCTCCATCGAGCGGCCGTTCGAGGATTTTTCACGGACGGTCGCGAGCACCGCGCGCCTGCTGGAATGGCTGCGCGGATCGGCGCCGGACTGTGCCGTGATCGCGGCGTCGAGTGCGGCAGTCTATGGCGCCGACCATTTCGGCCCGATCGCCGAAAGTGCCGTCGTCACTCCGATGTCGCCGTACGGACAGCACAAGCTGATGATGGAGCAGATGTGCGCGAGTTACGCGCGGTCGTTCGGCTTGCGATGCACGGTGGTGCGGCTGTTCTCCGTCTATGGGCCCAACCTGCGCAAGCAATTGCTCTGGGACATCTGCTCGCGGCTCAATGCCAAGGAGCAGGTGCTCACGCTCGGCGGCACCGGCAACGAGATCCGCGACTGGACCGACGTTCGCGATATCGCAAGGCTGCTCGCAAGCGTCGCGGAAGCGTCGTCGTCACAGGAGACCTTCCGGGTCGTCAATGGCGGTTCGGGCCGCGGGACGAGCGTTGCCGACATTGCCGCCGGTCTCATCGGGCAATGGGGCAGCAAGACTGTTGTGCGGCACTCGGGCGTCAGCCGCCCCGGCGATCCCATGAGCCTGTTGGCCGATGATGCGATGCTGCGCCAGATCGGCTTCGATTGGCGCATTCCGCTCGATCAGGGGCTCGCCGATTACGTGGCCTGGTTCAAGGGGCAGGCTTCGTGACGCCGCGCCCCCTGCGGTTCGCATTCAGTCACATTTCGCGGCGGCTTTGGGCCGGCGGATTCAATTATCAGCGCAATCTGTTCACAGCGCTCGACCGGTTCTTGCCCGGCGAGTTCGCCCCCGTCGTGTTTGCCGGGACCAGGGCCGAAGACAATGAACTCGTGGAGCTTGCCGCGGTACCAGGCGTCGAGATCGTTCGATCGGAAGCGTTCGACGGACAGCCGGGTCTCGCCGCGGCACTCACGCTGGGTCTCGACCGGGGAGCCGCGGCGGCGTTTCGCTCCGCGCGCGTTGATGTCGTGGTCGAAGCCGCGCGCTTCTTCGGCTGGCGGCTTCCTGTCCCCGCAGTGGCGTGGATTCCGGACCTGCAGCACCGTTCGCTGCCTCAGCTGTTTCCGAGGACGGCCCGCTGGCGCCGCGAGATCGGCTTTCGCGTTCAGATCGCATCAGGGCGAACCATCATGCTGAGCAGCGAGAGCGCCTTGCGCGATTTCAGGGCTTGCTACCCGCATGCCAGCAACCGGATCAGCGTCGTTCGCTTCGCGACCCAGCCGCCCGCCGCGTTCCTGAACACGGATCCTTCGGAAGTGATCGCGACGTACGGTCTGCCGGCGAACTACTTCTATCTGCCCAATCAGTTCTATCGCCACAAGAACCATCAGCTGGTCGTCGACGCCTTGACGATCCTGAAGCGTCGTGGGGTCGATGTCGTTGTCTGCGCATCCGGCAGCACGGAAGATCGGCGTGAGCCGGGCTACTATGACCTGGTCAACGCCGAGATCCGGAAGCGCGGCCTCGATACGCATTTTCGTCACCTCGGGGTGATCCCGTTGCCGCACGTCTATGCGTTGCTGCGGGCTTCCACGGCTCTGCTCAACCCGTCGCGCTTCGAGGGTTGGAGTACGACGGTCGAGGAAGCGAAGTCGTTCGGCGTTCCGATGATCCTGTCCGACATCGATGTGCACCGGGAGCAGACCGGCGGCGCTGCGCGCTACTTCGGCGTCGATGATCCGGCCGCGCTGGCGGATCATCTTGTTCAGGCAGCCCACGAAGCGCACGGGCCCGTCGTTCGAAACGTCGTTCCAAGCCAGGACGACAATGTCCGCGCGTTTGCGGCGAGCTTTTCCGCCACCATGCGGCAGGCCGTTCATCAGAATGAATGAGTCGTCGGTAAGGTAGAGGCCGAGCCCGGGTCACGATTGGCCGAGGACAACTGGCGAAGCGGGCGATACACGACCCGCAATCTGATTCCTTGTCGTTGCCCTTAGTCGGCGCTCGGGGTCAGTTCAAACTTGCTGTCGGGGCTTTCGTAGGCGCCGAGCATCGCCTTCGCGATCAGCTTCGGATTGTGCCATCGTTCGACATAGCGTCGCGACGCCTGGCCACGCGTGGACCATTCCGACCTTCGATCAAGAATGGCGGCAATGCTTTCGACGAGGTTTCCCGGGCTCAGTCTGTAGACGGGCAACTCGCGCCTTATGGCATCCGGAACGAACTTCATATCTTCTTCCCGGATGTAGCATGCGGCCGGCTTTCCCATCGCCATCATCTCAACGGCAAAGCCTCCGTACCAGCCGGCCAGCACCTGGTCGATGGCGAGGTCAGCCGATCGGTAGATATCCAGCGCCTGCTCGTGGCTGGTCTTCTCGACTAGGATGAGGTCGAAGTCGTAGCGCGAGCGCAATTGCTCCAGCGCGTTCAGGATCATCGGTGTCCCCTTGATCCGGCCGGCGGTCGGGGCATGGACGATCCTTGGCCGCCTCTGTTCGGAAGGCGGCACAATTTCGAACTTCTCGATCTCGACGTTTGAGTATGGGAGAAACTGGCCGTTCGGCACGATGTGGCCGAGCTCCGGATTCAGATAGAAGACCCGATCGAACAGCGGCAGGACCTTTTCGATCAGGAAGTGCCGCCGATGGTCGAGAGCGTCCGTGCATCGCTGATACAGCTCGCAGTGTTGCGGGGCGCACATCGTCCATTCGTTTCGCCTGTTTCCCTCGGCCGCCAGCCGGACATCACAGCCTTGCAGGGTCATGAACAGCTTCTTGTCGAACAAGCGGGCGGCGTGCAGGTCTGCGGTCGCCAATCTGTTGATCGCGTCCGTTATCAGCGATACCCGCGAGAGCAGTGAGCCCGGCGCGGAGAGGGGGAAGCCCGGCGACAGAAAGGTCTGTCCGAAATAGTAATGCAGAACATCGTAGCGCCACTGGTTCGCCAGTCCGAACGCTGCGCTGCGAATAGCCGTTTCGAGAAATCCGGCGTCCTTTTCCGACAGCATCCGGTCGGCCTGATATCCGAGCCATGTGTCGTTTCGAACGACCACGTCGCTGGATGCACCGAGCTGCCGCTCGGCGCGGGACAGCACCCAGGGCTGATTTCCGACATTGACTGGTCCGTGCAGGATTCTCATGCGTGTATGTTCAGGGCCGCACCGGGCTACGAGGCATGATCGTCGCCCGCGAGCTCGCTGACCCGCTTCGTCAGGTTTGCCCGCAGGTCCTCGGGAAGAGCCGCAGTTTCGCAGTAAAGCTTTCCGAGCCTCGCTGCGACCGCTTGCAAGCTGTAATGCGCTTCGACATAGCGGCGCCCCGCCTTGCCGATCTCGTTCAGGTCGAGCTCACCCCTCAAGCATCGCTTCAGCACATCGTAGATTTCGTCGGGACGCGTGTTGATGATCGGGCAGGTTGCCGGATCGATCATCATCCGGTCGTTGCGCAGGAAGCACAGCACGGGCTTGGCCATGGCCATCGCCTCCAGGGCCGTGTAGCCGTGAAAGCCTGCGACGAACTGATCTGCGACAACATGCGAGGCGCCAAAGAGCTCGATGACCTTCTTGTTGGGAACGCCCTGCACCGAAACCAGCTCGATCTTCTCTCCCTCCTTGACCAGCCGATCAATCGCCTCGATCAGAAGCCTGGTTCCCTTGAAGTGCCCGTGGTTCGGCGCATGCGCCACTTTCAGCACGTCGCCATCCTTGTAGACCGGCGGCCTCGCGGCGAGCTTGCTGGCGTCAATCGGCCAGTAGTGCATGTCCCGGCTGCCGGGCACATACGTCACCATATCCCCCATCGCGATCTGCGCGGTGGCGCGGCCCTTGAGGCGGTTGATCGACGAGGCGTGCATCTCTGTCGTGCAGACACAGAACTTGCCCGGGGCCGGACATTCCTCGCACAGGTTCGGGTGACCGAGTGCGAGTGTCGAGTCCCGTGCCCGGACATCGGCGCCGTAGGCGTAGGTATACAAACGTTTTCCCGACTGGAACAGAAGGTCGAGTTCCTCCGGGTTGATGCCGTACCGTCCATCGCTCAGCATCAGGCCGCGGTCATAGAAGTAATTGAAGATATCGTAGCGCAGCAGGGCCCACGCCAGAACCAGGCGGCGAAACAGGCCGAGGCCTCTTCGGCTGCGCAGCAGTCGAAGGAATCCCTCGAACAGGATGAGATTGATGTCGAATGATCTCGTCACATAGTAGGTGTTGAACACCAGCGACGAGGAGCGAAATCCCAGCATTCGATCGCAGCGAGCGAGAAGCGGCAAGGTGAGGATCGGGGTGGCGGCCCACAGGGTACGCACCTTTCCCTTCGCCAGGCGCTTCTCGGTGGCGCGCCGCGCCGCGCCAACAAGCACGCGCGTGACGAAACCTGCGATGGCGGAGCGGGCCGGCCGAGGAGATTCGACGTCGGCGGCGGGAAGCGGCGCTTCCGTCAGGGACGTCGGTCCGATGGGTTCGATCTTGTTCACTCAGGATCCGATGGATGCCAACTCAACATCAGCCAGGAACTTCTAGCACAGGTTTGGTCCGAAGCGGCCATGTGATGGAGTCCCCGAGAGGCGACGCAGAGTTGGCCCCGGTCCTCGCTATCTCAGGTTTCAGCAGCCTATGAAAACAGCTTCGATCGGCCCGGGAACGTTGACGCTCAATACATGAACAGGCTAAGACACCAGCGGTTTGTTCCAAATGCGCACATATTCTGACGCGGCGGTTATAACGAGCTCCGCCATCGAATCAATCTGGATAGGCATTTCGTGTGCGGCATATTTGGCCTCGTAGATAAGACCGGGCCCGTCGATGCCCGCCAAGTGGACCAGATGACCGATCTCGTTGCACACCGCGGTCCGGATGGGCGTGGGGTGAGGGTCAACGGGAACGTCGGGATGGGACACCGGCGACTGGCCATCATCGATCTGAGCGACGACGGCGCACAGCCGATGCGCGACAGACGGCTTCCGATCTGGATCACCTACAACGGCGAGATCTACAATTACGTTGAGCTCCGCACCGAGCTCGAGGCTCTCGGATATACCTTCCATACGGCCTCGGATACCGAGGTCCTGCTCACAGCCTATGTTTGCTGGGGTGCAGGGTGCCTCGAACGCTTCAACGGCATGTGGTCGTTTGCGATCCACGACGAGCGCGACAACACGTTGTTCTGCGCCCGCGACAGGTTCGGCGTGAAGCCGTTCTACTACGTCAATACGGCGACGCAGTTCGCGTTCGGCTCCGAGATCCGCCAGCTTCTTCCGCTGATCGGGCGCCCGATCGCGGATGACGATCTGATCAACGATTTCCTCGTTTGCGGCATGACCGACCATACCAGCCGGACCTTCTTCAAGGGCGTCGAGAAGCTGCCTCCAGGGCATCGCATGCGCGTCGACGTGTCGACGGGGCAGATCGAGATCGAGCGCTATTATTCGCTTGCGCCCGGGGCGGCCGTGGCCGACGAAGGCAGCGCCGCGAAATCGTTGCGCGAGTTGCTTGATGACGCGACGCGCCTGCGGCTGCGTTCGGATGTCCGTGTCGGAACCTGCCTGTCGGGAGGGCTGGACAGTTCGAGCGTCGCGACGCTGGCGGCGCGGCGCTATGCGCCAGGCTCGAGCGAACGCTTCTTTGCCATCACGGCCGTGAGCGAGCAGGCGTCCAACAATGAAGAGGCGTACGCGGCGGAAGTTGCAGAAAAGGCGGAGCTGAACTGGCTGCGCACCAAGCCGTCCTATCAGGACTTCGCATCCACGGCGGAGACCTTGCTCGACGTCCAGGAGGAACCGTTCGCAGGGCCTTCGATCATGATGCAGTACGCGGTGATGAAGGCCGCGCGATCGAATGGCGTCATCGTGCTGCTCGACGGTCAGGGCGGTGATGAAACGTTGTTGGGGTACCATCGCTACTATGCAGCCTGGTTGCGCGACCATCTTCGCAGCGGTGGCGTCGGTGGATTTCTGTCCGCCTTCGGCGCCGCCACGCAAGCGGGTATTTCGCGCGGGCGGTTGCTGATGTATTTGTTCGGTGCCAGCTCGGCAGGGCTGCGCGCTGCCTATTACCGGCTGCGTTACGCTTTCCTCAGGAATCCCGGCTTGCCGGAGCCGCTTCGCCGCTTTGCGTCGAAGACGAGCGATGCGCAGGCCATGCAGGTGCTGGAAATTACCGAGACCAATCTGCCGATGCTGCTGCGTTTCGAAGACAAGAACTCGATGCGGTTCGGCATCGAAACGCGGCTTCCGTTCCTCGACTATCGCTTCGTCGAGTTTGCCTTGGCGCTGCCAACGCGCATCAAGCTGAACAAGGGATGGCCCAAATGGCCGCTCCGTGCCGCCATGAGCGATCTCTTGCCGGCCAGCATCAGTTGGCGGAGGGACAAGATCGGTTTTGCCGCTCCTGACCAAATCTGGCTCACGCGGCACTCGGCCGCGATGTATGACAAGGTGATCGCAAGCGCGCTCCTCGCCCACTACGTCGACATGCCGAAGCTCAAGAGGAAATTTCACCGGCTCGATCTTGGCATGCGCTGGAGGCTTTATTGCGTTGCGCTCTGGGGTGAGCGCTTTCGGGTCGAAGCGCCATGAGGCCCGATGATTTCTGGATATCATCGTCGTGGTCGGCGAATGCCGGCTTGTCGGCTGCTGCTTTCCGGGCGGCGCGATGAACATCTGGCTATTGCACCCGTTCGCAGGCGGGCCGGGCCTCGGCCGTCACTGGCGTCCGTTTTGGCTGGCAGATGCCTGGAGCAAGATGGGGCATCGGGTCGTCGTGGTCAGTGCCGGCTTTCATCATCTGCACAGGGAGCCGCGCGCGCCGGGACCGCAGCGGATCAACGGCGTCGACTTCTGGTTCCTCGACACCCCGCGCTATGATAGCGGCAATCTGGGGCGGCTTCGCAACAATTTGAGCTTTGCGCCGGCGTTTCGTTCGGCGACGTCAGCGATCGCCGCACAATTCGGCGAGCCGGACCTGATGATCGCGTCCAGCCCGCATCTGTTCTTCATTTCGGCGGCGCGTCAGATCGCGCGGCGCTTCGGTGCCAGGTTCTGGCTGGAGGTTCGCGACCTCTGGCCGGAGAGCATCGTGGCGCTTGGGATGACCCCGACCTGGCACCCCCTCGTGAGGCTGCTCGGCTGGAAGGAGCGGTCCGCCTATCGCGCAGCGGATCGCGTGATCTGTCTTTTGGCCGGTGCGGAAGCCCATATGCGGGCGCGTGGCTTGAGCGCCGGCAAGTTCATCTGGATCCCCAACGGGGTGTCCGACGGTGAAATCCAGAGCGCGCTGACAATCGAAGCGCTTCGTCATCCGTTGATAGATCGCATCGATCAGCTGAAGCAACAGGGCAGGCGGGTTGTTCTCTATGCCGGCGGCATGGGGCCGCCAAACGCGGTGGAGGTCGTTCTCGACGCCGCGGCTGCTCTCGGCAGCGCAGCCCCCGGGATCAGCTTCGTTCTGATCGGTTCAGGCACCTCGCTCGCCGCACTGAAGCAGCGGGCGGCGGGGCTTGCCAACGTGGAGTTTCACGACGAAGTCGATCGGTCGATCGTGCATGGCATGCTGCACGCGTCCGATTGCGCGGTCGTCGCCTTCCACAAGAACGCGCTCTATCATCACGGCATCAGCCCCAACAAGCTGTTCGACTATTGTCTCTTCGCACCGCGCAGCGTCATTGCCTGCGAAGAGCGGGCGCTCGCCGGGCTCGAGGACTTGGTGACCGATCGATGCGCGCCCGACGACCCCGGCGCACTCGCCGCGTCCCTGCGCGCGGCGCTGGACGGTCCGGCGCGTTCGCGGGCCGAACGCGTAGCCATCGCGCAGCGCTACAGCTATTCGACGCTCGCCGGGCGGTACCTGGCCGATCCGGGGGATCCTGCCTAGGTGTGGCTGTCGCGACACATTGTTGTTTGTGAAATACGTTTATTATCAATATCTTACGATGTTCATCGCGTGAACGAATTTGCTTGACGTTCATCCGGTGAACGCGCTATCAGCCTGCTCCAGTGGGGATAGGCGCGATGGCGGGCATTCTACCGACAGATGAGAATGACAGCGACCGGCTGGTGCTCGGTCTGCTCACCTCGCTTGAAGCCGATGGTGCGCAGTCGCAGCGGCGGATCGCAGCCGATCTCGGCGTCGCGCTCGGCTTGGTCAACGCCTACCTGAAGCGGGCGATCAAGAAGGGCTTCGTCAAGGTCGGGCAGGCGCCGGCGCGGCGTTATGCCTATTACCTCACGCCGCAAGGCTTCTCCGAGAAATCGCGACTGACCGTCCAATTCCTGTCGGATTCCTTTTCGCTCTTCCGCAAGGCGAAGGAGGAGTATGGCAGGCTGTTTGAGCGGGCTCAGGCGCTCGGCTTCAGGCGGGTGGTGCTCGCCGGACAATCCGACCTCTGCGAAATCGCGATCCTGTGCGCGGTCGACGGGCCGATCTCGATCCTTGCGATCGTTGATCCCGATGCAACCGCGAGCCGGTTCATCGGCGTCAAGGTCGTCTCCTCCTATGCATTGGTGGACGAGCCGTTCGATGCGGTCGTTGTCACGCATCTGACGGCGGCGCGCAGCGTATTCGACCAGGCGGTCAGCAATTTCGGCGCGGAGAAAGTCCTTGCGCCGGATCTGCTGGGCCTGCGTCCAAAACAGCCGCTGGGAGCGTGATGGCCATGGAGCACGGTTCACGCTGGTACGTCGTCCAGACACAGGTCAACGCCGAAGCAAAGGCGGCCGCCAACCTCGAGCGGCAGGGTTTCTCGATCTACTTCCCCCGTTACCTGAAGCGCCGCAGCCACGCCAGGAAGGTGGAGATTGTGCCGCGTCCGCTGTTCCCGCGTTACCTCTTTGTCGGGATCGATCTCGCGTCGCAGCGATGGCGGGCCATTCAATCGACGCTTGGCGTGTCGCACCTCGTGTGCGTCGGAGACCGGCCGGCGGTGGTGGAAGACCGCGTCATCGATGCCCTGAAGGGGCGCGAGGACGACGCCGGCTACATCACGCTTGTGCGCAGGCCGGCGTTCTCGCCGGGGGATAAAGTGCGAATTGTCGAAGGTGCATTCGTCGACAGTCTTGCGCTCGTTGAAGACGCCAGCGATCAGCATCGCGTTGCGGTTCTGTTGAACCTGTTGGGCCGCAAGGTTCGTGTTCTTGTCGGAACGGACCTGATCGCGGCGGCGTAAGTGCGTCTGCCTTCGGGCAGTCGTGGTGGACATGTTTGGCTTGGGTGTGATGCTCGATTCACCCCGAGTGCGGTAGCTTGCCTGAAGTAAGCGGAAAACGTTTGAGAGAGGGGCCCATGACGACTTACGCACTGATCGGCGCTGCCGGCTACATCGCGCCGCGGCACATGCGGGCGATGGCCGAGACCGGCGGCAACCTGGCCGTGGCGTACGATCCCAACGATTCCGTGGGCATCATGGACAGCCATTTTCCGGATGCCGAGTTCTTCACCCAGTTCGAGCTGTTCGATCGTCACGTCGACCAGCTGCGCAGAGGTGGCAAGAAGATCGACTACATGTCGATCTGCTCGCCGAACTATCTGCACGATGCGCATTGCCGGTTTGCGCTGCGCGCGGGCGTGGATGCCATCTGCGAAAAGCCGCTGGTCCTCAATCCCGGCGACATCGACGAACTGGCCGCCATCGAGCGGGACACCGGCCGCCGCATCTCGACCATTCTGCAATTGCGGCTGCATCCCGCGATCATTGCCCTGCGCGATCGCTTCGCGAACTCGAACAAGCGCCACAAGGTCGAGCTGACCTACATCACGTCGCGCGGGCGCTGGTATCACACCTCGTGGAAGGGGGCAGACGCCAAGTCCGGTGGTGTCGCGACCAATATCGGGGTGCACTTCTTCGATATGCTGAGCTTCGTGTTCGGCCCCGCCAGCCGCAACGAGGCGCATCTGCGCGAGGAGGAGAGGGCGGCCGGCTCTCTGGAATGCGAGCGCGCGGATGTGAGCTGGTTCCTGTCGCTGGACCGCAACGATCTGCCCGACGGCGTGAAGGGCAAGAAGACGACCTATCGCTCGATCACCGTCGACGGCGAGGAGGTCGAATTCTCGGAAGGGTTCACCGATCTCCATACGCGGAGCTATGAGGAGATCGTCGCCGGCCGCGGCTTCAGGCTGGACGAGGTCCGCCCCTCGATCGATATCGTCTCGACGTTCCGCCACGCGCCGATCGTCAGAAGCAACGGCGTTCACGCCTTTGCCCAGAAGGCGATGCACAGATGAGCGAGATGCGCGAGGATCCGCGCTTTCCGGGCGTCCTGATCCATCAATCGAGCTACGTCGATGACGGGGCGGTGCTCGGGCGCGGCACCAAGATCTGGCACTTCTGCCATATTCTGCCGCGCACCGTGATCGGCGAGGATTGCTCGATCGGCCAGAACGTGATGATCGGTCCGAACGTGACGATCGGAAACGGCTGCAAGATCCAGAACAACGTCTCGATCTATGACGGTGTCGAACTCGGCGATGACGTGTTCTGCGGTCCGAGCTGCGTCTTCACGAACGTGAACAATCCGCGCGCCGGCGTGTCGCGGAAGGACGAGTTCCGCAAGACGCCGATCGGGCGCGGCGCCAGCATTGGCGCCAATGCGACCATCGTTTGCGGACATTCGCTGGGCGAGTACTGCTTCATCGGAGCAGGTTCCGTCGTCACCAAGAATGTCGCAGCATTTTCGTTGATGGCGGGCAATCCGGCCCGCCGAATTGGTTGGGTGAGCAGAGCGGGCGAGCGGCTGGGCAGCGATCTGGTCTGCCCGCGCACTCATCGTCGTTATGAGCTTCACAATGAAGCGCTGGTGGAAATCGAGGGTTGAAGAAAATGGACATTCGCGGAAAGAAGGTTGTCGTTATCGGGGGCGCCGGGCTGATCGGGTCGCATGCGGTCGATCAGCTGACGCAGACTGACGTCGGCGAGATCGTCATTTACGACAATTTCGTGCGCGGCACGCATGAGAACCTTGCCGGCGCGCTGCGCGACCCTCGCGTCAAGATCTTCGAGGCCGGCGGCGACATCACGCAGACCGATATCCTCGATGCGGCCCTGAAGGGAGCCGACGGGGTGTTCCAGTTCGCCGCGCTCTGGCTGCTGCAGTGTCACGAATTCCCGCGGACGGCCTTTGACGTCAACGTCAACGGAATGTTCAACGTCCTCGATGGATGCGTGCGCAACGGCGTCAAGCGGCTGGTCTGGTCGTCGTCGGCCTCCGTCTATGGCGATGCCGTCGAGGAGCCGATGACGGAAGACCATCCGTTCAACAACAAGAACTTCTACGGTGCGACCAAGATCTGCGGCGAGGCTATGGCCCGCGCCTACCACTTCCGCTACGGCCTCGACTATGTCGGCCTGCGGTACATGAACGTGTACGGACCGCGTCAGGACTACCGGGGCGCCTATATCGCCGTGATCATGAAGATGCTCGACGCGATCGACAAGGGAGAGGGGCCGACGATCCTGGGAGATGGCTCGGAGGCGTTCGATTTCGTCGCGGTGGAGGATTGCGCGCGCGCGAATCTGTGCGCCATGGGCGCGAGCGCGACGGATCGCTTCTACAATGTCGGCACCGGACATCGGACCTCGCTGAAGCAGATCGCCGAAAAGCTCCTGAACCTCACCGGCTCCAATCAGCCGATCAACTATGCGCCGCGGAGCCAGGCCACGCTGGTGCGCAACCGGATCGGATCGCCGAAGCGGGCGCAGGAGGAGATCGGCTTCACCGCCGCGATTGATTTGGACGAAGGGCTGCGGCGGCTGATCGACTGGCGCAGAAGCCATATCGATCAGGTCGATCAGCGTCGTGCCAAGGCTCAGATCTAAAAAGAGGCTCAGATCTGAAAGGCTCAGATCTGAACTCGCATCCGACATCATGGAATAGATCGGCCAGAATCACATGTGTGGCATAGCCGGAATCCTGCACCGCGACGGGCGGCCCGCTTCAATCACCACGTTGACGGCAATGACCGATATCATTGCCCATCGCGGGCCGGACGGCGAAGGCCATTACTGCAACGGTCCCGTTGGGCTCGGTCATCGCCGGCTGTCGATCATCGACCTGACCGACGCATCGCGGCAGCCGATGGAGACGCGCGACGGCCGATTTGTGCTGACCTACAATGGTGAGATCTACAACTTCAAGGAGTTGAAGGTCGAGCTTTCGGCCAGGGGCCACGTCTTCAACTCCTCGGGCGACAGCGAGGTGTTGCTGCATGCCTTCGCCGAGTGGGGCATTGATGCGCTTCTCAAGTTCAACGGCATGTTCGCTTTTGCGATCTGGGACAATCGGGAGCGGAAGCTCACGCTGGCCCGAGACCGCTTCGGCGTGAAGCCGCTCTACTACGCCGAGCTTGGGCAGACCTTCGTCTTCGCCTCCGAGCACAAGGCTTTTCGGGCGTTTTCGGAGTACAAGTCGCGGGTCGACATCGCCGGGCTGTCGGAATATCTCAGCTTTCAAAACTTCTTCGCCGAGCGGACACTGTTCGCCGGCGTGAAGTTGCTGCCGGCCGGCTGCTACCTGGAAATTTCGCAGGACAGCAGGGCGGTCGAGCCGGTGCAGTACTGGGATTTTCATTTCGAGGAGCCCGAATACGCCGTCGACGAGAATGAGGCGACCGACGAGCTCGATCGCCTGTTCAGGCAGGCGGTCAACCGGCAGCTCGTGAGCGACGTCGAGGTCGGCTGCTATCTTTCCGGCGGCATGGATTCCGGCTCCATTACCGCGCTTGCATCGAGCCAACTGCCGTTCATGCGGACCTTCACGGTCGGCTTCGATCTCAACTCAGCCTCGGGCGTCGAGCTTGGATACGACGAGCGGACCAAGGCCGAGCATATGTCGTATTTGTTCAAGACCGAGCACTACGAGATGGTCTTGAAGGCCGGCGACATGGAGCGTGCACTGCCCCGGCTTGCATGGCATCTGGAAGAGCCGCGGGTTGGGCAATCCTATCCCAACTTCTATGCCGCCAAACTCGCATCCAAATTCGGCAAGGTGGTCCTGACCGGGACCGGGGGAGACGAACTCTTCGCCGGATACCCCTGGCGTTACTACCGCGCCGTCGTGAACGACGACTTCGATCATTACATCGAGAAGTACTTCGGATTCTGGCAGCGCATGGTTCCGAGCGGAACGATGCCGAACCTGCTGGGGCCGGTATGGAATGAGGCCAGGCAGACCTCGCCGATCGATATTTTCAGAGGCGTGTTCAAGGAGCACGCCTCGGAGCTGCGGCGGCCAGAGGACTACGTCAATCACTCGCTCTACTTCGAGGCCAAGACGTTCCTGAACGGCCTGCTTGTCGTCGAGGACAAGCTGGCGATGGCGCATGGGCTCGAGAGCCGCGTGCCGTTCCTCGACAATGATCTTGTCGATTTCGCCATGAAGCTTCCCGCCAAGATGAAGCTCGGCAATCTGACCGAGGTCATCAGCCTCAACGAGAACGAGCCCGGGGGTAAGGCGCAGCGCTATTACGAGCGCACCAAGGACGGCAAGCTGATCTTGCGGAAGATGATGAGCCGGCACATTCCCGACGAAGTCGCGGAGCGCGAGAAGCAGGGCTTCTCCGCGCCGGACGCCAGCTGGTTCAAGGGCGAGAGCATCGAGTACGTCAAGCGGAGGCTCTTCAGCAACACTGCCCGCATCTACGACCTGGTCGATCGAAAGACCGTTCGCTCGCTGGTCGACGAACATCTGGAGGGGCGGGAAAACCGGCGGCTGCTGATCTGGTCCTTGCTCAATCTCGAGCAGATCATGGAAAGCAGCTTTTAGGCACGCACAGATGGGAGCGCGCTGAAGATGAATGGTCTCTTTCCGGCGGCAAGATGGGTGCGGGTTGGCTTGTCGCCATATCGCAACTCTCAGGCCCTGTGGATCACGATCAATCAGATCCGACGCTATCGCGAGCTGTTGCGCGAGATGGTCGATCGTGACCTGAGCGCGGCGCATGCCCGGCACGGATTTGGCGCCTTGTGGGTCTTCATCCACCCGCTGGTTGTCGTTGGAACGTACCTGCTCATCTTCGGCTTCGTGCTGGGCAGCAAGCTGTCGATTACCGCGGATTTTCCCGGCGACTACTCTGCCTACATCCTCGCAAGCCTGGTGCCGTGGCTGATGTTGCAGGCTGCGCTGGTGCGCGGGCCCGGAGCGCTGATCGGAAGTGCAAATCTCGTCAAGCAAGTCGTGTTTCCGATCGAGCTGCTTCCGATCGCGGCAACCATTGCCGCGACGATCCCCCATTTGCCGGCTCTCGGGCTCGTCATTCTCTACAAGGCCTATGTGGGCGGGCTCAGCTGGATGCTGCTGCTGCTGCCGGTCGTATTTGCCATCCACGCAATTCTGGCGATCGGATTGAGCTTCGCGCTGTCCGCAATCACTCCGTTCTTCCGCGATCTGCGCGAGATCGTCACGGTCTTCACCTCGATCGCGATGTATCTGATGCCGACGGTATATCTCCCCGACTGGATGCCGCGTGCCCTCCGTCCGTTGATCTATTCGAATCCGTTCAGCTACGTCGTCTGGGTCTACCAGGACGTTCTCTTCTTCGGTTCGTTCAGACATCCGTACGCCTGGGCGGTGACCATCGTGTTTGCGCTGCTAAGTCTGGGCCTTGGATACCGCATGTTTGAAAAGCTGAAACCGTATTATGGCAATGCTCTCTGACAATCAGGGCGCCGGCGACCTGATCGCACTTGCCGGGTCATTGGAGCCGCAGTGCGCCATTCGGGTCACTGATCTCGGCAAGGCCTATCGGCTCTATCAGCAGCCGTTGGATTTCCTGAAGGAGATCATCACCGGAAAGCCTCGACACCACGAGCACTGGGCGATCCAGAATGTTTCGTTTGAAGTGTTGCGCGGACGCGTGGTCGGCATCATCGGGCCGAACGGCGCGGGAAAGAGCACCCTCCTGAAGATCATTGCCGGACTGCTGGATGCCTCGACCGGACGGGTCGAAGTGGCGGGACGGTTGTCCGCGATCCTGGAATTGGGGACCGGCTTTCATCCGGATGTGTCGGGTCGCGACAACATCGTCCTCGGCGGCATGTGCCTTGGTATGACGCGAGCGGAAATCGAGGGGAAGGTTCCCTGGATCATCGATTTCAGCGAGCTTGCCGATGTGATCGACCAGCCGTTCCGGACCTACTCGAGCGGCATGCAGGCGCGGCTCACGTTTGCGACGGCGATCAGCGTCGATCCCGAGATATTCATCGTCGATGAAGCGCTCGCGGCGGGTGATACCGCCTTTGTCAACAAGTGCATGAAGCGGGTTCGTCAGATCTGCGAAAGCGGCGCCACCGTGCTGTTCGTCTCGCACTCGAGCGGGTTGATCAGCGAGTTGTGCGACGAGGCGATCTGGATCGACAAGGGGCGGGTGCTGATGCACGGCAACGCCCAGCGCGTCAGCAAGGCCTACGAGCAGAGTGTCTGGGACATCGAGGAAGCGCGCAATCTCAACGAAACCAAGAAGCTGAGCCAGGCGATCGAAAGCACGGCCGCGACCGGAAAATACGAGCTTGGCGGCGACACCCTGCAGATCACCTCCGTCGAGGTGATCGACGTCGACGGCAAGCCGATCGGCGTTGTCAAGAATGGGCAGCCGCTTCGCATCCGGGTGTCGTGGTCGGGCTTCTCCGAGCACAAGCAGATCTACGCAAGTCTGCGGATCGATACCGCACGCCTTCAGGCGGTTACCGGGATTGAGGGGTACGACGGTGGCCTGTTCCTCGACGGGGACGGTGACCTGCCGGAACGCGGAAGCGTCATCTACGAGGTGCCCGAGCTCGCTCTTGGCGAAGGGCAATATTACATCTCCGCCGCCCTATGCCGGCACATGCTGCCCAAGGGCGCGGAAGCCATCCTGCACTATGTCGAGAAGGCGGCGCAGTTCTCGGTGTCGCGCAACTCGCTATGGCACTTCAACTATCTCTATGACCCGAAGTTCACCTGCAGTATCGAGCGAAGCTGATGACGACGATGACAGATGGTGATTGGCAGGAGAAGCTCGAGGCGTTCTTCGAGCTTCGTGCGCGGCAGATATCGGAGAAGCCGACGCTGGATGACCTCTGTTACGTCGCCGGCAGGAATCCGTTTCTCTGGACCGACGAGGACCTGCTTGCCGATCTCAAATCGCACATCCTGAGTCTGATGCAGCTCGACCAGAACAGCAAGGTTCTGGAGGTGGGATGCGCAGCCGGCCTTCTCGCGCTGCTCGTTGCGCCGAACGTTGGCAAGTATGTGGGCGTCGATCTCGCGGAGACCCCGCTCGGCGTCGCGCGACGGCTTGATCTTCCCAATGCCGAGTTCCGCCAGGCCGCCGGCGAGAATCTGCAGTTCGGGGACCGCGAGTTTGACGCCGCCTTTTGCTATGACGTGTTCTCGAACTTCCCGAAGTTCCAGACCGGCGAACTGATCATTCGAGAGATGCTTCGGGTCGTGCGCCCCGGCGGGCGCGTTCTCATCGGCTCTGTGCCCGACCGGAGCAAGCTTGAACAGTCCCAGCAGATCGCGGCGCAACTGGCGGCTGGTTTCGGTGCGCAGCTGGCCGCTCGCCCGCCGCTGGAAACCATGGCCAAGCAACGGAAGCCCAATTCCCTGGCCAAGGTTGCAAGCTATCTTGGATTTGCCAAGGACGCGCCGGCCGCGCAGATCAGGCCGGAAATCGTCTCGTATGACTTCCTCAAGGGGGACTTCATCGATCTCGGAAAGCGCCTTCGGGTCGAGACACAGATTGTCGATATCCATCCGCGCAATCCCTATCTCGGTACGCGCTTCAACGTCATTTTTGTCGCTAAATGAAAATCGTCGGATTTCACGACGTCGATCGTGGCCGCTGGAACGCGCTGGCGGCCTCTTCGCCCGAGGCCTGGTTGAACCACGATTCCGCGTGGGTCTCGATCGAAGAGCGTTTCTTTGTCGACGCGAACCTGTCGTTTGCGCTGATCGAAAACGGCGAGATCGCCGGTATTCAGCCGTTGTATCTGAACGACGGCACGGGCACGGCGTTCGGTGAGCGCCTTCTGCATTCGGGAATCCATCGTCATACCGGCCTGGCAACGAGCGGGCGGATCGATCGCGGTACCAGGAAAGCGCTCCGCACCGCGGCCATGGACGAGATATTTCGACTGGCCGAGCTGTACGATGTCGACCGGATCCAGCTCAACTCGCACAATCTTGCGCCGAGCAATCGCGCGGACTCGCGCGAGGAGATTCCTTTCTGGGTGACGGATTTTGGATTCCAGCTGGGAATTGCCTTCGGCCCAAATGGAATGAGCCCTTTCCCGGGCCTGTCGACGGTCAATGCCGATCAATTGGTCGATCTCGACCAGTCCGAAGACGATCTGTTTTCGAATTTGGACGAAGGGTGCCGGAGGGCAGTTCGGAAGGCGCTCAAGGCGGGCCTCACGTTCGAAGTCGCCACGGATCGATCGTCCCTGAAGGACTACCTGGAAATTGCCGAAAAATCGGCCGTGCGGACGGGAGAGGCGCTGCCGCCGGTTTCCTATTATGAGGCGGTCCTCGACGGCTTTTTCGCGCAGGGGCGGGCGCATCTGCTCTTCGTGCGCGAACGAGACGTCCGGCTGGCCGGATTGATCGTGCTCAGCGACAAGATGGCCGTGCACTTCATGGCAGGAGCCGCCCGATCCGAAGCTCTGAAGCTCCGTCCCAACGATCTGCTGCATTGGAACGCGATGTTGTGGGCCAAGCGTGCCGGATTTCGAACCTATCGTCTGGGGCCGTGGTTTCCGGAAGTGCCGCGCGACTGGCCGATCTCGAAAGTATCGTACTTCAAGACGAAGTTCGGATCGTCGTCGCTGCCGATCATTCAGGGAAGCATGTTTCGTCGCCCGGAAAGATACCGTCGGGAAATGCCCGCGTTGGAAGAGAGCCTCAGAGGCGTGGGCTGCCGCGCTGCGGAGTCTTCTGTGTCCTCGCGAGCCGGTAGCGAATTTGTTGCGCACCTGCTGCGCGTCTTCGGGTTTCCTGGTGCCTCGGCGTCGCCGGACGGCAGGCCCTTGGTTCTGTATCGTCCTCAGAGCGCGGACGTGGGCCGAGCGTCCGACGTTCTTGGTCGCGGCGGTTCGGTCGTTGCCGTATTGCCGGCCGTCGGGTTTGCGAAGGCATTCGCCGTCAGGTCGGAAGCAAGGGCCGTCGATTCTCCGCGGGTCCTGCAGGCTGAAATGGCGGGGCAGAAGCCGTGGAAAAGGCTGCGGACACTTCGCTCGTATATGCGGTTTGCGGCGGCGGAAGGCGTGCCTGTCGTCACCGATGACGAGGGGCGGGCTGCCTGGCTCCGCCTGCGCACTGCCGCGGGCGGGTCGATGATATTCGCCGGCACCGATATCGTTTCGGATCTCGTCCGGTATCGCCAGGGCGATCCTGCGGCCGCCAACAAGCGGCCTACCGAACCGTTGTGGGGCATTGCCGGTGAGCGGCCAAACTATCTCTTTGAAGGCCAGCTTGCCGGTGAGAACCCGCGTGAGCGGCATGCCGACTGGTGGTGCGAAGCCCTGTCGGACGCGCTGACGCGCCTGTGCGGCGAGACCAGGCTTCCGATGCTGCCGAATGGCGCGCCGGGTGCGATAGTCATTACGGGCGATGACGACCAGGCCGGGCTCGGTCGGTATGCCCAGCAGCTGGAAGCGCTCGGTCCGCTGCCGGTCACATATTTTCTTCATCCCCTTACCAAGCATACGCCGGAGACGTTGGTGCAACTCAGGTCGCGCGGATGCGTTGAACTTGGTTTGCATCCCGATGCGCTCGAAGAGCCGGAGAAATATGCCGAGCTCTTCTCGGAACAGGCGGCCTGGTTCAAGCAGCTGACGGGAGAAGGCACGCGGACCGTACGAAACCATGGATTTCTGAACGACGGGTATTGGGAGCATGCCAAGCCATGGAATGCGCACGGCGTGAAGGGGAGCTCAAACCTGCCCGGGCTTGATGGCCGTATGCTCAACGGCTCGCTGTTGCCTGCAAGGCTCCTGCTCGACGACACGCTTACGGATCACTGGAGTATCCTGACCGCCATCGGCGACGGGATCGTGTTCGTGTACGGCTGGAATGATGATCAATCGGCGGATTGCATTTTCGGACTAGCGGACGACATTCGGAAGAGCGGCGTCCCTGGCGTGATCGTCGTCAATCTGCATCCGGAGAATATCGACAAGACCCGCGGGATGCATCACGCCGTTCGCAAGGTCGTCGACGACGGATTCGTTCCATGGACGATGAGCGAGTGCCTGGAGTGGTTCGAGAGGCGTCCGGAGCAGCGCCAGCCTGACGCGCGGCCGGCTTTCTCCTGGGCGCGGCTCTTGCGCCGGCGGAGCAGCTGAACATGCGCTTCGGCATTCTGTCCGACGCTCACGGCAACATCGAAGCATTCGAGCTGGCGTTGACCATCCTGGCGGACGCGAAAGCCGATGTGATCTACTTCCTGGGGGACGCAGTTGGGTACATCCCGGAAAAGGCAGTTGTCGGCGCACTTCAGGCCGCCGGCATCCCGGTCGTGAGAGGAAATCACGACGACATGCTCGTACGGCAAACGACGGCTGCGGACCGCGAGGCGATCTATCGTCATCGCGAGACGTATGCGCTGCTGAGCAACGATGAGCGCGACTTTGTCGGGAGCTGGCCGTCGAAATTGACCGTCCGCGACGAGCGTGGAACGATCCTGTTTGTTCATGGTAGCCCAAAGAACCCGTTGGAAGGCTACGTATATCCGGACAGCAGCCTGTCGGACTTTGCGGAGGTCGACGCTGATGTCGTCTTCATGGGACACACACATCATCCTTTTGTGCGACGACATGCGGACAAGCTCTTCGTCAATGTCGGCAGTTGCGGCCTGCCGCGAGGAAGTGACCTTCGGGGATCGGTTTGTATCTTCGATCCGCTCGAGCGGGCCGCAGAGATCATCCGGTTCGATATCTCGGGACCCTGCCGTCGAGCCTTGTCGCGCTACCCGCTTGCGCCCCCGGTCGCTTCCCTGCTTGAGAGGTGCGCCGCTTTCAACGCGAATGAGGTGCAATCGTGAAGAGTAGACGTGCGAAAGTTCTGCTGACGGGGATCGGCGGGGGCGGTCACGGCGAACAGATACTCAAGGCTCTCCGGCTGGGCGAGCTCGAGTACGACATCGTCGGCACGGACATGAGCGATCTGTGTGCCAACCGGAACCTGGTCAATAAGTTCGTGCAATTGCCGCGGGCGAGCCACCCCGCGTATCTGGATGAGCTCCGATCGCTGGCCCAATCGGAAAAATGTGTTGCCGTCTTTCATGGGTCCGAACCCGAGATGGCCGTTCTGAGCCGCGCGCGTGCCGCGCTCGAGGCTGACGGCCTGTACGTGCCGGTGAATCCGCCGACGGTCCTTGAGATTTGTCAGGATAAGACGAAAACGATGGCTCACCTGGCCTCGTGTGGATTGCCGGCGCCGAGCTTCATGGAAGTGCGCGCCCTGCCGGATCTCGACCAATGGGAGACCCTGCCGGCAATCCTCAAGCCGTCGGTCGGCGGCGGCGGGTCGGCGAATGTCTTCATCGTTCAATCGCGCGAAGAGCTGCTCGCCTTCTCGCGCTATCTGCTTTCAACCTGTGAGGCCTTCATCATCCAGGAATATATCGGGACCTCGGACGATGAATATACGGTCGGCGTGCTGTTCGGCTCGGATGGCGCCTTCCTCAATTCGATTGCCATCAGGCGGGTCATCAATAACGCCCTGACGATCCGTACCCAGGTCCCGAACCGGTCGGGCCGTTCCGATCTCGGCTCGCGGCTCGTGATATCGACCGGCATTTCTCAGGGACATGTTGCCGACTGGCCCGACGTGCGAAGCGCGTGCGAGAAAATCGCCGGCTCCCTTTCGCCGAGAGCTCCGATCAACGTGCAGTGCCGTGTCGTGAACGGTGCCGTCGTTCCGTTTGAGATCAATCCCCGATTTTCGGGAACAACCTCGCTGAGGGCAATGGCTGGATACAACGAGCCGGACATTCTCGTTCGAAGAGATGTCTACGGCGAGAACATCCCGGTGCGGTTTCCATACAAGGAAATGACGATCCTGCGGGGCTTGCAAGAGCATTCGATTGGCTAAGTGAGCGTTCTGAACTCGACAGGCGGCAGCGGATCAACAAGGAGCAGGTTTATGAAAGCGCAATGTCCGGTATGCGAATCGACGCAGCTAGGTGATATCTATCCGTCCTTCTCCGGGACCTGCATCACATCCGACATGATGGTGCTTCGCGAGGCATCGCTTGAGAACCGGCTGTGCAAGGAATGCGGCCTCATCTTCAACGCCGGCGGAACGAGGGGCCGGGCCGAAGCCTTCTACAAGGACAGCTACAATCTGATGATGAAGAGCCCGGACGCGGCAATCCAGAGCTTCTCGGGTCCGGCTCCCATCTCCCAGGCGGAGCGCACGCACCAGATTTTGAGAGAGATGACCAGTCTGCCGGCGGACGGATCGGTGCTGGAGATCGGTGCCGGAAAGGGCGACTTCCTGGGATATTTTCTTGAAGAATCCCGCGACTGGCGCGCGGCGGCATTCGAGCCGAGCTCGGCATTCGACGTGCTGCAGCAGAGATTTCCAACCGCTTCGCTTCGACGCTGCGACTACAAGGAGTTCGACGCCGAGGCGGCGAGCTTCGATCTGATCGTCGCCCTGGGCGTCCTGGAGCATGTCGAGAACCCGCTCGACATGCTGAAGTGGGCGCACAGGCACCTCAAGGAGGCCGGCCTCTTCTACATTCGTGTTCCCAACTTTGCGAAGAACCCGAACGATCTGTTCTGCGCAGATCACCTTTCGAAGCTCACCCTGCATACATTGGAATCGCTCGCGCATGCCGCTGGATTCGATGTGATGTCCTCGAAAGAGGCCGGTGTGCCGATCTTCGTTCTGCTGAGGAAGATTGCTGCTCCGAAGCCGCATGCGGTGAACGTGGCAGAGCTCAATCTGCACACAGTCGATCAGAACGCGACGGTGGCCAAGAGCGCGATGGATGCGATCGATCGGTGCCGCAAGGCGGCCGATGCTTCCGGCGAGCCATTCGCCATTTTCGGCCTGGGGTCGTCGGGCTTGTTTGCGCCGTTCTACCTCGGCTTCGACGCCGGTAAGATCGCGGCCTATCTCGATGAAAATCGTTCCACGTGGGGAAGCGGCTTGAACGGACGTCCGGTGGGCGGTCTCGACAAGATCAAGGAATTGGGGATCCGGCACGTGGCGCTGGCGATCAGCCCGGTCTATTTCGATCAGGTGAAGGCGAAGCTGGTACCTTACGGAGTGGAAGTATATTCGGCCTGAGCTCAGGTCAAAGACCTGTCCCTCAGCCCCTTGCCGGATTCAGGCACCGAGAGTAACGATCCAATGAACATCACAGAACCGAGTTTCGACGAAACTGAAATTGCATTGCTGCGGGAGTGCCTCGACTCGAAATGGGTTACGCAGGGGCCGCTCACGGAACGATTCGAGCGGCTCATTGCAGAGAAGCATGACGTCAAGCACGCGCTGGCGTGCACGTCATGCACCGCGGCGCTCCATTTGGCGACCCTGGCCTTGAAACTTGGGCCGGGGGACGAAGTGATCGTTCCCGCTTTCACGTGGGTAACGAGCGCGCACTCGGCCGAATACGTCGGTGCGAAGCCGGTCTTCGTCGATGTCGATCTGTCGACCTTCAATATCGATCCGGAACGGCTGGAAGCCGCGATCACGCCACGCACGAAGGCCATCGTCGCGGTCCACCTGTTTGGCCTCGCGGCACCGATGGACGAGATCAGGGCCATCGCGGAACCGCGCGGCATCGCCATCATCGAAGACGCCGCCTGTGCGATCGGCACGACGTACAAAGGCAAGCCCGTCGGCGCGATCGGCGATATTGGCTGCTTCTCCTTTCACCCGCGCAAGGCCGTTACGACGGGAGAGGGAGGGGCAGTTACGACTAACCGCGATGACCTTGCGGAGCGCGTGCGATCGCAGCGCAACCACGGCTCCACCGGCGCTCCGGATGCGTCGATCGAGCCTCACGGTCCGTGGACGATGGCGACGTTTGACAATCTCGGCTTCAACTTGCGCCTGTCCGACATCCAGGCCGCGGTCGGCGTCGCGCAGATGGGCAAGCTCGACCGGCTGCTGGCAGAACGCAGGCGTCTTGGGCATCGCTATTCCGAGCTGCTGGCAGGAAACAACTCGATTGCGCGGCCGCTCGGCGGAGACGCTGATGGGCATGCATTTCAATCCTACGTTATTCGCGTCCTTGATGGACATCGCGAGCGCCGTAACGCGGTGATGGCGGCGCTGGCCACCGCGGGAATTCAGACCCGGCCGGGCACGCATGCGGTGCACCGGCTCGGCTACTACAAGAACAAGTATGGCCTGCGCCCGGAGCAGTTTCCGAACGCGGCGCTTGCGGAGGACACGACGATCACATTGCCGATCTTCCCGAACATGACGGAGGAGGATCAGCGCCGGGTGGTTGATTGCATCAATCGGGCCAGCGCTTGAGACAAGCGCGGAACGCAGTCGGTGTTTTCGAAGCTGTTTCGGTCGGTTCGCTCCACGCTGGGGGGCTCGCGCTTTCCCAGGCTCTCCGAGTTTGCGCGAAAGAACCATAATTTTGGCGCAGCTGTCTCCGCGCTTTCTCCGGTACAGCAGCGAAGGCGCATAGATCAGGCGATTATCGAGAATCTGAACCGGGTTGCTACCGAGCGCGATTATGAGCTCCTCACCTCACTGCTGGATGCGCTGCGACCATTTCTGAATCCCGATCGATCCCCAGACGCTCGCGACTTCTGGGAGGCTCTGGTGGCCGATTGTCGTGCGATCGGTGGCGATCGATTGCTGCGGGGCGAGATGAACTCGCTTTGGGGCGTCACGCCGATCGTCAATTTGAGCGCGGGCGTTGCGGCAGATCGCGCCTTGGGCGTGAACGCCAGCTCGCTGGTGTTCACGACCTACCATACGTCATCGAACTTTGATTTCGTATGCTCGGAACTTCAAGCGCGCCTCGTCGCCGAGCGCGGCGAGGATTGGTTCCTGTTTCGATGGCTCATGCTGATCTGGGCCATTGCCAACTTCGATTTCATTCACCTCTACAATGATCGCGGCATCATCGAACCAGCCGGTGGCTATGGCAGTCCCCGCTTCGGAATCGCGGTGCGCGAGATGGAAATCTATCGCCAGGCCGGGAAGCGGCTCTATACCTACGCCTACGGTGCCGACCACAGAACGCGCGAGAAAAACATGGCGCTTGGAAAGTGGAACTTCTGCTCCGAATGTCCTGATCCAGGTGTCTATTGTGTCTGCGACGATGCCGGCGGCGCCGCCATGTTGCGTGTCATCAGGGAGTACTCGACGGCCGTGGTTGCGCACGGGCTGGCCATGAAGTTGATCCCAGGCGCACGCAACGTGCCGTATCTGACGGTCGATGTTAAAAAATTCTCCCCCCGGCGATCCTGGTCCCAAACGGATGGAAAGCTGGTTGTGGGTCACTTTCCGAACCACGGCTATTTCAAGGGGACGAAATATCTGGAAGGCGCAATCCACGCCTTGCAGGCTGAAGGTCATGCAGTCGAGCTCCTGCAACTGAGCGGGAAGCCGCACCATGAAATATTGGAGGCGATGCAGACGGTCGACGTTCTTGTCGACCAGCTCATCAGCGGATCCTTCGGCTTGACTGCCGTTGAAGCGATGGCATCGGGCTGTCCCGTCATCTGCTATTTGCACGACGGCGTAGCGGTCGCCGATCGCGAAGCCTGTCCGGTCATTGAGGCAAATCCGGATACCATCAAGGAAGTCCTGCATCAGTTCATTGTGGACCGCACACGGCTTTCGAGGGCGGGAGCCGCGGGCCCTGAATATGTCCGGAAGAACTACTCGGTAGAGGCGCTCGGTGCGCATTTGGCTGATCTATATGTGGCGACCGCAGATTTGTCGAAGCCGCTGAAAGCAACACTTGCCGAACGCGCGAAGGCGCTGAATTCGTGATGTCGTCAAACCGATCCTTGCTCGAAAATTCGAACTGGCCTTGCAGGCCCGTAACCACTGCGCGGGGCGCCTGAACCAGTGTCAATTCCCTACGTCGAAGCCGGCCTCGCGAGCCATTTGAATCAAAGCGACTCGACGCAGGCGATTGAGGCGGAAAACGCACGCGCGTTGCGCTTGATCGACGACTTTCAGCAAAGAATGGGCCGGCCGCTTCGGGTTCTTCACATCGGGAACATAGCAAACAATGCCTACAACAACGCCCGCATTCAGCGGAAGCTGGGCATCGAGGCAGACGTGCTATGCTACAATTACTACCACATCATGGGATGCCCTGAGTGGGAGGATGGCGCGCTGCAAGGGGGATCCTCGGCGCTTGGACAGGATCACTTCAGGCCGGATTGGTGGGCGACAAGTCTGAAGGGATGGAAGCGGCCACGTTGGTTTGTTCAGGGGCCATCCGCGCTCTGCATTGAATATCTTCGCGCCAAGAACGCGGGTTGGAGAAGCACGGCATATTTGAAGTGGTTGGAACTGGAGTTGACCGCTCTTCAGGACGCTCGTTCCGGCGACAGCAAGGGCTTCCTCGCCAAATATGTTCCTCCGCATCTGAGATTCCTGCTCTGGCTGAGCGGGCCGGGTCGGTCATGGTATGGCAACAGGCAACCGCTTAGCCTGTACAGAATATGGCTTGGAACGTTCGTCGCAAACGGCGTGCTCGGGCGTGAATCCAGCACAGGTCAATTCGAGACGAATTGGCTGGACAGAGTCTCGGCTGCTGCATGGTTGAAGATTGCGCGCCGGGGTCCGCAAGCCGATGCGGAGGCTCGCTCCGCACTCGGTGCGTTACGGGAGGATGTTCGCTGGCTACGCACCGGCGGAATTCGGGAAAGATCGTCTTCGCTTGCCCGCTCGCTGACCCACAGCTTCCTTGCGCTCGTGGAGCGCGTCATGCTCAGGTTCATTCCGGTCTCGGAAACCGGCTGCGTTGCGCGATCGATGTCGGATCCCGTCACGCGAGCAAAGGAAATCGAGACGCTGCTGGACGAGATCAGGAGCGACCCTGCCGAGCTCGATGGTCAGTCACTCAGCTATCGTGAGGAATATGTAACGAAACATCCAAGACCCTTCGAAGACGTCCTTCTGTACTATGACGTCATCCAGGGATATGCGATCGACGGCCTGATCCCGATGATGAACGGTGTCAAGAATTTCTGCTGCTACGAGCACGGAACGCTGCGCGAAATCCCGTTCGAGAACAATCTGACCGGGTTGATCTGTCGGATCTCGTTTCAGCGCGCGCCCGCAGTGTTCGTCACAAATTCGGACGTCTTGCCTTCGGTCGAGCGATTGGGACTGAAGCAGGATAGGGTATTCTATCTCCCGCACGCGTTTGATAATCACAAGCTGCGCGCATTCCGCGACGCGCACCCGGAATTAAGTCCCCCGGCAGGCGGGCCTGTCATTTTCTTCAGTCCCTCTCGTCACCACTGGAAGCGCGGAAATTCATCCTGGCTGAAGGGCAACGACGTGATCATCCGCGCCGCGGCCGAAGTCGCGCGCGAAACGAGAAGCTTCAAGCTCGTATTCGTCGAATGGGGCCAGGAGGTCGCGGACAGCAAGGACTTGATCGAGGAATTAGGCCTGTCCGATCTGGTTGAATGGGTCCCGACTATGTCCAAACGCGAGCTGTGGCAGCGCTACTGCGTCTCGCATGCGGTGGTTGACCAGTTCATTGTCCCAGCTCTCGGCGGTGTCGGGTTCGAGACAATGGCGTTGGGCGTCCGGTTGATTTCAGCCATCGACCAGCAACAGACGGCCACGTTTTTCGGTCGGGAGCCGCCGTTGCTCGCGGCCGGTAACGTCGCTGAATGCGCTACGCGAATGCGGGAAGTCATCCAGGATCCTCTTGATACCCGAGGCCGAGGCCAGGCTGCTTCTCAATGGATGTCGACCTTCCATTCCGCGGAAAGAATTGTCGCTCTCCAGTGCAAAGCGTATAACAATTTGCTGGTAGGGCAGTGGTGATGGCGTTTCCCGCGACGCCGATGCTGATTTCTTAGAGTTGTCACAAACGATGCTTAAGCAGATCTCATCCTTCATCAAGCAGTATCCGCCTGTTTTTCGCGCGTTGCGGCCGGTATTCTATTTCGCTTTCGGCCGGTGGAATGCGTTCACCTCGGAGCTTGTGATTCGTCGCGCGCGGTTCGTGCAGGCTCGAATCCCGAAGATGTCCGCTGCGGCTGATGCTACGTCGCGAAACAGACAGATCGGCAGATCTGCGTCTGGTCGCGACGTGGTAATGCTTGTCGTCTCCGATCTGCGCGTGGACCCGAGAGTCGAGAGAGAAGCGCGTGCACTTGGCGCCGCCGGCTACGATGTGACGGTGATCTGTCCCGAGCCCACCAAGGGTGCAGGGGCAACCTTCAATCTAGATTGGGGACCGCGCGTTCATGTTCAGCACGCCGACTGGACGGCGGCGACGTTCATGAGCGAGCAGCCGGGTTACCTTGCGGAACAGCTATACCTGGAGGCGGTGAAGCGGAAGCCGTTTGCGTTCCATGCGCATGATCTCTCCACGGCCTATGCTGCGATGGCCGCCGCAAAGTACCGAGGCGCGCACCTTGTGGTCGACTTCCACGAGTGGTTCTCGGAAAATGTTCATTGGAACACGAAGCAGTCCGCCTGGGCGCCGTACCCCGCCGAGTGGAAGCGGGCGCTTCAGGAGCTGGAAGTTCGTTGTCTTAACGAGGCGTCAGCCACGATCACTGTGTGTGACTCAATTGCGGATGCAATGGAGGACGAACTCGGCGGTAGCCGTCCCGTCGTGGTCCGCAACATTCCCGATATCGCGGTCACGCCGTCGCGCGAGTATCCGCCGCTGAAGCAGCAACTGGGGTTGCCGGAATCGACGTTCGTTCTGCTGTGGCAGGGCGGGACCGGCCCGACGCGCCTGATCGAGCCGATCATTGAAGCGCTTGCATATGCCCCTGATAGTACTTTCGTCATTCGGGGTCCTTCTCTCGATCTGTTCGGGCCCAACTATCTGGCATTGGCGCAGCGCATCGGCGTGGAGGGCAGGGTCGTGCTTATTCCGCCGGTCCCGTCGAAGGACGTTGTCGCGGCCGCCCGAGGGGCGGATGCCGGAATCTGGACGTTGCCGGCCTTGTGCCGCAACTTCACCTTCGCGCTCCCCAACAAGATCTTTGAATATCTGGCGGCCGATCTTCCCGTCCTCGTTGCGCACTACCCTGAGGCGAAGCGTCTTGTCGTCGAGAATGAGGTTGGATTGACATTCGATCCCTACGATCCGCGTTCCATTGCGGAATCGATCAACCGCATGGTCCAGGACAAGCAGCTCCGGGCGGCCTTCGCCGCCAGCACGCGGAAGACCCTCGCCAAGCTGGATGCAAAGTCGGAGTGGCGGAAGGTCGTTTCGCTCTACGATAGCCTGTCTCCAAGAAAGCCGCCGCAACGCGGATCCGCGCAATGAGAGATCGACTGAGATCGCTCGCGCGGCTTGTGTTGCCGCGGAGCGTTCGAGAGTGGATGCTCACGAGCTGGTCGATCGCGAGGTCGCCGGGATGGGGGACAATCGTCCGCCGCAAGCTGCGGGCGCTGCCGCGAAAGCTTCTGGGTTTGGCCGCTGCTGCGCTTTCGATTGCTATTCTGAAACTTGCGGTTTGCGTCGCTCCGGCGGTTGGAGCCGTGCGATTGCGGCGCGGACCGCTGAGGACGTTGTGGGGCGTAACGCCGATCCTGACGCTGCAGCTCAAGGCCAGGGCAGATCGGGCGCTTGGCTTTCAATCGACCTCTCTTGTCTACGTCACCTACGTCGTGACGTCCCGCTTCGATCTGAATCTCCAACGGCCTTACTTTCTGGCGCTCAAGTCTGGTCTTGGGCTCGCGTTCCAGCGTTTGGTGCTCGCATGGGCTCTGGTTCGGTACGATGTATTTCATTTCTTCGCCGACCGCGGCTTGCTCGATTCGGCGGAGCGTTTGCAGATCAATTTCGAGGAGCTTGCCGCTCTGCGCCGGGCCGGCAAGCGGGTCTACATTTACGCGTATGGTGCCGACGTTCGTACCAGGCTAGCGACCCTGGCCCTCGGCAAGTGGAATTTCTGCGTCGACTGCACGGAGCCGCCCAAATATTGCACGTGTCACGATGCAGAGGCGCAACGCTATGTTTCCGAATTGACCAAGTCCGCAACGGCTCTCGTGTCGCTCGGCGACATGCTGACCTACATGCCCACGGCAAAGCATATCAACTACTGGCCGTTGGATCTGGATCGGTTCAATGCGGTTTTCCCGGATACGCCGCCGTCCGGTCCCCTTCGCATCGCTCACGCGCCAAATCACACGCACTTCAAGGGCTCGAAGTACCTGGAGCGAACGATCGACAGGCTGAAGGGGCAGGGATACGACATCGAATATTGCAAGATACAAGGCGTTCCCAACAGCGAGGTTCTCGCGCTGTTCGCACAATCCGACATCGTGGCCGATCAGTTCATCGGCGGGGCTTACGGCTACACCGCGCTCGAGGCGATGGCGCTCGGCAAGCCGGTCTTGAGCTTCGTGAGAAGTCCGGATCTGGTCGAAGCGCCGGAGGAATGCCCGATCATCAACGCAACACCGGATGAGCTTGAGCAGGCATTGCTGTGGGTCATCCGCAATCGGGATAGCCTTCGCACTATCGGCGAGCAGGGCCGGCGCTATGTCGAGCGTTGGCACGGCATATCGGCAATCGCGGCCCGGCTCGGACAGCTATATCGAGACACTGCAGACTTTCCGCCTCATATCGTCGATCGCATTCGGAGCCAGCAGGAGCAGGAGGACGCCCGCCGCAACGCCATTCTCCCCGTGAGGAATTGGCAGCATCCTTTCCAGATCGCGATGCAGCCTGCTTCGGAAAGTCTCAGCGCGCTCGCCGGGACGACTCCCTGATGACCGGACTGCAAGGGCATCTTCCGTGACATCGGTCGACATCTCAGGCGTGATCGCGCGCTCGCCGCAGCCACAGGGGCTGGATTGGCATCGGCGTTTCCGGGAACAGCATGGGCGGGCGCTGCGCGTGCTGCACCTCGGCAACATCGCGAACAACGCGTTCAACAATGCCAGGATCCAGCGCCAGCACGGCATCGACGCTTACGTCATCGCCTACGAGAACTACCACATCATGGCCTCCCCGGAATGGGAGGAGGCGACGTTTGAGGGAGACCTCGGAGATCCGTTCTTTCCGGATTGGACCGGGGTCGATCTCGGAGGTTACCAGCGGCCGGGATGGTTTGCCTCCGGACCGCTGAATCTGTGCTGCGCCATGATCGGTGCTGAGGTTGGCGGGCGGCTGGATCTGGCCGATGAATTTCGACGCTCACTGGATCGAGCCCGGCAGTCGGTATGTTCGCAGCGGGCGTCCGCCCGCGTGATCCGCCTCGGCCAGAAGATAAAACGGAGGATTCGCCGATCCCCCGCAATGGCGCACGACATCTTCATGCGCCGCGTTCTGTCGAAGGATGATCCGGAGCAGAAGCGGCTTGTTGATGTCTGGCGGCAAGGGAGTGCGCCAGGTTCTCCGCCAAGCGCCGCAGACTTCGGCAGCTACCGGGCACGGCTCGCGCCGCTTTTGAGCCTGCTGGATCGGTTTGACGTCATCCAGGCCTACGCAACCGACGGTGCCTGGCCGCTGCTCGCCCGGCGCTCCTATTTCGCATATGAGCATGGAACGTTGCGAGCAATTCCGTTTCAGGACGATGGCCTCGGGCGGCTCACCGCCACCGTGTTCCTCGGAGCCGACCATGTCTTTGTCACCAACATCGATTGCGTGCCTGCCGCACGGCGGCTTGGGGTGCTGCCGGATCGGATCACTCCGCTTCCGCATGCGTTCGACGATGCCAAGCTCGTCGAATTCGGGGCCAGGAATAGCGCGATAAGGCCGCCCGACGACCAGGTCGTTGTCTTTCATCCGACCCGCCACGACTGGCGGGACTCGGACCCCAGCCTGGTGAAGGGCAATGACCGGCTGATCCGGGCCTTTGCAAGCGTTGCGCAGCAAGCGCCTGCGCTGCGGCTTGCGATGATCGCCTGGGGACGCGACCTTGACGCCTCGCGGGAGCTCATACGAAGCCTGGGTCTCGACGACAAGGTGCAGTGGCTCGCGCCGATGCGCAAACCGGAATTGTGGAGGACGTATCTCCGCAGCCACGCTGTGCTGGATCAGTTCGTTCTTCCATCATTCGGTGGAATTACCTTTGAGGCGCTGGCGCTTGGCAGGCGCGTCATCACGAACGTGGATTCGGGTATGGCCAAGGAATTCTTTTCCGAAGCGCCTCCCATCCTGTCGGCGTCGACCGAGAGTGAGATCGCCGAGGCGCTTCGCAGGATCGTCGCGGATCAGGACGACCGACATGGGATCGGTGCTGCCGGAGCAGCCTGGATCCGGCAGTATCACTCCGCGGAGAGAATCGTCGAGTTGCAGTTGGCGGCGTATCGACGGCAGATCGAAGCTGTTCGCGCCTGATCCATCACAGTGATACATGACAGCGACGCGCACAGATCGTCACATTTGCTCAGCAAGATGAAAATCCTTCACGGCCCCTTCAATATCGGCAATCAGCCCTGGTCGCTCTCGCGTGCCGAGCGCAGGCGCGGAAACACGAGCGACCTGGTCGTTCGAAGCGGGACCTGGTTTCGGTACCCGGCCGACAAGGTTCTGTACGACGACACGGCGACCGACTTTCAGAAAGTGGCCCGAAGCGCGTGGTTCGGATTATCGGCGCTGCTGCGCTATGACGTGCTGCACTACTATTTTGGAACGACGTTCCTGTATCCAGGCTATGCGTTCGAGGGCGTAGGCCGGATGGGGCCGCTGCTCAATCGGCTCGTGACCATCGATCTCCAACTTGCCAAGGGATTGGGCAAGAAGAGGTTCATGACCCTGCAGGGATGCGACGCGCGGCTGGCGGGCGAGGGCAACCGGCGAAACCAGTGGACCATGTGCGCCAGCGGGCGCTGCTCCGCCTATGAAGCCTGCGTCAATTCGCTGGATGCGCGCCGGTCCCGCCTGATCGATCGCGTGCTTCCGCTGTTTGACCGCGTGTTCTACCTCAATCCGGAATTGGGGCACGTCGTTCCGGGAGGGCAGTTCCTGCCTTACGCCAATGTAGAGATCGGTCATTTCACGCCCGAGTATCCCCGTGCTGAAGGCAAGCCGAGAATTGTCCACGCGCCGAGCGATCCGAGTATCAAGGGCACGCAGATGATCCTCGATGCGCTGGAGCGCCTGAAGTCCCGGTTCGACTTCGAACTGATCCTGGTTGAAAAGAAAACGCATGAGGAGGCGATGGCCATCTACAGGTCCGCCGATCTTGCCATTGACCAGGTGCTTGCAGGTTGGTACGGCGGCTTTGCCGTCGAGATGATGGCGATGGGAAAGCCGGTGGTGTGCTATGTCAGGGAAAACGACCTGCAGTTCATCCCGCCGGCCATGCGGGATGATCTTGCGATCCTGAACGTCGATCCCGGACGGCTCACGGAAGATCTTGCGGCCATTCTCGAGCGTCGCGCCGAATGGACGGAGCTTGGGAAGCGGGCTCGCCGCTATGTCGAGCGATGGCATGATCCTGATCATATTGCCGGGGCGATGATTGCGGCCTATCGCAGCCCCGACAGCAAGTTCGTGCTGGCGCCCGCCGGCACCGAGGTCGAGTAGATTCAGATGTGTGGCATTGCTGGCATTCTGCATTTTGGCGCCTGTCCGGACGCGAACGCCCGGATCCGGAATATGGCCGCCAGTATCGAGCACCGCGGCCCTGATGACGGCGGATTCCATGTGACGGCGGACGTCGCATTGGGCTTCCGCAGGCTTGCGATCGTCGACCTCGCCACGGGCAACCAGCCCATGAGCAACGAGGACGCAACCGTATGGGTGGTCTTCAATGGCGAGATCTACAATCACCGCGAACTGAGGAAAGAGCTCGAGGCCGCCGGGCATGTTTTTGCGACCGACCATTCGGACACCGAGGTTCTGGTCCATGGCTGGGAGCAGTGGAAGGACAGGCTGTTCAACAAGCTGAACGGCATGTTCGCCTGCGCCATCTGGGACGAAAAACAGCGTGAGCTGGTGATCGCCCGCGACCGCTACGGGATCAAACCGGTCTACGTCGCGGAGTTGCCCGGCAAGGGTCTCGTGTTCGGCTCGGAGGTGCGCGCGCTGTACGCCAGCGGATTGGTGGACAAGCAGTTCGATGCGTCAGCGACGCTGGAGTACTTCACGCTGATGAACAATTGGGGAGGGCGCACGCCGTTCCGGGGCGTCCGCCTCCTCAAGCCTGGTACGTTCGAGCGCATCACGGCGAGCGGAAGCTCGAGCGGCACCTATTGGGCTGCCTCCTACAATCGCAAATACGCGCCTGGCCTGGCGCGGGCTTCGGGCGAATTCGGCGAGATCTTGCAGGCGGCGCTGCGCAGGCAATTGGCCGCGGATGTGCCCGTCATGGCCTACCTGTCGGGCGGCATCGACAGTTCGGCGATCACGGCGGGTGCGCACCAGATCGATCCGGTCGTCCGCGCCTATTCGTGCATCTTCGATCTCGAGAATGTCGGTGTCGACAAATTCGTCGACGAGCGCGAGTTTTCTCGGGCGGTTGCAAAGCAGCTCAACATCGAACGCGTCGAACTCATGGTGCCGCAGGATGCCCTGGCCCGTCATCTCGATGCGACGGTCGGGGCGATTGAATATCCCCGCATGGGAATGGCCTATGTGAACTATCTGATCGCGCAACGCGTCGCCCAGGACGCCAAGGTCGTGCTATCGGGTACGGGCGGGGACGAAGTCACCGGAGGCTATGTCGGCAGATACGCCATCGTGCCGCGGGCGGCTCCGGCTTCCCTGATGCAGCGCGTGATGCAGCGCTTTCGTGCCGCGGCGGGAGATCCGGCGGCCTCAAAGGATGCCTTTGCGCTCTATCGGGCAAGCCTCAACGTCCCGGTGTCGGCCGAGAAGATCGGTGATGCCTTCACGCCGGAATTTCTGCGCGCCGCAGGTGGGTTCGATCCGATCGCCGCGATCGGGGGTGCGATCGAGGCGGTGCCGTCGCGTGACCCCTGGGACGCCGTCATGCACGTCGACCTGACCACCTATCTTCCAGGTCTTCTGTCGCTGGAAGACAAGCTGTCGATGGCGCATTCCCTCGAGACCAGGGTGCCGCTTCTGGATAACGAGCTGGTCGACTATCTGCTCGGCGTGGATTGGGGCCTGCTGTCCGACGGCAGCACGGGCAAGATCCTGTTTCGCGAAGCCGTCCGGCCGCTGGTGCCCGACACGATTTACCGGAAACCGAAGATGGGGTTTGGTCCTCCGGACGCCTCTTGGTACAGAGGGATTCTGCGCTCATGGATTGAGGAGCAACTCCCGGAATCCCGCATCAGGCAGCGAGGCGTATTCCGGCACGACTTCGTGCGCCGGATTCTGGACGAGCATTTCGAGCAAAAGGCAAACCATGTCGCGCTGATCTGGTGCTTGCTCAGCTTCGAGTCCTGGTGCAAGCAGCATGGTGCCTATGGCGGCGCCCTCCATTAGTTGCAGTTGTAGGAGCTAGTTTTATGCGAACCGTTGCGTCTTCACGTCTCCGTCCGAACGGAATGGAGCTTCAGCTTGAGGCTTTCACGCAACAGGATGGCCAGGTCATCGAAGGCGTCCTTCGGACGCCCGATGCATCGCTGTGGTATCCGATCCTGCACGGGGTTCCCTGTTTCCTGACCGGCCCGATGCAGCCCGACCTGACCGATTTCTGCTCGCGATACGGCTTGCCGAAGCCGGCGGCCGCGCAGAGCCGGCCGGAAGCCCACGAGCAAGCCAAGACAAATCAGACCTTCTCGGACAAGTGGCGCCGCTTCAAGCAGTATGGGCTGGAACCCGAGCACAAGGAATTCCTGTTCGGCTGGTACTGCAAGAAGCTCGGGCTGCCCGATCTGGACGCCCTCAAGGCCTTCTACCGGTCCAAGCAGCGCGTGCTCGAGGTCGGTCCGGGGTCGGGCTTCAACACGAGGTTCATCGCCGAGAACTGTCCGGGCGAGGTGTTTGCACTCGACGTGTCCGATGCGGCGTTGACGACGTTCGAGAACACCCGTCATCTCGAGAACTGCTCGGTCGTCCAGGCCGATTTGATGGAAGCTCCGTTCCCCGACGACACGTTCGACTTCATCATCGCGGACGGAGTGCTGCATCACACGCCCAACACCAGGGCGGCGGTGGAGGCCCTGTACCGCAAGGTCAGGCCCGGCGGCCAGTTCTTCTTCTATGTCTACCGGAAGATGGGCGCCGTGCGCGTCTTCGCCGACGACCATGTTCGCCAGAATTTCATGCCGCTCTCCGCGGAGGAATGCTATGCGGCATGCGAAGGGATTACGGAGCTGGGTCGAGAGCTATCGCGGCTGAACGCCACGATCACGCTTGAGAAGCCGATTCCGGTGCTGGGGATTCCCGCAGGAACGCACAACGTTCAGCGATTGCTGTACTATAACTTCCTGAAGTGCTTCTGGAACGAGGCGTTCGACTATGAAACGAACAACATGGTCAACTTCGACTGGTATCATCCGCACAACGCCTGGCAGCACAGCGATGACGAGGTTGCGGGCTGGATGAAGGAGCTCGGGGTCAAGAACTATACCTTCAATGACTCCAATCCGAACGGGATTTCAGTCTTGCTGACGAAGCCAACGGTCTGACACGGGCATGCGGATATTATTGACGGGCTGTAGCGGTTTCGTCGGCTCTGCTCTCGGCCCCCGGCTGGTGGCCGAGGGGCATGAGCTGTTCTGCGTCTGCCGGCCGGGAACGTCGGTCGCCTTCGGAACGAAGGTGGTCTGGGATGGAGCGGCGTCGGTCGAGGAGGCCGGCTTCCCCAAGACGATCGATGTCGTCGTTCATGCCGCTCAATCGCGCCGCTACCGCGATTTCCCTGCGGACTCGCGCGAGATGTTTGACGTCAACGTCGGCATGACAATGCGGCTGCTGGATTGGGCGGCTCGGGCGGCGGCCAGGCACTTTTGCCTGCTTTCGTCGGGAGCGGTCTACGAGCCGTTCGCCGGAGCGCTGAGAGAGGATGCCGGCCTGACACCCCCCGGCTTCCTCGGCGCAAGCAAGTTTGCTTCTGAAGTCGTTGCGAAGCCGTTTTCCAACATCTTCTCCTTGAGCATTCTGAGGCTGTTCTTTCCGTACGGCCCTAGCCAGCGCGATCGGCTCATTCCGCAGCTGATACGCAGAATCCAGGACGGCGCGGCGATCCAGCTCTCCGGCGGCACGGAGGGGATCCGCCTCGCGCCGACCTTCATCGACGACATCGTCGAGGTCATCCTTGCGAGTATTGCGTCGTCATGGACCGATACGCTCAACGTGGCGGCCGCCGAGACGCTCTCGATCCGGCAGATCTCGAACGCGATAGGTCAGCAGCTCGGCGTCGAACCGAAGTTCGAAATCGTGAACCCGAACACCCCTTCCGTCGACATTGTCCCTGATCTGAGCCGCCTTGCATCTCGTCTGGACTTGCGGCGATTTGTGCAGTTCAAGGACGGGATTGAAAAGACGATCTCCGCGAGCCTTGCCAATGCGGCGGATCATCGTCTGGCTCAGTCCCAACACCGCTAGTAGAATCCATGACGCTGAAGATACTGACCATCGTTGGTGCCCGGCCGCAGTTCATCAAAGCCGCGGCCGTCAGCCGCGCGATCCGGGAGACCGACGGGCTCGCGGAAGTGATGGTGCATACCGGCCAGCATTTTGACCCGAACATGTCCGATGTCTTCTTCGAGGAGCTCGACATTCCGAGGCCGCGACATCATCTCGATATCAATGGCGGCGGCCATGGCGATATGACGGGACGTATGCTGATGGCGATCGAGCCGATCCTGCTTACGGAAAAGCCCGACTGGGTCGTCGTCTATGGCGATACCAATTCGACGCTGGCCGGTGGTCTCGCGGCGTCGAAGCTGCATATTCCGGTCGCGCATGTCGAGGCGGGCCTTCGATCGTTCAATCGCCGCATGCCGGAGGAGATCAACCGGGTCGTGACGGACCATCTCTCCGCGCTGCAGCTCTGTCCGACGACGACCGCCGTTGCCAATCTGGCCGCTGAAGGCGTGACGGCCGGCGTCCATCACGTCGGGGACGTGATGTATGATGCGACACTGTTCGTGACCGACAAGGCCGAGAAGAGCTCGGCGATTTTGAGCAATCTCGGGCTGGCCCCGAAGGCATATGCGCTCGCGACGATCCATCGCGCCGAGAACACCGCCGATCGGCAGCAGCTTCTCGCGGTCGTGCAGTTCCTGCAGGATCAGTCGCGCAAATTTCCCGTTGTCCTCCCGCTGCACCCACGTACCCGGCAGGCGGCGCTGGCGATGGGGGTCGATCTGGACGGCCTGAAGGTCATCGATCCAGTAGGTTACCTCGATATGGCGAAGCTTCTGCACAATGCCCTTGAAGTCTATACGGACTCGGGAGGGGTGCAGAAGGAGGCCTACTTCCATCGCGTGCCGTGCATCACATTGCGTGATGAGACCGAGTGGACCGAGACCATCACGCACGGCTGGAACCGGCTCTGGAAGCAGTCGTCGCAGGCCGCGCGGCGCGATATCGACGAGTATGGGACAGGCCGTGCCGCCTACCATGTCGCGCGCCTGCTGAACTCGGGCGGTCCGCGCTAGCCTCGCCGTGGGGAATATGGCCGGGCGTGCCGCGGCGCCGAAGGAGGCCGCCAGCACGGCTGCCAAGGGTTGTGGCTTTGCCGCTATGGCGCTATCAGAGGCCCCAGTTAGATGGTTTTCAGGCCGATTATCCGTAACAACCCCGTACGAGTGATGAAATGAATTCCGAATTGATCGCGAAGCTCAACGAGAGAACGGCCAAGATCGGCATCGTCGGCTTGGGCTATGTCGGCCTGCCCTTGATGCTTCGCTATTGCGAGGTCGGCTATAAGGTGATCGGCTTTGATATCGACCAGACCAAGGTCGACGCGCTTCGCGCCGGGCGTTCCTATATCGAGCATATCTCGGGCGCCAGCATCAAGAATGCGACGGAGCTTGGGTTCGAGCCGACCACCGATTTCTCTCGCGCGCGCGAAGTCGATGCGCTGATCCTGTGCGTTCCGACGCCGCTCAACAAGTACCGCGAGCCCGATCTCAGCTTCGTGCTGAACACCACGGAGTCGCTGCTGCCGTATCTCCACCAGGGAATGGTGATGTCGCTGGAGAGCACCACCTATCCCGGCACGACCGAGGAGGAGCTGAAGCCGCGCATCGAGAAGTGCGGCTTCACCGTCGGCAAGGACGTCTTCCTCGTCTTCTCGCCGGAACGCGAAGACCCCGGCAACCAGAATTTCACGACGCGTTCGATCCCGAAGGTCTGCGGCGGCTGCACGCCTGCATGTCTCGAGGCCGGCCTCGCGCTCTATCGTCAGGTGATCGACAAGGTCGTTCCGGTGAGCTCGACCCAGGCAGCCGAGCTGACGAAGCTGCTGGAGAACATCCACCGCTCGGTGAACATCGGCCTCGTCAACGAGATGAAGATGGTTGCCGACAAGATGGGGATCGACATTCACGAGGTGATCCGTGCGGCGGCAACCAAGCCGTTCGGGTTCGTTCCGTACTACCCCGGTCCCGGCATCGGCGGTCACTGCATTCCGATCGACCCGTTCTACCTGACGTGGAAGGCGCGGGAATACGGCATGCACACGCGCTTCATCGAGCTCGCCGGAGAGATCAACTCCTCGATGCCTGATTACGTGGTGTCGAAGATCTCGCTGGCGCTCAATCAGAGGCACAAGTCGATCAGCGGCAGCTCGATCCTGGTTCTCGGCATCGCCTACAAGAAGAATGTCGACGACGTCCGCGAATCGCCGTCGGTGGCGTTGATGGAACGGCTTCGCGATCTCGGCGCCAAGGTGTCCTACAGCGATCCGCACGTCCCGGCGTTCCCGAAGATGCGGGCGCATTCGTTCGATCTGTCGAGCGTCGCGCTCACCGAGGACAGTCTGCGGCGCTTCGATTGCGTCCTGCTCGCGACCGACCACGACAAGTTCGACTATCAACTGCTCGGCGCGCACGCGCCGCTGCTGGTCGATTGTCGCGGAAAGTTTCCTCAGCCGGCGGACAACATCATTCGCGCCTAGGCAGCTTCGGCATTTGGCCGGTGGTCGCCTGCTGCGACTGCCGGCGCTGCCGTCCGGTCGAAGGCCGACCGCGGTGCGATGTACCAGAGCAGGAAGAGCAGCCCGGTGCCGTTCGTGAGCAGGGCTGTCGAAAGCGGTACGTTGAGGAGGACCTGCGGGAGGAGGCCGGCCGATAGCAGGATGAACTGTGGCGGCAAGCCGGACGAGAGGCGATTGCCGAGGGCAATGATCACGCCGCAGCCCAGTGCGGACACAGGGGCGAGCACGAGGCCGACCGATGCGATGCCTTCGGTGGCAAACAGCGAAGCGTTGAAGGCACCGAGATCGTAGGACCTCGCCATCACGGCCCATATCGGCTCGTCGTAGGCGCACGCGACCACCAGCTTCACCGCGTTGATCTGGCAGAAGTGGGTCAACGGATGTGCCGAGAAGTAGTTGTTGTAGATTTCGAGGGCGAGCGACGGGATCGCAACCATCCTGGTGTTGACGGTGCCGAAATAGACCAGTCCGGGGGTGAGTGGGAACATATCGGTCTTGACCAGGACGAACAGGATCAAGCCAATCAGGACGGGCAGGAAAAACGACAGGATCGTCGCAGCCCTGGCCTCGGCCAGCTTGCAGACGAGCGCGACAAACAGCAGCCACACCGGCGCAAACAGCGCCATCTTGGTCAGCATGATCGGGTAGAACAGCAGCATCAGGACGAGCGTGATCCCGGCCTGCCAGAACCGCTTGCTGGTGACGAAGCAGGCAAAGGCAAGCGGCAGCAGGGCGTTTGAGGCGATCCAGACCGCGTATCGCAGGACGGCCGGCAATGCGACCTCCGCGCGATATTTGTACATCTCGCTGAGCGCGACCAGTTTGTGGTTGTAGAGCGCGCCGATGCCGATGATCGCGGCCGAGGCGATCAGGATCACGGAAGGCATCAGGTGAAAGGCGCGTGCCGGCATGACCACAGCCTGCCGCACTGGCGAGGTGATAAACAGCGCGGGAACCAGGAAGGCGAGTGCCGACAGCACGATCGAGATGAGCGCCAGGCGGTGATCGTAGTCGAGCAGCGAGAACTCGATCAGCCAGAGATATCCCAGCACCATGACGTAGAAGTAGAAGCCGACGAGATAGCCGAAGCTGAAGCGGCTGACAGCGAACAGGATGACGACGGGACTGAACGCCAGAACGTTCAGGATTGCAGATGTCAGGTGCGATTTGTCGAAGCCGACGACGCCCGGAAAGGAATCCGTGATCGTGATGCAGTACAGCGAGATGCAGCAAACCGCGACATGGGCATAGGCGAGCAGGGCAAGCCTGGCCTGGCGCCAGCGCAAATCCGGCTCCGGCTGCATCACGCGATGGTTCATTCTCATCTGCTGCCGTACCGGGCCCTGCATTTGGACTGTCTCGTTGGTGATCGTCGTATTCGGGCGGGCCCGGATGATCGCCACACGATGACGCTTCCTGGACCCATGGCACGGTCCCGGTAGGACGACAAGGATAGGCTAGAGGTTGTTGCTGCTTTTCCTGCTCGGTGATGCAATTGCTGCCTGCAGCTCCGACGCGTTGCCGTGGCGGGGGTGGCTTCAGCGACAAATCCACCCGTCGTGCTGTCCGATCCGGGCAAGGCCTTGCCTTATCCCGCGTTTTCTGGGTAATGGACGCTATGCTGCGGCTCGCAAGGCCGCTTGTTCCCTCGGCTCTTCGGCCGGCTGCAATGGCCGGTCACGAGACAAGACAGGGCCTGTTGCATGATCAGATTTGGCCTGCTCGGGTGCGGGCGTATCGCCAAGCGCCATTCCGATCTCCTGGGTGGCAATCACATCGCGGGAGCGAGCTTGGTTGCAGTCTGCGATCCGCTTCGCGCGCGTGCCGATGCGATTGCCGGGAAGTTCGGCGTTCCCGCCCATTACGACATGGACGAATTCCTAGGCCGCAAGGATATCGACGCCGTTGCCGTGCTGACGCCGAGCGGGCTGCATCCCGCGCATGTGATCGCCTGCGCCAGGGCCGGCAAGCACGTCGTGGTCGAGAAGCCGATGGCGCTGCGGTTGCAGGACGCCGACGACATGATCCGGGCCTGCGACCAGGCCGGCGTCAAGATGTTCATCGTCAAGCAGAACCGCTTCAACGTGCCGGTGGTCAAGGCGCGCGAGGCGCTCGATGCCGGCCGCTTCGGCAAGCTCATCCTGGGGACGGTGCGGGTGCGCTGGTGCCGCGACCAGGCCTATTACGACCAGGACGATTGGCGCGGCACCTGGGCCTATGACGGCGGCGTGCTGACCAATCAGGCGAGCCACCATGTCGACATGCTGGAGTGGTTCTTCGGCGACGTGGTGAGCGTGCATGCGCGCGCGACGACGGCGCTGGCCAACATCGAAACCGAGGATACCGCCGTCGCGACGCTGAAGTTCCGCAACGGCGCGCTCGGGATCATCGAGGCGACCACCGCGGCGCGCCCGACCGATCTCGAGGGCTCGCTGTCGATCCTGGGCGAAAAGGGCACGGTCGAGATTTCCGGCTTCGCGGTCAACCAGATCCGGCACTGGCGCTTTGTCGACGAACTGCCGTCGGACAAGGACGTCGTGGAGAAGTTCTCGGTCAACCCGCCCAACGTCTACGGTTTCGGCCATCAAGCCTATTATCATCACGTGGTCGATTGCCTGGAGAACCAGAGCGCGGCGCTGGTCGACGGGCTCGAGGGTCGCAAGAGCCTGGAGCTGATCTCGGCCCTCTATGAGTCGATCGAAACCGGCGATGAAGTCGCGCTGCGCTTCACGCCGCGCTTGAGCCGGTTGGGTATCGTTTCGTGAACCGGCCGGAAGTGCATCAGGCCGCCGTGCGCGACGTCGCGTTCGGCGAGCGCGTCAAGATCGTCGAGCCCTGCAATCTCTATGGCTGCACGCTCGGCGACGACTGCTTCATCGGGCCGTTCACCGAAATCCAGAAGGGCGTGGTCGTCGGGGCGCGCACCCGCGTGCAATCGCATGCCTTCGTCTGCGAACTCGTCACCATCGGCGAGGACTGCTTCGTCGGACACGGCGTGATGTTCGTCAACGACACGTTCGCAACCGGTGGCCCGGCGCGTGGACGCAAGGAGCTGTGGCGCGAGACGGTGATCGGCAACCGGGTGTCGATCGGCTCCAATGCCACGATCATGCCGGTCAGGATCGCCGACGACGTCGTCATCGGCGCGGGATCGGTGGTGACCAAGGATATCACGACGCCCGGCACCTATGCCGGCAATCCGGCGCGCCGGCTGCTGGCGAGCCAATAGGGCAATAGGGGAATATCGATGGCTGTGCCGTATGCCGACCTGCAACTGCAGTACCAGTCCATCAAGAGCGAGATCGATGCGGCGATCGCCGGCGTGATCCGCGACAATGCCTTCATCCGCGGCAGCTATGTCGACGCCTTCGAGCGCGAATTCGCTGCGGCTGCGGAGGTGGCGCACTGCGTATCCTGCGCCAACGGCACCGACGCGCTTTACCTTGCGATGCGCGCGCTGAAGGTGAAGCCGGGCGACGAGGTGATCACGACGGCGCATTCCTGGATCTCGACTGCGGCGATGATCACGCATTCCGGCGCCACCGTCGTGTTCTGCGACACCGATGACGCGACGTTCACGATCGATCCGGCGGCGATCGAGGCGGCGATCACGCCGCGCACGGTCGGCATCATCCCGGTGCATCTGTACGGCCAGCCAGCGGACATGGACGCGATCATGGCGATCGCGCGGAAGCACAAGCTGTGGGTGATCGAGGATTGCGCCCAGGCCCATCTCGCGCGTTACAAGGGCCGCATGGTCGGCACGTTCGGCGAGGCCGCGACCTATTCATTCTATCCCGGCAAGAATCTCGGCGCGATGGGCGATGCCGGTGCGGTCGTCACCAACGATGCGGCGCTCGCCGAGCAGATGGCGATGCTGGCGCGCCATGGCGGGCTCGTGAAGCACCAGCACCATATCGAGGGCGTCAACAGCCGGCTCGACGGCATGCAGGCCGCGATCCTGTCGGCCAAGCTGCCGCATCTCACCGCATGGACCGAAGCCCGGCAGGCCGCAGCCGAGGTCTACGACGCCGGCCTCAACCAGATCGAGGACGTCGTGGTGCCCGAGGTGGCGCCGGCGCGCAGCCACGTCTACCACCTCTACACGATCAGGCATCCGCGCCGCGACGCGCTCGCCGCGCATCTCAACGCCAATGGCGTGCAGACCGCGATCAACTACCCCACCGCGCTGCCGTTCCTGCCGGCCTATGCACGGTTCAGTCACCGGCCGGAGCAATTTCCCAACGCCCATCGCCATCAGGGCCAGATACTCTCAATCCCGATGTTCGCCGAGATCACGCGCCGGCAGCAGGACGAGGTGATCGATCTGGTCCGCAAGTTCTGACCGCGAGGATGCCCTCGCATCGGACTGGGGGCTTAGCTTCGCTGCAGCAGCGGCTTCAGGAACAGATCCAGATTGGGGCCTGAGAACAGGTGGCCCCTCACGCCCGCGGCGCGGGCGGCCTCGAGATCGGTCGGCTGATCGCCGATCAGAAAGCTTCGTTCGACGTCGACCGGAAAGCGCTCCAGGAGGTCATTGATCATGCCCGGCGACGGTTTGCGTCGATGGCTGACCTGCCGATACCGCTCGATGGTCCCTTCAGGATGGAACGGGCAATATTCGAAGGCGTCGATATGCGCGCCGATCTTGCCGAGCTCGGCTGCCATCCAGTCGTGGAGCTGCTGGACGTGGGCCTCCTCATAGAGGCCTCTCGCAACGCCTGACTGGTTGGTCACGACGAATGCGAAATAGCCCATGTCGTTGACGGCTTTCACCGCCTCGCGCGCGCCGTCGATCCAGACCAGTCTATGGCTCTCGAACAGATAGCCGATATCCCGGTTCAGGACGCCGTCGCGATCGAAGAAAACCGCCGGTCGTCGCGGCCGATCTCCGGAAGCACTGCTCATGAGGTGATGATCCCGTCTCCACGCGGCATGAGCCAGCTCAATAGTTCACAATGCCGCGCGCGACAATGTGGTCTGGGCCACCCGGAATAGTCGGCTCATCGCTCGTCGGCGATCACCTTGCCGTCGTTCGGCAGCGTGCCTGCGCCAACCAGCTCGACGGTGCCGCCGAGCTTGGTCACGGCACGCAACGTGGCCGCTACCTCGTCCTGCAAGGAAGCGGCCGGCGAGGCACATTCTGCTTTCAGCGTCATCGCGTCGGCTTCGCCGGCGCGCGTGACCACGAGGCGTAGCCGTCCGAGTGCGGGATGGCGCTTGCCGATTTCGGCGATCTGCTCGGGGCGCACGAACATGCCCTTCACCTTGGTGGTCTGGTCGGCGCGGCCCATCCAGCCCTTGATGCGCATGTTGGTGCGCCCGCATGGGCTGGCGCCGGGCAGGGCGGCGGTCAGGTCGCCGAGCGCGAGGCGGATCCAGGGATGATGCGGATCGAGCGAGGTCACCACGATCTCGCCGACGTCGCCGGGCGCAACGGGATCGCCGGTGCCGGGCTTCACGATCTCCAAAATCAAATCCTCATTGACCGTCATCCCCTCGCGCGCCGGCGTCTCGAATGCGATCAAGCCGAGATCGGCCGTGCCGAAGGCCTGGTAGGCCTCGACGCCGCGCGCCTTCATCTCCTCCTGCAGCGATTTCGGAAATGCGGCACCCGAGACCAGCGCGCGCTTGATCGAGGACACGTCGCGGCCGCCAGCTGCCGCGGCGTCGAGCAGGATCTTCAGGAAATCGGGTGTGCCGCTATAGCCGACCGGGCGATAGGCCTCGATCAGCTCGAATTGCTGCTCGGTGTTGCCGGGGCCGGCCGGGATCACCGCGCAGCCGAGCGCCCGCGCCGAGGCATCGAAGATGAAGCCGCCGGGCGTGAGGTGATAGCTGAAGGTGTTCAGCACCACGTCCCCCTCGCGAAAGCCGGCAGCAAACAGCGCCCGCGCGCCGCGCCAGGGGTCGGCCTGGCGGCCCTCCGGCTCGAAGATCGGCCCGGGCGAGGTGAACAGACGGGCGAACGAGCCGGGCTTGTCGGCCACGAAGCCGCCGAACGGCGGGGCGGCCTTGTGCAAGGCCGGCAGCTCCGATTTGCGCAGCACCGGCAGCCCCGCCAGCGCCTCACGGCTGCTGATGGAGGCGGGATCGATGCCCCGCAGCAAATTGGCATAGGCGGGCGCCGCCATCGCCTTGCGCAGCACGTCCGGCAGCCGGGCGAACAGGGCGGCCTCGCGCTGGGCCGGATCGCGCGTTTCAAGGGCGTCGTAGTGGTCGGTCATGGCAGGTCCTTGAGAGGATTTGCGCAGGTGGCGTGCCGGTCCGCCCGTGCTATCAGACGGTAACCGCTGACATTGGGACGGTTCCAGGGAGCACGATGGCTGAGGCAGAAAGCGTTGCGGCGGACGGGGCCGCCGATGTCGTCGCGAGGTTGAAGCACCGCATCATCGACCACGCCTTGCCGCTGTGGTCGACGGTCGGCTGGGACGGCACGGCCGGCGGCTTTGTCGACCGGCTGGATCAGGATGGGACAGCCGATCACGCCGCGCCGCGCCGGACCATGGTGCAGGCGCGCCAGATCTACTGCTACGCCAAGGCGGCCCAGATGGGCTGGTATCCCGAGGGCCGCGCGATCGCTCTGAAAGGGCTGGACTACCTGCTGGCCAAGGCCAAGGCGCCGGATGGCCGGCCGGGCTTCGTGTTCAGCCTGACGCCGGACGGCGGCGTGCACGACCCGCTGCGCGACACTTACGGCCATGCCTTCGTGCTGCTCGCGTTGGCGACCGCCTACGGTCTCGACCAGGACGCTCAGATTCGCGCCGAGATCGACGCGCTGCTGTCGTTCGTCGATACGCAGCTGCGCTCGCCCCATGGCGGTTTCCACGAAGGCCTGCCGCCGTCGATGCCGCGCCGGCAGAACCCGCAAATGCATCTGTTCGAGGCGATGATCGCCTGCTTCGACGCGACCCACGATTTGTCGTTCCAGAACCGCGCCGGCGATTTCTTCGCGCTGTTCCTGGCCAGCCTCTACGACAAGCAGACGCACACGCTCGGCGAATATTTCGAGGAGGACTGGTCGAAGATTCCGCCGGTCAGCGTCGAGCCCGGGCACCTCGCGGAGTGGGTCTGGCTGCTGAAGGGATTCGAGCGGATCACCGGGTGCCCGACCGGACGCCCGCGCGGCGAGCTCCTGGCCTCTGCGCTGCGCTATCGCGACGCCACCGGCTGCCTGATCGACGAGGGTGATGCCGAGGGCAACATCCGCCGCCACACGAGGCGGCTGTGGCCGCAGAGCGAATTGGCGAAGGCCTGGATCGCGCAAGCGGAGTCGGGCGAAGCCGGCGCCGCGGACGAGGCCCGCGCGGCACTGCTGCTGCTGGAGCGGCACTATCTCAGCCATCCCGTGGCCGGTGGCTGGTACGACCAGTTCGACCATAACGGCACGTCGCTGGTTGCCACCATCCCGGCGTCGTCGTTCTATCATGTGCTCTGCGCGGTCACCGAAGCCGAGCAGGTGCTCGGATAGAACCGCCTTCCTGGTCTGACGCGTTTTCTGCACACGCAACTCCGCCCGAAAACGCCCGCTATCCTCACAGCCAGCGCTTGCGCCGCTTGAAGCTCTTCAGGTTCTTGAAGCTCTTGCGCTGGTCGCCGGCGCCGCCGAGGTAGAATTCCTTGACGTCCTCGTTGTCGCGCAGCTCGTCGGCGGAGCCGTCGAGCACCACCTTGCCCTGCTCCATGATGTAGCCATGGCTAGCGACCGACAGCGCGGCGCGGGCGTTCTGCTCGACCAAGAGGATCGTGACGCCGAGATCGCGGTTGATCTCCTTGATGATCGCGAACACTTCCTTGACCAGCAGCGGCGACAGCCCCATCGAGGGCTCGTCCATCAGGATCATCTTCGGGCGCGCCATCAGCGCGCGGCCGATCGCGAGCATCTGCTGCTCGCCGCCTGAGAGATAGCCGGCGAGGCCGGTGCGCTCCTTCAGGCGCGGGAAATATTTGAACACCATGTCGATGTCGGCTGAAACCTCGCCGTCGCGCCGGGTGAAGGCGCCGAGCCGCAGATTCTCCAGCGACGTCATGTCGGCGACGATGCGGCGGCCTTCCATCACCTGGAAGATGCCGCGGCGGACGATCTTGTCCGGATCGATGCCGTTGATGCGCTGGCCCTCGAACAGGATCTCGCCGCGGGTGACCTCGCCGTCCTCGGTCTTGAGCAGTCCGGAGATCGCCTTCAGCGTGGTCGACTTGCCGGCGCCGTTGGCACCGAGCAGCGCCACGATCGCGCCCTTCGGCACTTCGAGGCTGAGGCCGCGCAGGACCAGGATGACGTCGTCATAGACGACCTCGATGTTGTTGACGCTGAGCAGTGGCGGCGGCGGGACGGCCGTCGGTGTTGGCCGTGTTGCTTCGACGCTTTGGGTCATGATCCGCATCACTCTCCGTTGTCGTCACCCGCGAAGGCGGGTGACCCAGTATTCCAGAGACGTTCGAAGCCAACGGAGAGGCCGCGGCGTACTGGATCCCCCGCTTTCGCGGGGGATGACGGATTTGTTTGTGGCGATTGTCTCGTCACCAGCCAAACCATTCCGGCTTGCGCGGCAGTTCGACGGTCTTCACCTTCTCGAGCTTGATCGTGCCCTTGGCCATCAGGTCGTTGATGTCGCCATCGGTCGCGCCGGAAACCTTGGCGCGATAGAGGTCGACCTTGGTCGTCGGGCGATGATCCTTCTCGGTCCAGTTCGATGGATTGCAGACGCCGTCCATGCCCGCCGGTACCCAGTCCTTCTTCTGGTAGAAGCCCTTGGCGACGTTCTCGCCGGTGGCGCCGCCGTTCTTGGCGGCCCAATCCAGCGCTTCCTTCATGTAGAGCGCGCTGCAGACCGCGGCGATGTAGTGCACCGGCCGATAGACCTTGCCCGACGGGTCGGACATCTTCGAGATCTCCATCACCGTCTTCATGCCGGGCGCATTGCCGCCCCAGCCGACCGCCGTGCGCAGCGGGAAGATCACGCCATCGGCGGCATCGCCCGCGGTCTTGGCCGCGTTCTCGTCCATGCCCCAGACGTTGCTGAGGAACTGGACGTCGACGCCAGCGGTCTTGCAGGCCTTCATGACCGAGATGTTGGAGGCCGCGGTGTTGCCGAGATAGGCGTAGTTGGCGCCGGAGCTCTTCAGGCTCAGGCACTGCGCCGAGTAGTCGCCGGGCGACAGCGCGAACACCAGCGGCGGCAGCACCTCGAAGCCGAGCTCGGTCGCGAGCGCTTCGCCTGCGGCCTTCGGCGCGTTCGGATAGGGATGGTTGGCGCCCATGTGGACGAATTTCGGCTTGCCGGGCTTGCCCTTCGCCTTCCAATCCTCGGCCGCCCAGGTCAGCTCGGCGCGCAGTGCGTCCGAGTAGCTCGGGCCGTAGAAGAAGTTGTACGGCGCGGGCTTGGCCTTGCCGCTGGTGCCTTCGGGATCCGTCAGCGCGGCGGCGTACGAGCCCGACATGTCGGGGATCTTGTCCTGCGCGAGGAAGCCGGTCAGCGCCTCGGTATCCGCCGTGCCCCAGCCCATGATAGCCGCGACCTTGCCGTCGGGCGCCGACCATTTCTTGTACAGCGCGATCGCGCGCGGCACCTGATAGCCATAGTCGTTGCTGTCGGCATTGATCTGCTTGCCGCCGACGCCGCCGTTCTTGTTGATCCAGGCGAAGGTATCGACGACGCCCTGGCCATACGGCGTGCCGACGTCCGAGGTGCCGCCCGAGAGGTCCTGCAGATGGCCGATGGCGATCTGCGCCTGCGCAGTGGCGGCCGCGCCGCTGATCAGCAGCGCCAGGGAGACCGAGCTCAAAAGGGATCTAATCGTCATTGTTGTTTCCTCCTTTTATCCGTTGAACCGAATTTGAGTTGTTCCAAGCCTCAGTGCGAGAACGGGTAAAGCTTCCAGTAGGCCTTGATCTGCCGCCAGCGATGCGCGAGGCCATCAGGCTCGAACATCAAGAAGCCGATGATGATCAGGCCGATCGCGATCTCGCGCAGGAAGGTAATGTTGTTGTTGAGCTGCAGCGCCTTGTCGATGGCGCCGCCCTTCAGCCATGCGCTCAGCCATTCCATCGATTCCGGCAGCAGCACCACGAAGGCCGTGCCCATCAGCGTGCCCATCACCGAGCCGGTGCCGCCGATGATGACCATGGCGAGGAACAGCACCGAGCGCTCGATGCCGAAGCCTTCCTGGGAGACGACCAGCTGATAATGCGCGTAGAGCGCGCCCGCGATGCCGGCAAAGAAGGCGGCAAGCCCGAACGACAGCGTCCGGTACTTGGTCAGGTTGATGCCCATGATCTCGGCGGAGAGATAGTGGTCGCGGATCGCGACCAGCGCACGGCCGTCGCGGGTGCGCATCAGATTGGTGACGAGCAGGTAGCTGATCACCATGTAGGCGAGCACGACGTAGAAATACTGCCGGTCGCCGCGCAGCGTATAGCCGAAGATCGAGAACGGATTGGCGCTGGCCGGCACCGAACCGCCCGAGAACCATTCGGCGCGCGAGAAGAAGTCGAGCAGGATGTACTGCGCGGCGAGCGTCGCGATGACGAGATAGAGCCCCTTCAGCCGCGCCGCCGGCACGCCGAACACCAGGCCGACCAGCGCCGTGATCACGCCGGCGAGGGGGATCGCGAAGAACACCGGGATCGGCGCATTGTTGGAGATGTAGGCCGAGGTGAAGGCGCCGAACAGGAAGAACGCGGCGTGGCCGATCGAGATCTGGCCGGTGAAGCCGACCAGAATGTTGAGGCCGAGCGCTGCGATCGCGAAGATCCCGATCTGGATCGCGATCGAGAGCAGGTAATTCGACAGCAGCATCGGCGCGAAGCAGGCGAGGGCGACACCTGCGATCGCGAAGTTGCGGCTGGTCGCGGTCGGGAAGATCGTGGTGTCGGCCGCGTAGCTGGTGCGGAAATCGCCCGACGGAATCAGGGTGCTCGTTGCCATGGGGCTCTATGGTGCTCCCTGCCGGGGTAAAGTCATCGTCACGCCCCTATTTGTCTGGGCATGATCGTTTCCGAAAACCGGTTTCCACTTTTCGGCGATCATGCCTAAACCCGCTCGATGTCCTTGGTGCCGAACAGCCCGTACGGCTTGATCATCAGGATGATGATCAGGACGTAGAACGGCGCGATCTCGTAGAGATTGCCCCAGTGCAGATATTCGCTGTCGACATACTGGGCGACGTTTTCCAGCAGCCCGATGATGATGCCGCCAAGCACGGCGCCGCCGACCGAGTCGAGCCCGCCGAGGATCGCGGCTGGAAACACCTTGATGCCGTAGGCGGAGAGGCCGGACGACACGCCGTTGACTACGGCGACCACGACGCCGGCGACCGCCGAGACCGTGGCCGAGATCGCCCACGCCATCGCAAACACGCTCTTCACGGAGATGCCGAGCGACTGCGCGACCTGCTGGTTGAAAGCGGTGGCACGCATCGCCAGGCCGTATTTGGAGGCGCGGAAGAACCAGGCCATGCCGACCATCATGGCGAGCGAGACCACGAGGCTCATGACATAGACGGTCTGGATCTGCAGCCCGAACAGGCTGACCGATTGGCTCTGGAATATGCGCGGGAACGGCTGCGGGTTGACGCCGAAGATCCATTTCAGCGCGGCCTGGAACACGGTCGACAGGCCGATCGTCACCATGATCACCGAAATGATCGGTTCGCCGATCATCGGCCGCAGGATCACCACCTGGATCGCGATGCCGAAGATGAACATGAACGCCAGCGTGATCGGCATGCCGACCCAGAACGGGACCTGGTATTTCGTCAGCAGCGCCCAGCACACCCAGGCGCCGACCAGCAGCAATTCGCCCTGCGCGAAATTCACGACCTGCGTCGCCTTGTAGATCAGCACGAACGACATCGCGACCACGCCATAGAGCGTGCCGACCACGAGGCCGTTGACGATCAGCTGGATCAGGAACTGGGTGTTCATGTGTTATGCTGAGCTGTTCGCCTCGCCCCGCTTGCGGGGAGAGGCCGGCGCGCGTAGCGCGACGGGTGAGGGGGAGTCTCCGCATGCGCGGTGCTAAAGAGTCCAAAACCAAACGAGCGAGAAATTTGCGAAGCGCCTCGACGGATGCTGAGGGAACGCTCTGGTATCGCCTCCGCGCCCGTCGGCTGAACGGCTATAAGTTTGTGAGACAAGAGCCGATTGGGCCCTATACCGTCGATTTCATCTGCCGCGAGCAGCGTCTCGTGATCGAAGTGGACGGCGGGCAACACGCCGACAGTCAGCCCGACGCTATTCGCGACAAATGGCTTGTCGACCACAATTACCGCGTCCTGCGTTTCTGGAACAACGACGTCACCAGCAATCTGGTTGGTGTTCTCGAAACGATCCTCACCACGCTTGCGGAGGCTCCCCCTCACCCGGATCGCTGACGCGATCCGACCTCTCCCCGCAAGCGGGGCGAGGTGAAGGTCAGTGTGTGTCGCGAAGGACGTCATTCCGCGGCCTCCGCGATGGCGGCGCGGCCGAGATCGACGACCTCGAGCGTGGTGCGGACACGCTGCGTGGTGCCGTCCTGGAAGCGGATCACGGTGTCGACGGGGATGCTGGCCTTGCCGCGGTAGATCGCCTCGATGATGTCGGCGTATTTCTCGTTGATGACGCCGCGGCGGACCTTTCGGGTCCGCGTCAGCTCGCCGTCGTCGGCATCGAGCTCCTTGTAAAGCAGCAGGAAGCGCGAGATGCGCTGCGCGGGCGGCAGGGTGGCGTTGACCGTCTCGACCTCTTTCTTCAGCAGCGCGTAGACCTCCGGCCGCGAGGAGAGATCGGTATAGGTCGTGAACGAGATCCGGTTCTTCTCCGCCCATTTCGAGATGATCGAGTAGCGGATGCAGATCATCGCCGCGAGCGCGTCGCGGCCGGCGCCAAGCACCACCGCCTCGGCGACATAGGGCGAGAACTTCAGCTTGTTCTCGATATATTGCGGCGAGAAGCGCTCGCCGCGCGAGGTCTCGGCGAGATCCTTGATGCGGTCGATCACCACGAGCTGCCGGTTGTCATTGTAGTAGCCCGCATCGCCCGAATGCATCCAGCCGTCCTTGATCTCGGCGACCGATGCTTCGGGGTTCTTGTAGTAGCCGTGGAACATGTTGGGGTGCCGCACCACGATCTCGCCGACGCCGTTGACGTCGGCATTGTCGATGCGGATCTCGATGTTGTCGGCCATCGGCACGCCCGTGGTATCGGGATCGACCTTGCCCTCGGGATGCAGCGTGTAGGCGCCGAGCAATTCAGTCTGGCCGTAGAGTGTGCGCAGCGGCACGCCCATCGCCTGGAAGAACTTGAAAGTATCCGGCCCGAGCGCCGCACCGCCGGTTGCCGCCGAACGCAGCCGCGTGAAGCCGAGCCGGTCGCGCAGCGCACGGAACAGGAGCTGGTCGGCGAGCATCGAGTGCTTGCCCTCGGCGAGCGCCGCAAGCCCGGTCTTCATGCCGAGATCGTAGAGCCGCTGCTTGAACGGCGAGGCATCCATCACCCCGGCGCGGACGTCGGCCGCGATCGATTCCCAGACCCGCGGCGCGAACAGCACGAAGGTCGGCGCGATCTCGCGGAAGTCGTGCATCATGGTGTCGGGCTCTTCGACGAAGTTGACCTTCATTCGGGAGAGCAGCGCTTTGCCCAGGGCGTAGATCTGTTCCATGATCCATGGCAGTGGCAGCACCGAAACATACTCGTCGTCCGGCCCCTTCGGATCGAAGGCGAGATAGGTCGCGCAGTGCCGCAGCACCCGCCCTGCCGAGAGCATCGCAAGCTTCGGGTTGGCGGTCGTGCCCGAGGTCGTGCAGAGGATCGCGACGTCGTCGCCCTTGGTGGCGTCGACCAGCCGTTCGTAGAGCCCAGGCTCGCGCGCAGCGCGGTCGCGGCCGAGTGCGACCAGCTTGCTCGCCTCCATCAGGCGCGGATCGTCGTATTTCCGCATGCCGCGCGGATCGGAATAGACGATGTGTTTCAGGTGAGGCACCCGGTCGGCGAGGCCGAGCAGCTTGTCGACCTGTTCCTCGTCCTCGGCGAAGACCAGCTTGGCCTCGCCATAGGTCAGGAGATAGGAAGCTTCCTCGTCCAGCACGTCGCGGTAGAGACCGAGGCTCATCGCGCCGATCGCGTGGGCCGCGATCTCGGCGGCGACCCAGTCCGGCCGGTTGTCGCCGATGATGCCGATCACGTCGCCGCGGCCGAGCCCGAGCTCGACCATGCCGAGCGCGAAATCATGGGAGCGGGTCTGGTAGTCGTTCCAGGTGAATTCGCGCCACAGCCCGAGATCCTTCTCGCGCAGCGCGATCTCGCTGCCGTGCTCCCTGGCGTTGAGGCGCAGCATCTTGGGAAAGGTGTCGGCCTGCGCGGCGCGACCGGCGTAATTCATCATGCCGCGCTCTCCCGCACGGCCGGCTTGTCGTCGGGATCGACCAGCGCCTCGTCCTCTTCGCCGAGATAGGCGCGCTTGACGTGGGGATCGGCGAGCACGGCCGCCGGATCGCCCTCGGCGATCTTGCGGCCGAAATCCAGCACCATGACGCGGTGGGAGATGTCCATCACGACGCCCATGTCGTGCTCGATCATCATCACCGTCATGCCGAACTCTTCGTTGAGATCGACGATGTAGCGCGCCATGTCCTCCTTCTCTTCGAAGTTCATGCCGGCCATAGGCTCGTCGAGCAGGATCAGTTGCGGCTCCAGCGCCATCGCGCGGGCGAGCTCGACGCGCTTGCGCAAGCCATAGGGCAGTGTGCCCGCGGTCGCCTTGCGCACCGACTGCAGATCGAGGAAGTCGATGATCTCCTCGACCTTGCGGCGATGCTCCAGCTCCTCGCGGCGCGCGCCGGTCAGCCAGTACAGCGAGCCCGTGATGAAGTTGTTCTTCAAGAGGTGGTGGCGGCCGACCATGATGTTGTCGAGCACGCTCATGTGGTGGAACAGCGCCAGATTCTGGAAGGTCCGGCCGATGCCGAGCCGGGGCCGCGCGTTCGGGGTGAGGCCGGTGATGTCCTGGCCGCGATAGAACAGCTGGCCCTCGGTCGGCCGGTAGCGGCCCGAGATGCAATTGACGATCGAGGTCTTGCCGGCACCGTTCGGGCCGATGATGGAGAACAGCTCGCCTTCGTTGACGCCGAAGCTCACTTCGGTCAGCGCGCGGACGCCGCCAAAGCGCAATGAGACCCCGCGCACCTCGAGACTACTAGCCACCCTGTTCCCTCCAGATACGGGCGCTTTGGCGCGCTCTTTATCTTCGCTTCGATCCGACTTCGATCTTACGATTCGACCTTACATGGGCCGCCGGAGGGAGACCATCCGACTAATGAAGCCGGCCGGGAGCATCGCTCGCCCCGATCGCCTGCGTCATGCGCGGTAACGCCGCACCCCGCCTGTAAGCCCGTCTCTCGTATCGTCCGCCAGCAGCGATCCATCGAGGCGCTGCGCGCGGCGTTACGCGAGGTGGCTCTGAATACGAGAAAGCGATAGGTTGAATTGTCATGTGCCCGACAATTGGTCAGGAATTTTCGCTGGCATTCCAGGCCTCGGGTCCCTGGCTTCGCGCACGGCGTTGCTGCGGTGCAATATCTAGGCTGGGGTGCCGTCGCTAGAATGATCGCTGCTGATTACCTGAAGCGCATCGCGGCCTGGTCGCGCGAATTGAGCGAGCAAGAAATCGAGATCGCGCGCGCCGGCATTTCCGAGAAGTCCTACCGCGCCAACGAATTCATCTTCATGCGCGGCGACAATTTCCAGTACTGGACCGGCATCGTCACCGGGCTGGCGCGGATGGGCATCGTCTCGCGCGGCGGCAAGGCCGCGAGCTTCGCAGGCCTCACTGCCGGCGCCTGGTTCGGCGAGGGCACCGTGCTCAAGAACGAGCTGCGGCGCTACGACGTGGTCGCGCTGCGCGACACCAGGCTTGCGATGATGGATCGCCGGACCTTCGTCTGGCTGTTCGAGAACAGCGTCGGCTTCAACCGCTTCCTGGTGGGGCAGCTCAACGAGCGGCTCGGCCAGTTCATCGCGCTGCTCGAATATGGCCGCACGCTGGACGCCACCGCGCGGCTGGCGCGCTCGATCGCCTCGCTGTTCAATCCGATTCTCTACCCCGAGCTGACCCTGCACCTCGAAATCACCCAGGAGGAGATCGGGGCGCTGTCGGGAATCTCCCGGCAGAACGCCAACCAGTGCCTGAAGCGGCTCGAGCGCGAAGGGCTGCTGCGGCTCGAATATGGCGGGGTGACGATCATCGAGCTCGACCGGCTGCGCCACTACGGGGAGTGACCGGCTCCGGGCCGCATTCGGCCATTTTCGGAGGCTCTAAAGTCCTGATTTCAAACGATTATGCCATTAGACTTGGAGGTGGCCGGGTGCTACAGACCGGCCTCGTCGGGATCGCGCGGTCTCGCGCTCTCTGGAGATGATATGACGGCTCAGGACTCAAAGCGGCGCGTTGCGCTGATCACCGGCGTCACCGGGCAGGACGGCGCGTATCTCGCCGAATATCTGCTCGGCCTCGGCTATACCGTGCACGGGATCAAGCGCCGCTCATCCTCGTTCAACACCGCGCGCGTCGACCATCTCTACCAGGACCCGCACGCCGGCAACGTGCCGTTCCTGATGCACTACGGCGACATGACCGATTCCACCAACCTGATCCGCCTGATGCAGCAGATCCGGCCGACCGAGATCTACAACCTCGCCGCCCAGAGCCACGTCCAGGTCAGCTTCGAGAGCCCGGAATACACCGCCAACGCCGACGCCATCGGCGTGCTGCGCCTCTTGGAGGCGATCCGCATCCTCGGCATGGAGAAGGAGACCAGATTCTACCAGGCCTCGACTTCGGAGCTCTATGGGCTCGTGCAGGAGGTGCCGCAGAAGGAGACCACGCCGTTCTATCCGCGCTCGCCCTATGGCGTCGCCAAGCTCTACGGCTACTGGATCACGGTGAACTACCGCGAGGCTTACGGCATGTTCGCGAGCAACGGCATTCTGTTCAACCACGAGAGCCCGATCCGCGGCGAGACCTTCGTGACGCGCAAGATCACCCGCGCCGTCGCCCGCATCGAGGTCGGGCTGGAGAACAAGCTCTATCTCGGCAATCTCGATGCCAAGCGCGACTGGGGCCACGCCCGCGACTATGTCGAGGGCATGCACATGATCCTGCAGGCCGACGAGCCCGGCGACTTCGTGCTCGCGACCGGAGAGACGCGCTCGGTCCGCGAATTCGTCGAGCTGGCGTTCGCGGAGGTCGGCCGCAGCATCGAATGGCGCGGCAAGGGCGTCGAGGAGGTCGGCGTCGACAAGGCGACCGGCAATACGCTGGTGCAGATCGACCCGGCCTATTTCCGCCCGACCGAGGTCGATCTTCTGATTGGCGACGCCAGCAAGGCGCGCGCCAAGCTCGGCTGGGCGCCGAAGACGCCGTTCGCGCAACTGGTGAAGGAAATGGTCGCCAGCGATCTCGTCGAAGCCAGGCAGGATGCGGCCAATGGCAAGCACGGCGTTTGAACTGAAGGGCAAGTCGGTCTTCGTAGCCGGCCATCGCGGCATGGTCGGCTCGGCGCTAATGCGCCGGCTGGCGCGCGAACAAGCCGATCTCCTGACGGTGTCACGCGGCGAGGTCGACCTGCGCGACCAGGCTGCAGTCAACGCCTGGTTTGCCGCGAAGCGGCCGCAGGCGGTGTTCCTCGCCGCCGCCAAGGTCGGTGGCATCGTCGCCAACAACACGCTGCGGGCCGAATTCCTCTACGACAACCTGGCGATCGCGACCAACGTGATCCAGGCGGCCCATGCCAATGGCTGCGTGAAGCTGATGTTCTTCGGCTCCTCCTGCATCTATCCGCGCCTCGCGCCTCAGCCGCTGCGCGAGGACTCGATGCTGACCGGCCCGCTGGAGCCGACCAACGAGCCCTATGCCATCGCCAAGATCGCCGGCATCAAGATGGCCGAGGCCTATCGCAGCCAGTACGGCGCCGATTTCATCAGCGTGATGCCGACCAATCTCTACGGTCCCGGCGACAACTATCATCCCGAATACAGCCACGTCGTCGCCGCGCTGATCCGCCGCTTCCACGAGGCCAAGGTTTCCGGCGCCGGCAATGTCGTGGTGTGGGGCACCGGCACGCCGCGCCGCGAATTCCTCTATGTCGACGATCTCGCCGACGCCTGTATTCATTTGATGAAGACCTACTCCTCGCCGGAGCTGGTCAATATCGGCACCGGCGAGGACATCACCATCGCCGAATTCGCCCGCGTGGTCGCCGCCGCCGTCGGCTATCGCGGCGAGATCAGTTTCGACACCTCGCGTCCCGACGGCACGCCGCGCAAGCTGCTCGACGTCGGCCGGCTCGCCAAGCTCGGCTGGCGCGCCACCACCTCGCTCGAGGATGGCATCAAGCTCGCCTACCAGGCCTATCTGAACGAGACCAAGCAGGCGGCGGAGTAGCGTTCCACTGCTTCCACGCCATCATTGCGAGCCAACGGTCGGCGCGAAGCGCCGCCCGATGACAGGAGGTCCTCGCAATGACGGTTTCTTGCGACTACCGCGCCGCCGCGCGCGGCGGATTTTTCGTAAGTGCCGCCGCCATCGCCGATATCAACGGCCGCATGAAGAAGGCGTCTTCCGCCGGATAGATATCGGTGCGCAGGCCATGGGACTTGAGCTCGTCCGATACCGCCGGACCGACGGACGCGATCGGCGTACGCTCGAACCCCTGACGTAACCTGTCCTCGCTGCCGCGCGCCCGTGCCACCTCGATGAGGCGGCGGACCTGGCCGAGATTGGTCAACGCGATCGCATCAATACGGCCTTGCGCCATCTCCTCGATCGCTGTCACGATGTTGGCGTCGGCGGCCTGCGCGTCGTAGACATAGGGCAACACCGTATCGACATCCGCGCCCTGCGCCTTGATCGCACCGATCAGCGCAGCGTGATCCTTGTCCGGATAGAGCTGCAGGCCGAGCCGATGGCCCTTCAGGTCGAGCTTCGACAGCATCTCGGCGACGCCTTCCGAGGTCGGCTTCTCGGTCGTCATCTGCGGCTCGAGGCCGATCTCGCGCAGCGCCCGGCCGGGCTTGGGACCTCGGGCGAATTTGCGCGCCTTGCCGAGGCCGCCGACGAACTCCGCCTCGACCCCGATCCGGCGCACCACCTTCATCAGCCGGCGCAGGCCTTCGCCGGTCATCAGCACGAGGTCGTCGAGCGGCCGCTCGATGGCGCGGCGAATCCAGGCCTCGATCGGCGCCGGATCCGGCGCGTCGTGGATGGTGAACATCGGACATTGCAGCACGTCCGCCCCCTGCTCGGCGAGCAGGCGGGAAAACTGTGCCTCCTCCCGGGTCTCGAGGATCAGGATGCGGTAGCCGTTCAGCCGGTCAGCCATGATGGTCCCTAACAAACATTGCCGTCATTTGTTCGATTTGACCCCTGTGCCGGGATTGGCGCAAGGCCGCCTGCGGTGTAGACGAGGGCCGAAAATGAACGTTCCACGCAACTGCTCAAGCTTTGGTCAATTGGCATGCCCGACCATCAATTCGTTCTGACCCTGTCCTGTCCTGATCGACCCGGGATCGTCTCCGCGGTCTCGACGTTCCTGGCGCATAACGGCCAGAACATCCTGGACGCCCAGCAGTTCGACGATATCGAGACCGGCAAGTTCTTCATGCGCGTGGTGTTCACCGCCGCCGACCTCGCGGTCGGGCTGCCCGCGCTGCAGACCGGCTTCGCCGCGATCGCCGAACGTTTCGCCATGGAATGGCAGATGCGCGATCGCGCCAGCCGCCGCCGGGTGATGCTGCTGGTGTCGAAGTCCGATCACTGCCTGGTCGACATCCTCTATCGCTGGCGCACCGGCGAGCTCGAGATGATCCCGACCGCGATCGTTTCCAACCATCCGCGCGAGACCTACGGTTCGCTCGATTTCGGCGATATCCCGTTCCATCATCTGCCGGTGACCAGGGAGACCAAGCGGCAGCAGGAAGACGCGGTGTGGAAGCTGGCGCAGGACACCAATACCGACCTCGTGGTGCTGGCCCGCTACATGCAAATCCTGTCCGACGAGATGTCGGCGCGGCTGTCGGGCCGCTGCATTAACATCCATCATTCCTTCCTGCCGGGCTTCAAGGGCGCCAAGCCCTACCACCAGGCCCATGAGCGCGGCGTCAAGCTGATCGGCGCCACCGCGCACTACGTCACCAGTGATCTCGACGAGGGCCCGATCATCGACCAGGACGTCGAGCGCATCAGCCATCGCGACACGCCCGAGGATCTCGTGCGCAAGGGCCGCGACATCGAGCGCCGCGTGCTGGCGCGGGCGATCCGCTACCATCTTGCCGATCGCGTCATCCTCAACGGGCGCAAGACCGTGGTGTTCGTGGATTAGAGTGTGGTCCGGAAAAGCGCGAAGCGGCTTTCCGAAAAGGTCATGCTCTAACAAGACGCTAAAGCGCGATGACGCTTCAGCCTGATCTCATCGCGCTAGTGAGCCGCGTTCTGCGGTGCGGAGGCTGGCGTTGACGGCTTACTGGTGTCATCGCCGCGCTCCGCCGCCGGCATCAGGCGCTTGCGTTCCCGTTCCTGCATGAACTTGTCGTATTCCGGGGTGCCCGCCCGCGGCGGCGCGTCTGCGGGCAGTCCGCCGGCCCAGGCCGGAATGTAGTCGGCCATGCCGGCCGAGACCTTTTGGTTCACGGTGCTGCATCCCCCGAGCGCGCAGGCCGCGAGCGCGAGGGCAGTCAGGACAGGGATGTGGCGGGTGAAGATCGGCATTGGCGGCAGCATACAGCCCTGGTCTTTATGGAAGATGATGTCGGGCGCGACCGTTCGGCTGCAATTGTGCTTGTTTGTTGACATTGGCGTTTGATTTGTACGATCGTACAAATGAATCGAGCCTGCGGCGGCCCTGCATGCGCGGATCGGCTCGTGTGAGGGCGTTGAGTTCCGTGACGTGATCTTGGTATCCTGATACTTGTCGCGTGTCCGCGCACGATCGCGTTGCGCGCGACACACGTCCATCGTCCGATTGACAATAGGGCGCCTGGAGACGCCATGTCGCGTTGCGGCTTGGCCGCCACATGCTTGGGTTAGGTTGAGGCAAGGGCCGGGGACTCGGCTCGATGCAGAAGAATGGAAGGGGGAGGGATGTCGATGTTCAATCGTCGCAGGATGTTGCTGTGGGGCGCCGCTTCGGCCGTGCTTCCGGGTTTGTGCGCCAGCTTGCCGGCGCGGGCGGACGACGCCGTCAAGATCGGCCTGATCCTGCCGATGACCGGCGGCCAGGCCTCGACCGGCAAGCAGATCGATAACGCCATCAAGCTCTATGTGCAGCAGAAGGGCGACACCGTCGCCGGCAAGAAGATCGAGATCATCCTGAAGGATGACGCCGCGGTGCCCGACAACACCAAGCGGCTCGCCCAGGAGTTGATCGTCAACGACAAGGTCAATTTCATCGCCGGCTTCGGCGTGACGCCGGCGGCGCTTGCCGCGGCGCCGCTGGCGACGCAAGCCAAGATCCCGGAAGTCGTGATGGCGGCCGGCACCTCGATCATCACCGAGCGCTCACCCTATATCGTTCGCACCAGCTTCACGCTGGCTCAATCTTCCACCATCATCGGCGACTGGGCGGTCAAGAACGGCATCAAGAAGGTCGCGACGCTGACCTCCGACTACGCGCCGGGCAACGACGCGCTGACCTTCTTCAAGCAGCACTTCACTGCCGGCGGCGGCGAGATCGTGGAAGAGGTCAAGGTCCCGCTCGCCAATCCCGACTTCGCGCCGTTCCTGCAGCGCATGAAGGATGCCAAGCCCGACGCGATGTTCGTGTTCGTGCCGGCCGGGCAGGGCGGCAACTTCATGAAGCAATATGCCGAGCGCGGGCTCGACAAGAGCGGCATCAAGGTCATCGGGCCCGGCGACGTGATGGACGACGACCTGCTCAACAACATGGGCGATGCCGCGCTCGGCGCGGTGACGGCGCATCTCTATTCGGCGGCGCATCCGTCCGCGATGAACAAAGATTTCGTCGCCGCCTACAAGAAGGCGTTCGGCAACCGCCCGGGCTTCATGGCGGTCAGCGGCTATGACGGCATCCACCTGATCTACGAGGCGCTGAAGAAGACGGGTGGTGTGACCGACGGCGACAAGCTGATCGAGGCGATGAAGGGCATGAAGTGGGAGAGCCCGCGTGGCCCGATCTCGATCGATCCGGAAACCCGCGATATCGTGCAGAACATCTATATCCGCAAGGTCGAGAAGGTCGACGGCGAGCTCTACAATGTCGAGTTCGCGACCTTCGAGGCCGTCAAGGATTCCGGCAAGACCAAGAAGTGACGCGCGAAAGCGCGTCATCCCGGGGCGCGCATTAGCGCGAACCCGGGATCTCGAATTTGGTGAAAACGATTTTCGGGTTCAGCGCATGCGGGCTGTGCCGGAATGACGCACTAATATTGGGATTCGTCATCTCTTCATGGCCTCAATCCTCACCAATTTGTTCGACGGCGTCGCCTACGGCATGCTGCTGTTCGTGCTCGCCTGCGGGCTGGCGGTGACGCTCGGGCTGATGAACTTCGTCAACCTCGCGCATGGCGCCTTCGCGATGGCCGGCGGCTATATCTGCGCCGTGCTGGTCAACAATTCCGGCTGGCCGTTCTTTGCGGCGCTACCGCTCGCCTTTGTCGGGAGTGCCGTGATCGGCATTGCGCTGGAGCGGACGCTCTACCGCCATCTCTACGCCCGCAGTCATCTCGATCAGGTGCTGTTCTCGATCGGTCTGGTGTTCATGTCGGTCGCGGCAGTCGACTACATCATGGGGTCGTCGCGGGTCTTCATCAGGCTGCCGGCAGCGCTGGAGGGCCAGATCGACCTGTTCGGCGTCGGCATCGGCCGTTACCGGCTGATGATCGTCGTGATCTGCGGCCTACTCACGCTGGCGCTGCAACTGATCCTCGCCAAGACACGCTTCGGCAGCCGTCTGCGCGCCGCGGTCGACGATCCGCGCGCCGCGATCGGGCTCGGCATCAACGTGCCGCAGGTATTCGCCTTCACCTTCGCCTTCGGCTGCGGCCTCGCCGGGCTCGGCGGCGCGCTGAGCGCGGAGATCCTCGGGCTCGATCCGTATTTCCCGCTGAAGTTCATGATCTACTTCCTGATCGTGGTGACGGTCGGCGGCTCGTCCTCGATCACCGGGCCGTTCCTTGCATCGCTGCTGCTTGGCATCGCCGACGTCGCCGGCAAATATTACGTGCCCAAGCTCGGCCCCTTCGTGATCTACACTGTCATGATCGTGATCCTGCTCTGGCGCCCGAACGGCCTGTTCGGCCGCACCGCGGCGCGGTGAGGCTGATATGACCGCGCTGTCCGAGGTCTCCACTCATGCGATGGCCAGCGCGCGCTGGCGGATCAGCGAAGTCGCCTTCTGGGTGCTGGCGCTCGCCTGCGCCTTCCTGTTCCCGTCGCGCTATTTGATCATGACCGACATCGTGCGGCTCGGCCTGTTCGCGCTGTCGCTCGACCTGATCCTCGGCTACGCCGGCATCGTCTCGCTCGGCCATGCGGCGTTCTTCGGCGTCGGCGCCTATTCGGCCGGTCTGCTGGCGCTGCACGGCATCATCAACGAGCCGGTCATCGCGCTGGCCGCGGCCGGTCTGGTTGCGGCGGTGCTCGGCTTCCTGACCAGCTTCCTGGTCATCCGCGGCGTCGACCTGACGCGGCTGATGGTCACGCTCGGCATCGCGCTGCTGCTGGAAGCGCTCGCCGAACGCTTCTCCGATATCACCGGCGGTACCGACGGCCTGCAGGGCATCGAGATGCAGCCGATCCTCGGGCTGTTCGCCTTCGACATGTTCGGCAAGACCGGCCTCTTCTACTCGCTGATCGTGCTGTTTGTCCTGTTCCTGTTCGCCCGTCGCGTCGTGCATTCGCCGTTCGGCCTGTCGCTGCGCGCGATCAGGAACAATCCGCTGCGCGCGGCTGCAATCGGCATACCGGTCAACCGCCGCCTGATCGCGGTCTATACGCTCGCCGCCTTCTATGCCGGGATTGCCGGTGCGCTGTTCACCCAGACCACGGCGCTCGCCTCGCTCGACGTGTTCGCCTTCGAGCGCTCCGCCGACCTGATGCTGGTGCTGGTGATCGGCGGCACTGGCTATCTCTATGGCGGTTTGATCGGCGCCGTCGTGTTCAAGATGCTGCAGGAGCTGTTCCAGAGCATCACGCCGCAATACTGGCTGTTCTGGATCGGCCTCGTGCTGGTCGTGATCGTGCTGGTCGGCCGGGCGCGAATCCACCGCTGGGTGCTGTTCGTGCCGAACCTGATCATCCGGCAGTTCGCCGGCCGCAAGGCGGCGGTCACCGTGCCCGAGGGCGATGCGTCATGACCGTCGCGCTGGAAACCCGCAATCTCGAAAAATCGTTCGGCGGTCTTCGCGTCACCCGCGACCTCTCGCTGAAGGTGATGCAGGGCGCCCGCCACGCGTTGATCGGGCCGAACGGCGCCGGCAAGACCACCGTCATCAACCAGCTCACAGGCGTGCTGACGCCGAACAGCGGACAAATCCTGCTCGAGGGCAGCGACATCACCGGCCTCTCCGTGCACAAGCGGGTGCTGCGCGGGCTGTCGCGCACCTTCCAGATCAACCAGCTCTATGCCGACCTGACCCCGCTCGAAACCATCGGCCTCGCGGTATCCGAACGGATGGGCCGCGGTGGCGACTGGTGGCGGCGGATGGGAACGCGCAGCGATGTCAACACCGAGATCGCCGACGTCCTGTCGCGCTTTCATCTGCTCGACGTGATGACCGAGCTCACCTCGACATTGCCCTACGGCAAGCAGCGCCTGCTCGAGATCGCAGTCGCGATCGCGGCGAAGCCGCGCGTGCTGCTGCTCGACGAGCCCGCGGCCGGTGTGCCCGAGAGCGAGCGCCACGATATCCTGGCGGCGGTCGCGGCATTGCCGCGCGACGTCACCGTGCTGCTGATCGAGCACGACATGGACCTGGTGTTCTCCTTCGCCGATCGCATCTCGGTGCTGGTCAATGGCGGCTTGCTCACCGAGGGCGCGCCCGACGAGGTCGCGCGCGATCCGCAGGTGCGGGCGGTCTATCTCGGCGAGGCGGCCGATGCCTGACCTGCTCTCGATCAAGGGCCTACGCGCCGGATACGGCGAGGCGGTGGTGCTGCCCGATATGTCGCTGGCGCTTGCCGAGGGCCAGGTGCTGGCGCTGCTCGGCCGTAACGGCACCGGCAAGACCACGCTGATCAACTCGATCGTCGGCATCGTCAGGCGGTTCGGTGGTGGCGTCGCGCTTGCGGGCCAGGACATCACGGCGATGCGGCCCGACCAGCGCGCTCGCGCCGGGATCGGCTGGGTGCCGCAGGAGCGCAACATCTTCCGCTCGCTCACGGTGGAAGAGAACATGACCGCGGTGGCGCAGCCCGGGCCGTGGACGGTCGAGCGGGTGTACGAGATGTTTCCCCGGCTGAGGGAGCGGCGCGGCAATTTCGGCAACCAGCTGTCGGGCGGCGAGCAGCAGATGCTGGCGATCGGCCGCGCGCTGACCTTGAACCCGAAAGTGCTGCTGCTCGACGAGCCGACCGAAGGCCTCGCGCCGATCATCGTTGAGGAATTGTTAAAGGCGATCGGGACCATCACGCGCTCGGGCGGCATCTGCTCGATCATCGTCGAGCAGAATGCCCAAAAGATTCTCGGGCTCGCCGACCGCGTTGTGATATTGGAACGCGGCACGATCGTGCACGATGCGGCCAGCAGCGCGCTGAAGGCCGATCCCTCCGTCCTCGAGCGCCATCTCGGCGTCGCCGGGACCAAAAAACACTGACGATCTCAGGGAGTTCACCATGCAGCGAACCAAGCCTCCGTTCCGCGCCGACGAGGTCGGCAGCCTGTTGCGTCCGCCGAAGATCAAGGAAGCGCGCGCCAAATTGGAGAAGGGCGAGATCTCGGCCGATGAGCTGCGCAAGATCGAGGACATGGAGATCGAGAAGGTCGTGCACAAGCAGGCCTCGGTCGGCCTGAAGCTTGCGACCGACGGCGAGTTCCGCCGCTCCTGGTGGCATTTCGATTTCCTCAGCCATCTGACCGGCTGCGAGCTGTTCCACCCCGACATGGGCATCCAGTTCGCTGGCGTGCAGACCCGGCACGACGCCATCCGCGTGGTCGGCAAGCTGGACTTCTCCGATCATCACCCGATGCTCGATCACTTCCGGTTCCTAAAGAAGTACGCCGATCAGGCGCACGTCACGCCGAAGATGACGATCCCGTCGCCGGCGGTGCTGCACTTCCGCGGCGGCCGCAAGCTGATCTCGAAGGAGGTCTATCCGGATCTCGAGGAGTTCTACCAGGATCTCGGCAAGACCTATCGCAAGGCGGTGAAGGCATTCTACGACGCCGGCTGCCGCTACCTGCAATTCGACGACACGGTGTGGGCCTATCTGTGCTCACAGGAGGAGTTGCAGAAGTCGCGTGACCGCGGCGACAATCCGGACGGCCTGCAGGAGATCTATGCGCGCGTCATCAACTACGCGATCGCCGATCGTCCGTCCGACATGGTGATCACGACGCATGTCTGCCGCGGCAATTTCCGCTCGACCTGGATTTCCTCAGGTGGCTATGAACCGGTCGCCGAGACGATGCTGGCCGGCACTAATTACGACGGCTATTTCCTCGAATATGATTCCGACCGCGCTGGCGGCTTCGAGCCGCTGCGTTTCCTGCCCAAGGGCAACAAGGTCGTGGTGGTCGGCGTCATCACCTCGAAGTTCGGGGAGCTCGAGAAGAAGGACGACATCAAGCGGCGGCTGGAGGAGGCATCGAAGTTCGCCCCGATCGAGCAGCTCGCACTATCCCCGCAATGCGGCTTCGCCTCGACCGAGGAGGGCAACATCCTCTCCGAGGAAGAGCAGTGGGCCAAGCTCAGGCTCGCGGTCGAGGTCGCCAACGAGGTGTGGGGGAAGTGACGCGTAGCGTCATCCCGCGGCGCGCGAAGCGCGAACCCGGGATCTCGAGATTCCGGGTTCGATGCTTCGCATCACCCCGGAATGACACGACCCAAGCACGTCATCACTGCTCCGCCAGATAGACCTCGCCGAGCAGCGAGGAGTTCGACCACGGCACCTGCTTGCCCTTCGTCGCGGCGACGACCTCGGCGCGGACTCGCGTCAGCATCTGCTGCACTTCGAGGCCGGGCGTGCCGACATGGCGCGACAGCGCCGCCGAGAACGGGCTGTTGGCGCCTTCGCCATCGAGCGCGACCTGGCCCGGCGCGGTGGCGAACGCGATCAGCGTGCCGGCGCCGAGCGTCGAGCCTGATCCGAGCGAAGCGGGTGCGGCAAGGCCGGAGCCGGCCTCGATGCCGCGGCTCGGGCCGGTGGATGCCACCTGCGGCGCCATCGGATTGTTGCGGCAGGCATCGAGGATAAGGATGTTGGTGCGGATCTGGTCGTCGAGGCCGGCCATGATGGTGTCCATGTCGACCATCGCGTCGGTCATGCGCGCGCCCGCCTTGAACGCGATGTCGACCGGCACGAGGTAGTTGCGGCCGTCGACCTGCACGCCATGACCGGCGTAGTAGACCACGGCGATCTGCGATCGCGCCGCCTCGCGCAGGAAGTCGTGGATGGTTGTCTGCATCCTGTCGCGATCGAGATCGAGCCCCTCGGAGACGGTGAAGCCGATGTCACGCAGGCTCTTGGCGATGGCGCGCGCGTCGTTCGGTGGATTAGGCAGCGCCTTCACATGCGCATAGGCGCCGTTGCCGATCACCAGCGCGACGCGCCGGCCGGTTGCTGCGGCCTGCACGCGTGCTGTGGGCGCAGCCGGCGCAGCGGCGGGCGCCGGCGGTGCGGGCGCAGGGCTGCTTTCGGCGGCGGGTGCCGCTGCGGTCTTGCGCGGCGCCGCGTCGGCTTCCTTGAGCAGCGCGAGCCGCACCTTGGCTGTGGCCTGATTGGCCTTGCTGCCGGCATCGGAGGCCACGCCTTCGAGCACTGAGGCGTAATCTTCCTTGGCGTGCGCGGCATCGCCGTTGGCCTCAAAGGCGAGGCCGCGCTGGGTGTAGGCCGAGATCAGCACGCTGCCGGGCGGCGTCATGATGTTGACGGGGGCTTTGGCCTTCGCAAGCCGGATCGCTTCCGTCGTGTCCGCAATCGCGCGCGCGATGTCGCCCTTGGCGCGCCAGATCACGGCGCGGCTGATCAGCGGTTGCGGCAACGACGGGTCGATCCTGACCGCCTCGTTGATGTCGGCGAGCGCACCGTCGAGATCGCCGAGTGCCTGCTTCGAGGAGCCGCGGTTCTGATAGGAGAACGCCGATTTCGGACCGGCCTTGATCGCGGCGTCGTAGTCGGCGATCGCCTTGGCGTACTCGCCCTTGCTGCGATAAGCGTTGCCGCGGTTGTGAAAGATGATGCCGCTCGGCGGCCCCAAGCGCAGCGCGTCGTTGAAGTCGGCGATCGCGATGTCGTACTCGCCTTTGTCGTAATAGGCCGAGCCGCGCAGGTTGTAGACGGCGGTGCTCGGCTTGAGGCGCAGCGCCTCGGTGGCGTCGGCGATCACCTGCGCGTAGTTGCCCTTCTTGTTCCACCCGACCGCGCGCCAGAAATAGATGGTCGCGAGCTTCTCGCCGGAAAACACCTTCAGCGCGATGATCTTGGTGCAGGCGTCGATCGTCTGGTCGGCCGGCGTGGTCTCGGTCGTGCACAGTGGGCCGAGCTGGGAGCGGGCCTGGGCGAAGCAGGGCGCCGACCACAGGAAGGCTGCGAGCAGGCAGGGGATCAGGAGCAGGCGGCGCATCGGTCATCCAGGGGTAAGGCCGTCACGATGATCGGTGACGGCACGGCGATCCAAAGGGCGGTTCCAGGAGGCTGTCCATGACTGTTTGGTGATCGGCCGTGGAGGGGGGTTCAACTGGTGGGAAAATGATGATAGTACCTTGCGGTACACTGCGTCTGCCCACTCTTGTCCCACTGGGTACTGCCCACTCCAGGCACCATGAAGAACGACGAAATCCTCAGTCAGATCACGGATTTCTGCCGTCACTCCGACATGGCGGAGACGACGTTCGGCCGCCGTGCCGTCAACGACGGCAAGCTGGTGCACCGCCTGCGTGAGGGCAAGCGCATCACCATCGATACGCTCGACCGCATCAATGCGTTCATCGCGACCTCGACGCCGGGCGGCGTGGCGCCGCCGCGCGGCCTCGTAGTGCCGCCGGAAAAGCGCGATCCGAGGGGCAATTTCCGCTTCTTCGAGAACCGACAGCGCTATCTGCTGTTCGTCCACACCTGCAGCGAGAAGCGGGTGATCGCCGACCGGGTCTCGCTGGAACTGGCCGCGATCCATCCGCGGCCGCCGGCGCTCCGGGTGTTCGACGCCGGAATGGGCGACGGCACCGTGCTGGCGCGGGTCCTGCGCGCCATGCATGGCCGCTTCCCACATATGCCGTTCTATGTCGCCGGCAAGGAACTGAGCCTGGAGGACGTCCGCCTCACCCTCGACAAGGTTCCCGACCGCCTGTTCGAGCACCCGGCGAGCGTCTTCGTCTTCACCAACATGTATTACGCCGAGGCGCCCTGGCTGACGCCGAAGAACTCCGCGGCGGCCGCCAGCATGATCTGGCACGAGGTAGCGCTGCGGGGCGCCTCCTCCGGGGAATTCGAAGCCCAGATCGCGGAACTCGGTCCGTTCCTGGAGCAGAACTGGCGAGCGAACCTCAGCCCAGGCAATGCGATGCCGATCTATGAGCGGCCGGTGGCGCTGGTGCTGTACCGCGACGATCACCGCTTCCTGCTCGATTCCATCATTCCGCGGGCCGGCCGAACCGAGGCCAATTTCGACCTCGTGATCGCCTCGCAGCCCTATCGCGCCAAATCCTCGGTGAATTTCCGCGCCAAGCGGATCATCGCGCCGCTCGCCCGCGCGTTGCGCGGCGGCGGACGGCTGATAGGAATCCACTCCCACGGAAGCGATCCCGGGCTTGAAATGATTCAAGCCGTCTGGCCTGGAGAAAATCCTTTCGCCGTCAGCCGTCATGAGATACTGCGCGCGGTGAAATACGAGTTGGGCTCGGCCGGCCGCGAGCTGAACTTCAACGCCTATGCCGATAACCGTTCGATCTTCCGATATGATATGGAGGCGCTGCCCAATGAGGTGACCGGCTCGATCGGAACCTCGACGGCCTTCGCCGCGTGGAACGCAGCAGTGTATGTCGCGCAGATCGAAGATGAGCGGTTGACTGAAACGACCGAAAACGGACGAGCTCTCGAGGCCACACGCGAGGTTCTCCGCAAACACAACGGGCTGTGGTTCTACGACGAATCCTACGTCATCTCGCGGCGACGAGACTGACATTCCGGGGACATATTCACCAACCAACGTCGGACTTCGACGAAACAAGGGGTTTGCTTGATGCGCGCGTCTTATCTCTTCACCAGCGAGTCGGTCTCGGAAGGCCATCCGGACAAGGTCTGTGATCGCATCTCGGACGAGATCGTCGATCTGTTCTATCGCGAGGGGCCGAAGGCGGGCATCGACCCGTGGCAGATCCGCGCGGCGTGCGAAACGCTCGCGACCACCAACAAGGTGGTGATCGCCGGCGAAACCCGCGGACCGGCTTCGGTCACCAACGACCAGATCGAGAGCGTTGTCCGTGGCGCGATCAAGGACATCGGCTACGAGCAGGACGGCTTCCACTGGAACACCTGCGACATCGAGATCCTGCTGCATCCGCAGTCGGCCGATATCGCGCAGGGCGTCGACGCGCTGCAGCCGGGCGAGGTCAAGGAAGAGGGGGCCGGCGACCAGGGCATCATGTTCGGTTACGCCACCAATGAGACGCCGGACCTGATGCCGGCGCCGATCTTCTACGCCCACAAGATCCTGCGGCTGATCTCCGAAGCGCGGCACTCCGGCAAGGAGAAGGTGCTAGGTCCGGACTCCAAGAGCCAGGTCACCGTGCAATACGAGAACGGCAAGCCGGTCGGCGTCCGCGAGATCGTGGTGTCGCACCAGCACCTGGTCGAGGACCTCACGTCGAGCCAGATCCGCGACATCGTCGAGCCCTATGTGCGCGAGGCGCTGCCGAAGGAGTGGATCAACGGCAAGACGATCTGGCACATCAATCCGACCGGCAAGTTCTTCATCGGCGGTCCCGATGGCGACTCCGGCCTGACTGGCCGCAAGATCATCGTCGACACCTATGGCGGCGCGGCTCCGCATGGCGGCGGCGCATTCTCCGGCAAGGATCCGACCAAGGTCGACCGCTCGGCCGCCTACGCCGCGCGCTACGTCGCCAAGAACATCGTCGCGGCCGGTCTCGCCGACCGCTGCACGCTGCAGCTCGCCTACGCGATCGGCGTGGCGCGTCCGCTCTCGATCTACATCGATACCCACGGCACCGGTAAGGTGTCGGAGGACGAGCTCGAGAAGGCGGCAGCCAAGGCGATGGATCTGACGCCGCGAGGCATCCGCAGCCATCTCGATCTCAACCGTCCGATCTACGCGCGCACCTCGGCCTACGGCCATTTCGGCCGCACGCCGGACAACGAGGGCGGTTTCTCCTGGGAGAAGACCGATCTCGTCGAGCCGCTGAAGCGCGCGCTCTAACGCTTGCGTCATTCCGGGGCGCTCGCGCGAGCGAGCGAACCCGGAATCCCTTTCCATCAATTCGAGATTCCGGGTTCGCCTCTTCGAGGCGCCCCGGAATGACCAGTTCAACAACAGGACGCTCACATGAACGCCCCCACGAAGCCCGGCTTCACCGACTACATCGTCAAGGACATTGCGCTCGCCGATTTCGGCCGCAAGGAAATCTCGCTGGCCGAGACCGAGATGCCCGGCCTGATGGCCACCCGCGAGGAGTTTGGGCCCAAGCAGCCGCTGAAGGGCGCGCGCATTGCGGGCTCGCTGCACATGACGATCCAGACCGCCGTGCTGATCGAGACGCTGGCCGCGCTCGGCGCCGACATCCGCTGGGTCTCCTGCAACATCTACTCGACCCAGGATCACGCCGCCGCCGCGATCGCCGCCGCCGGCATTCCGGTGTTCGCCGTGAAGGGCGAAACGCTGACCGAATACTGGGACTACACCGCAAAGCTGTTCGACTGGCATGGCGGCGGCACGCCGAACATGATCCTCGATGACGGCGGCGACGCCACCATGCTGGTGCATGCCGGCTATCGCGCCGAGCAGGGCGACACTGCGTTCCTCGACAAGCCGGGCTCGGAGGAAGAGGAGATCTTCTACGCGCTGGTCAAGCGCCTGTTGAAGGAAAAGCCGAAGGGCTGGTTCGGCGAGATCGCCAAGAACATCAAGGGCGTCTCGGAAGAGACCACCACGGGCGTGCATCGTCTGTACGAGATGGCCAACAAGGGCACGCTGCTGTTCCCGGCGATCAACGTCAACGACAGCGTCACCAAGTCGAAGTTCGACAACCTCTATGGCTGCCGCGAGTCGCTGGTCGACGGCATCCGCCGCGGCACCGACGTGATGCTGTCGGGCAAGGTCGCGATGGTCGCGGGGTTCGGCGACGTCGGCAAGGGCTCGGCGGCTTCGCTGCGCCAGGCCGGCTGCCGCGTCATGGTCTCCGAGGTCGATCCGATCTGCGCGCTGCAGGCGGCGATGGAAGGTTACGAGGTCGTGACCATGGAAGACGCGGCGCCCCGCGCCGACATCTTCGTCACCGCCACCGGCAACAAGGACATCATTACCATCGAGCACATGCGCGCGATGAAGGATCGCGCCATCGTCTGCAACATCGGTCACTTCGACAACGAGATTCAGATCGCTTCGCTGCGCAATCTGAAGTGGACCAACATCAAGCCGCAGGTCGACGAGATCGAATTCCCCGACAAGCACCGCATCATCATGCTGTCGGAAGGCCGCCTCGTGAACCTCGGCAATGCGATGGGCCACCCGTCCTTCGTGATGTCGGCGTCCTTCACCAACCAGACGCTGGCGCAGATCGAGCTGTTCGCCAACAACAAGGACGGCAAGTACGCCAAGAAGGTCTACGTGCTGCCGAAGACGCTCGACGAGAAGGTCGCGCGCCTGCACCTCGCCAAGATCGGCGTCAAGCTCACCGAGCTGCGCAAGGACCAGGCCGACTACATCGGCGTCAAGCAGGAAGGTCCGTACAAGTCGGACCACTATCGCTACTGATCCGCGCTGATCGCGATCGATGAAGTGAAGAGCCCCGGCATCGTCCGGGGCTTTTGCTGGGCTGACTTGCAGGCGGGCCTCTCCAAATCGTCGTTCCTGCGAAAGCAGGGACCCATAACCACAGGGGCGTGTTGTTAGAGAGGACTGTGGCCCCAGCGTCGCGCAACAATCACTTTCGGTGGTTATGGGTCCCGGCCTTCGCCGGGACGACGATGAGGATCGTTCTCGCGCGATACGTACTTCATCTCGAAGTCATCACCGGCGCATCGAGGCGATGACAGATGTGGGCTGGGACGCAGCTTCGCATTCGCATCGGGGAATGACGGCGGAAAAGCTGGAGCATCACCCCGGCGCTCGCACCGTGCCGTGCCCCAACTGCCGCGAGATCTCGCTCGCGCAGCTGCGCAGCGCGGCTGCGATCGCACTGTCCCAGCTGGCGTCGAAGGTGCCTTCCGGGCCCATCGCGGTGATGACCAGCGCGACGTGGCCGGCGTGATCGAACACCGGCGCGGCGAAGGCGTTGACGCCGGGCAGGGGATCGCCGATCGCGCGCGCGAGGCCGCGGCTCTGCACCTCGGTCAGCATCTCCGTGGTCTTTGCGTTGATGGTTTCGCGTTTCGGATTGTAGCCGACGCCGAGGCGGTCGAGGCCGCTCTCGAGTGCGGTCTTGACGGCGTTCGGCGGCATGAAGGCGGCGAAAGCGCGCCCGGTCGCGGTCTCGAGCAGCGCCACCACCGACCCGACGCGCATCGCGATATGCACGGGATGGCTCGGCTCCTCGAGCCGCACTACGGTCGCGCCGTGGGTGCCCCAGACCGACAGCGACACCGCGTGATTGATGCTGTCGGCGAGCGCGGCGATCCGCGGCGTCGCGATCCGCACCGCTGACTGCCGGCGCAGGCTGATCAGCCCGAGTTCGAGCGCGAGCGCCCCGATCTCGTAACGGCCGGTGGTCTCGTCCTGCTCGATCAGGCCGATGCGGGAAAAACTCACCAGATAGGGATGCGCCTTGGCCGGCGGCATCCCGGCCTCGCGGGCGAGATCGCGCAGCATCATCGGTTCGCCGCTGCGGGCGAGCGCGCGGAGCAATTCTCCGCCGACCTCGATCGACTGTATGCCGCGGCTCTCTCTCGTCATGTGGCTCTGCCAGCTCCCGCAATGTGCTTATACGGCGAGAAACCCTCCGTCGACCGGCATGGTCACGCCGTTCACATAAGATGCCAGCTCGGAGGCGAGGAACACCACCGGGCCGACCAGCTCCTCCGGCTGGCCGACGCGGCCGAGCGGCGTGCGCCCGAGAAATCCGGCGAGCCGAGCAGGGTCGTTGAGGGTCGTTTCGGTCATCGCGGTTTCGATCACGCCGGGCGCGATCGCGTTGACCCTGATGCCGTCGGCGGCGAGTTCGCGGGCGAGCGCCTGGGTGAGCAGCTTCACGCCGCCCTTGGACGGCGCGTAGCCGAGCGTATCGGCCACGCCGAGGAAGGAGGCGATCGAGCCGAGATTGATGATCGTGCCGCGCTTCTCGCGCAGCGCCGGCAGGAATGCGTGGGTGACGTTGAAGGTGCCGGTCAGGTTGACGTCGAGCACCCGTCGCCAGTTCTCCTGCGCGCGCGGCGAGTCAATGCCCTCACGGATGATGATGCCGGCATTGTTGACCAGGATCGCGATCGGCCCGGCCTCGCGCGCCACGCGCAGTGCCAGCGCGGCGCAGGCCTCGGCATCGGTTACGTCGAGATCGAACGGCCAGGCCACGCGACCGCGCTGGCGGATGTCGGCCGCGGTTTGCTCGGCGCCGGCGCGATCGATGTCGGTCACAACGACGTCGGCGCCATGTGCCGCGAGGCCGAGCGCGATGGCGCGTCCGTTGCCGTGCGCGGCGCCGGTCACCAGCGCGCGCTTGCCTGCGAGCAGGGTCGCCATCATGCTCATGCCGCGCTTCTCTCTGCCGCCGCGCCGGCGATGTGCTTGCCCGCGATGTAGCCGAAGGTCAGCGCGGGCCCCAGCGTGATGCCGGCTCCGGGATAGTTGCCGCCCATGATGCTCGCCATGTCGTTGCCGGCGGCATAGAGGCCGGCGATCGGCTGGCCGTCGGCGTCGAGCGCGCGGGCATTGGCGTCGGTCCGGATCCCGGCATAGGTGCCGAGATCGCCGATCACCATCTTGATGGCGTAGAACGGCCCATGCTGGATCGGCGCGATGCACGGATTGGGGCCGTGCAGCGCATCGCCCTGGTAGCGGTTATAGGCGCGCGAGCCCTTGCCGAAGGCGGGATCGCGGCCGTCGGCGGCGGCTGCGTTGAACGCCGCGACGGTCGCCTCGAGCGCATTCGCGTCGATGCCGGTTTGCGCGGCGAGCTCGGACAGGGTCGCGCCGCGCTTGAGATAGCCGGTCTTCAGATGATGGCCGAGCGGCATCGGGCGCGGCGGCACGCAGCCGAGACCGTATTTGCGCAGCGTCTCGTGATCGCAAAGCAGGAAGGCCGCGATCTCCTCGCCGGGCTTCGCGGCCTTGATCATCTCCTGCACGAAGTCGTGGTAGGAATTGCCTTCATTGGCAAAGCGCTTGCCGTCGCGCATGACAGCGATCACGCCGGGCTTGGCGCGATCGATGAAATGCGGCATCACGCCCTTCGAGCCGTCCTTGCGTGTGGTGACCGAGACCGGGACCCAGGCCGCCGCATTCGGCAGCGAGTCCTCGACACGGCCGCCGGCCGATTCCGCAAGCCGCAAGCCGTCGCCGGTGTTACCCGTCGGGCCTGGCGAGTAATGCTCTTTTCCGGTCGGCGCGTGCGGAAACATCTTCTGCCGCCGCGCGACGTCATGCGGGAAGCCGCCGCAGGCGAGCACGACGCCACGCTTTGCGTTGACGCGGATGGTGCGGCCCTCGCGCACGACCACCGCGCCGCGCACCACGCCGTTCTCGACGATCAATTCGCGCACCGGCGAATTCAGCCAGAGCGGGATCTTCAGGTCGAAGGCGGATTTCGCCAGCCGGCCGGCCAGCGCATTGCCGTTGGTCAGCGTCATGCCGCGGCCGTTGCGCATCACGTCGATCGCATGCTTCGACAGCCGCCTGGCGACGTAGGCCGCCGAGGTCAGCGACCGCGTCGCGCGCATGAAATGCACGATCTCCTTGCCGGAGCCGAGCATCATGCCGAACACGGTGAGCTCGGGCAGGGGACTGCCGAGATCCTTGATGGCATCGCCGAGTTCGTGGCCGTCGAACGGCCGCGTCACCATCGAGCGGCCGCCCTGTGCACCGCCGGGCGCCTCCGCGTGATAATCCGGGAAGGTCAGCGGCATGTCGAAGCGCACGGCGGTCTTGGTCGTGAAGAAGTCGACCGCCTTTGGCCCTTCGGTCAGGAACGCATCGACCCGCGCGGCGTCAAAACTGTTCCCGGCCTCATGGCGCAGATAGGTTTTCGCCTGGTCGGGGCTTTCCTCGATGCCCCAGGCCTTCGCCAGCGAGGTGCCGGGAATCCACAGCCAGCCGCCGGAGCGCGCGGTGGTGCCGCCGAAGCGCGGCTCCTTCTCGACGACGAGGACCTTGAGGCCGTGATGGCCGGCGGTGACCGCCGCCGACAGCCCGGCGCAGCCGGAGCCGACGACGAGCGCGTCGCATTGATAGGTTTCTTCGTTGGCCACGCGATCGATCCTATTTCTTGAGCAGCGGGCACTTGGACTCGGAGGCCGGACGGAAAGCGTCCTCACCCTTCACGGTCTTGATGATGTCGAGATAGTCCCATGGCTCCTTGGATTCCGAGGGCTTCTTCACCTTCGCCAGATACATGTCGCGGATGACGCGGCCGTCCTCGCGCAGTCTGCCGCCATGCACGAAGGTGTCCTCGATCGGCAGCTCGCGCATCTTGGCCATCACCGCTTTCGGATCATCGGTGCCGGCTGCCTGGATCGCCTTGAGATAATGCAGTACCGAGCCGTAGACGCCGGTCTGGATCATGGTCGGCATCACGTTGGCGCGGGCGAAGAACTTCTTCGACCAGGCGCGCGTCTTCTCATCCATGTTCCAGTAGGATGCCGTCGTCATGTAGGTGCCCTGCGCGGCATTGAGCCCGATCGCATGCACGTCGGTGTCGAACATCAAAAGGCCGACGAGCTTCTGGCCACCCTGCACGAGGCCGAACTCGCCGGACTGCTTGATCGAATTGTCGGTGTCCTGGCCGGCATTGGCGAATGCCACGACGTCCGCCTTCGAGTTCTGTGCCTGCAGCGCAAAGGAGGAGAAATCGGCGGTGTTGGTCGGGTGCCGCACGCCGCCGAGCACCTTGCCGCCCATCTCGTTGATGAAGCGGGTCGCGTCCTTCTCGAGCTGCTGGCCGAACGCATAGTCCGCGGTGATGAAGTACCAGGACTTGCCGCCCTCAGCGATCACCGCCGAGGCCGTGACCTTCGACAGCGCGTAGGTGTCGTAGGTGAAGTGCACGGTGTTGGGGCTGCACAGCTCGTCGGTCAGCGAGCTCGCGCCGGGACCGGACAACAGCGCGATCTTGTTGCGCTCGCGCACCATGTTGTGCACGGCGATCGCGATGCCGGAATTCGGGATGTCGACGACCGCGTCGACCTTGCCGTTGTCGAACCAGCCGCGCACGATTTGCACGCCGACATCGGTCTTCATCTGGTGGTCGGCGGAGACGATCTCGATCGGCTTGCCGAGCACGGTGGGGCCGAACTCCTCAACCGCCATCTTGGCCGCCTCGACCGAGCCCGGGCCGGAATTGTCGCGCCCCCAGCTCGACAGGTCGGTCAGCACGCCAATGCGTACGACATCATCGGACACCTGGGCGTGAGCTGCCGTCGTCATCGCCGCGAGAATGGCTGCCGCCAAAAATTGTCTCATCATTCCTCCCTTTTGGATGGCCGCGTTCTTTGGCGGACCTTCCAACGATTAGTAATTATCTAATCAGTTTGTCAATGGCGAATGATGGGTGTGTGATTGCGGCCACACAGCGGCCGCCTCGAATGAGGCGGCGCTTCACATTTGGTGAGCAGACGCTTACATGGCTCAACCGGGATGGCACGGCAGCACGGCTTCGGCCCACGCCAGAGCTTGCGGCAGTGCCAAGTCACGTTGAAACAGGGGAATTTTCGCGGACGGCGTTGCGCTTCGCCGCCCGGGGCTAAGCCGCCCATCGAGGGTTCAGGCTGCTACGGGGCGGTGCATGGAGAGCATCGGCGGGCCGCGATCATAGACGGATCATGTTGAGACAGCTCTTCGCGCCGCAGCTCGTTATTCTCTACGTGCTGGTGGCCTCTACGCTCTACGTACACTTCCGCGGCAAGCAGCGGTTGCGCTTCGCCCGCCAGCTCGGCGATCACTCGACCTACCTCGCGCCCTACAACGTGCTGATGTATGCGGGCTCCGCGGTGCCCAACACGCCGGTGATCCCGGTCGAGCAGTTTCCCGAGCTCAAGAAGCTCTCCGATAATTGGGAGACGATCCGCGACGAGGCCACGCGCCTGTTCGACGAGGGCTTCATCCGCGCCGCGGCCAAGAACAACGACTGGGGCTTCTATTCGTTCTTCAAGAGCGGCTGGAAGCGGTTCTATCTGAAATGGTACGACGACTTCCTGCCGTCGGCGCGCACGCTGTGCCCGAAGACGGTGGAGCTGTTGAATTCGATCCCGAACGTGCACGGCGCGATGTTCGCGATGCTGCCGCCCGGCGGCAAGCTGGGCGCGCATCGCGATCCTTTCGCCGGCTCGCTGCGCTATCACCTGGGCCTCGTCACGCCGAACTCGAATGAGTGCCGCATCCTGGTCGACGGCGTCGAATGCGTCTGGCGCGACGGCGAGGCCTTCATGTTCGACGAGACCTTCATCCACAGCGCCGAGAACAAGACCGACGTCAACCGCATCATCCTGTTCTGCGACGTCGAGCGCCCGATGAAGTACGGCTTCATGACCAGGATGAATCGCTGGGTCAGCCACAACATCGTCAAGGCATCGGCCACCCAGAACGTCGACGGCGAGCATGTCGGCGCGCTGAACAAGGTGTTCGGCAAGCTCTACGAGATCCATCTCGCCAGCCGCAAGGTCAAGGAGTGGAATCGGAACGTGTACTACACGCTGAAGTATTCCGTGACCGCGCTGATCCTCGGCCTGATCGTGGTGTCGGCGCTGCGCTGAAGGCAGCGGCATTGCCGCGTAGAAAGCAAAAGCCCCGGAGCGATCCGGGGCTTTTTGTCTGGGGCGTGAGCTGCGTGGTGCAACCGTATCAGTCGCGTTCGAAAACCTTGGCGCCGGGGTAGACTCGCCTGGCGTAGGCCACGACCCACTCCCGGTCCTGGGTCTCCAGGAACGGAGTTCGGATCTTGCACGATCCGACGATGAGGTGCCACAGGCCATCCAGCTTCTGAATGTTGACGATCATCTGAGTGTTCCTCGCAGAACCCGCGTTCCAGTTGGCATTGCGTCTCGCGATCGTCTCACGACTCACGCTTTGGAGCAGTGATCCCGATCACGGAACTCCAATGCATTCGTTGGAGCAGCTGCGAGTTTAAGAATCGCTCGCCACCGCTCAACTGTACGCGCGTCAGCACGGGGCATGACAAGGAATGAGAGCGGTATACCAAGGTATGCTGTGGACGCGCTGATCCTCAGCCCGACCGTGATGTCTCCCCTGCCTTGCTTGGAACTAACTACGGCTCCCGATTGGCGCCAACGCCAAGTGAACCGATGGCGTCCGAAGCGGCATCCATGTCGGCGGCCGTGATCGGCTGGTCGACGATGAACAGATAGCATCCCGCCGAGACCACGCCAATCAAGGCCCCGCCGACGAGCGCCGGCACGAACGAGCCGGTCTTCTGCACGATCAGGCCGGTCACGGTCGGCGCCAGCGCGCCGCCGAGATACCCGCCGAAATTCTGCACCGAGCCGATCGAGGCGGTGCAATTGGTCGGGACCGCCACCGAGCTCAAGGCCCAGGCGCAGGTGCTGGTCACATAGACCAGGAATAGCGAGATCGAGATGAAGGCGATCGCCAGTGCGTTGCTCTCGACATAGGCGGCAGCCACCGTGCAGGCGGCCGTTCCAAGCAGCGAGATTGCGGCCGGGTAGCGCCGGCTCTTGAGCGGCTCGACGCCGCGGCGCACCAGCATGTCGGCGATGTATCCGCCGATGACGCCGCCGACGACACCGCAGGCGAACGGCACCGCGGCAGCCCATCCGGTGTATTTCACGCTCATATGGCGTTCGATCTCGAGATAACCCGGCAGCCAGGCGGTGTAGATCCAGGTCAGGTAGATGCAGCCGAAATAGCCGAAGATCATGCCCCAGGTGGTGCGGAAGCGGAACAACAGCGACCAGTCGCGGAACGTGACCTTGGTGCGCTGACCGGGCGGATCGCCTTGCGTCCGGTAGGCGTTCTCGTGCGCCGTGAGCGCGACCTGCTCGGGGTTGCGATAGAGCGCATACCAGCAGGCGGCGACGACGAGGCCGGCGATGCCCATGATCACGAACATTGCGCGCCAGCCGAACGTCAGCATCAGGTAGGTCAGCAGCGGCACGGCAATCGCCGTGCCGAGCGATGACGCGCAATTGAACACGCCGGTCGCAAGCCCCCGGTCGCGCTGATTGAACCAGTCGCGGACCACGCGCGCGCCGGTCGGAAATTGCGGGGCCTCGCCAACTCCGAGCAGGACGCGGGCCCCGAAGAACTGGCCGAAATTCTGCACCAGCCCGCCGATGAGCTGCGCGAACGACCACAGGCTGAGGCCCATAGCGAGAAGCAGGCGCGGACCCAGCCGGTCGACCATCGCACCGGTGGGGAGCTGCGAGAACGCGTAAGCCCAGAGGAAAGCCGACAGCAGGTAGCCCATATCCGCAATCGACAACCCGAGTTCCTCGCGGATCAGCGGATTCGCAACTGCGAGGGTCGCGCGATCGATGTAGTTGACGACCCCTGCAACGACCAGCAGAGCCAGCGCGACGCGCTGAATCGATTTCATACGTGGCGTCGCAAGCTCGATTCCCGACATGATTCGTTTTTCCTCACCGTGATTTTTGCCGGACAGTATCGACGTGTGTGGCGTCGAACCACAACGGAAGTTGCGCAGCCTGCGTTGCGATTTTGACATGGAGCGGGCCGCGGTTCCTGAACGCCGCTGCGCGACTGATATGAGCAAGAGGCGTGAACCGCGCGTCTGCCGAGCGTCGTCGTGTCGTCGATCGATCACGCTCTCGCGATGTGATCGGCCCTGATCTGACGATGCATGACGGTTGCGTGGCGGATGCATGTAATCCGGGCATCGGCACCGGCGTCATCGCGCTGTCACCAATGGCTGCGAGGCAATCGATCCGGCCTCACGGCCCGATAAGAACTTGGCGAGAAGGGCAGGTTCGGGTTCCGGTCGCTCGCATCGAAGTGCTACAGTCCCGATCCGGATTCCGTATCGAAAGGCCTTCTCATGTCGGAGACTACTGGAGCTTTTGCGACGACTGCACTGAGCGGTTACGAGCTGTTGGCCGATCCGCAGTTGAACAAGGGCACCGCGTTCTCCGAGGCCGAGCGCGAGGCGTTCGACCTGCATGGCCTGCTGCCGCCAAATATCCTGACGCTGGACGAGCAGGTCTCGCGCCGTCTCGAGGCGCTGCGCGGCTACGAGACCGACATCGAGCGCTATGCCTTCCTGCGCGAACTGCAGGACACCAACGAGACGCTGTTCTACGCGCTCCTGGTCGGCAACCTGGAAGAGCTGTTGCCGATCGTCTACACGCCGACGGTCGGCGAGGGTTGCCAGAAATTCAGCCGGTTGTTTCGCAAGCCGCGCGGGCTGTTCCTCAGCATTCCGCACCAGCACCGGATCGACCGCATCTTCGCCCATCCGCGCTTCGATCACGTCGAGGCGATCGTCGTCACCGACGGCGAGCGCATCCTCGGCCTCGGCGACCAGGGCGCTGGCGGCATGGGCATCCCGATCGGCAAGCTCGCGCTCTACACCGGCTGCGGCGGCCTGCACCCGGCGACCACGCTGCCGATCATGCTCGATGTCGGCACCGACAATCCGGACTGCCTGGCCGATCCGCTCTATATCGGCTGGCGCAACGAGCGCGTCCGCGGTCAGCAATATGACGACTTCATCGAGGCGTTCGTCTCCGCGGTGGTGAAGCGCTGGCCGCGCGTCCTGCTGCAATGGGAGGACTTCGCCAAGAACAACGCGACGCGGATGCTCGAGCGCTATCGCGACCGGCTCCTGACCTTCAACGACGACATTCAGGGTACCGCGGCGGTCGCGACCGGCGCCTTGCTCTCGGCCATTAACGTCACCGGCGTGCCGCTGACCGAGCAGCGTGTCGCGGTGTTCGGCGCTGGCTCGGCCGGCTGCGGCATCGCCAGCCTGATCCGCGCGGCGATGATCGATGCCGGCCTGTCCGAAAGCGAGGCCGCGAAACGCTTCTTCATGGTCGACCGCGACGGGCTGCTGCTCGAAGGCATGAGCGGGCTCGCCCCGTTCCAGCTGCCGTTCGTGCAGAGCAAGCAGGCGATCGCGGGCTGGCAGCTCAGCCATCCCGACAAGATCGCGCTGCTCGACGTCGTGCGCAACGCCAGGCCGACCGTTCTGATCGGCGTTTCCGGCCAGGCCGGCGCGTTCTCCGAGCCGATCGTCCGCGCGATGGCCGAGTGCAACCAGCGGCCGGTGATCTTCCCGCTGTCGAATCCGACCTCGCGCGAGGAGGCGACGCCCTCCGACATCGAAGCCTGGACCGAGGGGCGGGCGCTGATCGGCGTCGGCAGCCCGTTCCCGCCGATCACGCGCGACGGCGCGCGTTTCAAGGTCGATCAGACCAACAACTCCTACATCTTCCCGGGTGTCGGCGTCGGCGCGCTCGCGGTCGGCGCGAGCCGGGTCAGCGACGGGATGTTCATGGCCGCCGCCAAGGCGCTGGCGAGCGTCTCGCCAGCCCGCAACAACCCAAAGCACAATCTGCTGCCGCCGGTCAGCGCGCTGCGTGATGTGTCGCTGACGGTTGCATTGGCGGTCGCGCTGCAGGCGCACAAGGAAGGGCTCGCCAAGGATATTCCGATCGATCAGGTCGAGGCACGCATCCAGGCCAAGGTCTGGACGCCCCGCTACGTGCGGTATCGGCGCAGCGATCGGGCCTAGAGCCGCACATCGCATGGCCTCGAGCGGCAGCTTCCGCTCGGTGTGCTTCGTCAACGATCTCATCCGGCCCGCCGCAAGCGGCAAGGCGGCTTCGCCGACCTGCATCGACCGACCGGTGCCAGACAAGCCCCTTCGATGACAGGGCCGGGAGGGCCGCTACTTCCCCCATGCCGCGGCTTGACCGAAGTAAGAGTTTCCTTCAGTATTGGTATACCAAATGCCAGCGTCGATCCTTGGGGATTTGGATGTCGTGCGGTGTCCGCAGCGCGCGACGGCAGAACGAGGTCGACGCAACAAGGAAAAACGAGGGGGAGGACAATGGCCAATCTTGGCTTGTCGCGCAGGGAGTTGCTGGTCGGGTCCATGCTCACGGCGGTTGCCGCGGCGACGCCGAGACCGCTCCGGGCTCTCGACACTACGGGCGCGCTGGCGCGATCGAAGACGGGCATGGTGACGAGCCCGCACGAGCTTGCAACGCAGGCAGGGCTCGAGGTGCTGCGCAAAGGCGGCAATGCGATCGAGGCCGTCATCGCCATCGGCGCCACGCTGTGCGTGACCTATCCGCATTTCAGCGGCCTCGGCGGCGACAGCTTCATGGTGATCAGTGACCGCAAGGGCAATGTGCGGACGCTGTCCGGCGTAGGTCAGGCCGCGCTGAACCTGCCGAACTACAGCGGCTCGGTGCCGGTCCGTGGGCCAGGGTCGGCGCTGACCGCGGCGACGACCGTCGACGTCTGGGACCAGGCGTTCGATTTCAGCCGCAAGTCCTGGGCAGGAAAGCACAGCTGGGCGTCGCTGTTCGCGCGCCCGATCGAATACGCCAGCAAGGGATTCCCGGTCACGCCGTCGCAACGCTTCTGGCAGGACATGGAAGCGAACAACCTGAAGGATTGGCCCGACATCCGGCGCATCTTCATGCCTGGCGGGCGGATGCCTGAAATCGGCGAGCCGCTGCTCCAGCCTGAGCTTGCGAAATCGCTGGAGATGCTGGCGGCAAACGGCGGGCGCGATTTCTATGAAGGAAAGCTCGCCGCACGCGTCGCGGCCGGACTGAAGCAGATCGGCTCGCCGCTGACCGCCGATGACCTCGCGCGTTGCCGCGCCCGCGACGAGACGCCGTTGCGGGTCGGCTATCGCGGCGGAGAACTGCTCGGGCTGCGCCCGCCGACGCAAGGTCTCACGACGCTCGAAATCATGGGCATCCTCGACCGCTTCGAGCTTGCGAAATATCCGGAAGGGAGCGCGGACTACTATCACCTGCTGGTCGAAGCGGTGAAGCAGGCCTTCATCGACCGCAACCGCTATATCGGCGATCCGGAATTCGTCGACGTTCCGGTCAATCAGCTGCTATCGGCGAGCTACCTCGACGCCCGCGCCAAGGCGATCAGCCTGGAGAAGGCGATGCCGTGGCCACATGTGTTCAAGAAGGGCGACACGGTCTATCTCGCGGCGACCGATCGGGACGGCAATTGCGTCAGCATGCTGCAGACCGTCTATTACGATTGGGGAAGCGGCATGGTGGCCGGCAACACCGGCATCATCTGGCACAATCGCGGCGCTTCGTTCAATCTCGACCCGGCCAGCCCCAACTGCCTCAAGCCGGGCAAGCGGCCGTTCCACACGCTCAATCCCGGAATGTACCTCAAGGGCGGACGGCCGCATCTGCTGTACGGCACCCAAGGGGCCGATGGCCAGCCGCAGACGCTCGCGGCGGTGCTGACCAGGTTGATCGACTACAACATGGATCCGCTCACCGCGCTGTCGCGGCCGCGCTTCCTGCTCGGCAAGACGTTCTCCGATTCACGCGACAGCCTGAAGCTGGAGAAGGACGCCGGTGAAGAGGTCTTCAGGGCACTCGCCGAGCGAGGCCACGAGATGGGTCTGATTCCGGCCCAGAGCCCGCTCGCGGGGCATCCGGGCGCGATCCGGATCGACGCCGACGGAAGCATCACCGGGGCGCATGATCCGCGCAGCGACGGGCGCGCCCTCGGGCTGTCATGAGACGAAGCGCGACACGTGACGGACCTGCGCGGCGGCCGACGGGCGCATCCAGGCGCCCGGGCCGACTAAAGTTCTAGGCCCCGCGTTCCATTACGATGGAACCTTCGGCGCCGCGATGTCGTTCGTACTCAAACGACCCGAACGGTCGAAATCCATCCGGGGGCTTGTCCGAGGGAGACGCTCCCATGGTAACGCTCGGCCCGACACTCGACGCCAACCAACTCTCGCCATCCGAACATCAGCTCCAGCTGCGCCGCGCGGTCATCGCCTCCACGGTCGGGACCGCGATCGAATGGTATGACTTCTTCCTCTACAGCACCGTCACTGGCCTGGTGTTCGCAAAGCTGTTCTTTCCGCATTCCGATCCCTGGGTCGGCACGCTGGAAGCCTTCGCGATCTATGCGGTCGGCTTCATCGCGCGGCCGATCGGCGCTGCGATCTTCGGCCACTATGGCGACCGCATCGGCCGCAAGTCGACGCTGATCGCGACGCTGCTGTTGATGGGCCTCGCGACCGCGGCGGTGGCATTGGTGCCGACCTATTCCAGCATCGGGATCTGGGGCGCGGTGATCCTCACCGTGCTGCGCTTCATCCAGGGCGTCGGCGTCGGTGGCGAATGGGGCGGCTCGGTGCTGATGTCGATGGAATGGGCGCGCAATGATCGCTCGCGCGGCCTGATCGCGTCATGGCCGCAATTCGGCGTGCCCTGCGGGCTGTTCCTCGCCAATCTCGCCGTGCTGGCGTTCAGCCAGATGTCGGGCGACCAGTTCCTGGCCTGGGGCTGGCGCGTTCCGTTTGCCCTCAGCATCGTCCTGGTCGGCGTCGGCCTCTACATCCGGCTCGGCATCCTGGAAACGCCCGTGTTCAGCAGGCTGCTGGCCGAGCGTCAGCTCGACCGCACGCCGATGCTGACGGTGATCCGCGATCATCCGAAGGAGATCCTGTTGTCCGCCTTCGCGCGGATGTCCGAGCAGGCGCCGTTCTACATCTTCACCGCCTTCGTGTTCTCCTACGGCGTCGGAACGCTGCACGTGTCGCGCGACTTCCTGCTGACCGCGGTGCTCGCGGCCTCGGTGCTGTCGTTCGTCTCGATCCCGCTGTGCGGGCACATCTCCGATCAGATCGGCCGCAAGAACATGTACATGATCGGCGCTGCCGTGACCGGCGTGTTCGGCTTCATCTACTTCGCGATGCTTAACACCGGATCGGAAACGATCATCTTCCTCGCGATCTTCCTGTCGCTGATTCCGCACGACATGCAGTACGGCCCGCAGGCGGCCCTGATCGCAGAGAGCTTTACCGGTCGCCTGCGCTACAGCGGCGCCTCGCTCGGCTACCAGCTCGCGTCCGTGATCGCCGGCGGTCCGGCGCCGCTGATCGCGGCGTGGCTGTTCGGCACCTATCATTCGTGGATCGCGATCGCGATCTACATCGCGCTCTGCGCCGTCATCACGCTGGTTGCGACCGCGCTGATGACCGACTTCACCGGCAAGGACATCAATGCGGCCGGCGCGCATGAACGTCGGGCTTGAGACAGCAATGGAGCAGCAGATGATGAAATGGCGAAAGGAATCGGCGCTCGATCTCTATAACCTCGCCGCAGCGATCTTCCTGCTCGCTGCGCCGTGGCTGTTCGTGCAGGCCAATCCGACCGCGGCGATCGATCTCAGGATCAGCGGCGCGGCAATCGCGGTCATGTCGCTGGCGGCGATCGTCGCGTTCTCGATCTGGGAGGAATGGATCAATCTGTTCGTCGGATGCTGGCTGATTGCCTCGCCCTGGCTGCTTGGCTTCACGCATACCCGCGCGATGCATTTTGCCATCGCGGCGGGTGCGGTGGTCGCGTTCATGGCGCTGCTCGAGCTGTGGCTCGAATACGAGAAGACGCATCTCGGTCCGGCGGCGCCGCAGGCCGTCGAACGGCACTAGCACTTGCCCCGCGCGAGCGGGGCTCGGCTCTCTTCCTTTGAGCATGATCTTTTCGGAAAACCGCTTCGCACTTTTCCGGATCATGCTCTAGCAACCGCGGCAAATGCCTCTGATCTTGCGATCGACGATGGCATCTTCCTGGTCGATGATCTGCTGCGATGACGCCGCCGCTGCCGGAATGTCGGCGGCGCGCGGCTGGCGATGACCGACCGGCGCCAACCATGGCCGCGTCGTGGTCTCGTTTGATGCGTAGACGCCGGGCTCCTGGACCACCGACTGTGCAAGGCAAGAACTCGCCATGGCCGCGGTCAGGATTGCAGCCAAGCCGAGTCGCGGAAGATCGCTCATGAAAATCTCCATACAGTCATCGCCGCGTGCGCGGCCTTGATGAAATGGAGTGCCCCTATCGTTCCGGTATTCCCCGGTCCATCGAACGTGATCAGTGATCAGGCGCTCGCGGTTCGGTGATCACGCGTGATGAAATAATTATTCGGCGCCCACAGTCATTGGTCACAGGAGCCGAGCTTGGTCGGCTTCATCCACGTGCGGAGAAACCCCAATGACCAAATTGACCTTCGTGACGCTTGCCCTGGTTGCGGCAGCAGCGTTCTCGGCTCAGGCGTCCGCCGCCAGCAACAATGCTGCGGCGCGGCGCGCCCATGCTTCGATGACGACAACGACGACGACACCGGTCAGCAGCAAGACGACTGACTGCGTGCGCGCGCCGAACGTCGGATCGTTCGCGACCGCGCCCTTCACCGAGCCGCCCTGCATGCCCGGCACGATGCGCTGACCACGCGCAGCGGAAAGCCCCGGACCTCCGGTCCGGGGCTTCCCGGGCATGCGGGGTCGTCGGGATGCGGCCGGGATCGAGCGTGACCCACCTCACAGGCGGGCTGCTGCGATCGTGCGAAGAGTGCGGCGTCGGAGCTGGCGCATGGTGCCCGGCCCGAGTTCAAGGAGGCGTCGCATGACACGCAATTCGCTGATTGCTTTCGCTGCCGTTGTCGCGTTCGGCGTTGCCGCGCTGGGCTCAGCACAAGCGGGCAGGCTTCCCATGGCGCCGCCGAAGATGGTGGGCGCGAAACTGCCCCCGGGCGGTTCAGGCGGCCCGCATCGCCAGCCGGTCGATCCGCCGCCCTATCTCGGAACTGATTACAGCGGTGACAGTGCCGGCGGCAGCGGCGGCGGCGGGTATTTGGGCGATCCCAACCATCCCGGCCACGAGCAATTCTGAAAAAGCAAACGGCCCCGAACAAGGTTCGGGGCCACGGTGTGCTGGCGGATCGGATCCGGAGACTACTCCGGCTTGCCGATCGAAACCTTCAGCGTGCCGACGCCGTCGACGCCGCATTCGAGCTTGTCGCCCACTTGCAGCTGCGAGACGCCGGCGGGCGTGCCGGTCATGATGATGTCGCCGGCGGCGAGCTTCACCTGCTGCGAGAGCTGCCAGATGATCTCAGGCACGTTCCAGATCAATTCGGTGAGGTCGCCCTTCTGCGCTTCCTTGCCGTTGACGGTGAGCCAGATCTTGCCGCTCGCGGGGTGGCCGATCTTCGAGGCCGGCTGGATCGCGGAGCAGGGCGCGGAATAGTCGAACGACTTGCCGATCTCCCAGGGCCGCTCCTTCTTGCGCGAGGCGATCTGCAGGTCGCGGCGGGTCAGGTCGATGCCGACGGCATAGCCGTAGACATGCTCGAGCGCCTTGTCGGCGGGAATGTTGAGCCCGCCGCTCTTCATCGCCACCACCAGCTCGACCTCATGATGCAGGTCCTTGGTCAGTGGCGGGTAGGGGATCGTCGCACCATCAGGCACCAGCATGTCGGCATGCTTGCCGAAGAAGAATGGCGGCGCCCGCTCGTCATTGCCCATCTCCCTGATATGCTCGAGATAGTTGCGGCCGACGCACCAGATGCGGCGGACCGGATAGCTGCCGGATTCGCCGACGACGGGGAGCGAGGGCTGCGGGGGAAGCGGAATGACGGTGGAGGCAGCGTTCATGAACGGGTCCCGGAGGGTTGAGGGAGGGAGCGCGGGCCGTATTTACGCGGTTACGGCGCTGGCGGCTAGGGGCTGCGGCTGCTTCAGACGCAGACGTGAGGTCAGCTTTCCGCCGAGCGCGGCCGCCCTTGGCCAGCGAGAGCGGTGATGCCGATGCGGAGGTGGCTTTCGATCGGCCTTGCCTTGGTTGTCGCGGTCGTGTTCGCCGCCGCCGTTCGGTTCTTTGTGGTGGCCCCGGAACGGATCGACCGTGGGCAGAACAAGGTCCAGCACGTTGCCGTGGGCATCACGCCGGCCGCGCAGGCCTTGCAGGCGACGCTCGACGTCGCCGACATGCATGCGGACAGCCTGTTGTGGAAGCGCAACCTGATCGCGCGATCGGATCGCGGTCATATCGATCTGCCGCGTCTGATCGAGGGCCACTACGCGCTGCAGGTGTTCTCGTCGGTCACCAAATCGCCCAAGGGCCAGAACTACGATGCCAACGCCGGCGACACCGACACGATCACGAACCTCGCCATCATCGATCTGCAGCCGATGCGGACGTGGTTCTCGTTGCTGCAGCGCTCGCTATGGCATGCCGAGAAACTGCACAGCTTCGCCGACAAGTCCGCCGGACGGCTTCGCGTGATCACGACACCGGCCGACATCGACCGCCTGCTCGCGGACCGCAAGAGCGGCATGACGGTGGTTGGCGGAATGCTCTCGATCGAGGGCCTGCAGGATCTCGAGGGCAACATCGATAATCTCGACGTGCTCTACGCCGCCGGATTCAGGATGGCGGGCCTTGCGCACTTCTTCGACAATGATGTCGCGGGCTCGATGCACGGCGTGGCCAAGGGCGGATTGACGCCGCTCGGCCGGCAGGTGGTGCAGCGGATGGAGGCGAAGGGCATGATCGTCGATCTCGCCCATGCGAGCCATGCTGCGGTCGCCGACGTGCTGGCGATGGCGACGCGCCCGGTGGTCTCGAGCCATGGCGGGGTTCAGGCGACCTGCAAGGTCAACCGCAATCTCACCGACGACGAGGTCAGGGGTGTCGCGCGGACCGGCGGCGTGGTCGGCATCGGCTTCTGGCAAGGTGCGGTCTGTTCGCTCGACCCGAACAATGTCGCACGCGCGATTGCCCATGTCCGCGACCTGGTCGGGATCGACCATGTCGGCCTCGGCTCGGATTTCGACGGCTCGACCACCACGGGATTCGATGCGGGCGGGATTGCCGCCGTGACCCAGGCGCTGCTGTCGAGCGGGTTCTCCGAGGACGAAATCCGCAAGGTCATGGGCGGCAACGTCCTGCGCGTGCTGCGCGCAGGCATTGTCGCAAAGGACGCGAAGGGATGAGCCTTAGAGCTGCGTTCCGATAGAGCCGAAACGCAGCTCTAAATTCTTTTCTTGACGCGTTTTCTTCACGCGAACCGAAATTCCACTTCGCTCAAAAACGCTCTAGCCGGCGGCGCTGATCGGCGCCAGCGCCAGCGGCGACGGGTCGTGGTGGTGCTGCAGGCGGAAGAACGAGGCGTAGCGGCCGCCGCGGCGCAGCAGCTCCTCGTGACGCCCGCGCTCGACGATCTCGCCGCCCTCGACCACCAGGATCGCATCGGCATGCATGATGGTGTGCAGGCGGTGCGCGATCACGATCGTGGTGCGGCCCTGGCAGAGATGCTCGATCGCCTCCTGCACCTGCTTCTCGGACTCCGAATCGAGCGCGGCGGTGGCCTCGTCGAGCAGGATGATCGGCGCGTTCTTGATCAGCGCGCGGGCGACCGCGATGCGCTGGCGCTGGCCGCCGGACAGTTGGGTGCCGTGCTCGCCGACCGGGGTATCGTAGCCGAGCGGGAAGCTCATGATGAAGTCGTGCGCGCAGGCCGCCTTGGCGGCGTCGATGATCTCGGCCTCGGTGGCGCCCAGCTTGCCGAAGGCGATGTTGGCGCGGATGGTGTCGCGGAACAGATAGACGTCCTGGCCGACATAGGCGGTCTGCTGGCGCAGCGACTTGCGCGACACCTGCGAGATCGACTGTCCGTCGATCAGGATCTCGCCCTCGCGCGTCTCGTAGAAGCGCAGCAGCAAAGCGAGCACCGTCGACTTGCCGCCGCCGGAGGGGCCGACCAGCGCGGTGACCTTGCCGGGCTCAGCTGTGAAGCTCATCCGGTTCAGCACCGGCTCGCCGGGCCGATAGGCGAAGCTGACGTCGCGCAGTTCGATCCGCGCGTCGGAGAGCTTGAGCGCCGGCTTGTCGTCGTCGGCCTGCTCGCTCGCCGGGCTGTCGACGACCTCGAGCAGCATCCGCGCGCCGACCAGCTGGCTGTTGAGGTCGATGTTGAGCCGCGCCAGCCGCTTGGCCGGCTCGGTCGCCATCAGAAAGGCGGTCAGGAAGGTGAAGAACTGGCCCGGCGTGGAGCCGAGCGCCACCACGCTGTAGCCGCCGTACATCAGGCAGCCGGCGACCGCGAAGCCGCCGAGCATCTCCATCAGCGGATTGGAGCGGTTGGCGACGCGTGCCATCTTGTTGGCGTTGCGCTCGACGATCGCGATGTTCTCGTCGATCCGCTGCTGCATGGTGTCTTCCAGCGTGAACGCCTTCACGGTGCGGATGCCCTGCAGCGATTCCTGCATCGTCTCCATGATGTCGGCGGTGCCGGTGAACTGGTTGTAGGCGAGCCCCTTGATCCGCTTCACCAGCCTGCGCAGCATCAGCATCGCCGGCGGCACCGCCACGAGCCCGATGAACGACATCAGCGGGTCCTGCCAGACCATGACCGCGAGCATACTGATCAGCATCAGAAAGTCGCGGCCGATCGCATTGACCAGCATGTTGAGCACGTCGGTGATCGACTTGGCGCCGGCGGTGAGCCGCGCCAGGAACTCCGACGAGTGCCGCTGCGAGAAGAAGCCGATGCTCTCGCTCATCAGCTTGGCGAACAATTGCCGCTGGTTCCGTGCCAGGATGGCGTTGCTGATCTTCGACAGGATCACCATGTGGCCGTAGGTCGCCACGCCCTTGATGAACAGCAGCACCACGGTGATGCCGGCGAACATGGCGATGCCGGGGATGTTCTTGTCGACATAGGCCTGGTTGATCACCTGGCCGAGCACGTAGGTAGCGCCGGCCGTCGAGCCGGCGGCAACGGCCATCAGGGCGAACGCCGTCAGATAGCGCCGCCAGTAGGTGATCCCCTGTTCCGTGACCAGACGGCGAATCAGGATCGCCGCGCCATAGGGATCGTCGGTAATTTTCTTTGGAAACTGAGCCATCCGCGTTCCATTGACGGCGGGCCGTGCCGGCCGTCAGGGTTGCGGACCTCCTTGCCCGCTTGGCGGGGCTTTTTCAAGTATAATAACGGCGTGATAACGGCTTGATTTTTAGGCCGATTCTGCCTGTCGCGCGGAGCCTCCGCGGTCCCGGAACAGTTTCTCCTCCCAGGCCAGCGCGTGGCTCGCAATGGTCTCGAGATCGTCGTAGCGCGGGGTCCAGTCGAGAGCTGAGCGGATCCGCGTGGTATCGGCCACCATGGTCATGATGTCGCCGGGCCGGCGCGGCGCATAGGCGACCGCGAAATTGCGCATCGAGACCCGGCGCACCGCCTCGATGGTCTCGAGCACGGAATAGCCGCGGCCGTAGCCGCAATTCATCGTCACCGATTGTCCGCCGCCGCGCAGATAGGACAGCGCCGAGCGATGCGCCTCGACGAGGTCGCTGACATGGATGAAGTCGCGTATGCAGCTGCCGTCCTGGGTCGGATAATCGGTGCCGAACACGTCGATCTTGGCGCGCTGGCCGGTCGCGGCCTCGACCGCGATCTTGAGCAGATGGGTGGCGCCGATGGTGGCAAGACCGACGCGGCCCTTCGGGTCGGCGCCGGCGACGTTGAAGTAGCGCAGCACGACGTAGCTCATGTCGTGGGCGGAGGCGACGTCGTGCAGCATGATCTCGGTCATCAGCTTCGACGAGCCGTAGGGCGACAGCGGACGCGTCGGCGCGATCTCCGGCACCGGCACGTGGTCCGGATTGCCGTAGACGGCCGCGGTCGAGGAGAAGATGAAGCGGTTGACGCCGCCCTTCACCGCGGCGTTGAGCAGACTGCGCGTCGTCATGGTGTTGTTGCGGTAATAGCCGAGCGGATCGCGCATCGAGTCCGGCACCACGACCGAGCCTGCGAAATGGATGATGCTGTCGATGCCGTGCTGTGCGATCACGCCCTCGACGAGGTTCTCGTCGCCGGCGTCACCGATGAACAGCGGAACACCTTCGGGCAGGAACGCGGAGAAGCCGGTCGAGAGATTGTCGACGACGACGACGCTCTCGCCGGCATCGACCAGCGCATGAACCATGTGACTTCCGATATAGCCGGCACCGCCGGTCACGAGCACGGTCATGGATAGAGCTCTCCCGATATCTTTAACGGATGATGCTAGCGGGAGTGCGGTGAAGAGGGGGTTTCGCCGCGGCCGAACTGGCCACTATGCTTAATGTTGCGTATAGGAACTGGCACGAAACGGAGACTTGCGTGCCGATCGAGAACACAGCTGCCGGCGAGCTTGAGCTCATCGTGCCCAATCTGCACCGACGCTATTCGGGTGTCACCGCGACCAACCGCATGGTCGCGCCGAAGCTTGCCAGGATGTTTCGCGCGGCCTGGCTCGGCTCGCATCGGCCCGACGGCATCGACGCGATGGGATTTGCCGATCTGATGCGGCTGTGGCGGCGCGCGCGGCCAGTGATCTGGCACGCGCGGCGCAATGACGAGATGATTGCGGGGCTGTTGCTGCGCGCGCTCGGCTGGCCGCTGAAGCTGCTGTTCACGTCGGCCGCGCAGCGGCATCACACCTGGCTGACGCGCTGGCTGATCAGCAACATGGATGCGATCATCGCCACCAGTCCGCTGTCGGCCTCATATCTCAAGCGCGACGCCACCGTGGTGATGCATGGCGTCGACACCGACCGTTATGCGCCGCCGGCCGATCGTGCTGCTGCCTTCGCCGAAAGCGGATTGCCGGGGCGCTATGCGATCGGCTGCTTCGGGCGGGTGCGCGCGCAGAAGGGCAGCGACGTGTTCGTCGAGGCGATGTGCCGGCTGCTGCCGCGCCATCCCGATTTCAGCGCTGTCATTGTCGGCGCCGTGGTGCCGGAGCAGCTGGCGTTTGCCAATGAGCTGAAGCGCAAGATCGAGGCTGCCGGGCTGCAATCGCGCATCGTCATTACGGGCGAATTGCCGATCGAGGATGTCGTGCGCTGGTACCAGCGGCTGACGATCTACGCCTTCACCTCGCGCAATGAAGGTTTTGGCCTGACCCTGATCGAGGCGATGTCGGCAGGTGCGGCGCTGGTGGCAGCGCGCGCGGGCGCTGCCGAGTTCGTGGTCGAGGATGGCCTCACCGGCGTGCTGACGCCGCCCGGCGATGCCGACGCGCTGGCGGCCGCGCTCGAGCCGTTGATGCGCGATCCGGCCGCGGCCGCGGCGATGGGGGCGCGGGCGCGCCAACGAGTTGTGGATAAGTTCAGCCTCGATGCCGAGGCGGGCGCGATCGCGGAGGTCTATCGTTCGTTGATCTGAGCCAGCACGCGCTCGGCGATCCCGACGACCTCTTCGGCGGCGATGTCGCGCATGCAGCGATGGTCGTTCATGGTGCAGACCGTGCGCTGGCACGGCTGGCACGGCAGCTTGTTTTTGGTCTGACGCACCGTTGCGGCGAGGCCGTTGAGGGGCGCCCAGAGATCGGGATCGGTCGGGCCGAAGATGCCCATCGTGGGGGTGCCGATCGCGGCCGCGATATGCATCAGCCCGGAGTCGTTGGTAATGGCGACGCTGGCGGCGGCCATCGCCAGCGCCCCGTTGCGCAAATCGGTGCCGGTGAGATCGCGGACCCGCGGGCCGCCGACAGCCGCGATCTCCTGCGCCAGCGCCTTCTCGCCGGGGCCGCCGACCACCCAGACGTCGAAGCCGTGCCCGGCGAACAGCCGCGCGGCTTCGGGATAATAGGTCCAGCGTTTCGAGACCCCGACCGAGCCGGGTCCGAGCGCGATGGCAGGACCGCTGCCGAGGCCATTGGCCTGCCGCCATCGGCTGACCTCGTCCGCGGGAACCCGAAGCTGCGGCACCGGCCATTCCGGTGGGCGGGAGGCGCCGTCGGGCAGCGCCAGGATGGCGTTCTTGTCGATGAAGCGTGGCTGCTGCTTTTCGCGCCAACGCATGGCGTTGATCAGGCCGAACCGCGCCTCGCCAAAGAAGCCGACCCGCTCCGGGATGCCCGCCAGGGCCGGTGCGATGGCCGACTTCCAGGTGCGCGGCAGCACCAGCGCGGTGGCGTAGTTCCGCTTCCGAAGCTCGGCCGCGAGCGTCCGCTGCTGGGTCAGGGCCAGCCGGCTGCGTGGCAGATCAAACACGATGCCGGCGCGGACGCCGGGCATATAGTCAACCAAAGGGGCGCAAAGCCTGGATGTCAGGAGGTCGACCGGCCGGTTGGGCCAGCGCTTGCGGAGCACCCTGACCACGGTGTGTCCGCGCACGAAATCGCCGATCCAAACATAGGGCACGACGAGGATCGGTCTGGTATCCTCGGTATCCTGTGTTTCGATATTAGATATTGAATCAATATTCATTTCTAAACTGGCCAAAGCCGGATCGGCGCGGCCACGTCGGTAACCGGTTCGCGATGTGAGGTAAAGCCGTCGTTGCCTGTGGCGCGGGAGTGGGGCAAAGCTGGCGGCTGCAAAGGAATCTGGCGGGATTTCATCAATGTTTCTGGTAACCGGGGGCGCCGGTTTTATCGGATCGAACGTCGTGGCCGCGTTGAATGACGCCGGGCGCAGCGACGTGGCGGTCTGTGACATTCTTGGGGACGACGGCAAGTGGCGGAACCTGGCGAAGCGCCAGATCGCTGATTTTGTGCCGCCGGCCGAGCTCGGCGACTGGCTGAAGGGCCGCCGGCTGGACGGCATCCTCCATCTCGGCGCCATCTCGGAGACCACTGCGACTGACGGCGATCTGGTGATCGAGACCAATTTCCGTCTCTCGATGCGGCTGCTCGACTGGTGCACCGCGAATGCTACCCCGTTCATCTATGCCTCCTCGGCCGCGACCTATGGCGACGGCGACCAGGGCTTCGACGACGATGGTTCGGTAGAGGCGTTGAAGCGGCTGCGGCCGATGAACCTGTACGGCTGGAGCAAGAACCTGTTCGACCTCGCCGTCGCCGAGCGCGCGGCGAAGGGCGAGCCTCTGCCGCCGCAATGGGCGGGGCTGAAATTCTTCAACGTGTTCGGCCCGAATGAATATCACAAGGGTCCGATGATGAGCGTGCTGGCGCGCCGCTTCGACGACATCAGGGCGGGCCGCGTCGTGCAGCTGTTCAAGTCGCACCGCGAGGGCATCGCCGATGGCGATCAGCGCCGCGACTTCATCTACGTCGACGACGTCGTGCGCGTGATGATGTGGCTGGTCGCGACGCCGCGGGTGTCCGGCATCTTCAATGTCGGCACCGGCAAGGCGCGCAGCTTCAAGGACCTGATCGTCTCGGCCTATGGCGCGCTCGGCCTGCAGCCGAACATCCAATATGTCGACATGCCCGAGCAGATTCGCGGCAGTTACCAATATTTCACCCAGAGCGTTGTCGATCGTCTCGGGCGCGCCGGATACAATGGCGGTTTTACGCAGTTGGAAGACGCGGTCGGGGCCTATGTGAACGGCTTTCTCGATTGCGCGGATCGCTATCGCTAGAGCGGATGACGGTGACTGATGTTCGATTTTGAAGCGATTTCGCGTGCAATGGCCGGCCAGACCGTGCTCTGCGTTGGCGACCTCATGCTCGACGAGTTCGTGTATGGCGAGGTATCGCGAATCTCGCCGGAGGCGCCGGCGCCGGTGATCGCGGTCAGGCGCAGCGAGAGCAATATCGGCGGCGCCGGCAACGTCGCGCGCAATATCGCCTCGCTTGGCGGCCGCTGCATCTTCGTCGGCCTGATCGGCGAGGATGCCGCCGGCACTATGCTATCAGAGGCGCTGGCGAAGGAGGCCGGCATCGAAACCGTGCTGGTGCGCGACGCCGCGCGTCCGACCACGCGCAAGGTGCGCTTCGTCTCCGAACAATTCTCGACCCATATGCTGCGTTCCGATTGGGAGCTGGCGGCGCCGGCCGCGCCCGCCGTCGAGCAGCAGCTGATCGACGCGATCCTGCCGCGGCTTGCGCACGCCGACATCGTGTTGCTGTCCGACTATGCCAAGGGCGTGCTCACCGCGCGCGTGATCCACAACGTGATCGACGCCGCGCGCCAGGCGGGCAAGCGCGTGATCGTCGATCCCAAGAGCGCCAATCTCGCGATCTATCGCGGCGCAACCGTGTTGACGCCGAACCGCAAGGAATTCGCCGAGGCAACCCGCAGCCGTGCCGACAGCCAGGACAACATCGCGCAGGCCGCGCCCGATGCGATGTATCTTGCGGATTGCGAGGCGATGCTGGTGACGCAGGGCGAGCGCGGCATGACGCTGGTGACGCGGGAGGGCGGCTCGATCCATGTGCCGGCGCTGCCGGTCAAGGTGCGCGATGTCTCCGGCGCCGGCGATACCGTGGCCGCGGCGCTGGCGCTGGCGCTGGCCGGCGGTGCCGATTGGGAAGGCGCGCTGCGGATCGCGAGCGCGGCGGCCGCGGTTGCGGTCGCCAAGACCGGCACCGCGATCGTCAGAGCCGCCGAGTTGCGGCGAAAGATCCTGCCGCACGCCTCGCTGGCCGCCGAGGAGAAGATCGTCCCGGCCGGCGGCGATATCGACGCCTATCTCGAGGAATGGCGCCGGCAGGATCTGCGGATCGGCTTCACCAATGGCTGCTTCGACATCCTGCATCCCGGCCACGTCAAGGTGCTGACCGCCGCGCGCGGCGCCTGTGACCGCCTGATCGTCGGATTGAACAGCGACGCCTCGGTGAAGCGCCTGAAAGGCGAGGGGCGTCCGGTGCAGAACGAGCGCGCCCGCGCCGAGGTGCTGGCGGCGCTGGAAGCCGTCGACCTCGTCGCGATCTTCGAGGAGGACACGCCGATCAATCTGATCACGAAGGTGCGGCCGAGCGTGCTGGTCAAGGGTGGCGACTATACCCGCGAGCAGGTGGTCGGCCACGAGATCGTCGAGGCCGCCGGCGGCGAGGTGGTGCTGGTCGAGATCCTGCAGGGCCACAGCACGACCTCGCTGGTTGCCCGGGCCCGCGAGGGCAAGGCGTGAGCGCGAGCATGGCATCCCCGGCAGGCGCCGCGGCGTGTCCGGCCTGGCGCGATCCGGCGCGCTGGCAGACCACGACCGACGTCGTCGCGGTCCTGATTGCGCTGTCGCTGCCGTGGTCGACCTCGCTGGTCGGCATCTTCGGTGTGGTGCTGCTGATCTCGATTGCGCCGACCGTCGACCTGCCGGCGTTCTGGACGCTGCTGAAGCGGCCGATCTGCGTGGCGCCGGTCGCGCTGTTCTGCCTCGCGCTCGCCGGCACGCTCTGGTCGGACGCCGCCTGGGGCGCGAGATTGTACGCGGTCGGGCCGACCGCAAAGCTCTTGGTGCTCCCGGTCTTGCTCTATCACTTCCAGCGCTCGACGCGCGGGACGTGGGTGTTCGTGGCTTTTCTCGTCTCCTGCACGCTCCTGATGCTGATGTCGTGGCTGGTGCTGGCCTATCCCCACCTCGCGCTGCGGGCGCCTGGCCCCGGCGAGCAGGGCGTCTTCGTCAAGAACTACATCGACCAGAGCCAGGAATTCACGCTGTGCGCGGTCGCGCTATCCTATCCGATCGTGATGCTGTTGCGGGCCAATCGCATCCTGATGGCCGTGCTGCTGACCGCGATTGCGCTCAGCCTGCTTGCCAACATGGCGCTCGTGGTGGTGTCGCGCACCGCGTTGGTGACGATTCCGATCATGTTCGCGGCGTTTGCGCTGCTGCATTTGCGCTGGCGAAGCATCGTGCTGATCCTGTGCGCAGCCGCAGCGTTGTCCGTGGTGGCGTGGTATGGATCGTCACCACTGCGACGGACGGCCGAGTCATTCCAGCGCGACTACAAGCTCTATATGGAGCGCAACGAGGCGACGTCGCTTGGTCTGCGGCTCGAATTCTGGCGCAAGTCGCTCGGCTTCTTTGCCGAGGCCCCGGTCATCGGCCACGGCACCGGCGCGACGCGGGGCCTGTTCGAGCGCGTCGCGACAGGCGGCCTGAACCAGGCTTCCGCGGAAGTGATCGGAAACCCCCACAATCAAACGTTGAACGTCGCGGTGCAGTGGGGCATTGTGGGTGTAGCGATACTGTACGCGATGTGGCTGCTGCACCTGTTGCTGTTCCGCGGCGACGGTCTCGTCAACTGGATCGGGCTTCTCGTCGTGGTACAGAATATTTCAAGTTCGTTGTTTAATTCACACATCTTCGACTTTCATGAAGGCTGGATGTACGTGCTGGGCGTCGGAGTTGCGGGCGGTATGGCATTGAAGGGGCGATTGGGGACGGATATGGAACCCGAGCCGCCGATCCGTCCATGATCGCTGGCAAGGGCTCCGCAGATACGCTACAGCCTGCCAATGTCCCGTCACCAACTCCCAGTTGCCAGCAACCCGTCTGCTAGATGACGCGCCTTTCACAATTCACCCTGCGCAACTTCCTGATTCTGGCACATGACGCGCTCGCGACGACGTTTGCGTTGCTGGCGAGCTTCTATCTGCGCTTCGAAGGCAGCCTGCTGACCGACCGGCTGCCGCATTTGCTGCGCATCCTGCCCTGGTTCGTGCTGTTCAGCATCGTGGTCAGCTATTTCTCCAACCTGACCACGGCGAAATGGCGCTTCACCTCGCTGCCGGATGCGGTGAACATCCTGCGGGTCGCAGCGGTGCTGACGCTGGCGCTGGTCGTGGTGGACTACGTCTACTTCTTCACCGGGGCAAATTCGCCAAGTCCGGTGTTCCTCGGACGGGTCACGATCATCCTGTTCTTCTTCCTTGAGGTGTTCGCGCTGAGCGCGCTGCGCCTCGGCTATCGCTACTTCCGCTATTCGCGCACGCGTCTTCACGCGCGGTCCGACAATGCCGCGTCGGCGCTGCTGGTCGGACGCACGGCCGACGCGGAAGTCGTGCTGCGCGGCATCGAGAACGGCGCCATCAAGCGGCTTTGGCCGGTCGGCGTGCTCTCGCCGTCGGCCGCGGACCGCGGCCAGATGATCCGCAACATTCCCGTGGTCGGCGGCGTCGATGACATCGAAGCGGTGATTCGGGATTTCGAGACCCGCCAGCGGCCGATCAAGCGCGTGGTCATGACACCGTCGGCGTTCGAGCCGGACGCGCATCCGGAAAGCGTGCTGATGCGCGCCAAGCGGCTTGGCCTGATGGTGAGCCGCCTGCCATCGCTGGAGGGCGGCGACGCACCGCGGCTCACCAATGTCGCGGTCGAAGACCTCTTGCTGCGCCCGAGCCAGAAGATCGACTACGCGCGGCTCGAGGCGCTGGTGAAGGGCAAGTCCGTCATCGTGACCGGCGGCGGCGGTTCGATCGGTGCCGAGATCTGCGACCGGGTCGCGACCTTCGGCGCGGCGCGCCTCCTGGTCGTTGAGAACTCGGAGCCGGCGCTCTATGCGGTCACCGAGGCGCTGTCCGAGCGCGACAGCGGGCCCGAGATCGAGGGCCGGATCGCCGACATCAGGGACCGCGAGCGCATCACGCGCCTGATGAGCGAGTTCAAGCCCGACATCGTGTTCCATGCCGCGGCGCTCAAGCATGTGCCGATCCTCGAACGCGACTGGAGCGAGGGGGTCAAGACCAACATCTTCGGGTCGGTAAACGTCGCCGATGCGGCGCGTGCCGCCGGCGCGAGCGCGATGGTGATGATCTCGACCGACAAGGCGATCGAGCCGGTGTCGATGCTCGGTCTGACCAAGCGGTTCGCCGAGATGTACTGCCAGGCGATGGATCACGACCTGATGACCGAGGCCAAGGGCAAGGCGCACATGCGGCTGATCTCGGTGCGGTTCGGCAACGTGCTGGCGTCGAACGGGTCCGTGGTGCCGAAGTTCAAGGCCCAGATCGAGGCCGGCGGACCGATCACGGTCACCCATCCGGACATGGTCCGCTATTTCATGACGATTCGCGAAGCCTGCGATCTCGTGATCACCGCGGCGACGCACGCAATGACGCCGGCGCGGCCCGACGTCTCGGTCTATGTGCTGAACATGGGGCAGCCGGTGAAGATCGTCGATCTCGCCGAGCGGATGATCCGCCTGTCGGGCCTGCAACCGGGCGTCGACGTCGAGATCGTGTTCAGCGGTATCCGTCCCGGCGAGCGGCTGAACGAGATCTTGTTCGCAAGCCAGGAGCCGACGCTCGAAATCGGCGTCGCCGGCGTCATGGCCGCCAAGCCGAACCAGCCTCCGATGTCGACGCTGCGCAAGTGGCTCGCGGCGCTGGAAGATGCGATCGAGAGAGATGACCGCGTGACCATCCGTGCCGTCCTTCAGGACGCCGTGCCCGAGTTCGGGTCGAATGCCGCCTGACCGCGCCGTCCTGCGGGCGATCGGGCAGGACCGTTTCGAAAGCCATTGATGCCCAGTTCTCGAAAAGTCGTGGTCGCCAGCCAGCACTATCCGCCGGACCACAGCACGACCGCCGCGATCATGTCCGCGATCGCCGAACGGATCGCGCAGGAGGCGGACGTGGTGGTGGTGTCGGGGATGCCGGGCTCGGCGAGGGCGCCGATGCCGGGGCGGCCCGTCGTGGTCGAGATCAGGAATCGGCTGCCGGGAAAGGCGGCGCTGATCAAGCGTGCGCTGGCCGAGGCGCTGTTCACGGTGCGGATGTTCTTTGCGCTGTTGTCGCGGCTCAAGCGGGGCGACGTGGCGCTGACGGTGACCGCTCCCTTCGCGCTGCCCTATGCGGTTGCCGCCGCCGCGAGGTTGAAGGGCGCCAAGTCGGCTTTGATCATGCACGACCTGTTTCCGGATGTGCTCGTGATGGCCGGGCTGCTGCGGCCGTCCTCGCTGGTTGCGCGGGCGATGCGCGCGATCAACGCGCTGATGTTCCGGGCCTTGAACGCCGTCATCGTGATCGGCCGCGACGCCGAGACGTTGCTGCTGCGCTATCGCGGCATGACACCGGACAAGATCAGGTTCATCCCGAACTGGGCGACGCTCGCCCCCGGCAATCGTCCCGTCAGCCCCGATAATCCGTTCCGCAAGGCGATCGCCGCCCGCTTCGTCGTCGGCCTGTCCGGCAATCTCGGCTTCACCCACGATCCGGATATCGTCTTTGAGGCCGCGCGGTTGTTGCGCGACGAGCGCGAAATCCATTTCCTGCTGTCGGGATGGGGCATGGGCTTTGCGCGCTTGAAGCAGATGCAGGCCGAGGCGCAGCTCGCCAACGTCACGCTGGTCGAGCGCGTCGCGGATAGTGAGCTCGATGCGCTGCTCTCCAGCGCCGACGTCTGGCTGATCCCCTATCGCAAGGACGTTGCCGGCGTCTCGGTACCGAGCCGGTTCTACAATCTGCTCGCCGCCGGCCGGCCCGTCATCCTGGTGTCCGAGCCCGAGGCCGAGGCCGCGCTCACCGTCAGCGAGAACCGGCTGGGCTGGGTCGTCACGCCGGGAAGGCCCGATCAACTCGCCGATGCCGTCAGGCTGGCGTCGCAATCGCAGGACGCCGAGATGGCCGGGCGCGCCGTCGCGACCGCGCGGACCTTCAGTCCCGAGCGGGCGCTGTCGAGCTATGCCGCGCTTGTTGCGGAGCTGTTATCCAATCGCGATGTGGAGCGGACGGCATGAATGATCGTCGCCCGACGGTACTGGTCACGGGTGCGAGCGGCTTCGTCGGTCGCCATGTGGTGCCCGAGCTGGAGCAGAACGGCTGGATGGTGCGACGCGCGGTGCGCACCTCGCCGCAGGATGCAAACGACGTGGTGATCGGCTCGCTCAGTCCGGCCACGGACTGGCGCGCCGCGCTCGAGGGCGTGGACGCCGTCGTTCATCTCGCCGCTCGCGTTCACCAGCAGTCCGACGAACAGGCGATCGAGCTCTATCGCAACGTCAATATCGAAGGCACGCTGCATCTGGCGCGTTCGGCGGTCGCGGCGGGCGTTCGGGACTTCATTTTTGTCAGCACGATCCTGGTGCATGGCCGCAGCAATTACGGGCGCCCGCCGTTTCGCGAGGACGACGTCCTGACGCCCCGCGGCCTCTACGGAAACTCGAAGGCGGCCGCCGAAGTCGGTCTGAAGGAGATCGTGCCGGGCAGCGGCATGAGGGTGACCGTGATCAGGCCGCCGCTGATCTACGGCGCCGGGGCGAAGGGAAACTTCGCCCTGCTCAAGCGCGCGGTGCTCAACCGCATGCCGCTTCCGCTCGCCTTCGTGAAGAATCGCCGCGCGTTCCTGTCGGCGGAAAACCTGGCGTCGTTCATCCTGTATCGGTTGTCACGGCCGGGAAATGATTTCGACGTGTTTCTGGTCGCCGACCGCGAGCAGGTCTCGACCCGGGAGTTCGTCGAGCGGCTGGCCCGCGCGGCGGAAACCTCACCGCGCCTGTTCTGGTTGCCGTTGCCGCTCCTGAAGCTGTCGCTCACGGTAGGCGGCCGCAAGGAAGCCTATGACAGCCTGTTCGCCTCGCTTGAACTTGATCTGTCCAAGGTCGCGAGCACCGGATGGCAGCAGCCGATCAGCCTCGATGAGGGGCTGAGGCGCGCGCTGAGCCGAACGGATATCTAGATTTTATTTTGACGCGCTTCTTCATGCGAACCGGTATCCGCTTCGCTGGAAAACGCTGAGGCGATCAGAACGGCCGCGAGAACCGGCGCAGTTGCCAGGCGACGGCGATCGCGCCGGCCAGCAGCAGGACGGTGTCCGCAGTGAGCGAGTTGAGAGCGACCGAAGCGAATGCCAGCAGCGCCAACACCACGTTGAGGGCAAAGACCTCGCCGACGACGCGCCACACCGTAAATCCGTTGTCGGTCGCGCGCTGATAGAAGTGCGAGCGGTGCGCGGACCAGAACGGCTCGCGCCGCGCGATGCGGCGAACCAGCGTGACCGTCGCATCGGCCAGATAATACAGCGGCAGCAGCAGCGCGGCGGCGAATTGCTGATGCAAAGCGAGCTCGAGCAGGCACCAGCCGAGCAGCAAGCCGATCGGCAGGCTGCCGACGTCACCGAGGAATATCTTTGCCACCGGCCGGTTGAACGGCGCGAAGCCGAGCAGCGCGCCGCACAGTGCCGCCGCGACCAGCGCTGGAGCCGCGGGGACGTGGCCGAAGCTGCCGAGCAGGGCGACGGCCACCGTGATCGGCACCGCCTCGGCCGCCGTCATCAGGTCGAGCCCGTCCATGAAGTTGACGAGGTTCACGAACCAGAGGCCGGCGATCAGCAATAGGCCGCGTTCGAGCCAGACCGGGCAGACCGGTACGAGCCTGAGATCGGCCGGCGCCGAAAACACCACGGCTGCCACGGCGGCGGCCTGCAGCAGCAGCCGCGGGGCGACGGGCAGCGAGCGGATATCGTCGGCAAAGCCCACCACCGCGATGAACAGGCAGGCCGCGAACACCATGAATGGCACCGTCAGGTCCGGCGATCCGGCCATGACGATGACGATCCCGCCCGCGAGCAGCGTGGCTGCGATGACAGCGATGCCGGCGCCCTGCGGCGTTGGGATGCGGTGCGACGAGCGGGCGTTCGGCTTCGCCAGCGCGACGCGCAGCAGCAGAGGCCGCGTCGCCCGGATCAGGACGGCCGAGATCGAGGCGGCCAGCACCGCAGCGATCAAAGACAGGAGAGTTTCGAAACTGCTCATTCTGGTCCGGCTACTGCGACCCCGGGACTTCGATCGGCTCGGCGCCCTTGGCGGCCTTTTCCGGGCTGAGGATCCACACCAGGCCGCCGAACACGCCGACCACGAACGACACCGCGCCGAACAGCAGCGAGATGTTGACGCCCTCATTGGCGACCAATCCGGCGTAGCCGAAGGCGAGCGCCATGGTGGCCTCGCGCACTCCCCAGCCCGCGATCGAGATCGGCATCATCGTGATCAGCATGACCGGGGGCAACAGCTGGAAGATCTCGCCGAAGGTGACGGGGGCCGTGATCGACTTCACCACGCACCAGGCGATCACGACAGTCACCACGTGAATGGCGATCGAAAGGGTCGCGACCCGCAATCCGTGCTCGCGGCTGAACAGCACCCGGTTCGCGATGACCGCGCAGGCGTGGATGTGGTGCGTTGCCCACCACTGCTTCAGCCAGGGCCACGGCAACAGCCCGATCACCAGGAAGCCAAAACCGGCCGCAAGCGCGGCGAGATCGAGCAGCAGCAACGCCAGCCAGCCGTTTGTATCGGAGATCAGCCGGTAGCTCCAGGGCAGGGTGGCCGCGATGACGACGGCAAGCGCGATCAATCCGACCGCGCGATCGACGAAGATCGAATAGGTGGCCGCGCGCCAGCCCGCACCGGCGCGCGCGACCAGCCAGAGCCGCACGGCGTCGCCGCCGATCGAGGACGGCAGTGTCTGGTTGAAGAAGGTGCCGATCACGTTGAAGCGCATCGCCTGCGCGGTTTGCAGCGGCGCGCCGCACTCCACGCTGATCTCGCGCCAGCGCAAAACCCCGAGGAAGATTTGCAGGAACGTGACCGCGATCGCGAGGCCGAGCCAGCCCAGGCTCTCGACCTGGATGCGGGCGGCGAGGTCATACAGGTTGACCTTGCGCAGCGAGAAATAGAGCAGCGCAGCCGAGATCAGGATCTTGACGGTCGAGAGCAGGATTCGGCGCATTTCCGTTCGCGCTGCCAGGTTTTCAGAATGTGTCAAAAACTGCGCAAAACGCTTTCGCGCGCCCAAATTCGCCGCCTTGGTATGGTTTCCGCACCGATCTGGCAATACCCGTGCCGACTCTATTGCGGCCCGCTCGACCGGGCGGCTAAAGAGGCCGGACCGGCAAGGGCAGCACTCACCCGGGGTTTACAATACCGGTAAAATCCGACCAGACGTGCGGGGGCACGCGTGATACTGCTCGGATCGTGCTTTTGAGGTAACCCGACCGCCCGCTGCGGCTGTCCGGGAGAAATCTTAGTGTGTCGTCCGCGGACACGACAGGACTTGAGGCATCGATGGAACGACGAATTATTCCCCTGATCATGTGTGGCGGCGCAGGCACGCGGCTCTGGCCGGCCTCACGCGAGGTGCATCCGAAGCAGTTCCTGTCGCTGTTCGGGGCGCGCTCGACCTTCCAGGAGACGCTGCTGCGGGTCGCCGACGCCGGCCTGTTCGAGCGGCCGATCGTGATCACCAACGAGGCCTATCGCTTCATGGTGCTGGAGCAGCTGGCCGAGATCGGCCGCGAGGCGGACGTGCTGCTGGAGCCGATGCGCCGCGACTCCGGGCCCGCGATCGCGGCCGGTGCGGCATTCGCCCATAGCCGAGACAGCGAAGCGATCGTGCTGGCGCTCGCCGCCGACCATCTGGTGCGGGACACGGCGGCCTTCGTCGCCGCGTGCCGCGGCGGATTGGTGGCTGCCGAAGCCGGCCGCATCGTGACATTCGGCGTCAAGCCGGAGCGGCCCGCCACCGAATACGGCTACATCAGCCCGGGCGAGGTGGTCGCCGGCGAGGTGCGGGCGGTGGCAAAATTCGTCGAGAAGCCGGATGCCGCGACGGCGGCGGGCTATATCGATGCGGGCTATCTCTGGAACAGCGGCAACTTCATGTTCCGTGCCAGCGTGCTGCTCGACGAGTATCGCAATGTCGATGCCGACAGCATCGCCGCGGTGGAGCAGTCGGTTGCGTCAGCAGCGCGCGACCTCGGCTTCGTCAAGCTCGATGCGTCGGCGTTCGGCGCGGCCAACGCGATCTCGATCGATTACGCCGTGATGGAGAAGACCGCGCATGCCGCGGTGGTGCCGGTGGCGTGTGGCTGGTCCGACATCGGCTCGTGGCGCCAGGTCTGGGAGCTCTCCGACAAGGACAGCCTGGGCAACGCGGCGCGCGGCGCGGCGGTGTTCGAAGACTCCCGCAACTGCAACGTCTCGACCGACCGGGCGCTGGTCGCGCTCGAAGGCGTCGACGACCTCGTCGTGGTCGCGACCCAGGACGCCGTGCTGGTCTCGCGCCAGAAGGACGCCAACGGGCTGAAGCGGCTGGTCGCGAAATTGAAGGTGGCGGCGCCCGAGGTGACCGAGAACCACATCAAGGTGCATCGGCCCTGGGGCTCCTATCAGTCGGTCGACAATGGCGATCGCCACCAGGTCAAGCGCATCATCGTCAAGCCGGGCGGGCGGCTATCCTTGCAGAAGCACCATCACCGCTCCGAGCACTGGATCGTGGTGCGTGGCACCGCGCAGGTCACCGTCAACGAGCTGGTCAAGACGGTGCACGAGAACGAGTCGATCTATATCCCGATCGGCGCGGTGCACCGGCTGGAGAATCCCGGCAAGATCCAGCTCGAGCTGATCGAGGTGCAGACCGGCAGCTATCTCGGCGAGGACGACATCATCCGCATCGAGGACGACTACCGGCGCAGCTGAGGCGAGCCGGTTCCCGGGCGAAACCAGGCGCGCGGGGCGATGTAACTCTTTGAATCAAAACGTGTCCGGATTTCGTCCTTGGCAATCGCCACATTTGTGACGCCGTGCTATAGCGGCTGCCAACGAAGCGGGGTGATTTGCGCCAAGGCGCAGATCGGGATGAGGGCACTTGGTGCTGATTCCCTCGGAGCCGGGATGGCTCCCTGAGGAGCCGGGACAACCGCCAGAACGTTACTTGGGGTCTACGATATGAATGCAAAAGTGTCCGCAGCCGGCGCGAAGGCCGATATCGGCCGCGCATTGCGCGTCGGCGTGATCGGCGCAGGCGTGATGGGCAGCAACCATGCCCGCGTGCTGGCCGGCCTGCCCGGCGTCCTGCTGATCGGCATCGTCGATCCGCTGCCTGAACACCGCACACGCGCCATCGACCTGGTCGGTTGCCGCGCCTTCGAAAGTCTCGATCAGCTGCTTGCCGAGGGCATCGATGCGGTGACGATCGCAGCCCCCACCCACCTGCATCACGAGATCGCGCTCGCCTGCATCGCGCGCAACATCCACATCCTGGTCGAGAAGCCGGTCGCATCCACGGTCGAAGAGGGCCGCGAGATCGTCGCCGCCGCCGAGCGGGCCGGCGTCACGCTGATGGTCGGCCATGTCGAGCGGTTCAATCCGGCGGTCGCCGCCATCAAGCAGGCGATCTCGGGTGAGGACATCCTGTCGATCGGCATCACCCGGGTCGGCCCGTTCCCGCCGCGGATGTCCAATGTCGGCGTCGTGATCGATCTTGCCGTGCACGACATCGACCTGATCCGCTGGTTCACCGAGTCCGACATCGTCGAGGTGCAGCCGCAGCTCTCGAGCGCGGTCGCCGAGCGCGAGGACATCGCGCTGCTGCAATTCCGCACGGCGTCCGGCGTGCTCGCGCACATCAACACCAACTGGCTGACGCCGTTCAAGGCGCGCAACGTCACGGTCGCCACCCGCGGCAAATATGTGATGGGCGATCTGCTGACGCGCCAGGTCACCGAATGCTTCGGCTTCAAGCCGGACGGCAGCTACTCGATGCGTCATCTGCCGGTCGGTCACGACGAGCCGCTCCGCGCCGAACTGATTGCCTTCCTCGATGCCGTGCGCGGCGGCAAGCTGCCGGCGGTGTCCGGCGACGAAGGCGTGGCGAGCCTGGAGATCGCGATCCGCTGCCTGGAATCGCCGGCCAGGCCCGCCGCCTCGACGATCCGCAAGGGACCGCGCCGCATCGCCGGCTGATTGCCTTCACTGGCTGATTGTCATCCATTCAACACGTGCAAAGAGCTTCCATGAACCAGCATATGCAGCTTGAGCCCATTCCCTTCATCGATATCGCCGCGCAGCGCCGGCGGCTCGGCAAGTCGATCGATGACGCGGTTGCGCGCGTGCTCGACCATTGCCAGTTCATCAACGGTCCGGAAGTCACCGCGCTGGAGAAGGCACTGGCGGACTATACAGGCGCCAAGCATGTGGTGAGCTGCGCTAGCGGCACCGATGCGCTGCTGATGGTCCTGATGGCGAAGAATGTCGGGCCGGGCGATGCGGTGCTGTGCCCGACCTTCACCTTCTGCGCGACCGGCGAAGTCGTGACGCTGACCGGTGCGACGCCGGTTTTCGTCGATGTCGATGAGGAGACCTTCAACATCGACGTCAATTCGCTCAAGCGCGGCATTGCGACGGCGCGCGCCCGCGGGCTGAAGCCGGTTGCCGTGATCCCGGTCGATCTGTTCGGCCAGAGCGCCGATCACGACGCGATTGCCGCGGTCGCCGAGGTCGAGGGCCTGTTCGTGCTCGACGATGCCGCGCAGGGCTTTGGCGCAACCTATAAGAACCGCAGGCTCGGCACCTTCGGGCTCGCCACCGGAACCAGCTTCTTCCCGGCCAAGCCGCTCGGCTGTTTCGGCGACGGCGGCGCGATCTTCACCGACGACGAGGAACTCGCGCGCACGCTGCGCAGCATCCGCGTCCACGGCCAGGGCTCGGACAAGTACGATAACGTCCGGCTCGGCCTCACGGCGCGGCTCGACACCATGCAGGCGGCGATCCTGCTCGAGAAGCTGAAGATCTTCGACGACGAGATCGCGGCGCGCAACAGGGTGGCGGAACGCTATTCGCGCGCGCTCGGCAACCTCGTCGCCGTGCCGCGCGTTGCTCCCGGCTACACCTCGGTGTGGGCGCAGTACACCATCCGTCTGACCAACGGCATCGATCGTGACGCTTTCGCGGCGGCCTTGAAGGCGCAGGGCGTCCCGACCATGATCTACTATCCGAAGTCGGTCCACCAGCAGACGGCCTACAGCCACTATCCGGTTGCCGACGGTGGCCTGCCGGTCAGCGAGCGGCTGTCGAAGGACGTCATCGCCCTGCCGATGCACCCCTATCTCGACGAGGCGGCGCAGGACCGGGTCATCGCGGCTGTGCGCAGCGCGCTACAGGCATGATCCCGAAAAGTGGTTTCCGGTTTTCGGGCTGGTTCATGCCTGGATCATTAAGGCCCTGAAGACGTCATTTTGACGTACGGTGATGATGCGCTAGAAGCAGCGCATGCTTGGGCGCATCTTCACCGTCGGCGGCTATACCCTGCTATCGCGGGTCACCGGGTTCGCGCGCGACATCATGCTCGCGGCGATCCTCGGTGCCGGGCCGGTCGCCGACGCCTTCTTCGTGGCGCTGCGGCTGCCGAATCATTTCCGCGCGATCTTTGCCGAAGGCGCCTTCAACGCCGCCTTCGTGCCGGCCTATGCCCACGTCCATGGCGAGCGCGGCGAGGCGTCGGCACGGCTGTTCGCCGACCGCATCTTCACGCTGCTGTTCGCCTCGCAGGTGGTCCTGCTTGTCGTGGCGATGGCGTTCATGCCGCAGGCGATGAGCATCCTCGCGCCGGGCTTCACCGAGGACGCCGCGCAGCGCAAGCTCGCGATCGAGCTGACCCGGATCACCTTTCCCTATCTCTTGCTGATCACGCTGGTGACGCTCTATGGCGGCATGCTCAACGTGATGCATCGCTTCGCCAGCGCCGCCGCGGCGCCGATCTTCCTCAACCTCGCCATGATGATGACGCTGGCGCTGGCGGCGTTCTTTCCGAGCGCCGGGCATGCCGCGGCCTGGGGCGTCCTGATCTCGGGCTTCCTGCAGTTCTTTCTGCTCGCCGGCGACCTCGCGCGCCACGGCGGCCTGCCGCGATTCGCGCCGCTCAAGCTCGACGAGGACGTCCGCGCCTTCTTCCGTGCGCTGGGGCCGGCGACGCTGGGCTCGATGGGCACGCAGGTCGCGCTGTTCGCCGACACCATCATCGCGACCTTCCTTCCCGCCGGCGCGCTGTCGGCGCTGTATTATGCCGACCGTCTCAATCAATTGCCGATCGGCGTGATCGGGATCGCGATCGGCACCGTGCTGTTGCCGGAGATGTCGCGGCGCCTGACCGCCGACGATCACACCGGCGCCATGGCCGCGCAGCGCCGTGCCTTCGATTTCACGCTGCTGTTCTCGGTGCCGTTCGTGGCCGCGTTCCTGACGGTTGCCGATCCGATCATGCGCGCGATGTTCGCCCGCGGCGCGTTCTCGAAGGCCGATGCCGCAACCGCAGGCGCCACGCTTGCGGCCTATGCGGTGGGACTGATTCCCTTTGTGATGATCCGCAGCGCGGTCGCGACCTTCTATGCCCGCAAGGATACCGCCACCCCGGTGAAGGCGGCGCTGACCGGGGTCGCGGTCAACGTCGCGCTGAAGATCGCATTGGTCGGCACGCTGGCGCAGGTCGGGCTCGCGCTCGCCACTGCGATCGGGGCCTGGGTCAATCTGCTGCTGGTGCTGATGTTCGCCGTGCGCCGCGGCTATCTGGCGCTCGATCGCGCGCTGATCCGCTCGTTCGGCACATTTGCGATTTGCGGCGTGCTGCTCGCGCTCGCGCTGTGGCTGACCTCGCATTTCGCCTATGTGTGGTTCGCGCCGATGCAGATCTTTCGCGATGAGATGATCCTGCTGTTGCTGATCACGGTCGGCGCCTTCGTCTACGCCCTGCTGATCCTCACGCTGTTTGGCCGCGGCTGGCTGTTCGCGCTGCGCCGCGTATAGTTTTACCTGTCAAATCAAATGCATAGGAGAGGACCGCGGGATAGCGCCGCGTGCGGCGGAAAGCGGTTTGCGCTTCGCGGACAACCAAGCCAATATGCACGCAAACAACCAAGGCAATTGGAGAGACGATGGCAGCTCCCATCAAATTCGGCGTCGGACAAAGTGTGCGGCGCAAGGAGGACGACGCTCTGATTCGCGGCAAGGGCCGCTATACCGACGACGTCGCCCCGTCTCCCGCATTGCACGCGCTGATGCTGCGTTCGCCGCACGCGCACGCGACCTACACGATCGATGCCGGCAAGGCCCGCGGCATGCCCGGCGTGGCGCTGATCCTGACCGCGGCCGATGTCGCCGAACTCGGCGGCCTGCCGTGCCTGTTCAATCTGGAAACCGATCCGTTCACCGCGCCGCCTTATCCGATCCTCGCCAAGGATGAAGTGCGCCATGTCGGCGACGCCATCGCCTTTGTGGTCGCCGATACCGTTGATCATGCCCGCGACGCGATCGAGGCCATCGACGTCAAGTGGACGCCGCTGCCGGCGGTGGCCGGCCTGATCAATGCGGTGAAGAAGGACGCGCCGCAGGTGTGGCCCGACAAGCCCGGCAATCTGCTGTTCGACGTCTCGATCGGCGACAAGGGCGCCGCAGAAGCCGCCTTCGCCAAGGCGCATGCGGTGGCCGAGATCACTATCGTCAATCCGCGCGTCATCACCAATTTCATGGAGACGCGCGCTGCGGTCGCCGAATACGACGCCAAGAAGGATCATCTGACGCTGACGATCGGCAGCCAGGGCAGCCACCGCCTGCGCGAGATCCTCTGCGACATGATCCTGAAGATGCCGAAGGAGAACATGCGGGTGATCTGCCCGGATGTCGGCGGCGGCTTCGGCACCAAACTGTTTCCCTATCGCGAGTATGCGCTGATCTCGGTCGCGGCGCGCAAGCTCAAGAAGACCATCAAGTGGACCGCCGAGCGCTCCGACCATTTCATGGGCGATGCGCAGGGCCGCGACAACCTCACCACCGCGAAGATGGCGCTCGCCGAGGACGGCAAATTCCTCGGCATGGATGTCGACCTGATGGGCGACATGGGCGCCTATCTCTCGACCTTCGCGCCCTACATCCCGCATGGCGGCGCCGGCATGCTGCCGGGCCTCTATGACATCCAGGCCTTCCACTGCCGCGTCCGCACCGTGTTCACCAACACGGTGCCGGTCGATGCCTATCGCGGCGCCGGCCGCCCGGAGGCCGCCTATGTGATCGAGCGCCTCGTGGATGCAGCCGCGCGAAAACTCGGCATGACGCCGGATGCGATCCGGCGGAAGAACTTCATCCCGCCGAAGTCGTTGCCCTATACGACCGCGACCGGCAAGGTCTACGACTCCGGCGACTTCGTCGCGCATATGAAGCGCGCGATGGAGATCGCCAACTGGAAGGAGTTTCCGAAGCGCGCCAAGGCCGCCAAGAAGGACGGCCTGGTGCGGGGCATCGGCATGGCGAGCTATGTCGAGGTCTGCGGCACCATGGGCGAGGAGACCGCCAATGTGGCGCTCGATCCCAACGGCGACATCTCGATCCTGATCGGCACGCAGTCGAGCGGGCAGGGCCACCAGACCGCCTATGCGCAGATCGTCGCCGAGCAGTTCGGCGTGCCGCCCGAGCGTGTCCATGTGCTGCAGGGCGACACCGACAAGATCGCGACCGGCCTCGGCACCGGCGGTTCGGCCTCGATCCCGTCCGGCGGCGTCAGCGTGCAACGTGCGACGCACGAGCTCGGCAACAAGCTGAAGGAGCTTGCGGCGCAGGCGCTGGAAGCCGGCACCGGCGACCTCGAGATATCAGACGGCCGCATCCGGATCGCCGGCACCGATCGCTCGGTCAGCTTTGCCGATCTCGCCAAGCGTCCCGGCGGCGATACGTCGAAGATGAATGCGAGCGCGACCTTCGCCAGCGCCGACGGCACCTATCCGAACGGCACGCATCTCGCCGAGGTCGAGATTGATCCCGCCACTGGCATCATCAAGATCGTCAGCTACGTCATCGTCGACGATTTCGGCGTCACGCTCAATCCGCTGATGCTCGCGGGCCAGGTTCATGGCGGGGCGATGCAGGGCATCGGGCAGGCGCTGATGGAGCAGGCGGTCTATAGCCAGGCCGACGGTCAGCTCGTCACCGGCACCTTCATGGACTATGCGATGCCGCGCGCTTCCGACGGGCCGTCCTTCGTGTTCGAGACCCACAACGTGCCGTGCACGACCAACCCGCTCGGCGTGAAGGGCGCCGGCGAGGCCGGCGCGATCGGCTCGTGTCCGGCAGTCGTCAACGCGATCGTCGAGGGGCTGCATCGCGAGTTCGGAATCGACCATGTCGACATGCCGGCCACGCCGGAGCGGATCTGGATCGCGATCCGCGAGGCGCAGCGCCGCCATAACCTCTGATAAATTGTCGCAGGCGGAATGAAGATTCCGCCTGCGGTGTTTGCTAACCAGGCCGGCCGCGTACCTGCGGACCGGGACAGAGCAGGATTGAGGGTTTTGCCGATGAAGCGGATTGTCGTCGTTGCAGCGATGCTTGCGTTGAGTGCGGGTGCTGTCGTGGCCGACCAGAATCAGGTCAAGCAGACGCAGGCCCAGATGAAGGAAACCGGCAAGAACGCCGGTGCGCTCGGCGCCATGATCAAGGGCGAGAAGCCCTACGACCAGGCAACGGTCGACGCCGCGCTGGCGAAATTCGAGGACACCGCCAAGAAGCTGCCGACGCTGTTCCCGGAAAGCAGCAAGGGGCTCAAGACGGATGGCGACTACTCCGCCGGGCCGAAGATCTGGGAAGACAAGGCGGGCTTCGAGCAGCACATCGCGAGCTTTGCCAAGTCGGTCACCGACGCCAAGGGCAAGATCAAGGATGTCGACACGCTGAAGGCCGAGCTGACCGTGATCGGCAAGCAATGCGGCGGCTGCCACGAGACCTATCGCCTCAAGAAGGGCTGAGGGCCGCTCGGTCAACGAGAAGGGCGGACGCTGCAAGGCGTCCGCCCTTCCTTGTGTCGGCCGTTTCTTGTTAACGCTTACTTGGTCAGATCTACTTCGTGACTTGGCCGCGGATCTCTCCGCCCGGGTTGGCCGCGGTGTGGACGTTGACATAATACTTGCCGGCGAGGAGATCGGCGGCCTGCGCGTCGGTCAACGTTGCGCTACCCTCGACCGGGCTCGACGTCGCGTTCGGGATCGCAACCGCGACGCCGGAATTCTTGCCGGCCTCGGCGGGACCGTGGAAATGCGCAGCCGTCGCCGGACCCGACAGGCCGGAATAGGTCAGCTTCCAGCTCAGCTTCTTGGTGGCGGCATCGTAGTCGATGTCGGCGGTGCCGGTGCCGGCGCTGGTGGTCGCAGGCACTTCGGACTTGCCGTCCAGTTTGGCCTGCAGCTTCTCGGCAAGGGCCGGACCGGCAAGGGCGATTGCGGCGCCCAGTGTCAGCGTGGCAAGCAAGGTCTTGTTTGGCATGGTTCTCTCCCCTTTGACGTCACACGATGGTTGCAATCTTCAAACCGCGGCGCTTCGGATTTATTCCCAAAATCATCGTGAGTGCGGCAAATTTGATGCGAGCTTGTGCGACCGGTTGCCATCATACTGGTTGATGAACTGACGCGACCAATGACGGATCGGTGAATGTTGCGACGAATTCTCCTCCTGGCCGGCCTCGCCGGCTTGATCGGCCTTGGCGTGTTCTGGTGGCTGACGATCCCCGCGACCGTTGCCGCGAGCGCGCTGCCCGCCTACCAGCCCAATCTGGCCAACGGGCTCACAACGTTCAATGCGGGAGGATGTTCCTCCTGCCACGCGGTGCCGAAGCAGGACGACCGCACGCGGCTCGGCGGCGGGCTCGCGATACCGTCGCCGTTCGGCACCTTCTATGCCCCGAACATCTCGCCCGACCCGAACGACGGCATCGGCCGCTGGAGCGAGGCCGATTTCGTCACCGCGGTCATGAAGGGCACCTCGCCGTCGGGGACGCACTATTTTCCGGCGTTTCCCTACACGTCCTATCAGCACGCCAGGGTCAATGACGTGCGCGACCTGTTCGCCTATCTCAAGACCTTGCCGCCGGTCGCGGGCAAGGTGCGCGAGCACGATTTGCCGTTTCCCTTCAACATCAGGCGCGATGTCGGCGTCTGGAAATTCCTGTTCATGGACGGCAAGCCGTTCATCGCTGATGCGAGCCGCTCGGCGCATTGGTACCGCGGCGCCTATCTCGTCAACAGTTTCGGCCATTGCGCCGAGTGTCACAGCCCGCGCAATTTCCTCGGCGGCATCATCACTTCGCAGCGCTTCGCCGGTGGCCCGAATCCGGAGGGCGAGGGCTGGGTGCCCAACATCACGCCGCGGGGGATCGCGGACTGGAGCGCAAAGGACATCGCCTATTTCCTCGAGAGCGGCCAGACGCCGGACGGCGACAGCGCCGGCGGATCGATGGTGCGCGTGATCCGCAACACCTCGCAGCTCTCGTCAAGCGATCGCGACGCGATCGCCGAGTACATCAAGTCGCTGCCGCCGGTCGACGGGCCGCCGAAGCCGACGCGCAAGGCGGACAAGAGTGATCCTTCATGATGGCGCCTGATGATGCTTGGCCTTTCATCCGCGCCATGCGCTGGCGGCAATGACCATCAAGCCACCGGCAATCGCAAGATCCTTGAAGAATAGCGTTCGTTCCACCTTGTCGGCGAGGTCGAGGTGGAATCCGAACGCGGTCGCGAGGCAGAACAGCGCCAGCGCGCCGGCGGCGAATGACAGCTGCCAGCCGATCATCAACGCCAGGCCCGCGCCAAGCTCCAGCGCGATCACCAGCGGCAGCAGCACGCCGGGAATATGGTGTGCCGCCATGTGGTCGAGGAACGGCTTCGGGCCAGCGATCTTGGCTGCGCCGGCAAGGATGAACAGCAATGCGAGCAGGCTTCGTCCGGCAATCGTGACCATCGTGATCGGCATCAGGGGACCCTCCGGGCTTGTCATTGGCTGTACCGACCGTCGCTCTTGGCCTGTGAAGCGAACAGGACGGCGGACAGGATGAAGGCAAAGACGAAGAAGATTGTCCGTGCGAGGACCAGCGCCTTCGCCTGCTCCACCGGCGTGACCGAAATCAGGATCCCGAACGGGATGTAGCACCACAGCACCACCGCGATCGTCCTGCCGAGCCTGCCGAACTGCAGGAAGCCGAACGAGAACAGCAAGGCTGCGAGATAGCTGGCGTGAAACTTGACCTGGGAGACGGAGCGGGCGGTCTGGAAGTAGTCCTGCGAACCCCTGGTGGTGAGGATACCGATCACCATGGTGGCGACGCTCAACGCCGCGAGCGTCGCCAGAATCGCGAGCGTCCGGTCCAATGGCCTGATCTGCATGATATAGCTACTCCGTGCGCGTGTAGCCGACTCGTCGCGTTACAAATATCAACTGCTATCTGAAAATAGATATCAGATGATATCTGAAAATCAATTGGTATTTTAAATCCGGGAGCCTTGTCCGTTGCCCAGGCTAAATCGCGAGGAAAGTCAGGCCCGTACGAAGAGTCTCCTGATCGAGGCGGCGCGCGAGGAGATCATCAAGAAGGGGTTTGCGCAGGCCTCCGTGCGCGACATCGCCGACGCAGCCGGATTTTCGCAGGGCGCGTTCTATTCGAATTTTCCCGACAAGGAGGCGATCCTGCTGGAACTGGTGCAGCAGCACCAATCCGAGGAGCGTGCAAAAATCGAAAGCGTATTGGGGCAGACGCCGGGCGAGCCTGCGAAGGTGATGGCGGGCCTTGAAAAATGGGCCGCCACCGCCAATTCGGATCCGGGGTTTGCCGTGCTGGCGATCGAGCTGCAATTGCAGGCGCTGCGCAGCCCGACTTTCGCGCAAGGCTATAACGAACTCAACCGCAAGCACCGCCGTGCCCTGGGCGTGTTGGTGACGCGGCTGTTCGAGTTGCTTGGCAAGCAGGCGCCCGCTGATCCCGTGGAGATCGCGACCGGCTTCATCGCATTGGGCCGCGGCATGGCGCTGTTGTCGAGGGGCGGCGAAGTGAGTCGCAGCGGCCGTATCGTTGTCACGTTCCTGAAGGCGCTGATCGACGCGGCGCCGGCCGCCTAGAGCATGATCCGGAAAAGTGTGAAGCGGTTTTCCGAAACGATCATGCTCAAACAAGGAGCTAAAGCGCGACGACGATTCAACCCAATCTCATCGCGCATTGGCCGCGCGCACCTCGCCAATCGGGCATTTGGGAAGATCGATGCGTTACTTCGCGCCGAACGCCTTGAAGGTGATGATGGTGAGGGTGTCCTGGATGCCCGGGATCACCTGAACCTTCTCGTTGATGAAATGGCCGATGTCGGTGTCGTGGTCGACGTAGAACTTGACCAGGAGGTCGTAGTTGCCCGCGGTGGAATAGATCTCGGACGCAATCTCGGCTTCCGCCAGCGCGTTGGCGACGGTGTAGGACTGGCCGAGCTTGCATTTGATCTGGACGAAGAAAGGAACCATCAAAGTCGTCTCCGGGGATTTCCGTGACTATAGGCCCAAAACGGGCCGCCAAAGCAAGGGTCAAGGCGGCGCCAACCTGCGGTAAAGTCAGGCGAACTTGCTGCCGATGGGCGGGCGGGCTAGGACAGGCCATGATCTTGTTCGTGATGGTCTCATTCGTTTCAACCGCCGGTGCCGCAGCATGACGCCGGTCGCGCTCACCATCGCCGGCTCGGATTCCTCGGGCGGGGCGGGCATCCAGGCCGACCTCAAGAGCTTTGCCGCGCTCGGGGTCTATGGCGCCTCGGCGATCACGGCGCTGACCGCGCAGAACACCACGGGGGTCAGCGGAATCCATCCGGTGCCGGCTTCGTTCGTCACCGCGCAGATCGATGCGGTGTTCTCCGATCTCGACGTCGGCGCGGTCAAGATCGGCATGGTGGCGCAGGCCGACACAATCGCAGCGATCGCCGATGGGCTGAAGCGCTGGGCGCCGCGCCACGTCGTGCTCGATCCGGTGATGGTCGCAACCTCGGGCGATCGGCTGCTGGCGGCCGAGGCCGTCGATGCGCTGAAGACCATGCTGTTTCCACTGGCCTCGCTGATCACGCCGAACCTGCCGGAAGCGGCGGCGCTCTTGAACGAGCCGGTCGCCTCGAACGAGGCCGACGTCGAGCGACAAGGCAAGCGATTGCTCGCGATGGGATGTCGCGCGGTGCTGGTGAAGGGCGGCCACGGCTCCGGCGTTGACAGCATCGACTATCTGATCGACGCCGCGCGCAGCATCGCACTCGCGGCACCACGCATTGCCACCGCGAACACGCACGGCACCGGCTGCTCGCTGTCGTCGGCAATCGCGGCAGGACTCGCGAAGGGCGAGGGCATGGAGACCGCCGTGCGCAACGCCAAGGCCTGGATCACGGGTGCGATCGCAGAAGCCGATCGCTTCGCCGTCGGCCACGGCCACGGACCGGTGCATCACTTCCACAAATACTACTGAAGCTCTTGTAGCCCGGATGGAGCGCAGCGAAATCCGGGGCCGCGACATCCGCGGATACAGGACCCCGGATTGCGCTTCGCTTCATCCGGGCTACGCGATCATCGCCGCTTCGGATGTGTGTTGTTCCGCCGCGATATGCGCACAACACAACGCCTGTTCCACACAGCTGCGATCGCCCATGTCGCCAGATTGTCGCACGCCCCTGTTATCCGCAGGGGAGGGGCGTGCTGCTGATTCTCGTTAACTGTTTGTGGGGCCTTGGGTCGCGGGGATCGTCATCGCCTTGTCACAGGAATCTGTTAGGTGCACAGGCATGGGAAGTGACTCCTTGAGTGAAGAGAGCCCCGAGCGGCGCTTTCGCACTTTGTTTATCTCCGATGTCCATCTCGGAGCCCGCGGTTCGCAAGCCGACCGCCTGCTGGACTTCCTCCGCTCTCACGATGCCGACACGATCTACCTCGTTGGTGATATCGTCGATGGCTGGGCGCTGAAGTCGAACTGGTACTGGCCGCAGACCCATAACGATTTCGTGCAAAAGATGCTGCGCAAGGCGCGCAAGGGTGCCAAGGTGATTTACGTCCCGGGCAACCACGACGAGTTCCTGCGCAAATATTACGGTACGCATTTCGGCGGCATCGACGTGGTGGAGAACACCGTCCACACCGGCGCCGACGGCAAGCGCTACCTCGTGATCCACGGCGACATCTTCGATCTCGTGGTGCAGAACGCGCGCTGGCTCGCCCATCTCGGCGACAAGGCCTACGACTTCGCGATCCAGATGAATCGCTTCGTCAACTTCTTCCGCAAGATGTTCGGCGTTCCCTACTGGTCGCTGTCGCAATGGGCCAAGCTGAAGGTCAAGAAGGCGGTGAACTATATCGGCGCGTTCGAGGCGACGCTTGCCGGTGAGGCGCGGCGCCACGGCTGCGACGGCGTGATCTGCGGCCACATCCACTACGCGACGATTCATGACGAGCACGGCATCCGCTACATGAATTGCGGCGACTGGGTCGAGAGCTGCACCGCGCTCGCCGAGCATGAGGACGGCAGCTTCGAAATCATCACCTGGACCGACCCGGTGCGCCGGATCGCGCCGGTTCCGCGAGTGACGGCACGCGCTGCATGACGCATATCCTGGTCGCGACCGATGCGTGGCATCCCCAGGTCAACGGGGTTGTCCGCACGCTGACCATGATGGCACAGGCGGCGCAATCGCTCGGCGTCGAGGTGAGCTTCCTGACGCCGGACGAGTTCCGCACCTTCGCGATGCCGAGCTATCGCGATCTCCGGCTGGCGCTGCCGTACCGGTCCAAGGTCGCGAGCCTGATCGAGGCGGCCAAGCCCGACAGCATCCATATCGCGACCGAAGGCCCGATCGGGCTGTCGGTTCGCCGCTATTGCCGCAAGTGCGGCCTGCCGTTCACGACGAGCTTCCACACCCGCTTTCCCGAATACGTCTCGGCACGGACACCGGTTCCGGAAGCCTGGGTGTGGCGTGCGCTGCGCTGGTTCCACAAGCCGAGCCGGGCGGTGATGGCGGCGACCCCGGCGCTGGCCGCCGAGCTGCGCCAGCGCGGCTTCCGCAACGTGGTGCTGTGGTCGCGCGGCGTCGATACCGCGCTGTTCCATCCGCGCGACGTCGATCTCTGCCTGCCGCAGCCGGTCTATCTCAGCGTCGGCCGGGTGGCGGTGGAGAAGAATCTCGAGGCGTTCCTCGATCTCGATCTGCCCGGCACCAAGGTCGTGGTCGGCGACGGGCCGGCGCGGGCGGCGCTGGAGCGGAAATATCCGGAAGCCGTCTTCCTCGGCGCTCGTCATGGGGAAGAATTGGCCGAAATCTATGCTGCGGCCGACGTGTTCGTTTTCCCCAGCCGCACCGATACGTTCGGTTTGGTGCTGCTGGAGGCGCTGGCGAGCGGCCTGCCGGTTGCCGCTTTTCCGGTCACCGGCCCTCGTGACGTGATCGGCGCGGCGCCGGTCGGCGTGCTCGACGAGGATTTGCGGCACGCTTGCCTGGAGGCGCTCAGCATTCCGCGGCAGGCCTGCGTCGATTTCGCCGCGCTCCACACCTGGCAGGCATCGGCCCGGGTGTTCATCGACCGCTGCATGAACGTCCGCCCCGCAGCGCCCGACGGCGAGGGGGAGGCGTTCGAATTCGGCGCCGAAGAGCACCATTTCGCGGCCTTGCCCGCCCCGCATCCCACCTCACGCTAAAGCGTCTTGCCGGGCTGCCCGGCGCCGCGATAGAAATTGCGGATGACGGACACCCCTCTCAATCCACCCGTCGCTGCCGCGGACATCGATGCCGCCGCAAGGGTGGTCGCGCCGTTCGCGGTGCGCACGCCGCTCCTGACCTTCCCCGTTCTCAACGAACGTGTCGGCAGCCGGGTCTTCCTCAAGCCCGAGATGCTGCAGCGGACCGGATCGTTCAAGTTCCGCGGCGCCTTCAACAAGCTCGCCTCGATCCCGCAGGACAAGCGGAGCGGCGGCGTCGTTGCGTTCTCCTCGGGCAACCACGCCCAGGGCGTTGCCGCGGCGGCAAAGATCCTCAACATGCAGGCGACCATCGTGATGCCTGCGGACTCCCCGCTCACCAAGCGCGAGCGGACCAAGTCCTATGGCGCCGAGGTCGTGCTGTACGATCGCGATCGCGACGACCGTGCGGCGATCGCGAGCGGCATCGCCAGCAAGCGTGGCGCGACGTTGGTGCCTCCCTATGACGATCCCCTGGTGATCGCGGGCCAGGGCACCGCCGGCCGCGAGATCGCCGAGGACATGGCGGCGCTCGGGCTGACGCCCGATATCGTGGTCGCGCCGGCATCAGGCGGCGGTTTGATCGCGGGTGTCGCCACCGCGGTGAAAGCAAAATATCCGCAGGCCCAGGTGATCGTCGCCGAGCCCGCGGGCTATGACGATCACGCCCTGTCGCTCAAGGTCGGCCATCGCGAGGCGCATCCGGTCGCCGCGCGCACCATCTGCGATGCGCTGATGGCGATGATGCCGGGCGAATTGACCTTCGCCATCAACAGCAAGCTGCTCGCGAATGGCGTCAGCGCCACCGATGACGAAGTCGGCGCGGCCGTCGCCTTTGCCTATCGCGAGCTGAAGCTCGTGGTCGAGCCGGGCGGCGCGATCGGGCTTGCTGCGCTGCTGGCGGGGCGGATCGACGCCAAGGGCAAGAACGTCGTCATCGTGCTCTCGGGCGGCAATGTCGATGCCGACCTGTTCGCGAAGCTTGTCGCCTGAGATCAGTATCTTGAAAAGAAACGGGGGCAGGGCGGTACGCGCTCTGCCCCCGTTTCGTTGTGGCGTGCGGCCGATCAGTGCCTGAAGCCGCCACGGTGGCCGCCGCTCATTCCGCCGGGGTGTGAGCCGGTCGGGCTTGGGTGGAACGCGGTATGGCCACCACCCGATCCCATCCGGCTGACACGCGTGTTCTGCCGCTCGGCGCGGACGTGCTGCCCGCCGTTGTCCTTCATGATCCGGTTCGACGAGGTGTTGCCGGCATTGGCTCCAGGAAGGTTCGCAACCTTGCCCTTGCCGATTGAGCCCGGCGCGTCGACCGGCTTCGCGCCTGATGCGGGCATGGTCACGATCTTGCCGACGGTGCTCTGGGCGCCGGCATTGAGCGGCTGGAAGGTCTGACGGTTTGACAGCCGCGTGAACTGCATCAGCGGGATTGCCTTCGGCTGCGCCTGCAGCTTCAACGCCGCCTGCGCGTAAGGGCTGCCAGCGAAATTGTCGTGGAAGGTCTTGTAGGCGAACGGCGTGTTGGCAAGCACAGCCTTGTGCCAGGCCGCGACCTGCAACCAGTTCGTCAGCAGGAAGCGAATGCGCTCGCACAGCGGATCGCGCGGATACAGCCGGATGAACTCCTCGTAGTATTCCGGCCGGCCCTCGGACAGCACGAAGTCATAGGCCTGACGCACCGAGCGGTTCGGCAGGTTCGATGCCATCTGCACGATTGGGCCGTTCGCCGGCGCACGCGCCGACGCGCCCGCGGTGTCGCCGAAGAAATAGAAATCGGAGGTCAGCGACGAGCTTTCCCAGGGCGTCTGGCGGCCGTCGGTCGTCGAGTTGACGTCGAGGCGGATGCGCTTGAACAGCTGCTCGATCGGCAGATTGGGTTCGCGCGCCAGGCGCAGGAAGGCGTTGGTGTAGGGACTGTGGCCGTTGCTGCCGTCCTGCGCCTCCATGCCGGGCGCGGTCGAATAGCCGACGATCGAGCCGCTGGGTGCGTCGACCACGGCAAGGCCGCGGCCGGCGTCGTTGACGTTCGGAAACGGGTTGTTGCGGCAGGCGTCGAGCACCACGATGCGCATCCGGCTCGGGATGTTCTCGAGCGTGCCCATCACGTCGACGAGGCGCACCGCATTGCCGTCGAGGTCGGACGGCGTTGCGATCCTGGCATCGACCGGAATCAGATAGTTCTCACCGGCAAGCTGCACGCCGTGGCCGGCGTAGTAGATCATCGCGACCGTGCCGGGGCCGCGCGCCGCGACCTTGTCGGAGAAATCCCGCAACACTTTCACCATGTCGCTTTGCCTGAGGTCGGTCGCGGAGATCACCTCGAAGCCGGCCGCGTTCAACAGCTCGGCCATCGACTGCGCGTCATTGCCGGGATTGGCGAGTCTTGGCGCATTCTCATAGTTCGCATTGCCGATCACCAACGCGACGCGCTGCTCGGGGCCGCGCAGCGCGCCCGGCACCGCCGCCGCTGATGTCGCGGGCGAAGCCGCCTGGTCGACGGAGTGTGCCGGCGCCTGCGCTGCATTGCCGACGGTGATGCCGCCGGTCTCGGCAGTCGCTGTGCCCGATACACCGAGGCTGAACAGGCCGAGCAATGCGGCCGATATCATGATGGATGTCAGGCGGACCATGGCGCGCTCCCAAAGCTGGTCCCGGTGCGGGACCGGTCGCGGCAAGGCTAGGCGCGGACGCGCCCGCCGTACGTGAATTGGGTCACGCTGCGCGGGTGGTCAAACGGGAACAAACCGCCTCAAGGGAAGCTGCGGATGACTTCGATCGGCCCGACGATTGCAGCATTGAATGCCGGCAGGTCCTCCGCCGGAATCCAGTATTCGAGATGTGCGCGGCCGCCTGCCTCCTGCACATCGTAGCGATCGATGAAGCTTCGCTCGACCTGAAACCTTGTGACGAATCCAGCGCCACTTGCGGGTACGTTCCAGTCGCGCGCGATCTTTGCGGCATATTCTTCCGTCAGGACCGGATAGAAGATCGGTTGATCGGGAAGCCGTGGCGGAAAGGCTCGCATGCCACTCTGCTCGATCAGTGCGAGCTCCTGGGGGCCTACTGGTCGCCAAAGAGTGATCGTGGCGGCTTTTTCCGACATCGGATCGAGCGCCTACGAGAAGAACGCGATCTTCTCGGCCTGGCTCATGCGGCGGATCGGCGCGAGCGGATCGTTGGCCGCGACGCTCGGCTTCTTCAGCAGGCCGCTGGCGATGATGGTCGAGCCGAGCGAGACCTCCGCGGCGGGAGCGGGAGCCTCAACGATGGTCGGCAGAGGCGGCGGTGCGGCCGCCGGCGCCGCGGCAACTGTCGCTGCGGCCATCAAGGGCGGCTCGACCCTGACCTCGACCTTCGGCTCGGGCGGCGGTGCAGGCTCAGGCTGAATGGCCGGCGCATCCATCTCGGGCTCGGCGGCCATCGCCTCGGCGACGCGCATCTCCTCGGCTGCGCGCATTTCCTCGGCGATCGCGTCTTCGTCGATCGGATCGGGCGCGCCCATCTCCATCGCGATGAGGTCGAGCACCGCTTCGTCCTCGGCATCGGCGGCGGCCTCGTCGGTGACGCGGGCGAGCTCTGCGGCTTCGGCTTCGGCCAGCGCAGCTTCCGCCTTGAGCCATGCTTCGCTCGGCTCTCGCATGGCGGCCGCGGTAGCCTCAGGGACCGGCGTTGCAACGGGTGCCGCGGCGAGCGGCGTTGTGACAGCCTCTTGAGACGGCGCCGGCGGCGTCGCGGTGGCAGTCGCGTCGGGCGCAGCGCTTTCGGCCACTGGTTGCGCCGAGGGGGCAGCCGCGGACGTTTCCGCAACCGGTGCTTCGGCGGCGGCCGGTTCGGCCGCGGGCGTCGCCCCTTGGTCCGGATCGAATTCGCTGAGCCGGCGGGCCAGCGCCGCGAAGGCGGCGTCGAGCACGGCCTTGGCGTCGTTCATCGAGACCTCGGCGGCGCCGGCCTCGATCGCGCTGGCCTGCGAATCGATGATGTCGCAGATCCGGCCGTCATTGCCGATTTCGCGCAGCCGCCAGGAGATCTCCCGAATCACCCGCACGCCCTTGCGCACCGGCCCGAGGTTCTGATCGAAGCTGATGCCGTCGAGCGCCGCGATGGCGGAGGCCTGGGCGACCTCGATCGCGCTGCGCATGGCGGCCAGCGTCTCTGCCAGCTGCTCGTCCCTGACGGCCGCTGCGGCGGCCTGCCGCTGCGCGCTGAGGCTTTCCTCGATCCGAGCCACGGCATCGAGCACCATGCGGGTGTCGGCATTGCGGTTGCGCTTGGCGTATTCGCCGAGGAACCAGCGGCCCCGCGAGGTCTCCATGAAGGCCGCGCTGATCGCGGCATAGTCCTCCTCGCTCGGCAGGGCCGCGCGGGCGGATATCGGCGACAGGGCGAATGCTTCTTCGGCCATCACAATCTCTCCGCGCAAATCACTGCGCGTTACGCTAACGATCACCACGATATCGCGCGAATCGCAATTGAATTGATGTCTTCCGAATCACAAATCCCCATCGCAGCCAAAGTTGCGTCGCGGCGATTCGCGCGCAGCCTCGCGGCATTCTATGCCACGACGTTCGGGATGACCGGTGTCCACCTGCCTTTCTTCACGGTGTGGCTGAAGGCGATCGGGATCGATGCCACCTGGATCGGCATCATCACCGCGGTCCCGCCGGTGACGCGCTTCACCGTGCTGCCGCTGATTACCGCGGCGGCGGAGCGCCGCCAGATGCTGCGCGGCGCGCTGATCGCCACCGGATTCGCCACGGCGCTCGGCTTTGCTGTGATCGGCACCCAGCACCAGCCCTTCGTGCTGCTCGCGGTCTATGCGCTGACCTGCTGCGTGTGGACGCCGCTGGTGCCGCTCACCGACGCCTATGCGCTACGCGGCGTCAGGCAATTCGGCCTCAGCTACGGGCCGCTGCGGCTGTGGGGTTCGGCGGCCTTCGCGGTCTGCGCACTCGTGAGCGGGTTCCTGCTGCGCTATGTCGCGGAGGTCGATCTGATCTGGATCATCACGGCCGTGACCGTGCTCGGCGCGCTCGTCGGGCTGACATTACGTCCGCTGGGCCGCCCGGCGGCCACCGTCGCGCATGCGGGTGGCGTGCCGAGGCTGCTGCGCAATCCGACCTTCCTCGCCATCATCGTGTCCTCGGCGCTGATCCAGGGCAGCCACGGCGCCTATTACATCTTCGCATCGATTGCCTGGCAGCAGGCCGGTTTCAGCGGCCTGACCATCGCGGTCCTCTGGGTGCTCGGCGTGATCGCAGAGATCGTGCTGTTTGCGGCCTCGCCGCGCTTCACGCTGCCGTCGGCGGTGCTGGTGATGATCGCGGCCGCCAGCGCCGTCGCGCGCTGGGCGATCACCGCGCAGGATCCGCCGCTTGCGGTGCTGGCGGTGGTCCAGCTCGGACATGGGCTCAGCTTCGGCCTGACTCAGGTCGGCATCATGGGGTTGATGGTGCATCACGTGCCGCCTCATGTGATGGCGCGCGCGCAAGGCTATCTCACCGCCTGCGGCGGCATCGTCGCGAGCACCACGGCGATCGTCAGCGGCATGGTCTATGCGCGCTTCGGGCTCGGCGTCTATGACATGATGGCCGCGATGGCGGCGACCGGCGGGCTGGTGATGTGGCTGGCGCGGCATAGGTTCGTCGTTGCGACCAAGCCGGATACCGGTTCAGGCTAGGCAAAGCGACGCGTGTTCGAGCTGTCTCTCATTGCAATGGCGGCAGGAGTGCCTTGCTCCGACGATGCCGGATTAGACGCAGAGCAAAAAATGCCGCGACTATGCCACCGGCAATGCCGGCGGATGCCAGCCAGGCCAGAAAGAGACAAACGGCGAAGCGTGACTGGAATGTTGTCTCCCCCACAAAGGGCGACGCGGCGAAGATCGCGGGATAAAGCGAGAGAACCGCTCCCCCGGCAAAGCTGATTGCCACAGCAGATGCCAGGCGGATGGAGAACTTGAAAAGCAGGATGCCGAATGCGCAGACGAAGAGCATCCCGGCGAGCGTGGCCATGATGAGGAGTACGAACAAAGGTCCCATGGCTCTTGCCTTATCGACGAGGATGCCGAGACAGCCTTTTGGCCGCGGTCATCCCCAGAGCGCGGCATCCGGCGGATAGACCAGGCTGCCCTCGTAGCGCAGGCCATTGTCGCGGTCCCTGGCCAGCAACAGCGGGCCGTCGAGATCGACGAAGCGCGCGGCTTGCGCGATCAGCATCGCCGGCGCCATCGCGAGCGAGGTCGCGACCATGCAGCCGATCATGATCTCGAAGCCGAGCGCGCTTGCGGCGTCCGCCATCGCGAGTGCCTCGGTCAGCCCGCCGGTCTTGTCGAGCTTGATGTTGACGGCGTCATAGCGGCCGCGCAGGCCTTCGAGCGAGGCGCGGTCGTGCACGCTTTCGTCGGCGCAGACCGCGACCGGGCGCTTGATCTGCGCCAGCGCCTCGTCCTTGCCCGCCGGCAGCGGCTGCTCGATCAGCGTGACGCCGGCATCGGCGCAGGCCGCGAGATTGGCGGCGAGGTTGGCCTCGGTCCAGGCTTCATTGGCGTCGACGATTAGTTCGGAGGCCGGCGCGGCCTTGCGCACGGCGGCGATACGCGCCGCGTCGCCATCGCCGCCGAGCTTGATCTTGAGCAGCGCGCGATGCGCGGCCATGGCGGTGGCCTCCGCCATCGCCTCTGGTGTCCCGAGCGAGATCGTATAGGCGGTGGTGCGCCGCTCCGGCGCGGGCCGGCCGAGCAGGTTCCAGATGCGCTGACCGGCGCGTTTGGCCTCGAGGTCCGCCAGCGCGCAATCCAGCGCATTGCGGGCGGCGCCGGCGGGCATCCGGGTTTGCAGGGCGATCCGGTCCATGCCGCCGGCGAGCGGCTCCCGCATCGCCTGGATCGCCTGCAGCGTCGCTTCGGGCGTTTCGCCGTAGCGCGGGTAGGGTACGCATTCGCCGCGGCCGATCAGGCCGCCCTGGCTCACCTCGGCCACCACGACGACGGCCTCGGTCTTGGCGCCGCGGCTGATCGTGAAGCTCCCGGCGATCGGCCAGCGCTCGATCCCAACGCTCAGGGAAATCGCTTCGGATGGGCTGGAAGTCATTTTAAAGTCTACTATTTCCTGAACCGTAGCTTGCGACGCGCAACCAACTATGGCTGGTTAGCGACAGATTCGACAAGCCGATCCGGCAGCGCCGGAGATCTGAGTGAGCGGCGGCCAGCCGGCTTGAGGGGTAGGCAAAAGGTGACCGGCGACCCGACACTGGAGCGGATAGCCCAAGGCGAAGGACTGGCGTTGTGCGCGGCGGGCAATTGGACGGCCCGCTTTGCGCCCGCGCTCGAGCGCATCGTCTCCGACGCGGAAAAGTTGCGCGGCAGCCGGCCCCACATCTTCATCGACGTGTCGCAGGTCGCAAGCCTCGACACGTTCGGTGCCTGGCTGATCGAGCGGCTGCGCCGCAGCCTCAGCGATGCCAGCGCCGAAGCGGAGATCGCGGGCCTCTCGGCCAATTATTCCAGCCTGGTCGACGAGGTCCGCCGTGTCGGCCCTGCGCCGAGGGTCGTGAACGACCGGCTGTCGGTCACCGGCATGCTCGAGCAGATCGGCCGCACCGTGGCCGGGGTCGGCGGCACGATCATCGGCCTCATCGACATGCTCGGCGCGGTGCTGGCCGCGGCCGGCAAGGTGCTGATCCATCCGCGCAGCTTCCGCCTGACCTCGACGGTGCATCACCTCGAGCAGGTGTGCTGGCGTGCTGTGCCGATCGTGGTGCTGATCACCTTCCTGATCGGCTGCATCATCTCGCAGCAGGGCATCTTCCATTTCCGCAGGTTCGGCGCCGACATCTTCGTGGTCGACATGCTGGGCGTGCTGGTGCTGCGCGAGATCGGCGTGCTGCTGGTCGCGATCATGGTCGCGGGTCGTTCCGGCTCGGCCTATACCGCCGAGCTCGGCTCGATGAAGATGCGCGAGGAGATCGATGCGCTGCGCACCATGGGCTTCGATCCGATCGAGGTCCTGATCCTGCCGCGCATGCTGGCGCTGGTGCTGGCGCTGCCGATCCTGGCCTTTCTCGGCGCGATGGCCGCGCTCTATGGCGGCGGCCTGGTGGCCTGGCTCTATGGTGGCGTCGATCCGGAGGCCTTCCTGCTCCGCCTTCGTGATGCCATATCGATCGACCATTTCATCGTCGGCATGGTCAAGGCGCCGGTGATGGCCGCGGTGATCGGCATCGTCGCCTGCGTCGAAGGGCTGGCGGTACAGGGCTCGGCGGAGTCGCTCGGCCAGCACACCACCGCGTCGGTGGTGAAAGGGATATTCTTCGTGATCGTGATGGACGGCGTGTTCGCGATCTTCTTCGCCTCGATCGGGATGTGATCATGGCCGAGCAAGACGACGCCATCATCCGGGTCCGCGACATCACCGTGCAGTTCGGCAAGACGCGCGTGCTCGACGGCCTCGACCTCGACGTCAAGCGCGGCGAGATCCTCGGCTTCGTCGGCCCGTCGGGCGCCGGCAAGTCGGTGCTGACGCGCACCATCATTGGCCTGGTGCCGAAAGTCTCCGGCCGCATCGAAGTGTTCGGCGTCGATCTCGATGCCGCGAATTCGTCGCAGCGCCGCGCCGTCGAGCGGCGCTGGGGCATCCTGTTCCAGCAGGGCGCGCTGTTCTCCTCGCTCACGGTGCGCCAGAACATCCAGTTTCCGGCGCGCGAATATCTGCGCGTCTCGCAGCGGCTGCTCGACGAGATCATGGTGGCGAAGCTGGTGATGGTCGGGCTGAAGCCCGAGGTCGCCGATCGCTACCCGTCGGAACTGTCCGGCGGCATGATCAAGCGTGTCGCGCTGGCGCGCGCACTCGCGCTCGATCCGGAGCTGGTGTTTCTCGACGAGCCGACCTCGGGCCTCGATCCGATCGGCGCCGGCGAGTTCGACGAGCTGGTGCGCACCCTGCAGCGCACTTTGGGGCTGACCGTTTTCATGGTAACCCACGATCTCGATAGTCTATACACCGCATGCGACCGGATCGCCGTTTTAGGGAACGGTAAGATCATTGCTGCAGGATCGATCGCCGACATGAAGGCATCGCAGCATCCATGGCTGCAGCAATATTTCAACGGCAAGCGCGCCCGTGCCGTTGTGGCCTAGCCCATGATCCCGAAACCTGGAGCCGATTTTCGGACGAGATCATGCGCCAACAGGGAATTCGACGGGCCCGAACGCAGCCTGACTGCGTGCGGGTCCAAGAGTGATGAACGCGAGTAGGTGATGGAAACGCGGGCGAACTACGTCTTGATCGGGGCTTTCACGCTGGCGGTGATCGCCGCGGCGTTCGGCTTCGTGTTGTGGTTCCAGAGCCTGCACACCACCAAGCAGCGCAGCCCCTTGCGGGTAATCTTCGAGGGGCCGGCGTCGGGCCTGCGCAATGGCGGCAACGTCAATTTTAACGGTATCCGGATAGGGGAAGTGGTCTCGGTCAAGCTCGACAACCCGAGACGCGTGGTCGCGCTGGCGATGATCGAGAACAACGCACCGCTGCGCAAGGACACCCTGGTCGGCCTCGAATTCCAGGGCCTGACCGGCGTCGCCGCGATCTCGCTGAAGGGCGGCGAGGAGGCCGCCCCGCCGGTGCCGCTGGATGAGGACGGCATCCCGGTTCTGACCGCCGATCCGAACGCGCTGCAGGACGTCACCGAGGCGATCCGTGCCACCTTGCAGAACGTCAACCGCATCGTCGCCGACAACCAGCAGTCGGTGAAGAATTCGCTGAAGAATCTCGAGGTCTTCACCCAGGCCTTGGCGCGCAATTCCGAGAAGATCGACAACGTGATGCTCAAGGTCGACGGCGTGATGGGCAAGGCCGACAATCTGATGCTGGGCCTCAATGCGATCGCCGGCGGCAACAACGGCAGCGAGTTGAACCTGATGGTGAAGTCGATCCGCGAGCTCGCCGACAACGTCGACAAGCGTACCAATCTCCTGATCAACGACGGCCGCCGCACGCTGTCCGACATCAGCCGCGCCGTGAACAATTTCGATCGCAATCCGAGCCGGGTGATCTTCGGCGGCAGCAACAACGCCGCGCCCGAGCCTGCGCCGGCTCCCGCCGCAGCACCGGCCGGGCCGCGGCGGCGGCAGCAGTGACGTAGCGGGCCAGCGGCAAGTAGCGAGTAGGGTTCGCTGCTATAGACGACCGTCATTGCGAGGAGCGTAGCGACGAAGCAATCCATTCTCCCGCAAGCGGCGAAATGGATTGCTTCGCTCCGCTCGCAATGACGGTGGCTGATGCTGGCGCGCTACGCTCGATACGGTCCCCGCGAATCCATTCACGCCAATCTTTAAACAAAAACGGAGACCTTTCGGTCTCCGTTTTCCATTCGCTATTCGCTATTCGCCGCTCACCCCAGCCGTCCCGCGGCGTGGGCGAGCAGGGTGTAGACCAGCCCGGTCTCCGAGGTCAGGTGGCCAGCCAGCTCCTGCTGGCCGCGGCCTTCGCGGGCGACTTCGTCGAGCAGGCGCTCGAACTCCGCGATGTAGCGGTCGACCGTCTGCTTGAAGCCGCGGTCGGCGCGGTACTTGCGGGCCACCTCGTCGAAGGCCTTCTGGCCGGCCGGCGTGTAGAGGCGCTTGGAGAACGCCTTGTTCTCGCCGCGCTGGTAGCGATCCCACATCTCGGCGGCGAGGGTGCGGTCCATCAGCCGGCCGATGTCGAGCGACAGCGACTCCAGCGGATTGGCGGCCGGCTGCGCTTGCGGACGCGGGCGCTGCTGGGCGTCGCGGCCCTGCGGGGCAGGCGGCGGCGCGTCGCTGCGGTTGAGCAGGTCGGACAGCCAGCCGTCGCCGTTGTTGGGACCGGCCGGGCTGACTGACGGGGCCTCGGTGCGGCGCGAGGATGCCATGCCGAGATCCGGCGGCGGCAGCGTCGAGGCGCTGTTACCGTTGTCCCGCACGCTGTCGCGCATCCGCACGTCGGCGCGGCCGCCGGCGGCAGCCATCACCGCCGGCTCCTCGTGGCGGACGCTGGCGCGGCTGGTCGAGACCACGTCGAGCCCGCGGCCGTGATGGGCGACGATGCGGTTCAGCTCGGCCAGCGCCTCGATCTGGTCGACGATCACCTTGCGCATCTGCGCGGTGTTCTCGGCGGCCTCCTGCGGCATTTCGAGAACGCCGCGGCGCAGCTCGTTGCGGGTGGCTTCGAGCTCGCTGTGCATCTCGCTCGCCATCTGCTTCATCGCCGTGACCATCGCGGAGAACTTCTCCGTCGATTCCCTGAACATCGCATCGGTCTCGGCGTTGCTCTGCTGGTAGAGGTCGTTCATGGCGTCGACGGTCTGCTGACGCTCGTTCTCGGCGGCCATGCGCACCGCCTCGAACTGCTTGCTGATCGCAGCCGAACCTGCGCCTGCGGTCTCCGCCACCACACGCGCGATGTCGCGGGCGCGTTCCTCGGCCGCGCTGAGCGATTCATCGAGCAGCCCGGTGAAGCGCGACAGCCGCTGGTCGAGATCGGTGGTGCGCAGGTCGATGGTCGTGACCAGCGATTCCAGCTCCGACTTGCGCTCGCTGACGGAGGTCGTCGTCGAGCGGTTGGCCTGCTCGACCACGGCAGCCGCCTCGATCAGCGCCTTGCCATGGGTCTCGAACTGGCTCGACAGCGCGCCGAGATCCTCCAGCGCCTTGCCGGTCTTGCTGTTGAACACCGAGAGCTGGTCTTCCAGCGTCTGGGTGGCCACGCCGTTGCGCGAGGTGACGTCGTTCATGGCGGACACGAAGTCGGCCACGCGGGTCACCAGCGCGCGCTCGAGCGAGTTGAGGTTGTCGTGGGCGCCGGTCAACACTTCCTGCAGCAGGATGTTGCCCTCGCGCAGCCGCTCGAACAGCGCGACCGTGTCGGTGCGCAGGATCTTGCTGGTCTCCTGCATCTCCGTGACGGCCGAGATCGAGACCTGGCGCGACTGGTCGATCGCCGCGCGCGAGGCCTGCTCGAGCTCCTTGAGCGACTTCGCCACCGCACCGGTCGCCTGGTCGCCGGCCGAGGTGATGTTGCGCGCGACATCGCCGCCATGCGCCGCCATCGACTGCGAGAAGGCGAGGCCGCGGGTTTCGATCGCCTTCAGCGCATCCGCGGTGGCGCGATCCATGTCGTTCGACAGCTGCGTGGTCTTGGCGGTCAGCGCCTCGACCAGCGAGCCGCGGCGGCCGTCGACCATCTGCGACAGCCGCTCGGTCTGCTGCTGCACATAGGTGACGATCTCGTCGGTCTTGCCGGTCATCGCCGAGCCGAATGCGCTGGAAGCCGACAGCACCGAGCGTTCGATGTCGGCGGAGGTCGTCTTGACCTTGGTCGAGACCTCGTTGGACATGTTGATCAGCGCGGCCTGTGCGTTCTGCGCAGAGGTCTGGATGTTGTCGGTGGTCTTGGCCGTGACCGAACCCAGCGCGCGCTCGATATCTGTCGAGAGCGTGCGGATCTGGGCGGCGGCATCGGCGGAGGTCGCCGCAAACGAGCTCTGGGCCTCGCGGGCGCTGCCCAGGATGGCCTGTGCGGTCTCCGCGCTGGCCGCGGTCAGCGAGCGCTCGATCTCGACCGAGATCGCGCGCATCTGGCTTGCGGCCTCGCTGGAGGTCGACACGAACGAGGTCTGGGCATCGCGGGCACTGCCGAGGATCGTCTGGGCGGTGTTGGTGCCGACCGAGGTCAGCGTGCGCTCGACATCGGCTGCCAGCGACTTGACGTGGTTGGCTGCTTCCGTCGACGCCGTGACGAGGGTGTTCTGCGCCTCGCGGGCGCCGGCCGTCAGCACCTCGATTGTGCCGGAACCGGCCATCGACAGCGCGCGCTGGATGTCGGCGGCGAGCGCCGTCACCTTCGTCGCGGACTCGGTCGATGCGTTGACCAGCATGCTCTGGGCTTCGCGCGCGCCTGATGTGATCGATTCCGCGGTGGCGGAGCCGGCCATCGACAGCGAGCGCTCCATGTCGGCCGCCAGGCTGCGAACCAGATCGGCGGCTTCGGTGGATGCGCCGGCCAGCGTGCTCTGGGCCTCGCGGGCGGAGGCGACGACGGCTTCCGCGGTGGCGGAGCCGGCCATCGACAGCGAGCGCTCGATGTCGGCCGCCAGGGTGCGGACCAGATTGGTGGCGTCGGTCGACGCGCCGGCCAGCGTGCTCTGGGCCTCGCGGGCGGAGGCGACGATGGATTCCGCGGTGGCGCTACCGGCGGTCGAGAGCGAGTGCTGGATGTCGGCCGCGAGCGTGCGGACGACGTTGGTAGCGTCGGTCGACGCGGCGGCCAGCGTGCTCTGGGCCTCGCGGGCGGAGGCGACGATGGCTTCCGCAGTGCCGGAGCCGGCGGTCGAGAGCGAGTGCTGGATGTCACCCGCGAGCGTGCGGGCGAGGTTGGTGGCTTCGGTCGACGCACCGGCCAGCATGCTCTGGGCCTCGCGGGCAGAGGCGACGACGGCTTCGGCGGTCGCGGAACCGGCCATCGACAGCGAGCGTTCGACGTCGCTGGCAAGCGACTTGACCTGGCCGGTGACGTCGGTCGACGTCGAGATCAGCGTGGTCTGGGCCTCGCGGGCACCGGTCATGATCGCTTCGGCGGCGGCGGAGCCGGCCATCGACAGCGATTGCTCGACGTCGCTGGCGAGCGACTTGACCTGGCTTGCGGCTTCGATCGAGGCGGAGACCAGCGTGGTCTGCGCGTCGCGGGCGCCCGACAGCACCGAGGCTGCGGTGGCGCTACCGGCTGCCTGCAGCGTGCGCTCGACGTCCTCCGACAGCGACTTGATCTGCGAGGCGACGTCGCCGGATGCGGAGACCAGCGACACCTGGGCGTCGCGGGCACTGGTGAGGATCGAGTTGGCGGCGCTGGTGCCGACGGCGGTCAGCACGCTCTCGACCTCGGCCGAGCTCTGCTTGAGCTGGTTGCCGACATCCGCGGACACGCTGAGCAGCGCCTGCTGCGCGGTGCGCGCGCCGGTCTGGATGGTTTCGCTGGTATTGACCACGAGGTTGGTCAGCGAGCGCTCGGCGTCCTCGACATGGGACTTGATGCTCGACGACAGCAGCTCGGCGCGGGACATCATGTCCTCGCTCGCCTGGCGGCCGCTGCTCTCGATGCGGCCGGCGACGGCCTCGACGCGCGAGCCGAGCAGGTCCTCGAACTGCGCGACACGGGTGTCGATGTCACCGGCGATGACGCCGACGCTGCTCTCGATGCCCTGCTGGATGTCGGCGAAGCGCGCCGAGATGGTGTCGGTCAGGTTCGAGCTATGGCCACTGATGGTCTCGACGAGTCGGCTGTTGTGACCGTTGATGGTGTCGGCGAGGCGGGTGCTGTGGCCGTTGATGGTGTCGACCAGACGGTTGCTGTGGCCGTCGATGGTCTCGGTGACACCGCTGATGCGATGGTCGACCGCGGCGATCGCCTGCACGGTGCCCTCGGTCAGGGTCGTGGTCAGCAGGCCGAGGCGCGAGTCGATCGAGTGGATCGCCTGGGTGGCGCCTTCGGTCAGCTGGGTCGCGAGCGTGCCGAGATGGCCGTCGATGGTGTCGGTGACCGACTTGGCGCGGCTCTCGAAGGTGACCTCGAGCGTCCGCATGCGGCCGTCGATCGCGTCATCCAGCGACTGCAGGCGGCCGTCGAACGAACCGATCTTGGTGGCGAGCGATGAGTCGAACGACGACAGCTTGTCGGTCAGCGAGGCGTCGAGGTTGGTGACGCGGCTGCCGAGCGTGGTCTCGAACTGCAGCAGGCGCTGGTCGAGCGAAGCGGTGATCTCGCCGCTGTTGCTGGTGACGCGATTGTCGAAGGTGTCGACATAGGTCTTCAGGCTGTCGGCGATGTCCTGGGTCCGCTGGCCCATGCGCTCGACGATGTCGCCGCCGAAGGTCTTCACGGTGCGGTCGAATTCCGAGATGTGGCGGGTGATCAGCGCGCCGAGCGTGCCGGAGTCGCGGGCGAATTTCTCGGCGAGCTCGCTGCCGTGGTTCTTCACCAGGTCGTCGAACGCGCTCATCTGCAGCGACAGCGAGTCGTGCGCGGTCTCGGTCTGGCCCACCACCTTGGCGACCAGCGAATTGACGGTGACGTCGAGCGCCTCGCTCGCGCGGTCGCCGGACGTCATGATCTGGCCGGCGAGGCGGTTGCCGGCGTCGTCGATCTTGCTGACGAGGTCGTTGCTGCGCAGTTCGAGCTCGAGCAGCAGCGAGTCGGCGGAGTTCTTCAGGGAGTCGTGGACCTCCTCGGTGCGATCGGAGATGCCGTCGACGATGGCGGACGAACGCTGCTCGAACTCGCCGGTGATACGGTCGACACGCTCGTTCAGCATCTCGTGGACACGATCGGCCAGATCGACGAACTCGTCATGGACGTGGCCGGTCTTGAAGTTGAGGCTGGTGGTGAGCCGCTCGGAGGCGTCCATCACCGCGCGCGTGGTCTCGGCGCTGGCTTCCTCGAGGCGGTCGAGCAGGTCGCCGCCGCGCTCGCCGAGCGCGAGGATCATGTTGTCGCCGGCATGGCTCAGCGCGGTCGTGATGTGCTGGCCGCGCTCTTCCAGCGCGCCGGTGATGCTCTTGGCGACCTCGTCGACGCGCGAGGCGATCGCGTCCGAGATCAGCGCGATGTCGTGGCGCAGGTCGATCTGCACGCCGGAGATCGCGCTGCGCACCTGCTCGGCCTGGCCGACCAGATTGTCGCGCTGGTGGGCGATGTCCTGCAGCAGCGCGCGGATGCGCACTTCATTGTCGGAATAGGCGCGCTCCAGCGCCGCCACCTCGTTGGCAACCAGGGTCTCGAGTTCGCCGGCGCGCGCGATCGCGCGTTCGACGCCGTCGCCCATCGCCGCGACTTCGCGGCGGATCGCCTGGCCGACCGTCACCATGGAATCGGCGGCGGCGTTTTCCGGCTCGGAAAATCGCATCGCGACCTGCGCCATCGATTGCGCGATCATCTGCATGCGCTGACCGTGCGCGGCGAGGCTGGCGAGATAGTAGAACAGCAGGATCGGAACGGCGAACAACGCGGCGAGGCCCGCGAGCACCAGCACGCCGGTGCCCTGGGCCATCGAAGCCTGCAGGGCCGGCCAGAAGGCGATGGTGAGGATCACGCCGCCGAGCAGCCAGGCACCGGAGCAGACGAAGAACAGCGTGAAGGCGTTGCGGGCGCGCCCTCCCTGCAAGGTCTGCAGCATCTGGCCGATGGTCTCGCGATCATCATTGGCGGCGCGGCGCGGCGCGCGCGGTTCCTCGATCTGCTCGAACACCGAACGATCGGTATTCGGGCGCTGATCGAACGATGCGGCTGAAAAATCCGGAGCGGGCGGCGGCAGATTGGGCGGCGCGGCGCCGTCGTTGAGGGGGCTGCGGTTCTCCGCGCCTTGTTCGCTGATGTTGAGGGCTTCCTGGATGGCAGAAAGCGCGACTTCGGTGGGATCTTTGACCTTCTTGGGAGTGTTCGCCATGTTCAGTCTAAGCCCTCTCACTATTTTACGCGTCGGCGAGCCTGCGATTGTCCCCGCGCAAGCTCGAAGCCGGTGCCCACAAGCGGAGCGCAAGCGGCCCCCTCCGGCGGCTTGTCCGCTACATCCGCAAACATCCTATTGGGAGAGCGATGCGAATGAAATGCTTGCGATTAATACTTTCTTAATCATCGTTAACAGCTTTGCGCCATAAGGCCTTATGGGTACTCGAAATTCCGGCTGCAGAGGGTCGATTGTGTCCGGAAATTGTCCAGAATCGGGCGGTTTTGCCGATCATCCCGACAACAATTCGTTAACCAGTTTCGTGATTGGCTGGCCGACGGTCCGCCGGTGAAGCCCCGGCAGAGACGACAGGGACAGGCCATGCCGCTTCATCTCGAACGGGTTGAATGGACGCAATCGCCGCCGCTCGCGCCTGGCGACGGACCGATCGACGTCGACCACCTTCGGCGGATGACGCTGGGCGACCCGGCGCTGGAGCGCGAAGTGCTGGCGATGTTCTCGACCCAGTCGGCCCGGATCCTCGGCGAGCTGGCTGCCTTGCCGCCCGAGGCTCCGACCCACGCCCATACCCTGAAAGGATCGGCGCGTGCGATTGGCGCCTTCGGCGTCGCTGAGGCCGCCGCCAACCTCGAAACCGCGCTATCGGGCGGTTCCGACCCGGCTCAGCCGCTGGCCGCGCTCGGGGCCGCGATTGCCGAGGCGCGCACGGCGATCGAGCTGATTCTGGGCCGCCCCTAGGCTTCAGGCGCTTGCTGCAACGGCTTTAGGCTCTCCGCCGCCGGCTGGGCGCCGTCCTGGCCGGCCGGCAGGTTTTCGGTCTCCGCGCTAGCGCTGTGCGGATCGACCCGTTATACGACTGCCGGGACCTTTCCATCCATCGTCCGGCGCATTCCGGCAGCACGAGCAATCATGGCCAAAATCCACTTTATCGACCACTCCGGCGAGAAACGCTCCATTGATATCGAGAACGGCGCGACGGTGATGGAAGGCGCGATCCGCAACGCCATTCCCGGCATTGAAGCCGAATGCGGCGGCGCCTGCGCCTGTGCGACCTGCCATGTCTATGTTGATGAAGCGTGGCGCGAGAAGGTCGGCGCGCCGTCGCCGATGGAAGAAGACATGCTGGATTTCGGCTTCGACGTGCGTCCGAATTCGCGGCTGTCCTGTCAGATCAAGGTGACCGACGATCTCGACGGACTGGTCGTGTCGACACCCGAACGCCAGGCTTAAGATCGCTTATTCGCCGTCCGGGTTCACACCGCGACGGACCCAACGGCGGAAGTTCTCCTTGACCTCCGCCGGCAGCGGCGTCGGCCTGCGCGTGGTCTCATCGATCATCACGGTGACCGCCTTCGCCGACGCGACGCATCTGCCTTCCGAAAATACCACCTGATCGAAGGTGGTCGATGTCCGTCCGAACCTGACGAGACCGAGCCCGAGCTCGATCTGGCCCGGCCAGTGCAACTCGGCGCGGAAATGGATGTCGAGCCGCACCATGATCCAGCCAAGCCCGGCCGGCATCAGCCCCATGGTCGGATCCTTCACCAGCGTGACGCGGCCGGTCTCGAAGTAGCTCGCATAGACGGCGTTGTTGACGTGCCCGTTCGGGTCGAGATCGGCAAAGCGCACATTGTCGGACAGGCGATAGGGAAAGTCTTCCAGGCACAGTGCATCGTCGGCGCGGACAGGGGCGTTCACGAGGGGGATCTCCGTCGGTTTCCCGCCCATACAGCCGAGTTGCGCAGGCTCGGCAAGGGGTTGCCGCGCCAGCCGCTGTCCCTATTATGCATGTCGCGATCCGGCCCACTTGGCTGGACAGGCGAAAGAGCCGTCCAGTCGACCTCAACTGAAAAGAAGCGGACATGAGCGAAGCGATCAAGACCGATGTGCTGATTATTGGCGCGGGCCCCTGCGGACTGTTCGCCGTGTTCGAACTGGGCCTGCTCGACATGAAGGTGCATCTGGTCGACATCCTCGACAAGATCGGCGGCCAGTGTGCCGAGCTCTATCCCGAGAAGCCGATCTACGACATTCCCGGCATTCCCTTCGTCACCGGCCAGGGCCTCACCGACCAGCTGCTGGAGCAGGTCAAGCCGTTCAATCCAACCTTCCATCTCAACGAGATGGTGGAGAGCATCGAGAAGATCGGCGATCCCTTGTTCCGCGTGAAGACCGATGCGGGCAAGGAGTTCGAGTGCAAGGTCGTCGTGATCTCCGCGGGCGGCGGTTCGTTCCAGCCGAAGCGTCCGCCGGTGCCGGGCATCGAGGCCTATGAAGGCACCTCGGTATTCTATGCGGTGCGCAAGATGGAGCAGTTCCGCGACAAGAACATCCTGATCGTCGGCGGCGGCGACTCCGCGCTCGACTGGACGCTCAACCTGCATCCGATCGCCAAGCGCATCACGCTGGTGCACCGGCGCGACGATTTCCGCGCGGCGCCGCACAGCGTCGAGCAGATGCGCACGCTGGTGGCCGACGGCAAGATGGATCTGAAGATCGGTCAGGTCACCGGCCTCGAGGGCGCCAACGGCCAGCTGTCGGGCGCAGCCCTGAAGGGCAATGACAACGCGATGTCGACGATCGCCTGCGATACGATGCTGCCGTTCTTCGGGCTCACCATGAAGCTCGGCCCGGTCGCGAACTGGGGCGTGGCGCTGGAGAACAATCTGGTGCCGGTCGACACCGCGGCGTTCGAAACCAACGTTTCGGGTATCTTCGCGATCGGCGACATCAACACCTATCCGGGCAAGCTGAAGCTCATTCTCTCCGGCTTCCACGAGGGCGCGTTGATGGCGCAGAAGGCGCACCGCTACGTGTATCCGGACAAGCGGCTGGTGTTCCAGTACACAACCTCGTCATCAAGTTTGCAGAAGAAGCTTGGAGTGAATTGATTCCACTCCGGCAGCGACCAATGCCAAGGGGAAATGGGTCTGCACGGGTCATTTCCCGTGCGGCGCGGGCACTGGAACACTCCGCGAAATGGCCGTAGTCTGCTCGTAATCGAGCTTGTCGATTGATCAGGTGATGATGATGCGGAACACGCTATCCAGACTGCGGCTGATCCTGGCGATCGCCACGGCCTTTGCGCTGGCTGCTCCGTTGGCTGCGACGGCGGCCGACCCGACATCGGCGGCGGGCCTCTGGCAGAAGATCGAGGACGGCAAGCCGGAAGGCTGGTTCCTGGTGATCGATCACAACGGCATCTTCGAAGGCGTGATCGCCAAGATGTTCTCCGATCCCAATGATCCGCCGAATCCGGTCTGTTCGAAATGCACCGACGATCGCAAGAATGCGCCGTGGCTTGGTCTGTCCTTTATCCGCGACATGAAGCGCGATGGCCTGAAATACGAGAACGGCAACGTGCTCGATCCGCGCGACGGCAAGATCTACAAGGCCAAGATGACGCTGAGCGCCGACGGACAGAAGCTGACCATGCGCGGCTATCTCGGCATCTCGCTGTTCGGCAAGGATGAAGTCTGGACGCGCTTGCCGGACAGTGCGATGGCCCAGCTCGATCCCGCGATCGTCGCCAAATATCTGCCGGCGCAAGCCGCAGCGGTGAAGCCGCCGCCACCGCCAGCGCCGGCGGCTTTGCCGGCGACGAAGCGGCACTAAAGCGCGATGAGATTGGGTTGAATCGTCATCGCGTTTTAGATTCTTGTTTGAGCATGATCTTTTCGGAAAACCGCTTCGCACTTTTCCGGATCATGCTCTAGCACTTCCCTTGCGCTCCTGATCCGGATCGCGCTCGCAGCCGTGCGGCGCGAGCGGTCAGCGTTGCTCCGGTGCGGTCGGCAATGGCGCGACCGGCTCGGAGATCACCTCGGGCACGCTGGTGTTCAATCGCAGCACGGTGGCGGCTGCGGGCACGGCGGCGTCGGCCATCGCCGCATGACCTTCGGCGCTCGGGTGCACCGCACCGCCATACACCGCCGACAGGATGCCCCATGTCGCGTCGTGGATGTCGGTCGGCTGCATCGACGACGGCAGGCCCTGCGGGTAGGTCATCGCCGCGAAATAGCTGTCATTGGCGTCGCGGATCCAGCGCGCACGCGGCAGATAGGCGCGGTATTCGCCGGCGCTGCGGCCGCATTTGAGCGGCTGGCTGGCCGCCGCGACGATGTCGGAGACGAAGCTGTCGCCGTTGGCGGCGAAGCAGTCGCGGTCGAACTCCGGATCGGTCGAGGCGCGTGCGCAGAAGCCGTGACTTGCGAACGCATCCTGATGCGCATCGACGAAGGTCATGCGGTCGGCCTGCGGATTGCGGCAGATGATGCCGGACTGGCACTGCGCGATCGCCTTGAGCTGCGGCAGGAACTCGTTCTGCACGAAGCCCGAGACCGCCGCGAGCCGCTTCGGATCGGCGTTGAACGAGGGATGGATCTCGAAGCCGGCGCGGCCGCCGGGGCAGGGCGCGCCGCCGTTGGCCAGCGCCGGATTGGCGTAGGCCGTGTAGATCACGTGCGAGAGGTCGCCGCCGACCAAGGGCTTCAGCGCATCGCGCAGCTTGGCGAAATCGGCCGGCAGGTCGCGCGCCAATGCCGAACGCGCATCGTCGACGCTGGCCATCGAGCCGCCCTGGCTGAACAGCGTGCGTTCGGTCGGCGTGTCGACGATCACGTTGGCGACGAGGCCGGAGAAGTAGATGTCGTTGGCGCCGATCGACAGCAGCACGAGATCGAGCGCGCGGCCCGGCTGGCGGCGCTTGGCGGCCGCCATTGCCGTGCGCAGCTCCGCGATTTGGCCGTTGACGGTGCCCGAGCAGGTGTTGGCGGTTTTCGTCGGCAGACATTCCCGCGCCTGCTGCGAGCCGAGCAGGCCGTCGGCGATGGTGGCGCCGGTGCAGGCCAGCGGCAGATAGGTCACCGCGATGTGCGGGTATTGCACGGCGAGCGCAAGCGCGGTGCGGGTCTGGTAGCTGTACAGCGAACGATGACAGGCCGAGTTGAGCCACAGCGCGCTCTGGCGCTGCCAGTTGGTCAGGGTGTCGGGCGCTTCGCAGGCGCGGCCGCCTTTGTAGCCGGCGCGGCTCGGCCGGTAGTATTGCGCCCCGCCGAGATAGGAGCGGAAGCAGAAGCCTTCGTCGGACAGCGCAATCGCGCGATCGGGATTGCCCTCGCCCGATGCGATGCTGTCGCCGAGGCCGGCGATCAGCAGATCGCGCACCGCGATCTGGGTGGTCACGCGCTGGTTGGCGTCCGAGCCGCTGGCGACGTCGACCGTCGCGACCGTGGTGCGGCCGTAGCGGACGCGCAGATTGACCGGCTCGGCGCAATCGAAGGTCTGGGATTGCGGCCCGTCGCCGTCGTCGAACGACCAGGCGCAGGTCGCGCCGACCGGAACCGGGCCCGTCAGCCGTACGACGATCGGATGATCGATCGGCGTCAGATAGCTTTCCTTGACGTTGTCGCGGGTGCAGGGCTCGTTGACGCGGCCCTGCAGGTCGATGCAGAGCCGGTTGATCGTGTTGCGCGCCCAGCCGCGGCCGTCGCTTTGCAGTTCCAGCGCCTGTTCCGAGGCCAGCACGCTGCGGCCGAGCCCGCTTTCGACGTGCAGGCGGAAGTCGCGTTCCTCGCGGAACAGCCGGAAGCGGTTGCGGACCTCCCAGGAGATCGAGAGCTGGTCATCCTGCGCGTCCGCGGCCGAAGCCAATACCGCCGCGAGCGCGCTGCCGAGCAGCACGCTGCAAACCGTGACACGAAACGAAAATCGAACCAAAAAGCCAATCATGGCGCGGTTTGACGCGAGTGGTACGGCGAAAATAAGAGAAGCGGCGGCGGAGAGCAAAAATCCGGGATCAAAGCAGGGACCCTGGGGCCGATAACGTCGTCTCTGTTACCGTCTCAGCCGCCTGATCTGCTGCTGCCGGCTTTCGATCGGTTGCCGCACGGTCGCCGAAGCCGTGCAGGCTTGGCTCAATCTCTTTCGTTCTTGCCATGGTCGCACCACGTTGAGCCACAGCTCGCGCATGCCCATGATCGAGATCGAGATCCCGAATGGAATGAGGAAATAGAGGATACGGAACACGACCAGCGTCGCCAGCAACTGCTCCTTGCTGAACTCCGGCAGCGCCACCAGCATCGCAGCGTCGAACACGCCGATCGAGCCGGGGGCGTGGCTCGCAAAGCCGAGCAGCGTCGCCAGGATGAACACCACCGCCAGCGAGACGAAGTCGATATGCGGCTCGCTCGGCATCAAGAGATACATCGCGAGCGCGCAGAAGCCGAGATCGACCACGCCGATGACGATCTGCAGCAGCGTCAGCTTGGCCGAGGGCAGCACCACCTTCCAGCCGTTCTGGCCGAGCTCGCGGCGCTTCTCGCCGGTCAGCAGCCAGACGAAATAGACGCCGATGCCGGCAAGGCAGCCGAGCGCGATCAGCCGGTTCATCGCCGGCGGCAGCAGGTCCATCGCCGACGCCGCGGCGGGGTGCCAGGCCATGCCGAAGCCGAGCACGAACAGATTGCCGAGCCAGAAGGTCAGCCCCGACAGGAAGCAGATCTTGGCGACGTCGATCGCGGAGAGGCCGTAGTCGGAATAGATCCGGAAGCGGATCGCGCCGCCGGTAAAGACGGTGGCGCCGATATTGTGGCCGATGGTGTAGCTGGTGAAGCTCGAAAGTGCTGCGATGCGGTAGGGGACGTGGGTCTTGCCGATCGTGCGCAGCGCGAAGAAGTCATAGAAGGTCAGCGTGCAGAACGCCCCGACCACGCACAGCGCCGCGAGCGCGATCCGGTGCGGCGCGATGTCGGTCAGCGCGGTGAGGATGATCCCGGTATCGACGCCCTTCAGGGTGTGGACCAGCGTCGTGATCGCGAACACGATGATGAGCACGCTCGCAGCGATCCCGAGCCGTTTCCAGCCGATCTTTTCCTTGAAGCCACGCCCGAGCGTGGTCAGCAGCCGAAGCATTCATCCTCCCGGCAGGGACAATTTCAGTGGGACCCGGTCACGGACGGCGACGGGTGACGGGCAAACGCACCGTACGCGATGACCCATAAGGCAAAACCGATGCGTTGTGCAGCCCTTGACAAGCCAACCTTCGGCTCCCGTCCAGCGTTGTTGTCATACTGGCTACATATGTTCTCGCTCTGCGGAATGTGAGTCGCGGCCATATCGTGCTCCGCGACGGGACCATTGTGTGTTCCGCCGTCCTTCGGCCGTTCATGGCGATTCGTCGGTATTTCCGCCGATTTTGCTGCAGTCACAGCGCAGTCGGAGCGGAACGAATAGACGATATGCATCAGCGTGGGGACGTCCGGGCCGGCCGCGGCGTTTACCAAAGCGTGAAGTCGGTGTGCGCATATGCGTGATCGGGCTGTGGACCGCCGTTCGGGCCGGAATGAGGCGCCGCCGAGGCAGTCCGTAGGTCTATTGAGGCAAAACGCCGCGCAACGCCGCTGCGGCCGGATCGGCCGGCCGGCATGATCATGACACACTTCGACCGATGGCGAAGTATCCTTGAGAAACGAAGATCTATCTCTGGCATTGGTTGCCCAGAGCGAGGTCAAGACCATGCAACAGACATCCCTGAATCTCCGGCGCGTGCCGGACCAGCGCGCGGCTTCGCAACAGCAGTCGACCGGGCTTGCGGCGACGTTGACGCTCGCCGCGATGAGTCTCGGCTACGGCGTCGTGCAGCTCGACGTCACCATCGTCAACACGGCGCTCAACGCCATCGGCGGCTCGCTCGGCGGCGGCGTTGCCGAGCTGCAATGGGTGGTCAGCGCCTACACCATCGCGTTCGCCGCCTTCATCCTGACCGCGGGCGCGCTCGGCGACCGGATCGGCGCCAAGCGGGTCTTCATGGCGGGCTTTGCGATCTTCACCGCGGCATCGGTCGCGTGCGCCGTTGCGCCTGACGCCGTGACGCTGATCGCCGCGCGCTGCGTGCAGGGGCTGGCCGCGGCCATCCTGGTGCCGAACTCGCTCGCGCTGCTCCGGCACGCCTATGCCGACGAGAAGGAGCGGGGACGCGCGGTCGGCGTCTGGGCCGCCGGCGCGAGCCTTGCGCTGACCGCCGGCCCGTTCGTCGGCGGCGGGCTGATCACGCTGGTCGGCTGGCGCGCGATCTTCCTGGTCAATCTGCCGATCGGCCTCGCCGGCCTCTGGCTCGCCTGGCGCTTTGCCGGCGAAACCACGCGCCATCGGCAGCACCGGCTCGATCTGCCGGGACAAATTGCGGCGATCGCCGCGCTCGGCACGCTGGCCGGCGCGCTCATCGAGGGTGGCGCGCTCGGCTGGAGCAGCCCGTTCGTGGTCGCGGGCTTCGTTCTCGCGGCCGTCTTCTCCGTGCTGTTCGTGTGGCATGAGGCGCGCGCGGCGCAGCCGATGCTGCCGCTCTCGCTGTTCAGCCACAGGATGTTTGCCCTGGCCTCGCTGGTCGGCCTTTTGGTGAACGTTGCGTTCTACGGGCTGATCTTCGTGCTCAGCCTCTACTTCCAGCAAGTCAATGGGCTGTCGGCGTTCACGACCGGCCTCGCGTTCGTGCCGATGCTCGGCGCCGTGCTGCCCGCCAACCTGATCGCGCCGCACGTCGCCGAGCGGATGGGCGCGCCGCGGACCATCGCGCTTGGCGCCGCGATCTCGGCCGCCGGATGCCTGGCGATGCTTTTCATCGGTCCCGGCACGAGCTATCTCGCGATCTGCCTGCAACTGCTCGCCATCAGCGGCGGCCTCGGCCTGCTGGTGCCGCCGTTGACCTCGACGTTGCTCGGCAGCGCCGAGCCGCAGCATGCCGGGATCGCGGCGGGGGTGCTGAATGCGACCCGGCAGACCGGCAGCGTGCTTGGCGTCGCGCTGTTCGGCTCGATGGTCGGTCGCTCCGCGGCGTTCATCGCCGGCCTGCATGCGGCACTGGTGATCTCCGCCGGCGTCTTGCTTGCCGCTGCCGCGCTGATCTGGGTCGGCGCATCATCACAAGCGCGGCAATGAGCGAGGCCGTCGTTGCGTGGTCGCGGCGCGGCATCTAACCTTGCGCCGTTGGGGACTGTCGCCGCCGGGGGCCGACCAGATGCCTGCGCCAATCGACCGTCGTCTGTTGCTGCGCCGCGCCACCGTGCTCGGCGCCTCGCTTCCCTTTGTCGGCCTGATCGGTCCGGTGCGCGCAGAGCCGCCGGCTCTGATCGCGCGCAGGGTGTTCTTCGACAATCCCGATTACATCAATGTCCGTCTCAGCCCGGACGGCACGCAGCTGTCCTGGGTCGCGCCGCTCGACGGTGTGAACAATCTCTGGGTCGCGCCGCTGTCCGACCTCAGGGCGGCGCGGCCGGTGACCCGCGTCACCGATCGCAACATCTCCGCTGAATATCGCTGGGCCCACACCAACCGCCACGTGGTGTTCTTCCGCGAGCGCGACGGCGACGAGAACTGGCGCGCCGCCAGCGTCGACATCACCGACGGGAAGATTGTGCCGTTGACGCCGGAGACCGGCGTCAGAGCCTTCCTGCAGGAGTCCGATCGCAAGTTTCCCGAGGAGATGCTGCTGCGGCATAACCAGCGCGACAAGCGCTACTTCGACATGTACCGCGTCAACGTCGTGACCGGCGCCAGCGAACTGGTCTACGAGAACCACGACTATACCGGGCTGATCACCGACAGCACATTCCAGCTGCGGCTGGCGTCGCGCCTGATCGCCGACGGCTCGGCCGAGGTGTTCGAGCGCCATCCGGACGGCAGCTGGGCTCCGTTCATGACGGTGCCGATCGCCGAGACCGACACGACCCATCTGCTGGATTTCAGCGCCGACGGCAAGATGCTGTACCTGATCGATTCACGCGGCCGCGACAAGGCGGCGTTGTTCGCCGTCGACATGGCGACCCGCCAGACCACGCTGCTGGCCGCCGATGATGATGCCGACATCGTACGGGCGATCTTCGACCAGGATCGCCGGCCATTGGCGGCGCTGGCGATCACGGACCGGATGCGCTGGCACGCCGTCGATCAAAGCGTCGCCAACGACCTCGCCGATCTCGGCCGCTATGGCGCCGGGGATATCAACTTCGTCAGCAACAGCGACGATCTCCGGCTCGGCACGGTCCATTTCGAGCGCGACACCGAGAGCGGTGAATTCGCGCTGCTCGACCGGAGGACGCGGGAGGTACGCAAGCTCTTCACCCAGCGGAGTGCGCTCGATGGTCTCGCATTGCGTACGCTGCAGCCGGTCGTGATCCCCTCGCGCGATGGCCTGCGCCTCAACGGCTATTTGACCCGCCCGGTCGAAGCCGCGGCCGGGGTGGTGCCGCTGGTGCTGGTGATCCACGGCGGGCCGTATTACCGCGACACCTGGGGGTTCAGCCCGGTCCATCAATGGCTCGCCAACCGGGGCTATGCGGTGCTTGCCGTCAACTACCGCGGCTCGACCGGCTTCGGCAAAGCCTTCATCACCGCCGCCGACCACGAATGGGGCGGCAAGATGCATGACGACCTGATCGATGCGGTCGATTGGGCGATCGCGCAAGCCATCGCCGATCCGAAGCGCATCGGCTTCTTCGGCGGCAGCTATGGCGGCTATTCGGCGCTGGTCGCAGCGACCAGGACGCCCGACGTCTTCGCCTGCATCGTCGATCTGTTCGGCATCTCCAATCTCGTGACCTTCATGGCGACGATCCCGCCCTATTGGGGCCCGTGGATCAGCGTCTGGAAGAACCGGCTCGGCGATCCCGGCACCGAGGCCGGCCGGGCGTTCCTGGTCGAACGTTCGCCGCTGACCCACATCGACCGTGCCGTGAAGCCGATCCTGATCGCGCAGGGCATGCGCGACGTGAGGGTTGTGGCTGCCGAGTCCGAGCAGATGGTCAATGCGCTCAAGCAGCATGGCGTGCCCGTGACCTACATCACATTCGCCGACGAAGGGCACGGCTTTGTGCGGCCTGAAAATCGGCTCGCCTTCTATGGCGTCACCGAAGCCTTCCTCGCCAAGCATCTCGGTGGTCGCTGCCAGCCGGTCGGAAACGATTTCGCCGGCTCGTCCCTCAAGGTCGAGACCGGGGCTGAACTGGTGCCCGGATTGCACGGCTGAGACGAATTGCACCGGCGGATTGCGGTTTTCCGTGATCATGTCGCGTGCATTCAAGGCTTTTTCACCATGGCACAGCCTTGCTGCGGTGCGGTTACCGTTCGTACACGAATGCACTTGTTTTTATAGGCCCATAACGGGGGCCTATATGTATCGCGTTCTGACCTGTCTCACCCTGGAACATGACTGGCGGTTGGTCGTCCTTGGCGGGGTGATCTGCCTGCTCGCCAGTGCCGTCGCGATCAGCCTGTTTCACCGGGCTCGCGCTGCAGAGGGCCGCGCCCGCGAGATCTGGATCGGACTTGATGCGGCGGTCGGCGGATGCGGCATCTGGGCCACCCATTTCGTCGCCATGCTGGCGTACGATCCCGGCATCGAGGCCGGGTACAACATTCCGATCACGCTGCTGTCGCTGGTGCTCGCGGTTGCGATCCTGGCGGTTGGCCTGGCGGTCGCAACGCTCAACCAACGCTGGCACACGGTCGCGGCCGGCGGCGCAATCGTCGGCGTCGGTGTCGCGGCGATGCACTACACCGGCATGCTCGGGCTGGAGCTGCCCGCGCGCATCGTCTGGTCGCCCGGCATCGTCATCGCATCGATCGCATTCGGAAGCCTGTTTGGCGCGCTTGCGCTGGTCGTGGCCGCGCGCGGCGAGCGCCTTGGCATCACTGCGGCTGCGACGGGTCTTCTGACGCTTGCGATCGTCTCGCATCATTTCACCGGCATGGGTGCGGTGACGGTGGTCCCGGATCCGACGATCGTGCCCGACGGACTCTCGGTCTCGCCGCGCGTGCTCTCGTTCATGACCGCCGTGGCGGCCTTCGCGATCCTCGGCCTGTCGCTGATCGCCTCGATCCTCGATCGTCGCGCCAAGACCGAGCTGCACAAGCAGAAGGTGGTGCTCGATACCGCGCTCGAGAACATGTCGCAGGGGCTGTGCATGTTCGATGCGGATGGCCGCATCATGCTGTTCAACGAGCGCTACAGCGAGATGATGGGGCGCAGCCGCGTGCCGCTGCAAGGACGCCTGCTGATCGACGTCCTGCAGGACCTGCATTCCATCGGGGAGTGGGACGGCGATCCCGAGGAGTTCTGCAATGCGCTCGTCGCCGAGGCAAAGGCCGGCCACAGCGCGACGCGGATCGTCAGCCGCAACCAGCGCGCGATTCGCGTCGTCGATCAGCCGATGAAGGGCGGCGGCTGGGTCGCGACCTTCGAAGACATCACCGAATGGCAGCAGGCGCAGGAACAGATTTCCCACATGGCGCGGCATGACGCGCTGACCAATCTGCCGAACCGGACGCTGTTCCGCGAGCAGCTCGAGAAGGCGTCAAGGCTGGCCAAGCGCTCCGACCAGCTCGCGGTGCTCTGCCTCGATCTCGATCATTTCAAGGAGATCAACGACACGCTCGGACATCCGATCGGCGATGCGCTGCTGCGTGAGGTCGCGCGGCGGCTCGGCGAGTGCGTCACCGAGCACGACACCGTGGCGCGGCTCGGCGGCGACGAATTCGCCATCGTGCAGTTCTGCAGCAATTGCGAGCCGTCCGTGGTGTCGTCGCTGGCGAGTTGCGTGGTGGAGCGGATCGCGGCCCCTTATGAGATCGAGGGCCACCAGCTCGTGATCGGCGTCAGCATCGGCATCTCGCTGGCGCCCGAGGACGGCAAGGACCCCGACGAGCTGCTGCAAAAGGCCGACCTTGCGCTATACCGCGCCAAGGCCGACGGCCGCGGCACCTACCGGTTCTTCGAGGCGGGGATGGATGCGCGGGCGCAGGCGCGCCGCCTGCTGGAGCGTGACCTGCGGCTCGCGCTCGAGCGCGACGAGTTCACGGTCTATTACCAGCCGATCCGTGATGTCGAGGGCGACCGGGTCGTCGCCTTCGAGGCGCTGGCACGCTGGAATCACGCGCAGCGCGGCTTGATCGCACCGAACAATTTCATTCCCGTCGCCGAGGAAACCGGACTGATCGTTCCGCTTGGCGAGATCGTGCTGCGCAAGGCGTGCGCCGATGCCGCGGGCTGGCCCGAGGACATCGCGGTCGCCGTCAACCTGTCTCCGGTGCAGTTCAAGAACCCGAACCTGGTGTCGTCGGTGAAGGCGGCGCTGGATGCGTCGGGTCTGTCGGCGGATCGGCTCGAGCTCGAGATCACCGAATCGGTGCTGCTGCAGAACAGCGAGACGACGCTCGCGGTGCTGCATGAGCTGCGTGGCTTCGGTGTCCGCATCTCGCTCGACGATTTCGGCACCGGCTATTCCTCGCTGAGCTATCTGCGCAGCTTCCCGTTCGACAAGATCAAGATCGACCGTTCCTTCGTGACCGACCTTGCGACCCGCGAGGACTCGATGGCGATCGTGCGCGCGGTCACCGGCCTCGGCAAGAGCCTCGGCATCGTCACCACCGCAGAAGGGGTCGAGACCGACACCCAGTTCGATCTGCTGCGTCAGGAAGGCTGCACCCAGGCGCAGGGCTATCTGTTCAGCCCGCCGCGGCCGGCGGCCGACGTCGCCAAGATGTTGCGCCGGGCGCCGGAACGATCGGTCGCCTGATCTGGGAGAAGGTTGGGGCGCTCAGCTCTTGCGCAGGGCAAAATAAGCGCCGCAGAACGCCATCACCGCGCCGAGGCACAGCGCGGCGAGGCCGGCGAGCACGGCGGATATGGTCGACACCGTGCTTGGCGCCGATGCGGCCTGGCCGGCGCCGGCCAGCATCAGCACGCCCACGACGATCAGAAACTGCCGCATCCGCTGCGGGATCTGGCCGGCCACCGCGCTGTGCATCAGGTTGGCCGTGAAATAGCCGCCCGAAAATCCGACGCTCGCGATCAGCCACCACGCGATCGCCGCGCCCGCCGGCATGAACTCGTGGCTATCGGAGCGCCACAGGCCGCCGAGATCGAGCCCGTAGCGCGCGCCGAGCATGTGCACGGCGAGCGCCAGCAGCACGCCGGATATCATCGCGCCGCCGAGGATGAGGTAACGCGGAAAATAGGTCGTCTCGGGCATGGCTCGCTTGTAGGATAGGCGTGACATCGCATGCAAGCGTGTGGATGTGTTCGAACAGGCGGAACGGCGGATTGCCAACAGCGTTGCAGGACCGGTCGGAGGCGGGCGAGGGCTCGCCGCTGCGCTATGCCTACAAAGCCTCATTGGTCGGCTCGGCGCACCAGTTCGAGCTGACCGGGGACGGGTTGTCGTGGCGGATCGCCGGCAGGTCGGGCGTATGGGATTACGCCGACATCTCCGCCGTGAAACTGTCCTATCGGCCGGTTTCGATGCAGCAGCAGCGGTTTCGCGCCGACATCGACAACGCCAAGGGCGGCCGGATCGCGATCCTGTCGACCACCTGGCAGACCGCGACGCTGGTCGCGCCGCAGGGGCATCTCTACCGCGACTTCATCGTCGAGCTGCATCGCCGCATGCAGGCGGCCGGCAGCACGGCGAGGCTGGTCGGAGGCCTCGGGCCGAAGACGTACACCGCCGCGCTGGCGCTGCTGGCGTGTCTTGCGGTGGCAATGGCGGGATTGCTGGTGATGGCGCTGCTGGCTGCGAACTGGATGGGCGCGCTGTTCCTGGTCGGCTTTGCCGCGCTGTTCACCTGGCAGGTCGGCGGCTTCGTCACCCGTAACCGGCCGCGGCGCTATGGCTTCGATCGATTGCCCGATGCGCTTTTGCCGCAGGCCGATCGCAGTCAGTGAGTTGGCAGCTCCGGCGACCGGACTGTAAGCGGGCTGTAAGCAACACGCTGTAACATTGGCGACTGAATTGCTTTTGGCTGGAGTGTCAGATGACAATCCGGGCTCCATTTTTGGCTCTATGCCTCGTGCTCCTGAGCATCCCGCCGGCGCTTTCCAAGGGCAGCGTAGGCAACAAGCATGATCCGCTTGATCGTAATCACGTCGACAATCTGCCGCCCGACGTGCGGCAGTATGTTGCCGGAATTTGCAAGGGAACGCCGGTCGCGCAGCACGACTTTGCGACCTACTCACCGCAAGAAAAACGCTGGCGGATCAACCTCGAATATCTGCAGTGCGGCGTGATCGGGGAATATCGTAGAGGCAACCAATGCCTCGATGTGGACTTCGTCGCCGACGGCGCGCATTTTCGTCTCGTGAGAAAGACCTATGCGGCCTGTGGCTTTTGATGCTCCAGTTCCGGACTGCCGCTTCGGAGTGAGCGTGCGATATTACTCCGTCGAGTCAAAATCCTCTTCGGTCGCGCTCAGCATGCCCGCCAGGGTCCGCAGGCCGATGTCGAGCTGCTCCATCGGCGGCGCGGCAAGCGCGAGCCGCACCGCATTGGGCGCGTGTCCCGGGGTGGCGGCGAAGGTCGTCGAGGGCGTCAGCGCGATGTCGCGGCGTGCCGCGGCCGCGACCAGCGTCTGCGAGCGCCAGTGCGGCGGCAAGGTCAGCCACAGATGATAGGATTTCGGGTTGGTCTGGATCTCGAAATTGGCCAGATGCTTGGCCGCGATCTGCTGGCGGCGGCCGGCGTCGATCCGCTTCAGCCGTGACAATTCGGCGGCGGTGCCGTCGGCCATCAGCCGTTGCCCCGCGGCGAAGGCGTAGCCCGACGCCGTCCAGCCACCCGAGCGCACCGCGGCCATGATGCTTTCGCGCAGCCGCGGCGGCGGGACGATGAAGCCGAGCGCGAGGCCCGGCGCGACCTTCTTCGACAGGCTGTCGAGCACGATGCAGCTGTCCGGCGCGAGCACGGCCAGCGGCACCTCGTCGTCGAGGAATCCATAGACGCCATCCTCGATGACGACGAGGCCGAGCTTCTCCACCACGCGCAACAACTCGGCGCGGCGCTCGGCCGGCATCGTAATGCTGAGCGGATTCTGGATCGTGGGCTGGACGTAGAGCGCGGACAGATGCGCCTCGCGGTGCGCCTTCTGCACCGCGTCGGGGCGTACGCCATGCTCGTCCATCGCGAGCGGCACCAGCGTGATGCCGAGCCGCGCGGCAATGCCCTTCACGAACGGATAGGTCAGTGCCTCGACGCCGCAGCGTCCGCCGGGCGGCACGACCGCGGCGAGCGCCGAGGCGATGCATTGCCGGCCGTTGGCGGTGAATACGATCTGGTCGGGATTCGGCGCCCAGCTCTTGCGCGCCAGGAATTCCGCGGAGATCGTGCGGGCCGCCCGCGTGCCGAAACTGGTCGCCGGGCGCAGCGCGCCCTCGAGCACCTCGGGCCGCTCCAGCCCCTCGAGGCTCTTGGCGATCATCGTCGCCTGATGCGGCAGCAGCGGATAGTTGAATTCGAGATCGATGCGGGCGCCGCGCGGCTCGGGTGGGGCGGCGTTGCCGCCGCGCGCCTCGCCAGACACGAAGGTGCCGCGGCCGACTTCACCGACCACCAGCCCGCGCCGCAACAGCTCGGTGTAGACCCGGCTCGCGGTCGAGACCGCGATGTTGCGGTCATAGGCGAAATGGCGTTGCGGAGGCAGGCGGTCGCCCGCCTTCAGCGCACCGCTGGCGATCTCGGCGGCCACCGCATCCGCCAGCTTCAGATATTCGAATCTCGACATTATTGCACCGAGAGCAATGTTTTACTTGCTCCGAGCAATGTACCGGATCATTTAAGAGGGAACAAGCCCATGATTGCACCGAGGAGTGCGCAAGCAGTCCGAGGTCACGACGGCGCAGGTGCTGAAACGGCATTTGCGTCAATGGCATAGCTTTGCCGTTTGGGCCGCGAAGGAGATGACAATGACGACGATATCCTCAACCGCCGCATCGCCCGCGCGCTCCAGCACGCTGATCGGATTGCTCCGATTGCTCCGAGTGTGGGGCGATACACTCGCGACCTATTGGGTGCGCCGCGAGGCGATCAAGACGCTGCGCCAGCTCGACGACCGGACCCTGCGCGATATCGGAATCTCGCGTTGCCAGATCGAGCCCGCCGTCGCCGGCGATCTCGATATCGAGCTGGTGCGGATCCGCTAAGCAGTCGCGTGACGCAGCGCCGGAGCGGGATGGATTCAGGTCTGGCCGTATCCCGCTTTGGCGCATGAGTTGGCGCGACGGCTTTGCGTGATTGGAACGATGCATCGCGGATTGCCCGCTGGTTCGTGGTGCGGCTTTTGAGCGACCAGTATCCGAGTGTGGTGAAGACCCTTCAGATTGGGGCGCTTCCGGACATGTGCTGCCGGTTGCAGAATTCACGGAAACTACACCAAAGAAGCGGAACAACCCCGGTTTGTGCCCGCCGTCGCTCCAAGGTTGTGGCGCTCTATGCTAGCGTAATAGTTGCGTACGCTAGCGTTGTAGTTGGGGACCGATGGCCGCTCGCAAATTGTCGCAAGGGCAGGCCCCGACCCGGGAAGCGCGTCGCCGCTGGCATGAGGAGCGGTCGCTGCGTTGCGCCATCAGGCTGGCCCGCATGGGCTATTGGGAGTCGCAGAGCGCCGCCGCGACCGATCTCTGGATATCGCCCGAGCTCGCTGCCTTCTACGAATTCGAGACGGTCGACGGCTACGTCCCGATCGCGACAGTGCGCGCGCGCTATCTGCCCGAAAGCCGGAAGATTCTGGAGACGCACTACGCGGCCTGCTGGGCGGAGGGGCAGCCCTACGCGGTGCGGACGCGGCTGCGCAGCTCCGATGGCAGCCTGCTCGACTGCGTGGTGCATGGCGAGCCGGAATTCGACGCGCGCGGTCAGGTCCGACGCGTATCCGGCATTGTCCGCGACGTCACCGAGGAGACGTCCGCGCTGCGGCGCCTGACGGAGAGCGAGCAGCGGCTGGCGGATTTTGTCTCGACCGCCTCGGACTGGTGCTGGGAGAGCGACGCCGCCCATCGGCTGCTGCCCTATCCCAAGTCGCTTGCGGGCAATGCAGCCTTCCAGACGGTGGCCTCCGGCGGCAAGGCGCGCTGGGAGCTGGCCTATGCGCCCGAGGACGCCGAGGCCATGGCGCGGCACCGGGCCGACATGGAGGCCTATCGCCCTTTTCGCGACTTCACCTATACGCTGATCGGCCAGGACGGGTCGCGCGTCAGTATCTGCACCAGCGGCAAGCCGATCTTTGCCGACGATGGCAGCTTTCTCGGTTATCGCGGCACGTCCAGCGACATCACCCAGCTCCGGGCGGCCAAGGCATTGCTCGACCAGCGCACGCGGGCGCTTGAGGAAGCGCACCGGCTCGGCAAGATCGGCACCTGGAGCTACCGCCTGGACACCGGGCGCACGATCTGGGCGCCGGAGCTCTACCAGCTTCTCGGCTTCGACCCCGACGGGTTCGAGCCGACCGATCAGAGCATGAGGCCCCATTTCCTGGACGGCGACGCCGAGCGCTTCAAGGACGTGCAGCGCAGGGTGCTCCGCAGCCGCCGGACCGAGGCCACGGACCTGCGCATCCTGCACGCGGACGGCACGGCCCGCGATCTGGCTGTCATCTGCAAGGCGGAGGTCGCCCACGACGAGGTCATCGGCATCATCGGCACCGTGCAGGACGTCACCGAGCGCAAGGAGGCCGAGCGCCAGCTCGAGCAGCTCGCCTACAGCGATCCCCTGACCGGCCTCGCCAACCGCGCACTGTTCACGCGCCAGCTCGCCGCATCGATCGAGGGCTGCGCCCGGGACGACCGCGGCGCCGCGCTGCTGCTCATCGACCTCGATCGCTTCAAGGAGGTCAATGATTCCCTTGGCCATGCCGCCGGCGACAAATTGCTGATCCAGGTGGCGGCTGCGCTGCGGCAGGAGCTGGGGCCGCGCGCCTTCATCGCCCGGCTCGGCGGCGACGAATTCGCCGTGCTGGCGGAGGGATGCGGCACGTCCGATGCCGCGCTGACCGGACTCGCCGAACGGCTCATCGGCAAGCTGTCCGTCCCCGTCGATCTCGCCGAGGGCGAGGCCTTCATTGGCGCCACCATCGGCATCGCCCGCCTGCCGGAGCACGGCGCGACGGCCGAGGCCGCCGTGCGCAACGCGGACCTCGCGCTCTACATGGCCAAGGAGGCCGGACGCGGCCGCGCGCAACTGTTCGAGCCGGTCTATGCGCAGGCCGTCGATCAGAGGCTCGATCTCGGCCGGCATCTGCGCCATGCCGTCGAGACCGGCGCGCTCGAGGCCCATTACCAGCCGCAACTGGATTTGAGGACCGGCCGCGTCGCCGGCTTCGAGGCGCTGCTGCGCTGGACCCATCCCGAGCGCGGGCCAATCTCGCCGGCGGAATTCATCCCGATCGCCGAAAGCTCCGGGCTCATCGTCGATCTCGGCCTGTGGGTGCTGCGCGAGGCCTGCCGGCAGGGCCGCGCCTGGCTCGATGCCGGGCTGCCGCCGCGCTCCGTCTCGGTCAACGTCTCGCCGGCGCAGATCTGGAACGTGGATTTCGATGCGGCGGTCTCGGCCGTGCTGGCGGAGACCGGCTTTCCGGCGCGGCTGCTCTGCCTGGAGCTGACCGAAAGCCTGTTTGTGGATCATACCGAGCAGCGGATCAGCCGCACGCTCACCGCGCTCTCCGGTCTCGGCGTCCGGCTGGCGCTGGACGATTTCGGCTCGGGCTATTCCTCGCTCGGCTATCTGACGCGGCTGCCGTTCGACTGGCTGAAGGTCGACCGCGCCTTCGTGGATGGCATTTCCACCGCGCCGGAGAAGCGCAAGCTGCTCGGCGGCATCATCGCCCTGTCGCACGGGCTCGGCATGACCGTGGTGGCGGAGGGTGCCGAATTGCCGGCCGAGGTGGACGTGCTCGGCGGGCTCGATTGCGATCTGGTGCAGGGCTTCGTGTTTTCCCCGCCCGTCACCGCCGACGAGGCGCCGCTGGTGGCCGCCAGCATCGAGCGCGAGGCGGGCAGGATCGAGCCAAAACGGAATCGCCTCTAGGCGAACATCGCGTCGGCGCGGGCGCGCGTGGGTTCATTCGGGCAACCCTGCTTTTCGAAGGCCCTCAATCAAAAGCTGCGAGTTTGATTGTCCGCCCCGGGCGATCCACGTCGATATTGTAAAGGCGGGATCGACCTCAAGCAGACGCGCCGCCGCCTCACACGCCTCAGCATCTCGCCCGAGATGAGCGAAAGCGGACGCGAGACAGCGGTGAGCTGGTGAGTAGGACGGGTCCTGACGAAGGGCTTTATTCCCTGCGGCGATGGCCTCGTCAAAGCGACCAAGCTCGATCAACGCCGTCCCCATCGCCGCAAACATCAGGTGCAGCCGCGGGTCTACCGGGCTCATGCGCATGGCGCGCTCAAAGCTCCGGACCGCTTCCTCCGGTAGCCCCGCAATTCTGTAGACTTGGCCTCTGCTGTTCCAAGCGCCGAATGAATTTGGGTTCAGCGCGACCGCCCGGTCAGCCATTTCAATCTCACTTTCACTATCGCCGACCATGAACGCCGAGGTTATGGCAGCCGTCGCCAATGTGTCCGGATCACCATCGTCGATACTCAATGCCAAGCGACAAAGCCGAATAGCTTCCTTGCGCTCGAATTGAGGATCCATCGCGTAGCCCAAAACGACGTTGAGCATGTGACAGTTGCCTGCCAGCGCAGCGACAAAGCCGAACCGAGGGTCAAGCTCCAAGGCGCGGTGAGCAAGCCTTATTGCCTCCGCCATCCGTTCGCGGGTCGTTAGGTAAAACTGCTGCCTCGCGCGGAGAGAAAAATCATACGCGCTGAGGTTCTCCGGTCGCCGCCGCGTGGCCATTGCAATTTCTGTTTGAAGCAATTTTGGCTGAATGGCCGAGACAACGGCGACCGTGACTTCGTCCTGCAGCGCGAAGACGTCTGTCAGGTCGCGCTCGAACCTGTCCGCCCAGATGTGCGCGCCTGTTACCGCGTCGATCAACTGCCCTGCGATGCGAACTTTCCCCGACGCCTTGCGCACTGACCCCTCAAGGACATAGCGCACACCGAGCCTGCGTCCGACCTCCTTGACATCGACGACTTTGCCCTTGAACGTGAAGCTCGAATTACGCGCGATCACGAACAGCCATTTGAACCGCGACAGCGCCGTGGTGATCTCTTCGACCATCCCGTCGGCAAAATATTCCTGTTCGGGGTCGCCGCTCATGTTCTCAAACGGCAGCACGGCTATTGACGGCTTGTCGGGAAGCGCCGGAGCGCTCGCGGGCGCATCGCCGGGATTTGGGCCGGCAGCTTCTCGCGCCTCGCGCACCTGTCCGACGAAACGGAATCCCTTGCGCGGCAGCGTCTTGATCAGGCGCTGTTCCTCCCCGGAATCGCCGATCGCGCTTCGCGCGACGTTCAGCCGGGTCGTCAGTGCTGCATCCGAAACGCTGCGCCCATTCCAAACCGCATTGATGAGGTCGTCCTTACTGACGACGCGCTCTCTGTTGCGGATCAGGTAATCGAGCAGATCGAACACCTGTGGTGCGACGGAGACGACGTCCGCCCCGCGACGTAACTCGCGCCGGTCGGTGTCGAATACGTACTCCTCGAAGAGATAGCGCAAGATACGAATCCCCTTGGATGATGCAGACTCATGCAGCACAGCAAATGGAATTCGGCCAAACTAAGCTGGCCGCTTTATGATCACCGCATCGGAGCAAACCTGCGCGTGGGTTCATTCGGGCAAGCCCGCTTTCCGGAGACCCTCAATCAACAGCTTCGCGTTTGATTGCCCACCCCGGACAATCCACGAAGATATTGTAAAGGCGGGATCGACCTCGAGCACACGCACCGTCGCCTCGCGCGCCTCAGCGTCACGTCCGAGATGGGCGAAAGCGGCCGCGAGACAGCGGTAAGCGCCTGCATAGGAGTGGTTCTGACGTTGGGCCTTCTTGCCTAAGACGACGGCCTCGTCAAAGCGACCAAGCTCAATAAAGGCAAACCCCATCCCAACGAGCGAGTTTGGTAGCAATGGGTCGACCGGGCTCACGCGCATCGCACGTTCAAAGCTCCGGACCGCTTCCTCCGGTAGCCCCGCAATTCTGTAGACTTGGCCTCTGCTGTTCCAAGCGCCGAATGAATTTGGGTTCAGCGCGACCGCCCGGTCAGCCATTTCAATCTCACTTTCACTATCGCCGACCATGAACGCCGAGGTTATGGCAGCCGTCGCCAATGTGTCCGGATCACCATCGTCGATACTCAATGCCAAGCGACAAAGCCGAATAGCTTCCTTGCGCTCGAATTGAGGATCCATCGCGTAGCCCAAAACGACGTTGAGCATGTGACAGTTGCCTGCCAGCGCAGCGACAAAGCCGAACCGAGGGTCAAGCTCCAAGGCGCGGTGAGCAAGCCTTATCGCCTCCGCCATCCGTTCGCGGGTCGTTAGGTAAAACTGCTGCCTCGCGCGGAGAGAAAAATCATACGCGCTGAGGTTCTCCGGTCGCCGCCGCGTGGCCATTGCAATTTCTGTTTGAAGCAATTTTGGCTGAATGGCCGAGACAACGGCGACCGTGACTTCGTCCTGCAGCGCGAAGACGTCCGTCAGGTCGCGCTCGAACCTGTCCGCCCAGATGTGCGCGCCTGTTACCGCGTCGATCAACTGCCCTGCGATGCGAACTTTCCCAGACGCCTTGCGCACTGACCCCTCAAGGACATAGCGCACACCGAGCCTGCGTCCGACCTCCTTGACATCGACGACTTTGCCCTTGAACGTGAAGCTCGAATTACGCGCGATCACGAACAGCCATTTGAACCGCGACAGCGCCGTGGTGATCTCTTCGACCATCCCGTCGGCAAAATATTCCTGTTCGGGGTCGCCGCTCATGTTCTCAAACGGCAGCACGGCTATTGACGGCTTGTCGGGAAGCGCCGGAGCGCTCGCGGGCGCATCGCCGGGATTTGGGCCGGCAGCTTCTCGCGCCTCGCGCACCTGTCCGACGAAACGGAATCCCTTGCGCGGCAGCGTCTTGATCAGGCGCTGTTCCTCCCCGGAATCGCCGATCGCGCTTCGCGCGACGTTCAGCCGGGTCGTCAGTGCTGCATCCGAAACGCTGCGCCCATTCCAAACCGCATTGATGAGGTCGTCCTTACTGACGACGCGCTCTCTGTTGCGGATCAGGTAATCGAGCAGATCGAACACCTGTGGTGCGACGGAGACGACGTCCGCCCCGCGACGTAACTCGCGCCGGTCGGTGTCGAATACGTACTCCTCGAAGAGATAGCGCAAGACGCGAATCCTCTTGGATGAGGGGCCCCGATAACCGGTAGCACTTTAGCCCGGCTGGAAATCGCAAGAATAGGCTGCCGGTGAGGAAAATGTAGCCTGCCGGTCAGGCACACCCGCCGCTCTCGCGGCATCCTCCTGCCGGCTGTGACGGCTCCTGACACCATGGTGGCACCAGGGAGCGCTAAAGCGGTGGAAGAAACACCGTCCCAGGGAGACTTCGCAATGAGCTCGACGCACAGCACAACGTGGCTGGAACGGACATCCGTATCGACCCGGCATGTCTCCAGCTTCATCTTGAAATGTTGGGATGCCTTTCAAGAGCGCCGCGAACGCCAAAAAATGCGCGCCGCCTTGTCCAACTTAAGCGACACGGAGCTGATGGACATCGGCACCACGCGCGGCGAGATCGACTACGTCGCCTCGCACCGAGGTATTGACCCGCGAGGCATCCGATCCGGCGAATGGCTCCGATAGCTGCCAACGGTGGACGGCCAGGTTGGGCCCATCGACTTCCGTTAGGGGCCAGACTCGGACATTAATCCGCGCTGAATATGCGACCCAAGGTCCCTCTTTTAACCGACTATGATATGGTCGCGCCAAGTCGCTAGGGATCGGAGACGCAATCTCATGGTTGATCTGTCCAAGCTCGACCCGGCCACGATGGCGCAGCATCTCGGTAAGCCAGAGGGCGAGATCGGTCGCGCTCTGGCTGACAGCATGGCCGAACGAAACTGGTCGATTTATGAGCTGGCATTCAAGCACCTCGGTGTCCGATCGGGCGAGCGAATCTTCGAAGTCGGCTTTGGCAACGCAAAGGTGGTCCCTCGCTTGACGGGGCTCGCGTCGGGAATAATCTATACCGGCATCGACTACTCTGAAGCGATGGTCGCCGAAGCAAAAGGCATTCAACAAAAACCTGATTGCAGCCGGTAGCGTCGAGTTCATCCATGCGTCGGTTGAGGCAATACCGTTTGCCGACGACGCGTTCGATCACGCACTGACGGTCAACACCATTTACTTCTGGCCAGAACCGGTCCGCGCTCTTGCTGAAATCCGCCGCGTCCTACGGCCCGGTGGCAATCTCCTCCTCGTCGCGGGGACTCCCGAGCAAATGGCCCAGAACAGCTTTACGCAGCATGGTTTCCGTCTCTATGCCGACGCTCAACTGCGCGAGTTGTTTGTAAAGGCTGGCTTCCGTGAGGTCGCGGTCGAATTGTATCGTGACCAGGCACCGACATTGGATCGTAGCAAAACGGCGGAGCGTGAAAGTCTTTTCGTCGTAGGTATCGCGTAAAGCCGCGAAGACAACGCGCAAACGAGTCGATGTTCGTGATGTCCGGTTCGGGTCACAGCGTCGCCCTCAGCAACAACTCGGCCATCCATCAACTCGCTATGACCGGTTCGCGACCGAGGGTCTTCCTCCGGTATGCGACGTCCCGGATACCCGAGACCGCCTAGATGATCCTGCGACCGTACTTCCGAAGTGCCTTCTCCGACAACGTGACCCCGATACCGGGCGCCTCGTTCAGCCTGAGCATGCCGTCCGTCATTTCCGGCGGATTTTCGAACAGCTCGGCCTGGAGCGGGTCGCGATCCGCGTCGAACGATTCGAGTATGAGGCCGGCCGGCGAGGATGCCACCAGCGGCGCATGCAGGTAGCAGTCGTGGTGAGGTGCGAAATCCACGTGATAGAGCTCGCACAGCGCGCTCAATTTCTTCAGGGCCGTATATCCGCCCGACATCGTGCTGTCGGCCTGCATGATCTGGATCGAATGATCCTCGATCAGGTCGCGGCAGCGGAAAACGGATAACTCACTCTCTCCCGCCGACAACGGAATTTTCGTCTCTCGCGCCAGAAGCCGAAGCTGCCTGTGATCGTCAGCCCATCGCACCGGCTCTTCGAGCCAGCAGATATTCAAGGGCTCCAGCGCCCGCGCGCCATCGATCGCTTCCTTGAGGGACCACGCGCGGTTGATGTCGATCATCAAATCGAGATCGCCAATGACCTCGCGCAGGGCCTCCATGCGCTTCATGTCGTCCTTCAAGGGCAGGCCGCCGAACTTGGCCTTGAAGGCGCGATGGCCCTTCGACTTCAGCGCGAGCGCTTCGTCCCTGATTTCGGAAATCGTCTTGCCGTCGCGGTAGTAGGCGCATGTGACGTAACACGGCACCGTATCGCGGTATCCGCCGAACAACTTGTAAAGCGGCAGCCGGGCCGCTTTGCCGATCGCATCCCAACACGCGATATCGACGGCGGAAAGAATCCGAATGAGGGTCTCGCGGCCCCAACCCTTTTCGTGCGCGACGCGTTGCGACGTCAAACTGAAAAGCCTCTCGTAGAGCCGTTCAGGCGATGCCGCGTCCTCGCCGACGATGAGTTCGCCGATGCCCGATTTGAACGCCTGAACGATCGGCTCCACCGAACTGAAGCTGGTGGCGAGACCGAAGCCTTCGATGCCGCTCGCGGTCCGGATGCGAACCAGCAATTCGTTCGCCCGCGGAACCGTAAAATTGCTGACCCAGTAGGCCGGCCCCTCATTCGGCGCGGTCAGGATCTGGACTTCGATTTCGGTAATTCTCATAGGTCTCCGGGCGGCGGTTGTTATTGGATGATCAGATACGACGTTCTTTAGAACCGTCGTCCGGCAGGCTGAAAATCAAATGGTTGTGCACGCGCCCGGCGGCATCGCCATCACGTTCATGGATCTTCTGCGCGCCAACCGTCTCCTTCGACGCGGCGCGCCGTACACGATGCCCCCTTTTGATAGGTCGGGCCGGGTTTGATGAGCGCGACCGAGGCCTTGTGGCGACGCAATATGTGCGAAGGGCCACGAGCTGACATCCGGGCTGCGGGGCAAATCGCCAGTTCGCTTTAGCGTGCTGGGGGCTTAGGCTATGGTCCGGTGTCTACCGAGCAGAAGGGGGCTAGTATGGCTGAGGGAAAAGTCGTGCTCTGGCGGTCGATGTACCACCCCGAGGGCCACCAGATGCTGGCCGAGGCAGGGCTAGATGTCGTCATCGTCGACAGCACGAACGTTGACGAGATCAAGCAAGTCCTCCACGGGGCGCGCGCTTTGTGGGTCCGGACGCCTGAGCGCGTGACCGCCGAAATATTGGACTCCGGCACTGAACTGGCGGTGGTATCGACATCGGGGTTCGGCACCGACAACATCGATATTCCGGCTGCTACGGAACGCGGTATTCTCGTTGTCAATCATCAGGGGTTCGGCCGAGTGCCGGTCTCCGAGCATACGATCATGATGATGTTGGCTTCGGCCAAACAACTCGTGTGGGGCGATCGAGGTGTGCGGGACGGCTCGGCTTGGAGTAATCGCTCTGGTCTTCAGATCAGCGAACTGGAGGGAAAAACGGTAGGCATCGTTGGGCTCGGTTACATCGGCTCGGAAATTGCTCGGAAGCTGAAATATGGGTTCAATTGCCGCGTCCTTGCATACGATCCATACGTCAACCCGAGAGTTGTTCGCCTGGTTGATGCGGAAATTGTGAAAGACCTTCATGCAATGCTTCCGGAATGCCAATTCCTTGTGTTGGTGCCCGAGCTAACGCCGGAAACGCGCGGCCTAATCGGAGCGAAGGAGCTGGCCGCTTTGCCGAAGGGCGCCATCGTCGTCAATACGGGGCGAGGGCAGGTGCTCGATTTCGATGCGCTGAATGATGCTCTGGTAAATGGTCAACTCTTTGCGGCGGCTATCGACGCCTATTTCCCGGAGCCATTGCCGGCGGAACATCCGCTGCTACGAAATCCGAAGGCAACGCTGTCGCCTCACATCGCCGGCACAACGGTCGAGGCATCGCTGCAGCTCGCGCGTTCTGCTGCGGATCAGATCCTGGCGGCACTCTCCGGGACGCTGCCCGCATTCCCGGTAAACAAAGTAGCCTGGGACGGCCCAAAGTCCCGCCGCCCCAAATGCACATGACAGGAGAACGGCCTGCCACGAGCGAACGACCGCCGCGTCAACGGCATCTTCGTGCGTAATTTCGGAATATTAGAATAGTATTCCTGAGAGCAGATCACGTCGACAACGATTTTGCCACAGATCTCGCTTGTTCAATGAACAATTTCGCCAACGGACCCGGGGTGCGGTTTTTCACGGTGAGAATGGCGATCGCATCAAGCGTAGTCGGAAGTTTTGCAGGCAGGATTTTCAATCCCACGCGTCGGGAACTGAATTGAGCAACGGAGTTTGGCAGAACGCCAACGAATTTTCCGGTCGCGATCAGTGTAGTGGTTAGTTGAATGGACAACGTGGCAATCTCTGGCCGCGGCGATTTCAATCCGCTGGCGACGAATATTCCTGAGATGATTCTGCCAGGCGTGCTGTCGAGCGGCGGAAGCACCCAGGACTCCTCCATCAAATCGGCAAGCTCGACGCGACGCCGGCGCGCCCACGGGCTGTTCACGCCGGCGACCGCGACAAACGGCTCCTGCAGCAATGGCTCGACCGCCAAGTCATCCTCGACAAAAGGATCCGGCAGTCGCCCGACCATGAGTTCGACCTTGCGCTCACGTAACGGATTGAACTGCAACAGCGCGACGTCGGCGTGGATCACCTGCAACTGCACGCCCGGATGCTGCTGCAGCAGGCGTTCACAGATCGCCGGCATGATGCCGGCGTTCATGATTTCGGAGCAACCAACCGCCAGTTCGCCCGACGTCGGGTCGGTGAGAAACTCAATCTGCTTCAGCCCCTGCCGCATCTCGTCGAAGACGCTGACGCCGCATTTGAGCAGGGCTGCCCCGCAATTGGTCACTTCCACCCCTCGCGAAGTGCGATCGAACAGCTTTACCCCAAGCGTTTGCTCGAGATCGGAAATTGTCTTCGACACGACGGGATGGGAGATCGCGAGCTTCTGCGATGCCTTCGCCATGCTGCCCGATTCTGCTACGGCGAGCATCACGTGAAGGTCGCGCAGCTTGATGCGGCGGCCGATGCGGTCCGACCAGTCCATCTCTGCCCCCTTAGTCCAGAGGCTATAGGGATGTCTCAAAATCCAACTTTTAAACTACAGCGGGGAGAGCCAGTATTTCAACCCGCAGTCGGCGATCCAATTCCGGTCGGGAGGTGCGCCGACTCCGACGGAGGAGGCCAGCTATGCCAAGGAATTCAATCCTTTCGGCTGCCGTTCTCGCAGCCTCGATCGCCATAGCCGGCAGCGCCGGCGCGCAAGGCACCGTCAAGATCGGGATGGTCATGCCAATGACCGGCGCGTTGGCAGGGGCAGGGCAACAAGTGCTTGCGGGCGCTCGCCTTTATATCAAGCAGCACGGCGACATCGTGGCCGGCAAGCGGATCGAACTGATCGTCCGGGACGACGCCTCGTCCGGCGAAACCGGCCAGCGCCTGATCCAGGAACTCGTCGTCAACGATCAGGTCGACGTGATCGGCGGCAGCCTGACGGCCGACCTTATGCCCAGCGCATCGTTTGTCACCAAGGCGCAGAAGCCGACTGTGATCATGATTTCAAGCACAACGGCCGTGATCGAGAAGTCGCCGTTCTTCGTGCGGACGAGCTGCACGCTGGCGCAATCCTCGGCCATCCTCGCGGACTGGGCCGTGAAGAAGGGGCTCGGCAAGGCGGTGACGCTGGTCACCGAATTCGCGCCTGGGCTTGAGGCAGAAGAAACCTTCACCAACAACTACAAGGCGGCCGGGGGCCAGGTCGCCGAGGCGATCCGCGTACCGGTCCGCAGTCCAGACTTTGCGCCGTTTCTACAACGGGTCAAGGAGGCTGCTCCGCAGGCACTGTTCGTGTTCGTGCCGTCCTCGCAGGCCGCGGTGTTCGCCAGACAGTTCGTCGAACGTGGCCTCGACAAGTCCGGTATTGCGCTGATCGGGCCCGGCGATCTCACTGACGACGAAGCCCTGCCGAACATGGGCGACGTCATGCTTGGAGCTGTGACGGCGCATTTCTACTCGAGTGCGCACGCGTCCGCCCTGAACAAGGCGTTTACAGAGGCCTACCAGAAGGAGACCAAGGCGCGCGCGAATTTCATGGCCGTGTCAGGCTATGACGGCATGCACCTGATCTATGAAGCCTTGAAAAAGACCGCCGGCTCGACCGACGGCAGGACCCTCGTCGGCGCAATGAAGGGCATGGCCTGGGATAGCCCGCGTGGACCGATGTCGATCGACAAGAACAGCGGCGAGGTCGTCCACAACATCTACATCCGCAGGGTCGAGAGGGTGGATGGCGAACTGCGAAATGTCGAGTTCGAGACCTTCCGCAATGTCAGGGATCCTAGCGTGGCTGCCGCGAAATGAGGGATGTGCATGTCATCGTCACCGGAGGCGGCATTGGCGGGCTGAGCCTTGCGCTCAGCCTGCATCAGGTGGGAATACGCGTCCGCGTCTACGAAGCGGTGCGCGATCCTCTCCCGCTCGGCGTCGGCATCAACCTGCAGCCCACGGCGGTACGCGAGTTGACCGAGCTTGGACTCGGCGATGCTCTTGCAGAGACCGGAATCGCCACGCAGCGATTGAAACTCTGCAACAAGTTTGGGCAATTGATCCATGATGAGCCGAGGGGATTGGCAGCAGGATATCGCTGGCCGCAAATTTCCATCCATCGCGGAGAACTCCAACTTATGCTGCTTCGCGCGGTGCGAGAGCGGATCGGCGACGGAAATGTCCGCACGGGAATGAGGCTTAGAGGCTTCGAGCAGCGCGGTGGGCGCGTGCGGGCTCGCTTCAGCGATGAGGACTCCGGTTCAGACCTGTTTGAAGAGGCCGACATCCTCGTCGGCGCCGACGGCATTCATTCCGCCGCGCGGCGCCAGGTTTATCCTGACGAAGGAGTGCCACGCTTCGCTCACCAGATCCTGTGGCGTGCGGCGATCGAGGCCCAACCGTTCCTCGATGGGCAGACGATGGTCATCGCCGGGCATTTCGATCAGCGAATTGTCGTCTATCCGATCGGCAAGACTGCAGGAGGCAAGTTGCTCACCAACTGGATTTGTCAGATGACGGTGCCCGATCGGGCGCCAATCCCAGAACACTGGAATCGACGCGTCGGGAAGGAAAAGGTGCTTTCGGCATTTGAGCGCTGGCGATTTCCCTGGCTCGACCTGCCGACACTGATCGAACGATCGCAGGACATCTACGAGTTTCCACTCGTCGATCGCGACCCGGTTCCGGCGTGGTCATTCGGCTGCGTCACTCTCCTCGGCGATGCGGCACATCCCATGCAGCCGATCGGTAGCCAGGCCGGTTCGCAAGCGATCCTGGACGCCCGCACCCTTACCCGCGCTCTGGCTGAGACTGATGATCCCGTTGCCGCGCTGGAACGCTACGACGCGGAGCGTCGGCCCGCAATGAACGACATTATCCTGCGAAATCGGAATCTCGGACCTGAAGCCGCGATGCAGCTTGTAGAGGAACGAGCGCCGAGCGGGTTTGCCCGCATCGAAGACGTGATCTCGCAACATGAGCTCGACGTCATCACAAGATCCTTCGCCACGGCCGCGGGCCTCGATGTCGCAACAGTCAATCACAGGCCGTCGTATCTGGCTCCGTAGCAGAACCACCTGAGAGAGTCTGCTATTGGCGCGAACGGAGTCCTACGAAGGTCAACCTCCGGTGAGGGGCACACCGCTTCGTGTCAAAAGGTGAAGAGTTCAACGTGAGCACAATGCGTCCACCTTCGGGTGCATAGCGGCCAATCGCCGTCGGTCAGCGCCTCATTGAGTCTGACTGCCGAGTCGTGGCTCCGGCGCCTGACCGAAGGGGCAGAAATCATGCATCACGAACTCCCCGGCGACGAATGAACTGCCATCGCGCTGATGCTGCCAAACAGGCCGCGCGGCCTGCCACGAGCGAATGGCCGCCGCGTCCTCAACGGCATCCTCATGCGAAATTTCGGAATACTGGAAGAATATCCCTGAGTTGCGTGTCACGTTGCATGATCGAACGCCGGCAGCCGCCGGCCAACAGGCGACATAGCAACCGGACGGTGAGGAGCACATCTGTGCAACGATCAGCCTTTCGCAGTGTCTTGCGGCCTTGCATCCGGCTATTGTTCAAGTCCGATAGGTTTTGAAGGTTCGCTAATGCTGTTCGAAACGGGGCTCCGAGGCGCCGCGCTGGCGCTGATCGGCTTACTTGCGATCATTGGCCTTCCCGGCACGCTTCGATCGTCGATCGGTCGCGCCACACTGCTGTTCGACCTGTGCGTCATCGCGTTCCTCATCGAAACGGCTCCCGGAATACACGAAGGGCTCGCCTGGTGGATCATTCCACTGCGGATTCTCAGCAACTCGATCGCGGGCGTTTTCGTCGTGTGGGCCGAGACAGTGTTCGGGGATGCATCCGAGGCGACGCGATGGCGGTGGGTGGTCTTCGTTGCCGTTTTGCCGCTCGCAGCGGTGGCAACCTTGTCCGGCTCGAGCTTGGCCTGGAATGCGACGCATGCTGTGACGCTGATCGTGGTCGTCATCGAAACCGCTCGGGTACTTGCAGGACGTAAGGCAGACCTGGTCGAGGGGCGACGGCGCTTCAGGATTATTTTCGCCTGCGCCGTGGGTCTGGTCATTCTGGCGACAACGCTGCTCGACGCAGCCGGTGTCAGCTGGCTCCCCGGGCTTTCGGCCGTGCTGGGCTTGGCCATCGTCGCCGCGATGACACGTCTGCGTGCTGTCATGCCTGAGCCAACGCTTGAACCGGCGCCAGCTGCGCGAGGGGGCCTTACGATCTCCGTCGCGGCAACGGAGATGAGCGCCGAGGAGCGCCAACTGGCGGAGCGGCTGCGGCGGGCGATGGAGCAAGACCGTGCCTACCGCGACCCGGACCTTTCGGTGGATCGACTGGCCGAGCGGTTGGGGGTGCCTGAGTATCGTCTCCGGCGAACCATCAACCAGCGCCTCGGCTATCGGAACTTCACTGATTTCGTCAACGAGCACCGGTTGAAAGAGGCGCGGGAGGCGTTGTCTGACCCTGCGCAATCGCGCGTCCCGGTCCTTACCATCGCCCTCGATGCCGGTTGGGGATCGATCGGTCCGTTCAATCGCGCCTTCAAGGGTCAAACCGGCCAAACGCCCACTGAATTCCGCCGCCGCGCGCTGGCCGATTTCGCAATCGGCCATGTTTTGCCGGTATCGGCCAGGTCCGACGCGACTTCCGGCAAGACCCCGACCTCGGCATGAGGCCTGATCCCGGCGCAAACCGGAGGACAGGTCATGCCTGGAGAGAGACCGAGCCATCGCCTGCTATATATCGACAACCTGCGTTGGTCAGCGATCAGCATGGTCGTCGTCATGCATGCGGCCGTGACTTACTCGCCGTTTGGCGAGTGGTACTACCGTGAGCATCCGGAGCTGGGTATCGGAGCGAAGGTTGGCTTCGCTGCCTATCAATCCTTCCAGCACGCGGTGGCAATGGGTTTGCTTTTCGGCCTGGCAGGCTTCTTTTCAGCCGGTGCCGTTGCACGCAATGGCGTCCGTAGCTTCGTCCGCGAGCGTCTGCAAAGACTTGGCCTGCCATTGCTGCTCTATGTGACCTTGATCGGTCCGCTGACCGAATATTTCGTCGCAGGGTCGTGGCGGTCGAACCCGCCGCGAACGTTCGTCCAGGATTGGTGGCTGCACCTTCGTTCAGGGGAACTCCTCGACGGCTCGGGACCCCTGTGGTTCTGTCTGGTGCTTCTCCTGTTCTCCGCTGCCTACGCGGTGGTGTGCCAGGTACGCCCGATGCAGTTCGCTCGGCGTGATCCGCCTTCGGCGGGGGCCGTGTTAGGTTACGCGACCCTGATTGCCATCGTGACCTTCGTCGTCGGCGCTGCTTTTCCGAACGCGACGACTGTTCTCAACATCGATGTGCACGACTTTCCGCAATACCCCTTCATGTACGTTGCCGGAATTGCCGCATGGAAAGGTGACTGGTTACGCCAGATACCATCCCGCGTCGGAAGGCGTTGGTTGTGGAATGGCATTTGGATCGGTGGTGCGCTGTGGATCATCCTCGTCGTTGCTGGCGGCGCCATGCGCGGCGACGTGTCCCCCTATGGCGGGGGCTGGCACTGGCAGGCCGCCGGCATCGACGCCTGGCGCTCATTCACCTGTCTTGCTCTCTCGCTAGGGGCGATCGTCCTCTACCGAGACCGCTTTGACGGCCAAGGACCGATCGCTCGATTCCTCACGCGCAATGCGTTTGGCGTCTACGTCCTGCACGCGCCGATCCTGGTCGCGATTACGCGTCTGCTGCACCTTCTACCTGCTTCAATTGCCCTCAAGTTCGCGCTCGCCAGTCTGGGCGGCATCCTGGCAAGCTTTCTCATCGTCGGCTTTGTGGCCCGGCGAACACCTGGTTTGCGCGCGGTTCTCTGAATGTCAGCTTCGGGGTCAGTCGCCTATTGCGGCCAAACCGGGCAGCGTCCGCTCTGCCCAAACGAACTGACGTGCTGACGAACGAGTGGACGTTCGGCTACGGGCCAAAGGGGGACATCCTTACGTCAGTCATTTTGATACCCCTTAAGCACAGCCGACATCTGGCCCTTTTCCTTCAGCCATTGCGGCCAAATTTCTGGCCGCGGCGTCACTGGATCGCCGGTTAATTGCAGGATGACACGTTTGAGCTTGACGCCCGGCCCAAAATTCGCGGCTAAGTCATCGGGCGGAAGATCGACATACTTGTGCTGACCGTCGATATCGACGAACCGTATGAGCTGCGGCAGCGTGACGAATGGCACGTCACGCGGCCCGCGTTGACGAAGCAGGTCTTCAAGCGCCGTCTTCTTCCGCGCATAGTCGGCCGCTCCGCCGGTTAAGCGATAGGCTGCAAAGGGCAGGCATCCGATATCGTCAAACAGGCAGAAAACCTGCTTGTTGCGCTCGGCATGCTGCGCGGCTGTCCTTGTCGCATCCGAGAACGTTAGAAACAACAACCCCTTTTCGCCGAGATCGACGGTTGGTGCATATCCGACAGGCAGCGGAAATGAGTTGTACTGGCTGGGAGACCAACTCGGTTCTATATTGTAAGAGACATCAATGACGCTCGATCCGGTCTTGATCTGGTCGCCATCCTGTACCTCGACGGTGAGCCGGTAGCGGACGTGAACAGTATAAAAATTGAGCCACAATAGGATCACCAGACCTACAGGTACGCCGAGCGCCATCAGGCAGCCGTTCCGCATTCGATATCTCTCAAGCCCAAAACTTCACGGATCAACCAATCGCCAAATATTACTGGTTGTATGAACTGTGTTCGTCAACCGTTAACGCTTCCAATGCTCAATTTTGAACGAAGCAGGCGACTTCCGTTCTGGGTCAAGAGCCGCCATCGTTCCGTGCCGCCGCGGTGTCCGCTTTGGGCCACGAGCAGACATCGCAGGCTTGGCCTGATATCAATGCGGGGCGATAAATTGGCGGCCGTGATGGGAGAGAAGTCGTGACGACGTATATTCGTGCCGAGATTACGAAATGGGTCAGTGACGCTTTTCCGGGATTTGTGGAATGCCAGTTTGCCGATAGATTTGGCAGAGAATGGGTAGTAGTCGAGAAGGCCTCGGTTCTTACAGATACAGAACTACAGTCCGACAGCCGATTTCCTCAGCCGGGTCTTATTGCATGCGAGGTCGTGGCGAGACACCACGATGATGCAGGACGCGAAATCACCGACATCACCACCGAGATCCCGTGGGCTATAAAAGCGACAGATGGAACGGCTCGCTTCCAACTGTACGCTGAACAGCTGCAAACTGATCCGAACAATGCCTAGATGGCCTCGTCCGCTATGGGTCAGAAGCGGCGGTCGGCTCAACGATCCGTAACGTCGCGTCTTGCCCGGAGAGCGGAAGTGGCGGCGGCTCTTGCGATGTTCAGCTTTGGGCCAAAAGGCGACATTGCGTTGCTTGCCGCGTCTACGCAAGTCCCCGTTCGCGATCTACAACTGTTTCAGGAATTCCAGGAGCACATTGCTCACGTCTTTGGCGCGCTCTTGCTGAGTCCAATGACCGCAACCTTTCAAGACTATTGTCTCGCGAAGCAAGGGCACGAACTGTTTCAGGCTAGGGACGAGATGGCTCCAACTCGGCGATCTGTAAACCCCGTCTCGATCGCCAACGACATAGAGTGCCGGGACCTGAACCTTTGCGCCGGACCATGGTGCGAGCAACTCCCAATTGCGATCAATGTTGCGATACCAATTCAAACCTCCTCCAAAGCCGGTGCGCTTGAACTCCTCAACGTAAAATTCGATGTCACTGTCCGTGAGCCACGGCGGCAATGATTGGGTTGTAGGCTTCCCATCAAGCCACCCCCCCTCACTAGGAAGCATCGTGAGCGACGCAGGATCTTCAACCGGCGCATCGCCAGATAGGGCGAACAAGGTCGTCTTGATTGCGTTGTGGACGTCTTTTTCGAGTTCTGCCTCGGCAACGCCCGGCGTCTGGAAATACAGTTGATAGAAGCGCTGCTTTTCGGTCCTCGGCATGACAGTGCTTGGTCGGTCGGCGCCACGCACCGGAAACGGCACGCTCAAGCCAACGACAGCCCTAAATCGATCCGGTCTAAACAGAGCGCAGCGCCAAGCGACCGGCGCTCCCCAATCATGTCCGACAACGACTGCTTGATCCGTGCCGATCGCGTCGAGCAATCCGACCATGTCTCCGGTCAAATGCAATAGAGTGTATTGATCGATCGCATCCGGTTTGTCCGTCTGCCCGTAACCACGCATGTCGGGCGCGATGGCGCGATATCCGGCGGCAGCGAGCGCTTCCAATTGGTGCCGCCACGAATACCAGCACTCCGGAAAGCCATGGCAGAGAAGCACGGTGGGGCCTCTCCCTGCTTCGGCCAGGTGCATTCGAATGCCATTTGTCTCGATAAATCGAAGCGAGATCGTCATGCCAACCTCCGCAAGATCATTGATCTGATAGCTAATCAGTCACATTGTGAGCTCCAGCCACAACCGAAGTGGCTCCGCCGACCCCAGTCGAACGGCGGACCGCCAAAACGACATGCTCTACGGATTTATTTTCGAGCCCTCCGGCAGCATCGGCGCAAGGTCGGCTTCAGGTCAGAAGCGGCGGTCGGCTCGACGATCCGTAACGTCGCGTCTTGCCCGGAGAGCGGAAGTGGCGGCGGCTCTTGCGATGTTCAGCTTTGGGCCAGAAGGCGACGTCGGCCACTCAAGAACCTGCCGCCATTTTCCCGATCGGGGCTCACGCTACTCCCGTCCGCCCTGGTCTCGATAGTCGTATGACCTGCGTTCGCGGCCCCTGCCGATCAATCGGTTCGTACGCAGACTGTCGTTAGAGTCATCGAGGGCTTCGACGTCACGCTCGAGCCCTCGCCGCAAAAACCAGAGAAGCAACGGCACCCAACAAAGAAATACGGCCACTCCCATGAAGATATCGTAGCCACTCGCCAAGTAGATTAGAAAGAGGCCGCCCCATAGAAGGGCCTCGGAGGCCGCGTAATGTACGCCGTCAGCCAAAGGCCTTTCCTGAACCCAGGCGCCGAGCCGTGACTTCGGGTCACTCAAGGCCCCCCATGCTACCAAGGCAAAAAAAGCGCCCGTGGCAGCGATTGCGGCGACAAGTGCCGCAACCACGACCCAACCCCAAGCTTGGTTTGCCGCCGCACGATTTGCTTGTCGCACCAGAGCGCAGTCCACGCCGAACAGGAATAGCGACATCCCGCCAAAGATGAGTGAAGAGGCGACGCGGTAGCGCAGTGGGACATCTCGCAGGTATTTCATAGGTGCAGCATCGTTTTGCGACGTACACGTGCGGGCGAGGGGACGCAGTGCAATTTCGGAATATTAGAAGAATACCCCTGAGTTGCCCGACGTGTCAAGTCGCCTGACGAACGCCGGCAGCCGCCGGCTACTGTGCATGGGGTTGTTTTCGATATTTTGGCAGCGCCGCCTGCGGCGGCCCCGTATCTCATCCCGCCTTAGTGCCGCACCACCAGCACCGAGCATTTGGCGTAGCGCACCACGTGCCCGGCATTGGAGCCGAGGAAGTAGGTGCGCATCGCCGGGCGGTGCGAGGTCATCACGATCAGGTCGGCCTTCATGTTGGCGGCCTCTTCGAGGATCTCGTGATAGATGCCGCCCTGACGGACCACGCCGGAGATGCGGGAGGGCGCGATGCCGGATTCGCGCGCGACGATCGCGAGCGCTTCCTCCGATGTTTCACGCTGCTGGCTGTCGAAATCCGCCGGGACATATTCGGCGAGCATCACCGGCGTCATCGGCAGCACGTTGAGCAGACGCACCGTCCCGTTCCATGTTTGCGACAGCGTTGCCGCGGTTGCGATCGCCGGCTTCGCCAGATCGGTGTCGGCGAGGTCGATCGGCACGAGTATGGACTTGTACATCTGCGCCTCCTGTCCGCGATGGGTATGGAGCCGTTTGGTCCCTGTGCCGGGACGCGCGCTTCTTGTTCTTGACGTAGCCTGTGGTGTCGCCGCGAACCGGTCCCCCTGTCGCGCCGGCATCAACATAGCATGGCAGAGCGGCGCTGTCCGCTTGCGTCAGCCGCGCGAGGCCTGCTTCAACAGTTTAGGGCTGACGAACAGGACGAGCTTGCCGCGCCGGAAGGAGACCTCGTTCCAGTCGTCGGTCGCGAAGTCGAACACGGCGAGCCCCGAGGTCGGCAGATTGTCGTTGAGCGCCCGCTTGGCGGCCTCGTCGCCGCTGCCGGTCAGCGTCAGCGCGAGCTCGTGCATGCCGGGATTATGGCCGATCAGCATCAGCCGCTTCGGGTCGGTGACGGACGCCATCCGGATCGCGATGAGCAACTGCGCCGGATCGGCGCCGTAGAGTTCCGGCACGAATTCGACTTTCGGCGCAGGTCCGGCACCCTTCAACGCCTCACGCACGATCTCCCAGGTCTGCGTGGTGCGGACCGCCGGCGATACCAGGGCCAGTTTGGGCAGGGGCTGGTGGCGGGCGATCCAGCCGCCGATCTCCGCCGCATCGCGGTGACCGCGCTCGTCGAGACGGCGGTCCTGGTCGTGCCCCGAAGGCGCGTCGGTTTCGGTCTTGGCGTGACGCAGCAGCAGCAAACGGCGCATGGACTTCCATTTCGATTCGGTCTGGTCGAATTAATTCTACAGGCTCATGCCCTGGACAAGGTGACAAGCGCCGCAGCGGTTCGTAAGAAACGACATGAGCGAGACTTCCACAAGTGCGGCGGACGGCCCCGACGAGGCGGCCCCGCCGTTCCGCGACCGTCTGGCATTCGACCTCGATGTCGACATTTGCGTGGTCGGGGCGGGGCTGGCCGGCCTGACCGTGGCACGCGAGGCGGCGCGGCTTGGTGCCAGCGTCGCCGTGCTCGAGGGCCGCCAGGTCGGCTGGAACGCCTCCGGCCACCATCTCGGCACCGTGATGCCAGGTTTCGGCCTGCCGATCTCGGATGTGATCGAGCGCGTCGGCCTCGATGATGCCCGCGAATTGTGGGCGCTGTCGAAAGAGGGTGCGGACTATGTCCGCGCCACCGCCACCGAGGATCTGATCCCGGGCATCAGCCCCAGCGACGGCGCGCTCGAGGTTTCCAATGTCGATGTCGGCGAGGCGCTGATCAGCCGCCTGCAGACGCTGGGCGAGGAATTCGCCACCGAAGTCGAAGGCTGGCAGGTCGATCGCGTGCGCAGCGTGCTGAGGACCGGCCGGTATTTCCACGGCATCTATTATCCGAAGGCATTCCAGATCGACGGCCGCAAATATGTGCACGGTCTCGCCGCGCTGGCGACGCGGGCGGGCGTGCGGATCTTCGAGGAGACGCCGGTCGTCAGCATCGATTTTTCCGGCATCCGCAAGCGCATCGTGACGCCGACGGCGCGGCTGCGCGCCAACCATATCGTGCTTGCCGGCAACATCCATCTCGGCGCGCCGCTGAAGCGCCTGTCCGATACGCTGCTGCCGGTGTGGCGCTACGCGGCGTTGACCGAACCGCTCGGAGAACGGCTGGCGGAGGCGATCGCCTTTCCAGGCTCGGTCGTCGACAGCGACGGCATCGACCATTTCCGCGTCGTCGACGGCGATCGCCTGCTGTGGGCCAGTCCCGAAACCACCTGGGACGCGCGGCCGCAGCGGCTCGGTGCGGCGGTGCAGCGCCGCATCGCCACGGTGTTTCCCCAGCTCGGCAAGGTTCCGGTCGCCGACACGTTCGGTGGCGCGGTCGGCGTCACCGTGCACGGCATGCCGCAGATCGGGCAGTTGCGCAGGGGCCTGTGGGTGGCGAGCGGCTTCGGCCGGCAGGGGCTCAACACCTCGGCGCTCGCCGGGCAGCTGATCGCGCGCAGCATCCTGTGGGGCGACGACCGCTGGCGGCTGTTTTCGCCGTTCGAGCTGGTCTGGGCCGGCGGCACCACCGGCCGCGTCGCCGGTCATTTCGTCGGCCTGTGGGCGAGGGGCGCCGCGTCCGCGGCGGGCGTGCTGGCGCGCTACCGCGAGGGGGCACGTGCGAGGGAGCGCCTCCGCGAGGCGCGGCTGGCCGAGGCCAATCTCAAGGCGGGAACCCGGGGGCCGGCGCCCCGCCGTCCGCCCGGGGCCATTGTGCGGCCGGTCCCGCCGCCCGCGCCGCGACAGGCGGAGGACGGTGACCAGCCATATGCCCATCGCTCGCAAGAAAGTGAGCAGATCTCCGACGGGCGGATGTAACGTCCGGCGGCTGGGTTCGTATCTGTTGGCAACCCTGTTCGCCGGTCCTGTTCGCCGGCTTTGGCCGCCCGCATCGGAGATGATTGATGATCGATCGCCGCATCCTGCTTGCTTCCGTCGCCGGCCTGTTCGGCCTTGCCGCCTTCCGCTGGCTGCGCGCCTCGCCGGCCAAGGCCTCTGATAACAAGGCCGCCGAGAAATTCGAGGTCGAGAAGACCGACGCCGAATGGCGCGCGCAACTGACGCCGCAGCAATACGAGATCCTGCGCAAGGAGGGCACCGAGCGGCCGGGATCGAGCCCGCTGCTCAAGGAGCACCGCAAGGGTACCTTCGCCTGCGCCGGCTGCGACCTGCCGCTGTTCTCGTCCGAGACCAAGTATGAGAGCGGCACCGGCTGGCCGAGCTTCTGGAAGCCGCTGGACAATGCAGTCGGCACCACGTCGGACCGTACCTTCGGCATGGTGCGCACCGAGGTGCATTGCCGCCGCTGCGGGGGCCATCTCGGCCATGTCTTCGACGACGGCCCGAAGCCGACCGGGCTGCGCTACTGCATGGACGGTTTTGCGCTGGTGTTTCATCCGGCCGCGCCGTCGGCGACCTGACGTCTTATTCCCGGCAATTGTTGCCGGCCCGGCAATTGTGCCCCGGTTAAACGGCCGGGGCCTTTTTTTCAAGCGCATGATTTTGTTACGTTTCGTTTCGTGGCACGACCTTTGCGACATGCTCCGCCGATGCGGCCATTCCTGTGATTGCCAGCCGCCGGGAATCGAATTGGAGAACATGTCATGGGTATCTTCGGCGCTCTTACGACGGCGGTCGGTGGCTTGCGCGCAGGGTCGTACGCGCTCGAGAACATCTCCGGCAACATCGCCAACTCGCAGACCACGGCTTTCAAGCGCATCGATACCTCCTTCCTCGACCTCGTCCCGCAGACCGCGCTGACCGCGCAACTCGCCGGCGGCGTCACGGCGCAGTCGCGCTCGACCAACTCGGTGCAGGGCGACGTGCAGTCGGCGTCGGTCGCGACCTTCATGGCGATCAACGGCAACGGCTTCTTCGCGGTGCAAAAGCCCGGCAGCTTCACCGACGGCGCGCCGGTGTTCGACGGCGTCGACCGCTATACCCGCCGCGGCGATTTCCAGCTCAACAAGGACGGCTATCTCGTCAACGGCGCCGGCTATTATCTCGAGGGCGTGCCGATCGACCCGACCACCGGCAACCCGTCGGGCTCGTCGCCGCAAACGCTGCGCTTCAAGAACGACTTCCTGCCGGCGCAGCAGACCACCAAGATCGATTATCGCGCCAACCTTGCGTCCTATCCCTTGACCACGGCGCACGACACCTCGGTCCCCGGCTCGGAGCTGATCCGGCCTGGCGCGTTCAGCGCCGGACATAACCCGCTGGTGCTGGGCACGCCGGCCGCGCCGTACACCGATTCGTCGGTCACCGGCACCGCGCAGAACAACAAGGCGACGCCGTCGGTCGCCAATACCGCCGCGACCCTGCTTTCGGGCACAGCCGGCACCGATTCGATCAATGCCAATTTCAGCGCCGGCTCGGCCGGCCCCCCGGTCGTGCCGGCCGATACGATCACTGTGAACGGTACCGTCATCACCTTCGTGGCTTCGGGCGCGACCGGCAACCAGCTCAACGTCACCGACAGCATCGGAACGCTGCTCGCCAAGATCGACGCGATCACCGGTACCGCGACGCCATCGACGATCAGCGGCGGCAAGATCACGCTGCATTCCGGCACGTCGTCCGATCTCAGCGTGACGAGCTCGAACTCGACAGCCCTCGCGGCGCTCGGCTTCACCGGCTCGGCGGTTGCGACCCGCGGCGGCGGCGGCACGGTCGGCACCGGCCAGGTCGTCGGCAACGACAACTCGACCTTCCTGAACGAATCCGTCTCGGGCGGCGCGGTCACGGCCTATGACGTGTCGGGCGCGCCGGTGAACCTGCAATTCCGCTGGGCCAAGACCGACAGCTCGTCGCTGGGTTCGGGGCATACCGATAGCTGGAACCTGTTCTATCAGGTCAATCCGAACGCCACCGGCACGCAGGTCTCCTGGCAGAACGCCAACGTCAACTTCACCTTCGCATCGAACGGCCAGATGTCGCCGGCGATCTCGTCGGTGACGCTCAACAATGCCGTCGTCAACGGCGTGTCGCTCGGCAGCCCCGTGATCAATTTCGGCTCGGGCGGCGTGACCCAGTTCGCGGACGCCAACGGCAACGTCCAGGTCAACCAGATCCAGCAGGACGGCTTCCCGGCCGGCCAGCTGCAGTCGGTCAGCGTCTCGACCAACGGCCGCATCGTCGGCAACTACACCAACGGCCGCAACATTGACCTCGCGGAAATCTCGGTGGCGACCTTCAACGGCACCAACTTCCTCAAGCGCATCGACGGCGGCGCGTTCGAGGCGACGGACGAGTCCGGCGCGGCGTTGTTCGGCAAGGCCGGCACCATCGTCGGTTCGTCGCTCGAGAGTTCGAACACCGATATCGCCGACGAGTTCACCAAGCTGATCGTGACCCAGCAGGCCTATTCGGCCAACACCAAGGTGATCACGACAACCAATTCGATGGTGCAGGATCTCCTGAACGTGGTGCGCTGATCGCATCGACGATCCACGCGTGAAGCAGTAAAGGCGAGTACGCAACATGGGTTTGAGCCAAGCCCTTTCCACCGCGATGTCGGGCCTGCGCGCCACGCAGGCCTCGCTCTCGCTCGTGTCGTCGAACGTCGCCAACGCGGAGACGCCCGGCTACGTCAGGAAGACGCTCAACCAGTCCACCGGCACCACCGGCCAGTTCGGATCGAGCGTCCTCATCACCGGCGTCAACCGCCAGCTCGACGAATTCCTGCAGACCCAGTTGCGCACCGAGACGTCGGGCGCCGCCTACGCCGACGTCCGCTCGAACTTCCTGGCCAATCTGCAGGGCGTCTACGGCAATCCCGACTCGACCGGAACCATCGAGGACGCCTACAACAAGTTCCTGACCGCGCTGCAGGGGCTCTCGACCAGCCCCGACTCGCAGTCGGCCCGCATCGGCGTCGTCAATGCCGCGCAATCCATGGCGCAGCAGCTCAACGCGACCTCGCAGGGAATCCAGACGCTGCGCGCCAACGCCGAGGCCGGCATCAGCGATTCCATCAACACCGCCAACAATGCGTTGCAGCAGATCGCGCGCCTCAATGTGCAGCTGGCGGCCAATAGCGGCACGACCGATGCGTCGACCGCGGCATTGCTCGATCAGCGCGATCGCTACGTCACGCAGCTTTCGCAGCTGATGGACATCCGCACCGTCACCAACAGCCAGAACCAGGTGACGGTGTTCACCAATTCCGGCGTGCAGCTGGTCGGCACTGAAGCTGCGACGCTCAGCTTCAACGCCCAGGGCACGATGACGCCCAACACGCAGTACAATTCCGATCCGACCAAGAGCACGGTCGGCACCATCACCATCACGTTCCCGCATGGCGGCACCTACGACATGGTGTCGACCAACTCGATCCGCTCCGGCAAGATCGCCGCCTATCTCGAGCTGCGCGACAACACGCTGGCGCAGGCTCAGACGCAGATTGACCAGTTCGCCGCCGCGATGTCGAGCGCGCTGTCGGACAAGACCACCGCGGGCACCGCGGCGACGTCCGGGGCGCAGTCCGGCTTCGATCTCGATCTCTCCGGGCTGCAGAGCGGCAATACCATCCACGTCTCCTACAAGGACAACACCACCGGCCTCACGCACAATCTGTCGATCATCCGCGTCGACGATCCGAGCGTGCTGCCGCTCAGCAACACTGCAACCGTCGATCCGAACGACGAGGTGCTGGGCGTGGATTTCTCCGGCGGCATGAGCTCGGTGCTGTCGCAACTCAACGGCGCGCTCGGCGGCACCGGCCTGCAATTCTCCAATCCGTCCGGCTCGACGCTGCGCGTGCTCGACGACGGCGCCGCCAACAAGGCCGACGTCACCGCAGCCTCGGTCACGACAACGGTATCGTCGCTGACATCGGGCGATCCGCAGCTTCCGCTGTTCACCGACAATGGCGGGCTCTACACCGGCGCGATCACCGCGAACGGCTCGCAGTCGACCGGCCTTGCCGCACGCATCAGCGTCAACACCGCTCTCGTCGGCGATCCCTCGCGCATGGTCATCTACTCGACCAACCCGCAGACGCCGGCCGGCGACACCACGCGCGCCAACCTCATTCTGAACCAGCTGTCGAACGCCTCGTACAGCTATTCGCCGAAGACCGGCCTCGGCACCACTGGCGCGCCGTTCACCGGCACGCTGCTCAACTTCGCCAAGCAGTTCATCAGTCAGCAGGGCGAATCGGCGACCGCCGCCAAGCAACTGGCCGACGGTCAGGACGTCGTGCTGAATACGCTGCAAACCAAGATGGACTCGACCTCCGGCGTCAACATGGACGAGGAGATGGCGCATCTGCTGTCGCTGCAGAACGCCTATTCCGCCAATGCGCGCGTGATGTCGTCGATCAAGCAGATGTACGACGCGCTGCTGCAGCTCACGTGAGGGTAACATGTCGATCGACGGCGTAAGCGGCAGAACTTCCTATATCGGCACCACGATCCTCAACCTGCGCAGTCAGCTAAACGACCTGACGACGCAGCTTGCGACGGGCAAGGTATCGACGACCTATGCGGGGCAGGGGCTCGATCGCGGCTTCGCGCTCAGCCTGCGTGCGCAGATCAGCGGCATCAACGCATTCGCCGACACGGCTACCAACCTCAACACCCGCCTGAGCGTCGCCAACCTCACCCTGCAGGGGCTGTCGGACGTCGGCACCCAGGTGAAGAACGCCTCGACGACGGCAACGCTGACGCTCAACGACAGCGGCCAGACCTCGGGCCAGATCACCGCGCAAGCCGCCTTCGCCAACGCGGTTGCGATGCTGAACAGCCAGTCGGGCGACCGCTATCTGTTCTCCGGCCGTGCCATGGATACGCCGGCCACGGTGTCCGCCGACACGATGTTGAAGGGCACTGCAACCCAGGCCGGCCTCACCCAGCTCATCAATGAGCGCAAGCAGGCCGATCAGGGCACCAATTTGATGGGACGCCTGAGCGTCTCTTCGCCGCCGGCGACCACGACGGTGACCAGCGTCGCCGAGGACGGCTCTCCGTTCGGGCTGAAGCTGCTGTCGGTGCAGTCGTCATTGACCGGCGCCACCGTGACCCAGCCGAGCGGCACGCCGAAGTCGACCTCGGTCGATCTCGGCGCGGTCAATCCGAAGGACGGCGACAAGATCAAGTTCAACTTCACGCTGCCCGACGGCACCACGGATTCGATCGAGCTGACGGCGACGACGACGAATCCGCCGCCGGCCGGGTCGTTCCTGATCGGCGCCGACACCACGGCGACGACGGCCAACCTGCAGTCGACGCTGACCACGTCCATCAAGACGCTGAGCGACACGTCGCTGGTGGCGGCCTCGGCGGTCGCGGCATCCAACAACTTCTTCAATCCGGTCGCGACCGTCGCGGGCGCCGCCGTCAACAACCAGAACACGCCGCCGGCGCCGATCTCAGGCGCCACGGCCCTTTCGGGAACAGCCGGCACCAACTCGCTGTCGACGAGCTTTGCGGCCGGCGACACCATCACGGTGAACGGCACCCCGATCACCTTCGTGGCCTCGGGCGCCACCGGCAACCAAGTCAACATCACCGACAGCGTGCAGACGCTGATGGCGAAGATCGACCAGATCAGCGGCACCAAGAACCCGTCGACCATCAGCAATGGTGCGATCGCGCTGCATGGCGCCGATGGCGCGAGCCTCTCGATCTCGAGCTCCAACACGGCAGCACTCGGCGCGCTTGGCATCGCCAACAACACCACCGCTGCCCCGGCGCCGCTCAGGGTAGGGGGACCGCCGTTCGACACCGCGACCAGCCTGGTCGCCGGCACGCCTGCCAACACGGTGTACTGGTACACCGGCGAGAACGGCCCGGGATCGGCGCGCGGCACCGCCGTCGCGCAGGTCGATCAGTCGATCACCGTGCAGTATGGCGCGCGCGCCAACGAGCAGGCGTTCCGCTACCTGCTGCAGAACGTCGCGGTGTATGCGGCGGTGACCACCAATGCCAGCAATCCGAATGCCAGCGCGCAGGTGACGGCGCTCGCCCAACGCGTCAGCGCGAACCTCGCGCCGCAGAACGGCCAGCAGCAGATCCAGGACGTGCAGGCCGAGTTTGCCGGCGCGCAGACGGCGACCAAGGCGGCCACTGATCGTCAGACCCAGCTCAAGGGCATGGCGGAGACGATGCTCGACTCGGTCGAGGGCGTCAATCAGGACGAGGTCGCGACCAAGATCCTGGCGCTGCAGACCAGCCTGCAGGCGTCGTACCAGACCACGTCGATGCTGTATCAGACCACGCTGTTGAAATATCTGCCGATCAGCTGATCACGCCCCCTCATCTCCAGCCAGCAAAAAAGGCCTCCTCGCGGAGGCCTTCTTGTTGCGGCGAGAGGCATCTAGGCGCTCTTGCGGGCGTCGTCCTGATTGGCGCGCGCGCTTTCCAGCAGCTTCTCCTCGTGCGCGATCAGCTTCTTGGATTCCTTCAACGCGTGATAGAGATCGCCGTTGAGGATGAAGTTGTTGACGCTTTCGATGAACGGCCAGGCGCTTGGCATAGCGGTGATGATGTCGCGCACCAGGCTGAAATAGGTTGGGTGGTGCGCCATCGGGTCCGGCGACAGATACATCAGCTGCACCGCGAGATAGATCAGTTTCGCCGGCGTATCGGCGGTCTCCGGCGTCAGGATATCCTTCTCGCGCAGGATCGGGATACGGTCGCCGTCGATCAGGAGGCGGGCGCGCTGATCGGTGTTGGTGATCACGCAATTGCCGACGATGATGCGCTCGTTCGGTTTGAGTTCGACCTTCAGGGCCATGACCGTTCTCCTTTGCCGGGCAGTCGCGCGATATCGTTGCAGCGAACGAAGTTGAGTTCGGCAACTGCTTAGCAGCCGCCGTTGCGGCCCGGGGCCGATGCGACAGCGATCCTTTCCCATGATGGTTAACGCTTGGTGAACAGCGGCCGGACGTGAGCGCAGGCATTCGGCCGGAATCGGCAATCGCCTCAGTAGTTTTCACGGCGAACTTCGCCCAGTGGCGACAATTTTATTCTTCGGCATTTGAATCAAACGCCGCCCTGGAGATTTCTTTTTCCTTCGCGGGCTCGAACGCAGGATTGGCCATCCGCGCGGTCAGAAAGGACTGGCGCGGTTTTGTCCTCAGTTTCACACCAGAAAGGTATGAAAATGTCCGGTATCATTCTCTCCTCCTCCGTTCGCCAGAACCTCCTCTCCCTCCAGTCCACCGCCGATCTGCTCTCCACTACGCAGAACCGCCTTGCCACCGGCAAGAAGGTCAACACGGCGCTCGACAACCCGACCAACTTCTTCACCGCACAGTCGCTCGACAACCGCGCCAGCGACATCAACAACCTGCTCGATGGCATCGGCAACGGTGTGCAGGTGCTGCAGGCGGCCAACACCGGCATCACCTCGCTGCAGAAGCTGGTCGATACCGCGAAGTCGATCGCCAACCAGGTGCTGCAGAGCCCGACCGGCTACACCACGAGGTCGCAGGTCACCTCCACCGCGGCGCTCGGTGGCACGTCCGCCAACCTCGTCGACGGCACCACGATCAAGAGCGGCGACGTACTGGCCATTGCAGCTTCTGCCGGCCAGCCCGCCTTCAGCTTCACCTTCGGGGCCAGCAGCTCGCTGGCGCAGCTGAACACCGCGCTGTCGGCCAGCAATCTGACGGCGAGCCTCGACAGCTCCAACAAGCTCGTCATCACCACGACCAATGACGCGGCGTCCTCGACGATCGGTGCGGTGACCTTCACCAACACCGGCGGCGGCACCGCGACGTTCAGCGCTGCCGGCACGGCTCCGGTTGCCGATTCGGCCTCGCAGTCGGCGCGTGCGGCGTTGGTGACGCAGTACAACAACACAATCTCGCAGATCACGACCACGGCGCAGGACGCCTCGTTCAACGGCATCAACCTGTTGAGCGGCGACAGCCTGAAGCTGACCTTCAACGAGACCGGCAAGTCGACGCTGAGCATCACCGGCGTCAAGTTCGATGCCGCCGGCCTCGGCCTGAAATCGCTGGCCGCCGGCACCGACTTCCTCGACAACAACTCGGCGAACAGCGTGATCGCGTCGCTGAGCTCGGCGAGCTCCTCGCTCCGCAGCGAAGCCTCGACGCTGGGCTCCAACCTCTCGATCGTGCAGATCCGTCAGGACTTCTCGAAGAACCTGATCAACGTGCTGCAGACCGGTTCGTCCAACCTGACGCTGGCCGACACCAACGAGGAAGCGGCCAACAGCCAGGCGCTGTCGACCCGCCAGTCGATCGCAGTCTCTGCGCTCGCGCTCGCCAACCAGAGCCAGCAGAGCGTGCTGCAGCTGCTCCGCTAAGCGCGCCGAACAGCACTCCAGGAACGGCGGGGGAAACCCCGCCGTTTTTTCTTTGTCTCCGGGATATTACGGTATCTTGCTATGCCGTCAGAACGGCGCATTTCGTAACGTCTGCTAACCATATTTAAAGGCGGCGGATGCATAAATATCGGGCGCTAGAATTGCGTCTTCGCGGCTCCAGAAATCCGCATCCCATCGAGGTCATTAATGTCGAATGCAGCCCAGGCCTACGCCCGTACGTCAACGACGACGGCCTCCCCACGTGAAATCGAAGCGCAGGCGCTGTTGAAGGCCGCGCGGCAGCTGCAGGAAGTCCAGGCGAACTGGAACGGCCTCGACAAGGCGCTCGATCACGCATTGCTGTTCAACCGCCGCCTCTGGTCGATCTTCCTCAGTGCGGCAGAGGGCGCCGACAATCCGCAGCCGCTCGAGGTGCGTCAGAACATCGCCAACATCAGCGTGTTCGTGATGAAGCAGACCATCGACATCCAGATGAATCCGGACCCGGCCAAGCTGAAGTCGCTGATCGACATCAATTGCAACATCGCTGCCGGCCTTTCGGGCCGCGGCTGATCGGCCGGTTCACGACGGAGCCATCGGCATGGCCGACGTATTGAGCATCCTGTCGGCCAACTACAAGGCTGCCGGCCTGACGGTTCCGTCGAAGACGCCCTATGTGGCGGTCGATCCGAAGCTCTATGAGGGCAGCTGGAGCGGCAAGTACGCCAACAACAAGTCGTTCAACATCTCGGTGTCGAACGTCGACGGCTTCCGCGCCAAGGTCCATTATCAGAGCGACGGCACCAATAAGTATCAGGACGTCTTGATCAAGGACGGTGCGTTCCGGGTCGGCGATACCAAGTTCTCGCTGGTCCAGCAGGGCACCGCACTGATCGCCAATGTCGTCACCGATCCGGCCACCGGATCGACCTATCTCGACAAGGCCTACGCGACTCAGAAGTGAGGGCCCGCTCGATTGCGCTAGGCGCGGCGGTCGGTTGCACGCGCCCGCGTCGGCGCGTCCTTGCTGAGATCGAGCGCGTGGAAATAGGCGCGTCGGCGCAATACGGCTTCTTCCGGAAACTGCCTCACCACGAGATTGGTGCGATTGTCGACCACCTGATAGACCACGGCGCGCGCGTCGCGGTCGATGATGACCTGGTCGGTGACCGACGGCGCCTGATTTGAAATCGATGCGTTGACGACGTTGGGGTCGATCGTGACGCGCACGCTCGGCTCCGGAGCGGTGACGCTCTGGCTCGCGGGCAATTCGGTCTTCACCGCCTTCTGCGCCGTATCGCTCACGGGAGTGATCATCGGCGCTGCGACCGGTGCCCCCACCGGCTTGATGTTGAAATCTGTACTCATGGCAGCCTCGTAGTGCACAGGCACTAGTTCGCTTGAGTCAAATCCCAACCCCTCACGATCCGCAACTCTACGGGGAACCTCTCAACAGGCTGTTAGGGAACACGCTGAATGCCGCGCTGCCGGAGCTGCGTCGAATTGAGCTAAATTGTCGGCGTTGCGCGGGTCAGAGCGTGCGGCTGACCGCGATCGGCGTCATGTTGCGCGGGCCCGGCGTCGCGCGCTGTCCGTTCGCGGTATAGGTGTTCGGGATGTTGCGGCGCTGCACCTCGGCATTGACGCCGCGCACGATGCCCTCGGACACGGCATGTGCGGTCGCAAGCACCGTCAGGTTGACCTGCAGCATCGCGCGGAACGTCTCGTGATGACGCCGCAGCGTCGCGAGCAGTTCGGGATCGGTCTGCGTCAGCATCTTCTGCATCGATTTGAGGTGCTCCACCGCGAGCATGTAGCGCCGCGACAGCTCCGACTTCTGCGCCTCCAGCCGCATGCCCTCGCGGATCTTGCCGGCGCGGACGAACTCGGTCTCCTGTTCGACGACGACGAGCAGCGCGCTCATCACTTCAGTCAGCTCGTTGGCGAGACGTGCGACGTCGGGGGGCGTCGACGTCGCGGGCCGTGCGGCGGGGGCGGCTGGCCGATGCTGCTGTGGACGCTGGTTCATCGCACTGCTCCTTGAATCCGAATTAGCTCTTGTTCGCCTGCTGCAGGATCAGCGAGCGGAATACTTCGTTGGAAATGCCGACGCCGCCGGCCTTGGCGAAATTCTTCGAATATTCGTCGGTCAGCATCGAGCGCCACGCGCCGGTGCCGACCGTATCGCCGTAGGGACCTTCGCCCTTCAGGCCGGTGGTCATCTGCGAGAACATCGTATTGAGGAACATCGATTCGAAATCGGTCGCGGTCGCCTTCGCCTTGGTGATCTGCTGCGGCGTGACCTTCTTCATCGCATCCTGCAGCACGGGATCGGGGCGGCCGTTGAACATCGGCATCAGCGCCTTGTTCGGCATGCTGCCGGTGGTGCTGTTGATCAGGCTCGCCATCACATCACCTCGATATCGGCTTCGATCGCGCCGGCGGCCTTGATTGCCTGCAGGATGCTGATCAGGTCGCGCGGTCCGATGCCGAGGCCGTTGAGGCCGTCGACGAGCTGCTGCAGCGAGACACCGTTTCTGACGAGCGCAAATTTCTTGCCGTCCTCGCTGACGCCGACGCTGCTGCGAGGGGTCACGACCGTTCGGCCGCGCGACAGCGGATTGGGCTGGCTGACCTGCGGGGCTTCCGAGATCGTGACGGTGAGATTGCCCTGTGCCACTGCGACGGTCGCGACGCGCACGTCGCGGCCCATCACGATGATGCCGGAGCGCTCGTCGATCACAATCTTCGCGGTGAGGTCGGGATCGACCTGCAACTGCTCGATCTCGGTCAGGAAGGCGACGACGTTGCCCTTGAACTCCGACGGGACCGAGAGCTGCACCGTGGACGGATCGATCGGCTCGGCAGTCTTGACGCCGAGATAGTCGTTGACCGCTGCGGCAATCCGTTTCGCTGTCGTGAAGTCGGCGTTGCGCAGCGCGAGGCGCACGTTGGGCAGGCGGTTGAGCGCGAACTCGATCTCACGCTCGATGATGGCGCCGTTGGCGATCCGGCCGACCGTCGGCACGCCGCGCACGACGCTGGCGGCGGCCCCTTCGGCCGCGAAGCCGGCGACTGCCACGGATCCCTGCGCCACTGCGTAGACGTTGCCGTCGGCGCCGAGCAGGGGGGTGACGAGCAGGGTGCCGCCGCGCAGGTCCTTGGCGTCGCCGAGCGCGGAGACGGTGACGTCCATCCGCGTGCCCTGGGTTCCGAACGCCGGCAAATTGCCGGTCACCATCACGGCCGCGACGTTGCCGGTGCGGATGGTGGCGCCGCGGATGTTGACGCCCATGCGCTCGAGCATCGCCTGCAGCGACTGCTTGGTGAAGGGGATGTTGTTCAGCGTGTCGCCGGTGCCGTTGAGGCCGACCACGAGGCCGTAACCGATCAACTGGTTCTGGCGCACGCCTTCGATGTTGGCGAGATCCTTGATCCGCGACGTCGCGGCCGCGGGCATGGCGGACGCCGCCAGCGCCAGCAGCGCGGCGCAGGCCAACCCGAATAGATTTGCGATGCGGATGCCGGGCATCCCAAACTCCCCTCAGACCTAACGCGGATAGCGCGACACTCCCATGACGGCGATCCGCCATTAACCATGCGAGCCGCGTGCCACTTCGTTTCATTGGGGCAATGTGTTGATATATTTATCGAAATTGTCGGGCTGCCGTTCGGTTCCGGTTCGCCAGGGAGCGCGAAACTGCCGTGCGGCGGCAGAAATTGCCGGGTCGTTTACGCGCCGTTAACCATAAGGCGGCGATGCTCGCTTCATTCAGGCCTGCGGGATCATGACGATGCGCATCTACGGACCGAACGGCACCACGCTTGGCACGTCCACCGGCGCTACCCGGCGCACCTCGTCGAGCGGCTTCTCGCTGCCGGATGCGACCACCGCGCAGGAGGAGGTCCGCTCCACCGCCGCGCCGAAGGCCGCCGCCAGCCTCGATGCGCTACTCGCGCTGCAGGGCGTCGAAGACCCGACCGAACGCCGCAAGCGCTCGGTGGCGCGCGGCAAGGGCGCGCTCGACGTGCTCGACGCGCTCAAGCTCGGACTGCTGTCCGGCAATTTCGATTCCTCCACCGTGAACCGGCTGCGCGACGCTGCCGCAAGCCTGAAGGAATCTTCCGGCGACCCCGGCCTCGATGCCGTGCTGGGCGAGATCGAGCTGCGCGTCGAAGTCGAGCTTGCCAAGGCTGGACAGTATTAGATTAGGTCGTGAACCATACGGATCGTCAGGTTAAGACTGTAACCAGTTGAAGGTGACCGCGGCTTCGTGCGCGGCAAGATCTGGTGTCGCAAATAGGCCCGACTGTCGCTCGGTCGGTATCCATCCCTCGGCTACAATGCTGCCGTTCCATTCATTGCGGTACCAGCGTTCAGGTCGGATTGCGTAGTACCCATCTGCGCGCTTGATGATCAACACGCGCATCGATGGATCGCTGCCGGTAAGAACCCTTATGGTCTCTCCAAGATTGTCGGGCATCGATCTCTCCAGATGCGCCTATTAATTGTGTGGCGATTCAAGCCCTGCTATCCGGCAGTGCCTCAGGCCGCCAGCGCCTTGCGCTGCGCGTCGTAGCGGCGCTGCGCGGCCAGCACTTCCTTCAGATTCTGCTCGGCCCAGTCGCGCAGCGGATCGACCGCTTCGGCGAGCGTCGATCCGAGCGGCGTGATCGAATACTCCACCGTGACCGGAACGGTTGCGATCGCACGGCGGCGCAGCAGCCCGTCGCGCTCCAGGCTCTTCAACACCTGCGACAGCATCTTCTGCGAGATGCCTTCGATGGCGCGGCGGAGCTGGTTGAAGCGCATCGGCTCGCTGCGCAGCAGCAGCAGGATCAGCACCGCCCATTTGTCGCCGACCCGGTCGAGGATCTGGCGCGTCGGGCAATTGGCGGCATAGGCGTCCGGCTTGAGGCTCGTGGCTTTCATCGGGTTACTCCGGCGTAATCAGGTGAGACAAGAGTGCCTTCTTCACACCTACATCCATTTCGCTATCTAGTCACCATTGGAAACTACCAATCGGAGACTTTGATGAAGATCGCCATCGCCGGCGCGTCCGGCCAGGCCGGCTCGCGCCTCACCGCGGAACTCGCCCGCCGCGGCCACACCATCACCGCCGTCGCCCGCAACCCGGAGAAGATCGCAACCCTGCCGAACGTTAATGCCGTGAAGGGGGACGTGAACGACCAGGCCGCCCTGACCGCGCTGTGGGCCGGCCACGACGCCGCAATCAGTTCCGTCCATTTCACGGTCAGCGACCCGGTCAAGCTGATCGGGGCGGCCAAGGGATCCGGGGTCGGGCGCTATCTCGTGGTCGGGGGCGCCGGCAGCCTCGAAGTGGCCCCGGGCGTCCGCCTGGTGACCACGCCGAACTTCCCGGCCCAGTACAAGGCCGAGGCCTCGAAGGGGGCCGAATTCCTCGACCTGCTGCGCCAGGAAAGCGACCTGAACTGGACCTTTTTGTCGCCCTCGGCGCTGTTCGTGGCGGGCGAGCGGACCGGCAAGTTCCGGCTCGGGACCGACCAGCTTCTGACCGCAGCCGACGGGAAAAGTTCGATCTCGTTCGAGGATTTCGCAGTTGCACTCGCCGACGAAATCGAGCGCCCGGCCCATATCCGGCAGCGTTTCACGGTCGGTTATTGAGGGCGAGGCGAGGGGAAAGGCTGGCCCCAGGCAGGGCGGATAAGTTTGCCTGTGCAAGGCCTTGGGGGCAGCCCCGCTTTCGCAGTGGCAGATATTGTCTGTCACATGACGTGGCTATATAAGGCGCCGCGCGGAGGGGTCCTGTTCCCCTCCGCCTGACAGGGACATGGCTGCCTTTGGAAAAGCTGAAGAACTACCGGCCGACTGAAAAAGAGCCTTTCATGAACGAGCGGCAGCGCGACTATTTCCGCGCCAAGCTGCTGGCCTGGAAGGATGAGATCCTCCGCGAATCGAAGGTCACGCTGCAGACGTTGCAGGAAGAGAACGTCAACCACCCCGACCTCGCGGACCGAGCTTCCTCGGAAACCGACCGCGCGATCGAACTCCGTGCCCGCGACCGTCAGCGCAAGTTGATCTCCAAGATCGACGCGGCGCTCCAGCGCATCGAAGACAACACCTACGGCTATTGCGAAGAGACCGGTGATCCGATCTCGCTGAAGCGGCTCGAAGCCCGCCCGATCGCGACGCTGTCGGTGGAGGCGCAGGAACGCCACGAGAAGCGCGAGAAGGTCTATCGCGACGAGTAGTGGCGGCGGACCGCCCCCACTGATTGCTTCCGGCGCTATGCAGACACGCTTAGACCGGGTCGATGACGGTTTAAGAGTGGGGCGGTAGGCCTATTGTACTTTCTGCTACCGGGCGTTGCGGCCGGGTGAGAATCGATTTCTATTGTCGCCCCGGCGGCAGCCGATTGGATTGTGAGAACGAGTCGGAGGCGCAATAAGAACGGGTCGGTTAGCGCTTAGGTGCGTTTGAAAGCGCTGGTCGGCTTTCAATAGAAAAATGATGTCGAGTTAAGTTAGCCTATTTCGGGACGGTCAAGAGAATGATGTCCCATACGACTTAGACGGCGCGCGAGCGACAACTGCTCTGGTTGGGCGCTATTTCCGTTGGACTCATTCCCTCCACGACGAAGTGTCGACTTTTATAGTTGTGTCAGCGAGATCGAAGTCCTCCGGCGCCGTCGCAGGCGCTGAGGTCGTGCATTCGAAGGGAAAGCTTTCCTTGAAATCCACCGGGTCATGTTTGCCGCCGGCCATTAGCGTAGCGCTGATCGATCCGGTGAAGCGGCACCGGATCCTATCCGCCTCCACACTCAATATCTCAGGATCGTCGATCAGGACGCCTCCGGTCTCGTACCTACCCGAGATTTCGTCGAGTTCACCGATGGTTTGATTGATGAACGCGCTGGTCGCGGCGCCGCTCAGCGCCCGCGATAAGGCGGTGGCGACACGATCTTTCATCTCGTCGATCGTCTCGAACAAATCGTCAAGCGCGACCAACGCGTTCTCCGCGAATTCTTCGATTTCTTCCTCTGTCTTCAATTCAGTCTCTGGTCGGACGTGGGTCCGCTTGTTTAGCTCCTGGAAGGCGGGGCCCAGGGCAGAGTGAAGCATTTCGGGTTTGATGCCGAGCTTGCCTTTGAGGAATGCATCAGTCAGCCCTCCACGGCAAGTGTACAGCGCCCGCTGTCTGCGCGTAGGACCTTCAACGTTCTTATCCTGCTTGAACCACTGGCAACGCATCACGTCGGCATCGGGTGCCATTAGTTCGAGCACGTGTGCCGTCAATTCGCGAAACGAACTTGCGGATTGGTTGGCCCGCGCGGGATTGTTTTCCTGAGTGAGCACCGCCAGCGCTCCGTCAAGCTGGCGTCTGGAAAAATCGTCAGGAAGGCGGCTTCTGACCTTGTCGACCAGCTCTTGGCTTGGCAACGCTTCGCTCCATCGTGCTCTAGCTTGAGTTATTCACGCGAACATCGATTCGTGGCAATCGAGGTCAACCCCGCTAGGGCTTTACGCTTCGCCGGCTTTTGCTGCATTGCCGCATGCCCTCGCAGGGGCTGTAACGTCCGCGCTGGCATGATGACTCTGGAACATTTATATCGAATGTGAAGGTGGCGTGTTTCCCCGTGCCGCACCAGAGAGCCTGAGGGTCTTGTAACGACATGCTTATGCTGCACATTTCGGACGTCCACTTCAAACACGGAGAGATAGGGGAGCCGGACGACCCAAACCGCGGGTTGCGGGACGATCTTATACAGGATGTAAAGTACATGCGGGGCCGCCTCGGGCCTCCCGGTATCATCCTCCTGTCTGGCGACATCGCGTATGCGGGGCGGAAGGAAGAATACGATTTCGCCTACACTTGGTTGGAAAAGGAACTGTGCCCGGCTGCGCAATGCGCGATCGAAAATGTGCTCTCCATCCCGGGGAACCACGATGTCGATCTCAAAGCGGAGGCCGGCCCCGGTTTTAAGGCGGCGCGACGGGATCTCCGTGCGACGAAAGCGGGGGCAATCGACGATGAGCTCAGGACGTGGTTGCATGACCCGTCGTCCTCTCAGATCCTCTTTAGCCCGCTGGAAAACTACAATCGGCACTTTGCGGCGAAGCTGCTGTGCGCGGTCGGCCCCTACAACATCAAAGGTCGTGACGGCAAGGTCATCCCCAACGTCTCGAAGCCTTTCGTGACGCGCGACGTCGAACTGAACGACGGGTCGCTTCTGCGGCTCTGGGGCTTCAATTCGGTCCTCGTTTCTGATCTGAGCGATGCGGAGAACACGATGCTGGTTGATCCTGCCGCCGCGCAGATTACGCGCGCCGACAACGTGGCCCATCTCGTCATGTGCCACCATCCATTCAATTGGATCAAGAATAGGGGGCCGTTCGAAGATCGGATGAACGGCGTGGTCCAGTTGCAGCTGTTCGGACACGAACACACGGAGCGTGTCGAGGAGAACAAGTATTTCGTCCGAATTCGTGCTGGCGCACTGCAGCCCGAACGCGATGCACCTGGATGGAAACCCGGCTACAATTGGATCGACGCATCCACTGCCGACGTCAACGGACAGCGCAAACTGGTGGTCAAGGTCTGGGTAAGAGGTCACGAGGTTGATCATTTTATAGCGATACCCGATCGTCACCAGAACGAAGTGCGGGAGAACTTCTTCGACCTGCCGGCATGGCAGCGCCCCAAACAACCGGCGAAGGTCGAAGGGAACGAGGATATAGTCGTGGAAGCCATACCCCAGGCCCTGGAGTTGCCGATGGTCGAGCCCGCAAAGCCGGTGACCGTCAGAACGGTGGCGACCAAGATATTTCGGCTGAAGGAGCCGGAGCAACGGCGTCTGATCGCAAAAATGAAGCTCGACGAAACCGGCGACAACGAACTGAAGGACTACGAAGTCGCAGTCGCTGCGGTCCGTCGCGCCGCTCAGCGCGGACAATTGGGCGCACTGGATCGTGAGATCGATGCTATTTTGGCCGACGGGGGACGGTAATGGCGGAATTCAACTTCATCGAGGCCTACAAACTTCTGCAGCCGGCCGTGGATCGCGGCATCGTAGATGCGAGGAAGGCTGGCTTCGATCAGATTGTGAAAGGTCTTACTTGGAGCCAGATCGTCGATTTAAGTAGACTGGCATTCGGCCTCCCGTACGAAGCGGCCGTCTATACCGAATGGTTCCAAAAGCCCCTGCACGATGCCGACCCTCACTTTTTTGTCGCCCAAGACGCGGCTGAGGCGGGCCGTATCGCGGTGCTGATACTTCGTCACTTTGTGGCGCAAGGTAATACGTCCACGACAGCCGCGCTGCTCGCCCTCGCTTCGTCCTATGCAGGAAAGCGATCAGCGCTCGATAATGGCGAACTGGTGACGCGGTCTCGGGACGTGATCGCCGCGTCATCCAAGAAGGCGGCGATGACCGCACCGTCAACAAAAATAGCTATTCCGAAAGCGGCCGACCATTCGACGAAGAAGACCGAATTGGCGAATGGCTTCGACGCACCTCGGACGGCAGCATTCGCCGAAACTGTGGTGCAGGATTTGCGCGCCGGCTCCGAGGCGGCGATCACCGCTCTCAGCGACGCGTATCTCGCGTTGAGGCAAGATAACTTGCGCCTTGCAGAGGAAATCGACATGCTTTGGTGGCATGTGGGAGACTGGAGCAACGCTCTCGACGTCCCGAGGACCAGTATCTCGAGGGAGAGCGTAGGCCTTGTCTCGGGCGTGGATCTAGGGGCCATGGTCAAGTTCTCGCCGGGACCTTATGGGGCGTACGGTATCCTCAAGCAATCGCTCGGCAAGGAAGGCGAAAAGACAACGTCGTTGGTGGAAGCCGTGGCCGGCCTCGACGCCTCCCAACTCGCTCGACTTAAGTTGGATCGCGCTCCCGACGTGTTTCCAGTGCTTACCGCGCTGCGACTTGCTTCCGCCGACAGAGATTGGGCCGACCAGTTTGCAAAAATGGCTCCGGACGCTGCCGGTGAGAAGCTGACGCATCTCGAACTGGCCACACAGGCATTCCGCGAACGGGTATCCATGACGAACGTCGGATTGGTCTGATGAACGCCGTGCCAGTTCTGTGTCAACGCCCAGGTTGCAAGGTCACAGAAACCGGGGCCTGCGATCTCAAGCACGATCCGGTCGAACTGTGTCCCCATTTTGGGAAATCGGCCCAGCCCTCTCAAGTCGCTTCCGAGGCTCCACCGCCCAAGCCACAACGCGCCGTTCCCGCCGTTGGCATCTCGTCAGGCGAAACGATGGAGATGGAAGATCTGGAGGTCTTTTCCCGCGGACATCGCATCCGAACGGTGAGCGTCATCGGAGAGCCACGCAGCGGCAAGACCACGTTGATCGCCGCCATCTACGCTTCTCTTTGTAAAGGGCCGATCGGTGATCGCGACTTCGTCAGCAGTCGAACGCTGGTAGGGTTCGCGAGACGCCATCATCTGGCACTGCTAAATTCCGAACGCAAATCCCCGAAGACGCCCCGGACCAGCAGGAACGATCCGACAGCCTTCTTTCACTTGGCGCTTCGGCCCAACACCGGGCGAGCGGTGTCTCATCTCATCATCTCTGATAGATCGGGAGAGGCATACCAGGCCGCGAGGCAGGACACCGCACTCGTGAAGGAGCTCGCCGAACTGCGTTTGGCAGATCGGGCGTGCTTCGTGCTCAATGCGGCAAAGCTGACCAATCCGGAGCGGCACGCTGCCTACAGCCGTCAATTCAAACAGATGATCTACGCGCTCCGGGATAACGGTGCGTTCCGCGACGACGTCGCGATCGAAGTGCTGGCGACCAAGATCGACGCGACCAACCGGCCCGAACGGGCGGCGGAGAGCGCGACGATCCTTGCCGACTACGAAGCTCGCCTCGTCGAGGAGTTCAAATCCACCGGCATCGAATTCGGCTTCCATCGCGTATGCGCGCTGCCAAAATCCCATCTCGAAACCGGATATCTGGGTTTAGGTGAGACTTTGGAGCGATGGACGGCTCCCCCATCACTTCCGAGCGTGGTGCAGCCAGCAGTCCACGATGCGTCGAGACAGATAGACCGTCTGCTGGCGAAATGGTGACGGCATGAACGAGCGAGATTCCAAGAACTACTTGGTTTTCGGATTGTCCGAGGCAGGGAAATCGACTTTTGCGGCTGCCCTTTGGCATTTGGTTGACAGCCGCGAGGTCCCAACGGTACTGGCCAAAGGACTTCACTCTGGCAATTTCGCATACTTGGAGAAGATCGCGCAGCGTTGGAGCGATGGCTGGCGGCTAGAACGGACGAAATCCGAGGAGGTGGAGGATGTCAGAATAAATCTTCGCCATGAGGAGAGCGGCGCCGAATTTTCCCTGGAGTTCAGGGATATCGCGGGCGAGAGCCTTCAGACGGCGTTCGCGACACGGTATTGCGATCCGGATTTTGTCGAACTTGTCAAAAAAGCCGATGGCATGCTCCTTTTTGTGAGCGCGAACTATGAAATGGACGATGTCACCATCTTGGACGTGAAGGCTAAGCTGGGCGACGACGACGAGGAATTCGATGAAGACGACGATGACGAAGAGGGGGACGAGGATGAGAATGGAACGCAAGCCGCGGTAGGCGATGCTAAGACGGTTCCGGAGGGGCAGCAGCCTCTAAAGGCGGAAGACCCTCCATTTGAGCCCGCGAAGGCCCCAGTGCAGGTGCGCCTGGTCGATCTGCTCCAATCGCTCCGTTTAGATCCTTTCGCGAGAAGGCCGTTCCGGATCGCCGTCATCGTCTCGGCGTGGGATTTAGCCAAACACAAGTCTGCTGAAGGATGGTTGGCAAAATGCATGCCGCTGTTGGACCAGTTTCTACGGGGTGGTGAGATCGCTGATGAGGTGCGGATGTACGGCGTCTCGGCGCAAGGCGGTATGTATCCCAAGAAGGGAGAGAGGGACGACGAGGAGCGCAAGCGAATCATGGCCATCCGTCCGGCGAGCAAACGAATCCGAGTCGTCGGCCACGGTGCGGGCGAACATGACCTGACCCATCCGGTGAGATGGTTGAGCGGTTTGGAAAGCAACGATTGACGACAGGAATACCCAGAAAGATCGACCACGCGCTCTTCGGTTACGCTGAAGGCCATAGACAGCTTGCGTCTACGGTCCGCTTGCCGTCACAGGACATGTATCATCTGGGCGCGGCGAGCGACCTGGCCAGCGACGTGAAGCTAGACCCGGCAATGAGCTATGTAACCGGTTTGCCTCTCGTCGAGTCGCGGCGTTATGCGCTTATTCGAACTTGGGCCGCACCGGAGATGCCGCGACCGGGTTGCGTTTGGAGCCATGTTCTCTTGCTGGACGAGTCGATTTTGGCCACACAAGCGGACATGTCGGGTTTATTTTCATTCTTCCAGGACCCGCGGCACGTCAGCCGAAGTTTCTATTCGCAACCGCTGACGCCGGATTGGACGATCGAGGCAACTTCCCCGTCGCAGCGTGGATCCCGCACGGAACTGGTTTCGGAGATCATCGGCCAGTACTACTCGCACTTACCCACGTTTCTGACCGCCAGCGCCGGAGCAGAGGCGCTCGAAGCGGCCATCGCCGCCGTATGGTCGCAGCAATGGCCCCACTTGCGGATGGAGTTTTCGTTCCGAACCGCCCAGTTCGGCGCTCGTCCGCGACGCAGTGCAAGGTACGATGTCCAAGTGGCGTTTTCTGAAACTGGCGAGAGGGTTGCTAGATCCGAATGGGTCGACACCGCCACCGACGATGCGAGTGGTGGTGAGGTTACTCCTCTCCGGCGATTCCTGTGGCGCTACGGGCGCGATATGAAGAATCCGCGAGATCGGTTTCGGCTGCTCGTCGAGACCTTCCTGGTTTCGGAGAGGGCGCAGGCGCTTCCGATGGCGGCGGCGGTCAAGGTCTTCGATGAAGTGCCCGAAGAGGACGATGGAGCGATATTGAAGAACGACATCTTGGGGTTCGACACGAACTCCCTGTCGATCTGTCCGCCGCTATCATTCCTAGACGTGCTTCGCTTACTCGATATGAAGGGTGCGGATTCCGCGGTCGACGTCTCCGAAATGGCGCAACGCTTCGGACGGCTTTCGGCTGCCGAAGTGGTGGAGGTCGTCAACTTCGCCACGGCGGATGGCAATCGGCTCGATCGATTGCGCGATCCGATCGTCGAGTGGACCATTTCCCGCGCCGACGATGAGATCGTCAATTCCGTCGCCACAGCGCCTCTTCGGATGAGAATCCTGACCGCGCGTCCAGATCTGGTAACGGCGCGTGCCGTTGCCGATCTTGCTGGGCCAGACCTCTCTCGCTTGTTCGCTGTCAGCGAAACCTCCGAAGTGATGGCAACGATTATTGAGGTCGCCGTGCGCCGCGACCTCGGCGAGGGAGCCGTCGAGATGCTGAAGGTGGCTCCGGCGTTGACTGTACAATTTGTGATCGACGCTGCTCGCAAGGGCGAACTCCATCAGTCGTGGCGTCGACCAGTCGCGAATTCCCGCGACGTGCTTTTGGATATCGACCTGCTCAAAGACGCAACAGGCCTTGCCGACGTGCTGACAATTGTACGATTGATCAATCTCGAGCGGAGCATCTTCGCGCTTGGAAGATCATCGAAAAACTGGGCGACGCGATGGAATTCGCTGCGGCGGGACGTCTCGGAACAGGATGTTCTCGACATCGAATCCGACCTCCTCGTCCACGCGCTAGAGGAGGCGAGCCAGGCGAGTTGGGATCTAGTTGGTTTGATACTTCCCGAACTGCGCTCGACGGTTAACGCTAGGCCACTCGGTGGCAACGCGCGGCAGACTCTCGACAGGTCACTGCCGAGCATCGGCTACGACAACTGGGATCTCAATAGACGGATATTGCTTGCTCTCCACGCGCTTCAAAAGCGGACCATTGTCGACAGGCCGACGTTGTCGCGCGCGGGCCTCGCCGATATCGAAATAGATTTTGTCTTCGTAGGACCCGGGGAACCGAAACGCCGAATAGGCTTCTTCTGGTGGCTCGACTGATGGGAGCTGCCGTTAGTTCGTTACCAAGTTTACTGTCCGATCCAAGAAATCGTGAACATGCCGAATGAACGCGAAGCCGCGGATCGCCGGTGCCCATCACGTGAATGTCGACAGCAGACGCTCCTCGCACCGAACAGGGCATCGCTTCACTGTTTGAGGACGAGACGCCCCGCAGCGTCGCGCTGATATCCGAGATCAGCGACAAACTTGGACATGATGGTGTAGCTGACCTCGACCCGGTCCTTCTTGAAGGCTTGCCAAAAGGCGTGCACGCTTATGGAGGGATTGGCTTCGATCGCCGAACGGATGTAGTCCTCATGGCCTTCGAGCTTGCCGGCAGGCTGCACGTCCCCATACTCGTCGAAGTGCGCGACCCATTTGGTAACGGCTTTCGCGCTGACGCCGAGACGTCTCGAAACGAAGTACGGGCTCAGCCCCGTCTTGATCTGATCGACGGCCTTCCGCTTCACGTCCGTCGACACCCGCTTTAACGTCCTCCCCTGAAGGTTGATCTCTTTGAGCGCGGAAGGCATCGAGGGGAGAACGCGCTCGAAGCTGGCCCTGTCATAGATCGGGAAGACGCTCTTGCTCCACTCGGAGATCGGCTCGATGCCCACCGACCTTAGCCAGCGGCCGACTTCATGCGCGACATTAAAGGGCGAGCGCTCGAGCATTTCCGGAAGGAAGATGTACTTTCGAGCCGTGGTTGCCACATCGGAGCGCTTGTAGACTGTGTTGCGGCTCTCACGCTTGCTCAGCAGGAACCCCGCCCGGGCAACCTTCCAGACCGAACTTTCGGCAATGTTGAGCATCTCAGCTGCCTGGCTTCTGGTCATCCAGGCACTCGGCACGGCAGGACGCTTGGCCTGCTCCAGCCGAACAAGGGTCACGAAATCTTCGACGTCAACCGGCGCGACCCACTTCCGCCATTCGTTTCCGTCATCCCGAAGGAGTTCGACCCTAATGTTTCCAGACAAGATCAGCTCGATAATAGCCGGCCACGGCACCGGCGGACAGAGCCTGCGTGCCGCGTTCCACAAATGGTCCGCGATCGACCGTGACGGATCGGCTGGTAGCGCGCGCTCCTTGATAGCCATGATGATCGCGTTGACGGACGAGGCCCTATAGACGGTCTTGCTGTCCAACATGGACTTCACTGGCTCCTCGATCCTCTCGACGAGCCGACGGTCAGCGAGTTCGTGGAGTTCCGCGATCGACACCCGAAGGACTGCCTTGGCTCTGTTCTCATCCATCGCGTCCTTGTAGAGGGCAGCCAACGGCGCGATCTCGTCACGGTTCATCAGCACTGGTGACAGCTCGATATCCGCCCGTCTGGCTTCGACCATCCCGGTTGCGACCAAGCGCTGGAGCGCGTGCTTGGAAACTCCGAACAGTTCGTGGATTTCCTGTATGTTCAGCCAGGGGCCATGGGACTTCGGCTTGACAGTGCCCAAGCGTTTCCGGACGAGGCCCAGTTCGCTGGTGTCCGTCAAGTCCTTTTGAAGGCCTTCGACCAGGAATGCCCTTATGACCGGCGCTAGGCTTCGGTCGTTCACGGTCCCGGCGAGCGGACCGACTTCCGCAAAAAGCCCGTGAGTCTTCTTTCTTTCCGACATATGTGCCCGGAGCTTGGCCGTGCCGGCCGCGAAGCCGTCTCTGCCGCCAATGATCATTCGACCGGCGACTTCCAACAGGTCCGAAGTAAACCCGTCGAAGTGGCCGGCGCGCAACGGACGGCCGACAAAAACTGTCTTTCCGCTGATTTCCGGACGAAGGCAGCTCGCGATAGAAATGACGGCATCGAAGATGTCGGAATTCGACGCGTTGCCGAGTGCGGCCGGCAGCAGCCTCCGTACAGCTTCGCGCTTCCCGGAATCTGGATCTACGAGACCCACTACGAAGTCGATTGCCTCCTCATCGCCAAATTCCAGAATCGGCTGCGGATAGTCGCGCAAGTCCGTCTTGGGAAATCCACGGTCAGTCACGCAGACTTCGCAGTAGGTGGGGCCTCGGACGAACCACCATCGCAGCTTCTCTCCGCAGACGGGGCAAGTGACCAGCAGGCGTTCCCGCGTGGTGGGATCGAAGCACAACGGCCGCAAGTCCCAGATGGCCCTATGGTACGGCGAGAGAGCAAGCGCGCGCGGGGATACCCTTCTGAAGATAGTCTCCAGGTACTGGGTTCGGAGCTTCGTACCGAAGAAATCGATCGTCTCGGTGCTGTGATGGTCGAAACGCCCTCTGGGGTGAAGTCGTCGAACGATGTCCTCGCGGTCTACCTTGAAAAGTACTGCCAATGCGTCGGCTTGTTTTTCCGATATGCTTACTCCGCTAGGATTGCCGGCCGGCTGCACGCCGGCGAGCGCGAGCCCCCGCTTCAGCCTGTCGATGGCGGTTCTTTCCAGGGCGCGACCGAACAACCCGAGAAGGCTCTCGCCTTCTATCGGCTCAGGCATGTCGGCGGCGAAAGGGCGGATTTTGAGATCGGACATTGTTCGGCCCAGGGCGCCTAGCCGAGTCCCTTGACGGCGTCGAGAGTCTGAGCCTGCGGCCCTTCCGCGAACGGATCGTAGACCTCAACCTGCTGGCCATTATCGTCGACCTGCGAGGTCTTCCAAGCGTAAAACGCGGCCTCAATATCCTTCCATTCGATGCTCCGCCGCTTGTCACGATGGGCGAGACGAAGGGCGATGCGAAGTATTCGGACCACAGTTCCGACAACACCTCCTGACATGTCGTAAACCATGGCCCGGCTGCGGAGATCTTCGATCAGACCGATTCTTCTCTCGACAATGCCATCGCGCTCCATTTGTCGATCGACTTGTCCGACGAACTTGAAGAAGTATCGACGCTCGCTGGGAACGTTGAGGTCGACCGGATCGAGATTGATGTCTGCGATCTTCCGTGAATTGAGCTCTGGGTCTGCCTCGAAGAGACGGTGTGCCTTGGCGGTGCCCATGACGACTACGGAAAACACGCCTTCGTTCACGAGGCTCTTGATCGCCTTGGCCATTGGGCGTGCGGTTGCGATCTCGTCTTGTCCGATCATGTTGTTCGCCTCGTCTAGCACGACGATGAAGGTTCTCTTGGAGCGCGCGATATTCCGGATGGCCCTAATCGCCTGATCCGGCGAGTAGCCATGCGACGATCTACGCACGACGTCGGCCTGAGGATCCTGGAACGCTTCGAGTATTTGGACCTGAAGCTTCTTCTCGTTGCGGGTGGCCGAGCGAAGGGTCACAATGACTACGGGCATCTCGCCCGGGCGAGTCTTGTTCCACTTTTCGACAATCTTCTCGACCGAAGTGGTTTTGGTCGACCCCGTCGGACCAATGACGGAAATCACTTCCATTTCGCTGTACTTGATGGTCTGGCCGTTCTTCTCCGCCTCTACCTCGTTCTGGCGATCGATGGCGACGACCGCCTCCGTCTCCTCCATGAGATCGTTTATCTCGGCCTCGATCTTGTCGAGGCGCATGTTATCGACCTTCATGTCCTTGAACCGCGCACGGATCGAGACAAGAGTCTCGGGTTCGGTCGGCTTGACTTTCGCGTTACTCATTGTCATTTGTCCCCATCAAGAAACGTGTCGAGATCGATGTCCGGATCGTCCTTGGGCCCCGCGGCCTTCTTAGGGGCCGGCTTGTCCTTCGCTTTTCGGGCGCTGTTCGCAGCCTTCTGCGAGGCTGCCTCTCGAGCGCGCTCCTTGGCGTTCTCTGTGGCGGCCGCGGCGTGGGCCTCCGCTTCGGCCTTTTTCTTATCCCGCATGGTGCGGGCCCTCTTCTTTTTCTGCTCCTCGCTGGGCGACTTGCCCTTGGCGCGGCGCTCGTCTTCCTCGCGCTCGAAGGCGGCCACCTGCTGCGGGACGAGAGTCGCCTCGCCGTAGCCGTTGACCGTCGGTTCTGCCGTCGCGAACAGCACCTCGGACGCGGCGATCGGAGCGTCGTCGGAAGCGGTAGATCCGGCAGGTCGGTCGAACATCCCCTGCGACTGAGCAAGGCCGCGGATGGCTTCCTTAGTGTCACGCATGGGCAGGATGCCCGCGATCCGCTCCCATTTCTGACGGAGCTTGTTGCGCGCAACCCACTTCTGTTGGTCGGTCTTGAACGGAATTCCGGCTTCCTTCGCGAAGATGCGGACCTTCTCGGCGTTCCAGAACGAGATCGGTCGCGTGAACTCGCTCTTGGCGTCGCGCTGGCGATGTGCGCCGGGCGGCATCATGACGAACTGGCGGTCCCGGTTCGGCAGCGTGACGAAGCGCGGTGGCTTGACGCCGTCGTTCCAGACCTGGATGCAGCTTGCGTCGATGGGATCCCACTTGATGGTCACCCAGCAGCGCGCGCTGCCGACCGGCGAACTGGACTGATCGCGACGCTTGGCATTCCTGGATAGATCGTCGAGCAGCTTGGAGGTCTTTTGCTGATCGTGGAAATCCATGTGCTTGAACCGGATGCCACGGCGCGTCAGACGTACTCGTGCCATCCGCCCGAGCAGATGGTCGAGCGCGTTGATGTCGGAGATAACGTCTCTGCTCTTCAGCCTCCGCTTCCAAACCTCGGCCGGGATGTCGTCGATTCCTGTGTGGAATTCGTCGTGATAGCCGACGATGGCCTCATGGATGATTTCGTCGAGCGAGCCGAGGCTGATCACGGCGTCCTCGCGCGGCTTGACGTCGATGAGGCGCATCTCGGTCGGACCGGCCGGGACGCCGCCCGGCAGCTTGTGGAAGAGCCGGTCGTTGAGGTTCTTGAAGAAGCGTTCGCCGACCGCCTTGTACTGCGGCGTCCGAACGGGAGACCAGATGATTTCAGTGCCGAGATCGCGCAACGCGTCCTGCAGGCTCCGGCTTTTGAATTCCCACGCCGAGTCGACGAGCAGGGTCTTCGGCAAACCCCAGCCGTCCCACGTTCCTTCGATATCGGGGAACAGCTTCGCCATGTAGTACTTGTTGCGGTTGACGCGCTTGAGCGTCGTCAGAACCGAATGAAGGCTTGCCGGTTCGAACGAGAGGAGGTAGCCGAGGATCATCCGGGTCGCGACGTCGATGGCCACTGTCAGCGTCGGCCGGCCGAGCGGGAGGAGGAACTCGTTGTCGAATACGACGAAGGTATCGATCACTGTATGGTCCATGATGACCAGCTCGAGCGGCTCTTCCGCGGAGAGGCTGTCCTTCACGCCCTCGAACTTGAGCGTGGCCTCGCGCCGCGAATACTTGCGCGCCCAGTTCTCCTGGTTGATCGTGCGGTTGATCCGCCGGCGCAACGTCTCCATGCGGCGCGGAAATTCGCTCTCGGACACGCCCGCCTTCTGCATGAGGTCGCGGAAGAATCCGTACGCGTCGGTGTACGTTCTAGGTCGCAGGCTCCAATAAAAATCGACCGCCTGGTCGAGACCCTCTTCGACGGCCTTGCCGAAACGCTTCCTCTCCGTCTTCCCGCGCAACGACCGGAATACACGGAGCGGTCGATTGCCGGGTACGCCGCAATTGACGATCGCATTGTAAAGTGCAGTCGGATTCACAGCGTGGTTCAGCAGTTTCAAACGATCGTCGTGCTTAAAGCCGCGGATGAAATCCTTGAGGCCCTTGCGACCGAGCGTAGGACACTTCGCATCGTCCCATTGGCGAACGAAGAACTGCAGCGTGCGCGCGCGAATGGCTTCGGGCGAGAATTCCTCGCCCGGCGCGAGTTCACCGAGGTCGTTGACCGACTTGGGTCGACCGTCAGACCGTTTGAAGATGTCAATTTTCTTTGCCTCACCGGAACCCAACAAGTCGACGAGCTGGGTCTCGGAGAGCGGCAGCCGGGCGCCAGTGTTCTTGATGAACCAAAGCGTCTCGTCTTCCCATTCCTCGAGGAAACGGAAGCGCCCCTCCGGAAAATCGAAGATGTCGCCAGGCTTGAGATTGAGAGTGGTCATGAAACCTCCTTTCAGGACGGACCCTAGCGCCGCCCCCTGTGTTGCGGCTTCGTCACAGCGCTGTCGCGCGAAATCTTCCTGGTGATGTCGATACCTGCCGAACGCGTGCAGACCAGCGCGTGCAGCACCTTCCGAGCGCGGTCGTCCGCGAAACCTCCCGCGACCGCGATCGTCTCAATCGCCTCGGCGTATGCGATCGTGCCCTTCGCTTCGAATGTTTCCTCCATGGCCAGCCGCTCGCGCGTGCCGATGTAGGCGAATTTGTCGGCGAAGATCGACTGCGCGTTCGGGAGAAGCGGATTGATGTCCACGTCGTCGTCCGCGACCACGATCCGGAAGGTCCAGCCTACGGCTTCATAGACGCTCGCGGCCTTCGCAATCTTGAAGGCGTAATCGGGATCGGCGTCGATCTCGTCCTTTGACTTCTTGACCTCGATGATCTCGATCGTCCCGTCGGCCATCCTCCGCATCAGGTCGGGGAAGTAGTCCAGTCGACGGCGCGCTCCCTCCAGTCGGATCTCGAGGCGATGCGGCTGCGAGAGGAAACGCTCGACGGCGGTGTCTGCTTCAGAGATCATCATCAAGTGCCGCTCGCCAAAACCTTCCCATGGCATGGCGCGCTTCGACTTCCGCGAAACCAGACGTCCGACCGGCTTATTGTGGGCTCTTTCCACGAACGTCCGAATTGGATGCCAGTCGGGCGCTTCTACGATGGTAGCCTTAGACACGGCGATCATGGTCGCGCGAGTGTGACGATTCTCGGCACTATGCATGGTAGAAATCTCCTCAAGCGACATCCGCGCGTGGATCGGCCATCCATCCGCGGGCGGTCTCGACGGCGATCGACGACGTTCGGCGGGGACGCGGAGCGCTCTTCGTCCAGCGGCTGGCCGGACTGCGGCGCTCCGAAAAAGTGTGGTTGGCAGGTCGAGGTTGGAGGCCGAAGATCCTCGCCTGCACTGTGCGGCGACGGTGCGTGCGGTCCTAAGACCGTTCGACTAGGTTCGGTCTGTTGCCTCTACTTCGGCCCTAGGAAATGAACGCACTCGCCAGAGGCGTGCATTTCTATTTGGCGATCGTGATGGACATCAGAGAAACTCCATTCGGAATGGGCGCGTTAAGACGATCGAGACTGATCGGCTGGTGGAGTTCGACCACAAGTTAGGTGTCGATGGAATCGTGAGGTCAGTGGCGACGTCCAAGATGCCGGCGAAAATCGAGACGAGGACTGTCTCGTTTAGCGACAGGGGAAAGAAGAGATATGTCCTGAACAGGACTGCTGAACTGTCAAAGGCTGCAAGTCCGATTGTGCGGAACTCGCGTGATGAACGGGGCACCGAATGCCACGGTCCTACGTAGGACCGTGGCCTCACCAAACGTTCGCTCTAGGCGAGAGAGCTTAGGGACGTGCCTGTGGCTCCTTCGGGATGAGCGATACGACGACCCTGCTGTTTTCGAACGATTGCAACTCTCCGGAAACAGGGGGACGCTGCCGTTCGGCCGATTGTTATCGCCCGCGGGGAAGGCCGGCTTCGGACATGGCTGCTGAGCTTTCCCCGTTGCAACCATCGTTGTCAGGAGCCTCCGGTTCCGTGAGCTCGTCCTCGTCTTCTGCGGGTTCCTCGTCAGCTTCGGCTGGCAACCCGTTCTTGGCTTCATCCTCGTCACGCCGCCGTGCCTCGCGGAGTTCGATGCGCCGAAACCAATAGGACTCAGGTACTGCTACGAGCGCTCGAAGGAGCCGACGGACGGCCGACACGGTCGGCGGCAGAGGAGGGAAGCCGAAAAGCCTATTTAATGCCCAGTATCCATCGTTTTTGCTGAACGAGAACAGTTCGTCGTGGACGTGATGGAGTGCGGCCTTAAGCTCCGACTCGGACATGTCGAGCCAGAAATGTGCGGAGGCGAAGTCCAGGAGGGTATCCACGAATAGGCTGCAATACGCGTGTTCCAGGTGGGCAGGCAATTCAACCGGGCTTAGGACGAATGCCGTCGAGTCGTTCAATAGCGTTGGTAGTTGCATGGTAGTTGCTCCATTTTGGGGCGAGCGAAACCGTTTCCCCCCGCGAAGGAGGAACCGGAACCGCGGGTTTTCACCGAAATGACAGCAACGGCTGTTGCGCGGCGCATGGGCCCATGGCACCATTGTCGCGGTGACCCCCCAGCCTTTCCTGGTCGTAGGGTGGTTCCATATCGGCGGACTTTTCCGTACGACGCTCTGAGCGCGCCCCCGGTTCCAGCGGGGGTTGCGTCTCAGGGTGACTACCGTGCGGAGTGTCACCTTGATCTTTCCACAACGTGCTGCAAACGGTCAATAAGGGCAGTCCTATCGGCCGGTCGCGATTCCTTGCGCTTGTTCTGGCTGCTTTCCTGCCTCCTATCCTGCACCCAACGATTGCCCGCGCTCGCACCGGTGACTCCCCGCACAACCGCGTAGCAGCTTGTGACTAGATATCTCGAGTCCTTCACCCAGCGAGGCGGGCCTTTGATCGAACAGGCCGCAACGAATCCTTGAAGGCCATTTGCACGTTGCGGCAATGCCGTGTTTTGACTGAACCTCATTATTCAACGCGCCGGGGATCGTGAAACTGACGATCGTGCTTATCTGCCGAAGCGCCGAGCACTCTCCATGCGGACTCCGTTCTCGTGAAACGACGGTGCCGGAGGTCCTAATCCGAGACAGGCCTCCTTAGCGATTTCGCTCATAGCGTTTCCAGTCGTGTGCTCCTTAGAGTCCTGCTTCAAGGACTCGATAAAACACACGTAAGAATAGCATGCGAGCGCGTGCGCTACCTAAGTCGCAATCTTCGACTTCGCGTCGCCTAAAGCAGATTGCTCGGCTGCGAGCCCCTTCTTGGACTCAATCGAGGTGCGGTTCCCACTCGAAAAATTCCAAGGATTGCGAAAAAAATTGCGAACGCAAAGCGAATGCGGCGCGCGCCGTTCAGAATCCAGCGGTTCCTCGACGGCTGCAATCGTTCTCAACCCACAACCTGAAGGGCGCCTACAGAAGCTGCAAGAGCCAATTTGAAGCATTCCTTAATCCTATCGTCGTCGCCTTGCGGGTCTTGAAGCATCATTTGTGTGATCTGCTTGGGAACATAGACCTCGCTGAGCGAGGCAAAGCCAAAGAGGAACTCGATGTCGGCCTCGATTGCAGTGGTCATAGCAAAACGTTGTCGGCCCCGAGGCTGGCGTCTGCCGTCATTTCAGCTAGGCCTAAAATTTCGTCTTCGGCCACATCCGTGATGATGGGAAACGGGAACCATCGCGCCTAATGCCAGACCGAAAGCTTCGGGCTAGACGAACCCGAAGACGTGAATCTGAAAGCACTGGATGGATCCTTGCAAGGACCTGGAACTTTGATGGAAGATGCCAGGAAGGGCGTGATGGGAGGGCGCAAAGAGTATCTGACAGATCCGACCTCCGCCGCGGTTAACGGGTTCGCTCAAACTTTGATAGTCGATAGTTCCGGCTTGACCCTTACTCTTCATTGGCCTCGTCATTGTCGCGCGCACCAAGCCGATAGACCCGATTCCAGGTGCGCGCCCATTTGCGACTACGGTCTAGCCAGATCAGTTGTGAAGTATGGATCCTGGTGCAGTTTCGCAGCTCGGGGTGGCCGATAACGATGCCCTCCAGAACCAGCAACAGATTTCTCGGATCGTTTTCGCGGCCAAAGTACACGATGCCTGTGCACCAGTCCTCAAGCAATGGTGCGCGCTCCAGCTCGAGCGATGAGGGCTCCTCTCCTCTCAGATAACACCCGAAGTCATGCTGTCGTTGAGCCGTTGCATTCTTCTCTTCCATCGACATTTCTGGATTTCCGATCATGCTATGAAACTCGAGCTGTGCGCTCAGTGTCTTGCGGCAAGAGAATCGCGCGCCGCGAGGGTGGCCGTAACGATCTTCTGCAGCTTGCGGATACTGAATCCCGCTTTCTCCCAGGCTCGCCCCATGACCTCGATCTCGTCTTTCGCGAGTGGCCAAACGAATTCAGGTTCGCCATTCTCTGCCGCGAGTTCGCGCATGATGCCCGCCGCCAAGGCCGGGAGGTCCGCGAGTCTCGGTGCCGGTACTCTTATGATACGGTAGCGGTCCTTGAGCGGCGCTGGCAGGTTTTCAATGCTGTTTGCCGTCGCGATATGTGTGATCCAGGAGAGGTCTAACTCAGCATCTAGGGAGACGTCGCGATAGCAGCGCGCTGTTTCGCGCTCTAGGTGGGGAAGCAGGGCGTGCCATAAGCGACCATTTCGCGACGAGGTACCAGCCTTCTCAATTTCGTCGACGAGGACGACAGGATTCGCGACATGCATCTGGCTAATTGCTCGCACGGGTACCGATGGAGTCGTATTGCCCCAAGCCTTGGGGCTCCCGCCGAACATGTTGTCGCTCGCACCACCGCCATCGTAACAGTATACGCCGATGCCGAACAAATCACTGAAAAGTCTGCGGACCAGGCGCGTTTTGCCGGCGCCCGCGGGACCCATCAGCAAAATCGGCGACAGTCGTACTGGCTCACCTTCGCGGAAGTCGCGCAAAAGCAGGTCGATTGCGCCAACTGCGTGAGGGTATTCTGCGATCAATTTCGCGCGCACCATGCTGACGTCGCGAGCAAGTCGCAATGGCAGCTTAGCGCCGACCAGGTCATTGTAATCGGTTTGGTAGTGATTGAGCTTGGTTGCCTTTTCCTTTGGCATAACCACGATACTCAACTTATCTGACTCAGTCCCACCTTCGTTATGTACGCGCGTAGGCGGTAGACTCTCCGTGCGATCAATCAGGTCCAACTTCTGGAGCTCGGTAATCCGAAAGATGTTGTCATCAGTGCCGGCGAAATCCCCACGCGCCGAGCGCCGCCAGGCGCTAAGGCGTTGAAGAATGCAATCCTTGGAGGAGATTTCCGACGACCATCCCCATAGATGATCAATTGCATATACAAGCTGCGGCAAGACGATCTCGAATGTCTGCGGTTCGGTTGGATCGACCGCCAGCATCAACGCACTGAGCGCCTCCTCGCCGCGACCTCCGGCGAATAAGCGGTCCGCAAGTGTTCTACACGCCTTGTGGCTGGGCTCTTTCTTCCCCGACCAGAAATCCGTAGCAACGTCGTTCCGTCGCGCGCCGCTGATTTCCTTGATGCGCAACCAGAAAAAGCCCGCGGCGTACCGCCAATCGCGCTGCAACAAGAGCGATATCGGTAGGGGGATTGATGATAGAGTTTTGGGCGAGCGGTCGCGTGCAGTCATACCAACCTTTCTCAAATCTCAATGGCGGAGCTCGAATCGAAGCTCGGGTTGTCTCAGGTGCGCCGCGACGACAGCAGTGCTCGCAGCTTCTCGCCTTCAAGGTCGTTGCATTCTCGCTGCATGTCACAGAGTCGGCGAGCACATCCGGGTAGCGCGCGCGAGAGCGCGGGCGCGTGACGTTGGTTCATTCGTTAAATCCGTTGCTGTAGGTGCGAAGAAGTTCTGACGGACGGCAAGCCGGGAGCGCGCGTAAGGTCCCGGCTCGCACAGCGTGAGTCCAAAAGCGGCAATCTATCGTGCGCGGCCCCGAAGAGGTGGCCTCCGCAAAAGCTCAGCCAAGACGTGGAAACCTGACGATCGAGTAGAACTGGTGGCGCCCGGTATGTCTCGGCATCACCGGCCATGAGGTTCGGCAGATTGTGCCGTTACGTAATGGGAGATGAACCGGAGCAGTGAAGCGAGCGTCGGGGCCGAGGCCCGCCGGTTGTGAGCCTTGGAAGAGCACTCTCAAAATGGATCGTTGCGCCAGAGTAGCCAAAGGTCGTGGCATTGCGGATCGATTTTCTTGCGACGACGCAACGCGGAAGCGATCAGAGCCGTCGACGCACGATCATCTTCGAGGAAGCAGCACAGCACTGAGGACATCGCAACATCTGTCATAGGATCGACCATTCCATGAAACTTGAGAACACGAATAGCGACGCCTATGGCTGCTGCGGGATCTCCGGTCAGGGCCCGCAACCAATCGCAATCGTTGATTGGTTCTGTCCGCAATAGGACGGCGCGGATTCGCTTCACATCTCGTCGGTCGAGATCTTGAGGAAGCCGAGTTCGCCACCAGACGAGTGGAGAAAGCTCAATTGAGTTTTGGAACGTGCTTGATCGCGGTGAAACTTGCTCTAAGGCATCCAACCGAGAAAGGCTGCTTGGGGCGAGGCTGTGTGCAGGAGTGCTCTTTACAGGCATGCACGATTTTCCCTTGGAACGGGGTTGATCTAACTGAAACATGAATAGATGGGTTAGGCGGGACCGATTCGTTGATCGTGATGGGCGCCAAGATCTGGCACGCCGAGAGGGCCCAAGAGCGTTGCCACAGCTATGCAGTGGCCGTTACGTATTTGCGATTCCGGGGGTCAACTGCTTGCCTAGACGATAGAACCCTGACCACGTACGAGCCCATCGCTTGTCGGGGTCGATCAGCACCAATTCTGACGTATGGACGTTCGAGCAAGAGCCAAGCGTTGGATGTTGATGTACCGATCCCTTCAAGCAAGGTGCGGGCAGGAAGGCGAACGACCATCGGTCGAGCAGCGGAGAAGCCTGCAAATGCGCTTCGGAAGGCAGTGAGCCTTGGCTCGAATTGCGCAGATCGTTGACGAGCTTTTCCAGATCGCGGCAGAGGGGGGCGACGCTGTGAAAGGGAAGGGTTGCGGACATTGCACTCTCCGAGGTTAGAAACGCACATTGGTTCGCTTGCCGTCCAGATCGCGAGCACCCGGACGACAAGAGGTCAGACGACCAGCAGTCAGCCGGTCGAAGATTGGGAGGTTCCTTGGGCCACAGGTTGGAAGCCGCACCCTTGCGTTTCAGCGGCATGTGCGCTGAAGGGGTTCGGTCTGGGCTTTAGGGGAAACTTTCAAGCAATGAGGTCGAACGTTATCTCTCGCCGGGCCGCCGGGTCGTGGAGCCAGCAAACGGCACGATGCGATTGAACTTGGATTTCCTGAGTTCTAGTCTCGTTGCCCAAAGCAAGGATTCTATTGCTTCGGGAACGCTTGGGCGGGGCATCAACTGCTCGCCGGCAGTTCTTCCTCAGCGAGTGGATGTACCGTATATAACATGAAGACACTTATAGGACAATATGTCCGCTCAAATAATGGTTAACGCGGCTCAATTGCGTGCCGCACGGGTCTGGCTCTCGATGAGTCAGGACGAGGTCGCGGCCGCAGCGGGACTGACCAGGCAGACCATCGTCCGGCTGGAGCAAGACACATCTTCGGCCCAAGAGCGCACGCTCCGAGATGTGCGACGAGTTTTCGAGGCGAGGGGCGTCGAGTTCTTGTTTCGCGACGGCGTGGGAGTAGGCATCTGTGCAGAGCGCTCGGGCTGACCCGTCCGTCCATGAAGCGCGTCGCCAGGGCTACCACGCAGCCGCTGCGTTAGCCGCTCCTGTCCGCACATCGCCGAACGACATGGTTGCGGGGGCGATGCTAGCAGCTCACAAGGGCAGAAGCGGAAGTCGGCATCTGCTTTACTCGAAAGAGCCATCCGCGCGACGCTTCGGATCAAGACCAGATGCCGTGGCCGCGCGGTCCGTTCACGTTAACTCCTCGGTCGCAATTCATACTTTTCTTCCAAGTCGCTCGTTACAGCAATCACAAGGTCGGTCTTGATTCGCATTATCCAAATCCATCCCTCTTCGATTATCGTGAAGACGATGAAGAGACCAAGCGGCAGAATGGCTGAGAACTGCCCACTAGAAATTTTTGGATAAAGTTGCGTCAATGTGCTTGCGAGAAACACGCGCGCATTATCGAAGAATACGACCGCATTTAAAACTAAGAGAACTAGACCCATCGCCCCAAAGCGAAGCCATTGCCAATGTCCAGAAATGTACTCAACGAAAGCATCTAGTCTCTCAAGCGAGAAGAAGTCTTGTGGCGCCGTCCGATAGATCTCCTTCGATTCCACAATTGCTGGCCCAATTGCCGCCAGCAACCAGCGCCAAGCAAATACGTTGACTGCAATAAACATGGTCAAGATCGCAGCAAACCGCCGTTCACTTCCGATCGCCCATACTAAGGACAAGCTCACGAGAATGATGAGTACGATTACGCCTTTGTCTGACGGTCGAAGCTTTCCCTCGGCCGGAGCTGTAGCATACACAAGCTCCTGCAGGTCAGTGTCATGGTTGAGGCCCCAGACCCACAAAAAATAGTAGACGATCATCGTGAGTTTGAGGCCCTTCGTCGGATCGATCGCACTGATGACGTCGGGAATTGGAAAAGTGGCGAACGTGAGGAACGCGTAAACCGTTGCCAACGTCATGGCTCCCCACGAAACAGCACTTCTCGCTTGCCGTCGCCATTCAGTCACTCCGAGATGGCCTGACCTTAGCGACCGAGCTTTCTTGCTACGAATTCGGCGAAGCAACGCCCCCTCCCAATCCAACAGCTATAAATCAAACCTATAAACTGAACGTCATTCATGCAACCATACCGAGTGGCGGTTCGAGCGTCGCCTTGTCAAAACGCGACTAGCGTTCTACGTCCGCTTCTTGAGCGGGAGCGGACGTTCGCGGCGAACGGGCGGTGACGCCAGCGCCGCAACGTTAAGGCGGACTCGCTATTGGCTTAAACCGACTCGTTTCTGCTCTTAGGGCACAACCATTTTAAACACTCTGGGCCTGCACCTACTTTCCGCCGATCCTCTGCCACAGCCAACGCGTCACCGCGGCAGGCGAGGATTTCGCATTGCTGCCACTGGCGCGCAAATTGGCTTCGCGCATCGTCGCGATGTCGATCCGGCCAAGCAGCGGCTTTAGCGACTCCTGCAACGCCGCATCATGCGCGCGCCGTGGCGCCAGCAGCAGGACCGCATCATAGGGCGGGATCGCGTGCTTGGGATCGGGCAGCGTCACCAGGTCGTATTCCTTGATCCGCCCCTCGCTGGTATAGCCCGCGATGACGTCGACGTCGCCGCTAGCTACTGCCGCATACATGAAATCCGGCTGCATCTGTCGTTGCGTACGGAATGAGAGGTCGTAAGCCTTTTGCAGGGCGACCCATTCGGGGCGCGAAAAGAACTCGTAGTCGCCCGCAATCGACAGCGTCGGCGCGTGTGCCGCCAGGTCAGTGATCGAATGAATACCCAGTGCATCGGCGCGCTGCCGCGGCATCACCAGCGCATAGGCGTTCTCGAAACCGAGCGCGCCGAGCAGGGTGATGTCCTGCTTTGCCAGGATCTCCTTCAACTCGGCGAGCAATGCTTCGCGCGGCGGCAAATCGGTGCGGTGAAACTGGTTCACCCACAGCGTGCCGGAATAATCCACATAGACGTCGATGTTGTTGGCCGCGAGCGCTTGGAAAATCACGCTGGAGCCGAGGCCTTCGCGCGTCGAGGCCTGCAATCCTGCCGCCTGCATCCGCTGCTCGATCAGCGCGGAGAGCACATATTGCTCGGCAAACGTTTTGGCGCCGACGAGGTAGGTTGACGGTGCTCGTGCCATCGAAGGGATCAGCGTGGCCGCGACCAGTGCAGCGATTCCGACGCTGCCGAGCATGGTGTGGAGGCGCTTGCGCTCACGCAATCCGCGCTCGATGAGCGTTAAAAATTGATCGACCGCGAGCGCCAGCAGCGCCGAGGCGACGCAGCCGAACAGCACGAGCACCCAGTTCTGAGTCTGTAATCCGGCGAAGATATAATTGCCGAGGCTGGTCTGCCCGATCGGCGTCGACAATGTCGCGGTCCCGATCACCCACACCGCCGAGGTGCGGATCCCGGCCATGATTACCGGCAGCGCCAACGGCAATTCCACCGTGAACAGCGATTGCCGTGGCGTCATGCCTACTCCTTGCGCCGCCTCAAGCAACGCGGGATCGACGCCGTTCAGGCCGGTGATGGTGTTGCGCAGCACCGGTAGCATCGAATAGAGCGCGAGCGCCAGCATGGCGGGCAAAAATCCGAACGCGGAAAATTCGAAGCCGAGCCAGCGAAGCGTTAACGAGGCAATGGCGAGCAGAAGCGGGTAGAACAGCGCGAGCAGCGCCAGCCCCGGCACGGTCTGGACGACGCTGGCGAGACCCAGCAGGATGCCGCGGATCATTGCATGATTGCGGGTGAGGATCGCGAGCGGCAGGCTGATCACGAGCCCGAGCGCCAGCGCAGCCAGGCTGACGTGAACATGGCTGCCGAGATAGTCCGGCAGGTGCGCCGCCGCGTCGCGCCAGCGAGGGTCGGACAGGAAACTCATCCTGCGCTTGCTCCCGAGAGCAGGACGTTCAGGCGCTCGGCCTGGCGCCTGGGCGTGCGCAAGAGCTCCGCCACATACGGGTCACTGTTGTTTGACAGCTCAGCTGGCCGGCCTTGCGCCACAACCCGTCCGGCCCGCATCACCGCGATGCGATCGGCAAGCAGCAAGGCCGCCGTCATGTCGTGGGTGACCATTACCGTGGTCAGGTCGAGCCTGCGATGGAGGGCGCGGTACTCTTCACCGAGGGTGTCGCGGGTCAGCGGATCGAGCGCGCCGAAGGGTTCGTCCATCAGCATGATACGGGGACGCGCGGCGAGCGCCCGCGCCACGCCTACACGTTGCTGCTGCCCGCCGGACAGTTCATGCGGAAGGCGATCGCGATGGAGGGAGCGATCGAGCCGCATCAGGTCGAGGAGCTCATCGACCCGCGCGGCGATCTCGGTGGCGGGCCAGCCGAGTAGTCTCGGCGTGGCGGCGATGTTGTCGGCGACGCACATATGCGGAAATAGCCCGCCACTTTGGAACACGTAGCCGATGCGCCGGCGCAAGCGCACCGGATCGAGGTCGCGCACGTCCTCGCCCTCCACCATGACGCGGCCGCTGTCGGGGTCGAGCAGGCGGTTGGCGAGCCGCAGCAAGGTGGATTTTCCGGAGCCGGAGGCCCCGACGATCGCCAGGAATTCCGTCGCGGCAATATCGAGCGAGACATCGTCGACGGCCGTGACGCGTTCGGCGCCATGACCCGTGGCAAAGTTCTTCCCGACATGGGCGTAGGCGATCAGCGGTGCGAGTGCCATGGTTGGATACCAGTGCGCTGGTGGCTAGAATCCGAAGTTCGCTTCATTCTACGGTAGGCACGTTAGCGAACTTCGGATTGGAAGGACACTAGCGAGTCTCTGCGGCTCGCCGCGACGCGCGGCAAGACGGCTGGTGGTTTGAGACAACAAAATTGGCAATGCGTCACAGGCGCGCGCGTACGAAACGTACCGTCGTGACGCGATTAGAATGCTTGCCGAAGGTTCGTGCTTGCTCGTCCGTTCCGTACAAAGCTTGTTTGCGCGGCGATCGCGAACAATGCGACGCGGCAATCACCATAACGCAGCGGCACCACTTGCCCTGCTGTTGTTCGCCGCGGTCTTTCGCACCCAGATTGCCGCGCAATATACTCGCTCAGTTCCAACTTGGCCGGCCGCTCCGCAACAGCTGCTGATAGCCATGGCGAGCCGCCCACTTGGCACGATCGAGATGGCTCTCGTATGCGCCGCGCGCACGCTGCGGTTCATGTTCGGGATCGATGTGCAACACGATCTTCGCGACTTCTCTCCAGTCGGCGCCTGCAGCATCTGCGTCCAGAAGGCGCATATAGGTGACGGCGTGTTCTTGGTCGTAGGGCGTCAGGATCGAACTCGTCGGCGCTGCATCGTTGATATCGGGATCAAGCGGCGTATTTTGCATGGTGATCTTCCCAAGACGAGATCTATTCAGTGACGGGGCTTGGCTGACTGAGGGTGGGGGTGCGCAGGCGTCAGGTCAAGGTCTCATCTGCGCAGCGCATGGTGCTCCTGACCTGCCACTGAATTTTCATACAGCGGCAGTTAGAGTCTCGGGCCTCGTCGCCACCGCTAGCTGGATCACACGTCGTGGATCTTTGCAGGCCAGAGAGAAGCAAAAGTCCGCGCGGTTTGCGGGATTTCCCTGGTGGTCGAATGCGGATGGCCGTTCGTATGTCAAAGTTGGTGCAAAACGTACGACCATAGCGGCAAAGTCAAGAAAGAGAGGGATATGCCGAGACCGACCATCAGAGACACCAAAGGTGGGTTGAGGCCATGCTGCACGGCGACAATCGCGCCGCCAATTTGCGGACCCATTGCCGCCTCGAACAGTGTCACTCGCGTCGTTTCTTCCAGCGTGCCCAGAACGCCCAGATACACCAGCGCAAGGACGGCCGGCGCAAGAATCAGCTTGAAGCCAAGGCCAGTCGCCAATGCGGTCCTAAGTCCGCCAGCTTGGTCGAACCTGAGTTGCAGCCCGACCGAGACCAGCGCCAGCGGCGCGAGCGTGTCACCGAAACGCTTCAATGCGTCGCCAAGCCAGCTGGGAAACTCAAACGGCATAAGAGAAAAAGCGACGGTCAAAGCGATCAGCGGCGGGAAGCAGATAATCCGCTTGACGATCTCAGCCTTTGAATCCGAGCCCGTCGAATAGATCGTTGCGACCGAAATGCCCAGCGTGCTTAGCACCAGATATGTGCCGAGTTGGTCGATCAGAATGCCAGTTGCCATGTCGGAGGCGCCGAAGAACGCTTCGATCATCGGCAAGCCGACGAAAGACGTGTTGGCGAGCCCACCCGAAAGCATCAGCGCCCCTGTCGTCTCCCGCGAGAACTTCAAGCGGGTTGACAGCGCCCGGAAGAACCAAACGCCGAGGCCAAACATCAGCCATGGCATCGCGATGCTGAGCAGCAAAGACGCGTGCAGTCTGACGTTGTGGATCTGCAGAATGATTAGGGCCGGCAACGATATGTGAATGATGAATGCATTGAGAGCCAAATGGCCGTTCTCGGGGACTTTCTTGGCGGCGCGGAGGGCCACCCCGAGCAGCAGGCAAGAAAAGAGCAGAATGATGTTATTCATGCATCCCCCGAACATTTGCCTGTGGCTGTAGCCTCGAGCCGCGGCTCTCACCGCAAGGCCGAGTACAGGAGATGCATCCCGTTGAAGACCAGAAACAGCGCGAACAACGACGCCAGAGCGCGCGAAGGCAGCCAATGCGCAACCGCCACGCCAAGCCGGACTGTCAGCAGCGTTCCCGCAACGAGTGCCGCCAACGCGGGCAGATTGATGTAGCCGAGCATCCAGTGACCCAGCGGCACATTGCGACCCTCCCAGGCGTAGGTGAGGGCGCCGGCAAGACTGACAGGCAGTCCGATCGCAGCCGATGTACCGATCGCGAGTTTTGGCTCCATGCCGGCAGCCTTGAAATACGGGGTGAACAGCGTTCCACCCCCAATCCCCGCGAGAGCCGCAATGCCGCCGAAAGCTAGGCTAAACACCCTCAGTGAGGGCCCGCGCCTCGCCACCGTTTGCAGCGTGCTCAGCTTCGATACATCAGTCACCATCAAGGCCGCCGCAAACAGCTGGAAGCATGCCACGAATGTCAGCAGCGGAATGGCGGGGGCTTCGGCCGCGACGGCACTGCCGAGTGCGACGCCGACCATCACCCAAGGCGCGGCCCGTCGGATGGTATCGATAGAGGTGCTGCCGCGACAATAATGGCTGTACGCGCTTTGCGCCGCCGAAAACACGATCGCTGCCATCGACGTGCCGAGCGCCATTGCAACCGTGTGCTGCGGGCCTGCCCCCGTGGCCTTGAATGCGTACACCAGCACCGGCACCATGATCAGTCCACCGCCGATGCCGAACAATCCCGCAAAAAAACCTGCAGCGATCCCGCATAGCCCGAAGACCGCCAGGATTATCTCAAGTCGCATTTGGCCCTCTCTTGGCGGCGTGATGAGGAGCCCGCTCGGCCTTTGCAAGAAGCAGGCGCTTGATGCTACGCGCGAAGGTGCGGAGCTGAGTCCCGGCGTTGAGATGCCGCCGTGCTTTGAATGCGTTGGTGAACCAGACAGCGGCATCATCGGAGCGGCGGTGTTGCGCGTGCCGCCAGATCTCGGCCAAGTCATCGCCGTGAATATCATTTCGATCGGGCAACACGGCTGGGGTCCTTAAAACCGTCGGAGAGCGTCTAAAAATGCGTAGAAGAAGTACGAGTTGACTGCAAAAACGGCCCCCAGCGAGACTTCCCGAGGCCTTACAAACCGCGTCCCGTATTCTTGAACGCCTCGAAATCGCGATCCGTCGCATCGAACTGAAAATGGATTTGTGGACTGTTGATGTTCAATTCCGGATGAGTGCATCGTCGGCGTCCGTCAGCAGCACTCTGCTGCCAGCCGGGCTTCGTACGGAACGTACTATGGAAACACTGTCATCGTTGCGAGATCGGTAGATATCGTTCCCGGCGACAGAGCGTCAAGGTAAACTATGATCATGAGCATGATCGCGAAGGCCACGTAGCCGAGCACGATTGGTGCATCCTGGCGCGGGCCGTCACGTTGAGTTGTCGGGAACCTAACCTGCTGCGCGAGTGTCATTGCCCAATCTCCAATGTGATCCAGTGCAGTAGTTCAAATATATCCGGAGTCGAACAAGTGGATGTGACGTCGTTCACCCCGACGGAAAAAACGATCGAACTCTTCGTCAGTACTGCTCGATCTTAAGTTTGTTCATTGTTGATTCTGCGCCCGGAAGACCACGGCTGATTTCCGCGCAGCCATGTGAGTAATCATTTGCAACGGCCAGCCGTCACCCCTGGAATGTACACGCGGAGGAGGAAGGGACGGGTGACCTATGATCCCGTATTGAAATTGGGCAGCCCGGACGGGCAAGTGTCCTGAAAACGGGAGACAAATTCCAGGACGCAGCTGACGCAGCTAAAGCCATCCTCCATGCCTTCGTCTCATCTCGACAATTCGGTCAGCCGCTGACTGCCGGACTTCTTGGGTCAAGCCTATGTCGTCTCGCAACCAAGGCCGTAGCGGATAGCTCTCGAATTTGCGACGCCCGGCCAGGGCTCGGCTGTGCAACCAAGCGACAATCGATCCGGCGAGCCCGCGGCTAATTCCTGTGTGAGGCTGATTCACGTGAGCGCCGGTCCTTGCGACCGCTAAACAGTCCTGGGATACCACGCCGTCTTCAGAGTCAGCGGCCCTTCGCGGCCTGCCACCACCTTCCGTCATCAATGTCTCTCAATCATCCTGATGCGCGAACTCGCCATGCGGAATCAGCGTTCACGAGGATGCTGAACTTAACGAACGTTCTGATCTCGTTTTTTGCAATGACGGACGCTTCGACACATGAATCCTGCGTTCGGCCGCTCTTCTCCGGCGGATCTTGCGCACGCCAGGGTACCAGTCCGCAGGATACAACTATCGTTCTTTCGATCCGAAACGTCGCTCTTCTCGAGCTGCTCGATGCATCGGGTGAAGTCGTGGGCCCGGCGAGCTCGACCGGCACCCCCGCCATTCACGTTCTGAAATCGGGTAAGCCATGAGGATCTCCATTGCCGAAGATCATTGGATATCCCTCTCTGCGTGAGTGTGCCGCTGGAAGCGTTGGCAAAGCGTCGCAATGGCTACGAATACGGTTGGTCGCGATATGCGTGTCTTCTTGATCTTCCAGATGAAAACGTCCGCCGCGTCGACCTCAAATCGAATGCCGGCAAGTCGCCAATGTTTTCTTTCGCGAAGGCCCCGGCGGGTCTTGAATAGGGCCGTTCTAGGGCCATCGTCAACGTGAAGACCGTCAATCGCCTCAACGAAGAGGCGGTTGCGCCAATAGACGGAGGCCGCCCTTCGTTCCGCTCCACTCCAAGGCGGTTAACGCGCGCCGGTGCTGTCCCTACTCCGCTGTAGGGCTTGAAATAGAAAGGAATCGCCATGAGCCGCTTGCAACATCAGGAAGCGAGGCCAGAGCGGCTCTCTGGACCAAGATTGGGCGCAGAATGATGCAGCGGAACAACGGTGCCACGAGGCCTTGGCCATCTGGTTCGCTGCCAACTTTGCATGTGGTGTGCGGTCGGCGACATGGAAAAGTTCGTCGGCACCGGAGGGAGCCGCTGCATCAAAGCTCAGGTCGCTCGCGGCGAGTGGATTCATCCGCCAACGATGCAACTCAACTTGTTATGCAGTCGCTTCGCTGGGCTGCGTGTCTATCCGACGCAGAGTGCATGCTCGCTTCGAACGCGGTCCTCGCGCTTCCCGCGATCGTCTGGAATCTGGTTCTTGCGAACGCGCCAAGCCACACGCGATTGTTATCTGACTTACAACTTGTCAGCGTATGCTCTCCGTGACAATATGACGCGGTCAGGAGCAGAGGTTGGGGGAGCTTGGTTCAAATATTGACACTTTTGAAATGATCTGCGCCGGGGCGGGACTTCTCAAGAATATTCATATTCTCTCCTTCACATCGCTGATGTTGATGCGAGTCGCTTGCGGGCCGGTTATCGGCATCGCTGCGGCCAGCAAGCGAGTTTAATATGAAATTCTCGCATGAGCGTTCAATGGCCGCAGCTTCGTGCCGCGAACCATAGGCTGTAGTTGTGACGCTGTTGTAAGGGGCTATGACCCGGCAGCCCACCCCTTCGGCAGGCAATCGAAGGACATTCGTAGAACCCGGTTGTCCGGCGTGGCTGCTCTTCCTGCTCGATCTTTCGTCGCTTCGGAAGAAGTCGCCGCAGCAGCTGGATGGAAAGGTGAGGCGTCTTGATTAGTCTTTTCAAAATCTGCAGCGGTGCTGAGTTCGCAATACAGGCACCTTCTGTGCGATGGATCTTTCGCGTGCTTGTTGCTGTGCTGGCCCCGATACTCTTCGCATCCGCGTCGACGCGTGCGGGTTCGGCCGAGACTGGAGAGGTCCGTGCGACGGCTGTTGCCGCCGGAGGCTGGGTGATACTCCGGAATGACGGATCGGTAATTTCCTTCCGTGACGCCAACAATCTGGACCAGCCCGTGCTGGTGGAAGGGCTTCACGATATCATCGCGATTTCGGGAGCAAATCCTGGTTGGGCCCTACGAAAGGACGGAAGGGTCTTTTCATGGGAATATCGCTGTACTGTTGCAGAACAACCGATCTGCGATATCGCGCCTGCTGTGGAAATTGCCGGAGTCCAGGACGCCATCTCGATTTCGAAAGTAGCCAGTTATGGTCTGATTTTGCTCAGAGATGGATCGGTATGGGGACTAGGCGAAGATCTGGACGGTCAAATTACTGGTCGTCACTCGCCCAATCCCAGCGAACATAAGACCTTCAAGAGCCCGATCAAGCTGCTCCTCCCGGAGCCCATCGCTTCCATTTCAGCCGGACAGTTTCACTCAGTTGCGATTGATCGCAAGGGTCAGGTCTGGAGCTGGGGAGGCGTCAACCATCGATCTGTGTTGGGGGTTGGCGAATCCACGCAGGCTGCGGATGGGTCGAGTTTAACAAGAATCTCCAATATGCCTCCTGCCGTCGCCGTTTGGGCTGGTGTTCAAACTTATGTGTCGGACATCAACGGGGGAATCTGGAGTTGGGGCGAGATCAACCTATCAACCAAAAGCGGGAGAGCGCGCTTTGGAACACAAAATCCCTCTCTTGTTTCCGGTTTGAAAGACATAAGCAAAGCTAGCATCTCGACGTTCTATGACGCTTTTTTGGATACGAAGGGGCGCATCTCGATAATTGGCGTTGCTCCGGGTTCAACAATTTATGCGGCGAGTGATCAAAGAAACGGAACCTATGTTCGAGAGCCAACTCAGATTGAGGGCTTCGGTAGAATGCTGGATGTCTCAGGTGGGCTCGACGGATTAACGGTGATCGATGCGGCGGGCGAGGTGCTCCGCTTCTCTGCAAGCTCGAGAAATGGTCCGGCTTATCAACGCATCAATATCGAGATTAGGAAGCATTGAGGACAACTATGGCCGACGCAAACATATTGAGCGCAGCGCAATCCCAGTTTGGCGGTGGAAATTACGTGTATCTGTCCCCGCACGGGAATGGGACAGTCTATGTCAACGCCGCAAGCGGATATGGCCTTGGTATTGATTGCTCCAATCTGGTTCAGCAATCGCTCCAAGCGGCGGGCTATGACATCAAGTATCTGGCCACGTCTCAAATTATGACATCTCCCGGCACACTAAATCCGCCCGCTGCACCTTACTACTCGACGGTCAATCTCTCGGATCTCCAGACCGGAGATATCTTAATGTTCAAGGGGCACATGGGCATCGTCCAAGACTATGACCCCGACACTGGAGTAGGCCATTTCTTCGGTTCACAGACCTCAACCGGTCCTGCCGTCGCATCATTTTCCACGAATGGTACGACGGTGGACCCCTCAACCGGACGGCCGATTTACTGGGGAAATGGTGTACAAGTTCTCGGAGCAATCGAACCGAAGACTCCGAGCAATAATGTTCAAGGCGGAGATGTAGGAACTCAACCCGGTGGGCCGATCGGGTCGACACCATATTTCTCTCAAACGCTCGCCGCTGATCAGGTGTTGGGCATGCCTGCGTCAAATACCGCGGCTAACGTACTATCATCGGAAGTCGCGAACGGCCTTACTGATTCCAGCGGGCGATGGACTGCACCAGTTCCCTATCTTGATCAGTCGGTCGCGGCACAACAGCTGTCGCTAAATGAACTCCCGCCCTCCCTTTCGCCGACGGCACTCACCGACGACTTCCAGCAAAGCGCCCTGCGCGCGACGGATGTCAGCTTTTTGGAAAGCACGGTGAACCCGCCCTCCGCAAATGGTATCGATGGATCAAGCGCCGGCTCAGTGACGCTAGAGTCTGGCACGTCACCGGTCGCAGCTGACTTCAATGCTCTGGGCCAGAATTGGTCAGCCGATACTTCGGCGATGACTTATGGGATCAATCTTGCTCTGCCAGCTTCTCCAATACTGGCGACGGAGACGAATACGCAGTTGCTCTCCAATATCGGAGCGCGAGGGCTCGACAACCTAAGCACGACCCAGTCTTCAAACGCCACAACGCAAACCGCTGTAACAACAACCACTGCAAACGACTACGTCAGTCAGGATTTTAATGCCCTCCAGGAGTCCGTGAGCGTCACAACTGCGTCCAGCGATACTGGAAGTGTGGGCAGTCAGTCTGGCAGCACCGTCAGCGATGTTATCAATACATACAGCAACGCTTCGTTCAGTTACGGCGGCTTCGGTGATGATTTCAGCTTCGGCCCCGTTGTCCTTGACCTTTCAGGCAAGGGCGTCAACATCACCCAGCTATCGTCGTCGAACATGTTCTTCGACGTAACGGGAAGCGGGATTGAGAACCAGACGGCATGGGCCGGTGCTGGTAGCGGCGTTCTGTTCTACGATCCGACAGGCGCTGGGCAACTCACGCAGGCGAACCAGGTTATCTTTACGGATTGGGATCCGAGTGCCACGAGCGACATGCAGGCGCTGCTCGATGTGTTCGATACCAATCACGACGGCTCGTTGGATTCGGGCGATACGAACTTCGGCAAGTTCTTTGTGACAGTGACGAACGCTGATGGCACGCAGTCCGTGCAATCACTGGCAAGCCTGGGTATCACCTCGATCAACCTGAACGCAGATGCGTCCAGCGTCTCCCTCCCCGACGGTTCCGCTATCACCGGTGAGACCACGTACACGACGAGCAGCGGTACCACGCGGGCGGCTGCGACAGTGTCTCTTGCTGCCGACACCAGCGGCTATGTCGTCACCACGACAACGACCAGCAACGCCGATGGATCGACAACAATCGACAATAGCGCCAGCAATACCGACGGCAGCCTTGATCATCAGCGCATTCTCAATACGTTGATTTCGTCGAGCACGAGCAGCGGGGTCACGACAACGGCCACGGACAAGGTGTTGACAACCGTCAACAACGGCGGCGTGGTGGTAACGCTCCAAGTCGACAATACAGTCGCATCGACCAACGGCGTAACGACTGAAACCGTGACCAACTACTCGGCGGGCACGATTACGTCCACCGGCGAGTTGACCGGCGCCGGCACGTCCGGCTCCGAAAAGCTGAACTCGACCACCACGACGACGACGGTAACCTCGGGCGGCACCACCGTCACGATCTTGCGGGATCAATTGGGCGGCGGCTGGACGACCCAGCAGGAGGTCGATTCCACGACCAGCACTGGGGGACCCGCATCCTACGTCGTGTCCAACCTTAATCCCGACGGTTCGGTGAGCGACGTCACCTCGACGTCCGTCACCAACGGCGGATTCACTCGCACGGTCACCGACCTGATCGACGGCAATAGCGCTCTCTCAACCACCACCGTCGATTCGACTGTTGTCGGCTCCGGCGGCACCCGTACTGAAACCATCGTCGCCTCCGCCGGCACGACCGTCACGAGTTCCGTCCAGATCGTGACGGTCACGACGTCCAACACAGTGACCCGTACCACGGCGAGTGATCTCACTGACGGTGTCACACTCGATCGAACAAGCGTCGCGCAAACCGTGACGAGTTCCAGTGGTTCGACGATAACCCAGAGCGACAGTAGTGCGAATGGCGCTTTGCTCGATCAGACGATTACGACGGAGACGCCACAAAGCAGCGGCGGGCTCGTTACCTCTGCTACTTCGTCGATCCTTGACAATGGCGCCTTCGTGGTCAGTGGCACAGAGATCACGACAATTTCTAACGCCGGTCCGACGCAAACGACGACCGTCGTCAATAAGAGCGCCGATGGCACCCTGCAGTCCGAGAGCATTACGTCGACGGCACTCGGCAGCGCCGCCAAAACGGTCACCACTTATGCCACGGGTGACGGAAAAGTCTCTCAGTATGAAGCGGTAACCGTCAGCGGTGGGACGACCACGGATACTTTGGAGAGTCTGAACGGCGACGGCTCAATGAACACTGAGGCCGTTACGATAACGACCAGTGGTGGATTGGCCAAAACCAGCGAGAGCGACAACACGGGTCTGACCAGCGGCTCCGCTGCATTATTCGACCACATCACGACCGACAACACCGTAACGTCGGGCGGAACGTCCACAGAGACAATTACGGGCTACGGTGCTTCGACCAGCTACAAGATCGACGAGAAGCAGATCGTCGTCACGTCGGGTGGACTCGAGACCATCGTCCTGAGCGCCTTCACCAGCAATTCACTTGCTGGTTCTGGAACATGGGACCGGGTTACGACCGATCTGATCACGATCAACAATGGCGGCAGTGTCACGGAAACGACGACTACCACCGATGGCGCGGGCCACATCCTCCAAACGGTTCAGAAGAATTCTTCTGCAAACCGACAAAACACCACGACCACAACGACGCTCGGTACGACCGGTCTGGTCAAGCAGGTTGAGACCGTCACGATTGAGAGCAACGGCACTGTTCAGGACCAGACCGTCAGCTTTGACCAACAAGGGGATGTGCTCGGAGCGACAGTTACGACCACAACGGCTGATGGGCTCACCAGGACTGTCCAGCACGACGTTCAAGGACAGACGGCGACGGCTTACTCATCGAGTGGCCTGTCATTCGATGTCCAGACCACGGACACAACGGTGATCAACGGCGACGGCAGCCGAGCGGAGACCGTCAACAAGACCTCACGGAACGGGACGCTGCTGGCGACGACCACGACTTCTTCCAGCGCCAATGGTCTTTCGATTACGACCAATGCCAATCCCTACGCGACTGCTCACTACGCAACGAAAACGACGAACACGACGACGCTGAATGCGGATGGGAGCTCGACGGTCACTGCTGCTGAATATAATTACAATCAAGGGTTGATTGAGTCGTCGCAGACTGTCACGAGCGCGGGCGGCTTGGCTACGACGGTCAATCACGACCTGAATGGCGACGGCGTGATCGATCAAGCGACCACAGACGTCAAGACGATCAATGCCGACGGTAGCCGCACCGAGACGGTAACAGATTACACGGGAAGCGCAGGCGGCGTTGTTCGGGACGTAACGACCACCCAGTCCGGAATCATCGTCGCGGGAGCCGGTTTGGAAACGGTGGTTACGCGCCAGTCGAACGGATCAGTGTCGACCTACCAAGTCGAGACGATACTGCCTAACGCCCATGGCGTCATCTCAGATACCACCAATTATTATTCCAGTTTGGGCGGACCACTTCTGCTGAGTACCACGGTGACCTCCAGCGCAAACGGTCTCAGCAAGACCAAGGCAACCGCGGTCAACGGCGATACGACGACGGATTTCCAGACAAACGATACAATCGTCCTCAATGCGGATGGTAGCCAGACCGAGACCGTGATCACTGCCAACAGGAACGGCTTGATTGACGAGAGGGTCACCACCACTTCGGCGAACGGTCTTTCGAAGACGACGCAAGTGGATGCCAACGGTGCTCCGATCAATCTGGTTGGTCCGGCAAGCCCCGTCTTCAATCTCGTGACCACGGACAACACCGTGCTGAATGCGAGCGACGGAAGTCACACCGAAACGGTGACGGATACGAATACGAATGGCACGGTCTTCGAGCAGACCGTTACAACGACCAGCGCCGATCAGCAATCAGTCGTTACCAATCGCTATCTCAACGAGACCGGCGCAATTTCTGGTCTCGACCAAGTCGAGACAACTCAAACCCAGGCCGACGGTTCGACGATCGACGTGACATCAAGTTACGGTCCCACCGCCGCGTTGGTTGGCTCCGTTGTCAAGACGTCCAGCGGCAATGGACTCATTGGAACGACGACTTTCCGGAACGGTGTCGGAGCGACAGTCGACATCCAAAGCAATACGACGACCTACGACGCCAATGGCGACGGCGGCACGCTCAACGATCTTGAAGATGCAGATGCTGTCAATAGCACGACCACTCTGACAAGTTCCGTCGAGACCCAAACCTCTGGCAATGGCCAAGCGAAGACAACCATCATCGCGCTGACGGGCGCACTATCATCCAGCATCTCGTCGAATATAGTGGCTGTCGCGAACGCCAGCACGGCCATTTCTGACGCCGGAGTGACGACGCAAACGACGGCCGATGTCATTGAGGGGGTGACTACCGATACGATAACAACCGTGACATCGGCAAATCGCCTGTCGCAAACGACATCGACTATATTGGCAGGCGATCTCAGTGCCTTCATCGTTCAGCAGAGCACGACGGCGCTTGATGGGTCGCAGTCCCGGATAACTTCCTACTATGATCCGGCAGCGACATCCCTTCTGTTGGAGCAGACGGCCATCAATATCAGCTATGATGGGCGTACGACCACGACGACGCGGCAAACCGCTTATGACCAGCTGAACCAGTCGATCATCAACGACACCAGCAATGATCCTGGCGATACCGGCACCTACACGCCGACCTTCAGCACAGCCTACAACGTCGAGACAGATACTTATGTCGAAAATGCCGACGGCTCGACGACGGAAACCCTGAGCGGGACGGGCTCGTTCGGAGCACCGGCCTTCCAGCAGGTCGAGACCGTTGCGACGAACGCCGATGCGAGCAAAACCACGACAGTTCAGGACTATGACGGGGTGGGCGTGCTCGGCCGACAGGCTGCTGCGGAGATCTCGGCAAACGGATTGGTTCAGGGCTTTGCTTTCAGTACCACGGGGCAAGATTCGGCGGCCAATTTGAAGCTAGCCGCCGCGGAGCTCGTTAATGGCACGGCGGTGCTGCCCGCATTGGTTGGCGGCGACATCATTGGGGTTGATTCCACGACTCTGAACGCAGATGGCAGCAAGACCGAGCTCATCGAGACTGGGTATGGCAATAGCCTGGGCAACTTGCGCTCGAAAACCGTGATCACAACGAGCGCCAACGGCCTCGTCACGACAACGGACGTCGACAATGACGGCAACGGCATTTACGAGCAGATCGATACGACGACCAAGGCGCCCGACGGTTCTTCGGTGTCTGTTTACGACTATTACGGCGACACCTCGGCGACGTCCTCAACCCTGACGGGCTCGAATACTTATACCACGAGTGCAAATGGGCTTATCTCGACGCTAACAACATCGACGGGTATTACGGACACCAAGGTCGAATTCGCCAATTCAAATGGAAGCTATGAGTGGTCTCGAAACGTGACCGCTGGAAGCGCAGCAGCAACTTACGGCTGGGTAAATGGCAGCTCGATCCACAGCGTTGACGCCAACGGCATTGATACCTGGTCATTCCTCGACGGCTACGGCGATCCGCTGACGACGGTCAAGATCGATATCACGACTGAGAAGCAGGATATTGCGATCGCGAACGAACTGTTCCAGACGATTCTCGGTCATCCGATGGACGACTCTGAAACAGAGTTCTTCGGACAGTACATCAAGAACGGCGTCTTCGATCGCGAGCAGCAGGCTTACGATATCGTCGCCGACTCGCAGGAGTACTCAGACAATTACGGAGTAAAGTTCACAGTCAACGGCCAGGCCGGGGTCCTCTATCAGGGCTTCGATATCTCAGCCGCATTCGAGAATGCTCTCGGTCGCTTGCCCACGGCCGAGGAAATGGCGACGTTTGGTGCGTACTTGACTGTGCCGAACTCCGCCGGGAATCCGGAGAATTTCGATGATCTGGCGACGATGGTTGTCGCACTCGCACAGTATGCGACCGATCTCGGTGGCAACGATAATCGAACTCAGTCCGATCCCGACGCGCATCTGGTCTCAACCGCGCCTTCCTGGATTAGCCCCGCTTCCAGTGCCGTGCAGATCGGAACCGCTGGCACCTACAGCTATAGCAGCACGTTTATCATCGACCTGAACGCGACCACGGCGAAGGGCGTGGCAGCAACCATCAACGGCAGCAACGATATTATCATTGCTGGAATGAATAGCAGTCTCACGGTATCAGGATTCAATAACTCGATTGACGATTCCAATGGAACCGCAACGATCGCGACGTCTAACGCTTCGATTCTCATCGAATCCGGAGGCATTGCGACGATCTCCGGCAACAATAATCAGATTGCCCAGGTGGGCCCGACTCAGGTCACGTTAACGTCGGGTACGGGGGACGTCATCTATGTCGGTGCCGGTGACGCAGTACCAAATCCCAACTACGCAGCCTCCTACTCGAGTACGACTGCCTCGAATGCCTCAATCACGTTGGGCTCAGGCATCGGCACTAGTGCGGCTCACGACCAGGTCTCCGGAAGCGGCGACTCCGTCACGTTGACGGGAAGCGATATCATAGACATCTCTGGCAGTGGCGACGCCATCAATGTGCTCGGCAGCGGCGACACGATTTCCGTAAGTGGTGCCACCATTTCCGTGGCTGGCGGTCTCAGCGATGTGGTGATCAACGGCAACAACGATGTGGTCACGATAGCTGCCGGGTCAATTGTACAGCTGACAGGATCGAGTGATTCTGTCACCCTCGGGAATAGCGATACAGTGAGGCTGAGCACAAGCTCAGTGATTACATCGCGCGGGTCAAACGACACCGTTACGGTGTCGAACTCTCCCGCGGTTGGCGGACCTGTGGAGACCGTGGCCAACCTGACGGCAACTCACGGCCAGAGCTTTGCAGGCTCGTCACTGTTCAGCTACAGCGATCCGGTTGGCAGCGCTGCGACGCAATACAGCGTCTGGGATACTGGCGCCGGTGGCGGCTACTTCATGCTGAATGGCGTCGCGCTACCGATCAATCAGGGCAACATCATCACGGCCGCGCAGCTATCCCAGTTGACCTACCAGTCCGGCTCGGGAGCCGATACGTTGTGGGTGCGGGCCAACGACGGATGGGCTTGGGGCGCCTGGTCGAGCAGCTTCACGGTGACGGCGCCGACGGACACAGGGCCCGTGGAGACCGTAGGCAACCTCGGCGCAACGCACGGCCAGAGCTTTGCCGGCTCTTCACTCTTCACCTATAGTGATCCCTTTGGCAGTCCTGCGACGCAATACACCGTCTACAATAATGGCACTGGTGGCGGCTATTTCACTCTGAACGGCGTTGCGCTTCCCGTGGGGCAGGGCAATGTCATCACAGCCGCCCAGCTCTCGCAGCTGACCTACCAGTCCGGATCGGGGACCGATACGTTATGGGTGCGCGCAAATGACGGAACGGTCTTGGGAGCGTGGTCGAACAGCTTCACGGTGACGCCGCCAACGGATACCGGGCCTCAGGTGCTCGTTTCCAGCTACGCAGTAGCTCACGGCCAGATTATGACACCATCTTCGCTATTCACATACAGCGATCCATTTGGCAGCGCGGCTACTCTGTACGACGTGTGGGACACCGGCGGCGGTGGCGCCCATTTCGAGCTGGATGGGGTCGCGCTCCCCGTCAACCAGGAGAACATCATTACGGCCGCGCAACTTTCGCAGCTGACCTATCAAATTGGTTCAGGTGCAGACACCTTGCAGGTGCGGGCCAATGACGGAACGGTTTGGGGAGCGTGGTCGAGTAAAGGTACGATGACAGGACCGACCGACTCGGGGCCCGTGGAGACTGTCGCCAATGTCACCGCAACGCATGGTCAGAGCTTTGCGGGCTCGTCACTGTTCACCTACAGCGATCCATTCGGCAGCGCGGCCACTCAGTACGATGTGTTTGACACCGGCAGCGGTGGCGGTCATTTCGCGTTGAACGGCGTTGCGCTTGCTCTCAATCAAGACAACATCATCACGGCCGCGCAGCTCTCGCAGCTGACCTATCAGTCCGGATCGGGAGCCGACACCTTGTGGGTACGTGCGAACGACGGAACGGTATGGGGAGCCTGGTCAAATAAGATCACGGTAACGGCGCCAACAGACGCCGGGCCGGTGGAGACCGTCGCCAATCTGACGGTAGCCCACGGCCAGGCGTTGTCTCCATCATCGCTGTTCACCTATAGCGATCCACTCGGCAGCGCGGCCACTCAGTACGATGTGTGGGACACCGGCGCCGGTGGGGGTCAGTTCATGTTGAATGGCACGGCGCTACCTACCAATCAGGGCAACATCATCACGGCCGCGCAACTTTCCCAGCTGACCTATCAATCTGGTTCAGGGGCTGACACTCTGTCGGTGCGCGCCAACGACGGGACGGTTTGGGGCGCATGGTCGAACAACTTCACGGTGACAGCCCCGACTGACGCCGGGCCCGTAGAGACGGTCGCCAACGTCACGGCAACCCATGGTCAGAGCTTTGCCGGCTCGTCGTTGTTTACCTACAGCGACCCGTTTGGTAGTCCTGCGACCCAGTACCGTGTTTGGAACACAGGTACCGGTGGAGGACATTTTGTGTTGAACGGCGTGGCGCTCGCCGCCAACCAAACTGCTACCATCACGGCGGCTCAGCTCGCGGAGCTGACCTATCAGTCCGGCTCGGGCGCGGACACCTTGCAGGTACGGGCCTACGATGGCACGGTTTGGGGAGCTTGGTCGAACACCTTCACGGTGACGGCTCCGAACGACGCCGGCCCCGTCGAGACGGTAGCCAACATCAAGACGACGTCGGGGCAAGTCTTCTCCGCTTCATCGCTATTCACCTATAGCGATCCATTTAGCAGTGCAGCGACCCAATACGATGTGTATGACACCGGCAGCGGTGGCGGTCATTTCACGCTGAACGGCGCAACGCTCGGTGCCAATCAGGATAATATCGTGACGGCCGCTCAGCTGTCACAAGTGACCTATGTGGCTGGTCCGGGAACGGATACCCTGTGGGTGCGCGCCAACGACGGAACGGTGTGGGGCGCGTGGTCGAACAGCTTCACGGTAAGCGATCCGACTACAATCGGCGCGGATGAAACCCTCGAACTCGCATCGGCCAGCTCGGCTGCCATCTCCTTCAAGGCTGCGACCGGGACCTTGAAGCTCGATAACTCGGCGAGTTTCAGCGGAACGGTTGCCGGTCTGACCGGACAGGACGGCATCGACTTTTCCGATATTGCATTTGGCTCCATCCAGACACCGAGCTTTCACGGCACCGCTTCTGGTGGTTCACTGTCCGTGACTGACGGCACTCATGCGGCCAGCATCGCGTTACTCGGCAACTACATGGCGTCAACATTCGCAACTTCGAGCGACGGACATGGCGGAACGCTTGTCACCCAGGCGTCAACGATCAATCCGATGCAGATCGCCTCGCCGCAGCACGCATGAGATCTATCGGGCTGTTGAGAAAATTCACAAGCCGGGAGGTGGTAGTGTCCACCTCTGCCAAAATCAACTTGAGGGACAAGGGGTTAGCCGGTTCCTGCGCCGACAACCACATCAAGAACCTCTTCTCCCTGGTCCGCGTTCGGACCCCGCATGGAAACAAGACGAGGGTGAAAGCAGGCAGGCAAGTTACGGCCCTATTGCGGGGCTTGAAGCCCGTCCCGGCGGTGGTCGCGCTACGGCGGGTGGATTGCCAAGACCGATTCAAGGTAATTCAATAGCCAGAATGAAGATCGGTATCCAGTGTCCGCCATCGATGATCCCGCACTTGGAGCTAATCCAGCGCGGTGAGTATGACGTCGCTTACAATCATCCCCGTCCGATCATTCTCGACGTCGGCGCGAATGTCGGCGGCTTCGCTATTTGGGCGGTCAAGCGTTGGCCCGGCTGCGAGATCTATTGCTACGAACCATTGCCGGACAATTTCGCGATGCTGGAACCAAATGTTGGCACTCTTAGAGATTCTCGGGTCTCGAGTGGCATCCATGTTCACAACTTCGCCGTTGGCGACCCAACGCACACTCGAATGTTTCTGGGCAAGAACAATTGCGGCGAGGCGAGTTTCTTCGACCTGGGAGAACAGGCGGGAAGCTCAGTCACAGTGGTCACAAGGCCGCCGGAGGTCATGCCGCCGGCACAGATCCTGAAAATCGACACCGAAGGGTGCGAAATTGAAATTCTGTCGGGGCTGAGATCGATCGACTACGACGTCGTTCTGCTGGAATACCACTCCGAACGGAACCGGCGAGAGGCCGATTTGCTGCTGCGCGACTATGCGCTGGTCGGCGGCTACGCGCGCAACTTTCATAGGGGCATTCTCAAATACATGCATTCGCGGCTGATCGCGTGATCTGAACAGTTGGGCTGGTTGGACCGGTTAACCTATGAACCACGTCGAGACTTCCGCCCTGGTGTCACCAGACTAGCGTCGATTTTGGCATGCATTGCCGCGTCCGGAGTAGTCCTAAGAGCTTGCGGTGCGGAGGACCATCGGACATGGTGTTCGCAGGGGGAAATCCTCTGCGGTCCCGCCCTGTAGACTGGGACGAGTCAGCGCATGGTGGTGGTAGGCGCAATAACCGATCTCCACCTAACTGGTGCCTCATTGCAGGTCTTCCTCATAGTTGCGGCATCGAGATATTTGGAGCTGCAGCAGAGCGTCTTCGACATGCTTAGCCAAAGCGCGCTCACCATCGCGCGATCGCTTTCCTGCTTGCGATCCCGTACGGTAGGCTGATGTAATTGCGGTGGAAGCGAGGTCGAATATCTCTGAAAGGTCGCGTCGTTCGGCGCTCCTTGATTGCGCGTCGATGTCGCGCTTGACTGGTTATTTTTGGGAGGTGACATGGAAGCGCTTGGAGCAACTCGTATCGTTGTGCTGACACCTTGCTTTGGCGGACAGGTAACAAGTCTCTATGCCGGGTCCGTATTCAAATTGCATTTGGCTTGCCAGGCTCGAGGCATCGAGTTTAGATGGAAAATGGTAGGGGGGGATGCGCTGATCACGCGAGCAAGGGCCGAGATGATCAGGACCTTCCTCGACATCCCGGAAGCGACGCATGCACTATTCATTGATGCCGATATCGGCTTTGAACCGGAGCAAGCGTTCCGGCTTTTGGATCTGAATGTTGACGTAGCTGCAGCTGCGTACCCCGCAAAGGTGCTCGACTTCCAAAAACTGCACAGAGCTGTCGCGTCGAATCGATCAAAGCTAGAATCGGCCTCGTTGGAGTATGTCGTTGCTTGGCACGATCGTGGCGCAGTTTCATCTCAACGGAAGGGCTTTGCACGTGTGCGTTTCGCTGGAACAGGGTTTTTGCTCCTGCGCCGCGCAATGATAGAAAAAATGTGCACTGCCTATCCACAGCTGCAATACAAGGTAACGCACAACCTGAGGCCAGATGGCCACGATGTAGAAAAGGCAAATCGGTTCGCGCTGTTCGATCCGATAATCGAGAAGGACACGGGCGAATACCTCTCCGAAGACTTTGCCTTTTGTAAGCGTTGGACGGATATTGGTGGTGAAATCTGGATGGATATGAGCAGCCGTCTTGATCATTTGGGTCAATTCAAGTTTCAGGGGGATTTGTCGACCCAGTTCGCATAGTCAATGCGAACAATATCCAGCACTCGGAGGGCTGCATAAATGAGGATTGCCCAAGTCCCAGCGCAAAACAACACGACAGCACGCCACGTGTTGGCCCTGAATCGATTTCGCCATTTGATGAGCTCGGATGCGCAACCACTGAAGCAGCGACCGCGGACGACACCGATCATCTGGCCGTAGCTGTCGAACCGGAATTGGGAGCGATGTTTTCGGATGTAGTTGATTTGACGTTGCGATGGATGCAGTTGTCATGCCGCCAATAGACACAAGCTCATGCGCGTCGGCCAATCGGCATCATGTACCACGCGGAAAGTGACACCCCGATAGACTGCACCCGCGACACTTTCCAATATCAGCAGAATACCCCGGCCCACGCCGAAAGGAGAGCAGTCGGTCGAGCCCCACATCGCGCCAGCGCGAGCTCTTCGGAGCTGCATTCACGATCGTGGTGACGTCTGCCGCGGCCGGTCGCGCCTTCGATTTCGTGGTGACCGGCGCGACCTATAGTCTCTTCGGTCTGGCATATGCGGACGCGGACTGGCCGAGTCGTCCACCCGTACGCAATTGGGTTCAAGGAACCCATTCTGCCGGCTACGACAATGACCTCGTCCAAGCGTGTCTTTCCACTCTACCACGCTTACCGCTGGCTATGTCGCTATGTCGGGCTGCAAGAAAGCCAAGGTGCAGGATCGATGCGTCAGCGGGAGTCAGAGCGTGCCATTAAAGCCGGAGACAGGTTGCTGGCTGCCGCGGCGAACTGCTCGCACCATACGTCGAAGTTATCCTGCCGGCGAAGGGCGGGCGATCGTGCTGGACAGCACTGTGCTTCTGCCGCCGCCGGCGATCCCGACTGGCTGGAGAACGCCCCTCGCACCCTGACGACAAGGCTCCTCCTTGATCCTTACGCTATCGCATTTGTCGTTCTGCAGGTCCGTTGACCAGATTGAACGATAGCGGTACGACGCCCCCACCTCGTTTAGGTGGACGGGATGAGCGAGACTCGCGCGTGGATTTGACAACGCGAGGGACGCTCATTCCATGCATCAAGACAGACATCAAGACAGGCATGATGCCGCCTCCTATCAGCGGATCGAGGTGATCACGCGGGAGAGGCGACGGCGCAGTTGGAGCGATGCGGAGAAGGCGCGGATCGTGGCCGAGAGCGCCGATCCGGAGACGAGCATTTCCGAGGTGGCTCGACGCAACGGAGTCAACCGGGGACTGCTCAGTGTGTGGCGGCGCCAGGCGCGGCTCGCGTCGAGCGAAGCGCCGCAGTTCGTGCAAGTCAGGCTCGACGCCGCCGTCGAGGCGCAGCCGAACGCGATCGATAAGGCGCATGTTCCGGTGAGTCCGGCGGAGCGGATCGAGGTGATGATCGCCGGTGCGACGGTGCGCGTGCCTGTCGGCGTCGACGCCGCGACGCTGGAGCGCGTGCTGGCGGCGGTGAGGTCGACGCGATGATCTCGTTTGGTCCAATGGTCCGTGTGTTTGTCGCGACGCAGCCGATTGACTTTCGCAAAGGCGTTCATGGTCTGGTCGCGCTGATAGCGGAGGGATTAGGCGGCAAGCCCTACAGCGGCGACGTTTATGGCTTCCGATCGAAGCGATCGGATCGTTTGAAGCTACTGGTTTTTGACGGCTCGGGAATGGTTCTAGCGACGAAGTGGCTCGAGAATGGGGGCTTCGCCTGGCCACCTGTTCGCGAGGGTACGATGCCGGTGACGGGGGCGCAACTGGCGATGCTGATTGAAGGTCTTGCGGAGTGGTCGCGTGTGGTCCCGAAGGTGACGAAGCGGCCGACGAAAGTTGCCTGAATCGTCTTGTTTTGCTGGCGATTGCGAGTGTGTTCGTGTAGCTCTGCGATATGGCGCTTCGCTTTGAAGATCTCCCCTCTGACCCTGCGGCTCTCGCCGAGATGGTGCTGGCTTTCGAAGGCGAGAACGACGATCTGCGCGCAGAGATCGCGACGTTGAAGAGCCTGATCTTCGGCGCGCGGTCGGAGCGCTCGGCAATCGTCTGCGCTGAACAGATCGCGCTCGATCTGGAACGGACCGCGGGCGCGCAGCCTCCGGCCAATGACGACAAACCGGACGCGCCGAGACCGAAGCGGCGCAAAGCGAGGCGCAACATCGGCGCGCTGCCGGCGCATCTGCCCCGGGTCGAGCGGGTGATCGAGCCGGCGTCCACGCTGTGCCCGTGCTGCACGGGTCAGATGCATCGGATCGGCGAGGAGAGCAGCGAAGCGCTCGATCGGGTTCCCGCGTGGCTGCGTGTGCTCCGCACGATCCGTCCAAAATACGCCTGCCGCTCCTGTGAGGGCCCGATTGTCCAGGCCCCGGCACCGGCGCGGCTCGTCGAGGGCGGCATGGCGACGACGGCGCTGATCGCGCATATCGCCGCGGCTAAATATGCCTGGCAATCGACGCTCTACCGCCAGAGGCAGATCCTGGCGGGCCAGGGTGTCGTCGTCGACCGTCAGACGCTGGCGCGCTGGATGGGGAGCGCGGCGTGGCTGGTCAGGGGCCTCTACGATCTGCAACTGAAGACCATGCATGGCTTCGAGCGGCTGTTTTGCGACGAGACGCCAATGCCAGTTCTCGATCCGGGACGCGGCCGCACGAGGATCTGCCAGTTCTGGGCGCACGCGACGGACGATCGGGCGTGGAAGGGGCCGGCGCCGCCGGCGGTCGCCTACGTGTTCGCAGGCGGTCGCGGCAAGAAGGAGATCGTGGCGCGGTTGGCCGGCTTCGAAGGCGTGCTGCAAGTCGACGGCTATGCCGCCTACGCCTCGCTGGCCGGCGATGCAAAGATGTCGGGCCAGATCCAGCTGGCGTATTGTCTCGTTCACGCGCGCCGCAACTTCGTGAGGGTGCACAAGACGACGAACTCACCCTTCGCCGCGGAGGTTATCGAGCGCGTTGCGGCCGTCTACGCGATCGAAGAGAGGATCCGCGGTCTCGACGCCGGGGAACGCCGCGCAACGCGACAGGCCGAGACGAAGCCGCTGATGGAGGCGTTGAGGGCCCGTCTGATCGCGGTGAAGGACGGGATCTCCCGCCGCTCGACGCTCATCAAGGCGATCGACTACATGCTCGAACGCTGGCAGGGCGTGACGGCATTCCTGGATGACGGGCGGCTCGAGCCGGACACCAACACGGTCGAGCGATCAATCAGGCCAATTGCGATCGGAAAAAAGAACTCGTTGTTCAGTGGTGACGAAGGCGGAGGCGAGACCTGGGCGATACTCGCTTCGCTTCTTAACACGGCGAAATTGAATGGCCTCGACCCCGAGGCGTATCTCGTCGACGTTCTCGATCGCATGGTGAGCGGCGCCACGAAGACCAACCAGCTTCACGAACTTCTGGCCTGGAACTGGAAGGCCGCACGCGAAGCCGAAAAGCGAGCCGCGGCATGACGAAGCCGAAGCAACGGCGGGGAACGCGAAAAGCACACAAGACGACGATGGCGGACTATGCCATGTCGTTCGAACGGCTCGGGCGATGGATCAGCGAGCGCGCCAGGTCGGCGACGCTTCGGCATCCGCGGGCGACGTCGCTCTCCATGCTCGACGGCGCGGTGGCCGCGGTCGTCGCCGGGCCGGTCTCGATGGCGTCCGAGGAATGGGTGTGTCCGCTCCTCGGCGTAGATCCCGACGCCTTCAATCACGACACCGAGGAGTTCTCGGCGATCGCCGCCACGCTGATGCGCCACAACGCAATCGGCGAGACGCTGTCGACGAGACCGGAGAGCTTCGAGCCGCTGTTCGTGCGATCACCGGACGGCGAAGTCGACCCGCAGCCCTGGTGCATGGGCTTCTACGCCGTTATGAAGCTTCGGCTTCTCGTCTGGTCGCGGCTTCTCTCCCCGAACGGAACCGAACACCTTATGCTGCGGCCAATCTTGGTCCATTGCATCGACGACGCCGGGCGGCCCTTGCTACCTCCGGCCCGGCACACGCTGGGAACGCAGCCCATGGTCCAAAACGCCTGGCGCGACATTCCAGCAACCGTCGAGGCCTTGCGCCAGTTCTGGATGCCTATACGCTTCAAGCGCGGTGCGTAGGCCGTTCGCACCAAGTCCGTGGCCCTCTCGTACCGTTTACGATTGAACTATCGAGGTGTTCTGACCGGTGGGGATTCTTCGTAGAGAATCATCTTCACGCGCCTGCCTTCGTGCCCGTGGCATGGTATAGTCTCATCCTTTGCAGGACACGGTATTGCCTTGAAAAAAATCATTGGCGGCATAGCTTACGACACCGACACGGCGGAGTGTCTGACCAGGTCAGATCACCAGCACGAAATGTCACAGGCTTGGTGGTCGCTCTATCGGACGCGTCAGGGGGCGTTCTTTGAGGTCGCTGCCGATCATGACGGCGTGGTAGACACGTACCGGCCGGTCTCGAAGGAAGAGGCGCGCCGGTATCTGGAGCGCCACGCTAATCATTTGGTGGAACGCTACTTTGGGCCTGTGCCCGAGGCCGGGCCGAAGCGATTTTCGCGCCGTACAGTGTTCGCTGCCGTTCAAGTTCTGAATCGGCTCACGCACGCCGAATTCACCCGTTTCCTCTTCGAATTAGGACCCGACTGGCCGAAGATGATCTCGCCGGAGCCACTAAGTCTTGCTAAGCGGCTCAACGAGCTTATGGGCGTATACGATCAGAATCCGGATCGCTTGGTTGAAGACGGGGAGAGCCTGGACGACGTTCTGGTCGAAAAGGCAGTGTCGTTGTTGCCCGCGGAGCGCCGACGATTATGGTCGGGTGAAGAAGAAGAACTACGCGAGGATCACCGCGATTTTCTGCACCGACTTGAGATCGATGGCTTCGTTGTAGCCGACGGGAAATTACGTACGGCGCTTCCGCGCTCCATCGCACTGCCCGAGGCCCAAGACGAACTTTCCGCGCTACTTCTGAAGCACCGCTTTACGGTTGCGCAAGGCCACCTCGATCAAGCCTTCAGTGCCCACACAAGCGGAAATTGGGCCGCAGCGAATGCGCAGATACGGAGCTTCCTCGACGGACTTCTGGACGAAATAGCCGAACGGCTAGATCCCTCTGCCGCTGCCTTGGGCTCGGGAAATCAGCGCCGGGCCCGACTTGCGGCCCTCGGATTCCTGAGCCGTGACCTGAACGAATGGAGCGACAATGGCCAAGGTTACCTCAACGGCCTCATAAAACGCTTGCATCCGCACGGCTCGCACCCCGGCCTTTCCGACGCCGATGACTGTACATTCCGGCTGCATACCGTACTTCTCGCAGCGCGCCTGTTTCTTGTCCGATTTGACAAATGGGACTCTGCTTGAGCGCGGAGAAAGAGGCAACAACGGGCGAGCTCCGTGAAGACGAGCATTTCGTCAGGACCTCGATTGCCCACAGCCTTTCTGCAACGTGGCGGCCCGGCGAGAACCCTCCCGATGCCTATCTCACGCTCGATACGGTACTATCGCTGTGGAAATAACGACCTGACCCAGCATGTCACCGATGACAGGGGCTCGCGGCGTACTGCATCATGTGGTTTTGAGGAGCTTTAGGAGGCGATGCTGTCACTAGCGGTGGATCATAGCCCCTTCAGCTCGGCTCAGCGATGTGCAAAGAGAGCAGATGGCGCACGCACCATTGGCCGATCCGCCGCCATCCTGGTCCGCGCGGACGCGCCCAGCAGTTCTCCGGCTTGACCGTTTGCCTCGCTTGGTGGAATTTGCACACGGCGCCCCCGGGGGAGGGTTTGTCGCGTTCGCCCGCGACGCAACCAGTCCGATCTTGGCCACACCAGGAGCGGGCATTTTCATGGGTAGCGAGCGCTTCGCGCTGATGGAACTAGGTCAGGCACGGAGTGACGCGGATGGCCTTCAGCAAATACGAGTTCAGGGTCGCGCTGTGGCGCCTGATTGAGGAGTATCTGGCCAACGCCGAGACGGCCGAAACCTACGTCGAGCTGGACGAGGAGCTGGAAGTCGCGGCAACCCGGCTGCATCGAAGATCTGAAAAAATCCCAGACGAAGACTTCGACAACCTCGATCTCTCGTGAGCGGCCGGCGGGCGAGGGTAGCGATGGCTTCGCACTGATCTGAGAGCTGACCCGGCCGGCGGCGCCTCAGATTGATCACGGCCGGCGAGAGCTTCGCGCTATCCTAATCATAGGGCGGCCGGGGCGGTGCCGAGGGCGCGCTGACTTTCGATACGAGCGGTCCGGCGCTTGATCTCTTCCGCGATGGCGCGGATTTGTGTCAATTCGCTTTGGCTGTAGCCGCGCCGCCAAAGGTTCATCAGCTTGTCGACGTCGGGCGTCCCAAGGATCGGAGGGGCGTGTATTGCCTGCAGATAGACCGCGAGCAGATCGCCGTCAGCCAGTTCCGGCGCCGTGGTCTTGATAACCTTCGTGTGCTCTGGTGCGAAGATATCGACCTGGCCATCAGCATCCATCTTTGGACGGCGCGCGTTGAACAGGCTGATCCACAAGCTGTCGTCGAAACACTGCCGCGATCGCCGGTGAAATTCACCGCCATCTGTTGCAACGGTCCGTCATGCAGGTGTTCGTATGCGAAGGTTCCCAATTCCAGCAGCTTGCACATCTCCGCATCCTCGCGGGCGCGTCTCGCTTCAGACTCCCGGGTCTCCTCCGCTTCTTTGGCCGCGGCGATCGCGCGAACCTTGGCGCGGTCCCGCGACCTGATCAACGCGACTGCCATTATCGCCGCAACGATCCAAAAGAAACCTTCCGAGGCCGGTCATGTCGCTTCTCAAGCCCCTAATCAACCTAGCGAGCGCTTCGCGCTCGGGTACCTCAATCCCATCAGCATCGCTATGCGCCGGCAGATACGGTCTCTGGCATTCGGTGGGATTTCACCCCATGTGAGGACGGTCGCCGACCAGGCAGCGTCGACGAACTCCGCCCGCCGGTGCGCCGGTACTTGATCGGCCAGGTCGTCAATTTCTGTGCGAGCCACCATTCCTCCCTCAGCGAGTTCAATCTTCCAGGTACGGCTTCGCGAGCTTGTACCATTCCTCTTGGCTCTTGCAGCGGGTCTCACCAACGACACAGTCGATGAACGACATGTCGCTAGTGTCCCAATAGCTGGCATACTCCTTGTTTTCGTTGAGGTCGTACAACCTCAACAGGTTCGATACCTTACCCGTCTTGGTGAAGAGGGAGATTTCGAGAAAGAAGCACTTGTTGAGCTTTTCGCTGTAGTGGTTCCGATAGTTGGACGTCTGGCGCTCGCCGTCCTCTGTCATGTGGGACGGCGACGAATACTCCTTCGCAAAGACCTCAGCGGCTCGCTTCCCACAGCGCTCCTGCAGCATGTAGCGCTCGGCATTGCTCTGCCCGTGCGCCAAGGTCGAGACTCCGCAAAACATCCCCACTAGAAAGACGAGATTCATCCGCATCCCAGCACCCTTGCAACCAATAGCAGCATACAGGCGGTGCCTCGAACCTGGCAATGTCCGGGACAACCAACAAGACTGGCTCTCGACGGTTCGCTACTGTAAGGTTATAGGCGTGTCTTTTACCGTTCGAGGGGCCGGCATGAAATTTGTGGTTGGGTGCTTGGTCGCAATCATCATTGGCGGAGTACTTTTGGTCTTTGGCACCGTATCGCCCTGCGGGATGCTTAGGGAAGTCCAGCGCAAGCAAGACTCAGTGGCAGCAGTCTTGCCGGACGCCGTCCTAGATCTGGCTCTAGCTGCGAAGTACGGCTCCCTTACTCCGGGCAAGTGCGTAGCACTGCTGCTCCAGCTATCGAGGACCGCCAAGAATTCGGTACCACAGCAGCCGACCCAGCCGGTAGCAGTCACAAAGCCCGTCCAGCCGACCGATTTTCAGACTGCAATGCAAGCGGCAAGTACCGTCATGGCAGAGTGCCGCGATCGGCGCTTGCGCGGCGAGATCAAAACGCGATTGGATTCCGTCCAATGTTCAAACCCGAGGGTGACGCAAATATTCTCTGCCGCGCACTACCGATATATGGACCTAATCGAAATGATGAATTCGAGGCGGGAGGCAATTGCGAAAAAGCAAGACCAGGGGCAAATGACGGAGGAGCAAGCTGCTACCGAAGCTCAAAGCCTAATGGCGCAGCTCGCAAATATCGAACGAACACGGGACCTACGAAGCAATTTGGCGGCGAGTGCTCCGCGCTGATATAAGCAACACTTCGGAGACCGCGGATGACCTACGCTGCCAATCGCGGAATTGACCGTTCGGCCAATCGCAAGAAGCGGGTGTTGGGGGCCACGGCAACCACCCCTCGCGCAACTCCGATCCCCGGAACTGACGTTCCATTTCGCCGGGATCGGGTATTGCGTGCCCCCGCAACCAAAAACTTCAGCCGAAGCTCCACGAGGCCCAGTCCAGGATCTTGCCTGCCGTGACCCATGGGTCGCTCCGCAATTCGGCCATCGTGAAACGAAGGACTTGGACGTCTCTCGGACCGCGGCCGCGGCCGCCAAAAATGCCGGTAACGATTTCGGGGGCGCCGGGATAAATTTCGACGGACGCACGGCGCCAGCCGACTTTACCTAGTAGCCGTCCGCTATGGTCATAGGCCCAAACGGCGAGGTTGACATGGTCATCTGCGGTGATTGGCTTGGTCAAGTAGAGCGAAGTGCTTTCGGAGATGTCATCCGGGGGACGCTGATCAGGTCCGATCACCACAACACGGTCGTGTTCTCGTAAGCCGAACTTCACGACTAGCGTGAGCCCAACCAGCAGTAGTTTGGCCGCTCCATCTTCCTCCGCGGTCTCGAAGATGTCTACGATTGTCTCCGCCGCCTGCGCCAAAGCAGTGGCCGCGAGGCGCTCAAGTGCGTCGTTTTCATCCTTTGCCATCTGAGAACCATACCGTCGCTGGCGAAAGAATAAAACACTGGGGTCTGTGGGGAATTGGAAAACCCAGACGGCTGTAACCCGTCGCCTATGCAGGTTAGAATCCATGCCAGACCGACCAAATTCGCGGGCAGAAGATTACGGTAGTCGGGAGAGTGCCGCTGAGCTATCCCGGGCAAGTTGCGAGTTTGCACAATTTCGCATACCGAGATTGGCGCGGACGCCGGGAGTCGAGCCCGGGCTGCGAGAGTGCGGCGAGAAGATGATCCCGGCCGATCCCGTCCATGATGGCGCCAAGATGGGTAACATCGTCGTCGCCATCGGCGACGCCAACCTCCACCGCGTTGTTGGACGGAAGGCCCGCCATGCCGACGGCGGGTCGAGCGTGCTTGCCGTTCGCTTCGCCGAAGACCTCCACCATCAAATCGGAGAAGCCGTTGACGACCTTCGGTTGCTTACCAAAACCGTCGGCCGAGTTGACCATGCCGAAGACTTTGACCACGCGCTTCACCCGATCTAGGCTACCGAGCGCGGCGCGCACATTTGCCAGCATGATCAATCCGACCTGTCGCGCCGTGTCATGGCCCTCCTGTACCGTGAGATCTCTGCCAACCTTTCCCTTGTACTTCCGACCGGGGGCCGGAGTATTTCCTGAGAGGAACAAGAGGTTTCCCACGCGGACCGCGTCGACATAGTTGGCGACGGGAGGCGGCACGGCCGGCAGCGTGATGCCAACTCCTTTAGTCGCCCTCGGCGGAGGGCAATCCCTGCGCGAGAGCGGGGGCCAACAGGACAATCCACAACGTCAATCCAAGCGCGCATGCGCCTAGCAGCGAGGTTGGCCTCGTTGCGCTAATGACATCTGTCATGGGCGTCTCCGTGAACACAGGTCGCGCGTCGATGACGACCATGAAGAAATAGGCGAGCCTTTCATGCAGAGATTAGTGGCAAATTGTAACATCTGCGCCGGCTCGCACCGTGCACAGTGAACGAACGATCTCCTCATCAGCTAGCGTGCTGTCTCGGTTACAGATTGGACCGTTTCGTACAGAAGCGCCCTGTCACTTGCCTTGGCTTTTTAGATGGCGAGCGCAGGACGTTCCCTAAGATTGGAATTCACCAGAAGCGGCGGAAACCACCCGCAGAATGATTTTTAGGTTCCGAGCAGCAGCGCCGGCGATCGTACTGTCCAGCCTTTGATAGTCGTGGAAACTTGCTACTTATCGAGCGGTCGCGGTTGCTGAGCGGGTCCGTCCGTGAGACGAGTCCTCGCTTTGAAGTAATGCGGATGCGCCGAAAACGACGGTCAAACGAAGGCGCACCAAAGGCGGGGGCATTTCGTCCGTAAATGCAATTGCGTAGAACGGTGGTCGTCCATACGATCCTCGCCGGTCACATGGTTCGTGTAGACGCCGCCCGCCGCAACGAAGCTGGCGTACAGGTCGTGACCATGGGCCAGCTTGCCGCGAGGCTTGCCGGTGGCCTTCTTCAACCGGTTGATCTCCACGTCCTCACGGAAACCGTCAGTGACACGCTCCCGGACGTCGAGATGGGTGAACTCGAGCCCATCAAAGAGCTGCCCGGAATGCCGGCGGCGGTCACCGCCACCTTCGACAAAGCATGGCGCGCCGGAGTTGATCTATCGGTGGTTGGCCATCCGCGGACCGACGCATTGGCGGCGCTCGAGCAGGCGGTCGTCCAGCGCTTGCCGGCATCGATGAAGCGGCCGGGCGATCTGGTCGAGATGGCGCTGCGGCGGATCGGACATGCGCCGGCCGTGATCGGTCCTCTGGAAATCCAGGGCCACAGCGAGATGTCACCGTGCTGGCGGCCGCTCCTGATCGCGCTCGCTGGAATTATCCCGGTGTCGTGGATTGCCGGCCCAAGGCATGTACCGGATTGGCTTAAGGCCTCGAAAGTCGAGGTGATGGCGTTGCCGCCGGCTGAACCGCCGGTCGAGGTGTTCTCCTGCGCAAATCAGGTCCATGAGGTCGGCGAGGCTTTCCGTTGGATGAGAGCCTTGCTGGTGAAGGGGGTGTCGGCGTCGGACATCGCCATCGCGGCGTCCAGCCCCGGCGACTACGACGACCACATGTTCTCAACGGCGCGAGATGCCAATCTTCAGATCCACTTCGTGCATGGCGTGAAGGCGCTGACCACCCGTGACGGGCAGGCGGTCGCGGCCCTGGCGGAGGTACTGGTCAAGGGACTGTCCCAGGAACGGGTGCGGCGCCTGCTGCCACTGACCCAGGGCGGACCGCTGCGCGACCTGCCGGGAGAGTGGACACGGGTTCTTCCCGTCGACGCTCCGCTGACCTCGGCCGAGCGGTGGGAGAGGGTGCTTACTCAAGCGGATGACGCCGAGTGGCCGGATGGCAAGAACCGAACTGCCGACGTGATGGAAGTGATCCGGTTGCTGGATCGGGGCACCGAGTCGGCGGAGCTGGCGGGCGAAACGCTGTTGAGCGGAGTTCAGCGATCCCTTTGGCGCCGGGCGCTGCGGGAAGGACCGGCGCAGGCCCTGCCGGTCACGTTGGCAAGCTTGCGCATCGAGGACGGCATCGAGCCGGCCACCAACGCGATCTGGACGTCCGCGCTCGCACTGGCATCTTCGCCGCGTTCTCACGTCTGGTTGCTGGGACTGAACGCGGGCCGATGGCCGCGGCGGATCTCGGAGGACCGGCTCATTCCGGATCACGTGCTGCCCATCGAGCAGCTGGACCCGTTGCCGGTCGCGGATGGCGACAAGCGGGATCTCAAGACAATCGTGCGGATGGCGCAAAGCGTCCAGATTTCCTTCAGCCGGCGCGACGCCGAGGGCCGCATGCTCGGACGCTCGCCGCTGATCTCGGATCTCACTGGGACCTATCTCGACCGCGCCGGAACGCCAGAACACGCCTTCAGCGAGGCCGACCGGCTTCTTGCCCGTCCCTCCGAGTTCTCGCACTTGCCGATCGCCGTCTCCGGACTGGCATGCTGGCGCGACTGGCATCGCAACGAAATCACACCGCACGACGGCCTGATCGCGCCGGCGCATGCGCGGCTGAGCAAGTTGCTCGAGCGGCCGCTCTCGGCGACTTCGTTGAAGATACTTCTGCGGGATCCGATCCGCTTCGTCTGGCGCTATGGTCTCGGCTGGAAGGCTCCGGAGGACGCCGACGAGCCCCTGACCCTCGACCCCAACGCGTTCGGGACGTTCGTGCACGCCGTGCTGCGCGATGCCGTCGAGCTATTGGAGGGAGATGGCGGAATCGCCAGCGCCGACCCGGAACGCATCGAAGCCGCTCTGGCGGACGCCCGCGATCGCGCGGTTGCCAAATGGGAGGATGCCCAGCCTGTGCCGCCGGACGTGATCTGGCACAGCACCACAGCGCGCGGGCATGCGCTAGCGGCCGCTGCGCTGGGATACGGCCTGGGGCCGCTGCCGAACCAGAAGACCTGGTGCGAAATACCCTTCGGAAAGGCCGACCCCAAGGACGATGGCCGCGATCTGCCCTGGTCACTCAACGCGCCTGTCGAGATTCCGGGGACCGGCCTGCTGATCGAGGGACAGATCGACCGGCTCGATCTCTCGGGCGACAGGTCGCGCGCCCGCGTCATCGATTACAAGACGGGGAGGCTTGGCAAGAAGATGAACGAGGTGGTCATCAAGGGTGGCGCCGAGTTGCAGCGCTGTCTCTATGCTTTCGCGGTCAAGACGCTGCTCGGCGGCGGCGTGACGATCGAGGCTTCGCTTCTCTATCCGAACGCCGCAGAAGGAGACCGGGCGGTGTTTCCGCTGGCGGACCTCGACGGCGCGCTGGCGAAAGTGTCGTCCGCAGTGGTTGCCTCCCGCGACGCGATGCTGTCCGGCGTAGCGCCACTGGGCGAGGACGCCGCCGGCGACTACAACGATCACGCCTTCGCACTGCCGGCCAATCCAGGATACCTGCAGCGCAAGCTGCCGCTCGCGGTGATCAAGCTGGGCCCGGCCGCAGCGGTGTGGGAAGAGCCATGAAGAAGATCCCGGACTTGGAGGCACGGTTAACCGCGCTGACCGCCGTCGATCGCACCCTGCTAGTCGAAGCCGGCGCCGGATCCGGGAAGACGTCGGTGATGGCCGGCCGGGTCGCCGTGCTGTTCGCGCGGGGCGTTGCCCCAAAGCACATCGCGGCGATCACGTTCACCGAATTCGCCGCCAGCGAACTCCGTCTCCGGATCGAGAAGTTCACGACGGCGCTGTCTATGGGCGAAGTGCCTCGCGACCTGGCCCAGGTCTTCCCGAACGGCGTTCCCGAGGCGGAGAAGGCTAATCTCTATCGCGCCTGCCAATCGTTCGACCAGCTCACGTGCAGCACTATCCACGGCTTCGCGCAGGCGCTGATCAAACCCTATCCGGCAGAGGCAGGCATCGATCCCGGGGCGAACATCGTCGACCCTACCGAAGCAGACCTGGCATTCAAGGAGCGCTACGAGGCTTGGCTGAAGGAGAAACTTTCCGGGGATGCCGGCGACGGCCTGATCGCCCAGATCACCCTCGCGAGCGAGGCTGCCGGACTGACGCTCGTTGCGGATGTGGCGCAGTTCCTGCGCAAGAACCGTGACGCCAAATGCGCGCGGACCGCGTGGTCCTCCCGCGCCATGGCGGATTTCGCACGGGCGGTGGAGCAGTTCGAAGCGACCCTTTGCGGCTATGCCTACCGCGAGGAGAAGACGGCGGCCGCATGTCGGGCGCTGCGCGTTCTCGCCGACTTTCTCGGCTGCCACGGACTGGCCGAGACGGTGCCCGCCAACGCCGCCTTGATCGCCGCGCTCGACTTCGAGCGCGACGACAGTTGCTTCACTCAGGCGGGCGGGCGAAGGGCGCTGCAGACCAAGACGAAATGGCAGGACGCAGCCGCCAAAGCTGGCCAGTCGAAGACCAACGGAGCGGCGGCATTCGACGCGCTCCTCCCGCGATACAAGGCTTGCCACGACGCCTTGGAGGCGTTGCTGGGAGCCATCGCTGGTGAGCTATTGTCGCGGCTGTGCGAGGAAACGCGGAGCCTTCTCGAGGAATGGCGCGACTACAAGCGGGACGCGGCCTTGCTGGACTTCGACGACCTGCTCTACACCGCGCGCGACCTGCTGCGCGACCATGGAGAGGTGAGGCGGGCGCTCTCGCAGCGTTTCCGGCACGTCATGGTCGACGAATTCCAGGACACCGATCCGCTGCAGACGGAGATCCTGTGGCTGATCTGCGGGGATGATTTCGACGGAGGCGACGCGCTCGCCCGTCCTCTGCGCCCCGGTAGCCTATTCATGGTTGGCGACCCTAAACAGGCGATCTACCGGTTCCGCGGTGCCGACGTGAACGCCTACATCGCTGCGCGGTCGGCGGTGGATGCCGGCTCGCAGATCAAGATCACTGCCAACTTCCGGTCCGTTGAGCCGATCGTCGATTTCGTCAACACTCGGTTCGAGCCGGTCCTGTCGGCCGCTGGGCAGCCCGGATTCTCCAAACTGTCGCCGATCCAGCCCGCGCTCGGTGGCAAGTCAGGTGTGCGCGCGCTGGACGTCGTGGTCGAGGGAGAAAAGCCCAGGGCCGCCGCGATCCGCGACGCCGAAGCGATCGCTGTGGCCGACCTGTGCGACAGGCTGGTCGGCAATCTACGGGTCCGAGACCAACACGCCGGCGAGACAAGACCGTGCCGTTTTGGCGACATCGCCCTGTTGGCGCCCGTCGGCACCGAACTCTGGCGCTTCGAGGAGGCGCTGGAGCAGCTCGCAATCCCGGTCTCGACCCAGGCGGGCAAGGGCTTCTTCCGGCGGCAGGAGATCCAGGATCTGATTGGGCTGACCCGCACTCTCGCCGACCCGCGCGACACGCTCGCATTTGGCGCGCTGCTGCGTGGACCGCTGGTCGGCCTCTCCGAAACCGAACTGCTCGACATCTCGGAAGCACTGCCGTCCGATCCGGAGCGGCAAGGGCTGCCGATGCTCACGATCCGGACCGATCCGGCAAGTGTGGGCCATGCCCTCGCCAAAGACGTCCTGATGAAGCTGTCGTCGTTGCGCAAGCGGGCGCGTACCACGACGCCGTACGCGCTCCTCGCCGACGCGGTCGCGGCGCTCCACGTGCGTGCGCAGATCCGGCAGCGGTTCAAGGCCGGTGCCGAACGGGCGGTCGCCAACGTCGATCTCTTCCTCGACATGGCGCGAGCCTACGATGTTCGCGGCCTGCGGGCGTTCGCGAGCGACATGCGTGCGAACTGGGAAGAAGCGGTCCGCCAGGTCGAGGGCCGGCCCGACGCCGAGCAGGAAGCGGTCTCGCTGATCACCGTCCACGCGGCCAAAGGTCTCGAGTGGCCGGTCGTCATTCCGATCAACATGACCGGCACGCCAAACACCGAAGCCGGCCTGGTCCAGGACCGCTCGAAGAACCTGTTCTCGATCCCGATCCTCGGTATCTGTCCGGCGGACCATGCCGACATCGAGGCTCGCGCCGACGAGGAGCAGCGGCGCGAGCGCGTACGCCTCTGGTACGTGGCCGCGACCCGGGCGCGCGATCTGCTGATCCTGCCCAGGCACTCCGTCGAGCTGTCGGACAAGTGTTGGGCGAAGCTCGTCGATTTGGGCGTAGCCGGTCTTCCGGCGATCAACCCAAAGGACGTCGGCGCCGCGAAGGAAAGGGACGTCACACACCGGGAGAACGGCCAGACCCGCGAGACCTTCATCGCCGAGGCGACCGCCATCTTTGACACGCGCAAGACCGTGCTCTGGCGTCGCCCGAGCCGGAGAGAACTCGACCAAGTGGACGAAGCGGAAGCGAAGATCGAACGCGAGGAGGCTCCGGAAGCCGCTGCCCTGGAGCCGGCCGCCGTCCTCGGCAGCTCGACGCGCGGCACCATCCTTCATAAGCTGATCGAGGAGGTGCTGACCGGAGAAACCAGTGACGCCCAGGTCCCCCTCGAAGCGCGGGCCGCCGAACTGGTTCGCCAGATCGGGCAAGAGCCGGCGGCGGACCCGAAGGTCGGCATCAGCGCCATCGAGCTGGCCGCCACGGTGCGGCGGACGCTCGCCCTTCCGGACGTCGCAAAGCTGCGGCCGCGCCTCGTCCCCGAGCTCCCACTGTTCGGAAGCGAGACCGGCAACAACGAGGAGGTGCTGCTCTCCGGACAGGCCGACGCGATCGCGTTCGATGACGCCGGAGCCGTCGAGGCGGTCGTCGATTGGAAGAGCGACGTGGCTCCTGACGCGTCGAGCATCGGCCACTACAAGCAGCAGATCGCCGATTATCGGAAGCAGACCAAGGCCAAGCGAGCACTGCTTGTCTTCATGACCACCGGTCAGGTCGTCGATGTTGATTGATCAAGCCGACGAAATCGAACCGCGGCTGCTGTTCTGCTCGTGAACGGAAGCTTGTTGATGAGTTGATTGACGCTGATCTGCATTTGATAGACGGCGCGCTTGCGTATCAGAGGCTGGCTTTTATTTCGTCGACTGTGAACAAGCCTGTAAGCGGTTGAGCAGGAGTCTGTTTTTGGGATTTGATGGCGTTTGAGATTGCAGGGATTTGAGGCTTGATGGCCGCAAACCCTGCAAATTCGTTTTGTGGATTCCTGTCCACTGTGAACCGTGCTTCTGTGGTGCACCGGAGGGACGATGCGGCCGAAGAAGCACAAGACGACAGGATCGAACGATCTGTTCCGGGCACGGTTGGACCAGATCATCAACATGAAGCACGAGCTGGTTCTGCTTGCCGGCAAGATCGACTGGGACTGGATCGACAGCGAGATCGCCCCGCTCTACAGCGAGAATGGCAGGCCGGGGATCGAGACCCGCTTCATGATCGGGCTGCTGTTGCTCAAGCACATTTACGGGCTGTCCGATGAGGGGGTGTGCGAGCGCTGGGTGCACGATCCGTACTTCCAGTTCTTCACCGGCGAAGAATTTTTCCAGCACGTTTTCCCGCACGAGCGCTCGGACCTGAGCCATTGGCGCAAGCGGCTCGGTGACAAGCTGGAGCGGTTGTTGGCCGAGAGCCTTCGGGTGGCGCACGAGACCGGTGCGTTGCGCAGCCAGGACCTCAAGCGGGTCACGGTCGACACCACAGTGCAACCGAAGGCCATCAGCTTCCCGACCGATGCCAAACTGCTGCATGCAGCGATCCGGGGGCTGAACCGCCTGGCGAGGAAACACGGGGTCAGGCTGCGGCAATCCTATTGTCGCGTGGCCAAAAGCGCGGCGATGATGGCGGGCCGTTACGCTCATGCCAAACAGTTCAACCGGCATCAGCGGCAGCTGCGTATCCTGCGCAGCCGGCTGGGGAGGATCATCCGCGACATCCGCCGCAAGATCGAAGGCCAGGCGACGCTGGAGGAGGCGTTCGCCCTCCCGCTTGGCCGGGCCACGCAGATCCGCTCGCAGCAGCAGCGCCAGCGCGGCTTCAAGCTTTATTCTTTCCATGCCCCGGAGGTGGAGTGCATCGGCAAGGGCAAGGCCGCCGCGCCTTACGAGTTCGGCGTGAAGGCCTCCATCGTTACCAACAATCGCCGCGCCCCCGGTGGCCTGTTCGTGCTGCATGCCAGGTCGCTGCCCGACAACCCTTACGACGGTCACACGTTGCGGGACGTTATGGACCGCACCGAGACACTTACCGGCTGTGCGATCGAGCGGGCCTATGTCGACAAGGGCTACCGCGGCCACGACGCGCAAAATCCCCGTCGCGTCTTCATCTCCGGCCAGAAGCGCGGTGTCTTCGGCGCCATCAAGCGTGAGCTGCGCCGCCGCTCCGCCATTGAGCCCATCATCGGACACCTCAAAGCCGAAGGACACCTCGGCCGGTGCTACCTCAAGGGCCGCGCCGGCGATGCGGCAAACGTCGTCCTCTCCGCCGTCGGACACAACCTCCGTCGCATCCTCGCCTGGTTCAGAGAACTTTTGCGCCTATTGTTGGTCTCGCTCTGGCGCACGCTCAACTCTCCAGCTCAGCTCAATCCGGCTTCTTAACGGTCGACTATTTCCGGCACTTTTTGCAGAGCCTGCGTAACATCAGTTGCCAAATTTGACTGGACAGTACCAAGCTTATTCAACCGTCGAATCCAGTCTTAGTACAAGATCGTCGCCCTGAGTGCACATCTGAAGCTGCATTTTTGAATCGTCGCGCATAATGAATAAATACCAATACAAGGCACTGAATCGTCGCGACAACTGCCATCCAGATATCTTAAGCCCCGCCGCCTCAATCATAGGCTTGAAAGTATCGATATGTGAGCCTTTCAAATTTTCGTTTAAAACTATGAGACCATCTCGCTCAAGATGTTTGCGTATGCCCGAGAAAAACTGGCGACGCAGACGCCACTTGTCGTCTAGATATATACGCGGCTCGAGATTGTGGCTGTACTCCAGCATGTTGCGCTCAGCAAAGTGAGGTCCAGTACCAACGACGAGGTCGAACTTCTCAGATTCTGGCAATGCCAAGAGCCCGTCGCCTTGATAAATTGTCACACGATCTTCGATATCATTCTTGCGCGCGGTATATTGCGCGGCATCAATGGCGGGTTGATAAATATCGGCAAGACACAGGCTCTCGCAAATTTGACTAGCCAACATCGAATATCCGATAAATGCAGGACCGGAGCACCATTCAAACATGCGTCGAAACCGGGGCCTCACTTCAAAGCAACTGAACAGATCGAGAAAATCATCGGCTAGATAAACGCCGCCGCCATTTGCATCTTCAGTATAATAGACGGAAACGCCATTCCAAGATTTGAACTTGTAATCGTGTGCAATCGATTCAGGCGCGGATGTTGTGGGAGGAGGCATGGTCGGTATGTGTCCTGAAGTTATCGCGGCACTCAACGTAAAGTCTGACTTATCCGGTGCCAATCTACAACAATTGATAGTTTTCGAGTCGAAACAAGGATCGATCAGGGGCTCCGAGGTTCTAACCGCTGCAGCATGGAAAATTCAGTGGCGGGGCGGCAGTTGTGCTAAGTAGCCGCCGCCGCCGTCCCAAAGATAGGCGAACGACCCGATACGGCGGTTGCTCCGTCGGCGAGCGTATCGAGGGGAGCATTCGGATCGGGACAGCCGCCGGGTAAGAGAAGACCAACTTCCGTGGCAGAGACCACGGTGGATGGGCTCTTACCCGCGGTGCCGACTGATGCAGACGGCGGCACGTCAGCTAGATTCCTCGATAACTTGGCGCAGCACAACGGAGGAGCGCCAAACGGCGCGCACGAATCGATAAGCTTACGTTTTTCTGGCGTCGGTATTTTCGTGATCACAATGCTCTTTCATACTGACCAGAATACACGGCATCGATTTCGTTGATTAATGACGCTCTTATTAGGAGCAGCAGCAATTCCGGGTATGAAAAGCCTAACGTCAATCCTCCCTTCGCAAAGGTCGCCGCCGAACTTAGACTTGGTAGAGTATTGACTTCCAAGAAGTGAGCGGATTCATCATCCGATACTATAAAGTCGACCCGGCCGTGGACAGTGAGCTGGAGTTGCTCCGCGATCGAGCGTGCATCCTTCATACATTTCTCAGCCGCCAATTTTGAAAGGCGAGCAGGACAATGAAAACGAACAGCAGCGCCCGAGCTTCCACCCTCCAATTTGCTGATCTCGTCATAAAACGCGCGCTCTGTCTCGACTTCGATTGGCTCCGTGCAGAACATCTCTGTGCCGAGCTGTATCAGTGAGACAGTGCAGACGCGCCCTTTCACAAACGATTCGCAGAAATAGGGCGTCTTCGGATCGACAGTTGAAATCCGAGACACGACTTCGTCCACGTTGTTGCACTGTGCCATTCCCACGCTACTGCCGCCAGTGTCACCCTTGAGCATGACGGGGAAAGTCAGGCCGCTGCTTGAGATGAGGTCACCAATAGCTTTTGCCGAACGAGGTAGTAGCGTTGTCGAACTGGGAGTTGAAATACCCAAGGACCGTACCATTGTTTTGCAAGTCGTCTTCGAATTGCAGATGGCACTCGGCAATACAGATGGTCCTAGATAGGGGATACGTAGATAGTCGAGAAGACCTTGCATCTTTCCGTCCTCCCCGTGAGGGCCGTGGATCATGATCAGGGCAAAGTCAATATTCTTGAGCCGATCAATGAAGCCAAACAGATCAGGATTGATGATCTCAATACTGAACCCCTCTTCGGCGAGGGTCGAAGCTACACTTGTGACAGACATTCCTTTCGCTGGGCCAGATAGCAGAGCGCGGCGGTAATATGGATGATCTTCTGGAGATATCGGGCCGTATATAAGACCAATCTTTAGTTGTCTTACGAATTCAAGCACTTTTGGTACGATGGCCTTCTCATTCTCTACACGCTTGTTGTCTGGAAGCATCTGATAACTGAGCATTGTTTCACTCCTCGGAAGTCCTGTTTGGCGAGGTTCATCACCGTGTCGTCAGCGATCGGCATGCCGCCAAAGACGCTGTGCTCATCTTTCTAAAGGATACAGCGCTCTGCTTCTTTCGGAGCCAGCGGATTGTGTCTCCGCTTACCTTGTTCGGACCTAGACGTGTTCAACCGGAGACGTCTGAAAAGCAGAACAAGACGCGATCGAGTGCGGCGCGGCGACGGGAGCGTGCTCGTTGTTGCAGCGGAGTGCCGTAACGATGCGAGGCCGGCGTCCAGTGTCGAGCGACCAGTTCTCCGCACCCATCGGCAATTTTTGGGTTCACCGCTTGCCGCCCACGCGATTCCATTGGCAGTTCGACCAACAATGCACCAGCAAATCAGCGACCGCCTGGAAGTGCCCGGAGGCTTACGTAGCACTTGTAATGGTATCATTACATGAGCACGTCCACTTGCCAAAAGCCTATTGCAAGCAAACTGCAAAGCTATGGTCTGTGGTGACCGCAGCCGTTGCATAACGGCCCCTCACTTTCGTCATCGCGGCGATTGTGGGCCGCGCGGCTTTGGTCTCAGGTCAGCGCGTAACCGACGCCGCGGACAGTCCGGATCAGCTTGCGCCGGGGCATCCCGTTGAGCGCTCGGCGTAGACGCGCTACATGGACATCGACAGTCCGCGAGCCTACGAAAACATTCTTCAGCCACGTGGCGCGAACGAGTTGGTCGCGGGTGAAGACGCGGCTTGGTTCGCTCATTAGATAGCGCAGCAAGCGGAATTCGGTTGGCGCAAGCCGGAGCTCTTGCTTGGCGCGACAGACGCGAAAGCCGATGGGATCGAGCTCGATATCCTCGAAGATCAGAAGCTTTCTGGCGGACGGCCGCGCCAATATCGAGTGCAATATGCCGATGAGGCGTTCCGGCGGCGTGGCCCGCGGCAAGACTTCGAAGCCTTCTTGCTGCAAAGTGAGATTGCCGTGATCTTGCTGGATTGCATCACTTATCAAAATTACGATCGGCCTTTCGAAACTACAAAGCAGATTAAATTCGCGGAGTGTGCCCTGTGTGAAGTCGACTTGGCTGCAGTCGATCAGAATGATATCGGGCAGAGCCTCTTCTAATGCTCGTTTACACTCTTCATCGAAGATGACGACACGAAGCCCGAAGCCGGCTGTCTCGAGAATATATCGCAGCAGGCATACATAATCCCTGTCGGTCCCGTAATATAGGATTATTGGTCGCAACCGACCGGACAGCTCGTCTTGCATACCCGCTAAACTATTAAGCGTGACAGACAACACGGCTTCCTCTTCATCGGCATATCGGTACTCGCGAAGCGCGCTCTTCGCCAGGCGAGCTCTCCCCGTCCGGTCGACCAGTATAGAGAGCGTTTTTACTGAGTAAGCCCTACCCAATGTGATAGGGGGATGCACAGGATGGCCGTAAAGTCGGTGCGGCCATTGAGCTTGGTTCGTGCCGCAAGGGAACGAGTCAAGATAATGACGTCACGAACAAAAGCGACGGCAACGCTGCTGGTTGGCCGGGTGTGAAGATCGTGCGGACCGGGCCTCTGGTCGATGCGGGCCTCGCGGATGGCGAGGTCGCCCGCGCCCTCATTACTTTGACGTTGCTAGTCCTCCAACCGAGGGCTTTGGCGAAACAAGCAAAGCTGCCGCTCAATGAAGCAACGGAACGCCTATGGATGCCTCGAAGCGGCGGAGGACGGTATTGGCTACCATATTCGCCTCCGTAAAGGAGTCCGCTCGCAAATGGTACCAGCCGAGAATCTCTTTCCGTCGGACTTCGATGCTCGGTTCGAGGCGATGTGGATCGAACTCGATCAAATTTTCGCTATATTCCGTCAACCACGACAGATCAATCCGGTCAGCGAGCGCCGCGTCGCGGCCCGGCATGATGTTGCGGGCAGAGACGTAGCCGGAATACTGCGGTGGGACGTCGCGGATTGGAAAGCCAAGATGAATATCCAGCAACCGCTCCTGAATCCATTCACCCGTCAGGTGGTGATATACTGACGGCATAACGCCACCCATAACGCGGGAATTCATCTCAACCAGGACGGGGCCTTGTTCCGTTGCAATCATCTCAACGTGAAAGATCCCCATGTCGAAACCCAGCTCCCGGGCCACTGCTTCCGCATACTGGAAGCAAGACTTGATCTGATCCTGTGTGAGATCGGCGGGCATCGACGCTCCCATCTCGATACATTCGTCTTCGCGTGCGCGTGGGTGATCGGACACCATAAAATGATAGAATTTTTCGTCCCGCACACCAATCTCCGCAGATACCAATGGGCCGATAAGATGCTCCTCGACGAGGATTCCTTTGCGAAATTGGGCTTGCAGGTGTACAGGCAAGGCATCAATGCCGGATAGGAGGTTCTGAGCCGCACGTTCGGCATCGGTTGACGTTGGTGCGACCGCGGCGAGCAGACTATAATAGCCAGTCCGCGGCTTGACCACGACTGGGACACCGATGGCTTCCGCCGCTGCGCGAGCCTGTCGCGGCGTCACCACCTGACGGAATCTGGGGCAGCGCAGGCCAGCGGATTGGATGATTTCGCGCGCGCGAGCCTTGTCGCGTGCCGCCGCTACCGCAGACGCGCTTGTAAACGGAATACTTAGCCGGGCACAGACACGGGCTGCGACGTCAACGCACGCCTCGAATTCGGAGATGACGGCGTCGATCGGTGCGATTGCGGCGATCTGCTGCAAGCTGCGTAACACTGCCGTCTCTACGGTGGTGGCCGAGATCGTGATGACTGTGTCTAGTGTCGAAACTATTCGCTGGACGCGCTCCGTCCGGAAACGATCGTCGCGATAGCCAGACCTGATCAAGGAGACGCGCAATCCCCGTTGCTTGGCGAGGCGCATGGTCTCAACGCCGCCCCAAGTGGTGTCGATGAAGACGATATGCATCTCCTTCATTCCGCACGCATAGCGAGTTCTGGCTGGACGACATTCAGACGGATGACGGCGCCGGCCTGCCGGCTAAGTGCGAGTACGCTTTTCTCGATGACGGCGACGAGGCTCTCGAGAACAGCACATGGCTTTCGTGTCTCCTGGCCGCGTTCAAACTTTCCCAACAGAAGCAACGCACAACTCTTGTCTGGTCGGGCACAGAAGACTAAGGCGCCGCCGCCCTCCAATTCACGAACCAGAAAGGCGTCGTCAGAGGCGATGCCTGAGACTCGCTGATGGGCCCGGCTCAGCCTCGACCGGATCGCGGCGTAGTCCTCCCGAGATTCGACAACGCCGGCTAGGCACAGATACGGCAACTTTGCCGTAGTCCTCAGCCAGACGTCGGTTCCGTCTGCCTTATGAAACACCTCGACCTCCATTCCAATTCTAACAGCCGTGAGGCTTTTGAGCGGCACACCTCCTCCGTTGCCTGAATTGATCTCCAATCCGAACCCTGCAGTTCCCCGCACATAATCTACAGATAGATCCCGCGCGGATTATTCGCGTTGTGCGCAGCCGTGCAGCCGCAAGTGATGCCTACGTTCAAGCATCTTGTTCATAGAGTCGGACGATATTTTTCGTACGCCCATGCGTCAAGAAGAGCACCAGCCATTTACGATAACTTATCCTAGTCTTTACAATCCCGACCGCCGTCTTCGGAAGTGTCCTCGGTGTCGATGGTCGCACACGACAACGCTGGCATCGCAGAGTTGGCGCGGATCAGACTGGTTGTGGCTTTGCGCTCGAATTTATCGGTAGCGGAGTGTCGGCGTTCTTGTACGCTAAATGGCGGGTTTGGCGCGAGGAACGATCGGCGGATCTGCTCGTGTCGCGTAGCTGTCCGCTCGTTGCAGAGGGGGCGGCATAGGTCGTGTGGGATATCTCAGCGACGAGTGAGATCGGCAGATATTGTATTCGACACGGCGGATCGGCGATCTTGGCACGGGCGTCTTCCAGATCGATGAACAGGTCCCTTTGAGCAGTTCATCGCGCGTCCATCATTGACTGGGAAGTAATGCCAATTGGGCGGGGGAGGGGCGCGCACGCCTGGACCAGGCAGGGTGGAAGTGAGGAGAAGAACGAAATGATCGCATCCGTCTAAGCCAAGCTGCAGGCACGTTCTACGTGCTGCCAAGCCTTGCGATCGCTTAGCAGTGGCACACCTCTTTCGTGGCGGACCCACAGTCGCTCCTCAGCACTCAACCCATGGATATCTCGCTCAATTTCGAACAGCAGATCGATCCGACAGGCCGCTTTGGGCTTTGGCGATTGGCAAAATTGCACGTGGGTTGAGTGTCCGCGCCGCGTCGAGCGCTGCCCACCACTTCGAAGTATGCCCTGCGGCAATGCGACCAGCTTGCGTCAGGGCAAGTCCCCTGGATGGAGGGAAGAATGGAATCTGACATCACTCACAGTAACCCAGAGGGTTGGACGTCTAGCCGGCAAAGGCAGAGCCGGCCAGTCGAAGGCGCGTCCTGCATGGGCGAAGGTAACGGTAACGTCACTCGTGAAGCGCCGACCGCGGGTAGGGCGACCCAGTGGCTAACCTCCAAATCATGGCTTCGCATTGTCAGATCCAGAGGCACCGTCGGAATGAATCAGCGGCACCGAGGTGATGCCGCTGATGTCGTCCTCCTCGTTGATCACGACCTACGCTCGAGCACTCGGTGCCGCCCTTTAGTCCAGCCCTTGATTGATTCAGCCCCTGAGAACCTAGAAGAATATGGATGTGGTCACGGAGAAGTTCAGGGCGTGCCCTATTGGTGGAGTGTACGTGATGGCGGTCGGGTTATTGATGTACGAGAGGCCTACGCTCGTATATATTCCAGGCGCTAAGTGCGCGCTATATGTTGCAGAGATCCCTTTACTGTCGCTGTGAACAAGCTTCCCCTGAGCCGCGGCGGCGGCCACCGCAAAGTTGCTCCACACGGTGTCGGTGACGACAAGAGAGATTTGATCATCAGGACGACTTTCAAAAAGTCCTTTTGAATAGAGACGAACTTCATAATACTGACTGACCGTGTTTAGATCGGGCGGAGCGTACATCACGGAGAAACCACCGTAGATGCCGTGAGACGCCGAGCTCCGCACGTTACTCTGCCAGAGCTGCTGATCGAAAGTCAGGTAATAGAATCCGTTCTCATCAGCCCTTGGCTGCTTTGGATATTCTAGGTTCGTGTAGCTGCTGTTGTTAAATCCGGCCCCCGCGCGGAACACCGTCTGGGGGGACCCGGGCGCAGCTTTGCCCTGATAGCCAAACTCATTAAGCACCAGAAGGCCCGCGTTAGGCGTGCGCCAATCCAAGCCCGTCGGATTTTGATTTATGTATGTGGCTACTCCGTCGGGACTGATGGCCCGTTGAAACGAAATCTTATCGTACCAGTTGCCATCAACGTTCAGCTTCAGGTTGATAGCTGGTGTTGGCGCCTGGTTGCTGCTCATGCCTCCTTGATAGAGGATGCTTCCCGAAGGCCCGAAAACGTTTGCCCCCGCATTTGCTGAAGCCAACGAGACTCCGAACTCATTTGAGTTTCTGAGGTAGCCCACCTTGAGTTCAAGTTTCCTATCGAAAAAGGTTTGATAGTAGGCAATCTCATTGATTCCCCATCTATCAGGCAGCACAGGGTTCCATGTCGCCCATTGTCGCTCTGTCCCCACGATAACTTGACCATCGGGAATCCCATATCGGCTGAGATCGTAAGTCACCATCATGTAGTTGGAGGTGTAGAACGTCGGATTTTGTCCGCTGTATAGTTGATTGGCGATCGTGCTTTTGGCGGCATTGGGCAGAACATTGTCCACAAAAGTGTTTTGTGTCCAGGCGACATAGCCGACCCCGACGCTAGCCAACGCGGACCTTACACCGCCTATATCCTGAGTGACGGTATCGGCGGGACCTGGGATGCCGACTTCCATTCCCTTTTCAGTGAGGTTATTGAATTTTGCGAAAGGATCGTCCGCCTTCTGATTTGCTACGACAGTCTTCTGATACTGATTGTCCTTCTTTTTAGCCTTGTCGGCCTTTTGTTGAGTTCTTGTTTTCGCGATCTTATCCGAACTATCACTCTGCGAGTTTGACGCCGCTACAGTCTGCGCTTGGGCTGAAGTGCCGATCAGGCAGGCTGCCAAAGACAGCGTGATAACAGTCCCTCTCTGTCTAGTTCGTCGAACGTTGAGAGCAGGTTGTGCGCAGAAGCATTGTCCCTCTGTCTGATTGCAGTGTGGAACAGGTGCGCTGACTGTCTCGGCGCTCTTTATTTCAGCTCGCATGGTAACCCCCGATTATTTGGACGGATATGATCCATCGCGCGCTATCACGCGACGTGGCCGGCGACGCATTTCGCAGGGTTGTGCAAATGCACCGTGACAGAACAGCCGGGGCGTTTCGACAACGGGAAGACTTGTACAGGTCCTTGGTTGGACGTCGATTGCATGCGTAAAGCGTCCGAGAGACACTCCTATTCCTTGCCTTATCTGAAGGGAGGCCGTTGTACGTGTGGGCCCGGCACTGCACAGCCTTAGCAGCGTGCTCCTCTTCGGCGACCGACAGGCGGCTGGCCTTTGGCTGATCCAATGATCAAGCGGCTAAGCCGGTCGGGATGGTCTGACTGCGGCAGAGTAGCAGAGCAAGCAGGCATTGTAGGTAATAACCACGAGAGATCGACTGACTTCACCGCAGGGACAATGAGTATGATTCATCGTTCATTGGCGGGACTGGTGGTGATGCGTGTGGGGCGAGCGCAAGCGAATCGATGCACTGTTCGATTGAGCGCGGCATCAACGGGCAAATCGCAGAAGAGCGGCTGCGGGAGCGTAGAGGACACAGCGCCCCATCTGACAATCCACACGAAACTTCCGCGGTACATTGCGGACGAAAAGCGACTCCGACCGGCCCGGTCGGGGGCGTTCCGATTGAAGGTCGGGTCACCGGAATGAACAATGAACAGATCAGCGGCAAGAAGCAGCGCAGCGCCGGCAACCCCGACATTGAGTTGGGTACCGCTTTCGATGTGCCAGTGACCTTCTTCTATGACAGCGACAATAAGGCCTCCCCGGCCTGTTTCCGCGATGTCGCTTTTCGGCTTCGCGACGTGGATGCCTACAAATGTTTCCTATAATCTGCCACGGCTCGTGCTCCTGCGGTCAGGATCGGTTCGGTACGCCCGTGTAACCGTCGGACACGCAGTGTAGGGGAGAGCCACCGCACCGGAAGAGAGACGGACATGCGGCCGTACGTTCTAGTCTAGCCGCAATCTCCAGGGCATGAGCGCGACAGCTAAACCATCAAACCATTGGCTGGTCATGCTGCCAACGAAGCGCCGGTGCCGCAGTATTTGCCGCAAGCCTGTTTGGGCGGGCAGGTAAAGGGAAGCTGTCTACCTCTCACAAGGGAGCATCTTGCGAGTAGAGAACTCACTCTCAATTAGGAATACCGCGACAACGCATACCAGAAGTCCTAGAGTTGCGCTGACCGTCGTCGGTTCGCCGAACATCAAGTACGCCCATACAGCGGTGACTGGCGGAGTAAGATAGGTCAGCCTTGCAACGTGACTGGCCGTGCTCTGACGCAGGCAGAGCCAGTAGAGACCATAACCTGCTCCGGTCGTGACGACGACAAACCAAAGCACGATAGTCGCAAATTCAGCTGTCAACTGCGGAGCGATCCCTCCGTTCACAATGGCAAGCGGAAGTATGCAAACTGCAGAGACGGCGCTTTGGATCGCCAAGGCTGAACAGATGGGCATAGAGTCTGTGGTTAGCTTTGAAATAAGCGTCGCCAACACAAAACATATAGTGGCGACCAGCGCCAATCCGTAACCCCAAACCGGAGCATGACCGACCGCTCCTCCGGTGGCCAGTGCTATGCCTGCGAGAGCAATCATTAGCCCTAGCCACTGCCTGATAGAGACCTTCTCGCCCAATATAGGCCCCGCAAAGATAGCCGTCGCCAATGGCTGCAACGCAGTGATCAACGCGGCCGTCGATGCGGGAACGCCTGTGGCGACGGCCTTTACTGCCAAGGTGATGAAGCAGAACATCGCTAGGAAGCCAATGAAAGCTTGATTGGCAATCTCGCGGAGCGCTAGTCCTCGAAGTATTGCCACGGCTAGCCACGGGGACAACAACAGTGCGGCGAGAGCAAACCGCCAAAAGAGAATCAGATAAACGGACTCGTGGGCATCAATCATTCTGGCGCCGATGAAGCCTGAGCTGGATGCTAGGACCAAGCCAGCTTCTGCGAGAACTTTCTTGCCGCTTAGCATTCCTTGAACTCCTCGAGGTGATGGGTTGGGCTCCAATCGAATTATCAAGATCGGTGCTCCATCCGTCGATCATCGAGGGGTTACAGTTTAGTGTCGAAGTGACCAAGAAGAAGGGATAACGGGCCATCTTGTATAGCGACGGAGCATGGTTCGTCCTGATTAGGCAAGTTGCAGATTGGCCGACTCAAATAGCAATCTAGCTGCGTCTGCGGCCCGCGTTCTGAACTTGGCAAAACGGCCACCTTGAGACACCGCGCTAGTCGGGCAATCGGCGGCTGTTCCCAACTTGCGGGTTTGTGGCAGAGTGGGCAATGTTTGTGGCTTTTCACCGTGGTGGTGTCGGGTACGGCGCCGAATTACCCGAGTCGGGGCCGCTATCAATCAATATAGATTGCCCAATCTTGTATGCTCGTTCCCTTGACGATTGTACAACTACTCGCCTTGTCCAGAGACCCCATAGTGCCTCGTCACATCACCGTTGCATAGCAAGGGCATGGATGCACCCCTAGCGCAAAACGGTGCCTCGTTGGCCACCTCGCGGTGGGGCTGTCCACGTGCGGTCGGGCAGGTCGGAGCACATTCAGATAGGTATCGGAGATTAACGCATGCGACGAATGAAGTCGTCGTCAATAAAGGGCTGCGTACTGCTTACGTTGGCGGTAGCCGCGAATCATTCGCAGGCGGCTCCTACTGAAATCAAGGTTGATACCGCCTTCGCCGCTTATGGCGAAATGCACAGAGCAATCGCTGCAACGTTCATGCAGGCGCATCCCGACATCAAGGTAGTGTTCAACGCTCCTGCCTCAAGCTACGACGAACTGTTCCAGCGAACAATCCGAGGAGCAATCACAGGCTCGATCGCTGACGTTAGCTTTCAATCCTACAATTTCGTAAGGCCGCTGGTGGATCGTGGAGTACCGCTCGCCTTGGACAGTCTCGTTGCAGGTGAGGCCAACTGGGCGGACCTCGGCTATCTCCCTAATATCACACGGATGGCCAATGTCGGCGGGAAGGTCTACGGGCTTCCCTTCAACACTTCGATTCCATTCATTTATTACAACAAGACGCAGGTCCGAGAATCTGGAAGTTCGCCTGATGCATTCCCTCGCTCGTGGGACGACATTGCCAGTCTTGCGAAAAGTATCAGCGATCATGCGGGTCCGGGAACAGGCATCTATGTAGATTACTACTACATCGTCGCAAACCTCACGTTCGACGCGTTGATCGAAACGAGGGGCGGGAGGATGATGTCAGACGATCTCAAGGAGGTCGCGTTTGACGACCCCGAAGGGATTTCCGCGCTCGAGACGCTGCACAAGCTCGGTGCATCAGGAATGATTGATGCGACTCGCGATCAAGCACAGCAATCGTTCAAGGCCGGTGCGATGGGCATCTATGTCGGCACGTCGTCGGACATAAGCGCGCTAAAGAGTGCCGCTGACGCCGCCGGCTGGCAACTGGGTTGCGCAGCCTTTCCGCTTTCAAATGGCGGGCGGTACCCTGCGGGAGGTAACGCCGGCATGATCACGACGAAAGATCCAGCTAAGCAGAGGGCAGCGTGGCAATATATCAAGTTCGCGACTGGTGAGATCGGGCAATCTATCGTAGCCAAATATAGTGGCTACATGCCGAGCAACAGCAAGACGATCGAAAATCCTAGTTTCCGAAGTACGTTCGATGCTCATCCTTGCTACAAAATTGCTGTGGATCAGTTGCCGCACGTGACACAACCATTCACCTTTCCTGGGCCGAATGCGCAGCGGATCTCTGACGCGATACGAGAGCGTCTCCGTGACGTAGTTTCGCAGAAGAGGAAGCCAAGCCAAGTCATGCCTGAAATGGTGAGCGACGTGAAGGCGCTCCTTCCGAAGTAAATCAGGCCTTCCGAAATTTGTTGAGTCATTGGGTTCTGTTCCTTGCCAGCGAGTGGCTCGTTCCAAAATAGGCTAACAAGGTTGTCGAAAGCAGGTACGTATGAATGAAATTATCCGAAACGCTCGCATTGTTCTCGACGATGAGGTTATCGTCGGCAACATTACGGTTACAAATGGTGTAATTTCGAACATCGCGAATGGAGAACTTCGGACCAAGAGTGGCGTGGATTTCGACGGCGACTACCTTCTTCCGGGTCTCGTCGACATCCACAGCGACAATATAGAGAAGCACATATCCCCACGCCCTAACGTCACTTGGCCAAGCACGTTCGCTGCGATGGCGCACGATGCCGATGTCGTGGGGGTAGGAATTACAACAATTCTGGATGCCATTTCCCTAAGCAACGCGATATCGCTCGGCGGAGCGGACGGAAGCCGAACCAAGCTCGCCCGGGAAATCATCGATGGTATTCGGGTTTGCCAGAAAGCTGACGCTCTAAAAGCAGAGCATCTCTTTCACATACGCTGCGAGCTTACAGATGTGGACATGGTGGATCGTATCCGTCAGCTTGGCGATGATCTCCCGATCAGCATGTTCACGCTCGTCGATCACACACCCGGTCAACGCGTGTTCCGAGATATAGGGACGTGGCGAAACTATCGGAAGAAGGGTCGGGGGTTGAGCGACAGCGAGCTCGATCGGTTACTTGATGCCGAGCTCGATGCTCAACGTCGATACGCCGGACCGAATAGGCTGGCAATTGCCGCCATTGCGCGAGAGCGGAAGATCGCGCTCGCTGGTCATGATGATTCAAGCGTCGAAGACATTAATGAGGCGGCCGCACTCGGCAGCTCCGCTTCCGAGTTCCCAACCACGATTGAAGCTGCCAGGTTAGCCCACTCGCTCGGTATGAAGACCATCATGGGCGCGCCGAATCTAGTTCGTGGCAAGTCCCACCTCGGAAATGTGTCGGCGCAAGAATGTGCAGAAAAAGGCGTTCTTGACATCTTAGCCTCTGACTATGTGCCAGTCAGTCTGCTTCAGGCTGCGTTCATGCTCACGTCTGAACCGCTGGGGTATGCACTGCCCCAGGCAATCGCTACGGTTACGTCAAATCCGGCAAGTGCGTGTGGTCTGACAGATCGCGGCAGGATCTCAATCGGATCCAAGGCCGATCTTATCCGAGTTCGGTATACTGACGGTCTGCCTGTGTTGCGCTGTGTGTGGCGATCTGGGGTGCGAGTGCACTGACCGCACAGCGGTCGCCGTACCCGCTTTTTAGCTCCAACAAACAAAGAGATGCAGAAATGGCGGACCTAACGATTCGCGGGCTGAGCAAGGCATTTGGTCATACCACTATCCTTCAAAATGTAACGTTGCATGTTGCTGATGGCGAGTTTCTGACGCTGCTTGGTCCCAGCGGCTGTGGTAAGTCAACATTGCTACGGATTCTGGCGGGACTGGAGGCTCAAGGCAGCGGGTCGGTGGCAATCGGTGGACGTATTGTGGATGGGATTCGTCCGAAGCATCGGGATGTCGCAATGGTCTTCCAATCCTACGCACTCTATCCCCACATGACGGTGGCGCAGAACATGGCGCTGCCGCTCAGGATGCGCAGGCTGACTGCCTGGCAGCGGTTGCCTGTACTGGGCGCACTGCTGCCAGGAGCGAGTCGGATCGGCGCTGAGATCGCTGCGGAGGTAGCGCAGACAGCGTGTGCTCTTGGGATTGGGCGCTTGCTGGATCGCAAGCCGAGCCAGCTATCAGGCGGACAGCGGCAGCGCGTCGCCGTGGGGCGAGCGATGGTGCGGCATCCGGCGGTGTTCCTGATGGATGAGCCGCTATCGAACCTCGATGCTAAGCTCCGGGTGCAGATGCGAGCCGAGATCAAGGAATTGCACAAGCGCCTGGGGGGCACCTTTATCTATGTCACTCACGATCAGGCTGAGGCCATGACGCTATCGGACCGTGTCGCGGTGATGCTGGAGGGCGAGTTGCTGCAGGTCGCGCCGCCGCAGCAAATCTATGCCGATCCCACCGAGCGGCGCGTTGCGGAGTTCATCGGCTCGCCCAAGATTAACATGCTGGAGGGCGTAGTACGCGAACAGGGGCTTGTCGACGTGGCGGGCTCCACGCTCGCTATGGATGTCCAGCGCGAGCCAGGTGCGGTCGTGACGCTAGGCATCCGCCCGGAGGCACTGCATCTTGCCGATCGGACGGGACCGGATACGCTGACGGGTTCCGTGACGCTGGTCGAGCACATGGGTTCGGACCTCTATGTCCATCTCAAGATGCCGGGCATGGCCGAAGCGGTGATCGCAAGACTGCTGGCGGAGCGTGCCCCATACATTGCGACCGGCCAGACGCTCAATCTCGGCGTGCGACCTGACCGGGTACTGCTATTTACCCCCCAAGGCAAACGCATCCTGCAACGACCGACGCAATTGCCGGTAACAGCTAGCGTGACGCCGATCCGCGAGTACGTGCGATGAGAACTGGGACCGAGCCCCTGTCATCCAGAGCGGGTTGGACGGATGCCGCCGGCCAACGACGCGCAGAAGAGCGGACAGGAAGACAGGGTGAGGCGCTTGCTGACCCGCAAGGACGCCATTTATCGAAGGCGATGCGTGGACAAAGGTTGAAGGGGTCCTTGGTGGGATGGACACTAGCGGGTCCAGCCTTCCTTTTCCTGATGATGCTGTTCTTCCTACCGGTGGTCGCTATCTTCGTCATTGCGCTCACTGACTGGCAGTTCGGTGCGCTGTCACTCAATTTCGTCGGGCTGGCAAACTTCCGCGAAGTCTTCGCCGACGAAGGGTTCCGTATCTCGTTGCTCAACACCATTATTTACGTGCTGATCGTGGTGCCAAGCACGGTTTTCTTGGGGCTCTTAGTCGCTTTAGTGATCGAAAGCGAGCAATCCCTGCGCGCATTCTACCGAGCTGTCCACTTCCTGCCCTACATGGCCACGCTTGCCGCCATGGCGATTGCATGGGAGGCGATGCTGCACCCCACTATTGGGCTCGTAAATCAGTCATTCGCCGCCCTGGGATTGCCGAAAGTGAACTGGCTGCGCGACGAAACGGCAGTTCTGCCGGTGCTGGGCATAATCGGAATCTGGCAGAATCTCGGCTTTGCCATGGTGCTCTTCCTCGCCGGGCTGAAGTCAATCCCACAGGATCTCTATGATGCAGCGGACATCGATGGCGCCGACCAATGGCTCGACCGTCTCCGCACCATCACATTGCCGATGCTCGGGCCGGTCTCCATGTTCGTCGTCATCGTCGTGGCGCTGCGGGCTTTCGAGACCTTCGACACCGTCCAGATCCTTACCCAAGGCGGGCCTGGACATTCCTCCGAAATGCTCCTTTTCACGCTCTATCGTGAAAGCTTCCAATATTTGAGAACGGGCTACGGTGCATCCGTTACAATCGTCTTCCTAGGCATCGTAGTAGCTCTCACCCTGATCCAGGCCCGTATCATGGATACAAGGGTACACTACAAATGAGCGCTATGTTCCGCTTTCCTCGCCCCCAGGCGATCGTCCGCCATGCGGTGTTGCTTTTGACTGTTGCCTTCATCTTGGTTCCGTTCGTGTGGATGGTGTCACTCTCCCTTAAGCCGCCTGGCGAAATTTTCCGCGCATCATTCTCTCTACTGCCGGAGCAATGGTATGCCATCGAGAACTACAGAAGGGCACTTACCGCGGCACCACTGCTGCGATACATGTTCAACGGTGTCATCGTCTGTGCTGCCATCCTCATACTTCAAATTCTGATTTGCGCACCTTGCGCGTACGCGCTTGCGAAACTTGAGTTCGGAGGGCGGAACACGCTGTTTGCCCTCGTTCTGCTGGGTCTCCTGCTGCCCCAACAGGTACTGGCCCTGCCGCTTTTCGTGCTCGGCTACAGCGTGGGCGTCCTTAACACCTATACTGCGTTGGTTTTCCCCTTCATCGTTTCTCCCTTCGGGATATTCTTGTTCCGTCAGTTCTTCCGATCGATTCCTGATGATATCGTTCACGCGGCCCGCCTTGATGGCCTTTCCGAGCTGGCGATCATCTGGAAGGTCATGATGCCGATGGCCATGCCGGCGGTTATCGCATTTTCAATCTTCTCAATTGTATCGCACTGGAACGATCTCTTCTGGCCACTCATTGCCGTCAATGATCAAAGACTTATGCCGCCGCCACTTGGCATTATGGCTTTCAAGAACGAGGACACCGGCTCCGACTATGGCCCCCTAATGGCTGCCTCGATCGTCGTGGTCCTACCGCTCATCGTTACCTTTCTCGTTGCGCAACGATGGTTCGTCGAAGGGATAGCCAAAGGAAGTATTAAGGGGTAGGGCGCTGATAGCTCGCGGTGAGGGTACAAACTTTCAAGGTCAGAAATCGAAAAGGATATCGAAGTATCTGCCATCGTATGTGGAGACCGTGAACTCGATCGGAATGTTCTTTTCGTCGATTGCAAGATGGGTAAGTTCGAGCATCGGAGTGGAGCGTTCGATCCCGAGAACCTTCGCTTCTTGAGCGGTGGGGTTGGTAGCACGAATTCTTAGACTCTTTCGACTAATCTCTTCGACACCATAACGCTTCATTGCAGCGCTGACAGATCCAGTGCTCGCAATCCACTGAGCAATGCCATTGAACCTCGGAAGCGGAAAATAGCACCACATAAGGGCGATATCACGTCCATCAAGCACGCGCGCCATCCGTATGCGGATGAGGGGATGGCCTTTCGGGAGCGCTAGGGGAGTTCCAAACCGTATTGCGCGGACCTGATCCACTGAGATCAAACGATATCGTAGTGATCGACCGAGCATCCTCGCAGCGCTTGAAAGCTTCGTCGTACGGCCAATTCGATATGACAGGCTTGGCTCGCAAACAAACATCCCTTTCCCTTGCTCAACGCGAACCAACTCGTTCTGTTTTAGCTGCTGCACAGCGCGACGGATCGTATGTCGGTGCACAGCAAAGTGTTGCGCGAGTTCTTCCTCGGTCGGAAGCTTGCTGCCCGGAGCAAATCGCCCGTTGGCAAGCCACGCTTCAAGCTCTCCCTGAATTTGTCTCCAGCGCGACAGCGAAGAAGAGCGACGATCAGCATTGGACCGATGCACTGTTTGACGTGGTCCCATTGAGTTTCTCGATCAGTTGGAGTGCGGGCCCTCAGGGCAGCTTCCCATTCATTATACAACACGCGCTGTCGTCGGAGCATGATGGCTCTGAGTGTCACCGAAGTATCACAAACAAGGAAGAAGGTCGCAGCAAGCAATCCGGCCCATCTAATTATGGATATTAACGAAAGTGCTCGTCGCAACATACAACATCCACTACGGAGTTGGTCGTGATAACAGGCTTGATCTCAAGCGATCCATCGACGCCATTGCCAACGCAGATGTCATTGCCTTGCAGGAGGTCGATGTCAATTGGGATCGCTCTCAGAACCAAGATCAGGTCGACCTCATCCGCCGGATGTTGCCCGAGCACGAGGTAGCGTGGGGACCGACGATCGACGTGTGCAAGTCTGGCGAAAGCGGCGTCAGACGACAATTCGGCAACATGATTTTGTCGCGTTATCCGATTGTGTCGATCAGGAACTACCTTCTGACCAAGTATGGCGCAGCCGTCTACCTGGACATGCAAAAGGGCGCGTTGGAGGCGGTGATCGATACTCCAATGGGCCTCCTCCGGTTCTATTCGACCCACCTCTGCAGCACGTCAGTCAAACAGCGTCATCGCCAACTCGAATGGCTCATTGAGCACCATAAGAGAGTGGCAGATGAAGGTCCCGTTCTCGCGGGGCAGCATCCCGATGATACTTGGACTTCCGAGCCAGCGCTTCCTTCAATGCCCAGCGAGGCCATTCTACTGGGCGACTTCAATTTCGAGGATACCACAGAGTCATATACTGCTCTGGTCGGTGAACACTCGGAACGGTTCGGCCATCTCACCAATCGGGGTGGATTCGTGGATGCCTGGTCGGTTTGTCACGGCTTTTCGGAAGCAGCCCGCGAGGCTGGCTCGACGATCTTGCCACCACACGCTCATCGCGTCGATTACTGCTTCGTGAGCGAGAGCTTAATCGGACGGATAACATCAGCAACTGTCGATAGAGCGGCAGACGGCTCCGATCACCAACCCTTGCTTGTCAAGTTTAATGGATAGTCTCCGTCGTCGCGTCTAGCGGACCCCAAAATACGATGCCAACGAGCATGCAAGCAACGAGAGAAAGCGACGGTTTGACGTTGTCATCCCAAGAACTCAGCAGAGGCGTCTGGATCGGGATCCTGGCGCGCTCGGCGCCGGCCGACCTCAATCGGCTCGCCTCGAGCTTTGTGCTGCAACTATCCTGGACATGGTTGAAGTCGCCCGAAACGGGTCTCGTTTTGGTCCGCGGCCGCATTGGCGGTACGGGCGATCCGTTCAACGTTGGCGAGATGACTGTTACTCGGTGCGCCTTGCGCCTCGCGGACGGAATCGTCGGTCACGGCTATGTGCAGGGCACCGATTCCCATCATGCAAAGCTAGCGGCTTTAGTCGACGCCGCGCTCCAGCGGGATGACGAAAACAGGACCCGGCTTTGCCGGGTTATTCAAGAGTTGCGTGAGATTCAGGTGCGGCGTCGGAAAGAACGTTGCGCGAAGGCAGCCTCGACGAAAGTCGAGTTCTTCACGATGGTCAGAGGCGAAAATTCAGAATGACAATAGCTGCAGCCAAGTCCGTTATCCATTCGGGTTTCAAAGACCCGGTGTTCGACAGCCAAGCCGTCTTTCGTACAATTCTGTCCTGCCAGGGCTATCCTGGACGGACGTTTTCTCTTGATCGAACGGTTGATGGTCCGCGACCGTTCTCTGTTGCCACGGCCGCTGTCTGCCTCACGCTCTTAGATTTCGAAACAACGCTCTGGCTCGACAAGCAAGGGCGAGGGGATGATATCATCGACTGGCTCAGCTTTCATTGCTGTGCGCCTCTCACAAAAGACCATCGAAAGACGCAGTACGCAATCGTCGTAGACCCGTCTACCATGCCTAGCATCTGTGAATTTTCGCCGGGCGAGGTCGAGTCACCGGAGTTTGGGGCAACGCTAATCGTGCAGGTGCCGTCATTCGCGGATGGCCCGCGAACTCAATGGTCAGGACCAGGTATTCGGGAGACAGTTCAGCCGCGCATTGCCGGTCTTCCGGGTCAATTCTGGGCGGATTGGGAGAAGAACCGAGAGATTTACCCTCGGGGTGTTGACGTCTTTTTCACCTCTGGATCCTCAATCGTCGGGTTGCCACGCTCGGTTCACGTGGAGGTTTAGATGGCCTACGTTGCTGTGAAGGGTGGCGAGCACGCGATACTAAACGCACATAAACTACTCGCGGAGGAGCGCCGCGGAGATACTACAGTTCCTGAGCTGACGCTCGATCAGATCAGCGGCCAGCTTGGGCTTGCGATAGACAGAGTGATGAACGAGGGATCGATGTATGACCGACGTCTCGCAGCGCTTGCATTGAAGCAGGCACAAGGAGACCTCGCCGAGGCGATCTTTCTCTTGAGAGCGTATCGCACTACTCTGCCTCGGATTGCAGCTTCCGAGCCGATCGACACAAAGCGGATGTTCGTTCGACGCCGGGTCTCTGGAACATTCAAAGATCTTCCCGGAGGTCAGCTGTTAGGGCCGACTTATGACTATACTCACCGCCTTCTGGATTTCAGCTTAGCGGAATCGGTAGATGAGGGACTGGCGGGAGTGCCGGCTTCCGGCAGCCCAATTGACTTCAATGTGCCAAGTGTATTGGACGTCCTCGACGGGGACGGCCTTATTGAGTCAGCTGAGCGCCGCGCGGGAAGAGAGCCGTTCGATCTTACTCGCTCACCCATGAGATTGCCTGCTGGGCGTGACCAACGTTTGCAGAACCTCGTACGCGGCGATGAAGGCTTCATTGTCGGGCTCGCCTACTCCAGCGCCAGAGGGTACGGCGGATCGCATCCCTATGTAGCTGAGATGCGACTCGGTGAGGTAGACGTCGAGATTGTTCCGGAAGAGCTCGGGTTCCCGATCGTAATCGGGGAAATCACGGTGACAGAATGCCAAATGATCAGCCAGTTCGATGGCTCTGCGGCCACGCTTCCTCATTTCACGCGCGGTTATGGACTCACACTTGGGCATTGTGAGCGGAAGGCGATGTCCATGGCGCTTGTTGATCGAACGTTGCGGGCACGCGAGTTGGGTGAAGAGGTACGCTATCCCGCACAAGACGAGGAGTTTGTTCTGTCCCATAGCGATAGCGTAGAGGCGACGGGACTAATCTCTCACTATAAACTACCGCACTACGTCGACTTTCAAGCCGATCTGCAACTGATCCGCAACATGCGTGCAGAACGACTTGCAGCTGAAACTAAGGCGAGAGATGAATCAAGTCATGAGATCGGATAGCGGTAACAAAGGCTACAACTTCGCATATTTGGACGAGCAGACGAAGCGCATGATCCGCCGTGCGGTGCTCAAGGCACTATCAATCCCTGGCTATCAGGTCCCGTTCGGAGGCCGCGAGATGCCGCTTCCGTATGGCTGGGGTACCGGCGGGATTCAAATCACGGCAAGCGTGCTGGGCCCGAACGACCGCCTGAAGGTCATCGACCAAGGCGCAGATGACACGACCAATGCGATATCAATTCGACGTTTCTTCAAGACAGTTGCTCAGATCGCGACGACTGAAAGAACCGACGAGGCAACAGTCATCCAGACACGGCATAGGGTGCCCGAGTCGATCCTCAAGGAAGGGCAAATACTCGTGTACCAAGTGCCACAACCAGAACCTTTGCGCCGAATCGCACCTCGCGAGACTGAGACGCGCAAGATGCATGCCTATGCAGAGTACGGCGCCATGCAGGTGACCCTGTATGAAGATGTTGCTCGCTTTGGACATATTGCACGCACCTACGAATATCCGGTGATAGTCAACAGGCGACATTTGATGTCGCCTTCTCCGATTCCGAAGTTCGATAATCCGAAGATGCAAGACAACGCGGCGATCCAGCTCTTTGGTTGCGGTCGAGAAAAGCGCATCTATGCGGTGCCGCCCTATACCAGCGTACGGAGCTTGGACTTCGACGATCATCCGTTCGAGGTCCAGAAGTGGAAGCAATCCTGTGCCTTTTGTGGGTCTGGAACGTCCTATCTCGACGAGGTGATTACCGATGACCGTGGCGGACGCTTGTTCGTGTGCTCCGACACGGACTATTGCACCAAACGCCGCGGAGCACAGCCGGAAACGAGCGAGCCGGCCGCCACTCCGGCCCGTGCGACCGCAGGGAGTTCATCATGACGGCAGCAGCCAAGGTTACGACACGACGGACACTTCTAGATGTCCGCGGCGTCTCAAAATCCTATGGCGGCCATGTGGGCTGTTTGGATGTGTCCTTTAGGCTTTATCCCGGCGAAGTTCTCGGAGTTGTCGGGGAGAGCGGATCGGGCAAGTCGACATTGCTGGCCTGTCTGGCTGGACGGCTGGCTCCCGATACGGGCTCGATTGCTTACGACACGAAGGAGCGTGGTCTGGTCGATATCTTGTCGCTGTCCGAACCGGAACGCCGACGATTGGCGCGCACCGACTGGGGTGTCGTGCACCAGAACCCGCGCGACGGGATCAGGATGGATGTCAGCGCTGGTGGCAATATTGGCGAGCGGCCAATGTCAATCGGCGCCCGCCACTACGGCAATATTCGCGCCGAGGCGCAAGAATGGCTAACCAAAGTCGAAATCGATCTTTCTCGCACAGACGACAAGCCGAGGACCTTCTCCGGCGGCATGCAGCAGCGGCTGCAGATTGCGCGTAATCTTGTGACACGACCACGACTTGTGTTCATGGACGAACCGACAGGAGGATTGGATGTTTCTGTCCAGGCGAAGCTGCTTGACGTACTTCGCGGGCTGGTCCACGAGCTCGGCATCGCGGCTATCATCGTCACTCACGATCTCGCCGTCGTGCGCTTGCTTGCCGACCGCCTGATGGTCATGCACCGCGGTCGGGTTATTGAGGCGGGGCTGACGGACCAGGTGCTCGATGATCCGCACCAACCCTACACCCAGTTGCTCGTCTCGTCCGTACTGCAAGTCTGAGGCGTGAAGAAATGCCAGCCAGAATAAACACCAGCGATATCGCCCTTCAAGCTCACGGCCTGACAAAGAGATTCATCCTCCACACGCAGGGCGGGACGGAGATTCCCGTTTTTGATGGTATCGATCTCAGGGTAGTCCCCGGAGAATGCGTCTGCCTGCATGGACCATCTGGTGCCGGCAAGTCGACGCTGTTGCGTTCCCTATATGCCAACTACAAGCCCGATGCTGGGAAGATCCTGGTTCAACACGACGGCAGTACCGTCGATCTGCTGGCGGTCGAGCCCTGGGAAGTGATCGAGATCCGGCGACGAACCATTGGCTATGTCAGCCAATTCCTGCACGTGATTCCAAGAGTGCCGGCGCTGCATATTGTCGCCGAGCCCGCGATCGTGAACGGCGTTGACCCGGACACGGCGTACGGCGCCGCTCGCACCCTTCTTTCCCGTCTCCGCGTCCCGAAGCGGCTGTGGTCTCTAGCGCCGGCCACGTTTTCTGGCGGTGAGCAGCAGCGCGTCAACGTCGCCCGCGGGTTTATCGTAGAATACCCGGTCCTGCTTCTCGACGAACCGACGGCCTCCCTTGACGCCGCCAATCGCCAGACCGTGGTTGAGCTAATCGACGAGGCCAAGGCGCGCGGGGCGGCTATTGTTGGCATCTTCCACGATGAGGAGGTGCGCGAGGCTGTCGCCGACCGCCTGTTCGAGGTGGGCCAGCCATTGCTTCGGAAGCGACTGCCCAATACGGCGGGGGAGGCCGCCGCATAATGGCCGGACCTTTCTCGCCCCGCTACGCGATTTACTACACGCCGGCTCGAGAACATCCGCTGACCGTGGCGGCGAGAGCTTGGCTCGGGCGCGACGCGTTCTTTGGAATCTCGCCTGCGGCTCCAGTTCAACCCGGTCCTGCGGGCCAGGCCCACGTTGTTCGTGACGCCTTGACCTCCGCGCCTAGACGCTACGGGTTCCACGCGACTCTCAAGGCGCCGTTCCAGCTCAGGGAGCGCTGTTCGATCGAGGAATTGGAGCACGCGCTCCGCAAACTCGCAGCGGCGCGGACTCCGTGCCCGATCGGCCCACTAAAGATCGATCTCGTGGGCAGCTTCTTCGCACTGGTTCCTGTGACTCCGATCCCTTCTTTGCGTGGCCTGGCCTCGCACATCGTAGAAGAGCTTGATCGCTTCCGGGCGCCAATGAGCGAGGGCGAGTTTCAACGACGTTTACGCACCCCACTCGATGAGACCGAGACAACCTATCTCGTGCAATGGGGCTATCCCTACGTCTTCGATCGGTTCCGTTTCCACATGACCCTGACCGATCGCGTTCCCGCCGAAAGCAGGCCTGACCTGCGGCGAGAATTGTATGAGGCGTTTGCACCGCTGCTCTTCGAAGACTATCGAGTCGATGCTCTTTCTCTCTTTGTTCAGAAAGATCCTCACGCTGACTTTGTCGTGCGGTCGCAGTTTGCCTTGAGGAGCAATACCCTCCTCAAGGAGGCGGTATGAGTTGATGGCACCTAGGCGTGGGCACATGGTTCTCGTTGTTGGTCCCAGCGGAGCGGGCAAGGACACCCTGATTGACCATGCCCGCGTGCGGTTGCAGTCAGATACTGACTTCTATTTCGTCCGCCGGGTCATCACCAGGTCTCCCTCCATCGGCGAGAATCACGAATCTGTCACTCTTGCAGAATTCCAACGCCGAGCCAGCGCCGAAGGATTCGCGTTGCATTGGCAGGCCCATGGGTTCCTCTACGGTATTCCATCGGCCGTCGAACACCAGCTCGGTCGCGGCGCTGTCGTGGTCGCGAATGCATCCCGAGCCATCGTTCCATTGGCCCGTCAGCGCTACCCGCAGCTTTTAATCATCAATGTCACCGTACCGGTTGAGCTCTTGGCCAAGCGCCTGGCGGGGCGCGGACGCGAGGACGATACATCACAGAAGCGGCGGCTTGCCCGAAGTGACCTTGATCTGATCGAGGGAAGGGATGTGCTGTGCATAGACAATGCCGGCTCCTTGAGCGTCGCAGGTGAGCAGTTCATGCGTGCGCTTCGCGCTTGACGCCCAAAACCCCGTCGTGAGCACTCCTCACTAGCGGAATGACCCCCGGCAGGCGCCATACCGAGAGGGAGGAAGGATACAGGCCTTTGACCGATACCACCATCGTGAGCTTCCTCGCTTCGTAACGGGGAATGAGGTTGGAGCATTTTCGAATTGCGCCATCTCGGATATCTCCTCAATGCGCGCTCGCGCGACCGTTGACGCTTGCCTTGCGGGTATTCTCGCATACCGCAATTATCAACACCTTCCACGACCGTAAAATTGCGCGAGCTGTGGCAGATAACGTATTCCGATGAAAGCAAATCCAGCTCAAACGAACGTTCGCGCTCGACCGTGTCGAGCTGGTTGCGCACTCGGTTTCGTGGTGAGACTGCTTCTCATCCCTGAACTGTGCGAGACTCTCAAGCTGGTTGTCCAATTCAGATCAGCGCTCAGCTCGGTCGCGCCGCGACAACCATGATCTCGACGAGTGTGCCGGACGAAAGAGTTCCTCCCGTGCAGGACCGTTGTGGCCAATGCTGACTGTCAGCCCCCACCCATTTCTTCCATTCGAGATCAAAACCCTCCTTATCATTGAGATCGGCAAGAATAATTGTCGCCGACAGGAGGTATTTCTTGTTAGTTTCGAGAGCGGCTAACGTCCGCTCGATCTTTGCAAAGGCCGCAACAGTCTGTTCTCTTAGGCCGAGGCTTTTGTCGTCTGACGTAGCCACCGCCCAGGCGAGATTGCCAAAGGCAGAACCAGAACTCCTGCCTGGTGCGACGCCTGCCACACGCTGAATTGAGATGTTGCCGTCCATCGCGCACTCCAATTATCCTGCCGCATCGTTTTGAAAGTCAGCACGTGAGGGCCGGTCTGAAACACGTGTTGCCGAAACTGCGAGGCCTCACACCCCAGCCGCCCCTTATCTCGGCTGTACAGAGCGGCAATGAGCCGCCCGAGATAACGCCGCAGAGTCCAATACCGTCCGAATATTTTGATCCACCTTGCTGGGCCTAACGGTACGTCGTCGAGCGGAACCAGTTCAATCGAGCATCGCCGTTGATCAAGCGACGGAGCTGTGAGATCAGCGGTGCGTGGCCGCGCGCGCATCGGAGCTCCCACGAAGCAAGTTAGATATTCGGGTAAGTGCGAGCCGGACTTCCTCGCGTTGGGGTGCTCCGATGCAGACGCGAACCGCCTCCGGCGGCGTCGCCGAGCCGACCTGATAGGCGTCGCTCGTGTTAAGGAGAACGCCGTTCTCTCGCGCGGTCTTTGCGAATGTTCGTCGATCCCATGGCGCAGGAACCGTCAGCCACAAATGTGGGGAAAACGGCCGCGATCTGTAGTCCAAGCCGTTGAAGATGTCCGAGACCAGCGCTTGTCGCTTGGCTGTTTCCTCCTTGACACCTGCGACAAGGCGATCGATCTCACCGGCTTCAATAAGTCTGGTCAGCAAGACTGCCGATAGCGGCGTTGCCATCCAGAAGGTCATACGCCTTGTCGAGCTAAACACTCTGTCGACGCTGCCTTCTGTGGGCGCAACTAGCAAACAGATTCGAAGTTGTAAGGACAGAGCTTTCGCTACCGTAAACATATACCAAGTGCTGTCAGGCGCGAGCTCTGAAAAGGTTGGGATCTCGTCTGTCGAAAAGAGACCATAAGCATCATCCTCAATGAGGGTTACGTTGTTGTTGCGACATATCTCGAGAATGGCCAATCGTCGCTCTAACGACATTGTCCTCGTCGTTGGATTGTGGACGGTTGGCATGCAGTAGAGCGCCATTTGACAAGGATTTGCTTCGCAGACTTGACGCAGTGCGTCCGGTCTCACGCCCTCATCGTCCATTGCGACCGCCGCCGTTTGGACTCCAAGAAGCTCGGATATGACCTTTACCGACGGGTACGTAAGTTCCTCCAACAGGAGGAGGCCTTGACGGCCAACAATGGTCGACAGAAGCATAATCAATGCATCCTGCGATCCGTGTGTCAGAACCACTCTGCTAGGATCCGGTGCGGATCCAAGCCGCTTGGCCATCCACGAAGCTGCGGCCTTGCGGTCGGAGTCGGTTCCTTGGTAGCGGTGAAATCGGAACGCTTGATCAATCCCAGCTATCTTGTCCGAACCTATGAGCATCTGCTGGATAATAGACGCACGTTCTGTCGAGGCGGGTGGAATATCCTGATACAGGTCGATATGAGTTCCTTTCAGGACATCTAAGCGGTATTCATCGTCGGCCCGTACAAACGATTGTCCGGCACTGAGAGAGAATCCGATCTGAGCTTCCGACATCGTTGCCTCCTAAATGACTTGTGAAGAGTTGCCGATTGGCCCAAGGCACCGATTCAATGAAGAATCGAGCCGATGACCTCAAGCGCACTTCTGACCTCGCGAGCGGAGTCCGGACTACCTAAGACAACTCTAATTCGATCGATCTGTTTGGGTGGAGACACCCAGAACATTGAGCCCGGACGAAGGATCACCCCCCTAGAGCGAGCCGAGGCGACGAACTTCTCCTCTGTTGTGTCGCTTGGTAGCCTCAGCCAAATGAATATCGACTCGCTGTGGCTAAGGTAGTCCGCTCCCTTTAGCGTGGCGGCGGCAATTGCCTGACGCGTTCGAACTTCGGCTCTGATGGCGTCCCGGATAGCCCCCATGGTGCCATCCCTGATCCACTGCTGTGCGATTTCAGCAACAAGTGGAGATACGTGCCAAGTTGTGACGGTTGATACCGGTGCGAATGCAGCTGCGGCAGCTTGCGCCGTAGGCGCCACCAAATAGCCAATCCTTAGGCCAGGCGCGACGCACTTCGCGGGTCCAGTTGCGTACCACGCCAACTCAGGAGCAAGAGCAGAAATCGCAATGGGGGAGTTCTCCGGCAGAAGTCCGTACACGTCGTCTTCCAAGATCTGAACGTTATTGCGTCGCGCCACCGCAGCCAACTCTTGTCTGCGCTCCACTGACATCACGTAAGCAGTCGGATTGTGCACCGTGGGCTGCAGATAAACAGCTGCTACGTTCCCGTCATTGCATGCCTTGTCAAAAGCATCAGGGAGCATACCATCATGGTCCATTGCCACAGCACGTGGCGTGACCCCCAACAGTGCCGCTATATTTCGGAAGGCATAGTAGCCAATTTCTTCGACAGCGATGACTTTCTTCTCGCGAGTGGTTGCAAGGGTCGCAAGAAAGAGCGCGTTCTGAGTGCCGTTCGTCGTGATCATTCGGTCGATCGCCGGCGCCGTGCCGAGGCGTCCAGCTATCCAGCCAGCCCCAGCCTCTCTGTCGGGCTCAGTTCCCCTAAAACGATGCGCCCGAAAGATCTCACCGATGTTTGCCTGTTCCGCGACATGCGCAAGGGATTGGCGGATAGTATCACCGAGCCAAACAGGAGCAGGAGGCGTACTTCGAATGAGGCTGATCTCACCTTTCAGCAATGAAATATCGCGCTGCACTTCCACGCTCGCGTTAGGCCCCATAGGCGCTACTCTACGATCTTCAGACGAGCTTACTGTAGCCGGCGCGCAGGTCGCGTTGTTGCCGAACCGCGAGGGGCGATATCGTGCTAACAGGTCGCTAGCTTGTTCGTTCACGACTTCGTTCGCAACAAGCCGCCCCACCAACGGTCCAAGCGTAATCCCGCCATGCATAACCGCGATGTAGATGTGATTGGCATCCTCAAGCCTGCCGAGGATGGGAAGCTCGTCTGCTGTCACAGACCGGATGCCGAGGACCGGCGTTCCCGGCATTTCTGCAAACCGATCAATCCACTCCGCTCCTGTATCTAGGATGGCCTTACTCTCCTTTTCGAACCGGTCGCTTGATTGCAAATCGTCGACGAGCGGGGATATGCCAGCCAGGAGGCCGCCGCGGTCACTGGGCCGAACATGGAAGCTATCCGCATATACTACGTGCCCAAGGCCTCTCGACTCGTTATGGCATGGCACTTCCCGCAAAGCACCTGGATCTGCTTTTATCGGGAAGGGAGTAAGATTTGACGCCTGCAGGATTGGATTGGTATCGCTCCCGGCGGCCAGGACAACGCAATCAAACAAGTCAGTCCCGAGATCATAGTTGACCCACGGCTTTAAACCGTCATTCCCAATGCGTAGTACTCTTAACCGCCGAAATCGTACATCAAAGTTTCGCGTGGCGACATGCACGAGGCGTCGAGACAAACCTTTTGCATCGACCCAGCCCTCCTCCGGCACGCTCACGCCTTCAATCGGCCGATGGGCCTGGACGAGCGGTTCTAGCTCGTTAATCGTTGATCCAGTTAGGCTGTTCGCGTCACCACCAAACTCGCGCATCATCTTTGCGTTTGCAGTGATCTTTGCAGCCTCTCCCTCGACCGTACCGAGGCGCAGAGTGCCGGTGATGTGCAGGTATCGCTCGCTTCCGAGTTCGCGAGCGATTGTGCTGTGATACCTGATGGCTTCGAGTCGGAACGGCAGGTCAGCCGCCGGTTGGCCGAAAGCATTGAGGCAAGCAAACGATTTGGAAGAGACGCCATCGCCAGGGCCTCCGATATCGAAGATCGTGACCTGCGCGCCAGCCTTACCTAGGTGATAGGCGATGGAGGTTCCAATAATGCCAGCTCCGACTACTCCAATTTTCATTGTCAGCTCCTTCCGAGAGAGGCCCCTCACGTGCTGGCTGTGAGCCCGCCGTCCACATACAGAATCTGACCGGTCACGAACCGAGCTAGGGACGACGCGAAGAAATGCACCGCTCCAGCGACGTCGGATGGCGTTGCCAGACATCTGAGGGGGATGTCGGTTATGGCCTCCTGAAACGTCGCGGTGTCCTCAAGAGCTTTGTCATTCTTGTGAGTTCGTACAACGCCGGGAGCGACACCGTTGACCGTGATCCCGTAAGGGGCGAGCTCAGTCGCATGCTGCTTCAAGAGAATGGCCAGTCCTCCCTTTGCCGCACAGAAGGCGCTGTAACCTCGGTCTCGAAAACCAAGTGACGACCGAAGTGAGAGAATGTGAATATGGCTGCCTCTCTTTTCGGCTGCCACCTGATGGGCAGCGACCGCTTGGCCGAGAAACATTCCCGCACGCAATGTCCCGTGATACACCTGATCGAATGCATCTTCTGTCACCTCGAGAAGGGGCTGCTCTTTGTTGATCCCGACGCAGTTCACTAGAATGTCGATCGAGCCATATTGATGCTTGAGGGAAGAGGGGAGACGACGTACTGCGGCGACATCGCATGCATCGAGCTCGACACCTTGAACAGACAAACCTTTGTCATTCAGTTCAGCGGCAAAAGCTCGTGCCCGGTCCCCACTTCGTCCAGCAACAATGCTCATCGCACCTGCAGTGGCCAATGTTTCGGAAATCGCTGCGCCAATCGCTCCGTAGCCGCCGACGACTAACGCGACCTTGCCATGCAAGCTGAACGAATGCTGGTGGTGGCTCTCAACGTTCTGAATGCTCATTCGAGCCTCCCCCGGGCTGCTGCGACTGCCTGCGAACTTCAGGCGAGCCATCGGGTGTTGTGTTGACGATCGTCGCTCGCCAATCGGCGGAGCCGAATTGACCCTTGAAAACTGGTCCGAGATGTTCGTTAGCGGTGCCACCCAGTCGGACTGTTCCACTGATCGAGCCATCTTCTGCCAATTCGCCATCGAAACCGTAGAACAGCCAAATTGGCACGCGCTCATGCGCCGCCTCGAAGTGGATATGGCGCCCATGAACTACACCCGACACGCCTCCTGAGGAGGATCCCGTGTGGTGGAGGCCACGTATCGTCACGCCATTCTGCTGGATGCTGACATGATGTGTCGCTGAACCGTGAAGGAATTGTATTTCAAGCCGCCAACTGCCTGAGACGTCGACTTCGGCACGGAGGTCCGCGGTCGGTTGAGCTATGGACTCGGGATTACGCAATGCGTGGGCCAAAGTGCGGCCAACAATGTCAGCTTCGTCATCGGAGAGGTTCACGGGATCCAGTATGATCGAGGTCGGCGTAGACCAAAAATCGTGTATTAGGATGCGCGGTCGTTGCTGCAAAAGGGCTAGCCTTAGGTCTTCCGCATTGAGCGAAATAGCACCGGTGTCCCAGCTGACCTTCAGCCGAATTGCTGTCACGGAACCCGCCCAGGACAGCAGTTCTGTTTTGACGCCTGGCAGCGAGCTGAGGTAAGCGTCGACCCGCTTTAATCGAGGAAGCCACCTTTCGCGTTCGTCTTTTGCCGATTGAAAATTGATCCACCGATCGAGCGCGACCAGGGCGCCGAGTACCTCCTCCTTGCCCACCTTCATTGATCGGCCGAATGCTTGATGAGGGGCTCCATTCCACCAGATCGCTTTGCAAAGGCGCTCGTTCCCAAGCACTATTGCGGTGGATTGTGGTGCGCGGATGTATTTGCCCCCTGCGTATACAACCAGGTCGGCTCCGTTCTTGATCCAGCGATCCGGGTTCTCCGGCGAAAGGCCGGCGGCGTCGACGAGAATGGGAATGCTGTGCGCGCGAGCGAAGGGAAGTAGCGAACTTAACGGTAAGGCTGACGCTGCGTCCATCCGACCAAGCAGGCAGAGCATCGCAACGGTTCCGTCCAATGCCTCAGCCAACTCCTCAGTCGTGGCGATACCGACAATCTCCGCCCCCGCGAGCCGGATCGCCTGTTCGTAGGCGAAACGTTGATCGGAGGGGATTAACACCTTGTTGCGCAGCCCCGATGTATCCGGTAACCGCAACATTAGCTCTGGATTGTTTCCGGCAATGCAGGCCGCAGTGGCCAACGCTAGCGCGGCTGCAGTTCCGGCGGTGATAACCCCCCATTCGGTGCCGGTGAGTTCGGCCATTCGTTGGCCTACCGCTTCGGCGAGCTCATCCATGTCGACGAACGCCTCAGCGGCCGCCGTCATTGCGGCGATGACCTCGTCGCTCGGATTGCTTGCTCCATAAATCGTGCGGACACCAGCGCATTGGATGAACGGCTCGACGCCGAGTTCTCGATATATCCAGCCGCGCGTGTGGTCTCGTGTGGACGGACCGCTTGGCCGGACGAATTTAGGCTGCGTATTCATGCGAGCCCCCTTGTCGCGAGTACGATGGAAGCCCCAACACAAAATGCCGTGATGACGAGGTACATGATGCCGGTAGTCTTCGGAACTCGAAGCGACGAAACGTGCAGAACGGCAAGTACGAAGAGGATAAACGCGAACAGGTTCGGAAAGATCGCATCAGGGATCACCGGACGGAGCAAGAACACGATTGCCGTTGCTGGTATCACATAGGTGGTCGGCACGCCGATAAACCGGCCGCCCGGAGATCCGAATACGTTGAAGTAACTCAGCCGCAAGGCGCTGGCCACCACGAGAACAGTACCTGCAACAACTGGGACCAGTGAACCATGGGCCATAATTATCGAGGTGACGGCCGGAAAGACGCCGGCACTAACCAAATCAGCCAGCGAGTCTAGATTCTTGCCGACCTGTCCTGTCTCCGCAGCGCGGCCTTGCGTTCGCTGGGCCACCACGCCGTCGAGGTGATCGGCAAGCAACGCCCAGAGCACAATGGCGACTCCGACCTCCAGGCGGCCTGCGATCGCAAGGTTGATACCGATGACCGAGAGCACAAGACCTGCGGCAGTTATAGCGTTGGCTGGATCGATGAGCTGGCGGAACATTGGAGAAGTCCTCAACCACCAATCCGATGTTCGAGGGACCCCGGTGACGGCCGGAGCGACGCTGTTGCGAAAAGTCGTTCAGCGATTCGCAAGTCGTCCGTGCTGTCGATCTCATACCAACGAAGCGCGTCACAACGTGCAGCCGCAAGCTTCAGCCCGCGCCTTTCGACGAGTTGGGCAAGCAGTTCCTCGGTGTATGTTTGTGTGGCGCCTGACCTGACTAAGTCGTCCAGGGAAGGAACAATCGTCTTACTGAGCGTACCAAAACTAAACCGCAGTAGATTCATGGTTTTGAACAGCGCTGGGCCATCGCCGTTGAGGTCCGCTGCCGTCTGCTTCAGCCGAAACCCAGAGATAAGTCCGTTCTCGGACAGCGTCACGGCCGACCCTTGCATGCACGGCTCGAATGGTGCAACCGCAGCAATGTCGTGAGCAGCGGCAACGTTTAGATAGCGGAGCGCGTCCTCCTCAAAGTAGACGTCACCTTCCAAAATGTAGCAATCTCCAGAAAGAAGCACGCCACGCGCCAGCCACAGCGAATAAGCGCTGCCAGTGCTGTTGAAGACGGTTGACTCCACGTAGTTGATGTTAAGGCCGCTGAAGCGGCTGCCGCAGGCATACTGAATCGCGTCCTTGCGGTAGCCGACAACGATTGTCACGTCCTCGACGCCAACTGCCTCGAGGTTTCGTAGGGCATTGTGAAGGATCGGTGTACCGTTGATCTTGACGAGGGGCTTCGGGCACAAATCCGTTAATGGTCGCAGACGAGTGCCAGAGCCGGCGGCGAGAATGACGGCCTTCTTGGGAGCATTGGTGGTCATCTTAAAGTGCCTTCATTGGTTCGATCGTCGCGCGATATTCCGTCGTCGTTGCAAAGAGTTGAGAAATCGTCGCAAGTCGGTTAGGCCAGCCTCGAGTGTTTCAGTCTGAACGTGTCGCCGAGGACATCATTAGCTTGGCCTCCGGGGTAGTAGGGGCGCCGCCGTGCGCGGCGCGATTATCGAGTGTGTCGTCCAACATCCGTGTCCCATGTCCGTCGATTGGGGGCTTTCGCTGTGTTTCGATCACAAGACGTTAAGCGGGCGTCGCGGCCCGATCTGGCGATGAAGGCTGGTGCGGCTTTGTCGGCCATGATGCCAAGCCACTTGTCCAGGCGCCTCTGCGGGAGCCAATAATTCATTTCCATGTGTCTAGAGTTGCGGTCAGACGCCGCAAGCCATGTTCGAGTAGTTTGAGATCGATGCCGTAGGAGAGGCGGACTCCGGCGGGGTCGCCAAACGCTGTGCCTGACACTGTTGCAACGCCAGCGTCCATCAGCAGCGTGCTAACGACGTCATCGGCGTTTAGCTCGTGACCACGTGCCTTGGCGGATCGCTGAAGGCCGCTGAGATCGAGATAGAAGTAGAATCCACCTTGGGCGATTGGCTGGGGTACCGATCTCAGTGCGGAAAGGATCGACAGGCCGAGTGCCCGCGCGTCGCTGACCTGTCGTTGCAATTGCATTTGAAAGGTTGCATCGCCGGACTCCAGATGATGGAGTAGCGCATGCTGGGCGATGACATTGGGATTGGACGTTGTATGGCTTTGTAGCGCCTTGACTGCGCTGATGACCGCCTTGGGGCCGGCGAGATAGCCAATCCGCCAACCGGTCAAGGCCAACGACTTGGAGAACGAATTGACGATCAAAGTACGACCGCGTGCGCGAGGCGCCAGCGTGACGATCGGATGATGGACATGCGGCGCGTGGGCGAAAGTCCCGTAGCATTCATCGAAGATGATCCAAAGCTCACGGTCGATGGCGAGCTGGGCCATGCTAGCGAGAATGTCGCGATCATAGACAGCGCCAGTCGGATTGTTCGGTGTGTTGATTACGATCGCCTTAGTGTTTCGAGTGATGGCCGCCGCGAGGTCTGCAGGCCTCGGCACAAAGTGATTGTGCTTTGTCTCGATGAAGACGGGCCTGCCGCCGGCAACGATGATCTGAGCTGGAAAAGTGGTCCAGTAAGGGGCGGGGATGAGCACTTCGTCCCCCGGATTCACAAGGACCATGGCTGCATTGAAGAGCGCCTGTTTGGCGCCGGTCGTCACCGCGATTTCATCTGCCGACCAGGGTTGGGCGGTTTCGGCTGAAATCTTGCGAGCGAGCGCATGACGCAACTCCATTAGGCCGAGCGTGTCAGTATAGCGGTTGATGTTCGAGTTAATTGCGGCGATCGCGCCCTCGCGCACGGATGGCGCCGTGTGGCTCCAGATCTCTCCAGAAGTCAGATCGATGACATCCTTGCCGCCCACGGCAACTGCTTTGGCGGCATCACTCGCCGCAGCGGTGCCAGATGATTTAAACAAGGTTGTCCGTTGCGCTAACATGAGCGCTCTCCGTCGATCCAAGATGTCGGTTTGGTTGTCGCTGCGGGGCAGAGTGTACGAGGATATTGAAAGCAGATCCTCACATCTCAAGAAAGACAAGTCATAATTGGATTCGGCACTTCTTCTGCACGCAATGAGCTCGCAGCGCGTTTGCCAGTGACTGGACGGTCAGTGAGATGTGCGAGGAGATTGGATCGAGTAGCAATGTGCATATCGATTGCGCAAGGGCCGCTACGCCATTCGACAGCGGGTCTAATTGCAGGAAGGAAGATCTGTGCTTCGGTGAAAAGTGCGGTCGAGCGCGACGGTAAGGCGGGCTGATGCATGGCGGTAGTTCCTTCGAATTCGAGCGTGTGCGGTATGAATAAGAGAGTTGTTGGCGTAGGTTGCCGGGAAGAGGATATTGCGTTTGCGGGCGTGCGAGTTCGTCGTCGTTCAACAGTTCAAAGACGTCGTCGTGTGTCGTCAGAGTGGCCTCAATTTTCGAAGTATTCGTTGAACTGCGTTCGCAGATCTGCCGCGTCTCTGTTATGGCGGCTCGCATGAATTAGTCCTCTCAGATCATGTCGTGGCTGACGATTCATGTTGAACACCTGCAAGTAACGTTGTGATCCACTCGACTCGACTAGCAGTGACATGTATTCGTCATCTAGCTCAACTACCAACGTTGGTGGCTGTACGGAGGGCAACTGTTTGCGTAACTCACCATAGCGCGGCCAGGCTCCTATCAATTGAATGACCTCCGGCGCAAAGGAGGCGCGCTCTAAGCAAGAGTCAGCTTCTTGAGCGCCGATCCTTTCGGGAGGAGCCGGAATAGAGGAAAGCCGCCCTGCAGGGGTCAACAAGAGCTGCTGGGGCACAACAGCAGGCTCAATGGTACGACGGCGGCGCGCTGATCACCAGACCATCGCACAAAACACAAAAGGGGCAGGGGCCCTGATGAAGTTTCGACTATGTCCGTCTGCTCAATCTCGACGCGCATTGTCATCGTGCTGTTCGACGGGCTTAGGCCCGATCTCATCAGTCCATCGGTGACTCCGAACTTGGACAGGCTCCAGCGCCGCGGTGCAGTGCTGGCGCGGCAGCGTACGGTCTATCCCAGCGATACCCGGACCGCCCTGACGAGCCTCGTCACGGGCACGACGCCGGATCGGCACGGCATTGTCGGAAACCAGTACCTCGACCGTCTGTCCGCGATACCCATCTTCGTCGATACGAGTGACGACCGCCTGATCGAATGCCTCGACAAAGCATGCGGCGGCCGCTTCCTTGGCGCGCCGTCGCTCGGCGAGATCCTTGTGGAGAATGGCAGAACCTTCTCGGTTCTTGCTTCCAATTCGGCGGGAGCGACCCGCCTACTGAACCACAAGGCTGAAACGCTTGGCCTGGTGAGGCTGTCCGGCCACTTCCCTCAAGTCGCGACCCCGGCCGCTATGCTCGAACGGGTTGTGGGCTTGCTGGGGCCGACACCCGCGCCGGCTCCCCAGGGCATGCCCGATCTCGCGGCTCAATCGTTTCTGACCTCGGCGTTCCTTGATGTGATCTGGCCTGAAGTTCGACCTGATGTCGCTATTCTCTCTTTCGGAGAGCCCGACACCTCGTCCCACTATTCCGGAATCGGCGCGCCAAAGACCCTGGAGGCGATCGGCTTTGTCGACGGGCAGTTTGGCCGTGTGCTCGATTGGTGGGAAGCCGAGGGCATTTCTCAGGACGTTCATCTGATCCTCGCGTCCGACCATGGGCACGTCACGGTGCATGCGCAGGCAGATCCCTTCGAGACGCTCCAGGCGGCCGGGCTGCACTGTGGGCCTGCGCCGGGGCCCGGGATTGACGCCATTGTCATACCGGGGCAGGTCGGCGCGATCTACCTGGCTGAGCCATCCGACGTTGCTATCCGCCACGCGGCAGGGACAATAATGGAACGGCCTTGGTGCGGTCCCGTATTTACCGCCGGGCGGGGCGAGGTCGAGGGCGTCGCGCCGGGCAGCTTCGCCCGCCAACTGGCGTTCGCCGACCATGCCCGTTCGGCAGATATCTTATTTTCTTACCGGGCTGATGATGCGGTCGATCCGTTCGGCCTCGTCGGCCGCAGCTGGAGCCCGAACTGGCCCGTCGGCTTTGGTGTGCATGGCGGGTTGCATGCCAAGGAGATGTCGTCGGTCGGCATCCTGGCGGGTCCGCGGATCAAGAGCGGGCTCGTCTCACAAGTTCCCTCAAGTATCTGCGACTTTGCGCCGACCGTGCTCCGGCTGATTGGCATCGCGCCGCCGTCAACCATGACCGGCCGTGTCCTTTGCGAGGTTCTGTCAGAGGATGCAGAGAACGAGCCTCGGGTGATTGAGACGGTCCACGAGACGAGAGACGGCGGATACTCACAGTATCTCCGTCGTATCCAGATCGGCGCAGCGGTCTATCTTGATTCCGCTGATGCCCTGTCTTGCCGCGTCCGTACCTGATCCAAGAGCGGGTGTCGGTCGCTAACCGCCTACGAATTGCTGCTGACCATCCGGTCAAAAGTACGGCGCAGAAGATAGGCCCATACGGAAACCATCAAACCTGTTTCATCGAACGTGAGGCCGAATCTATCGCGGCTTTCTTGGGCCATTGGTGACCATTTCGTTCCCCTCGTGTCCATCAATATCACGGCCGCATTTCCGAGCACTGAGGACTCAGGCAAGCCGGTCCGAACCGACCCAGGTGTTGGAGTAGTTCGAGATCGACGCCCGCCGGAGATACGTTGTGGTGCTCAATCAGGAGGGGGAAGATATCGCGCTTCCGCACGGGCGAGCTCGTCGTACTTCAATAGTTCGAAGACGTCGTCGAGCGTAGCAATATTCGGCTCAATGCTCGCGGTGTTTTCCTCTGCGACGATGCGACGGCAGACCTGTCGCATCGCTGCTGCTGCAGCCCGCATGGAGTGATTCGCCCAAATCGCTGCAGAGATGCGGGCTTTGCGATATACAGCGACAGGTGTTCGATAGTACTTCGTAGGAACGATCACGACCGGCAACCTGTTCTGCCAAGCTCTCACAAACGCGAGGATTTCGTCCGCGGCGCTCCTGCGAGAGTGAATGAGAATCGCATCGGCTCCCGCGTTGGCGTAAGCGTGAGCGCGCGAAATGGCTTCCTCCATACCGCGCCCGGCGATCAACGCCTCAATCCGGGCCACAAGGACTAATTCGTCGGTGACTGCATCCTTCACGGCACGCAAGCGGCCGGAGAATTCATCGACATCGGCGAGCACATGTCCTTCACCAACAAACGAGTTCATCTTCGGAAAACAGCTGTCCTCGAGCGCGACGCCTGCAGCACCCCGCTGGCGAAGCATGCGGGCGAGGAGGCGCGCGTTATTGAAATTACCGAAGCCGCCATCCCCATCAACCAGGACAGGCAGTTTTGACGAGTCGACGATCCGATCGACTACATCAACGAGTTGGCTCCATGACAGTTCACTAGCATCGCGGTAGCCCAGAGAGCAGGCAATCGAAAGGCCGGACGCCCATAGACCTTTAAAGCCCGCGCGCTCGGCGATCGCAGCGGAGAGGCCGTCGTGCGCCTCCATGAGAAACGATAGTTCTCTGCTAGAGCAGATCTCGGCGCGGAGCATTTCAGCGTACGAGGGAGCAGCGCTTCGATAGGGGACGTTGGCAAGAACAGGGTTTGAGTGATCTTGCATGCGTATTCCGTGGACGAGGAGGAGCCTAGGCTCATTACTCGCAGGTGACATGCTTCTGTCATTTAGATCAATTGCGTGGGCTGGTAGTTGACTTTGTTGCGACGGCTGCATTGAGCGTGCCCATCATGTCGCCGCTTACGCAGTTGGTCGCGGGTCTGGAATAGTCCAAACGCACTGATCTGTCCCTAAATGTCCGTCCGCCATCGGTCAGAGTCTCGAAGTACATGTCGCCGTGGAAGGCGAGTATCATCTGATTGTGGCGCACGAAGTTACGGATAGCGACTCAGATCTGGCACAACTCGCCAATATGGTCAGGGGCGGCCCGGCCGTTCGAAAGCGCGAAACCGGTACACTGGCTTCACGGTTAGATTATCGGATTAAATGTACGCAGGAGCCTCGGGCTTTCACGAAAGATGGTGACGGCAACCTCGCAGCGGATGTTCGCACCGCTGGCGGTAGACGGACGATAGATGCTGTTATCGTACGGACTCGGCGACAGATGGCGATTAGCTGCTTTAGGTGATCCGCGCGGTGCTGCGGGCGTCACGACGATTGCGCCCGGCGCCGAGTTGAAGGTTACATCGCAATGCGGCCCTGTCCACTGCTACTGCGGCCACGATGGGTTTGCTAAAGGGGGAGGGGGGCTCGGTCTTGACCCGCTCAGCGGTACGGACTTCGTGCTCCGTCCGAAACGGACAGAGCGGACCAAGATTCCGGTTGGGATCGTCCGGGCCTGCGCGGATAGATCCCATGACCAGGCTGCTATCGTTGCTATTTCCCGGGCGGCCGTCGCCGCTTCATGCCGGAGGTGTATGGTTTTGTGCTTGCAATAGAAAGTTGCAAATGGCGGAGTTTCGCTTCTATAATTCAGTCATTGGCTGGAGGCATTTTCATGAGCAAAAAGCTTTTGTTTTTGGCTGTTGCGGCTTTTCTGCATGCGCTGATTACGCCGACGAGGGCCCAAGCTGAGGGGCTCAGCGAAGCTCAGCTTATCATGATCGCAAGCACAGCAGAACGCATTTGCGGGGTGGTCAAAGACCAGGGCAGCGCCTCGACCGCAGCGGCAAAAGGTGCCCTCAGCGTCGAGTTAAGAGGACTGGCTTCGCAAATTCTGACAACCGGTGGGCAGATCAGCGGAAGCATTACCACCGAGGATTATGTGGGGGTCGTGCGCGACCAGGTTGCCCCTCTAATGGTGAACCTCAGCGAGTGCAGATTCAAGGTTTTCCAAATACTGGTCTTTAAAATCGCACCCGGCGGAACAAGTCCGGCGCCACCTCCGACGTACACACCGCCTCCGCCCGAACCGGTATCCCGGACAAGGCTATCGTGCCAGGCAGACCGGATCATCGATTGGCTCGACCAGCACGGCATTTATGGCAACCGGCCCTTCGACAGTTCGGTCTACGATGATCAGGTCACCTGGACCGTCAATGGAAAGCGGGCCGCGAAAACCAAAACCGATGTCATCAAGGAAGAAGACGACTTCAGAAAAGTATATCCGATGCAGAGGTATACGCCGACATCATCGTCGGCGGGCCAGGTCGGAGACCAATGCGTGCTCACCCAGCAGGTCGACGGCTATAAGCAAAAGGCAAACGGAAGCGCGCAGTTCAACAGTTACAGACTTGAGTTCGGTATAAAGAGCGGCGCCAACGGTCCACGTATTGTCGAGCGCCAGACAGACGTGTTAACGGGCCGCCACTAGGAAATGCCTCCTCAGGAGACATGGACATGAGTGGCGACTTTGGCGGCGACCGGCGCCCGGTCGGCAGCAACAGGACGGCGCTGCGGAAAAAGCCGCAGCGATTCCCCTGGTGGATGGTTTACTGCGCATTGCTGATGTGTGTCGCCGCGGTCGTATGGATGCGCCGCACAGCGCCGGCTGTAAGCGCAGCGCCAGTGACAGCGGATGTCGCCGACAATCAAGCAAAGCTGAGAGAACGCGGCGCAGCGATGCTGGCCGCAGCGCAAAAAGGAAAGTCAGAGGTCGCGGCACCGCTACCCGCGCCGCAAATGGCAGAATCGGAAATGGCAGTCAGGCGGCAGACTGGAGCGCCGGACCCGGGACCGAACACCGTTGCGACGTCGACCGCGCAGCGAGAGTCTGAACCGGACACGATCGCCTTAACACCTGAGGCGCAGATATCGACGCCGGCCTCAGCCGCGCCGCCACCTGAGGTTCAGCAGTCAAAATCGGAACAAGAAACAACCCTGCGACAACGCGAGGCCCAAGCCAATGCTCGGACCCCGGCATCGAACGCCATTGCGCCGTCAACGGCGGATCAGGCAACGCAAGCGGACAAGGTCGGCACGCTTCCTCATACACAGAGATCAAATCCAGAGACGGTTGTGTCATCGCCCTACGCGCAGACATCAAAGCCGGAAATCGAGGTAGGCACGCAACAGCGACCGGACGCGGAAAAGCCGGGGAACGTGGCCGCGCCGTCTTCCGATGCGCAGAGGCCGGGCCGCAAAGGCAAGGACAAAGACACCAATCCAGACGGGCTCGTCGCCGTGCCGCAACTCGCTCTGCCCGACAATGTGGCTCAAAAGGTCGGTCATAAGATTTGGTTGAACGAAACGGACGGCAACCGTGATGCGATCACGTCATGGAATGCAGGCGAGGAATTTGCCTCACTCGGCATCGGCCATTTTCTCTGGTTTCCAGCGGGCAAGCCGGCTCCTTTCGAGGAGAGTTTTCCACCGTTGCTCGAGTTCTTGCGCGAACGAAATGCGCATTTGCCCTCGTGGGTCGATAGGATGCCGATTCCCCCTTGTCCTTGGACAAGTCGAGCGGATTTCCAGAAGAAATTCAACTCGCCTCAGATGAAGGAGCTGCGACAATTCCTGCTTGACACCATCGCTGGTCAGGCCCAGTTCTTGGTGGCACGCGCACAGGGCGCAATGGACAAGATCCTCCAAACCGCGCCTGACGGCGCGGAGCGCGCGCATATCATCATCCAGTTTTCACGCATCGTGCGGGCTTCGAAGGATCTCTACCCGCTTATCGATTACATTAACTTCAAGGGTGAGGGCATCAATCCTAAAGAGACGGCAGTCGACAAGCAGACCGGCAACCGGCAGGGCTGGGGTCTGAAGCAAGTACTTCTCAAGATGAACGGCACCACGACCGAGCCGAAGGCGGTGCTTTCTGAATATGCCGATGCAGCTCAGGCTGTTTTGCAGCAGCGGGTTCGCAATATTCCAGCCAACCACATGTGGGAAGCAGGCTGGCTGCATCGCGTCGACACCTATCGTCGCCCCCTCGTTGAGGTAGCCTCGAATCCCAAACCAGCGCACGGCGAGCCGTCACGCACAAAGACCGGAAAGCGCAAATAATCTTCATTAGTTATTCGAAGGTGCGCGACCACCAGAACAATTTCAATCACTCTTGATCATTTTCGCCTGAAGCTTGTCAAAGACGTTGAACTTGCATTGGGCGTTGTCCTTGATGGCCGTGGCAAGATCGGTCCGAATAACGCCCACGTACTGATCTGAATTGAAATCTGCAGCCCCGTTGATACCTAGCTCGGCGAGCTGCCTGATCAAACCGCTCAGCTGCGCCTTGACTTCACCTTTGACATTCAAGCTCTCTGAGCTTCCAGCCTGGTTGACAATGCTGCAGATGCGATCTGCGGCATTGGTGATGAGATCGAGTGCTTTGGCCTGAGCGTCTATGGCCTGAGACTGAGCACTGGCCTCGGATGCAGAAAAAATCGCGAAGATAGATCCAACAATGCGAATACCGCTCAGCATGACGGTCCTCCTGCGCAAACCTGAGGCTACCATGGGTTGAAATCATGTACAACGCGCGACACGATCGTCGTTGAGCACAATTACCAGGTCCGCGTCCGGACACGATATTAGCGGTAGATCGGTGAGTAGTTCCTGCATTGCCATATCCTGCGGGCACAAGGACGCTGGCATGATGGGCGCCCATCGTAGCAGTTGGGCCCATCCTTAACCCCAGGCTGCGGGCTGGGAACGCCGGGCATGCATCATGCCACGCCGGCGATGCGGTAATGCGTCGGCATCGCGAAGAGCCGCCCCGAGCAGCAGGCAGACAGAAGAATGATATTATTCATTGAATCTTCTCCGAGCTCTTGCCGACGGCAGGAAGCGGAGGAGATAGAGAAAGAGTGGAGGGCCCAAGGGACCGAATAGCAATAATGATGCGAACGCGGCGAGTATCTTTAGGAATACCATATGCCTCCACGCTACCACCAAAACGGCGTGTGGCGAGCAAGCGGGTGCGCGCAACGCCTACCGTAGCATTCGGAAGCCCCCTTCAACGGCTTCCAACATGAGCCCGCGCTGTGGAACGTCTCGAAGCGTTCCAAGTACAATGCCGTGTCCGATACCGATCGTGGAGCAGCTCGTTGGGTACACAAGAATCGTCAGCGACTTGGTATCGATTGAGCCCTTTATGACTCTGTCGACCCGAGCATTCATTATCCACATGATGACACCAGCATCGTTCACGAACGATTTGTCATAGATCGTCGCCTCAATTATTTCCGGTGCGTCGATGTCGTCCGGTACATGATCGAATATGATGCCATTGAGCCGTGCCCCCTGACACGCATTCGCGCTGTTGTAAGGAGTGCAACAAGCGAGCAGACAAAGGACGCCTGTGCGGAGGACACGCAACGCCTTGTCGAAGGCTTTCCTCATCCAAATCCCCTTCGGTGCGGCTTAGTAGCTGCTAACGGTGTTGGTGAGCACCACTTTTGCCATAAGAGTATCCGAGTCTCTGTAGACCGCCGCCTTGCACTCGATCGTTTGGTAGACGAGATCTTTGACTTTAAACGGTCCGCTTACCGCTTGAATAACCCATTTTGGCATGTCGAGGTAGAGTTCCGGGTTCGTCGCGGAGCCTATCCGTTACATCGGTGTTCTTGATGTCGAGGCGGATGGCCTGGGTAGAGCCAGCCAAGAACGGCGTTTTGAAGTCACTTGCGTTCTGCCGATATCCTACCGAAGCTTCAGCTCGGGATTAAGCAACCGGGGCGGTGCGTCAAGACAATCAACCGGCATATCTAAGAGGAGGGAATAGGCGGCGGCCGAAGGGGCTTTTTGGGGCCTCCGATGCTAGGGCCAAAGACTTTTCTGAATCGATCTGAAGGCTTTTGAAGGGGTGTAAATAATGCGCGCGATTGCATTCGCTATTTTATTCATCGTTTACTCGTGCACTGCGATGGCTCAAGTGCCGTACGCCGCTGAAGATGATGCATATTACTCTAGGATTGTGGGTGGCATAAGTATCGACCGTCACTCGGGGGGAGTTCCGTTCCTACGAAAAGGATATACGAATAGTGCGCACGTCTCGATTCTTGTCAAACTTGAAGCGGTCGACAGAAGTATTTTGTTGGATAAGAAAGCGACGCGAAGGCTACTAAACCAAATATCGCTCTGGGTCGATGAGCAGTTGGTCATGCAAGGTGTAATGCGGCCGTCGCTCACGGAAATACATGTCGCCGATAAGGGGCGCAATATTTTGCTCATTGCGCACCGTGACGGGCTGAGTGAGCCGTGGTGGATTAGACGGTTTGGTAAGTTGAGTCTTGAGCATGCTGCCAGATGATGAAAAATGACCCGACTTAGGGATTGCCGCGGCGTCACGTCCACCCCGCCTCAAGCAACGCGGGATCGACGCCGTCCAACCCGGTGATCGTGTTGCGCGCGCCCGGTCCTCACGCCGTTCCTCCGCCCTCGCGATGAAGGCGCTGAGGAGCACGAGATGCACGTTGCGGGATTCGTCGAGGCATCGCGGCATCAGACATTCGGGGTTTGGTGCAACTCCGACGGCCGCATCCAATCGGAGCCCGGTAGCTACAGGCTATTTGAATACCTTCTCGAGAAAGGTCAATTGAAGGAAACGCCTCTCGACGAACTGGTTGTCGAGGCCATCGAAGAGGGCAGGAATGAACCCAATGATGATATTCTCGACATGTTTGGGGCCCTGCATGACCGGCTTTTACGCGCTGCGAGCGCAGTCGCTGACGAGATTACCTAGCGCAAGCAATGACATCCCGGCAAGCGTGCGCGGATGACCAACTCGAGGGTGCCACCAACGCCGCCTGCCTACCGACATCGAGTCTATGCGTACGTTCAGGCGTCACGCCAATGTGCGGTGATCGTTAGACCTCCGAAGGCGAGGCCAGCGCCGCCAAATGCCTTGGCCGGAGCATGGCGCGGACGCCGCGACCTTGCAGTGTGCGCTCGCCCGTCACACTGTCACGAAACCTCGCAACAGTGCGTCTGCTTAGTCCCCATTGGCAGCGATCGATTCCATCAGCGATACCAGCTGACGTTGCACGCTCTGATCCTTGATCTTGCTATACGCGCGCAGCAGCCGCAGGCTGAAGGCACTGTCCAAGAACAGGAGACGGTCAACCTCGCGCGCCTTGTTGTCGCCGTCGTAGAAGAAGGTGACCGGCACATCCAGCGCGGTCGAGATCTGCTCGAGTTTGGACTTCGTGTAACGCTGATCGAGCGACGGCATGAGATCGGTCGTGGTCCAGCCTATCACACCAACAATCCCGAACATGTCCTGAATGTTCGCGCCGCGAACATGAGGGCGCTGCCGGACGACCCGAGCATTTCTGGCGCTGGCTTTCGAACCGCTCAGAGGAGGCGCTGTGTCCCGATCCATATTGCTTCGTGCCGCGGCGGACCTACGGCGATTATCTTGCATGGCTTTCGTCCGCAGTTACGGTGCAGCGGCCCATCGAGCTCTTCGAGCCGCGCAAATGCATTAAGATGATTCACACTTCCCTGATCATCTTTGTCGTCCGTTCGGTTCGGTTCGGTTCGTACAAAGAATCGACTTGCACTGTTATTGTTCTCTTTGCTCCCTTCGCATGGAGTCGGTTCCGGCCCCATTGCCTTCAGCCGCATACGCGATCCTTCGTTAAGTCAACTCTGAGTGATTTCGGCGGTTGTTGTATGAAAAAGAGCGATGTTTCGTGCCCGAAGTGCGGCGCCGGCTTCCGACGTATAGAGCTTTCGTCTCGGCCTGGGACCAAGGGTGATTACCGCTGCCCTGTTTGCAACACCGTGCTGGAGGTTTTCGACGGCAACAGTTTGGTGGCGGTTCGTCTCACTGTTCAGCCGGTGACAACGAGAAGCGACGGTTCCTAACTAGCTCTTCCGCCCGAAGGGCAAGGGGCTTGCGGCCATAGGGGCGCGGCGGGCCGCCTTAGGTCCGCTGCGAATGACCCATATGAGACATGCGCGGGATGTGCCCCCCGCACAAAGCCACTGGAAAAAACGCGCAGACATCGTTGGCGACGATATCGTTCCGTGCAATGCTCTTGCTCTGCACTGATGACGTCAGCGGGGGGGGGGGCATGATCAGGCAATTTGTGACTGCAGGTGCCATTTTTGCGACAATCATCGGGTCCGCCACGGCTCAGGTTGCGCGGTTAGAAGTCCACGCTATCTCGACGGTGACCCTCAGCGATTCAGATTTCTTGGCGGGTCGGAGCGGCGGCCAACCGGTGACCATAGCTGGTGAGCTGCGTATTCCGAAGGCTGGCACCGACAAATTGCCTGCCGTCGTTCTACTCCATGGTTCGGGTGGTATCGGCGGCATCGGAAGCATGATTGACGAGTGGTCGAGAGAGTTGAACCAACTCGGCATCGCGACATTGGCCGTCGACAGCTTCGCCAGTAGAGGGATCACTTCAACGGTAATTAGTCAGGCTCAACTTGGTCGCCTCAACATGGTTGCCGATGCCTATCGGGCTCTCGACCTGTTGGCCAAGCATCCCCGAATCGATTCGAATCGTGTTGCTATAATGGGCTTTTCCAGGGGTGGACAGTCGGCCCTGTACTCGGCGATGAACCGACTGTACGGGACGCTCGGTCCAGCCAACAACCTGCGCTTCGCAGCACATATTGCCTTCTATCCAGATTGCACGACTACTTACCTCGGAGATGCTGACGTGAGTGACAAGCCCATTCGCATGCTCCACGGCACCTCAGACAATTACAACCCCGTTGCCCCGTGTCGTGCGTACGCGCAGCGACTGACGGACGACCACCGCGACGTCAAGCTGATTGAGTATCCGGGCGTCTATCACGTGTTCGATGCTCCGGCTTTCCGGACACCCCTTATCTCAAAGGGAGCAACAACAACTCGCCGCTGCCAGCTCATGGAAGGCGACGACCACCAGATAATCAACCGTGAAACGCAGAAGCCATTCGCGTATAGCGATGCTTGCGTCGAGAGAGATCCGACGCTCGCCTACAACGAATCCGCAAGCAGCCAGGCTCGCGTATTCGTTCGAGGGTTCCTAACGGAGGTTTTCCAACTTAAACAATAAGGGCAGTTCAGCTCTTGGCCCATCGCGACATTTGCTGTAATTGCACAAACGCGGTCGGTATCGGACTGGGGGTGGACATCGGCGAAATTTATGAGTACGCGCCCACTACTTTGGCAGAACTGGTTTGTTCTGCCGTTTTTCACGGATTCGTCTTCTGCAGTATGGGCATCGCTGCGATGGCAGCCGAAGGATGAGATCGACGATGGCGTGACGTACTGCGGGTTGGCTGAGGCGGAGGCCCGTTGATTCTTTTTTCCGCCCCGCGTGTGCGAGGCGACGGTGTTGCAAGAGGGCGTAGGCGATCATGGTCATTAGGGCGGACGCCGCGACCTTGCAGTGTGCGCTCGCCCGTCACACTGTCACGAAACCTCGCAACAGTGCGTCTGCTTAGTCCTCATTGGCAGCGATCGATTCCATCAGCGATACCAGCTGACGTTGCACGCTCTGATCCTTGATCTTGCTATACGCGCGCAGCAGCCGCAGGCTGAAGGCACTGTCCAAGAACAGGAGACGGTCAACCTCGCGCGCCTTGTTGTCGCCGTCGTAGAAGAAGGTGACCGGCACATCCAGCGCGGTCGAGATCTGCTGAAGGCGGGCAGCGCCGACGCGGTTGACGCCCTTCTCATACTTCTGGACCTGCTGGAAGCTGATGCCAAGCTTGTCGCCGAGTTCAGCCTGGGAAATCTTCTGCTCGACACGGCGCAGGCGAATCCGCTTACCCAGCTCGATGTCCGGCTTGCCGGCACTGCGCTGCTTCATCTTCTTTGCTGTTGATCTGCTCATTTTAGTGATCGTCCTTCAATCGGCAAGTCTTCGCCGGGACAAGTGGGAAATTCGTCCATGACGTCCTGCGCTAAAGTTCGCGAAGATCGTCAGCTCATAGTGAGAACCGCGATCTCCATACGCATCTGCGCGCTAGAAATGCGCCTGATACCGACGCGGTCGATTACCAGAAGTCGATCGCGTCAAGGCGTCAATTGACACCCCGCCCTTCGCATTTGGCAGAATATCGAGCGGAGTACAACTATCGCGGGTCACGGATTCTACCCGCATGCTTACTGGCAGCACAGAGATTCCCGTATTCCTACGGGGTTTTGCGCTCGCAACGTCCGCGTTGCCGCCGCGCGTCCGGGTATACGATTGATGGGGTGACCACGGTCGCCGGCTCGCCTCAAGCATCGCCAAGCGATTTTGGTTTGGGCAACCTGACGTTCAGTCCGCCAGACTGTGAGCTCAGGGTGCGCTCCCACTCCTTGGACATCTTTGACTGTAAGTCCCGGAATTGTTTGCTGAGGCCAGCAAGGGCATCAGGAGTGGGGGCGGAGCCGTGTTCGTATACAAACTGGAGGCGGATTCCGTCCAACTCCGCTCTCATGCGATCTTGCCACCCTTGCGCTTTCACGCAGTGCAAGGTTTGAGTTAAAACTGATCCCATCGTCGTAAAACCGCCAAGGACGCCGGCAAGCAACGCTTGACCCGCGGACCCGGCCGCCAGAGATAGCAATCCGCAGGCCCCGGATACGATGACGATGAGCTGATGCCACCGTGCATCCTTTGAGTAAGCTTTGGCGTGCTTGTCCATGGCGGCCTGAATCTTCGCCAAGAACTCGTCTGCTAGTTGTTCCGGCGTTTTTAACACAGTGGCCTCCCAACGTTCATGGCCCTGGCCACTCTTACGAGGGCGGATAGTAGATCTTGAACTCGTCGTGATGCCTCATGGACTCAGGCCTGTATGGGCCGCGTCCGGCACACTGGGTCACTTCGTCCAATTTGAACCGTTGCCGGACGGAAGGATGGACGCGAGCGTCATACGGTATCTTCCGGAATTCTTCCTCCCAATTGAGGCGGCTAAGCCACCCACGGAGCCATTTCATCCAACCCGGCAATTTCTCCATGTACCCATCGATGGTGTCTCGCATGCCTGCGAGTTCGCAATGCTGGACACCGTCATGGTGAGGGTAAAGGTTCAAAGGGGTGCCGGCGCCGCCGGTGTTCTCCAGCTTGATGCCGTTCACGAACACGGGACCAAGCGTCAAGCCGTCGGGTATGGAGGTAGCCTCTTCAATCATCCAGGCGAGAGCGTTGTCCGAGAGCCTCGACTCCGCTTCGGGATAGCTACCGCCGATATCGGAGTGATTGCCCGCGAACCACATCTGCACCAATTTGGGCGGTCCTTCGGCGTTCGGCTTGGCCGCTGGATCGTCGGCGACAGTGCCCCACGGCACTCGCTGGAAATCCTTCCGGTTCTCGTCGATCGCGTTCGCGGCACGGCCGAAACGCACGTAGACGCTTAACAGACGGTCGAAGTTCTCGTCCTTCCACTCCGCGTAGTGTTCGCGCGGAGGATCTCCAGGATTCGGAAAGTCGCGGATAACCTTGAGGCGCGATTGCTTCTGACGATGCATCCAGTAGCCACCGAGACCGACTACCGTGAGAGCGAGCAGACCCCACCAACTAGGCCAGAATGGGAGCCATCTATCGACGAACCACGCCACAAGGAGGGCCGGGAAAGCCGCAACCACGGCAACTGTCAAAGCAAAAGCCAATGCGAGTCCGGCTTGGATGATAAAACGACGGAGACCCTTGGCTCCCAGGGAAGCCACCGTGTCGAAGACGCCGATGAAGTAGGGAGCCACGTTGGAGTTGAAGTCTCCGTCCGATCCATACTTCTCGCGAAATCGCCGAGCCTGTTCTTCGCGTTCGGCCGCGTACTGAGCACGGGGATACCCGGCGCCATGCTCGAGCACCACTGTGACCGCCTCAATGGCGATGTCGTCCACCTGCTTCCGGAAGCGCGTCAGGGGACCCGTCGGGGTCTTCGTCGGCACCCCGCATAACATGAGCAGATTCGCCAGGCTGCGGACGGTGTAGGCACCCCGACTGAAGCCGATGAGGAATACCCGATCACCGGGTTCGTAGTGGTTGATGATGAAGGCATAACAATCGGCGATATTTTTGACGATACCGTTGCCGATGACCGAACCGAGCAGTTTCTGGACGAAGCGCCACGGGGCGCTCAGGGCGGTCGCCCCGATATCGGTGCCGAGCCCCGGGTCGTAGAATGCCACTTGCTCATGAGGATCGATGGGATTCTCTGGCCCCGTCCGCGATGCGCGATACATCTTGTAAACATTGCTGACCCGCTGCTCAGGCCGCACGCCGCCGTCTTGGCCGGTGCCGTCCGAATAGACCACAATATTCTTCGCCACGAAGGTACCCTCCAGGTCGCTTGTCGCCGTTGTGTGTCAGCTCGCTTCCGTCGCAGGCAGATCGGAGAACAGGTCGCGCAGCGGACGTCCCAGGTAAGCAGAAACCAGTTTTTGCTGGTCTGGAGACACCTTCTCGTTGCCGGAAAACAGCTTCCGAACTTCCTCCCCATCCATTTCCAGGAGGCGTGCCATTCCGTCGATGTCGCGACTTGCGGCCTTGAGCGCCTCGTCCAGGTCGACGCGGCTGTAGCGTGGGCTGTAGTCGGCACCGCCGACGCTTCGAAGCAGAGAGCTGGCGACCCCACGGATTGCCGCCATCGACCGATCTGACATCAATCCCGAAACGACCGCCAGCAACGAGATGAAATAGGGGTTTAGCGGGGCGTTGCCGGCGAGCTTTCCCGTGTCGGCAAGGACCGGCACTCCGGCCTTAGCGATAATGAACATGACAATGGCCAGGACGGCACCGAACGCGAGCCGAAGGGGGTATTCGCCAAACGAAAGTGAATCCTGATCGTTGCTGATGAACGCGGCGAGGAGGCTTAGGGCGCTGCCGAGCACTCCCATCGAAATGAGCAGCGACAGGACGACCATATCGTTCGTCCACAGTGCTACGGTGTAGACCGCGCCGCCCCAGACGCTGGAGAGGGACGACAGTTCAGCGGTGATGTTGACGATGCGTTCCACGAGTTCGGGTGCGGTTGTCGAATTGGAATCCCCGAAGAGCTTAGCGGCCGCCTGCTCGCGATCTTGTCGCTGTTCCTGAAGACTAGCGATCCAGCTCTCCTTGCCCTTTATTTTGGCTTCGTTCGTTTCAACGGTTGCGCGGAGTTCTACGTTCTCGATGTAGCGCTTCCTCATCGCAGCAAGTTCGCTGCCGAACTGTTTCTGCAGATCGTCGCGGGACAGGAGCAATTCGACCTGGGTCAGGAGGTCAGAGACGCTCGAGGAGTTTTCTGGCGCCGAGGTCGCAGAAATCGAGGCCAGTTGACCCGACGCGGCAGTCGCTTTTTGCTTCAGAGATCTGACGTCCTCGGCAAGGCGGGTAGCCTCGCTTAGCTGCTCGGCCGCGAGCACCAGATTGTTTTGCCGGTCTTTTGCGAGGTTTATCCTGTCTTGCGCGATGCCTTCGCGCAGCTTTCTGATCGCCTCTGGCCAATTTTTGAAGTCCTCTCGAAACTGATCGACCCGCCAGATCGTCAGAGGAGCTCCATTAAGGCTCAGCTCGGCGATCCGCGACTGAAACTGGGCGGCCGAAAAGAAGGTCACCGCGCTTGCTGCGGAGAGGGCGACGAGGAGTGCCAATACAATGCCGCCCAAAACGCGAACGGGCCGGAAGTCGCCAAGATAGCGCTTCACCCAACCATCGTGCTCGGGCGCGGTCTTTACATGTGGTGTTAAAGTATCGGACGCATCGCTCATTTGGGGGTGTCCTTCCGTGCGCATTTTTGCGCACATCCCGATCTGCAATTCTAAGGTGCTGTAATGAAGATTCAAAACCGTCGTACCCTAACGCATCGGGGCAGGTGCCCAGTGGGCTGTCAAGCACCAACCTTCTTTTTTTGTTTAACAGTCGCCGGTGGTGGAGCGTCGTGCAAACCTCGCCAGAGCATCACCGCTTTACGCCGATAGATTCGAGCTCCTTCTTAGCCACTCGGTAACCGTGCCCCTGCGCTTCGCCAGCCCAGAGAGAAAATCGAACTCTCGCTCGAACCGCGAGACTTCCTCGGTGGGGCGACCACGACTGTAGGGTAGCCCAACCTAAATTAAGCTTGTGTGGATCAGATGGCGTTCGTGTTCGACGCACAATCTTTGTACGATGCGGACAAAACCGCGCGCGCATGTAGCGCGGTCTGCTCTCGGTCGATCATGCCGATCTTCTCGTAGATGAGAGGAGAGGAATTAACGTGCGCCCGAGTGAGCGAACCGCTCACGCAGGAACTCTCGTCAGCTGTTTCACAACTTGCCTGTTGATCAAGTGAACGAGTCCGCCAAATGTACATGTGGCCGTAACAGAAGATGAGCATAACTGTTGCTTGTGCCGTTGATCATCAGGCTCTAGGTCGTGTTTTTGCGTGACATCAGCCAAAGGTTGCGCTAGTAAGATGGAGCGTTTAGTCGCTGAGCCTGCATCCTGAGTTTGCTTCTTCGGGGAGTGAAATGGACACCGGAGCGCTTACGATCGCCTATGCGCGCGTGAAGGCGATATTGGATGAGGCGGCAGGCGACAGCTCCGCTGACTATGGTGGGGCCGGAAGGTTCTGGACCAGCGGCGCTCGGTCGCTGGAAGAGGCCGAAATCTTCGGTGTAAAGATGATCGCGCCGCCGCCGACGGGGCACGCCTGTTGTGTCCCGGCTGGCGCACGGAGCGCTGCGTCCGGACTGATCAAGGGACTGCGAGGTGAAGCGCCGTTCGATGGTAGTCGCTTCCCCGCGTTACCGTGGGGTGGCACCACAGTAGCGCCTGCGGATATTGACCGCATTGCCGACTGGATCGACGCCGGCTGCCCGGATGAGACGACGAGCGTTGCGGTCGAGCTTTCGCCTGGCGACGTGGCACCGAATGTGAGAGTCCGCACGAGCGAGATCGCCGAGTTTGCGGTTGCTGCCGACGGCTATTCGCCGGCCAGCGGAGCGGGTGAGCCGCGGCGGCGCATGAACATCGATTGCATGGGCGAAGCGCAGCTCGATCGCTTGCGCCGTGGCTTTCGCCAACTCTACACGCTGAACCGCTGGCCAGAGGATCGGCGTAGCTACAACAACCAGGCGCTGATCCACCAGAATCATTGCCAGCACGGCTGGGAGCGCTTCCTGCCCTGGCATCGCGCTTATCTCTATGAGTTCGAGCAGAACCTGCAGGATTTCGAGCCCGGGCTGATGCTGCCGTACTGGGACTTCACGATGCCCGAGTACCGGCCGGAGGAGCCGGACAAGGGTTGCATCATTCCCAAGTCGTTGAAGGCCTATCTCACTGAAGAAGCGGCCGAGACGTTGGTGGCGGCGCTCGACCCCGTGCCGACGGCGGATCAGAAGAAGGCTATCCTGACGCTCGCCCGCGATCGCACCTACTTCACCTCGCAACGTCACTTCTTCTGCCATCTGATCACCACGATCGGCTATTCGGCAGTGACCCCCGATCCCAAGAACGCCAATCGCCAGCGCTTCATCGACGCGCTGCTCGAGTCGAACGCGCTCTGGTATCCGCTGCGCTATCCCGCCGAGTATGCCGGCGGCGGGACCATCAACCAGGTGATCCACTATCACTACCCGTCGGCCGACGACATCACCCAGATCTTGAACCTCAACAACTTCCGCGACTTCGGCGGCGGCAGTATCTACGACGCGGCGTTCGGCTTTCTCGACCAGAACCCGCACAACACCATGCACATCTGGACCGGCGGCCAGAACCCCGATGCCGGGCAGGTGGCATACGTGTGCAAGGACGGTCCCACCTCGACCGGGACGACGCCGCAGCCGGAAGCGGACACCGCACGCCTGCGCGCGCTCACCATGCGCCGCAACGATGCCGCCCAGGTCGGTGGTCGCCGCTTCCATGCCCGATCGGACCTCTATTCCCAGCCAGGCCTCGGCGACATGTTCAGCAATCTGACGGCGTCCTACGACCCGGTGTTCTGGCCCATTCACGTCAACATCGACCGGATCTGGTGGGAGTGGCAGAAGCTCAATCCCAATGCGTTGCCGGCGGATCTCGATGCCGTGCTGTCGCCGTGGAACTACACGATCCGCGACACGCTCGACATTGCGCCGTTCGGCTACGAGTACGTGCGCAGCTCCCATTTCATGCCGGTCGGGCTGGAGGCGCCAGTCAGCCGCTTCCTGTCACAGCCGATCACCGTGCCGGAGGCGGCGCGCAGCTTCAAGCGCGCGGAGATTCGCCTGCACCAGGTGCCGCAACTCATGCGCTCCTGCTTCGTGCGGGCGTTCCTGAACGATCCCGGTGCCAACGCCTCGACACCGATCAAGGGCAACCCGCACTACGCCGGCTACATCTCGATCTTTGGACACGGTGCCTGCTACGGCGGTCCCGGCCATTGCGACATCCCACCGGCGCAGGCACGACGCTTCGACCAGCGTCCGCGCAGCCACAACACGCCACGCACCCATCGCATCGACGTCACTGTGGCCGCCAAGCGGGCGCTCGAAAGGGGAGGTCCCTTGCAGATCACGCTCGTGGTGATCGGCGGCGACTACCAGGAGGAGACGGAGTTGCTGAAGCTAGAAGGTGTGTCGATCAGTTTCATGGATTGAGAAGGTTGCGGTGGACTCATGGCTATGTATCGAATCCATCCCGGCATCGGCATCGCGCGCCTGGGCAACAGCGAGACCGATTTCTACCTCGCGCCGGAGACGCCGGCGGCGCTGCCGCAGGCCTGTGACAGCTTCGGCAATCCCCTGTACGGCCCCGACGGCGTCACGCCTGTCCCGGTCAAGACGTTCAAGGATTCCCTGGGCCGGGTGAAGCGCCAGGCTGCGCGCTTCCAGATATTCGTTTATGACGAATCGAGTCCCGAAGGCCGGCCACTGGCGATCGGCGATCCGGTGGAGGGCGGCGGCAATCACGGGGTGCTCGTCGACATTCAGTGGCGCGTTTACGTCGCCAACAAGAAGGCCTCCTGGTATCCGTTCAGCGAGCTGAAGGGGGAGCACGGTTACGCGCCTGGCAGTCCGCGCCGCAATGCCGGCATCACCGGCCAGGACCGCGATCTCCTCATCATCGATCCCGGCCCGCGTAGCGTGAACGCGACCACCGACCGACGCGCTCATTTCGACCGCTCGGGCGGCTCCGGCGGTTACGCCACCACCTTTCCGCCCAAGGGCCTGCAGCCGTTCGACATCGACACGCTGGGCGAGATGATGACCGACGACAAGGGCCGCCTCGTTGTGCTCGGTGGCTACGGCCGCTCGGGCATGGACGTCAGCGGCTTTGGCGACCCCAAGATCGAGGATTACGCCAACACCGACGGTTGGTACGACGACATCTCCGATGGTCCGGTGATGGCTCGGCTGATCATGTATTCGGAGCAAGTCGGTCAGAACCGCTACGTCGACGTCGAATTCCCGGCATGGGTGGTGGTCGGCTATCCGCGATTCGCGCCGCAAATCCTCGACATGATCACGATGGATGAGGTGCTGCACGATCTCTACGTCCGCCGGTTCGCCACCGACACTGGGATTTACGGCATCCTCGGCACCTACGACGATCCACAGCAAATCCCGTTTCGCGACGAGGCGGCGTTGCGCCACTGGCAGGCCGGCCGGCTCGCCTGGAACCGCAACTACCGGCCCTGGTTCTATCGCGACATCTGGCCGATCCTGTTTCGGCCGGACGAGTTTCGGTATTTGAATGATATCCTGCAGCAGTCGAACTACCCGCACGACCAGGCGCAGCGTGGCACGTTTGATCCCGACAAGCTCTCGCGAACCCCCCGCCGCGCGGCGCCACAGCCTGACGCGGAAACGGCGCCGGAAGCAGCACTGCGCGATGCAAGCCAGGGCGAGGCGGTGGTGCTGGTCGCGCTCGCGGCCGGTCCGACCCGCCATGCCGAGCCGGAAGATCCTTACGGACCGATGCGCCGCTTCCTGTTCGATCTGCTGCGTCGCGCGGGCGAGGCGAATTCCTTCCAGGTGCAGGATCGTGCGTCCTCGCGCATCCATTCTCTGCCGTTGATGCCGCTCTTGTGCGGCGACAATCCGTTGACCAACGAGACGCCATCGAAGTTTCTCCATCTCACCGAGTACCAGCTCTTCATTCTGAGCCAATGGGCGCGCGGCTGGTTCATCAACGAAAAGGAGGAGGGCTGGCTGCCCGCCGGCTATTCGCCGTTTGCGCCCTATCCGACGACGCCGCCGAAAACCGGCCGCGAGCTCGACCGCGGCGTACTGAGCAACGTGCTGGGTGGGGCCTTTTGCCCGGGCGCCGAACTCGGCTGGGTGATGCGCAACCCGTCGATCTACTGGGCGCCCTATCGCATCAACGCCGACCGCAGCATTTCAGATTTTCTGCAGAGCGCGGCCCAGGCCAATCAGTTCCAGGGCAGCGTGATCGCTGACTACACCTTCAGCGTCCAGTCTCCCTTGAGCCAGGACAACGACTTCGAGGCCGGTCTTCAGCCGGGCGATCTCACCAAATACATGGCGCTGCCCTGGCAATCCGATTTCAACGAATGCACCACGCAGCCTATCAACATCACCTACGCCGACTGGAACAACCTGTGGCCTGGTAGTGACAATGACAAGCGGCTGCGCCTCGATGAAAGGACGTGGACCACCTTGTGGTGGCCCGCCCATCGGCCCTTGCAGTCCTTTGAAATTGCCTCGATCGACAACGGCCAGCCCAACTACGTGTGGACGACCTGGAGCCGCGGCGTGCCGCAGACGCCGGCCGGTGATCTCAAGATGGTCACCGAGTGGTCCAGACTCGGCTTCATCGTGCGCAATCCCTATCAGCCGGGCGCCAAGTCAGCTGACGATCTCACCTACAAGTACATCAGCGTCGAGCGATCCTGATCGGCCCCAGTCGACCCACAGACCCAACAAGCGAGGCATCATGAGCGACAATCCTTTCGTCGGACATTGGACCTATCGCAGCTTGCTCAACGAGCCCGAGATCAACACGGACTTCAACAACCTCGAATTCGGGCGCGGCACAATCGAGATCATCGAAGCGCCGATGCAGCTTCTGGCCGGGACGATTGGCGGCCCCGGCTGGTCGCTCGCCCTGAAAGGCTCGCGCGCTTACGGCTCGCCCATGCAAGTGCGATTCCAGGGCACAGGCGTCGTGAGCGGCGAGAAATGGATCTACGACTATTGGGGTTCGCTGGTGCCGGCGTGGCCAAATGGTGTCGATCAACGTCCGGCCATCGTAGGCTCGGTGATCCGAACCATCCCGCATAGCGGCGGCTCTCCGGGCACTGTGGCGCCGGCCGGCGTTGTAGCGTCCTTCTATGCCGTCCGGGCTGACTGATCCTTGGCCGCGTTCGACGTACTGATCGCAGGCGCTGGACCGGCCGGAGCGGCGGCCGCCCGTACGCTCGCGACGTGCGCGCCGAACCTTCACGTGGCCGTGGTGGCAGCCGCGAATGGACGGCGCTGCCGCGGCGAGGTCCTGTCGCCGCTCGCCCAGCCGGTGCTGCGCCAACTCGGCCTGTGGTCCGCCTTCCTCGCCCAGGGTTTTGCGCCGTCGCATCGCACGCTCACCGCCTGGGGTGAGGCGGGTCTGCAGTCGAGCGAGCTGCTGCTCGAGGCGCGCGGGCCGGCCTGGCGCGTTGATCGCGCGCGCTTCGACGACTGGATCACATCCGCGGCGTGCAGCGCGGCCACGCGTATCGACGCGAAGGTATTCACTCTGGAGCGCGATGCCGACGGCTGGTCGGTCGATTGCGGCGACGGCACGAGGCATTCAGCGCGGTTGGTGATCGACGCGACGGGGCGTGCCAATGCGCTGGTCCGCCGCCAGGGTCGGCGGGCGAGGGCGCAGGACCGTCTGGTGGCCGCCTATGCAGAGGGCACGGCTTCCGGTCAAGCCGCGCAGGAGCTACTCGTCGAGGCCTTCGACGACGGCTGGTGGTACACGATGTCGCTCGGCGAGGGCCGGCACGTCTTCGTCTGCATGACCGACGCCGATATTGCTCGCAGTCTCCGGTTGAACACGCCGCACGGTTGGCACGCGGCCCTCGCAAAGACGCAGTTCATCTCGGCGATCGCGTGCAAGGTCGATCGAATCGAGAGGCTCCGTCTCGTACCTGCGGGTGGCCGATCTGCCACAATGCCTGTCGGCTTTCGCTTCCTCTGCGCTGGCGACGCCGCCAACGCCTTCGATCCGATCTCGGGTCATGGGGTGGTCAAGGCGATGCGGTCGGGAGTCTTCGCCGCGTATGCCGCAAGCGACTGCCTCGTCCGCAACGATGACGCCGCCCTCGACCGCTACGGCGCTTGGGTCGCGCGCGAGGTAGCGGCCTACGAGGCCGCGCTGCGTGAGCACTACGGCAGCGAATCGCGATGGGCCGATCGACCGTTCTGGCGGCGCCGGTGCGCCGATGTTTCTTCGAGCAGTCCTCCACTCCAGTAAGGGGAAAACATGATGAAGACCTTCCCAGGCATTATTCTGTTCATCGCCGCGCTCGGACTGGCTCATCCGGTCCTGGCGGCGCCCGGCCCCCGCGCCTTTGAGGCTCCGCCGATGTTGCCTGGGCAGGGCGGCGTCATGCAGTTGGAGGCCATAGCGCCGGCGGCCGGCGGCTGCCAGCCGCAAGGGTCGATCTCGCGCAGTGGCGCCATCGTCTCGGCGGTCTTGAACTTCGTGCGCGGCCGCTTCGTCATCAACAACCCCGATCCGACCGATCCGCAGAAGGACGGCATGGATCCGGTCGAGCTGAGGTCCTATGGTGGCTGCAAGTCGGGCCCGGCGATCTACGTCAAGCCGGGCGACACGCTGCGCGTCGATTTGATCAATGCTCTCGACAAGAACGATCCGAGCTGCCTCGCCGATCCTCCGCCGGGCCTCAGCCTGCCGGCCGGCGTTGGCTGCTTCAACACCACCAATCTGCATACGCACGGCCTGCACGTGTCGCCGGCCGGGAACAGCGACAATGTCCTGCTCAACATCGCGCCGAAGACCAAGTTTCCGTACGAGATCAACATCCCGGCCGATCATCCGGCGGGGACGTTCTGGTACCACGCGCACCGCCACGGCTCGACGGCAGTGCAGGTAGCGAGCGGCGCCTCGGGTGTGCTGATTGTTAAGGGCGACCGTCCGTACACGCCGCCATCGCCGCAGAACGCTCACCCCGTTGCCGACATCGACACGGTGTTGCATTCCGCCAACGGAGTGCCGCTGAAGGAACAGCTCTTCCTGTTCCAGCAGATCGCCTATGCCTGCTTCGCTAACCAGCCAAACCAGCAAGGCGGTCCGTGGCAGCAAATCTACACGAACAAGGGACTCTACAACATCAACAGCGGTCCCGAAATCGCCAACGCGCCGTGGACGTGCCCGCTGCCGACTCCCGGCAACCCGGTCAGCGCCGGCGTCGTCGAGAACTTCGCGCTGCAACTCGACTCGCCGAGCATCTGGGACACCAATGGCCGGTTCACCAGCATCAATGGCGTCGTGCAGCCGACGCTCACTGTGCCGGCCGGCGAGATCCAGCGCTGGCGCTTCGTGCATGCCGGCATCCATGACACCATCAACGTCCAGGTCGTTCGCGCGACGCCGGTCGGCACGAACAACTTAATCGCGGCTTCGGCACTGAGTGGCAATCGGCAACAGCAGAAGGCTGACCTCCTGGCGGCCTGCAATGCCACGCCCGCCACGCTGATTCCGCAATTCGAGATCGCCTCTGACGGGCTGACGCGAACCAAGGTGCGCGCCATCCATGCGTCGCAAGTCGGCGGCGTGCTCGAGTCGAATTACCTGCAGCCCGGATACCGCAGCGACGTCCTCGTAGTGTTCCCGTCAGACGGCGACTACTGCCTGCTTAATCAGGCGGCTCCTCCGGCGGAGCGCGTATCCAATGGCAATGGCGGAGGCCAGGGACCATCAACGCCGCAATTGCTGGCTTATGTCCATGTGCGGGGCGGGCAAGCGGTGACCGGTGACCTTCAGGCCTATGTCGGCAAGGCGCTGTACGACGCCAATCCGCAGTTGCCGGATGCCGTCCGCACCGGACTGCGCGACGGCGACCTGCGGCCGTGGGCGCCGTTCGAAACGCTGCCCCCGCCGAAGGTCGACGGCCAGGAGCAGCAGGCCGATTTCGTCATCAAGTTCCCCGCCTTCACGATCAACGGCAAATCATATGATCCTGACGTCGTGAACTTCACCCGCGAGGTGAACACCACGGACGACTGGCTGCTCACCGCCCAGGGCGAGCCGCACATCTTCCATATCCACGTCAATCCGTTCCAGGTAATGGACGTGACCACCACCAACGCCAATGGTCAGCAGATTTCGATCTACAATCCCGACGGAACCTGCCGGCCGGATGTCGTATCATCCGACCAGCAGCAACTGGCCAACCAGTACTGCGGCATGTGGCACACGTTCCGCGACACGATCATCGTTGAGAACAATTACCAGATCCGCGTCCGGACACGGTATGACCGGTACATCGGTGAGTACGTCCTGCATTGTCACATACTGGACCACGAGGACGCTGGCATGATGGCCAACATAGCAATCGTACCCGACCTCAATGCGCCAGCTGGCGGGTTAGGAATGCCGGGTATGCATCATGCCAAGCCGGCGGCGGCGCGCTAACGCGTCGCCGTCGAGCAAGGCACGACTCACCATCAGGTCCGAGTCGAAACCGTCTCTCGGGGATTTGTCGCGTCGACAAGTCCCCAAGGGTCGGTGGAGCCGGCCGCCTTGAGACGCCGCCGCGATAGAGCATTTTTCGATCTGAATGAATCGATATGGATTAGCGGGCTTTCTGTTCGTACTTGCCCTTCCAGCTCAAGAGTTTGTTCTGAAACCAGCCGCTGTTGAGAAACAGGAAAATAGTGATTGCCGCAATCGCGGCATAAGCTGCAAGATTCCAGGGAAAGAGAGGAACCATCGATATAGCGGTCCCCTCAATGGAAAGAGTGAAACCCAAGGCGATGTAGATTGAAGCCCAGCTTTCTGGACCGCGCGTGACCGTCGCCGAGCATCGATCTTGAACCATTTCGATCTCCTATCGAGCTTCCGAAGCTGAACTTTGGGACCGCTTCTTTAGGTTCGACAAAATATTCTTTCTAGCGTGTGCAGCCCCGCAACTCGAATAGGTAGTAACAATAGGTTTTGATGGTCAAACGATTTATGCAGCGCGTTCTCGAGATCGTTTTTGGATTTTTGATCGCGACGGCCCTTTGGGCCGGAATACTTCTACTGCAATCGCAAAAGACCCCACTATGAGGCTCAACCCGGTCCCGGCTTTGCGGCTTCGATCGGATTGCAGTCCATCGCTTCCGCTCGCTGATCCTCTCAACGCTATCTGGCCGGAATGAATAACATCGATCTGCGCTGTGATGGCTTTCTCACATGGATCGACGCAAAGCGTCGCGATAGAGAACCCGACGCTGCAGCCTCGCGCGAGCGTATCGGCGATCATCCCCGCACGCCAGATACGGTGCGACGGGCGAGCAACGTGCCGTTGCCTCGCGCCCAAAACTGTCGGGATGGGCTATTACCGGTCAATCCTGACCTCCTCATTCGAATCAGCTCGTCGGTGGCAATGAGAATGGTTTGACGTACCGTAGCTGAGACTTCCGCCATGACGTACGGACCTCGGCAAGTCAGCAACAGCCTTCGTTCCAACAGAGCAATAAGTAACTGTATCGAAGGGAGCATCGTCGGTTGCGGCGGGGCCGACTTTTTAGACCGGACGTAGGCAGACCCATCCGAAATTGGAGACGGGTAGAACGCCTAAGAATGCTCTCGGCAAGGTTGATCCCATATGCTAGTCTTCGTGCCGCGACTAACTTACTTCATTTCTTGGGGCACTACCGAGATACGATGGATGGAAAATTTGTTTTCTCAATTGGCATTAGAAAGAGCGGCAGCTTACCCGCGTTGGATGGTGCGATAGCCGATGCTCGTGCATTCGCCGAATGGGCGAGTGATCCTAAGCGGGGCTATGACGTCAAGCCAGTAACGGACGAAGATGGTCCGGTAACCATAGATCGTCTGAAAACTACTATTTGCGGCATTCTCAAAAACACCATATCGCGGCTGCTGATATTTTACTCAGGCCATGGAATTAGCAGTCAGATAGGAGAGTACTGGCTGCTCTCGAACTATGATCGCGACAGCGACGAAGCCGTGAATGTCCTACAATCGATGCGTAACGCCAGGCGTCTCGGTATCGGTCAAGTCGCGGTCTTTAGCGACGCATGTCGCTCTTCATTGAATAGGGCAGGGTTTGTCAGTGGCCGCGTGATTTTCCCGCCTCCAAAGCGAAGTGCGCCGATTTCCCCATATGACGAATTCTTATCGACGGATATCGGAGACGCCTCCCAAGAGGTGCCCGGGGAGGACCCTTCCAAGTCATACGGAGTATTTTCGCGAAGCGTATTGACGGCTCTCCGCGGGGCAGAGCCAGCCGCCGCCGAGGATCGACCGCCACGCAAGGTCATTTCCTCCGGCTCCCTGGCCAACTGGCTGGAGAAGACTGTTCCATTTCAGAGTGGAAAAATTCCGGGCGGGATCGTCCAGTATCCTTCGATCACGCCGAGTTGGAGAGCGCCCAACGATGAATATGGCGAATATCTAGGGGTCAACGAGGACGCGACGGTCATCGGTAAAATAGGAGGTGCAGGCCGTCGTGTGCTCAACTGGGGGCGAGTAGGCGAGAGGCTTGGACTAGGACTACCCGATCGGCGCGCAGAACGAGCGAAGGCTCAAGCGCGAGTCGCTGAAAGCTCGTCTGAAAGGGAAAGGAAGATCTTACGGCGTTCATTGGATTTCCAGATGCAGCGAGGCCGAGAGAGCTTTGAGACACATCAAGGGTTGACTGTGGTGGGCGCTTCAATCACCGAGGTCGTCGCCCCTAAAGGGAAGCAATTTGATTGTTTCTTGGAATCCGGTCTCTGGCACGTCCGGGGCTATGGAGAACCGCATTCTGTTGCGGTGAAGACGGATCGTAACTTCTGGATAGCGGCAACTCTACTTCCCGAATTCGTAGCCACATTGGTGGTTGGAGAAAAAGGGGTGGAGAGTCTGAACTATGCGCCGCCGCGCAGTTCTCCCGAGCGAGAGGCCAGCCTTCGCAGCGAAAAGATCGTGGCTGAATGGAACGCTTTTCTTAGCGTAGATCGACGGACCATACCCCGCGAATGGAAAGGGTTCGCTGAGGAAGCCCGTCAAATGAAGCACATAAACCCGGCGCTTGGCATATTGGCGGCATACGCTTACGAACGCAGCGGCTCGATTGACGAAATCGCAAACATCGCGTGGCATTTCGCCTATCGCAATGGCTTTGTTCCGTTCGACGTTATGGCACTGCTCAGCGCCTACGGAGATCCAGATGCGATGATCCGCGCGCAGGGTCATTGGACTCCCGACAAGATAGTCGTTGCTGGTGGGTTTCCCGCGCTTACTCAAGGTTGGTCAATTCTCGATATCGAGAGCGACGCTTCAGCTGAGCTTGTCCACTTGCGTGCAGGCTTGATCGACAGCGTGTGGACTACATTCGACGACGAGAGAGGGAGCCGATTCGCCGACCTGGTCCAACAAGGGGAGATTTAACAATGCGTCTGGTGTTCGTTCATGGCATGCGCCAAGAAGGTCGGCCCGCCGCTGCGTTGCTTCGCGCATGGAGGGATTCGCTTTACGGAGCTTGGGACCGGCTCGGGTTGGCCAGACCCGCGATCGAACCGGAGATGCCTTACTACGGCGACACCCTAGACCAACTTACGCGGGAACTGCACGGTGGAAGCAATGTCATCGGCCGCGGAGGAGCGGGTGGAGATGTATCTCCCGTCGAAGAGGCAATGATCCGCGAGTTCGCTACTGTTTATGGCGTCGAGGACGCTGAAGTCCGAGCCGAACTCGGAAGTGAGGTCATAGCGAAGGGCCCGGCGAATTGGGAGTGGGTACAGGCCATCGGGAGGGTGCTCGAGCGTCGAGTTCCGTTGTTTCGAACGATTGGAATTTCCTTGGTGGTCCAGGTCGACGCCTATCTAAACCGGCCGCATGTTACGCAGGCCGTCGACGAAATAGTTGCACCGCAGTTCAAGTCTGGCCCCGTTGTGATCGTCAGCCACTCACTCGGCACCATCGTATCTTACCGCCTGCTTCGACAAACGAAGTTCGCGGACGTACCGCTTCTCGTCACCTTAGGCTCTCCGCTCGGCATCAACGCTGTCAAGGATCGCATTGCTCCGCCAAAACTCGCACGTCCAGTGCAGGTCGGACATTGGTTGAACGGCTCTGACGAGCGCGATTTTGTTGCTCTCTATGCGAGTCTGGATGCCAAGACGTTCTGCGATGGCATCGAGAATGTCATCGACATCCACAACAGTCAGGACGATGCCCACTCGATCCTTGATTACCTCAAGGACGAGCGCATTGCACGCTCGATACATGTAGTCCTCAGCTCTGAGGAGTAGAGCGATGACATCCAAGCCAGCGGCCGGAGACGACTCCGAAGGCGAAACGGATAATTTCCTACGGATGATCGAACTCACGCACGCCGGGCGCGCCGCGCTTGCGCGGGGAGAAGCTCGTTCCGCGATCGAGCTGCTCAGCGAGCAGCACAAGCTAGTGGTAGCTGAATGGGGAAGCGACGCAATCTTTTCCGCGACAAGTGCAGTTGATCTCGCTGAGGCTTACCTGGCATGCGGCGACACGCCCGAGGCGGAACGACTGCTCGAATGGGCGCTCGATCGATATCAAACCTTGGGGGTTGAGGACGAACGATTCGTTCGTGCGTTGTCGAGCCATGCTATGTGCGCTTATCTGGCGGCCGACTATCCACGCGCGGAGTCAAGGTTCATCGACCTTATCGAGCGGTATCGCACTCTCGGCACCGAACGCGACGTTGAGCGAGCCATGGCTATGGATCATCTAGCCCAAGCCTATGTGCGTCAATCAAACTTCGAAGCGGCCGAGCCGTTGCTGTTAGAGGCCCTCGCAATATTCGAGAGCCAGAATGTCGAGGCTTCGATAGTCGCGATCTGCCAAGGTGTGCTCGCTCGCGTACGCTTCTTGACGGCGCGTTACCGCGAGGCGGAACAACTGCAGCGAAAGGCGATTGCTAGTTACGAAGCGTGCCACGACGAACTCAATCTGGCAAAGGAATTGGATCATCTAGGCGCAACTCTAACGATGAGGGCGCAGTCGGAAGAGCAGCCAGTACTGGCGCAGGAAGCTGTTACGTACGGGGAGCGGGCTGTAGCAATATTTGAAAAATATTATCCCGCAAATCACTATAGCGTTCTCGGCAGCAAGCAGAACCTCGCGCGTTACCAAGCCGCGAATGCTTCGATCGGAAAGATGTTTCCGAACAGGACAACTTCCGATGGCCCTGAGCCGCACCTACCCAAAGGCCATCCCGCGGTCATCGCAGCGTTGGCAAACCGGTCACAGCAACTATGCGATAACCACGACTACGAGAGCGCGCTTGCAGCAGCTGACCAGGCCCGGCAACACGCGCAAGTTTTTGGCAGGGCCGGCGCTCTCGATCGCCTCGCCTTCAAGCAGCTGATCGCTGTTCTGCGGCGGTATTGCAGCTATCTGATTGGCGAGCCGACCGGCTTACTATCGCCAATCGAGTCCTTCATGATGCAGATGCGCGCGCACGAGCGGCGAGGCATCGTGGAAGATGAGAAAACTCCCCTGCCGGCGATCGAGCCGGCGACGATCGCCAAGCTTAAAAACCTGCTTAATGAGGCAGTCCGTCTAGTTGGAGAGGCCTGCGGATTCGAGTGGTCAGCGGGCGACGAGCCGCATGAGTTTGCATCCGACTTGCTCGAGATACTTCACTACGCGAGGCTAGTTGGCGTCATCGACAACGACGCTTCCGTCCGTCAGGCGTTCGACGTCATTCAGATCTATAGCTACCACGGCGCGGCTCAAGGGTTAGCGAGCGCCGCGATGCAAGCCGTTGAAACTGGCGCACGTCGGCTCCTTCGTGAGGAGCACCGCCTCGCGGTGCTCGAACGCGACAGCCTCGTCCGTGCGCTGATCGAGGCAAAGGATCGAACCTCTGCGAGCTCAGCTGCGGCGCGTTCGGCTGAACTTCCTGGGTTGGAGCAGAAGATCGCGGCGATCGAGCTGCAATTGCGAGACGGGCACGGACTCCACGAGCGTCTGTTTGCATCTCGAATCCCGCTTGAGGTCGCACAGGTTAGCCTGAACTCGAACGAAGCCTTGGTCGCGGTTTACGTTGGTACTCGGGCGGTGTTTCTGGTCGCGGCCCGAAATAGCAGCATTGTTTTTAGACGGGTGGAAATAGAGGGTGGTCTGGTTCGTTCTATGTGCGAATCGATCGTTAAATCAGCAACTTTCTCTCCCGGCGAAGATGCTCCGAAGTTTGACTTGGTAGCGGCATTGCGACTTAATGATTTGATCTTCTATCCCTTAAGACAGTTTTTGGATGCAGACTTCCATCTTCTCTTGCTCACCAACGGGCCGCTTTTGGCCCTTCCTATGGGCTGCCTTGTCGCGGATTCGATCCAGGAGACCGAGAACCAAACATCTGCAGAACAGGATTCGGAATCGGCGGGAACCTTCGGGAAAGACTTAGAGGCCCGCTTTCACGAGAGGATAAGACGGCTTCACGGCTTTCATCGATGGGTCAATTCAAGGACAATAGAGGAGGCTCAGTCTGCGATTTCAGCGCGCCACGGCTGGCTGGCCGATCGCTATCGGATTTCTCTTATGCCGTCGTTCGCGCCGCTTGCAACGCGCAGTGTCGAGGGGAATGCGACCATTCGTCGAAGGGCGTTCCTTGGCATGGGCGATCCTGCCTTGGGGTCTAAGCAGGACGCGCGCTATCCAGAGATGCCAGAGACCCGTCGTATGCTGATGGCCTTGGCCAATGCAGTCGGCAGCGATCCAGTCAGCGACATATTTTCCGGAGCCGCTGCGACGATCGAGCGCCTGGTGGAGCTTAGCGAATCCGGCCAACTCGCGGCGCGGAGTGTGGTGTGCTTCGCGACGCACGCAGTCTATCCGCAGGACGACGACGACTTGTTGGCCGACGCGGGTCTGCTGTTCGCCGACGGAGAGATTCTCCAGGCGTTCGACGTCGGTAACTTGAGACTCGACGCGGATCTCGTGTTGCTCCCCGCCTGCTTTACAGCGTCGCCCGCCGGTCGATCGATTACAGTCCCACTGTCCGGGCTTGCGCAAGCTTTTCTGGTGGCGGGAGGACGAAGACTGCTTGTTTCGCACTGGCCGGTTGAAGTCGGAGCGACAGAAAGGTTCATCCGCACGTTCGCTGCGGCTATGAAGGGCAGTGCTCAGCTAGTGGATGCGCTCGCGCAGGCACAACAACAGCTTCGCGACTCCAAGGAGTATGCACATCCGGCTTTTTGGGCGGGCTTCTCGCTTGTCGGTGATGGCGCTGCGAAACTCGCTAGCAACTGATGCCCGCGCACATTCTTCTGGGTTGCTACGAAGGAAGGCTTAACAGCATCGAGGCGCGGCATCGTTGCAATGGGCCAGTGTGGCGCAACAGCATTCTTACAACTTAACTCGGAGGAATAATTCGGAAAGGTCTAAAAAGTGCAATATATTTGTTGTTGCTCGCTTCTTCAATCTCCGAAGCCTGACGGTGAAGCTCTTCAAAGGGCCGGTCAATTCCGTGTTCAAAGAAATTCAGCCGAAGACGGCTAACACGCTCGCGAATACGTTCTCGCATTCTATCAATCTCTATTTTCGCTTCGTTACCGGTCCGATTGAGTAGTAGAATCAGTCGAACCAGAGGATGGGGGTGGGAGCTGCTCTCTTCTGGTGATAGAATGCGGAGTAATGAAAACACGACATAGCTTGCCAGGATGATTAACTCGAGGTCCGGCTGTGGCCTTCGCTGACATAAAGCGACGAGATAAAGGCAGATGCCTATATCGGCTTGTATCTCCATCGCGTGCCAAAGTTGCTGCTCTACCTGTGAGATGGTTTGTACTTCATTGAGCTTGGCGATACCGGTCACGGTATTGTTGTATCCAACGTGCCCGAGATAAAGATGGGCGAACTCGTGATGCACAATAATATTGAGCATGTTCCAGAATAAATCCGTATGGCGCCTTTGTGCTTCAGGCGGCACGAGCGGGCCGAATTGCTGGATGACGGAACAACACCGATTGATAGATTCAGGAGTTGCCCAATTGGTGTCTTGCAAACACTGCCTGATCGGACCTTCGAGTGAAGTGGTCGATTCATAGTATCTGGCGATAATGCCCGCCAAGGGATACAAACAGTGAAGTACCGTGCTGGTGATGCCGACCAAGCAGACGTCTTGGTCGATCGCTGCAAACGCGTTGAATTCTGGGCAATCAGCGATGTCAGCGTGTACCCTATTGATACCGAACTGCTGAGCCAGCAAACTCGCCGTTATGTTCACGCGGTAACGAGCCTGCTCGATGAGGCCAAGGAGCCATCCCAACTCTGGCCGGCGATGCTCGAACCTGGTCCCCATTCCATTGGCTCTACAAAAATGGTCGAATACTTCTTCGGGCTTAATTGGTGCGGCTTTCATGGGGCGACCTGTTTCAATGCTTGTCGATATGCATTCCTCGATGAAAGTTTTCGATTCCTCTCGACGTCAGGAGGGGCGCCGTGCTCGTCCAGAGGTAGCTCGACTTCGTAGAGACACCGCTCCGACCAGCCGGCCGCGGTCGCCGGGCGTCTCGGGACGTCGCCCGCGATGACGAGCAAGCGTGTCATGCATTGGGGAAGTATCTTTCGACGCGTCTGCTTAATCGCACGACGGCCGCTAGGAGGTGTCCCCGTGATCCTTTGCAGGCAAGCGCGGCACCCCCGATTTGTTCCGGAGGTGCGAGCTGTGGCTCGTTTGCACTAGCCGTCGATCTGGAAGGGCGTTAGGAAATCATCGTCAGCGAGGGGGCGATGAGCGGCGCAGGATATCAAGTGTATTCGAAAAACGGCGACGGTGCCATCGGGGTTGTCGTTTCCTCCGCAAAGCAAGCTCTCGCCAAGGCCAATGAACTCGCCGAATCTGGGAACGAGGTCCTAATCAAGGACCTTGCCGGCAGGGTCCTCGACACGGCGACGATCGTTGAACTCGCCGCGCGCGAATAGATTGTTTGTCTTCTGCCAGGTAGAACGCCAAGGAGTTGCGAAGCCTCACCATCTCGCGGTCGCGGCTGCTCAGCTTGGAAGCAAGCTCTCAGCGCAAGCAGCTCCTCCCACTCGCGCACGAACAGCCATCCTGCGAATCCGCGCAATCAGCCGATGCATCATCAGCTTGGCGGTGTCGCCGACCACTCCCTCATTCAATTCGCCGGTCATCTTGGGTCGTCCCTTTCCTCCGCAAATGTAGTCTCCGCGGCTGGTGTGCGGGAGGCTGTAGGCCATGGCCTTCTTCGGCTTAACACAACGCCGCCTCGATCGTTCCGGATGCAGCACCAAATGGCAGCTTGGGTGCCTTTCAGCTGCCCTGGCACTTGAAAGCTCCGTGGAGGCAGGGCGATCCTTCGAATCGGCCGTCTCGCCGGACCTGCCGCAGGGTCAAAGTGGACATCTTTGGAATCGTTTGGATCGACCTTCATATCTCAGGTCGGTGCGTAATCTGCGGACATCGACCATCGATATGACGAGGTGGATCCGTGACCGTTATCCTATTGACTGAATCGGCCCTGACGTGCGTGAAGCGCGCGGTCCGGCTGGACTAACTTACAACCATTACCGATGGCTCTTCCGTTCGCGTGAAGGCCGCGAACACGGCCATGCTGGGCATCCCCTCGGTCGGCAAGCTTTGGTCCGTCGACGGTGATCTCTCCGAAACTCAATGGGGACGGCAGATCTCCGCCCGCCGCGCCGTCCGCGCGCTGCCCAGCGGCAAGCTGATGGTCGACTACCTCGCTGGCTGCGTCGCCGGCATCGGTCCGGCCCGGGCCCGCAGGCTGTGGCAACACTTCGAGGACCGTCTGCCCGAAGCACTCGACACCGGCGATGTCGCGACGCTCGCGGCGGTGATGGATCCCGATCGTCCGGTGTTGGGTCCGAGGCTCGCCGCGGCCCTGGTGGTCGCCTGGAAGACGATGGCCGGCGAAGCCAGGCTCGTCGAATGGCTCGCGGCCGTGGGCGTGACAGAACTGTCGCTGGCGCGCCGTGTTCACGTCCTGCTCGGCGCCGATGCGCCACAGGCGCTTCAATCCAACCCCTATTGCCTGGTGCCGCTGCTCGATTGGAAGCGCGTCGATGAGCTGGGGCTCCGCCTTTTGAGCGAAGCCGGATCACCCGATCCTGCTACCCATCCCCATCGCGTCGTCGCCGCGGCCGATGCGATGGTGAAGGACCTGGTCGGCTCCGGCTCGACCGCGATCGCCTGGGACGATTTCCGCGAGCGGCTCGCCGGCAAGCTGGGTCTACCGCCGTCCTCCGGGACGCTCCACCGCGCGGTCGCACTTGCTGTCGAGCGACAGGCCGTCATCACCTTACCCTCAGGGCTTCTCCGGGCGCCGGGATGTGCCCTCATGGAGGATGCTGTCGTCGCCCGGCTTCGGGCCATGGCAAACGAAGGCCCTCCCGGGCCGCTAGGACGCCTTTTGGATGGGGTCGGCGCTCATGTTGCTGTCTTGGCTGAGGATCAGGCCGAAGCTGTCAAAAGAACCCTGTCAGCCGGTTTCTCGTGCCTCCGCGGCGGCGGCGGCACCGGCAAGACTTTCGTTACCCGGACGATCTGCGATCTGTGGGAGCGCGCCGGCGGCAAATTGCTGCTGGCCGCGCTCGCGGGAAAGGCCGCTCTGCGACTGTCCCGATCAACCAGTCGCCTCGCATGGACCATCTTCAGGACCCTCCGCGAGCTCGACGAGCGCGAGGCCATCGAAGCGCAGCTTGACGGTCAGATCGAGCAGCACGAACGGGCCGAGCTCCAGGCCAAGCTGCGCGACCTAGCGCATTGACCCCGGACACGCTGGTCATCCTCGACGAGTCCTCGATGGTCGATCTGCCGTCGCTGCACGGACTGCTCCGCCGGATGCCGCAAGGCGCCAGGCTCCTGCTTGTCGGCGACGAACGGCAGCTTCCGCCCGTGGGCTTTGGGCTGCTGTTTCATCGGTTCGTCGAGGATCCTGCCGTCACCTCGACTCTGACCACCGTGCACCGCCAAGCGGCGACAAATTCGATCCCGGAGGTCGCTTCCCAGATTCGCCGGCGCGAGATGCCGAGCTTCACCAGCTACGTCGCCCCGCACAGCGGTGTAATGCTTGCGCGCGCGTCGGGACGCGAGTAGATCGCCGATCGCGTTGTCTCGATATGGAACGAGCTTGGCGACGATCGCGAGGTCATGATCGTCACCCCCGTCAACGACGGCCCTTGTGGCGTCTCCGGCCTCAACCGGCGCCTGCATGACGAATACCTGCGTAGGAAAGACCTGCAGGAGATCCGGGGGCCGCTCGGCGACCTGTTCTCGCCTGGCGAGCCAGTCGTGCACCGGCACAATTGCTACAAGCGCGCCTGTTCAACGGCTCCATAGGTACCGTGCAGCGGATTGATCGGACCGAACGCCAGATCACCGCCATCTTCGACGGAGATGAGCACGTCTTCCCGGCCGAGGACCTGGTCGACCTATCGCTCGGTTACGCACTCACCTGCCACCGTGCCCAAGGTTCGGAAGCGGACTACGTGATCGTCGCCCTGCCGCCAAGCCGGCTCCCAGACCCGTCCTTGCTCTACACCGCGGTCACGCGTGCCCGACAGCAGGCCGTCATCGTCGGCCAGCCAAAGACAATGCAGGAGGCCCTGCAGCGGCCGTACGCCGACGAGCGCAGGATGGTCGGGTATAGTTGGACGTCGTCAGCAAATTCCGAAGCCTAAGGCACGCTCGGGCGCACCGATCCAGCGTCCTAGGGCAGCTTCCCCAGCGCCGTGGTGAGGCATTCGCGGGCCCATGCGACTGCTTTTGCCTTGGCATCCTCTTCGTCGTCCGCGACGCCTTGCGCCACTACGTCGTCACTGACGTCCGTAACACACCATCGCCAAACTTCCTGATAGTAAAACGTATTGAGACGCAGAACATCGGCGTTGAAGGTAAGGCCGGCTGCGGTCTCTCTCCATTCCGCTGACATCTGCGACCCTCAAAGAATAGCCCCCCTGCGCGCTGCAGGGTTTGTCTTCACTCTAGTCATCGCGGGCATGACCGCCCGCCGCGACGGGAAGTGACTGGATTGCACGGTCAACTACACTCATGTCGTCGCCGACGTGCACGCCGTTACCATCCCCCAGCGGATAGTAGCCCGGCAGTTCCACGATAACGTTCCGCCCCTTGTAGGCGACCGTAAATGGCCGCACGCCACGGGTCAGCATCTCGCCCGTCTCAGGCGAGAGCATCGTTCTCGGAAGAGTTCCGGCCCCTGTGGTCATTGCGACTTCTCCGCGTATTGCAGCCATCCGGGTGATAGCAAATCCGTTCGACTTCCTGAAGTCGAAGCTCGGCATCATCAGTCTGATCGACGGAGCCGCCGTCGCAGGCGCATCTCGCCCGCGCCAAGTGGATGGCAAATCAAGGCTATCGGCATCTGTTGCGGGACGGCTGGCCCAGCGTAAACTAGGTCGTCCCGGAGCCCGGCAAAAAAGGAGATGTGACATGGCGAAAGCTTGGAAGACACCAACGATCCTGCGCCTCAGCCGGATCGAACAATGGCGCCGCGAGCGATTTGAGCGCGCACTGAAAGGCGGTGACTACCGTACCGCCAAGCGTGCGGCCGACCTATACACAGCTGTCTCAGCCCGAGCGGACAGCATCGCGCTTGGCAGCATCCATCCCTATTCTGACCGCGACTGATCGGTTCTCGGCGCGGGCATGGCGTAAGATCGCGTGTGCAAGCGGTCCGGTCCATTGGACGGGTGCGCGGCGATGTCGATCTCGCATCCATTCGCTTAACAGAGCAACACACACATCAGCGAACCTCGCCAGCCGGCTTGTGAGCGCCGACTCGCCGGTCACGCTGTTGCACCTATGGGCGCGAGCCCGAAGGCTTCCCGGGTGGCGCATCAAGAGTGAAGCGTGTAGCCATTGACTGCGGCAACTATCCATATATAGCGCGTTCCCGACGTTCGAAGGAGGGGGCCTTGTCTGACGTTTGGTACTATGCCGATTACAAGGGGCACATCGGCCCGGTTAGTCTCCAGCAATTGAAGGATGTGCTTGCGCGCGTGTCGGAGCCGGCGAGCGTTCTCGTTTGGCGTGACGGGTTTGAGGAATGGAAGAAGGCCGGCGAGGTCCCAGAATTCAGGGCGCAGACGTTGAGCCTACCGCCGCTACCGCTCGATCAAATGCCAACTTGGCGGGTAAAGTGGTGGTGGATCATCGTCCCGTTTGTTTCAGTCGGCATCGGCAGTCAGGCCGGACGCAAGATGATGATTTGGAATTCCGCGCAGCGGAGACGGGCCAAAGCTCAAAGGCGCAGACAATGAGGGCGAAGAAGACAGCCGATGAACTGCGGGCAATCCTCATGGATGAGGTCGCCAAGCATCCGGACTGGAGCCACATAGAAGGAGTGGCGATTACCCGATCATTTGCCACTGAGCCTGGCTCCGCCAACGGAGCCCCCTCCAGGGACTGACCAGGGAGAGGTTCTTCTGAAAAACAGCAGCCTGGTCGGTGTGAATGGCAAATAGTTCCCGAAGAGCTTAGCCAACAATTCATACGAGGTATCAGGCATTTAGTCTTGGACCGCTCCTCAAAGTGGAACTTGACAGTGCCGAAGGGAGATTGCAATACAGGCAGCCCTAAGCACTCCGGGAGTGTTGTCGCTTCGGGGACATTCGCTGTCAAAAGCCACGACCTGAGTCTAAACAACTATTTCGTCCGAGAGGGCTCCCTAACGGGAGCCTTTTCCCTTTGTGGTCCAATCGCCAATCCGAGTGACCCGCATAGGTTGTTGTTGAACGGTCGCCCCCCGTATCCGAGACAGTCGGCTCGCGCCTGTTGAAAGCCATGGTGCTTGCCATGGCTGAAGGCGGCCCGCGCCGATGCTCTGGAGAACGAAGTCGCCGATCTGAGGATACGCAGCGCCGACGCCGATGCGCGCGCATCGAGCGGCTGACGCAGATCCTGAAGGCCTTCGACTGCGCCCGGTTCGGCCGACGATCGGAAAAGCTCGGCTCTGCGAACGGCGACGATGTGTCAGTGTCCGCAGGAGTACGCCGGCTACCGTGCCTTTTGGCGCACCGAGTACTTGTGGTCCTGGGAACGCCTGTATTCGTGCTCCGTTAACAGTAGTAAGCCTTTGAAATAAGGAGCACGAGAATGCGTGCATTGCTGCTACTGACGGCTTTGGCGCTCGGAATAGCCGGATTGGCAAGTATGGCTCCCGCAAGCGCTCGGGACTATCCATGGTGCGTGCAGGGAAGGGGTGTTGGATATCCCGGCGATTGCATGTACCAAACCCGCGCTCAGTGCCTGGCATCGGCGTCAGGGCGAAACGTGACGTGCGGCATCAACCCTCGCGCAGCTTTCGCTCGGCAACGGTCGGCGTATCCGGCAAGGCGCTGAGCCCTTAAGGATCGATCCTTGCGGCCGAGTACGACGGCCCGAGTGACGAGGCGCATGTGAGGGCGTCGCGCGGCCCCCGGCCATACTTTCCGTGAACCGTACGACTAAAGTCGAGCCGTCGTATCTTGTGCGCCCGGACTGCCCCTGAGGTCGTCGCCGTTCACAAAACGTAGCTGGAAAGACGCCCGGCCGCGGACTGTCCAGATTTCGCCGACCGATGCCAGCGAAAGCGGGTCAACCCGGTCGAGGCCTTCCCAGCCGAGATCACGCCGCTGCAGTCTTGCATATTTCCGGGTCTCGGCGGCCTCGAGTCAGTCAACCAGGCGATCTTCGACGGTGCGCATTTTTGTGTCTTTCATCTGCTTCGACAGGGGACGTCTTCGTCGGCAGGCGCTCCCGCCGGGCAGTCACCACTGGTCTGAAAACTGAATCAACTCGCCGGCGGTCGGCTGCAGCGCGGGGCAAAGTACGTCCCTGCGTCTCGCGCGACGGTAGCTGCGGGCGGGTTACCGGTTGAAGGCGACAACTAACGCAACAGCCAGACCAAAAACGTGATCTGCCCGCGCGTTATTCGATGAGCTGTCTAGCCACCCGTGGCCTCGAGCGTCGGATGAAGGACGAATTCGGCGTTGTCATTATCCCGCATGAGCGAGGCGAGGTCCGAGTAATTTCCTGCATCGACTCCGCCAGCCGGATGACGATCAGCGCATCGTCATCCGTGAAACCGCCGGGGGTCCAGAATCGATCGAGATTGTCGAGCAGGAAGAGTTCAGCTTGCAGCGCGTTTCGTATCCGGCGCAATTTTCGAGCTGCGGAATAGGCCTTTGGCATTAAGGCAACGAGAGGTGGAGTCTGGCGCCGGACGCGCACCCGTGTGATGTTTGCGCTATGAATTGCGGTGCTCCGACAGGTGGAGTTGTCCCTTGGTTGTCTCCCGTTCTTCTGCCCGACTTGCCATAGTGTTCGTCGCTGCGCTCGGCGTCCAGGCAGACGCCACCGACTGGAGTAGGGCGCGGTATATGGAGGGGCCCACCTGTAGGGTCCTCAGCATCGACGATCCGCTTGTCGAGGACTTTCCGGTCATTCGCCCCTATATCGAAGCCGGGAATAGGGGTGGCATTCCCGTCAAGGCTTGCACGTACCCGTTCCTGAGGGCGCAAGGAGATGCAGCTGCTCAGCGTCAGTACGGCTGGGTTGTGCTGGCCGATCCGCCGCCAGCCGTGCTCGACTCATGGATCGGCGTGGCCTGCAAAAATGGCGCGCCGAAACAGGTTGATGATTGCGCCGAAGCGCTCGCCAACTATGTTGAAAGTCAGTCCGGCGGACAATTTCCGGTGACTGGTTTTGTCGCGGAGGGGCCTGATGGTGGTCTTTGCGTCCAGAATGGCAGACCGGTAGAGCTTCGGGGTCTAATCGCTTTCGAGGACGGCGTAACGATCCAGCGTGCAGCAAATCCAACTATTGAAGACGATAAAGTGGGAGTTAGGACCGGGATTTATTGTGCGACCGATGGCTGGGGAGAGGCGGTTCAGAAGCAAATAACGAAGAACCACGCCATCGTGCACGCGTTCAAGAAGGCGCGGCTTGCAGGCCTTGATCGAAGCTGCGGCGAGAGTTTTCTCAAGGCCATAAGAGAGAAAGACGTCGAGCATCCTTGGCTGATGGCGAGCCGGCTTAATCATCTCGCCGCTATGACGACAGGCGTGAATGCGATGCTGGTCAAGCAGGCCGAACGGTTCGCGAGCGGGCAGGATCTCGAGGGCGAATGTCAGTGATCCAGTGTCAGCTCGATAGTTTTAATGAAGCATGAGTTTCTTGGGGCGAAAAATGAGATCGATACTCGTACTGGGGCTGTTTGGGACAGTCGTTCTATGCCTATCAGAAGGCACTCTGAGCGCGCGCGAAAGAGGGCATGACAGAGGTGGAGAGAGAGGGCACCACGGAGGCGGTCATCATGGGGCAAGCATCCACGCATCGCCGCAGCACACGCCAACCGAGAAAAGTCAGTTTCAGAGAAATATTCCTAGCGTGCGAGTAGGGGTAATTCAGAACGAGCCTATTTCCTCTCAGCGTACGGGCCTGCCACCTGAATGGCGTCCTTCCCAGAATTTCTCTATCAAGCCGACAATCCAAGCGCCGCCGCATGATCACAGCGACGCAAAAGGAATAACCGGAACGTACTCGTTCCCATCGATTTCTGTTAACCGGGCCGATGACTGTGTATTCACGCAGGTCGCGCTAGGAAGACTGGTGATGAACAATATCTGCGCTATGCCAGTTACAATAACCGGATGGACGCAAATCAATTCGCATGTTGGGCTTCCCGTCCAAGCGTTCTGTCAAGCAAATTGCATCATTCCGGCAGGAGGAAATCGAACATACGAAAGTCCGATGGGAGGACCAATTGTGAGGGTTGATTGGTATGCACTCGCTGCAAAGTACGTCCCCTAAAATCAAAATCCGCCGGCAACCGTGAAAACGCCCGTAGAATCGCGAGCTCCTGCGATTCCGAGCGCCCACGTTGCGGCGACCTTCTTTGCTGCTCCAAGGCAGGCAATCGGCCGCCCGGAAGCTCGATCCCTTGGCGACTTCCGAGACACTGAGCGGCCCATGGAGGGGCCTGTTTTTATCCCGCCATAACACTTACCTTAGCCTGCGAGAACTGCCGACGAATGTCGTAGCAGCGGAATTGACGTCTCTCCCGGTCGCAGGTTCGAAATGCAGAAGCGCATCAAGCCAACGTCACGAAGTCTTCAGCACCGATATGAGATGACCTTTACCCTGACCAACACTACCGACATGGGTGCTCGTCAGTTGGTCGAGGGACAAGGTCGGTTCATCGGCCATCCCTACGACAGCAGTGAGCTTGAGAAGGCCTGCGCGTCACTTGCTCAAACCCCTCCGACCGACGCCCTTCGGGAGGGGCAGGCCGATCGATTGAAGAGGTTCATCGGCAGGACCAAAAAACTGCTGGACAAGAAATTAGCCCGACCAGGCTTTGTTTTCCCTTCGCTGAAAATGTCCCAGGAGGCCGTCAACCTTGAGGAGATCCAGGACCAGATCGGAGAGGAATGGGACGCGGTGGTCCACCGACTTCGGCCGTTCATCAACCATGACCTTTTCGGAGAGCACATCATCAACGACGTGATGGCGGGCTGGCGCCAACATCCCGAATTCGACGCAATCAAGAGGACTATCCGGCGATATTACCTACTCGAAGAAGCTGCTCGGTACAGGGACCTTTTCGTATATCGGCGGCATGGCGGCGACCTTATCATGGTCGCATCTCTCTTCAAAAATGGAATGTTCGAGGCCTCAGGCGAGAGAGGCAGCTTCCTCCACGTGACCCCCTTCTCCAAAGAGCCGGATCCAGACGTCTCAGACGACCGCAAGCGGTTGCAGGCCTTCATCGATAATCCAACTGCCGGCGCTTTTCTTGCCGGAGACTCGTACGCCGTCTGCCGCGTCATGAACAACAAGTTCTGCGACGAGTGGCTGCAGAAGATCGAGTATCACGACAGCCCCAAGGATACCGAATTCTTCGCTTCCTACATGGACGTCGAATTGGTCGAGTGGTTCGTTCGATATTACTTGGCTTACGGGCTTATTGATAGAATGCTCGTACTAGGCTGGCTATCTAACTTAGCGCGCAAGCTGATCTAGTGTGCCCTGAGAACAGAAACGAGTCGCCCTTAGCCAATTGTGCTCAGCCATAGCTCACCTCGCACGTGCTTGTAACGGGCCAGGCGGGTAGGCGCGGGATGCCAAGCATGCATCATGAGGGTGCGTCTCAGAGCATTCATCTCTTCAGCACAGGACCTATCAACGCGACTCGACTTTGCATGGATGTTTGTGCGTTTCGTACAAATCTCGACCGTCAGGATGATCCATTTCGGGTCGTTCCATAAGCCGAAATTGGTATCTGGAGCTACGGGTGCCGCAGCGGACGATTTAGCCACGTCAGGATAGCTACTGTCACTTCGGCATCCACCCGGCACCGCAAGCTTGGCGATTACGCGGCGCTTTGAGAAAATAGAACTATAGACTTGGCGCCCTCTGAAGTTGTAGCAATGGCTATTGATTGAGCAAATTCCGATAGGGGGATTCATATGGCTGAAAGATCAAAAGTCGTGCTCTCGCTGGGCGCCGCGCTGGCATCGCTCGCGGGAATGTCCACACAGGGGGCCGAGGCCAAAGCAGCTGCCAACGACGCAAGCGCCACTGCAGCCGAAAATAGCGCCGCTAAGCTCCAACCCAACGCTCACTACCAGGTAGGTGAGGACCTTCTTGGGTTCGTCATGACGAAGCAGGCCGACGGAACCGTCGTCGCGCAGCATGCCTCCCACGCGTCGCATGCTTCACATGCGTCCCATGCTTCCAGTCGCTAAGATTTCTGCGGCGTCCCCGGTCGAGGTGGCTGTCGATTTCGATTCAAGCATCCAAAGCCTGAGCGCATTGGATGCGGCAGCTTATCGTCTGATCGGAACGGCGACCTGCCAGGTTGAGCGGGTGGGCGATCGCTATGTTTGCCGCCTGGTTGCCTCCAATCCGCAAAAGAGAGCCGTGCCCAGTTCGGACGAACTGAAGGAGCGGTTCCTGAACCTTGTCACCGACGAAAACTTGCGGGCGCGCGTCGCCGAGAAAACAGAGGGCGTTCGGAACGTCATTCTCGCCCTTGCCTTCGGGGCCCTGGCCGCTAATCAAAATGACACCGGATAAAGTCCTGTCGGAGGACCATGGCGCGGTTTTTACCTCCTGAAAGCTTTGGCGCAGCAACCGAAGACCTTTCGTTGTTGCCGTTCAATTTTGAGCGTGCCGGAGCAAAACAATATCTCGTCGCCAACCTGGTCGGCGATTTCATCCGCCTGACTGAAGATGAATTGACCAGGCTGGTCGACCTTCGGATTAGGCCCGGCGATGGCCTCTATGAAAAGGCCTATGCAGCCCACCTTGTCTCCGGTGTGAGCCAGAACGCGCAACGGCAGCTTTTGGCGGCTCGGCTGAGAAGCCGGATGTCGTTCCTGCAGCAGATGACGCCACTGCATATTTTCGTCGTGACGTTGCGATGCGAGCACTCTTGCCCTTACTGCCAGGTTTCGCGCCAAAGCACCGACCGCTCGCGCTACGACATGAGCGAAGAAACGGCGATGCGGGCCTTGGACATTGCCTTCGCCAGCCCAGCCGCTCGAATAAAGATCGAGTTTCAGGGCGGGGAGCCGCTTCTCAATTTTCCGCTGATCAGAACGATTGTTACCGCCGCGAAAGCCAGGTCCGGCAAACAGGTCGATTTCGTCATCGCGTCGAACCTGGCCTTGTTGGATGATGCCGTTCTCAGCTTTTGCAAAGCGAACAACATCCTGCTCTCGACGTCTCTCGACGGTCCCGCCGATCTGCACAACAAGAATCGCCCGAGACCCGGAGCTAACAGTCACGAACTGGCGGTCGCCGGTATCCAGCGGGCGAAAGAGGTCTTGGGTCCCGACCGGGTCGGGGCCTTGATGACTACCACGGAGGCGAGCCTCAATCGCGTTGATGACATCATCGATGAATATCTGCGGCTTGGGCTGGACGGCATTTTTCTTCGGCCACTGTCGCCGTTTGGTTTCGCGATCAAGACAAAGCAGTTCGCGAAGTATGACGCGAAGAACTGGCTTGCTTTCTATGAGCGCGGGCTACGCAGGGTTCTGAAGATCAATCGGCAGGGCACCCCGTTCCGGGAATTCTACGCGGCGCTGCTGCTCACACGGATGCTCTCGGACCGACCCATCGGCTACGTTGATTTGCGTAGCCCAGCCGGAGCCGGTCTTGGTGCGCTGGTCTACAATTATGACGGCAGCGTTTTCGCGTCTGACGAAGGCAGGATGCTGGCCGAGACCGGTGACGACGCTTTCCGGCTTGGTCACGTCGAACACGACAGCTACAATTCGCTCATTCTGTCGGACAAGCTGATCGGCGCGATTTCGTCGTCGCTGACGCAGTGTGCGCCCGAATGCTCGACCTGTGTGTATGAGAGCCACTGCGGCGCGGACCCAGTCTATCATCACGCAACGCAGGGTGACGCCTTGGGAATCAAGCCTCTGTCGGCATTTTGCGCTCGCCAAAAAGGCATCATGGGCCTGCTGTTGGACATTCTGGAGAACTCTCCGGAAGATGCTGCCATCTTGCGACGATGGGCCGCCGCATGACCCTTCCTCTCTATGGCACGGCCTCGCAGAGCGCTCGATTTTCGGACAAGGCCCGATCGGTCCTCAGGCTCCGGTCGATTGACAGTGCCGCCGAACGTCACGTAGCTGATTTCGCGCTCGCCAAAACACCAGACGACATCCGGCGCGCGACAGAAGCCGATTGGCCGTCCATCCTTGTCGTCTCCGACGGCCCAATCGATCTACCCAGTACGTTCACAGGACGGCTCGTCGCGGTTTCCCCGAAATATGACTATCTCGCGGACGGCGATGTCATCGGCTTCGATCATGCATCGAGGAAATTCCGCACGCTGTATCGCCGGAATTCGGCGCACAACTCGTTTCTGGTCACGGAACGGTGCAACAATTACTGCCTGATGTGCTCGCAACCACCGAAAGATGTCGATGACCGGTGGATACTCAGCGAAATCAAGGAAAGCCTGCCTCTCATTGATCGGGCGACCCGTGCGCTGACGTTCACTGGCGGGGAGACCTTGTCGGATTGGGAAGAGTTCACCGAGGTCCTCAAGGAGTGCCGCGACCGACTGCCGGCGACTGCCATCCAGGTGCTCACCAACGGCCGCGCGTTCTCCGACTCGCGGATTGTCGACGCTTGGAAGGATATCGGCCATCCGAACCTGATGGCTGCCATTCCGGTCTATGCCTCGGTCGATCATGTCCATGATCACGTGGTACAGGCCAAGGGTGCGTTCGACGAGACGATTCTGGGTATTCTGAAGCTCAAGGACCGGGGACAACGGGTCGAAATCCGCGTCGTCCTGCATGCATTGACCGCGCCGATCATCGAGGACACGGGTCGCTGGCTTGCCCGCAATCTGCCGTTCGTCGATCACGTCGCACTGATGGGGCTCGAAAACACCGGCTTTGCCATCGCAAACGATGCCATGCTCTGGATGGATCCGGTGGACTACGGCGATGGGCTCGCCAGGGCCGTCGATCACTTGAGTGCCGCTGGCGTCAACGTATCGATCTACAACCTTCCGAAATGTGTTCTTCCAAAGTCAGTTTGGCCGCATGCGCTCCAGTCCATCTCAGACTGGAAAAACGGCTTCGTGGAAGAATGCGATCGATGCGACGAAAAGAATACCTGCAGTGGCTTTTTTACGACCGGACGCCCGCGGTTCAGCCGCGGCGTACGCGCGATCACTGCCCAACGAAACGAATTGACCACTTTGGCGGATTGGCCACGGAACTAGGAGAACGAACATGAAGATCGGCAATGGTCTTATCGCTGCTGCGGTTGTATGCAGCGTCTCGGTGGCTCCGGCCTTGGCAAAGACTGCGAAGGAATGCACAGCGGAGTGGCGCGCCGATAAGGCCGGCATGCAAGCTCGGGGCGTGACCGAAAAAGCGTACGTTGAACAATGCAGGGCTGGGGCGGCGCCAACTGCTGCCGCGCCAGTAGCGAAGCCGGTAGAGGCGCCGCCGCCGGCGGCGGCAGCCACCGGATCAAAAACCGCGAAAGAGTGCACAGCGGAGTGGCGCGCTGATAAGGCCGGCATGCAAGCCCGCGGTGTGACTGAAAAAGCGTACGTTGAACAATGCAGGGCAGGCACGGCGCCAGCGGCTTCCGCCCCTCCGCAGAGGCCGAGCGCTGCAACGCCTCCACCCGCTGCGGCGCCGTCACCGTCAACCAGCACGTCGGCTTCCCAGAAGACCGCCAAGGAATGCATAGCCGAATGGCGGGCCGACAAGGCCGGTATGCAAGCCCGCGGCGTGACCGAGAAGGCCTATGTCGAGCAGTGCAGGGCCGGCGGTACCATGCCGACTGCGACCGCCCCCGAACCCAAGCCAACCCCCGCGGCGCCCCCGCCAAGTCGGCCGGCACCAACCGCCACGCAAGCTGCACCAACTCCAGCGCCGCAAAAGCCGGCCCCCACGACTGCGGCACCTGCGCCGGCTCCGCAAGCCTCCGCGCCGAAAGACCAGGCAACGCTGGAGGCCGGGCAGTTTGCAGATGAAGCTTCCGCAAAGGCCCGCTGCCCGACCGACACTGTCGTCTGGGTCAACCTGCCATCGAAGATCTACCACTTCGCGGGCACGAGGAGCTACGGCACCACGAAGCACGGCGCCTACATGTGCGAGAAGGAAGCAATCGCCGCTGAGGATCGCGCTTCGAAAACCGAGAAACATCCCTAAGGCCAAACGCGGCGAGTCCGGTGTAAAGGAGACATTTTGGATGTTTCGGGTTGCCGTCCTAATCACAGCGTCTCTCGCTGGCCTCACCTGGGCCGCGGCGGAGACTATCGACGTAAAATATTACGGGAAGCTAGATCTTACGCCCTTCGCCTGCACCGATGTCTCGCGGAGCAGCTTCATCAACCGAGCGTGCTACGACAAGTCCCAGCGGTTTATGGTGGTGCAACTGAGATCGATCTATTACCCCTATTGCGAGATGCCCGCAGCGACCTTCGAGGCCTTTTTGGCGGCACCATCGATGGGGCAATACTATAACGCCAACATCAAGGGCTCCGGCTCAGATGGCCCTTTTGACTGTCGCACCCATCGCGTCCCCAAATATTAGATCTCGGAAGGCGGGGTTGGTTCATATCTCGCGGGTTCAGCGAAAGCTTGCCGGAACCTGGGATGGCGAGCTTCAACACGCGAGCGCTGGACCGCGCTACGCCCGCAGATCTCAATCGGGTGTAGTCGGTTTGATTGATGTCGCTGGGGCGACGGATGTCGAGGCGGGCGGTAGTACCCCTTGAAGTCATCGTGATGCGCTAGCGCATCCGGACGGTACGCACCGACGCGGGCGCACTGGTCTTGCGGTTAGCGGCTTTCTGACGTTTCCAGACAGCAGCCACTCCGTCAAATTGGCGGTGGTTTCGTCGTGCCGCGCCTTTCTCAATAAGGCCTCTTTTCTGACCGACGGCGGGAGCTTCTTGGCTTCCGCACGCAGGCGCATTGCCTCGTCGGATAGACGCTGCTCCGATGGTTAGGTGTGCCTGAAACGGCGCCGCTTCTTCATGGCGCTGCTCCCTGCTGGTGTTGGGCGGGAGCGCTAGCCGGGCGATCTCATCACCGGTAGATACCACTGGCCGTGCGGTGACGGAGCCTAACGGATAGAACGGTGCAAGGTTCCAAGGGCCGGAACCCGTAATCATACGGTTCGCAAAGACGTGGAAGATTCCGCCGCGCAGGCTCAAACTCGTGAGAGCCAGGATTTTGCCACAACCTTCCTGGGGCTAGGACCAACGCCGCCTCGCAAGTATTTCAAGCGGGCGGCGTTGCGTTGAACGAAGTGCCGATTGCTCAAAGAAACGCCGAGCTCTCAGGCAATTTGGCAGCAGGCTGCTGCCAAATTGGAACCTCGGCAATCATCGCTTGCTGCTTGACTAGAGCGAACACCCAAGCGACGACCAGCCCCGTCCTGGCATCCAATCGAGCTCGCTTTCACCCCCTCGAGCCATCGCGGAGGTCTTCATTACGAACGGCTCAATCTCGGCCACCATTTCGGCAAAGGACTGTGCGTCGGTGGTCGCCAGCTTCTTGAGGAAATGCTTCCAGCCGGTCTCTCCGATCTGTGCGAACCCAGATAGGAAGGACTCGGGGACGACGGCTGGCAGTTCGGTGCCGCGCTGGCTGAACGTAGCCCTGAAGGCTTCGGCTACAGCCGCGCCCACGAACGGAACCTTTCGTGATAGCTCGCGGACGTCGTAGAAGTCCTTGAAGCGCGAGGTGCTGGTGCCCGAGCTCAAGAGATTCGGCAGCTAGAGCCGCACCTGATAACTTCCCTAGGCCCGGCGAAGACGAGCGACGTCTAGGTGCCGGACCTGTGACGGCCCACGTCCAACTTCAGGATCTTGAGCAATCCGGAGAGGATCGGTAGGGGATAGCCACCGTAAAATCGACGCTTGAGCGCTTCTCTGGCGGGGGGCGCCCTCGCGCTGTCCGCTCATCTCCTTGGTCAACGCGCTAAAGAACGCCGTCGCCGTCGTAAGATCTTCTGCGCTACTGCCGCTGACGACCTCGGCGAACAGTCCTTGCAAAATACTTCCGACATGTGCGGGCTCATAAGCCGTCGCAATTTCGGTCATCTGCTTGAGCACGACCGGCGGAATCGCATCCGCGGTAGAGAGCAGTTTCTCGATAAAGGCGCGATGATCCTGCCGCCACGTACGCCACATGTTATCATCGTAGTCAATCGAGAAGCTCTCTGGCGGCAGAGCGTCGACGTTCACCTGATCGAGCTCAATCGCGGTGGACAATCGTCTGAGAAAGTCCTGGATATCTGCTGGCGTCAGATTCTCGGTCAACATCACTCAATCTCCTAGTCTAGGTAGTGCTCATCGACGGAGACACAACCATCTAAATCGTCCGCCAGCATTGGCGCAGTTCTGTCGGCAAGGATCAACAGCTGAGCGAAAGATCGTCGACGAACTGCGGGGAAAACCACCTCATGGGGAAGCTAAGTCGAGTTAGCTTCCCTATGGAGGGCCCCTTGAAAGCGGCGTATATTCGGGTTGCTTACTTCCAGAGAGCGAAGCCGGCATCCTGGATGGACGGAAGGATCTTCCGTTGCCCTCTTCGATATTTCACACGCGGCCGGTCGCCGCTAAGGGGCCTACTTAGGGCGGTGATGTAGAAGGATGAAGGCGCGTATCGAGCGTGAAGGCTTCCTGAAGGTGCTGCTGGTACGCGCCTTTCGCCCTGGTCGGGTCGAAGATCAGATTCCGGCTGTGATTGGACGCCACACTTGGGATCACGACGAATTTGTGCTTGGCCAAGCGCGCGTCCCCGAACGCCTGCTGGCCCGCGCCTGGGATTCCCGGTCGTAGCCAATTGGCGTTCGGAACATCGGCAGGGCGAACGATATGAATGTCGGACACGTTGGCGACATGAAGCGCGGTCAAAACGTGCGGCAGAGTGTCGAGCGCTTTGAAGCCTTTGTGAACCGCCACTTCGAGGATTGCGGTCGCTGGATCAAGGGCGCAATACACGACGCGAACGCCTTTGCTGTTCCACCGGCCGCCGACCTGGAATGCGCCCTCGCCACTATCCCAGGTCGGCGCAAAGCGTGCCTGGTCGAGGCGCCAAGCGATGAGCTTGCCGCCTCCCAATGGCTCTACAGAAGGCGTCATGCATAGACGCCGTATACGAGGCGCGTGAGGTACTGTTCAACGAGCTCGATGCCCGCTGGAGTGGCAAGCAGGTCGATCGGGCGGCGCTGGTCAAGACCGATGGCCGGACGCTCGAGCCACTGCTCTGCCTCTTCCTGCGATCCGAACACGTCCGTGGCCTTGGCCAGGATCTCGGCAAACTTCCACGTCCGCCCGCTTTGCTCCTGGCTAAGCGGCTTTTCCGGAGCGTCCTTGCGTCGCTGGAAGGTACGAAGGCTCATTCCGAAGGCTTTTTCCAGCGAGTCCGTTTGAATGAAGAGGAGGTGACTGACGAAGTGGGTCAGCGCGGAGCCGGGCAGGCCGTCCAGCAACAGTTCGTGGGCGTCCAGGGTGCTTGTGATGCGGCGCGACAGGATGCGCGGCCCGCCGAGCAAATCGGCCACCTTCTGGAGGTCATTGCGTAGCTCTTTTGGAGCCGGTTTCTCGGCTGCAGCGCGTTGCGACATGTGACACATAAGATGCGTCACATGTCGCAATCAATCAAGCGTACCTGCAAGGTAGAAATTAGGAACTGCGAAGCAGTTTTTCATCGGGAGACGGCTGAGCGAGGAGCAGACCGCGCTGCAGGCTCTGGCGGGCGAAACCTTCCCCGTCGCATTTTCGTTTCCGAAAGGGCCGACGAACTCGGGAGCCCAACCATGAGTGACGTCCGCGAGCTGCTCATCGGCGGCAGCCAAAAGGTCGTTCCTCCATCGCACGCACGGCGGCTTCATTCACTTTCGGCCATGGATCTTGGAAGGCCTTTGCGCGTTGGAGTGATGGACCGCGCCTGAACGATTTAGCCGAAGCGCCGCGCGCGCAGGCCCCATCAGGGGCGATCGGTCTTACAAGGATCGCCAACATGACTGGATCGGACTTGCCACGCCACATCGTGGACCGGTTTGAGAGGCGTTGGGCGCAAAAGCTCGAAGCGCAGGCGCGTAATTGGCAATCGGCAAAACCTGACGGACGGACCTCGACCGATCGGGGCGTGCCGGTCGTCCGGCGTCGCAAGCGGCCGAAGCTGGCGAAAGCGCCGGCGGCATAGCCCCACGATTTCCGCGGCCTCCATCGGCCATAGGGTCCCGACCGGACTGATACGGGCGTGATCGTTTACGATCTGCGCTTACATTCGGGTGCGATGGACCACTACGATCCACAGCGCGAAGCGGGAGCGGCCATGAAGCTCGCCGCGGCGGCCGGCGGGCCGGAGCGGCAACGCATGCTCAGCCTGGCCATCGCTTGGCTGGAGCTCGCCCGCGGACGTGTCCCGTCGGCTCGCAGCTCGGCCGACGCCGCCGAGTCCGACGGGCACTTCGGGCAGGCGTTGCCGATCGACTCCAGGACCTCGGCGATTGCGACGGCGGCCGCCTGCGGCGAGACGCACGGCGGCAGTTCCCGGCGGGCGATGTCGAAGGCGCGCTCGCGGGCGTGCGGGTCGGCGCCGTCATACATCCAGCCGTGCTCCTCGCATCCGCGGATCGCGACGGCTTCCTGCAGCACGGAGAATCGCCCAGCCGCGCAGCGTCCGGATCGGCGGTCGTCTTTGGGGACTGTTATTTCGATGACCGCGTCGCGCAAGCGTTTTCAATGACTTGTCGTCATCGCCCCGCTCTTACACTAAGAATCCGGGGGATCGCCCTGTTCTTATTGTGGAAATCGCTTCATTCTTAGGAGGCAAAATCAAGCAAAATCAAGCACTTAGTCGACGCGGTTTTATTGTGTCGGCATAGGCGCGTACCGGTTGTACGTGCGCGCCGCCATGTTGACACGCACTCTCAGCATTGCCTCGGTCTTCTTCCCGGGCTGATTCCGCCTCTGCTCGGAAGCGCCGATCGTCTTCGCGAGCCTGGGCTCGTGGGATTCCACTGAACCGAATGAGCCGGCCAAACTCCGCGCATCGCGGAGCAGCGACGGCCGGCGACGGTTTGATCGACAATCATGCATCGAAACGACTTCAGGCCAATCCGGCCCCGAGCGTCGTTTCGCCTGCCTCCGCGTGGCGGCGCGGCCCGTAGAGCTTCGACCAGGCCAGCAATTCGCGGAACGCCGGCGTCAGGCCCCAGGCCGAATTCGTCAGCCCGTATTCGACCTGCAACGGCTTTTCGGCGAGCACCTTGCGCGCCACCAGGCCGTCGCGCTCGAGCTCGCGCAGCTGCGCGGTCAGCATGTGCTGGGTGATCGGCACCAGTGCGCGGCGCAGCGCGCCGAACCGCACGCCGCCATTCATCAGCGAGAACAGGATCTCGAGCTTCCATTTGTCGCCGAGCGCGTGGATCGCATGCTTGAACTCGATCAGCAGATCGGGATCGGTCGGGCAGCTCTCGCATTCACCGCCGTCACACAGTTCGCTGGTATTGTTTCCATACCGGTCTCGAATTTCATTCTACTTGTCCCACGTCAGATAGTGACCAGATGCGGCCTGTGCAGGGTGGGCGGCGCGACATGTGCCCCACCTGCCGAACCATGAAGAGGGCAGCGACATGAGCACGGTTTTGGTCACGGGCGGATCCGGTTTCATCGGCGTGCATACCATCCTGCAGCTGCTTGCCGACGGGCGGGCATCAGGTGCGAACCACGCTGCGCAATCCGGATCGCAGCACGGACGTGATCGCGATGCTGCGCGAGGGGGGCGCGCTTGCGGCCGACCAGGTCGGCTTCGTCTCCGCCGACCTTATGCGCGACGACGGCTGGCGCGAGGCGGCCACGGGGTGCGATTACGTGCTGCATGTCGCATCGCCGCTCGGCGCGCATGCGCCTGAGGACGAGAACGAGCTGATCGTTCCGGCGCGGGAAGGAACGTTGCGGGTGTTGCGCGCGGCACGCGACGCCGGCGTCAAGCGTGTCGTCATCACATCGTCGTTCGCTGCGATCGGCTACGGCCATCCGCCGCAAGCGGCGCCGTTCGACGAGACGGTCTGGACCAATCTCCAGGGTCCTGACGTGCAGGCCTATCCCAAATCGAAGACGCTGGCCGAGCGCGCCGCCTGGGATTTCATCGCGCGCGAGGGCAATGGCCTCGAGCTTGCCGTGGTCAATCCGACCGCGGTATTCGGCCCGGCGCTCGGGCCTGATTTCTCGGAGTCGATCGGCATCATCAAGGCGCTGCTCGACGGCGCGATGCCGGCGGTGCCTCGGATCCATTTCGGCCTCGTCGACGTGCGCGATGTCGCCGACCTGCACCTGCGCGCTATGACCTCGCCGAAAGCCAGGGGGGAGCGGTTCCTCGCGGTCGCCGGCGACACCATGTCGGTGCTGCAGGTGGCCCGCCTGCTGCGCAGGAAGCTCGGCAGCAAGGCGCGGCGCGTGCCCCGGTTCCAGGCGCCGGACTGGATGATGCGGCTCGCCGCGCGGCGCAACCCGCTGGCCCGCGCCGCCCTGCCGCTGCTCGGCAAGGTGCGCCGCTCGACCAGCGCCAAGGCGCAGAACCTGCTCGGCTGGCGTCCGCGCGGCAACGAGGAGATGATCGTTGTGACCGCCGAGAGCCTGATCAGGCTCGGCCTGGTCAAGGCCTGACGGCTGCTCCCGTCCGGCGTGCTTGCCAGATGCGTCGGCGAGTGCTGAATTGCAGCGAGCAGACGGCGGCGCCCCCGCGCCGAGAACACCAGGGAGGCTGCGCAGATGGAACGGGTCCTCGCGGCCGCAAAGGCGATCGCCAGCGCGCGCCGCAGTCGCGCGCCGCTCAAGGCGCTCGCCAAAGACGTCGTGCCGCTTGACGAGGCCGAGGGCTATCGCGTGCAGTACGCGCTGCACGATTTGCTGCAGCCGCAGGTCGGCAGCCTCGTCGGCTACAAGATCGGCTGCACCAGCGCGGTGATGCAGGAGTACATCAACATCCCGCACCCCTGCGGCGGCGGGGTGTTCGAGAAGGTCGTGCATGACAGCGGCGTGAAGCTGCCGGCGGCCGACTTCGTCCATGTCGGCGTCGAGTGCGAAATCGCGGTGCGGCTGGCGCGCAGTCTCGCGCCCGGCGAAGCGCCGTTCACCGCCGAATGGGTCGCGGAGGCCATCGATGCGTACTATCCGGCGATCGAGATCGTCGACGACCGCTACGTCAAATGGGAGACGCTCGGCGCGCCGACGCTGATCGCCGACGACTTCTTCGCCGCCGGCTGCGTGCTCGGCGAGGCCGTGCCGCGCATCACCGTGCCCGATCTGCGCAAGGTCACCGGACGCGCGATCGTCAACGGCAAGGAGGAGGGGCGCGGCACCGGCGCCGACGTGCTCGGCCATCCCCACAACGCGCTCGCCTGGCTCGCCAATCATCTCGCCGCCGAGGGCCGCGGCCTGCATGCCGGCCAGATCGTGCTGACCGGCAGCCTGGTCAAGACGGTGTGGCTGAAGGCAGGCGACACTGTCGTGATGGAGCTCGATGGGCTCGGCAAGGTGGAAGCGACATTCACCTGAGGTGACGTTGTGTCGACGAGCGTGTTTCCACATGAGGATGTCGTCCCTGCCTAGTGCGCAATTGCGCACTAGGGCGCCCATAAAATCGTCAGGTCCGCTTATGAACAGTCCGCTCGGACCAATCAGCTCACTCCAACCAGCGCCTTACAGACCTCCCGGCTGGCCTCTTGGAATAATTTGACGGCACCTCCGGCCCGTCGTCCCTTCAAGGTGATTGAGGCTATCGGGGCAGAAGTATCGCCAAGATCGACGTTCAGCGCGCGCAGCCATGCGCTACTCGATCGCATTCTGAGTATCTGCATGGGCAATAGGGTTATAAACCGGCTGCTCGCCAACAGATTCAACCGCATGTAGATTGAAATCGTGGTGACGGTCGTCGGCGGAAGCGGCAGGTTATGTCGCCGGAATAGCTCGACGCCGGTACGCCCCAAAAAAGAATCGGGCGGCGAGAGCGTCCATTGCTCTTGCATAAGTTCTGCGAGCTTCAACTTCTTCCTCGATCGCAGGAGCGGATGCCGTCGCTCCGCCATCACCGCAAGGGAGGATCTAAACAGCACCTCCGCGGACAAATCGTCCGCGACCGGCAACGGCGCCCAGCGCGTTATGGCCAGATCTAGCATTCTCTGGCGCAGAGCATGCTCCAGCGCATCCCGATCACCTATCGTGATATGATACCTGATGCCTGGATATCTGCGGACGAGATGTCCGATAATTTCTGTAACGATGGCGGTGACCGGCTCTGTTGTACCGATCGCAACGAGCCCTTGCGCCGGATCTGATCTTTGCACAATGTCGGTAACACCTAGCTTTATTTCGTCGAAAACGACGCGCGTGCGATCGACAAGAAGGCGACCGCATTCAGTGAGTTCAACCCCGCGCGAGGTGCGATCCAGCAGCGCAGCCCCGACGGCGTGCTCCATGTCGGTGATGGCTTTGGAGATTGCAGGCTGCGACAATCCAAGACGGTGAGACGCTTTGGCCATGCTGCCGACCTCTGCGACGGTCTGCAGCGTATGCAGATCCTTGAGGCGTAGGCGTCGGCCGATGCGGTCGTGCCACTGCATGGGTATTCACCTCACGTTATAGCCCGATAGGAAAATGCAATTTCGGGTTATAGCGCTGTTGCTTCAGAATAGCGAGATGGAAAGCCGGCCGGATCATTGCGTTGCTGTCCGAAGCACATGGAGAACGCCATGCAGCTTTACTCGCGTCGCGCCATACTGGCCGGGTTTTCGGCTCTGGCTCTTCCGCTACCCGTTATTGCCGCCGACCGGCCGCTGAGGATCGTGTTTCCGTTCGCGCCTGGCGGATCGGGAGATTCGATCGCTCGGCTGTTTGCCGAGCAGCTCCACATCAGGCTCGGCAAGGTGGCGATTGTGGAGAACCTTGCTGGCGCTGGCGGGCGCATCGGCGCTCAGGCAGTCAAGAATGCCGCACCGGGCGAGGAGACAGTGCTGTTTGCTTCCGCTTCGCAATTCACGCTCCAGCCGCATCTCTTCAGGAGCTTGGGATACGATGCAGAGCGCGACTTTGTACCCCTTTCGCAGGTGATGACGGTCGATCTGGCTCTAGCGGTCAGCGGGAAGCTGCCTATCCATTCAGCGCAAGAGCTCATCGACTGGATGAAAGCCAATCCCGCACAGGCCGTGTACGGCTCGCCCGGAGCGGGTACAGCACCTCATTTCATCTGCGGCGAGTTTGGCCGGATCACAGGCCTGAACCTGCGCCACACGCCCTACAAAGGTACGCCTGCTGCCCTCCCGGATGTGCTGGCCGGCAGGGTCCCGATGTATATGGCATTTGTTTCCGAGCTCCTGGAGCAACATGGAGGCGGTGGCATACGCATCATCGCCACCGCAGCCACCGCTCGATCTTCCTTCCTGCCCCAAACCGCGACTCTCAAGGAGAGCGGGATCGATATCGATGCGTCCGGATGGTTCGCATTCTATGCGCCTGCCCATTCTTCCCGTCAGTTCGTTGAGCGCCTGGGAAAGGAGATCATTGCAATCGGGAGCGATCCCGAAATGCGCGCAAAGATTCATGCAATGGGCTGCGAGCCGACAGGAACGACTTCGGACGAACTTAAACATATCCAGCGCGCCGACTTAGACCGCTGGGGGCCGATCGTGAGGGCATCTGGATTCCCGATCGAGGACTAGGGCGGCACATGACCACCGATCACCGCGAAAAGTTGTTGGATCTTGTTCAATCGCACCGTGTGACGGCTGTGATCTATGTCGCTGCCAGGCTGGGCCTTGCCGAACTGCTGCGCGACGGACCGCGAACGGTCGAAGAACTCGCGAGTCGAACCCACGCGGACCGGGACGCACTGGCCCGCTTGCTCGTCGCTCTCTCGACCGTCGGCATTTGCTCTCGCGTCGGCGAAGGCCGCTACTTGCTAAACGAACTGGGGGCCGGGCTCGACGGTGCTGCTGAAGGATCGTTCAAGTACTGGGTCATCTTTGAAGGCTCCATGCTGGTCAGGAGGTGGGATGGTCTTCTGGATTCGATCATGTCGGGGAAGACGGCTGCCCAACTCCAGGACGTCGACGACAATTTCGATCTGATGGCGCGCACGCCAGAGCATGTGCGGATATTCAATGAAGCGATGACAGACCTGACACGGCTCGTCACGCACGATCTCCTGCAGGCCTACGACTTTGGCACGATCTCCCACTTGATGGACGTCGGAGGCGGCTCCGGGGAACTCATGGGCGCCGTGGCGAGAGAATACTCGAATATCAAAGGAACGGTTTTCGATCTGCCGAGGTGCGCCGACGCCGCCAACCAGAACTTCGGTCACCTCGGAATCTCCGACCGCGTCGACTTTGTTGCAGGCGATTTCTTTCACGCGGTGCCTGCAGTGGCCGATGCGATCATCTTGAAAAGCATTATTCACGACTGGGATGACGAGCGCAGCCGCATCATTTTGGGAAACTGCCGCAAAGCGCTTCCACAAAAAGGCAGATTGCTATTAGTCGAACGTGCGATGCCGGAATTGCCCGGTACCGATGACGCGGGCAGGTCGTGCGCGATGAGCGATTTAAACATGCTGCGCGGTCCAGGTGGACGGGAACGGACCGAAAGGGAATATCATCGGCTCCTGACAGAGAGCGGCTTCCGTCCCATCGCGGTTCTCCGCGCCGGCCGCTTTAATCTGACCGAGTCGCGGCTTTGTTGAGACTTGGAAGCCGGCCGCGGCTATGCGATGCACCAGCGGCGGACAAACACGCCGCAACGAGTGGGGCGTGCTATTCGATGATATCATCGGCCTTAGCAAGCTCTCGCACTGTCGATCAATCCCGCCTATGGCTGGCCGCGCGTTATGAGTCCGCGCCCCAGGCAGGGACGGCACGGAGTGCGTGGAGCGACGTTCGCCTGACTTTTCATCCTCGCCAGCTTGAAGGTCACCGCTGCTACAGTTGATTGTTCGTGCACATCAGAACCTTGCCGTCCCACAGGCTCCTGATCGCGTCGAACGGAACGGCGAGCCTGGCATATTTGCGACTGAACCAGACGCCGACCTCGAAGCCGTCATCGTTCACCACGAGGCGATCGAATTCGTGCTGCAGGATGATCGTGATCTCCTCGGGGTATTTCTCGATCAGGGCGGCGGGCAGCTGCACGCCGTCGGCCCGCGTCGCGAAGGTGATGTTGACCGGCCGGTCCTCCGCGGCACGGCGGAGCAACGCGGTCATTTCGATCCGCATCTGCGCCGTGTTGCAGGGCTCGATACCGGCGCGCGCCGGCAATGAGGCCACGACCAGCAGCAGCGCTCCAGCCATCCATCCGCGCCGGCGCCACATCCGCCTTCTCCAGGTCGTCATAAGGCTTCAGTGGTCGCAGGTAGCGCCGAGGTTCAAGTCGCCGGTCGCTTGGCGTCGGTGACAAGCTCGACCTTGCCGTCGGTCAGCCGGTAGACCGCGCCGACAATCCGAAGCTTGCCCTGATCGACCGCGGCGCTGAGGATCGGTGTCGCCGCCTTCAGCTTCGCGACGTTGTCGATGACGTTTTGCCTGATCGCGTTGCCGAGCCGGTCGCCCGGCTTGCCCTCGGTCGCCTTCACCGCCGGCGCGATCGCGGTGACCAGCGAGGGCAGGTGGCCGGGCAGGGTGGTGTTGTCCTTCAGCGATTTGATCGCGGCGTCGACCGCCCCGCAGCTGTCGTGGCCGAGCACCATGAACAGCGGCACGCCGAGCACCGACGACGCGTATTCGAGGCTCGCGATCATTTCGTCGCTGGCGAAATTGCCGGCGACGCGGCAGACAAACAGATCGCCGCGGCCGGTGTCGAAGGCGTATTCCGGTGCGATGCGGGAGTCCGCGCAGCTCAGGATGCCGGCGAACGGGTTCTGTCCGCCGGCCAGCGCCTCGCGCTCGTGCTTGAAATCATGCCGCCGCGAAACGCCTTCGACGTAGCGCAGATTGCCCTTCACCAGCCGGTCGAGCGCGGCGTCCGGCGGCAGCACGTTCTGCGGCTTCGGCGGCGATTTTGTCTCCTTGGCCGTCGCAGCCGGCGCGAGGGCAAGGCCGGCTGCGGCGCACGCCGCGGCAGCAAGGAAAAAACGTCGGGAGGTTCGGCTGGAAGGCGTGATCTCGCAGAGTTGGCACATCAAGGTTCTCCGTGAACGGGGACCGCATCCGCGCGATATCTGTAGGTCAGGCGCCGTGGCTTCGCAACGAGTTGCATTCGTGTGCTCGCGGGCGCCACATTCATCACTGTCGTCCTGGCGAAAGCCAGGACCCATAACCACCGAATTCGGTGATGAACGGGATCGCGGCACCAGGGTCGCGCAACAACTGAAGTTTGGGGTAATGGGTCCTGGCTTTCGCCAGGACGACACCGAGTGTGTTGCGCGAGCTGTGAGGCATACTTCCGCATTCACGCGACGTGACCTGTCCGAGCTTCGCATCTCGTTTCGCCCCGACAAGCAAATCAGCGGCCATCACATAACCAGTTAGATATGGATCTGTCGGGGTGGCCGATCTTGCATCAGGCTGGCCGAAAATGGTCAGCCAGGGCACCATGCGGCTTTCCTCAACTTTTCGCTTGACCAATCCATAACTGTTCAGTTATGCGTTAATCCATAACCAACGGGTTATTGATTGCAATGCCTGACGCTCACGACGTGCTGTTTCGAACCCTCGCAGACCCGACCCGCCGGGCGATCTTCGAGCGCCTGTGCCGCGAAGGCGAGCAGACCGTGGGCGCGCTGACGGCGCGGGCAAAGATCTCGCAGCCGGCGGTGTCGAAACATCTCGGTGTGCTGAAGCAGGCCGGGCTGGTGCGCGACCGCCATGAAGGAAGGCAGACGCATTACAGCGCGCAGCTTGGTGCGCTGGCGCCGCTGATCGACTGGACCAGCCAGATGGCGGGCTTCTGGCAGAACCGGTTCGATCACCTCGAAGATCTCCTCAAAAGGATGGACCAATGAACAAGACCACCACCGAGATCCGCTCCGCGATCGTCGAGCGTGAATTTCCTCATCCGCCGGAAAAGCTCTGGCGCGCGCTGACGCAACCGCATCTGATGGAGGAGTGGCTGATGAAGAACGACTTCAAGCCCGAGGTCGGGCACAGCTTCAATCTGCGCGGCGAGTGGGGCGGTGTGCTGGACTGCAAGGTGCTCACTGTGGAGCCGCACAGGACGCTGTCCTACACTTGGAATTTCGCGCATGAAGATGCCGCCTACAATCTCGAGAGCGTGGTGGTCTTCACGCTGACGCCGACCGCGAAGGGCACCCATCTGCGCGTCGAGCAGTCCGGCTTCCAGCCGCATCAGAAGCAGGCCTATGGCGGCGCCCATGCGGGGTGGAAGCAGTTCCTCGAGAATCTCGATCAGCTGCTGGTGCGGGAAGGCTGACCGTCTCTCTCTCTCTCTGCCTCGTCATTGCGAGCGAAGCGACGCAATCCAGACCGCCGTACACACGGATAGATGGATTGCTTCGTCGCTTCGCTCCTCGCAATGACGATTTTGCACACACCATCCAACAGGAGGTCACATTGAACTGGAACAACTGGATCAGGCAATTTCACCGCTGGCTCTCGATCGCCTTTACGGTCGCCGTCATCATCAACATCGGCGCGATGGTTTTGCAGCAGCAGGCCGTCTGGATCGGCCTGCTGGCGCTGTTCCCGCTGATCTTCATGTTGCTGAGCGGCCTGTATCTGTTCTTGCTGCCATACATGGCGCCGCGGCGGATGCAGGGGGGATCGACCTCCGCATCACAAGTGTGATTGCATGGGACGGGCAGGGAACGCGAGGCAGCGATGACGGCATCGGAACATATCGACCGGATGATCGAGGATCTCACCGACTGGCGCGGCAAGACGCTCGCCGGCCTGCGCAAGAGCATCCTCGCCGCCGACCCTGAAATCATCGAGGAATGGAAGTGGATGGGCAGCCCGGTGTGGTCGTGCGACGGCATCATCGCGGTCGGCAACGCCCACAAGGGCAAGGTGAAGCTGACCTTCATGTATGGCGCGCAACTTCCGGACCCCGACAAGCTGTTCAACACCGGCTTCGAGGGCAATGTGCGGCGCGCGATCGATCTGTTCGAGGGCGACAAGATCAACGACCGCGCGCTGAAGGCCCTGATCCGCGCCGCGATCGAGCTCAACCAGGCCAAGTCGAAGAAATCGGGCAGGAAGCCGGCGAAGAAGGTGGCCACTGCCGAGCGCGCAACCGCGAAGAAGAAGGCATGAGCAGCGCCGGCCTGCGGCCTGCGGATACGGTCCATCCGTGATGATCGAGACCAGGCTCGCTACATTGTCGGACGCGGAGGCGATCGCCGCGCTGCTGATGGCCAACGCCGGTGATCGCGGCGGGATGCTGCTCGGGCAATGGCCGCGTGAGGTGATCGAGAGGCGCATTGCCGGCGGGCAATCGATCATCATCGCGACCAGTGACGAGGGCGGGCTGCTCGGCGCGCTCCTGACGTCGGAGAAAGGATTCGACGCGGCCGCGCCGGTACAGGCCATGCTGAAGGCCTGGCCGGGGGGACCCGATGCGTATGTATACGGCCCCGTGTGCGTCTCCGCGGACGCCCGCGGTCTCGGCGTTCTCGAGGCGCTCTACGCCAGGCTTCAGGCGACGTTTCCCGGCCGCGAGGCGATCCTTTTCATCAGGGAAGACAATCCGCGCTCGCTCAAGGCGCATCTGCGGCTTGGCATGCGCGAGGTCGCGCGCTACGACTTCGACGGCAAGGTCTTCATTGTCCTGAGCGACAGGCCGGATGCCGGGTGATGCGGTCGGCGCGGAGCCAAGCTAGGCCGAGATGTCGACCGCCTGACCGGCCTTGCCGGCGTTCTTCTGGAACGCCTGCTCGATCAGCTCCTTGATCTTCTGCTCGACCGCGGCGCGCTGATCCGGCGTCATGGTCTTCAGATCTTGCTCCGACAGGCCCATGCCCTTGAGGATGTTCGCGCGCATGCGGTCCATTGGGCTCATCTGCGCGTATTTGAGAAACTTCTGCTCGACGCTGTCGTCGGATGGGCTGCCGGCGGCGGCTTGCGTCGATCCGATGGCGTCCGCAGCCAGCGGTTTCTTCAGTGCGCCAGTCGTCATGCTGGCTGTGACCGGGCCGAAGGCCGAGATCGACGTCATCTGCGCGCGCAGTCCCCATTGCAATGCCGCAATCGCGGAGCAAATGGCGTGCCATCCGTCGCGTCAGCAATTTCAAGGAGATCGCGATGGTGCGGCACGCGCCAAACGTGCCGCAGGAAAGTTCTGCCGGGTGAAGCTTGCCGGGGAAACGGCCCCTATGCCTTCGTATGCACGATCACTGGACCCGCTACCCGGTTGCGGCCCCTACGCCTTCGTGTGCACGATCACTGGACCCGCAACCGCGGTGGCCTGCCCGATCAGCAATGGACCGAGATTCTCATCGATCCAGGCCAGCGCGCGGCGGTTGGCTTCCTCGGCGCCGGCATAATTGTTGAAGACGCTGATCGCGGTGACGGTGTCGTCGCCGGCATAGACCACGTAATAGGCCATGAAGCCTTCGACGTCGCTGATGATCGGAATTGCGCCTTCCTTGATCCGGCGCGCGAGTTCTTCGGCGCTACCAGTCTTCGCCTTGGCGTGACGGATGGCGGCATACATGCGTTCCTCCTTCCGGCTGCATCGATCGGGCTGCGCTTCGCGCAGGCGCGATGGTACGCCTGAAGGGGCGGAGATGCCATCGGGATTGACGGCCGATCAGAGCGTTTTCGAGCGAAGTGGATACCGGTTCGCGTGAAGAAAACGCGTCAAAACAAGAATCTAGAGCCTCGTTCCGATTGAATCGGAACGAGGCTCTAGCTGAAGCGCCGGGTCACGACGGGCGTGCGGCGGTCGGGGAGCTTCGGCAGCCTCGCCACATCCGCGCGCGTTGCCGTGGTCCTGGGGCCGGGAGCGGGCGCCTGTTCCTGTTGCTGCAGGAACAGCGTCGCTTCGAACAGCACGCCGGGGGCCTGCTTGGCCGTGCCCGAGCACACCGCGCGATTGCCGCTGAAGGTGCCGGTCAGCTGCGCTTCGACCTCGTCGCACCCGAACACGGTGGTGGACGGCCCGTCGGCATATCGGTGCGTCGTCAGGACCGCCGTGAAGCGGTCCTCATCGAGTTGATAGGAGCCGCCATAGGTGAACATGGCGTCGCCGCCACTGATCTTGCCATTTGCGAGCTGGACTATTCCGGTGCCTTCGCCGCGCGGTGTGCGAAACCACGCCGCATATCGACCGTCTCTTTGCATGACCGTCACGAATTGCAACCCCTGCGTGGTCGTCTAGCTACGTTGCAAGCGGAGGGACTGCTACTTAACCTTGTCCCAACGGTTAACGAAGCGAGAAGGCGATCGCGCGACTTGCGGCGAAGCGGTATCGGACTGGCGCCCGGCGATCAAGCAAGCCCTTTCCGTTCCGATGGAATCGGAACGGGGCTCTCTACTCCTGCTTTGACGCGTTTCCTTCACGCGAACCGGTGTCCACTTCGCTCGAAAACGCTCGAATGCATGCGACCGGTCACAAGAATGCCACGGCCCCCGCCAGGGGAGCTAGCGAGGGCCGTGTTGGTACACCGCGCCGCGCCTAGGTTCGCGACGAGATGTGGGAGCTCGAAAAGTCTTTACTTGGGCATGATCGTTTTACGAAGACCGGTTTCCACTTTTCGGGATCATGCCGTTAGAAGGGCAAGAGCACGTCGAGAACCTGCTGGCCGTAGCGCGGCTGTTGCACGTCGGTGATCTGGCCGCGGCCGCCATAGGCGATGCGGGCCTGGGCGATCTTCGAGGAGTCGATGGTGTTGTCGCTCTGGATGTCTTCCGGGCGCACGATGCCGGCCACGATCAGCTCGCGGATTTCGAAGTTGACGCGGATCTCCTGCTTGCCCTCGACCACGAGATTGCCGTTCGGCAACAATTGGGTGACGACGGCGGCGACACTGGTCTGCAGTGCCTCCTGGCGGTTCACCGAGCCTTTGCCGTCGCTCGAGGCCGTGGATTCGGCGGTCAGGATCTTGCCGGGCAGGATCTTGTTCGCCTGCGTGATGGTCTGCGAGCCCAGGAAGTTGGTGACCCCGGAATCCTCGCTATTGCTGCGGCTGCGCTGGGTTTCGTTGGCGATCGCGGCCTTGTCGGTGAAGTTCACCGTGATGGTCAGGATGTCGCCGACGCGCGCCGCGCGCTGGTCCTTGAAGAAGGCGCGGGAGCCGCTGCGCCACAGCGAGTTCGGGCTGTAGGAGGCGACCTCGGGCTTCGGCATCGGCATCTGCACCGGCTTGTAGCCGGGCTGCGCCGTCGGATTCTCGATCTCTGTCAGCTTCGGCTTTTCACCGATCTGGGAGAGACGGTCGATCGACGAGCAACCGCTGGCGATCGTGCCGAGTGCGAGCAGCGCACCGGCCAGGATGAGGCGGTTGATACGGTACTGGGACATGAACTTTACTCGGCGTTTGGTGCGACTGAACTCAGCTTGACGGGAGCGGAATTTGAAGACGTGGCATCGGCATCAGGCGTTGCGCGCGGGGTCGCGACAGAGATCGAGACCTCGCCGCGGCCGGTGACGACGCCGGAGACGGCACGCTTGGACTGCAAGTTCATCACGCTGACGACGTCGCCCTCGGCGCCGCCATCCATCGCCTTGCCGCGGATGGTGAGATAGATGCCGGCAGTGCGGTAGATCAGCGTGACGTTCTGGTCGCGGGTGACGAGATCGGGCTTCGCCATGTCGGCCGTGCGCAGCGCCTGGCCGGCGCGCAGCTGGCGGCGCATCTGCATGCCGACCGAGCTTTCGCGGACCGCCGCGTCGTTGCCGATCTCGGCCTTCGGGCGGCGCTCGATCACCAGGTCGGAGGCCTTCAGCACGTCGCCGCGCTCGACGTTGCGCGTCAGCACGGCGGCCTCGATGGTCTCGATCGCGGTGCCGGTGAGGCGCATCTTGTACGGTGCCGTGCCGGCGTCGTTGCTGATCTCGAAGGTGACGTCGAACCGCGTCGAGCGCGGGTCGTAGCGCACCGCGACCGGCTGCATCGCGCCGGTGCTGGTCGCCTCCAATCTGATGTCACCGGGGTCGCGGTCGAAGGTCAGCGCGATGTTGCCGGCCCTGCCGAGCCCGTGGCGGCCCTCCAGCGCGCGCGACAGCTGCTGCTCGATCTCCCTGCTGTCGATGGTGCGCGCGAGCCGCGTGACGGTGATCTCCTTCAGCTCGCGGGTGTCGACGCCGATCACCTGGTGCGCGCGCAGCACGTTCAGCACCTGCGCGACCGGCAGCGTGCCTGTGGTTCCGAGGTCGGGCGCGCGGTAGACCGCGATGCTGCCGGCGCTGCCGGCATTGTCGATGAAGTCGCCGACCCGAACGATGTCGTCCGCGACCGTGATGCTGGCGCGCAGCGTCGGCACCGCGATCGCCTCGCTGCGGCTTTGCGCGGCGGCTGGCGCCACGGTCACCGCGAGGAGGGCGGCTGCGATCAGGAGTGAGCGGGCGATCATCGACATCGTCCTCAGCGGAACAGGTTGGAGGTCGACTGCATCATCTGGTCGGCCGCGGAGACCACCTTCGAGTTCATCTCGTAGGCGCGCTGCGCGGCGATCAGGTCGGAGATTTCGGAAACCACCTCGACGTTGGCCTGTTCGAGGCTGCTCTGCTGCATGTCGCCATAACCGTCGGTGTTGGCGGTGCCGTCCTGCGGCTGGCCGGAAGCCGGCGTTTCCTGGAACAAATTGTCGCCGATCGGCATCAAGCCGGCCTTGTTGATGAAGCGGGTCAGGCCGATCGTGCCGATGTTGGTCGATGCGGTCTGGCCCGGCAGCGTCACCGAGACCTGGCCCTGCGCGTTGATAGTGAGGCCGGAGGCGTTCTGCGGGATCGTGATCGTCGGCTGCACGAGATTGCCCTGCGCATTGACGATGCGGCCCTGGTTGTCCATCTGGAACGAGCCGTCGCGGGTGTAGGTGAAGGTGCCGTCCGGCATCAGGATCTTGAAGAAGCCTTCGCCGCGGATCGCGATGTCGAGATCGTTGCCGGTCGGCGACAGCGTGCCCTGGGTCATCATGCGCGGGGTGCCGACGGTCTTCACGCCGCCGCCGAGGTCGATGCCCATCGGCATGATGGTGTTCTGGTCCGAGGCCTGCGCGCCGACCCGGCGCACGTGGTCGTAGATCAGGTCCTGGAACGCGGCGCGCTGCTTCTTGTAGCCGGTGGTACGCAGGTTCGCGATGTTGTTGGAGATCACCTGAACGCTGAGTTCCTGTGCCGCCATCCCGGTCGCTGCAGTGTAGAGTGCACGCATCGGTCAATCCCCCGGATCAGTTCGGCACGTCGGCGAGCTTCTCGATCGCCGATTTGTGCAGGTCGCTCTGCTGCTGCAGCAGCGAGGCGATTTGGGTGTAGGTCCGCGTGATCTCGATCATGCGGCTCATTTCGACGACGGAATTGACGTTCGACTTCTCGATGAAGCCCTGGCGGATCTGGGCCTTGGTGTCGGGCAGCGGCTGCGTGCCTTCGCCGGGCACATAGAGGTTGGAGCCATCCTTGAGCAGGCGCTGGGCCTGCGCGAACGAGACCAGGCGCAGCTTGCCGCGGATCGAGTCGAGACGGGACGTGCCCTCGAGCACGCTGATGTTGCCGTCGGTGGCAATGTTGACGTCGTGGTCGGTCTGCTGGAACGTGATCGGGCCGGAGGTGCCGAGCACCTGGTAGCCCGAGGCGGTGACCAACTGGCCGCGACTGTTGATCGCCAGATTGCCTTCGCGGGTGTAGCGTTCGCCGCCCGGCGTCTGCACCACCAGGAAGGCGTTGCCGTCGATCGCGACATCGAGCGGGTTCTTGGTCTCTTCGGTCGGGCCCTGCGAGAAGTCGTGGAAGGTCGCCCGGTCCTGCACGAAGGAGACGCGGCGGTCCGAGGACGCGAAATTGTCCTCATGCGCGTTCGAGGACAGATATTCCTGGAACAGCGAGCGGTCGGCCTTGTAGCCGTTGGTATTCATGTTCGCGATGTTGTTGGAAACGACATCCATCTGCCGTTCCAGCACCATCTGCTTCGATAGTCCGACCAGAAGCGTATTCTGCATCGGTGGTTCTCCCCTGTGAGGTGATCCGATGCAGTGGTTCTCCCAAACCCTTACCTCGGACCGTCGGTAACCATTGGGTTCTCCCAAACCCGCTCGTTACGCCGTCCTCTCAGCGAAAGCCGTGCCAACTTGAAATGTTCAGCTGTTTGAATGGCTTAGTTGTTTTGCCGGGCGCCGTACCGGGCGGCAGAAAGGTCTTGTTGACCATGTTTGCCCGGCAGTTTTTTCCTAGTGGAAGGTAAATCCTAATCTTACGTTAACCATTATGGCCCCAGTGTTGCCGGCATTGGGGCGCGTGTGCGCCGGCGGCCTTTGTATCGCGTCTTCAAGCCAAAGCTGGGGCAAATCGCGTTCGCATCCTTCGGGTTGAAGCGAGCGGACGATGGCGGACGAGGAAAAGACTGAAAGCGGCGAGGGCGCAGCCGCTCCGAAGAAGGGCAAGCTCAAGCTGATCATTGCCGTCGTCGGCTTCCTCGTCGTGCTCGGCGCGGGCGCCGGCGGGTGGTTCTTCTTCATGCGCGGTCACGGCGAGGAGCAGCACGCCGAAGCGCCGCCGCCGAAGCCGCCGAGCTTCATCGACGTCCCGGACATGCTGGTCAATCTGGTCGGCGCGCCCGGCGAGCGGGTGCAATATCTCAAGCTGAAGCTCGTGCTCGAGATCAAGGAAGAGAAGCAGGTCGAGGCGATCAAGCCGGCGCTGCCACGCGTCACCGACCTGTTCCAGACTTATATGCGCGAGCTGCGCCCGAGCGACCTCAACGGCTCGGCCGGCCTGTTCCGTCTCAAGGAAGAGCTGACCAAGCGCGTCAACCTCGCGCTGGCACCCAACCAGGTGAACGCGGTGCTGTTCAAGGAAGTCGTGATCCAGTGACGGGGCGGATGTAAAGCCATGGCCGGCAACGACCAGATGGACCAGGACGCCATTGCGGCCCAATGGGAAGCCTCGCTCGATTCCGAGGATCCCACGACGGCCGCGGCGGAAGCTGCCAAGAACGAGCTCACCGAGAACATGGCGCTGCAATGGGCCGCCATGGTCGAGGACGGCAGCCGCGACTTCGGCGGCAAGAACACCAATGGCGAGCGCGTGCTGTCGCAGGAGGAGATCGACAATCTCCTCGGCTTCACGGTCGGCGACGTCAGCCTCGACGACCATTCCGGCATCCGCGCCATCATCGATTCCGCGATGGTGTCCTACGAGCGTCTGCCGATGCTCGAAATCGTGTTCGACCGCCTGGTGCGGTTGATGACGACCAGCTTGCGCAATTTCACCTCGGACAACGTCGAAGTCTCGCTCGACCGCATCACCTCGGTGCGCTTCGGCGACTACATGAACTCGATCCCGCTGCCCGCGGTGCTCTCGGTGTTCAAGGCGGAGGAGTGGGAGAATTTCGGCCTCGCCATGGTCGACTCCAATCTGATCTATTCGATGATCGACGTGCTGCTCGGCGGTCGCCGCGGCCAGACCCAGCTCAAGATCGAGGGCCGGCCCTACACCACGATCGAGACCAATCTGGTCAAGCGGCTGGTCGAGGTGGTGCTGTCGGACGCCGAGCAGGCGTTCCGGCCGCTGTCGCCGGTGACCTTCACGATCGACCGGCTCGAGACCAACCCGCGCTTCGCCGCCATCAGCCGCCCGGCCAATGCCGCGATCCTGGTGCGCCTGCGCATCGACATGGAAGACCGCGGCGGCAATGTCGAATTGCTGCTGCCCTACGCCACCATCGAACCGATCCGCAACGTGCTGTTGCAGATGTTCATGGGCGAGAAGTTCGGTCGCGACCCGATCTGGGAAGGCCATTTCGCGACCGAAGTGGCGCAGGCCGAGATTGCGGTCGACGCGGTGCTGTACGAGGCCGATATCCCGCTGAAGGAACTGATGAAGCTGAAGGTCGGCGACACGCTGCCGCTGGACATCCGCTCCGACGCGCTGGTCTCGGTCCGTTGCGGCAACGTGACCCTGACGGAAGGCCGCATGGGCCGCGTCGGCGACCGCGTTGCGATCCGCGTCACCAAGAATTTGCGTAAACCCCAAACCACCTTCGCGATGTTCGAGAAGGCGGACGAGCGGACCAAGATGATGGAGGCACCATGAGTCATGTGCTTGGACTAGCAATAGAGAGTCTGGTGGCCGTGCTGCTGATGCTGACGATCGGCTATTGCTGGCTGCTCAACAAGCGGCTGCAGCGGCTGAAGGCGGACGAGCATTCGCTGAAGGCGACGATCGCCGAATTGATCACCGCGACCGAGATCGCCGAGCGGGCGATCGGCGGGCTGAAGCACGCGGTGCGCGACGTCAACGAAAACCTCGGCAACCAGCTCGATGCGGCGACGCAGATGTCGGCGCAGTTGAGGAACCAGCTCGCGGAAGGCGATGGTGTGGTGCGCCGCCTGTCGAAGATCGCGATGGCCGCGCGGCCGCCGGAGCCCGCGCATGCGCCGGCACCGGCTGCTGCGCCCGCCGCGCCAGCGGCGCCGGCGCCGAGGGTTTCGGCCGCACGCGCGGTTGCCGCGGCGGCTGAAGCCTTCACCGAGCGCAGGAGGGCCGGCGGCCTCGCTGCATGAAGTTGCTTCGTGACATCAGAGTGATGCCTGTGGTGCTGGTCGCGATCTTCGGCCTGATGGTGCTGAAGGTCGCCGGCCTCGTGCTCGACGGCGGTTACGTGTTTGCCGATGACGCGCCGCCGGCGGGTCCGGCCGGCCCCTCCTGGGCGCAGCAGAACTTCAACTTCCCCGGCGCTCCCAAGGCGGTGGCGGACAGCAAGATCAAGGCCGATCCCAACGACATCACGGGTTCGGTGCACGGCAAGGAAGAGAAGAAGGACGAGGCACCGAAGCCGGCCGCACCGGCCGCGGAGGCGCCCAAGCCCGATGGCGTGGTGGTCAATCTGGATGCGCCGCCGCCGGTGTCTGCGTCGGAACGCGCGATCCTGGAGCGGCTGCAGTCGCGCCGCCAGGAGCTCGAGACGCGCGCCCGCGAGGTCGAGATCCGCGAGAGCCTGCTGAAGGCCGCCGAGAAGCGCATCGAGGCCAAGGTCGAGGAGGCCAAGGCCAATGATGCAAAGGCGAATGCCGATGCGGCGGCAAAGGCTGAGGCCGACGCCGCGCGCTTCAAGGGCATCGTCACGATGTACGAGAACATGAAGCCGAAGGACGCCGCAAAAGTGTTCGATCGGCTGGAAATGAATGTGCTCTACCAGATCGCCTCGCAGATCCAGCCGCGCAAGATGTCCGACATCCTCGGCCTGATGCAGCCCGAGGCCGCCGAACGGCTCACGGTCGAGCTCGCCCGCCGCGCCGGCGGCGACAAGTCGGCGTCGACAGATGATCTGCCCAAGATCGAAGGCAAGATGCTCGCGCCGAAGACGAATTGACGGGTGCTGTTCGAGCCGTCCGTCAATTGCCAGGTGTCGGCCTCCTCAGCCGTAGGCCGGATCCGGCTTGAGACCAGGTTGCCTGCATTTCATCCAGATGATCGCGATGACAGCTCCGCACATGAACGGACCAACGGGCACGAGCACGAACGGGAACGCGTATCCCAGCACGACAATGACGCCGAGGGCGATACGGATGGCTCGCCGATTGGCGACCAGCAAGCCCTGATCGAAGTCAGCCTTCATCAGGAAGACCAGCGCCATCGCCAGGAGCGGAAGATCGTAGATGACGAAGTAGGGCGACATCAGCGGCGTTGCCGCTAGCAGGCTGGCCGCCTGAAGAGCGAAGCTGACGTTACGACGCCATAGCACGACCACCCAAACCAGTGCGGCTGCCGCGACGGCCATGTGGAGCGACCAGGCCAGTCCGTAACCAAGGCCGGCCATCCTAAGCAGGCCATAAACACTCGACAGGTTATACCAAGCGACCCCTCCACCAGCATGCAGCCGCGCCGATACAGTCGTCGCCCCTTCGCCGAATGCCTTGAACGTATCCCAGCCGAAGCTCACTCCGGTGAGCAGCACGAGTGCAAGCGTTGCCAACGCTGCGGTGATGATGACGTTCCAACGCCTGGTCGCAATCAACACGAAGGGCAGAAGGACGCCGAACTGAGGTTTGAAGACGAGCAGTGCGATCAGGAAGCCGCTGAGGAGCGGCCGCCTGTCCAACGTCAGCAGGATGCCGCCGAGCAGCGCCGAGGCAAGCAGCCCGGTCTGGCCGTGAAACACATCATAGAAGACCGGCGGGGTCGCGAGTGCCAGCAGCAGGGCGCCGGGGCGCGGTCGGATGGCATAGATGACGAGGAGCCAGCAGAACAGCTTTGCTATGCTCCAAACCCAGAACGCGACCGGAAACGGCAGCAATGCGAGGGGCGCCAGGGCCAGGAGAAACACCGGCGGATAAAAGAACGGCAGTGGAATCTGATCGTACGGATACCGGAGTTGATCGATCGGCGGCATCCGAAGGATGAGTTGCCGATGCAGTTGCTCCCAGTCGTAGGCGCCGGCCGCGTGGCCATCGAGCGCCATCCTGCCCGCGCCCCAGAAACACGAAAAATCGAACCCGGGGCCTTCGCCGTTACCACTGACGAACAGTAAGACCTCGAAAGCGATCAGGAGAGCGCAGGCAATAGCCTGCGCCGGGTCGTCTCCTGCAAAACCATTTCGGCGTGCGACTTGGTTCATAACGTTGGTTTGAAAAATGCTTAAATCAATCAAAAGTCGAATCTATCATTGCGTTTCTTGACTAGGCAAGGCCGGGCATTTCCGGGCTCATTCGGAGAGTTAATCCCCAAGAATGGATTGTTCTCTGCCGCGGCGTGCGAGATCGCCGCGATGGGCCGCTTGGCGATGGGGCGATCACTCGTCCTCGTTCGCGGCGCTGTCGAGGGTACGAACCGCGTCCGATGCGGCTGACAAAATGCGGAACCAGGCGCACACGCCACGACCCCGAAAATGCGGCCGACGGGTTTACGTTAACAGGTCCTTAACGCCGCCCGATCCAAGATCGGGACGCGTGGGCGAGGGCGCTTCGCGCTGGTATGGCTGAGGTCCCGAGAAGACGTTTCGAGATGGCGCGAACGGCTGCCGCTGGAACATGGTCGTTAGGCCGCGCCTGGACGCGGACTGCGCGTCTGTGCCTGCTTGCCACCGGCCTCGCCCTCACAACCCTGACATATCCGGCCGCAGTGCGGGCCCAGGACCCGCCGCCGGTGCCGGGTGAGGCGACATTCTCGGCCGCGAACGGCTATGCCCGGCTGGTACTGAAGCTGAAGGAGGATGTCGAGTCGGAGGTCATGACCGCCGGCTCGATCATCGTGATCCGCTTCAAGCGTCCGGTCGAAATCCCCGTCGAGCAAATCTCGGATGCGGTGCCCGATTATGTCGGCGCCGCGCGCCGCGATCCGGACGGTTCGGCGATCCGCCTGTCGCTGGCGCGCCGTGTCACCGTCAACACCATGACCGCCGGCGAGCGCATCTTCGTCGACTTCCTGCCCGACGGCTGGACCGGGCCGCCGCCGTCGCTGCCGCAGGAGGTGATCCGCGAGCTGGCGGAGCGCGCCCGTGCCGCGGAGCGGCTGCTGCGCATCCAGCGCGCGGCCGATGCCGCCAAAAAGAAGCCGCCGATCCGCGTTCGCGCGCTGGTGCAGCCCACCTTCGTGCGTTTCGTGTTCGAGGTTCCCGACGGGGTCAGCGTCTCCTCGGTGCTGAACGAGCAAAAGCTGACGCTGTCCTTCAACTCGGTCCTGAGCTTCGACCTTGCCGATGCCAAGGTGGCAGCTCCCCCGAACGTCGCGTCGATCAGTTCGCGCGCCGATACGGACACCTCGGCGGTCGACGTCACGCTGATCGGCGATGTCGACGTGCATTCGTTCCGCGACGAGAAGAACTACATCGTCGATGTCGCCTTCCAGCAGAACGAGCAGCAGCAAGCCGCAAAGCCCTCGCTGAGCTCGTTGCTGCCGACGCCGCGCGGCAAGAAGGGGTCGGCTGCGATCGCGCCGGTGACGTCGGAAAGCATCGCGCAGCAGGCCAAGGTCGAGATCAAGTCCGAGCAACCCAAAGCAGAGCACGCCAAGGCGGAGCCGGCCAAATCCGAACAAGTAAAGTCCGAACAGGCGCCGTCCGAGCCGGTCAAGGCCGAACCGGCCACGACCGGAGAACCGGCGCCCGCGCCGGCCAAATCGGAACAGCCGAGATCCGAGCTGCCGGGTTCGGAGCCGCCAAGGATTGCCGCTGCGCCGCCGGCCGACGCCGAGAAGGCGGCTCCGCCGGCCGGGCCGCGCGAGGGCGGTGCTGCGACGGAACAGAGCGACGCGCCAAAGCCTGCGCCTGCAGTCGCGGCCGCGCCGGCGATGGAGACGCCGAAGCCGGCGGCAGCGCCATCGCCGCCTGCCGAGGCGCGCGCCGGCGCCAAGTCTGCTGCCAGCTCCGCGGTCGAAGCCCAGCGCGACAGCGACGGGTTGCGGGTGACGTTCTCATTTCCCGGCGCGACGCCGGCGGCGCTGTTTCGTCGCGCCGACACGGTGTGGATGGTGTTCGACACGCCCGAGGCGATCGACGTCGATCCGATCCGCGCCAAGGCCGGCTCGCTGATCTCGGATGTCAGCCAGATCGCGCTGGAGAAGGGGCAGGCGGTGCGCTTCCGCCTCAACCGGCCGCAGATGCCGTCGCTCGAGAGCGACGACCGCTCGCGCGGCGTGAACTGGACGCTGACCTTCGCCGACCGGGTGCAGAAGCCGCCGCTGCCGCTCAGCGTGGTGCGCAACATCAGCGAGCCCTCGCTCGCCAATGTCAGCGTGCCGCTCGCCAATCCCGGCCAGCTCCACAGGCTGATCGATCCCGACGCGGGCGACACGCTCTGGGTCGTGACCGCGCCGCCGCCGACCCGCGGCATCATCAAGCGGCAGGATTTCGTCGAGCTCTCGCTGCTGGAATCGATTCACGGCGTCGTGGTTCATCCGAACGCCGACGACGTCAAGGCGGAGGTCGGCGCCGACAAGGTGACGCTGGGCCGGCCCGGCGGCCTGACGCTGTCGTCGGCCGACGTCGCCGCCGAGCGCGCGACCGCGGCGGTGAAGCCGCTGTTCGATCCGGACGAGTGGCGCAAGAACCAGTCGGAGAATTTCCTCAAGCAGCTCGACGGCCTGATTGCGGCGGCTTCGACGGCCAATGCCGAGCAGTTGCCGCAGGCGCGGCTCGACCTCGCCGATTTCTACATGGCGCGCGGCATGTACCAGGAAGCCCATGGCGTCGCCAATCTGATCCTGTCCGACAGCAAGCGCGGCAGCGAGACGGCGTCCGTGGTGATGGTGCACGCGGTCGCCAGCATCCTGATCGGGCACCCGGCGCAAGGGCTCAAGGATCTTGCCAATCCCGTGATCGGCAACGGCTACGATTCCCAATTGTGGAAGGGGCTGGCTTTTGCCCGCGAGGGCAAGTGGCCCGAGGCGCGCGAGAAATTCAAGAACGCCGAATTCGCGGTCGCGACGCTGCCGCCCGATCTGCAGCGCATCGTCACCTTGGATTCGATGAAGGCCTCGCTCGAGGTCAAGGACTATGCCGGCGCCGCGCGGCGCAAGAGCGATCTCGACGTGGTCGGCGTTCCCGATGCGCTCAAGCCCGCGGTTGCGGTGCTGCGCGGCCGGCTCGCCGAAGCGCTCGGCCAGGAGAAGGATGCGCTCGACGCCTACCGCTTCGCCGCCAGTTCGTCCGACCGTCTGGCCGCTGCCGAAGGCAAGCTGCTGGAGACGCTGTTGCGGCAGAAGCGCGGCGAAATCGGCCGCGACGATGTGCTGAAGGAGTTCGAGCTGTTGTCGATGCTGTGGCGCGGCGACAATATCGAGCTGAAGACGCTGTACGTGCTGTCGAAGATCTATGCCGAGACCGCGCGCTATGCCGATGCCTTCGCGGTGACGCGTGCGGCGACCCGGCTGCAGCCGAACGCGCCGGAATCGCGCCAGGCGCAGGATGCCGCCTCGGCGCTGTTCGTGCAGCTCTATCTCGGCCCGAAGGGCGACGAGATGGCGCCGATCGATGCGCTAGGCACCTTCTACGACTATCGCGAGCTGACGCCGATCGGCCGCCGCGGCGACGAGATGATCCGCCGTCTCGCCGATCGTCTCGTCGGTGTCGATCTGCTCGACCAGGCCGCCGACCTCCTGCAATACCAGGTCGACAAGCGGCTCGAGGGCGCGGCGCGCGCCCAGGTCGCCGCGCGGCTTGCGATGGTCTATCTGATGAACCGCAAGCCCGACCGCGCCATCGGCGCGCTGCGCTCGACCCGGATCGCCGATCTTTCCGGCGAACTGCGCCAGCAGCGCCTGCTGCTCGAGGCGCGCGCGCAGAGCGATGTCGGCCGGCACGACCTCGCGCTCGACATCATCTCGAACATCACCGGCCGCGAGGCGATCCGGCTGCGTTCGGACATCTATTGGGCGTCGCGGCACTGGCGCGAGGCCTCCGAGCAGATCGAGCTCTATTACGGCGAACGCTGGCGCGACTTCACTCCGCTCAATCCCGGCGAGAAGGCCGACATCATCCGCGCCGTGGTCGGCTACGCGCTCGCCGAGGACGCCATCGGGCTGTCCCGCTTCCGGGAAAAATACGCGCCGCTGATGTCCGGCGATGCCGACAGGCTGGCATTCGACGCGGCCAGCAAGCCGGTCGCGACCTCGAGCGCCGAATTCGCCCAGATCGCGCGGATGGCCGCCAGCGTCGACACGCTCGACGGCTTCATCCGCGAGATGAAGACCCGCTTCCCCGACGCCACCGCGCGCGCGCCGCTGCCCGACCCGGTCACGACCGGATCGCTGCCCGACGGGCCAAAGGCCGCGCCGGACAGCACGCTCCCGGCCATCAAGGGCGAGCGCCGCGCCAGCGCCACGCCGTAAAGTCGCGCATGGGGTCAACCTTTGCATCGACGAACGGAAAGCGTCAGGAGCTTGCGTTGCTGACCCGTTCGTGCGGGCAAAGGAAGCCTGAAACCTGGCTTGATACGTTCACCGTCCCCGGGCGGGGCGCAAGCGGCGGGTGGTATCGACCCGGCACGAATGTTCGCCGGAGAGGTGCGATTTGTCAATTGCAAGAGGGCGTGATCGCGTTCGTCTCTCGACATTCCGCTGCCAAATCGGCAACCATGGCGGAAGTCGCCAGCCGGGAGGACGTCGTCACATGAGCAAGCCGATCAAGACCGAAGCCGAACTCATCGCGATGGCGCGGGCCGAGTTGAAGGTCCATGCCGATTGCCCCGACGGCATGGGCATTTCGGTGCTGCGTGACGGCGATAGCTGGGAATTCCGCGCCAGCGCCAACGAGGCCACGGTGGCAAGGCCCGGCTATCCCGAATGCGTCGCGATGCTGGTGCAGATCGGCGACCACCTCAGCAAGCAGTATGACGTAGAGGGCTAACGCTGCCGCGAAGAGGGAGCGATGGATCGCATCGACGCCATGAAGGTCTTCGTCGCCGCGGTCGACGAGGGCAGCCTTGCAGGCGCGGGGCGGAAGCTGCGGCGCTCGCCGGCGGCGGTCAGCCGGGCGATCGCATTCCTCGAGCATCACGTCGGCGCCGAGCTGCTCCATCGCACCACGCGGTCGCTGAAGCTGAGCGATGCCGGCCAGCGTTATGCGGCGGCGTGCCGGCGGATTCTCTCCGAGCTCGAGGAGGCCGACATCTCGGCCGGCGGCGAGCGGTCGGCGCCGCGCGGCATGCTGACCATCACCGCGCCCGTCGTCGTCGGCGAGGACGTGCTGCGGCCGCTGCTCGATGCTTTCGTGACGGAACATCCGGCGGTGTCGGTGCGGCTCGCGATGCTCGATCGCACCGTCAATCTGATCGACGAGGGCATCGACGTCGCGCTGCGCATCGCCCATCTTGCCGATTCCAGTTTCGTCGCCATCAGGCTCGGCGAGGTGCGCCGCGTGCTCGCGGCATCGCCGGGCTACCTTGCGCAGCATCCCGTGATCGGCGAGCCGGCGGATCTGGCGAAGCACCAGATCATCGCGATGACGCATTTCGGGCTCGACTCCTGGAGCTTCCCGCCGGTCGCGAAGTCGAAGGTCGCGCGCGCGGTCCAGTTCGCGCCGCGGCTGGTCGTCAACACGGTGCGGGCGGCGGTCGCCTCGGCCAGCGAAGGCTACGGCGTCACCCGGCTGTTCTCGTATCATATCGCCGAGGAAATCCGTGACGGGCGGCTGCAGATCCTGCTCGCCGGCGACGAGCCCCCGCCATTGCCGGTGCATCTGCTGGCGCCGCAGGGGCGCTTCGACGTGCCCAAGGTGCGCGCCTTCGTCGACTTCGCGACGCCGCGGCTGAAGCGCTATTTCGAGCGGCTGTCGCGCGAGGCCAGCCGGGCCAGTCGTTCGCGCCGCGGAAGAGTGTCTGCCGAATAGTGGGCATTCGCGCGGAAGGCGGATGTATCTAGCTTGCTCTCCATCGAGGCGGCGCTGTTGCGGCCTCATCAACAGATGGAGAGAGATCATGGGTGCAGAGCAGAAGGTTGCCATCATCACCGGTGCATCGCAGGGGATCGGCGACGCCCTCGTCAGGGGCTATCGCGATCGCAACTATCGCGTCGTCGCCAATTCCCGCGGCATCAAGCCGTCGACCGATGCCGACGTGCTGGCGGTGCCGGGCGATATCGGCGATCCCGAGGTCGCCGATCGCATCGTCAAGCAGGCGCTGGCGCGCTTCGGCCGCGTCGACACTCTGGTCAACAATGCCGGCATCTTCGTCGCCAAGCCGTTCATCGACCATACCGACCAGGACTATGCGTCGGTGCTCGCAACCAACCTCAACGGCTTCTTCTACATCACCCGCCGTGTGGCGAAGGAGATGGTGAAGCAGGGGTCGGGGCACATCGTTCAGATCACGACCAGCCTGGTCGACCATGCCAACAGCAACGTGCCTTCGGTGCTGGCGTCGCTGACCAAGGGCGGCCTGAATGCGGCGACCAAGTCGCTCGCGATCGAATATGCCGCCAAGGGCATCCGCGTGAATGCGGTGGCGCCCGGCGTGATCAAGACGCCGATGCACGCTCCCGAGACCCATGATTTCCTCGCCAAGCTGCATCCGGTCGGGCGCATGGGCGAGATGAAGGACATCGTCGATGCCGTGCTGTTCCTGGAAGGCGCGGGCTTCGTCACCGGCGAGATCCTGCACGTCGACGGCGGCCAGAGCGCCGGCCACTAACGATCATGCTCAACCAAATCGGGAGCGTGTGATGCCTGTTGTCACCATCCAGGTCACGCGTGAGGGGACGACGCCGGGTGCGTCGTCCACCACGCCCGAGCAGAAGGCGGCGCTGATCAAGGGCGCCAGCGAATTGCTGCGTGACGTGCTCGGCAAGCCGATGGAGTCGACCTTCGTCATCATCGAGGAAGTCGACACCGACAATTGGGGCTGGGGCGGGCTGCCCGCGCTGGGCTATCGCAAGAAGCTAGCTGCCGCTGCGGCGTCCAAATCTTCCCGCTGAAGGGCCTGCCCAATCCGAACTGTGCGCCTCTCCCGATCGGGAGAGGTGAGGTGCGATCACTGCGAGCGATTGCTGCAATCGCAACTATTCATTTTTCACGAACGGCCGGAGGGCCTACTGCCATGTCCATGTCAGCCAATGTCGATCATGACAGGCGTCATCACGCCGCGCCGCATCGCGATGCAGGCGGTCCGCTGTGGCTGTCCGCGGCGGCGGGGCTGTGCGCCTCGCTGGTCGGGCTTGGGCTGGCGCGCTTTGCCTACACGCCGCTGATCCCGGCGCTGATCGCCGCGAAATGGTTCACACCGGCGGAGGCCGTGTATCTCGGCGCCGCCAACCTTGCCGGCTATCTCGCCGGCGCTCTGATCGCCCGCGATCTCGGCGCGCGCATCGGCTCGGTGTGGGCGCTGCGCGGCATGATGCTGCTGGCCGCGGTCACCTGCTTTGCCTGCGCGGTGCCGACCTCCTTCGTCTGGTTCTTCGGCTTCCGCTTTCTCGCCGGCATCACCGGCGGCGTCATCATGGTGCTGGCGGCGACCGCGATCCTGCCACAGACAGCGCCGAGCCGCAGGGGCCTGATTGGCGGCGTGATCTTCGCCGGTGTCGGCCTCGGCGTCGCCGCGTCAGGCACGCTGGTGCCGCTGTTGCTGCAGCAGGGTGTCAAGCAGGCCTGGTATGGCCTCGGCGTGCTGTCGACGGTGCTGACCCTGATCAGCTGGAAGGCGTGGCCGGCGGACGTGCCTGCTGCGCATGCTGCAGCCGAGCCGCATGTTGCGTCGCATGGCGTGCGTTCGCCGCTGGTGATCGCGCTGTGTCTGGAATACGGCCTCAACGCGCTGGCGCTGGTGCCGCACATGGTGTTCCTGGTCGATTTCGTCGCCCGCGGACTCGGGCAGGGGATCGCGGCGGGATCGTATTACTGGGTGCTGTACGGCATCGGCGCCGTGATCGGTCCGCTACTATCAGGGCATCTCGCCGATCGCGCCGGCTTCGCTGCGGCGCTGCGCGCGGCGTTCCTGATCGAGGCGGTCGCGGTCGTGCTGCCCGCCGTGACGACGTCGCCCGCCGCGCTGATCGTGTCGAGCCTCATTGTCGGCGGCTTCACGCCCGGAATCGTGCCGCTGGTGATCGGCCGCATCCACGAGCTGATCCCCCATTCCGCCGCGAGCCAGCGCTCCGCCTGGGCGCAGGCGACCACGACCTTCGCGCTGTTCCAGGCGGCGGGCGCCTACGGCCTGTCCTGGCTGTTCGCACAGAGCGGCGGCAATTACGCGCTGCTGTTCGTGATCGGCGCGGCCGGAGTGGCTTTAGCACTCGCGATCGAACTGGTCAGCGTCGTCGTGCTGGGACAAAAGCGCGGTTAGCCGCGCAGCGCTTTGGTCAGCGCAGCGACGAGGCGGTCGACATCGGCCTCGTCGTTGAAGACGTGTGGCGATATCCGCATCCGGCCGAGCCGCAGCGCGACGTGGATGTTTTCGGCGGCGAGCCGCGCGATCAGCTCCTTCGGGATGCCGCCGGCCATGCCGAGGCTCAGGATATGCGGCGCGCGCACATTGCCCGCCAGCAGATTGAGCCCGAGATCGCGCACGCCGTCGGCGATCCGCGCATTGAGCATCGCGAGCCGCGCGCCGACGGCGGCGGCGCCCCATTCCGCCATCATCTCCATGCCGATCGAGGCCATTTCCAGCGTGATGAAATGATCGCGTTCGCCCATGTCATAGCGCCGGGCATTGTCGACGTAGCCGAGATCGCCGAAATACACCGGCTTCTCCGAATTGACGTCGCGGCGTCCGGCGGAGGTCTGCTCCAGCGGCACCCCGTTCTGGTGACGCTTTGCGACATAGAGGAATGCGCGGCCGTAGGGGCCGATCAGCCATTTGTAGGTCGGGAAGATCACCGCGTCGGGGTCGAGCCTTGTCACGTCCATCGCCACGACACCTGCGCTCTGCGTCGCGTCGATCACGAACATGGCGCCATGCCGCCGCAGCGCCGACTGCACCTTGTCGACGTCGATCATGCCGCCGTCCGACCAGTGCACCGAGGAGATCGAGGCGAGGCCGACCGGCGGCGCGCCTGGCCGCTCGATCGTTGCAAGCACCGCCGACGTCCAGTCGCCGTCGGCGGGCTGGCGCACGGTGTCGACGACAAAACCCTGGGCGTCGGCGCGGGCGTGCCATTCCAGCACCGGTGAGGAGTGATCGTTTTCCAGCACGACGACGCGGGTGCCGCGCGGAATGGTCAACGCCTTCGCCATGGTCGCTATGCCGTAGCTGATCGCAGGGATCAGTGCGATGTCATTCGCATCGGCGTTGATCAGGCGCGCCGCCGCGGCGCGGGCGCGCTCATGCTGGCGGCCGGCGAAACCGGCGTCGATGGTCCAGGGCTGGCCCTTGCGTCCGACTGCGGCGCGGCCGGCGTCGAGCGTCTTCAGCGGCAGCGGGCTGTAAGACGCCGAGTTCAGGTAGCAGACGTCGCGTGGGATCTCGAACAGATGGCGCTGGGAGGGAAGCATGTCGTCTCGTGGCTGGAATTGCTGATGATGTCGCGGTGCGGACGAGCGCGCGCTCATCCGTCATACTGGTCCGGTCCCATCGCCCATGGCGCCTGGTCGTAGCCGTTGGCGAAGGTGCGGTTGGTCTGCGCCGGATTGCGGTTGACCAGCGGCCGCAGATACATCGGATGGGTGGCGCTGCGCACCTCGTGCTCGACGGTGAACAGATGCCGGCCATCTCTGGGATCGACGATGTCGCAGAAGCGGTACTGGTACTGATTGTCCTCGCGGGAGACCAGATTGCGTTCGCGCAGCCGCTTATAGGGGCCGGAGAAGTCGGTGATGTAGATCTGGACGTGATGGCCGTCGAACTCGCGCTGCGCCTGGTCGGTCTCGCGGAATTGCAGATACTGATCCTTGCCGACTTTTGCGCGCGCCATCGTGCCGTCGTCATTCGCAACGCTGGCCGGGATGCCCATGATCTCAGGGTAGAACCGGCTGATTGCCTCGGCCGTGCCGCGCGGCACGTCGAATTCGACATAGGGCATGCCGAGCGCGATGCGCCCGAACCGCTCGGCGTCCGGTTCATAACAGCGCAGCCGGTTGCCCCACGGGCAAATGGCCTCGACGTGATCGTTGTGCTCGCGATAGCTGAATGCGGTGCCTTCGAGCTTGGGGGCGACCGCGGCAAGCCGCGCGAGCAGGCCCTGCCGTCCGGAGATCACGATCGCGGTGTGGCCGCGCAGCACCTGTGGCCGGCCGCTCGGCAGATGAAACTGACTGCGGCCGGCGTTCACCCACATGTTGCTGTCGGAGACCATCAAATAGGGATCGCGGGTCAGCCCGATGCCGGCGACGTAGAACAGCGTGGCGAGGCGCTGGTCGGGCACCTGCACATTGACGTGCTCGAGATGGATGGCGTTGCCGAGGTCTTCTGCGGCGCGGTCGAATGGCTGCTGCACGGCGCGGCTCCCTGGATGCGGTGCCGCGCATGATAGTGCAACGGCACGGCCGATCCAGCTGGGAGCCTATGAATGTTTCGCGGGGCTATCCCCCGTAACTCTGCACCAGGCTGCCGGCAACCAGCGCCCAGCCGTCGACCAGCACGAAGAAGATCAGCTTGAACGGCAGCGAGACCACCACCGGCGGCAGCATCATCATGCCCATCGACATCAACACCGAGGCGACCACGAGGTCGATGATCAGGAACGGCAGGAACAGCAAGAATCCGATCTCGAAGGCGCGCTTCAGCTCGGAGATCATGAAGGCCGGCACCAGGATGCGCAGCGACATCTCCTCCGGCGTCGCCGGCGGCGGCTCGCCGGAGAGGTCCATGAACAGTTTCAGATCCTTCTCGCGGACGTTCTTCTGCATGAAGCCGCGCAAGGGCACCGAGGCGCGCTGCAGCGCGTCCTCGACGCCGATCTGGTTGGCGACCAGCGGCTTGATGCCGTCGTCATAGGATTTCTGCAGCACCGGCCCCATCACGAAGGCGGTGAGGAACATCGCGAGCGCGATCATCACCGAGTTCGGCGGCGCGGTCGCGGTGCCGAGCGCGGTGCGCAGCAGCGACAGCACGACCACGATGCGCGTGAACGAGGTCATCATGACCAGGATCGACGGCGCGATCGACAGCACCGTGAGCAGCGCGATCAGCTGGATCGCGCGCTCGGTTACGCCGCCGTTGCCGCCGCCGAGATTGATGCTGATGTCCTGCGCCATCGCCGGATCGGCGAAGGATCCGGCGGCGATCAGGACAGCGATGAAAAAAACTCTACGCGGGACTGTCCCTGACCTCACGAAGGATTCTTCGGTCGGCCGAGCAGCGAGGCCATCTCGTCCTCGAGGTTCTCGAACCCGCTCTTCTGTCCGCCGGCGGGCGGGGCAGGCGGCTCGCTGCGCGGCGCACGCACCGGCGGCGCCTCGGGCGCAACCGGCGGCGCAACGGTCTCGCCGGCGCCGGTCGGGCGGCGCAATGCCGCCTCGAGCCGCTGCGCCATCTCGGCGAGATTGGCATCGGCGTTCGATGCCGGCGGCACCGGCGGAGGCGCCTGTGTTGCGACCGGCGGCGGAGCAGGTGGCGGCGGCGGCGCGACGGCGCGTTCGGGCGCCCGCGGTGGCGCCTTCGGCGGCTCGGCAGCGCGCGGCGGACGCGGGATCACGGGTTCGGAGCGCGGCGGCAGGCGTGGCGGCATCGGATCGGGCCGCGGTTCACCGCGCTCGGGCGTGAAGCCGGCCAGCGGATCGCTGCGACGCTCGGCGATCGGCGGCGGAGGCCGGCGCAATTCGTCGGCGAAGGAGGGGCGCGCCTGGCGCGGCGGCAGCTCCGGCTCGGGAAGATCGAGATTGTCGGCGCGGGCTGCTTCGCTTTCGTTCCACGCTGCATCCGGAAGCGGCGCCACGCGCGGCGGCGCGGCATCGGCTGCGACCGCGGGGCGCGTCGACATTTGATCGCGCGCGGGCATCGCGCGGACGATATTCGGCTCGACAACGATATCGGTGGGGCCGCCGATCATCAGGAGATGCTCGATATTGTCGCGGCGGACCAGCACTAGGCGGCGCCGCCCATCGACGGCGGCAGCGTCGATCACCGCCAGGCGTGGCATGCGTCCGCGGTTGGCGTTGGCCCCGAGCCGGTTTCCGGCGAAGCGGCGGACGAGCCATGCGGTGACGCCGATCAGCGCCAGCACGACAACGAATGCCAAGACGAATGTAATGACCTGCATATTGGAGTCCCCGGCCATCGTGGCCTTCCTCAGCTTCCGCCATCAACGAGCGCGGATTGATAGGTGCGGTTTGCGCAGCGAATCGCGCCCGAGATTCGCCTTATTTCTTAATTCCCAGCGGCTTGCAGCCGACTGTTCTATTAATAAACCAAGAATCGCTTGTCCCAAAACGACTTCTCAGCGCCCCACGCTGTCTTGGTTTGTGCTGGTTAACGCAGCATTCGTGGCGAAAATGCGCTCGCCGGCAGCAGTTGCGGCGTTCTCCACGGGTCGATCCGATATTTTAACCACCCATTAACCATACACCGGGCAAATTCTGCCTACCTCGGAAGGCCCAAAGGCCGCCCAAAGGTTAACGGAGCCGCGACGATGGCCATGAACGACCTCCCGATCCTGTCGGCGCTGCGCACCAAGATGCAGTGGCACCAGGAGCGCCAGCGGGTGCTCGCCGAGAACATTTCCAATTCCGACACGCCGAACTTCCGGCCGCGCGACCTGGTCGAGCCGAAATTCGACCGGGCCGGCACCACCGTCGGCGGCGGCATGGGGACGCTGCCGATGATGCAGACCAGCGCCACCCACATGACGGCGTCGGGCGCGCCGGACAACTTTGACAATGATCGCGGCAAGAGCGGGTTCCAGACCCGCCCGGCCGGCAACGCGGTGAATCTCGAGGAGCAGATGCTGAAAGTGTCGGCCAACCAGATGGACTACGCGGCCGTCACCTCGCTCTACAGCAAGAGCCTGCATCTGCTGAAGACCGCGATCGGCAAGGGTTAGGCCGCTGACAGCGGCGGGAGGATCCCATGGCAGATGGAACAAGCGATTTCACCCGCTCGATGAGCATCGCGACCTCGGGCTTGCGCGCGCAGGCGGGGCGGATGCGGGTGATCTCGGAAAATATCGCCAATGCCGATTCGACGGCGCAGACCGCGGGCGGCGATCCCTACCGCCGCAAGGTACCGACCTTCTCCTCCGCGCTCGATCGCTCGCTCGATGCGCAGGTCGTGACGCTCGGCCGGATCCGCCCCGACCAGTCGTCGTTCCGCATCAAGCACGAGCCGGGCAATCCGGCGGCGGACGCTTCCGGCAACGTCAAATACCCGAACGTCAATTCGATGGTCGAAATGACCGACATGCGCGACGCCCAGCGCTCCTACGAGGCGAACCTCAACATCATCAGCGCGACGCGGCGGATGATCCAGCGCACGCTCGACATCCTCAAGTCCTGACGCAACAAGAACAGGGAACGTAAATCATGGCTACACCGACAGTCGCCGCCAACGCCTACGCCAATCTCGCCAAGATGATGCAGCGCGGCGGGGTCGAGAAGGCCGGGCAGGCCGTCGCCGGTCCGTCGTTCAGCGCGCTGCTGAAGGATTCCGTCGGCAGCGTGCTGGAAGCGGGCAAGAAGTCCGACGCGCAGACCATGGCGATGGCCTCGGGCAAGGCGAATGTGATGGATGTGGTGACGGCGGTCGCCGATACCGACGTTGCGGTGTCGACGCTGGTCTCGGTGCGCGACCGCGTGATCCAGGCCTATGAAGACATCATGAAGATGCCGATCTGATTTCACTGTCGTTCCGGGGCGCGAAGCGAGCCCTCAGGTGCGCAATTGCGCACCGAGAACCTCGAGATTCCGGGTTCGCGCTACGCGCGCCCCGGAATGACGAAACAAGTCAAGAAGCGAGAACAACAATGACCGGCCCTGAAACTCTCGACGTCGCGCGCGATGCGATCTGGACCATCGTGCTGGTGTCGTCGCCCTTGATGGTGGTCGGCCTCGTGGTCGGCGTCGTGGTGTCGCTGTTCCAGGCGCTGACCCAGATCCAGGAACAGACGCTGGTCTTCGTGCCGAAGATCCTCGCGATCTTCGTCACATTGCTGCTGGCGCTGCCGTTCATGGCGGACTCGCTCTCGAGCCACATGATGCGGATTTCGTCGCGAATCATCGGCGGTTGATGCACTAATGCCGCGGTCATGCGCATCGATGTCTCCCTGCTGCCGGCGCTCGCCGCAATCTTCGTGCTGGTCTTTGCGCGCGTGGGCGCGATGGTGATGCTGCTGCCCGGTTTCGGCGAGAGCAACATCCCGGCGCGGGTCAAGCTGTCGATCGCGCTGCTGCTGACGCTGATCATCCTGCCCCTGCACCGCAACGCCTATCATGTCGACCTGACGTCGATCTCCTCGCTCGGCGTCTTGATGGTGCATGAGCTGATCATCGGCATCGTGCTCGGCGCGACCGCGCGGGTGACGCTGTCGGCGCTCAACGTCGCCGGCTCGGTGATCGCGCAGCAGCTCGGCCTCGGCTTCGTCACCGCCGTCGACCCTACCCAGGGCCAGCAGGGCCAGATCATCGGCAACTTCCTCACCATCCTCGGCCTGACGCTGCTGTTCGCCACAGACAGCCACTATCTCGTGATCGCGGCGCTGAGCGAGAGCTACCGCATCTTCTCGCCCGGCGAGATCATGCCGACCGGCGACGTCGCCGCGCTCGCGACCTCGGCGTTCTCCGCCGCCTTCAAGATCGGCCTGCAACTATCGGCGCCGTTCCTGGTGTTCGGCCTTGTCTTCAACATCGGGCTCGGCGTGCTGGCGCGGCTGATGCCGCAGATGCAGGTCTACTTCGTCGGCGTGCCGCTCTCGATCATGGTCGGCTTCCTGATCTTCGGCGTCGTGCTCGCGGCGATGATGGGCACCTATTTCGACTATTTCAACGGCGTCATGCGCCAGCTCGCTCCAATGAATTAACCAGGAGCAGGGATGGCCGACGATACCGACGACAAAACAGAAGACCCTACGCAAAAACGTCTCGACGAAGCCCTTGAGAAAGGCGACGTCGTCAAGAGCCAGGAGGTCAACACCTGGTTCGTCATCGCCGGCGCAACGCTGGTGCTGTCGACTTTCTCGGGCTCGATCGGTGGCGGCATCTTGATGCCGCTGCGCAACCTGATCGCCAATTCATGGATGATCCGCACCGACGGGGCCGGCCTGCTTCAACTGACCCAGACGCTCGGCTACGCCGTGGTCGCGGCGATCGGCGTGCCGTTCCTGATGCTGGCGCTGGCCGCGGTCGCGGGCAACATGATCCAGCATCAGCTGGTGTGGTCGGGCGAGCAGCTCAAGCCGAAATTCTCCAAGATCTCGCCGGCGGCCGGCTTCAAGCGGCTGTTCGGCAAGCAGGCGGTGGCGAACTTCCTGAAAGGCCTGTTCAAGCTGATCGCACTTGGCGTCGTGATGGTCATGGTGCTGTGGCCCGACCGGATGCGGATGGAATCGTTTCTGCGGGTCGACCCGGCCGAGCTCCTGCCCGCCATCACCGGCATGACGGTGCACCTGATGGCGGCGGTGGTCGCCATCCTCGCCGCGGTCGCGATCGCCGACTACTTCTTCCAGTACCGGACCTGGTACGAGCGTCACAAGATGTCGCTGCAGGAGATGAAGGAGGAGTTCAAGCAGTCGGAAGGCGATCCGCACGTCAAGGGCAGGATCAAGCAGTTGCGGGTGCAGCGCGCCAAGAAGCGCATGATGGCCCAGGTTCCGAAGGCCTCGGTGATCATCACCAACCCGACCCACTATTCGGTGGCGCTGGCCTACGACCGCAGCATGTCGGCGCCGATCTGCGTCGCCAAGGGCGTCGACGTCCTCGCGTTCAGGATCAGGGAGATCGCCAAGGAGCACGACATTCCGATCGTGGAGAACGTGCCGCTGGCCCGGGCGCTCTATGCGACCGTCGACATCGACAAGGAAATCCCGGTCGAGCACTATCATGCGGTTGCCGAAATCATCGGCTACGTGATGCGGCTGAGGCGGGGCCTGTCCGGCCTGCGCCAATAAGGGGCGGAAAACCGCTTGAAATGCGCGTAATTTGCGAATTAGCGGCCTGATGGACTTGCGTTTTCGGGTCCGATTCAGGCACTCAGGGGTGAGGTGGCCGGCCGGTCGCCTTCGTGATGCAGACGAGCCATGTCTCTCCAGATGACCGCCGATAGCAACGATCCTCCCGCGACCGAGCCGTTCGTGGCTCACGGGCCAGCGCGGCGGAGCGGCAGCATCCTGCTGGTGCTCCTGATCGCCACCGGCATCGTCGCGGTGGCGGTCTGGCTCATGACAATCGGCCGGACCCAGGCGCAGCCCTATATCCTCTTCGTGCTGGCGCTGCTCGCCACCGTCGGGCTGTTCAACCTGTTCGCCCTTGCCGCCGGCATCATCCGCTTCTCCGACCGCGCCACCGACGATCCGGTGATGGCGCGGATCGCCGACCAGGCCCAGGAAGGGCTCGTCGTCACCGACTCCCGCGGCCACGTGGTCTATTCCAACGCCGCCTATCTCACGCTGACCGGCGCGGCGGGTCCGCAGGACGTCCGTCCGGTCGAGCGGGTCTTCATCGGCAACCCCGACGTCTCCGAGGCGGTGTTCCGCCTCCTGAAGGCGGCGCGCGAGGGCAAGCGCCAGCAGGAGGAGGTCCGCATTGCCGGCCATGAGGCCGGGCAAGGTGGCGGACAGGGCCGCTGGCTGCGCCTGCGGGTACGCCCGCTCGGCGAAGGCAAGCGCGACGCGAAATATGCCGTGTGGTCGATCGCCGACGTCACCCGCGACCGCGAGCGCCAGGAAGACGTGTTCCAGGAGCTGCGGCACGCGATCGAATATCTCGATCATGCGCCATGCGGCTTCTTCTCGGTCAATCCGGCCGGCGAGATCGCCTATGTCAACGCGACGCTCGCCAACTGGCTGGACTACGACCTCGCCGAGATCGGCTCGGGGGGCCTGAAGCTGACCGACATCGTTTCGGGCGACGGCGCGGCGCTCTTGACCTCGATCGCTGCGGTGCCCGGCGAGGTCAAGACCGAGGTGTTCGACATCGACCTGCGCATGCGCGGCGGCAAGACCGTGCCGGTGCGGCTCTATCACAAGCTCGCCTTCGGCGCCGACGGCGCCGCGGGCGCCTCGCGCACGCTGGTGATCAGCCGTGCCCGCGACGAGCATTCCGATCCGGAGCGCGCCGCCGAGGTGCGCTTCATGCGCTTCTTCGATCATACGCCGATGGCGATCGCGACCGTCGATCGCGGCGGCAACGTGGTCGGCGCCAATGCGCGCTATGCCAAGCTGGCGCAGGGGCTGAACGGCGACGGCGGTGCGGCCAAGTCGATCTTCCGTGCGGTCAATCCGCGCGACCGTGGCCTTCTGATCGCCGCGATCAACCAGGCTGCCGAGGGCCAGGGCGACATCGCGCCGGTCGAGGTGATGCTCGACGGCGCGAAGGAGCGCTTCGCCCAGTTCTTCGTCACGACGGTGGAGAAGGACGAGCGCGACGCTGAGACCGCGATCGTCTACATGCTCGAGACCACCGAGCGGCGCGCGCTTGAGAACCAGATCAACCAGTCGCAGAAGATGGAGATGGTCGGCCAGCTCGCCGGCGGCATCGCGCACGATTTCAACAACGTGCTGTCGGCCATCATGATGGCCAACGACTTCCTGCTGAACGCGCACAAGCCGACCGACCCGTCGTTCCAGGACATCATGCAGATCAAGCAGAACGCCACCCGCGCCGCGACGCTGGTGCGGCAGCTGCTTGCGTTCTCGCGCCGCCAGACGCTGCGGCCGCAGGTGCTCGATCTCGGCGATGCGCTGTCGGACCTCACCATGCTGCTGCGCCGCCTGATCGGCGAGAAGGTCAAGCTCGACCTCGTGCATGGCCGCGATCTGTGGCCGGTGAAGGTCGACGTCTCGCAGTTCGAACAGGTGGTGGTCAATCTCGCGGTCAACGCGCGTGACGCGATGCCGGACGGCGGCAAGCTGATCATCCGCACCGCCAACGTGCCGACCGAGGAAGCGGCCCAGCTCGCCAACAAGGGCATGCCGGCGGCGGACTATGTGAAGATCGAGATTTCGGACACCGGCACCGGCATTCCGCACGAGATCATCGACAAGATCTTCGAGCCGTTCTTCTCGACCAAGGAAGTCGGCAAGGGCACCGGCCTCGGCCTGTCCACGGTCTACGGCATCGTCAAGCAGACCGGCGGCTTCGTCTATGTCGATTCCGTGCCGGGCAGCGGCACCACGTTCCGGATCTATCTGCCGCGGCATCGCCAGGAGCAGGAGGTTGCACCGGAGGCGCATGCCGGCAACGGCGCGGCCAAGGAAACCGCAGCCGCCGCGGAAGCCGCCAAGCCGAAGCCGGATCTCACCGGGCAGGGCACCATCCTGCTGGTCGAGGACGAGGACGGCCTGCGCTCGCTCAATGCGCGCGGCCTGCGCTCGCGCGGCTACAGCGTGATCGAGGCGGCCAACGGCGTCGAGGCGCTGGAGGCGTTCGAGGAGAAGAATGGCGCCGTCGATCTCGTCGTCTCCGACGTCGTGATGCCGGAGATGGACGGGCCGACGCTGCTGAAGGAAATGCGCAGCCGCAATGCAGAGCTGAAGATCATCTTCGTCTCCGGCTATGCCGAGGATGCCTTCGAGAAGAGCCTGCCGGAGAACCAGCAATTCGCGTTCCTGCCGAAGCCGTTCACGCTGACGCAGCTGGTCGCCGCGGTGAAGGAAACCATGACGGCGGCGAACTAGTCGGTTGCCACGGCAAGTGTCTTCCCATCTCGCAAGTGCGAGGTGAAATTCCGTTGCAACTGCGGTTGAAACCGGGCCTCATCCCGCGCTAGGACGCACCGTCGCGTCCACAAGGCCCATAGTGTCACATCGCCGCGACCGAGGGCCGCAGCCGCGGTTCCCGTTTCCCGCTTCACTTTTGTCAGGCCCTGCCCATCTTAGGGGCGTTTCCCCATGCCGGGGAATCCTTTGAGGAAACCAACATGAATTTCTCGCAACGCACGCGTGGAATTGTCCGGGCGATCGCCGTCGCGATGGCGCTGGCGCTGCCCGTGATGATGACCGTCTCGGCGGCCGACGCCCGCGTCGGCGGCGGCGGCTCGCGCGGCTCGCGGACATTCTCCGCGCCGCCCTCGACCAACACCGCGCCGGGCTCGGTGGCGCCGATGAACCGTACTTTCAGCCAGCCCGGCAGCCCCAGCATGGGCTCGCCGGCGGCAGCGAATTCCGGTGGCCTGTTCGGTCGCGGCGGAATGGGACGCGGCCTGCTCGGCGGCCTGGCCGCGGGCTTCCTCGGCGCCGGCCTGTTCGGCATGCTGTTCGGCGGCGGCTTGTTCTCGGGCCTCGGCGGCCTGTCGTCGATGCTCGGCCTGCTGCTGCAGATCGGCCTGATCGTGCTCGTGGTCCGGCTCGCGATGTCGTGGTGGCAGCGCCGCAATGCGCCGGCCGCCGCCTACGCGGGTGGCCCCGACGTCGGCCCCGGTCCGCAGGCGAACGCCCGTTCCGGCTTCGGGTTTGGCCTCGGCGGCGGATCGAACGCGCCGGTCGAGATTGCGCCTGGCGACTACGAGACGTTCGAGCGCCTGCTCGGCGACATCCAGACCGCGTGGTCGAACGAGGACATCGCCAAGCTGCACACGCTCGCGACGCCGGAGATGGTGTCGTACTTCTCGAAGGATCTCGAGGAGAACAAGGCGCGCAACGTCACCAACAAGGTGACCAATGTGAAGCTGTTGCAAGGCGATCTGGCGGAAGCCTGGCGCGAAGGCGACAGCGAATATGCGACGGTCGCGATGCGCTACTCGCTGGTCGACACCATGCTGGAGCGCGGCACCGGCCGTCAGGTCAGCGGCGGGCAACCGGAGGAGGTCACCGAGGTCTGGACCTTCGTGCGCCAGCGCGGCGGCAATTGGGAACTCTCGGCGATCCAGCAGACCAACTGATCGACTGCCTGAGATGACGAGTACAAGGCGCCGCGGCATCGTCCGCGGCGCTTTTGTTTGTGCGCGTTATTGACGTGCCGCGGCGCCGGAATATCCGGACCGGCTGCGGGTTGATGTCAGCGGACCAAGAACAACCATGGGAGGATCAAGATGAAGATCATTGCGCATATCGCGGTTCCCGCCTGTCTTGCATTCGTCGTCATGGCCGCGCCGCCGGCAACGGCGCAGACCGCCGACACCGGCTTCTTCGTCACCAGCAACGGCATCGGCAATGGCGGCAATCTCGGCGGCCTCGCCGGCGCCGACAATCATTGCCAGACCCTGGCGCAAGCCGCGGGCTTCGGCGCGCCGAAGACGTGGCGCGCCTATCTCTCGACCCAGGCGGCCGACGGCAAGGTAGCGGTGAACGCGCGCGATCGCATTGGCAACGGCCCGTGGAAGAATGTGAAGGGCGTCGTGGTCGCCAAGGACGTCGCCGACCTGCACAGCGCCGGCAACAATCTCACCAAGCAGACCGCCCTGTCCGAGAAGGGCGAGGTCGTCAACGGTGCCGGCGACACGCCGAACCGCCACGACGTGCTGACGGGATCGCAAGCCGACGGTACCGCGTTTGCGGCCGGCGAGGACCGCACCTGCAAGAACTGGACAAGCAGCACACAAGGCGCCGCGATGGTCGGGCATTTCGACCGCAAGGGCCTGCGCGACGACGAGCCGTCGAAATCCTGGAACACGTCGCATCCCTCGCGCGGTCCTGACGGCGGCTGCTCGCAGGCCGATCTGAAGAGCACCGGCGGCGACGGCCTGCTGTACTGCTTCGCGGCGAATTGAGGCGACGGAGGCGCGCGTGCGAATTTGTCGTCATTGCGAGGAGCTCGCGACAAAATTGCAGAGCAATTTTGCGCTGAAGCGACGAAGCAATCCATCTTTCCGCAAATGCGGCGCGGTGGATTGCTTCGCGGAGCCTGTCATCGGGCGGCGCTTCGCGCCGACCCGTTGGCTCGCAATCACGGGGATAGAGCAGCGTGCGGAAATCCTCGTCGTTGTCCGACGACCTATCAGCCGCCGCCTCTCATCGCTCAGCTCTTCTTGCGCTTACCGGCCTTCTTGGCGGTCTTCTTCGCAGCCTTCTTTTTCTTCGCGGTTTTCTTCTTCGCCGCGAAGTAGGCCTCGACCTTCTTCGAGGAATGTCCGACCTCGCCCACCGCGGCCTTGAGGCGGGCAGGGGTCACCTTGAACTTCTTCGACCAGTAGCGGACCTCGTAGGGCTCGCTGATCGCGATCCGCGCGCGGTCGGCAGCCATGTGCCGCTGCTCCTTGAAATGGGCTTCCACCTTCTTGGCGGAATGCCCGACCTTCTTGACGGCGGCCTTGAGCTTTGCCGGCGTGACCTTGAACTTCTTGGACCAGTACGCAACTTCGTAGGGCTCGCTCAACGCGATCAGAGCGCGATCCTGCGCGCCCCGCTTCTTCTTGTTGTCCGCCATCAGTTGATCCTTCATCGAAGACTCGAGGCTGGAACCTTAGCAGTCTCTGTGTGGTTCGGACAGGCACACCGCGTGCAGTGGACGATCTGATCGCGGCGCGGCTACGATCGCCATGAAGCAAAGCGATGCGGTGAAGTTTTTGGAGGTAAGTGCATGCACTATCAGCTCTACTACTGGCCGATGATCCAGGGCCGCGGAGAATATGTCCGCCTCGCGCTCGAGGATGCGGGCGCTGAATATACCGATGTCGCGCGCGGCAAGGGCGGCACCGGCGCCATGATGAAGATGATGGATGCGCACAAGGGCACGCCGCCGTTTGCGCCGCCGTTCCTCAAGGCGGGCCAGCTCGTGATCGGGCAAACCGCCAACATCCTGCTCTATCTCGGCGCCCGCCATGGCCTGGCGCCGAAGGCGGAAGGCGGAAAGCTCTGGGTGCACGAGTTGCAGCTGACGATTGCAGACCTCGTGCTGGAGATTCACGACACCCATCATCCGCTCGGGCCGTCGCTGTATTACGAGGACCAGAAGGCGCCGGCGAAGAAGCGCACGGAAGAGTTCTGGAAATCGCGGGTGCCGAAATATCTCGGCTATTTCGAGGGTCTCGTTGCGGCGAACGGCGGCGCCTTCGTCACCGGCCGCCGGCTGACCTACGCCGATTTGTCGCTGTTCCAGATCGTGGAAGGCCTGCGCTACGCCTTTCCGAAGCGCATGGCAGCCTTCGAGAAGAAGGTTCCGCGCCTGATCGCGCTGCGCGATCGCGTCGCCGAGCGTCCGAACATCAAGGCGTATCTCGCCAGCGCGCGGCGGATTCCGTTCAACGAGGAGGGGATCTTCCGGCGCTACAAGGCGCTGGATTTGTGATCGCAGTCACCGGTTCCGTCCATCCACCGGCGTCATCGCGATCTTCGACAGATCGATGCCGTCGATGCAGCTGACATTGAGCGCCACGATGTCGGTGCCATCGGGCTTCTTGCCACGCGCGAACACGTCGACGCCGCAGTCGACGCAGAGCTGGTGGCGGATCGCATGGCGGTTAAAGAGATATTCTTTCAAATTCTCGGCGCCGGCGCGAAGCTGGAAGCTCGACGGCGGCATGAACACGAAGTGCAGGCCCTTCTTGGTGCAGATCGAGCAGTTGCAGGCGGTGACCATCGCCATGTCGGTGGTGCATTCGAAGCGCACCTGGCCGCAATGACAGCCGCCGGTGTAGGTCTTGCTCTCAGCCATGATGGTTCCTCACCACAGTCCGGGCACGAGGCGATAGCGCACCCGTGCCGCATAATCGGCATAGCCTGATAGTCCCGCCACCAGCGTGCGCTCCTCAATCCGGGTGCGGAACGCGAACATCGCGAAGAACACCGGCACGAAGGCAAGGCCCCACCAGGAGCCGAGCGTCAGCGGCACGCCGATGAAGAACAGCATCACGCTCGCATACATCGGATGGCGGACCAGCGCGTAGGGCCCGGTCGAGATCACGTGATGGTCGCGCTCGGTCTGCACCTTCACGACCGGGGCTGCGAACGAATTGGTGCGGAACACCCACAGGATCAGCACGGTCGATAACAGATACAGCGCAAGGCCGAGCACGATCAGCGGCACGCCGGCATTGGCGCCGCCGAAGCGGCGATCGAGGCCCATCGCGACGAACCACAGCACGGCAATGACGAGGAACACCAGCATGAAGCGCTTGTCCTCGGCGGGCTGGCCCTCACGCGCGGTGAGCCGCATGCGCTCGGCCAGCAGGCCGGGATCGACCTTGGCAAGCCACAGCCCGCAGGCCGGGCCGATCAGCGCAGAGGCGATCAGGTAGGCCCACGCGCCGGGCCAGTGCAGCGTGCCGGCAAAGGCAAACAGCAGCGCGGCCATGGCGATGACGAAGAAAGTATTCTGCAGCAGGAGCTTTGCGATCATGGGCGGCTCCGTGATTCCAGCCGCGATTATCGCACTGTTTTTCCGGCAAACATGCGACCGCAGTCATCAACTTTCGGAGCAGGCGAGGCGTTCCTGCGCCGCGACCGCGTCGTCCCTGCATTGACAAACGTATAAGCAATTGCTTATATATTGGCATGACCGCCGCCATGCAGTTGACCAACGTGCTCAAGACCCTCGCGGACCCGACGCGGCGGGCGGTGTTCGAGCGGATCATCCGGGAAGGCGAGATCGCCGCGACCGGGCTGGTGCAGGGCTCCAAGGTGTCGCAGCCCGCGGTGTCGCAGCATTTGCGCGCGCTGCGCGATGCCGGGCTCGTCGCCGAGCGGCGCGAGGGGCGGCACATCCATTACCGCGTCGCGCCGAAGGGGCTCGGCCCGCTGATCGACTGGCTCGGCCATTACGAGACGTTCTGGGCCGAGCGCTTCGCAAATCTGGAACGGCTGTTGAAGGAGAGTGAGTGATGAGTGAGACGCACGCGATCACGGTCGAGAAGGTGCTGCCTTATGCCGCCGACAAGATCTGGCGGACGCTGACCACGAGCGACTTGCTGATGAAATGGCTGATGCCGAACGATTTCCGGCCGAGCGTCGGACACCGCTTCAATTTCCGCACCAAGCCGATGGGCGATTGGGACGGCGTCGTGCATTGCGAGGTGCTGGATTGCGATCCGCCGCGCCTGCTGCGCTATTCCTGGAAGGGGGGCGCCGACAGCAATCCGCAATACGGCTCGAAACTCGACTCGGTCGTCACCTGGACGCTGACGCCGGTCGAGGCCGGCACGCATGTCCGCATGGTGCATGATGGCTTCGTGTTCCCCGGCAACCGCTTCGCGTTCGACATGATGAGCCCGGGCTGGGGCAAGATCGTCGATGCGATCGGGCGGGTCACCGCGGAGGCCTGAGCGATCACTCGTTCTTGCCGCGGCGAACCGTGATCGACGCGTCGGTCTTGTTGCGCGTGCATTCGAGATTGAGGCGGCGATAGCGCATCGTGATGGTGTTGCCGCGCAGGATGCCCATGCGCTTCAGGCAGCGCGAGGTGCCGGTGGTGGCGTCGTCCTTCGGCACGGTGAAGACCAGTGCCGTGGCCGAGCCGACCAGGTTGAAGAACTCCGGCTTCATCTTGCGATCGGTCTTGGCAAAGAGCTCGATCGAATAGTCCTTGCCGCGGCAGCCGAGCGACAATTCCTTCGCCGCCGGATGTGTGAGGTATGTGATGTTGGCGGCGCTGAAATTGACCTTCAGCCCGTCGATCTGACCGGCGAGCTGCTTTGCGATGTCCTCGCAGGGATCGGCATGCGCAGGTGCGGCCATGAAGGCTGCGGCCAGCGCGATCAACGCGGCCGGCAAAGTGGAGCGGATGCCCAATGGCAAACGTCGGCGCAACGGTGCTGTCACGAAATACCCCCGCGGTATGACAATACGCGAAGCTACATGCAGGCTCCCGCGCAGCGCGTCAATATGGCCCCGTCAAGATGCGCACTTGCCGTCCTGCGCCTTGGAAGCTCCGGCGGCGCGGCGTTCGCAATCATTGCCATAGGTCTTGCCGTCGCAGCCGCACACCGGCTTGAAGATCTTGTTGCAGATCGTCGGCCGGAACGCGCAGGTGCCGGTCTGGTCGGCGCGGCCGCACTGGCCCGGCTTGAACTGGCAGAACTGGCCGCTACGGCTGCATTGCACGCCGGCAAGACCGCCGCATGATTTGCCGAGGCGGGCCGCATCGGCGCCGGTCGGGACAGCGACCAACAAGGCCAGCGCCGCGAACCAGATCAAAAGCGCTGTCTTCATGATGGTCTCCTGATGGCGTTCCTGGCCGCTTGGTGGATTGCGCATGCGTTGTGGCAACCCGAGATTACGGAGGCATGAAACCTAGCACACGGTTTGCCGGTCCCGCGCATGGCTGGAAGGCAGCCGGCTTCCCTTTCCTTTGCCGGAAAAAGGCTTAGAACGGCTCTACATTGCCGGCGGCCCTGCGGCCGGACCGGCCTTACGAACCCGGCCTGCAAGCCCAAAGAGCAGCTCATGAACGCCCCCTCAGCCTTCCCCGACCAGCAGAAGCCCGTTCCGCCCTACAAGCACACCCCGCTGTTCCCGCTGGGTGCCGACACCACGCCCTACAAGAAGGTCACGAGCGAGGGCGTCCGGGTCGAGAAGGTGCTGGGCAAGGATATGCTGGTGGTGTCGCGGGAGGCGCTGCGGGCGCTGTCCGAGGCCGCCTTCGGCGACATCAACCACTATCTGCGGCCGGGCCATCTGAAGCAGCTGCGCTCGATCCTCGAGGACAAGGAAGCCAGCGACAACGACAAGTTCGTCGCCTTCGATTTCCTGAAGAACGCCAACATCGCGGCCGGCGGCGTGCTGCCGATGTGCCAGGACACCGGCACCGCGATCATCATGGGCAAGAAGGGCTGCAACGTCATCACCGACGGCGACGACGAGGCGGCGCTGTCCGAAGGCGCGCGCGACGCCTATCTGCGCCGCAATTTGCGCTACTCGCAGGTAGCTCCCTTGTCGATGTATGAGGAGAAGAACACCGCCAACAACATGCCGGCGCAGTGCGAGATCTACGCCGAGGGCGACGACGCCTACAAGTTCATGTTCATGGCCAAGGGCGGCGGAAGCGCCAACAAGAGCTTCCTGTTCCAGGCGACGCCGTCGGTCTTGACCAAGGATCGGCTGCTGGCCTTCCTGAAGGAGAAGGTGCTGACGCTCGGCACCGCGGCGTGCCCGCCATATCACCTTGCGATCGTGATCGGCGGCACCTCGGCCGAGCTCTGCATGAAGACCGTGAAGCTTGCCTCGGCGCGCTATCTCGATGCGCTGCCGACCCACGGCTCGGCCGACGGCAACGCCTTCCGCGATCTCGAGATGGAGCAGGAAATCCTCAAGATGACGCAAAGCCTGGGGGTGGGCGCGCAGTTCGGCGGCAAGTATTTCTGCCACGACGTGCGCGTGATCCGGATGCCGCGCCACGGCGCATCGCTGCCGATCGGGCTCGGCGTGTCGTGCTCGGCGGACCGTCAGGTGCTCGGCAAGATCACCAAGGACGGCGTCTATCTCGAGGAGCTCGAGCACAACCCGGCACAGTATCTGCCTGCGGTCGAGCAGTCGCTCGGCGGCGATGTCGTCAAGATCGACCTCAACAAGCCGATGAAGGAGATCTTGGCGACGCTCTCGCAATATCCGATCAAGACCCGCGTCTCGATGACCGGCACCATGATCGTGGCACGCGACTCCGCGCATGCCAAGCTGCGCGAGCGGCTGGAGAAGGGCGAGCAGCTGCCGGATTATTTCAAGAACCACCCGGTGTACTACGCCGGTCCCGCCAAGACGCCCGATGGTTACGCCTCCGGCGCATTCGGCCCGACCACGGCCGGCCGCATGGACTCTTTCGTCGACCAGTTCCAGGCCGCCGGCGGATCGATGGTGATGGTCGCCAAGGGCAACCGCGCGGTCGCGGTGCGCGAGGCCTGCAAGAAGCACGGCGGCTTCTATCTTGGCTCGATCGGTGGCGCCGCGGCGAACCTCGCCGAGCACTGCATCAAGAAGGTCGAGGTGGTCGAATATCCCGAGCTCGGCATGGAAGCGATCTGGCGCATCGAGGTGGTCGACTTCCCGGCCTTCATCATCATCGATGACAAGGGCAACGACTTCTTCAAGGAATTGAATCTGGGTTGATTGCGGTCGGCCTCGACGGATTCTCCGAAGGCTGGGTCGCCGTCAGCATCGACGGCGACCAGCACACGCTTTCCTTTCACGCTGGCATTGCGGACGCGCTGGCGCGACCGTTCGATCGCGCCGGGATAGACATCCCGATCGGCATGACCGATGACGGCAAGCGCGATTGCGACCTGCTTGCGCGTGAGCGCCTGCGTCCGCACACCTCGCGCGTCTTCACCGGCGCGCGGCGCTGGCTGTGGCGGGACTTCGACCATCCCGATGCGGCGAACCGTGAAGCGCTGCGCCGCGGCCAGACCCGCGTCTCGCGCCAGCTCTGGCACATCGGGCCGAAGATCATGGAGGTCGATGCGTTCGTCCGCGCCAACGCCGCGCGGGACATCCGAGAGGTGCATCCCGAACTGGTGTTCCTGCGCCTGAACGGCGGCACGCCGTTGCCGCGCAAGAAGTCGGAGGAGGGCGATGCGCTGCGCCGCAGGCTGCTGAAGCGATCGGGCTTTCGCGACATCGACCGCTGGCTCACCGAGGCGCGGATCGGCACCGGCGCCAAACGTGATGACGTGCTGGATGCCTGCGCGGTGGCGTTGGCGGCGCACGAGCCCTGCGGATGCGTTCCGGAAGGACCGCCGTCGTTTGACGCGCACCGTCTGCCGATGCAAATCTGGTTCTGACCCCGCTTGGCATCCGCGAGCGCAACTGGAGGTGTGTGCACCATGGTTGAGTGGTTCGATGATCTGAAGGTCGGCATGCGCTTCACGAGCGGCAAGGCGACGGTGTCGAAGGAGGACATCATCCGCTTCGCCTCCGAGTACGATCCGCAACCGTTCCACCTCGACGAGGAGGCTGCCAAATCGTCGATCTTCCAGGGACTCGCCGCGTCCGGTTGGCAGACCGCGGCGATCGCCATGCGGCTGGCCACGGAGTGCCGGCCGTTCGGGCCACACCCGTTGCTTGGCGCCGGCGTCGACGACCTGCGCTGGCTGAATCCGGTACGGCCCGGCGATACGCTTCATCTCGAGGGCGAGGTGACGGAGCTGGTACCGTCGCGGTCGAAGCCGCAAGGTATCGCCCGCGTCAAATGGACCGCCTACAACCAGCATGGCGAGCCGGTCTACACCTTCAATCCGATCGCGATCGTGCCGAGCCGCCCGAAGTGAGGCGCGCCGGGTGAGGCGGGCAGTGGCGGCGACCGGTGCCGGGCCGCGCCGCATGGCCTTAGCTGCAGGTCGTCACCTGATTGGAGCACAGGCTGCGCCACCAGCCGCGTACGCCGTCGTGGCTTTCCACCAGGGCCCAGTCGCCACTGCAGGCGAAGATCCGCTTCGGGCCGTCATCGGTGTCGAGCGCGCCGCCGAGCTTGCGTTGCGCCGGCATCCATCTCGCATCGGTGTAGGGCGCCTGAAACAGCCCGCCCATGCGGGTGCCGCCGTTGGCGTAGTTCGCGCCGACCTTGTTGGCCGCGACCCATCCGCGCCCCGGATACGGCTTCGGCGCATTGCGGGGGTATCTGCGCTCGTCTTCATAGGCCTTGCCGGGCGGCGTCGCGCCCTCGATCAGGAACCAACCGTCCTTGAAGCCGATGATGCGAAACTCGGTGAGCCAGCCGCCTTCGGGCGTGTTCTCGCTGCCACCCATCTTGAGCCGGTACGGCGGCGGCAGCGTGCCAAGCACGCGGGCTTTCACTGACGGTTCTGCCCGCACGTTGAGGCCCGCGGGATCCCCGTCGTCCGACCATGCGCCGAGATCGCACGGCTCGGTGCCGGCGGGAAGCGCGGCGCGTTTCTCGGCGAGCCTGGCCTTTATCTCGGCGAAATCGCCGTCGTCGCTTTCCGCGGTCGCGGTGGTGCGTTCATCGCGCGGCTGCAACTCGGCCGACAATGCGCGGGTGCCGTCCTTGCTCAGTGTCACGACGAGCGATTGGCGGGGAGCGAGAACGCTCGCCGGTGTCTTTGGATCGTTTGCGGTCGCGGCGTAGACGGCAAGCGAGCCGGTCGTGCCTCCGGCCGCTGCGGTGGCCTCGCCCGCAACAAATCCGGCAGGCACCAGCGTGACGGCGCTCGCGCGCCACGCTGGTTCGGCTGCATTCGGTTGCTGCGCGGAAGCCGTCGTGGCGATCAACGCCAGGACGGCAACGGATGTCGGAATGCGCATTGGTGCGCGCCGCGGTTACGCCCGCGTGCCGGTGAAGGGGAAGCTGCCCATCGGGCCGATGCCCATCTCGCCGGAAATGCCGTCGCCCGCGACCTTGCCGCTGAATTCCAGCGTCAGCGGCATCGGGTTGGTGATGGAAACCTTCCAGGCGACGTCGTCGCCGTTCACGGTGCCGTCGAAGATTTCGGTGGAGTTACCCTCGGCGCCCTGCGTGCCGGTCAGCGTGCCGCCCGAGCTCGCCAGTGACAGCGTCGCCTTGCGCTCGCCCATCGGCGTCGTCATCGTGAGATTCCAGTTTCCGTCCACCGCCATTGATGTCTCCCCTCCAGATGAAAAACGTGCGCGGGTATAGCCCATCTTGCCGCGCGCGCCTAGTTCGCGGCTGCGGCGATCAGGCGCGGGCGGCAGCGCGCAGCCGGTTGCCGACCAGGAAGCGGAAAGCGACGTACTGGATCGCGAAGGCCGCGATCTTGGCACCGACCAGCACCACCGACACGTAGAATGCCCACAGCTTGATGTCGCCGGTCGCCGCGACCGCGATGGTCCCGGCGGCGAGGATGAACATCAGCCCGGCCCAGGCGTAGCCGGCGAGGGTGGCGTATTCCGGGATGGTCTCGGTCACGATCGGCGGCAGATAGCGCAGCATCCAGCCGCGCTTGAGCATGATGGCGCCGATCGCGATGTGGCCGATCGCGGGCTTTGCCAGCACGAAGCGCGGATCGTTGGTCAGCAGCGTCGCGCCGCCCAGCACGATGACGAGTCCAAGGCTTGCCCAGGTCATGTAGCCGAGCGTCTGTCCCTTGACGCGCGCATAGACCACCTGCGCAATCGCACCCACGATGGCGACAGCGGTGGCGATCAGGACATTGTCGGTGGCGAGATAGACCACCAGGAACACGATGGTGGAGAGGAAGTCGCTCGCGAGCCTGGCAAATACGCTCTTCATCGTCGTGGTTTCCGTTTCCTCGTGATGATCGTTGTGATGTTGTTATGTCGGCGCCTAGCGTGAGGGTAGCGCGCCGGTCGGCGGCGCGCCGTACTTGGCCGCGCGATAGTGCGGATACCAGCGGGTGAAGCACACCGCAGCGTTGCGTGCGGCGAAGGCGATCAAGAGCCCGGTCCACAGCGGCAGGGCCGGGACGCAAAGTACCGCGACGTTGCCGATCAGCATGAGCAGCGTCGCGGCGGTCCAGGCTCCGGTGATCAGGTAGTTGGCGTGGATGAAGCCGGGCAGCTTCGCGATCTCGGCATCGACCTGCTCCACCGCGTATTGCCGCGTGAAGGGATGGCCGATCAGGATCGAGCCGAGCGACACCACGAGGATGCCGGCATCGACGGCGATATTCACTGCGATGCTGCTCGGCGTCGCATCGACGAACGTGAGATAGAAGCCGACGGCGGTGAATACGATCACCGAACCGACGCCGAGGATCTTGATGCTGCGGCCGCGCGCGATATCGAACGCAATGACGGCAAGGCAGATCAGTGCGGCGGCGAGCAGGCTCACCGTGGCCGAGGTCACCAGCATCAGCGTGGCGAAGGCACCGTAGGGAGCGAGGATCAGGAAGATCGTCATCGGAAGCCTCGAAGGCTAATCTTTACATCGTAAAGATACCCTAGAGGCGGGCCGGCGGAGCGTCAAGCGAAATCTTTACAGTGTCAAAATCGTGATGCAGCCGGATAAAATGGAAGAATGTCAATGTCTTGAAGTTTTGGTAGGTGGCGATCGGCTGCCCGGGTCGTCATGCCCTGGAGAAGCCCGGGCATGACGTGAACGGAGTCGTGCGCAGCCGCTACCGTGCCCCGACCCAATTGCCGTGGAAGCCATCCGGCACGCGGTGGCCGAGATGGACCAGCGCGGTCGGACCCGCCTCGACGTCCTGCGCGTTGAACACGGCAAGGTCACTGCGGTTTTCGCGGGCGCGCCAGACCACTGCGAGCAGCCAGCCGTCGCCCTCCGCGGCGTCAGCGCTGCGCTCGACGAACACGGGTTCGGAGATGGTGTCGCCGGCGGGCAGCAGGTAGTGGCCAAGCCGCCTGCCGCGGCCGTCGACATGCACGATGCCCGACAGCGCGCCGAACATCGGCAGATCGGGGTTGGCGCAGGCGTACCAGCCGTGATTGCTGGCAAAGCCGGCGCGGCGATCGTCGACGCGGGGGAATTCGCCGGTGAGGTCGTCGAGATAGGTTTGCGTGAAGCTGTCGGTGTTCCCCGAAAGATCGAACGTCCAGCGGCAATAGCGCGCGCGGTTCTTCTTTGGGTCGGTCTGCGAGCCGTCGGGATGGTTGAACAGCGGCGCTTCCTCGAACTGCATCACGTCGGCGATGATGCGGTTGCCGTCCTCCCACGCGTTCATGACATGGAAGACGTAGCAGGTCTCGGCGCGGAACCAGACGATGTCCTTGGATGAACCGCTGCGCTTCATCACGCCGACATAGGCGCCTTTGTCCGGCTCCCAGGCGTAGGGCGCCTGTCCGCGAATCGCGCGCTGCATGCTGCCGGTGATCGGCAGGATCGGAAACAGCACATGGTTCTCGGTGACGATGAAGTCGTGCACCATGCTGGCATAGGGCGATTCAAAGCGTTCGAACCGCGTCACCACGCCGGATGAGCTCACCGCGCCGAACGACAGCGCCGGCGTCAGCGGGCCCGCGGCGTTGTAGCCGAAGAACACCATCTCGCCGGTGATCGGGTCGATCTTGGGGTGTGCGGTGAAGGGGCCTGATATCGCGCCCTTGTAGTCGCAATAGCCAAGGCGATTGAGCGTGCCGGGCTCGATCTCGGTCGGCAGATGGCCTTCCTCGAGCGCGAGCAGGCGGCCGCCATGGAAGATGATGTTGGTGTTGGCGGCGCCGCCATCGGTCGTGATGTCGGCAGGGGCGTCCGGCATCTTGCGGCCGAAGCCGCCGAACAGCGCGCGGCCGGCATCGTGCTCGGCCTGCCACTTCGGCGTGCGGACCCAGCGGTTGCGGTAGCTGGCGCGGCCGTTCTCGAGATGGAAGGCGTGCAGCATGCCGTCGCCGACGAACCAGTGCGCACCCGGCGCCTCGAATTGCGGATTGGGACCGTTGCGGTACAACGTGCCGTTCAGCACGCGCGGCAATTCGCCGGAAATTTTCAGGAACGGCGCATCGGCTTCAAACGGGATCGGCGCCAGATTCGTGCGCGCGGTGTTGGACGTGACCTGGTCGAGCATTCCGCATCTCCCTGCATTATGATCTTTACATCGTAAAGATATCAGTAGGGATGACGCCATCGATCGTCAAGCAAAATCTTTACAGTGTAAAAATTGCGACCTATAAGGGCCGGATGGCAAGATTATCCAAAGAAAACAAGGCGGCTCGCCCGGCACGGGCTCCGGCGCGCCGGGTTGCGCGTGCCGCCGCCGATCGTCCGGCACCGCGGCGCCGGGCCAACGACACGCCGTATCATCATGGCGATCTGCACGAGGCGCTGCTGAGGGCCGCCGAGCGCGTGCTCGAGCGCGATGGATTGGCCGGGCTGACATTGCGTGCGGTGGCGCGCGAAGCCGGTGTGTCGCATGCGGCTCCCACACATCATTTCGGCGATCTCACCGGTTTGCTCAGTGAACTTGCAGCGATCGGTTTTCGGCAATTCGGCCAGGCGATGGCGGCGGCTGACGCTTCGGCGGCGACGCCGGCCGAAAAGGGCGCGGCGAGCGCCAAGGCCTATGTCGCCTATGCGCAGGCGCATCCCGGAATGTATGGGCTGATGTTCCGCAGTGAGCGGCTCGATCATGCGCGGCCGTCGCTGCACGAGGCGTCGGAGGCGTCGTTCGCCGGGCTGACCCGTGGCGTCGGTGCCAGCCGACACGAGCAGATTTCCAAGGAGCAGCTTACGCTGGACCAAGCGGCCGCAATCGCGTCGGCCTGGTCGCTGGTGCACGGTTTCACGATGCTGCTGCTCGACGGACGCCTCAAGACCATTCTGGATCGGTCGCCCCAGGGCACATCCGTGGAAGCGTTGTTGACCGCGATCCTGCGATTGTCCGCAAGCCGCTCGGCACGGCCGTAACCAAGCAACCCTCGTCGTGCTGGCGCAAAGCAGAAGGCCTAGCGTTTCACAAGCAACGTCGTGCGGCCGCTCTGTCCGATCGTCTTCACCTTGTCTGCGCCGCACTTGAAATCGCGGGCGAATTCGTCGGCGGCCTGCCGCGCCAGCTCGTTGGCGTTGGGATTGGCGGTGACGTCGACATAGGCGACGTGACAGACGTCGCCCGGCGGTAGCCGCGTCACGGCGAGCATTGCCCGTGAGACCGGGCCGCCGCGCTTGTCCTGCTCACTGTTGTCGGCGATCTGCCAGCGCTGGATGATCGCGAAGGGCTTGCTGCCCGCGGCACGCCATTCGACGGTGTCGCCGGTCGAGCTGAACGGGCCGAACCAGGCCTGCGCTGCCGGTTCCTTGGCTGCCGCCGCGCGGTTTCGGCCGACCGAGACCACTTCGCGCAGGTCGCCCTCGTTGATCAGCACCACGAGCCCGGATTTTCCGGGGCAGACCCGCGTGCTGCTGCCGTCCTCCTCGTTGGGCTTGCCGATCATGCGGCAGGCCTTCGGCGCGGTCGAAGTATAGCTGCTGCTGATCGTCTCGGAGGCAGCCTGACCAGGATTTGCGCTGGCAAGCGCCACAACGATTGTTGCAAAAGCAAGGTATTTCATCGGGGGAAACCTGCGATCCGGACGTTACTTTGTGTCTGACTTATGCAATCTGGGGAAGGTTCAACAGACACGCGGGAAACACCTGACAGGCGCGCGGAATCGTCCTAGAAGGGCGGCTTCGCAACTTCTGTCGCGTGCACCTTGCGTGCCTTAGCCTCGATCGACATGCCCGCATCATTATCGCACAAGCCCTATCGCGTCGGCCGTTCCCGTACTGGCCTTGGCCTTTTCGCCACCAAGCCGATCAAGAAGGGGACCAAGATCATCCGCTATTTCGGGCCGTTGCTCGACTCGAAGAAGAAGGATGAGGACGCGATCGAGAACAAATATCTGTTCGAGCTCACCAATCGCTGGACCATCGACGGCTCGATCCGCGAGAACGTCGCCCGCTACATCAACCATGCCTGCAGGCCGAACGCGGAATCCGACGTCAAGCCCCGCAAGCGCAAGGTGTTCATCCGCGCCATCAAGGACATCGAGCCGGGCGACGAGATCAACTACGATTACGGGACCGACTATTTCAAAGCCTATCTGAAGCCGATCGGCTGCAAATGCGACGCCTGCGAGAAGAAGCGCAAGAAGAAGCGCGCGGAGGCGAGGGCGGAGCGGCTTCGGCTGAAGGAAAAGGCCGAGCGGAAAGCCAGGCGCGAGGCCGAGAAGCTCGCCGAGCAGCGGGCCAAAGCCAGGGCAAAGAAGACGAACGGCGCCAAGGCAAACGGCAAGGCAAACGGCAAGCTGAACGGCACGCAACTGAACGGTCATTCTCTCGTCAAGGCTGCCGGCAAGAAGGCTGCCGCCCCGAAGCGCGGCGCCGCGCGGGTGCTCCAAGCCTGACGCTGCGCTCCGGAATCGGGGCGTGTGCTCATGACGTCTTGCGCGGCGAGATCGACTGCGTCGCCTCGCCGAGGCACTGACCCGCGAGGCATCCGGTCCGGCGATTGGCTGCGATGCGTGCCAACGATGGACGGCCGAATTGGCTCGTCGACTTCGGATCGGGGGCAGAGCCAGCAATGACCATGACCTCTACCCATAAAGGCGCAGACGTCAGTTTCTGACGGCCAAGCGGAAATCTTACGATCAGCCAGAGCATTACCGCTCGTGACCCTGGCCCGACATCACTCTTTTGCTCCCTTTGGTGCCACGGCGGCGTCGCGTAGCCTATCGCGAGCTGCCGTGAAGCGAGAGGTGCCGAGATGCTCGCTTGGAGAACGAGCAGTGATCATCGTGCAAGCAATAGAAGCGCTGAAAATGGAGTAATCATCGTACGGAGGGCCTCATGAAAAAGCTTCTGACATTGGCAGCCTTGATCGCACTGGCGGGTCCGACACTGGCGCAAGATGCCGGGACTATCGTCAAACCAGATGCTCTGACGTGGAAGGACAATCCGAACGTTCCGAAGGGTGGCCAGGTCGCGCTCCTGGCAGGTGATCCTACGAAAGCTGGCAGCGTGGTGATTCAGCGCGTCAAGCTTCCTCCCAACTATAAGGTTCCGCCGCATACTCATCCCTATGCCGAGACCGTCACGGTGATCAGCGGTAGCGTCGGCTGGGGCATGGGCGAGAAGTTTGACCCCGCCAAAGGCGAGATGGTCAAGGCGGGTGCCTTCGAGATGATGCCGGCGAGGCACGCTCATTATGTTTGGACGGAAAACGAGGAGGCGATCCTCCAGATTCAATTCACCGGCCCAGGAGGCATCGACTATATCGATCCGGCTGATGATCCCCGCAAGAAGACGCAGTGATGCATGAGGTCCGCTATTGCGCCGCCATCAGGGGCACAGCGGACCTCATACGCGTCCTGACTGCGGCGCGGATTATGATGCGTACGCGCCCGAGGGAGGGGATTCCAGACATCTGCGCCCTTATGAGTGGACGCCATAACCGCCGGGCTTGCGCGCCGATGCGGGCAGCGGGGCGTCGCCGAAATCGAGCGTCGAGCGTTGGACGATCGTGCCGCGCTCGTCGATGACAAGGCGGAAACGGCGGTGTTCCGAGAAGAAGGTCAACCGATGTCGACCGGCATCGTTGTCGACCCCTCGTTCCGACAGCGTCGTGATCTTGCCGGATCGCATTTGGTCCTGCAGCAGCGACACAGTGATGCCGAGGCCGTCGGCGACGATATCGGCATCGACCTCGAACGTGCTGTCAGTGAATGCAATCGTCGTCATGATGCCCTTTCGGGACGCGGCAGGTAGGCACATTCGGCAAGCGTGGTTCCGTCGAGCTCGCGCATGAAGGCCTCGCGGGCCGCCGCGAGCCTTGCTTTCAGCCGGCAGCGCGGCAGCAGCACGCACTCGCCGCCATCGTCCCTGAAGCATTCGACCAGTGCGCTGCCGCCCTCGAGCGCGCGCACCACCTCGCCGAGCGTGATCGCCTGCGGGGCGCGCGCCAGCGAGAATCCGCCACCTGCGCCGCGCTGGGTCGCGATGAAGCCGGCCTCGGCGAGATCGCGCACCACCTTGGCAAGGTGATTGCGGGAGATGCCGAACTCGGCCGCGATCTCGCTCGTGGCAAACGAGCGGTCCGGCTCGCCGGCTACCCGCATCAGCGCGCGGAGCGCAAAATCCGTGAATGATGTCAGGCGCATGGAAGCCCTTCGAAATCGGCGCTTGGCGGATCCGCTATAGCAGTCTAAATGGGTATTTGAAATACCTATTTAGGATGTGAGCGATGACAGCAGCAGAGCGCCGCGAGGAGATCACCGCGGAGATCGTCGCGCGGACCGGGATCACCGAGGCCATGATCGAGCAGCTGGTGCACGGATTCTACGCCAAGGTCCGCAAGGACCCGATGATCGGGCCGGTGTTCGAGGCCAGGATTATCAATTGGGAGCCGCATCTGGCCCAGATGTGCGCGTTCTGGTCGTCAGTCGCGCTGATGACCGGTCGCTATCACGGCACGCCGATGGTCAAGCATATGAAGCTGCCCGTCGATGCCGCGCATTTCGACCGCTGGCTCGAACTGTTCGAGGCAACGGCGCATGAACTGTGCCCGCCTGTCGCAGCACTTCATTTCATCGAGCGCGCGCGGCGCATCGCGTCGAGCCTCGAAATGGGCGTCGCCAGCGGGCAGGGCGTGATGCTGGGAGTGGGGGAGAGGTTTCGGCGACACAAGGCGGGAGCCGTATAGTAGGGTCATCGGTCGCCCCGTCATTGCGAGGAGCGTAGCGACGAAGCAATCCATGCTTCCGCACATGCGGCTCGGTGGATTGCTTCGCTTCGCTCGCAATGACGGCAGGCGACAGCGTGCTACGCCGTCACTGCACCTTCACTCCTCCGCAATCCGACATATTGCAGCTCGGCGAACACGCCGGTGGCGATCGCCTGGGCGAGGATCACGATGGTCCCGAACAGGTTCGGCGATACGGTGCCCGAGAGCAGCAGCGCGATGCTGGCCAGCGTCCAGGCCGCGTTGCCGGCGACCACGAGGATCACGGGTCCTTTCGGCAGCGAGGTTCGCGCGGCGAGAAAGCCGACCAGCGCGGTGTAGGCGATCAGGAACAGCCCGGTCTCGCGCAGCAGCGCTTCCGGCAGGCCGAGCAGCGATGCCAGCGCACCGGCGTCGAGCACCATTGCTATGGCGGATACGCCGCTGAAGACCGCGTCGGCAAGCAAAGCGCGGCGCAGCAGCTGGGACGAATGGATCATGGCAGTGTCTCCTCTGGTTGGGATGGGTTGGTCAACGGAACAGGGACCGCAGCTGGCGCCAGAGCCGGAACGGACACAGCGCCCTGCCGACCCTCATCTCGACCGCATAGACCTGCGCGAACACGAACAGGCCGGTGTGGTGCACCAGCGGCTGCGGCATGTTGAGCGAGCGCGCGAGGAGCCAGGTGGCCAGATGGACCAGCCACGGGATCAGGACGGCGATGGCGCGGATAAGGGACAGCATCAGCATGGTCATCTCCTGTGCCGTGGAAGATGAGCCGGCCCGCGCGCCAATTCGATTACCTCGGGCGTAATGGAACGGGCGAATTTCGCATGGTAGGTTTTGCACCATGAACGCACATGCATCCATGGCGCGGGCCGAGCCCGCAAAACCCGTCCTGATCGGCGAACACCTGCGCGAGTGGCGGCAGCGCCGCCATCTCAGCCAGCTCGACCTTGCCGTCGATGCCGAGGTCTCGGCGCGGCATCTGAGCTTCGTCGAGACCGGCCGCTCGGCGCCGTCGCGCGACATGGTCCTCAAACTGGCGGAGCGCCTCGACGTGCCCCTACGCGAACGCAACGTGCTGCTGGTCGCCGCGGGCTTCGCACCCGCATTCCCACAACGCTCGCTGGACGATCCCGCCCTGAAATCGGCGCGCGAGGCGATCAATCTGGTGCTGAAGGCGCACGAGCCCAATCCGGCGCTGGCCTATGACCGGCACTGGAATCTGGTCTCTGCCAACCGCATGGTGGCGCCGCTGCTCGAGGGCGTGCCGCAGCGGCTGCTCGGCCAGCCCTTCAACATCCTGCGGCTGGCCTTCCACCCGGAGGGCCTGGCGCCGCGCACCGTGAACCTCGCGGAATGGGCCGCGCATCTCCTGGAGCGGCTGCATCGGCAATGCGAGGCCACGGCTGATCCGGAGCTGCTCAAGCTGTACCAGGACCTGAAGTCCTATCCGATCCCGGCGCGGTCGGCTCCGATCACCACCGACAACAACGTCGCACTTCCGTTCAAGCTCCGCCTCGATGGCGAGATCCTGAGCTTCATCTCGACCACCATGGTGTTCGGCACCCCGGTCGACATCACGCTGCAGGAACTGGCGCTGGAGACGTTCTTTCCGGCCGACGAGCTGACCGCCGAGCGGATGCGGCAGATGGCAGCGGCTATGGGCTGAACGAATCGATGCGCCCGCTTTGCAGCGCGGGTCGCCTGGCTGCATAATCCGTTCATGAGCACCCATTCGGCGCCGGCCCGCGGCGCGCGACCCCATCCCGTCGGCGACCTCCTGCGCGATTGGCGCGGGCGACGCGCCATGAGCCAGGCCGACCTTGCGTTCGAGGCGGGCATCTCGATCAAGCATCTGAGCTTCGTTGAAACCGGCAAGGCAATCGCGAGCCGGGACATCCTTCTGCAGCTCGCCGCAGCACTCGGCCTCTCGCTGCGCGATCGCAACGCGCTGCTGGAGGCGGGCGGTTTCGCGCGGCAATATGGCGAGCGCGATCTGGCGGCGCCGGAGATCGCCGACGCCAGGCGCGCAATCGACCTGCTGCTACGGCGCCACGAGCCGTTTCCGGCCATCGTCACCGACCGGCAGTGGAACGTGATCGTGGCCAACCGCGCGGCGACCCGGCTGATGACGATGCTGCTTGGTCCGGTGCGCATGCAGCAGCCGCTCAATCACATGCGGATGTTCCTGGCGCCGGACGAGCTGCGTCCCTTCGTCGAGAACTGGCCAAGCCTCGCCGCGGCGCTGATGGCGCGCGCACGTCACGAGGCGATGGCGGCGCCGCTCGACCTCGCGTTGCAATCGACATGGCGCGAATTGATGACGCTCCCCGACATTGCCACGCCGAAATTCAACGAAAGTGCGGCGCCGGGACCGCTATGCGAGGTGCGGCTGCGCAATGGCGACGTGACGCTCGGGCTGATCGGTACGGTGCTGACGCTCGGCACGCCGCAGGACGTGACGTTGCAGGAATTGCGCGTCGAGATGTTCATGCCGGCCGACGCGGCCTCCGAGGCCGCCCTGACGTCGCTTGCGGCTCAGGACGCCTGAGCCGCCGCAGCGCGGCGTTCGAAGCTCATCGCTTGCATCACCTCGGCGAACGGGCCGCAGCGATCGCTCAGGGTCGCGGTCGTGAGCCCGGCTCCGCTTGTGCCGACGCGGGTGCGCGAGCGGATCAGGATCCAGTCGCCCTCGGGCGGACGAAAGAAATAGAGGCTGACCTCGGGATTGATGAAGGTCCATTCGCGCATGTCCACGATCTGCGCGACGCCGCTGGAAAAGTCCGCCGCCTGCACCGCCTGCAAAAGCGGCGTGTTGAGCTCACCGGCGACGAGCGGCACATCGAGGCGCATCCAGGCGGCGGCGGGGCCGGGCTTCTCCAGCGCGCCCTCGATCAATCGCACCGAGACATTCTGAAAATAGCGGCTCCATTTCTGTGCAAAGGCGGGCGGCGGCGATCCGGTCTCGGGGGCGCGATCCTCGCTTGCGGGCGGCGAGAACGGATCGCGCGGCGATTCCTCGCCTTGCGCAGTCATCAGCGCGGTGCAGCGGCCGATCTCGGTGTCGCCGTCGAGCAGGCGCACCTGGACCGTCTTGGCCTTGCGGCCGTCCCGCAGGACGCTGGTTTCGACCACGAAGGCGCGCAGGCCTGCCGGTCGCCACAGGTCGAAGGTCAGGCGGCGGACTGCGAAACCTGCGCGGACCGCCAGCCTTTCGACCTCGCGCGCCATCAGCGCGGTCGTGGCGCTGCCTTGCAGCATGTCCGGCGACCATGGCCCGCCGGCGTGCTCGGTGGCGCGAAACAGGGTGCCTTCGGGCTGGAAAATGGCGGTCATCGGCGGGTCTCCGCGGGCTGTGGGAACAGGCCGATGTCTAGGAAGCGGGCGCTCTTCCCACAATAACCGCCGAGGTTATGTGATGCGAGACATGCGGCCGGCGGCCTTGTGTTGCTGAGCGGGGGCCTTACCTTTGGGACTTCAATCCGGAGGACGCCATGAGCGATCTGAAGCCGCTTCGCCTCGATATCGTCTCCGATGTCGTTTGCCCCTGGTGCTATATCGGCAAGCATCGCATCGAGGACGCGCTCAAGCTGGTTCCCGACGTGCCGGTCGAGGTGCACTGGCGGCCGTTCTTCCTCAACAATTGGGTGCCGCGCGAGGGCATCAGCCGCGACGAATATCTCACCGCAAAATTCGGCTCGGTCGACGCCTACAAGGGCATCGCCGGCCGTGTGGTCGCGGCTGCGAATGAGGAGGGGCTCACCTACCATCCCGAGCTCGTCAAGCGGCAGCCCAACACGATCGACTGCCATCGGCTGATTCACTGGGCCGAGGCGGAGGGTAAGGCGGCCGAGATGAAGCAGCGGCTGATGGAGCTGTATTTCCGCGACGGCGGCGATCTCACCGACAGCAACGTGCTGGTGCAGGCGGCGGCCGATGTCGGGCTCGACGCCGACGACGTCCGCAAGCGTCTTGCCACCGACGAGGATGTGGCGCTGGTGTCCGCGCAGGCCCAGGAAGCCGCCGAGAAGGGCATTTCCGGCGTACCGACCTTCGTGTTCGCACAGAAATACGCGGTGTCCGGCGCCCAGCCGGCCGAACAGCTCGCCCGCGCCATCCGCCAGGTCTCGGCCGAGATCAACGCACAGGCGGCCGAGTAGTCCGCAATCGCTTTCGAAAGCCCGGCTCCTGCCGGGCTTTTTCGTTTGCCCACACGCCCATTCCAGACAGTCAGGGAGACAACCATGATCTATGAGCTGCGCACCTACACGGTACGTCCAGGCACCGTCGGCGAGATGGTGAAGGCGGCAAGCACGATCTCACGCGATATCCGTGCCGACAATTTCGGCAAGCTGGAAGGCTACTGGATCACCGAGATCGGCCCGCTCAATCAGGTCATGCACATGTGGAGCTATGCCGATCTCAACGAGCGGACCCGGCTGCGCGCGGAGCTTGGGAAAAATCCGCGCTGGACCGGCGAATACATTCCGGCGATCCGTCCGCTGCTGGTGCGCCAGGAGGTCCGCCTGCTGAATGCGATCATTCCGCCGGTGGCGCCGGCCACCAAGGGCAACATCTACGAATTCCGCAACTACCGCGCCAAGCCGCTCGGCGGCGTCAAGCAATGGCTCGATCTGATCACCGGCGTGCTGCCGGAGCGCGAGAAATACTCCAAGATCGTCGGCCTCTGGCACACCGATTCAGGGCAGCCCAACGAGGTCTGCCACATCTGGGCCTATCCCGATCTCAACGCCCGCGCTGCTGCGCGCGGCGGCGCGATGAAGGATCCGGCGTGGCTGGAATTCCTCGGTAAAGGCACACAGCTGCTCGAGGAGATGCACTCGACCATCATGTTGCCGGCCCCGCACTCGCCGCTGCAATAAAGCGAGCCTCGCCGAGAACGCTGGCAGAAAGCCTCACCCGATGCTTCCATCGGATGAGGCTTTCCAGGCAAGGGCATGCGCCGCCTGAGAAACAGCGCGCTGCGACGCTAGAAGGGCTAGCTGACACCAACCTGACGGCGGGAACCGATTGTTTCCCGACGTGTCTGCATGGCTACGAAAAGGTAAACCATGGGCCGCGACGAAGGTGGCAACCTCGGTGCGCTGCCTTGCCGGTCCATCTGGCGCATAACGAAAGCCGCGGCGGTCATGCGCAGCCTAACGATCCGCGCGGGCCCGTGTAAGGGCAGGGCTATCGCATATGGCGCCTGCGGGCTTCGGCAACGGACGTCTCCACGTCGTCACGGCCGGGCTATTGATGCGATAGCTGCTGTCCGAGGGGCGCGCTGCCAAAAAATCGAAAACAACCCCATGCAAAGTAGCCGGCGACTGCCGGCGTTCGACAAGGCGGCTTGACTCGTCGGGCAACTCAGTCGCATTCTTCCATTATTCCGAAATCGTCATCACCCGCGCATGGCGGAGATCCGGTATTCCGGAGATCGCAGTGCTTGAATCGATAGGTCGCTGCGTACTGGATCGCCCGGTCCGATTGCCCTGCGTGTAAAAGGGCCGTGTTATCCGGGCTTGCCGCGCCGATGGCGGATGAAGCGGACGACGCTGCGCGCGGCCTCGTAGGCCAAATTGTTCAGGGTCAGCGCGGCATGAACAGCGGTGACCAGCGGATCGCGGCGCCGCAGCGGCAGCAGCACATCGCCGATCGAAAAGCGGCCGCGCCAGATCGGGTCGATCATGGGATGGCCCGGCGCCGCGGTGGAATCCGCCGAATTGATCGCGGGATCGGCGCAGAGATGGCGTGTCAGCTCCAGCGTCAGTTGCGCGCCCGGCGAGTGCTTCGCAAAGCGCTCGTCGATGCCGATCTTGAAGAAGAACGCCCGGTCCTGGTGGCGCACCACGATGCCGCCTGCGACCGCCGTGTCGCCCGCATGCAGCGTCACGATCTCGCAGCGGCCGGCTTCGGCCAGCGCCGACGTCGCGCGGCGGATGAAGGCCGCGTCGCCGGCATGCTGGCTGAGCGCGGTGCCGCGCTGGCCCTTCCAGCCACCGGCTTCGAGCGCAAGGAAGGTCTCGAGCGCCGCCGCAACGCCGCGCGGCGTGCATGCGACGTCGAAGCGGACCGCGCCGTGGTCGGACAGGCGATGGCGCTGCCGGCGCAGCTCCTTCAGCTTCTTCGGCCCGAGCGCGTCGCGCAGCAATTCATCGGCGTCGCGCGTCGCATCGAGTTGCGCGCGCTGATAGCCGCTCAGCAGGCGCGGCTGCAAACCATCGCGCGCGAGCACCGCGCGGATCGCCGCCATGGCCGGGCCCTCGAGCGACATGGTGCGCAGGATCAGCGCGTGCGCGCCCGCATCGCGAGCCTGCTGCAGGATCTTGCCGGCGGCCTGCTCGGCGGCGTCGCGATCGAGCAACGGTGTGCACAGCGTGCCATAGGGTTCGGCGCCAACCAGTGCGGGCAGGGGGATCCGGTAGATCTTCCGCATCGGCACGACAGGCAGCAGCCCGATCAATTGCCCGGCATCGCCGGTGGCGCTGAGCAGCGCCGCGCCGGTGCGGCCGCGCGCGGAGGCATCGACCGCCAATTCCCAGTCGGGCTGGTAGTAGCCATTGGGCTCGATCGCGCGCTCGGCTAGCGCCCGCCATGCGCCGATCGGTGCGGCCGACAGCGGCGGCAACGCCCGATCGTCCGTGGCATCCTTGCGCGATGCACGGCGGATCATTGCCTGGTCAGCGATATCGGCCACGTCCCTGTTTCCCCGGTCCGCGAGGCTGATCGGCCTTGCGTTCATCGAGGGCAACGCTAACGGAAAGAAATGGAAAATGCCGTTGAGGCGATCCCGCAATTTGAGCGGTATTGTTAACGGGGCGTTCAGCATACCGCCGCGCCAATCCACGGCACGGCGTTCACACGGCAATCGAACCCGGCCTACGACCGTTCCGCTTCCATCTGCCGCAGGGCAGCCTTCAACAAGAGCGTGAGGCAATCCTTGGCCTCGGCAATGCTTCGGTTCGGATAGGTGCGCAGCGACTGCCACATCTCCCAATCGAGCAGGGTCGCAAGGGCAACCAGCCATTTCTGCCGCGCCTCGGCGGACACCTGCTCGAGTTCGGTGGCGAACCACTGGCCGACCACGTCGCGAAAGGCCTTGCGTACGCGCAGACGATGTTTCTGCAGCAGCGGCGAGGTCTCGATCATCGCATTGGAAGCCCGACGATGCGGTGTCATGCGCTCCAGCGCCTGGGCCCGCATGTCGATGAATTGCGCAACGCGAACCTCAACCGCGCCGTGCAGGACGGATTTCGCAGGCGGTGGCTCGATCGATTCGGGGGGCGTCAGCTCGTCGAGCACCGCCTGCGTGAGCTGTCCCTTCTCCGGGAAATGCAGAAACAGCGTGCGGATCGATACGCCGGCCCGCTCCGCGATCTGTTGCGCCGATGGACGTGCCGAGCCCTCATTCTGAAGCGCGATGCACGCGGAGACGATATTGCCGCGGGTGACCTGCGTGCGCTGCCGCCGGCCGTCGGCCGTCTTGACGGACGACTTGGCGGAAGAGAGGCCTGACGTCGAGCGGGAAACCATGCAATCGCGGTCCTTCAAAGGCTTGATCGTCTCTTAGCAAAATCGATCGCGAGAAAATATTCGCGGCTAGCCAGAGAGCGGATTTTTCCCGCCGCGGCAAGTCCTTCGCCTCCCATGACCGCGATCTGCGGATGCGCTGACGCCGGCTTGACACCGCTGAAGCGGGCAGAATATATTTGCACAAAATTATGCAAATACATTGCCGGACGGAACGCGTTCGGGAGAACTGCCCGGGGAGGAGCCATTGCCGGATACGAATTATCGCGTGCTGCGGTTTGACGAGCTGACCGTTCGGCCCAACCGCGGCGAGGAGATCGCCGCGATGCTCAAGGCCGCCGGCGCGCCATCCCATGCGCAAATGCTCGGCGTCTTCGTGCCGCTGATCGGCGTTTCGAGCAATGTGGTCACTGTCGCCACGAGCTGGACCGGCGAACCCGCGCCGCATGCCTATGAAGGTGCAAACATCGTCAGCGTCCGCAGCCGGCTGTTCGACGTGCCGGCGCGTGGACAGCAGCCATGCTCCGCCGAGGGCATTTACACCCATCGCTGGTTCGTTGTCGCGCCCGACCAGGTTCAGGCGCTGACCGAGATGAGCGTCGAGGCGTGGAGATCGTCGGAAGCCGACACCGCGATGCGCATCGCCGGCTTCTGGCGCTGCCGCGAGCCGAACGCCGAGGGTGAGGCGGTGGTGTTGATGATCGTGAATTATCCCAGTCTCGCAGCATGGGATGAGAGCCGCTACTGGAAGCCGAAACCCGTCCACCAGGCTCAGCCGAACCGCAACGTCTGGGGCGGACTGTTTGCGCGGCGGCGTGAGATCCTGCGCGATTCCTGGGTCACGGTGCACCGGCTGGCAACCTAGCGCGCAAAGCATCACCGGCGGCTTGACATCGTTCAAACCGCAAAATTATAAATGCATAAAAATATGCAATAAGATTTCGGAAGGATCGCGATGTCATTCAGCGGCAACGGGAGATCGCGGATCGGTCCGGCGGTCGTGGTCATCGGGCGCATCGACGGCGCCGGCCGGCCGCGGTCAGCGCGCGTCGCTTGCAACTGACGAGGGCAGCATGGCGCAGCAGATCATGGACCCCGGCTGGAAGGTCGTCGTCGGCTCGGGAATCGGCATTTCATTCGGCGCCGCGCCGATCTTTACCGCGGGCTTCGCGCACCTGACCGGCGCGATGGCGCAGGACTATGGCTGGAGCCAGGCCGAAGTCGCCCGGGCCGCAACCATCGTGCTGTCGTCGACGATGGTCGCATATCTGTTCTGCGCGTGGCCGCTCGATCGTCTGGGATCGCGCAAGTTCGCGCTGATCAGTATTTCCTTGTTCGCCGTGTCGCTCCTCATTCTGAGTCAGGTCGGAAATTCGCTGCTGCAGTTCTATCTCGCCGCTGCCCTGTTCGGCTTTGTCGGCGCGGGTACCAATGTCGTATCCTATGCCAAGGCGATCTCCCGCTGGTTCGATCAGCGGCGCGGCCTGGCGCTCGGTCTCGCTGCGAGCGCGCAGGCCGCCGGCAGCTTCATCGTGCCGCTGGCCGCGCACTGGATCATCGCAGGATATGGCTGGTCGGCCTGCCTCGCGGCATTTGCCGTCTTCGAACTTGTCGTCTGCCTGCCGTTGGTGGCGTGGCTGGTGGTGGACGCTCCGCCTGCCGGCGATTCGGCAACGCAGAATGATGGGCCGCGGCCATCGACTGAGGCCCAGACGGCGGAGGCCGGCATCAGCGCCGCCGAGATCATTGGCACTCCGACCTTCTGGAAGCTCGCGCTCTGCTTCGCCGTGATCGGGATGTCGTTCTATGCGATCGCGCCGAACGTAATATACATCCTCAAGCGCCGCGCAGACGTGACCGCCGCCGATGTCGCCTGGATCCAGGCGGCCGGCGCCGTCGCCGCGCTGTTCGGACGAATTATCGTCGGACATCTGCTCGACCGGCTGCACGCCCGCGTAGTCGGCATCCTCACCGTACTGCTGATGGCGCTGTCCGCGCTGATCAATGCAACCGCGGACGCATTTGCGCCGATGGTGCTCGCCTCGATCCTGATGGGGTTCTCGATCAGCGGGGAGGCGGACCTGATGCCCTATCTGGCCGGGCGCTATTTCGGCACGCGATCGGTCTCGAAAGTCTTCAGCTGGCTGCTGTTTGCGTTCTGCATCGGCGCGGCGATCGGCCCGGTCGCGTTCGTCTGGCTTTCGACATCGAGCGACAGCGTGGTCTTACCGTTGCTGCTGCTGTCGGCCGTGCAGATCGTCCCCGTGATGCTGTTCCTGTCGCTTGGCCGATACCGGACGCCGCCCGAGCGCGTCCAAGGCCTTGCCGTCGCGCTGACATGAGCCGCGATCGATAGCCCCAGCTGGAGAAGAAGAATGACGCTCAGCGATTTGCCACAGACATCTGTATCCGCCGCCGCACCGGCATCCCGGCCGATCCCGCAGGAGGCCAGCCTGTCCGCTGCAGCGGGCGAGGCCTTCGTCTATGCGTTGCCCCTGATCGAGATGGCCGCGGTTCGCCGCAACTCACTTGGCCGCGCCGGGGCGCAGAACACGTTGTCGCATCAGCGCGAACTGATCGATCACAGGGCGCGCTGGGTCACGACGCCGAACAACGACACGCTGTACTCGATCGCATGGCTCGATCTGACGCAGGGCGCGGTTCGGCTGACGATCCCGCCGACGGGGGACCGCTATTTCTCCGCCGCGCTGATGGACATGTACACCAACAACAATGCGGTGCTCGGCACGAGGACGATCGGCAATGCCGGCGCCACGTTCACCATCATCGGACCGGACCAGACCGGCTCGGGCCCCGATGTCGTCCGGGTCGCGACCCCGCATGCGTGGCTGCTGATCAGAACATTGGTCGACGGCGCCGCGGATCTCGTAGCCGCACGCCGGATTCAGGATGGTTTCAAGCTGGAAGGCCCGTCGGGCAGTCCGCCTAATGATTATGCCGAGCGCAACGCGGCCGCGCCGGCGCTGTTCGCCAGCATTCAGAGCTTGATGACGTCGGATCCTCCTCCGGCGACCGATACCGCCATTCTGCGTCGGATCGCAGCCTCGCTCCAGCCGACGGCGCCGGCGGCAGCGGAGGCGATTGCCCACGGTGTCGCCGCAGCGCGAACGGCACTGATGGCCGGCCGCCGGCGAATGGAATTCATCGACGGCTGGAGCTATCCGCGCGCGAACCTCGGCAATTTCGACCAGGATTATCGCTATCGCGCCGCCGTGGCCCTGTGGGGCATCGGAGCGCTGCCGGTCGCCGAGGCGATGTACATGCGCGCCGCGGGAAATCGGGAGAACGGCTTCTTCGACGGCATGGCCGACTATCAGCTTCACTTGCCGGCCAGACTGCCGTTGAACGGCTTCTGGTCGCTGACGATGTACGAAGTCGCCGACGACAATCAGCTGTTCCTCACCGAGAATCCGCTGGGGCGCTACGCCATCGGCGATCGCACCGAGGGGCTGCGGCGCAATCCGGACGGGTCGATCACCATCTGGATCGGTCGCAATGATCCGGGTGGCGATCGAACCGCCAACTGGCTGCCGGCGCCGAAGCGCGGCCCGTTCAGCCTGATCATGCGCTGCTACCTGCCGCGTCAGGAGATGCTGGCGGGCCGCTGGCGCTTGCCTGCGGTCCGGGAAGCCGGAGGCTAGAGCATTCAACGATCCGCGGGGATCGACAGGGCGGATCAACAACAAACGACAAGGGGGCAGGGATGATGCGGAAGGGCGTACTCCCCGGCACGGTCGCCGGGCTGTTCTGCATGCTGGCAGCGGCGCAGGCCGCCGATCAAACGAGCGATACGGCGCGCGAGATACCGAGGAAGGCCGTGACGCTGAAGGCGCCGCCGCCGGCCGAAAAGCCGTTCTTCCTGGTCAACGACAACCGCGTCACCGTCTCGCAGTTTTCGGGAGGCGTTCCCGGCTACGCCAAGAACTCGCAGAGCACGACGCTCGCCTATACGCACTATGACACCTGGGCCTATGGCAGCAACAGCTTCTCGCTGCTGACGTCGAAATACGATCACGGCGCGGCTACCGCGCCATGCCTCGGGTCCGTGCTCGCGCCGACCGGGCTCTGCGCCGGCGGTGTGGCGGCTTCGGCGTCGATCCGCAGCACGTTCGGATGGAACGAGCTGTTCGACACCAATGCGTTCTCCGTCGGTCCGTTGACAAACATCTCGTTCCTCGTCGGCGCGGACGCTTCGCTCTCGAATATCTTCACCGCATCCAGCAACTACGATGTGCTTGCCGGTCTGCAGTTCGGCTTCAGCCTGCCGTACAAGGGCTATTTCAACATCAGTCCGATGTACTTCCAGCGCATGCAGCACGGCGCTCAGCTCATGCCCCCGGCCTTCGGCGGCCCCGTGTCGATGCCGCCGCCTTATCCGGGCCTTCCCGACGGCGTGATGCATTTCACGCCGACCTGGGGATTGGATTTCAACTACTACATGGACCTCGGCTTCCTGCCCGAGACCCTGCAATATTTCTCGATCAGCGGGCGCGCGGCGATCCGCGGCGCGGACGGCAATGGCGGCTACGGTCCTTATCCGAGAAGCCCGTTCAGCAACCGGACTACCGCCTACGCGCTCGAGCCGGTCCGCCTGACGCTCGACGCCGGCAAGCTGTTCTGGGGCGCGAGCTATGCGCACCTCGTCGACGTCTGGGCCGCCTGGCGATATGAAAAGAACATCAGCGGCTATGCCGAGGCCTATGACACGTCCTGCATCACCAAGGGTGTCTACAATGGCAGTTGTTCGAGCAATGGCATCTACTACGGCATGACCGTGAAGCTGGGCGCGCCGGTGCCGGGAACGCCGGCCCTGTCGCCGTTCGGCACGCCGTTCTTCACCAGCGTCGACAACAGCTTCACCTATGGCGTGCTGCCGAGCGCGACCGCGCCCGGCGAAACCGCAAAGACCGTCAAGCAGGTCTACGCTTTCACCCACACCGACAGCTGGGCATACGGCACCAATCGTCTCTATGCCGAGCTGTTGAAGTCCGATCACCGCGATCCGGCGTCGCCCTGTTCGGCGATCTACAACCATCCGGCCTTTGGCGCCACCGCGCCTTGCTCGGGCAACATGGAGATCAACGCCGCGCTGCGCAGCACGATCGGGTTTAACGAGGTGTTCAACACCACGGCGTTCAGGGCAGGGGCGCTGCGCAACGTGTCCTTCGAAATCGGCGCCGACGGGCGGACGACGCTGGGCTATGCGGCGCCCGCCAAGGAGGCGATCGTCGCCGGTCTTCAGTTTGCGTTCGACTTGCCGTTCAAGAGCTACCTGACAATTGCGCCGCTGTATTATCAGGAGTGGAATCATTCGACCTATGCGGTTCCGAACAACGCGGGCAACAGTCCCTATGGCGTCGGATTATACGGCGTGCCGCCCTACAAGGGTCTGATGCCGGCCGGCTTCACCGGGACGGTCGACGGCAATCTGCATTACGATCCGACGTGGGCACTGGAGATCGATTACGGCAGTGCGCTGGACTTCCTGCCGGAAAGCCTGCGCTACTTCTCCTTGAGCGGACATGTCGGCATCTACGGACCGAAGGGCAACGGCGCCTATGGCGGCTACACGCTTCCGTCGAGCTGGAACACCAGGACGGAGATCAATGCCGAGCCGGTCCGGCTGAGCTTTGACGCCAGCAAGGCGCTTTGGGGCGAGAAATACGCACACTTCGTGGAAGCCTTCGTGGCGTACCGTTACTGGCACAACAAGTTCGGCCTGGACGGCAGCAACCCCGCCAACGGCATCTGCTTCTTCGCCAACGGCACGAGCAACAAGAGCTGCACCGAACAGACGGTCTACACGGGAGTAACGGTGAAGTTCTGAGGGCCCTCGTACAGCTTCCTTCGGCAACGGCGCGTGTTCGCACGTACGGACCGCCCGCTGCCCGGATCATATTTGCACCACCGGTGTGCGCAGTTCGGCACTGAGCCGGCAATGCAGGCGCGCCTACCTGCAAGGTGCCCCGACGATCCGGGCGTGCAAACCAGGGAACTGATATGTCGAGATTGGAAGGCAAGGTCGCCGTGATCAGCGGCGGCAACAGCGGCATCGGGCTCGCTATCGCGCAGCGCTTCGTGAAGGAAGGCGCGGATGTATTCATCTTCGGCCGGCGCCAGGACGCGCTCGACAAGGCGGTGAGGCTCATTGGCGGCGACGTCACTGCAATCCAGGCGGACGCGTCCAGACTTCAAGACCTCGACCGCGTCGCCGGGACCGTTCGAAAAGCCAAGGGCAGGGTGGATGTGGTCGTGTCCAACGCCGGCTTCACCGAGCAGGTACCACTGCGCGAGATCACGGAGGAACACTACGACCGCACGTTCAACCTGATGGCCAAGGGACCGCTGTTCCTGGTGCAGAAGATGCTGCCGATGATGGGCGGCGGAGGATCGATCATCCTGGTGTCGTCGGCGATGCACTATATGGGTCTGGCTAACCACTCGACCTATGCCGCGACCAAGGCGGCGGTGCGGTCGTTCGTCCGGACCTGGGCGGCCGAGTTCAAGGACAGCGGCATCCGCGCAAACCTGCTCAGCCCGGGGCCCGTCGACACGCCGATCATGGACTCCCAGGCGTCGACGCCCGAGGAAGCCGCGGCGATCCGCAAGATGTATTCCAACTACACGCCGATGCTGAGGATCGGGCGTCCCGAGGAGTTGGCGGCGGCAGCCGTCTTCCTCGCGTCGGACGAGAGCTCGTTCATGACCGGCTCGGACATGGTCGTCGACGGCGGCGTCAGCAACGTCTGACCACGACCCCAGACGGATTTTCCTGAAATGCCTTATGGCTTGGTGTTCCGTTGCGCTTCCACCGTGACGGAGCTCTCGACCGGTTCGTAGGTCTCGGTCACGCAATTGTCGTCGGCCTCGACCTGCCGGCGATCGAAGACCGCGCCTTCATTGATGAAGACGCGATAGGTCTGCGTCCCGAGCGGCTTGCCGATCACCGACGTCAGTTCGGCGCGCACGCAGGCGGTCCAGCCGGTGCCGCGCGGGTCGTGCAGCGGAGCGGAGACCCGCACATGGGCCGGCTGCGAGCCGGCGGTGAACACCGAGTCGAGCTTGCCGGCTACCAGCCGCTTGACATCCGGAGGCGTCTCGAGCGGCGCCGGCTCGGTGGCCTTGACCTTCAACGCCTCCGGCCATACCGCGTGGCTGTCCGCCAGCCCGCAGCCGCTCAACATGAAGGCGGCGCCGGCCAGCAGCGCCGCCACTTGTACGTGTCCCTGTCCCATTCGACTGATTTAATGTGCCGCCGCCCACATTGCGCCCCCCTGGGGGTGCTGAATTCGCATCGGGCGGCGCTTTGTCGATCAACAAATGTCGAGCGACAAGCTATCCTTGGGGTAGAGGTGTTGCCGGATGTTTCTACGGCTGCGGGGGAGAGAGACTGACATGAAAAGCTTCACGGTTGCTGCCGTTATTCTGGCGCTGATCGCGACACCGACCCTGGCCCAGGGCCGGCGCGGCGGCGGCGGAGACGACAGGAAAACGGAGAAGAAGCCCCAGATCGACGAGAAAGCCTACAAGGCCGCACTCGATCGGATCCCCGAGCCCAAGGAGAAATACGATCCCTGGGGCGTCACCAAGCCGGCCGCCGATCCGGCCAAGAAGCCGAAATAGCCGGTTCACCTGATCGCTGCGACAATTCGGCGTGAGGACCGGCGCCGGCGGCAGCAGATTGCCGCACGCCATGAACCTTCGGCTGACGGCTCTCGACCCACCTCCGATACCATTGCCGGAGGCCGCCATGCTTCGCCGTTCGCTCCTCAGCCTGATCGTTCCGGCTGCGATCCTGTTCGGTGCCGCACCGGCATTGGCGGAAAGCCGTCTGGCGCTGGTGATCGGGCAGTCCGCCTACAAGTCGGTGCCCGCACTGCCCAATCCGGCCAATGACGCCAGGGCCATGTCGCAGATGCTGACCGATGCCGGCTTTGCCGTGACGACGGCATCGGATCTGTCCCAGGATGAGATGCGCGCGAGGATCAGCGACTTTGCCGGCCAGGTGGCGGCGAAGGGCGCCGACAGCGTGGCGCTGGTGTTCTATGCCGGGCATGGCCTGCAGATCGATGGCGAGAACTATCTGGTGCCGGTCGATGTCGATCCGAAGCGCGAGGCCGACATCCCGATCCAGGCGGTGCGCCTCAACGACATCCTGAACACGTTGACCTCGGTGCCGAGCCGGATGCGCATCGTGCTGCTCGACGCATGCCGCAACAATCCCTTCCCGGAGCTCAGCAAGACCGCCGGGCATGGGCTTGCCATCGTCGATGCCAGGATCGGCGCGCCAGGCACCTTCGTCTCGTTCTCGACGTCACCGGGCGCCGAAGCCGAGGACGGCAGCGGCGCCAACAGCCCCTATACGACCGCGCTGCTGGCTTCGGCGAAGGAGCCGGGGATTCCGATCGAGGACACCTTCAAGCGCGTCCGCCTTGCGGTGAACAAGGCGACCGACGGTCGCCAGACGCCGTGGGACTCCTCGTCGCTCACCGACGACTTCCGCTTCATGGCAGGTCCGTCAGCGTCGTCCGCGGCGACGCCGGCGCCGGCCGCGGCCAAGCGCACCGTCGACGAATGGAAGCGCGAATTGCAGGGCAAGCCGATCGAGGCCGCCAACGAGCTGATGGTGGTCGACGGCACCGATGAAGCCTATGAAGCCTTCGCCGCGATCTTCGCCGGCACGCCGCGCGGCTTGCAGGCGCGCGACTGGCTCGACCGGCATCGCCGCATGGTGGCCTGGAACGACGCCATTCTCGCCAATACCGCGGCGGCCTATCGCGGCTTCCTCGTGCTGTACCCCGACAGCGATCTCACGGCTACCGCGCGCAAGATGATCGAGCGGTTGCGCTATCGTCTCGATCTGACACCGGCCGCAGCGCTCAGCGTGCCCGCGACCAACGTCGCGCTGGCGGCGCCGACCTGTCCCTGCAACGCCGCGCCGCCGCCGGACCAGCAGAAGGCGGCAATCGCGCCAGCGAAGAAACGCGCAGACCCCGATCCGCCGCCGCGCCGCGCCGGCAAGCGCCCGCCGCGCGTCGTGGTCGAGGACGACGTGGTGGTGGTGCGCCGGCCGCCTCCGGCGGTGGTCTACGAGCCGGTCGGGCCGCCGATCGGAATCGGGATTGGCATCGGCGGCGGTGGTTATCGCGGGCATTATGGCGGCGGTTATCGCAGGGGTGGATACTGACGCGCCAATCGCGTAAAGGCTTTCCCGCATGAGATGCGGCGTGTGATGATCGCATCTTGCGGGAGGACGCAATGCGGTCGCCGTTTCGCCTGCTTGCCGCGCTGCTGCTGTGTGTGCAGCCGGCGCTCGCCTGGGAGTATTGGGGCGGCGATCGCGGAGGCACGCGCTTCTCGCCGCTGACAGAGATCACAACAGACAATGTCGGCACGCTGGTGCGCGGTTGGGAATTCCGCACCGGCGATCTCGACGCGCGGCCGCCCGAGGTCATGAAGCGCACCAAGTTCGAGGTGACGCCGCTGTTCGTCGAGGACAGCCTGATCTTCTGCACGCCGTTCAACGAGGTGATCGCGCTCGATCCCGGCACCGGTGCGCAGAAATGGCGGTTCGATCCGAAGATCAGCATGGCGCAGCGGCCGGCCAATCGCTTTGTCTGCCGCGGCGTCGCGCACTGGACCGACGATCGCGCGGCCGAGGGCACAGCCTGCAAGTCACGCATCTTCACCGGCACCAATGACACGCGGCTGATCGCGCTCGACGCCAGGACCGGCAAGCCTTGCGCCGATTTCGGCAACAATGGCGAGATCAAGATCGACGCCGGGATGAAGCTGGAGTGGCCGGGCGAGTTTCAGATCACGTCGGCGCCGGTGACGGGCCGCGGCGTGGTCGTGGTCGGATCCGCGATGGGCGACAACCGGCGGGTCGATGCGCCGGTCGGCGCGGTGCGCGCTTTCGATGCGCGGACCGGTCAGCCGCGCTGGACCTTCGATCCGCTGGTGCATGACGGTGTCGAGGCCGGCCACAGCAATGTCTGGGCGCCGATGTCGGTGGACGAGGAGCGGGGTCTGGTGTTCCTGCCGACGACATCGCCCAGTCCCGATTTCTGGGGCGGCAAGCGTCCCGGCAATGACGAGCACGCCAATTCCGTCGTCGCGCTGCGGATCGAGAGCGGCGAGTTCGCCTGGGCGTTCCAGACCGTGCATCACGACGTCTGGGACTATGATCTGCCGGCACAGCCGACGTTGGCGCGGATCGATACCGGTTCGGGCATGCGCGACGTCGTGATCCAGCCGACCAAGCAGGGTTTTGTGTTCGTGCTCGATCGCGACACCGGCAAGCCGGTGTGGCCGGTCGAGGAGCGCGCAGTGCCGCAGAACGGCGCCGAGGGCGAGAAACTGTCGCCGACGCAGCCGTTCCCGACCCATGTGCCGCCGCTGCTGACGCAGCGGATGACGGCCGATGATGTCGGCGGCCTACTGCCAGGTATCGGGAGCGCGGCGTGCGAGAAGCTGCTCGCGCAATCCCGCAATGACGGACTCTACACGCCGCCATCGACGCAAGGCACGATCATCTATCCGATGACCGGCGGCGGCGTGAACTGGGGCAGCGCGGCGTTCGATCCGGTCAATCAGATCCTGTTCGCCAATGTCAGCCACGCGGCGCATGTCATCACACTGATTCCGCGCGACCAGGCCAAGAGCTTCAATCCGCCGCCCGGCCATGATTTCGGCCAGCAGCAGGGCGCGCCGTTTGCGATGTCGCGGGCGCTGGCGAGTACCGAGGTCGGCTCGCCCTGCAACAAGCCGCCGTGGGGCGAGACGGTGGCGGTCGATCTCAAGGCCGGCAAGATCCTCTGGCACGCGGCGGTCGGCACCAGCGAGGATCTCGCGCCGCTCGGCATCGCGCTCAACACCGGCACGCCGCTGCTCAGCGGCGTCGCGATCACCGCGGGCGGATTGGTGTTCACCGGCGCGATGGACGCCTATCTGCGCGCGTTCGATGTCAAGTCGGGCCGGCAATTGTGGCTCGGCCGGCTTCCGGTGCCGGGCGTCGCCAATCCGATGACCTATCTCTGGAAGGGCGAGCAGTATGTCGCGATCGGCGCCGGCGGCCATTCCGAGGGCGGCACATCGATCGGCGACAGCGTGGTGGCATTTCGCCTGCCGCACCAGGGCGAGGGCGTTTCGCTGTGGACGCGCTTGATCGATCGTCCTGGCGGACGGTTTGCCGCCAAGGCACTCGCGGCCGGCGCGGTGCTGATCGTGCTCGTCGCGCTGCTCTGGCGTTGGCGCAGGAGACGACGCGTCAAGGCGGCGTAGTTCGGCGGCGCGCGTCGCGCCGCTGCATGAAGATCACTGCCTCGATCATGCTTGCCGCCGCGCTCGCGCTGTCATCGGCGGCGGCCGACGCCACCGTGCTCGATCTCTCGACCATGACCTGCAAGCAGTTCGTCGAGGGCGGCGACGACACCATCAAGATGGTGCTGGTCTGGATGGACGGCTGGTACAAGGGCGATTCCGACGAGGCGATCATCGACACCGACGTGTTCACCGAGAACGCCAAGAAGTTCGGTACCTATTGCGGAAAGAATCCGACGATCAGCATCGTCAACGCCGCCGAGGCGGTACTCGGCAAGTAATTACCCGGGCAGCATCGCGAATGCGCTCGACACCATCGCCACCGGCTTGTTGTCGGTGGCGGAGGATAGCGTGACACGGCCGAAGCTCATGGTGCGGCCGAGCCGGACCACGCGGGCGTCGGCCAGCACGTCGGAGGCGGTCGCCGCGCGCATGAAATGCGTGGTCTGGTCGACCGTCGTCATCGGACGATAGCCCTTGTTGGCCGCAAGATTCGCCAGCACCATCGCGGTGTCGGCGAACGCCATCAGCGCCTGGCCGCAGACGATGCCGCCCTGGCGGCACAACCGCTCGGAGAACGGCATGCGCAGGATGGCGCCGGGCTGCCAGTCCGTAGCGCCACCCGGCGGCGGCGCGAAGTCGAACTGCTCCAGCGACAGATTGAGATCCTGCACCCACGGTGCAAAGACGTCGCCGAGCACGCGTTTCGCGTCGTCGATCCCGAATTCACCGGCCTGCTGCATGACGTTCCGTTTCCTTCCCTGATATTCTTGCTCGCTCTTATTGCCTTAGTTCCGCGTGACATGCACGGCCGGTGTCTTGCCGTCATTCCACTTGCCGCCGATCGCCCGTTCGATCTGGGCGGCGAGCTGCAGCAAGAGGCCGTCATCGGCTTGCTTGCCGATCGCCTGGATGCCGAGCGGCAGGCCGTGCTCGTTGGTCGCGAGCGGCAGCGAGATCGCCGGGATGCCGCAGAGATTGGCAAGCGGCGTGAAAGCGAAATTGCGCCAGAGATTGCCGAACCAGTCCAGCACCGACGGGTTGTCGCTGATGGTGAGATATTCGGTGGTGCCGACCTTGGGCGTCGGCAGCGCCGTGATCGGCGTCAGGATGATGTCCCAATCCTCGAAGAAGGCGCCAAAGCCGCGCGCCGTGGTGTTGAACACGGCCTGCATGCGGGCGCGGTCGGCGAAGCTGAAGTCGCGGCCGTGCTCCCAGATGCGGATATTGATCGGCTCGATCAGCTCCGCCGGCGGCCGCTCAAGTCCTCGCGCCGCAAGCATGTTGCCGATCACGACGGCGAAATTGCTGATGTAGCAGGTGGTCTGCGCCGCGAAGGCTTCCCGGTAGTCGATCGACGGCAAGGCGTAGTCGACCTGATGGCCGAGGCCCTCGAGGAAGCGTCCGACCCGCTCGAGCTCGGTTGCGATATGCGGCGTCGCGCGATAGTCGCCCCATGTGTGCGACAGCGCGATTTTCAGACGGCCGGGGTCGCGCGTGACCATCGCCGTATAGGGCTCCGGCGGTGTCCAGAACGGCATGAACTCGCCGGGCGCAGGTCCCCGGCAGCTGTCGACGAAGGCGGCTGTGTCGCGCACCGAGCGCGATTGGCAGCCCTGGATCGAGACGAGGCCAGTGAGATCGGACAGATGCGGTGCGAGCGAGAACACGCCGCGTGACACCTTCAGCCCGATATTGCCGTTGACGCCGGCGGGAATCCGGATCGAGCCGCCGCCGTCGGTGGCGTGCGCGATCGGGACGGCGCCGGCGGCGACCATCGCCGCGCTGCCGGCCGACGAGCCGCAGGTGGTGTAGTCGGTGTTCCAGGGATTGCGCGTGACATAGACCGCGGGGTTCTCGGCCGAGCTGCACACCCCGAACTCCGGCGTGGTGGTGCGGCCGATCAGATTGAGACCGGCCTTGCGCAGCTTTGTCGTCAGGAAGGTGTCGGCTGTGGCGCGGTTGCCGCGCATCATCAGCGAGCCCATCTCCTGCAGCCGGCCCTTCAAGGTGGGCCCGAGATCCTTCATCAGGAAGGGCAGGCCGGCGAACGGGCCGTTGAGATCGGCGCCGTCGCGCGCGGGATCGGCGATCACGTCGTCGAACAGCTCGACCACGGCGGAGAGCGCGGGATCGACCCTGGCTATGGCGGCGGCCGCCTGTGCCGCCAGCTCCCGGGGCGTCAGCTCGCCGTTCCGGACGCGCTCGGCGAGCGCCGTTCCGTCATGCCGCGTCCATTCGTCCCAACTCATCGCCAAAGTCATTTCGTCGATTCCTTTTCTGCTTTGTTGCGCAGTGTAGTTTGGGGGGCCGCCCGGTCAAACCATCGCGCGGGCGCTGCGCTCCGGTGCGCGCGCTGCTGTCCGACGCGCTTGCGCGGCGCTGCAAGCGCCGTGCCCGGCTTGAAAATGCCCCAGTTTCGGCGCCCAATTGCCCCTCGTCAGTGGCGGGGGCGTACATGTTCCGCAGTTTGGTATTGCTGGGCGGCGTGATCGCGATCGGACTTGCGCTCAGCGGTTGCACGCGCTGCGGTCCGATCTGGGACGACTGGATGCAGTCGCCGAAATCCTGCAAGTCAGACCATCTCTAGGGCCGGGGCAGGCGCGCTTGGCGGCGGCTTTCTTGCGGTGATATACCGCTGACGAAAATGCAGGGAGCGTTTCTGATGAGAGTTTTGGGCGCAGTTGCGGTTGCAGTGCTGCTGTCGGCACCGGCCTATGCGCAAATGCCGAACGTCAATCTGATGCCTGAGGTCAAGACCAAGACCCAGGAAGAGAAGGATCGGGATGCGGTCAACGACCGGGCCTACAAGGACTCGCTGAGCAAGATTCCGGACGCCAAGGGATCGGCCGATCCCTGGGGCGCGGTGCGCAGCGATGCGCCGAAGGCGGCGGCCCACCCGCCGGCCAAGCCGAAGACCAAGACCGGGAGCTCCGCACAGCCCGGAAGCTCAGCGCCGCGCAGCCAGTAAGCCCGTTCGGGCCGGTTTCCCGCAGACTCGGATTCTCCCGGCGCAGCCCCTATATTGGGGGCGTCGTCAGTTTGAGCGTTTCGAGCGAAGAGAGCGCTTCCGATTCAATCGAAACGGGGCTCTATTCCGGAGTTGCGGCAATGGTGTTTCGTCCGCGCGATCTCGCCAGCCGGATGGCCGAGCGGCGCAAGCCGGATGACGGCTATCTGCGCGAGACCTTCAGCCTGCCGCGCGATCAGGCCCGCCTGCGGGCGCGCGACTTTCTCAAGCGCTACCCGAAGGCCGCCTATATGAGCGCCGTCGAGAGCTGGCGCGAGCTGCCCGGCGGCGACATCGAGTTCACGATGCGGCGGCTGGCAAGCGCGGACTGAAGCTCGCCGCGGCTCAGTCCCGATCGTTGTGTCCGCGGCTCCGTCCCAGCCCGAGATTGTTCAGCTCGCGGTCGATCCGCAGCTGCACGCGGCGGATCGCCAACAGGTCGAGCTTTGCTTCGGTCTTGCCCGTGAAGACCCGATCGCCGATCTGGAAACGCCATTTCCAGACGCCGGCCATGAGCTGCGTGACGCTGAATTCGACGCCCTTGTGAATCATCTGGAGCGGTTCCGCGAATGAAAGGCGGTCGTCGATATTTAAATCAAAGGTTGTACTAATGATTAACACCCGTCAAAGGATGAATTGAACCGTCGCGCCCGTTCGGACGTCGTTGTGGATCCCAAAGTGGATCCGTTCGCCGGCGACGTCGCCTGATCCCGCGGCGCGCAATCGGTGCGCTGGCCGGACAAGCCAATGTTACGAACACTGGCGGAACCCGAGTCTTCCCGTAAACGCTACGTAGTTTTTTGAAACGTCAGGAGGGGTACCAAGGTAGTATGCAGATTGTGCCAGTCATGATCCGGCATCATCAAATCCTTCGGTAACCCATTGAATGTCCGACGCTGTCGGGACGAAGGCGGAACCTTTTGCGCGCGGAACTTTGTTCTGGCCCGGAGAACTACGGATCGCGCCGAGCGCACGGCTCAAACGCTGCGATGATGACCCCGTCATCCGCCCGGTTTCATTCGAGCCGGTGCCCGACAGCACAACGCCGCCCGCTTGAAATGCTTGCGGACGGCGTTGGCCCTAGCCCCAGGATGGTGTGCAAAATCCTGTAGATGGAAGCCTATACAATCTGTGCCACGGGACATGTCCCAAATTGGCTATCACGGCGATCAATCCGGACCGTGTTGCCGCCGTGCTTCACCGATGGCGCTAATTCGGACACTCGGTCTGCTGGATTAGGACATTTGCCGTTTCTCCGTTTGATGCCAGATGTGTCTGTGGGGCCAGCGCCAATGCGGAGTTCCGGCGACGGCGATTCAAATATGTCGGTTTTGTGGGCGAAGTGCCGACCAAGTGACGCACTGTCCAAGGTCCGGACCTGCTCATCTGCGACATTTGCGTGGACGCCTGCATCGACACGTTAGCAGTCAAGGACCACGGCTGGCGTGAATGCCAGATCGACTATCTTTTGAGGCTTCGGCAGCGAGCACCCACAGCCGGGAATTAGGACACCCCGCGCGTTAAGCATTCGGACGGTTTGTTTACCTTTGCTTAATCAAGTTAATTGACTGGCTCACGCTTTGATCCGATCATCGCCTCACTGGGCAGGGCGGTTTCATTAAGGACAATTTTTTAAGGCCCAGAGGGCCAGCCCGATTACCGATAGCGGCGGCTCGGTGACAGCAATGAGAGCGGCCCCAGCATTGCCCTCCAAGGGTGCTGGGGCCGTTTTTTCGGGAATGAGTGGCAATCCGCGCGGAGACGCACGCAGGTAGGAACGAGGCGTGTCCGCTGGCGGTTATCTCTACGTCTGGCGTTCCCGTCGGGTACGTCGGATGACGTATGTTGACTCGGCCCCGGCTTGTGCCCACTCGCTGGGGCCGTTTCTTTGGGGAAAGAAAAAAGCCCGGCTCGCGCCGGGGAACGCTCGACCTCACCACTCAAGAGCAGGCGGACGAGGTCATCAAGATGCTCAGCGCAATGAAGGTTTTTCTCGAGCCGAAGGATGAGGCCGCCAACTGAGGCGGCCTTACTTGCGCACTAGGTTTTCGTCGGCGCGGGCACGTTCCGCAGCTTGGTCAGCCAGTCGGTCATACTCAACGGCAATGCGCAGCATTCGTTGCCTTGACTCCTCATCCCACATTCGTTCGGCTTTGGTGCGGGTTTCTTCGGCCCGCTCTCGCCAGTGTCTCGGGTCGTTGAGATATGAGTCGCCCATCTTCCTCACTCCCGCTATCGCGTTGATAATCAGGAACGAGGGAGCACGGTTCCCGTCATCACATAGGATGGTTAGGCCAGCGCCGAAAATTCAAACTGAGGCATTACCTAAAAGACACAGGCACTCACCACCGTGACGAGTGCCATCGCGCTAAAGATTGCGACGCCAAGACAGATACGCGCGGCCGTCGAATAGGAATCGATTTGTGGCTGGTTGATCATGGCGCATAGCCTAGATCGGCACCCGCAAACCTGGAGATGTCAGCCATTCCGTGAGGCTGGCCGTTATCTCGTCTTGCCGGGCCTTCCTGAGCACAGCCTCTTTCTTGGCCGACGGGGGAAGTGTCTTGGCCTGCGAGCGCAGGCGCATGGCCTCGTCGGCCAGACGTTCTTCTAGTGATTGCGTGTGCTTGAAACGACGCCGCCGCTGCATGGCGTTGCTCCCTGCTAGTGTTTAGGCGGGAGCGCTTCGTTGCGATCTCACCGATAAATACCCAAGACCGTGCGGTGATGGTCCGTTAACGAATCGAAAGGTGCGCAGTTCCTAGCTCTCACCGGAACTCCGTTCACTCACGGAGAACCCCGGGATTGGATCTAAATCCTTTGATCTAGATCAGGGGCAAGAACAGATGGCGTCCAATGGAATTTGATGGGGCCAGAACATCCGATGATCCTCTCGGTAGTCTTACTGAGAACAGCGGCTGACCCTTGGTTGAGACGGGGTTAAGTTCAAACTAGGCCACTCGAATTTCCAAAGTAGGCCACTGGGGGATGGAAACAGGCCATTACCCCCACGTCGGAAAGAACATATTGCGAACATAGAACAAACGTGGTACGAGTTTCCTATCAACAACGCATTCCTTCCGACCTCATCGCGTTTGTCCCGCTAGCGAATCCCCTCCAAAAGGAGCACATCCCAAATGTCCGCCACTGCACTGCGTATCGTCGAAGGATCCTCCATGGACAAGTCCAAGGCCCTCTCAGCCGCGCTCTCCCAGATCGAGCGCCAGTTCGGCAAGGGCTCGGTGATGAAGCTCGGCAAGAACGACCGTTCGATGGATGTCGAGACGGTGTCGTCGGGGTCGCTCGGGCTCGACATCGCGCTCGGCGTCGGCGGCCTGCCGAAGGGACGCATCGTCGAGATCTACGGGCCGGAATCGTCGGGCAAGACCACGCTGGCGTTGCACACGGTGGCGGAGGGCCAGAAGAAGGGCGGCATCTGCGCCTTCATCGACGCCGAACATGCGCTCGATCCGGTCTATGCGCGCAAGCTCGGCGTCAACATCGACGAGCTCCTGATCTCGCAGCCGGACACCGGCGAGCAGGCGCTGGAAATCTGCGACACGCTGGTGCGCTCCGGTGCGGTCGACGTGCTGGTGGTCGACTCGGTCGCGGCGCTGGTGCCGAAGGCCGAGCTCGAGGGCGAGATGGGCGATGCGCTGCCGGGCCTGCAGGCGCGCCTGATGAGCCAGGCGCTGCGCAAGCTCACCGCCTCGATCAACAAGTCGAACACGATGGTGATCTTCATCAACCAGATCCGCATGAAGATCGGCGTGATGTACGGTTCGCCGGAAACCACCACCGGCGGCAATGCGCTGAAATTCTATGCCTCGGTCCGCCTCGACATCCGCCGTATCGGCGCGATCAAGGAGCGCGACGAGGTGGTCGGCAACACCACCCGCGTCAAGGTGGTGAAGAACAAGCTGGCGCCGCCCTTCAAGCAGGTCGAGTTCGACATCATGTACGGCGAGGGCGTCTCCAAGATGGGCGAGATCCTCGACCTCGGCGTCAAGGCCGGCCTCGTCGAGAAGTCCGGCGCCTGGTTCTCCTATGACAGCCAGCGGCTCGGCCAGGGCCGCGAGAACTCGAAGGCGTTCCTGCGCGCGAACCCGGACATCACCACCAAGATCGAAGCCGCGATCCGGCAGAACTCCGGCCTGATCTCCGAGCAGATCCTTGCCGGCACGCCCGAGCGCGACGCCGAGGGTGAGGAGCCGACGGAAGAGTAGGGCTCAATCATTTCGCTGCAAGCGGGCGCTGAGGACGTTGAGTTGCCGACGTCTTCGGCGCCCGTTTCGTTTTGTAGCCGGAGTTCAGTGAGTTGAAGCGGTGAAGCGCCTGATCTTGGGTAATCCATCCGGGCTCGACCTGAAACGCGCAGGTCTGGGCGACGCGGTGCTTCCGCTTTCATTTCGCTTCGCCTGGGGCGTGCTGCCTTTGCCACAGGAGCTGGCGGCCTATTTCAGCGTGCGAGCGGGCCAGAAGCCGGGCAATCATTGGTCGGATTGGATTTCCCCGTCCGCGAAGCGCGCGACTTGGAAGGACCTCGCGTTCAACGACTATTGCCAGTCGTTCGACATCATCGAATTGTGGTTTGACCCTGATCCAAACGATCAGCTGCAGTTGATCTGGGTGCTCGACCAGTTTCATGCTCAGCCGGACATGTTAGCGAAGCTGAAATTGCGTCTCGTCGGCTTCAGCCTGCTGACGATGGACCCGGCATGGCGCGGTTGGAACGAGGTCCCGCTGGCTAACATCCGACCAGTGGATATCGAGACGGCTAGCATGTGCTGGCAAGCCTACCGGGCAACAACTCCGGAGGCGTGCTTCGATGTGGTGCACCGCGATCTGAGTGCGTTTCCATTGCTGAGGCCGGCTCTGCTGGATCTGCTTCGTGAGCTGCCATGGAGCGAGTCGGGACTTGGTGCGACCGAGATGCGGCTGCTCGAGCTGGTCGCGGCAGGATTCCTAGGAACCAGCGCGCTGTTCTACCTCCGCGGCTTTCGCCAGGGTGGCGTCTTCAACGACATGGAAATCGGCAGGCTGCTCGAAGGGCTTGCGCATGGACCGCGGCCGGCGATCGCCGGGCTCGATGATGGCTTGCGTGTCATCGAACCCGAGAATGCACGGGCGCGTCTTGCGGCCTTCCAGCGAAGCCGGTTGTCGGTGACGGAGTTTGGCAAGACGGTGCTCGCCCACAGGGAGGATTTCACCGATCACAATCCCATCGATCGCTGGTGGGGCGGCACGCGCCTGACCAACGACAACCTCTGGCGCTGGAATCCGGCGCTGAGCAGGACGTAGCGTGTAGCCGGAGCTTCGGGCGCCATGACAAGTCTGATCCTCGCGACGAGCGACCTTGCCGGCACGATGCTCCAGCGGGCGGGACGAGCGGACGTCGTCATTGGACTCACGCCGCGCTTTGTTTGCGGAGCCTTGCCGTCTCAAGCCGAGCTCGTGAGCTTGCTGGAACAGCGTTCCGCCAAACGACGCAGCCGCGGCGCGCATTGGCTCGGTCACGTCCAATCGAAATACATTGCCCCAGTGGGCGACAATTCGCTCGGCTTGCTCGAATTCTGTGAGCGCTGCGACAGCATCGAGCTCTGGGCCGATCCTCGGCCGAACGACCAGCTGGTCCTGGCCTGGCTGCTCGACGTCTTGCGTCCACACCGGCATATCCTGTCGAAGCTCGTGGTGGTCCAGACGGACGCCGAGGCCGCCGCACACGGGAGTGCAAGCCTGGCACAATGGCGATTGCCGAAACTCACGGTGACGGATGAGCGTCTGACGCTGGCGAGCCGCGCTTGGCATGCCTACCGCGCGTCCACGCCCGAGTCTTGCTTCGACCTTCTCATGCAGGATCTGTCGGCCATACCGCAGCTCCGTGCGGCCCTCATCGCGCTGCTCGAGGAGCTTCCGGGGCGAGACACCGGTCTCGGCGCGACCGAGCTGCGGATGCTGGATCTCGTCGCCGAAGGCGAGACAAGGCCGAGGGTCCTTTCAAACGAGCTGGACAGGGAGCGCGGCGTGTTCGATTTTCAGGAAACAGAGTTGATCCTGGATGGGCTCGTCTATTGTCGATCGCCGGTTCTGGCCGGATTCCCCGCGGAGATCGAGGTGCCCGACGATCTGAAAGCCCGGGACAGCCGACACCGGGACAGTCGGCTGTCGCTCACCGATTTTGGCCAGGACGTGTCGGATCGCGAGCTCGACTTCAGCCAGTACAACCCGATCCATCGGTGGTGGGGCGGCACCGAATTGACCAATGACCGGCTGTGGCGCTGGGACGCTGAGAGCCGCGCCTTGGTCGCGCCATAGATTTATTCACCGAATTGAAGCCGGAGGCTCGCGAAGTCTCGTTCAGCAAGTTCGATCGATCAATTCCCGTGACCTCGGAATGACCTGTTATGACCCGGCTTATCCTCACATTCACTGATAGCGGCGCTGGCGGCCTGAAGGCCGCGCGGCTTGCTGATTGCGTGATCGGCGTCGAGCTGCGGTTCGCTTGCGGAAGATTGCCGGCGTCAAGCGAGCTCGATGCATTCCTCTCGCCGCGTTCGGTTTCGCACGGGACCGCGGGCCACTGGCTGGACAATCTCACCGGCAGATCGCTTGGGGATGCGCAGCGTCAGGGTCTTGGATTGATCGAATTTTGCGAGCGCTTCGACGCCATCGATCTTTGGGTCGATCCCGATGCGAACTCACAATTGCAATTGATCTGGCTGCTGGATCACTTGCGCCGGTACACGAACGTCACGTCCAGGCTTGCGATACTGCAGACGGATCGCTTGATCGGCGAGCAGCAGCCGGCCGAATTGGCCGCGTGGCAACTGCACCTTGCCCCTGTCCGTGACCATCATCTCCAGACCGCCGGCGACGCGTGGAGGGCTTGGGGCGCATCAACGCCGGAAGCATGGTTCAATCTGTTGAAGCAGGATCTCCGCGCGTTTCCGCAATTGCGGAATTCAGCTATCGCGCTGCTGGAAGAGCTCCCCTCGCGTGGCTCGGGGCTCGGCGCAACGGAAATGCGAATGCTGGAACTGCTGTCAGCGGGGCAGGTCCATCCGTACGATCTGTTTCCCGGGCACGAGAAACCTAACCGTCGACGGACGTTCGGTTATTGGGAGACGGGAGCCCTGCTGGACGGGCTGGCTCACTGTCCGGTGCCTGCCATATCCGGCCTCGAGGAGCGGCCGTTCGATCTCGACATGCACGAAGATCCCGACCGTCACCAACGCTACAGGCGAAGCCGGCTCGCGTTGACCGACCTCGGCCAGGCAATCGTCGCCGGCGCCGGTGACTTCCGCCAGTACAATCCGATCCATCGCTGGTGGGGCGGCACGGAGTTGACCAACGAGACGCTGTGGCGCTGGGACGCCGAGCACCGCGCCCTGGTCACCCCGTAAGGCGTATATCTACGCCAGCGCCTTTTCCCGGCTCGCAATCAGCGCGCGCAAATCTTCCGTCACCGCGACCGATTGATGCGTCTTCTGGTCGGTCGCGACCCAGATGATCTCGCCGGTGGCGCGCAGGTCGTCGGAGCCCTTGGCGAAGATTGCCAGCGCAAGCACGATCGAGGAGCGGCCGATCCGTGCGACCCGCACGCAGACCTCGATGTCCTCGTCGAACCGGATCGGCGCCTTGTATTCGACCACCGACTTCACGGTGTGAAAGTCGATGCCGGTCCGCGCCACCTCGCCGAGATAGTCGTAGCCGAGCGCGCGGAAATACTCTGTTATCGCGGTGTCGAAGTAGGTCAGATAGTGGGCGTTGAACACCACGGCCTGCGCGTCGACCTCGGAATAGCGAACGCGAAACGGGAAATGAAACCAGAATTCCTCGCGCATGAATCCTCCTGCCGCGGCCCTGCTGGCCGTCGCTCACCCGCGGCCAGTGCGGACCATATGATAGCCGGATCCTAGATCGTAGGATGGGTAGAGCGGAGCGAAACCCATCTTTCTCGCGCGTGAGTGGCAGTGATGGGTTTCGCTACGCTCTACCCATCTTACAACCACTCATCCTACGACAATGGTGCTACTCCGCCGCCTGCGCGTAATCCTCGATCGGCGGGCACGAGCACACCAGGTTGCGATCGCCATAGACGTTGTCGACGCGCCCGACCGGGCTCCAGTATTTGTCGGAGCGTGACACGCCCGCCGGGAAGCAGCCCTCGGCGCGGGTATAGGCCCGGTTCCAGGCATCGTCGGCGATGTCGTGCACGGTGTGCGGCGCGTGGCGCAGCGGCGAGGCCTCGATCTTCCAGCGGCCCTTCTCGACCTCGGCGATCTCGTTGCGGATTGCGATCATCGCGTCGCAGAAGCGGTCGATCTCGAACTTCGATTCCGATTCCGTCGGCTCGATCATCAGCGTGCCCGCCACCGGGAAGCTCATGGTCGGCGCGTGGAAGCCGTAGTCGATCAGCCGCTTGGCGATGTCGTCGACGGTAACGCCGCTGGTCGCCTTCAGCGCCCGCGGATCGACGATGCATTCATGCGCGACGCGGCCGCGCTCGTTGCGATACAGCACCGGGAAATGCGGCTGCAGCCGCGCGGCGATGTAGTTGGCATTGAGGATCGCAACTTCAGTGGCGCGCGTCAGCCCTTCGCCGCCCATCATCAGGATATAGATGTAGGAGATGGTCAGGATCGACGCCGAGCCGAACGGCGCGGCCGACACCGGGCCGATGGCGTGTGCCGTCGTCCCGTCGGTTGCGGGATGGCGATTCTCAGGATGACTTGGCAGATAGGGCGCAAGATGCGCTTTCACGCCGATCGGGCCCATGCCGGGGCCGCCGCCGCCATGCGGAATGCAGAAGGTCTTGTGCAGGTTGAGATGGCTGACATCGGCGCCGTAGTCGCCGGGCCGCGACAACCCGACCTGCGCGTTCATGTTGGCGCCGTCGAGATAGACCTGGCCGCCATGCGCATGCACGATGTCGCAGATCTCGCGGATGTGCTCCTCGAACACGCCGTGGGTCGACGGATAGGTGATCATGACCGCGGCGAGATTGGCGGAGTGCTTCTCGGCCTTGGCGCGCAGATCATTGACGTCGACGTCGCCGCGCGCATCGCACGCCACCACCACGACCTCCATGCCGACCATCGCGGCCGAGGCCGGATTGGTGCCGTGCGCGGAGGAGGGGATCAGGCAGACCTTGCGGTGCGGCTCGCCGCGCGCGAGGTGATAGCCGCGGATCGCAAGCAGCCCGGCATATTCGCCCTGCGCGCCCGAATTCGGCTGCAGCGACACCGCATCATAGCCGGTGATGTCGCACAGCCACTGCTCCAGCCGTTTGAACAGCAAGTGATAGCCCTTGGCCTGATCTGAGGGCGCGAACGGATGCAGATTGCCGAACGCCGGCCAGGTCAGCGGGATCATCTCGGTGGTGGCGTTGAGCTTCATCGTGCAGGAGCCGAGCGGGATCATCGCGCGGTCGAGCGCGAGGTCGCGGTCGCTGAGCTTGCGCATGTAGCGCAGCAGCTCGGTCTCCGAGCGATGGGTGTTGAACACCGGATGGGTGAGGAACGCGCTGGTGCGCCGCAGCTCCTTCGGCAGCGCCTCGCGCGCGGCCGCCTCGATCTCGGCAAAGCTGAGCTTGCCGCCGAACACGCGCCAGACCGCTTCGACGGTCTCCGGCGTCGTGGTCTCGTCGAGCGCGATGCCGAGCGTGCCGGCGCCGATGCGCAGATTGATCCGCTCCGCCTGCGCGCGGGAGACGATCTCGATCTGCTTTGCTCCGGCCTTGACAGTCACGGTGTCGAAGAACGCCTCACTGGTCGGCGCAAAACCGAGCTTGCGCAGGCCTGCCGCGAGCACGGTGGCGCGGCGATGCACGCCGCGTGCGATATGGGTCAGGCCCTCGGGTCCGTGATAGACCGCATACATCGAGGCGATCACGGCGAGCAGCACCTGCGCGGTGCAGATGTTGGAGGTCGCCTTCTCGCGGCGGATGTGTTGCTCGCGGGTCTGCAGCGCCAGCCGATAGGCCGGTGCCCCACGCGAATCCACCGACAGGCCGACGATGCGGCCGGGCAGCGAGCGCTTCAGCGTGTCGCGCACCGCCATGTAGGCGGCATGCGGTCCGCCATAGCCCATCGGCACACCGAACCGCTGCGCCGAGCCGATCGCGATGTCGGCGCCGAGCTCGCCGGGCGAGGTCAGCAGCGCAAGCGACAGCAGGTCCGCGGCGACGACCGCCAGCGCGCCCTTGGCGCGCAGCGCTGCGATCGCCGGCCGGAGGTCGCGCACCGCGCCCGACGTCCCGGGATATTGCAAGAGCGCGCCGAGCACGTCGGCGTTGTCGAGCTCGGTCAGGGGATCGCCGACCAGCAGCGCCCAGCCGAGCGGCGCGGCGCGCGTGCGCATCACCGCCAGCGTCTGCGGATGCACTTCCTTGTCGACGAAGAACACCTTCGCCTTCACCTGCGAGTGCCGCTCGGCGAGCGCCATCGCCTCGGCCGCCGCGGTCGCCTCGTCGAGCAGCGAGGCGTTGGCGATGTCGAGCCCGGTGAGGTCGCAGATCATGGTCTGGAAGTTGAACAGGGCTTCGAGCCGGCCCTGGCTGATCTCCGGCTGGTACGGCGTATAGGCGGTGTACCAGGCCGGGTTCTCCAGGATGTTGCGCTGGATCACCGCGGGCAGGATGGTGCCGGAATAGCCTTGGCCGATCAGCGAGGTGAAGGTCTGGTTCTGCGCGGCGAGCTCGCTCATATGCGCGAGCGCCTCGGTTTCGCTCAGCGCGCGGCCGAGATCGAGCGGCGCCTTCTGGTGGATCGACGCCGGCAGCGTCTCGTTCATCAGCGCCTGCAGGCTCGCGGCGCCGACCGTCTCCAGCATCGCGTTGATGTCGCGCGGCGACGGACCGATATGGCGGCGGACGAAATCGGTGGCGGCTTCGTTGATCGGCTTGAAGGGCGCGTTCATGACGTGGTCCTCGTTGTCAGCCGTCATACCCCGCGAAAGCGGGGTATCCAGTACGCCGGGACATCAGTGATTGAGCTGAAGAGCCGCGGCGTACTGGATCGCCCGGTCAGGCCGGGCGATGACAGTGAGTGTGTGGTCGCTATCTGCTTCATTCTCTCAGGCGGTGTGCGCGGTGTAGGCGGCCTCGTCCATCAGGCCGCCGAGTTCGCCCTTGTCGGCAATCTTCAGCTTGAAGAACCAGGCCTTGCCGCCGGCATCCGAATTGACCAGCGCGGGCTCGGCGGCGAGCGCCTCGTTGACCTCGATCACCTCGCCGGTGATCGGCGCGTAGACGTCGGAGGCGGCCTTGACGGATTCGACGACCGCGGCGGCCTCGGCCTTCTTCAGGCTGCGGCCGACCTTGGGCAGTTCGACGAACACGACGTCGCCGAGTTGGGACTGCGCGTAATCGGTGATGCCGATCGTGGCGACGTCGCCTTCGATGCGGAGCCATTCGTGGTCGGACGTGTACAGCGTCGTCATGGGATCGATCCTTCAGCGTTTAGCGTTTGTAGGTATTGGGGACGAAGGGCGTCGCGGCGACCTTGAGCGGCAGCCGCTGGCCGCGCACTTCGGCGAAAACGGTGGTGTCGAGCGCGGAAAGGGATGTCGGCAGATAGCCCATCGCAACCGGCGCATTGAGGCTCGGGCCGAAGCCGCCCGAGGTCACCTTGCCGATTGGCTCGGTCGAGGTCGGGTCGGCGAACAACAAGGCGCCTTCGCGCACCGGTGCGCGGCCCTCCGGCCTGAGGCCGACGCGGCGGCGCGACGCGCCTTGTGCGAATTGGGTGAGGATATTGTTCGCCCCCGGAAAACCGCCGGCGCGGGCGCCGCCGCTGCGGCGGACCTTCTGCACAGACCATTCCAGCGCGCCTTCGACCGGCGTCGTCGTGGTGTCGATATCGTGGCCATAGAGGCAAAGCCCGGCTTCGAGCCGCAGGCTGTCGCGCGCGCCGAGCCCGATCGGCAGGACATCTGGATTGTCCAGCAGCGCGGTGACCAGGGCTTCCGCCTTGTCCGCGGGCACTGAAATCTCGAAGCCGTCCTCGCCGGTATAGCCGGAGCGCGAGACGAAGCAGTCGATGTCGGCGACGCGGCGCGGGCCGGCGTCCATGAATTTCATCGAACCGACATCTGGACAAAGTTTCGCCAACGCCGATTCGGCCTTCGGCCCCTGCAGCGCGATTAGCGCGCGGTCGGCCAGCGACACGATCTCGCAGCTGTCGGAGAGATGCGCGCGCAGATGCGCCTCGTCCTCTTCCTTGCAGGCGGCGTTGGCCACCAGGAACAGGTGGTCGCCGAAATTCGCCACCATCAGGTCGTCGAGCAGGCCGCCCTCGTCGTTGGTGAATTGCGCGTAGCGCTGCCGTCCCGGCGCGATGCCGACGATGTCCTGCGGCACCAGTTTTTCCAGCGCGAGCGCTGCGTCGCCGACCTTGCCCGATTTGGCCTTCAGCACGAGCTGTCCCATGTGGGACACGTCGAACAGGCCGGCGTCCTTGCGGGTGTGCAGGTGCTCCTTCAGCACGCCGGCGGTGTATTGCACCGGCATGTCATAGCCGGCGAAGGGCACCATCTTGGCCCCGCGCGCCAGGTGCAGCGCGTGCAGCGGGGTCTGTTTCAGCGGGGAAGTTTCGTGCGCAAGCATCACAGGGCCCTCGCGGTTCCCGCCGGGGACCTATTTCCCCTTGAGAAACCTGCAGAAAGCCCCATCTGTCGCTGTGCCTGAGAGTATTATCCCGTCGGCGGACGCATCGGGGAGAACCCCAGCGCCTCTTTCCAGATGTCAGACGTCACGCGGTCCTTTTGCCTGAGAGTTTCCGGGGCGGTTGCTCCTTCGGCGCCGGCGATAAGGCCGGTCTCTCCCGACGTGACGGGGTAACAGGTAGGTAGAAAACACGGCGCCGCCAAGACTGTCAACGCAGCTCTCGCCGCTATCCAATGGGCATTGTGCTGCCGCGGCAAGCCCATGATCCGCCTGCACAGTTTCTGGACACCGCAGCTGGCAATGTCTAAAAGCGTTCGGCCGGAAAATGACGCCTTTTTGCGGCTGGCCGGCCCCTTTTTCCGATTGGATGAACATGAGCAGCGTCAACGACATCAGGTCGACATTTCTGAACTTCTTCAAGGAGAACGGCCACGAGATCGTGGCCTCGTCGCCGCTGGTCCCGCGCAACGACCCGACCCTGATGTTCACCAATGCCGGCATGGTGCAGTTCAAGAACGTCTTCACCGGCGTCGAGAAGCGCTCCTATCAGCGCGCCACGACGTCGCAGAAGTGCGTGCGGGCGGGCGGCAAGCATAACGACCTCGACAATGTCGGCTACACCGCGCGCCATCTCACCTTCTTCGAGATGCTCGGCAACTTCTCGTTCGGCGACTACTTCAAGGAGCGCGCGATCGAGCTCGCCTGGAATCTGATCACCAAGGATTTCGGGCTGAAGAAGGACAAGCTGCTCGTCACCGTCTACCACACCGACGACGAGGCGGCCGGTTACTGGAAGAAGATCGCGGGCTTCTCGGACGACCGCATCATCCGGATCCCGACCTCGGACAATTTCTGGGCGATGGGCGATACCGGCCCGTGCGGTCCGTGCTCCGAGATTTTCATCGACCGCGGCGAGCACATCTGGGGCGGACCTCCGGGCAGCCCGGAGGAAGACGGCGATCGCTTCCTCGAGTTCTGGAATCTGGTGTTCATGCAGTACGAGCAGGTGACGAAGGAGGAGCGCGTGGCGCTGCCGCGTCCCTCGATCGACACCGGCATGGGGCTGGAGCGCATGGCGGCCATCCTGCAGGGCGTCGAGAGCGTGTTCGAGACCGATCTGTTCCGCCATCTGATCGATGTGGCTTCGTCGGCGCTCGGTCATGGGCCGAATGCGCAGAACGTGGCGTCGTACCGGGTGATCGCCGACCATCTGCGCTCCTCGGCGTTCCTGATCGCCGACGGCGTGCTGCCCTCGAACGAGGGCCGCGGCTACGTGCTGCGCCGGATCATGCGCCGCGCGATGCGCCACGCGCAGCTGCTCGGCGCCAGCGAGCCGCTGATGCATCGGCTGGTCTGGGCGCTGGTCCGCGAGATGGGCCAGGCCTATCCGGACCTGGTGCGTGCGGAGAAGCTGATCGAGGAGACGCTGCAGCTGGAAGAGACCCGCTTCCGCAAGACGCTGGTGCGGGGACTATCGATCCTCGACGAGAAGAGCGCCGGCCTCAAGAAGGGCGATATGTTCGACGGCGACACTGCCTTCACGCTGTACGACACCTATGGCTTCCCGCTCGACCTGACGCAGGACGCGCTGAAGTCGCGTGGCATCAGCGTCGACCAGGCCGCGTTCACCGATGCGATGGAGCGGCAGCGCGAGAAGGCGCGCGCCTCCTGGGCCGGCTCCGGCGAGGCGGCGACCGAGACCATCTGGTTCCCGCTGCGCGAGAAGCTCGGCGCGACGGAGTTTTTGGGTTACGAGACCGAGAGCGCGGAAGGCGTGGTGACGGCACTGGTCAAGGACGGCGCCGAAGTCGGCGCACTCAAGGCCGGCGAGACCGGTTCGATCGTGCTGAACCAGACGCCGTTCTATGCCGAGTCCGGTGGTCAGGTCGGCGACGTCGGCGTCCTCACGGGCGAGGGCGTCAAGTTCCGCGTCACCGACATGCAGAAGAAGGCCGGCGACGTGTTCGTGCATGTCGGAACGGTGGAGCAGGGCACCTTGAGCGTCGGCACCGCGCTGCAGCTCGAGGTCGACCACGCAAGACGTTCGTCGATCCGCGCCAACCACTCGGCGACGCATCTGCTGCACGAGGCGCTGCGCCAGGTGCTCGGCGATCACATCGCGCAGCGCGGCTCGCTGGTCGCGCCCGACCGCCTGCGCTTCGATTTCGTGCATCCGAAGCCGATCACGCCGGAAGAGCTCGCCCGGGTCGAGGACATTGCCAACGACGTCGTGCTCGAGAATGACGAGGTGACGACCCGCATCATGGGTGTCGACGACGCCCGCGAGGCCGGTGCCCGCGCATTGTTCGGCGAGAAATACGGCGACGAGGTTCGCGTCGTCTCGATGGGCAAGAGCGCCCGCGAGTACGGACAGAACGCACTCGGCTGGTCGGTCGAGCTCTGCGGCGGCACCCATGTCCGCCGCACCGGCGACATCGGCCTGATTTCGGTGACCAGCGAGAGCGCGGTCGCCTCCGGCGTTCGCCGCATCGAGGCGCTGACCGGCAATCACGCGCGCAAGCACGCCAACGACACGATGGCACTGGCGAAGACCGCGGCGCTGGAGCTGCGCACCACGATCGAGGACGTCCCGGCGCGCATCGCAGCCCTGATGGAGGAGCGCAAGAAGCTCGAGCGTGACCTGTCGGATGCCAGGAAGAAGCTCGCGATGGGCGGTGGCGGAGCGTCGTCGAATGGCGCCGCCTCCGGCGTCCGCGAAGTCGGCAACGTCAAGCTGCTCGCGCGCGCGGTCGAGGGCGTCGAGACCAAGGATCTGAAGAGCCTGGTCGACGACGGCAAGAAGCAGATCGGCTCGGGCGTGGTTGCGATCGTCGGCGTCACCGAGGACGGCAAGGCCGGCATCGTGGTCGGCGTCACCGCCGACCTGACCTCGCGCTTCAACGCGGTCGAGCTGGTGCGCAAGGGCTCCGAGGTGCTCGGCGGCAAGGGCGGCGGCGGCCGGCCCGACATGGCGCAGGCCGGCGGCCCCGACGGCGCCAAGGCCGACGCCGCGCTGTCGGCGATCGAGCAGGCAATGGCCGGCGCCTGACGGAGAGGCTGATCGTGGCGACGGCTCCGCTCAAGCCCACGATCAGCGATCCCGGGCTGCGCGATCGTCTCTACGAGCTGCTCGAACGCGATGATCTGCCGCATTCGGGTGGCTCGCGGTTTGCTGCGGTCATCGTCGCCATCATCGCCGTCGACGTGCTGGCGGCGATCCTGGCCTCCGTGCCCGAGATCGACGCGCAGTTCGGCTGGCCGCTGACGGCGATCGAGATCGCGGCGGTGGCCGCCTTCGCACTGGAATACGCCGCGCGGCTCTGGAGCGTGGTCGGCCACTCCCTGCGCGACATGACGCCGCTGCAGGCGCGGCTGGAATATGCCTTTTCGGCGCTCGGCGTGATCGACCTGCTCGCGTTCCTGCCGTCGGCGATTGCGCTTGCGATCGGTGACAAGACCGCGCTGGTGCTGTTCGGCATGCTGCCGTTCCTGAAGCTGGTACGCTATTCGACCGCGATGCGCTCGCTGCTGGCGGCGCTGCATGCCGAGCGGCGTACGCTGTTCGGCTGCGTCGTGATCCTGACCGGCGCGGTGCTGCTGTTCGCGGCGCTGCTCTATGCCATCGAGCACAAGGTGCAGCCGGACAAGTTCGGCACCATGCCGCAGGCGATGTGGTGGGCGATCGTGACGCTCGGCACCGTCGGCTACGGCGACGTCGTCCCGGTGACGCCGCTCGGGCGGATCGTCACCGTGGTTGCGATCGTGGTCGGCTTTGCGATGATCGCGCTGCCGGTCGCGATCATCTCGACCGCGTTCGCCGACGAGGTCCGGCGCCGCGACTTCGTCGTGACCTGGGGCATGCTGGCGCGGGTGCCGCTGTTCTCGCATCTCAACGCTGCCGACATCGCCGACATCATGCGGCTGTTGCGGTCGCAGACCATCGAGGCCGGCGAGGTGCTGGTGCGGCGCGGCGATGCGGCGTCGTCGATGTATTTCATCACCGCCGGCGAGGTCGAGATCGACCTGCCGAGCCAGCGCGTGCGGCTTGCCGACGGCACATTCTTCGGCGAGATCGCGCTGCTCAGGCGGACCAGCCGCTCCGGCACGGTGACGGCGATGCGGAAGACCAAGCTCTTGCTGCTCGATGCGCAGGACTTCCATGCCCTGATCGAGCGGATGCCGGCGCTCGCCGCGCATGTCCGGGAGACCGCGGAGGCGCGGCTTGCCGATCCGCTCACGGCCGGCGGCGACCTTGCCGCCGCGGAGATCGCCCAGGCGCCGCACGAGACCGACGGCGGCATCCGCGATTAGTTCTTTTGACGCGTTTTCTTAGCGCGAACCGGGATCCACTTCGCTCGAAAACGCTCTAGTCGCGGCGCAGGAACACGTAGTCCGCCGAGTACGCCGCGCCCTTCAGCGCGCCTGATTTGTCGCAGGCGCCGCTGAGCTCGCCGCCGGAGGTATTGATCCGCTGCACGGTGGCGACGCTGGAGAAGAGGCCGTTGCCGCGGTGGGAGATCACCTCGAGCTTCAGCCAAGGAATATCCGCAGGGGTCGCGCCCGGTGCGCTGCCGGCGGTGCGGGCAGTGACGGCGCTGCCGTCGACATGCTCCCAGTTCGGGCCGGCATAGTGGCGGCCGACGGTGCGGCCATCGGCGATCAGGGTGGCGACCGGTTCGCGGAACGACCAGGCGAGCTTGCCGTCGGTGACCGGCTTGCATTCGTAGACCTGAACGCCCTCGGCATGGACGGTGAGAACCGGGGATTCGGCCGGCGCCGCGACGGCGTCGGGCAGGGGATCGGCGGCGAGGGCCGCCGACCCGGTGAGCAGGAAAGATGCGAGCGCAACGGCTCTGACAACGGCCATGATGAACGCTCGCACCTGTCGTCCGGAGACGGCGGCCTCAGGCCGCCATCGCCTTTCCGAGATTCTCGGCAACCTTGTCGAGGAAGCCGGTGGTCGAGAGCCAGCGCTGATCGGCGCCGACCAGGAGCGCGAGGTCCTTGGTCATGTAGCCCTCTTCGACGGTCGCGACGCAGACCTTCTCCAGCGTGGTGGCGAACTTCGCCAGCGCCTCGTTGTTGTCGAGCTTGGCGCGGTGGGCGAGGCCACGGGTCCAGGCGAAGATCGACGCGATCGAGTTGGTCGAGGTCTCCTTGCCCTTCTGGTGCTCGCGGTAGTGCCGGGTCACGGTGCCGTGGGCGGCTTCGGCTTCCACCGTCTTGCCGTCCGGGGTGAGCAGCACCGAGGTCATCAGGCCGAGCGAGCCGTAACCCTGGGCCACGGTGTCGGACTGCACGTCGCCGTCATAGTTCTTGCAGGCCCAGACATAGCCGCCGGACCATTTCAGCGCCGAGGCCACCATATCGTCGATCAGGCGGTGCTCGTAGGTCAGGCCCTTGGCCTCGAATTCCTTCTTGAACTCGCGGTCGTAGATGTCCTGGAAGATGTCCTTGAAGCGGCCGTCATAGACCTTGAGGATGGTGTTCTTGGTCGAGAGGTAGACCGGGTAGTTGCGCAGCAGGCCGTAGTTGAGCGAGGCGCGGGCGAAATCGATGATGGAGTCGTCGAGATTGTACATCTCCATCGCGACGCCGGCGCCGGGCGCCTTGAACACCTCCCGCTCGATCACGGTGCCGTCCTCGCCGACGAACTTCAGCGACAGCGTGCCCTTGCCGGGGAACTTGATGTCGGTGGCGCGGTACTGGTCGCCATAGGCGTGGCGGCCGATGATGATCGGCTTGGTCCAGCCGGGAACCAGGCGCGGCACGTTCTTGCAGATGATCGGCTCGCGGAAGATCACGCCGCCGAGGATGTTGCGGATGGTGCCGTTCGGCGACTTCCACATCTGCTTCAGGCCGAACTCCTTCACCCGGGCCTCGTCGGGGGTGATGGTGGCGCATTTGACGCCGACGCCGACCTTCTTGATGGCTTCGGCGGCGTCGATGGTCACCTGGTCATTGGTCTCATCCCGGTATTCCATGCCGAGATCGAAATACAGCAGTTCGACATCCAGGAACGGGTTGATCAGCTTGTCCTTGATGTACTGCCAGATGATCCGGGTCATCTCGTCGCCATCGAGCTCGACGACGGGGTTGGATACCTTGATTTTTGCCATGACGGAGAGGCCCTCTTGGGAACGGCGCGCTTTTGACGGCGGGGATGGAAAATACGCCTGCGCTATAGCACCGCCCGGGGACCGGCGGAAGCGCACCGGTTATGCACTTTCAGCCCATCTTTTCACCGAGAGCCGCCATTCTGATTGGATCAGAATGCCGCCCCCCGGTCGTTGTTTTTGACGGGTTTTCTTCACACGAACCGGTACCCACTTCGCTCGAAAACCCTCCTAAAATGCGACCTGGGTCGCGGTCCCGGCCACGATGTACCAAGTCACGAACAGCCCCGCGATCAGGGCCCCCGGCAGGCTCGATCCGGTCCGCCGCCAGGTGAAGGTCGCGATCACGGCGACGATCGCCAAGAGCGGCACGAACTGGATCGCGACGATAGTCGAGAGCGGCACGAAACCGGGGTCCGGGACCGGGTTGAACAGCTTTCCGGTCAGCCACAGCGTTCCGTATTGCAGCACCAGCAACACGATGAAACCGAATGTCAGCGCCAGGATGTTGGTGAGGTACAGCGCCCCGCGTGGCGCATCCATGGTCGAGAAATTCCGGTGCAGCACGTGCAGCGCCACTACGAAAAACGCCGTGAACGGAATCAGATAGATCAGGAAGATGAGGAATTGCTTCGCGCTCATCAATTTGAGTGCGACGATCCAGAACCTGAAGTCGATCTTGAAGGCGAGGTCGGCGAGCCAAAGCGCGGCGTAGCCCACCGCAACCGACGCCAGCGCGATCACGACGGATTGACCGACGAGGCCGGCCCGGCTGGCCCGCTTCGGGGCGAACGACATCAGGGCCAGCGTGATCAGGCCGTTGATGATGGCCCAGACCAGGATCTGGTTGGTGATGCCCTGCGGCAGGAACGCGCTCGGCGTGACGAAGGTGCCGCCCAGCGCGAAGGCCGGGTAGTAGGTCAGCGCCGGGATGAAGGCGGAGAGGATGAACGCCGTGGTCCAGCGCCGGCCGCTGGCGGCCTGATGCGCCGGCATGGTGCCGTCGGCGACCGCCGGCAGCCGCAGGCGGGAGAACATCGGTGCCTCCAGCAGCCCGTCGAACGTCCCGATCATGAGCGCCACGAAGCCGATCAGCGCGATCAGCGTGCCGATCTCCTTGCGGAACCAGATCTGGTCGTCGACCGGACGCGGGGTGCCGCCCTTCAACGTCTTGGCGAACCAGTCGAGGCTGTAGCCGATCGCCTCATGCGAAATGTGCTCGGCCGGATGGGTCATCGCCGGGATGTACAGCACCCGCGCGGTGCCGTTGGCCGGATCGCCGTAGATCTTGCCCGGCTCGACCGCGCCTTGCGTTCCGAACAGCGCCCAGAGTTTCGGGCTCGTGGTGACGTCGCGCGCCATCTGGACGCCCCACATCAGGTCGGGAAATTCCTCGTACTGGGCGAACACCAGCGCGGTGTTGCGCGGCCAGCTCGCGGTGCCCTCGGCGGCGAACGGCTTGCCGGTGGACGAGCCCTCCAGCACCATCGACTTGTAGTCGTTGGGCATCGCTGCGGCGGCCGCGAGCACGGTCCAGCCGCCCATCGAATGGCCTTCGAGCCCGATGTTCTCCTTGTCGACGAAGGGCAGGCTGCGGAGATAGGCGAGGCCGTCAGGTCCGCCAAAGCCGTTGGCGAAGGAAGGCGGGTCGCTGTAGCCGTGGCCGGTCTGGTCGAGCGCCAGCACGACGTAGCCGCGGCGGGCGAACTCGATGGCGAAGCCGTCCTGGGTCTCGCGCGAATTGATATAGCCGTGCACCGCGAGGATGCCGGGCGCCGGGATCTGGGGCGTCGCGTTCGGCGGGATGTAGAGCAGGGCGCTCATGGTGTTGCCCTTGGCGCCCTTGAACCTGACATCCTCGATCCGGATGCCGCCCGCGGTCTGCGTGAGGTGGGCGAGCAGGCCCCCCGCCACGATCAAGATCAGGCCCAAAATGGCCAGCGTCCATCTGCCTCGCATCGTCGTCCCCCCAAAGTGCTTCGACCAAATGCCTCGCCGTTCAACCGGCGTCTCAAGCGTGCCTTTACAGCTTCGCTTTGGTTGTGGTTGATAGCCTATCCGAAGGCCAAGCGCGCGCAAGCGGCAGGCCTCGCTCCGTGCGTTCGGGATTCCGATTGAGGATTCGCAAACGCCGCTAACCCTGTTATCTCCTTGGAGAAAATGGCCCCGCGCAAAACCGGTGCAAAGCTGGTCGATGCTGCCTCTTGGGGCACCACATGAGAGTTTGAATCAGCCGCTTCGGAAGCTGATTCAAAATCTTCAGACCTTGAATCAGAAAGTGAAGTGAGATGTCCGGCACCGACAAGACCAAGGCAGGGCACGACCTTGCCGGTCCCGTCGTCATCCTGGTCGAGCCGCAGCTTGGCGAGAACATCGGCATGGCCGCGCGCGCGATGGGCAACTTCGCGCTGACGAGGATGCGCATCGTCAACCCGCGCGACGGCTGGCCGAACATCGCGGCCCAGCGCGCCGCCGCCGGCGCCGATCACATCATCGGTTCCGTCGAGCTGTTCGACACGGTCGAGCAGGCGATCGCCGATCTCACGCTGGTGTTCGCGACCACCGCGCGCGCCCACGACCAGGCCAAGCCGGTGGTCGGGCCGGAAGGCGCGGCGCGGGAGATCGTTGGTCATGTCGCATCCGGCGGCGGGGCCGGCGTCCTGTTCGGGCGGGAGCGCTCCGGCCTGACCAACGACGAGGTCGCGCTCGCCAACCGCATCATCACCTTTCCGGTCAACCCGGGCTTCGCTTCGCTCAATCTGGCGCAGGCGGTGCTGCTGATGGGGTATGAATGGTTCAAGCTCTCGACCGCGGGTGCGCTGCCGTTTGCGATGCCGGAGCGGTCCGAGCCGGCCTCCCAGCACCAGATGCAGGCGTTCTTCGACAACCTCGTGGCCGAGCTCGACAAGGTCGAGTTCCTGCGTCCGGCCGAGAAGCGCGACACCATGCTGGTGAACCTGCGCAACATCTTCACCCGGATGGATCCGACCAAGCAGGACATGCACACGCTGCACGGGGTGGTGATGGCGATCGCCGAGGGCCGCAAGGGCCCGGCCAAGGGCGGGGTGCTCGACGGCGCCCAGGCGACGCGCCTGCGGGCGCTGCTCGCCGAGCAGGGGCAAGGCGGTGCCGCCGCCGACAACTCCAGCACGGTGCGTGGGCTCGCCCGGCTGCTCCGCCGCAACCCGACCGACGCCGAGCGGATCCTGTGGCAGGCGCTGACCCGGGACCGCCGCTTCGCCGGCCAATTCAAGCGCCAGACCCCGGTCGGCCGCCACATCCCCGACTTCGTCTCCTTCGTGCACCGGCTCGCGATCGAGCTGGTCAATGCCGGCGAGAGCGATGCCATCGGCACCGACCGCGCCAAGCGCAGAGCCTGGCTCGAGGCGCGCGATTATCGCGTCGTCGACATGCAGGTGGCCGATGTCGAGCGCGACCTCGACGGCGAGCTGGCGCGGCTGGAGGGGAGCTTGCGGGAGGGGCGGTGAGTCCTGGCCGTTGTTCTGCTGCGCGGCAAGAGTGAGTTCGAAGCACGATTCCTCTCCACGCGTCGTCCTGGCTTTCGCCAGGACGACGAGGGCCCAACAGCTTGTTCGGTGTCATCACCCGCGGACGCCGGGCGATGACAGCGCTGTTGATCCCGACAGCCGGTGCCTCGCATTTCGGCGTGGTCACGCTGCCTTCTCAATCGCCTGAAATCTGCTAGATTTTGTTTAGCCACCTCTCAGGCAATCGGGTGTGCCCAAGAGAGGGGCGGCGATCGTACCATCGACCCGCGCGCAGCTTTTCTTGCGCGCCAGCTACGTAGTTTTGCACATTGCCTTCGCACCGTTGAACACCGGTGCGCACATTTCACTGACGTACGTTTTTGAAGCCAGAATCGATCTGAGCTCTATCGCCATACTTAATTGATTGGAGGCGTCGTCATGATCCGTATCGGATCGGTAGCGTTCGTTATCGGCGTGGTATTGACCAGCCCGGTCAGCGCAGAATCGGAATTGGTCGCGCGCGGTGATTACCTCGTCAATGGCATCCTGACCTGCGGCAATTGCCATACTCCGAAGGGACCGTCAGGAGAGATCAGCGACAAGGCGTTTTCCGGCGGCCTGTCATGGGATGAGCCACCGTTCAAGGTCACAGCCCCGAACATCACGCAAGACAAGGAAACCGGCATCGGCAATTACACCGACGCCGAACTCAGGCAATTGCTGCGCAAGGGCGTCAAGCGCAACGGCGCGCGGGTCGCCATGATCATGCCGAGTGGCTACTACGAGATCATGACCGATCGCGATCTCGATGCGGTGATCGCTTATCTGCACACGATCAAGCCGATCAGCAATGCGGTGCCGGAGCCGGTCTACAAGATGGCACAGCGACATCCTGTTCCGCCGGGCGGTGAGAGCCCGTACACCGAAGCGATGTTGGGCGACAAGGTGCAGCAAGGATTCTACCTCGTCACGATCGCGCACTGCATGGAGTGCCACACCCCGATGGGGCCGCAAGGGCGAGAATTCGCCACCAGCATGGCCGCCGGCGGCGGCAAGTTTTCGGGACCCTGGGGCGTCTCGGTCTCGCGGAACATCAGCTCCAGCAAGACCAAAGGCATTGGCGGCTGGACCGACGACGAGATCAAACGCGCGATCACGCAGGGCGTCAGCAAGGACGGCGGCAAGCTCAATCCGCCGATGGGCTTCCATTATTACGCCACCGTGTCGGCTGCCGATCTCGACGCCATCGTCGCCTATCTGCGCACGGTGCCGGCAAAGGAATAGCCTGGCTGAAGCGTACCTCAGGCGGCGCTGTAGCCGCCGTCGACCACCTGCGATGCGCCGGTCATGAACGACGCCTTGTCCGAGCACATCCAGACCACGGCCTCCGCGATTTCCTCGGGCACGCCGAGGCGGCGTGCGGGCACCTTGGCGATGATCTCGTCGTAACGCTCGTCCATCGTCTCCTTGGTCATCGGCGTCTTGATGTATCCGGGATTGACGCAATTCACGCGGATGCCGTCCTGGGCATATTCGATCGCAGCAGACTTGGTCAGCCCGACGACGCCGTGCTTGGTCGCGACGTAGTGGCCTGACGTCGCAAGGCCGATCAGCCCGGCGATCGAGGCCGTGTTGACGATGGCGCCGCCACCGCCCTGCCTCAGCATTTGCGCGATCTCGTATTTCAGGCACAGGAACACGCCCATCAGGTTCACCGAGAACATCTTCGCCACCGAAGCCTGGGTGAGTTCATGAATGCGCTGGCCGGGCGGGCCGACGGAGCGTCCGGCCACGCCGGCATTGTTGAACGCACAATCGATGCGGCCAAACGCCGAGACCATGCGAGCCACCATGTTGGCGACACCGGCCTCGTCGGTGACGTCGCCCTGGATCGCGATCGACTGGCCGCCGGCGGCATTAATCAAGGCGACCGTCTCGTCGATTCCATCCTTCGAGAGGTCGGACACCGCCACGCGCGCGCCTTCACGCGCCATGGCAATCGCCGTTGCCCGGCCGATGCCGGAGCCACCGCCCGTCACCAATGCAGCCTTGCCGTCCAGAATGCCTGCCATGAGAAACTCCTCCAGCTTTTTATTTGAGCATGATCTACGCGCAAACGCGTTCCGCGTTTGTCGCGAGGGAAAACCGCTGCGCACTTTTCCGGATCATGCTCTAGCGCTTTCCTTCGATTGAGATCTCGACGAGGTACGGCCGCCGGGCTGCGACAGCCTTTGCGACTGCACCGGCAATGTCGTCGGCCTTCTCGACCCTGATCGCCTCGACGCCCATGCCGGCCGCGAGATGTACGAAGTCGAGCGCGGGACCGGTGATATCCATGTTCTGATAGGGATGCTGGGTGCCGGCTTCGAAATTCTGTCGCCAGACGTCCACATTGTGCTTGAGTATGCGGTACTCGCGGTTCGCGAGCACCACGAACACGATCGCGAGCTTGTGGTGCGCGGCGGTCCACAGCGCCTGGATCGCATACATGGCCGAGCCGTCGCCGGAGATCGCGACAACCGGACGGTCCGGCATTGCGACCTTGACGCCGATCGCGCCGGCGAGGCCCTGGCCGATGCCGCCGCCACGTCCGCCGAAATAGTCGCCGAAGCCGCGATAGTCGAAGGCGCGCGCGAGATCGAGGCTCGCCGTGATGCTTTCATCGACGATGACCACGTCATCAGGCAGGCCGCGACGAAGTTCCGCGGTGACGCGCGGCATCGAACTCGGCTCGCGGTTCCAGCCCTTCTCTACGCGCGCGCGATAGGCTTCCTTCTCCTTGGCCTGCAGTGCGGCCAGTGCGGCATTGCGGTTCTGCGCGGCCTGCCTGAAGTGCGCGCTTGCCTTGGTGCGCAGCGTGTCCGTCAATGCACTGATGCTGACGGCGATGTCGCCGACGATGCCGGCGTCGAGCCGGTTGTTGAGCGCAAGACGCTCGGCCGAGGCTTCGATCTGGAGCACGGACGCGCCGTCGGGAATGTGGCCATCAGGCGCAAACCAGATGTCCTCGAAGAACGGACCGCCAATGAGGAGAACGAGATCGGTGTCGCCGAGCGCCTTGCGCACCTGCCGGGCGTCGCCGGGGAGCGACTGCCGATAGCTCGGATGACTGGTCGGGAACGGCGCGTGATGCCGCAGCCCTTCGAACCACACGGTGGCGCCGATCGCCTCCGTCAGTGCAACCAGCGCCTGCTCGCCGCCCGATCGCGCCACGTCGTCGCCGGCGATGATGGCCGGATTGTTCGCCTTCAGAAGCAGCGCGACCAGGGCCTCGATGCCTGCCGGATCGGGGCGTGTCGACCGCCACAGCTTGTCCGGCGTCGATGCATCGACCGCGGTCTCCTGTTCCAGGACGTCGATCGGGAGCGATACGAACACCGGCCCCTGCGGCGCATCGGTCGCCACCTTGAACGCGCGGCGCATGATCGGCGCGATCTCGTCTGCGCGCTCGATCTGCACGCTCCACTTCGTCACCGGGGCTGCTATCGCAACGAGGTCATGGCCGAGCAGCGGATTGTTGAGCCGCATGCGCGTGTCCTGCTGACCCGCCGTCACGACCACCGGCGAATTTGCTTTCAGCGCGCCATAGAGCGAGCCGATGCCGTTGCCAAGGCCGGGAGCGACGTGCAGGTTGGCGACGGTGACGCGTCCCGATGCCTGCGCATAGAAGCTGGCGGCGCTGACGGCGACACCTTCATGCAACGCCATGATGTATTCGAGCTGCGGAAACGCCGGCAGGCTGTCGAGCAGCGGCGTTTCCGTCGTGCCGGGATTGCCGAAAATATGACGCACGCCGTGCGACACGAAAGATTCCATCAGCACACGGCGTCCACGCATTCACATCCTCCCGGTTGGTTCTGGTCCGTTTTGCGTATCATCGGCCGGTGAGTGGCCGATGGCAACTGCAAGACGGTTCGCGTCGGCGGCGCCGATGCAGCCGGCGCGGACGATCACGCCTTCGAGATGCCGCCGTCGATGACGGGGCCCAGCGGCTCGTAGCGTTCGCCGCTGAAGCGCGTCAGCTGCAATTGTTCGAGCGGATAGTAGTCGGTCGGCGAGGTGTTGATCTTGATGCCGGGCAGCAGCATGTCGGATTCGACATCCTTCAAATTCGCCGCTTGCTTGATGATGCTCTCGGACGACACGTCGTCGCCGCACTGCTTGAGCACCTGAACCAGGATCTGGCTGGTGAGATAGCCGGTGACGGCGTAGATGTCGTTCTTGGCCGCCGCCGGATCGTATTTGTCGAGGAAGGCGCGCCATTTCTGAATGGCGGGATCGCTGTCCCAGGCAGCGTCGACGGGATCCTTCAGATAGGCGCTCGAAATGATCCCCTTGGACTCGCCGAAGCCCGCGGCCTTCAGTGTCGAGCCGGCGGAGGAGGCGTTGTTGCCGACGTAGTGCGCCGGCTGCCAGCCGAGCTCGGCGATCTTCTTGATCCCTTGCGCCGCGAATTTCGGCGTGGTCATGCTCATGAACACGTTGGCGCCGGCGGATTTGCAGCGGACCACCTGGCTGTCGATGGTCGGGTCCGCGGTTTCGTACGACAGCTCGGCCACGATTGCGGAGGTCTTGGCGCCAAGTCCGTCCTTGAAACCCTTCAGCACGTCGCGTCCGAAATCGTCGTTCTGGTAGACGATGCCGATCTTGGGATCGCTCTGCGTCGCCAGCACGTGCTGCGCGAAAGCGCGGCCCTCGATCTGGTAGCAGGGCTGGAAACCCATCGTGTACGGGAAATTCTTGTAGTCGCCGAACTTGGTCGCGCCCGAGGCGATGAAGAGGTGCGGCACCTTCTTCTGGTTCATGTATTTCATGATCGCCGCATTGGTGGGCGCACCAAGCGGCGCAAACAGCACGTCGATCTCGTCGCCTTCGACGAGCTTGCGCGCCTGCTCGACGGTCTTGGCCGGGCTGTAGGCGTCGTCATAGGTGATGTACTTGATCATGCGGCCGTTGATGCCGCCTTGCTCGTTGATCATCTTGAAATAGCCGCCAGGCGTGCGGCCGATCGACGAATAGACCGCAGCCGGTCCCGAATAGGCGTCGATGTTGCCGATCACGATCTCGGTCTTGCCCTTGGCAATGGCGGGCTTGCCGAGCAGCAGCGTGGCTGACGTGGCAGCAGTGCCCTTGATGAGATCACGGCGGGTGAGCTGGGGTGAGCGGTTCCTTGGCATTGTCGTCCTCCGTTTCTTGTTGTTGGCCGTTTGGCATTATTGGCCGGTTGGCAGCCTCTGACGGGCATGTCGACTTGAAGCATTTCACAGCCTCCGAGCCGGATCAAACCAGTCTAGGAGTGGTGTGCGGCGGAACTTGTGTGCAGTCGCTATTGCCGGAAATATTCGCGCGGTGTCAGGGTCCGGCGCGGCAGATCGCATGATCCACCGCGCCGGGCGCCGAGATTGATCAGGCCGCCAGGGCCCGGCTCGCCGTGCCATCGTGCGTGCGGAGCGCGCGCAGCGGAAACACGCGATCGTACGCGAGGTTGAAGACGAACGCGTAGACCAGATAGAACGCGACGATCGAGATATCCATCATCAGCGCAGCCCACAGCGAGATGCCGAGATACCAGGCGACGAATGGGATCAGCAGCACGATCAGGCCGGCCTCGAACAGCATCGCGTGCGCGACGCGGATCGGCATCGTCTTGGCGACACGGCCGGTGACGCGGACCAGCGCGTGGTCGAAGCCGAGATTGAACAGCAAGTTCCAGATCGTCGCCACCGTCGCCGAGACGACGCCGATGACGCCCATATGGGCGACCGGCTGATTGAACAGCCAGGCGGCTGCCGGCGTGAAGATGGCGATACCGATCAGTTCGAACAGGACTGCGTGCCTGATCCGGTCGGAGAAGGAACGCATGGACATTTTGAAACCCTTTCTTGGTTCTTGTTTGACGCGTTTTCTTCACGCGAACCGGTATCCACTTCGCTTGAAAACGCTCTTGTCGTTGTGACCGGATTTCTATCTGATATTGTGGGATAACAAAGTTAGGTAATATCTGGAAAAGAGATAGATGACCGTTTCCATGGATCAACTCGAATCCTTCGTGGCGGCGGCCGAGCAGGGCTCGTTTTCCGGCGCGGCGCGGCTGCTGAAGAAAGCGCAATCGGCCGTCAGCACCCACGTCGCCAATCTGGAGACAGACCTCGGGATTGCGCTGTTCGACCGGGCCGGTCGCAATCCGGTGCTGACCGAAGCGGGCGCGCGGCTGTTGCCGGAAGCAAAACTGATCCTCGATCGCCGCGAGCATCTGATCGGCGTTGCGAGCAGCTTCGAGGCCCATGTCGAGAAGCGCCTGGTGGTGGCGATTGACGAGCTCTATCCGGAGAGTGCGGTCGGGGAGCTGTTCGCGGAATTCGCCGGGCGCTTTCCGCATGTCGAGCTGGAGCTGCTGTTTCCGATCATGGAGGACGTCAGCCGGCTCGTGCTCGACGGCAAGGCCGATGTCGGCGTGATGTGGCGGCAGGAGCAGCTGCCGCCCGAGCTCGGCTTCAAGACCATCGGCTGGGTGCCGCTGCAGCTGGTCTGCGGCAAGAACCATCCGCTGGCGCATGGGCGGGTGGATTGGGAGGAGCTGAAGCGGCACCGCCAGATCATGGTCACGGTGCGCAACGAAGGCACCGAGCGCCACCGGCTGCGTGTCGCAGCGGAGGTGTGGTGGGTCGAGAGCCATTGGGTGATCCTGCAAATCCTCAAGCAGGGCGTCGGCTGGGCGCTGATCCCGGCCCACATCATGGCGAGCTCGCAGATTGCCGAAGAGCTTGCGGTTCCCGAACTGGAATTCGACGAGGGCGCACATCCGGTCGCGCTCGAAGTGGTCTGGCACAAGCAGCGGCCGGCGGGGCCGGCGGCAAAATGGCTGCGCCGCCGCTTCGCCACGCGACCGCCGATGCTGCGCATGTGATGCGACGAGCGCGCCGCCGCCCATCGCACGGGAGCTGACATCGCGGCTCCGATGTGTTGCCATGCGTGCCGCACTGACCTGACAGGATGAAGACGATGGCGAAGCAATTGGAAGGCAAGGTCGCGGCCGTGACCGGAGCGGCGTCAGGTATTGGACTTGCGAGCAGCGAGGCGATGCTGGCGGCGGGCGCGCGCGTGGTGATGGTCGACCGCGACACGGCCGCGCTCGAGGCGCTCGCCGGCAGGCACGGCGATGCGGTGATCCCGCTGGTCATCGACCTGCTCGACCCCAACGCCTGCGCACGTCTGTTGCCGCAGGTGCTCGAGAAGGCCGGCCAGCTCGACATTCTGCACGCCAATGCGGGGATCTATGTCGGCGGCGATCTCGTCGATGCCGACAGCAGCGCGATCGACCGGATGCTGAACCTCAACGTCAACGTCGTGATGAAGAACGTGCACGACGTGCTGCCGCACATGATCGCGCGGGCGACCGGCGACATCATCGTCACGAGCTCGCTCGCCGCGCATTTTCCGACGCCGTGGGAGCCGGTCTATGCGTCGTCGAAATGGGCGATCAACTGCTTCGTGCAGACGGTGCGGCGCCAGGTGTTCAAGCACGGCATCCGCGTCGGAGCGATCTCGCCCGGGCCCGTGATCAGCGCGCTGCTGGCCGACTGGCCGGCGGAGAAGCTCGCAGAGGCCAAGGCGGCGGGCAGCCTGCTGGAGGCCAGCGATGTCGCCGAGGTCGTGATGTTCATGCTGACCAGGCCGCGCGGCATGACCATCCGCGACGTCGTGATGCTGCCGACGAATTTCGATCTGTAGGCGGCGTCACGCGATGCCGCGTGGGGCCCGTCACGACCTCGCGGGTTGTCCCGCGAGGCAACGAAAGGTTGTGTTGCGTGCGCGAGCTTTGCTAAAAGCCTCCGGTGGGCGCGGGGGACGACGTGACGAAATCATTGGTGTGTGTATTCGCCATCAAGGCGTTGACGATGGCGTTTGGCGTGTTGTTGGCCACGATTCCAACCGCCCGCGCGCAACTTTCGCCGGCTGCGAAGTGCAACACGACTGTAAATATCAGTGTGGATGATCGTATCGCCGGCTGTACCGCCGTGATTGAAGCCACGCCTGCCAATCTGCAAGGGACGATCTTTGCGTACTTTCGGCGGGCTATGTTCCTTCTTCAAAAGGGCGAGGTAGATCGGGCGATCGCAGACTACAACCACGTCATCGAGCACGATCCGAAGAATCAGATCGCCTTTCTGCGCAGGGCATGGGCGCACAAAGGGAAAGGCGAAGTCGATGAAGCCATCGCCGACTACGACAGGGCAGTCGAACTCAATCCAAAGGATGCCTACGCGTATCTGGGACGGGCCGGCGCCTATGTCATGAAACGAGACGCCGACCGCGCGATCGCCGACTATGGCCAGGTGATTCTGATCCATCCGGACAATGTCGCCGCATATCTCGGCCGTGCGGAGGCCTCCGTCCTCAAGAGCGAACCGGACCGTGCCATTGCCGACTGCAATCGCGCGATCGAAATCAGCCCGGAGCGGGGCGCCGGCGCCGGGCTCATCTGCCGCGCCCGCGTGCGTATCACCAATGGCGACTTTTCAACTGGGTTGGCCGACCTCAACCAGGCCATCCAGTTCAATCCAAAAGACGCGGGCGCGTACCTGACGCGCGCCGCCGCCTACATGATGAGGCGGGATATCGATAGCGCGATCGCCGACTACAGCGAGGTCATTGCAGTTCATCAGGACAATGTCGACGCGTATGTCGGTCGCGGGCGGGCCTACGACTTCAAGGACGAGCCGGACCGTGCCATGGCCGACTGCGATCGGGCGATCGCGATCGGCGGGCAGCGCGGGGCGACTGCTGGGCTGCTCTGCCGTGGCCACACGCACGTCGCCAAGGGAGATCTTGAGCTTGCCTCGGCCGACTTTGATCAGGCTATCCAGCTTAGTCCGAACGCCCCCGGACTTTATGAGAGCCGTGCCGCCGTCTTTCTCGCGCGTGGTGACCGCGAACGCGCGCTATCCGATATCAAGCAGGGGCTCCAGCTGGCTCCGGATGCACCTGGTCTCTACCGTGTGGCCGCGGTCGTTCGCTTCCAGGACGGCCTTTTGTCGGAGGCACGCGACGATCTCGTTCACGCAAGCGAGCTCGACCGGAAGAATCCTTACACGCAGCTATGGCTCGACCTCGTCCGCCACAAATCCGGCCAACCGAGCGGCCTTGACGAGGCCTCCGGGCGGCTCGACATGTCAGAATGGCCGGCGCCGATCGTTCGCCTGTTCCTCGGCGCCATGACGCTGGAGGCTGTCGTGAAGGCCGCCGACGATGCCAATCCGGTCAAGATGAAAGGGCAGCTCTGCGAAGCGCATTTCTATGCCGGTGAGCTGGCGCTGGCGAAAGGTGCGACGGACGAGGCCGTGCGGCTGCTTCGCCTGGCCGCGGACGGATGCCCGAAGACCTACATCGAATGGGCTCCCGCCAATGCCGAGCTTCGCAAGCTCGATACCAGGCACTGATGTCTCAGGCGGCGCCGCGATCTAGGGCCGGCGCGGGGTCCTTCTTCGTCAGCCGGCGCAGCGCCGCGACATTGGTTGCGACGGAGGCCAGGCGGCACTGCGCCTTGCCGTCGGATTTGGCCTCATAGAGCGCGGCATCGGCAACGGCCAGAAGTTCCTCGGCCTCGGTGCCGTGCTCAGGTGAAACGGCGACGCCGACACTGACGCCGACCTTTGCCAAGGTGCCGTCGGCGAGCCGGTAGGGCATCGTGACGGCCTGGATGATGCGATGGCCGACCGCGAGTGCCTGCTCGGCAGTGACGCCGTTCGCCAGCACCACGAATTCATCACCGCCGAGCCGGGCGATCACCGCGGTCTCCGGCAGAACACGCCGCAGCCGCTCGGCGGCCAGCATCAGCACCTGGTCGCCGGCCGCATGACCATAGGTGTCGTTGACCGGCTTGAAATTGTCGAGGTCGAGGAACAGCAGCGCGAACGGCCCGCTATCTCCGGCCGGGGCCGCGAGCGTCGCGTTGAGCGCCGCGACGAAGCCGGCGCGATTGCGCAGGCCGGTCAGGGTGTCGTGATGGGCAAGATGGCCGTTCTCGCGCTCGGCCCGCATGGTCGCGATCAGCATCTTGTTGAGGCGGAAGGCCGCGACCGTCATCGCCGCGAGATACATCGGCACTTGCAGGAACACGATGAACAGCAGCGGCTCGCCGGCCAGCGCCGCCCCGGGCACGATCGGGCCGAGGCTGAGCAGGATCATGGTGCCGGCAAGGCGCGGAGCGCTGAAGTTGCGGAAGCAGATGCCGCCGACCATCGCCGCCGCCGACAGCGAGGCCAGCATCGCAACCACCCAGTCGCCGCTTGCGAGGCTGATCAGGATGCCGAAGCCGACGCTGGTGCTCCAGGCCACCGCGAGGACGAGGTGCAGATCGGTCGGCGTCGGCCGCCGCTCGCGCGCCGCGCGATGCGCAACCACCAGTACCGCCAGTCGCGAGAGGCAGATGACGAGTTCGAGGACGACCCAGGTGATGAACGGCGCGGTCGGCTCGCGGATCGCAATCACGGCCGCGACGGCGACCGTATTGACCGCGCCGGCCGCGAACACCGGCAGCGAGCCGTAGAGATCCCCGATCAGCGCCGCGCGGATGTCATCGGGCACGCCGGGGCCGGCGTCGGCGAGCCAGCGCGTCACGCCCCAGCGCGGCTGGCTGTATCGTCCTTTTTCGGACTGCATTGTCCTTGCCTCGTACTTTCACCTCGCAACTGACCCGGCCGGACCTAACAGGCGTTTAAGGCCGCGACGGATCGCGCGGCGTGATTGACGACGGGTAAACCCGGCGGGCGATCGCGCCGCAGAAATACCGGCGCCGGACGCCGCGCTGCGGGCGTTGGTCGCGACGATCCCTCCGGCCGGGAGGTAATTTTCGCGCGGCGGCGGGATTAATCGGCGCCGGCAAGGGTTCAAGAAGGTCGCACAACAACAGTCTTCAGGGAGGATTCCTCATGCATCGTGTCAGTCTGGCTTTCATCGCATCCGCAACCATCCTCGCCGCCGCGCCCGCGCTGGCGCAGGCCCCGCTGGTCGAGAAGAACGTCTCGATGGCGATGTCGCTCGCGATCATGCAGGCGGCGCTCGATCAGTGCACCAGGGATGGCTACAAGGTGTCGGTCGTGATCGTCGACAAGGGCGGCAATGTCGCGGCCTCGGTGCGCGGCGACGGCACCGGTCCGCACACCATGGAGTTCGCGCGGATGAAGGCCTACACGGCGCGCACCCGCAGCCAGACCTCGCTCGCCACGATGAAGCAGATGGAAGATCCGGCCAACGCCTTCCTGAAGCAGATCCCCAATGTCGTCGGCGTCGGCGGCGGCGTGCCGATCAAGGCGGGCAACGAGGTGCTCGGCGGTGTCGGTGTCTCCGGCGCGCCCGGCGGCGAGAAGGATGAGGTCTGCGCCAATGCCGGCCTTGCGAAGGTGGCGGACGCGCTGAAATAGCGCGGACACTGCGCCTTCAGCCGAGAACATGTGGCGAGAGCAGGGGGCGCCGCCGGTTGCGGCGTCCTCGGCATTACATGGCGAGAAGCTGTTGCTCCGCCTCGCGGCCCGCGCGCTTCGCCTTCTTGACCCTGGCCGGCGCGAACAGATTGCTTGCGGCAAGGCCCGCGGTGTCGGCGACCGTGGGGTCACACGACACCATCGCGGCGACGATGGCGCCGTCGATCAGCAGCGCGAGCTGGTGCGCGAGCACGGCCGGCTCGGCCGCGCCCATCTCGCCGGCGAGTTTCTCGATATGCGCCAGCACCACCTTCTTGTGCTTCAGCGCGATGTTGCGGAACTGTTTGGCGTCCTTGTCGTGCTCGGCGACCGCGTTGATGAAGGGACAGCCGTAGAAGCGTTCCTCGGCGAACCAGCTCTTCAGGGCAGGGAAGATCCGCGACAGCTTGGTCTGCGGATCGCCGCCGCCGGCCTCGATCGCGCCGATGAACCATTCGCGCCACTGCTTGCCTTCGCTCTCAAGCACCGCATGCACGAGGTTGGTCTTCGAGCCGAACAATTTGTAGAGCGTGGTCTTGGCGGTTCCGGCCTCGTCGATGATCGCATCGATGCCGGTGGCGTTGATGCCGTTCTTGCAGAACAGATGCGTCGCCGCATTGAGCAGGCGCCCGCGCGCCGATTCATCGTCGCCGGCGGCGAACGCCGCGGCAGGTTTTTTCTTCGCAAGCGATTTGGCCATGCGCGGCAGTAAATCGGAGCGCGGCGAAATCATCAAGCCGCATCTTCACGGGGGCGGGCATGTGCGCCGTCCTGCGCTGAAAATAATCGCGGCGGCGCGGCAGATGCACCGCGTTTGAGCAGCCGCGCCTTGATCAATCCGTAGGCAGGCGAAGCTAACCGCCTGCGGGATTTCGCCTTTTGATTTGCAGCGGGACTGGCACGCTTCGTGCAGGAAACAGACCGTTCGGTATCCTGACCAATCCATCGCTCCCAGGGAGAAAACTGATGACCGCTGTCGCTCAAAAAACCGCTCTGACCGGCTGCCTCGCGCCGATCGACAAAGGCGGGCTCGAGCAGCTGATTGCCAACGGCAAGGCCAACCCGAAGGTGATCAAGACCTTGAAGTGCAAGACGGTGGCCGAGGGCAAGTTCCGTCACGCCAACTACATCCGCAACCTCGCGCCCTACATCGTCGACGAGCCGCCGGGCCTGCTCGGCGACGACACCGCACCCAATCCCTCCGAGGCCTCGCTCGCCGCGCTCGGCTCCTGCCTCGCCGTCGGCCTGCACGCCAATGCCGTGCATCGCGGCTGGATCGTCAACAAGCTCGAGCTCGAGCTCGAGGGCGATCTCAACATCACCGCGGTGTGGGGCACCGGCGACGTCAGCGAGAAGCCGGTCGGCTTCACTGACGTGCGCGTCAAGGTCGACATGGAATGCGAGGGCGTCTCGCAGGGCGAGATCGACGCGCTGGTGGCGCATGTGAAGAAGTGGTCGCCGGTCGCCAACACCTTCACCCGCCCCGTCAATCTCGAGGTCAGCGCGTAAGGCGCCTATCGGCAATTCAAGGTGCGGAGATCATCCATGGGTTCACTGGCTTTATCGCGGGTCGCAGCTCAAGATCCCGCACCGACCATCACGGACGAGGTCGCGCGCCTCGCCCGCCAGGAGCTGGCACCGCTCGCATCCGCGATCGATGCCGGCTCGGTCTATCCCGGCGAATTCCTGCGCCGGCTCGGCAAGGTCGGCGCGTGGAGCAGCCACGTGCCGCAGGAGGGGCCCGCCGACCTGCGCTGGGCGATCCAGTCGATGGCCGCGCTCGGCGAGGTTTGCGGCGCCACCGCCTTCATGGCCTGGTGCCAGAACACGCTGGTCTGGTACGTCGCCAACTCCACCAACATGAAGCTCGCGGCGCGCTTCGGCAATTGCTTCTCCAGCGGGCGCGCGCTCGGCGGCACCGGGCTCTCCAACCCGATGAAGAGCTTCTTCGGCATCGAGCGGCTGAAGCTGAAGGGCCGCAGGGTCGATGGCGGCTATATCGTGCGCGGCGCGCTGCCCTGGGTGTCGAATCTCGGCTCCGACCACTACTTCGGCACGATCTTCGAGCGCGAGGACGAGGGCACCAAGGGCGAGCCGGGCGGCACGGTCATGTTCCTCGCCGACTGCGCCGACCCCGCCATCACGCTGACGCCGTGCAAGCCGTTCCTGGCGATGGACGGCACCGGCACCTACGGCGTCCAGTTCCGCGACGTGTTCGTGCCTGACGAACTGATCCTGGCCGAGCCGGCCGCGCCGTTCGTGAAGAAAATTCGTGCGGGCTTCATCCTGCTGCAGGCCGGCATGGGCCTCGGACTGATGAAGGACTGCATCAACATCATGGACGAGGTCCATGCCCCGCTCGGTCACGTCAACCGCTATCTGCCGCAGCAGCCGCTGCAATTCCGCGAGCTCTATGCCGAGCTCGAGAAGGAGGCGATGACGCTGGCAAGCGATCCCTACAATGCCGACGACAGCTACTGGCGCCGCGTCGTCGCGCTGCGCCTGCGCATCGGCGACGCCAGCGTCGCGGTCGCGCATGGCGCGATGCTCCATTGCGGCGCGCGCGGCTACCTGATGAGCCATCGCGCCCAGCGCAGGCTACGCGAGGCCTATTTCGTCGCCATCGTCACGCCGGCCACCAAGCAGCTGCGCAAGATGCTGGCGGACGGCTGAAGCATGATCCGGGAAAGTGGAAACCGGTTTTCCGAAAAAGATCATGCTCAGACGGGTTCGGGACCACCACAACTGCAACCATGAAACAGGAGAGAGCCATGACGGACGTTCTGATCACCTCCGGCGAACTTGCCGAGCTCGTCAAGAAAGAGCCGTGTGTCATCATCGACACGCGCAATCCGGATGCCTATGCGGCCGGCCATTTGCCCGGTGCCGTCAATGTGCATGACGTCTTCACGTTCCTTGCGACCTCGACACCGGAAGGCATCCATGAGCTGAAGACCAAGTTTGCCGACGCGTTCGGCGCCGCCGGTCTCTCCGGCAAGGAGACCGCCGTGATCTACGAGCAGTCGATGAATTCCGGCTTCGGCCAGTCCTGCCGCGGCTACTACCTGCTGACGATGCTGGGCTACCCCAAGGTGAAGGTGCTGCATGGCGGCTTCGATGCCTGGAAGGCGGCCGATCTGCCGGTCACCACCGACGTTGCGGTGCCGCCGAAGGCCTCCTTTGCGATCGTGCCCGAGGCCGGCGACATCATGATCGACGCCAAGGCGATGCTGGCCGCGGTCGGCAAGCCCGGCGTCGCGATCCTCGACGTTCGCGACGTCGACGAATGGATCGGCGAAAGCTCCTCGCCCTACGGCAAGGATTTCTGCCCGCGCAAGGGCCGCATTCCCGGCGCCGTGTGGCTCGAATGGTACCGCATGATGAAGCCGACCGCCGAAGGTCCGCGCTTCAAGTCGAAGGACGAGATCCTGGCGGAGTGCGCCACCGTCGGCATCTCGCAGACCACGCCGGTCTACCTCTATTGCTTCAAGGGGGCGCGGGCCTCGAACACCTTCCTGGCGCTGAAGAACGCCGGCGTGAAGGACGTGCGGATGTACTTCGGCTCCTGGAACGAGTGGTCGCGCGACCCGGCGCTGCCGATCGACGAGGGCTTGCCCACCGCCGCCGTCGTTACAGGCAAGGCGGCATAGAACCTGCATGTTTGTCGGCGTCCGGCGGCGCAAAACGCGGCCGGACGCCGATCAATGAACCGGATCGCGCAGCTCTCTGTGGTTCGGTGCGACAATGGGGCGCAGCATGTCCACCTTTGACGATCCCTTCGACGCCGATCGCGCGCTGACGCGGTCGGGTTGCGCCTGCGGCCAGCATGGCTCGACGGCCGAGCACGATCAGGCCGCACGTGCGCTGCGCTGCGAACCGGTGGCCGGCGTCAGCGAAGAGAAGCGTTACGAGGGCATCGTCGCGTCGGCGGTGATGCGGGCGGTGTTTCCGCAGGATGTCGCGCGGCGCGCCTTCCTGAAATCGGTCGGCGCCGCGACAGCGCTCGCCGCGCTGTCGGAGTTCTTCCCGCTGAAGATGGCGACGGAGGCGTTCGCCGACGCCGGACCGCCGGAGAAGAAGGATTTGAAGGTCGGCTTCATCCCGATCACCTGCGCCACTCCGATCATCATGGCGGCGCCGCTCGGCTTCTATGCCAAGCAGGGCCTCAACGTCGAGGTGGTGAAGACCGCCGGCTGGGCCGTCATTCGCGACAAGACCATCAACAAGGAATACGCCGCCGCCCACATGCTGGCGCCGATGCCGATCGCGATCTCGCTCGGCCTTGGCGCCAACGCGATTCCGTTCACGGTCCCTGCGATCGAGAACATCAACGGGCAGGGCATCACGCTTGCGATGAAGCACAAGGACAAGCGCGATCCGAAAGACTGGAAGGGCATGAAGTTCGCCATTCCGTTCGACTACTCGATGCACAATTATCTGCTGCGCTATTATCTCGCCGAACACGGGCTCGATCCGGATACCGACGTGCAGCTCCGCTCGGTGCCGCCGCCGGAAATGGTCGCCAATCTGCGCGCCGACAACATCGACGGCTTCCTCGCACCAGACAATATCTGCCAGCGCGCGATCTATGACGGCGTCGGCTTCCTGCACATCCTGTCCAAGGAGATCTGGGACGGCCATCCCTGCTGCAGCTTTGCGGCCAGCCGCGAATTCATCACGACGGCGCCGAATTCCTTCGCGGCGCTGACCCGCGCGATCGTGGACGCGACCGGTTATGCGGCGAAGGCCGAGAATCGCAAGCAGATCGCCGAGGCGATCGCGCCGGCCAACTACATCAACGCGCCGGTGACGGTGCTCGAACAAGTGCTGACCGGCACCTATGCCGACGGCCTCGGCGGCGTGAAGACCGATCCGAAGCGCGTCGACTTCGATCCGTTCCCCTGGCAGTCCTTCGCGGTGTGGATGTTGACGCAGATGAAGCGGTGGGGCCAGATCAAGGGCGACGTCGACTACAAGGCGGTCGCCGAACAGGTCTATCTCGCGACCGACACGACCAGGGTGATGGCTGAGATGGGCCTCAAACCGCCGGCCACCTCGTACAAATCGTTCTCGGTGATGGGCAAAACCTTCGATCCGGCCAAGCCCGACGATTATCTGGCGAGCTTCAAGATCAGGAAGTCGTCGTGAGGCGAGACGCTTTTTCCATGGCGTCGTCCCGGCGAAGGCCGGGACCCATAACCCCAACAGCCAGTGATTCGGCACGGCGTCTCCCCGCGTGCCTTATCGCGACGGCACGGCGTATGGGTCCCGGCTCTCGCCGGGACGACGGGTTGAAAGAGTGGGCGCGATGACGCTGTCCCTCCGCCTTCGCGCCGCGATCGTCTCGCTTGCTCTGCTCGCGGCCTTCCTCGGCGCCTGGCACCTTGCCACCCGCAGCAGCGGCCCAACGGCGGCCATGAGCCCCGAATACGCAAAACTGATGGGACTGACTGCGACCCAGGGCAAGTCGGCGATGCCCGGGCCGATCGATGTCGGCGCAAAACTGTGGGAGCATCTGAAGCGGCCGTTCTATGACAACGGGCCGAACGACAAGGGGCTCGGCATCCAGCTCGCCTATTCGATCGGGCGCGTCGGGCTCGGCTATCTCATCGCGGTCATCGTCGCGATCCCGCTCGGCTTCATGATCGGGATGTCGCCCTTGATCAGCAAGGCGCTCGATCCGTTCATCCAGGTCTTGAAGCCGATCTCGCCGTTGGCCTGGATGCCGCTTGCGCTCTACACCATCAAGGATTCCTCGATCTCGGCGATCTTCGTCATCTTCATCTGCTCGGTGTGGCCGATGCTGCTCAACACCGCGTTCGGCGTCGCCAGCGTGCGCAAGGAGTGGATCAACGTCGCGCGCACGCTCGAGGTCGGCACCGTCAGGCGCGCCTTCACCGTGATCCTGCCGGCGGCGGCGCCGACGATCCTGACGGGCATGCGGATCTCGATCGGGATCGCCTGGCTCGTGATCGTCGCCGCCGAGATGCTGGTCGGCGGCACCGGCATCGGTTACTTCGTCTGGAACGAGTGGAATAATCTGTCGATCACCAACGTGATCATCGCGATCCTCTTGATCGGCCTCGTCGGCATGCTGCTCGACCAGGTGCTGGCGCGGTTCACGCGCATGGTGACGTTTCCGGAGTAGCGATGACTGACAGGTTCATCTCCATCGAGGGCATCGCCCGCCGTTATCCCGGCGCGGGCGGCGGCACCACCACGGTGTTCGAGAACTTCTGGCTGTCGATGGCGCGCGGCGAGTTCGGCTGCGTGATCGGCCATTCCGGCTGCGGCAAGACCACGGTGCTGAACATCCTCGCCGGGCTCGACGAGCCGAGCGAAGGGACTGTCATCGTCGACGGGCAGGGGATCGAAGGCACCAGCCTCGACCGCGCCGTGATCTTCCAGAGCCATGCGCTGCTGCCGTGGCGCACGGTGCTCGGCAACGTCGCCTATGCCGTCAGCTCGAAATGGCGCAAATGGGATCGCGCGCGGGTGAAGGCGCATGCGCAGAAGTTCATCGATCTTGTCGGGCTGACCGGCTCGGAACACAAGCATCCGTCCGAACTGTCCGGCGGCATGAAGCAGCGCGTCGGCATTGCGCGTGCGCTGTCGATAACGCCGAAGATCATGCTGATGGACGAGCCGTTCTCGGCGCTGGACGCGCTGACCCGCGGCACCTTGCAGGACGAGGTGCGGCGCATCTGCCTGGAGACCGGGCAGACCACCTTCATGATCACCCACGACGTGGATGAAGCGATCTTCCTCGCCGACAAGATCTTCCTGATGACAAACGGCCCCGGTGCCGTGCTTGCCGAGATCGTCGAGAACCCGCTGCCGAAGGAGCGCGGCCGCATCGACCTGCACCGCCATCCCTACTACTATGCGCTGCGCAACCATATCGTCGATTTCCTGGTCAGCCGCAGCAAGAGCTTTGCTGCCGAGGTGACCGGCCACGATCCGCGCCACGTGCCGACGGTGCGGCCCGGCGTCGGCGAGCCCACCATCGTCTCGCCGCCGCGTGTCGTCGAACCCAATCCTGCGCAGAGCATTGCGCGCTGAAGCCTGAGGAGGAACCCCATGAAACGCGAAGACCTCACCGAGAAGCTGCTCGACATCAAGCGCGAGAAAGGCTGGAGCTGGAAGCACATCTGCGAGAAGATCGGCGGCTATTCCGAAGTGCTGATCGTCGGCGCCATCCTCGGCCAGATGAAGCTGACAAAACCGCAGGCGGCCAATGCCGGCGAGCTGTTCGGGCTGTCGAAGGCCGAGACCGCGATGCTCAACGAGGTGCCGATGCGCGGCACCGGCACGCCGATGCCGCCGACCGATCCGCTGATCTACCGCTTCTACGAGATGGTGATGGTGAACGGCCCGGCGTGGAAGGCGCTGATCGAGGAGGAATTCGGCGACGGCATCATGTCGGCGATCGACTTCGACATGGCGATGGAGCGTGTCGCCAACCCGAAGGGCGACCGGGTCAAGATCACCATGAGCGGCAAGTTCCTGCCGTACAAATATTACGGCGCCAGCGGCAACGTGCCGGAATATGGCTTCAAGGAAGGCTGAGCGAGCGGATTGGTGAGTAGCGAATAGTGCCCTCTATTCGCTACTCACCACTCATTGTTCGCTTCTAGAGCTCGCGGCGAAGCCGCCTATCGTACCGCATATGCGAACGATGGATGCTTCGTCGCCTTAGCGCAAACCTGCTCGCAATGACGGCTTGCCGCTAGATTATCGGCGGCTGGCAGCGAACATGTCGCGCACCTCCTTCACCGGCGCCATGTCGCGCACGAAGCTGAACGCACCCTGATCCTTCATCTCGCGGGCAGCACGCAGGAATGCGGCCAGCGCGTGGCGCTGCATCGCGCCGCCGACGCTGATGCGCTTGACGCCGGCGGCCGCGATCTGCTCGACGGTCAGGGTCGGATCGGCAAAACCCGTCACGAGGTTGAACGGCCGCTTCACGGCCGACACCACGGTCTTGATGGTGCCGATGTCGTAAAGGCCAGGCGAATACAGCACGTCGGCGCCGGCCGCCTCGAATGCCTGCAGCCGCCTGATCGTGTCGTCGAGATCCTTGCGGCCGTGCAGGAAGTTCTCGGCACGCGCGGTCAACGTGAACGGGAACGGCAGCGCGCGTGCCGCCTCGACGGCGGCCTGAACCCGCTCGACCGCGAGCGAGAAGTCGTAGATCGGACGCTGCGGATTGCCGGTCGAATCCTCGATCGAGCCGCCGACCACGCCGGCTTCCGCCGCGCGGGTGATCGCCCTTGCCGCGGTCTTCGGATCGTCGGCGCCGCAATTTTCCAGATCGGCGTTGACGGGCAGGTCGGTGGCATCAGTGATCACCCGGCAGTTCTCGATGATGGCATCGAGGCTGACGGTTGCGCTGCCGAGCGTGTTGGCGAGCCCGAGGCTCGTGGTCGCGAGCGCCTCGAAGCCCATCGCGGCGAGCAGCTTCGCCGTGCCGGCATCCCACGGATTCGGGATGATGAAGGCGCCGGGGCGCTGATGCAGGTCGCGAAACCGTGCTGCCTTGTCTGCCTGGGTGCGCATGTGAACTCCTGCTGGTTGGAAAAAGCGACTGGCAGCAGCGATAGGGCGGTTTCAGCCATCAGACAAATTTGTTATTTCTCTCGATATGATCAGTTTTTTGCATGAGGTCAGGGATGGACAGCGACGCGCTCAACACGTTTCTGGTGGTGCACCGCCGCGGCGGAATCTCGAATGCCGCGAAAGCGCTGCATCGCTCGCAGCCTGCGATCTCGCGGCGCATCGCGCTGCTCGAGCAGGGGCTCGGCGTGCCGTTGTTCGAGCGCATTGCAGGCAAGACGAGATTGAGCGATGCGGGGCGGGTGATGGTGCCCTATGCCGAACGGGCGGTCGCGGCGGCGCAGGATGCCGAGAACGCGGTGCGCGCGCTGCTGTGCGACAATTCCGGTCCGGTGGCGCTGGCGGTGACCGGCACACTTGCGGGCGAGCGTCTCTCGAAAGTGCTGAAGCGTTTTGCCCGCCGGCATCCGGATGTCGCGCTGACGCTGCGCACCGCGACCAGTGCCGAGGTCAGCGATCTGATCCGGCGCGGCGAGGCGACGATCGGGCTGCGCTACGATCGCGACCGCTCAGGCGACCTCGATTGCGAGGTGCTGTTCGCCGAGCCGCTCGGCGTGGTCTGCGCGCCGGACCATCCGTTGGCGGGACGCCGGGTTGGCAGGCTCGCTGAGCTCAGGGACGAGCGCTGGATCGCATTTCCCGAAGTACCGGGGCGGCGCGAGATCACCGCCTCGCATGTGTTCGCCCTGTTCCTGACCCAGGGGCTCGGCGAGGTCGCCTGGACGCCGGTCGACAGCCTCACGGCGCAGAAGCGGCTGGTCGAAGCCGGGCTCGGGATCGCACTGCTGTCGCAGAGCAACGCAGCGGAAGAGCTGCGCACCGGGTCGATCGCGACGATCCGCGTCGGCAATCTCACCGCAAGTCATGATGTCGTCGCGGTGACGCGGCATGGCGGCTTTCTCAGCGCCGCCTCGCGCCGCCTGCTCGATATCATCAGGGCCGATTTCACCAGGGCGAGGGGCACAAACGCGTCGCGCCGGAACGGTGTCCGGCGCGTTTAGAAAGTCGAATTGGAGCCGAGGTGGCGCCTGAACTCAGGTTCCTGCCTTCACCTGCGCTGCCGCCACCGCCAGCAGCTCGTCCATCTTGGCGCGAACATCGCGCTCGGTGGTGGCCTGGCCCTTGGCGGTGAGGTCCCTCAGGACCTTGTGCAGCACGTCATTGTCGCCGGCTTCCTCGAAATCGGCGGCGACCACCTCCTTGGCATAGGCGTTGGCGGCGTCGCCGGTGATGCCGAGCTTCTCGGCGGCCCACAGGCCGAGCAGCTTGTTCCGGCGCGCTTCGGCCTTGAACTTCTGCTCCTCGTCGAGGGCGAACTTCTTCTCGAAACCTTCCTCGCGCTTGTCGAATTCGTTCATGCCGAAGTTCCAATTCCCTGCTGATTGGCGGGCCGATGCTCGTTGCGGCAGCCCCGGTGCCTGCCTAGATAAGTTGGAGGAATCGGCAAGACAACGAGCCGTTAAGCCGCAGGCAAAACAGGCGGAATCGGGCCTTTTTGATAGGGCGGTATAAGTGCCCTGAAGGGGGCACTATCGATTGTGCTGGATGGGCCAATCGGATAGGTTGCCAACAGGCATGGTTCTTGTTCTGTTTCCAGTTGGATTGCCCAGGTTCCAGGCCTCCGCGGCAGCTCCGTCGTGGGTCGTAACCCCAAGTCATCCGGAGCACCCAAATCCATGGATTTCAACAAAACACGGTACATCCCAATGAGCCGTCGACGCCGTATTTATGAAGGCAAGGCCAAGGTGCTTTACGAAGGCCCCGAGCCGGGAACCCTGATCCAGCACTTCAAGGACGACGCGACCGCGTTCAACGCCAAGAAACACCAGGTGATCGAGGGCAAGGGCGTCCTCAACAACCGAATCTCGGAGTACCTGTTTCAGCACCTCAACGACATCGGGGTGCCGACCCACTTCATCCGCCGCCTCAACATGCGCGAGCAGCTGATTCGCGAGGTCGAGATCGTGCCGCTCGAGGTGGTGGTGCGGAACGTCGCCGCCGGTTCGCTGTCGCAGCGGCTCGGGATCGAGGAGGGCACCCAGCTGCCGCGCTCGATCATCGAGTTCTACTACAAGAACGACCAGCTCAACGACCCCATGGTGTCGGAAGAGCACATCACCGCGTTCGGCTGGGCCACGCCGCAGGAGATCGACGACATCATGGCGCTCGCGATCCGCGTCAACGACTTCCTGACCGGCCTCTTCCTCGGCATCGGCATCCGCCTCGTCGACTTCAAGATGGAGTGCGGGCGGCTGTTCGAGAACGAGATGATGCGGATCATCGTCGCCGACGAGATCTCGCCGGACTCCTGCCGGCTGTGGGACATCAAGTCGAACGAGAAGCTGGACAAGGACCGATTCCGCCGCGATCTCGGCGGCCTGCTCGAGGCCTACACCGAAGTCGCCAAGCGCCTCGGCATCCTGATCGAAAATGAACGGCCGGCCGGAAGCGGGCCTGTGCTGGTGAAGAGCTAAGAGGCAATCGTGAAGGCACGTGTGACTGTGACATTGAAGTCGGGCATCCTCGATCCGCAGGGCAAGGCGATCGAGGGCGCGCTGAAATCGCTCGGCGTCGATGGCGTCGCCAGCGTTCGCCAGGGCAAGGTGTTCGACATCGAGCTCGCCGCGACCGACAAGGCCAAGGCGGAGGCGGCGCTGAAGGCCGCGGCCGACAAGCTGCTGGCGAACACCGTCATCGAGAACTACCGGGTCGAGGTTCTGGGCTGACCGGGCGCGCCAAATGATGACAGCCGCTCCCGCCTGTTTTCGCAGTGACCGAATCTTTATCCGTGCGCTGTTGGCCGGCTTGCTGACGGCAGCCGGAATCGGCGGGGCTTCGGCCCAACCGGCGCCGGCAGCGCCGGCTGCGACGACGCAGGCGCCGCCGTTCTCGATCAGCGGATGGAGCTACGAGCGCCGCGGCTCCGATATGCATACGTTCCGCTGCGCGCAAGCGTCCTGCGGCGCGGGCTCCAAGGTGAGCTATCGGTATTACACCGGCGGAAAGCAGATGACGCTCGACCAGTTCCGTGCGGGGCAGGAGCAGATCATCAAGGCGCTGGAGCAGCGGACGCCCGGACAGCGCATCACGCTGCTCGGCGTCGACGGCGACAAGGGCACGGCGATGCCGCGCATGTTCAAGGCACGGCGCCTGACCGTGACCGCCGATGGTGCAAGCGAGTATCAAGTCAGCGGCTTGCTGATTGGCGGACAAGGCTCCGCCAGCCTGATCAGTTCGGCGCGTGACGAAAAAGCCAGCAACGACAATTATGCCAAGTTTGCCGCCGCAGCGAAGCTCGTGCTGGCGCCCAAAACCAGGTGATGGAATGAAATCAGCGGTCCTCGTCTTCCCCGGCATCAATCGCGAGCGCGACATGGCGCGCGCGCTCAAGCTCGCATCCGGCAATGAGACCGCGATGGTCTGGCACGCCGAGACCGCGCTGCCCAAGGGCACCGACCTCGTGGTGGTGCCCGGTGGCTTCTCCTACGGCGACTATCTGCGCTGCGGCGCGATCGCGGCCCGTGCGCCCGTGATGGACGCGGTGCGCGACTTCGCAGCCAAGGGCGGCCTCGTGCTCGGCGTCTGCAACGGCTTCCAGATCCTCTGCGAGTCCGGGCTGTTGCCGGGCGTCTTGATGCGCAATGCCGGGCTGAAATTCGTCTGCCGCGACGTGCACATGAAGGTCGAGCGCTCCGACACCCCGTTCACCCGCGGCTACAATGCTGGCCAGGTGATCCGCGTTCCGGTGGCGCATGGCGAGGGCAATTACGAGGCGGACGAGGAGACGCTGAAGCGGCTCGAGGGCGACGGGCGGGTGCTCTACCGCTATTGCTCTGCCGATGGTGTGGTCGACGAGACCTCGAACTTCAACGGCGCCGCGCATTCGATCGCCGGCATCGTCAACGAGCGCGGCAACGTGCTCGGTATGATGCCGCATCCGGAGAACCACGTCGAAGAGATCATGGGCTGCACCGACGGTCGCGGCCTGTTCGCAGGGCTGGTCCAGCAGTTCGAAAAGGCGGCCTAACCATCATGTTTGAAAGGTGCCTTGCCGCAGCAGCAGCTGCATTCGTGCTGCTTGCGACTGCCGCGCACGCCCAGGACACCTCAAAGCTGGACTTCCCGAAGCGTCCGATCACGATGATCGTACCGTTCACGGCGGGTGGCACCTCGGACGTCATCGCCCGCGCGGTCGCCGACCAGATGAGCGCGGCGCTTGGCCAGAGCATCATCATCGAGAATGTCGGCGGCGCCGGCGGCTCGACCGCGCTAACCCGCGCGGCACGCGCCGAGCCGGACGGCTATACCATCGCGATCGGCAATGCCGGCACCAATGCCGCGACCTACACGATCTATCCGAAGCTGGCGTTTACGCCCGACTCCTTCGCGCCGATCGCCGTGGTCGCAAAGACCTTCGGCATCGTCGCGCTACGCAAGGATTTTCCGGCCAAGGACCTCAAGGAATTCATCAACTACGCGAAGAAGAATCCGGGCAAGGTCAATCTCGGCCATGCCGGCGTCGGCTCCTCGAATTACCTGATCTGCAAGAGCTTCGTGCATGCCGCCGGGATCGACGTGCAGCTGGTCGGCTATCGCGGCGCGGCGCTCGCGCTGACGGATGCGATCGGCAGCCAGATCGACGGCGTCTGCGATGCCGCAGCCTCGGTGTCGCAGGCGATCGACGACAAGCTCGTAAAGGCGGTCGTGGTCGGCTCGACCGTGCGGCTCGCCTCGCTGCCGGACTTGCCGACCTCGGCCGAGGCCGGGCTGGCCGAGTTCGAGGCGCAAGGCTGGAACGGCCTGTTCGCGCCGAAGGGCACCCCGCCCGAGATCATCGCCAAGCTCAACGCCGCGGCGCGCAGCGCGGTCGCGAGCGAGGCGGTGAAGAAGCGCTTCGTCGATCTGTCGACCGTTGCCCCCGATGCCGACGAGCTCGCGCCCGCGGCGCTGCAGCAGCTCGTGACGCGCGACGTCGCGAAGTACCGCGCGCTGCTGGCGGACGACAAGAAGTAGCCGGAACGCCTATCGTCGCGACCGGCGCAGCCAGCGCTTGACGGCTTCGGCCGGCACCGTCATCGCGGCGACGCCGGCCATGACAAGCACGAGGCCGAGCACGAGGTTCGACGGCACGGATTCCCCGAGCAGGATCACCGACAGCGCGACGCCGATCGGAATCCGAAGATAGCCCTGCGCATTCGTCGTGAGCGTGCCGAGCCGCGTCAGGCACATGTAGAACAGCATCAGGCCGAACGCGCTGGAGAAGATGCCCATCACGACGGTGGCGACCAGCGCCTGCGGCGTCGGATGCAGCGTCCAGGGGTGGTCGGCGATCAGGGCGACCGGCAGCAGCACGGTGCCGCCGAACAGCAGCGAGCCGGCGGCCACCACCATGGGGTCATAGTCGGAGAGACGAAGCCCGAAGATCGTGGCGCAGGCGAACGAGACGGTGGCGAGCAGGATCGCGATCTCGGCGACAATCTCCTTGCCGAAGCCCGACAGCGCGTCGAGGCCGATGATCGCAACCGTGCCGGCGAGGCCGAGGATCGCGCCGACCAGCTTGAGCAGCGAGGCCGGCTCGTGCCGCGTGATCGCCCAGGTGATCAGGAAGGCGAAGATCGGCGTCGTCGAGGCCAGCACCACGGTGTTGGAAGCCGGTACATAGAGCTGCGCCCAGGTGATCACCAGGAACGGGATCGTGGAGTTGATGGTCTGCTGGAAGGCGAACAGTTTCCAGGCCTTGATGTCGGTCGGGATGCGGATGCCGCGGATCCACAGCACCACGAGCAGGAATAGGGCGGCGACCAGCGAGCGCGCGGAGATGAAGGTGACCGGCGGGATCGAGCCGAGCCCGATCTTGGTCAGCGGATAGGTCGAGCTCCAGCAGCAGGCCAGCGCCAGCAGCAGCGCATAGTCGCGCCAGCCGCGCGCGCCCGGCACCGACGCCGTGATCCCGGGAGCCGTTACGCCACTCGCTTTCGCTCCTTGTTTGAGCACGTTCCGGGTCATGCTCTGGCTGTGCTCTTCGGCACTTCGACTGGCTCCCCGCGCATTGGCGCGCAGCAAAACTGATACTTCGGGAGCTGACCCGAGGCCAGCGCAAGTTTAACGACCCTTCGTGCCGTTCAATCCCGCGAGACGGTATTTGGAAGGGCCGGCTCGGCATCCGCGGAGCCGGACTGTGCTCCGGCATCCGACGTCGTTTCCCACCAGTCGCCGAGCGCATCGATCAGCGGCACCAGCCGGTGGCCGGCTGGCGTGAGCTGGTATTCGACGCGCAGCGGGTAGCCGTCGAATTCGGTGCGCTCGACGATGCCGGCGTCCTCCAGCTTGCGCAGCTCAAGCGTCAGCATCTTGTGCGAGATGGTCGGGTTGTCGCGGCGCAGGTCGCTGAAGCGTTTGGTGCCCTGCTTCAGATAGTAGATCAGCAGGGTCGGCCAGCGACCGCTCAGGATCTGCATCACTTCCTCGATCGGGCAGCGGGAGACGAGAGATTTCATGGCGGCTCGTGGTTACAAAAAGGTGCGTAATTTACTTCACGGATGTGGCGAATAGGGTCCGGCTCCGCTGCGCAGCGTGATCGTCTGACATACCGGAGACCACATCATGGAACCTATCCTCATCTATGGCTTCCCGCTCGGAAGCTCCATGGGGCTCGTCGCAGCCCTCGAATGGCTGCGCAAGCCCTACCGCCTTTGCCGCGTCGACATGCTCGGCGAAATGCGCGATCCCTCCTATGCCCGGATCAATCCGCGGCATGAGACGCCGGCCTTCGTCACCGACCAGGGCAGATTGCTCACCGAGAACATGGCGATCGCAAGCTGGCTGGCGGAACGCGATACCGAGCGCCGCATCAGCTTCGAGCCGTTGTCGCCGCAGGCCGACCGGATGCGTCAGCTGATGGCCTTCGTGAACACCGGCTTCACCGCGGCGTTCAGTCCGCTATGGGCCGCGCTGGAAATGCAGACGCCGAATCCCGCAATGCAGTCTGTGCTGCGGCAGTGGGGGCAGGGCAATGTCGTGCAGCGGCACGACAGGCTCGAGGAGCTGATCGGCGATGCGCCGTTCCTGCTCGGCGACCACCCGACATTGGCGGATGGGCTGCTGATCGGAGTCGCGCGCTGGCTCGACTTCCACGCCGTCGCCGACCGCAATCGCTGGCCGAAACTGTCCGCACTTCGCACGCGCCTCGAGGCCGATCCGGCCGTGATCTACGCGACGGCGCTGGAGAGCGGTGAGAGCAGCCCCGCGGGGTCAGGCGCCTGCGCCGGTCACGTTGCGCTCGCCGAGGTGATCGAGCGGTTCGGCACGCCGCGCGCGTGAGGATTCCAGGCCGTGATTGCGAGGCGGTGGACGCCGGTTTGGCGTCCACCGCCTGGAATTTGCCGAAGGATGCTAGCGCAGGACCTCGCTCAGCACCTCGCCATCGACCTGGTGCGGTGTGGTGCCGAGGATCCGCATGATGGTCGGCGCCACGTCGATATTGCGCATGTGCCGCACCACGGTGTCCTTGCGGATCTGCGGCCCCGCGGCGATGAACGTCGCGCTCATCACCGGAAGCTCGGGATCGTGACCGTGGGCGCCGTAGAAGTTCGGCATCGACAGCGCGGTGGTGGCCGAATTGAACGGCGCGTCACCCTGGCGCGCGACGCCGGGGTTCTGGATGCCGTCGAAATTGTAGCCGGGCGCCATCAGCGCGAACACGTCGCCATAGTCCTGGCCGACGGTCTTGCTGGTGCACTGTCCGGTACCGGCGTCGCATTGCAGCGGCCGGGTCTCGACGACGGTGAAGATACGCTGATCCCTGAGCGAGTAGTTGAAGCGCGCGTTGGGATCGACCGCGTTCTTTACCGCATCGGTGATCTGCGCCACCAAGTTGCGGTAAGTCGCAAGATCGACGGTGCCGCCGAGCTCGCGGTTCTGCAGGTTGACGTAGATGTCGGCGGCAGGACCCGAGGTGCGGATCCCGACCTTGCTGGTGTCGATGCCGGCATTGCGCAGGATGTTGGCGAGATTGACCGAGGTGTGGAACGGCGCGAAGCCGTGATCCGACACCACGACGACGTTGCTGTCACGGCCCGCCGCATCGGCGATCTGCTTCACCGCCTTGTCGGCGGTCTGGTAGGCGAAGCGGATGTACGACGCGTAGCGCTTGACCTTGGCCGGATCCTGGTTGGCGCCGATCGAATTCGGATCGGTCGGGCTGGTGCCCTGGCGCGGATCGGTCAGCAGGAACTGATGCTCGGAGCCGTCGGGCTGCTCGATATACACCATGACGAGATCGGCATCCGGATGGGTCTTGATCGCGCGCTCGCCGATATTGGCCTGGTAGCGCACGAAGGTCTTCACCATGTCCTCGTACATCGTCTCGATCTCGACGTCGGGGAAATTGGTGAACCCCGGGCTCAGGCGCTCCGGAATGCGGAAGTCGGCCTGCGGACGCCAGAACCCGATATTGTCGTTGATGTCGTCGACATCGGCGAGGACAGGCGTGTTGCGCGGGATGAAGTTGGCGCCGTAGCGGGCGAAGCGCACGACTGAAAGATCGGGTGACAGCGCCGAGACGAAATAGGCGGCACCGACCTTGGCGCCGCTGCCTTCGAAGAAGAACGGCGCATTCTCGCCGCCGAACTTGACATAGGCCGGCCCGGTCGACGGCGCGTGGAACGGTCCCGCGGTGATGCCGCGGTTTTCGTCGAAGAACACCAGCGTGTCGTAGTTCACCTTGCGGTCATTGGTGGTGTCGATCGCGGCGACGCGAATCGAATATTTGACGTCGAGCGTCGCGGCGTTGGTGCAGGTTGCGGTCGCCGCGGTGGAACACGAGAACGTCTCGATCGGCGCCGAAGTCACCAGCACCGGGCTGAACGAGAAATGGCCGGCGGCCTGCAGCGCCGCGACGATGCCCGGATCGGCCGTGAAGTCGCTGCGCGACAGCGAGAAGCCCTGGGCTCCGATGCCGCCGAACGCGCCGAACGGCACTGTGAAGTCGGTCACGCGGGTGGGCTGGGCCGGCTGCACCACGGTCTTGTTGATGGAGATGTCGGCGCCGTCGCCGCCGGGCCACGTCGCGGTGACGACCTTCTTGCCCTGCTGGCGCAGCTGCACCCACAGGGGCTGCGCCGTCGGGTTCGTCGACGGCCCGAGCGGGCTCTCGTTGTAGCCGCCGATCGGCGCTGCGAAGCCGCTGATGCTGCTGGAGATCGGGCCGACGATCGGCTGGAACGTGTTGGAGGGGATGTCGTTATGCACCGCCGTCGAACCGGTCGCGATCGCGATATGCGAGACAGCGGTGAGCGACGGTGACGCCGTCACGTTCTGCAGCGCCACTGCGCCGCGCCGGCTGAGCCGGGCGAGGCCGCCATCGCGCGGCAGCACGCCTTCCTCGATGAATTTCTGGATGAAATCGGGTTTGGCGCCGTCGAGCGAGATCATCACCGCGCGCGGCTTGCGGCCATGATGACCGCCGTCATGGTCTTGATCCTGGTCCTGATCGTGACCGCGGGACTCGCCGATGCCGCGATCGCCATTGTCGCCGTCCTGGCCGGCACGCGCCGGAGTTGCAACGCACGCCAGCGATGCGACAAGCGACATCGCGGACGTCACGGAAACAAACGTCTTCAATTTCATGAGAATGCCCCAACTTCACTGCGCGAATGCACAAACGGAAACCGTTCAGCAATCTTCGGGGGCTTGGCTGACGCGCATGTGACGCGCGCGCGACGACGCAACGACAGTGCGTCGTCGTGTCACAACTGGTGTCTGCATTGCTTCACGCGAAGAACGCGCGCGAACACAACACGCTAGGGCCGATCGACATTCATTGCATCCAGATCATTGCGGCTGCGAGATGGATGAAGCCAGTAAAGTTGCCAGATCGCCTGTCATAACGGGTTGCCAAGCGTCGGAAGTGTTTGAGCTGGCAAAAGCAGCGCTCGATGCGGTTGCGCTGTTTGTAGGCGTCGGCGTCGTGCGGAATGATGATCCTGCGGGTGCGGTTTGACGGGATCACCGCCGTTGCGCCGATTTCCGCGATGATCGCACGCAAGGCGTTGCTGTCATAGGCCTTGTCGGCGAGCACGGCATCGCCGCTCTGGCCGTGGAGCAGTGCGGGCGCCTGGGTGATGTCATTAACTTGCCCAGCCGTGACGATGAAGCGGAGCGGACGGCCGAGCGCATCAGCCAGCATGTGGATCTTGGTGGTCAGTCCGCCTCGGGAACGCCCCAGCGCCTGATCTTTGGCCCCCCTTTTCCGCTCGTCGCCTGCTGGTGGGCGCGAACGATGGTGCTGTCGATCATCAGATACCGGTTGTCGCGATCGGCGGTCAGAGCAGCGAACACGCGCTCCCAGACGCCGGCATGGCACCAGCGGCTGAAGCGCTGATGCACCGTTTTCCACTTGCCGTACCGTTCCGGCAGGTCGCTCCAGTGTGCGCCCGATCGCAAGACCCACAAACATCCGTTGACGAACAGTCGATTGTCCGCAGCCGTCCGTCCCGGGTCGCCAGCTTTCCCCGGCAGCAGTGGCGCAACCCTCGCCCATTGCGCCTCCGTCAGCTCATATCGTTTCGCCGCCACCATCTGCTCCGTGTCTCGAATCACGGAACTCTATGAATCAGCGATCAAACCGCTTGGGAATCCTGAATGTCGATCGGTCCTAGTGCGGTGTCTTCGATTCAACGTGGTGATGTAACGGCTGCATGACGGCCTGCCTCCACAGTCTCGTGGGGCGTGTTCATTCCGATTACGCTGTCTTCTCCGCCGGCGCCTTGCGCTTGGTCCGCTTGATGGTGCCGGAGAAGCTGAACAGCGGCCGCTCGGCCGATGTCAGCATGCCGCGCACGAAGATCAGCGAGCCGCCGGCGCGGGTGACCTCGCCGGTGCATTCGATCAGGTCACCCTCGCGGGCCGCGTCGAGGAATTCGGAGGCGAACGAGACCGTGACGCCGGGGCCCTGGAGCACCGGGGCCGACAGCGCGAACAGGCAGTAATCCGCGAAGGTCATCAGGCAGCCGCCATGGACGTTGCCGGAGCCGTTGAGGTGCTTCGGGCCGACCCGGAACGCGCAGGCGATGCGGCCGTTCTCGTCCATGCGATGGTAGAAGGGGCCGGTATGGGTCTCGAAATTGTCCCGGGTCCAGGTCCGCCAGCCGGCGAATTCGCCCTCGGTTTCGACGTGCAGGTCGGGGCGGCGGTTGAACGCCGTATTGAGTGCGGTCTTGGCGAGTTCGTTCACGAAATCTGGCCTTCAATTATCGGGTTCGGGACCTTAAATCCGATCCATCCCCATTGTGCAAATCCCAGGTGCAAATCCGGGCTGCAAATCCCGGGCCGCGCCCAACCGCCGCAAAGCTCTGGACAGGCCGGAAATGGGCCGTAAAAGGCCTTTTCGCCCCCGTTCGATCTACCTATTAAGGGTCCCATGACCGCGCCCAAGAACGACCCCAAGAACGAGCCTCAAATCACCCCCGAACTCGTCGCCGCCCACGGGCTGAAGCCGGACGAGTACGAGCGCATCCTGAAGCTGATCGGGCGGGTTCCGACCTTCACCGAGCTCGGCATCTTCTCGGCGATGTGGAACGAGCATTGCTCGTACAAGTCGTCCCGGATCCATCTGCGCGGGCTGCCCACCAAGGCGCCCTGGGTGATCCAGGGTCCCGGCGAGAATGCCGGCGTGATCGATATCGGGGACGGCCAGGCCGTGGTCTTCAAGATGGAGAGCCACAACCACCCGAGCTACATCGAGCCCTACCAGGGTGCGACCACCGGCGTCGGCGGCATCCTGCGCGACGTCTTCACCATGGGCGCGCGCCCGATCGCCTGCTTGAACGCGCTGAGCTTCGGCGCGCCCGAGCACCCCAAGACCCGGCATCTGGTGTCCGGCGTGGTCGCGGGCGTCGGCGGCTACGGCAATTCGTTCGGCGTGCCGACGGTCGGCGGCCAAGTGCGCTTCCACACCCGTTATGACGGCAACATCCTGGTCAACGCGATGGCGGTCGGCCTCGCCGATGCCGACAAGATCTTCTACGCGGCGGCTTCCGGCGTGAACATGCCGATCGTCTATCTCGGCTCCAAGACCGGCCGCGACGGCATCCACGGCGCCTCGATGGCCTCGGCCGAATTCGACGACGCCTCCGAGGAGAAGCGTCCGACCGTGCAGGTCGGCGATCCCTTCGCCGAGAAGCTGCTTTTGGAAGCTTGCCTCGAGATCATGGAAAAGGGTTGCGTGATCGCGATCCAGGACATGGGTGCGGCCGGTCTGACCTGCTCGGCGGTCGAGATGGGTGCCAAGGGCGACCTCGGCGTCGAGCTCGACCTCAGCGCGGTGCCGACCCGCGAGACCGGCATGAGCGCCTACGAGATGATGCTCTCGGAGAGCCAGGAGCGCATGCTCATGGTGCTCAAGCCCGAGAAGGAGAAAGAGGCCGAGGCGATCTTCCGCAAATGGGGGCTCGATTTCGCCATCGTCGGCTACACCACGCCGACCAAGCGCTTCGTCGTCAAGCATGGCGGCGACGTGATGGCGGACCTGCCGATCAAGGAGCTCGGCGACGAGGCGCCGGTCTATGACCGTCCGCATGTCGCCTCGAATGCGCTGCCGGTGATCCGAGGCCAGGACGTCAAGCCGCCGCTCGGCATCGCGGAGGCGCTGACCAGGCTGATCGGCACGCCCGAACTGTGCTCGAAGCGCTGGGTCTGGGAGCAGTACGACCACGTCATTCTCGGCAATACCATGCAGCGTCCCGGCGGCGATGCCGCCGTGGTCCGCATCGAGGACGGGCCGAAGGGGCTTGCGCTCACCGTCGACGTCACGCCGCGCTATTGCGAGGCCGATCCGTTCGAGGGCGGCAAGCAGGCGGTCGCCGAAGCCTGGCGCAACATCACCGCGGTCGGCGGCCGGCCGCTCGCGATCACCGACAATCTCAACTTCGGCAATCCGGAGCGGCCCGAGATCATGGGCCAGTTCGTCGGCTGCCTGAAGGGCATTTCAGAAGCCTGCCGCGCGCTGGATTTCCCGGTCGTGTCCGGCAACGTCTCGCTCTACAACGAGACCAACGGCCGCGGCATCCTGCCGACGCCCTCGATCGGCGGCGTCGGCCTGCTCGACGACTTCACCAAGTCAGCGACGCTGGCGTTCAAGGCGGCCGGCGAGGCGATCCTGCTGGTCGGCGACACTCATGGCTGGCTTGGCCAGTCGGTCTACCTGCGTGATGTCTGCGGCCGCGAGGAGGGCGCTCCGCCGCCGGTCGATCTCGCCACCGAGAAGCGCAACGGCGACGTCGTGCGCGGCATGATCCGCGCGGGCACCGCGACCGCGGTGCATGACGTCTCTGACGGCGGGCTCTTGATCGCGCTCGCCGAGATGGCGATCGCAAGCGGCATCGGCGCGCAGCTGCTGGCGGCGCCGTCCTCGATCGTGCCGCATGCCTACTGGTTCGGCGAGGATCAGGCCCGCTACATCGTCACCGTGCCCGCGGCCGAGGCGGGCCTCGTGCTGGCCAAGATGAAGGGCGCCGGCGTGCCCTGCGCGCGCATCGGCACCACCGGCGGGGAGGCGATTGCGGTCGCCGGAGAGCCGCCTGTGACGATCGAAAGCCTGTCCCGCGCCTTCGAGCACTGGCTGCCGAACTACATGCACGGCGCTGCCGCCTGATCCGGATGGATCAGGCACTGCGACGCCGAGCGAACGAAATCTCAATAGAGCGATGAACCCATCATCGCGCTATTTTCTTTTGTCCAGGCGCGATCCCTTAGGATCAAGCGTTAGGTGGCGCCGCGGATCGCGCGCCAGGCAAAGATGATAATCACTGCGCCGATGAAGCCGGCGATGAGATAGCTGAGCCATCCGCCACCGAGCGATACGCCGAGCAGACCCAACAGCCAGTTCGCCAGCGCGGCGCCGACGATGCCGAGGATGATGTTCATGAAGATGCCGGTTCCGGTCTTCATGAACATCTCGGCGAGCCAGCCGGCCAATCCGCCGACGATGATGGCGGCGATCCATCCAACTTGAGGGTCGTTCATGTCAGGACTCCCTGGGGGTCAAGCAGTCCGGCCAGCATAACCGAGAATCACCCGGCGGCATGTGACCAATGGCAGGTTGTGCGCAACTTGCCGGTCGCGACTTGCCGTCAAGCCCGCCGCTTGCGCCGCTGTCGGCGTTCGGCCGCGGTGATCAGGATGCGCGGGCCCGGCGGCGATGGTCGCGGGCCTCGCGCCGTTGCTCTATGCCGACGGCGCCGGCGCGGCCAGCCGCTTCGCCATCGGCATCGTCGTGGTGATGGGGATGCTGATCGGCACGCTGTTCACGCTGTTCGTGTTGCCGACCTTCTACATCCTGATCGCCCGCGACCACCGCGCCGCGGCCGCCCGACGGCTCGAAAGCGTGGCGGCGCCGGGCGAGATCGCGGCATGATTAGAGCACGTATCTTGAGCCGGGAATCTTGCGCAGCACGGCGGTGGCGGCCCAGCTCAGCGCCACGGTGGCGAAGAACGCGATCGCGGCCTTGGCGATCGCCGGCAAATCCATGTCGAACAGCCAGTATTGCAGCCACAGCACGATCGGATAGTGCACCAGGAACATGCCGTAGGCGTCACCCTGCATGCGGTCGAGCAGCGTCGGTCCCGCCGCCTTCGATTGCAGGAAGTAGGCCAGGATCGCGAACAGGATCGAGGCGCTAAACAGCACGTAGAAGGTGCCGTAGGACGCGAGATACCAGCCCGGCAGCGGGTCGGGGTTATCGATGATCCCGCGCTTGATGTAGATCATCACCCACATCAGGCAGTAGGGGACCAGCGTGACGCCGGTCCAGAACCAGCGCCGCTCGGTCAGCCGTCCGTGCGCGCTGAGCAGGCCGTTCTCGAAGTTGGCCGAGCCGATCCCCGCGCCGATGAAGAAATAGGACGCATACAGCAGCACCCGGCTCGCCTGCACCGAGAACGGTCCGAGCTCGAACCAGTAGTTTTGGCCGTAATGGACCAGCATCGGCAGATAGAAGGCGGCACTGACGACGACGAGGAACAGCCAGAACTTCGAGGGACGTTCAAATCCCTTGACCGACAGGCGGTTGATCGGTTCGAGCAGGCGCGACGACACCCGGTACAGCACGCTCGCCGTCAGGTCGAAGGTCATCAGAACCCAGACGAACCAGATCGGGCCGCTCGGCCAGGGCCCGTAGATCATGGTCCTCCGCCAGAATTCGGAGAAGGTCAGCTCCGGCGTCGCACGCAGCGCGATCGCGTAATAGGCGATCGGAATCACGGTGAACGCGCAGATCACGAAGGGCAGGCCAAGCCGCAGCAGCCGGTCGCGCAAGAAGATCAGCCACGGCTTGTTGCCGAGCCCGGGCCACACGAACAGGCCCGACAGGAAGAAGAACATCGCCATGAAGAAGCTGTCGGTGGCGAGCACGATGCAGTCGAAGCCGATCCAGGACGTCGGGTCGGTGTGCCCGAAATAGGTGTAGGGGATCACCGCGTGATGCAGCAGCACGACCAGCGTCAGGAAGGTGCGGGCACGGTCCAGGGCGACATTGCGCTTGTGGAGCTTCGGTGCTGCCTGGACGTCGACGGCCGGAGCCGCGTGAGCAATCGATTTCATGGTGCCCCCAGCCGAGTCTGCACCCGGATGTTGCAATCGGGAACTCGATTCAGCAAGGCCCAATCGTCCCGATTCCGTGGTGTCGAGGTCGGTCATCTCAGTGGATCTGTTTCGTTCTGGAACCGGGGTCGGTAGCTGGCGTTATCGGCGGACGCGCAAGGCGCGCGCGGTTTGTGGAGCAAGCAATGACACTGCTGAAATGGGCGTTGATCTTCCTGGTCGTCTCGATCATCGCGGGCCTGCTCGGCTTCACCGGCATTTCCGCCGCCTCCGCCGACATTGCGCGCTTCCTGTTCTACGTGTTCGTCGTGATCTTCCTGGTGCTGCTGATCCTCGGGCTCACGATATTCAGGGTCTAGCGCCGGTCCGGCCGAACACTCCCGTCGAAATGCCCGGGCCTTGCCCGGGCATTTTCCGTCTTCAGGCTGGTCAGCACGCAATGAAGCGCCGGGCGAGGCCCGGCGCTTGCGGCAGGCGAGACGGTCTAGGCGACTTCCTCGATCTTCACCTTGTCCGGGTAGAAGGCGAGGTGGCCGGCGATCTCGGTCATCGCCGGGAAGGGCTCCTCATAGGTCCAGATCGCGTTGTCCAGCGTCTTGCCATTGGCCTTGATGCTGAAATAGCTCGCATCTCCCTTGTAGGGGCAATGCGTGGTCCGCTCGGTGCGGGTCAACAGCTCCATGTTGGCGTCCTGCCGGGGCACGTATTGCACCGCCGGATAGCTCGCTTCCTTCAGGGTCAGCGCATGGGTGGTGTCGGCGATGACGACGCCGTCGGCGGTGACGCGGATACGCTTGGCGTTGGGCGTGATCGTGATCGGATGGTCGGGGCCGGGGAGCTTCATGATTCTGCGCCTCTTCTGGTCATTTCGGCGTGATGGCTTGTGACCGATTGATGCAGGTTTAAATCGCTGGGAATGGGAATATAGTGTGCCTCGGGATGACCTAGAAGACCTCAGGGGCTGGGTTTTATCTTGGGTTTTGCCCTGGGTTTTATCCTAGATTTCCTTGGCCGAACCGGCCCTGATTCGAATGACCTGACGGAGGTGGACTGGGATGCCGATGGACGCCCGTGATATCGAATCGATGATCAAGGCAGCGATCCCTGATGCCGAGGTGACGATCCGTGATCTGGCCGGCGACGGCGACCACTATGCGGCCACTGTCGTTTCCGAGTCATTCCGCGGCAAGTCCCGCGTCCAGCAGCATCAGATCGTCTACCAATCGCTGAAGGGCCAGATGGGCGGCGTGCTGCACGCGCTGGCCCTGCAGACCGGCGTGCCGGAAGGCTAGTCCCCGGCAACCGGGCGGGGCCCCAAGCGATGGCAGATAATCCGCGCGGCGCGATGTTTCGCGTCATCGTGCCGAACCAGCACAGCCGCGTCACCAATGCCGAGCTGTTCTTCGACCTCGTCTTCGTCTTCGCCGTCACGCAGCTGTCGCATACGCTGCTGCACCACTTCACCCCGATGGGCGCGGTGCAGGTCACGGTGCTCTTCCTCGCGGTGTGGTGGGTGTGGGTCTACACCACCTGGGTCACCAACTGGCTCAATCCCGATCTGACGCCGGTCCGCCTGCTGCTGTTCGTCCTGATGCTGGGCGGGCTGCTGCTGTCGACCTCGATCCCGACCGCCTTCGAGGGCCGCGGGCTGTGGTTTGCCGGGACCTATGCCGCGATGCAGGTCGGCCGCACGGCATTCTGGCTGCTGGCGACGCCGCGGCGCCGGACCGCTGTGCGCCACAACGCCATCCGTATCCTGACCTGGCTGTGCGGCTCGGCCGTGCTCTGGATTCTCGGCGGCTTTGCCGAGCACGAGACGCGGATGTGGCTCTGGATCGCGGCGCTGGCGATCGAATACGTCGCGCCGGCCGTGCGCTTCTGGACCCCAGGACTCGGCTTTTCCTCGATGGAGGCCTGGTCGGTCGAGGGCGGCCACATGGCCGAGCGCTGCGCCGGCTTCATCATCATCGCGCTCGGCGAGGCCATCGTGGTCGACGGTGCGACCTTTGCCGAGCTGACCTGGACGCCGGAGAACGTCGCAGCGTTCATCTCGGCGCTGGTCGGCAGCATCGCGATGTGGTGGATCTATTTCCACAAGGGCGCCGAAGCCGGCTCGGACATGATCTCCAGGTCGGAGGAATCCGGCCGGGTGGCGCGGATCGCCTACACCTATCTGCACATGCCGATCGTCGGCGGCATCATCCTCACCGCGGTCGCCGACGAGCTGGTGCTGAAGCATCCGACCGGCCATTCCGATCTCAAGACGATCGTGAGCTCGGTCGGCGGCCCTGCGCTGTTCCTGGTCGGGACCATCCTGTTCAAATACGTGATCCGCAACTTCCTGCAGCTGTCGCACGGCGTCGGCATCATAGCGCTCGCGATCACGGCTTATTTCGCCGGCGAGATGTCGCCGCTCATGCTCTCGATCGTTACCACTGTGATCATGATCGTGGTCGCAGCGTGGGAATCGATCTCGCTGCGGTCGAGCGGAGAGGAAGAATAGCGCGGCCGCTACCTGCGACCAGCCGTGGCCACGCGGTGCTGCCAATAGACGAATAGGGGTGCGCCGACCACTTCGAGCGCGGTGAAGCCCACGAAGGGCAGCGGCGGGAGGCCGACCATCACCATCGACAGCAGCCTGCCGATGCCGCCGAGGAAGATGCCGCCCCAAACCACCCGAAACAGCACGCCCTCGCTTTCGATCCGCGGCACCAGCCAAAGCAAAGCGAGGCCGAGGCCGAGCCAGACCCCGCCGAAGAAGCGCAGATTGCTGTCGAGTGCCGGCAGCGCCGGAACGCCCGACGAGGCGTAGAGCGGGTCGCTCACGCCGAGCATGGTGATGATGCCGGTCAGGACAGGGACGAGGGCGAGCACCACTGTTGCGATCTGCAGCGCACGCCGGCCCATGATCGTTGCCCCATCCTGGTTAGGCGCTAACTAGTCCGCGACCAGCGCGTGCACCGAGAACATGGTGTTGGCGTCGGTCCAGCTGTCGCGCACCGTCCAGCCCGCGCTGCGGGCCAGCGCGGTGAAGCGCTCGAGGCTGTATTTATAGCTGTTCTCGGTGTGAATGCTCTCGCCGGGGCGGAATGCGAAGGTGTTGCCGAGGATGCGCACGGTCTGTGCCTTGCGGCTGATCAGGTGCATCTCGATGCGGTGGCGATCGCGGTTGTAGATCGAGCGGTGGGTGAAGCCCGACAGGTCGAAATTGCCGCCGAGCTCGCGGTTGATACGGACCAGCACATTGAGGTTGAAGCGCGCGGTGACGCCGGCCGCATCGTTATAGGCGTCGTACAGCACGCGCTCGTCCTTTTCGAGGTCGACGCCGATGATCATCTGCGCGCCGTGGCCGAGGATCTTGCGCGCGCTGCGCAGGAAAGCCAGGGCCTCGCTCGGCTCGAAATTGCCGAGCGTCGAGCCCGGGAAGAAGCCGACCTTCGGCATGTCAGCGACCGCCTCGGGCAGCACGAACGGCGTGGTGAAATCGGCCGCGACCGGATAGATGCCGAGACCCGGGAAATCCCGGCGCAACCCGTCGGCCTGGGCCTTGAGGAAATCGCCGGAAATGTCGACCGGCACATAGGCGGCGAATTCGCTGGTTTCTAGCAGCAGGCGCACCTTGGTGGTCGCGCCGGCGCCGAACTCGACCAGCGCCGCGCCGTCCGGAATGATCGCGGCGATCTCGCTGCCGCGGTCGCGCAGGATGCCGAGCTCGGTGCGCGTCGGATAATATTCCGGCAGCACCGTGATCTGCTCGAACAGCTCCGAGCCGGTGGCGTCGTAGAAATATTTCGGCGACAGCCGTTTCGGGTGACGGGCGAGATCGCCGATCACGTCGCCGGCAAACGCCGAGGTCGCTTCGTCGAACGGATACGCTTTGGCCAAAGCGGCGGCATGCACATTCATGATACTCTCCCGAACGCGCTTACCGACGCGTCATCGATGTCGACTGGACTCAATCAGGCATAGTCGGCGAGGCGTAACCCCGTGAATTGCCAGCGATGGTGTGGATAGAAGAAGTTGCGGTAGGTGACGCGGCTGTGACCGGAAGGGGTCGCCAGCGACGAGCCGCGCAGCACGAGCTGGTTGACCATGAACTTGCCGTTGTATTCTCCGAGCGCGCCTTCGATCGCGCGGTAGCCCGGGTAGGGCGAATAGGCGCTGCGGGTCCACTGCCAGACGATGCCATAGGCGTCGTTGAGCAGTCCGGCGCGCGCCGCGACCTCCCATTCCATCTCGGTCGGCAGATGCTTGCCGGCCCAGCGGGCGAAGGCGTCGGCTTCGTAGTAGCTGACATGGCAAACCGGAGCCTGCGGATCGATCGGCTGCAGGCCGCCGAGCGTCATGATCTTCCATTCACCGTCGATCTCGCGCCAGTGGCCGGGCGCCTGCCAGCCCTCGTTGTTCACGGTGCCGAAGCCGTCCATCAGCCACAGCGTGGCGGTGGAGTAGCCGCCGTCCTTGATGAACGCGAGCCAGTCGGCGTTGCTGACGAGGTTCTTCGCGAGCTTGACCGGGCCGACCAGCGCGCGATGCGCGGGCTTCTCATTGTCGAAATGGAAGCTGTCTTCGCCATGGCCGACGGTGTGGATGCCCTCGTTGAGCGTCACCCATTCCTCAGGCCCGCGCTGCGATGCCGGGAAGCGCCATGCCGGATCGTAGGCCGGCGGGATCGGGTTCTGTGCGAAGGCATGCAGGATGTCGGTGTACATGAGCTCCTGATGCTGCTGCTCGTGATTGAGGCCGACCTCGACCAGCGGCACCAGTGCCTCGAGCTTGTCCGTTGCGGCGGTCTGGAAGAATTTCACCACCTCGGCGTCGACATGGCGGCGGTAGGCGGTGACTTCGTCTGATGTCGGGCGGGTCAGATGGCCGCGCTGGTGGCGGGCATGGCGGGGGCCGGCGCTGACGTAGTAGGAATTGAACAGATAGGCGTAGTCCGGGTGGAAGGGCGTGTAGCCCTTGACGTGCTCGCCGAGCAGAAACTGCTCGAAGAACCAGGTGGTATGGGCGCGGTGCCACTTGGCGGGGCTCGCATCCGGCATCGACTGGATCAGCTGATCCTCCGCCGACAGCGGTGCGGCCCGGCGCTCGGTCTCGTCGCGGACCGCGCGATAGGCGTCCACCAGACGCTGCGCGAGCGACCCGGATTCGGAGGACAGTGACGGGGTGGCGGCGGTCCTGGCGGCCGCGGCAGAGGCTGGTTTCGTCACATGGGTCTCCGATTCGAGGGAGAGAACGTTGCTTCGGCAATCTGGTTCCAGACGGACAGTTCGTCCTAGATAGGGGCTCCGTTACGGGAAAAAAGCCTCCCCCCGCGATGATATTGGGCCCATCAGATAATCCCGGCGCTTTTTGCGGTGCCGTCCGGCCCCCGCCGCATGCCAGATTTCCGCCATTTTGCTTTGGATGCACAATGGTTTGAGCTACATATATAGTCAGTCACGGGTTAGAAGGGCGGGCCGGCCCGTTAAGGCCTGAGAGCGCCGCCCCCGAAGGAAGCGAAAATGAGCATCGAGCAATTCATCGACAACGAAGTGAAGTCGAACGACGTGGTGCTGTTCATGAAGGGCACGCCGCAATTCCCGCAGTGCGGGTTTTCCGGTCAGGTCGTGCAGATCCTCGACCACATCGGTGTCGGCTACAAAGGCCTCAACGTTCTGGAATCGGCCGAGCTGCGCAACGGCATCAAGGTCTATTCGAACTGGCCGACGATTCCGCAGCTCTATGTGAAGGGCGAGTTCGTCGGCGGTTGCGACATCATCCGCGAGATGTTCCAGGCCGGTGAATTGCAGCAGCTGTTTGCCGACAAGGGCATCCCGGTCGACGTGGCTGCCTGACCTTGACCGCGCGCCAGATCGGTAAGGCGCGGCTCGAAGTCATCGTTACCGACATCACGACCCTGCGCGTTGACGCTATCGTCAACGCGGCCAATTCATCGCTGCTCGGGGGCGGCGGCGTCGATGGCGCGATCCATCGCGCCGCGGGTCCGGACCTCGTCGCCGAGTGCCGTATGCTTCACGGCTGCAAGACAGGCCAAGCCAAGATCACCAAGGGTTATCGGCTGCCCGCCAAACACGTCATCCATACGGTTGGCCCGGTATGGAATGGTGGCAAGCTCGACGAGGACGAACTCCTGGCATCCTGCTATCGGCGCTCGATGGAGCTCTGCGAGAAGCATGGCCTTGCCTCGGTCGCTTTCCCGGCAATCTCGACCGGCATTTATCGTTTTCCTGCGGATCGGGCAGCCCAGATAGCCGTAAAAACTGTCGTCGATACACTTGCCATTGCCCCCCGCGTCGAGCGCGTGATCTTCTGCTGCTTCTCCGCCCCCAGTGCCGGATTGCACGAGGCCGCTTTGGCCTCCTTTGGGAGCCCTTGTGCCTGACGACGCGGCCGCTACACTTCCCCGTGATATCCGGGGAGGGATAAATCAAATGCATTCATTTCGTTCGACGTGTGCCGCAGCCGCTGCCGCGGTGGTGCTGGCAGCGCCGGCGTTCTCGCACACCGAAGGCACCTATGAGATTCCGGCGGGCGCGCATTTCAACCCCGACAAGCTCGCCAGGATCAGCGAGTTCTTCAAGAACGAGGTCGCGACCGGAAAGATTCCCGGCGCCGTCGTGCTGATCCAGCAGCACGGCAAGCCGGTCTATCACGAGGCCTTCGGCGTGCAGGACGTGGTCAACAAGGTGCCGATCACGGACAAGACCATCTTCCGCCTCGCTTCGATGTCCAAGTCGATCACCGCAGTGGTCTCGATGCAGCTGCTGGAGGAGGGCAAGTACAAGCTGGACGATCCCGTCTCGAAATACATTCCATCCTTCGCCAACATGAAGGTCGGGGTCGAGAAGAAGGCCGAGGACGGCACCAAGACGCTCGAGCTGGTGCCGCTGAAGCGGCCGATCACCATCCTCGATCTGATGACGCATACGTCGGGTATCACCTACGGCTTCTACGGCGATAGCCTGGTCCGCAAGACCTACAAGGAAGCCAATATCTACGGTGGCGATTTCGATCTCGCCGAATTCGCCGAGCGGATTGCCAAGCTGCCGCTGCACAACCAGCCCGGCGCGCTCTGGCAATACGGCCATTCCACCGACATTCTGGCGCGCGTGATGGAGATCACCACCGGCGAGAAGCTCTCGACGATCGAGCGCGAAAGGCTGCTCGACCCGCTCGGGATGAAAGACACCGGCTTCTTCGTCACCGATCCCGAGAAGCAGATGCTGATGGCCGAGCCGATGCCGAACGACAGCGATTTCCGGGTCGGCCGGGTCAACGATCCGACCAAGGTCAAGAAATGGGAGTCCGCCAGCGGCGGCATGGTCTCGACCATGGCGGATTATGCGCGCTTCGCGCAGATGCTGCTCAATGGCGGCACCCTCGACGGCAAGACCATCATGAAGCCCGAGACGTTCAAGGAGCTGACGACCGACCGTGTCGGGCCGGGCTCGGGCGTCGAGCGCGACTTTTTCTACTTCCCCGGCGACGGCTTCGGCTTCGGGCTTGGGATCGCGGTGCGCACCGATCCCGGCACTGCCAAGCCGCCGCCGCCCGGCGATCTCGGCGAACTGAAATGGGATGGCGCCAGCGGCTGCTATTACATCATCGACCGCAAGCAGGACTTCTTCTTCGTCCTGCTGGAGCAGACGCCGACCGAGCGCCAGCGCATCCAGCGGACGCTGAAGCAGCTGGTCTATGAAGCCATGGAAAACTAGAGCGCTTTCGAACGAAGTGGATATCGGTTCGCGTGGAGAAAACGCGTCAAGAGAAAGTATGAGAGCATGATCCAATTCAATCGGATCGGAGCATGCTCTTATATGCGTGGGTGCCGTGCGCTCATCGCGGCGCTCGCGCTCGTCCTCGTTGCAACGGTTGCCAAGGCCGGCGCGCCGGGGGCGGCCGCGCACCGCTTCTCGGCGGAAGGCCTCGCCGGGGTCTCCGACTATGTCAAGAACGAGATCGCGACCGGAAAGATTCCCGGCGCGATCCTGCTGCTGCAGCAGCACGGCAAGCCGGTCTACTACGAGAATTTCGGGGTTCGCGACGTCGCAACCGAGCTCTCGATGAGCGCGGATACCATCTTCCGCCTCTATTCGATGTCGAAGCCGATCACGACCGTCATTGCGATGATGCTGGTTGAGGAAGGCAAGCTCGCGCTCAGCGATCCTGTGTCGAAGTACATTCCGGCCTTTGCCGACATGAAGGTCGGTGTTGAAAAGCGCGGCGACGAGAGCAAGGCGACGATGACGCTGGAGCCGCTCAAGCGTCCTGTGACCATCGAAGACCTGATGCGCCACACGGCAGGTCTGCCCTACGGCTATTATGGCGGCGGTGTCGTCAACAAGACCTACGCCGATGCCGGTCTGTTCGACAACAATCCCGACAATGCCGAATTCGTGGCGCGGCTCACGGCGCTGCCGCTTGCCGAGCAACCCGGCACGCAATGGGATTACGGCCATTCCACCGACGTGCTCGGCCGCGTCATCGAGGTGATAACAGGAAAATCCCTGTTTCAGGTCGAGAAGGAGCGGCTGCTCGGTCCGCTCGGGATGAACGAGACCGCGTTCTATGTCGCCGACCGGGCGAAATGGCCGCTGATCGCCGAGCCGATGCCGAAGGATCGCGTCATCAGTCCGGTCGCCGAGGTCAGCGACCCGCGCCAGCCGCTTCGACGGGAGTCCGGCGGTGGCGGCATGGTCGGCACCGTCGGTGACTATGCGCGCTTCTCGCAGATGCTGTTGAACGGCGGCAGCTATGGCGGGAAGCGCTATTTGAAACCGGAAACCATTGCGCTGATGGCGTCCGACCACATCGGTCCCGAAACCGGTGTCGTGCGCGACAAGAACTACTACCCGGGGCCGAATTCCGGCTTCGGCCTCGGCTTCGCGGTCCGCACCTCGGTGCCGGAGAACACGTCCTGGCCGCTCGGCGAATATCGCTGGGACGGGGTCGGCGGCACGTTCTTCTTCATCGATCCCGCCGACGATCTGTTCGGGATCTTCATGGTGCAGACGCCGACCCAGCGCGGCCGGATCCAGCAGGAGCTGAAGACGCTGATCTACCGGGCGATGGGGCGGTAATCTGAGACAAGACTGTCCTCGTCATTGCGAGCGAAGCGAAGCAATCCATCTCGCCACTTGCCGAGAGATGGATTGCTTCGTCGCTACCGCTCCTCGCAATGACGGTGTGCGAACTATGCCCCGCGCACGATGTCCCTGACGTGGCCGATTGCTTCCTCGATCATCGCAGCCGTGACGTCGAGATGCGTGCAGGCCCTGATCCGGCCGTCCATCATTGCGAGCGTCACGCCGCGTTTGCGCAATTCGGCGACCATCTTGTCCCCGGAGACCCCGGCGCCGTCGGGCTTGAAGAACACGAGGTTGGTCTCCGGCGCCTGCACCGCGATGCCGTTGATCTGCGACAGTCCGCGCGCCAGCGCCCGCGCATTGGCGTGATCGTCGGCGAGACGGTCGACATGATGATCGAGCGCGTGGATGCAGGCGGCGGCGCAGACGCCGGATTGCCGCATCGAGCCGCCGAGCCGCTGCTTCCAGCGCCAGACGTCGTCGATGAACGCTCTGGTGCCGGCGATCACGCCGCCGGTCGGCGCGCCGAGGCCTTTCGAGAAATCGATCCAGGCGGAATCCCAGCCCGCCGTCATGTCGCGCGGTGAGATGCCCGACGCGACGGTCGCGTTCAGCAAGCGTGCCCCGTCCATGTGGGTGACCAGCCCATGGTCCTTGGCGATGCGCACGACTTCGTCGAGCGCCGCCTTCTTCCAGATCGTGCCGCCGCCGATATTGGCAGTCTGCTCGACGCTGACCAGCACCTGCGGCGGCTGGTAACGGGTGCGCGGATGCAGCGCGGCGCGGAAGGTGTCCGGCGTGAACTGGCCGTCATCGCCAGGCAGCTGCGTGATCTGGAAGCCGCCGAGCGCGGCATGCGCACCGCCCTCGCGTGCGACGATGTGCGCGGTCGCGTGCGCCAGGATCTCGTCGCCGGGGCGGCAATAGGCCAAGGTCGCCGCGACGTTGCACATCGTGCCCGACGGCATGAAGACGGCGGCCTCCTTGCCCAGCAGATCGGCGACGCGGGCGTTGAGTTCATTGGTGGTCGGATCGTCACCGACCTGCTCGTCGCCGACCTCCGCCATCGCCATCGCCTCGCGCATCGCCGGCGTCGGCTTCGTCTGTGTGTCCGACAACAAATTGATGCGGACGGCGGGCGCCTTCGGATCGGGCCGGGCAGGGGTGTAGTGCATGGCTATTCCTCATCGCTCCGCATTGGGGTTGCGGATTTGCCGCTAGCGTATAGGCCTCCGGGCAGCGTGACGAAACCGCATAATGATAATCTCGGTCGGCGTCACACGATAGTCGATCAGGTAGGGATATGGCGTGGCCGAAAGCCGGCGGACGCCTGGACGGCTCGTCACGCGCCCCGCACGAGGCTGCTCTTGCAGCAGCGTGATGAGCGCAAGGATGCGGTCGCGAACATGGGCCGCCCTTGAGGCGATCGTGCTTCGACATAGGAGAGCGCTCGATCAAGTTGAGCAAGCGCGTTTCGCGTATAACGGACGTTCACAGTCCGTGCTTCGTCCACATCGCATGAACTTCGTCCGTCGTCGCCAACTCGCCGCGTGCAATCTCGGCGTCAGCTTCGGCCAGATCGGCGTCTTCTTCCGGCGTGAGCTGGAGCGGTGGTTGGTCGACACCGGCAAGCTGCAGCATGATATGCGCGAGTTCGTCCTGCTCCGTGTCGGACAAATTTGAGACCGTGTCGAACGCCTGTTTAAGTAACCTGGTCATCCGCGAGAACCTCCACGGGCAGCCATGTGCCAAGCCGAGAATATAAGAGTAATCGTCTTGCGGCCAAACAAAAGGCCCCGGCAAAACCGGGGCCTTTCGGATCTCGCATGCGTGCTGTGATCAGCGCGAATAGAATTCGACGATCAGATGCGGCTCCATCTGCACCGGGAACGGCACGTCGCCGAGCGCCGGGATGCGGACGAACTTCGCGGTCATCTTGCCGTGATCGACCTCGAGGAAGTCGGGCAGGTCGCGCTCGGGCAGCTGGGCGGCTTCCAGCACCGGGGTCAGCTGCTTGGAGGATTCCTTGACCTCGATGGTGTCGCCGACCTTCAGCTTGTAGCTGCCGATGTTGACCTTGCGGCCGTTCACCTTGACGTGGCCGTGGTTGATGAACTGGCGCGCGGCGAACATCGTGGCGACGAACTTGGCGCGATAGACCACGGTGTCGAGACGGCGCTCGAGCAGGCCGATCAGGTTCTCGCCGGTGTCGCCCTTCAGGCGGCTGGCTTCGACGTAGATGCCGTGGAACTGGCGCTCGGAAATGTTGGCGTAGTAGCCCTTGAGCTTCTGCTTGGCGCGGAGCTGCACGCCGAAGTCGGAGAGCTTGCCCTTGCGGCGCTGGCCGTGCTGGCCGGGGCCGTATTCGCGGCGGTTCACGGGGCTCTTCGGGCGGCCCCAGATATTCTGGCCCATGCGGCGATCGATCTTGTACTTCGCCTCACTGCGCTTTGTCATCGCGTCCTCTTTGTGTAGCCGTCGCCATCCAGCGCCCGGCGTTTTGTCAGTCTAGGGTTTGAGGAGACGCGCCCTCCTGTGTACCGGCCAAAAGGCCCGTACCGACAGGTCCGCCTCGAAAGCTCGGGGAGAACCACGGGTCGCGAAACGCATCGCGGGCCGAAACCGGCCCGCGAGCAAGGGTGGTCTTAAGGAGAAAGTCCGGCCCTGTCAAACAAAACACGGGACGATTTGGGTCGAATCGGCGCCAAAACCGGCCGGTTTCGCCGCTCAGAGCCGGGTTCCGGCCGCCCGGACCGGCCGGGCCTCGGCTTGCGGCCGGATCGCACCCAGTTCCGCGGCGATTTCGCCGCCGAGCACCTGTTCGAGTCGGGTCAGGGTCCGGGCGATCAGGGCGGCGTCGCAAACCAGATGGTCCCAGCGCAGCACCACATCGACGGTGTGATCCGGCTTGATCACGCCATAGCTCAGCAGGAATGGCCCCGGGCTCAGCGCGTGCAACTCGCCCGGGCCATAGGCCGCGACCGAGGTCACGCCGAAGCTGCCGCAGAAATTGGCGCGCTGCCGGCCGCAATTCATCCCGATCGCCCATGCCAGGCGGCGCAGCGGAAACGGCAGGCGCGTCACACAGAGGATCTTGCGGAACGAGGGGATCTCATGCAGCGGCGCGGTCTTGGCGCGCCGGATCAGCGCGTCGACGTCGCCAAGCGCCATCTCGTCGGCCGCGCAGACGCGCTCGAACAGCACGCAATCCTCGCCCTTCTCGACGCGCGCAATGGCCACCATGCCGACGCTGCGCGGCAACTCGTAGAGGCAGGGCCACGGCCATTTGGCGTGCAGCGTACGCAGGGTGGGCTCGGTCTTGGCGATGAGCGCGAATGCCTTGACGAAGATGGCGGCCCAGCCCGGCGCCTGCGCCGCGCGTGCGCGGGCTTCGACCACCGCGCGAACGTTCAGCGAGCGCGTCAAGGAGACGAACGGCACGCCCGACGATGCGTACATCAGATCGGCGACGAGACGGCGCGGCAATGAAATCCGACGAAATTTACCGCGCATCTGTCCAGTTCATATCCCTGCAATCAGGCAAAAAATCCAACGCCCGGCGAGCCCGAATTGTTGCTCGCCGCACCTGAAGCCAGCATGAACCAACTGATCTGACGCCAACGGGTTCGGCTCACGGTGCCGGCTTGGCCAGGGGCTCGCCGGCCTTGACCACATAGACCCCCAGCACCCTGAGCGGCTTGTCGCCGGACGTCTTGGCGTCGTGCACCGCACCTTCCGGAATCTGGTAGGAATCGCCAGCTTTCAGCTTCAACGGCGGCTTGCCGTCGATCAGAAGCTCCAGCTCGCCTTCGAGCACATAGCCGGTTTCGGCGCCCGGATGGGTGTGACGACCCGACGCACCCCCGGCTGGAACCTCGGCAATCGCCGTCACCGTGTTGTAGCCCGCCGGGAAATCGACCTTCTGCAGCGGCGTCCGCTTGATGCCGCTCTGCTGCGCAAAGGCAGCGCCGGCACCGGCAAAGGCAATCACGGTGAGACCAAGCAGCAATTTCCTGAACATGCATTTTCCTCCCAAGGCGCGAAACTCTAGCAGCGCGGAATCGCGGCGGAAAGCGGGCGAAGTGTGATGTGGGCTTGCGACGTTCGGATAAGTCCGTTCGTCTAACAGCGCAGGCTTGCGTCGTTGGCGCGGCAGAGGTTACGCCAGGCTGACACGTTGTTTAGCCAAGGCCTGGGCCCAAAGCGGACATTAGCCCGCGTCGCGTCACCCGTCGATGCGCCGATGCTGCGCGCCATAGAGAAGAACACCGAAGGGTTCGATCTCATGGACCAGCGCCGTCTCTACCACTTCGCGAGAGGAGCTTCGAGGTGTGCACCCGTCCATGTCTCGCTTGATAGATAACCCCGACCGCGCGCCTGTCAGTATCGACGCACTCCAACGGCTCCTCTGCGGTATCCATACCGGCCAACTCCAACCGCCGCACATCCCCGTGGCCCGCAGCGAGCTGCAGCGCAACCTCTTGGCCCACATCCCGCAGCGCCTGCTCTATAGTACGCCTCACTCCGACCTCCGCCAAAGGTGACGAGACCGAGAATTACGGTGAGACTTAAAGCCAGGACACGAATAATCAGTGACATTTTCTTCTCCGGCGCTGTCCATACTGTCGCCCTAGATTGTACTGATCAGGCTTGACATGATTATCAGAAGCCTCGTGGCATCGACTATGCAAAATCGGACAGTGATTGATAGTCTCGGCGTGTTGCGCGTCGTTATCCGCTCATCGTAAGCGACGCTTTTCTCCCATTTGATTGAAGGGTTTCCGCTCGGGTACGGATGCCGTCGCCGACGACGAACGAGCGTGTCAATGCGTTTGCGCTGCCGCCCTCACGCTCAGCGCCTGATCCCCGCGAATGCCGTTGCGATGCCGCGCTGGAACAGCGACCAGTCGAAGCCGAGCGCCAGCGCGAGGTAGCCGCGATCGATCATCGCATTGGCCTGCTCGGCGGTGCGCGCGACGCCGCCGATCGGCACGCCGCTCTTCATGATGCCGTCCTCGGCGCGCTGCATCAGCGCGACCACTTCGGGATCGTCCGGCAGGCCACGTTTGTTGATCGAGGTGGCGAGATCACCGGGGCCGATCACCGCGAGGTCGATGCCTGGGGTCGCCATGATCTCGTCGATCCGGTTGACGGCATCGACATGCTCGATCGTGATCATGCAGATCATGTCGTCGTCGGCGGTCGCCATGTAGTCGTTCATCGAGACACCCCAGCGGAACGGTGCATGGAACGGGCCCCAGAGCCGGTCGCCCTTCGGCGGATAGCGCACGCTGCGCACCGCCTTCTCGGCGTCGCCGCGATTGCAGATCATCGGAAAATTGATGCCGAGCGCGCCGATGTCCATCGGCGCCTTGGCGAGGTGCGGCTCGTTGGCGGCGATCCGCACCATCGGCACGCACGGCGTGCCGGATGTCGCCACGATCATCGCATGCGCGGTGCCGAGATCGATCGGGCCGTGCTCAAGGTCGATAATGATCCAGTCCAGCGACTGCGCCATGATCTGCACGGTCTGGATGCTCGGAATGGTCGCGATCGCGCCGAAGGTCGGGCGCTTGTCGCGCCACGCCTTGCGCAGGCGGTTGAGCGGCGTCAGCGGAGCTGTGGTCAATTGCGGTCCTCCCTCGAACGAGAGCAGAGGCTAGCAGCGCGCTGTGACGGCGAAAAGGATCAGGCCGGGACGCGTCCGCCGAAGAACGGCGTCAGCGCCGCGGTCAGCTCGTGCGGGCGCTTCGAGGTGAAGATCATCTCGGCGCCGGCCTTGTCGCTTTCGGCGCCGGCAGGGCCGAGCAGGTCGGCGACGCGGCGGGCGATCGCCGGCGCCGGATCGATCCAGTCGACCGGCCAGGGCGCGAGCCGGATCAGGCGTTCCAGCAGCAGCGGATAATGCGTGCAGGCGAGCACGACGGTATCGGTGCGGGCCGGGTCATTGGCGCCGTCGCCGACGAAGCAGGGCGCGAGCTCGGCGGCGATCTCCTCGTCGCGCACCCGCTCGCCGCTGAGGGCGGCTTCCGCCAGCGAGGCAAGCTCGCCGGAGCCGACCAGCGTCACCTCGCAGCCCTGGGCGAAATCGGAGATCAGCTTGCGGGTATATTCGCGCTTCACGGTCCCCCTCGTGCCGAGCACCGAGACGCGCCTTGTCTTCGACGAGGCGCAGGCCGGCTTGATCGCGGGCACGGTGCCGACGAAGGGCAGCCGGTACGCGTCCCGCAGGTGCGACATCACCAGGGTGGATGCCGTGTTGCAGGCGATCACGACAAGGTCGGGCGCGTGGGCCGCGATCTGCTCGCCGACCAGCGGCACCACGCGGGCGATGATCTCGTCCTCGGTGTGGTGGCCATAGGGGAAGAAGGCATCGTCGGCGACATAGACATAGTGCGCGTCGGGCCGGGCGCGGACTACCTCGCGCAGCACGGTGAGGCCGCCGAGGCCGGAATCGAAGACGAGGATGGTCGGAGGAGTGGACACGATGAAAAGTCTATCCGAGGCAGGGTTACCATTCAGTTGTTTTGGCTATCCGGCCACTGGGGCCGACAAAAGGCGGTGAAGATAGAGCGTTTTCGAGCGAAGTGGGTACCGGTTCGCGTGAAGAAAACGCGTCAAAACAAGAGTCTAGAGCCCCGTTCCGAATTTATCGGAACGGAAGAGGCTCCAGGGAATTTCATATGGCCTTGGCCAATACCTGCAAGTATCACGGCAAGCTATTGCTGCGACGTGCGAAATCCAAACGGGGCCGTTCGACCATGATCCGCAATACCACCGCGAGCTGGGGCTCGCTCGCCCGCGCGTTCCACTGGGGGCTGGGCATCGCCATCATCGGCATGCTGGCCTATGGCTGGTGGATGAACCACATCCCGGCCCGGGCGGACAAGTTCTTCTACCGGTCGATCCATGCCGACATCGGCTATCTGGTGCTGCTGCTGACCGTGCTGCGGCTGGTCTGGCGCGGCGTCAACCCGACGCCGGCGCTGCCGGGCGACATGCCCTCCTGGCAGCGGATCGCCGCCCGGGTCAGCCATGGCGCGCTCTATGCCGTCACCATCCTGGTGGCGATGCTGGGCTGGGCGCATTCAGGGTCCCGCGCCCAGGACTATTCGAGCTTCTTCGGCCTGTTCCACGTTCCCCAGATCACCTCGCCCGACAAGGCGGCGGCGGATGCCTATGAGGATCGCCACATCTTCTTCGCCTATGTCTTGCTGGCGCTGATCGTGCTGCATCTCGCCGCGGTCGCCTTCCATCATTTCGTCAGGCGCGACCGGGTCGCCGCGCGGATGGTGGGGGCGGGCGATCTCGACAACGCCCCTGAGGCTGCGCCGGCGGCTACGCCCAGGGCGAGCGGATGATTGCCTAATCGTGGCATCGCACCGCCGGCGGCGCTAATCTGGCGTTGAACCCGGGAGGGCCATCGCGGCCGGAACGCTCGTGGACGATCTTGCGCGGGACACTACGAACTGGCGGATGCCGGACGAGGGCGCGCCGCATGCCGCCACCTGGATGGCCTTCGGCGCCAGCGCCGCGATCTGGGGCGGCAAGCTGCTTCCGGTCGCGCGGGAAAATCTCGCCACCATCGCCAAGGCGATCGCGGCCTATGAACGCGTCAACATGCTGGTGCGCGAGGAGGACCGCGAGATTGCCGCGCGGCTCTGCGGCCCCTCGGTCAGCCTCGTGGTTCAAGCGGTCGACGACGTTTGGATGCGCGACACCGGACCGGTGTTCGTGAGGGATCCGTCGGGGCAGCTCGGCGCCATCGGCTTCAACTTCAACGGCTGGGGCAACAAGCAACGCCATGCGCTCGATGCCGAGGTGGCCGCGCATGTCGCCCGTGCGGCGAAGGCTGCGTTCGTCAAGGCGGTCCTCGTTCTGGAAGGCGGCGGCATCGAAGTCGACGGTGAGGGGACGGCCATCATCACCGAGAGCTGCGTCCTCAACCCAAATCGCAATCCCGGCGTGTCAAAGCAAAAATGCGAGGCCGAATTGTCTCGCCTGCTCGGGCTGGACAAGATCATCTGGCTGCCCGGCATCGCCGGCAAGGACATCACCGACGGACATACCGACTTCTACGCGCGATTTGCCGGTCCCGGCGTTGTCGTGGCCGGCCTCGAGCCGGACTCGTCGTCGTTCGATCACGCGGTGACCAAACGGCACCTCGATATCCTGCGCGGCGCCATCGATGCGAAGGGCCGGCGTCTGGACGTCGTGGTGTTGCAGGCCCCGTCGACGGTGCGTCCAAAGCACGGCAGCAAGGACTTCGCTGCCGGCTACATCAATTTCTACGTCTGCAACGGCGCCGTGATCGCGCCCGAGTTCGGCGACGCGACCGCGGACCGCAACACGCGCGATATCCTTCGGGAACTGTTTGCGGACCGGGAGATCATCCAGCTCAACATCGACGGCATCGCCGCCGGCGGTGGCGGCATTCACTGCACCACACAGCAGCAGCCGCGTTCGTGATGTGAAAGGCCCGGCCGCGACGGATCGCGGCCGGCCTGTTGGCCGTTCATCGGTTGTGCAAGCGGCGCTAGCCCGCCGGCATCTGCTTCTCGACCAGGCGCACCCAGTAGGACGCGCCGTGGCCGAGGATGTTGTCGTTGAACTTGTAGGCCGGGTGGTGGCACATCGGGCCGTCGCCCATGCCGAGGAAGACGAACGCGCCGGGGCGCGCTTCCAGCATGAAGGCGAAATCCTCGGCGCCCATCACCGGCACCAGATTGTCGTTGACGCGGTCGGCGCCGGCCACATCGCGCGCGACCTCGGCGGCGATGCTGGCCTCGCGCGCGTGATTCAGCGTCACCGGATACATCCGTCCATAATCCGTCTCGGCCGAGCCGCCATAGGCCTTGGCGATGTTGGAGGCGACCTCGCCGATCCGGCGCTCGACCAGGTCGCGCACGCCGGGATCCAGCGTGCGCACGGTGCCGCCGAGCGTCACGGTCTCCGGGATCACGTTGAATGCGCTGCCGGCTTCGAACATGGTGATCGAGATCACCGCCGACTTCAGCGGATCGACATTGCGCGACACGATCGATTGCAGCGCATTGATGATCTGGGCGCCGATCAGCACGCTGTCGACCGCCTCGTGCGGCGCCGCGCCGGCGTGGCCGCCCTTGCCGCGGACGACGATCTTCAAGGTGTCCGACGAGGCCAGCATCGGGCCGGGCGTGGTTGCGAAATAGCCTTCGGGCAGGCCGGGCATGTTGTGCAGGCCATAGACCTCCTGGATGCCCCAGCGGGTCATCAGCCCGTCGTCGACCATCGCCTTGCCGCCGGCGCCGCCTTCCTCGGCGGGCTGGAAGATCACCACCGCGGTGCCGTCGAAATTGCGGGTCTCGGTGAGGTATTTCGCAGCGCCGAGCAGCATCGCGGTGTGGCCGTCATGGCCGCAGGCGTGCATCTTGCCGGGGATCTTCGAGGCGTAGGCGACACCCGAAGCCTCCGCGATCGGCAACGCGTCCATGTCGGCGCGCAGCCCGATGGTCTTGCCCGAGGCGGACTTGCGGCCGCGGATCACGCCGACCACGCCGGTGCGCCCGATCCCCGTCACCACCTCGTCGCAGCCGAACTCGCGCAGCTTGTCGGCGACGATGCCGGCGGTGCGATGCACCTCGTAGAGCAGTTCGGGATTCTCGTGGAAGTCATGGCGCCAAGCGGCCATTTCATCCGAGAGGGCGGCAACGCGATTGACGATGGGCATGGGCAGCGTCCGTTTCTTGTGAGCTTGTAGTGAACCGTGGTGGGCGGGTCAGCGTAGCGTAACCCGCCGGCTTGTCACGCCGAAAGCGACCGTCATTACGGGACGATTCGAACGCCGCTTCGCAAGTGCGAACTGTGGCATCCAGAGGTTGCGGAGCGAAATTCCGGAATCACGCGCGGTGCGCAGGCCCCGGAGTGACGGACGTCACGCTTCGCCGAACACCCGCTTGAAGATCGTGTCGACGTGCTTGAGGTGGTAGCCGAGGTCGAACTTCTCCTCGATCTCGGCATCCGTCATGTACTTCTTCACGTCGGGGTCGTTCTTCAGCAGCGTCTTGAAATCGCCTTCGCCGCGCCACACCGGCATCGCGTTGCGCTGCACGAATTTGTAGGCGTCCTCGCGGCTCGCGCCTTTCTGGGTCAGCGCGATCAAGACACGTTGCGAATGCACGAGGCCGCCGAGCCGGTCGAGGTTCTTCTGCATGTTCTGCGGATAGACCAGCAGCTTCTCGATCAGGCCGGCGAGGCGGACCAGCGCGAAGTCGAGCGTGACGGTGGCGTCGGGACCCATCATGCGCTCGGCCGAGGAGTGCGAGATGTCGCGCTCATGCCACAGCGCGACGTTCTCCAGCGCCGGCGTCACATAGGCGCGCACCATGCGTGACAGGCCGGAGAGATTCTCCGACAGCACCGGGTTGCGCTTGTGCGGCATCGCCGACGAGCCCTTCTGGCCCTCGGAGAAGAACTCCTCCGCTTCCAGCACCTCGGTGCGCTGCAAATGGCGCACCTCGACCGCAAGCCGCTCCACGGAGGCTGCGATCACGCCGAGCGTGGCGAAATACATCGCGTGGCGGTCGCGCGGGATAACTTGCGTCGAGACCGGTTCCGGGCGCAGGCCCATCGCCTTCGCGACGTGCTCTTCGACGCGCGGGTCGATCTGGGCGAAGGTGCCGACCGCGCCCGAAATCGCGCAGGTGGAGATCTCGTCGCGCGCTGCGACCAGACGGGCGCGGGCGCGTGCGAACTCGGCATGGGCATAGGCGAGTTTGAGGCCGAAGGTGACCGGCTCGGCATGGATGCCGTGGGAGCGGCCGATGGTCGGCGTCATCTTGTGCTCGAAGGCGCGCGTCTTCAGCGCCGCCAGCACCCGGTCGAGATCGGCAATCAAGAGGTCGGCGGCCCGCTTGAGCTGGACGTTGAGGCAGGTGTCGAGCACGTCGGAGGAGGTCATGCCCTGGTGCACGAAGCGCGCTTCGGGGCCGACGATCTCGGCGAGATGGGTCAGGAAGGCGATGACGTCGTGCTTGGTCTCACGCTCGATCTCGTCGATCCGCGCCACGTCGAAGGTGGCGTCCTTGCCCTTGGCCCAGATCGTCCTGGCGGCTTCCTTGGGGATTACGCCGAGCTCGGCCAGCGCGTCGGCGGCATGCGCCTCGATCTCGAACCAGATCTTGAAACGCGTCTGCGGCTCCCAGATGGAGGCCATTTCCGGGCGGGTATAACGGGGGATCATCGAGAACTCCGAATCGAGCGGGGCGGGGCGCGCAAAACCGCGCTCCGGCCAATTTGTTTTTACGCTGCGCTTTAGCAAATCGGGCCGGGCGAGGCCACCCATCCGGGGCATTTGGAGGGGAAAACCGCGGTTTTTGGAGGAGGGAAACCCGTTGGACCGGCTTCACCTCGCCCCGCGTGCGGGGAGAGGTCGGAACGCATTGTCAGATGCGTTCCGGGTGAGGGGGAGCCTCCGCGAGGTCGACTGTCACCGTGAACGCGGCGCCGGCCCCTCACCCCCGCCCTCTCCCCGTAAGAACGGGGAGAGGGGGCTCAGTCCGCTACAAATTCGCCAGCCCGCATTCGACGGCCAGGCGGACCAGCTGGGCGTCGGTCCGCATCCCGGTCTTGGCCTTGATCAGGTAGTGGTAGTTCTGCACGGTCTTGGTGCTGAGGTTGAGGTTGGCGGCGATCTGTTCCTTGGTGCTGCCGGCCGCGAACTGCCGGAGGATCTCGATCTCCCGCTCGCCGAGCTGGTCGAGGGCCGATTTGGCCGGCACCAGGCTGTCCAAGGCGAGCACCCGGGCGACGTCGTCGCTCATCGCATGCTCGCCGCGCGCCACCTGGCGGATCGCCGCGATCAGCTCGGCCGGCTCGCTGCCCTTGGTGACGAAGCCGGAGGCGCCGGCGCCAAATGCCGCCTTCACCTGGGCGGCCTCGCTGTGCATGCTGAAGACCAGGATGCGGGCGTCGGCATCGCGCGCGCGGATGTTGCGGATCGCTTCCAGCCCGCTGGCGCCGGGCATCGAGATGTCCATCACCACCACATCGGGCTGATGCGACTTGAAGGCGCGGTAGGCATTGGCGGCGTTGTCGGCCTCCGCGACCACGCTGAAATCGTCCTGATGCTCGAGCACGCGCCGATAGCCCTGGCGGACGACGGGATGATCGTCGACCAGCAGGATCGAGATGCCCCGGACCTTCGCCGTTGTCGTCGTCACGGTCGTCATCTCAGGCGGCAAGCGGGATCGTGGCGGCGACCGAGAGGCCGCGGCTGGCACGCGCGATCGACAGCGAACCACCGAGGGCTGCGACGCGCTCGCTGACGCCGGTGAGGCCGAAGCCCGCCGACTGCGCCACCTTGGCGGCATCGCCGCCGCCGTCGTCCTCGACCCGCACCAAGAGCGCGTTCTCGGTTCCGGTGCGCCGCTCGATCCGCAGCACGATCTCGCGCGCTGAGCTGTGACGCAGCGCATTGGTCAGGCACTCCTGCGCGACGCGATAGGCGGTGGCTGCGACCGTACCGCTGATGTCGGCGAGGTCACCCTGCAGATCGAGCTGGATCATCGGCTGCGTGGTGCGCGAGCGCCAGCTGTCGACGAGATCGACCAGGCTTGCCTCCAGCCCGAGCTCCTCGGCCGGGGGATGGCGCAGGCGATTCAACGTATCGCGTAGGCAGGCGATGATCCGGCGCGTGGCCTGCGAGATCATCCGCGCGTCCTGGGCGATTTCGGTACCAGCAGCGTACTTGTCGCCCGCGCTCGCCTCGATCGTGTTGGCGAAGGCCAGGATCGCGGTGAGGTTCTGGCCGAACTCGTCGTGCAGCTCGCGAGCCAGCGCACGGCGTTCGTCGTTGCGGATTTCGAGCAGCCGCCGTGTCAGCACGGTGCGTTCTTCCTCGGCCTGCGCAAGGCGGTCGCCGAGATCGCCGACGGCGCGTCCGATCATCGCAAGCTCCATCGAGCGGACCCGCGGCAGCGGCGTGCGGTACTCGCCGTCGGCCATGCGCCGCAGCGCCGACACGATCGAATGGGCGGGCGCCAGCGTGTGCGCGATCGCGAGCGAGGCGAGCAGCGCGATGGCGAGCGCCATCAGGAGCGCGACATGGATGTTGTCCAGGATGTGCTGCCAGGCGAGTGCGATCGCAGCGTCCGGATCGGCGATGGCGCCGACGGTTCCCGCGGTCGCGGCGCGGGCGCTGATCGGCCGCTCGACGGTCGCGTGTTCGCCGAGCACCGCCTGCACGGTGGCCGCGAACCAGCGCGGCGGCGCCTTGCCGATCCCCTTGCTCTGGCCGCAGAGCGGCTTCTCGAAGGCGCCGGCCGGTTCGAACTGCACGCAGATCCCCGGGGCGATCAGGCCCATGGTTTCGATCGTGCGCCAGTCCGGCGCCGGCAGCAATTGCTCGCGCATCCGGTTGCTGCGCAGCAACAATTCGCGCCAGTACAGTGCCTCGAGCGCCTGCGAGACCCGCTCGGCCGACGCCTGTGTGGCGCGATCGACGCTGCGATAGGCGTCGATCGTGGCCCAGACCGTGGCCGCGCCGAGGCACAGCGCGACGATGACGAGCAGGCGGGCGACCAATTGAAGCACGAGGCGCATGCGATCACTCCACGGCCGGAGCATGATCCGGAAAGGCGCAAAGCCCACGCGACAAACGCGGAACGCGTTTGCGCGGAGATCATGCTCAAACGAGAGGAGCGGAGCGTAACAGCAACCTCGCTGCGGGCAAGTGCGGGCGCGGGTCGCCATGCAGGTCGGGAAATTTGCCCGACGTAATTTGGGCAGATGTCTTTGGACGGCGCCCGCCGGCTCTGCTCTAACTGCAGGCGAGGCCCGCGCGGAGCCTCATGGAACTGTCGTCACAGGGAGCTCACGCAGCATGAATGCCAAGGTCGGCGCTGCGGCCGCATCGGCCGGCACGGATGCGGCGGAGCGCAGCGTGCTGCTGCTCTGGATGATCTTCACCGGCCTCTCGGTGTTCGCCGCCTTCCTGCTGTGGCGCTACGGGCTGATCCGCTTGATGGTGAGTTCCGACCGCACCTACATTTCCAGCGTCATCGCCGTGCTCTACATCGTCACCTGCATCCATTGCTTCTGGCGGACGCGGGCGATTGCGCGGGAAGGCGAGGTGGCGCGTTCCTGTCGCGCGATCCTCGCCGCGCCCGATGGCGCCAAGGCGCTCGCATCAGATGCGCGCGGCCTGCCTGGTGGCCTCGTCACCGATCACATCAGGAGCCTGGTGCAGAAAGCGGAGGCGCAAGCCAAAGGCCGCATCGACCAGACCCTGCTGCTGCGGACGCTGGCCGACCGCCTGCGCGGCTCGAACGGTTTCGGCGCCTTCGTTTCCGACACGCTGATGAAGCTCGGCCTGCTCGGCACCATCATCGGCTTCATCATCATGCTGGCGCCGATCGCCTCGCTCGATGCCGCCGACAAGGTCGCGATGAAATCGTCGATGGGCCTGATGAGCGACGGCATGGCGGTCGCGATGTACACGACGCTGGCCGGGCTGATCGGATCGATCCTGGTGCGGATCCAGTACTACATGCTGGATAGCGCGACCCAACGGGTGTTCTCCGACGCGGTCGTGCTGACCGAGACGCACGTCACCCCGGCGCTGGAACGCCGCCTTGGTACGCCCCTTGGAACGCCGCCATGATGGACGAGTTCGGGCTCTATCCGCGCGAGGAGCCGTTCGATCCGCTCGGCGTCATGCTGTTCAAGGCGCTGCAGGTGATCGCCTTCCTGTTCTTCCTGGCGCTGCTCGCGGTGTCGCCGGACTCCAAGGAAGGCAAGATCGAATCCAAGGCGGAGTTCATCATCACGATGGACTGGCCGGACAACCACCCTGACGATCTCGACCTGTTCGTGCAGGACCCCGCGGGCAACATCGCCTGGTACCGGCATCGCGAGGCCGGCTTCCTGACGCTTGATCGCGACGATCGCGGCGGCGCCAACGACTTCATCGTGGTCAACGGCAAGAAGATCGCATCCCCGATCCGCGAGGAGATCGTCACCCTGCGCGGCGTCGTCGCCGGCGAATACACCGTCAACGTCTCGCATTTCCAGGCGACCACCGGCGAGCCGGTGCAGGCCAATGTGAAGGTACAGAAGCTCAATCCGACGGCGCAGGTGATCTTCGACGACAAGCTGACCGTCGATCACACCGGCGACGAGAAGACCGCGGTGCGGTTTCGTCTCGACGTCGAGGGCAAGGTGATCAACGTCGACCGGCGGCCGAAATCGCTGCTCGAGACCTTCCGCAGCAACTGGCGCAACGGCGCCGACCTCGATCCGAACACCGGCGTTCCGAGATCCGGCGTGAGGGTGCTCCGCCGTGATTAGCCTGCAATCAGTGATCCTCACCATTGCGGTGGCCTATGCGGTGGTCGGCGCGCTGCTCTTGATCGTGCTGGTCTATGCGCGGCTGCATTGGTCGCTGAAGGCGGTCGTCATCGTCGTGACCAGCGCCTTCTATTTCGTCAGCTTCGGTGGCATGCGCGGCCTGCTCGGCTGGGCATCCGCTGAAAAGCTGCCGGTGAACTTCAAGCTGCTGTCGACGCGGATCGTCGAGCCGCATACGCTGGAGGGCGATCCGGGCTCGATCTATCTCTGGGTCGAGGAGCTCGACGAGGACAACCGGCCAAGCGCCGTGCCGCGTGCCTTCCGCATTCCCTACAGCGACGCGTTGGCCGAGCAGACCCACACCGCCGACAACGAGATCAAGGCGGGGCATCCGCAGGGCGGGCGGGCAGCCGATTTCGGCGGCGGCGACGGCACCATCATGGATTTCGTCAGGGAGTACATCACGCCGAAGACGATCGTGGAGACCACCGGCGGCGATTCCACCACCGGGACCTTCGTGGCCCCGCCGGCGGGCGCACAAGGATCGGTCTTCACACCGCTGCCACCGCCCCGGATGCCGCCCAAGGACGAGCAGCAGTAGGAAGGGTGCACCACCGCGCGGATGGCATAAAAATAGGGATCGCCAATAATCAGTCAGCCGGGTGGACAGTAGTCATCCGGAATCCCGCCAACCGTCAGCTGGGTGTAATCTAACTCCTAACCGGGGCTAGATTTTATCCCGAAGCCATTTTCCCGGCAAAGGGGCCGCTGCGTGAAGCGGCCCCTTTCGATTCCGGCGCGCATTTCCGTGTCGTGGGCCTCAGAGCACCGTCAGGAAGGCGATTGCGAGAACCATCAGCCACCCGACGATGACCAGCGACACCACCGCGCCGGCGGTGATCTTGGCGATCTCCTTGAAGGTCATCGGCCGGTCCATGCAAACCTCTCCCGGGGTAGCCGTAGCGAGAGATAGGCAGGGACCGACAAATCGCCCGGCCGCTCACGGAACGTTGTAGGCGCCATGCGGCCGAGCGGGTTCCCCGGCGGCCCCGCCGGAGCGCATAGCTGTCATCTTGCAAAGTTTGGCTGACAGATATTGAAATCTGTCAGCGAGATGGTGTATGTACTCACCATGCCCAAGGGAGGAGGGCGCCCAGTGGCTGTTCCGGCGTTTGGCCGGGGAAGCCGTACTTAATTTGACTACCTCGAAGGACTACCTCCATGACGATAGAAATCTTTCAATTGACCGCCCAGATTCAACAGTGGCTCAATCTTCGCGTCGCCCGCCACTTGGCCGCCCAGGCCGCCAAGTTCACCCGCGGCCAGGACAGCGATAACCAGACGGTAAACGCATGAACGAGGCGGTGGTTTTGACTCCCGAACGTATCCTCGAGGCAACTGAGGATGTCTTGAGACGTTTCGGGCTGACCAAGGCCACCGTAGTCGACGTGGCCCGTGCGCTGGATGTCAGCCACGGCAGCGTCTACCGTCATTTCCCCAGCAAAGCCTCGCTCCGCGACGCGGTCGCCAAACGCTGGCTCGACCGTGCCAACGAGCCGCTGTGCAAGCTCGCGGCAAGCGATGGCCCGGCGCCGGAACGGTTGGAGAAATGGCTGCGCACCGCCTTTTCGATCAAGCAAAAGAAGGTCTGCGACGATCCCGAGATGTTTGCGACCTACCTCGCGCTGGCGCAGGGCGCGCGCGAGGTGGTGGAAGCCTACAAGGACAAGCAGGTCGATCTGATCGCGAAAATCCTGTCCGATGGCGTCGCGCAGGGCGTGTTCGAGGTCGACGATGTCAAGGCGACCGCGCGCGCCGTGTTCGATGCGACCGTCCGCTACCATCACCCGGCGCATGCCGAGGAATGGGCCAAGCCCGAATGCCCGTCGCGGATAGACGCGCTGATCGCCCTGCTGCTGCGGGGCGTGCGGGTGTGCAAGCCCTGATCGATCCTTCTTCCGACATCATCTGAACCACCCGCCACCCGCGGCCCGATTGCGGGCCCGGGTCCGCGTGTGCTTGATATCGGGCAGGGATCATTCACGCGGACCACCATGCGGCTTGCACTCTTTGCCGATATCCATGCCAACCGGCAGGCCTTGGCCGCTTGCCTCGACGCCGCGCGTGCGCGCGGCGCCGAGCGGCTGATCTGCCTCGGCGATATCGTCGGCTACGGCGCCGATCCCGAATGGGCCGTCGACACGGTGATGGACCTCGTCGCCAAGGGCGCGATCGCGGTGCGCGGCAACCATGACAATGCGATCGGCACCCCGAGCGACAGCATGAATGCCGACGCGCAGGCCGCCATCGACTGGACCCGCGGCCGGCTCAGCGGCGGGCAGAAGCAGTTCCTCGCCGAGCTTCCGATGTCGCGGGAAGAGGACAACCGGCTCTACGTGCATTCCGAGGCATCCGACCCCGCGAAGTGGCGCTACGTCCGCGACACTTCGGATGCCGCGCGCAGCATGATGGCAACCGAATTGCAGATCACGTTCTGCGGCCACATCCATCGTCCCGGCCTCTACTCGATGTCCTCGACCGCGAAGATGACGAGCTTCGTTCCGACCGCGGGCGTTGCGGTGCAGTTGCTGACCGGCCGGCGCTGGCTCGCCGTGCTCGGCTCGGTCGGCCAGCCGCGCGACGGCGATCCCGCCGCATCGTTCGCGATGTTCGACACGATGAGCCGCGAGATCACCTATCACCGCGTGCCCTACGACGTCGCGACCGCCGCGGCGCGGATCAAGGCCAGCGGCCTGCCGCTCTGGCTCGCCGACCGCCTCGCTGTCGGCAGGTGACGCCGGTGGCGGCGCTGACGATGCAGCCGGGCGCCGAGATCGATGGCTTCACCATCGGCGAGCGCGTGCACCGCGGCGGCATGGCGACGCTGTGGACGGTCACCCATCCCGGAATCAATGTGCCGCTTTTGATGAAGGTGCCGCTCACTTCGGAGGGCGAGGATCCGGCGGCGATCGTCAGCTTCGAGATGGAGCAGATGATCCTGCCGCGGCTGTCGGGGCCGCACGTGCCGACCTGTTTCGGCAGCGGCGATTTCGAGCGCCAGGCCTATGTGGTGATGGAGCGCATCCCCGGGCAGACGCTCTACAAGCGGCTCGACGCGCTGCCGCTGCCGTATGAGGAGGTGAGGGTGATCGGCGGCAAGGTCGCCACCGCGCTCGCCAGCCTGCACCGGCAGAACGTGATCCATCACGACATCAAGCCGAGCAGCATCATGTTCCGCGAGCGCGGCGAGGCGGTGCTGATCGATTTCGGCCTCTCGCATCACCAGCATCTGCCCGATCTGCTGCAGGAGGAGTTTCGGCTGCCTTACGGCACCGCGCCCTACATGGCGCCGGAGCGCCTGCTCGGCGTGCGCGACGATCCGCGCAGCGACCTGTTTTCGCTCGGCGTGCTGCTGTATTTCTTCACCACCGGCGTCCGCCCGTTCGGCGAGACCGAGAGCCTGCGCGGCATGCGCCGGCGGCTGTGGCGCGATCCGTATCCTCCGCGCAGGCTGCGATCCGACTATCCGCCGTGGTTGCAGGAGATCGTGCTGCGGTGCCTGGAGATCGATCCGGCCGCGCGCTATCCGACCGCGGCGCAGCTCGCCTTCGATCTCGGCCATCCCGAGCAGGTGAAGCTGACGGCGCGGGCGCAGCGGCTCGATCGCGATCCGCTCGGCACAGTCTGGCGTCGCCGCTTCAATCTCGGCGCGGCGCCGCCGCAACCGAAGTCCAATGTCGCGGCCCAGCTCGCATCGAGCCCGATCGTTGCCGTCGCGCTCGATCTCGGCGAAGAGGCCGAGGCGCTGAACGAGACCATCCGCGTCACCGCCGAGCAGGTGCTGTCGACGTCGCCGTCGGCGCGGCTCGCCTGTGTCAACGTGCTGAAGCTCAATCTCCTGGCGATCGACCGCACCCATGACGAGCAGGGCCAGAACAAGCATGTCGACCGCCTGGTGGCGCTCCAGCACTGGGCGCGGCCGTTCAAGCTCGAGGAGGCGCGGCTGACCGTGCATGTGCTGGAGGCGATCGATCCGGCCGCCGCGATCCTGGAGTTCGCCGCGGTCAACCTGGTCGACCACATCATCATCGGCGCGCGACAGAACTCGATGCGGCGCGCGCTGCTCGGCAGCGTCTCCGCCAAGGTCGCAGGGGAAGCGCCGTGCACCGTGACCGTGGTGCGGCCGTCGCGGCTGACGCCGGCGACGGAGGCCGAAGACGGCGACGGCGCGGCGGATGCCGCGGCGCCGCCGCCCGCGTTGTTTTGAACGGCTAACCGGTCAGATCGCCTCGCCGCGCGCCTCGGCCGCTGCATTGCGGATCGCGGCGATGTTGGTCTTGTAGGCCTCGACGGTGCCGCCCTTGAACACGGCGGAGCCTGCGACAAAGGCATTGGCACCGGCGGCGGCGAGCTGGCCCGCGACGTCGGGCGCGACGCCGCCGTCGACCTCGATGTCGATCGGCCGGCCCGCAGTCATTGCCCGGACATCGCTGATTTTGCCGATCGCCGAGCGGATGAAGGCCTGGCCGCCGAAGCCGGGATTGACCGACATCACAAGCACGAGATCGATCAGGTCGAGCACATATTCGATCGCGCTCGGCGGCGTCGCCGGATTGATCGAGACGCCGGCCTTCTTGCCGAGCGCGCGGATCGCCTGCAGCGAGCGATGCAAATGCGGGCCGGCCTCGGCATGCACCGTGATGTGGTCGCAGCCCGCCTTGGCGAACGCCTCGAGATAGGGGTCGCAGGGCGAGATCATCAGATGGGCGTCGAAGATCTTCTTGGTGTGCGGCCGCATCGCCTTGATGACGTCGGGGCCGTAGGAAATGTTCGGCACAAAATGTCCGTCCATCACGTCGAGGTGGATCCAGTCGGCGCCGGCCTGGTCGACGGCGCGGACCTCCTCGCCGAGCTTCGAGAAATCCGACGCCAGGATCGACGGGGCGATAACGAGGGGACGCGGGGTGAATGACTGAGTCATAGCGCAGTTCCGAAAGACTTCAGGGGGCGACGGGTGATCCCGCCTAACATGCGGACGCGTGGCGGGCAATGCGAGCGGACGGCAGCGCACAGAGGGAAATTTCTGCCGTCGGCGGCAGCTCTTGCCGGGTGCGCGGAACCCGCATTGATGCACCAAGCCCTGGTTTTATTGGGTTTTTGCCATGGCACGCCGATTGCTGCGCCTTCGCCAAGCGTTTGAGCCGCCAGGCGCGGCCTTGTTGGAGTATTGCCATGTTATTTGCCATTGGCGCTGCGTCATCCGCCATCGATCTCTTGAGCTCGCTGATGTCGTCGAAGTCGACGACCCAGACCGGCAGCGCCACGCAGGGAAATCAGTCGACCGGGCTGTTCTCGGCCTCGACCGGCACCTCGACGTCGATCTCGGGCAGCACGGGTACAAGCTCGGGCAGCAGCAGCTCCACGCAGATTTCGCCGCTGACGATGAGCGCGCTGCTCGACGCGCAGAGCCAGTCGCAGACCACGGCATCGACCAGCGCGACCCCGACCGGCCGGTCGGATGCGCTGAAGGACCTGTTCTCGCAGATCGACGCCGACGGCAACGGCCAGATCACCAAGACCGAATTCGAGAATGCGCTCGGCGCCGGCGGCACCAACCTCGCGCAGGCCGACGACGTGTTCTCCAAGCTCGATACCAATGGCGACGGCAGCGTCAGCCTCGACGAGATGTCGCAGGCCTTGCAGGGCCACAAGGGCGGCGGCCATCATCACCATCACATGCAGAGCGGCTCGGCCGACGGCTCCGGCTCCAGCAGCGGCTCGGGCGGATCGAACTCCGATCCGCTGATGCAGGCGCTGAACGGCGCGACCTCGACCTCGGTGACCAACAGCGACGGCTCGACCACGACGACCACGACCTACGCCGACGGCTCCAAGGTGTCGATGACGACGCCGGCGACGGCGTCAACTACCGGCAGCACGAATTCGTCCTCCGCCGGCAACAACGCCACCTCGTCCTACAATTTCATCGAGCAGTTGATCCAGCGCCAGTCGCAGGCGATCTCCGCCCAGGCCTCGTCGTCGCTGTCGGTCAGCGCCTAAGGCGCGATGAAATCAAACTGAACGCGCGCTCACGGCAAACTCGCTGCACCTCCCCCGCAAGCGGGAGAGGAAGCACAGTCCCATCGCGGTCCTAGCCGAACCTGTCCCGCCAGCTCGGCAGCGCGCCGGGGAAGGGCAAGGCGGTCGCTGAATGGACGCCGCGGGCAATCGCACGCGCCACCGTGTTGGCGGCGACCCCGCCGAGCTTGGTCAGCCCGAACAGCGGATCGACCGGCTTTGCGCCGGTCGCCGCGGCAAACACCACATCGCCGTCGAGCGGAGCGTGCACCGGATAGATCGCGCGCGCCATGCCGGTCTGCGCGATCATCGCAAGCCGCCGCGCCTGCGGTTTTGTCAATTGCGCATCGGTCACGACAACAACCAGCGTGGTGTTCTCGGCCGCCGTTGCGTCCGCGCCGCCCTTCAGCCGCATCTTCAGCATGTCCGGCGTGAAGGCGGGCGGCAGGCCGCGTCCGCCGAACTCGCCATCGACCTCGAACGGCGCCGCCCAGAACCAGGGGCCGCTGCCGACCGTGACGCTGCCGACCGCGTTGACCACCGCGAGCGCCGCGACCTTGATGCCGTCGTCGGTCACAGCGGACGCCGAGCCGAGGCCGCCCTTGAGGTTGGCGGTGGTCGCGCCCAGGCCGGCGCCGACGCTGCCGAGCTGGAAGCTATCGGAGGCGGCATTCGCCGCCGCGTAGCCGAGATCGCGATAGGGAGGAAAGCGTCCCCACGCCTTGTTGCCGCCGTTGAACAGATCGAAGCAGATCGCGCCCGGCACGATCGGGATCACCGCGTCGCGGATGCGAAAGCCGCGGCCGCGCTCGGCGAGCCAGGCCTGCACGCCGCCGGCGGCGTCAAGTCCGAGCGCCGAGCCGCCCGACAGCGTGATGGCGTCGATCGCCTCGACGACGTTGTGCGGCGACAGCAGCGCGTCCTCGCGGGTGCCGGGACCGCCACCGCGGACATCGATCGAGGCGACCGCCGGCCGCTCGAACAGGATGGCGGTGACGCCCGAGGCGATCACCGCGTCGTCGGCGTGGCCGACGCTGACGCCGGCAATATCGGTGAGAAGGTTTTTCACGATGCGTCTATCCGCCTGCTGTCCGATCGATCCGGTATAGCAGCCGCGGCGGATAAGCAAAACGCCCCGGCTGGACCGGGGCGTTTCGTGTCTCAGATGGGATCGGACGCGAGAGGCTCAGGAGCCCTTCGGGTTGATCTCGGTGTAGTTGCCCTTGGCGTCCCACTTGTAGACGACGTAGTCGATCGCCTTGATGTCGCCCTTGGCGTCGAAGGCCATCTTGCCGAGCACGGTGTCCCACTCGCCGGCCTTGATGGTGTCCATCACCTTCTTGGCGTCGGTGGTGCCGGCCTTGGCGACGGCCTGCGTCCACACCTGCATCGCGGCGTAGGTGTAGAGCGTGTAGCCTTCGGGGTCGATGTTCTTGCTCTTGAACTTCTCGACGATCGCCTTCGCGGTCGGCTTGTTGCGCGGATCGGGGCCGAAGGTGAACAGCGTGCCTTCGGCGGCGGGGCCGGTGATCGAGGCGAATTCCTTGTCGTTCATGGCGTCGCCCGCCATCAGCACGGTCTGCAGGCCCTGGTCACGCATCTGGCGCAGGATCAGGCCGGCTTCCTGATGGTAGCCGCCGACATAGACCAGATCGATATTGTCACGCTTCAGGCGCGAGACGATCGAGTTGAAGTCCTTGTCGCCCTTGTTGTAGGACTCGAACATCTTCTCCTGGAAGCCGGCCTTGTTCAGCGCCTTCTTGGTCTCGTCGGCGAGGCCTTTGCCGTAGGTGGTCTTGTCGTTCAGGATCGCGACGTTCTTGCCCTTGTAGTTCTTCATGATGTAGTCGGCGGCGACCAGGCCCTGCTGGTCGTCGCGGCCGCAGACGCGCGCCACGTTCCAGAGCTTGCGCTCGGTGAACAGCGGGTTGGTCGAGGCCGGGGTGATCTGCAGCACGTTGGCGTCGGCATAGGCCTCGGAGGCCGGGATCGACGACGACGAGCAGAAATGGCCGGCCACGAACGGGATCTTCGAGGAGCCGATCTTTTCCGCGATCGAACGCGCCTGCTTCGGATCGCAAGCATCGTCGTCGGCTTCCAGCGCGAGCTTCTTGCCGAGCACGCCGCCGGCGGCGTTGATATCGGCGACTGCCTGCTCGGCGCCGTTCTTCATCTGCCGGCCAAAAGCGGATTCGGAGCCCGTCATCGGGCCCGCGACTGCGATGGTGATGTCTTGCGCGAACGCGCTCGCCGATAATGCGAACGACGCGCCCAGTGCCAGGCCGATCAGCTTCAGTGATTTCATGAGACGTCCCTCGTGGTCGTTGCCTCTTGCGGAAGGGCCCGGCACGCCGGGCCCCAAAACCGCGGGCATTCTCGGCTGATTTCGCGGCGAAGTCACCGGCAATTTTCAGGCAAATCGACGCTGGATCAGCCGCATCCTGCTGCAAGGGCGGCGCAAAATGGTGAGCTAGCCGCGGCGGCCGCCTTCCAGATAGGCGGCGCGGATTTCCGGGCGCTGCAGCAATTCGGCGCCGGTTCCGGCCAGCGTGATCAGGCCGTTGACCATGACATAGCCGCGATGGGCGAGCTTCAGCGCATGGTTGGCGTTCTGCTCGACGATCAGCACGGTGAGGCCGTCCTGCCGGTTCAGCGTGCGGATGGCGTCGAAGATCTGGCGCGCGATCAGCGGCGCAAGGCCGAGCGAGGGCTCGTCCAGCATCAACAGGCGCGGCCGGCTCATCAGGGCGCGGCCGATCGCGAGCATCTGCTGCTCGCCGCCCGACAGCGTGCCGCCGCGTTGTGCGACGCGCTCCTTCAGCCGCGGAAACAGCGCGAACACACGCTCCAGCCCGGCTTCGCGTTCGGCCTCGCTGCACTCGGTGGCGTCGGCGCCCATCTGCAGGTTCTCCGCGACGCTCATGCGCGGGAAGATCCGCCGGCCCTCGGGCGATTGCGCGATGCGTAGCCGCGCGATCTCGTGGGTCGCAACGCCGGTGATGTCACGGCCGTCGAATTCGATGGCGCCGGCGCGGGCGCGCGGCCTGCCGAAGATCGTCATCATCAGTGTCGACTTGCCGGCGCCGTTGGCGCCGATCAGGGCGACGATCTCGCCTCGATTGATCTCGATGTCGACGCCCTTCAGCGCCTCGATCTTGCCATACGCCGCACGCACGCCGCGCACCGCGAGCAGGGGTGTGGTGGCCGCTGCCGCGCTCACGTGCCGCTCTCCATCACGGCGATTGCCTCTTCCTCGTCGGCGCCGAGATAGGCGGCGATCACCTTGGGGTCGTCGCGCACGACTTGCGGCGTGCCTTCGGCGATCTTGACGCCGTAGTCCATGACCACGACGTGATCGGAGATCTCCATCACGACCGACATGTCATGCTCGATCAAAAGGATCGAGGTGCCCTGTTCGTTGCGGATCGACAGCAAGAGCTCGTTGAGCCCGCCGCTCTCGCGCGCGTTCAGTCCGGCCGCCGGCTCGTCGAGACAGAGCAGCGCGGGTTCGGTGCACATCGCGCGCGCGATCTCGAGCCTGCGCTGGTCGCCATAGGGCAGATTGCCGGCGGCGTCGTCGGCGCGCTCGAGCAGGCCGACGCGGTTGAGCCAGGTCCGCGCCAGCTCGATGGCGCGCTGCTCGGCCTCGCGCCAGGACGGCAGGCCGAGCAGGCCGAGCACGGTCAGGCCCGAAGCGCGCATCAGCGCGTTGTGCTGGGCGACCATCAGGTTTTCCAGCGCGGTCATGCCGGGAAACAGCCGGATGTTCTGGAAGGTGCGCGCCACCTTGGCCTGCTTGGAGATGCGGAAATCGTTCAGCCGCTCGAGCTGGATGGTGCGGCCGTCGTCATGGGCGAGGCGGATGGCGCCGCCGCTCGGCCGGTAGAAGCCGGTGATGCAGTTGAACACCGTGGTCTTGCCGGCGCCGTTCGGCCCGATCAGGGCGGTGATCTTGCGCCGCTCGGCGGCGAAGGAGAGCTCGTTGACCGCGACGATGCCGCCGAAGCGCATCATCAGGCGGTCGACGGTGAGGATGGGATCGCCGCTCATCCGTGGCCCTCCTTGACGAGGTCGGACGAGATCGCCTGGTTGCGTTCCAGGAACACGGTCGGCGCGCGATGGCCGATCAGCCCGCGCGGCCGCCAGATCATCAGCAGCACCATCGCGATGCCGAACACCAGCATGCGGTATTGATCGAGGCCGCGGAACAGCTCGAAGCCGCCGATCATGGTGAGCGCGGCCAGCGCGACGCCGAGCTGCGAGCCCATGCCGCCGAGCACGACGATCGCCAGCACCAGCGCCGATTCCTGGAAGGTGAAGGATTCCGGGCTGATGAAGCCCTGCCGGGTGGCGAAGAACGCGCCGGCGAAGCCGCCGAACATCGCGCCGGTCGCGAACGCAGTCAGCTTGGTGGTCGTGGTGTTGATGCCGAGCGCGCGGCAGGCGACCTCGTCCTCGCGCAGCGCCTCCCAGGCGCGGCCGATCGGCAGCCGCCGCAGCCGGATCGTCACCCAGTTGGTGAGCAGCGCCATCGCCAGGATCAGATAGAACAGGAAGACGAGGCGGTGGGTCGGCGAGAACTCGATGCCGAGCTTGGCGGCGAGCCCGTCGTCACCCGGCGTCAGCGGAATGCCGAACATGGTCGGACGGGGAATCCCCGAGACGCCGTTGGGACCGCCGGTCAGGCTTTGCCAGTTGATGATGACGAGGCGGATGATCTCGCCGAAGGCGAGCGTCACGATCGCCAGATAATCGCCGCGCAGCCGCAGCACCGGGAAGCCGAGCAGCACGCCCCAAAATGCCGCCAGGATGCCGGCGAGCGGCAGGCAGACCCAGAACGACAATCCGAAATTGGTCGCAAGCAGCGCGTAGGAATAGGCGCCGACCGCATAGAACGCGACATAGCCGAGGTCGAGCAGGCCGGCGAGGCCGACCACGACGTTCAGGCCCCACCCCAGCATCACATAGGTCAGCACCAGGATCGACAAATCGAGAATGTAGCGCTGATTGTAGAAGATCACCGGCACGAGGAAGGTGAACACCAGCAGCGCGGGCGCCAGCCAGCGGCCGGCGAACGACATCGCCGATTGCACCGGCTTCGGCACGATGCGGTCCTTGTCGACCGGACCCCACCATTGCCGCAGCAGCTCGATGATGATGCTGCCGCCGAACACGGTGCCGACGAGGGCGGCGAGGTCGCCGAACCGCGTCCAGTAGATCAGGCCGCCCTGCGGCCCGGCCTCGGTGCGAATGCCGATCATCAGCGAGAACAGCACCAGCGCGACCAACGCGCTGATCAGGGCTTTCTTGAGAATGAAGGCGCTGCCCGAAGGCTGCGCGGCGGGCGATGGGCGGGCTGAGGTCGCGCTCACGAAGTGCCTGTCAGACTTTTTCGACTTCGGGACGGCCAAGCAGGCCGGTCGGCATGAAGATCAGCACCACGATCAGGATCGAGAACGCGGCGACGTCCTTGTATTCCACCGAGAAATAGGCCGACCAGAACGTCTCGATCAGGCCGATTGCAAGCCCGCCGAGCATTGCGCCCGGCAGCGAGCCGATGCCGCCAAGCACAGCTGCGGTGAACGCCTTGATGCCGGCGACGAAGCCCATGAAGAAATCGACCAGACCGTAATACAGCAGGTACATCATGCCGGCGACGGCGGCGAGCGCGGCGCCGATCACGAAGGTCATCGAGATGGTGCGGTCGACGTCGACGCCGAGCAGTGCGGCCATGGTCTGGTCCTGCTCGCAGGCGCGCATGTCGCGGCCGAGCCGGGTGCGCGACACCAGCCAGGTGAACAGCGCCAGCAGCACGATGGTGGCGAGCACGACCATGATCTGGATGTTGGAGAGCTGCACGGCGAAGCCCTGCGAGCCTTCATGCAGCGTGTAGCCGCCGGTGATGATCGGCGGCACCGGCTTGACGCGCGCGCCCTGCGACACCTGCGAGAAGTTGGTCAGCACGAACGACATGCCGATCGCCGACAGCATCGGCGCGAGGCGGAACGAATGCCTTAGAGGTCGATAGGCGATGCGCTCGATGGTCCAGCCATAGAGCGCGGTGATCGCCATCGAAACCAAAAGCACGATCAGCAGGATGAGGGGGATCGCGGTGAGGCCGAGCGACACCAGCACCAGGAACGAGATCAGCGCGATGAAGCCGCCGATCATGAAGATGTCGCCATGGGCGAAGTTGATCATGCCGACGATGCCGTAGACCATCGTGTAGCCGATGGCGATCAGGCCGTAGATCGAACCGAGCACGAGGCCGTTGATCAGTTGCTGGGCGAAATAATCCATGCGCTGCCGTCAGAACCTGTTCGGTTGAGAACCGAACGGGCTCTCGGTTTGATTTGGACGCGTTTTCTGCACGCGAACCGGTCTCCACTTCGCTCGAAAACGCTACGTCGCGGGTGACGCGGCGAGGGCCCCGGCAGCCTGGTCCGTCGCGTCGCGGTATTTTCTAACAGCGGAACCCCGGCGGCGGCAACAGCGTGGCAGCAGCAGAAAGGGCTTGTACATAACTACTTTGGCGGGTGCGGTTCCGATGTCACAGGGTCGACACGTCATTGCCTTGCAATGATCACGCTGGAACCCGTGTTGGCCGAGCCATGGCGGTGGTCAGAAGCCCCGGGGAGCAGCAGAGCCCGGCTGGCAGGTCGGAAGCCGGATCCGGAGCGCTAATTCCGGGCAATTGAGCAGATGCAACAAAAAGGTCTCGCCGAACGACGAGGCCCTTTTGTCAGCTCATTTGTTTCTGTTTTCTGTTCAGGCCAACTGATCGGCGAAGCGGCCGCGGAAGGCGTACGAACCGAAATGCGTGAGCTCGCTTCGCAGGTCGAGCCAGATTTCGCCGCCGAGGTCGATCCAGCGCCGGCAGAATGCATAGTCTTCGGACAGATACTCGCCGGTCTTCTTGTCGATCATGCATTCAAACAGCGAAACACGGTCGAGGTCGGCGCGAACCAGATCGCCGGTGTTCAAGTCGTTGGTCTTGTGGTTCGCCCGATATTTCAGTTCGGGGTGGGCGTCGCACAGCCTGACGAGGGCGGATCGTTTCATCATCAGGAAGCCGGTTCCGGCATATCGGACCTTGGCGAAGCCGTCGCCGCGAGCCGTGATCTGATCACCTTCCCATGTGACGACATAGTCCAGCGAGGATGACGCGAGGTTGTTGCGCTTGGCGTCCGCGGCCCGCTGCACCTTTTCCCAATCGATGTGCTTGAGCGGGTAGGCCGCGGCCGAAACCTCGGCGCCGCAATCCAATAGCCGGAACACGGACTCGGGTTCGAACCCGATATCGGCATCGATGAACAGGAGATGGCTGGCGCCGGATGCAAGGAACTGGTGGGCCAGCTCGTTCCGGGCCCGGACGATCAGCGATTCGTTGCCGATCAAATAGAACTGGACATCGATGCCCCGGGCAGTGGCCACAGCCTGCAACTTCAGGGCGGACAACACATAGGCCATCTTCAGATCGCCGCCGAAGCAGGGCGTTGCGACGAAAATGCGGGTTCTTTCGGTCATTTTACCCCCTTTGTCCCGGCCGGCGCAGGTGCTGGCCTGGCCCGGTCGCGTCAATCCGGAACCATCGCACCGCGCTTAACCTTAACAAAGGGTTTAAATTGCTGCCGGCAATTGATCGGCGTTACCTGGCAGGCCGAACCGTCGCCGCTCCAAATGGCGCGGGGAAACACGGGAAGCGGCAATGTCGAACAACTGGCGGATCAGCTCCTTCAACGGCGCGCTGCTTGCGGCCTATTTCATTCCGGTCTGGGCCATCATTGCGCTCAGCATCATGGTGTCGCCGATCCACGGCCTCTATGAGCGGCCGAGCGTGTCGATCGCGCTCTATGCCAGCGACTATCTCCACCTCGGCAAGATGGCGACGGTGCGGCTGGCATGGCTGCTGGCACTGGCCCGGATCACCGTGGTGGCGTTCTTCGCGGTCTTCCTTGCGATGGCCGCGTTCTCGCCGCTCCGCAAGACCAGCAGCGGCGCCGACGAGGCGCTGGCGGTGGCGCTCTGCCTCGGCAGCGTGCTGAGCTTCGCCAGCATGATGATGGCGTCCAGGGTCGGCGAGATCGAAGCGTTGCGCATGCATGCGGCCGAGCTCCTGATGCTGCTCGGCACCGCGATCGTGATGCTGTTCGAGACCGCGCCGAAGCGAGCCGCCGAGTCGTCCGCCGCCAAGGCACCTGCCGCCGAGACGGGCGGCGCGGCAAGCGGACTATCCCTTCAGCAGCCCTAGCTCGGCGATAATCGCGCCGGCTTCCTTGACGGCGTGATTGGCCGCGGGCACGCCGCAATAGATCGCCTGCTGCAGCAGGATCTCCTTGATGTCCTCGGGCGTGAAGCCGCCTTCGCTGAGGGCCGCGCGCACGTGCAGGCGGAATTCATCCCACTGGCCGAGCGCGACCATGGTGCCGATCACGAGCACGCGGCGCGTGCGGTGGTCGAAATGCGGCCGGGTCCAGATGTCGCCCCACGCGTAGCGCGTGATCAGGTCCTGGAAGTCGGTGTTGAACGCGTTGCGGTTCTTGATCGACTTGTCGACCCATTCATTGCCGAGCACCTTGCGGCGCTGCGTCATGCCGTCGTCACGGCGCTGATTGTCGTCCATTGATGTCTCCTCCCGTCATTGCGAGCAAAGCGAAGCAATCCATTTCACCGCTTGCGGAGGCATGGATTGCTTCGTCGCTGTGCTCCTCGCAATGACGCGCGTGGTTGTGGATTAACGTTGCGTCAGGAAGCCGACCACGGCTTCGGTGAAGGCGTGCGATTGCTCGACATTGGAGATGTGCGCGGCATCGAGCAGGGTCATGCTGGCGCCGGGAATGCCGCTGCGGATCATTTCGCCCGCCGACACCGGCGTCGCCATGTCCTGCTTTCCTGCGATCACAAGGGTCGGGCTCTTGATTCGGGGCAGCAGCGCGCGCTGGTCGAGCGTCGACAGCGCTTCGCAGCAGGCGAGATAGCCCTCGACCGGCGAGGCCAGCAGCATCGCCTTCATGCGTGCTGCGGTCTCCGGCTCGCGCTCGCGGAAGTCGGCGGTCAGCCAGCCCGCGATCACGGTATCGGCGACCGCTGCGATGCCGCCTTGCTTCACCGCCTTGATGCGGTTCAGCCAGTTGGTCGGATCGGGATAGTAGCAGGCGGTGTTGGCGAGGATGATCTTGCCGAATCTTTCCGGGGCATTCGCTCCCAGCCACTGTCCGACCATGCCGCCCATCGACAGGCCACACCAATGCACCTTCTCGATGTTGAGGTCGTCGAGGATCGCGAGCACATCGCGGCCGAAGCGCTCCATCGAGTAGGGGCCGGCCGGCACGCCGGACTTGCCGTGGCCGCGACGGTCGTAGCGGATGACGCGGAACAGCTGCGTCAGCGACCGCATCTGCGGCTCCCACATCTGCAAGGTGCAGCCGAGCGAGTTCGACAGCATCAGGGTCGGTCCGCCGTCGCGACCGTCCACCTGGACGTTGAGCAGGCATCCGTCGGCGTTGATCATCGGCATCGTCTTGTCCCTCTCGTCATCCCGCTACTTGTCATCCAGTGAAGCCAGCAAACGGTCGATCAGCGCCTGCGACGCGCCCTGATAGGCCATCGGCTCGAACAGCTCGGCGATCTTGTTGGCGTCGAGATGCGCGGTGACCTTTGCGTCCGCCGACAGCACGTCGCGCAGATGCTTCTTCTCCGCGACGGCTTTCTTGCTGGCGGCTTCGATCAGATGATGGGCATCGCTCTTGCCGATTGTTTCGGCCAGCGCAAAGGTGATGGCCTCCGCCATGATCAACCCATGTGTCGCATCGAGATTGACGCGCATCCGTGCCGCATCGACCTCGAGCCCCTCGGCGAGATCGACTGTTGCGGCAAGCGCGCCCGAGGTCACCAGCATCAGGCCCGGCAAGGTCGGCCATTCGGCATGCCATGGACCGGCGCTGCGCTCATGGTCCTGCACCTGCGCGGCGAAGATCGTCGCAGCGAGGTTCGGCGCCATGGTCGCAGCCCCCAGCGCGCTCGCGGCGGCGACGGGGTTGCGCTTGTGCGGCATGGTCGAGGAGCCGCCGCGGCCGGCGCCCGCGGGCTCGAAGGCTTCGCCGACATCGGTCTGCATCATCAATGAAACGTCACGCGCGATCTTGCCGCAGCTGCCGGCGAGGATCGCGAACGCGGAAGCGGCCTCCGCGATGCGGTCGCGGTGGGTGTGCCAGGGCGCCTCCGGCAGCGGCAGGTCCAGCTCTTTCGCGAGTGCCTCCGCGACCGCGAGGCCCTTGTCGCCGAGCGCGGCGAGCGTGCCGGCGGCGCCGCCGAATTGCAGGGCCAGCGTCCCGTGGCGCAGGCGCAGCAAGCGCTTGCGGGAGCGGTGCAGGGCCGCGGCATATTCGGCGAGCTTCAGGCCGAACGGCATCGGCAGCGCGTGCTGCAGCCAGGTCCGCGCCACCACCGCGGTGTCGCGATGGGCGCGGGCAAGGCCGGCAAAGCCGGCGACGGCGCGGTCGAGGTCGGCCAGCAGCGCATCGATGCCGGCGCGCAACGACAGCATGGTCGCGGTGTCGATGACGTCCTGGCTGGTCGCGCCCCAATGCACATAGCGCGCCGCCTCGGCATCCTTTTTGGCGACATTGGCGGTCAGGGTCCTCACCAGCGGGATCGCCAGATTGCCCGATCGCGTCGCGGCATCGGCCAGCGCGGCGAGGTCGAATGATTCGGCTTTGCAGGCAGCGGCAATCGGTCCCGCGCTGGCGGCGGGAACGACGCCGCAGGCCACCTCGGCGCGGGCCAGCGCGGCCTCGAAATCCAGCATGTTTTGCAGGGTGGCGGCGTCGTCGCACACCGCGCGCATCGCGGCGCTCGACAGCATCGGCGCAAGCAGGGGTGAGAGGGCTGTGCTCATGGCGCGCGACCTAACCACTCCTGCGCGTCGCTGCCAATGCCCTGCGTTGCCGTCATATTCAGCAAGCGGATTGCGCGATTTCGTGAACAGCGGACACGTCTTGCTGCGCTGCGAATATGCATCGCTCATCCTCCGAAGGTGCCCTTTCCTTTGCGCGCCGGCTGCTTTACTTGGGGGAAAAGGTTTCTTGCGACCAAAGGAGGTCCACCATGGCCATGACGATGACCGGCGAAGTCCAGCTTGCGGCGCCGCGCCAGGCTGTGTGGGACAAGCTCAACGATCCCGAGGTGCTCAAGGCCTGCATCCCCGGCTGCGAAGAGCTGGAGAAGACCGACGAGGGTGGCTTCCGCGCCACCGCCAAGATGAAGGTCGGCCCGGTCTCCGCCCGCTTCAAGGGCAAGGTCATGTTGAGCGATCTCGACCCGCCGAACGGCTACAAGATCTCGGGCGAAGGCGAGGGTGGCGTGGCCGGCTTTGCCAAGGGCGGCGCCACCGTGGGCCTCGCCGACAAGGATGGCGGCACGCTTCTGAGCTACAATGTGGAGGCGCAGATCGGCGGCAAGCTCGCCCAGCTCGGCCAGCGCCTGATCAACGGCGCCGCCAAGAAGCTGGCCGATGAATTCTTTGCAAATTTCGCCAAGGCGGTGCAGGGTTAGAGCGTTTTCGAGCGAAGTGGACACCCGGTTCGCGTGAAGAAAACGCGTCAAAACTAAAGTCTATCCTGCTGACGGGCCGGATCACTTCAGGCCCGCCGTGCCTTGCCGTTATGTCATGGATGGGTGGCTCGAAAGGTTGCCCATCGCGGGGCGCGCCCATAATATGCCGTCTGGAATGATTTTAAACCGCCTGCTTCGCCGATATGCGGTGGGGCAGATAAGAGAGTGCTGATGGCCAAGATTTCAATGATCGTGAACGGCAACCCCGTTAACGCGAACGTCGACCCCCGTACCCTTCTGGTCCAGTTTCTGCGCGAAAACCTGCGGCTGACGGGTACCCATGTCGGCTGCGACACCTCGCAGTGCGGCGCCTGCGTCGTGCACCTGGACGGCAAGGCGGTGAAGTCCTGCACGACGCTTGCGGTGATGGCCGACGGTCATGAGGTCAAGACCATCGAGGGGTTGGCGGCCGATGGCGCGCCGCTGCATCCGATGCAGGAGGCCTTCCGCGAGCATCACGGCCTGCAGTGCGGCTTCTGCACGCCGGGCATGATCATGACCGCGGTCGACCTGGTCCATCGCAAGGGCCACGACCTCTCCGACGAGGTGATCCGCGAGGAGCTGGAAGGCAATCTGTGCCGCTGCACCGGCTACCAGAACATCGTCGCTTCGATCGCCGCCGGCGCCAAGGCGATGGCCAAATCGGATCTGGCTTAACAAGCCGGACCTCGCCTAGTCAGCAATTCATCGCGACAAGCGATCAGGACATTCCAATGTACGAATTCAAATATCATCGTCCCGGCACCGTGCGGCAGGCCGCCAACCTGCTGGTGAAGAACGAGGACGCCAAGCTGATCGCCGGCGGTCACACGCTGGTGCCGGTCATGAAGCAGCGGCTCGCGAGCCCGCCGCATCTGGTCGACCTCTCCCATATCGAAGGTCTCGACGCGATCGAGATGAAGGGCCGCTCGCTGGTGATCGGCGCCACCGCCAAGCATGCCGAGGTCGCGAACTCCGCGACCGTCCGCGAGGCGATCCCGGCGCTGGCCGAGCTGGCCGGCCTGATCGGTGATCCCGCCGTGCGTCACCGCGGCACCCTCGGCGGCTCGCTCGCCAACAACGACCCGACCGCCGACTATCCCGCCGCGGTGCTGGCGCTCGGCGCCACCATCGTCACCAACAAGCGCCGCCTGAAGGCCGAGGAATATTTCCAGGGCCTGTTCTCGACTGCGCTGGAGGCTGACGAGATCATCACCAAGGTGATGTTCCCGCTGCCGAAGAAGGCCGCCTACGTCAAGTTCCGCAACCAGGCCTCGCGTTATGCGTTGGTTGGTGTGTTCGTGGCCAAGCGTCCGTCGGACGTGCGCGTCGCGGTCACCGGCGCGGGCTCCGATGGCGTGTTCCGCGCCACCGCGTTCGAGGAGGCCCTGAAGAAGCGCTTCTCGCACAAGGTGCTCGACGGCATCGCGGTTTCGGCCGAAGGGCTGAACAGCGACCTGCATGGCAGCGCCGAATACCGCGCGCATCTGATCGGCGTTCTGACGCGCAGGGCGGTGGAAGCCGCCAATGCCAAGGACTAGATCCAAGGGACTAGATCCCAAGAGCTAGATCCCATGGTCTAGTTCCAAGAACCAAATCCACGGCGTGATTTTGCTAACCCCTGTTCGAAGACTGGCAATTCCATGAGTGCATCGGCGTTACCCACTTCCGTCGATGCGCTCGAGGAGCTGCTGACGTCGCGCGGCTATCTCGCCGAACGCTCGCTCGCGACCGTGACCTATCTCGCGCTGCGCATGGGCAGGCCGCTGTTCCTGGAAGGCGAGGCCGGCGTCGGCAAGACCGAGATCGCGAAGGTGCTGTCGGCGGCGCTCGGGCGCAAGCTGATCCGCTTGCAATGCTATGAAGGCCTCGACGTCGCCTCCGCCGTGTACGAGTGGAGCAGCGCGGCGCAGATGATCGCGATTCGACTGGCGGAAGCCTCCGGCGACACCGATCGCGACCAGCTCGCGAGCGACATCTTCGCCGAGCGCTTCCTGATCAAGCGGCCGCTGTTGCAGGCGCTCGAGCCCGACGTCGCGGGACCGCCGGTGCTGCTGATCGACGAGCTCGACCGCGCCGACGAGGCGTTCGAGGCGTATCTGTTGGAAATCCTCAGCGACTTCCAGGTCACGATCCCCGAGCTCGGCACTGTGAAGGCGCCGGCGCCGCCGATCGTCATCATCACCTCGAACCGGACCCGCGAGATCCACGACGCGCTGAAGCGGCGCTGCCTCTATCACTGGGTGGATTATCCCACCGCCGAGCGCGAGCTCGCGATCGTCAAGTCGCGGGTGCCGAACATCTCCGCAAAGCTGTCGCAGCAGGTGGTCCGCTTCGTGCAGGCGCTGCGCAACCAGGATTTCTACAAGTCGCCGGGAGTCGCCGAGACCATCGACTGGGCCACCGCGCTGTCCGAGCTCGACGCCCGCTCGCTGACCCCGCAGGTGGTCGGCGACACGCTGGGCGCGCTGCTCAAATATCAGGACGACATCGCGCGGATGCAGGGCGATGCGTTGCAGAAGACATTGAAGGAAGCGACGAGCGAGACGTAAGTCGCGCGTCATAGCAACGTCCGTCATTCCGGAGCGATGCGTCAGCATCGAACCCGGAATCTCGCGCCACAATCTCCAGATTCCGGGTTCACGCTGCGCGTGCCCCGGAATGACGAGGCAAAACAACGATGGCGATCAACCACCTCGCGCCGCCCACCGGCCACATGGCCGACAACGTGATCGGCTTTGCCCGCGCGCTGCGGGCGGCCGGGCTTCCGGTCGGGCCGGGCTCGGTGATCGATGCGCTCGACGCGCTGCAGCTGATCGAGGTCGGCAACCGCTCCGATTTCTACGCCACGCTGGAGGCGATCTTCGTCAAGCGCCACGAGCACGCGCTGATCTTCCGCCAGGCCTTTATGCTGTTCTTCCGCGCCGCCGAGGAGTGGAAGAGCATGCTGGATTCGGTGCCGTTGCCGGATCACGCCAAGAAGAAGCCGCCGCCGGCCTCGCGCCGGGTCCAGGAGGCGATGGCGCAACCGGCGAAGACCGAGGAGCGGCCGCAGGCCCAGGAGCAGGAGCTGAAGCTCTCGGTCTCCGACAAGGAGATCCTGCAGAAGAAGGATTTCGCGCAGATGACCGCGGCCGAGATAGCCGAGGTGACGCGCGAGATCGCCAAGATGCGGCTGCCGCAGGCCGAGCTGGTGACCCGCCGCTACCAGCCGGACGCGCGCGGGCTGCGGCTCGACATGCGCCGCACCGTGCGCAACTCGCTGCGCACCGGCGGCGAGATCATCGATATCAGAAAGCTCGGCCGGATCGAGAAGCCGGCGCCGATCGTGGCTCTGCTCGATATCTCCGGCTCGATGAGCGAGTACACCCGCCTGTTCCTGCATTTCCTGCACGCCATCACCGACTACCGCAAGCGGGTCTCGGTGTTCCTGTTCGGCACCCGCCTGACCAATGTGACGCGGGCGTTACGGGCGCGTGACCCCGACGAGGCGCTGGCGAGCTGCACGTCCTCGGTAGAGGACTGGGCCGGCGGCACCCGGATCGCGACCTCGCTGCACAGCTTCAACCAGCTCTGGGCCCGCCGGGTGCTGGGGCAGGGCGCCATCGTCCTCCTTATATCCGATGGACTAGAACGGGAGGCCGATGCCAAACTGGCCTTCGAGATGGACCGTTTGCACCGCTCCTGCCGCCGACTGATCTGGCTCAACCCGCTGCTGCGCTACTCCGGCTTCGAGGCCAAGGCGCAGGGCATCAAAATGATGTTGCCCCACGTTGACGAATTTCGCCCGGTGCATAACTTGACGTCCATCAAGGGCTTGATCGGGGCGCTGTCATCCCCGCCGCCGGCGCACCACCGCAGCCTGATCCGCTCCGTGGCCTAGGGAGGTTCAAATGCTCAACCGCGACGAAGACATCCTGCAGGCCGCCGAGACTTGGCAGAAGCAGGGCCACGGCGTGGCGCTCGCCACGGTGGTCGAAACCTGGGGCTCGGCGCCGCGCCCGGCCGGCTCAAGCCTCGTCATCAATGACGATGGCACGTTTCTCGGCTCGGTTTCCGGCGGCTGTGTCGAGGGCGCGGTCGTCACCGAAGCGCTCGACGTGATCGCCAGCGGCCAGCCAAAAATGCTCGAATTCGGCGTCGCCGACGAGACCGCCTGGAATGTCGGCCTGTCCTGCGGCGGCACCATCCGCGTGTTCGTCGAGAAGGTCGGTTAGCCGTGAAACTCGAGATCCTGAAAGAGCTGAACGCCGAACGCGCCGCGCGCCGCCCGGTCATCATCGTCACCGACACCGCCAATGGCGAGCAGCGCCTGGTCAAGGCGAAAGATATCGCCGCCGATCCGCTGCGCGCCGAGCTCTCAAAGCAGCTCAGGATGGGCAAGAGCGGCAATGTCGAGGTCGGAGCCAAGAAGCTGTTCCTCAACGTCTACGCGCCGACCGCAAAGCTCGTGATCATCGGCGCCGTCCATATCAGCCAGGCCCTGGCGCCGCTGGCGCGCTCGCTCGACTATGACGTCACGGTGGTCGATCCGCGCACGGCGTTTGCGAGCCCGGAGCGCTTCCCCGACGTGCCGCTGGTCGCCGAATGGCCCGACGTCGCGCTGCCTCCGCTCAATGTCGATCACTACACCGCGTTCGTCGCGGTGACGCATGATCCGAAGATCGACGATCCGGCGCTGCTGCACGCCTTCGACCGCGACTGCTTCTATATCGGCGCGCTCGGCTCGCGGAAGACCCATGCCAAGCGCGCCGAGCGGCTGCGCGCGCAGGGCGCCAAGGACAGCGACATCGCGCGCATCCACGCGCCGATCGGCCTCGACATCGGCGCGGTATCGCCGTCGGAGATCGCGGTCGCGATCATGGCCGAGATCACCGCGCAGCTGCGTCTGCCTCCCAAAGAAAAAGAAGAAGCGGCATGAAGTTCGGTCCCGCCAGTCCGGCCGACGCGATTGGCGGCGTCACCGTGCATACGCTCCGCCAGGGCACGCTGGTGCTCAAGAAAGGCACCACGATCGGCCCCGAAGAGGTCGAGGCGCTGACCAGGGCCGGCGTCAAGGACGTCGTCGTGGTGCGGCTGGAGGAGGGCGACGTCTCCGAGGACACAGCTGCCGCCAGCATCGCACAGGCGGTGGCGGGCGAGGGCGTCAATGTCGAGCGTGCCTTCACCGGCCGCGCCAATCTGTTCGCGGCGCGCCCCGGCGTGCTGGTGGTCGACCGTGCCGCGGTCGATCGCATCAACGGCGTCGACGAGGCGATCACCTTCGCCACCCTCGCAGCCTATAAGCCGGTGGTCGAAGGCGAGATGATCGCGACCGTCAAGCTGATCCCGTTCGGCGTCGAGGGGCGCTTGCGCGATGCCGCTGTGGCGGTGGCAGGCAAGGACACGCTGCGGATCGCGCCCTATGTGATCCAGAAGGTCGGCGTGGTCTCGACCTTGCTGCCGGGCCTCGCGCCGAAGGTGATCGACAAGACGTTGCGCGTCACCGCCGAGCGGCTCGCCCCGGCCGGCGCCACCATCATCGCCGAGCGCCGTGTGCCGCATGACGAGACCGTGCTCGCGGCCTCGATCAAGGAATTGCTCGAGCTGGGCGCCGAGCTCGTCATCGTGTTCGGCGCATCCGCGATCGCTGACCGCCGCGACGTCATCCCGGCCGCGATCACGGAGATCGGCGGCGCGGTCGAGCATTTCGGCATGCCGGTCGACCCCGGCAATCTGCTGCTGATCGGCAGCGCCGGCGGCGTGCCGGTGCTGGGCGCGCCGGGCTGCGCGCGCTCGCCGGTCGAGAACGGTTTCGACTGGGTGCTGATGCGGCTGCTCGCCGGCATCAAGGTGACGCGGTCGGATCTCACCGGCATGGGCGTCGGCGGCTTGTTGATGGAGATCGTGACGCGGCCGCAGCCGCGCACCGTCCCGGACACCGAAGGCAACCGCAACGTCGCGGCGATCGTGCTCGCCGCCGGCCGCTCGACCCGGATGGGCGGCCCGAACAAGTTGCTCGCCGAGCTCGACGGCAAGAAGCTCGCGCGCATCGTCGCCGAGCAGGCGCTCGCCTCGAAGGCCGCTGAGGTGATCGTCGTCACCGGGCATCAGGCCGACCTGATCGAGCAGGCGCTCGACGGCCTCAAGGTCAAGTTCGTCCGCAACCCGGATTTCGCCGGCGGCCTCGCCAGCTCCGTGAAGGCCGGCATCTCGGCGGTCTCCGACAGCGCCGACGGTGCGGTCGTCTGTCTCGGCGACATGCCGCTGATCGATGCGAAGCTGATCGACCGCCTGATCGAGACCTTCGCGCCCGACCGCGGCCATCTGATCGCGGTCCCGGTCAGCGAGGGCCGCCGCGGCAATCCGGTGTTGTGGTCGCGGCGCTTCTTCAAGGAATTGATGACGCTCGACGGCGACATCGGCGCGCGCCATCTGATCGCCAAGCATGCCGAGGTGGTCGCCGAGGTCCCGGTCGAAGGCAACAGCGCCTTCCTCGACATCGATACGCCGCAGGCGCTGGAAGCGGCAAGGCGGGGCTGAACATCATCCGCGTCGTCCCGGCCTTCGTCGGGACGACGAACGGATAGAAATCACCCGTCAACCCGTCATTCACCATCTGGAAACGACCCCCGCGTACAGTCCGCGCCGGACTTTGGGGGATTTCCGCTTGATCATTTCGACCGCCGCCGCGCAGCGCCGCGCGCTGACGATTCTCGTCCTGACATTGCTGCTCGGCGCCACGCGTTACACCGTGGAAACCTTCGTCCCCAAGGCACACGCAGCCGGCGCGTTCGCGGTCGGCAAGTGTGGAGCGTATGGCCAGGCCTACGACTATCCGGCGGAAGGCGCGGCGCGCGCTGCGGCGCTGAAGCAGTGCAAGGGCGATTGCACCACCGTCACCATGAAGCGCGCCTGTGCCGCGCTTGCGATCGACATGAAGAATCCCTGCGGCGCCCATGGCTACGCGGTGGCGCCGAAGATCTCGAGCTCGCTCAATGCCGCGACCAAGAAGTGCTACGACTACGGCGGCAAGGAATGCGTGATCCGCGCCTGGGCCTGCGACGCCAAGGGGTAGCGGAGACGCGATGATGTCCCCGAGCGGCGCTCAGACGGCGCCATAGAAGTGTCGGTATTGCCAGGCGGCGTCGCGCTCCAATTGATCTTCAGACCACGATTGGTCTTTGAACCGCGTGACCGACATCGGCGATAGGTCGACCGGCGGCCTGCCGTCCACGATCCAGTCCGCGAGCGCCTCGCCGACTGCCGGCGAGATCGACAGGCCGGCGACGTTGCACCCGCTCGCAAAATAGAATCCGGTCACGCCAATGGCTGGGCCAAGAATATGATGGCCGTCGGCAGTCATCGTCGGAATGCCGCCGCGAAACTCCCGCACCTTGGCGGTTTGCAGGAACGGGAGCTGGTCCTTCACCTCGTCGGCGGCTGCATGAAGCACGCCGATGTCGAGCGGCATGTCCTTGACGTCGAAGCCGGTCCCAAGCGATTGCATGTCGAAGAAGCGCGGCGTTTCCTCGTAGACACCCCACAGGAAACCGCCCTGACACGGCCGGGTATACACCGCGGCATCCATGATACGGATCATCGGCAAGTCGGCGCGGGCGCCATCCAGCGGCTCGGTGACGATCAATTGCTGCCGGGTCGGCACCAGTGGCACGCGAATCCCGCTCGCCTCCGCGACCTGTCGCGTCCACGCGCCGGCCGCATCGACCACAACCGGACTTTCAATGACGCCGTTCGCGGTGGTCACGCCGATCACGTTGCCGCCGACGATATTGACGGCGCGCACGTCGGTCTTCGGCAGCAAGGTCGCACCGTTGGCCGCCGCGGCTTTGGCGAAACCGACGGCAACCTGCGCCGGGTCGAAATACCGGTCGTCGCCGATCCGCATCGCCGCGACGACACCCGCCGGCTGCAAGAACGGATTGAGACGGCTCGCCTCTTCCGGGGAGATCAGCTCGACATCGAGGCCGGTGCGGCGTCCGCGCTCGAAGTCGCTCCTGATCACGTCGGCGTCCTGTGGCCGACGCGCAACCTTCAGGCTGCCCGAATGCACCCAGTCGAGCGGCTGGCCGGTTTCTTCCGTGAACGCTTCGATCTTGCGGCATGCGTCCTTGATGATTTCGATCATCAGGTCGCTCTTGCGCACGCAGCTCACCATGCCTGCCGCGCGGGGCGAGGTTTGCGATCCGATCTCATGCTTGTCGACAAGGGCGACGCTGAGACCTCCACGCTTGCTCAAGTAATAGGCCGTGGCCGCGCCCAATCCGCCCGAACCAATAACAACAACATCGGCGCTGCTGATCATGATGCAATGCCCTGAAATATGCTGATGGTAATCGAACGCCCGAAGCCTACTCCGCGGCGCAGGACCTGACTATTGCTTTCCGTCCCAGCTGATCTGGGCCAGCGACGCCGAGGGCGCCACATTCGACGATCGAAGTGCGGATTGATCTGCCTTGCCGCGGCAATGTCGGCCTCTGCGGCCTGTGCTGGCGGTTTGGTGCTGCCGCGTGGGTTGCAGGAAACGAACGCCGGCTTCCGGCGGGCAGATGAGCTCTGCACCGTCCGGACTGGTGTTTGCCGGCTGGCTGCCGCTAGACTTGCGTCATGCAGTTCGACACCAAGATCGCGGTCGTGATCCGCACCGACCTGGAAGTCTGGCAGAAGCTCAACGTGGCGTCGTTCCTCGCCGGTGGCATCGCCGCTTCCTTCCCTGAATGTATCGGCGAGAATTACCAGGACGGATCGGGGACGAAGTATCTTTCCCTGATCGGCCAGCCGATCCTGATCTACGGCGCCGATCGCGCGCAGTTGTCACGGGCGCTGGAGCGCGCGCTGGCGCGCGACGTGAAACCTGCACTCTACACCGAGGACATGTTCAAGACCACGCATGATGCCGCCAACCGCGAGGTGGTGAAGGCGGCGGCGCGGAGCGATCTCAACCTGGTCGGCCTTGCCTTTCGCGCCGAGCGTAAGGTGGTCGACAAGGTCCTCGATGGGCTGAAGTTTCATACGTAGCGCGCCAACTCTCCCTGTCGTCATTCCCCGGTGCGCAATTGCGCGCCTGAGGGCTCGCGCGCGACGCGCGCCCCGGAATGACGAGGAGGGGTGACCCACACTGTCATCGCCCGGCCTGTGCGCAATTGCGCACATGGACCGGGCGATCCAGTACGCTGCGGCCTCTCGGTTCAAGCACAGGCGTCTCTGGAATACTGGATCGCCCGCATGCGCGGGTGATGACACCGGACAATGACGGCTAGAGGTCGGGTTCCGGCACGTCCTGACGATCTGCCGGCCGATAGGAACACTTAACGTCACCAGACGTTTCCTTTGATTGACAATGACTGACCAGTCAGTCATAATATGACCATGACAAAACGCCCGCAAAAGACGACCCGCACCCAGCCCGCCAAACGCCGGACCACGATCCGGGCTGCGGCGGCGAAGGTCCCGAAGGTGGCCTCGGCACCACTGACGGAGGCGAAACCGCCCGCGAACCGCGCGGAGAAATCGGCGGAGCGGCGCGCGGCGATCATCAATGCGGCGATGGACGAGTTCATCGCGCGCGGCTTTGCCGCGACGCGGCTCGACGACGTCGCCAAACGGGCGGGCGTCGCCAAGGGCACGCTCTATCTCTATTTCAAGGACAAGGAATCGATGTTCGAGGAGCTGATCCGCACGGCACTGGTGCCGCTGATCAGCCGCATGACCGCGCTGCCGACCATCACCGGTCCGGTGCGCGATGCGGTAGAGGGCTTTGCCGAGACCTTCATGCGCGAGGTGGTGGCGACCCGGCGCGGCGACATCATCCGTTTGATCGTCTCCGAAGGGCCGCGCTTTCCGGCGATCGCCGATTTCTATTTTCGCGAGGTGGTGTCGAAGGGCCTGACCGGCATGAGAGCGCTGGTCCAGCTCGCGATCACGCGCGGCGAGATCAAGCAGCGGGAGCTCGGGGATTTCCCGCAGCTGGTCGTCGCGCCCGCGATCGTCGCGGTGATCTGGCAGAGCCTGTTTGCCCGGCACGCGCCGCTCGACGGGCTCGCGATGTTCAGGGTTCATCTCGATCTGATTTTCGGCGAACGGAGGAAGACATGACCGCGTCGCGCATGATGAAGCTGGTGACAGCCGTCGCGCTGGCCGCGGCGCTCGCCGGCTGCAAGGAGAAGCGCGATCCCGGCTTCCAGGGCTGGGTCGAAGCCGACATGATCTTCGTCAGCCCGGATGAATCCGGCCGCGTCATCAAGCTCAACGTGCGTGAGGGCGACGAGGTCAAGCCCGGCGATCAGCTCTATTCGGTCGACGACGATCTGCAGCGCGCCGATCTCAACCAGAACAACGCGACGCTCGCCAACGCGCAGCAGAGCTATGACCGCGCCGCCTCGCTGCGCGGCACCGGCGCCGGCACCCAGGCCAATCTGGATTCCGCCGTCTCGGCGCTGCGCGTCGCGGAGGCGCGCGTCAACACCTCGCAGACCCGGCTCGACCGCCGCAAGGGCTTCGCGCCGATCGCCGGCTCGATCCAGCAGATCTATTTCCGCGAGGGCGAGATGGTGCAGGCGCAGCGACCGGTGCTGTCGATCATGCCGCCCGGCAACATGAAGCTGCGCTTCTTCGTGCCGGAGACCGAGCTGCCGAAGCTCGCGCTTGGCGACGAGGTGCGGGTGTCCTGCGACAATTGTGCCGCCGACCTCACCGCCAAAATCTATTTCATCGCCACCACCGCGGAGTACACGCCGCCCGTCATCTACAGTCTCGATGAGCGCAACAAGCTGGTCTATCTGATCCAGGCGCGGCCGAGCCGGCCCGATGTGCTGCGCGTCGGCCAGCCGATCAGCATCTACCTCAATCCCAAGACGCCGATGGCGGAGCGCAGATGAACGGCGGCCCCACCAGCACGCAGCCTAATGCATCTTCGATCGCGATCGATGTGAAGGGCCTGACCAAATCGTTCAATGGGCGCGAGGTGGTCCACGACCTGTCGATGCAGGTCAAGCGCGGCTCGATCTACGGCTTCCTCGGCCCCAACGGCAGCGGCAAGACCACGACCATCCGCATTCTCTGCGGCCTGCTGACGCCGGACAGCGGCGAGGGCACCTGTCTCGGCTACGACATCCGGCGCGATGCCGACAAGATCAAGCGCAAGGTCGGCTACATGACGCAGCGCTTCAGCCTCTACCAGGACCTGTCGGTGCGCGAGAATCTGGAGTTCGTGGCGCGGCTCTATGGCATGCCTGATGCGCGCGGCGCCGCGGCCGAGATGATCGCGCGGATCGGGCTGAAGGGCCGCGAGGAGCAGCTCGCCGCCAATCTCTCCGGCGGCTGGAAGCAGCGGCTGGCGCTCGGCGCCTGCACGCTGCCCAATCCGCAATTGCTGCTGCTGGACGAGCCGACCGCCGGCGTCGATCCCAAGGCGCGGCGCGATTTCTGGAACGAGATCCACGCGCTTGCGGCCGAAGGGCTCACCGTGCTGGTCTCGACCCATTACATGGACGAGGCCGAGCGCTGTCATGAGATCGCCTATATCGCTTACGGCCACCTGCTGGCCCACGGCACGGTGGACGAGGTGATCGCGGCCTCCGCGCTGTCGACCTTCACGGTGACGGGCGAGGACTTCAACGGCCTGATGGCCGAGCTCACCGGTAAGCCCGGCATCGATATGGCGGCGCCGTTCGGCACCAGCCTGCATGTCTCCGGCCGCGACAAGGCGGCGCTGGAGGCGGCCATCGCGCCTTACCGCGACAATCCGAAGTGGCACTGGCAGCCGAGCGAACCGTCGCTCGAAGACGTCTTCATCGACCTGATGGGGCGCTCCAAGGACAACTTCCAGGGATAGTTTCCAATGAGTGCGACGGATGCGATCCAGAAAGGTGAAGAGAGGGAGCCGGCATTCGGCTTCTGGCGGCGCAGCTATGCGATGCTGGTCAAGGAATTCATCCAGCTTCGCCGCGACCGCGTCTCGTTCGCCATGATCATCATGCTGCCGGTGATGCAGCTCACGCTGTTCGGCTATGCCATCAACACCACGCCGCGCAACCTGCCGACCGCGGTGCTGACCCAGGAGGACAGCGATCTCGGCCGTTCGATCCTGAAGGCGATGGAGAACACCGCCTATTTCCATTTCGTCCGCGAGGTCCACACCGTCGAGGAATTCGACGAGCTGCTGCAATCCGGCAAGGTGCTGTTCGGCGTCGAGATCCCGCGCGGCTTCGAGCGCGCGGTGCGGCGCGGCGACCGGCCGGCGCTGCTGGTCGCGGCCGATGCCACCGATCCGGTGGCCTCGGGCACCGCGCTCGGCACGCTCGGGCCGCTGGTGCAGACTGCGCTGGCGCATGACCTGCACATCGGCGATCCCCCGGACATGCCGTTCGAGATCCGCGCCCATGCCCGCTACAACCCGGCCGCGGACTCGCGCCTCAACATCGTGCCCGGCCTGGTGGGGACCATCCTGACCATGACCATGCTGATCTTCACCGCGCTGTCGGTGACGCGCGAGATCGAGCGCGGCACCATGGAGAGCCTGCTCTCGATGCCGATCAAGCCGGTCGAGGTGATGTTTGGCAAGATCATCCCCTATGTGCTGGTCGGCTTCATCCAGGCCACGCTGATCATCGCGATCGGCATCGTGTTGTTCGGCGTACCGGTGCTCGGCAGCCTGACGCTCTTGGCGCTGCTCACCACGCTGTTCATCACCACCAATTTGTCGATCGGCTACACGTTCTCGACCATCGTGCAGAACCAGCTGCAGGCGATGCAGCTCTCGATGATGTTCTTCCTGCCGAGCATCCTTTTGTCCGGCTTCATGTTTCCGTTCGCGGGCATGCCGGTCTGGGCGCAATATATCGGCGAGGGGCTGCCGCTGACCCATTTCGTCCGCATCGTCCGCGCCATCATGCTGAAGGGGGCCGCGATGCCGAACCTGCAATACGACACCATCGCGCTGGTCGCCCTGATGCTGTTCGCCATGACGATCGCCGTGACGCGCTTCCGCCGCACGCTCGATTGAGGCTATGATGGATCCCATCAGTGATGGTCATTCCGGGGCGGTGCGCAGCACCGAACCCGGAATCTCGAGATTCCGGGTCTGGTCCTTCGGACCATCCCGGAATGACGTGGTGGAGGGCATGGCCGAGGTCTTGGGGACGAGAAGCGAGGCGGCGCAAGGCACGACCGTCTCCGCAGATTTCCACCACGCCCTGATGCGCGAGGTGATGACCACCGAGCTGCTGCGCATCAAGGTTCTGATCGGCACCGCCATCGTGCTGGGGGCGATCAGCCTGCTGGTGTATCTGTTCGCACCCGAGGCGGTCAGCCGGGTCTGGCACGGCAACCTCAGCCCGGTCTACATTTTCTACGTCACCGGTCCGCTGATCCTGTTCGAGATCTGGGTCCACGGGGCGATCAGCTGGTACATGCGCAAGGGCCGCGACCTGCCGGTGATCCGGCGCTATATCGGCGTGCTGGTCGAGACGTCGCTGCCCACCATCGTGCTCGCGCTGCATATCGACAGCATGGGCCGCCAGGAAGCGCTCGGCTTCGTGGCCCCGCTGATCTATTTCGTCTTCATCATTCTTTCGACGCTGCGGCTCGATTTCTGGCTCTCGACCTTCACCGGCATCGTCGCCGCGACCGAGCTGTTCTACATGGCGGTGTTCTTCCACGCGCCTGATGGCGTCGCGCCCGATCAGGGCATCTATTATCACGCCGCGCGCAGCACGATCATCCTGATCTGCGGCGTGCTGGCCGGCGCGGTCGGCCTGCAGTTGCGGCGGCAGTTCGCCGCCAGCATCGCCGCCGCCACCGCGCGCGACCGCATCACTAATCTGTTCGGCCAGCATGTTTCGCCGCAGGTGGTCGAACGCCTGATGACGGAGGGCGCCTCGACCGGCAGCGACATCCGCCGCGTCGCCGTGATGTTCGTCGATTTCCGCAGCTTCACGGCGGGCGCGCGCTCGCGTTCGCCGCAGGAGGTGGTGGACAGACTCGACGGCGCCTTCGCGGTGCTGGTCGAGATCCTCGATCGCCACGGCGGCATCGTGAACAAGTTTCTGGGCGACGGCTTTCTCGCGCTGTTCGGCGCGCCATTCGAGACGGGCGACGCCGCGCATCAGGCGGTCGCAGCCGCGCGCGAGATGCTGGCCGCCAACGAGCGCACCAACGCAGCGTCGAGCTGGCCGCTGCGGATCGGCATCGGCATCCATATCGGCGAGGTCGTCGCCGGCAATATCGGCTCGCCCCGGCGCAAGGAATACACCGTGATCGGCGACACCGTGAACTTCGCCGCCCGGCTCGAGGCGCTCAACAAGGAGCTCGGCTCGCAATTTTTGATCTCGTCTGCCGTGCGCGATGCGCTCGGCGACGAATGCAGCGACGCCGTCTCGCGCGGCGAGATCCCGGTGCGGGGTTACGAACACCCGGTGCCGGTCTGGCAATTGGGGTAGGGCATAGCAACCCGGCTTGAGGTATCAAGGTAGCGATTGACGCGGCGTCATATACTCATATAGATGACTATATGAATTCAGCCCTCGACGACCGCCTGCCGCGCTACCAGCGTCTCCGCGACGACCTTGCGGCGCGCATCAATCGCAACGAATGGCGCCCGGGGGACCTGATCCCCTCCGAGGCCGAGCTCGGCGCGTATTACGGCGTCGCGATCGGCACCGTGCGCAAGGCGATCGATCAGCTGGTCAGCGACGGCGTGCTGGAGCGCCAGCAGGGCCGCGGCACCTTCGTGCGCCGCGCGCGGTTCAATTCCTCGCTGTTCCGCTTCTTCCGCTTCCAGTCCGAAAGCGGCGAGCGCCGCGTGCCGCAAAGCCGCATCCTGCGCCGCAAGGCGATGCCCGCGACCACGGCTGTCGCGTCGGCGCTGCGCATTGGCGTCGGCGAGCCCGTCATCAGCCTGTCGCGCCTGCGGCTGATCGACGACGCGCCGCTGCTCGCCGAGGAGATCTGGCTGCAGCGATCGCGCTTCGAGGCGCTGCTCGCGCTCGACACAGCCGAGTTCGGTGACTTGCTGTATCCGCTCTATGAGGATCGTTGCGGCCAGGTCGTGGTCTCCGCCGATGAAATCCTCACCGTCGAGATCGCGACCGAGATGCAATCGCACCTGCTGCGATTGGAGGCGAGCGCGCCGCTGATCGTGATCGAGCGCCTGGCCTTTGACCTGGAGCGGCGGCCGATCGAATGGCGCCGCTCGCGCGGGCCGGCGGATCGCTTCCGCTACCACGCCGAGATCAGGTAGCGCGGCGAACAAATAAAACAACACAAGATATTTCAGGGAGGAATGATGGCAAACTGGTACAGCGAATGCTCGCCGCTCGAGCGGCGCACCTTCTGGGCAAGTTTTGGCGGCTGGGGGCTCGACGCGCTCGACGTGCAGATGTTCAGCCTCGCGATCCCGGCGCTGATCACGGCGTTCGGGATCAGCAAGGCCGATGCCGGGCTGCTCGGCTCGGTTACGCTGTTCTTCGGCGCGTTCGGCGGCTGGCTCGGCGGCGCGCTCGGTGATCGCTTCGGGCGGGTGAAAGCGCTGCAGATCACGGTGGCGACCTTTGCGCTCGCGACCTTCGCCTGCGCCTTCGCGACAAGCTATCCCCAGCTTCTGGTCCTGAAGGCGATCCAGGGTGTCGGCTTCGGCGCCGAATGGGCCTGCGGCGCGGTGCTGATGGCCGAGATCATCCGCGCCGAGCATCGCGGCAAGGCGCTCGGCGCCGTGCAGAGCGCCTGGGCGGTCGGCTGGGGCGCGGCGGTGCTGCTCTCGGCCCTGGTCTTCACCTATGCGCCGGCCGACATCGCCTGGCGCGTCCTGTTCGCGGTCGGCCTGATCCCGGCGCTGCTGATCCTCTACATCCGCCGCGGATTGAAAGAGCCGCTGCGCGCCGCACCGCGCGCGGCCGAGCCGCCGTTCTTCGCGACGCTTGCCGGAATCTTTCACCGCGACGTGCTGCGCTCGACCCTGATCGGCGGGCTGTTCGGCATCGGCGCCCATGGCGGCTATGCGGCGCTGACGACATTCCTGCCCACTTACTTGCGCGAGGTGCGGCATCTCTCGGTGCTCGGCTCCAGCGCCTATCTCGCCGTGATCATCGTCGCCTTCTTCTGCGGCTGCGTGGTCTCCGGGATCATCAGCGACCGGATCGGGCGCCGTGCCAACGTGACGTTGTTCGCCGCCGCCTGCGTCGTGACGGTGCTGGTCTATATCTTCGCGCCGCTCAGCAATTCGCAGATGCTGGTACTCGGCTTCCCGCTCGGCTTCTTCTCGGCGGGCATTCCCGCCAGCATGGCCGCGCTGTTCAGCGAGCTCTATCCGGCCGGCGTGCGCGGCACCGGTGTCGGCTTCTGCTACAATTTCGGCCGCATCGTCTCGGCGGCGTTTCCCTTCCTGGTCGGCTACCTCAGCGATCACATCGGCCTTGGTGCCGCGATCGGGATCGACGCGGCGTTCGCCTATTCGCTGGTGCTGGTCGCGGTGCTGATGCTGCCGGAAACCCGCGGCAAGGTTTTCGAGCAGGCCGCCGCCACGCGCGCGTGATGATGAGGAATGATCATGACATCGGACGAACATGGGTTGACGCGGCGCCGGTTTGCCGCGGGGGTGGTTGCCGCGCTGTCGGCAGGCGGATTGGCGCGCAAGGTGAGGGCTGAGGTGCCGAAGCAACTCGCGATCGATACCCACGCCCACGTCTTCCATCGCGGGCTCAAGCTGGCGCCCGGCCGGCGCTACGCGCCCGACTACGACGCGCCGCTCGCGCTCTATCTGCAGCAGCTCGACCAGAACGGCATCACTAACGGCGTCCTGGTGCAGCCGAGCTTCCTCGGCACCGACAATTCCTATCTGGTCGAATGCCTGAAGGCGACGGGCGGCCGCCTGCGCGGCATCGCGGTGGTCGACGTAGGCGTTGGCGCGGACGAGCTTCGCGCGCTCGATCGCGCAGGGGTGGCGGGCATCCGTCTCAACCTGGTCGGCCAGAAGCTGCCCGATCTGACGTCGGGCGAGTGGACGGCGCTGCTGGCGCAGATCAGGGCGCTCGACTGGCAGGTCGAGATCCAGCGCAATGCCGGCGATCTCGCGACGCTCGCACCTCAGCTGCTCGACCAGGGCGTGAAGGTCGTGCTCGATCACTTCGCCTTGCCCGATCCAAAGCTCGGTATCGACGATGGCGGATTCCAGTCGGTGCTCAAGCTCGGCGCGACGCGCAATGTCTGGGTCAAGATCTCCGCACCCTATCGCAATGGTGCGGCCGGCGAGGCGTTCGCGAAGCAGGCCTATCCGTTGCTGCGCAACGCGTTCGGCGTCGACCGTCTGCTATGGGGCAGCGACTGGCCGCACACCCAGTTCGAGGCGACGCAGAGCTACGCGAAGAATCGCAAATTCCTCGACGAGCTCGTCACCGACGCCGATGAGCGCGCGCGCGTGCTCGCATCGCCGCGCGAGCTGTTTCGCTTCTAGGAGCATGATCCGGAAAAGTGCGAAGTGGTTTTCCCTCGCGACAAACGCGGAACGCGTTTGCGCGGAGATCATGCTCAACAAGGACGTGATTGTACCGAGTGCTCTGAAGGGCGTCGTTGCTGCTGTGCTACGATGACGCCATCGGAATGACCGGCACAAGGATACGCACAATGCAGCGGCGCTATATCACTGTCGATGTTTTCACCGACCGCGCCTTCGGCGGTAACCCGCTCGGCGTGGTGCTCGACGCCGAAGGGCTGTCGACCGCACAGATGCAGGCGATCGCGACCGAGTTCAACTATTCCGAGACGACCTTTGTGCTGGCGCCGCAGGACAAGGCCAACGACGCCCAGGTGCGCATCTTCACGGTGCGCTCGGAAATTCCGTTCGCCGGCCATCCCAATGTCGGCACCGCTTTCGTGCTGGCGAGCCGGGCGGCGAAGACGCCGGAGCAACTGAGGTTCGAGGAGAAGGCGGGCCTCGTGCCGGTCGCGATCCTGTCCGAAGGCGGCAGGGTGGTGGGCGCTGAGCTGACCGCGCCGCAGCCATTGCAACGGACCACCGAGGTGAGCGCGGCCGCTGCGGCCGCGTGCCTGTCGCTGTCGGCGGCTGACGTGAAGACCGATCGGCATGTGCCGCAGGTCGTCTCGGTCGGCCTGCCGTTCCTGGTGGTGGAGATCGCTTCCCGCGAGGCGGTCAGGCGCGCCCGGCCCGATGCCGCGGCGTTCGCGAAGGTGCTGGCCGAGATTGGCCGTGACGTCGTCTATTTCTACACCCGCGACGTGCCGGCGAGCGAGCAGCCGCTCGACCTGCAGGCGCGCATGTTCCATCCCGGCGCGAGCGGCCTGTCCGAGGACCCCGCGACCGGCAGCGCGACCGCGGCCTGCGCGGCGCTGCTCGCCGACATCGATCCCGCGCGCGACGGCGAATTGCGGTTACGGATCGGGCAGGGCGTCGACATGGGCCGGCCGAGCCTGCTGCTGACGCGGGTGCGCAAGCAGGGCGGCGCGATCACCTCGGTGCATGTCGGCGGCGGCTGCGTGCAGATGATGGAGGGCACGCTCAACGTGCCGGGGCAGGGCTGACGCTAGAGCTGCGGCGCGGCCAAATTCTCGATCCTGACGCCGTCGCGCTCCTCGATGATCTCGGCGATCCAGCGGCGGTGACAGTGCTCGTGGTCGCGCTCGTAGCAGAGGATGCAGACCGGCCCGGACTTCTTCACCAGCGCCGACAGCTCGTCGAGCTCTTCCTTGGCCTGCACCGTTTTCAGGTGCGCCGAGTAGATCTTGTGCAGCAGCGCATATTGCCCGCTGCGAGCTGCCTCCCGCCCGCTCTTCGGCGTGCCGAGGCCGCGGAGGTGGACGTAGCCGATGCCGCGCTCGTCGAGGCCTGCGGCGAGCTGGCTCTTGGAGAAGCCGGGGCGGCGCGAGGAGGCGACCGCCCGCACGTCGACCAGCAGCTTGACGCCGGCGTGCTGGAGCTCGTCGAGCACGGCCTTGGACGGCGTCTGCTCGTAGCCGATGGTGAACAGCCTTTTTGCCTTCGCCATCGGCTCTGCCTCACTTCACCCGTTCGATCAATTCCATCGCGCCCGCGGGCGCGCGGATCTTGCCCTCGTGGATCACGTAGGCGAACACGTCGCGCGGCGCCTTCTTCGGCGCTGATTTGTCGACCTTCGGCAGATCGTCCGGCTCGCTGCCGCCGGCCCAGTCCTGAAATCGCTTGGCCCAGGCGTCGAGCTGCTTCGGCGGGTAGCAGGTCTTCAGTTCGTCATTGCCCTTCTGCAACCGGGCATAGACGAAGTCGCTCGCGACGTCGGCGATCGCCGGATACTTGCCGTGCTCGGCGAACACCACCGGCACCTGGTGCTCGCGAATGAGGGCGATGAACTCGGGCACGCAAAAGCTGTCGTGACGCACCTCGACGACATGGCGCAGCGCGCGGCCGTCGAGCTTGCGCGGCAACAGCTCGAGGAACTTGCCGAAATCGGCGCCGTCGAACTTCTTGGTCGGCGCGAACTGCCAGAGCACCGGCCCGAGCCGGTCCTTCAGCTCCAGCACGCCCGAATCATAGAACCGCTTCACCGAATCGCCGGCTTCGGCGAGCACGCGGCGGTTGGTGGCGAAGCGCGGACCCTTCAGCGAGAAGATGAATCCATCAGGCACTTCGCTCGCCCATTTGCGAAAGCTCTCCGGCTTCTGCGATCCGTAATAGGTGCCGTTGATCTCGATCGAGGTCAGCTTCGAGGCGGCGTAGGACAGCTCCTTCGCCTGCGTGAGCTTCTCCGGATAGAACACCCCGCGCCACGGCTCGAAGGTCCAGCCGCCGACGCCGATATAGATGTTGCCTGCGTCTGTCTTGGTATCTGTCTTGGTCGCCTTGGTGGGAGCTTTGGCCACGACTGCACTCATCGTGAGGAGGGGAACGGGGATCGAGAGTAGTCAAAATAATCGTGATTGGCCAGTTTGCCAGATTGCCGCGCGGGTGCTTATCGTCGTTGTCGCTCTTCGCTACGATGCGCCAAAATGGAGAACAACACATGCGCATGCTGGTTGCGGCCGCCCTCCTGATCACATCCTCCGCTGCCATATCGTCCGCTGCGATGGCCGACGAGGTCGACGATGCGCACAAGCTCGCGATCACCGGCCGCGACGCCTACTGGAATTGTCTCGCCCGCGAATATCCTCGCGACAGCAACAAGACGATGTCCGATCAGGAGTTCGGCTCGCTGATCGCCAACGTCTGTCCCTCGGAGCGGCAGAACTTCCGGGTGTCGCTGATCGACTTCCTGTCGCTGCAGTTTCCCAAGCAGGATGCCGACGCGAATCTGACCACGGCCAACCGCGCGATCGAGCTGGCGCAGAAGGACATCGTGACCGCCTTTGTCAGGCGCAAGGCCGCGGCGAAATAGGTTCCCGAATCCTGTTGCGGCCGGCCGATTTTTGATATCAATCCGCGCAGGCGAGGGGATGATCGGCATGAGGTCACAATCGACGGCAGGCTTCTTGGGCGCATTGGTCGCGGCCATCGTGCTGGCGGCAGCGTTCATCTACGGGCCGTCGCCGACCCAGCTCCGCAACCCGACCCGGCCCGCAGCCGTGCAGCCGCAGGCGGCTCCCGCCGCCGAGGCGGCCCCGGCGCCACGCGGCCCGGTGATCCGGGAAGTCCCGAACAACTAGCGCCATCTGCCCCTTGCGGATCGCATGGGGGCTTCCTATCTGGCTCATAACGGCGGCGTTGAGCTCTAAGGGCTCCGGCGCTGGGACGACCACGGCAATGTCGGCTGCGCCGGATGTACGCGCGCCCCTTGTTCGTGGTCGTTGGCATTTTCAGGGGCATTTTGCCCCGTTTTCCCGCTTCCCGAGACCGCGATTGGGCCGGCCCGCCTTGGCAGCGGGGGAGGCTGCGGCTATACGCTGGCGCTCATGAAAGACGCCATCAAGCCAGCCCCCGAAACCGTGCCGCAGGCAGCAAGCCTGCCGCAGCTTTCAGTGGTCGTCCCGACCTTCAATGAACGCGACAACGTCACGGTGCTGTACCGCCGGCTCGACGCGATCCTGAAGGACGTGTCCTGGGAGGTCATCTTCGTCGACGACAATTCGCCCGACGGAACCTGGGACGTGGTCCGCGCCCTGGCGCGGAAGGATTCCCGCGTGCGCTGCATCCGCCGGGTCGGCCGGCGCGGCCTGTCCGGCGCCTGCATCGAGGGCATCCTGGCCTCGAGCGCGCCCTATGCCGCGGTGATGGACGCCGACCTCCAGCATGACGAGAGCCAGCTCCCGAAGATGGTCGCGCTGCTGCAGAGCGGCGAGGCCGAGCTCGTGGTCGGCAGCCGATATATCGAGGGCTACAAGGCCGACGGCTTCAACAAGCAGCGCGCCGGCGCCAGCGCCTTTGCCACCGAGATCGCGCGCCGCGCGCTGAAGGTCGAGATCGCCGACCCCATGAGCGGCTTCTTCATGATCCGCCGCGACCGTTTCGAAGAGCTTGCGCCACAGCTCTCGACCCAGGGCTTCAAGATCCTGCTCGACGTCGTGGCGACGGCGGAAGGCAAGCTGCGCGCGGTCGAAATTCCCTACACGTTCGGTGCCCGCCAGCATGGCGAGAGCAAGCTCGACTCGATGGTCGCGCTCGACTTCCTCGGCCTCGTGCTCGCGAAGCTGACCAACGATCTGATCTCGCTGCGCTTCATCCTGTTCGCAGGGGTCGGCGGGCTTGGCCTGCTGGTGCATCTCAGCGTGCTGTTCATCGCGCTGGAGCTGTTCAAGGCGCCGTTCCCGGAGGCCCAGGCGGCCGGCGCGATCGTCGCCATGACCAGCAACTTCATCCTCAACAATTTCCTGACCTACCGCGACCAGCGGCTGAAGGGCTTTGGCATCCTGCGCGGCCTGCTGCTGTTCTATCTGGTCTGCAGCGTCGGCCTGCTCGCCAATGTCGGCGTCGCGTTCTCGGTCTACGACCAGGAGCCGATCTGGTGGCTTGCGGGCGCGGCCGGCGCGCTGATGGGCGTGGTGTGGAACTACGCGATGTCCGGGCTGTTCGTCTGGCGCAAGCGATGACTGTGGCATGAACGCGAACGAGGCGCGGCTGGCCCGGAACACCGCGCTTGCGGTGTGCGCGCTGGTCGTGTTGCGGCTGGCCGCCGCCGCATGGACGCCGCTGACCTTCGACGAAGCCTATTACTGGATGTGGTCGAAGGCGCTCGCCGGCGGCTATTACGACCATCCGCCGATGGTCGCGGTCGTGATCCGGCTCGGCACCATGATCGCGGGCGATACCGCGTTCGGCGTGCGGCTGGTGTCGATCCTGCTCGCGCTGCCGATGAGCTGGGCGATCTACCGGGCGGCCGAGATCCTGTTCGGTGGCCAGCGCATCGCCGCGAGTGCTGCGATCCTGCTCAACGTCACGCTGATGGCCGCGGTCGGCACGCTGATCGTGACACCGGATGCGCCGCTGCTGGTCGCTGCGAGCTTCCTGCTGTATTCGCTCGCAAAGGTGCTGGAGAGCGGCCGCGGAGGGTGGTGGCTTGCGGTCGGCGCCAGCGCCGGCCTGGCGCTGCTGTCGAAATACACCGCGCTGTTCTTTGGTCCCGCGATCCTGATCTGGCTTGCTGCCGTGCCGAAGTTGCGGCGCTGGTATCTCTCGCCCTGGCTCTATCTCGGCGGCCTCGTTGCCGCTGGCCTGTTTGCGCCGGTCGTCCTTTGGAATGCCGATCACCAATGGGTGTCGTTCATCAAGCAGATGGGCCGCGCCCGGATCGAGGACTTCCGGCCGAATTACATCGCCGAGCTGATCCCGACGCAGTTTGCGTTCGCAACGCCCTTGGTCTTCATCCTCGGCGTGATGGGCCTTTATGCGCTCTACCGCCGCCGCGCCGGCGCGATGCCTGCGCGCGTGCTGGTCAACACGATGTTCTGGACCATCGTGGTCTACTTCACCTGGCACGCGCTGCATGCGCGGGTCGAGGCCAACTGGTTTGCGCCGGTCTATCCGGCCTTTGCGGTGGCGGCCGCGGTCGCGGCGATCCAGGTGCAGTGGGCGCCGCGCGAGCAGCGCACGATCGATTTCTGCCGCCGCTGGGCCGTGCCCACCGGCGTCGTGCTGTTCGCGCTGCTGATCGTGCAGGCCAACACCGGCTTGCTCTCGGGCTACCGCCGCGACGCCACCGTGCGCAGCGTCGGCGTCGGCTGGCAGGAACTCGCGAGCGAGATCGAGGCGGCGCGCGCGCGGACCGGCGCGACCTGCGTGCTGGCACCGGACTACGGCACCACCGGCTGGCTGGCCTTCTATCTGCCCAAAGGCACCTGCGTCGCCCAGCAGGGCCAGCGCATCCGCTGGGTCAACATGCCAGAGCCGAGCCCGGCGCAGCTGTCCGGCAAGCTGTTGTATGTGCATGAGGTCGAGCAGCCGATGCCGGCCTCGCTGCGCGACGATTTCGCTCGCGTCGAAACGGTGGTCGAGGCCAAACGCATGCGCGGGCCGCTGGTGATCGAGACCTATGCGCTCGATCTGCTCGATGGTGCCAAGGGCGAGGTCCTTGACCGGTCGCCGCCGCCGGAACTGGAGTAAAATCGTCGCCGTTGACTGTCGGATCGTCCGGCTCCGGCGCGTCTTCAAGGGAGCCCGTCAACCACGCGAGGTTCCAACCATGACCAGTTCCGTCCTCAAGCCCGCCGCCGAGCTCGCCAGCACCAACACCAGGCGCTTTCCCAATGAGAGCGCCGAGTATCGCAGGGCGCGCCAGGCGCTGCTCGTCGAGGAGATCGAGCTGCGCCGGCACATCGCGCGCGTCGCCGAGCTGCGCCGCGCCTTGCCGCCGGGCGGCGAGGTGACCAGGGCCTATGAGTTCATTGGCGAGTCCGGCACAGCCTCGCTCGCCGATCTCTTCGGCAACAAGCAGACGCTCATCGTCTACAGCTACATGTTCGGGCCGCAGCGCGAGAAGCCGTGCCCGATGTGCACATCGTTCATGGGCACCTGGGAGGAGAAGCTTCCGGATATCGAGCAACGTGTGGCGTTCGTGTTCGTGGCGCGCTCGCCGATCGCGCGGCTGATCGAGGCGAAGAAGGCGCGCGGCTGGACCCGCCACAAGGTCTATTCGGATGCGTCGGGCGATTACACGCGCGACTATGTCAGCAAGGATGACAGCGACGTGCCCGGCTACAATGTCTTCACGCGCCACCACGATGCGATCCGGCATTTCTGGGCCGGCGAGATGGGCGCCGGCACGATGGACCCCGGCCAGGACCCGCGCGGCGCGCCGGACATGGATCCGCTCTGGACCTTGCTCGACACCACGCGCGAGGGGCGCGGCACCGACTGGTATCCGAAGCTCGGCTATTGAGAGATGGATTTTGCCCGATCCCCGCGCGATTACGGGGCCATCGGCAAGGAAATTCTCCCTAGGATTTATCTCGGCATGCGACGGCTGAGCCGCGTGCCGGAATGTCCCATCATGGGACAGAAAAGCCGCTTTGGCGGTCCAATGTCATCTTAAAAAAGCCCTACGCCACAGGCACTTCCCGCGTTGCAGGGGATCGCATCCGGTTAAGTCGCATTTAACTAAAAGTCGCCTTAATGGCCGTCTGTGCCCCCTGCGCGATGGTGTGCCGAAACGTCGTTCGGCAGATCCAGTGTGGGGACAAAGGTGGACCTGTTTTGAGCGCCGGGCGTATGGGTACGAGTGCGAGTGCGTATGTTCTTGGGGCGCCGAGCCGCAAGAAATCTTCCCGAAAAATCCTTCCGCAGCATTTCTTTGGCAGCGCGGCCGTCGCGGCGCTGGTGCTTGGCTGCGCCTGGACCGTCTACGCCAACATCTTCGCGGCGAGCGTCTATCCGTCGGTCGGCAATGCGTCGTTCGATGCGCCGGTGGTGAAGCGGCCCGTCGCGGTTGCCGCGCGCCCCGCACCCGCCTTCAACGAGGTGTTTGCGTCCTTGACGCCCGCGCCGGCGGCGCCCGCCAAGACGGAGATCGCGAAGTCGGAAGCCCCGGCACCGTCACTTATGTTTAACGATCGGTTTGCGGCCGCCTCGCCCGAGGGCGTCGCGCCCAGCGTCGTGGCCGACGCCGCACCGCAGATCGACCCGATCAAGCAGGCCGCCGCACCCAAGGTCTCCGCAGCGGCGAGGGCGGTGGCCACCGCAGAGCTCGCCGAGACATCGAAGCCGTTGCCGGCGCCGAAATCGGTCGAGACCGCCAAGAAGCAAGCCGCCGCCAATCTGAAGGTGGCGCTCAACGATCCCGCTGCCGATGTGCAGCCAAAGGCGGCCGAAGCGAAGGCGACGGAGCCGAAGCCGGCCGAGGTCAAGCAGGCTGCGAAATCCAGCGGCGTTCGCGACATGGCAGCGCGCGCGAAGGCTGCGGTGATGTCGATCGCATCGAGCGAGCGGCAGACTATGGTCGAGAAGCTGTGGGGCAAGCGCGAGTCGGGTGGCGGGCTGCTGTCCTTTGCCTCGGCCGACGCCAATGTCACCGGCAGCATCCCCTCGACGCTGGACCAGAATCCGATGCTCGGCGGCTCGCCGCCCTATGACCGCCAGACCGCGGTGTACGACATCTCGGCCAAGACCGTGTATCTGCCGGACGGCACGCGGCTCGAGGCGCATTCCGGCCTCGGCTCCCGGCTCGACGATCCCAGGTCCTCGCATCTGAAGATGGTCGGTGTGACGCCGCCGCACATCTACGAGCTCAAGCCGCGCGAGGCACTGTTCCACGGCGTGCCGGCGCTGCGGCTCAATCCGATCGGCGGCGAGGGCAAGATCTTCAACCGCGATGGTCTGCTCGCGCACACCTTCATGCTCGGTCCGAACGGCGACTCCAACGGTTGCGTCTCGTTCAAGGACTATTACGCATTCCTCGATGCCTACCGTAACAAGGGCATCCGCCGCCTCGCGGTTTTGGCGAGGATTCAGTAAGCGCCGTCCTCCCTGGGGGCGCTGCCCCAAGGCATGAGCTGGGCGATCAGCCCCGGTTCCTGTCCGAAGGTCGGTGTGCCGTTCCCTTGAAAGGCCGCCGGCAGCGCTATATCCTGCGAAATACAAGGGTGCCAGGGCCAGCAGCGCCGCGCTTCCGAGGGTCACAGAACCCCGGGGAGCAGGGGAGGGAAGCATGAACCGGTCTCCGGGCGTCATGCACACGGACAAGGTTCTCGACGTGCTGGCCGGAGGCGGGGCGCCATCCGACCTGTCGGCATCGTGGCGGCGGTCCGGCCATCTGCATGCGCTCGATCCTGCGAGCCGCCTGCCGTCCTACCGTCTCGGCCAGGCTGAAATCGTGGCCGCTCAGCAGCGCCTCGGCGAATTCCTGAAGGTCGCTCAGAGCACGCTCGACCGGCTGTTCCTTGCGGTGGGCGGGGTCGGCTGTTCGGTGCTGCTGGCGGACCGCGACGGTGTCGTCGTCGACCGGCGCGGCGCGGGCGCCGATGACGCGACCTTCAACGCCTGGGGGCTGTGGACCGGTGCGGTCTGGAGCGAGAAATACGAGGGGACCAACGGCATCGGCACCTGCATCGTCGAGAAGCGCCCGCTGTCGATCGACCGCGAGCAGCATTTCTTCACCCGCAATTCCGCACTGTTTTGCACCACCGCGCCGATCTTCGACGAGCATGGCGAGCTTGCCGCGGCACTCGATGTCTCCTCCTGCCGGGCAGACCTGACCGATGGATTTTCCCGGCTGATCGCGACGACGGTGACGGACGCCGCGCGTGCGATCGAGGCCGAGAATTTTCGCCGGGCGTTTCCCGATGCGCGGATTCTGCTGATGCCGAGAAGCGAACGCGCAGTCAACTCGCTGCTGGCGGTCGATCGCGACGACCTCGTGATCGGTGCAACGCGCGCCGCGCGCCGCGCCCTCGGCCTCAACGCGGCGTCGCTGGCGCGGCCGTTGCCGGCGGCCGATCTGATCGGCGAGACGCGCGACGATGGCGGCTTGGCTGCCGCGGAACGCGCAGCGTTGCAGCGCGCGCTGGCGCGCGCCGGCGGCAACGTGTCGAAGGCCGCCAAGGACCTCGACATGTCGCGCGCGACACTGCACCGCAAGCTCAAGCAGCTCGGCCTGCACCGCTAACGCGAGATGGGTTTTGGTTGAATCAGCTTGCTGCGGCTTCGGTTCACCTCTCCCCACCGGGGAGAGGTCGGATTGCGCATGGCGATGCGAAGCATCGTCCAGTACAATCCGGGTGAGGGCTCTTGCTCTCTCGATAGACCGTAACCCCTCACCCGATTTGCTGCGCAAATCGACCTCTCCCAAGGGAGAGGTCAGTCCCGACGCCGTTCCAGCTCAACCTAATCCCGTCACGCTAAGGCATACCCGCGCCTCATCATTTGCGTCCGGAGCGCTGACGCGTCTGTGCCAATTTGCGGCGCACTCTGTCTCAGATTTGCGACAGTCCCCCGTGGCCGTTGGGGCGGGCCCCTGTTCTGTCCGCCTGATTTGACCGAGCGTCCCGGCCAACGCCGTGTGCATCGGCGTGCCAACGGAGGAACACATGAACAAGCTTGACATGCAGTCCGTGCTCAAGGCGCCGTTCGCCAAGCGCTACGGCAATTTCATCGGCGGCGAATGGCGCGAGCCCCGCTCCGGAAAGTATTTTGAGAACGTTTCGCCGGTGACCGGCCTTCCGATCTGCGAGATCCCGCGCTCCGACGCGTCGGATGTCGAGGCCGCGCTCGATGCCGCGCATGCGGCGAAGGATGCCTGGGGCAAGACCAGCGTGGCCGAGCGCGCGCTGATCCTCAACAGGATCGCAGACCGCATGGAGGCCAATCTCGAGAAGCTCGCCACCGCCGAGACGTGGGACAACGGCAAGCCGATCCGCGAGACGATGGCCGCCGACATGCCGCTGGCGATCGATCACTTCCGTTACTTCGCGAGCGCAATCCGCGGACAGGAAGGCTCGATCTCCGAGATCGACCATGACACCGTCGCCTACCACTTCCACGAGCCGCTCGGCGTCGTCGGCCAGATCATTCCCTGGAATTTCCCGATCCTGATGGCGACCTGGAAGCTCGCGCCCGCGCTCGCCGCCGGTAATTGCGTGGTGATCAAGCCGGCCGAGCAGACCCCGGCCTCGATCCTGGTCTGGCTCGAGCTGATCGGCGATCTCCTGCCCAAGGGCGTGGTGAACGTCGTCAACGGCTTCGGCCTCGAGGCCGGCAAGCCGCTCGCCTCGTCGAACCGGATCGCCAAGATCGCCTTCACCGGCGAGACCACTACCGGCCGGCTGATCATGCAATACGCCTCGCAGAACCTGATCCCGGTGACGCTCGAGCTCGGCGGCAAGTCGCCCAACATCTTCTTCATGGATGTCTGCGCCGAGGATGACGACTTCTTCGACAAGGCGGTCGAAGGCTTCGTGATGTTCGCGCTCAACCAGGGCGAGGTTTGCACCTGTCCGAGTCGCGCGCTGATCCAGGAATCGATCTATGACCGCTTCATGGAGCGTGCGCTGAAGCGCGTCGAGGCGATCACCCAGGGCAGCCCGCTCGATCCGACCACGATGATCGGCGCGCAGGCGTCCTCCGAGCAACTCGAGAAGATCCTGTCCTACATCGACATCGGCAAGAAGGAAGGCGCCGAGGTGCTGACCGGCGGCGAGCGCAACAATCTCGGCGGCGGGCTCTCGGGTGGCTACTATGTCAAGCCGACCGTGTTCAAGGGCCACAACAAGATGCGCATCTTCCAGGAGGAGATCTTCGGCCCCGTGGTGTCCGTGACCACCTTCAAGAACGACGAGGACGCGCTTTCGATCGCCAACGACACGCTCTACGGCCTCGGTGCCGGCATCTGGAGCCGCGACGTCAATCGCTGCTACCGGTTCGGCCGGGCCATCCAGGCCGGCCGGGTCTGGACCAATTGCTACCACGCCTATCCCGCGCATGCGGCGTTCGGCGGCTACAAGCAGTCCGGCGTCGGCCGCGAGAACCACAAGATGATGCTCGACCATTACCAGCAGACCAAGAACATGCTGGTGAGCTACAGCCCGAAGAAGCTCGGCTTCTTCTAGATCGTGTCCACGCGACAGGCTTCGGCGGGACGTCCGCCGGAGCCTCCATCACGGAGGCCGAGATGGCTGACAAGGTGACCGCGACGCCGGCTGCGCTGGAGCTGATCGCCGAGATTATCGCCGATCACGGGCCGGTGCTGTTTCACCAGTCCGGCGGCTGCTGCGACGGTTCGTCGCCGATGTGCTATCCGCAGGGCGAATTCCTGATCGGCGACCACGACGTCAAGCTCGGCGAGATCGGCGGCGCGCCGTTCTACATCAGCGGCTCGCAATACGACGTCTGGAAGCACACCGATCTGATCATCGACGTCGTTCCCGGCCGTGGCGGCATGTTCTCGCTCGACAACGGGCGCGAACGCCGGTTCCTGACACGGTCCGAGATCTGCGCGTTGCCGCCGCGCGAGACCGAGTAGGGCGGCTTGGCGCGACCGGCGCCGATCTGGAACTGGAGGCCATTGTCGCTATACTGCGCTGATCCAGGGCGAGTCCCAACTCGGCAACGGATCCGGTGCAAAGCGAACATGTCCCCGACGTCCCCCATCGAAACCCCTCCGCCGATCACGACCGAAGCATTCGTCGATGCCGCGGCTGCCGTCGCCCGTCTCGAGGAGATCTACGAGCGCAACACCGGTTTCCTGCGCAACCGCTTCGAGGCCTATGTCAACGGGGTGCCGTTCACGACGCGGGTGCGGGCGCATTACCCGTTCGTCCGCATCACGACCTCGTCGCATGCCCGACTGGATTCCCGTCTCGCCTATGGTTTCGTCGCGGGGCCCGGCATCCACGAGACCAGCATCACGCGGCCGGATATCTTCCGGACCTATCTCACCGAGCAGATCGGGCTCCTGATCAAGAACCACGGCGTGGCGGTCGAGATCGGCGAATCGAACGAGCCGATTCCGATCCATTTCGCCTACCGGCGCGATATCAACATCGAGGCCGCGCTGACCATCGCCGACAGCTCGGCGTTCACGCGGTCGCTGCGCGACATATTCGATACGCCCGACCTTGCGGCAATGGACGATGCGATTGCCGACGGCACGTTCGAACTCACGCCGGGGACGCCCGAGCCGCTGGCGTTGTTCCGTGCCGCGCGGGTCGATTACTCGCTGCGCAGGCTCTATCACTACACCGGCACCGATCCCGAGCATTTCCAGAATTTCGTGATCTTCACCAACTACCAGTTCTATGTCGACGCCTTCGTGCAATCGAGCCTGCAGCGTCTTGCTTCGGGCGAGCAAGGCCTCGAAGCATTCGTCGCGCCCGGCAATGTCATCACGCGCAACGCGCTGGCCGGTGGCGGCACCATCGGGGCCGCATCGGAGCGCGTGCCGCAGATGCCGGCGTTCCATCTCGTCGAGCCCGGCTATCGCGGCATCACCCTGATCAATATCGGGATCGGTCCGTCCAACGCGCGCAACATCACCGATCACGTCGCGGTGCTGCGGCCGCATGCCTGGCTGATGATCGGGCATTGCGCGGGCCTGCGCAACACGCAGCGGCTCGGCGACTATGTGCTGGCCCACGGCTATGTCCGCGAGGACCACGTGCTCGACCACGAGCTGCCGCTGTGGGTGCCGATCCCGGCGCTTGCCGAGATGCAGGTCGCGCTCGAGGAGGCGGTCGGCGAGGTGACCGGGCTCACCGGCTTCGAGCTCAAGCGCTTGATGCGCACCGGCACGGTGGCGAGCGTCGACAACCGCAATTGGGAGATCAGCGGGCCGCAGGTGATCCGGCGGATGTCGCAGTCGCGCGCCGTCGCGCTCGACATGGAATCGGCTGCGATCGCCGCCAACGGCTATCGCTTCCGCGTGCCCTACGGCACGCTGCTGTGCGTCTCGGACAAGCCGCTGCATGGCGAGATCAAGCTGGCGGGCATGGCGAGCGAATTCTATCGCCAGCGCGTCGGCCAGCACCTCCAGATCGGGCTGAAGGCGCTGGAGCGGCTCAAGCAGCAGGAATCCGAGCGGCTGCATTCGCGCAAGCTGCGCAGCTTTGCCGAGGTCGCGTTCCAGTAATGCGGCGCCACTGCGCGGCGATCACGCCGCGACGCTCTTCCATAATTGCATCTCGGTGTCGATGGCGGCCTTGACCTGCGGCCGCGCCTGGATGCGTCCGAGATAGGCGGCCAGTGGCGGCCATTGCGCCACGTCGACGCCGGCGGCGCGCAGCAGCAGCAGAGCCCAGGCGAGATGCGCGTCCGCTACCGTGAAGCGGTTACCGACCAGAAATTCGCGGTCGGCAAGATGCGCTGATGGCACCGACAAGGTCTGTCCGATCCTGGCCCGCGGCTTGGCGAGCGATGCATCGTCCTTGTACCAGAAGGTCGGAAACAGGAAGCCCTTGTGGATCTCGGTGCCGATGAAGCTCAGCCATTCCTGCAGGCGGTAGCGGTCCGGGTGGCCGGGCGGCGGCGCGAGGCCGAGCTCGGGCTTGAGGTCCGCGATATATTGCAGTACCGCCGCGCTCTCCGTCAGGTGCTCGCCGTTCTCGAGCACCAGCACGGGCACCGCGCCCTTCGGCGCGACGGCGTGGAAGTCGCCGTCGTCTTCCAGCACCTTCTTGGTCCAGAGATGGACCATGTGATAGCGCGCGTCGATGCCGGCTTCCATCAGCGCGATCCGGCTGGCGAGCGAGCAGGCCATCGGCGAGAAATAGAGCTGGAGCATATCGGTGATCTCAGGCGAGGGCGTTGCCGCGGGCGATGATCGCGAAGCGGTCGGACAGCTCGGCGAGCGCGACGTCGTGGATGAGTTTTGCGGCAATGGTGCCCCCGACACCATCGGGCAGGTCGCGGGTGGCGCAGCTGTCGGCATCGATGGTGGTGCGGAAGCCGAGATCGAGCGCGGCGCGGGCGGTCGAGCTCACGCACATATGCGTCATGAAGCCGGCCAGCACCAGCTCCTTGCGGCCGGTCGCGGCAAGCTGCGCGTTGAGGTCGGTGCCGGCGAAGGCGTTCGGCAATTGCTTCTCGATCACGATCTCGCCGGGCCGCGGCTTGAGCGGCGCGACGATCACGCCGCGCTCCGCGCTGCGATCGAACAGGCTTCCCGGCGCTCCCTTGTGCGCGATGTGGATGATCTTGGCGCCGCTCTCCCGCGCGCGGCCGAGCAATGCGGTGGCGCGCGCGATCGCGGGGCCGGCGTCGGGCAGCGCAAGGGGACCTGCGAGATATTCGTTCTGGATATCGATCAGCACCAGGCAGCTGTCGCCGAGGCGGGGCGGGGTGAGGTCGATGCCGGCAAGCTGCATCAGTGTTTTGGCTGCGGTCATGGTCCTGAGAACTCCTGGGGATGCGTCTTCGTGAAAATATAGCCGCGGACCGGCCTGCCGTTATGCAGGGATATTGCAGCCGGTGGCTGCGTTATTGCAGGCAGGCCCGATGCGATGTAGCCTCAAGGCCATGAACTGGGATGACCTTCGCATCATCGCCGCCGTCAGGGACGAGGGCACCTATGCCGGCGCCAGCGCGCGGCTGCGCATCGACGAAACCACCGTCGGCCGCAGGCTGGCGCGGATCGAGCGTGCGCTCGGCCTGCGGCTATTCGAGGCCGCCGACGGCGTCCGCAAGCCGACCGGGCAATGCGACGTGGTGCTCGCGCACGTCCAGGCGATGGCGGCGCATGCCGAGGAGATCGGCCGGATCGGCGAAAGCCTGCCCGGCCCGGTCGGGCGGCTGCGGATCGCCTCCACCAATGCGATCGCGGAGGAAGTGCTGGCGCCGCGCACCAGCGAATTGCTGCGCGCCAATCCCGGCCTCACGCTGCAATTCCTGACGTCGAGCGACAACGTCAAGTTCTCGCGCTGGGAGGCCGATCTCGCGATCCGCCTGCGCAAGCCCGACAAGGGCGACTTTGCGATCTCCAAGCTCGCCGAGGTCAGGCTGTATTTCTTCGAGCCGGCCGCGATGACGGCGGGAGAGGCGGTGACGTGCGCCTATCCCGACGAGCTCGGCGGGATTCCGGAAATGCAGTTCTTGCGCGCGAAGCGGCTTCGCGCCCGCTGCGTCACCGACAATGTCCGGATCATCCACAAACTCATTCAGTCGCATCAGGCGGTCGGCGTGCTGCCGGAGCATAGTTGTGTGGACCTGATGACCGATCGCCGTCTGCGCGCCACGCTGCTGCCGAAGCGGCGCGACGTCTGGCTGCTGGTGCAGAGCCATCTCAAGCGCGATGCGGCGACGCGCGTCACCATCGACTGGCTGCGCGCCTGCTTCCAGGACGTCGCGCGCGGCGGGTGACGGTGGGGACGGGAATCAAATCGCGGCCTTCAGATTGGCGAAGGCCTCCTGGACGTATTTGGTGAGCTGGCGCCTGCCGCCCTGCTCGAGCCAGGCGTCGACCGCGATGCGCAGTGCACCGCTCGCGGCCATCGCGACGAGACGGAGGCGGTCGCGGCGGTCCTTGCCCGGCCATAATTCGCACAGCGTCTCGTAGACGACCTGCTCCCGGTGCAGGTCGTTGCGGTGCCGGCGGGAGCTCAGCACTTCGCTGTCGCGGATCAGGCGCGAGATCGCAACGGTCCGCGAGGTCTGGAAGCGGGCGGAGATGTCCAGCAGGGCGTCACGGACGACGTCGATCGGCGCGCCGGCGGCGGCATGGTCGCGGATCGATGCCTTCAGCGCATCGTCATAGCCGGCGATATGAGCGAGCAGGATGTCGTCCTTGCTCTTGAAATAGTAGAAGAAGGTCCGGCGCGAGATGCCGGCCGCCGCCGCGATCTCATCCAGCGTCGTCGCATCGAAGCCGTTGGCCAGAAACAGCTCCATGCCGACATCGGTGATGCGTTGCAGCGTCTCCCGACGATTTCGCTCGCGCAGTCCTTCGGATTTCGTCAATGTGTCGGGCATCGGCCGCTTTTCTCATGAACAGGCAATCAGGGCAAAAGCACTTCACGGCGTCGGGTTCGCGCGGCCGTCGGCGTCAACGCGGATGGCGGCGCGGATGGGCATGCGTCTTCCGGTCGCAGACCGCGGTCACGCCATAAAACCGCCCAACACGATAATTACACCGAGTGTAATATTTACACTTAGTGTAAGTCAGTGGTGCCCCAATGACAACCTGCTCGCGCCTATGCCGGATCAAGCGGATTCCGGCGGCAGATGGATTTGTGAGCGGGCGAAGGGCGCAGCTCAGCGGTTGGGCCGCGGCGACGCTGCTCGGCCTGACGGTCGCCGGCTGCGCGACGGCGACGCTGGATCAGGCCGGCTCACTCCGTTCCTACGACAACATGGTGCAGTCGGACGGGATGTTGACCCGTTCGCAGCTGCGGGTGAGCAAGGACGAGGTGCTGGCGGCGAAGACGATCAGGATCGTGCCGACCGTGTTCTCGGAGCGAACGCCTGCGCCGTTCACGCCGGCGCAGCGCAGGCTCGTCACCAACGCCGCCGACCGTGCGCTGTGCGCGGGTTTGAGTGAACGCTTCTACGTGGTTGCGTCGGAGCCGGCCGATCTGACCGTTCACGCCGTCATCACGCATGCGGTGCCGACCGATCCGGCCGCCGTCGGTGTCTCCAAGGGTGTGTCGGTGGCGAAGACAATTTTGTTGCCCGGCGTGCCCGTGCCGGTCCCGCGGATTCCGGTGGGGCTCGGCAGCCTGTCGCTCGAAGCCGAGGCGCGCGATCCGGCCGGACAGCAGAAGGCGGCGATGGTCTGGGGCCGCGCGGCCAATGCCTTCGACAGCGGGCGGATGTCGGAAGAGGGCGATGCGTACGGCCTTGCGGCATCGTTCGGCGGCGATTTCAGCCAGATGCTGGTCACCGGCGTGACGCCGTTCGGCGGCGTGCCGTCGATGCCCTCGATGCAGCGGCTCGGCTTCCTGCTTGGCGGCGCGCCGAAATACCCGGCCTGCGAAGCGTTCGGACGCGCGCCGGGCCTCGTCGGCATGATCGGCGACAGCGCCGGCGTGCCGCCTGATTGGACCGACAAGGGGCCGGTCGCGGCGAAGGTGGAGTGAGCCGGCCGGCACGCGTACGAATGTTCGCGTGCACACGGCTGTAACGGGGCACCGCCGTGGCACAATTTGTGTGTCCTGCTCTGCGCGGAGTAGCCGCAAAACAGAAGGTGCCAGCACAGACGGATTGCGATAACGTCGGTTTGCCGTGGTCCGTTCGGCCAGCCGTCAACCCGTCGGTGAAGCCAATGCAGCAGATTGCGGAATGGCTCGAGAAGCTGGGGCTTGGGCAATACGCGCTGCGTTTTGCCGAGAACGGCATCGACGTTGGTGTTCTTCCCGAATTGACGGATGAAGACTTCGACAGGCTCGGAGTCCTGCTCGGCCATCGCCGCAAGATGCTGCGTGCCATCGCCGATTTCAATCAAGCCGAACTGATCGCCGCGCCGGTTTCATCGCACGATGCAGAGCGACGCCATCTCACCGTGATGTTTTGCGACCTGGTCGGCTCGACGGCGTTGTCGGCTCGTCTCGATCCCGAGGATATGTGGGAAGTGATCCGCGCCTATCGCGCGGCCTGTGCGCGGGTAATCGCGACATATGATGGCGTCGTTGCCAGATTTATCGGCGACGGCATCCTCGCATATTTCGGCTACCCGCGTGCGCATGAAGACGATGCGGAGCGCGCAGTGCGCGCCGGCCTCGACGTCATCGCCGCGATCGGCAAGCTCGAGACCCGAGCCGACGAGGGGGTCGCGGTGCGGATCGCAATTGCGAGCGGGCTCGTCGTGGTCGGCGACCTCGTCGCCGGCGGGGCGTCGGAGGAGCAGGCGCTGGTCGGCGATGCGCCGAACATCGCCGCGCGGCTGCAGAGTTTGGCGGAGCCGGGCGTGGTCGTCGTTGCCTCCTCGACACGCCGGCTGCTCGGCAATCTGTTCACGCTTCGCAACCTCGGCCGCCGCGAGGTCAAGGGTATCTCCGAGCCGATCGCGGTGTGGGCTGTCGAGGGCGAGCCGGCATCGGAAAGCCGCTTCGAGGCGGTGCGGACCGCGCGCTCGATCGGCTTCGTCGGCCGCAAGGCGGAGATCGAATTCGCGCTGTCGCGTCAGCAACTGGCGTGGCAGGGCCACGGCCAGGCGGTGCTGATATCGGGCGAAGCGGGGATCGGCAAATCACGCATCGTGGCGATGCTCTCCGACGGCCTCGCGTCCGGGACGCACCGCCGTGTGCGGTATCAATGTTCGCCCTATCATACCAATAGCGCGCTGCATCCCTTCGTCGCCCAGCTCGAGCGTGCCGCCGGCATCCGCGTGGAAGATGTGCCGGAGCAGAAGCTGGACAAGCTCGAGGCCATGCTGGCGCTCGGGACGCAGCATGTGCCCAGCGTGACACCGCTGATCGCGGCGCTGCTGTCGATCCCGACCGGCGACCGCTATCCGCCGCTCGGCCTGAGCCCGGCGCAGCAGCGGCGGCAGACATTCGCAGCGCTGCTCGACCAGCTCGAGGGCCTTGCCCGGCAGCAGCCGGTGCTCGTCGTCTGCGAAGACATGCATTGGGCCGATGCCACGTCGCTCGAATTGCTCGACCTCGCGGTCGACCGGATCAGGGGACTGCCGATCCTCATGCTGATGACGTTCAGGCCAGAGTTCGAACCGCCGTGGGCGGGGCTTGCCAATGTCAGCCTGCTGCGGCTGGACCGGCTCGACCGGCAGGACACGCGCGCCCTGATCGAGCAGGTGACTGTCGGCCGGTTGCTGCCCGGCGAGATGATGACACAGATCATCGAGCGGACGGATGGTGTCCCACTGTTCGTCGAGGAGCTGACCAAGATGGTCATGGAGTCGGGGCTGCTCGTCGAGAATGCCGGACGCTACCGCCTCGACAGTCCGCTGCCGCCGCTGGCGATCCCGGCGACGCTGCAGGACTCGCTGATGGCCCGCCTCGACCGCCTGGCGCCGGTCAAGGAGGTGGCGCAGATCGGCGCAGCGATCGGCCGTGAGTTCTCATACGCGCTGCTACGCAGCGTGGCCGGTCGCGATGATCTGACGCTTGCCGCGGCGCTCGCCCAGCTCGAGGAGGCGGAGTTGCTGTTGCGTCGGGGCACGCCGCCGGATGCGAGCTACAGCTTCAGGCACGCATTGGTCCAGGAAGCGGCTTACGAGAGCCTGCTCAAGAGCCGCCGGCAATTGCTCCACAAGCAGATCGGCGATGTGCTGCGCGCCAAGTTTGCCGAGATCGCCGAGATCGAGCCGGAAGTGGTTGCGTATCATTTCACCGAGGCAGGGCTCGGCCAGACTGCGCTGGCGTGGTGGCGCAAGGCCGGTCAGCAGGCGCTGAAGCGCTCGGCCTATTGCGAGGCGATCGCACATCTCGGCAAGGCGGTCGCCATCGCCGATGAACTGCCCGACGAGCCGGGTCGGATGATCGGCCGGCTGCATCTGCAAATCGCCTACGGTCGCGCGCTGCGCGGCAGTCTTGGGCACAGCGCCCCCGAGACGGTGGCCGCCTGGACGCGCGCCCGGCGGTTCGCCTCTGACATCGACGATCCAATCGAACTGGCGCCGATCCAGTCGGGCCTCTTCAACGCCTGCTTGACCCACGGCGAGCTCGCGCCGATGCGGGAGTTGGCGGAGGCGATCATGGGCGCGGCGGAGCGGCATCCGGATTCGCCGGTGGCGACGATCGTCGCGGGCTGGACCAGCGGGGTGACCTGCTGGTTTGCGGGCGACTATCTGAATGCGCGCGTCCATCTCGAGAGGGCGTTCGCTGCCTATGCGACCGAGCCGGATCCGGCAACGTTGAAGGCATCGACGCTCGATCTGCCGTTCGTCATCATGAGGTTCCTGGCGCTCGTGCTTTGGCCGCGCGGCGAGATCGATCGAGCCCGGCAGCTCGCGGGCGCAGCAGTGAGCGTCTCCGGGGAACAGCGTGCGCTCGCGCGCGCCAATGCGCTGGTTCACAAGGCCGTTTTCGACGGGCTGTGCGGCAGCCGGTTGCGGCAGACCGAGACGATCCTCGCGTTGGGACTGGCGCAGGATCACACCATGCCGCTGTATGTCGCCGCCGGCACTTATCTCAATGGTTTGGCGAAGTGGCGTGCCGGCGACCTGGCGGCAGGTCTCGCGGAGATGCAGCGCGGCTGGACATTGCTTCACGAGAACGACTGCTACCTCTGTGATCCCTTCTGGGGACTGCAGATCGCGGTGGCGAATGCGGAGGCGGGGCATGTCGAGGCGGGGCTCGACATCATCAACGAGTTGATCGACGCAACGGAGCAGTCCGGGCAGCACTGGCTCGATGCCGAGCTGTATCGCGTGTTGGGCGAGCTGCGGTCGCGTCGCGACACCCCAGACATTTCCGGTGCCGAGGATGCTTTCCGCCGCGCTATCGAGATTGCGCGAAGGCAGCAGACGAAGACGTTCGAATTGCGCAGCGCGCTGGGACTTGCACGTCTTTGCAGTCGCAGCGATCGGGCAGACGAGATGTCTCAATTGTTGTCGCCGGTGCTCGCCAGCTTCGATGCGGCGCTCGATCTTGCCGAAATCGACGACGCACAGAAACTGCTCACACAGGCGCGTTGGCGGCCCGACCGCAACTCGCGCGCGTCTTGACCGGCGCCGCATTGGAGCGGTCGTTGGGCGCGGCGCTTGCGGAGTCCGAAAATTGGAACTCTTGGGTTCCCGAAATCTTACGGTGCGACCATGCTCATTTTGCTGTTGCATCCAGCGGCGCATTTGCATCTAACTATTTCGGATCGTGTCGCAGGAAATTCCGCCGCGCGGTCAAGTGTTTGGAATTCGTTGTTTGGCCTGTGTTCGAGTGAGTTTGCTTTGCGACCCTTCATCACGAGTTCCCGCAGGTGAGCATTTCCGGCGGAAGTCGTAATCGTCTTCTAGCAACATTGTCGCCGGCGGATTTGGACCTCCTGAGGCCCGAGCTGGAGACTGTCGCGCTCGAACAGGACGAGGTCCTGGCGCGCGCCGGCGACGAGATCGACTACGTCTACTTTCCTCACAGCGGCGCGGTCTTGTTGATGATCGACATGGCGGATGGGCACACGGTCGCGACCGGTGTGGTCGGAAACGAAGGGGCCGTGGGCAGCCTTTCGGTGCTCGGAGCGTCACCGTCAGGCATCACCGCAGTCGTCCGTGCTGCCGGTATGGCCTCGCGGGTTCCCGCGTCGCGCTTTCATGCCGCTTTCGGCCGCAGTCCCGGGATCCGGCAGGCGATCCAAAAGCACGTCAGGGCGATGCTGATCCAGTTTCAGCTTGGCTCCGCCTGCAATGCACTCCATCCGGTCGAGGCGCGGATGGCGCGTTGGCTGCTCCAGCTTCGCGAACGCGTCGACAGCGACGTCCTCCCGTTGACCCAGCACGCGCTTTCGCAAATCCTGGGCGTACGGCGAACAACGGTGACGTTGCTGATGGGCAATCTGCGCAAGCGCGGTGCGATCAGGTCCGATCAACGCGGCCGGATCGAGATCGACCGGGGACGGCTGGTGGCGGCGGCGTGCGAATGCCATCGCGTCATGCGTCTTGAGGCCGAGGAGATTTTCTCGGGTGACAAGGCTCGAACTCCAGGAATGGCTCCGGCCGACGATCCCCGCATCTCGGAAATCGAGGCGGACGACACCGTGTGAGCGCGTTCCCGGCGCGATCAGCTTGCTGGCCGCCGATCACGCTCCCGCGCGGTGGAGGATGCCGCCTCGAGCTTTGCAATCTCGCGCAGCACGTGCGCCGTCTCGCGCAATTCATTGCGTTCGGGGCCCGGCTTCAGCCGTCGTGCTTCATGGAGAAAGTCCTTGGCCTGCAACAGCCAGGCAGACGTTTCCATTGAGTTCTGCGCATGCGCCATGGTGTCCCTCCATCGCGATGATCAAGAGTGGTGGCCGGTTTCAGGCCGGCGAACCGGCGCTGCGGCGTCGCCGCACGCGGATGCTCGGCTCGTCGACCCAGGCGTCCCCCGCAAACCAGGCGTGATCAGCGCGGCAAAATGGGCAAGGGGTGCGCGAGAAGAACACCGTACTGCGTCGAAAGCTCTCGCGATCGGTTTTGATCCCGGTGGAAATCGCGTGCCCGGTTTGCGGACATTTGACCATGACCATGCCCATGTGAGCCTCCCTCTCATATTGTTTTTTGCTCTTGCAGAAAAGCTCCGGCCGGTTGGATTGGCCTCAGGTCGGTGCGGGGTAGTTGGGGGGCATCTCGCACCTGCGGCGGTTGACAGAGCATTGGGCAGTGGGGGCTGCATGCTCGTCACTGGGCTTTTTCCAACCGGCCAGATCCCTCCTCAAACGAATCCTCGATGTGAGTTGAACGCCGCTTCTTCAGGCGGCGTGGCGAAGCACCTCGGCAAATCGTTTCCTGGCTGGTTCGCGGACTTTCGTCGCACCCGTCTGGTCGAACGGGTGACTCGACAACGGCATCTCGAAGAGACGCGTGCCCTTCACGGTGACTTTCATTTGGCTTTCGCTCACCGCACAGCCCTCCCTCTCAAGCGCAAGCATTCTCCGCAACGCTTGCCCGCGTCACGGGAGCTGACGCTCCGTGCTCGATTCAGATTTTTGAGTGAACTTCGATCCTGTCCCGAGCTTACTGTGCGGGACGAGGCCGAGACTGTCGGTTCGGTTTGCGACTCTCGCTGATAATTTTTTTGAGAATGTCAACCCAAACTAACATGGGTTTATGGGGAGTGCTGTGCATAAGTGAATGCTGCCGTGAGCAGCAGCGTGCCGTCTCCAGTGCGAGGTCGCGCAGAACACTGGCATTGAGCGCGCTGCAACAAGTGCTCGGCCGGCTGTCGCAAACAAAAACCCCGGCATCGCTGCCGGGGTTTTGCATTTCGTGGATTGCCTTGAGAGGCCAGACCTTAGAAGTCCATGCCGCCCATGCCGCCGCCCGGAGGCATCGCGGGGCCGCCGGCGTTCTTCTTCGGCAGCTCGGCAACCATCGCTTCCGTGGTGATCAAGAGCGCGGCAACCGAGGCAGCGTTCTGGATCGCGGTACGGACGACCTTGGTCGGGTCGATGATGCCCTTCTTGACGAGGTCGGCATAGTCGCCGGTCTGGGAGTCGAAGCCGTAATTGTAGGTCTTGTTCTCCAGGATCTTGCCGACGATGACGGAGCCGTCTTCACCGGCGTTGATCGCGATCTGGCGAGCCGGAGCCGACAGCGCCTTGCGCACGATCTCGACGCCGGTCTTCTGGTCGTCGTTCTTGGTGCGCAGGCCCTTGAGCTGCTCGGAAGCACGGAGCAGGGCGACGCCGCCGCCCGGGACGATGCCTTCCTCGACAGCCGCGCGGGTCGCATGCATCGCGTCATCAACGCGATCCTTGCGCTCCTTCACCTCGACCTCGGTCGCGCCGCCGACGCGGATCACCGCGACGCCGCCAGCGAGCTTGGCGAGACGCTCCTGCAGCTTCTCACGGTCGTAGTCCGAGGTGGTCTCCTCGATCTGCGCCTTGATCTGGGCAACGCGGGCGTCGATGTCGGCCTTCTTGCCGGCGCCGTTGACGATCGTGGTGTTTTCCTTGTCGATCATCACCTTCTTGGCACGACCGAGCATCTGCAGCGTGACGTTCTCGAGCTTGATGCCGAGGTCTTCCGAGATGGCCTGGCCGCCGGTCAGGATCGCGATGTCCTGCAGCATGGCCTTGCGGCGATCGCCGAAGCCCGGAGCCTTGACGGCCGCGACCTTCAGGCCGCCACGCAGGCGGTTGACGACGAGGGTGGCGAGGGCTTCGCCTTCGACGTCCTCGGCGACGATGACCAGCGGCTTGCCGGTCTGCACCACGGCCTCGAGCAGCGGCAGCAGCTCGTTCAGCGAGGAGAGCTTCTTCTCGTTGATCAGGATGTAGGCGTCGTCCATCTCGACGCGCATCTTGTCGGCGTTGGTGACGAAGTAGGGCGAGATGTAGCCGCGGTCGAACTGCATGCCCTCGACGACGTCGAGCTCGGTCTCGAGCGACTTGGCTTCCTCGACCGTGATCACGCCCTCGTTGCCGACCTTCTTCATGGCGTCGGCGAGGAACTTGCCGATCTCGGCATCGCCGTTGGCCGAAATGGTGCCGACCTGGGCGATCTCCTCGTTCGAGGTGACCTTCTTCGAGTTCTTCTGGAGGTCAGCAACGACGGCTTCGACCGCGAGGTCGATACCGCGCTTCAGGTCCATCGGGTTCATGCCGGCGGCGACCGACTTGGCGCCTTCCTTCACGATCGCCTGGGCGAGCACGGTCGCCGTGGTGGTGCCGTCGCCGGCCGCGTCAGCGGACTTGGAGGCGACTTCGCGCACCATCTGGGCGCCCATGTTCTCGAACTTGTCCTCGAGCTCGATCTCCTTGGCGACGGTGACGCCGTCCTTGGTGATGCGGGGAGCGCCGAACGACTTCTCGAGCACGACGTTACGGCCCTTCGGACCGAGGGTGACCTTCACCGCGTTGGCGAGAACGTCGACGCCGCGCAGCATCTTGTCGCGCGCCTCGACGGAGAATTTGACTTCTTTAGCTGCCATCTGAGTTTTTCCTTGAGAGATTTACCTGGGAGGGAGGGAGGCGCTTAGGCCGCCTTCTTCTTGGAAGCGGGGACGTCGAGGACGCCCATGATGTCGCTTTCCTTCATGATCAGCAGGTCTTCGCCGTCGATCTTGACCTCGGTGCCGGACCACTTGCCGAACAGGACGCGGTCGCCGACCTTGACGTCGATCGGGATCAGCTTGCCGGCTTCATCGCGGCCGCCCGGGCCAACGGCGATGACTTCGCCCTGGGAGGGCTTTTCCTTGGCACTGTCCGGAATGATGATGCCGCCAGCGGTCTTCTCTTCGGCGTCGATACGCTTAACCACGACGCGGTCGTGAAGCGGACGGAATTTCATGCAGTCCTCCTAAACATTTGCGGATGCTGTAGATTTTTGGAGTTTTAGCAGTCCAGCCCGGCGAGTGCCAGGCTGGTTGGGCAGGAGATAGGCCAAGCCTTGGCGGCCGGCAAGTGCCTCTAGCAGAAAAATTGGCACTCGCGAATGACGGCTGCCAGAAGGATGCCGGGATCATTTCGGCATCCTTAATGCCGTCGGGAGCGCCCGCTGGGCTATTAGCAGATGCGGTAAGCTGCTGCCAACGCAAGAAATTTCAACAACCTATTAAACATTTAGGCTTGAGATGGGTTAGTCGCGTGCGTCACATTTCTCTCATGTGAGCGCATCCATTGCCGGTGGTCCGGCGGGGAAGGTCGGCCACCATGTGAGTGCGCTCCGTCACAGGAGGTTGGCATGGTCTCGCGAGTTGGTGGGGTTGTTTCCGACGATTTCCGGAAGCAGTTGCTGGGGTACGGGCTGACGACGGCGCAAATCCTCTATCGGATGCCCGATCACCCTTCGTTGCTGCAGACCTATGTCTGGCAGAACTACGATCTGTTTCCGAAATTTCCGGCGCTGCAGGATTTCCTCGCCTTCTGGCAGCAGAAGCTCGAGGGCCCGCTGTTCTCGGTGACGGTGGCGCATTCCAAGCTGGTCAAGCCGGCCGAGCTGCGCGCCGTCGACGGCGTGTTCAGGCTGCATTGAGCGGGCAAGAGGGCAAAAGCGCGCTGTGCGCCTTTGCCCACCTGCGCGCACGCGACTTGTGTTAGCCTCCACCGATCAGAAAAAGACGGGAGGCGAACAATGGCCAAGAAGCCGGCATCAAGATCCGCAGCCAAGACCGCGGTGAAGAAGAAATGGACCGGGCTCGGCGCCGGTGCCAAAAAATCCTCCGCGAAATCGTCCGCGCGCAAGACCATCAAGTCCAAGGGCCGCGTCTCGGCGGCGAAGAAGAGCGCGCCCAAAGCGGCGACCAAGGCGCGGCCGAAGCAGCGCGTTGCCATCAGCCATCACCGCGAAGAGGATTTCAAGGCCGACGGGCTGCGCGCATACGCCAGGTACCGCGACCTCGGCATTGCCGCCGCTTCGCACGGCCTCGCGCAGGCGCATGTGATCCGGCTCCAGGGACCGTGTAATCCGGACGAGGTGTCGAAGCTGCACTACCACGACGTCGACTTCCAGATGGTCTATGTGCTCAAGGGTTGGGTGAAGACCTACATGGAGGGCGAGGGCGAGACGCTGATGCAGCAAGGCAGCGCCTGGACCCAGCCGCCGCGTATCAAGCACATGATCCTGGACTATTCCGACGACGTCGAACTGCTGGAAGTGATCCTGCCGGCCGAGTTCAAGACGGTGGAGCTGAAGGCGTAGGCACTGCTGCGTCATGGCCGGGCTTGACCCGGCCATCCATCCTGCTTCGAAAGACTCTTTCTTGGTTGATGGATGCCCGGTTCAAGCCCCGGGGCATGACGATTTTCTAGGCGGTGTACCCATAAAACCGTCGGCGTGACTCTCCGTCCGCTTTGCCCCGATAGCGACCAAGTTCGTGCGGCAACGCAAGATGTCGCGATGGGCCACAACCGGACTTCAACAGGACAATGGCAAAGTCATGGTCGCGTGTCGGCGGCCATAGCCTGATGAACTTTTTCGCTTTGCGTTGATCGCGGCGCTTCAAACCCGATTAACTGTCCCGGCCACAAAGCCAATAAACGATCCGGTGAAAAAAGAAGCACTAAGCATTATTAGACTGCCCGTCACGGAGAGAACAAGCTTGTCTTGAACAAAATGAAGTACCATCCATCCCAGCAGCATGCAGATTAGCCCGCCGCCTGCCGGCCACATCGCACGCCGCCGAACTGCGAGCCGCTGGGCCGGGCCAAGCAGTTCAGAGTTCCGTGATAGATTCCGGGATCGGCGAAACGACACCTCGAAACTCAAGGCTACCACGATCAGACAGGCAGTGAGGAAGTAACCAGACATTACCCTTGGTCCCGACCATTACCATCTTGAAGGACACAGGCGAGACAATAGCGTAGGTTGATTGCCTCAACCTTAAGGAGATAGCGAACAAAAGCTGTATCGGAGCACTATTCCAAACTCGTCAGCGAAGTCCGCTATGGGTCATTCACGTCGAATCGCATCGGGCGGAGCCGCCGGTCGATGTCCGCAATGCTCCGTTTGCGTCCACGCCGGCACTGCGCGGTAAACGACGCTAGGGGAATAGCTGCCCACAATGTTAAGACGGCGGCGCGCACTTCGAAACTAACACCGGCACGTCCGGTCGAATCTTCCGTGCCAACGCGACGCGCTCGTTCCAACCGCAAGTAAAAAGGCGAAAATCCTCTGAGAAATCTGCTACACTCGGCCTATGAAAACCTTTTCAGATAAGGTCCGCGACATCGTGCGCAAGATCCCAAAGGGGAAGGCCATGACGTACAAAGCTGTCGCTGCTAAAGCCGGCAATCCGAAGGCTGCGCGCGCGGTTGGTGCCATAATGCGCACGAATTACGACCCATCGATCCCCTGTCATCGCGTTATTGCAAGCGACGGCTCAATGCGCGGCTACGTTCGTCCGCGCCGTCGGCCGGCCCAACAATGATCCGCTTGACAGGGAGCCTCACCGCGTCAGCACCGCCCCGGATTGCGCGGAGCCTGTCATCGGGCGCGCGTTCGCGCGAGCCGTTGGCTCCATCCAGGCTACTGCGGCTACGGCTGCGTCATCGCCCCCACGATCGCGCCCATTAGGCACGTCGTCAGCGTGCCCGAGACGATCGATTTCAGCCCGAGCGCGTTGATCTCGTCGCGCCGTGTGGGCGCCATGATGCCGAGGCCGCCGATCATGATGCCGAGGCTCGCGAAGTTGGCAAAGCCGCACATCGCGTAGAGCATGATCAGGCGCGAGCGCGGATCGAGCGCGTCGGGGCCGAGCTTCGACAGATCGACATAGGCGATCAGCTCGTTCAGCACCGTCTTGGTGCCCATCAGGCTTCCAGCCGTGATCGCCTGCGGCCAGGGCAGGCCCATCAGCCAGCACACCGGCGCCATCACGTAGCCGAGCAACCGTTGCAGCGAAATCTTCGCGCCGCCGATCTCCGGCAAGAGGCCGATGATCTTGTTGCCGAGATAGACCAGCGCGACCAGCACCAGCAGCATCGCGATGATGTTCATCAAGAGCTCGAGCCCGGCCGCGGTACCCTTCACGATCGCGTCCATCGTCGACGACACCGGGACATCGGGATCGTCGAGCGATCCGCCAGTGCGTTTGTCCGACGTCTCAGGAACCATGATCAGGCTCACCAAGATGGCGGCCGGTGCGCCGAGCACCGAGGCGATGACGAAATGCGCGGCCGCATCTGATATCAGCGGCGCCAGCAGCGTGGCGTACAGCACCAGCACGGTGCCTGCGATCCCGGCCATGCCGCCGGTCATCACCAGAAACAATTCGCTGCGGGTGAGCTGCGCCAGATAGGGGCGGATGAACAGCGGGGCTTCCACCATGCCGAGGAAGATGTTGGCCGCGGTCGAGAGCCCGACCGCGCCGCCGACGCCGAGCGTGCGCTCCAGGATCCAGGCCATGCCGCGCACGACAGGCGGCAGCACGCGCCAATAGAACAGCAGCGTGGTCAGCACGCTCATCACCAGCACGATCGGCAACGCCTGGAACGCGAGGATGAAATCCGAGCCGGGTGCCTTGGGATCGAACGGCGCCGGGCCGCCGCCGACGTAACCGAACACGAAGGCGGTGCCGGCGCGCGTCGCGGCCGCGATGGTGCCGACGGCATCGTTGATCGCGCCGAAGGCCTGCGTCACCAGCGGCACCTTGATCAGCATCAGCGCAGTCGCAACGGTGACCGCGAGCCCGATCGCCGCCTGCCGCAGCGACACCTTCATGCGATTCTCGCTCAACGCCCAGGCGATCATAAGCAACGCCACCACGCCGAACGCCGATTGCAACTGCAGCATCACGCCCCCAAGAACATCAGCGGATTATGAGCAGGGGCCTCGCGCAGCGCAATGCTGTTGCGCGTGCGTCTTGAATCCATTGACAAGTTGCAGGCGCTCGGCCACGCAATCACGCATGTCCACCACCACGCCGGCCGGCGCCCGCGATCTGCTCGGCCACAGACCGTTCCTGTTCTTTCTGTCGTCGCGCAGCCTGTCGCGCTTCTCCAGCCAGATCGGCGCGGTCGCGATCGGCTGGCAGATCTATGACCTGACCGGCAGCGCGTTCGACCTCGGCATGGTCGGACTGGTCCAGTTCCTGCCGACCGCGCTGCTGGTGTTCGTCGCCGGCCACGCCGCAGACCGCTTCGAGCGCAAGCGCGTGGTGCAGGCCTGCCAGATCGCGGAAGCGCTGACCGCATTGTTTCTTGCCGGAAGCACTTTTGCAGGCACCATCTCCGAGATCCAGATCTTCGTTGCGACCTTCGTGCTCGGGATCGCCGGCGCGTTCGAGAGCCCGGCGACCGCCGCAATGTTACCGCTGATCGCGCCGCAAGGCGCGCTGCAGCGGGCGACCGCGATCTCGAGCGGCGCGGCGCAGGTCGCGACCATCACGGGACCCGCGCTCGGCGGCTTCGCCTATGCGCTGATGCCGAGCGCGCCCTACGGCATCATGATGGTGTTCTGGCTGCTCGGTGCGCTGCTCACCGGCGGCATCGGCCGGCTGCAGCAGGCGGCGGCGAAGAACGGCGAGGTGTCGGATGACCTGTTTGCCGGCGTCACCTTCGTGCGCAGCAATCCGGCGATCCTCGGCACCATCTCGCTCGATCTGTTCGCGGTGCTGTTCGGCGGCGTCACCGCGCTGCTGCCGATCTATGCGCGCGACATCCTGATGACCGGCCCGCTCGGCCTCGGCATCCTGCGCGCCGCGCCGGCAGTCGGTGCGCTGCTGATGACCATGGTGCTGGCGCGGCACACCATCAACCGCCGCGTGGGATTACGCATGTTCCAGGCGGTCATCGTATTCGGCGTGGCGACGGTGGTGTTCGCGCTGTCGCACTGGATGTGGCTGTCGGCGCTAGCGCTCGCGGTTGTCGGCGCCGCCGACACGATCAGCGTCGTGATCCGCTTCTCGCTGGTGCAGCTTGCCACCCCCGACGAGATGCGCGGCCGCGTCGGCGCGGTGAACTTCCTGTTCATCAACGCCTCGAACCAGCTCGGCCAGTTCGAGAGCGGCGTCACCGCGGCGCTGCTCGGCACCGTGCCGTCGGCCGTGCTCGGCGGCGTCGCCACCGTCGCGGTCGCGCTGCTCTGGATGAAGCTGTTCCCGACGCTGCGGGATGTCGAGAAGCTGGAGTAGGGGCGTTCTTACCTCGCCCCGCTTGCGGGGAGAGGTCGCCGCGCAGCGGCGGGTGAGGGGGACTCTCCGCGAGTTCGTCCTTCACCGTCCTCGTGGAGACTCCCCCTCATCCCGACCTTCTCCCCGCAAGCGGGGAGAAGGGGAAGATCACCCGCGCCGAGGTACTTACAAATTTCGGAATAATGGAAAAATATCGCTGAGTTGCCCGACGTGTCAAGCTGCCGTCTCGGACGCCGCTAGCTGCCGGCTACTTTGCATGGGGTTGTTCTCGATATTTTTGGCAGTGCGTCCCTGCGAGGGCATGGCCGGGACAAGCCCGGCCATGCCGTCGTGATCATCCTGCCGCAAGCAGGGAGATAGATCAGCCCCGACCGACGAACGGCATCTTGGTCGCCATGACCGTCATGAACAGCACGTTGGCGTCGAGCGGCAGGCCGGCCATGTAGGCGACGGCGTCGCCGACTGCTTTCGCATCCATGCGCGGTTCGTGCTTGGTGGTGCCGTCCGGCTGCAGCACGCCGGGGCCATTGACCATGCGGTCGGTCATCGGGGTTGCGGCATTGCCGATATCGACCTGGCCGACCGCGATGTCATACATGCGGCCGTCGAGGTTGGAGGCCTTGGTGAGGCCGGTGATGGCGTGCTTGGTCGAGGTGTAGGCTGCCGAGAACGGCCGCGGCGCGTGCGCCGAGATCGAGCCGTTGTTGATGATGCGGCCGCCGCGCGGGTTCTGGTCCTTCATGATGCGGAAGGCGTGCTGGGTGCACAGGAACGGCGCGGTGAGGTTGGTGTTGACCACGGCCTGCCACTGCTCGAGCGGCAGATCCTCGAAATGCACCGGCGGCGCGCCCATGCCGGCATTGTTGAACAGCACGTCGAGCCGGCCATAGGTCGCCTTCACCTTGTCGAACAGCGCGGCGATCGCGGCCGGGTTGGCCATGTCGGCGGTGACGCACAGGCTCTTGCCGGCGGGGCCGAGCTTGGCGGTCTCTTCCAGCATCTCCAGGCGGCGCCCGACCAGCACCACGGTGTAGCCCTTGTCCATCAGAGCGAGCGATGCCGCGCGGCCGACGCCGGTGCCTGCGCCGGTCACGAGCGCGATCTTGGTTGCTTCGGTCATCCGAGTTTCCTCTTACTTGGTTTTTGCTTCGGTTTCGTTCTTGTAGGGTGGACGTGGAATGTTCTGGTGCGCCGCGCGCAGCGCCGCCGACCAGCGCGAGCGCAAATCGTGGAAGTAGGGCTCGCCGGCCTCGATGCGGTGGTTGAGATCGGCCTCGCAGGCATCCGTGCGCACCACCAGGACGTCGATCGGCAGGCCGACGCCGAGATTGGAGCGCATCGTCGAATCCATCGAGATCAGCCCCGTTTTGAGCGCCTCATAGAGCTCGACGTCGTAATGCATGGCGCGGTCGAGCACCGGCTTGCCGTATTTGTGCTCGCCGATCTGCAAATAGGGCGTGTCGGTGGTGCATTCGATGAAGTTGCCGGCGGTGTAGACCATGAACAGGCGCATCCGCGATCCCTTGATCTGGCCGCCGAACAGGAACGAGACGTCGAAGGAGATATCTTCGGAACGCAGCGCATCGCCCTCGGTCGCATGCACCGAGCGGATGGCGCGGCCGATCCGCTGCGCCGCCTGGAACATGGTCGGCGCGTTCATCAGCGTCTCGAGCTCGCCCGTGTGCGGATCTTCCATGCCCTCGGTCAGGGTCGACAGCACCGACTGGCTGATCGCCAGATTGCCGGCGCTGGCGATCGCCATGATGCGGTCGCCGGGCTTTTCGAAGATGTGCAGCTTGCGGAAGGTCGAGACGTTGTCGAGGCCGGCATTGGTACGGGTATCGGCGATCATGACGAGGCCGTCGCGCACCAGAATTCCGCAGCAATAGGTCATTTCCAGTCCTCAAACGGTCCGAGTTCATCGGCGGGAAACTAGTAGCCAATTTCGAGCATGCATCCAACCCCAATTCCCCGTGACGGGACAAGCGACGGCCGGTCTGGAGGGGCCGGCAACGGTCAGGACCTGTTCCACGGTTGGCCGCCTGCGAATCCTGTGCTTGCCCGGCCGCGTTCTGCGTCGCGCGCAGCCGGCAATGATCTGCGCCCCGTCTCATTGCGAGGCACTCGGCGTTGTGGTCGACTGCCTGTATCGACAAGAACAACAAGAATTCCGGGAGGCGAGAATGTCGCTCAAACTGTCTGCATTTGTCGTGGCACTGAGCGTCGCGGTGATGGCCGCGAGCCCTGCATCGGCGCAGAAGAAGGGCGGCACGCTGCGGCTCTATCACAACGACAATCCGCCCTCGACCTCGCTGCTCGAGGAATCCACCATCGCCTCGGTGATGCCGTTCGCGGCGGTCTTCAACAACCTCGTGGTGTTCGACCCGGCCAAGGTGCACGAATCGATCGACACCGTGATTCCGGATCTCGCCGAGAGCTGGTCGTGGGATCAGACCAACACCAAGCTCACCTTCAAGCTGCATCACGGCGTGAAATGGCATGACGGCCAGCCCTTCACCGCCAAGGATGTGCAATGCACCTGGCGGATGCTGATCGGCAAGAGCGAGACCCAAGACTCCAAAACCCAAGACTCTAAAACCCAGGACTTCAAGCGCAATCCGCGCAAGGTCTGGTACTCGAAGCTCAAGGATGTCAGCATCAACGGTGACGATGAGGCGACCTTCGAGCTGAGCGAGCCGCAGCCCGGCCTGCTGGCGCTGCTCGCCAGTGCCTTCTCGGTGGTCTATCCGTGCCACGTTCCTCAGCAGGTGATGCGCACCAAGCCGATCGGCACCGGGCCGTTCAAGTTCGTCGAGTTCCGGCGCGGCGACTCGATCCGTCTCGTCCGCAACCCCGATTACTTCAAGAAGGACCGGCCGTATCTCGACGAGATCACGGTGCGCTCGATCGACAGCCGCGCCACGCGCATGCTGGCGTTCGCGACCGGCGATTATGACATCACCTTTCCGTCCGACGTCAGCATTCCCCTGATGAAGGACGTCAAGGCGCGGGCGCCGAACGCGATCTGCGAGATGACGTCGACCAATCTGCAGATCAATCTCTTGGTCAACCGGGTCAATCCGCCGTTCGACAATCCCGACATCCGCAAGGCGATGTCGCTGGCGCTCGATCGCAAGGCCTTCAACAGCATCCTGTTCGAGGGCACCGGGCGGCTCGGCGGCGCGATGCAGGCGAAGCCCGAAGGCGAGTGGGGCATGCCGCCGGAGATCCTGTCGACGCTGATGGGCTACGGCCCCGACATCGAAAAGAACCTCGCCGACGCGCAGGCGATCATGCAGAAACTCGGCTACAGCGACGCCAAGCCGCTGTCGATCAAGATCCAGACCCGCAACCTGCCGACCTATCGCGACCCGGCCGTGATCCTCGCCGACCAGCTCAAGAAGATCTACATCGTCGCCGAGCTCGACATCCTGGATACGCCGCGCTGGTACTCGCGGCTGCAGCGCAAGGACTACACGATCGGCCTCAACGTCACCGGCGTCAGCGTCGACGATCCCGACGGCAACCTGGTCGAGAACTATTCCTGCAATTCCGAGCGCAATTACACCCAGTATTGCAATGCCGAGGTGGACAGACTGCTCGCCGCGCAGTCGCGCGAGGTCGACAAGGACAAGCGCCGCAAGATTGTGTTCGACATCGAGCGCCTGCTGGTCGACGACGCCGCGCGGCCGGTCATCCTGCACTCATCGGCCGGCAATTGCTGGCAGCCTTACGTGAAGAATTTTCATCCGCACGACAACAGCCAGTACAACAATCTGCGCTTCGAGGATGTCTGGCTGGATAAATAACGCGTGCTGTCCCGCAGGGCGACGACGTGCGTCGTCGCCCTGCGCACACGCGGAGTGCTGGCGCCGATCGCCGGGTGTCAGACTAGCGACGGTACCCGTTAGTCAGGGCGCGCACAGGTCCACATCCGAAGCCGCTACGGAAGCTCGGATATCAGCTTGGTCCACTCGGACTCGGGCCAGGCCCGTGAGGTGCAGGTCCGTATGTTTCCCTGAGAACTGAGGGCAAGCGCGAGCTTTGTGATGTGGTCGCCGAGCGGGGCCTCGGCGAGGAGAAGGATGTCATGCTCGCCGGAGGTGAGATAGACCTCCTTGATTTCGACACCGAGCGTCTTGGCGAGTTCTTTTGCCGCTCGGCTGCGCTTGGGAGCGTCCTTGACACTACGAATTCCCTGATCGGTCCAGTCGATCCTCACTATGAATGTCGCCATGTCGTCCTCCAAGGGTTACGCATTCCCTTGTCTGCCGCGCGTGCGGCAGGCCAACCTGCATCATGTTGAAGTTGAGGGAGCGCCACATAAGGCAGGCGCTGCTTTCAGACTGCGATGCCTGCCGACGGCCTGACCGCTGCCCGTTCCTTCAAACGGAGACGTCGGCCCGTCCCGTCTAAGGCAGCTCGTTGCAGATTACGCCATGTCCCTTGCTTGAGAAAGAGGGCTCCCCGCGTTGTGATCGGGACCGCGATGGCCTCGCGTAAGCGAGGGCGCCGCGTCAAGATCACACCCTCTGCGCAAGGATGCGGCCGCAGACCTTCGCGCGCCGGACAGCTATCCGATGAACGTCAGGTGTGGGTGTAGTCACCGGGTTTCAACCCGAGCGCCTTGACAGCTGCTTCGGGAAGCAGCCCCCACGCTTCGACCGTTTCATTCGGAGCCATCATGTCCGCAATAATTGCGGTGGCCTTTGCCGCGTCTCCTTCAGCTACGAAGAAGACCGAGCGAACAGGCGGGCCGCCGTCCAACGGCGCAGTTCTTACGAGGACAACGTGACCATTTGCCATGCTCTCTTTTACCGCTATCGCGACGCTGTTTCCACGGATCTCATCGGTCGATCCCGGCGATCGGCCTCCGACGCAGGCGCCAGAAGCGAAGCTGCCCCAGTATTGCATCGTCGCGGCTCGAACACCAAATAACACGAGGTGGGACGCAGAACCGCTCCAGGAGCGAGAGCGTGGCCAGCAAAAGAGCGAACGAAGAGCTCCCCGTCATTGCGCGCTTTGAGGTGCGCCGCCGCAATTACCTCGCGCCCGACGGCTCGATCGAGCGGCCGCTTCCTGCCTTCGCCACCGATGCCAAGCTACTGGTCGAACTTTACCGGTCGATGGTGCTCTTGCGTCTGTTCGACCGAAAGGCTGTTGCATTGCAGCGCACTGGTCGGCTGGGAACCTATGCCATTTCGCTCGGCCAGGAGGCCGTGTCGGTCGGCATCGCGAGTGCGATGCGGGAGGATGACGTTTTGTTGCCCTCCTATCGCGACAATGGCGCGTTGCTCTGGCGTGGCGTCGCGCTGGAGGAGATTCTGCTGTTCTGGGGCGGCGATGAACGCGGCAATCAATTCTCCGGTCCGGTGCACGATTTCCCGTTCTGCGTTCCCGTCGGATCACAGGCACCGCATGCCGCTGGCGTTGCCTATGCCCTGAAGTTGCGCAAGGAGCCACGCGTGGCCGTCTGCATGTTCGGCGACGGCGCCACCTCGAAAGGCGATGTCTACGAGGCCATGAATTTCGCCGGCGTTCACAAATTGCCGCTCGTGTTCGTCGCCACCAACAATCAATGGGCCATATCGGTGCCGCTGCGGCTGCAAACCGCGTCTGAAACGTTGGCCCAGAAGGCGATCGCTGCCGGGTTCAGCGGCGAGCAAGTGGATGGGTGCGACGTGGTGGCGATGCGCGCCGCCGCCGCGGAGGCCATTGCCGCTGCCCGCGATGGCAAGGGCCCTCACTTCATCGAAGCGGTCACCTATCGGCTCGGCGATCACACGACGTCGGATGATGCATTGCGCTATCGTTCGGCCGAAGAAGTCCAGGCGCATTGGAAGGAAGAGCCGATCGCGCGCCTCAGGTCCTATCTTGTGGGTCAGAAGATGTGGACCAAGGCGGACGAGGAACAGCTTGCCGCCGAGTGCCATGAGCGCATCGAGGCGGCGGTGGAGCGCTATCTGAAGACGCCGCCGCGCCGAGCAGAAACCATGTTCGACAACCTCTATGCCGAGCTGCCCGAGCCGTATGCCGCGCAGCGCCGCGAACTCGCGGGAGAGGACGATGCCTGAAGTCACGTTGGTCGAAGCCATCAATCTGGCGCTCGGCCGCGTCATGGCGGATGATCCCGATGTGGTCGTGCTCGGCGAAGATGTCGGCGTCAACGGCGGCGTCTTCCGCGCGACCATCGGCTTGCAGGAGCGCTTTGGTCCGGAGCGCGTCCTCGATACGCCGCTTGCCGAACTCCTGATCAGTGGGCTTTGCGTCGGCATGGCCGCGCAGGGATTGAAGCCGGTCGGCGAAATCCAGTTCATGGGATTTATCTATCCCTGTCTCGATCAGCTGGTGAACCACGCATCACGGATGCGCAACCGTACCCAGGGACGGCTCACTTGTCCGATGGTTCTGCGCACGCCGCATGGTGCCGGCATTCGCGCACCCGAGCATCATTCCGAGAGCACTGAGGCGATGTTGGCCCACATTCCGGGCTTGCGTGTCGTGATGCCTTCTTCGCCGGAGCGCGCCTATGGACTTCTCCTCGCTGCGATCCGCGATCCCGATCCGGTGGTGTTCCTGGAGCCGACGCGGTTGTACCGCGCCGTGAAAGGCGAGGTCGAGGACAACGGCGAAGCCTTGCCGATGGATCGCGCCTTTGTCGAGAGGGAAGGTCGCGACGTCACGCTGATCAGCTGGGGTGCGATGCTGAAGGAAACGATGGCCGCAGCGGACGCGCTCGCCGACGAGAGCATCGCTGCCGAGGTTATCGACCTCGCCACGCTCAAGCCCTACGATGAAACCACCGTGCTCAGGTCGGTCGCAAAGACCGGGCGCTGCGTCATCGTGCACGAGGCCGCGCACACCGGCGGATTTGGCGCGGAGATCGCAGCCATGATCGCCGAGCGCGGACTATCCTCGCTGCTCGCACCCGTGACCCGCGTCACCGGCTACGACACGATCATCCCGATGGCCCGCCTCGAGCAACGGTACATGCCGTCGGTCGGACGCATCGTGACCGCAGCCCGAAAGGCGCACCAGTACAACTGAACACCAACGGACCTCGTGCCATGCGCCAGTTCACGTTGCCGGACCTTGGTGAAGGTCTTGAAGAAGCTGAGATCGTCACCTGGTACGTCAACGAGGGCGATCACGTCGTGACCGATCAGCCGCTGGTTTCGGTCGAGACCGACAAGGCGGTGGTCGAGATACCGGCGCCGTCGAGCGGACGCATCGCGCGCCTGTTCGGTGCCAAGGGCGATATCGTGAAGGTCGGCGCGCCGCTCGCCGAGTTTGCCGAGGAGGCCGGGCAGGACACCGGCACGATTGTGGGCGAACTCGACACCGGCGAGCAACGGCGGGCTCCAGCAACTGCTTCGCAGCCCAGCGGGCAGGGAGCCCAAGTGTTTCCGGCGGTGCGCGCCCTTGCGCGCAAGCTTGACGTCGCGCTCGATCTCGTCGAGGCGACCGGGCCCGGCGGCACCATCACGCGGGCCGATGTCGAGAGGGCGGCGAAGCGGATGTCTCACAGCGGACCGGCCGAGCCGCTGCGCGGCTTGCGCCGCGCGATGGCCCAACGCATGACGGCAGCGCACGCGGAAATCGTCCCCGCGACGGTCACCGATGAAGCCGACATCGACGATTGGCGGCAGGGCGAGGACGTGACAATCCGCCTGGCGCGGGCGATCGCCGCTGCCTGCAAGGCAGAGCCCGCGCTCAATGCCTGGTATCATTCCGGTACGGGAGAACGGCGCCTGATCGAGCGCATCGATCTTGGCATCGCCGTCGACACCGGCGGCGGCCTGATCGTTCCCGTGCTGCGCAATGTCGCGGAGCGGAGCGTATCGGACCTGCGGGCCGGACTCGACCGCCTGCGAGCCGACGCAATCGCGCGCGCGATACCTCCGGAGGAACTGCGCGGTGCGACGATCACGTTGTCGAACTTCGGCATGATCGGAGGCCGGTTTGCCAATCTCATCATCGTGCCGCCGCAGACGGCGATCGTCGGCGCCGGGCGGATTTCGGAGCGCGTGGTCGCGCTTCGGGGGCAGGTTGCGGTCCGACGCACGCTGCCGCTATCGCTGACCTTCGATCATCGGGTGGTGACGGGCGGCGAAGCTGCCCGTTTCCTGGTCGTCCTCAAATCCGACGTTGAGCGCATTTCGTGACATCACTCATTCGCGAGACGGGCAGGAGCGTTCACGGCTCCTGCCTCTGTCCCGCAGGTGCATCGACGAGGAAGGCCTCGTCGACCGGCACGCCGAGCGCCGTGACCAGCCGGTTGGTCTCGGCGGCCATGCCGACGATTGCCAGCATTTCCTGATATTCGGCGTCGGTCATGCCCCTGGCGCGGGCGCCCGCGGTGTGCGAGTGAATGCAATAGCTGCAGCCGTGGGCAACCGAGACGGCCACGTAGAGCATCTCCTTGACCTTCGGGTCGAGCGTGCCCGGGGCCATCACCTCCTTGATGCTCTCCCAGGTTCGCCGCAGCGTCTTCGGATCATGCGCGAGCGCGCGCCAGAAATTGTTGATGAAGTCGGAGTTCCGGGTCTTGCGGATGTCGTCGAACACGGCGCGGGCCTCGGTCGAGAGTTCGTCGTCGGAAAGCAGTTTCACGGTTGCCATGGCTTGTCTCATTACGTCGGTTTGAAGCAGCAGCGATCATAGCAGGGCCGGCGCGGCTGAGATCAGGAGCCAAGAAAATCCAGTAGCGCGGCGTTGAAAAGCGCAGGATCCTGCAGGAATGCGAAGTGGCTGGCATTGGGCAGGATGAGCAGGCCGGCGCCCGGAATGGTCGCGGCCATGTATTCGGTATGCTCGCGCCTGATGCCTTCGTCGTATTGGCCGTCCGCGATCAGCACCGGCGCGCGGATCGTGCGCAACTGCTCGTCGGTCCAGTTCGGCTGGCTATCCCACATCTTCTCGATCTGCTGCAGGAACTGATCGTACTCGCCCGGCGTCGGCGACAGCCGTTCATACTCGGTCTTCGCCCGCGCGATGAACTGCGCGAAGGTCGGGTTCTTGTCGATGTCGGGCTTCAGCCCCGACGCCTGGGTGTTGGCGCCGAACGCGAACACGCTGGTCACCCGGTCGGGATGGCGCATCGCCATATCCAGCCCGATGATGGCGCCGTCGCTCCAGCCGACGATCGCCGCGCGCGGAATCTTCAGGTAGTCGAGCAACGCCACGACATCGTCGGTCATCAGGTCATAGCCGAACGGCTGCGCATTGCGGCCGCTGCGGCCGTGGCCGCGGCTGTCGGCGCAAATCACCCGATGCCGCCGCGCGACTTCCGGCACCTGCAGGCCGAAGTAATCGGAATTGGAAAGCCCGCCGTGGAGAAAGACCACCGGGCTGCCTTCGCCGGTTTCGACATGGAACAGGCTGATCCCGTTGACCTCGGCATAGGCGCTGCGCCCCGCGATCGGCGCCGGTGTTGCGGGCAAAGTCTGCCAGCGCTCGAGCGCGTCGGCACGCGGGATGCGCGCCACGCCGAACAAGGCGGTTGCGAGAAAGAGACGTCGGTCCATGATGATGCTCGCGCTAACAGGCGCGCTCCCGGAATGACGTGTGTGACGTCCGCCTACGACTGCGTCTGGCTCTGCCATTGCCCGGGGCGGCCGGCCTGGTCGACCTTGACCGCGACCGTCAGGGTCTCGCTGCCGCCGCCATAGCGGGTGCCGCGAACGGGGGCGGCGCCGAGATAGTCGAGGCCAATCGCGACGCGGGCATGGGCGTCGGTGGTGCAGATGCCGTTGGCGGCGTCGAAGCCGACCCAGCCCAAATCCGGCACGAAGGCCTCGGCCCAGGCGTGGCCGGCTTGCTGGTTGACCATGCCGTCGGAGCGCAGGAAGTGGCCGGAGACGAACCGCGCCGGAACGCCGCCGGCGCGCGCGCAGGCGATCAGGATATGCGCGTAATCCTGGCAGACCCCGCGCTTCAGCGCGAACGCCTCGGAGGCCGAGGTGGCGCTGTTGGTCGGGTCCTCGTCGAAGGTCATGTGCTCGTAGATCTGCACCATCAGCGCGTGCAGGAAGCCGAGCACGTCGCTACCTGCCTCCGCGCGCAGCTCGCGCACGAAACTCGTCATCGCCGGGTTGAGGTCGGTCAGCGCCGTGGGGCGCAGGAACAGGCTCGGCGGAAACCGCTCGTCGCTGCCTTTCAGCACGCCGCCGGTGTCCTGGGTCTCGACCAGGCCTTCGCAGTGGATGGTGAGGTCACTGATCGAGCCGTGCGTCAGCACATGGGTGACGTTGCCGAACGCATCCTCATGGGTGTCGAGCCGGGAATCGGTCGAGACGTCGATCTGCCAATCCGCGACATACTGGCCATCATGGCTACCCGGTGTCATCCGCAGAATCTGGATCACGCCCGAGGCCGCCGGCTCGTAGCGATAGGTGGTGGTGTGGGCTATCCGCAGGCGCATGGCTCAACCGCGTTCAGTCGGTCTTCTGGGCAGGAACGTCATGCCCGGCCCCATGCCGAGCATCACGTCTTTCGTCCTAATCGGCCGCGAAAGCAAGACATCCATGGCCGGCGTGAAGCCCGCCATGACGACAATTTGAGCACTTTTCGGCCGTATCGGTTAGATCAGGTATTGCTTGGTGATGATCTCGCCCAGCCGCGAATTGTCGGCGATGAATTCCTGGATGAATTCGTGCACGCCGTGCTGGAAGATATCGTCCATGTGGCTGTGCTCGAGCCGGTTCCTGATGCCGCGGGCGTGGCGCTGGGAGGCGCCCTGGCGGCCGTAGGCGACGCCGATCTGGTCCAGATTGCGCACCAGATTGCTGTAGCAGCTGGCGAGCGACCGCGGCAGCGTGTCGTTGAGGATCAAGAGGTCGGCGATCAGCCAGGGTTTCAGCGTTTCCCGGTAGACCCAGTGATAGGCGGTCGTTGCCGACACCGAGCGCAGGATCGAGGTCCACTGGTAGTAGTCCAGCGGGCCGCCGACATGCTCTTCCTCGGGCAGCAGCACGTGATACTTCACGTCGAGAATGCGGGCGGTGTTGTCGGCGCGCTCGAGATGCACGCCGAGCCGCGAGAACCAGTAGGCATCGTTGCGCAGCATGGTCCGGTAGGCCGAACCGTCGAAGCGCAGCGAGGTCTCCTGCACGAAGCGCAGGAATTTCGCCAGCTCCTCGCGGTTGGCGGGACCCTTGTTCCAGACCGCCTGCAGCTCGATCCACGCCGAGTTGATGGTGTCCCACATCTCCGAGGTCAGCGCGGTGCGCACCGAGCGCGAATTGAGCCGGGCGGCCTCGATGCAGTTCTTGATCGAGGACGGATTCTCCGACGCGAACGAGAGATATTCGATGACGTTCTGCTCGTTGGCTTCCGGATAGTGATCGTAGAAGCTCGCGCCGACGCCGGCGGTGAGCAGCGCGGAGTCCCACTCATTGGTCTTGCCGACATAGGCCGCGGGCAGCGCGGTGACGCGGAGCGTAGCGTCGATCGTGCGCGCGAGGTATTCGGCACGTTCCACGTAACGGGCCAGCCAGAACAGGTTTTCAGCGGTGCGCGACAGCATGCTTTCAACTACTCGCTCAGTATCCAGGTGTCCTTGGTGCCGCCGCCTTGGCTCGAATTGACCACGAGCGAGCCTTCCTTGAGCGCCACCCGCGTCAGCCCGCCGGGGACGATGGTGGTCTGGCTCGAGCCGGTCAGCACGAACGGGCGGAGGTCGACATGGCGTGGCGCCAGGCCCTTGTCGGTGCAGGTCGGGCAGGTCGACAGCGCCAGCGTCGGCTGGGCGATGAAGCCCTCCGGCTCGCGTTTGAGTTTGTCGCGGAACGCCTCGATGGTCGCCTTGGTGGCGGCAGGACCGATCAGCATGCCGTAGCCGCCCGAGCCGTGCACTTCCTTGACGACGAGGTCGGCGAGGTTGTCGAGCACGTAGGACAAATCCTGCGGTTCGCGGCAGCGCCAGGTCTGCACGTTCTTCAGGATCGGCTCCTCGCCGAGATAGAACTTCACCACGTCGGGCATGTAGGAATAGATCGCCTTGTCATCGGCGATCCCGGTGCCGACCGCGTTGGCGAGCGTGATGTTGCCGGCCGCGTAGGCCGACATCAGCCCGGGGACGCCGAGCGCGGAATCCGGCCGGAAGGTGAGGGGGTCGAGGAAGTCGTCATCGACGCGGCGGTAGATCACGTCGACCCGCTTCAGCCCCTCGGTGGTGCGCATGAACACCTCGTCGTTCTTGACGATGAGGTCGCGCCCCTCGACCAGCTCGATGCCGAGCTTGTCGGCTAGGAACGAGTGCTCGTAATAGGCCGAGTTGTAGACGCCCGGCGTCATCAGCGCGACCGTCGGCTCGGCGGAAGCGCTGTGCGGCGCCACCGAGCGCAGCGCCGACAGCAACTCGTCCGGATAGCGCTCCACCGGCGCGACGCGATGCCGCGCGAACAGGTCCGGAAACAGCCGCATCATGATCTCGCGGTTTTCCAGCATGTAGGACACGCCGGACGGCGTGCGCGCATTGTCCTCCAGCACGATGAAATTGTCCGGATCGGTGCGGATGATGTCGATGCCGGCGATGTGGACGTAGATGTCGTGCGGCACGTCCTGGCCGTTCATCTCCGGCCGGAACACCGGGTTCTGGAAGATCAGGTCTTCCGGGATGACGTTGGCGCGCAGGATGTCGCGGCCGTGATAGATGTCCTTCAGGAACATGTTGAGCGCGAGCACACGCTGCTTCAGGCCCTTCTCCAGCAGCGTCCACTCGGTCGCGGACATGATGCGCGGGATGACGTCGAAGGGGATCAGCCGCTCCTGGGCCTCGGAATCGCCGTAGACCGCGAAGGTGATGCCGATCCGGCGGAACAGGAGCTCCGCTTCCTGGCGTCGATATTCGAGCGCGTCCGGCGGCGTCTCTTTGAGCCAGCGGGAGAGCTCCTGGTAGGCCGGGCGGAGATCCTCGCCAAGGCCGTTCATCTCATCGAACGCGACTGCCATATATCCCGACTGCCCTCCCAAGCCATGTGACACAGTGCATGACTTGATGGGATGGTAGCAAGGGGCGGGCCAGCGCGATATGCATTGGCTTGTGGCATTTGCTAAGGGTGAAGCTGAAGGCCTGCCCGAAAAACCGGCTGAGGTCTGCTTAATTCGGCGGCAAAACCCCGTGACATCAAGGCATTGGATCGGCAATGTCAGGGGATCAAGTTAGGGAATGAGACCATGAGCGAGATCGTCACGGCGGGGATATTGGTGATCGGCGACGAGATCCTGTCCGGCCGGACCAAGGACAAGAACATCGGCTTCATCGCCGAATATCTGACCAATATCGGCATCGACCTGAAGGAGGTTCGCGTCGTTGCCGACGACGAGGCCGACATCATCTCCGCCCTTGATGCGCTGCGGCATAGGTACACCTACGTGTTCACCACCGGCGGCATCGGGCCGACCCATGACGACATCACCGCCGACAGCGTGGCGAAGGCGTTCGGGGTCGATATCCACCATCATCCCGATGTGGTGGCGCGGTTCAGGGAGCGCTGGAGCGAGCAGGACCTCAACGAGGCGCGGCTCAGAATGGCCCGGGTGCCCGACGGCGCCGAGCTGATCCAGAGCGCGACCATCCTGGCGCCGGGCTTCAAGCTCGGCAACGTGATCGTGATGGCCGGCATCCCCACCATCATGCAGGCGATGATGGACATCGTGGCGCCGACCCTGAAGTCCGGCGTGCGGATGCTGTCGGACTCGGTCCGCGCCGACGCGCGGGAGGGCGATATCGGCGGTCCGCTGCGGGCGATCGCTGAAGCCAATCCCGACACCATCATCGGCAGCTATCCGTTCCAGGACGAGAACCAGAAGCCGAACACCAACCTGGTGGTCCGCTCCCGCGATCCGGAAAAGCTCGCCGCGGCGATGGCCGCGGTGAAGGAGATGTTGAAGCAGGTGCAGGCCGCGCAGAAGAAGCCGGCGGGTTGAGGCGACATGGTCGAGCGAAATTCTGAACCGAGTGTGCAGGATCGGGCCGGCAGGCCGTTCCCGGTCTCGTGGGATCAATTCCACCGGGACTGCCGGGCGCTGACCTGGCGGCTCAACGAAGTCGGTCCGTTTCACGCGGTGATCGCGATCACCCGCGGCGGGCTGGTGCCGGCGGCGATCGTGGCGCGCGAGCTTGGCTTGCGGGTGATCGATACCGTCTGCATCGCCAGCTACGACCACGACAAGCAGGGCGACCTGAAGGTACTCAAGGGCATTTCGGAGCAGACCGCCGAGCTCGGCGGCGGCACCGGCAAGGGGCTCTTGATCGTCGACGACCTCGTCGACACCGGCAAGACCGGCAAGCTGGTGCGCGAGATGCTGCCAGACGCGCATTTCGCGACGGTCTATGCCAAGCCGAAGGGGCGCCCGCTGGTCGACACCTACATCACCGAGGTGTCGCAGGACACCTGGATCTTCTTTCCCTGGGACACCGCGCTGTCGTTCCAGCCGCCGATCAGGGATGGGGCGGCGTAGACTTCCACCTCGCCCCGCTTGCGGGGAGAGGTCGGATCGCATGCCGTGCAGCGCAATGCGATCCGGGTGAGGGGGACTCACCGCGAGTTCATCTCTCACTATCTTTGCGGACATAGCCCCTCACCCCAACCCTCTCCCCGCAAGAGCGGGGCGAGGGGGAAGTAAAGAAGCATGCCCCTGCAAAACCGCGTCACGCCCACCGGCGACATCGTCGCGTCAGAGCATCGCGGCACCTTCACCGGCAATCGCGGCATCATCCACGATCCGGCGACGCGGACGCTCTTGAACAAGCGCTGGTCGAGCCCGGCCTGGCTCACCTGCGTCTGCGAGTTCAGGGGACGGCGACGCAAGGTGATGAGCCGGCAGAGCTGGACCGAACTGTTCTTCCTCGATGAAGCGACCGCGTTCGCGGCCGGGCACCGGCCCTGCTTCTACTGCCGCCGCGACGACGCCAAGCGGTTTCGCGCCGCGTGGGAGGAGGGCAATGGCGTCAGCGACCTCAGCGCCAAGGCGATGGATGCGGTGCTGCACGCCGAGCGGCTCGAGCGCGGCAAGAAGCGGCTGCATCCGCTGCCGATGCCGATTGACGAACTGCCCGACGGCACGATGGTGCAGGCGAACGGCGAAAGTTACCTCGTTGCCGGTGGCAAGACCTTGCGCTGGTCGTTCGGCGGCTACGAGCGAGCCGATGCGACCGCTCCCGCGATGCTGTTGACACCGCCGTCGACCGTTCGTGCATTTCAGGCCGGCTATCGGCCGGTGCTGCATCCGAGCACGGCTGCCGCTTTGGGCTGAACCGCCAACGCGGCGCTTACGCCAGCCGCTGCCGCGCCAGCTTTGCACCAGCACCCAGCGCGATCAGCTTGGCTTCGGCGATATCCCGCCGCATCGGCGCCATGCCGCAATTGGTGGTCGCGATGATGTTGCCCTTCGGCACGTGCTTCGCGACCGCCTCGATCACCTTGACGACGTCTTCCGCGGTCTCGACCTCGTCGCTGGCGACGTCGATCACGCCGGCCTGCACGATCTTGCCGGGGAGCGCCGCTAGCAGCTCGATCGGCACCTTCGAGTTGCGGCATTCGATCGCGACCTGTTGGATCGTGCTCTTGTCGATTACCGGGAAGGTCTCTTCATATTGTCGCCACTCGCCGCCGAGCGTCTGCTTCCAATCGGTGTTGGCCTTGATGCCGTAGCCGTAGCAGATATGCACGGCGGTGGCGCAGGTCAGGCCTTCGGCCGCGCGCTCCAGCGCCTTGATGCCCCAGTCGCGGACCTGGTCCATGTAGACGTTGAACGCCGGCTCGTCGAACTGGATCATGTCGACGCCGTCGGCCTGTAGCGCCTTGGCCTCCTGGTTCAACAGCTCCGCGAAGGCGAACGCCATCTTGACGCGGTCGCCGTAATATTGGTCGGCGATGGTATCGATGATCGTCATCGGGCCGGGCAGGGTGAATTTCAGCCAGTTCCTTGTATGGGCGCGCGCCGCGCGCGCCTCGTTCTCATGGACGCGGCCCTTGAGCTGGAGCGGCGCGACCACCTGCGGCACCATCGCTTTGTAGCGGTCCTTGCGGATGCCCATCTCGACCTTATGGGCGAAATCGATGCCCTCGATCCGTTCCAGGAAACCGTGCACGAAGTGCTGGCGCGCCTGCTCGCCCTCGGTGACGATGTCGACGCCGGCATCCTCCTGCAGCTTGACCGCGAGCACGGTGGCGTCGCGCTTGGCACGGGCGAGCTCGGCGCCTTCCGACTTCCAGGGTGCCCACAGCATGTTCGGCTCGGCGAGCCATTCCGGCTTCGGCAGGGAGCCTGCGATCGTGGTTGGAAACAGCATGGGTGCCTCCCGATGGGTTCTGATTGAGCGCCTGTGTGCCATGTCCTAGAGTGGGGGTACAGAACAACAAAAGTCTTTGTGATGGGGAAGTGGACGCCGATGATCGACCTGCACTACGCGCCGACGCCGAACGGCTGGAAGATCTCGATCATGCTGGAGGAACTCGGGCTGCCGTACACGGTGATCCCGGTGAACATCCGCGCCGGCGAGCAGTTCCGGCCCGAATTCCTGGCGATCAGCCCGAACAACCGGATCCCCGCGATCATCGACCATGCGCCCGCCGGCGGCGGCGGGCCGTTCTCGGTGTTCGAGACCGGCGCCATCCTGATCTATCTCGCCGACAAGACCGGCCGCTTCCTGTCGAGGGAGCTGCGGGCGCGGTCGAACGTCATCCAATGGGTGATGTGGCAGATGGGCGGCCTCGGGCCGATGCTCGGCCAGCACGGCCATTTCGCGCTCTATGCGGCCGAGAAGATTCCCTATGCGATCGAGCGTTACCGCGACGAGACGGCGCGGCTTTATGGCGTGCTCGACCGCCAGCTCGGCAAGACCGGTGCCTACATCGCCGGCGACGACTATTCGATCGCCGACATCGCCTGCTTCCCCTGGACCATGACCCACAAGGCGCAGGGCTTCACGCTCGACGACTACCCGAACATCAAGCGCTGGTACGCGACCGTGCGCGCCCGCCCGCAAGTGCAGGCGGGCCTTGCGATCGGAAAATTCGTCAAGGAGCCGTTCGACGAGGAATCACGCAAGAACATGTTCGGCCAGCGTGCGAAGGAGCTGGTCGAGAAGAAATGATGCCCGTTATTCCGTGGCGCGACACGGTCGCGCGCTCTGCGCCTTGCGGCGTTTCCCGGAATGACGACAATGAAACTGGAAAAAGATAAAGGGAAACGCCAATGATCGAATTCTTCTTCGACTGTTCCAGCCCGTGGACCTATCTCGCCTGGCACAACATCCAGCCGCTGGCGAAGGAGTTCGACGCGCCGATCACCTGGCGGCCGATCCTGGTCGGCGGCATCTTCAACACCGTCAATCCGTCGGTCTACGCGCAGCGCGAGACGCCGGTGCCGCTGAAGGCGCGCTACATGAAGAAGGATCTCGGCGACTGGGCGCGCTCGGCCGGCCTTGCGATCAAGATGCCGCCGACCGTATTCCCGGTGAACAGCGTCAAGGCGATGCGCGGCTGCATCCTTCTCGGCAACGAGAAGATGGTGCCGTTCGCGCGCGCCGTGTTCGAGGCCTATTGGGGCGACGACAAGGACATCTCGCAGGATGCGGTGCTGACCGAGATCTGCACCAAGCTCGGGATCGATCCTGAAAAATTCCTTGCCGGCATCGCCGATCAGACGATCAAGGACCAGCTCAAGGCCAATACAGAGGAAGTGATGGCGCGCGGCGGCTTCGGCTCGCCCACGATCTATCTCGACAAGACCGACATGTATTTCGGCAATGACCGCCTGCCGCTGATCCGCGAGGCGCTGGCCCGTCTCAAGGCGCGGGCCGCCTGATGCCGAAAGCCGTCGTTTGCCGTGAGCTCGGCCCGCCCGAGCGCCTTCAGCTCGAGAATTTTGCCTCGGTGGCTTTGCAGCCGGGGCAGGTGCGGGTCGCGATCCGCGCCGCCGGGATCAATTTCCCCGACATACTGATGGCCGCCGGTGAGTACCAGCTCAAGCCGCCGCTGCCGTTCACGCCGGGCTCGGAAGCCGCCGGCGATGTCGTCGAGGTCAATGATGCGGCCGGCGTCGCCGTCGGCGACAAGGTGATCGTCAAGATGCGTTTCGGCGCCTATTGCGATGAGACGGTCGCCGTGCCGTCGCAGCTCGTGCCGGTGCCGTCGACCTTCGACTATGCCGAGGGCGCGACCTTCCTCGCTGCGCACGGCACCGCCTATCACGCGCTGATCGACCGCGGGCAGATCAAGCCGGGCGAGGTGCTGCTGGTGCACGGCGCCGGCGGCGGCGTCGGACTTGCAGCGGTCGAGATCGGCAAGCTGCTCGGCGCCACCGTGATCGCGGCGGCCTCATCCGAGGAGAAGCTTGCGATCGCCAGGGCGCGCGGCGCGGATCATCTCGTGCTCTATGCGCGCGAGCCGTTCCGCGATGCCGTCAAGCGCATCACCGACGGCCGCGGCGCCGATGTGGTGTTCGATCCCGTCGGCGGCGAGGTGTTCGAGAACTCGATGCGCTGCATCAACTGGGGCGCGCGGATTCTCGTGGTCGGCTTCACCGGCGGCATCGGGCTTGCCCGCACCAATCTGTTGATGATCAAGGGCGCCAGCGTGCTCGGCGTCCGCGCCGGTGAGGCGGTGCGGAAGGATCCGGCGCTCGGCGAGGTCAGGTTCAAGGCGCTGAGCGAATGGGCCCAAGCCGGTAAGGTGCGGCCAAATATCTCACACCGGCTGCCGCTGGAAGACTATGCGAAGGCGATGCGGCTGTTGATCGAACGCAAGGCGATCGGGCGTGTGGCGCTGATCACTCGGTGAACGTGCGTAGGGCGGGTTAGCCGTCAGGCGTAACCCGCCGCATCTCGGCGACGGCGGCGGATTACGCTGCGCTAATCCGCCCTACGATTTCGCGAACCTGCCATCGCGCAGGAATGCGATGGTTTGCGCGATCGCTCCCGGTTGCGCACCAGCCAGGGATGCGAGGTGCGGATCACGATGTGATCGGCCATGCCGTCGAGCCTGGTGTTGGCGACCGACACCCTTCCGTCATGCGGACGCGGCAGGCCGATCGACGTGATCGGATAGACCGAGCGGTCGCCGGCGATGATACCGGCCTCGTAATCGATCGGCGGCAGCAGCGCGCTGGTCGCGGCATCGCGGCGGGTGCCGAGCTGCTGGCCGGCCGGGCCGAAGAAGGCGCGATAGGCCGCGAGGTTCTTCAGGCGGTCGGCGATCTCGCTGCCGCCGTTTGGCGTGCCCAGCATCACGACGCGGCCGAGCCGCGCGGGGCGATGTCGTGCGAGATAGACGCGGGCGAGCAGGCCGCCCATGGAATGGCAGACGAAATGCACGGCGCCGTCGCGGCTCTGTACGAAGCGATCGAGCGCGGGGTGGATATCCTCGGCCAGCGCATCGAGAGGCTTGCGCCGGCTGTCATAGTCGAGATTGAGCGTGGCAAAGCCGGCATCCCCGAGCGCCAGCTCCATCCTGCGAAACGAGCGCGCCGTCCTGCTGATGCCGTGCAGCAGGACGACGCCGTCAGGCGTGGGCGCCGCGGGACGCCGTTCGCTCACTTATAGTCGCGCTCCTGCCACCACGGGAAATAGTCCGGCATATCAGACGACACCTTGTTCTTGAACTGCGCCGGACGCTTTTCCAGGAACGACACCACGCCTTCCTTGACGTCCTCGGAGCGGCCGCGGGCATAGATGCCGCGGCTGTCGACCTTGTGCGCCTCCATCGGATCGTCGGCGCCCATCATGCGCCACATCATCTGGCGGATCAGCGCCACCGACACCGGCGCGGTCTTGGCCGCGAACTCCTTGGCGAGCGCACGCGCGGTCGGCAACAGATCGGCGGGCGGCACCACCTTGCTCACGAGCCGGCCGGCAAGCGCTTCCTGCGCCGGGAAGACGCGGCCCGAGTAGCACCACTCCAGCGCCTGCGAGATGCCGACGATGCGCGGCAGGAACCAGCTCGAGGCGGCTTCCGGCACGATGCCGCGCTGCGAGAACACGAAGCCGAAGCGCGCGGCCTCCGACGCAATGCGGATATCCATCGCAAGCTGCATGGTGACGCCGATGCCGACCGCCGGGCCGTTCACCGCGGCGATCACAGGCTTCAGGCACTTGAAGATGCGCAGCGTCACCTGGCCGCCGCCGTCGCGCACCTGCGGATCGCTATAGTCGACGCTGCCGTCGGCATTGCGCTTGACCGGGCCGCGCCGCGCATCGCGATCGAAAGTGTTGGCACCGGAGGATAGATCGGCGCCGGCACAGAAGCCGCGGCCTTCGCCGGTCACGATGATTGCCCTGACGTCGTCGTCCTTGTCGGCCTTGTCGAACGCGTCGATCAGCTCCTGCTGCATCGTGGCGTTGAAGGCGTTGAGCTTGTCGGGCCGGTTCAGCGTGATGGTCAGGATCTGCTCGGCGACCTCGTACTTGATCGTCTCATACGCCATGGGGATGATTTCCTCTCGGTTTTCTTGAATGAACGACGTGCGTCGTCATCCAGTTAACCCGGCAATCATCCCTTGTGAAGAAGTGGGGATGCGCGGCGTGGTTCCGCGCATCCCCACTTGCGTTGAGGCGCTACTTCTTCGGTGGCGCAGGCCACGGCTTCTGCGGGCCGCGCAGGCCTTCGAACGCCTTGCCCATGCCGAGCACGCCGATGTCGTCGAAGCGGCGGCCGATGATCTGGACGCCGATCGGAAAGCCCTTCTTGTCGTAGTCGCCGTTGATCGACAGCGCCGGGTTCTCCGACATATTCCACGGCACGGTAAAGCAGATGTGCTCGAACGGCTTTGCCGGGTCGTTGAGCGGCGCTGCGAACTCCGCAGGGAAATTCACGACCGGCGACACCGGCGAGATCACGTAGTCGACTTCGCAGAACAGTTTTGCGGCGGCCGCGCGGATCGCCATCGTCTGGTTGAAGCCGCGCACCACGTCGACGCCGGAGAGCTTTGCGCCGGCCTCGGCCCAGTTGAGGATGTAGGGCAGGGTCTTGCCGCGGTCGGCCTGCGACAGCTTCGACAGCTCGTCCCAGGTCCGCGCCCGCCAGAAATTGTCGAGCCCTTCGAGCATCTCCGGCGTCAGGATGCCGTCGATCTCGGTGATGACGGCGCCGGCGGATTCGAACGCCTTCCCCGCCTTGACGACGATTTCGCGAACCTCCTTCTCGACCTTCTGGCCGGATCCGGCATCGAGCATCAGCCCGATGCGCAGCTTGCGCGGCGACTTCTCCAACGCCTTCCAGTTCACTTCCAGCGCCGGCAGGCTCATGCCGTCGCGGCGATCTGGGCGCGACAATACGCTCATCATCAGCGCGGCATCGTCGACGGTGCGGGTCATCGGGCCGGCGACGCGGCCGACATAGGGTGGATCGATCGGCACGCGGCCGAGGCTCGGCTTCAGCGCGACGAGGCCGCACCAGGAGGCCGGCAGCCGCACCGAGCCGCCGATATCGGTGCCGAGATGCAGTGGGCCGTAACCGGCAGCACCGGCCGCGCCGGCGCCGGAGCTCGAGCCGCCGGGGTTCTTGCTGACATCCCAGGGATTGCGGGTGAGGGGATGGAACGACGACAGGCCTGACGACAGCATGCCGTAATCCGGCATCGTGGTCTTGGAGAAGATCACGCAGCCGGCTTCGCGCAGCCGCGCGGCAGGCGGCGCATCCTTTTCCGCCGGCGCGAGCTTGACGCTGGCAGAGCCCAGCGGCACCGGCTGGCCTTTGGTGGCGACGTTGTCCTTGATGGTGACGGGCACGCCGTCGAGCGTGCCGGCCGGCTCGGCTTGCTGCCAGCGCTCGGTCGAAGCCTTGGCGACCTTCCGCGCGCCTTCGGGATCGTACAGATACAGCGCCTTGATGTGCGGCTCCCAGGTCGCGACCTGGGAGATGATGTCCTCGAGCACCTCGGACGGCGAGAACTGCTTGGCACGATAGCCGGCGAGCAGGTCGATGGCGGAGAGATCGTGCAGCGACGTGATGGCGTCCCCTTTCGGCTTATGCATGCGCACCTGCCGGCATGCGTTTCTCGATGATGCGGGCGAACATGCTGGCGCCGATCGGCAGGATCTTGTCGTCGAGAACGTAGCCGGGATTGTGCACGGGCACTGAACCGTCATGGCCGACCCAGAAATACGCGCCGGGAATGGCCTGCATCATGTCGGCGAAATCCTCGCTGCCCATCTTGGGCGTCGAGCGGGTGATCACCTTTGCCGGATCGACAACGGTGCGCGCGACTTCCTCGACGACGCGGGACTGCTCTTCCTGATTGACCAGGACGCTGAAGCCATCGCGGATCTCGACCGAGATTTCGGCGCCATAGGCCACGGCAAAGCCGGCGGCGATTTCGCGCATGCGCTTGCGGATCAGCTCGCGGATCTCGTCGGAGAAGCAGCGCACCGTGCCGCACATCCAGGCTTCGCCGGGAATGACGTTGTACGCCGACCCGGAATGGATCTGCGTGATCGACAGCACCGCGGCCTGCAGCGGATCGACGTTGCGGCTGACGATCGACTGCAACGCCTGTCCGAGCGTCATTGCGATCACGACCGCGTCCTTGGAGCGCTCCGGCATCGCGCCATGGGCGCCGTAGCCCTGGATCCTGATATCGAAGAAGTCGGCTGCGGCCATTGCCGGGCCCGGCAGGATCGCGATCTCGCCATGGTTGAGGTCGGGCGCGTTGTGCAGGCCGTAGACCTCGTCGCAGGGGAACTGCTTGAACAGGCCGTCCTTGATCATGGCGCGCGCGCCGCCGAGGCCTTCCTCGGCCGGCTGGAAGATGAAATGCACCGTGCCGTCGAAATTTCGGGTTTCGGCGAGATAGCGCGCCGAGCCCAGCAGCATCGTGGTGTGGCCGTCATGGCCGCAGCCATGGAAGCGGCCGGGGATGGTGGAGCGCCACTTCAGATTGGTGTTCTCCTCCATCGGCAGCGCGTCCATGTCGGCGCGCAGGCCGATCTTCTTGGTGCCGTTGCCCTTGCCCTTGAGCACGCCGACCACGCCGGTGCCGCCGAGGCCGCGATGCACCTCGATGCCCCAGCTCGCAAGCTTGTCGGCGACGATGCCGGAGGTGCGGACTTCCTCGAAGCCGATCTCCGGATGCGCATGCAGATCCCGTCTGATGGCGGTGAGTTCGTCGGCAAAACTGTCGATGCGCTCAATGGTCGGCATGGTCTCTATCCGTTTGTGCGTGATGGGGAGGAGGGGGTGAAAGCGGGGCCGTTAGGCTTGATACGAATGCCGGGACGCAAATGTTTCCACGGCAGCGTGGCGGTGTCGGCCGGCATGGCGCCGGGCGCGGCGCAGATCAGCAGTTTCTCGGCGATCGGCTCGAAATCGGCGCGGAAATGCACCGAGCTCTTGTTGACCAGGATCTTCTGCGCGGTCGGCTCGATGCCGACATAGCGGTACATCGACTGGTCGGCAAGCTGGGCCTTGTAGGAGCCGACGACGACACGGACGTCGCCGACCCGCAGGCAGGCCGACGGACCCATGTCCATGTCGCGGCCGCCGAAATAGGGGCCGGGTGCGACGAACTTGCCGTCCGAGAGCTTTTCGACGACGAAGGTCTCTTTGTACGGCGCGTCGCCGGGAATGCCGGACTTGCCGCCGAGCTCGAGCGTGACTGATGCTCCGACGCCGGCCACATGCGCAGCCTTGGCCGATTGCGGGTCGTAGATCACGCCGGTTGCGGCACTCGCTTTGTTGCGCACCAGCGCGCGCAGCATGCCCGTGGTGTCGGAATCGCCACCGGCGCCGGGATTGTCCTGGGTGTCGGCGATGATGATCGGCTTGCTCGCCGACTTCGCCAGTTGCATCGCCAGCTGCACGCCTTCATCCGGCGAATAGATCCGGCCGTCGAAATCGTCCTCATGGCTCTCGACCAGGGCGACGACCTCGTCGGCGGCCGCATCCGCGTCGGCCTGGGTCAGGCCATAGGCGAACACGCTCGGCCCGCAATCCCTGAAATCGGCCGCCGGGAAGCCCGGCGCAAACGACAGCGTCGGCACGGCGTCGCTCTCCAAGGCCGCGAGCTTCTGATAGATGCCCTTGGTCGGCTGGTCGTTGGTGCATTGCCAGCTGATCGGGATCAGGAACGGCAATTGCCGGAATGCTTTCGCAAAGCGCTGCCCGGACTTGAGCATCAGCGCCAGATGCCGTGCGCAAGCGCGGCCGGTGTCGGCCATGTCGACATGCGGATAGGTGCGGTAGGCGATCAGCGCATCGGCATGCTCGACCATCCTGGGCGAGACGTTGGCATGCAGATCGAGGCTCGCTACCAGCGGCACATCATTGCCGATGGCCTTGCGCACGCGGGCGAGGGTTTCGCCTTCACCATCGTCATGATGCTCGGTGACCATGGCGCCGTGCAGGTCGAGATAGACGGCATCGATCGGGCCGGCGGCGACAATGCCGTCGACCATCTCCGTCACGATCCGCTCGAACGCATCCTTGCTGACATGCGCCGACGGGCTCGCCGCGGCGAAAATCGTCGGCACCAGCTCCCAGCCATTGGCCTCGGCGGCCTCGACAAAGCCGGCGAGGCCGACATTGATCTTGCGCATGACCCTGAGCACCTCGGCGCCATGGGTCATCGACGGCCAGCCGCCGCCATGCACGAAGTCGTCGTAGGTTGCCTTCGTCGGTGCGAAGGTGTTGGTCTCGTGCAGGAAGCCGCCAACGGCAATGCGGGTCATCAAGTGGTCTCGATACGTTTCTTCGATCGTGATGCGATCGGAACGGTTCGCGCCACGATCTCGTTTCGTTGGTTAGAGCGCGAACTTTCGGGGAGGCCGGTGTCCACCCTCGGGTCATGCCCTAGCGCGCGACGTTAAGCGTGTCGTCGCGCCAAGCGCAAGCCGTCGAGCACCTCCGGATTTGCATGCCCTATGGGCGTCCCGAGTGGTTCGGGTGCGTCAACGTTGCTAGCCGTCATTCCGGGGCGCGTCGAAGACGCGAACCACAGGTGCGCAATTGCGCACCGTGGAATCTCGAGATTCCGGGTTCGATGCTGACGCATCGCCCCGGAATGACGGTAAACCGGCTACTCCGCCGCCTCCGAAACGGGGCGGAAATTCGCAAAATCCCAGCCGCGTCCGGGTGCCGCATCGAGCAGCGCGCGGGTATAGGCCTGCTGCGGATTGGTCAGCACCTCGGCCGCCGGTCCCTGTTCCACGACGCGGCCATGTTGCATCACGGCGACGTCGTCGCAGATCTGCGCGGCGACGCGCAGATCATGCGTGATGAACAACAGCGCGATGCCGAGCCGCCGCTGGATCTCGTCGAGCAGATTGAGAACCTGCGCCTGCACCGAAACGTCGAGCGCGGACACCGCCTCATCCGCTACCAGCACGTCGGGATCGAGCGCCAGGGCACGCGCGATCGCGATGCGCTGGCGCTGGCCGCCGGAGAACTGGTGCGGATAGCGCGAGATGGCGTCGGGCGGCAGATGGACGAGCTCGAGCAGCTCGCGGGCCCGCGCCAGCGCATCCTTGCGCGGCATGCCGTAATTGATCGGGCCTTCGGCGATGCTCTCGCCGACGGTGACGCGCGGATTGAGCGAGCGGTAGGGGTCCTGGAAGATGATCTGGATCTTCTGGCGATGCGGCTGCAACAGCCGGCGCGACAGGTCGGATATCTCGCGGCCGGCGAGCCGCACCCCGCCCGAGGTCGGATCGATCAGGCGGACGATGCAGCGCGCCACCGTCGATTTGCCGGAACCGCTTTCGCCGACGATGCCGAGCGTGCGGCCCTTGCGCAAAGTGAGCGTGACGTTGCTGGCGGCGGCGACCTCGCGGGCTTTGCCGTACAGCGACCGCTCCCGGTAAACCTTGCTGAGCTCGTTGGCCTCCAGCACCACCGGCTCGGTCGTCTCCGGCCGCGGCGCGCGCGGCACGAGGCTCGGCACCGAGGACAAGAGGTTGCGGGTGTACTCCATCTTCGGAGTGCGCAGCACCTCCTGCAGGGGGCCGGCTTCGACCAGCCTTCCGTGCCGCATCACCGCAACGCGGTCGGCGATCTCGGCCACCACGCCCATGTCGTGGGTGATGAACAGCACAGCCGTGCCGTGATCGCGTTGCAGGTCGCGGATCAGCGTGAGGATCTGCTTCTGGGTGGTGACGTCGAGCGCGGTGGTCGGCTCGTCCGCGATCAGCAGCTTCGGTTCCAGCACCAGCGCCATCGCGATCATGATGCGCTGGCGCTGTCCGCCCGAGAGGCGGTGCGGGTAGGAGGAGAAGATGCGTTCCACGTCGGGCAGCCGCACATGCTCCATCATGGCCAGAATCTTCCGACGCCGCGCGCGGGAGTCGAGATCGGTATGGGCGCGCAGCACCTCGTCGATCTGGCGGCCGACCGGCACGACCGGATTGAGCGCGGTCATCGGCTCCTGGAAAATCATCGCCATCCGCGTCGCGCGCAATTGCCTTAAGCGCCGGTCGGTTGCGGTGAGCAGTTCCTCGCCGACCAGCTTGACGCTGCCGCCGGAGGGCACCAGCGTGCCCTTCTGCTGCAGGCCCATCACGGTAAGCGAGGTCACCGATTTGCCGGAGCCGCTTTCGCCGACGAGGCAAAGCGTCTCGCCTTCGCGCACCTGCAACGACAGGTCGTCGATGATGCGGTGCGCGTCCGCCTTGCGGCCGAGACCGACGACGAGGTTGTTGATGTCGAGGACGACGTGGGAAGAGTTGGTATTGGTCACTTGCCCTCACGCTGCTTCATGCGGGGATCGAGCGCGTCGCGGGCGGCGTCGCCGATCAGGTTGACGCTGAGAATGGCGATCGAGAGCAACAGCCCCGGCCAGAAGATCAGCGACGGCTTGACCTGGAAATAGGCGCGGCCCTCGGCCATGATGTTGCCCCAGGTCGGCGTTTCCGGCGAGATGCCGGCGCCGAGGAACGACAGGATCGCCTCGGTCAGGATCGCGGATGCGCAGACATAAGTGCCTTGCACGATCAGTGGCGCTATCGTGTTCGGCATCAGATGCCGCCACATGATCTTCGGCAGGCTGGAGCCGAGCGAGATCGCGGCCTCGACATAGGGCTCCTCGCGCGCGGTCAGCACCACCGAGCGCACCAGCCGCGCCACGCGCGGGATCTCGGGGATGGTGATTGCGACCATCACGGTCCAGATGCTGGCGCCGGACAGCGACACCACGGCGATCGCGAGCAGGATGGCGGGGATCGCCATCAAGCCGTCCATCACGCGCATCATCACCGCGTCCACCCAGCGGAAGAAGCCGGCAACGAGGCCGATCAGCAGCCCGATTGCGATCGAGCAGACGGCGGCGCCGAGCCCGATCACCAGCGAGATGCGCGAGCCGTAGATGATGCGCGACAACAGGTCGCGTCCATAGGCGTCGGTGCCGAGCAGGTATTGCGCGCTCGCCGGCTTCAGCCGCTGCGCCGGCGTCAGCAAGAGTGGATCATGAGGCGCAAGGAGCGGCGCGAAGATCGCCATCAGGATGATCAGCACGAGGCAGATCGTCGCAACCGCGATGATCGGCGTCGAGGTGAGGAAGCCGAACTTGACGCGGAACGGCCGGGTGACGGGGATGGTGGATTCGGGAAGGGTTTCGATCGCCATTGCTCAGTACCGGATACGAGGATCGAGCAGGGTGTAGGCGAGGTCGATCAACAGATTGACCGCGACATAGATACCCGATGTCAGGAGGATCATGGCCTGGATCACCGGATAGTCTCGCGCCAGCACCGCATCGACGGTGAGGCGGCCGATGCCGGGCAGGTTGAACACGCTCTCGGTGACGACGACGCCCGAGATCAGCAGCGCGAAACCGGAACCGATCACGGTGATGACCGGGACCGCGGCGTTGCGCAGCGCATGGCGCAGCAGCACGCCGGTCTCGCCGATGCCCTTGGCACGCGCCGTGCGCACGAAATCCTCACCCAGCACGTCGAGCATCGAAGCCCGCGTCATGCGCGCGATCAGCGCGACGTAGATGAAGGAGAGGGTGCAGGTCGGCAGGATGATGCGCTCGAAGAACGGACCGAAGCCGGCCGAGATGCTCTTGAAACCCTGCACAGGCACCCAGCGCAGATCGATCGCAAACACCTGGATCAGCACATAGCCGATCACGAACACCGGGACCGAGAAGCCGAGCACCGAAAGCCCCATCACGAAGCGGTCGATCCAGGTGCCGTGCTTCCACGCCGCGATCACGCCGAGCGGCACCGCGACCAGGATCGAAAGGACGATGGTGGCGAGCGCAACCGAGATCGAAGGCTCGAGGCGGGGGCCGATCATTTCGAGGATCGGCTTGTTCGAGATCAGGGAGACGCCGAGGTCGCCGTGCAACAGCTTGGCGACCCAGGTGTAGAACTGGATGTAGATCGGCTCGTTAAGACCGAGCGAGGTGCGGATGCGATCGAGCTGTTCGGGCGTCGCATTGTCGCCGGCGAGGATTGCAGCCGGGTCACCCGGCGTCAGCCGCAGCAACAGGAACACGAACAGGGCCACCACGCCCATCACGGGAATGGCGGCGAGGATGCGGCGAAGCAGATAGCCGAGCATCGCTGCTATCTCCTGCCGTCAGAGGGTGCGAAGCGAAGGCTGGGCCGCATCATACTCATGGTGTCCCCGTGATGTGTCTCATGCGCTTCTGCGTCTTGTCTCAAAGGCAGCGCGAACGTGATGAATTTGCAGGCAAATACTGTGCCAATGGCGACGTTATATCAAGGCGCGGTTCGGGCCGTTGGAGGCCTCCTCTGGTTTGAAGCTGCTATTTCGAATTGCACTTGTCGTCGTGTGCCACCGACCTGAGACGACAAGTTCATTCACGCTCTCATCACGCCGCACCAATTGGCGACGAACAGTGCGATGCTCTGCGTTGTCTTGCGAAGACTGTCGAGCTCGACACGTTCGTTGAACGCATGCGGGCCGACACCGTAAGGACCATAGCAAAGGGCAGGGATGCCGTAATCGACGCAATAGTAGCGGGTGTCGTTGACGGCCGTAGACAGGCGCTCCTGCATTGGAGCCTGGAAGATGGATTGATGGGCTGCCGACAGCGCTGCTTCCGCTTCGCTGCCGGGCGCGCACACCGCGGCGTCCGCCTGGAAGCCGCTCCACACGAGCTCGGCCGGATTGTCGGACAGGAAGTCGTCGGCCTTGTGCGCCTCGGCCAGGCATTCCTCGATGCCACGCATCGCCTGCTGCGGCGTTTCGCCCGGCAACAGGCCGAGCCGGCAATCCAGCTCGCACCACGCCGCGGTCGAACTGGCCCAGTCGCCGCCCTTGATGATCCCGACGTTGAACTTGATCGGGTTCTTGACGCTGCGGAACCAGCTATTGTCGAGCGCCCGCGCATTGAGCGCCTTGGTGTAATCCTGGAACGCGCGCACCAGATGCATCGCCGACAGGATCGCGCTGGTGCCGGACTCGGAATAGGCGACATGCACCGGCGTGCCGCGGACGCGCAGGCGAAACCAGACGGCGCCGACCTGGGCGCGCGTCAGCGTGTGTCCGGTCGGCTCGGGAATGAGGCAGGCGTCGGCGCGATAGCCGCGCATCAAGGTCGACAGTGCGCCATTGCCGGTGCTCTCTTCCTCGGTCACGGTTTGCAGATGGACGCGTCCGCCCGGGGCATAGCCGGCATCGCGGATCGCATCGAGCGCGAAGATCATCGCCGAGACACCGGCCTTCATGTCCTGCGCGCCACGCCCGAACATCCAGCCGTCGTGCACGGCGCCCGAGAACGGCGGCTGGTCCCAAAGGTCGGCGGGCCCCTCCGGCACCACGTCGATATGGCCTTGCAGGATCAGGCTGCGCCCGCCGCCTTTGCTGTCGCGCGTCGCAACGACCTGCTGCGATCCGGCAAGATCGATGCCGTCCATCGGTGCAGCCTTCGGATGGCTCATCAGGTTGACGTCGGCGAGGTTGAACGTATCGACGTCGTAGCGGCGCCTTGCTAATTGCTCGGCCAGCCAGTGTTGTTGCGGCGCTTCCTGTCCGCGCAGGCTGCGGAACTGCACCATGCGCGACAGGAACGCGACCTGATCGTCGAAGTTTCGATCGACGGCCGCGCAGAGCTCTGCGGCAATCTGATCTGGCTTGGTCAACGTCCCGGTTGTCATGTCGCGCCTTTCGTGGAGCCCGATGCGTGGGAGCGAGCGTTGATCGTTTCGGGAATGTGGCGCACCGTGTTGATGCGCGTGCCGGTGGCGAGGATGCGTATCGGTCCGCCGAAGAGATCGGCGCCGGCACACGTGACGTCCGTAATGTCGCGCCGGGCCGCAATGCCATGCGTGCCCGCTACCCCCATGCGCATTGTCCCCTCCCGCGCTGAAGCGTTTTTTCCCATCATGACGCTAGTCGTTGTCATGCGGCGATTCTCAGCGAATTCCGACTTGGCCACACGAAAATACGCACATATTCTTCCTCATCAGCGGGATAATTAGGGGAAAGCTGCACGGGCAGTCTCGTTCGCCTCGACCTGCGACGGCACCATTGAGGGCGTGTCGAGGTCGCGCCAGTCGTCGATCGCCCCTGCCACCATCTGTGCCGTCGCAGCCGACAGCGTCCAGCCGAGATGACCGTGGCCGGTGTTGTAGAACACGCCCGGAATCCGTCCGGCGCGAACCACCGGCATCATGTTCGGCATCATCGGGCGCAGGCCCGCCCACGGCACGACCTTCGAGGTGTCGATGCCCGGGAAATGGTGCCGTACCCAATCCACCAGCGGCTGGATGCGGTCGGCGCGGATGTCTCGGTTGAAGCCGTTGAACTCGGCCGTGCCGGCGACGCGGAAGCGATCGGCGCCGAGCCGGCTGGTGACGATCTTCGCGGCCTCGTCGAGCAGGCTGACGGTCGGTGCGGCGTCCCGGCTTTGCGGCGCATCGAGCTGCACGGTGATCGAATAGCCCTTCACCGGATAGACGTTGACGCGGTCGTTGAGCAGGCCGGCGAAGTGGCGGCTCGCGACCCCGGCGCAAATCACGATGCCGTCCGCCCGCAACTCATGTCGCGTCGCGACCTCGGCATCGTGCGAAGCGGCTTGGTTCCAGCCGATCCGGAATCCGCCATCGTCACGCGCGATCGCGTCGACGTCGGCCTCATGGACGAAGCTCGCGCCGCGGCGGACGCAGGCGTCGGCGAGGCCGCGCGTGAACTTGTGGATATCGCCGGTCGCGTCCGACGGCGTGAAGAAGCCGCCATAGCAGGTCGTCTGCAGCGCGGGTTCGATGCTGCGGATTTCATCCGCCGTCACCGGCCGGCGGTCGAGCCCGCCTTGCTGCAGCAGCGCGTTGACGCGCAGGCCCGCCTCGAAGCCGGCCTTGTCGTGATAGACGTGCAGGATGCCGCGGCGTTCGAGATCGAAGGCGATGTTCTCGCGCTGGGCGATCGAGAACAGATGCTTGCGCGCTTCGATTGCGAGCCGCGTGGTCTCGATGGTGTTGCTGCGATAGCGCGTGATGCTGCCGACGAATTCGCCGATCCAGGAATATTTGTGCCAGCTCGGCTTCGGATTCATCAGCAGCGGCGCGTCGCTGCGCAGCATCCAGCGCAACCCCTTGAGAATGGTCGCGGCGCTGTTCCACACTTCGGCGTTGCTGGCGGAAAGCTGTCCGCCGTTGGCGAACGAGGTTTCCATCGCGGCATAGCGATGCCTGTCGAGGACGGTCACCCGGTAGCCGCGTTCGAGCAGGGCATAGGCCGTCGTCACGCCGGTGATGCCGGCGCCAATGATTGCGATGTGAGGCATGGTGGTCTTCAGGCTCCCGTGGGTTAGAGTCGCCGAACCGCCGGTGAAACCGGTTGTTTCGACGCCCCATCTGTCACGGTACCTGAGAGCTTGATCCGCATCGGGCGTGAGCCCGACGGCGAACTATCCCCTTCGGTGGACGTCACGGCCGTTTCCATTTGGCCATGTCCGTCTCTCTCCAGATCGTCCTGACGATACAGTCCTTTTGCCTGAGAGTTTCCGGGGCGGTTGCTCCGTCGGCGCCGAAGCAACAACACGAATGTTGTCGCTTCGATCTCTCCCGCATCGTCGCGTTGGACGGCCGGACCGTAGGCGAAGCCTCAAAATTGAACAAGGCTAAATTTCGATCCGGCAGTGCCAACGTGTTGTGCAGTGCAAATCAACCTTAGTCGAGCGTTGCGAGCAGTGCGGCCATCAGACGGCCGCGCTCGGCAAGGCTGTCGACTTCGATATGTTCGTTCAAAGTGTGGGCGTCGGCACCGCGGACGCCGAGGCCGTCGAGGGTAGGGATGCCCATCGCGCCGGTGAAGTTGCCGTCGGAGCCGCCGCCGGCGCTGCCGTGCGGCAAATCAAGACCCATGTCGGCGGCGAGACGCTTCGCCTTTTCATAGAGCGCCATGGTGCCGGCATCCGGCTCCCACACCGGGCGCGTGACGCCGCGCGTCACCTTGAATGTCACGTCATTTGCGGTGCCCGACAGCGCCAGCATGCGCTCCACGCCGCGATCGAGATCGGCCTGGCGCTTGGCCATGCTGAGCGCTTCGCCGGTGCAGGTCGTTGCGACGCAATTGACCCATTGGCCGCCATGCACGATGCCGACCGAGAAGGTGCAGTCCTCGGTGGTCATGCCGTCGATGGCGATGATTTGGCGAGCCATTTCGCGGATCGCGGAACGGCCGGACGACAGTGTCGCGCCGGCATGGCTCGGCTTGCCAATGGCTTCCAGATTGAAGCGCGCGATCGCGTAGCGTCCGGTGACGACGCCGTTGTTCGGCCGGCCGGGCTCCGGCACCAGCACGTATTTGTTGCGTGCGGCTTCCGCCTCGATGATGTCGCGCGTCGATGGCGTGCCGACCTCTTCATCGGGCGTGAACAGCACCGTGATCGGCAGCGGCGTCGTGAAGGAGGCGCGTGCCAGTTGCCGGATCGCCTCGATCGACAGATAGTTGCCGCCCTTCATGTCGAAGATGCCGGGCCCGAAGCACTTGTTGCCTTCGCGCCGCCACGCCAGCTTTTCGATGGTGCCGACCGGGTGCACGGTGTCCAGATGGCCGGCGATCAGGATGCCCGGCTGGCCTTGTTTTGGATGGGGAAAACGGGCGCGGACGCAGCCGGCAAAGCCCTGGCGTCCCGCGATGCGTTCGATCGTCGCACCCATGATCGCCATCTCGCGCGCGGCGAGGCCGAGCATGCGCTCGACCGCGGCCGCATCCCATGTCGGGCTCTCGCATTCCACCCAGCTGCGCAGCCCCTGCAGCATCGCTTCGGAATCAAAGGGAAGATTGGCGGGGTTCATGTCTTTTCTCTCTTGTTGTTTGTTCGCGCCGATACGCGTTCGCGTGCCATACGAAAAGCTCGGGCGACGACTTTGTAAAGTCAAATGCGCTGCACCCGCCGTTCATTCGTTCGTATACGTTTGATCCCGCCCGAAACCGATTGACGCGCATTGCGCTTGATGCAAGTCTCGATTTCACAAGCCATACAGCATGTTAGTTCGCCTAAATAACGAACCGCATGCATAACGAATAAGCCGGCTTTGACCAGTTACACGTCAGGAGAGAATTGCATGTTCCCTATCTCGCGTTGGAAGCGCCGCACGCTCGCGGCTGCGTTGTCGGCGCTTGCGCTGTCATTCGCACCGCACGAATTGTCGTTTGCGCCGCCGGCCATGGCCGCGGACAAGACCATCACCGCGGTGATGCATTCGGATCTGCGCGTCATCGATCCGATCCTGACCACGGCCTACATCACGCGTGACCATGGCTACATGGTTTACGACACGCTGGTGGCGACCGACTCCAACTTCAAGATCCAGCCGCAGATGGCGGACTGGAAGGTGTCGGACGACAAGCTTACCTACACCTTCACGCTGCGCGATGGCCTCAAGTGGCACGACGGCACGCCGGTGACCGCCGAAGACTGCGTCGCGTCGCTGAAGCGCTGGGCCAAGGTCGACGGCATGGGCCAGAAGCTGATGGACTTCACGGCGAGCCTCGAGGCCACCGATGCGAAGACGATCACGCTGAAGCTGAAGGAGCCCTACGGCCTGGTGCTGGATTCGATCGGCAAGCCGTCGTCGCGCGTCGCCTTCATGATGCCGAAGCGGCTGGCCGAAACGCCGCCGGACAAGCCGATCCCGGAGCAGATCGGTTCGGGCCCGTTCAAGTTCGTGCAGGCCGAATTCCAGCCGGGCGTGAAGGCGGTCTATGTCAAGAACAAGGACTACGTGCCGCGCAAGGAGCCGGCGAGCTGGACCGCGGGTGGCAAGGTCGTGAAGGTCGACCGTGTCGAGTGGGTCACGATGGCCGACGCGCAGACCGCGATGAACGCGCTGCAGTCCGGCGACATCGATTTCCTGGAGAACCCGTCGTTCGACATGTTGCCGATCCTCGAAGGCGACAAGGACCTGAAGGTCGAGACGCTGAACAAGTTCGGCTTCCAGACCCTCGGCCGCATGAACTTCCTCTATCCGCCGTTCGACAACATCAAGGTTCGCCAGGCGGCGCTGATGGCGGTCAACCAGAAGCAGGTGCTCGACGCGCTGGTCGGCAATCCCAAATATTACAAGACCTGCGTCTCCTTCTTCATCTGCGATACGCCGTTCGCGTCCGAGATCGGTGGCGAGACGTTGTTGAAGGGCGGCGACATGGCGGCGGCCAAGAAGGCGCTTGCCGAGTCGGGCTATGACGGCACGCCTATCGTCATCATGGCGCCCGGCGACGTCACCACGCTCAAGGCGCAGCCGGTCGTTGTCGCCCAGCAACTGCGCGACGCCGGCTTCAAGGTCGATCTGCAGGCCACCGACTGGCAGACCGTGGTGACCCGCCGCGCCAGCCAGAAGGCGCCGAAGGACGGCGGCTGGAACATGTTCTTCACCAACTGGGTCAGCGCCGACGTCTCCAACCCGATCGCCAACCTCTCGATCGGCGGCCAGGGCAAGAATGGCGGATGGTTCGGCTGGGCCGAGGATCCGAAGATCGAACAGCTCAAGGATGCCTTCGTGCGCGCGCCGTCGCTCGACGAGCAGAAGAAGATCGCGGCCGATATCCAAAAGGAAGCCTACGAGCAGGTCATCTACATTCCGCTCGGCCAGTATCAGGGCCCGAGCGCCTGGCGGAAGTCGCTGAGCGGTGTGCTCGACGGTCCAGCGACGCCGATCTTCTGGAACATCGACAAGTCCGAGTAAGCTTGCGGCTTGACGCAACACGTGTGGCCGGGACTCGTCCCGGCCATTTTTCGTTTTGCGGCATGACAAATTGATGCGCGACTGGTTCGGCGACGGCAGTCGCTAGTTTACGTGACCCGATTTGGCGTTGCCCGCGCTCGACAGGCTCGAGAGCTGCGTCTGTCCGACACTGGCGCCGTTCATCCAGACCATTGCTCCCGCGGCAAACGCCAGCAATCCGTACAGCACGACCGAGCCGCGAATCCATCGCCGGTAGACCGCGCGCTCGTCGGGCGTCGCATCGCGGAATTTCTGTGCATTGAGCCCGTTGCTGCAATGAGCTGCGTCGTCGCCGTGCTCCAGAAGCGAAGCGCCATGATCCGGCGCGGTAGTGCCGACAATCCGATTGCGACCGGCAATCCGATTGCGATCCGCAATCGTCATCGCCTATCTCCAATTCATTGATCTCGAAATGCGAGGGCCGCGAAATGTGCGGCCGGAATTTTCCAACACGCCAAGACTAGCACGGCCGGCGATCACGGCGTGTGAACCGCGCCACAGCCGGAAGACACGATGAGGTGATGCGCGCACCGTGATATCGCGCGCGCGTCTGCCCAGCCGGTCGGCAGGCGCTGGCATGCCAATTCGGCCGCGGGGGCGGTCTTAAGGTTCCCGTCAGCATTGCGTCGTAACCTGACCACCAGTCTGTGTACCTACCGCGACGGGCCCATGGCCGACGACGACAACAGGCCCGCACCGGCCAGCGCGCAACAGCCAATACCGACCGAGAAGCGGCGTGCCGGCGCGCGCCGCCGCGTCCTCAAGTCGGGCGCGATCGAGTTCGGCAATGAAGCGATCGCCTGCACAGTCCGCAATCTCTCGCCCCAGGGCGCCTGCGTCGAAGTCAACTCGCCGCTGTGGTTTCCCGACCGCTTCATCCTCGGCGTCGATGGCCAGCGGTGGCCGTGCCGTATCGTATGGAAGAAGCAGAAGCGGCTGGGACTGGCGTTCGATTAGGGCGCGATGCCCGGCGCGCCACGCCGATTTGCACGAACAGTTGTCGTCTATTTCACAAACTACTCAAGGTTACCGGGGTAATGTCCTGCGCGGTTTCGGCGCCGCCCTGGGATGCACGCGCTCGCCGTGCACAGGCGGTGTCGATTTTTTCGCGCCGGTGGATTCACCCAGCCTCGGGGAAATTGTGATGACCATCAACGTCAAGGCTTACGCGAACGCCGATGATATCCTGATCGCCTGGCAGCCGGATGCCTGGTCGAACGACTGGGTGGGTTTCCAGCTCGAGCGGCGCAACAACATCACGCAACAGACGACCATACTGTCCAACCGCATTCCGCCGCAGCCCGGCGAGAAGCCGGTGGCGGACGCCGGCATCTCCTCGACGCAATCGCCGTTCCGGCGCTGCATCTGGACCGATCACAGCGTCGTCGACACCGACAACGTCTCCTACCGCGTCACCGCGATGAAGAACGGCGCGAGCGGGACGTTCACGCCCGATGCCGCCTCGGTGTCGGCCTGGACGACGCCGGCCGTCGCTTCGGGCGATGCGGGCGGCGGCTTGTCGGCCTATTTCAACCGCGGCACCCTGATGTCCCAGATCGTCAGCCGCTTCGTGAAGGGTGATACGTCCGACGACTCGCTGCGCAATTTCGTCAAGGGCCTCTCAGATCCGGCCAATCAGGCGCGGCGCTATCTGTCGGGCGATGCCCTGCACGAGATCCTGGCCTTCCTGCACGATGCCGACCTCCGCGGCAGCCAGGTTCATGCCGCCATCTACGAGATGAATGACGAGGAGCTGGTCGGCGCGCTGAAGCCGTTCGGCAGCCGCGGCAACGTCCTGCTCGGCAATGGCAGCGCAACCAAGCCCAACATCGCGGGCGAGCTCAGTGGCGCTGGGCTTGCGGTCAAGCATCGCGATCTGTCGAATGCGGGCAGGTCGTCGCCCAGCGTCCACAACAAGTTCGTGGTCGAGAGCGACGCGCATGGCAATGCCATCCGCGTGCTGACCGGCAGCACGAACTGGACCACCACCGGTCTGTGCACGCAGCTCAACAATGTGCTGATCATCGAGAACGCGGTGATCGCCAGGCGCTACCTCGATCAGTGGGGCAAGCTGGTCGCCGCGGGCAACGCCATGCCGCCGGCCCTGAAGACGTCGAATTCCAGTCCGACCAGCGACAGCAACATTTCGGTCTACTTCGCCGCGACCAACGGCGAGGCGGAGTTCACGCCGGTGCTGGACCTGATCAAGAACGCCAGGGACGGCGCGCTCTTCCTGATGTTCATGCCGGGTCAATCGCCGCTGCTGGAGTCCCTGCTGGAGCGCGCACAGCAGAACGACATCTATGTCCGCGGCGTGGTGTCGACCATGATGGCCAGCAAGAACGGCGACATCGTTTCGGTCGGCGGCGAGGTGGTCAAGTCGGGCGCGCCGAAGCAAACCTTCCACGACGACGTCCAGCTGCCGCATGGCGTCAGCGCAAGCAACGAACCCTCATGGGCCGACGTCGAGTTCAGCGTCCAGCAGATACGCAACGCGGGGATGATCGCGATCGTTCACTCCAAGACCATCGTGATCGATCCGTTCTCGGACAATTGCGCCGTCATCACCGGATCGCACAATTTCTCGGTCGCCGCCTCGGAGAAGAACGACGAGAATCTCGTGATCATCCGCGGCAACAAGCAGCTGGCCCAGGCCTATGCGCTGCACATCAACGGCGTCTACGACCATTATTCCTGGCGCGGCTATCTCGGCAGCGGCGGCAATCCGGACCAGATCTATTCGCTCGACGGCTGGAAGCCGGGCGGCGGCAAGGAGCAGGAGCTGGATTTCTGGATGGAGGAGCCGGTGCCGCCACGCCCGACGCGTAGTGGCGGTGGCGGCGGCGCGGCGCAACAGCCCGCCGTGGCTCGTGCGGCGTCGACGAAGAAAGCCGTCAAGAAAGCTCCGAAGAAATCGGTGAAGAAATCAGCCAAGAAGTCCGCAAGGAAATCTGCCAAGACGTCAGCCAAGACATCGGCGAAGAAGGCGAAGGCCAAAAAGCCGGCGAAGGCCGCAAAGGCAAAGAAAGCAAAAGCCAAGACGGCGAAGAAGGCCAAGGCCAAAAAAGCCAAAGCCAAGAAGTAAGAGGGGCCGCACGACAGGCTGGTGCGGGCGGTGGGACTCGAACCCACATGACGTTGCCGTCGAGGGATTTTAAGTCCCTTGCGTCTACCAGTTCCGCCACGTCCGCGTCGTTGATTTGGATAGCGTTTTCGACTTTCCACCGCAAATGTTTTGCAGATTTTCCTTCGCGTTTTGCAAAATCTGTTCACGATGCGTCCTTAGTGAGACGCTTAAACGCTCTGGTGATGTTGGCCTCTGATTCGACGTGGCGGCTGTAGTGCGCGCCCATGCGCTCCGACTTGTCGGCCGCGCGGGTCTGTCTTGGCGTCGCGATCTTTAGCGTCACCATGCTGGTTGCGGTGGTGACGAGCATTCTCATAATCAGTTAGGAACCGGCCATCGCTCCCCTAGTTGTCCGCACGTTCAGGTGCTGACCCCCGTCCGGCGACACTTGAATGGTCAACTCGAAACGGTCTCAGTGCCCCACAGTCGCTGGGGCCGTTTTCGTTTTGGGAACAAGTGGTAATCAGCGGAGTTAGCCGACTAATAATATGTGGAGATCGCGGCGCGCGCTGGGCGACCACCGCTGCAACGGGACGGGGCATCCGAAACGACAAGGCCGCCTGTTGGGCGGCCTATGGTGATCGAGATCGAGGGAGATGATCCAGCGCCGGTCATTCCCGCTTTATGGTTCCGTCGTGGCAATTTTCGCGATATCGGCCGCAGTTGTTGTTGCCTTCGACGCCGAGTTCTTCTCGGTACATGCAGGCATCACGCAGCCACTCGCAGTTGAGATGAGGGGTCGAGGGCGCACACGATTTGCGAAACTTAATGCAGTTATCGTCACCTTCGCCAAGTTCGTCTTTCATTTCGCACGCCCGCAGCAAGTCGCGGCAATCGCCGCCTTGTGGCGTCGTCGCATTTGCGGTGAGCTGACCATCCACACCGGCCAACATGGCGAGTGTTGTTACGATCCTGAACCCAATGATCACCCGCCTATTTGGACTCACGCCCATCTTGATTTTCGGCTCCTGCAAATGAGAACGGTCGCAGTCAGCGACCGTTCCTAAGCTCGGGGCTTTCCCCGGCTGCAAGGGCGTGGATCGTTCAAGCAAACGGCCCGCTCGATGGCGGGCCGGTGGTCGAGATCGAGAGAGGAGGGGGCGGAGTGCTGCGCCGGCCGCGCAAGCATGCGGGCCTGACTCTTCGCATCGAACACCGGCGTCCCGTGCTCGTCGCCCATAGTGAACCGGCTTTTCCGGTACGGATGGCGGGGTGCAGGCCGCCTCTCAAGGCGTCGAGCCGGCGCGCGGCGTTGTGTCGTCACTCGCCCTGGACCTACCGGCGATCAGCGCGAGCCGGTTATCAATCCCAGCCTCGGTTCGGCGCATCTGGATTGCTATGAGCCGGTGGTTCATCGTGGACTCATGCAACTCGACCAGCAATCGTTCTTCGGTCTCGGTCCAGCTCTTGAATCTGTTCGCACGCATTCGCCACGCTCCGACTGCGAGCGATGATCGCTAATTCCCGAAACCTCGGAAAAAAAATTGCACGAGAGGATGTCCGACACGCAGCGACCCCGTCTTGCGGCGGGGCTTTGGCGGGGTCGCTTGGCTCCGCGCAGGGCTTCATGGGGGGCATGCGAAAGCCCACGCAGGAACAGCGGCAGTCTACGCCCAACGTCGGGACGAGTTTATTGCTCAAACGAGGCACTCCGTTTTCTCAGAACGGAACGGCCTTCTGATCGTCAGCCAGGCCCCGGACCGCCAAGACAAATAGGGTGTTCACAAGATCACCACACAAGCCGCCACTGCGAGAGTCAGCGCCAGCAAGAACAGCACTATGTGCGACGTCCGGTCATTCATTGGGATGTCATCTAAACATTTCTAACTGACATCAGCCTTACGGCTGTTCCGATATGCGGTTTCAAGAACGGCAGGCTTACCCACACGCTTGGGACATCAGCTGGGACATGGTGTGACATCCGTGACATCGGACATCGGAATCGCCGAGAATTCTGCGGGACATTCGTGTGTCGCCGCATGTCACGTTTGGAGAGATCAGGGCCGCTGGACATGACGTCGCGGGCGCTAAGGCGCCGCTCCGATGTCGCGACGGGCGTGTTATTATCTGAAGCCATGTCCGACAGTGCTCCTACACTGTCTGACGGTGCCGGTGATGACGGCTGGTCACCGTCTTCTCCAACAAGCCCGAAAGGGGTCAGGAAGCCTCAGCCTCATCGCTGAGGCCTTTTGATTCCTGGACCTCCGATGTAATCATCACCGCTTCACTGCGGATATCGATTCCCGAATTACCGAATTGGTGAATGGGCGCGATGGTTTTGCAGATGTCGTCGTTTTCGATCGTTATCGATCGTGGAATTGGGCGATGTTTTGCTGGAAGGTCGAATGATTTCAGCGTGTGCGTCTACCAGTTCCGCCACGTCCGCATTGCGCCAGGCGCGCCGATTGCTAGCGCGTTTGCCGGCGGAGTGGAATTGCCACTATCCGCTGCTAACAGCTGCGCTTTCAAAGGCTTAACCTGTCCGTTGCAATTCCATTTGCCTCGGCGGCCGGGCATTGGGATAAGCAGCGCGCCGCCGCGATTGAGCCTCAATCCGGACACCGGCGGCTGCTTTAGGCAATCTCAACACTGTCGGACTAAGAAACCTGAATGTCTGTTCGTCTCCCACGCCGCCCAAATCCGTTGCGCGCGGCAGCCATCGTTGCGCTGTTCGCCTCGGCCGCGGGCGTTTCCGGCTGCGCACAGATCGGCGAGAGCGTGCCCTCGGCGTTCGCCGATCCCGCCAAGTACGATCTGTATGACTGCAAGCAGCTCGAGACCGAGCGCAAGGGCCTCGCGGCTCGCGCGACGGATCAGGAAAAGTTGATGGCCAAGGCGGAGACCGGCGTCGGCGGTACCGTGGTCTCCGAGATGGTCTATCGCAACGAGCTGATCGCGATCCACTCCCAGCAGAGGCTGGCGGAGCAGGCCTGGCGCGCCAACAAGTGCCACGAGAGCCCGCCGGACACTCCGGCGGCCGCACCCGCAGCCCCGACGCCGGCGGCGAACGGTCCGCGCGCGCCGCGAGGCCTCATCCACTGAATACCCGCCTCGTAACGGGCGATTGCTTGTCGCGCACGCAAGCCGCGTCCGGCCGATCTTTCAGGCGCGCCAGTCGTAAATCCAGTCCTGCCGCGCCAGCATGCGCTGTGGACCGATGGCGCGGATCGCGAGATCGCGCGCGATCGCCAGGGGTCCGCTCAAATGATAGATGCGGCCTTGCTGCCGCGCCAAGCGCTGTACCTTCAGCACGCGCCCGCGCCGCATCCTGGCGTAGCGCTTCAGCGCGTCGGGAATGCCTGCGGTGTTTTCGCCGGTGCAATCGGCCAGGGCCTTGGCGAGCACGGCCGCATCCTCGATCGCCATGCCGGCGCCTTGCGCGGCAAACGGCAGCATCGCATGCGCGGCATCGCCGAGCAGCGTCACCGCGCCTTCGCTCCAGCGGCCGATGTCGGGCAGGGTGAACAGCGCCCATTTGCGCCAGCCGTCGACCGCGCCGATCAGCATCCGCGCCGTGGCCGGCCAGCGCGCCGTGCCGAACGCGCCCTTGATCTCGTTGACGTCGCCCGGCGCGCTCCAGCCCGGCCGGTTCCAGGTGCCCGACACGATCGCGACCACGTTGACCTGGCGCCCGCCCGAGATCGGATAGGCCACGAGATGCGCGTCCTGCCCCATCCACAGTTGCACGCGCGGCGCGGTGTATTCGCGCGGCAGGGCGGTTGCGTCCAGCGTGCCGCGCCAGGCGATCAGGCCGGAGAATTGCGGCTGCACATCCGGAAACAAATGCCCGCGGACCGACGACCAGATGCCGTCGGCGCCGATCAGCGCAACGGCCAACTCATCCTGCCGCGCGTTGCCGCGCCGCTGCACCACCGTGAGGCCCTTGGCATGCTTGGTCACGTCTTCGAACTGGCAGCCGAGCCGCAGATCGATATCGGGATGGGCGTTGACGGCGGCCTGCAATGCGGACTGCAGATCGGCGCGGTGGATCACCCAATAGGGAGCGCCGGCGCGGAACTCGGCGGCTTGGCCGAGCGGCATCCGCGCGATCTCGCCGCCGGCCCGCGCGCTCAGGATGTTGACGGAGTCCGGCGTGACCGCACGCCGCGCCAGCGGTTCCTTGAGCCCGAGCTCGACCAGGATGCGGCTCGCATTGGGAGAGAGTTGGATGCCGGCGCCGGCTTCCTCGAGCCGCTCAGCCTTTTCCAGCACGACGACTCGAAAGCCCTGTGCCGCCAGTGCGAGCGACGCGGTCAGTCCTCCGATCCCGGCGCCAGCAACGATGACGGTTCGCGTCAGCGCCACGGAGCGGTCAGGCGACCTTGTCTTTCAACACACATTCCGGCGGCCGTGCTTCGCCGGCAGCAAGGTCGGATGCGAAGCGGTAGAGCGTCGAGCAGTACGGGCAGATGATCTCGTTGTCGTTGCCGAGGTCGAGGAACACGTGCGGATGGTCGAACGGAGGGTTGGCGCCCACGCACATGAACTCCTGCGACCCGATCTCGATCACCGAGACACCGGCATCGTTATGGAAGTGCGGGACGACGTGGTCGGACATATTCTCACCTTGGTGGCAACGACGGGCGGACGCAATCAACAGCATGCGGCATTGCGAAATGCCGCGCACCATACTGGCGGGAACAGTTGATTCCTAGAGCCCCGATGGCTCATTTGCTCATGCAAATTCGACACAATCTTGTCGTCCCAGAGAAGCCCTTCTTTGGTCGGAGCCGTTGTGTCGCAAAAACGGCACACTATTTCCAAGGCACGAACTGAACAAGGCGAATTAAACTTGAGGTTTCAAGGGGAATGAACGGGGTGCGCCTCAGTTTTGCGATGGCCGGCCTGGCAGCGAGCGCTGCCGTGGGCGCGGCGATCTGGCCGCACGCCCGGGACGCCGGCACGGTGCTGTCAGCGCGGAACGACCCGGCTGCGCTCGCCGACCTCAGGCTCAATTCCGTGCTGCGCAACAACCCGGCGTTGATATCTGAGAATATCGAGGCGGCACTCGCCGCGGGAGATGCCGATCTTGCGACGAGCTTCGTCGCGCTCGCAGGCGAGAAGAACATTGCGCTCGGCGATGAACTCACAAAGCGCGTCGACGACGCGCGCGCCGAGCAATCGTCCACCACGCATTTCGCCAAGGGGTTCGCCACCGGCCTCGTGACCGGCAATGCCGACGATGTCGCGAGCCTGTCCGGCACGGTCGCAGGCGACCTGTTCGTGTTCGGTGACGTCAGGGACGTCGTGCGCGAGAGCAAGCATCTCGTGATGGGCGAGGACACCGACCAACTGGTGCTCGGCCTTGCGGCCGCCGGGCTTGCCGTGACCGCGGCGACCTATGTGTCGGTCGGCGGCGCCGGGCCGCTGCGCGCCGGGCTGACGCTGGTCAAGGATACCCGCAAGGCGGGACGGCTGAGCGAGGGGATGATCGAATGGGCCGGACGCTCGACCCGTGAGGTGGTCGATCAGCCGGCGCTGCGCGAGGCAGTCGCATCGGGCTCGGTGCTGCGGCCGGTGGAAACCGCAACCGCGATCCGCGCGGCCTTCCGCGCCGAGAAGGCCGGCGCGCTGGTGCGCGTCGCCAAGGATGTCGGGCGCATCGGCGAGGCGGCCGGGGTTCGCGCCGCGCGGGACACGCTGAAGGTCGCGGAGAACCCGCAGGAGATCGCGCGCGCGGCCCGCATCGCGGACGTCAAGGGCGGCCAGACCCGCGCGATCATCAAGCTGCTCGGCCGCGGTGCGCTGCTGCTTGTCGCCGGCACATTCAATCTCGCGATGTGGTTGTTCGGCGCGCTGCTCGCGCTGTTCGGCTTCCTGTCGTCGATCAAGGCCACCACCGAGCGGGCCACTGCATGGTGGCTCAGGCGAAGCAAGGCGCTGCGCCTGAAGCGCCAGATGGCCGCCGCAGCTACCTTGGCGAGCATGCCTGCCCAGGGCTAAGCTTGCGGTCGCCGGTCGATCGCAACTCCAAAATCCCAAGTCGCAAGAAAACAAGTCCCGAGAAAAAACGGAATCGATGATGCCGAGCTTCCATCACGGCGATGTTGAAATTGCCTATGTCGACGAAGGTGCGGGCGAGCCGATCGTGCTGGTGCACGGCTTTGCCTCGAGCAAGAACGTCAACTGGATCTATCCGACCTGGGTGTCGGAACTCGTCAAGGCTGGCCGGCGCGTGATCGCGCTCGACAATCGCGGCCACGGCGAATCCGCCAAGCTGTACGATGCCGCGCAGTACGAGATCGCGATCATGGCAAGCGACGTGATCGCGCTGATGGATCATCTCGGCATCGCGCGCGCCGACATCATGGGCTATTCGCTGGGCTCGCGGATGACGGCGATCCTGGCGCGCGAAAATCCGGATCGGGTGCGTTCGGCGATCCTTGGCGGCATCGGCATCGGGCTGATCGAGGGCGGCGGTCCCGGCGAGGCGGTCGCGCTGGCGCTGGAGGCGCCGTCGCTCGACGACGTCACCGATCCGGTCGGCCGCACCTTCCGCGCCTTCGCCGACCAGACCCGCTCCGACCGCCGCGCGCTCGCCGCCTGCCTACGCGGCTCGCGCCGGCTGATGACGCGCGAGGAGGCCGCCGGCATCGGCGTGCCGGTCCTGATCGCGGTCGGCAGCAAGGACGAGATCGCCGGCTCGGCGTCAGCGCTCGGCCGGATCATTCCGGGGTCGCAGGTGCTCGACATTCCGAACCGCGACCACATGCGGGCGGTCGGAGACAAGGTCTACAAGACCGGCGTCATCGACTTCCTGTCGCAACGAATATAGCTCGTCGGGATCGTTCCCGGCATCGTCCTTGGCGAAGGCGCGGGCGGCCGCGATCAGCACCACGAAGGTCGCAACCCACACCATGCGCGCGCCGTAGCGGTCGTGCGGCCCCGAGATCACGCCGCAGACGGCGGCGTTGCCGAGCAAAGCGAGCGTCACCGTGCCCGCCAGCAGCGTCAGATCGTCGAGCCGCCGCTGCCACAGTCCGCGGCCGAACACGATCACGACCAGCAGCATCGAGGCCAGCGCGACCGGCACGTGGATGCGGTTGATCGCGGTGAAGTCGAGGTGCCACTGTTGTTGCCGTGCGGCGCGCATCGGCGCGAGCTGCCTCGGAATATAGCGCTCGATGATACCATAGGTATGCGGGATCCAGCCCGAGGAGCCTTCGCCGGTCGCGACATGCACCAATTGATCGGCGGTTGCCGTCAGCGCCGCCTTGGCCTGCCATTCCGGATATTCGGCGAGCGAGCGCACCACGATGTGGCCCATCTCGTCATTCAGCCCCTGGAAGCGGCCGAGCGTGTTGAACATGCTGTGGCCCCACAGGAAGTCGTCGGCGGTCGGCGGCAACTCGTCGCGATAGGGGCAGAGCTTGAGGTTCTCCGTCGCGCAATGATCGCGCAGATATTGCGCGACGATGCCATCCTGCAGCATGCGGCCGAAGGCGACGCCATAGCCGCCGGGTGTCCAGGCCAGCTGTCCCGACAGCGCGAAGTTCGCCGCCAGCAGCATCACGGCGCCCGTGACGATGGTCAGGCTGCCCTGCACGAGCCCCGCGACCGGGACGCGGCGGCCGAGCCACGGACGCAGCATCCAGCCGACGCAGCACAGGCCCAGCAGCACCGCGAGCGTCGCGCTGTGCGTGGCGGCGGAAAACGCTGTGAATCCGAACAGCACCGTTTTCTCGAGGGTCGAGATCCTGTCGCCGTGCAGGACGAGGATGAAGAGCGCGAGCACCGAGAGGCCGGCAAAGATATCGGTCAGCAGCATGCTGGCGAGCCAGGGCAGGGCGGTGGTGGCGATCAGCGCAAGGCTGATCGCGATCAGCCGGACCGGCCGGGCGAGGTCGAGCATGCGCAGGGTCAGTTGCAGGATCCACAGCGTCGCCAGGGTCTGGATGCCGAGGTTGAGCCAGAAGCCCGACGTCTCACCGACATGCAGGTAGATGCCGAACACCGTGGACCGGCTCGGCACCAGATAGCCCTCGTACCAGCGCGCCAGATAGCCGCCGGTATCCCATTGGAGCAGCGGATAGCCGTTCCAGAAGGCAGGGGCGAGCAGGAGGAGGGGAATGGTAATGGTGGCGACCCAGACCGACCGTGCATCGGTCAGACGGGCACGTAAACTGCGGGTATTGATGACGTTTCCCCCTTTTATTGGGGCCGACCATGCCCAAAACCACACCCGCGACGAAATCCGTCAATAGTTGCAGAAGCACGGCTTGATTTCGGCAAAATCCCGACCAATTCCCCTAGACGTCGGCCCGAGGGGGCGTTCGGCTGGGGTTTACCGTACCGAGCCTTCCCGGGACGCGCTGGGTTCACCGTGCTATAACGCACATCAGAACAACCGAATTGCGAGAGCAGCTATGGCAGTTCATCAGGTCAATCCGCAGGGGAGCAAGCTGGCGGCGCTCGATCCGATCTGGGATCGAATCCGCGGCGAGGCGGAGGACATCCTGCGGCGCGAGCCGGAACTCGCATCCTTCATCTATGCGACCGTGCTGCATCATGAGCGGCTGGAAGATTCGGTGGTCCATCGCATTGCCGAGCGGCTCGATCACGCCGCGCTGTCGGGCGACCTGATCCGCCAGACCTATGGCGAGGCATTGCGCGACGAGCCCGATATCGGCAACGCCTTCCGCGCCGATCTCGTCGCCGTCTATGACCGCGATCCCGCGACCTCGCGCTTCATCGATCCGTTGCTCTACTTCAAGGGCTTCCACGCGCTGCAGACCCATCGTCTCGCGCACTGGCTGCATCAGAAGGGCCGCAAGGATTTTGCCTTCTACCTGCAGAGCCGCTCGTCGGCGGTGTTCCAGACCGACATCAATCCGGCGGCCCGGATCGGCCGCGGCATCTTCCTCGATCACGCCACCGGTTTCGTCTGCGGCGAGACCGCGGTCATCGACGACGATGTCTCGATCCTGCATGGCGTCACGCTCGGCGGCACCGGCAAGGAGAACGAGGATCGCCATCCGAAGATTCGCCACGGCGTGCTGATCGGCGCCGGCGCCAAGATCCTCGGCAATATCGAGATCGGTCATTGCGCGCGCATCGCGGCGGGCTCCGTTGTGGTCAAGCCGGTGCCGCACAACGTCACGGTCGCGGGTGTGCCGGCGAAAATCGTCGGCGAGGCCGGCTGTGCCGAGCCGTCGCGCACCATGGACCAGATGCTCAACGCGATCGGGCTTTGATTTCACTCGCTTTCTGATCGGCGGCGCGCTTTTGCGTGTGCGCAACATCACGTCGTCAAGGCCTGAAAAGGCTCTGGCGATCTTTGCCGTCTCGTCCTAAAACTCCCCCGAAAATCATCGACCCGATTGGAGACGGCTGTGGACGTTCAGGAAGTCAGGAAGCTCGACGCGTATCTCAAACGCGTGTTCAGCAATCCCAAGATCCGCGTGGTGCCGCGGCCCAAGAAGGACGACTCGGCCGAGGTCTATATCGGCGAGGAGTTCATCGGCGTGTTGTTCGTCGACGACGAGGACGATGATCGCTCGTTCCAGTTCCAGATGGCCATCCTGGAAGAAGATCTGGGTGAGCAGGGCTGAACGGCCGCTCGCTGCCACCGGCGCCGGCGCATGATCGCTTGCGCCGGCGGGCATTGGCGCGCGGCTCGACCGATCCCGCAAGCCCGGGCTCCGCGATGGCGAACAAACCGGCTGCCGGGGCCAGGGCACACGACTCAAGCGCCGCTTGAGACCAGCGGCGGCGCGATCAGCGACAGGCCGGCGAGCAGCAACAGTGCCAACACCGCCTTGCGGAACATCTCGTTGTCGATGGTTCCGTACAGCCTGAAGCCGCTCCACAATCCGGCGAGCAGAAACGGCAGGCCCAGGCCGTACAATTTGACGGTTTCCAGCGTGACGGCGCCGGTGACGCCCATCGAAATCGAGATCACGACAAAGGCGGCGAACAGCACCGGCTGGAACACCGCGCGCTGCACGTCTTTCGTCCAGCCGCGCCATTGGCAGGAAATGGTCGAGACGATGCCGCCAAGCCCGGTGAGACCGCCGACCAGCCCGTTGACGAGGCCGATGGCGATGTCAGCCATGATACCGATCTTCATCGGCTTGAATGCCGGTCGCGCAAGACTGTAGATCGCGTAAAGCGCCAGCAAGGTGCCGACGCCAAATCGCAAATGGACGGGACTGAGGTAGGTGAGCAAGACCACCCCGGTCGGGATGCCAATCGTCGTGCCGAGGCATAACGGCCAGATGGCGCGCCAGTTCAGCGCCTGACGCAATTTCAGGATGCCGTAACCCTGTGTCAGCAGGCCGTAGCCCGCGATCAACGCTGCGGTCTGGACCGGCGTGATGATGTGCAGCCACACACCGGACACGACGAGCCCCATCGCAAACCCCGAAAAGCCGCTGACGAACCCGCCGGCAAAGGCGGCGACGGCAAAAAGAACGAGTCCCATCTCATCCATCGGTCGCTCCTCAAAAAGCGAGGTGACGCACACTTGGATGGAGGGTCCATCTGATGGGGAGGATGCGGATCCCCGCACTTGCTGATTTGGCAGTTACCGGCGGATTGCCGGCTTGGCTATTTCGCCTCTCCGTAGGTGATTTGATCGAACAGCGTCACACTGTCGGCCTTGGTCCAGAGCCCGACTTTGCCCGCATCGCCGAACGTGGAATCCTCCACCTCGAACAATTGCTTGCCGTTGAAAGATACGATGAAGCGCGAGGCCTTGAAGTCGATGCGCAGCGTGTGCCAGGTGTTGGACGGCACCTTGATATCGACTCCGTAGCCTCCCTTTCGGCCGACAATGTCGAGCGGGCTTCGAACGCCGTTCACCGTCTTGTAGAGAACGACATTGTCCTCAAGTGCGTTGGCGCGGGTCACGTAATAGTTGTTCGCGTCCTTCGCCCGCCAAACAATGCCGGCGGCGCGGTCCTGGGAGCCCGCGACAGCCTTGAACCCGACCTCGACAAAGCCGTCGCTGATGCTGGTGTTGTCCTTCAACAGCAGCGGGTAGGTGGCGCGGCCGGACTGCTTGAGCACCTTCGATTTCGACGGCGCCGTCGCATCGTTTTCGACCGTCCATTTTGCGTCGCCCGACCCCGTGACGGCGGCAGTCCAACCCTCAGGCGCAACGCCGATCCGGGTACTCTCAAAACCGATTGCGGATCTCGACATGTCACTCACTCCCAGGAGAAGCAGCGTAGCTGCGGCAATAGCCATGCGTCGTTGGAGATGGGACATTTCCAGGCCTCCTAGAGACGACGATTCCGCTGTGCGGATGTCGTCGTGTAATGCGAACTGAGCAGGCGCTGATCATTCGAAAAGCCCGGGCTCTTGAACGGGAGACACCGCCGGCTCGGGAAGTTGTTCGGATCCCGTGATTCCCATTGCGCGTAGCGCTATGAGGAATCCCTGCCGGACCTCCTCTCTGTTCCGGTGATAGACGGCGACCAGCGATTCATCGGCGCAATCGTCCCGGCCGGGCTGGGTTGGCCCGGACCAATCCTGCCACTGGCCGGCGACGCGTTCGTCTGAACTTGCGGGGGCAGGATCGATATCCGGCGAGGTCCGCGAAGACGCCGACCGCAAGGCAAATTGGCTGGAAGGAATTGCTGGCTTGCTTTCGTCCATGTGCACATGCCCTCGACAAATCGAGCGTTGCACAGTCTTGGACCGAAGCCTCAAGGGGAGACCGCATTTCCCCTAAGGAAATTTTAGTCCAGCGAGGCGGCAAACGCAACATGCGTCGACCGGTGCCGCCATGGATGCTTCGCGAAAACTGTCATCCGCCGGTGCCTTGCACCGACCAGGCGGCGCAGAGGCGGCTATCCCTTCGCGCTGTGCATCTGTGCGGAGAGGCGGTTCATCGCGGTGGCGATGTCGCGCCATTGCGCAAGCCAGCCGCGCGGAAAGCGGAAGGTCAGGTCGGCGCCCTCGATGCGCTGCTCACTCAGGCACATGCCCGGCGTCGACGTGTCGCGCGTGCAGCGCGCGATCAATTGCGGCTCGGTCGCGGTGAACAGGTCCTCGCCGCCGTAGGGCGTGCCGTCACGGAATGCGCGCGCCGTTAGGCCGTCATCGGTATTTGCGCGTTCGTCGAGATAGCGCGGATAGATCGTGCGCACGCGCATGTCCGGCGCTAGTGAATCGTGATGCGCCGCGATCGACACGAAGATCCTGTCGATCGGCTGCACCTTGTCCTCGACCGTCTCGGCGCTGTAATGCTTCGGCGCGGCGGGTGCCTGCAGCGACGGGTAGAGGAAGCTCAAATCGACGCGCTCCTGCGGCCCGGAATGGCGCTGGATCTTCATGCGCACCGCCATGGTCGGGACGTTGAACAGCGTGCCGCCGACGCTCACCGGCAACCGCGACGGATCGCTCGACGGGACGGTCGTATAGGTCGGCCACAACAGATAGGCGACGAGCGCAATCGCGCCGGCCGCAATGACCGCCGAGGCGATGATCGGAACGAGATGCGCGCGCGGATTGCGGCGGGTGTCGCGGGCGAGATGCTGGGCCGTCGAGAGGAGCGTCATGAGCGAGGTTGAGAGCAGGCCGGGAGTGGCCGAATCATCTGCCGAATATGCCACGCGGCGAAGAATTTCCGTACGATTCCAATGGAATCCCTGATCGAATGGCCATGCGCAAACGCCGCGCCGGGCGCCCCGGTTAACCTTTTCTTAAGGATGATGTGGCGGCGGGCCGGCAATTCTGCGAAGCAGGAGCGAGTGCCCTGTTGCGTAGCGGAAGTTCCGATGTCGCCCGATACCTTGAATTCGCTGTTCTCGCTCGTCATCGGCTTTGCGTTCGCGGGCGCGCTGGCCAGCGGCTATCAGGCGATGGCGGAGCGCCCGGCCGGCTTCGGCCTGCTGCAGGAAGGCGTGGCGCCGAAGACCTTCGCCGCGGTCCCGTTTCTGGTCTTCGCCGCACCGTTCATCATCATGCGCAACACGCTGCGCGGTGCGCGCATCGAGCGCCGCCGCTTCGAGTTCGTGATGATGGCGACCGTCATCTCCGGCTTCTGGAGCCTGATGTCGGGCACCTTCTTCGTGATGACGCTGCGCGCCGCCGGCGTGATCGGGTGATCCGATCATGATCCGCGCCGGATCATGACGGCACTTGCTTGAAACCAAGTCGTCCGCTGTGCCAAGGTCACCTTGATCCAAGGAGACCTTCATGGCGATCTACGAACTCGACGGGCAGGGGCCCGATCTTCCCGCCGACGGCAGCTACTTCATCGCCGACAATGCCGTCGTGATCGGCAAGGTGCGCCTCAAATCCGCGGCGAGCGTCTGGTTCGGCGCCGTGCTGCGCGGCGACAATGAGTGGATCGAGATCGGCGAGGGCTCCAACGTCCAGGACAATTCGACCCTGCATGTCGACCCCGGCTTTCCGCTGACCATCGGCAACAACGTCACGATCGGCCACAATGCGATCGTGCACGGCTGCACGCTGGAAGACGGCGTGCTGATCGGCATGGGATCGATCGTGATGAACGGCGCGCGGATCCGGCGCGGCAGTGTCGTCGGCGCCGGCTCCGTCATCACCGAGGGCAAGGAGTTTCCGGAAAACTCCCTGATCATCGGCGCGCCCGCGCGCGTGGTGCGCACGCTTGACGCCGCGCAGGCGGAGGCATTGTCGCGGCCGGCGAAGTCCTATGCGATCCGGGGCCCGCAATACAAAGCCGGGCTGAAGAAGATCGGCTAACCCCTCAGCGCTTGCGGCCCTGCTTGCGAGCGCCCTTTGCTGTTGCGGGGCGTGGCTTTGCCGCCTGCTGCAGTCCTGCTGCTTCCTGAAGTCTTGCGCTCTTGCGCAGCGCATCCTTCAGGTCGATCGGAATACCGTGCTTCTTGAGGAGGTCGGCGAAAGCCTCGTCCGCGAGCTCCTGTAAGGTCGCCATCCGGTCGCGGCCAAGCTGCTTCAGCTTGTCGGCGGTATCGTCGTCGAACTCGATCAGCTTGCGCAAATTGCATTGCTCCCAAACTGTATTGCCCCAACGCCTGTGGGAACCGGCGTTTTGCGGACCAGTTGATGTCCGCAAGGGAGAATTGGCATGCGCAAATTATCCGTCACCACAGCAGTCGCGACAATCGCCATTCTGCTGACACCCGCTGTTACCGTTGCCCAAGGCACCGGTAGCGGCACCGGTAGCGGCACCGGGAGCACCAGCCCCTCGTCCGCCAGCCCGACATCGCCGCAAGCCACATCTCCGCCGCCCGGCACCAACAGCGCCGGCACCGCGCAATCCTCCGGCCGGCTGAACGGCGGGGAGGGCGTCACCACCGGCGCGGCGTCGAGCGAAAGCTTCGACAAGGCGATCGCCGACGAGAACAGGGAAGTCGATCGCCGGACGAAAGGCATCTGCCGCGGCTGTTAACTTTTGACGGCTGGGCCTTGATGAACGCGGGTCGCGCAGAAGTGAGCGTGACATGACCGCGCGGTCGAAGCCGCGATCCTAGATTGGGTTAGCATGCGCGGGACGCGGCGGAGGAGGCTTGGAAAGAAAAGCCTTGGACAGAGGAGTGACGGGTGATGTTGCGTAAAACGATGATTGCCTTGCTGGCGACGGCCACGGTCGGCCTGTTCACGGTCGACGCCGCGTCAGCGCGAGGTGGCTTCGGCGGCGGCGGCTTTCACGGCGGTGGTGGCTTCCACGGTGGTGGCGGCTTTGGCGGCTTCCACGGTGGCGGCGGCGCTTTCCGCGCCATGGGCGCGGGCGGTGGCTTCCGCTCGGCCGGGATCGGCGGCGGCTGGGCTGGCGGCGGTTGGCACGGAGGTGGCTGGCACGGCGGTGGTTGGCATCGGCGCGGCTGGGGCTATCCGTTCGCGGCAGCCGCGATCGGGTTCGGCCTCGGCTATGGCGCCTACGATTACTATGACGGCTACTACGGCAACCCGTACTACGCCGGTTACGGCTACGACGACGGGTATGGTTACGGCTATGGGTATGGTGACGGCGGCTGTTACGTCGTGCGCCGTCGCATGCTGACGCCGTATGGCTGGCAAGTCCGGCCGGTGCAGGTTTGCAACTGAGCCATCTGCTGACGCATGGCCGGTCCATCGGATCGCCATGCTGATGATCTTGGAATGATTGGCACGGCCCCGGTGTCCTGACGCCGGGGCCGTCGCGCACTGGTACGCAGCTTGCAACACTGTGCAGCAGTCTGCGCGTGAACGTGTCGCGAAAACCAATGATCCGGTTGCGATCGGAGCCGGGCCTCAGAGGATATCGGAGATGCTGACCATTCCTGATCTGACATTGCTGTTCATGGTTGTTGTTTCGGGCCTCGCCATCGCATTCGTCTACATGCTCCACGAGCTCGAGCCGAAGCTCGCGCGGCTGCGGCAGCGCGCCAATCGCGTCATGCGCGACCGCACCAAGTAGGCGGCAATGCTGTTCGCTGCGGCTTCAGCCGTAGCGATGTTGCGCGCGCAGAGCCATCGGCCGGGCACGCCACATGACGTCCGGAGTTCACTGGGCGTTGCGGGCAATCCTGCCAGCGGGATTCATCGCCCCAAAAAAACAAGGCCGTCGACGTAGTATACCGTCAACGACCTTGCCAGCCCCGGATATTGAAATCGGCTCACGCCATCCGGTGATTTAAGGATGACTCGGATTCGAAGTCGGATATGTGAACCAGTTCACAAAGTCAGGATTAATTCACGGTAACGGGCACTCATGCGAGCTGTCCTCGGCAGGCCGGGCGCCTGCAAGTTCCACCTTAGCTGCTGATCTTGCTCCGGATTTGGCGCATTTTGATGGCCGGTCTGGTGACCGGGCGATCGGCATCCTCGGTCGTCAACCGCGCGATCTGTGGCGCTTGCGGTTGGCGCTCCGGGTGGCCTTCGACCGCTTGCGCGGCTCGGGCTCGGCGGCCGGCTCATTGGCCTGCGCGCTCGCGAGCGACTGGCGCAGGCCCTCGACCTGTTCGGTCAGTGCGGCGACCTGGTCGGAGAGCTTCTTGGCGTCGGCCTGTTGCGCGGCGACCTGCTTGCGCATGGTCAGCAGCTGGTCCTGCACTTCCTGCAACTGGTCGATGGATTCCTGCTGGGTCACCTCCATGCCCTTGGTCTTTTCCACCAGGGCCTCGGAGACCTGCGCGGTCCGCGCCTGCAATTGACGGGCGGCGATCATCCGATCGGTCTCCGGCACGGCGCCGCTGAAGGCACGCCACAGCGCGATCGAGCCGATCCCGAACAGCACGAGCACCAGCGCGACGGCGCCGATCGCGATCGGCTGCACGCCGATCAGGCTGCCAGCTTGCGAATTCCGGGGGGCAAGTTCGACCATGCGACCAGAACCGGACATCAATTGAAAGATTTCGAATAGCACAACCGCGACGCGGGCAAAACCCCCGGGAATTCAAGCAGGTGGCGCGGGGAGTGCAAAATTTGCCGCACCTGTGCCCCAAAACGGGACTGTCCGGCGCGTCCGTGCCTCAGCCCGTCGGCGCGATCAGGCCGACACTCATGTCCTTCGCCAGATAGACGCAATTGCCGTCGGCGAGCACGCGGCCGTCGGCGATACCGAGTACCAGCCGGCCGCGCCGGACCTGGCGCATGTCGACTTCGTAGCGCACGAGCCTGACCTCCGGCGTGATGTGGCCCCTGAATTTGACCTCGCCGACCCCGAGCGCGCGGCCCTTGCCCGGCGAGCCCGACCAGCCGAGCCAGAAGCCGATGATCTGCCACATGGCGTCGAGCCCGAGGCAGCCGGGCATCACGGGATCGCCGGCAAAGTGGCAGGCGAAGAACCAGTGGCCCGGTGCAATGTCGAGTTCAGCGGCGACATGGCCCTTGCCGAAGGCGCCGCCGTCGAGGCCGATGTCGGTGATGCGGTCCATCATCAGCATCGGTGGCGCCGGCAGCTGTGCGTTGCCGGGACCGAAATAGCCGCCGGCGCTCGAGCGCAGCAGATCCTGCTTGCTGTAGGACGATTGCGGCGTGTGAAAGTCGTGCGGGTTGAACAAGATGGCCACCGACCTTGGGGTTACGGTTGAACGTTAGGAGCGGCTGCGCCGCGTGGCTTTCGGCTTCACGGGCGAGGGCTTGGCCGGCAGGCGCAGCGCCGCGGCCATGAAGGCCCAGATGTCGTCGGTGAGCCTTGCCGGATCCGGCCGCCGGTCGGCCGTGAGCGCACCGATCAGCGCCTGGCGGATGCCGCCGATCATCAGCGCGATGGTGAGGTAAGGGTCGAGGTCACCGGGGATGATCCCGTCGCGCTGCGCCGCGGCGAGCATCCGCGCCCCGGCCGCGAGCTGCCTTGCGGTGAAGGCGGTCTCGACATCCAGCACCTCGGGCGCCCGGCTCAGCGGTCCGATCACGAGCGGGGCAAACGGATGCTCGTAGTGAAACGCGACATAGGCGCCGATGCGCGCCTTCTCCCGGCCCGCCCAGTCTGCCGCCGGCAGCTTGGCACCACTGAAGGCCGCTTGATCGAGCCGCTCGTAAAACGCCTCGACGACGGCGGCGATCAGGCCGGCCTTCGATCCGAAATGGTGATAGGCGAGCCCGACCGAGGCCGACGCCCGTCTTGCGACGGCTTGCATCTCGAGATGCCCGAGCCCCTCGATCAGCTCGTCCTGGGCGGCGGCGAGTAGCCTGTCCCGCGTTCCCTGGTTGGCAACGGTCATTGGTCATCCCGCAACTGAATTGAATTCAATTCAATAGCCCCGATGCTACGATGTCAAGCATGGCGGCGGGAAGCCGGGCGACGGGACGGAAAGGCAGGGGATGGCATTCGCGATCAAGGCCGAGATCTCCGATCCGCGGGCGGTGGCTTTCGTCTTCCAAGCGCAGAAGACCATGTATGGCGGAAAGCTGATCGTCGCGGGCGACATCGTGTTCGTCTTCGCGAGCGAGAACGAGGGCGGCAAGGGCCTGATCGCCCGCGCGATCGTCACCTCGCCCGAGGCAGTGCCGCGCAAGGCGGGCATCGCCCGGCAAACCCCGCGAGTCAGCATCGCGGTCAGGCGTGTTGCACTGGCGAAGCGGCCGCTCGGACGTGACACGCTCAAGCGCTTCAAGGCCTGGGACGACGGCCGGCCCGAGACCGAGCTCAACTTCAAATTCTATCGCCAGGCCACCAACAAGATCGTCGGCATCACGGACAGGACGGCGGCGTTCCTCGATCGCTTCTTCTGATCGGCCGCCGTACCCCGCAAAAGGTTGCGGCCAGGCTTTGGGGGAAGCCTGGCCGCGCGCGAACCGGTCTGGGACGGGGAGGGGTGGGGATGTGACCGGGTCGCGAACTCGATTCCTTGTTGCCGCTCAGCGCGAGCTTGCGGTTGAAACTGCGGGGCGGCTGTCGCCGAGCGAGACCCACACATTGGGATCGCTCTGCGATTGCCGCTTGACGAAGCGGTAGCCGGTCTCCGTCCAGGCGACGATGCTCTCGTTCTGATTGTCGAGCACGAACTCGCCCTTGTCGGTCTTCACCGTCAGCACCGCGTGGCCTTCGCCCTTCTTGTCGCGGACCACCGTGATCAACAGCGCCTCGCGCGGCCAGCCGGCGTCCATCAGCATCTTGCGCTTCAGGAGCACGTAGTCCTCGCAGTCGCCGTAGCCGTCCGATGGCAACGACCATTTCTCGATCACGCCCCAATGATCCATGTCGGTCATCGGCTTGATGGATTCGTTGACCCACTTGTTGACCCGCACGAGGTCGCGCCAAGCGGTCTGCGACAGCACGATGTCGCGCGGTTGCGTCTTGCCGCCGCGGCACTCGGCGGGATTGTCGGTACAGAATTCGACCCAGCCGATCGGCGAACGCGCAACGTCACCGAGGCTGGCGTAGACCACGTCGCCGGCCTTGGCCGACACGCACGTCGCAAACAGAATGGCGGCAACCGCCAAACCTTTCCCCTGTCCCCTGAACCCAAACATCGTAGCCCCCGTTCTTCTTGTTGGGACCACGTTTCGCACAAAGCTTTTGCGCCGCCGCTAAGTACGCAAAGTAGATTTGACGCGAATACTGGTAAAAGCTGCGGCGAATTCGATCTGTACTTGAATCGAATTCGCGTAAAATTTGAAACAACTGCAATTGATTCAAATTTTATGCATTAACGCGGCAAGCGTTGTGCCGGCGCGGTTTGTTGCGCCAAACGGCGCCGCCGTTAACCGCCGAATTCACCGGGCCAAACGCAGCGAAGGCGGCCACCGGTGCACCGGAGGCCGCCTTCGCGGGCTGAAAACGGGGGTGTTGAGCGGTTTTTCGCTTTACCTCGCGGTAACGCTCTCTTCGAGGGTTTCCGCGGACTGCTCGTGGACGAACTCGAGCGCGAAGCCTTCCTCGAGATTTCGCACCACGCGAGCCTGCACCCGGCCGAGCATCACCAGCGACTTCAGCGGCGGGCGGTTCTCGGCGGCGATCGCAGCGCCGGACAACGAAAGGTCGATGATGCGGCAGGTCATCCGCGTGCCGTCTTCCTGGGTGAGCAGGGCGATCGGGTTGCGCGGCACGATACGGTCGTGGCGGCGATCCTCGGGCAGATTGAGGATGTCGCGGTTGGCGAGCCAGGTCAGCTGGGCGGCGAGCTTGTCGCGCTTGCGCGCGGTGGCGCCGATCGTCATCGCAAAGCCGTTGTCGATGATGCGGGTGATGCGGCCCTCGACCCGGCCGATATGGTCGAGATAGGCGATCACGCGGTCGCCGACATTGCCGATGCCGGGCGCCAGCAGAGCGAGGCCGCCCGGGGACATGTTGATAATCTGGCAGGGAAACTCGCGCCGGTCGGGCAGCATGTAGCGGCCGAGCAGGTGCACCTTGACGCGCTGGAAGCGGCGCCGCTCCTCGGCTGCGGGGACGACGTTAGTTTTCTTCTGTGCAAACGACATCACGACAAACCCGGCCACCGTCCATTCGGAGCCCCGACGACCCTAAGACTGATAGGGTTAACGGGACGTTACGGTTGTGAAAGGGAACCCGGACACGGAGCGAGAGAGAAGCAGGCGAAGCTCACGTGCACCGTACCGAGGACATTAGCCTCACTCAGATGCCGCATCCGGTTCTCCGAACCATCGCGCGGCGGCTCGGGCAGTCTCCTCCAGATCCGGCGCGATGTCTGTGGCCCAGGCCACAACCCCGTCGGGACGCACCAGCAATGCGCGCAAGCCCAGCCGATCGCCGGCGTCGCTTGCGACGTAGCTGATCCGGCCGCGCCAGCGATCGGCAAACGCTCGCAAGGCAGAGCGCGCCTCGAAGTCGAGCAGCAGGCCGCGTCCGTCTCTCAGCAATTGGCCGAGCCTCATCCCGCAGGCGAGCGCGAAGTCGGGCACGCTGCGGCCCATCAGCGGATGGCCGGCGCCGAGATCGTAGCGCAGCGACACGCCCCATACGCGTTCGGCAAAATACGTCGCGCCGTCCGGCGTCGCGATCAGGTCGCGGATGATGGCTTCGAGCGCACGCGAGCTGCGGCTCGGCCGCATCAGCGCGACCTGGGCGCGCGACCAGTCGAGGATCTGCGCGCCCACCGGATGGCGCTCACGCGAGTAGCTGTCGAGCAGGTCCACCGGCGCATCGCCACGGATCGTGGCCGCGAGCTTCCAGCCGAGATTCATCGCATCGCCAAGTCCGAGGTTGAGCCCCTGGCCGCCCAGCGGAGAATGGATGTGCGCGGCATCGCCGGCGAGCAGCACGCGTCCCCTCCGATACGCCGGCGCCTGACAGGCGCGATCGGTCCAGGTGGTGGCGAGCTGGAGCGCCGTCAATGTGACATCGGTGCCGGAGATGCGGCGCAGCACCGCCTGCACATGCTCGCGCGTGATCTCTTGGGTGCGATGCAAGGCGCCGCCGTCGAAATCGACCATCGCGATGGTGCCGGGACGTGCATGCGTATACATGCCCGTCGGCGTGTAGTTACGGCCCGGGCGGAGCTTGTCCGGATCTGATATCTCGACCTCGACCGAATAGCCGGTGAACTCGGGATCGGTGCCGACAAATTCAAAGCCGCCGGCCTTGCGCACGATGCTGCGGCCGCCGTCGCAACCAGCCAGCCAGCGTCCACGGAACGTCTCGGTGCCGGCGCGAACGGTGACGCCGTCATCCGACTGTTCGAACGCCTCGACGCCGAGGCCGCGTTTGATCTCGACGCCCATTGCGACCGCGCGCGCGGATAGCACAGATTCAAGCTGCTCCATGTCGACCGCCATGCTGGTGCCGGCCGGACCCGGCAGCCGATACGGCCATCGCGAGGTGTCGATATCGTCGTGATAAAACTGGATGCCGGCGAAATGGCCGGCCGGGCGGCGCGGCTGTTGTATCCAAGGCGCTGCGGTCGCTGCGTCTTCTTTCGCACGCTGTCGCGCCGCGATCTCGTCCAGCATCCCGCGACGCTGGAGGGCTTCGATGGTGGGCGCCGAGAGGCCGCGCATGCCGAACGGCAGCCGCTTCAATGGCGAGCGCGGGTCCGCGGCCTGCTCCAGCACCAGCACCGAGCATCCGGCGAGCCGCAGCTCGCAGGCAAGCATCAGGCCGACGGGGCCGGCACCGGCAATCACGACATCATGGGGAAGGGGATGGTGGTTGTGCATGACCTGCTCCTTTGTCGATGTTCGACCGGAGCGGTTCGTCGGGTTGAGAACCACACGGACGAACAATGGACGCTTCGATGGCGTCCGGTGTTCGTCGTGGGGATCTCATGCACGCGGCAGGAGACCAGAGCTTTCGCTTCGTTTGCGAAAGGACTTGGGCTTACCAAACCAAGTCTGCCTTTTCCGACAGGGGCGATATAGCGGCGTCGCGGCAGATCCGCAATGACGATCTGTGCATGCGGGTTACGGGAACAACGCGCGGCCGTGAGGTGCGACCGCATCAGCGTTATCAGGGCCGTCGACGCGGCGCGCACCGGGGCGCGGCGCAAGATTGTCCGGCGTCTTGATGTTGCGCGCGAGGCCCGCGGCCTCGAACGCCCTGATCAGCCACCAGCCGAGATCGATCTGGCCCGGCAGCAGGCCGAGCTTGGCGGAGCCGGGATAGGCGTGGTGGTTGTTGTGCCAGCTCTCGCCCATGCTGATCAGCCCGGCGATGCCGACATTGTAGCCCTGGGCCGCGACGCCTTCGATGACCCAAGTCTGTCCACCCTGGCGATGCGAGTAGTGACCGATCAGCCAGTGACCGGTGACGCAGACCGCGACCCGGACGCAGATGCCCCAGACCAGCCAGCTCCACGAGCCCATCGCAAAGAAGAGCATCGCCCAGGGCAGTTGCTGCCACATCCAGCTGCGCTCGACGAAGGCATAGAAGCGATCGTCGGCAAGCCGCGGTTCGAGCTGGAATACCGGCGGGTGCTTCAGCACCAGGATGCAGTGCAGCTGCCACCAGGCATCGCGCCAGAAGCCGGCAGCATGGCGGGAGTAGGCGTGGCACGCCGCCTGGCGTTGCGCCCAGTCGCGGAAATCATGCAGCCGCACCATGCCGTAGGGGCCGGCCATTCCGACCAGCGTGCCGAGATAGACGCAGAGCCGCTCGAGCCACAGCGGACAATCGAAGCTCGCATGGATCAGGCGGCGATGCATGCCGACCGAATGACCGAAGCACAGCGTGATCGCGCTGGTCGCGATGAACAGCGCGAACGCACTCCACGAGAACAGCAGCGGCCCGAACACGATCGCGACCGCGGTCATGCCGCCGAGCCACAGCGACTTCGCCGGTGCCCATTGCACGCGCCCGTCCAGCGGGTCGGTGCGCTCGTCCGCGAAGATGCGTTCGGACCCGGGTTGCAGCTTCATTCCGTAACCTGAAATTGTGCCGAAGGTTGGGATGAAGCGGCCGTTGCTGTCAATCCACCGCGCACGCCCATCGTGTCGCAGTCCGCATTGGCATCTCCGGCCGCTTCGCCTAGCCTGCCGTGACTTAGTCAGCTCATGGGGCGGAGACGTTCGATCATGCGACTGAAATTCTGGCTCGCGCTCGTCGCGGCGATCCTCGCCGGAACCGGCATGGCATCTGCCGCCGAAATGCGGGTCACGTTGCTCGGCACGGGCACGCCGACACCGCGGCTCTCCAGCTTCAGCGCTTCGACGCTGGTGGAGGCGGGGCCCGAGAAGCTGATCTTCGATCTGGGACGCGGCTCGACGATCCGCTTGTTCCAGAAGAAAATCCCGATCGGCGCGATCACGGCGCACTTCATTACTCATCTGCATTCGGACCACATCGTCGGCCTTCCCGACATGTGGCTGACCGGATGGATCGGCACGCCATACGGCTCACGTAAGACTCCGATGGTGATCTTCGGGCCGAAGGGCACCGTGGCGATGACCGAAAATCTCACCAAGGCGTTCGCCGAGGACATCCGCATCCGGATCGATGACGAGAACTATCCGCCTGCAGGCGTCGCGTTCGCGGCCAAGGACATCGAACCGGGCCCGGTCTACGAGAACAATGGCGTCAAGGTCACCGCGATCGAGGTCAATCACGGCGAGAAGATCAAGCCGTCGTTCGGCTACGTCGTCGAATATGACGGCAAGAAGCTGGTGCAGTCGGGCGATACCAAGCCGGACGAGCGGATCGCGAAGGCGGCCGAGGGCGCCGACCTCCTGATCCACGAGGTCGCGGTCATCGATCCCGACCTGTTCAAGGCCTAGCCGAACTATCGGGCGATCGAGAACCATCACACCTCGCCGGAGGAGGCCGGCAAGATCTTCGCGCAGGCGAGGCCAAAGCTTGCGGTCTATTCGCACATCGTGTTCGCAAGCCAGCCGCCGACGCAGGACGTGCCCGAGGATGCGCTCTTGAGGCGGACGCGCGCGACCTATCAGGGACCGCTGGTGATCGGGCACGACCTGATGTCGTTCGTGATCTCGGACAAGGTCGAAGCCTTCGCGCCCGACGGCACCGCGATGAAGTGACGATCGCTGTGTGAACGCGATGCGGCGGGCTTGGCTTCTTACTTGGCTTCGGCGTCCATGGCCGGCTCGGCCGGCACCGCGGGTGGCTCAACCGTCACGGCCTTCAGCACTTTGCGCCTCGCCGCACGGATCTCGAGCTGCAAAGGCGGCTGATAGGACCCGGCTGGCGGCTCGAACATGAAGGCATGGTGCCCATCGCCCTTGTTGAGCTTGAGAAGATCCTTGCGGAACTGATCGGCGACGACTTCGCCAACATGATCGCCGTTGAAGTAGATGTCGATCGTGACCCGTTTGTCGGGGTGCCGGTCGTACAGCGCCCAGCCGGCGATCCTGTTCTCGTTGAAGACGTCGACATGGCCGGTGACCTCGCCTGACAGGCTCTCGATGCCGGCCTCGATCACCTCGAGGTCGCTCCTGTAGATCGATCGCGTGACGTCGAAGCTGAAATGCGCGGTGTCGACACATTGGTCGAGCAGGTTCTGCCGGTGCTCTTTCATGCGTTGCAGCGTGTCCAGCTCGCCGAGCTTGACGTACATACCAACGATGCCTTCGATACCAGGATTCATGGTGTCGTTCTCCGCAATACTGCAAGCCTATTCGCCGTTAGATGCCTTCACAATCAATGGTCCTTTGCGATGCTTCGTTTGCGGAAAACCTTCCCGTCAAGACTTGAAGCGCCTCGTCCCGCCAATGTCTGTCATGACGGCCTTCATGACAGGCGTTCATGACATCCCGATCGTCCTGACCTAAAGTCGGTGCGGCCGAACCCGGCCCAATGACAAGGACAGGGAGAGCGAACCGATGGAGCAGATCCGCGTCTGCACGCATGACGGACCTGGAGCCAAGCCCGTAATCCGGACCGTGCCATGGCCGGAAGTCGGCAAAAAGGCGGCCTTGATCAAGGTCGGCGCCTGCGGTGTTTGCGGAACCGACCTGCACATCCTGAAGGGACATTGGCCGAAGCCGCTGCCATGGCCGTTCACGCTGGGCCACGAGATCGGCGGCGTGATCGTCGAATGCGGCCCGGAGTTCACCGAAGACTTCATGAGCAAGCCGCTAACGGTGGGATCGAAGGTGATGATCCCGCCCTTGATGCCGTGCGGCCGCTGCTATTACTGCATCCATTATCCCGAGAGCGCCAACAAGTGCCTGACGCCGGTTTACTACGGCCGTTATCTCGGCTTCGACAAGGCGCCGCACATGTGGGGCGGCTGGGCCGAATACGTCTATGTCGATCTCGACATGCTGCCCGGCACCAAGATCTACAAATTGCCCGACGACATGTCGTTGCGGCTCGGCGCGCTCTCGGAACCGTTGACCTCCTGCATCCGCGCCTTCAACCGCGCCACCCGCGCCGGCGGCTTCAGCTGGGGCGACACCGTGGTGATCCAGGGCTCCGGGCCGATCGGCATCCTTGCGGTCGCGGCCGCGCAGGAGATGGGGGCAGGGCGCGTGATCTGCGTCGGCGCGCCGGAGGCGCCGCGGCTGGCGCTGGCGCGCAAGTTCGGCGCCGAGGCGACCGTCGATATCGAGCAGCTGAAGACGCCGGAAGAGCGCATCAAGGCGGTGCGCGATATCGTCGGCGGTTTCGGCGCCGACCTCGTGATGGACTGCTCGGGCCATCCGACCGCCGGCCCCGAGGGCATCGAGATGCTGCGCGACGGCGGCACCTATGTCGAGATGGGGCAGTTCACCGATGCCGGCTCGATCGACACGTCGTGGCACCGCATCTGCACCAAGGACCTCAACGTGCTCGGCTCCTGGGGCTTTACCGGCAATGATTTGCCGCTTGGCGTCGACATGCTCTACCGCACGCGCAACGAATATCCCTGGCTCGACATGCAGACGATCTATCCGTTCACCGAGGACGGCGTCGCGCAGGCGGTGGCGGACGCGATGGCGATGAAGACGGTGAAGTCGACCATCGTGCCGTGGCCGGAGCTGATAGGCTGATGCAGGCATCGCTATTCCTGTTGCAGTGCTCCCAAAGAGTGTGGGCCAGGGTGCCGCCGGGGGGCGGCCTGATATCGCTCGCCGGGACCGCGGCCCGGCGCTAACATCCGCGCATGCAATCGAACCGTGTGCCGCCGAGCGCAACGTTTGCGTGGGGAAACCTGTCCGAGGACTTCGCGCTGTTCAGGACGCTCAGCGCCGAGCAGCGGCTGATCGCCTTTGGCGCGATGACCCGGCGCGACCTAGTGCGTGGCGAGCTGCTGGTCGAGCAGGGCGGTGCCTCGGACTCGTTGTTCCTGGTGCTGCACGGCGCGCTCGCGGTGCACCGGACCGATCATCCCGAGCCGATCGCGGAGCTTCGCGCCGGCGAGCTGGTCGGCGAGATCGGCTTCTTCGCCAACATCCCGCGCACGGCGAATGTGATCGCGATCCGCGATACCAGCGTGCTGGTGCTGACGCGGGCGGCCTATGCGAAGCTTGTGCAGGAAGCGCCCGGCATCGTCGAGGCGCTGCTCGCGGCGCTCGCACAGCGGTTTGCCATCCAGACCGCGCGCCTGCTGCCCGTCCGGGCGTCACCGAAGGCACGCACCGTCGCGCTGATTGCGGGCGGACGGGAGCCGGTGCCGCCTGCCTTCGAACAGCGGTTGCGCCAAAGCCTTGCCGCCGCGGGCGCCGAGATCGTCGATCTCGCGCGCGTGCAGGCCATGTTTCCCGGCCGTGCACTGGATTCATCCGAGGTCGCCGACTGGCTCAACCGGATCGAATACGACGCGCCGTTGGTGGTCTATTTCGGCGGTCGCGAGGCATCGGAATGGGCGCGCAAGACCATTCGCCAGGCCGACCTCGTCGTGTTCGCCTGCCGCGGCCACGCGCCGGCGCCTGATCTCACCGAGATCGAAAGCTTCGCCTGCACCGTGCATCCCGCGTCGGCGCGGCGCCTGGTTCGTGTTCACGACATCAGGCAGCACGAGGTCAGCGGCACTGCGGCCTGGCTGGCGCGGCTGCCGTGCTTCATGCACCACCAGGTAGCGCTCGAGGACCAGCTCGATATCGAGAGCCTGGTGCGCTTCCTGTGCGGCCGCGCCGTCGGGTTCGTCGCGGGGGGCGGCGGCAGCCTCGGCACCGCGCATGTCGGGGTCTACAAGGCGTTCCGCGAGCGCGGCGCGATGTTCGACATCTTCGTCGGCACCAGCGTCGGTTCGGCGATGGCGGCGGGCTTTGCCAAGAATTACGACGCCGAGCATCTCGAGCGCGGCACCCATGAGATCTTCGTCTCCAGCCGCAGCTTCCGGCGCCCGACCTGGCCGCGCTACGCGTTGCTCGACCACAAGGCGTTCGACCGGGCGCTCGCCGATCAGTACGGCGACACCTGCCGGATCGAGGATTGCTGGCGGCCGTTCGCGGCGGTCGCGACCAATTTGTCGACGCACAGTCTCGAATTGATCCGCACCGGCCTGCTCTGGCAGGCAGTGCGCGCATCGAGCGCCATCCCCGGCCTGCTGCCGCCGTTCTATACCAGAGACGGCTCGATGCTGGTCGACGGATGCCTCGTCGACAACGTTCCGCTGGCGCAAATGCAGCAGCTGAAGAGCGGTCCCAATCTGGTGGTGCATTTCGGCGAGCCGGCGACCGAGATGTTCGACGTCGACTATGCCGCGTTGCCCGGTCGCCTTGAACTGCTGGCAACCATGCTGCTGCCGTTCGGCAGGAAAGCGCTTCCCGCCGCGCCGAGCGCCGTCAACGTGCTGTGGCGAAGCCTCGTCGCGCATCAGCGCTACGATACGCTGCCGACCACGCCGCTCGACTTCGTGATGCGCCCGCCAACGCCTGTTGGCATCGACGTGACCGATTTCGACCGCCATCAGGAAATCTTCGAATCCTCGTACCGGTGGGCGCAAGAGACCATCGCGGTCTCGGAGGCGGCGCATCATCCGGCCATTGCAGCCATCGTCGCGTCGGCCATCGCCGCGGACAAGAGTGCGGATCAGACGACGACGGTGACCGCGCCCGTGACCCAGCAGGCTCGCGTCGGTTGAGCCGCTTGCAGGCGGCGGCGAAGTCGACCATCGTGCCGCACTGAAATCCGGAGACGACAATGCCTTTCGATTTGATTCTGCGCGGCGGACGGGTGATCGACCCGTCGCAAAAGCTCGATGCGGTGACGGATGTCGCCTTTGCCGGCGGCAAAGTCGCCGCGGTCGGCCGGGAGCTGAAAGCCGATCCGGCGACCGACGTCCGCGACGTCTCCGGGCTGATCGTCTCGCCGGGCATCATCGACCTGCACACCCATGTCTATTGGGGCGGCACCTCGCTCGGCATCGACGCGGAGGAATTCTGCCGCAACTCCGGCGTCACCACCTCGGTCGACACCGGCAGCGCCGGCCCCGGCAATTTCGCCGGTTTCCGCAAGCACGTGATCGAGCCGAGCCAGGTTCGCATCCTCGCCTATCTGCATGTCTCGCATGCCGGCATCTTCGGCTTCTCCGACCGCGTGATGGTCGGCGAGAGCGAGGAGCTGCGGCTGATGAACCCGGTCGATGCGGCGCGCGTGGCGGACGAGAATCGCGACCTGATCGTCGGCATCAAGGTGCGGGTCGGACTGTTCGCCTCGGGCACCTCGGGACTGGTGCCGCTCGAGATCGCGCTCGATGTCGCGGAACAGGTCGGCATGCCCCTGATGGCGCATATCGACCATCCGCCGCCGAGCTACGAGGAGGTGCTGGCGCGCCTGCGCCTGGGCGACGTGCTGACCCATGCGTTCCGCCCGTTCCCCAACACGCCGGCGACCGCGCAGGGCACGGTGAAGAAGGTGGTGCTGGAGGCGCGTGAGCGCGGCGTGCTGTTCGACATCGGCCATGGCAAGGGCTCGTTCGCCTTCAAGACCGCACGCGCGATGCTCGCCAACGGCTTCTATCCGGACACCATCTCGTCCGACATCCATCAGCTCTGCATCGACGGGCCGGCCTTCGATCAGGTGACGACGATGTCGAAATTCCTCTGCATGGGGATGTCGCTGCCGGACGTGATCGCTGCGTCCACAGTCAATGCCGCGATGGCGCTGCGTCGGCCGGAACTCGGCAGCCTCAAGCCCGGCAGCGCCGGCGACGCCACGATGCTCTCGATCAGGGAAGGGCAGTTCGACTATGTCGACGTGGTCGGCGAGCACCTGACGGGCGATCGCAAGTTCATATCCGAAGGCGTCGTGATCGGCGGACGCTGGTGGCATCCGAAGTAAGGCGCGTACTTACAGGATCCGCGTCCGCTCCCTTGCCAAATTTCAACTAGATCAGCGAATGCAAAGCCATGACCGCGGCCTCGCGGCTCTCCACCGGAACGAAGAAGCTGACCGAATGCGATGACAGGACATACTTGTCGGCTATGATTCCGTGACGTTGCAGAATCTGGACCGCCTTGTATGGCAGGTCCGAGGAAATGCCGCCGAAGCAAGTGAGGCTCACCGAACTCAGCGTCTCGCGCTGTTTGCGCAGGCCTTTGCTCTGTTCCAGTGTGCGCAGCAACGCGTCGAGTGTCTCCGAATCGCAGGTCATCATGATGCGGGTTTTTTCGGCGGTGAAAGCCGAGGCGAGCAGTTGCGGCCACGGCAAGCCATTTTGCTTCAGATGCTGCGCGAACTTCTCAAAGCCTTGATTGAGGTCCGCCGAATCGATTTCCACATGCTCGATACGAGCCATCGAGTTGACGGCCAGGACTTTTCCGTTCTCCATGTCCGCGACCTCCTTCATCACTTGCGTGCTGTGTCGCGCGCCGCCCCATTGTCTCAGGACCAAAGGCACGTTTTGGCTGTGGGCCAGCTCCACGCTGCGAAAGTGCAGGACTTTGGCGCCCCAGAAGCACATTTCGGCCAGCGATGCGAAATCCAGCTGACGCAGGGGTTTTGCGTTCGCCACAATGCGCGGGTCAGCCGAGCAAACTCCGTCGACTTCCTTGATGATCTCGCAGCACTCCGCCTTGAGCGCCGCGGCCATGGCGACCGCGGTGGTATCGCTGCCGCCCCGGCCAAGCGTCGTGATTTCCTTGGTCAGCGGGTTCACGCCCTGAAAGCCCGCCAAAACCACGATGCGTCCACGATCGAGCTCTTCGCGCACGCGAATCGGCCGCACATCCAGAATGCGTGCGGAGGAATGGGACCCGTCGGTCATGACACCGGCCTGACTCCCAGTAAAGCTGATCGCCGGCACGCCGAGATCGGACAGCGCCATGCTCATCAAGGACATGCTGATGCGCTCGCCGGTGGTCAACAGCATATCGAGTTCGCGGCGATTGGGATGCGGGCTGACCCGATAGGCCATGCTGACGAGTTCATCGGTGGTCTTGCCCATCGCTGAAACGATCGCCACGACACGATGGCCGCGGCCATGCAGATCGGCGACACTGCTCGCGGCCGCGCGGATTTTTGCCGGTGTTTCGAGACAGGCGCCGCCGTATTTTTGCACGATGATGGGATTGCTAGGCATTCTTGCCCGCATCGTGTTGGAAGGCGCAGCTGAACCCGATCAGATCGTTCTCCCCTTCGACGCTTTTGCGGTCTTTGACCGTTTCGCCACGACCCGCACAGCGCCCCGGTTGCGCTTCTTGGTATCCTCTTCCACGTGCTGAGCTTTCGTCCCGCCGCGGTGAGCGGCGTATTCCTTGCCGTCGATCGGCGCGACATGCGGTGGATCGCGATCGAGATACGGTCGCCCGATTCCAAAATCCGGTCCACGCGCATCGATCCATTTCCAAAGCGCCTCGGTGGAGACCCAGCGCTCCGCCCGCGTCGCGCCTTTGACGCTCACGATATCGGCGGCAAGCCCGTGGCCATAGCCGCCACGGAAGCTCCCGCCATGGTATGACTTGTCGGACGCCGCTTTCAGGCCGCTCGCGATCGATTGACGGTAGTCATCGCGGAACGCGCTGGTGATGCCGGGCGACAACCCGGCCTGCTCCGCCGCGTAAAGCGCGTGAAACAGCTTGAGTTTGAAGCTCCGATCCACCCCTCCGATCACGTAGTCGATCATCGGCATGCCCATTCTTTCCGCCGCCTTCGGATCCTTCCACGTGAAATCGTTGTCGACGCGCCGGGTGAACGTCCTGGTGACGGTCACCGTCTTGCGCTTCTTCTTGACGGTCACTTTCCGCTGCTCTTGTACGCTGATGGTGTCTTGTTTGGGCGTCCGTTCGTAGAGCGCCCACAGGTAGCGATCGATGCAGACATCGACGACGAGGCACTCCTCGAAAATATCGAGGGGTTTCGCGGCCTCCTCGGTGTCACCAGACACTGGAGGCGGGCTTGCCGTCGCCGCCTGCACCGGCGATGTTTCGGCCGGCAGCGTCTGCGACGCATCCGGCAACGCGGCCACGACGATTGACTTCGGTCCGCTCGAGGCCGCCGTCGCATCAGGGGCCGCCGCCGGCGCCGATTCAACCGCCATCGCCGCATCGGCGGTAGCGACAGCGTTAACCATGACGCCTGCCTGCGGGGTGGCCATCGTGTCGGACGCCGGGCCCGTTACGGGCTCTGCAGCCATCGCTGCTTCAGCATTCACTTTGGTGACGTTGTCGACCGCAGTGGCCTGTCGCGCATCAGCCGGTTCGGCGTTGGCGGTGAGAGATGGTGCGAGGTCCTCGATGGACACTGCGCTGCTGTTCCCGATGCCGGCAGAGCCAGCAAGCCAGGCAAGCAGCCAACCTGCGAGAACGACGGTCCCGCACATTTCCGGAGTCGCAATTCGCCGCGGGTTCATCACCCCGTAGCCTCCAAAGGCTCGATCCGAGCCCCGTTGCACCGCCCAGCACGCGACGGCATCGATCATTCGGATCAAAATGGAAACGCGCAATGGGCGGATACCGTTAACGCTACGCTTTTCCAGAAAGTGTTGCCCGACCGCAACGCGCGGCTGCGCGCAACCTGGCGTGGCGATAGCCGAATCTTGATGAGTCCGCGCCCTAGTCGGCAACGATCGGCCCGAACGGTTCCCACCGTTCGCCGCTGAAGCGCATCATGCGAAACTGCTTGATCACACGATAGTCGGTGCGGCTGGTGCTGATGGCGAGGCCGGGCAGCAGCAGGTCGAGCTTGACGTTCGCAAGGCTCGCGGCCTGGCGCATGACGTTGTCACGGGAGACATCGTCGCCGCATTGTTGCAGCACGTGCACCAGGAGCTCGGCCGCGCTATAGCCATAGACAGTGAACAGGCTCTTCCTGTCGCCATCCGGATAGTACGAGTCCATGAACGCGCGCCATTTCTTCATGCCCGCATCGTCAGCCCAGGTCGGGTCCGCGGCCTCCTTGAACGAGCTCGCCGAGATCAGCCCCTTGGCATTTTCGATTCCCGCCGGCACCAGCACCGCGTCGATCGAGGACGAGCCGACGCCGAGCAGATGGAGCGGCCGCCAGCCAAGCTCGGCCGCCCTGCGGATCGCCTGGGCGGCGAATTTCGGTGCAGCCATGTCGATCAGCACATCGACCGCGGCGGCCTTGAGCCGGACCACCTGCGTATCGATGGTCGGGTCGGTCGCGTCATAGGCAGCTTCGGATACCAGCATGGCCGGTGCTTGCGCGCCGAGCGCGTCCTTCAGCCCCGCGAGATATTCCTTGCCGCTTTCGTCATTCTGGTAGAGCAGGCCGATCCTGGCGTTCGGATGATTGTCGAGGATGAATCGCACATAGACGCGGATCTCGGTCCGCAGGTTCGGCGCGAATCCCATGGTCCAGGGAAAGCTGATCGGATCCTCGAAGCGCGTGGCACGCCCGCCCGCGAACAGCTGGGGGATATGGCGGTCGTTGAGATATTTCTGTACGGCGATGTTTGAAGCGTTGCCGACGCCCTGGAATGTGAACAGCACCTCGTCGCGCTCGACGAGCTTGCGAACCTGCTCGACCGTCTTGGCCGGCGTTGCCGCATCGTCATAGGAGATCAGGTTGATCCGGCGGCCGTTGATGCCGCCGCCGTCGTTGATCATCCGGAAATAGGCGGCCTGCACCTTGCCGATGACGGAGAACGCCGATGCCGGGCCGCTATAGGGCATCGTCTGTCCGATCCTGATCTCGGTATCGCCGGCGCCGGGATCGTATTTGCGCTCGTCGGCGAGCAGGTCGGCGGCAGCAAACAGACCGAGGCTGACGATCGCAATTCCGATTGCCGGTCTGCATCGGCTCTTAAGCATTGCGTGCATCCATCCGGCATTCCCGACTGCTGCAAACCGACTCCATAGCATCAGCGTGCGCATGCAGTATCGCGATGTGGTCGGGCGTTTTGCCCGAAGCGGCGTCGAGATATTCCCGGCTGATCAGTGAGCCAGCTCGCAGTAAAGGCGTGAGCTCCGCGCCCGGCACTTCGCGCCGCATGCGCGCCGTCGCGTCGTGACGCGCCGCTGCGAATGATGCGCAATCGCAGCAAACTATTCGCGTCGATCGGTGTCGCGCGACTCGTTCGGCGGTTCATCCTCTCATCAAAAAAAGATCGGCAGTGCGAATAATGTTCACGCCTTGCGCCCCAGGCCGCGCACCACATGTCCGCACCGCAATTCTTGGGTGAGGTTTGGGTTCCCAAACCGCCCAGTTGCGAATTGTGGAGACAAGACTATGGACTTCCTCGGTTTTCTTAATGGTTCAGGTTTAACCCAGCCTGCCATTTGGATCGCTGCAGCGGTCGCATGTGTGATCCTGCTGCGCATATCGAACGTATTTCGCTACATTCCCAACAATCAGGTCGGTATCGTCGAGAAGCTGTGGGCGATCAAGGGCTCGATCGATGACGGCTTCATCGCGCTGAACGGCGAGGCCGGCTACGAGCCGGAAGTGCTGCGCGGCGGCCTGCACGTGATGTTTCCCTTCATGTACCGGATCCACCGCTCGGACCTCGTGACCGTCGGCCAGGGCAAGATCGCCTATGTGTTCGCGCGTGACGGCGCGCCGCTGGAGCCGTCGCAGGTGCTCGGCGCCAACGACACCGAAGACAAGTCGGACTTCCAGGATGCGCGCCGCTTCCTGCTCGGCGGTGGCCAGAAGGGCCCGCAGCGCAAGATCCTGCGCGAAGGCACCTATGCGATCAACACCACGCAGTTTGCCGTCATCACCGACGAGCGCGTCTACGGTCATGCGCTCAGCGAGCGGGAACGCGGCGTGCTGGAGAGCATGCAGCTGACGATCACCGAGCGCTGGGGCTTTGCGCCCGTCGTGCTGGCGGCCGATCACGACCTGGTCGGCGTCGTCACCGTGCATGACGGCCCGTCGCTGCCTCCGGGCGAGATCATCGCGCCCGAAGTCGGCATCGAGCTGCGCGATACGTCGACCTTTCACAACAATTTCCAGGAGCCCGAGAAATTCCTGAGCGCCGGCGGCTATCGCGGCCGCCAGCTCCAGGTCATCGTCGAGGGCACCTGGTACATCAACCGCCTGTTCGCGACCGTCGAGGCCGTGCCGAAGACGGTGATCCCGGTCGGCAATGTCGGCGTCGTCATCTTCTACACCGGCCCGCGCACCAACGACGTCTCGGGCGAGCAGTATCGCCATGGCGAGCTGGTGCTCAACGGCAGCCGCGGCGTCTGGAAGGACCCGCTGCTGCCGGGCAAGTACGCCTTCAACACCTATGCCGGCAAGATCGAGGTGATCCCGACCGTCAACTTCATCCTGAAATGGATGCGCGGCGAGGTCGGTGCGATGAAGCTCGACGAGAACCTGTCGGAGATCTCGCTGATCACCAAGGACGCGTTCGAGCCGACGCTGCCGCTCTCGGTGGTGATGCATATCGACTACAAGAAGGCGCCGATGATCATCCAGCGCTTCGGCGACGTGAAGAAGCTGGTCGAGCAGACGCTCGACCCGATGGTCAGCGCGTTCTTCAAGAACATCGCGCAGAAGATGACGCTGATCGAACTGCTGCAGAACCGCGCCGCGATCCAGGCGGAGGCGGCGCACGACATGAAGGCGAGGTTCGAGAGCTATTCGCTCGACCTCCAGGAGGTGTTGATCGGCACGCCGCGCGCGGCCCCCGGTGACCACACCATCGAGAACATCCTGATCCAGCTCCGCTCGCGCCAGATCGCGCGCGAGCAGATCGAGACCTATCAGGAGCAGGAGAAGGCCGCGGTGCAGGAGCGCGCGCTGAACGAGGCCAAGGCGACGGCGGCGGCGCAGACCGCACTGACGCAGTCGCTGATCCAGGTCAAGGTCAACGAGAACGAGGGCGCGGCTGCGCTCGCCCGCGCGCAGAAGGATGCCGAGACGAGGAAGGTGACCGCGGCCGCGGTCGGCGAGCAGTCGCGGCTCGAAGGCAAGGGCGAGGCCGACCGGGTGCTGGCGGTCGGCGCCGCCAACGCGCAGGCGACCAAGCTGTCGGTCGATGCCTATGGCGGGCCGGAATACCGGCTTGCCGAGCAGAACTTCGCCAAGTTCGCCGATGCGCTGACGCGCATCAACCAGCCGCTGGTGCCGCAATTCCTGATGTCGGGCGGGCAGGGGCAGGAGGGCGGCAGCGCGGGGCTGATCCCGACTGCGATGCTGAGCTCGATGTTCGGGCAGATGATGCCCGGCGCATTGGAGAAGTTGAAGGACGAGGCACCGAAGGCCGTGCGCCGCACCAACGGCCAGTGATGCAGTGATGGTGCGGTGAGATAGCCGGGCCACCGCCGCGAAGGAAGTGCGCTCCCTCTCCCGCTTGCGGGGGAGGGCTGGGGCGGAGGCTCTTTCCACGAGTCACGTCGAGGAGATAGCCCCAACCCGCCGCAAGCATAGGGCAGTTGCATCTGCGTCTTTGCCAGCCGCGCAGATGCTTGGCCTCGTGGTTCGAGATGCGGACAACAATCACCTTCGGTGGCTATGGGTCCCGGCCTTCGCCGGGACGACGATGAGGATAGTTCTCGTTTCAAGTTGCCACACCACGCGACGTCATCACCCGCGAAAGCGAGGGCTTTGCAGAAGTCTGCCGGGATGATTCTCTTTGGTGAAGGATTCGCCGGAGGAACGGATGGCGGAGCGGCAGATTGGTCAATTGAGCTTTACCGACGGGCTGGTGAATGACGCGGCTCGAGCCAACGCGCCTTTGCAGCGAGTATCGGAACTGGTCGACTGGAGCGCGATTGAAGCGCTGCTGAGCGGCTTGCGTAGCGGGTCGATGGGAGCGCCCGCTTACCCGTCGCTGGCGCTGTTTAAGGCGCTGTTGCTGCAGCAATGGTATGGGTTGTCCGATCCGGGCCTTGAGGAGGCGCTGGTGGACCGCCTGTCGTTCCGGCGCTTTCTGGGCCTGTCGCTGAGTGAGCCGGTACCGGATCATTCCACGCTGTGGCGTTTCCGCGAACAGCTGGCCAGGAGCGGGCTGGCGGAGCGCGCTTTTGCCCTGATTACGGCGCAGATCGAGAAGTCCGGCTTCGTCTTGAAGCGCGGCACATTGATTGACGCTTCGCTGATCCGCTCGGCGGTTAATCCGCCCGAACCACCGGATCCCGATTTGCCCCCGGATGCGGACGGGCGCCCCGCCAGCAAGCTGGTCAAAAGCCCTCACGATCCTGACGCCGCCTGGACCAGGAAGGACGGCAAATATGCCTTCGGCTACAAGATGCACGTGGCGATGGACCAAGGCAGTCGCATCATCCGGCGCCTTGCCTTTACGCCAGCCAATGTCAACGACACCGTGCCCGCCGACGAGCTGATCTGCGGCGACGAGGCAACAGTCTACGCTGACAAAGCCTACGATACCATCGCGCGACGTGGGCGGCTGAAGCAGATGGATATTCGCGACGGCATTATGCGCAGACACAACCGCTGGCTTCGCTTGGGGCCTTGGGCGGTGCGTCGTAACGCGGTCATCTCGCATCGACGCGCGCCGATCGAACCGTTGTTCGCATTGCTCAAGCGCGTCTACGGCCTTGCGCGTGCCCGCTATCGGGGCCTGATACGCAATGCCGCAGCTTTCCAGCTCGCCGCGACCGCGATCAATCTCCAGCGATGGGCCAGGACGCCACCCCACATCGCCTAACCAAACGAGGCACCCAGCCATCATGGCTGGCCCGTCCAGCCGCTAACCGGCCCAAACAACAGCCGTCCGGCCCCGTCGAGCTGTTCGACTTTCGCAAAGCCCTCGCGAAAGCGGGTGATCCAGTATTCCAGAGACGGCTGTGCTTGAGCCGATGGGCCGCGCGGCGTACTGGATCGCCCGGTCGAGCCGGGCGATGACAGCGGTGGACGAGAGATACGTCTTGTTTCGCGGCCAGACTGTAGACCCTCATCGTGAGGAGCGCCACGCGAGGGGGTGCTTGCACGATTTCGGAATAATGGAATTGTGCCGCTGAGTTGCCCGACGTGTCAAGTGGCCGCGTCGAGCGCCGGCAGCCGACGGCTACTGTGCATGGGGTTGTTTTCGATATTTTGGCCGTGCGCAGCTATTCCGTCTTGTCGACGTTCCAGAACACCGGCGGGGCCGGGCCTTCCAGCACGCCGGTGAGCGATTTGCGCCAGGCGCACGGCAAGCGGAACTGGCCGAGCGGGACATAGATCACCTGCTCGTAGGCTTGCTTCTGGATCTCCACCGCGAGCTTCTTCTGGTCCTCGGGGGAAGTGGCGCGCGCGTAGGCGTCGCGCATCTGTTCGAGCTTGGCGTCCTCGGGCCAGCCGAACCAGGCGCGCTTGCCGTTGGCCGCGATCTGGTTGTTGACGATCGGGTTCATCACCTCGGTCGCGCCGGTGAAGGTGAAGAACAGGTTCCAGCCGCCTTCCTTGGGCGGCTTCTGGCTGGCGCGGCGGCTCACCACGGTCTGCCAGTCCGTCACCTGCGCATCGACATTGAAGCCGGCCGCGCGCAACAGCTGCGCTGCGACGGTCGGCGGCCCCTTCAGTGTCTGCACGTCGCCGGGGATCATGATCACGACCGGCGTGCCGTCATAGCCCGAGGCGGCCAGCGCCATCTTGGCCTCGGCCATGCCGTTGCCCTTGATCAGCGTCTCCGCGCCGGCGTCGCTGGCGAGCGGCGTGTCGCAGGCGAAATACGAGCCGCAGATCTCATAGTATTTTGCGTTGCCGACGGTGGCGTCGAGCACGTCCTTCTGGTTCATCGCCAGGAATGCCGCGCGGCGGATCTTCGGATTGTCGAACGGCGGGTGCAGGAAGTTCATCCGGCCTTCGATCTGGAAGCCGAACTTGTTGAGCACGGCCACGGTCAGATCGGAATTGGCTTCGAGCACCGGCACCAGGTCGATTGACGGCTGTTCCAGGAAATCGATGTCGCCGGACTGCAGCGCGTTGATCGCGGTCTGCGCGTCCGGCATCGTGATCCATTCGACGCGATCGACCTTCGCGACCTTGCCGCCCGCCAGCCAATCCGGCTTTTCCTTGCGCGGCACGTAGTCGGCGTTGCGCTCATAGACCGCCTTCACGCCCGGCTGGAATTCCGCGGTGACGAATTTGAACGGCCCGCAGCCGATCTGCTCGGCGATCTGCTTGCCCGGCGGCGTCTCCGCAAGCCGCTTCGGCATCATGAAGGCGACATAGGAGGACGGTTTTGCCAGCGACTCCAGCACCAGGCCGTACGGCTCCTTGAGCTTGAGCACGATCGTCTTCGGTCCGCCGGCCTCGAGGGAGGCGGTGAATTCGGCGAGCTTCTGCGCCATGCCGTCGACGACGGTCCAGCGCTTCAGCGAGGCGATGCAGTCCTCCGCCGTGACCGGCGCGCCGTCATGCCATTTCAGACCGTCGCGCAGCGTGAAGGTGTAGGTGAGCTTGTCGTCGGAGATGGTCCAGTCCGCCATCTGCGGCCGGACCTTGAAGCTTGAATCGATGCCGAGCAGCGTGTCGTAGACCATGTAGCCATGGTCGCGGGTGATGTAGGCGGTGGTGAAGCCGGGATCGATGATGCGCAGATCCGAGTGCATCACCGCCGATATGGTCTTGCCCTTGCCGGCGGCGCTGGCGCGGGATGACAGGATCGCCGGGGCCGCGATCGCCGGCGGTACGCTGGCCGCGAGCTTGAGGAGCATTCTGCGCGAAACATCGACCATTCGCCGTCCCCCATTTGTCGTTGCGCCGGCCCGCAGGCTGCAGCGAGCCGCATGCTTCACCAATCCGTGACTCAAAGCAAGCAAGGGCCGTGCCGCTGATCTCTGAATCTCGGCGCAGGTTCGCGCGGACAGGTGACGTGGAACGTTCGATGACCTTCGGCGGCGGCGGGCCGCGGCACTGCGCAAGCGCGCATCCTGCATAGGAGCCTGCGCTTCCTGCCGCACCTCGCAGGCTGTTCGGACCCCGCTTCGCCGTGTAGGCTTGCAGTCCTGCGGCCAGCAATAAGGCCATATCCCCTTGAGGGAACAAGCAGCCGAGGGAGACCAGAAGAACCGTCATGACCGATATCCGATACGTAGCACCGCGCACGCTTGATGAAGCGATTGGCGCATTCGCTGCCGCCGGAAGTGCCGCCCGCATTATGGCAGGGGGCACTGATTTGTTGGTGCAAATGCGCTCCGGCCTGGTGCGGCCGGGATTGATCGTCGACATCAAGAAGATCGGCGAGATGACCGAGATCACCGAGGCCGCCGATGGCGGTTTCCGCGTCGGTGCCGCCGTCTCCGGCATGGAGCTCGCCGACCACGCGCGCTTCGGCAAGGTGTGGCCCGGCGTGCTGGAAGCCGTGAACCTGATCGGCTCGAAGCAGGTGCAAGGCCGGGCCTCCGCCGGCGGCAATCTTTGCAACGGCTCGCCGGCCGGCGACAGCGTGCCGGCGATGATCGCGGCGGGTGCAATCGTCACCGTGCAGGGCCCGAACGGCCGGCGCGAGATGAAAGTCGAGGACGTGCCGGCCGGACCGGGCCGCACCAACCTCAAGCCGGGCGAGATCCTCGTCAGCTTCACGTTGCCGCCGCGGCCCAAGGCCTCGGGCGATGCTTACCTGCGGATGATTCCGCGGACCGAGATGGACATCGCGGTGGTCGGTATCGGCGTCAGCCTGACCTTGCAGGATGGCGTCTGCACCGCGGCGCGCGTCGGCCTCGGCGCGGTGGCGCCGACCGCGCTGCTGGTTGCGCCTGCAGCGCAGGCGCTGATCGGCTCGAAGCTCGACGCAGCGGCACTGGAAGCGGCCGCTGCGGCGTGTCGCGCCGCCTGCCGTCCGATCGACGACAAGCGCGGCACTATCGCCTATCGCACCAAAACCGCCGGCGTGCTGCTCAAGCGCACCGTCGCGATCGCCGCCCAGCGCGCCGGAGGACACTAGCGCCATGCCGAAACTGCACGTCACGACTTCCGTCAACGGCGAGCCGGTCGAATTCCTGTGCGAGCCCTATGAGACCATGCTCGACGCGTTGCGCGGGCAGTTGGGACTGACCGGCTCCAAGGAAGGCTGCGCTTCGGGCGATTGCGGCGCCTGCTCGATCACGCTCGACGGCCGCCTGGTCTGCTCCTGCCTGATGCTGGCGGCCGAGGCCGAGGGCCACGAGATCCGGACCATCGAGGGCATGGCCAAGGGCGACAAGCTGCATCCCCTGCAGCAGAAGTTCCTCGAACATGCCGCGCTCCAATGCGGCATCTGCACCTCGGGCATGCTGGTCGCCTCCGAGGCGTTGTTGGCGCGCAACTCCAATCCGACCGAAGAGGAAGTGCGTTTCTGGCTCGCCGGCAATCTCTGCCGGTGCACCGGTTACGACAAGATCGTCCGCGCGGTGATGGAGACCGCAGCCGAAATGCGGGAGATGCGGCCATGAACGTCGTCAACAACAAGTGGATCGGCCAGCGCACTATCCGGCCCGATGGCGTCGACAAGGTGACGGGCCGCGCGGCGTTCGCCGCCGACACCACCATGCCCGGCATGATCTGGGGCAAGGTGCTGCGCAGCCCGCATCCGCATGCCCGCATCAGGTCGATCAAGACCGCGAAGGCCGAGGCGCTGCCCGGCGTCAAGGCGGTGGTCACCTCGCGCGACATCGTCGATTTCACGATCGAGAAGGGCGCCGTGATGCTCGGCATCCAGGACATGCGCTGGATGTGCCGCAACGTGATGGCGCGCGACAAGGCGCTGTTTCCCGGCCACCCGGTCGCAGCCGTCGCCGCGACCACGGAAGCGATCGCGACCGAGGCCTGCAAGCTGATCGAAGTCGACTACGAGGTGCTGCCCTGGGCGATCGAGATCGACGACGCCTTGAGGCCCGACGCGCCGATCCTGCACGAGTTCAACAAATTCGACGGCAAGCCCTCGAACATCATGGGCCGCATCGAGTCCAAGAAGGGCGATATCGCGCAAGGCTTCAAGGACGCCGATGTCGTGATCGAGCGCTCCTTCACCACGCGCCCGGTGCACCAAGGCTATATCGAACCGCATGCCTGCCTGATCTCGGTTGCGGCCGACGGCAAGACCACGATCTGGTCGTCGAGCCAGGGCCAGTTCATGGTACGCGCGATGACGTCGATGCTCACCGGCATCCCGCAGAGCGACATCCGCGCGATTCCCGCCGAGATCGGCGGCGGCTTCGGCGGCAAGACCATCGTCTATCTCGAACCGCTTGCGACCTTGCTCGCCAAGAAGTCCGGCCGCCCGGTCAAGATGGTGATGACGCGCGAGGAGGTGATGCGTGCCACAGGTCCCACCTCGGGCTCGAAGAGCACGGTCAGGATCGGCGCCAGGAAGGACGGCACCATCGTCGCCGCCCACGGCAGCTTCTATCTGCAGGCCGGCGCTTTCCCGGGCTCGCCGATCCGCGGTGCGGTCGGATGCAGCTTCGCGCCCTACGACATCCCGCATGTGCTGTCGGAAGGTTTCGACGTCTGCTCCAACCGCTCCAAGGTGGCGGCCTATCGCGCGCCCGGCGCGCCGATCGGCGCCTATGCGGTGGAATGCGTGCTCGACGAGCTCGCAGAACGCCTCAAGATCGATCCGCTGGCGCTGCGATTGAAGAACGCGGCCAAGGAAGGCACCAAGGCCGCGCATGGCCCGGTGTTCCCGCGCATCGGCTATATCGAGACGCTGGAGGCCGCTAAGAACCACCCGCATTACGCCGCGCCGCTCGGCAAGTATCAGGGCAGGGGCGTCGCTTCCGGCTTCTGGTTCAATGCCGGCGGTGAATCGTCCGCGCAGGTCAACATCACCGAGGATGGCAACGTCGTCGTCACCACGGGGCATCCCGATATCGGCGGCTCGCGCGCCGGCATCGCCAACATCTGCGCCGAGCTGCTCGGCATCGACTACAAGCGCGTCTCCGTGATCATCGGCGACACTCAGACGGTGGGCTTCTCCAACCTCACCGGCGGCAGCCGCGTGCTGTTCGCCTCCTCGATGGTGGTGACGCAAGCGGCCGACAAGGTGATCGCGACCTTGCGCGAGCGCGCGGCGAAGCTCTGGGAGATCGATCCTGAAGCGGTGAAGTGGGAGAACGGCGCCGCGCATCCCGTCAGTCCGAACGCCGGCCAGTTCGAGCCGCTGACGCTCGCCGACCTCGCCGAGAAGGCGCCGTCGCAGGGCGGCCCGATCGGCGCCAGCGTGCAGCTCAACACCCAGGGCGCCGAGGGCGGCTTCGGCACCCATATCTGCGACGTCGAGGTCGATGTCGATCTCGGCATCGTGCGCGTGATCCGCTACACCGCCGTGCAGGATGTCGGCCGCGCCGTGCATCCGAGCTATGTCGAGGGCCAGCTGCAGGGCGGCGTCGCGCAGGGCATCGGCTGGGCGCTGAACGAGGAGTACATCTACAACAAGGACGGCAAGGTCGATAATCCGGGCTTCCTCGATTACCGCATGCCTGTCTGCTCCGACCTGCCGATGCTCGACTGCGCGCTGGTCGAGGTGCCGAACCCGAAGCATCCGCAGGGCGTCAAGGGCGTCGGCGAGGTGCCGCTGGTGCCGGTCATGGCCGCGGTCGCCAACGCTGTCCACAACGCGCTCGGCAAACGCTTCTACAGCCTCCCAATGTCGCCGCCGAAGGTCTCGGCGGCGCTGGATGCACCGGCGCAACAGGCCGCGGAGTAGAGCGTGGTGGGCGGGTCAGGCTCGCCGTGAACGGATGAGGATGACCCACCCCGACGAGCTCGCCGCCTACATGATCTTCGGCCGTGGCGATTGGGCCGCATTGCGCGCCGGCACGTCGCTGACGCTGTCGGACGCCGATCTTGCGGCCCTGCGCGGTCTGAACGGGCCGATCGATTCCGCCGAAGTCAGCGACATCTATTTGCCGCTGACGCGCCTGCTGAATCTGCATTTCTCGGCGGCGCGCAACCTTGCGCAGGTCAAGGCGGAATTCCTCGGCCGGCCGGCCCGCCGTTCGCCCTACATCGTCGCGCTGGCCGGCAGCGTCGGCGTCGGCAAGAGCACGTTCGCGCGCGTGCTGTGTGCGCTGCTCGCCGGCTGGGCCGACCATCCGCGTGTCGAGCTGGTGACGACCGACGGATTCCTGCATGCCAACGGCGTGCTGGAGGAACGCGGCCTGATGCGGCGCAAGGGCTTTCCCGAGAGCTACGATCTGCCGCGGATGCTGCGATTCCTCGCGGCCGCAAAGGCCGGTCAAGGTGAGCTCGAGCTGCCCGTCTACTCGCATTTGATCGGCGATATCGTGCCGTCGGAACGGCAGGTGATCCGGCAGCCGGACATCCTGGTCTTCGAAGGCCTCAACGTGCTGCTGGCGCGCGGCACAGCGCCGGTGGTGGTCTCGGACTTCTTCGACTTCTCGATCTATCTCGATGCCGATGAGGCCGACATCCAGTCCTGGTATGTCGAGCGCTTCCTCAGGCTGCAGCCGACCGCGTTCCGGAACCCGGCCTCGTATTTCCACCATTACCGAGACCTTCCGCCCGCCGATGCGCGCGAGGTGGCCGAGCGGCTGTGGCGTGAGCATCATCGCGCCAATCTCCGGGAGAACATCCTGCCGACGCGAACGCGCGCCGACGTCGTGTTGCGCAAGCGCTCCGACCATTCGATTGGCGAGGTCTGGTTGAGGGAGACGTAGCGCAAAGAAACGTAAGGCGGGTTGCACTCCGTTAATCCGCGCTACGTTTTCGCTGTCACCCCAACTCCTTCCCCAGCTGCGCAAGCACCGTCTCGCAGGTCATCAGATCGAGATGTCCGCCCCCGGCGTTCTTGAAGAAGGTGATGTCGTCGGCTGACTGCCGGCCTTTGACCTTGCCGGTCGCGAGATCATAGTGATCGCCGAGCACGTCGCTTTCCTTGATCGCGCCGCTCGCGATCGGCGCCAGGATGTCGCCGACGCCGTCGAAGGCGGATTCGCGGCGGTCGACGAAGATGCGCGATCGGCGCGCCGCCTCGTCATCGGACTCGCGGGTCTCGGGGGTGAAGCCGCCGACCAGGTCGAGATGGGTGCCGGGGTTCAAATTGGCGCCCTTCACCAGCGGCTCGCGCGAGCGGGTGCAGGTGGTGATGATGTCGGCCTCACGCGTCGCGGCGTCGAGGTCGGTGACGACGTCGGCGGCGATGCCGTCGTCTTCAAGCTGTGCGGCGAGCTCCTGCGCGCGCTCGACTGTCCGGTTCCAGATCCGTACCCGCCGCAGAGACGGCCGCACCGCGCGGTGGCCGCGCACCAGCCAGTGCGCCATCTCGCCGGCGCCGACCACCAGCAGCGTCTCGGCGTCCGGCCGCGCCAGATGCTTGGCGCCGAGCGCGGAGTCAGCCGCGGTCTTCCAATGGGTGATCTCGGCGGCGTCCATCACCGCCAGCGGCCGCCCATCATTACCGTCGAACAGCACGCAGACCGCCTGCACGGCCGGCAGCTTGCCGTGCGCGAGGTTGCCCGGGAAGCTGGTGTAGAGCTTGGTCATCATGAAGCGGCCGGCATCGACCGCGCTGCGCGTCACCAGCTGCTGGCCTCTGTCGTCGCCGAGATAGCTGTCGTGCACCGCGATCTTCGGACGCCGATGCGCGGCCTCGATCGCCTCGATCAGGATCGGAAAGCTCAGGACGCGGTTGACCTCGCTGTCGTCGACAATATGCACGTGCTTCTCTCCTCAGGCGCCCTTGCGCTCCGCCTCAGGCGCGCTCGGCGCCAGAAATCGGTCCGGACTGGATAGCGCGTGGGGAAGGCCAGTCAACCGGGCATGCGCCGCCGCGCGGCACTTGCTATCCTGCGCACCTGATTCTCTCGCAGGTCTCCGCAAGCCGTGGTTGCAATTGTCGTCGCCATCCTGATCTTCATGCTACTCGCCGGCGCCGCGCTTGGAACCATGGCGATCCATGGCCGGCTCCAGGACCATCACCGCAGCGACGAGACCAATACCTCGGTACGCCTGGTCGCGACCCTGTTCGTCACCATGCCGTCGCTGCTGCTCGGCCTGATGATGAACAATTCGGCCAGCACCTATGTGGCCGTCGACCGCAATTTGCACGTCTTCGCCACCGACCTCATCCTGCTCGACCGCAGCCTGCGGCCGCTCGGCCCCAGCGCCGACGAGCCGCGCCAGCGGCTGCTCGCCTATGTCGAGCAGGTGCTCAAGGATGTCCCGATCTCGCGCGCCAACGAGGTGTCCGAACATCTGCTCGACGAGGTCGGCAACAGTCTCCGCGAGCTGAAGTTCAACGACGAGCAGAAGATCGCGTTGTGGAACGAGGCGCGGTCGGTCTATCGCCAGGCGGTGCAGCAGCGCTGGACCTTTGTCGAGCAGTCCGACAGCTCATTCCCGTCACCGCTGATTTGCATCCTGGTCGGGTGGCTGACGCTGATGTTCGCGACGCTGGGCTTTCGCGCGCCGCGCAACGCGGTCGTGGTCGCGACCTATATCGCCGCCGCGGCGCTGATCTCGGCCGCGATCTACCTGATCCTCGAAATGAGCACGCCGTTCACCGGCCCGATCCAGCTCTCCGATCGCCCGCTGGTGCGCGCGGCCGAGGAGATCAGGCGGTAAGACATCCGGGACACGTGCAGGTATTCGCACGTGCTTCCTGTTTTATTCCGCTGCAGTCAGAGATCACCAGGAAAATTCTTCGCGCGCCGCCGACGGAATACGAAGCGTGCTCCGGCGTCCTTACGCATGCAAGCCATTTGCATTCGAAAGGGAGACATCATGAAGACAACGCTCGCACTCGCACTCGCCGCCGCGGCTTCGTTCGCGCTCGCATCCGCCGCCTTTGCCGCGCCGCCGACCAAGACCGGCACCACGGCGAAGGGCTTGGTCCTGACCGACAGCAAGGGCATGACGCTCTACACCTTCGACAAGGACAGCGACGGCAAGTCGGCCTGCAACGGCCCCTGTGCGACGAACTGGCCGGTGCTGAAGGCGGAAGCCAGCGACAAGGCCGAAGGCGGCTATACCATCATCTCGCGTGACGACGGTTCCAAGCAGTGGGCCTACAAGGGCAAGCCGCTCTACACCTTCGCCAAGGACCAGAAGGCCGGTGACATCACCGGCGACGGTTTCCTCAACGGCGCCTGGCACCTCGCCCAGCCGTGAGATCAGCAGGGCGGGTTAGCGAGCGGGTTGCGCGACCGCTAACCCGCCCGGCGATCGCACTAGCGGCCGCCTCCGCCGCCACCACCGCCGCCGCCACCGCCTCCACCGGCGTTGAGCAGGCTCTGATTGTAGCGCGGATCGGACTGTCTCATGTAGGCCGGCGAAGTGTCGCGGTTGCGCGCACGGCCCGGATCGGCCTGCGCGACAGGCTGGCCGCATCCTTCCGTGAACAGGAAGAAGCTGCAGGGCGGAACGATACGCGGCTGAAATGCATGGGCTGCGGTGGTCGTCAGCGCCGTCGTGGCGACGGTCGTAGCCAACACCGCGGTTGCCGCGAGGGTGGTGGTGCTCGCGACGGTGAATAATGTTGCTAACGAAAATCTTGATCGCATCGACATTGGAAATTCCATCCTTCGGTTCGGCGAAACCGGAATGGCCCGCTCGTCGAATTGGACGGGGCCTGATGGAAGTGGGTTCGAGAGGGAAGCGGCGATTTGGCGCCGCGGACACGACAACGTGAAGGCGCGAATGCTCGCGCCGTGTGCAGGCCGGCCGGGCCTTGCGAATTCAGGCTCGCTGCTTGAGCGCCATGCCCATGCTGATCCAGCTGACGCCGGCGCAGATCAGGTCGACGCTGAGGAAGATGCCGAGCACATAGAGGCTCGACACCGGCCAGCGTGCCAGGATCATGGCCCCGAGCACCAGCGTGATCAGCCCGGAGATCGCGACCATTCCCCACGGCGCGGCCGAGTTCATGCCGAACGCCAGGAAGATGCGGACGATGCCGGAAACCACGAGGGCAATGCCGAGGAACAGCGTCAGCGTTGCAGCCGCGAGCAGCGGGTTCTCGAAGGTGATGAAGCCGGCGACGACATAGAGTGCGCCGAGCAGCAGCCAGAACAGGAACTTGCCCCACGTCTTGAACTGGAAGGCGTTGATGATCTCGGCAACGCCGGCGACGATCATCATGGCGCCGACGAACAGCACGCTGACGACGGTGGCAAAGAACACACTGCCGAAGGCGAGCACGCCTGCGATCAGGTAGATCACGCCAAGGGCGACGATCCAGCCCCATTTCGCGCGAAGGTTGGCAAGCCCGGATCCGAGGCTGTGAGGCGGTGTGGCGGGTGAGCTGGACGCTGTCGACATCGTATCGCTCCCGAAACTGAACCGGGCCATGCTACCATAGGTGATAGCGCGGACAAGGGCGGGCGCCCGGCCGGCACGAAATGCATGCTGGCACCAAAGGCGCCGCGACACGTTGATTCAAATCAACCGCCGTGTTGCCGCGCAGCATTCGTGGTTTGACGGCAGTCCGCATCGGACGACGGACTGTCCGGATCGGAGTGCAATTGTCCGGATCGCGCATCCACCCAAGGAGGTCGATATGCCCACGACGCACGACAAGGACCATGTCTACAAGATCCTCGAACTGGTCGGATCATCGGACAAGAGCATCGAGGCGGCGATCGAGAACGCCGTCAGCCGCGCGTCGACGACAATCCGGGAAATGAAATGGTTCGAGGTGGTGCAGACCCGCGGCCACATCGAGAACGGCAAGGTCCGGCACTACCAGGTGACGCTGCGGGTCGGGTTTACGCTGGAATAGGGCGCCTCCTCGTCATTCGCCGGTGCGCAATTCGAACGCGAACCTGCGCCCCACTATAGCTGTCATCGCCCGGCTCGACCGGGCGATCCAGTACGCCGCGGCTCCTCGGCTCAAGCACAGCCGCCTCTGGAATACTGGATCACCCGCGCATGGTGATGACACCGCGCTGTTTGACGTCTTGAATTGCGACCCATCCTCACCGTCGTCCTGGCGAAAGCCAGGACGACAGTTGTGGGCTACCCCATCACCGCCGCGACAGCGGAGCGGGCGGGGGCGGGGCAGTCGAGCCGGCGGCGAGCGAGCGCTGCACCATCACGGTGTCCGACCAGCGGCCGTAGCGATAGGCGACACCGGGCAAATGGCCGACGCGGGCGAAGCCGAACCTTTCGTGCAGCGCCAGCGAGGCGGCGTTGTCGCTATCGATGTAGCCGATCATCTGGCGGAAGCCGGAAGCGGCGCAGGTGTCGACCAGCTCCTGCAACAGCCGGCCGCCGACGCCCTTGCCGGTGAAACGGTGATGCACGTAGATCGAATGCTTCACCGTGTAGCGGTAGGCCGGACGTTTGCGGAACTGGACGACATAGGCGTAGCCGACAACCTCGCCGTCGCACAGCGCGACCAGATGCGGCAAGCGGGTGTTGCGCAGATTCTTGCGGCGGTCGCGCAGGTCGTCGGGCTCGGGGGTGCCGCTATCGTCGACGCTCTCCTCGATGCCATGACGGATGTGGTAGCGGTAGATCGACAGCATCGCATCGACGTCGCTGTCGCGCGAGGCGCGGACGGTGATCTTGTGATCATTCTCCATTGTGTGGCGTCCGCTGGCCTATTCGGACACGACATAGGTGTAGAAGCGGACGCAGCCGGATTCGTCGATCTCCTTGTAGATGCCCTGGACCTCGACCTCGAAGCCCGGGAACGCGTTGAAGCTCGCCTCGAACATCTTGAGATAATCGATCATCGGCTTGCTGCGCTCCGACAGCCGTTCGCCGGGCACGATGGTGGCGATGCCGGGCGGGTACACCACGAACGGCGTCGCGGCGATGCGGCCGAAGATCTGGTCGATCGGCAGGTAGTCGACGTCGTTGCGGATCAGATATTGCGCCGCCTGGCGCGGCGACATCGCGATCTCGGGCAGATGCTCGGGCAGGAATTGCTTGGCCTGCAGCGTGCTGACGCCGCCGTCGCGGAAGAAGCGGTGCATGTCGCCGCAGAGGTCGCGCAGCCGCACCCCGGTGTAGCGTTGCGGGCGGCGGCGGAAGAATTCGGGGATGACGTCCTCGACCAGCGCATTGTCGTCGTGCAGCTTCTTGAAGGCGACGAGCCCGGACACCAGCGTGCCGGCCTTGCTGGCCTCGACGCCGGGCGTCAGCAGGAAGAGCAGGGAGTTGAGGTCGTTCTTCTCGGCGACGATCTGGTTCTCGCGCAGATATTGCGCCACGACCGGTGCGGGGATGCCGTGATCGGCATAGGCGCCGGTGGCGTGATCGAAACCCGGCGTCAGCAATGTCAGCTTGTTCGGGTCGGTCATGGCAAAGCCTTCCGTCAGCTCGGGGAAGCCGTGCCAGGTCTGGCCGGGGCTGAGCTGCCAGTAGGACGGATTGGTCGCGAGCTGATCGGTCGAGATGGTCTCCCAGGCGACATTGTGCACGCCGTTCTCGCGGGCGACGTCCGGAATCATCACGCGGTCCGGCACGAACGGCTCGAAGAACCAGCGCCGCTCGGCGCGCGTCTCCTTCTCCTCGAACTCGCGCTTCACCGCGCGGATCTTCTTGCGCAGCTCGATGCCGAGCCGGATCGTGTCGTCCCACAACACTTCGCCGGAGCGGCCCTTCATCATCTGCGCGCCGACGTCGAGCGAGGCGAAGATCGGATAGAACGGCGAGGTCGAGGCGTGCTGCATGAAGCTTTCGTTGAAGCGGCGGTGCTCGACCCGGCGCTTCTGGCCCTTGATGTGGCGGTCGCGGATGTGGATCTGCGAGGCCTGCGAGAAGCTCGCGAGCTGCTTGTGGGTCGATTGGGTCGCGATGATGCCGGGCGCCTCGGGGCCGAGATTGGCGAGCCCCATCGCGAAACGGCCGGCATAGATCGGGTGGAACTTCATGAAGCCGGCCCAGGCCTCGTCGAACAGGATGTAGTCGCAGAGATGGCCGATCCGCTTCAGGATCATCTCGGCGGAATGGATGGTGCCGTCGTAGGTGCATTGCTCGACCACGGCGACACGGAACGGACGCTCCTTCTTCCAGGCGTTCTCGTCCTTGACCAGGGGGTGCTTGCGGATCTGGTCGCGCAAGCTTCCCTCGTCGAGCAGGTCCCAGCGCATCGGGCCGATCAGGCCCCAGGCATTGCGCACGGTCGGTACATAGACCGGGATGCCGCCGCCGATCAGGAGCGCGCCGTGATGGGCGGCCTTGTGGTTGTTGCGGTCGAACAGCACGAGGTCGCCGTCGGTGACAAGCGAGCCGAGCGCCACCTTGTTGGAGGTCGAGGTGCCGTTGAGCACGAAATAGGTCTTCTCGGCGCCGAAGATCCGCGCCGCCTCCTTCTGCGCCTTCAGCGCCGGCCCCTCGTGGGTCAGGAGGTCGCCGAGGTCGAGCACGGAATTGTCGAGGTCGTCGCGGAACACCGCCTCGCCGAGATGCTCGACGAACACCCGGCCGATCGGGCTGCGGCTGTAGAACACGCCGCCATTATGGCCCGGGCAGGTCCAGAGCTGGTTGCCTTCCTCGGCATAGTCGACCAGCGCTCCGAAGAACGGCGTCTTCAGGTTCTCTGCATATTGCTTCAGCCTGGAGATCAGGTTCTTGGCGATGAAGGGCGGGGTTTCCTCGGACAGGAACACATAGCCGTCGATGAAATCCAGCACCTCGACCGGCAGGTCCTCGAATCGCTTGCGGCGGATCAAGAGGATGATCGGGAAGTCGAGGCCGCGGCGGCGCATCAGGTTGATCAGCGCCGCGGTCTTGCCCTCAAGACCCTTCTTGCCCCAGTCGACCACCATGCAGCCGATCGCCGCATCGGTCTGCACCGCAATCTCGGCGTCCTCCAGCTTGCGGGCGCGGACCACTTCGAAGCCGGAGCGCTCGATCTCGGTGATGATCTGGTTGAAGCGGATGCCTTCGAGGTCGTCGGCCTCGAAAACCGGCGCTGCGAACAGGAAGTTGAAGCGTTTGAAATAGTCCATGCGTGTCCCCGAAACTGGTCCGCTGAACCTGTCTGCACAATTCATGACAAAGAGATGACAATGCGGGGCGGGGCATCTCGAATTGGCTTTTTGCAGCATCACCCCTCAGGGGGCTGCCTGAACCCGCGGATATCAGAGCTGCACGGAAATAAAGTCTGCCGTGCTCCGACGGCCTCAAGGCGCGACAGGGACCAGGCCGTAACGCAGCATCGTCTCCTTCATCTTGGCTGGATCGGGGGTACCTCCTGCCAACAGGGCCGCCATTTCCCTGAAATATTGCGGACCGAGCGCGCCGGGGCTCAGCAGGCAGAGACAGCTCGCCGGACGGTCCGAACGGTTGGTGAAGCCGTGCACGACGCCGCGCTTGATGAACACCGACTCGCCGGGGGCGAGGTCGATCTCCTTGCCGTCGACCCGCCAGGTCGAGACGCCCGACAGCCCGTAGATCGTCTCGTCCCAGCTCTCGTGATAGTGCGGAATCGGCATCCGGGCGTTCGGCTGCAGCGTCATCTCGAACAGATCGACGCTGCCGCCGGTGGTTTCCTTGCTCTGCAGGAATTTGAGCTGCAACGTGCCAAGATCGATCAGGTCGGGCATGACGGACTCGCAAATGGTTTGCGTGCCCACGATAGCGGACGGCGCCGCAGGAAGCCAACGGCGCGTGCAGCCCGGACTGTGAAGCGCTATCCGGCGCCGGTCCGGTGGCCTCGCATTCCGCGGATGCCGGCTCCGCGCCGGCTCGCTCAGTAGACGAGGTTCGTTCCCGGCGGCTTCTCCAGCGCCGCTGCCAGCGTCCGATACTCCTCGCAGCCGGTGCCGCAGATCTCGGCGATCCGCTGCAGATGATACTGCGCCTGGTCGCGGTTGCCCTGTTCGATCTGCCAGAGGCCGTAGTAGTTCCAGGTCAGCACGTGGTTTGGATCGGCTTTCAGCGCGCGCTCGTACCAGACTTGCGACTGCTTGTAGTCGCCGAGCTTGCGATAGGAGTAGCCGATCAAATTGGCGACATCAGGATGATCGTCGCGGCCGAGCGCGTGCAACTGATCGATCGCGGCGGCGTAGTCGTTGCGTTCGTAGATCGTCGCATAGGCCGCGCGATAGTCGTCGCGGAAGGCCGGATCATCGAAGCTGGATTGCTTGACCGGCTTCTTCACCCTGTGCGTGGTCTTTCTGTCCTTCTGCTGCGGATAGGCCGGCGCAGGGGTGCTGTAGCTCGACCCGTATAATTCTCCGCCGCCTGCTCCTCCGCCGCCGCCACCGCCTCCGCCGGCGGCGAGGGTGGTCTGCTGCGGAAACAGGATGATCGGCGCTGTCAGAACTGCCGCAAGCATTGCGAGCTTCACAGGTGACTTGATCATGCGCACCTCCCGAGTAGACGTGGACAGTCGTGGTCTGAAGCACTAACTCCCGATCGCGGGAGACATTCCGCGGGTTCTGAAAAATTGTTGCCGATGCGGCAATCGCACTGTCGCTTCCGGACCTCGCGCTTGCGCGTATGCGCTGTCTTGTTCGCGCCATCGAACGACGAAGCCGAAATTAACATCGATGTTAGATTCGCGTGCAAATCTTCAGCGTCTTTCTGGCGCGCAGCGACAAGGACGATCGATGATGAAAACGGACCTCGCCGAGATCTACCGGAACTACATTGTCTGCCTGAACCGGCGGGACTGGCCGCAGCTCGCTCAATTCGTCGGCGACGACGTGTCCCACAACGGCCGGCGGCTCGGGCTGTCCGGCTATCGCGCGATGCTGGAGCAGGATTTCCGCGACATCCCCGACCTTCGCTTTGAGGTCGTGCTGTTGATTGCGGATGCGTCCCGTGTCGCGAGCCGGCTGATATTCGACTGTTCGCCGAAGGCAAGATTCCTTGGCCTCGATGTCGATGGCCGGCGCGTTTCGTTTGCGGAGAACGTGTTCTACGAATTCCGTGACGGCAAGATCGTGGAAGTCTGGTCAGTGATCGACAAGGCCGCGATCGAGGCGCAACTGTAAGCGACGACTCGCGCGGCGCTATTTCTGCTCGAGGTGCCAGGCGCCGTCCCAATCCGCCGCCGGCGGATTTTGCCTGAACGCTGCGACGCGCGCCTTCATGGCGATCGACGGGCCGTCGCCCGGCGCCGCAGCGAGCGCCGCGGTGAACGCTTGCTCGGCGTCGTCCCAGCGGCGGTCGCGATAGGCGGCGAGCCCATCCGCGTAGCGCTGCCGCAACTCGGTCTGTGCCGGCGTCAACTCGTCCTTCTTGCCGATGATCTCGAACACGGCGACCGGCTGGGTCTGGCCGACGACGACGAGGCGGTCGATCTCGCGTAGCTCGATGGTTGAGGCGCAGGCGCTCGCGGTGGCCTCCGAAATCAGGCTGCGGCTGCCGTAGAATTTGTTGGCGCCCTCCAGCCGCGAGGCGAGGTTCACGGTGTCGCCGAGCACGGTATAGCTCATCATGAATTCGGAGCCGATGCTGCCGACCAGCGCTTCACCGGTGGCGATCCCGATCCTGATGTCGCAATCGGCCGGGATCGCCCGCACGCCGAGCAGTTCGGGCAGGTCCTTGCGCAGCTGGCTGACCTGACCGACCATGTCGATGGCGGCCAGCGCGGCCAGATGGGTCTGCTCGGCCTCCTCGACGAAGGGCGCGCCCCAATAGGCCATGATGGCGTCGCCGATATATTTGTCGATGATGCCGCGATGCGCATGGACCGGCGCCGACATCGTCGACAGATACAGGTTCATGATCTTGACGAGGCCGCTCGGCGTCACGCCTTCGCTCAGGCGGGTAAAGCCCTTCATGTCGCAGAACATCACCGTCATGACGCGGCGCTGTCCTTCGGTGGCGGCGATCGCCGGCTGCTCGAGCAGGCCTTCGGCGATCCGCGGATTGATGTAGCGGCCGAACGTCTCGCGGATGCGCTGGTTGTGGCGCAGCGTCTCGATCATGCGGTTGAAGGCGGCCGAGAGCTGGCCGATCTCGTCCTGGGTCGTGATGGCGATGGCGCCGTCGAGGCGGCCCGCCTCGACCTCGCGGGTGCTCTCGAGAAGGCGCATGACCGGACGCGTGATGCCGCTGCCGACCAGCATCGCGAACACGAAGCCGAGGATCGCGGCAATCGCGGTCACAACGCCGGAGATGATGATCGCCCGCTGCTGGGCACTCATCACCTTCGCCGCGGCGGAGGCGACCTGCGCCAGCATGTCGGCGCGGATGCCTTCGATCCTGTTGTTGAAGTCGTCGCGCAGGGCGTCGGCGCGGAGCGTGGTCGCTTTCGCGGCCGCGAACTCCTGGGCGTCGAGTTGCTCGAGCAGCGTCTTGTTCTCTGCGTTCAGACGCATCAGGAGGTCGTTGACCGCATTGTCGATGCGGTCATCGAGGCGCCCGAGCGCGGCATTGTCTGACGGCGTCGAGGGATCGGCGATGATCGCATCGATCAGCACGCGCGCCGCGTCGGCCTCGCGCTTGATCGCCGGCTCGATCTCGTCGAAGGTCTTGCGTGCCGCCGCGTAGCCGCCGTCTTCGCCGGGCGCCTGCATCTTCGCCATCATCATCCGGCGCATCGCCAAAGACCGCTCGAGCGAGCGGATGTTGACGCGGGCGAGATGGCCGTAGGCGGGGATGTAACGGTTGGTGAGCTCGTCCAGCAGATGGCCGACCTGGCCCGCCATCACCATGGACAGCAGCGAGGTGATCACCGCGAGGACGATCAGTCCTGCGGCAATGCCGACGATCTTCTGCCTGATCGAATTGCGAAACATGCCGAGCCCCGCCGCAGCTGCAATAAACGGGTCCACCCCCGCCAAGGCGGCGAACCAGCTAATAGAGTTCCACGGCCCGCGGTGCAAGCGACCGGCGTGGCCGGTCGCGCCGGATCAGGACAGGAGCCAGGGGCTAGCGCAGCCCTTCATAGACCATCAGGCCGCGTGCGATGGCGAGCTTGCGCAGGGTCCGCGGCACAAACCGCTCCTGTGGATGCAGGTAGCGCCACGAGGTCAGGACGAGGTCGTGCAGCCTTGTGACGTCGTCCTCGAACGGGGCGAGCAGGCCGGTGAGGCTCGCCGGCATATGGACGCGCGCGGTGAAGGGCAGCAGCAGCAATTCAAGGTGCGCCTTGGCGCCGGTCTCGGTCGTGGCGGTGACGCCGGCGATGGCCGGCAGCGTCTCTTCGACGACGCAGGTGATGATGTCCTCGATCTCGCCGCGGCTCGCGTCGGTGAAAAGCGCGGAAAAGCTGCGGTTCTTGAGATCGCAGCCGAGCAGGGCGGAGGTGCGGGTGCCGGCGACCCGGAACGGAAAGCGGGTCTCGCCGTCATAGGACAGCACGAAGATGTCGGACAGCAGCTCGCGCACCGCGGACGGCTCGAACTCACTCCGGTCGGGCGCACGCGCAGTGCCGCGCTTCGCATTCCAATAGGCGAAGTACTCGCGGCTGGAGCTGTGTTTCATCTAAAGAACCTTGCCCGGCGCCTGCCTCGGCGGGACACATCTGTCCCGGTTTTGCTCAGGCGCCTTCCCTTCTCTGTTGTGCAGGGAAGGCAGTGCAGCGTCCATGCCGTGGCCGCGGTTTGGGCGGCTTATCGGCAGCTTTGTGTTGTTAACGTAAATTTAACTATGTCCTTGGCGGCGGCGGAACCCGCGGGTAGGGTTCGCGCGTTCCCGTTCGCCGGCTGCCCCAAGCGCTGGCGCAGTTGGTACACAGGCGGCGTCAAACAGTTTGGTCACCGTGCGGGGAGGGGTGGGGATGTTCTCCCGATCCCTCTGGGGCACGCGAAGACCAGCCGATGAGGGAGGGTGTTCTCAGCGCCCTCCCTTTTCTTTTGTCTCTTTTGTCCAAGAATCTCGTGTCCCGGACGCAGTGCAGCGCAAAGCGGTGCGCTGCAGAGCCGGGACCCATGCCAGAACCCGCTCAAGAATTGAGCTGATCAGACAGATCTCGCCAATCCGGATTGAGTCCTTCAATCAACTTGATCTTCCATGCGCGACGCCATCGTTTGAGCGAGTGTTCACGCGAGCGCGCTTCCAGAATGGAGTCGAATGCCTCAAAGTAAACCAGCTGATCGACGCTGTATTGTCGCGTGAAGCCTGGGACGAGCCTCGCCTTGTGCTCAGCGATTCGGCGAGCAAGGTTGTTGGTCACGCCCACATACAGCGTTCCGTTTCGTCCGCTCGCGAGGATGTAAACGAAAAATTGCGCGTTCATCTTGGGCCAAATGGATGCGGAAGGCGCCTAAGTCTCGCAAGTTCAGGGAGCATTGCCAATTCCGTGGGTCCCTGTGTCTTGGAAGTCTGTCATGATGAGGGTGGGCGGGAAGCCGTTGGGTCCTTGGCGCTTGACGCCGTGAGCCGGCTCGGTCTCCCGCCCGTTCCATCTATCAACCTGAACAGTTGCACGAGGCTGCGCCAACAGACCTCGCATCACAGGGACAGGCACCGTGATCATAGCTCTTCGTTACGTCGGAATCGACATCTCCAAGAAACACCTCGATATCTTTGATGAGGCTGACGGCGTGCCGAGGCGCATTGCCAACGCGCCACAGGCCATCACACAGCAGGTGGCGCGTTGGCAATGCGATACGCTGGTCGTCTTCGAGGCGACGGGTATCTATGACCTCGCGCTTCGCGAGGCGCTGCGTCAGGCCGGGATCCGGTTCGCACGGATCAACCCGGCCCGTGCCCGCGACTTTGCACGGGCTAGCGGCCTACTCGCCAAGACCGATCCGATCGATGCGCGGATGCTGGCGGCCTTTGCGCGGGCCATGCAGCCTGCCCCCGAGCAGGTCGCCGATCCTGCACGCAACACTTTGGCGAGGCTTGCAAAACGGCGGGATCAGCTGGTCCTCATGCGCGCCCAGGAGAAGAACCGGCGCAGCGAGGCCGACGATCGCGCCATGGCCGAACGCATTGGCCGCCTCATCGAGGTCCTCGACAGCGAGATCGCCGAGATCGAGGCGGACATCAGTGCATTGATTAAAGCCGAAGCGGAGATCGCGGACGATGCCAAGTTAATGCGTTCGCTGCCCGGCGTGGGTCCGGTAGCCTGCATGCAGCTCATCGCGCAGATGCCGGAACTCGGGCGGGTCGGGCCGAAACAACTCGCAGCGCTCGCTGGCCTGGCTCCCTTCAACGTCGACAGCGGCGCCTTCCGCGGCAAGCGCAAGATTGCGGGCGGCCGAAAGCGCGTTCGTGACGCCCTCTATATGGCGGCCCTCAACGCAGTTCGCAGAGCTGATCTGTTCAAGGCCTTCTATGCACGACTGCGACAGGCCGGAAAACCAGCCAAACTCGCCCTCATCGCCGTCGCCAGGAAGCTGCTAACGGTCCTCAATGCCATGATGCGAGACCGAAAGCCGTACCTGCAGACCAAACCAACATAACAGTTGCCGGCTCTGCGTCGCAACACTGCGTGCTGCGACGCGTCCGGGACACGAGAGGTGTCCGATTTCGGGATTGTGCACTTGCACAGCGGTGTGAAAGCCGCCTATCTCTGCTTCACAGCCGCATTCGAGGTCGCCGACCCCTTGGACTCCCATCCCGAATCCCCGCTCGAGCCGCCGCCGGAGGCGCCGCGCGAGCCGATCCTGACCTTGCCGCCGGCGCTCACCGCCTACATCCTCCTGATCGCGGTGATCCATCTGCGGGTGCTGCTGCCGCCGGAGATGGAGAACTGGACCATCGACGTCTTCGGCTTCATCCCGAAGCGCTACGATTCGACGCTGCTCGACGTCACCTTCCCGGGCGGAGACGGCGCCAAGGTCTGGACCTTCGTCACCTATTCGCTGCTGCACGCCAACCTCACCCATATCGGCTTCAACGTGCTGTGGCTGCTGCCGTTCGGCAGCGCGCTGGCGCGGCGCTTCGGCGCGGTACGCTTCTTCGTCTTCATGGCGGTGACGGCGGCCGCCGGCGCGCTCGCGCATCTGTTGACCCATGAGCACGCGATCGCGCCGATGATCGGCGCGTCGGCTTCGGTGTCGGGGACGATGGCGGCGGCGATCCGCTTCGCCTTCGTGAAGGGCAGCTTCCTGTCGTTCAGCCGGGGCGACGCCGATGCCGCCGCCAAGGTGCCTGCGCTGTCGCTGTGGCGGGCACTGCGCAACGGACGGGTGCTCGCGTTCCTGGCGATCTGGTTCGGCGTCAACATCCTGTTCGGGGCCACCTCGCTGTCGCTTGGTGCCGAGGACGCGAGCGTCGCCTGGCAGGCGCATATCGGCGGCTTCCTCGCCGGGCTGTTGCTGTTCTCGTTGTTCGATCCGATTCCGCGCGCGCGAGACGATGCTGCGGATGCGTCGTCGGTGGACCAGTCCGGCCGCGTCTGATCGCCGCTTGCGGCTCGGTTCGAATTCCTCCATCATCTTTGCGACACAGAACAAAGCGGGCCGACAGATCGAGCCCAGCTACCGACCGCGCCCCGGAACCGAAATCGGCGCGGAACTGTTGATTGAAGACTCTGGCGAACAGGCTCGGCTCCGCTCAAGCGGGGCACGAACGGATTCAGGGAGGCCGACAATGACGGTACGTTCTATTCTCGATGCAAAGGGCCATCAGGTCATGAGCGTCGCGCCCGGAGCGAAGCTTTCGGCCGCGGTCAAGCTGCTCGGCGAACGCAAGATCGGCGCGGTGCTGGTGATAGAGCAGGGCCGGATGGAAGGCATCCTGTCGGAGCGCGACATCGTGCGCGTGCTCAGCGAGCGCGGCGCGGGTGTGCTGGACGAACCGGTGAGTGCAGTGATGACCAAGAAGGTCGTGAGTTGCCGCGAGTCCGATACCGTCAGCGGCCTGATGGAGATGATGACGACCGGCAAGTTTCGCCATCTCCCTGTCGTCGAGGACGGCAAGGTCGTCGGGTTGATCTCGATCGGTGACGTCGTCAAGCGTCGCGTGCTGGAATATGAGCACGAGCAGGAAGCGCTGCGCGACTACATCAAGACGGCCTGAGCGCTATTTCCCGGTGGTGCCCGCGCCGTTGGACGGCGGCACCAGGATATCGATCGCTTCCTCGATCGCGCCGATCGCGCGTTCGGCTGCGCGGATGCCGTGCGCGATCAGGTCGTCGGCGCGGTGGAAGTCGAACCAGCCGATCTGACCGACGCGCGGCGAGATCAGCATGTCGGGCGGATCGCCGGCGAGGCGCGCGCGCGTGATCCGGTCCTGCATGATGTTGAAGGCGTCGACCATCACGCTCGAGATCCCGGGCCGGCTGGCGCTGCCGAAAAACTCCCGCTTCACGGTCCGTTCGGCGGAGAAGAAGCGGCCGAACCGCCGCTTCGGCGGTTCCGGCTCGATCTCTGCCTCGGCGGTCACCGCGACCGTGACCTCGGGCGCGGCGGACGGCCCGTGATTGTAGATCGTGGTCGAGTGCGCGAACACGTCGCTGGAGAGGTTCGCGGCAATGACGATCTCGGCGCCGAGGGCGCGGGCGGCCGAAACCGGCACCGGATTGACCAGCGCGCCGTCGACCAACCAGCGGTCGCCGATCAGCACCGGCGCGAAGATGCCGGGCAGGGCGTAGGAGGCGCGCATGGCGTCGACCACGCGGCCCTGGGTCAGCCAGATCTCGTGGCCGGTGCGGACCTCGGTCGCGACGCTGGCGAATTTGACCGTGAGGTCCTCGATCATGACCTGGCCCAGCGCCGCCTCGATCTCGGCAGCGAGCTTGGTGCCGCCGATCAGGCCGGACCCGTTGAGGCGGATGTCGAGGTAGCCGAGCACGCTGCGCGGCTGCAGACTGCGGGCCCACTGCTCCAGCGTGTCGATATGGCCGGCCGCATAGGCGCCGCCGACCACAGAGCCGATCGAGGTGCCGACCACGACGTTGGGGACGATGCCATGGGCGAGCAGGGTCTTGATGATGCCGATATGGGCAAAGCCGCGCGCGGCGCCGCCGCCGAGCGCAAGCCCGATCACCGGCCGGCGAACCGGTCCCAGTCCTACCTTGTCGGGGCCGTCGGAGCTCTTGTGGCCTCGGCCCATCCAGCTATCCAACACGACAAATCTCCTGCCAACGCGAGACTAGGCCGCGCGGCATCGCTGCGCCAGCGTTGTCCAGTTTCATGGTTAGTCCCACAGGCATGATTCATGCCCGGGTGGTCCGCGGTAGGCAGGGAATGTGACTGGACCGCGACGATGGGACTAACATCGGCTTGATCGAGCGGTTCCAACCACGGACCGCGCCCCGGGACTGTGACAAAGCCTTGGAAGAAGGCTTGAATTTGCCGCGTTTTCGTTGAAAAGCATGGGGATGACTTCAAGGGGCAACGGCATCTGCGGATGCGGGCGGGGCATGCGGCTCCTTCCGCTATTGATGCTTGCGGCATTTTTGCTGGCCCTGATCCCCACGTCCGCGTCGGCGCAGTTCTTCAGCGACCGGCCGCCGCCGATCCCGCCCGCTCCGGTGCCGGAAGTGCCGTCCGGCCCGGCGCTGAACCTGGCGCCGCCATCAGGGCCCGGTTCGGGGCCGGTTCTGCCCGGTCCTCTGAACCAGCCGACCATCGTCCAGCCGTCGATTGCGACCGTGCCTCCGGTTGCGCCACAGGCCGGCTCGCCGACGGCCGGGCAGGCGGTGCTGTCGCTGACGGCGCGGTACGGCAAGGACCTGCCGGTGATCAATGGCGGGCTGGTGTGGCGGGTGTTCGCCGACAGGCCGGATGACAACGGCACCTACAAGCTGATCCGCGAGGAGCGCGGGGCCACGCCCAACCTCGTGCTGCCGCCCGGCAACTACGTCGTCCATGTCGCGCTCGGCCTGGTCAGCGCGGTGCGCGCCGTCAGCCTGAAGTCGGAGACCGACCGCGAGTCCTTCGTGCTGCCGGCCGGGGGCCTGCGGATCGAGGGCCGGGTCGGCTCCAGCAAGATCCCGGCAAACCAGATCTCGTTTGCGATCTACAAGGGCAGCCAGTTCGACGGCTCGGACCGTGGCCCGCTGGTGCCCAACGTGTCCGCCGGCGACGTCGCCCTGCTGCCGGAGGGCACCTACTACATCGTCTCCAACTACGGTGACGCCAACTCCGTGGTGCGCTCCGACATTCGCGTTGCGGCGGGCAAGCTGACCGACGTCACCGTCACGCATCGCGCGGCCGTCATCACCCTCAAGCTGGTCAGCGAGAAGGGCGGCGAAGCACTCGCCAATACCGCATGGTCGGTGATCACGCCGGGCGGCGACGTGATCAAGGAATCGATCGGCGCGTTCCCGCGCGTCGTGCTCTCCGAGGGCGAGTATCGCGCGATCGCCAAGAACGAGGGCAAGGTGTTCGAGCGTCCCTTCAACGTCGTCAACGGCGTCGATGGCGAAGTCGAGGTCGTGGCGCGCTGACGCCCGGCCGCGCTGCATTTCATGCAACTGTCATAGTCTCTAACGTCAACTAACCATCGCGCGAATTTGAGCTGTCATAATCGCTCGCAGCGACGCGCGGCATCGCTATTTTTACATGGCGTTAAGCCGCGGCATGACTTGGATGCCACGGGGACTAAAGCGCGCTGAGTTCACGTCGTGTCGTCATCGCGCCTTGGCTTTTTGCTTGAGCATGATCTTCTCGGAAGGCGGCTTCGCGCTTTTCCGGATCACGCTCCGGCGTTCGCGTGAACGGGGCGTGCCATGGTCATGGCCAACAACAAATCAGCAAAGACGTCGGCCAAGTTCAGTTCCGAAATGTTCGCCGACGTTTCGGTTCTGCAACGCAAGTGGCAGGCGGCCGTCCGCCCCGGCGAGAAGCTGCCGCACTATGAAGACGTGATGCTCGGCAGCCTCGGCCGGCTCGCCGATCACATCGTGCTGCTGCGCAACGTCGACGGCGTGCTGAACGTCTCGCACACCGGGCGCTACGTGCAGACCTGGCTGAACGACGAGCGCTGGGACATTCCGCTCAGCGCGCTGCCGCCGGACTGCGCCACGGCATTGACCGAAGCCGCGGCGAATGCGCGCGAGAACTGCCGGCCCTATCTCGCGTCGGCGCATTGCGTGCGCGACGGTCTGGTGCGGACCTTCGACGTGCTGGCGCTGCCGACGCGGTCGCGCTGGGGCGGCATCCTGGTCGGCGTCTACGTCAACGAGCGCAATGCGCAGTACAATCTTCTCGACACGATCTTCTCGGCCACCGACGAGGGCGTGCTGTCGCTCGCCGCGATCCGCGACGCGCGGGGCGAGGCGGCCGACTTCCAGATCGTGCACCTCAACCAGGGTGCCGCAAGGCTCCTGATGCAGCCCGCGACCGAATTGCTGTGGCGCCGGCTCAGCGCCGGCGGCAATCCGCTCGCCGCACCGGCGGTGATGAACCGCCTGCGCGGATTCGTCGGAAGCGGCTCCGGCGGCCAGTTCGAGATCGACAGCGGCGATCGCTGCCTGCGGCTCGGCGTCACGGCGTTCGGCGACATGCTGTCGCTGACCGTCTCCGACGTCACCGCGCTAAAGCAGCGCGAGGTGTCGTTCCGCCTGCTGTTCGAGAACAACCCGATGCCGATGTGGGTGTTCGACGCCGGCACGATGGAATTCCTCAGCGTCAACGACGCCGCCGTTCAGCACTATGGATACAGCCGGGAGACGTTTCTCGGCATGACGCTGCGCGAGATCTGGCCGGTCGACGAGTGGAGCGTGCATAGCGCCGCCTTGCGCGATATCGGCGACGTCTATCAATCGAGCCGCGACTGGCGGCACATCAGGGCCGACGGCACCGAGATCCATGTGCTGACCTTCGGGCGCAGGGTGGCGTTCGAGGGCCGCGACGGCTATCTGGTCGCGGTGGTCGACATCACCGAACGCCGCGCCGCCGAGGCGCGGATCGCGCACATGGCGCACCATGACGGCCTCACCAACCTGCCGAACCGCGACTTCTACCAGGAACGCCTGAGTGAAGCGCTGGATCGCGGCCGAAGCGGCAACAAGCGCGTCGCGGTGATGTGCATCGACCTCGATCTGTTCAAGAACGTCAACGACTCCTTCGGGCATCCGATGGGCGACCGGCTGCTCAAGCTGGTGGCGGAGCGGCTGCGCGAGGTGGTCCGCGACGACAATTTGGCGGCCCGGCTCGGCGGCGACGAGTTCGCGATCGTGCTTGCCGCCGATGTCTCGCCGAACGAAGCGAGCGCTTTCGCCGAACGGCTGATCGATGCTTTGAGCGCGCCCTACAAGATCGACGGGCTCGAAGTCGTGGTCGGCGCCAGCGTCGGGATCGCGCTGTCGCCGGGCGACGGCACGACGTCGGAAGAACTGATGCGCAATGCCGACATGGCGCTGTACCGTGCCAAGTCCGAGGGCGGCGGCGTGCATCATTTCTTCGAGCCGGAGATGGATCAGCAGGCGCAGAAGCGCCGCGACATGGAGCGCGATCTGCGCGCGGCCTTCAACAACGGCGAATTCGAGCTGCACTACCAGCCGCTGGTCGATATCGCCGCCGACCGCATCTCGGGTTTCGAGTCGCTGCTGCGGTGGCGGCACCCGCAGAAGGGCATGATCTCGCCCGCGGAGTTCATTCCGGTTGCCGAAGACATCGGCCTGATCGTCGCGCTCGGCGAATGGGTGCTGCGCGAAGCCTGTGCGGAAGCGATGAAGTGGCCCGCCGACGTCAAGGTTGCGGTCAATCTGTCGCCGGTCCAGTTCCGCAGCCGCAATCTGGTCCAGGCCGTGATCTCGGCGCTGGCGCATTCCGGCCTGCCGGCGCGCCGGCTCGAGCTCGAGATCACCGAGTCGGTGTTCCTGGCGGAGACCGAGGCCAATCTCGCGATCCTGCATCAGCTTCGCGAGCTCGGCGTCAGCATCTCGATGGACGATTTCGGCACCGGCTATTCCAGCCTGAGCTATCTGCGCAGCTTCCCGTTCGACAAGATCAAGATCGACCGCTCCTTCGTGAAGGACCTCGCGCGGCGGTCCGACTGCCTTGCGATCGTGCGCGCGATCTCCGGGCTCGGCCGCAGCCTCAAGATCACCACGACCGCGGAAGGGGTCGAGACGACGGACCAGCTAGACTGGCTGCGCGCCGAAGGCTGCAACGAGGTGCAGGGGTTCCTGTTCAGCGCTGCTAGGCCGGGCCACGAGATCGCGGCCTTGCTGACCGGCTTTGCCGAGCGCGCGTCGAAGGCGGCTTAGCTCGTCACCCTCGGGCTTGACCCGGCATCGCACCGTTGAGGTTGCCGGGCAATGTCGGACCGGCGGTGTCGCCGACCGGGCGGATCAGAGCGACCTATCGGCTGACAGCGGCCTAGCGGCAGGCGTTGCCCCGCGCTGCCATCCGCTCCCGTGTCATTTCCCACAGTGTGGCTGAGCGCGGCAGCATTCCCCAGCTGAGCCCGGATCGCAGCGTGGCCGTTCGGTAACATTCAGCCAAAAAGCACCTCGGTGCGCGGGGTGAGAAGACGCACGTTCGAAAGCCTGCGACATGGGGAAGGGGAGTCTGCGTCCGGCGTCGTCGTATCGCTTGGAATCATTTTGCAGCAGTCATTTCGCAGGGGCCGCCGACGATCGGCGTCGGTTGAGGGTAGCGCCCGTGGGGCGGACGAACCAATGCATAGAAACCGACTTGGAAACCAATTTGCGCGGGCGGCTGGCACAGTGAGAGACAAGTTCTGGTTCGCGGCGACACTGGTCGTCGCTGTCTGTCTTGGGACGGTGACCGCGGCGCAAGCGCAGTTTGTCGTCACCACCACCGCCGACAGCGGTCCGGGCTCGCTGCGTGATGCCATCAATCAGGCCAACGTCGCCGGCGGAACGATCACGTTCAACCTGCCCGCAAACTCGACGATTGCAACCAGCGCCGCCAATGGCGCGCTGCCGCCCATCAATAACAACGTCACAATCGACGGCTCGGGATCGAGCGGCCTCGTCATTAGCGGCGGCAACGCCAATCGCGTCTTCTTCGTGCTCTCTGGCACGGTTGCGATTTCGAACCTCACGATTGCCAACGGCAGTGCCCAGGGCGGTGCTGGCGGCGCATCCGGCAGCGCCCCCGGCGGCGGCGGTCTCGGCGCCGGTGGCGCGATCTTTGTCAACGCTGGTTCGACGACCGTCAGCAACGTGACGTTCAGCAACAATACCGCCACGGGCGGCGCCGGAGGCGGTGTTGCGACGCAAAACGGTACGCCCGGCGGCGGCGGCGGTGGCGGTTTGGGCGGCAGCGGCGGTAGCGGCGGTCAGGATGCCGGCGGCGGTGGTGGCGGCTTTAGCGGCGGCGGTGGCGGCGCCGGCGGATCCAATGACGGATCGAGATTCCTGAACGGCGGCGCCGGCGGAAGCGGGCCTGGAGGTAGCGGCGGCAACGGAAGTGACGGAACGAACGGCGGCGCAGGACAAAATGGCACCAACGGCGGATCAGGCGGTGCAGGAAGGACGGGCGCTGCAGGATTCTCGACCGGCGGTGGCGGTGGCGGCGGCGGCGTCAATGGTGGCAATGGCGGTGACGGCAGCACGTCGAGTGTCAACGGCGGCGGCGGTGGCGGCGGTGGTGGATTGGCCGGCGGTGCCGGCGGCGCCGGCGGTTCGCAGCCGGGCAGTCCGAACGGAACGGATGGCACGCTGGGCGGCGGAGGTGGCGGCGCGGCTGCCGATAGCTCCACGGCCGGCAATGGCGGCGATTTCGGCGGCGGCGGCGGTGGTACCAACTTCAGCAGCGCAGGATCCGGCGGTTACGGCGGCGGCGGTGGCGGCGGCGGCGCCATCGCCCCTTCGGCCGGTAATGGCGGCTTTGGCGGCGGCGGCGGGGCCGGCACGAACTTCACTGCTGCCGGGTCCGGCGGCGTCGGTGGTGGAAATGGCGTGGCAGGCAGCGCCGGCGGTGGCGCCGCTTTCGGTGGCGCCGTATTCGTTCGCGCCGGTGCCTCGCTGACCGTCGGTGACGGCACGTTCGGGAGCAGCGCCGTTACCGGGAGCCAGGGCGGCAACGCGGGCGCGGCGGCCGGCTCCGATCTGTTTCTCTCGAGCGGCACGACCACCACTTTCAATCCGACCGGCACGCTCACGCTCAGCGGCACGATTGCTGACGACAGCGCCGCGAGCCTTCCGACCGGTCAAGGCTATACGGCCGGCACCGGCGCCGGCGCGGCGGTCGCCATCTCGGGCGGCACGGTCATCATGACCGGTGCGAATACCTATTCCGGCGGCACCACGGTCAACAGCGGCACCCTGCAACTCGGCAATGGCGGCACGACGGGTTCGATCATCGGCGACGTCGCCAACAATGGTAAGCTCGCATTCGATCGCTCCAACACCATGGCGTTCAGCGGCACGATCAGCGGCAACGGCAAGGTGGCGCAGATCGGCAGCGGTACGCTCAGCCTTTCGGGTGCCAACACCTACTCGGGCGGCACGACGCTGACGGCTGGCATCTTCCAGGTCAATGCATCCTCGACGGGCACTCCGGGCGCTGTCACCTCGGGCCCGCTCGGCACTGGCGTCGTGACGTTCGATGGCGGTACGCTGCAGGCAGGTGGCGCCTACACCATCGCCAATACCGCGGCGATCAACACCACCGGCGGCACGATCGACGCCAACGGATTTGCCTTCACTTACTCCGGCGTCATCGGTAACGGCAACGGCACGACCGGCGGTCTGACGATCGCCAATACCGGCGGCAACGCCAGCGGATCCGTGACGCTGGCCAACACGGAGACCTATACCGGCAGGACAACCATCAACAGTGCGGCGACGTTGAACCTCGGCGTCGTCAACGCGATCGCGGCGTCGAGCGGTGTTGTCGTCAACGGGACGCTCAACCTCGGCGGTTCCGATCAGCAGATCGCAGCGCTGTCCGGGATCGGTACCGTAACGAACGACGCCAACTCGAATGTCCTGACCATCGCGGGCGGTACTGCCTCGACCTTCTCGGGCGCGATCACCGACGGCAGTGGCAAGACCGGGCTCTCGCTCGTCAACGCGAACACGGCGCTGACGCTGAGTGGCGCCAACACCTACTCCGGAGCTACGACCGTCGGCGACGGCGTGAGTGCCAGCTCGCTGATCGGCGGTGCGGTGAACGCGCTCAGCGCCAATTCGTCGGTGACGGTGAAGGCCGCCAGCAATCTCGATCTCGGTGGCTTCAACCAGCAGATCGCGGGGCTGTCCGGCGGTGGCATCGTCACCAACAACGGCGCGGCGGCGGTACTGACGGTCAACAATCAGGGCGGCAGCGCGACGACGTTCGGCGGCGCTATTCAGGACGGCACCGGCGCGACGGGACTGGCGCTCGGCGGCAGCCTGACAAAGCTGACGCTGACCGGCACGAACACATATTCCGGTGGGACGACGATCAACGCGGGCACGCTGGCGCTGTCGGGAACAGGCTCGCTCGCAGCGTCGAGCGCGGTCAATCTTGCGACCGGAGCGACCTTCGACATCTCGCAGACCTCTGCCGGCGCGTCGATCACAACGCTTGGCAATACCGGTACGGGGCAGACGGGCACGGTGTCGCTTGGCGCCCAGATGCTGACCATCACGGCGAGTTCAACGTCATTCGCGGGCGTGATCCAGGATGGCGGTATCCAGAATGGTGCCGGCGGCTCGTTGAAGATCAACGGAGGGGCGCTGACGCTGACCGGTGCAAACACCTACACCGGCGGAACGCTGGTCTGTAATTGTGCGACCCTGCAGCTCGGCAACGGCAACGGGACCGGTTCGATTGTCGGCAACGTGACGCTTGGCGGAACGCTGATCTTCGATCGCAACAATACCTATCAGTTCGACGGCACCATTTCCGATGGCGGCGGTGGCAAGGTCGTGCAGGCCGGCAGCGGCACGACGATCCTGACCGCGTCCAATGCATATACGGGCGGCACGACGCTGACGCAGGGGACGCTGGTGGTTCGGGGCGCGTCCGTCTTCACCAACGTCAACGATCCCTCGACCCAGACGGCCTCGGCGGTCGGTCTGGGGACACTGACCTTCAATGGAGGCACTCTTGCAGGCGGCTCCTTGCTCGATCGCGCTTTTGCCAACGGCGTCGAGATCACCGCCAGGGGTGGCACGATCGACGATGCCGGCGGCCTCATTCGCTTGTTCGGCACGATCTCGGATGCGGCATCGTCGCGAGGCGGCACGCTGACATTGATGAGCAGCAATCCGCGTGCTTTCGCGGAAGGCATTTTGCTGGGCGGCGTCAGCACGTATTCCGGCACGACGAATATCGCGTCGGGTACCGTCATCGCGCAATCGTCGACGGGTCTCTCGCGCAACTCGGCCTTCCTGGTCAATGCCGGCGCGACCCTGGACCTGTCGGGCTACAGCAACTCGGTCGCCTCGCTCGCGGATGGCAGCAGCGGCGGCGGTGTCGTCAGGAATGCCGCGGCGAGCGGCACGGCGACGCTGACGATCTCGGGCGTGAACGGCGGGTCGACAACGTTCTCCGGCACGATCCAGGATGGCGGCGGAGCCGGCGAAGGCGGCGCGGCCGGTCCCAAGCTGGCATTGGTCAAGAACGGCGACAGCAGGCAGATCCTGACGGGCACCAACACCTATCGCGGTGCGACGACGGTGAACGGCGGCACGCTGGAGATCGGTAATGGCGGCGCAATCACGCACAGCGCCTCGCTCACGAACGCCGCGAATTTCGTCGTCGATGGCGGCGGCGCGGCGACATTCGGCTCGGTCACCAACACGGCGACCGGCAAGATCGTCGTGGCGGCAGGCGGTACGCTGCATGACGATCTCACCAACGCCGGCACCGTCATCAACAACGGCACCTATGTCGCCAACGTCGCCAGCAATAGCGGCACGATCGCCAACAATGCGACCTGGACCGGGACCATCACGACCGCGGGCACCTTCATCAATGCGGCGGGTGCCACCGTATCAGGCCTGGTGACCAACAGCGGCACCGCGAGCAATGCCGGCACGCTCAATGGAGGCCTCACCAACACTGGCGGCACCTTCAACAACACCGGCACGATCAACGGCACCACGACGATCTCGGGCGGCGGTGCGCTGTTCGGTACCGGCGCGGTCGCTAACCTCAACGTCGGCAGTGGCGGCATCTTCGCAGCGGGCAACGGCACCGCGGGATCGTCGATGACGGTCAACGGCAGTCTCGCATTCTCGTCGGGTGCGTTCTATCAGGTGGCGATCAATCCGACGACCGCATCCTTCGTGAACGCGACGGGATCGGCCACTCTGGGCGGCGCCTCGGTGCAGGCGTTCTTCTCGTCCGGCACCTACGTCGCCAAGCAATACACCATCGTCGCCGCGGCAGGCGGCATCAGCGGCACGTTCAACACGCTCGCCAATACCAACCTGCCGTCCGGCTTCACCTCGACGCTGAGCTACGATCCGACGCACGCCTATCTCAACCTCGCCCTGAGCTTCACGCCGCCAAGCGGCGACCTCAACATCAACCAGCGCAATGTCAGCAATGCCATCGTCAATTCCTTCAACAGCACCGGCACGGTACCGATCGCGTTCGGCGCGCTGACGCCGACCGGCCTGACACAGGTCTCGGGTGAACTCGCCACGTCGACGCAGCAGACCACGTTCAAGGCCATGGACCTGTTCATGGGGCTCCTGACCGACCCATTCATGAACCGGACCGGTGGCGCCGCCACGCCCGGCGTGCCGGGTTATGCGGAGGACGACAATGCCGGCGCCTATGCCGCGACACGTCAGACAGATGCGTTCGCGATGTTCGCCAAGGCGCCGCCGGTGACTTTCCAGCAACGCTGGAGCGTGTGGGCGGCCGGCTTCGGCGGTTCGCAATCGACCAGCGGCAATGCGGTGGTTGGATCGAACAGCACGACCAGCAGCATCTACGGCACCGCCGTCGGTGCGGACTATTTGTTCTCGCCGAATACGGTCGCCGGTTTTGCCGTCGCCGGCGGCGGCACGAGCTTTGGCGTGAACAACCTCGGAAGTGGACGCTCCGATCTGTTCCAGGCCGGTGCCTATGTTCGCCACACCGAAGGCAATGCCTACATCACGGCCGCGCTGGCTTACGGCTGGCAGGACATCACGACCGATCGCACGGTGCCCGTACTGGGGCTCGATCATCTCCGGGCCGAGTTCAACACCAATGCCTATTCCGGCCGCGTCGAAGGCGGCTATCGTTTCGCCACGCCGTGGATGGGCATCACGCCCTATGCGGCCGGCCAGTTCACGACGCTCGATTTGCCGAGCTATGCCGAGCAGACGATCTCCGGGCTGCCGACCTTTGCGCTCGGCTATGCCGGCAAGCGCGTCACCGACGCGCGCAGCGAACTCGGCTTCCGGACCGACAATTCATTCGCGGTGCAGGACGGCCTGCTCACCCTGCGCACGCGGTTCGCTTGGGCGCATGACTACGATCCGAACCGCACGATCGCGCCGACGTTCCAGGCGCTGCCGGTCTCGTCCTTTGTCGTCAACGGCGCGGCACAGGCGTCGGAGTCGGCGCTGACGACGGCCGCGATCGAGATGACGTGGCGCAACGGCTGGTCGGCGGCTGCGACCTTCGAGGGCGAGTTCTCGAACGTGAGCAGCAGTTACGCCGGCAAGGGCGTCGTGCGCTACGCCTGGTGATGTCTGCCGGCGGCCCGTCGCGTCATTGGGCTGCGTTGCAGATTTGGTCGCTGTCGGTGCATGGCTCCGCTGCCAGCCCGACCGGCTTATGGGATCATGACCGCCCTTAGAATCGCGTCACGATATCCGACAGCACCGGGCGCGGGCGATCTTCGCTCGGCTTGGTCGGGGTCCCGATATGAATCAGGCCGGCGAGCTTCTCGTCCGGCTTCAGGCCGAGACCGTCGAGCACGTCGCGGTCGAAGGCGAACCAGCCGGTCAGCCAGCAGGCGCCGTAGCCGAGCGCGGTCGCCGCGGTGACGATGTTCATCGCGCTCGCGCCTGCCGACAATTCCTGCTCCCACGGCGGCACCTTCGGGTGCGGCTTGGTGAAGGAGACCACGCCGATCACCAGCGGGGCATCGGTCAGGCGCTTCTTCTCGACCTCGATGTCGGTGGCCGGCGCGCCGGGGTTCTTGCGGGCGAACACCTTTGCGATCACGTCGCCGGCGCGCGCGCGGGCGTCGCCCTCGAACACGATGAAGCGCCAGGGCGCCAGCTTGCCGTGATCGGGCACGCGTGCGCCGATCGTCAAAATGGTCTCGAGCTCGGCCGCGGACGGGCCCGGGCCGGTCATCTCGCGCGGTTTCATCGAGCGGCGTGTCTTCAGGAGTTCAATGGCATCGGGCACGGAAATGTCCTTCAAGTGGAGTCGTGCCCCCAAGATGGGGGCACGACCAAGCCTGTGAAAGCCAATTTAGACCGATTGTGAAGATCAGGCGACGGATCGCGCCCGTTTCACGTCCGGCGGCGTCGCCTCGTCCACCAGCGCGGCGATCGCCTCGTCGGTTGGCATCACGGTCTGGCGCTCGCTGCCGAGGCGGCGGACCGATACCGAATGGGTCTCGGCCTCCTTCTTGCCGACGACCAGCAGGGCCGGGATCTTGGCCAGCGAGTGCTCGCGGACCTTGTAGTTGATCTTCTCGTTGCGCAGGTCGATCTCGACGCGCAGGCCGGCGCGGCGCGCCGCTGCCGCCACCACCTTGGCGTATTCGTCGCCCTCGGAGGTGATGGTCGTGACCACGAGCTGGGTCGGCGCCAGCCAGAGCGGGAAGTTGCCGGCGTAGTGCTCGATCAGGATGCCGATGAAGCGCTCCATCGAACCGCAGATCGCACGGTGCACCATGACCGGCGCCTTCTTGGAGCCGTCGTGATCGATGTAGAACGCGCCGAACCGCTCCGGCAGGTTGAAGTCGACCTGGGTCGTGCCGCATTGCCAGTCACGGCCGATGGCGTCGCGCAGCACGTATTCGAACTTCGGCCCGTAGAACGCGCCTTCACCCGGGTTGATCTCGGTCCGGATCCGGTTGCTGCCCTTGGCCTTGATCTCCGACAGCACGGTGGCCATCACGCGCTCGGCGTGATCCCACATCTCGTCGGTGCCGACCCGCTTCTCCGGCCGCGTCGAGAGCTTGACCGTGAGCTCGCCGTCAAAGCCGAAATCGGAGTAGGTCGACAGGATCAGCTCGTTGATCTTGAGGCACTCATCGGCGAGCTGCTGTTCGGTGCAGAACACGTGGGCGTCGTCCTGGGTGAAGCCGCGCACCCGCATCAGGCCGTGCATCGCGCCCGACGGCTCGTAGCGATGCACGACGCCGAACTCGGCGAGCCGCAAGGGCAGGTCGCGGTAGCTCTTCAACCCGTGCTTGAAGATCTGCACATGGCCCGGGCAGTTCATCGGCTTCAACGCGAACCAGCGCTTGTCCTCGGCCTCGTCGCCGGCGGACTGCGCCGCGAACATGTTCTCGCGATACCAGTCCCAGTGGCCCGAGGTCTCCCACAACACCTTGTCGAGGATCTGCGGAGCATTGACCTCGTTGTAGTCGCCGAGCAGCCGGCGCCGCATATAGGCGATCAGCTGCTGGAAGATGGTCCAGCCCTTCGGGTGCCAGAACACCACGCCGGGGCCTTCCTCCTGGAAGTGGAACAGGTCGAGCTCGCGGCCGAGCTTGCGGTGGTCGCGCTTCTCGGCTTCCTCGATCTGCTTGAGGTACGCGTCGAGGTCTTCCTGCCTGGCGAAGGCCGTGCCGTAGATGCGGGTCAGCATCGGATTGTTGGAATCGCCGCGCCAATAGGCGCCGGCCACCTTCATCAGCTTGAAGGCATTGCCGACCTTGCCGGTCGAGGTCATGTGCGGGCCGCGGCAGAGATCGAACCAGTCGCCCTGGAAGTAGATCTTGATCGGCTCGTTGCCGGGAATGGCGTCGACCAGCTCGACCTTGAAGGCCTCGCCCTTGTCGCGGAACACCTGCTTGGTCTTCTCGCGATCCCAGACCTCCTTGGTGAACGGCTTGTCGCGCGCGATGATCTCGCGCATCCGCTTCTCGATCGCGGCAAAATCTTCCGGGGTGAACGGCTCATTGCGGAAGAAGTCGTAATAGAAGCCGTTCTCGATCACCGGGCCGATCGTGACCTGGGTGCCCGGCCACAGCGACTGCACGGCTTCGGCGAGCACGTGCGCGGCATCGTGCCGGATCAGTTCCAGCGCGCGCGGGTCTTCGCGGCCGATCAGTTCGATTTTGGCGTCGGCTTCGATCGGATCGTTGAGGTCGGCGAGCGTGCCGTCGAGCGCCATCGCGACGGTGCGCTTGGCGAGCGAGGGCGAAATGCCTTTGGCGATGTCGAGGCCGGTGGTCCCTTTCGGGAAATCGCGCCTCGCTCCATCAGGGAAGGTGAGGGCGATCTTGTTCACGGGTTCTGCGGGCTTGAGGTTCGAGAGGCTGTACTGGAATCCGGATTCGGATTTGGGCGGCGTGTCGGCCATGATGTCTCCTGTAGCTCACTCCTGCGAACGAGCGCAGGTAAGCGGAAAGCAGCGGTATAGCAGGGGATTTGACGCCTGCAATCCGGCAATATCAAGAAAATGGGCCACCGGCCGCATCGAATCGGGGGAGCTCGCCTGCGCCTGGCGCGTTGCGACACTGCCGATCATCGTCTAACGTCCGACGTCCATTTTCCCGCCATCGCGATCCGCAAGGTTCATGTTTTCCCGTCTCCTGTTTTTCGTGGCGCTGCTTCTGATCCCGGGCGTGTTGCGGGCGGAAGAAACACCGGTCGAGAAGGCCGGATTTGCGAAGAAGCTGACCATCTATCTCGCCAAGGGTCCGCCGAATGCCTGTGGCGCCGGTTGCGATCGCTGGATCGCGATCGAGGGCGAGATCGATCGGGAAGCCGCGCAGCGGATCCGCACCTTCCTGTTTCCCATCAAGGACAGGCAGCTTCCGATCTACCTGCATTCGCCGGGCGGAAACGTCGAGCAGTCCTACGCGATCGCGCGGTTTCTGCGCGCGCACAAGGCGATTGCCCGGGTCGGTCGCACCACCGTGCCGGCCTGTTCCGCGGGCACGCAGACCGACGCCGCCTGTCTGAAGATCAAGGCCGCGAAGGGAGAGGTGGAGGCCGAGCTCACCACGCGCAATGCGATGTGCGTCTCGGCCTGCGCCTATCTGTTCCTGGGTGCGACCAACCGCGAGGTGGCGCCCGACTCGGTGCTTGCGGTGCATAACTCCAAGCTGATGTTCGTCGTCCACGGCCATCCGCCGCCGCAGGTCGTCGCGGATTTCAGGCGGCGCGAGATGGTGAGTGCCGATCGCGACCGCAACCTGTTCCTCGAGGCGATGGGGATCAGCCATGAGCTCAGCGACCTGATCCGGACCGTGAAGTTCGAGAGCCTGCATGTGCTGACGCGGCAGGAGCTCTATCGATTTGGCATCGATATGCGGCCGTTGCCGGAAACCCTCTGGGCGGTGGAGAAGGAAACGCGGCCCTATGTCCGCAAGATCGCGCAGCAGAAGAAAGGCGACGGTAGCGCGTTCCGCATGATGGAGTGGCGGCTGTTCTGCGAGAACAAGGATCGCGGGCGGCTGATGTTCGTGCGTGAATTCGACGAGGGCGGCGCGGGCAAGAGCACCGTGGTGATGATGGCCGGCGCCACCAGGGCGATCGCATTCGGCAGGTTGCCGGCGCGGTTCGGCAAATACGAGGTCTGGAGCGACCCCGTGGCGTCGGACATCGTCAAGGCGATGCTGGCGGTCCCTCATCTGCAGGTCGGCGAAAGCCCGCTATCGTCCGACGGCAAGCCTGACGGCAAGGCCAGCGTTGCGACATTCGATATCGACACGACCGGGCTGGAGCAGGGGTGGACGCAACTGCTGGCGTCATGTCCGGCCACGACCGTCGGCCCGAAACCTGCGAGCCCATGGCCGTCCGGCGCGTCGCCGAGCGTCAACGCGGCGCCGGCGGCATCGCCGTCGCCGTGAGCGCAAGGACGGGTGCAAGCGGCGCCACTTGATGGCGTGCTATGCATTTAGATGCAGTTGCATTGATCTCGGAGTCTGCTAACAACGCGGCGTGAAACGCTTCGCTCCCACCGCATTGATGCTCGGCAATATCGTCACCGGCTGCTCGGTGCTGGCGCCGGCCGGCATGCTGGCGGAGTTGTCGGATGGCCTCGGCGTCACGATCCACACCGCGGGTCTGTTGATCACCTTTGGTGCGATCGTGCTGTGCGTGGGCTCGCCAGTGACGGCGTGGCTGACCAGCCGGTTCGAACGGCGCGCGCTGCTGACGGCGACGCTGCTGGTGCTGACGCTGACCAATGCCGCATCGGCCTTCGCGCCGGACTACGACAGTCTCCTGATCATCCGCCTGGTGATGCTTGCGGTCGGCGTCCTCTACACGCCGCAGGCGGCGGGCACCGCGGCGCTGATCGTGCCGATGGAGAAGCGCGGCAGCACGATCGCCTACATCTTCCTCGGCTGGTCGCTCGCCGCCGCGATCGGGCTGCCGTTGATCACCTTCATCGCAAGCCGTTACGGTTTTCGCGTGACCTACGGCGCGATCGCGCTGACCGGGCTGATGAGCTCTCTGCTGCTGTGGTGGCGGTTGCCCGGCGGTTTGCATGGCATGCCGGTCGACCTGAGGACCTGGGTCGATCTCGGCCGCAATCCGACCGTCGTCCTGCTGTTGTCGATCACGACGCTGCAGATGTCCGGCCAGTTCGTGGTGTTCACCTTCATGGGGCCGCTGCTCGGCAAATTGACCGGCGCTAACGCGGACGCCGTCGGTGTCGTATTCGCGCTCTACGGCATCTTCGGGTTCGTCGGCATTGCGATCGCGACCCGCATCGTGGATTCCTGGGGCGCCTGGAAGACGTCGGTGCTGTTCACCGCGTTGCTGCTCGCCGGCGTGGCCGGCTGGGCACTGAGCGCCGGCGCCTACGCATTGATGGCCGCCTCGGTTGCGTTGTGGGGCCTCGGCTTTGCCTCGACCAATTCGATGCAGCAGGTGCGCCTGGTCGGCGCGGCGCCGGCGCTGGCGTCGGCGTCGGTCTCGCTCAACACCTCGGTGCTGTATATCGGCCAAGCCATCGGATCCGCGATCGGCGGATTGCTGTTCGCGCGCGAATGGCTCCACAGCGCGGGCTACGTGGCCACGGCCTTCGTCGCGGCGGCGCTTGCGGTCGTGGTGATCACGCGGCCGCGACGCACGGCGGGCGCTGCCGCAGCCGAGTGAGCCCGTTCGCTTTTGAGGCGCGAAGCGTGCGCGTGGCCGTGCTCGAGGGCTGGTGCTAGCCGGTGGTCGACGCGCTGTGCGTCACCACTTCACGCTCTGGCTCGGCACGATGAACGCCGTCGTGCTCGGCTTGTTCGAATTGTGGGTGAAGTATCCGTAGGCGGCAACGATCACGACGAGCAAGGCGAGCACGGCCAGCAAATCGATCTGCCGGGGATCGTGCCCGTTGTGGCTGAGTTTCCAGCGCATTGTTGTTTCCTCCCCAAGGGGGCGATGAAACAATGCGCCGACGATCGCCACAGTTCCGCCGGAACAGCTATGCGCGTGGCGTTTGGGAGCGCCGCAGCAATCGATCAGGCATCGGTTGACGCCGCGTCAACCTTCGTTGACGCCGCGCCAGCGGCCGTAGCGCCAGGGCAGGTACCAATGCGCCCCAAGCGGCTTCGTCTGCGGGACGTTGTCGATGCCCGAGGTTCCCCAGGGCTGGCAGCGCAGCAATCTTGCCAGCGTCATCCATCCGCCGGCCCAGAGTCCGAAGCGCTCGATTGCCTCATCGCCATAGACCGAGCAGGTCGGCAGATGCCGGCAGTTGTAGCCAACCAGCGGCGACAGCGTGTGCCGGTAGATCCAGATCAAGGCGCGGCCGAAATTGCGCGGCATGCGGCGCATGGTGGTGGCACAGTCCGTGCATCGCGGATGGCGTGTCGTCGAATGATCGGTTGGGGACATACGCAAGTATGTACGTAATCTTGCGGGGGTTCCAAGCCAAGGAACTGTTCAATTGCAGATATTTACGCCACAGTTCACCATTATCGCACAGCGCTGGTCGCGGTGCAGCAAGGGTCCTATGGACGGTCCAGGTCAGCAACGCTACCGTTCCCATAACGCGCCGATGACAGATTCGTGGCGCATTGACATGGGGCCATTGCCACCGCTCGCATCACCAAGGGCTTGGGGGAAGGAACCAAATTGAGGCTCGTCAGGTCGATCTCGTTGCGCAGTTGGGTGCTTACCGGCGCCGTTGCCCTTTGCTTTGCGGTCTCCGGCACCGCCACATGGGCGGGGAACTCCGCGCAGACCAGCTCGACGCTCGAAGAGCGCAAGCTGCCGATGAAGTTCAGCTGGATCGCCTGCCAGCCGAATTGCCGCGGCTGGGTGTCGGCGGTCGGCATCATCACCGCCGATAGCCCCAAGGAATTCGACGAGTTCGCGCGCAGCCGCCAGCTCAACGGCGCCACCATCGTGCTCGACTCCAGCGGCGGCTCGGTCAACGACGCGATCGCACTCGGCCGCCGCTTCCGCGGTCTCGGCGCGCTGACCACGGTCGGCACCAGCGTCGTCAATCAGGCCGCGCAGGGCGATCGCGCCAGCGTGCTGCCGGATGCTTATTGCGAGTCGATGTGCGTGTTCCTGTTGTTGTCGGGCAAGACGCGCTACGTGCCACCGGCCGCGCATATCCGGGTGCATCAGATCTGGATGGGCGACCGCGCCGATGACGCCAAGGCCGCCAGCTACACCGCGCAGGACCTGATGATCGTCGAGCGCGATATCGGCCGTCTTGCCAAATACACGTTCGACATGGGTGGCGGGGGTGAGCTCTTGTCGCTCGCACTCAGCGTGCCGCCGTGGGAAGACCTGCACGAATTGTCGCCGGCCGAACTGCGCCTGACCAATCTCGTCACCACGGACGCGGTCGCGGACGTGCTGCCGCGGCAGGACAACGCAATCCCGGTTGCCGAGGCGAAGCCGAAGAACGGCGATCGCTTCGCGAGCAGCGCGATGGAAGGCGAAGCACTGCCGCAGGCTGCGAGGGCGACCAAGACCGCCGAGGCCGTGGTGCCGACCGGTGGCACCGCAGCGCCGGCGCCGGTCCAGCCGTCGCAGTAAGGTCTAGGCCGTCGGGCTTACGCCGGCTGTTTTGCCTTGGCCTCGATCTGACCGATCGCGTCGACCACGGCATCGAAGGTCAGCAGCGTCGAGGCATGGCGGGCCTTGTAGTCGCGCACCGGCTCGAGCAGCGCGATGTCGGCCCATTTGCCGCCCTGCGGGGGCTGGCCATTTTCCTTCAGCATCTTGCGGACGGTCTCGCGCAATTCGCGCAGCTCGTCCGCGGTCGACCCCACCACATGGCTCGCCATGATCGAGGAGGAGGCCTGGCCGAGCGCGCAGGCCTTCACGTCATGGGCGAAGTCCGTCACCACAGGGCCGTCCATCTTGAGGTCGACCTTGACGGTCGAGCCGCACAATTTGGAGTGGGCGGTGGCACTGGCGTCCGGCTCGGCCAGCCGTCCGAGGCGCGGAATATTGCCGGCCAACTCGATGATCCGCTTGTTGTAAATGTCGTTCAGCATGGGGACAGATGCCTGGTTCCGGCCGTGCCGGGCGCTCTTGGCGGCTGGGTTTCACCGTCCTATATATGAACGGCAGCGCCGGAAACATAGCCCGGCCATGCGGCCAGCGCGGCCCACATCCGTCGCGGTGGTGCTACAATTATGGGACTCAGGCGTCCGGCGGTTCGACGATCCGCCCCGTCTGCCCGGTGACACATCCGGCCCGAAGGCTAATGCCAGGCCGGTCGAACGGAGAAGACATGGACGCCTTGATCAAACCGATTCGCCCCAACAAGCCCGACGCCAAGTCCAGCGAGCTCGACCCCGCAGAATTCCTGGCGGCGGCCGTCCGTGCCGACCAGCCGCGCCCGTCGCGGGCCGAGGCCGAGGACGCCGTGAAGACGCTGCTCGCCTATATCGGCGAGAACACCGGCCGCGAAGGTCTGCTCGACACGCCGCGCCGCGTCGTCGAGGCCTATGACGAGCTCTATCAGGGCTATCATCAGTGCCCCGCCGAAGTGCTCAACCGCACCTTCGGCGAGACCGCCGGCTACGACGATTTCGTGCTGGTCCGCGACATCGAATTCACCTCGCAGTGCGAGCATCACATGATGCCGTTCTACGGCAAGGCGCATATCGCCTACACGCCGGTGGAGCGCGTCGTGGGCCTCTCCAAGCTGGCGCGGCTGACCGACATCTTCGCCCGTCGCCTGCAGACCCAGGAGCATCTCACCGCGCAGGTCGCAGCCGCGATCGACGAGGTGCTGAAGCCGCGCGGCGTTGCCGTGCTGATCGAGGCGGAGCATACCTGCATGTCGGTGCGTGGCGTCGCCAAGCATGGTGCATCGACCTTCACCAGCCGCTTCACCGGCATGTTCCGCGACAATCCGGCGGAGCAGCAGCGTTTCCTTTCCCTGGTGCGAGGACCGAACCGGTAACCTCGCATTTTCCCAAGCGAGGTTTGCCGTGTCCGCATCGACCCACGATCATGACCGCGAAGAGGGGCTGGCCTTCCAGCCCAAATTCGACGCGACAGGTCTTGTGACCTGCGTCGCGACCGATGCCGCGACCGGCGACGTGCTGATGGTCGCGCACATGAACGACGAAGCCCTGCGCAAGACGATCGCGACCGGCGAAGGCTGGTATTTCAGCCGCTCGCGCAACGCGCTATGGCGCAAGGGCGAGAGCTCGGGCCAGACCCAGCGCGTGATCGAGATCCGGATGGATTGCGATCAGGATGCGGTGTGGATCAAGGTCGAGCAGATCGGCGCGGCCTGCCACACCGGGCGGCGCTCCTGTTTCTATCGCGCCGTGAAGGACGAGGGCGGCAATGTCGGCCTGTCATTCGTCGACGCCGAGCGGCTATTCGATCCGGCACACGTCTATCGCAAATAGAGCGTTGATCTAAATCAAATGCGATGCGTCGAAGTGGTGCACTTCGTTGCCTCCTGTCCGGCCGTGTGCAAGTAATTGCACATCGTCGTCGCGCTGGGGGTGAGTTGTGGCGCATCGTCTGATACCGCTTGTTGGGTTTCTTGCCTGGGTTGTATTGCCGATCGGGGCGGCGCAATCGCAAACGGTGGAGCGTGCGCCCGATACGATGGCCGCGCGCGTGCTTGCCTGCGCGCCGTGTCACGGCGCCGAAGGCGAGGGCACCAGCGACGCCTATTTCCCGCGCCTTGCCGGCAAGCCGGCCGGCTACCTTTATAACCAGCTGATCGCGTTCAGGGACGGGCGGCGGAAATATCCGCCGATGAACTATCTGCTGGAATTCCAGACCGACGATTACCTGAAGAAGATCGCCGAGTATTTCGCGTCGCTCCGGCCCGCATTTCCGCCGCCGGTCCCGCCGGTCGACAGCAAGGAGATATTGGCGCGCGGCGAAGAGATCGTGAAGAACGGCGATCCGCAGCACGGCATTCCGCCGTGTTCGGCCTGTCATGGTCCGGCATTGGGCGGCATGGAGCCCGGCATTCCCGGCCTGCTCGGCCTGCGCGCGGCCTATATCAGCGGCCAGCTCGGCGGCTGGCGCTACGGCACGCGGACCGCGCTTGCGCCCGATTGCATGCAGATCGTCGCGAGCCTGCTGACGGAAGATGATGTGAAGGCTGTGGCGGCCTACTTGTCGTCGCGTCCGGCGCCGGCGGATCCGTCGTTCGCGCCGCGAGGCAGCCTGCCGATGCCGCTCGAATGCGGCAGCGAACCGCACTGAAGGGATCGTGCCGATGTCGCGAACCTCCACAGGAGTGCTTGTCGGATTGATGCTCGCATGCGCCCCCGTCGCCGCACTGGCGCAGCAGAAGGCGGCCGATCCGACCGTCATCGCCAAGGGCGAGTATCTCGCACGCGCCGGCGACTGCATCGCCTGCCACACCGCGCGCGAAGGCAAGACCTTCGCCGGCGGCCTTCCGATGAAGACGCCGTTCGGCACGCTCTACACGTCGAACATCACGCCCGATCCGCAGACCGGGATCGGGACGTGGACGTCGGATCAATTCTACCAGATGATGCACAATGGCCGCTTCCCCGACGGCGGTCTGGTCTATCCGGCGATGCCGTTCGCCTCCTACACCCAGGTGACGCGCGAGGACAGCGACGCGATCTACGCCTATTTGCGCACCGTGCCGCCGGTCAAGCAGCTCGACAAGCCGCACGACCTGACCTTCCCGTTCAACAACCGCTCGCTGATCCTCGGCTGGCGGACGCTGTTCTTCAGGGAAGGCGAGTTCAAGCCTGATCCAACGAAGTCGGCAGAGTGGAATAGAGGCAACTATCTGGTCGAGGGGCTGGGTCATTGCGGGATGTGTCACACCCCGATCAATGCGCTCGGTGGCAGCAAGCAGTCGCAGGCCTTCGAGGGCGGCCTGATCCCGATGCAGAACTGGTACGCGCCGTCGCTGACCTCCAACAAGGAGACGGGGCTCGGCGACTGGACGATCGAGGAGATCGTCGACTATCTGCGCAAGGGCGTGTCCGCCAAGGGCGCCGTGTACGGACCGATGGCCGAGGTCGTCTACAACAGCCTGCAATATCTCAACGATGATGATGTGCGCGCGATGGCGGTCTACCTGAAGGGCCTTGCGCAGGGCGGTCCGCCAGAAAAAGCGTCGACTTCGCTGCCGTCGGCCGAGAGCAGTCTGCTGCTATCCCTTGGCAAGTCGATCTATGATCGGGACTGCGCGAGCTGCCATGGCGCGACCGGGCAGGGCATGCCGCCGGACTATCCGCCGCTCGCCGGCAACCAGTCGATCCAGATGGTCTCCGCAGTGAACCCGATCCGGATGGTGCTCAATGGCGGCTATCCGCCGGGCACGTCAGGCAATCCGATGCCCCACGGCATGCCGCCATTCGCGCAGAAGCTGTCGGACGACGAGGTCGCGGCTGTCGTGACCTACATTCGAACGGCCTGGGGCAATCGCGGCGAGCCGGTGTCGGCGCGCCAGGCCAACGAATTGCGTGCAGCAACGCTGAACTAGGAACGCGGTCATGATCAATTCATCTTCGCCGCAACCGAACACATCGGGCTCGGAAGACGAGGCCGTCGAGACAATTGTGCGCGCTGGCCCGAGCGGTGCCGTCGCGATCGCAGGCGTTGCGACGGCCATCGTGGTCGGCTTGTGGTTTGCGTTCTATCTGCTCGTCTTCCTGCCGCGGAGCGCTCCCTGATGGCGACCGAGACGGACCATAGCCTCGGCGAAGCGGTTGCCGCACGGATCGAGCGGCGCTGGGCGACGCTGTCGATCGTCATTGTCGGCCTGCTGGTCGGCATGGCGGCCTATATCGGCATCCATCAGGCGACGATGCCGCAGGGCCGGGTCGAAACCGCCGATCCCAAGACGTTGCATCTGTCCGGCGAATTCGTCGAGAGCAATCTCGGCAGCGAAATGGCGGCCGACGGCTCGGTCACCGTGCGCGCCATCGGCCAGCAATATTCCTTCACGCCGCAATGCGTCGTGGTGCCGGCGGAGACGCCGATCACCTTCCGCGCCACCAGCGCGGATGTGGTCCACGGCTTCCTGATCGAGGGCACCAACATCAACACGATGTTGGTGCCGGGTTATGTCACGGACCTGCCGGTGCGCTTCAAGACGCCGGGCGATCATGTGATGCCGTGCCAGGAATTCTGCGGCATCGGCCACCAGGGCATGTGGGGCAAGGTCAAGGTGATCGACAAGGCCGCGTTCCGGGACATGGCGGCAGCAAAGCGGAGGCTGACCTGTGTTGACTAACAGACGGCTGATCGCAGCGCATTTCTGGCTCGCCTTCATCGTGTTCGGCGTCGCGCTGGTGCTCGGCGCCTGGCAGATGTTCGTGCGCAGCCCGTTGAATGCCTGGCATTTAAACCCGGAGTTCTACTATCGCTCGGTTACCGCGCACGGCTCCGCGATGGGCTACGTATTCCCGACGCTGATCGCGATGGGCTTCGGCTATGCGATCACCGAAGCCTCGCTGGAGAAGGAACTGATCGGGCGGCGCTGGGCCTGGGCCGGCTTCTTGCTGGTCGCCGTCGGCGCCGTCGTCGCGATGATCCCGGTGTCGCTCGGGCTCGCCTCGGTGCTCTACACCTTCTATCCGCCGATGGTCGGCAATCCCTTCTATTACATCGGCGTGGTCATGGTCGTGGTCGGCTCATGGATCTGGGTCGCGCTGATGGTGACCAATTTCGCGATCTGGAAGCGCGACAACCGGGGCAAGCCGGTGCCGCTTGCGATGTACGCCAATGTCGCGGGCTCGTTGCTCTGGGGCTGGACCGCGGTCGGTGCGGCGCTGGAGATCCTGTTCCAGATCCTGCCCGTAGCGCTGGGACTCAAGTCGACCATCGATGCGGGGCTGGCGCGCGTGTTCTTCTCGTGGACTTTGCATGCCATCGTCTATTTCTGGCTGATCCCGACCTATATCGCCTATTACACGATCTTCCCGCGCGCGATCGGTGGCCGGCTCTTTAGCGACGCGATGGCGCGGATTTCGTTCATCCTGTTCGTCGTGGTGGCGATGCCGATCGGCGTGCACCATCTGTTTGCCGACCCACAGGTCGGCGCCGGCTTCAAGTTCATGCACTCGGTGTTCACCGGCCTCGTCGCGCTGCCGACGCTGCTCACGGTGTTCACGATCTGCGCGTCGGCGGAGATCGCGAGCCGCCTGCGCGGCGGCCGCGGCGCATTCGGCTGGATCGGCGCGCTGCCATGGTCCAATCCGATCATGCTGGCGACGGCGCTGTCGCTGGTCATGCTCGGCTTCGGCGGCGCCGGCGGCCTGATCAACATGAGCTATCAGCTCGATGCCACCGTGCACAACACGCAGTGGATCACCGGCCATTTCCACCTGATCTTCGGCGGCGCCATCGTGATCATGTATTTTGCCATCGCCTATGATCTGTGGCCGCATCTGACCGGGCGTGCGCTGGACAGTTTCGGCCTGATGCGCACGCAGCTCTGGCTGTGGTTCGTCGGCATGATCGTGACCACCTTCCCATGGCACTATGTCGGGATTCTCGGCATGCCGCGCCGCATGGCATACTATGACTATGCCAACCCCGCGATCTCGCCGCAGGCCTTCTCCGTATCGATGTCGGCGATCGGCGGCTTCATCCTGCTGCTGTCGGGCCTGCTGTTCCTGCTGGTGCTGATCCGCGGCCAATTCGGCGCGCGAGGCGAGGCGGGTGCCTACCGCTTCGCGGTGCCGCTGCACATGCCGGCGCGGATTCCGGTTGCGCTCAACTCGTTCGGCCTGTGGCTCGCCTTGATGGTCGGCCTCACGGTGGTGAACTATGGTTTCCCGATCGCGCAGCTGATGACGCTGAACGAGACCAGTGTGCCCGCGGTCTATGTCGGAGCCGGCCGATGAGCGATCAGCAGCTGTTCTCCCCGCGCAATCCCTGGTTCGGCATCAGCGTCGGCGTCACGGCCGCCATTGCCGTGCTGTCGGCCATCGCTGGCCTGATCTGGTTGCCGCTGGCGCAACCCAACCTCAAGCTTGCCGGCGTCTGGGACGCGATCTGCAGCGCGGCCGGCGTTCCGCGCGCTGCCGTGCAGGAGGCCAGCGTCAAGCCGGATTTCAAGACCTCCAATGTCGTCATGACGTCGGAGATGCTGACCAAGGTCGATCAGGTCTCGATCGGGCGGGGCGCGACGCTGGCGCAGCGTTGCGCGATCTGCCACGGACCGCAGGGCGTCAGTGACGCCAATTCACCGAACCTCGCCGGGCAGTTTGCCGCGGTGACGTACAAGGAGCTGAGCGACTTCAAGTCCGGCGCGCGGGTCAGCGTCGTGATGAGCCCGTTCGCGGCGGCGATGAGCGACCAGGACATGAAGGACGTTGCGGCCTATTACGCTTATCTGCCGCGGGTGCCTTCGAACAGCCTGGACACCGGGCGCCCCGCGCCGGCGATCGTGGTGACGGGCGCCCCGATGCGCAACATCCCGCCCTGCGGCTCCTGCCACGGCGACATCGACAACAAGGCGGGGAGCCCCTGGCTCGGCGGTCAGTCGGCGGTCTACATCAAGGTCCAGCTCGAGGCCTTTGCGTCCGGGGCACGCCGCAACGACATCAGCGAGCAGATGCGCAACATCGCCCGCCGGATGACCGCCGAGGAGATCGACCAGGTCGCGCACTACTACGAGGCCCAGCCTTGAGCTGCGTTAACGCGCCGTTAACCATAATTACGGCAGGTTGACAGGACATGGGTGCCGATTGCCGGCGCCCGGCAAGGCACCCGGACAGATGGCGGTCGACCTCTTCAATGCGACGGCTTCGGCAGGTGTCGATGCTTCGCGCCTGAAGGTCGCGAGCTCGATCAAGCAGGCCGCCGCCACCACCGGCACCAGCTTCGAATATCTGCTCACCACCGCGAAGATGGAATCCAACTTCAATCCGCGGGCCGGCGCCACGACCTCGTCGGCGCACGGACTCTACCAATTCATCGATCAGACCTGGCTAGGCACCGTCAAGGAGGCCGGAAGCCAACTCGGCTACGGCCAGTATGCCGACGCCATCACCAAGAATTCCGACGGAAGCTACTCGGTCAGCGATCCCTCCGCGCGCAGCGCGGTCATGAAGCTGCGCGACGATCCCGATGCGGCGTCGTCGATGGCGGCGGTGCTGACGCAATCCAACAGCTTCAAGCTCACCGGCACGCTCGGCCGTCGTCCGAGCGATGCCGAACTCTACATGGCGCATTTCATGGGTGTCGGCGGCGCCGGCAAGCTGATCTCGAGCGCCGAGGACAGTCCGAGCGCCAATGCGGCCGCGATGTTTCCGAAGGCTGCGGCTGCCAACCAGTCGATCTTCTACGACAAGTCGGGCAGCGCGCGCAGCGTCAGCCAGGTCTATTCGGTGTTGACGACGCGCTACGCCGCGGCCGCAAATTCGAAGGATACGCGCACCGCCTTTGCCGCGGCGGGCGGTGACACCATGTCGCCTTACGCGATCGCAAGCGCGACACCGACACAAGCGGTGACCATGGACACCGCGTCCTATCTCTCTACCTTCCCGAACGTCAGTGCGGGCTCATCGGCTGGTGCGACCTCGGCCGTCGCATCGGCGCAGCCGGCGCCAGCCTTCCGCTCGCTCTACCAGGCCGGCGACCGTTCACAGCCGATCTCGCCGGCGGTGCAGGAGCTGTGGGGCAGTTCCTTCGCGCTGACCACGTCGGCGACGCCGAAGGTCCGCGCGCCCGGGCGGCTTGATCTGTTCAGCGATCCGAACGGCACCTACAGCAGCGGCTAGCTTTCGTGCCTCGCGTTGACGCGCCGTGGCCGTCTTAACGAAACGTCAATAATCCCAAACGTTTATGATGAACCCTTTGTTAAGCGTCATGGTTTATTTTTCCTTGTAGTTGGCATCGTATGTCGATGCCGTCTCGTTGCGTAAGCCGGCAGGACCATGATCGTTCGGCAGTTCATTAGTTGGATTAGGACCGCTCCGGCGGGCGAGCGGGCAGAGGCGACACGGGCGTTGGCCCGCGCCTGGCTCATTTCGGATCTCACCGAGGACGACCGCATCGCAGCCGAAGGCGCGCTGCTGATGCTGCTCGACGACCCGTCGCCATTGGTGCGCCAGGCGATGGCCGAGGTGTTCGCCCATAGCGCGGAGGCGCCGGCCGCGATCGTGCAGGCGCTGTCGGCCGATCAGCCGGCGATCGCGCTGCCGGTGCTGGAGCACTCACCGCTCTTGATCGATGCCGACCTCGTCGACATCGTCGCCACCGGCTCCGACGAGATGCAGTGCGCGATCGCGCGCCGGATCAACCTGCCGGCCTCGGTGGCCGCGGCGATTGCCGAGGTCGGTTCGGCGGCGGCCGCGCTCGAGCTGATCGAGAATCCATACGCCGGGCTTGCGCCATTCTCCTGGGACCGCATCGTCGAGCGTCATGGCCATCTCGCCGCGATCCGGGAATCGATGCTGCAGCTGGAAGACCTGCCGTCCGCGACGCGGCTGGCGCTGGTCGCAAAGCTCTCCGACACGCTGGCGCAGTTCGTCGTCGCGCGGAACTGGCTCGGCGCCGACCGCGCCGACCGCATCGCCGGCGAGGCGAAGGAGCGCTCCACGGTGAATATCGCCGCGCGTGCCTTCGGCGACGACATGCAGAATTTGATCACGCATCTGCGCGCCACCGGACAACTGACCGCCGGGCTGATCCTGCGTGCGCTGCTGTCAGGCAATCTCGATCTGTTCGGAGCTGCGCTCGCCGAACTGTCCGGACTGCCCTATGGCCGCGTTTCCGCGCTGTTGAACGACCGCGGCGGCAACGGCCTGCAGGCGCTGCTGCGGCGCGCCGGTCTGCCGGAATCCACCTACGCCGCGTTCCGCGTCGCGCTCGAGGCCAGCCACGAGGTCGGCTATGTCGACAGCGGCGACGGTGCCGCGCGGCTGCATCGCCGCATGGTCGAGCGCGTGCTGACCCATTGCGAGACCGATCATTCGGCGGCCGAGCCGCTACTGATCCTGTTGCGCCGCTTCGCGACGGAATCGGCCCGCGAGGATGCGCGGATGTTCTGCGAGGAGCTCGCCGCGGAAGACGCGATCGCGGTGCTACCTTACGACGACGATCTGATCGCGGCCTGACGGCCGCGTTTTCCTGCAATTGATGGCGATTGAAGCCTAGGCCCTTTGGCCGTGGCGCGCGGCTATTCGCCGGGCACGATGCTCGGCGCGAGGATGGCCTCGAGATGCTCGGGCCGGTCGCGGTTGGCGTGAGTCAGGAATTCATCGGCGATGCCGCGGAGCTGCTTGCTCAGCACGCCGGCCACGACCGCGGTATCGAGCTTGGTGCGGTTGCGCACGATCGCCTGCACGGCGTTGATGTGGTGGGCAATCAGCTGCTGCGGCACCGCGGCGAGGTCGGGAGCGTGCTCGATGATGCGGCACAGGCTTTCGGCCGCCGCGGCCGCCGAGGGATAGCCGAATGTCGCGGCGTCGCCCTTGATGTCGTGCGCGGCGCGGAACAGCTCCTCGCGCGTCTTGTCGTTGAAGCCCTCGCGCAGCACCGTGGCGTGCGCGGCGGAGAGGCGGTCGGCCTCGATCGTCATCCATTCCTTGAACTCACCCGACAGCCCGGCGAGCGCCTTTTCGGCGCGGCCGACGGGATCGTCGAGATCGCTCTCGGGGACGCGCAGCAGCATCTTGCGCAGCGGGTTCGGCTGCGTGATGACATGGTGGGTGCCGAAGCTCTTGACCTCGATCGTCCCGGGTTTGTCTTTCGCCATGGCGATATCCTAAATGCTCGAGCGCGCCTTCTCGAGCAGCGACGGCTGCTGCAGGATTTCGACCTCACCGCTGCCGCGGCGCTCGGGGCCGATATAGGTGTTGGTGGTGTTGCGGCGGCGGTCGGGGCCGAAATAGGTCTTGGTCTTGATGAACGGGCGCGGATTGGCGACCACGTTCATGATGCGCTGGTAGAGGCCTTTGGCCGAGATCGGCTTGGCCAGGAATTCGGTGACGCCGGCGTCGCGCGCCACCGTGACGCGGCGCTTCTCGGAATGCCCGGTCAGCATGATGATCGGCGCGTAGGGATTGCCCTTGGATTCCGGCTGCCGGATCATCTGCGCGAGCTCGAGCCCGTCGAAGATCGGCATCGACCAGTCGGTGATGACGATGTCGGGCACATAGTGGGTGTACATCTCGAGCGCGGTGGCGCCGTCCTCGGCCTCATACACCTCGCGCGCGCCGAACGAATGCAGCAGCGTCCGCAGGATGCGGCGCATGTGCGGATTGTCGTCGCAAATCAAGAACCGCAGCTTGTTGAAATCGATGCGATACATGGTCCGGTCCCGAAGGGGCATACCGGGCCAAACGCGGTATTACCCAACGTTAACCATATCCTGCCCGGGGTTAATGATTGGTTGCCGCGCAAGGGGGCGGGGGATGCGGTGCGCCGTCAGTAGCCGAACTGCTCGCGCAGGATGCGCTCTTCGAGCGAATGACCGGGGTCGAACAGCATCCGCATCGCGATGGTCTTGTCGGAGAGCACCTCGACCCGGCGGACGTCGCGGACCTCGTCATGGTCGGCGACCGCGGCCACCGGGCGCTTCTCGCCCTCGATCACCTCGATCACCACGAAAGCGGAATTCGGCAGCAGCGCGCCGCGCCAGCGCCGCGGCCGGAACGCGCTGATCGGGGTCAGCGCCAAGAGCGCCGCGTTGATCGGCAGGATCGGCCCCTGGGCGGAGAGGTTGTAGGCGGTCGATCCGGCAGGGGTCGCCACCAGGATGCCGTCGGCCATCAACTCGGGCATCCGCTCGTGCTCGTCGATCAGGATGCGCAGCTTGGCGACCTGGTACGTCTGCCGGAACAGCGCGACCTCGTTGATGGCGTGATGCAGATGCACCGCGCCGTGGGTGTCGGTCGCGCGCATCAGCAGCGGATTGATCAGCGACTCCCGCGCGGCGGCAAGCCGCGTGCGCAGATCATGCGTCGAATATTCGTTCATCAGGAAGCCGACGGTGCCGCGATGCATGCCGTAGATCGGCTTGCCGCTGCGCATGTTGGCGTGCAGCGTCTGCAGCATCAGTCCGTCGCCGCCGAGCGCGACCACGACGTCGGCTTCGGCGGCCGAATGGTTGCCGTACATCGCAGTCAGCTCTTCGAGCGCGGTCTGCGCTTCAGCGCTTGCGCTGGCGACAAAGGCGATCTTGTCATACCGCTTGGAGCTGGCCATTGCTCACGAACTCGTTTGGCACGGAACACGCCGCGCTCGTCTATACATCCCGGGCGGCCTTGTCGAGATGGTCCGGGAACGGACCGCATGCCTTGCCGGTGCCGCCAAGCTAGCGCAGTTTGCCGATGGAATGCGTAAACGTCGGCCCAGGGAGTGAACGGCATGGCTAACAGTTTTGCGACACGGCTCACCGCAGCGTTGCTGGTGGCCTGCCTCGCAACCGCGGCGCGGGCCGACGAGGAGGCCCCGCAGCCATCGCCGTCGCCGAGCGTGCAGGCCCCGAGCGGCCAGACTCCAAGCGGCCAGAAGGGGCGGGCAGGGCGCGGCGAGGCCGGCTCCGGCGCCAGCGCGGCGGCCAACACGCCCGCCGCCGAGCAGCATCGCCTGCCGCCGGACTCCACGACCAAGCAATCGGTAGCGCTGCCCGGCCGCACGCTGAACTTCAGCGCGACCGCGGGCTCGATCCGCGTGTTCGACGACAAGGGCGAGCCGCTCGCCGACATCGCCTACACCTCCTATCAGCTCGACGGCGCCGAGAAGGCGAGCCGCCCGGTGACGTTCCTGTTCAACGGCGGGCCGGGCTCCGCGTCCGCCTGGCTGCAATTCGGCAATGTCGGGCCGTGGCGGCTGCCGTTCGACGGCGCGGTGTCGTCGGCCTCGCCGGAGCTGCAGCCGAATGCCGACACCTGGCTCGATTTCACCGATCTCGTCTTCATCGATCCCGTCGACACCGGCTACAGCCGTTTCGTCACCACGTCGGAGGATGCGCGCAAGCGCTTCTTCACCGTCGACGGCGACGCCAACTCGGTCGCGCTGGTGATCCGCCGCTGGCTGGAGAAATACGACCGGCTGACTTCGCCGAAATATCTCGTCGGCGAAAGCTATGGCGGCATTCGCGGGCCCAAGGTGGTGCGCAATCTGCAAATGCAGCAGGGCGTCGGTCCGCGCGGCCTGATCCTGATCTCGCCGGTGCTCGACTTCCGCGACTATACCGGCTCCAGCCTCCTGCAATATGTCGCGAGCCTGCCGACCATGACGGCGGTGGCGCGGCAGGCCAAAGGGCCGGTGACGCGCGAGGATCTCGCCGACGTCGAACGCTATGCGAGCGGCGATTTCCTGCTCGACCTCGTCAAGGGGCAGGCCGACACCGAGGCCACCACGCGGCTCGCCGACAACGTCGCAGGCCTGACCGGCATCGATCAGGCGGTGAGCCGCAGGCTCGCCGGCCGTTTCGACATCGGCGAATTCCGCCGCGAGTTCGATCGCAAGAGCGGCAAGGTGACCGGCCGCTACGACGCCTCGGTCGAAGGCTTCGATCCCTATCCGGATTCCAGCTACTTCCGCTTCAACGATCCGTCCGGCGATCCCTTGATGGCGCCGCTCACCAGCGCCGCCGTCGACCTCACCACGCGCAGACTGAACTGGCGGCCGGACGGCTCCTATCATCTGCTCAGCGAAAGCGTGAACAAGGCCTGGGAGTTCGGTCACGGCATCAATCCGGCGGAGTCGGTGACGCAGCTGCGCCAGGCGCTGGCGCTCGACCCCAAGCTGAAACTGCTGATCGGCCACGGCCTGTTCGATCTCGCGACGCCGTACTTCGCCTCGAAGATCATACTCGACCAGCTGCCGGCCTTCGCAGGACCGAGCCGCACCAGGCTCGCGGTCTATCCCGGCGGCCACATGTTCTACTCCCGCGACGGCTCGCGCCAGGCCTTCCGCAAGGAGGTCGAGGCGCTGGTGAAGTGAGGGGATGTGGCGGCGTGGATTGCGCCGCTGGCGCCACGTCCACAGCCGTCGTGCCTGCGAAAGCAGGGACCATGCGCCGCGGCTTGGTTGCGGACGGGATTAGTCGTTCCAGCGTCGCGCAATCATCGGTATTGGTGGTTATGGGTCCGTGCTCCCGTGCGCAATTGCGCACTAGGCAGGGACGACACGGAATGTGTTGCGCAGCCGGTGAGTCATACACCTGCGTGCTTGCGACATGGTCGCCCGAGGTTTGTCTCTCGTCTCGCCCTAGCGCTCACGGCTCCACGGGAAGAGGGAGGCCGGGAAATCGGCCGCGTAGCGGTGACCGATCGGCGGACGGGGCTCTTCCTGCGGAGGATTCCGGTCGGGCTCGACCACCTTCCTGTAAAGATGCCAGGTCGCATGACCAAGCACCGGCAGAACGACGCAGAGGCCGACGAAGAATGGCAGTGAGCCCACGGCCAGCAATACCGCAACGATCAGTCCCCAAGCGGCCATCTCGATTGGATTCATCATCACGGCCCGTATCGAGATGCGGATCGCGTCGATCGCCGTCGCATGACGGTCGAGCATCAGTGGAAATGAGACGACGCTGACGCATAGGGAAACCAAGGCGAAAAGGAAGCCGACGCCGCATCCGACGATGATGAGCGACCAGCCTTCGGGCGTCGTCAACACGCGCTTTGCGAAATCGGGGATGCTCGCGGCCGGCGCATAGCCGAACGTCATGATGTAGATCGCGTCCGCGGTGGCGATCCAGACCCCGAACAGAACGAGCAGGAGAACGCCAAGTTCGAACATGGCGCCGAACGACGGCGCACGCAGCACCTGCATTGCATCCCAGGCTCCTGGCTCCTCTCCGCGTTCGCGTCGTCGGCTCAGTTCGTAGAGGCCTAATCCGGCGAAGGGACCGATCAGGGCGAAGCCGGCGGCGAGCGGAAACAGCAGGGGCAGCACCGAATAGCCAAGCACAAGTCTAAACAGGACAAGTCCGAGCACGGGATACATCACGCACAGAACGATTGCGTGGGTCGGGATGGCCTTGAAGTCCTCCCAGCCGAGGCGCAGCGCGTCGCCCAGGTCGGAAAGGCTGATCTTGCGAACGACGTAGGCGGTAGAGACGCCAAACAATTGCAGTTTGGGTCGTGCGAACACCGTGGTCATGGTTCCGGTCTCCTTGCTTGTGGCCGCAGGGGAACGGAGCGCCATCAACACACGCACATCCGCCTCATGCGCGAAAATCGCGACTGAGTCCGGCAAATCAGATTCAACCAGAAGGAGCTTGCCGGACGACATCTGTCGCAACCGGTCAAGTAAAACTAGTCCGATGCGCGGCAGAAGCAAGGTGGCGAATGCGGTCGGGAGAATTGTGCAGGTGCACACACGAGGTCTTGCGATGCACCATGCGATAGGGGAGGGCCGACCGGTGTTCGCGGCATCCAACACGCGCCGGATAGCGGCGGGCATTACTCCTCTATTGACGTCTGGCTCGATGGGTACCATGTTGATGATTGACGCCCCCAGCTCCGATGAGGTTGCGGCCGTGACGTTGAGTTTTTGTCATGTCCCAGCATCGTGACCGGCAGAATGGGCGAGGCAAAAGCCACGGTGATGGTGAACGTGAGACCATCCCTCTGACGTGAGCTCCGCCCTTTCGTTCGTCTCCGCAGCCTTCGATGGCAAGGAGGAATGAGGGATGGCTGTAGCGATCTTACTGCTCCTGGTTGCCGTCGCCTCGGTGCTGTTTCACCTCTACAGCCCCTGGTGGTGGACCCCGATTGCCTCGAACTGGCGCTACATCGACGACACGATCAACCTGACATTCTGGATCACCGGAGCAGTGTTCTGCGCGGTGATAGCCTTCATGGCCTATTGCGTCCTGCGCTTTCACCACACCGAGGGACGGCGCGCCCACTACAATCCCGAGAACAAGAAGCTCGAATGGTGGCTCAGCATCGGCACCGCGATCGGCGTCGTCGCCATGCTGGCGCCCGGCCTCGTCGTCTGGCACCAGTTCGTCACCGTTCCTGCCGACGCGACCGACGTCGAGGTCGTTGGACAACAGTGGATGTGGAGTTATCGGCTCCCGGGGAAGGACGGCCGGCTCGGCACGTCAGATGCGCGCCTGATCAGTTCCGAGAATCCACTCGGGTTGAATCCCAATGATCCGAACGGACAGGACGACATCGTCGTCCAAAACGAGGATCTGCATCTGCCGGTCGGGAAGCCGGTGAAGGTGTTGCTCCGCTCGATCGACGTACTGCACGATTTCTATGTGCCCGAGTTCCGGGCCAAGATGGACATGATACCGGGCTCGGTGACCTATTACTGGCTCACGCCGACCCGCACCGGGACATTCGACGTTCTCTGTGCGGAGCTGTGCGGTGCTGCGCACGCGCAAATGCGGAGCAGGGTCGTCGTGGAGGAAGCGAAAGAATATCACGCGTGGCTCGAGAAGCAGCGAACGTTTGCGGAGTTGTCAGGCCAGCGCGACGTCGCGAAGGCCGCATACAGGACTGGCAGCGAATGAACATGCCGACGAGGATCGGCCGGATGTTCGGCCGGATATGAAGTGAACTCGTCGCTGAGCGGAAGACCAAGGAGGGTATTCCGATGGTCGATATCCCGTTTGATGAGGTCGCAGGCATCCCGCCCGCCGAAGTAGGTGAGGTCGAGCTCTATCATCCGCACAGCTGGTGGACGAGGTACGTCTTTTCGCAAGACGCCAAGGTGATCGCCGTCCAGTACTCGATCACGGCGATGTCGATCGGAATGGTTGCGCTGGTGCTGTCGTGGATGATGCGGCTGCAACTAGGATTCCCCGGCACGTTCTCCTTTATCGATGCCAATCAGTACCTTCAGTTCATCACCATGCACGGCATGATCATGGTGATCTACCTGCTCACGGCGCTGTTCCTCGGCGGCTTTGGCAACTACCTCATCCCGCTGATGGTCGGCGCGCGGGACATGGTCTTCCCCTACGTGAACATGCTGAGCTATTGGGTCTACCTGCTCGCGGTGCTGGTGCTGGCCGCGACGTTCTTCGTGCCGGGCGGGCCGACCGGCGCCGGCTGGACGCTTTATCCACCCCAGGCGATTCTCTCCGGTACCCCCGGACAGGACTGGGGCATCGTTCTCATGCTGGCCTCGCTGATCCTGTTCATCATCGGCTTCACGATGGGCGGGCTCAATTACGTGGTAACGGTATTGCAGGCCCGCACACGTGGCATGACCTTGATGCGCATGCCCTTGACGGTGTGGGGCATCTTCACCGCCACCGTGATGGCGCTGCTGGCGTTCCCGGCGCTGTTCGTGGCCTCGGTGATGCTGCTGCTCGACCGCCTCCTTGGAACCAGCTTCTTCATGCCGACACTGGTCGAGATGGGCCAGCTGACCAAGTATGGCGGCGGCAGCCCGATCCTGTTCCAGCATTTGTTCTGGTTCTTCGGTCACCCCGAAGTCTACATCGTCGCGCTGCCGGCGTTCGGCATCATCTCGGATCTGATCAGTACGCACGCGCGCAAGAACATCTTCGGCTATCGCATGATGGTCTGGGCGATCGTGGCGATCGGGGCGCTGAGCTTCGTCGTGTGGGCGCACCACATGTATGTCAGCGGCATGCACCCGTATTTCGGGTTCTTCTTCGCCACCACGACGCTCATCATCGCGATCCCGACCGCGATCAAGGTCTATAACTGGGTGCTGACCCTTTGGCGCGGCGACATCCATCTCACGGTGCCGATGCTGTTTGCGCTCGGCTTCATCGTCACCTTCGTCAATGGCGGCCTGACCGGGCTGTTCCTCGGCAACGTCGTCGTCGATGTTCCGCTGTCCGATACGATGTTCGTTGTCGCGCACTTCCACATGGTGATGGGGATTGCCCCGATCATGGCCGTGTTCGGCGGAATCTATCATTGGTATCCGAAGGTCACCGGGCGGATGCTCAATGATGTGCTCGGACGGTTCCACTTCTGGGTGACGTTCATCGGGGCCTATGCGGTGTTCTTCCCGATGCACTATCTCGGCCTGCTTGGGATGCCGCGCCGCTATCACGACATCGGCGAGACCTCCTTCGTCCCGGCATCCGCCCATGACCTCAATGCATTCATGAGCGTCGCGGCGCTGATTGTCGGCTTCGCCCAGCTCGTCTTCCTCTTCAATCTGGTCTGGAGCCTGTTCAAGGGAAAAGAGGCGGGCGGCAATCCCTGGGGTGCCACCTCGCTGGAATGGCAGACGCCGGAGACCCCGCCGGGGCACGGCAACTGGGGCAAGGAGCTCCCCGTCGTCTATCGCTGGGCTTACGATTACAGCGTGCCCGGTGCCGCCAGGGACTTCATCCCGCAGAATGAACCGCCGGCCAAGGTGCTGGCTCAGGGAGCCCATCCGTGAGTGCCATCGTCCTGTTCATTGCTACGATTGCAGCGATCGCGGGATGGTGGCTCTCGCAGCAACGGCTGGCCGCCAAGCCGTGGCTGGAGCAGGGCATTGCCGTCGATCTTCGCGGCGATCGCGGCTCTTCGGTGCCGGCGGCGAAGATCGGCCTCGGTGTTTTTCTCGCGGTGGTCGGCTCGCTGTTCGCGCTCCTGATCAGCGCCTACTCGATGCGCACCACCATGGTGGATTGGCGCGAGCTGCCGCTGCCGAGGTTAGTGTGGTTCAACACCGGCGTTCTCGTCATCAGCAGCGTGGCGCTGCAATGGGCGCTGATGGCCGCGCGCCACGACGACCATGAGGGCTTGATCGCGGGCCTGTTGGTCGGCGGTGCATCGGCCGTGATGTTCCTGACCGGGCAGCTCGTGGTGTGGCAGCAGCTCAACATCGCCGGGTATGTCGTGGCGTCGAATCCGGCCAATTCCTTCTTCTATCTGATCACCGCGCTCCACGGGCTGCACGTGACCGGCGGCCTGGTGGCGCTCGGCAGGGCGACCGTAAAACTGTGGCGCGGCGCGCCGATGACGCAGATGCGCTTGAGCGTCGAGCTTTGCACCATCTACTGGCATTTCCTGTTGTTGGTCTGGCTGGTCCTGCTCGGTCTGCTGACTGGCTGGACCGACAATTTCGTCGACATCTGTCGACAGTTGCTCACCTAGCGAGGGCAGGAAGCGATGACGGAAACCACACTCGCAACCCCCAAGGCGCTGCCCGGAACGATACCCGGATTGCGAGGCATCGCCGCCGACTGGGCCTCGGACCAGCGCGCGTTCAAGAACGTGTCGTGGGGGAAGGCCATGATGTGGATCTTCCTTCTGAGCGACACCTTCATCTTCAGCTGCTTCCTGCTGTCGTACATGACGGCGCGAATATCGACGACGGTGCCGTGGCCGAATCCCAGCGAAGTCTTCGCGCTCAATATCGGCGGCCGGCACATCCCGCTCATCCTGATCGCGATCATGACCTTCATCCTGATCAGCAGCAGCGGGACGATGGCGATGGCCGTCAACTTCGGTTACCGCCGGGATCGCGTCAAAACGGCAGCCTTGATGCTGGCCACCGCGGCATTCGGCGCGACGTTCGTCGGAATGCAGGCTTTCGAATGGACCAAGCTGATCATGGAGGGCGTGCGGCCCTGGGGCAACCCGTGGGGCGCACCGCAATTTGGCGCCTGCTTCTTCATGATCACCGGCTTCCACGGCACCCACGTGACCATCGGTGTGATCTTCCTGATCGCCATCGCGCGAAAGGTTTTGCGGGGAGACTTCGATGTCGAGCGGCGCGGGTTTTTCACGAGCCGCAAGGGCTACTACGAGATCGTCGAAATCATGGGCCTGTACTGGCATTTCGTCGATCTGGTCTGGGTGTTCATCTTTGCGTTCTTTTATCTCTGGTGAGGTCGCGCATGACAGAAGCAGCGGTACATGTGGAAGGGCAGGCAGCACAACATGCGCTACACACCTATGTGCATGGTGCGGTGGCATCAGGCGCCGCGCATGCAGAGGGGCAGCAGCACCCGATCAAGCTCTATCTCGTGGTCTGGGGATGGCTGTTCGTGCTCAGCACCTGCTCCTATCTCGTCGACTATTTCGGTATCCACGGCCACCTGCGATGGTCGCTGATCCTGCTGTTCATGGTGCTGAAGGCCGGCCTGATCGTCGCCGTATTCATGCATATGGCCTGGGAGCGGTTGGCGTTGGCCTACGCCATCCTGTTGCCGCCGGTGCTGGTGCTGGTTTTTGTAGGGATCATGGTGTTCGAATCCGACTATACGCATCTGCTTCGGGTGATGTTCTTCGCCTCGGCAAGCTAGAAATGGGACGGCCTTGCGAAGAAGGCCTTCAACCGATGGCTTTTTCGAACTGACGAGGAATTAATCTCGTGCAAATCAATCGTTCAATTCTTCGCCGGAGCTATGCCAACATCGGAGACTATGTCGCACTGACGAAACCGCGCGTGATGTCGCTGGTCGTCTTTACCGCACTTGTCGGTCTCATGGTCGCACCGGGCGGCATCGATCCCTTCACCGGGCTCGCTGCTCTTCTTTGCATCGCTGCGGGCGCCGGCGCCGCGGGTGCGCTCAATATGTGGTACGACGCCGACATCGACGCGATGATGGCACGCACCGCCATCCGTCCAATTCCCAGCGGCCGCGTATCGCGCCCGGAAGCATTGGTCTTCGGATTGATGCTCGGCACGTGCGCCGTCCTGGCCCTCGGCACCTTGCTGAACCTGGCCGCTGCTGCGCTGCTCGCCTTCACGATCTTCTTCTACGTCGTCGTCTACACGATGTGGCTCAAACGCCGAACGCCGCAGAATATCGTCATTGGCGGTGCCGCCGGTGCACTCCCTCCGGTGATCGGCTGGGTCGCGGTCACGGGATATGTCGGGCTCGAGCCGTTCATCCTGTTTCTGATCATCTTCCTTTGGACGCCACCCCACTTCTGGGCACTGTCGCTCAATCTTGCTGGAGAGTATGCCCGCGCCGGAGTGCCGATGTTGCCGGTCGTGGCTGGCAAGACCGAAACAAAGCGCCAGATTCTTCTCTATAGCGTGCTTTTGGTTCCGACCTCACTGCTGCCTTGCGCACTGGGGTTTGCGGGAGCCGTCTATGGCGCGGCTGCGGCGACGCTGGGCGCGATCATGATTGTTCTCGCATGGCTGGTACGCCGCAGCCACGACAAGGAACGGCGGCCTGCTCGTCGCTTGTTCGTGTTTTCGATGCTCTATCTGGTCCTTCTTTTCGGGGGGCTGCTGATGAATGCTGCGCCCTACGCTCAGTCCCACTGACTGATTGGATGATACGGGCAAACCATATACTCAATCGGAATCCCGATAAACCGAAGAAATCTGCGCGGGGGCCTGCGCCGTGGGGCAAACTCGGTGGTCGACTATGCCGGGACCCGCCGGACCCAAGCCCGTTTCGCGACCCTTTGGTCCCGTATGGCCAACGTGGCGGCCGAACCGCCACAATCCTGCGGAATTGCGATAGGCCGGCGCGGCGACCGGCCGCGGAGATCAAGAGGCAACAAAATTAGTTCTAGCCAATAACAATGCTAGTTCAGACGCAATCTGAGGTGTAACGTCCGCAGCTCCCTCAGTAACAGTCAGGGACGCGCCCATATGTCTGCTCTCCAAGCAAAGCTGGAACGATTTGAGATCCTTGCGGTCGAATGCGAGACGATCGCTAGCCGGGCGCTGGATGGGGACAATCGCGAGCTATATCTGCGGCTGGGTGCGCGCTATCGCGACCTGGCGACCGATATGCGGAACGTGATCGCGACCGTCGATGGTGCAGCGGCCTAGCTGCTGCTGGATCGGTGGTTGACATTGCGGAAGCAGCGGCCCCAGCGAGAGGCGCAGGTTGAGGCCGCGTCCAGATGCTGTCCGTTCTCGGCTTCTGGACGACAACCGGGCATCCCTGTCGCGGCCCGCTCAGCGATCCTCGCCCGTCAGGTTAACCTGTCTCAGCCATAGGTCTCCACGATGAAGTCGATCAGCGCGCGGAGCTTCGGCGTCATCTTGCGGTTCTTCGGCCACAGGATCTGGCGCGCGCGGGCTTGCGTCGCATAGTTCGGCAGCAGTACCTGCAACCGGCCCGCGGCGATGTCGTCGGCCAGCAACTCGTCGCGCATCAGCACGATGCCGGCGCCGGCCAGCGCCGCATAGCGGATACCGAACGCACTGTTAATGAAGAGGCGGCTTGCGACATCGACCTGCACTTCGCCTTCCGGTCCGAAGAAGGTCCAGCGCTGCCCGTCAGACCAGCCGGGATAGCGCAGGCATTCGTGTAAGGCGAGATCGCCTGGATGCGTCGGCGTGCCGCGTTCGGCAAGATAGCTCGGCGCGGCGCACAGCACGCCGGTATAGGGAGATAGCGAGCGCGACATCATGGTGGAGTCGGTCAGGGTGCCGACCCGGATCGCGGCGTCCAGCCCTTCCTCGAGCAGGTCGACCATTTTGTCGCTGAGGATGAGGTCGACCGAGACGTCCGGATATCTTTTCATGAAGCGGACCAGCGCGGGCGCCAGGCTGTACGATCCGAACGCGACCGAGGTCGCGACGCGCAGCTTGCCGCGCGGCGCGCTGAGGGCCTCCTCGACCAGCGCGTCGCCGGCCTCGGCCTGCTCCAGCAGCTGCTTGCAGTGATCGAGATAGCTGCGGCCGAGCTCGGTGAGGCCCTGCCGCCGGGTGGACCGGTTGATCAATTGCGAGCCGAGCCGGTCCTCCAGAAAGCGGATATGCTTGCCGATCATGGTCGGCGACATCCGTAATTCCTTGGCTGCCGCGGTGAAGGAGCCGAGATCGGCAACGCGGGCGAACACGGACATGCTGGTCAGTCGATCCATGATTATAAACCAATAGTCATTTCACTGCGGACCAAAGGGCCGCTTATAGCGTGTAGGATTTCTATTTATTACCACAAGTGAGCAATCGACGCGATGATGCGTTCGATTGCTTTGAAATACCGCCGAATTCGCCCCGAGGGACGCAATCCCGCGCAGGGCTCGAACCAGGACAGGAGTGTCAGGATGCCTTTCCAGATCACGATCAACGGGACCAGTCATTCGGTCGATGCCGACGGCGATACGCCGCTGCTGTGGGTGCTGCGCGACGTGCTCGGCATGACCGGCACCAAGTTCGGCTGCGGCATGGCGCTGTGCGGCGCCTGCACGGTGCATCTCGACGACAGCGCGGTGCGCTCCTGCATCACGACGATCGACAGCATCGGCGACTCCAAGATCACCACCATCGAGGCGGTCGGCAAGACGCCGGCCGGCAAGAAGATCCAGGACGCCTGGCTCGCGCACGAGGTGCCGCAATGCGGCTACTGCCAGTCGGGCCAGATCATGTCGGCCTCCGCACTGCTTGCGAGCAAGCCGAAGCCGACCGATGCGGACATCGACGACGCGATGTCGGGCAACATCTGCCGCTGCGGCACCTATGTCCGCATTCGCGAAGCCATCAAGCAAGCCGCGCAGTCGGGAGGTTGAGCCATGACGCTGTTGGACAATCTGTCTGAGCGCGCCGCCGATCTGTCGCGGCGCAACTTCCTCCGCGCCAGCGCGATCTCCGGCGGCGGCCTGATGCTCAGCGTGAGCCTGCCGTTTGCCAGCCGCGAGAGCGAGGCTATGGCAGCCGGCGACTTCGCGCCGAATGCCTTCATCCGAATCGGCGGCGACGGCAAGGTCGTGCTGACCATGCCCTATGTCGAGATGGGGCAGGGCACCTACACCTCGATCCCGATGCTGATCGCGGAAGAACTCGAGATCGGCCTGACGCAGGTGCAGCTCGAACACGCGCCGCCGAGCGACAAGCTCTATGCCAATCCGCTGCTCGGCGTGCAGGCCACCGGCAATTCGAACGCGATGCGCGGCTCCTGGCAGCCGATGCGGAAAGCCGGCGCCACCGCGAAAGCGATGCTGGTCGCGGCTGCGGCGAAGCGCTGGAACGTCGAACCTGCGTCCTGCCGCGCCGAGAACGGCGAGGTGCATCATGCGGCCTCCGGGCGCAAGCTCGGTTACGGCGAGCTGGCGGCCGCTGCGGCGCAGATGCCGGTGCCGGAGAACGTGATGCTGAAGAGCCCGGCCGAATTCAAGCTGATCGGCACGCCGGCCAAGCGGCTTGATACGCCCTCCAAAGTGAACGGCACGGCCGTCTACGGCATCGATGCGCGGCCGCCCGGCGTGAGGGTCGCGACGCTGGCGCAGTCGCCGGTGTTCGGCGGAAAGGTCAAGCGCGTCGATGATGCCGCGGCGAAGGCCGTCAACGGCGTGCGCCAGATCGTGAAGCTCGATGACGCGGTCGCCGTGGTGGCCGATCACATGGGGGCGGCGAAGAAGGGTCTTGCGGCGCTCACGATCGAGTGGGACGAGGGGGTTCACGCCAAGCTCGCCACGGCCGATATCGCGCGCGAGCTCGAAGCCGCCACCACCAAGCCCGGCGCGGTCGCGCAGAATGTCGGCGACGCCGACAAGGCGATGGCGGGCGCCGCGACGAAGCTCGAGGCGAGCTATCAGCTGCCGTTCCTCGCCCATGCGACGATGGAGCCGATGAACTGCACCGTGCATGTTCGCGCCGATGGCTGCGAAATCTGGGTCGGCAACCAGGCGCTCTCGCGCGTGCAGGCCGTGACAGCAAAGATGCTGGACCTGCCGCCGGAAAAGGTGGTGGTGCACAATCATCTGCTCGGCGGCGGCTTTGGCCGCAGGCTCGAGGTCGATGGCGTGATCCGCGCCGTGCAGATCGCAAAACAGGTCGATGCCCCGGTCAAGGTGGTGTGGACCCGCGAGGAGGATATCCAGCACGACATGTACCGGCCGTACTGGTGCGATCGGATTGCGGTCGGCCTCGATGCATCAGGCAAGCCGGTGGCCTGGAATAACCGTTTTGCCGGTTCGTCGGTGATTGCGCGATGGGCGCCGCCGGCGTTCCGCAACGGTCTCGACCCCGACACGACGGAAGGCGCGATCGATCTGGTCTACGACATTCCGAACTTCCACGTCGAATATGTCCGGGTCGAGCCGCCCGGCATCCCGACTGCGTTCTGGCGCAGCGTCGGACCCTCGCACAACGTGTTCGTCACCGAAAGCATGATCGACGAGATGGCGGCGGCCGCCAAGCAGGATCCGGTCGACTATCGCCGGGCTCTGCTCGGCAAGTCGCCGCGCGCCAAGGCTGCACTCGAACTCGCGGCAGCCAAGGCCGGCTGGGGCGGCAAGCTGCCGGCCGGGCGCGGCCGCGGCGTGTCGCTGCAATTCGTGTTCGGCAGCTACCTCGCGCAAATTGCGGAGGTGGAGGTGGCCAAGGACGGCTCGGTCCGCGTCCACCGCGTCGTCTGCGCGATGGACTGCGGCACCGTCGTCAATCCCGACACGGTGCAGGCGCAGCTGCAGAGCGGCATCAATTTCGGCGTCACCGCCGCGCTCTACGGCGAGATCACGCTGAAGGACGGCCGCGTCGAGCAGAGCAATTTCGACAGCTACCAGATGCTGCGCATCGATCAGGCGCCGGCCATCGAAGTCCACATCGTGCCGAGCACCGAGCCGCCCGGCGGCATGGGCGAGACCGGGACATCGGGCATCGTGCCCGCGATCAGCAACGCGATCTTCGCGGCGACCGGCAAGCGGCTGCGGAGGATGCCGATCGATCCGGCGGTGCTGAAGCAGGCGTGACCGATTGAAGCTTGTCAGGACAAGGCCCCTCGCATCGCGGGGGGCCTTGGCGCGCGCAAGGCTTCGCGTTCTCGAGCTTCGCCCTTGATTCCGCCCTCGGTGAGGGCGTCGGCACGCAGTTCTCGAAGACGAGCTTGCCCAGGCTGGTGAACCCGCAAACCGGCATTGATGAAGGCGAATTGAGCCGAATCCGCAGCGGCATCGAAAATATTCGTCGTCCGGCCGATCGGGGTGTAACCAAACCGCCCGCGTGAGCGAACCAGACGATAGCAGCGCTGCATGACGACCGCGGAAAACGAACTCAAGATATTGATGCTTGCGAGCCAGGATGGCGACGCGGCGGCCCACCGGGCGCTGCTGGAGCGCCTGAGCCGGCATTTGCGTGCCTACTACAAGAGCAAGCTTGCGAGGAGCGGCCGCGGCGCGGCGGAGGCGGAGGATCTGGTGCAGGAGGCCGTGTTGGCTATTCACCTGCAGCGACACACCTACGACCCGGCGCAGCCGTTGACGCCCTGGGTGCATGCGGTCGCACGCTACAAGCTGATCGATTTCCTGCGCCGCACGCGGGCCTCGCGCGCCGACGTACCGATCGACGAGGCCGACGACATCACCGCGCATGACGACCACGTCGGCGCCGAGAGCAGCTTTGATGTCAGGCGATTGCTCAAGCAATTGCCGGCCAACATGCAGTGCGCGATCAGGGCCGTAAAGCTCGACGGATTGAGCGTCGCGGAAGCAGCGCAGCGATGCGGCATGTCGGAATCCAGCGTGAAAGTCGGCATTCATCGCGGGCTGAAGGCCCTGGCCGCGTTGATCGCTCGGAGGACGGAGCCATGAAGACGGATGAACTCATCGCCGCGCTCAGCAACAATGTCGAGCCGGTCGATCGCCGGCTGGTCGGCCGGAGTGTCGCGATTGCGCTCGGGCTGGCACTGGTTGCCGCACTTGGCCTCGTGCTTGCCGGGCTTGGCATTCGCACCGACCTGGCCACGCCGCGTGCCGTGACTTTCCTCTTTCTGAAGTTCGCATTCGCGTTCGGCACGGTTGGTGCCGCGTCGATCTATTTGACCCGGCTGGCGCGGCCGGGCGGCGAACGAAAGATCTCGCTCGGGCTTGCTGCAATACCGTTCGCCGCGATCATGCTGCTTGCCGCCATCAGCCTTGGGCAGGCACCCAGCTCCCACTGGGACAGGATGGTGATGGGAGACCAATGGCTCGAATGCCTCATCTCCGTTCCGATCATCGCGATCGTGCCGTTTGCCGTCGTCATCTGGGCAGTCAGAAAGGCGGCGCCGACCAATCTGGTGCAGGCGGGGGCATTCGGCGGCCTCGTCGCAGGCGGCGTGAGTGCCGTCGCCTATGCGCTCCACTGCACCGACGACTCGTTGCCGTTTGTCGCACTGTGGTACGGCGGCACGATCGTGCTGTGCACACTTGCAGGCGCGGCATTGGGACCACGGTTGCTGCGCTGGTGAAAGGCAGTGATCAGACCTCTCACGTCGGCGTGAGCATGTAACCGGGGAAAGGCCGGCTCCGTATTCATGATCGGAAGCGCAAATCAATGCGCTTCAGCAAAATGATGGAGCCGATGATGTTGATCAACAAATGCCTGCTTGCCTTCTCAATCCTCGCGCCGCTGGTCGTGGCGTCCGCAACCGCGCAGGCGGGGCTGACGGCCTCCGACCGGAGATACCTGCCCAACGAGGCCGCAGAAACGGCAGCGGCCGCCACGGTTGCCGTGCAACGCGACCCGATGTCTGCATTCGGCTATGATCAGGGAGCGGCGTGCGCGCAGCCGGCGACGGTTCCGGATGCTGCCCGGACGCCGTGGCGCTATCACGGCGGCCCGAAGTTTCAATAGGCGTTTCATGCGGGACGCCAGGCTGCGATGAACGATTAACCACCCAATCTCCCCCTGGTGCACTTGTGAACAGGGTGACCTTTTCAGCACCCGTCCTTTGTGAGACTGTCGCACCATGAATGTTCGCCAATTGTTCAGATTGCTGCTCGCCGTCCTTGTGACGGCAGGCCTGACAATTGCGCCGCTGGCTGTGCCCGCGGCGGCCGGATCTTCGTTGACCGGCATGAGCCAGGTGGCGGACATGTCTGACATGGCGGCCGATATGCCGTGCTGCCCCGACAAGCAGAAGAGCAATGATTGCCGGGATTGCCCGCTGGTTGCGATCTGCATGTTGAAGGTCCTGCACGCGGGACCATCGACCCTCGGCCTCGCAATGCGGCGATCGACACAGCTGCAATTGCATCCCCGCGACGATCTGGTCGCCGACGGGCTGGTCCGTCCGCCTCCCGACCATCCTCCCCGATATTTGGTCTGATTGGCGCCGCAAGCGCCGGTTGCTGCCGCGCGACCTTTGGGCGCGCGGAAGTCGCATGCCGCGCAAGCGGCTGATCAAATCCAATCGAGGAATGAAACGAATGACGTCGTTCAATACGTCGCGTGCCGCAGCGGCCGCGCTCATCGGCCTGGCATTGACAGGCACCGCCACCGTCGCGCGCGCCGACATCAAGGACTACGAATTCCAGCTCGTCGACCAGACTGTCCAGGCTGGTCCGGACAAGATTGTCACCGTCCGGCTGATGAACAAGAAGACCGGCAAGGCTGTGCCTGATGCCGTGATCTTCGCGACGCGGCTCGATATGGCGCCGGACGGCATGCAGGAGATGGCCACCAAGGTCACGCCGATGCCGGGGACCGAACCTGGCACCTACCGGTTCAAGGCGAACTTCGGCATGGCCGGGCGCTGGCAGCTGTCGCTCGGCGCGAAGGTGCAGGGCGAGACCGGCTCGGTCGAGAGCAAGCTCGTCGTCACGGCCGGAAAATGAACCGGCTCGCCCTGGCAGGCGCTGCCGCTGCGATCGTTGCAGCGGCAGGCGTCGCATATCTCGGTCGCGGCCTGCCGCCGTGGCCGGGCGCAAGTCTCGCGGCTTCCGCCGTGCAAGCGGCGGAAGCAGGCGCGCCGATCTATTTCCGCGATCCGGACGGCAAGCCATCTTATTCGCTGACGCCGAAGAAGACGCCTGACGGCCGCGACTACCAGCCGGTCGCCGCCGGCGCCGATCTCAGCTTCGATGAGCCGGAGGCGCCGATGGCGATGCCGGTGGACAACAAGGCCATGGCCGCCAAGGGCGAGCGCAAGGTCAAGTATTATCGCAATCCGATGGGCCTTCCCGACACCTCGCCGGTGCCGAAGAAGGATTCCATGGGGATGGACTACATCGCAGTCTACGACGGCGAGGACAGCGACGATGGATCGATCACGCTGTCGCCGGGAAAAATCCAGCGCACCGGTGTCAAGTCCGAGGCGGCACAGATGCGCCGCATCCGCACGCTGGTGCGTGCGCCCGGCACGATCCAGCTCGACGAGCGCCGGGTGTCGGTGATCGCGATGCGGGCCGAGAGCTACGTGCAGAAAGTCGCTGATATCACGACCGGGAGCCGGGTGACCAAGGGGCAGCCGTTGATGGAGATCTACAGCCCGGCGATATCGTCCGCGGCGGCCGAATATGTCGCGACCATGACCTCGAAGGCGATCGCAAATATCGAGCCTTACGGACGCGGCTCCAAACAGCGGCTGACCAATCTCGACGTTCCCGAGCCGGTCATCGCCGAGATGGAGAAGAACCGCACGGTTCCGCTCGCGATCCAGTGGCTGTCGCCGCGCGACGGCATCGTGTTGCAGCGTGCCGCGATCGAGGGCATGCGCGCGCAGCCCGGCGACGTGCTGTTCCGGATTGCCGACGTCTCTGTCGTGTGGGCGCTGGTCGACGTCGCCGAGCGCGATCTCGGCAGCATCGTGGTCGGGCAGACGGTCGCGGTGCGGGCCCGCAGCTATCCCGGCCGCAGCTTCATGGGCCAGATCAGCGTGATCTATCCGCAGGTCAACAAGGACACGCGCACCGCGCGGGTGCGGATCGAATTGCAAAATGCCGATCTGGCGCTGCTGCCGGACATGTATGTCGATGCCGAGATCGACACCGGCAGCCCGGCGCCGGTGCTGACGGTGGCCGACAACGCGATCCTCGACACCGGGAGCCGGCAGACCGTGCTGATCGACCGGGGCAACGGCCGGTTCGAGCCGCGCGAGGTCAAGCTCGGCCGGCGCGGCGAGGGCTATGTCGAGATCCGCGACGGGATCGCGGAAGGTGACGCGGTGGTCACGTCGGCGACCTTCCTGATCGATGCCGAAAGCAACCTGAAAGCCGCGATCAAGGGCTTTGCCGAGGCCGGCGCCGCGCAGGCGGCAGCGACCGACGGCCAGATGACGGACGGAGGCAAGCCATGATCGCCCGCGTCATCGCCTGGTCGGCGCGCAACCTGCTGCTGGTGCTGTTCGGCACTGGCTTCGCTGCCGCCGCAGGGCTTTATGCGCTGCTGCATCTGCCGCTCGATGCGATCCCCGATCTCTCCGACACCCAGGTCATCGTCTATACGGAGTATCCCGGCCAGGCGCCGCAGGTGATCGAGGACCAGGTCACCTATCCCCTGACCACGGCGATGCTGACGGTGCCGAAGTCGAAGGTCGTGCGCGGCTTCTCGTTCTTCGGCGTGTCGTTCGTCTATGTCATCTTCGAGGACGGCACCGATATCTACTGGGCGCGCTCGCGCGTGCTCGAATTCCTCAACGGCGCGGCGTCGCGCTTGCCGGCCGGTGTGTCGCCGACGATCGGGCCCGACGCGACCGGCGTCGGCTGGGTCTTCCAGTACGCCGTGATGTCGAAGCAGCTCAATCTGGCCGATACCCGCACCATCCAGGACTGGAACCTGAAATTCGCGCTGGCAAGGGCGGAAGGCGTCGCAGAGGTTGCGAGCGTGGGCGGCTTCGTCAAGCAGTACAATGTGATCCTCGATCCGCAGCGGATGCGCGATCGCGGCATCACCATGCAGCGGATGCGCGATGCGATCCGCGCCAGCAATGCCGACGTCGGCGGCCGCACCGTCGAGCTCTCCGAGTTCGAATATGTCATTCGCGGCAAGGGCTATCTGAAGGACATCAACGATCTCGGCAACGTCGTGCTGAAGACCGACAACGGCACGCCGGTGCTGCTGCGCGACGTCGCCCGCGTCGAGCTCGGCCCCGACGAGCGGCGCGGCATCACCGAGCTCAACGGCGAGGGCGAGGTGGCCAGCGGCATCGTGCTGCAGCGCTTCGGCGTCAATGCGCTCGACGTGATCGAAAACGTCAAGAAGCGCTTCAAGGAGATCGCGACCAGCCTGCCGAAATCGGTCGAGATCGTGCCGGTCTATGACCGCTCCAACCTGATCTATGCGGCGATCGATACGCTGAAGCGCACGCTGTTCGAGGAGAGCGTCGTGGTCGCGCTGGTCTGCTTCGTGTTCCTGCTGCATGTCCGCAGCGCGCTGGTCGCGATCCTGATGCTGCCGGTCGGCGTCCTGATGGCGTTCGGCGCGATGAAGCTGCTCGGGATCGGCTCCAACATCATGAGTCTTGGCGGCATCGCGATTGCGATCGGCGCCATGATCGATGCGGCGATCGTGATGATCGAGAACGCGCACAAGCATCTGGAGCGGGCCGAGCCAGGCCGGTCGCGGGTCGCGATCCTGATCGAGGCCGCGGCGGAAGTGGGGCCGGCGCTGTTCTTCAGCCTGCTCATCATCACCGTGTCGTTCATGCCGATCTTCACGCTGGAATCGCAGGAGGGCCGGCTGTTCTCGCCGCTCGCCTACACCAAGACGTTCGCGATGGCGGCGGCGGCGCTGTTGTCGGTGACGCTGGTGCCGGCGCTGATGGTGATCTTCGTCCGCGGCCGGATCGTTCCCGAACACAAAAATCCGATCAACCGCTTCCTGATCTGGATCTACCGTCCGGTCATCAACGGCGTGCTGCGGGCCAAGACGCTGGTGATCCTGCTCGCGCTCGCAGCGATCGCCGTCACGGTCTGGCCGGCCCGGCAACTCGGCACCGAGTTCATGCCTGATCTCAACGAGGGCACGCTGCTCTATATGCCGACCACGCTGCCGGGGATTTCGGTGACCAGGGCAACTGAGCTGCTGCAGATGCAGGACCGCATCATCCGCAGCTTTCCGGAGGTCGTCTCGGTCTACGGCAAGGCCGGCCGCGCGGCGACTGCGACCGACCCGGCGCCGTCGGAGATGTTCGAGACCGTCGTCAACCTCAAGCCGAAGCAGCAGTGGCGCAAGGGCCTCACGCTCGACGGCCTGATCGCCGAGATGGACAAGGCGCTGCAATTCCCCGGCGTCTCCAATGCCTGGACGATGCCGATCAAGGCGCGGATCGACATGCTGTCGACCGGGATCCGGACGCCGGTCGGCGTCAAGGTGATCGGTCCCGATCTCGCCGTGATCGACAAGCTCGCCCGCCAGGTCGAGCAGGTCGTGAAGGGCGTGCCCGGCACCTCGTCGGCCTATGCCGAGCGCAGCCTTGGCGGCTACTACCTCGAGATCACGCCGAACCGCGAAGCCTTGTCGCGCTACGGCATCGCGGTGCAGGACGTGCAGGACACGATCGCGACCGCGCTCGGCGGCGAGACCGTCACGACGACGGTGGAAGGACGCCAGCGCTTCACCGTCAACATGCGCTATCCGCGCGACCTGCGCGACAATCCCAGCGCGATCGCCAGCGACATCCTGGTGCCGATGCCGGCGGGCGGCGCGGTGCCGCTCGGCGAGGTCGCCGATATCACACCGGCGCGCGGACCGACCACGATCAGGACCGAGAACGGGCAACTCGCGACCTACATCTATGTCGACATCCGCGATCGCGATCTCGGCGGTTATGTCGCGGATGCGCAGCGCGCGGTGCAGGCCGGCGTCCAGTTCCCGCCCGGCACCTATGTGGTCTGGAGCGGGCAGTACGAATATCTGGAACGCGCCACCGCGCGGCTCAGGATCGTGGTGCCGGTGACGCTGCTGATCATCTTTCTCTTGCTCTACCTCAACTTCCGCTCGGTGGCGGAGACCATGATCGTGATGCTGTCGCTGCCGTTCGCGCTGGTCGGCGGGCTTTGGCTGATGTGGGCGCTCGGCTTCAACCTGTCGGTCGCGGTGGCGGTCGGCTTCATCGCGCTGGCCGGCGTCGCCGCCGAGACCGGCGTCGTGATGCTGATCTATCTCAACCAGGCGCTGGCGGAGATCACCGCGCGCCGCGCCGCCGAGGGACGCGCGGTCGGTCGCGACGACCTGCATCGTGCGATCATCGAGGGCGCGGTCGAGCGGGTGCGGCCGAAGATGATGACGGTGGTCGCCATCATGGCCGGGCTATTGCCGATCATGTGGAGCACCGGCACCGGTTCCGAGATCATGCAACGCATCGCGGTGCCCATGATCGGCGGCATGATCTCGTCGACCTTGCTGACGCTGATCGTGATTCCCGCGATCTTCGCCGTCGTGAAGGGCATCGGGCTTCGCGCAAGGAAGCCGGAAACAGATGTCGTTGCGCCGGTCGTGCGACAGCGTGTAGCAGGAGCGGGGAAGCCGTAGGCTGGTTCAAACCGGATTGAATGATACCCTGCGGGGGTATATAGCGTTGCGGTGAACTGATTTGCAGTTGGGCTGCGGTCAGGCGAGTTCGGAGCGATCGGGCGCGTGTTGGTGGGACTGAGCAGGTCAGGGCGGGTGCGGGCGGGATGTTCCATCATCCTGGCCTATCTGTTCTGCGTGCTCGCGCCGTCCATAGCGCTTGCGTTCGGGGCACCGTTTCCGTGCCTGACCGATGAGGTTCAGCCATCCACCGCGATGCACGTGCATGATGCCGCGATGATGCATGCCGATGGCGCCGCGCACGATCATGCCGGCCACGATCACGGCGGCATGCAGATGCATCACGCCGCCGATGGCGCTGCACCGCCGGTCAAGCACAGCCACGACGGCAAGACCGCGCCGGGGCCGTGCTGTACGATGATGTGCGTGTCGGCGCTGCCGGCCGATCTTCCGCTTGTCGCCGGCCCCTTGCACCCGATCGCGACCCGTCTCACTGAAGCCTTCCAGAGCTTGCGCAGCGAGGCGCCGGCGCGGCTCTATCGTCCCCCCATCGCCTGATCCTCGGCTGACATCGTGGCTGCGCCGCGCGCTCGCGCGCGCATGCCTGTCGTTCATCTGACGATCGGGACAAACCCATGTTTTCGCATTTCGGGGCGAGGCTCGCCGCCGTGGCTACACGGCGTGGCCGGCGCGCGCCACCCACATTCGTGTCGCGGATGGCCGCCGCTATCCTCGCGGCCGCGCCGCTCGCCGGCTGCATGGCCGACGGCCGGCCGCTCGCGGTCGCGAGTGATCCGGCAAATCCGTCGGCGCGCACGGCCGGCGTCGGCTATCGCTCGACCATCGCGCCCTACAGCAGCCTGCGTCCTGCGACCCCGCTGCCGTGGCGCGAGCGTAATGACGGCGTGACGCCGCCGCCCAAATCGGACCGGTAGGAGGGCGCCATGCGACATCTGGCCATTGTGCCGATCCTGCTGCTGACATCCGCGCTCGCGGGATGCGCTTCGTTCTCGCCCGACAGCGGCATGGGCGTGGTCTCCGAGGTAACCGAGCAGGCGATCGGCAAGGACGTTGCCTTCGTTCGCTCGGCGGACGAGGCCGCGACTGCCGACGCCGCGGTGAAGCGGCTGCTCGCGCGCAATTTGACCGCGGATGCCGCCGTCCAGGTCGCGCTCTTGAACAACAAGGGCTTGCAGGCCGCCTACAACGAGCTGGCGCTGGCGGAGACCGATCTCGTCGCCGACAGCCTGCCGCCGAACCCGACCTTCTCGGTCTCGCGCATCACCGGCAACGGTGCCAGCGAGGTCGAGCGGCAGGTCGTCGGCGACATTCTGGCGCTGGCGACCTTGCCGGCGCGCTCCGAGATCGCGCGCGAGCGCTTCCGCCAGGCGCAGCTGAAGGCGGCGCTCGCCACCCTGCGGCTCGCCGCCGAGGTGCGGCGCAGCCATGTCGCCGCGGTCGCTGCGAACGAGACCGTCGCGCTGCTGACGGACGCGAAGGCGACCGCCGAGTCGACCGCGCAACTTGCAAAAAAGCTCGGCGAGACCGGTGGCATGAACAAGCTCGACCAGGCCCGCGAGCAGGTGTTCTATGCCGAGATCACCGCTGACCTCGCCAGCGCGCGGCAGAACGCGGCGAGCGCGCGCGAGCGGCTGGCGCGTCTCTTGGGATTGTGGGACGGCGATCTCGGCTTCCGGATTCCCGGCAAGTTGCCATCGCTGCCGAAGCGGCCGCTGGAACAGCCGTCGATCGAGGTCGCCGCGGTCGGTCACCGCGTCGATCTGCAGATCGCGCGGATGGAGATCACAGCCCTCGCCAAGGCGGTCGATCTCACCGAGGCGACGCGCTTCGTCACGCTGCTCGACGTCGCCGGCATCGACAGGCGGACGCGCGATCCGGAAGGCCCGCCATTCAAGGAGCGCGGCTTCGACGTCCAGTTCCAGATTCCGATCTTCGACGGCGGCGAGGTGCGGGTGCGGCAGGCGGCGGAAACCTACCGGCAGGCGATGAACCGCCTGACCGAAAAGGCGATCAACGTCCGCTCCGAGGCGCGCGACGCCTACCGCGTCTACCGCTCGACCTACGACATCGCCAGCCACTACCAGCGCGAGGTGCTGCCGCTGCGGCAGATCATCACCGAGGAGATGCAGCTGCGCTTCTCCAGCATGCAGGTCGACGTGTTCGCGCTGCTGACCGAAGCGCGGCAGCGGCTCGGCTCGCTGCGCGCGGCGATCGACGCCAGACGCGACTTCTGGCTGGCGCAGTCCGACCTGCAGACCGCGATCAACGGGGGCGGCGCGTCGGCCGCGCCGTCGACTCCATCCGCCACAGCCTCGGCCGCGCCTGCGGCCGGCGATCATTGAGAGGAGACGTAGATGTTTTCACGTCGAGGATTTCTTGGGAGCGCCGCGCTGGTTACGGCAAGCGCGGTCAGCGGCCGCGTGCAGGCCGCGGCCATTCCGGAAGCGCCGACCATGGACAAGGCGGTGATGCAGCCGCCGCTGCATCCGTCGAGCGGGCCCGACTACCGGCCCGTGGTGACGCTCAACGGCTGGTCGCTGCCGTGGCGGATGAACGGCGACTGGAAGGAATTCCATCTCGTCGCCGAACCCGTGGTGCGCGAATTCGCCGACGGCATGAAGGCCAATCTCTGGGGCTACAACGGCCAGGCGCCGGGACCGACCATCGAGGCGGTCGAGGGCGACAAGGTCCGCATCTTCGTCACCAACAAATTGCCTGAACATACCACGGTGCACTGGCACGGCATGATCGTGCCATCAGGCATGGACGGCGTCGGCGGCCTCAACCAGCCGCACATCAAGCCGGGCAAGACCTTCGTCTACGAGTTCGAGATGAAGCACAGCGGCACCTTCATGTACCACCCGCACTCCGACGAGATGGTGCAGATGGCGATGGGCATGATGGGCATGTTCATCGTGCATCCGCGCGATCCTGCATTTCGTCCGGTCGACCGCGACTTCGTCTTCATCATGAGCAGCTACCTCATCGATCCCGGCACCTATCTGCCGAAGGTCAACGAGATGACCGACTTCAACATGTGGACCTGGAACAGCCGGGTCTATCCCGGCATCGATCCGATGCCGATCCGGCTCGGCGACAGGATCCGCGTGCGGATCGGCAACCTGACCATGACCAACCATCCGATCCACGTGCACGGGCACAATTTCGCGGTGACCTGCACCGACGGCGGCTGGGTGCCGCAGAGTGCGCAATATCCGGAGACCACGACCGACGTGCCGGTCGGCGCCGTCAGGGCGTTCGACATGCTCGCCGACAATCCCGGCGACTGGGCGTTCCACTGCCACAAGTCGCACCACACCATGAACGCGATGGGCCACGACGTGCGCAATTTCATCGGCGTGTCGCGAAAGGATCTGGCGAAGGCGGTCGGCAAGCTCGCGCCCGACGCCATGGTGATGGGATCGACCGGCATGGCGATGGGCAACATGGAGATGCCGGCGCCCGACAACACGCTGCCGATGATGACCGGGACCGGGCAATTCGGCCCGATCGAGATGGGCGGCATGTTCACGGTCATGAAGATCCGCGAGGGGCTCGGCCGCGACGATTACGCCGATCCGGGTCCCTACAATTATCCGCCGGGCACCGTCGCCTATGAGGTCGAGGCGCCCGCGGCCGAGCCCGCGCGTCAGCCGTCGGCCGCGCCCGAGCCGAAATCCAAGCCATCGATGAAGGGAATGAAGATGTAGCGGATCGACGCGCCATCCAACGACACGCAGTTATCAAAACACAGAATGGAGAATCCAGTGAAGCACCTCACCACGATCGGCATCGCGCTCGTCGCGCTGTCGGTTACCGCCGCGCCGTCGCGCGGTCACGAAAAACACGCGCACCAATCCTTTTCGGCCGGCGAGCCCGGCGACCCGAGCAAGCCGTCGCGCACGGTCGAGGTCGAGATGAAGGAGATGGAGTTCACGCCGTTCCGCATCGAGGTCAAGCGCGGCGAACAGATCCGCTTCGTGATCAAGAATGCCGGCACCGAGGATCACGAATTCCTGCTCGCGACCACCGAGGAGAATCTGAAGCATGCCGAAGTGATGAAGAAGCATCCGCATATGGAGCATGACGATCCGAACGGCGTCCGCCTCGCGCCGAAGAAGACCGCGGAGATCGTCTGGAAGTTCACCAAGGCCGGAACATTCGAATATTCCTGCCTGATCCCCGATCACCGCGACTACGGGATGACCGGCCGCGTCATCGTGAAATGAATTCAGCAACAAAAGAAAGGACGACGACGATGAACAGGATGATCCGGACCGCACGCGGCGCCACGCTCGCGCTGGCGCTGACATTTGGCGGCGCGCTGGCCCAGGCCGCGGCCATCAACGGCGAGGTCAAGAAGATCGACGAGGGCGCGGGCAAGATCACGCTCAAGCACGGCCCGGCCAAGAGCCTTGGCATGGATGAGCCGATGACGATGGTCTACCGCGTCAAGGATCCCGCGCTGCTGAAGCAGGTCAAGGTCGGCGACAAGGTCAGGTTCGAAGCCCAGGAGGGCGACGGCGGCTATACCGTCACGGCGATCCAGAAGGCGAAGTGAGCGACAGGCTTATCGCCGCTCCACGCACGATGGGCTGTCGGCTGAGATGGAGCCGGCAGCCCCAGCAAGCGCGGGTGCGGGAATTTCGCCACGCATTTACCTTAAATGATGGCGCCGGGGGAACGTCCGTGGCGGCGGTGCGTTGCTGTGCATCATTCGTGTGCAGAAGGCCCCCTCCATGACAGTCAACGCGGCGATACTGATGGCGGCATTGGTGCTGTCGGGAACCGTGTTGGCGCAGAGCTCCGGTCCGTCGGCCGGCTCGGCGGGCGCCGGGCAGGCCGCCAATGTCACCACCACCGGCCAGGCGATGAACACCAGCAAGAAGACCGGCGACAGCGGCCCGCCGATCGAGAAGGCCGCGCGGCCGGCGAAGCCTGGGGATGGCGCTGGCGGCAATACGGTCGGGGTGAGCCGTCCGCAAAAGCCCGACCGGCGTCTCGAGCATTACCCTTAGAGCGTTTTCGAGCGAAGTGGATACCGGTTCGCGTCAAGAAAACGCGTCAAAACAAGAATCTAGAGCCCCGTTCCGATTCAATCGGAACGGGAGAGGCTCTAGGCTGCGATCCACCCATCCTACGGCACAGCAAAAAGCCGGCGGGTCCTGTGACCGCGCCGGCTTGATGTTTTGAACGGTTGCCTAGCTCAGTAAACCAGGCCGGTGCCCGGGGGCTTCTCCAGCGCCGCGGCGAGCGAGCGATATTCGTCGCTGTTGGTGCCGGCGAGCTGGGCGATGCGGTTCAGGTGGTACTGCGCCTGATCGCGGTTGCCCTGTTCGACCTGCCAGAGCCCGTAATACTGCCAGGTGCGCACATGGGCCGGGTCGGCCTTCAGCGCGCGCTCGTACCAGATCTGCGAGACCTTGTAGTCGCCGAGCTTGCGATAGGAGTATCCGATCAGGTTGGCGACGTCGGCACGGTCGTCCTGCCCGAGCGCCTTCAGCTGCTCGATCGCGGCGGTGTAGTCGTGCTTGTCGTAGATCGTGGCATAGGCGGCGTGATAGCCGGCCAGGAACTTCTGATCGTCGATCGCGGAGCTCTTGTCCTTCTTCGCCTTCTTGCCCTTGCTGCCGCTGTCGGAAGCCGGCGGGGCGGGATTTTCGCCGCCTGCGGCGTAGGCCGAGATGACCGGCCCGGCGGCGAGCGTCATCGAGAGCACTGCGAGGCCCAAAATCTTCGTCGTCCTGCTCATTCCTGGTTGCTCCTGATCGTTCATGATCGTGCTCGGCAATCCTACACCGAGGCCCGATGACTTGAACACCCAGGGGTGCAGAACATTCCCGGCCGATCCCACGATTGCGTGATCCCTGCAATTGACCCGCAGCGTCAGGCAACATGACCAAGATGTCATTCACATGAATGAATTCCGTCCATGCCCTTCAGAACGGGTTCAGTGCGCGGCCCCTAAGGTCACGTGCATTGATCGGTGAGGCCGACCATCCGGCCGGAGACCTCTCGATCCCGAAGAGGAGGACCACCATGCTGAAGACCATTTCCGCCGCGCTGCTCGCCATGTCCGTGATCGCAGCGCCCGCGCTCGCCGCCGAAACCGGCAAGACTGCTGCGCCCGCGCCGGCGACCACGACCGCCCCGGCAACGACCGCCCCGGCGACCAAGGCCGCTCCCGTCATCAAGAGCGAGCAGGTGCCGTCGAAGGTGCGCAACGCCAACGCCAAGATGCACCACAAGCACTATAGCCATCACCGCCACCACAAGCACATGGGCATGCTGAAGGTGAAGGCGCCGAAGCACGTGACCAAGCACGTCCACGCCAAGGTCGCGACCAAGCACGTCGTGCCGGCCAAGCGTGGCTGATCAGCGCGGCTGAACCTGATCCGAGCGGCGTAGTTCGATCCACATTGCCCCGCTGCGCCGTTGGGATGCAGAACCGGCCCGTCCGTCCATTGCTTCCCCAATGGCGGCGGGCCGGAGTGCGTCCGGGCGGGAACAACCGAGTTGCGAATTCCCCGCCTGGCGGTTTATGAGACGGCACCGGGGCAACATGAAACAGCTGACTTTGCGGACTTCATCCAGACTGGCGGCAATCCTGCTGCTCTCGATTCCGCTTGCCGGCTGCCTCACCAGCGATGACGGCGGCAGCTCGACCACGTTCACCGATGATCGCGGCGTCGCCAACCAGCCCTTTCCGGACCGGTACCGCGACCAGATCCTGGCCTTCATGCGGACCTACCTGAACAATCCGGTCGGGGTGCGCGAGGGGGCCATCGCCGATCCGGCGCAGCGCACGATCGGCGGCCGGCTGCGCTATGTGGTCTGCCTGCGCTACAGCGCCAAGGAGACCGATGGCACTTACCGCCCGGCCCGGGAGCGCGGCGTCCTGTTCGTCGACGGCCGGCTCGACCGCATCCTCGACAATGCCGCCGAGGCCTGCGCCGGCGCGTCCTACGCGGCATTTCCGGAACTGGAAAAGATGTCGCGCTAGGGCATGATCCGGAAAAGAGTGAAGCGGTTTTCCCTCGCGACAAACGCGTAGCGTTTGCGCGGAGATCTTGCCCGCTATTAGCCGCGGCGGCTTGTCGCAAGCCTGACCGGATCCTTAGCGAACTCCGATCACTTTTCGCGGAGCACTGAACTTCACCTTAGCCGTTTGCGACTTACATACAGCCGAAATACGGCTGCTTAACCGGTGAAAAAACCTTCTGTGCCAGGGAACAAACGGGCGTTGTTGCGACCCCGTCACAGCACGGAAACATCACAGGTCAGGCATTGCCCCAAAGCAACCTAATTGGCGTCACGTTGTTTGGCTTAACAGCGCAGCGTTAGTAACGGGGACCGAAGATGAAGAAGTTTTTGCTCGGCACAGTCGCGCTGGCCGCCCTTGCGGGCCCGGCATTTGCGGCTGACATGCCGGCCCGCACCTATACCAAGGCACCGCCGCCCTATACCGCCCCGGCACTGGTCTACAACTGGACCGGTTTCTATATCGGCGGCCATGTCGGCGGCGCGTTCACCGACGGCAATAATTTGATGGGCAGCGATGCGCGCTTCATGGGTGGCGTGCAGGGCGGCTTCGACTATCAGTTCGCGCCCAACTGGGTGATGGGTATCGAGGCGCAGTACTCCTGGCTGCCGAGCTCCACGAACAACGGTCTGGTGTTCCCGGCCGGAACGGTCGTGACCGGCAATACCGACCAGCTCGGTTCGGTGACCGGCCGCCTCGGCTACACCTGGGGTCCGGCGCTGCTCTACGCCAAGGGCGGTTACGCCTGGCGCGACAACAACAACATCACGGCGTCGGTCGGCGGCGTGCCGGCGGCCTTCACCACCGATGGCGGTCACAAGGACGGCTACACGGTCGGCGCGGGCCTCGAATACATGTTCGCCCCGAACTGGTCGGCGAAGGCCGAGTACCAGTACTACAATTTCGGCAAGACCACCTTCACCAGCGGTCCGGCCGACATTGTCGGCGCGAACTTCCGGAACGACGAACACACCGTCAAGCTCGGGGTCAACTACCGCTTCGGCTGGGGCGGTCCGGTGGGCTCCCGCTACTGATCACGTCTCGGTATCACCGGGATCGAAAGGCCGGCCTTCGGGTCGGCCTTTTTTGTTGGCCTGCCGCGCGCCGGCGCCCCCGCATTCACCCGATGTTCAGGCCTGATCGTGCAATGCAAAAAATAATTCCTGCATTGCACGGAACTTTCATCGTGATGCGCTATTGTGGGATCGCCGGGCTGGTGGACAAACAAACATGCGTAGCTTTGCGTTAGGGCTGATCATCTCTGCGGTCTCCGTGCCGTGCCTTGCCCAGACCATCCTCAAATCCGAACCCTTGGCACTTGCGCCTTACGAGGTCGTGTTCGTGCAGGACGCCTCCTGCACCGCCGGCAAGGTGCTCAAGGTGACCGGGTCGATCCGCGGTCTGCATCGGCGGAAAATCTGCGTCTCGCTCGCCGCCGAACAGGCGTCGCTGGCGACGGCGACGCCGTAAGGGCGACACGACGCCCCGCACCAAGCTATCCGGTCCGCCCTAGCGCACCGGACGACCGGTCGTCCTTCAGTTCAACTTCAGCTAATTCAACCGCGGCTAGTTCAGCCGCGGTTCTTGGCGCGCTTCGCGATCGGCATCAGCCTTGTTCTTGACCGGGTCCTCGTTCGGGTCGAGCTGGCAGGGCCGGATCTCGTAGTCATTGTCCAGCACCGGGCGGGGCGCGGACTTCTCCTCCTCGGAGACGGTATCCACCACCAGGCCCGATTTCCGGGCGAGCTTCCAGACATCGGCCTCGGTCGGGTAGGCCTTGCTCAGCCTGGCGTCTTGATAGAACAGCGCGTACGGCATTCGTCGTTTCCCCAAACAACCGACAACGCCAAGGCCCGTCCCGGGTTTCAGGCGCGAGCGCTGTTCCGATCACGGAACCGTGAGCGAAGATACGGCAAGCATCTGAAAATATGAGTCATTTCGGGCCTTTCGCCGGCGGGGCCTGAGTCCTTAATGACCGGTAAACCCCGGAAAAAAGAATCCCCGGGACTCCCCGGGTAGAATCGCCGGATGCTCCGAGCCATGAGAGCGATCCACCAGCCCCCCTACGAACGCGTGCAGCTCGCGCTTGCGGTTGTGCTGCTGGCGGCCTGCGCCGCAAACGTGGCGCTGGTCTGGTCCTGGCTTTAGGGAAATCTGGCTTCAGCCAAAATCCGTATGTAGCGGCCCGGGCGAAAACGCCGTGGCCGCGCCACGCCGGTAGCGATTGACGGCCCAGCCGTTCCTTCCATGATTGCCTTCCATCATTGCCGGCAGAACAAGTGCCCGCCGCGGCCAGCGCGGACGGGCTGCGATCCGGGGGAGGCGATATGATCGAAACGCTGAAGGAACGGGTCAATGGCGACGCCGACCTGGTGCGGCGCGGCCGCTATCTCACCACGACCTTCCTGCTCGAGATCGGCAAAACCGCCTGGCTGATCGCGATCCATGAGGGCCGGATCGTGGCGATCACCAAGGGCCCGTTCGTGATGCCGTCGTCGTCCTTCGCGCTGCGCACCTCGGATGAGGAGTGGGACAAGTTCTGCGAGAAGCGGCCGCCGCCGGGCTCCAACGACCTGATGGCGCTGATCAAGCGCCGCGTGCTGAAGGCCGAGGGCGAGCTTCAGATCTTCATGGCCAACCTGCGTTACTTCAAGGAGGCGCTCGGCAAGCTGCGCCGCGAGGGAGCGGCCGCATGAGCGCCAAATTCGAGCCGATCGTCGGCCGCTACATGCACCTCGAACTGTTCGGCCGGCCGCACCGCGTCTATGTCGAGGAGGCGGGCGAGGGCACGCCGCTGCTCTGCCTGCACACCGCCGGCGCCGACGGGCGGCAATATCGCGGCCTGATGAACGAGGAGCGTGTCACCCGCAACCATCGCGTCATCGCCTTCGACATGCCCTGGCACGGCAAGTCGTCGCCGCCCCAAGGCTGGCACGACGAGGAGTACCAACTCACCTCCGCGCAATACGCCGCCATGATCCTCGCCGTGATCGAGGCGCTCGACCTCGACAAGCCGATCGTGATGGGCTGCTCGATCGGCGGCCGGATCGCGCTGCATCTGGCGCTCGAGCATCCGGAGCGCTTCCGCGCCATCATCGGCCTGCAGGCCGGCGCGCATGTCGATCCCTATTACGACCTAAACTTCCTGCACCGCCCGGACGTGCATGGCGGCGAGGTCGCGGCCGCCATCGTCTCGGGTCTGGTCGGGCCCGACGCGCCCGACAAGGAGAAGTGGGAGACGCTGTGGCACTACATGCAGGGCGGCCCCGGCGTGTTCAAGGGCGACCTCTATTTCTACAAGATCGACGGCGATATCCGCGCCCGCGTCGCCGAGATCGACACAAGGCGCTGCCCGCTGTTCCTGCTGTCGGGCGAGTATGATTATTCCTGCACGCCGGAGGAGACTCTGGCGGTCGCGAACAGCATTGCCGGAGCCAGGGCCGCCATCATGAAAGGCCTCGGGCATTTCCCGATGAGCGAGAACCCAAGCGAGTTCTTGAAGCACCTGCTGCCGGTGCTGGAGGAGATCGGCGGCGGCTAAACCGCCCTCGACCTCGGGCGTTGCGGTATGACAGACTGCGGCACGAAAGGTTTGCGCAGGAGGTCTCCATGCTTCCGAAGGCTGAAGCGGCATATTTCGCAATTGCCGACATCTCCGGCTATACCAACTTCCTCGCGGCGGTCGAGCTCGACCACGCGCAGGATATCATCGCCGATTTCATGGACGTGGTGGTGAAAGGGCTGCGCCCGCCGTTTCGCCTCGCCAAGTTCGAGGGCGACGCCGCGTTCGTCTACTCGACCGGGACAATCGACGGCTCGCTGCTGCAGGACGCGATCGAGGGCGCCTATTTCAAATTCCGCCGGCGCCTGCGCGACATTCGCCAGGCCTCGACCTGCGAGTGCAAGGCCTGCGTCGCGATGGGCGATCTCGATTTCAAGTTCGTCATCCATCACGGCGAGATGGTGAAGCAGAAGATGGGCGGCCGGGAAGAGCTCGCCGGACGCGACGTCATCCTGGTCCACCGGCTGCTCAAGAACACGGTCAGCGAGAAGCTCGGCGGGCGCGCCTACGCGCTCTACAGCGACGCGGCGATCCGTGCCATGGGCGTCGATCCGGTGGCGCAAGGTCTCATCCCGCATCAGGAAACCATCGACGTCATCGGCGACGTCACGCTGTGGGCGCGCGATCTCGAAGCGGCGTGGCAGCACGACGACGCGCAAACGCGGATGGAGGTGACGCGCGAGGACGCCTACGCCATCCTGGAGTTTGATATCGCCGCGCCGCGGCAGACGGTGTGGGAGTTCATCACCGTGCCCGGACAATGGCGGAAATGGTGGGACGCCGACGACATCGTCGAGGAGTCGGGCAAGGGGCGGCGCGGTGTCGGCACCAAAAATCATTGCGCGCACGGCAACCATACCAACGTCGAGGAGACGCTCGACTGGCGTCCGGTCGATTACTTCACCGTCGGCATCACGCTGCCGGTGCCCGGAGCGCCGCGCATCATCATGACCCGGGCCGTGCTGGACGGCCCGGACGGAACGTCCCGTTTCGAGTTGCGGATCGCCAAGCCGAAGCCGAAGGACAGGGCGTTCCTCGATGGCGCCGCGGCCAAATTCGCCGAACGCATGACCCAGGCGATGGCTGGCCTGCGATCAATGGCGGAAGGCAAGCAGCCCGGCGTTGACGCCATGGAAGAGCCGGAGCCGGCGCGCTCGAGCGGACGCTTCCTGACCGAACCGGTGAAATCCGAAGCGCGGAGCTGAGGCTCATAGGTTTGGAGAAGGGGCGCCGGTTACTTGCCGGAGCGCGGCAGCTCGCTGTTGTCGCGGATCGCGGCGCGGACCTTGGCCATGGTCGTCGTGCAATATTCCTCGCGCTCCTTCAGGAAGCGCTGCTGCTGCGCGCGGAAATTGGCCACCCGTTCACGCACCTCGGATCCGAAGTCGCCGCTGATGTCGAGCTTGGCGAATTGCGGCGGCTGTGCCGGCGGCGGCGGGACTTCGACGACGGTCACCGTCAAGGGCGGCGGCGCGGGGGGCAAGCCCTCGAGCACGGTCGGCACCGGAAGCGGCGGCGGCATGACCATCCGGGTCTCGGCCGCCGGCTTGATCTCCAGCGCGGCCTTGATCTCCAGGAGGGCCTTGTCGTCCAAGGTGGGCTTGGCCTCGGCCTCCGCCGCTGGGTTCGCGGGCTGCGGGGCAGGTACCGGTGCCGCGGCGGTCCGCGGGGCGGGCGCCGGCAGCTCGGCGTCGGGCAGCTTGCCCTTCACCGACTGTACGAAAGCCATTGTCTGCGCGATCAGGAGATCGCGTTCCTTCATCCACTTCATGGCGCACCTTGAACGCGCGGATTGCAGCAGAGCAACCCCACGGAATCAAGCACTGGCCATCATGATGGTTGACGAAGACGCCTGTTTTACAGGCGCGGTGACAAAATTGTGACGCGCCAGGGCGCGAGGACGGTCAGCGCTGGCGGGGATTGGTGTTCGGGACGAACGGGGTACCGACGATCCGGACCGGTGCCTGACTGGCGATCGGCGCCTGATTCGCGGCCGGCCGGGACACCGCGCTGGCCGGCGCGGGCGCCGGATCGAGCAGGGCAACGATGCCGGCCGCGGCCACGCTGAGCAGCGTGAAGCTGCCCAGAAGGAGCAAATTGCGGTTGGTCTCGCGTACCCTCATGCGAGGGAAAATCGCGTGAGGGGGCATAATGTTCCGAACGAATCCTCAGGCGTTTTCGCGGCGATCGGGCCCCAACGTTAAGGTGCTGCGTCAGGAGCGGCAGGGACCCCAGGGCGACCCGATCAGAAGATGAGCCGGCCCAGCGGGATCAGGATCGCGGCGGTGATGGCGCAGCCGAGCGCCAGGCGGCCGATCTTGTGCAGGGTCGAGATCTGCGACGGGTCGCGATGCGGTTGCCGATCCAGCCATCGGCCGAACCGGCGTACCGGCAAACCCAGGATCGATGCGAGCAAATAAAGGATGCCGTCGAGCGCTTCCAAGCGCATTCCTTGCAACTGAGTGTCCGGCCCCGGCGGGGGAGCGGATCGGGCTGTTTTAGTGAGCTGCTGCTGGGCGAGCTGCTGCTGCCTGGATCGGCGCCGGTTCGGCGCTGCGGGCCTCGATCAGGTCGGCGTAGCGACCATACTCGTCGGCCATTTCGAGCAGTTTTTCACGCACCGCGGCGTCGGTGACCTGGCGGGCCAGCCGTCGCGCCTGATCGGACTGGAAGCGATAATGGGCTGTGTCGGACATTCGCGGGCTCCTCACACATGTGTAAGGGCCACCCGGCAAAGGTTCATCAAGACGTCATTGAAGCGAAGGCGTCACTGAAGGGAAGCGTTATTGAAGGGTGTTTGCCCGACCGGCCAGCGTGGCCGGGTTGCCGGCCTTGTCCTCGCGGACCTCGACCTCGAACCAACCCATCTCCTTCAGCTCGCGCGCCTTCTTCTCGGCCGCGTCTTCGCTGTCGCGCTTCAGCACGATCTGACTGGTGCCATCCCGGGCAAGGATCAAATAGGTCATTGGCTGAGTCCCACCCCGCATTCTGCATACCTCATTTTGGGCCGCAAGGACAGAAACAAGGCAGGGATGGGTGATCCTACGGGGATGCTCCCACCATTCCTGCCAGGCGGCGGGGCAGTCCGGATTCCGTTTGTCGGAAGCGGCACGGCATGCGACCGCGCGGCCGAACTGGCTGGCTGCATTGAGCGGGAGTAGGAGAGCAAGAGCGGCTGCAAAAAAGGGTTCGCAATTCGCTCAACAAATTCTGGCGTGCAATTGCCGCAGGCTGCACCGTGATGATCGAAGCCGTCGCGCGTGTCCGGCAGCGACTGATTTGGCGCACGCCCTCGTTCTACTTGAATGAACGCGGCTGAGCACCGGGAGACTACGGCTCCCTCTGTACGTTGTGGGTAAGCCAAGTGAGGGACTTTGATTGAATCGCAAGTCCGTGCTCGGCTTGGGGACAACACTCGGCTCAAGCCGCGACGATCTGATGGAGGACGCGATGCCCAGGCACTTCGGTTTGAAGGCAACTCCGGCCGCAGGACGTTCGGCATTCACGGGATCATCTGGAGATTTGCAGGAGCGAACTGCGTCGGCAGCTGCATCGAAGAACCGTGCTCCGGCCAGTTCGCCGGCGCCGAAGCCCGCCTCGCCATATTCGGAGCTGCCGTATTCTCCGACGAGCTGGCGGGGCTGCTGCGGTCGACGGTCGATCTCGGCCGATTGAGGAGGCACGCGACGAGGCGTGGCCAGTCTTATGGCTGGACGGCGCGTGCTTTTTGTCGGGCCCCGGCAACCGTGCCAAGCGGCGCTGCCGCCGGCTCGCCAGCATGACCGCGGTGTCAGCTCAATTGGTGCCCGCGAGGATGATCAGATTGTTGTAGACCGGTAGCGCAATGAGCGCGACGACATAAGCCATTTGGCGTTCGCTCTTGCCGTGCCAAAGCAACCATATCACGAGGTAGGTCAAACCCAGTTTGGCAATCAGCCACCATTCACCCAGCCACGCCTGGGTCAGCCACATGAACGGGTTCAGTTCGCCCATTCCCCGCTGCAATATTTCGTTGGTGGTGATGAGATCCGAGTAGCCCATCAGCAGGGCACAGACCAACAGCAATGCCTTCAGCAAAGAGGTCTTCGCTCGCAACTGCGTTTCCGTCATTCCGGTTTCTGCCCCGAAATCCGCGTGTGGCTCCCCAGTTCCACAATTTTGCGGAATATTTTCAGCGAGTGCAAGCCTCCGCCACTTGGTGGTCGAACCTTATGCCCGCCAATCGCACTGCAAACCGGCGCACCCTCGGGGGCTGCCTTGATGGCGATGGCCGGAATTAACCCGGTCGGGGACCTCGTATCGAGGCGCGGCCAACTGAGCTGTCCGATTGATGTCGTGAAAAGCTGGTGCCGGCTGAGGGGATTGAACCCCCGACCTTCAGTTTACAAAACTGCTGCTCTACCGCTGAGCTAAGCCGGCGACATGGGAATGATTTGCGCGCTCGCATAGCAGACTTGGCGGGGCAGGGCCAGAACCTGCCGGCCCGAATCCGCTACCCGGCCCCTTATAGGACTGGCAGCAAAAAGGCGGCCCGGAGGCCGCCCTTTGCGCCCGTCAGCGTTTGGCTTGAGCTACTGGCAGGGGTGCTGAAGGCCGTCGCTGCCGCGGAACCAGGTGCCGGGGGTGCAGACAAAGCCATTTTGCCGGGCATATTCCGCGCCGCCGATCGGGGCGCGGCCATAATAGTCGGGGCCGCCGAACGGGGCGGTGGCGATCGCAGCCGCCGTGCCGACCGCGCCGCCGACCACGCCGGCCGCGACGCCGGCAGGACCGGGATCATAGCGGTTGTAGCTGCCCTGCCAGTCGCGATCGCGCCGGTAAGAGCGGTGATGGTAGGTGGTGCGGGTGGTGCCCGGCGCCATCGTCTGGCATCGGGCGGCGGGATCGGCATTCGAGCAGCGCGCGGCGGTGCCGATCGTCTGCTGCGCCATCGCGGGGCCGGCCAGTGCCGAGGCGAGCAGGGCTGCTGCGCCAAGGATTTAGAGTTGTGTCATGAGATATCTCCTCTCGTCGTAGTGGAGAGCTAATCTCGCTCTGCCGCGACCGTTCCGACGCGGCCTTGCGCCGTGTTCAAACCGATGTGAAGTTCCGCTTGATGCACGCATGACGCGTTCCGGATCATGCTGCCTTTGACGAGAATTGCATGCACACACGCGACATCGACTACACCGGCGGCGATGCCAATTTGCGACGAGGTGCTGGTTTGACGAAGGGCTGGCCTGACAAGATCGGCGATGTGGTGTTTGATCTGCCGTCACGCGCCGGCGCGGGGGATCGATGTTCGCAATCTTGAGTCTTGGCTTTCTGCTCGGCATGCAGCACGCGCTGGAGCCGGATCACATCGCGGCGGTATCGAGCATCGCGGCGCGCCGCACCCATGTCGGCGACATCGTCAAGCACGGCCTGACCTGGGGCCTCGGTCACACGCTCACGCTGTTCATCTTCGCCGGCGCGGCGATCCTGCTCGGGCGCGCGATCCCCGAGACGGTGGCGCAGCCGATCGAGACCGCGGTCGGCGTCATGCTGGTCGGCCTCGGCGTGCATGTGTGGTGGCGGCTGTGGCGCGACCGCGTGCACTTCCACACCCATTCGCATGGCGACGGCACCACGCATTTCCACGCCCACAGCCATGTCGGTGACGTCGTGGCGCCTGCGTCCACCGTGCCGCACGTCCGCGCGCCGCACGGCCATGCGCACGGCTTCCGCTGGCGCACGCTGCTGGTCGGCCTGATGCACGGCATGGCCGGCTCCGCGGCGCTGTTGGTGCTGACGGTGTCGCAGGCCCCAGACCCGGTGATCGGGCTCGGCTATGTCGCGCTGTTCGGCGTCGGCTCGATGATCGGGATGGGCGTGCTGTCCAGCGTGATCGCGGTGCCGCTCGCGGCCTCCGCGCGCTGGCTGACCTGGGCCAATCGCGGCCTGCAAATCGCGGTCGGCGCGGTCACGATTGCGATCGGCATCCACTCGATCATCGAGAACGCCTTCGCCTGATGCCTTGTTTGAGCATGATCTTTTTCGGAAAACCGCTTCGCACTTTTCCGGATCATGCTGCGGCCGTTAACGATTTCTGATCCCGCTCGGCCGCATTGACCGGATGCCGATGCTTACGCGTTAGGCTTACCGCCAGTTTGGCCCGCGTCCTTAACCCTTCCGCCAAGCCGTTGGATTAGGCTGCGGATGGAACAATCTGGGACGCTGGGTGAACATGCGCGGAAGTCTTGCGCTCGCGATATTGGCTGCGACGACCTCGACGGCGCTGGCCGGCGGCGGTTTCGACATCGTCGTGCCCGTGCGCCCCGGCGTGCCGATCATCATCAACGGCGTCGACGCCTCCTACGCGGTGGTCGAAAGCGCGATGGGGCTTGCCCGCAACGACTCGATGGTGCCGACCGTCTATGGCGGCCGCCCGATCGATCCCGAGCCGAATGTCGGCCACTATTATCCGAGCCTCGGCCGCATGCCGGGTTACGGCCGCCTCGAGATCGAGCCGCCGGCCAACCGCCGCCTGCCGAAGCCCGCCGAGAGTTATCATCAATCGTGGGGAGCGCAATCCGCGCCGCTGCCGGCACAGTCCAACGTGCCGGTCGATCCGCCGCCGGTGATCTACGCGCCGGAATTCAACGGGCCGCGGCCGCTGCCGGGTCCGCCGATGCGGCCACCGCGACCGAGAGGCTTCTGAATGGGGAGCTCTCAAGCAGAGGGCACTTCATAGCCACCAAGAGCTACGCGACGACAACAAGACCAACAGGGCAAGATTTACAGGAGAGAGTAATGCGTCAAATGATTAAAGGACTGATTGCGGCCGTGGCCGTCATGGTGACCGCGCCCGCGATGGCGTGCGGCTTCAACCCTTGCGGCTATTCCGCGCCGGTCGTGAATTACGGCTGCGGCGGTTGCGGCGGCTACTACGGCGGTTACGGTTACGGCGCAGTCGAACGTCTGCCCGACCCGGATGCCGTTTATCCCGGCGCGGCGCAGCAGTACTATTACGTCAACCAGGGCCCGGCCTATACCGGCCCGGGCAACTGGGCGCCCCGTCCGTACTACCGCGAGGGCTACGGCCGTCCATATTACGGCTATCGCCACTACGGCTACCGCCATCACTATCGGCCCTACCGTCCGCACTACGGCTATCGCTACGGCTACGCGCCGCATCGTTACGGCCGTGCGCCGCTGCGCCGCTACTACTGATCCGATCGTCAGTCCAGGATTCTATCCAAGACATCAGCGCCCGTTCGCGTGAAGCGAGCGGGCGTTGCTACATCAGCCCGAGCCGGCTGGCGCCGATATAGAGCGCGAGCACGCAGGCGTTCGACACGTTGAGGCTCTTGATCTCACCGGGCATGTCGAGGCGGGCGACGACGCGGCAGGTCTCGCGTGTCAATTGCCGCAAGCCCTTGCCTTCGGCGCCGAGCACCAGCGCGAGCGGCTGCTGCAATTGAACCTTGCCGAGATCCTCCGATCCCTCGCTGTCGAGGCCGACGGTCTGGAAGCCGTGGTCGTTCAGTTCGTTCAGCGCCCGCGCCAGATTCTGCACGGTGACCATTGGCACCAGCTCGAGCGCGCCGGAGGCGGACTTCGCCAGCACACCGGTCGCCTCCGGGCTGTGCCGCGCGGTGGTGACGATCGCCTTCACCGCAAACGCCGCAGCCGAGCGCAGGATGGCGCCGACATTGTGCGGGTCGGTGATCTGGTCGAGCACCAGCACGATGCCCTCCTGCGGCAGCGTGTCGATGCCGGGCGAGGGCAGGGGATCGGCCTCGGCCAACAGGCCCTGATGCACGGCATCGGGCGTCAGGCGCCGGTCGATGTCGCCGGGCCGGACGATCTCCGGGGTGACCCGTGTCGCGATGTTTTCCTCGGCAAGCCGCCGCGCCGCGTTCTCGGTGAGGTAAAGCTTGCGGATATGGCGGTCCGGGTTGGCAAGCGCGGCCGCCACCGTGTGCCAGCCATACAGAATCACCGGTCCGTCGGAACCGGATTCGCGTTCTCGCCGAGCCGCCGGGCGGGCGAATTTCGGCCCTTTTTGGAAGGGTTTACCGCCCTTGCCTCGGAAATTGGGTCTGCGGTCGCGATCGCTCATGTGAGGCTTGTGTCACGGCTCCCGAATATTGGCAATTTAACCGGCAAATAGGCGGCCCGCTTGGTTGACTTTGGGGACCGCATTCCCCCATAAACGCGCCCGACCGCGCACCCGCTTCGGGTCGGCCGGTTATCAGCGTCATTTCGATGACCCGGTCCGCCGCCACTCGCGCGGCCGGTCCGACGCTGTTGGACGGGGGAGTGTCCCGAGTGGCAAAGGGAGCTGACTGTAAATCAGCCGCCTCATGGCTTCGCAGGTTCGAGTCCTGCCTCCCCCACCACGCTTCGCCCTGACGGGCTACGCGTGGCGCAGCCACGCTTGGCCCGTCAGGGCGAAGCGTGTCCGGCGTAGCTTGAGCGCTAGCGAAAGCGAAGACGGACTGGCCGAGGCCAGCAAAACCCCATCGTAGCGAAACGAGCGAAGGCTGCCACGCCGAAGCCCAGAGGGCGAAGGCGGGCCGTGTCCGTAATCGCTCTGATTGTCCCGATGCGATCCGCAATGGTAAGCATCCATCGAACGGGATGGATGGTCAGAAATCGGGCGGAGCAATGCGGCCGGAGCTACGGGCATTGACTGGGCTGCGCGGCGTGGCGGCGATGGCCGTCGCGCTTGCTCACTTTCAGCTATTTTATCCCAGCTACGCCAACGCCCCGATCATGTGGGGCAACGCCGTCGACCTGTTCTTCGTTCTCAGCGGCTTTACGCTGTCCTACGTCTATCGCCGCGAGGACTTCCAGTTCTCCAGCTTTTTGACGGCTCGCATCGCCAGGATCTATCCGCTCTACATTCTCACCACGGTAGTCGCCGGCGCAGCCATTGCTTTGCCGCTGCAGCTTGATCCGACGACCTACCCGCTCAAGAACGCGATATCGGACTTCGTGCTTCAGGCCTTGATGCTGAACGCGTGGCCTTTCGGATCCGCCGTTCATTGGAACGTTGCGGCATGGTCGATATCCTCCGAATGGTTCTGCTACCTCGTACTGTTCCCGCTGTTGCTCTATCAGAAGGCGGCAAGGTCGGCAGCAATGCGGCTGCTCTGCATCGTCGTGCTGTCGGCAACGTCTTATTCGATCTTCGTGCGCTGTTTCGACGGCAATCTCGGCGCTGCCCGGATCTACCATTCGGAAAGCCAATGGAGCTACTGGGTCGCTCTTCTCCGAGGGGTGTTCGGCTTCACGGCCGGCTGGGTCGTCTTCGCGTGCTACGAACGGCGTGACGGGCTCTACACCTTCTGCACACGGGCCTCCACGTTGATCTGGTCGATCGTGATCCTCACGGTCGTCCTGGCGTACCGCGATCTCGTCAACCCGCAGGCGCTGGTGTTCCTCCATCCATTCGTCGTGCTTGCCGCGACCGACCAGGCATCGGCCACGTCGCGCCTGCTGGGATCAAGGCCGCTGCATTTTCTGGGCGTGATTTCGTACTCGATCTACATGATGCATTACATCCTCTTCGTCGGTTTCCTTGCTGCGCTCGGTCCGCCGAACACCTGGTCACCTCTCACCTATGTCCTGGCGGCTGCGATGTCTCTTGCCGTCTTGGCTGGCAGCTATTTCCTGATCGAACGGCCGGCACGCGATGCCATCCGCAATCTCCAACGCATGCGCCAGGCAACAGCGAGCACGTGATCGCGCGCCAATTCCCACTCCATCCGCGCGCACATCTCTACCCGCGTGGCGCCGCCGCCAGCACGACTTACCCCCGCAACCCCCGCCGCAGCAGCTTGGCGAAATCCTGCGCCATCTGCGACGGCGCCTCGTGCGTCGGGGAGAGGATCGCGATCTGGTACTGGACCTTCGGCTTGAACGGGCGGATGACGAGGCCCTCGGTGAAGGGCTTGCTCACCACGGGATCGACGATGCCGACGCCGCGGCCCTCGGCGACGAGCTGGCAGGCGGTCGAGAAGAATTCGGTCTCCGCGACCACGTTCCAGCGCGCGCCATATTCGGAGAAGGCGGATGCCAGCTGCTGGTAGATCGGATCGCCGCGAAACAGCGTGACGAACGGGACGCCGTCGAGGTCGTCTGGGGTGATCTGCTTCAGCTTCGCAAGCGGGTGGGCGTGCGGCAGCATGCACATGCACTCATACGAGAACACCTCCATATGCGAGGTCGGATAATCCAGCGGCAGCTCGGCGATCGCGAGATCGAATTGCTGGGTCGAGATCAGCTCGCGGACCGTCGCGGAATTCCGCGTGATGATCTTGATCTGCAGCTCGGGTCTGTTCTTGGCGAACTGCGACAGCAGCCGCGGCAGCAGATTGATCGAAATGCTCGGATAGGCCGCGATCGCGAGGTGACCGCGCCGCCCGGACCTGATCTCGGCCGCAACGCGCGATGCGTTCTCGGCAGCTTCGAGGGCGCGAGCCGCCTCGACATAGAACAGCCTGGCTTCCGGGGTCGGTTGCAGGCGGCCGCCGCGGCGCAGGAAGAGGTTGAGGCCGGTCTCGTGCTCGAGGCCCGCGATCATCGTGCTGATGCCGGGCTGCGACATGCCGAGCAGCTCGGCCGCCCTTGTCATGGTGCCGTGGAGCATCAGGGCACGGAAGCATTCGAGCTGTCTGAGGCGCATGGGGCAACTATACGAATCTGCTATAATGGACACAATTAATATTATTAGAATTACATGACGGGCGATGCTCCAATGGCGTAACGAGCCATTGAGGAGACATCACGTGACCGCAGCAACCATCGATCTAACCCGCGCCCGTCTGATCCCCGCCCGCAATGGCGTGGCGGCTCGCCTCGATGCGGGCGAGACCGTCACGATCGTCAACACCCATGGCAAGCAGGTGGTCGATACCTGGGCCTTCAATGCCCGCGACACCGGCGAGTTCATGTCGATGGAGCACAGCCGTGCATCGATGCTGCGGCTCGTTCCGCGCGTCGGCGACACGCTGACCACCAACCGGCGCCGCGCCATCCTCACCTTGGTCGTCGACACCACGCCGGGAATCCACGACACCTTGATCGCGGCCTGCGACATCCATCGCTATCGCCAGCTCGGTGCCGTCGGCCATCACGACAACTGCACGCAGAATCTGGCGCACGCACTCGAGACCGTCGGCCTGTCGGCGACGGTGACGCCGGCGCCGCTCAATCTGTTCATGAATGTGCCGGTCACCGACAGCGGACAACTGGACTTCAGATCGCCGGTCAGCGAGGCCGGGCAGTATGTGGCGCTGCGTGCCGAGATGGACCTGGTCATCGTGTTCTCGGCCTGTCCGCAGGACATGGTGCCGGTCAACGACATGCGCCCGACCGACGCTCATTTTTTCATCGCCTGACACTGTCAGCGCGGAGAACCGATGATGCGCAAGCTGCCGCCGCTCAATGCCGTCCGCGCGTTCGAAGCCGCGGCGCGCCACGAGAGCTTCACTGCCGCCGCCAATGAGCTCTGTGTCACGGTGACCGCGATCAGCCACCAGGTCCGGCAACTCGAAGCAATCCTCGGACACAGACTGTTCGAACGCTCCGGCCGCGCGGTCGTGCTGACCGCGGAGGGCCATGCGCTGTTTCCGATGCTGCGCGACGGTTTCGACCGCATGGCCAGCGCCTTCGCGGCAATCAGGCCGCCGGCCGATGGCGATGCGGTCACCGTATCGACCACGCGCGCCTTCGCCGAGCGCTGGCTGATGCCGCGGCTGGCGCGCTTCAACGCGGCGTTCCCGTCGGTCGTGGTCCACATCGATGCGACCGAGGAGGTGCGGGCGCCGGGCACCGACGGCGTCGATCTGGCGATCCGCTACGGACGCACTGAGCGCGCCGGCGAGACATCGGTGCTGTTCGGCGATCGCTACATTGCGGTTGCGGCGAGCGCGATCTGTCCGCCCGGCGCGCGTCCCGCCATCGACGACATCCGCTCGCGCTCGCTGCTGGCGTTCCGCTGGAAGAACGCCGCGCTGGATTCGCCCGCATGGTCGGCCTGGCTCGCGGGGACCGATCATGATCCCGGCCGGGACTTCCGCATCTCCTGGTACAGCGAGGAGCCTCTGGCGCTGCATGCCGCCGAGCGCGGGCTCGGACCGCTATTGTGCAGCGATGCGCTGGTGGACGAGCAATTGCGTCAGGGCACGCTGCGCCGGCTCGACGGTCCCGCGCTTGCGGGCTTTGCCTATCGTCTCGTCGATGCGCCGGGCGCTGGCCGGCGCAAATCGGTGACGGCGTTCATCGACTGGCTGCGCGCCGAAGCCGCCGCATTTCGGGCGGCTCCCGGACAGGTCATGATACGGGCTGCGTGAAGTAGGGCAGGGTCTCGATACGGACCCGGTAGGTGCCTGCCTTGACCAGGCCATCGAGATGCGCGGCGATGTCCTCCAGCGATGCGAACCAGACCTTGCGCTCGGCGACGATCCGTTCGAGCCAGCGCTCCACGACGCGCCAGCGGGCAAGCCGGCCGGTCAGGAACGGGTGCCAGATCCCCATCCAGAATCCGCCGGCCTCATAGGCCGCCTCGAACTCCTCGAACGAGGCGGCAAGGCCCTCGCTCGGCGATTTGACCGGCATCATGTAGCCGATCTCCGCGTAATGGGCGAAAGGCGGCCAATCGTCCGATCCCCAGTGCGGCGGCATCTCGTAGAGCGACCCGCGCGCGGTGCGCATCTGGTACGGGATGTCGTCGGCCATCAGCGACGAATCGTAGACAAAGCCGTGCTCGATCAGGAGATCGATCGTGGTCTGGTTGGCGTTGTAGACCGGCGCGCGGTAGCCGCGCGGCTTGCGCCCGGTCATCGCGACATGGATGCCGAGCGCGCGTTCGAAGGCCTCGCGCTGCTGTCCCGATGAAATCTCCGTCGGATCCTCGTGGATATAGCCGTGATGGCCGATCTCGTGGCCACCCCTGAGGATCGCCTCCACCGCATCCGGATAGCGCTCCATGGTCCAGGCCGGCATGAAGAACGATTGCTTGAGGCCAAGGCGCCGATAGGTCTCCAGGATGCGCGGCACGCCGACGGTCGGACCATAACGTCCCATCGTGATCGGATAGAGCCGGTCGAGCGAATCCTTCGGCCGGGCAATGTGGATCAGACTGTCGGCATCGACGTCGAACGTGATCGCACAGGCGCAACGCGCGCCGTTCGGCCAGGGGATGGGATTCTTTATCATCGGATCATCCTCGTGCAGCCGGCGGACAGCGGCGCATCATTCGGCCGCGACATTAACAGGCCCGTCGATTCCAAGACACTGCCGGACCAGCACCGGGATTGCCGCAAAGGCATCGGCGACCGACCTCCGGTAGCGCTCGTCGTTGAATTCCTGGTAGTCGACCGCGATCAGATGGCTCTCCTGCACCCCGAGATAGTGGGCGCAGGTGAAGATGTGCGTCTCCAGATGGTTCATGGTTTCCCGCACCCCGCCGGGGCCGAAGCCGAATTCGCCGCGCGAGCTCAGCACCACCAGCGTCTTGCCGCGCAGGACCGGCTCGAGCGGAAAGTCGCCGCGCGCGAGATCGAAGCTGAAGGTCTTGTCGATGCGGATCACCTTGTCGAACCATGACTTCAGTGCGGCCGGCATGCCGTAATTGTGCATCGGCGCCCCGATCACGATCACATTGGCGCGTTCGAGCTCGTCGATCAGCTCGTCGGAGAGACGGAGCTCGTCGCGCTGCTCCGCCGTGCGCTCGCCGGGCGCGGTGAAGGCGGCGGCCACCCACGCCTCCGTGATGAGGGGCGGCGGGTCGCGGCCGACGTCGCGCGAGATGACCGTGGCGCCGGGCTCGTGCGTCAGCCAGTGCTCGACAAACGAGCTGGAGAGTTTTCGGCTGACCGAACGGTCGCCGCGCGGGCTGGCATCGATATGCAGAAGTGTCGTCATCCTTGGCCTCGGCTGATTGGAGAGCAGTGCGTCGCTCCACAATGATCGAATGCCCCGGGCAGCGTGATTGACGAATCCGGCAGCCGGGTTGAGAAAATCTCAACAGTGAAGCGGCGCGCCATGGTGCCGCGATGTGCGCGCGTGATCGCGGCCGATTTGCCGACATTCGGGTAGACAAACTTCACTCTCGATGCCGTCTCAACCCGGCTTGAGGATTTCTCATTACCGCCTCAACGCTGCCTGCTGCTCAGATACCCCATCCCGGCCCAAACCAATGCGCCGGACAACGGGGGAAACATGTTGCTCAAGCAGACACAGCTTCCGGCGCAGGATGAGGCCGGCTTCGATGCCCACGGAATCGAGCCGGTGCCGGCGGCGCACCGCACTTCGTCATCGTTCGATCAGTTCTGGATCTGGACCGGCGCGAACATCGCGCCGATCAACTGGGTGCTGGGCGCGCTCGGCATCCAGCTCGGCCTCAGCCTGCTGCAAACGCTTGCGGTCATCGTTGTCGGCAATCTGTTCGGCGCGGCGCTGTTCGCCGCCTTCTGCCTGATGGGGCATCGCACCGGCGTGCCGCAGATGGTGCTCGGCCGGTTGGCGTTTGGCCGCCGCGGCGCCTATCTGCCGGCACTGGCGCAGGTGCTGATGCCGATGGGGTGGGTCGCGATCAACACTTGGATCGTGCTCGACCTCTGCATGGCGGCGCTCGCCCAGATGGGCGTCGGCGGCGGTGCCGAGTTCAAATACACGATCGCGGTGCTGGTGATGCTGATCCAGGTCGGCATCGCGGCCTGGGGCTTCAACGCCATCAAGGTGTTCGAGCGCTACACGATGCCCTTCATCCTGCTGATCATGGCGGTCATGACTGCGCTCGCTTTCCTGCGTGTCGATATCAAGTGGCAGTCGGCCACCGTCACCGGCATGCCGGCCTTCGCCGCGGCGACGCAGCTGATGACCGCGATCGGCATCGGCTGGGGGATTTCGTGGCTCACCTATGCCTCCGACTATACGCGCTTCACCAGGCCCTCGCTCGGCGCGGCCAAGGTGTTTCGGGCGACGTTCCTCGGCATGTTCCTGCCGACGGTCTGGCTCGCTTTCCTCGGTGCGGCGATCGCGTCCGCCGGCGCCGGCTCCGATCCGTCGAAGCTGATCATCGCAGCGTTCGGCGCGATGGCGCTCCCGGTGCTGCTGGTGCTGCTGCATGGCCCGATCGCGACCAACATCGTCGTGATCTATTCGGCGGCGCTGTCGTCGCTCGCGCTCGATCTGCGGCGGCCGCGCTGGGTGATCTCGGTGATGTCAGGTCTGATCGCCTCCGCGATCCTCTACGGCTTCTTGCAGTCGGGCGATTTTGCTCATGCCTTCGACAACTTCATGGTCGCCCTGATCGTCTGGATCAGCCCATGGGCCGGCGTCACGCTTGCGGATTTCTACCTGGTGCGGCGCGGCCGGATCGATGTCGCCTCGCTCTACGGGGCGCCGGGCCGGTATCGTGATTTCAATTGGGCCGGGCTGATCGCCTTTGCTGCCGGCTTCGCGGCGGCGTGGGCCTTCCAGATGGGCACGATCAAGGCCATGCAAGGTCCGCTTGCATTGGCGACCGGCGGGGTGGATTTGTCGTGGCTCACCGGTATCGGCGTTGCGATGGCGAGCTACCTTGCGCTGCATCGGCTGTTTGGACGTCCGCTGGCGCGGAGCGTGCCGTCGCCGGCCGCGGACGCAGCGTCGATCGAACCCGCGCCCACATCGACCTGACGGGGGCCCGCGGTGCGCTGGTTCACTCCATCCGCCCAAACAGCTCCACCAGCGTCTCGCGCAGCCAGCGCTGCGCGGGGACGGTGTCGTTGCGCTGGTGCCAGAACAGGCTGACGATGCGCGGCGGCGCCGGCAGCGGCACCGGCACCGCATGCAGATGGGGCGCGTGGCGGGACTGTGCGCTGAGATCGCGCGGCAGCACCGCGATCAGGTCGGACTGGCGCACGATCTCGTAGGCGGCGTTGTAGTGATTGACTGTCGTGACCAGATTGCGCGACAGCCCGCGCGAGGCGAGGAACTGGTCGTAGGTCGGCAGCGTCTTGCCGGCGAGGCTGACGTCGACATGCTTGGCGTTGAGGAAGCTGCGGGCGTTGAGCCGTTTCCTGTTCGCCAGCGGATGGTCCCGCCGCATCATGCAGGCATATTCGACGGTCCATAGCGAGCGTGAGCGGATCGCGGCCGGCGGCTGCTGCGCCTCGTTGACATAGACGCTGAGCACGCAATCGACCCGGTTGTCCTCGAGCCGGTCGCCGATCTCGAGGATGGTGTTGGGCAGAGTGTGGATGCGCGCGGACGGCGCGATTTCGCCGAAGCGGTTGATGAGCCGCGGCATCACCAGCGAGGAGACGTAGTCCGACATCGACAGGCTGAATTCGGCCTCGGTGCGCCGCGGATCGAAGGCGTCCTCGTCGAGCGCGTGGCGGACGTGCTCCAGCGCGTCGCCGATCGGTTGCCACAGCGCCACCGCGCGCTGCGTCGGGCGGATCCCGCTGGCGGTGCGCACGAACAGGGGATCGCCGAGCGCGTCGCGCAGGCGGGCGAGGGCATTGCTGACGGCGGGCTGGGTCATCGTCAGCGCGCTCGCGGCGCGGGTGACGCTGCCCTCGGTCATCAGCGCCTCGAAGACTTTCAAGAGGTTGAGGTCGAGCGTGCGGAAGGACACGAGTAATATTCACATAGGTGATGTGCCAGATAACAATTATAAATTATTCCCATAATATTGATTTGTCTATCATTCCCCCGGCTGACCCTGCGGCGTGTGCCGACCGTGGGGCGGAGGGGGGCTATTTCATGTCGATGATTTCGGCGCGCATCGAGCGCCTGCCGTTCGCGCGTTTCCATGTGCACCTGCTGCTGATGGGCGGCCTGGGCTATCTGTTCGACGCGATGGATGCCGCGGTTCTGGCGTTCATCCTGCCGGTGCTGCGCACCGCCTGGGGTCTCACCAATGTCGAGACCGGCGTGCTCGGCAGCAGCACCTTCGTCGGTTATCTGTTCGGCGCGCTGCTGGCGGGGACACTGGGCGACCTGATCGGCCGCCGTGCGGTGATGATGTCGGCGCTGGCGCTCTACAGCGCGGCCTCGCTGGTCAGCGCGGCCGTGGACAGCTGGCCGGCGTTCTTCGCCGCGCGCGTCGTCGCCGGCATGGGCACCGGGGCGGAAAGCGCGATCATCGCGCCATACCTCGCGGAATTCGTGGCGCGGCGTTACCGCGGCGCCTTCACCGGCGCGCTCGCCGGCTTCTTCTCGTTCGGCTTCGTCGCAGCCGCCTTGCTCGGCTATTTCATCGTGCCGGCCTATGAGAACGGCTGGCGCATCGTGCTCGTCGTCACCGCCATACCTGTCGTGATGCTGTTGTGGTGGCGCAGGTCCTTGCCGGAATCGCCGCGCTGGCTGGAAAGCCGCGGCAGGGCCAAGGAAGCCGAAGCGGTGCTCGACAGGATCGAGGCCGGCTTCGCGCGCGAGGGCCGGCTGCTGCCGGCTCCGGTCGCCGAGCCCGCTGCGCCTGCCGTATCGTCGGGAACGCTGCTGAGCAATTTTGCGGCGCTGCTGGCCGGCCGCCAGGCGCGGATCACGACCATGACCTGGATCATGTGGCTGTCGATCACGTTCAGCTATTACTCCTTCTTCGTCTGGATTCCCGGCCTCTTGGTGCAGAACGGCATGAGCATCACCAAGAGTTTCGGCTATTCGCTCGCGATGTATTGCGCGCAGGTGCCGGGCTATTTCACTGCCGCCTTCTTCAATGAGCGGATCGGAAGACAGGCCACCATCGCAACCTACATGCTGCTCGGCGGCATCAGCGCGCTCGGGCTCGCTTTTGCTGCCAGCGACGGCCAGATCATGACGGCCGGCCTCTTGCTGTCGTTCTTCATGAACGGCACCTATGCCGGCGTCTATGCCTACACGGCGGAAGTGTTCCCGACCGCGATCAGGACCACGGGGGCGGGGCTCGCATCCGCGATCGGCCGCATCGGCGCGATCGCAGCGCCGATCCTGGTCGGCTATCTCTATCCCAATTTCGGCTTCGCCGGCGTGTTCGGCGTCACCACCTCCGTGCTGTTGATCGGCGCTCTGACCGTCGTGCTGATGGGCGTGCCGACGCGCGGCCGGTCGCTGGAAGATATTGCAAGCGAAGCCGCGTGAAGCATGATCCGGAAAAGTGTGAAGCGGTTTTCCGAATAGATCATGCTCAAGCCACGCTGCCCTGACAGGAGACCTTTATGACAAGTATCCTCTTCAAGAACGCTGCGCTGCTCGATCCGCTGCGCTCCGATCTGCTCGAAGGCCATCACGTGCTGGTCGAGGATCGCCTGATCAAGGAGGTCTCCGACCGGCCGATCGAGGCCACGGTCGATCGCGTCATCGACCTCAAGGGCAAGACCCTGATGCCCGGCCTGATCGACCTGCATGTGCATGCGGTCGCGGTCGAGCTCGATCTGTCGCAGCAGGCCCGGATGGCCAACGTGCTGGTGACGCTGCGCTCGACCATGCTGCTGCGGGGCATGCTGAAGCGCGGCTTCACCACGGTCCGCGATGCCGGCGGCGCCGGCTATGCGCTCAAGCAGGCGATCGACACCGGCCTCACCGATGGTCCGCGGCTGTTCGTCTCCGGCCGGGCGCTGAGCCAGACCGGCGGCCATGGCGACGGGCGCGCCCGCTCGGACTATCTGGCCGACCCGACCTGCTCCTGCTGCGTGCGGGTCGGCGCGATCGCGCGCGTCGTCGACGGTGTCGATGCGGTGCGCAAGGCGGTGCGCGAGGAGCTGCAGATGGGCGCCGACCAGATCAAGATCATGGCGTCCGGCGGCGTCGCGTCGCCGACCGATCCGATCGGCGCCTACGGTTACTCCGAGGACGAGATCCGCGCCATCGTCGCGGAGGCGAAGGCGCGGCACACCTATGTGCTGGCCCATGCCTACACCGCGGAAGCGATCGAACGCGCGGTGCGCTGTGGTGTGCGTACGATCGAGCACGGCAATCTGGTCGATCTGCCGACCGCCCGCCTGATGGCGGAGCAGGGCGCCTATGCGGTGCCGACCCTCGTCACCTACGAAGCATTGGCAAACGAGGGCGCGAAGTACGGCCTGCCCGCGGCGAGCGTCGCCAAGATCGCCGACGTGCGCGACGCCGGCCTGCGCTCGCTCGCGATCTACCGCGAGGCCGGCGTCAAGATCGGGTATGGCAGCGATTTGCTCGGACCATCGCAGCGGCTGCAGAGCGAGGAGTTCCGGATCCGCGCCGAGCTGATGGGCGCGCAGGCGGTGATCGCGAGCGCGACCATGATCGGCGCGGAGGTGCTCGGCATGGAAGGCAAGCTCGGCCGCATCGCGCCGGAGGCCTTTGCCGACCTGCTGGTGGTCGAGGGCAATCCGCTGCGCGACGTGGGGTGCCTGCTCGGCCAGGGCGAGCAGATCCCGCTTGTCATGAAGGCCGGCAAGGCCGAGGTCGATAGGCTGAGTGGGTAGGGCAATCGCATCTGTCATCGCCCGGCCTGTGCGCAATTGCGCACATGGACCCGGCGATCCAGTACGCCGCGGCCATCGGCTCAAGCACTACTGTCTCTGGAATACTGGATCACCAGCATGCGCGGGTGATGACACCGTGTGGGAGGAGCCGCACATTACGAATTCGGAATAATAGAAGAATGCCACTGAGTTGCCCGACGAGTCAAGTAGCCGTGTCCGCCGGCTACTTTGCATGGGGTTGTTTTCGATATTTTGGTCCACGCGACGGCAGGCGATCGCATCCGGCGATCTTATGACCGTCCGCCCTCACCACACCACGCGGAGGCCGGCGGTGCCCATCGAGGGGCTCGGGCAGGTCCGACGAGCTCGATCACGATACCGCTGGCGGCGTTGACGTTGCCGGGCGGAAGCACGACATACCGGTTGCCGACCCCACCCGCCGCTCCGGAGCCAGCCATGAACGCGCCCAACATCGATGCCGTCCCGCCGCAGTCCGACGGCGACGTCGTGAGCTGGCTGACCAACCAGACGCGCGACCAGCGCTTCATCGACAACATCTTCGCCGAGCTCTGCGTCCGGCTGCAGGGCGCGGGCATCCCGCTCAAGCGGGCGACGATGAATCTCCTGATCCAGCATCCGCAATGGCTCGGCGCCCGGATCATGTGGGCCGACGGCAAGCGCGAGGCCGAGATCAACCGGGTCGACTACGATGTCCAGCAGCGCTCGGAATATATCGGCAGTCCGGTCTACGAGATCCATCAGGGCGTCGACGAGGTGCACGAGAAGCTCGAACGTGACCCATCACAGGGCCGCAAGCACGCGCTCTATGACGACATGCGCGCGCAAGGCCTGACCGACTATGTGGCGTGGCCGCTGCTGCATACGCTCGGCAAGCGGCATGTCGTGACGTTCGCGACCGACCGGGCGGGAGGCTTCGATGACGCCCATGTCGCCAGTCTGAAGAAGGTGCTGCCGGTGCTGGCGCTGGTCAGCGAGATCCGGATGAAGAACCGCCTGGCGCGGACGCTGCTCGAGACCTATGTCGGGACGCACGCCGGCGAGATGATCCTGGCCGGTGCGACGCGGCGCGGCAGCGGCACCACGGTGCGTGCCGCGATCATGATCTGCGACCTCAGGGATTTCACCCGCATCTCGGATAGCTGGCCGCGCGATGACGTCATCGATCTGCTCAACGACTATTTCGACGCGATGTCGGAGCCGATCGCGCGGCATGGCGGGGAAATCCTGAAGTTCATCGGCGACGGTCTGCTCGCGATCTTCCCGCTGAGCGATCCCAAGGCCTGCGCCAACCTGCTGCACGCGGTGTCCGAGGCGCGCGAGGCGATGGCGGCGCTGAGCGAAAAGAACAGCATGATGGGCCGGGCGCCGATGAATTACGGCATCGGCGTCCACGTCGGCGACGTCATGTACGGCAATATCGGGTCGCGCAGCCGGCTCGACTTCACCGTGATCGGCCCGGCGGTGAACATGGCCTCGCGGCTCGAAGCGCTGACCAAGCAGTTGAAGAAGAACGTGCTGCTGTCGCGCGCCTTCGCCGATCTGGTCGAGCACGATTTCGCGCTCGAGCATGTCGGCGAGCATGCAGTGCGCGGCTTCAGCGAGCCGATCGAGCTGTTTGCCTATAGCGGCTGAAGGATCTTCAGGCCGGCGTCGCCTTCGGCGCCGGCGCAGCCCGATCGATGAATCCCTTGGCGAGGGCGTGATAGACGCCCTCCTTGCAGATCAGGCGCGAACTCGCATGCGCAATCAGGGCCGCGGCCATCAGCGGCACGACCATCGCGTGATTGTCGGTCATCTCGGTGACGATCACGAAGGCCGTAATCGGGGCCTGAACCACGCCGGCGAAATAGGAGACCATGCCGAGCAGCATGATGGCCGGTAGCGGCGCTCCGTGGAACAGCGGCGCGATGTTGGAGCCGAGCCCGGCGCCGACCGCGAGCGAGGGTGCGAAGATGCCGCCCGGCATGCCGCTGATCGAGGCAAAGGTGGTGGCCAGGAATTTCCAGAGGCTGAAGCTCGCGGGCAATTGCGAGCCGGCTTCGAGCGCGGATTTGACCTGCTGATATCCCGTGCCGTAGATCGCGCCGTCGGACGCGATCCCGCAGATCGCCGCGGCCAATCCGCAGACCGCGGCGAAGCAAACCGGATAGCCTTTGATCGCGCGGCCCACCGGATTGGCAAATCCGCGCGCCATTGCGATCAGGATGCGGCTGAACAGGCCGCCCGCCAGACCTCCGGCGACGCCGCAGATCGGGACCGCGAGCCAGTCGGCGCCGTTGTGCAAGCCCGTCGCGCTGGTGCCGAAATAGGTGTAATTGCCCATCAGAGCGAGCGACGTCAGGCCCGCGGCGATGACCGCGCCGATGATCAGGCTCGAGGTTCGCGTCTCGAAGGCGCGGCTCATTTCCTCGATGCCGAACACGATTCCCGCCAGCGGGGTGTTGAAGGCCGCCGCGACGCCCGCGGCCGCGCCGGCAAGGATCAAGCCGGGTTGACGCCGGGGCGAGAAGCGACCGAGCGCAAACATGATCGACGCGCCGATCTGCACCGTTGGTCCCTCGCGCCCGACCGAGGCGCCGCACAACAGGCCGAACAGGGTCAGCAGGATCTTGCCGGCCGCGACGCGCAGCGAAACCAGGCTTTCGCGCGCGGTCTGGTCGGTCAGATGGCGTGCGGCGATGGCCTGCGGGATGCCGCTGCCCTGTGCGTTCTGAAAGAAGCGATTGGTCAGGAAGACCGACAGGGCGAAGCCTGCGGGCGTCACCACCAGCGAGGCATAACGGACATGCGACACCAGCGCGGAGAAGGCGACCTGCGCCAGATCGGCGAGTTGTGCGAGCGCGACGGCGGCCGCGCCGACGGCAATGCCGCCGAGCAGGAAGATGGCCCGGCGTTGCCAACGCGCGGAAACAATTCTGAGCAGCCGCCTGTGGCGGTTGGAGGGGAAGGCCATTCTGACGGTGTTCCGGCTGATGTCGTGGTCCGGTCCGGACGGATCACGTCATTCCTAGCACGCGTCGGTGGTGGGCGAAGCTCAACAAATCAGCAAGGCATGCCCGCGCAGCGGCCAGATGCCAAAGCCGAAATCTACGATTGTGCGCGAGCAGCAGATATCCCGCCGTCTATCTCCGGCGCCGCTGCTTCCTTGGAAACAGCCGGTCGCGGATGTAGCGCGAGGTCGGCGTCAGGCGAAGTCCGCGCGGCTTCTGCCAGGCGGCGCGGTCGATCTCCTTCTTGTCGCCGATCGCCAGCCTTCCCTTGGCGTTCTTGGCGATGAAGATTGCATCGCTCATCCTGCGGCCGGAACGCTTGTTCTTGGCCGTCACTTCCTTCCACAGGCTGAGCCTGCCGAGCTTGAGCTTCGGCAGCTCTTCCTTGATCTCACGCTTCAGGCAGTCCTTGCCGGTCTCGCGCGCACGCCTGCGTCCGCCGGGGAACATCCACAGCCCGTCAGATCGACGTCGGACCAGAAGGACCTTGCCGCGCTTCGCGGCAACCAGTTTGGAAGACTTCGTCATGTACTGCGCAATGATCGAAACAGAATCGACCCCATTTTAATTTGTCTATTTGAGTAGACAAGTTCCAACGACGAATTGTTCCACAGTCATGTGTCGGCCGTTTGTCTGTCACGGATGGGCCTGAGCACTGAGGAAGTCCTGACGACGCGCGTTCTCGTAAGAGGAGGCTGCAAATGATGAGGTGGCCGGCTGTGACGGTCTGCCGCGGCTTCACCGCAGAGACGCGCACACGTTCGCCGTGATCCCGGCCGGGCGCGTTCGTCCGTGGCTCTCCGGTCTCGTTTCATCGAACATCCTCACGTTGAGTTTGTTGAGAATGAGATACTCCTGGTTCCGTAGCGGGAACCCTGCGATCGCGTGTCGATGACAAAAGCCCATGACAGCCAGCTCCGCCGCTTGACTAGATGTTCTTGTTTTGTTCTAATTGCCCTCCACCGTGAATAGGAGCCCGTCATGGACAACCGTATCAGCGAAATTCGCAGGCAGATCAGGGCGCTGCGCGTCAGTATGCTCGAGGCCGAGGCGATCATGCGACAGCAGATCAACCGGGATGAGGACTGCGCCTTCGTCGCCGGGGATCTCCTGAAGATGCGCCTGGTGATGAGCCGTCTGGTCGAGGAGCGGGGCATGCTGGGCGACCGCGAGCCGATCGTCGTGCATGCGAGCGTTGTGCCGCGCCGCCGCGCCGCGACACCGATCTTTCTTCGCGCGGCGAAGCGAGAGCTCGTCGCCGGCGAAGCGCGTGGGTGATGACGCACCCGGGATGCAGCGGCTGCGCGCCGAGTTGCGCGCGCTCGACGCATCCGTGAACCGGCTCAGGCAGGCCGGACGCGATAGTGCATCGGCGCAGCTTCTGCTGTCGCGCAAGCGCGCCGAGCTGGAGGACGTGATCTGCCGGAGGAAAGATGAGAGAGCCGCTTCGGTATTTCCACGACAGCGATGAACACGCACCCTGGATCAAGGCGCTGGCCGAGGTCCGGCACATGGCGACGCGGGAAGGCTGGTGCTTTCACCACGTGCAGGCGATCATCGTCGCGATCGACCAGTATGCGGAGGCCGCGCTCGGCAACCGCGAGTTCTTTCTCAACCGCCCGCAGACCGTCGGCCCGCTGCGGCGAGGCGAGGTGCCGTAGCGGGCGGGATCGCGTACGACATCTTGCGCGCTGGCGCTGCCGCCGTCACCGCCGTGTGGATGACCTGCTTACGGCAGCACATCCTCACGGCAGCACGTCGGCGGGGTGCTTGTCGCGATGCTCGACATATTCGACACGTGTCCGGTCCGGATGCAGCACCAGCATGTTGCGGCCGGTCGGGACCGGCTTGGGAACCTCGAGGATCGTGGCGCCGACGCCGGGGAGATGCGCCGCGAATGCGTCGATGTCGTCGACCAGAAACGTCAGGTGCGTCGCCGTGAACGGCTTCAGGCTCTGTTCCGTCCCTGCAATGAACAGGATCGAGGCAACCTGCGCTAGTCTGAGATCATATTCGGGATAGTCGAAGCGAAGGCGCGCCTTTTGGCCGATCAACGCTTCGTGGAAGGCCACGGCCTCGTCCAGGCCCTCGAGCGGCAGGTAACGTCTCGCCAGGATATTGAGTATCTTCATCGCCAGGTCCTGCTGTTCTGATGTTGCTGCGGCCGCCATCCGGTCCGGCCAGACGACGCGACAAGGCGCGCCGCCGCTTGCGCAGCACCGCGATCGCGCGATCGATCTGATCGAGCTTATCCTGCATCACCAAGGAGCAGTTGACGCGCGCGCCGCGCCGGCCGTCTTCGAGCGCAGTCAGAAGATTGCGCAGCTCACGGGTCGAGAAACCCGCGGCGATGAGGTCTCTCACCCACGCGGCCCGCTCGATCTCCGACGCCGAGTAGCTTCGATAGCCGTTCGAATTCCGGTGCGGCACGATCAGGCCTGCCGCCTCATAATGCCGAAGCGCCCGGGCACTTACGCCAAGATGGCGTGCCGCCTCCTGAATCCGCATCGCGATCTCCTGTCGAGGGCAGGCTTAGCACCTTCTCATTAGCGTCAATGTCAAGCGCCGTGTTCAGGGCTGCGCCGGGCGCGGCCGGCTGAACCTCGTCAATTCGCCGGCACGGACGCAGGGGCCTATGTCCTGGCCTGCCTGATGTGGCCGGGATGGCCAATCCGCTGCCGGCGACATATCGTGACGGTCCACGGCCGAATCTGGGGCGGATCGTTCATCGCCGGGTCATCTATGTCAGGCCATCGTCAGCGCCGCGCCGGCAGGGGCGGCGGCACATTTCTCGGAGGAGGTTTCGGATGATCAGGGGCTGGCAGATTGCGGCGTCGGCGCTCGCCATCGTCGTGACGGTTGCAACGCTGGGCGCAGAGGCGAACGCGGCGCAGTGCGGCAACGGGCCCGGCGGGTTCGAAGCCTGGAAGGAGCAATTTGCCGGTGAGGCGCGAGCCAAGGGCGTCGGTGCCACCGCGATCGACGCGCTGATGCAGGCACATTACGCCAGCGCGACGATCGCCGCGGATCGCGGCCAGCGCAGCTTCGGCCTGTCGCTCGAGCAGTTCATGGCGAAGCGCGGGTCGGCGACCATCGTGGCGCGCGGCCGCTCGCTGAAGCAGTCGCAGGCGGCGATGTTCGCCTCGATCCAGCAGCGCTACGGCGTGCCACCGGGACCGCTGATCGCGATCTGGGGCATGGAGAGCGGTTTCGGCAGCCAGCGCGGCAACCAGAACATGCTGTCGTCGATCGCGACGCTTGCCTATGACTGCCGCCGTCCGGAGTTCTTCACCGAGCAGCTCTATGCCGCGCTGAAGCTGATCGACCGCGGCAGCCTGTCCGGCAGCACGCGCGGCTCGATGCATGGTGAGATCGGCCAGACCCAGTTCATGCCGAAGAACGTCCTCGCCTATGGTGTCGGCAATCTCGACGTCGCCGCCAATGCGCTGGCCTCGACGGCGAACTTCCTGCGCGCCAATGGCTGGCGCGCCGGCGCCGGCTATCAGCCGGGGGAACCCAACTTCGCCGCGATCGAGGCGTGGAACGCGGCGGGAGTCTATCAGAAGGCGATCGCCATCATGGGACGGCAGATCGACGGCCAATGAGCGCGGGACAGGGTTCCTTCACTGCCTGTTAACGCAACGGTGCCCAGATCGTTTGCGGTGAAACGGAGCAGTTGGAGACAGGCTCCATGCTCAAGAACGGCACCTATGCGGCGTGGTTTCGCACGCCGCTCGCTGACGGTACCGGCATCGTGCACGTCGCCGACGGACGGCTGTGGGGCAGCGATGCCATTATGCTCTACAGCGGCACCTATGAGGTCGATGGCGAACGCTTCTCCGCGGTTCTCACCGCAAGACGGCATTCCGAAGGTCATGCGACCGTGTTCGGCACCGACGACCTCGTAGTACGGCTCGAGGGTGTCTTCAGCGGCACGATCGCGACCTGCACGGGCAGGGCTGACGCCGTGCCCGATCTCGCCTTCGAGGTGACGCTGATGCCGAGCCACGACGTGCCGCCCGAGCCGCCGCCGGATCTGCCGCTGCCGAAGTTCGATCCGAGCAGGCTGCCGAAATTGCCGAAGCGCTCCGGCCGCTAACATCTCCTTACGCGTCGCTGGGACCTGCGGTCTCCGGAAACGGTGCGCCGGGGATATAGAGCTTCAGCGGGCGGATCTCGTAGACCGCCGACGGGTTGACGCTGCGCAGGTCGCGCGCCGCCGCGATCGCTTCGGCCTCATCGGCGCAATTGATCACGTAGAAGCCGAGCAGCTGCTCCTTGGTTTCCGCGAACGGGCCGTCGATCACCATGCCGTGGCCGGGCCCACGTAGGGTGCTGGCCTTGCGCGTCTCGTCGAGCCGTGCGGCCGGGCCGAGCCGGCCCTTCAGCCGTTGATGGACCTCGCGAAGACCCGCCATGACGGCTGCGTCCTCTTCGGCATTCCACGACTTGACCTCGGCTTCGACGTGGTAGGCCAGGATGGCATAAAGCATCTCGTGAGCTCCTCATTTCCAATGCGGCAGGCGCCAAAGCGCGATGATTGTTCGAGCATGATCTGTCCGGAAGATCGCTTCGCACTTTTCCGGATCATGCTCTAGGACGTCGCTTGCGCGCCCATGCCGACATTTCATCTGTAGCGGACCGGCCGGTTTTTCGGCTGCGACAATGTATCCCCCCGGCGGCATGGCGGCGGCGCGTGGCGCGGGCCGGACAGCCAAAAAGGCGCGGCGGATGAGCTTCCGCCGCGCCCCCGATTTTGTTGTCTCGCTGGTCCAGGGCTGAGAGCGCCCCGATGCCAGGCTGATTACTCAGCGCCTAGCGGGCGATCCCAGCGAGGTGACAGCGCTTGAGACAAGACACTAGATCACCTCCTTTCTTTGTTGATGGGACCTGCAATATAGGTGGCGAATCCGCCGCTGTTAAGGCCGCCATCCGCCCGATTCGAGCCAGGATCGGGCGGATTGCGTGGAAATGTTTGCGTTTGCCGGACGACAAAGCCGTACACCGTGGCAGTTGAGACGGCCGTCCGGCCGTGTTAGGGGATCGTCCGACGCGGGTGTAGCTCAATGGTAGAGCAGCAGCCTTCCAAGCTGAATACGAGGGTTCGATTCCCTTCACCCGCTCCAATGTTTTCAATCACTTGAGGCACAACCCCGACTCCATTCGGACAAAGCGGCTGCCGCTCATTCGGACAAATGTCTGCCGTTCGTTCGTGTTGCTCGACGCTTTTTGGTGCCGGTTGCGATCTGTCTTGTGGTTCGCTTCACGTAGCGCGGTAGCACCTTCGGCGAGCTGTGCCGGCCCTGTGCCATGATCTCGCGATCGGTCAACTCGGCATCGCCCGTCTCGGTGAAACCGCCGTGTCTGAAGCTGGCGAATGATAGCTCATCGCGCATCTGCGCGGCGCGGATGATCGCCTTCACCTTTCGCGACACGTGGGTGAAGTCAGGCGCGTCCGGTTGCGGCCATGTTGGCCATGGCCCTTTGCTGCCCCAATCCCGCCGCAACATCAGCCCGCCGATGCGATGGCGCTTGAGGGCGTCCAACTCGGCCATCAGTTCGGGATAGAGTCAATGCCTGTTTCCGGATCAAATAGCGGAATCCAGCTCTCGGTTCCGGTCTTGGCATCGATCACCCGCACCATGTTCGGCCGTTCTTTCGGGCGGTAGTGCGACAAATCGAACGTCGCAAAGATGTCAGTCTCCCGCTGCAGCCATTCCCAGCCGATCAGCGCGGCGGTTGCCAGCGATGACAAGCCCAGCTCTACAGCCTTGCCGCGGAACGCGATCAGTTCCTCATAGGTCGCAGTCGGAGTCTGGCGGTCGGAGGATTCCAGGCCCATCTTTGCGAACGGGTTGACCAATGGAATGGTGCCGGCGACAATCATCTTCGGATTGCGGCGGGCACAGATGAACCACGCGCGACGGCAAGACTTCATCGCGTGGTTGACCGTGGTGCGCCGTTCGCGCTCCACCACATTGCCTTTCGCGTCGGCGACCTTGACGACCAGCAGCTTCTCATAGAGGTCGTCAGTGATTGACGTATCGATGGCAGTCATCGGCCTCTGCCCTAGTCGCGTGCCGTCTTTGAGGATGTAGCCGCCAACCAGCCTGAAGCCGTTTTCGTGATTGCGCTTGTGCTTGGCCGATAGCTTTTTGTAACGACGATCAGCGCGATACTCGGCAAACATCCAATCGAGCGTCCCAAGCTTGACAATGGCTGGTAACTCGGCCGGTGCATCACCGCGCATGCGCCACGCATCAAAGGCAGGAAGTAGGATCTTCTCGGCGCGTTCGACTGCGGCAGTGTAGTCGGTGCCGAGCGGGCTGTTCTCGATCTTGCAGCCGGCCTTCCTGGCCCATGACGGCACGTGGAAGAAGTAACCCCAGTCGCCGCTCTGGAGCGGCTTGCGCTCGACATAGCGGGGCAACGGGAGGGCGGTGCGGAGCGGTTTCATCAGAGCAGCCCCCGGAGATCGTCTGACGTGTCGCTGACTCCCCTATCCTGATCCGACCCGGCGTCGGCAACAACGATGATTCGTCCATCTGGTGAAATCTCGACCCGGCCAACCGTCACGCCGGCCGCCGCTACGGCCCTGACGGCCTTGGTGACGTCGGTCTGTTTGAAGGCTTGCCTGGCGCGAGACATTACGCCGTCCCTGCGTTTGGCCGCCGATCGAGATAGTCCGGTATGTCTAGCCCGTCATCTGGCGCGAGTGGGGCGGACTCGGTCCTCGGCGCGGTGGTCTCCTCGGCCTCGATCGCCTTCTGCTTGGCCTGGTCGACCTCGGCCAACAGGTCCATAGCTTCACGCAGTTCGTCTCGCGAACACGCGTCGGCCAGTGCCGCCGCGAAACACGATCAGGCGTCTAACGGCTTCACTGAAGAATCTTCGCTCGGCAGAACCTGATCCGAATGGTTGTTCTGCTCGAACCGGACCAGAAGATGAAGGACCGGGGTGTACTCGTGCTGTTGGAGGCGTGGTCACGACCTCCGGACGGGACTTCGGCTTGGTGGTCGGTATCGGCTTAATCGACTTCGATTTGTTGGTCGGCTGACGCCTGCCCTTGGTGTCGACAACTCTCTCGACGTGGGGAATGCTCCCCACGCGTTCCTGTTCGCGTCGAACGGCAGCGACCGTCTTGTGATCCACCTTGGCTATCTCAGCGGTCGCGCGGTCGGATCTCTCCGGGCTTTCTTGCAGAAGCTTCGCGATCAGATCGCGCTTGGTCTCCTGCGTCAGGTGTCGCCGGTGGATATTGGCGCTCGCAATGTACTCGACGGGATCGTATAGGATGACGTTGACCGCAGCGGCCATTGACCTCGTGCCATGGTTAAACTCGAGGTTGAGGTCGACCTGTTCGCCATGTGGGTCAAAGGCTTCAACTTCCCAGCGATACTTCGTCTGGGACTTCCTCACGATCTTGACCTGAAGCCCGACCCGCTCCATTGCGTCCAGTCGGTTGCGGCCGTCGATCAACAGCGCCTTGTTGTCCTCGACTATGACAGCGATCGGGCTGGCCAAGCCATTGCGCTTGATGTCCTCGCCGAGAGCGGCCAGCTCTTCATCAGTGAGCATGGGGAACAGATCGGCGGCGGGATGTACTGGGAGATGATCGCGCCAGGACATCATCGCCCCCCCGGCCGCTTCGCCCAACCCTCGGGATCGGCGACCCATGCATTGATTTCGGTGCATCGCCATCCAAAGCGATGCGGCGAAATACGGATGCGCCGAGGGAACAAGCCGCGCTTCTCCATGCGCTGGCGTGTCGGGTCGCGAAGCCGCGTTATCTTCTCGACTTCGGTCGGGAGTAGGAATTCGGGATTTGCAACGCTCATGAGACAAGCCCATCACAACATGGTGGATGTTGCGCGGGGGCCCCTTTGGTCCAATCAATCCCCGCTGGGCCAGTCCCCCTGACACCGCACCGTTTAGCGTGAAGGGGCGCGGTTGTTTCCTCAAAGAGGTCGGGAGTTGTCGGTCCTCATATGGTTTTGAGCGCTAGGGTAGTCAAGAGTCAGTCTCCGGCTCGAACGAAAAGCCGCATGAACAAACGTTCAGCCGCCGTTGAACGCGCTCCCCGGCGCGCGCTATTGCTCGCGAGCAAGCGCGTGAAGAGCAGCATCGATACCGGCGACAAGCTCGCGGCAAACAGGCGAAGGCATCTGCGAGAGACGATTGCGAAGAACCTCGAGACCTGCCACGGCTTGCTCGATCTCGGCGCCGGCTGCGCGTTCTCGTAGCCGGTCCATTTCTTGGGCGTCGATGCGACGGGCATTTGCATACCAAAGATCCCTGGTCCTGCTGTAGGTGAAGTCCAATCGCCTCGCGGCTCGGTAGATTGCTGCCTTGACGCTGTCGCCGACGGGCCTAGGCTCGGCGCAGCGATGTACTAGGTTCCGTGCTTCCTCGATCGGAGAGACACAGGGCGATCGCGCCAAGGTCGGACGGGCCGGAGCCGCATAGCTCCGCCGCTCACTGGCAAGGTGCATTTGGTTGCTCGCGGATTGAATATTTGATAGAAAAGCTATTAATGCATCTGAAGGCGGAAATCAATAGAAATTCTATCAGTGGGGCAAAAATGATTTCGGTTCGTCAACTCAAAGCCGCGCGCGTACTTTTGGCATGGTCGCAGGAGGACTTGGCTCAGGCCTCGGGAATATCTGAGCCGACAATTGCTCGTCTTGAATCGGTTGACGGACCTGTAGGGGGGAGACCAGAGACGGCCTCTGCCTTGGTCGGAGCCCTCGAAAAAGCCGGCGTCGAGTTCATCCCGGAGAACGGGGGAGGGGCTGGGGTGAGGCTTAGGAAAAAGAAGCGTTAGAAAACGGAGCCGCTCATGGCGCCCAGCGCTCTGCATGCACAAGAGTTGAACCGACGTTCTAGGTCGTGCCCGCAACCTACTGCGGGACAGGGATTGCCTGCTTGCGTCGCGGAGGGGCGAATGCTCCTTGCGCCATATGATGTCATCTGAGTGAATCTGTAATCGTCTCTAACCGCGGGTCGGACCGAGACTGGTCTGATTATTCGACCTTGGAATTCGCATTCCTCGTTGCTTCTTGTCGCGCAGGGTGACGTACATCATCGCGGCCATTAAGGCGTCGTTGAACGCGTCATGTTGAGGAAGCGAAGGGATTTCGAGGTCCGCGAGAATTGCGGAGAACGAGAGATCGATGGAGATGTTAGGGTGCGCATCACCGTACTTCCGCTCGTAGTAGAGGCTGGAGATCTCGATACGGGGGTTTGGCAGTTCGATTCCAATGAACGGAAGAATATATTTGTCCAGCATCGCGATGTCGAAATCGACGTAGTATCCGACCAACGGCCGCCCGCCTACGAAATGCAGAAAGTCGGGCAGCAACTTCCGGATCGGGGATCCATGCTCAACGTCGACCTGACGCAGGCGGTGTATCTTGATCGCATCCGCCCGTATGCTTGCGTCGGGACGTACGACCCTCTCGAACCGTTCACTTGTCAGAATGCGGTTGCCCCTGATCTTGATAGCGCCGATGCTTATGATGTCGTCCGTACGTACGTTTAGTCCCGTGGTCTCGCAATCGATCGCGACAACTTCGTCCGCAGGACCGCGCTCGAACATGAATCGATATGACTGGTCGCCGATTGACGCTTGGTGAAACAGGCGTTTTATCGCGCGCGCAATCACGTCAGAAGACACCGAGATTGAAGTGATGGCGAATGAATTCGCGGAACTTCTTGACGACATAGAATGAGTCACGCAGGAGATCACGTTCCATACTCGACAAGGATGCCGGTCGCACCAGCGTGCCTGTGGCGCCGGCTGACTCCGCTAGTTGTCCGTCGAGACGCAGCATCAGCATGAAGTTGAAAGCTTGATGGAGCTCGCGGGCGAATTCGGCATGCAAGATGCCCATTTCGCGTAGACGGTTGATGCGCCTATCCGTCGCGGTCTCCATCAACCCATGCTCGAGAGCGAGGCTGCGAACGCCATGCACAATCGGAAATAGACCGCCTTTCTTCAGGTCGATCGCGTCGCCATTGCCCGCAGATGTGATCAAGTTCTTGAACAGGCCAATCGGTGTCGCGAAGAGGTCTATAGCCCGTGCGAACTGCGCGAGGAACGCCTGCTCCCCACGTGCCGTCTCGATCAACGTAGTCTTCGCTTTGGCCAGAAGTGTCGCTTTGCCGGCAACGCACCGCGCGTCAAAAAGTATCGCGACGTTCAGATGAGCGGTATCGTCAGGCAACGTGAGCCAGTTGCGTATGTCGGCGATATAATCGGGCAGCGGTTTGGACCACGCTGGATTGCTCACCATCACGTGTCCGGGGCACGGCGGAAAGCCAAAGGCTGACAGTGCATCGGAGAACGCGGTACGGAATGCATCAAGCGTGGTCTTGTCGACTGCACCTGACAGGATGAGAGCGTTGTCTTGATCTGTGCGGGCAGTCTGCTCAGCTCGGCCCTCGCTTCCCATGACCATCAGGCACCCGCCAGCGCGAATGTCGGCCGGCGCCACGAGGTCGAACAATCTGGAAAACAGACGCTGGTTCAAATCGGAAACAATTTCGCCAATCAACTCGACGCCGATCCCTTGGCGGCGCAGGGTCCGCACCTGGGCCGCTATCTGGCGAGCGGCAGCCGCCAGGTCGTCTTGATTCGCCGCGCGCTCAATACGTCCTGCAATGACCTGAGCGCTACCGGCGAGGAAGCCCAGTACATCGATGTCCTCCAGGATGCCGACGAAACGTTCGTCGTCGCGAATGACCACGCGGCGCTTGTTGAGCTTGGTCATGAGCACTAGCGCTGACGACACGAAATCGTCGGGTCGCAGTGTAACCAGGTCGAAGTGCGCAAGATCGCGAACAGATGTTTGAATAGATTGGCGCCGTAACACAACGGCTTTTGACAGGTTCATGCCCGTGATGATGCCGGTCCGTTGGCCGTCGCGAACAAACAATGCGTTGCTGTTAATCTCTTGCATTTTGCGGCCAGCCGTTTCCACGGTGTCGTCGCCTTCAACGAAGGCAGCAGGGTGCAAAAAAAGCTCGGAAATGCGAGCGCGCATCATAGATCCGTGCCTCTGTTCATCCTGATCCCTGACGAAATCATCCAGTTTGCGCGCGATATCGTGGTAGAAGAACGAGGCAAACCTCGGATTATTCTGGATCAGGTCGAGCACCGCAGCTCGCGGAGCGGAGTAGCATAACGTTTCGTCACGCGCGAGAAAGGCATGACCGCTCTTGCCGTGCACCAGGGCGCGGCTATCGAAGCTGTCCTTGGGGCCGAGCAAAGCCAGCAGATCGGTCCCGTCGCGCTCCTCTATGGTGCCTTTGATGACGACGAAGAGGGCCTGCGAAGGGCTGCCTTGATCGATGACCGGTTCACCGGGTCGAAAGTAGACGATATCCAACGCCGCACGAAGCGTCTCCACTTCGTGCGGCGTCAGACGATCAAACGGTGGATTTGCGGCATCAAAAGCCTTGGGCATTCGCAATTGTGCCTATTTTCCATAGAGCGAGAGGTTCAATGACTGGTAGCGCTTGCTGCTCCGATGCCAGTCTGGCTCCGGACGAATTGCGCGTCGAAGCCGTCGCGGTCAGTGCCGGCACGCGCGCTACGGTCCAGAACTGAGATCAGCCAGATGGAAACGAATGCAATTGCCATCGAGAACAGAGCAGGGTTGTCCAGCTTAATGGGGGCCGATCCCTTCGCAAAGCCGAGGGTCACCTCCCACACTGCCGGCGACAGGATGACGCCGACGACGGCGCTGATCAGGCCGAGCAGGCCTCCAATCAAGGCACCCCTCGTGGTGAGGTTCTTCCAGAAGATCGACATCACCAGTACCGGGAAGTTGCAGGACGCCGCGATGGCAAAGGCAAGGCCAACCATGAAGGCGACGTTTTGGTTCTCGAAGATGATGCCAAGCACGATTGCGAGCATGCCCAGGAACAACGTCGCTATCTTTGAGACACGAACTTCGTCCTGTTCATTGGCATGGCCCCCCTTGATTACCATGGCGTAGATATCATGGCTGATGGAGGAAGCTCCTGCGAGCGCCAGGCCGGAGACCACCGCGAGGATGGTGGCGAAAGCGACGGCCGAAATGAAGCCGAGGAACAGATTGCCACCTACTGCGTCCGCCAGATGGATCGCGGCCATGTTCGACCCGCCTTTGATCGCGGCGATCCCGCTTTTGGTTTTCTCGAGAATCCCTGCGTCGAGGAACGCCAGATCGGTCGAGACGAGCGTGATGGCGCCGAATCCGATGATGAAGGTCAAGATGTAGAAATAGCCAATGAAGCCTGTCGCATAGAATACCGACTTGCGTGCGGCCTGCGCGTCTTTCACCGTGAAGAAACGCATCAGGATATGGGGCAAACCGGCGGTGCCGAACATAAGGGCCAAGCCGAGTGAAATGGCCGATAGCGGATTTGAAATCAGGCTGCCGGGTTCCATGATGGCCAGTTTCTTGGGATGGACTTCGGTTGCCTTGGCGAACAGTGCTTCCGGGCTGAACCCGAATTTGTAAAGCACGGCTCCTGCCATGAACGTCGCGCCGAACAGCAACAGCACAGCCTTGATGATCTGTACCCAGGTTGTGGCTTTCATGCCGCCAAAGGTGACGTAGATCATCATGAGGCCGCCGACCAGGACGACGGCGATCCAATAGTCCAGTCCGAAAAGCAGCTGGATCAGCTTGCCGGCGCCGACCATCTGTGCGATCAGGTAGAAGGCAACGGTCACCAGCGAACCGCATGCCGCCAGGACGCGTATCCGCGTCTGGCCGAGCCGAAATGATGCGACGTCGGCGAATGTGAACTTGCCGAGATTGCGGAGTTGCTCGGCAATCAGGAATGTGACAACAGGCCAGCCGACAAGCCAGCCGACCGAGTAGATCAGGCCGTCGTACCCTGAGGTATAGACAAGGCCTGAGATACCGAGGAAGGACGCTGCCGACATATAGTCGCCGGCGATCGCGAGACCATTCTGGCCGGCCGAGATGCCGCCGCCCGCCGAGTAGAAGTCCGCGGCCGAAACCGTCCGTTTCGATGCCCAATAGGTTATTACAAGGGTCAGGGACACGAACCCGATGAACATGCCAATGGCGGCCCAATTGACCGCTTGCCTGGCGCCGCCATCAATCGTTCCAGCCGCAAATGCAACCGAAGGCAAGCAAACGAGCAACGTTACGAACAGGTGGCAAATCTTTTTCATTGGCGGCGGGCTCCAACAATCTTGCGGATCAGAGGGTCATATTTTGAATTCGCTTTGCTGACGTAGATGCCTGTCAGCAGAAATGCCGAAACAATGACCAGTAGCCCGATGGGAATGCCAATGGTCGTGACGCCTGCTCCTATAGGGGTGCCCAGGAAGTGCGGAGCGTAGGCGACGAGCAGGATGAAGCCGAAATATACGATCAGCATGATCGCCGACAGCGTCCAGCCAAGGGACGAACGGCGGCGAACTAGTTCCTGATAATCTGGGTCTTGCTCAATCTTTTGGTGGGCGTTCAATTGTCGGGTCCCTTCGAGTGAGTGGAAGAGCGTCTGGCCGCGCGGAGCGGCGTTCATTTCCAGCGTATTCAACGTCGGGCTCTTGCGGGCGTGAGGCGCGCGGACTCACAGCAGTCGCTGTTGAGCGATGTGAATATGTAGGATCGAAAAGGAGGGGTCTTGATGCAGATCAAATGTCGCGTGTGCGCATTGATCGGCTGGTCTTGAGCGAAGATATCTCTGTTGCGGTGTCTGCAAAGCAAGCTGCAGAGGCGTGCTTTTTGATGGAGATCAACCCGGCATCGATCACATGATCATATATGGCGCATGAGTGGGGGAGTTGGACAAAGCAGCCAGTCGGCCGCGTGCGTACCGCATGGCCTCCGAGAAGAGAGAGCCAACTTCCTTGGTGTTGTGGGTAGTGGCGTCACACAGAAGATAATCTCGGAGGAAATCCTATGGATGTGAAGTTCGTGAATGCTGGTTCGCCGGAAGCGAGTTACGACGTGCCGGCCGACTGGGCCAAGCGCGCTTATGTCAACGACGCCAAATATCGCGAGATGTACGCGCACTCGGTCAAGGACCCGAACGGCTTCTGGGCCGAGCACGGCAAGCGGATCGACTGGATCAAGCCCTACACCAAGGTCGAGAACGTCTCCTTCGCGCCCGGCAACATCTCGATCAAATGGTTCGAGGACGGCGTGCTGAACGTCGCCTGGAATTGCATCGACCGCCATCTCGAGAAGCGCGGCGACCAGACCGCGATCATCTGGGAGGGCGACGACCCTTCCGAGTCCAAGCACATCACCTACCGCCAGCTGCATGACGAAGTCTGCAAGATGGCCAACATCCTGCGCACCCGAAACGTCAAGAAGGGCGACCGCGTCACGATCTATCTGCCGATGATTCCGGAAGCGGCCTACGCCATGCTGGCCTGCGCACGGATCGGCGCGATCCATTCGGTGGTGTTCGGCGGCTTCTCGCCGGACAGCCTTGCCCAGCGCATCAAGGACTGCGATTCCAAGGTGGTCATCACCGCCGACGAGTGCCTGCGCGGCGGCAAGAAGGTGCCGCTGAAGGCCAATGTCGATTCCGCGATCGCCAAAACCGGCGGGGTCGATTGGGTCGTGGTGGTGAAGCGCACCGGCGGCAAGATCGACATGAACCCGACCCGCGACCTCTGGTATCACGAGGCTGCCGAGATGGTGACGACGGAATGCCCGGCCGAGCACATGCATGCCGAGGACCCGCTGTTCATCCTCTACACGTCGGGCTCGACCGGCACGCCGAAGGGCGTGCTGCACACCTCGGCCGGCTATCTCGTATTCGCGTCGATGACGCATCAATACGTGTTCGACTACCACGACGGCGACGTCTACTGGTGCACCGCCGACGTCGGCTGGGTCACCGGCCACAGCTACATCCTTTATGGGCCGCTAGCCAACGGCGCGACCACGCTGATGTTCGAAGGCGTGCCGAACTACCCGGACAATTCGCGTTTCTGGAACGTCGTCGACAAGCACAAGGTCAACATCTTCTACACCGCGCCGACCGCGATCCGCGCGCTGATGCAGGGCGGCGACGAGCCGGTGAAGAAGACTTCGCGCAAATCGCTGCGCCTGCTCGGCTCGGTCGGCGAGCCGATCAATCCGGAAGCCTGGGAGTGGTACTACCGCGTGGTCGGCGACGACCGCTGCCCGATCGTCGACACCTGGTGGCAGACCGAGACCGGCGGCATCCTGATCACGCCGCTGCCCGGCGCGACCAAGCTGAAACCGGGATCGGCGACGCGGCCGTTCTTCGGCGTGGTGCCTGAGATCGTCGATGCCGACGGCAAGACGCTGGAGGGCGAGACCTCGGGCAATCTCTGCCTGACCAAGTCATGGCCGGGCCAGATGCGCACGGTCTACGGCGACCATGCGCGGTTCGAGCAGACCTATTTCTCGACCTACAAGAACAAGTACTTCACCGGCGACGGCTGCCGGCGCGATGCCAACGGCTATTACTGGATCACCGGCCGCGTCGACGACGTCATCAACGTCTCCGGCCACCGCATGGGCACCGCCGAGGTCGAGAGCTCGCTGGTGGCGCATGAGGCGGTGTCGGAAGCCGCCGTCGTCGGCTACCCGCACGACATCAAGGGCCAGGGCATCTACGCCTATGTCACGCTGATGAAGGGCACCGAGCCGACTGAGGCCTTGCGCAAGGAACTGGTCGCCTGGGTCCGCAAGGACATCGGCCCGATCGCCTCGCCGGACCTCATCCAGTTCGCGCCCGGCCTGCCGAAGACGCGCTCCGGCAAGATCATGCGCCGCATCCTGCGCAAGATCGCCGAGGACGAACCGTCGAGCCTCGGCGACACCTCGACCCTCGCCGATCCGGCCGTGGTCGACGACCTCGTGCAGAACCGGCAGAACAAGAGGGGTGCGTAGGCGTAGGAAAGCGACCGTATCGTACCAACGGCATACCGAATGCTCGAACCTGTGGAGACAACGCTGTGAGATTAGTTCTGTTGGGGGCCCCTGGATCCGGGAAAGGGACTCAGGCGGCCCGTCTTGCCAAGCGCCTGGACATTCCTCAACTGTCGACCGGCGATATGCTGCGAGCGGCCGTATCCGAAGGAACGCCAATCGGGACAAAGGTAAAGGCGACAATGGAGCGCGGTGAACTTGTTCCCGATGATCTTGTCGTGGCCATCGTTGCCGAGCGCATATCGCGACCTGATGCGAAGTCCGGGTTTATCTTGGACGGCTTTCCCCGGACCATTGCTCAGGCGGCGGCGCTCGACGATATTTTGCGCGCGGCCGATCTTCGAATTGACCGCGTGCTGGAATTGGACGTCGACGAAGCCGCTCTGCTGAGCCGCATCCTCAACCGCGCGAACGAAGCAAGATCCAATGGCCACGCACGCGCGGATGATAACGAAGCTGCGCTGAGAGTGCGCCTGGCCGAGTATCGCGGCCAAACCAGACCGCTGGCCGACTATTACCGTGAGCAAGGACTTCTGAAGAGCATCAATGGTCGGCAATCGATTGACAAGGTAGCAAGCTCGCTGTTGGAGGCGCTCGATGCTTGAGAGAGCGAGAGTTAGTGGGTAGCCAAGGTCCGGGCTCAAACCCGACGCCTCCACCATATCGAAGCTACCTTGCCGCTTCCGGCTCAGCATGGGGATAGGGGCGGCAAGTCTATGTCTGTTTTAGTCTGGCCCGAGCGGCACCGCGCCGTTAAACTGGGAGGACGCGATGCATTGACTGGCGTCAAACCAAAGGCAACCTAATACTGCTAGATGCGCTTATCCGAAAAGCTGGGGCATGATATGATTATCTGTGGCCTGAAGTCTTTCATGATTGCCGGTCTGACCGCTGGTTTCGCCGCGGCCGCTCACGCTGAAGACGCCGATGTTGGCAAGGCGGAATTTCAAGCGTCGTGCGCAAGCTGTCATGGCGTAGATGGAAAGGGCAAAGGACCTGTTGCTGGGCAACTGAAGGTACCGCCTGCCGATTTGACGGCCTTGGCCAAGAACAACAACGGGGTCTTTCCTATTACCGCCGTCTACGAAGCCATAGATGGGCGGAGAACAATTTCCGCGCACGGCACGCATGAAATGCCGATTTGGGGGGAACGATTCAACCCCGTCAAGGGCTTGCCTCACATTGTCGATCCGGCCTACGACGCGCTCGATCCTTCCCGGGATTTGCGGGAGGTCGTCGTGCGAACACGAATCCTTGCCATTATCGATTATCTGAATCGCATTCAGCAGAAGTAGCGCGCCGCGAAAGCGCACGGCCCCCCCCGGCAACGCAATCTGCCGCAATAGATGGGCGGCAACCGCACGCACGCATCCAGGCTCGTCCTATCATTGATCCCCATCAAGGCCGCTGCGAGTAAAGTCGCTAATGGTCATATGGAAAACGGAGGATCAACGATGACCGGCATAGTGCTTGACGCACAGCAAATTCAGAACGCTCCAGCTCCCGTTCGCCTCTGGCTTGAGCAGCAGATTTCGGCCGCTCTCGGACCGAAGCCGGCAGCCGGAGCGTCGTCGCCTCGCCTGGCTGCCTGCACGGAAGCTCAGGCAGCGAACCTTCTCAATCGAATCAGACAGGCGCCATCTGCGGTCGAAGTGTTCTTCGGGCTCGCCCATCCCGAGATATCGTTCGGCGAGCCGCCTGTCGTGACGTTCCGTCTCCTCGATCTTCAGCGTCGCGCCAGCCTGGAGAACGTCACCAAGCTGCTGGAATGTTTCGATCTCATCAACCGGGCGTTTGCGGAAATATGTGGCGATCCGGCAGCCAGGTTGTGTGATTTTGACGCCGCAGGGCATTGCGCGATTCTGCCAGCCACCCAGGGCAGCATCACCGCGCTGTGGAAGGCAATCATTGCGGCTGAGCGGCCTGGCGTGCTGCCGATCGCCGCAGCCGAATAGGCGGGCGGGGGCGAGATGACTCCGAAAGGACCATGCCGCAAGTTGGCGCGAAAGTGGTCCGAACGCCTGTCGTTATCCGTGATCGTCGTCACGTGCATGCTCCTGCTCTGGCCTGGGCTGGCGCAAGCAGGGGAAATCCGGGATGTGCAAACTCTTGCTCCACTGGTCGGGAAGGTCATCCAAAGTGTTGTCGGCATAAAGGCCAGCACGGAGGCTGCGGCAGCCTCCCGGTCAATGGGCGCTGGTGCCGAGCTTCCCAATGGTCCGCTTCCCACGACGAAGGACGTGTATGGTGCGGGCGTCATCATCAAGGCGGAGTCCGGATTGATCGTGACGAGCAATCATGTAGTCAACGGCGCCAAGACACTATCGGTCCGATTGCCGGACGGGCGCCAGCTCGACGCCAGATTTGTAGTGGCCGACGAGCGATATGACCTGGCGATGCTGAGGATTTCGGCCTCCGGCCTGACCGCAGCCCGCATCGGTCGATCGATCGACGCAGAGCCCGGGGATTTCGTCCTTGCGGTCGGTGGCTCCGCGGGATCCACTCCGAGCGTTAGCTTCGGCATCGTCAGCGCTCTGCATCGTTCGCGGCCTGGCATTCCCTGCCAGGATCTCATTCAGACCGACGCGTTGCTGGATCGTGGCAGTGCAGGCGGGCCGCTGTTCAATCTGCGGGGCGAAGTGATCGGCATTGTCGCCGCCAGCGTAGGCGAGACCGAATCCGAGCGCGCCTTTGCGGTTCCCTCGGATGCCATCGATCGCCTGTTCGTCAGGATGAACTAGGTGTTCGCTGCGATCCTGGATCGATTTGAGGCCGTTTGATCCGATCTGGAGTTTCCCGGCCCTGGAGAGGAGCCGTTGAAGCGGAGGATGTCGAGATGGCGGGAATTCCAAACAACGCGCTGGTGTTTGTCGGGGACGGGCGCAAGGCATTGTTGCTCCGCAACGAAGGCGATGATCGGGTTCCCAACTTGAAGGCGGAGGCTGTCTTCGACGATCAGAATCCGGCGACGCATCTGCAAGGCACGGACCGCCCCGGACACTTCGTAAAGGGGATCGTCTCCGGTCAGCGGGGAGCCGTCGAACCGACGAACTGGTACGAACTCGAGGAGTATCGATTCACAAGGCGGATTGCGCGGGCAGCAGAGACCATGGTCCGGAGTCGAAGAGCGACGGCGCTTGTCATCGTCGCTCCACCGCGCACTCTGGCACAGCTTCGAGCGACACTCGCTCCCGATGTCAGACGCCACATCATTGCGGAGATTGCCAAGGATCTGACCAGGCTTCGCGTCGGGGAAATTGAAAGGCACATTGTGGAAGCACTTGCGTCGCACACACGATAGGTACTGTGCGGCCGACAGTACCTCAAGAGCGAGTTCAAGAGTAAGTCCGTCTCGTCGTATAGAACAGCCAGATCGCTACGACGGCCAGCAACGCTGACATTATCCGCCTGATGAGCATTGTATTTGCCCGTTTTTCGATGCTTGGCCGGATGGCGTTGGCTGAAATCACGACAGCCGTATGAACTGCAGTCGCTATCGTGACGTATACTGTCAGCAAGATCGCCGTCTGCAGAAGCAGTGGACGCGCCTCGTCGATAAAAGTCGGAAAGATCGATAGATAGAAAACACCGGCCTTGGGATTGAGAAGATTGGTAATCAAGCCCCTGAGGAAAAATCTGGTGTTCGCCGTCGCTTCGAATGGCTTGGTGATCTCTTGTGGTGCATCGCGCCATCCTTGCCAGGCAAGCCAAAGCAGGTAGAGCGCGCCACCCCAGCGAAGGGCTTCGTAAATCGGGTCGGAGGCAGCCACGATAGCTGCAAGGCCGAGCGACGATGCGATTCCAATTCCTAACAAGCCCAAGGCGACACCGGCTGTCGCGGCAAGACCGGCCCTGCGGCCAGCCGACGCGGCCAGCACCGCAAGATAGCCCATGTTAGGCCCCGGTGTCAGTTCGATGAGCGTGACCGTTAGTGTGAAAGCAAAGAGAGAGTTTTCACCCATGGATCGATCCGCGCGTCCCCCACGCGGGGTTGCCCTAGATCTTGGTTTGATGGCTTGATCTGGGTCAAATTCTCCGTGTTATGCTACCGCTCTCGATTTCGAGCTGACATGGCTGCAGTCAGCAGAACGCGCAACGGCCGCGAGCTTCCGCGAGTAGCATTCGACGTGGGCAATCAGGGTAGCGGCCCCATCCTCAGCGGCGATTCCATATTTGCCTGACAGCTCGCCGGATGATCGTGCGGCGAAAACCAGCGGGTATAAAAAGCTGCGCGGCTTATTGATCCAGATCAGCCTGGCCTTCCATTTTTGATCGATGCTGGCAGATCATCGCGTACACGAAGCTCTGGGGAGGTTGCCATGTTGGCTTTGGATGTCATGCGGACGTCTTTCTCGACGATCAAACCCGGCGCGCCATTGCTCTATGCCGTTCGTCTCTTGCTGGAAACCGGCCAGCGCGGCTTGCCTGTGCTCGATGGCTCAGGGGCGCTGATCGGTGTTATCTCCGAGGGCGACTTCCTTCATCGTCGCGAACTCGGCGTGCATTGGCCAGAGGGCTTTTGGCTCGAATGGCTGCTGAGCAGAGAGGAGGGGCGACTGGTCCGTGAGCGGACCCGGGCCCTGAGCGTCGACGCTGTGATGAGCCGCAAGCCGGTTTGCGTCGACGAACGCGCGACTGTGGATGAGATCGTGGTCGAAATGGACAAGCATCAGATATCGCAAGTCATGGTTCTCCGGGATACGCGTGTGGTTGGCATCGTCGGACGTGTGCAGCTGATCACCGCGCTCGAGCGAATACTCGCGCGATCCGAGGGCGATTGATGCGGAAGACCGCAGCAGGCAATTGTGGGCAACGCGCGAACGATCCGTGCGCGCTTCCGGTCGAGCGTACCAGCGGCGAGAAAGTAGGCTCGACTCCGCACCTTACCATCATGGAATGCTATCGCTGAATTGACCTTCTGCGCTCAGTTTGATCTGGCGCAAATATCACTGGAAATCGATGCGTTACAAAGCGCGGGTCCTTGCAGGCCGAACACGCACGTCCTTCAGAGAGGCCAGATCGTGTTGCCGGCCTGCGTTGGATGAAGGGCGGCGCCCGCCGTTGCACCCCCGTCGGCGAAGCCGCCCTTCCTCTGGACCGTTCCAATAGCAAAAGACCGAGGGTAGCATGCAAAAGGACTATGCCGACGTCTGCAAGCGCATCTCCAACAATCTGGGCCAGCTGCGCAAAGGTATTCCTGAAACCATGCGAGCGTTCTCGGCCATGGCGCAGGCGGCCACCAGAAATGGCGCGCTTGATGCCCGGACGAAGGAATTGATCGCGCTCGCGCTGGGCGTTGCCGCGCACTGCGATGGCTGCATCGGCTTCCACGCCGTGGCCCTGGTCAAGCTTGGGGTTAGCCGCAAGGAGGTCGAGGAGGCGCTCGGCTTGGCGGTCTATATGGGCGGCGGACCGTCCCTGATGTATGCCGCCGACGCGCTGGGGGCTTACGACCAGTTTCAGGAGCGCGCGGTGGTTCCCGAGCCGGCGATGGATTGATCCGACGTCACGCGCCGTGAGGCGTTGGCGAACTGCTGGAAGGGACCGGAGCTGTTCCCCTTCGATAGCCGGGAGATTGGTGCGATGTGCGCTGGAGATGGCAAGCGGCGGCTGCCGCAGCAACACGGGAGTGGAGCCGTCACCGTTGCGCAGCCACGTCAAGCGGCGAAGAATGCCGATGAGGTGGCGGAGAAGAAGCCGCGCGCCCGTAAGCCTCAGGACGACGCGTCATATTGGGCGTCCCGCGCCGAGCGGACGAAGCGGCAGGCCGCGCGACATCAGGACCAAGCGACTCGCGATCATTTCATGAAGATCGCGGCCGGATATGAGGCGCTCGCCCGCTCGGCCCGTAGCGTAGGGCAGGATCAGGCAGGTGACTAACGAAGAGTCGAGGGGATCGAGGCAGGCTTAACCTTGGCCGAGCCGCATGCGCGACAACAGGCAATGTCCGAGCTGGTGGAGCGGGGATTTGGCCGATGTCATGCTGGTTGCGATCTGCACCGCATGAATTGATCATGATCAAGGGCTGTGGGCCGGAGTCCGTTCAAAGTGAACCTTCACTAAAGGAGGCTCGGTGCCATGACACGCAACGTCGGACTCATTGATCAGTACGCCCGGATCTTCATCGGTCTGGCTCTGATCGCATATACCGTGAAGGACGGCTCGCTGGGAGCGGGATGGCTGGTCGCCGGGACTCTCGGATTCGTTTTGATCGTGACGGCATTCATCTCGTACTGTCCGCTGTACACGTTGCTGGGAATCAACACTCGGCAGAAGTCCAGCTCGGTCTAGAGATCTGATAACAGCAATGAATGAAGACCTCACTCTTGCCGAGTTGCGGTCGAGACTCGATCGTCTCGGCGCGGGCGCTGTCTTGAGAATTTCCGATCATGATTATGAGCGGTTGTTTGGGATCAACGAGGTCGCTGCCGCCAAGGCCGCACAATTTGCCAGGAAGCATCATTGCGTGAGCGTTCCGGGAGAGGGCTCGGTGTACTTCCGAAAGTCGAACTCCGACGCATATGGTTCAGCCGAGTTGGTGCAGGACGCTCCCTCAATTTCAAGCTGACCCGAAATCCGTTCAACGAACCTTCAGTCGAGAGTGATGATGGTCAGAAGCAGCTGGAAGATCTCCCAGCCGGCGGCGACCAGCAATGTCCCAACGATGAGCACACGGCCGTACCATGAGACGGTCGGACCGCTCCGACGCTGCCGGCGTCGGAGCTGATTGACCGTCGGCATCGATGTAAAGGTTGGAACGGCGTGAGCATACCTATCGCTCGCGTCGTCAAGTCTCAGTTCGTTTCGTTGCCGTGATCGATCCATTTGTGGTCAAAGCCGTGTATCTTACCGGCACCACGATCGCATTCCAGGGACGAAGGGCCTTGATGCGGATCAACTCCGGTCCCACGGCCTGGCTAATGTGTAGCGTCGTAGGTCATCCATTCAGTGCGGTATCGCTGGCAGGATATTGTCGCCCCAGTGCAGCGCGATTTGGCTCATGTGTAGCGGCTGGAAGCGCAAGGCGCTTTCCGGTCTCCGCCATGACGAGGTAGCCGAGCGTTATCAGCGTGATCGCGCCCAGGAGTACAGGCGGCAGGTCCGCGAAACCGAACAAGGAACCGAACGGTCCCAGGGCGAGGAAGATGCCTGAAGCAAGCGCGCCCAGCGAGCCCAACGCCAGGATGCGGTGCGGGCGGCTCGCGCGCCACGGCGGCCGCCGCGAGCGGATCAGGAAGATCACGAGGATCTGCGTAGCGATCGATTCCAGGAACCAGCCGGTTTGGAACGCGGCCGCATCGGTATGGAAGACCTTCAGGAGAATGGTGAAAGTCGCGACGTCGAACAGCGATGAAATCGAGCCCATGACGAACGTGAACCGCAGAATATCCGCCATATTCCATGATTGGGGTCTCTCGGCATCCTCCTCGTCGATCTCGTCAAACGGAATGCCGGTCTCGGAGAGATCGTAGAGCAGGTTGTTCAGGAGGATCTGCAGCGGCAACAGTGGCAGGAACGGCAGGGCAAGGGATGCCAGCGCCATCGACAGCATGTTTCCGAAATTCGAGCTGGTACCCATGCGGACATATTTCAGGATGTTCGCGAACGTTCGCCGTCCCTCGATCACACCGGCGCCCAGCACCGAGAGGTCAGGGGCCAGCAAAATCATGTCGGCGGCTGCGCGTGCCACCTCGGTCGCACCGGCGACGGAAATTCCAACATGGGCGGCGTGAATTGCCGGAGCGTCGTTGACGCCGTCGCCTATGAAGCCGACGACGTGACCACGCTGGCGTAGAGCCCGGATGATCCGTCGCTTCTGCTCGGGGTCGATCCTGGCGAACAGGTCGACATCCTCGATCTGGGCGGCGAGTGCATGATCGCTCAAATCGGCTATCTCGCCGCCGGTCAGGATGCGACCCGAGGGGAGGCCGACGGCATCCGCGACGTGTGCGACCACCGCAGCGTGGTCTCCGGAGAGCACCTTGATGCCGACACCGCGTGCCCGCAGGTCTCGGACCGAGTCGGCGGCATCGCGCTTGGGAGGGTCTGCGAAGGCGCAGAAACCGACCACCGTCAGGACAGCTTCGTCCTCGGTCGTGACGGTGACCCGATCCGGCGCCATGGTTCGGATGGCGACGCCGAGCAGCCGAAAGCCCTGCCGGGCATGGTCGTCCTGCAGGCGAACGAGCTCTGCACGGTGGCTGTCATCCAGCGGTCGGGCCAGGCCATCGACCTCGACCGCGATCGCGCGGGCCATGATCGCTTCCGGCGCGCCCTTGACGATCAGGAACCGGTCGCTGCCTCGCGCCGCAAGCACCGAGAGGCAGCGCCGCTCGAAGTCAAAGGGAATCTCGGCGAGCTGGGTCCAGGCGCTGGTCCCCGGCGGGTTGTCTGCAGCAAGTAGCGCCTCATCCAGCGGGCTGTGGATCCCGGTCTGGAAAGCGCTGTTCAATCGAGCCAGCTCGAGCACCCGATCGCTGGGGCGTCCCGCAGGATCAAAATGTGCCGCGAGCGTGATCTTGGCTTCTGTCAGCGTGCCGGTCTTGTCGACGCACAGCGTGTCCATTGCACCAAGATCGTGGATCGCAGACAGCCTCTTGACGATCACCTGCCGCTTCGCCATCCGCTGCGCTCCGCGCGCCAACGTCACCGTCATCACCATCGGCAAAAGTTCGGGCGTCAGGCCGACAGCGAGCGCGACGGCAAACAGGAATGACTCCATGGCCGGCCGATGTGCCACGAGATGGGCGAGCAGCACGAACAACGTCAAGAAAAGCGTCAATTTGAGAATGAGCAGGCCAAGCTTCTGGACGCCTTGCTCGAGGGCGCTTGGGGGATCGTTCGCCAACAGCTCGGCACTGATCATGCCGAAGCGCGTACGACGCCCGGTCTCGACGACAAGCATGACCCCGCTGCCGCCGACGACGCTGGTGCCGGCGAACAGGGCATTGCTCGCTTCGGCGGGTAGGCTGGTCGCGCATGGCTCGGTCGTCTTGGCGGCCGGAAACGGTTCGCCGGTCATCAGGGCCTCGTTCAGCTGGAAGTCGCGGGCCATGAGCGCGACCCCGTCGGCCGGCACGAGGTCGCCGGTCCGCAGCTCCACGACGTCTCCGGGGACGAGTTCGCTGATTGGTAGCGCCACAATTGCACCATCGCGAATGACGTCGGCCTGGATCGCAACCGAGCGCCGCAAGGCATCGGCAGCGACTTCCGCGCGATGTTCCTGCAAGATGTCCAGCGTCAGTGACAGGCCCACCACTAGCGTAATGATCACAAAGCTCGCGAAGTCGCCGCTGAAGCCCGATACGGCCGCCGCCACGATCAGGATGGCGATCAGCGGATTGACCAGACGATGCACGACCTTCTGCAGGATCGATCGCGTCCGCGACGGCTCTGCGAGGTTCGGGCCGATCCGGGCGAGCCGCTTTTCGGCCTCCTGTTGGCGCAGACCGCACCGTTGAGTGTCCAGCCTGCGCAACAGCGCATCGGTCGGCTCCCGCCAGAACGCTTCAACGGCTGGCCCATACGCGGACGGCTTGAGCGGCATGAGGGTCTCGTGATGTCGGAAAGAATTGGCAAATTGTAGTGCGGCCGAATGGATCCGCGGTTGATGTGGCTCAAGCTGCCCGCGGGCAAAAGCGTTCTTCGATAACTAATTGATTAAACGTTGGAATCGTGAGATCGCGTCGGGACCGGACTGCGCCGCGGCGTCAAATCCGACACGCCCGCAATCCGCTTTGCTCGAGGCTGCGCGGATTCCCCAACTGCGCACAGCCCGCCCCACTGAAGCTGCCGGCAGGCGTAAGCTGGCAGCTTCTTTTGGGCAGGCCGCTGTCTGATCGGAGATCCGAAGCAGCGGGTGACTTAAATCTGCCGGCACAAGCCAGCCACCATCGTTGGCACCTTTCGCATGCCTACAAGGGGCGATCGTCTTCGGTCGAGGGCTCTTCCTGCAACGAGACAAAGTCGCCGCCGCCATAATCGTCCTCCGGCAGCGGGTAGGTGATCTTAACCAGTTGGTCGTCGACCCGCTTCACGCCCGCGACGTTTTCCGCAGCAACGATCGCTGCTTTGTGCGCATTGTCGTTCCGGATGCTGCCGCGCAGGCTGACGATCCCGTCATTTACGCTGACGTTCAGTGCAGCGGGTCGCCAAGGCGCATGCGCAAATGCCGCAATGACCGACGCACGGATCTGATCGTCATTGCCGGAAGCGGAAGACCACTCGAGGCGAAGCTTTGCGATTGCCGTCATGAAATCCGTGCGCGTGACGATCCCGATCAGCTTCTTATCGCGCATGACCGGGAATCGCGTGACGCCGTGCGATTCCATGAGCTCGACGACCTGCTCGAGCGATGTATCCTCCTCGACGGTGATTGGGTCGGGCGACATGATCTGACTGACCTTGCGGCCATGTTGGCGCGCGAAGTCGAGTGCAACCTGGTTCGTGCCTGCGAGCATCGCAAGCCAGCGGCCGCGGCGCTTCTCCGTTCCAACTTCCACGCGCCGGATGAAATCTCCGTCCGACAGGATTCCGATGAGCGCTCCATCGTGATCCGTGACAGGAAGGCCGCTGATGTGATGGGACAGCATCGTCCTGATGGCATCGATCACCGATGCCTCGGCATCGATTGCAATGACGTTCCGTGACATGATCTCCCGCACGCGCACGGCGCAAATCCTCCGACATGAGCTGATGAAGCTCAGCTAACTCCTGGAACAAACAACGCGTGTTGATCCCGATCAACCGGACGGCCGTTGTTCACCGGGACCTCGCGCTCCCGAGGAGGCATCCGGGGAAGGACGACAGCGTGCCGTTGGACCGCGAAGGGGCCGGCCGCCCGCCGCGGTCGCAACCTAGACCGCTCGGCTATGCCGTGCCGTGGCGCGACCGAGGTGAGCGTCGAACGCCGAGGCGACGTTGCGGACCAGGAATCCCGCGTCATCGTTGATCAGGAGACGGTCGCCCCTCACCGTCACAGCGCCATCTGCGATCAACCTCTCGAGCCGGGACCGATCGACGACGGCCAAACTCGGGTCCCAGCGGTGCTGGTGGCATATTTGCGGCAAGTCGACGGCCATGTCGCACATGATGCGCTCGATGATGTCGGCGCGAAAGCGGTCCTCCGCCGTCAGCATGTAGCCCTTGACGGTGGCAAGCCGGTCCTCGGCGATGTGCGCCAGGTAGTCGCGTGTCGCGACTGCATTCTGCACGAAGCCCTGCGGCATGCGGCCGATTGCGCTGGCGCCGAGACCGATCAAGGTCTCGGCAGCATCGTCCGTGTAGCCCTGGAAGTTACGCCGCAGCCGGCCCTCGCGCTTTGCCATGGCCAGATTGTCGCCGGGGAGCGCGAAATGGTCGAGGCCGATGCGGATGTATCCGGCGTCGGTCAGCGCCTGCGCGATTGCCTCGGACTGACGATGCCGCTCGAGGCTATCCGGCAGCAAGTCCTCGTCGATCATGCGCTGGTGCTTCTTGAAGGAAGGAATATGGGCGTATCCGAACACGGAAAACCGGTCGGGCCGCAGCGCGACGCATTTGTCGATGGTATCCAGGCAGGAAGTGACAGTCTGAGCGGGCAGGCCGTAAAGCAGGTCGAAGTTGACGCGGCCGACGCCGGCATGGCGCAGCCGCTCGACCGCTTCCGCGGTCTGCTCAAGGCTCTGCGACCGATTGATGGCGTGCTGGACGACAGGATCGAAGCTCTGGACGCCAAGGCTCGCGCGGTTGACGCCGCTGTAGCCCAATGCTTCCGCCATCGGCTCGCTCAGGGTGCGTGGATCGATCTCGACGGCGATCTCGGCGTCGGCCTGCACGAAGAACGAGTAGCGCAGCGCGCTGACGAGGTCGGCAAAGGTCTCGGGCGTCATGATCGTCGGGGTGCCGCCACCGAAATGGATATGCGAGACGGGCAATCGCTGACCGACCGCTTCCGCGACGAGGTGCGCTTCGGTGCGAAGGCCGGCGGCGTAAATGGCGATCGGTTCGTTGTGCTTGGTGATGGAGGTGTGGCACCCGCAGTACCAGCACATCGACCGGCAAAACGGCACATGCAGGTAGATCGAGGCCGGCCGCCGAGCTGGAACCGACCTCAGCCATACCCGGTAGTCAGCCTCGCCGACCGACGCAGAAAAATGTGGAGCCGTGGGATAGCTGGTGTAGCGTGGCAGTCTGTCCTGCCCATAGGTGATTGCCAGGCTCGACCGCATTGGATTCCTTGCCTCTCACGCGCCGCCGATCATCGGAGCCAGGCTCGCCCTCTTACGCCGCCATGACCCGGTTCGACATCGCACGGTTGCGAAGCTCTACCCGGCGCGAGGTCGGTAGCGAGATCACGCCGTTCTGCTCGAGCTGGGTAAAGGTACGTGACACCGTCTCGATCGTCAGACCGAGATAGTCGGCGATATCCTGCCGCGACATCGGAAGCTCGATGGCGGCATTCTTGACGGCGCGCTGGGCCATGTCGTTGAGAAAGCCGACGACACGATCTTCGGCGCTGCAGATCAGCAGCATCAGATGCTCCTGGAAACGGCGCAGTTCCCGGGCCGTCGCATCCCACAGCTGCCGTGCCAGATCCTTTTCGTGCGTCGCACGGACCATGAGCGCGGCGCGCTTGACCACGATGACCCGCGTCTCGGAGACGGCCTCGGCCGAGGAAATATGGGTCTCGCCAGCCTCGAAGCCGAAGATGTCGCCGGGCAGATAGAATGCGCCGATCTGGCGACGTCCGTCTTCCAGGATCTTAAAGGTTCGGACCGCGCCTGAAACGACCTGGTAGAGATATTCCGCGGCCTCGTCCTCGCCGTAGATCTCGCTGTTGCGAGCGAACCGCATCGGCATCCCGATCATGCCGAAAGGCCCTTCGACGCGCGCCTGCCGGCTGAGGATGCTGGTCGGGTGGCGGCTGTTCTCGAGAGAAATGGCGTTCTGGGCCTGCATGGCGGCGCTCCATGGATGGGAAGATCGATGGAGCCAGATTGATCGCATCTTCTGGATCGGGAAATTTGGATATTTCCCCTAAGTAGAAGCCACTTACGTATATATACGTAGGAGCCGGACAACTAGCCTCGTGCCGCGCCATGAGTCGCTCTGCGCGTTGGTCGAGAGGCGAGGCTAGCTCCCGCTCTTGTCGGGATATGCAGCGCGAGTGCTGGCTTCATTCCCGTCCTGTTCCCGAAGCCAGCGCGTCGTGTTGCGATCGGTCACGGCGAGCACGAGCGCAAAGATCGCGAAGATGAGACAGACGGCCGTGACTACAAGCAGTGTACTGATTGCCATGTTGGACCCCTCGATCTTATCTAGCCGGCCGCCTTGATGTCTTCCGGCGATTCGACGTAGTAGCCCGAATAGCCGTCGACGAAGCAGAGATGATCGCGGACTTCCTTGACGCCCGACGTGTTCTCGGCAAGCACGATTGCGGCCTGGCGAGCTCGTTCATCGAAGATCAGGCCGTGCAGATGCACGGCGCCGTTGCGCACCCAGACCTGGAAGCCGGCAGGGCGCCAGCCGGTGGTGTTGATTTCGCGCAGAATCCGTTCGCGAATATGGCTGTCATCGGCGGTCGGATCGGGAACTTCACGCGCCAGCGAAGCGACGGCCTGCAGGATGTCCGCTCGGGTGACGATCCCGACCATGGTCTTGCCGTTCACGACCGGCACCCGTTTCACGCCATGCTTGTGCATCAGATGCACGATCTCGTCGAGCGACGTCTGCTCGTCGACGGTGATCGGCTTCGACGTCATGACATCTTCGACCTTGCGGCCGCGCTCATGCACGAAATCGGTGGCGGCGCGACCCACGCCGGTGAACAGCTCCAGCCAAGCTGATCGCTTGTGTCCTGTGCCGATCTCGCCGCGTTCCAGGAAATCTGCCTCGGACACCATGCCCCTGAGCGTGCCGTCTTCGTCCATCACCGGCAGGCCGCTGAGATGGCATCGCAGCATGATGTTGGCCGCATCCAGGATCTTCGTGTGCGGACTGACGGCGATGATGTGCTTGGTCATGATCTGATGCGCACGCATATTGGGGACCTCCGTGTTGAGAAACGAACAATAAAGCTTCGCGTGCCCCGCACGTTGACCTGGCTCAACGGTCTGCCTGGCCGTGTTCCAGAGATTTCAGGAACAGCATGAAGTCGCCCACCTGGTCCGGCTCAAAGCTGAACTGGGGCATGGTCGGATGGCCGGTGACGATCCCTTCCGCCAGTGCTTCCTGCAGCATCTCGACCGGATAGCGTTCGTGCAATGTCCGGAACGGCGGTGCTATCTTCAGCGGGCTCGGGCTTACCCGGTCGATTGAATGGCAGCGAGCGCAGTAGAGCTGCGCAAGGCGACGACCTTGTTCCTGGTCGGCAGCGGCCGGAGTCAGCATGGCGCGGATCGCGCCGATGATGACGAGGCCGTGAGCGACATGACGCCGAAATGTCCTGGCAGGATGTTTCACGGGACGGCTCGCGCTTAGTGGGACATCAGAACCGGGACGGTCATCGCTCGCAGCATGTCGCGCGTAACGCCGCCGAGCAGCGTCTCCTGCAGACGGGAGTGGCCGTATCCGCCCATTACCAGAAGGTCGAGGCTCTCATCTGCCGCGATCGACAGCAGGATCGACTGAACTTCTGACTTTGACGCCGGCAACGACGCGATCTTGGCCGGAAGCCCTTCCTTCGCAAGATAGCGCACCAGATGGTCGGTGGAGCTTTCGGAGGGGATCGGACCGGCCGCACCGATGGTGATGACGGCGAGAGCGTCGGCTGCGCGCAGCAGCGGCATGGCGTCGTGGAGGGCGCGGGCAGCAAGCCGGCTGCCGTCCCAGCAGATCCCGATTCGCTTCGCCGAGAATGCGCCATGGAACGTGTAGGGCATGAACAGGACGGGACCGCCGGCCTCGAACAACAGCTCCCGCGGGATCACGTTGTCGTAGCTGTTGTATTCGCCCAGCGGCTGCACCACCACGGTCAGGTCATGCAGTCGCGCACTGGCACAGATCGTCTCGCGCGCGTCGATGGGGAGTGCGCCTACGGCGCGGGTTGCGTAGGATATCCCTGCATTCCGCGCCTCGATATCGAAAACGCGCAGTGCAGCTTCGGCGCGTACGAGGGCCTGTGCGTGTTCGACCTCGAACAGCGAGGCGACCGCCACGCTCCCTTCAACGACGAACGGCACGCTGGCAGTCTCGTAGCCGATCGCCATTGCGTCGAGATGCGCGCCGGTGGCGAGCGCGAGGGAGACCGATCCGTCGACCGCGGGACGCGGCGACAGCTCCGTCGGAATGTGGACCAGGATGTTCTTGAACATGGCCATTCTCCAAAGATGTGGAAGCGCATTTGCCATCAGAGCACGGGTCGAGGCGCACCAATTTGATCTGCCTCATGCGCGTTTGCGGAATTCGATTGAGCGAGATCAATTCATCGCGCGTGTACTTCGCGCAAATGTTGCCCTCAGTTGGAGGAGCCGGCATGGCGCGCGTCGCATTGGTTACGGGGGGAAGCAGAGGAATTGGCGCAGCAATATCGCGCGCCCTCGCTGCCGCCGGATGCCGGGTTGCGGCCTGCTATGCCGGAAATGCGGGAGCCGCCTGGTCGTTTCAGGATCAGACCGGAATTCCCGTGTTCCAGTGGGATGTCGCGAACTTTCAGGCCTGTGCAGCCGGTGTCCGCGAGGTGGAAGCCGCGCTGGGCCCTATCGACATCCTGGTCAACAACGCCGGTATCGTGCGCGACGCCACACTGCATCGAATGACCAAGCCGCAATGGGACGCGGTGATCCGAACCGATCTCGATTCGTTGTTCAATATGTGCCGGCCACTCATCGAGGGCATGCGGGCGCGCAAATTCGGGCGGATCATCAACATCTCGTCGATCAATGGGCAGAAGGGCCAGATCGGCCAGACGAACTATGCCGCGGCGAAGGCCGCCGAGCTCGGCTTCACTCGCGCGCTCGCGCTCGAAAGCGCGCGGTTCGGAATCACGGTCAATGCGATCTGTCCCGGTTACATCAACACCGAGATGCTGGCCGCGGTGCCGACCGACGTCATGCAGAACTCCATTCTACCGCAGATTCCGGTCGGGCGGCTGGGGCAGCCGGAGGAGATCGCCCGTGCCGTCGCGTTTCTTGCCGCCGACGAAGCAGGGTTCATTACCGGATCGACGCTGTCGATCAATGGCGGTCAACACATGTGCTGAAGGGGAGCGATGACCATGCTCGCAACCGATGTGATGCGCAGTTCGTTCGCGACGATCAGGCCGACTGCCACAGTGCTCAATGCCGTCGAACTGCTGCTTGAAACCGATCAGCGCGGCCTTCCGGTGATCGACGACGCCGGCGAATTCGTCGGCATGGTTTCGGAGGGCGACTTCCTTCACCGCGATGAGCTGGACATCAGCCCGCCGTCCGGAAACTGGCTGGAGTCTCTGCTTGGCATTGTGGAGAATACACCTGAACGCGAACGCATGCGTACGCTGCAGGTCGGCTCGCTCATGAGTGGCTCGCCGATCACTGTCGATACCGAAGCATCGATCGAGGACGTCGTTGCGCAGATGGATGTCTACAATGTCGCCCAGATTCCGGTGCTCCGCGCCAGAACCGTCGTTGGTATTGTCAGTCGCAGGGAATTACTTGCGGCATTGGCGCGCCGATTGAGAGAAGCAGAGAAAGCAAGCACCGGAGTTACATCATGAGCGAGATGGCCCTGCAATCACATGCGCACGCCGTCGTTTGGATCGATCACCTTGTTGCGAAGGTTTTCGGCATTGGATTGACAGGCATCAGCACGACGGCCGTCCATGCGCATTTGGCGTCGCAGCATCTGCATCACAGGGCGAATACGATCGGCGATGGTCGCGTCCAAGCCGACGCGACGTTCCTCGCGAGGGTGGGGGAGGCCGTGCGCGATTGCAGCGATCTGCTCGTCATTGGTCCGGGTATCGAGAAGGTCGAGCTGACGCAGTATCTCAGGGCGGAGCGGCCCGACCTCAACTTGCATGTTGAGCCGAGCGATCATCCGACTGACGCGGAGATCGTGGCGCTGGGTCGGAAGCGGTTCCACCTCGGAGACGAGCGATGACAGTCCTGGCAGTCCTCGACCAGTCCAGATCTCCTGCCAACGATGATGTGACGGGTGCCGGAACGCCTGCATCAGTGCAGCCCGAGAAGGAGCCATTGACGGGTACGGAATCACTCGACCAACTCGTTCACGCGGCGATGGCGCGATGGACCGGCGGGCTTTCACCGGCCGGCCTCGCACTCGCCTTCGCCGATTGGCAACTCCATCTTGCGGCGTCCCCCGGTAGACGCCTTCAGCTGGCACTGAACGCAGTTACTGACGGCTCGCGCTTCGCGCGCATGGTGTCGACGCCGCATGCGGCCTGGCAACCCTGGTTCATGGTCAAGCCTCAGCCGGGTGACAACCGGTTTGCCGGCCAGGATTGGTCATTGCCGGCCTTCAACGTCATGGCGCAGGCGTTCCTGCTTGCGGAGCAATGGTGGCATTCGGCGACCAGCGGCGTGCACGGCGTCTCGAAAGCAAATGCAGCGGTCGTGGATTTCACCGTCCGGCAATGCCTCGACGTCGTTGCGCCGTCCAACTTTGCGTTCAGTAACCCCGGGGTGCTGCGCGAGGCAATGGAGTCGGGTGGCGGCAACTTCGTGTCGGGCTGGCATAACTGGCTGGAGGATTGCAGGGACCTGTGGAGTGCCAAGCAACCCGGACCCGTACCGTTTGTGGTCGGGAAGGACGTGGCGGTGACCAAGGGCAAGGTTGTCTACCGGAATGAGCTGATAGAGCTCATTCAGTACGCGCCCGCAACAGCCGACGTTTGCCCCGAGCCGGTGCTGATCGTGCCGGCGTGGATCATGAAGTATTATATCCTCGATCTCTCACCACAGAATTCGCTCGTCCGATTCCTGGTCGAGCGCGGCTTCACCGTGTTCATGATTTCGTGGCGAAATCCGGGGCCAGCTGACCGCGACCTTGGCCTCGGCGACTATCGTAAGCTTGGTGTTGACGCTGCGATCGACGCGATCAATCAGCTCGTGCCTGGACGCGCAATCCACGCGGCCGGCTATTGCCTTGGTGGCACGCTGCTCACAATTGCAGCTGCTCGTCTGCAAAAGGAGCGGCCCGGCTGCCTGCGCTCCGTGACATTGTTGGCAGCCCAAGTCGATTTCACCGATGCAGGCGAGCTGACGTTCTTCATCAATGAGAGCCAGGTTGCGTTCCTGGAGGACATGATGCGGCAGCGCGGCGTGCTCGAGGCGGCGCAGATGGCCGGTGCGTTCCAGTTGCTGCGGTCGAACGACATGATCTGGTCGCGTCTGATCCGCGACTATCTCATGGGCGAGCGTGCAGCACCGAGTGATCTGATGTCATGGAACGCGGATGCGACCCGCATGCCCTACCGGATGCATTCGGACTATCTGCGCAAGCTCTTTCTCAACAACGACCTTGCCGAGGGCCGCTATCTGGCGGACGGGCAGCCGGTTGCACTTTCCGACCTTCGCGCCCCCATGTTCGTGGTCGGCACCGTCCGCGATCACGTCGCGCCCTGGCGGTCGGTTCACAAGATTCACCTGTTGGCTGATGCCGATATCGCCTTCGTGCTGGCGAGCGGCGGTCACAACGCTGGCATCGTTGCTTCGCCGTCGGAAGAGGGACACAGCTATCAGTTGTTGGAGAAAACGGCGGATCAACCCTATGTCGGCCCCGACGAGGGGCTGCGCAAGGCGGTGAATCGCGACGGATCCTGGTGGCTGGAGTGGGTTCGGTTCCTCACGGCGCGCTCCGGTGACTGGGTGCCGGCGCAGCCGGTGCTTCACGCACCCGAGGGTGGACCGCCGCTTGGTGATGCGCCGGGACAGTATGTCCTCCAGCATTGAACGTCGCGTCAGCTTGATCTGTCGCAAATCCTCTCCGCCGCGAGCCCGCTAAGATGAAAAAGCGGTGCACCAGGTTGCAGCGAGGAAGCCATGAGTCTGATCCTTCGCGTTTTCTTCATACTTGCGGGATCCATCACCGCGCTGTTCGTCGCGCGCGATTCTCTGAACTTCGACGTCATGCAAATGTTCGTGGCGATCCTGCTCGTGATCGCGCTCCTGTTGGCCGGCAGTCTCTGGAGCCTGTGGAGGCAAACGTGACAGCTCGAGTTCGGTCGATGGCCCTGGGATTGGGGTGTCCCTTATGGTTCGCCGGTATCGGCGCCATTCGCCCATAATATTTGCTGTTGCACTTCAGTTACGCGCTGAATCGGTGATGCAGTCGAGCTTGGAACGATTGAGCCAGCGGGCGTCGGATATTGATCGGGGGGATGTTGGCGCAGATCGTTCCGGCCCAGTTCGGAACGCATGCGCCACGGGGTGATGGGCCGGCTGTTCAGGCCGACCCTCGGAAAGCGGATGGCGGAGGTCGTCGACGCGTTCGGAACTGAAACGTCTATCATCCTTTGAGCTCGGTGGAGCTCTTGGTGATGTTCATGAACATCAGGGCTATTGCAGATGCGGCAGCAACAAACGCCGCAGTCCATCTGAGGGTGGAGACGGCAAAGGCGGCGTCGAGCCGCCAGCTTGTGGGTGCCGGCTCGGTCGAGGCAAGCGGTACCACGTCAGGAAAGTACCAATTGCAGAATAGAGCGAGCACGACCGCGAGGATCGCACTACCGACAAAGACGAAGGTTAATCGCCGCTTCATGGAACTTCTCCTGTCAATGGGAGAATGTTGCCAGACCTGACGGCATCGACCAATTCAGGAGTTTCCCTTAGGCGACGTACCGCTCGCCCGGTTCGTTGGGGTCGCCAGCAAGCGGGAAGTACTGCGCTCAAGCGTGGTGGAGGGCGTGCCGGAAGCGTCTACAATATCCCAATCGATCATGCCGGTTTCAATGCTGTCTTGGATCAGGACTACATCGGACGTCGCGTCCGACGCGTCGTTTTGTCGCGATGCCACGCGGTGCAGCCGCGTGGCGCGCCCGGCGGTCAAGAAAATGCCCCGAAAGTCAACTTTCGCGTCGCGAGCAACGGCTTTCGCGGCATCACGCTCCTCCGGTTTCAGGAAGGCCGCATCGAGTATTACTGAAACTCCCTGGCCTAATGTATGCGCGGCACGATCGAGCATGGCCTGGTAGACGCGGTCTGATGCGTCGGGAGTGTAGGTCTCCGGCGCTAACGTGGCGTGCTCGGCGACGTGAGAGAGCTGCTTGCGAATGACATCCGATCGCAGAACCAGGGCGCCGGGGGGCGGCGCGATCAGGTGCGCCATGTCGCGCGCCAGCACGCTCTTGCCGGTACCGGACTTCCCGCCGACTGCAACGAGGCGACGCGGCTCCGGTTCAATCAGCCGGCGTGCAAGCTCGAAATAGCGTCTCGCTTGGGCGGCGATCGCTTGATCGAGCTGGTGTTGCCGTGCCTTGGTGAAGAGCACATTGGCCCGGATCGCTGCGCGCATTGATAGGAACAGCGGCAGTAAACACAACGCCCCCGATTGCGTGTCCCAGGCGGTCTGCATGTAGCCATTGAACAGCCTGTTGGCCATGGTCTCCCGTCCGAAGTGCAGCAGGTCCATCAGTGGAAATGCGAGGTCGTAGAGGACGTCGGTCGTCGCGATATCGGGGTCGAACTCGATCGCATCGAACAGAACGGGCTCGCCGTCGAGCAGGACGATGTTGCCGAGATGTGCATCGCCGTGACAATGCCGGACCTGCCCAGCTGCGGCGCGGAGGCGCAGGGGCTCAAGATTCCGAGCGAGCGATAGATGGCTCAGTTCGTGCAATCTATCGATTTCCTCCCGCGGCAGAGCTGGCTCGGCGCGAAACTGCTCGGTGTTGCGATCAATGATGATGGGAAGTGACTTAAGCCAGTGCGATCCATCGCTCCCAATCAGTTCTCGATGGGATTCGAGGAGGATGGCGGCCAGTCTCTCGCCAAGCTCCGGCCGGATTGCATCCCGCTCGGCGAGATGATCGAGTGTCTCGTTTTCGTCGAAGCGGGCCATTTCGACGGCCCATTCGACGACTGGTCCGGGCCCCCCGACCGCAAGCCCATCGCGCCCGCGCGTGATCGGAATCACCCTGCGATAGATGGCGGGAGCGTGGCGCTTGTTGATGGCAATCTCATCCTCGCAAGCGCGCCGCCGCTTCTCCAACGTCGAGAAGTCGAGATAGGGCAGCTTGACCGCTCGCTTGATCTTCAGGACGCGCGAAGGTTCGAGAAAGACGATCGAACAATGGGTGTCGATCCGCTTTATCGGGGCGTTCGGCTCGCCAGATCTGGCCAGGAACGACAATACGGCGGCCTGGCCGGTCTCGCCTGTGGCAGTCTCGGTTGATGATGTCGGCGTCATCATGGCTTCAAGACAGCCGCGCCGACGAGCTTGCCGTCCCGCAAGCGCGCAAGTGCTTCATTCGCCTGGTCCAGGGGAAAGATGGTGACGTGCGTCCGGATTCCAGCCCTTGCCGCTGTCTTAAGAAAGCCGACGCCATCTTGTCGCGTCAGGTTGGCAACGGAAACGATCTGCCGTTCACTCCAAAGGATGTCGTAGGGAAAGCTCGGAATATCCGACATGTGAATGCCGGCACAGACCACGCGTCCACCTTTGCGCAGCGTACGCAGCGCGAGTGGAACAAGCGGGCCGATGGGTGCGTAGATGATTGCGGCGTCCAGTTCATCCGGCGGCCGGTCTTCCGAGGCGCCGGCCCAGCAAGCGCCGAGCGACAATGCCAGGCGCTGGGCCTCGGTGTCGCCCGCGCGGGTGAAAGCATACACTTCGCGCCCTTGCCAGCGCGCCACCTGCGCGACGATATGTCCCGCCGCGCCAAAACCGTAGATGCCGAGCTTGCGGCCGTCGCCAGCCATCACCAGGGAGCGCCAGCCGATCAGGCCGGCGCACAGCAGAGGTGCCAGCTCCGCATCCTCGCCGTCTTCGCCGAGCGGAAAGCAGTAACGCGCGTCTGCCACCAGGTGCGTGGCAAAGCCGCCGTCCCGCGTGTAGCCGGTGAACAGGGGAGCGTCGCAGAGGTTTTCCTTACCCTCCCGGCAATAGGGACAATGCCCGCAGGTGGATCCGAGCCAGGGAACGCCGACGCGTGCACCGAGATGCAGGCCGTCCACGCCTTCACCGATCGCGTCGATACGGCCAACCACCTCATGGCCTGGAACGATCGGATAGGCGATGTCGGGCAGTTCTCCGTCGACGACATGCAGGTCGGTGCGGCAAACGCCACACGCATTGATCTTGACGCGCACCTCGCCCAGGCCGGGAATCGGATCGGGCCGCTCGGTATATTGCAGCCGCGCGCCGCGCGCGGGCAGAATCATGGCGTGCATGACGGAACTCGCTTGGGTTTGTGCCTCTCCTTTGATCACATGACATTGGTCCGGTTTTGATCCTGGTCAACGGCCGGGTGACTGTTCCTGACTAGCTTTTGCTTCACGAGCGACATGTAAACAGGAGGTCGCCAAAGGCGTGCTCAAGGTCACCGCCAAGAAGCCGGCTCCCAAGCAGAGCAGGCAGATCGACATCAAGACGGCGGCGTAGCCGCCTTGCGGAACGCGTCGCTCGTCAGGCAGCGACGTGTCCGCGAGACAACCATACAAAGGGGATCAGCCATGTACGAGTTTCTTCAGGAGACCGTTGCGAGCAACATGACGAGATCGGTACGAAGCGTCGCTCCCGAAATGACGGTCGGCGACTTGTACCGGTTGTTCGCGAAAAACGACTATGACGCCTATCCCGTGCTCCGCGACGATGTCGTGGTCGGGTTCGTCACGAAGCTGGACGCCCTGAAGGTGTTTGCCTGTCCGGTAGATCACATGCTGCCACGTTACGACGATCGCATGGGAACGACGGTCGACGAGATCATGTCGTCCGATGTGATCGCGGTCGAGCCGGATACAAATCTGCAGCGCGTCCTGCAACTGATGGTCGCGCACCGGCTCAAGAGCCTGCCGGTGATCGACAAGTATCACCACCTGGTCGGGATTATTGCTCGCGAGGATGTCATGCGGGCTCTGGCGCGCTGCACGAAGCGGCAGGCGCCTCCGCTCGTTCCCTGCGAGACTGTCCGATGTCTACGTTTGGTTTAGATCGGGTTCTTTCGCCTCGATCGGTCGCGCTTGTCGGCGGCAGTTCGCGTCCGTCTTCGCTCGGCCTGGCGGTACTCACGAACCTCAAGGCATGCGGTTTTGCCGGCCGCATCGCCGTGGTCAATCCGAACTACACTGCGATCGACGGCGAGATTACGTCCCCGGATCTCAAGTCACTTCCATTCGTTCCGGACCTCGTTGCGATCACGGCACCTGCGGCCGCGATTCCCGGAATCATCTCGGACGCTGCCGCGGTCGGTGTCGCCGGTGCGGTGATCCTGTCCGCCGGCCTCGGGCATGGTGCCGGCTCGCTAGCCGAGACGGTCGCACAGACGGCGCGCCGGCACGGCATGCGCCTGATCGGGCCGAACTGCCTCGGCGTCATGGTGCCGCGCGCGAAGCTCAATGCAAGCTTTGCCGCGCATCAGCCCGCCGAAGGGCGTCTTGCCCTGATCTCGCAGTCCGGGGCCGTCGCTGCCGCGATGATCGAATGGGCGGCAGAGCGGCGGCTCGGCTTCTCAGGCATTGCGTCGATCGGAGACCAGCTCGACGTCGATGTCGCCGATCTGCTCGACTATTTCGCGCAGGACGATCACACCAACGCGATCCTGCTCTACGTCGAGGCCGTCAGGGATGCGCGCAAGTTCATGTCGGCCGCGCGCGCCGCGGCACGGCTCAAGCCCCTGATCGTCGTGAAAGCGGGCCGGGTAGCGCAAGGTGCCAAGGCCGCAGCCACCCATACGGGAGCGCTCGCCGGTTCGGACGCCGTCTATGACGCGGCGTTCCGCCGGGCCGGCATGCTGCGTGTGTATGATCTTCGCGAATTGTTCGACTGCGCCGAGTTGCTTGGCCGCGGCTTCGTTCCGCGCGGCAACCGCCTGTCGATCCTGACCAATGGCGGCGGGCTCGGCATCCTCGCGATCGATCGGCTCGTTGAGCTCGGCGGCGTTCCTGCAAGCCTGGCGACGGAGACGATTGCGGCACTCGATCGGGTTCTGCCGCAAGGCTGGTCTCGCGCCAACCCCGTCGATATCTCCGGCGATGCCGACGCTACCCGCTACGCGGCCGCACTCGGCGCGCTGCTTGAGGACGCCAACAGCGACGCCGTGCTGGTCATGAACGTGGAAACGGCTGTTGCGCCGGCCGAAGCGATCGCCGAAGCGGTCACGCGGTGTGTTGGCGACCGCCGAGCCAGGAACAGCGAGGTAGCCGCACTGGTACTTGCGTCGTGGGATGGTGCCGACGCGCGCACCGCGGCGACCTTCGAGCGGGCGCGAGTCCCGCATTTCCCGACCGAGGATGATGCCGTGCGCGCCTTCATGTATCTGGTGAGATACCGCGATGCCTCCATCGCGCTGGCCGCAACGCCGCCCAGCAGCGCCTCGACGTTTGCGCCGCGCACGGCGGCGGCGCGGCACGTAATCGCGAAGGCTCTATCCGAGGGGCGGGAATGGCTCGATCCGGTCGAGATCGTCGCGCTGTTCGAGGCTTACGATATTCCGATCGTTCCGACCGTCGTGGCCGGCGATGCCGACGATGCCGTGGACAAGGCAGCGCCCTTCCTGGCGCAAGGGCTTGCCGTGGCGGTGAAGCTGTTCTCGCGCGACATCAGGCACAAGTCGGACATCGGCGGCGTCGTTCTCGGCCTGCGGACTCGCGAAAGCGTCGCACAGGCGGCCAGGACGGTGCTGACGCGCGCTCGTGCCGCGCGTCCGGATGCCGCCCTGCAAGGTCTGACGATCCAGCCGATGATCGAGCGGCGGGCGGCACGTGAGCTGATCCTTGGCATTGCCGACGATCCGACCTTTGGTCCGGTGATCGTGTTTGGCCGCGGCGGGACCGCGGTCGAGGTGATCGACGACAAGGCGCTGGCGCTGCCACCCCTCGACATGAACCTGGCGCGCGACCTCGTGGGGCGCACGCGGGTCTCACGGCTGCTTGCCGCCTACCGCGACGTACCCGCCGTTCCGGAAGATGTCGTCCCGCTCACCCTCGTCAAGCTGGCGCAGATGGCCGCCGATATTCCCGAAGTTGCGGAGCTCGATATCAATCCGCTGCTGGCGGACGAAACCGGCGTACTGGCTCTCGACGCGCGGGTGGCGGTCCGCAAGCCGGCGCGGCTGTTCGCCGGTCAGACGCGACTCGCAGTGCGACCCTACCCGTCGCAGTGGGAGGGCGAGCTTGCCCTAAGGGAAGGCTCGCGCGTCGTGGTGCGGCCGTTGCGGCCGGAAGATGAGCCCATGGTCGAGAGCTTCTTCAAGCGAGTGACCGCCGAGGATCTCAGGCTTCGCTTCTTCCAGGCGATGAAGAATTTCTCGCACGCGTTCATTGCGCGGCTGACCCAACTCGACTACGCGCGTGCGATGGCCTTTGCGGCGCTGGATCCAACTACGGGTGCTATGGTTGGAGCGGTCCAGCTTCATTCCGACTCGCTCTATGAGAATGCCGAGTACGCTATCCTCTTGCAGTCTGATCTCAAGGGCAAAGGGCTTGGATGGGCGCTGATGCAGCTCCTGATCCGTTATGCGAAGTCGGAAGGGCTGAAGCGGCTGTCTGGCGAAGTGCTGGCCGAGAACAGCACCATGTTGAGCATGTGCCATGAGATCGGATTCACGGCGGCCACAGAGCCGACCGACCACAGGATCGTCAATGTCGTTCTCGACCTCTCCCTTCCGGTGGTGGATGCCTTGGGCGTCGGCATCCTGATCGGGCCCAGTGCAATCAGAGCGGCGTGACGGCGACGACCCGGTAAGGATGCATGCCGTCCGCCTCACGGACGGAGACATATTCGCCGACCCGAAAGGGCTCGCTGCCGAAATGAAACCCGGCTTCATCGGCGGTGGCGCCGGCCACGTCATAGTGAAAGCGCCAGCTGTCGGCCGGTCCATGCACGAGGTGGCCGAGCTGATCGTCTTCGCCCGGCCGTTGGCGGACGACGCGGCACGCGTCGCGATGGGCTCTCCAGGTCTCGACATCGATCCGCGATGCCGTGTCGAGCGGGGCGACGATGACATAGCCGATCGCGGACGCACCCTCGGGATGATCGTGCTCGCGGGCGCGCTCGAGCCGGACCTGCCTGAACGAGTGCGGCAACGCAGTGTTTTGCAAAGGTTTGAAGGCGGCGCGATTCATCTGAAATCTCCCGAGCACGCCCGAGGCTGCCGGGCAATCTGCCAAATCATAAGGCCGCCGCGTGCCAAGCCGTTGATCTCGGTCAAGCGCATTCCGGGGCACGGTGAGGCCGGTTGCGCTGGGTCAAACACAGGCGTCTCCAGCCCCCTAAGGTGAGCTGCAAATTGGAGTCAGAATCGTGCTCAATGCCCCAGCCCTGATAGCGAATGCGAGCGATCCGCGCGTGCTCATCGCATGTGGGGCTTGGAACGTTGCCAATGTCGAGGCGCTGGAGCGGCTGTGCGCGCACGCCGTGCGTGCCGATATCGGCTCGATCGATGTACGGCGTGTCACCGCGCTCGACACCGTCGGCGCCTGGCTGCTTGAAAGGTTGGCCCGCGGCGGCACGACCAGAGCGGTCCTCACCGGCGCCGACGGTCCGTACGGCGACCTGCTGGAAGAGGTGCGGGGGCTGAACCGTTCCGGCCCCGCCGAACGCAGATCGGTCAACCCCGTGCTGGAGAGGCTTGATCAGCTCGGCCGCGGCGGCAGGCGGCTGGCGTCCGAGTCGGCGGCATTCCTGCATATGCTAGGCGCCTTCAGCGCAGCGCTGCTTGGCATTTTCAGGCATCCGCGATCGTTCCGATTGACGTCGACCGTCTATCAGCTCGGCCGGGTGGGCTGGCAGGCGGTGCCGATCATGGTGCTGATCACGTTCCTGATCGGCGCCATTATTGCTCAGCAAGGCATCTTCCACTTCCGCCGCTTTGGCGCGGAATCCTATGTCGTGGACATGGTTGGCATCCTCGTGCTGCGCGAGATTGGCGTGCTGATCGTGGCTATCATGGTGGCCGGACGATCCGGCAGCGCCTATACGGCCGAGATTGGTGCAATGAAGATGCGCGAGGAGATCGACGCGCTCAGCACCATGGGGCTCGATCCTGTCGCAGTCCTGATCCTGCCGCGGATCCTGGCGCTGGTGGTGGCGCTGCCGATTCTCGCCTTTCTCGGCTCGCTCGCGGCGCTCTATGGCGGCGGCCTCATCGCCTGGCTTTATGGCGGCATGAGTCCGGCGATCTTCATCGCACGCCTTCACGACGCGGTTTCAGTCACTCATTTCGAGGTCGGGATCATCAAGGCGCCATTCATGGCGCTCGTGATCGGGCTGGTCGCGGCCGTGGAGGGATTGAGCGTGAAGGGCAGTGCGGAGTCGCTCGGACAGCAGACGACGGCGTCGGTCGTGAAATCGATCTTCCTGGTGATCGTGCTCGACGGGTTGTTCGCGGTCTTCTTCGCCTCGATCGGGATGTAGCCATGACCGACACGCCAGCGATCCATATCCGCGACCTCGTGGTCGGCTTCGGTGAGAAGATCATCCTCGATCACCTCGACCTCGACGTGAATGACTGCGAAATTCTGGGCCTCGTGGGCGCGTCCGGCGGCGGAAAGTCAGTGCTGATGCGGACATTGGTCGGCCTGCTTCCGAAACGAAGTGGTCAGATCGATTTCGCGGGCAATAGCGATGATGAGCGCCGCTGGGGCGTCCTGTTCCAGCAGGGAGCGCTGTTCTCGGCCTTGACGGCTCGCCAGAACATCCAGTTTCCGCTGCGCGAGTGCGCGCGGCTGTCGCCGGGACTGCTGGACGAAATTGCGGACGCGAAGCTCGAGATGGTCGGCCTGACGCGCGAAGACGGGGAGAAGTATCCGTCCGAGCTCTCGGGCGGGATGACCAAGCGGGTTGCGCTCGCGCGGGCACTGGCGCTCGACCCCTCGCTCCTGTTTCTCGATGAGCCGACCTCAGGTCTCGATCCCATCGCTGCGGGCGAATTCGACGCCCTGATCCGGACGCTGCACCGGACGTTGCGTTTTACCGTGTTCATGGTGACGCACGACCTGAACAGTCTGCAGGCTATTTGCGACCGCGTCGCCGCGCTTGCCGACGGCAGGATCGCAGCGATCGGGCGGCTGTCATCGGTGCTCAAGTCCGATCACCCTTGGGTCCAGGCCTACTTTCATGGCGTCCGGGCGCAGAAGCTGGGCCTCGGCAATTAGGCAGAAAGAGACGCACATGGAAATCCGCGCGCCCTACATCGTCGTTGGTGCATTCGTATTGTCGGCAATCGTCGCCGTGTTCGGCTTCGTCTACTGGCTGAACAATTTCGGTGGAATCGGAAAGCGGGAGACATATCAGCTCGTTTTCGCCGAACCGGTGCCGGGTCTGCTCGTCGGGGCAGGTGTTCTCTTCAATGGAATCCGCGTTGGCGAAGTGACCGCGCTTGAGCTGGTTCCGGACCGTCCGCGCGAGGTTCACGCCACGATCGCAGTCGCCGAGCGCACGCCGGTGCATAGCGATACACGCGTCGGCCTCGATTTCCAGGGACTGACTGGCGTGCCGGTGATCGCGCTGGAAGGCGGCGATGATCCCCAGGCGCCGCCGGCGCGCGCACCGCTGGTGGCCGAAAAGGGGGCGGGGCGGAGCATGACGCAGGCTGCCCGGGATGCGCTACGCCGGGTCGATGCCGTCCTGTCCGAGAATGCCGCGCCGCTACACAGCACGATCGAAAATCTCGGCACGTTCGCTGACGGGCTCGCGCGTAACACGCCGAAGCTCGATGGAATCGTGGCCGGACTCGAACGCATGACCGGCGGCGGTGCGCCCGCACCGCGCAAGGTGGTGTATGACCTTCACGCGGTGGACGACTTCGGCGCGCAACGCCGTGCAAACCTGCCTGAGCAGCTGGTCATGGCGGAGCCGACCGCGATTGCGCGCTTGCAGACCCAGCGCTTCCTGTTCACGCCGGATGGGGAAACTCAGGGATTCGAAGCTGCGCAGTGGAGCGATAGTCTCCCGGTGCTGGTGCAGGCGCGGTTGCTGCAGAGCTTCGAGAATTACGACGTCGACCATGCGCCACTGCGGGCCGACAGCGGTGTTGAGGGTACGCCGCGCCTGCTGATCGACCTGCGTCGGTTCGAAATTGTGCAGGGAGCCCAATCGCGCGCGACGATCTCCTTCTCCGCGAAGATCGTCGATCGAAATGGGCAGGTAAGGGCCGCCAAGCTTCTCGAGGGATCCGAAGGAATTAACTCGCTTACACCGTCCGAGGCGGCAGCCGCATTCGATCGGACTTTCGGCACTCTCGCCAGGGAGCTCGTGATGTGGGTTGCGGCGACGGACTAAAGCATGATCCGGAAAAGTGCCAAGCGGTTTTCCGAAAAGATCATGCTCAAACAAGGACCTAAAGCGCGATGACGATTCAATCCAATCTCATCGCGCTTTAGCCTGTGCGCAGCAGGCTGCGGCAGTGTCGTGCAATACTGACTTCCTCGTTGGTCGGAATGACCAGTACGTCGACCGGGCTGCCCTTCGCGGCGATGCGTTGTTCGCCCTGTGCGTTTGCTGTCGTATCGATGCTGACGCCGAGCCAGGAGAGGCGATCGCAGACGCGTTGTCGGATGTCCGCGGCATGCTCGCCTATGCCGCCGGTGAACACCAGGCCGTCGAGGCCCGCAAGGGTATTTGCCATCACGGCGACTTCTGCGGCGACACGAAATATGAAGAGATCGATGGCTTCGCAGGCCTCGGGCTTTTGGCTCGCTAGCAGGGCGCGCATGTCGGCCGACACCCTTGAGACGCCGAGCAGGCCCGAACCTTCGTACAGCAAATGTTGGACGTCATCGACCGACATCTTTTCTTCCTGCATGAGATAAAGCAGCACGCCGGGATCTATCGTTCCACAGCGGGTCCCCATCACGAGACCGTCGAGCGGGGTCAATCCCATGGTGGTGTCGACGCTGCGGCCATTTTGCAGGGCGCAGAGGCTCGCGCCGTTGCCGAGATGCGCCACGACGACGCGCTTGTCGGCCCATTGCGGCGCGATCGCGGCGAGCTGGCTCGCGACGTATTCGAAGGAGAGGCCGTGGAAGCCGTAGCGGCGGATGCCGCGCTCCTCAAACTGCCGCGGGATGGCAAAGCGGCTGGCCGGCGGCGCCAGGCCGTGATGGAAGGCCGTATCGAAGCAGGCAATCTGCGTCAGCTCCGGCCGCAGCGCCAGCACGGCGCGGACCGGCGCCAGGCAGCGCGGCTGGTGCAGCGGCGCAAGCGGCGTCAGCGCCTCCAGCGCGGCGATAGTCTGTCCTGTGATGACGACCGGCCAATAGAACGCACGCCCGCCATGGACGATACGATGGCCGACGGCGGCGAGCCTGCCGCCGGCGAGATAGTCCTCGATCCAGGCAAATACGTCGCTGAACAGGCCGTTGTCCTCCGACGTGCCGCTCGGGCGACGCTTCTCGAACAGCTGTCTGCCTGAGGCGTCGCTCACCACGATGCGTGGGACCTTCTCCTGCTCATCGAGCAAGCCCCTGCATTGCAGCCTTGGCTCGGCCGGTGCGATGTCGAACAGGCCGAACTTGATGCTGGACGAGCCGGCGTTGAGCACCAGGACGCTGTCGGGCATAGACCGTCTCTCTCTCTCGCGTTCGCTGCCTCAGTCAACGGATTTGTGGTTTGTCGTACCGTAGGGCCAGACCCAGTCACGGATCTGCGGCATGTCCTCGCCATGCTCGCGCACGTACCGGGTGTGCTCGGTCAGCGCGTCACGGAATCGCTGCTTGACGTGGGCTGCCGCGATGTCGAGCCCCGGCACGCGCTCGATTGCCTCGATGGCGAGATGGAAGCGGTCGAGGCCGTTCAACACCACCATGTCGAACGGGGTCGTGGTGGTGCCTTCCTCCGCGAAGCCCCGCACGTGCATTCCGTCGTGATTGGTGCGGCGGTAGGTCAGGCGATGGATCAGATAGGGATAGCCGTGATAGGCGAAGACGACAGGCTTGTCGCGGGTGAACAGGCTGTCGAAATCGCGGTCGGACAGGCCGTGCGGATGCTGCTCCATCGGCTGCAGCGTCATCAGGTCAACCACGTTGACGACGCGGATCTTCAGTTCCGGGAGCGCCTTGCGGAGCAGGTCGACGGCGGCGAGCGTCTCCAGCGTCGGAACGTCGCCGGCGCAGGCCATCACCACGTCGGGCTCAGCGTTGGGGGGCTCGGTGCCGGCCCAATCCCATATCCCGATGCCGGCTTCGCAATGGGTGATTGCCGCACGCATCGAAAGCCATTGCAGGGCAGGCTGCTTGCCCGCCACGATCACATTGATGCGATCATAGGTACGCAGGCAGTGATCGCCGACCCAGAGCAGGGTGTTGGCATCGGGCGGAAAGTAGACGCGGACGATATCGGCCTTCTTGTTGGTGACAAGATCGACGAAGCCGGGATCCTGATGACTGAATCCGTTGTGGTCCTGACGCCAGACATGCGAGGTGAGTAGGTAGTTCAGCGACGCGATCGGCCGCCGCCAGGGCAGCGCGCGCGAGACCTTCAGCCATTTGGCGTGCTGGTTGAACATTGAGTCCACGATGTGGATGAAGGCCTCATAGCAGGAGAAGAAACCGTGGCGGCCGGTGAGCAGATAGCCTTCGAGCCAGCCCTGGCAGAGATGCTCGCTCAGGACTTCCATCACGCGGCCGTCATGGGCGAGATGGACGTCGTAAGGCTCGATGCCTTCCATCCAGATCCGGTCGGTGGCCTCGAACACCGCGTCGAGCCGGTTGGACGCGGTTTCGTCCGGACCCATGATGCGGAAATTGCGGGCCTCCGCATTCAGCTCCACCACCTCGCGCAAGAACTTGCCGAGTTCTCGCGTGGCTTCGGCGACGACCTCGCCCGGAGCGGTGACCTCCACCGCATACGCACGGAAATCCGGCAGCTTCAGCTCCCGCTTCAGGAGGCCCCCATTGGCGTGCGGGTTGGCACCCATCCGACGGGCGCCTGCGGGCGCAAGGGCTTGCAATTCAGGTATGAGCCGCCCATTCGCATCGAACAGGCTTTCCGGTTCGTAGCTCCGCATCCAATGCTCGAGCAATTTCAGATGCTCGGGGTTGCCGCGCGGGTTGGCGATCGGCACCTGATGCGCACGCCAGAAACCTTCGACCTTCAACCCGTCGACTTCCTTCGGTCCCGTCCAGCCCTTCGGACTGCGCAGCACGATCATCGGCCATCGCGGCCGCTTGAGGCCGCCGGTCTGCTGGCGCGCGGCTTGCTGGATCGCGCGGATGCTGCCGAGCGCGGTGTCGAGCGTGTCGGCCATCAAGCGATGCATGGCACTCGGATCGTCGCCTTCGACGAATAGCGGCTCGTAGCCGTAGCCAATGAAGAGGCTCCGGACTTCCTCGTCATCCATTCGCCCTAGCACGGTGGGATTGGCAATCTTGTAGCCATTGAGGTGCAGGATTGGCAGCACTGCGCCGTCATGCTTCGGGTTCAAGAACTTGTTGGAATGCCAGGAGGCCGCGAGCGGGCCGGTCTCTGCCTCGCCGTCGCCGACGACGCAAACGGCGATCAAATCGGGATTGTCGAACACTGCGCCATAGGCGTGAACCAGCGCATAGCCGAGTTCACCGCCTTCGTGGATCGAGCCAGGTGTTTCCGGAGCGGCGTGGCTTGGAATGCCGCCGGGGAAGGAGAACTGACGGAACAGCTTGCGCAAGCCGTCCAAATCGCGCGCCACCTCCGGATAGAGCTCCGTGTAGGTGCCTTCGAGATAGGTGTTCGCGACCATGCCGGGGCCGCCATGGCCGGGACCGCAGATATAGATCACGTTGAGGTCGGAAGTGCGGATTGCGCGATTGAGGTGAGCGTAGATGAAGTTGAGCCCCGGCGTGGTGCCCCAATGCCCGAGCAGGCGCGGCTTGATGTGCTCCGGCTTCAGCGGCGCTCTCAGAAGCGGATTCGCGAGCAGGTAGATCTGTCCAACGGAGAGATAATTGGCGGCTCGCCAATAGCGGTCGAGCAGCACAAGATCGTCCGCCCGCGCTTGCTCGTTTGGAGTCGTCGCAGATTGCATGTCGTTCTCCCGGGATTCAAAGATGACCTCGGACGCCGCTATCGGTTCCACGTTAGAGGGCGAATATGACGGGAATGGCTTGAGCTAACTCAAAGATGCACGCCAATTCGAGCCGAAACCACAAAACGTTGCTGCCGACGTGTGTCCAGTCTTGGCGCCCAAGGAAGGGAAGGCTCAGTCGTTCGAAAGTGGAACCGGCTCCTTCGAGGTAAGCTTTGCTCGCGGAGTTCCGGCGGCGGTTATCTCAGGGCGATCTCTGGAGGCCTTGCGCTGACCCGAAGCGGCGCTGCGCCTGCCGGGATCCTGCCAATTTCCTAGCGTCGTGCGGCGAGACAAAAAGATGCCCGGCAAAAGCCGGGCATTAAATATCGAGACAACCCCAGGGAGAATGGGCCACTCGTCCTAACAGCTCCATTCAAGCATGCGATGGCGGACGACGATTTGAGCTAGCGCAACAAGTCGCCGATTGGTCTTTACCGGGATTCAGGACGAGACCGTTCCTGCTCCAGTTCGCCTGGCACCATGCCATATGTCCTCAGCACGGTGGTTTTCGTCCCCGAATGGCCGGTACGGACGAATGCCGCAGCACCAGCGTGGCCGAACGTCTTCCATAAATGCTTGGCGTGCTCGATCGCCGCGGCTGGGCTGGCGCATTTGGCCTGCTGACCTGGAACGAGTTCGCCGTCGGTCCGATCGTACGGCAGGGCAATGAAGTGCGTGATCTCGTCCATCGATAAGCCCTTTCTCCTTTGGTCGACTTCACCCAGAAGATGATGGTTCGGAGGGAGCTATCTTGATCTCCCTCGGCCCATTTCGCTTGATCCGGATCAAGGCGGAATGGCGCATTTGCTGTTGATTGGCTCGAAAGGGAGCTCGCTTGCAATTCGAGCTTCCTCCTCTCGAATATGACTGGCCATGGTGATGGGAAACCTCGTGCACTTTCCGGCATCGCGTCGGGCTAACCACGAACAAGGGTCGTCAGGGGTGGACATTCGCCATTCCATCCGCCAAGTGCTGCTAATGCTAGAACTGCAACTGCTTCAGATCAGCGGTCTGGTTGAGTTATGTCCGGCCGGAAAGGCCAGGACGAAGCTGCGGCAGCAGCACGACCAACTGCTCGGTCGCCTTGCGGTCGTGCGACAGCATTCGCGAGTTCTCATCGGCAATTGATGTCGGCCGCACATTGCGGGCGTCACCGGGTGCCAGCATTGGATTGACGATAGATCGTCCTGCGCGCGGCCAAGCGAAATAACGAGCCCTGTTGCTGAATTCCGATAGGAGATTTTATGCGTGGGCGCTCGGCAGCGGCTTGGGGCTAGAGCCCGGCGGCGATCGCGATCCGCATCAGCTCCGACATGCTACGCACATTGGTCTTGGCCATCAGGTTAGCCCGGTAGACCTCGACCGTGCGCGGGCTGATGCCAAGGTCGTGCGCGATCACCTTGTTGATCTTGCCCGCCACCAGCCCCCGCAGAACGTCACGTTCGCGCGGCGAGAGATCCACGAGGCGAGCTTCAGCCTCGCGCTTGACCGTGCCGTCGGCCGGGGCCGCGGACTGTGTCTGTAGGGCTTCGCCGATTGCGCGCAACAGCGCCTCATCCTCGAACGGCTTTTCAATGAAGTCGACCGCACCTGCCTTCATCGCCTCGACAGCGAGTGCGACGTCTCCATGGCCAGTCATCAGAATGACGGGACATGCGACCGCATCGGCCTTGAGCTTGCGGACGAGTTCGAGGCCGCTCATGCCGGGCATGCGGATATCGGACACGATGCAGTCGACCGCGCTGCTCTTGAGCTGGTCGAGAAATTCGGTTGCCGTCTCATAAGTCGTTACGGCAAAGCCGTTGACGTCGAGAAGGAAGGCCAGTGAGTCCCGCATCGCCGGATCATCGTCGATCACGTGAATTGTGCGCCGCGTCGTCATGCTTCTTCACCGTCCTCCGCGAAGGGAAGGATGAATCGAAAAACTGTGCCGCCACCCGCGTTTGGCATCACGTCGATGCGTCCGCCATGGGATTCGATGATGGTCCGGCAGATCGAGAGGCCGACCCCCATACCATGCTCCTTGGTCGTGATGAAGGGCTGAAACAAACGGTCGGCGATATCGGGGCTAATGCCCGGGCCGGTATCGGCGACAGTGAACGTCGCAACTCCGTTAGCCTTGGTGACGCCGACCGTCAACTCGCGGCGCGGGCCGGAGGCCATCGCCTCGATCGCATTGCGAACCAGATTGAGCACGACCTGCTGAATCTGGATCTTGTCGACGATGATCGGGGGCATGTCGCGGTCGCTGCGGATCGCCACGCGGACGCCCTGCTCCTTGGCGCCGAGCAGCGCGAGCGCGACGGCCTCTTCAAGCAGGGTGGCCGGGCTCTCCAGGGAGTGTTGGGTCTCGCCCTTGGCGACAAATTCGCGCAGTCGCTTGATGATGTCGCCGGCCCGTAGCGCTTGCTGCGCGGCCCGCTCGAGCGCCTCCTGAATGCGGGTGGTATCCGGCGTCTCTGACGCCAGCAGCGCCTTCGCACCGCGCATGTAGTTCGTGATGGCTGACAGCGGCTGGTTGATCTCATGCGCGATTGAGGACGCCATCTCTCCCATGGCGGTCAATCGAGAGACGTGGACCAGCTCTGATTGCAGCTCTTGAAGCCGCCGTTCCTGCGCACGGCGCTCGGTGAGATCGCGGATAAAGCCGGTGAAGAAGCGCTCTCCGCGCACCTTGGCCTCGCCGACGGCGAGCTCCATCGGAAAGGTCGAGCCGTCACTCCGTTCTCCGACAACGATGCGGCCAATGCCGATGATGCGACGCTCGCCGGTCGTAAGGTAACGCTCGAGATACCGGTCGTGCTCACCGCGATACGGCTGGGGCATCAGGCTTGAAACGTTCTTTCCGACGACCTGGTCCGCTGTCCAGCCAAACAGGCGCTCGGCCGCCGCACTGAAGGAGCGAACGATACCGTGGTCGTCGATCACGATCATCGCATCAGGGACCGTGTCGAGGATCGACTGCAGATGGGCCTGGCGATTTCGTGCCTGATCGCTTTCCTTCAGTAGCCGGTCGCCCATAAAGCCAAGGATCGGGCCGAGGACAGCAAAGCAAGCGGTATCGATCAAATTCGCAGGTTCAGTGACCAGGCTCTTGCCGAGGAATTTGGCGCTGACGACAAGGCAGAGCACGGTCGTGACGATCGCCGGACCGCGGCCGCCGGCGAATGCGGCAAACAGCACGACCGGCACGTAGATGATCGTGAAGGTTCGGTCCTCGAAATAACTATCAAGCCCCGCGCGCACTGCGAACACGAGCGCGGCCGCTGCCGCGGCAGTGCCATAGCGGTACCAGATGCGGTCGGACATATTCCCCCGGCAAAGCCCTCAGTCTGCTTGATGTTACAACGTCCGGACGGCTGGTGCTACCGGCTGCTCTGTCCAGGACAGTGGGCAGATGACCTATATGACCCAGGCACGCCAATGTGTGGGCTGCACCGCGATGCGTTCGGTGGTGTTCGCCTTCACCCAGCCGCCCAGAATACGGCGGCAGGGGAAGACGAGTTTGTGAATGGCGTTACCTTCGATCACGGCGAGCTCAAGGTCGCGGTCGAAAGGGGCCGTCGCGACCCCCTCCCATGTCGCGCCGGCGCCGGCCACTGGGCGTTCTCGAGCGTCGCGTGCCGGCACGTCAGGCGGCCTTCTGAGTAGCCTCGTCGACACTGCCGGTCTTTCGTGCAAACAGGTTCAGCTCGATCGTACCCAGCGAACGCGCGGTTTCGATCGCGTAGGTCGCGTCGCTCGCGCTACGCGCCGTGACGCCCTTGGCCCAATCCTGCAACGCCGTGACCTTCTCGGCGACCGAGGCCGTGGAATTGAACCTGCGGAAGAGCTCCCAGGCCTCGTTTGATTCGACCTGGATCTGCTCGAACCAGTACCGGTTCGCCTCAATCAGCTTCTCCGAGAATTCCGACTGGACGGTCATGGCGCGCCTCGCATAGCTCTGGATGGCGTCGGAGACGGGACGGGCGTCGTTTCGCTCTGTCATGTTCAAAATCCTTCGTAGGGGGAGGCCTTCATCCCATATGGGCGGCACTTGCGTCTTGATATCCATCAACTCGATGGCTTCCGGTCCGCACCGGTTCTGGCGATCAACCTAACTGCGCTTGGGATCGACGACTGCACCGGTTCGCAGGTTGATGAAGTGGACGCCATCGCAGGCGGCGCACGAGATCGAATGCAGATCGTCAGCCAGAGGTCCGGACGCGTCATCGGGAAGCAGGCCTTGGACGCGATCGCCAGTAGTCGGACACGAGAAGATGATGGGGCGCCAAGCCGTTCTGTCTGCCATTTGCACAATCCCGACGGAACAACATCATCCGGCCGCACGCGTCGTGCCGCATTGACGCACGTCAAAATTCCGGGTGAACGGTCGAGGCGGCGCCGACAGCCTAGAACGGGCGGCGGCGATGGAGCTGGACAGGGCTCGATTTGGCCGATCGGCTTAGCGAAGGCCGCTTTGCCTGCAACATCATCCGGATGAAGGCGACGACAGCGATCGCGAGCGCACCGATCGAGGCGAGCAGGTTCTGCAACATAACTTTGTTCTCCTGACCAGCAGCATCCTCGATCATCGGTCGTAGCGCCTTGATTTCTGTCAAGTGCAGGCATTGAGGGAGATCAAGACGAATGGGCCGGGCTTGTGTGAGCTTGCTGCAAGTCTCGAAAGGAGAGCGGCAATGCGCGCACATCAGATCATGGCGAGACATCTCATCACCGTTGGAACCGAGACCTCCATAATCGAGGCCGCCAAACTGATGATGGATCACCATATCAGCGGCCTGCCGGTGGTCGATGCGGCCGGAAGATTGGTCGGAATCCTGTCCGAGAGCGACTTTCTGCGGCGAAGCGAGATCGGCACGCAACGCCGGCGGGGCCGCTGGTTCAAGTTTCTTCTCGGCTCCGGCTACGCAGCCGCGGACTTTGTCCACGAGCGCGGACGGAAGGTCGGAGAGATCATGTCGTGCGACCCCGTCACCGTGACGGAAGAAACGCCTTTGCCTGATTTGGTCGATCTCATGGAGAAGAAGGGCGTCAAACGGCTGCCAGTGATGCGTGACGGGCGCCTCGTTGGGCTCGTGACGCGTGCGGATCTGCTGCGGGCGGTCGCGTCCGTCGCGCATCAGATTCCGGATCCAACGGCGGATGACGAGCACATCCACGATCGCATCGCGCGAGCGCTCGACGGTACAAACTGGTGTCCGCTCGGGCTGCAAGTCTCAGTGCGCGACGGCGTGGTGCATCTTCGTGGGGTCATCATGGATGAGCGGGCGAGGCAGGCGGCGATTGTCGCCGCGGAGAATGCCGCCGGCGTCAAGGAAGTGCACGATCATCTGTGTTACGTCGATACCTATTCCGGCTTCTATATCCAATCCGCGGAAGACGAACGAGCGGCAGCCGCCAAAGCGCCGAAGGAGACGGCAGGATGATCATTCGCCCCGCAATCATACTGATCCCGTTGATCGCGACCGCGGTGGTCAGCGCCGATGTCGTGGGATTCGCCGCAACGTTGCTAGCGATCTGTGTAATCGTGGGCTTCGCGATCGCTGCTGCCGGATGGACCGTCAACGGCAAGACGACGTCAATACCGGCAGTCCGGCCGTCATCAGCGGACTGGACATCTCGCCACAAATAGCACCTCGTCCGATCTGGTCTCAGTTCCGGATGATGAGAGCCGGACGTCGCGGGAAGCGCGTCACTCGTGGTTGCGGTCGAGATCGTCCAAGGGTTTAGCCGCCCTGTGTATCCTACGCAACAAGACAGTCGCGCCTCAGAGCATTCCGTTGCGACAGATCAATACGGACATCGCGCACCAATGGCAGCATGAGCATGAAATCAGCCCATGTGAGGGTGCCATGACATCATTCGACGTTCGTTTCATCAAAACGGTTTGCGACGACACCGGCCACGAACATCGCGCCTGCCAGGCAGCGTTCAAGGTTGACGCAGTCTCGCTTTCTGCGGCCGCACAGCTGGCCGAGGCCGACTTCTGCAGACAGAAGGGTGTCCGCGACTGGACGATCTTTGCCGACTCCATGGAGCTTCGAACGCCGCCGACACTGCCATCAGCCTGGGGCGGCTAATGATCTTGCGCCGTGGTGGCGATCGATCGCCGCGACATCGCGTGTTTGACCAAGATCAAATCCGAGATCGGGTCCTTCCGCTAGAGCTGGAGAGCCAAAATGGGGCTTGAAGAAATGACCGACCGATCAGAAGGCAACAGCTCGCCGCAATTCGAGAGTCTTCTCGCCCGCTTGCGGGCATTTCTTGCGCGTCGACACGAATTCGATCTCCTGACTCCTCGAGAGGTCGACGAGATCGCTCACGAGCTCAATCTCTCGACGCCCGATCTTCGTGCGCTTGCCCGCGAGCAAGGCTCGCCGAAGTTGCTCAGCAAGCGTCTCGAGCACGCAGGTTTGTCCGAGCAGACGCTGGCGTCGTCGCACTGCGACGTCTTGCGTGATTTGCAGCGGGTGTGCGGTCTCTGCCGTGAGAAGGTCCGTTGTGCGGAGGATCTCGCGCGGGAGCGGCGGGCCAGCCCGGCAAAATACTGCCCGAACGAAATGACCCTGACCGCGCTGAGCCGCGGCGCCGGCGGCATGCGACGTGGCGTGGGAATTGATGCCGATCAAGCAACGGGCAGGGAGATCGTGGTTTCCATGACGCCATCGCACTCAAAGAAAGCCTCCACATGACAGGTCCATCCTCCGTTTCAAAGTCGATGACGATGGGCGAAGCCGGTTTGGCGTCGGCACTCGCAGCTTTTGCCTTCATCAGCTTTCTCGGCGCGGCGATGGGGCACGATGCGGCGTTCAGTTTTCACGCGTCGCTTGCTTGCGCCGCCAGCCTGATCTCCGTGATCATGATCGGCAACCGCTACCTCGACCGTCCGGCCCAGCTGCCTCCGGCGGAGATCGGCGGGCGCCCCAACTACAATCTCGGCCCGATCAAGTTCGCTTCCGCCATGGCGATGTTCTGGGGCATCGCGGGTTTCACCGTGGGTCTCATCATCGCCATGCAGCTGGCATGGCCGGCGCTCAATTTCGATCTGCCCTGGACGACATTCGGCCGCCTGCGGCCGCTGCATACGTCGGCCGTCATCTTCGCGTTCGGCGGCAATGTCCTGATCGCAACATCGTTCTATGTCGTACAAAAGACCTGCCGCACCCGCCTTGCGGGCGACCTGTCGCCCTGGTTCGTCGTTGTCGGCTACAACTTCTTCATTCTGATCGCCGGCACCGGCTACCTGCTCGGCGTGACCCAGTCGAAGGAATACGCCGAGCCGGAATGGTACGCCGACCTCTGGCTGACGATCGTCTGGGTGACGTATCTGCTTGTGTTCCTGATGACGCTGGTGAAGCGCAAGGAGCCGCACATCTTCGTCGCCAACTGGTTCTACCTGGCGTTCATCATCACCATCGCGGTGCTGCATCTCGGCAACAACCCCGCGCTGCCGGTGTCTTTCCTCGGCTCGAAGTCCTACATCGCCTGGGGCGGCGTGCAGGATGCGATGTTCCAGTGGTGGTACGGCCACAATGCCGTCGGGTTCTTCCTGACCGCCGGCTTCCTGGCGATCATGTACTACTTCATTCCGAAGCGGGCGGAGCGTCCGGTCTATTCCTACCGGCTGTCGATCATCCACTTCTGGGCGCTGATCTTCCTCTACATCTGGGCCGGCCCGCATCATCTGCACTACACGGCGCTACCGGACTGGGCGCAGACGCTCGGCATGACGTTCTCGATCATGCTCTGGATGCCGTCCTGGGGCGGCATGATCAACGGCCTGATGACGCTGTCGGGAGCCTGGGACAAGCTGCGTACCGATCCCGTGCTGCGCATGATGGTGGTATCGGTCGCCTTTTACGGAATGTCGACCTTCGAAGGCCCGATGATGTCGATCAAGGTGGTTAATTCGCTGAGCCACTATACCGACTGGACCATCGGCCATGTGCACTCCGGTGCTTTGGGCTGGGTCGGCTTCGTGTCGTTCGGCGCGCTGTACTGCCTCGTCCCGTGGCTCTGGAATCGCCAGCTCTACAGCCTGAAGCTCGTCAACTGGCACTTCTGGATCTCGACGATCGGCATCGTGCTCTACATCTCCGCGATGTGGGTGTCGGGAATCCTGCAGGGCCTGATGTGGCGTGCCTACACCTCGCTTGGCTTCCTCGAATACTCGTTCATCGAATCCGTCGAGGCCATGCATCCCTTCTACATCATCCGCGCGGCCGGCGGCGCGCTGTTCCTGGTCGGCGCCCTGATCATGGCCTTCAATCTCTGGATGACGGTCAATGCCGGCCGAGCCAGCGAAACCGAGGGCGCCGGCGCCCTCCAGCTTGCCGAATAGGTCACGACATGTCTCTCTGGAATCGACACAAGATCTTTGAGAAGAACTCGATCATCCTGATCGTCGGCATTCTCGTCGTCATTGCCATCGGCGGACTGGTCGAGATCACACCGCTGTTCTACCTGAAGAGCACGATCGAGGCGGTCGACGGCGTGCGGCCCTATACGCCGCTCGAACTCGCCGGCCGCAACATCTATGTCCGTGAGGGTTGCTATCTCTGCCATTCGCAGATGATCCGGCCGCTGCGCGACGAGGTCGAGCGCTACGGCCACTATTCGCTCGCGGCCGAGAGCATGTATGACCATCCGTTCCAGTGGGGCTCCAAGCGCACCGGGCCGGACCTTGCGCGCGTCGGCGGCAAGTACTCCGACGATTGGCACGTCACGCACCTGATCAATCCACGCTCGATCGTCCCGCAATCGGTGATGCCCGGGTACCCGGCGCTCGCCAGGACGGAGCTCGACCCGTCCGACGCCGCGGCTCATCTGCGGACGAGCCGCGCGGTCGGCGTGCCCTATACGGACGAGCAGATCGCCAACGCGGCGGCCGATCTGAAGGCGCAGGTCGATCCAGACAGCCCCGGCTCCGACGCGTTCCAGAAGCGCTATCCGAAGGCGGTAGTACGTAACTTCGACGGCAAGGCTGGCAATCCGACCGAGCTCGACGCGCTGATCGCCTATCTGCAGATGCTCGGCACGCTCGTCGACTTCAAACTCTACAACGAAAAAGCCAATCTGCGCTGAGGGCACGAGCATGAAAGCGATCATTCAAGTCGAGAATTTCGCGTCGAGCCTGGTCGGCACGCTCTGGACTCCCGTCTTCGTTGGAATCTTCATCGCCATCGTCGTCTACGCGCTTTGGCCCCGCAACAAATCTCTCTTCGATGCTGCAGCCCGGATGCCGCTGCGGGAGGACTGACCGATCATGAGCGAGCACAATGAGATCGACCGCGTTTCCGGCCGCAGCACGACTGGTCATGAGTGGGACGGCATCAAGGAGCTGAACACGCCGCTGCCGCGTTGGTGGGTGCTGACATTCTATGCCACGATCGTCTGGGCGCTCGGTTACTGGGTCGTTTATCCGGCCTGGCCGCTGGTCTCGGGCTACACCACCGGTCTGTTCCATTATTCCACCCGCGCCAGTGTCGCGACCGACCTTGCCGATCTCGAGAAGCTGCGCGGCGAGAAGATGGCGGTGCTCGGCAACGCGTCGCTGGCCGACATCGAGAAGGATCCCGCTCTGCTGGCGCTGGCTCGCGCCCGCGGCAAGACCGTGTTCGCCGACAATTGCGCGCCCTGCCACGGCAGCGGCGGCGCAGGTGCAAAGGGCTATCCGAACCTGAACGACGACGACTGGCTGTGGGGCGGCTCGCTTGACCAGATCATGCAGACGATCCAGTTCGGCGCGCGCTCTGGACACGCAAAGACCCATGAGGGCCAGATGCTCGCATTCGGCCGCGACGGCGTCCTCAAGAAGGATGAGATCGTGACTGTCGCCAACTATGTGCGCTCGCTTTCCGGCCTTTCCACCGGGCCGAAGTTCGACGCCGCTGCTGGAAAGAAGCTATTCACCGAGAACTGCACCAGCTGCCACGGTGACAACGGCAAGGGCAACCCGGAGCTTGGGGCGCCGAACCTGACCGACCGGATCTGGCTCTATGGCTCCGACGAGGAGACGCTGGTCGAGACCATCACCAACGGCCGCGCCGGCGTCATGCCGGCCTGGGTCGGCCGCCTGGACCCTGTCACCGTCAAGGCGCTGGCGGTCTATGTGCACTCGCTCGGCGGCGGCAAGTAGCCGCCACCGCGAGGGGCCGGGATCATTGACCAAGGTCAAACCCGGACATGGTGCAGCGATGTAGGTTTCAACCAAGAGCCTCACTCGAGCAACCCATGAACAAGCCCGTGTCGCCTGATGAACTCATAACCGACGAAGACGGGCCGCTCTACGCGCCCCGCAAGAAGGTATATCCGCAGAGCGTCTCGGGCCGATTTCGCTCGATCAAATGGCGGCTGATGGCCGTCTGCCTCGGCGTCTACTATCTGCTGCCCTTCGTACGCTGGCATCGGGGTCTCGGCGCGCCCGACCAGGCGGTCTTGATCGATTTCCCAAATCGTCGCTTCTATTTCTTCTTCATCGAGCTCTGGCCGCAGGAAATCTACTATTTCACCGGCCTTTTGGTGCTGGCAGCGCTCGTCTTGTTCCTGATGAATGCGCTGGGTGGCCGGATCTGGTGCGGCTATCTCTGCCCGCAGACGGTCTGGACGGATCTGTTCTATGCGGTGGAGCGCCTGGTCGAAGGTGATCGCCGCGCGCAGATGAAGGCGGATGCTGGTCCAATGACCGCAAAGCGCGCCGGTCGCCGTGCGTTGAAGCACGCGATCTGGCTGATGATCGCCTGGTGGACAGGTGGCGCCTGGGTGCTCTATTTCGCCGATGCGCCGACCTTGGTGCGCGATCTGGCAACCTTTCAGGCGCCGGCGATCGCCTATGTCTGGATCGCGATGCTGACCGCGTCGACCTATCTGCTGGCCGGCTACATGCGCGAGCAGGTCTGCGTCTATATGTGCCCGTGGCCGCGGATCCAGGCGGCGCTGACCGACGAATGGGCACTCAACGTCACCTACAAATACGATCGTGGCGAGCCTCGTTGCTCGGTGAAGAAGGCGTTCGACATTCGCTCGCTCGGCGAGAAGGCCGGCGATTGCATCGATTGCAACCAGTGCGTTGCCGTGTGCCCCACCGGGATCGACATTCGCGAGGGCGCGCAGCTTGGCTGCATCCAGTGCGGCCTGTGCATCGATGCCTGTGACGTCGTCATGACCAAGGTCAACCGCAAGACGGGTTTGATTGGATACGATAACGATATCAACGTTCAGCGGCGCGTTGCCGGCAAGCAGGAGGTTTTCAAGCCCGTTCGCGCCCGTACCGTCGTCTATGCCGGCCTGATCACCGTGGTCTGCGCGGTGATGCTCTACGCGTTGATGTCGCGAACCCTGCTCGATGTCAACGTGCTGCACGATCGCAACCCGATCGCGGTGCGTCTCAGCGACGGCGCGATCCGCAACGGATACACGCTGCGCTTCCTCAACAAGCGTGGCTTTGATCGTGTGATCACGATCGATGTCGACGGGCCGGCCGACGCCAAGCTGCACGTCATCGGTGCGGACTCCGTGACGCCAGACCGTCCGATGATCGTCCTTGGCCGCGACACCACCACCGAACTTCGCGTGCTGGTGACGGCGCCGTTCGATGAAAAGGCGGAAAAGTCGGTACCGGTCACATTCCGCGTCACTGATATCGGCCTCGGAGAGGTCGCCTCCGCGACCGACCACTTCGTCCTTCCCTAACCACGGAAATCTCGCCATGGCAGCCTCTCGTCCAGCCGCGCGACCCATCACCGGACGTTTCGTCCTGATCACGACGATCGCATTCTTCGCCGTCGTCATCAGCGTGAATATGGTGATGATGCGCCTTGCCATTTCGACCCTTCCGGGCACAGAGGTCGACAGCGCCTATAGTGCGAGCCTCGCCTATCAACGCGAGATCGATGCGGCCAGACAGCAGAACGAGCGCGACTGGCGGGTCCAGGCCCATATCGATCGGCGGCCTGACGGCAGCGCCGCAATTGCACTCGAGGCGCGCGACCACGCCGGCGCACCGCTGACGGGAATGAGTTTCCTTGCCCGGCTCGAACGGCCGATCGATCGTCGCGCCGACCGAGCAATCGAGATTGGCGAGGCCGGGGGTGGGAGCTATGGCGGCCGCGCCGAAGGCGTCGCGGCAGGGCAGTGGGACCTCGTGATCGAGGGCGACGCCGATGGCCGGCGCATGTTCCTGTCGAAGAGCCGAATCCTGCTGAATTGAAGGTGCATCCTATGCAGGCGGATATCGATTTCTCTCACTATCTGAGGAGCGCGGGCACCGGGCTCATCCATCTCGATCTCGCAGTCGAGGGCATCAATTGCGCGGGCTGCATGGCCAAGATCGAGCGCAATCTGTCAGCCATACCCGACGTCACCTCGGCCCGCGTGAACTTGACGGACAGTCGCCTTGCGCTGGAATGGAAGGCGGGTGCTCTTGAACCGGCGCTGTTCGTAAGTCGGCTCGCGGAGCTCGGCTACAAGGCCTATCCCTTCGAGCGGGATGATGCCGAAACCCTGGAGGCCCGGCGCGCACAAGGCTTGTTGCGCCGGCTGGGCGTCGCCGCCTTTGCCGCCATGAACGTGATGATGCTGTCGGTCCCGGTATGGTCCGGCAACGTCTCCGACATGCTGCCAGAGCAGCGCGACTTCTTCCACTGGCTGTCGGCGCTGATCGTGCTGCCCGCGACGGCCTATTCCGCGCAGCCCTTCTTCTCGTCGGCGCTGTCAGCGCTACGGGCGCGAGGCGTCAACATGGACGTGTCGATCAGCATCGGCATCATCCTGGCGGTGGCAACCTCGGTGATCGAGACCGTAAACCACGCCGAACATGCCTATTTCGATGCCGCGATCATGCTGATCGCGTTCCTGCTCGCCGGCCGCTACCTCGACCAGAACATGCGGCGCCGCACCCGCGCTTTCGCCGGAAACCTCGCCGCGCTCAAGGCAGAGACGGCGACGAAGTTCGTCAGTCCGACCGAGATCAAGACGGTCCCGGCGGCCGCGATCCGGCCGGGCGACATCGTGCTGCTGCGGCCCGGCGAGCGCTGTGCGGTCGATGGCAATGTGATCGAGGGCCGCTCGGAGATCGATCAGAGCTTGATCACAGGCGAAACCTTGCCGGCGATGGCGTCGCCCGGCAGCGCGGTGTTCGCGGGTACGCTGATCCGTTCCGGCACGTTGCGCGTTCGTGCGTCGGCGGCCTCGGGCGGCACGCTGCTTGACGAGATATCCCGGCTGCTCGATCACGCGCTGCAGGCGCGCTCGCGCTATCTTCGTCTGGCGGAGCGGGCCTCAAGGCTCTATGCCCCGGTCGTACACGCGACCGCGTTGCTCACGATGCTCGGCTGGCTGGCCTATGGTGCGAGTTTTCACGATTCGATCGTGACGGCGATTGCGGTTCTGATCATCACCTGTCCCTGCGCGCTGGGACTTGCCATTCCGGCCGTGCAGACCGTTGCATCCGGTGCGCTGTTCGGTTCGGGTGTGCTGCTCAACGCCGGCGATGCGATCGAACGGATTGCCGAGATCGACCGGGTGATCTTCGACAAGACCGGGACGTTGACGCTGCCTGAGCTCGATGTCGCCAATCTTGGGGACATCCCGGACGATGTCGTGAAGCTTGCGGGGCGGCTGGCACTCTCGAGCCGTCATCCGGTCGCCGCCGCGGTCGCGCGCAAGGCGGGCGCGGCTTCGCCACTGCCGGACATTCAGGAAGAGCCTGGCCAGGGCGTGCAGGGCTTCCACGAGGGGCGGCCAATCCGGCTGGGCCGCCCGTCATTTTGCGGTGCCGACGACCTCGCCAACGAGATTCTGTGCCGCGATCCGGAGGCGTCCGTCGTCGCATTCAGTCACGGCGAGAGCAGGTATGCGTTCGCGGTTCGCCAGCGGCTGCGGCCGGACTCGGCGGAGGTGATCGCAGCATTGACCAGCATGGGCATCGCCGTAGAGATCGTGTCCGGGGATCGCGAGCCGGCGGTCCGGCATGCGGCAAGGATGCTGGGCGTGCATGAATGGCGTGCGGAGGTCTCTCCGGTCGACAAGATCGAACGGATCGAGGAGCTGGCGCGTCAGCGCTGCAAGGTACTGATGGTCGGCGACGGCTTGAATGACGCGCCAGCTTTGGCCGCGGCGCACGCCTCGATGTCGCCCGTTACCGCCACCCACATGAGCCAGGCAGTCGCCGATGCTGTCTTCCTGGGTGAGCGGCTCACGCCGGTCATGGTCGCGGTTAAGGTGTCCCGCAAGGCGTTGCGGCTGATGCGGCAAAATCTTTGGCTTGCCGTCGTCTACAATGTGTTGGCGGTGCCGATCGCGATCGCCGGCCTGGTCACGCCGCTGATCGCGGCGGCGGCGATGTCGGGTTCGTCGGTGATCGTGATGCTCAATGCGCTGAGGGCGCGTGCGAGGGAGACGGTCTGATGGAGGTTCTAGTCATTTTGGTGCCGCTGGCTCTCGCACTTGGCTTTGCCGGCCTGCTCGGCTTTCTCTGGTCACTCAAGAGCGGACAATATGAGGACCTCGATGGCGCGGCCTGGCGCGCCATCGCCGACGACGAGCCGGCCAGCGATCAGGGCAGATCCAAGTAGTGAAAATAAAGCAGTGAGATCGCCGATGCGATGGTCAGCGCCGTACAGGCAAGCGCCAGCACCAGTGTCCAGTCCGTCCGCCGCGGTTGCGGCACCCGCGACCGCAGGAGCAGGACCGAGACCAGCCGGTTGATGGCACCAAACCGCGCCATTGTCAGCAGCAGCACATCGGCAGCACGTCAGGCCGCCAGTAGCGCCAGTGTGTTGCCGACACGGTAACGGGTTGCATCGTCGCGGCGTCCAGCCACCCCTCGCTGTGGCGGATGCACGGGACGCCGAGCGGCTGACGTCCGCCATCAATCATTGCAAGCTCGATTACGCAACCAAATGGCGCCGACGCGATGTCTCGCCACCCGAAAAGGGTGAGCCGGCGAAGCCATGATGTCAGTGTGTGGCGCATGCAACGTCGCCTCCGGTCGATATTGGCCCTTGTCACACGTGTAGCAGTTCGCGCCATTGACATGGCTCAATCCAAGCGATGGCCAGGGAGCCTTGACCCAACTCAATCCAGTAGCCCGGAGGACGCCATATTCTTGAGATGCTCGCCAGCCAGGGGTTTCGTCCATGCAGGGCGACAATCGGCGAACGTCAGGCACGGCGCGAAGCCTGAGACTGTCGTTCGGGGGCAGTAGCGGCAGGAGTTTGCATGGTCGGACTGGCGGAAAGACTGCCGAGAAGGTATTGTCGTCCGTTCGCGAAGATCCAGCTTTGTTTTGATCAGATGGCGCAGGCCGTTTCGATTGCAGGACCTCGGCGGAGAACGGAGGCCGCCTCGGCCAGGTGACGCGCGGCCAGACGATCGAGGAATTCGAGGTGGCGCTGGCTCGCATGGACGAGGGTCGCTGAAGCGGGACGAAGCCCAGGGCGTCATACCGCACGTGGGATGTTCATGTTGAGGCAGCGGGGGGTGCACATGAGCGACCACCACGAAATCGGCCGCACGGCCTGTTCCAGCCCTGCGCGGATCGGTACTCTCGTGGTGTCCGACCGCGCCAGCCGTGGCGAGTATAAGGACCAGGGTGGGGAGGCAATCAACAGCTTCCTTGCCAGGATCATCCGTTCCAATTGATTGCCGAGGCACTGATCGAGATGTCGGATCGGCAGAGCTGCGACCTGATATTGACGATCGGCGGGACCGGACCGGCGCCGCGCGATTTGACACCTGAGGCCACGCGCCGCGTGGTCGCGCGCGAACTTGCGGGCTTCGACGAACTGATGCGCCGGGTCAGCCTGGAGCAAGTTCCGACCGCGATTGTTGGGTGATGGCCTTTTTATAGAGGGCAAATTCTTATAGAGGGCAAATTCTCAAGAAGCGGTCTGATTTTACACCATCTTGGTGAAGGACTGGAGATGGTGGCATGGCCACTAGGATCGCCCTACGGCGGTCGCTGAGCGACCATCCGTCCGCCGGCTGTCTGGGGTGGCCGAGATCATGCCAGCGCGCTGGTGGCGTTGGCGTGCGGGTTGGCACCCCGATGGTCCGTTGCTGATTGCGCCAACCTGCTTGGCTCGCGCGCAGACCGATCCCCGGTCTGATTTCAGGAGCAAGCTAATGACTGAGAAGATGACGGAATGTCCGGACTGCTACGGCACGTCGAAATGCAGGCCGTGAGGATCGGCCGACCGCTGCCGCCTTACCGACCGCGCTCTGGCTGCGATGGGACCGGCGAGATCCCGCACCAGAAGCCTATTCGGTCCCGCGGGCCTTAATTGTCCAGCTTTCCTGTGGCAAACAGCTTGCGCGCACGCTTTGCCGGCCGACTGTGCTCTTTAGTGGCTTGATTGTACGTACGCCGTACACGCATAGTCTGCTGCAGTGAATCACTGTCTGGCCGAGGGCTCGCGGTGGTTTGCTTGGTCGAGTGAGGGGCCAAGTCACCCCAGCGGGTGCTTGGCTCCCTCAGCTCTTGCAGCGCCCAGCCGGAACGAATCACCACCGGAGGCTGCCGTAACCATGGTTGCCGTCCCCACTGGGGGACCGCAACAATTCCGGGCACCGTTCCCCACGTTTTGCGCATGAAAACAGGGCCAATTGCCGACGCCAACTGAGCACGAGTCGCAATAAGAGCGTCCTAGGATCGAATCAGCGTCGGCACGCTGGGCCCATTGAACACTCGACCGACTCACTTCGGCAATACACAGCGGGTGTAGCCTCTGCGTTATCACCAGGCAGGAAGCTTAATGATTCATCAATATCCCCCGTTGGTGGCCTGTTTTTGACGTTTGTAACCCCTCCGCCACATCCGTGGTTTACCGGGAGCCGGGACTCATGACTTTCGCTGAAAAAGCAGTTTCGCTGCGCTCTACCAGGGCAGAACGCGCCGAGCGTACATTGCCTCCCTCTGGGCGGGCTCGCCGCTATCCATCGCAATGATCGCAGCTTCAATGATGCGAGGATCTTCGCCCGCGGCCTCGTTGAGCCAAACCATCATTCGGCCGTTGTTCAAGTGCTGATAGACGTGGCGCGCATCATCGATGAGCGTTTGCCGATTGTAATAGCCCGGACCGAGATATTCATCGAGCCAGCCTAGCCACTGGTCTCGCGTGCTCGCCTGATCGGCAGGCAGGGGCAGCTGATCAGATAGCGGGGTGGGAGTCTTCAGCTCGCGGATGGCTGTCGTGGGCTGATCGATCGTGTACTTCTTCGACCGCGGCAATGGCTGGCTGTTGGGCACCGCGCTATCTTGCCGGGGTTCATCAATCCCTTCGGATCGAGCGCGGCTTTGATGGACCGCCGGTATTGCCGATCTTGATTTCGTTGTCGCTCGCGCCGCTGTCGTACTTCTTCTGTGGGAGTGCGGTTCCCTCGGTAATCAATCCCACGACGACCGATATGGCAGCCAGCTTGCGCGCGGGCAGATGACTATCCGCGTGATCGCCACTCGCGAATGACACGGTCTCCAGAAATCACACGGAACGCGATGACGCCGAACTTCGCCATGTCGATGCCGTCGAGATCGATGGTCTCGATCGGCGCGATGGCCTGCACCACGATCGGGCGTGAGACTGGTGTGTCCGCTCTATAAGAATCTTTCTCTAATAGAGCCGACAGACCTGTCTCATTGGGAAGGTCACCGGGAAGGTCACCGGCCTTGGAGCTTCCGGTAGTAGGTAGCTCGGCTCATGCCGAGTGCATTCCACGGTTCCGCTCGACTCTTGGAATTGCCCGCCAGCCATTCCGTGCGGTCGACGACGCCATTCCTGCGCCGCTCGGTGGTCTTGCGCTCGCGATCGTTGTCCTTCCGGCGCTGCTTCTGACCGTCGCGGACGTCAGCCTCGTTCCATGTGTGTGGCCAGAACGATGTGATACCGAGCAAGGTGTGCTCTTCCTCGGTGAGACCGGTTAGTTCGCCCAGCTTCTTGGCGCTGTAGCGGCGGGGCCGCTTCATTATGAACGCGATCAGCTCTGCCAGCTCGCGGCGGTCCGTCCGGGGCGCCCAGATGTTGGCGGAGGCACGTGCACGGTAAAAGGTACTCCCGACTTCGCCGACGAGAGCGATACAGTTCAGCAAGATGGTGAGATCGTGCCGGCCCGCGTCATCGTCGGGCAGCGCACGGCCATAGCGGTGGAACAGGTAGGCTTCAAATTCCCGGAGGCGAATTACGCCGATGGCGCGCGAAGGCTGAATCCTCGGCTCGAGGACGTCTTCGTATCGCTTGGATATCCACGCATGAGCGGCGGCCACCGCCGCCTTGTCGTGCGGGTTGACGCGCTTGACGCCAGTGCCCTGAACAATGCGCGCCAGCCTGGCATCAAGCGCAGCATGGTCGGCGTGTGACTCGCGCTCGGCGTCCTCGCGCGCGGCGTCGGCGAAGGTCTCGTTGATTTTATCGAGGCGTGCGGCTTCGTCTTCTTGACGCTCGGCGCTGGCGCGCATACATCGTGCCATGTCTTCAGCGCTCCTATCGCTGTCGACGGATGCGGCTGGTGACCGCTTCACACGACACCCTTCGGAAACCCTCGCTTCGCAGGCGAGGGTTTTCCGTTTTTAGATGGTCATCTTCCCTTCACAGCGGAATGGGCTCATTTCAGATTTACCGAATTTGTGAAAGTTGTCGAGCGCGGCGCGCAGTTCGACGACGCGATTCGGTGGGGAGGGGGAGGACACTCATCGTTCGGACAACCGCGATTTGTCGTTACGACTCAGTGCGGCGGTTACCGTCGTTTTGTCCGAACAGGCATTGAAAGTATTCAGCCAACGAACCCCTTCCAAGCTGAATACGAGGGTTCGATTCCCTTCACCCGCTCCAATACGCAGCCGTACCTCGGTCCCGTGACGCGCAGTTCGTCCCGCAGTAGCAGCGAAGCCGCGGGCTCTCGGCTACTTGCGCTGCTCCCAAATCGGCTTTACAGCTTACGAAGGTGCCGAAGGGGCGCCTTCCCGCGCAAGAGGCTCTCACCCTTCAGTAGTTCGTTTCCCGTTGCTTCGAATCGCATCGGGGTTGCGACAATCACTCGACCCTTTGTTCGGCCACAGCGGGAAGGCCGAAGTCTCTACGGAGGGTTGTTGTGTCTCTATCATCTCCATCAAAAGATATTGCGCTTGCGTCGTCTCAGGTCGCCGCTGGCGCGCTGCTGCGCGAAGTCAAGATCCGCGCGCGCCTTCGCCTGAATGATTTGGTCAATCAGGTGCCAGATGCGATCTTCTATGCGCGCTGGATCTCCAGGAAGCGACGTTGGGCTTTGCCGGTATCCTGGAAGCTCGCGCACGCCCTCAATATCGTTTCCACGGAACTTGGATTTCAGGATTGGGCGCACGCTCGCCGTGTGCTCGAGGGACGGGCCCAACTATCCGACGACCAGGGCGGCCTCTGGTACGATCTACGTTGTCAATTCCAGCTCAACAGCTGGTTTTCAACCTATGCTGACGCCCGCGCTTTCTGCCGACAAGGTGGCGAGCGTTTTCTATTCCCGTTCGCAAGGCAGGTCGTCGTTGGCGACGATAATTTCGTGCGAATGCTAGGGCTGGATCCCGCGTCATCGCTCTGGAAGGAGACGGGGAACGATCTGGTCGCAAGTTATGGCACCCACGCCTGGCGCGCTCTTTGCGCGGCCCGCCTTGCGGCGACCCGTGGTCGTTTGCCGATTGGTCGTACGCCGACAGCGCGCAATCTTTGACCTGAGCCAGACGGCTGCCGCCACACCGCTTGAGACGCCTGCGCGCTCGGCCCGATATCAACCATATCTCAAAGAAACAAAGAAACATGTCTGCACATTTCGCTACGTCGGACGACGGAACGCGCATTGCCTATGAAATGACCGGCTCAGGTCCAGTTATGGTGCTTTTGCACGGTGGGGCTCAGTCTCGTCAAACATGGCGTGATGCCGGCTACGTGGATAGGCTGGGTTCGGACTTCACCGTCGTGACTATCGACCTTCGAGGTCACGGTGAAAGCGACAAGCCGACCAGCGTTGAGGCATACGGCATCGACCGCCACTGCCAAGACATCCTGTCCGTTGCCGATCACGCGGGTATCGAACGATTCGCGCTCTGGGGGTACTCGTTCGGAGCAAATACCGGCCGCTATCTTGCTGCCAGATCGGAGCGCGTCACGCGGTTCGTCATGGTCGGTGTGCCGTTTGGTCCCGGCGCTTCCGGCGACTTCCGCCGCACCGTGACGGGTGTTCGGGATCGCTGGATACCGATCCTGCGCGCCCAAAACGAGGGGATACTCGATCTGGAGTCGCTTACTCCCCCCGAGCGCGCCTATCTTCAGAGCGCCCGTGCGCAGCACGAAGTTCCGTGGCTTACCGCCATCCTCGACTGGGGCGAAATCGTTCCGGCGCAACTGCTCTGTCCAACGCTTTGGATCGTCGGCGGGGAAAATCCGGTTGCACTGGAAGGCGCCCGGAGCATCGAGGCTGCCTTGGCGAACTCCAAGGTGTTGTTATGCACGATCGACGGACTGACACATGAATTGGAAATGAGCGACATCGATAACGTCTTGCCGCGCATCCAGGGTTTCATCAGAAATGCCAGTGGTTGAGGGGCGGGGCGCGCTGCAACGGCGTGCGGCACCCGTATTGAACTCGGCCGAGGCTAGCGGCGACTAATCAGTCGGTAGACTGGAGGACCACGCCATGCCCGACTGGATTCTCGCGCCGATCTGTGTGGCCGCACTGGGCGGCTTTATCTGGTTCGCGTTTCGACAGGGGTTCAAGGTCAAGCCCGACAAGAACAACCGCGACCATCCGACTCTGCCCCTTGGGCCGGACGGATCCTGGCGCTAAGGGCGGTGTTGAACGACAGGGGCTGCCGGCACCACGCCGTGTGACCCGTGGCCGGGTGAGATCGTCATGCGGCCGAGGGTGCCAAGGATGGGGGTCGACGGCGTCCTTTGCGGTCGGCGATCCCTACACCCTTTGGAGTATGCCAATCGTCACGTGAACCTTCTGCCCGGATGTGTAGACCTAGTGGCTACCGGGATTTTGCATTTCCTTCCTGGGGCTAGAGCCGACGCCGTCCGCAAGCATTTTAAGCGGGCGGTGTTGTGCTGATCTGAACCACCGCCCCGTCGCAGCATCCCGCTCCCGCGCGCGGAGGCGGCCCATGAAGCGAATACCCACGAGCGAAGCGATCATCACCGTCGCCTTGTTGGTGATGTTCGCACTCGTGATCTGGTTTGGCGCCATGCCCTGAGCACCGGACGTCCGGCGCGACGAGCCCGGAAGATCTCGAGCGGCTGGACGGGCGACGGTTTGGTGCTCCCGACACCCAAGTCACTGAGCCGGCGTGAAACGCCGAATCTCAGGCATTCTCGGCGTCGCGAATAACCTCGAACGGCAAGGGGGGGACGTTGTATTCGGCGATGTTCAGCTTCCAGATGTGGTGGTCGTCCGTGCCGCCGGCCGACGCAAATCCAAGCCTCTTGTACAGGTCGCGCACCAATCCGTTCTTGGCGGTGGGGAGGTAGCTGCCCTCCAGCGTATCGACACCGTTCAAGCGGCAATGGCGGACGAGCTCGGCAACGATGGCTTCCTCGACCCGTCGGCCGAGGACCCGGCAGCTCATCAACCAGGTGTCGATGTCGTAAGCCGTGTCCTTCTTTCGCGCAATGACGACGCCGATAACTCCGTTGTCGCCAAAGCGGTCGCGAAGCCTGATCTGGAAAGTCAGGCAATCCGGCGAACGCGACATCGTCTCGACTTCGGAATGCGTGTAGCGACGCGTCGTCAGGTTGAATTGATTGGTCTTGTTGATGAGCTGTGCGATCCGCCCGAGATTGACGGCATCGAACGCGTGGAATTCGATCGTCATGCCGAGCGACGCCAGAAATTCATCCATGTCGCGAGACTTGGCCGACAGCTCCGCGCGCTGGGCATTCGCCTGATATTGGGCGCCGCGCTGACGATCCTCCTCGGAGAACGTGACGGCTTCGAAATAGCCCGCGTTCAACAGCGTGCGCGCGTAAAGCGAAGGATCGGCGGGAAGTTCGGGCACGGCCACCATCGGCAACGCCTTTCGCACCTGACTTCGCTCGGCGGGATTGTCGTCGAGCAGCACCAGGGAATCCAGACCAATATTCAGCGTCTTGGCGATCGCCTCGATGTTGGTCGCCTTGTCGCTCCAGTTGGCCTGAAAGACGGCAATGTGGTCCAGCTTCAGCAACATCTCGGGGTGTTCCAGGAAGGGCTGTCGCGCGACCTCATCCGTGTTCTTCGAGGACACCGCCAGGATCACACCGCGATCGCGCAGCTGAAGCGCCGTTCGCTGGATTTCGGAGAAGGCTTCTCCTACCCCATCGCCCTGTCCGAGAACGATGCCTTCCAGTCCATCGTCGCCGATCGTGCCGCCCCAGACCGTGTTATCGAGGTCGAGCACGAGGCATTTGCGGGCGTTGCCGCGGATCGCGCCAAGGAGGCGTCCAACATACTCAACGTAGATCGGTACCATCGTTTGCGCGAACGGCAACTTGTAGAGATTCCATTGGACGGGATTGTGCCAGTTCTGGGTTCCGATCGATTCCGCCAGGGCGGCGACATCGAGTATGTAGTCACCCCGCTTCGCGGCGAGCTCGCGAAGCCCGTCGTTGAAGTCCTGAATCTGGCGGCGCATCGACATGGACACTTGCGCGTCCATGCTTCCGAACAGCGGTTGCGGAGGGCAGGCAACGGTCTGAAAAATCACCGGCACGCCGGCGCCGCGCTCGAGACCCTCACGTATCATGCCCAAATAGTCGAGGGCGGACTGGTCCGACGGGGCGTTGCCGCCGCTGTTGAGGGGAAATCCGTGGAAATCCAGCGCCAGCAGAACGGCGTCGGGCTTGGAGGAATTGATCGCGGAGGATGGGTCGAGCGCTTCCTGCACAACCTGATCGTAATCAGCCTGAGTCACGCGCAGCAAGACGCCGTGGCGCGCGGCGCCTGCGGCGAGGGCAGGGGCGAACAGGCAGGTCGTACCATTGCCCAGCAATCCAAGATGAAACTCGCGAAGCGGCGAGAGCGCCTTCTTCTTGGTTCGCGCGCGCTCTATGCTCTTCGAAAGGCGGGTGAGCTGATCGGTGTTGAGGCACTTGGCGGCGAGCGCGACGATATCGGCGCCGCTCGGATCGTCGGAGGCGTCAAGCGCGCTGCATAGCGACTTGAAGTCCGCCGGCGGCGTCTCTAACCAAGGCAGTTCTTGAAGCTGAAACGTCATGGCGTCGACCCCGGGATGGTGTCATTGATCTAGCAGTTTGGATCCGGCGGTGCCGCTCGCGATCAACTTCTCACCCGCGTAAACCCGAAACTTCAGGCTGACGGTATGGGTGGAATGCGACACGTGCGTTAGCTCGCCGTTGAAAGTCGCTTCCTCGTCAATGTACAGCGGCTGATTGAAGTCGATCCGCCAGCTCGTGGCTAGCCCGAGGTCACCCGGCAAGTGCATTCCGACCAGATGCGAAAGTCTAGCGACCGTGAGCGCGCCGTACACCACGGGGCCCGAGAATCCGCGGCTCCGCGCGAATTCGGAATCGATATGAATGCGGCTCGAATCTCCCGACAGCTCTCGGAAGGTATCCATCTCGCTCTGACCGATCCGGAACGGAATCGAGACGGTCATGCCTTCCTTAAGCTCGTTCCATGCCAGCACTCGTGGCTTTTCGCTCAACGCGCAGCTCGCTGACGAATGACGTTGACGAACTCTCCGACGTTCTTCAGGGCGGCAACTTCGCCAGTCGAGAACTGGATCTTGAACTCCACCTCGACAGCGACGACCAGCCGGATATTGCTGAGGCTGTCCCACGCCGGCACTTCTGCCGCGGTCATTTCCGGATGGGGCGTTAGCGTGTCGTCGTCGAAGACGTCCCGGAAAATCGGCGTGAGGCGGGAATAAATTTCCTCGTCAGTCATCACTATCGTCCCATGATTTGGGTGAGTCGGCGGCGGCGTCGAAATTGCCAAGCAAGCCCCGAAAAATCCGCCTTTTCGGCGCGAGAACTAGCAGATGGCACCGGCATTCACAAGGCTCCTTCACCGCCTGCCCAGCATGGCGTCCAGGCGCGGGCCAAGTTCCGCGCTCAGTTGGGCGTAACCGGCCTTGTCGAGATGGACGTGATCGAGGAATTCGGACGCCGGAAGGGTGGCGAGCGGCCCAACGTAAACTCGGTCCGGAGGCTGTGGTGAGATGATTTGCACGAGTTGAGCCTGCAGCTCGGCAAACTTCTGCTGCGGAAGCAGGTCGGGCAATACCTTGGGGTTCTCGGTCGCGTAGAAGATCAGCGTGGGCTGCTTTGCCTCCGAGACGCGGCGCAGGATCCGATCCAGGGCTTGTCGCTGCGGGTTATCGGGAGCCAGATCGATCTTCTCGTACCGCGCGCGTGCGCGCATCAGGAGCACGACATCGCCAAGGTCGTCGCCGGTTGCGCCAGTCGAGCGTTGCAGCCGCTTGTCCGCTGCATCGCGCAGGCCCGCCAGGAAGTTGAAGGGACTGCCGTCGAACCACAGCGCCTGGAGAAAGTCGCGGGACCGGTACAGAAACCACCAGTTGACGAGGGCGTCGTGGCTCCATCCCGCAATTCCGCCAGCGCCCTTGCCGGTGGAATAGGTACCGTTGGAATCCACCGACAGAGTGTCCAACCAGAGACGGGTCCTGGTTTCGCCTTCACGATCGAAATCCCGGGAGAAAGACCGCAGGCTCAGATCGAACACGATGGCATCCGGCTTCGAGGGCAGCACGATGCGCACAAGGTTCTCAAGATCGGTCGGAAGCGTTCCGTTCATGCCGAAGTTGGCGACGAGCACCTTTTGACCGGGATGCTTCTCGGCAAGCCAATTCTGCAACTGGCGCGACAAGGTGTGCGCCTGCCAGGCGGTATCGCCTTTGTCCCGCATGGCCCGGCCGAAGATCAGGGAGTCGCCCAGAACGGCAACCTTCACTCCGTCGAACTTCCGAAACTCCTCGAGCTTGGCATAAAGAGCTGCCGGCGACTGGACGTCGATCGTTGTCTGAAAGATGCCGCTGGCCGGGGCGGCCATTCGCAAGACCACATCCAGGCAGGCCAGTATCGCGATCAGCGCGGCAACCGTCACGCCCAAACGCGAGAGGACGTCGCTGCCTCGGTATCCCTTTGTTTTTGGAGCCTCAACCATCAGCGTTCAGAAATTCTGGTAAACGAACAGCGCCTGGCCGGTGTTCGACAGCAGCACGATGATGGCGATCTTCGCGGCCAGCCACACGATCTTGAGAATGTCGTCGCGTCCCAATGTCATGGATACAGCCCCAGCATCTTGCCGTAGATCGCGCCCCATTCCGAGTAGGATTTGAGCCAAAGGATCAGCGTTGTCGAGACGAATGCGTAAACGAGAAAGCGGCGGAGATAGATCGAAGCCCCGGTGGCGACCGGCCCCTTCTTGACGCCGACATATTTGCGGACGAGCTGGCTCGCAACCAGGGCTCCGCCGTGAACCGTGCCGAACGCCAGAAAGCCCCACGTCACCCCATGCCAAAGCGCGATCAGGATCATCGAGAGGAAGTACACCGCCGATATCATGGCAAACTGAATACTGCGCGGCGCCTTCTTGATGACAATGAAGTTGAGCGGCGTGAAGACGTAGTCCCTGACCAGCGTGCTGAGCGAGATATGCCACCGATTCCAGAATTCCTGGATCGTCGTTGAATCGAACGGCCGATTGAAGTTTTCAATCAGCCGGAAGCCCATCAGCGAGGCTGTGCCGATCACGATGTCGCAATAGCCGCTGAAATCGAGATAGATGAGGCCAAGCTGAGCGAGGGCCCCGACCCACAGCATCGGCCCCGACATTTGCGCGGCATTGTCGAACGAGAAGATTCCGAACGCCGAGAGATTGTCGGCGAGGACGAACTTCTTGATCATCCCGTTGGCGATGCGATGAAGGGCAGGGATGACTGCCTTGGAATCGAAGGTCGGAGATGCCAGCTGCTGCTCGAAGCTCCGATAGCGCTCGATCGGGCCGGCCAGCAACGCGGGGAAGAACAGGACGTAGGTGCAGAACCGAAGGAAGCTCGGCCTTTCGATGAATTCCACCTCCATCAGGTAGCTCACGCAACGGAACACCATGTAGGAGATGCCGATGATGTGGACCGGCATGTAGTGGAACGGGTTGGCCCCTCCCAGCAGTCGAGGGTCTCGCGCCAGAAACAGAAAGATCCAGAGCAGCGCCACGACGAGGAGCTGCGCTTCCATGGTGAAGCGCGCGCCGCGCTGCTTGCGAAACAGGCCGATCCCGTATGAGGCGGCAAGGAAGCCGGCCAGCACGATGATCGACGCCGGATCGAATCCGAAGCTGATGAAGAATGCGAAGCTCAGGAGCAGCAGGGCGACATTGCGCGCCATCTGCAGATTGACGGCGCAGCAGATAATGATGGCGGCCGCCGAGATATACAGAAACTCGAAGCTGTTCAGGGAAGGCCCGCCTACGACGGCGGCCGCAGATTGGAAAAGCATGGCATCCCTTCTCGACGCAACGAGTCCCTAAACGGGCCGCCGTCCGACAGCCACGCAATTGATCGTCAGGCGGTCTTTCAGGCAGCGCTCCAGGCGATACCCCGTCATCGGGAATAGTTCGTTCTTCTCGATCTCGAAACCCGCCGATGTCATGAGGTCGATCATCTCCGACGGCTTGTCGATCAGGTAGAGGTGATCGGGAGCAGGGCTGTTGGCGGGCATATTGACCAGGATCCTTCCGCCGGGCTTCAGATAGCGGATCAGGGACCGCAGGGCCTTGAGCGGGTCCTCGAGATGCTCGAGCAACTCGCTCACGACGATGCTGTCGAAGCTGTCGCGTTGATCGGGCGCGTCGAACATGTCCTGCCGGACCAGCTCGATCTCGTCACTGACGCCGATCACTTCCAGCGTGCGCCGCGTGGCCGCGATGGCGCCTTCGCTGACGTCCCACCCGACGATCGAGCCAGACCGAGGATCCGTTGCCGTCAGATAGAGCAGGGCGCCATGGCCGGGCCCTACCTCGAGATGACGGTATCCTTCCGGGAGCATCGGCAGGTACTGGCTCCGGTAGAAGGTCAGCGCGCAGGCGTGGTTGTGCCAGAACACGCCCGACAGCAGCAGCCCGTTCATGTATTTTTCCATGACGTCGGGCTTCGAGTAGACGTCGCGAACGGCCTCGCTGAATTTGGAGCGCTCATAGCGTCCATGGCGCCGGAAGAACAACTCGGCTTCCAGGATCATGTTCTCGCAGAAGTACCGGTAGTCGTGGCAAATCTTGTCGATGGTCCCGAAGTGATGGAGCGCGATCTTGGTGACGAGCTGCGACGATGCCTCGGTGTCGCGCATGACCTCCAGCGACCTGTTGCCGAGGCTGGTCGCCAAGGTGGCCTCGTGCTGGGGCCACGCGGCAATCTGTCGCTCGACCAGTGCTGAAAGATAGGGGTACGCAGCAATATCGATCTCTGCGATCCTCGACCGCCGCACGATGTCCGTGGAACCAGTCACCTGACCACCCTTTGGTTGAAAATATCGCCCTTCTGACATAGCCGGGCTTATCCGTGCAAGCCCTTGAACGGCGATAATTGTTCTCGACAACAAGGCCGGAGGGCGTCCCGGTGAGGCAGGGCGGAGGCGTCAGCCAATTGATAGCTTGACGGAGCCAAAAAGCTCGGCCAGATAGCCGCAAAGTCAAGGGCCGGAACATGAAAAGCCGCTTCCCTAGCGCATTTGGTCTGCTACGCCAGGCCGTCATCATGGGGACGTTCTTGTTGGCAGGAATTTCGTCTGCCTTCGCGGCCGCTCTGCCACTTGTGGTAGAGAAGGAACATCGGGTCGCAGCAGCCAAGGACACCTACCTCATCCTCGTGCTGGACTTGAAACCTAACCTCGTCGACCTGCAGAAATCCGGCGCAGGGGCTCCGGATCTCATCAGGGCTACCGCTGCCCGCTACGCCAAAGACTATCTCGCGCAACCTGAGTTCAGCTCGAGCCCAAAAGTCGTGGTCTATTTGATCTCGGTCGAAAGCATGGATGAGTACAACCGCGCCAAGTTCGACGGCATGAAGCGGTATGGCACCATCGCTTTCGAGAAAAAGGGCGACGAGGTCGTGCTAACCGAAGACAAGCTCTCTTTTGGCCCATAAGGCTTCAGCCTTTTCCTGGTGACATCGCCTGCTCAACATGACGAGTTCGAAACTTAGAAGGACGGCTGCCGGTATCATCTTGGTCGTCGCGATTTGCGGCGGCATAGCGGCAACGGTCGAGAAAACGCGCCGATACATCAATCAGCGGATTGATCGGATGTTGGCTGAACGCAACCCGCCGAAGCCGGAGCTTCCTCCTCCTCCTCCGGCGCCATCGCCTGCTCCAGCGCCATCGGCCTTCGACAAGAAAGCGGAGATTGAGCTTCACCAATTGTCCGCGCGCGTCGCGACGCTGGAGTCGTTGCTGGCTGGCGCCGGAGGCACGCTGGTCGACCGTGTCCCGGACGCGAGTGAGTATCGCGGGCGGGGCGCACCGGTTGTTGCGATGCTCGATGCCGTGGGGCCCTATCGCAAGAACGGGCTCTTCGAGATCTATGGCGGAAGTTTCCGCGAAAGGCGCTCCGGCCCAATCAGCGTCACCGAAGCGGATTTCGAGATCACTCATGGACAGGCGTGGCTGATCTGGTCACCCGACTTCACGCCGGCGAGGGACGCCACCCATCTACAAATAAAGTTCGCGGCCCCTCCGACGACAGGCAAGCTGACAGTCGGATTTGTCCTCAATGACGGACAGTCGCTCGCCTGGACACTTGATCTGCCCGCCAAGAGCACGGAGCCCGCAGGTCTGCTTCCGCCGGTCCTCCCCGACGACATCGTCATGCGTGCCAACAACGCGCAGGTGGTCGGAGACATCAAGCTTGCCGGGAGCCAGGTGACCGTCCCGCTGCCTCCTAGCCTGCTCCTGAACCTGAGAAACGGTCAGGCGAAGGCAATCTCGCAATGGTTCGTGAAGGTCGACGGTGCGGCCGGAACGACAATGCGTTTCCAGACGCTCGCGCTCGTCCGGCCGGCGGCGCCGCCAACCAGCAACGGCGTCACGTTGGCGGGCAGGGTGGTCGGGGGCGCCATTGCGCCGAACACGTCGATCGAATTGCTGGAGGAATCCGGCAATGCGAAAAAGGGTGTGCTCGCGGCGGACGGTACCTTCGCCTTCACCGCGGTGGATCCGACGAAGCCGGTATCCCTTCGTCTGAGACGCGAAGAGTTCGAGCATTCCACAACACTCGGTCGATGGTTTGTTCCGTCCTACGATCGCAACGATCTCGTCGTTGACGTGCGTCCGATCTACGTCAACGAGGATGGCCATGCCCCTGATTCAACCCGCGCGAAATTCATAGGCGCCCGCAAGCCGTCTCCGTATGCCGCGTTCTACGAACCGCATAGCCGGCAATACTGGCCAGGCGCCGGCACGGTCCAGGAGTACGATTCGACCACATTCGTGAACAATCAGGGTTACGTCGATCGCGACCGGTTCTTCGACAATCCCGACAACTGTGTCCGTCTTGCCAGTACGGGCGGCAGCGACATGGTTGCCCTTCAGGTCCGCCCCTTCGAAAAGGTCAATATCCTTCTCGAGGAAAGTCTCGGCGTAGCCTTGCATAGATGTGTCGAGGTTATCTCCGCTGCGACCGACAACGGCGACATCGGTACGAACTTTCCCAGAATTCGAGACTACAGCTCGAAATTCGGTGTTCAGGGGACTTTGGTCTCGATGCTTGCGGGACTTGTCTCCCAGGTCAGCCCAACAATGCTTCGCGACGGATTGGGATTCGATCCGGAGAACAGCCCGCTTCCGAATTTCCTCCATGATACCAGCGGTGCATTGACGTTCCGCACCGCCTCACCGGTTTTTGCGGTGTTCACCGCCAAGGCGACGCTGCCGGAATATGTCAAAGGAATTCCGTTCGGCACGACGTTGACAGTGCCCTTTGATGTCATGCCGCAAGCCGGCAAGGAGGCATTCCGGTACTGGACTGAAATCGTCTCATATATCGAGAAGCACCATCCTGGTCAGAATTTCATATTCCATACCGGAGTTGATCAGGCACAATGCCGGAACAATTGTGAGATCACGCTGACCTTGGCCGACGGCACCAAGGTTGCCGCGGGCGCGAAGGGATTTGTCAGAAACGTAACCGAGTACTGCGCCAAGAACGGATACACCTGCGTGAACCCCAATTTCTCCGAAAAATACGGGGAAGTGCCGAGGTTGCTGACGTTTCAATACGACGGACATTACTCGAAACTTGGACATCAATGGCTTGCGCAGGAGCTGACGGCGCCATTGGCCAAAATCCTTTCCGATACGTCGAGATGAAAAAGCCGGGCGCCTATCTGTTTGTTCTGCGCCTGTTCGTTGCGCTCGGGTGCTGTGCGCTCGGCCCGGCATCAGCCCTTGCTGATGGCGGGAAACCGGATACGCCGGTTCGCGTGTTGCCGTACCCGTTCTCACATATCGTCAGCTTTGCCGCAGATACCGACGCGCTTCGTCCCTGGCACGGCGCTGCCATTCACCGCTTCTTCAATGAAGAGCTCGGTTTGACGATATCGGATTCGCTTTGGCCGCAAGGCAGTGAGGGAATCTCGGCGTTTTTTGTCGGCCCGGGACAGTTGAATCGATCCCCTTCGGGCATCGGCTCAGAGTCCACTTTTGCCCTGCTTCTGCGAGAGTGGCATCGCGGAAACATCGATCACTTTCACAGCTGGCACGAGGACTCTCCGTTACCTTTTAGAACGGAGATCCAGCCGCCGCTTTCCCTGTCCGCGGCACGATCGAGCTTGAGTATGTCTTCTGTCGGTCTGCCTCCTCAGCCAAGCCGCAACGTGAGATTCTACTTCTCCGCGGCTCCGCCTGCCGACCTTTCGATCATGTTGCACGATAGCAAAGGCAGATCGAGCATTTTTGGTTCGGGAGGTATCACTCGCGGACAAGACATCCAGTTTGAAGTAGGGCCGCTCGGCTGGATCGTCGAGGTGATCGTCCCGCTGCAGTCCAACAGCGTGACGCGGCCTGTCGATCCGATGTCGATCGACCGGATTGAATTTATCGCACCTTCCTGCGCGACCGGGTGTGCCGCTTCCCTCACCAGAGTGGAGCGTGATCACTTCAGCCGGTACACGGTGCTGTCCGAAATCCCGTGGCTGGAAGCGTGGAACGTTCGCCCTGCAATTCTGACGTCCCATGGCGGCAACACGCTCATTCAGGACTTCGGCGTTCCGGGACAGGTTGCGAAGTTTGTCGCGTTCGATAACCCCGCCCTCGTCGATACGCATGCCGCGCTTGCTGACCAGAAGCAGAGCCATGCCTACCATTCCGACCTCTTGAGGAATCTTGGTGTGATCGCGGTCTGGTCCTATTTTCCGGCCGATGCGAAGGATTTATTTGCTCCTCCTGACGGGCCTGAAGTCCAGCGCGGGCTGCCACCGCTCTCATCGACCTACCAGCAGCTCTACAATTTACCTCGTGCGCTGCCGCCACCACTCGACACCGGTAGCGAAGACAAGTTTGATGCGTCGGCGCGAGTCTCGCTCGCGGATATTCCCGAGGACGAGAGGAAGGAGCTCTATTGCGGACCGAGTTGCACCGTGTCCCAGGGCAACGCTCTCGCAATGCTGATTGCCTCTGACCTCCAGTCGATCAACCGCGGCAAGAAGGTGAAGACGCTAGTTTACACCCATTTCGGCTCCGAGGACGGGACTCCAAATTTTCGGGCCTCGCCGGAGGAGCCGGTGACGCAGGCTGTTCGGAAGTGGATGCGGCGGTTCGCCAACTACGTCTATGACTTCGATGGCTCGATCGGTATTGGCCGGCGCATCTGGTCACCTCCGGCGAACACATGGGTTCGCTACCAGGTAATGCATTCCAACATCGCCTCTCACCTGGTCGTTGACGGGTCCGCGGTCTCGATCACGCCGTGGACGGATCCGGTCACGCAAACGACCTGGCCCGATCTGCGCGCCGGCACGCGCGACCTACACGGGCTCACAGTGTACGTTCCGGACGTCGAGCATGCCTCGGTTAGGATCGGCGGCAAGGAGACGCAATCATTTACCCGCAACCCGCCGGATGAAACCGGCAGGGCGTCGATCACGTTGGTCGACGATCAGGTGCCGACCCCGATCATCGGCCGGGTTTCCTTGAAGGACCGCGCACGCGTCGAGGCCATATCCGGTCAATATACCGACCTATCGGAAGCCAATTCCCACGTCAGTCTTGCAGCCGATCAAGCCGACGGCGCAAGCGTCGTCATCAAGCCCTGGAGGCTCGACCTCTGGAACACGAGCCACCTGCAGCTTGCCGTGCGCAAGCGCTGTGCGAGCAAGGATAGCGCGGGCTGTCTTGAATCCCGTTTCAAGATCGAGCTGCTGATGCAGGACGGCGGCACGGTTTCCATTCTGGAAGATCAGGCGCCTGATCGGCGCGTGTCATCCAGCACCTGGTCCGTTCCGCGTTTGAAGAGGCTCGATGAGTGGGTATCGCACACGCTCGATGTGACGCAGTTGTCCTGGTCCAAATTCATCGACCAGGGCGACGACTGGCGTCGGCCCGGCCTTCCGCTCGGAAGGGTCAAGGAGGTGAGGGTGTCGCTGACGAACGCGCCCGCCGGCACGACGCTCGATGTGCAAAATTTCAGGGCTTTGCGGCCCTCCGGAAACGGTCAGGCACCGGATGGCACCAAGTTGATCGCGGGCCGCGTCACCCTGGACGGTTGGATTCCCGCGCCCGGAGTGGAAGTTCGAGCGGCGACAGAGCCCGGACACACCACCACTACCGCGACCGATCAGGACGGGTATTATTTCTTCCCTGGTCAGCCGAATGGGAAAATCGTGAGCATCCGGGCTCAACTGGGCTCGCGGCAGTGCTTCCCAAGGCAGGGGCGCCGCATCGAGATCGGCAAGGATGAGGCTGAGCTCGACATTCAATTGGGGCAGAACCTGCAATTCTCGCGCGGATCGTCGCAGTTGCCATTCACGGCCGCCACCGATCCCGAACAAGCTTGCGAAGCGACGCCGGAGCTTTTGGCGCAAGGTCGGTAATGACCGCGGATACGCGCTTGGGCATCGGCTCGGCCGATACCCGAGCGTCCCGCTTGAACGCTTCGTCGCCGTGCAGACGGTTCGCGGTCGCCCGGCCGACGGCTCCGTCAGGGGAGCGACACGACGCGCAGGTTATTGGTGCTTCCCGCCTGCCCAAAGGGAATGCCGGCGACGACCACCAGCAGGTCGCGGCTTGAGGCAAACTGCTCTGCATGCGCGAAAGCCGTCGCGCGCTCGACCATCTCCTCATAGCTCCCGACATCGTCGGAAAGCACGCTGTGCGCGCCCCAGAGCAGGCACAGGCGGCGCGACACCTCGCGGCTTGGGGTGATGGCGAGGATCGGCAGGCTCGGCCGCTTGCGTGCGACGCGTGCGGCCGTGGTGCCGCTCGACGTGTAGGCCACGATGGCTGCGGCGTGAATCACGGAGGCGAGGTCGGCGGCGGCGGTTGCAACGGCATGCGGCGGCGTCTGCTCCTCGCCGGGCTGGGTCGCCTCGACGATCGAGCGGTACATCTTGTGCTGCTCCGTGCTGCGGATGATGCGGTCCATCATCTCGACGGCCTCGCGCGGATAGCGGCCCGTCGCCGATTCCGCCGACAGCATCACAGCGTCCGCGCCGTCATAGATCGCAGTCGCGATGTCGGACACTTCCGCGCGGGTCGGCGTGGGTGCGGCGACCATGGAGTCCAGCATTTGGGTGGCGACGATCACGGGCTTCACCGCGAGACGGCACGCCCGCACCAGCTCCTTCTGGCGTCCCGGCACATCCTCATCCGGAATTTCGACGCCGAGGTCGCCCCGCGCAACCATGATGGCGTCGCACAGCTGGATGATGTCGTCGATCCGCTCGAGCGCCGCCGGCTTCTCGATCTTGGCCATCAGACCGGCGCGGTCGCCGACGAGGCCTCTCGCCTCGATGATGTCGGAGGGCTTCTGCACGAACGACAAGGCGACCCAATCGACGCCGAGCTTCAGGCCGAACTCCAGATCGAGGCGATCCTTCGTGGTGAGCGGCGAGAGATCGAGCACGGTGCCCGGCAGGTTGACGCCCTTGTGGTTCGAGATGGTGCCGCCGACGATCACCTTGGCTTCGATGAAATCGTCACCGAGCCCGGCGACGCGAACCCGGACCCTGCCGTCGTCGATCAGAAGGTCGTGGCCTGGGGCCACGGCCGCAAAGATTTCCCGATGCGGCAGCGGAATTGAGGTCTTGTCGCCATCCGATCCGGACAGCACGAAGCGGATGGTCTCGCCGGCCGCCACGGTGATCTTTCCGTCGCGCACGTTGCCGACGCGGATCTTCGGACCCTGGAGGTCCATCAGAATGCCGATCGGACGGCCGACCTCCTGTTCGAGCTTCCGGATCGCGGCATGGACGTTTGCGTGGTCGCTCTGGGTTCCGTGACTGAAGTTCAGGCGGAATGTATCGACGCCTGCCAGCAGCAACGCCTTGAGCATCTCGGGGGAACTGCTGGCGGGGCCGACGGTTGCGACGATCTTGGCCCGTCGATGACGACGCATGGGTCACCTCATTGCTGGCTTGCCGGACGCAATTAGCACGGCACGGATATCGTTGACATTGGTAAGCGTTGGCCCGGTGCGCACGAGGTCTCCAAGACGGTCGAAGAAGGTGTAGCTGTCATGGGCCGCCAAATAGGCCCGCGCGTCGAGACCACGCGCGGCGGCGCGCCGCAGCGTATCAGGACCGATCAAAGCTCCAGCCGCATCTTCCGTTCCATCAATTCCATCGCTGTCTCCGGCAATCGCCCAGATATCGGACGTACCTGATAGCGCTATGACAAGCCCCAGCAAGAATTCGGTGTTCCGGCCGCCGCGGCCCGCCGGCCCGCGTCCGATCGTAACCGTTGTCTCGCCCCCCGACAGCAGAACCGCGGGGGCAGGGCCGGGCTGGGCATGCCCTGCGACCGACCGGGCAATGCCCGCTATCACGGTTCCGAGTTCGCGAGCCTCGCCTTCGATCGCGTCTCCAAGGATGATCGGGGTGAGCCCCTCATCTCGCGCTACCTTTGCCGCAGCATCAAGCGCGTGGAACGGCGCGGCAAGGATACGGACATCGGCATCGATCTCGCCGGGCTTTGGGGTCTCGTCGGCTCGGTCGAGGACAAGCCGCGCCGCCTCCGGCAGGTCGATTGCAAACCGGCTCACGATCTCCCGAGCGTCGGCTCCTGTGCTGCTGTCCGGCAGCGAGGGACCGGAGCCGATCGCCGCGGGATCGTCGCCGGGAATATCCGAGATCACGAGGGTCGTGACGTGGGCGGGACGGGCGGCGAGCGCCAGCCGTCCGCCCTTGATCGCGGAGAGATGTTTGCGAACGACATTCATCTCGGCAATCGTCGCGCCGCTTGCAAGCAGGGCCCGGTTGACCGCCTGCTTGTCGGCGAGGGTCATCGGGGAGGCAGGGAGGGTCATCAGGGCCGAGCCTCCGCCGGACATCAGCGCGACGACGAGATCGTCGGCGGAAAGTCCCTGAACGGCACCGAGCATGCGAACGGCGGCGGCCTGGCTCGTGTCGTCCGGCACGGGATGAGATGCCTCGAGCACTTCGATGCGGCCCGCGGGAACGGTATGGCCGTGGCGCGTCACCACGACGCCTGAAAGGTCGACGTCAGGCCAGGCTGCGTCGAGGCCTGCTGCCATTGCGGCCGAAGCCTTGCCGGCGCCGACGACGATGCATCTGCCCTTAGGCTTTGCCGGTAAGGCGCTTGCGATGGTTATCCCTGGATCGCAGCTGGCGATGGCAGCGTCGAAGATCCTCCGCAGCGCCGTCCGAGCCCGCAGGTCCGTCCAATCAGTGTTCAATCGCCGCGCTCCGGCCAGGTGCAGGCGCGATCGCGGCCTTCGCCGTCGTTTCACTGCCCAGAATGAAGGCGCGCCGCATCGGCTTGATCACCAGCAAGGCGGTGAGGGCCGCGGTGGCATTGAGCGCAACCGCGACGATGAACACGGCCTGCCAGCCGAGCTGCGAGGAGATGATGCTCGCGAGCGGCACGAGCAGCGCCGCGGTGCCCTTCGCCGTATAGAGCATGCCGTTGTTGGTGGTGGCGTATTTGGCGCCGAAGGTGTCGCCCGACGTCGCGGGAAACAGGCTGTAGATTTCGCCGAAGACGCCGAAATAGATCGCTGTCGCCAGCACGAAGACGACCGGAATGTGGCCGTAGGTGGACAGCGTCAGCAACATCAGCGCGGCTGTCGCGAATGCGATGAACATCGTGTGCTCGCGGCCGATGGTGTCGGAGACCCAGCCAAAGAACGGACGGCCGAAACCGTCGAACACACGATCGAGCGAGATGGCAAAGGTCAGCGCCGCCATCTGGAAGCCCGCCAGGGTGACCGGCGTATCCGCGATCTTGAAGTCGTGAGCGATCGGCCCGATCTGCGCCGCGGTCATCAACCCGCCGGAAGCCACCATGACGAACACCAGGTACATGACCCAGAAGATCGGCGTGCGCAGGACCTGGGGCGGCGTGTAGTCGATCGCGCTCTGCGGCAGATTGAGCTGCTTCTTCCTGGGGGCCTCGACGCCGTGCGGCGGGCGGACGAACCAGGCCAGCAGGAGAACGATGAGGCCTTGCCCGATTCCGAACGTCAGGAAGGTGCTCTGGTAGCCGCTGGTGGCAATCATGTTGGCGATCGGCACGACGGTGAGCGCTGCGCCGGCGCCAAAGCCCGCGGCGGTCGCGCCCGCGGCGAGGCCACGCCGATCAGGAAACCATTTCAGCGCGTTGCCGACGCAGGTGCCGTAGACGGCGCCGGCGCCGATGCCCGCGACCACAGCCGCCGCATAGAGCATGACGAGCGAAGAGGCATAAGAGTTCAGCACCCAGGCCAACCCGATCATCAGCCCGCCGAACATGACGACGATGCGCGGGCCGTATTTGTCCACGAACCAGGCCTCCACCGGCACCAGCCAGGTCTCAGTCATCACGAAGATCGTGAAGGCGAGCTGGATGGCCGGACGGCCCCAGTGATATTTCGCGTCGATCGGATCGACGAACAGCGTCCAGCCGTATTGCAGGTTGGCGATCATCGCCATGCAGACGATGCCGATGGCGAGCTGGAGCCAGCGGAAGCCGCCGGGCGACGATACCGGTTTCGTGCTGGAGATCATGTGCGCTCCCAAAAGAGGTGTTGATCGTTTGGTCCGGCTGCGTCGGGCTGTCGTCCTGCCGCCGCCTACTGACGAAATTCGTTGGTCAACTCGCCGATCCCGTCGATCGCGACGGTGACCGTATTGACGGTCTCCTTCATCACCCCGACGCCGATCGATGTCCCGCAGCAGATCAGGTCGCCCGGCAGCAGCGTCATGTCGTGCGAGATCTTGCTGACCAGCGCCTGCGCACTGAAGATCATGTCCGCGATCGGATAGTTCTGGCGCTCGACGCCGTTGAGGATGGTGCGCACCACGAGGCGCGCGGGGTCGAGGCCGGAGGCAATCACCGGACCGAACGGGCCATATCCGTCAAAGCCCTTGGCCCGCGCCCATTGCGGGAAAGTCGGATCGCGATTGAGGATGTCGGCGGCGGTGACGTCGTTGGTGCAGGTATAGCCGAAGATGTAGGCGTCGGCCTGTTCGGGCGTGACGGCGGTGCAGCTCTTGCCGATGACAATGCCGAGCTCGCCTTCGTAGGTCGTCTTGCCATCGTAACCCAACGGGCGCGTGATAACGGCGCCAGGCGCGGTCACGCTGGTCTGCGCTTTCAACAAATACAGCGGTTCGGCCGGCTCAGGCGATTTCAGCTTCGCGGCGAGCGCGTGAAAATTATTCCAGAGCGCGACGATCTTGCTCGGCTCGGTCGGCGCGAGCAGCTCGACATCGTCCAGCGCCAGCGTCTGTCCGGTCGGTCGTGTGTCGCCGAACATCTCGCCTGCGTGCACGGAGATGCCGGAGGGGGTGAGGTGTCCGAAGCCGATCTCGGCACGGTGGCGGAAGCGCACCCAGCGCGTAATGTTGGCCATCGGGATCATGCCACCGCCAGCGATTTGGCTTCGGCGCCGGCCGCCCCGTCATAGAGGCCCGCCAGTCTGGTGCGCTGCGCGACCAGCGCCAGCACTGCGTCGAGGGCGGGTGTCGCGATCCCGGTCATCCGGCCCATTTCCTGTACCACGGTGATCAGCGGATCGATCTCGACCGGACGCCCGCGCTCGAGGTCCTGCAGCATCGAGGTCTTGTGCGCGCCGACCTTGCGCGCGCCCTCGATGCGGCGTTCGACGTCGACCCGGAACTTGACGCCGAGGCTTTCCGCGATCGCCTGGGCCTCCAGCATGATCGCCCTCGACAATGCGCGCGTGCCGGGATTGGTGCAGATCACGTCGAGCGTCGCGTGGGTGAGGGCGCTGATCGGGTTGAAGCAGACATTGCCCCACAGCTTGAGCCAGATCTCGTCGCGGATGCGATCGAGCACCGGCGCCTTCATTCCCGCCGCGACGAACAGCGCTGAAAGGCGCTCGACGTCAGGCGTGATCTCACCGGAGGGTTCGCCGAGTGGAAAGCTGTTGCCGTAGACGTGGCGGATCACGCCGGGCGCCTCGATCTCGGTGGCGGGATACACCACGCAGCCGATGGCGCGCGCGGGGTCGAGCTCGTTCCACTGCCGTCCACCGGGATCGATGCTCTCGAGCGCCGATCCTTCGTGACGTCCGCCGTGCTTGTAGAAATACCAATAGGGGATGCCGTTGACGGCGGTGACGATGCGGGTCCGCTCACCCAACAGGGGCCGCATCGGTTCGATGACGCCGGTGATCGAATGTGCCTTGAGGCAGATGACGACGAAATCCTGCTCGCCGAGTTCGGCGGGGTTGTCGGTGCAGCGAGGATGCACCACGCGCTCCTCTTCGCCGATCAGGAGCTTCAGGCCGTTTTGCCGCATCGCGGCGAGGTGCGCTCCCCGCGCGACCAGGCTGACGTCGGCGCCAGCGCGCATAAATTCGACACCGAGATAGCCGCCGATGGCACCGGCACCGTAGATGCAGATCTTCATGAAATCCTCGCGAGCAGAGTAGGGACACAGCATGAGCCGCAGCGGCTCGAACCGGGTTGCGTGGCAATGGCCTCGGGAAAATCGGTCAGGCCGCGCAGGCGGCTTCCTCCAGGGCAAAGCTGATGTCCCGCATGCTCACGACGCCGACGAGCCGGCCGTTGTCGATGACGGGCATATGGCGGATGTCGTGACGGACCATCAGGCGCTCGACATCGGTGAGCGTGTCCTGCGAATTGCAGGCCACCAGCGGCCGCGGCGAAATGAACTGCCCGACTTTCGCAGCAAGACCGCCGGTGCCGCGCTCGGCGATGACAGCGACGACATCGCGCTCGCTGAACATTCCAACGACGGCGGCGTCGATGCTGCGCGAGACGTTCCTGACCACGAGTGCGCCCACATTGCTCGCGTACATCAGGTTCGCCGCAATGCTCACGGTTTCGCTCGAGCCGATCGTCACCACGTGCGCACTGTTGGTGCGAAGGATGTCCCCGACATACATGGCATGGTCCTCCCGGTTGCAGAATTGGGTCGTTAAGAAGCAATCGTGGTATACATTATCCCAGATGTCAAACGAAAGAATCGATGCGTTCTGCAAGAAGAATGGCAAAAAGACTGACCTATGCTCGAATTCTGTTACCTTGACTCTCGGGTCCTTTGGTATGCCATATGCCAATTGTGACGCTCGTTATCGGCGAGCAATTTCGTTCTGAACCGCAACCGGTTAGGGGCAGGTCGTGATGAAAAGAGAGCCGATCCGGCGCAAGCCGTCCGATCCCGATTTTCGCGCGCAGCCGGATCACGACGCGCGAGACGGCGGCGTTCAATCGGTCGATCGCGCGCTGCAAATCCTGGAAGCGCTTGCCGAGGATGACGAAGGCTATCGGCTGACCGATCTTGCGATCCGCATCGGCCTGCCGCCGTCGACGGCGCATCGGCTGCTGACGACGCTGGAGAATCGCAGGTTCGTGCAGTTCGACCGCGAGGAGTCCAAATGGCATATCGGCGCGCAAAGCTTTGTGGTCGGCTCGACCTTCATGCGCCGGCGCAATTTTTCCGCGCGGGCATTGCCCTATCTGCGCAAGCTGCGCGACCAAACCAGGGAGACCGCCAATCTTGCAGTCGTCGATGACGACTCCATCATCGTCGTCTCACGCATCGAAAGCCGTGAGATCATGCGTTCGCTGACCAAGGTCGGCGGACGCGTGGCGTTGATCGCTTCGGGCGTGGGGAAGGCGGTGCTGGCCGCGTATTCCGACGCCGACATCAACGCGATCATCCGCCGCCGCGGCATGCCGCGCCTGACGGAGAAGTCGATCATTCGGCCGGGCGAGTTGTTCAGGGAATTGGAGACCGTGCGAAGGCAGGGCTATGCGGTGGACGATGAAGAGGCGCGGCTCGGCCTGCGCTGCGTCGCCGCGGTCGTGTTCAACGATTGCAGCGAGCCGTTCGCGGCGGTTTCGGTATCGGGCATGGCGGATCGGCTGACGGACGAGCGCTTGCCGGAGATCGGCGCAATCGTGCACCAGATCGCCGCCGAGCTTTCGGCAGAGCTGCGCGGGAGCAGCCGCACACAGCCGTAGCAGGCGCGCGGAGCCTGCTGCGGTTCTCGTCCGCGCCGCTTTCCACGCTTGTGTGGGCGCTAATCGTTTGGAGACATGCAGGAAATCGCAAGCGCTGCCACTGGGCGGAAAATCCAATCGATTGCGTTGAGATCGATGATCGCGGGCCTGATGATCATGCTCAGGCCAACTCACAGCGAGGCGGGATCATCAGATGAAGATGCGAGCAATCGATGCAGCAGTGCGCATTCTGGAACGCGAGGGGATCACTTGCGCTTTTGGCGTTCCCGGCGCTGCGATCAACCCGCTTTACTCCGCACTGAAGCGCAACGGCTCGATCCGGCACATTCTGGCGCGGCACGTCGAAGGTGCCTCGCATATGGCGGAAGGCTACACCAGGGCGAAGGCGGGCAATATCGGCGTCTGCATCGGCACCTCGGGGCCCGCCGGAACCGACATGATCACCGGGCTCTATTCGGCGATCGCGGATTCGATTCCGATCCTATGCATCACCGGTCAGGCGCCGCGGGCGCGGCTCTACAAGGAAGACTTCCAGGCCGTCGACATCGAGGCGATCGCAAAGCCGGTGACGAAATGGGCCGTCACCGTGCGCGAGCCGGCGCTGGTGCCGCGGGTGTTCAGCCAGGCCTTCCATGTCATGCGGTCGGGGCGGCCGGGACCGGTGCTGATCGATCTGCCTCTCGACGTGCAATTGGCCGAGATCGAGTTCGACGACGAGACCTATTCGCCGCTGCCGGTCTACAAGCCTGCGGCGACGCGCAAGCAGATCGAGAAGGCGCTCGAGATGCTCAACGCCGCGGAGCGACCGCTGATCGTCGCCGGCGGCGGCGTGATCAACGCCGATGCGTCCGAGCTCCTGGTCGCGTTCGCTGAAGCGGTCAACGTTCCCGTCGTCCCGACGCTGATGGCGTGGGGCGCCATTCCGGACGATCACCCGCTGATGGCCGGCATGGTCGGTCTGCAGACCAGCCATCGCTATGCCAACGCCACGATGCTCGAATCCGATTTCGTGCTCGGTATCGGAAACCGCTGGGCCAACCGGCATACCGGTTCGATCGAGACCTACACCAAGGGCCGCAAATTCGTCCATGTCGACATCGAGCCGACCCAGATCGGGCGCGTCTTCAATCCGGACCTCGGCATCGTGTCGGACGCCAAGGCCGCGCTGGAGCTGTTCGTGACCGTCGCCCGCGAGTGGCGGAAGTCCGGCAAGCTGCGCGACCGGCAGGCTTGGCCCGCCGCCTGCCGCGACCGCAAGCGCTCGATGCTGCGCAAGAGCCACTTCGACAACATCCCGATCAAGCCGCAGCGCGTCTACGAGGAGATGAACAAGGCGTTCGGCCGCGACACCTGCTACGTGACCGTGATCGGGCTGTCGCAGATCGCGGGCGCCCAGTTCCTCAACGTCTACAATCCACGCAACTGGATCAACGCCGGGCAGGCCGGTCCGCTCGGCTGGACATTGCCGGCCGCGCTTGGGGTGCGCGCCGCCGATCCCGATCGCGACGTCGTCGCGCTGTCGGGGGACTACGACTTCCAGTTCCTGATCGAGGAGCTTGCGGTCGGGGCGCAGTTCAATCTGCCCTACATCCACGTCGTCGTGAACAATTCCTACCTCGGGCTGATCCGGCAGGCGCAGCGCGGCTTCGACATGGACTATCACGTCCAGCTCTCGTTCGAGAACATCAATGCCCCCGAGATCGGCGTCTACGGCGTCGACCATGTGACGGTCGCGGAAGGGCTCGGCTGCAAGGCGATCCGTGTGACGGATCCGAACGAGGCGCAGGCCGCGTTCGCGACCGCGCGCGAGCTGATGGCCAAGCACCGCGTCCCCGTGGTGGTGGAGTTCATTCTCGAGCGCGTCACCAATATCGCGATGGGAACGGAGATCGACAACATCGTCGAGTTCGAAGAGGTGCTCGACCTTCCGCTCGATGACGTGCCGAGCGCGCAACGATCCGGCACGCTGTTGCCGGCCTGACGACATCATCCAGCGCTGCCGAAGCGGAGATACCACCGTGCCTCAATTTGCCGCCAACCTCACCATGCTCTTCAACGAGGTGCCGTTCCTCGATCGGTTCGCCGCCGCCAAGGCCGCCGGCTTCAATGCAGTCGAGTATCTGTTTCCCTATGATTTCGAAAAGAGCGAGTTGCGGGAGGAGCTGACGCGCTGTGGGCTGACCCAGGTGCTGCATAACCTTCCCGCCGGCAATTGGGCCGCCGGCGAGCGGGGCATTGCGATCCTGCGCAATCGGGTCGACGAATTTCGCGACGGCGTGGTACGCGCGATCGACTACGCCAAGGCGCTGGATTGCCGGCAGCTGAACTGCCTGGTCGGCATCGCTCCCGCCGGTGCTGATACGGCAGACCTGCGTGAGACCCTGGTGTCCAATCTGCGCTTCGCCGCCGCTGCGCTCGGCCAGCATGGCATCAAGCTCCTGATCGAGCCGATCAACACGCTCGATATTCCCGGTTTCTTCCTGAACGGAACGGAGCAGGCAGTACAGCTCATTTCCGACGTGGGCTCACCCAACCTGTTCATCCAGTACGACATCTATCACATGCAGATCATGGAAGGTGATCTGGCGCGAACCCTGCAGAAGCACCTCGGCCGGATCGCGCATGTCCAGCTCGCCGACAATCCCGGCCGTAACGAGCCCGGGACCGGCGAGATCAACTATCCCTATTTGTTCAAGCATCTCGACAGCATCGGATATCGCGGCTGGATCGGATGCGAATACAAGCCGCGGACGACCACGCTCGAGAGCCTCGCCTGGCACGCCGCACAGACTTTCGAGACTTAATCAGGCTGACAGGAGCGACGACAACATGAAAGACATAGGATTCATCGGGCTCGGCACCATGGGACGTCCGATGGCGAGCCACCTCCTGGCTGCCGGCTATCGCCTGTTCCTGCACGACGTCGCGCCGATTCCGCCGGACCTGATTGCGGCCGGCGGCGTCGCTTGCGAGTCCGCAAGGCAGGTGACGCAGGAAGCGGACGCCGTGATCATCATGGTTCCGGATACGCCGCATGTGGAAGCCGTGCTGTTCGGTCAAGGCGGCGTCGCGGAGGGGGTCTCCAAGGGCATGATCGTCGTCGATATGAGCTCGATCTCGCCGCTGGCGACGAAGGAGTTTGCACGGAAGATCGGTGCGCTCGGCGCTGACTATCTCGACGCGCCGGTTTCCGGCGGCGAGGTCGGTGCAAAGGCGGCAAGCCTGACCATCATGGTCGGCGGGCGGGAGCGGGCGTTCAACGCGATGAAGCCGCTGTTCGAGACGATGGGGAAGAATGTCACGCATGTCGGCGGCAATGGCGACGGCCAGACCACCAAGGTCGCGAACCAGATCATCGTGGCGCTGACCATCGAGGCCGTGAGCGAGGCCCTGCTGTTCGCATCCAAGGCGGGCGCCGATCCCGCGCTGGTGCGCCAGGCGTTGATGGGTGGCTTTGCGTCGTCCCGAATCCTTGAGGTCCACGGCGAGCGCATGCTGAAGCGCAATTTCGATCCGGGCTTTCGCATCGAGCTGCATCAGAAGGATCTCAACCTCGCGCTGGAAGGCGCGCGGGCGCTCGGCTTGTCGCTGCCGGGCACAGCGGCAGCCCAGCAGCTGTTCAACGCCTGCACCGCCCTCGGCGGCAAGGCCTGGGACCATTCCGCTATCCTGCGGGCGCTGGAAGTCATGGCGGGTCACGAGGTGGCGGCTGCCTGAGCTTCATGCAAATGGTCAGGGTGCCGAACGTCGCTGGCCCGCCTGATGACGGTATCGACGGCCCGGCACCCATATGCCAAAGAGCGGTCTCTGGCTCCTTGACACGGTAAGTAAAAATATTATTACATAGCGTGCTTGGGAGAGAGGCCGATGTTGCAGACAAAACGAAGCTATGGCGGCATGGTGACCGCGCCGCACCACCTGGCGGCGCAGGCGGGACTCGCAGTCTTGTCGGAAGGTGGCAATGCCATCGAGGCGATGATCGCCGCGGCCGCGACGATTGCCGTGGCCTATCCGCACATGAACGGTCTCGGCGGCGACAGCTTCTGGCTCGTCGGCCGCGCCGGTTCGACGCCGGTCGGGATTCAGGCTTGCGGGCGCGCCGCGATGGCGGCGGATCGCAACTGGTATCGCGAGCGTGGCTGCAGCAGCATTCCCGGCCGCGGCCCGCTCGCCGCGCTTACCGTCGCCGGCACCGTCGACGGCTGGCAGAAAGCCTTTGAACTCAGCCGCGATCGTCATGATGGTCGGCTGCCGATGGCGCGGTTGCTCGAGCCGGCAATCCGGCATGCCGAGGAGGGCGTGCCGGTCACCAGCACGCTGCATGAGAACATCCGCAACAAGCGGCATGAGCTCGAAAACGTGCCCGGCTATGCCGAGGTCTATCTGCCGCAAGGCGCTCCGCTCCCGATCGGTGCGCGGCTGCGGCAGCCACGCGTCGCCGCGACGCTGCGGCGTCTGGCCAAGGCCGGGCTGTCCGATTTCTATCGCGGCGAACTGGCGCGCTCGATGGCGGCCGATCTCGAGCGGGTCGGGAGCCCACTGCGGCTCGCTGATCTGGAGCGGCATCAGGCTTCGCTGGTGACGCCGCTCTCGGTCGCGGTGTCCGGACACAAGGTCTTCAACATGCCGCCGCCGACGCAGGGGCTGGCCTCGCTCCTGATCCTGGCACTTTATGCCCGGCGCATGGCTGGTGAAGCCGATGGCGTCGATCATCTGCACAGGCTTGTCGAATGCACGAAGGCTGCGTTCCGCGTTCGCAACGGATATGTGACCGATCCCGACTACATGAAGCGCGCGGCCGCTGAATTCCTGTCCGAGGAGTCGCTGGCCGCGCTTCACGAAACGGTATCCGACCGACGCGCTGCGCCGTGGCCCGATCCGTCCAAGCAGGGCGATACGGTGTGGCTCGCCGCGACCGATCGCAATGGACTCAGCGTCAGCTTCATTCAAAGCGTCTACTGGGAATTCGGCTCGGGCGTCATCCTCCCGGAGAGCGGCGTCACCTGGCAGAACCGCGGCACCAGCTTCAGCCTCGGCGAGACCGATACCAATCGGCTGGATCCGGGACGGCTGCCGTTCCACACCATCCAGCCGGCGATGGCCGAGCTCGGCGATGGGCGGCTGATATCGTTCGGCACGATGGGCGGAGAGGGCCAGCCGCAGACCCAGGCCGCCATCTTCAGCCGTTACGCCTTGCACGGCCAGGAGCTGCAGTCCGCGATCACGGCGCCGCGCTGGCTGCTCGGCCGCACCTGGGGCGAGGAGAACAACAACCTGAAGATCGAATCCCGCTTCGATCCCGCGGTCATCGAACGGCTCCGCGCGCTCGGCCACGACATCCAGGTGACCGGCCCGTTCGAGGAGTTCATGGGACACGCCGGTGCGATCGTCTGGCACCCCGACGGCCTGATGGAAGGGGCCAGCGATCCGCGCAGCGACGGCGTCGTTGCGACCCGCTGAGGATATTCCCGGCACATGATCCGCACGAACCTGCGTCGTGCGGATCGCCCGCTAGCGGGACTGCTTGCCGAGCCGCGCCGTTGCCTTCACAGACTTGTCCTTGCGTTCCCCGACGGTGGCGGTCAGCCAGGTCAGGATCATGTCCTGCGCATGCTCGCGGCGCCGCTCAAGCCAGTCCGACGCACCGAGGTCCTTGTCGAACATCGCCGACAATGTGTACCGGTTGGAAACGTGGAAATAGCTCATCGCAGTGATTGAGACATAGAGCTGGATCGGATCGACATCACCGCGAAACAGGCCGGCAGCCACGCCGCGCCGCAGAATGCTTTCGATGCTGGCAACCAGAGGCAAAGTGAGATCGGCAATCTTGCGCGACTTGCGCATATTGCGCCCGCGCTGCAGGTTCTCGGTGTTGATCAGGGCGATGTAGTTCTGGTGCTGCCCAAAGAAAGTGAACGTGAAGTCGATCAACCCGCTCATTGCGGCGATCGGTTCGAGATCATCGAGTTTCAGCTGCTGTTCGGCCGCGCGAATTTCGGTGTAGACGTCCTCGAGGACGGCAATGTAGAGCCCGTTCTTGTCGCCGAAATAGGCATAGAGCAGGCGCATGTTGGCCTTGGCGCGCTGCGCAATCGCCTCGACGCGTGCGCCGCCCAGGCCGTTGTGGCAGAACTCGAAGGTCGCCGCACGCAGGATCGCTTCCTTGGTGAGCGCGGAGTCGCGAGGCCGCTTTCCGCGCGTGGTCGTGCGGGTGGGGCTGGTCTGTGCTGTTGTCTCTGTCACGGCGTCAACCTTGCCTGGGCTCGGGTATTCACGCAAGGCACGTCCGCATCAGGCCACATCGGGCAGCGGACCGGTTCCCGGCGCAAGCAGCTGGGATTGAGATCGGCATTACGACTATTCGTCAAGTGCGATTCCTCCATGTTCACTGCTTCCGGGCGCCGGCCGCCACCATCACGCTACCCTGCGCGACCAGTCGGCCAGCCTTGTAGACGTCGCGCGGCTTGGGACGAGCGACCACGGCTTCCTGGACATGCCGGGCATCCAGCACGACGAAATCCGCCGTCCCGCCGACCGTGAGGCCGTAATCCTTGAGGCCAAGCGCGCGCGCTGCGTTGGTCGTCACCATGGCAAAGGCCGCGGCCAGTTGATCGTCCGTGTTGAAGCCGGAGCGATAGCCGACCATCATCGCGCGTTCGAGCAGGTCGCCGTCGCCATAGGGCCACCAGGAATCGCGGATGTTGTCGTTGCCGGAGAACACGGTGACGCCGGCATCGCGAAGCAGCAACACGGGCGGAAACAGCCGCGCGCCCGGGGCATTGGTGAGAATGGCGACGCCGGCCTCGGCAAGCTGCTGCGCGGTCCGTTGAACGACGTCGACAGCCACCTCGCCGAGCGCGTAGGCATGACTGATCGTGACCTTGCCGCCGAGGCTCGACGCCTTGGTCCTTCGTGCGATTTCCTCGATTTCCGAGATGCCTTGCAGGCCGCCGTCATGCAGGTGGATATCGATGCCGACGCCATGCCGCTCGGCGATCCCGAAGACGACATCGAGATGCCCGGCGACGTCGCCATCATGGCCCGCGGGATCAAGTCCGCCGACCAGATCGGCACCGGCGCGCACGGCTTCCTCGAGCAACTTGGCCGTTCCGGGCGATGTCAGGATGCCGCTTTGGGGAAACGCGACGATCTGGATCGAAAGCTTCTCCCGGTGAGCCTCCCGCGCGGCGGCGATCGGTTCGAAATGCCGCAGGCCGACCTCGGCGTCGACATCGACATGGCTGCGCATGTGAGTGGTGCCCTGCGAGACGCAGAGGTCGATCAGGGCGGCGGCCCGAACCGGGATCGGCTTGGCGCCGGCGAGGGCTTCCTTCTCGAATTTGACACGCTCGCGCACGTCGAAGCCGGCGGTGCAGGGCCGGTGCGGCTTCCAGTCGTCGCCGATGAAGCATTTGTCGAGGTGGATGTGACCTTCGACCATGCCGGGGAGTACCAGGCGCCGGCCCAGATCGCGCGTTTCGCCGACTGCGCCGTAGCTTTGCGGGGACGGCGTGATCGCCACGATCTTGCCGCCGCGCACGGCGATCTCGACGAGCTGGCCGTCGGTCAGCCGCGCGTTCTGAAACAGTGTGTCGATGGCTGTCAATTCGGGTCTCCGGTTTCTTATGTCGGTACGATGCCGTCGAGCAGGGTGCGGGAAAATGCCGCGATCTCGCCGGCGGTGGTGATCCAGATGTCGTCGCGCCTTGCGACGATTGCCTGCAAGGCGCGCCGCAGTGGCCGCAGCCGGTGCGGCTGGCCGACCAGGTATGGATGCAGCGCGATCCCCATCACCAGCGACTGTTTTGCGGATTGCGCCAGCATCTCCTCGAATGCGTCGGCGATCATGGCCGCAAACTGTTCGCCGCTGTCCTTGCGCCCGACAATCGAGGGGATGTCGTTCAGTTCCTGTGGATAGGGGACGGACAGGATCCGCCCGCCATCCCTTGTCGCGAACCACACCGGCTGATCGTCCATGCACCAGTCGAGCAGGTATTGGTAGCCCGCTTCGGCGAGCAGGTCCGGCGTCACGGCGGATTGCGAGATCCACGGACCGAGCCAGCCAAGCGGTCGCCGCCCCTCGGCGCGCCCGATGATGTCGGTGGCTTCCTCGATCAGTCGCTGCTCCTCGGCAGGTGAGAGCACGCCCTGGCGTTCGGAATTGGTCCGTCCATGGCCGACGACCTCGTCGCCTCGCGCGCGAAATGCGTCCATGACTTCCGGGCAGTAGTGATAGATGCTGCTGTTCGCGAGCACGGAGACCGGCAATTTCAGTTCGTCGAACAGGTCGATGAGCCGCCACACGCCGACCCGGTTGCCGTAATCGCGCCAGGCGTAATTGAGCACGTCCGGGTGCGGGCCGCCCGGGCAGAGCTCGGCACCAAGTCCGTCGCCAAAAGCGAAATGCTCGAGGTTGAGCGCGACATAGACCGCGAGCCGCTTTCCCTCCGGCCACGCGAAGTCGGGACGGCGCGTGATCGCGCTGTAGCGGTAGCGGTCGTGAGAGAGCAGTGCGCGCGCTGGATCCGGCGCTTGCGTGGATGTTGCACCGCCGAGAACGCCACGTGAGGTGGCTCGCTCCGGTTCCGCTGCAATCTGCCGTTCCATTGCAATCTCCACTCGGCACGCGATCAGCCGCTTGACATTCGTCGATTTGTGAAGAAAGTTTTTACTTCCGTCAAGGCCGCGGACACAGCGGCAGCGGACCAGAGGCGGCTCGGGAGCCGTCGGAGAGGGAGGAATTGCAGAAATGAGCTACGCTTGTACCCCCATCACCGGGCTGTGCCGCCGCGTTGTCTTGCAGGGCGCACTGGCCATTCTCATCGGCTCCGTGCCGTTCGCGGAGCGGGCGCAGGCCGCCGAGCCGATCAAGATTGGCCTCGTCACCGCGCTGTCCGGGCAATCGGCGCGCGCCGGCGAAGCGTTGACCCGCGGCGCCACGATCGCGATCGAGGAGATCAACGCGAAGGGGGGCGTGCTCGGCCGTCCGCTGGAACTGGTGCGCCGCGACGATGAAAGCAATCCCGCCAAGGGGCTGACCGCGGCGCGCGAACTGATCCAGCGCGAGAAGGTCGCGGTGCTGCTCGGCGGTCTCGATACGCCGGTGCAGCTTGCGATCGTGCCGTTCGTCAACAACGTCAAGATGCCGTTCGTGGTGCCGTGGGCCGCCGGAACCAACATCACGCAGAACGGCGCCGCGTCCAATTATGTGTTCCGCGTCTCGGCGATGGACGACGAGGTCGACAAGGCGATCGTTGCATTCGCCGGCAAGACCTTCGCCGCCAAGAAGCCGGGCCTCATCCTCGTCAACAATCCCTGGGGCGAATCCAACGAGCACGGCCTGCGCGCGGCGCTGAAGGCTGCCGGGATCGAACCGGCGGGTGTCGAGAAGTTCGAGGCGAACGATGTCGACGTGGTCGCGCAACTATCCCGGCTCAAGCAGGCCGGCGCCGACTCGCTGTTCCTGGTCGGCAATGTCGGTCCATCCTCGCAGGTCGTGAAATCGCTCGACCGGATGGGCTGGGCGCCGCCGATCGTCTCGCATTGGGGACCGGCCGGCGGCCGCTTCACCGAGCTTGCCGGGCCGAGCGCCGAGAGCGTCGTCTTCGTCCAGACCTACAGCTTCTTCGGCAACCTCTCGCCGGTCGGCAAGCGCGTGCTCGCCGAACTGCAGGCGAAGTATCCGGACATCAAGGGCCCGGCGGACGTGACGCCCGCAGTCGGCTTCGCCAACGCCTATGACAGCGTCCTGGTGATCGCCGGCGCGATCCAGAAGGCCGGCAGCACCGATCCGACCGCCATTCGTGACGGCTTCTACGGAATCGACCGGCTGGAAGGCCTGATCAAGACCTATGAGAAGCCGTTTGCCCAGGACAAGCACGATGCGCTGACGGCGCAGGACTACATCTGGGCCCATTTCGAAGACAACCACATCCTGCCGTTCAAGAACTGACGGCAGCGGTCGTCCAGCAAGCAGATCGGGGTGATCATCGATGTCGTTTCTTTCGGCGATAATAACCGGAATGGCGCTGGGGAGCATGTACGGTCTGCTCGCGCTGGGCTTTCACGTCACTTACGCCGTGTCCGGCACGGTCAACTTCTCGCAGGGCAGCTCGATGACCCTGGGAGCCGTTGCCGGATACTTCTTCCTCATCGTGTGGGGCTGGCCGGCCGCGATCGGCATTCCCGCGGTGTTATTGGTCTGCGCGGTTTACGGCGTCCTGATTGAACGCTTCGCGGTTCGTCCGTTCGTGCAGCGCGGGTCGGACAACTGGCTGATGGCGACCGTTGCGGTCGGCATCATCGTCGACAATGTGATGCTGTTCGTGTTCGGCAAGGAGCCGCGCAGCTTCCCGTCGATGCTCGCGGCCAAGCCGATCCAGATCGTGGAGGGCGCAGGCGTCTACCCGCTGCAGCTCCTGATTCCCGTGGTCGGCCTCCTGCTTGCGCTGGCGCTGCATCTGATCACCCGCCGCACGCGGCATGGCGTCGCGATGCTTGCGGTGGTGCAGAATCCCAACGCCGCGCGGCTGATGGGCATCAATGTCAGCGGCGCCATTGCCGCGAGTTACGCGGTGTCGGCCATGCTGGCGGGCGTCGCCGCGCTGTTGATCGCGCCGCTGTTCAACGTCTCGTCCGAGATGGGTACGCTGTTCGGCATCAAGGCGTTCGCCGCTGCCATCATCGGCGGTCTCGCCAGCGCCTGGGGCGTCATGCTGGCCGGATTGTGTCTTGGCCTGATCGAGGTGTTCGCGACCAACTATCTCGGCTCGGTGTACACCCAGATCATCACGTTCGCTTCCGTCATCGTCATCCTCGTCGTCATGCCGCACGGGCTGCTCGGCCGAGCTGGAGTTAAGAAGGTATGACCTCTCGCGCCTCCCTTCTCGTCGCGCTCGCGGCGTTCGCGATTGCCATCTTCTATGCCGCGGTCGCGGACAGCTATTCGGTGTTCCTGATCGCGACGATCTCGCTGACTGCGATCGCCTGCATCGGCCTCAACGTCCTGCTCGGCCTCGCGGGCCAGATCTCGCTCGGCCATATCGGCTTCATGGCGATCGGTGCGTACACCACTGTGCTGCTGATGGAAAAGGCCGGCTGGCCCTATCTCGCGGCGACGGCGGGGGCCATCGTGCTGGTCAGCATCGTCGGCGGGCTGCTGGCGATGCCGGCGCTGCGCGTGCGTGGGCCGTATCTGGCGATGGTGACGATTGCGTTCGGCTTCATCGTCGAGCATGTCACGATCGAGTGGCGCGATCTCACCGGCGGCGGCAACGGCCTGATGCTGAGCGCGCCGCCGAGCGTGTTCGGCTATTCGCTGTCCGAGCGTTCGCTTGCCATCGCCGGCGTCGTGCTGGTATTCGCCGGCCTCATCCTGTTCGAGCGGCTGAAGCGCAGCGGCTGGGGCTATGCCATGCGTGCCGCCCGCGATACCGAGGTCGCGACGCGCTCGCTCGGCATCGATCTGGTGCAGGTCCGCGCCGTGGCCTTCGTGATCTCGGCGGCCGCGATGGCGCTGGCCGGCGCGCTGTTCGCGCCGCTGCAGGGCTATATCAGCCCGAGCTCGTTTCCGTTCCTGCAATCGGTGCTGCTGCTGTTCGCCGTTATGGTCGGCGGCGCCGGCTCGGTGCTCGGCCCGGTGATCGGCGCCGCGCTGGTGGTGCTGCTGCCGGAAGCGCTGTCGGATCTTGCGGAGTATCGCCTGCTGGCCTTCGGCGTGCTGCTGTTCGTCGTGCTGCGCGCCGCGCCCTCCGGCATCGTTGGCCTCGTGGAACAGCTCGTCGGAAGATTCCTGCCGGCGCGCAAGCCGGTGGCCGAGCCCGCGATCGCTGCGGCGGAAACCGATGCTGCGATCCTCGAGACCCACAATGCGGCGGGGCTCGACGTGACCGATCTCTCGATCTCGTTCGGCGGCGTGCGCGCGGTCCAGGGTGTCTCGTTCAAGGCGGCGCCCGGTGCCGTCACCAGCATCATCGGTCCCAACGGCGCAGGCAAGACCAGCGCGCTCAATCTGCTCTGCGGTTTCTACCGGCCGCAGGCAGGGACGGTGAAGCTTGGCGATCGCGACGTCACGGGCATGACGTCGCATCTGCTGGCGCGGGTCGGCGTCGCCCGTACGTTCCAGACCACGCAGCTGTTCGGCTCGCTCACGATCCTGGAGAACATCCTGCTGGCCGAACGGGTCGGCCGTCTCGGCGGCGTCGTCTCCGCGCTGCGCAACCCGGAGACCGAACGTTTCGCCCGGTTCCTGCTGCGCTTTGCCGGCGTCGATGGCGACGTCGATCGTCTTGCGGATTCGCTGTCCCATGGCGAGAAGCGGCTGGTCGAGATCGCGCGCGCGCTGGCGTTGCGGCCGCGCATCCTGCTGCTCGACGAGCCCGCGGCGGGCCTGTCGAAGGGCGACAAGCAGCGCCTGACCGCGCTGTTGCGCCGGATCGCCGATCTCGGGATCGCCGTGATCATCGTCGAGCACGACATGCCGATGATCATGTCGCTGAGCGATCTCATCGTCGTGCTCGACGGCGGCAAGCGCATCGCGATCGGCGATGCGGCGGCGATCCGCAACGATCCGCTGGTGCGCAAGGCCTATCTTGGCGACGCCACGCCCGGTGAGAAGCGCCGCGAGCCGCGGCCGGCGCGGCAGGGCACCGCGCTCGAGGTCAAGACGCTCGATTCGTTCTATGGCCTGTCGCGCGCGTTGAACGGGATCGATCTGGTGGTCGCGCCCGGCGAGGCGGTCGCGGTGCTCGGCGCCAACGGCGCCGGCAAGACCACCCTGATGCGGTCGATCGCCGGTCTCGAACCGCCGCGGTCGACGGGCGAAGTGCGGCTCGCCGAGACCCGCATCGACAGGATGCCCGCCCATGTTCGTGCCCGCTCCGGCGTCGTGCTGGTGCCGGAAGGGCGGCAGGTTTTCCCGGAACTGACGGTGAAGCAGAACCTGCAGCTCGGCGCCTATGCGCGCAAGGGGATAGACCTAGATGCCGAGATCGAGGCGATGTTCGTCCGCTTCCCGCGGTTGAAGGAGCGCATCGACCAGCGCGCCGGCCTGTTGTCGGGAGGCGAGCAGCAGATGCTCGCGGTCGCGCGCGGCCTTCTAACCGGGCCGAAGATCTACATGCTGGACGAGCCGTCGCTCGGGTTGGCGCCGCTGGTGGTCGATGAGTTGTTTGCGTCCTTTGAGCGGCTGCGCAGCGAAGGCATGACCATCATCGTGGTCGATCAGATGGCAGGCCATGCGCTCGCGCTGGCCGACCGGGCCTATCTGCTGGAGACCGGCGCGATCCTGAAGAGCGGCGCCGCCGACATCATCGCCGAGGATCCGTTGCTCGAGGCGGCGTATCTCGGCGGCGAGGCCCAGGCCGGCGCGCCGCAACGGCTCGCGGCCCAGGCACGTTGAGGGAGGCGAGGGCGGATGTTGGTCGGAAGTCGCGAAGCTGACCGAAGGCAGCCCGGTCGCGTGCGCGCGGCGGGCGAGCGTCGTCACGAGCCGGCAGCTACGGTCTGCGCGGATGTGGAAGTGGGTCTCCTTGCCGACAAAGCGCTTCGCGAGCGCGCCGCGGGCCAGGTGGTCGCCGTGTTCGAACGTTCGTTCTACGCCGTGATCGACGGGATCTGGATCTGCGTTGGACGGACCGGCATCGGGTCGGGTCCGCTGCACGTCGTCGGTGATTTCCGATGGCCGGGGCTGGCCGTCGGCGATCCGGTGCGGGTTGCGGACTCCATTCTGTGGATCGGAGCGACGCCGCTCGCGAATCTGGCCGCGCGGTCGGTCTGGGCGCCGCCCGCGGCACCACGCTGGTCGATCAGCAGCCTCCGTCGTGGCCTTGATGCCGTCGACGAGGTGTGGGGCGGCGACCTGACGTCGGAGGGCCTTGCGGTGATCGGGGCCGGACGGGTTCCGGCCGACGCCTCCGCACTCGTTCGCGCCGCCATGCCCGGCCTCGCTGCACTCGAGCAAGTCCTGGCAGGCACCGATGACGATGCGGATCGATGGTCCGGGCTTGCCGGCCTGATCGGTCTCGGGCCGGGGCTTACGCCATCCGGCGACGATCTGATCGGCGGTGTGCTGATTGCGCTGGCTGCGCTCGGACGCATCGAGTGTCGCGACGCATTGTGGGAACATTGCCGCGCGCTGCTCGATGGCACCAACGACATCAGCCGAATCCATCTGCGCGCGGCGGCGCTGGGTTACGGCGCGGCGGCACTGCATGCCGCCATCCATGCAACGATGAGCGGCGAGGCGGCCGGATTTCGCCGCGCGCTCACCGCCCTGGCGGCGATCGGGCATACGTCCGGACTGGATGCATTCGCGGGCAGTCTGGTCGTCCTGCGCCACGCCCTTCGCGCGCGGTGACGCCGTTGCGGATCGGATTTCGAGTTCTCCCAGACTGCTCCGAACGAAGTTCGGAGCACTTTTTTTAGGGCGGGATTACGCTTCGGCCGGTCCGCTGTTCGAGCGGGTTGCGGAAATTCGCATTTCCCGAGAATCCGGTCTTGACGAAGTAAGTATTTTCTTATTAGCTCGACACAACGAAAACGAACTTTGTTAGGGCGGAGACGATGACGGATCAGGATAGGCCGCAGTATCAGCAATTGCTGGCGCGCAAGGTCGAAGTCGTGAATGTCGGGCTTGAGGGGTTCGTGAAGGACCTTCGCGACTGCGGCATCGACGTCGTTCACGTCGACTGGAAGCCATCGGCCGGCGGCGATCCGCAGATGGCGGCCCTGCTCGCAAAGCTCGGTGTGTGAGGGCGCACCGATGAAACTGATCGAAGACGCAAACCAGCAGGCGCTCACCCGGATCCTCGAAGGGGAGCCGCGGCTGATCGACATCGTTCCCGCCCGAGAATTGATCCCGGGCCTGCGCGAACGGATGATCCTCCACGCCGGACCGCCGATCTCCTGGGACAGGATGTGCGGCCCGATGCGAGGTGCGGTCGCGGGCGCCATCGTGTTCGAGGGATGGGCGAAGGATCTGCCGACCGCGACCAAGCTCGCGGCCAGTGGCGAGATCGAATTTCACCCGAACCACCATTTCGGCGCGGTCGGCCCGATGACCGGCATGACGACGATGTCGATGCCGCTGTTCGTGGTCGAGAATGCGCGCTTCTCCAATCGCGCTTATTGCGCGATCAACGAGGGGCTCGGCAAGGTGATGCGCTTCGGCGGCAACGACGCGAGCGTGCTGAAGCGGCTCGCCTGGCTGCGCGACGTGTTCGGGCCGACGCTCGGCAAGGCGATCCGCGCCGCGGGCGGCATCGACCTGAAATCGATCGTCGCGCGGGGCCTGTCGATGGGCGACGAGCTGCATCAGCGCAATCTCGCCTGCTCGAGCGTCTTCCTCCGCGAGATCGCGCCCTGGATGGCGCGAAGCTCGACCGACAACGCCGTTCTCGCCGAATGCCTCGCGTTCATCGGGCAGAACGATCAGTTCTTCCTCAACATCGCGATGGCGATGGGCAAGGCGATCACCGATCCTGCCAACGGCATTCGGGGTTCGACCATCGTCACCACGATGTGCCGCAACGGCACCGATTTCGGCATCCGCGTCAGCGGGCTCGGCGAGCAATGGTTCACCGCGCCGGTCGAAATGCCGGAAGGACTTTATTTCGCCGGCTATTCCGAGAAGGACGCCAATCCGGACATGGGCGATTCCGCGATCGTCGAGACGATTGGTCTCGGCGGATTTGCGATGGCGGCAGCGCCGGCCGTCGCGGGCTTCGTGGGCGCCGGCGCGCCGTCCGAGGCCGGCAACTTCACCCGCTCGATGGGCGAGATCACGGTTGCGCAGAATCCGGAATGGACCATCGCCGCGATGGACTTCGCGGGCGTGCCGACCGGCATCGACATCCGCCTGGTCGTCGATTCCGGCGTGGTGCCGGTCATCAACACCGGTATCGCGCATCGCGAGCCCGGCATCGGGCAGGTCGGTGCCGGCGTGGTCAAGGCGCCGTTGGCGTGCTTCCAGCAGGCGATCGTCGCGATCGCCAAGGATTTGGGTGTGTCATGAACGTCGTTGTCCTGAACGAGGTCCGCAAGGGATTCTATCTCGACTCGGTCGCGCTGATGCGGCTGTCGCGCGAGGTGGCCGGCTCGCCCGGCGTGATCGAGGCGGCGTTGATGATGGGGACGCCGTCGAACGCCGCGATCATGCGCAATGCCGGGCTGCTCGAGGAGGGCACTGCCGTGAATGGCAATGACCTCGTCATCGCGGTCAAGGCCGAGTCCGAATCCGCCGCCCGCGAAGCCCTCGACAATGCGATCAAGTCACTCGACAAGCCGAAGACCCAGGGCGAGGCGCAGGCGGCATGGCGGCCGCACTCGATCGCCGCCGCCGTGAAGGTCAGGCCGGACATCAATCTGGCGCTGATCTCCGTTCCTGGCGAGTTCGCCGCCGCCGAAGCCCGCAAGGCGCTCAATCGTGGCCTGCATGTCCTGATGTTCAGCGACAACGTGTCCCTCGAGGACGAATTGTCACTCAAGCAGCAGGCGCGGGCGGCCGGCCTGCTGATGATGGGACCGGATTGCGGAACGGCCGTGATCGGCGGCGCGCCGCTGGCGTTCGCCAACAAGATCAAGCGCGGCAGGATCGGCATCATCGGCGCGTCGGGCACCGGAACGCAGGAGGTCTCGTGCCTGATCTCGGAAGCCGGCGCGGGAATCTCCCACGCCATCGGGGTCGGCGGGCGCGATCTGAAGAAGGATATCGGCGGTATCACCACGCTGATGGCGATCGATGCGTTCGATTCCGATCCGGAAACCGATCACGTGGTGCTGATCTCGAAGCCGCCACATCCCGATGTCGCCAAATCCGTGCTTGAGCGGATCGGCAGGAGCCGGAAATCGTACACCGTATGCTTCATCGGTGCTTCGGAAGTCGATCTGCCGCCGAACGCCCGCTTCTCGCCGACGCTGAAAGGCGCCGCGGAGCTGGCTCTGGACGACAAGAGGATCGGCGAAGGGTTCGATGCGAATGCCGTCGCATCACGGCTTCCGCGCAGCAGCCGCGGCGGGATCGAGGGTTTGTTCGCCGGCGGAACGCTGTGTGCCGAAGCGCAGGTGATCCTTACTGCCGCAGGCCGGAAGGTGGCGTCGAATGCCGCGATCCCTGGCGTAGTCAAGCTCGGCGTCGAGCCGAACGCCGGCCGCGATCGGCTGATCGACCTCGGCGACGACGAATATACCCGCGGCCGACCGCACCCGATGATCGACCCGTCCGTGCGCGATGACGCGTTGCGCGCGGCACTCAAGAACCGCGATCTTTCGGTGATCCTGCTCGATCTCGTGCTCGGTTATGGCGCGCATGCCGATCCCGCCGAGCATCTGACGAAAATCGTCGCCGATCGCGGGCAGGATGCGCCGGCGTTGATCGCGTCCGTCGTCGGCACGGAGCAGGATCCGCAAGGGCGCTCCGCGCAGGTCAGGAAACTGGAGCGGGCTGGAATCCTCGTTGCGCCGTCGAACGCGCAGGCGTGCGAGCTTGCGGTTGCCATCGTCCAGAATGCCGGGAGGTAAGGAAATGCGTACACTCAATGACGTACCGCGCCGCCTGGTGGTCGCGATCGGTGGCAATGCGGTTCACCCCGAGGATATCAGGGGCACCTCCCAGGAGCAGAAGTCGGTCGCGCAGATCACCGCGGAAGCGCTGCTGCCGCTTGCGCAACTTGACAATGAACTCGTCATCACCCACGGCAACGGCCCGGTCGTCGGCAAGATCATGATGCGCCAGATGCTGACGATGAGCCGAATCCCGCCGATGGACATGGACATCTGCGTCGCGCACAGCCAGGGCGGCATCGGCTATCTCCTGATGCAGGCGATCGAGAATGCCTTGCGCGAACAGGGCAACCAGCGGCATGTGGCAAGCCTGCTGACCCAGGTAGAGGTGGACAAGGACGATCCCGCGTTCAAGAATCCGACCAAGTTCGTCGGGCCGTTCTTCTCCGAGGACGAGGCGAAGAAGATCAGCGCCGAGCTCAATTGGGCGATGCGTGAGGATTCAGGGCGCGGATGGCGTCATGTGGTGCCGTCGCCGAAGCCCAAGCATGTCTGCGACATCTCGCTGGTCGACGCCTTGGTCAAGCGAGGAACGATCGTCATTGCGGGCGGTGGCGGCGGCGTTCCCGTGGTCCGTGACGCGAAGGGCGTGCGCACCGGCGTGCCGGCGGTCATCGACAAGGATCTGACGTCAGCTCATATCGCCAATGTGCTTGGTATCGAGGAGTTGCTGATCCTGACCGCGGTCCCGCGTGTCGCGGTGAATTTCGGCAAGCCGAACAAGAAGGATCTGGATCAGGTCAGTCTCGAGGAGATCAAGGCCTACCACCGTGAGGGACATTTCCCGCCGGGAAGCATGGGACCCAAGGTCGATGCGGCGATCCGGTTTCTCGAGGGCGGCGGCAAGCGCGCGATCATCAGTCACCTCGATTGCGCCATGGCGGCGCTGCGGGGCGAGACCGGGACACACGTCGTTCATTAGCTACCGGGATTGGCGCCTCGGCGGGGGATCCGCCCGCGCCAATCTGGATTCGAGCGGCGAGCATGACGGTGGTCCGATTTCGATGGCCGCAATCGCGCCCGCGCTCACCGAGTTGAAGCAGGTGAGACGCCTCGGCGCCTCATTCTGATCAGGCAATCGAGCTGGCCGCTGGCTCAAGCTCAAACACAAGACAAACAAGCAGCCTGCGGGATTCAAGGGAACGACAAGGCAATGGCCATTCAATCCAGCATTAGGGCGAACCTGTACAAGGATTCCGTATCGTTGATGCGGATTTCCCAAGTCACGATCGCGCGGACCGGCGTGCAGCGGGTCACGCTGCTGATGGGGACGCGCAGCAACAAGGAGTTCCTGCAACAGGCCGGGCTGATGAGTCCGGCGCTGGAGAACGCCAAGCCGGGTGACATCATGATCGTCGTGGCGGACGATGCGCCCGAGAAGCGCGAAGCCGCGGAGCAGGAGATCCACTCCCTGCTCGCCGGCGAAGAACCGAAGGGCGGATCGGCCGAAGCGGCGGCGGAAGCACCGCCGCGCTCGATCTCAGGCGGCGTCGCGATTGCCGACCATGCCGACCTCGCATTGATCTCGGTGCCGGGCCCTTACGCCGCCGCGGAAGCCTTGAAGGCGCTGCGCCGGGGCCTGAACGTGCTGCTGTTCAGCGACAACGTGCCGATCGAGCAGGAGGTGGCCATCAAGCGCGTTGCGGCGCAGAAGGGCCTGCTGGTGATGGGACCGGATTGCGGCACGGCCATCATCAACGGCGTGCCGCTTGGATTTGCCAACGTCGTTCGGCGGGGCGCGATCGGGCTCGTGGGTGCGTCGGGCACCGGCCTGCAAGAGGTGATGTGCCAGATACATCGTCATGGCCAGGGCATCTCGCAGGCGATCGGCACCGGCAGCCACGACGTTTCAAGCGAGGTCGGCGGCATCACGATGTTGCAGGGCCTGGAGCTGCTGGCCGCCGACGCGCACACCAAGGTTGTCGCCATCGTCTCGAAGCCTCCTGCGCCGGATGTGCAGAAGCGGGTGATCGAGCGCGCCGGGGCGATCGGAAAGCCGGTCGTGATCTGCTTCCTCGGCGGCGAGCCGGCTGCATCGGCCGGCAATGTTCACCGCACGTCGTCGCTCGAGGAGACCGCGCGGCAGGCCGTCGCGCTTGCGGGTGCGCGCCAACCCGGAAGCGACGAGCAGTCCATTGAAAATTTGGCAACGAAGGTTTGTGCGTCGCTGGCGCCGTCGCAGCGCTACTTGCGCGGTCTCTATTCCGGCGGAACGTTCTGCTCGGAGGCCCAGACCATCTGGCGGGCGGCGGGCATTCGCGCCCGCTCCAACGCGCCGCTTGCCGGCGCAGAGCGTCTCACCGACGTGGAAGAGAGCCACGGGCACACGGCGATCGATCTCGGCAGCGACGAATTCACGGTCGGGCGTCCGCATCCGATGATCGACTATGGCGTGCGGGTCGAACGGCTGCTGAAGGAAGCGGGCGATCCGGCCGTTGCCTGCATCGTTCTGGACGTCGTGCTCGGCTACGGCAGCCACCCCAATCCGGCCGAGATCCTGGCTCCGGCGATCCGCCGGGCGAAGGCCGCGGCGCGAGCGCAGGGGCGGGAGCTTCCCGTGATCTGCTTCGTCTGCGGCACGGATGCAGATCCGCAGCCGTACGAGATCCAGAAAGGCACGTTGGCCGATGCGGGCGCGGAGATCGTCAGCAGCAGCACTGGCGCAGCCCGCGTCGCGCAAGCCATCGCGAGCCGCATGGCCGCGGATGACAGCGCTACCGGGCGTCGCGTGATGCAAGGTGGAGAACGATGATGAACGCAGCTCCTTCCGCGCTCCAGAACAAGACTTCCGTCATCAGCCTCGGCGCCTCCGACCTTGATCGCGGTGTCGAGAGCAGTGGTGCGCCGCTGGTGCGGCTGCAGTGGCAGCCGGTCGGTGACGGAAGTCCCGAGGTCGCCTGGAGCCTTGCGCAACTGGTTGGCGACGCCGGCGATGCCGACTGCCTCGGATCGCGGATCGATCGCGCCAATGCCGAAGTGCTCGAGCGCATCCTGACCGCGCAGCCGGTGTGGGTCGACGTCGCGTCGCACGCATCAGAAGTTTGGCCGGACATGGGCCGGACGCTGCTCCATGCCGGTCCGCCGATCGCCTGGAACGAGATGTGCGGCCCGATGAAGGGGGCGGTCGTCGGCGCCATTCTCTACGAGAAATGGGCGGTGACCCAGCAAGAGGCCGAGCAACTCGTCGCGTCAGGCGGCATCCGCTTCGCGCCGTGCCACGAATTCGGCGCGGTCGGGCCGATGACCGGGATCATCTCGCCCTCGATGCCGCTGTTCGTGGTGCAGAACAAGACCACCGGAAATCGCGCCTATGCGCCGATGATGGAATCCGGCGGCGCCAAGACGCTGCGCTTCGGCGCTTTCGCGCCTGAAGTGATTGAGGGCCTCAAGCTCATCGAGAACGTGCTGGCGCCATGCCTGAAGGCCGCGGTCGCTGGCATCGACGGTGGATTGCCGTTGAAGCCGCTGATGTCGCAGTCGCTGCACATGGGCGACGACGTGCACAACCGCAACACGGCCGCGACCCTGCTGCTGTATCGCGCCGTCACGGAATCGCTGCTCAAATCCTCGATCTCGCGCGATCAGGTTCACGAGACGCTGCGGACGATCGGGGCGGACGACATGTTCTTCCTGAGCCTGTCGATGGCGGCATGCAAGGCGACCATGGATGCCGCGCACGGCGTGCCGTTCAGCAGCATCGTCACGGCGATGGCGCGCAATGGCGTCAATGTCGGGATCAGGGTCAGCGGACTGAAGGGACAATGGTTTGTCGGTCCGGCCGACATCCCGGTCGGCCTGTTTCTGCCCGGCTTCAGCGAGGCCGATGCCAATCCCGATATCGGCGACAGCGCGATCACCGAGACCGCCGGACTGGGCGCGTTCGCAATGGCGGCGGCTCCGGCGATGGTGCAGTTCGTCGGCGGCACGCCGCAGGATGCGCTGCGTTACTCGCGCGAGATGGCGCACGTCACGATCGGTCGCAATCCCGGCTTCACCTTGCCGATGCTCGATTTCATCGGAGCGCCTGTTGGCATCGACATCCGCAAGGTCGTGGACGAGAGCAGGCGGCCGGTCATCAACACCGCGACCGCGCACAAGGAGCCGGGCATGGGGATCATCGGCGCCGGCGTCGTACAGGCGCCGATGAAGTGCTTCGTCGACGCCGTCGGCGCGCTGGCGACGGCGGCCGCGAGCTGAAATTGCTTCGATCGTGAGAACGACGGCGCGGGCGCGCCGCCGATGCAAAAAATGGCCGCAACAAACAATGCGGCAACACCGGAAACGAACAGGAGGAAACACATGAACGGTACCCGTCGTGCATTTCTGCAAACAAGTCTGCTCTCGGCAGCCTTCATCGGGTCATCGGGCCGGCTCGCCTTCGCCGACGATGCAGCGAAGCCGCTGCGCATCGGCATTCTGATTCCGGGATCGCGGGCCGACCATGGCTGGATGGAGTCGGCCTACAACGGCATGAAGGCGGCCGAACAGCGCCACGGCAACAAGGTCGTCATCACGTCGATCGAGAACGTCAAGTTCGCCGACATGGAGCAGGCGCTCGTCACGCTTGCGAGCAAGAACGACATGGTGATCGGCGCCGCGGGGCAGACCCAGGCATCGGTGCTCAAGGTCGCCAAGCGATTCCCGAAGGTGAAGTTCTCCATCGTCGGACCGACCGGACAGCCGACCGAAAACGTCGCGCAATACGACGTGCTGCAGGCCCAGATCGGCTTCATTGCCGGCGCGGTCGCCGCGATGATGTCGAAGAACGGCGCGGTGAGCTATGTCGGCGGGCTTGAAATCCCGGCCATCGTCAACACCGGAACGGAGTTCGCGAACGGAGCCAAGCACGTCAAGCCGGATACCAAATGCTTCGTGACCTACACCGGCGACTTCGACGACGTCGCCAAGGCCAAGGAAGCGACCCTTGCCGCGATCGCGCAGGGAGCCGACGTCCACTACAACATCCTCAATCTCGGCGTGCGCGGCATGGAGCAGGCGGCCCGCGAGAAGGGCACCAGGATGATCGGGAGCTATACCAACTACTGCTCCGACAACAACCCGCTTTACATCGCCTACACGGTCAGCGGCATCGGCTTCATGGTCGAATATGCCATCGATCAGGCCGTCGCCGGAACCTGGCACCCCGAGTACAAGCAGTTCGGCCTCGCCATGGGGCCGCGCTCGGCCGATATCGAGATCTGCGCCGGGGCGACGCCCGAGATCCAGGCCAAGATCAAGGAGCTCAAGGACGACCTGCTGTCGAACAAGATCAAAGTCAAGGTGGGCTGACCGTGGCTCTTCTCGAACTGTCTGGCTTGACCAAGCGCTTCGGGGCTTTTACCGCGCTCGACGACATATCGCTGCTGATCGAGCGCGGCGAGGTGCACTGCCTGCTCGGCGAGAACGGCGCCGGCAAATCGACACTGTGCAACCTGGTGTTCGGGGTGCACCGGCCGGATGCCGGCACGATGACGCTGGGCGGCGAGCCGTTCGATCCGCGCGGCCCGGCGGAGGCGCTGCAGCGCGGCGTCGTGATGGTGCATCAGCATTTCAGCCTGGTGCCCAACATGACCGTGGCCGAGAACCTGATGCTCGGCCGGGCCAGCGCGGTGCTGAAACCGCAGGACATCATCGTGCGGATGGAGCAACTCGCCGCGGAATACGGACTCGAGATCGACCCCGAGGCGCGGATCGATGAGCTTTCGGTCGGCGAGCGGCAGCGGGTCGAGATCATCAAGTGCCTGCTCGGCGATCCGCAGCTGCTCGTGCTCGACGAACCAACGGCTGTGCTGCAGCCGGACGAAATCGACGCGCTGCTGGCGATCTGCCGCCAGGTGGCGCTGCGCGGAAAGTCCGTGATCCTGGTGACGCACAAGCTCGGCGAGATCAGCCGTGTGGCCGATCGCACGACGGTGCTGCGGCAGGGCCGGATCATCGAGACCGTCGCGATGGAGGGCGCCGACATCCGGTCGCTGGTGCGCTCGATGGTCGGCCGCGACGTCCAGTCGGCAGGCTCGGTGCTCGCCGCCGCGGTCGACATCGAAGGCAAGACGCCGGCGAAACCTTCAGATGCGGCTGGTCCGGTGTCGCCGGGCGAGGCGGTGCTCGAGATCTCGGACCTCGTGTATCGCGACCCGCATGGCGTGCCGAGGCTCGACGGGTTGAGCCTCACGGTCGGCACCGGCGAGATCGTCGGCATCGCCGGCGTCGAGGGCAACGGCCAGACCGAGCTCGGATGGATCCTGGCCGGTCTCGCCGCGCCAAGCGCCGGCGCGGTCGTGGTCGGCGGGATGCAGGTCGCCGGCTGCACACCGCAAGAGATCACGGATGCGGGTGTCGGGATCGTTCCCGAGGATCGCCACGCGGTGGCCTGTATCAAGGAATTGTCGGTGGCCGAGAACCTGTTTCTCGGCGCGATCGGAAAATTCAGCCGCTTCGGCCTGCTCGACAAGTCGGCGCGCCGCAAGGCGGCTGAGGCGATGATGCGCGACTTCGACGTGCGGGCGAGCAGCCCGGATGTGTCGATGGCGAGCCTGTCCGGCGGCAATCAGCAGAAGGCGGTGCTTGCACGCGAGCTCTCGCTCGATCCGCTGGTGTTCCTGCTCGCCGCGCAGCCGACCCGCGGGCTCGACGTCGGTGCGATCGAGGCGGTCTACAATCGCATCCGTGCCGCGCGCGATGACGGCCTCGGGGTTCTCCTGATCTCCAGCGAGCTCGAGGAGCTGATGGCGGTGTCGGATCGGATCGCGGTGATCTACCGCGGAAAGCTGGTTGGCGAGCTCGCGGCCGGGGCGTTCAGCCGCGAGGCGATCGGAGCGATGATGTCGGGGCACGCGCATGTCTAGGTTGGCCATGGTCATGAAAAATCCGAAGCTTGCGCGGGTCGCGCAGGGCGCGAGACTCGAACTCGTGCCGTTGCAGGTCCTGGTTCCAGTGGTGTCGACGATCATCGCGCTCGGGATCGGCCTGCTCATCATCGCCGCCACCGGTGCGTCGGTCGTCGAGGCGATCGAAGCGTTCTGGGACGGCATGGCGGGAAGCGATTTCAACATCGGTGCCTCGATCAACCGCGCCATCAGCCTCGCGCTGGTCGGTCTCGGCTTCATCTTCGCCAGCCGTGCCAACCTGACCAATGTGGGCGGCGAGGGGCAGATCGCGATGGGCGGCATGTTCGCGACGGCAGCGGCCCTGCATGGCGCCGGCGACCTGCCGCTGGGACTGGCGTTCATCGTGCCGCTCGCCGTGGGGACCATCGCCGGCGCTATCTGGGGCGGCCTCGCGGGCTTCCTCAAGGCGGCACGCGGCACCAACGAGGTGATCAGCACATTGCTGCTCAGCTTCATCGCGCTGCCGCTGGTGTACTGGTCCGTCGAGTCCTTTCACCTGCTGCGCAAGCCGATCAGCGATGTGTCGTCGCTACCGGAATCGGCCGAGATTCCCGACACGACCAAGCTGCCGCTGCTATTCCCGGACAATGGATCGCCGCTCCATATCGGTCTGCTGATCGCGGCGATCGCGGTCGTCGTGGTGTGGCTGGTGCTCAAGCACAGCGCGCTCGGTCTGCGGCTGCGCGCGGTCGGCCTGAACGCGACAGCCTCTCGCCGCGCGGGCATGCGGACGAGCTTCTACGTGATCCTGGCCATGACGGTCTCCGGCGGGCTGGGCGGTCTCGGCGGCGCGATCATGATCCTTGGCCAGCAATTCTATCTGACCAGCGATTTCTCGTCCGGATACGGATTCGACGGCCTGGTGGTCGGCCTGCTGTCGCGCGGCTCGGCCGTCGGCGTGGTGATCGGTGCGCTGCTGTTCGGATTCCTGCGATCGGGATCCATCAACATGGAAATCTCGGCCCATGTCCCGTCCGCCGTCGTCCTGATCTGCCAGGGCCTGATCGTCATTATCATTGCAGGCTCCGCAATCCTCACCAACCGAAAGGTGACCCGATGATTGACGAACAGATGGCCGTGTTCATCGGTTCCGGACTTCGTCTCGCGGTTCCGATCATCTTCGCCGCAACCGGCGAGATGCTGAGCGAGCGCGCGGGCGTGCTCAATCTCAGCCTCGACGGCATGATGCTGATGTCGGCTTTCACGGCGGCGCTGGCATCGTGGGCGACCGGCTCGCCGCTGATTGGCGTGGCGGCCGGCGTCCTGGTCGCGACTACGGTTGCTGCGGTGCAGGCCGTGTTGAGCGTGACATTGCGTGCAAACCAACTGGTGGTCGGAATCGGGTTCAACATCCTGGCGCTGGGTACAACGACGTTTCTCTACCGCGAGATCTTCGGGCCGCTGTCGCGCGATCCGATTCCCGGCTTCGCGCAGCTCAATCTGCCGTGGCTCGCTCATATCCCGGTAATTGGACCGGCGTTGGCGAACCAGACCGGCCTTGCCTATGTCAGCATCCTGATGGTCGTCGTGACCTGGTTGATCCTGAAGTACACGTCGTTCGGGCTGGCGGTGCGGGCGGTCGGCGAGGATCCGCGCGCCGCGGACAAGGCGGGCATCAGCGTGGCGAAGACCCGCTATCTCGGCGTGCTCTACGCCGGCATCCTGGCGGGGCTCGGCGGCGCGTTCATGTCGGTTGCGGACAGCAATACGTTCACCGAGAACATGACCAAGGGCGCAGGCTATCTTGCGATCACGGCCGTGATCTTCGGCGGCTGGAATCCCTGGTACACGCTGGCGGCGTGCCTCTTGTTCGGCTTCGCGACCGCGCTGCAATTCCTGGTGCCGGCGCTGCAGCTCGATGTGCCGGTCGCGCTGCTGCTGTTGCTGCCATATCTGCTGGCGCTGATCGCCATCGCGGGCTTGGTCGGCAAGAGCAGGCAGCCCTCGGCCCTGACCATTCCGTTCGAACGTGGCGGCTGATCGCAACAGATTTCAAGAAAACATAGCCAAGGAAACATAGGCAAGGGAGGAAAATCCGATGACGAGTTCGACTTTAGCGAAGGCGGCGGAATCCGCCGCGCCCAGTACCGCCAATCCTCTTGGGTCTGCTCCCGGCTACCAATGGCTGGTCGACGACAACAACGTCAACATGGCGATGGCGCCGCCGCCGCCCAAGGCGGTCACGATCGATGCCCAGCCGCAAACGGTGACGGTCGACCTGCATCGCACCGCTTTCATCGTCGTCGACATGCAGAACGACTTCTGCGCCAAGGGCGGATGGGTCGACCATCTCGGCCTCGATCACACGCCGGATCGGGCGCCGATCGAGCCCCTGCAGAAGCTACTTCCGGTGTTGCGGAAGGCCGGCGTGCACGTCATCTGGCTGAACTGGGGCAATCGACCCGATCTCAAGAACATGGCGCCGAACCAGCTCCATCTCTACAAGCCGAAGGGCGTCGGCATCGGCCTTGGCGAGCCGCTGCCGGGCAGCGGCGCGCGCGTGCTGCAGAAGGACAGTTGGGCGGCGGCTGTCGTCGATGAGTTGAAGCAGGAGCCCGAGGACATCCACGTCGACAAGTACCGGATCAGCGGTTTCTGGGACACGCCGCTGGACAGCATTCTGCGCAACCTCGGAACCAAGACCATCCTGTTTGCCGGCGTCAACACCGATCAATGTGTGCTGCATTCGCTGACGGACGCTAATTTCCTGGGCTATGGCTGCCTTCTGGTCGAAGACTGCTGCGCAACCACCTCGCCGGGCTACTGCGTCGAAGCAACCCTGTTCAATGTCAAGAAATGCTTCGGCTTCGTGACGCATTCGTCAAACGTCATCGAGGCGATCTCGAAAGCGTGACAGACCTGGGCACTCCGCCGTTGCAGCAGCGGCGCGGAATCACCCGCGCCGGGCCGCCGCTTGCGACGCCGGTCGCCTCAGAGCGCGCAAATTAGCCTTGCGAGGCGGCTGTCGGTTCTCTTGCACCTGATCCCAGGCGCGGCTCGGTCCCGGCCAACAGCCGCCGGATGTTGGCGCGATGGCGCGCGATCACGTAAAGGCCACCTGCGATGACCAGCAGCCGGTAGGGCAAGGGCTGCTCCATGACGCAGACCAGCGTGATCGCAGTGAGCGCGGCCAGCATCGAGCCAAGCGACACAATCCGAAAAAGTGCCAGCACAACGCCAAAAACCGCGGCGGCGCCCAAACCGACCGGCCAGGACAGCGCCAGCAACACGCCGAGCCCGGTCGCTGCGGATTTGCCACCGGTGAAATTCAACCAGATCGAACGGCTGTGCCCCAGCAACGCGGCAAGCCCGGCCACGCAGACCGCCCAAGGCTCCAAGGTTTGCGGATCGATAGCAGTCGGTGGCGTGACCGACGGTAATGTCCCGAGCCAGGGATAGAACCAGCGGGCAAACGCGATCGCTCCCGCGCCCTTCAGCACATCCACCAGCAGGACCGCCAATGCGGGCCACTTGCCGAGGGTACGCAACACGTTTGTGGCCCCGGTGGACCTGGAGCCGTGTTCCCGGATGTCGATGCCTTTGAGAAGTGTCCCCGCCAGATAGCCGGCGGGTATCGAACCGAGAAGATAAGCGGTTGCCAATCCAGCCAAACTCGCGATCCAGAAAATCATCGATTTCTCCTCGGTGCGCCAATGTCAGGCAAGCGTCATCCGGAGTCCACCTCTATGCGACGGCCGGTACCGTGGATATGAAGTTGGATTCCCTTACCCGCACTATTCCCCTTTTGGAACAGGCCGCCCACGCGATAGATATTGCGATCGACATGCCGATCGATCGGCCATGTTGCCGCGACGGAGACAGGACACGGAATGACCACGCACGCCATCGAGATTCGCCGCCTCTTGCCGGCCGACGCTGCGCTCTATCGCGACATCCGTCTCGAGGCGCTGCGCTTGAGCCCCGAGGCGTTCGGCAGCGCGTATGAGACGGAGAGCATTCATCCCGTCGGCTGGTTCGCGGAAAGGCTGGAGCGCGGCGCGGCGATACTTGGCGCGTTTCAGGGCAGCGAACTCGCCGGCATTGTCGGCTTCGTTCGCGAAGTCGGGCCGAAACGGCAGCACAAGGGCGCGCTGGTCGGGATGTATGTGCGGCAGGCGGCGCGCCGCGCCGGTGTCGGCCGGCTCCTGGTCGATGCCGCGCTCGAACTCGCCGCGCAATCGGTCGAGCTGGTGCAGCTCGTCGTGGTGAAAGGCAACGAGCCTGCCTGCCGGCTCTACCGGCGCGCGGGGTTTGTCGAATACGGGCTGGAGCAGCACGCCCTGAAGATCGGCGGTCGCTACTATGACGACATCCTGATGGCAAAGGATCTGGTCAGGCGCGCCTGACGTCGGACAGGTTGAGGCGTCACAATTCCGGCCGGTCGATGCGATAGCCGCACATCGACCCTTCACGTCACGCATTCGTTTGCCGCCATCGCCCCGGGGACGCTGCCATGCCGAAGATCGATCTGACAAACGTGCCGGAACGCAAGGGGAGCGGCTATCCGGCCGAGTTCGCCGCACCATGCGCGGAACGAATCCGGCAGCGTCTCGGCGACGCCGGCGGGCTCGCCGATTTCGGCGTCAATCTGATGCGGCTGCCGCCGGGCAACTGGTCGAGCCAGCGCCATTGGCATTCCGACGAGGATGAGTTCGTCTATGTGCTCGCGGGCGAGGTGGTACTGATCGAGGACGGCGGCGAGACAGTGCTGCGCGCAGGCGATTGCGCGGCGTTCCCGAAGAATTCCGGCAACGGCCACCACATGATCAACCGGTCGCAGATGACGGTGATCTATCTCGAGGTCGGCTCGCGCTCGCGTGCCGATGTCATCACTTGTTCCGACATCGACATGATAAGCCCGAGCTCCGACGGCCGCTTCCTGCACAAGGACGGACGGCCCTACGAATAGGTCCCGAACCGCAGGCTGGCGCGAAATCCGCCGTTGCGGATTGGTTGGCGAAGGACCAATCTTCCCCAAGAGGGAGCTTGGTCGCGGCGATGACGGAATGGTATTTCATCTGGATTGACGGTCCGCGCGGCCCCGAGCCGCAGAAATGGTCGTCGGACGCGCTGTGGGGGCAGGTGGCTCGTCAGGACATCATTGTCCGTTTTCCCTTGAGCGATCGCGAGGCCACCTTGTCGCTCGATCAGCTGGCGCGGCTGCACCCAATCCCGCAGTGAATGTGAAGTCGTTTGGCGGCGTCAAATCACCAGCCGTCCTTCGCGCTCAGCGACCGTGATCTGAGCTTCCGTCCCCGAGTTGAAGTCGAGTCGGTCGGCCTCGATGCCGTCGCTGAAGATGACGCCGTTCTCCGGCATCAGCGAACGGACGCTGAGGCGCTCGGCGCGATCGAGGCTGCCGCAGACCAGCGTGACCTGCGAGGTGCGGCTTGGAAACGGCTCGCGCACCGCAAAGCGCAGTGCGCCGGTGTCCCAGGCCTGCGGCAGATAGGGCGGGCGGTCGGCGCCGCCGCCGAAGGCGCCCGCGATCGCGAGCGAGCCGGTGACGATGCTCTTGAACCAGGCGGTCGAGCCGAGGCCGGTTGCAACGATCAGGCCGCTCGACGACTGACGCTCCTTCTGATCGGCGAGGGCGATTTCGTAGATGGCCGATGTATGCGTGCGGGCGCCGATGAAGAGGTCGTTGACGGCATAGAGGGTCTGGCCGTTGGTCAGCGCGGCCTTGGCCATCGTCACCGCCTTGTGGCCGCGCTTGCCGGCTGCGACCTCGCGCAGCAGCGCAGAGAGGTCGCGCGGCACGAACGGCAGCAGGATGCCGTCATAGCGCCGGGCATCCGGATTGAGGCCGATCAGCGGATGGCCGTCGAGATATTTCATCGTGTTGGCGACGACGCCGTCCTGGCCGAGCGCCACCACGATGTCGGACGGGCCGAAGATGAAGTTCGGCAGAAAGCTCCGGTCGATGATCTGGTAACGGCCCCATTGCTCCAGCGCTTGCACGGTGACGCGGCGCTCGGCCTGGTAGACATCGTGCTCGCGCTGGTAATCGGAGAAGTCGGCGCCGAGATGCTCGACATAGAAGCGCGCCTGCGCCGCCGTCAGGTATTTCGCGATCAGCTCCTCGAGCCGCGTCTTGCGGGTGACGAGGACGATCTTGCGGTCATTGTCGGCGGGCACGGGACGCCTCCACGACGGGCTTGTCCAGCAGCGTGTTGAGCAGGTCGGGCGACACGTTGAGCTGGCCGATCTTCTCGGCCTTCTCGGCGATGCCGCTGAAAGCCTGCGCGATCAATTGGCCCGGCTGCATACCGGCCGCGGCCAGCGCCTGGATCACGCGGGTGTCGACGCCCTCGAAGATCTTCATCAGCGCGCCGACCCGATAGGCCTCGGCATCGGCGAGCGTACGGGTGTTCTCGGCGTTCAGACCGACGAAATCCTTGCGCTTGCTCTCCAGCGTGATGTCGGCGACCATGCCGGCCTCGCGCAGCTCGGCCTGCTTCGCCGCGACGCTCGCCTCGGCGTCCATCTGGGTCTCCCGGATCGAGCGCTTCTTCTGCTCGACGGCGATCTCGGTGTCGAGCTCGCTTTCGCGGATGGCGCGTTCCTGCTCCACGGCAAAGTTGCGTCGTGCGAAGATCGCCTCGTCCGCGCTCTTGAGGATTGCTTCGCGCGCCTCGGCCTCCAGCGCCTTGGCGGTGTCGGGCGTCGGCTTCACGCCGCGGATCGAGACGCCGAGGATTTCGAGACCGAGGGAAGCGATATCGGCGCGGGCGCGCAGTCCGCCCTCGATCAGTCCGGCGATGCGATCGGCGGCTTGCAGTGCTTCCTTCAGATTAAGCTCCTTGACCGCCTGCTGCGCCAGCACCTCCACGGTCGCGAGAATCCGCTGCGGCAGCTTTTCCGGGTCGTCGGATTCGTAGGTCTTGCCGTCGGGCTTGAGGGTGAAGTTGAGCATCGCGGCGGCCTTCTGCGGCTCGCTGATCCGGTAGGTGACATGGCCCTGGATGGTCATCGCCTGGAAGTCCCGCGCGATCTGTTGGAAGATGAAGGCGGCGTCGCGGCTGCCGATCGGCACCGCGACCAGCGAGGTGACCGGCCCATAATAGAAGCCGGACAGGCCGGCGCCCTGCTGGGTCACCGCGCCGCGGCGGTATTTCATGAGATAGGTGGTCGGCTGGGCCTTGATGAAGCGGAGACCGAACATGGCGCACTCCTGAATAAGTGTGTCTGAGCAACTAAGTTAGTTGGACTGTACAACTAAGTATGCTATTGTCAAGCCGTGCCGTGAAAAGGTTCACGCCAGCAGAGCGTTTTCGAGCGAAGTGGGCACCGGTTCGCCTGAAGAAAACGCGTCAAGAGAAGCGGGGAGAGCATGCCCGAGAAGCCGGAACTCGACTTTCCGAAGCCGCTGACGACGGTCGACGTCGTCATCTTCGCCATCAGGTCAGACGCGCTTCAGGTTCTGCTGGTTCAACGCCCCAAAGCGGAAACCGAGCCGTTTCCAGGCTCTTGGGCGATGCCCGGCGGTTTCGTCGATATCGCAGGCGATCGCGACCTCGAGGCCTGTGCCGCGCGCAAGCTGAAGGACAAGACCGGCGTCGTCAGTCCGTATCTGGAGCAGCTCGGTAGCTGGGGCAGCGCGTCGAGGGATCCGCGCGGCTGGTCTGCGACGCATGCCTACTTTGCCTTGCTGCCGGAGCATGCCGCGGCCGGCGCGCTGGCCGCGGATGCCCAGTGGTTCGCGGTCGAGGGCGAGAAGGTGCGGCCGAAGCTTGCCTTCGATCACGCCGATATCCTGCAGGCGGCGGTGCAGCGCTTGCGGAGCAAGGTCGAATACACCTCACTGCCTGCCTATCTGATGCCGTCGGAATTCACGCTGCCGGAATTGCAGCGGACCTATGAGATCGTGCTCGATCGTCCGCTGGAGAAGAGTGCCTTCCGGACCCGCATGCTCGCGGCCGACCTGATCGAACCGGTCGCGAAGATGCGCAAGGGGCCGAACCGGCCGGCGCAGCTCTATCGATTGAAGAAAGCCAGGGCGCCGGTGTTCTTTGCGCGGACGTTCAATCCGCCGGGCTGATCGTCAAACCGAAAGATCGAAGCCGGGCGTCGCGGCGTCGGACAGAAACGAGGCGAGAAACATCTTGCCGAGCGCGTGCTTGGCGGCTGATGTGCCGACCTTGAGCCGGCCGACGCTCGAAGCCTCCGCTAGTTCGGCAAGCGTCGGTGCCGCAAGGCTGGTGTCGGGTCGGTCGCGCGGCGCCGTCGCGGAAGCGCTGAACAGGACGCCGGCGTAATAGAGCCGGGTGAGGGCGCGGACCAGCCGCAGCCGGGCGCGTAGCGCCTCGTCGGACGGGCGGCCGAGCCAGGCGCGATGCAAGATGCTCTCCAGTTCCGGTGTTCGCGCGAGGCTGTCGCCGACGATAGCGAGATCGACCAGCGGATCGGTGCGATAGGCGGATTCCCAGTCGATCATCCAGAGTCTGGTGCCATCGAACAGGATATTGGCGGGAAGCGGGTCGTTGTGGCTCGAGACCGAGCTAGCTTCATCCCAGACATAGGACGCGCGGATGCGCGCGAGATGTTCGTTGTACTGGTCGAGCACGCCGGGCGCGAACAGGCCGGTGCAGCAGACGTGGGCCCAAAGCCGGGCGACGATATCGGGATAACGCACAAAGGCTGGAAAGGCCGGCGTCGCCTGCAGGCGCGCCAGCAATTCGCCGAGCGCCTTTGCCAGCGCCGGCAGGCCGCCGGGATAGCGACCGAGCGGCTGCCGCTGGATGAAATCCATCACCGCGACGCGCGACGTCTCGTCGACATAATAGAGTCGTGGCGCGATACCGTCCTCTGCCGCGATACGCAGCGAAACATATTGATACGGATTGCGCAGCGGGCTCGGGGCACCTTCGATTCGTAGCAAATAATTCTTGCCGCCGGCATCGATCCGAAACAACCGCGCCGACGTGGCGCCGCCTGAAATCGGCGTCGTGGCATCGATCGCTGCCGTGCCGATCACCTCACGCAGCGCAGCATGCATTGCGTCGCGCTGTTCCGACGGAAGTGTATCGAGATCACTCATGCGCAAAAAGTTAGCATGACGGCTATGCGTGCCGAAATCGCATTCATGCTGGGTTCCCGATCTTCAATCGCTGGTCGCACGCGACGAAGCATGAAACAATGCCGCAAAAATCATGCCGGGAGAAAACTTGATGTCGTTCGTGCGGGGGTTGCATGGTGCCGTTGCGTGCAGGATCGTCAAGCGCAGATCATGGGTCGCATTGCCATTATTCTGCCTGATCAGCACGTTCGGAGTGATGCATAACGCCGTCGCGAACGAATCCCTGGCTATTGTGGATGCGCGCGTACCGGCGGCGGACAAAGAAGGCGGAGACCTTCCGTTGACGATGACGATCAAGAACGAGGCCGACAGCGCCGATGCGCTGCTCCGTGTCCGCTGCCCGGTCGCGAATTTTTCCGAGCGTCACATCGTCGATCGCGGTGAGGGCGCACCCGCCATGCGCTCCATATCCAATATACCAGTCCCAGCCAAGGCGACGCTCGAGCTGAAGCGCGACGGCTATCATGTCATGCTGCTGCAGTTGCGTCAGGCGCTCGCTCCCGGCGAGACGTTCAAATGCGCGATCGTTTTTCAGAAAGCTGGAACCATCGAGACGGAGGTGCAGGTCCAGAAGTGACCCAGGGTACGTGACCAAAGAAGGCGGCGGGTGCGAACAATCGCTCGCCGGGACTCAAGGCTTCTCGCGCAACCGCTCGTGTGGGACGGGCGGTTCGATCAATGAAGAATGCTGGACCCGGAGGAAATGAACTGATGACAAGGTTGAATTGGGTTAAATCGCATATGCTTGCGGCGGCAGTAGCATCCGCAGCGACCTTGGCGGGCTCGTTCGCGCTCGCCGACGATGTCAACCAGGACCGCCTGCTCAATGCTGACAAGGAAGCGGGCAACTGGCTGCACCACCACAAGAACTATTCGGCGACCCGCTTCTCGTCGCTGACGGATATCAACCGCGACACCGTCAAGAATCTGAAGGTCGCCTGGACCATGCATCTCGGCGGCGTCGAGGGCGGCGGAATCTGGGCGCATGGCGGCCTGGAGGGAACTCCGATCGTCGAAAACGGATTCATGTACGTCACCGACGGCTGGGGCTCGGTCTACAAGATCGATGCGCATGGCGGCAAAGGCGTGCTGGTCTGGAAGATGGATCCCAAGACCGACCACGACTGGGCCGGCGCGGTGGCCTGCTGCGGCGTCGACAACCGTGGCGTCGCGCTGTGGAACAACCTCGTCATCTCGCACACGCTCGACGGCCGCCTGATCGCGACCAACAAGGAGACCGGGCAGGTCGCCTGGCAGCGTCAGGTCGCCGATCCCGACAAGGGCGAGGTGATCACCGGCGCACCGCTGATCGTGAAGGACAGGGCGATATCAGGCGTAGCCGGCGCGGAATACGGCATTCGCGGCTGGATCGCCGCGACCGACCTGAACAGCCAAAAGGAAGTGTGGCGCACCCACACCATTCCGGGCAAGGACGAGCCGGGTCACGAGACCTGGAAGGACGACAAGAACGCCAAGGCAAGTGGCGGCGGATCGACCTGGGTCACCGGCAGCTACGACCCGTCGACCAACACCATCGTCTGGGGCGTCGGCAATCCCGGACCGGATTGGGATAACGAATACCGGCCTGGCGACAACCTCTACACCGACTCGTCACTGGGTCTCGACGCCGATACCGGCAAGATCAAGTGGCACTACCAGCACACGCCGAACGATCCCTACGACTACGACAGCGTGGCGGAGAACGTGCTGGTCGACGTTCCCGGTCCGAACAACTCGACGCTGAAGCTCGCGCTCGAGGCCGACCGCAACGGCTTCGCCTATGCGGTCGATCGCAACACCGGCAAGTTCATCTGGGGTCTGCCGTTCGTGAAGAAGGTGACCTGGACCAAGGGTCTCGATCCCGAGTCCGGCAAGCCGGTGGAGTATGATCCGAAGCAGGGCGTGCAGAAGTACAACGCGTCGGTCACGCCGAGCCGCACCAACAAGGAAACGGACATCTGCCCCGGCAACATGGGCGGCAAGAACTGGCCGCCGACCGCGTACAATCCGAACCTGAAGCTGTGGTACATTCCCGTCATCGAGAGCTGCAACCACATCAAGGTCGAGGAGATGACGCCGGACAAGGTGAAGGCGCGCGAGTTCTTCACCGGCGGCGGACCGAGCCAGAACGTCAAGATCACCGGCAGCGTGACCGCGATCGACGTCACCACCGGCAAGGTGGCGGGGAAGGCGGAGACGCAATTCCCGAACCTTGGCGGCATCCTGGCGACGCCTGACCTCGTGTTCTCCGGACAGCCGTCCGGCGAGGTGATCGCCTATGACGCGAAGTCGTTGCAGAAGCTGTGGGAGTTCAACACCGGCGGCGGCCTCAACGCGCCTCCGATGACGTTCTCGGTCGACGGCAAGCAGTATGTCGCGGTCCTGGTCGGCCTCGGCGGTGCCTGGGACAAGTGGTTCATCGATGCCACGCCCGAGCTGAAGCGGATGCAGCCGGGCTCGATGCTCTACGTGTTCGCGCTCTGACATCGCAAGCGCGGGAGGCCTCGGTGAGGGGCCTCCCGCGTCGATCTCGCCAACAGAAACGGAACAAATGAAACAAACATGGCTGGTTGGCGCGTGGCTCGGCTGCGCGCTGGTGATGGAATTTGGCGCGGCGCATGCGCAGTCGGCGGGCGATCCGACCGATGCGGGCAAGGCGGTGTTCAAGCGAGGCAATTGCATGGGCTGCCACAAATGGCACGGCAATGGCGGCGGCGGCTATGGCGGCGACGCGCTGTCGCTGCGCAAGACCGAGCTGACCCGCGATCAGATCATCGAGACCGTGACGTGTGGACGGCCGGGCACCGGCATGCCGTTCTTCGTGCGCGGCTCCTACGACACCACGAAATGCTACGAGATGAGCCGGCAGGATGTCGCCGACCGCATGCCGCCCGAGGCGAATGTGTTTCTGCGTCCGAACGAGATCGAGGCCGTTGCCGATTACGTGCTCGCCCACGTCAAGGGCAAGGGCGAGCCGAACTATGACGAATGCATCGCCTTCTTCGGCGACGGCTCGCGCGTCTGCAATATCTACAAGGAGGCCGGCCATGCCGCCGCGCCGTCCGACCCAAGCGAGAAGGCAAAGCCATGAGCAAGCAACGATCGGCACTCCGTGGATTGGTCTTCGCCGCCTCGATCACCGCGGCCGTGCCGGCGATGGCGACTGCGGGAGACCTGCGCGACATCAATGTCGGCATGGACATCGGCAAGGTTCCCGACGCGGGATACATCAACCTGACCTGCGTCGGAGACAAGACGCACCGATTGGCGGAATGGGCGCAGTGGGAGGCTTGCCCGGCCGGGCCGGACCAGCTGCGCGCCATCCGCTTCGAATATGACCGCGAGACCGCACGGGAAGGCACCATGGTCGGCGGTCATCCGGCGATCCTGATCGTGATGATCGACAAGGATGCCAGGATCGCGGCGCTGACGATCGAGACCGATCCGAAGGCGCGGCTCTATCTACGCAAGAAGGCGTTCCTGCTCGGCCTGCAGGCGAAGTCGCGCTACGGCGAGGACGGCTGGAGTTGCTCGGAGGCGAAGCCGGGCGCCGACAAGCAGGAGGTCGGCGGGGTATTCGTCGACGAAAAATGCAGCAAGACCACCGACGGCCGCACCGTCGAGATCGTGCGTCACCTCTATCGCGAGCCGAACAAGGAGCTCAAGGACATGACCGACGAGAGCAGAATCACGATCCGCCGCGCGGGATCGTGACGTCTACCTGACGCGTCGCCCGATCTCAGGTCTCGATCGGCGGCGCCTCGATGTCGATCTGCGGCAGCAGGCCGGGCGACTGCCGTTCGATCAGCTCGCGCATCTTGCCGATGATAGCCCTGCTTTCCGCCGAGACGATCGAGCTCGGGCCGGCGACGGTGATGACGAGCGGAGGCGTCTGGTCGGCCTCGGTCAGCCGCATCGCAATCGCGCTCAGGCCGGGCGTTCCCATGTCGCGCGTATAGGCGAATCCCTGGCGGCGAATGGTCGCCAGCGCATGCTGGATATCGCCGAAGCGGACGGCGGATGACGGGGCTTCCTCGGCGTTGATCCGCTGCACGATCCGCCGCGCGTCCTCGTCGTTCATCAGGCTGAGAAACACCCGGCCCGGAGTCGAGTGGGTCAGCAGCCGCCGCGCACCGGGCTCGAGATAATAGCGCACCGGCGTCGTGCCTTGCAGCACACGGATGTACTGGCTGTAGAGCTGGTTGCGGGCCACCACGAAGGTGGTCAGCCGGGTCGCCTCATGCAGCTCGCGCGTGATGCCATCGAGGGTCGTTCCCGGCAATGTCTGGCTCTTGAGCCAGCCGCCGAGCAGCGCGACGCGGACCGTCGGTACATAGCTGCGCGCCTGCCGGTCGTGGTCGAGATAGCCGAGCTCGACGAGGCTCTTCAGCAGCGCCGACGTGCTCGACGGCGGATAATTCAGCCGGCGTGCGATCTCGGTCATGGCCGCGGGCCGTTCGATCTCGGCAAAATACTCGAAGATGCGGAGCACGCGGTGCGCCGACTTGACGATCGACGGATCGGGGTTGCCGTCGGCGGCGCGAAACAGTTCGTCATGCCGGTTGGCCTCGATCACCATCGCCGCGGGATCGTCCGCTTGCATGCGCACGCGGTCGGCGACGATGCGCCTGCGGCCTCGCCTTGCCGGGGGCTGGGTATCGGAGCGAACGCCCTTCATCTTCTCCGCCCGTTTCCTTGAGGACAGCGCAGGCCTGGTGCGCTGCAACATCCGTTGTCGCCTTCTGTATCGAATGTGCAGCGAAACCAACGGAGGTCAAGAGTCCGCGGCGCGGCATGGCTCACAGTAAGATCCGCGAGCAGCCGGCATTTCTTCCATGTATCTGAAATTATTCTCGTGCGGGTGTCCGACGATGGACATCGCCGCGATCGTTCCCGATGTTGCAGGCCAAGTTTGATCACCGGGCAATGACATCCCGCACGCGGGCAAGGCCGCTGCGACGTCATCCCAAACGAGGAGAGCCCCGATGCAGATGAGCGCGCGCGACCTTCGCAGCTCCGACGATGTCGCCGATCCGGCCCGCCACATCTCGCATGATTGCGCCGGCCTCAACTTCTATGACCTCGATCGCGGACTCCGTGGCCTTCTGGGGCTCTATCTGCCGCGCGAGGATCGCCAGCGGCTGGAGCCGCACTTCAAGCGTCTCGGCGAACTGGCGGGGGGCAGGCTCGACCGGCTGGCGCGGATCGCCGACAAGCATGCGCCGGTACTCAATCCGAGGGACGCCTACGGCCGTGACGAGGACTGGATCGACTATCATCCGGCCTACCGCGAGATGGAGGCGATCGCCTTCGGGGATTTCCAGTTTCACGCCATGAGCCATCGCGCCGGCGTGCTTGGCATGGACAAGCCGCTGCCGGCGATCGCCAAGTATGTGTTCCAGTATCTGTTCGTGCAGTCCGAGTTCGGGCTGATGTGCCCGATCAGCGTTACCGACACGTCGACGCACCTGATCCGCAAATTCGGCTCGGACGAGTTGAAAGCCTATCTGCTGCCGAAGATGCTGTCGGACGACATGGCGAGCCTGTGGAGGGGCACGCAGTTCATGACCGAGCGTGCCGGCGGCTCCGATGTCGGCGCCGTCGCGACCGTTGCGCGGCGGGATGGCGACGTCTGGCGTCTGACCGGCGACAAATGGTTCTGCTCTCACGCCGATGCCGACGTTGCGCTGATGCTGGCGCGGCCCGAAGGGGCACCCATGGGCACCAGGGGGCTCGCGCTGTTCGCGCTGCCGCGCCGCCTCAAGGACGGAAAGCGCAACAGCTACCGGATCGTTCGCCTCAAGGACAAGCTCGGCACCAAATCGATGGCGTCGGGCGAGATCCGGCTCGACAATGCGGTGGCCTATCTGGTCGGCGATCCCACGCAGGGCCTCAAGCAGATGATGGAGCAGGTCAACCTCTCGCGCCTGTCTCACGGCGTGCGGGCCGCCGCGATGATGCGGCGCTGTGTCAATGAGGCGGTCGTCAGCGCCTCGTCGCGCGTGGCGTTCGGCCAGCGTGTGATGGATTTCCCGCTGCTGCGCCGTCAGCTGATGAAGCTGATCGTGCCGACCGAGCAGGCGCTGTCGATGATGCTGGTGGCCGCGCGGGCGATGGACGATGCCAATGCCGGCTCGGCGCAGGCGAGAGACCTGCTGCGCATCCTGACGCCACTGCTTAAGTACCGCGCCTGCCGCGACAACATTCCGGTCGCCACCGGCGCGATGGAGGTGCGCGGCGGCAATGGCTACATCGAGGAATGGGTGCAGCCGCGGCTGGTGCGCGACGCCCATGTCGGGGTGCTCTGGGAGGGCACCAGCAACATCAACGCGCTCGATATCATCTCACGCGCCGTCGGCAAGAGCGGCGCGCACCGGGCCCTTGCCTCGGCGCTGCAGGCTCGGCTTGAGGAGGCGGAAGCGCTGCCCGAGCCGTTCCGCAAGCGGCTCCGGACCGCGCTCGACCGGGCGATCGCGTTTGCCAGGCAGGTCGCGGCCGATCCCGGCTCGGAGCACACCGCGCGCCTTGCCGCGAGCGCGCTCTACCATGCCGCATCGGCGATCACGCTTGCATGGGAAGGATGCCAGCCCGGGGTCGACGCGAGGCGGCTGTTGCTGTCGCGCTTCGTACTCGAACATCGCCTGACCGCGAAGGATCCGCTGGCGCCGGCCGACGATGCATGGGAGCGCGACGCCATCGCGCTGGTGCTCGGGGATGGAGCGGTCCCGACCGCACGGGCGGCGTTGCTGCTTGCCTGATTCGCCGGGTGCTGGCGCGGATCAATGCCGCGCCAGCAGCGCCACGATGATCAGCGCGAGGATCGCGCACAGCACCTTCCAGAATGTCACGGGATCGCGGTCGTGCAGCGATTTGCGGGTCGTGACGGCGGGCCCGGCCCAGGTCGCGCCGTTCTCCAGCTCGTGCGCGAATTCGATGGCGTCGCCGAAGCGTTGCGCGGGCTCGATGCTGAGCGCCTTGCCGATCACGGCATCGAGCCAGGCCGGCAGGTCCGGGCGGTAGCGCGACAGCGGCGCCGGCTTGCCGAACCGCGGCCGCGAGAACGGCTCGATCTCGCCGAACGGATAATTCGCGGTGAACATCCGGTAGACGGTGACGCCGAGCGCGAACAGGTCTGAGGCCTCGTCGCCGGCCTTGCCGCCGAACAGCTCGGGCGCCATGTAGCTCGCGGTGCCCGGAATATCCTCGGCGGGAAAATCCTCCAGCAGCGGCACGCGCGCGACGCCGAGGTCGACGAGGCGCAGTCCGCCGTCCTTCAGCAGGATCACGTTGTCGGGCTTGATGTCGCGATGGATGATGCCGGCGCGGTGCAGCGCCGTCACCGCGCGCACCAGCTTGGTTGCGATCGCAATCCCCTCGGAGAGCGACAGCCGCGGCGCGCGCTTGAGTCGCTGCTCCAGCGTCTCGCCCTCGTAGAGCGGCATCGCCGAATAGAGCCTGGTCTGCCGCTCCGCCGGCACCTCGATGATCTCGCCGATCCACAGGCTGCGCACGCGCGCGGCGACCCAGGCCTCGCGCACGAAGGCGAGCCGGTAGGAGCCTTCACTGGCGACCCGCGGATGCGGAAACTTCAGCACGACGTCGCGGCCGACGCGCTTGTCGGTCGCCTTGAACAGGCGGCTGTAGCGTCCGTCCGACAGCACATCGTGGAGCGCGAAATCGTCGATCGTGTCGCCGCTCAGCGGCAAGTCGAGGATCGGCAAGGTCGCGATCGCATGGGTGAGATCGTCGCGGTCCGCCGGCGGCAGGTCGACGACGTCGAGCACCAGCGCGGTCGTGTTGTCGCTGCTGCCGGCCGCGAGCGCGGCATCGACGATGCTGCGCGCCGATTCGTCGGGCGGCGTGCGTTCCTCCAGTAATTGCTGGAGCCAGGAATCGCCGAGCGTGCCGTGAACCCCATCGCTGCAGATCAGGAGACGATCATGCTGCCGAAGCCCGACGGAGGTGTAGTCGAAGCGGGCGAACTCCTCGAAGCCGATGGCGCGGCTGAGCATGTGGGCGAGGTCGCCGCGGCCGGCGATATGATCCTGCGTCAGCCGCTCCAGCCGTCCGTCGCTGAGGCGATAGGCGCGGGTGTCGCCGATATGGATCACATGGCATTGCCGCCGCGACAGGATGATCGAGGAGAACGCGCAGGCCATGCCGCTGCGCGCGGCATCGACGCGGCCCTGGCCGTAGATCCAGCTGTTGGCGGCTTCCAGCGCCCGTGCGGCGCGGCGCCGGACGCCGAGCGTCTCCGGCAGCGAGTAATAGGCGTCGATGAAGCTGCGGACCGCGACCTCCGCGGCCTCGCGTCCGCCCTTGTGGCCGCCGACGCCGTCGGCGACCGCGGCCACGACGTCGCGATGCAGCGCGCCCGGCTGACCCAGACACGCCGCGACATAGTCCTCATTGGCGGTGCGCTTGCCGGTCTCGCTGGCGAAACCGACGCGAACGCCCAGGTCGTGTTGCGCGCCGTTCGCCACGTCCGAACCCGTCCTCTTCGGAGCGAGCCCTTAGACGCGCGCTCCCGACACTGCGCCCCAGGTGGTGCGCCAGCGGACCTTGACCATGGCAAGTCCGATGAAGCCAAGCAACGCCAGCGCGCCGAAGAACAGGAAGCCGGCGCCGAAGCCACCGGTCATGCCCTTGGCGAAGCCAAGCGTTTGGGCGAGGAAGAAGCCGCCGATGCCGCCGGCGCAGCCGACCAGCCCGGTCATCAGGCCGATCTCGTGGCGGAAGCGCAGCGGGATCAGCTGGAACACGGCGCCATTGCCCATGCCGAGCGCCAGCACGCCGATCGAGAACAGCAGCACCGAGACCCAGGCGATCCGCGGCAGCTCAGTCAACGCCCAGCCGCCCGCGACCGGCGCAGTCGGGCCCTCCGGCATGAAGGCGATCACGAGATAAGCGGCGACGACAACGCCGAACAGGATCGACAGCGAGCGAATGCCGCCGATGCGGTCGGCGATCATGCCGCCGACGGGGCGGAAGCCCGAGCCGAACGCGACGATGAGCGCGACCAGCATGCCGGCCGCCACGCCCGAGACATGATATTGCACGGTGAAATAGAGCGGCAGCGCGTTGGCGAGGCCGACGAAGCCGCCGAAGGTGATGAAGTAGAAGAACATGAACCAGCGGCTGTCGGAATCCTTCAGCAGCGCGCCATAGGCCTTCAGCGAAATCTTCTTGCGCTCGCCGGGCGCGTCCTTGGCCGCAACCGCGTAATAGGCAAGTACCATCAGCATTGGAATCAACAGGCAGCCGAACACGGCCTGCCAGCCCCAATGTTCGGCGATGCTCGGCGCGAGCAGCGTGTCGAGCACGACGCCCATATTGCCGGCGCCGGCGATCCCCATCACGACGCCCTGATATTGCGGCGGATACCAGCGGCTGGCCTGGGGCAGGGCGACCGCGAACGAGGCGCCGCCGACACCGAGTGCGAGCCCGAACAGCTCGATCGCAAGCTTGCTGGTCAGGCCGAAATGCCAGACCAACGCGGTCGCTGATATCACGACCAGTTGGGCGATGATGCCGGTGCGCTTGGCGCCGATGATGTCGGCGAGAATGCCCATGGGCACGCGGAGCAGCGCGCCGGCGAGCACGGGAATGGCGACCAGGGTGAACTTCTCGTTCACGGCCAGATTCATGTCGCGCGCGATGTAGACGATCAGCGGGCCGAGCGCGACCCACGCCATGAAACTGATGTCGAAGTACAGGAACGCGGCGAGCAGGGTTGGCCAGTGACCTGCCTTCTTGAATTCGGCTAGCTTCATCGCAACGTCTCGCGGTGATGCGGCGGAGACAGCCGCACACGTGCGGTCGTCTCGGGCGCAGATAAATCGAATGGGGGTGAATGGTGAGTGCGCTCGTCGTTGAGACGTACTCCGTCAAGAGTTCAGGTCAGCAATTTGCGTGCCATCGAATCGATTGCGCCGCTTTGCCTTGCAGTCGCAAGGCGTTGCCGCGAGATCGCGAACCGCATCGCGCGATCGGAGTTGGCGTGGCTTGCAGCAAGCGCCGCCGCGCAAACGCGCATGCTGATGCTTTCTTGTGCGATGCGCCATGAGCGAGCGATGGCGGATCAATGGCGACGTCACGATTGCCATCGCCGCCGCTGATGCTGTGCTGCACAAGAGATCATCTGCGTGGCTAAAAATTCGGCCTGCCCGCCGCGCGGCGCGTCATCGGGCACATTCGAGGTCGCAGAAAACCCATTGATTTTACAATCAGATTCGCTCGCGCCGAGTTGGCACGCGTTTTGAATGTCAATCAGTAACGGAACATCGGTCGTCATCGAAGACGGTCTGCGCCCGCGGCTGGGCTTCCTACAACTCCAACCTTTGTCGGTGCCCATCAACGACGCACGTCGCGTCGCTGAATAGCGCCGTCGGAATTGAAAGGCAGACCATGCTCGACAAAGTGACCAAGCAGAAGCTCGTGGTGATCGGCAACGGGATGGCCGGTATCCGCACGGTGGAGGCGCTGCTCGAGCGCGCCCCCGATCTCTACGACATCACGGTGTTCGGCTCCGAGCCTTACGGCAATTACAACCGCATCCTGCTGTCGCCGGTGCTCGCCGGCGAGAAGACCGTCGACGACATCATGCTCAACACCGTCGACTGGTACGAGGACAACAACATCACGCTGCGCAAGGGCGAGACGATCACCATGATCGATCGCCGTACCTGCGAAGTCGTCACCGATGCCGGCGATCGCATTCCCTATGATCGTCTGCTGATCGCGACCGGCTCGAATCCGATCATGCTGCCGCTGCCCGGCAAGGAGCTGCCGGGCGTGATCGGCTTCCGCGACATCTATGACGTCGATCGCATGATCAAGGCCTCGACCGACTACCGCAACGCGGTCGTGATCGGCGGCGGCCTGCTCGGCCTCGAGGCCGCCAACGGGCTGATGAAGCGCGGCATGAACGTCACGGTGGTTCATCTGCTCGACACCTTGATGGAGCGTCAGCTCGATCCGGTGGCCGGCGGTCTCTTGCGCAAGTCGCTGGAAGAGCGCGGCATGGTGTTCAAGATGCCGGCGCAGACCCAGGCGATCCTGGGCGAGGACCGCGTCACCGGCGTGCGCTTCGGCGACGGCACCGAGCTTGCGGCCGATCTCGTGGTGATGGCGGTCGGCATCCGCCCGAACTTCGAACTCGCCAAGAAGGCCGGGCTCCACTGCGAACGCGGCATCGTCGTCTCCGACACCATGCAGACCTATGACGGCCGCATCTATGCGGTCGGCGAATGCGTGCAGCACCGCCGCCAGACCTACGGTCTCGTCGCGCCGCTGTTCGACCAGGCCAAGGTCTGCGCCAATCATCTGGCGATGAAGGGCTTTGCCATCTATGACGGCTCGGTCACCTCGACCAAGCTGAAAGTCACCGGCATCGATCTGTTCTCCGCGGGTGATTTCGCGCCCGGGCCGGACAAGGAGGAGATCGTGCTGCAGGACGCCAATCGCGGCGTCTACAAGCGCATCATCCTGAAGGACAAGAAGATCGTCGGCGCCGTGCTCTATGGCGACACCATCGACGGCCCCTGGTACTTCCAGCATCTGCGCGACGGCACCGACGTCTCGCATATGCGCGAGCGCCTGGTGTTCGGCGCGGCCAATCTCGGCGAGGGTGGCGTCAGCGGCCAGAACTCGGTTGCCGCGATGAGCGACGAGACCGAGATCTGCGGCTGCAACGGCGTCTGCAAGGGCGCGATCGTCAAGGCGATCTCCGAGAAGAAGCTGTTCACGCTCGACGACGTCCGCGCTCATACCAAGGCTTCGTCATCCTGCGGATCCTGCACCGGCCTCGTCGAGCAGGTGCTGGCGTTCACGCTCGGCGGCGATTATTCGGCGGCGCCGAAGGTCAAGCCGCTTTGCAAATGCACCGATCACAGCCACGACGACGTCCGCCGCGTCATCGTCGAGCAGCAGCTGAAGACCATTCCCGCAGTCATGCGCTTCATGGAGTGGAAGACGCTCAACGGCTGCCATTCCTGCCGTCCGGCGCTCAATTACTATCTGCTCGCGACCTGGCCCGGCGAATATCGCGACGACCAGCAGTCGCGCTTCATCAACGAGCGCGTCCACGCCAACATCCAGAAGGACGGCACCTATTCGGTGGTGCCGCGGATGTGGGGCGGCGTCACCACGCCGAGCGAGTTGCGCGCCATCGCCGACGTCGCCGAGAAGTTCAACATCCCGACGGTGAAGGTCACCGGCGGCCAGCGCATCGACCTGCTTGGCGTCAAGAAGGAAGACCTTCCGGCGGTGTGGGCCGACCTCAACGACGCCGGCATGGTATCGGGCCACGCCTACGCCAAGGGCCTGCGCACGGTGAAGACCTGCGTCGGCTCGGAATGGTGCCGCTTCGGCACCCAGGACTCCACCGGTCTCGGCGTCAAGCTCGAGAAGTTCATGTGGGGCTCCTGGACGCCGGCCAAGGTCAAGCTCGGCGTCTCGGGCTGCCCGCGCAACTGCGCGGAAGCTACCTGCAAGGACGTCGGCGTGGTCTGCGTCGATTCCGGCTATGAGATCCATTTCGCCGGCGCAGCCGGGCTGCACATCAAGGGCACCGAGTTCCTGACCAAGGTCGAGACCGAGGACGAGACGCTCGAGGTGATTGTGGCGCTGACCCAGCTGTATCGCGAGGAGGGCTGGTATCTGGAGCGTATGTACAAATGGTGCGACCGCGTCGGCCTCGAGCAGATCAGGAAGCGGGTGGTCGACGACGTCGCGAACCGCAAGGCGCTGTTCGCCCGCTTCGCCTATTCGCAGCAGTTCGCGCAGACCGATCCGTGGGCCGAGCGCGCCAGCCGCGGCGTCGACCGCAACGAGTTCGCGCCTCTCGCCGAATTGGAGCTCGCATGACCAGCTGGATCGAAATCGGCGCGCTCGACGCCATTCCGCGGCTCGGCTCGCGCGTGGTGCGCACCCCAAGCGGCACCATCGCGGTGTTCCGGACCGAGAGCGACGAGGTGTTCGCGCTCGACGACCGCTGCCCGCACAAGGGCGGACCGCTGTCGCAGGGCATCGTGCACAACAAGCGCGTGACCTGTCCGCTGCATAATTTCGTCATCGAGTTGGTGAGCGGGCAGGCGGTCGCGCCCGACGAGGGCTGCACGCATACCCATCCGGTCAAGGTCGAGAACGGCGTTGTCTGGCTGTCGGTGCGGCAGGCGGCCGCGGTGAGCTGAACGGTCAGGTCAGGCAATGTCCGTCAAGACCACGTGTCCTTATTGCGGTGTCGGCTGTGGCGTCATCGCGTCGAGGGACGCGGCGGGCGCCGTCCGGGTCGAGGGCGACAAGCAGCACCCGGCCAATTTCGGCCGGCTCTGCAGCAAGGGTTCGGCGCTGGCCGAGACCATCGATCTCGATGGGCGGCTGCTTGAGCCTGTCATCGATGGCGCGCCCGCCACGTGGGGCGACGCGATCGATCGCGTCGCCGACGGATTTAGTCGAGTTATTCGCGAACATGGGCCCGACGCGGTCGCGTTCTATGTCTCCGGCCAGCTGCTGACCGAGGACTATTACGTCATCAACAAGCTCGCCAAGGGCTTTGTCGGCACCGCCAATATCGACACCAATTCGCGGCTCTGCATGGCCTCCAGCGTGGCGGGGCACAAGCGCGCCTTCGGCAGCGACACGGTGCCGGGCTGCTACGAGGACCTCGAGCAGGCGGACCTCTTGGTGCTGGTTGGCTCCAACGCCGCCTGGTGCCATCCGATCCTGCACCAGCGCATGCTGGCGGCAAAGGAGAAGAACCCGGCGTGCAAGATCGTGGTGGTTGATCCGCGCCGCACCGCGACCTGCGAGGGCGCCGATCTGCATCTGCCGCTGCGTTCGGGCAGCGATTCCGTGCTGTTCAACGGGCTGTTCGCGTACCTGGCCGGCAGCAACGCGGTCGATCGCGGCTTCGTCGGCAATTGCACGACGGGGATCGTCGACGCGCTCAAGCAGGTGGCCGGACAGACGCTGGCGCAGACGGCTGCGACCTGCGGCCTGACCGAAGGCGCGGTCGGGCTGTTCTTCGACTGGTTCACGAAGACCGAGCGCGTCGTCACGCTGTATTCGCAAGGCATCAACCAGTCGTCGAGCGGCGTCGACAAGGTCAACGCCATCATCAATTGCCATCTGTTGACCGGGCGGATCGGGCGTCCCGGCATGGGGCCGTTCTCGCTGACCGGCCAGCCCAACGCGATGGGCGGCCGCGAGGTCGGCGGGCTCGCCAACCAGCTCGCCGCGCATATGGAGCTGGAGAATCCCGCGCATCGCGAGCTGGTGCGGCGGTTCTGGCGCGCGCCTGTCATCGCGGAGAAGGGCGGCCTGAAGGCGGTCGACATGTTCGATGCGATCGCCGACGGCCGCATCAAGGCGGTGTGGATCATCTCGACCAATCCGGTGGTGAGCCTGCCCGACGCCGACCGCGCGCGCGCCGCGCTTGAGGCCTGCGAGCTCGTCGTGGTGACGGATTGCATGCGCGACACCGACACCACGCGCCATGCCGACGTGCTGCTGCCGGCGCTGGCGTGGGGCGAGAAGGACGGCACCGTCACCAATTCCGAGCGCCGGATCTCGCGGCAGCGGCCGTTCCTGTCAGCGCCGGGCCAAGCGCGCGCCGACTGGCGCATCATCTGCGACGTCGCCGCGCGCATGGGATATTCCGGCTTCGATTACGCCTCGGCGGCGGAGGTGTTCCGCGAGCACGCCGAATTGTCTGGCTTCGAGAATGACGGCAAGCGCGATTTCGACATCTCGGCGCTGGCCGGGCTCGACGACGGCGCCTATGACGCGCTGGCTCCGGTGCAGTGGCCGGTGACATCGGAGCATCCGGCCGGCACGCCGCGGATGTTCGAGAGCCAGACATTCTTCACGCCCGACCGCAAGGCACGCTTCGTGCCGGTCGCGCCGCGCGCGGCGCGCAACGCCACCAGCCGTGACTATCCGCTGGTGCTCAACACCGGCCGTATCAGGGATCAATGGCACACCATGACCCGGACCGGGAAAACCGGACGGCTGCTGTCGCACATCTTCGAGCCCTACGCCGAGTTTCACCCCGAGGACGCGCGGCAGGCCGGCGTGCAAAACGAAGGCCTGGTGCGGCTGACCAGCAGCTGGGGCGAGATGATCGCGCGCGTCGTGGTCAGCGCCGACCAGCGCCGCGGCTGCGTGTTCGTGCCGATGCACTGGAACGAGGAGTTCGCCGGCGAGGGCCGCGTCAACGCGCTGGTCAATCCGGTGGTCGATCCGCTGTCCGGCCAGCCGGAGTCCAAGCACACGCCGGTCAAGGCCGATCCTTATACGCCGAAATGGCACGCCTTCATCCTGAGCCGCGACGCGATCAGGCGTCCGGCAAGCGGCTATTGGGTCTACGGCAAGGCCGGCGATTGCACGCGGCTCGAGCTTGCGCTCGACGTTCGCCCGGAGAGCTGGCGCGACTGGGCGCGGGCGCAGCTCGGCCTCGACGGCGTCGAGATCGAATGGATCGCCTATCGCGATCCGGCCGCGGGCCGCTTCCGCTACGCGGCGGTGCGCGACGGCCGGCTCGAGGGCTGCGTGTTCATCGCGCCCGACCATGCGTTGCCGTCACGGGCGTGGCTGACCGGGCTGTTTGCCGAACAGCAATTGTCGGCAAACGCGCGGATGGCGCTGCTCGCCGGACGGCCATTCGGCGCGGGCGAGGATGTCGGCCCGATCGTCTGCTCCTGCTTCAGCGTCGGACGACACCAGATCACCGCCGAGATCAGGAAGGGCGCCGACAGCGTCGAGGCGATCGGCCGCTGCCTGAAGGCCGGCACCAATTGCGGCGGCTGCAAGCCCGAGATCGGCAAGCTGATCGGCGCCACCGCGCAGCCGCGGCAGGCGATCGCGTCTTAAGTCGCTGCGCATCGCAGCCGCGCCAAGGCCCAGCCGAGACAGCGCGGTTCTTTGAACCCTATTTCAATGCCCGCAATTTCCTGATGTGATCTTCAATATTGCGAGCCAATTTGCTGTGACCCCTGTTCAGGGGGGCGCCGCGTCGGACACCATTGCGTCGTGACCAAAGCTATAGAACAGGAAGGACATTACATGCCTTCGCGCCGTCATTTTCTGACCGGCACCGTCGCGACCGGGGTGGCGCTGTCAATGCAGCACGTGGCGGCAACGGTCGCGCAGCAAAAGCGGGTGATCGTCGATTCGCAGGTTCACCTGTGGCCGGTGAATACGCCGGAAAGACCGTGGCTGCCCGGTGGCAAGCCGCAGCTTCCGGAGCCGTTCACCATCGAGCGGATCATTCCGCTGATGGACGACGCCGGCGTCGATCGCGTCGTCATCGTGCCGCCAGTGTCGCTCGAGGGTGAGCGCATCGACTATGCCCAAGAGGCCGTCAAACGGTACCCGGGCCGTTTCGCCATCATGGCGCGTGTCGCCGTCGACCAGCCTGACCGCGCGGCACGGCTTGCGACCTGGCGCGACCAGCCCGGCGTACTGGGCGTGAGGTTGAACTTCGGCCCCGGCGAAGCGACGTGGCTGACCGACGGAACCGCGGACTGGTTCTGGCCAGCGGCGGAGAAGGCCGGCTTGCCTGTGATGTTTCTCACCGAGGGGCGGACGTCGCTGTTCGCCAGCATCGCCGAGCGGCATCCGCAACTTACGCTCATCATCGATCACATGGGCGTCGGCGCGGGACTTCGGCCTCGTCCTGGCTCATCGGAAAACAACTTGGTGCCGGAAGCCATTGCCCAGTCGGCCGCGCTCGCGAAATATCCGAATGTATCGGTGAAGCTGTCGTCGGTCCCGCTGATTTCGACTGAGTCATATCCATTCCGCGACGTGATCCCGCATATCCGTCGTCTGTTCGACGCCTACGGCCCGGAGCGCTGCCACTGGGGAACCGACATCACCAATTCATTCGCCAGGGCCACCTACCGGCAGCGCGTGACGCAATTCACCGAAGAGCTTCCGTTCCTCACCGAAAGCGACAAGGACTGGATCATGGGCCGCGCCATCCTGGCGCGGCTTCGCTGGACGTCGTCCTAGCAGCCGCGGCAGATGCTCTTCAACTTGCTGTTAAGCAAGCGGTCCTCTTCGTCGGAAGCCGCCTTGGCGTAGAGGTCGTCGGCGTGGCGTTTGTCGGCGGCAAATCCGCCGCCGTGACTGGTGCCGCCCGCGTGCATGCCGTGGCCGCGGCCGCCGCTATGGCCGCCGCGCGCGTCCACCGGCGCCATTGCGGCCGCAACCAGCGCCAGCAGCAGCCCGACCGTCGTGATCGTCCGCATGTGCTCCTCCCGATGGCGGCAAAATTACCGCGGACGCTGCGGCAAATCGGTGTCGGCCAGCGTCACAATTTCGCGCGGCGGCAATCGGCCCGGTCCTCGCGGCCGGTTCCGGCCAGCGCATCGCACATAGGCCGTCCGGGGATGGCTTCATGCCGACAATGCAGTGCTCGCGGCAGCAAAATGGTGTATCGGCAAGCCTTGGCGTGCCCGGCACACGGTCCGGCGTCACATAATCAAGATTTTCTAGGAATATCGGAGGAACGTTCATGTCGGCTCTGCCACTTTCGGGCATCAAGATTCTCGATCTGACGCGGGTGCTCGCGGGCCCGCTGTCGGCCCAGATGCTGGCGGATCTCGGCGCCGAGGTGATCAAGATCGAGCGGCCCGGCGGCGGCGACGATGCCCGCGCCTTTGGCCCGCCCTATCTCAGTGATCCCGAAGGCAAGGCGAACAACAACAATTCGTTCTACCTCTGCGCCAACCGCAACAAGAAGTCCGTCACCGTCAATATCGCGAAGCCGGAGGGGCAGGCGATCATCCGCGAGCTCGCCAAGTCGGTCGACGTGATGATGGAGAACTACAAGGTCGGCGACCTCAAGCGCTACGGCCTCGATTACGACACCATCAAGCAGCTCAACCCCGGCATCATCTATTGCTCGGTCACCGGCTTCGGCCAGACCGGCCCCTACGCCACGCGCGCCGGCTATGACGCGATCCTGCAGGCGATGGGCGGCCTGATGAGCGTCACCGGCCATATCGACGGCGAGCCCGGCGCGGGCCCGATGAAGGTCGGCCCCTCGATCGTCGACTACATGACCGGCATGAACACCTCGATCGGAATCCTGTCGGCGCTGTACCATCGCGACGCCAACAATGGCGAAGGGCAGCATGTCGACGTCTGCCTGTTCGACACGGTGATCGCCTCGCTGTCGCACTGGCTGCAGATCTATCTCGTCAACGGCAACATGCCGCCGCGTCGCGGCACCTGGGGCAATGGCGGCATGCCGGCCGGCGTGTTCCGCTGCACCGACGGCGAATTGATGCTGGTGGTCGGCAATGACGGCCAGTTCCAGCGCACCTGCGCGGTGCTCGGCGAACCCGAGCTCGCCAACGACAAGCGCTTCGTCAAGAACAACGACCGCGTCGTGCACGGCAAGGAGATCATGGCGATCTTCGCCGGCCTGTTCCTGAAGCATCCGGTCGCCTACTGGCTGGAGAAGCTCGAGGAGGCGGGCGTGCCGTCGGGCCCGATCAACAATTTCGAGCAGGTGTTCAGCGATCCGCACGTGCAGTCGCGCGGCATGCGGGTGAAGGTCGATCACCCCTTCGAGCCGAACCTGTCGCTGATCCGCAATGCGCTGACCTTCTCGGGCACGCCGATCACCGACTACCGCGCCCCGCCGCTGCTCGGCGCCGACACCAAGGACGTGCTGGCGACGATCGGCTACGACGACGCCAAGATCGAAGGCCTGAAGGCGCAGGGGATTCTGTAGGCCTGCGCCGGAGACACGTGCGGCCCGTTCTTCCCGTCATCCTGAGGTGCGAGCGTAGCGAGCCTCGAAGGATGAATCGGCCACCGGCCGGGCCGTGCATCCTTCGAGACGCGCTTCGCGCTCCTCAGGATGACGGGGAGAGGGCTGTCCGGTCGGTGACAACACTTCGACCGATATCGAAGCATCATTGACACGAGCCTGCTAGATTGGCGCCATCGATCCCTCATCGAAGGTGCCAATCATGAAACGCGAAGTGGTCCGCGTCGAACCGATCTCCAGCTGGCTGGAGCGCTGGAAGGCGCCGGCGTCGGCGGTAACGCGTGCGGGCAATATGGTGTTCGTCTCCGGCCTGCCGCCGTTCGATCCGGCGACCGGCGAGATCGCCACTGGGGCCTCGATCGAGCGGCAGAGCGAGCTCGTGATGGAGCAGCTCAGGCAGTGCCTTGAAGCGGCCGGCGCGTCGTTCGAGAACGTGATGAAGTGCAATATCTTCTGCACCTCGGCAAAGCACTTCGCGACCTTCAACGCGATCTACCGCAGACATTTCGCGGACGATCTCCCGGCGCGGATCTTCGTCTGCATCCCGGAATGGACCGGGCCGTTCGACATCGAGATCGACTGCATCGCGATGGTGTAGGGCGCGAAGCCTTACAGATCCTGCCGCGTCAACCGGCCGTGCACCACGACCGGCCGCATCGCCGGCTTGCTCGGCACGTCGTTCATCGTCAGCGCCATCACGGAGACGGTGACCACGCGATCGATGATGGCGCGGACGTCGTCGAGGTCGCATTTTCCTTCCGACAGCCGCAGCAGGCGCTCCTTCTCGCGGATGGTGTGGTGCGCCATCGCCAGCGCGAAGTGCAGGCCCCAATACATCTCGGTGTCGTCGCGTCCCGGCATCGCACGGCGCATCGCCGCGGCGAACTTGCGCAAGTGATCCACCTCGCGATTCTTGATGCGGCGGATCGGCGGCACGGATTCGATCGAAGCGCGGATCATGAAGCGCGCCGCGGTCGAGCCCTCGCGGTCCGGTCCGAGGCAGCCGCGCAACGTGGGGCCGACGAGGGCGCGCATGATGTCCTCGATCGCGGCGCGGCCGCCGCCGGCTTCCTCCGCCGCCTTCAATTCATTGAGGCGTTCGCGGTTGGTCTGGATGCTGCGGGTGACGAACAGCTCCGCGATCAATTCGTCCTTGGAGCCGAAATGATAGTTCACCGCCGCGAGGTTGACGTTCGCCTCCGCGACGATGTCGCGCAGCGTGACGTCGCCGAAGCCGCGGTCGGCGTAGAGCCGCTCGGCGGCGGCGAGAATGGCGGATCGGGTCTGGTCGCTGGCCATGGCTGAGAGCCTTTCCGTTATTCCGCGGGGCGCCGCGGAATGACGAAGACGACGGGGAGTTGTTTTTCAAACATTTGTATGAAACTATCGTTTGAAGAGCCGGAAATGTCAATCCGCGGATCGCGGGGCGGCGTTCTGGCACGCCACAGCCGCCGTTTCCGCGAACGCCCTTGCGAGCCGCGGAAGCGGGGTCGACAATGTTGCCCAACAGGCCAAGACCCAAGGCCAACACAAAGTTCAAGACCCGAGTTCACGGCCCGAATACGCGGCCCAAGTCTAGGAAACGAGGAGCGTCCCATGGATTTCACAATGTCTGCCAGGCAGAAGGAATGGCTTGAGCGCGTTCAGGCCTTCATGAAAACGCATGTTCGCCCCGCCGTGCCGATCTACGACAAGCAGGACGCCGAAGGCCCGCGCTGGAAGGTGATCCCGATCCTCGAGGACCTGAAGAAGAAGGCGAAGGCTGAAGGCCTCTGGAACATGTTCATGCCGCCGTCCTCGCACGAGGACGACGAATTCCACGGCGCGGGATTGACCAACCTCGAATACGCGCTGCTGTCGGAAGAAATGGGCCACATCTCTTGGGCTTCGGAAGTGTTCAACTGCTCCGCCCCCGATACCGGCAACATGGAAGTGTTCATCCGCTACGGCACCAAGGAGCAGAAGCGCAAGTGGCTGCGCCCGCTGATGGACGGCGAGATCCGCTCCGCCTTCCTGATGACCGAGCCGGCGGTCGCTTCGTCTGACGCCACCAACATCGAGACCCGCATCGAGAAGGACGGCGATCACTACGTCATCAACGGCCGCAAATGGTGGTCGTCCGGCGTCGGCGATCCCCGTTGCAAGGTCGCGATCCTGATGGGCAAGACCGACTTCAACGCCGCCAAGCATCAGCAGCAGTCGCAGATCCTGGTGCCGCTCGACACCCCCGGCATCAAGGTCGAGAAGATGCTGCCGGTGTTCGGCTTCGACGATGCGCCGCACGGCCACGCCCAGGTGCTGCTCGAAAACGTCCGCGTGCCGAAGGAGAACATCCTGCTCGGCGAGGGCCGCGGCTTCGAGATCGCGCAGGGCCGTCTCGGCCCGGGCCGCATCCATCACTGCATGCGCACCATCGGCCAGGCCGAGGAGGCGCTCGAGAAGATGGTGAAGCGGCTCGCCTCGCGCACCGCGTTCGGCAAGAAGATCATCGAGCATTCGGTCTGGGAGCAGCGCATCGGCGAGGCGCGCACGGATATCGAGATGAACCGTCTGCTGTGCCTCAAGGCAGCCGACATGATGGACAAGGTCGGCAACAAGACCGCACAGGCCGAGATCGCGATGATCAAGGTTGCAGCTCCGAACATGGCGCTCAAGATCATCGACCAGGCGATCCAGGCCTTTGGCGGCGGCGGCGTCTCCGACGAGGCAGGGCTCGCCAAAGCCTATGCCCACATCCGCACGCTGCGCTTGGCGGACGGTCCGGACGAGGTGCACAATCGCGCCATTGCCAGACTTGAACTTCGGAAGTATGCAAACACGTCGCACTGAGCATGACGCGGAACGCATGGCGTTCACGCTGACATCGTGCTCAGAATGAAAAAGAGAAATCAGGCTGGCGTGCCAGCCTGATCGCGGGAGCGCCCCGATGCGCTCCCTGAAAAATCGAGTTGAGGGAGCGTCATCGTGGCGGACGGCGTCAGGAAAGACGAAGAATTTTCCGGCACAAGGGAAGTCGAGGAGCGCCATCGTATCAACGAGGCGAACCTCTCGGCCTGGATGCAGGAACACGTCGAGGGTTATCAGGGCCCGCTCAAGGTCCTGCAATTCAAGGGTGGCCAGTCCAACCCGACCTACAAGCTCGAGACCCCCGGCCGCAACTACGTGATGCGCCGCCGGCCGTTCGGTAAATTGTTGCCGTCGGCTCATGCGGTGGATCGCGAGTTCCGCGTCATCGCGGCCCTCGGCAAGCAGAATTTCCCGGTCGCGAAAGCCTACGCGCTGTGCACCGACGACGCGGTGGTCGGCTCGGCCTTCTACATCATGTCGATGGAGGAGGGGCGGGTGTTCTGGGATCCGACGCTGCCGAGCCAGGAGCCTGGTGCGCGCCGCAAGATCTTCACCAGCAAGATCGAGACGCTGGCCAAGCTTCACGTCCTCGATCCCGAAAAGATCGGCCTCGGCGATTTCGGCAAGCCCGGCAATTATTTTGCGCGCCAGGTCGACCGCTGGACCAAGCAGTACCGCGCGTCCGAGACGCAGCATATTCCCGAGTTCGAGAAGCTCGCGGAGTGGCTGCCGAAGACGGTGCCGGAGCAGAAGCGCGTCTCGATTGTGCACGGCGACTATCGCCTCGACAACATGATCTTCCACGCCACCGAGCCGCGGGTGCAGGCGGTGCTGGACTGGGAATTGTCGACGCTCGGCGATCCCATGGCCGACTTCACCTATCTGTTGATGCAGTGGACCATGCCGGGCCTTGCCAACGCCGACCTCAAGGCGTTGAACATTCCGAGCCAGGACGAAGCTGCGCAGATCTACTGCAACGTCACCGGCATGGCCGTGCCGGACCTCAACTGGTACTTCTCCTACAATCTGTTCCGCCTCGCCGGCATCACGCAGGGCATTGCGGGCCGCGTCCGCGACGGCACCGCCGCCAACGCCAAGGCCCTCGAGTCGGCCGCGCGCACCGTGCCGCTGTCGAAGGCCTCATGGGAATACGCGCAGAAGGCCGGCGCAACCTGATCCGAAAACGCGGCGCGATCCCCCAGGGTTCGCGCCGCTTTTCTTTTCACCTCGCCCCGCTTGCGGGGAGAGGTCGGAACGCATGCAGCGAAGCGAAATGCGATCCGGGTGAGGGGGGCTCTCCGCGAGTCCGTCCTTCACGCAGTTTGCGGAAGCAACCCCTCACCCCAACCCTCTAAGAGCGAGCTACGCTCGTCTCGACCCCGCAAGAGCGGGGCGAGGGAGTAGAATTGCGCCGTTTCTGCGAACTGCGGCATGTTTCCGCATTGTAGCCATCTGTGACTTGAGTTCGCTGCGCCGCTTTGGCAAGTCAGTCCGGTCAACGCCCGCACTGGTCCTGATCGGACAATTTCACTTTGACCCTTTCCTCGAATCTTCGCGGCAGCCTGTTCATGGCGGCCGCCATGGCCAGCTTCACGGTCAACGACACCATCACCAAGGCGGTGTCGGCGGAACTCAACATCGGGGAGGTCCTGCTGGTCCGCGGCCTGGTCGCGATGGTGCTGGTCGCGGCACTCGCCTGGTATCGCGACGCGCTGCGCAGTTTTGGCGCGCTGCTGATCTGGCCGGTTGGACTGCGCGTCCTTGGCGAGATTGGCGGCACGCTGACCTATCTCTCGGCGATTGCGCAGATCCCGCTCGCCAATGCGTCGGCGATCTTCCAGGCGCTGCCGCTCGTCATCACATTGGGCGCGGCACTGGTGTTCGGCGAGCCGGTCGGCTGGCGGCGCTGGCTTGCGATCGCCACCGGCTTCATCGGCGTGCTGGTCATCGTCCGGCCCGGCGCGGAGGGTTTTAGCCAGGCCGCGCTGTTGGCGCTGGCCTCGGTCGGCTTCTGCGCAGTGCGCGATCTCGCCACCCGCCGCATTCCGAAGCACTTGCCGACGGTGTTCATCACGCTGCTCACGACCGTGACGGTGACGACGGCGGGTGCCGTCGTGCTGGTGCCGCTCGGCGGCTGGAAGCCGCCATCCGGCCATGCGCTCGGCCTGCTTGCATTCGCCGCGGTGCTGATCCTGATCGGCTATCAATGCATCATCGTGTCGCTACGAACCGGTGACATCTCGGCGGTGGCCCCGTTCCGCTACACCGCGCTGCCATGGGCGATGCTGACCGGCTATCTCGCCTTCGGCCACAAGCCCGACGGCGCGATGCTCGCGGGTGCGGCGATCATCGTCGCCTCCGGCCTCTATGCCTTCTACCGCGAGCGCCAGCGCGACAAGCTCCGCCCGGCAGCGACGGGACCGGGCCTGCCGCCGGACGGGTTGTGATGCTTTGTAGGGCGGATTAGCGAAGCGTAATCCGCCGACGGTGTCGCGGCGCAGGAGCGGAGGGTTACGCCTTCGGCTGACCCGCCCTAGGTCCGGATGCACCGAACATCAGTGAATGCCTGTGAACAGCCGGTTCCAGCGCACCGAGGACGGCCAGCGCCACACCTGCCAGGCCGGCGCGTCGTTGCCGATCGAGAAGAAGATCAGCTTGGCCTGTCCGATCAGGTTCTCGAACGGCACGTAACCGACCCCGCCGCGGGCAGGGGGAACGCGGCTGTCGGCCGAGTTGTCGCGGTTGTCGCCCATCGCGAAGAAATGCCCCGGCGGTACCACATAGACCTGCGTGTTGTCGTATTCGGAACGCTCGATGCGATCGAGCGTGTCGTAGCTGACCCCGTTCGGCAGGGTCTCGCGCCAGCGCTTGACGCGGACCGGACGCGGCCTCTCGTCGCGATCGACATAGTCGTCGACCCGCTCGCGCTTGACCGCGGTGCCGTTGATGTACAGCTGCCCGTCGATCATCTGAATGCGATCGCCGGGCAGGCCGATCACGCGCTTGATGAAATCGACGGAGTCGTCGCTCGGCAGCCGGAACACCACGACGTCACCCGGCTTGGGCTCGGAGCCGAAGATGCGGCCCGAGAACAGAGGCGGCGAGAAAGGCAGGGAGTAGTGCGTGTATCCGTAGCTGTACTTCGAGAGAAAAAGGTAGTCGCCGACCAGCAATGTCGATTCCATCGATTCCGACGGGATGTTGAAGGACTGGAACAGGAAGGTGCGGATCACCAGCGCGATGATCAGCGCCTGCACGGCGACGCGGAAGGTTTCCGTCCATCCGCCTTGCTGTCGTTCTTTCTCGGTCGACATGGTCTCCCGGGCTCCCGTTTCGCGCCCTGTAATCGGGGTATCATTTCGCGCAATGCGCGATCAGTCGCGCGACGAAGTCGCCGCAAGCCTCGAGCTGCGACATCTCGACGAATTCATCGGGCGTGTGCGCCTGTGCGATCGATCCGGGGCCGACCACGACGGACGGCACGTCCGCCATGCTGGTGAACAGGCTGGCCTCGGTGCCGAACGCGACCTTGGCGTGGTCGTTGCGGCCGGCAAGCTGCTTGGCGAGCGTGACGATGGCAGCGTCGGCTGCGGTGTCGAGCGCGGGATAGTCGAGGATCTCCTCGAAATCGATGCCGCATTCCGGATGCCGATTGCGCATTGCCGGCTCGATCTCGGCCTTCGCCCAGGCGACGATCGCGTCCGTCACCTCTCTGGACTCGGTGATGCCGATGCCGCGGCATTCGAATTCAACCACGCATTGGTCGGGCACGATGTTCAGCGCGGCGCCGCCGCGGACGATGCTGGTGAGCAGGGTCGAGTGCGGGACGTCGTAGAGGCTGTCGCGCTCGGCGTCCGCGGCCAGCAGCGCAGCACGGCGGCGGATTTCGGTGATCAGGTCTGCCGCGTATTCGATGGCGTTGACGCCGTCGGGCGCGATCGAGGAATGCCGGGCCAGTCCGCGGAACGTGGCGCGCACGCCGTGCTTGCCCTTGTGGCCGATGATCACCTGCATCTGGGTCGGCTCGCCGACAAAACAGCCGAGCGGCTTGATCGGCTTGCGCGCGACCTCGCGCAGCATCGGACGGACGCCGACGCAGCCGATCTCCTCGTCATAGGAGATCGCAAGATTGATCGGCGTCTTGAGCTCAGCCGCGAGCATTTCCGGAACCATCGCGAGGCAGACCGCGACAAAGCCCTTCATGTCGGTGGTGCCGCGACCGTACAGCCGCCCGTCGCGCTCGACCAGTTCGAACGGGTTGTGGCTCCAGTCCTGTCCCGCGACCGGCACGACGTCGGTATGTCCCGACAGCACGAGCCCGGCCTTGTCCGCGGGGCCGACCGTGACCCACAGCGAGGACTTCTGTCCGGTCTGATCGACGATGCGCTGGCCGCCGACGCCAAGCGAGCCGAGATAGCGATCGATATAGTCGATCAGGGGCAGGTTGCTGCGGTCGCTGATGGTGTCGAATGCGACGAGGTCGGCCAGGAGCTTGCGGATACGGTCGGGGCGTTGATTTTGCATGGCCTGTTCGTTTGCGAGGGATTGTGCAGGGAATTGCTGATGTGCCGGCAATCCTGCCAACAAAGTATAACAGCTGGTTTGCCTGCTGGGGCCAAGCAATATTCGGACCGTTGCCGGACGTTGTTGCGGGTCCACCTGCATCGCCCCATGTAGGGGCGGGAGATGGCCATGATCCAGCAACTGCGCATCTACGAAATCTTCGAAAACAACAAGGCCGCGTTCCACGCCCGGTTCCGCGATCACGCGGCGCGGATCATGACGGGGCGCTACGGTTTCAAATTCGCAAGCATGTGGGAAACGAAATTCGGTGACCGCACTGAATTCGTGTATCTGCTCGAATGGCCCGACGAGGCGACCAAGACCGCGCAATGGGCGGCCTTCATGGCCGATCCCGAATGGGCCGAGATCAAGCGGGTCACCCATGCCGAGCATGGCCCGATGGTCGGCCAGATCGAGGACCGGTTGCTGGCCCAGGTGGACTATTCGCCGGCGAGGGGGCGGAGCCTGTTGCTGGGGTAGGGTGCAGTAGCGCAAAGCTCGGACAGATCATGTCGCGAGAAGCGCGGGTGCATGGCGCGCAGCGAACCACAAATTCGATGTCGTCCCGGGCAAGCGAAGCGCGACCCGGGACCCATAACCACGAATGCCAATTGGTTTGCGAAGCTGGAGCCACAGTGCGCTCAACAGCGTAATCCTGTGGTTATGGGTCCCTGCTTTCGCAGGGACGACAGTGGTGATGTGGCGCCGTTATCGCGCCGTACGGACTGACAGGCCCGTCGAACGGAGAATGCCGTCGCTAGATCGGTTTGCCTGTATACGGCATCGACGCGGTGAGGCCGCCGTCGACCGGGATGGCCTGGCCATTGACGTAGGACGCCTCGTCGCTCGCCAGGAACAGTCCCATCGCGGCGAGCTCGTGCGGCTGGCCGGGACGCTTCAAGGGATTCAGCTGGCCGATCTTGTCCTGGGTGCCGCGCTCCTTGGCGCGATCGAACACCGGCTTGGTCATGCCGGTCTCGATCAGGCCCGGGCAGATCGCGTTGATGCGCACGCCGGTGCCGGAGAGCGAGTAGGCGGTGGTCTGGACCAGGCTGATGACGCCGGCCTTGCTCGCGCCGTAGGGATGTCCGCTGGCGCCGGACTTCAGGCCCGCGACCGAGGCGGTGCAGACGATCGAGCCTGAACCTTGCTTGGTCATGTGCGGGATCGAATGCTTGATGGCGAGGAAGGGGCCGATGAGATTGACGCGCAGCACTTCCTGCCAGTGTTCGACGGTCTGGTCGGCGAGCGGGACGAGGCCGCCGCTGACGCCGGCATTGGCCCAGATCGCATCGAGCTTGCCGTACTTCGAAACCGCCTTCTCGATGAAGGCCTTCACGTCGCTCTCCGAGCCGGCATCCGCGGTGACGGCTTCGACGGTGCCGCCGGCATCGCGCACCAGCTTGGCGGTCTCGTTCACGCCATCGCTGCGATCGACCGCGATCAGTTTCGCGCCTTCCTTGGTGAACAGCAGCGACGCCGCGCGGCCGATGCCGCTGCCTGCGCCGGTGATGATGACGGATTTTCCTTCGAGGCGGCCCATGATTCTCTCCCTGCTCGCATGGTCCGTGGCGCGTCTGCCGCGCGACGGAATTCAAACAAAATTTCAAACGTCCGAAGCACTTGAGACGATGTGCGGCGTGACGTACAGCGACGGGGGACAGTATTGAAGGGCTCATCCGATGTCCAATCCAGAGAAGCCTAACGTGACGGTGACGCGGTGGTGGTGGGTGCGTCATGCGCCGGTGCGCAGCGATGGCGGCAACATCTACGGGCAGGAGGATATCGACTGCGACACCGGCGATGTCGAAGTGTTCGAGGCGGTCGCCAAGATGCTGCCGCGCAACGCCGTGTGGTATTCGAGCAATCTGAAGCGCACGCACAAGACCGCGGAAGCGATCTGGGCCGCCGGTTTCCCAAAGCCTGCCAACATGACGCAGGAGCGCGACTTCGCCGAGCTGCATCTCGGCCGGTGGCAGGGCATGAACCGCGCCGCATTTCTCGCCAGCCGTCCGCCCGGCAATCTCTGGTTCGCTGACGTCAACGAGCCTGCGCCCGGCGGCGAGAGTTTCATGGATCTCTACACCCGCGTCTGCCGCACCATCGTGCGGATCACCGCAGCGGAGACCGGCAAGGACATCATTGCGGTCGGCCATGGCGGCGTGATCAGGGCCGCGGTCGGTCTGGCGCTTGGCGGCCAGCCGGATCGGGGTCTGTCGTTTGATATCGACAATGTCTCGGTGACGCGGCTCGATCACATCGCGGCGCCCAACGTGTCGACGTGGCGGTTGCCGATGGTGAACCAGCAGCCCTGGATCGCCGATCCCAGGCACGCCGCGATGCATCAGCCGTCCGGACCTGACGTCAGGCCGGCGAGCAAGCTTGCGTGATTGCTGCTATCGCAACGCCGAAACGCTGCCTAAGCTCAACACAGAATTCAAACGCCTTACATCAGGGAGAGAAACATGACCTTGTTCGACATGAAGGGAAAAGTCGCCGTCATCACCGGCTCGACGCGCGGCATCGGACGCGCCATCGCAGAGCGCATGGCCGAGCACGGCGCCAAGGTCGTGATCTCCTCGCGCAAGGCCGACGTCTGCGAGCAGGTGGCCGCGGAGATCAATGACAGCTACGGCAAGGGCACCGCGGTCGCGATCGCGGCCAACATCTCGTCGAAGGAAAACCTGCAGAACCTGGTCGACGAGAGCAACCGCGCCTTCGGCAAGATCGACGTGCTGGTCTGCAACGCGGCATCCAACCCTTACTACGGTCCGCTTGCCGGCATCTCCGACGATCAGTTCAGGAAAATCCTCGAGAACAACATCGTCGCCAACAACTGGCTGATCTCGATGGTGGTGCCGCAGATGATCGAGCGCAAGGACGGCTCGATCATCATCGTCTCCTCGATCGGCGGCCTGAAGGGTTCGACCATCCTCGGCGCCTATGCGATCTCCAAGGCTGCCGACATGCAGCTCGCGCGCAACCTCGCCTGCGAATACGGCAAGCACAACATCCGCGTGAACTGCATCGCGCCGGGCCTGATCAAGACCGACTTTGCGAAGGCGCTGTGGGACAACCCGGACAATCTGAAGGCTTCGACCGCGCGCTCGCCGCTGCTGCGGATCGGCGTGCCCGACGAGATCGCGGGCGCCGCCGTGTTCATGGGTTCGCGCGCCGGCGACTTCATGACCGGCCAAACCGTGGTGATCGACGGCGGCGCGACGATCAGCTGACGCCGGCGTTGGTGCGCAGAGCGCGCCACCGCTCGACTCGTCATCACCCGCGAAAGCGGGTGATCCAGTATTCCAGAGGCGGCTGTGCTTGAGCCGATGGGCCGCGCGGCGTACTGGATGCCCCGCATGCGCGGGGCATGACAGTGTTGGATGAGGAGGGAGGCGGGCTCGCCTCACTCCACCGCCGCATAGACGCCGTTGCGCACCAGCGAGCGGGTATATTCGCGCTGGCCCGGGCCCTGCATCATGAAGACCGCGATCAGGTCTTCGCTCGGATCGATCCAGAAGAACGTGCCGGCCATGCCACTCCAGAAGTACTGGCCGACCGAGCCGGAGAACGGCGCGATGCCTTGCTGCATGCGCACGGCGAAGCCGAGGCCGAAGCTGTGGCCGGGCGACACCAGCGTGCCCTGGACTTTGACGCCTGCGCCGAGGTGATCGGAGGCCATGAATTCGAGCGTCTTGCGGCCGATGATCCTGGTACCGTCGAGCGCGCCGCCATTGAGCAGCATCTGCGCGAAGCGGGCATAGTCCATCGTGGTCGACACCAGTCCGCCGCCGCCGGATTCCATCGCCGGCTTCTCCAGCATGTTGAACAGCTGCACCTTCTCATTGGTCCAGGGATCGTTGGCAAAGGCCTCGGCGAGCCGGCCGGCATTGGCTTCCGGCGTGTGGAAGGCAGTCTCGTTCATTTGCAGCGGCGAGAGGATGCGTTCGGTGAGGAATTCGCCGAGCGTCTTGCCGCTCACGACTTCGATGATGCGGCCGAGGATGTCGGTGGAGCGGCTGTAGTTCCACTCGGCGCCGGGCTGGCAGACCAGCGGCATCGCGGCGAGCATGGTGGCGTGCTCGGCATTGGTGATCTTGCGGCTGCGCAACCGCGACTGCTGGTAGAGCTGCTGCACCGGGCCGTTGCCGGTGTGGTCATACGTCAGGCCCGACGTGTGGCGCAGCAGGTCCTGGATCGTCATCTGCCGCGCGACCGGGACCAGCTCGAGCTTGCCGTTGTGCTCGACGCCGACCTTGGTCTCGGCGAATTCGGGGATGAACTTCGCGACGGGATCGTTGAGCAGGAAGTGGCCGTCCTCGAGCAGCTGCATGATGCCGACCGAGACGATCGGCTTGGTCATCGAGAAGATGCGGAAGATCGTGTCATGGGTCATTGGCGCGGCGGCCGCCGGGCTCTGCCGGCCGATGGCGTCGAACCAGCCGACCTGGCCGCGCCGCGCCACCAGCACCGTCACGCCGGGCACGGTTCCCTTGTCGACTTCGCGCTTGAAGGTGTCGGACAGTGCCTGCAGCCGCGCGGCCGACAGTCCGATCGATTCGGGCTTGGCGAGGGGGAAGGACGGGGTGATCTGGCTTGCGGCGTGCTTGGTGGCGGCCTGGGCGTTCATGGTCTCTCCCGGGTTCTTGATTCTTGCGGCGGAGTGCCGACGTGGCGTGATGGCCGAAGTCTGGCGCAGAAGTTTTGCAATGAACAGAAGCTTCACCGCTTCGCCCTTGCAAACCGGCCATGCCCTGTGCTTGAAACGGCGCGAACCGGCGGCGACGCAGGTTCCCTGCAGGAGTGTAGCTCAATTGGTAGAGCACCGGTCTCCAAAACCGGGGGTCGCAGGTTCGAGCCCTGCCACTCCTGCCAGCTTTTAATCAACAACTTGAATGCCTTGGCCGAGGTCCTGGACCCCGGCCATGATCGTTTTGACCTATTTGATCAGCGGGCAGCCGCCGTCCTTCAGCGGCCGGAATGCCTGGTCGCCGGGCACCTCGGCGAGCACCTTGTAGTAATCCCACGGCGCCTTGGATTCCTCGGGCTTCTTGACCTCGAACAGGAACATCGAGTGCACCATGCGGCCGTCCTCGCGAACCACGCCGTTGTCGGTGAAGGCGTCGCGAACCGGGGTCGCGCGCATCTTCGCCAGCACCGGCTTGGTCTCCTTGGTGCCGGCGGCCTTCACCGCGTTGAGGTAGTGCAGGGTGGCGCTGTAGGTCGCGGCCTGGTTCATGGTCGGCATCCGCTTCATGCGCTCGAAGAAGCGCTTGCCGAAGGCGCGGGTGCGGTCGTTGAGATCCCAGTAGTAGGCCTCGGTGATGATCAGGCCCTGCGCGAGCTTCAGCCCGAGGCTGTGGATGTCGGAAATGAACATCACGATGCCGGCGAGGTTCTGCCCGCCCGCGACGATGCCGAATTCGGCGGCCTGCTTGATCGCATTGATGGTGTCGCCGCCGCCATTGGCGAGGCCGACGATCTTGGCCTTCGACGACTGCGCCTGCAGCAGGAAGGATGAGAAGTCCGGCGTGTTGAGCGGGTGCCGGGCGCTGCCGAGCACCTTGCCGCCGGCGGCGCGGACCACGTCACCGGTATCGCGCTCGATCGAGTGGCCGAAAAGATAGTCGGCAGTGAGGAAGAACCAGGTGTCGCCGCCGTTCTTCACGATCGCGCTGCCGACGGTGTGGGCGTTGGCATAGGTGTCGTAGGTCCAGTGCAGCGTGTAGGGCGAGCAGGACTTGCCGGTGATGTCGGAGCTCGCTGCGTCCGTCACGATCATGATCTTCTCGAACTGCTTCGACATCTCCATGCCGGCAAGCGCGGTCGCCGAGGTCGGCATGTCGATGATCATGTCGACATTCTCGGCCTCGTACCATTTGCGGGTGATGGTGGCGGCGACGTCGGCCTTGTTGAGGGGATCGGCGGTGACGAGCTCGATCGGTTTGCCGAACATCGACCCGCCGAACTCCTCGATCGCCATCTTGGTGGCCTCGACGTTTCCGGCGCCGCCGATGTCCGAATAGACCGACTGGAAATCGGTCAGCACGCCGATCTTGAGCGGCGCCTGTTGCGCGAGCGCGGGCGCTGCCAGCGCGGCGGCGATCAGGCCGGCGGCGGACAGACTCGTGACGATGGATTTCATGGTGATGCGTCTCCCCGGGGTGTTCTTATCGGTTTGTCCGACAAAGCTAGATTTGCCCGGTTCCAGTGTCAATTCCGGCCGGAGAGGTGCGACAATCCGGCCGCGAATGGCCAATTTGACGCTCAAAACGACTTCGCCTATCCTTTGTCCGACAAACGACAATCGAGAGCCTGGGGGAGCTGAAGATGTCCGCCACGCCGCTGTTCCGGCGCATCGACGTCGCGCCGGCCTATCAGAAGGTCGCCGACGCGATCGAACGCGAGATCATCAACGGCCGGATCAAGCCGGGCGAGCCGATCGGCACCGAGCAGCAGCTGGTCGCGCAGTTCGGCGTCAACCGCTCGACGGTGCGCGAAGGCATTCGAGTGCTCGAGGAGGGCGGGTTGATCCGCCGCGATTCCAGCCGCCGCTTGCAGGCCTGCCTGCCACGCTACAACAAGCTCGCCACCCGGCTGTCCCGCGCGCTGATCCTGCATGAGGTGACGTTCCGCGAATTGTTCGAGACCTCGATGACGCTGGAGGTCGCAAGCGTCGAGGGTGCGGTTGAGCGCGCGAGCGAAGAGAACATCGCCGAGCTCGCCGGCAATCTCGAGCGCAGCGCTGATGTCGTCGGCAATCCCGCCGAGCTTGCCGAGCTCGACGCGGAATTCCACGTGCTGATGGCCAAGGCCTCGCAGAACCGCGTACTGCAGCTCGCCCGCGAGCCTGCGGCACAGCTGTTCTTTCCGACCACCGAGATGATCGTCGGCGGCGTGCCGGAGGGCGGCGCGCGCCTCGTCGAGGCGCATCGCCACATCCTCGATGCGATCAGGCGGCGCGACAAGGAGGCCGGCGTGCTGTGGACGCGGCGGCATCTGCAGGACTGGCGGCGCGGCTTCGAGAAGATCGCCTCGCTCGATCGCTCGGTCGAGCACACCTACATGGAACACGCCTACGCCGCGCGGCAGTAGCGACGGCAAGGCAAGAACGAGACAACGACAAAAAGCACATTCGGGAGGGACAAATGAGCGAAGACATCGCAGCAACCATCCAGCGCGCCCGCGAGCACAGCATCGGCGACCTGCTGCGCCGCTCGGCCAAGCGTTACCCCAACAAGACCGCGCTGATCTGCGGCGAGGTGCGCTGGACCTTCTTGGAGATGGACGCGATCTGCAATCGGGTCGGACGCGGCTTGCTCGCGCTTGGCGTTGCGAAGGGCGACCGCGTCGCGGTGCTGTCGCGCAACTCGCATGGCTTCGCCGCGCTGCGTTTCGCGGTGGCGCGGATCGGCGCGATCCTGGTGCCGATCAATTTCATGCTCAACCCGGACGAGATCAATTTCATCCTCGCCAATTCCGGCGCCAAGCTGCTCGCGGTCGGTCCCGATTTCGTCGAGACCGCGCACGCGGCGGCCGCCAAGGGCTCGGCGGTCGAAACCCTGATCTGGCTGCCGGGCGAGGATCCGGCCAGCGCCCCCGAGGGCATCACGACCTTCGACAGCCTGCTGCACGGCGACGCCTCGGCGCCGGATGCATCGGTCGACAGCCGCGATCCCGCGCAGATCATCTACACCAGCGGCACGGAGTCGCTGCCGAAGGGCGCGATCCTCACCCATGAAGCCGTGATGTGGCAGTATGTCAGCTGTATCATCGACGGCGGCATGGCGACCGACGACACCGTGCTGCACGCGCTGCCGCTGTATCATTGCGCGCAGCTCGACGTGTTCCTCGGGCCTGCGATCTATCTCGGCGCCACCAGCCTCATTACCGGCAAGCCGGTGCCCGATAACCTTCTGGCGCTGATCGCGGCCCACAAGATCAATTCGTTCTTCGCGCCGCCGACGATCTGGATCGCGATGCTGCGCTCGCTCGCCTTCGATCGCACCGACCTGTCGACCCTGCGCAAGGGCTATTACGGCGCCTCGATCATGCCGGTCGAGGTGCTGCTCGAATTGCAGCGCCGGCTGCCCGACGTGAAATTCTGGAATTTCTACGGCCAGACCGAAATCGCGCCGCTCGCCACCGTGCTGGCGCCGGAGGATCAGCTGCCGAAGGCGGGCTCGGCCGGCAAGCCCGCGATCAATGTCGAGACGCGGGTGGTCAAGCCGGACATGACCGACGTCGGGGTCGGGGAGGTCGGCGAGATCGTGCACCGCTCGCCGCATCTGTTGTCCGGCTATTACAACGATCCGGTCAAGACCGCGGCGGCGTTCGCCGGCGGCTGGTTTCACTCCGGCGATCTCGCGACCGTCGACGCCGACGGCTACATCACCGTGGTCGATCGCGTGAAGGACATGATCAAGAGCGGCGGCGAGAATGTCGCGAGCCGCGAGGTCGAGGAGATGATCTACCGGTTGCCTGCGGTGTCGGAGGTTGCGGTGGTCGGGCTGCCCGATCCGCGCTGGATCGAGGCGGTGACCGCGATTGTCGTGGTCAAGGCTGGTGCGAGCCTCGATGCCGACGCGGTGATTAAGCACTGCGCGGCGTCGATGGCCCATTTCAAGGTCCCGAAGCAGGTCATCTTCGTCGATGCCTTGCCGAAGAACCCGAGCGGCAAGTTGCTGAAGCGCGAGCTGCGCCAGCGTTACGTCGGCGGCGCCACCCTCGATCAAGCGGTCCAGAAGAGCTTTGCCGGGTGATCCGCCCGGCGGCTGCGGTAGACGGCCGAGGCAAGGGACCTCAGGCCGTCCGGCTAAGTGCTTGATTCAAGAGGCCCCGTTGCGGTCTGCCCGAGGGGTGGCCGGGGCGGGGCGCGACCCCACTGACCTTGACGTTTGGCCGGTCTCGCAGTAGATACGCGGCACTCGCAGCCGGCCCGCTTTGATCGCGGATATCCGGCGCGGCCTAATTCCCCGAACATTCGAGCTCGTTTATCGGCTCAACCTTCCAAACGAGGGCTGGGTCCGCAAGGTCGGCTGTTCGGATTCCTTGAAACGTTGCAATCGTCCGGAGACGGACGCGGATCTCACGATGGCTTTCAGCCCGTTCAAATTCCTGCAGGAAGTGCGCTCGGAGACCGCCAAGGTCACCTGGCCGACGCGCCGCGAGACGACCATCACCACCATCATGGTGTTCGTGATGGTGGCGCTGGCCTCGATCTTCTTCTTCGCCGCAGATCAGATCATCCGCTATCTGATTACCCTGATACTGGGCATCCACTGATGAGCATGGGAACTCAATTGATGGACAAGCGCTGGTACATCGTTCACGCCTATTCGAACTTCGAGAAGAAGGTTCAGGAATCGATCCGCGAGCAGGCCAAACAGCGCGGGCTGGAAGAGCTGTTCGAGCAGATTCTGGTGCCGACCGAGAAGGTCACCGAGGTGCGCCGCGGCCGCAAGATCGACGCCGAGCGCAAGTTCTTCCCGGGCTATGTGCTGGTGAAGATGAAGCTGACCGACGAGGCGTTCCATCTGATCAAGAACACCCCGAAGGTGACCGGCTTCCTTGGCGCGGAAAACAAGCCGATGCCGATTTCCGAAGCCGAGGCGATGCGGATCCTGCACCAGGTGCAGGAGGGCGTGGAGCGTCCGAAGGCGTCGGTGTCGTTCGAGATCGGCGAGAACGTGCGCGTGGCCGACGGCCCGTTCGCCTCGTTCTCCGGCGTGGTGGAAGAAATCGATGAGGCGCGCTCGCGCGTGAAGGTCGCGGTGTCGATCTTCGGCCGCGCGACCCCCGTGGAACTGGAATTCGGTCAGGTCGAAAAGGTGGTCTGACCGGACGGCGTGGGGTATATGCCCCGCGTCTAGTAGAGGCCGTGGGAGGGAGGAGGCGGTCGCCAGCCCCTTCGACCGAACCACGGAACCTGAAACCGCCGGCCCCGTCCGGCACAACAGGAGTGATAAATGGCAAAGAAAGTGACCGGATACCTGAAGCTTCAGGTCCCGGCCGGTGCGGCGAATCCTTCGCCCCCGATCGGTCCCGCGCTTGGTCAGCGCGGTCTGAACATCATGGAGTTCTGCAAGGCGTTCAACGCGCAGACCCAGAAGGAAGAGAAGAACACCCCGATCCCGGTGATCATCACGATCTATGCGGACCGGTCCTTCACCTTCGAGATGAAGACCCCTCCGATGTCCTACTTCCTCAAGCAGGCCGCCAAGATCCAGTCCGGATCGAAGGCGCCGGGCCGCGACAAGGCCGGCAAGGTGACCAAGGCGCAGGTGCGCGAGATCGCCGAGAAGAAGATGAAGGACTTGAATTGCGACACCATCGAATCGGCCATGAAGATGGTCGAGGGCTCTGCCCGTTCGATGGGTCTGGAAGTTGCGGGGTAACGGGCCATGACAATCGGAAAGCGTTTGAAGAAGGCCCGCGAGGGCGTCGATCGCGAGAAGCTCTACCCGCTCGCGGACGCCATCAAGATGGTCAAGGAGCGCGCCAAGTCGAAGTTCGACGAGACGATCGAGATCGCGATCAATCTCGGCGTCGACCCGCGCCACGCCGACCAGATGGTCCGCGGCGTCGTCAACCTGCCGAACGGCACCGGCCGCACGCTGCGCGTCGGCGTGTTCGCGCGCGGTGCCAAGGCTGAGGAAGCCAAGGCCGCCGGCGCCGACGTCGTCGGCGCCGAGGACCTGGTCGAGAAGGTGCAGGGCGGCGCGATCGATTTCGATCGTTGTATCGCCACGCCCGACATGATGCCGCTGGTCGGCCGCCTCGGTAAGGTGCTCGGTCCGCGCGGCATGATGCCGAACCCGAAGATCGGCACCGTGACCATGGACGTCACCAACGCCGTGAAGGGCGCCAAGGGCGGCTCCGTCGAGTTCCGCGTCGAGAAGGCCGGCATCGTGCAGGCCGGCATCGGCAAGGCCTCGTTCTCCGAGGACAAGCTGGTCGAGAACGTCAAGGCGCTTGCCGACGCGGTCTCCAAGGCGAAGCCGGCGGGCTCCAAGGGCACCTACATCCAGCGTGTGGCGGTTTCTTCCACCATGGGCCCGGGCGTGAAGGTCGAGCCGGGCACGATCCTCGGCTGAGGTATCCGGCCGTGGCGAGATAAAGAGGGGCGGGATCGGGCAACCGGTTCCGCCCTTTGTTTTGCCGGAAGCGCTTTCGAGCGAAGAAAACGCCAAGGCAAGATCTGAAGCGTCTCGCAGGAAACAAGAACAATGCCCGATAAGGTCCTGGTCTATTCGCGCTTTCCCAAGGCCCAGCTGATCCGCTTCGGCGAGCGCTATGGGCTCCTCAACGCGGCCGGCAAGCGACTGGGCGAGGCGTTCCCGCCGGCCGACCTCGCCGACATCAGAGCCATGATCACTGCCGGCGGCACGTCGCTGCGCGGCGAGGCCATGGACATGCTGCCGAAGCTCGGCGCGATCGTCTGCTACGGCACCGGCTATGACGGCGTCGACCTCGCCGCCGCCGCCAGGCGCGGCATCGCGGTCGGCCACAGTCCGGGGGCGAACGCGGCGTCGGTGGCCGACACGGCGCTGACCTTGATGCTGGCGTCGGTGCGGCGTCTGTTGGTGGCGGACGATTACGTGCGGAGCGGCGACTGGGCCGGTGCAAAGCCGTCGCCAATGATGCGGCCGCAGGCCGGCATGCGCGGCCGCAAGGTCGGCGTCTACGGCATGGGCGAGATCGGCCGCAAGATCGCCGCGCGCGTCGCCGCCTTCGAGACCGAGGTCGGCTATTTCAGCCGCTCCAAGCACGACGTGCCCTATCAATACTTTCCGACGCTGGAGGCGCTCGCCGATTGGTGCGGCGTGCTGATGGTGGCGGTGCGCGCCGGCGCCGAGACCGAGCGTGCGGTCAACGCCGACATCCTGCGCCGGCTCGGCAGCGACGGCTTTGTCGTCAATATCTCGCGCGGTTCCGTCATCGACGAGACCGCACTGGTCGCCGCGCTGACCGAGGGGGTGATCGCCGGCGCCGGCCTCGATGTGTTCGCCACGGAGCCGCATGCGCCCGGCGCGCTAACGGCGCTGCCAAACGTGGTGCTGTCGCCGCACCTCGGCGGCCACACCCTGGAATCGCACGTCGCGATGCAGAACTGCGTGCTCGCCAATCTCGACGCATTCTTTGCCGGCAAGCCGTTGCCATATGAGGTAAGGGGCGCCTGAGCGGCTGCCGGTTCAGGCCTTGGAACCGGTTCCCGGCCGCTATATGAAACTGGTCCAATATTTGCTCTTGGCAAGCAGGGCAGGACCGGCTACATAGCGCCTTCCGGGCGTGCTGGCACTTGCTGGCATGTCCGTGCTCGCATTCCGAAAACCTGAGATGATAGGAGATCATTCCTTTCTGCATGCCCGCAAGGATGCTCGAAAGGAAGGAGACCCGTCGCCTCCAACGGAATGAGAGCAGGGCGTTCGGCCTCGGCCGATAGCCCGATCCTGTCCAAGACTGCAGGCGCCCGCGAGAACTTCGTGTTTTCAACGGCTTAATCGCATGGCCTGCATAGACGGGTGAAGACCGGATTTTGCGCTCCAGGTCGCGATCAGTTCGCGGCTTGAGAGGCTGGTTTGGTTCGAACCTCGACAGCCCATGGCCGCAAGGCTCTGGGAGGGCAGGCTTCTAGATGTCGTCTTGCCCGGCATGTCCGAGGGGCCTTGGCCTCACGGATCAGGTTTAGGGCGGGACGATGGGTGCAACCCGGCGGTCCTGCCTTCGCGGAAAGGCCGCCAACCGGAAAGAGCTTGCTGTGGAACGAGCGGCAAAAAAAGAGTCGGTCGAACAACTTAACGAGGTCTTCAAGACCACGTCGGTTGCGATCGTTGCTCATTATTCCGGCCTCACCGTGGCCCAGATGCAGAAGCTGCGCATGCAGATGAAGCAGGCGGGCGCATCGGTGAAGGTCTCGAAGAACCGTCTCGCCAAAATTGCTCTTGAAGGCACTGACGTCGCTGCCATCGGCTCCCTGCTGAAGGGGCCGACCGTGATCGCTACTTCGAACGATCCGGTTGCGGCGCCAAAGGTTGCCATCGAATTCGCCAAGGCGAACGAGAAGTTCGTCATCCTCGGCGGCTCGATGGGTAAAACCGTCCTGAATGTCGACAGCGTGAAGGCGCTCGCCTCACTGCCGTCGCTCGACGAACTGCGCGGCAAGATCGTTGGCCTCCTCGTGGCGCCGGCGACCAAGCTTGCTCAGCTGTCCAACGCGCCCGCGGCCAAGCTCGCACGCGTCATTCAGGCTCATGCCTCAAAGGGCGAAGCGGCCTGACCCCTTCGCTAATCTCAAACCTGGTTCGAACCAAACGTTTAAGGAACTGAACAATGGCTGATCTGCAGAAAATCGTCGACGACCTCTCGAGCCTCACCGTGCTCGAAGCGGCCGAACTCGCCAAGCTCCTCGAAGAAAAGTGGGGCGTGTCCGCCGCTGCCGCCGTCGCGGTTGCTGGCCCGGCTGCCGGCGGCGCTGCCGCTGCTCCGGCTGAAGAGAAGACCGACTTCACCGTCGTGCTGGCCTCGGCCGGCGACAAGAAGATCGAAGTCATCAAGGAAGTCCGCGCCATCACCGGCCTGGGCCTGAAGGAAGCCAAGGACCTCGTCGAAGGCGCTCCGAAGCCCGTCAAGGAAGGCGTGAACAAGGAAGAAGCCGACAAGATCAAGGCCCAGCTCGAGAAGGCTGGCGCCAAGGTCGACCTCAAGTAATGCGCGATCCGGGAGCGCCTCCGGGCGCTCCCGGGCCATGCAAACGGCATGCGACAGGTTGTCGCGTGGCGTGCCGGACACAAAAAAGTGTGGGGATCCGTGGACTTAACCCTCGAATCTCCTTTATTGCCATCCCATATCGGGTTGGCAGCGGAAAAACACGGTGGGCGGCGGGGGCGGCAGGGCACCCGGCGGAAGCCGTTGGGAGACAGTCAGATTTCGGGCTTTTTCAGTCCGTAAAGCGGAGCGTTTGGACGAGCGGGTGCAGTGATGCGCCCCGCGCGTCGTTTTGCGTTTTGGAGGCAATGGGGGCCGGGCCGGGGATTTAATTCCTGACTTTGCGCTTCGTTCCTTCGGGACGATTCGAAATTCAACCCGGGGCCGATGGCAGTCGCTCCCGGAAGGTTCGCCCCACAAAGGCGACGAAAATGAGAGGCCACGATGGCGCAGCAGACATTCACCGGTCGCAAACGCGTACGCAAGTTTTTCGGTCACATCAAGGAAGTCGCCGAGATGCCGAACCTCATCGAGGTTCAGAAGGCGTCCTATGACCAGTTCCTGATGGTTGACGAGCCGGCCGGTGGTCGCCTCGACGAGGGCCTGCAGGCGGTGTTCCGTTCGGTGTTCCCGATCTCGGACTTCTCCGGCACCTCGATGCTCGAATTCGTCCGCTACGAGTTCGAACAGCCGAAATATGACGTCGACGAGTGCCGCCAGCGCGGCATGACCTTCGCTGCGCCGCTCAAGGTGACGCTGCGCCTCATCGTGTTCGATATCGACGAGGAAACCGGCGCCAAGTCGGTGAAGGACATCAAGGAGCAGGACGTCTACATGGGCGACATCCCGCTCATGACGATGAACGGCACCTTCGTCGTCAACGGCACCGAGCGCGTCATCGTCTCGCAGATGCACCGTTCGCCCGGCGTGTTCTTCGACCACGACAAGGGCAAGACCCATTCGTCCGGCAAGCTGTTGTTTGCCGCGCGCGTGATTCCGTATCGCGGTTCCTGGCTCGACATCGAGTTCGACGCCAAGGACATCGTGTTCGCGCGCATCGACCGCCGCCGCAAGCTGCCCGTGACCTCGTTGATGTACGCGCTCGGTCTCGACGGCGAGCAGATCCTGTCGACCTTCTACAAGAAGATCACCTACAAGCGGACCAAGGACGGATGGCGTGTGCCGTTCGATGCCAACCGCTTCCGCGGCTACTCGACCGTCAACGACCTGATCGACGCCGACACCGGCAAGGTGGTGCTCGAGGCCGGCAAGAAGCTGACCGTGCGCCAGGCGCGCCAGCTTCAGGAGAAGGGCCTGAAGGCGCTGCGCATGTCGGACGAGGAACTCGTCGGCAACTATCTCGCCGAGGATCTCGTCAACCCGAAGACCGGCGAGATCTACGCCGAAGCCGGCGAGGAGATCACCGAGAAGTCGCTCAAGGTGCTGAACGAGCAGGGTTACAAGGACCTGCCGCTGCTCGACATCGACCACGTCAATGTCGGCGCCTACATCCGCAACACGCTGTCGGCCGACAAGAACATGACGCGTGAGGACGCGCTGTTCGACATCTACCGCGTGATGCGTCCGGGCGAGCCGCCGACGCTGGATTCGGCGCAGGCGATGTTCCAGTCGCTGTTCTTCGATGCCGAGCGCTACGACCTCTCCGCGGTCGGCCGCGTCAAGATGAACATGCGCCTCGAGCTCGATGCGCCCGACACCCATCGCACGCTGCGCAAGGAAGACATCCTGGCGGTCATCAAGACGCTGGTCGACCTGCGCGACGGCAAGGGCGAGATCGACGACATCGACCACCTCGGCAACCGCCGGGTGCGCTCGGTCGGCGAGCTCATGGAGAACCAGTACCGGATCGGCCTGCTCCGCATGGAGCGCGCGATCAAGGAGCGCATGTCGAGCGTCGATATCGACACCGTGATGCCGCAGGACCTGATCAACGCCAAGCCCGCGGCCGCCGCGGTGCGCGAGTTCTTCGGTTCCTCGCAGCTGTCGCAGTTCATGGACCAGACCAACCCGCTGTCGGAGATCACCCACAAGCGGCGCCTGTCGGCGCTTGGCCCGGGCGGTCTGACCCGCGAGCGTGCCGGCTTCGAAGTCCGCGACGTGCATCCGACGCATTACGGCCGTATCTGCCCGATCGAAACGCCGGAAGGTCCGAACATCGGCCTGATCAACTCGCTGGCGACGTTCGCGCGCGTCAACAAGTACGGCTTCGTCGAGACGCCCTATCGCAAGATCAAGGACGGCCGGGTCACCGACGAGGTGGTCTATCTGTCGGCGATGGAAGAGGGCCGCTACCGCGTCGCGCAGGCCAACGTGCCGCTCGATGCCAAGGGCCGCTTCACCGACGATCTGGTGGTCTGCCGTCATGCCGGCGAAGTGCTGCCGGTGACGCCGGACAAGGTCGACTACATGGACGTGTCGCCGAAGCAGCTGGTTTCGGTCGCCGCGGCGCTGATCCCGTTCCTCGAGAACGACGACGCCAACCGCGCGCTGATGGGCTCGAACATGCAGCGCCAGGCGGTGCCGCTGGTTCGCGCCGAGGCGCCGTTCGTCGGCACCGGCATGGAAGGCGTGGTCGCCCGTGACTCGGGCGCGGCGATTGCCGCGCGCCGCTCGGGCGTGATCGACCAGATCGACGCCACCCGCGTCGTGATCCGCGCCACCGAGGATCTCGATCCGACCAAGTCGGGCGTCGATATCTACCGGCTGATGAAGTACCAGCGTTCCAACCAGTCGACCTGCATCAACCAGCGTCCGCTGGTGAAGGTCGGCGACATCGTCAAGAAGGGCGACATCATCGCCGACGGTCCGTCGACCGATCTCGGCGAGCTCGCGCTCGGCCGCAACGTGCTGGTCGCGTTCATGCCGTGGAACGGCTACAACTTCGAAGACTCGATCCTGCTCTCCGAGCGGATCGTGAAGGACGACGTCTTCACCTCGATTCATATCGAAGAATTCGAGGTGATGGCCCGCGATACCAAGCTCGGTCCTGAGGAAATCACCCGCGACATTCCGAACGTCTCGGAAGAAGCGCTGAAGAACCTCGACGAAGCCGGTATCGTCTACATCGGTGCGGAAGTCCGCGCCGGCGACATCCTGGTCGGCAAGATCACGCCGAAGGGCGAGAGCCCGATGACGCCGGAAGAGAAGCTGCTCCGCGCCATCTTCGGCGAGAAGGCCTCCGACGTCCGCGATACCTCGCTGCGCGTGCCTCCGGGCGTGCAGGGCACCATCGTGGAAGTCCGCGTGTTCAACCGCCACGGCGTCGACAAGGACGAGCGTGCGCTGGCGATCGAGCGGGAAGAGATCGAGCGTCTGGCCAAGGACCGCGACGACGAGCAGGCGATCCTGGACCGCAACGTCTACAACCGCCTCGCCGAGCTCTTGGAGAACCGCCAGGGCATCGCCGGCCCGAAGGGCTTCAAGAAGGATACCAAGATCACCCGTGCGGTGCTCGACGAGTATCCGAAGTCGCAGTGGTGGCTGTTCGCCTCGCCGAACGACAAGCTGATGGCCGAGATCGAGGCCATGCGGAAGCAGTACGACGAGTCGAAGAAGGGCCTCGAGCAGCGCTTCCTCGACAAGGTCGAGAAGCTGCAGCGTGGCGACGAGCTGCCGCCCGGCGTGATGAAGATGGTCAAGGTCTTCGTCGCGGTGAAGCGCAAGATCCAGCCCGGCGACAAGATGGCCGGCCGTCACGGCAACAAGGGCGTGGTGTCGAAGATCGTGCCGATCGAGGACATGCCGTTCCTCGAGGACGGTACCCATGCCGACATCGTGCTCAATCCGCTCGGCGTGCCGTCGCGCATGAACGTCGGTCAGATCCTCGAGACCCATCTCGGTTGGGCCTGCGCCGGCCTCGGCAAGCGCATCGGCCAGACCATCGACGCCTATTATCAGAAGCAGGACCTCAAGCCGCTGCGCGAGACCCTGAAGAAGATCTACGGCGAGGATGAAACCATCAAGTCGCTGAACGACAACGAGCTGGTCGAACTCGGCCGCAATCTGAGCCACGGCGTGCCGATCGCGACGCCGGTGTTCGACGGCGCCAAGGAAGCCGACATCGAGGAGATGCTGAAGCTCGCGGGCTTCGACGCCTCCGGCCAGTCGACCGTCTATGACGGCCGCACCGGCGATGCGTTCGATCGCAAGGTGACGATGGGCTACATCTACATGCTCAAGCTGCACCATCTCGTGGACGACAAGATCCACGCGCGTTCGATCGGTCCGTACTCGCTCGTCACCCAGCAGCCGCTGGGCGGCAAGGCGCAGTTCGGCGGCCAGCGCTTCGGCGAAATGGAGGTCTGGGCGCTGGAAGCCTACGGCGCCGCCTACACGCTGCAGGAAATGCTGACCGTGAAGTCGGACGACGTCGCCGGCCGTACCAAGGTGTACGAGGCGATCGTGCGCGGCGACGACACATTCGAGGCCGGTATTCCGGAATCGTTCAACGTGCTGGTCAAGGAAATGCGCTCGCTCGGCCTCAACGTCGACCTGCACAATTCCAAGGTGGGACCGGCGCCGACGTCGGAAGCGGCCGAGTAACGCTGTGATTTACGCCCGGCGCGAAAGCGCCGGGCCTTCGCGCTCCGCTCGGACGTTGAGTGGGGCGCGCGCTGAATAAAACTCTCGAATTTGCTGCCGGTGACGATCGGCACGCGAGGAGAAGACCATGAACCAAGAGATTATGAATCTTTTCAATCCGACGACGCCGGCTCAGGTCTTCGACCAGATCCGGATTTCGATCGCGTCTCCGGAGAAGATTCTGTCCTGGTCCTACGGCGAGATCAAGAAGCCGGAGACCATCAACTACCGTACCTTCAAGCCGGAGCGTGACGGCCTGTTCTGCGCGCGCATCTTCGGGCCGATCAAGGACTACGAGTGCTTGTGCGGCAAGTACAAGCGGATGAAGTACAAGGGCATCATCTGCGAGAAGTGCTCGGTCGAGGTGACGCTGTCGCGCGTCCGGCGCGAGCGCATGGGCCATATCGAGCTGGCGGCCCCGGTCGCCCATATCTGGTTCCTGAAGTCGCTGCCGTCGCGCATCGGCCTGCTGCTCGACATGACGCTGAAGGATCTCGAGCGGATCCTGTACTTCGAATACTACGTCGTTCTCGAGCCGGGTCTGACCGCGCTGAAGGACCGTCAGCTGCTGTCTGAGGACGAGTATCTGAAGGCTCAGGACGAGTACGGCCAGGACAGCTTCACCGCCATGATCGGCGCCGAGGCGATCCGCGAGCTGCTCAAGGGTCTCGAGCTCGAGAAGCTCGAGGCGACGCTGCGTGCCGACATGGCGGAGACCGACTCCGACATCAAGCACAAGAAGCTCGCCAAGCGTCTGAAGATCGTCGAGGCCTTCCGCGTCTCCGGCAACAAGCCGGAATGGATGATCATGACGGTCGTGCCGGTGATCCCGCCGGACCTGCGTCCGCTGGTGCCGCTCGACGGCGGCCGGTTCGCGACCTCGGACCTCAACGACCTGTATCGCCGCGTCATCAACCGCAACAACCGCTTGAAGCGGCTGATGGAGCTGCGTGCGCCTGACATCATCATCCGCAACGAAAAGCGCATGCTGCAGGAGGCCGTCGACGCGCTGTTCGACAACGGCCGCCGCGGCCGCGTCATCACGGGCGCCAACAAGCGCCCGCTGAAGTCGCTCGCCGACATGCTGAAGGGCAAGCAAGGCCGGTTCCGTCAGAACCTGCTCGGCAAGCGCGTCGACTATTCGGGCCGTTCGGTGATCGTGGTCGGTCCCGAGCTGCGCCTGCATCAGTGCGGCCTGCCGAAGAAGATGGCGCTCGAGTTGTTCAAGCCGTTCATCTACTCGCGGCTCGACGCCAAGGGTCTGTCCACCACGGTGAAGCAGGCCAAGAAGCTGGTCGAGAAGGAGCGTCCGGAGGTCTGGGATATCCTCGACGAGGTGATCCGCGAGCATCCGGTGCTGCTCAACCGCGCGCCGACGCTGCATCGCCTCGGCATCCAGGCGTTCGAGCCGGTGCTGATCGAAGGCAAGGCGATCCAGCTGCATCCGCTGGTCTGCGCCGCCTTCAACGCCGACTTCGACGGCGACCAGATGGCCGTGCACGTTCCGCTGTCGCTCGAAGCGCAGCTGGAAGCGCGCGTCCTGATGATGTCGACCAACAACATCCTGCATCCGGCAAACGGCCAGCCGATCATCGTGCCGTCGCAGGACATCGTGCTCGGCCTCTACTACGTCTCGATCATGCGCGAAGGCCTGCCCGGCGAGGGCAAGATCTTCGGCGACATGGCCGAGCTCGAGCATGCCCTGCATTCGAAGGTCATCCACCTCCATACCAAGATCAAGTACCGGTGGGAGAGCCTCGACGACGAAGGCAAGCTGACCAAGCGGTGGATCGAAACCACCGCGGGCCGCGTCATGCTCGGCAATCTGCTGCCGAAGAGCACCAAGATCTCGTACGACATCATCAACAAGCTGATGACCAAGCGCGAGATCTCGGGCGTGATCGACCAGGTCTACCGTCACTGCGGTCAGAAGGAGACGGTGATCTTCTGCGACCGCATCATGGCGCTCGGCTTCTACAACGCCTTCAAGGCGGGCATCTCGTTCGGCAAGGACGACATGGTCGTGCCGGCGTCGAAGTGGAAGATCGTGGACCAGACCCGTACGCTGGCGAAGGATTTCGAGCAGCAGTACAATGACGGCCTGATCACCCATGGCGAGAAGTACAACAAGGTCGTCGACGCCTGGTCGAAGGCCGGTGAAGAAGTCGCCAAGGCGATGATGAAGGAGATCTCGTCCACCAAGAAGACGGCGGCGGGCGCGGATGCCGACATCAACTCGATCTACATGATGGCGCACTCCGGTGCGCGTGGTTCGCCGGCCCAGATGCGCCAGCTCGCCGGCATGCGCGGCCTGATGGCCAAGCCGTCGGGCGAGATCATCGAGACGCCGATCATTTCCAACTTCAAGGAAGGTCTGTCGGTGCTCGAGTACTTCAACTCGACCCACGGCGCCCGCAAGGGCCTCGCGGACACCGCGTTGAAGACCGCGAACTCCGGCTACCTGACCCGCCGTCTGGTCGACGTCGCGCAGGACTGCATCATCACGCAGACCGATTGCGGCACCACGCTCGGCATCAAGATGCGCGCCATCGTCGACGCCGGCACGGTCGTTGCCTCGCTCGGCTCGCGCATCCTGGGCCGGACGGCCTGCGATGACGTGCGCGATCCCGCCACCAACGAGGTGATCATCAAGCGTGACACCTTGATGGAGGAAAGCCACGTCGATGCGATCCAGCAGGCCGGCATCCAGGAAGTGAAGATCCGCTCGGCGCTGACCTGCGAGCTGATCAACGGCATCTGCGCCAAGTGCTACGGCCGCGACCTGGCCCGCGGCACGCCGGTCAACCACGGTGAGGCCGTCGGCGTCATCGCGGCACAGTCGATCGGTGAGCCCGGCACGCAGCTGACGATGCGCACGTTCCACATCGGCGGCGCCGCCCAGCTCAACGAGCAGTCGTTCGTCGAATCGAACTTCGACGGCAAGATCGTGATCAGGAACAAGGCGATCGCGCGCAACAGCGAGGGTAGCCTGATCGCGATGGTGCGCAACATGGTCGTTGCGATCGTCGATGCCGACGGCACCGAGCGCGCAACCCACCGTATTCAGTACGGTTCGAAGATGCACGTCGACGAAGGCGACACCGTCAAGCGCGGCCAGCGCATCGCGGAGTGGGATCCCTACACCCGCCCGGTGCTCACCGAAGTCGAGGGCACGATCGGGTTCGAGGATCTGGTCGAAGGCCAGTCGATCTCGGAAACGCTCGACGAATCGACCGGTATCGCCAAGCGCGTGGTCATTGACTGGCGCACGACGCGCGGCGGCTCGGACCTGCGTCCGGCCATCGTGGTCAAGGGCAAGGACGGCAAGGTGCTCAAGCTCGCGCGTGGCGGCGATGCCCGCTACATGCTGTCGGTCGACGCCATTCTGTCGGTCGACATCAATGCGAAGGTGATGCCCGGCGACATCCTGGCGCGTATCTCGACCGAGAGCGCCAAGACGCGTGACATCACCGGCGGTCTGCCGCGGGTGGCGGAACTGTTCGAGGCTCGCAAGCCGAAGGATGCGGCGATCATCGCGGAGACCGCGGGAACGATCCGCTTCGGCCGCGACTACAAGAACAAGCGCCGCATCTCGATCGAGCCGATGGACAAGACCGAGGAGCCGCGCGAGTACCTGATCCCGAAGGGCAAGCACATCCACCTTCAGGACGGCGACATCGTCGAAAAGGGCGATTTCATCGTCGAAGGCAATCCGGCGCCGCACGACATCCTGGCGATCAAGGGCATCGAGGAACTCGCTGCCTATCTGGTCAACGAAATCCAGGAGGTCTACCGGTTGCAGGGCGTGCTCATCAACGACAAGCACATCGAGGTGATTGTCCGTCAGATGCTGCAGAAGGTCGAGGTCACCGATCAGGGCGACACCGACATGATCTCGGGCGAGCAGGTCGACAAGATCGAGTTCGACGCGCTCAACACCAAGGCCAAGGAGGAGGGCAAGAAGCCCGCCACGGGTACGCCGGTTCTGCTCGGCATCACCAAGGCGAGCTTGCAGACCCGCTCGTTCTTCTCGGCGGCGTCGTTCCAGGAGACCACGCGCGTGCTCACCGAGGCGGCGGTCAACGGCAAGATCGACCCGCTCGAGGGCCTCAAGGAGAACGTCATTGTCGGCCGCCTGATCCCGGCCGGCACCGGCGCCTCGATGGCGCGGATCCGCGAAGTCGCGGTCAAGCGCGACAAGCTGATCCTCGACGAGCGCGAGAAGCAGCAGGCGGCGATCGTGCCGACGGCCCCGGAAGCGGAGCCGCTGGCGCTGCCGCCCGCGGAATAGGCATCCGCAAGACTACGGTAGTCAACGAGAAGGCCGGCGTTCTGCCGGCCTTTTTGCTGCTTTCTTCTCTTGCTGCGGTGCAGGGACGCAGTTTGTTCATCTTCCCTTCAGGCAAAAAAGTGCCTTTGCTAGGGTGACTTAGACCGGCTGTTTGGCTCGTGCCGGAGACGACGGAATCGATATGCTCGACTTGGCGATTGTAGGCGGCGGCCCCGGGGGGCTGATGAGCGCCTGGTATCTGAAGCGCAAACTCGGCGACCTCTGCCGCATCACCATCTTCGAGGCGTCGAACCGCCTCGGCGGCAAGATCGTCACGCGCAAATTCGACACCGCGCCCGCGATGTACGAGGCTGGCGTCGCCGAGATCTACGATTATTCGATGACGGGACCCGACCCGCTGCGCGAGCTGATCCAGCATTTCGGCCTGCAGACGATCCCGATGGATGCCGAGCAGGTGCAGCTCGACGGCGAGCTGCTGGCCGACGTTCCCGGCATGCGCCGTAAATACGGCGCCAAGACCGCGGCCGCGATCGAGGCGTTCCGCAAGCGCTGCGCCGAGCTGGTGTCGCCCATCGAGTATTACGAAGGCGTCGGCTCCCACGACAACGAACATCCGTGGGCCTACAAGACCGCCGAGCAGATCCTCGACGAAGAGGTCGAGGATCCGACCGCCAAGCGGTTCTTCAAGGTGATGGCGCGCTCCGACCTAGCGACCGAGAGCCACAACACCAACGGCCTCAATGCGCTGAAGAACTACGTGATGGACGTCGACGGCTATATCGGCCTGTATTCGATCCAGAACGGCAACGAGCAGCTGATCGATTGCCTGCGCTCGGAAGTCAGCGCCGACATCCAGCTCAACCATCGCGTCCTCAAGGTCGGCAAGACCGAAGGTGGCCGCTACCAGCTCAACATGATGAACGGCAAGGGGCCGGAGACGCGCGACTTCGACCTCGTGCTGGTCTGCCTGCCGCACTCCTGGCTCGCGACCATGCGCTGGGACGGCGAGCAGCTGCGCAAGTCGATGGTCAAGCACGTCGCCTATTTCGATCGTCCCGCGCACTATCTGCGCGTCTCGATCCTGTTCGACGAGCCGTTCTGGGGCGAGAAGATCCCGGGCGCCTGGTTCATGTCGGAAGCGTTCGGCGGCTGCTGCGTCTACAATGAGGGCGCGCGCCACGACGTCGGCAAGCACGGCGTGCTGAACTGGCTGATCGCGGGCTCCGACGCGCTCGCCTTCGCCAATCTCAGCGACGAGGAGCTGATCGACGCCGCGCTGAAGTCGCTGCCGGCCTCGCTCGGAGATGCGCGCGCGCATTTCCTCGAGGGCAAGACCCATCGCTGGCTGTCGTCGGTCAACGCGCTGCCGGGCGGCCTGCCGGTGCGCGACGTCATGACCAATCATCGCCCCGATCCGAAGCAGCACCCCGGCATCGTGGTGGTCGGTGACTACCTGTTCGATTCGACGCTGAACGGGCTGCTGGATTCCTCCGATGCCGCGACCGACATCATCGTCACCGAGATGATGCGGCTGCGCCGCGCCCGCGCGCAGGACGAGGGCACCCTGTCCGACAAGATCGACCGCGACTATTTCGAGAATTATCGCGGCGCCGGTCCCTACAGCGAAGTCTGGCGCAACTTCACCGATCCGGCCTATCTGACCGACCTGATCAAGACGGTGTGGGGCAGGGCGAAGGGCTACAAGCTGCTGATCGCCGGCTCCGCCAGCGGCGAGCTGGTCGGCGCGTTGCGCGAGCGCGGCATCGATGCCTGGGGCATCGAGAACAACCGCTACATCCACGGCAAGACGCCGAAGGCGCTCAGGAAGTACAACAAGCTCGGCTCGATCGCCGACATGCCGTTCAAGGACGACGAGTTCGATTTCGTGTTCGAGACCTCGCTGTGCCATCTCGGCGAGAAGCAGGTCGTGCGCGGGGTGCGCGAGCTCAACCGCGTGGTGAAGACCGGCGTCGTGTTCGCGTCGGTGACCTCGGACATGGCGCCGGCGGTGATCGATCGCTACGACCTGTTGCGCGGCGTGAAGAAGCTCGGCACCTGGTGGGAATGGTCGGAACTGTTCTTCGGCAACGGCTTCGATCTGTCGATGCACCGCCGCGACTGCACCGATGCGCTGTGGACGTTGACGCTGGCCGCCAACAAGGGGCCGGGGCAGTGGTACGCCGACTCCGACAGCCTGCGATATTCCTTCTTCGACAAGGTCGAGGCCGACCTCGACGACTAGCGGCACCGACTGACCGCGCCGACCGACGACACCTGACGCAAGGCGATCGGCCTTGCGTCAACCAATCGTCAAATGGCGGCAGTGCTGTGATCGCGAATCCACGGCGACGTGCGGTCGCGCGCCGCGCGCGCCAAACGCTTTGCCGAATTCATTGTGATCGCATAGGATTGTACCGGCAGCGTTATCGGCTGCGGTTTCGATTTGCGGTCATGCCGGCCGTGGAGCATCGGTTGGTTTCATGGCGCCAAGACCTCCTGCATCAGACGATCCGAATCGATCGGCGGCGGATGATCCCGAGCTGAAGAAGAAGCCTGCGGCCGCGCCCGGACCGCCCGCGGCAGGCGCCTCCGCCAAGCCGGCTGCCGCGCCGGCCGACGACGAGGATGAAGAGGACGAGGACGACGAGTTCGAGCTCGATGACGATGATGACGAGGACTTCGTCGTCTTCACCGCCAAGGAAGCCGCCGGCGCGCTCTCCACGATCTTCGGCTTCGTCAGGCCGATCCTGGCCAACTACAGAAAGCCGCTCGCTTTCGTCACCATCGGCGTGCTGGTCGAGACGTTGTTCAACGTCATCATGCCGCTCAGCCTGAAATTCCTGATCGACGACGCGCTCGGCGAGGAGGATTTCGGGGCCCTCTACAAGATCCTCGGCGTGCTTGCGGTCGCCGGCATCGTCACCTCGATCATCGCGGTCTGGTACGAGCGCTGGGATGCCCGGCTTGGCGCCGGCATCATCGCCGACGTCCGGACGCGCATCTTCGAGCACGTCCAGAACCTGCCGTCGGCGTATTTCGCCCGCACCAAGCGCGGCGAGATCCTGTCGCGCTTCTCGATCGATCTGTCGGCCTTCGAGGGCTCGATCAAGACCTTCGCCAACAGCGCGGCGCTGCCGGGCTTCGAGCTGGTTGCCGGCATCATCCTGATGCTGTTCTTGAACTGGCAGCTTGCCGCGGTCGCCCTGCTGGTGTTTCCGATCACGCTGATCGGGCCGCGCATCCTGACGCCGAAGGCAGTACAGGCGAACTACGAGCAGAAGCAGAACGAAGCCGCGCTGCTCGGAATGGTGCAGGAGAACGTCGCCGCCCAGGCGGTGGTGAAGGCGTTCAACTTGCAGCGCCGCGCGCTCGGTTGGTTCACGTTTCGCAATCGCGACGTCCGCGCCAAGGCCGCGTCAGCCATGTTCCTGTCGACCATGGTGGAGCGCACCGTCACCATTTCGGTGCTGCTGCTTCACCTCGTGGTGCTGGCGATCGGCGCCTATCTCGCCACCAAGGGCCAGATCACGGTCGGCACCTTCGTGACCTTCGAGAGCGCATTCTGGGAGGTGTCCTACAACATCGCCCATCTGATGCATTTCATCCCGGTGTCGATCCAGTCGGCGGCGGCGGTGCGGCACATCCAGGAGCTGCTCGACGAGCCGACCCGCGGCGCCGACCGTCCCGGCGCGCCGGATCTGCCGCGCATCACCAACGACATCTCGTTCGACCGCGTCACCTTCCAGTATGAGGGCGCGCAGACGCCGGTGCTCGACAATCTCAGCCTCAAGCTCAACGCCGGCAAGAGTATTGCGATCGTCGGCCCCAGCGGCTCCGGCAAGAGCACGCTGATCAACCTGATCCTGCGGCTCTACGTGCCCGACGAGGGCCGCGTCGCCATCGACGGCGTCGACATCCGCCGGGTGACGCGCGAGTCGCTGCGGGCCAGCATGGCGGTCGTGTTCCAGGAGAACATGCTGTTCAACATGTCGATCCGCGAGAACATCCGGCTCGGCAAGGAAGGGGCCACCGACGCGGAGGTCGAGGACGCCGCGAAGAAGGCCGAGATCCATCGCTACATCATGGGCCTGCCGCAGCGCTACGACACGCCGGTCGGCGAGCGCGGCGATACCTTGTCCGGCGGCCAGCGGCAGCGCATCGCGATCGCGCGGGCGATCATCCGCAACCCGTCGGTGCTGCTGCTCGACGAGGCGACCTCGGCGCTCGACCAGACCACGGAAGCGGCGATCAACCGCACGCTGCTCAAGGTCGCCGAGGGCCGCACCATGATCTGGTCGACGCACCGTCTGACTTCGGTGGTCGAGATGGACGAGATCATCGTGATATCAGGCGGCCAGGCGATCGAGCGCGGCTCGCATGAGGAGCTGCTGGCGAGGGGCGGCGTCTATCGCAAGCTGTGGGACGACCAGGGGCACAAGCATCACGACGCGGACGACGAGGACGACGACGACGCGGACGATGATGACGACGAAGATGAAGACGACGAGGATGAGGACGAAGACGAGGAGGCGTGACATCCGCCACGCCGCTGACGACGTCCGAGAGCTACGCCCTGTCCGCGGCGTGCGGACGTTGCCGGAAGTGACTGGCCGGCCGGGTCGCTGACGCCGCTTGCGGGCGTTGCAGCCGGCGCAGCGAGCCCCGGCCGAGATAGCCGAGGAAGCGCGCCCAGCGCTGGGCCTGCCAGTAGGGTCCGCTGCCGATCGACACGTCGCGGAATTTGAATGCCTTGGCATTCGACCAGGCGTCGCATTCCGTCTTGACCGGATCGTTGTAGAACGCCGTGATCTTCTCCTCGCCCATGCCGTCGCTCGCGAGCCAGGCCGGGATGTGGACGTTGCAGAGCTGGGACACGTCGGTGAACACCTTGTCGGTCCCGGTGCCGGTGACAGGGCAGGTGCTGGCGAACGCGTCGCCGACCAGCACGACGCCGGCCTGCCGATAGCCGGTGCTGACATAGACGTCGGCGGGCCTGATCTTGATGTCGCCAGCGACGTCGAATTCGCCGGTGAGCCGGCCCAGCCGCGGAAGGGCGGCATTCAGCGTCTCGACCGGATTGCGCCGCATCGCGCGCAACCAGGGATCGTCGGCCTGGCGATAGGTGAAGAGGTTGGCGCGCATCCGGTTTCCGACCGGAAACAGCGTGATGTAGGGGATGCGGTCGCTCGGCCGCTCCGAGAAATAGGTCATGGCCGCGAACGGGAAGGCGGGGCGGCCCACGGGGACGAAATCGAAGCCGATCGAGATCGAGTGGCAGTGGCTGGTCACCAGCCGCTCGATGCCGAGCATCCGGCGCAGCCCGACATTCAGGCCGTTGGCAAGCACCACGAGGCGCGCGGAGATCTCCTCGCCGCCGGACAGCACCAGCCGCTGCCGCTCGGAGCTGGTCGCGACATTGACGACCTTGTCGTGGATGATTACCGCCGGCCCGGCGATCTCGGCCCGAATCGCGGCGATCAGAGCGTCGTACATGATGCCGTATTGCCGGCTTGGCTGGCGGTCGAGCAGGTGGCCGAATCGCGCGATCCAGTTCTCGCCATCCAGCGTCGCCGAGCGGAGCACGGATTCGGCAAGCCCGGTCCGGGCGAATCGCGCGAGCTGGAGGTCGCCGCTGATCTTCTCGACGCGGAAGTCGAACGGATAGACCTGATGCGGGTCGATCACGGCGGTCGGTATCCCGGCACGGCCGAGCATGGCGGCTGCCGTCGAGCCCGCAAGACCTCCGCCGATGATGGCGATGTCGGTGTACCGCATGAGAGACGCTTTCCGTGGCCGTAGACCGCGATTTTTGCGCTGCGAATGGCAAATAAAGGCTTAGTTTCGAAATTCGCCTTCGGATCCAACTTGGGGAGAATTGTTTCTAATCATATTTTACCCGGGTGTAATAAGATTCCGCGGATGGCTGGGAGATTCGGATAGGGGCGAGGCGAGGCGTGGAGGCTGTCATATTTTGGCGTCCGCCGAGCGTCGCGAAATGCGAAATATGCAAGCGCCAGAGGCGTTTCTTTGCTTGTCGTTTTGCTTGACTTCACTATCTCTCGATTATACAAGGCGCTCACTTAACGACAGGCGGTGAGCTACGCCAGCGTCGGAACGGAACACCCGAAGGCCCTTTTTCAGGCGCCGGACGGGCACCAACCTCGACGAATGCCGCTCAAACGCTGTCGATGATAGCTAGGCAATGCCAGGACGATTTTAGTTCTCTTGAGCACGTCCTCTTGAGAGTGAATTCGGATGCATGACCTCGGTAGCGGACCGGACAGCGAACGCTGAACGGTTCGGAATCGCGGTCCTCTGTGGCGTCGATGCGCTTTCCGCTCAGCGATGAGTGGTTGGCGCGATTTCGCTTTGCGCGGTGGTTTGTTCCGCGTCGAGCGGGCCGTGCGGGACGGCTAGTCCCGAGAAGAAATTTGCGGAGCCATTCAAGGTTTTCGCGCGAACTAAAGGGTGAAGGCTGCATGCCGACGATCAACCAGCTGATCGCAAATCCGCGTGAAGTGCAGAAGTCGCGTAAGAAGGTGCCGGCGCTGCAGCAGTCGCCGCAGAAGCGCGGCGTGTGCACGCGCGTCTACACCACGACCCCGAAGAAGCCGAACTCGGCGCTTCGTAAGGTCGCCAAGGTGCGCCTGACCAACGGCTTCGAGGTGATCGGCTACATCCCGGGTGAAGGCCATAACCTGCAGGAGCACTCGGTGGTCATGATCCGCGGCGGCCGCGTCAAGGACTTGCCCGGCGTGCGTTACCACATCCTCCGTGGCGTGCTGGATACCCAGGGCGTCAAGAACCGTAAGCAGCGCCGTTCGAAGTACGGCGCGAAGCGTCCGAAGTAAGCGGGAAACGATCAGATGTCGCGTCGCCATTCTGCTGAGAAGCGTGAAGTTCTTCCGGATCCGAAGTTCGGGAACGTCATCATTACGAAGTTCATGAACTCGGTGATGTACGCCGGGAAGAAGTCGGTCGCCGAAAACATCGTCTACGGTGCGCTCGGCATGATCGAGGCCAAGACCAAGCAGCCCCCGCTCGGCGTGTTCGAGCAGGCGCTGGAGAACGTGATGCCGACCATCGAGGTCCGCTCCCGCCGCGTCGGCGGCGCGACCTACCAGGTGCCGGTGGAAGTCCGTTCGGTGCGCCGTCAGGCGCTCGGCATCCGCTGGCTGATCTCGGCCGCCCGCGAGCGCAACGAGAAGACCATGACGGAGCGTCTCTCGGCGGAGCTGCTCGACGCCTCGAACAATCGCGGCAACGCGGTCAAGAAGCGTGAAGACGTGCACCGGATGGCGGAAGCCAACCGCGCGTTCTCGCACTATCGCTGGTAAGGCGAACAACGGAATTTAAGGAACAGTCTCATGCCCCGCCAACATGCCATCGAGGACTACCGCAACTTCGGTATCATGGCGCATATCGACGCCGGCAAGACCACGACCACCGAGCGCATCCTGTATTACACCGGCAAGAGCCACAAGATCGGCGAAGTGCACGAAGGTGCCGCGACGATGGACTGGATGGAGCAGGAGCAGGAGCGTGGCATCACGATCACCTCGGCTGCGACCACCGCGTTCTGGAACGGCAAGCGCCTGAACATCATCGACACCCCCGGCCACGTCGACTTCACCATTGAGGTCGAGCGTTCGCTGCGCGTGCTCGACGGCGCCGTTTGCGTTCTCGACTCCAACCAGGGCGTCGAGCCGCAGACCGAGACCGTCTGGCGCCAGGGCGACAAGTACAAGGTTCCGCGCATCGTCTTCGCCAACAAGATGGACAAGACCGGCGCCGACTTCTTCAAGTGCCTGGCCGACATCGTCGACCGCCTCGGCGCCAAGCCGATCGCGATCCAGCTGCCGATCGGCGCCGAGAACAACTTCAAGGGTCTCGTCGACCTCGTGAAGATGAAGGGCGTCATCTGGAACGATGAATCGCTCGGCGCCAAGTTCGACTATGTCGACATCCCGGAAGATCTGGTCGAGCAGGCCAAGGAATATCGCGAGAAGATGGTGGAAGCCGCCGTCGAGCTCGACGACGACGCTTTGGCTGCCTTCCTCGACGGCAAGGAGCCGGACGAGGCGACCCTGAAGCGCCTGATCCGCAAGGCCGTGCTGACCGGCGCGTTCTACCCGGTGCTGTGCGGCTCCGCGTTCAAGAACAAGGGCGTGCAGCCGCTGCTCGACGCCGTCGTCGACTATCTGCCGTCGCCGATCGACGTGCCCGCGATCAAGGGCACCGATGAGGACGGCAACGAAGTCGTGCGCCACGCGGACGACAAGGAGCCGCTGGCCCTGCTCGCGTTCAAGATCATGGACGACCCGTTCGTCGGCACCATCACCTTCTGCCGCATCTATTCCGGTATCCTGCAGTCGGGCACCGGCGTCATCAACTCGACCCGCGAGAAGAAGGAGCGGATCGGGCGGATGCTGCTGATGCATGCGAACAACCGCGAAGACATCAAGGAAGCCTATGCCGGCGACATCGTCGCGCTGGCCGGCCTGAAGGAAGCGCGCACCGGTGACACGCTGTGCGATCCCAACAAGCCGGTCATCCTCGAGAAGATGGAATTCCCGGAGCCGGTGATCGAGATCGCGATCGAGCCGAAGTCGAAGGCCGACCAGGAGAAGCTGGGCGTGGCGCTGGCCAAGCTCGCCGCGGAGGATCCGTCCTTCCGCGTGTCGACCGACCACGAGTCCGGCCAGACCATCCTCAAGGGCATGGGCGAACTGCATCTCGACATCAAGGTCGACATCCTCAAGCGCACCTACAAGGTCGACGCCAACATCGGCGCGCCGCAGGTGGCGTTCCGTGAGCGTGTCACCAAGCGGGTCGAGCACAGCTACACCCACAAGAAGCAGACCGGCGGTACCGGCCAGTTCGCGGCCGTCACCATCATCGTCGAGCCGAACGAAGCCGGTAAGGGCTACGAGTTCGAGTCGAAGATCGTCGGCGGCGCGGTGCCGAAGGAGTACATCCCGGGCGTCGAAAAGGGCCTCGAGAGCGTGCTGTCCTCCGGCGTGGTCGCGGGCTTCCCGATCGTCGACGTCAAGGTGCAGCTGATCGACGGCAAGTTCCACGACGTCGACTCGTCGGCGCTGGCCTTCGAAATCGCCACGCGCGCCTGCTTCCGCGAGGCGCTGCAGATGGGCAAGTCCGTTCTGCTCGAGCCGATCATGAAGGTCGAGGTGGTGACGCCGGAAGACTACACCGGTTCGGTCATCGGCGACCTGAATTCCCGGCGCGGCCAGATCCAGGGCCAAGACATGCGCGGCAACGCCAACGTCATCAACGCGATGGTGCCGCTCATGAACATGTTCGGTTACGTGAACAACCTGCGCTCGATGAGCCAGGGTCGCGCGACCTTCACAATGCAGTTCGATCACTACGCCGAAGCTCCGGCGAACGTGTCGGCTGAAGTCCAGAAAAAGTTTGCTTGATTGTCGTTGGTTAGCAGCTAACGACTGAACGGAGAGTCAAATGGCCAAAGCAAAATTCGAGCGTAACAAGCCCCACTGCAACATCGGCACCATCGGTCACGTCGACCATGGCAAGACCTCGCTGACCGCAGCGATCACCAAGGTGCTTGCAGAAACCGGCGGCGCGACGTTCACCGCCTACGACCAGATCGACAAGGCGCCGGAAGAGAAGGCGCGCGGCATCACGATCTCGACCGCTCACGTCGAGTACGAGACGCAGAACCGCCACTACGCTCACGTCGACTGCCCCGGCCACGCCGACTACGTGAAGAACATGATCACCGGTGCTGCCCAGATGGACGGCGCGATCCTGGTCGTGTCGGCCGCTGACGGCCCGATGCCGCAGACCCGCGAGCACATCCTGCTCGCCCGCCAGGTCGGCGTGCCGGCGCTCGTCGTGTTCCTCAACAAGTGCGACATGGTCGACGATCCGGAGCTGCTCGAGCTCGTCGAGCTGGAAGTCCGGGAGCTGCTCTCGAAGTACGAATTCCCGGGCGACAAGATCCCGATCATCAAGGGTTCGGCGCTCGCCGCCCTCGAAGACAAGGACAAGAAGCTCGGCCACGACGCCATCCTCGAGCTGATGCGCAACGTCGACGAATACATCCCGCAGCCGGAGCGTCCGATCGACCAGCCGTTCCTGATGCCGGTTGAAGACGTGTTCTCGATCTCGGGCCGCGGCACCGTCGTCACCGGCCGTGTCGAGCGCGGCGTGATCAAGGTCGGCGAGGAAATCGAGATCGTCGGTATCCGCGACACCCAGAAGACCATCGTCACCGGCGTCGAAATGTTCCGCAAGCTGCTCGATCAGGGCCAGGCCGGCGACAACATCGGTGCGCTGCTCCGCGGCACCAAGCGCGAGGAAGTCGAGCGTGGCCAGGTGCTGTGCAAGCCCGGTTCGGTCAAGCCGCACACCAAGTTCAAGGCTGAGGCGTACATCCTCACCAAGGAAGAGGGCGGTCGCCACACCCCGTTCTTCACCAACTACCGTCCGCAGTTCTACTTCCGCACCACCGACGTGACCGGTGTCGTGCATCTGCCGGAAGGCACCGAGATGGTGATGCCGGGCGACAACATCGCGATGGAAGTGCACCTGATCGTGCCGATCGCGATGGAAGAGAAGCTGCGCTTCGCGATCCGCGAAGGTGGCCGCACCGTCGGCGCCGGCGTCGTCGCCGCCATCATCGAGTAAGGGTGGATCGGTCAAGTTTGCAGCGGGTGGGTTCGCCCACCCGCCGCTCACCACTCGTTATTCGCTAGTAAGCGACGAAGAAAGAGATACGGCAATGAACGGCCAAAACATTCGCATCCGTCTCAAGGCGTTCGACCATCGAATCCTCGATACGTCGACCCGTGAGATCGTGAACACGGCGAAGCGCACCGGTGCGCAGGTTCGCGGACCGATTCCGCTGCCGACCCGCATCGAGAAGTTCACCGTCAACCGTTCGCCGCACGTTGACAAGAAGAGCCGCGAGCAATTCGAGATGCGCACTCACAAGCGCCTCCTCGACATTGTCGACCCGACCCCGCAGACCGTCGATGCGCTGATGAAGCTCGACCTGGCCGCCGGTGTCGACGTCGAGATCAAGCTCTAAGGTTTTGGATTTTTACGTCCGCCGCTTGCGGACAGAAAGACAGGAAGCACGCCGATGCGCTCCGGAGTGATCGCACAGAAGGTCGGGATGACGCGGGTCTTTACGGAGACCGGCGAGCATATCCCTGTGACCGTGCTGAAGTTGGGCAACTGCCAGGTGCTGGGCCACCGCACGACCGAGAAGAACGGCTATGTCGCGCTTCAGCTCGGCTCGGGCGCCCGCAAGACGGTGTACATGCCGAAGGCCGAACGCGGCCAGTTCGCGGTCGCCAAGGTCGAGCCGAAGCGCAAGGTCGCCGAGTTCCGCGTGTCCGAGGACGCGCTGATCCCGGTCGGCGCGGAAATCCAGGCGGACCATTTCGTGGTCGGCCAGTTTGTCGACGTGACCGGCACCTCGATCGGTAAGGGCTTCGCCGGCGGCATGAAGCGCTGGAATTTCGGCGGTCTGCGCGCCACCCACGGTGTGTCGATCTCGCATCGCTCGATCGGTTCGACCGGTGGCCGTCAGGACCCCGGCAAGACCTTCAAGAACAAGAAGATGCCCGGTCACATGGGCGTCGACCGCATCACCACGCTGAATCTGCGCGTGGTTTCGACCGACGTCGAGCGCGGCCTGATCCTCGTCGAAGGCGCCGTTCCCGGCTCCAAGGGCGGCTGGATCTCGGTGCGCGACGCCGTCAAGAAGCCGCTGCCGAAGGAAGCCCCGAAGCCCGGCAAGTTCAAGGTTGCCGGCGGCGAGGCTGCCGAGGCTTCGGCCGAGAAGGAGGGCGCGTGAGATGGAACTGAAAGTCACGACCCTTGAAGGCAAGGACGCCGGATCTGTCCAGCTCTCGGACGCGATCTTCGGTCTCGAGCCCCGCGCCGACATCATTCAGCGCTGCGTGCAGTGGCAGCTGAACAAGCGTCAGGCCGGCACGCACAAGGCCCAGGGCCGCGCCGACGTCTGGCGCACCGGCAAGAAGATGTACAAGCAGAAGGGCACCGGCGGCGCCCGTCACGGCTCGGCCCGCGTGCCGCAGTTCCGCGGCGGTGGCCGTGCGTTCGGTCCGGTGGTTCGCTCCCATGCGACCGACCTGCCGAAGAAGGTGCGCGCGCTCGCGCTGAAGCATGCGCTGTCGGCCAAGGCCAAGGACGGCGGGCTGATCGTGATCGACAACGCGCAGCTTGAGGCCGCCAAGACCAAGGCGCTGCTCGGTCACTTCTCCGGCCTCGGGCTCACCAACGCGCTGATCATCGACGGCGCCGAGCTCAACGCCGGTTTCGCGACCGCGGCCCGCAACATCCCGAACATCGACGTGCTGCCGATCCAGGGCATCAACGTCTACGACATTCTCCGCCGCCACAAGCTGGTGCTGACCAAGGCTGCGGTTGATGCGCTGGAGGCGCGCTTCAAATGAAGAACATCGATCCGCGCCACTACGACGTCATCATCTCGCCGGTCGTGACGGAAAAGGCGACGCTCGCCTCCGAGCACAACAAGGTGCTGTTCAAGGTCGCCGGCAAGGCGACCAAGCCGCAGATCAAGGAAGCGGTCGAGAAGCTGTTCGACGTCAAGGTGAAGAGCGTCAACACTCTCGTTCGCAAGGGCAAGACCAAGGTGTTCCGCGGCAATCTCGGCTCGCAGTCGGACACCAAGCGCGCGATCGTGACCCTGGAAGAGGGCCACCGCATCGACGTGACTACCGGACTATAAGGCGCAACGACGATGGCATTGAAAACCTACAATCCCACGACGCCGGGCCAGCGCCAGCTGGTCATGGTCGATCGTTCGGCGCTCTACAAGGGCAAGCCGGTGAAGACCCTGACCGAGGGCAAGCTCGGCAACGGCGGTCGCAACAACACCGGTCGCATCACCGTGCGCTTCCGCGGCGGCGGCCACAAGAAGGCCTACCGCACCGTCGACTTCCGCCGCGACAAGGTGGACATGCCGGCGGTCGTGGAGCGGCTCGAGTACGATCCGAACCGCACCGCGTTCATCGCGCTGATCAAGTATCAGGACGGTGAGCTGGCCTACATCCTGGCGCCGCAGCGTCTGGCAGCGGGCGACACCGTCGTCGCCGGCAACTACGTCGACGTCAAGCCGGGCAACGTCATGCCGCTCGGCAACATGCCGGTCGGCACGATCGTGCACAACATCGAGCTGAAGATCGGCAAGGGCGGCCAGCTGGCGCGTTCCGCCGGCACCTATGCCCAGATCGTCGGCCGCGACCAGGACTACGTGATCGTTCGCCTGAACTCGGGCGAGCAGCGTCTCGTGCACGGCCGTTGCCGCGGCACGATCGGCGCGGTCTCGAACCCGGATCACATGAACATCTCGATCGGCAAGGCCGGTCGTACCCGCTGGCTCGGCTGGCGTCCGCACAACCGCGGCGTCGTCATGAACCCGATCGATCACCCGCACGGCGGTGGTGAAGGTCGTACCTCGGGCGGTCGTCACCCGGTCACTCCGTGGGGCAAGCCGACCAAGGGCAAGAAGACCCGCACCAACAAGTCGACCAACAAATTCATTCTCCTCAGCCGCCACAAGCGGAAGAAGTAAGGAACGCCGGACATGGTTCGTTCAGTCTGGAAAGGCCCGTTCGTCGAGGGTTCTCTGCTCAAGAAGGCAGATGCCGCCCGCGCGTCCGGCCGTCACGACGTCATCAAGATCTGGAGCCGCCGCTCCACCATCCTGCCGCAGTTCGTCGGCCTGACCTTCGGTGTCTACAACGGCCAGAAGCATGTGCCGGTGGCGATCAACGAGGAAATGGTGGGTCACAAGTTCGGCGAGTTCTCGCCGACCCGGACCTTCCACGGCCACTCGGGCGACAAGAAAGCCAAGAAGGCTTGAGGAATAGACGATGAGCAAACCAAAGCGCGAACGTAGCCTCGCGGACAATGAGGCCAAGGCCGTCGCCCGCATGCTGCGCGTCAGCCCGCAGAAGCTCAACCTGGTGGCGCAGCTGATCCGCGGCCGCAAGGCGTCCGCTGCGCTCGCCGACCTGCAGTTCTCGCGCAAGCGGATCGCGGTCGACGTCAAGAAGTGCCTGGAATCGGCGATCGCCAACGCCGAGAACAACCATGACCTCGATGTCGACGATCTCGTCGTTGCCGAGGCGCATGTCGGCAACGGTATCGTGATGAAGCGTTTTGCTCCGCGCGGCCGTGGCCGTTCGGGCCGTGTGTTCAAACCGTTCTCGCACCTGACCATCGTGGTTCGTCAGGTCGAGGCCGAGGCAAGCGCCTAAGAAGGGCGCAGGAGAAGACGATGGGTCAAAAGATCAATCCAATCGGGCTGCGTCTCGGCATCAACCGGACCTGGGACTCCCGTTGGTTCGCCGGCAAGCAGGAATACGGCAAGCTGCTGCACGAGGACGTCAAGATCCGCGAGATCCTGCACAAGGAGCTCAAGCAGGCGGCCGTCGCCCGCATCGTGATCGAGCGTCCGCACAAGAAGTGCCGCGTGACGATCCATTCGGCCCGTCCGGGCGTCGTGATCGGCAAGAAGGGCGCCGACATCGACAAGCTGCGCAAGAAGGTCGCCGACATCACCTCGTCGGACGTCGTGATCAACATCGTCGAAATCCGCAAGCCGGAGCTCGACGCGACCCTGGTCGCTGAATCGATCGCCCAGCAGCTCGAGCGCCGCGTTGCGTTCCGCCGCGCCATGAAGCGCGCCGTGCAGTCGGCGATGCGTCTCGGCGCCGAGGGCATCCGCATCAACTGCTCGGGCCGTCTCGGCGGCGCCGAAATTGCGCGCATGGAGTGGTACCGCGAAGGTCGCGTGCCGCTGCACACGCTACGCGCCGACGTCGACTACGGCGTTGCCACCGCGTTCACGACCTTCGGCACCTGCGGCGTCAAGGTCTGGATCTTCAAGGGCGAGATCCTCGAGCACGATCCGATGGCCCAGGACAAGAAGATGGCCGAAGGCGACAGCACGCCGCGTTCGCGCCGCGACGCCGCTTGAGGCAAAGCAGGAATTTGAGGGCTTAAAGCCATGATGCAACCTAAGAAAACGAAGTTCCGGAAGGCGCATAAGGGCCGTATCCACGGCGTTGCGACCTCTGGCGCGACGTTGGCGTTCGGCCAGTTCGGCTTGAAGGCGATGGAGCCTGAGCGCGTCACCGCCCGTCAGATCGAAGCCGCCCGCCGCGCGCTGACCCGTCACATGAAGCGCGCCGGCCGCGTCTGGATCCGCGTGTTCCCGGACGTGCCGGTGTCGAAGAAGCCCGCCGAAGTCCGCATGGGCTCCGGCAAGGGTGCGCCCGAATTGTGGGTGGTCCGGATCAAGCCGGGCCGCGTGATGTTCGAGATCGACGGCGTGCCGGTGCAGACCGCGAAGGAAGCGCTGTCGCTCGCCGCCGCCAAGCTGCCGATCAAGACGCGCTTCGTTGCGCGCATTGCGGAGTAATCGCCATGGCCGAGATGAAAGTTGAAGACATTCGCGCGATGAGCGACGACCAGCGGGAAGACGCGGTCCTTAACCTGAAGAAGGAACGCTTCAACCTGCGTTTCCAGCGCGCCACCGGGCAGCTGGAGAACACGTCGCGGATGCGGGAAGCCCGCCGCGATATCGCTCGTATCAAGACCATCGCCGCGCAGCTGCGCGCGAAGAAGAAGTAAGGGGCAAGCCTATGCCGAAACGTACTCTGCAGGGCGTGGTCGTCAGCGACAAGCAAGCCAAGACCATCGTGGTGCGCGTCGATCGCCGCTTCACGCACCCGATCTACAAGAAGACGATCCGCCGTTCCAAGAACTACCACGCGCACGACGAGAACAACCAGTTCAAGCCGGGCGACATGGTCTGGATCGAGGAATCGAAGCCGATCTCGAAGCTGAAGCGCTGGACCGTGGTCCGGGGCGAACACAAGAAAACGGCCTGATTACTTCGGCCTGGCCGAAGTCATTCAGGGAAATTTTGAGCGCGCTAAAGCGCAGAAAGAGGACGAGGTGCATCAATGATTCAGATGCAGACCAACCTCGACGTGGCCGATAATTCAGGCGCACGCCGTGTCATGTGCATCAAGGTTCTTGGAGGTTCCAAGCGCCGCTATGCCACCGTGGGCGACGTTATCGTTGTGTCGATCAAGGAAGCCATTCCGCGTGGCAAGGTGAAGAAGGGCGACGTGATGAAGGCCGTCGTGGTTCGGGTCCGCAAGGACATCCGCCGCGCCGACGGTTCGGTCATCCGTTTCGACCGCAACGCCGCCGTGCTGATCAACAATCAGTCCGAGCCGGTCGGCACCCGTATCTTCGGGCCGGTGCCGCGCGAGTTGCGCGCCAAGAACCACATGAAGATCATTTCGCTCGCGCCGGAGGTGCTGTGATGGCTGCCAAGATCCGCAAGGGCGACAAGGTGATGGTGCTCACCGGCCGCGACAAGGGTCGCACCGGCGAGGTGTTCGAGGTGCGTCCGGACGAGAACAAGGCTCTCGTTCGCGGCATCAACATGGTGAAGCGCCACCAGAAGCAGACCCAGACCCAGGAAGGCGGCATCATCTCCAAGGAGATGCCGATCGACCTTTCGAACATCGCGTATGTCGGCAAGGACGGAAAGCCGACCCGCATCGGGTTCAAGATTCAGGCCGATGGCAAGAAGGTTCGTGTTGCCAAGAGCTCGGGAGCAGAGATCGATGGCTGATACAGCTTACACGCCGCGTCTGCGCGCGGAGTACGACAAGAAGATCCGCGGCATGATGACCGAGAAGTTCGGTTATGCCAACGTGATGCAGGTGCCGCGCCTCGACAAGGTCGTGCTCAACATGGGCGTGGGCGATTCCGTCAACGACCGCAAGAAGGCCGAGACCGCCGCCGCCGAGCTGACCCAGATCGCCGGCCAGAAGGCGATCGTGACCTATTCGCGGATCGCGATCGCGACCTTTAAGCTGCGTGAGAACCAGCCGATCGGCTGCAAGGTCACGCTGCGCAAGGCCCATATGTACGAGTTCATCGACCGCCTGGTGAACGTGGCGCTGCCCCGCGTCCGCGACTTCCGCGGCCTGAACCCGAAGAGCTTCGACGGCCGCGGCAACTACTCGCTCGGCATCAAGGAGCACATCATTTTCCCCGAGATCGACTTCGACAAGGTCTCGGAAGCGCGTGGCATGGACATCACGGTCTGCACCACCGCCAAGACCGACGACGAGGCGAGGGCCTTGTTGACCGCTTTCAATTTCCCGTTCCGGCAGTGAGTAGCTGAGCCAAAGCCACTCAAACGCGGATACCCAGGAGCCAAGCATGGCAAAGAAGAGTTCAGTCGAGAAGAACAACCGGCGCAAGCGGATGGCGAAGAACGCCGGCCCGCGCCGCGAGAAGCTGAAGGCGATCATCGCCGACAAGACCAAGCCGATGGAAGAGCGCTTCGCGGCGACGCTGAAGCTCGCCGAGATGCCGCGCAACTCGTCGCCGACGCGCATCCGCAACCGTTGCGAGCTGACCGGGCGTCCGCGCTCGAACTATCGCAAGAACAAGCTCTCGCGCATCGCGCTGCGTGAACTCGGCTCCAAGGGCCTGGTTCCCGGCCTCGTGAAGTCGAGCTGGTAAGGGGAGGGTCGGAAAAATGTCTACGCACGATCCGATCAGCGATCTCATCACCCGCATCCGCAACGCGCAGATGCGTTCGAAGTCCAAGGTCTCGAGCCCCGGCTCGAAGATGCGCGCCAACGTGCTCGAGGTGCTGAAGTCCGAGGGTTATATCCGCGGCTACGCCAGCGTCGAGCATGCCTCGGGGCGCAGCGAGCTCGAGATCGAGCTGAAGTATTTCGACGGCGAGCCCGTCATCCGCGAGATCGAGCGGGTGTCGAAGCCGGGCCGGCGCGTTTACGCCTCGGTGAAGAACCTGCCGCGCGTGAACAACGGTCTCGGCATTTCGGTGTTGTCGACGCCGAAGGGAATCATGGCTGACCACGAGGCGCGCGACGCCAACGTGGGCGGCGAAGTTCTCTTCACGGTGTTCTGAGGAAGGATATTGCGATGTCACGTATCGGCAAGCGGCCGGTGGCGATCCCGTCGGGTGTGACGGCGACTGTCGAGGGCCAGACGGTGAAGGTGAAGGGGCCGAAGGGCCAGCTTCAGTTCGTCGTGCATGACGACGTCGAGGTGAAGTTCGAGAACGGCCAGGTCAAGGTCGCTCCGCGCGTCAAGACCAACCGCGCGCAGGCGATGTACGGTACCGCGCGCGCGCAGGTCGCCAACCTCGTCGAGGGCGTCACCAAGGGCTTCGAGAAGAAGCTCGAGATCACCGGCGTCGGTTACCGCGCCGCGATGCAGGGCAAGAACCTGCAGCTCGCGCTCGGCTACAGCCACGACGTGGTCTACGCGATCCCGGAAGGCATCACCATCGCGGTGCCGAAGCCGACCGAGATCACGATCACCGGCAACGATCCGCAGCGCGTCGGCCAGGTCGCCGCCGAGATCCGCGCCTACCGTCCGCCGGAGCCGTACAAGGGCAAGGGCGTGAAGTACGCCAACGAATTCATCTTCCGCAAGGAAGGCAAGAAGAAGTAACGGAGCCGGTCATGTCACTCAAGGTTACGAATGCCCGGCGCAAGCAGCGCGTGCGCCTTGCGCTTCGCCGCTCGGCAGGCGGCCGTCCGCGGCTGTCGGTGTTCCGCTCGTCCAAGCACATCTACGCCCAGGTCATCGACGACCAGAAGGGCGAGACGCTCGCCTCCGCCTCGTCGCTGGAGAAGACCATGCGCGACGCCGGCAAGACCGGCGCCGACATCGATGCGGCGAAGGCCGTCGGCAAGCTGCTGGCGGAGCGCGCGGCGCAGAAGGGTGTCAAGGAAGTCGTGTTCGATCGCGGCGCCTACATCTATCACGGGCGCGTCAAGGCGCTCGCGGATGCAGCGCGTGAAGGCGGATTGAGCTTCTAAACGAATCGAACGATTACAAGGCAAGAGGCGCAAGGCCTCCTAGAGATTGGAAAACACCATGGCAGGTGAACGCGAACGCGGCGGACGCGAACGGAGCAGGGAGCGCGAGGAGCGCGACAGCGAGTTCGTCGACAAGCTCGTCCACATCAATCGCGTGGCGAAGGTCGTCAAGGGCGGCAAGCGCTTCGGCTTTGCGGCGCTGGTCGTGATCGGCGATCAGAAGGGCCGGGTCGGTTTCGGCCACGGCAAGGCGCGCGAAGTTCCGGAAGCGATCCGCAAGGCGACCGAATCGGCGAAGCGCAATCTGACCCGCGTCGCGCTGCGCGAAGGCCGCACGCTGCATCACGACGTCGCCGGTCGTCACGGCGCCGGCCGCGTCTATCTGCGTACCGCTCCGGCGGGTACCGGCATCATCGCCGGCGGCCCGATGCGCGCGGTGTTCGAGACGCTCGGCATCCAGGACGTGGTGGCGAAGTCGATCGGCTCGTCGAATCCCTACAACATGGTTCGCGCAACCTTCGACGCGCTGAAGCATCAGGATTCGCCGCGCTCGGTGGCTGCGCGCCGCAACATCAAGGTCTCCACCCTGCAGTCGCGCCGCGTCGGCGGCGACGCCGAAGTGGTGGCGGAATAACCCGCGCGACCAGCGCTTTCTGGAGTTCAAGACGATGGCCAAGGCCAGCAAGACGATCAAGGTCGAGCAGACCGGCAGCGCAATCCGCCGCCATCACTCGCAGCGTTCGACGCTGATCGGCCTCAAGCTCAACAAGATCGGCCGGGTTGCCGAGCTGCAGGATACCCCTGAAGTTCGCGGCATGATCAGCAAGGTTCAGCATCTCGTCCGCGTCGTCGGCGAGTAAGCAGAGATAAGGAGAAGGGCGATGAAGCTCAGCGATATCGCCGACAACGCCGGCTCGCGCAAGAAGCGCATGCGTGTCGGCCGTGGCATCGGTTCCGGCAAGGGCAAGACCTCGGGCCGCGGCGGCAAGGGCCAGACCGCGCGTTCGGGCGTCCGCATCAAGGGTTTCGAAGGCGGCCAGATGCCGATGCATCGCCGTCTGCCGAAGCGCGGCTTCAACAACATCTTCCGGCTCGACTTCGCCGAGATCAATCTCGACCGTCTGCAGGAAGCGATCGACAACAAGCTGGTCAACGCCAGCGAGACCGTGACCGTCGAATCGCTGGTCAAGGCCGGCGTGCTGCGCCGCGCCAAGGACGGCCTGCGGCTGCTGGGCCGCGGCGAGATCAAGACCAAGCTGACCATTGAGGCGCACGGCGCTTCCAAGTCGGCCATTGCCGCGGTCGAGAAGGCCGGCGGCTCGGTCAAGATCCTGGCCCCCGCCAAGGAAGAAGGCGAGGCGGCGTAACATCTGCGTCATTGCCCGCGCGCGGCGCGGGCAATCCGCAGATCGAATGATGGACTTATCGAGGCCGAGCACCAGATAATGTCCGGTGTCTGCCGACGGCCCCGATAGAACGAGTTCTTGGGGCGTCGGCGAAGCGGGCTCCGGGAGAAAGCCGAACATGGTCTCAGCAGCCGAACAACTTGCCGCCAACCTCAATTTCGGACAGCTGGCGAAAGCCGACGAGCTGAAGAAGCGCATCTGGTTCACCCTGGGTGCGCTGCTTGTTTATCGGCTGGGCACCTACATCCCGCTGCCGGGCATCGATCCCAACATCTGGGAGCAGGTGTTCCGCAGCCAGTCCGGCGGCATCCTCGGCATGTTCAACATGTTCGCCGGCGGCGGCATCCACCGCATGGCGATCTTCGCGCTCAACATCATGCCGTACATCTCGGCATCGATCATCGTGCAGCTGCTGACCACCGTGTCGCCGCAGCTCGAGGCGCTGAAGAAGGAAGGCGAGGCCGGCCGCAAGACGCTGAACCAGTACACCCGTTACCTGACGGTGATCCTGGCGCTGTTCCAGTCCTACGGCATCGCGATCGGCCTCGAAGGCGCCGGCAATGTGGTCAGCGACCCCGGCATGTTCTTCCGGATATCAACTGCGATCACCCTGACCGGCGGCACCATGTTCCTGATGTGGCTCGGCGAGCAGATCACCTCGCGCGGCATCGGCAACGGTATTTCGCTGATCATCCTGTCCGGCATCGTCGCCGAGCTGCCCTCGGCGCTCGCCAACATGCTGGAACTCGGCCGCCAGGGCGCGATGTCGACCGGCCTGATCCTGATCGTCATCGTGATGGCGGTCGCCGTGATCGCCTTCATCGTGTTCATGGAGCGTGCGCAGCGCCGGTTGCTGATCCAGTATCCGAAGCGCCAGGTCGGCAACAAGATGTTCGAGGGCCAGTCCTCGCATCTGCCGCTCAAGCTCAACACCTCGGGCGTGATTCCGCCGATCTTCGCCTCGTCGCTGCTGCTGCTGCCGACCACGGTTGCGAACTTCAACGCCGGCAAGGGGCCGGAGTGGTTCCAGTGGCTCACCACCCAGCTCAGCCACGGCCGTCCGCTGTTCCTGCTGATGTATCTCGCGCTGATCGTGTTCTTCGCCTTCTTCTACACCGCGATCGTGTTCAACCCGACCGAGACCGCGGACAATCTGAAGAAGCATGGCGGCTTCATCCCGGGCATCCGGCCCGGTGAGCGCACGGCGGAATATATCGACTACGTGCTGTCGCGCATCACGGTGCTCGGCGCGATCTATCTGGCGATCGTCTGCCTGATTCCGGAAATTCTGATTTCCTACGCTTCGGTCCCGTTCTACTTTGGCGGCACTTCGCTCCTGATCGTCGTCAGTGTGACGATGGATACGGTGTCGCAGGTGCAGGGCTATCTGCTCGCCCATCAGTATGAAGGGCTGATCAGGAAGTCGAAGCTCAGGGGAGGCCGCCGCCGCTGATCGCGGCGCGGCGCCAAACTCAAAACACAGGTGTGCGGACGTCGCCCACCTAGCCGGGGGGCGAAGCAGATATGAGATTGATCCTTTTGGGGCCGCCGGGCTCGGGCAAGGGAACCCAGGCGCAGCGGCTGGTGCACCGGCATGGCATCGTTCAGCTCTCGACCGGCGAGATGCTGCGCGCAGCCGTTGCCGCGGGCACGCCGGTCGGCCTGCAGGCCAAGGAGATCATGGCCAATGGCGGCCTGGTTCCCGACGAGGTCGTGGTGGGAATCATCGCCGACCGAATCGAGGAACCTGACGCCAAGAAGGGCTTCATCCTCGACGGCTTCCCGCGCACCGTGCCGCAGGCCGAGGCGCTGGACGACCTGCTCAGGAAAAAGCACCTCAAGCTCGATGCCGTCGTCGAGCTGCGCGTCAACGAGAGTGCACTGCTCGCCCGTGTCGAGAAGCGCGCCGAGGAGACCCGCGCGCGCGGCGAGGAAGTGCGCCTCGACGACACGCCGGAAGTGCTGACCAAGCGGCTGGCGCAGTACCGTTCGCTGACGGAACCGCTGATTCACTATTATTCGGAGCGGCGGAAGCTGCTGACGGTCGATGGCATGATGACCATCGAGCACGTCACCCGCGAGATCAACCGGATCCTGACCGCGCTCGGTGCGCTGGAACCCAAGGATCACGAGGATCACGCGCCCAGGGCGGCCAAAAAGGCCTCCAAGACGGCCAAGAAGGTCGCCACGAGGCCGGCCAAAAAGGCAGCCAAATCGGCCAAAAAGGCCGCGAAGGCGACTTCCAGGGCCGTGGGTGCCAGGAAGGCTGCGAAAAAGGCGGCCAAGACGAGTGTCCGCACCGCGAATGCCCGGAAGGGGGCAAAAGCTGCCAAGAAGGCCGCAAAAAAGCTCACGAAAAAGCGAGCTAAACGCTAGGAGCGGTTGACGAAACCGACATGAATCCTTTAATAAGCCCCGCATCCAAGTTGGATAGTTTTATGACGATGCCGGGCCCCGAAGGACATGAGGGGAAGGGCGTCGTGTTCGCGTTTGTGGACACAAGCCCGCAGAGAGCAAGAACTTGAGAAGCCCGTATCCGTGATGGAGCGGCGACAGGAGAGAAGTCCGTGGCCCGTATTGCCGGCGTCAACATTCCTACCAACAAGCGCGTCCTGATCGCGCTTCAGTACATCCATGGTATCGGCCAGAAGAACGCGGCCGACATCATCGAGAAGGTCAAGATCCCGCTGGACCGTCGCGTCAACCAGTTGACCGACCAGGAGGTCCTGCAGATCCGCGAAGTCATCGACCGCGACTATCTGGTCGAGGGCGATCTCCGTCGCGAGGTCGGCATCAACATCAAGCGGCTGATGGACCTCGGCTGCTATCGCGGCCTGCGTCATCGCCGCGGTCTGCCGGTGCGCGGCCAGCGCACCCACACCAATGCGCGCACGCGCAAGGGTCCGGCCAAGGCGATCGCCGGCAAGAAGAAGTAAGTTTTGCGAATTGCAGGTGGGGGGTAGCGAATCGAAAATTCGCTACTCGCCATTTGCGTTTTGAGGTGTAGCCGCTGGCACTACGGCGGCGTTGAGATCACAGGAAAGGTTTGAAATGGGCAAGGAAGCCACCCGCGTACGTCGCCGCGAACGCAAGAACATCGCCTCCGGCATCGCGCACGTGAATTCGTCGTTCAACAACACGACCATCACCATCACCGACGCGCAGGGCAACACCATCGCCTGGTCGTCGGCCGGCACCATGGGCTTCAAGGGCTCGCGCAAGTCGACCCCCTATGCCGCGCAGGTCGCGGCCGAAGACGTCTCCAAGAAGGCGCAGGAACACGGCATGCGCACGCTGGAGGTTGAAGTGGCCGGCCCGGGTTCGGGCCGTGAGTCGGCGCTGCGTGCGCTGCAGGCTGCGGGCTTCACCGTCACCTCGATCCGCGACGTGACCACGATCCCGCACAATGGCTGCCGTCCGCGCAAGCGTCGGCGCGTTTGATCTGTAAGTCGCGGGCGGCTTCTGGCCGCCCTGCGATGGTTTTTGGAATTGACCGCGCGGACTGTTCCGCGATCTCCAACGCCAGGTTCGGCCATTCGACGGGCCCAACGACTGGCACATGGGTGAACAAGTGACGATCCAGAAAAATTGGCAAGAACTCATTCGACCGAACAAGCTGCAGGTGACGCCGGGCTCGGACGCGAGCCGGTTCGCCACCGTGGTCGCCGAGCCGCTCGAGCGTGGCTTCGGCCAGACGCTCGGCAACGCGCTGCGCCGCATCCTGCTGTCGTCGCTGCAGGGCGCCGCGGTGCAGTCGGTGCATATCGACGGCGTGCTGCACGAGTTCTCCTCGATCGCCGGTGTCCGTGAAGACGTCACCGACATCGTGCTCAACATCAAGGACATCTCGATCAAGATGCAGGGCGAAGGCCCGAAGCGCATGGTCGTGAAGAAGCAGGGCCCGGGCGCCGTCACCGCCGGCGACATCCAGACCGTCGGCGACGTCACCGTGCTCAACCCCGACCTGCAGCTCTGCACGCTGGACGACGGCGCCGAGATTCGCATGGAGTTCACGGTCACGACCGGCAAGGGCTACGTCGCCGCGGAGCGCAACCGTCCCGAGGATGCGCCGATCGGCCTGATCCCGGTCGACAGCCTGTTCTCGCCGGTCCGCAAGGTCTCCTACAAGGTCGAGAACACCCGTGAGGGCCAGATCCTCGACTACGACAAGCTGACCATGACGATCGAGACCAACGGCGCGATCACGCCCGAGGACGCGGTGGCCTATGCCGCGCGCATCCTGCAGGATCAGCTCAACGTGTTCGTCAATTTCGAAGAGCCGCGCAAGGAAGTCACGCAGGAGATCATCCCGGATCTGGCGTTCAACCCGGCGTTCCTCAAGAAGGTCGACGAGCTCGAGCTGTCGGTGCGTTCGGCAAACTGCCTGAAGAACGACAACATCGTCTACATCGGCGACCTCGTGCAGAAGTCGGAAGCGGAAATGCTCCGCACCCCGAACTTCGGCCGCAAGTCGCTGAACGAGATCAAGGAAGTGCTGGCCCAGATGGGTCTGCACCTCGGCATGGAAGTGCCGGGCTGGCCGCCGGAGAACATCGACGAGCTCGCCAAGCGCTTCGAGGATCACTACTGATCCGTTTTCACCGTCGTGGCCGGAGAATCTCCGGCCACGATTTTTTTGCGGCACGATCCCGGAAAAGTGCGCAGCGGTTTTCCGACAAGGATCATGCCCAAACCAAGTAGCAAAAGCGCGACGTCGCGCTTTTGCGGGCGAACGCGGGATGCCCACCTGCACTTGTCGCTGAACCACCGCGACAGAATTGAAGAAGGAATAAGTCAATGCGTCACGGCAAGGTTCATCGGAAGCTCAACCGCACCGCCGAGCACCGGCGTGCGATGTTCGCCAACATGGCGGCCGCGCTGATCAAGCACGAGCAGATCGTCACCACGCTGCCGAAGGCCAAGGAGCTGCGGCCGATCGTCGAGAAGCTCGTCACCCTCGGCAAGAAGGGCGGTCTCGCCCTGCGCCGCCAGGCGATCTCGGAGCTGCGCGACCAGGACCAGGTCAAGAAGCTGTTCGACACGCTGGCGACCCGCTACAAGGACCGCCAGGGCGGCTACACCCGCATCATCAAGGCCGGCTTCCGCTACGGCGACAACGCGGCGATGGCCGTGATCGAGTTCGTCGACCGCGACGTCGATGCCAAGGGCCAGGACTCCGGTCCGGCCCAGGACAAGGAAGCCGAGGCGGCGTAAGCTGCTCTTGAGCGAGAGTTTTTGAAAGCGGCGCCTTCGGGCGCCGTTTTTGTTTTGCGTATCTGCCGTGCCGTGGTTGCGGCCGCGCTATAAAGCCCAAATATCTCCTGCGAACCCGACAGGAGAAGACCTCTTATGAAAATCGACCTTTCCGGAAAAACTGCGCTCGTGACCGGTTCGACGGCGGGCATCGGCAACGCCATTGCGAAGGGGCTGGCCGAGACCGGCGCCGATGTCGTCATCAACGGCCGCAGCCAGGCCAAGGTCGATGCGGCGGTTGCCGCGATCGCCAAGGCGGTGCCGGGTGCCAAGGTCCGCGGCATCGCGGCCGACGTCTCGACCGCGGCCGGCTGCAAGGCGTTGCTGGCGGCGCTGCCGGAGGTCGACATCCTCGTCAACAATGCCGGCATCTTCGAGCCGAAGGGCTTCTTCGACATTCCCGACGAAGACTGGAGCCGTTTCTTCGAGGTCAACGTGATGTCGGGCGTGCGGCTGTCGCGCGGCTACATGCAGGGCATGCTGAAGCGCAACTGGGGCCGCATCGTCTTCATCTCCTCGGAATCCGGCCTCAACATCCCGACCGAGATGATCCACTACGGCATGACCAAGACTGCGCAGCTTGCGATCGCGCGCGGCCTCGCGGAGCTGACCAAGGGCACCGCCGTGACCGTCAACTCCGTGCTGCCCGGACCGACGATGTCCGAGGGCGTCGAGACCTTCGTCAAGGATCTCGCCAAGCAGAACGGCCAGTCGGTCGAGGAGGCGGCCGCCAACTTCGTCAAGCAGCACCGCCCGACCTCGCTGTTGCAGCGCTTTGCCAGCACCGAGGAGATCGCCAACCTCGTGGTCTATGTCTGCTCCAAGCAGGCCTCGGCGACCAATGGCGCCGCACTGCGCGCCGAAGGTGGCATCGTCAATACGATCGCGTGAGGCCGCATGCCGGCCTATGTGATCTCGGAGGTCGAGATGCGGAATGCTGCCGCGTTCGAGGCCTATCGCACGCTGGCGGCGAAGACCATCGAGCAATATGGCGGACGCTACGTCGTGCGCGGCGGTGCGGCTGAAGTGGTGGAGGGCGGTCCAGCGCCGAACGCCATTGTCATCGTCGAGTTTCCGACGATGACGCGTCTGCGCGAGTGGTACGCGTCGCCGGAATACGCCGAGGCACTGATGCATCGGCGCACCGCGCTGGAGCGGCGGTTGTTGTTCGTCGAGGGCGTGCCGCCAAGCTAGCCCTTGGCACCATCCAGAAACTCGCTGAACCCTGCCGGACGGTAGGGGCCGAAGCAGATCTGCTCCAGCACGCCGATTCCGGTCTGGCTGCCCTGGCGGGCGCGCACCACCTGTTGCACGTGCACGTTCTCACGGGCAAGCGGATCGAGCGTCAAGGGATCGAACGACTCGCCGCCGATCTCGAGCTCGCCCTTCCACATGCCCTGGCCCCATTGCGGATGACCGTAGCCGAGGCCCTTCATCTGGAATTTCAGGATCGGATCGAGCGCGATGGTCGAGGTATGACCGTCGATGTCGACCAGGTCGATTTCAGCCGATTGCGCGAGCCGCGTGTTCGGCACGTATTTGACGCGGTGCCGCGCGGTCGCCATGCGGCGGTCGAGGCCGTCGACGACGCCGGGAATCTCGGCCTCGCTGCGGTAGAGCGGCGCAATGATGCCTTCGCGGACCAGCGCCTCGCCCTGCGTCCCGTCGAAGAAGATGGCGTGCGAGATGTGGTCGTCCCAGACCAGCGGCGCCCAGAGGAAGAACACGCTCGGCGGCGGCATCGGCGCGCCCCCGATATCGCGTTCGCCGACGTTGCGCACGCCCCAGGAGCGATCCTTGGTGCCGTAGCACGTGCGATCGTCGACCTTGATCCCGCCGTCGGGGTGGTGCACGACCCCGCTCCAGCGGCCGAACTGGTCGAACCGGGTCGAATCCATCGCGCGGCGGTCGCCCGACCAGAGCGTCTGGCGGGCTTCCTGGATCGCTGCCGTGCGCGCGGAGAAGGTCAGGTCGCAGGCAAGGCCGGTGGCGTTGTCGTCGAGCACGACGCGGGTCCGCAGCATCGGTTCGAGCACCTCGAGCCGGAACGGACCGACCTGCATCTCGGTGCGCTCGATCGGCGCGCGCCGCGAACCGTAGAAGCAGTGCTGCCGTCCGCCGCGCTCCACCACGCTGAAGGCGCAATCGAGGATCTTGCGATGCGGGTAGATCGCAATGCCGATGCCGAAATAATACCCACCGTCGGCGGTGTAGCCATTGAACCAGGTCCGATCATAGACGTTGCGGTCGCTGGTCGAGGGAACCGCGATCGGCTCGGGCGTCTGGTGGATGGGGAAGTCGTCCAGTTTGTTGAGCACGCCGATCCCTTTCGATATTAGCCCCGCCAATATGAAAAACTGTCGTGGTCCAGGGCTTGCGCGCAGGCGCCGCGGGTCATCTTCAGGAACAGTGCGTCGCCGCGCTCGGAGCGCTGCACGCTGAGGGCGGAGACGACGCCCATCATGATGCCATGCAGCGTGTAGCGCCGGTAATCCCGCCAGCACTGATCCCAGCCATAGTCCCGCACGCCGCGGCGGATCAGCTCGGAATGATAGAACCGCACCAGATCGGCTTCATGAAGCCGCCGTTCGGACGGATCGATCCCGGCCGACAGGAAATACGCCACGTCGACGATGCCTGGCCCCACCGTCAGCGTCTGCCAGTCGAGCGTCGCCATTGGACTTGTGTTGCCGCGTACCTCGAACAGCATGTTGTCGAGCCGGAAATCCGCATGCTGCAACGTTCGCGGCGTCGATCGATCGGACTGGTAGCGCGGGATCGCGTCCGGAAGCCGGTCGATCAGGTCGAGGAATTCCGGCTCGATCACACCGTGATATCGCTCCTTGTAGTGACCGATAATGGCGGGCAGCACCGCGCGCAGGTCCCTGCGCCGGCTTGCGGCTACCGTGAAGCATTGCACGGCGTCGAGCGTCGGGTCGTTCCACCGGGGCGCATGCAACGCGGCGGCCTCACGCATCGCGGTCAGGCAGTCGGGAATCGCGCATCCGGCGAGCTGGTCGCCCGGGCGAGCGGGCGCGAGGTCTTCCAGGATGAGCGTGAAGTCGTCGGTGGCCGGATCGATCTCGGCGAGGATAGGCCGCGGGGTGTGAATGTCGACCGTGGCGGCCAGCTCGCGATAGAAGGCGACCTCGCGGACGTAAAGCGTGTGCGCGGAACCGGAACGGCGGCTGTCGGCATCCGTGGCCGGGAATTTGCCGACGACGCTTGCGGGCGCGTTCAGCTCATCGCCGTCATAGGTCAGGTGAAATCGGTAGCTGTCGGCGACGAGGCCATTGCCGACCGCCTTGCAGACGAGATCGACGATCCTGACCTGGTCGATCACGCCGGCTGCGCGCAGCGCCCGCGTCATCCACTCCGGATCGATCCGCGACGGATCGGCCGTGAGCAAACTCATCGGTTTCCTCCCATCCCCGTGCGCCACCACCGTTCCGGCCGGGTCTTGCACGGCTGGATTGAGGACGGGGTGATCGTTGCGCAAATCATACAGGCGCTAGCGGCTTTGGCAAAAGCCACCAGCCGGCCCGTGGGGATATCTCGGGAATTGCGTGGTCGCGTAGGGCGGGTTAGCGTCGGCGTAACCCGCCGCTTCTGGTGGGATGGTGGATTACGCCTCCGGCTAATCCACCCTACGCATTTGTGCCTACCAGCCTTCCAGCACGATCTTGCCGCGCGACTTGCCGCTTTCCAGCAGCGCGTGCGCGCGTTTGAGATTGGCGGCGTTGATGGTGCCGAAGGTCTGGTCGAGGGTGGTGCGCAGCACGCCCTTGTCGATCAGGTCGGCAACGTCGTTGAGCAGATGATGCTGCGCGATCATGTCAGGGGTCTGGAACGACGAGCGCGTGAACATCGATTCCCAATGCACCGACACCGCCTTGCCCTTGAACACGGCGACGTTGAATTCGGCGGGATCGTCGATCAGGCCGAACTTCCCCTGCGGCGCGATGAAATCGGCGATCGACTTGTAGTGCTGGTCGGTGAAGGTGAGGCTGGCGACGAGGCCGATCGGCGGCAACTTCAGTTTCTCGATCTGCTCCTTCATCGGCTGCGAGTGATCGATCACCGCGTGCGCACCGAGATCGAGGCACCACTTCTGAGATTCCGGCCGCGTCGCAGTCGCGACCACCGTCAGCCCGGTGAGGCGGCGCGCCAGCTGGATCAGGATCGAGCCGACGCCGCCGGCGCCGCCGGTGATCAGCAGCGTGCGCGGATCGAGGCTCTTGCCCGGCACCGCGCCGAGCCGGTCGAACAGCAGCTCCCAGGCGGTGATCGAGGTCAGGGGCAGGGCGGCGGCCTGCGCGAAGGACAGCGACGCCGGCTTGTTGCCGACGATGCGCTCATCGACCAGATGAAATTCCGAGTTGGTGCCCTGGCGCAGGATCGAGCCTGCGTAGAACACCTCGTCGCCGGGCTTGAACAGGGAAACGTCGGGCCCGACGGCATCGACCACGCCGGCCGCATCGAAGCCGAGGATCTTGTAGCCGCCGTCGGTCGGCGCTGCGCGCTTGCGCACCTTGTAGTCCACCGGGTTGGCCGAGATGGCCTTCACCGCGACGCGGATGTCGCGCCCCTTGGGTTCGGGCTTGGCGATCTCGAAATCGACGAGCGAATCCGCCGCCTCGATGGGCAGCGATTTTTGGTATCCGACGGCCTTCATGCCTGGTCTCCGTGATGGGCGATTGCCTGCCGTGTTACCTGTCGCGCTGGCGTCCTTTTGGCAAGTACTGTAAAATCAGGGAACTAGTCCCTGTTTGTATACTATTGGGAAATATCCGATGAAACGGAAGAATTTTGCGCGCCGGCCGGGTTGCGCGGTCGAGGCCGCGCTCGACCTGATCGACGGCAAATGGAAGGGCGTGATCCTGTATCATTTGCAGGCCGGCACCCAGCGCTTCGGCGAGTTGCGGCGGCGGATGCCCGGCATCACCCAGCGCATGCTGACCAAGCAGCTCCGGGCGCTGGAGGACGACGGCCTTGTGATCCGCAAGGTCTACGCCGAGGTGCCGCCGCGGGTCGAATATACGCTCTCCGAACTCGGCGAGAGCCTGCGTCCGGTGATCGATATTCTGAAAGCCTGGGGCGAGGGCCATCAGGAACGGCTGTCCTGCGCGCCGGCACCCGAGGTCGTCGTGAAGAAGAAGCGCGCGGCCTGACAATCTGCAGTGGAGAAGGCCGGGAGCGTTGTCGCTTCCGGCCTTCCATCGTTGACGACAGTTCAGATCGCCTCAGAACGCGACCTGCGTGCGCAGCGCGACGGCGTCGAACTTCGAACCGGCATCCACGGGTGAGGTCGCCGAGGCCTGCTTGGCGACGTCGCCATGCAGGTAGTTCAGCATGAAGCGGACGTTGTTGTTGACGTACCAGTTCAGCGCGGCGGTGTAGACGGTCTGCCGTCCACCGGCGACGCCGACGGCCTGGCCGACCTGGTCGTTGAGGTTCATCTGGCTGACGCGGCCCGCAATCTCCCACGCGCCCCAGCCGCCGCCGGCCAGCGAGAACGGATCATGCGGCTTGATACCGCCATAGGAGGCCGTTGACGAGTTGTAGGCGTGGTTCTCGCCGGTCAGCACGTAGCCGACCTGCGCGTATCCGCCGTCGAATTTCAGGCTCGGCGCGCCGAACGGCGGCAGCCCGGTATTCGCGGTGCGGTCGATGTTGAACCAGTAGTATTCGCCCTGCGCGATGAACGGACCGTAGGTCGCCGCCGCCTCGACGCCGTAGACCTGCGCGCCGGAGACGTTGGCGATCGCACCGGTCGAGATCAGTGTGGTCGGATCGATGCGCAGCTCGGGCCGGTCGCTCAGGGTGAGGGTCTGCGCCTGCGTCAGCTGGTTGCGCGGCGGCTGCACCAGCCATTCGGCATCGGCGCCGATATGCACCGAGTAGTCCTTGCCGCTGATCGGATTGCCGGCGACGCGGACCACCGCGCCGTACTGCTCGGATGATCCGGCCGGGGTGACGCTGGAGGCCGAATGAATCTGGCCGGTGGTCGGTCCCGTGGCATAGCCGCCGAGCCAGAGCTGGTCGTTCCACCAGCGGGTACCGATCGCGGAACGGAAGTCGCCGGCCGCGACGTTCTGCGCGATGATGCCGGCCGAGGCGCGCTCCATGAACAGGATGTCGTTGGAGCTGGTCGATTCGTCCATGGTCCAGAGCAGGTCCATGATGCCGGCTTCGATCGCCATCTTGCCGCCAAACGGCTTCAAGCCCGTGTAGCTCAGATAGGCATTCTCGACGCCGGAGGTGCCGCCGCCGGGCAGCGAGCCCGCGGCCGCGCCGCCGAAGCCGTCGGACGAGCCGCCGAAGTCGTAGATCAGCGCGTAATTCCAGTCGCCGAAGAATTTGCCGACGATGCCGATGCGGGCGCGGCGGAGGTTCTCGCCGCTGTCGAGCTTCTGCGGCGAGGTGGCTGCGGTGTTCGGACGATAGTCGTAGCCGCCGACATCCCAGTGCACGCGGCTCGTGATCGCAACGCAGTTCTGTTCATCCGCAGTGCAGATCGTCGGCCGGTTGTTCGGCAGCGTCACCACGACGCCCGACGGCGCGACCGGGCCCTTGACCGGGATCGCGGCGTTGGCGCTTGCGACCCGAGCGGCCTTGGCGTCCGCCGCCTTCGCATTGGCGTTTGCGCTGGCCGCGGTCGCGGTATTGGCATTGGTCTGCTTCTGCAACTTGTCGAGCTTCTGCTCGAGCATCTTGAGCTGCTGCTTCAGCAGCGCGATCTCCGCGTCGCTGCCGCCTCCGGCCGATTGCGCATAGGCCGGCGAGGCGGCGAGCGCCCCCGCAAGGCCGATGGCGATTGCACCAACTTTTGTCGCACCCATTGTGCACCCCTGTTGTGTTTGAATTCCCCACTCACTCACTGAAACGTCCTAGGAGTTGATCGTGACTGACACACGACAGCGCCGCCTGGCATCGCAGTTCCGCTTGTTGTCCGCAGGCAACAAGCGGAGCGGCGCAGTGAGATGACAGTCATCATAGATGCTTGGCGGCGCGCTTCAACGCAGCTCGGGCCGGTTTTGCACCGGTCCGTCGGGGGCCAGTTATCCGGCCGGGCGCCCTTCAATTGCCCGGCGAACACGCCTATATTCCGGCGTTTCCACGAGAGGTGAGAATGCTCCGACCCGTCCGCTTCGCTGCCATATCCGCTCTGTGCACATTGGCTTTCATGGGGAATCATTCCCCGGCCGCAGCTCAGGACCGTCGCGTCCCGGCCTCGCAGGCCGAGCTCCAGTTGTCCTATGCGCCGATCGTGCAGCGGGTGCAGCCGGCGGTGGTCAATGTCTACGCCGCCAAGACGGTGCAGAACCGCAATCCGTTTCTGGACGATCCGATCTTCCGACGCTTCTTCGGCGTCCCGGGGCAGCAGCCCGAGCAGATGCAGCGTTCGCTCGGCTCCGGCGTGATGGTCGACGGCTCGGGCCTCGTGGTCACAAACAATCACGTGATCGAGGGCGCCGACCAGGTGAAGGTCTCGCTCGCCGACAAGCGCGAATACGAGGCCGAGATCGTGCTGAAGGACAGCCGCACCGATCTTGCGGTGCTGCGGCTGAAGGGGACCAACAAGGAGAAGTTCGCCACGCTCGACTTCGCCAATTCGGATCAGCTGCAGGTCGGCGACGTTGTGCTGGCGATCGGTAATCCGTTCGGCGTCGGCCAGACCGTGACGCACGGCATCATCTCGGCGCTGGCGCGTACTCAAGTCGGGATCACGGATTATCAATTCTTCATTCAGACCGACGCCGCGATCAATCCCGGCAATTCCGGCGGCGCGCTGGTCGACATGACCGGGCGGCTCGCCGGCATCAACACCGCGATCTTCTCGCGCTCCGGCGGCTCGCAGGGCATCGGCTTTGCGATTCCCGCCAACATGGTGCGGGTGGTGGTGGCCTCCGCCAAGAGCGGTGGCAAGGCGGTGAAGCGGCCGTGGCTCGGCGCGCGGCTGCAGGCGGTCACGCCGGAGATCGCGGAGACATTGGGGCTGAAGCTGCCGACCGGCGCGCTGGTCGCCAACGTCGCGCCGAACAGCCCGGCGGCGAAGGCCGGGCTCAAACTGTCCGACCTGATCGTCGGGATCGACGGCACGCCGATCGACGATCCCAATGCGTTCGACTACCGCTTCGCGACCCGTCCGCTCGGCGGCAACGCGGAGATCGAGGTGCAGCGCGCCGGCAAGCCGGTGAAGCTCACCGTGCCGCTGGAGACCGCGCCCGATACCAACCGCGACGAGATCGTGCTGACCGCGCGTTCGCCATTCCAGGGCGCCAAGGTCGCCAACATCTCGCCGGCGCTGGCCGATGAGCTGCATCTCGACGCCGGCGCCGAGGGCGTCGTCGTCACCGAGCTCGCCGATGACGGCACCGCCGCCAATGTCGGCTTCCAGAAGGGCGACATCATCCTCGCGGTCAACAACGAGAAGATCGTGCGCACCGGCGACCTCGACAAGGTATCGAAGGCGGGCTCGCGGATCTGGCGCATCACGCTGGTGCGCGGCGGCCAGCAGATCAACGTGACACTCGGCGGATGAGCCCTAAACAACCTCGCGAGGCAAGCAACCTGTTCGCCGCGGCGGGGATGGAGCAGGACGCGCCACACCCGCTGCCGGACCGGCTGCGTCCGCGCACGCTGGCCGACGTGGTCGGCCAGGACCACATCCTCGGCCCCGACGGCGCGCTGACCCGCATGCTGGAGACGCGCACGCTGGGCTCGCTGGTGTTCTGGGGCCCGCCCGGCACCGGCAAGACCACGGTGGCGCGGCTTCTGGCCGACGCCACCGAGCTGCATTTCGAGCAGATCTCCGCGGTGTTCTCCGGCGTCGCCGACCTGAAGAAGGCGTTCGATGCCGCGCGTGCCCGGCGCGAGACCGGCAAGGGCACGCTGCTGTTCGTCGACGAGGTGCACCGGTTCAATCGCGCGCAGCAGGATTCCTTCCTGCCCGTGATGGAGGACGGCACCGTGGTGCTGGTCGGCGCCACCACCGAGAACCCGTCCTTCGAGCTCAACGCGGCGCTCTTGTCGCGTGCCCGCGTGCTGGTGTTTCACTCGCTCGACACCGCGGCGATCGAAAAGCTGTTCGCCAATGCCGAGAAAATCGAGGGCAAGGCGCTGCCGCTCGATGCGGAGGCACGCGCCGTGCTGGTGCGGATGGCCGACGGTGACGGCCGCGCCTCGCTGACATTAGCCGAAGAGGTCTGGCGCGCCGCGCGCAAAGGCGAGGTGTTCAATGCCGAGCAGTTGCAGGCGATCCTGCAGCGCCGCGCCCCGATCTACGACAAGTCGGCCGACGGGCACTACAATCTGATCTCGGCGCTGCATAAATCGGTGCGCGGCTCCGATCCGGATGCGGCGCTGTATTATCTCGCGCGCATGCTCGATGCCGGCGAGGACCCGCTGTTCCTGGCGCGGCGCGTGGTGCGCATGGCGGTCGAGGACATCGGCCTCGCCGATCCGCAGGCGCTGGCGGTCTGCAACGCCGCCAAGGATGCCTATGATTTCCTGGGCTCGCCGGAGGGCGAGCTCGCGATCGCGCAGGCCGTGGTCTATCTCGCCACCGCGCCGAAATCGAACGCGGTCTACACCGCGTTTGGTGCGGCGATGCAGACCGCAAAGCGGGGCGGCTCGCTGCTGCCGCCGAAGCACATCCTGAATTCGCCGACCAAATTGATGAAGTCGGAAGGCTACGGCTCCGGCTATCAATATGATCACGACATGCCAGACGCGTTCTCCGGCCAGGACTATTTCCCGGAAGCGCTGGGACGCCAGACGTTCTACGATCCGCCCGACCGCGGCTTCGAGCGCGAGATCCGCAAGCGGCTGGACTATTGGGCGCGGCTGCGCAAAGAGCGGGGCGGGAGCTAGGCCGCGTACTCATACCGCGTGAATCGATGTCCGCTTGTCCCCCAAGAGCGGCGCGAAAGCGGACGTTGCCGAACTTCCGAGAAGGGCCGGGAGCTGACGTTCAGGCCGCACAATTGCGCCGGCCGGCATACACGAGCCGCCGCTGATTACGGTCGGGCTACTCGCTATTCGGGTAGCCCGGCGAGGCGCAATGGCGTGACGAATGCGTCGAGATCCTTCTGGTGCCGGTAAGGCAATCGCTGAGCCCAGCGACTGGCGGTCAGATTGGGGTGGTTGACCAACATTTTCCTTACCATGACGCGCGCCTCATCCTCATTACCGAGGTTCCAGAGCGCCGCCACAAGAACCGATTGCACGGTCAGCCAGCGTGGCTTCTCACTCAGGACGCGGGAGGCAATGTCTCGCGCCGCAACAAGATCGCCGAGGTGAAACTTCCCCCGCGCCGCGTCGACCATCGATTCGTGGCGGCTAAGTGGGCTGAGCCGCTGCGCCTGCTCCTCATATTGGACGGCTTTTCGGAAATCGCCAGCATAGCTGTGAAACACAGCTGCCATATGATAGGAGCCCGCGCTGTTGGGGCAGAGGGCAATCGCCTTCTCTCCGGCAGCAACGGCATCGTCGTGGCGGCGTTGATACAGGCGCGTATAACCCAGCGTCACGTATGCTTCATCACTGTTCGGGTCGACTGCCAGAGCACGAGCCGCGCACCCCAGTGCCGCTTCGTAGGTTGTCGCCTCGTCCTTTTCCCAACCAAAGCGCGCCTGGTCGGTCAATGTGAACCCCAACAGACCAAGCGCCGGCGTAAAAGCGGGGTTGATCTCCAACGCCCGTTCGAGCTCGCTGCGTGCTTGTGCATGAGTGTGCTTGGCAAAGTTGACGTATAGGGTTCGACCCTTGAGGAAATGCTCGTACACTAACGGGCTGCCAGAGCGTTTGCGCCACACCCGCACCTCTTCGCCAAACGTCAACCGGACCTCGAGCGCGGCGACGATGTCCTGCGTTATCCGGTCCTGAAGCTCGAACACGTCGTCGAGGTCGCCCTCGAAACGGTCTGCCCAGACGTGGCCCCCGTTCAGGCTGTCGATCAATTGTGCCGCCAATCTCACTCGATTGCCGGCTTTGCGAACGCTCCCTTCCAGCACATAGCGAGCGCCGAGCATTCGGCCGATTTCACGGATGTCCCGAACCTGTCCTTTGAACACGAAACTCGAATTGCGGGCAATGACCAGCAGCTCCTGAATCTTCGACAATGTGGTCAGCACGTCTTCAGCGATACCGTCGGCAAAATATTCTTGCTCGGGGTCGCCGCTCATATTCTGGAACGGCAGCACGGCGATGGAAGGCTTGTGTGGGAGTGGAGGGGCCGCACTTGGCCTCTCGGTCGACGTGCTATGCGCTTCCGCGCTTACCGCGTAAGCGCGGACCGGCTTGGTGATGTTCTTGAGCTGCTGCTCGCCGCGATCCTCGAAGCCAATGTCCAGCTTGCCTTCGACCTCGCTGTGGACCTTGCCAGAGATCAGGATGCCGCCCGGATCGGCAACGCTTTCGAGCCGGGCCGCGATGTTGATCCCTTCACCGTAAACATCGCCCTGCTCGTCAACGATCACGTCGCCGAGATTGATGCCGATCCTCAGTTGAAGGGTGCTTTCGTGTGAGGCGAGGTGTTCCTGAATTTCCAGCCCGCACTTAACGGCCGATAGCGGGCTCGCAAATTCGGCGAGGATGCCGTCACCAGTGGTCTTGATGAGGCGGCCCCCATGGCAGCCGAAGCTAGGCTCGATCACCTCCCGCCTGAGCCGCCCGATTTTCGTATAGGTGGCCTCTTCGGCCCGTTCCATGAGCGCGGAATAGCCGACAACATCCGCGGCCAAGATGGCCGCCAACCGCCGTTGAACGTGCTCTTGGGGCAAGCCCGCCCCCTGTTCAAGATTAATTAGCGGGCATCAAATCACACCAATGGGTTGCTCCGCCAGCTTCTTTCCGGACCGGAAGTGGTCACGGCCGGGCCAACCCGCACTACACCAGAAGGCAATACCCTCGGGTGACGGCTGTGCTCCGAAAAACAGGACCGCCCATTGCCGGGGACCGGAGCAGGCGTTCGCCATCGGGCAGTCACGCGTGGTGTTAGTCGCGCTTCGGCGCGCGGCGACTGTGGTGTTGTGGAAGGCGGGACGCAACACCACAGTTCCGGTTCGGGTCAATTGCCGCCCATAGCGACCGAACCGGGGGATTTCCGCTTCACCTCGAAGAGCCGACGTCGCCAATGGTCATGCAGATCGTCAGCTATGGGCCAATTCCGGACCTCGAGCCTTACTAGGGATCTCGTTGGAGCCTGAACACTGTCTGCAGGAGTCCCTTCACCGCCTCGCGGGCCGCAGCTGCAGCGGCTTCGTTGTAACTGATGTAAGGATCGGTCTGTACGCAAGGGTCCGCGTACGTAAACGGCTCGCCGGTCTCGGCATTTATGATGATGCCGAGAGGCTGTTCCTTCAACTTACACGCACGTACAGTCTGCGCCCCCTTCAATACGGTCGGTGTCTTCGGTGCGAGCGGGTTATCGAAGACGTGGTGTGCGCCAGGGAATTCGATCAGCCTGGCGTCCTTGCCGGCGGCGCGGAGGCGTTCGAAATAGGAACGGCAAGGAGCTACTGGGTTATAGTCGTCTGCCGTGCCATGGAACTGTCGGATGGGCGCCGTGCTGACTTCGGTGTCGCCGATGATCGCGATACTGCATGACGCATAGAACGGAATGTACGCCGCAAATTCGATGCCTGGATGCCAAGTCTGCTGGAAGCGCGTAAAGCTGGCAGCCAGCACGGCTTGTCCGCCGCGCGAGAACCCCATCGGCACAATGCGTGTCGGGTCGATCCTGGGATGATCGATGAGCACGTCGTAGGCCCGGTACACATCCAGCACCATGTTGAACCGTCCGAGTTGTTCCTGATCGGGATTTACGTCGACCAAACCACGTCCGGAGAAGCTGTCGATCACGAAGGACGCGATCCCCATCTCATTGAAGTACTTCGCCCAGAATTCCTCGCGAGAGCCTGTGCCTCCCGACCCATGTACGAGGATGACCGCCGGCAAACGGTCCGAAGCGCCTCGCGGCAGCCGCAACTCCCCGGCGAGCGTGACGGCCTTTCCGTCCTTGTCGCCTGTGAGAAACTGTTGATCCGTCAGTGTCAGGCTTTCGAACGAGCGCAATTCCCTGCGTGCCACCAAGTCATCGAGTGCAGGCATAGCGCCCTCCCAGATTGTTTGCCTCAGCTACGCACTTACAACTATGTGTTCGGCGGCTATTGATAAAGACTGGGGGCTCGGTTGCGTTGTGTGCATGGGGTATTGCGGCTCAGCCTCCATGTTGGGCAGTCGGCGCAAAATGGTGACCGAATGTCTGCTCGGGGTCATGAACGACAAAACTCAAGGTAAGCATATAGGTCCGCTTTCGGGTGCATAGCGACCAGTTGAGCCTGACAGCCGAGCCATTGACAGGCTCGCCGCCAACTACCTTGCATTTGTTCAACCCGCGTCGATCCGGTTGTGGCTGCGCCTTAATGAGTCCGCGTCCTAGACGAGAGGCTGCGGCCGCGAATAACGCGCGTTCCCGTTCCCGCCCGCTAGCGTGGGAGCGTCAGTTGCAGAAGCCCGCAAATGTGCACGGCCCTGGGCGAGGGACACTTGCGCGACTTCGGAATATTAGAAATGTATCCCTGAGTTGCCCGACGTGTCAAGTTGCTTGATCGAATGCCGGCCCGCGCCGGCTACTTTGCATGGGGTTGTTTTCGATTTTTTGGCAGCGCCCGCTGCGACGGCCCATAACTTCATAGTGCTCTAGCGCGTCACTTGACGCTCTTCACGAAGTCCAGAATCTCATTCGTCAGCCGCGTGTCCGGCGTGTTGATCGCGTAGACCTCCGACGTGTGGCTGTGCTGCGGCAGCATGAAGCTGCGGGCGCAGCCGCTCGGCCGCTTGCAGCTGGCCTGCTTCAACAGTTCGAACTGCTCGACGAAGCGCGGCGGATCGAGCTCGGCGGCGGTGATCAGGAACGGGATCGGGCTTGCGATCAGGCCCTGCAGCGAGGAGCGTTCAGCGTAGCGCGACGGGTCGGAGCCGTAATAGGCGAGCTCGGCATCGCCGGCGGGCGAAGCGGTCAGATCGTAGATGCCCGACACCATGATCGCGCCGGCAAGGCCGCCGCCCTTCACCTTGTGGAATTCGCTGTGGGAGACATAGCTCGCGACATGGACCGCGCCGGCCGACTGGCCCATCAGGAAGATGCGCTTGGGGTCGCCGCCGCGGGCGGCGATGTTCTCCGAGACCCACTGCACGATCGCGCCCATGTCTTCGGCGCCTGCCGGCCACGGAGAGGCCGGCGCCAGGCGGTAGGTGGCATTGACGCCGACAAAGCCGCTCTTGGTGGCCCACAGCATGACGTTGTCGTAGAACGGGCTGCCGGGGTTGCGCTTGTTGCCGGCGACGAAGCCACCGCCGTGGATGTAGATCAGCACCGGCTGCGCCGCCGCCGACGAGTCGGGCGTGAACACGTCGAGCAGATGGCGGTCGGCGGGGCCATACTTGGCGTCGCGCTCGACCTTGACGCCCTGGTAGGGCTCCTTCTGCTGCAGCGGTCCGTAGAGCGCGGCCGTCTTGGGCGGGTCGATGACGCGGCCGAGTTCCAGCAGCTTCCAGGCCAGATCTTCCGGCATCGGGCTTTGCTGGGCCAGCGCGGGGCCCGTGAGCAACAGGGCCGCCGCCAAAGCCGATACTGCCAGTCTCATTCCAGGGTCCCCCTCGATTGCGTGCGCGGCCGAACATGGCCGATGTTGCGCCGGATTGGTACCGATTCGCCGTGACGATTCGCGGCAATTGCGCTAGGCACAATGCAGGTCTGGAGCCGAAAAATCACCATGAGCCGCCGCATCAAGAGAACCACATCGCCGGGCGATCGCGCCAAGGGGCGTGACAAGGGCCGTGACTGGGACCGCGCAGGCGATCGTGGCAAGGAGCGCACCAAGACCGGGTCGGCGCAACGCAGCCGCAAGCCGGACGATCGCAAGTCCGGTGAGCGCAAGTCCAGTGACCGCAAGTCCGGCGAACGTCCGTTCGCGCACCGTGCGCCGGCCAAGCCGCCGCGCTTCGCCGAGCCGCGCCGCGACCGCGAGGTGCGGGTCGAGCCCTCCGCTGCCAAGCAAGCGAACGAGCAGCAATTGCCGACCAAGGTGCAAACCGTCGTCGTCACTGCCGACGAGGACAACATGCGCGTCGACCGCTTCCTCGAGGCGCGGTTTCCGGGCCTGTCGTTCTCCCATATCCAGCGCATCGTCCGGAAGGGCGAACTCAGGGTCAACGGCAAGCGCGCTGATTCCAAGGACCGGCTGGAGGAGGGCCAAAGCGTACGGATTCCGCCGCTGCGGCTCGACACGCCGAAGACGTCAGGCACGCTGTCGGAGGCCGAGGCGAAGACGCTGCAGGCGCTGAAGGACATGACGCTGTACGAGGACGACGACGTGCTGGTGCTGAATAAGCCCGTCGGTCTCGCCGTGCAGGGCGGCTCCGGCATGACGCGCCATGTCGACCAGATGCTGGAGGTGATGCGCGACGCCAAGGGGCAGAAGCCGCGCCTGGTGCATCGTATCGACCGGGAGACATCGGGCTGCCTGCTGATCGCCAAGACGCGTTTCGCTGCATCGTTCCTCACCGGCGCGTTCCGTCATCGCTCCGCGCGCAAGATCTACTGGGCGCTGGTCGCCGGCGTGCCGAAGCCGAAGCAGGGCCGGATCTCGACCTACCTCGCCAAGGAGGAGAGCGAGGAGGACAGCATCATGCGGATCGCCGAGCATGGCGACGAGGGCGCAAGCCACGCCGTGACCTATTACGCCGTGGTCGAGGCCTCGGCGACCAAGCTCGCCTGGGTCTCGCTCAAACCGGTGACCGGCCGCACCCATCAATTGCGCGCCCACATGGCGCATATCGATCATGCCATCGTCGGCGACCCGAAATATTTCAACAAGGAGAACTGGCAGCTGCCGGGCGGCTTGCAGAACCGGCTGCATCTGCTGGCCCGCCGCATCGTGATTCCGCATCCACGCGGCGGCGTGATCGATGTCAGCGCGCCGCTGCCGCCGCACATGCTGCAATCCTGGAATCTGCTCGGGCTCGAGGCCGACCGCTTCGACCCGATCGAGAACGCGCCCGAGGAGTGACGGCGGACGCCGCCTCCCGATATCCGTCGCGGACAGCAAGAACGATCAAAGCGGCTCACTCTGCCGCGGCTATGTTGCCGCGCGCCGGGCACTGCCGGCATGCAACATCAAAGAGGCTGTCCATGACCGGGACCTGGCTACGCGTCGCGCTTTTCCTGATCGGCTCGGCTGTCGCTTCGGCGGCGGCGCATGCCGAGACCCTGGTGCTCCGCGGCGCCACGCTTTACGCATCGGCCGATGCTGCCGCGCTGCCGGATGCGACGATCGTGATTGCGGACGGCGTGATCAGCGCGGTCGGCAAGTCCGGCGACGTCAAGGTACCTTCGGATGCTCGCCTGATCGATTGTAACGGCAAGACGGTTGTTGCCGGGTTCTGGAACAGCCATGTGCACTTCACGGAACATGTCTGGCACAATGCCGGCGAGGCGCCGGCCGCGCCGCTGACGCAGCACATGCAGGAGATGTTGACGCGCTGGGGCTTTACGACGGTCTGGGACCTCGGCTCCGATCCACGGAACACGCTGCCGCTGCGCAAGCGCATCGCAGCAGGTGAGGTCGCCGGTCCCAACATCCTGCTCGCCGGCAACGTATTTCCCAAGGGCGGCCACCCGGTCTACCTGCCGCCCGAAATTCAGCTCCCCGAAGCTGCGACGCCCGAGGAGGCGGCGAAGTGGGCGCGCGACTGGCTCGCGATGGGCGAGGACGGCATCAAGCTGTTCACCGGCGCGTTCATGGGCGACAAGCCGGTCATCAACATGGACCCGGCGATTGCCAAAGCAGCCGTCGATATCGCGCATGCGCAGGGCAAGCCGGTGTTCGCGCATCCGCAGAACAAGGTCGGCGTGGAGACGGTGATCGCGTCCGATGTCGACGTGCTGGCGCACACGACGCCCAGCGAGCGCAGCTACACGGATGACCAACTGGCGCGGTTCAAGGCGCAGGGGACTGCGCTGATTCCGACGCTGGGGCTGTTCACCACCGTCGTGCTGGATCCCAACGTCACAAATCGTCTGGTCGCGGCGACCGTCAATCAGCTCAAGCAGTTCTCGGAGAATGGCGGCACCGTGCTGTTCGGTACCGATGTCGGCTTCACCAAGCAATACGACACCGCGCAGGAATTCCAGCTGATGCACCGCGCTCTGTCGGAACGCCAGGTGCTGGCCTCGCTGACGACCAATCCGGCGCGGTTCTTCAAGGCCGCGAAGAAGGGCAAGGTCGAACAGGGCTTTGACGCCGATCTCGTGGTGCTCGACGGCGATCCGCTCAGCGACGTCGCCAATCTCGCGAAGGTGAACAGCACGATCCGCGCGGGTCACGTGATCTATCAGAAGCCGTGATGGCCGTCGGGTGAGCGGCCGCGTCGATCTATTTGGCAGGAAGGCGCAAGGTGGCGAGATCCGAGCCGACAATCGTCGTGCCGGTGAATCCGCCTGCCTCAGCGGCGGCGCGGTAGTCCGCCTCGGTGAGCGCGCCGCCGGGCACCTTGTAGGGGCCGTGGTGCGTCGCCCCGACTTGCGGCGCGAGGTGGGTCAGCATCAAATATTTGGCGCCGGCGCGCTTTGCCATGGCGCCAAGGTCGGGCGTCAGGCTCTGGCGATAGAAGACGGGCGGCGGCATGCCGCTATCGCGGTCCGGACCCATCACCGGATGCATGGTCGAGTGCACGATCACGTCGGCGCCTTGGGCCAGCTTCTCGACTTGCGCTGACGTCGACGTCGGGCGCGGCGGGGCCACACTGTCATTGCTGGCATCGCCGCCGATCACGACGCTGCCGGCCGGCGTGTCGACGCGATAGGAAGCATGGCCTGCGACGTGGGTCGAGCGGATCGCGCTGACCCTGACGTCGCCCTTCGACCAGATCACCTGCGGCTCGTCCTTCGGCTCGAACGTGACGAGATGCACGAGCTCCGCTGGTCCGCCCGCCAATCGTCGCTTGTCCTCTGAAACCCGCTGCGCGATTTCGCCGGATTGAATGAAGGCGTCGCCGATATGCGCGACAAACTTGCCGCAGCTCAAGGTGAAGCCGAGCGGTGAGGGTGCATCGCTGCTGCAGACGACATCGACCTTGGCCCCGCCGGAACTCCAGTTCCAGCGCGCGAGCAGCAGGTCGACGAGGCCCTCGGTGTGATCCGAGTGCATATGCGTGAGGAAGACGGCGTCGATCTCGCCGGGATCGACGTTCAGTTGCGACAGCCGCAGTTCGGTGCCGCGGCCTGCGTCGAACTGCAGCTTCAGCGTACCGCAATCGGCACTGTCGTCGCCGTAGCGCACAAGCGTGCCGGCGCCCGCAACGCCATTGAGCAAGGCGGGACCGCTCATGGTGCCTGTCAAGGTGACGGTCAGGCAGGGCGCCGATTGGGCGGGAAGCGGCAGCAGCAGCCAGATCAGGGCCAGCAAGGGTATCGGCAGAATGAGGCGCCGCATGTGGTCGGCTCCCGCGTTGTTCCGGTGATCAGCGAGACTGCCAAAGCCGGCGCCACATCACAACGCTCGCTGCGCGGCATCGAGGTGTTGTGATCACGCGGCCCGTTAGTCCCACCGCACGGTACGACGCGCTCAAAGCATCAGCTTGTAGCCGAGATGGCTGCCGACGAATCCCAATCGCTCATAGAAGCGGTGCGCGTCGGGGCGCGCCTTGTCGGTGGTGAGCTGCACGAGATCGCAGCCTCTCGCTCTGCATTGATCGATCGCCCACTCGAACATCTGCTGCCCGACGCCCGAACTGCGATGCGTCTCGGCAATCCGGACCGCCTCGATCTGGCCGCGCCATGCGCCCAGGCGCGCCATTCCGGGAATGAAGCTGAGCTGAAGGGTCCCGATCACCGCGTCGTTCAGGGTTGCCACGGCCAGCAATTGGTTGGGATCGGCGAGGATGGCATCGAATGCGTCGACATATCGCGGGTTGGGCGGCGAGCTCGGATCCTCGCGCTGCTGCCCCAGGACGTCGTTGGCGAGGAGCGCGACGATAGCCGGAAGGTCGGCGGGCTGAGCCTGGCGGAAAACGATTGATGTCATTGAACAGGATTTCCAGAGACGAGGTCGGTGTCGCACGTTACAGGCTCGCGCAGGTCATGAACATCCAGCCCGGCGCAAACGAAATCCGCCGGCCTTTCGGGCCGGCGGATTGTTGTTGCGCAAGGTGCGGTCGTCAGTTGTTCCAGTTGCCGCCCTGGTCGTTGCCGTCACCGTGGTGATGGCCGCCACCGTCGAAGTCGAAGAAGTCGAACAGGTCGCTGAGCGCCGGGCTGTTGACCGGAACATAGGGATTGCCGGGCGTCGCAACCGGGTTCGGGTAGTTGTCGCGGCTGCGGTGCGTGATCGGCTCCAGGCGCCAATTCCGCTCGATGAATTTGATGATCGAGACGTGATCGGCATATTCATGCGAGATGTGGCCTTGCCGCAAGAACGGCGACACCACGATCAGCGGAATACGGGTGCCGTCGCCGAAATAATCGAGCGGCTGCACATAGCCGGAGTCGAAGTAGCCGCCGCCTTCGTCGAAGGTGATGAAGATCGCGGTGTCCTTCGCATAGTCCGAGGCCTGGACCTGGTCGACGATCTTCTTGGTGAAGCCCTCGAACAAATTGAGCTTGGAGGACGACGGGTGACCGTCGGTGAAGCCGCTCGGCTTGACGATGGAGACCGCCGGCAGCGTGTGCTTGGAAAGGTCGGAGTAGAGATCAACCGAATCCTTGATATGGGCTGCGACCTGGTCCGGGTGCGACATGATCGAGGTGTCGTACTGGAACGGGTTGCAGATGTTGCAGTACTCGTCGGCGTTCGGACCGGCTACGCCCCAGTTAAGCTGGTAGGGATCGTTGACGTAGTTGTTCCACTGGTCGCCGTAATACTTCCAGGAGATGTTCCGCTCGTTCAGGCTGTCGCCGATGCTCTTGCGGGTCGACGGCGGAATCGTGAACGGGGTGTTGGACGGATTGGTGTCGGTGTAGGCGTTCTTGCCGTTGCCGAAGTAACCGGGATTGTAGTTGTTCAAGAGATAGTAGTGGCCCGGTTCGCAGTTCGCGTTGATGTGGATCCCCTTCAGGTAGTCCAGGATCGGCTTGACGCCGGGCTGGCCCGGATCCGAGCAGTCGCTGTAGGAGCCGCCGCCGGACACCGGGCTCGTCTGGAAGGGCGGCGGGAAGCCGCCATTGCCGCCGGCGCCGTAACCGTCCTCGGTGTACCAGTTGTTGGTGCCTGAAGCCGGATTCGGATTCTCGATCTGATGGACGATGCCGGCGTCGGGCGTGCCGCCGAACACCTGCGTGCCGTTCGGCGGCACGGCGGCGTTGCCGTAGGTGTCGCTGAAGTAGAGCATGTCGGCATGGCCGAACATGATGTGGTTGGCGCCGGTGCCGCCGTTGACGGACTGGTGGAAGTTGTCGCTCATCGCGTATTTCTGCGCCAGCGACGTGAAGTAGGGCACGTCGCCCTTCTGCACGTTGTAGAAGCCGAGCGCCGTCGAGCCTTCACCCGTGGTCGTCGCCGTCGGCGAATAGTCCGTGGAGAAGTTGGAGGGCTGCGCCGCGCCGTTGGCGCCGGCGCCGACGGTCACTTCGACCCAGGCGAACAGATTGCCGCCGCAGCCGGACGGATTGTCGCGGCTCGCCGCCGAGTGACTGCAGTTGAGCTGCTGCCACATCTGGTAGAAGCGATGCACCGGGCTTGCCGAATAGGAGTCGTAAGGCATCGCATCGGTGTTGGTGAGCTGGAACGGTCCGGCCGGCAGCGCGCTGACATTGGTGATGCGCTGGTCGGGGGTCTGCGAGGTCTGACCGGTGCCGCCGGACAGCAGGAACTGATAGTACTCGGACGGCAGGCCGGATTCCGACTGCTGCGCCAGCACGAGCGACGCCTCACAGGTGGTGATCGGCGAGCTGCCGCATTTGTTCGGGATGTAGGAGACCTTGGGGCCGCCGACCAGCGGAGCCGGCAGTTGATCCTTGGGGAAGTTCTGCTTCGGCGGGCTCAGCAGGAAGGCATCGTTCAGGCCGGTATCCGTCGCTGCCTGCTGGTGCGCCTTCTCGAAATTGGGCCCGGGGATCGCGTTCTTGTTGTGATCGAGCTTGACGATGCCCTGCGAGAGCAGGTTGAACACGCTCTGGTCGTGCCGTTCGGGCACGTAGGTCGCGAACACGTGGTCGAAGCTGCGGTTCTCGCCGATGATGACGATCACGTGCTTGATCGGCGAGCGGGTCCCGTGTCCACCGTGATGATCCCAGTCCTGCGCAAGCACCGGGCCGGCGGTGAACTGGCCTAGCGCAAGTGCGCTGAGGGTGAGGCGGCAACCTTGCAGCCAACGTGACTTGTGCCTGTCGCGCATTAAAGCTCTCCTTTTTGCTGGTTGAGCGGCTTGGTGGAACTTGCGGTGTCGCGCGGCACGACCTTGATCCGTCCCATCATGCCGCCGTCTTCATGCTCGAGGACGTGGCAGTGGTAGACGAAGGTGCCGACGATGTTGGGATCGCGAAAATCCATGCGCAGGCGCACGCTCGGATATTTCAGCATCCGGGTGTTGTAGTAGGGGACGTTGACGGTATCGCGCAGGAACGGCTCGTTGACTGCGACGCCGGACCAGTCGCGCAGCTGGAAGTGAAGCTGGTGGATGTGGAAATCATGCAGCTCCATCGAGCGGTTCTCGATGATCCAGTCCTCGACGTCGCCCTGCCTCACGGTGATGTCGGGAATGTCCGATTGCGGATCGAACGGTTTTGGCGTCTCGCCATCGAGGGTCATGAAGAACTTGGTCGGGCTGTTCGGATCGTTCGGGTTCTCCGGCTGTTCGGAGAAGAACAGTTTTCTGACGCGCACCGGCGCGACGTTCCCGACCCACGGCCGCTCTGGTTTCGGAAGCGGCTCGGCGTGAGCTGGCAGCGCAGCCTGCGGCTCGCCGGCATTGGCCGAGGCCGTGATCGCCAGCAGCGCGCGGTTGGGGTCGTTCTCGCCGGCGGGTCCAGTGTCGACCGCGCGCGTCACCAGCAGGGCCGAGCTGCCGGCCGGCGGTCCTTCGACGATGAATTCGGCGCGCGAGCCCGGCGGCAGGCCGATATGGTTGACCCATTGCACTGGCGGCGAAGGGCTGCCGTCGAACTGTAGCGGCACGCCATCGAGTCCGACGATACCGATCTGTTGCGGCGTGCGGTCGACCAGCAGCGCGAGGTTGAGATAGGTGATCGCGGACGCGTTCAGCACACGCCAGAGCTGCCGCTCGCCCGGCTTCATCGTCAGCCTGGCCGGCGGGTAGGTCGGATAGGGCACCGGCACGAAGTTGACCGAGAGGTCCTTCGACGGTTTGCCGAAGCCGGTGCCGGAGTTGGCGACGTCACCGTCATTGTCGAGCTGGCTCTTGGTCATGACCGGCTCGAACTTCGACGGCGGCGCGTCGGGATTGACGAGATCCTGGTCGCGGATCACGAGCACGCGCTCGGGCAGGCCGGCAAGCTGTGGATCGGCGCGTTCGATGCCCTCGATGATGATGGCGCCGGAGGCGCCGCCGAGCACCTGCGTCTTGCTGAAGCCGTGCAGATGCGGGTGATACCAATAGAGGCCGGGCGGTGCGTCGTCCGGAATCCGCAGGCGGTATTCGAACGGTGCGTCGTCGGGCTGGATCGAGGTCTTCAGCACGCCATCCTGATGGCAGACCGGCGGCACGGTCAGGCCATGGAAGTGCAGATTGGTCGAGATCGGCGTCATCGCGCCGCTCGCGCAAACATCGGCCTGTTTTCGCGTCGTGCAGATCGGCGCGCCGGCGAGCGGGCGGTCGATCGCAGGCGTTGTCGTATCAAGGTCGACGAGGTCGTTCTTGAAATGGATGACCAGCTGATCGCCCGGCCTCACGCGCAGGGTCGGCGACGGCTTGCCGTCCGGTGTCAGATAGCAATAGCGGCTCGTTCCATCAGGCAGCTTCTGATCGTGGATGCCGAGGTCGGTTTCCAGCATGCCGTCGCGGCTGCGCAACTCGGCAGGTTCATCGATCGCGCTTCCGGGCTCGGGCCGTGCGCAGACATCGCGTTGCGTTTGCGGCGCATCCTGAAGGCCGGTTGCGCCGAGCCACGCCATCGCGCCGCTCGCAGCAAGCCCGAGGCAGGCCGCGGCGATGACACAACAAACGGTCGAAAGTCGTCGTGCCACGCCGCCCTGCCAATACGTCGACACAGGCGCGCAAACGCGCACGGACGCCTCACGTGACGTCAGTCCACGTCTTGCGACCGCAATGGTCGACAAATGCTTCTGTTTGGTATCGGGACGCTAGCCGCGCGTTGTTGCCGGAATCTGGCAGGTTCTTAACACGCAGATGACAGAAACTTGCGGCACTTCGACGCGGAGCGAGCGTGCGATGTTCAAACTCGCTGAGCGATCAATCGGATGGATCATTCACGGACCGAATTGCGGAGAAAGCAGGACGCGAAGGCAACCCTCAGATATTTTTCCGTCGCGATCCTGTCGCCTGTCCGGAACCAGGGCAGGGCACGGTCTGACGAACACACGTTGCCCGTGCACGGGACGTGCCGGCCCCGGCAATTTGCGAAGCGGTTCAAAGCGGTCGAATGGGCGAGTCGGTTTGGCTATCCAAACGGACCGCTTTGATTTCGTCGCATGATCTTGAGCGTGAGCAGGACTGCTCCGAGCACAAGAAGCAGGACGCCAACAACGCTTGTGCTCGTGGATTCGAACGTCACACCCACCGCGGTCAACAAGCAGCCAAGAACGATAGCCAAAAGCCCACCAAGCTTCTTTACGAGCAGAAACTGTCCGTCGCTTGCGCGCGCCACCATGATCAACCTCACTCTGCAAGTGATGCGGGCATTCCACCATCGCCGCGTGCCGGTGTTGTTCGGACAGGCAGCAGGTTCACATCCGCACGCGACGATCGTACTCTCGCGCGCCAACGATGGAAATCGCTCGTTGGTGATCCATGACTTCTCTTTTGATTCAATTGCGCCACGGGCGATTGGGCAGCGCTGCTGACATGGCGGCGCTAACGTCGCAGCAGTCGATGAAAATGGCACAACTTGCATAGTGCTGTAATTCTGCGACGCGCAACGCGTTCAGCCCATTTGTCGTAAAGTGCGCCAGACCAACGCAAGCATTGTAAATGCTGTAGGAGCGGATCGTTGACTCCGTGTTTTTTTGGGCGCCTACTTTGGGTTGCCGACTAGAAGACCTGAAGCAGTAAGGTCGAAATCCGGAAGGAGAGCCAATGTGGCGACCTTCGATCGCGGAACAAGCGGAGCGGCCTTTCATCTCGACGGGGCACTTGCCCGATCCCGAGATGGTGCAGGAGCTCGTGTCTCAGGCTCACCTGCGCTTCAAGTCGAACAGCGAAGGCTGCAACTCGCAGGTCTACCCGGCGCTGGCGAGGGTGCCGAGTGAGCTGTTCGGCGTCTGCGTGGCCGGCACCGGCGGACCCGTGCACGGCGCCGGCGATATCGATTACGAATTCTCGATCATGAGTGTATCGAAACCATTCGTGTTCGCGCTGGTGTGCGAGGCGATCGGCCCCGAAGAGGCCCGCGCAAGATTGGGCGCGAATGCGACCGGGCTTCCGTTCAATTCGCTGGCGGCGATCGAGCACGGCGCCGGGCGTACCAACCCGATGGTGAATGCGGGCGCGATCGCGACCACGAGCCTGGTGCCAGGCTCGAGCCCGGAGGAGCAATGGCAGTTCATTCATGACGGCCTGTCGCGCTTCGCGGGCCGCAAGCTTTCGCTCAATGAGGAAGTTTACGCATCGGCTTCGGAGACCAATTTTCGCAATCGAAGCATCGCGCGGCTGTTGGAGAGCTATGACCGGATCTACTGCGACGCCAAGCAGGCGACCGATCTTTACACAAGGCAATGTTCGCTGAATGTGAGCGCCAGGGATCTCGCCGTGATGGGCGCGACGCTGGCTGATGGTGGGGTCAATCCGGTCACCAGGCAACGGGTGGTCGATGCGGCCGTCTGCCATTATGCGCTGGCCGTCATGGTTACCGCCGGATTGTACGAGACGTCAGGCGATTGGCTGTACGACATCGGTTTGCCCGGCAAGAGCGGCATCGGTGGCGGCATCGTCGCCGTGGCTCCGGGAAAAGGTGGCTTCGGCACCTTCGCTCCGCTACTGGATGCAGCCGGCAACAGCGTGCGAGGGCAGCTCGCCGCGAAGTTCCTGTCGCAGAGACTGGGTATGGATCTGTTCGTGTCCCAACCGGACGAATGAACAACAGCACACTCCAGGGATCGGTCGAGCTGTCGCTCGATCGATCGCAAGGCCGGGAAGGTTGGAGGACGCGATGGCAACGCAAGCTATCTCGATCGGCGACATTCAGCAGGACGAACATGCATCATGGGTACCCATGATCGCGATTGCGTGCGGTCAGATGATCATGTCGTTCAACGTCGCATCGCTGCCGGTCGCCATGGGAGGAATGGTGGCGAGCTTTGGAGTGGCGCCGACCACGGTCGCGACCGGGATCGTGGCCTACTCGATGCTGGTGGCCGGGTTCGTGATGCTTGGCGCGAAGCTCGCACAAAGGTTCGGGGCGGTGCAGGTCTTTCGCGCTGCCGTCGTACTTTTCCTGATAGCGCAGATCGCGATGACGTTCAGCCCCACGGCCTCCGTCATGATTTCCGCTCAGGCGCTTTGCGGCGCCGCGGGCGCGGTGATCGTGCCGTCGCTCGTCGCGCTGATTGCCGAGAATTATGCCGGGCGCCAGCAGGCGACGGCCCTTGGTGCGCTTGGCTCGGCGCGGGCTGCCGCCGGCGTGCTGGCATTTGTCATCGGCGGGCTGCTCGGGACCTATATCGGCTGGCGCCCTGCGTTTGCAATTCTCATCGCTGCCTCGGCGATCGCTTTCGCGCTGAGTTTCCGTCTGCGGCCGGACCGCGGGCGCCCGGATGTTCAGATCGATCTGATCGGCGTCGCGCTTGCCGCGAGCGCAATCATTTTCATCAGTTTCGGATTCAACAATCTGAATGGATGGGGCGTGATCCTGGCGACCGCCAACGCACCGTTCGACGTGCTGGGCGTTTCGCCGGCACCGATCCTGATCGTCCTCGGCATTGTGCTCGGGCAGGCATTCCTGATGTGGACGCATCGGCAGCAAGCCGCAGGGAGGACGCCGCTGCTGGCGCTGGAGGTGGTCGATTCGCCGGAGGAGCGGTGTGCCGTCTACGCGCTATTCGCGGTCGTGGCGCTGGAGGCCGCCCTGAACTTTACGGTGCCGCTCTATATCCAGATCGTGCAGGGACGATCGCCGATCGCGACCGCGATTGCGATGATGCCCTTCAACCTGACCGTGTTTGTCGCGGCGATGCTGATCGTCAATCTCTACGACAAACTGACGCCCCGCCAGATCGGACGCTTCGGCTTCGGCCTCTGCACCGTCGCGTTGCTGTGGCTCGCGTCCGTTGTGCGCAACGACTGGAGCGCGATTCCCGTTCTGTTCGGACTCGTGCTGTTCGGCATCGGCCAGGGCTCCCTGGTGACGCTGCTGTTCAACGTTCTGGTCACGGCCTCGCCCAAGCAATTGGCCGGGGATGTCGGGTCGGTGCGCGGAACCACACAGAATCTGGCGGCTGCGGTTGGCACCGCAGTGGCCGGAGCTCTTCTCGTCGGTCTCTTGAGCACGATCGCGCTCGGCAGGATCGCGGCCAGTCCGGTGCTGACCAAGGAGCTTCAGAGCCAGGTCGATCTCAGCAACATCACCTTCGTCAGCAATGACCGGCTGCGCAGCGTGCTCGAGGGCACCAGCGGTACGCCGCAGCAGGTCGAGGAAGCGGTCCGCGTCAACACCGAGGCGCGGCTGCGCGCGCTGAAGATCGGATTGCTGATCATGGCCGGCCTCGCTCTGCTCGCGGTCATTCCCGCAGGCCGGCTGCCGAATTACCGGCCGGGAGAAATACCTGACGACGGAGCGACAGGCGAGGGCGAGCGGTCGGCCTGATTGGATGCTGGCCCCACCGCAGGAAGCTCTCGGCAACAACTGCGAGGAGCCGGGCATGGAAGAAATGGAATGCATGACCGTGCCGTTGCTGCTTGGGATTGAGGGAGGACGAGATGGCCACCTATGAGAACAGTTCCACGATGCTCCGCGGCCTGCCTGGCCCGCCTCTATGGGTCTGCGTACTGCTCGGCCTCGTCATGATCGGCGCGGGCCTGCTGGTCCTGGGGGATGTCGTGCTTTTCACGGTGATCAGCGCCATCTTCATCGGCTGGACCGCGGTCGTCGCCGGTGCGTTCGAGATCGTGCACGCGTTCTGGACCAAGGGCTGGGGCGGATTCGTCTGGCAGCTTCTGCTTGGGGTGCTCTACCTTGCATGCGGCATCGTCCTGCTCAGCCAGCCGGTGGCGAGTGCGCTGCTCCTGACCTATGCTCTCGGCCTCATGCTTTTGATCTCCGGGATTGTGCGCATGCTGGTCGGCATCGGCCATCGGCAGCAGTCCGGCTGGATCATGCTGGCATCCGGGGTGTTTGGCGTCCTCGCAGGCCTCGTCATTCTGACCGGGTTTCCGGTCACCGGGCTGTGGGTGCTCGGGTTGCTGCTGGGGATCGATCTGCTGTCTCATGGCGTGGGATGGCTGACCTACGCGTTGCAGCCTGCCGCCAGGACGGCTCGGTAGGCCGTCAAGGAACTGCAATCAACCATCCTCTGGTCCCGCACACAGCGAGATCAATGACGGTCTCGAACGAGGTCTGATCGGCGGAGAGTGGACATGTCAGGTTTGAGCAAAAGCGTCTTCGTTTCGGCACTGGCTGCGTTGATCGGGGCAGGCCTCGCTGGCTCGCCGCCCGCGCGCGCGCAGCAGGACGCCGGCGTGCTGTTCCAGAATGTCCGCATTTTTGATGGCAGGAATGGCGCACTCTCGGCACCCTCCAATGTGCTGATCCGGAACAACAAGATCGAGATAATTTCGACCGCGGCGATCACGGCCGACGCCCAGGTGATCGCCGGCGACGGACGGGTGCTCATGCCCGGGCTGATCGATGCGCATTGGCACGCAATGCTCGTACGCCCGACGCCGGCGTCCGCAATGGCCAACGATATCGGCTACACCAACCTTCTTGCGGCCGCGGAGGCAACAGCCACGCTCATGCGAGGCTTTACCACCGTTCGCGATATGGGCGGACCGGCGTTTTCCCTCAAGCGGGCGATCGACGAGGGGCTCGTCGTCGGTCCGCGCATCTACCCATCCGGTGCCATCATCACCATCACCGGCGGCCATGGCGACTTTCGGCAGCTGTCCGATCTGCCCAGAACGATCGGCGGCATGCTCAGCCGCATGGAGCGGATAGGCGGCAGCATGGTCGCGGACAGCCCGGATGAAGTCCGCGTCCGCGCGCGCGAGCAGCTCATGCAGGGAGCGACGCAGGTCAAGCTCACGGCGGGCGGCGGGGTGGCGTCGCCGTTCAGTCCGATCGATGTGTCAACGTTCACCGAACCGGAGCTGCGCGCCGCGGTCGAAGCCGCCGAGAACTGGGGCACTTACGTCGCCGTCCACGCCTATACGCCGGTCGCGATCCAGCGATCGATCGCAGCGGGCGTCAAGGTTATCGAGCACGGTCACTTGATGGACGAAGCGTCGGCCCGCCTGATGGCGGACAAGGGAGTTTGGCTGAGCACTCAGCCCTTCCTCGATCCGTCGGGCGCCAGCGCCCTTGGACCTGCGGAGCAGGACAAGTTGCGCCAAGTCATTGCCGGCACCGACAGGGTCTACGGTTTTGCGAAGAAGTACAAGCTGAAGACGGCATTCGGCACCGACGTTCTGTTCTCGAAGGCGCTCGCTGACCGGCAAGGTGCCATGCTGACGACCCTTACGCGATGGTATACGCCGGCCGAAACGCTTGCGATGGCGACATCGACGAATGCCGAGTTGCTCAACCTGTCCGGGCTTCGAAACCCATATCCAGGCAGGCTAGGCGTGGTGGAGGAAGGCGCGCTGGCCGACCTTCTGCTGGTCGACGGCAATCCGCTCGACAACATCAAGCTGATCGAGGATCCGGCAAAGAACTTCCTGGTCATCATGAAGGACGGAAAGGTCTACAAGAACCTTCTCGGTGGTGACCGCAACAAATAGACGCGCCGTGATGACAGGACGGGCCGGGCGGTTGCGTCAAAGCAGTGGTGCGCATCGGGGCGAGACGGCTTGGCCGCTAGCGCCTGAACTGCACGAGAAACATCCACAGCGAATCGTGCGCGCTCTCGACGTCCGAAATCACCCAGCCGTCGGGACTGTTGACGACGATGAAGTTGAGCGTGACCGCGCGGCCTTCATTGTCGAATGTGACCGTTATGTCGGTCTTGTCGAACTGCCGGCGCGGAGTTGCGATCGAGATCGGACCGAGCCGCCAGGTCGGGCTCTGCACCAGGAAATCGTACGGCGCATCGTGCAGGGCGGTCCAGACGCCGCGCAGGGGGGCATCGAAGAATTGGCGTGCCGTTTCGTCGTCGCGCGGCAGGCCGTTGGAAAACGCCGGGCTGCCTTTTCCGTAATGGGCGTAGACGTTGCGGATCAGCGATTCCGGCGAGCGGAACCCGGCATCGGCGCGGGCGGCCCCGATGGCGGCCGCAACGAGCAGGAAACCGGCGAGGATTTGGGCGCGTTCCATGAGCTTTATTTGCCGTAGTCCCTGACATATCTTGCAGGGAAATCCTTCCGAACGAAAGCCGGCCGGCGCGATGCGCGAACTCTTCGACGACGTCCCTGAACAATCCCCGCTCGATCCGCAGGAGGCGGTGCGGCGCCATATCCGCACGCCGCAGCGCAAGCGGTTCTACACCAGCGCCGGCGTCGCCGAGGCCGACGGCGGATTTTCGGTCACGCTCGACGGCAAGCAGATCCGTTCGCCGTCCGGCAAGCCGATCGTGGTGCCGACCCGCGCCATTGCCGATGCGGTTGCGGCCGAATGGAATGCGCAGGGCGAGACCATCGATCCCATGACCATGCCGCTGACGCGGCTTGCCAACAGCGTGATCGAGGGGGTGATCGATCGCGTCGACGAGGTCGCCGACGATGCGGCCAAGTTCCTGGGCAGTGACCTCTTGTTCTACCGTGCCGGCCATCCCGAGACGCTGGTGGCGCGCGAGGCGCAGCAATGGGACCCGATCCTGTTCTGGGCCGCCGATGCGCTCGGCGCCCATTTCGTAATGGCCGAAGGGGTGATGCACGTCGGCCAGCCCGAGCCGGCGATCAGGGCGGCGCGCGCCGCGTTTCCGACTGATCCGTGGTCGGTCGCGGCACTCCATGTGGTGACGACGCTGACCGGCTCGGCGCTGCTGGCGCTGGCGCTGGCCCATGGCGTCCGCGACGAGGACCAGGTCTGGGCCGCCGCCCATGTCGACGAGGACTGGAACATCGAGAAATGGGGCGTCGACGAGGAGGTCGCCGCGCGCCGCGCCGCCCGGCAGGTCGATTTCAAGGCCGCCGCCGGCGTTCTCAGGGAGCTGCGGCCGGCTGCCGGTTAACGGGGGGTTTACGGCGCCGGGCTAGCCTGCGGCACGTCCCTCGCGTCTGGCCGAGACCTCCGACATGGCTATCGCCATCAATCCCGTGCTGCCGGTGCTCGCCTCGAAGGAGGCGGACAGCGTCGCGCCTGATCTCACGCTGGAGGCCGGTAGCGTCGTCAATGCGCAGGTGCTGAAGGTCCTGTCTGCCGATCTGGTGCGGATCGCGATCGCGAGCCTGTCGATCGACGTCCAGACCGAGGTGCCGCTGCAGCAGGGCCAGAACCTGCAGCTTGCGGTCTCGCAGACCAATGACGGCATCCGCCTGCAACTGGTCGGGCCGGGGGCCGACAGCGGCGATGCCGTGCAATTGTCGCCGGCGGCGACCAACGTCACCGCCGCTCCGCAACCCGTCGCCACGGCGCCCAAGGCTGCACTGACGCCGCTGGAGCGTGTCACCATCACGGCTGTGGCGCAGCATGCGGCCGCCGTGCAGGGCAGCCAGGCGCCGCTGTTTGCCAATCTCACGGCAGTCGCCGCGGCCAATCTGCCGCCGAAGTTGCAGGCCGCAATTGCACAGGTGCTGGCCCAGCAGACCGGCCTGACCGAGAATTTGAGCGGCGATGCCGTCAAGGCCGGCTTCCAGAAATCCGGCCTGCTGCTGGAGGCGACGCTCGCCTCGGGCGTAGCGCCGGCGAGCGGCAGCGTGCCCGACCTGAAGGCCGCGCTGATCGTGCTGCGCCAGGCGCTGACCTCGCTCGGTGCTGGCGATGCCGCAAGGCCCGCATCCACGTCGCTGCAGCAACCGGCGCTCGCCAGTGCCGGCACGGCGCCGAGCATTGTGCCGCCGTCGATGCCCGAGCTCGAGGTTCAGGAGATCTTGCTGCCGCAGGCGCGCGTGCCGGTTGCCGAAGATATCGCTCGCGGCGGCGCCACCGGGCTCGCTGGCGCACTCGCCGATGCGCTCGATGCCGGCCCGTCATCCGGCGGCGCGCTCAATCTCATCCAGGAAGCGCTGCACGAGCTCGGCAACCCGGCGCGGCAGGGTGCCGCATCGAGGGAGATGCTGCCCGGCGATGTGCCCGCGCGCGGCAGCACGCCGCCACCGCCGTTTCACGGCGCGCTGCCGTCGGCGCAAGCCGTTGCCGAGCCGTCGATTGCGTCAGGCACGCCGCTCGCTGCCGCCGCGCACCGCCTGTTGGAAAACACCGACGCGGCACTGGCGCGGCAGACGCTGCTGCAAATCGCTTCGCTGCCGGATCGCAGCGACGGCTCGCGTCCGCAGCTCGATGCCATGGTGCCGCGCTGGAATTTCGAGATCCCGTTCCTGACCCAGCAGGGCACGGCGATGGCGCAGTTCGAGATTTCCCGCGACGGCAGCGGCACTGAAGTCGAAGCCGCCAAGCGGGTCTGGCGGGCGCGCTTCACGCTCGACGTCGAGCCGGCCGGTCCGGTGCACGCGCTGGTCTCGCTGAACGGCGAGCGCACCTCGGTGCGGATGTGGGCCGAGCGTCCCTCGACCGCCGCGCAGCTGCGCGCCGGCGCCTCCGAATTGAGCCAGGCGCTGACCCGCGCCGAGCTCACGCCCGGCGATATCGAGATCCGCGACGGCAGCCCGCCGCAACCTGTGCCGGCACGCGCCGGCCACTTCCTGGACCGTGCCTCATGAGCGATGCGCAGAACCAGCTCGCGGTCGCGCTGCATTACGATCACGCCGGTGCGCCGCGCGTCGTGGCGAAAGGCAAGGGGGCGATCGGCGCCAAGATCATCGAGGTCGCCAAGGCCAACGACATCCCGATCGAGCAGAACGAGGTGCTGGCCGGCGCGCTCTCCAATGTCGAGCTCGGCGACGAGATCCCGGCCGAGCTCTACAAGGCCGTCGCCGAGGTGCTGGTATTCGTGCTGCGGATGTCGGGACGGGCGCGGTAGCTATAGCGTTTTCAAGCGAAGTGAGGACCGGTTCGCGCGAAGAAAACGCGTCAGACAAGAGAGCCTTATTGCCATCCTTTTACCACGATGGCATCCACCATCCTCATCGATGCGAACCAACCCAAGGTCCCCGTGATCCATCGCCGCCATGCGCTCGGTCTGTTCGCCGCCGCAGCCATCCTGCCGTCGCGCAGCTTTGCCAACGTGTCCTACCAGCGCAGCGAGTTTCGCGAGGACCTGCAAAAGCGGTTCTTCGATCTCGGCACCGAGGGCACCTTCGTCGGCTACAAGATCGAGGACTATCTGATCATCGCGAGCGACAAGGTTCGCTCGGGCGAGGGCAAATTGCCGGCTTCGACCTTCAAGATCCCGAACGCGCTGATCGCGCTCGAGACCGGCGTGGTGCAGGACCCGGACAAGGACGTCTTCAAGTGGGACGGCACGACGCGCAGCATTGAGGCCTGGAACAAGGATCACACGCTGCGCTCGGCGATCGCGGTGTCGGCATTTCCGGTGTTCCAGGAGATCGCCCGCCGGATCGGCGAGGAGCGGATGCAGAAGTATCTCGACATCATCGACTACGGCAACCGCGACATCGGCGGCGGCATCGATCAGTTCTGGGTCTCGGGCAATTTGCGGATCGATCCGGTGCAGCAGATCGACTTCCTCGACCGCCTGCGCCGCGGCGTGCTGCCGGTCGGCAAGCGGAGCCAAGAGGTGGTGTGCGACATCCTTCCCGTCACCAAAGTCGGCGACGCCGTCATTCGCGCCAAGACTGGCCTCACCGACAAGGAGCACGGCTCGCTCGGCTGGCTGGTCGGCTGGGCCGAGAAGGGCGGCGACGTCACGGTGTTCGCGATGAACATGGATTGCAAGACGCAGGCGCAGATCGACGCGCGGATGAGCGTCACGCAGCAATGCCTCACCGATATCGTCGCGCTGTGACGAGCTGATCCGCGTGTGCTGCGGCTGGTGGCCGCCGCGCTGCTCGACTAGCATCCTCCGATAAAATCATATGCGGAGGAAATCATGCAATCAGCATCCGTCTGGCTCTCGTCGCTCACGCTGGCCGCGGCCGGCGGCTGGCTCGCGGCCACGATGTTTTCGGCGCCGGCCACCAGCAAGGAGCCGCGTTTCCCGCAGCTCACAATGGATCAGCTGAGCGACCAGCAGCGGCCGCTCGGCGAGGCGATCATGAAGGTGTCGAGCGTCGGCATCGGCGGTCCCTACAATCCGATGATCAGAAGCCCGGTGCTCGGCCAGCGGCTCTATGATCTGTTCTATTATCTGCGCTGGCAGACCTCGGTGCCGACGCGGCTCAACGAATTCGCGATCCTGATCATCGGCCGGCAGTGGCGCTCGCAGGTCGAGTGGTTCGCGCACGCGCCGCTTGCCGCCAAGGCCGGACTGTCGGCTGACGTGATCGCCGAGCTGAAGGCCGGCAACCGGCCGACGAAAATGACCGACGACGAGGCCGTGGTGTACGATTTCGTCACCGAGCTCACCACCACCAAGAAGGTCTCCGACGAGACCTATGCGCGGGCGAAGAAGGTTTTCAACGACCAGCAGATCGTCGACCTCACCGCGGTCGCCGGCAATTACGTGATGGTCGCGATGATCCTGGCGATGGCCGAGGAGACCGTGCCGCCTGGCAAGGAGGAGCCGTTCAAGGTCGGCGAGAAGTAGGGCGCGGCCTCCGCTTCACCTTGCCCCGCGTGCGGGGAGAGGCAAAGGCCGCCTCCGGCGGCCGTTCTCAAGAACGCCGAAGCGGAGCTTCGGCTATGTCGCATCGCCAGATGCGATCCGGGTGAGGGGGACTCTCCGCGAACGCAGCTATCACCGAATGTGCGGAAGCAGCCCCTCACCCCAACCCTCTCCCCGTAAGAACGGGGAGAGGGAGCGCAGTGGCGATCGGTTCTGCTAGCGCCCGATCGCGCGTTGTAGCGCCGGCATCAGTTTCGGGTCGCGGCATTGCGCGACGTTGAAGCGCATGAAGCTTGAGGCTGATTGCGTGGTGCTGAACACGTTGCCCGGCGCCAGCACGATGTTGTCGGCGAGCGCCGCGCGCGCAACGTCGGCGGAGTCGCAGCCGTCGGGAAGGCGGCACCAGAGCTGGAAGCCGCCGCGCGGCATCAGCCACGGCTCGATGCCGATGCGCTGCAATTTCTCGCCGACGTCGCGGCGGGCGCGCGCGAGCCGCCGGCGCAGCTCCTCGACATGCTTGCGGTAGAAGCCGGTCGCGAGCACGCTGGCGATGATCTCGGTCGCGACCGCGCAAGGGCCGCCGAACCCGGTCGCGACCTGGAGGTCGGCGAGATCCTCGATCCAGTCGGCGCGCGCCGCGATGAAGCCGCAGCGCAGCGACGCCGACAGCGTCTTGGAGAAGCTGCCGATCCGGATCACGCGGTTCAGCCCGTCGAGCGCGGCGAGCCGCGCCGACGGCTCCGGCTCGAAATCGGCAAAGATGTCGTCCTCGACGATGGTGAGGTCGAAGGCTGCGGCCGCGTTCAGCACGCGGTGCGCGGTTTGCGGCGACATCGTCGCCCCGGTCGGATTGTGCAGTCCGGAGACCGTGATGTAGAGCCGCGGCCGCTCGGCTTCGAGCACCGCCTCGAAGCTTGCGACGTCCGGGCCCGATGGAGTGTAGGGCACGCTGACGAGCTTGACCTGATGGGCGCGCAGCAGCGCGCGGAAATTGAAATAGCAGGGGTCGTCGACCAGCACCGTGTCCCCGGGCCGCAGCAGGAAGCGGCAGATCAGGTCGATCGCCTGGGTGCCGGACATCGTGAGCAGCACCTGCTCGGGCGACACTTCGAGGCCCTCGTCGGCGAACCGCGCCATCAGCATGCGGCGCAGCGGCAGTGCGCCGCGCGTCGCGCCGTAATCGGCGAGCACCGCGTCCTCGGCCCGCGCCAGGCCGCGGAACGCGCGCCGCAGCGCCTCGGTCGGCATCCAGTCGGCCGGCAGCCAGCCGCAGCCCGGCTTCAGCGCGCCGCTCGCGGCGTCGAGCGATTGCCGCGACACCCAGAACGGATCGACGGCGCGGTCGCGCTGCGGCTGGTCCTTGGCCAGCGCGAGCGGCGGCAGCGCCGCGGACGAGACATAGAAGCCCGAGCCCGGCCGCGCCCGGATCAGCCCCTCGGCGGCGAGCCGGTCATAGGCCTCGACCACGGTCGAGGGCGAGACGCCCATGGTCGCGGCGAAGCTGCGGATCGAGGGCAGGCGGTCGTCGGCGGCGAGCGCGCGGCTCGCCACCTTGGCGCGGATCGCGTTCATCACGTCGGCGGTGCGGGTCGCCTTCGGCCCATTGGATGGCTGTCGCAAGTGTATGCCTACCTTCACCAATACAGTTTGTCCGTATTGTACTGATCCGTAGCTGCCTTGGCCAGCCTGCCGTCGCTATCTTCGCCCGCGACAGACGAGGTGTGCGATGAGCGATTCGAAGACATGGACAGGCGAGGCGAGCGGCGGCGCTTCGCTGGAGGGCTGGGGCAGCGGGCTGCTCGGCGTGATCATCTTCAGCGGCTCGCTGCCGGCCACCCGCGTCGCGGTCGCCGGGTTCTCGCCGCTGTTCCTGACCTCGGCACGGGCGGCGATCGCGGCCCTGCTCGGCGCCGTGCTGCTGGCGGTGCTGCGGCAGCCCCGGCCGCAGCGCAAGGATCTGGTGTCGCTGACCATCGTCGCCCTCGGCGTCGTGATCGGCTTTCCGCTGCTGACCGCGCTCGCGCTGCAGCACATCACCTCGGCGCATTCGATCGTGTTCATCGGGCTGCTGCCGCTGTCGACCGCGGTGTTCGGCGTGCTGCGCGGCGGCGAGCGGCCGAAGCCGCTGTTCTGGCTGTTCTCTTGCGTCGGCAGCGCGACGGTCGGGGCGTTCGCTCTGTCGAGCGACGGATCGGCGTCGCTGACCGGCGACTTGCTGATGGTCGCCGCCATCATCGTCTGCGGCCTCGGCTATGCCGAAGGGGCTGCGCTATCGCGCCGCCTCGGCGGCTGGCAGGTGATCTCCTGGGCGTTGGTGCTCTCGGTGCCGGTGGTGCTCGTGATGACCATCATGACGCTGCCGCCGAGCTGGCAGGGCATCGGCGTGCCGGCCTGGCTCGGGCTCGCTTACGTCTCTGTTTTCAGCATGCTGGTCGGCTTCGTGTTCTGGTATCGCGGGCTTGCGCTCGGCGGCATCGCCAGCGTTGGCCAGTTGCAGCTGTTGCAGCCGTTCTTCGGCCTCGCGCTGGCTGGCCTGCTGCTGCATGAGCCGGTCGCCTGGTCGATGATCGCGACGACCATGCTGGTCGTCGTCTGCGTCGTGTTCGCGCGCCGCTTCGCGTAACCTCAGCGAGCTCAGCTTGAACAGCGTCTGCAGGAAATCGCTGGCCGCCTTGCGGGCCTCGCGCGCGGTGGCCGGGTTGCCGCCGACAAGGCGAGCGAGATAGGCCTTGCAACTCGCCACCGGGTTATGATCGGCCGGCTTGTAAAGCGCGCACTAACCATGCCAAGCGCTAATTCGTGCCGCCGGCCGTGCGGTCCAGCAGTGTTACGGATCGGCTTTCAGTGATCCTTAAGCAGGGTTTCCCACCATGCGCGCCGACGCGACACGAGAGGGGCTGATGACCTTCAGGTTCATTGCGCCTGACGCGATCAGGTCCGCAAGCCAGCGCGCGCTGCTGGTGCATTGGGATCAGCTGTCGGCCGGCCGGCCATTTCCTGCTTTCGCCGAATTGAGGCCCGACCCGGCGATGCATGATCCCCGGCAACTCGTGGCATGGGCGGTCGAAGGTGAGGGACGCCTGCGCAAATTTCGCGCGATGTATCAGGGCGAGAACGTCGCCGAGGCGTTCAACTCGGCCTGGGCAGGCAAGACCATGGAGCAGGTGATCTCGATGTCGCTCCGGCGCATCACGCTCGGACCGGCCAAGGAATGTGCCGCGAGCGGCTGCGCGGTGTACATGGTGTTCTCCACCATCGATGCCAACGACCAGCAAGTCGATTGCGAGCGGCTGCTGCTGCCGTTCGGCGGCGGCAACAAGGTCGAGCACCTGCTGGCGTCGCTGCAACTGACCGTGTTCGGAAGCAGGCCCCGCATCGTCAAGCATTTCGACATGCAGGCGGACGTTCGGTTGCAGGGCAAGATCCGGTCCGGCTTCTCGGCGGTGACGAGCGCCGCTGCCGGCGGTGACAAGCGCAGGGCCGCCAGGCGCAACGTCGCGCGCGCGGCGCGGCTCAGCTTTGCCCGGCGCAGCATGACCTGCATCGTCCGCAACCTCTCCGCAACCGGCGCCGCGGTCGAGGCGACCGATCCCGCCGCGATCCCCGACAGCTTCCGTCTCGTGCTGGAGATGGAGGCGACCGAGCGGCGCTGCCGCGTCGTCTGGCGCAGGAAGGGCCGGATCGGCGTCCAGTTCAGCTGAGCTTTCCGATCCGCCCCAGATGGGTGTAGCCAAAGCCCGTAGAATATTTCAGCCCGTAGCCGAGCGCGCGGTCGATGCCGATATGAGCAAGCCAGATCATCGCGATCGAGAGCACCAGCGGTCCTTCGCCGGCAAAGCCCAGCGTCATCAGCGCCACCGGCGCCAGATAGGTGTGGGCGGCATTGTAGGCGATGGCGCCGGCCCGCGGGTTGATCAGGTAGGCGGCAAAGCTGATGTCCGGCACCAGGAACAGCAGGACGTAGACCAGCCAGGAACCCTCCCACTTGTAGTAGAGCACGGTCATCCCGACGAACAGAACCAGGCCCTCCAGCCGGAGCAGGGTGCGCACCCCGCCGGTCGCGGCGCCGGTCTCAGCCGTGGTCGTATCAGTCATCGCTGTCTCCCCAGATGTCGGAAAATCCTACCGTTTTGGCGCCTAAACCTGCCCACAAGCGCCTTTCCGGTTCCGAAATGGCCGTGCTAAAGCCATTCCGAACGAAGCGGACCCGGCTCGCGCCGGGATGCGGACTGTAGCTAACACGGGCGGAAACAAATGAAAGATATCCTCGACACCCTCGAAGAGCGGCGCGCCGGCGCCAAGCTGGGCGGCGGCGAAAAGCGCATCGAGGCGCAGCATGCCCGCGGCAAGCTCACAGCCCGCGAGCGGATCGAGCTCCTGCTCGACAAGGGCTCGTTCGAGGAATTCGACATGTTCGTCGAGCACCGCTCGATCGAGTTCGGCATGGAGAAGACCAGGATCCCCGGCGACGGCGTCGTCACCGGCTGGGGCACGGTCAACGGCCGCAAGACTTTTGTCTTTGCCAAGGACTTCACCGTGTTCGGCGGCTCGCTGTCGGAAACCCATGCGCTGAAGATCACCAAGTTGCAAGACATGGCGATGAAGGCGAGGGCGCCGATCATCGGCCTCTACGACGCCGGCGGCGCGCGCATCCAGGAGGGCGTCGCGGCGCTTGCGGGTTATTCCTACGTGTTCCGCCGCAACGTGCAGGCCTCGGGCGTGATCCCGCAGATCTCCGTCATCATGGGACCGTGCGCCGGCGGCGACGTCTATTCGCCTGCGATGACCGACTTCATTTTCATGGTGAAGAACACCAGCTACATGTTCGTGACCGGCCCCGACGTGGTGAAGACCGTCACCAACGAGGTGGTGACGGCGGAAGAGCTCGGCGGCGCCTCGGTGCACGCGACGCGGTCCTCGATCGCCGACGGCGCGTTCGAGAACGACGTCGATGCGCTGCTGCAGATGCGCCGGCTGATCGACTTCCTACCCTCGAACAATTCGGATGGTGTGCCGGAATGGCCGAGCTTCGATTCCATCGAGCGGGTCGACAATTCGCTGGATACGCTGATCCCCGACAATCCGAACAAGCCCTACGACATGAAGGAGCTGATCCTGAAGGTCGTCGACGAGGGCGACTTCTTCGAGATATCGGAGACCTTCGCCAAGAACATCGTCACCGGCTTCGGCCGCATCGCCGGCCGCACCGTCGGCTTCGTCGCCAACCAGCCGATGGTGCTGGCCGGCGTGCTCGACTCGGACGCCTCGCGCAAGGCCGCGCGCTTCGTGCGGTTTTGCGACGCCTTCAACATCCCGATCGTCACCTTCGTCGACGTGCCGGGCTTCCTGCCGGGCACCGCGCAGGAATATGGCGGCCTGATCAAGCACGGCGCCAAGCTCTTGTTCGCCTATTCGCAGTGCACGGTGCCGCTCGTCACCATCATCACCCGCAAGGCCTATGGCGGCGCCTTCGACGTCATGGCGTCGAAGGAGATCGGCGCCGACATGAACTACGCCTGGCCGACCGCGCAGATCGCGGTGATGGGCGCCAAGGGCGCGGTGGAGATCATCTTCCGCTCCGACATCGGCGACCCCGACAAGATCGCAGCAAGAACCAAGGAATACGAAGACCGCTTCCTGTCCCCCTTCATCGCCGCCGAGCGCGGCTACATCGACGACGTCATCATGCCGCACTCGACAAGGCGGCGGATCGCCCGGGCGCTGGCGATGCTGAAGGACAAGAAAGTCGAGATCCCCGCGAAGAAGCACGACAATCTGCCGTTGTAAGGGAGCGGGTGGGTTAGGCGAAGCCGTAACCCACCGTCTTCGTTTCGCGCGGTCCGCGGCGGGTTACGGCTACGCCCAACCGGCTTACAGGTTTCAGCATGATGACCGAAGACGAGCCGACCGACGAGATTTCCGAGATCGAGGCGCAGATCGAGGAGCTTGCCGAGAGCGCCGAACGATCGCGCAGGATCATTCTCGGGTCGAAGGTGGCGATTGCCGGCGGGTTCGTCTTGTTGTTCGCTGCGCTGCTTGGCCTGCTGGGCTCCGGCCAGACCGCAGCGCTCGGATCGATCGCGCTGGTGCTCGGCGGCATCGTGTCGCTCGGATCGAACGTCAGCACGTTGCGGCAGACCGAGGCCGCGATCAGCACCGCCGAGGCGCGCCGCGCGCGGCTGATCGGCAACATCGATCTGCGTCTAGTTCACGATGCACCAATGAAACTGATGTGATGGCTCGAGTGGGCGAGGGCGCGCGCATGATCGAGACGCCGCGCCTTCGACTTCGCCAAAGCTCGGACAGATCGTGTCGCGAGAATGTGGAAGCATGACTCACAGGTGGCGTAACAAACTCAGTGTCGTCCCGGCGAAGGCCGGGACCCATTACCACCGACGGTGATTGTTACGCGACGCTGGGGCCACAGCTTTACTCACCAACGCAACCCTGTGGTTATGGGTCCTGGCCTTCGCCGGGACGACGTGGTGGAGGAGCGGTGGGGCCTCGTTTCCTCTGGTGCCACGCCTGTGCATGCGAGCATCCAGCACGCCGCGGCCTCTCGGTTCAAGCACAGCCGTCTCTGGAATACTGGATCACCCGCTTTCGCGAGGGCTTTGCGAAAGTCGAACAGCTCGACGGGGCCGGACGGCTGTTGTTTGGGCCGGTTAGCGGCTGGACGGGCCAGCCATGATGGCGGTGCCTCGTTTGGTTAGGCGATGTGGGGTGGCGTCCTGGCCCATCGCTGGAGATTGATCGCGGTCGCGGCGAGCTGGAAAGCTGCGGCATTGCGTATCAGGCCCCGATAGCGGGCACGCGCAAGGCCGTAGACGCGCTTGAGCAATGCGAACAACGGTTCGATCGGCGCGCGTCGATGCGAGATGACCGCGTTACGACGCACCGCCCAAGGCCCCAAGCGAAGCCAGCGGTTGTGTCTGCGCATAATGCCGTCGCGAATATCCATCTGCTTCAGCCGCCCACGTCGCGCGATGGTATCGTAGGCTTTGTCAGCGTAGACTGTTGCCTCGTCGCCGCAGATCAGCTCGTCGGCGGGCACGGTGTCGTTGACATTGGCTGGCGTAAAGGCAAGGCGCCGGATGATGCGACTGCCTTGGTCCATCGCCACGTGCATCTTGTAGCCGAAGGCATATTTGCCGTCCGTCCTGGTCCAGGCGGCGTCAGGATCGTGAGGGCTTTTGACCAGCTTGCTGGCGGGGCGCCCGTCCGCATCCGGGGGCAAATCGGGATCCGGTGGTTCGGGCGGATTAACCGCCGAGCGGATCAGCGAAGCGTCAATCAATGTGCCGCGCTTCAAGACGAAGCCGGACTTCTCGATCTGCGCCGTAATCAGGGCAAAAGCGCGCTCCGCCAGCCCGCTCCTGGCCAGTTGTTCGCGGAAACGCCACAGCGTGGAATGATCCGGTACCGGCTCACTCAGCGACAGGCCCAGGAAGCGCCGGAACGACAGGCGGTCCACCAGCGCCTCCTCAAGGCCCGGATCGGACAACCCATACCATTGCTGCAGCAACAGCGCCTTAAACAGCGCCAGCGACGGGTAAGCGGGCGCTCCCATCGACCCGCTACGCAAGCCGCTCAGCAGCGCTTCAATCGCGCTCCAGTCGACCAGTTCCGATACTCGCTGCAAAGGCGCGTTGGCTCGAGCCGCGTCATTCACCAGCCCGTCGGTAAAGCTCAATTGACCAATCTGCCGCTCCGCCATCCGTTCCTCCGGCGAATCCTTCACCAAAGAGAATCATCCCGGCAGACTTCTGCAAAGCCCTCGCGAAAGCGGGTGATGACGCCATGCACGAAGTTTGAGAAGTGAATCGGTGTCGGTACCGCCATCCCGAGGAGCGCGTAGCGCGTCTCGAAGGATGCACGGCCTGGCTGGTGGCCGTGCATCCTTCGAGGCTCGCCCAGCGGCGGCAATTGCGCCGCAAGGCTCGCGCCTCAGGATTGCGGTACTGGCAGCAAGCGCGCCTGTTAGCTCGACGCCAACGGCACGTAGTCGTATTCCCCGACGCCTTGCAGAACCAAAAAAGTCAGCGACGTCGTGCCGGCGTTGGTGACGAGGTGAGGGCGGGTTGGGCGGACGGCATAGACCTCGCCAACCCCAAGGTTCACCTCTTCCTTCGGCTCCTGCAGGAACAGCCGCATCCGGCCCTCGAGCACGTAGAACGTGTCGGAGATGTTGCTGTGGGTGTGCCACGGCACCTTCTGGGTCGGCGAAAGCTGCAACTCCATGATGCGGAAGCCGGGGCGGGCGGCGTGCTGGGCGCGGCGCTCGACTTCGTAGAGGTGGCTGGCATCCTTGATCGGTTGTCCTGACTTCATGGCGGCCTCCCGGAGATGTTCTTGTGCCGTGATGCTAGTTCCGTTCCGTCGCGTGAGACATCATCGGAATTGGCATGACGGCCAAGATGAAGCGGCTGGTCGCCGACTTCAACCGTGACTGGCCGGAAGGGACGCGCACGCGCGATCTGCTGCTGCCAGTCGAGGAGGCTGTGGCGTCGTGATGATTGCGTGATGTCACAACGTTGCGAACGCAACCCTGCGACGTCGGGTTCCGCACGCGGTTCAGCGAGCGTTCAGGTCGCGGGGCAAAAACTGGTGCGGCAGTCGGTCCAACCCAGCAACAAAGGGAAACGCTCATGGAACGCCGGGACTTTCTGAAGATAGCCTTCGGTGTCGCCGCCGGTGCGGTCACGTTCGCCGCGACGGCCCAGGCGGCGCCACTCGCGCCGCTGCCGCTCAAGGGGGATGGGCGTTCGCCGGCGGGCAACGATGCACATCCGGCCGTCACCACGGGCGACGAGGTTGGTCGGCTGAAGCCCGAGGAGGTGCGCTGGCATCACCGTCACTGGGGTTGGCATCATCGGCACTGGCACCGCAGGCACTGGGGCTGGCGCCGCCGCCATTGGCGCAGGCGTCACTGGCGCCGCTGGTGATTGAACCGCGTGATGTTTGAGTGAGACGTATTTTCGAGTCCCCTCGTTTCGACGGAAAGGTCCTTTCATGAAAATGCTCGCTGCTTCCATGCTTGCGTTAGGTCTCACTCTGGCGGCGATGTCCGCGTCATCAGCGATGCCGGTGGCACCGCTCGATCAGGCGCAGGCCGCATCCGACAACGCCATTCGCGTCGCCGGTGGCTGCGGTCCGGGTTGGCATCGCGGTCCCTATGGCGGCTGCCGCCCGATGTATAATTGCCCGCGCGGCTGGCACTCGGGCCCGTTCGGCCGCCGTTGCTTCCGCAACTGGTAGGCCACAGGTCGCGGCGAGCACCATCGCTAACGCCCGCCGCGCTTGTCAAAAAAGAAAAACCCCGCGCGAGGCGGGGTTTTGTTTGCGCGAGCGTGCCGCGATCAGATCGGGCGGCAACGGCCGTAGCGCCAGGCGAAGCCGTACGGGCAGGCGCGGACGCGCGGCGCCACCACGACGGGGCGCTCGACCACGACCGGCGGGCGAACGACAACGGCGCCCGGAGCGACGACGACAGCGCCGCGGTTTCTTACGCAGCCGCCATAGGGGCCGCGGTGCCAGCCGGGGCCGCAGCCACCGGCAGCATCAGCGGCGCTGATGCCGGCGAAAGCGGTCGTCACCAAAACTGCTGCTGCAAAAAGATACTTCATGACTTCTCCTTCTTAATGGGCCGCGCGCTGCGGCACCGCAACAAACTTGAGATTACCGATTCGCCCGGCCGGATCATTGCAGAAGCCGTGCCCGATGTCGTCGACCATAATGTTGCGGACTGAATGCGACATGAATGTTGCGCATCACACCTGCGTCAGTGCGTCGCAAGCACGCTCAGCATCGTTTCAAAATATTTCGCAAGGCGCGCGTCGGACGAAGCGCACAGCGGCGAGCGCACCAAATGTATCGGAGAGCGAGACAAGCGAGACCGGAGCTTCGCGAATGGCCGTGACTTGAACGCGCGATCCTACTCGCCTGCGCCGAACAGCGCCGCGAACCGCTTCTCGCCGTTGCGCGAGAAATTGACGACACGGCTGCCCGGTGTCGTGTCGCGCGCGGCCCATTTCAATTCGGTGAAGCGGTCCATCATGGCCGCGCCCAGCGTGCCGGCGAGATGATGCCGCCGCTCGCTCCAGTCGAGACAGGCCTTGCACACCGGACGGCGCGGATGCGTCAGCGCGTCCGCGTCGATCTGCAACTCCTCGGCCATGAAGCGCTTGCCTTCGCCGGTCAGCTCGATCGCCTGCTTGCTCTGGCGCACCAGCTTCTGCCGCTTCATGCTGTCGAGCATCTGTACGCCGAGATCGCCGGCGAGATGGTCGTAGCAGATGCGGGCGCGGCGCAGCGCCGGATCCTTCGGTCCGGTGCGCACGCGCATATGGCCGGCGCGGGCGGCAATACCCTGCAGGCCCTCGAGCACATCGGCGACGTCGGGGTCGGAGAGGCGATAGTAGCGGTGGCGGCCCTGCTTCTCGGGCTCGATCAGCCCGCCGGCCTCGAGCTTGGCGAGATGCGAGCTCGCCGTCTGCGGCGTGATGCCGGCTTCCTGGGCCAGCTCGCTCGCGGTCAGCGCGCGGCCGGTCATCAGCGCGGTCAGCATGTTGCAGCGTGCGGGATCGCCGACCAGAGCGGCGATCCGGGAGATGTCGGGTCCTGCTTTCATAGTTCGATGATAGCCGAAGCATCGAGGTCGGGCAAGGCGATATGGTGGATGTCGGAAACTGATCGTCATTGCGAGCCACCCGGTCGGCGCGAAGCGCCGCCGGATGACAGGCTTCGCGAAGCAATCCATAGTTCCGCTGGCTCGGCATGGATTGCTTCGTCGCTGTCGCCCCTTGCAATGACGACAATCATTGGAGCTCCGCTAATGACCATCACCGTCTTCATCCGCTACCAGCTCGATCCGTTCAAGCGCGCGATGTTCGAGGAGTATTCGCGGAACTGGCTCTCGATCATCCCGCGCTGCGGCGGCGATCTGCTCGGCTACTGGATGCCGCACGAGGGAACCAACAACATCGCCTTCGCGCTGATCTCGTTCGAGAGCCTCGCCGCCTACGAGGCCTATCGCGCGCGGCTGCGCCAGGACGGCGAGGGCATGGCGAACTTCAACTTCGCCGAACAAAACCGCTTCATCCTCGCCGAGGAACGGACATTTCTGCGCAAGGTCGAGCTATAGTCGCTCGACAACAACAATGCGCGGAGGCGCCCATGATTGCCGTGATCTTCGAAGTCTGGCCGAAGGCTGAGCACCGGCAGCTCTATTTCGACCTTGCCGGCGAGCTGAAGCCGATCCTGCAGGAGATCGACGGCTTCGTCTCGGTCGAACGGTTCGAGAGCCTCACCGAGCAGGGCAAGTTCGTGTCGCTGTCATTCTTCCGCGACGAAGCGGCGGTAGAAGCCTGGCGCAACACGATCGAACACCGCCGCACCCAGGCCAAGGGCCGCGCACGAATCTTCGAGAATTATCGGCTGCGGGTCGCGAGCGTGATGCGGGACTACGGCTTGAACGAACGCGATCAGGCACCGAAAGATAGCCGCGCGGTGCACGAGCCGCATTGAAGCGTTTTCAAGCGAAGTGGATACCGGTTCGCGTGAAGAAAACGCGTCAAGACGAGAATCTGGAGCTTTGGTTTAATCAGAACCAAAGCTCTAGCAGCACGAGTTGCGCGTGCCTATCTGTGCGCGGCCAATGACCTCAGGGAGCGACCCATGCCACTGCCAACTGCTGACAAACGAGCCGCCTTCAAGAAGCTGCACGAGAGCGGATGCTTCATCATCCCGAACCCGTTCGATGTCGGCAGCGCCCGCGCCTTGCAACATCTCGGCTTCAAGGCGCTGGCCTCGACCAGCGCGGGCTTTGCCTGGACCATCGCCAAGGCCGACAACCGCGTCACGGTTGACGACGTCTGCGATCACCTCACCGCGATCTGCGCGGCGGTCGATATTCCCGTCAATGCGGACTTCGAAGGCGGCTTTGCCGTCGAGCCCGAGAAGGTTGCGGTCAATGTCGCGCGCGGCGTCAAGACCGGCGTTGCCGGGCTGTCGATCGAGGACTCCACCGGCGATGCCGCCAACGTGTTGTTCGAGCACAAGCTCGCGGTGGAGCGCATCAGGGCGGCGCGCAAGGCCATTGATGCTGACAACAGCGGCGTGCTGCTGACCGGCCGCTGCGAGGCGTTCCTGTGGGGCAAGAAGGACCTCAGCCTGGTGATCGAGCGGCTGCAGGCCTATTCGGAGGCCGGAGCCGACGTGCTCTACGCGCCGGGCATCTCGACCAAAGAGGAAATTTCCGCGGTCGTGAAGGCGGTGGCGCCGAAGCCGGTCAATCTCCTGATCGGCGGCGCGTCCGACCTGACGCTGCAAGCGGTCGCCGACCTCGGCGTGCGGCGGATCAGCGTCGGCGGCGCGCTGGCACGGATGGCCTGGACCGGCGTTATGAAGGCAGCGAAGGAAATGGCCGAGAAGGGCACCTTCACCGAATTCGCCAACGGTTATCCCGGCGGCGAGCTCAACAAGATGTTCAAGTAAGCCTGACGCGAAAAAAGCAGCGGGCCGCTGAGGCCCGCTGCTTGCGCCTGGTCAGTGTCGTCACGTGTCACTTCGCATTCTCGGCCGGCGGGGCGGCCGGCTTGTTCATGTCGGACTTGTTCATGTCAGACGGTGGGTTCGCCGGCTGTGCCGGCGCCGCGCCCGTGGTCACGCCGGGCTGGCTGTTCGGCTTCGGCGTCACGTCGCGCATGCCCGGGGGTGGCGCGGCCGGATTCGGATTGGCCGGCTGCTGCTGCGCGGTCTGCGTCGACGGCGTCGTGCCGGCCTCGTGCACCGACGTGTTGTTCAAGCCGTAGAACAGCGCGCCGAGCACCACGGCCACCGCAACTGCGAACATCGCGACCTTGGTGGTGCTGGCCGGTCCTTCCTGGAGTTCCGGATCCGGCTGCAGCTCGTTGTCCAGGCTGTTGAAGCGCGCCTGACGGCGGACCTCGTCCTCGGTCAGGTTGGCGCGATACGGATCGTCAGGGTTGTAAGCCATTGTAAAGTTCCTCCGTTAGCACCTCAAAGCTAAACGCAGGGGACAATGGCTGGCGCGTGAGGATGTTCCGCGCCAATGTTGCAACCTGTTCATGCAGGAACCGCCGATCCCTGGAGCGTTTTCGAGCGCTGCGGATACCGGTTCGCGTGAAGAAAACGCGTCAAAACAAGAATCTAGAGCCCCGTTCCGATTCGATCGGAACGGGATAGGCTCTAGGTTCCGAACCTGTTCCATGAGGCCTTTTCAATGTGGACCATGCCGCCCACCGATTCGGTGCTGCACGTGCTCTCGTTCATTGCCGTCGCGGCGCAGTCGATGACGGCGGCGCTGGCGGCCGGCCGGCGCAGCATGGATTGGGCCGGCGTCTGCATGTTGGGGGCGATCACCGCGCTCGGCGGCGGCACCATCCGCGACGTGCTGGTCGGGCATTATCCGCTGCTCTGGGTCAAGCACCCGATCTACCTTGCGGTCGCAGCCGCCGGCGCCTTCGCGACCATCCTGCTGGCGCGGCTGGTGCACCGGCTCAACCTCGCATTCCTGGTGCTCGATGCGATCGGGCTCGTGGTGTTCACCATGGCCGGCTGCGACGTCGCCTGGCAGGTCGACGCCTCGCTGCCGATCGTGATCGTCGCCGGCATGATCACCGGCTGCGCCGGCGGCGTGCTGCGCGACATCCTTTGCAACGAGGTGCCGCTGCTGTTTCGTAGCGAGCTCTACGCCAGCGTCTCGGTCGTGACAGGGCTGTTCTATGCGATCGGCGTCGGGCTGCACTTGAACGACCAGCTCTGGACCGTGCTGACCTTCGTGGTCGGCCTGACGTTCCGGATGCTTGCGATCCGATACCGATGGGAGATGCCGAAATTCGTATTCAATGCCGAGGAGGAGTGATCAACTATTTCGCCGTCCGCGCCTTAGCGACCTCGTCAGCCGTCACGGCCGGCGCGGCGTTGCCCCAGGAATTGCGGATATAGGTCGCAACGTCGGCGATCTCCTGATCGCTGAGCTTCGGATAGGCCGGCATCGAGCCTGAATTCGGCGCGCGCGGCGTGGTCAGGCTCTGAGCGCCGTCGAGGATGATGCGCAGCGTGCTCGCCGGGTTGGCTGACTGCAGGTTGGCGTTGCCGGGCAGTGGCGGATAGATCCGCGGCGCGCCGGAGCCGTCGAGCTCATGGCAGGAGACGCAGGCGCCGCGATAGATGCGCTCGCCGTTGCTCATCTGCGCCGGCGAGGGCGGGGTGACCTGCGGCTCCGGCGCGCCGGCGGGCAGGCCCTTCAGATAGACCGCGATCGTGCGCACATCGGTGTCGCTCATCTTCGAGGTCGAATTGACCACCACCTCGGACATCAATGGACCGGCATGGCTATGCCGGTTGCGGCCGCTCTGCAGATATTCGACGATGTCCTCTGCGCTCCAGGACTTCAGCCCGCTGCGCGCGGCGCCGTCGAGCCTTGGCGCGAACATACCCTGGACCATGCTGCCGCTGAGCGCCTGGTCGCGCCTGTCGGCGCCGAGTGCGTTCTTCGGCGTGTGGCAGGCGCCGCAATGGGCGAGGGCCTCGACGAGGTAGCGGCCGCGATTCCATTCCGCGGTCTTGCCCTGGTCCGGCTGGAGGATGCCCGGTGCGAAGAACAGCGCATTCCAGACCCGCATCAGAACGCGGTAGCAATATGGCCAGCGCAGCTGCGGTGGCGGCGCCCTGTTGCTGACCGGCGCCAGCGTCGCGAGATAGGCGCGGATCGCCAGAATGTCGTCGCGGATCAGTTTGGTGAAGTAAGGGTAGGGGAAGGCGGGATAATAATGCTTCCCGTTCGGTGAGGCGCCGCTGCGCAGCGCGCGGAGGAAATCGTCGTCGCTCCAGCTGCCGATGCCGGTATCGCGATCGGGGGTCAGGTTCGGCGAGAACACCGCGCCGAATGGTGTGTCGATCCGCTTGCCCCCGGCGAAGGGCTTTGCCGGATCGGCCGTGTGGCAGCTCGCGCAGTCGCCGGCGATCGTGAGCGCCTTGCCGCGGGCGATGGTGTCGTCGGTCGGTGCAGCGGCGCATTCGCGAGCCGCGAACGCACCGCACAACAGCACACCGGCCAGAATCGCACCGGTCGTTCGAAATCGTCGCCGCATCCATTCACCTTCTGCACCTTCCGGTCCACAAGACGCGTTACGCCATTTCGCCGCGGGCCTGTCCTGCGACAGAAACCGAAACGGCCCTGCAATATTCCCGGCACGAAATTGCGATTTTTGAGCGACGGGCTCGGTCGCCCAGAATTGTGCTGCGCGGCCCGGAAAATCCGACATAGACTGGTTCTAACAAGCTCGCATGACTAGCTAAAAGGCAGCCGTCGCGACCAGCGCAAAGAGGGCTAAATGGGAATCAACCAAGGGCCTATCAGCCTCGACCAGAAATACACCCAAGGCACCGGCCACGTCTTCATGACCGGCATCCAGGCGCTGGTCCGCCTGCCGATGGCGCAGATCAGGCGCGACCGCGCCGCAGGCCTCAACACGGCAGGCTTCATCTCCGGCTATCGCGGTTCCCCCCTCGGCGGCTACGACCAGCAGCTGTTCGCCGCCCGCAAGCATCTCGAGCAGTACAACATCAAATTCCAGCCCGGCGTGAACGAGGATCTGGCGGCCACCGCGATCTGGGGCTCGCAGCAGCTCGGGCTCTCGGCCGGCGCCAAGTATGATGGCGCGGTCGGCATCTGGTACGGCAAGGGCCCCGGCGTCGACCGCTGCGGCGACGTGTTCCGCCACGGCAATGCGGCGGGCTCCGCCAAGCATGGCGGCGTGCTCTGCCTTGCCGGCGACGACCACGGCGCAAAGTCCTCCACCGTCCCGCATCAGTCCGACCACGCCTTCATCTCCGCGCTGATGCCCTACCTCTATCCCTCCAGCATCCACGAAATGATCGAGATGGGCCTCCTGGGTATCGCGATGTCGCGCTACTCGGGCTGTTGGGTCGGCATGAAGGTGATCACCGAGACGGTCGAGACCACCGCCGAGATCGACCTTACCGACGAGATGACGCCGTTCATCATCCCGGCCGATTTCGAGCTGCCGCCGGGCGGGCTGAACATCCGCTGGCCCGACGACCGCTTCGAGCAGGACCGCCGGCTGCAGGACTACAAGGGCTTTGCCGCGATCGCCTTTGCCCGCGCCAACAAGGTCAACCGCATCACCATGGATTCGCCGAACGCGCGCTACGGCATCATGGCCTCGGGCAAGAGCTACGAGGACATCCGCCAGGCGCTGCGCGAGCTCGGCGTCACGCCCGAGATCGCCGCCAAGATCGGCCTCCGCCTCTACAAGATCGGCATGCCCTGGCCGCTGGAGCCGGAAGGCGTGCGCAATTTCGCCGTCGGCCTCGAGGAGATCTTCATCGTCGAGGAACGCCGCGAGATCGTCGAGAACCAGGTCAAGCAGGAGCTGTTCAACTGGCGTGACGACGTGCGCCCGCGCATCGTCGGCAAGATGGACGACCACGACAAGCGTTTCCTGACCTTTGCCGCCGAGCTCAGCGTGGCCTCGCTTGCGAGCTCGCTCACCGAGCGGCTGCTTCGACTTAATCTCAACCCTGAGATCGCCGAGATGCTGCGCGCCAAGGCCGACTGGTTCAACGGCCGCCAGTCGTCGCAGATGCAGGCGACAGCACCGGTCAGCCGCACGCCGTATTTCTGCTCGGGCTGCCCGCACAACACCTCGACCAAGGTGCCGGAAGGCAGCCGCGCGCTCGGCGGCATCGGCTGCCACTTCATGGCGCTGTGGATGAACCGCTCGACCGAGACCTTCACCCATATGGGCGGCGAGGGTGTGCCGTGGGTCGGCATCGCGCCGTTCACCAACGAGAACCACATCTTCGCCAATCTCGGCGATGGCACGTATTTCCACTCCGGCATTCTCGCGATCCGCCAGTCGATCGCCTCCAAGGCCAACATCACCTACAAGATCCTCTACAACGACGCGGTCGCCATGACCGGCGGCCAGCGCCACGACGGCGACCTGTCGCCGCAGCAGATCACCTTCCAGCTCCACGCCGAGGGCATCCGCGAGATCTATCTGGTCTCGGAAAATCCCGCCGCCTATCCGGCCGATACCATCGCGCCCGGCGTCAAGCTGTTCCACCGCGACGAGCTCGAGAACGTCCAGAAGATGTGCCGCGACACCAAGGGCACCTCGGCGATCGTGTTCGTGCAGACCTGCGCCGCGGAAAAGCGCCGCCGCCGCAAGCGCGGCCAGATGGAGGACCCGGCGCGCCGCGTGCTGATCAATCCTGCCGTCTGCGAAGGCTGCGGCGACTGCTCGGTGCAGTCGAACTGCATCTCGGTCGAGCCGCTGGAGACGGAATTGGGGCGCAAGCGCACCATCAACCAGTCGACCTGCAACAAGGACTATTCCTGCGTGAAGGGCTTCTGCCCGTCCTTCGTCACGGTCGACGGCGGCACGCTCAAGCGTCGCGCGCCGACCGAGCTCGGCGACATCGGCGTCCTGCCGGAGCCGGCTTCGAAGCCCGCGCTCGACCGGCCCTACAACATCGCGGTCGGCGGCGTCGGCGGCACCGGCGTGCTGACGATCGGCGCGCTGCTCGGCATGGCCGCGCATATCGAGGGCAAGGCCTCGATGATCCTCGACATGTCGGGCCTCGCGCAGAAGGGCGGCGCGGTGCTCAGCCACGTCCGGCTCTCCGAGCACACCGCCGACGTGACCTGCTCGCGCATCGTGACCGGCACGGCCGATCTCGTGCTCGCGGCCGACGAGGTCGTCGCGGTGTCGAAGGACACCATCACGCTGTGCGAGGCGAGCCGCACCGTCGGCATCATCAACAGCCACATCATCCCGACTGCGGATTTCATCCTCAACCGCGACTTCAACTTCCAGAGCCGCAAGGTCAACAGCGTGCTGGAGACGGAGCTGCGCAAGGACTCCGCGTTCTTCGACTTCACCAAGCCGGCCGAAGCGCTGCTCGGCGATAGCATCGCCACCAACATCATGATGATGGGCTTTGCCTATCAGCGCGGGCTGCTGCCGTTGTCGGCGGACTCGATCCAGCAGGCGATCGAGGTCAACGGCGTCTCGATCAAGATGAACACCCAGGCGTTCCAGCTCGGGCGTCTCGCCGCCGCCGATCCGGCGCGCCTCGCCGCGATGATGAAGGGGCAGGATGACGACGCGGCACCGGTCAGGTCGCTGGATGCGATGTCGCTCGACGAGATCATCACCCATCGCATGGGCCTTCTGACCGACTATCAGAACGCGCGTCTGGCAAAGCGCTACCGCAAGCTGGTCGACCAGGTGCGCGAGGCCGCTACCAAGGGCGGCTATGGCGAGGCGCTGCCGCGCGCGGTCGCGATCAATTACGCCAAGCTGCTCGCCTACAAGGACGAGTACGAGGTGGCGCGGCTATTCACCGATGGCCGCTTCGAGAAGCAGCTGCGCGACCAGTTCGAGGGCGACTTCAAGTTCAACTTCAATCTCGCGCCGCCGATCCTCGGCGGTGGGCTCGATGCGCAGGGCGGTCCGAAGAAGCGCGCCTTCGGGTCGTGGATGATGTCGGCCTTCAAGGTGATGGCGCGATTCCGTTTCCTGCGCGGGACGCCGCTCGACGTCTTCGGCTACAACGCCGACCGCAAGCTCGAGCGCGATCTGATCGCGGGCTACGAGAAGGATGTCGCGACGGTGCTGAATTTGCTGTCGCCGCTCAATCACGACATCGCGGTCGAACTGCTGTCGCTGCCCGACCGCATCCGCGGCTACGGCCCGGTGAAGGAGAAGGCGATCAAGGAGGCAAAGGTTCGCTACGCGCAACTCGCCGCCGACCTCGCCAACCCGCCGCCCGCGCCGCGGCAGATGGCGGCGGAGTAGGGCTGGCGCGCAAGCTGCGCGAATTCGTCAAGCCATACAACTTGCGGTGATGTGGCCCGCCGGGTACAGAAGCAGGCGAGGGTAACGGTCGGATGCGAGTACAGCATGACGGTACGTGGTCTTCTGATCCTGGGCTTCATTGTGCCCGTGCTGGTGGTATTGGGACTCTACTGGAACCAGCACGGCATCGAGCGCGTGATGCGAGACGGCTATGTCACGACGGGAACGATCACGTCGGCGGCGCAAACGTCTTCAAGGTTTCCCATCTCATTTGACGACGGATGGCCGCGCTATGTCGACGAGCCTTTGTCCGTTGGATTGCGCTGGATCGGAAAGGACGGCGTTGAGCGAACGCGGACGGGCATCGGAGTGAGCGGTGCCTTTGCGGCGCGCATTCTGGTCGGCAATCAAGTCAAGCTCGTTCCGGCAGCCATTCGCACGATCGACGACGAGTCGTCTCTCCCGGTCGTGATCGAGGATGCGAATGACCGCTTGCAGGATATCCGATCAAAGTCCGGCTTCATGGAGAAATTGGCGGCGTTTTTCGCCGTCGTGCTCGTCGCGTTGATTGCCTGGCAGAAGTGGTCGGCGCAACAGTGCAGTCCCGGCCCGGCGGAAGCCGGGCAATGGCAACCACGCCGATTTCCCGTCTATCTGGCGCTGATGACAGCCGTGTCGCTTCCGTTCGGAGCTTATATGATCGTCAGCTCATATTTGGAGCAGGGCGCGGCCGCAGAAATGCTCGACCACGGTGACGAAGCCAGCGCCGATATCACCCGTGCGGTCGCTGAGGTGCAGAAGGCAGGGGCCGCCCCGAGCTATCTCGTTACGTTGGCGTGGACCGACAAGAGCGGACAGCGGCAAACGTTCGGGCCTACTCATATCAGCGCCGGGTTCTGGCAGCAGATTACGCGCAATGACGTCCAGACGGTCACGAAGACGAAGATACGTTATCTTGAAGGTCGACCGACTGTTCGCCCGCTCATCGTCGGCGACACTGCCGAACGGCTCTTTCAAGACCGCGTCGGAGTGACGAGCGGAGCGGTTTTCCTTGTCCTTGGTTTGGTCCTGGCCGGGCTGACGACGTGGCGTTTTCGCGCGAACGCGCATGCCGCTTCTTTGCCGCCTGCCGGAACATAGCCGCGGGCGGGCGGGGAGCGTTTGCGCCGCTCCCACGATGTGCACTCGGATCGCGATGACCGCATGCTCCGCGTTACCCACGCGCCGAGCGCGCGGGCCGACACGACTGCCAACCACGATCGCATCCGCGCAGCCTGAGGATAACAGTCTCGCCTGACGGAATATTTCCGCGCTTGCCAAGGTCGCGCCGCCGGTTCAGAAAAACGCTGGAGCGAGAAACGCCAGCGGAGAGCGATTTGACCATCAAGGGCAAGGCCTACATTGCCGGGATCTACGAACATCCCACCCGGCATGCACCCGATAAATCAACAGCACAGCTACACGCCGAGGTCGCCAAGGGCGCGATCGAGGATGCCGGGCTCACCAAGGACGACATCGACGGCTATTTCTGCGCCGGCGACGCGCCGGGCGGGCTGTGGCCGATGGTCGATTACCTCGGCCTCAACACCAAGAAGCTGCGTCACGTCGACTCCACCGAGACCGGTGGCTGTTCCTACCTGATCCATCTCGGCCACGCCGCCGAGGCGATCGCCGCGGGCAAGTGCTCGGTCGCGCTGGTCACGCTGGCGGGCAAGCCGCGCACCGGTCCGATGCCGCCGCGCGCCTCCGGCGCCGAGGCCGATTTCGAACTGGCCTACGGGGCTACCACGCACAATGCCTATGGCATGTGTGCCATGCGCCATATGCACGACTACGGCACCACCTCCGAGCAGCTCGCCTGGATCAAGGTCGCGGCCTCGCATCACGCGCAATACAATCCGCATGCGATGCTGAAGGAGGTCGTCACGGTCGAGGACGTGCTGAACTCGCCGATGATCTCCGATCCGCTGCACCGGATGGATTGCTGTGTCGTCACCGACGGCGGCGGCGCGATGATCGTCACCACCCCGGAGATCGCCAAGAGCCTGAAGAAGCCACTGGTGCGCTTGATCGGCCACGGCGAGGCGGCGAAGGGCCCGCGCGGCGGCAAGGATCTCGATCTGACTTACTCCGCCGGCGTGTGGTCCGGCCCGCGCGCCTTCGAGGAAGCCGGCGTCACGCCGAAGGACATCAAATACGCCTCGATCTATGACAGCTTCACCATCACGGTGCTGATGCAGCTCGAGGATCTCGGCTTCTGCAAGAAGGGCGAGGGCGGCAAGTTCGTCGCCGACGGCAATCTGATTTCGGGCGTCGGCAAGCTGCCGTTCAATACTGACGGCGGCGGCCTGTGCAGCAACCATCCCGTCAATCGCGGCGGCATGACGAAAATCCTCGAGGCGGTGCGCCAATTGCGCGGCGAGGCGCATCCGAAGGTGCAGGTGAAGAACTGCGACCTCGCGATCGCCCACGGCACCGGCGGTCTGCTCGGCGTTCGCCACGCCGCCTCAACCTGCATTCTGGAGCGTGCGTGATGTCTGAAGCCAAGAAGTACAATGCCCCGGTGACCAACCCGGAGACGGCGCCGTTCTGGGAAGCGGCGAAGGCGGGCAAGTTCATGATCAAGCGCTGCACCACCTGCGGCGAAGCGCATTACTTCCCGCGCGCGATCTGTCCGTTCTGCTTCTCCGACAAGACGGTGTGGGAAGAGTCGAGCGGTGAGGCCACGGTCTACACCTACAGCCTGATGCGCAAGTCGCCGACCGGTCCGTATGCGATCGCCTATGTGACGCTGAAGGAAGGTCCGTCGCTGCAGACCAACATCGTCGATTGCGATCTGGAGCAGGTGAAGATCGGCCAGAAGGTCAAGGTGGTGTGGAAGCCGACTGACGGCGCGCCGCTGCCGTTCTTCACGCCTGCCTAAGCCTAAGAAGTACCTTCTCCCCTTGTGGGAGAAGGTGCGGCCGAAGGCCGCCGGATGAGGGGTTCTCTCCACGAGAGAGATGTATCTGCGGAGGCAACCCCTCACCCAAACGAGTTTGTGGCTGATGTCCGTGCAGCCCTCTCCCACAGGGGGAGAGGGCGTAGTAACGGGCGCCGCGCCGATAAGAATGCATTCGGGGAGAAAACAACAATGCCAATCGTGTACGAACAGCTGATGGCCCTGAAGAATCTCGGCCAGAAATACAGCTACGCTGATCGCGACGTGATGCTCTATGCCTACGGCATCGGTCTCGGCGCCGATCCGATGGACGAGAAGGAGCTCGCCTTCGTCAATGAGGGCGTGCTGACGCCGCGCCCGCTCAAGGTGGTGCCGACGTTTGCCTCGGTCGCGGCCTGGGGCGCCGGCCCCGGCGAGATGAACCTCAACCGCGTGATGGTGGTCGACGGCGAGCGCGACATCACCTTCCACAAGCCGTTCGCGACCGCGGCCCACATCACTGCCGACTCGACCGTGCTCGACGTGTTCGACAAGGGCAAGGACAAGGGCGCGGTGATCCGCCACCAGACCGTGCTGAAGGACGAGAAGGGCGACAAGCTCGCCACGCTGGTGGCCTCGCGCTTCGCCCGAGGCGATGGCGGCTTCGGCGGCCCGTCGGACGGTCAGCCCGAGCCGCACAAGGTGCCGGAGCGCGCGCCGGACAAGGTGGTCGACATCACGACGCGGCCCGATCAGGCGCTGATCTACCGCTTGTGCGGCGACCGCAACCCGCTGCACTCCGATCCGGAGTTCGCCAAGAAGGCCGGCTTCCCGCGGCCGATCTTGCACGGCATGTGCACCTACGGCATCACCTGCCGCGGCGTGCTGCAGACCTATGCCGATTACGATCCATCCGCCTTCAAGCAGCACGCGGCGCGGTTCTCCTCGCCGGTGTTTCCCGGCGAGACCGTGACGATGGAATTGTGGAAGGACGGCAACGTGGTGTCGTTCGAGGCCAAGGTGAAGTCGCGCGGCGTCACCGTGATCAAGAGCGGCAAGACGGTGCTGGCGTAGCTCTCGTGCCCCGGACGCAGCGCAGCGCGCAAAGCGGTGCGGTGCAGAGCCGGGGCCAGTCGCCGGGCGTGGGTCCCGGCTCCGCGACGCAGCGTTTCACGCTGCATCGCGTCCGGAACAACGATAAAAACGGAGAAACGACCATGGGATTACTCGACGGCAAGGTAGCGCTGATCACGGGCGCCGGCGGCGGACTTGGTGAGGCCTACGCAAAACTGTTTGCGCGCGAGGGCGCGGCCGTGGTGGTCAATGACCTCGGCGGACCGCGCGACGGCTCGGGCTCGGACAAGTCGATGGCCGACAAGGTGGTCGATGCGATCAAGGCCGAGGGCGGCCGCGCGGTCGCCAACGGCGCCGACATCTCGACGCTCGCCGGCGGTCAGTCGGTGTTCGACGACGCCATCAAGCATTTCGGCCGCGCCGACATCCTGGTCAACAATGCCGGCATCCTGCTCGACGAGACCTTCCACAAGGCCAAGGAAGCCAACTGGGACAGGGTGATGAAGGTGCATCTGAAGGGCACCTTCTGCTGCACCCAGCCAGTGTTCAAATGGATGCGCGACAATGGCGGCGGCGTCATCGTCAACACGTCCTCGACCTCGGGCCTGATCGGCAATTTCGGCCAGACCAATTACGGCGCTGCCAAGGGCGGCATCTGGGGCCTTTCCAACGTGCTGGCGATCGAGGGCCGCAAGTACAACATCCGGATCTGGACGCTGGCGCCGGGTGCCTTGACCCGCATGACGGCAGACCTGCCCCGCTACAAGGAGAATCCGGGCGCCGCGCTCGGGCCCGACGGCATCGCGCCGGCCGTGCTTTACATGGTCAGCGATTTGTCGGGCGACCAGACCGGCAAGGTTCTCGGCGTCTCGGGCCCACGCGGCGTCCGCGAGATGCGGATGATGGAAATGGAGGGCTGGAAGCCGCCCTTTACCGGCTGGAAGGCCGAGGACATCGTCGCCAACGCCAAGGACATCTTCTTCTCCGAAGAGCAGATCAAGATGGGCGCGCGGCGGTTCTGATGTATACCGTCATTCCGGGGCGACGCGTCAGCGTCGAACCCCAATGCGCAATCGCGCATTGTGGAATCTCGAGGTTCCGGGCCTGGTGCTGGCGCACCATCCCGGAACGACGGACCAGAGGATAGATGCCCAAATGACAAAACTCACCGCCCAGGCCGCAGGAACCTTTGCGATCGCGCCGACCCCGTTTCACGACGACGGCCGGATCGACGAGACATCGATCGACCGGCTGACCGATTTCTACACCGAGGTCGGCTGCGACGGCGTCACGGTGCTTGGCATTTTGGGCGAGGCGCCGAAGCTCGACGCCGCCGAGGCCGAGCAAGTTGCGCTGCGCTTCGTCAAGCGCGCCAAGAAGCTTCAGGTGATCGTCGGCGTCTCGGCGCCGGGTTTTGCCACGATGCGCTCGCTGGCCAAGAAGTCGATGGATGCCGGTGCCGCCGGCGTCATGATCGCGCCGCCGCCGCATCTGCGCACCGACGACCAGATCATCGGTTACTTCAAGCAAGCGCAGGAAGCGATCGGCGACGACGTTCCGTGGGTGCTGCAGGATTATCCGCTGACGCTCACCGTCGTGTTCACGCCCGCAGTGATCCGCAAGATCGTGATGGATTCACCGTCCTGCGTGATGCTTAAGCACGAGGACTGGCCGGGCCTCGAGAAGATCTCGACCTTGCGCAACTTCCAGAAGGACGGCTCGCTGCGGCCGCTGTCGATCCTGGTCGGCAATGGCGGGCTGTTCCTCGATTTCGAGATGGAGCGCGGCGCCGACGGCGCGATGACCGGTTACGCCTTCCCCGAACTCCTGATCGACGTCGTCAATCTGTCCAAGGCAGGCAAGCGCGATGCGGCGCATGATCTGTTCGACGCGCATCTGCCGCTGATCCGCTACGAGCAGCAGCCCGGCGTCGGCCTCACGGTGCGCAAATACGTGCTGCAGAAGCGCGGTATCATCTCCTCCAGCGCCCAGCGCAAGCCGGGTGCCGTGATCACGGCGCAGGCGAGGGCGGAGGTCGACTATCTGCTTTCCCGCGTGGCGCGCGTCGATCGCCGCGCCAATCTGCAACCGCAATCCAGTGCAGCAGGATAATCATGACCGAGATCGTTGCCCCGCGCCTTGCGTCGACCGTTTTGCTGCTGCGTGACGGAGCGCCGTCCGATGTCGACGGCAAGAGACGCGACGAAATCGAAGTCTTCATGATGGTCCGCCATCACCAGATCGAGTTCAACTCGGGTGCGCTGGTGTTCCCAGGTGGCAGCGTCGACAAGAACGACAAGGAGATCGCCGCCGATCCCGCGCTCTATTCGGGCGGGGAAGGTCTCGACGGCGACGCGCTCGGCTTCCGCATCGCGGCGATCCGCGAGACCTTCGAGGAGAGCGGCATCCTGCTGGCGCGGCCGCTCGGGTCGAAAGACCTGGTCGATGCAAAGCGCGCGAACGAGATCGCGACCGCGCATCGCGCGGCGCTGAACGAAGGCAAGATCAGCTTCCTCAAGGTGTTGTCAGACAACGGCATGGTGCTCGCGCTCGACGAACTCGTGCCCTATGCGCACTGGATTACGCCGGAAGGCATGCCGAAGCGCTTCGACACCTGGTTCTTCCTCGCCGCCGCGCCGCCCGAGCAGCTCGGCGCCCATGACGGCAAGGAATCGACCGACTCGATCTGGGTGTCGACGCGGGAGGCGCTTGAAGGTGGCGAGACCGGCCGCTTCAAGCTGCCGTTCCCGACCACGCGAAACCTTATCCGGCTCGGCAAGCAGCCGAACGTCGGCGCCGCGCTCGCCGACAGCAGGGGCAAGCCGATCGTCACTGTCATGCCCGTGATGACCAAGACCGCCACCGGCCGCCAGCTCCGCATCCCCAAGGAAGCCGGCTACGACGGTGAGGTATTCGACGTCGGAGCGCTGGGGTAGTTCCGCGATCGGTCATCCCGAGTGCTGACGCGTGCGTGACTTACAGGCGGCGCAACAAATTCGGTGTCGTCCCGGCGCAGGCCGGGACCCATAACCACCAATCCGCATTGTTGTGCGAAGCTGGGACCACAGCTTTCTCTAACAACACAACCCTGTGGTAATGGGTCCCGGCCTTCGCCGGGACGACGTTGGAAGGAGAAGCGCTTCCCCCACACTTCGGCCTGAAGCGAAGTATCGCCGCCTCCCACCGATGTAGCTTCTGTCTCAACCATCGAGACGGAATCCGCTGCATGACCACCACGCCCCGCCAGCCCGGCATGGCCTTCGAGCTGGCGCTGCTGCTCGCACTCGCCACCCTCTGGGGCGGCTCCTATACCTTCATCAAGCTTGGCGTCGCGACCATACCGCCGATCACGCTGATCGCGGCACGCACCGCGATCGCGGGGATCTTGCTCCTCGTCATCATGCGGATGCGCGGCGTGACGATGCCGGCGGATGGCGCGACCTGGCGCCGCTTCATCTTCCAGGCTTGCCTCAATAGCGTGATCCCGTGGACGCTGATCGCCTGGGGCGAACGCTTCGTCGATGCCGGGCTCGCCACCATCCTCAATTCGGCCTCGCCCATCTTCACCTTCCTGTTCACCGCCGCGATCACCCGCCATGAGGCGGCGAGCCCGCGAAAACTGTTCGGGGTGATTGCCGGCATGGCCGGCATCTGCCTGATCGTCGGCGTCGATGCGTTCCGCGATCTCGGGGAGGGCATCGCCGCCGAGGTCGCGATCGTCGCCGCCACCATCTGCTACGCCTGCGCCGCGATCTTCAGCCGCGGCTTCAAGGGGCTCGATCCGATGGCGCCGGCGGCGGGCTCGCTGCTCGCGGGCGCCGCGATCCTGATTCCGCTCAGCCTTGTCGTCGAGCGGCCCTGGACGCTGACGCCGTCGACCAACTCGCTACTCGCCCTGCTGGCGCTTGCGGTGTTCTCGACGGCGATCGCCTTCGTGATCTACTTCCGCCTGATCCAGACTCTCGGATCGGTCGGCACCACCGCGCAGGCTTACTTGCGGGTGCCGATCGGGGTTGCACTCAGCGTCGCATTCCTGGGCGAGCGACTGAGCCCGACGGCGTGGATCGGGCTCGCCTGCGTCGTGATCGGCGTCGCCGCGATGACGATACCTGCTCGAAGGATCTCCACGGCTTGAGGTCATCGCCGCGATGACAATTTCTGTTCGAAGGAAGTCTACTGCCTGACGTCATCGCCGCGATGACGATCCGGGCGCGGATGGCTGCCGCGCCTGATGTCCCGTCTCAAGAAACCGACTGCCGGCTGGATGGCGCCGGATGCGTTAGGGAGGCCGGCATCCCGCCGGACCAGGTCTGACCTTAACCTGTGCCGGAATCGGTCACTGGCGCCCCCGGGGTGATAGACGTCACACCGCTGGCCGGCTCGAGGCTTCAGCATGTTTCCCCAAAGCCCGTAATTTCCCGTATATTGGGGCGTATTGGACCCCGGCCTTGATGACATGACCGCTGAATTGCCGCCGAACTCGCAAGCGCCGCGTGCGTTCTCCCTCTCGATTGGCCAGCTCACGTTCGGCAGCTTCTTGCTGGTGCTGGCTGTGATCATCATCACATCCACCGCCAGCGTGATCGCGATCCGGCACATCGACACGACGTTTGCCGAGCTGCAGCGGCTGCAGAGCGTCGGCGACATCGCCGAGGACATCGATCGTCGCACCAACGAGCTGCGGCTGGCGGCGCGGGACTTCGTCACCGAGCCCGGCAGCCAGTCGGCCCAGGTCGCGGAGGCGGCCCAGTCATTGAGCGAGATCCTGAAGAAGACCCGGATCGAGCTGGCGCCCGAACAGCAGGACATGATCGACGGTGTCACCCAGCGGCTGGCGACCTATCGCAGCGGGATCGAGCGCATCTCGGCGCTGCTGAGCCGCCGCGCCGAGATCGTCGCCGGGCTGCCGCCGCTGCGCGACGCGTTCGACAAGGCGGTCGCCGGGAGCAATGACGCGGCGCTGGCAAACACGCTGTCGCTGGCCCAGAGCCGCATTGCCACCGCGCTGCTGGCGCACAACACGTCGGCCGCCGAGCAGGCCGCGCAAAGCATGCGGGCGATGACCATCGCCGATCCCGCCTTGCGCAGCGCGGTCGACAACTATGCCGAGGCGATCAGCGCGATCTCGGTGCGCGAGGGCCAGATCGCCGACATCGACCGCGAGGTGCTCGGCGCCGAAGGCCGCCTGATCCAGAAGGTCACCGAGCTGTTGCGCGAGCTCAGCTCGCGCCGCGGCCATGTGCTGTCGCGCGACTTTGCGCGGACACTGGCCGAGGCAAAATGGCAGAGCATCGTGCTCGGCACGGCGGGGGTGCTGATTGGCCTGTTCGCTTCGGTGCTGGTGGTTCGCCGCACCGTTCGCCCGCTCGCCAGGATCGCTGGATCGATTCGCAAGGTCGCGGGCGGCGAGAAGAGCGCGTTCATTCCAGGCGCCGACCTCGACAACGAGATCGGCGACATCGCGCGCGCCGCCGAAGTGTTCCGCCAGACCCTTGTCGACGCCGACAGCGCGCGCGAGGCTGCACTGCGCGCGCTCGCCGAGCAGCGGCTCGCCGAGGAGAGCTACCACAAGCTGTTCGAGGCATCGGTCGACGGCATCTACGTCACGACGCCGGGCGGCGCGCTGCTCAACGCCAATCCGGCGCTGGCGCGGATGATGGGCTACGCCACGCCGCAGGACCTGATCAACGGCATCGGCGACATCGCCTCGACCGTCTATGTCGATGCGGCGGCACGGGAGCAATACCAGCAGCTGATGCTGCGCGACGGCACGGTGCGTGACTACGAGTATCAGGTGCGTTCACGCGACGGCACCGTGCTGTGGCTGTCCGATTCTGCGACCGTCGTACGCAACGACGAGGGCGAGGTGATCCGCTACGAGGGCACGGTGCGCGACATTACCGACCAGAAGCGCGCCGAGGATGCCATCGCCGAAGGCCGCCGGCTGTTGCAGATGGTGATCGACACGGTGCCCGCCGTCATCAACGTCAAGGAACGCAATCTGCGCTACGTGCTGATGAACCGCTATATGGCGGGCATCTTCGGCATCGAGCCGCAGGACGCGATCGGCCAGACCACCGCCGAGCTGATGGCGCGCTATGGTGCGGCCAAGACCGACGAGAACGACAAGCGCGTGCTGTCGGCGCGGCGCGAGCTTGGTTTCTATGAAGAGGAGTACAGGGACGCAGCCGGCAACATGCGGCAATGGCTGGTCAACAAGCTGCCGATCCTCGATGCCCAGGGCGACATCGAGAACATCGTCACCGTCGCGCTCGACATCGGCGAGCGCAAGCGCTCCGAGCAGGAGATGCGCAAGGCGCGGGACTCCGCGGAGGCTGCGCTGCGCAACCTGCGGGAAACCCAGAATTCGCTGATCGAGGCCGAGAAGCTCGCCGCGCTCGGCCGCCTGGTGGCGGGCGTCGCCCATGAGGTCAACAACCCCGTCGGCATCAGCCTGACGGTGGCGTCCGCGCTTGAGCGCAAGACCGCGAATTTCGCGACACAGGTAGAGCGCGGCGACTTGCGCCGCTCGAGCCTCAACGACTTTCTGAACACGGCGCGCGATGCCTCCTCGCAGCTCGTCGCCAATCTGAACCGCGCCGCCGAGCTGATCCAGTCGTTCAAGCAGGTCGCCGCCGACCGCAACTATTCGGACCAGCGCACCTTCGATCTCGGCGATCTGACCGAGCAGGTGGTGATGAGTCTGCGGCCCGGCCTGCGCAAGCACAATCTGACGCTCAACGTCGATTGCGAGCCGAACCTGATCATGAATTCCTATCCCGGACCGTATGGCCAGGTGCTGACCAACCTGTTCCTCAACGCGGTCGCGCATGCGTTCCCGGACGGCAAGGCCGGCGAGGTCGAGATCCAGGTCCACGCCTCGGGCAACGACTATGTCGAGGTGATCTTCGCCGACAATGGCTGCGGCATGAGCCTCGACGTGCGGCGCCGCGCCTTTGATCCGTTCTTCACGACGCGGCGCGACCAGGGCGGCACCGGGCTCGGGCTGCATATCGTCTACAGCATCGTCACCAACCGCCTCGGCGGCCGGCTCTCGCTGGATTCCGCACCGGGCAATGGCACCCGCATCCAGATGATCCTGCCGCGCGTCGCGCCGCTGGAGCAGGCCGCGGAGTAGGCACGAAGCGTGATGGCTGGCCGCGGGTTCGCTCTCGGTCCGTCAGCCTGAGGAGCGCGCAGCGCGTCTCGAAGGATCGACGGCCACCAGCGTGGCCGTGCACCCTTCAAGACGCGCGCAAGAGCGCGCTCCTCCAGCGACAAAGGCGAAGCCTTTGCGCGGGGGTGACGAATCTAGCAGCGAGTCTCGAACGGCTAATTGATATCGGCGAGCTTGTGCAGGGTGGCGCCGAAGATCAGGCTGGCCTTGCCGACCAGCGCGGTTCCGCTCATGGTGCCGCGGGTGTCGGTGAAAGTCCCGGAGACGCCGATGCCGACCGGTGCGGGCCCGCCGAACAGCGGGTTGTCGGTGTCGCGCGGCGTGGTGTGGCGTTGCACGAGGACCTCGCCCTTGAACGCGTCACCCTTCACCGTGTAGCTGCCGGTGTAATACAGGTAGGCATCGCCGCCGAGAATTTGCCCGTCGCGGAAGAGAATCACTCCGCTGCCCTTGCCGACGCGTCCATCCAGCAGGGTGACGTGGATTGAGTACAGCCCGTTCTTCATAACGTCCCATCGACCGGCTGCCGCGCCCGCAGCAATCCGGATTGGTTTTTTATGCCAAAGCGAGCAACCTCGTGCAATGCGGCAGGTTGATTCCGGGGGTGTCCGGAGTGACCGTGGACCCTCGGTTCCTGCCAGTCGGTGTGACGGCGCGATGACAGCGGACCGTGCGCGCGAATCGAACTGGCCCGCGAAATGCATAGCTCTGGTTGCACTGGCCGGTGAGTGCTGGAGCAACATACATGACAGACAGGATGGAAGCTGGCGGCCGCTTTGCGGGCAGGTATGACGATCCCGGAACCTTGGTTGGCCGCCGCCGCGGCCGGATGCGCGTATCTCTGCCGCTTGGTCTGGTCGCGCTGTTGTCGGTCGCCGCTGCGCAGCTTGCGCAGGCACGCGATCCCGACGGCCGCTACGCCAATTCGCCGCTCAAGGAATGGTTCGACGGTCTGCGCAGTGGCAAGGGGCCGTGCTGCTCGGATGCCGACGGCAGCGCGGTCAGCGACGTCGATTGGGAATCGAAGGACGGGCACTACCGCGTGCGCCTCGACGGAGCCTGGATCGACGTGCCCGATGAAGCCGTGGTCACCGAGCCCAACCGGGTCGGCCGCGCCATGGTCTGGCCGATCAAGAGCTACATGGGCGTGACGATCCGCTGCTTCATGCCGGGCAGCATGACGTAGCGCACCGGCCGTCGGCTCACGCGTATTTCTTGTCGCGCTCGAGCAGCTCGATCGAGATGCCCTGCGGGCCGCGGATGAAGCAGATCCGTACGCCGGGACGGATCGTGGTCGGTTCCTTGGTGAACTCGACGCCCTTGGCCTTGATCTCGGCCGCGACCGCGTCGATGTCCTTCACGGTCAGCCCGAAATGATCGAGCCCTTGATAGGGCGTCACCGGCGCGGCGTTGACGCCGTCGCCCTGTGTCACCTCCGCGATGAAAACCTTGGCCCCGCCGAGCTGAACGTCGATGCGGCCGGGGCCGCGGATGATTTCGCCGCCGAGGATGTCGCGCAGCCAGGTCGCGGTGGCCTCAGGATCGGGGCTGCGCAGATGGACGTGGTCCCAGGTGACGACGGGCATTGCGGTCTCCTTGTTGTTCTCGCGCCGCTTGGGTGCGCGGCACTCGCTCTCGGGCGGCGCAAATCTAGCGAGCGGCGGGCTGTGATGCCACCCCGTGCAGCCCGTCGCAAGATTGTCGTCCCGGAATGAAACCATTCCGGCCCTCGGTGATTGTTCTCGCGTGGCCGCTCGACCTGCGGCCGTCCCGGATGCCGCGATGCTTGCGGCGACCGTGCCGGGATGGTGGGCTTGATCGGGCGAGGGTGAGGGCACGATGATGCGGATCGGCCTGGCGTCGTTTCGAAGGTTTGCCGCCGGACGTCTCGGTGAGGGCGGCTTCTACGCCAGCCTGCTGCTGTCGGTGATCGCGGTCGGCGGGATCGCGGCGTGGTTCATGCTCCCCGAGCCGAGCGATGCCGGAGACCGGGATGTCTGGCCGGTGTCTTCCACCGTGATCCGCACCGTGCAGGATGCATCGACCGGGGCGCAGCCTGCCCAAATCGCAAAGGACGCACCTGCAGATGAGTCAGTCACGGTCGGCGTGGCCACTGCCGGGCAGCCGGCCGAGGCGGCCAAGGCGTCCGAACCCGGTGCCGGAAGATCGCCGCTGGACCGGCTGCGGATCGCCTCGCAGTCCTGGCAGCGTGGCGGGCTGGGTTCCAAGGTGCTGGTCACCCTGACGCTGCGTAACGCCAATGATTTCGCGGTGAAGGATATCGAGATCGCCTGCGCCTTCATCCGTAGCGACGGCAGCCCCGTGACCGAACGCAAGCGGCTGATCCCGGACACCATCGCCATGAAGAGCCGCAAGACCTACCCGCGGATGCTGATCGGATTCGTCAACGTTAACGCAAACAAGGCGAAATGCTCTGTCGTGACCGCTAGCCGGGTCTAAACCCTGCATCCCGAAAAAGTGACCGGGAATTGACTTGCCGGGTGAACCGTAACGGCCAGGCAGGAACTAACTAATAAGCCGACCGTTAGAGAACGACCCGGAAGCGCTGGATGGCGACTGTCCGGGTGATCTTGCGCAAACGATGAGTTCGTTGCGCGACAACTGTTGTTGTCGCGCCGAGATGAACCGCGCCCGTGGTGCGGGGGGAGCTACCAAATGCCTGTGGCGCGTTATTTCCTGTTCGTTGGTGGCGTGCTGCTCGCGCTGCTCTTCGTCGTTAGTGCCATCGTGCCGCAGGAGGCCGTGGTCGCCACCCAGGGCCTGTCGTCGCCCGGCGTCGACAACAAGACCGTGGTCCGCATCAAGTCGACCCAGAAACTGCCCGAGCGGGTGGTGTACGACACCAACCTGCCGACCATCGTTCCGGCGCAGGTGAACGCGGTTGCCGCGGCGACCCCGCCGGCTGCCGGCGATGCCTCAGCACAGGCCCGCGTCCGCAACACGTTCGCCCAGTTCATCCCGCCGGAGAAGGCCGACGCGCAGAAGGGCGCGGTCGTGGCCGAGGCGAAGCCGGCCGAGCAGCCGGCGCAGGCCCAGCCGCAGGCACCGAAGAAGCGCAAGGTTGCGCGCTATCACAGCCATCCCCAGCAGCCGATGCGGCTGGCCCAGCCCGGCATGTATCAGCCCTACCGCGTCGCGCAGCAGCAGCCGCGGATGGGCTTCTTCGGCGGGTTCGGGACCTGGTAGGCTGCGACACGCCGCAGCCGGTAATCGATATGCCGCCGCAAACACTCGCGGCGGCATTTTCATGTCGGCGATCGCAGACGGGTAACCAGCCGCAGGAAACCGCCCCGGGTGGTGGTTAGCGCGGCAGGCGCGGAATCTTGTCGGCGAAGCCGTTGTAGCAGGTCAGCCGCTCGTCCTCTTCCTTGACGAACCGGCATTCGTTGACGCCCTTGGCAGGGGCGGCCTTCGGCTTAGGCTGCGGCTTGAAGATCTCGTCGTAGCACATCAACCGCTCCTTGGTGGCGTCGTCGATGTCCTGGCAGGCCTGGAGCTTCTGCGCGACCGATTGCGGCTTGCCGGGGGCCGCTGCCTTCTCGCCCTTCTTGGCCGCCAACTTCTTGCCGACCTGGACCAGCGGCTTGTCGCCGACCATCGGCTGCGAGGCCGCCGCGGGTTTGTCGGCGGGCGCCGGGGCCGGAGTGGTGCCTTGGGCAAGCGCGGCAGCCGGGCAGAGGAGCGCCAGCGCGAGGATGATATGTCTCATGTTGAAAATGTCCGAAATGGCGTGATGACCGGAAGGATGGCGCCGGGGATCGGAAAAGCCCGGCAAGCCCCGAGGCTTATCGCAAGTTCTGTCCGAATCCTACCCCGGAGAGGGCCCACCCGGCACCGATCCACCGGCAAAAACAGGGCTATTCGTCGCCGGTTCGGCCGCAAGCGGGCGTGATTTGCGTTTGCCGGGCCGGCCAGCTATGACGACGCCATCTGCGCGACTGGCGCTTGGATGGACCACCATCGGGGAGCGCAGAGACTGAACGCCGCGCGCCTGGGCACCGCTTCGAAACGGAGGTGCCATGACGGCGAACATTCTTGACGGGCATGCACATGCCCAAATTGTCATCGACAAGGTTGCGAACGATCTGGACCGGCTGCCCCGCGCGCCCGGGCTCACAGTCGTGCTGGTCGGCTGTGACCCGGCGAGCCAGATCTATGTGCAGAGCAAGGTCAGAATGGCCGAGCGGCTTGGCCTGCGCGGCGAGGTTGAACGGCTGCCGGATGACGCCAGTGAGGCCGATCTGCTTGCCAGGATCGAGGTGCTCAACGCGCGCGACGATATCGACGGAATCCTGATCCAGCTGCCGCTGCCGACGCATATCGACGCCTTGCGCGTGATGGCGGCGGTCGATCCGGCGAAGGATGTCGACGGCCTACACGCGCTCAACGCCGGCCGGCTGTTTCACGGCGACGATGCCCTGGTGCCGTGCACGCCGCTCGGCTGTCTCAGGCTGATCAAGGCGATCCGGCCCGATCTCACCGGCGCGCATGCCGTGGTGATCGGCAGCTCCAACATCGTGGGCAAGCCGATGGCCGCACTACTGCTGCAGGAGCAGGCGACCGTGACACAGACCCACATCCACACCCGCGGCATCAGCAACATCTGCCGCCAGGCCGATATCCTGGTCAGCGCGGTGGGCAAGGCCGGCCTCGTGCGCGGCGACTGGATCAAGCCGCAGGCCATCGTCATCGACGTCGGCACCACGCGCGTCGAGAAGCCGGACGGCGGCTACGCGGTGTGCGGCGATGTCTTCTTCGACGAGGCGGTGCAGGTTGCCGGCGCGATCACGCCGGTGCCGCGCGGCGTCGGCCCGATGACGATCGCCTGCCTGATGGAGAACACCGTGAAGGCCGCGAAGGCGAGGGCCGCGCGGCTGCAATAACGCGGCAGGCCTGGTGCGAGGCGCGAGCGGCCGGGGCCGCACGCGTCTCTCCTTCACCCACCGAGGTCCCGTGCGCGAAGATCATGACGTCGGAGGTAATGGAAAGCCCGCAGCGTTGGTCTATCGTCGCGCGACAGACGGAGGCACGCGATGCTCTATGCGGACGATCTCACCGAGGGCCAGACATTCCAGCTCGGGAGCTACACGATCGGCGAGACGGAGATCCTGGAATTCGCCGGCAAATATGATCCGGTGCCGATCCATACCGATCCCGTCGCGGCCGCGGCGGGCCCATTTGGCGGCCTGATCGCGAGCGGCTTCAACACCATCGCGATCTATCAGCGGTTGGTCGTGGAGGCGATCTGGACCAAGGTGGCGGGCATCGTCGGGCGGAGCTTCGAGATTCGCCTGCCGAGCCCGGTCCGCCCGGGAGCCACGCTCACCGGCCAATCCCAAATCCAGAAAATCACCCTCAGGCCGGAGCGGCGTGACGCCGTCGTGATCTTCAGGACGGAGCTGGTCAACGATGAGCAGCGTCTCGTTCTTGTCCTGGTTCTCGATGCGCTGATCCATATGCGGCCGGCGGAGCAACGGCCGGCATAACCTCCGCCCGGATCGATCTGGCCGCCCGGCAAAGCTGCGGTTACCATAGCCTATCGATGGCGTCGTCTTGATATGGCCAGGGCGACAAGTTCGCCGATGCGGTGCAAGACGGATGGTATGGGCGTGAAGCGCAGCAAGCAGAAGCCCGGCGAGATCGAAGCCGGACAGCGCAAGGCCGAGCAATGGCACCGCTTGCAGGCGCAACGCGCCGCCGAACGGCAACGTCTTCGTGATTACAAGATTGCGCTGGCGCGCGACGAGGTTCCCGTGGATACAGCGCGGCTGGCGCCGTCGAACAGCTATTCGATTCCTGATTTCGTCGAACGCGGAACCTATCGGCCCGAGCCCTTCGTCTGCAAGGATTGCGGCGTTGCCGAGGTCTGGACGCCGTTGCAGCAGAAATGGTGGTACGAGACCGCAAAGGGCGACGTGTTCACCAAGGCCGTGCGCTGCCGGGCCTGCCGCACCAGGGAGCGCGCACGCAAATCTGCCGCGCGCCGCGTGCATCTGGAAGGACTCGCCAGGAAGACGCCGCCTGCCTCGTAGAGGTACGCCGGCGCCACATTTCACACAGCGGTGGATCTGGAACCCGCGCACACCTCGGTCAATGCGTCGCGCGTGCGGAACGTTTCGTGGCCTGATCGGTTCGAGACTTCGAAGCCCCCGGCGAGGGGTGCGGGCGGGGAGGAACCAGCCAAGGATACCACGCGGCCGGAACCAACAAGAAGGAGCAGCGGATGAAGCTTAATTCCACGCAAGTCAAACAGACCATGACGCAGTTGAACGCGCAGGTGCTTCCGGATGATCATCCGGCGGTGGCGCAACTGAACAGCGTGTTCGGCGAGCACACATTCTTCGTCGACACCAGCGGCCTCAAGGTCCTCGAACCGGCGCAGAGTTCCGACATGCCGGGGCAAACCGGTGAAGTGGTGAGCCTTGCCGAGTGGAGCGATCCGGAGCTGACGTCGCTGCGGCCGCACGAGCCGGAACCGACCGGCGTGCTCATCACGCTCGAACCCAGCAAGCACTGAAGCGAAACGCGACCGCACAAAGAGATTGGAGCATGATCCGATTCAATCGGATCGTGCTTCTGAGCGCCGCATCGGACGGCACCGCAATCGGCCTTCTTGATGGCGACAATTTCCAACGTCACCTCAAGAGGTGCCGAAAGTCACATAGCAAATCAGCGCCGCCTGCGTATGCATCGGTTCGAGATGGGTATCCAGGCGGTGAGGGGCAGATGGGGATCGTGCGGCGCTGGAGCTCTGACGAGGACGAGAAGCTCAGAGAACTCGCCAGGGCCGGCAAGAACGCTCTCGAGATCAGCAACGAACTGACCCGCAGCGCGTCGGCCGTGCGCCGGCGCGCCGAGGTGCTGTCGGTCCTCATCATGGCAAAGGCGTTCCGCGCGCGCCCCTCGCACGTCGCCACCCATCTGGAGCGGGTCGCGATCGACGCGATCCGGCATCGTCGGCCGTTTCCCGCGGGTGTCGGGCCGAGCACCATTGCCGGAATGATCGAGAAGGGCTGGATCCTGCCGGAGCTGGGCCGGAAATACCGCGTCACCGATGCCGGCGTGGAGGCCGTGCGGCGGAAGATCCCGAGCGGGTGAGGCGGGCAGCGGCAAGACGGGCCATGGACTGACGCGCGATCGGCGCGGCGGGATGCAAGATTCTCCGCCCGGGAAGGGCGCTCGCGCCGTTCAAGGAGGACGAGACTTGCCGCCGGCGCTCTCCCGTCCGTCCAACCATCCGACCCGATCGCACCGATGCTCAACGTCCAGCAAGCTCCTGAAGACCGATACCAGCGTTTCGCCGACCTTGCGCCGTTCGTTCGTGAAGCGATCAGCACCATCGCCGCATTGACGCCGTCTCAGCGGCTCGATGTCGAATTCCTCGAACGTGAGTTCATCCCTGCGCTGGGGCTCAATGACGAATTGCTTCACGAGCAGCCGCCGGAGCTTGCGCCGAGCTTCGGCAAGGGTCTCCACCTCTGGCAATATCCGAACCAGCTTGCGCCTTACCTCGCCTGGCTCGCGCCCATGTCGACCGGCTGAAGCCGGACTTCGTCTTCATCGACGGCGACCACAGCCTGCGCGGAGCGATGCAGGATCACCTGCTGGTGCGCTCCCACGCCAGCATCATCGTGCATCATGACGTCCACTCCCAGGCCTGTCCGGACACGACGCTGCTCTGGAAGGCGCTGAAGCAATTCGAGGCGCCGGGCTTCGATACGTTTGAATTCATCAGCCAGTATCCGTCCGTCAACGGAACGTTCCTCGGCATCGGCGCGATGAAGCGGCGGTCCGTCTAAGCTTCGGCAGTGTCATGCGCCCGCTGCCGAGCAAGCGCGCGGCAATAGCCGCCGTGCAAAGCGTGACGGCGCCGCTGACGATGAACACGGCGCTCAAGCCTCCCCGATCAGCGATCCAGCCCAGCAGCGGACTTCCGATCGCCATGGCGACGTCAAGAAATGCCGTGTAGAGGCCCATCGCCAGGCCGCGATTTTCGGGCGAGACGCCCCGAACGGCCTCGACACCCAGCCCGGGAAAGACGAGCGAATAGCCGAGGCCGGCGAGCGCGGCGCCGATGGATGCAGTCGCGCCACCTCCCGCGAGCCCCATCAGGACCAGTCCGGCTGATTGCACCAGCACGAACCAGAGTGCGACCCTGGCACCGCCGAATTTGTCCGGCAGATGACCGCAGATCACGCGGACGCCGATCAGCGCGACGCCGAAGGCTGTAAAACCGAGCCAGATCGGTTCCCAATGCCTGATGGCGTAGAGCAAGGAGCCGAAGGCGAGGATCGCTCCGTAGCCGATGCTGCTGAGCGCCGCGGCAACGCCCGGCAACCACACCGCGCCGATCACGGACCCGACGTCGGATTTCGCCGTCCGTGGCCGGGGCAGGGGCCCCTTCGCCCACACCAGCAGCAAGAGGACGAGCAACGGCAATACGGAGCTGAAGGCGCCGATCGCAACAAAGCCATGCGACGCGAACAGCATCGGACCGAGCGGACCGCCAGAGGCGAGCGCCGCGAACATCGCCGTTCCGACCCAGGCGATGACTTTGCCAGCGTGTGCGGGATCGACCAGGGCGAGGCCCCAGCTTACACCCCCGGTGATGATGAAGCTCTCTGCACCGCCGAGCGCCGCGCGTCCAACGAGAAGGATCGCTATTGAAATGATCGGCACACTCTCGAAGACCGACGACAGAACATACAGCAGGCCGGCAACCAGCGCCGTGACGAGACCGGTTACGACGGCGCGTTTTCCTCCCTTCGTGTCGGAATAAGCGCCGGACCACACCCGGGACAGCAGGGACGCCGCGAATTGTGTGCCGGCCACCATGCCAACAACGATGCTTCCGAAGCCGAGATGGTTCACATGCAGCGGAAGCACCGGCAATGCTGCGCCGACGACGAGAAAGCCTGCCAGAACGGCAGCCATAACGGGCAGCAAGGTGATCGCGACTGAGCGTGCCGCCTTGGATGGCGAGAGCGAATGCGACATGTCGTGACTGGCCGTCTTCATGGGTGCACGCGGCGCATTTGGACTGATCAGTTGGCGGAGCGCTTCTCGAATACGGCGCGGGCGACGGGCGCGGCCGAAAATGCGTTCGGCCATCCCGCATAGTAGGCGAGATGGCTGATCACCTCCGACGCTTCAGCGCGTGTCAGCCCGTTATCCATCGCCCGGTTGAGATGATAGGGGATCTGCTCAACTTGGCCGGTGGCGATCAATGCACTGACGGTCACCAGGCTGCGATCGCGTGGCGCAAGGTCAGGACGAAGCCAGAGATCGCGGAACAGGACCTCCGCGGTGTCGCGCACGAGGCCTGGTGAAGCTGGTCCTGTGCCTTGCTCCACCCGGGCCGCCCGGGCGGCCTCGGACGTCTCGTCCAGCGGCAGCAAAGTGACCGAAGCATCGGGAAGCTGATCCGGGCCAATTCCGCGTGCCGCGAACATGTCCTTGGCGATCGCCGTCGCGGCCATTGCATTGCCCCAGCCGGCATAGAAGGCGAGATGGGTGATGATCTCGGAAATCTCGCCGGGTTTGACGCCATTGTCGAGTGCAAGGGTCAACTGCTCGGGCAGAAGGATGCCCTGGTTGCGGGCGATGACCGCGGCGACCGTGACGATGCTGCGATCGCGCGGTGTCAATCCGGGCCGCTTCCAGAGATCGCTGGCGAGCTTGTTCGTGGCGTAGCGTGCGAGCGCCGGCGACACCGCCCGCACGTCGTCGCGCGACAGGGGCCCGGTTTGCGCGCCTGCTCTCGTCTCTGCATCAACGGCTCCCATGGATAGCGCGAGTGCCAGGATGGTCGAAGTTTTCATGGCGAACCCATTCAATGTTTGCTCCCGCTTATCGGTACTGCTCGTCGGAAACCGGTTCGAGCCAGTCGACATTCTTGCCGTCCTGCATGTAGCTCACCGCGATGTGGGCCATCGGACTGGTGGCGGTCGCGCCGTGCCAATGCTTGACGCCGGCCGGAATCCAGACGACATCGCCCGTATTTATCGTGCGCTTGTCCTTGCCGTCTTCCTGCACCCAGCCCTGGCCCGTCGTGACGATGAGCAACTGACCGGCGGGATGCGTGTGCCAGACGGTGCGTGCTCCCGATGCGAAGTTGACGAGGCCCGTGCTCGCACGGGTGAATTCCGTCGCTGGATACAGCGGACTGATGACCGCCCGACCGCTGAAATTGTCCGCGGCGCCGAGCATCGCGGGCGTGCTGCCGTTGAGATGGATTTCGATGCCATCCGCTTGCGCAGACACGACGCCGGTTGCGCCGATGGCCGCTGCTGCAAGGACCTTCTTCATTTGCGTATTCCTCCGGTTCTTTCGTGAGGGATCAGGACAGGGATACGATGCGGAGAGGAAACTTTCCGCGCATCAGCAGGGCATCGAAGTTGCCGTCGATGTGGCCGAGCCGGATCAAGCCTTGCGACCAGCGGTAGCCCGTATGGAACAATGCGAGGTTGCCCCAGGGCACGTAGTAGCAAAGATCGCCTGGCCGTTCGTTGCCGAACGGTCCGCTGCCTTCCTCAGTGAGCTTGCGCGGCAGGTAGCTGATCTTCTCGTTGTTCGCGTAATCGTCGATCTTGAGGCCAACGAGCGGGAGCATCGACGCGAAATCGCGCGCCGACGGATTGTCTTCTAGCGTCGCCGCCATGGTCTGTTCGTTGAAGGAGATGCCGACTCTCATGGACGCTGGTCCCTGTGCGTATCCCCGCGACGATGCGAGGTCGCCGAATGGTGCGGCCGTCGCGGAAAGCAGAGCGCTCCGCAGCACGGTGCGGCGATCGATGATACGGAACGTCATGGCGCCGGCCTTCCATGGTCTATGGCGGCCGCGGTTGCGGCGAGCGCCGAACCGAGCAGCAGGGCCCCGCCGAGCGCGAGCGGGCTCCACCATCCGAGCGCGTCGAACAGAAATCCGCCGGCTGCTGCGCCCAGCGTAATGGCGAACTGGATGATGGCGACCTGCAGTCCGCCGCCGGCTTCGGCGTCATCAGGGAGCGTGCGGCTCAGCCATGTGCCCCAGCCGACCGGGGCGGCCGTACCGAAGAAGCCCCAGCCCAGCAGCAGGCTTGTGACTGCTGCCGGCATCGAGCCGAGCGCGATCAATGCGGCAGCGAGCGACGCCATGACGAGCGGAATCGCAATGACGATGCTGTAGAGCCTCGTTTTCAGCAGCTGGCCGATGGCCCAGGTGCCGGCGACGCCGGCAATCCCCATCAGCAACAGGATCGCCGACAGGGCGGAGATACCAATGCCGGTGACCGTTTCAAGGAATGGGCGCAGATAGGTGAACACCGCGAACTGGCCCATGAAGAGCAGGAAGATCGCGGCCATGCCAAGCGCCACCTGACGGCGCAATAGCAGCTTTAATACATTGCCCGCGCCATCGCGCCCGCACGGCGGCAGCGCGGGAAGGCCGATCCACTGCCAGATGAGCGCAAGCAGTGCCAAAGGCACCACGAGGAAGAAGGCGCCGCGCCAGCCGACGTGATCGCCGAGCAGGCTTCCGAGCGGTGCCGAGACGGTTGCAGCGATGGCGTTGCCGGCGTTGATCATCGCGAGCCCCTTCGGCACGGCGTCGTGCGGCACCAGACGCATTACGATTGCGGTGGACATCGACCAGAAGCCGCCGATGGCGATCCCGAGCAGGGCGCGGCCGATCATCAGCACGGCATAATTGGGGGCGAAGGTGACGACGAGGCCGGAGACGACAAGCAAGAGCGAGGACGAGGTCAGCACCAGCTTGCGGTCGATGCGCTTCACGAGATTGGCGATGCACAGGCTGGTCATGACTGCGAAGATGCCGGAGACCGAGATCGCCTGACCCGCCCGGCCTTCGCTGATGCCGAGACCCTCGGCGATCGGCGTCAGCAGGCTGACCGGCATGAATTCGGAAGCGATCAGGACGGCGACGCACAGCGCCATCGAAAGCACGGCGCCCCACGCCGCGTGTGGCCGCACCAATCCGTCGTCGTAGGTCGTGTCCATCCGTTTCCACCGCACAAGGGGTCCGGTTCAAATCCGGCAACCCGTCTGCGTGGGAGGTAGCACCGGCGGATTGCTGTGATTAGGCGGTGAAATCTGTTTGAACTTATCGACTGTGCCCATAAATAAGGGTGGCAGTGGAGACTGAGGGTGCGCGAAAACTTCAACGATCTGTTGTGGTTCCTTGTCGTGGCGGAGGAGCGTAGCTTCACCAAGGCGGCGGCGAAGGTCGGCGTCACGCAGTCGACCCTCAGCCACACCATCAAGCGGCTTGAGGCGCGGTTGGGAATCCGGCTTCTCGCCCGGACCACACGAAGCGTTTCGACCACGGAGGCCGGCGAGCGGCTGCTGCAATCGCTCGCGCCGCGCATCGCCGAGATCGAGACGGATATTGCGGCGCTGACCGCATACCGCGACAAGCCTTCGGGCACCGTGCGCATCACCCTATCGGACCACGCGCTGGACAATCTCGTCTGGCCGAAGCTCGAGCCGGTGCTCGCGGATTATCCCGACATCAAGCTCGAACTCAGTCGCGACAACGGCCTGCGCAATATCGTGGCGGATGGTTTCGACGCCGGCGTCAGGCTCGGAGAAAGCGTCGAGAAGGACATGATCGCGGTGCGCATCGGGCCCGACTGGCGTCTGGTCGCTGTGGGCGCGCCTGATTATTTCGCCAGGCACGGTGTGCCGAAGACCCCGCAGGATCTGGTCGGCCACAGCTGCATCAATCTGCGCTTGACGACGCGCGGCGGTTTCTATGCCTGGGAATTCGGCAAGGCCGGGCGAAACGTGCGGGTGCGCGTCGACGGTCAGCTTGCTTTCAACTCGACCCAGCCGATGGTCAAAGCCGCAATCGCGGGCTACGGCATCGCGTACGTGCCGGAGGAGACGGTGACTGAAGCTATTGCGTCGGGCCGCCTTCAGCTCGTGCTTGACGATTGGTCGCCGAAGTTCTCCGGCTATTATCTCTATTATCCCAGCGGTCGTCAGAACTCACCGGCGTTCAAGGTCATCGTCGATGCGCTCCGGCATCACGGCAAGTGACGACGGTTGCGCGTCGACGTCGGGCGTGGAGCCGTGGATCACGAATTCGCCGGTCGCTCGCCGAGATTCAGCTTGCTCTTGTCGCCGCCGGCCCACGCTAATGTCTTCGGGTCCATCACGCGGAACCAGAGCGGCGGGATCGCAGCCAGCCCGAACATGCCGGTGTAGCCGTTCGGCAGCCGCGGGATGTCGTCGAAATCGCGCAGCGACTGGTAGGGGCGCATCGGGTTGGCGTGGTGGTCGGAATGACGTTGCAGGTGGAACGTCATCAGGTTCGAGACGATGTGGTTGGTGTTCCAGGAGTGGCGCGGCTCGACCGCCTGGTAACGGCCATTCGGCAGCTTCTCGCGCAACAGGCCGTAGTGCTCGACATAGTTGGCCTGGGTCAGCGCATACCAGCCGAGGAAATGGTGCGCGACGATGAACGGCGCGACCTTCCAGCCGAACAGCGCAATCAGGATGGCCGCGACGACGAGCGTCAGCGCAAAGCCTTGCAGGATCTCGTTGTTGACCGACCAGACCGGCTCGCCGCGCCGGGTCAGTCGTTCGGCCTCATTGCGCCAGCCACGCTTGAACGCGCCGGGCAGTTCGCGGGTGGCGAATGCATAGATCGATTCACCGAACCGCGCGCTTGCGGGATCTTCGGGGGTCGCGACCCAGGTGTGGTGGCCGCGATTATGCTCGACGCGGAAATGGGCGTAACCCACCGCGCAGTTGGCGAGCATGCCGAACAGGATGTTGAGCCGGTCAGGCTTGTGGCCGAGCTCGTGCCCGATCAGCAGCGCACCGCCATTGATGGTGCCGACGCCGAGCAGCAAGGCGACATAGGACCACCAAGGCAGCTCCTGCGTGCCGAAGAAGGCGATCAGGGCGACGTAGTTGATCCAGGGAAACACCACGGTGATGCGCGCCAGCCGCAGATAGTACGGATCGGCCTCCATCGCCGCGACCACTTCGGCCGGCGGATTGTGGGTGTCCTCGCCGATCAGGACATCGAGCAGCGGGATCAGGATGAAGATGAAGACGAACGGGATCAGCGTCACCAGCGGATTGTGCGTCCGTAGGAACAGCCAGTAGGATAACAGCGGGATCAGCGGCGGGATGAACGAGAGCATCCACAGATAGCGCTTGCCGTCCCGGTAGGTGATCGTCTCGCCAGCGGCATTGGTGCCCGTGAAGATCATCGCATTCCCTCCAGCATCTCTTGTCGAGGCGGCGTTCGCCGTTGTTGTGTGGAGGATGCCGCGAGGCGGGCCTGCGCCGCCAGTTCCCAACAGGCCAATTTTGTGGCATTTTGCGCCAAAGCTGTTCGGCTGCACGTTCGCGAGGGAGGGCGCCAACGCAATGCAGGGATCGGAGGCGGATGCCCTTCGCATGCCGGTGTCCGTGAGCTATGCGCGGGCGCTGGTGCGGGCGTTCGGCAAGACGCGTGGCGAGCGCGATGAGCTGCTGCAGGGCACCGCAATCCAGCAGGACACACTCGACCAGCCCGGCGCGCATATGCCGGTGTCGTCGCTGGTGATCCTCGCCGCCAACATCACCCGCCGGCATGGCGAGCTGTGGCCGCTGTCGGCCGCGGCGGTCTGGTCGACGTCGCTGCAAGGGGCGCTCGACGTTGCGACCAGGACAGCGCCGACCATCGCGGATGCGCTCAACACCGGCGCGCGCTTCGGGTCGACCCGCGCACCCTTCATACGCAACCGGCTGCGCACGACGCCGCGCTCGATCCAGATCGAAATCTCTCCTGCGGTTGCCATGGACGGCGCGCTGTGGCGCGCCGTGGCGCTGGCGGTCAGCCTCAACGTGCATGCGGTGTATGTGCAGCTGCTCGAGGATACGATCGGCCAGGCGACCCTGCAGTTTCCCTGGCCGCCGCCAGCGGGCGCGGAGCGGCTGATGCAGCATTATTCCTGCGCGGTGAAGTTCAACGCGGCCGCCTTCATCTTCGACGTGCCAAAGGCCTTGTGCGCGCGACCTTCGCCGTTTGCGGATCCGGAGTTGCATGCCAAGGCGATCGAGGCGCTGGAGGAGATCGAGAAGCCGCGCTCGGACACCGCGGCGTTGGCGCGGATGGTCGAGAGCCTGATTGCGGCGCGGCTGCCGCAGCGGCTCGGCGAAGAGGAGGCCGCGCGCCTCGTCGGCACCTCGCGGCGAACGCTGGTGAGGCGGCTCGCGGAGGCCGGCTGCGCCTTCCGCCCGCTGCTTGACGGCGTGCTGCGCGAGCGCGCCCGGACAATGCTCGCGGCGGGCACGCAATCGCGCGACGAGATGGCGGCAGCGCTCGGCTACACCGACGCCACGAGCTTCAGCCGCGCCTGCCGGCGATGGTTTGGGGAGAAGAGTTTGCGCAGCTAGCCCAGCGGCGCGCTTTGGCGCGGCTGCGCAGGATCTCCAGCTTGCGAGATGTGAGGTTGGATGGCTGGCGCGTCGCTGCGTTGACGCTTCGAGACCCACGCGACAAACGGGTAGGCCAGCAGCGCCAGATAATTTGTGGGCATCGGATGATCGACGCCGAATGCCTTCGGATTCTGCCCCTTCGGAAGATAGGCGCTGCCGAACAGCACGTCGTAGAACGAGAGGCATCCGGCGAAGTTCTTGTCCCTGGCTGCTGTGTCGCTGCTGTGGTGCCAGTGGTGAAATTCCGGCGACACCAGGATGCGGCGCAGCGGTCCATAGTTCAGGCGGACATTGGCGTGAACCAGCCAAGTCTGCCAGAAGTAGATGAGAAGGTAGGTCCCGATCGCTTCCGCCGAGAAACCGAGCGCGTAAAGCGGAAACAGTGCCCCGGCCTTCATGAACATCACGTCGAGCGGGTGCTGGTGAATCGCCGCGAGCCAATCCAGTTCTTCGACCGCGTGATGGACGGAATGGATTTCCCACAGGGCAGGCACGACGTGCAGGATGCGATGCGTCCAGTAGACCCCGAGGTCCGCGATCAAGATCGCGATGGGCACTTGCACCAGATAGGGAAGATCGCCGATCGTCTGTGTCACCGCTGCTGGCAGGATCGACTGCTTGACCAAAGTGGCCACCGCCATGATGGCGATCACGCCGGCCAGCACCAGCCAGCCGTTGAGGAACAGGAAGGCCATGTCGGTCAGCAGGCCACGCCTAAGAATCTTCTGGGGCCTTGCGGCGAGCAGTCGCTCGAAAGGCACGAAGATCAAAACCACCAGCAAAAGCTGCTTCAATCCCGATAAATCGTTCATTCAAGATAGCCGCCTGAAATGGCAGTAGCCTATCACCCCGGCGCCCAACAGCGTCAAGAGGAAGGAAAGCCTAAGCCCAAGAAGCGTTAAGCGGGAACGTTAATCGGCCCGAATCCAGTTCGCCGGCGGGCGACCTCCGGCCGGGACCTCGATCGGCTTTCGGGGAATGAGCATGCCAAAGGGAGATAGGGACCCTGGCTTTCGTCGATAGTCGCGCGTGAGCGGTGAACGTTGTTGTGGCTCGCTACAGACCAATCGTGCCAGGCCTATCTGCCGGTCAGTGCATGAAAGCCACCATCAGCGCAATCGTGACCAAGGCGTATGTGCTGGTAACGGTGATGCCCAGATATAAGCGCTCCATAACGGCCTCGCTGCCTTTCAAGGTGAGGTGCCGCCCCCTCGTGGTTCATCGTAGCGCTTGCTGCGCGGCGCGAAGTTGGAATTTCGACTTACGGTGGCTCTACGGAAAGCACCATCGGGATTAGTCCTTGTGGGCCACCCGGTTTGCGCCGATCCCGCCTGTCGCTGACGCGCGCGATGGGCTAATTGAGCGACGGTGCATCCAGGGCACCACGACTTGGAAATTGTTGCTTGCTTGCATCAAGGATCAGGACGTTCGGAATGGTCATTGGCTGGCTAACGCTGGCCTTTATTGCGTTTGCCACACTGTCCCCGATCCAGGACCGCCCCTCGTTTGCTTCCGATCCGCACGTCGAGCATTTCGCCGCGTTCGCGGTGATGGCGTTGGCCTTTGTGTTAGGCTATCCCCGGCGCGGCATGCTGGTCGTGCTCTTGGTCGTTTTCAGTGCGTTCACGCTCGAAGCAATGCAATTGCTAACCCCTGACCGGCACGGCCACTTGGCCGACGCAATCTTCAAGGTTGCAGGAGGCCTCGCCGGCATCGCAGCGGGCCACCTGCTACTGCTGCTCGTTCCGCGCAACCAGTCCAGCCGGTGACTTTGACCGTTGAACTTCGCGAACGGCCAAGCAGCTTCTCCAGCCGTCGAGAAAAAGGCGCCTTGCTGAAGCGAGCACGACAGTCAGATGCTACGGCCTCCGTGTTTATGCAGCGTTGTCATAGTGCGCGACACAGGCGGTCAGCAATTTGCTCGTGGCAAATACACCTCCGCCATCCAACGCATGGTAGTTCAAATGAGGCATTCATTCGGAGTTTGATGCCGCGTCTGCGCCCTTCCTAGCTTCGCTTCAGACGAGCGATCCTTTTGTAGTCGATCCACAACTCGACGAATTCGTGCTCGTCCAAAAAACTCTCGGCTCGGCGCTTTGCCTCTTCGTCGTCACTGCAACGAAGTTCATACGTTGCGCGTGCGACGCCGGCCGGGTCTACTCCAAATGCCACGTAAGGTTTGCGTTCTTCAATCATCTTGTCCTCACGAACTAATGGCAGTCCGATTGACGCAACTCGGCGTCATTGCAAATCGATGAATCTCAAATAACGAAAGAGGCCGCTGGCCGCTGAACAGCGGCCTCCTGGACCCCGATTTCAAGTGAACGTCTTGGCAATAAAATCGCCGCCGAAGGTCCGATATTAGTAGAGGGCAAATGCGTTACGCAGTGAAGTCGAAACACGCCCATCCACACAGGGAACTGTTGTGACGTTGCGAGCGCGACACACTTCTGTGACCTCGGAGCGATCTACATCGCGGCGAATCTCGGTCGGAGCCCGGACGGATTATCGATTTCGTGCGCGCCAGTCGGTAGCAAAGCCGATCGCTGTTAGCGAAATCAAATCCATCAAGATTTTGAGTGGCTCGTGCACGACGGTAGTCCGAATCCGCGGAACCATGTTCGATGCAATCGGTGATCCGCGGGTTCGATATTTTCACGAGCCTGCGCCGATAGCGATTGGAGCGAAGGGGAAGCTCTATGTCGGGCTGTGCAAGGCTGGATAAATAGTCCGGTTCGACGACGATGATTACGCGCCGCACTACGTTGATCGGATGCTGGTCTTTGTGCAGGGGCGTGCTGCGGATTTCGTGCAACCTTTCGGCTTTCGCAACGGCCATATGGCCGAAAATGCTTCCGACCTTTTGCTGACCCGCGGATGCTCTATTGCGCTTGATCGGATCGGACTCGGCGTATCAGCATCGAACTTGCACGGCGAACCTCGGGCGGGCGGCATCGGTCGAAATATCGACATGTCGAGTCCGGCTGCGTGTGTGCAAGTTCACAGAAGCATCGAAAATCAAGTGCTATGTTTAAGAAGATATTGCGGTCGTTCATATTGCTGACGGAGTCTACGATGAATTGCACGGCGCCGATACAGGCAAGGTTCCTCGTTCGAAGAGGAAGCACCGACTGGATGGTCTACGATCGACAACGCAAGGGGGCGGCCCAATTGAACGATTACAGTTTGGCTGAGAAACTGACGAAGGAGCAGGCCGAGCAGATTAAGCAAAGGCTGGCGACTTGGAACCCTCAGTCTACTTGAACTAGCCCGAAACGCCCTTCGCGAAGTTTGATTGCCTCGCCCCCGTGACTGTTGCGGCGCATAGGCTGATTTTAGGAAAGAGGAGCCGGCGCCAGGGCCTGAACGCCAGCTCCTCCGAAACGGAGACCGTAAGACGTTCCCCAAACCGGTCCCGTCCCTCTGAAAAGCCTGCGCCGACCTGCTTGCTGATTTGCTAACGGCGTCGCTCGGCTCGCCCCCGACATGCGGTGAATGGATATCGTTTTCCGGCAGGCCGGGCGGGAGTAACCCTTAATGCCGTTGCTTAGGGGCGGAGCGAGCGGCGGTATTGGAGGTAGCCTGTCGGCTCCCGGCCCTTACACCCCCACCCGGTCGGGAGTTGACAGAATGGCGACCTCGGCGCGCCGTCCGCGTCGGGGTCGTTCCTCGTTGCGCACATCGCATTCAGAACAAGCGTCAAACCGCCCTGCTGCGTTGAGCTGCTCGCAACACGAAAACGATCATCCAGAGCGAAATCGGCTCGTCCTAAACCATTGTATGATCGATGAAAAACGATGGCGCGCTCGGAGAGATTCGAACTCCCGACCCTCGGAATCGAAATCCGATGCTCTATCCAGCTGAGCTACGAGCGCCGCGGGGGTCGATTATCAGACTTGAGCGGGGAGGGCCAGCAGCCTCGCGCGTCACTGGGGCGGTGTCCGCGCTCTGCGCCGGCGGTGTCCCGCGCAGCCGTCAGAAGCAGGGATGCCGGCGATGGTCTTGGCCGATATAGGCGGACGAGCCCTGATAGCACTTGTTGGTCGACGGGCCGTCATAATAGGCGAAGCTGCCGGCGGCCTGGCCGGGGCCGTAATTGTGCAGGTAGCTGATGTGGTAGGGCAGCCCCCAATAAGCGTGGTGGTGGTGATGCCGGTGGTGGCGCGGGGTGACCGAGAGGTCGGCCGCGGCAGCCGGGGTCAGGGCCGGGATGGCCAGGGCAACGGTCACGGCGAGGGCGGCGAAAAGCTTGGTCTTGGTCATTGGCGGCCTCCGGGCATTCACGCTGGAATCGGCCTCCGTAGCCGGTCCAAAGTCCTCTAATGGTTCATTTAACCCGGATTCCGGCCAAAAGCTGCGGGAAATCGGTCACAGCGCGCCAAATTTTGCCTTTTTGCGGATGCTTAACGGATTGCCAACACAGTCCGGCCAGAGTCTTGCGGTCAGGTCCGCCCGGGCCGCCTTTCCCTTGGTTTCGAACATTTCATGCGCATCACGCTCCTAGCCGCCTTGCTGCTCTCGGTTCTGGCTGCGACGCCCGCGCGGGCCGTGCTGCACATCACGCGCGACCATGGCGGCTATGTCGAGGAATACAAGGCCAAGTACAAGCTGATCCGCGAACGCCGCGAGCGCGTCGTGATCGACGGCATCTGCAACTCGGCCTGCACGCTGGTGTTCGGCATCGTGCCGCTGAACAAGATCTGTGTGACGCCGAAGGCCAGCATCGGCTTCCACCAGGCCTATTACGACAAGGCGTTCACCTTCGGTATCAAGGTCACCAGCCTCGAGGGCACCTCCGACCTGATGTCCTATTACCCCGATACGGTGAAGGATTGGATCCGCCGCAATGGCGGGCTCACCACCGAGATGAAGAAGATCAAGAACGGGATCGATCTCTGGAAGATCGTCGATCCCTGTCCGGAAGAGTGGTAGGCGCGGGCGCTCCCGCGCTCCGGACCTTGTTCCTCAGGTCTTAGTTTTCAGTCCTTGGGCCTGACGTCGCCGTCCGACACCAGCAGCACCGACGCCTTCGACTTGCCGAGCACGGCGGCTGCAACGCTGCCGAAATTCAAGCTGTCGCCCTGGATGCGGTCGACGCCGATCACGACGAGGTCGGCCCGGCTGGCCGCGATCTCCTGCAGGATCGCGACCTCGGGCGCGGTGTTGGCGCGCAGCCGCGTCGCGAATTTGATGTCATAGCGCGCGGCGGTTGCCGCGATGTCCTTCAGGATCGCTTCCTCCGGCGCCAGCGACATGCTCGGGCTGGTGCGGCGGGCGCCCTTGTCGCGCGTGGTCGAGACATAGACCACCTGCAGCGGTTCGCTGGCGAGGCGCGCCAGTGCGATCGCGACCTCGGCGCCGCGCCGCGAGACGTTGCTGCCCGACACCGGCACCAGGATCTTCCGTGCATTCGCCGTCGGCTCCCTCGCGTGCACACCCTTGGCGGCTGCGATCGCCAGCGGGCCGTCGAAGCTCGAGGTCAGCTCGTCAATCCGGCGGTCGAAGCCGCCATCGGGGCCCGCGACCTCCTCCATGCCGACCACGAGCAGGTCAAAACCCTTTCTGGCTTCCTCGGCGATCGCCTCCGCCGCGGTCTCCTCGCGGGCGCGGCTAATGACATCGACATTGCCGCTGCCGTCGGCCTCGGCCTCGGCGCTGGCCTTGGCGGCATTGATTACCGCGGCCTCGGGGCTTTCCTCGCCGGCGCGGTTTTTTTCCTGCAGCTTGGCGTGGACGCCGACATGCAGCACCGTGATCGGCAGGCCGCGCCCGCCGGCGAGCACGCCGGCGAGATGCGCAGCGAATGTCGCGTTGCTGCTCTCGTCGACCGCAAGCAGCAGCCGCTCAAGATTGGCGACGAAGCCGCGCTGCTCGTATTCCTCGCGCTCCAGCCGCTCGTTTTCCTCCTTGCCGAGCGGCAGCCGAGCCAGCGCGCTGCGCAGCATCGGCGGCATCGCCATCGTGGTCAGGATCGCCATGGTCACGATCATCGAGAACAAGGTCTGGCTCAGCACGCCCATCGACAGGCCGATGGTGGCGATGATCACCTCGGTCGAGCCGCGCGCGTTCATGCCGCTCGCCAGCGCGTAGGATTCCTGCCGCGTCAGTCCGCCGAGCGCGCCGCCGACAAAGGCGCCGCCGAACTTGCCGATGCTCGCGATCAAGACCAGCGCGGCGGTGAGCCCCAGCACCGCTGGGTCCTTCAGCACGGTAAGGTCGGCGCTGAGCCCCGCCAGCCCGAAGAACACCGGCATGAACAGGCTGGAGATCAGCCCACGCAGCCGCTCGTCGATCTGCCGGGTCAGGATCGGGGATTCCCCGACCAGTACGCCGGCGATGAAGGCGCCGAGCACGGTATGGACGCCGATCAGATGCGTGATCATCGCCATCACGCTCATCAGCAGCAGGATCGCGGTGATAACCGCCGCCGAACTCACCAGATTGTCGTTGGCCCAGCGGATCATGCGGAACACCAGCCGGCGGCCGATCGTGAAGCTGACCGCGAGGAAGGCGAGGGTGCCAAACAGCGCCTGCGCGATCGAAAGCAGATCGAGGCTGCCGCGCGAGGCGAGGCTGAAGATCACAGCGATGATGATCCAGCCGAGGGTGTCGTCGATGATCGCGGAGGCGACGATGATCTGGCCGACATTGCGGCGCATGAAGTTCATCTCGCGCACCACGACGGCAACGATCTTCACCGAGGAGATCGACAGCGCGGTGCCCAGAAACAGCGCGGCGATCAGCCGCGCTTCGGGATGCGGCAACAAGCCGTCGGGGAGGAATTCGCCAAGCACGAAGCCGCAGACGAACGGCACCGCGATGCCCGCGACCGAGATCGTCATGGCGGCGCGGCCGACCTTGCGCGCCAGCTTGAGGTCGGTCTCCATGCCGGTCAGCAGCAACAGCAGCAGGATGCCAAGCTGCGCGATGCCGTCGAGCAGCGCTTTCTGCTCGCCGGACGGCGGAAAGACGACGTCATGCGCCGACGGCCACAGCCAGCCGAACAGCGATGGGCCGAGCAGCAGGCCGCCGAGCAGTTCGCCGATCACGGAGGGCTGGCCGATCCGCTGCATCAGCTCGCCGAGGCCGCGGCCGACCGCGATCAGGAGCGCGATCTGGACGAGCAGGATGAACTCGCTGGGCTTGCTCGCTCTATCGCCTTCGGCGCCGGCCGCCGTGGCGGTCGCAAGCAGGATGATGACCGCCCAGATCGTCGGTTGAAGCCGCCCCCAGCGGATCACCATTGCGTCTCCGATTGCCTAATTCCAGCGCGGCTCGGCCCGTCTGCCGCATGCGGTCAACGCCCCCGTTCCGAAAGCGATCCACCTGCGTCAGAATTTGGAACCGGGGCGCGGGGCCGATCGTTTTGCTCATGATGCGTTCATCCTCATGATGCGATGGTGGTGCCCGGAGCAAGCGCGAGCACCGCCGGAGCGGACGGGCCTCGGCTCGCACGCACAGGAGGTTGTGATGGCAACCAGATCCAATCTTTCGAAGGCCGAACTGGCGCGTAGCGTTGCCGGCGCAACGTCAGCGTTGGTGTTGAGCGCGCTCGTCCTGTTCGCCGCCGCACATCACCTGAGCGGCGGCTAGCCCCGGGCGGCAGGTCCGCCAGGCCGAGTCCATCATCAGAGTAGGAAGGTCCCGATCAGCAGGCCGGCCGCAAACGCCCAGAGCCCGAGCGTGCAGGCAGATATCACCCGGACGAGATTACGCAGATCCACGTCCTGCCAGCTGCTATGGGACCGATAGGTCAATTGCAGGCACCCCCTGCGGCGGCCGCCTTTGCTTTTTGCCAGGCAAGCCTGTTCCCGATAGGTGCCCAAATGAAGGCAACCAGCGGTGGCGCCCGTTCACGCCTTTGCGAGGTGCCGCCTCCAATGCCCGGTATTGCCTTCCCGCTGGCGGGGTGATGCCCGCCCCGATCAGGCTGCCCGCCGCTTGCGGGTCTGCGCGGCCTTCTTGGCCGAGCGCGACCTCGCCGCCGCCGGACGTTTCGCGGCCGCCTTGCCGCCGAGCTTGCCGCCCTTGCGCGAGGGGGAATGGTCTTCGCGCGTCCCGCGGCCGGAGCCGCTCTTCTTGCCGCCATGAGTCTCCTTGTTGACGGTCGCCCATGCGCGCCGCTCGGCCTCGCGATCCGGAATGCCCCGCTTCTCGTAGCCTTCCTCGATATGTTCGGCCTGCCGCTTCTGCTTGTCGGTGTAACTCGACTTGTCGCCTCTGGGCATCGCGCTCTCCTGTCTATCTTGATCGAGACATCAGCCGGACTTCGACCTAGTCGTCGTTCGGCTCCACGACCTCGAATCTGGATCGACTGAAGCGGCCCAATCCGCCGAGCTCGTAATAGCCGTCGCGTTCGATATCCCTTGTCACTTCATAGACGCGACCGAGTGAGAGCGTGTCCCGCTGCAACGTGTTGTCGACGCAACGAACGTGAAAATGCTTGCCGGTGTCTGCCATGCGCTCATCCTGAATTGTTGGTCTGGTTCGGCGTTACGTATCGCGCAACGCCGCGATCGCAACCGGTGTCCCCGCCGTGGACCGATCACGAAATTTCGTTCGGCAATCTCCACTCGGGCGCCGGCTCGCAGACTTCACCGTCGCCGGGAATCTGTTTCATGTGATAGCCGGCCGGAATCACCTGGCCCGGCGCCTCGTCCGCGACGGGAACATCGAAGATCAGCCCGGAGATCAGTGCGTGTTCCCAAGCCTGCTTTTCCGTCGGAAAAGCCTGGTCGATTTGTTTGTCATGATCGAACAGCGCGTAAGGCATCTCGCGTCCTCGAGCATTGGCGGGGCACGGACGGCTTGCGGCCGGCGCACCAGATAGCTTGAAAACGCCTGCTCCTGGTGGGCGTTCCTAATCTTGGCGATGCCGGCGGCGCATATCACACCGCGAAGCCCGAACCGCCGCCTTGCGCGATGCCGGCAAGATATTTCGCCGGCGGCTTGCCGAGCGCCTTCTTGAACATCGTGATGAACGCCGTGACGGATTCATAACCGAGCGCGGTCGAGACCTGCTGAACGCTCATACCGGCCGACAGCTCGCGCAGCGCGACGATCAAGTGCAGCTGCTGGCGCCAGCGGCCGAACGTCAGGCCGGTCTCGTTCAGGACGAGACGCGCAAGGCTGCTTTCGCTCATCGCCATGCGGTCGGCCCATTCGGCCATCGTGCTGCGATCGGATGGATCGTCGGCGAGGTCAGCCGCGATCCGTCGCAGCCGTGCTTCGCCCGAGATCGGCAGATGTAGCTGCTGCACCCGCATGCGCGGCAATTCGTTCAGCAGCAATTGCGTGACCAGCGTTGCATCGCCGACGTCATGCTGCATGCGATCCGACAGCGCGACGATGAGCTCGCGCAGCAGGGGCGAGATCGACAGCGTGCAGCAGCGGTCGGGCAACTCGGCGGCGCCAGGCTCGATGAAGACGAAGAAGATCCGCGCATTGGCGGTTGCGATATTGGTGTGGGGTGTGCCGCCGGGAAGCCAGACACCGCAATGCGGCGGCACCATCCACAGTCCGTTCGGAACGCGGCACATCACGCCGCCGCCGAGCGCAAACACCAGCTGTCCCTTGCGGTGCGCGTGCTCGGCCGCCTCGACCTTGTTCTCGGTGACGTCGAGGCGCACGGCAAGGGCCGGGGCCGCAACATCATCCGGATCGAGGTCCGGCCAGGGATAGCGAAGCTGAAAACCCATAGCGAAGCTCGAAGCCTTGGAGTGACTGAATTTAGCGATCAATAGAATAGATATGTAAATTCTTCCGGCGGCTAAGTCGATAGTTTCCGCGCGGGCGGATAGCCGGGAGCATGTGATGACGATGATTGCGCCGATGCGGACGTTTGGCGGGCAGGGGCTCCTGGTCGTGGGGATCCTGCTGACCGCCTCGGCGCTCCGTGCGCCCATTACCGGCGTCGCGCCGATGCTCGGCATGATCCGCGAGAGCAGCGGGGTCAGCGCGGCGGAGGCGGGATTCCTGACGACACTGCCGTTGCTTGCGTTCGCCGTGATCTCACCGGTTGCGGCCATCCTCGGGCGCAGATGCGGCCATGGAGCGGTCGCTGTTCGGCGCGCTGCTGGTCATCGCCGCCGGGATCGCCTTGCGCTCGTCGGGTCCGGTCTGGGCGCTGTTCGCCGGCACCTCCACCATCGGTGCGGGGATCGCGGTTGCAAATGTGCTGCTGCCGAGCCTGCTCAAGCGCGACTTCCCGACCCGCATCGCCAGCCTGACCGGCGCTTACGCGATCACGTCTGCATTGGCCCAGGCGTTCGCATCCGTCGTGGCGATCCCGCTCGCCTTGTTGCCCGGATCCGGCTGGCACCTTTCGCTTGCGAGCACGCTGATCTTTCCGCTGGTGGCGTTGATGGTCTGGGTCCCGCAGCTGGGGATGCATTCGGTCCCGGCGATCGAGCCTGACGCGCTGGCGCATCGCGGGCGCATCTGGCACTCGCCGCTCGCCTGGCAGGTCACCGGTTTTCTCGGCCTGACCTCGCTGGTGTTCTACGTCATCGTCGGATGGCTGCCCGCCATTCTCGCGCAGGCAGGCTACTCCGCGGCGGCGGCGGGCACGCTGCACGGCGTATCGCAGCTGGCGACGGCGATTCCCGGCCTGATACTCGGTCCGATGGTCCGGCGCATGAAGGATCAACGCGGCATCGCGATCGCGGTGTCGCTTGCGACCTGCGCCGCGCTGCTCGGATTGTGGCAGCTTCCGTCGCTTGCGCTGGTGTGGGTCGCGCTGTTCGGCTTCGGCGCGGGCGCTGCCTTCATCCTCGGCCTCACATTCGTCAGCCTGAGGACTGCGCACAGCCAGCAGGCGGCGACATTGTCGGGCATGGCGCAGTGCCTCGGCTATTCGCTGTCGGCCGCTGGTCCGCCGCTTGCCGGATTTGCTCATGATGCGACCGGGGGCTGGGAGGTTGCGCTCGCGTGCTGCGCCGTGCCGACCGTGCTGATGGCCATTCTCGGCAACTTCGCCGGACGCACGTCAACGATCTGATGCTTGCTCTGTGCGGTCTTACGGCCTGTCGAATCGACTTTCGCACCGGTCACGTACAGGCGATGGCGGATGTCCATCGGTTGTATGCGATGAAGCCGCGCGCTACAGAGGCGCCTGGCAAGCAAGAGCCCGGAGGGAGAGCCGTTGAGGATGTCAGCAAATACGCGCATCGTGATCGGATCGACGCTTTTTGCCCTGGCGTCGAGTGCGTTGCTTTATCTGGTTCCGCCGAGCCCGATCGATCGACAACTTCTTCGCGGCACTTTTCACTTTTATCAAGGACACGCGTTTCTCGTCCCCGTCAAATACGTCGATGGCGATATCAAGACTGCCCGCCTGTATGAAGATGACAGGCTGCTCGGCCCGGCGAACAGCACCCAGCAAGAGATCATCGACGAGGGTGCCGGCCGCTTTGGACTTTACCGGGATCGCTGGGGTTATTTCGGACCGGCCTTGATGTTCTCGACGAGCGACAACACCAACCCGAACACGAACGGCAGGAAATATCACCTCAGGTGACGATCGGCGTGATGCGACGGTCGGCCGAGACCCGCACGGGTCACATGAAACCCGGATTGCGCGGCAGATACTGGTTCCAATTGCCGAATTCTCGCGACGACATCAGCAGCATCGGACACTTGATCCGCATTCCCAGCGCCATTGCGGTATCAAGCGCCGCCTTGCTCGCACCAGGCAGGAATGCCGATATCCGTGACGCGCCGGTATCGGCCGCTAGGTACAACGCCGTTCTCAAGGCTGGAACGACCGCGTGCGGCTCCGTGACCGCGAGCGGTCCGATATGACCACCGGTGTCCACGTAGGCATAGCCGATCCAGTCGTTTCCATCGTGGAGATTGAACCCGGTCGCCGCGCCCTCATGGAGCAGATAGCGATGATGCTTTTCGCGCGAGACACCAAGGGTCCGCTCGTCTGCCTGCGCGAGACGACGCAGGGTCGAGGCCTCCGGCTTGAGCGGCGTGACGTCGTATTTTGGACCGTGCAAATGACCGATCAACTGCTCGCGCGATGCGCTGATACTGTAGATGGGGAATCGCGGAAGCAGTCCGTGTCGGATGTAAAGCCCCTGCGATACCGTGTTGAAGCTGAAGGTGATGAGCACCCGGTTGGACGCCCCTGACTTCTCGGCGTGCGCGATGGTCCGCTTGATCAGTTCGTTGCCGATGCTCCGTCCCTGCTGATCGGGCGACACGAACAGCTGTGCCAGAAACCACATGTCGCCGCAGATCCAGCTCCAGGCGAAGCCGAGGATCCGCTCGTTCTCCTCCGCCACCCAGAGACCGTCGGGATCGTCCCTCATGGAAAACAACTGGAACTTGGGCGGAGACGAAACCGCCATCGGGCCGAAGCCGTGCCGTTCCGTGAGATCGTTGATGCTGGAGACGACGAGGGCGTCGGCGAATTCCAGGTCCTGCGCGCGTGCCGGCCGGCAGATCACTGACATGGGCAACTCCGTTGGTGGCCGGACAATGTTCAAAACCTCGTCGTGCCGGGATCGAGCCCAAGCGTCAGCCGGCCGGCCGTGATGTAATTGTTCGGGCTCATCGCGATATGCTTGGCCGCGGCGCGCACATCGCCGACCGCACGCTCCAGGGCGCAGGTGTCGAAGATGGCGACGGCGCCCGCGCTGGTGGCCAGCATGTCGGTGATGGACGTGGCAGTCTCCGCCGCATGCGCGTTGGCGATCCGAATGTCCGCGCGAGCCTCCACCAGCCGTTGGCCGCCCGTGTCGGTTGCCGCCATCAATTCGGTCATGGCATCGATCAGAAGCGCGCGGGCGGCGCGAAGCATCGCTCTCGTCCGCCCGACCGTCGCCTGAACGATCTCGCGATCGCGGAGCGCGGCGCGCTTTCCGGAGCGGCCCTTGGCGAGCTCCGTGAACGAGGTGATGGCGCCGGATGCGATGCCGAGCGGCACTCCGCAGATGCTCCACGCGAACACCGATGACGGCGGCATGCGATAGAGCAGCCCGGGCTGGGTCGGTTGCAGGCCGAGAAAGGGATGAGCGTGGGCCGCCGGCACGAAAACATCCCGCGCCTCGAAATCGCAACTGCCGGTGCCACGCAGTCCGGACACATGCCAGTTGTCGAGGACGGTCACATCCGCCCGCCCGAGATAGCAGCAGAGAAGGGGCGAAGCAGGATCGTCGGGCCTGACGCTGGCCAGTACCATGAAGCGGGTCGCGTGATGCGCGCCGCTGCCGAACGGCCAGCGCCCGGACAGGCGATAGCCGCCTGCGACGGCCGTCGCCGTACCGACCGCACCGGTCGCGCTTGCGACAAAGGCGCGCAGGTCGGCATACCAGTCACGAGCGACGGCCTCATCGAGGTAGCCGCCGATCCGGCTCATGCCGGCGCCATTGCCGACCAGCCAGCCGACGGAGCCGTCGAGTGCCGAGGCGGCTTCGACGACGCGCATGAACGCGACGGGTGACAGTTCTGGTCCGCCGAGCGCTTGGGGCAGCCATAAGCGGAACAGGCCGGCGTCCGCCAGCGCGGCGAAAACCGCGTCCGGCAGCCGCCGCCCGCTGTCAAACTCGTTGCGCTGCGCAGCGATCAGCGGCGCCAACGCCTGGACGTCCTCGAGTATGCGGCAAACGCCGGCCGGGTCACCGGCATGCACGTCCGGACCGGGACGGGCCATCGGACCGTCCGCTTTCGCCGCATAGCCTGGATCGCGCATCGGATTCTCCTCGAGGTTCGGCACCGCTGCAGCCTGATCGTCCGCTTCCCCGAGGTCCTGAATCGGTTCCGAAAAAGTTGCAAAAAATGTAGTCTGCGCAGCCATGGCGATGATCCACGAATTCGGTCCCTTCCGCCTCGACGCCGGCGCCGAGATGCTGTTCCGGGAGTCCGAACCGGTCGCGCTCGGACGTCGCGCGGTGGTGCTGCTGCGGCTGCTTGTCGAGCGGGCCGGAGTGCCGGTTTCCAAGGATGCGTTGATGGAGGCGGCCTGGCCGGGGCTCGCAATCGAGGAGAGCAACCTGACGGTGCAGATCGCCGCCTTGCGGAGGGCATTTGCCGACATCGACGGGGGCGCGACCTGGATCGAGACGCTGCCGCGCCGCGGCTATCGCTATGTCGGCCCGCCGGTTGCGGTCGTATCCGAACCGGGCTCCTCCGTAACGCCCGAGCCGGCGCTGTCCGACAAGCCGTCGCTCGCGGTGCTTCCATTGTCGAATCTGAGCGGCGATCCCGCGCAGGAATATTTTTCCGACGGGATCACGGGAGACATCATCGCCGAACTGTCGCGGTTCAGGTCGCTGTTCGTCGTCGCCCGTCACTCCAGCTTCGCTTACAAAGGCAGGACACCAGAGATCAAACAGGTCGGCCGCGAGCTCGGCGTCCGCTACGTGGCCGAAGGCAGTGTGCGCAAGATCGGCAGCCGTGTGCGGGTGACGATCCAGCTGCTCGACGCCGTGAGCGGTTACCATCTCTGGACCGAGCGCTACGACCGCGATCTCGATGACATCTTCGCACTGCAGGACGAGATTGTACGGGCGATCGTCGCGGCGCTGCCCGGCCGGATGGAGGATGCCGGCCGGGAGGTCGCGAGGCGTAAGCCGACCTCCAGCATCACCGCCTATGATCTGGTCCTGCTCGGAAACGAGCGATGGCGTCAGCTGACCGTGAAGGCCATGGCGCAGGCCAGGGACTATTTTCGAAGCGCCGTCGCGCTCGACCGGCAATATGCCCGCGCCCACGTCAACATCGCCTGGACCATCATCTGTGACGTGTTTCTCGAATCGCCCGCCGCCGCGACCCTGGACGAGGCGCGGCGCGAGATCGAGCACGCGCTCGATATCGAGGACGGCGACGCCTGGTCTCACGGCGTGTTCGCCCAGCTGCTGTTCCTGCTGAACGATGACGCCAAGGCCGAGATCCATTTCGGCCGCGCGCTCGCGCTCAATCCGAACGATGCCGATGTCGCCGCCGTTTTCGCCAACATCCTGGTCTACTGGGGACGGTGGCGCGAGGCGCTGGTGTGGATCGCGACGGCCAAGCGGCTCAATCCGTTTCCGCCCAACCTGTACCACTGGTATCACGCGCTTGCCCTCTATTCCGGGCGCGAGTACGAGCAGGCGGTCAAGGCGGTGATGGAGGCGCGCTCGTTCGACAGGTGGTCGCACGGCCTTCTTGCGGCCTGCTATGCGCAGATGGGACGACTTGGCGAGGCGCAGGCAGAGGCCGACGCGTTCGTCAGCCAACGGTGCCGCGAACTGAATGCAATCGGCAACGCCGTGCCGACGAAAACTCTCGACCTCGCCCGGGCCAGGGCTGAACGATATCGCAATCCCTCCGACCGCGAACATTTCCTCGATGGATTGCGCAAGGCGGGTTTCACCAGCTGACACTCATAGCCGCTCGTTGCTCGCCCCGCGATCTGACCTGAGTTGTGTCCGGGTGCCGTCAGGTCGTGCGTATCACGCCCAGTTCCTTGGACCGCTGGAGCAGGGCCGGGCGGTAAGGCGGGGAGGGATCGTCGTCATCGTCGTCAGGGATGGCGCAATAGCCGAACTCCTGCTGGATGCGGTGGATCTCCGTGACGCGGTCGTTCAACCGCTGGAAATGCTCGAGCGACCTGGCCTTCCAGTAGCGGAAGGTATCGAAGGTGATCGGCACGACGGCGGTGCCGAACAGCGTTGGATCGGGAACGATGGTCCGCCCCAGCAGCAAATAGCGATCGTGACCGACGATGACGAGGGTGGCATACGGTCGCCCTTCGCTTACCCGGAGGCCCTTCAGCGATAGTTCGCACAGTTTGTTGAAATAGGGTTGCTCGCGCCAGCGGTCGGGATCATCGAGGTCAACCTGCACATTGAGCGTATCGAGCCCGAAATGCGGCACCATGCCCGCCGACTCGGGAAACCAATCATCATCGAGATGGCCTTGCAGCCAGGCGCAGCTGAATGACCGGCACTGCCGGGGACGCTCGTGGTAGATCTCGCATCCGCCGCCGGCCAGGATGTGATTGCAGACCGTGTTCACCGGTTTGCCGAGATCGGTCACCTCAAGCACCTTGCAGCAGAGTGTGCATGATCCGCATTGCCTGACCGTCGGGGCCACGGGAAAGCCGAGGGCCCACGAGCCTTGTCGTTCGCGGACGAGCAGTTTCTGCTTCTCCAGCGTGCCCAGCGCACGCTCGACCTTGAGGCGCGACAATCTGGTCACGCCGATAATATCTTTCGTCGTCGTCGCGCCGCTCTCGACCGCCCGAACGACGACCAACGCCACTTGGTCCATTGTTTTTCTTCTTGTCCGGCTCGCGGCCGGTTCTTCTTCTGCAGTGTTCTTGGCCGCCGGTATCCGGCGGCGGCAATCCCGGTTCTATTCGGAACACGCCGCGACCGACGGCTGCGAAATTGCGGTTGAAGCGTATCGACGTGGAGCGGACGCCGCATCCGACAAACGCGCATGGCATCCCTGAGGACAAATCGTCGTGATTGCAGCGAACAGGCGTTGGATCCGCGAGCGTCTGCAAGGTCAGTGTGGTCTCATGTCATCGGCAATGTTGCGAGAATGCGAATGTGTGACTAGCAGACCGTGCAACACGTTCAGTGTCGTTCCTGCGAACGCAGGGACCCATAACCACCGATGGTCATCGTTGAAGGTCGCTGGAACGACGAGTCCCTTTCGCGACATCCGCCGCGGAGTATGGGTCCCTGCTTTCGCATGGACGACACTGTGGGTGAGACGCCATTTGCTTACAGCGGTGGGCTTGCCCGCCATCCCCGCACAAATTCGCGATTGCCGGCTGCCTCGTCTTCAGGCAATGACGGCCTGCAATGAACAAGTACTTCGAGGAAACTGCCGCTCGTCTGGCGCCGGCGATTTTTGTCGTGCTGTGGAGCACGGGATTCATCGGCACCAAATACGTCATCAACAATGCGGAGCCGTTGACCTATCTGGCGATCCGGATGGCGTTCGTGGTGGTGGTGATGATGATCATCGCCGCGGCCGCTCGGCCGAAATGGCCGGACCGGATCGGCGTTGTCCACAGCGTGGTGGCCGGCATCCTGGTGCACGGCTTCTATCTCGGCGGCACCGCGATTGCGATCGCGCATTCGATTCCCGCGGGGCTGTCGGCGTTGATCCCGGGCCTGCAGCCGATCCTGACCTCGACCATCGCCAACCGCTGGTTAGGGGAGCGCGTCACGCCGCTGCAATGGGGCGGGCTCGCGCTCGGCCTCGCCGGCGTCGTGCTGATCCTGCACAACCGGCCGATGACCGGCGAAGCAGGGTGGGGCTGGCTTGCCTCGGGCGTCTCGCTGATCAGCATCACTCTGGGCACGCTGTACCAGCGCCGCTACTGCAACCAGATCGACTGGCGTGCCGGCAATCTCGTGCAGTATATCGCGGTGACGATCTTCTTCAGCATCGGTGCCTGGCTGTTCGAGACCAATGTCGTGCATTGGACCAGCGAGTTCGTGCTGGCGATCGCCTGGCTGGTGTTCGCGCTGTCGATCGGCTCGATCGGGTTATTGTACTGGCTGATCCGTCACCATGCCGCGACCTCGGTCGCGAGCCTGTTCTATCTCGTGCCGGCGGTGACCGCGCTGATGGCCTATGTGCTGTTCGGCGAACGGTTGGATTATGTCGCGATGGCCGGCATGGCCGCCTGCGCCGCCGCGGTGCTGGTGGTCAACCGCCGCGTTTAGTTCTTGCCGCGGATCTTGGCGTAGGCGGCGAGCGCACGTTCGCGGCCCTGCTTGTGATAGACGATCGGCTGCGGATAGGTCTTGCCGAGTTCGACGCCGGCGCTTGCGAGCTCGATCGGCGTTGCGGTCCAGGGCTGATGGAGCAGGTCGTCGGAGAGCTGCGCGAGCTCCGGCACCCAGCGCCTGACATAGGCGCCGTCCGGATCGAACTTCTCGCCCTGCAGGATCGGATTGAAGACACGGAAATAGGGCGCGGCGTCGGCGCCGGAGCCGGCGACCCATTGCCAATTCGCGGGGTTGGAGCCGGCATCGGCATCGACCAGCGTGTCCCAGAACCATGCTTCGCCGGCGCGCCAGTCGATCAGCAGGTGCTTCACCAGGAATGAGGCGACCACCATCCGCACCCGGTTGTGCATCACGCCGCTGTGCCAGAGCTCGCGCATGCCGGCATCGACGATCGGATAGCCGGTCAGGCCGCGCTGCCACGCCTTCAGCGCACGAGCGTCGCGCTTCCACGGAAAGGCGTCGAACTGCTCCTGCAGATTCCGATCCGCCAGATCAGGCACATCGAACAGCAGGTGACGGCAGAACTCGCGCCAGCCGAGCTCGCTGAGGAACTTGTCGATATCGCCGGCAAGGCGCGGATGCTCGGCCGCGGCGAAACGGGCCGCGTGCCACACTTGGCGCGGGCTGATCTCGCCGAAGCGGAGATGTGGCGACAGACGTGAGGTGCGGTCACGGTCCGGCCGGTCGCGGTTGCCGGAGTAGCCGCTGATAATTTCGTCGAGAAATGTCTTCAGCCGCGCCTGCGCCGCGGCTTCGCCCGGCGTCCAGCTCTCGCGCAGGCCGCCGGCCCAATCCGGCCGTGTCGGCTCGAGCTGCCAATCGTCGAGGGCTTCGCTTGTGATGCCGCTAAGGGATGTCAGCTTCCTCGGCGCCGGCAGCGGCTTTGGCGGATCGCCGAGGCCCTGCACGCGCCGCCAGAACGGCGTGAAGACGCGCAGGGCCCGGTTGTCCTTGTTGCGGATCGCCTGGGGCGCGACGAGCAGGTCGCCAGCAAAAATTTGCGAGTCCACGCCGTCACTTGCGAGCGCGGATTCAACGTCTGCAGCAATCGCTTGATGCGGCGCCTGCGCGATGTCGTTCCAGAACACGGCGCCCGCGTCGATCTCGCGTGCCAGCGCAGCGATCACGGAAGCGGCCGGTCCGGTCCGCAGCACCAGCGTTCCGCCGATCGCCTCAAGGCTTCTGCCGAGCGCGCGCAGCGACTGCGCCAGCCACCAGCGCGTCGCGCCCCCGAGGGGGCGCGCGGCTGGAGGTTTCAGGGCACGGCTTTCTTCGTCGCGGACATAGAGGCCGACCACGGGCGCGCCGCGGCTGGCCGCTTCACGCAGGGCCGGGTGATCCGACAGCCGCAGGTCGTCGCGGAACCAGACGACGACAGGCTGTGCGCGGGCCACCCGGACGCTGCGTGCCAACAGTTACTTCGGCTGCGGCACGATGCGGATGTAAGGCTTCGGCTCCTTCCAGCCCTGCGGATAGATCGTCTTGGCCTCGTCGTTGCTGACCGAGCCCGCGATGATCACGTCCTCGCCCTGCTTCCAGTCAGCGGGGGTGGCGACGCGGTGCGTGGCGGTGAGTTGCAGCGAGTCGATGACGCGCAGGATCTCCTGGAAGTTCCGGCCCGTGGTCATCGGGTAGACCAGCACCAGCTTGATCTTCTTGTCGGGGCCGATGATGAAGACGTTGCGGACCGTCTGATTGTCCGCCGGCGTGCGGGTGAGGGGATCGCCCGAGGTCGAAGCCGGCAGCATGTCGTAGAGCTTCGACACGTTAAAATCGGTGTCGCCGATCATCGGGTAGTTCGGCGCGGCGCCCTGGGTCTCCTTGATGTCCTCGGACCATTTCGCGTGGCGGTCGACCGGATCGACCGACAGGCCCATCAGCTTAACGCCGCGCTTGTCGAAATCGGGCTTCAGGCGGGCGAGCGTGCCGAGCTCGGTGGTGCAGACCGGGGTGAAGTCCTTGGGATGGGAGAACAAAAGCGCCCAGCTGCTGCCGATCCAGTCGTGGAACTTGATCTTTCCTTCGGTGGTCTCGGCTTCGAAGTCGGGGGCGACGGCGCCAATCTGAAGTGCCATGATTTTACCTCATCTCTTTGAAGTTGCAGCTAAATCTGTGTTTGAGGTGGTATGTTCCAGTATAGGACGCGGGAAGGCTTAAGTGAACGGGTTCTGAAAAAAGGTGAAACATTTCTCCTTGAGGCTGGAATTCCAAGCAACTTGTTTTGATCCAAACCCCTGCGACGAAACATCAGCTGCGGCACAAAAGCTTGGAAATGCCCAGATAAAGCCGCTTATCGCCGTCATCACGCCGGCCCCGGCTGCTATAGGACTGAACCATGACAGCTTCCAAAGCGACCAAATAGCAACCATCTAAAAATCTCGGAACCCAAGTTCCGAATCATTAACCACTCGTTTACGCCCGCATGGAAAAGCTGGCCTGAGATAGGAATTGAAAGCTCCCACAATGTCTACCCCAAGTACCAAGACCGCTGAGGCTCTCAGCGGTGCGTTGCATCCGTCCTGCCGCAAGACCGCCGCCCACGCGCTGACCATCGTGCGCGACGGCGTCATCACCGGCGAAGGCCCGACCACCAAGGGCCGCATCCATTTCTCCCGGTCGCTCGATGCCGATGATGCTGCCTGGTGCGCGCGCATCCTGACGGCGGCCGCGGTCGAACATCAGCCGGTCAGCCGGGCCGAGATCGAGGCGCTGCTCGCGATCAACGAGGCGGCTGCCGAGCGCAGCGATGGCGGCCGGTTCGACGACCTGCTCGCCAAGGCGATCGCCCATCATGCCGCCTCCGAGTCCGGCCTGCCGGTGCCGCCGCGCACGGTGGCGCTGTCGCCCGACACCGACATCGGCCGCTGGGCGCCGACGCAGGGCAGCAACATGGACACCAAGGTTCTCGAGTGGATCGCCGGTCGGATGCGCGGTCAGCGCCGCACCGGTCGTGCGCTGGCGGCAATGGTTGCGACGCTGGTCGGCGCGACTGCGCTTCCGCTCGCGGCGCAACTGCCCAACGTGTTCGACATCGGGATGATGTGATCAATCGGGATGATGTGGCCTGCATCATCCCGGACCAACGGCTTCAGGTGAGAGCAGCGGGGATCACTTCCCCGCCGTTTTCTGTTTGCCGTCGCTCTCCTCGAGCCCGAGCGTCCGCCCCGGAAACCCGGCGACGTCGAAATAGCGGGTCGAGAGCACACGCTGGAATTTCAGCACCGTGCGCAGGCCATTGGCCGACGGCTTCTTCGACATGATGGTGCCCTCGGCCATCTTCGGCACGATGCCGTTCGGCAGCGCTTCCGACATCACCCGGCCGATCAGCCCGCCATTGTTCGGCGCGCGCAGGCCCAGTAGCTGGGCCGCGGTCATGCCGACATCGGCGTTGCTGACCGGCAGCGGATCGACATAGCCCGCCTTGAAGTCGGGGCCGATCGCGGCGGTGAAGTTGTAGGTGTCCCCGCGGCTGAAGCTGCCATGCATGCCCTGGCCCTGGCGCAGCACGGTGTCGGCGATCTGCACCGAGCAGTTGGTCGGGATCTCGCAGCCGCTCGACCAGGAGCGGAAATTGACCACGATCGACGGATTCGGCGTCACCGCCTTGCCCTTCAGGTTGAGGTTCGACATCGGCAGCGTGCCGGGGAAGTTGCCGAGCTTGTCGTCGACGAAGAGGCCAGAGACATAGTCCTGCTCGAGCAGCGCCTTGATGACGCGGTCGGCGAGCTTCTTGTCGCGGTTCGGCAGGTAGATCAGGTCCGAGCCGCCATTGGTCGCGACCACGACGTCGGGCTTGGTCGGATCCTGGCCGAGCACGCCGTTGCCGGCCTTCGGGTGGGCGTTGTCGGCGACCTTGGCATTCTTGTCGTTGGGGTCGAACAGCGGCAGGTCCAGCGCCTTGGCGAGATCGATCGCCAGGAAGCCCATCGGGAGGAAATCCTTCGGCGTGTCGTCGTAGCTGATCTTGGCCGACGGGCTGATCTTGCTCTCCTTCGAGATCGTCGAGAAGCCGTGGTCGGAGGAGACCATGATGTTGGTGGTGGCGGACAGCCCAAGCTCGTCGAGCGCCTTGCGGAGCTGGGCGAGGTTGTTGTCGGCATTCTTGATGCCGGCCATCGAGGTCGGACCGTTGATGCCGGGGGTGATGGTGTTGAGGCTGTCGCCGGTGTTGTGCTGGCTGCCGTCGGGATCGCGCGACCAGAACACCAGCACGAACGGCTTGTTGCGCGCCTTGAACATCGGCAGCACGACCTTGGTCGCGACATCGGCCATGTAGGCCTGCTGCGCGACGTTGGCGACCGTGGTGCCGGGCGTCTTGGCATCGCCGGCCTTGGCATTGTCACCGCGGCTCGGGGTGGCGAGCGGCAGGCCGGCCTTGGTCAGCGCGTCCTTCATCTCGTCGGAGAGCGGCACGCCGGTCTTGCCGCCGGTGGAATCGTCGATCACGATCGTGTTCTTGCCGCGATCGGTGTGGTCGAACAGCAGGGTCGGACCGACCTTGCCGATAGCGGCGGTACTGAAACCCTGGCCGCGGGCCATCTTCAGCAGCGTCTCCTCGTTGAGGTAGTCGCCGTTGAAATGATCGTCGATGTCGGCGAGCACGGCGTCGTTCTCGATGAAGGGGACCACGGTGTCGCCGGCGGGCACCGAGGTGTAGCTGGTATAGATCGTGTTGGAGAAGGTGCCGGTGTCGCCGAGATAGTGGCCGGTCGACAGCGCCGAGCTGTTCGCCATGGTGAAGGTCGGGAACAGCGAATGCGAGTTCTTGAAGTGGACGCCCTTGTCGCGGATCTCGGCCATCGCCGGCGCCGTCTCCGGCGTCACGATGCCGCCGCGCAGGCCGTCGGGGACGAACAGGATGAGGTTGCGGGGTTTTGCATTCTGTGCGGAAGCGGCGCCGGCTGAAAGCGCGATCACGCTCGCGGACAGTAGTGTAATGGCACGGCGCATTTTGTTATTCCCCCTGATGAAGCCCCGCGGCAGCCCGCCGCCGTCTTCGTTTAGTTTTGCCATATGACAGAAATGTTACAGCGCCCGCCGGGCGCTGTAACTGCCAGATTTTTCTTGGGCGGCTGCGGGCCAACACACCGTCATTCTGCGGGCTGAATCGCGGTCCTCTCATCGCGCGCGGCTCTGCCGGCATGCCCGTACCGTGCATAGAGCGCGGGCAGCACGGCAAGCGTCAGCAGGGTCGCGCTGATCAGGCCGCCGATCACCACGGTGGCAAGCGGCTTCTGCACCTCGGCGCCGGTGCCGGTGGCGAACGCCATCGGCACGAAACCGAGCGAGGCGACCAGCGCGGTCATCACCACGGGCCGGAAGCGGGTGAGGGCGCCTTGCTCGATGGCCTCCCGCATCGGCACGCCGCGTTCCCGCAATTGCCTGATGAAGCTCAGCATCACGAGCCCGTTCAGCACCGCGACGCCGGACAGCGCGATGAAGCCGACCGCTGCCGAGATCGAGAACGGCATGCCGCGCAGCCACAGCGCGGCGATGCCACCTGTCAGCGCCAGCGGCACCGCGCTGAACACCAGCAGCGCATCGCGCACTGATCCCATCGCCGCCAGCAGCAACAGGAAGATCATTGCAAAGCAAGCCGGCACCACGACCGCAAGGCGCTGGCGCGCCGCGGCGAGATTCTCCGACTGGCCGCCCCAGGTCATCCAGTAGCCCGGCGGCAGCTGCACCGATTGCGCGACCTTTGCTTGGGCTTCCTCGACCACCGAGCCGAGATCGCGGCCGCGGACGTTGGCCGTCACCACGATACGGCGCTTGCCGTTCTCGCGGCTGATCTGGTTCGGTCCCTCGGTGAAGGAGAATTGCGCAACGCGGTTAAGCGGCAGGCTCTGCACCGGCGAACTCGGTGTCGCCTTCGGCAAGGCTACCGGCAGATTGCTCAACGCCTCGAGATCGGAGCGCACGCTCTCCGGCAGCCGCACCACGATGTCGAAGCTCCGATCGCCCTCGTAGACCACGCCGGCATCCTGGCCGCCGACTGCGGCACCGATCACGTCCTGCACCTCGGAGACGCTGAGGCCGCGCCGGGCGATCGCCGCCTTGTCGACCTTGATCTCGAGCACGGGCAGGCCCCCGGCCTGTTCGACCTTGACGTCGGTCGCGCCGCGCACGCCACGCAGCGCTGATGCAATCTGGTTGGCGGCCTTCTGCATCGGCTCGAACTCGTCGCCGAACACCTTGACCGCGATATCGCCGCGAACGCCGGCGAGCAGTTCGTTGAAGCGCATCTGGATCGGCTGGGTGAATTCATAGACGTTGCCGGGCAACCGGCCGGCCGCCTTCGAGATGTCCTCGATCAACTGCTCCTTGGTCAGCGACGGATCCGGCCACTGCGCGCGCGGCTTCAGGATGATGAAGGTGTCGGATGCGTTGGGCGGCATCGGGTCGCTCGCCACCTCCGCGGTGCCGGTCTTGGAGAACACGAACGATACCTGCGGGAAGCGGCTGACGGCCTTCTCGACCGACAGCTGCATGGCCTGCGACTGCGATAGCGCGGTGCTCGGGATCCGGAGCGCGTGCATGGCGATGTTCTTCTCGTCGAGCGAGGGGATGAACTCCTGGCCGAGACGGAAGAACCCGAACAGGGCGGCGGCGAACAGCACCACCGCCACGGCGATGACGGGCAGGGGCGTTGCCACCGCACGCCGGAGCAGCGGGCTGTAACCGCGCTTCAATGCGGCAACGAGCCAGTTTTCCTTCTCCTGGACGCGGCCGGTGATGCCGATCGCGATCAGCGCCGGAACCAGCGTCAGCGACAGCACGAAGGCGGCCGCGAGCGCCAGGATCACGGTCAGCGCCATCGGCTCGAACATCTTACCCTCGACGCCGGTGAAAGTGAGGAGCGGCACATAGACCAGCAGGATGATGGCCTGGCCGTAGAGGCTCGGCTGCACCATTTCCACGGTGGACGCCCGCACCGTTGCCAGCCGTTCGTCCCGGGTCAGCACGCGGCCGAGCGCATGCTGCTTCTCGGCGAGGTGACGCAGGCTGTTCTCGGTGATGATGACGGCGCCATCGACGATCAGGCCGAAGTCCAGCGCGCCGAGGCTCATCAGATTGGCGCTGATGCGGCCCTGCCACATGCCGATCGCCGTCATCAGCATGGCGATCGGGATCACCAGCGCAGTAATGAGCGCCGCCCGGAAATTGCCGAGCAGCACGAACAGCACCGCGATCACGAGCAGCGCGCCTTCAGAGAGGTTGCGCGCCACGGTGCCGATGGTCGCATCGACCAGCTGGGTGCGATCGAGCACGGTCTCGACCTGGACGCCTGTCGGCAAGGACGGCGTGATCGCGCGCAGCTTGGCATCGACCGCGGCCGATACCGTGCGGCTGTTGGCGCCGATCAGCATCAACGCCGTGCCGACCACGACCTCGCGGCCGTTCTCGCTGGCGCTGCCGGTGCGCGTCTCGCCCCCGATCGAGAGCGTGGCGAGGTCGCGGATCCGGACCGGAACGCCGCCACGGGTGGTGACGACGACGGCGCCGAGTTCCTCGATATTCTCGAGCCGTCCGCCGGACCGAACCACGAATCCTTCGCCGTTGCGCTCGATATAGCGCGCACCGCGGCTGACGTTGTTGGTCTCGATCGCCTTGGCAACGTCGGCGAAGGTGAGGCCGAGCGCGATCAGCTTCGCCGCATCGGGATGGACCTGGTACTGCTTGAGATAGCCGCCGATCGAATCGACGCCGGCGACACCAGGCACCATCTTGATCTGCGGCTTGATGATCCAGTCCTGCACCGTGCGCAGATAGGCGTCCTTCTCGACTTCACTCTGCAGCACTTGGCCGTCCGCCGTCAGGAAGCGGCCGTCGCTCTGCAGGCCCGGCGCGCCGTCGGTCTGCACCTTCTGGCCTGAGTAGTGCACGGTCCACATGTAGATCTCGCCAAGACCGGTCGAGGTCGGGCCGATCCGCGGCTCGATGCCCTGCGGCAGGCGCGCGCGAACTTCGGTCAGACGCTCGCCGACCTGCTGGCGGGCGAAATAGATGTCGGTGGCTTCGCTGAACACCGCGGTGATCTGCGAGAAGCCGTTACGGGAGAGCGACCGCGTGCTTTCCAGCCCCGGCGCACCCGCCAGCGCCGTCTCGATCGGAAAGGTGATCTGCTTTTCGATTTCCGCCGGCGACAGCGCCGGGGCCACGGTGTTGATCTGGACTTGCTTGTTGGTGATGTCGGGCACCGCGTCGATCGGCAGCTTGGCCAACGCGAGGCCGCCGAGGAACATCAGGACCGCCGCCAGGGTGACGACCACCCAGCGCCGCTGGATCGCCAGACCGATGATGCGCTCAATCATGGCCGTGCTCCGCTTCGTCCTTCTCGACCTCAGCTTTCAATGTGAAGGTGTTCTGCACCGCGATGGTCTCGCCGGCGGCAAGGCCTGACAAGATTTCGATGTCGTCGTCGTCCTCGCGGCCGGTTCGCACCGACCGCGCCTCGAAGCCGTCGGTATCACGCACGAATACGGTCGGCGTTCCCTTGATGGTTTGGATGGCCTTCTTCGTGACCATCACGCTCGACGGCGCGCCGGACAGCGGAACCTCCGCGGTGACGAAAGTGCCGGGTTTCCAGCGGTGGTCTTTGTTGGGCATGGTCGCGATCACGCGGGCGTTGCGGGTCTCGCGGTCGAGCAGGGGGCTGACGAAGATCACGCCGGCATTGGCTTCATCCTCGCTGCCGATGGCGCGGATTTTCACCGAAACGCCTTCGTGGACCGCGCCGATGTCTTCGGGCGAAACCGCCAGATCGACCCAGATGTCGTCGAGATTGACGATGACGTAGAGCTCGCTTTCCTGGCCCTCGCGCCCGATCAGCCCGCCGAGGTCGACACGCCGTTCAGACACCCGGCCGCTGATCGGCGCGCGCAAAAATTGCGTCCGCAGGCTTTCCGGCGGCTGATTGGGCAGGTCGGCGATCTCGCTTTCCGACAGGCCTAGCGCAAACAGCTTCTGCCGCGCGCCGTCGAGCTTGATCTGGGCGTCGTTCGCGGTCAGCCGCGTGCGCAGGAACTCGTTCTCCGAGACGATGCGGGTTTCGACCAGCGTCTTCTGCCTGGCATAGAGCGTCTGCTGCAGATCGTTGGTGAGCCGCGCCGCGAGGTATTCGCTCTTGGCGTCGGCGACCTCGCGGCTTTCGATCGCGGCGACGATCTCGCCTTTCTCGACCACGTCGCCGAGTCGCTTGCGCAGTTCCGTGACCGTCGCGAGCACGCGCACCGAGACGCGGCCGATGTGGTCGGCGTCAGGGATCAACGATCCGGGCGCGAGGAAATGCCGCTTCAGCATGCCGCCGCTGGCTGGTGCGAGCGTGATGCCAGATTCACGAATCTGGTCTTCGCTGAGCCCGACATGTCCGGGGGCCTCATGCTTGGCCTCGGTCTTCGGTGGATCTGCGGTCGCAGTCTCCTGAATCGCGGCCGGGAACTTGACCGGCCAGCCAATCCATCCGGCCGCGACAACGACCAACGCGATGCCGGCGGCCACGCCGGCGAAAAATAGAACAACCCGTTTCATATGCGCCTCTCCGCAGCGCGAGCCGATGACCCTGCGCTGTCGCGACCTCGATCTGTGCGGAAGCCTGCGCGCTGCCGAATGGCAGCGGCGCATGGCCGGTCATGCCGACCGGATCAGGCGCGGGGTGGTTTGAAAGGAGAGAGGCGATCGGCCGACGCTGGCAGCCCGATGCTGCCGTGGCCATAGCTATGCGGCGCATAGGCGATCGGGAAAGCCGTTTCCTGCGGCGCCACCGAGGCGACGTGCGTCAGGCAGTGATCGCCATGCAGTGAGGCCGGATGCGCGGGCGCTTTGCCGCCGGCGTCGTTGATCGACTGTGCGATCGAGAAGGTGGGGGCGGCATCGTCATCGCCGTCGAAGGCCCAGCCGTGGAAGAACGACAGCACCAGCGCAAGCGAAATCAGCCCCGCAAGCAGGCTACGCCAGCGGCGCGATCCTTTTGCGTGGGCGGAAGGCTGAATCATGGTGCGCGATGCGTCCATGGGCCCTAATTAGCGCCGTGACCGCGCGCATTCAAGTTCGGCGCCGCGACAGATTGGCCGTGGATACTATAACGTTACACGCTCTCAGCGGCTCGGCGCATCAGCCAGCGGCGCGCTGCGACGACGGCCCAGATCGCCTCGACCAGCCCGAACGGCCAGGCGCCTTGTAGGAAACCGTAGGCCGAGCCGAGCGCGCAGGAAGCCGCGAAGGCCAGGATGAACCACGGACTGCGATCTTCGGCGGCGTAGCAGACCAGCATCATCGTGACGGCGAACAAACCGAACAGCGTCAGCGCATCCATTCCGAAGCAGAACTCCTGTTGTAACGCTGTTGATATCTGAGCATGCTTGGGATGGAATATCCATCCAGCGTCGCCGCCCGAAAGGACCGCCTCATGAAGCGCATGCATGTTCACGTCGCTGTCAAGGACATCCCGCAATCGGTCGGCTTCTACTCGGCGCTGTTCGGCGCCGAGCCGACGGTCGTGAAATCCGACTATGCCAAATGGATGCTCGACGATCCGCGCGTCAACTTCGCGATCTCGACCCGCGGCCGCGAGCCGGGTCTCGATCATCTCGGCATTCAGGTGGAGAGCGCCGAGGAACTCGGCGAGGTCTATGGACGGCTGCGCAAGGCGGGCGGCGAGGTGATCGAGCAGGGCCAGACGGTGTGTTGCTACGCCAAGTCCGAGAAGTCGTGGATCGACGATCCCGCAGGGATCGCGTGGGAGACATTCCACACGACCGGCGAGAGCATCGTCTATGGCGACGGTAGCGGCGAGCGGACCGCGCGCGTCGCGCACGAGAAGCAGGACGCCAAGCGGAGCGCCGGTTGCGCCCCTCAGACCCAGGCTGCGCCGCCCGAGGCTTCGGCTTGCTGCAATTCGTGAGTCCGAGGCAGTCGCACACACCAGGGTCGAACTTCTTGTAGCCCGGATGAAGCGCAGCGAAATCCGGGAGCTGCGCCCATCGCGGATACAGTTCCCCCGATTGCGCTTCGCTTCATCCGGACTACACATCGCCGGGGGCGGTCGCCATGTCGGCGCAACCGGCTACCGCTGTAAGCAAAGGCTTAATGCCTGCGACATAGTATCGCTCCGATCAAGGCCTTCCCGCTAACCGCCGGTTAATCATGCGGCTCCTGCCAATCAAGGATCCTGAGCGGTCCTGGCGTCTCATCAAGGCACAATGGAAGAAGGACGCTGAAGGCGTCGGAGAGGATATTGCGACCTTTGGCGGCATCGGTGCATTTGAAGCGCTGACCGCGAGGGAAGGCGATAGCCAGGGGCTGTATCATCTGACCGACGGCGAGCGGGTTCATGCGGTCTGCCAGGTCAGGCGTCTTTTGATGAGCCGATATTCGGCGCCGGCTCTCAGTGCGCGTTTCGTCAATGTGTCGCCGGCTTACGATCTCGGCCTCGCCGATGCCGGCGATTACGCGCAGATGCTTGTGGCGCTGTTCTCCGGCGTCGTCTGGTTGTCGCGGGATGCGCTGTCGGCGAACCACATCCGGTTTCTGCTGAAGAGCCCCGGCGACTCGCAATTCTTCGCCGCGCTCAAGGCCGTCACGCCGTTCTCGCCATTCTCGAAATTCACCATCGAAGGCGCATTGATCGAATGCAGCCTGAAATAGACGATGTCGTTGCCGCCCGTAGCGGTCGCGTCTTGGCGTCGATCGCGTTCACCTGCGCAACCGCCTTAACTGTCCGATAACTGATTTTCCTAACGACCCCTTGGGTTGTGTTCCCGTAGAAGGGCACCCGCAGGGGCAGGAAAAATGTCGGTTGTATCAACGAACAGCGTGAAGCCGGGGCACCGGCGGCTGTCGATCAAGGGTGTGTTGCGCGCCACCAGGATGGGCGCCATTCAGTGGCTCGTCCTGAGCGCCGCGCTGCTGGTGCTCGCCATCACGCTTGGCACAGGCTATCTCGCGTTGCAGTTTCGCGAGCGCGCGCTGGAGATGTCCGAGCGCGAACTCGACAACACCGCGCTGCTGCTGTCGCGGCATTTCGACCAGCAGCTCAGCGACCTCCAGCATGTCCACGACGACATCGTGAACTATCTGCGATCGGAGCAGGTCGAGACTGCCGATCAGTTCGAAAAGAACATGTCGCTGCTCAGCGCGCACGAGATGCTGCGCACGCGGCTGGCCGCGCTCCCGCATGTCGGCGGGCTCAATCTGTTCAACGCCAAGGGGTGGCTGATCAACTCGTCCGAGATGTGGCCGGTGCCCGACATCAGTGTTGCCGACCGGCGCTATTTCCAGGAGTTCACCTCGGGGCGGCCGACGTCGCCTGTCATCGTCGAGCCCGCGATGAGCAAGGTGACCGGCAACTGGACCACGATCTTTGCGCGCAAGATCACCGGGCGCAACGGCGAGATCATCGGCTTTGCGAGCCGCGGCGTCGAGCCCAGCCATTTCGAGGACTTCGTCGCCTCGCTGGCATTGAGCGGCGATACCGTGATTTCGATGATCCACCGCGACGGCACCATCATCGCACGCTATCCGCAGGATGCCGGCGTGATCGGCCGCAACATCATCAATCTGCCAGTGTTCCAAAAGGTCATCAGCTTTGGCGGCAACACGTCAGGTCGGTTCGTTGGCGCTTCAGGCGAGGAGAACGTCGGTGCGGTCAGATCGCTGTCGCACTTTCCAATCCTGATCCTCGCCACCACGAAAACCTCGAGCGCGCTGCAGGACTGGCGCGCCCAGACCAAGCTGCAATTCTGCGCGGCCGTGTTGGCGGTGCTGATCATCAGCTTCGCGGTCTTCCTGATCGTCCGCCAGTTGCAGCGGCAGCACGATGCGGCGCAGCGCCGGCTGTCCGAGAAGAGCCAGCATCTCGACACCGCCATCAACACCATGACGCAGGGGCTGCTGCTGTTCGATGCCTCGGCGCGGCTTGTGATCTGCAATCAGCAATATATCGACATGTTCGGCCTCTCGCCCGACATCGTCAAACCCGGATGCCATCTGCGCGACCTGATCTTGCACCGCCAGGCGATCGGCTCCTTCGTCGGCGATGTCGATGAATACTGCGCGCGGTTCACCAATCCGAGGGGTGACGAGGTCCGCGATTCCGTGATCATGACGCCGGACGGCCGCAGCATCCGCCTGGTCTACAAGCGCGCACCTGACGGCGGCTGGGCCACCACGCTCGAGGATGTCACCGACGGACGGCGTGCGCAGGCGCGGATCGAGTATCTCGCGCATTACGATGCCCTGACCAATCTGCCGAACCGGACGCTGTTCCAGCGTCACGCGGAAGAATTGTTGCGCGAGGCTGCGGTCCACGCCTTCGCGATCCACTATATCGATATCGACGAGTTCAAGCGGATCAACGACACGCTGGGCCATCTGATCGGCGATGAATTCCTCCGGCGCGTGGCCGAGAAGCTGCGCCAGTCGGTCGGATCGGACGACTTCATCGCGCGCCTCGGCGGCGATGAGTTCGCGATCGTCCAGCATGACATCAGGTCGGACGACGATGTCAGCGATCTGGTGGCGCGCGTCTATCAGTCGCTGCGCACGCCGTTCGACTGCCTCGGTCATCGGCTGTCGAGCGACGCCAGCATCGGTATTGCGATCGCGCCGCGCCATGGCTCGGACCTCTTCGGCCTGCTCAAATGCGCCGATCTCGCCATGTACGCGGCCAAGGCTGCCGGCCGCAGGACCTATCGCTTCTTCGATCCCGCGATGGAGAAGCAGGCCAATCTGCGCCGCGCGCTGGAGGCCGATCTGCGAACCGCGTTGGCCGACGGCGGCTTCGAACTGCACTACCAGCCGCTGGTCGACCTGCGCAGCGACGAGGTGACCGGCTGCGAGGCGCTGCTGCGCTGGCGCCATCCGGTGCGCGGCATGATCTCGCCGGTCGACTTCATACCGGTTGCCGAGGAGACCGGGCTGATCGAGGAGATCGGGCAGTGGGTGTTGCGCACCGCCTGCATCGAGGCAGCGGCCTGGCCGGCGCATGTGCGCCTTGCGGTCAACGTCTCGCCGATCCAGTTCAAGTCGGAGACGCTGGCGCTCAAGGTCGCCAACGCACTCGCCGAGAGCGGGCTCGACCCGCGCCGGCTCGAGCTCGAGATCACCGAGGCGGTGCTGATCGCCGATGACGATGCGGCCCTGGTCACGCTCGGCCAGCTTCGCGCGCTAGGGGTCCACATCGCGCTCGACGATTTCGGCACCGGCTATTCGTCGCTGCAATATCTGCAGCGCTTCCCGTTCGACAAGATCAAGATCGACCGCAGTTTCGTCAAGGAAGTGACCCGCAACAGCGGCTCGGCCTCGATCATCCGCGCTGTGGTCTCGATCGCCGCCGACCGCAACATGATCACGACCGCCGAGGGCGTCGAGACCGATCAGCAGCGCGATACCGTGCAGATGCTCGGCTGCACGCAGATGCAGGGCTATTTGTTCAGCAAGCCGGTTCCTGCGCAGGACCTCCGGACGCTGCTCGCCGCCGATAGCGTCGAGAACGCCGCCTGAGCGGCTCTTGAGCCCGTCAGGAACAATCCGCGCCGTCTCCGATTGGAGTGAAAGCTCCCACAGGCGAGGCGGCTCGATGAAAAGCAAGCTCGTATCCGATGCACCGAACGCGCAGGTTCACGTCGTCGTGCTCGACAGCGGCGAGGAAGCGTTCGCGGCGCTGACGAAGTTCGCCAATGATGCGAAGCTGACGGCGGCATCACTCACCGCGATCGGCGCGTTCGAGCGCGCGATGGTCGGCTGGTTCGATTTCGCGTCGAAGAACTACCGCAAGATCGAGATCAACGAGCAGTGCGAGGTGCTGTGCGCGGTCGGCGACATCGCGATCGGTGACGACGGCAAGGCCAGTCTGCACACGCATATCGTGCTCGGATTGTCTGATGGCTCGACGCGCGGCGGCCATTTGCTTGCCGGCGTCGTGCGTCCGACGCTCGAGGTCGTGGTCACGGAAGCGCCGGCCAGCCTTCGGCGCCGGAAACGGCCTGAGTTCGGCATCGCCCTGATCGACCCCGCTGCTGGGTAGGGCTGACCGCCTCAGCCGTCCCGCCGAAAAGTTCCTAAAAATCGACCTGCCGGCGTGTCGGACACGGAACCGAAACCATGGAACCGCGTTCCCTTGCGGGGCTCGACCGGCAGGCGATCAATGAAAACCGCAGCAACGTCCGCGGCTATGCTGCTGTTTGCCTCGTGCATGGCAAACGCAGAGAGTGGCCTTGCGTCCTATTATCGTGGCATCGGCAGGAGTGGCGAGATGACCTGCGCGCATCGCAAGCGGCCATTCGGCAGCATGATCACCGTCTCCTATCTGGGAAAATCGATCCGGTGCCGCGTCAACGACCGCGGGCCGTTCGTTCGTGGGCGGATCATCGATGTCTCGACCACGGCGGCCCGCGCGCTCGGCATCCTTCAGCTCGGTGTCGCGCATGTCGTGATCCAGTAGAGCGGCAGGATCAGGGCTTGGAAGCGGTCGCCCGCTGTTCGGCGATCGCCTTGCGGAGCGTCCGCGACAGCGCCTCGACCGAATAGGGTTTCTGGATCAGCTCGAAGCCGCTGTGCGCGTTCTCGGCGAGCACGTTGCTGTAGCCGCTGGTCAGCACCACCGGCAGGCCGGGAAAGCGATCGCGGATCACGCCGGCGAGCTCGACGCCGTTCATGCCGGGCATGATCACGTCGGAGAACACGAGGTCGGCGGCGAATTCGTTCTCCGAGAGGATCGAGAGCGCAGCATTGGCGTTGGCCGCGCGCTTCACCGAATAGCCGAGATCCTCGAGCAGCTCGGTGGAGAACTGGCCGACATCGTCGTTGTCCTCGACCACGAGGACGCGGTAGCCGCGGCCGATCGAAGCCTGCTCGGTGCCCGCGCTGGCAGCGACCTTGGCGTCCGCCGGGCGCATCGCCTGCGGCAGATAGATGGTGAAGGTCGCGCCGTGCCCGGGCGTGGAGGTCACCTCGATGTCGCCGTCGGATTGCTTGACGAAGCCGAAGGCCTGGCTCAGGCCGAGACCCGTTCCCTTGCCGACCTCCTTGGTCGTGAAGAACGGCTCGAAGATCGCGTCGAGATTTTCCGGCGAGATGCCGGTGCCGGTATCCTGGATCGAGACCGTCACGAAATCGCCGCTGCGCGAGGCCTGCGCGCGCAGGGCAGGGATGTGCTTGACCTTCCTGACGCCGATCGTCAGCTGGCCTTCGCCATTCATGGCATCGCGGCCGTTGACCGCAAGGTTGATCATCGCGGTCTCGAACTGGCCGATGTCGGCGATCGCATAGCAGTCGGGATCCTCGATCCTGACCTCGATGTGAATCCGTGCGCCGACCAGCGGGCGGATCAGCTGCGCCACGCTGTCGACCTGCGTTCCGACATTGAAGACTTCCGGATTGAGCGGCTGCCTGCGCGCGAATGCCAATAGCTGCGCGGTGAGCTTTGAGGCCCGCTCCACCGTCTCGGAAATCGCGTCGATATAGCGGCGCCGGCGTTCGTCCGGCAGCTCGCGGCGGCGCAGGAAGTCGGTCGCCGAGCGGATGATGGTGAGCAGATTGTTGAAGTCGTGCGCGACGCCGCCGGTGAGCTGGCCGACCGCTTCCATCTTCTGCGATTGCCGAAGCGCTTCCTCGCCGCGGCGCCGCTCGGTGATGTCGACGGCCTCCGGTACCGCGCCGACGATCGTGCCGTGCTGGTCCTGCAGCGGCCGCATCGCGAAATCGAAATAGCGCTCGCCGATCGGCAGCTGCAATTGCAGCTCGATCTTGACCTCTTCGCCGCGCATCACGGTCGCGAACGCATTCTGGATCACGCGCGGCATGCCGTCGGTTGCAGTGAACCACGGCGTATCCCAGAACGGCTTGCCGACGACATCCGCAGCCTCGGCGCGGATGCCGGCCAGCGCGGTCTGGTTGGTGTAGAGCAGGCCGCCATCGCGGTTGAGCAGCATCTGGTATTGATGGCTGGTCTCGAGGATCGCGCGCGTCTGTGCCTCGCGGGATTCCAGCTGTGCGGTGCGCTCCAGGATACGCCGTTCCAGCGACTCGTTGAGCTTGCGCAGCTCGATCTCGGCTTCCTTGGCCGCCGTGATGTCATGGGCGACGCCGATGAAGCCGATGTGCTTGCCGTTCGGGTCCCAGCGCGGTTGCGATTCCGAGCGCAGCCAGCGCCAGTCGCCTGCGGCATTGCGATAGCGTGCCTCGAGCACGAACGGCTTGAGCGACAACTCGCCGGTGATCTGCTCCTGCAGAATGTTCGGCAGATCATCTGGATGCAGGGCCTTGCGCCAGTCGAACACGACCGCTTCCTCGAACGGCAGGCCGAGGAAATCCAGATAGGCCTGGTTGGCGAAGGAGCGGGTGCGGTCGAGCTTGGTCACCCAGATCGGCACCGGCGCGCTGTCGGCGATCAGGCGGAAGCGTTCCTCGCTCTCGCGCAGGGTCTCCTGCGCCAGCATCTGATCGGTAACGTCGAGATCGGCGCCGACCAGCCGCAGCGCGCGGCCGCTGCGGTCACGGTCGATCTTGGCGACAACGCGAATCCAGCGGCTCTCGCCGTCGTTCGGGCGGATGATGCGGTACTCGGCGGTGTAATCCTCGCCGCCGGCCTTGAGCACGCCGAACAGGTGCTTGATGATTCGCTCGCGATCGTCTGGATGGATGCGCGCAATCCAGTTCTCATAGGTCTCGTTGACCTCCTCGGGCGGCAGGCCATGCACCAGCAGATATTCGGGAGAGCGGCGGTTGCGCACGCCGTCGCGGAAATCGATCTCGAGCCCGCCGACCCGGGCGATGCGCTGGATCCGCGCCAGCTCGGCCTCGCGCTCCTGCAGCTCGCGATGGGCGCGGTCGCGTTCGCGCGCGATCTCTTCAAGGTGCTGCCGCAGCCGTTCGGCTGCCGCAGCTTCGGGAAGCACATCAGAGGGATCGGGTGGGGTCATTCGCGCCGGCAGCCTCTGGGTGTAGTTTCACACAGGAGCGGGCGGCTTTGCCAGCGTGATTTAGCACGATCACTTGCTCTTCACTTGCTCCTAACTTGCCCTTCACTTGCTTTGGGCGTGCGGCAATTATAGGCCCTGCGGAACCCGGCGGCCTGCGCATCCTCCTCGGAGCAGAACCAGCGATCCGGATTGCCGAGGCCCGGGTAGCTGCGGCACGCCTGCAGGTGATAGATGCCGACATTGCCGGTGACGCGGGCGCGCACGGCGTATTTACCCTTGATGTTGCAGCTTGCCGGCATCGGCAGGTCGTCCGGGAAGAGCGCATTGCGGATCTGCGTGTCGCGATCGGCGGGGCAGGCGTTGCCGAGCAGGGCGCCGTCCTTCTTGCCGAGACGAAAATCGCGCGGCGCCACGAAGCAGCCCTTCCACAGTCCGGCACGACTATCCTTGGCGGTGGCTTGGTCCGGCTTGAATCGGCCAGTGGCCGACGTCTCGACGTTGAGGGCGTAGCCCTTCTGTACCAGCACCTGGCTGAGACTGGTCGGATCGCCCTCGATCTTGCAGACGCCGAGGCGGCGCTTCTTGAAGGTCGGATCGACGCCGATATCGTCGCAGTGAATTGGCTTGCCGCCGATCAACTTGGTCAGCTGGTCGCGTGCTTCGATCCCGCAGGTCCAGACGTCGGCGTGCTCGTCGATGCAGAGCTGGTCGGCCGCCGGGGCATCGATGCCGTCGAGCCGGTAAACCGTGTTGCCGAGCTGAACGGTGCCGGCGTCCTTGACGATCGCCGCGGCCGCCGGGCCAGCGGTCGCAGACAGGGCAGCCGTCGCAGAGAGGACGGGGCTCGCGGACAGGCATGTCAGGAGAAGCGTCGTGATGACCGGATTGCGAAACCGCATTTTTTCACTTCAGATATTTGGCGGGCAGCTGAACTTCTAGCACAGGCAGGTACGATCCAACCAAGTCCTGTTCGCGAGATGATGCGTGCGCGCCGTCACATCCCGATCGGCATTCCGCGGCGTAGAACGGCCGGACATTGCCACCGAAGGGATGCTGGTATGGCCGAGTTCATCATCACCATCATCGCCGATGTCGTCACCGACATCTGGACCCTGCAATGCGTCGCGCGCTGGCGATGGAAGAGGAAGGCGTCTCAGGAGACAGCTTCCGATCAAAGATCCGATTGACTTGATGAGAACAAAATAGGAACATCATGTGCCAACTGAATCCCGGATGCCCCATGATGTCTGCACGGCTCGAATCTGATGACGATGACGGGCTGGAAGCGGCTGTCGATCAGGCCATCTCCGCCTGCGGCGGCAACATGCGTGCGACCATTCGGGCGCTGATCGTCGCCAATGAATTCCTGGAGAATGAGGTCAGCGAGCTGATGAAAGCGGTCGCGAAGGCCCACTCGCGCGGCCGCTTCAAGACCTATTCGGGCTGAAGTACCCCTCGGGCTACCGTCAAGGACTAGCCAACAACTGGCCAGGCGCCGGGCCGGGTCTGCATTAGACCGTTGCCTCCGGGTCAATTTGCTGTACCAACGGAGTGGCCCGTGCCGGATTGCGCGGGGAGGAATCCTGCCAAAGCCCAAGTTCTAAGAAGCCCAGTCCTAAGAAGCCCAAGCAAGAAGAGCATGTTCAAACGAATCCTGATCGCCAACCGCGGCGAGATCGCCTGCCGGGTCATCAAGACTGCGCGCCGTATGGGGATTGAGACGGTCGCCGTCTACTCCGAGGCTGACCGCGACGCGCTGCATGTCGAGATGGCGGATGAAGCCGTGTTGATCGGCCCGCCGGCCGCGGCCGAGAGCTATCTTCTGATCGACAAGATCGTCGAGGCCTGCCGCAAGACCGGCGCGCAGGCCGTGCATCCCGGCTACGGCTTCCTGTCCGAGCGCGAGGCGTTTCCGCGCGCGCTGGAAGCCGCCGGCATCGTCTTCATCGGCCCGAACCCCGGCGCCATCGCCGCGATGGGCGACAAGATCGAATCCAAGAAGGCCGCTGCGAAGGCGAAAGTCTCGACGGTGCCCGGTCATCTCGGCGTCATCGAGGACGACAAGCACGCCGTCCAGATCGCCGACGAGATTGGCTATCCCGTGATGATCAAGGCCTCCGCCGGCGGCGGCGGCAAGGGCATGCGCATCGCGCATTCGAAGGCGGAGGTCGCCGAAGGCTTCAACCTCGCCAAGGCCGAGGCGAAGTCGTCGTTCGGCGACGACCGCGTCTTCATCGAGAAGTTCATCGTCGATCCCCGGCACATCGAGATCCAGGTGCTGGGCGACAAGCACGGCAACGTGATCTATCTCGGCGAGCGCGAGTGCTCGATCCAGCGCCGCAACCAGAAGGTCATCGAGGAAGCGCCGTCGCCGCTGCTCGACGAGCAGACCCGCCGCAAGATGGGCGAGCAGGCCGTCGCGCTGGCCAAGGCGGTCAACTACGATTCGGCCGGCACCGTCGAATTCGTCGCCGGCCAGGACAAGAGCTTCTACTTCCTGGAGATGAACACCCGTCTGCAGGTCGAGCATCCCGTCACCGAACTGATCACCGGCATCGACCTCGTCGAGCAGATGATCCGCGTCGCGGCCGGCGAGAAGCTTGCGATCGCGCAGAAGGACGTCACGCTGACCGGCTGGGCGGTCGAGTCCCGCGTCTATGCCGAGGATCCGTTCCGCAACTTCCTGCCCTCGATCGGCCGCCTGGTGAAATACCGTCCGCCGGCCGAGGCCAGCCATGACGGCATCACGATCCGCAACGACACCGGCGTGCAGGAGGGCGGCGAGATCTCGATCCACTACGATCCGATGATCGCCAAGCTCGTCACCCACGCCCCGTCGCGCGCCGCCGCGATCGAGGCGCAGGCGACCGCGCTCGACGCCTTCTATGTCGACGGCATCAGGCACAACATTCCGTTCCTGTCAGCGTTGATGAACCATCCGCGCTGGCGCGAGGGCCGGCTCTCGACCGGCTTCATCGCGGAGGAATTCCCGAAGGGATTTTCGGCGCGCGCGCCCGAGGGCGAGATCGCACGGCGGCTCGCGGCCGTCGGCGCCGCCATCGATCACGTGCTGGGCGAACGCAAGCGGCAGATCTCCGGCCAGATGGGCGGCCGCGTCGTGCTGCGCGAGCGCCGCCGCGCGGTGTGGCTCGATCATGCCGAGATCGCGCTCGATGTCGCGCGCGAGGACGACGCGATCGCGGTGCGCTTCATCGGCGCCGACGGGCTGCCGGGTAACCCTCATAACCTCGTATCGAGCTGGGTGCCGGGCGATCCGGTCTGGCAGGGCACCATCGACGGCAATTTCGTCGCCGTGCAGGTGCGGGCGATCAACAACGGCTTCCGCCTCGCGCATCAGGGCTTTGAGGTGCCGGTCTACGTCTTTACCGAGACCGAGGCGACCTCGGCGCGGCTGATGCCGGTGGTCTCGGCCGCCGACACCGGCAAGAAGTTGCTGTGCCCGATGCCAGGGCTCGTGGTGTCGATCGCGGTGACCGAAGGGCAGGAGGTCAAGGCCGGCGAGACCTTGGCCGTGGTCGAGGCGATGAAGATGCAGAACGTGCTGCGCGCCGAACGCGACGGCACGGTGAAGAAGGTCCACGCCGCCGCCGGCGCCACGCTCGCGGTCGATGCGCTGATCCTGGAGTTCGTCTGAAATTGTCATTCCGGGGCGATGCAAAGCATCGAACCCGGAATCTCGAGATTCCGGGTTCTCGCTTCGCGAGCCCCGGAATGACGTGAGTGAAGGGTATGCCCATGGCCTTCCGCAAACGCCGCGAAGCACTGCGATCGGTTCTGAGAGGATCAACCTGCATTCGCCCGGGCTCGGTCTATGACGCGACCTCGATCCGGATCGCGGAAGATCTCGGTTTCGAGCTCGGCATGTTCGGTGGCTCGGTGGCCTCGCTCGCCGTGCTCGGCGATCCCGACATTGCGCTGATCACGCTGACCGAATTCGCCGAGCAGGTACGCCGTATGTCGCGGGCGTCGCCCCTGCCGGTGCTGGTCGATGCCGACCATGGTTACGGCAACGCGCTCAATGTCCGTCGCACCGTCCAGGAAGTGGAAGCCGCTGGTGCGGCCGGCCTGACCATCGAGGATACGCTGCTGCCGCAGGCGTTCGGCCAGGCCAAGGCGCAGCTGATCTCGCTCGAGGAGGGCGTCGGCAAGATGAAGGCCGCGCTTGACGGCCGCAGCGATCCGTCGCTCGTCATCCTGGGCCGGACCGGCGCCGTCTCGATCACCGGTCTCGACGACGCGATCGCTCGAGCCAAAGCCTATGAGGCAGTCGGTGTCGATGGACTGTTCTTCACCGGCATCAAGTCGCGCGGCGAACTTGAGGCGCTCTCGGCGGCGACGACGCTGCCGATCGTGCTCGGCGGCGCACCGGAGGAGATGACCGCGCTGGACTATCTGGCTAGCCAGCGCGTCAGGATCGCGCTTCAGGGCCACGCGCCGTTCGCGGCCGCGACCCAGGCCGTCTACGAGACGCTGAAGGCGCTGCGCGAAGGAACCCCGCCGAAGAACCTCCAGGGCATTGCCTCGTCCGAACTGACCGGCCGCGTGATGCGCGAGGCGGAGACCAGGGCGCGCGGCGGCAAGTTCCTTGGCCTGAAGACATGAGCGGCGTGATCCGCCATGTCACCATCAGCGGCCGCGTGCAGGGCGTCGGCTACCGTGCCTGGGTCGACGAGCAGGCAAACTCGCGCGGCCTCGAAGGCTGGGTCCGCAACCGCCGCGATGGCAGCGTCGAGGCGGTGTTCGCCGGTCCGGACGACGTGGTCGCCGACATGATCGCGGCCTGCCGGCGTGGGCCATTCTCGGCGCGCGTCGACAGCGTGCAGGTAGATGCCGGCACGTCCGATCTCTTGAACCTACGTGGGGCAGGCGAGCGGTTCGCGTTCCTGCCGACGCTTTAAGCCGCCGAGATCACCAGCGCCTGAATCTTTCCCTCGATGGGACCGTTGCCGAAGCGGCGTGCCAACGCCTCTGCCACGCGCTGCGTCGCAGCCTCGAGGTCCGGTTGACCCTGCGCCTCGATCTCACCGCGCGTCGGCGTGCCCTGGCAGTAGGCGATGGCGGCATCCTGTGCCGAGCCCGCGGGACTGCGATGGGTGACCAGCTCGATCGCAATGTCGCGAAAGCCCGCGGCGGTCAGGTCGGCGCGAATGCACGCGGGATCGTGATAGCCGTGCGGCGTCCGCGCCATGAATTGCGGCGGATTGCGCGGAAACACCTGGTGCATCGTCTGCTGCATGACGTCGGCGAAATCGTTCTCCTCGATCTTGTCCCAGACGTTGAAGAAGAACCGTCCGCCGGGCCTGATCACCCGCCGCGCCTCGGCATAACCCTTGACGCGGTCAGGGAAGAACATCGCGCCGAACTGGCAGGCGACGATGTCGAAGCTCGCATCGGCAAACGGCAGTGACAGCGCGTCAGCCTGCTGCCAGCTGATGTTCGCGTTGCCCGCCAGGTGCGTCTTCGCCTGCGCCAGCATCGGTTCGTTGAGGTCGGTCGCGGTGATCCTTGTATCGGGCAATTCCATCGCCAGGACGGTCGTGACGGCGCCGGTGCCGGCCGCAATCTCCAGCAGGTCACGCGGCCGATGGCCCTTGATGCGTTGCGCGAGGTCGCGCGCATACGGCGCGAAGATCATCGGCACCATGAGCCGGTCGTAGAGCTGCGGGACGGATCCCGCGAATACCTTGTCGGAAAGGGGGGCCGTCATCATGCATTCCTTTGCAAAAAGGGAGAGCCGGTCAGGGCTGTCACGGGCAGAAGCCGCCTGCGAAGTATGGACCAGCGATCTGCCCGCGCCAACGCCGCGAATGATGCCGCAGCCCCTATGGAGCGGGACCTTGCCGTCGCCCTTGACTTCCGCTCCGTATTGCCTGATATTTCTGTTATGACAGAAATAACCGCCAGGAAGAAACTTCCCGCCGTCGTCGAGCGCTTCATCCTGCATTGGGGCGACATGGGCGACGAATGGGGCGTCAATCGATCGGTCAGCCAGATCCACGGGCTGCTCTACCTCGCCGAGGCGCCGATGACCGCGGAGGACATCGCGGACACCCTCGGCATGGCGCGCTCCAACGTCTCCAATTCGATCAAGGAGCTGTTGTCCTGGGGGTTGATCCGGCGGGTGCCGATCCTCGGCGACCGTCGCGACCATTTCGAGGCCGAGACCGACATCTGGGAAGTCGCCGCCAAGATCGCGGCCGGGCGCAAGGAGCGCGAGATCGATCCCGCGCTGGCGGCGCTGCGCGCCTGCGTCTCCGACGCGGCCGACGATCCCGCCATCAGCCCGCTCGCCAGCAAGCGGCTGAAGGAGATGCTGACATTCACCGAGCTGGTCGACCGCTGGTACACGCAGATGCTGAACGTGCCGCGGCCGCGCCTCGTCGCATTGGTCAAGCTCGGCGAGAAGATCGTTAGTTTCCTGCCGACAGGCAGAGCCAAATAGGGGCCGCGGCGTAACGGGAGTGTGCGATGGCGTCAGCAAGGATATCCACCTTAAAGACAGCGCCGGCTCCCGATACGAAACTGCTCGACGACCATCGCTTCCGCGCGTTGCTGTCGGACGAGGATTGGGGCCGCCTGCCGGTCGCGATCTGGCGGCGTTTCTCGAAGCGGTTCGAGGACGGCAACACCGTCGTCTATGTCGGCGAGGTCGAGGAAGCCTCGAGCAGCCGCGCCGGCTGGTGGCTGGCGCAGGTCGCACGGCTGATCGGCGGGCCGCTTCCGACGGGCACGGAGACCGGCGTGCCGATGATCGTCACCGTCACCGAGGACGCCGCCAGCGGTGGCCAGATCTGGACCCGGATCTGTGCGCGCCGTAACGGCTTCCCGCAGGTGATTCATTCCGCCAAGCGTTTTGCCGGGCCGACCGGGCTCGAGGAGTATGTCGGCTTCGGCGTCAGCATGGCGCTGCAGATCGCGGTCGAGCACGAAGCGCTGGTGTTTCACAGCGTCGGCTATTCGCTGCGGCTCGGGCCGTTTCGGATGCAATTGCCCGAATGGCTCACCCCCGGTGACCTCACCGTGACCCACTCCGATCTCGGCTGCGGCGACTTCCGCTTCACGCTCCAGATCATCCACCCGCGTTTTGGCCGGCTGATCCGTCAGTCCGCCGTGTTCAGGGAGGCTTCGTCATGACGCCGCTGCTTTGGACCCTCGTCGCCATCCAGATCGCGATGGGCGCCTTCGACACCTTCTATCACCACGAGTTCACCGAGCGACTCGCCTGGCGTCCCTCGCAGCGCGATGAGCTTCAGCTGCACAGCGTACGGAACATGCTTTATGCGCTGCTGTTCCTGGTGCTCGGCTGGCTCGAGGTGCACGGCATTCTCGCGATCGCCGTCATGGCCGTGCTGGTCGTCGAGGTCGTCATCACCTTGATGGATTTCGTCGAGGAGGATCTGAGCCGAAAGCTGCCGCCGAGCGAGCGGATCAACCATACGCTGCTCGCGATCAATTACGGCGCCATCCTTGTGCTGCTGGTACCGGTGCTGATCGGCTGGGCGATGCTGCCGACGGCTGTCGTGCCGGCCTATGCGGGTCTGCTCAGCCTGTTCGCAACGGCTGCGGCCTTCGGCGCCGCGCTGTTTGGTGTGCGCGACTTCGCCGCCGCCAGGCGGTTGGGACGGATGTCCAGCGTGCCGGCCGCCAGCTTGGTCGAGAAATTGCCGGCGCGGCAGACCGTGCTGGTCACCGGGGCGACCGGTTTCATCGGCAGCCGCCTGGTCGCAAGCCTCACCGCATCGGGCCATCAGGTGATTGCGCTGATTCGCAATCCGGCGAAGACCGAGACGCTGCCGCCGCCGGTGACGCTGATCACGAGCCTCGACCAGCTGTCTCCCGGCACAGGGATAGACGCCATCGTCAATCTCGCGGGCGAGCCGATCGGCAACGGTCTTTGGACGGAAGTCAAGCGCCGCAAGATCATCGCCTCGCGTATCGACATGACGGCCGAGGTCGTCAGGCTGATCGCACGGCTCGAACGCAAGCCGTCGGTACTGGTGAGCGGCTCCGCGATCGGCTGGTACGGTCTCTGGCAGGACCAGGTGCTGACCGAGTCGGCGAAATCCCATGCCTGCTTCAGTCACGAACTGTGCGAGGCCTGGGAGAATGCGGCGAAGGCGGCCGCCGATCACGGCGTGCGCGTGGCGTATTTGCGGATCGGTCTCGTGGTCGGCACCGACGGCGGCTTCATCACGCGGATGCTGACGCCGTTCGAGTTCGGTCTCGGCGGTCCGCTCGGCTCGGGCAAGCAGTGGATGTCGTGGATCGAGCGTGACGATCTGGTGCGCCTGATCGCGCATGTGGTCGCCAAGCCTGAGCTGTCCGGTCCGATCAACGCGACCGCGCCGATCCCTGTGACCAACACGAAATTCACCGAGGAGCTGGGGCGGCGCCTGCATCGGCCCGCGATCTTCCGTGTGCCGGCCTCGCTATTGCGTACCGTCGGCGGTGACTTCGCGAACGAGCTGTTGCTCGGCGGCCAGCGCGTGCTGCCGAACAAGGCGCTGAGCAACGGTTTTGTGTTTCGGCACGAGACTTTGCGCAGCGCGTTCGAGGCGATCTTGTAGAGGAGGGCGAGATGTCTGATGACGGTTGCCGTGCATTTGGAGGTTGGCTCGCCGGATGCGGAGCCGCAACAGCGGTTCTCTCTGGCGTTGCCCAGACGCTCCTGATGGTCGCATCCGGCGGCGACATCATGAGGCTGCTGGGGGGCGTCGTCGTGCTTCTGCTTCCCTCATCCCTGGTCTTTGTCACGACATGTCTGCTGACCGCGATTCCCGCAGCGATCGCGATCTGGCTAAGCGAGGAGTTCGAAATCCGATCCGCCGGGTTCTTCGCCAGCGCGGGCGCTGCGATCGGTGCGTTGAGCATCACGGTGCTGCTGCGGTCTCCGGCCGTCTGGACATCCGGACTTGTCTGGCTGTTCGCCGTAGCCGGATTTGTCGCGGGCCTGACCTACTGGTTTGTCGTGCGGGAGCTGGAAGCCGCCGAGCATTCCTTGTGATGCCACAGAGCCTGCCGCGCTACGTTGCAGACGCCACGCTCCGGAACGTCGCAGCCAGCGCCCGCAACGCCGCGAGCTTCGCGGGATCGCTGACCTTGGAATGCAGCATCACCTTTGACGCGCCGAGCCGCGGCAGCTTGTGTGTAGGTCCGATGTCGATCAAGCCCGGCGGCGCGATGCGGCGGACGAGCGGAGCGACGGCAAGGCCAGCGAGCGCGGCAGCCGCTACTGCGGTGACGCCGCCGCCGACGAAGCTTTCGGTCCACGCGATGCCGGCCTTGTCGAGCGATCGCACGGCTGACGCGCGCACCCCGCAGGGCGGTGCCAGCGTCGCGAGCGGCAGCGCATCGCCGCGCGGCCAGACGAAGCGCCTGGCGGCGAACCAGCCGAATTCGTCTTCAGTCAGCTTCTCGCCGCCGCGCCGGCTGCCTTCCTGGCGCACGATTACAGCGTCGAGCTCGCCTGCATCGTAGGCATCGAGCATCTCGCGCGAGAAGCCGATGGTCACGGCGAGCGCAAGCTGCGAGGCCATCGCGTGCAGCCGCTCCAGCAGCGGCACCAGCTCCGGACCCGCAGCGTGATCGCTGATCCCGAGCGTGAGCTGTTGCCGCGCCGGCCTCTCGCCCGACAACGCACGGTCATGCACCTCGATCAGCGCGCGGGCGTGGTGCAGGAACGCTGCGCCGTCGGCGGTCAGCCGCACCGCGCGCGGCGAGCGCTCGACCAGCCGCTTGCCGAGCACGATTTCGAGTCGTTGCAGTTTCATGCTGATCGCCGCCTGCGTGGTGCCGAGCGCTTCGGCTGCACGGGTGAAGCCCTGCAGCTCGGCGACGAGGAGGAAAGCCTGCACGGTGTCGATATCGAGCGTCGTCGTCATGATCAAGGATCGTTATCATTGCTATCCACATGGATAAGATACCAAGATGATGCGCAAAGGTCTAGCTAGAGGGGGCGCGATTGACCGCGCCAACCGAGTTTCAAGGAGACTGATCATGCCCCTCATCACCGTCACCTATGCGACCTCCCGCGAGAGGCCGTCGCTGAAGTCCGACATCGCCGCCGCCGTGTCAGAGTTGACCGCAGGGATCCTGCACAAGGACCCCAAGGTCACCGCAATCATCGTGAAGTCTGCCGATGCTGCCGACTGGTTCGCCGGCGGCAAGTCGCTCGCCGAGCAGGGGCTCGCGAGCTACTGGCTCGACGTCCATGTCAGCGAAGGCACCAACACGAAGGACGAGAAGGCGGCCTATCTTGCCGCGCTGTTCAAGCGGATGGGCGAGCTGCTCGGGCCGCTCCACACCGAGAGCTACGCCCATGTCGACGAGGTGAAGGGCGATGCCTACGGTTTCGGCGGGCTGACCCAGGAGCGCCGCTACATCGCCGGCAAGCTCGAGGTCGCGCCGCAGAAGGCGGCGTGAGCCTTAGACTGTTGCTTCCGGCAGGCGCGCCGCGGTGTCGCCGAACACCTCGGCAAATGCCTGCCGGAGCGCGATGTCGACATCGGCCATCGTGACCGGCAGCCCGAGATCGACCAGCGAGGTGACGCCGTAGCGCGGATCGACCACGCCGCAGGGCACGATGGCCTGGAAATGCGAGAGGTCGGGCTCGACATTGATCGCAATGCCGTGGAACGAGACCCAGCGGCGCAGCCTGACGCCGATCGCGCCGATCTTGTCCTCATGGCCCGGCCCCTTGTCAGGGCGTTTCACCCAGACCCCGACGCGGTCCTCGCGGCGCTCGCCGCGGACGTTGAAGGCGGCCAGCGTGCGGATGATCCATTCCTCCAGCGAAGCCACGTAGGCGCGCACGTCCGGCCGGCGCCGCTTGAGGTCGAGCATCACATAGGCCACGCGCTGGCCCGGGCCGTGATAGGTCACCTGGCCGCCGCGGCCGCTCTGGAAGGTCGGGAAGCGTGGGTCGAGCAGGTCGTCGGCCTTGCCGCTGGTGCCGGAGGTGTAGAGCGGCGGATGCTCGAGCAGCCAGACCAGTTCAGGCGCCGCGCGCTCGGCGATTGCCGCGACCCTTGCGTCCATTGCGGCGAGAGAATCGGGGTAGGGCACCGGCTGGTCGGAAATCCGCCACTCGACCGCTTCGCCGCCCGAAGGGCGCGCAAACGTCAAATCGAGGCTTTGGCGGTCGTTAACCATTAGCTAACCCTAACGTGGTCAGGTGAACCCACAATTTAGTTCCCGTTCGGCGGTTCAGAAGTGCCCACCCTCGATAAAGTCAGCGTAGATCTCATGGTGGTTCTCGGCACCACCACCATGCCGATTCACCAGGTCATGCGGCTGTCCCGCGGCGCCATCATCGAACTGGATGCCACCGAGGCCGACGAGGTCAAGATCCTCGCCAACAATCTGCCGGTGGCCAGCGGCGTCGTCTTGGTCGACCGCAACCGGATTGCGGTCGAGGTCAAGCAAATGCTGCCAAAATCTCCCGGCGTTCGCAGTTAATTCGCGCATTAATCGCCTTGTCCCTGCATGCATGATTTGTTACATGGCCCCGTCGATGCGGCGGCGCCTTAGGGTTCCATCCGGCATCCTAGCGCTCGTGGCGGAATTGGTAGACGCGCTGCCTTGAGGTGGCAGTGGGTAACACCGTGGGGGTTCGAGTCCCTCCGAGCGCACCACACCTCAGCTAATCCTTGAAATCGCTGGATTTTTCGGAGCGCGGCCGCTTGCTGGCCGTGCCGTTCCGGGCACGTCCCAGGGCAGTGCCGATGGGTGAGGTGAAGGGCATCCATCGATGCGGTCCTGTAACAGCAGTCAGGTAGATTCGCGGATGCATGGCCTTGCCGGTTTGGTGCTGCCGACCGGAGCCCGGCCGCTTCCCCGATCGCGCGGCCGCAAGCCTGCCTCACCCGGAGCCCCTGATGATCTTTGCCAGCTACGCCTACCGTGTCCTTTCCAACTTCGTGTTCCTGGGGCTGGTCTATTTCACGCTGAACCTGCTGGAGAAATACGAGCAGCGCGCGACGGTCGCGATTCTGGTCCTGGTCTATGCGACGATGCATGCCTTGTCGGGCCTGCGCTCGTTCTATTTCTTCCAGCGAATCGAGCGCCTCGAGGGCGAGACGCGGCGGCTCGCGGCTGCGGCCGGCGAGGGGCCCAATGCCGTGGCCTCGCGCAAGCAGATCGTCGCCGATGTCACCGAGCTCAGGCATGCCGGCGAGATCAAATCCTATATCGACATCTTCTTCCTGGCGCTGGTGATCCTGCTCTGCGTCGCCAAGATCGTGGCCAGCTAAAGCGCGATGAGATTGGGTCGAATCGTCATCGCGCCTTAGCTTGTTATTTGAGCATGATCTTTTCGGAAAACCGCTTCGCACTTTTCCGGATCATACTCTAGATCGCGCGCTAGTCGGGCACCCGCTTGCCGGCCGCCGAGGCCTCGGCGCGCGGGGTGCGCTTGGCGACGTGGAGCGACGCATTGCTCGCGGCCGGCGGCACGACACGCAGGGGCGCGCCGTGAAGCCGGCCATGCGCCGTAGCGGGGATTTGATGCGCGGCCTGCTTCGGATGCCTGGCCTGGCGCGCCGAGATCGCCTGCGCGCGCGGCGCGCCGACGCCGGGGACAGCTGTCGCGCGCTGGGCGAGGCGGCGGTTGGCAGCGGAGCGGGCCGCGAGCAGGGTCAGGTCCAGCGCTTCGGGAACGCGAAACACATCAGCCGCCGGGACCGGCAATGTCGAGACCGACGCGAGCTGGGTGAGCTGCGGCTGCGGCCACGGTGTGCGGACGGATGCGCCGACGCGCGCGCGCTGCGCGTGATCGAGGATGTCGGCATCGCGCCAATCCATGTCGGCAAACACCGGGGCCGGCAGTGTCCGCGTCGCGGTGAACACGAAGTTCGGAATTTTTGGCCAGCGGGTGATCGCGACATTCTCGGTCGGCGGACGCATGAACCATTGCTGCGGCTCGGTCGGCGTCGGCGGGCGGTCCGCCGTGGCGGGCACGACATGGACGATGCGGTAGCCGCGCTCCTTGAGCGTGTTGAGGATGCGCGGCAGCGCCGCGACGGTGCGCGGCTGGATGTCGTGCAGCAGCAGGATGCCCTTGTGCTTGGCCTCGATCCGCTGGATCGCAAGATCGTAGACCCGCTGCGGCGAGATGTGGCGCCAGTCGTCGGCCGGGAAGTCGGCGCTCCAGACCTGGATGCCCTGTGACGCCAGATAGGCTTCGGGGATCTCGGCGCGCATCAGGCCGGGGATCCGGAAGAACGGCGCCAGCTTGCTCCTGTCGCCGTTGAGCGCCGCGAGCGTCGAGGCGATGCCGTCGTCGACTTCCTGCCGCACCCGCTCGAGCGGCATCTTGTTCATCGTCAGTGGATGGTTCTGGCTGTGCGTGCCGACGGTATGCCCGGCGGCGATCAGCTTGCGCACGCCCTCCGGATTGAACCTGGCCTGGGAGCCGATGGTGAAGAAGGTCGCCTTGACGCACTGGCTGGCGAGAATGGCCAGCACCTGGTTGCTGTATTTCGGCAGCGGTCCGTCGTCGAAGGTCAGCACCACCTCGTGATCGGCGAGCGGCAGCGTCTCCGGATACTGCATGGTGCCGATCCGCGGATGCGCCGTGGGATCGACGACGAGGGTCCGCGAGGTGCCGAGGGCGTTGGGGTTACCCGGGCAGTCCGCGGCGAGGCCGGCCTGCGGCGCCATGAAGCAGCAGCCCAGCAGCGCCGCGCCGATCGCGGTCCGCGACCGCTTCCAGATCATCACCAGGACGTTTGCAATCATCGAATCTCGGCCGCAATCCAAACGCACTGACGAATCCTTAGGTGCGGCCCCATGAATGCCGCCTTAACGGTCTGTAATCCACCTTGGGTCCCGGGTTCAATGTGTCCGGTCAGACACGGTCTTCATCGCCGCCGGGACGATGTGGACGATGTGATAATTATGCTCCTGCAGGTACCGTAAGAAGGCGGGCAGCATCTCGGCCGTCCGCATTTGCGGATCATGCAGCAGGATAATTCCCTTGCGATGGCCCTCGAGCCGCCCGGTGAGCAGCTTGAGTTCCTCCTCGGGGGTCATCTTGTTCCAGTCGCTGGCCCAGAAATCGGCTCCGAACACCGCGATACCGCGCTTTTCCAGGTGGCCCAGCAGGGCGGGCGTCGACTCGAAATACGGGAACCGGAAGAACGGCGTGCTCGGGACCGTGCTTGCGGTGCCGCGCAGGGCCGTCTGGACCGCTTCGATTCCTCGGTTGATGTTCGCCTCGGCGTGATCCGCCGGCATCTTGTTGAGATGCGGGTGGTCCCAGCTGTGATAGCCGATACTGTGGCCGAGGCGCGCGATCTTGCGGACCATATCGGGATGATCGGCCGCATTGCGGCCGACCATGAAGAAGGTGGCCTGCACGCATTCGGTCGCCAGCGCCGTCAGCACCTTGTCGGTGATGCCAGGTGTCGGCCCGTCGTCGAAGGTCAGCACGACCTCGCCATCCCGTAGCGGCAGGGTCTGCGGAAAGCTCTTCAGCCCGACGCGCGGATAGGTCGCAGGGTCGACCTCGAGCACACGCGAGGTGCCGAGCGCGTCCTTGCGCGGGCATTCGGCGGCCTGCGCCGAGCCGATTAGCGCTACAGGTGCGAGCGCGATCAGCGCCGCGACAATGTTCAGGATCGGTCGCGGTGCGCTCGACATCTTTCTCATTGCACTGGGCCCCACCGATTAGGTAATCCGTTCCGCACTCATCCAACCAGTTTTTCTCCTCCTGTCAAACCGGCGAAACACGGCATGGCCGAGAATATCGACGTTGCCGAACCCGCCGAGGCCGACCCGCTGGCTCAGATGCCGATGCGGGACGAAGAGGGCCAGCTCCGCCCCGAATTCGTCGCTGGCATCACCCGGGCCATCCATGCCGCGGACCGGCCCCTGTTGTGCGAGGTGGTGGCGGAACTGCATGAGGCCGATCTCGGCGACCTGATCGCGGCGCTGGAGCCGGACGACCGCGTCACGCTGGTCGAGATCACCGGCACGGACTTCGACTTCTCGGCGCTCAACGAGGTCGACGAGACGGTCCGCGAGGAGATCCTCGAGGAGCTCGAACCGGAGACCGTTGCAGAAGGCGTCCGCGAGCTCGAATCCGACGACGCCGTCGAGCTGCTGGAAAGCCTCGATGAGGAGGACCAGGAAGAGATCCTGGAGAAGCTGCCGGCAGCCGAACGCGAGGACATCGAACGCAGCCTGCTGTATCCGGAGAATTCCGCCGGCCGGCGGATGCAGACCGAATTCATCGCGGTGCCGCCGGACTGGAATGTCGGGCAGGCGATCGACTACATGCGCGACACGCCCGACCTGCCGGACCGCTTCTACGAGATCTATGTGGTCGACGCCGAGAGGCACCTGCTCGGCGCGGTGCCGCTCGACGCGCTGCTGCGCACGCGCCGCCCGGTTCCGGTCAAGGACCTGATCGACGAGGACCGTCGCCGGGTCTCCGCGCTGGAGGACCAGGAAGAGGTCGCGCGGATGTTCGGCAAGTACAATCTGGTCGCAGCGCCCGTGGTCGACACTACCGAGCGGCTGGTCGGCGTGATCACCATCGACGACGTCGTCGACGTGATCGAGGAGGAGGCCGACGAGGACCTCAAGGCGCTCGGCGGCGTCACCCATCCCGAAGAGCTGTCCGACACGGTCTGGACCATCGCGCGCGGCCGCTTCAACTGGCTCCTGGTCAATCTCGCCACCGCGTTCCTGGCCTCCTCGGTGCTCGGCCTGTTCGAAGGTCAGCTCGAGAAGATGGTGGCGCTCGCAGTGCTGGCGCCGATCGTAGCGAGCCAGGGCGGCAATGCCGCGACCCAGACCATGACGGTCGCGGTGCGCGCGCTCGCCACCCGCGAGCTCGGTGCGTTCAACGCGATGCGCGTGGTGCTGCGCGAGACCATGGTCGGGCTGGTCAACGGTGTCGCCTTTGCCGTCATCACGGGCGTTGCCGCGGTGGCCTGGTTCAAGATCCCCGGCCTCGGCATCGTGATCGGGCTTGCCATCATCTGCAACCTGGTCGCCGGCGCACTCGGCGGCATCCTGATCCCGATGGTGCTGGAACGGGTGCGCGCCGATCCCGCGGTCGCCTCCGGCACCTTCGTCACGACCGTTACCGACGTGGTCGGCTTCTTCTCATTCCTCGGCATCGCCACGCTGTGGTTCGGGCTGAAATGAGCCAGCACGCGCGGGCGGGCTTATCGTTAATCGCGCCTTAACGGGGTTGGCGGATGATGCTCCTATCTCCAAGGGGGCCATCACGGGGGCCATCATGCAGCGGTTGCGGCTCAAGGCGGACGGACGGATCGTCGAATTGCGCGACGGGCAGGAAATCCCGCTCGTGCCGCACCCGGCCGAGGCGGCGATGCAGCCTTCGACCTCGCAACCGGCCGTGCGCGATCTGCGCCGCCGCGCCCAGCTCACCCAGCTCGAATTCGCCGCCAAGCTCGGCGTGCCGGTTGAGACCATCCGCAACTGGGAGCAGGGCAAGCGCGCCCCGCGAGGACCGGCCCGCGCGCTGCTCGCGGTGATCGCCCATTCACCGGAGACGGTGTTCGCCGCGCTGTCGAGCGAGCCGACGGCGGCTTAAACTGGCGCGGCGTTCTTCGCCATCATTGCCGCAAACTCGGTGTCGTCCCTGCGAAAGCAGGGACCCATACTCAGCGGCCCGTGTTGTGAACGGGACTCGTCGTTCGAGCGTGGCGCAACAACACCGATCTGTGGTTATGGGGCCCTGTTTTCGCAGGGACGACACGGAGTGTGTTCACGATCGGTGAGTCAAATTTCTCGAAGAGGGCGCAGGGAAAGCCGGGTGCCGATCGCTGCGTCATGGGACTTGCCAGCAAAGCGGTTTGGCCGTTTTAATCAAGGGATTGCAGCACGTTATTTTTGAACCGTGGATTTCCCATGAAGGCGATCGAGCAGATTATTGCCGGCTATGTATTGTTGAAGAATCGTCAAGCGCTGGAAGAGCTCAGGGACCACCGCCAACGACTGTTGGACGGTGTTCAAGCCTACAGCGTCCCTGGCTTCAAGCCGTCGGTCGTGAATGACACGCTTCGCGAGGAGATCGAGCTCATCGAAGCGGCTTTGGCTCGCTTCGACGGGGACGCATAATTGCGACCGCGCGGAGCGTTTGCGGTGAAGGTCCCCAGGCTGCCTTAGGAGCGCCGGCTTCTGCCGACGACAGCCTGATGGCGTCGCGACGGCGCGGGCGCCCGCGAGTGACCGGCGCGGGCCCGCGATGCGGTCACATCGATCAGCCGCAGCAGGGCTGTTCGGCTTTCGGGGCGCAGCAGGATTGCTGCTCCCGCAGCCATCGGTCGCGCGGCTTGCAACTCGACGGACGCGCCGAGAGATAGACGCGGATCGCGGTGTCGCCGGCTTCCATGCGCTCCGCGCGATAGATTTGCATCGGCCGCACGCCGTCGCTCACCTCGAAGGTCAGCTTGGCCTGCGGATCGAAGCCGACGGCCTCATCGACCTTGCGGATGATCGCGAGGAATTTTCCAGCCGGCATGTGACCGCGGTTTTCCTCCTCGATGTCCCAGAGCTGAATGAAGGTCTCGCTCCAGCTCTCGGGGTTCGCGCCGCAATCGAGCCCTCTGAACGAGCCGGTCTTGACTTCGGTCACGTGATAGCTGGGGCGGACATCCCGGCCGTCGTAGCTGAAGATCAGCGGCTTCTCCTTGTGCGCCTCGAGGCTGGAAAGCAGCGCCGCAGCTGACAGCTCGTCCACCGGGAGCAGGGCGCCGACGAGCGATCGGGTATTGGCAAGCGTGTTCATGGCTGCTATCCTCATTTCAATGATTGTTGAATTGTAGGATTATCGAAAGATGGAGGAGCGTCAAGCCCGAACCGCCTTCGCCGCACTGTCGCAGGAAACGCGGCTGCGGATCGTGCGGCTCTTGGTCCAGGCCGGTCCCGATGGAATGGCGGCAGGGGCGATTGCCGAGGCGGTCAATGTATCGCCATCCAACGTCTCGTTCCATCTGAAGGACCTCGAGCATGCCGGCATGATCGTGCCGCGTCGTGAGGCGCGTTCGATCATCTACTCGGCGGATTTCACCGGTCTGCGCGATCTCATCGCCTTCCTGATGAAGGATTGCTGCGCGGGCCACCCGGAAATCTGCGCGCCGGCGCTCGCCGATGTTCAGTGCCGGCCCTCCACGGCCAAGAAGAAGGCGCGCGCCTGATGCCTGGCTTCGACCTGCCGCGGCGGCTCGTGGCCGAGGGCCTCGGCACCTTGCTTCTGGTCGCAACCGTCGTCGGCTCCGGCATCATGGCCGAGACCTTGACCAGGGACGTGGCGTTGGCGCTGCTCGGCAACACCCTTCCGACCGGCGCCATTCTGGTGGTGCTGATCACGATCCTCGGACCGATATCCGGCGCGCATTTCAATCCGGCGGTCACGCTGGTGTTCATGCTCAGGGGCGAACTCCGTCCACCGCACGCCGCGCAGTATCTCGCAGCGCAGGTGCTCGGCGGAATCCTCGGCGCAATGATTGCGCACGCCATGTTCGGCCTGCCGCTATTGGAGTTCTCGGCCAAGGCAAGGACGGGATTCCCGCAATGGCTTGCCGAGTTCGTCGCGGCGTTCGGGCTGGTCGCAACGATCATCGGTGGCCTGCGGTTTCGTGAGGCCGCGATTCCGTGGCTGGTCGGGCTCTACATCACGGCCGCGTACTGGTTCACCGCATCCACGTCTTTCGCCAATCCGGCGGTTGCCATCGCGCGGTCATTCACCAATACGTTCTCCGGCATCCGTCCGCAGGATCTGCCGGGATTTATCGTCGCCGAAATTCTCGGGGCCATGGTCGCGCTCGCACTGACGACATGGCTGTTGCGGCAGACCGAAACGAAGATGGAAGAAATCCGATGACGATCACGATCTACCACAATCCCGATTGCGGGACGTCGCGCAACACCCTGGCCATGATCCGCCAAAGCGGGGAGGAGCCCGAGATCGTCGAATATCTCAAGACGCCGCCTTCGCACGACACGCTGGTCTCGCTGATCGCTGCGATGGGTATGACACCGCGCGCGCTGCTGCGCGAGAAGGGCACGCCCTATGCCGCGCTCGATCTCGCCAATCCGAAATGGAGCGACGACGAATTGATCGACTTCATGATGGCGCATCCGATCCTGATCAACCGGCCGATCGTGGTCTCGCCCAAGGGGGTGAAGCTGTGCCGGCCGTCCGAGGCCGTGCTTGATCTTCTCGCCACTGACATTGGCCAATTCGTCAAGGAAGACGGAGAAGTGGTTCCACCCCGGACGTCGGGTGCGCGCGCCGGATGAGCCGCCGTGCAGACAATGTCCTGATCGTCGCGCTCGGGACCACGCAAACCCTGGCCTGGGCGTCGAGCTACTATCTGCCCGCGATTCTCGCGGACCCGATTGCGCGCGACCTCGGCATATCCACGAACTGGCTGTTCGCCGCGTTCTCGATGGCGCTGGTGATCTCAGGACTGCTCGGTCCGCGCGTCGGCCGCCAGATCGACCGCATGGGCGGCCGCGAAGTGCTTTGCGCCTCCAATCTGATTCTGGCATCCGGCCTGATCCTGCTCGGGCTTTCTCAGGGCGTCGTTCTGATGGCTGTGAGCTGGCTATTGCTCGGCGTCGGCATGGGCCTCGGCCTTTATGATGCGGCGTTCGCCGCGCTTGGGCGGATCTACGGCAACAGCGCGCGCCGCTCCATCACGGGCATTACCCTGATCGCGGGATTTGCCAGCACGATCGGCTGGCCGCTCACCGCGTGGGGCCTCGCAACCATCGGCTGGCGCTGGACCTGCTTCGGCTGGGCGGCGGCGCACATCCTGATTTGCCTGCCGCTCAACGCCTTCATGGTCCCCAAGCTGAAGAGCGAGCACCGGATCGCAGCCGACGCGCCGAAACCGCATATCCCAATCGACCGCGCGATGGTGCTGCTGGCCTTTGCCTTCGCGGCCGCCTGGAGCGTCACGTCGGCGATGGCGGTTCACTTGCCGCGAATTCTTGAGTCGTTGGGCGCGACGCAAACCCAGGCGATCGCGGCGGGTGCATTAATCGGCCCGGCGCAGGTGGCGGCGCGCATTGTCGAAGCGAGCCTGTTGAAGCGCTTCCACCCACTCTGGTCGGCGCGGCTCGCCTGCATCACGCATCCCTTGGGAGCCTGCGTCATCGGCCTGTTCGGCGGAGGCTTCGCCGGCATCTTCGCGCTGCTGCATGGCGCCGGAAACGGCATCCTGACGATCGCGCGCGGCACGCTGCCGCTCGCGATCTTCGGTCCAAAGGATTACGGCTACCGGTTGGGGCTGCTCGGCGCGCCGTCGCGATTGTCCCAGGCGATCGCGCCCCTGCTATTCGGTTTCCTGATCTCACCGCTCGGCGGCTATACGCTCGCGGTCACATCGGCGCTCAGCCTAGCCGCGCTGCTGGCGTTGTTCGCACTCAAGGCCGAACCGCAGGCCCCCTCGCTGTAGCGTCGCGCCCTTTCATCCGCCGAACCGTTTCGATGAAGGCCTTGATGATCGGGGAGTGGCCGCGCCCGCTGTGATGGGCGATGCTGTACTGGGTCTTGATGGTGCGGTCGCTGATCTCGAGCGCGCGCAGGTTCGGGTGCGGCACGAATTCGAAGTCGGCGACCACGCTGATGCCGAGGCCGCGCTCGACCGCCTTCCAGACGCCCTCGCGGCTCTCGATCTCGAACACCGGCTCGATGCTGATGCCCTCGGCCTGCATCGTCGCCTCGAAGGCGCGCCGGGTGGTCGAGCCGCGTTCGCGCAGCACGATCGGCTGGTCGGCCAGCTCGCGCAGTTTCACCGATTTCCGCTTGAACCAGGAATGGTCGCGGTTGACGAACACGATCACGCGGTGGGTGCGGTAGGGGATCATGGTGACGCGCGGATCCTCCGGCACTTCCGCCAGGATCGCGACGTCGGCCTCGAAGTCGACGATGTGGCGAAGCGTGCGTTCGGAATTGCCGAGCAGGGTCGAGATCTGCACCTCGGGATGATCGCGCTTGAACGCGGCGATGATCTCGGTGGCGTGAAACGGCCCGACGGTTGCGACCCGCAAATGGCCCTTGGTCGCCTTTCCATGCGCGGCCAATAGCTCGTGCGCCTCGTCGCAGAACGTCATGATGCCGCGGGTGATCTCGAACAGCGCGCTGCCTGCCTCGGTGAGCTCGGTGTGCCGCGGCTTGCGGATCAGAAGCTCGACGCCGTAGGTCTCCTCCAGCTCCTTGACCTGGATAGTCAGCGTCGGCTGCCCGACATTGAGCACGCGCGAGGCCGCGGTGAAGCCGCCATGGGCGGCGACCGCATGGAAGGCGCGCAGCTGGCTGAACACTATTGACATAATCAATAGAACGCATCCGTAGAATGAATTTGTCAATAGCAGCCGGCGCCGTACCTTCGCGCCAAATGGAGGACGCGTGGATGGCCTGGACTTATTCAAACCCGGTAAGAGTTGAATTCGGAGCCGACAGCTTCGACAAATTACCGGCGCTGATCGGCAAGCGCGCCTATGCGCTCGTGACCTACAGCGAGCCGTTCTTCGACGAACTCGAGCGGCGGCTGCGCGCGGCGGCGGGCGCTTCCGTCCTGACCATCCGCGATGTTGCGCCCAATCCGGACTATCGCCTGCTCACCGAGCAGACCGCGCGCTTTGCCGGGCTCGCCAAACAGCCCGAGGTGATCGTCGCGCTCGGCGGCGGCTCGGTGATCGATTCCGCAAAAGTGTTCGCTGCGGCCGGCGGCGACTTCTCGACCGTCAAAACCTATCTGGAGACGCAGCAGGGCGCCGAGCGGCTTTCGGCGATCCCGATCATCGCGGTGCCGACCACCGCCGGCACCGGCAGCGAGGTGACGTGCTGGGGCACTGTGTGGGACGAGGCCAGTGGCAAGAAATACTCGCTGGCGCGTCCGTCGCTCTATCCGACCCATGCGGTGATCGATCCGCGCCTGATGCTCGGCAAGCCGCAGCTTCTCACCATCAGCACCGGGCTCGACGCGCTGTCGCATGCGCTGGAGAGCATCTGGAACGTCAACAACAATCCGGTGTCGGCCAACCATGCGGTGGCGGCGGCGCGCGGCGTTCTCGACGTGCTGCCCAAGCTCGCCAATGATCTCGGCAATCTCGAGCTGCGCAGCCGCATGGCGCAGGCGGCACTGTTTGCGGGGCTGGCGTTCTCCAACACCAAGACGGCGATCGCGCATTCGCTGTCCTATCCGATCACGCTACGGCACGGCGTGCAGCACGGCATTGCGTGCTCGTTCTCGCTCCCGATGGTGCTGCGCAGCGTCAAGGGGACGGGCGGTCTCTGCGAGGACAGCTTGAAGCAGATCTTCAGCGCCGACCTGGCGCGGGCCGCCGACGATCTCGAGGATTTCATGGCGCGGCTCGGCATCTCCTGCAATCCGGCCGCCTACAGGATCGAGCGCAGCGAGTGGCACGCGCTGATCGCGGACTCGCTTGAGGGCGAGCGCGGCCGCAACTTCCTGGGCTCGAAGGAACGGCTGATCGAGGCATCGCAGACGCTGCGCATGCCGAGCGCGGCGAGCGCGTGACGACGGCGCGGCGACAAGGAGAGACATCATGCAAGACAACCGAAAGATCATCGCCGTCAACGGGCGCAGCTACGACGCGCCGACGCGGCCGACGGTCGTGATCTGCCTCGACGGCTCGGAGCCCGGCTATATCGAGCAGGCGATCGAGGCCGGCGTGGCGCCGACCTTCGCGCGCTTCATGAAGGAGGGCGCGCATGTCCATGCCGCCAGCGTGATCCCGAGCTTCACCAACCCGAACAACCTCTCGATAATCACCGGACGGCCGCCCGCGGTGCACGGCATCACCGGCAATTATTTCTACGACACGGCGAGCAATGCCGAGGTCATGATGAACGATCCGAAATTCCTGCGCGCGCCGACCATTCTGGCCGGTGTCCATGACGCCGGTTACAAGGTCGCCGCCGTCACCGCCAAGGACAAGCTGCGCACGTTGCTGGCTTTCGGGCTCGACTATGCGAGCGGCCGCGCCATCGCATTCTCGTCGGAGAAGGCCGACCAGGCCACCAGAGCCGCTAACGGCATCGACAATGTGCTCGACTTCGTCGGCCTGCCGCTGCCCGAGGTCTACTCGGCCGACCTGTCGCGCTTCGTGTTCGCGGCCGGCGTCAAGCTGGTCGAGCGCTATCGTCCGGACCTGATGTACCTGTCAACCACCGACTACATCCAGCACAAGGTCGGGCTCGGCACCAAGATCGCCAACGATTTCTACGCGATGATCGACGGCTATCTCGCCAGGCTCGACGCGCTCGGCTGCAACATCGTGGCGACCGCCGATCACGGCATGAACGACAAGTTCTTGCCCGACGGCAGGCCAGACGTGATCTACCTCCAGGACGTCATGGACGACTGGACGGGCAAGGGCGCCGCGCGCGTGATCCTGCCGATCACCGATCCCTATGTCGCCCATCACGGCTCGCTCGGCTCGTTCGCGACGATCTATACTCCCGCGGCCGCCGACGTCGACACGCTGCTGATGCGGCTACGCGACATCAAGGGCATCGAGGTGGCGCTGCCGCGCAACGATGCCTGCGCCAGGTTCGAGCTGCCGCCGGACCGGATCGGCGACATCGTCGTGATCTCGACCAGGCACAAGGTGCTCGGCACCAGCGAGTCTCGCCACGATCTGTCCGGGTTGACCGAGCCGCTGCGCTCGCATGGCGGGCTGACCGAGCAGCGGGTGCCGCTGATCGCCAACCGCAGGATCGCGCTGCCGGCCGGTCACGCCTTGCGCAACTTCGACGCCTTCGACGTCGCGCTGAACCGCATCCAGTGACATCCCGGACCTTAAGGACACCACCATGAACATCCAGAGCCCGGCCGTTCGTCATGAGCAGATGCGGATCGCAGGCAGCCTCGTCGACACTGACGAGCATGTCGAGGTCTTCAATCCCTATACCAACAAGGTGGTCGGCACAGTGCCGGCGGCCCGCCCCGAGCATGTGCGCAGCGCGTTTGCCAGGGCGGCGGCATTCAAGCCGAAGCTGACGCGCTACGAGCGCCAGCGCATCCTGCTGCGCACCGCCGAGATTTTGGCGGGCCGCAAGGAGGAGTTCGCGCGGCTGATCACCGCCGAATCCGGGCTGTGCTGGAAGGACTCGCTCTACGAGGCCGGCCGCGCCTACGACGTCTACTCGTTCGCCGGGCAGCTTGCGATCCAGGACGACGGCGAGACATTCTCCTGCGACATCAGCCCGCAGGGCAAGGCGCGCAAGATCTTCACGACGCGCACGCCGCTGCTCGGCGCGATCTCGGCGATCACGCCGTTCAACCATCCGCTCAACATGGTGAGCCACAAGATCGCGCCCGCGATCGCGACCAACAACCGCGTGGTGCTGAAGCCTACCGAGCTGACGCCGCTGACCGCGCTCGCGCTCGCCGACGTGCTGTACGAGGCCGGGCTGCCGCCGGAGATGCTGTCGGTGGTGACGGGCAATCCGCATTCGATGGGTGATGCGATGATCACCGATCCGGACGCCGATCTCGTGACCTTTACCGGCTCGGTCAGGGTCGGCAAGCACATCGCCGACCGGGCGGGCTACAAGCGCCTGGTGCTCGAGCTCGGCGGCAACGATCCCCTGATCGTGATGGAGGACGCCGACCTCGAGAAGGCGGCCGAGCTCGCGGTCATCGGCGCGACCAGGAATTCCGGCCAGCGCTGCACGGCGGTGAAGCGCATCCTCTGCGTCGAGGCGGTTGCCGACGATTTCGCTGCGCTGGTGCTGAAGAAGACGCGCACCCTGAAGTGCGGCGATCCGATGGACCCGACGGTCGATGTGGGCACGGTGATCCATGAGGGCGCGGCGAAGGAATTCGAGCGCCGCGTCAACGCGGCCGTTGCCGACGGCGCCGAGCTCCTGCACGGCAACGATCGCAACGGCGCGCTGTATCCGCCGACGGTGGTCGACCGGATTCCCTACACCACCGAGCTGGTGATGCAGGAGACGTTCGGGCCGGTCATTCCGATCATCCGCGTGCCCAACGACATCGAGAGCGTGATCCGGATATCGAATGCGACCGCATTCGGCCTGTCGTCCGGCGTCTGCACCAACCGGCTCGACTACATCACGCGGTTCGTCAACGAGCTCGATGTCGGCACCGTCAACGTCTGGGAAGTGCCAGGCTACCGGATCGAGATGTCGCCGTTCGGCGGGATCAAGGACTCCGGCCTTGGCTACAAGGAAGGCGTGCAGGAGGCGATCAAGAGCTTCACCAACGTCAAGACCTATTCGCTGCCCTGGCCGGTGTAGGGACGCGCGTCGATCCGAAGCAGGGCCGCACGCGCACAACAACAGCGCGGCGGCCGAGGGTGAACAACAAAACATTCATCAGGGGAGGCTGCAATGTCGATCACGTTCAGTCCGTCGAGCGTCGGCTCGGTCGGAGTCCAGAATCCGGAGCTTGCGACGTCGTTCCGCCGCGCGCAGTGGCGAATGTTGTTCGCGGCGATGTTCTGCTATCTGTTCTTCTACACCGGGCGGCAAACGTTCGGCTTCGCCATTCCCGGCATCCAGGCCGAGTTCGGCGTCACCAAGGAGGCGCTGGGCTGGGCCAGCGCGGCGCTGCTCTGGTGCTACGCGGTCGGGCAGGCGATCAACGGCAATCTCGGCGACAAGTTCGGCGGCCGCCGCGTCATGAGCGCGGGCGCGATCCTCTCCTTCATCATGAACTGGGCCACCAGCCTCTCGACCGGCATCGTCAGCCTCACCGCGTTCTGGGGCATCAACGGCTACTTCCAGTCGATGGGGTGGGCGCCGGGCAGCCGCCTGCTGTCGAACTGGTGGGGCCGGCACGAGCGCGGCACGGTCTACGGGCTCTACACCTTCGCGGCCGGGCTCGCCTCGGTGCTGTCGTTCGTCACCTCGCTGGTCGTGGTCGGCTATTTCCAGCTCGACTGGCGTTGGATCTTCCGCATCCCTGTGGTGCTGCTGCTGCTCGGCGGCATCGCGTTCTATCTGATCGCGCGCGAGAAGCCCGAGGACATGGGCTATGCCTCGCCGCATGACGAGGCCGACGACGTCGCGGCAACGGAGGCCGCGGTCGACGCCAATGAGGGCTCGCTCGCGCGCTACAAGGCGGTGCTGTCGAACTGGCGCCTGCTGGTCGCCGGCGTCTCGATCGGCTTCCAGAACGCGGCGCGCTACGGCCTCCTGGTCTGGGTGCCCGTGCACTTCCTCGGCAGCAATTGGGCCAAGGCCGGTGCCGCCTCGGTGATCGATCCGCGCTGGATCAGCATCGCACTGCCGGTCGGCATGGCGGTCGGCGCCTTCAGCAACGGCTGGGTTTCGGACAAGGTGTTCGGCTCGCGCCGCTACCTCGCCATCGTGCTCTATATGGTGCTTGCCGCAGCCACCTCGCTGTGCATGTACGCGATCCCGGCGACCGACATCTATCTCGGCATGACGGTGCTGTTCCTGTGCGGCTTCTTCACCTATGGCCCGCAATCCTCGTTCTGGGCGCTGTGCCCGGATCTGGTCGGCCACAAGCGGGCAGGGACCGCGACGGGGGTGATGAACTCCTTCGCCTATCTGTTCGCAGGTCTCGGCGAGCCGATCATCGGCCATTTCATGGACAAGCATAACCAGACGTCGCTGGTGTTCCTCGTCGTCGCGGTGTGCGCGACCTCCAGCGCGGTGGTGGCAGCCTTCATCCGGCGCTGACGCACTATCCATATCGGTGGCCCACGATAGGTCCGCGCTTCCCGGGGCGACTTTCCCGGGACGCGCGGACTGATCGTGTTTGGAGAGCGCGACCTGCTCCAGTAGCCCGGGGCTGCAGCGGTCCAGATATCGCGCCGCTCATGCGGGCTACGCGCCCTCTGATGCCCAATCCCCGATCACCGGCTGCTCAATCGCTGTTCAATGATTAGAAAATATATATACATATCAATCTATTATAAAAAGTTGCATGCAGAATGCAAAATGTGCTTGTCGCGTCGGCCGCCTTGAAGCAGACTTTGCTCGGGGCAGGAGAGGGCCAATGACCTTCGATGACGAAGGTCGCGCCAGGGGCAAACAACAATCTGCCGGCAGAGGAGCGTGCAATGAGCGAGCAGGTGTCCACCATCGCAATGGCAGATACGGCGAAGCCTTCCGGCGTGCGCTGGAAGATCTTCCTGCTGATGCTGTTCCTGATCTCGATCAACTATATCGATCGCGCCTCGCTCTCGGTCGCAATGCCCGTCATCGCCAAGGAGTTCGACATCGATCCGGCGATGCAGGGCCTGATCCTGAGCTCGTTCTTCTGGACCTATGCGCTGATGCAGGTGCCGGGCGGCATGCTCGCCGACCGCTTCAAGCCGCGCATCGTGATCGCTCTCGCGACATTGTTCTGGGGCTTCTTCCAGGCGCTGGCGGCGCTGTCCACCAGCTGGATGCTGCTGCTGTTGACCCGGCTCGGGCTCGGCGCGTCGGAGGCACCGATCTATCCGGCCGGCGGCAAGCTCAACGCGATCTGGATGACGCAGACCGAACGCGGCCGCGGCGCCACGCTGCTGGACGGCGGCGCGCCGCTCGGCGCCGCGCTCGGCTCGATCGTGATCGCCTGGCTGATGGCCGCGTTCAGCTCCTGGCGCGTCGCCTTCGTGATCGCCGGCATCGGCACCATGCTGTGCGGGCTGTGGGCCTGGTACTACATCCGCAACGTGCCGCGCGAGCATCCGTCGGTCAATGAAGCCGAGGCGCGCTATCTGGAGGAGGCGCATGCGATCGAGGACGCGGCGACGCCGCCGTCGTCGGGCGCCAGCGGGCTGGCCTATTTCCGCTTCCGCTCGGTCTGGTGCATGTGCCTCGGCTGGATGTTCTTCAACACCACCTTCTACGGGCTGTTGACCTGGATGCCGACCTATCTGTTCAAGGTGCACGGCTTCGACATCAAGGCGCTCGGCGGCGCATCCTTCATCATCTTCTTCGCGGGCTTCGTCGGCGAACTGGTCGGCGGCTGGATCGGCGATGGCTGGCGTGCGCGAGGCGGGGCGCCCAACACCGTGTTCCGCACCCTGTTCGGCATCGCTGCGATCATGGCGACCGTGTCGATCTTCCTCGTCGCCTACGTCACCAACCCTGTTGTGGTCGTGGTGCTGCTCTCGACGACGCTGTTCTTCCTGCGCTGGTGCGGCATGTACTGGGCGATTCCGTCGGCGCTGGCGGGCCGCGGCAAGTCCGGCTTCCTCGGCGGCTGCATGAATCTCGGCGGCAACATCGCCGGCATCACGACCCCGTTGATCGTCGGCTTCATCGTACAGGCCACCGGCTCCTACTTCCTCGCGCTGATGTATTTTGCTGCCGCGGGCATTGCGCTGTTGATCTGCTCGACCCTGATCGACTACAGCCGCAAGCTCCCGGTCTAGAACCAGACGGCCGAATCCTGCGAAGGGTTCGGCCGGTTGATGAGGCCTCGCGAATGACACATCCTATCCGGCTCGGCATGCTGACGCCGTCGTCGAATACCGCGCTCGAGCCGATCACCTATGCGATGCTCGGTGGGATCGACGACGTCACCGCGCATTTCGCGCGCTTCAAGGTGACGGAGATCGCGCTGTCGGAGCAGGCGCTACGCCAGTTCGACGCCACCGAGATTCTTCGCGCAGCCGAGTTGCTCGCCCATGCCAAGGTCGATGTCATCGCCTGGAACGGCACCTCGGCAAGCTGGCTCGGCTTCGATCGCGACGAGAGCCTGTGCGAGCAGATCACGGCGGCAACCGGGACCAAGGCCTGCACCACGGTGCTGGCCTATCGCGACCTGCTGCGCCGGATCGGCGCCCAGCGCATCGGGCTGGTGACGCCGTACCGCCAGGACGTACAGGACAGGATCATCGGCAACTGGAATTCGGCGGGGCTGCACTGCTTCGCCGAACGGCATTTGTCGCTGCAGGACAACTTCTCGTTTGCCGAGGTCAGCGAAACCGAGGTCGCGGGGCTGATCGAGCAAGTAGTGCGCGAGGGTTGCGATGCCGCCGTCGTTCTCTGCACCAACATGCGCGGCGCCGGTGCCGCAGAGCGGCTGGAGCGCGGCTTTGGCGTGCCGGTGCTGGATTCGATCGCGGTGACGCTGTGGGCATGTCTCACAGCTGCGGGCTGCGATCCGTCGCGCGTGCACGGCTGGGGCAGCCTGTTCACGAACCCCGATCTTCGCGCGGCGACCGCGAGCTCCAATCAGAATAATAAAGGCGTGCGGTGACCGAAGCCAAACCGATCAGACGGAGCAAGGAACCCAAGCGCGCGATCACGGCGCTGCAACGGCGCCGCCTGCGTGTGCCGCGGGTCGGACTGCACGAGCAGGCCGCGGCGCGGCTGCGCACCATGATCGTGCGCGGCGAGCTGGCGCCGGGGCAATCGCTGGGAGAGGCGGATCTCTCCGATGCGCTCGGCATTTCGCGGACCCCGCTGCGCGAGGCGCTGAAGCAATTGGCGAACGAGGGCCTGGTCGAGCTCAGGCTCAACCACAGCGCCGTGGTGGCGCCGTTCCGCCGTGCCGAGCTGACCGAATTGTTCGAGGCGGTCAGCGGCATCGAGCGCTGCGCCGCCGAACTCGCCGCACTGCGCATGGAGGACGCCGACTTCGAACGGCTGGATGCGCTGCAGGACAAGATCGAATGGCATCACGGCCGCGGCGAGCTGCGCGAGTATTTCCAGGCCAACCAGCAGATCCATTCGGCGATCGTCGGTTTTGCGCGCAACGCGGTGCTGAAGGCGACGCATGAGGCGCTGCTGGCGCGTGCCGAGCGGGCGCGCTTCTTCGCGTTGTCGGTGCTTGGGCGCTGGGATGAATCGGTGCGCGAGCACCAGGAGATCTTGGCCGCGCTCAGGCGCCGGGACGCGGCGCGGGCCGGGCAGATTCTGGCCCACCACGTGCGCCGCACCGGCGAGATCGTGGCCGAGACGCTGGATGGCAAGGGGGATGAAGCTGCGGCGCCGGACGTTCCCGCAAGGCCGCGTGGCCGCAAGACGAGGAACGCTGTGTCATGAAGATCCTGCTGCTCAATCCCAACACGACAGCGGCGGTTACCGACCTGCTCCACGCCGCCGGCAGCAAGGTGGCATCAGCCGGCACCGAGCTCGTGCCTGCCACCGCGACGCGCGGCGTGCCTTATATTGCGACCCGTGCCGAGGCGCAGATCGGCGGTGCGATCGCGCTGGAGATGCTGGCCGAGGCTGGCCCCGGCATCGACGCCGCCATCATCGCCGCGTTCGGCGATCCCGGCCTGTTCGGTGCGCGGGAGCTGTTTGCGTTTCCCGTGGTGGGATTGGCCGAGGCCGCGATGCTCACCGCCTGCATGCTCGGCCGGCGATTCTCCATCGTGACCTTCGCCGGGGCGCTGGCGCCCTGGTACGAGGAATGCGTCGCCATGCACGGGCTCGCCGCGCGCTGCGCCGGCATCCGCACGCTCGACGGCAGCTTCCAGTCGATCTCCGACGTGCAGGCCGAGAAGGAAGAGCTCTTGGTCGCGCTCGCCAACCAGGCGGTCGCGCAGGACGGCGCCGACGTTGTCATCCTGTCCGGCGCGCCGCTCGCCGGGCTTGCCGCAAAGGTCCGCGACCGCATTCCGGTGCCCGTGGTCGATCCGGTTGCTGCCGCCGTGCGTCAGGCGGAGACGCTTGCCGTGCTCAAGCCGCGCAAGGCGGTCGCCGGTACCTTCCGGCGGCCCGATCCGAAACCGACGATCGGGCTCGCCGGGCCGCTTGCCGCCATTATCGAACATCGCTCATCGAAAGAGGGGACAAACTGATGTCCTTCGACACCATCATCCGCGGCGGCACCGTGGTCACAGCTGCCGACACCTTTGCCTGCGACGTCGGCATCCGCGACGGCAAGATCACGGCGCTCGGTCATGATCTCGGCGATGCGGCCGAGATCATCGACGCCACCGGCCGGCTGGTGCTGCCCGGCGGCATCGACAGCCATGTCCATTTCGCCCAGCCGTCGGGCGACGGCATCATGATGGCCGACGGCTTTGCCAGCGGCACCCGCTCGGCGGCGTTCGGCGGCAACACCACCGTGCTGCCGTTCTGCCTGCAGGAGAAGGGGCAGACGCTGCGCGAGGCGCTGAAGCACTATCATTCGCTGGCCGAAGGCGAATGCCATGTCGACGTCGCCTTCCATCTCATCGTCACCGATCCGACCGAGCACGTGTTGGGCCAGGAGCTCCCGGCGCTGGTCGAGGACGGCTACACCTCGCTCAAGGTCTTCATGACCTATGAGGGGCTGGCGCTGTCGGATCGCGAGCTGCTCGAGACCATGTCGGTGGCACGCGAGACCGGCGCGATGCTGATGGTGCACGCGGAGAATTTCGACGCGATCCGCTTCCTGACCGATCGGCTTGAACGCGCCGGCAACACCGCGCCGCGCTTCCACGCGACCTCGCGGCCGATCCCGGTCGAGCGCGAGGCCACCCATCGCGCGATCTCGCTGTCCGAACTCGTCGACGTGCCGATCATGATCGTGCATGTCTCGAACCGCGGGGCGATGGAGGAGATCCGGCGCGCGCAGCAGCGGGGCCTCAGGGTGATGGGCGAGACCTGTCCGCAATACCTTGTCCTGACCGAGAAGGACCTCGATCAGCTCAACATGGAGGGCGCAAAGTACGTCTGCTCGCCGCCGCCGCGCGATGTCGCGAGCCAGCAGGCGTGCTGGGAAGGCCTGCAGCAGAAAGTGTTCTCGGTGTTCTCGTCGGACCATTGCCCGTTCCGCTACGACGACCCGCAAGGCAAGCTCGCGCCCAAGGGGCGCACCAGCTTCCGCTGGGTGCCGAACGGCATCCCCGGCGTGGCGACGCGGCTGCCGATCCTGTTCTCCGAGGGCGTGGTGAAGGGCCGCATCGACCTCAACAGCTTCGTCGCCTTCAGCGCCACCAATCACGCCAAGATCTACGGCCTCTATCCGCGCAAGGGAACGATCGCCGTCGGCTCCGATGCCGACATCGCGCTGTGGGACCCCAAGCGCAAGGTGACGATCCGCCACGAGCTGATCCACGACGGCTCGGACTACACGCCCTATGAAGGACTCGAGGTCACGGGCTGGCCGGTGATGACCATGGTGCGCGGCAAGGTGGTCGTCGACGACGGTACTCTTGTCGGCAGCAAGGAGCACGGCACATATCTGCCGCGCGCCAAGCCGCCGTCTGCCGCAACCATTCCGTGATACGAAGGAAGTAACCCGCGAACCAGAAGGCAGGAGACCACCATGCCCTACGCGACAACAGATGACGGCGTGCGGCTCTATTTCGAAGAGACCGGATCCGGCCATCCGTTGATCCTGGTCCATGAATTCGCCGGCGACCTGCGCAGCTACGAGCCGCAGATGCGGCATTTCGGCAAGCGCTTCCGTACCATCGCCTACAATGCGCGCGGCTTTCCGCCGTCCGACGTGCCCGAGCAGGTCGTGTCCTATTCGCAGGCGCGCGCCGCCGACGACATCCTGGCCGTGCTCGATCACATCGGCGTGCCGAAGGCGCATGTAGTCGGCCTCTCGATGGGCGGCTTTGCGACCTTGCATTTCGGATTGCGTCACCCTGATCGGGCGCTGTCGCTGTGCATCGGCGGCTGCGGCTATGGCGCCGAGCTCGACAAGCGCGAGACGTTTCGTGCCGAGGCCGACGTGATCGCGGGCATGATCCGCAAGGAAGGCATGCCGGCGTTCGCCGAGCGCTACGCCTATGGCCCGACGCGCGTGCAGTATGAGAACAAGGACCCGCGCGGCCACGCCGAGTTCAAATCCATGCTGGCCGAGCACTCGGCGGTGGGATCGGCGAACACCCAGCAGGGCGTGCAGAAGGAGCGCCCCTCGCTCTACACGCTGGTCGACGAGATGAAGCGCATCACGGTCCCGACCTTGATCATCACCGGTGACGAGGATTGGCCGTGCCTGCTGCCGGGCATTCTGATGAAGCAGAGCATTCCGTCGGCCGCGCTCGCGGTGATGCCGAACTGCGGCCACGCCATCAACATCGAGGAGCCCGACGAATACAACCGCATCGTCGGCGATTTCCTGTCGCAGGTCGAAAGCGGCCGCTGGCCGCAGCGCGATCCGCGCGCGGTGAGTGCCTCGATCACGGGGATGAAGGACTAGGTGGCTTCGGCCGAATAGGTCGCATTGAACTGCGCGACTACGGGTATCGTCGCGCATCGTGCGTACATGAAGATGCGATACGCGCGAGAGCAGGTCTCGTCATGACGCCCGTGCCGGCGTCATTGAGATCGCGATCGATTCGATGACATCGATTCAACATCCGTTCGCTCACGCCGCAACCGCCGCGTAAAATCGAACGCGCGACGATCACGTTGCGATGATGCGTCAATCGCAAAACCGACACAGAGCTGTTACGCGCGCTGGCTAATGTGTCGCATATCGACGTCATAAATCCTTAAAAAATGGGGCAAGCAGTGAAGGCGAAATTCCTTTCAACGGTCGGATTCTGTCTGATCGCGGCAGCGATCGCGAGCAGCGCTCCGGCTGCGCAAGATGACCATGACCGCGATCATCGTCATCCGCACGACATTCAGACGGCAACTCCAATCAAGCATCTCGTCGTCATCTTCAACGAGAACCGCTCGTTCGATCATTATTTCGCAACGTACCCGAACGCGGCCAATCCGACCGGCTCGATTCCGTTCATTGCGAAGCCGCATACGCCGAAGGTCAACAACCTTGTCAGCGCCAATCTGCTGACCAACAACCCGAACCTCAATGCGGCCAACGGTACGGGCGCGACCAATCCGTTCCGGCTCGACCGCACGCAGGCCAACACGCGCTCGCAGAATCACGCCTATACGCCCGAGCAGCAGGCTGTCGACAACGGCAAGGAAGACCTGTTTCCGGAGTTCACCGGTCGCGGCACCGCAGGCGGCGTCGGCGCGTTCGGCACCAACGGGCAGGTGATGGGTTATTTCGACGGCAACACCGTCACCGCGTTCTGGAATTACGCGCAGAACTTCGCGATGAGCGACAACAACTGGACCGACACCTTCGGTCCGTCGACGCCCGGCGCGCTCGAAGTGGTGTCCGGCCAGACCAACGGTGCGCAGAACATCGTCGGCACGTCGTCGTCGATCGCCGACGGGCAGGGCGGCCTGACGCTGATCGGCGATACCGACCCGGCTTACGACTCCTGCTCGAGCACGACCAGCCAGGTCCTGATGACCAGCAAGAACATCGGCGACCTGCTCAATGACGAGCGGATCAGCTGGGGCAGCTTCATGGGCGGCTTCGACCTGACGCTCAAGAACAGCAACGGCACCACCAATTGCGGCCGCAGCACGTTCTCGAGCAACGTCAACGGCACCATCGTGGACTACATCCCGCACCACGCCTGGTTCCAGTACTACAAGTCGACCGCCAACCCGACCCATGCGCGACCGATCTCGGTCAATGCGATCGGCCACACCTACGTGCCCGGCAGCAAGACGCTCGATCCGGCCAATCACGCCTACGATCTCGAGGACTTCTATGCTTCGGTTAAGGCCGGCAACCTCCCGGCCGTCTCCTACATCAAGATGCCGGCCTATCAGGACGGTCATCCCGGCAACTCCGATCCGCTCGACGAGCAGGCCGGCAATGTCGAGCTGATCAACTTCCTGCAGAAGCAGAAGGAGTGGGGCGAGACCGCGGTCATCATCACCTATGACGACTCCGACGGCTGGTACGACCACCAGTACACTGCGCCGATCAGCGCCTCGTATGATCCGACCGCCGACCAGGTCAACGGTCCCGGCCAGTGCGGCCGCGGCATCGGCAAGCAGACGCAGCCGAAGGGCCTCAACGGCCAGCCCGTGAACGGCCGCTGCGGTCCCGGCACGCGGACGCCGTTCATCGTGATCTCGCCTTTCGCCAAGAAGAACTTCGTCAGCCACACGCGCATCTCGCAGGCGTCCGTCGTGCGCTTCATCGAAGACAATTGGCTGCACGGCCAGCGTCTCGGCGGCGGCTCGTTCGACGACAGCGTCGAATCGATCACGGACATGTTCGACTTCGACCATGGCCATGATCACGACCGCGACGATCAGGCGAACAAGCTGTTCCTCGATCCGACCGCCGGCACGGTTGTCGTCAGCTCTGACGATCATCACCATCACTAAGGCTCTCGGATCACTGGACGTCATATGAACGGCCGCATCTTGTGGCTTCTCGGTGCCGGCCTGCTCTGCATGGCCGGCGCCGTTGCGGCAGTGGAGACCCAAGGACTTCCGGCGACGAAAGGGCTTCCGGGGACCAATCCGAACCCGGTGCAGCTCAGGCGTCCGCCGGTCGCCCCGCTGTCCGGCATGGCGCAACTCGGCCAGAAGATCTTCTTCGACGCGTCGCTGTCCTCATCAGGCGCATTGTCCTGCGCGTCCTGCCACAGTCCGGACCACGCCTACGGTCCGCCCAACGATGCGGCGGTGATGTTCGGCGGGCCCGCGCAATCGCGGCAGGGGACGCGCGCCGTTCCGGGGCTGACCTATCTGGAGCGCCAGCCGAATTTCAGCATCGGACCCGAAAAGGACGAGGACGACAACGTCGTCGACTTCGCGCAACTGGCCGCGGCCGGCCAGCAGGCTACGCGTGCGAAAAAGGTCGCGACCGGGACTGCGGCGTCGGCGGTCAACATCGTGCCGCAGGGCGGACTGTTCTGGGACGGCCGCGCCGATACGCTCCAGGACCAGGCGATCTTCCCGCTACTCGATCCCAACGAGATGGATGGCGGCAGCATCGAGGTGGTGGCGCAGAAGCTGCGCAAGGCGAGCTATGCCCCACGCTTTGCCGAACTGTTCGGCGCTCAGGTGTTCGACAATACGCGGCTTCTGGTCGCGGAGGCGATGTTCGCGGTCGCGCGCTATCAGGTCGAGGAGCCGAGCTTCCATCCCTACACCAGCAAGTTCGACTACTGGCTGGAAGGCAAGACGCGGCTGAGCGACAGCGAGCTGCGCGGCCTGCAATTGTTCAACGATCCGGACAAGGCCAATTGCGGCGGCTGCCATACGTCGCAGCCGACCCGCGACGGCCTGCCGCCGCTGTTCACCGACCATCAGTATGAGGCGCTTGGCGCTCCGCGCAACGCCGCGCTCGCAAGCAACCGCGATCCCGAGCATTTCGATCTCGGGGTCTGCGGCCCGTATCGCACCGACATTGCCGAGCAGACCCAATATTGCGGAATGTTTCTGACGCCGACCTTGCGCAACACCGCGACGCGCCGCGTGTTCTTCCACAACGGCGTGTTCACGAGCCTCGAGCAGGTGCTCGATTTCTATAACTTCCGCGATACCAATCCGGAGAAGGTGTTTCCCCGCGGCGCCGACGGCACGGTGCGCAAGTACGATGACCTTCCGGAAAAGTATCACGGCAATGTCGACGTCAGCGATCCGCCGTTCGAGCGCCATCTCGGCGACACGCCGGCGATGACGGCGCAGGATGAGGCCGACATCATCGCCTTCCTGAGGACGCTGACCGACGGTTACCAGCCGGAACATTGAGTGGTCGCAACGGCTCACCGGCGGAACCCATAGGTGAGTTGGCAGGTCCTCGCCATGCGCGCATAGTGGGCGGCATGAATGTCGTCGAAGGCAACGGCGCCAGAATCCCCGTGATCGGGCTCGGCACATGGGAGCTGCGCGGGCGGACTTGCGCCCGCATCGTCGAGCAGGCGCTGCGGCTCGGTTACCGGCACATCGACACCGCCCAGATCTATGACAATGAGCGCGAGGTCGGCGAGGGGCTGCGCGCCTCCGGCGTCAAGCGCGACGACGTATTCCTGACCACCAAGATCTGGACCACGCATTTCATGGCGAAGGATCTCGAACGGTCCGCCAAGGAGAGCCTGGCGCGGCTGCGGATGACCGAGATCGATCTGTTGCTGCTGCACTGGCCTCATCCGCACGTGCCGCTCGCCGAGACGCTCGGCGCGCTGGCGCGGGTCAGGCAGGCGGGCCTGGCGCGGCATATCGGGATCTCGAACTTCAACGTTACGCTGATCGAGGAGGCGGTGGCGGCGTGTCCCGAGCCGCTCGCCTGCGATCAGGTCGAGTACCACCCTTATATCGACCAGGCCGATGTGATCGGGGCGTGCACGCGCCATGGCATGGCATTCGTCGCCTACAGCCCGATCGCGAAAGGGCGCGTCAAGGGCGACCGCGCGCTGGCGCGGATCGGCGACCGTTATCGCAAGACGCCTGCCCAGGTCTGCCTGCGCTGGCTGGTGCAGCAGAATGTCGCCGCGATCCCGCGCACCTCGAAGCTCGAGCGGCTCCAGGAGAATATCAACATCTTCGATTTCGAGTTGTCGGATGAGGACATGCGCGAGATCTCCGCGATAGCTGGTACCGGCGCACGTTGATCGGCCGATGCGCCGCTTGCCCGGGCATCATTGCGCGGAAAATCGCTGGGCAGCGGCCCGGATCATGCTATTGCCCGCTGGCCGATTGCGGTTCTGGACCGAATGGGGATTGAGGCAGGCGGGTTCCGGCCGGTATTGTGACCGGCGGGGAGACGACACTGATGTGATCGAGTGGGATGAAGTTTCGGCCAAACGCGGATATGTTGGCGTCGGTGTTCGTGCACCTGATGCTGCTCGCGCTGATTTTCCTTTATTCGGAGGTGCATCAGTTCGATCCCGTCGCCGCTGACACGGTGCCTGTTGAGATCGTGACCCCGCAGGAGGTCGCCAAGAGCGAGGTTAAGGCCGAACCCGATCCGGTGCCGAGCCCGTCGCCGACCCCCGAGTTGCAATTGCCGTCGCTCGACAAGCCGGTGGACTCCGCCAAGCCCGAACCAGCAGCGCAGTCGCCCGCGCCACAGCCGCAGAAGCAGGCGACGTCGCCGGCGCCCAAGCCCAGTCCGGCTCCGCAGCGTGCCGCGGTTGAGCCGCCGCCGGCGCCTCAGATACCACCGATGCCTCAGCAGCCAATGGCGCAGCAACCGGCGCCGTCACAGCCTGCCTATGCGCAGCCCGAGCCCGACTTGTCCGTCAAATACAATGTCATGCTCGGCTTGCCGCCCGACATCTCGGTGAAGCCGCCGGCCGATGCGCCGTCGGGTCCCGGTCCCGGCAAGGATAATTTCGACGCCGCGGCCACCGAGCAGGCCGATGTCGGCTCCAGCGTGGCCGCGGAATTCCGGCGCCACCTGAAGACCTGCTTGAAACTCCCGGCCAAGGTGAGCATGAGCGACGATGTGAGGATCAAGCTCCGGGTGTTCATGACGCCCGACGGCAAGCTCGCCTCGTCGCCGTTGCTGATCGAGGCCACCGCGTCGGAAAAGGGGCCGCTGCTGCTGAAGGGCGCGACCGAAGCGCTGCAGGCTTGCCAGCCTTATGCGATGCTGCCGCGGGATCGCTACGGCGAATGGAAGGTGCTCGACCTCGACTTCACGCCGCGCGATTTTGCGTCGTGAGCCGGGGCAAGTCTCAGCTTCCCATCGCCTGCCAGGCGTTCGAGGCGAACTGCCGGCGCCAGATCACGATGACGACCGCGGCGGTCGTGGCGAACAGCACCCAGGGGCTGACGAACCAGCCGAGATAGCCGAGCGCGAAGAAGAACGCGCGCTGGCCGCGATTGAAGTGCCGGCCCGCGGTCTCGAACAGCCGCGTGGTGCGGATCACGTGAGCCTCGGCCTCTGGCGTGTCGCGTTGGCCGGCCGGCGGCATCGCGCCGAACAGGATCGCAACATAGTTGAACAGGCGATAGGCCCAGGCGAATTTGAAGAAGGTGTAGATGAAGATCAGGATCAGCCCGATGCACTTGATCTCCCACAGAGCGGGCGAGGGCGTCAGGTTGACCGGCAGTGCACCGAGCACGGCGAGGGCGTCACTGGTCGCACGCAGCAGCGCCAGCGCGCCGCCGATCGCGATCAGGCTGGTGGAGGCAAAGAACGCGGTGCCGTTCTGAAGCGAAGCCATGATCTGCATGTCGACCATCCGTGCATCGCGGTTGAGCAGGTTCCTGACCCAGATCTCGCGATAGACATGCATCCGCGCCGACAGGCTGTCGCGCCCATAGGCGGTGTGCTCCAGCGTAATGGCATAGACCAGCCATTCCAGCGCAAAGAAGCCGACGGCTAGGATGTCGACCCAATAGCCGGTCATTGGTGCATTCCTTCGTCAATACGCGGCAGGTCCGCGCCGCGATGCATCCCGCGTCATGTACAGGTTGAACGCGTGCAATGCACTATGGCAAACTGACGAGGCAACAGGATTCACAGGCATGCTCAAGCTCGTCATCGGCAACAAGAACTATTCGTCATGGTCGATGCGGCCCTGGCTGGCGCTGCGTGCCAACGACATCCCGTTCGAGGAAATCTTCGTTCCGCTCTACACCGACAAGGCCGACAAGGACCGCATCCTCTCTTTCAGCAAGGCCGGCAAGGTGCCGACGCTGATCGACGGCGACATCACCGTGTGGGATTCTCTGGCGATCATCGAATATCTCGCCGAGAAGTTTCCCGAGGCGAAGCTGTGGCCGTCGGATCGCGCCGCGCGCGCGCATGCCCGCGCGATCTCGGCGGAGATGCACTCCGGCTTCGTGCCGCTGCGCGGCGAATGCGGCATGAACCTGCACCGGCCGATCCGCGCCGTCGCGCTGTCGGACGATGCGCGGGCCAATGTGGCGCGGATCGAGGAGATCTGGGCCGACTGCTACGCGCGCTACGGCAAGCAGGGCCCGTTCCTGTTCGGCGCGTTCTCCGGGGCGGACGCGATGTACGCGCCCGTGGTGCATCGCTTCCGCACCTACGCGATCCCGGTGAAGCCGGAGGCGCAGCATTATGTCGATGCCATGATGCAGCTTCCGGCGTTCCAGGAATGGACCCGCGATGGCCTCGCCGAGACGCTGCGGATCGCTCGATTCGAGGACGCCTGACCTGGATTCTTGTTTTGACGCGTTTTCTTCACGCGAACCGGCATCCACTTCGCTCGAAAACGCTTCTTGCACTGCCGAATTGTGACAATGGCGACAAAGATCGCGGCTTGACGCCGCGGGGCCGAAGGCGTCGAATCCGAAATACCGGTTTCGCAAGTCGTGAAAGGACTTAGACCATGGGCATTCTGGATTCCCTGGAGAACTCGCCGGAGCTGAAGGGCATGCTTGGCCAGCTCGGGGCGGCGGTCATCCCCGTCGTGCTCGGCCAGGTGATGGGCAATGGCGGGCAGGGTGGCCTGTCGGCGATCGTCGCCAAGCTCGAGCAGGCCGGCCTCGGCGAGCAGGTCAAATCCTGGATCGGCACCGGCCAGAACCTGCCGATCACCGCCGAGCAGCTCCAGGAGGTCTTGGGCAGCGACACAGTCAGGCAGCTCGCCGCCAAGTTCAACATTCCGGTCGACCAGCTGTCCAAGGTGCTGGCCCAGCAGCTTCCGGCTGCCGTCGACGGCGCAAGCCCGAACGGAAAGTTGCCGCATACCGCCTGAGCCGGTGGAACCGGGTTCCGGCCGAGGTCGGCGGGCAAATTCCGGCTGGCACGTAAATTGCTGCCTATCGCTCTGAAAAACCTGCAATAATCGTACCTTTGCCATGCCCCAATCTTGCTGGATTTGGGGCGGTGCGATGTGCTAGCTTGCCGCAGGGTTCTCAAAATGCCGGCTTGAGCTATCGGGACTGTCAGCTCGGCCAGCAATCTCTAAAAAAATGGAGAGGGCGTTGAAGCATAAGTACTCGATTGGCGAGATCGTCTATTTCACGGCCAGCAATGTGGCGCGCCCCGCTGCCAGCGGCACCTATGAGGTGATCCGCCTGCTGCCGACCGAGGGTGACGATTGCCAGTATCGCATCAAGAGCTCGACTGAAGCTTTCGAACGGGTGGCCAAGGAGAGTCAGCTGGCGCTGTCCTGAACGCGCTGTGCGCAAGGCGGCGGCTGGTGCAGGTTTCGCGCCGTCGCCGTCAAAAGGCCCTGTTCGCAGACCCATTGTGCTGAAGGTTGGACGTCGGGATGGCGGCGTTCGCCGTCGCTGGTTGTGCTTACGCTGCGTTGAGGGACATCGCGCATGAATTGGGCTTCCTCGCTGGACCAGATCTGGCGCTCACCGACCTTCCCGATGTGGCTGACGCTGGCCGCCGCGGGCTTCTTTGGGATCGTCGTTCTGGTCACGCTGCTGCGCGCGGAAAAATCCGTCGCCAACGGCGCGCTGACCGTCATTACGCTGCTGTCGATCGCGGTTGCGGTCGCCGCGACGATCCGCGGCTTCGGGCCGGGCGGGCAGGCGGCGCCCGCCGACACGCGGACGGCGCAATTTACCAGCCAGACTGCGCCGGCGCTGGCCTGCGTCGACGACCTCGCCGGAGACGCCGTTCTCAATGCCTGCGAGAAGGTGCTGTTCGGCTCGTCCGACACGGCCGCGGCGGCGGTCAGCTATGCCGCCACGCAGATCTCGCGCCTGACCGCGCTCGGCGACCTCGCAACCGCGGAGCGCAATTCGACCACCGAATTGCAGGCGTTGCGCCGCGCCATCGAGCACGACCGCTACGGTCTGGTGGCCTACGCACTGATGGCGCGGGACCACTGCACCCCGACCGCGTGCCCCGCGTTCCGCTCGCTTGGCGACAACCATCAGATCATCAACAACATGAACGAGCGGACCTACGAGAACCTGGTCACGCGCTACGCGGCGTCCTGGAACGCCCCAGCCGGCGCGCAGGCCGCGGCCGCCAATGGCCTGGTCGCGGCGTTGCCGCCGTCGATGCCCACCGGCAAGCCGACCAATGCGGAGTTTCCGAGCGCGTCGTCGACGCCGCCGGTCAGCATCATGACGCCCGAACCGGCGAAGCCTGCCGCGGCGGCCTCGCCGCCGGCCGCACGCGCTGCCGCGGCACCTCCAGCTGCCCCGAAGCGGCCGCCCGCAGCAAAGCGCCCGGTCCAGATCGCGCCGGCGGCGGCGCCCCCTGCCGCGGCGAGCGCGCCGGCGGCTGCGAGCCAGGATTAAGCGTGTACCGAGCATGATGACGGCTTGAGCCGTCATCATTGCGCTGTTCGGTGCGGTAAGTCCCGATATCCACTGCCGCCGCTATCGGTCCCTTTCCAAAGCGCTCGCCGGCGGCTACATCCGGCGCATGCCGCTTCATCTCATCAAGCTCGCCGTCGGTTGCGACTCGGTCAAGGAACTCAAGGGCTGGGTCGCCGAACGGATGGCGACCGCGAAGAAAAAAGGCCTGCCGCTCCGTCACGTCCACATCACGCGGATGACGCCGAAGCGCGAGGAGGAGATCCTCGCCGGCGGGTCGCTGTATTGGGTGATCCGCGGCGAGATCGCCGCGCGCGAGAAGATCATCGCGATCGAGCCGTTCCGCGACAAGGACGGCATCGGCCGCTGCCGCATCGTGATGCAGCCCAAGGTGATCGCTGTCTCGCCGCGGCCGATGCGGCCGTTCCAGGGCTGGCGCTATCTGACTGCGGACTCCGCACCAGCGGATCTCACCAAGTCGAGCGCCGCCAGCGTGGCGTCGATGCCGGAACCCATGCGCCGCGAATTGCGCGACCTCGGATTGCTATGAGCAATCGGATTGCTGTGAGCAATCGGATTGCTGTGCGCAATTACTGAGTGACAAGATGCAGCCGGCCCCATTCGGACGCCGGTATCTCGACATAGCGACCGCCCCCCGCATTGCTGACGGCGACGTCGAGCAGTTCGTGATCGATCCCCATCTCGCCGAGATAGCGCCGGAACTGGTCGGTGAAGATCGAGGTCAGGCTTTCGCGATGCTCGGCCGAGACGTTGGGCGCGAGCCGGTTGTGGATCGCCATTCCGCTCAGCACGACGCGGCTGCCCGGCGGCAGGCTGCGATGCACGCCGCCCGACAGCACCAGCACACAGGCAAGATCGCAGGCAATGCCGGACGGCTTCTCCTTCGCGTCCAGCGGTCCGCCGGGCCGCTTGAGCGCAAAGCATTCCTCCTCGGATTTGCCGTTGCAGGCCTCGACCTCCGTCGCCGCGACTGCGGCATCGATCCCGCGGTCGCGCAGGATCCGGCCGAGGCTGGAGGCGACATTGAGGTTGGAATCTCCCTTGATATTGATGACCACCGGGAGCTTGCGTCCTGCCTGCCGGTCGAGGATCGCCAGCAGCCGCTTGTAGGTGTCCCATTGCACCGAGCCCTCGGCGGCGATCCAGTCCGAGCAGCCCGGGCCGCAGGCATCGGGCGCACCATGCGCGACGTAGAAGATCATCGCGCCGGGCGCGGAATTGACCCCGCCAATCGCCGGCCGGGTCTGCGCCTGCGCCACGCCGGTGGCGAGCAGCGCGATGCCGAGAAGAATGCCTCGCATGAGATGCCTGATCATTCCCGATCGCCCCTGAATGCGGCGATCATCCCTGCGTCACGGGTGCGGCGCAAGCACGACCCGGCCGCACAGATGAGCCCAGGCCCTCATTACAGGCTCGCATTCGGTTTGCGCATGAACCGTTTCACACTTGTCCGGATCGTGCCTTAAACCGCGATGTTGTCGATCAGGCGCGTGCTGCCGAGCCTTGCCGCTACCAGCATCCGCATCGGGCCGTCCTTCAGCGAGCCGATCGGCGCCAGGGAGGCGGCGTGGCGGACCTCGAGATAATCCAGCGCGAAGCCGGCCTTGGTGATCTCAGCGGCGCCGGCGGCCATCGTGGCTGCGGTGTCCTCGCCGGCGCGCAACCGGCCTGCCGCTTCCTTCATCACACGGTTGAGCGCGGGGGCCGTGCGGCGTTCCTCCGCCGAGAGGTAGACGTTGCGCGAGGACATCGCGAGGCCGTCGCGTTCGCGCACCGTTTTGGATCCGATCACCTTGACGCCGAGATCGAGGTCCGCGGCCATCTGGGTGACGACCCGGAGCTGCTGAAAGTCCTTCTCGCCGAAGATCGCGACATCGGGCCGGACCTGCGTGAACAGCTTGCCGACCACGGTGGCGACGCCGCCGAAGAAATGCGGCCGGAACCGATCTTCGAGCCCGGCGGTGGCCGGTCCCTCCGGCACGATCCTTGTCGCGAAGCCGTCGGGGTACATCGCTTTCACCTCGGGGTGCCAGATCAGGTCGACGCCCTCGGCGGCGAGCTTGGCGACGTCCTCCTTCCAGGTGCGCGGATACGAACCGAAGTCTTCGGTGGGGGCAAATTGCGTCGGGTTGACGAAGATCGAGACCACGACCCGCTTGGCGCGGCGCTTGGCAAGCCGCACCAGCGACACATGGCCGTCATGGAGCGCACCCATGGTCGGGACCAGCGCGACGGTCGCCTTCTTGGCGCGGAAGGTGTCGACGGCGCGACGAAGGGCAGGGACGGTACGGACGACGGTGGGATTTCTCGGCATCTGGTCTCGACTCGCGGGGCAATCTGGGTGGGGTGTTTGGCGTTCGGCAGGTAGCGGAGCTTACCAAGTCCGAACCGCTATCGGCAAACCGCGCGCAAGCATTACCCGAGCTCGCATGCGCATGGATCGCAGGCCGCGTGCTGCCGATCGACGCAGCCGGCTTGCGCGTTCGATTCATCATTAAGGGCGGCTGCAATTGATTTCGTGTCGCGGTGATGCATTTCACTTGACCGCGACCGTGCGCGATTTGAAGATCATTGCGGGGATTGAATCATGTTGGTGCAGGCTAGTCAGGGTCAATCTGGCTCCGCACATGTCGTGGTGCTGGGCAACGAAAAGGGTGGTTCGGGCAAGTCGACCACCGCCCTGCATATCGCCGTTGCGCTCCTGAAGGCCGGACAGCGCGTTGCCAGCATCGATCTCGACTGCCGCCAGCAGAGCTTCACCCGCTACATCAACAATCGCGAGGCCTGGGCGCGGCGCTCCGGGCTCGATCTCGAACTGCCCGCGCATTACTGCATCAAGTACGGCGAGACGATGCAGATCGAGGAGAACGAGAACGCCGAGTTCCAGCAGTTCATGGCCGCGGTGAGCACGGTGGAACGTGCCTATGATTTCATCGTCATCGACACCCCGGGCTCGGACAGCTACCTGATGCGGCTCGCGCATTCGATGGCCGACACGCTGGTGACGCCGATCAACGACAGCTTTCTCGATTTCGACGTGCTGGGCACCGTCGATCCCGCGACCTATGCGGTGATCGGCGAGAGCCACTATGCGGAGATGGTGCGCGACACCAGACGCAAGCGCCGCCAGCTCGACGGTGCCTCGACCGATTGGATCGTCGTGCGCAACCGGCTGTCGATGCTCGGCTCGCGCAACAAGCAGCTGGTCGCCGACGGCTTGAAGCAGCTGTCGCTGCGGCTCGGGTTCCGTGCGGTCGACGGCTTTGCCGAGCGGGTGGTCTATCGCGAATTCTTCCCGCGCGGGCTGACCGCGCTCGACGACATCGACGAGGCGACGCTCGGCACCCGCCCGAGCCTCGGGCACGTTACCGCCCGCGAGGAGGTGACGGGCCTGTTGCGCCAGCTCAAGCTGCCGCTCGACGAGCGCGGCCGCCGCCGCGCCGCCAACCGGGCCGAGTGGTTCAGCCAGGTCGACAAGCCGCTGGAAGTCGACGACATCATCGGCAATTAGACCGCTCTCGAACGAAGGGGCGCCCGGCTTGGTGTCGGCGCGCTCCCGGCCTATCGCTTCGGTTCCAGCACCGTCATCCTGAACGGCCCGCCATTGGCGGCGGCATGCGCGACCGCGTCGTTGGCGTGGTCGAGATCGAAGGTCGTGACCTCGAATTGATCGAGCCGCAACAGGCCGGCGCGGGCGAGATTGACGAGGCCGAAGGTCGCCTCCGGCGGATACATCCAGACACCGTGAATGCTGATGCATTCGCGCATGATCCATGGGTAGGGCAGGTCGAGCCCCGGTCCGCCCTGCATGCCGACGCCGCCCATCAGCACGATCCGGCCATAGGGACGCACCGTCATGATCGCTGCGCGGACAGTCGGTGTCGTCACCGATGGCGGCATCAGGTCGAGCACGCAGTCGATCGGACCATGCGCGGCCTGCCGCATGCGCTCGCGGTCGTCGTCTTCGTTGCCGCTAAGCCTGACCGGGCGCACGCGCGGGCCAAAGCGGCGGACCAGATCGGCCAACACCTTCTCGTTACGGCCGGGCGCAACAACGCAGGCGGCGCCCATCGCGATCGCGACGGCAACCGCGGCGCTGCCGAAATTGCCGGTGGCGCCACTCACCAGCACGGTCTCGCCCGGCTGCAGCCGCGCCGCCAGCCAGCCGCCATAGGGCACGAGGCAGGTGCCGAGCGCGCACCATGATGGCGCCTCAGCCGGATCGATCGTGCCGATCCGCTTGACGTTCTCGGTCGGCACCAGCGTCTGCTCGGCAAACGAGCCGTGGCGGAAGTGGCGCTGCAGGCGCAGCCCGCCTTCACCGCGCGCGCTCCAGCCCTGCAGGGTGATGTCGGGCGAGATGCTGTCGTCGCGCGAGCGGAAGGTCGGATCGCAGTACACCCAATCGCCGGCGGCGAGATGGGTGGCATCCGGCCCGACGGCGCGCACCCGTCCGATCGCGCCGGGACCTGGAACGGCCGGCAGCTCGAGCAGGTAGCTGCGCGCGCCGCTGAAGACCTCGTTGGCATAGGACAGTACGCGCGTCGCAGCCACATCGACGAGGACTTCGCCCGTTCCCATCACGGGTGCGGGAATCTCCTCGATCGCGAGCGGCGCGCCGAACGATTTCAGGATTGCTGCTTTCATCTGGTCTCATCCGTTGCTGAGATCGGCATCATCCCGCGCTCCGTTGCGCCCAGGAAGACCTGGTATTATCCTAGGATCGTCAGACCTACTCAGGAGCCCGGTGATGGCCACTGCGCGGCAAAGCGAACTTGGTGATTTCCTGCGGTCGCGGCGGCAGAGGCTGACGCCCAAGCTCACCGGCACTCAGGCCGGGCGAAGGCGCCGAACGCCCGGCCTGCGCCGCGAGGAGGTGGCCGAGCTCGCCGGAATTGGGGTCGATTGGTACATCCGCCTCGAGCAGGGCCGTTCCGTCAGCCCGTCCGCCACCACGATCGACGCGCTGGCGCGGGCGCTGCGCCTCAGCAAGGCCGAGCACGCGCATCTGCGCGCGCTTGCCAGGGATGGCGACCGTCGCCCGTTCACCGCCGAGACCGTGCCGCCTGCGATCCGTCGCGTCGTCGAAAGCCTCAACCAGCCGGCCTATGTCACGGGGCGACGATGGGATGTGCTGGCCTGGAACGCGGCCGCGGAGGAGGTCTTTGCCTTCGGCCGCCTGCCCGAGGACGAGCGCAATACGTTGATCTACGTGCTGACGAACCCTAAAAGCCGACAGCTGTTCGGCGCGAGCTGGCCCGAGGAGGCGCGCCGCATCGTGTCCCAGTTCCGCCGGACCCACGACCTCTGGGCCGGCGATCCGGCGTTCCTCGATCTGCAGGCGCGGCTTCGCGAAGGCTGTCCGGAGTTCGACGGCTGGTGGGGGACCCACGACGTCAGCGTCAGCGTCGCCGGTAGAAAGGAGTTCAGCCACCCCAAGCGCGGCCGGCTGACCTTTGAGTACGCCACCTTCCAGGCCAATGACGATCCGGGCCTAAAACTGATCATCTACACCGAAATTCGCTGAAATCCGTGGTTTTCCGGTGATTTTGGTCACAGCACCGCCAAAATGCCGGAACAAAGCAGCCGGCATCCAGTTTCCCCTCAACGTCGATCCAAGGCTCGAACGCAACCTTGGGAACTGACGTCGAAGGGTAGAGGAGAGCACGAGCCGTCATGGCAAGGCGTGTGCAACTGCACAAAGTATAGGTGCAACGCACAACGTTATGCCACGGAAGCCACAATATTTGGACTTCCTGTCACGGCGCTGTGACATATATTCTCACAAGGAGGCCGAAGAGCCTCCAGCCAAAATCGCCCTGTCAAAGGCGGGCACCTCGAGGACGTCATGAAGCGTGGAATTCTCGTTCTGCTTTCGCTCTCCGTGGTGATCACGGGTGCCTATTTCACCGCGAGCAAGTGGGCGATCCGTCACGAAACTCTCATGTTCAAGGATCCGACCCGCGATGAGCGGCCGGTCGCGGTCGACGTTGCCGTGCGCTTCGACAAGGAGATGCAGGCCGACGCTGGCATGATCAAGCTTCCGGTTGCGATCCTCAATCATGGTAATACCGTCAAATTTACCGAATATTCCTTCCTCGCGAACGTGTTCGCGGCGCGCGGCTATCTGACGATCAGCATTCAGAACGACCTGCCGTCGGATGGACCGATGGTGACCAAGGTCGGTGAGCTCTACGTCGGGCGCCTGCCGCAGTATCAGCGCGGCATCACCAACATCAAGTTCGCGATCGAGGAGATGAAGAAGCGTCAGCCGAACGCCGACTACAGCAAGCTGACGATGGTCGGCCATTCCAACGGCGGCGACATCGCGATGTATTTCGCCAAGCAGTATCCTGACGAGATCAAGAAGGTCGTCACGCTGGACAATCTGCGCGTGCCGTTCATGACCGACGGCAAGTTCAAGATCCTGTCGTTCCGCTCGCATGATCAGCAGTTCAAGCCCGATCCCGGCGTGGTGCCGGACGAGGAGGAGTGCGAGAAGGCCGGTATCACCGTTGTGAACACCAACTTCCAGCACAACGACATGCGCGACACCGGACCCGAGAAGGCCAAGGACTCGATCCAGGCGATGCTTGATAAATTCCTGGCCGACACCGACAGCGATGTCGCAGCGGTCGACACCAGGAATGCGCCGCCGAAGATTCTGGAGCCGGGTCCCGTCTCGCTTTACGTGCCGGTCGAGAAGCCCCTGACCTTCGGTGAGAAGGTCAAGAAGTCGCTCTCGCTGACCAAGACCGAGACCAAGAAGGACCCGTCGGTCACGAACTGACGAGGCTGCCCCGGATTCGATCCGGGCAGGCGGTCGTCACGTTGACCAATCCGATACCGCGGCCCACATAGTGTTTGCTGTACGAGGCAAGCGCTGATGGCTGGCAAGACGATCAAACCGACATCCGGCAGCGACGTGCGCCCGGCCGATGCGCTTGGCGTGCCGACGTCGAACTCCAACGACATCGCCGCGTTCGTGGCGAAGGCGCGCGCGATGTCGCCGCATCGCGCCGGCGCGCGCGGCAGGCTGGTGTTCGCACTCGACGCCACGATGAGCCGGCAGCCGGCATGGGACATGGCATGCACGCTGCAGGCAGACATGTTCCGCGAGGCCGGCTCGCTCGGCAGCCTCGATATCCGTCTCGTCTACTATCGCGGCTTCAACGAGTGCCGCGCCTCGGGCTGGATCTCCGACAGCGCGCAGCTCGCGCGGCTGATGAGCAAGATCGATTGCCAGGGCGGCAACACCCAGATCGGCAAGGTGTTGTCGGAGACCCGCCGCGAGGCGGTTGCGGCAGGGGTGCGCGCGCTCGTGTTCGTGGGCGATGCGATGGAGGAGAACGCCGACGCGCTGTGCGCCAGCGCCGGTGAGCTCGGGCTGCTCAAGGTGCCGGTGTTCATGTTCCAGGAGGGCGCGGACGGCACCGCCGAGCAGACGTTCCGGGAGATCGCGCGGCTGACCGGCGGCGCATGGTGCAGGTTCGACCCCGGCGCGGCTGCACAGCTCCGCGAGCTGTTGCGCGCCGCCGCGGCCTATGCCGCCGGCGGTCGCGAGGCGCTGCTGCAGCTGGCGAAGACGACGAGCGGCGCGGCCAAGCTGATCGGCCAGATGAAGTAGGCGGCCGCCGGGTCAGCCGCCGCCTGACGTCACGGCTTTGGCAATCGCGCCGAGCAGCGCCGACATGTTGGCCGTGACCTGTCCGGTGGTTTCCGCGACGCCGTGCCGTCCGGCGAGCCAGGCCGGATCATTGTAGGAGAACCAGCAGTCGCCGGCGTCGTCCTGCCAGACCAGCGCCTTGAGCGGCAGATCGATCCCGATGGTCTGCGCAGCCTGCATCAACGGCGTGCCGCCCTTCGCGTTGCCAAAGACGAAGAGTTCGGTCGGACGGAGCGCAAGGCCGGCGCTGGCTGCGCCCGCGGCGTGATCGATCTGCGCGAACAACGTCAGCCCGCGCGCCTGCAATTCGGATTTGAGCCGGTCGGCCGTCTGCTGCGGCCCGACATGACTGCGAAGGCTGATCAGTCCGTCAATCGCCATCGGGCTTGCTCCAGCGAGTTTGCCGCAGGCTACTCAATCGCAATGGGCGGCGCCACGCGATGCGCCTTCACGCTCCGGTGAGACGAAGCTTCGCATGCTTTTTGTCGCGGGGCCGCTTATATTCCGCGCATGCCAACCCTGATCGCCGGCGTCGTCGCCGTAGTCGTCCTTTATTCCGCGCTGCAGATGTTCCGTGCGGCCAATCCCGCCGTGCTCGCGCGTGCGATCAAGATCGGCGGCGGGGTGCTTGCGCTTGCCGTTGCGGCCTTCACCGGCGTGCGGGGCGAACTGGCGGTGGCAATCCCGCTCGGCATCTTCGGCGCCGGACTGCTCGGCTGGTCGCCGTTCGGGAGCACCGGCTTGCCCAATTTCGGCGGCATGTTCGGCGGTTCGCGCAATCAGGGACAGAGCTCGCGGGTACGCTCGCAATATCTCGACATGAGCCTCGATCACGACAGCGGCGTGCTCAGGGGCCAGATCGTGGCGGGACCGCAGGCCGGCCGCATGCTCGACGAGTTCGATCTGTCGCAGCTTCTGGCGATGGTCCCGAGCTTCGACGCCGAAAGCGTCGCGCTACTTGAAAGCTATCTGGACCGCCGCTTTCCCGCCTGGCGTCAGGACGCACAGGGCGACCGGGCAGGGGGGCAGAGCCGCCCGGCGACGAGTGGCAAAATGACGAACGAGGAGGCCTATCAGATCCTTGGCCTGCAGCCGGGAGCGTCGCGTGACGACATCAGCCGGGCTCACCGCACCCTGATGAAGAAACTGCATCCCGACCAGGGGGGCTCGACGTATCTCGCTGCCCGTGTGAACGAGGCCAAGGATACTCTGCTTCGCACGCATCTCTAACTCCGGCTACGCGACTGACGCCACAGCCGAGAGCTGCCTTCCGTTCCTGGTTGATGCCCCGTCTGGCCCGCCGCTGTCCGGCGTGGCCGATCGTTCTTTCGGGAAAACTTAACCGTAAAATCTTGACGAGAAGTTTCATGGTTGTGCCGCGGCGCAAAGGCCGGTCGTTCGGGCAGCTGCCTGCAAAGCAAAAGGGCCGGCGCTTGCGGCGCCGGCCCTTTGAAATCAAGAGATCGTGTCGATCAGTTGCGAACGGTGATGCAGGAGATCTCGGCGCGCTTCAGCGTCTTGCACGCCGCCTCTGCCTGATCGCGCTCGAGGCCGGCAAAGCGCGCGCGGTAGAGCTTGCGATTGTCCTTGGCCACGACCTCGGTGAACGGGTCCGCCTTGCTGAGGAGGCCGCGGGCCGAGCTGCGCGCGAGGTCGATACGCTTGTTGGCCTCGCCTTCGGACTCGAGCGCGCCGACCTGGATGATCCAGCCGGAGTGCGCGGCGCCCGGCTTGACGGCGCTGGTCTGCGGCGCGGCCTGCAGGCTGCGGGTGGGTTCGTTCGACGCCACGGCCTGCGGTGCGGGGGCGGGTGCCTGCACGGCGGAAGCCGGCAGCACGCCGAGGATGCCGTTGCCGGTGCCGAAATGGGCCGGCTGCGGCGGCATATCTGGCCTCGAGGTCTCGGCAGCCCGCGCCATCATCGCATTGGAGGTCTCGGGAACTTCGCCTCGCGACGGGATGGTGCTGGTGATCGGCGGCGCGGACTGGGCCGGGCCGGCGGCGGCGAGCTTGATCTGGCCGGCCTTGACCTGCACGGTCTTCACCTTGACCGGCTTCATCGGTTCGGCCGAGCCGGGGATCGCGGCGATCGGTTGGGTCTGGATCACGCCTGAGGTCAGCGGGGCCGGCTCAGGCTTGGCTTGCGGCTCAGGCTTCGCCGGGGGCGGCGGCAGCGCGGCGGCGACGGCCGCCATCAGCGAGGGCTTGCTGGCCGGACGCGGCGGCTGCACCGCCGCGGCTGCGGCGGCGGGCTCCGATGCTGCGACCGGCGCCGTGTCCGCGCTGCGGGCGTCGTCGGCATCGGCCACCTCGACATTGGCGTCGGCCGGGTTGCGCTCGCTGATCGCGGCAGCGGTGCGGGTGGTCGAGCCCTTGCCGATGTTCTCGGCCAGCAGGTTACGCATGATGGCATCGCGGGAGCCGCCGCTGCGGCCGCCGAGCACGACGCCGACCAGGAAGCGATTGCCGCGGTGGATCGAGGTCACGAGGTTGAAGCCGGAGGCGCGGGTGTAGCCGGTCTTGATGCCGTCGACGCCCTCGACGCTGCCGAGCAGACGGTTGTGACCGGTGATGGTGTGGCCGCGGAAATTGAACGCCGTGGTCGAGAAGTAGCGATAGTAGCGCGGGAAGCGATCCTGGATGGCGCGGCCGAGCGTCGACTGATCGCGCGCGGTGGTGATCTGCTCGTCGTTGGGCAGGCCGGAGGCGTTGCGATAGGTGGTCCGGCTCATGCCGAGCGCACGCGCCTTGCGGGTCATCATCCGCGCAAAATCGTCTTCGCTGCCGCCGATCGCTTCGGCGATCACGACAGCGGCATCATTGGCGGAGCGGGTGACGAGGCCCTTGATGGCGTCTTCGACCCTGATGGTCTGGCCCGGCCGCAGGCCGAGCTTGGTCGGGTCCTGCTCGGAGGCGTGCTCGGAAACCGGCATCTCGGTGTCGAGCTTCATCTTTCCGGAATCGAGGCGCTCGAACAGCAGATAGAGCGTCATGATCTTGGTGAGTGAGGCGGGGTGCCTGAGGCCGTCGGGACTGTTTGCCGTCAGCACCGAGCCGGTATTGCCGTCGACGACGATCGACGCGAATTGCGGGCTGTAGCTTTCGCGCGCGGCCTCGCTGTGGTGGTGGCGGGCGGCGTGGCGCCGGTGGCGGCGCGCCTCGGCGTTGTCGCTGGTGATCAGGATCGCCGTCGTGACGGTCACGAGCCCGAGAACGCCAACTCGCAGCGCCCGCGAGGAGGCAAAGGTTGTTCGAAGCATCTACTTCCCCGTCCCAATTTCTATCTAGATCACTGGGCCGTGAGGCGAAATTGTGCCCGGCGGCCGTCGATCCTTGCCTGCGCAACAGACCATTTCGGGCAGAACCTTCGGCCCTCGTGGCGGCTCAGGTCGCTCTTCTAGCTAAGGTGTTGTTCACAAACAGCTTTCAGGGCTGTCTGTCGGAAGGCGAACAAAAGTCCGGGAATCAGGTTAGGCGGCCCGAGTTTCCAAAAGATTAAGCAACCGTTGCGTAGTCCCCCGGGGTTTATCGCAAATGCCGAAGATTCGGGCAAACGCAATTGTGCGTCGCACAATATTCGTTGACTTTATTGTGCGATGCGGTATTCGTATCGCCGTCAGGGGGCCGGGTGCTTCCCGGCAATGGGAATTTGCGCCTTCAAGTCTGGGAAAAGGAATTCCATCCATGGTCAAGATCGAAGACATTCAGAACTACGGCAAAGAGCATTTCGAGTCCGTCACTGCGTCTGCGAACAACCTGCAGAGCGGCGTCCAGGCGATCGCCACCGCCTATGGCGACTACGCCAAGAAGTCGTTTGAGGACACCAAGTCGTTCGTCGAGAAGCTGTCGGGCGTGAAGTCGCTGGACAAGGCGCTCGAGGCGCAGACCGAGTACCTGCGCTCGTCCTACGAGACCTTCGTCGCGGAATCGCAGAAGATCGCCGGCCTGTACAGCGACTGCGCCAAGCAGACCTTCAAGCCCTATGAGGGCCTGGTCTCGAAGTTCGCGCCCGCTCAGTAAGCGCCGCTGATCAAGACAAACGAAAAGCCCGGCCGTTTCGGCCGGGCTTTTTTGTTGCGCCGGAAGCGGGCGGCTATTTCGCCAGCCGCAGCTTGCTCAGCGCCGTGCCGATCGTGTTGAACGTCGTCACGATCTGGGTCGAGCTGGTCAGCATGAAGAACTTGTCGGGGCTGCTGGCGCAGTTCTTCAACACGGTCGAGGTCGGATCGCCGCTCGTGTTCACCTGGATCGTGTAGATGGTGAACATCGGCGCGCCATTGGCATCCTTTGCGGCTTGCAGATTTTGGCACTGAAGGGTCTGCCTTGCGTCGATCGGATTGCCTGAGGCCTGCGAACTGCCGTCGCCGTAATCGGGCCAACGGTCTTGGGTATTCAAACCGTCGGACAGCAGGATGATGACCCGGTTGTAGGTGGTGTTGGAGTCCTCCGCCGGTGTATTCAGCGGACCGCCCACCAGAAGGGACTGCCACGCCACGGCCAATCCGATCGACTGGTCGGTGCCGCCGGTCGGCTGCATCGCATTGACGGCGGTCTTGAGCGCACTCCAATTGTAGCTCAGCGGAATGACGGGCTCGAGCGGTGTAGATGCGCTGCTGCTGCAAAAGGCGTTGTTACCCCAGGTGTCGAAATACTCGTTGGCCGGAAACAGCGTCGTAACGTCGGATGACGCCGGCAGCACGCCCGTCGCATCGTTCGGCTGGGTGCGGTCTGCGACGCAGCCGGTCCAAGTGCTGATCGGGTTGGTGGAAGGCTGGCGCCAGTCATTTGCGACCCCCACAGCGTTGGGGGTCCAGACGTGGTCCTTGTTCGGCGTATTGCTGTTGTCCTTGAAACCCACGATGGCGGAAACTCTGGGTTGATTCGGATTGTCCGTCAGGTCGTTAGGCCCAGGCTGTGTCCAGTTGTGAACATAGGTCCAGCCAGTGCAGGACTTGCCGCTGCCGGTGCCGGTGCAAGTGCAACCCGAGACGCTGGAACCAGAGGAGTTCTTTGGACAGCTGCAGTTCGAGCTTCCGCTGCAGAATTTCTCCTGCAGGCCGGTTGGTTCGCTGCTCCAGCAGCCGTTGTACTTTGCCTGGGTGTTGTTATCAGCGGTCGGGCAAATGGGATTTTGGACGGATGCGCTGTTCACTGTGATTGTCGTCGACGGGATCGTTGACGTAGTCGAGCTGTTGCTTGCTGTGGGACCCGTTTTACAAACGAAGCCACCGTTTGCGGCGCCATTCGTATTGCCGGTGGTGTTGGTGAACGGGCATCTCGCACCAGGTCCCACGGCATGCCAGTTGATGGGAAGCGTCGCGAGACTCTGTCCGTTGGCGGGCTGGGTAGTGGGCGGATTTAGCCAGTCGGTCCAGTCGATCCAGCTCTGGCCGTAGTTGCTGGAGCCGACATTGACGGCTTTGGCGAACGGGATAACGGAAATATAGACGTCGCCGTTGTTCTTGCTCAGGGCGCTGAGCTGATCGATCAGGCCGCCGGATCCCGCCACCGCGTTGCGCAGCGCGGTAATCTTGCCGTTGTCCGCCATCGACCCCGTGTTGTCCAGGGCCAGCGCAACGCGCATCTTGACGTTGCCCCAGGTTGTGGTCGTCGAGGTGCCGAAGTTCATTTTCTGGAAATTGCCGCCGGACAGATCGGCGAACTTCATGAAATAGGTGTTGATGTAGCCGGACCCGCTCAGGAGAATGGTCGCCGCTGCGGTCGCGGTCGGGGTCGTATAGGTGGCCGAGATGGCAATGCCCTGGCCGTCCTTGTTGGTGAAGAGGCTGTTGAAATAGGTCTGCGCCTTGCTCGGGATCTGCGCGGCCGTGATGGTGCCCATGGTCAGATCCTTGGACAGCATCAGCGCGGTGGAATCGAGCGCCGATTGCATCGCGGTGCGGGCGTTGTTGGCGCGGGTATAGTCGACCGCTGCGCCCACGAAGGCGAGGATCGGCAGGATTGCGAAGGTGAAGATCACCGCGACATTGCCGTCGGTCGATCCGGAAAACCGGCGGAGAGCCGCGCGGACGCGATTGGAAATGGCTGAACCAAGCATGGCACTCTCGTCAAAATGGATTGCGCGGCCATCTCTACGTGCGCGGCTAAACAGATGGTGAATCGGGCCGGGGAAACCCTGCGGGGGGCTCGGGGGAAGCTCAAAAGCGGGGCAAAAGCGCGCGCTATCCTCAATGCCGTCTAAATTGGATACCCTGGTCCTTTGTCAAATCAGCCAGAAATGATTAACCTTCCAAGGGTTGCCGCGCCGGGAAACGGACCGGTGGGCTACGGCGGGTCTGCGCTTGCGGCAGGGCGTCGTGAGGCCCATATTCGGGAGGTCGATCCGGCCGCCGGATCGGACCGGGAGCGGCAATCTGGAAAGCATTGCTGGGGGTTCCGCGATCAGTCTTGCGGCAATCGCGACCACCCTCCAATCGCCAACCGGTTTCCCGCCGGCCTCCCTTGGGGAATTCGAACGCCTGAGCCATGTTGCGACCCACGTTGACAGTCCCGATCTCCGAGCCGGTTTCGGCCATGCCCGCCACGCCGGTGCCGACAATGAGCAATGACGATAACCGCAATGGCGCCGGCAGCGGCCCGTCCACCTCGGTCATCACCAAGGTCAAGCCGAAGACCAAGCGCCCGAACCTGTATCGCGTCCTGATCCTGAACGACGACTACACGCCGATGGAGTTCGTGGTTCACGTGCTGGAACGCTTCTTCAACAAGGACGCGGAAGCTGCGACCAAGATCATGCTGCACGTCCACCATCACGGGATCGGTGAATGCGGCGTGTTTACCTACGAGATCGCCGAGACCAAGGTGACGCAAGTCATGGACTTCGCGCGCAAGCATCAGCATCCACTGCAATGTGTGATGGAAAAGAAGTAGCCGGCGGGAACGACTGACCTGCCGCGGGGAGCGGAACGGGTCTTGCATCGCGTTTTGTGACGGTGGTGAACCGCGTTCCCGTATGATCACGGGGCGCGGCCGGGCGATGTTCGGACGCCCGAAATTTAGAAGAAAACCATCACCGCGGGACCGGTCTTTCGCCACGATCCGTCGTAACTATATCAATGGCGATCACGAAGGTTGTTATTGCCTGACCCGGTAATGGCGATCATGATGGCCGGGGGCCATAGAGGACGCGAATGCCAACTTTTTCCCAAAGCCTTGAACAATCGCTGCACCGTGCATTGGCGATCGCAAACGAGCGTCATCATCAGTACGCAACGCTCGAACATCTGCTGCTGTCGCTGATCGACGACTCGGATGCGGCGGCGGTGATGCGGGCTTGCAGCGTCGATCTCGACAAACTGCGGACCAGCCTCGTCAATTATCTCGAGACCGAATTCGAAAACCTGGTGACTGACGGCGCCGACGACGCGAAGCCGACCGCCGGGTTCCAGCGCGTGATCCAGCGCGCGGTAATTCACGTCCAGTCGTCCGGTCGCGAGGAAGTGACCGGCGCCAATGTCTTGATCGCGATCTTTGCCGAGCGCGAGAGCCATGCGGCGTATTTCCTGCAGGAGCAGGACATGACGCGCTACGACGCCGTCAACTACATCAGCCACGGCATCGCCAAGCGGCCCGGCGTCTCCGAGGCGCGGCCGGTGCGCGGCGTCGATGAGGAGACCGAGACCAAGGGCAACGAGGACGCCAAGAAGAAGGGCGAGGCGCTCGAGACCTATTGCGTCAACCTCAACAAGAAGGCGCGCGACGGCAAGATCGATCCGGTGATCGGCCGCAATGCCGAGATCAACCGTGCGATCCAGGTGCTGTGCCGCCGCCAGAAGAACAACCCGCTGTTCGTCGGCGAAGCCGGCGTCGGCAAGACCGCGATCGCCGAGGGCCTCGCCAAGCGCATCGTCGACAGCGATGTGCCCGAGGTGCTGGCGGCCGCGACCGTGTTCTCGCTCGACATGGGCACGCTGCTCGCGGGCACCCGCTACCGCGGCGATTTCGAGGAGCGGCTGAAGCAGGTCCTGAAGGAGCTGGAGGCGCATCCGAACGCCATCCTGTTCATCGACGAGATCCACACCGTGATCGGCGCCGGTGCCACCTCCGGCGGCGCGATGGATGCCTCCAATCTGCTGAAGCCCGCGCTGGCTTCGGGCACCATCCGCTGCATGGGCTCGACGACCTACAAGGAATACCGTCAGCACTTCGAGAAGGACCGCGCGCTGGTGCGGCGCTTCCAGAAGATCGACGTCAACGAGCCGACGGTGGAAGACGCGATCGCGATCCTCAAGGGCCTCAAGCCCTATTTCGAGGATTACCATCGGCTGAAATACACCAATGAGGCGATCGAGGCGGCGGTGCAGCTGTCGTCGCGCTACATCCACGACCGCAAGCTGCCCGACAAGGCGATCGACGTGATCGACGAGTCCGGCGCGGCGCAGATGCTGGTCGCCGAGAGCAAGCGCAAGAAGACGATCGGCATCAAGGAGATCGAGACCACGATCGCGACCATGGCGCGGATCCCGCCGAAGAGCGTGTCGAAGGACGATGCCGAGGTGCTGAAGCATCTCGAGCAGACCCTGAAGCGCACGGTGTTCGGCCAGGACAAAGCGATCGAGTCGCTGGCGGCGTCGATCAAGCTGGCGCGCGCCGGCTTGCGCGAGCCGGAGAAGCCGATCGGCAGCTATTTGTTCTCGGGTCCGACCGGCGTCGGCAAGACCGAGGTGGCCAAGCAACTCGCGGCGTCGCTCGGCGTCGAGCTGCTGCGCTTCGACATGTCCGAATACATGGAGCGGCACACCGTGTCGCGCCTGATCGGCGCGCCTCCCGGCTATGTCGGCTTCGACCAGGGCGGCCTGCTCACCGATGGCGTGGACCAGCATCCGCATTGCGTGGTGCTGCTCGACGAAATCGAGAAGGCGCATCCGGATCTGTACAACGTGCTGCTGCAGATCATGGACCATGGCCGGCTCACCGACCATAACGGCAAGCAGGTCAACTTCCGCAACGTGATCCTGATCATGACCACGAATGCGGGCGCGGCCGATCTCGCGCGGCAGGCCTTCGGCTTCACCCGTTCGAAGCGGGAAGGCGACGACCACGAGGCGATCAATCGGCAGTTCGCGCCGGAGTTCCGCAACCGGCTGGACGCGATCGTCTCGTTTGCGCACCTCAATGCCGAGGTGATCGGCATGGTGGTCGAGAAGTTCGTGCTTCAGCTCGAGGCGCAACTCGCCGACCGCGACGTTACGATCGAGCTGTCCGAGCCCGCCAAGGCCTGGCTGATCGAGCACGGCTATGACGAGCAGATGGGCGCGCGTCCGATGGCGCGCATCATCCAGGAGCACATCAAGAAGCCGCTCGCGGATGAAGTTCTGTTCGGCCAGCTCAAGGGCGGCGGACATGTCCGCGTCGTGCTGGTCAAGGACGAGGCGGCCGCCAAGGACAAGATCGGCTTCGAATATGTCGAGGGCCCGGTCACCCCGAAGCCCGAGAGCCTGCCGCCGCGCAAGCGCAAGCCGCCGAAGGGCGGTCCGAACAACGGCGGCGGAGGCGGCACCAAGGGGCCGGTTTCGAAGGGGCCGATGGTCAAGGCCTGAGGCGCGAGCGAGCAATCAAATGAAGAAGGCCGGCTGAACAGCCGGCCTTTTTGTTGTCGCCGTTGGAGTCGCGCGTCGCGTGCGCGCGGCCTCACTCGCCCTTGAGCCGCTGACCCTCATGGACCCGCACCTGATCGGCGCCGCGGCTGCCGGCCGAGGACAGCCGCAGCGTGCTGAGCACGGCGCCCACGACGGCGAAGCCGACGCCGACCATCAGCGAGATCCTGGTGCCGTCGACCGGATAGCGCGCCAACAGCATCGCCACCAGGGCCGCGCCGATGGTCTGTCCGAGCAGGCGCGCGGTCCCCAGCATACCGCTGGCGCCGCCCGAGCGCTCGCGCGGGGCCGCGGCGATCATGGTGCGGTTGTTCGGGGTCTGGAACAGGCCGAAGCCGGCGCCGGCGAGCGCCATGCGCCAGATCACGTCGATCGGCGTCGCATTGGCCGGCATCAGCGCTAGCGTACCCAGACCCAATGCGAACAGCAGCAGGCCGATGCCACCGAGCAGGCCGGCCGGATAGCGCTCGACCAGCCAGCCCGCGATCGGCGCGGCGAACGCGACTGCGATCGGCCATGGCGTGATCAGCAGACCGATCTGCACCGCCGAATACCCGAAGTGGTTCTCGAGATAGAACGGCATCGCAACGAAGGCCAGCATCTGGCCGCAGAACGAGGCGATCGAGGTGCCGATCGACAGCGCGAAGATCGGTATCCGCAAGAGGTCGACCGGCAGCAGCGGGGAGGGCAAATGCTGCTGCCGCCGGTACAGCAGATGCGAGGCGACCGCGGCAATCGCGAACTCCAATGCGCAGAGATACAGCGCCCCGCCATGGCCGGCGCTGTCGATCGCGCTGATGCCGAACCCGAACGCGATCGCGCTCATCGCGGCGCTCTGCCAGTCGAAGGCATGAACCGCGGGCCTGGTATGCGGCAGGAAGCGCCAGCCCAGTGCCAGCGTGACGATGCCGAGCGGGACGTTGATGGCGAACAGATACGGCCACGTCCCGACCGCGAGGATGAACGAGGCGATGGTTGGGCCGACCGCGGCCGAGATCGCGACCACCAGCGCATTGACGCTGATGCCGCGGCCGAGCTGCGAATGCGGATAGATGAAGCGGACCAGTGCCGTATTGACGCTGAGGATTCCGGCGGCGCCAAATCCTTGCAGGATGCGCGCGACCGTCAGCAGCGGCAGCGTATGCGACAGCGCGCAGAACAGCGAGGCCAGCGTGAACAGCAACAGCCCAGCCAGATAGACGCGGCGATAGCCGATGATCTCGCCGAGCGAGGCCAGCGGCAGCAGCGAGATCGTGATCGCCAGCTGATAGCCGTTGACGATCCAGATCGAGAAGGCGGGGCTGGCGTCAAGATCCCGGGCGATGGTCGGCAGCGCGACGTTGGCGATCGAACCGTCGACGACGGCCATCACGAGGCCGAGCGCGATCGTGAGAATGGCCCAATTGCGCTGCGGCTGCGGCAGCCCGTCGGGATGCTCGATGATCGCGGACGACATGTCGTGGAGTGGCTCTCGGTTCCAGCAATGGCGAGCCTACCGGATGCTGGATTAACCTGGCCTTTGCAACCCCCGAAATGACAGATGCCGGCCGCGATGCAAACGCGGCCGGGAGCCTGAGGACGCTCAGCCCTGGCCGAGCAGTTCCTTGATCCGACGTTGCAGCTGCCGCTTCTTGATCTCGCTGCGGCGGACCCGCTCGTCGAGATCGCTGACCGGGGTGTCCGAGGTCATGATCCGGAACGCGAGGCCGACCTTGTTGGCCTGGCGCCAGATCATGCGCGCCAGGAACGAGCGGCCCTTGCGCGCGACGTTCAGATTCATCTCTTCGGGCAGGTGTGCGGCGTCGCCGAATTCGACGCAGGCGCCGCCCTCGCTGATGTTGCGGACGACGCAATCCATCGTCGAGCCGCGCTCATTGATCTCCGCAACCGCACCGTAAAACACCTTGTCGCGTGGGCTTTGGCGCCGGTCCTGCATGGGAAATCCTCCTAAATGAACGGCAGGACTGTACCGGTCCGGACCTGCGAAAAGAAGGGTACCGACGGAACCCGTTGCAGTTAGTGTAAATTGTTTGCACCTGTGAAGGCCCGGATTCCCCGCTATTTTGCGCCGCAAACGCCCCGCGAAGTCAGTTCGGCAGCCGGCTGTGCCGCCAATCGCGCGGCGACAGGCCGTAATGGTCGCGGAACACGCGGCCGAAATGCGAGAGATCGTTAAAGCCCCAGGCGAACGCGATCTCGCCGATGTGGCGATGCGCGTGCGCCGGCGAGGCGAGGTCGCGCTTGCAGCGCTCCAGCCGCTGCGCCAGCACGAAGCGCTGGAACGAGGTGTCCTCGTCGGCCAGCAGGCTGTTGACGTAGCGCGGCGAGATGCCGAGCGCCGCGGCGGTTTCGCCGAGGCTGAGCTCCGGGTTCGGCAGATGCGCGAGCACATGCGCCTTCAGCCGGTAGAGCAGGGCGGAACGATGCGTCGAGGCCGCAAGCGTCACGCCACCGAGCCGCTCGCTGATCGCCATCGCGAGCAGATCGGCGGCCTGATCGGCGAGGCGGATCGCATTATCAGGATCGAGCTTGTCGGCGATCTCCGAGAGCCCGCTGATGAACTGCCAGGCGAGCCGCTGCACCGGGCGATCCGATGTGAACGTGGTCGCGGTCAGGCCCTGGGTGCCGGCAAAGCGCCGGTGCAGCATCGCGCGCGGCACCTGGAAGATGGTCTGCGTGAAGTCGTCGTTGAAGCGCAATTCATAGGGCCGGGTGGTGTCGTAGAACGCGAACTCGCCCGGCTGGATCACGGTCTCGCGGCCGTCCTGCAGCACGGCGCCACAGCCGCGCTGGCCGAGCGCGAACAGGACGAAGTCCTCGCTGGTGCGCGCGATCCGAGATGGCGTGCGCAGCACGCGCTGCTGGCCCGACGAGACGACCGAGCATTTCACCGCGCCGAGCTGCGCGCTGGTGATGGCGCCGTGGAAGGCGGAGCCGAGATCGGACTTGCAGTCGAGCTGCACGAACACGTCGCAGACGATGTCCCGCCAGAGCGCGAGGCGCCGATGCGTGGGCGCGTTGTCCGTGGTGAACAGGGCCGGCATGATTTCCTCCCTTCACGAGTGCAAACGCTGGCCACGCAAACAAAGCAAGCTTCGTACCGGGGACGGCCGGGGGAATCTCCTCCGCAGTCGAATTTTCCTTCCGTCCTGGTCGAACGGGGTTCCCGGTCCCGGGGCAGCATGATGTCAGAGGCCGCTAGGCCCGATCAAGTACGAACCGGCCCGCATCGCCGGCCGCGAGGAGGACATCATGGGCATCGAACATCCGAAATATCGCGTCGCGGTGGTGCAGGCGGCCCCTGCCTGGCTCGACCTCGACGCCTCCATCGGCAAGAGCATTGCTCTGATCGAGGAGGCCGCCGCGAAGGGTGCAAAACTGATCGCATTCCCCGAGGCCTTCATCCCCGGCTATCCCTGGTACATCTGGCTGGACTCGCCGGCCTGGGCGATCGGGCGCGGCTTCGTGCAGCGCTATTTCGATAACTCGCTGAGTTACGACAGCCCGCAGGCCGAGAAGTTGCGGCTCGCGGTGAAGAAGGCCGGCATGACCGCGGTGCTCGGCCTGTCCGAGCGCGACGGCGGCAGCCTCTATCTCGCGCAGTGGCTAATCGGACCCGACGGCGAGACGATTGCAAAACGGCGCAAGCTGCGGCCGACCCATGCCGAGCGTACCGTCTATGGCGAGGGCGACGGCAGCGACCTTGCGGTGCACGACCGCCCCGGCATCGGCCGGCTCGGCGCGCTGTGCTGCTGGGAGCATCTGCAGCCGCTGTCGAAATACGCGATGTATGCCCAGAACGAGCAGGTGCATGTCGCGGCCTGGCCGAGCTTCTCGTTGTACGATCCGTTCGCGCCGGCGCTCGGCTGGGAGGTCAACAACGCGGCCTCGCGCGTCTATGCGGTGGAGGGCTCGTGCTTCGTGCTGGCGCCGTGCGCCACCGTCTCGCAGGCGATGATCGACGAGATGTGCGACCGCGACGACAAGCACGCGCTGCTGCATGTCGGCGGCGGACACGCCGCGATCTACGGACCTGACGGCAGCTCGATCGCCGAGAAGCTGCCGCCCGATCAGGAAGGCCTGCTGCTCGCCGATATCGATCTCGGTGCGATCGGGATCGCCAAGAACGCCGCCGACCCGGCCGGGCATTACTCGCGGCCCGACGTTACGCGCCTGCTGCTGAACAAGAAGCCGTCGAAGCGCGTCGAGCATTTCGCGCTGCCGCTCGATATCGAGGAGATCGACGCGGCCGCAACCTGAACGCATCAGACCAACCGGAGGCGACTGCCATGGAATCCGCGATTCCCCCTCACTTGCAGACTGCGCGCTCCCGTCATCGTCGCGTGCCCGACGATTATGCGCCGCCTTATCCCTCGTTCGTCGCGCGCCACAAACCCGCGGTCGCGCGCGTGATCATGGCCTATTTCGGCGTGCAATTTCGTGGCGAGCCGACTGCCGCGGTGGCCGAGGCGCTGGCATCGATCGCAAAACGCTTTGCCGGCGGGAGCGGCCCGACGCATTGGGATCGCGCGCAATGTGTCGACCAGGCCGGCTTCACCAACGTCGTCTCGGTCGCCTATTGGGACGATGTCGGGCGGTTCGATGCCTGGTTCGACGGCGCGCGCGAGGCCTGGACCGGCGGCGCCAGCGATGGCGTCGGCCGTTTCATCGAGGTGCTGCGGCCGCATGTTGCGCGCTACGAGACGCTGTTCTCGTCGCTCGGCCGGCCGGAGGGCGTCGCGGTGCTTGCCGACGGCATGAGCGGCGAGGTGCAGGAGCACGCCTATTGGGGCGGCATGCGCGACCGCATCCCGCTGTCGCAGACCGACGCGATGTCGCCGAACGGCGAGCCGCGGGTGATCCGCGACGGCGCGCGCATCCGCGTGGTCGCGCACGACAATCTCTGCCTGATCCGCTCCGGCCAGGACTGGAGCGACACCGAGGCGTCGGAGCGCAAGATGTATCTCGACGATGTCGAGCCGGTGCTGCGCGAGGGCATGGACTTCCTGCGCGACGACGGCGGGCCGATCGGCTGCTACGCCAATCGCTACATGCGCGTCGTCGACGCGGAGGGAAGGCTGACGGAGAAGTCCTACGGCCAGAGCTGGTGGAAGAGTCTTGCGGCACTGGAGCGCTGGGCGGAGTCGCACCCGACCCATGTCAGGATCTTCGGCGCGGCGATGAAGTATCTGTCGACCCTGGGACCCGCCGCAAAGCTCAGGCTGTATCACGAGGTCACGGTGGTTGCCGCCGACGAGCAGTTCTTCGAATATCTCGGCTGCCACGAGCGCACCGGCATGCTGGGTGCGGTGCAGGTCGCGGCGGCGCCCTCCGCCTGACGCTGGCCTCCTGGCGGGCGCCCGGCCAAAATATCGAAAACAACCCCATGCACAGTAGCCTGTGGTTGCTGGCGGACACGGCGACTTGACTCGTCGGGCAACTCAGCGGTAGCCTTCTATTATTCCGAAATCGTGCAGGCGGCTCGGTGCCGTCGCCCGGCTTGACCGGGCGATGACGGCGTGGACGGATGTAGCTTCACTTCCTCTATATTTCTACGGCCGCAGCCGGCCGCCGCGTTCCGTGATGGCTTGCGCCAGTTCGACCGCCGGGCCGCGTTTGGTCCGGCGGGCGGTGCGGACCACGAATTCGACGTTGCCGAGCGGCGGCAGGCCTGTCGCGGGGAACGCCTCCAGTCCGTCCGGGATCAGGCCCTGCGCCTGCGGGGTGATGCCGAGACCGGCGAGCGCCGCGGCGCGCAGGCCGCTGAGGCTGCCGCTGGAGCAGACGATGCGCCAGGGTCGTCCAAACCGTTCCATCGCCTCCAGCACCACGCTGCGGCTGACGCTCGGTGGCGCATAGAGGATCAGCGGCAGCGGCTGGTCGGGATCGAGCCGCATGCCGGGCGCACCGGTCCACACCAGGCGGTCCTGCCACACCAGTTGCCCGAGCGCGTCGCCGGGCCGGCGCTTGCCGAGCACGAGGTCGAGCTCGCCGGCGTCGAGCTGCTGGTAGAGCACGGCGCTGAGGCCGATCGTCAATTCGAGATCGACCTGCGGGTGGCGGCGGACGAAGTCGCGCAGCAGATCGGGCAGGCGGGAGCTCGCAAAATCCTCCGCGGCGCCCAACCGGACCTTGCCGCGCACCTGCGACCCCGCGAAGTAATCGCGGGCGCGCGCATTGGCCTCGAGGATCGGGCGCGCAAAGCCGGTCATCGCTTCGCCGTCGGCGGTGAGCACCACCGAATGGGTGTCGCGCACGAACAGGCGACGCCCGGCCGCGGCCTCGAGCTTGCGGATGTGCTGGCTGACGGTCGACTGCTTCAGGCCGAGGCGGCGCCCGGCCTCGGTGAAGTTCTGGGTCTGCACCACGGTCAGGAAGGTTTCGAGCTGGGTCGGATCGAGCATGGCCGTCGGCCCGTCATTTCATAACGTAATGACAATAACACCGGTAAGCGCGGTTCACAATCGGCGTTGGCGAAGCCATTTTCCGGTCAAGGAAAGGAAGCCACCATGACCATCAGCCGCCTGCGCTCATTCGTGCCTGTCGACCCCTACATCGCCGCCATCGTCGGCATGGTCGGCCTTGCCACGCTGCTGCCGCTGCACGGGCAGGGCACCGTGATCGGCGGCTACGCGACCGATGCCGCGATCGCGCTGCTGTTCTTCCTGCACGGCGCCCGGCTGTCGACGACGGAGGCGCTGGTCGGCGCCCGGCACTGGCGGCTGCACCTCGTGATCTTCCTGTCGACCTTCGCGCTGTTCCCGCTGCTCGGGCTCGCCGCGCATGCGCTGGCGCCGCATCTGCTGACGCCGGCGCTGTGGGCGGGCGTGATCCTGATCTGCATCCTGCCATCGACGGTGCAGTCGTCGGTCGCCTTCACCTCGATCGCACATGGCAACGTCTCCGCCGCGCTGTGCTCGGCTACCGCCTCCAATCTGCTCGGCATCGTCGCGACACCGCTGCTGGCAGGTGTGCTGCTCTCGAGCCATGGCGGGTTCTCCGGCAATGCCGCGTTCGACATCGTCGTGCAACTGTTGCTGCCCTTCGTGGCGGGGCAGCTGTCGCGGCCGCTGATCGGCCGCTGGGTCGAGCGGCACCGTGCGATGCTCGGCCTGGTCGACCGCGGCTCGATCCTCCTGATCGTCTACACCGCGTTCAGCGACGGCGTCAGCCACGGCATCTGGCATCAGGTCAACGCGACGCAGATGGCCATCGTGCTCGGCCTCGATGCGCTGCTACTGGCGACCGTGCTGCTGATCACCAATTTTGGCAGCCAGCTGCTCGGCTTCTCGCGCGCCGACCGCATCGCGATCATGTTCTGCGGCTCGAAGAAGAGCCTGGCGAGCGGGCTGCCGATGGCGAGCGTGCTGCTCGCCGGGCAGTCGGTCGGCCTGATCGTGCTGCCGCTGATGCTGTTTCACCAGATCCAGCTGATGACCTGCGCCGCGTTGGCGCGCCGTTATGCGGGCGGTGAGGAAGGGGCATCACATGATGCTGCGCCGGTGTTGGTCAAGGCGCACTGAGCGCGGCCACTCCGCTGTCGTCCCCCGGCTTGACCGGGGGACCCAGTACGCCGCGGCTTCTCCGTGACCGACTGGCGTCTCTGGAATACTGGATCGCCCGGTCGAGCCGGGCGATGACACCGAAAATTGGCTAGGCCTTACGCCACACGCAGGCCCTTCGCGATTTCCTTCTGCGCGTCGAACTCGCGGCGGCGGCGCGCCAGCTCATCGGCGCTCAGCGCAGCTCCTCCGCTGTCGTCCCCCGGCTTGGCCGGGGGACCCAGTACGCCGCGGCTTCTCAGTGACTCACTGACGTCTCTGGAATACTGGATCGCCCGGTCGAGCCGGGCGACGACAGCGTGAGTGGGGTAAGGGATCGTGTCCAACGCCCAGCGCTAAGCGACGCGCAAACCCTTCGCGATTTCCTTCTGCGCGTCGAACTCGCGGCGCAGGCGGGCGAGCTCCTCCGCGCTCAGTGCATCGGCATTGCTGTAGTCGCGCTTCCAGGACGCGTCCTCGCTCCAGCGCAGCGGCGACTGCACCGTGGTCTGCGGACCGGGCGCAGTTTCCAGCACGCGTAGCGCGAGTTTCAGCGTGAACGCCTGCGAGGCCCCGTCATGCGGCTTGCCGGCGGAGTTGCCGAGCGGGAAATCGGAGAACAGGAAGCGCGGCACCGCGGCGTGCTCGACGATATCCTTGGCGCAGCCCATCACCACGGTCGGGATGCCGTTGGCTTCGAGATGGCGCGCCACCAGGCTGACGGTCTGGTGGCAGACCGGGCAGTTCGGCACCAGCACCGCGGCGTCGACCTTGTCGTCGCGGCAGCGCTTCAGGATCTCGGGCGCATCGGTCTCGATGGTGACGCGGTGGCTGCGGTTGGTCGGGGCACCGAAGAAGCGCGGGGCGACTTCGCCGATCTTGCCTTCCGCGGCGAGGCGCTTGAGCTGCGCCAGCGGGAACCAGGTGCCGCTGTCGGTCGCCGTGGTGTGGGTGCGGTCATAGGCGATATGCGAGATCCGCAAATCGTGTGGCTGCGACGTGTCGCCGTCATAGACCGAATAGAACTTGGCCCCGCCATTGTATTTGGCGCCGGGGCCCTGGTCGCCGCGGGCAGGATCGAACGGCGCGGCTGTCGTGATGATGGCGACCCGGGACTGGTTCAGCGGCTTCTTCAGCGGCTGGAACGGCGCGGAGGTGTAATGCGCCCAGCGGTAGGGGGTGGTGTAGCCGATCGCCTCGTAATAATCGCGGGTCCGCTTCATGTAGCCGATCGGGGCGTCGTCGTCGGAGGCAAAGCCGAGTTGATCGTCCGTAGCTGCGGCCATTTTGCGCTCCCTTTTGCGCGCCATCATTTCAGTCCATAGCTAGACCACGAGCTTGCGGTGTCAAGCCACGCCGCGCGGGAGCAGATTTGCGATGCGAACGGGTCTTTGCGCCGCATGGGTCATGCTTGTGTTGCTGGTGCCGCAGGTCGGCGCCGGCGCGGAGGACGCGCCTGCCGCAGCCCCGGCGACGCCGCCGAGCGCCGAGCAGCCCGCAATGCCGCCCGCGGACGAGCCCGCCGCGCCCGCCGAGAAACCTGCCACAGCGCCGGCGGAGCAGCCTGCGCCGCCGCCGGGAGAGCAGGCCGCGCCATCGGCCGAGAAACCTGCACCCCCTGTGGATACGCCGGCGACGCAGGCCGAGAAACCTGCGGCAACGACCGAGAAACCGGCAGACGACGCGCGCGAGAGCGACACCCGCGAGGCGATGTGCCTGATGATCGAGTCGGCGGCGCGGGCCAACGATCTGCCGCTCGAATTCTTCGCGCGCGTGATCTGGCAGGAGAGCCGCTTCCAGGCCGACGCGATCGGCCCGATGACCCGGAGCGGCCAGCGCGCGCAAGGCATCGCGCAGTTCATGCCGGGCACGGCGAACGAGCGCGGGCTGCTTGATCCGCTCGATCCAGTGCAGGCGCTGCCGAAGTCGGCTGAATTCCTTAGCGAGCTGCGCAACCAGTTCGGCAATCTCGGCCTTGCGGCCGCCGCCTACAATGCCGGCCCGCGCCGGATCCAGGACTGGCTCGCCGGCTCCGGTTACATGCCGCAGGAGACGCGCAACTACGTCTCAGCGATCACCGGCTCCAGCGTCGACGACTGGGCCGCCGCCGGCCGCAACGGCAAGATGCCACAGCGTGCGCCGACCACGAGCTGCCGCGAGCTGATGGCGCTGCTGAAGCGTGCGCCGAATCCGTTCGTGGCCGGGCTCGAGCAGCACATCACGCTGTCGGCGGCCAAGGTGTGGGGCGTGCAGCTCGCCGCCGGCTTCAGCCGCGACAAGGCGCTGGCGATGTATGCCCGTGCCATCAAGCGGCTGTCGAGCGTGATCGGCGATCAGGATCCGAGCCTCTTGAGCTCGCGGCTGCGCACCCGCGGCAGCGCGACGTTCTACCAGGTGCGCATCGGCGCCGACACGCGCCCCGAGGCCGACGGCCTGTGCAGCCGCATCCGCAAGGCGGGCGGGGCGTGCTTTGTGCTGAAGAACCGGGCTTGATTGCGTAGCTCCCGTAGCCCGGATGAAGCGCCAGCGAAATCCGGGGCTGCTCGTGCAGTGGGTCAGAGCTGTCCCGGATTACGCTTCGCTCCATCCGGGCTACTGCATAGCAGCGCTGTGCACCCGCTTGCTTGACCCTGCGTCGCGCGCGCCCTAATCCGCCGCGATTGCAAAACCATCCGGCTTCCCGTGGCGCTTCCTCCGCTCGATTCCCCGCAATGGCAGACCTCGTTCCGCGCCTTCCTGTGGGGCGCGCGGTCGATCGGCGCGACCGTGCTCACCTTGGTGCTGTTTGCGACCTATCTCGGCATCGGCGCGCTGGCGCATGATAGCGGCTTCTCGCTGGGCTGGACGCTCGCAAGCACCGCGTTCGTCTGGGCGGGGCCGGCGCAGATCATCGTGATCACGACGCTCGGCTCCGGCGCCACTGTGCTGCAATCGGCGATCGCGGTCACGGTCAGCGCGATCAGGCTGTTTCCGATGGTGGTGTCGGTGCTGCCGTTGATGCGCACCGAACAGACCAAGCGGCGGCATCTGATCCTGGTGGCGCATCTGACGGCCGTGACGCTGTGGGTCGAATGCTACCGCTTCCTGCCGCAGGTGCCGCGCAACCGGCGGATCGCCTTCATCCACGGGCTCGGTCTGGGGCTGGTCTCGGTCTGCCTGATCGCCAACACGATCGGCTACACGCTCGCGGCCAACCTCACGCCGCTGCTCGCCGCCGGCATGTTGATGCTGACGCCGCTCGCCTTCCTGTTCTCCACCGCACGCAATTGCCGCGAGCTCGCCGACGTGATCGCGCTGGTGCTTGGGCTGTTGCTGTTCCCGCTGGCCGCGATGCTGAACAGCGGCGTCGACATCCTGGTCAGCGGCGTCGTCGCGGGAACCATCGCCTATGGCGTGCACCGCGCCAGGGCAGGCATGGTGAAGGCGCGCGCATGAGCAGCTTCATCGGCGACTGGCACGCGCTGGCGGTTCTGTTCGTGGCAGGCGTCATCCCCAACCAGATCTGGCGCATGCTCGGCCTCTGGTTCGGCGGCGGCATCGACGAGAATTCCGAGCTCCTGGTCTGGGTGAGGGCAGTCGCCACCGCGATCCTCGCCGGGATCATTGCGCAGATCGTGGTGCAGCCGCCGGGCGCGCTCGCCAGCGTGCCGGACTGGCTGCGTTACGGCGCCGTCGCCGCGGGCTTTGTGGCATTCATGCTGGCGAGGAAATCGATCTTCGCCGGCGTGATCGTGGGCGAGATCGTCCTGATCGCGGGCAAATACTGGCTCGGCTGATTGCGGCAGCCGCATTATCCGTTACTCTCGTTTCCCAACAACAAGACAACGGGGAAACGTCATGCAGCGGCGCGCATCATCGACCTTCATTGCGGCACTGACTGCCTTGCTGGTGGCGGCGCTGCCGGCGCGTGCTGCCGACTATCCGACGCGTCCGATCAAGCTCGTGGTGCCCTATGCCGCAGGCGGACCGACCGACGTGCTCGGCCGCCTCGTCGGCGAATATCTCGGGCGCGATCTCAAGCAGGTGGTCGTGGTCGAGAACAAGGCCGGCGCGCAGGGCGCGATCGGCGCCGAGGCGGTGGCGCGCTCCGATCCCGACGGCTACACGCTGTTCGTGACCGCGGCCTCGATCTTCGTGCTCAATCCGCTGCTCTACAAGAAGCTGCCTTACGATCCAGCCCGGGATTTCCGCCTGCTGTCCGTGATCACGGACGCGCCGATGATCATGGAGGTGCATCCGTCCGTGCCCGCGAAGACGATCGCGGAGTTCGTCGCCTACGCCAAGCAGAATCCCGGCAAGCTCAATTTTGGATCGGCCGGCACCGGCGGTACCGTTCATCTCGCCGGCGAGATGTTCAAGCAGATGGCCGGCGTCGAGATGACCCATGTGCCGTACAAGGGCGCTGGACCCGCGCTGCAGGATTTGCTGTCCGGCAACATCCAGCTGATGTTCGACACGCTCGGCACCGCGCTGCCGCCGGTCAAGTCAGGCATGCTGCGCGCGCTCGCCGTCAGCTCCACCGAGCGCATCCCCGATTTGCCCGACCTGCCGACGATCGCCGAGAGCGGCTATCCCGATTATGCGGTCAGCGTCTGGTATGGTATTGCAGCGCCGTCGAAAGTGCCGGACGAGATCGCGGGCAAGATCAAGGCGAGCCTCGACCGGGCCTTGAACGACGAGGCGTTTCGCGCTTCGCTGGTCAGGATCGGTTTTCCGCCGCTGCGCGTAAAGAGCCAGGCCGAGATCGACAAATTCGTGGACACCGACCGCGCGCGGTGGGCGGGCGTGATCAAGGCGCTGAACATATCGCTGGACTGACACATGGTACGTGAAATGGAATTGCGCCAGGGCGAGGTCGCCGTCGACATGCCGACGGCGCGCGACGCCGGGCTGGTCTTCATCGGCCGCATCCGCACGCCCTGGACCTCGCGGCTGGCGACGCCGCGGCAGGGGCGGCATGATGGGCCGGTGTGCCGGCTCGAGATCTTCGAGCCCTGGGTCGCCGCGATCAAGGGCGTCGATTTCTACTCGAACCTCGAGGTGCTGTACTGGCTGCACCAGTCGCGCCGCGACATCGTGCTGCAAAGCCCGAAGAACAACGGCAACACCCGCGGCACCTTCTCGCTGCGCTCGCCGGTGCGCCCGAACCCGATCGGCACCTCGATCGTCAAGCTGGTCGGCGTCGAAGGCAACGTCATCCTGGTGCGCGGCCTCGACTGCCTCGACGAGACGCCGCTGATCGACGTCAAGCCCGACCGCTGCGAGTTCACGCCATTGGCTGCGCCGCAGGCGGGGGATTTCGAGACGGAGTAGGGTTTTCAGCCGTCATTGCGAGGAGCGGAGCGACGAAGCAATCCATCGCTCCACATGCACTGAAGCATGGATTGCTTCGCTTCGCTCGCAATGACGAGGAAAGGCCGCTACTTCAATGCCGCGATCAGTTTTGCCGCATGCGCTTCCAGCACCTTGCCGTCTTCCTTGCGGCTGGCGGGCGGCAGCAGCGCGACGCCGTCCTTGCGCGGCATCACGTGCATGTGGAGATGGAACACGACCTGGCCGCCGGCGGGCTCGTTGAACTGTTGCACGGTGATGCCGTCGGCCTCGAACGCCTTCATCGCAGCGGCGGCGATCTTGTGGGCGGCGCGCGCGACGTGCGCGTAGTCGTCCGGCGTGATGTCGAGGATGTTGCGGGCAGGGGCCTTCGGAATGACCAGCGTATGCCCGGGCGAGCGCGGCATGATGTCGAGGAAGGCGAGCACGTGCTCGTTCTCATAGACCTTGTAGGACGGAAACTCGCCGCGCAGAATTTTTGCGAAGGGGTTGTTGTTGTCATAGGCGGCGGGCATGGGGGCGGCTCCCTGGATTTTGTAGGTTTAATGTCTGGGTCACGGTCCAAACGTCAAGCATCGTCGTCGACGGTCTTGCGGAACGGGCCGGCCTCGGTGAGCTCGCGGCCGACCTCGGCGACATAATCGCGCTCGCGCTTGAGGTAATCGGCGATCGCCCGGCGCAATCCGGGATCGGCGATGAAATGCGCCGAATAGGTGGTCTGCGGCAGGTAGCCGCGCGCCAGCTTGTGCTCGCCCTGCGCGCCGGCCTCGACCACCTTGAGGCCGCGTTGAACCGCGAAATCGATCGCCTGATAGTAGCAGACCTCGAAATGCAGGAACGGGTGGTGCTCGATCGCGCCCCAGTTGCGGCCGAACAGCGTGTCCGAGCCGATGAAGTTGATGGCGCCCGCGATCCAGCGGCCGTTGCGCTTGGCCATGACCAGCAGCACGTCCCGGCTCATGCTCTCGCCGATCAGCGAGAAGAATTTTCGGGTCAGATACGGCCGGCCCCATTTGCGTGAGCCGGTCTCCATGTAGAACTCGAAGAACGCGTCCCAGGCGTCCTCGGTGATATCGGAGCCGGTCAGCCAGTGGATGGTGATCCCGGCGGCAAGCGCCTCACGGCGTTCGCGCTTGATGCCCTTGCGGTGGCGCGAATTCAGCGAGCCCAGAAAGTCGTCGAAGGTCTTGTAGCCTTCATTGTGCCAGTGGAACTGCTGGTCGGTCCGTTGCAGGAAGCCATGCGCGCCGAGGAATTTGGCTTCGTCCTCGCGGGCAAAGGTCACGTGCACCGAGGAGGCCTCGGTGGCGTTGCACAGCGCGCGCAGGCCGCGCGCCAGCGCCGAGCCGATCACCTCACGGTCGACGCCGTCGCGGATCAACAGCCGCGGCCCGGTGGCGGGCGTGAAGGGGACGGAGACCTGCAGCTTCGGATAGTAGCTGCCGCCGGCGCGGTGATAGGCCTCGGCCCAGCCGCGGTCGAACACGTATTCGCCCTGCGAGTGCGATTTCAGATAGCAGGGCACGACGCCGACGATCCGGCCATCGAGCTTTGCCACCAGATGCCGGGGGCCCCAGCCGGTCCGCGGGCAGGCCGAATTGGAGGCTTCGGCGGCGGCGAAAAAGGCGTGGGAAACGAAGGGGTTGTAGCTCGAACCTGCAGTCGTCTGGCAATCGCCTGCGGCAGCGGGCGAGGCCAGCGTGTCGAGGTTGTGAATGCTGTCCGCGCCGGCCTTCGGATTGGCACAGGCATCCCATTCGGCGGCGGGAATGCCGCCGATGTCAGCCACAGCCTCTAGGGTGATTTCAGACGACGCCATCGAGAGTGAAGACCGGTGCCTCTTCTGAGCATGATCGTTCCGGAACAGCTGGCTCCACTTCCGGATCATGCTCCGCATTCCGCCATCGCCGATGACGACCAACTCCCGACAACATCGTGCGTCGCAGCGACGAGTTCAAGACTGCCGGCGACATCTTAGGTTCCCGGCACAAACCCCTCGAAAATCATCTGGTCGGCGAAGCGCGCGGCGCGCGCGCGCTGTTCCACTGTCCGCACGGTCCAGGCCAGCAACGGGCAGCCGAATATGTTGCGGGCGATCCAGGGCGCTGGCGCCGGCAGCTGGTTGACCCAGAAGGCGACGAAATGCGGCTCGGTCTTGAAGCCGTGGCGCAGGTACAGCATGCCGTCGCGCTGGGCCGGCGTCAGCTTGGTCCAGGAACTGTCGTCATAGGTGCGCTGGGCGGTGATGCCGCGCGGCAGGCTCGGCATGATCTCGCGCAGTGCCAGCACCTGGTCGGGATCGAACGACATGCCGACAACAGGGCCGGAATAGGACGCCAGCACCTCGGACATCCGCCGAACCAGCTTGCGGTCGCCGTCGAAATGGCTCTTCACCTCGACCACCAGCGGTACGCGGCCGGCGACCAGCGCGCAGAGGTCACCGAGCGTCATCATCTGCTCGGAGGTGCTCTTGAACTTCACCGCCTTCAGCTCGGCCGCGGTCTTGGTCGAGAGCAGGCCCGAGCCTTCGGTGAGGCGGCCGAGCGCATCGTCGTGATGCACCATCGCCTCGCCGTCGGCGGTGAGCTGGATGTCGCACTCGATGGCGAAATTGCCCGCGACCGCGGCGCTGGCCGCGGCCGGCATGTTCTCGATGATGCCGCGTGCGGCATCGTGCAGGCCGCGATGGGCGACCGGCCGCTTCGTCAGCCAATCAGGCGCGCGCATCGATCAGGCGACTTCGAACACGCCTTCGACCTCGACGGCGGCATCGGCGGGCAGCGAGGCGACGCCGACGGTGGTGCGGGCATGGCGGCCCTTGTCGCCGAAGGCTGCGACCATCAGGTCGGAGGCGCCGTTCAGCACCTTCGGTCCGTCGAAGAAGTCGGGGGCCGAGTTGATGAAGCCGCCCAGACGCACCACGCGCACAACCTTGTCGAGATCGCCGAGGGCTGCCTTGACCTGGGCCAGGAGGTTGATCGCGCAGCCCTGCGCCGCGGCGACACCTTGCTCGAGCGTGACGCCGGCCCCGAGCTTGCCCTTGGCGATCAGCTTGCCTTCGGCGTTGAAACAGACCTGGCCCGAGATGAACAGCAGGTTTCCGCTGCGGACGAAGGGGACGTAGTTCGCGACCGGGGAGGTCGGCTCGGGAAGTGTGATGCCCTGTGACGCCAGTTTCTGTTCGACGGTACCCGCCATCTTTTTTGTCCCCAAGTTGGATTGCACGAAGCCTGAAACGCGGTCAGGGCCAGATTTGTTTCGATTGTTTCGCGCATCGTGCCGCCGGTTGCAAGCGACAGGAAGGTGCCGGCTGCGCGGCCAAGACATTGCGGAATCGCACGGAAAACTGCCGAAAACGACGGAATTTTCGCTGCATATATTGCGATTTTGTCAGACTTGCCCCAGTTGCGGCGCAATACCACCGTCACTATTGTGGGGAATCCCTGCCTCCCTGAGGACAACACATGACCCTGCCGTTTCGGAATCCGTCGCGTGCCCTGGTGCTTACGATCGCCGTCGCCGCAGGATCCGGTCTGGTTCAAGGGTCGGCCGCTGCCGCGGCTAGCGGGCCGTTTCTGGCGCATCAGGCGTTGTATGATCTCAGCCTCGTGAAGTCGCGCGGCTCCAACTCGGTCAGCGATGCACGCGGGCGCATCCTCTACAATTTCTCCGGCAGCTCCTGCGAAGGCTATACCTCCGAATTCCGCCAGGTGTCCGAGCTCGACAGCGGCGAGGGCAAGGTGACGCTATCCGATCTGCGCTCTACGTCCTGGGAGGACGCGTCGGGCAAGAGCTATCGCTTCAAGATCGACACAAGGATGAACGACAGTGACTCGTCGCCGGTCGACGGCATCGCCGAGCGCGTCGGCGATCATATCACCGTGAAGCTGACCCAGCCGGTGAAGAAGACGTTCAACCTCGACGGCAAGATCGTGTTCCCGACCGAGCAGATCCAGCACATCATCGCCGCCGCCCGCGACGGCAAATCGGTGCTCGAGCAGACCGTCTATGACGGCTCCGACAATGGCGAGAAGGTCTACAACACGCTGACCGTGATCGGCCGGCCGATCACGGGCGACCGCGCGCCGTCATCGCCCGATCCGTCGACGGCAAGCGATGCGATGAAGACCATGACGCGCTGGCCGGTGACGGTGAGCTATTACGACAGCGACGCCCGCGCCAAGGACGGCGAGCAGACGCCGGTCTACGCGATGTCGTTCGAGCTCTACGAGAACGGCGTCTCCCGCGCGCTGGTACTCGACTACAACGATTTCGTGATCTCGGGCGCGCTGGACAAGTTCAACGTCAGGGATTCCAAGCCCTGCAAATGAGGGGCTGGCCGTCGCCACGCCCTCGGTGTCGTCCCGGCCTGGTGCGCAAATTGCGCACGGGGGCCGAGACCCAACCACCGAAGCTGATGATTGCGCGACGCTGGGGCCACAGCTTTCTTCAACAACTCAACCCTGTGGTAATGGTCCCGGCCTTCGCCGGGACGACGGCGGAGTCTTAAGCACCCCGCGAGACCACTCTGGCCGGAACCATCCGACGCGAGTACGCTTCCCGAAACACGCGTGTCAGGGAGGCACATCATGAGCAAATCAGACCATCTTCGCCCCAGCGGCCTGCATCACAATCCGGCTTACTCCCACGTCGTCGTCGCATCGGGCGCGCGCACGATCTACATTTCGGGGCAGGTTTCCACCGACGAGGAGGGCCGGGTGGTCGGCGCCGGCGATCTCGCTGCGCAGACGACGCAGGTGATGCAGAACCTCGGCATGGCGCTGAAGGCCGCCGGGGCGAGCTATTCCAACATCGTCAAGATCACGACCTTCGTCGTCGGCTACCGACCGGAGCTGCGCCCGATCATCGGCAAGGCGCGCTCGGCCTTCTTCGAGGGCATGGAGCCGCCGGCCTCGACGCTGGTCGGCGTCACCGCGCTCGCGGCCCCGGAATGGCTGATCGAGATCGAGGCGGTGGCGGTCGCGGATTGAGGACCGTGCTTCCCGTCATTGCGAGGAGCGAAGCGACGAAGCAATCCATCATTCCGCATACGCTGAAGCATGGATTGCTTCGCTGCGCTCGCAATGACGGAGTCTGAGGCACCGTCCCGAACTACTCCTCCGCGTTCTTCTGCGGCCCCTCATAGGCAATGCCCCGGATCACGGCGGCATTGCCGAACTTCTTGCGCAGATTGTCCATCGCGCGTTCGGCGTGGGCCGAGCGGCGGTCGAGCATGTCGGAATCATTGGCCTGCGCGCCCGGCCGCAGCGCGCTGACGCCGGCGCCCATCAGGCGGAAGGCGGTGCCGTCGATCTCCTTGGCCAGCATCTCGCGCGTCACCGCAAAGATCTTGGCGGCCAATTGGGTCGGCGTCTGGATCGATTGCGAACGGGTGCGCTGGCGGAAATCAGCGGTCTTCAGCTTCAGCGTGATGGTGCAGCCCGAGAGGTCGCTGCTCTTCAGCCGCGCCGAGGTCTTCTCCGACAGTTTCCACAGCAGCTTTTCCAGGATTGCAAAATCGCGGATGTCGGTCTCGAAGGTGGTCTCGCTCGAGATCGTCTTGGCGCCGCGATCGGGCACCACGCTGCGGTCGTCGATGCCGCGCGCCAGCCGCCACAGCCTGCGGCCTTCGCTGGCGAACTGCTTCATCAATTCGTTCTCGTCGGCGCGCTGCAAATCGGCGATGATGCGGAAGCCGCGCTGCACCAGCTTCTCCTGCGTCGCAGGGCCGACGCCATAGATGAAGCCGACCGGTTTGCTCGCAAGCATCTCGCGGGCCTCGTCCTGGTCGAGTGCGGCGAAGCCTCTCGGCTTGTCGAGGTCGGAGGCGATCTTGGCGAGGAACTTGTTGCAGGACAGCCCGACCGACACCGTGATGCCGATGTCGCGTTCGACGTCGCGGGCGAATTTGGCGAGCACCTTGGCCGGGATCATGCCGTGGACGCGCTGCGTGCCGGCGAGATCGAGGAAGGCCTCGTCGATCGATAGCGGCTCGACCAGCGGCGTCAGCGCCTGCATCGCCTGGCGCACCTCGCGTCCGACCCGGACATATTTCGCCATGTCGGGCGGGATCACGGTGGCGTCGGGGCAGAGTTCCAGTGCCTTGAACATCGGCATCGCCGAGCGGACGCCGTAGGTGCGGGCGATGTAGCAGGCCGCCGACACCACGCCGCGCTTGCCGCCGCCGATGATGACAGGGCGGTCGGCGATCTCAGGGTTGTCGCGCTTCTCGACGGTGGCATAGAACGCGTCGCAGTCGATATGCGCCAGCGAAAGCGCGGGCAGGGCGCGGTGACGCACCAGGCGCGGCGACCCGCAATGGCTGCAGCGCTTCACCTTGATGTCGAGGTCGCCGAGGCAGTCCCGGCAGAAACTGAGGGGGCCGTCGGGCGCTGGCGCTGCCGTCGTCACGGCACGTCGCGCTCCCATTTCGGGTCGCCCAGCACCTGATGGGCGGCGGCGATGTTGGTCGGGTGCAGCTCCGAGGCCGCGGCGAACGCCTTCACGGTGGCAACGTCGCGCATCACGAAATCGAGCACGCTCGCGAGAAATTGAGGATTGGACGCCGCGTTCCGCAGCGTCTCCGGACCGATTCCGGTTTCGGCCAGGAACAAGCCCAGCCGCTCGGGATCGCCGGCAATGAAGCCGAGCGCCTGAATTGCAACGATTTCAGCAACTTCCCGGGGGTTGTGAACAGGCTTTTTCAACGCGCCGGTTTGCCTTTCCGTTAACTTATGGTCTCTATTGAGAGGCCCATCATGCCCGAGTCTTCCGCGTGTGTTCAAGCAACGGAAACCACGCTGCGGAAGTTGGACTACGGGTTAACGGGTTAGAGCGATTCTGGCGCTAGTTTGAATTCACATTTTCGACGCGTCCCGAGCGCGGCGCGTGAGGTGCCGCAGCAGGGCCCGTCTCCTGGGTTAGGGAGGGACGGGATGGCCAAAACCGTCCTGATCGTGGAGGACAACGAGCTCAACATGAAGCTCTTTCGCGATCTGTTGGAAGCGCATGGCTATCAGACTTCGGGCACCAGCAATGGCTTCGAAGCCCTCGATCTTGTGCGCAAGCTGCGCCCCGACCTCATCCTGATGGATATTCAACTGCCCCAGGTTTCCGGCCTCGAGGTCACGCGCTGGATCAAGGACGATCCCGATCTGCGCATGATTCCGGTGGTCGCGGTCACCGCCTTCGCCATGAAGGGCGACGAAGAACGTATCCGCGAGGGCGGTTGCGAAGCCTATTTGTCGAAGCCGATCTCGGTCGGCAAATTTATTGAGACTGTCCGACGCTTCATCGGATAGGGGAGTTGTGGTGCAATGTCCGCGCGTATCCTCGTCGTCGATGACGTTCCGGCGAACGTCAAGCTGTTGGAAGCCCGTCTGTCAGCCGAATATTTCGATGTGCTGACCGCCTCCAACGGCACCGAGGCGCTGGAAATCTGCGCGCGCGCCGAATGCGACATCATCCTGCTCGACGTCATGATGCCTGACATGGACGGCTTCGAGGTCTGCCGCCGCCTGAAGTCGAATCCCGCGACCCATTTCATTCCCGTCGTCATCGTCACCGCGCTCGACAGCCCGGCCGATCGTGTGCGCGGGCTTGAGTCCGGCGCCGATGATTTTCTCACCAAGCCGGTGTCCGACGTCGTGCTGATCGCGCGCGTGCGCTCGCTGACGCGGCTGAAGATGATGACCGATGAGCTGCGCATGCGCGCCATCACCTCGCTCGAGATCGGCATGCAGGCGCCCGAGCGCAGCGCGATTGCCGACAAGGGCACCGGCGGCCGCATCCTCCTCGTCGACGACCGGCCGTCGTCCTACGAGAAGCTGGCGCCGATCCTTTCCGCCGAGCACACGGTCGACGTCGAAACCAATCCGTCGGAGGCTCTGTTCCACGCCGCCGAGGGCAATTACGACCTCCTGATCGTGTCGCTCAGCCTCGACAATTTCGATGGCCTGCGGCTGTGCAGCCAGGCCCGCTCGCTGGAGCGCACCCGCCAGGTGCCGATCCTCGCCATCTCGGATGCCGACAACAACACGCGGCTGATGCGCGGGCTCGAGATCGGCGTCAACGACTATCTGCTGCGTCCGGTCGACAAGAACGAACTGCTGGCGCGGGCGCGCACCCAGATCCGCCGTCGCCGCTACACCGATCATCTGCGCGACAATGTGCAGAACTCGATCGAGATGGCGATCACGGACGCGCTGACCGGCCTCAACAACCGGCGCTACATGGAAAGCCACCTCGCGACCTTGGCGGAGCAGGCCTCGATCCGCGGCAAGCCGCTGGCGCTGATGATCCTCGACATCGACTACTTCAAGGCGATCAACGACACCTACGGCCACGACGCCGGCGACGACGTGCTGCGCGAATTCGCCGTTCGAATCCGCAAGTCGATCCGCGGCATCGATCTCGCCTGCCGCTATGGCGGCGAGGAGTTCGTGATCGTGATGCCGGAGACCGATCTGCATGTCGCCGGCATGGTCGCCGAGCGGCTGCGCCGCTCGATCGCGGGCGAGCCGTTCACCGTCGACAAGGGCGGCAAGCGGATCACGGTCACGATCTCGATCGGGCTGACCACGCTGGAGCGCAAGGGCGAGCAGGTGACCGACGTGCTCAAGCGCGCCGACACCGCACTCTATCGCGCCAAGCACGACGGCCGCAACCGCGTGGTGTCTGCGGCGGCGTAGCGCTCTTCACTCCCTCCGGATCTCCGTCGTCATACCCCGCGAAAGCGGGGTATCCAGTACGCCGCGGCTTCTCGTTTCAAGCGTCACTGCCTCTGGAATACTGGGTCACCCGCTTTCGCGAGGGCTTTGCGAAAGTCGAACAGCTCGACGGGGCCGGACGGCTGTTGTTTGGGCCGGTTAGCGGCTGGACGGGCCAGCCATGATGGCTGGGTGCCTCGTTTGGTTAGGCGATGTGGGGTGGCGTCCTGGCCCATCGCTGGAGATTGATCGCGGTCGCGGCGAGCTGGAAAGCTGCGGCATTGCGTATCAGGCCCCGATAGCGGGCACGCGCAAGGCCGTAGACGCGCTTGAGCAATGCGAACAACGGTTCGATCGGCGCGCGTCGATGCGAGATGACCGCGTTACGACGCACCGCCCAAGGCCCCAAGCGAAGCCAGCGGTTGTGTCTGCGCATAATGCCGTCGCGAATATCCATCTGCTTCAGCCGCCCACGTCGCGCGATGGTATCGTAGGCTTTGTCAGCGTAGACTGTTGCCTCGTCGCCGCAGATCAGCTCGTCGGCGGGCACGGTGTCGTTGACATTGGCTGGCGTAAAGGCAAGGCGCCGGATGATGCGACTGCCTTGGTCCATCGCCACGTGCATCTTGTAGCCGAAGGCATATTTGCCGTCCTTCCTGGTCCAGGCGGCGTCAGGATCGTGAGGGCTTTTGACCAGCTTGCTGGCGGGGCGCCCGTCCGCATCCGGGGGCAAATCGGGATCCGGTGGTTCGGGCGGATTAACCGCCGAGCGGATCAGCGAAGCGTCAATCAATGTGCCGCGCTTCAAGACGAAGCCGGACTTCTCGATCTGCGCCGTAATCAGGGCAAAAGCGCGCTCCGCCAGCCCGCTCCTGGCCAGCTGTTCGCGGAAACGCCACAGCGTGGAATGATCCGGTACCGGCTCACTCAGCGACAGGCCCAGGAAGCGCCGGAACGACAGGCGGTCCACCAGCGCCTCCTCAAGGCCCGGATCGGACAACCCATACCATTGCTGCAGCAACAGCGCCTTAAACAGCGCCAGCGACGGGTAAGCGGGCGCTCCCATCGACCCGCTACGCAAGCCGCTCAGCAGCGCTTCAATCGCGCTCCAGTCGACCAGTTCCGATACTCGCTGCAAAGGCGCGTTGGCTCGAGCCGCGTCATTCACCAGCCCGTCGGTAAAGCTCAATTGACCAATCTGCCGCTCCGCCATCCGTTCCTCCGGCGAATCCTTCACCAAAGAGAATCATCCCGGCAGACTTCTGCAAAGCCCTCGCTTTCGCGGGTGACGACAGGTAGATGAACCTACCGCCCGCGCTTCACCGCGTCATAGGCCATCCGCTTGAACTCGAACGAGAACGGATGGACGAACGCCATCTGGCGCTGCGCCATCATGACACCGGCGATCCCGGTCTTCGGCGAAATCCACCACTGCGTGCCCGCGACGCCGCCCCAATAGAACTCGCCGGCCGCGTCGGGATGATCGATCGGCGAGGGGGTGAGGATCAGGCCGCCGGCAAGCCCATGCGCCTTGCCGGGCTGCTCGCCCATCATCGCGAAGCGGATCCACTGTCCTGCGGGCAACTGGTTGGACATCATCATTGCGATCGTGTCCGGCTTCAGCAGCGTCGGTCCGCCGGGCAGCAGGCTGCGGATCAGCGCGACCATGTCGGGCAGCGTGGACACCAGGCCGCCGCCGCCATTGAGCCTTGCGACCGGGCGCAGATAGGCACCGGGGAAGGGCGCATTGTCGGTGCGGGTGAGGCCCGGCTTCATCGGCTCCATCAGGTCGGCGCCGGCGTAATAGGCGACGAGCCGGCCGTGATCCCTTTCCGGAACGACGAAGCCGGTATCGACCATGCCGAGCGGATCGAGGATGCGCGCCTTGATGAACTTGTCGAAGCTCTGGCCGCTGACGACTTCCACGAGCCGTGCCACCACGTCGATCGCGAGCGAGTATTCCCACGACGTGCCCGGCTGATAGATCAACGGCAGACCGGCGAGCACGTCGACCATCTCGGCCAAGGTCGTGTTGGGATTGTGCACGCCGCGCTCGTTGAGCGCCTTGAAGATGACGGTGCCGGGATCGAAGAAGCCGTAGCTCAAGCCGGCGCTGTGGCTCAGCAATTGGCGGATGGTGATCGAGCTCTGCGCCGGCTCGACATCATCGATCGACATCGCGCCCGGCCGCAGCACCTTGCGGTTGCCGAGCTGCGGGATGAAGGTCTCGATCGGGTCGTCGAGCCGGAAGCGGCCGTCCTCGAGCAACAGCAGCGCCGCGCAGGAGGTGATCAGCTTGGTGTTGGAGAACACCCGGAAGATGTGGTCGGTGCGCAGCGGGACCTGCGCTTCCTTGTCGGCCCATCCGACGCAGCCGGTGTCGGCGACGTCGCGCCCGACCAGGACCGACCAGGAGATGCCAGACAGCAGATTGTTGTCGATATAGCGCTGCATGGCGGCGCGTGCCGGCGCAAAATCGTAGCCGGTGGCCGTCACCTTCAGATCTTCCATGGTCGTTCCCCAGTTGTGCCGCGTTTGCGCGGTCATCGACAATCTCGCGTGACGGAATATCCACTCAGAGGGTCGCGCGTGGTCAGCGCTACCAATCAAACGGAACCTGTTTGCGCAACCGGATTTATCCGCCGCGCTTCTTGTCTGCTGAGGGGCTTGCGACCTTGATGCCCGCATTCACCAGCAGCACGCGGGCGGCTTCCTTCGCCGCGCGCGCCATCGCCGGATCGTTGCGCACCAGGTCCTGCGCAATCGAGCCGTCGACCAGGAGCGTCAGCTGGGTCGCAAGTGCCTCGGCATCGGTGACGCCAAGCTGCCGCAGCAGATCGCGAAACGAGACCCGGCGGCTTTCCTTGAAGGCGACGGCGATGTTGCGGACGGTGCGGTCCTCGTCGTCCGGCCCGAGCTCGGCGACCGCGTTCACGAACGGGCAGCCGCGGAAATCCTTCGCCGAGAAGCGCCGCTCCAGCGAATCGAAGGTTGCGAGGATCTGCTCGGCCGGCGGCTTGTCGGAGGGGCGGGGCTGCACGAAGCGGTGCTGCAGATAGGCCGCGATCAGCGCGTCCTTCGATGGGAAGTGATTGTAGAGCGTGCGCTTGCTGATACCGATCTCGGCCGCGATGGTGTCGACGCCGACGGCGCGAATGCCCTGCAGATAGAACAGTTTGTCGGCGGTCTCGAGAATCCGCTCTTTCATTGTCTGTTTGGGAGGCGGGGAAGCCATGCGCAGGCCGTGATCCTCTTCGCTTGACAGTCGGCCCCCAGTATAGCCTAAGTACACAGGTCTGTGTAACCAAAACATGCGTGAATCGCAGGCCGTGGCACTCGTGCCGCACCGTCTTGGGAGAATAAGAACAATGCCCCTGTTGCAGGTCCTGCGTCCGACGCTTCCCATTCTGATCGGTGCCTCCATCATGCTCACGCTGAGCATGGGGCTGCGGCAGAGCCTCGGCATCTTCATGCAGCCGCTGACGCACGACATCGGCATCTCGGTGTCCCATTTCACGCTGGCACTGGCGGTGCAGAACCTCGCCTGGGGCTTCCTTCAGCCGCTGGCGGGCGCGATGACGGTGCGTTACGGCTTCCGCCCGATCATGGTGGTCGGTGCGCTGGCCTACATCGCGGGCCTTGTGCTGATGACGACGGCGCATGGGCTCGTCAGCATCATGATCGGCGCCGGTGTGCTGATCGGCCTCTCGCTCGCCTGCACCGCGAATGCGATCGCGATGTCGGTCGCGGCACGCGCTGTGCCGGAGATGGTGCGCTCGACCGTGCTCGGCATCGTCTCCGCCGCGGGCTCGCTCGGCGCGCTGCTGTCGGCGCCGCTCGGCCAGATTCTCAATGAAGGTTTTGGCTGGCGCGTCGGGCTTGCCGGCTTCGTGATCCTGTCGATCGGGATGATTCCGGCTGCGTTGTACGCAGGGCGCGTAGACAGGATTCCGCTGCCGAAGCCGGCGGGTGACGACATCGGCAACGCCACCGCTGCGACCGCGGCGAAGACCGCGTTCGGTAACGCGTCCTTCGTGGTGATGACCTGCGCCTACATGGTTTGCGGCATGCAGCTCGTCTTCCTCACCACGCATCTGCCGTCGTATCTCGCGATCTGCGGGCTCGATCCGATGCTGAGCGCGCAGACGCTCGGCATGATCGGCGGCTTCAACGTGCTCGGCTCGCTGTTCTTCGGTTGGGCCGGCCAACGCTGGAACAAGCTGGCGCTGCTCGGCGGCATCTACATCCTGCGCTCGCTGGCGCTCGCCTGGTACTTCATGCTGCCGGCAACGCCCGCATCGACGCTGCTGTTCGGCGCCATCATGGGCTTCCTCTGGATGGGCGTCGGTCCGCTGGTTGCGGGCGCGGTGGCCGAGATGTTCGGGCTGCGCTGGCAGGCGATGATCCAGGGCCTTGCCTTCATGAGCCACCAGGTTGGCAGCTTCCTCGGCGCCTATGGCGGTGGGGTGCTCTACGACTCGCTCGGCTCCTACACCATGGCCTGGCGCATCGGTGTCGCCCTCGGTCTCGCCGGCGGCATCATCCAGCTCGCCTTCGCGCTGATCCGGCCGGCGCAGCCGCCGCTGCTCAAGGCCGTCTAGCTTCCGATCCCGCCACCGGCGACTGCCGCATACGAGGGCAGTCGTCGATTGCTGCCTATTTTTGCATCGATCATCTGCCGCGAGAACGTGCAGGGGGCGCGAAGCGGTTCCGCGCGCGGATTGAAGTCATAGCATCTTCAACCTGTTACGCCGCACGCATGGGTGGCACGAATCTTGATTAAGGATGTCTAGAAATCGTGCCGGAAGCCGTCGCTGAGGTTCCGGCCTGGGGACCCATGGGAAGGGCTGGCCGCGATGAGGCTAGTCGCCGTCATTCTCCAGCCATCCGCGCACCACGGCCTTCGCCGCGCCGCCGAGACGGGTGCCCTTGCGCCCGATGTCCGGCTTGGCGCCGCGACGACTTCGCTGCGTCCCGCCGCTCGCGCCACGGCACTTCGAGACATCCCGATAACCGAACGCGCGCTGTCCTTCGGCATTCGCGCTCCGAACGCGCTGCGCCGATTCCGAACACCGGCATTTCTTGTGATGGGAGGACGATGATGGAGTTTGCGACATACACGCGCCCGAAGCTCGTGAGAATCCTGGTTGCCCTGCTGGGAGTGGCGTTTCTCTGCCTGCTGTTCAGCGACCTCGCGCTGGCCGAGGATGCCGCGGCGGCGCCGCCTGCCTGCGGCGGCAAGATTCTCGAAAAGTGCACGCCGAATTCCGGCGACACCGCCTGGATGCTCACGTCAGTCGCACTCGTCCTGATGATGACGGTGCCGGGGCTCGGCCTGTTCTATGGCGGCATGGTGCGCAAGAAGAATGTCGGCGACACCGTGATGACCAGCTTCGCCGTCACCTGCCTGGTCACGATCCTGTTTGCCGTGCTCACCTACAGCCTGGCGTTTCGTGCCGGCACGCCGTTTATCGGCGGCCTGGATCGCATGTTCCTCAAGGACATCCTGAGCGACATCGGCAAGGGTGGCATCGGCAATCCCAACCCGCTCGCCGCGACCATTCCTGAGGCCGTCTACATCTGCTTCCAGATGACGTTCGCGATCATCACGCCGGCGCTGATCGCCGGCGCGTTCGCCGAGCGGATGAAGTTCTCGGCGATGCTCTGGTTCATCGGGCTGTGGGCGATCTTCGTCTATGCGCCGATCGCGCATTGGGTCTGGGGACCCGACGGCATCTTCTCGGCGGGTAACGACGCCGCGTATGTCAAGGTTCTCGACTTCGCCGGCGGCACCGTGGTGCACATCAATGCCGGCGTGGCCGGCCTGATGTGCGCGATCATGCTCGGCAAGCGCGTCGAGACCGGGCCGGCGCACAATATGGTGCTGACCTTCATCGGCGCCTCGCTGCTGTGGGTCGGCTGGTTCGGCTTCAACGCCGGCTCCGCCGTCACGGCCGGAATGCAGGCCGGCATGGCCATGCTGGTGACCCAGATCGCAACCGCAGTGGCGGGCTTCACCTGGATGCTGGTGGAATGGGCGTTGAAGGGCAAGCCGACCGTCGTCGGTATCTGCTCGGGTGCCGTCGCCGGCCTCGTCGCGATCACGCCGGCCTCCGGTTTCGTCGGGCCGGTCGGCGCCTTCGCCATCGGCATCGCCGCCGGCGTTTGCTGCTACTGGGGATGCACCGGCTTGAAGCGCATGTTCAGCTACGATGACGCGCTGGATTGCTTCGGCGTCCATGCCCTCGGCGGCATCGTCGGTGCGTTGCTGACCGGGGTGTTCGCGGTCGAACAGTATGGTGGAACGGCCGGCGTTCTGGAGGGAAATCCCGCGCAGTTCCTCAATCAATGCATCGGCGTCGCGACGGTTTTCGTGTATGATGCCGTCGTGAGCCTGATCATCCTGTTCGTGATCAATCTCTTCGTCGGGCTTCGCGTGACGCGCGACATCGAGCGCGAAGGGTTGGATCTGGCACTGCACGGCGAGGTCGTGCAGTAGACTTGGCGGCATTCCGCCCAGCCGGCGATCTTTGCCGGCTGGCGCGGATCAAAGCTGTTCGAGGTGATCCGATGAACTGGTTCTATTGGAACACAGCGTGGTCGCTGTTCTTCAGCCTCATTTGGTTCATGACCATCACACACAATCCGGATGCACGCATCGCGGATGCGCATCTGCCTGATGAGGCGTTCGGCGGCCGCTAGCTGCGATAGTAGCGCCACATCCTGAGGAACGTCCGGTGGATCTCGTCGGGCGTCCGGTCGAATGGCTCGAGATTGACGCGGACCACGCCACGATGGTCCATGCGCCACGGCAGGCGCATCAGCAGCCGGTAGGCCGGCCGCTTGCGCCAATCGGCCACCAGCGCGCTGCCGAGCGGTCCATTGAGCGCGATCTGCAACTCGTGCACCGTCATCGCGCGCTCGGCGATCTCGACGAGGTCGATGCGTGTGACGGCGCGCCAGCGGATCAGCCCGAAGGCCTGGATGAAGATGCCGTACTGGTTGGCCCCGATGGTCGGACGACCGGCCTCCAGCAGCGGGATGTTGTAATAGGTGAAGCCGGCCGCGGCCGCCGCCAGCGCCAGCCAATACAGCGCGCCGGTGATCCAGGTCGCGGTCAGGAAGATCGCGGCGAGGGCAGCCGTGACATAGACCGGAAAGTAGGTGTCCTCGCGGCCATAGGCGACCGAGTAGCCGCCGACATTTCCTTCGTCCAAGCTTGCGATCATGTGAGCCCCTGCGCCCGGGACTTGCCCGAAAGACATGAGGGATGACGCCTGGCCACAAAGCAAAAACGGGGCCGCGAGGGCCCCGTTTGGAACGTCAGAAGCAGGCGATCTTACTTGATCTTGGCTTCCTTGAACTCGACGTGCTTGCGCGCGACCGGGTCGTACTTCTTCTTGACCAGCTTGTCGGTCATGGTGCGCGAATTCTTCTTGGCGACGTAATAGAAGCCGGTATCGGCCGTCGACACGAGCTTGACCTTGATGGTGACCGCTTTGGCCATGTGCAAATCCTCGAAAATGAAGGGGTATCGGGAGCCGGCCAAATCGGCCCGCGTTTGGCCGGGAAACTAGCCAGAAACGGTCCAAAGTCAAGGATTTCCAAGCCAAAACCAGCCCGATTCCGGGCCGATTACCCCTCGAAGAACTGATTTTTGGGCCGCGGCAGGCCCAGATTCTCGCGCAGGGTCTTGCCCTCGTACTCTTTCCGGAAAATCCCGCGCTTCTGCAATTCAGGGACGACCTTGTCGACGAACTCGAACAGGCCCTGCGGCAGGTAGGGGAACATGATGTTGAAGCCGTCGCTGCCGCGCCCCTCCAGCCATTCCTCCATCTGGTCGGCGATGCTCTGCGGCGTTCCGACGAAAGCGAGGCCGCCATAGCCGCCGACGCGCTGCGCGAGCTGGCGCACGGTGAGCTTGTCGCGCGCCGCGACATCGACGAGGCGCTGCCGGCCGCTCTTGCTGGCATTGGTCTCCGGAATCGGCGGCAATTGCCCGTCGGGATCGAAGGTGGACGCATCGGTGCCGAGGATCACCGAGAGCGAGGCGATCGCGCTGTCGTAATGCACGCGGCTGTCGAGCAGCGCGCGCTTCTCCTTCGCTTCTTCGACGCTGTCGCCGACCACGACGAAGGCGCCGGGCAGGATCTTCAGATGCTCGGGATCGCGGCCGATCTTCTCCATGCGGCCCTTGATGTCGGCATAGAGTTTCTGTCCGTCGGCAAGGCTGCCGCCGCCGGTGAACACGGCTTCCGCGGTTTCGGCCGCGAGCTGCCTACCGTCGTCGGAGGCACCGGCCTGCACGATGACGGGCCAGCCTTGCACGGGACGGGCGATGTTCAGCGGGCCGCGCACCGAGAGGTATTTGCCCTTGTGGTTGAGCACGTGCATCTTGTCGGGATCGACGAACAGGCCTGACTCGACGTCGCGCACGAACGCATCGTCGGCGAATGAATCCCACAGGCCGGTGACGACATCGTAGAATTCGCGGGCGCGCTTGTAGCGCTCGGCGTGCTCCATGTGATCGTCGAGGCCGAAGTTCAGCGCCGCGTCCGGATTGGATGTGGTGACGATATTCCAGCCGGCGCGGCCGCCCGAGATGTGGTCGAGCGAGGCGAAGCGCCGGGCGACGTGATAGGGCTCATCGAAAGTGGTCGAGCCGGTCGCGATCAGGCCGATATTCCCGGTGACGGCCGCGAGTGCCGACAGCAGCGTGAACGGCTCGAACGAGGTCACGGTGTGGCTGCGCTTCAGCGCGTTGATCGGCATGTTCAGCACGGCCAGATGGTCGGCCATGAAGAAGGCGTCGAACTTGCCGGCCTCGAGCTTCCGGATCAGCTGCTTGATATGGTCGAAGTTGAAATTGGCGTCGGGCCAGGCCCCGGGATAGCGCCAGGCGCCGGTGTGGATGCTGATCGGCCGCATGAACGCGCCGAGCTTGAGTTGACGCTTCGCCATTGCCCCGTTCCGTTCTTGATGTCGTTAGCGGAACAGATAGGGAGGCGCTTCGCGGCGCGCCATCCCGACGGCGCCAGAAGATTTTTGCAATTTGAGGGACGGCTGGAGGATAAGTCTGCAGCCGGCTCCCGATCGTCATTGCGAGGAGCGTGCGCGACGAAGCAATCCATGGATCAACAAGCGGTGAGATGGACTGCTTCGCTTCGCTCGCAATGACGGGGCTGGCCTACGCCCCCAGCACGTCCTTGTGCATCTTGCCGCCGTAGAAATGGAAGAACGGCACCGGCGCGTCGTGACGGAGCGGGCCGGTGGCGAGGCGGCGGTCGAGCTCGGCGAGCACGTTCTTGGTCATGGCGTGCGCATCCGCGAACGGCTCGGAGCCGATTTCGACCCAGACAAGCTCGACCAGCTCGGCATCGGCATGCACCACGCCTTCGACACGATGCGCGATGGTCGAGGCGTCCGCGGTGAAGAAGCGCGTATCGAAGCGGCGGACGCGGCCGGGCGGCGTGATCGCGCGCGCGATCAGGAACAGGCCGGACGGATCGGGCAGGAGCCCTGCGTCGGCGAACGGCGCCCAGGCGCCATCGAGCTTCGCCGTCTTCTCGACCTTGCGGCCGAGGCAGAGCCCGGTCTCTTCGCAGGCTTCGCGGATCGCGGCATTGGCGAGCGCACGCGCGCGGCCGGGCGTGATCTTCGGGCTGCCCTTCAACAGATTGGCTTCGAGCTCCGGCGTGATCGGGGCTGCGACCGGCACGCGGTTGTCGGCCTTGTCGACCCGGCCGCCGGGGAAGACGAACTTGCCCGGCATGAACACCACCTTGTCGTGGCGCTTGCCGACCAGCACCTTCGGCTTGGCGCCGGAGCGATCGATCAGGATCAGCGTCGCCGCATCCTTCGGCCGGAAATACGCGTGATGATCGGCTTCCTTCTCGCCCTGGTGGACGACGGCGGCGGGTGCGGCAGCTTCAGTCATTTCATCCCTTTCATTTCTTCTTTGGCGCCCGGTTTAGCTAGACCGGCGGGATGTCGCTAGGGGGATTCTCGTCAAAGCCATGCATGCGCAGGGCCCATTGCAAGCCGATCACGGCTCCTTTCACCGGCTGCAACAATGCGAGCGATGCGAACAGCGTGAGCGGCAGATAGATCGCAAGCTGCAGCCACACCGGCGGCGAATAGTCGGTCTCGATCCATAGCGCGGTCGGTACCACGATATGGCCGACGATGACGATGACGAGATAGGCGGGCAGATCGTCGGCGCGATGCGGCGTGAAATCGAGATCGCAGACCGGGCAATGGCCGTCGCATTTGAGAAACTTGCGGAACAGTTTGCCTTTTCCGCAGCGCGGACAACGGCCAAGGAACCCGCGCCTCATCGCGGTCCACACGTCGCGCTTCTCGGGCTCGGTTGCGTCGCGAGTCCAGACCACCGTGGGCGGTGTCACGTCCATGATTTGCCTCGCTTCGATTTGCCGGACTTTGGCTTCGCCGGCTTGCGGTCCTTCTTGCTGCGCGCCTTGCGTTCCTTGTGCGCCTTCTTGCCGGATCCCTTCTTTGGCCCTTCGCCAAATCCCGCGGCGCGGCGCTCGGCTCTGATGCCTTCGCGTTTTCTGCCGCGCGGAATTGCCTGGCCTTCGGATAATAGCTCAAAACGCAGCGCGCCCGCCACCGGCGCGGCCTCGACCAGTCGCACGTCGACGACGTCGCCGAGCCGATACATGGTGCCGCTGCGGGTGCCGATCAGCGCGTGGCGGGTTTCGTCGTAGTTGAAATATTCGCTGCCGATGGTGCGGATCGGGATCAGGCCGTCGGCGCCGGTGTCGTCGAGCTTCACGAACAGGCCGGCGCGCGTCACGCCGGAGATGCGGCCCTGGAACGAGGCGCCGACCTTATCGGCAAGGAAATGCGCGATCAGCCGGTCAGTGGTCTCGCGCTCCGCCTTCATCGCGCGGCGCTCGGTGACGGAAATCTGCGCGGCGATCTCGGCGAGCGTCTCCACCGTCTCATCGGTCGGCAAGGCGCCTTCGCCAAGGCCAAGCGCGCGGATCAGCGCGCGATGCACGATCAGATCGGCGTAGCGGCGGATTGGCGAGGTGAAGTGCGCATAGCGGCGCAGGTTCAAGCCGAAATGGCCGTAGTTCTCGGCGGAGTATTCGGCCTGCGCCTGCGAGCGCAGCACCACCTCGTTGACCAGCGGCTCGTAATCCTCGCCGGCGACCTGCGCCAGCACGCGGTTGAACTGCGAGGGACGCAGCGCGCCCTGCTTGGTGAAGGGCAGGTCGAGCGTCTTCAGGAATTCCTGGAGGTTGTGCACCTTCTCCTGGCTCGGCTCGTCATGCACGCGATAGATCAGCGGCAGCGCCTTCTTCTCCAGCATCTCGGCCGCGGCGACGTTGGCCAAGATCATGAACTCCTCGATCAGCCGGTGCGCATCGAGCCGCTGCGGCACGATCACCCGATCGACGGTGCCGTCGCCCTTCAGCAGGATCTTGCGCTCGGGCAGATCGAGATCGAGCGGGTCGCGCTCGTTGCGCGCGAGCCTAACCAGTTCATAGGCCGACCACAGCGGCTTGAGGATCGGATCGAGCAGGGGGCCGGTGGTGTCGTCGGGCCTGCCGTCGATCGCCGCCTGCGCCTGCGCGTAGTTCAGCTTCGCGGCCGAGCGCATCAGCACGCGGTGGAAGGTGTGCGAGCGCTTGCGGCCGTCGGCGCCGATCACCATCCGGACCGCGAGCGCGCCGCGCGGCTCGCCCGGCACCAGCGAGCAGAGATTGTTGGAGATCCGCTCCGGCAGCATCGGCACCACGCGGTCGGGGAAGTACACCGAGTTGCCGCGCTGGAGCGCGTCGCGGTCGAGCGCCGAGCCGGGCCGCACATAATAGGCGACGTCGGCGATCGCGACATGAACGATGAAGCCGCCTCTGTTGTTCGGATCGGGGTCGATCTCGGCATGCACCGCGTCGTCGTGATCCTTGGCGTCCGGCGGATCGATGGTGACGAGCGGCACGTCGCGCCAGTCCTCGCGGCCCTGCAAGGTCGCGGGTTTTGCCTCTTCCGCTTCGCGTAGTGCGGCGGAGGAGAACACCTGCGGGATGTCGTGGGTGTTGATCGCGATCAGGCTGATCGCCTTCTCGCTCGCGATCGAGCCGAGCCGCTCCTTGACGCGGGCGGAGGCGAGCCCATAGCCGCGGGTGCGGATCAAATCGACGCTGATGAGGTCGCCGTCCTCCGCGCCGCCGCTGTCGGCCTTGGCGATGTTGAGCTCGCGGCCGGCCTGCTTCTTGTCGACCGGGATCAGCCGTCCGCCGCCGTCGGGATTGCGGCGGAAGATGCCGAGGATGCGCGTGCGCCCATGGTCGATCACCTTGATGACGCGGCCGCGATAGGGCGTGCCGTCGTGCTCGTCGGTCACCACCTCGACGCGCAGCAGCGCGCGGTCGCCGACGCCGGCGGTGGTGCCGGGCTTCGGCCGGCGCGGCATCTCGATGCGGATTTTTGGGGCGGTGCCGTCTTCCGAGTCCCACTCGGCTGGGGTGGCGATCAACTCGCCGTCGCTGTCGCGGCCGGTGATGTCGGCGAGCACTGTCGGCGGCAGCGCCGCCGGCTCGTGGATCTTGCGGCCGCGCTTGGCGACCGTGCCGTCATCGGCGAGTTCGCGCAGGATCCGCTTCAGCTCGACACGGTCGGCGTTCTTCAGGCCGAACTCGCGCGCGATCTCGCGGGTGCCGACCTTGCCTGGATTGGCGCGGATGAAGGCGACGATGGCGTCCCGGCCCGGAAAGCCATGGTCGGGTTTTCGTTTCACTTATCCTCGTGCCTTGCCGGCGCTTTTCTTCGCGGGCGCTTTCGCTGACGTCGATGACTTTGCAGGCGACGTCTTGGCACCGGAGGCGACCGGCGCGCGCGCCTTGCTGGTCGCATCCGTTTTTGGCTTCGCCGCGGCCTTCTTCGACGCAGCCTTCTTGGCGGGCTTGGCCTCGGCGTCGCCGTCGGCCTCTTCAGCCGCGGCTTCGGATTTGGCCTTCTTCGCCTTGGCAGGCTTTTCCGCCTTCGCCTTCTTGGCCTTCTTGCCGCCGCCCTTGGCCGCGCGCTCGTCGATCAGCGCGATTGCTTCCGCGAGCGTGATCTCGTCGGGCGCGCGATCGCTCGGGATCGTCGCGTTGACGCCGCCGGCCGCGACATAGGCGCCGTAGCGGCCGTTTTTAAGCGCGACCGCGCCGAGCGTCGGGTGATCGCCGAGGGGCTTGCCGGGATCGGCGCCGAAACGGCGGCCGCTCGGGCCCTTGGCGATCTTCTCCGCGATCAGCGTGACGGCGCGGTTCAAGCCGATGTCGAACACCTCGTCGCCGGCCTCGAGGCTGGCATAGGTCTTCTCGTGCTTCACGAACGGCCCGAACCGGCCGAGGCCGGCGGTGATCGGCTGCCCGGTTTCCGGATGCTTGCCGATCTCGCGCGGCAGCGACAGCAGCTTCAGCGCCAGTTCGAGATCGACATCGGCGGGCGAGGTACCCTTCGGAATGCCCGCGCGCTTGGGCTTCTCGCCCTCGGCGTAATCCTTCTGCTCGCCGAGCTGGATGTAGGGACCGAAGCGGCCGGCCTTCACGGTGACGTCGAACCCGGTGTCGGGATCGGTGCCGAGCACGCGATCGGCGCTTTCAGCGCTGTCTGCCGCGAGCGGCCTCGTGTAGCGGCATTCCGGATAATTCGAGCAGCCGACGAAGGCGCCGAACTTGCCGGCCTTGAGGTTGAGCCGGCCGGTGCCGCAGGTCGGGCACTGCCGGACGTCGCCGCCATCCGCGCGCGGCGGATAGATGTGTGGGCCGAGCATCTCGTCGAGTGCATCCAGCACCTCGGCGACGCGCAGGTCCTTGATGTCGTTGACCGCGCCGATGAAGCCGCGCCAGAAATCCTGCAGCACCTGCTGCCAGGCAATCTCGTTGTTGGAGATGCGGTCGAGCTGCTCCTCGAGATCGGCGGTGAAGTCGTACTCGACATAGCGCGAGAAGAAGTTCTCCAGGAACGCGACCACGACGCGGCCCTTGTCCTCGCCGTGCAGCCGCTTCTTCTCGAGCTTGACGTAGCCGCGGTCCTTCAGCACCTGCAGGATCGAGGCGTAGGTCGAGGGACGGCCGATGCCGAGCTCTTCCATCCGCTTCACCAACGATGCTTCGGAGAAGCGCGGCGGCGGCTCGGTGAAGTGCTGGGTGACGGCAAGGCTCTGGCGCTTCACGGCCTCGCCCTGGCTCATCGCGGGCAGGCGGCGTGAATCCTCGTCCTCCTCGTCGTCGCGGCTTTCCTGGTAGAGCGCGAGGAAGCCGTCGAACTTGATGACCTGGCCGGAGGCGCGCAGCTCCAGCACGCGGGCGCCGGCCTTGGCCTCGATGTCGACCGTGGTGCGTTCGAGTTCAGCCGACTCCATCTGGCTCGCAATGGTGCGCTTCCAGATCAGCTCGTAGAGCCGTGCCTGATCGGCATCGAGCCTGCGGCCGATGGTGGCCGGGCGACGCGACAGATCGGTCGGGCGGATCGCTTCGTGCGCTTCCTGCGCGTTCTTGGCCTTGGCCTGGTACTGGCGCGGGGCGTCCGGCACATAGGCGTTGCCGTAATCCTCGCTGATCACCTTGCGCGCCTGCGTGATCGCCTCGGGCGCGATCTGCACGCCGTCGGTTCGCATATAGGTGATGAGACCGGTGGTCTCGCCGCCGATGTCGATGCCTTCATACAGCCGCTGCGCGATGCGCATGGTGTGCGCCGGCGCGAAGCCGAGCTTGCGGCTGGCTTCCTGCTGCAGCGTCGAGGTGGTGAAGGGCGCCTGCGGATTGCGCCGGGCCGGCTTGGCCTCGACGGTCGCGACCTTGAACAGCGCGGCCTCGATCGCCTTCTTGAAGTCCTCGGCTTCCGCGCCGGAGCCGATGTCGAGCCGCGCGATCTTCTTGCCGTCGGCGCCGACCAGCCGGGCCTCGAAGGCTTCGCCGCGCGGCGTCAGCAGCGTGGCGACCAGCGACCAGTACTCACGGGGCACGAACTTCTCGATCTCGAGCTCGCGGTCACAGACCAGCCGCAGCGCGACCGACTGCACGCGGCCGGCGGAGCGGGCGCCGGGCAGCTTGCGCCACAGCACGGGCGAGAGGGTGAAACCGACCAGATAGTCCAGCGCGCGGCGCGCCATATAGGCATCGACCAGCGCGCCATCGATCTGGCGCGGCGCTTTCATGGCATCGGAGACGGCCTGCTTGGTGATGGCGTTGAACACCACGCGCTCGACCTTCTGGTCCTTCAGCGCGCGCTTCTCCTTCATCACCTCCAGCACGTGCCAGGAGATCGCTTCGCCCTCGCGATCAGGGTCGGTCGCCAGGATCAGGCGGTCGGCACCCTTGAGCGCCTTGGCGATGTCGTTGAGCCGGCTGGCGGCCTTGGCATCGACCTCCCAGATCATCTGGAAATTGGCGTCCGGATCGACGGAACCGTTCTTGGCCGGGAGATCGCGAACATGGCCGAACGACGCCAGGACCTCATAGGAGGACCCCAGATATTTGTTGATCGTCTTGGCCTTGGCCGGCGACTCCACAATGACGATATTCATGTCATTCCAATAGCTTACGGGAAAACTTGAAGGTGGGTTCCGCTAGACTCGCGGCCCGCCGTGTCGGGGCGAACATGGGTGTTGGGGCGGTCGGTGTCAAATCGCCAGATATTGAAGGGAGGGCTCAAGCTGTGGAGTTTCTATCCCAAGGGTTGAAAAATGCGTCCTAGAGTTGCGGCCGGAAAGGGCGTATCTCTTTATATATATAGGGTGGGAATCGGATTAGGCCTTTTGAGCAGCACTGGGGGCGGGCGCAAGCCCAAACCGTCCGGCCGACGGCGACCGGCGGGCGACGAGCCAGATGGGGAGGGCGGCCCGGACGACGCCTTGGTCCTGATCGCCGCGGCCGCGACCGAACTCGCCAAACTCGCCCAGCGCCACAAATTCGAAGTCCTCGACCATCTGCTCGCGATGACCCGCCTGGAGGCCGACGAGCAATTGCGCGTGCGCAGCCGGAGGAAGCTGTCGTGAGGGTACGCCCGAACTCCCGCCACGTCGTCCCTGCGAAAGCAGGACCCATAACCACAGGGGGCGTGGTTGAAGCGAGCTGTGGCCCCAGCGTCGTGCAACAATCACCTTCGGTGGTTATGGGTCTCGACCTTCGCCGGGACGACGATGAGGATGGGTCGCGTTCAAGTTGCCACACCACGCGGTGTCATCGCCCGGCTTGAACGGGGCGATGACAGTTGAGGGTGAGGCCAAGCTTCGCGCGCCCCGCAATGACGGCGAAGAGAGCTACGCCGACACCCGCCGCGCCGCCTTCCGCACCGGCCGCGGCTTCAGCGTCGTATCCGCAGCACCCAGCACGCGCCCGTCCTGCGAAAGCAGCGCGAGCTTCTTCACCGGTTTGCCCTTCTCGCGGTCGACCATGATGGTCGCGATCTCGTCCGGATGCTCGTCGAACTCCTCGGTCCATTGCCGGAGCGCGACCAGGATCGGAAAGATGCCGTGGCCCTTCGGCGTCAGGACATATTCCTGATAGGCGCTGCCGTCGGAGGCGGGCACCGTCTTGAGAATGCCGCGCTCGACCAGCGTGCGCAGCCGGGTGGCGAGGATGTTCTTGGCAAGCCCGAGGCTGGCCTGGAATTCGCCGAAACGGCGCCGGCCGAGGCTGGCGTCGCGGATGATCAGCAGCGACCACCAGTCGCCGAACACGTCGAGCGCGCGTGCGACAGGGCAGCTGTCGCCGGCGAGGCTGGTTCGTTTCACGACGCACGCTCCAAAAGTGGGGTCATCACGGTCTTGTGTGGTTGCAATATTAAACCTCATGCCCTAGGTAGGCAATGAAGTTTAATAATGCAACCAACTGGAGGCGGACATGAGACTGGCGAACAAGACGGCGTTGATCACCGGCGGCAACAGCGGCATCGGGCTTGCGACAGCAAAGCTGTTCGTCGCCGAGGGCGCCAAGGTCGTCATCACCGGGCGCAACAAGGAAACGCTCGCGGCAGCGGCCAAGGAACTCGGACCGAATGCGTTCGCTCTCGTGGCCGATGCCACCGATGTCGCTGCGCTCGAAGCCGCGGTGAAGCAGGGCGCCGAGAAGTTCGGCAAATACGACGTGCTGTTCGCCAATGCCGGCATTCCCGGCCAGACGCCGATCGGCGGCACCACGCTTGCCGCATTCGAGAACGTGATCCGCACCAATCTCACCGGCGTGTTCTTCACCGTGCAGGCGGTCGCGCCGTACCTCAACGACGGCGCGTCGATCATCCTCAACGGCTCGGTGATTTCGGTGCTCGGCAATCCCGGCTATTCGGCCTATGCCGCGAGCAAGGCCGGCGTGCGCGCGATGGCGCGGGTGATGGCGTCAGAATTCTCGCCGCGCAACATCCGCGTCAACGTGGTGGCGCCGGGCGCGGTGCGTACGCCGATCTGGGGCGCGGCGATCGCAACGCCGGAGGCCGAGAAGGCGTTCGAGCAACGGATCGGCAAGTCGACGCCGCTCGGCCGCATCGGCGAGCCCGATCACATCTCGAAGACGGTGTTGTTCCTCGCATCCGACGACGCGGCGCATGTGCAGGGGCAGGAACTGTTCATCGATGGCGGTGCAACGGCATCTCCGGCCGGCGCGCCGATCTATCGCGGCTAAACTTTGTTTCGCATTGTAATAAAAGGCCGGTGTGAAACTGATCACACCGGCCGATTTCGTATGCGCGTATCATCGCTTCGTTGTCCAAACATGATCTCCTCGGAAAACCGCTTCGCACTTTTCCGGATCATGCTTGAACCTTTGACGTACTCGCCGGACTTCTGAATGGGCGGGGAATTTTTTCACCACGGAATCATTTTTGGAGTTCCTTCATGCCGAAAGCAGCTCGCATTTCGACGTCGATCCCGGTTTCGTCCGCGTCTCAGAGTTCAGACAATTCAGACGCGACACAGCTGGTGACCGTCGCGCTGTTTTCCGGCATCGGTTTGTTGATTTCGCTCGTCGCCGTCATCCTCGGCATTCAAGGGGTCTGGTTCTGATCCATCGCCCACAACTGTCATACCCCGCGCATGCGGGGTATCCAGTACGCTGCGGCTTCTCCGCTCAATAACCGCCGTCTCTGGAATACTGGGTCCCCCGCTTTCGCGGAGGACGACAGCGATCATGGAACTAGGCGGCGTTCAGGCTGCCGGCGGCCTGCAGCGCGCCTGCGACCGCCTTCTCGCGATGCTCGGGGCCGACCTGGATGCCGTCGGCGGGGATGAACTCGAGGTTCCTGACGCCGATGAAGCCGAACACCCCGCGCAGATAGGTCTCGAGGTGCTCGAGCGCGGCCATCGGCGTGTCGGCGCCGTAATAGCCGCCGCGCGAGATCGCGATGATGACGCGCTTGTTGCCGGCCAGTCCCTCGACGCCGCCGGCGCCGTATTTGAAGGTCTTGCCCGCCACCACGACGCGGTCGATCCAGGCCTTGAGCTGGGAAGGGATGGTGAAATTGTACATGGGTGCGCCGATCACCACGATGTCGGCGGCGAGGAACTCGTCCAGCACGGCCTGGCCGGTCGCGATATCGTCGCGCACCGACGGGTCCGGCGCCGCGCCTTGGCTCGCGGCAAGATGCAGGCCGGAGAGGTGGGCGAGCGGGGTCTGGGTGAGATCGCGGTACTTCACGACCAGGCCGGGATTGGCCTGGCGCAGCCGCTCGACGGCGGCGGCGGAGACCTGGCGGCTGACGGAGTGGGGGCCGAGGACCGAGGAGTCGATGTGCAGAAGTTTCATGGCTGGGGTCACCTTTGGTATAGGTTTGTAACTGGCGCTATATGAGTGACCGCCCTAAATGTTCGCAAGAACGCACATTTTTGAAACCCGAGCACACCAATGGAACCCGAGCACATCGATGTAACCGCTGAGACCGGTCTTCCGCGTCAACCGGGGACGCATCAGGACTGCCGCGGCGTCGCCTCGGTGCTGTCGCGGGTCGGCGACAAATGGAGCGTGCTGGTCATCATGCTGCTGCGCGACGGACCGCGCCGCTTCAACGAACTGAAGCGGATGATCAACGGTATCTCGCAGCGCATGCTGACATTGACCCTGCGCGGGCTGGAGCGCGACGGGCTAGTGACGCGCACGGTGTTTCCGACCATTCCGCCGCGGGTCGATTACGAGCTGACCGACCTCGGGCGCGGGCTTGCCGTGCCGGTCATGGCGCTCGGCGAATGGGCGTTCGCGCATCTGCCGGAGATCGAAGGCGCGCGACAGGATTTCGATGCGCGCAACGCGGAGTGAAATCTATGCCCGTCACCCTGAGGAGCGCGCAGCGCGTCTCGAAGGGTCGACGGCCCCGCTGTCTCAGTACGGCTGTATCCGGGCCGTGCATCCTTCGAGGCTCGCTCCGCTCGCACCTCCAGCGACAAAGGCGAAGCCTTTGCGCGGGGATGACGGCGATAGATTTTCGCAAGACGCCCGTTCGTTGCCCTAAATCATCGACACCAGTCCGCCGCCGTGACGCTCAAGTCTGCCGGCGAGCTCGAGCTCCAGCAGCACCGCGCGGACGACTGCGGGCGAGGCATCGGCCATCCGGATCAGGTCGTCGAGGCTGATCGGGCTCGGGCCGAGCAGGTTGATGATGCGGGCGCGATCTCCGCTATCGGTGGCAAAATCCAGCGGCTCGTTGTCCTCGCGCGCGGACAGCATGATGGGCCGCTCCATGATCGGCGTCACCGCGCTGATGACGTCGGCGGCTTCGGTGACCAGCGTCGCGCCTTGCTTGATCAGATCGTTGGCGCCGGCGGCGCGCGGATCGATCGGCGAGCCCGGCACCGCGAATACCTCACGGCCCTGTTCGGCGGCCATCCGCGCCGTGATCAGCGAGCCCGAGCGGTGCGCGGCCTCCACCACGACGACGCCGAGCGATGCGCCCGAGATCAGCCGGTTGCGGCGGGGGAAATCGCGCGCCCGCGGCACGTGCCCGAGGGGCATCTCCGAGATCGCCGCGCCGCGCGCGAGCAGGGCGGCCAGCAGATCCTCATGCTCCGGCGGGTAGATGCGGTCGTGGCCGCCGGCCAGCACGGCGACCGTGCCGCTTGCAACGGTGGCGCGATGCGCCGCCTGGTCGATGCCGCGGGCAAGGCCGGAGATCACGACAAAACCGGCGTCGCCGAGATCGCGCGCCAACTGGCCAGCAAATTTCAACCCGGCGCCGGACGCATTGCGGGAGCCGACGATCGCGATCATCGGCCGCATCAAGGTGTCGCGCGCGCCGCGTACGCCGAGCAGCGGCGGCGCGTCGTCGATGGTGGCGAGGCGCGCCGGATAATGCGCTTCCTCGGGCGCAACGAGATCGATGCCGAACTTGGCGCAGGCCGCGAGCTCCGCGGCTGCATCGGCCTCGCTGGTGATGCGCCCGGGTCCCGACGCGCCGCCGCGGCGCGCGAGATCGGGCAGGCGCTCCAGCGCGTGCGCCGCATCGCCGAAATGGCGGAGCAGCGATGCAAAGGTGCGTGGGCCGACATTGTCGGAACGGATCAACCGCAGCCGGTTGAGCCGTTCGGTGTCGGTGAGTTGATTCGAGGTCTGCTTGCTGTCGCCGCTGGTCCAGTCCATGGTGCGTAGCATGGCGCAACTGAGGCGTGTGGACAACCAATTGTGTGTCTGCGGAGTCTTGTCTTGGCAGACGGAACGGGTCGGCATGGCCCAACGGAGGTATCGAATGCTGGGGCTTGTGCTGATTGCAGCCGGAGTTTCCTACCTGCTGAACCCGATGATGTTTCGACGGGGCATTTGGCTCAAATGGGACATCGTCATGCGCGATTGGTCGGACGATAACTTCATCAGATGCATGCGCATTATGGGCACCATCCTTATTGTCTTTGGCCTGGGTCTTACAATCAGGGCGACACTTCATTAAGAGAACTACCGTGTTGCTCCGATCCTGATAGAAGATCTGTTTGCGCACAGGAGCTGCCGTCCATGATCTCACTTGCCGACCTCCAAGCGCGTATCGAACAGGGCGCGCTGTCGCCTGAGGCGGCCATCGGCCAGTCATTGGAGGCGATCCGCTCCCAGGAGAATGCGATCGGCGCCTTCGTCCGCCACGATCAGAGGGCACGCGCGCACAATGCTGGCCCGCTGCGCGGGGTTGCGGTCGGCATCAAGGACATCATCGACACCGCCGACTTCCCGACCGAGATGGGCGCTGCGATCTATCGCGGGCATCAGCCGCGCGCCGATGCGCCGGTCGTGATGGCGCTGAAGCAGGCCGGCGCCACCATCATCGGCAAGACCACGACGACCGCGTTCGCGGCGAACGATCCCACCGCAACGCTCAATCCGCACAATCATGCGCACACGCCCGGCGGATCGTCGTCGGGCTCGGCGGCTGCGGTCGCCGCCGGGATGATCCCGCTGGCGCTGGGTACGCAGACCGGCGGCTCGGTGATCCGGCCGGCCTCGTTCTGCGGCGTCGCCGCGATCAAGCCGAGCTACCGGCTGCTGCCGACCGTCGGCGTGAAGTGTTTTTCGTGGACGCTCGATACCGTCGGGCTGTTCGGCGCCGGCGTGCGCGATGTCGCGCTGGGGTTGGCCGCGATGACAAGGCGACCTGAGCTTGTCGTGCCGTCCGAGGTCGCGGCGCCGCGCATCGGCGTCGTGACGCAGGCCTTCGCCGGCGCGCCCGAACCATCCGGCGCGGAGGCGTTGCAGAAGGCCGCGCGGGCGGCGGAGCGGGCCGGTGCAACCGTGCGCGAGCTCGCGATATCAGAGATCATCGCCAAGGCGTGGCGGATCCATCCTGTGGTGCAGGAGTTCGAGGCGCACCAGTCGTTCGCCTGGGAATACGGGCAGAACTACGATGCGATGCCGCCGCTGCTGCGCGGCCGGCTCGACGAGAGCAAGGGCGGCACACCCGCCGAGTATGATGCCGCGATGGACGTCACGCTGCGGGCGCGGCAGGCGCTGGCCGCGATCTTTGCCGAGGTCGACGTGCTGCTGACGTTGTCGGCACCGGGCGCCGCGCCGAACGGTTTGGCGTCCACCGGCGATCCCCGCTACAACCGGCTCTGGACCTTGATGGGCGTGCCCTGCGTCAACGTGCCGGCGCTGATCGCCGAGGGCGGATTGCCGGTCGGTGTCACCGTGATCGCGGGCTTTGGTGATGACGCGAAGGCGCTGGCGGCGGCGAGCTTTGTCGAGGGTGCGTTGAAGTCCTAGCCTTCCGTCATTCCGGGGCGATGCGCCGCATCGAACCTCAGATGCGCAGTGCGCATCAGGGAATCTCGAGATTCCCTGGTGCGCAATTGCGCACCTGAGGTTCGCGACTTCGTCGCGCCCCGGAATGGCTTGCGTCACCTCTTCTCGCCGATCTTGCCTTCGGTGCCGGCCTGCAGCCGCTTGATGTTCTCGCGGTGCATGTAGAACAGCAGCAGCGTCAGCACGGCGAACAGCGAGGCGAGCGCGTTGTGGCCGAACCACCACAGGAACAGCGGCGTCACGAACGCGGCAACCAGCGCCGACAGCGACGAGTAGCGCGTGGTGTAGGCGGTGCCGAGCCAGATCACGGCAAAGATCAGCGCCGCCGGCCAGAACAGGCCGAGCAGCACGCCGATATAGGTCGCGACGCCTTTGCCGCCGCGGAATTTGAGCCAGACCGGGAAGAGGTGGCCGAGGAACGCGCCGAGCGCCGCCAGCATTGCAGCGTTCGGGCCGTCGATGGTACCGGCGATGATCACGGCGACCGTGCCCTTGAGCATGTCGCCGAGCAGCGTCGCCGCGGCGAGGCCCTTGCGGCCGGTGCGCAGCACGTTGGTGGCGCCGATATTGCCCGAGCCGATGGTGCGAAGATCCTGCGTGCCGGCGAGCCTCGTCAGGACCATGCCGAACGGGATCGAGCCTAAGAGATAGCCGACCAGGAAGGCGGCCGGCAGCAAAGCGTCAGCGGACATCGCGGTGGCTCCCCGGACGGTCGGTTCGGTCCATTTTGGACAATTCCGTCAATGAAAAATTAACCATCAATCCGCACCATGGCCTTGGAAATGAGGGAGCTTAGCATGGCTTCTGTTCGCAGGCGGCTGGAGCAGGTTTTCTTTGTCGTTTACGTCGCGGCCATCGTCGTCGGAACGACGATGGAAGCAATGTCGCAACTCGCGGCGCGCTAGGTTCCACCCAGATTTAGACGTGTTCGTACACCGTCCGTCCGCCGACGATCGTTCGGGTCACGCGGCCCGAGAAGCGGGCGTCGTCGAACGGCGTATTCTTGCACAGCGATTTGAGGTCGTCGCGATCCAGCACCCAGGGGGTGTCGGCGTCGATCACGATCACGTCGGCCGGGGCGCCGGCGCGTAGCGTGCCGCCGGCCAGGCCGAGCAGTTCCGCCGGCCGCGTCGACATCGCCCGGATCAGCGTCTTGAACTCCATCTCGCCATTGTGGATCAGCCGCAGCGCCGCCGGCAACATGGTCTGCAGGCCGACCGCGCCGCTCGCCGCTTCCGCGAACGGCAGCCGCTTGACCTCGACGTCCTGCGGATTGTGATCGCTCATCACGACGTCGATCAGCCCGGAGGCGAGCGCTGCGACCAGCGCCTTGCGGTCTTCCTCGGTGCGCAGCGGCGGCGCCAGCTTGAGGAAGGTGCGGTACGGGCCGATGTCGTTCTCGTTCAGCGTCACGTGGTTGATCGAGACCGAGGCCGAGACGTTGTGGCCGCTGTCGCGGGCGCGCTTGAGGATCTCCAGCGACTCGGTCGAGGTCAGCGACGCCGCGTGATAGCGGCCGCCGGTCAGCCCGGCGAGCCGCATGTCGCGCTCGAGCATGATCGACTCGGCGGCGGTAGGGATGCCGGCGAGGCCGAGCCTTGTGGCGAATTCGCCCTCGTTCATCACGCCTTCGCCGACCAGATGCGGGTCCTCGGTGTGATGCACGATCAGCGCGTCGAAATCGCGGGCGTAGGTCAGCGCGCGCCGCATCACCTGGGCATTGGTGACGCTGCGGTCGCCGTCGGTGAAGGCGACGGCGCCGGCGGCCTTCAACAGGCCGATCTCGGTCATCTCCTTGCCCTGCATGCCCTTGGTCAGCGCCGCCATCGGGTGGATGTTGACGATCGCGGTGTCGCGGGCGCGGCGCAGCACGAAGTCGACGGTGGCCGAATTGTCGATCACCGGCGAGGTGTCGGGCTGGCAGATGATGGTGGTGATGCCGCCGGCGGCGGCGGCCTGGCTGGCGGAGGCGAAGGTCTCGCGGTGGCTGGCACCGGGCTCACCGACGAAGGCGCGCATGTCGATCAGGCCGGGGGCCACGATCTTGCCGGCGCAATTGACGATGTCGGTGCCTTCGGGAACGCCGGCGGCACCGATGCCGCGCTTGGCGTCACGGATCACGCCGTCGGCGATCAGCACGTCGCCCGGACCGTCGAAGTCGCGGGACGGATCGATGACGCGGGCGTTGGCGAGCAGGATGGGGCGGCGGTCTGTCAGCATGGCGTCACGCGTTCGGCAGGTTGCGGGCGAGCGCTTCGAGCACCGCCATGCGCACCGCCACACCCATTTCAACTTGTTCACGGATCAGCGATTGCGCGCCGTCGGCGACGAAGGTGTCGATCTCGACACCGCGGTTCATCGGGCCCGGATGCATCACCAGCGCGTCCGGCTTGGCATAGCCGAGCTTCTTCTGGTCGAGGCCGAAATAGTGGAAATACTCGCCCGACGACGGCACGAAGGAGCCGTTCATGCGCTCGCGCTGCAGCCGCAGCATCATCACGATGTCGGCGCCGTTCAGGCCCTCGCGCATGTCGCGCGCGACCTCGACGCCCATCCGCTCGATGCCGGGCGGCAGCAGCGTGGAGGGGGCCACCACGCGGACGCGGGCGCCCATCGTGTTGAGCAGGAAGATGTTGGAACGCGCGACGCGCGAATGCAGCACGTCGCCGCAGATCGCGATCGTCAGCCCCTCGATCCGGCCCTTGTTGCGCCGGATGGTCAGCGCATCGAGCAGCGCCTGGGTCGGGTGCTCGTGGGCGCCGTCGCCGGCGTTGATCACGGAACCGTCGACCTTGCGCGCCAGCAGCTCGACCGCGCCGGAGGCGTGGTGGCGCACCACCAGGATGTCGGGGTGCATCGCGTTCAGCGTCACCGCGGTGTCCATCAAGGTCTCGCCCTTGCGGGTCGACATCGATGACACCGACATGTTCATGACGTCGGCGCCCAGGCGTTTTCCGGCGATCTCGAACGAGGACTGGGTCCGGGTCGAGGCCTCGAAGAACAGATTGACCTGGGTGCGGCCGCGCAACGAGGCGCGCTTCTTGTCGACCTGGCGGTTGAGCTCGACATACTCCTCGGAGAGGTCGAGCAGGCCCGTGATGTCGTCAGCGGAAAGGCCCTCGATGCCCAGCAAATGCCGGTGACCGAGGACAAAAGTCGATTTCAATGATGGGGTCATTAAAGCGAGAGCTATAGGCGCGGATGGCCGGTGGGGCAAGCGCGAAGAGGGGCCGGATGAGTTTTCCCCGAGTAAGATGCGGCCGCCTTCTCGGCCGCCAGACCCGCCCTTGCGGCGGGCACCGATGGCTTGCTTTTGCCGGTCGTTCCGGAACAAGACGTGGATGGCCGGGACCAGCCCGGCGGCTGCGCCGGAGCCGGAGCTCGTGAAAATTGTCGTGATCCTCATCGCTGTTGCGGGCTTGGTCTCACCGGCCCTGGCCCAGGGCCTTCCGGGCGACTTCGCGTTCCTGCGCGACATCGATCCGACCATCATCCAGGACATCCGCTACGCCGGCGCGAACAACTTCATGGGCCGGCCGATCGCGGGCTATGGCGCGGCGGAATGCGTGGTGAAGCGGGACGTCGGGCTTCGCCTGAAGGCCGTGCAGCGGGAACTGGCGCCACAAAAGCTGTCGCTGAAGATGTTCGACTGCTACCGGCCGGCCCGCGCGGTCGCCGACATGGTGGCGTGGTCGAAGAACGGCAGGGAGACCGCCGCCGAGCGGCGCTACAACCCGGCGTTCGCGAAGGCGGACCTGTTCCGTCTCGGCTATATCGCCACCCACTCCGGCCATTCGACCGGGGCGGCAGTCGATCTCACGCTGGTCGATCTGACCGCGGACAATTCGGGCAAGTTCGATCCCGCCAAGGACTACGCCGACTGCACCGCGCCGGTCGCCGCGCGCGCGCCCGAAGGCAGCGTCGATATGGGCACCGGCTACGATTGTTCCGACGCGAAGGGGCATACCGCCGCCGGCGCGATCACACCGGCGCAGCGACGCTGGCGCAACCTTCTGGTCGCGGTGATGGCCCGGCAGGGATTTGCCAACTACTCGAAGGAATGGTGGCACTTCTCGCTGCCGAGGGCCGGCGGGCCGGCCTACGATTTCCCGATCACCCGCTCGCACTAGCGGCTGGATTTTCCTCAAATCCGAGGCATCGCGGCAACACAAAGCTTGCCATCGCTGAAGTAGCTGAATGCGTGTTCAACACTCCTTAATTGCGGCCGTATCAAGTGCGCGCATTGCGGGAGCAGAAAACATGCGTTGGGCTGTTGTCATTGTTGCCGTCGGTGCGTTCGGCATCGCGATCTACGACCAGTACGACAAGGGCGCGAACTATCAGCGCGTCGATGCGCGCATCAGCAGCGTCAACGAGCAGTGCTATCTGGAAAAGGTCGAGCGCGGCGTCATCACCAAGACGACGTTCACGTCCGACCTGACTCGGTGCGAAACCGCCGAGCTGCTGCGGAAGGAGCATCCGAAGTGGCAGGGCTATCACGTGAACCACAAGATCGAGGTGCGCGTGGTCTACGTCTCGCCGGTCGATGGCGTCTCGCACCAGTCGAGCCTGGAGATGTCGTACTTTCCCAGCGGCAAGCCGCTGCGCGCCGGCGACGTGTTTCCGGTGCTGGCCTCCAAGACCAAGGCGGACAAGACGCGCATGATCTGATCGTCGCGGCGGTTTGGGAGCCTCACCATGCGTATCGGCGTCTACGGGATGATCGCCATCGGCCTTGCCAGTTTCTATGCCTATCGCGAGTTCGACAAGCGGGTGAACTTCCGCCCGATCGACGCGCGCGTCAGCAGCGTCAAGGAGCAATGCTACATGGAAAAGACGGAGGGAAATCGGAGCTCGACGTCCGATCTCCTGCCGTGCGAACTGACCGAGCTTCTGGCGCGCAACCATCCGAAATGGCAGGGCTACGAGATCAAGCACAAGATCGAGATCCGGTTTGCCTACATCTCTCCGGCGGACGGCGCTGCGCACGAGTCGAACATGCAGTTCGCTGAATATCCGGATAACCGGCAACTGAGCAGCGGCGACATTTTCCCTGTCCAGGCTTCCCGCAAGGAGGCGAACCGGACCCGCGCCAGCGACTGGGTCGACCGCTGGCTCGGACGCCATGCGCCCAGGCACGGAAGCATCTAGCAGCGGGCGCATTTTTCGCTGCCCGGTGCCCGCCCGCGGGCTTATGATCCCCCGATTCCACCGCGCCACGATTGGCCGTGATCCCGGCCGCCGGGCCGTTGTCCGGGCCGCATGCGCGCGGCGAGGCTCAACCGAGAGGAGACCATGACGCAGGCTCCGTTTGCCACCCACGACGTCTTCAACCAGTCGCCGCCCTTCTGGGATGTCGACCTGTTCGCAGCGGATGCGCCGCTGGTCGCCGCGGTGGCCGCCAATGGCGGGGCGGCGTCCGCGGCAGAGCTGTCGGATTTCGGCAAGCACTGGGGATCGGCCGTCATGGCCGAGCGCGGCCGCGTCGCCAACGAGAATACGCCGAAGCTGCGAACCTTCGATGCCAGGGGCAATCGCCGCGACGAGGTCGAGTTTCATCCGGCCTATCACGAGCTGATGGCGCACTCGGCCCATGCCGGCGTGCACAACTCGACCTGGACTGCCGACGGCAAGCCGGCCGGCGGCGCGGCCGAGGTGGTGCGCGCGGCAAGGTTCTATATCGCCTCGCAAGTCGAGACCGGCCATCTCTGTCCGATCACGATGACGCGCGCCTCGGTCGCGGCGCTGGCCTCGCAGCCCGACATTCTGGCGAAGACGATGCCGGTCATCGGCACGCGCGCGTACGATCCGAGCTTTGCGCCATGGTGGACCAAGCGCGGCATGACCCTCGGCATGGGCATGACGGAAAAGCAGGGCGGCACCGATGTGCGCGCCAACATGACGCGCGCCGAGCGCGACGGCGGCTTCTATCGCATCACCGGGCACAAATGGTTCATGTCGGCGCCGATGTGCGACGCATTCCTGGTGCTGGCACAGGCCGAGCAGGGGCTGAGCTGCTTCTTCATGCCGCGCTTCGCGCCCGATGGCACGGTCAATGCGATCCACTTCCAGCGGCTGAAGGACAAGCTCGGCAACCGCTCCAATGCCTCGTCGGAGGTCGAATTCCACGGCGCCCATGCCGAATTGATCGGCGAGGAGGGCAAGGGCATCCGCACCATCATCCAGATGGTGCAGCTGACGCGGCAGGATTGCGCGATCGCATCCGCCGGCCTGATGCGCTCGGGGCTGGCGCATGCGCTCAATCACGCGCAGCACCGCAGCGTGTTCCAGAAGCATCTCGCCGACCAGCCGCTGATGCAGGCGGTGTTGTCGGACATGGCGCTGCATGTCGAGGCATCGATCGCACTGGTGATGCGGCTGTGCCGCGCCTTCGACTATGCGCCGACCGATGCGGGCGAGGCCGCCTATATGCGGCTATTGACGCCGGCGATCAAATACTGGACCTGCAAGAGCGCGCCTGGCTTCCTCTACGAGGCGATGGAGTGCCTCGGCGGCAACGGCTATGTCGAGGAGGGCATTCTGGCACGGCATTACCGGGAGTCGCCGGTCAACGCGATCTGGGAGGGCTCAGGCAACGTGATGTGCCTCGACGTGCTCCGCGCGCTCGGCCGCGAGGCCGATGCCGCGCTCGCCGTGCTGCGCGCGCTCGCCGACGAGACCAAGGGGCTGCCTGGCGCCGCCGAGACGGTTGCCTCGATCGGACAATCCTTCCGTCGGCCGGACAGCGAGCGCGTCGCCCGGCTTGCGGTCGAGAAGCTGGCGCTGCTGGCCGCCACCGCGGCGCTCAACCAGGTCTCGCCGAAAAACGCCGAATTGTTCGCGGCGACACGGCTTGTCGAACGCCACGCCGGCATGTACGGCGCGGTGGACCTCTCCGATGCCGATCAGCGCGCGCTGCTGGCGCGGGCGCTGCCCTGAAGGTTTGCTCATGGACGCACTCAATCCCGGTACTCCACCGCCCGCTATCGATGCTCTGCCACGCCCACCGCGGGTCTGGAAGTTCTGGGGCACCGCGCTGTGGGGGCTTTTGATCTTCGTTGCGATGTTCGTCGGCCAGATTGCCGTCGTCATCTACCGGATCATCGCGCAGGGCGGAGAACTGTCGGCGGCCGGCATCACCCATGTGGTCGCCGACGGACTGACGATCTCGCTCTCGGTGCTCGCCGGCCTGCCGATGGTGCTGCTGGCGCTGTGGTTCGCGATCCGCCGCACCGGGATTCCGTTCGCCGACTACCTCGGGCTGCGCGGCACGTCGTGGAAGAATGTCATCATCGGCGTCGTCGCGCTCGGCGTGTTGGTCGGCGCCTGGGACATGGTGTCCCGCGCCGCCGGCCGCGAGGTGACGCCGGGCTTCATGGGCGACGTGCTGAAATCGGCACAGGATCACAGCGCGCTGTGGCTGCTGGTGATCGCCTTTGCCGTGGCCGCGCCGCTCTGGGAGGAGCTGTTCGCGCGCGGCTGGCTCTATCGCGGCTGGTCGGAATCCAGGCTCGGCCCCTATGGCGCGATCCTGCTGTCGTCGATCGTCTGGACCGTTATGCACCTGCAGTACGACTGGTTCTTCCTGTGCGAGGTGCTGTCGATCGGCCTCCTGTTCGGCTATCTGCGCTTCCGCACCGGTTCGACCTGGCTGACCATCCTGCTGCACGGTCTGAACAATTTTGCCGCGACGCTCCAGACCTGGTGGCTGGCGGGCTGAGCGTTCGATATGCTAGGTTGAGCCTAGGCCCACCTTCGCTGCAAAATTGTTGCAAAAACATCCACATGTCGAACTTCGAAAATGCCGGCGCACGGACACCTGCCTCGGCGCCGCCACCGCGAACCTGGGACTTCATGGAGACGACATTCGTCACCCTGGTCGCCTACGGCATTTATATGCTGGCAGGAGGTGTAGCCGCGACATTCATCGTCGGTCTGCAAGACGGCGTAGCCAAGATGTCGCCGGCTCAGTTTCAGGACTTCGCAGCCCAAGGGCGATGGTTCGGCCCGGTCATTGCCGTCGCGAGCCCGTTGACGATCGCTGTGCTCTGGATCGCGATCCGAAAGGCCGGCCGCGGGTTCGCCGAATATCTTGCGCTCAACTGGCCGAGCAGGAGCGAGGTGGTTCGCGCTCTGGTCATTACGGCGATCATATTGGGCGCCGAGACCATGAGCGAATTCCTCGTCGGTTCAGAGAATGGCACGCCCGACTCATTTCTGATTGTTAAAGGACCTGGCGGGTTACTGGGCCTCCTCATTGCTGTGTGCATTGCCGTGCCGATCATGGAAGAGTTCATTTTCCGTGGATTCACGTTTCGCGGTTGGTCGGAGTCGTTCCTTGGTCCGCCCGGAGCCATCGTCCTTACGTCGATCGCATGGGCGATGATCCACACTCAGTACGATTGGTTCGGGCGCTTCTGGATATTCGTCTCAGGTCTTGCGCTCGGCCATTTCCGCTGGCGCAGCAACTCGACGTGGCTGGCAGTCATTGCGCATTCGGCGATGAACGTAGTCAGTTTTCTCTCGACCGGCCCTTACACCTAGGTTTCGCCTGCAACCGGGGCAGTCACGATCGGTATCGTGATGGCCGCCGGATTTGTCTGCAGCTTCACGATCCGGAACCGGCAGCGCGTCGTCGCCGCCTAGCGTTGACGAAGAGGGTGTCAGCGGCCCCCTCGAGTGCTATGATCTAGATCAATGAATGAGCGCGGGCCGGACCGAAACCAGGCAGCGGCGGCTGCCGTCGTGCGAGCTCTTGTCATGGCCATTTTGATCCGAACTCTGCTCGCCAGCGTGGTCGCGCTGGCGTCTCTCGGCGCCATCACGCAGCAGGTGCGCGACCAGGGCGTCACCGATACCGAAATCCGCATCGGCAATCTCATGCCGTATAGCGGCGCGCTGGAGATCTTCGGCCAGATCGGCAAGGCGGAAGCCGCCTATTTCGAGATGGTCAACGAACGCGGTGGCATCAATGGCCGCAAGATCCGCTTCATGTCCTACGACGATCTGTCGGATGCTTCCAACGCCATGGATCTCACGCGCATCCTCGTCGAGACCGACAACGTGCTCTTGATGTTCGGTTCGTTCGGCGCGCCGGAGAACCTTGCCGTGCGGAAGTATCTCAACGAACGCCAGGTCCCCCAGCTCTTCGTTGCCTCCGGCGATCAGGATCTCAGCGAACCGTCGCGCTATCCGTGGACCATGGGCTGGCAGCCCTCCTACCGCGAGGAGGGACGCATCTACGCCAATTACATCCAGGCTTTCTATCCCGGAAAGAAAATCGTGGCGCTCTGGGAGAATGATCAGTTCGGCCGCGAATTGTTCAAGGGATTGGTGCAAGGGCTGGGTGACGTCGCCCACAACATCAGGGTCGACATCGCCTATGATGCCGACGATCAGCATCTGGACGGCCACATATCGATCCTGAAGCAATCGGGAGCGGAGGTGTTCGTGTTTGCCGGCGTGCCGGAAAATGCCTCGAAGGTGATCCGCGCCGCGGCCGAACACGGCTGGCGGCCGGTGTTCATCGTGAACCAGATGGCGTCGTCGATCGAGACGGTGCTCAAGCCGGCCGGCGCGGAGAATGCGACCGGGGTCGTCACCGCCGCCTTCCTGAAGGATGCGAGCGACCCGGCCTGGCGGGAAGATCAGGGCGCCTGGCACAGCTTCCTGGACAAGTACACGAAGGCCGGCGGCAAGGATGACGCAGCCGCAGTCTATGGCTATGCGGCGGCCGAAACGCTGGTCCAGGTGCTCAGGCAATGCGGCAACGATCTGTCGCGCGAAAACGTCATGAAGCAGGCCGCGGCGCTCAGGGACTATCAGGCATCCGCCTTGCTGCCCGGCATCAAGATCAACACCACGCAGTTTCGCCCGGTCGAGCAATTGCGGTTGCTTCAGTTCGATGGCCGCAGCTGGCAGCCGATCGGCGACGTGCTCGACACGGCGTTCACAGGCTCCAGCGGGAAATAGCGACGATCAGCGAAAGCTCGACGAGCGTGCTCCAGTCCGCCAGGCTGCGAGGAGCCTTTCGACGTTGGCGTCGATACCTTCGCCGGTGTCCAGCTCAAGGTCGTAGACCTTGCCGGCATGAATGGTCTCGTAGTCGCGCCTTGCACTGCCCGCCGGCCGGTCGCCGCGCCGCTTCTCCCGTTCGATCAGGACATCAAGCGGGCAATGCACGGCGACGAAGAACACGTCGTGGTCGGCGAGCAAGTCGCGCAGCGTCTCGAGCCATCCATCGGTATCCAGAATATGCTCCAGGATGAGGCTGTTGCCCGCGTTCGCATATGCGGCCAGCGACGCGTGGGAAGCCGTCGAAAAAGGCATGTCTTGCATCCTTCCACGCGAATTCGCCGCTTTGGAAGCGACTCATCGGGAGAACGCCGGAATCCCGCAGATGATCGATCGAGATATGCCAGAATGGCTTTTCGATACGAGCCTGCAGGGCCTTGGCGATAGTCGATTTCCCGCTGCTCGATGCGCCATGCAGAAAGATGATCTGCGCCATCGCAGCGCCGCCTAAGGCCCGACCGCGGCGATCACGATCGGCATCGTGATTGCGGCCAAAATCGTCTGCAGCGTGATGATCTGGGCGAGCAGGGGGGCGTCGCCGCCCATCTGGCGCGCCAGCACGTAGGCCGACGGCGAGGTCGGCACCGCGGCGCAGGCCGCGACGATGGCGAGATTGGCGCCGGTGACGCCGAACCACACCGCGAGCGCGACGGTCAGCACGGGCATCGCGACCAGCTTCAGGACCAGCGCGACGCTGGCGGCGAGGCTAGGACGGAAGATGCCTTCCAGATGCAGCCCGGCGCCGGTGACGAGCAGGCCGATCGCCAGCGACGAGCCGCCGAGCGCGTCGGCGACGTCGTGCCAGATCTTCGGCAGCGGGACATGTGCGACATTGATGGCGAGCCCGATCACGCAGGCCCAGATCAGCGGGTTCTTCACGACCGTCATCGCGATGGCGCCGGTGGACCGCTTCCCGGACGAGGCATATTTCGCCAGCACGGCGACGCTGAAGACATTGACCAGCGGAATGATCGCGACCATCGCGACCGAAGCCAGCGCAAGTCCGACCTTGCCATAGAGATTGCCCGACACCGACAGCGCGACATAGGTCTGCCAGCGGGTGGCGCCCTGGAAGATCGAGGAGAAAGCGGGGCCGTCGACCCCGGCGCGGGCGAGCGGGGCTCGCAGCGCAAGACACAGCAGGCACATCACGAGCGCCGCGAGCAGCAGCGCGCCGCCGACGCCCGCGACCGGCACCTTGGTCAGATCGGCCTTCACCAGCGTCTGCACCAGGAGCACCGGGAACAGCACGTAGTAAGTGAGCTGCTCCAGTCCGTGCCACTGGGTATCGAGCCGCATCAGTGTGCGTCTCAGGATGAAGCCGAGCACGATCAGCAAGAACACCGGTAGCAGGGCCGCGATCACCACGGCCATCGTCAGCGGTCTCCGCGCAGCTTCGCGAGCCGGTCGAGTGCGCCCTGCAGGATGAAGATCGCGGCGTGCTCGTCGATCACCTCGGCGCGGCGGGCGCGGCTGACGTCCATCCCGATCAGCTCGCGCTCGACCGCGGCGGTCGACAGCCGCTCGTCCCACAGCCCGATCGCCAGCGCGGTGAGGTTTGCGAGATTGCGGGCGAAAGCCCGGGTCGATTGCGCGCGCGGCCCTTCGCTGCCGTCCATATTGATCGGCAGGCCCAGCACGAAGCCCACGGCACTGCGCTCGGCCGCGATCGCGAGCAGCCGCGCCGCGTCGGCCTTGAACTGCTTGCGCTGGATGGTCTCGACGCCGGTCGCGAGCCGCCGGTCCGGATCGGAGACGGCAACGCCGATGGTCTTGGTGCCGAGGTCGAGACCGACGAGCGCGCCGCGCTCGGGCCAGTGCGGCGCAGCTTCGATCAGGGGGAGAATAGGGGCGGGCATGGCGCTAGCGCTTAGCACGCACCCGCGCGCCGAGGCAAAGCCCGACGGCGGGCGGCCGTCCATGCGAAAACGCCGGTCAGGCGGCAATCACCCGATCGTTGCCGGAAAGGCACGCGGCAAGTCCCTGCAACGCGCTGTATTGATGTGCGGTGCGGCGCTGGATGAACAGCGTCTCGACCTGCGCATGGTGCGGATTGAGCTTGTGGATCTTGATGTCGCGCTGGACATGATCGCGCTCGACCACCGCGCGCGGCAGCAGCGTCACGCCCATATCGGCGGCGACGCACCCGACCATGCCGTCGAGCGTGCCGAGCTCGAAGCGGGCGGCCGACGGCCAGCCGAACTCGGTGAACACCTGTTCGAGGCGTTGCCGGTAGGTGCAGCCGGTGCGGAACACAAGCGCGGTCGGGCCCGACTCCGCGGTGCCGGCGCGCAAGGCGGCGAGCGATGTCCAGCGCTGCGCGGTGACGAGCACCAGTTCCTCGGTGAAGGCCGATGTCGCTGACAGTTCGGCATGCTCGATCGGACCGGCGACAAAGGCACCATCGAGCGAGCCGTCGAGCACGGCGGCGACGAGATCGGCAGTCGGCGCGGTGCGCAAGGTCAGGCGCACCGCCGGATAGCGGCGATGAAACTCGGCAAGCAGCGTCGGCAGCCGCACCGCGGCGGTGGTCTCCATCGAGCCGATCGACAGCGGCCCCTTCGGCTCGCCGTCGTCGCGCGCGGCAAGCACCGCTTCGCGCGACAACGCCGCCATGCGCTGCGCATACGGCAACAGACGGCGGCCGGCGCCGGTCAGCGACATGCCGCGGCTGTGGCGCTCGAACAGCGCCGTGCCGATCTCGGCCTCCAGGGCCTTGATGCGCTGGGTGACGTTGGACTGCACGGTGTTCAGCTCGTCGGCGGCCCGGGTGATGCCGCCGAGCCGGGCGACCGTCGAAAAGGTGAGCAGGTCGATCAATTCCATCTGGGACCACCGTTTCATTTTAGAGATGGTAGCGTTCTCTAGTATTCATTTTCCGAGAATGTTAGGCCCGCTTAGGCTACGAGTCCAGAACCGTAGGCAGAGCAGATCAGGGAGCCACGCATGCCGATCGGCACCGAATTGACGGCACGTCTGGACATCGCGCATCCGATCCTGCTGGCGCCGATGGCGATGATCACGGGGAGCCGGTTGGTCATGGCCGTGAGCGACGCCGGCGGCCTCGGCATTCTCGGCGGCGGTTATGGAGACCGGGCCTGGCTCGAGGCGGAGACTGCGGTGCTCAGGAACTATCGCCGCCCGTTCGGGATCGGTTTCATCACCTGGAGCCTTGCCCAGCAACCCGAGCTGATCGACATCGCGCTGGATGCAAAGCCGCGCGCGGTGATGTTGTCATTCGGCGATCCCGCGCCGTTCGCGCCCAAGATCAAGGCCGCAGGCGCGCTGCTGATCTGCCAGGTGCAAAGCGAGGACATGGCGCAAGCGGCGCTGGATTGCGGCGCCGACATCCTGATCGCACAAGGCACCGAGGCGGGCGGTCATGGCGCCTCGCGCACCACGCTCGATATCGTGCCTGCGATCATCGATTTCGCGGCAGGGCGCGTGCCTGTCGTCGCGGCCGGTGGCATCGCTGATGGCCGTGGCTTAGCTGCGATGACGATGCTCGGCGCATCCGGCGTGCTGATGGGAACGCGCTTCTATGCCAGCGTCGAGGCCGACGCGCCGGAGCGGGCGAAGCAGCTGATCTGCGCAGCAAAGAGCGGCGAGACGGTGCGCGGCGTGGTGTTCGACTGGTCGCGCAAGCTGATGTGGCCGGCGCCGTTCACCGCGCGCTCGCTCTCCAACGACCATCTGCGACGCTGGTCTGGCCGCGAGATCGAACTGATGCAGCGCGCGGACGAGATCGCGGTGGAATACGCCGCCGCGAGGGCCGCGGCTGATTTCGATATTGCCGCGGTATTTGCCGGCGAGTCCGTCGGCCTGATCCATGATATTGTTCCCGCGGCCGAGATCGTCGGCCGCGTCGTCGCCGAGGCCGAGCAGTCGTTGCAGGGCCGGCGCAACTCTCTTTCCTCTTTGACGTGAACAAGCGTGAGACACACCATGTGGCCCGACCGCCGGATTATCGACCTCTTCAAGACTGAATTCCCGATCGTGCTGGGGCCGATGGCGGGTGTGATGGATGCGGAGCTTGCGGCCGCGGTCGCGCAGGGCGGCGGTGTGGCCTCGCTGCCGTGTGCGATGATCACGCCGGACAAGGCGCGCGAGCAGGTCCACATCTTCCGCCAGCGCGTTTCGGCACCGATCAACCTGAACTTCTTTTGTCACAAGGCGGTCGATGCCGATCCGGCGCGCGAAGCGATCTGGCGGCAGCGGCTCGCACCCTATTATCGGGAGCACGGGCTCGACCCGAACGCGCAAATCAATGCCGCGAACCGCGCGCCGTTCGATGCCGCGTTCTGCGCTGTTGTCGAGGAGCTGAAGCCCGAGATCGTCAGCTTCCATTTCGGCCTGCCGGAGCCGAAGCTGCTTGAGCGCGTGAAGGCGACCGGCGCCGTCATCCTATCGTCGGCGACGACGGTCAGGGAGGCGATCTGGCTCGAGGAGAACGGCGCCGATGTCATCATCGCGCAGGGTGCGGAGGCCGGCGGCCATCGCGGCATGTTCCTGACCGAGAACATCGCCGAGCAGCCGGGCACTTTCGCGCTGGTGCCGCAGGTGGTCGATGCGGTGAGGGTGCCCGTAATCGCCGCCGGCGGCATCGCCGACGGGCGCGGCATCGCGGCGGCGTTCGTGCTCGGCGCGTCCGGCGTGCAGATCGGCACCGCTTATCTGCGCTGCCCGGAGTCCAAGGTCATTCCGGCGGCGCGGGTGATGCTGGCGCAGGCGAGCGATGAATCGACCGTCATCACCAATGTGATGACCGGCCGCCCGGCGCGCGGGGTCGCTAACCGTGTGATGCGCGAGGTCGGCCCGATCTCGCCGGATGCGCCGGCGTTCCCGCACGCGGCAACCGCCCTCGGGCCGCTGAAGGCGGCTGCCGAAAAACAGGGCAAGGTCGATTTCACCAATCTCTGGGCCGGGCAGGCGGTGCGGATGGGTAAGGAGATGCCGGCCACTGAGCTGACCCGCGCGCTGGCGGGTGCTGCACTGGCACGGATGGCCGCGCTGTCTCAGGCCTGACGCGCGGGCTCGCTCCGGATGATCTCGAGATGCTCGGTCGCGAGCCTGCGATAATGCGCGGCCATTTCCTTGTAATGCTGCCGGGAGATCGGATCCGTGGCGCTCTCGGCGCGGCGCTCGAACATCTCGGCCTTTTCCTGCAGAGCTTTTGCCTGGGACATGGCCATGGCTCCTCGCTCAGACCAGGCAGGCGACGTAAAGGATTGCGATCCCCAGCACCGTGCCGATCGACCACAAAGCGGGGTCCCAGCCCTCCGGCCGGGGGCGGCTTTCCTGCATTTGCATGACGCGCTCCGAACTTTTCTGTTTGGGGTGAGTAGGCGCCGGCAATGTTTCCGGACGACTTCGTGGCGGGCGCGAAGTGGTTTCGTCGCAGGCTTTTGCGACCCGAATGCACGCCGGAATGTCTCGCTCGGGCGCCGGACAGGGTGCCGAAGCCGAGGGGGCGCCGGATTCGTGTGGTTGCGGCGCAAAACCGGCCTCTGCTATACGGCGGGCTGACCCTTAAAGCCTGACCTTTGGGACCCGAGGCCCTATATAATGTCCGTAGACGCCACAACCGTTCGCCGCATCGCGCATCTGGCGCGGATCGCGGTCAGCGACGCCGAAGTTCCCCATCTCCAGGGCGAGCTGAACGCGATGCTGGCCTTTGTCGAGCAGCTGTCGGAGGTGAATATCGACGGCGTCGAGCCGATGACCTCGGTGACGCCGATGGAGATGAAGAAGCGCGCCGACGTGGTCAATGACGGTGACAAGGCCGACGACATCGTCCGCAATGCGCCTGACGCGACGAACCACTTCTTCCTGGTGCCGAAGGTGGTGGAGTAGTTCTCTGTTCTGGGACGATGGCGATGTGTCTGCTCTGCGACGATGAGAAGGCCTACAAGGCCTATATGGACTTCCTCGATGCGATGGAGCGCAAGGGGAAGGTCGCCGATCCCAATGCGGCGATGGACGCCGTGCTCGACCATCTCGAGGCGCTCGATGCCGAACGCGCCAGGGAGAACGCCCAGAGAAATATGAGCCCTCGGCAAGACGACCCCGCCAACGACAAGACCCTGTCTCCGTTCTTCTGCAGCCCGATCAATAAATGACCGATTTGACATCGCTGACGATCGCCGAGGCCCGCGAGGGCCTGGCGAGCAAGTCTTTCACCGCCCGCGAACTGACTGACGCGCATCTTGCCGCCATCGAGGCCGCGCGCGTGCTCAATGCCTATGTGCTGGAGACGCCGGACCGCGCCCGCGACATGGCGAAGGCGGCCGACGAGAAAATTGCAAAGGGTGAGGGCGGGCCGCTCGCCGGCATACCGCTCGGCATCAAGGATCTGTTCGCGACCCGCGATATCCGCACCACGGCGTGCTCGAAGATCCTCGGCAATTTCATTCCGCCCTACGAGTCGACGGTGACCTCGCAGCTCTGGCGTGACGGCGCGGTGCTGCTCGGCAAGCTCAACAATGACGAGTTCGCGATGGGCTCGTCGAACGAGACCTCGTGCTTCGGCCCGGTCACCAATCCGTGGCGGCGCGAGGGCAGCAACACCACGCTGGTGCCGGGCGGCTCGTCCGGCGGCTCGGCCTCGGCGGTGGCGGCACTGCTCTGCATGGGCGCGACCGCGACCGACACCGGCGGCTCGATCCGCCAGCCCGCGGCGTTCACCGCGACCGTCGGCATCAAGCCGACCTACGGCCGCTGCTCGCGCTGGGGCATCGTGGCGTTTGCATCCTCGCTCGATCAGGCCGGCCCGATCGCCCGCACGACGCGCGATGCTGCGATCCTGATGCGCTCGATGGCCGGTCACGATCCCAAGGACACCACGTCGGTCGACATCGCGGTGCCGGATTACGAGGCCGCGATCGGCAAGTCCGTGAAGGGCATGAAGATCGGCATTCCGAAGGAGTATCGCCTCGACGGCATGCCGGCCGAGATCGAGAAACTCTGGAGCGAGGGCGCGCAGTGGCTGAAGGCCGCCGGCGCCGAGCTCGTCGAGGTGTCGCTGCCGCACACCAAATACGCGCTGCCGGCCTATTACATCGTGGCGCCGGCGGAGGCCTCGTCGAACCTCGCGCGCTATGACGGCGTGCGCTATGGGCTGCGCGAGCCGGCCAAGAACATCATCGAGATGTATGAAGGCACCCGCGCCGACGGCTTTGGCGACGAGGTGCGCCGGCGCGTTCTGATCGGCACCTATGTGCTCTCGGCCGGCTATTACGACGCCTATTATCTGCGTGCGCAGAAGGTGCGGACGCTGATCAAGAAGGATTTCGAGGACTGCTTCGCCAAGGGCGTGAATGCGATCCTGACGCCGGCGACGCCGTCGGCGGCGTTCGGCATCGGCGAGAAGGGCGGCGCCGATCCGGTCGAGATGTATCTCAACGACATCTTCACGGTGACCGTGAACATGGCGGGCCTGCCGGGCATCGCCGTGCCCGCGGGCAAGGACACGCAAGGCCTGCCGCTCGGCCTGCAACTGATCGGCCGTCCGTTCGACGAGGAGACGCTGTTCTCGCTCGGCGAGGTGATCGAGCAGGCGGCCGGCCGGTTCGCGGCGCCGAAATGGTGGTGAGCGATGGCGGATTTCCGCGCCAGTCTCGCTGACGCTGCGCCGGATCACGCGTTGTCGCCGCCGCTCGCCGCGTTGTGGTGGGCGAGGAAGGGCGATTGGGACCAGGCGCACCGCATCGTGCAGGACGAGAGCGACGCCAATTCGGCCTGGGTGCACGCCTATCTGCATCGCGTCGAGGGTGATCTCGGCAATGCCGGCTACTGGTATCGCCGGGCCGGCCAGCCGGTCGCAAAGGACACGGTCGAGGCCGAATGGGAGCGGATTGTTTCCGCGCTGTTGGCCTCGTGAGTATCAGAGCATCGGTGCCAAGTGCGGTGTCTTGGCACCGCGAGCATTAACCTTGTTTCGGCCGCCATGCCGCCGCCCAGATTGGCCGTGATAGGCTGGTGGAACCGGGCGGGGGCCAGCGGCAAAGAGAGTATTCGTGCGTGGGTCGGGCATAGGGGGATGGCTGTCAGCGCTGCTGGTGGCTGCGGTGGCGGTGGGCCTTGCCGGCTGCGCCTCCGTCTACAATCTCCCGGGCAACGTGCCGCTCGGTGCCGCGGCTGCCGACATCAACGGTGTCAGCGATATTCCAAGCTATGAAGATGACCTGCTGCTCGCGCTGTCGTTCTCCGGCGGCGGCACGCGCGCGGCGGCGTTCTCATTCGGCGTGCTTGAAGAGCTCGACCGGGTGCGCTCCAGCGCCGCCGGCACCAAGACGCTGCTCGACCGCGTCGACTTCGTTTCCGGCGTCTCCGGCGGTTCGGTCACCGCGGCCTATTTCGGATTGAAGCGGCGTGCGGCGCTCGACGATTTCCGCGAACGCTTCCTGCTGCGCAATGCCGAGGAAGGACTGAAGACCAGGATCTCGCTCGGCAATATCGGGCGCGCGCTCGGCGGTGGCGTCAACGACAGCCAGTTCACCGACTGGCTCGATCAGAACCTATTCGATGGCGCGCGGTTCGAGGCTTTGCCCGACGACCGCCGGCCGCGGGTCTGGATCAACGCCTCCGACATCTACAACCGCACGCCGTTTGTGTTCGGCAAGACCTCGTTCGACGCGCTGTGCAGCGACGTCCGCTCCTATCGTGTCGCCGAAGCGGTGGCGGCATCAGCTGCGGTGCCGCTGGCGTTTGCCCCGATCGTGCTGCAGACCTATCCCGGCGGCTGCGCCGCGCCGCTGCCGGCCTGGCTCGACCGGGTGCGCAACGATCCGAACGCGCAGCCGCTGCTGCGCTCCTATGCCGAGGCCCAGGCGCGCTACCGCGACGGCTCGATGCGCTACGTCAAGCTGCTCGATGGCGGCCTCGTCGACAATTACGGTCTGTCGGGGCTGAGCATCGGCCTGCTCGCCGCGCAACGTCCCTATGAGCCGCTGAGCGAACGGCAGGCCGCCAAGCTGAAGCGCATCCTGTTCCTGGTGGTCGATGCCGGCCGCGGCATCTCCGGCGACTTCGTGCAGACGCTCGAAGGGCCGAACGGCGTCGAGCTGGTGTCGGCGGCCGCCGACACCGCGATCGATGCCAGCGTGCGCTCGAGCTACGCCGCCTTCACGGCGCTCGCCAACGACTGGTCCGGCAAGCTGAAGCACTGGCGCTGCGGCCTGTCGGCGGCGGATCGCACCCGGCTCGGCGTCGGTACGGGGTGGAAGTGCGGCGATGTCGCGATCTATGTCGAGCGGCTCGGCTTCGACCGGCTCGGATCGGAGCGCGCCGGCATCCTGAATGCGATCCCGACCCGGCTGTCGCTGCCGCCGGAGCAGGTCGACCAGCTGATCACCGGCGGCGCGGACGCGCTGCGCTCGAGCAAGGCCTATCAGCAGTTCCGGCGCGGGCTCTGATCTGCGCCTCAATGCGCCGGTACGGGGCGCAAGGGGACTGCAAGAGGAGCGCAAGGCGGCTTGACTGCCGCGGTTGGTTGCGCGAAGCCCAATCCCTCCCAGATATCACTTTATCCGGAAACCGAGATCCATGACCGCATCAGCCGCCCCGCATAAACTGATCAAGAGCGCCACCGGCGATTGGGAGGTCGTGATCGGCATGGAGATCCATGCCCAGGTCACCTCGAACTCAAAGCTGTTCTCGGGCGCATCGACCGAGTTCGGCGGCGAGCCCAACTCCCATGTGTCGCTGGTCGATGCCGCTATGCCGGGCATGCTGCCCGTGATCAACGAGGAGTGCGTCCGCCAGGCGGTGCGCACCGGTCTCGGGCTGAATGCCAAGATCAATCTGCGTTCGGTGTTCGACCGCAAGAACTACTTCTATCCCGACCTGCCGCAGGGCTACCAGATCAGCCAGTACAAGTCGCCGATCGTGGGCGAGGGCGAGGTGTCGCTCGAGCTCGACGGCGGCCGCAGCGCCACGATCGGGATCGAGCGGCTGCATCTGGAGCAGGACGCCGGCAAGCTGCTGCACGACCAGTCGCCGACGATGACCTATGTCGACCTCAACCGTTCCGGCGTCGCGCTGATGGAGATCGTCTCCAAGCCCGACATCCGCGACGCCGAGCAGGCCAAGGCCTACGTCACCAAGCTGCGTTCGATCCTGCGCTACCTCGGCACCTGCGACGGCGACATGGAGAAGGGCAGCCTGCGCGCCGACGTCAACGTCTCGGTGCGCCGCTACGGCGAGACCGCGTTCGGCACCCGCTGTGAAATCAAGAACATGAACTCGATCAACTTCATCGGCCAGGCGATCGAGTATGAGGCGCGGCGCCAGATCGAGATCATCGAGGACGGCGGCTCGATCGACCAGGAGACCCGGCTGTTCGACCCGAACAAGGGCGAGACACGCTCGATGCGCTCCAAGGAGGAGGCGCACGACTACCGTTACTTCCCCGATCCCGATCTGCTGCCGCTCGAATTCAGCCAGGCCTTCGTCGATGAACTCAAGGCGCAGCTGCCGGAGCTGCCGGACGAGAAGAAGTCCCGTTTTATTACGGGCTTCGGCCTGTCGCCCTATGATGCGAGCGTGCTGGTCGCCGAGCGCGAGAGCGCGGAGTTCTACGAGACGGTGCTCGCTCGTCTTGCCGACAAGGCGCGCGACGGCAAGCTCGCCGCCAACTGGGTGATCAACGAGCTGTTCGGCCGTCTCAACAAGGAGAGCGTTGCGATCGCAGCCTCGCCAGTGTCGGCGGAGCAACTCGCCGCGATCGTCGATCTGATCGGCGAGGGAACGATTTCCGGCAAGATCGCCAAGGACTTGTTCGAGATCGTCTGGCAGGAGGGCGGCGATCCGCGCGCGCTCGTCGAGACGCGCGGCATGAAGCAGGTGACCGACCTCGGCGCGATCGAGAAGGTGGTCGACGACATCATCGCGGCCAATCCCGACAAGGTCGAGCAGGCGAAGGCGAAGCCGCAACTGGTCGGCTGGTTCGTCGGTCAGGTGATGAAGTCGTCGGGCGGCAAGGCGAACCCGCAGGCGGTCAACGACCTCTTGAAGTCGAAGCTCGGCATCTGAACGAACAGGACAATGATGTTGTCCTTGGAGCATGATCCAGTCGGATCATGCTCCGGCGTCGCCATCGTAGGCGTCGTCGCGCGCGCGTGAACGCGGCGTGATCCTGCCTCACAGCCGCCCTCGACGGTCACGCTGAGGCCCTCGGCGCCGAATCGACGAAGCTGCGATTCGTTCGCGAATTCGCCTTGGACGACCTCAAACGAGGCAAAAGCCGTCTTTCCCACGAAAATTTTTTCGTTGCCAAAAATTACGACTCGGCGTCGGCGACGCGCCGCTTTTCGTCTTCGCTCGCGACTCATCGCAACGACGATCTCGCGTCGATCGCTTCAATGCGAATTCAAGAAAAGCCTACAAAAGAAGGCATTTCCTGCAGCGTTGACAAATGGCGATGTCGGCGGCTGTTGCGTTTCTTGCATCGTCGCGCGAATGACGTGTCGATTTGAACGGCGGCGCGGGCGGTGCGCACTGCCATCGCTGCGTCAACACTTCCTTAAGCGGGACACTGTTTTTTTCGGTCTGTTGGTGTATTCGGGAAGTAGTGCATATCGATTCCCGAGTGCACGCAGCGAAGTAAGAGCCATCTCACATACTGGAGGGCAACATGGCTAAGAAGGCAAAGAAGGCGAAGAAGGCGAAGAAGGCCAAGAGCGCAGTGAAGAAGACTGCGAAGAAGACCCGCAAGGTCGCCAAGAAGAAGTAAGCCTCTCGCCTTGAGAGGATTGCCGGCGGCTTCACGCCGGCACGTCGCGAGAGCCAGCGGACGGACTGCTGAGAGGCACATCCCACCCCAAGGCTCTGGCTGACGAAAGAGGGTGTCGGCGAGACATCAGGTCAAACGGCTGGATCGAATTTCGGAGAGGGCAACCTTCCCAAAACCGGTCCGGCAGAAGAAACAGAGATTTCTTCGTTCGGTGCGGAGCCCGCTTGGTTCCGCAATTTCACCGGCGACAATGCCGAGTTGAAATCTGGTCCTGACGTGTTCGCCGACCCCCTCGTTCCGGCGGCCCGCGCAGTCCGCGCCCGGCAGCCACTTTCCCCATTCCATTTTCAGGATCGACGTTGGGCCTGACGGCCTCGCGTTCCTTTGCGCGTCCGGCCGCTCTGCGGAGCGTCCACCCGACGTGGCAGCCTGCCGCCGACCGATCGATTGATCACATGCGCCAGCGACCGGACCGGCCGGCGCCCGCGGCCATTGTCCGCGATGGTTATCGTTGTCCGAAACAGCAGGGTAAACCGGCGTTCACGAATGCAAGGAAGTGCCTGCGGCACAGGCACTTTTGCGATTCCGGCGAACGCTGCCGGCTGCCCGGATTTACATCCCGTTCATCGCGATACTTAAACCGCTCTTCAAATTTGATGGGCCATGATCATCCCAACAAGCCGGCAACCGGCGAGCGGTGATCCCCAGGGATCAACGCGGGGCATGATCCAAAGGATCAGCGCGGGGCATGATCCCAAAGGATCAGCTCGGAGATAACAGGGTAGCTTAACAGTGGACGGGGGCCGCGCTCGGGGGAGGGCGGCCAACAATAAAAAGGGGAATGACGACAATGTTTCAGGGGGTCATCGATCAGGAAAGCGCTGTCCCGGTTGCCGCGACCGCAATCCAGGACGTGCTGTTCGAGCGCGGCATGTATTGGGCGAGCGGCCGCTCCGGCGTGGTCAACCTCGTCGCGGCGCACAAATGGTTCAACCTGGCGGCGCTGAAGGGGCGTACCGACGCGATCGCGCATCGCCGTGAAGTCGCCGAGCAGATGTCCGACGTCGAGATTGCTGCCGCCCAGCGCGAAGCCCGCGCCTGGATGACGACGCACTAAGCAAGTCACCGATATCATCGAGCTGGGAGCCTCGGCTCCCTCGCTCCATCTAGAACCAGTATCGCGCCGCGTAGACCGCGGTCATCAGAACCCCGGCGGCGATGACGAACTGCCGCACGATCTGAGCCGGCAGGATCCGGATCAGGTAGCCGCCGGCATAGCCGCCGATCATGGCGCCGAGCAGCATCGCCGAGGTCTCCGGCCACCGTACGGCTCCCTGCATGATGAAGATCAATGTGGCGGCGAGCGAGACGCAGGTCGCCAGCAGGTTCTTCAACGCCTTGATCGCCCTGATGTCGTTGGGCTCCGTGATCGAGAGTACCGCGGTCAGGATGACGCCGAGCCCGGCGCCGAAGAACCCTCCATAGACGCACGCCAATCCCAGGACAGCACCGCTCGTGCCGGTCGAGGGCAGAGCTGCGGCTTTCTGATGTCCGGTGGTCCACGCCTGGATCTGTGGCGCGAAGGCAAACAGCAGCGTTGCGAACGCGATCAGGGCCGGCACCGGCAGGACGAACAGCCGCTCGGGAAGCAGCATCAGGATGCCGGCGCCGGCCGCGCCGCCGATCGTGGAGACGGCGACGAAGCTGACGCTACGCCGCGTCGGCGGTGGCAGCTTGCCACGATCGGCGAGCGCTGCGATCAAATGCCCCGGCGAGATCGCTACCGCATTCGACGCATTGGCGACGACGGCCGGCAGGCCTGCGGCGAGCATCGCCGGAAAGGTGATGAGCGTCGCGCCGCCCGCCAAAGCGTTGATGATGCCCCCCGCGCCGCCGGCCGCGAGCAGCAGAAGACTTGTCGGCGTATCCATCCTTCACCCCAGTGCAGGGCGAGCAGGCTAGCGCCGGAGCCGCGGTCGGTCTGGAACGTCTGTGACGTCGCCTCAATCGCGCCAGTAGACGCCCGGCGTCGTGCCGAAGGTGCGGCGGAACAGGCGGGTGAGGTGGCTCTGGTCGGAGAAGCCCGCATCCGCCGCAACGGCTGCGATCGGCTCGCCGGCGCGCAGCAACTGCCGGGCATGGTTGAGCCGGGTGAGGAGGCGGAAGGTATGCGGCGCGACGCCGAGCTCGCGCCTCACCATGCGGCTGAACCCTTCGCGGCTTCGCCCGAAGCTGGTGGCAATCTCGCCGATTGGCTCGATGCTCTCCGTCAAGGCAGTGCCGAGCTTCGTCCGGTCGGTGCATCCGGTCGAACCGGCCGGCTCGCGCGACAGGATGTCGTCGGCGATATCGAGGATGTGTTCGGGCGATATCTCATCGATGCTTCGCCAGCGGTCCCCGATGCTGATGATCCGGAGCAATGAACAGGCGCGGGCAGCCGGAACATAGGCATTCAGGCAAATCGTTTCCTCGTCCAGCGTCGGCATCGGCGCATGCAGCATGCCCGCCGGGATCAGCGCGGCATGGCCCGCAGGCACGGTGACGGTCGCGCCGTCGATGCGAAAGGCGCGCGAGCCCGCCAGCACCAGCACGATCTGGTTCTCGTCATGGAAGTGCGGCCTGAGGCCGAGCGAGCCCGTGCCGCGCCACGATGCCAGTTCGACGATGCCGTCGTCGGCGGTGCGCCGGTAATTCCAGGCATTGGTCATGGCGAAGCGGGGATCACAGTTATCTTGAACCGATGAGGGCGGTGATCCCTGAGCGTAGCACTGACATCACCGACCGTCATGGACCTCACCGCTGCGCGATCGAGGCGATCGGCGAGGCGGCTCGCATCGTCGCGACAGCGATCAAGGCGGCGACGAGGTTGGCGGCTGCGCTGATCGCAACCGGGATGAAGTAGCTGTGGCTGACGTCGAACGCGAAGCCGGCAGCGCTTGGACCGAGCAGCGTGCCAAAGGCGACGCTGGTGTAGAGGATGCCGATGATGCCGCCGACATTGCGGCCCCCGAAATGGTCGGTGACCACCGCAGGCAGGATCGCCACCCAGCCGCCATAGAACACGCCGAACAGCAGCGCGAAGATCGTGAGCGACCAGAAACTGCCAGCGATCGCCCAGATCGCCAGCGAGACGGCCATGCCGAGATACATCGCGACCAGGAACGCATCGCGGCCGACCCGGTCGGCAATGCCGCCGAGGAAGAACCGGCCGGCGGTGCTGCCGACGCCGATCATCCCGAGCAGCAGCACGGCGAGCGTCGGCGCCACCTGATGGTCGACCGCGAACGGCACCAGGTGCACGAACGGCACGAACACCCCGAACGCACTGATCAGGCAGGCCGCATAGAGCCCGGCGAAGCGGGCGGTCTTGATCGCGGCGCAGATCGAGACGCCTTGGCGGAGTGGCGTGCCTGAAATCGTCTCAAGCGGATCGCCGTCCGGTCCGGTGCCGTAGCGGCGCGGATCGTCGGCGATCAGGAGCGATGCCCCGATCCCGGCGACGACGGCGACGACGCCCAGCACGACGTAGGCATCGCGCCAGCCGAGGCTCGTGATCAGCCAGGTTGCGAGCGGCGGCATCACCAGGGTGCCGACCCCGATCCCGCTGACGGCGAGGCCCGACGCAAAGCCGCGCCGCCTGACGAACCAGCGCTGCACGGCGCCCAAGGTCGGCACATAGGCGCAGCCGACGCCGGCGCCGATGCCGATGCTGTAGGCGGCATAGACCTGAAGAATGGTCTGCGCCTGTCCCGCCAGCACCATGCCGAGACCGACCAGCGCCATGCCAAGGCCAGCGAGCTTGCGTGCGCCCCAGCGATCGGCGAGCGGGCCGGAGACGATGCCGAGACCGAAATACAGGAAGCCTGCGAATGAGAACACCAGCGAGACCGAGCCGCGCGAGGCGCCGAACTCCCGCTGCAACGACTCGACAAAGGACGAGAATGTGTAGGCGCTGCCGAAGCCGATGAAGGTCACGACGAAGGCGGCCGCGACGACGTACCAGCCGTAGAACGGCTTTGCGGGTTGATATCCTGCGCGCATGGCGGCATTCCTCATGATCGTTCTCCTTGTGCCGCGCGCTCGCCTGCCTTGGCCGGCGGATAGAGCAGCATCTGCGTGCAGCGAAACAGCGCGATCGTCTTGCCGCTTGCTTCGCTGCGGACCTCGGCATCCCACACCTGGGTGGTGCGGCCGGCGTGAACGAGGCGCGCCTCGCAGCTGACGCCGCCTTCGCGCGCGGTGCCGATGAAGTTCGTCTTCAATTCGCCGGTGGCGAAGCCGGTCGCGCCGTCCGGCAAGGAGGCGAGGCAGCCGAACCCGCACGCGGTATCCGCCAGCGCGACGAGGCTTGCGCCGTGCAACAGCCCGTGCGGCGAGAAGTGCTTCGCTGTGATCTCGAAGCGGCCGCTTACGCGGCCGCGTTCGGCTTCAAGCCAGTGAAAGTCCAGCAGGCCGGGCAGGCTGCCGGCTTGCGACGCGTTGATGCGTTCGGCGCGTTGGCCGCCATGGCCGCCTGCACCGCCTTCGTGCAGGGCGAGCTTGCTTGGGATGTCAGTCATGTCCTGTCCTGGCTCCATCAGGGAATCGAAAGTCGCCGTCGTGAGTCGCCACAAAAGATTAGAAAATCTAACTTTGTTGGCCTGGATTTCTCTGAGTTGACGGGGCTCTCGGCGTTGAGATAGGCTGATTGAGCGCCCGGAAGGCCTTGTTGGCAAACCAGATTTGTTGCGCGATTGAGATTAGAAAATCTAAATCATGGAGAGCCGGCTTCCACCCCTGAACGCGCTCAAGGCGTTCGAGTCCGCCGCCCGCCATCTCTCGGTGAAGCTCGCGGCCGAGGAGCTGTACGTGACGCCCGGCGCGGTCAGCCAGATGCTCAAGACGCTGGAAGCCCATCTCGGCGTCAAACTGTTCGAGCGGGTGCCGCGCGGCATCTATCTCACCGACGCCGGGCGCGACTATCTGCCGTCGATCCGCAATGCGTTTCGCCAGATTGCGGATGCCTCGCGCCGCGTCGCGGCGTCTGTCGACGTCGGCACGCTGACGGTGAGCGTGACGCCGTTCTTCGCGTCGGCCTGGCTGGTGCCGCGCATGGCGTCGTTTCAGAGCACCCATCCCGAGATCGATCTGCAGATCGTCACCAGCAACACCGTGGTCGATTTCTCGCGCAGTGGCGTCGACGTCGCGGTGCGTCACGGGCTCGGCCGCTATCCGGGGCTGCGCAGCGACCGCGTCGTCACGGTCGAGATGGTGGCGGTGGCCGCGCCGTCGCTGGTTGCGCGTTTCGGGCGGCCGGCGTCTCCCGCAGATCTTGCGGGCTGGCCGCAGGTACACGACGCCGATCGCAAGGGCTGGAGCCTGTGGTTTCAGGCCAACGGCATTGCTGAAGTTCGTCCGCCGCGCGGCCCGTCGTTCGACGACAGCGGTCTCCTCTTGAAAGCCGTGCTGACCGGGCAGGGCGCGGGGCTTTTGCCGGCGGCGATGGTCGCAAATGAGATCGACAGCGGCGAGCTGATCCAGCTGCTCGAGACCGCGCACCTGGAGGAGTTCGCCTACTATCTCGTCTGCCCCGACAACCGGCAGGGGCTTCCGAAGATCGCGGCGTTCAGGGAATGGATATTGGGGCCCGTGGCGCAATCGGCGCTTGCGGACCGCTAGCTATTTCGCCGCCACGCTCTACCGATAGAACGCGTTCGGCGGCACGCCGAAATGCTTGCGGAACATCGCGGTGAAGGCGCTCTGGCTGGCATAGCCGGCATCGAGCGCGACATCGACCACCCGCGCGCCGCGCGCGAGGCGTTCGAGCGCGAACAGCAGACGTGCCTGCTGCCGCCATTCGCCGAACGTCATGCCGGTCTCCCTGGCGAACAGGCGGTGGATCGTCTTCGAGGTCAGCTTCAGGCGGCGCGCCCACTGCTCGGCGGTCGAGGCGTCATCCGGGCGGCTCACCAGTGCCGCGCAGACACGCGCGAGCCTTTCGTCGCGCGGCATCGGCAGATGCAGCGGCAGCACGTCGATTTCGCGCAGCTGGTCGAGCAGCACCCGCATCAGGCGCTCGTCGGAGGTCGCGGGCGCATAATCCAGCGGCACACCCATTGCGGCAACGAACAATTCGCGCAGCAGCGGCGAGACCGCGAACACGCAGCTGGTCTGCGGCAGGTTGGGGGCGGCACTGGCGTCGACGAACACGGTACGGATCTTGACCGCGCCGCACATCCGGACCTCGTGCGCGAGGTCGGCGACCAGCCACACCGCGCGATTGGGCGGCACCACCCAGGTGCCTTTGGCGCAGCGCACGATCATCACGCCTTCGATCGCATAGAGCAGCTGGCCGCGCGGATGCGCATGCAGGCCGGTCGACGCGCCGCTCGGATAGTCGATCTCCATCGCCGCCATCGGCCGAGCCGTGGCGTGGTAATCGAGGTGCCGTGTGATCAGCTCGTCCAACACGCCTTCATCTCGCATGTCCCAATCTCGCTAGGTGGGGTCATTCTAGCGTGAGACGGACTCCGGCGCGACAGGTAGTTGCTGGTGTGTCCTTCACCAACGCGCTGCCAGGTCATGCTCAGCAAGAATGCTGCACTTCTCTATCCCTTCGTTGCCATCGTGCTGTGGGCCGGCAACGTCATCGTCTCGCGCCTCTCGGCCCACACGATCGGTCCGCAGGCGATCACCTTCTATCGCCTGCTGGTCGCGGTACTCCTGATGTCGCCGTTCGTGGCGCGCGCCGCCTGGCGCAATCGCCGCGCGATCTGGCCGCATCTCGGGCCGCTCGCGATCCTCGGCTTCCTGGCGATGTGCCTGTTCCAGAGCCTGTCGTATCTCGCGGCCGAGACTACCACCGCGACCAACATGGCCGTGTTCACCGCGCTGACGCCGCTATTGACGGTCGCGCTCAGCGCCGCGCTGCTCGGCGAGCAGCCGGCGCTGGGCATGGTCTGCGGCGCGCCGCTGTCGTTCGCGGGCCTCGTCTATCTCGTCAGCGGCGGGGATCTGTCGTCGCTGCTGCAGAACGGCGTCCATGCGGGCGACGCCTTGATGCTGCTGGCCGCGATCGTCTACGCGCTGTACGGCGTCCTGCTGAAGCGCTGGAATTTGCCGGTCAGCGGGTGGCAATCGACCTACATGCAGGCGCTGTGCGCGCTGGCTGTGATGTTTCCCGCATTCCTCGCGACGCCGGTGCCGTTGCGGCAGGTCAACGCCGAGACCTGGCCGCTGATCGTCTATGCCGGCGCGCTGGCATCGGTGGTGCTGCCGTTCCTGTGGATCCGCGGTGTGGCGCTGCTCGGCCCGAACCGCTGCGCGATCTTCATGAACCTGCTGCCGGTGCTGACGGCGGCGGCCGCGATCGTGATGCTGGGCGAGCCGGTCAGGTCCTTCCACGTCATCGGCGGCGGCCTCGCGCTGCTCGGCGTCGCCTGCGCACAGGCGTTTCCGCGGCCGCTGAAGACCGCGTGCGATGTGCGGTGACTCGCAAGTCGCAGCTTGGCGATCTCGCGGTTTTGATCACACGTGAGAGGCCGGGCCAGAATAGAACGCCGCGGTCGGCGGTCACTTGCTCAGTGAAACGGAGTGATCGTGATGCGCATTGCCTTGGTCTTGACGTTGCCTCTTGTGATCCTGTGGAGCGCGGTTGCCGACGCGGCAACAACGCATCACCGGCGCGTGCGACAACACCTCATCATCCGTCCGAGCGAAGAGGTGGTCGTACCCAGCGGGTACAGATATCCCGGCTTCGGGCCGATCCCGCCAAGCGAGAACCGAAATCTCGATCCATCCACCCGCGGCAGCGGCTGACGCCGGTCAGCGCCGCGGCTTCATCACGCCAGCGCCAGTGTTTCGCTGCGAGGCGTGACCATCCCGGCGCCGCTGCCGCGCGCCTGAGTGACCCGCCTCACATCGCTCCCGGAGCCATTCTGGGAGTGTGTCGGCCAAGGCGATGCAATGGTGCGTCGGCCCAATTGCAGAGGAGGGTAAATCATGCGTTCAGTTTCTCTGAGCTTCGCCGTTGCAACCGCGATTGCTCTGTTCTCGTTAGGTCAGCCGGCCTCTGCCGCTCCCATCGGGGCAGTCGTGAAGGCGTGCGACCGAACCGCGGGATGCAATTACAACCTGAACAAGGCCGGAGACCTGTCGGGCTGCTCGTCGAAGGTCTGTTTCTACTGCCCGAACGACGGCAAGCGGCAGTGCTTCCCAGTGCAGTGAGCAGCCTGGGGCCTGCTTGCGGCGGGCCCCTTCGCTTGTCGGGGATCGAACTACGCTGCGCCGGTGACCAGCCTGTGCTGGGATCTCTCGGTGACACGCATTTCGAGCGTGGCGATGGTTCCCTTGAGGTTGTCGTGCCGCTCGTGGAGCGACCTTGCCAAGATCGGATACCTTGGGTTCGACCGGTCATAAATTCCGGCCCGCTGCTCTTCGGTCGCGATGTCGGCTTCGATCTGCTGGCAGGCGAGGACGAGATCCGACAACATCTTCCTGATCGTTGGCTCTCGTCCGACGCTCGCGCGAGCTGTCTCAAAACGATGATGCATGTTCATGTGCGTGCTCCGAATGTCTGAGTTCGGCACACCGAGAACAGCCGGCGCCGAACTATTCACGGATACATCGCAAGTTGCTTGCCAGTCGCAGGTCCGTAGGAATACGGCCGCCGCGGTCTTACGCGCGATATGCCGCGGTCTGACGGGTCTTGCAGGCTATTCCCGGCGCCAGGCCGGAATGCAGGCGCTGAGCGTGACGCGCTTGTAGTCCCGAGCCGTCGTCTCATCTCCGGCTTCCGCGGCAAACTTGACGGCTGCCTCCATGTCCTGAGAGGCAGACGCGTTGTCGCAGAACAGGCTGCGAATTTCAGCCCGGTATCGATATGCCCTGTAGTTCATCGGGTTGTACTGAAGCGCCAGATTGTAGTTGTCTTGCTCCTCAGCGGCGCATTGGCGTGCCTCGTCCGACTGACTGTTGAAGTTGTTGAGGCGATTGAGCGCCTGAAGTGTCCCGAGTTCCATGTAACGCAGAGACATCGCGCCGAAACTTGCAGGAAGCGGTTCGGCCGAAGAAGTTTGCTTCCCTGCGGTGTTCGCGCGTTCAATTTCGATCTTCTTGTATTTGATGGCGTTGCCGTAGTCCCGCAAACTTTGGAACGTGCTCGATATTTCGCTGTTGATCGGCGCGATGTAGGCAGTCGAGAGCCGTCGATCGCTCAGCAGGTTGAGGCATGCCCGTATCTTTGCCTGCGCAGGCGAGACGTCGCGGCATTCCTTGTCAACCACGCGCTGCTCGTCCCGCGAATGCACCGTTGGCGGCGTCTGAGCAGCAGGCAGGACAGCAGCCAGTGCGAGGTAGATCGCTAATCTGAGACCGCGACTGAGGCCATTCATCTTGTTTCTTTGCCTTCAGCCCGAACTCGACCAGCCGGCGGATACTTCGTGCGGGCTCCATGATGATTTGATGCCAAATAATCAAGCCGAGGGGAAGCTGCGACATCCACCTCGGCCCTGACCCTCATCAGTCTTCGCGGCGACACCAGCCGCTGCGATCACCTCAGGCCCTCAAGGCTCGTTCATCGATCATGCAGCCGCTGGCAAGCTCATCGATGAGCTCAAAAGTGAGGCCGTTCGTGACTGGGAAAGACCGAACGGCCTCAGCCGGCCCGCAGGACCAAAATGGAAGAACAGGGCCGGCTGTCTAGCTACGGTGTCGCCGGATCAATGGTTTCGCCAGCCGATCGACGTCGCCACCATCCGAAGCCTATGAGCGCGCAGGCTCGGTTTGACGACAGGTCGTCAAGACAAACGCTGCCTTGCTGCATTGCCACTCGCTGCCAAGCGCGGCGCTCGAGACCGGCCGTGGGGCGGCAACGATCGCGAGCACGACAACTATGCAGGCCAGCGAAGCTACGATGACAAGCCTGCCTGCTTTGGATGCGAAGCGGTGCCGGAACCGGGGACCCAGATCGGCGGTTCGGCGAAGCTGGGCGTTACGCAGAACCTGGTCGATATCCTTGAATTGAATGCCGCTGTCCTGCTGCATGGCTTTTCCCCAAAAGATTCACGTGATGAAAACAAGAGGAATGCTGGGCGCGGTTTGTTTCGCGCTCACTTCAACGCGGCGGGAATGATGTTTCGTTCACGCGGAGGTGACTACCGGTTTAGGCCAGGGGACTTCGACGGCTCGCGAACCATGGAATCGAGCTGGGGCGGCGCCTGATTGGCAGACGCTGCCCGGTCGTACTGCTCAAGATAGAAAAGGTTGGCTGGCGGAGAGGGAGGGATTCGAACCCTCGATACAGCTTGAGACCGTATGACGCTTTAGCAAAGCGTTGCCTTCAGCCACTCGGCCACCTCTCCGGCGCGAGCCTTATGTATCGATTTTGGTGGCTCGGTCAATTTGGAAGGGCATGTTTCCGCTCGATTATTCGCAATGCCCTCATTGTGATGGGGGCGATCGGATTGGCTCGACTTTGTCGCACGAATGGATCGCGCAAGAACGAACGCGGAACTTGCCACGCAAAGCATTGAAGCGATTTAGAAAAGTGCGCTGGAAATCAGCCGTGGCCGAGGCGGTTATTCCACGCTGGCGCCGCGGCGCAGGTCGGCGTCGATCTGCAATCTGGTGCCGCCGCCGAAGCGGGCGCGGTAGACCTGCAGATTCTCCATGATGCGCTGGACATAATTTCGCGTCTCCGAGAACGGAATCAGCTCGACCCAGTCGACCGCGTCGACCTTGGGATCGCGCGGGTCGCCGTAGCGCTCGATCCACTTCTTCACGCTGCCGCGGCCGGCATTGTAGGCGGCGAAGGTCAGGATGTAGGAGCCGCGATAGTCCTCGAGCAGGCCGCCGAGCTCGGCGGCGCCCAGCATCGCGTTGTAGACCGGGTCGGTCTTCATCCGGTTGAGGTCGAAGCCGATGCCGGCGCGCTTGCAGACATAGCGTCCGGCGTCCGGCGTCACCTGCATCAGGCCGTAGGCCTGGGCCGGCGACACCACGGCGGGATTGAACGCGCTCTCCTGGCGCGCGATCGCGTAGACGACGCTCTGCTCGACCTCCGGCCCGACCTGGCGGAACGATGGGATGCCGTTCACCGGGTAGGCGTAGTGGTCGAACGGCAGTCCGCGATTGAGCGCGGCCTTGCCCATCAGCAGCATGCCGCGGGCATCGCCATGGCGCGCGGTGAGCTCGCCGAGGCCGGCCAGCGCTTCCGGATCGCCATTGTCGCCCATGTCGCCGAAGATCGGGATCGCGAGCTCGCGTGCGTCGATCTCGTAGAGCAGGGCGACCGCGCGGACGATCTCCAGCCGGTCGGCGCCGCGGCCGCGCGGCGCGCTGTTCAATTCGATCTGCGGAAGGCCGAGCTTGGCGCGCGCGAGCTGGCCGTAATAGCTGGTCGACTGCTCGGCCGCGCGTGCGTAGGCGGCACGCGCCTCCTGGCCACGGCCGGCGGCTTCCGCAGCGCGGCCCTGCCAATAGCCGGCACGCGCCAGCGCGGTCGGGTTGGCGCTGCCGACGCCGATCCGGGCGAAATGCTGGGCGGCGAGGGAGGGGTCGTTGAGAAATCGCAGCGCGATCCAGCCCGAGGTGAATTCCTGCTCGGTCTTGTAGATGTCGCGGGCGGGCAGTGCCGCGTCGCGCGCGATCAGATAGGCGGTGCGAAACTCCTCGACGTCGATCATCTTGCGCGCCAGCAGGCGGCGCTCGACCCACCACTCGTCGACGTTGTAGAGGCGCGCGGGGTCCTTCGGCGCGCTCAGCATCAGCCGGGCAGCTTCGGCGAATTTCTCCTCGCGGCGGAGCAGCTGGATTTTTGCGAACAGGTAACCGGTGTCGCCGGAGAGCTCGCTCGGCACCGCCTCGAGCTGCGCGCGCAGGTTTGAGCCCTTGCGGTTGGCGGCGATGCGCGCCTTGGCGAGCGCCAGATAGCCGGAGCCGAGCCGCTTGGCCTCGCGAATTCCGGCAGCCTCGTTGTCGGTGCCGTAGAGCATCGTGTCCATGCGCGCCCTGTGGTCGGCGGCGGTCAGGAACGAGCCGAACATTTCGAGCGCGGTGGTTTCGGTGTCCTCGCTCATGCCGTCATTGCGCCAGGCCTCGCGCACCAGGCGCTCGGCATTGCCGCGATCGCCGCGCCCGAGCATCACCTTGGCGAGCGCGAGCCGGCCCTTGGCCGAGACCGGCGATTCATTCTGGAACCAGGCCCAGACCGCGGAGTCGTCGCGACGATCGTCCCACAGCGAAGCCTCGATGCGGCGGCGCAGGAAGGTCTGCGAGGGCCAGCTCGGATTGGCGTCGAGGAAAGCGCGGTAGCGCTCGACCGAGGCGCCATTGTCCTCGCTGCGCAGGATCAGCCATTCGGCAAGCTTGCGCGCGACCGGATCGGAGATCGAGGCCTCGGCCTCGGTGGCATCAGAGGGCCTGCGCTTGCGCAGCAGCTCGACGACGCTTGCGAGCGCTTCCTTGTCCGATTGCGACGTCGACGATGTCGCGGCCACGGCCGCAGGCAGCACCGGCTTGCGCGCGATCGGCGCGGCATGCTGGCGGGTCGCCGGAACCAGCGTGGGGGCGGCGGCACGGACGGGCGCCGGCTTGTTCGGCAGACTTCCTGTCGCAGCCGGAGCGGCGGGCTTGGACGCAGTGGCGGGCTTCGACGCGGTGCTCTTGGATTCGGTGGCCTTCGGAGCGGCTTCCTTGTGAGCCCCGGTCTTGGCAGGAGCGGCCTTGGCTGCGTCTGGCTTGGCCGCGCTGGACTTGGAGGCGGTTGGCTTGTGGGCTTCGGTCTTCGCGGCGTCGGTCTTGGTACTGGTGGGCTTGGCCGTCGTCGACTTGGAAGCCGCGGCCTTCGGGGCTGCAGACTTGGTCGTAGCAGTTTTAGGAGCGGCGCCTTTGGAGGCTGTGTCTTGGGCAGCCGGCTTGGCGGCCGGTGCATCCTCGGCGGCCCATGCCTTGGCCGTGATGGCGGCCAAGCCGACGACGAGCGCCAGGCTCGTCGCCAGCGCCGTCGATCGCAATGTGCCTGCGCGAGCGGAACGGATCACAGAAGTCCTCTGCGGCCCCGAATCACCTGGTCGTGTGGGCCATGGGTTCTTATTTGATTGAAAACGTAGACAAAATACTAAGAAGCCTGCCGGTGCGGCTGTTTGCGCCAGCACAACGGCAAAATCGCGGCTGGAACCGCTTGGGAATAGGTTCGGTCCGGCCCTTTCGCCTGTCAGCCAGACCCGATATGAATTGCCTTTCATGGCGTTTCGCATCAACCGGGTGCCGGTTGCACGGACGTGAAGCACGACAACAACAAGGGTCCGTCGACCTAGCCTTTAGCCTGAAGCGTTTGGAGGAAGTCCATGGCAGCCAAGACAAAATTCCGGGGATCATTCACTGCCTTGGTGACGCCCTTCAAAAACGGCGCAGTGGATGAGGCGGCGTTCCGCAGCCTCGTGAACTGGCAGATCTCCGAGGGCACGCACGGCCTGGTGCCGGTCGGCACCACGGGCGAGAGCCCGACGCTGAGCCATGACGAGCACAAGCGGGTGGTCGAGTGGTGCATCGAGGAGGCCAAGGGCCGGGTCCCGGTGATCGCTGGCGCCGGCTCGAATTCGACCAAGGAGGCGATCGAGCTCGCCGAGCACGCGGAAAAGGCCGGGGCCAATGCGGTGCTGGTCGTGACGCCGTACTACAACAAGCCGACCCAGGAAGGCATGTACCAGCACTTCAAGGCGATCAACGATGCGATCGGCATTCCGATCATCATCTACAACATCCCGCCGCGCTCGGTGATCGACATGTCGGTCGACACCATGAAGCGGCTGTTCGAGCTGAAGAACATCGCGGGGGTCAAGGACGCCACCGCTAGCATGGTGCGGGTGTCGCAGCAGCGCGCCGCGATGGGCGAGGATTTCAACCAGCTCTCCGGCGAGGACGCCACCATCATCGGCTACATGGCGCATGGCGGCCATGGCTGCATCTCGGTGACCTCGAACGTCGCGCCGCGGCTGTGCTCGGAATTCCAAACCGCCTGGCAGAAGGGCGACGTCACCACCGCGCTGAAGATACACGACAAGCTGATGCCCCTGCACACCAACCTGTTCATCGAGAGCAACCCGGCGCCGGTGAAGTATGCGATGTCGCTGCTCGGCAAGCTCGACGAGAAGCTGCGCCTGCCGATGGTGCCGGTCTCTGAATCGACCCGCCAGGCCGTCCGCAGCGCCATGGTGCATGCCGGCCTGATCAACTGAGCCGAAGCGGTACCGCCGTGAACAATGCCGTGCGCAATGTGGAAGAGAAGGGGATGGGCATGCTGAAGGAATTCCGCGAATTTGCCATGAAGGGCAATGTCGTCGACCTCGCCGTCGGCGTCATCATCGGTGCAGCCTTCGGCGCGATCGTCACCTCGCTGGTCGGCGATATCATCATGCCGATCATCGGCGCGATCACGGGTGGCCTCGATTTCTCCAACTATTTCACTGGACTTTCCAAGGCAGTCACTGCGACCAACCTCGCCGACGCCAAGAAGCAGGGCGCGGTGCTGGCCTGGGGCAACTTCCTGACGCTGACGCTGAACTTCCTGATCATCGCCTTCGTGCTGTTCATGGTCATTCGTGCCATGAACCAGTTCAAGCGCAAGGATGAGGCCAAGTCCGCCGAGCCGCCGAAGCCGTCCGACGAGGTCGTGCTGCTGACGGAAATCCGCGACCTCCTCAAGAAGAGCTAACGTGGCCGAGAAGAACGAACGCCCGATCAAGGTTGTCGCCGAAAACCGAAAGGCCCGCTTCAACTACGCCATCGAGGACACGATCGAAGCCGGCATTTCCCTGACCGGCACCGAGGTGAAATCAATCCGCAGCGGCAAGAGCACGATCGCGGAATCCTATGCGGATTCCAAGAACGGGGAGATTTGGCTGATCAACGCCAATATCCCGGAATATCTGCAAGCCAACCGCTTCAACCACGAGCCGAAGCGGCCGCGGAAACTGTTGCTGCATCGCAAGCAGATCAACAAGCTGCTCGGCGCGGTCGACCGCGAGGGCATGACGCTCATTCCGCTAAAACTGTACTTCAACGAGCGCGGGCGTGCCAAACTGCTGCTCGCCATTGCCAAGGGCAAGAAGCTGCACGACAAGCGCGAATCCGAGAAGAAGCGCGACTGGAGCCGCGAGAAGGGCCGCCTGATGCGGGCGCGGGGATAGGGCGGTTCATTGCCGTCATTGCGAGCGCAGCGAAGCAATCCATCTTGCCGCGATGAAAGATGAAAGATGGATCGCTTCGTCGCAGTCGCTCCTCGCGATGACGCTGGATGGAGATAGGTGCCATGAGCCAGAGCAGCCTGACCGATGTCGACTGGAGCAAGATCCCGGCGCCCACGGATGATGGCGGCGCGGCACATCTGGCCGGCATGACGATTCCGCCGGTCATGCTGCGCGCCACCGACGACACCTCGGTGGTACTGTCGGCGCTCGAGGGCCGTACCGTGGTGTTCGCCTATCCGCGGACCGGCGAGCCCGGCAAGATCGGGCTGGTCGACGATTGGGACAAGATCCCGGGGGCCCGCGGCTGTACCCCGCAGACCTGCGCTTTCCGCGACCTGTTCGCCGACCTGAAGGCGGCCGGTGCCGCGCAGGTGTTCGGGCTGTCGACGCAGAGCAATGCGTACCAGACCGAGATGGCGTCGCGCCTGCATCTGCCGTTTCCGGTGCTGTCCGACGAAGCGCTGGAACTGACGCGCACGCTGAGATTGCCGACGATGTCGGTCGCGGGCCTGACCCTGATCAAGCGGCTCGCACTCGTGATCGACGATGCGCGCATCACGCACGTGTTCTATCCGGTGTTCCCGCCCGACCGGAACGCCGGCGACGTGCTGGAATGGCTGCAGGCCAATCCGCGGAAGGATGAGAGCGGTTCCAAGTAGAGCGCTTCTCAGCAATGTGGATACCGGTGCGCGAAGTGGATACCGGGAGACGGCCCTAGCCGAGTTCCTTCCGCACGCTCGCGAACACCTTGCGGAACATGTCGGTCGTCAGCACGCCCGTGTTCGTGTTGTAGCGCGAGCAATGGTAGCTGTCGTAGAGCTTGAATGCGCCCACGTTATGCACGGTACCGTGCACAAAGGGTGCGGCAGCCAGGCGAACATCCAGCGCCTTCAACGTTGACTCGTGTGCGATTCGCCCGAGCAGCACGATCGCGCGCAGCTTCGGCATCGTGGCGATGGTGGCGCGGAGGAATTGCCGGCAGGTGTTGATCTCGGCCGGCAGCGGCTTGTTCTGCGGCGGCACGCAGCGCACCGCGTTGCTGATCCGGGCGTCGACCAGCTTCAGGCCATCGTCCGGCCGCGCCTGATAGACGCCGCTGGCGAAACCATATTCGAGCAAGGTCGCGTAGAGCAGATCGCCGGCGTAGTCGCCGGTGAACGGACGGCCGGTGCGGTTGGCGCCCTGCATGCCCGGCGCGAGCCCGACGATCAACAGCCGCGCATTCGGATCACCGAACGATTCCACCGGCGAGTTGAACCAATCCGGGTGGAGCGAGCGCGCCTGTGCGCGAAAGTCGGCCAGCCTGACGCAGAGCTGACAGTTGCCGTCGGGGCGCGTAGCTGCGGCGACGAGATTACTCGTCGAAATCGTCATCGGCTCCCCGGGGGGCCATCGTGGTCGCGCGCTGCAGGAATTGCGGGGAGTGGTGACGCGGTTCGCGCGGGGCCGGACGTTCGGACGGATCGCGGCCAAGCTTGGATTGCAGCTCGACGAGGTCGGTGAAGACGTCGGCCTGGCGGCGCAGCTCGTCGGCGATCATCGGCGGCTGGCTGGCAATAGTGGAGATGACGGTGACGCGGACACCGCGCCGCTGCACGGCCTCGACCAGCGAGCGGAAGTCACCGTCGCCGGAGAACAGGATCATCTGGTCGATGTGCTCGGCGAGTTCCATGGCATCGACCGCGAGCTCGATGTCCATGTTGCCCTTCACCTTGCGGCGGCCGCTGGCGTCGATGAATTCCTTGGTCGCCTTGGTGACGACGGTGTAGCCGTTGTAGTCGAGCCAGTCGATCAGCGGACGGATCGACGAGTACTCCTGATCCTCGATGATCGCCGTATAGTAGAAGGCACGAAGCAGCGTGCCGCGACTCTGGAATTCCTTCAGAAGGCGCTTGTAGTCGATGTCGAAGCCCAGGGTCTTTGCGGTGGCGTAAAGATTGGCTCCATCGATGAAGAGCGCGATCTTGTTGGAAACAGGTGACGACATCAAAGTGTTCTCGCGTGGTTGTTAGTGTTCTTAGCGCGGCGGTGATCAACCGCGCGCAATTTCCGGCGTTGCTGCCTAAAGTTCAGTGAATCTTTCCCCACCACAGTCACCACCGCAATTATGGTGAGGCGAGGGCAAAAAGCCTAGACCTTTGACATTGCAATGAAGAGATTTACTTGTCTGGGACAGCAACCTAGCCATGTCGTCAGACGCTCCGGCCCTTCTGGCCCCGGCAGACCGGGTTATCAGAGCCTGTTGGGAAGGCAAATCACAAATTTTGCCTTGCGAAACCGAGGCTAGCCCTATAACTAACCCTCATAACCTACATGTTCGGTCCCTTTTACCACGGAGCGCCTCGAGATGGCTCGCGTCACCGTCGAAGATTGCATTGATAAGGTCGACAATCGCTTCGACCTCGTCCTGTTGGCTGCGCATCGTGCCCGAATGATCTCGTCGGGATCGCAACTCACGGTTGATCGCGACAACGACAAGAACCCGGTGGTCTCGCTGCGGGAGATCGCCGATTCGACGATCTCGCCGGAGGATCTGAAAGAGGAACTCGTGCACTCCTTGCAGAAGTTCGTCGAGGTCGACGAGCCCGAGCCGGACACTGTGCCGCTGATCGGTTCCGCCGGTGCCAGCGTCGACGCCGACGACACCGAGGTCGCGGTCGAGCGGATGACCGAGGAAGAGCTGCTGAAGGGCCTCGAGGGCCTCGCGCCCCCGGAAGAGCAGCCCGAGGAAGACGAGTAAGCCCGTCGTTCCGCACTGCGTTGCGAATAGATTTGCCAAAGGCCCGGACATTGCTCCGGGCCTTTGCTTTTGTTGACAATTTTGCTGTTACGGTGCGTCCTATGCGGGCGCGGGAAATTGAATGGTTCCAGGGCCCGCGCGGGGTGCAGCTTCGTTCGAAAGCGCACTAGATTGAGGAAGAAGGGACGTTTCGGTCCCGCGCGAGAGGCAACGAGTTCATGGCGTATCGACGCCGCAGTTCCATCCAGATGCAGGCTGCAACCGAAACGGTCGCGGTGGCGCCGGCGTCGTCCGCGGCGGAGAGGCCGGCCAGGCCGCGGACCCGAATGATGCGACAATATGACCTTGTCGAGCGCGTCCGTTCGTACAACCCCGACACCAACGAAGACCTGCTCAACCGCGCGTACGTCTACGCCATGAAGGCGCACGGCACGCAGACCCGTGCCTCCGGCGACCCCTATTTCTCGCATCCGCTCGAGGTCGCCGCGATCCTCACCAACCTCAAGCTCGACGACGCCACGATCGTGGCGGCGCTGCTGCACGACACGATCGAGGACACCGAGGCGACGCGGGCCGAGATCGACAATGTGTTCGGCCATGAGATCGGCGCGCTGGTCGAGGGCCTGACCAAGCTGAAGCGGCTGGAACTGGTCTCGCGCGAGGCCAAGCAGGCCGAGAATTTGCGCAAGCTGCTGCTGGCGATCGCCGACGATGTTCGCGTGCTGCTGATCAAGCTCGCCGACCGGCTGCACAACATGCGCACGCTGGAGTTCGTGCCGCCGGCTTCGCGCCGGCGCATCGCCGAGGAGACGCTGGATATCTATGCGCCGCTGGCTGGCCGCATGGGCATGCACGAGATGCGCGAGGAGCTCGAGGACCTGTCGTTCTTCGTGCTCGATCCCGAGGCCTATGCGGTGGTCAAGCAGCGGCTCGACTCGCTGGCCGAGCGCAACCGCAACCTGATCGGCGAGATTGAAACCCAGCTCTCCAAGAATTTGCAGAAGAACGGCATCACCGCGCGGGTGTTCGGCCGCCGCAAGCAGCCGTTTTCGATCTGGACCAAGATGGAGCGCAAGTCTGTCGGCTTCGAGCAGCTGTCCGATATCTACGGCTTCCGTATCATCCTCGACGATGTCGGCGCCTGCTACCGCGCGCTCGGCATCGTCCACACCACCTGGCCGGTGGTGCCGGGCCGCTTCAAGGACTACATCTCGACCCCGAAGCAGAACGACTACCGCTCGATCCACACCACGGTGATCGGGCCCGGCAAGCAGCGCGTCGAGCTGCAGATCCGCACCGAGGACATGAACCAGATCGCCGAGTTCGGCATCGCCGCGCATGCCTTCTACAAGGAGGGGGCGGGCTCGCCGCATGAGCGGCTGAAGCACGAGTCCAACGCCTTCGCCTGGCTGCGCCACACCATCGGCATCCTCTCGGAGAGCTCCAATCCCGAGGAATTCCTCGAGCACACCAAGCTCGAGCTGTTCCACGACCAGGTGTTCTGCTTCACGCCGAAGGGCAAGCTGATCGCGCTGCCGCGCAACGCCAACGTGATCGATTTCGCCTATGCCGTGCATACCGGGGTCGGCAACAGCGCGGTCGGCTGCAAGATCAACGGCAAGTTCGCGCCGCTGTCCTCCGAGTTGCAGAACGGCGACGAGGTCGAGGTGCTGACCTCGAAGGCGCAGTCGGCGCCGCCTTCGGCCTGGGAAGCGCTCGCCCGCACCGGCAAGGCGCGCGCCGCGATCCGGCGCGCTACCCGCGATGCGGTGCGCGACCAGTATGCCGGCCTCGGCCGCCGCATCGTCGACCGCCTGTTCGCCCGCGCCAAGATCGAATATGCCGACGACAAGCTGAAGGGCGCATTGCCGCGGCTTGCGCGCACCTCGATCGAGGAGGTGATGGCCTCGGTCGGGCGCGGCGAGATCAAGGCGTCCGACGTCGCCCGCGCGATGTATCCCGACTACAAGGAAGAGCGGCTGGTGCGCTACGGCGCCAAGAAGGGGCTCGCCGCCAAGCTGAAGACGCAGACCCCGCCGCATCCGGCGCGCGCCACCTCGGTGATCCCGGTGCGTGGCATCAACTCCGATTTGCCGGTGAAGTTCGCGCCGAACGGCGGCGCGGTGCCGGGCGACCGCATCGTCGGCATCGTCACGCCGGGCGAGGGGATCACGATCTATCCGATCCAGTCGCCGGCGCTGAAGGATTTCGAGGAGGAGCCCGAGCGCTGGCTCGACGTGCGCTGGGACATCGACGAGACCATGCCGCAGCGCTTCCCCGCGCGCATCCTGGTTCACAATGTCAACGAGCCGGGCAGCCTCGCCCAGATCGCGACTGTGATCGCCGAGCACGACGGCAATATCGACAACATCCACATGTCGCGCCAGTCGCCCGATTTCACGGAGCTGACCATCGATCTCGAGGTCTATGACCTCAAGCATCTCCTCGCTATCATCGCGCAGTTGCGCGCCAAGGCCGTGGTCGCAAGGGTCGAGCGCGTCAATGGGTAAAGCTGGATGCGCAGACCATAGGCGAGCGGAAGCGACGCCGTCCTTCGAACGGCGAGCGGCAACGATGTCGTCCTTCGAACTGCTATGCCCACGCACGACAGGCTAGAACTGCAGGTTAGAGAAATGTCAAAGGCTGCTCCGCTCCGTCTCGGTATCAATGTCGATCACGTCGCGACCCTGCGCAATGCGCGGAGCGGGGCGAGGCCAGATCCGGTGCGGCTGGCGCTTGCCGCGATCGCGGCCGGCGCCGACGGCATCACCGCGCATTTGCGCGAGGATCGCCGTCATATCCGCGACGAGGACATGGCGCGGCTCAAGGCCGAGATCTCCAAGCCGCTGAATTTCGAGATGGCGGCGACCGACGACATGCTGCGGATTTCGCTCGCCACCAAGCCGCACGCGGTCTGCCTGGTGCCGGAACGGCGCCAGGAGCTCACCACCGAAGGCGGCCTCGATGTGGTCGGCCAGCACAATGCGCTGGCGCCCTTCATCGCACGGCTTGGCGACGCCGGCATCCGGGTCTCGCTGTTCATCGCCGCCGATCCGAGGCAGATCGAGATGGCCGCGCAGCTGAAGGCACCGGTGATCGAGATCCACACCGGCGGCTGGTGCGACGCCGTGGTCGACGGTCACAAGGACAAGGCGGAGGCCGAGTGGAAGCGCATCGTCGCCGGCGCCAGGCTCGCGCAGGCGGCCGGGCTCGAGGTCCATGCCGGCCATGGGCTCGACTATGAGGCCGCGGAGACGATCTCCGCGCTGCCCGAAATCCGCGAGCTCAACATCGGCTATTTCATGATGGGCGAGGCGCTGTTCGTCGGCATCGCCGAGACGGTGCGCGAGATGCGTGCGGCAATGGACCGCGGCCGTGCCAGGGCGCAAGGTGGCGTCAGCGCATGATCATCGGCATCGGCTCCGACCTGATCGACATCACCCGGATCGCGAAGGTGATCGAGCGGCACGGCGAGCGCTTCCTCGATCGCATCTTCACCGATGCCGAGCGCGCCAAGGCGATGCGCCGGGCCAACAGCGAGAAGATGGTGGTCGCAACCTACGCCAAACGCTTCGCCGCCAAGGAGGCCTGCTCCAAGGCGCTCGGCACCGGTATCCGGCGCGGGGTGTGGTGGAAGGACATGGGAGTGGTGAACCTGCCGGGAGGGCGGCCGTCGATGCAGCTGACCGGCGGCGCACTGGCCCGGCTCCAGGAGCTGACGCCCGAGGGCATGCAGGCGCAGATCGACCTTTCGATCACGGATGATTGGCCGCTGGCGCAGGCCTTCGTCATAATTTCGGCGGTTGCTCCCGCCAGATGAGCGGGCGGGGCCGGAATCTGCCGGAAAACTTCAGCAAACTAAAAAATCATTGACATTTCAATGAATTGCGAAGTTTTGAGGCGGCGATTGATTGCGCCCCTGCGAACAACCGTCTAAAACGCCGCAGGGTATCGAGCGAGACGCGGATTCCAGGTTCCGGCCGGAATTTGCCCTCAAGATCAGAATCAAGGCCATTTTCCTCACGCGGGGGTCGAACGCTTCGCGTGGAGAGAACGTTCTGCCACCGCGTGGGCGCCAGGGCCTGCGGGAATTGGGAAAGCAATGAGCGCGACCACCGGGACCAAATCTGAGAGCGGCTTGGGCGAGACCATCCGCGTCGTCATTCATGCCCTTCTTATCGCGCTCGTCATCCGCACCTTCCTGTTCCAGCCGTTCAACATCCCCTCGGGGTCGATGAAGGCGACGCTGCTGGTTGGCGACTATTTGTTCGTCTCGAAATATTCGTATGGCTACAGCCACTATTCGATCCCGTTCTCGCCGAACATTTTCTCGGGGCGCATCTTCGGCTCGGAGCCCAGCCGCGGTGATATCGTGGTGTTCCGGCTGCCGCGGGACGACTCCACCGACTACATCAAGCGCGTTATCGGCTTGCCGGGCGACCGCATCGAGGTGAAGGGCGGGCTGCTCTACATCAACGACGAGCCGATCAAGCGCGAGCGGCTGAGCGATTTCGTCGGCGAGGATCCCTGCGGCTCGGCGGATGCCACCGCCAAGGTCAAGCGCTGGAAGGAAACGCTGCCGAACGGCGTCAGCTACGAGTCGCTCGACTGCACCGACAACAGCTACATGGACAACACTATCGTCTACACCGTTCCGCCTGGGCATTTCTTCATGATGGGCGACAACCGCGACAACTCCACCGACAGCCGCTTCCTGTCGCAGGTCGGCTACGTGCCGTTCGAGAATATCATCGGGCGGGCCCAGATGATCTTCTTCTCGATCGCCGAGGGTGAGCAGGCCTGGATGATCTGGCGCTGGCCGTTCGCCGTGCGGTGGAACCGCCTATTCTCCATCGTGCGATGAACGACGATACCGCAGCCATCAACGATCAAGCGCCCGCCGGCGAGCCGAGCCAGACGCCAGCCGCCGAGAGCGCGGCCGCGCCGAAGAAGCGGCGCAGCAAGGCCGCCAAGGCGGCCGAGGAGAAGGCCGCGATCGCCGGTACCGAGGCGCGTATCGGTTACACGTTCTCAGATGCCGCGCTGCTGACCACCGCATTCACCCACGTGTCCGCGCTGAAGCCCGCCACCCGCAACCGCGCCGACAGCTATCAGCGGCTGGAATTCCTCGGCGACCACGTGCTCGGGCTGATCGTGTCCGACATGCTGTTCCGGGCGTTCCCGAAGGCCGACGAGGGCGAGTTGTCGAAGCGGCTCGCCGATCTCGTGCGCAAGGAGAGCTGCGCCGATGTCGCCAAGTCGCTCGGGCTGCTCGAGGACATCAAGCTCGGCATGGTGAAGGCGGTCGAAGGCGCACGGCTGCGCAAGTCCGTGCTCGGCGACATCTGCGAGGCGGTGATCGGGGCGATCTTCCTCGACGGCGGCTACGAGGCCGCGCGCCAGTTCGTCGAGCGCAACTGGACCGAGCGGATGCACAAGTTGCGCCGGCCGCTGCGCGATCCCAAGACCGTGTTGCAGGAATGGGCGCAGGGCAAGGGACTGCCGACGCCGGTCTATCGCGAGGTCGAACGCACCGGCCCGCACCACGATCCACAATTCCGCGTTGCCGTTGACCTGCCGGGCCTGGCCTCAGCCGAGGGCCTTGGCGGCAACAAGCGCGCGGCAGAGAAAGCAGCGGCATCCGCGATGATCGAGCGTGAAGGCGTCGGCACCAATGACTGACGAAGCCAAAGGGCAGGGGGACGCGACGCGCTGTGGCTTCGTCGCGCTGATCGGCGCGCCCAATGTCGGCAAGTCGACGCTGGTCAATGCGCTGGTGGGCTCCAAGGTCACCATCGTGTCGCGCAAGGTGCAGACCACGCGGGCGCTGATCCGCGGCATCGTGATCGAGGGCAACGCCCAGATCATCCTGGTCGACACGCCCGGCATCTTCGCGCCGCGGCGCCGGCTCGACCGTGCCATGGTGTCGACCGCCTGGAGCGGCGCCCACGACGCCGATCTTGTCTGCGTGCTGCTCGATGCGAAGTCGGGCATCGACGAGGAGGCCAATGCGATCCTGGCCAAGCTCGAAACCGTCGCGCATCCGAAGATCCTGGTGCTGAACAAGGTCGACCTCGTGCAGCGCGAGAAGCTGCTGGCGCTGGCGCAGGCCGCCAACGAGCGGATGCGCTTCGAGCACACCTTCATGATTTCGGCGCTGTCCGGCGACGGCGTTGCCGACCTGCGCCAAGCGCTGGCCAAGCTGGTGCCCGCCGGCCCGTTCCTCTATCCCGAGGACCAGATGTCGGATGCGCCGATGCGGCATCTGGCGGCCGAGATCACCCGCGAGAAGATCTACAGCCATCTGCATCAGGAATTGCCGTACCAGTCGACGGTCGAGACCGACAGCTGGACCGACCGCAAGGACAAGTCGATCCGCATCGAGCAGACGATCTTTGTCGAGCGCGAGAGCCAGCGCAAGATCGTGCTCGGCAAGGGCGGCGCCACCATCAAGTCGATCGGCGCGCAGGCACGGGCCGAGATCGCCGAGATCATGGGCGTGCCGGTGCACCTGTTCCTGTTCGTCAAGGTGCGCGAGAACTGGGGCGACGATCCCGACCGCTACAAGGAAATGGGACTGGATTTCCCCAAGGAATAAGAGCCGGCGTCGCAATGAACGTGCCCAGAAATGTGCTGTGGTTTGAGGTGCTGCTCTATCTGTCGCTGACGCTCGACGCGCTGTCGGTGGCGTTCCAGGACCGCACGCCGACCTTCGAGAAGACCGAGCAGATGATCACGGGCGAGACCCTGACGGCCGGCTGCATGATCCTGCTGCTGGTGTATTTCGTCCGGCTCGCCGCGCAGCACCGCAAGAACTGGCCGCGCTGGGCGCTGGCCGCGATGCTGGTGCTGTCGGTGATATCGCTGGTGCAGGTGATCGGCGACAAGGGTCTGGAGCTCGACAGCGCCATCGAGGTGGTGTCCTGCATCCTGACCACGGCCGGGCTGTATTATTCCTTCACTGGCGACGCGCAGGGCTGGTTCAACGCGTGAGGGGCGGCGCGCAGGGGCGCGGTGCCAAAATATCGAAAACAACCCCATGCAAAGTAGCCGGTGGCGGCGGGCGCTCGGCCAGGCAACTTGACACGTCGGGCAACTCAGCGTCATCATTCCAATATTCCGAAATTGTGCAAGCGCCACCGCCCGTCGGAATGACGGCGTATGATGACTGCGCGGTGCGCTGGAATCCTGTAGTCTCTCTTTCATGGAATGGACCGACGAAGGCATCGTGCTGGGCGTGCGGCGGCATGGCGAATCCTCCGCCATCGTCGAGCTCCTGACGCGCGAGCATGGCCGCCATCTCGGCCTCGTGCGCGGCGGTGCCAGCTCGCGGATGCGGCCGCTGCTGCAGCCCGGCAACAGCGTCACCGCGGTGTGGCGGGCGCGGCTCGACGAGCATCTCGGCATGTACGCGCTGGAAGGCACACGGCTGCGCGCGGCGACACTGCTCGCCTCGTCGCACGCCGTCTATGGCGTCACGCATCTGGCGGCGCTGGCCCGGCTGCTGCCGGAGCGCGATCCGCATCAAGACATCTACGAGATGCTGCAGGGGACGCTCGACGATTTCGACGATGCCGGCGTGGCCGCCGTGCACCTGATCCGGTTCGAGCTGGCGATGCTGACCGAGCTCGGCTTCGGGCTGGACCTGGACAATTGCGCGGCAAGCGGGGAGACCACCGACCTGATCTACGTGTCGCCGAAATCCGGCGGCGCCGTCTCCCGCGCCGCCGGGGAGCCGTGGCGCGACCGGCTGTTGCCGTTGCCGGCATTCCTGCGCGAAGGCGAGGGCGGTGCCAACAGCTGGTCGGAGCAGGACCTGCGCGACGGTTTCCAGATCACCGGTCTGTTCCTGCTGCGCCACGTGCTGGAGCCCCGCGGTCAGGGCCATTCCGATGCCCGCGACGGATTTATCAACGCCGTAACGAGGCCGCGGAGCCGAACGGCGGTTCCGTAAGGCCGATTCGGGCCCTAAATTCCCGGTGATTCGCGGCTTGCCCGATTCAGCGCCAAGGTTTAACGCCTCCCCATGGGAAAACGACAGGTACCGCCGGAAAAGCCGGCCGAAATTCACGAGGTGCCGCTGCGTGATGCGCTCGAGGAGCGCTATCTCGCCTATGCGCTCTCGACCATCATGCATCGCGCGCTGCCGGACGCCCGCGACGGGCTGAAGCCGGTGCACCGCCGCATCCTCTACGGCATGGACCTGCTCGGGCTCGACCCGCGCGCGGCCTTCAAGAAATCGGCCAAGATCGTCGGCGACGTGATGGGCTCGTTCCATCCGCACGGCGACCAGGCGATCTATGACGCCATGGTGCGCCTGGCGCAGGACTTCTCCTCGCGCTACCCGCTGGTCGACGGCCAGGGCAATTTCGGCAATATCGACGGCGATAATCCGGCCGCCTACCGCTACACCGAAGCGCGCATGACCGAGGTCGCGCGGCTCCTGCTCGACGGCATCGACGAGGACGGGGTCGAGTTCCGCCTCAACTACGACGGCCAGTCGAAAGAGCCGGTGGTGCTGCCCGGCGGCTTTCCGAACCTGCTCGCCAACGGTGCGCAGGGCATCGCGGTCGGCATGGCGACCTCGATCCCGCCGCACAACGCCGCCGAGCTTTGCGACGCTGCGCTGCATCTGATCGAGAAGCCCGACGCCAAGTCGAAGGCGCTGTTGAAGTGGGTCAAGGGGCCGGACTTCCCGACCGGCGGCATCGTCGTCGATTCCAAGGAAGCGATCATCGAGGCCTATACCACGGGGCGCGGCTCGTTCCGCACCCGCTCGCGCTGGACCCAGGAAGAGGGCGCGCGCGGCACCTGGGTGGTCGTCGTGACCGAGATCCCGTGGCTGGTGCAGAAGTCGCGGATCGTCGAGAAGATCGCCGAGCTCATCAACGAGAAGAAGCTGCCGCTGGTTGCCGACGTCCGCGACGAGTCGGCCGAGGACGTTCGCCTCGTGATCGAGCCGAAGTCCCGCACGGTCGATCCGGCGCTGATGATGGAATCGCTGTTCCGGCTCACCGAGCTGGAAAGCAAGATATCGCTGAACCTGAACGTCTTGATCAAGGGCCGCATCCCGAAGGTGGTCGGCCTTGCCGAGTGCCTGCGCGAATGGCTCGACCATCTGCGCGACGTGCTGGTCCGCCGGTCCAACTTCCGCAAGACCCAGATCGAGCACCGCCTGGAAGTGCTGGGCGGCCACCTCGTCGCCTATCTGAACCTCGACAAGGTGATCAAGATCATCCGAACCGAGGACGAGCCGAAGCCCGTCCTGATCAAGACCTTCAATCTCACCGAGATCCAGGCCGAAGCCATCCTCAACATGCGGCTGCGCAATTTGCGCCGCCTGGAGGAGATGGAGATCCGCACCGAGGATAAGGAGCTTCGCAAGGAGCTGAAGGGCATCGAGGGGCTGCTCAGATCCGAGACCGAGCAATGGGCCAAGGTCGGCGATCAGGTCCGCAAGGTCCGCGATATCTTCGGGCCCAAGACGCCGCTCGGCAAGCGCCGCACCACGTTCGCCGATGCGCCCGAGCACGACCTTGCGGCGATCGAGGAAGCGCTGGTCGAGCGCGAGCCATGCACCGTCGTGATCTCCGAGAAGGGCTGGGTGCGAACGCTGAAGGGCCATGTCGAGGATCTCTCGGGGCTCGCCTTCAAGACCGACGACAAGCTCGAGCACTCGTTCTTTGCCGAGACGACCTCGAAGCTGCTGCTGTTCGCGACCAACGGCAAGTTCTACTCGCTTGATGTCGCAAAACTGCCGGGCGGACGCGGCCATGGCGAGCCGATCCGCATGTTCATCGACCTCGAGCAGGACGCCGCGATCATCTCGCTGTTCGTCAACAAGGGCGAGCGCAAGTTCCTGATCGCGAGCAGCGAGGGCCAGGGCTTCGTCGTCAAGGAAGAGGACTGCGTCGGCAACACCCGCAAGGGCAAGCAGGTGCTCAATGTCGAGATGCCGAACGAGGCGCGTGCGATCACGACCGTGAACGGCGACACCGTCGCGGTGATCGGCACCAACCACAAGATGGTGCTGTTCGGTCTCGACCAGGTGCCGGAGATGGCGCGCGGCCGTGGCGTGCGGCTGCAGAAATACACCAGCTCGGAGCTGTCAGACGTTGCGGTGTTCGACTCCAAGACCGGCCTGACCTGGAAGGACTCCGCCGGTCGCGAGCACAGCATGACCATGAAGGAACTGGCCGACTGGCGCGGCAACCGCGCCGACGCCGGCCGGCTCGCCCATGGCCTGCCGAAGTCGAACAAGTTCAATCGCGGCGTGGAGTAGTTGCGCAGGGCGGGTTAGGCGCAAGCCGTAACCCGCCGTTCAACAGCCGCGGTGTGATAGTATCCACATTTCACCGCGCTATAACCGTCGCCGACGATATCGGGCGACGGTTGCCATGGCGCACAATCACGACCACAGCGGTCATTCTCACGGAACGTCCCAGATTGGACATTCCCACGCCGGCCACTCTCATGCCGGGCACTCGCACGCCGGGCACAGCCACGCGCCAGCGAGCTTCGGCACCGCCTTTGCGGTCGGCGCGTCACTGAACACCGCCTTCGTCATCGCCGAGCTGATCTTCGGCTACTCCGCCAACTCGCTGGCCCTGGTCTCCGACGCTGTTCACAATCTCTCCGACGTCATCGCGCTGCTCTTGGCCTGGGGCGGGGCGTGGCTCGCCGGCAGGCGCCCGACCGATACCCACACCTATGGCTACCGCCGCGCTTCGATCCTGGCGGCGCTGTTCAATGCCGGGCTGCTGCTGATCGCGGTCGGCGGCATCGCGGTCGAGGCGATCAACCGCTTCCGTGAGCCGGCCGAGGTCGCAAGCTGGACCGTGGTCTGGGTCGCCGCGCTCGGCATCCTGATCAATGGCGGCACCGCGCTGCTGTTCATGCGGGGCCGCGACAGCGACCTCAACGTCCGCGGCGCCTACCTGCACATGGCGGCGGATGCCGGCGTCTCGCTCGGCGTCGTGATCGCCGCGCTGTTGATCATGGCGACCGGCTGGCAGTGGCTCGATCCGGCGATCAGCCTCGCCATCGCGGTGGTCGTGCTGCTCAGCGGCTGGGAGCTTGCCCGCGACAGCGTCAACCTCGCGCTCGACGCGGTGCCGAAGGGCATCGATCTCAAACGGGTGAGGGACTATCTCGCCGCGCTCGAGGGCGTCACCGAGGTGCACGATTTGCACATCTGGGCGATGAGCACGAGCGAGACCGCGCTGACCGCGCATCTGGTGCGGCCCGGCGGGCATGACGACATCTTCCTGCATCGCGTCTGCGCCGAGCTGTCGGAGCGCTTCAGCATCCACCACGCAACGCTGCAGGTCGAGATCAGCAGCGAGACCTGCCGGCTGGCGCCGGCGGAAATGGTCTAGCCGGCGGCGATCTACTCGCGTTCAATTGATCGATGGACTCCGGGCCATGTCTTCCACGGCCGCCACTGAGGCGGCACATTGCGGCCGCGCGCGTTGAAGAAAGCGGGCTCGATCAACGGAGGGCAATGTGAAGAAGGCAATCGGTCTTGCGATGTTGCTCTGGGTCGCGGGCGCAGTGCCGCACGCAGATGCCCAGCCAGCGAAAACTGGCGTCGAGCGGCTCTACATCCTCAACTGCGGCGAAGGTGTTGCCGGCGACATTTCGCGCTGGTCGCCGGGCGTGAACGAAGGCAAGTCGATGGACTTCGTCGACAATTGCTACCTGATCAAGCACGCGCAGGGCTGGTTCCTGTGGGACACCGGCATTCCCGACGCGGTCGCGGCGATGCCTAACGGCCTTGCGCCAGCCGATCCCAAGGCCATCACCTGGCGACGGCCGAAGACGCTGGCCGCGCAGCTCGACCAGCTCGGGGTCAAGCCGTCGGACATCAAGGCGATCGCGGTCTCGCATACCCATCCCGATCACGTCGGCAACGTCGAGATGTTCCCTGTCGCGATGCTGTATGTGCAGAAAGCGGAGTATGAATGGCCCGGCGCCAACAACGCGCCGCGCTTCAAGCCGGAGCATCCGGTGACGAAGCTCGAGGGCGACCGCGACGTGTTCGGCGACGGCAGCGTCACCATCCTGTCGACACCGGGCCATACCCCTGGCCACCAATCGCTGCTGGTGAAGCTACCGAAGACCGGCGCGGTCCTGCTGACCGGCGATGCCGTTCACTTCAGGGACAATTGGGATAATCGACGCGTGCCGACCTTGAACGCCAGCAAGGAGCAGACGCTGGCCTCGATGCAGAAGATCGCCGACACGCTGACCAAGGAGAAGGCGCAGCTCTGGATCAACCACGACAAGGCCCAGCGCGACGGGCTGAAAATGTCGCCGGAGTTCTATGACTGAGCCGCGTTGGCGCCGCGCACCTTCGACCGGCTTGGCCTGATCAGCTGTGTGGGGCGGACGGCGCCGTCACCGGCGGGGCGGGCACGTGCTTCGGCTTCATCGTGCCGGCGTAGAACGACAGTGTGAACATCAGGGCGAGGGCGGCCAGGTAGACCCCATAGGACTGCGGCGGGGTGATCGCCCATTGCACGAGGCGTCGGATCGGGGTCGGCTGGCCGGGGTCGCTGTCCATGCGCCCTTTTGCGCGAAGGCCGGGGCAAAGGAAAGCGGAATCGCCGGCATTCGGTGGCTTCGTTCCGCCCGAAAATGGCGCGGCGGGCGGCCTTGCAATGTTGGACTGGCGTCCGCATCTGTCACGCGACGACCAGCCCTTCCTCCCGCACCAATTGCCCGGCATAATCCAGCGTATGGAACTGACGCCCCGTTTGCGCCTCATGAATTGGTTGGTCCGCCAGGGTCTCACGGGCCTGCCGGAAAACGATCTGCTGCGCGGCTTCTGCGAGCGCTGCCGGGCCGCCGGCATGCCGCTGTCGCGGGCGATCGTCTTCATCGACACCCTGCATCCGATCTTCGAGGGGCGCGGCTTCCGCTGGAACGACGGCGAAAGCAACGAGGCCGATATCTTCGAATACGGCTCGACCAGCAGCGGCGAGGCCAGCCAGAACTGGCGGCGGTCGGCGTTCCATCACATGCTCGAAAACGGCCATGACGAGATGGTGATCAATCTCGCCGAGACGCACGATTTCTCGATGATCGGCGACCTTGCCGAGAAGGGCCACAAGCACTTCGTGGCCTTCGTGCATCGCTTCGGCGAGGCCGGCACGATCGGCGAGATGGATTGCTTCTATTCCTACTATACCACCCGCCGTTCGGACGGGTTCGACGAGAACCATATGGAGGCGCTGCGCGACCTCGTGCCGGTGCTCGGGCTCGCGATCAAATCGGCCGCCCAGGTCGAGATCGCCCGCACGCTCGGACGGGTCTATCTCGGCCGCGATACGGCGGAGCAGGTGCTGCGCGGACGCATGCAGCGCGGCATCACCGAGAAGATCAAGGCCGTGTTGTGGTACTCCGACGTGCGCGGCTCGACCGCGATCAGCGAGCGCATCGGCCCGGACGAGATCATTCCGTTCCTCAACGACTACGCGCAGGCCTCGATCGACGCGATCCATGATGCCGGCGGCGAAGTCTTGAAGCTGATCGGCGACGGCGTGCTGGCGATGTTCACCAGCGAGAACATGGCAAGCGCCAAGCGCGCGGCGCTGCGCGCCGAACACAGATTCCGGCACAACATCCGCGTGCTGAACGATCGGCGCGAGAATGAGAACCGGCCGACCACCACGGCCTATGTCGGGCTCCATGTCGGCCAGGTCTTCTACGGCAATATCGGCAGCGAGGACCGGCTGGATTTCACCGTGGTCGGGCCCGCCGTCAACGAGGTCAGCCGGATCGCCTCGATGTGCGCCTCAGTCGACCGGGAGCTGCTGACCTCGACCGATTTCCGCACCGGCCTTGACGCCGCCGGCCGCAACTATCTGGTTTCCACCGGCCGCTTCGTCTTGCGCGGCATCGGCCATGCGCAGGATCTTTATACGCTGGATCCGGCCGTCACGGCCGACGAGGTCATCGGCGGCAAGTACGAGCGGTACCTGGCAAGCTGAGGTCTTTCCACCGTCATTGCGAGGAGCTCGCGACAAAATTGCAAAGCAATTTTGCGCTGAAGCGACGAAGCAATCCATCGTCCCGCATATGCGGACAGATGGATTGCTTCGCTCCGCTCGCAATGACGGCTGAGAGGACTCGGGATCAGCAGCGCGCGGGCTCGCCGACCATGTCGGGCTGACGCCTGAGCGACACCGCGGGCGACATCAGGATCACCAGCGCCTGCGCCGCAAAGATTGCGGCCGCGAGGTAGAGGCAGGCTTCGGCGCCGTAGAGGCCACCGACGACGGCGCCGAGTGCGGATCCGAGCGGGCGGGCGCCGTAGCTCATGATGTTGATCGCGGAGACGCGGCCGAGCAGCGAGGGCGGCGTCACCGACTGCCTGAGCGTAGTTGTCGAGATCACCCACAGGATCGGGCCGACGCCGAGGAGGAAGAAGCCGAGCCCGGCGAGCAGCGGCGTCGCAATCCAGGTGGTCAGCGCCATCACGATCGCGGCGACGAGGCCGGTGACCGGGCCGAGCCCGATCACGGTGCCGAATGCCAGCCGCTTCATGACGCGGGTTGCGAACAGCGCGCCGACCACCATGCCGACGCCGTACATCGCAAGCGTCGTGCCGACACCGGTTGCGCTGAGCCCGACATGGCGCACCGCATAGGGCACGAACACGGCGAGCAGCAGGAAGGACGCGGTGTTGAAGATGAACTGGGTGATGAACACCGGCCGCAGCAAGGCGTGATGCATGACGAAGGCCGCGCCTTCCTTGATGTCCTGCATCGGATGACGCCGCGGGGCAGGCTGGCGCGCCGGCTCATAGAGGCCGGCGAGCAGCACGACCGCGATCGCCGACAGCGCGGCGGCAAAGCCGAATGCGGGCGCGGCACCGACCCAGCCGACCAGCACGCCGCCAAGCGCGGGTCCGCTGGCGAAAGCGACGGTGCGCGCAAGTTCGATACGGGCATTCGCGGCCGGCAATTGCTGCGACGTCACCAGCGACGGGACCAGCGCAGGAGCTGCGACGCTGTAGGCGACCGTGCCGCAGACCGCGATGAAGCCGAGCAAGGCCAGCAGCGGCAGTGTCATCAGGCCGAACCCCAGCAACAGCAGAATCGCGGCCAATGCCGCCGCGCGCAGCGCCTCGGAGCCCGCCATCACCCAGCGCCGCGACACACGGTCGGCCAAGAGGCCGGCGGGAATCGCAAACAGGATGAAAGGCAGCGTCAGTGCGGTCTGCAACAGGCCGGTCTGGCCTTCGCCGACGCCGAGCACCAGCACCGCGACGATGGGCGCGGCCGCAAGCGCGATCTGCTCGGCCGATTGTGCGGCGAGGTTGGACCAGGCCAGGCGATTGAAGGTGCTTGGCAAGCGAGGCGTATCGGCGGACATGGCAGAATCCCTGGAAAATTCGACTGCCTTTAGTGTGTGTTTGGAAGACGTCCGATCCCACCCGTTTCCCGACAACACAAAAACAAAGGCCCGCCGGGAGAGGCGGGCCTTGTCGCTGATATCAGAAGCGCAGTCACGTCATTGCGGCGTGGGCGCGAGCTGGCCGGTGATGGTACCGACTAATGTGGCGGGCCGACTGTCCTCGCTGGTTGCAGGCGCCTCGGCCTTGCGCTGCGCCAGCGCGCTGGTCAGGCTGGTGAGCGCGTCGGATCCGGCCGGGAAGCCCGCCTCCGAGAGGATCTTGTCGATCATCGGCTTGAATGCCGAGACCGACAGCAATTGCGCGGCGAGGCCGTCGCCGAGCCCAAGACCGCCATTGCCCCCGCCATTGCCGTTGGCGTGGCCGTTGGCGCCGCCGCGGCCAAGCATGCTGCCGGTGTCGAAGATCCGGATGTCGGAGATCTTCTCGATCGGCTTCACTGCCTCGGCGAGCGCGCTCGGGATCACGTTGATCCGGGCGAGGTTGAGATCGTAGTCGATCATCTCGGCGCTCAGCTTGTTGCGCGCCTCCGCCTTCATCGTCGCGACTTCCGCTTCGGCCTGGCCGAGCGCCTTGACGCCGGCGGCGCGGGTGGTGGCGGCTGCCGCGTCGGCCTTGGCGAGTACGTTGGTGGCTTCCGCCTTGTTGGCGGCGGCCTGACGTTCCGCCTCGGCCATGACCGTGATCGGCATCGCGTCGGTTTCGGCTGCCTTGCGCGCCGCGATCACGTTGATGATCTTGTCACGCTCTGCGATCTCGGTGGCGCGGGCGGTGGTGACCTTTTCTTCCGCCGCGATCGCGACGGCACGCGCGGTCTCGGCGATGGTCTGGGCCTCCGACTGCTCCTTGCTCTTGGCCGCGACGGCGATCGCGCTTTCCTGCGCGACGATCTGAAGGTCGCGCTCCATCTCGGTATTGCGCCGCTTGACCGCGAGATCGGCCTCGATCTTGCGGGTGTCGCGGGCCTGGTTGGCCTCGGTCTGCTTGTTGGCGACCGCGAGCTCCTGCTGGATGCGGTATTCGGCCTCGTTCTGCAACGCGGTCTGCTCGACCTGCGCGGTCTGCGCGCGCATCGCGGCGGTCTTGTTGGCGATGTCGCGCTGCTGGGCGAGCTCGGCCTCGCGCTTGGTGCTTTCGATCGTCAGCGTGGTCTGCCGCGCCACCAGGTCCTGCTGGGCGATATTGACCTCGGTGGTGCGGACGATCTGGTTGCGCTCCTGCTCACGCTCCTTGGTGATCTTGGTCAGCGTCGTCAGACCGTGCGCGTCGAAGAAGTTGCTCGGGTTGAAATGCTTGATGTCGCTCTGGTCGAGCTTGGTCAGCGACACCGATTCGAGCTCGAGGCCGTTGTTCTGGATGTCGGCGCCGACCGCGTCCTGCACCGCCTTGACGAAGGTCGCACGCTGCTCCTGCAATTCCTCGAGGTTCATGGTGGCAGCGACCGAGCGCAGGCCGTCGACGAACTTGGCCTCGACCAGCTCGCGCAGCTCGGCGGCGTCGTTGGTGCGGTTGCCGAGCGTCTGTGCGGCGAGTGCGATCGACGAACTATCGGGTTTGACGCGCAGATAGAACTCGGCGCCAATGTCGACGCGCATACGATCCTTAGTGATCAGCGAGTCCGGGCCGCCGCGCGCGACCTCGAGCCGCAGTGTCTTCAGGTTCACCGCGGCGGTGGAGTGGAAGATCGGCAGCACCAGCGAGCCGCCGTCGAGCACCACCTTCTGGCCGCCGAGGCCGGTGCGGACATAGGCCTCATCGCGCGTCGAGCGCTTGTAGAGCTTTGCGAAGAGCAGACCGATGACGAGAATGGCAATGACGCCAATGACGACGGGTATAGCAAGTTCCCACATGTGTTATGCCCTGTTGGAAGATTGTCGTTGTTCGACGAGGTCGGAAGGAGCGGCGATCGCGATGAAGCCTTTGGCGTCGCGATCGACGAGCAGCACGCTGGCGCCGACCGGCAATGCCTCGGACTCGGCGCTGGCACGCGCCGGCACGGTGTGCCAGTTGCCGAAGACATCCTTGAGACGGACCCTGCCGGGCAGGCCCTGATCGAGCGGGCCGACCGACACCGTTGCGACCTTGCCGACGAAGTCGCTGTCGTTGACCGCATAGCTCTCGTCGCGCGGAATGATGCGGGCGATGCCGCGGCTCGCATTTCTGATCACGGGGATGCTGCCGGCGGCGGCAACCACCGCGGCAAGCGAGACCGGGATGGCGGTGCCTGCGGCATGCGCCAGTCCCTGAAGCAGGAAGCCTCCGATCGAGAATATGCCAAGTATCAGGATGATCAGGATCAGGAGGGGAAGCCGCCCGGCGTTGATCCAGAGAAACAGGCCACTGAGAGCATTGTGGCTCTCGGCCTCGACCGCGAAATCCTTGCCGATGAGTTCGCTGATCGAAAGTCCGATCATGGTGGACAGCAATTCGATCCCGCCAAGTGTCACCATGATCGCAGCCGCGACCGCAAAGGGCCGCACGTCCGGGGCGAGCAGGATGTCGCCAACTGCACTCATTTTTCTGACTTGATCCTTTCAAGCCGCGCCGCGATTTCCTTTTCGCGGTGCAGGCGATCGAGTTCGTCAAGCTCCTTGTCGCCGAGCACGCTTGCAGCGGGAACACCGGTAACCCGGGCGATCGCCGCCATGGCGCGTTCAGCACTCAATGTATTGGTCGTCGATGGGGCCCGGCTGGTTTCGTCGTTGGCCTCGCGGATCAGACTTTGTTCGAGATCGGCTAGCCGCGTCTCCGCCTCGCGGCGCGCGCCGAGCATGGCCTGCAGCGCCTTGGTCTGCTCGTCGATCTCAAGCTCGATGAAATCCATCGCGCGTTCCAGCGCGATCACCTGCGACTCCAGGTCGATTTGCCGTGCGACGCCGGCGCGCGCGAGATCCTCGCGATTTTCCGCAAGTGCGAGACGGATCTTCTCGTTCAGACCAGCCGTCTCGGTATCCAGTTCTTCGCGCCGCCTCTTCAAGCGGAATTCCTCGGCGCGCGACTTGCCGAGCGCATAGCGCGCCTCGTCGGCGCCGGCGTCGATCTCGCGGATCGCCTGTTTGACCAGCGCGACCTTGTTGTTGCTCTCGACGTTGTCGATGGTCTGGCTCGCGATGGCGGCAAGAAGCCGGCCCATGCGCGCAAGGATGCCTTCGTGAAGCATGGTCTTCTCCTCCGGTTGTGCTGATTTCGATTTGACGGCGATGTGGATTTCGTAGCCGCGTCCATCCGAGATCAAATGCGCCGGGAAGGGGCTTTCCCAGCCCGAGACATATCCCGGCACGTCGAACGGCACCAAGACGCGTCCGCTGACAGTGCTAATGGTCAGTGAAGTTGGGCCCTTGATCGCGAACAACTTGTCGTCGAGCGGTATCCGGCGGACGGCGGCGCCGGCGATGTAGTTGGCGCGGTCGCGCAGGCCGAGCGTCACCAGCCGCGCGGGCAGGCCGGTCTCCTTGCGGATCCTCTCATAGGCCTGGGCGTGCAGCGAGACGAGGTTGGCGCCGACGGGAGCGACCTCGGCGAGGATCTCCATCATCCGGACATAGGCCGCAAAGGTCGCCTCGATCGCCGCGATGCCCGATAGGTCGGGGGCGAGGGCGTAGCGCAGCGTTGCGGTTGGCGTCTCGACGGGCAGCTTGATCATGCTTCTAACGTAAAGCACTTCTTCAGTGCTTTACAAGATCGGCGGCTGGTATCATTTTCGTGAGGCCAGATGCAGTTGCAAATGAGTTGCAATAACGAGTCAGATCAGCCATCCTTGAGAGATGGATGCTCGGACCCCTGAAATGTCTCCCGTTTCCGTTGCCGACACCGTGCCGGGAGGCTGGCGCGATGACGCCGGGCATGCGCGCAGCCTTCCCGAGGTCAATGCGACCGTTCGCGTGCCGAGCACGGGCGTCTGGTGGCGGCGGCTGCTGGCCTTCGCCGGGCCCGGCTACCTGGTCTCGGTCGGCTATATGGACCCCGGCAACTGGGCGACCGATCTCGCGGGCGGGTCGAAGTTCGGCTATACGCTGCTGTCCGTCATCCTGCTTTCCAACCTGATGGCGATCCTGCTGCAGGCGCTCGCAGCACGGCTCGGCATCGCGACCGACCGCGACCTGGCGCAGGCTTGCCGCGCGACCTATTCGCGACCGGTCAACTTGCTGCTGTGGCTCGCCTGCGAGGCCGCGATCATCGCCTGCGACCTCGCCGAGGTGATCGGCACCGCGATCGCGCTGAAGCTCTTGTTCGGCATTCCCCTGATCGGCGGCGCGCTGCTCGCGGCGCTCGACGCGTTCCTGCTGCTGCTCCTGATGAACCGCGGCTTCCGCTTCCTCGAAGCCTTCGTGATCGCACTGCTGATCGTCATCGCGGTCTGCTTCGTGGTCCAGATCGCCGCCGCTGCGCCGCCGATTGCCGGCGTGATCGGCGGCTTCATGCCGTCGCGCGAGATCGTCACCAATCCCGAAATGCTCTACATTGCGATCGGCATCATCGGCGCCACCGTGATGCCGCATAATCTCTATCTGCACTCATCGATCGTGCAGACCCGCGCCTATCCGCGCACCGAGGCGGGCCGGCGCGACGCGATCAAATGGGCGACCACCGACTCCACCATCGCGCTGATGCTGGCGCTGTTCGTCAATGCCGCGATCCTGGTGCTGGCGGCCGCGACCTTCCACAAGAGCGGCCATTCCGACGTCGCCGAGATCGATCAGGCCTTCGAACTGCTGTCGCCGCTGCTCGGCCTCGGCATCGCCTCGACGCTGTTTGCCGTGGCGCTGCTGGCGTCTGGCCTCAACTCGACGGTGACGGCGACGCTGGCCGGCCAGATCGTGATGCAGGGCTTTCTCGACCTCAAGCTGCCCGACTGGCTGCAGCGGCTGGTGACCCGCGGCATCGCGATCATCCCCGTCATCGTGGTCGCCGCGCTCTATGGCGAGAGCGGCACCGCGCAGCTCTTGGTGTTCAGCCAGGTCGTGCTGTCGATGCAGCTGCCGTTCGCGGTGATCCCGCTGGTGCGCTTCGTGTCCGACAAGCGCAAGATGGGCGCATTCGCGATCTCGCGTCCGGTTGCGGTGGCGGCGTGGATCGTCGCCGGCCTGATCGTGATCCTGAACGTGAAGCTGCTGATCGATACGCTGTTCGGCAGCTAGAGCGTCCGATTGGAAGCGCGCTAGTCCTGCGGCTCGGCCAATCCCTCGCCCGATGCGTCGACGCGCAGCCAGCCCGACGGCGCGAGCCGCTGCTGCGGCAGGAAGCGGCCCTTGTAGTCCATCTTCTTGGAGCCCTCGATCCAGTAGCCGAGATAGACGTACGGCAGGCCCTGCCGGCGGGCACGGGCGATATGATCGAGGATCATGAAGGTGCCGAGCGAGCGGGCCTCAAGCCCCGGCTCGAAGAAGGAATAGACCATCGATAGCCCGTCGCTGAGCACGTCGGTCAGCGCCACCGCCATCAGCTCGTCGCCGCGGCCGGTGATGGCGCTGTCGGCATTGCGCTTGCGGTACTCGATGATCCGGGTCTCGACATGGCTGTCCTCGACCATCATCGCGTAGTCCAGCACGGTCATGTCGGCCATGCCCCCGTTGCGGTGGCGGCGGTCGAGATAGGCGCGGAAGACCGAATATTGCTCCGAGGTCGGGACCGCCGTGCGCTGCTCGCCGATGATGTCGGCGTTGCGGGCCAGCACCTTGCGGAAGTTGCGGGAGGGGCGGAATTCGTTGGCGATCACCCGGACCGAGACGCAGGCCCGGCACTGGTCGCAGGCCGGGCGGTAGGCGATCGACTGGCTGCGGCGGAAGCCGCCATGGGTCAGCAAGTCGTTGAGATCGCCCGCTTTGTCGCCGACCAGGTGCGTGAAAACCTTGCGCTCATGCCGGCCCGGCAGATAGGGGCAGGGTGAGGGCGCCGTCAGATAGAACTGGGGAGTATCACGCGAGTGCTGGGTCACGTCTGATCGTCGGGCTCCACATACAATACAGGCAGCCGAGTTAGCATCGCCCCCCGGAGGCTAACGGTCAATTGGTTTAGGTGGGCCTAATAAGTGGCCCGCGCGGCTGGGGATACCTGGGTCCGGACCGAACTGTTGATAATGACGGTTCCGAGGATGATGTCGTGCAGCAGCCGGCGGCGGCCGTTGAGGAGCCCGATCACGAGCACCAGCGGCGATACGAACGAGACCGTCACCCAGAACAGCACCGCGTGGGTGGCGCCGAGCACGAAATAGCCGCGGGCACCGTACCAGGTGCGCAGTTCCAGATCCATCATGCGCATGCCGATGGTCGCCGAGTGCTGGCCGCCGATCGAGGCGCCGTAATAGACGATGGCCCAGACGATCGAGGCCGGTGCAAGCAGGGCGAACAGGTGCCAACCCAGGAAGAAGGTGACCAATCCGAACAGGAAGATGAAGATCGCTGCGACGATCACCGGCACCGACAGCACGAAGAGGTCGATAAGGAACGCAAAGACGCGCCGCGTCAGCACGCCGCGGAACAGGTCCGGCTGCATCAACGGATCGAACGCATGCGGGGGAACGCCGCCGTCGTTGCGCCAGGCCTCGTTGCGCCAGGTGCCGCCGTCATTGCCGTAGGACATGACCAACCTCCGATGAAAGTCCCGCGCAGGACATGGGAACAGGAGGTTCGCCTGCCAAGGCCGCGCGAACATTAACTAGCCGAAATATTCCGGCGATTCGGCGGCCATCGGCGGTCGCGGAACGTGTATGTTACGTCCGGCAAAGCCGAGAGGAACCCATGAGCACTCGAATCGGGCTGCGCTGCAGGTGCGGAGAGGTCTTCGGTGTCGTCTCGAACCCGTCACCCAAATCGGCCAATCGTGTGACCTGTTACTGCGATGATTGCCAAGCGTTTCTCCATCAACTCGGCCGCGCCGATCTGCTCGATGCACACGGCGGCACCGATATCGTCCAGATCGCGCCGTCGTCGCTCAGCTTCTTGCAGGGGCAAGACAAGATCGCGGGTGTCCGGCTAACGCCCAAGGGGCTGTTCCGCTGGTACGCGACATGCTGCAACACCCCGGTCGGCAACACGCTGACGCCACAGGTCCCGTTCGTCGGAATTGTCGCGTCGGCGTTCGACGGCGGCGCGGACCGTGCCGATGAAGCATTCGGCAAACCGGTCGGCGCGATCCTCGGGAAATATGCGGTTGGCGAGGCGCCGAAGGGCTCGACCGGATTGCACCTGTCGCTGATCGCGCGCGCCATCGGCAAGGTGCTGGGCTGGCGCCTGCGCGGAAAGGCGTGGCCGCATCCGTTCTTCAGGCGCGAGACCGGCGAGCCGATCTATCCGCTGACCGTGCTGACGCAACAGCAACGCGACGCACTGCGTCCGCTGTGTGGCCCGCATCCGACGGCGCCGACCGCGGGCCAGACGGAGCTCAGCTCTCCGCCTTGATTTTCTCGGCGGCCTTCGGCGCGAAATAGGTCAGGATGCCGTCGGCGCCGGCGCGCTTGAAGCCGACCAGGCTCTCCATCATCGCCCGTTCGCCGTCGATCCAGCCATTGGCGGCGGCACCCGCGATCATCGCGTACTCGCCGGACACCTGATAGACGAAGGTCGGCATCGCGAAATGGTCCTTCACGCGGCGGACGATGTCGAGATACGGCATGCCCGGCTTCACCATCACCATGTCGGCGCCTTCGGCGATATCGAGCTCGACCTCGCGCAGCGCCTCGTCGGAATTGGCGCTGTCCATCTGATAGGTGCGCTTGTCGCCGGTCAGCGTCTTGGCCGAGCCGATCGCGTCGCGGAACGGGCCGTAGAACGCGGAGGCGTATTTCGCCGCGTAGGACATGATCTGCACGTCGCCGAAGCCGTTGTCGTCGAGCGCCTCTCGGATCGCGCCGATGCGGCCGTCCATCATGTCCGACGGCGCGATCACGTCGCAGCCGGCCTCGGCCTGGGTCAGCGCCTGCTTGACCAGCACCGCGACGGTCTCGTCGTTGAGGATCTTGCCACCCTCGATCAGCCCGTCGTGGCCGTGGCTGGTGAAGGGATCGAGCGCGACGTCGCAGAGCACGCCGATGTCGGGAAACTCCTTCTTGATCGCGCGCACCGCCTGGCAGACCAGATTGTCGGGATTGAGCGCCTCCGAGCCTTGCTCGTCGCGCAGCGCCGGCTCGGTGAAGGGAAACAGCGCGATGCAGGGGATGTTCAGTTTTGCGGCACGCTCGGCGTCGCGGACGATCTGGTCGACGGTGAGCCGGTCCACGCCAGGCATCGAGGCCACCGGCGTGCGGGTGTTGTGGCCATCGACCACGAACATCGGCCAGATCAGGTCGTCTGATGTCAGCACGTTCTCCCGCACCAGGCGGCGGGCCCATTCCGACTTGCGGTTGCGGCGCATCCGGATCGCAAGGTCGAGCGAGGGGGAGGCGAGGGCATCCGTCTGGCGCCGCGGCGTATCGCGCAGTTCGATCGGGCGCCCGAATTTGATCGCCATGTTGTCTTCTCCTCGAGGGACGGCAGTTCTGGACCTGATAAAGTCTGGACCTGATATAAGACCGGTTCTAGCACCTGTCAGGGGCGCCGTCATTGCGCCAACCGTTGCGCCTTGGGCGCCCTTGATTTGCCGCAACGGCAATTGATTTTGGGCCCCCGGCGGGCCAAGACTGCGCCATGAACCCCATTTTGCAGCCGCCATGCGGCGATTCGGATGTCTGACACCTCTGCACGCGATCAGGCGCGGGACAACGCCATCTCGGTGAGCGCGATCTCGTCCGACCGGATCGAGCCGGACGACAATGCGTGGACGCGGCGCCTCGTCATCTTCCTGCGCATCATGGCCGTCGTCTCGGTCGCCAAGGGCCTTTATCACTGGGCTCAGGTGACGGGCTTTGTCGGCGGCGAGGAGGAGGCCTTCGAGAACCAGTCGATGGCCTGGCAGACCGCGACGATCTATTTCGCCGTCATCGAGCTCGTCGCGGCCGTCGGGCTCTGGCTCGCGACGCCGTGGGGCGCCGTGGTCTGGCTGACCACCGTGGTGTCGATGGCCGTCATCGAGCTGATGTTTCCGGGCATCTATGGCGGCAGCCTCACCGTGGTCGCGCTCGAGGCCGTGATGCTCGCGGCCTATCTCGCGCTGGCCTGGATGTCGGCGCGCGAACGCCCGCCATAGGCCCGCTTGCCCGTTATGGCTCGAGCACTGTTGCCTGGCCGCGACAGCGCGGCGAAGAGCTGGCGGTGACGGCCAATATTTGGCGGTCGTGCGCTCAACGAGAAGACAGCATCGCTGGTTCTGCTAGGTGGATGCCACAGATCGCATCCCCTCTTAAGGCGTTCCCATCGCGGCCGCGCCTTTGCGGGACCTGCCGTCGGGACCCATTTCACCGGATCTCGGCGCGTGTGCCGGCCGGCTTTGCGCGGGCCGACGGCGGAACCGATCTGGCCGCGGCGACGAATGAGGGCTGCCTGCGCGCAACGCGCGCATCCCGCCGCGATGCACTCCAATAAAATTTTCGAAGAATTTTCCGGTAACCGATCGGTCACCGTAAAGGGTTCCCTCATACCCGTTACGTCACCGTTTCGAATTCAGACGATGCTGTTTCCGAATGTGACAGGGGAGGCAGACGAAGCGTGAACAAGGCTCTGCCACCGTCAATGAAAAGTTGCGAAAAGCCCTTGATCCATGGGCTTAATCCACGATTCACTGTCTTAAATTCATGATCTCTTTATTCTCTTATTTAAGCGGATATTCAAACGGCCCCCTTACGTTGGACCTATCAGGCGGGACACAAGTTTCGTCGAATAAAGTCGATAAAAACGACAAACAGGGGAAGTGTCATGATGAAAGCCGTTGCGACAACGGCGGCGGACGCCGCCGATCGCGCTACCGGTCAAGCTCCGGTGCAGCCGCTCTATCTCGAAGCCCTGACTTTGGTGGAGCGGCTGCATCGCCGGCTCCTCGATGTCATCAAGGACGAATTCGATCGTCGTGGCCGCGCCGACATCAACTCGGTGCAGGCGCTGCTCCTGTACAATATCGGTGACAAAGAGCTGACCGCCGGCGAGCTGCGCACCCGCGGCTACTATCTCGGCTCCAACGTCTCCTACAATCTGAAGAAGCTCGTCGAGCTCGGCTTCCTCGATCATCAGCGCTCGCGCGTCGACCGCCGCTCGGTCCGCATCCGCCTGACCCCGCAGGGCCAGGAAGTCCGCAAGATCGTCGACGCGCTCTATCAGAAGCACGTCAAGACGGTCGAGCAGGTCGGCGGCATCTCGAACGAGGAGTTCGCGAGCCTCAACAAGTCGCTGCACCGCCTCGAGCGGTTCTGGACCGACCAGATCCTGTATCGCCTTTGAGCCTTCCCGCTTTCGCCTGATGGCCAAGCCGGCCGAGCAAAAGACCGGCAGCCTTCCTCCAGTCCAGCCTTGCAGTCAACGCATCGGTCATGCCCGGCCGATGCGTTTTTCATGCTGCACCTGCGAAAATAAATGGGTCCCGGCCAGGAACCATGGCGTTCCCGGCGCTTTATCCCGTCTCCCAACGGAGACAGGACATGCTGGTGGAACGCGGGATTGAGGTGCTGAATGTCGAGGTCGTCGGTGACGCCTACGCGATCGCCTCGAATTACCTGCGTAAATCCGGCGCCATTCCCGACACTTTCGCCACCAATGAACGGCTGCTCGGCATCATCGTGAAGCTGTTCCAGCGCGGTGAGATGAATCGGCTCCGCCTCGCCAACAAGGCGATCGCGCAATTCGAGGCCGAGACGCTGGTGGTCGCCTGAGCGTCAACCCGGAGACATCAATGGAAGCCGCGATCGATCGGATCATGCAGACGTATGATCTGCTGCTCAACCGCACGTCCGCAGCAAGCGACGAAGCGCGGGCGAAGGTGACAGAGTATGTGCAGACGCTGTTCGACGCGGGCGAGCGTGATACGCATCGGTTGACCGTGTGCGGGCTGACCTATCTGCGCCAGCTCGATGGCAGCACCGACCATGTGAAAGCCGGGTACACCGGGCTGTAGCGGGCGGCCTGGATTCGCAGTCTGATTCAACTGTCAAACAGCTTGTTCAGTGTCATCACCCCGCGCATGCGGCGGCGCGCATGACATCGCGGCGCAAGCGTCGGCCGCGTGGGAGGCCGCCGTCTGCCGGGACGACGACTGATCAGTCAAGCGAAGTGCCGAAGTTCGAGCGGTATGAACGCCGCCAACTCGGTTCCGACGCCGGAACACCGTACTGATCCGGATTTCACAGCAAGCCAGGACGTTCATAATACAAATCGTACCGGCACTACCTTTATTTGCAGAGCATTTTAAAACGTCTGAGTTTTTACAGGTCTATTCCAACCGGCAGAAAAGGGCCGCCCACGGGACGGTCCTTTTCGATTCGATTGCTCACCGCAGCAGAAGCCACGCCACGCTGGCGATCAGGGCCACAAGCGACACCGCCGCAGCACAGACAAAGGCAACCTCCACGCCGTCGATATGGTGGTGGTTCGCCTGCATCGTCACTCCCCTCGATGGGCCGCTATCGACGCGCAGCTGCGACGAGTGCCAGCCCGGCAATCCGGTTCACCTGCTTCCCGTTCGGGACCCGACGCTTGTCCTCACGCCATAAGGGCTCCTGCGCATGTCGGAGGAGATGCGCGCCGGCGCCGTCGTGGTGAATTCCTGTCTCGGCACGTCGCAGGCGGGAAAGGTGCTCCGCAGCCATGTCAGTGCACGCGCCATCGAGGCTGTGTGCCTTCTGATGTTTGATTCCCTTGATCTCGAAACGCTCATGCTGGTTATCCCATGATGCCGCCTGGTCGGCATGCACTGCCGTCCCTTCGCGATGCGAGCGCGAATGAATGAAGCGGCCTAGCTTTCCGAACTGAAAATTGCCGGAACGGAATTCTCTCCGCGCTCCCGGACTGTGACGATAACTCTGTGCTTGTCGTTCTGGTTCCTGGCCGGGCGACGAGGTCAGAACTGAAATGGCGCAACCGACACGGTCAACTTTCCGTCAGCGGCTTTTTGCACGGTGAATTCCACCTCTTTCGAAGCCTTGACGTCGCCGACGGCAACCGAAATTCCGCCGCTGCATTGCAGCGTCCGCTTGTCCTTGCTCGTCGACGTCGTGACGATCTTCTCACCGAGAAGGTACTGTGGCTTCGAGTTTTCCGGATCGGGCTTCGCCGTCGACTCCTTGGCGGCGTAGTTGACCAGCGGATTGCGGTGGTCATCGGCGATGGTCTGGAGCACGGCCTTTCGGGTCTCGATTGAATCGCACTCGAGCTGATTGCCGCAACCGCTCAGCGCGACCAGAACCGGAAAACTCAGAACCGACAACAATCGTGATGGTATGCGAACATCTGACATCGGGAAGCCGGGCGCCTCATTGTTTGGGTCCATGGAGGATGAAGGCGGCATGAAATTGCAGTCCGTCGTCGGTGCGGACTTCAATCGCAACGTCATGGTTGCCGCCGGAATGGCCGGCGTCTCTGGCGATGCCGGCCAGCGTGTTCGCGGCTTCGATCTTGGCGGCTCTCAGATCAGTGAGATCCAGTCCCTCTTCATCGGGGTAGAGATCGCCGTCGTTCCTGATGTCAAAGAAATAGCGGGGCATTGCCATTGCTCCTCGAGCAACGGTGAAGGAAACGGCCGTCCGATGGATTTCGTTCCTATTCGGGTGGCATCAGCCCCGGCGACGACAGCCACCCGTCCATGTGAGCGGCCGTGTCGGCCTGCCGGGCTTTCTGCAAGAGCCGTTCTTTCTCGATTCCGATCGGAAGAGCCCTTGCATTCTCGCGTAGGCTTTTGGCCTCTGCCAAAAGGCGTTCGACGAGCGAGCGCTTTTGCCTGAAACGACGACGCTCGAACATGCGCTGTCCTTTCCTGCTGGAGAAGGCGGGAGCGCAGTTGGCGTTCTCATCACCGATAGATACCGAGGGCCGCGCGGTGATGCCGGGTTAACTTTTGAACGAGGGCAGGCGTTCCGTTGGAACGAACTGGAACCGCAGGAGTCGACTTTCAGCTCCCGGCCTTAGCCCCCAAGCCCTCCGGGAGTAGCGACCCCCGGTGCCGTGAAACCTCCGGTGCCGGGGGTCGTTGGTTGGCGGATGCCTGAGAGCTGTGCGCGCCGTGCTGGCCCGGTACATGGGAAATGAAGATGGCGCGAGATCGCGGGGCGCTCCCGCGCGGCCCAATGATCCGTGACTGAATGGTCCGTCACTGGGTCCCGTCTCCTCGTCCGCGAGCAAACGGGACCGTCAGCGCTACTTGTTCTCCGGTTTCCAGGTGGTGCTGGCTCGATCGTACTTGAAGCCTGGCGCAGCCTTCAGGCTGTCCTTGGTCTCATCGAGTGTGAGCCACCACTTGTCGTCCTTCTTTTGCGATTTAACGGCCGTGTACGGCACGATCACGTTCTTCTCGCCGGCGCCGAGAAAGCCGCCGACGCCGACGACGAGGCCGGTCACCTTGCCCGCCTTGTCGACGAGCACATCGTCGATCGTCCCGATCTTGGATTCCTTCGGATCATAGACATTCTGCTTGTAGTAGTTGGTGATGGTCCAGCTGTCCGTTGGGGCAGCCGGCATGGTGGTGGTCGCCGCGTGCGCGGCAGTCGCCAACGCCGCGGCCGTGATGCAGCCGATAGCAAAACTCTTCATATGAAAACTCCTTGTCGGTGAAGATGACCGATCGCATGGAGGTCATCGCCACCGATGACGATCGCCCGCTCGGTCCATGGAAACATGATTGGCTCGTTGAGCGCGGCTTACTCGGAGCTGCAGACCTTGACACTCTTCATGCCGGTCTCGGCTTCGGAGCGTGTCGTGTAGACGGTGCCTGACGGACTGACGACGGTGGTCGTCGTGTCGACCGGCTTCTTGTCGACGATCGTGCATTTCTTCGTCTTCACATCTTGCACGACGTAGAATTCGTCCGCTGCAAAGGCGGGCGTAACAAAGGCGGCAAGCAATGCTGCCGCGACAATCGCTCTCACGTTCATGGTTGTCTCCTCCAGTTGCCGTGTGACACGGCGGAGGTGAAACGGAAAAAAATCGTGAAGGTTCCTAGAGCTGAACCGGCCGCTAATGCTCGGCGTCGTCTGACGATCGTCAGGCAGCGGCCGCATTGGCTTCACGGTTGTGCGTTGTTCGGTCGGAGCTGCCTGAAACACCGCTTCGGTCTCAGTTGGAGCCTCTATCGCAATGTCGTTCTTGTCGGCAGTTTAGTGTGGCGCTGTCGGGCCGGGTGAGGAGAGCCATTCGCTCATCTGCGAGGCCGTGTCGGCCTGTCGCGCTTTTTTTCAGAGCGGCTTCGCGGACCGGTCCAGGCGGAAGCAGATCGGCCTGCGCACGCAGCCGCATCGCCTCGTCAGCGAGGCGCTCTTCCAGTGATTGCGTTTGCTTGAAACGACGCCGCGTCTTCATGGCGCTGCTCCTTGCTGATGTTGGGCGGGAGCGCCAGCCGGGCGATCTCATCACCGATGGGCGCCACGGGCAGTGCGGTGACGCACGGCAACGAAGCGAATGGGATTTGGTCGCTGTTGCCTAACTTAGGTTAATTCGGACACACGCCGGCAGGAACGAACCGTAATCCGGCGCGTCTGCTCTCAGCTTCCGGTCTTCGCCCCCAAGCCCACCGGGAGTAGCGATCCCCGGCGCCGCGAAACCTCCAGCGCCGGGGTCGCTGGTTGACGAGCGGGGCAGCCAAAACTGGAAGATTAGGCTGGCTTCTCGCGGACTTTGGGCGCATCATCAATCATCGCCGACCGGTCCTTGGCGTTTATCGGCGACAGAGAGACCAATCGCGCTCCCGCCCGGAGACAAAGGGAGTGCAGCATGATCGAACAGCCTCACCTTGATTCATATTCATTTCCGGCGCGCGTTTGCCTCGCCATTGCGATCTTTAGCGCAGCGCTATTGGTCGCAGCGGTGCTGACCAACGCTCTCATCGATTAAAGGCGCTCACGATTGCCGTCGCGGGCGTTCGTTTCGCGCCCGTCGTCATCGGATTGATCCTCGGGCCGATCGCGGAAAGCCAGCTGCGCCGGGCGCTCGCGATCAGTCTCGGCGATCCCATGGTGCTGCTGCAAAGCCCGATGTCGGCTACGCTGCTCGGCGTCGCGCTGATCGCGCTGCTGGCTCCGTTCGTGCTCAAGGGGCTGGGACGGTTCAAGGCGAATGAGGACCAGGTAAGTTGCTTCAACGTTGCCTCGTCAGCAAGAGGTCGGAAGCGTCTTGCAGGTGAATGGCGGGATGCAGGGTTCCGAGCAGGCCAACAATGACGATGATGCCCAGTCCGAGTGTTGTCTCGATCGCACTGTTACGGATCAGGTGACGAAGGGCGACAGACGATTGTTCGCCTCCGGTGGCGGCGAACTGCGGCGTCAAGCGAAAGCGGTTGATCGCCGCGAAGACGAGCATCGCGGCGAAGATCGCAATCTTGAGCATCAGTAGGCGCCCATATTCCGTGGCGACGAGCCCATGCAGCGAGCCGACTAGAAAGGTGGCGTTGACAACGCCACTGAGCAGGATGGTTGCCACGCTGACAATGCCGAGCGTCGAAAACCGTTCGGTGGCATTGCGGACCAGCGACATGCTCTCACGGACCTTGCGAGTGGCCAGGAAGGTGATCAGCGACACCAGGCCACCGATCCAGGCTGCCGCAGCAACGGTGTGCAACGCGTCCGCTGCGAGGTGCAGATAGCCGGTCGGACCAACGGTTGAGGCGGCGTGGCCGGTCCAGGCAAGGCTGCCGGCAAGCCCGATCGCGGCAGCGAGCCCCAGCCACTGTGCGGCCACTGCGCGGTCTGCGATGAGGCAGGCCGCCAGGCAGATCGCAAGGCCTGCGCGGATGATCGTCATCTCACCAAACTGGGTTTCGTTGACGACGGTTGACAGGATGTCCGCGGTCAAGGCGTCGACGAGCGGCATTCCGCTCATCGACGCTGTCTGCAGCAGAAGCCAAATCGCGCCCGAGATCACCGCGAGCGCAAGGCTGGCCCAGATATGCCGCCGCGTCCGGCTCCGAAACGCAATCGTCGCCGCGGCGTGGTCGTGCAAGACCGGCATGGCGATCAGGCGGCCAAAAATAACGCTTCCGACCACTATCGCTGTTGCCGCGAAGTGCACGGCGCGCGTCGCGATCAACGGCGCTCCTGCTGCGGACCAGTCCATTGCGACCGAGCCCTACTGGCCGACCTGGAAGGTGAAGTTTCCCTCGGTCGTGTGGGTGTCGACGGAAAGCACGTGCCAATTGACGTGATAGGTCCCGGCACCGCCACCCTTCAGGGAGACCGACATCTGGTTGCCGTTCACCCGCGCCTTTCCGGAATCGAGCCGCTGCCCGGACGGACCGGTGACTGTTACTGAGCTGAATGCGGCTTCCAGCTTCTGGGTGAAGGTGAGCGTCACCTCGCGCGGCGGGCTCGCCACCTGGTTGCCGACGCGTGGCTCGGCATGATCGAGAAAGGCGTGGGCGCGTGCCTCATCGGCTGCAAGCGACAGCAAAAGCGCGATGATCAGGGATGAGCGTCGCATGATCAATTCCTCGCAAACGGGCTGGCGGGCTGGACCGGGCCGCCGAAGATCGGCCTGCCGATGCCCCGGGGATCGATATCGTCGAGATAGAGATGGAGTTGCCCAATCACGCCGACACGAGTGCCGCTCTGCCGATTGATCGGGATCAGCGCTTCGACGCCGAGCTGATAGGTGTTTCCGACCCACAGAACGCCCGGGTTGATGGTCCCGGTCGTCATCGTGCCGGACGTCAGCGTGTTCGCGACCGGGGTCTGCAGCGTCGCCTCCACGAGCGGGATCATGCGATTGACGCAATCCGGCAGGCCGAGATCGACGACCGCGGATTTCAGATAGGGCATGCTGTACTGGATCGAGGCGCCCCAATTCAGCACCTTGGGATGAAACTCGGTATCGGCGGTCAAGTCACCGGTATCGGGATCGACCCCGAAGGTCGTGGTGGATGACCTTCCGGGGATGGCGTAGCCAACCTGTCCAGTGACCGCGACGGGCCGCAGCCACGACAGGGTGTCGGGCAGATCGCCGAAGCCTTTGCCGAAGTAGAGGGTCGGCGTGTAGGTGTTGAACGGGTCGGCTCCGACGCTGTCGGCGCCGGTGCCGCCCCACTCGACGTTCAACCCGATCGACATCACGAACTCATGCTCGGGGTCCTTCAAGACGCGATACTTGAAGGTCGTCTCGACATTCTGGAAGCCATGGGCGCCGGTTCCGGTCGGTCCTCCAGGCGGATGGAGAAAGCTATACGTTGAGCCGATCGAGATCGCGAAGGCTTCGGTGATCCGCTTGGAAAACTCGCCGGAGAAGTCGCGCTGCCGAAACGACGGATCGTCGCCGGTGTGGAAGCTGGATACCGTCGGCAGCGAGAGTTCGTCATTCACGCCGGGATCATCGATGCCGAGCGTGGCCGGAAAGAAGCGGTTGCCGACGATTTCGTGGGCGGTACTGACAGAAAATGGAATGAGCGCGACGGCGAGGCCAGGTAAGGCTGCGCGCGCATGACGGATGAACATGGGAATCTCCGCAGGCGTTGATCTGTAAAAGTCTCAGCGGCCGGTGGCCGCACGGCTTTACGACAGAAACGGCGGAGCGCGCGCCTGAGCCTCGGAAGCGGCTCGCGGACCGAACAGACGCGGTGCAAAATCCTGCCAGGCGACCTCGCTCGTCACGCGATCGATCGCGATCGCGGCTGCTATCTTCGGGGCAGCGATCGGCGCGCCGGTCTGCAGCACGCTGCAGGCGGCGCAGCAGCCTTCGTGCGCGCGGTGGCCGGTCTTGTCGTCCTGGTCGGTCGCTTGTGCCGCGCCGCCGTGGCACATGACCGCGCCGGCAAGCGGATCCGAGGCCGCAAGGCTCGCCGCCCAGCAGGCGCCGACAGGTGCAAAGATCTGCACCAGCAGGGCAACCAGAACTAGCGGTAGAAATCTCTTCAGCCGTCGGCGCATCGGTTCACCTGCGGCAATCTACCGCAAGGGGAGGCCCCCGTCGAGCCAAGTGACCATGGAGGGAGGAGGGTCGACGATTTAATGGAGGGTGTTGTGCGTCGGCAACGGCGCGCATACGCGCTGTGGCGGGGCCGCATTCATTGCGGTCCATGCGCTTATCCTCAATGTCGCGCTGTCGCCGTAGTTCTGCTCCGCGATGCCTGCCTTGCCGAGGCCGGTCGCGCCAACATTTGCGTGATCCGGAAATATCCGAATCCCGATCCAGGTCTTCCCTTCAGCAACGCACACCTCGTTTACACGAGGCTCAATCAAGGCGGCTGAACGATGAAGATCATCTATCTTCTAGCGGCGCTGATGCTGGCGCCGTCTCTCGCGACCCAGGCCAATGCGCATGCGCGAACCGGCAAGGGCAGCGATCGCACGCATGTCGGCGCAGGACCGGCACTTGGCGGCGGACCGCAAGGCTACCGGATCGTCGGTCGTCAGATCGCCGCTCCGCCGTGGAGTGCCGCCTGCATGAACGACGTCGGCCCACGGCAATGCGACGAGCCGATGTGGGTCTATGGCAGCCCCGACTATGTCGCGCAGTTCAGGAGTGCATTCTGACCTCGGTCCGCGGCTAGGACAATTCGTCATATGGCTCGTCTGCAACACTGCCGCGCGATCGGTTGAATCTGCGGCCGCCGCGTTTTGACTCGCATCTACGCTGTGATACGCGTGAGGCGGGGTATGAGATGAGGCGGTTCGTTCTCAGGCAGCGTGTGGGTAGGGTGGCGGCATTTGCCGCAGCCTATGCGCTTGTCCTCAATCTCATCCTGTCGAGCCTCCTCGTCGCCAGCATATCGCCTGCGGCCGCGGCAGCCGGCCAGATCCTCTGCATCAACAGCACCGATGCCGGTGCGGCACACGATGATGCGGGCAAGAGCGGGCGGGGCGGTCCGGTCCACTGCCCGCTCTGCATCGGTCACCACGTCACCGGCGCGCTGCCGCCGCCGGCGTTCGCGCTCGGCGCACGGCTGCCGGTCGCGATCACGACGATCCGTTCGTTCGAGGCGCGGTTCGTCGCACGTTTCCGATCCTACGATCATCAATCCCGCGGACCTCCGGCTCTGACCTGACCGCCGGCGCTTCGGCGCCCTTCGTTCGTCAGTTCAAATCCGGAGTCCTGTCATGTCATCCGCATCAGCGCGGCTGCGAGCCTGTGCGCTCGCCGGCGCCGCCGCAGCATTCATCTCGCCAGCAAGCGCTCAATTCACATCGCAATCGACACTGCCGTCCGTCACGGTCGACGCGCCCCAGCCGCGGCGGGACGCATCGGTCCGTCCGCAGCGGCGCGCCGCGCGCAGCGCCCCGGCGCGTGCCGCCCGCGTTCCTGCCGCGCCCGTGCAAGCGGCGACGGGTGACGGCGGCGGCGCCCGTGCCGCGCTCGCCGTGCTGTCGGCGCAGCAGGCGCTCAAGGAAATCAACAACACCCCGGGCGGCGTCGCGCTGGTGCCGGCCGCGGCCTACCGCAACTCGACCGTGGCGAGCACGATCAAGGACATCCTCGATTATGTCCCCGGCGTGTTCGCGCAGCCGAAATGGGGCGACGATACGCGGCTGTCGATCCGCGGCTCCGGTCTGTCGCGCAATTTCCATCTACGCGGCATCCAGCTCTATATGGACGGCATTCCGATCAACACCTCGGACGGCTACGGCGATTTCCAGGAGGTCGACCCGACCGCCTACAAATATGTCGAGGTCTACAAGGGCGGCAACGCGCTGCAGTTCGGCGCCAATTCACTCGGCGGCGCGATCAATTTCGTCACCCCGACCGGACGCGATCCGAACCCGAATGGCGCATCGTTCGACTTCGGTGCCTTCAACACACGGCGGTTGCAGGTCAATGCCGGCGGCGCGAACGGGCCGTGGGACGGCTTCGTCACGGCGGCGACGCAAGCTTCCGACGGGTTCCGCGATCACAGCTTCGGCTCGAGCAACAAGCTCAGCGCCAATGTCGGCTACCAGATCTCGCCCGATGTCGAGACCAGATTTTACCTGAATGCCAACGAGGTGCGCCAGCGCATCCCGGGCAGCGTCGACCGGACCACGGCGCTGACGTCGCCGACCACGGCCGCCGCAGTCAATGTCGCCAATGACTGGCAGCGCAACATCGACACGGTGCGGATCGCCAACAAGACGACGATTCGGCTGGATGACACCCAGCTCGAATTCGGCGCGTTCGGCGTCGACCGGCATCTGATGCACCCGATCTTCCAGTGGCTCGACTATCGCTACAAGGATTATGGCGGCTTCGCGAAGCTGACCGACGACCGCATCATCGGCGGTTTCCGCAACCGCTTCGTCGCCGGCGTCAATATCCTCAACGGCACGATCGATGCCCAGCAATTCGTCAATATCGGCGGCTTCAAGGGTGCGCAGACATCGTCGTTGCGGCAGACGCCGGAGAACTATTCGGCGTTTGCGGAGAATTCGTTCTACTTCCTGCCCAACGTCGCCTTCGTCGCCGGCACGCAATATCTGTTCGCGGTGCGCGACCAGCACGTCAACTTCTCGACCAATGGCGACCTCAACGGCCGCAGCAGCTTCAGCCTGTGGAGCCCCAAGACCGGGCTGCTGTGGCAGGTCGATCCGAGCTGGCAGGTGTACGGCAATGTCTCGCGCAGCGCCGAGGTGCCGAGCTTCGGCGAGAGCGTCAGCCCGAACTTCCTCAATCCGACGCTGCCGAACATCCCGTTCTTTTCGATCAAGCCGCAGACTGCGACGACCTACGAGATCGGCACCCGCATGAAGCGGCCGGACTATGCCTGGGAAGTCACGCTGTATCGTTCCGAGATCGACAACGAGCTGCTGTGCCTCTACAGCGCGTTCGGCAATTGCAACGTCACCAACGCCAACAAGACAGTCCACCAGGGGATCGAGGCCGGGGCGGGCGCCGCGATCCTTCGCGACCTCTTCGTGGGTGGGCCGACGCCGGACAAGCTCTGGCTCAATATCGCCTACACGCTGAACGATTTCCGCTTCGACAACGATCCGGTGTTCGGCAATAACCAGCTGCCGGGGGCGCCGCGCCACTTCGTGCGCGCCGAGTTGCTCTACAAGCATCCGACCGGGCTTTATTTCGGCCCGAATCTCGAATGGGTGCCGCAGGCCTATTTCGTCGACAGCGCCAATACGCTGATGACGTCGGCCTATGCGATCTGGGGCCTCAAGGCCGGGTTCGACAATGGCGGTCCGCTGTCCGGCTACATCGAGGCGCGCAACATCGCCAACAAGGCCTATATCGCGAGCGCCAGCATCATCGACCGCGCCAATGCGGCATCGCCGCTGTTCGAACCCGGTACGGGCAGGGCGATCTATGCGGGGCTGCGCTATCGATGGTGAGCGGGATGCGAACCGGCCGTCGCCTGAAACCCTGTCATGCACTCGGCATGTAAAAGGCCCGCTCCGGGGCTCGCAATTCGGAGCGGGCCAGTCTGGGCGCGGCAAGTGATGCCGCGGCGAGAACCTAGCGCGACATGCTGACACCACCCTGACGGCGGTCAAAAAAGAGAGGTGGCTCTACGCCGCCGCTCTCTTGATGATCGTTTTGTGAACGGAATGTCTCGCGGCATGCTCACCATTTGTAGGCAAGGCTTGCCGTGATGCGCCGCCGATCGCCGTAGTAACACGAACTGATCGTCGCGCAGCTCGCGACGTAGATCTTGTCTGTGACGTTGACCACGTTGAGCGCCGCGCGCCAGTTGTTGTCCCATTCGTAGTGCAAGGCGAGGTCGCCGAGCACGACGCCCGGGACGCGCGCGGTGTTCGCGGTGTCGGCAAAGGACGAGCCGACATAGCGCACGCCGCCGCCGAAGCCGAAGCCGTTCAGCGGGCCCTCGCGGAAGGTGTAGTCGGTCCAGACCGAGGCGAGCTCGCGCGGCGCGTTGGTCGGCACGGTGCCGATCAGCGCGGGATTGAGGTCCTTGCTGACGAACAGCTCGTAATTGGTGTAGCTCGCCACCAGCTTGAAATCCCGCGTGATGTTCGCCACCGCCTCGAGCTCGACGCCGCGCGAGGTGACCTCGCCGTTCTGGGTCTGGAACAGCGTGTTGTTCGGATCCGTGGTCAGCGCGTTCTTGCGCTTGAGATCGAAATACGCGACGCCGAACCGCGCGTTGAGCCCGGCCGGCTCGTACTTGACGCCGACCTCGGTCTGCTCGGAGGTCTCCGGCAGTAGCAGCTGGCCGGCGGCATTGGTGCCGATCACCGGATTGTAGCCGGTCATGTAGGAGACGTAGGGCGCGACGCCAAAGTCGAAATTGTAGATCGCGCCGACGCGGCCGGAGAACTTGCTGTCGTCGCGGCCCTGGGAAGCACCGATCCGGTTGTTGTTGGTAAGATCGACCCAGTCCTGGCGTCCTGACAGCACGACCGTCAGGCGGTCGAGTTTGACCTGGTCCTGCAGATAGAGCCCGGCCATGCCCTGGGTGAGATAGGCGTTCTGATACAGCGGGCCGTTATACGGCAGGTTGTTGCCGTAGACCGGATTGAGCACGTTGAGATTCGTGCCCATGCCAAAGCCCTGACGGTCGTCGATGCCGTAATATTTAAGATCGACGCCGACCAGTGCCGTGTGCTGCAGCGCGCCGGTTGCGAAGCGGTACTCGAGCTGATTGTCGAGGTTCAGCTGGATGGCAATGCCGCGGGTGTAGAAATTGCCTCGGGTGATATCGGCGGCCGCCGGCGTCGTCGCGTAGCCGAGCCCGTAGAGGCCGGCGTAATAGACGTCGGCATGCGCCATGCGTGCGTTCTGGCGGAAGTCGACGTTGTCGGTCACGCTCTTCTGGAACTGGTAGCCGACCATCTCCTGGTCGCGGCGGAACTGATCGACGCCGGGATCGCCGGCGAACAGGCTGGTCGGAATCCGGCCGAACGGCGCGTTGGTGACGGTGCCGACATAGGGCAGGAAGTTCAGCGCCCTCGTGTTGCTGTGCGAGGCCATGCCGAACACCGTGAGGCTGGTGTCGGCATCGGGCCGCCAGGTCACCGACGGAGCGAAGAAAAAATTGTTGTCGTAGACATAGTCGGTCTGGGTGCCGCCGCCCTGCGCCTGGCCGACCAGGCGATATTGCACCTGGCCGCCGGCCGGCTGCGCCGTCGCGCCGCCGATGTCGAACTGGGTGTAGGCGTTGCCGAAATTGTTGACGCCGGTCTCGATGTAGCGAATGGGCTCCGCGGACGGCAGCTTGCTCACCGCATTGACGAGGCCGCCCGGCGCCGAGCCGCCATAAAGGATGCCGGACGGACCGCGCAGCACCTCGACGCGCTCGAGATTGAAGGGCTGCAGCTTCCAGCTTGCATAGGAGGTGTAGAACAGCTGCAGGCCGTCGAGGAACAGCGACTCGTTCTGCGCGGGGAAGCCGCGGATCATGAACCAGTCGTTGCGGAAATCGGCGCCATAGGTGCCGCCGATGACGCCCGGCGTGTAGCGCAGCACCTCGTCGAACTTGCTGACGATCTTCTGGTCGCGGATCTGCTCGGCGCTGATCACCGTCACCGATTGCGGCGTCTGGATGATCGGCGTGCTGGTCTTGGTGCCGCTCGCGCTCTGCCGCGCCAGATAGCCGGTGACCGGGCCGTTGGCGCGCTCGTGTCCGCCGGCGGCGTCCGCGGCCTGCTGTGCAGACTGCGGCTGCGCGCCCACCGGGGCGACGGTTGCGCGGCGCGAGGCGCTGCGTGCGCGTGTTGTCCGCTGCGACGGTTGCTGCGATCGCGCCACTTGCCGCTGCTGCGGCGCATCGACCGTCACGGAGGGCAATTGCGTCTGCGCGAACGCCTCGTCCGCGCCAGCAACCGAAAGCACCACCAGAGCCGAAGCAGCAAACCGCTGCGGCCGAATCCATCCGTCCGTCATTCAACGCCCCCGAAAGAGAAGATTTCTTCGGCGTCGTTATCACGATGATTTCGGGGAAGAGCGTGCACGCAGTTAGAAGCTATCGAAGCTGTGCGCTAAGCGCGCGGGTGTGACTGAGAGACAACGGAGTACGACGCGCAGTTGCACGCATCACGTGAGAGCTTTGAATCGATCCAGTGTCGAACGATTCAAAATTCGAACGACTCAAAATCATCTCGTGACTCGATGCATCGCGATCGCGCGTGATGATCGAGAGAGGCGCAAGGGGCGCAAATCTGTCTTGGGTCAGCGATCGCGTTAGGCATTGCTAAATAGGGCTGCTAGTGTCCGGATCATTGCGAGAGCGTCCTCCTTCAGGTTTGGCGATGACTTACAGATCGAACGATGAATTCTTCGCGGAGTTGAAGGGCCTCATCGACGCCTGGTGCGAGCGACGGTTGCTCTCGCCTTTGTCGCGCATCCTTGGTCCATTTCTCAGCTTCAACGGCATGACGGATGGATGGGGGGAGGTGTCGGCTGCCCTCAAGAGCACCCGGGCTCACGACCGAAATGAGTTAACCTCATCTGAACAAGCGAAGGTCGACGACCTTATTCAGGCGGCCACCGCCGTGATTCATCGAAAGTAGACAGCCCATAGTGGAGGGAGCCGGTTGCCGTGAAAGCGCCAGTCGTGGGCCCTCGCGGGCGGGCATTGCCGCTTCGCCGGCTGCGGCAGCCGTGGCCCGCGGAGAGCGCCCGGAACCATACCCGGGCGGGTCGACCCCCGCCGGCTGGCAATCCCCGCCATCCCCACCATATCTGGCATAATTGACCGCCGGGGACCGCAACCGCTTGGCCATTCTGGGGTGATGTGATAACCCTCTGAAACCAGCTTCGACCGCCACTCGTGACCGTCCGCATCCTGCCTAAGGGCTTGCGGCGGTGGAGATATTTCGCCGATGACCTCATCCTCCAAGACCGCTTCCGCGCCCGATTCCTTCTTCACGGCTGGTCTCGCCGAGGCCGATCCCGAGATCGCCGCCGCGATCAAGGGCGAACTCGGCCGGCAACGCCATGAGATCGAGCTGATCGCCTCCGAGAACATCGTGAGCCGCGCCGTGCTGGAGGCGCAGGGCTCGGTGATGACCAACAAATACGCGGAAGGTTATCCGGGCGCGCGCTACTACGGTGGTTGCGAATGGGTCGACGTCGCCGAGAACCTGGCGATCGAGCGCGCCAAGAAGCTGTTCGGCGCCGGCTTTGCCAACGTCCAGCCGAACTCCGGCAGCCAGATGAACCAGGCGGTGTTTCTGGCGCTGCTCCAGCCCGGCGACACCTTCATGGGTCTCGACCTTGCGGCCGGCGGCCATCTCACCCACGGCTCGCCGGTCAACATGTCCGGCAAGTGGTTCAAGGCCGCGCACTACACCGTGCGTCGCGAGGACCAGATCATCGACATGGATGAAGTCCAGAAGCAGGCCGAGCAGGTCAAGCCGAAGCTGATCATCGCCGGCGGCTCGGCCTATTCGCGCGCCTGGGACTTCAAGCGCTTCCGCGAGATCGCCGACTCGGTCGGCGCGTATCTCTTGGTCGACATGGCGCATTTCGCGGGCCTCGTTGCCGGCGGCGTGCATGCCTCGCCGGTGCCGCACGCCCACGTCACCACCACGACGACGCACAAGTCGCTGCGCGGTCCGCGCGGCGGCCTGATCCTCACCAATGACGAGACGCTGGCCAAGAAGCTCAACTCGGCGATCTTCCCCGGTTTGCAGGGCGGCCCGCTGATGCACGTCATCGCCGCCAAGGCGGTGGCGTTCGCCGAAGCGTTGCGCCCGGACTTCAAGGTCTACGCCAAGAACGTGGTCGAGAACGCCAAGGCGCTGGCCGAGACGCTGCGCAGCCACGGCCTCGACATCGTCTCCGGCGGCACCGACAACCATCTGATGCTGGTCGACCTCAGGCCGAAGGGCCTGAAGGGCAACATCTCCGAGAAGGCGCTGGTGCGTGCTGCGATCACCTGCAACAAGAACGGCATTCCGTTCGATCCCGAGAAGCCGTTCGTCACTTCGGGCCTGCGGCTCGGTACGCCGGCGGCGACCACCCGCGGCTTCGGCGTCGCCGAGTTCAAGCAGGTCGGCGGCATGATCGCGGAAGTCTTGAACGCGCTGGCACAGTCGCCGGACGGCAAGGCGCCGCTGGTCGAGGCCGCGATCAAGGAGCGCGTCAAGGCGCTCACCGATCGCTTCCCGATCTACCAGTAAAAAGGTCCTAGAGGTCCCGTCGGATGCGTTGTCCGAGCTGCAATTCTCTCGATACGCAGGTCAAGGATTCGCGTCCGACCGAAGACTCCGCCGTCATCCGCAGGCGGCGCGTCTGCATGGCCTGCAATTTCCGCTTCACGACCTTCGAGCGGGTGCAGCTGCGCGAGCTCACCGTGATCAAGCGCAACGGCCGCCGCGTGCCGTTCGACCGTGACAAGCTGGTGCGCTCGCTGCAGATCTCGTTGCGCAAGCGCCCGGTGGAATCCGAGCGGGTCGAGAAGATGGTGTCGACCATCGTCCGCGAGCTCGAAAGCGGCGGCGAGGCGGAGGTCTCCTCGGAGGCGATCGGCGAGATCGTGATGGAGCATCTGCGCCAGCTCGACGACGTCGCCTATGTCCGCTTCGCCTCGGTCTATCGCAATTTCCGCGAGGCCAAGGACTTTGAGGCCGTGCTCGACGAATTGACCGGCGAAGAGGACCCGCGGCTCGCGACGCTACGCAAATGATCTTCCGCATTCTGGAAGAGCAGCTCGGGCAGAAGGCCAAAGAGGCCAAGGAAGCAGCCAGGGAAGCGGCAAAGGCCGCCGATCTGCGCTTCATGCAGCTCGCGCTCGCGCTCGGCCGCCGCGGCCTCGGGCGTACCTGGCCCAATCCGGCGGTCGGCGCCGTCATCGTCAAGGATGGCGTGATTGTCGGCCGCGGCTGGACCCAGCCCGGCGGCCGCCCGCATGCCGAAGTCGAAGCGCTGAGGCGGGCAGGTGGTGCCGCGCGCGGCGCCACGCTCTACGTCACGCTCGAACCCTGCTCACATTTCGGCCGCTCGCCGCCTTGCGCGGATGCCGTCGTCGCGGCCGGGCTTGCCCGCGTGGTTTCGGCGATCGAGGATCCCAATCCGGACGTCGGCGGCAAGGGGCACGCCAAGCTGCGTGCCGCCGGGATCGCGGTTGACGTCGGGCTGTGTGCGGCGGAAGCCGCGCGCGACCATGCCGGACATTTTCGCCGTATCACGGACAAGCGCCCGCATGTCATCCTCAAGCTCGCGGTGTCCGCCGACGACAAGATCGCAGCCGGTGGCCATAAGCCCGTTGCAATCACTGGCGAAGCCGCGCGGACCCGCGTGCATCTGTTGCGCGCGCAGAGCGATGCAATCCTGGTCGGCATCGGCACGGTGAAGGCCGACGATCCCATGCTGACCTGCCGGCTGCCTGGCATGGCTGATCGTTCGCCGGTGCGGATCGTGCTCGATCGCGCGCTGCGGATCTCGGGCGACAGTCGCCTGGTGCATTCGGCGCGCGAGACGCCGCTCTGGGTCATGACATCGGACCTTGCCGAGGCGCCGGCTGCGATGAAGCTCGGTGCCGCCGGGGCAGAGGTGATCCGCGTTGCCGCCAGCGCGCAGCCGGGGCTCGATCTGCCGGCCGTGTTGCATGCGCTGGCGGAGAGGGGCGTCACGCGGCTGATGGTCGAGGGCGGCGCGCGCGTGGCAAATTCTTTCGTGGCGGCCGGCCTTGTCGATGAAATCTGGCTGTTGCGCGGACCCGAACCGATCGGCGCCGATGGCGTTCCCGCGCTGGACGCAATGCGGCTGGACGCAATCACGCAGTCGCCCGTCTTCCGCCTTCGTGCTAGCGAAACCCTCGATAACGACAGTCTCACCATCTACGAGCGTGCGTAATGTTTACCGGAATTGTCACCGATATCGGCGAGATCACCAGCCTGAAGCCAGTGGCGCAGGGGCAGCTGCACCGGATGCGGATCGCCTGCGACTACGACCAGGCCACGATCGCCGACGGCGCTTCGATCGCCTGCAACGGCGTCTGCCTCACGGTGGTCGGCTCCGGCACGGCTGACGGCAAGACCTGGTTCGACGTCGATGCCGCGGCCGAGACGCTCGGCATGACCACCGCCAAGCACTGGGCGCAGGGTGGCCGGCTCAACCTCGAGCGCGCGCTCAAGATCGGCGACGAGCTCGGCGGTCACATCGTGGCCGGCCATGCCGACGGGATCGCGACCATCGTCAGGCGCGACGACCTGCCCGACATGGCGCGCTTCGAGCTCAAAACCAGCCGCGAGCTGGCGCGTTTCATCGCGGCGAAGGGGTCGATCACGCTGGACGGCGTGTCGCTGACCGTGAATACGGTCGATGACGTCACGTTTTCGGTGCTGATCATCCCGCACACGCTTAGCGTCACGACCCTGAGCGGCTGGAAGGCCGGCAGCGTGGTCAATATCGAGGTCGATCTGATGGCCCGCTACGCCGCGCGGCTGTCGGAGATGAAATAGCCTCGGCCCCGGCATTGCGGCCGGGCTAGACCTCCTTATCTGCCTATTCACCGCCGGTGGCTTGGGGCCGGATGGCCTATGCATTGCGGGCGAAGCCGACCTGAAAAATCAGGCTGATCGTGGTGACATCCGGGCCAGTATTGCCCTTGGCTTTACCGCCTGCTGCGCCTAAAACGCAGCACAACTTCTCCCCAAGTTCCGATTGGTTATTGCAATGGCTGACGCGCGGCGCGCACCCCTGAAGGACCAGACCGACATCACAGGCGCTCGCGTTCTGATCGTCGAGGCCCGGTTTTATGACGACATCCAGGATGCGCTGCTGGAAGGCGCGCTCGCCGAGCTGAAGACGGCCGGCGCCAGCCACGATGTGATCACGGTGCCGGGCGCGCTGGAGATTCCGGCCGCGATCGCGATCGCGATCGATGCCGCTGAAGCGAACGGCAAGCCCTATGATGCGGCGATCGCGCTCGGCTGCGTGGTGCGCGGCGACACCATTCATTTCGAGATCGTCTCGCAGGAGTCTTCGCGCGGCCTCATGGATCTGGCCGTGAGCCGGAAATTCCCGCTCGGCAACGGCATCCTCACCGTCAACACCGAGGCGCAGGCCTGGGCGCGGGCGCGCGCCAGCGAGCTGAACAAGGGCGGCGACGCCGCGCGCGCGGCGATCGCGATGCTGCGGATCAAACGCCGTCTGGCAAAGGCCTGACCATGGCTGACAGCAAGAAGCCCGCGAAAGCCCCCGACAGGAAGGCCAACCGGCGCGGCGCGGCGCGTCTCGCTGCCGTGCAGGCGCTGTACCAGATGGACATTGGCGGCGCAGGCATCAACGACATCTTCGCCGAATTCGAGAGCCACTGGCTCGGCAACGAGGTCGAGGGCGAGAAGTACCTGCCGGCGGAAGCCGCGTTCTTCCGCGATGTCGTCTCCGGCGTGGTGCGCGACCAGGCCAAGCTCGATCCCTTGATCGACGAGGCACTGTCGAAGGGCTGGCCGCTGAAGCGGATCGACGCGATCCTGCGCGCGGTGCTGCGGGCAGGATCCTACGAGCTCGAGCATCGCAGGGATGTACCGGGCCGCGTGGTGGTTTCCGAATATGTCGACGTCGCACATGCCTTTGTCGAGAAGGACGAGACCGGTATGGTCAACGCGGTGCTCGACCAGATCGCACGCCAGTTCCGCGGCGACGAGTTTGTGCGGAGTTGAACCACACATCCCGCCGTCATCACCCGCGCATGCGGGTGATCCAGTACGCCGCGGCGGTTATTGGCAACAACAGCTGCTGCGGCGTACTGGATCGCCCGGTCAAGCCGGGCGATGACAGCTGAGGGGAAGGCGCGCGACATGACAGAGCGTCACGGCAATCCCTCCGGCGAAGACTCTCTGATCGCGCGTTATTTCAAGCCGCTTGCGACCGACCCCGGCGCGTTCGGGCTCGACGACGACGCTGCCGCGCTGAGGGCGGCCGGCGAGGACATCGTGGTCACCACGGATGCCATCGTCGAGGGCGTGCACTTCCTCCCCGACGATCCGCCCGGCACGCTGGCGCGCAAGGCGCTGCGGGTGAACCTGTCCGACATCGCTGCCAAGGGGGCGGTTCCGGCCGGCTTCGTGCTGACGCTGGCGCTGCGCCACGCCGAGGAGACATGGCTCAAGCCGTTTGCCGCGGCGCTCGGTGAGGACGCCAGTCATTACGGCTGCCCGTTGCTTGGCGGCGACACGGTCTCGACGCCGGGGCCGCTGATGATCTCGATCACCGCGTTCGGGCGACTGCCTCAGGGCAAGATGGTGCACCGCGCGGGAGCACAGGCCGGCGACCGCGTGTTCGTGACCGGTACGATCGGGGATGCCGCGCTCGGCCTCGATGTGCTCCGGGGCGGTCCAGTCGCGGCGGCGCTGGCGGGCGATGCCGCCGGTCGGGATTTTCTTGCCGCTCGCTACCGTGTTCCGCAACCGCGCAACGCACTTGCCAACGCCGTCCGCAGCTACGCGAGCGCGGCGATGGACGTGTCCGATGGTCTCGCCGGCGATCTGGCCAAGCTTTGTGCAGCAAGCGGTGTGACGGCCGTGATCAACGCGCCGAGCATCCCGTTGTCTCCCGTTGCCACGGGGCTGATCGCGCGCAAGGCGATCGGTATCGAAACCCTGATCGCCGGCGGCGATGACTATGAGCTCTTGTGCGCGGTCCCGGGCGATCGCGCGGACGCCTTTCTGCGAGAGGCACGGCAGGCCAAGGTCGCCGTGACCGCCATCGGCGGCCTCATTGCAGGTTCGTCACCGCCGAGCTTCCTCGACGGGCAGGGCAGGGAACTGGCACTGAAGCGGTTGTCCTACAGCCATTTCTAGAATTCCCCCGCCTGATGGCGCCGATTTTCCTTCTAAATAGCTGCCGATATCGGCGTTTTCGGCCGTAGGTGGCGTTGCACAGCGGTAACGATTTTGGCAAGGTCGCGCCCGATTTGGGGCAATCCGTTTTTGGGGAGGGTTGTCCTCGCAAAATAAGCGCCTGCCGCCCCCTAGCGGCACAAGAAGGCGCGGGGGTTACATCAAGGATCTGAGGCAACATTCAATGACAGCTCTATGGTTGATTGTGCTCTGCGGGGCGCTTTCCATCGTCTACGCGATCTGGGCGACCCAGTCGGTCCTGAACGCGGATGCGGGCAATGCCCGCATGCAGGAAATCGCGGCCGCGGTGCGCGAGGGCGCACAGGCCTATCTGCGGCGGCAGTACACGACGATCGGCATGGTTGGTATCGTGATCTTCGTGGTGCTGGCCTACTTCCTGGGCCTGCCGGTGGCGATCGGCTTTGCGATCGGCGCGATTCTGTCGGGGGCGGCCGGCTTCATCGGCATGAACGTCTCTGTCCGCGCCAACGTCCGCACCGCGCAGGCAGCGACCACCTCGCTTGCCGGCGGCCTCGAGCTCGCCTTCAAGGCGGGCGCGATCACCGGCATGCTGGTCGCCGGTCTCGCGCTGCTCGGCGTCACCATCTACTTCATGATCCTGGTCAAGTTCATGGGTCTGGAAGCGGGTAGCCGCACCGTGGTCGACGCTATGGTGGCGCTCGGCTTCGGCGCCTCGCTGATCTCGATCTTCGCCCGTCTCGGCGGCGGCATCTTCACCAAGGGTGCTGATGTCGGCGGCGACCTCGTCGGCAAGGTCGAGGCCGGTATCCCGGAGGACGATCCGCGCAACCCGGCCACCATCGCCGACAACGTCGGCGACAATGTCGGCGACTGCGCAGGCATGGCGGCGGACCTGTTCGAGACCTATGCGGTGACCGCGGTCGCCACCATGGTGCTCGCCGCGATCTTCTTCGCCAAGACCCCGATCCTGGTGAACATGATGACGCTGCCGCTCGCGATCGGCGGCATCTGCATCATCACCTCGATCATCGGCACCTTCTTCGTCAAGCTCGGTGCCAGCCAGTCGATCATGGGCGCCCTCTACAAGGGCCTGATCGCCACCGGCGTGCTGTCGCTGGTCGGCGTCGCGCTGGTCATCAACTGGCTGATCGGCTTCGGCAAGCTCGACGGCGTCGACTACACCGGCATGTCGCTGTTCTGGTGCGGCGTGGTTGGTCTGGTCGTCACCGGCCTGATCATCTGGATCACCGAGTACTACACCGGCACCGACTATCGCCCGGTGAAGTCGATCGCCTCCGCCTCGGTCACCGGTCACGGCACCAACGTGATCCAGGGCCTCGCGGTCTCGATGGAGGCGACCGCGCTGCCCGCGCTCGTGATCATCGCCGGCATCCTGGTCACCTACAGCCTGGCCGGCCTGTTCGGCATCGCGATCGCGACCGCCACCATGCTGGCGCTGGCCGGCATGATCGTGGCGCTCGACGCGTTCGGCCCGGTCACCGACAACGCGGGCGGCATCGCCGAGATGGCGGGCTTGCCCAAGGAGGTGCGCAAGTCCACCGACGCGCTCGACGCGGTCGGCAACACCACCAAGGCGGTGACCAAGGGCTACGCGATCGGCTCTGCCGGTCTCGGCGCGCTGGTGCTGTTTGCGGCCTATAATCAGGACCTCAAATTCTTCATCAGCGACTCTGGTGCCCACGCCTATTTCAAGGGCGTCAACCCGGACTTCTCCCTGAACAACCCATACGTCGTGGTTGGCCTGCTGTTCGGCGGCCTGCTGCCGTATCTGTTCGGCGCGATGGGCATGACTGCCGTCGGTCGCGCAGCAGGTGCGATCGTCGAGGAGGTGCGCCGTCAGTTCCGCGAGAAGCCCGGCATCATGCAGGGTACCGACAAGCCGGACTACGGCAAAGCGGTCGACCTGCTGACCCGGGCCGCGATCAAGGAGATGATCATCCCCTCGCTGCTTCCGGTGCTGTCGCCGATCGTCGTCTACTTTCTGATCTATGCGATCGCGGGCGGTGGCGCGGCCGGCAAGTCGGCCGCGTTCTCCGCGGTCGGCGCCATGCTGCTCGGCGTCATCGTCACCGGCCTGTTCGTCGCGATCTCGATGACCTCGGGCGGCGGCGCGTGGGACAACGCCAAGAAGTACATCGAGGACGGCCACTACGGCGGCAAGGGCTCTGACGCCCACAAGTCCGCGGTGACCGGCGACACTGTCGGCGATCCCTACAAGGATACGGCGGGCCCGGCGGTCAACCCGATGATCAAGATCACCAACATCGTGGCGCTGCTGCTGCTGGCGATTTTGGCGCACTGAACGGCGGACACAACTGAAACGAAGCCCCGCGGTGAAAGCCGCGGGGTTTTATTTTTGAACCAGACGCGAACAATACGGAGATCAATCGATGTCGCTCTCATCCGCCCGGAACTACGCGCTCCGCGCCTCGAAGTCGCAGGATCAGAAGGAGGCGATCGAGCTGCTGTCGCAGGCGATCATGGAACTGGCGATGTCGATCGAGGCAACCGACGCCAAGCTCAAGAAGATCAACAAGTCTTCGTAGTGCTCATCGCGATGGAGGCCGTTACTTGACCTCCATCTGCAATCCTTCCTTCTCGATGATCGCCGCGAACTTCTTCGTCTCGGCGTCGACGAAATCGGAGAACTGCTGCGGCGTGCCGTAGTCGGCGCGCGCGCCCATGCCGGCGATGTTCTTCTTGACGTCGGCGCGTTCCAGCATCGCCTTGATCTGGCGGTTCAGCTCGTCGACGACGGGCGCCGGCGCGGTCTTCGGCAGGAACACGCCGAACCAGGACGCAACGTCGAACTTGGCGAGCTCCGGCGCACCTTCGCGCATCACCGGCAGATTGGGCGCGGACTCGCTGCGTTCGGTGGTGGTGACGCAGAGCCCGTTCAGCTTGCCGTCCAGCACCTGCGGCAGCGACGGATAGAGATTGTCGAACAGGATCTGGATGTCGCCGGCGAGCCCGGCCTGCAGCGCGGGGCCCGCGCCGCGGAACGGCACATGCGTCATCTTCAGCCCAGTGAGTTGCAGGAACCAGGCGCCGGTGAGGTGAGGGCTCTGCCCGGTGCCGGACGAGCCGTAGGTGAGCTTGTCGGGGTTCTTCTTCAGATAGGCGATCAGTTCGGGGATCGACTTGATGCCGGTCGACGGATGCGCCGAGACGATGTTCGGGATCCTGATCATGTTGGAGACCGCCTGCAACTGGTCGGCCTTGTAGGTCAGGTTGCGGAAGATGCTGAAGGCGATCGCGTTCGGGCCGGGATTGCCGATCAGGATGGTGTGGCCGTCGCCCTTGCTGCGGGCGACCTCCGATGTGCCGATGGTGCCGCCGGCGCCGGAGCGATTCTCCACCACGACCGATTGGCCCCAGAGCGGCTGCAGATGCGCCGCGAGCAACCGGCCCATCACGTCGGTCGAGCCGCCGGCCGCGGCGGGCACGATGATCCGAACTGTTTCGGTCGGCCGCCAGTCGCCGGCGCCGAGGCTGGCACGCGGCAGGATCGACGCGGCCGCCAACGCGGCCGTGCCCGACAATACCGTACGACGGGAAAATCTGTTCGCTCTCACGCGCTTACCCCCTGCTCAGGCTTCTTGTTTGGAGCAAGCGTAGGGGACCGCTTGCCCGTGAGACAAGCGACAAACTGGCGCAGTGCTTAAGCTCTAGTTGAAGCTCAGCAGCTTGAAGAGCGGTGTCAGGTAGGACATTTCCTGGCCCGACGTCGGCGTGGAGCGGCTGACGAAGTCGAAGATCTTGCCGTCCTTCAGGCCGTAATTGGCGAGCCGGCGCACCTGGCGGTTCTTGTCGAAATAGACCGCGATGACGCGCTGGTCGACTACGCGCTGGTTCATGAACGCGACCGGCCGCGAGGTCCGCTGCGAGATGTAATAGAACACCTCGCCGTCCAGCGTTGCGACCGTCGAGGGCGTGCCGAGCACGATCAGCACCTGATCCTGGCTCGCGCCGATCGGAATCTGCTCGAGCGCGCCGTCGGGCAGGATGTAGCCCTTCTGGAATTGCTCGCCGGCGCAGCCGCCGAGCGCGGCCGCGCAGAACAGGCCAACGACCGCGAGGGCGCGGAAGCGCGTGAAGAACCCGCGCGCGGGAGCCGCGCGAGACTGTCTGGGAAGAGTGTGGTTCATCGGCGGAACTGATCCGTCCCCTTGCATCGGCCGGAGCATTGACGTACCGGGCAGCTCAATGGATTGCAATCATGCCGAGCTCCAATGGATGAGCCCTCAACAGGCGTCCTTTGGGGGACCGGCAGCCGGAACCCGCTATGCTTTGGCCGTTCAATCACTTCAGAAGACCCCGGGTGCCCGCGCGCAGCACCATTGAGACCATCTATGGCATGATCGTGACGCAGGCGCGAGAACCGTTATTTTACCGTGACTTGGGCGTTCCGGACACGGTTAACGGCCGTTTTGACCTGCTTCTGATGCATCTGTGGCTGGTGCTGCGGCGGTTGAAATCCGTCGAGGGCGGGGTGGAGCTGTCGCAGGCCCTGTTCGATCATTTCTGCATCGATATGGACGACAATCTCCGGGAAATGGGCGTCGGCGACCTCACGGTGCCGAAGCGCATGCAGGCGTTCGGCGAGGCCTTCTACGGCCGCACCGCGGCCTATGATCTGGCGCTCACCGATAGCGAGGAGGCCTTGGCCCAGTCGTTCTGCAAGAACATCCTCAATGGTCAGAACATCGACAAGGCCCGCGAACTTGCCGCCTATGCCCGCGAGGCGATCGCCGAGCTGGCGCGTACCGACCTCGCGGCGCTGATGAAGGGGGCGTGGCGCTTCCCGGCGCCGCAGGCAGCGAGGACGACGGCATGAGCGGCAGCACCACTGGGCGAACAGATGCAACGCGCGACCGCGATCCCTGGCGGGTTCTGGTCAATGTGGCGCAGATTCCCGAGACCGGCCTGCATCGCGAGATCACAGCCGACGAGGCGACCCGCAAGGCGATGGCCGCGGTCGCGGAATTGCGCGAAGTCATCTCCGCGCATGCCGCGTTCGACCTGCAGCCCAAGAGCGACGGCAGCTACCACGTCACCGGCCGGGTTCAGGCCCGCATCGGTCAGACCTGCGTGGTGACGCTCGATCCGATCGAGAACGGGATCGACGAGCCGATCGACGTGGTGTTCGCACCGCCCGAGCAGATTCCGGAGATGGCCGACCTCGTCGACGACGCCGAGGAAAGCGACGAGGAGACCCCGGACCCGCCGGAGCCGATCACTGGCGGCTTCATCGATATCGGCCGGCTTGCCACCGATGCGCTGTTTCTCGGCATAGACCCATATCCGCGCAAGGCGGATGCGGTCTTTGAACAAGAGGTCGAAGCGCCTGATCCGGAAAATCATCCCTTTGCGGCGCTGAAAGCGCTGAAGGACAACGGCGACGGCAAGAAGCCCAAGGGCGGCTAAGGGCGGCTAAGGGCAGTTGAGCGCAGCCAGCCCCAACATTTGAGGGGATGGCTTGCCTGCAGGTCCGCGCGAGGGGTGTTCGCCGCTACTTCAAATGACCGTCGCAATGCATTGAAATACAATGTATTTCTGATATATCTGAGACTGTTGCGTGACGGTTCGGCGACCCCATCCTTTGTGGTCAAGAGGTTGTGTCGGACCGCGGACACGCTATTGTCGCGGCCCGGCCGGGACCCGAGTTGGTGTTTCGCCGGACGCCGTTGACGGCGGTGACTTCAAGCTCGCGGTCTTCGTCTGAAGGGCTGCGGGAGAGCAGGCTTCCGGGACGTTCATGCCTCATAAGGTTCGAATAGCGCTTGACGCCATGGGGGGCGACGTCGGCGCTTCCGTCGTCATTCCCGGCGCCGCAATCTCGTTGAGCCGTCATCCCGACAGCGAATTCCTGCTGGTCGGGGACCAGGCCCAGATCGAGCCGGAGCTCGCGAAACATCCTGCGCTGAAGGCGGTATCGAAGGTGATCCATACCGACGTCGCCGTGAAAAATGACGAGAAGCCGAGCCAGGCGCTGCGGCGGACCCGCCGGGCGTCCTCGATGTGGCTGGCGATCGACGCGGTGAAGCATGGCGAGGCCGATGTCGCGGTCTCCGCCGGCAATACCGGTGCGCTGATGGCGATGGGCGGGCTCAATCTGCGGACGCTGCCCGGCGTCGACCGCCCGGCGCTCGCCGCGGTGTGGCCGACGCTGCGCGGCGATTCGGTCGTGCTCGATCTCGGAGCCTCGATCGGCGGCGATGCCCGCCATCTGGCGACGCTGGCGGTGATGGGCAGCGCGATGGCGAGCGTGCTGTTCAATCTGGAACGGCCGACCGTCGGCCTGCTTAACATCGGGTCCGAGGAGATCAAGGGCCACGGCGAAATCCGCGAGGCGGCCGAGATGCTGCGTGCGATGAACTCGAGCCAGTTCGACTATATCGGCTTCGTCGAGGGCGATGCGATCGGCAAGGGGCTCGCCGACGTCATCGTGTCGGAAGGGTTCAGCGGCAATATCGCGCTCAAGGCCGCCGAGGGAACCGCGCGCCAGATGTTCACGCTGCTGCGCGAGGCGATGTCGTCGAGCTGGCTGGCGCGGATCGGCTACCTGTTTGCCCGCGGTGCGTTCCAGAAGCTGCGCGACAAGCTCGATCCGAACAAGTCGAATGGCGGGCTGCTGCTCGGCCTGAACGGCGTGGTGGTCAAGAGCCATGGCGGCATCAACGCGGAAGGCTTTGCCTATGCGGTGGATGTTGGCTATGAGATGGCCCACTACGATCTCCTCACCAAGATCAATCAGATGCTCAACCGCGACGGCGGCGCCCTGGTAAAGGCGCAGACCGCGCAGGAGGCTGTCTCGTGACTGCGATACGTTCGGTAGTGCTCGGCTGCGGCTCATATTTGCCGGAGCGGGTTTTGACCAATGCCGAACTGGCTCAGCGAATCGATACGTCGGACGACTGGATCGTGCAGCGGACCGGCATCAGCGAGCGCCACATCGCCGCCGATGACGAGTTCACCTCGCATCTGGCCATCAACGCCGCGCGTGCCGCGCTTGCCGATGCCAAGATCGACGCCCAGTCGATCGACCTGATCGTGCTGGCGACCTCGACGCCCGACAATACCTTTCCGGCGACGGCGGTCGCAGTCCAGCACGCGCTCGGCATCAATCACGGCGTCGCGTTCGATCTGCAGGCGGTGTGCTCCGGTTTCGTTTTTGCCCTGGCCACGGCCGACAATTTCCTGCGCGCCGGCCACCACAAGCGGGCGCTGGTGATCGGGGCCGAGACCTTTTCGCGCATCCTCGACTGGAACGACCGCGGCACCTGCGTGCTGTTCGGTGATGGCGCCGGCGCGGTGGTGCTGGAAGCGCAGCAGCATTCCGGCACGACGGACGATCCCGGCGTGCTGACGACGCATCTGCGCTCGGATGGACGGCACAAGTCGAAGCTGTTCGTCGATGGCGGTCCGGGCTCGACCAAGACGGTTGGCTACCTCCGGATGGAGGGCCGCGAGGTGTTCAAGCACGCGGTCGGCATGATTACCGACGTGATCGTCGATGCCTTCAACGCCACCGGCTTTACTGCCGACGACATCACCTGGTTCATTCCGCATCAGGCCAACAAGCGAATCATCGATGCGTCGGCCCATAAGCTCCATATTGCGCCGCAGAAGGTGGTCTTGACGGTCGACAAGCACGGCAACACCTCGGCGGCCTCGATTCCGCTCGCGCTGTCGGTCGCCGTGAAGGATGGACGCGTCAAGAAGGGCGATCTGGTGCTGTTCGAGGCGATGGGCGGCGGCTTCACCTGGGGTTCGGCGCTCGTGCGCTGGTAGCGCATCGTCAAAGAGTATCGGCAGGTTGCTGGCATCTTTCCGGCGGCCGGATGCTGGTCGCTGTTGACCATTGCGCGCTAAGCTTTTAATTTCAGTCAAGAAATTGTTCGCCGAGAGTGCGGGGCAGGCGATGACCACGGGAACCGGAAAAACAGTGACGCGCGTCGATTTGTGCGAGGCGGTCTACCAAAAGGTAGGTCTGTCGCGCACGGAATCGTCGGCGTTTGTCGAGTTGGTGCTGAAGGAGATCACCGATTGCCTGGAAAAGGGCGAGACGGTGAAGCTGTCCTCGTTCGGCTCCTTCATGGTGCGCAAGAAGGGCCAGCGTATCGGCCGCAATCCGAAGACCGGCACCGAGGTGCCGATCTCGCCGCGGCGTGTGATGGTGTTCAAGCCGTCGGCGATCCTGAAGCAGCGGATCAATGGCCACGTCGTCACCAATGGCGACGGCAGCAAGGCCGACTAGAGCGTTTTCAAGCGAAGTGGATACCCGGTTCGCGTGAAGAAAGCGCGCCAAAGCTAGAGCTCCCGTTCCGATTCAATCGGAGCGGAAAGGCTCTAGGCATTGAAGCCAGAGGAGCGGGCATTTGGACAAGGCGCCGGATGCGTTCCGTACCATCAGCGAAGTCGCAGACGAGCTCGATATTCCCCAGCATGTGCTGAGGTTCTGGGAAACGCGCTTCGCGCAGATCAAGCCGATGAAGCGCAGCGGCGGACGCCGCTATTACCGCCCCGACGACGTCGACCTGCTCAAGGGCATCCGCCGGCTGCTCTACGGCGAGGGCTACACCATCCGCGGCGTGCAGCGGATCCTGAAGGAGCACGGCATCAAGTCGGTGCAGGGCATCGCCGACCAGACCGCCGCCGTTTCGTTCGGCGCGGTCGAGGAGGCGGTCGGCAACAGCATGGCCGAACCCGACGACCTCGAGAGCAATGACGGCCTCGATTTCGACGGCGAGGAGGGCGATGGCGACGAGCAGGGCATCGACTACCGATTCGTCGATCCCGACGAGGACCCGATCCTGTCGACCTACAAGAAGGCGCACGCCCACCCGGGAAAAGCGTCCGCCGCGCCGCCGGTGCGCGCGTCCGTTCCGCCAGCGGATCGGGAGCGGCTCGAACGCGCGCTGCAGGAGCTGGTCGCCTGCCGGCAGCTGATCGACGCGGCGATGAAGGACGGCTGAGCCAAGGAAGCTGGCATGGGAACCGAGCCCCCGGATTGCTCCGTTTAAGGGCCCGCGCCGCCTTGCGCGAACGCCGGATCGCAGCTAATGGAACGGCATCGGAGCGTGGCGCAGCCCGGTTAGCGCACTAGTCTGGGAGACTAGGGGTCGGAGGTTCAAATCCTCTCGCTCCGACCATTTTTCAAAGCATGCGATTCTTGAAGGCAATCGGGCCCGGTCTGGGACCCGATGCGGCCGTCGTCAGGTCTCGAAATCCATCGCGGCAATCAGACACGCCTTTTCCAGACGGTTATTGAGCATCGCGAGCTTGGCGGTGAACTCGGCCAGTTCAGGCTCGCTGAATTCCTCGAACACGGTCTTCTTGAACGCCTTGTGCTGGTCGGCGAGGCCAGCCAGATGCTTGCGGGTCTTGTCGGTCAGCGACAGCCGCACCACACGCGCATCGGCCGGGGAGGGCGCGCGGCGCAGCAGCTCCTTCTGTTCGAGCAGCTTGGACTGCGTGGTCACGAACGACGGATCGACGTGCAGCAGCTTCGACACCACGTTGATCGGCACGCCGTCATCCTTGTCGAGATCCGAGATCGCGATCAGGATCATCCATTGCGGACCGCTGACGCCAAGCGCCTTGCCCCAGAGCTGGCGGACCCGTTCGAGATGCGAATTGATGGACGAGATCTCGAGCGTAAAGCGCTTGATAATGTCGAGATGCTCGATGGCGCGCTGGCGCGCCTGATCCTTCCTGGTCACTGACACAGCTTCCCCTTCCCTAGGTGCCGACTCAGCTTTGTGCTGATTTATTTCTTGTTTTCCCGCGCCGGCGGGACGTTTTTTCTAGTAAGTCGCTCAGGAAGGCAAGTGAACGTAAAGCAATTATGATGCGTGTGTGACGATTGGGCTATTTGGGGTGCGACAAATTTGCCCATACAGGTAAGTGGCTTAAGGCGAGCGTTGCTGGCGGGACACAGTGTGGCCGCATTCGCATTCCTGACTTTATAAACTATTTTGATCGGCGAACTTGCCAATGCATATTGAACCCGGCGGTAGGGGAATCTCGATCGTCCCGTTGCGGTGATCGTTCAAGTCCGTCGCACACCACAGATTGATCTGAGGGTGCGAGGTTTGGGGAAAACGGTCTTGGACAATGCGGGAGGATCACGGGGCGCTCGCGACCCGGACTCTACGCATATGAGCAACTTGGAGGTTTGATATGAAATTGGCGAAGAGCCTTATTCTGGGCTCGGCCGCCGCGCTGGTCGCGGTCGGCGGGGCACAGGCGGCCGATCTTCCCGTTAAGGCCAAAGCGGTCGAATACGTGAAGGTTTGCTCCCTCTATGGTCCGGGCTTCTATTACATCCCCGGCACCGACACATGCATCAAGCTGGGCGGCTACGTTCGTGCTGACGTTGTCGTCAACGGCAACAGCGTCTACGGCCCGAACACCAACGGTGCCAGCGGCGCCAACAACCGTTTCACCAACGGCTACACCTGGCGTTCGCGTGAAGACTTCAACATCGACACCCGCACCGCGACCGAGTACGGCGTGGTCCGCACCTACTTCGATGCGGTGTTCACCTGGACCTCGGACACCTACACCGGCCAGGGCAACGGCTCGTCCGTCTACTCGGCGATCGGTTCGTCTGCTGCGCCGAACAACGCTGGTTCAGGCAACGTGGCGGCCGGCACGGTCGGCGTCTACTACGCCTTCATCCAGTTCGCCGGTTTCACCATGGGTAAGGCGGTTTCGCAGTTCGCTGCTCCCTGGAACGGCTATCCGGGCAACAACTACGACGCTCTCGTCGGCGGCGTGAACACCACCAACGGCATCAACCAGTTCACCTACACCGCGCAGTTCGGCAACGGCGTGTCGCTGGCTCTGTCGGCGCAGGACCAGGTTGCCTACATGCAGGCTGGCGTGAACAACCTCGCCGTCGGCGGCGCTTACGGCTCCAGCGACTACGCCGGCACGATCGCGCCGGACTTCGTCGCTTCGCTCAAGGTCGATCAGGCTTGGGGTATCTTCCAGGCGTCGGTCGCGGCGCATGACAACCACGCTGCCTACTACGGTGGCACCGAGTTGACCGGTCATCCCGACGACAAGTGGGGTTGGGCTGGTGCACTGGCCCTGTCGATCAAGAACATCCCGACCGGACCCGGCGACACCATCAACATCCAGGGCGTCTACACCGACGGTGCGACCCGTTACAACATCCAGGAACTGGCCAGCGGCCTCAGCTCGATCGCCATCTACGGCGGCTCGAACCTGCCCGGCGTCTATCAGAGCGTTGGCTTCGGCACGGCACCCGACACGGTGTTCGGTCTGAACGGTCAGCAGCAGACCATCAAGACCTGGGGCTTCCGCGGCGCGTACACCCACAACTGGGATCCCTACTGGAACACCAGCTTGTACGGTGCCTTCGCTGCGGTCATGTACAACGACACGGCTAAGTCGCTCATCTGCGGCGTTGGCGGCGTCGGTGGCACGTTCCGTACCGCCTTCGGTGGCGGCGCCGGCGTGACCAGCTGCAACCCCGACTACAACATCGGTCAGATCGGCGTGATCACCCGTTGGACCCCGGTCAAGAACCTGACCTTCTCGGCCGACGTGACCTACGTCCATCTCGATCAGAAGTATGCCGGCACGATCACCACTTCGTCGGCTGGTATCGGCAAGCCGACCGCGACCTACGAGCTGAAGGATCAGGACACTGTCCAGATGCTCTTCCGCGCTCAGCGCAACTGGTAATACCGGTTGATCTGATCACGATCCTACAGAACCCCGGCAGGCAACTGCCGGGGTTTTCTTTTGAGCTGAAATCGGCAGCGGAAGGCTGGCTGCGTCATTTCTGTCCACGCGAACAACGAAGACGAGCCATGCGATTCATCGGCCGCAAACTTATTTACTTAGCTGATCTACTAAACTATATACGGCGTGGCCAACACATTGAATGTGGCTCTTAGCGCCATGCTAAGCCTCCCAAACGTCCGGCAATGCCCTGCCGGAGGTTTTTGATTCAAGGCTCAAGCCAGCGGGAGATCGTGACGGCCGCGGCCATCACGAGTTGCTTTCCGCAAGGCAAGCTCACGCCGTCTTGTCGATTCGACGCCGTCAAGATTTGACGGAATCGATCCGCAGTGCATTCTCGTCATTCATGGGACGCTTCAAGAACAGCCGCCTGGCTCGGATGAGCAGCGGCCATTACTGCCTGATCCGGGATCTCGGGCTGGTGAAGGGCGGCAAGGGATTGCGGCACCATGAGGTTGTCATCGACTTTTCCTGGCGCGGCCTGCTCAAGTTTGTCTTGAGCGTTGCCAGCGGCGTTCTGCGGCGGCGCGCGCCCGTGCGGATCGAGACAGCCGAGTAGTTCGAAGTAGTCCCACGCTCAGCAGTGGCGCTCACGAAGTTCGCAGAAGGATGTTGGCGTTTGCCCCGACATCATCTCGGCAATGCGCGAAGGCGCTGCGACGATGCCGCGTGGTGCCAAGCTGCTTTCGCGCTTGTCGGATCTGAACAGCATGAGCCGTCGGCGCAGGCGCCGTCGCGCGGGTTCGGTGGTGTGACCTCGGCGGCAGCGGAAATGCTGGCCGCGATCGTCATCAGTGCGGTCGCGACCAATCTGTTCAGGATCCGTACGGTGATCGTCTCCGCTCGTCGATACCGGATTGTTCGCAACGCGGAATGATTTCGTTACGCCGATGGCCGCAATCCGCTGCTAGCGGCGCACTTGCGTGTAATAGGCGCGTGCCGTTGCTGCGCGACAATTCGCTGATGTAGAGTGCCGCGGCCAAGCGGCCGGGAGTGCGATCCGCGTTGCGGCCGAAACCAAGAAAAAGCAGGGCAAGAAGAAGCAAGGAAGGAACGGATCTCACATGAAGGATTTTGCCGGAAAGATTGCCGTCATCACGGGTGGCGGCACGGGCATGGGGCGTGAGCTGGCGCGGCAGCTCGTGGCTGAAGGATGCAATGTCGCGATGTGCGACGTCTCGGCCGAAGCGATGGCCGAGACCAAGCGGCTCTGCGAGGTCGAGAAGCTGCCGCAGGGACTGCGCATCACCACCCACGTCGCCGACGTCTCGATCGAGGATCATTACAAGCGTTTTCGCGATGAGCTGATCGAGCAGCAGGCGACCGACAAGATCCATCTGCTGTTCAACAACGCCGGCATCGGCGGTGGCGGCAGCCTGTTCACCAACACGCGCGAGCAGTGGGAACGCACTTTCAACATCTGCTGGGGCGGCGTCTATCTCGGCGTCCGCACCTTCCTGCCGCTGCTGGTGAAGGCCGACGAGGCGCACATCGTCAACACCTCGAGCGTCAACGGCTTCTGGGCCTCGGTCGGCCTGGGCGTATCGCACACGGCTTACAGCGCAGCGAAGTTCGCGGTGAAGGGGTTCACCGAGGCGATGATCAACGATCTCCGGCTCAACGCACCGCATGTGAAATGCTCGGTGGTGATGCCCGGCCACATCGGCACCTCGATCGTATCGAACTCGCGCAAGGTGCAGAATGGCGCCGACCAGCTCAATCCCGACGAGCTCAAGCAGGTCCGGCAACGTCTGCAAGGGCAGGGCATCGACGTCGCCAAGATGTCGGATGCCGACATCCAGCAGCTCGCGCTCGACCGTGCCCGTATCTTCCACGACGAGGCACCGACCACGGCGGCCGCCGCCGCCAAGATCATCCTCGATGGCGTGAAGGCCGACCGCTGGCGCATCCTGGTGGGCGACGATGCGCATCTGCTCGACGAGCGCGTGCGCAAGACGCCGGAGCAGGCCTATACGCCGGAGTTTTATCAGGACCTCGTCGCGGCGACCGGCTGGAAGGTCGGGTGATTACAGAAGACCCATCCCCGCGCAAAGGCAAAGCCTTTGCGCGGGGATGACGGGATAAGCGCTTCCGTCTTGCGATCGAACTACCCGCGCATTGCGCGCTGGCGCGATCCCGCCTGATAGGCGAGGCGGTAATGCCCGGAGCAATAGGGCATGCCGCCGAGCGGCGTGTTGCCGCAGAAGCAGAAATCATCGGCGCCCGGCGTGTTGATCGGCCAGCGGCAGCGCTGCTCGCTCAGCTCGAACAGCGAGCAGTTGTTGGCGCTGACGATCGGCGCATCGTCGGTGGGCTGCTCATAGACGGCGTGAAGCAACCGGAGCTGCTGCTTCGCGGTTGCCCGTTGCGCGGCGTGCGCCACGGATTTCTTGCGCCGGGCCCGGCGTTCGTCCGGTGTCGTGCGTGTCAGGTTCAGCCGCGACAGCTTGCCGATCACCGCGTTGCGGCTGACGCCGATATTCACGGCGATGTCGCGGCAGGAGAGGCCGGCTTCAAAGTAGATCTTGAGTTGGTCGACGCGCTCCGGCGTCCAGGTCGGTTCGATGGTGATCATCTGACGGTCCCACGTTCTGTGTTGAACCGCCGCGCCGACGCGCGCGTGTGTTCAGGGCGTGCGGCCGTTGTCGCGGATTGCAAGCAACCCGTCCTTGATGGCGAGCCGAATGCCTTCCTCGATCAATGTCCGTGCGACGCCCGGGACGCTCGTGCCGTGGGTGCCCTGTCTCACCAGCTTCTCGAGGTAACCAATGGTCGAGAGCGCCAGCGTGACCGGGACGCGGTCGGTTTCGGCCTTTTCCGTAGCCATGAGGAAACGCTTAACCCTGAACGCCTGTACTGAAAAGTATCTATTTAGAGTCTATTTAGGAATGTGGCTGTTCGTCAAGCCATGAGCTGCGAAACCGGACGCACACGCCCGCTTGCGCCGGAAGCTGGTTCCGGCGCGGCGCTGCCGTCAGATTGGCTAGACAAATGAGCGTGTTAGGATCGTAACTCGACCTTGACTGGGAACGTCTTCAGAAGCCGCGCAGCGGTTTCGGCCTTGCCGGCCGGCGCGCTCACACTCAGGTACAGCCCGCGGGACGGGTCGGTCATCGCCTCGACACTGACCTCGCCGGACAGGCCTTCTCTTGCCAGCAGCTCGCGCGCGGCCTCGCCAGCGGCGATCTCACGCAGCTTCGGCTTGAAGATCTTGCCGACCGGCGTGACCGGCATCTCCGGAATCACCGACACAACGCGCGGCCGCGCCGGTGGCTCGAGGATGTTCTCCTGGACAAAGGCGGCGAGCGCGTTCGGATCGATATTGGCGCCGGGCTGCGCCGAGACGAACAGCATCGGCACTTCGCCGGCATAGCTGTCGGGACGCCCGACGGCCGCGGCCAGCGCCACGCCCGGAAACGCCAAGGCGGCATCCTCGATCGCGCGCGGGTCGATGTTGTGGCCGCCGCGGATGATGACGTCCTTGGCGCGGCCCAGGATGTAGACGAAGCCGTCGGCGTCGATCCGGCAGATGTCGCCGGTGCGCAGCCAGCCGTCGCGGAACGCCTCTTCGGTCTGCTTCTTGTCGACGTAACCGGCGAACACCTGCGGGCCCCTGGTCAGGAGCTCACCGACCGGCGAAGGCCACGGCCCGGTGTGGAGCTTGCCGCCGTCAAGGATCGCGAGCTCGACCAGCGGATTGCGGGTGCCGACGCTCTCGGCGCGCGGCTTGACGCCGTGCACGTCGTGGGTGATGGCGCCGGCGAGCTCGGTCATGCCGTACAGCTGCTGGATGCAGAGGCCGCCCCAGGTCGCAAGATAACGCCGTTCGATCTCCGGCGGGCAGATCGAGGCGCCGGTAGCGGTGACGCGCAGGGTCGAGATGTCGCTGTCCGCGACCGGGATGTCGGCCAGTGCCCCGAGCGTGGTCGGCACGTTGCCGGAGATGTTGACCCGGTATTTCTCGACGATCTTCCAGAAATGCGTGATCAGCGACGGATCGCGTGCGCCTGCCGGGCCGGGGATGAAAATCGTCGTGCCGGCGGCCAGGCAATTGGCCGTGGTGCAGAACAGGCCGCCGACATGGAATAGCGGCAGCGTGATCATCGCACGCTCGCCGCGATGGAAATCGAGCGCCATGCGCGAGGACACGGTGGAGGCGACCATCGCGCGGTTGGTCAGCCGCGCCACCTTGGGATGACCTGTGGTGCCGCCGGTCGGCAGCATCACGGCGACGCGGTCGGCCTCGCCCATGTCCGTCGACTTGCCGTAATCGTCGCGCCAGGCCGGATCTGGCCGCAGCACCTCGCCATCGAACGCAATGCTGCCGTCGAGCGGCACGATCACGATCTGCCGCAGCGACGGCACCTCGCGCTGCAACCCTTCGACCCGCTCATAGAGCCCGCCCGGCATGCCCGGCGGCGGCGTCAGCAACAGCTTTGCCTTGATGGCGTTGAGCTGGGCGACAATCGCCTCGCGCGTGAACAGCAGATTGAGCGGCTCGGCGACGCCGCAGGCGGCGGCGCCGAAGATCGCGACCACGGTTGCGGGGCACGCCGGCAGCAGGACAGCGACCGCATCGTCCTTGCCGATGCCGTGGTTACGGAAATAGTTTTCGGCGGCCTTGATGCAGCCCATCAGATGATCGTTCGAGATCACGACCGGGTTGGGATCGAGCGGCGAGCGCAGATAGATCGCGGCTTCGGCGTCGGGCGCGCCCTGCGGGCCGCGGGCAATGAGATCGAGGATGCGCGGGCAGGCGGCGAGCGTTTCCTGCATCTCCTTGTCGCGCGCAGCCTCGTCGGCCGGCGAAAGCCTGTCCTTCAGCATGTCCGTCCCCGTCCATTTTGTTCGTTGGGAGGGGGATTGTATCGAGCCGCGCTTGCGGAACACAAGTGCGGCCTATCGACCGGCCGTCAGCCGTGAACCACCGATTTGGCGATCATGCAGTGAATGCCCTTGGAGCCGTTGACCGTCTGCGTCACGCGCAGGTCGGCGGCCAGGCTGCACAGCGTATAGGCGTCCTCGCGCGACAGATTGCGCTTCTCGCCAAGCAGCACGATCATGTCGCGCAGCGCCCGCACCACGCATTGGTCGAGATCGGGATCCATCGCCATGGTCATGTAATGGTCCGCGGTCTCGGCGCGCGGATAGGCGAGTTTGAGATCCTTGCGCAGGGTCAGGCGGAAGCGGCCGGTGAGCGCGGTCTCGATCGCTGTGACGCAAACTTCGCCGTCGCCCTGCACGCCATGGCCGTCGCCGCAGGAGAACAGCGCGCCCGGCACGAACACCGGCAGATACAATTTGGCTCCGGCGCCGAGCTCCTTGTTGTCGAGATTGCCGCCCATCGCGCGCGGGATCAGCGAGGAGATGCGGCCCCAGGCCGGCGGCGGCGAGACGCCCATCACGCCGAAGAACGGCTTCAGCGGCAGGTCGAGCCCCCATGGCATGCGGCCGACCATGCGCGTGCGATCGAGCGGGATGTTGAGGACGCGGGTCTCGTGGAAATCGTCGGGCAGGGTGCCCGACAGCGGCTTGATCAGATTCCAGCCCCAGTCCTGGCGCAGCTGGACGTCGAGGATGTCGACCTCGAGCACGTCACCGGGTTCGGCGCCGTCAACCGCCACCGGGCCGGTCAGGATGTGCCCGGGCAGCAACGGCGCGCACCTGGAGTGGATCTGGTCGAGTTCTGGCGGGACATGGAATTTGCCGCGGTCGGGCACCGTTTCGGGGCCGCCATTCACTGTCTCGATCGTGACCTCGTCGCCGCTTGCGATCGTGAGGACCGGCTTCAGCTTTGCTTCGAAGAAGCCCCAATGGCAGGTTTCGGGACTGGACCTCAGATGATGATGGGTCATGTGACTTCTTTTTATTGCATTGCCGGCAGCGTATGACGCTGTAGCAGAACTTCGCAGAGGCTTCCCTTGTTTTTTGTACTCTCCAAGACGCTCGGCATCATGCTGCTGCCGGTCAATTTCCTGATCGGTATCGGCGTGATCGGCGCCGTCCTGCTGCTGACGCGGTTTGCGCGCCTCGGCCGCAGGTTGATGGTGGCTTCGCTGCTGCTGCTCGCGATCTGCGGCTTCTCGCCGCTCGGCAATGTCCTGCTCGCCACGCTGGAGCAGCGTTTTCCGCCGTGGGATGCCTCGCGCGGCGCGCCCGACGGCATCATCGTGCTCGGCGGCTCGATCGATGCCGACCTGTCGGTTGCGCACGGCACGCCGGTGGTGCGCAGCGCGGCCGATCGCGTCATCGCGGCGGCGGCGCTGGCGCGCAGATATCCGAACGCGCGCCTCGTGTTCACCGGCGGCAGCGCGAACCTGATCTCGAACGACGCGCGCGAAGCCGACTACGCCGCCGAGATGCTCGAGAGCCTCGGCATTGCCAGATCGCGATTGATCATCGAGCGCCGCTCGCGCAACACGGTGGAGAACGCCGAGTTCTCCAAGGTGCTGGTCGATCCCAAGCCGGGCGAGCGCTGGCTGCTCGTGACCTCGGCCTATCACATGCCGCGCTCGGTCGGGCTGTTCCGCAAGGCGGGATTCGATGTCGAGGCCTATCCGGTCGATTGGCGCGTCGGCGATGTCTTCAGTCCTGCGACACTTGCGATCGAGGGCCTGTCGCGCACCGATCTCGGTGCACGGGAGTGGATCGGGCTTCTGGCCTATCATCTGGCCGGCAGAACCGATGATTTGCTGCCGGGACCGGCCGCGCGCTGAGCCGCAGACACTTGTCGCCTCCGACGGCCAATTCTAACATCAACGCAACAGGCGGCGCCAAGCCGCCGATCACGGGAGTATTCGCCATGCAACAGCAGACACCGCCGGAACAGTTCGACCTCGCCGCAATCGTGGCCGACCTGAACAGCCTGCTGCGGCTGAAGACCACGGTGATCGGCATCAAGATGTTCGCGCGCGTCGAGGAGATGGAGGCGATCCCGAAGATCCGCCGTCCGTCGGCGGTTCACACCACGGACCAGATCGTCAGCATGGCCTCGCGGCTCGGCTGGACCGTCGGCATCACCGGCGACGATCTGGTCGGCGCGCAGTGCCGCGCGGTGATCGGGCTCGCGCCGCAGGACGAGAAGTGGCTTGCCGGCGAGAATTATGTCGGTGTCTGGCACGGCACGGCCGAAGACGCACGCAAGCGCCAGGAGGCGCTCGACGTGGTGCCTTATGGCCAGTATCAGGCGATGGCGGTGAGCCCGCTGACCAGCGGACGCCTCAATCCGCCCGACATCTGCCTCGTCTATGCGACGCCTGGACAGATGATCATCCTGATCAACGGGCTGCAATACACCGGCTACAAGAAGTTCGAGTGGGGCGTGGTCGGCGAAACCGCCTGCGCGGACTCGTGGGGGCGGGCGCTGAAGACCGGCGAGCCGAGCCTGTCGCTGCCGTGCTTCGCCGAGCGCCGCTACGGCGGCGTGCCCGACGAGGAGATGCTGATGGCGCTGCCGCCGGCCTATCTGGTGAAGGCGATCGCGGGGATGAAGCAACTCGCCAAGAACGGCCTGCGCTACCCGATCGCACCTTATGGCATCCAGGCCGACGTCCGCGCCGGCATGGGGGTGTCCTACAAGAAATAGCGGCAGGAAATACCGCATTGCGTCGCCGCGCCCGCGATGACAAAAGGGCGCCCAATTCGCTGCTCAGGGAGCCTGATCCATGTCCTCCTCGAAACTCGACATCGTCGTCTACGGCGCGACCGGCTTCACCGGCCAACTCGTCGCCGAATATCTCGCCGCGCATTATCGCGACGGCAGCCTGACATGGGCGATGGCCGGGCGCAGCAAGGACAAGCTCGCCGCGGTTCGCGATGCGATCGGCGCGCCCGCCGACACGCCGCTGATCGTGGCCGATGCCGGCGATGCCGCATCGCTGAAGGCGATGCTGGCGCAGACCAAGTCGGTGATTTCGACGGTCGGTCCGTATCAGCTCTACGGCGATGAGCTGATCGCCGCCTGCGTCGAAAGCGGCACCGACTATTTCGATCTGTGCGGCGAGCCGGTCTGGATGCGGCAGATGATCGACAAGCACGAGGCCGCCGCAAAGGCCAGCGGCGCGCGGATCGTGTTCTCCTGCGGCTTCGATTCGGTGCCGTTCGAGCTCGGCGCATTCTTTGTGCAGGAGGAAGCCAAGCGGGTGTTCGGCGCGCCGGCGCAGCGCGTCAAGGGCCGCGTGCGCGACATGCGCGGCACGCTGTCGGGTGGCACGGCTGCGAGCGCCAAGGCAACATTCGACGCGGTCGCCAAGGACCTCAGCCTGGTTGCGATCCTCAACAACCCGTTTGCATTGACGCCGGGCTTCGAGGGCCCGAAGCAGCCGCGCGGCAGCAAGCCGGCCTATGAAGAGGATCTGCACTCCTGGGCCGCACCGTTCATGATGGCGCTGATCAACACGCGCAACGTCCACCGCTCCAACATGCTGATGGGCTTTCCCTATGGACGAGACTTCGTCTACGACGAGATGGTCCTGACCGGTCCCGGCGAGAAGGGCGAGGCCAACGCCAAGAAGGTGATGGCGCTGAATGCCGAGAAGACTGGTCCGAGCGCGCCGAAGCCGGGCGAGGGGCCGTCAAAGGAAGAGCGCGAGAACGGCCGCTACGATCTGCTTTATCTCGCGGTCGCGCCCGACGGCCGCATGGTCCGCGCTGGCATCAAGGGCGACCGCGATCCCGGCTACGGCTCGACCTCGAAGATGATCTCGGAATGCGCGATCTGCCTGCTGCGCGACACGCCCGACGTCGCCGCCGGCTTCTGGACGCCGGGGGCTGCGATGCAAGGCAAACTGATCAAGCGCCTCGTCGATCACGCCGGGCTGACGTTTGAGGTCGAGAAGTAACCTTACGCCGTCCCTATCGGTGTGATCGCCCGGCTCGACCGGGCGATCTAATATTCCGCGGCCTCTCGGTTGAAGCACGAACATCTCTGGAATACTGGATGCCCCGCTTTCGCGGGGCATGACGGTAACGGCTACGCCGCCGCCCGCGGATTATACGCGTACATGAAGTCCATGCCCTTGGATGACACCGGCAGCAGCAGCTTCAGCATGTGATCGCGCAGCCAGGCGCCGGTCGGGCTGAACTCGCGCTTGCTGTTGCCGTTGCGGCGGGCGATCGCCACGATCTTCTCGGCGCGTGGGCGCCGCTCGTGCTCGAAGGCCTGGAACGTCATGCCAAGCTCCTGGCCGTCGCGCATCAGCATGCCGAGCCGCAGCGCGTCCTCCAGCGCGAGCGACGCGCCCTGACCGGCATGCGGACTGGTGGCATGCGCGGCGTCGCCGATCAGGAGCGTGCGTTTGCGCGACCAGGTCGGCAGCGTCGCGACGTCGAGCGTGTCGGTCACCACGATGTTCTCGGCGGCCTCGATGATCTCGGGGATCGGCGCGTGCCAGCCGGCGTGGAATTCGCGCAGATGCTGCCTGATCGCGTCCTGGCTCTGCAGCCGGAAGGCCGCGGCGGTCATGCCGTGCGATGGCTGCGTGCTCCACCACATCGCACCGGTGTCCGGATCAGGGCTGCACAGGCCGTAGCCGAAGAAGCCGCTCTGTCCAAACGTCGTCTCCACCTTCTGACCGATCGGCAGACGCTCGAACATGGCCCGCGGCACGAAGCCGCCGAAGCCGATCAGCCCGGTGTCGAACGGCGTCGGGCCATCCGGGATCACGTGCCGCCGCACCGCAGAATGCACGCCGTCGGCGCCGATCACGAAATCGCCCTCGGCGGTGGTGCCGTCGTTGAAATAGGCGATCACGGGCTGGTCGCCGCGATCCTCGATCTTCACCAGCTTCTTCTCGAAGAACACCGAGACGTTGGAGCCCCAGGCCTTGTCGATCAGCGTCTCGTTCAACGTCGCGCGGCACATGTTCACGGCAGGCTGGCCGAAGCGCTGCTGCATGTTCTGGTTGAGCGAACCGAGCTTCTTGCCGCCCTGCGAATAGAAATCGAACGACTCCGCGATCGAGCCGCTGCGGATCAGTTCGTCGGCGAGGCCAAGCTCCGCGAGCACATGCATGCCGTTCGGTGCGATCTGCAAGCCCCCGCCGATCCCGGTGGAGTAGGGCCAGGCTTCATAGAGCTCGGCCTCGATGCCGGCGCGGGTCAGGAACATCGCGGTCACGGGGCCTGCGATGCCGGCGCCGATGATCAGAGCTTTACGGGGACGTTTGGTCATGCCTTGCTCCATACATCCGTGTGGGGTACGAAAGGTCAGTTGCTAATTATCTTAGAAGATAAGATATTAGGCGAATAAGATACAGGAGCCGATTTGTCAAGCACGACGTCGCGTGAAGCGCTGATGCAGGAACTCGAGGAGGCGATGCGCCGGTCATCCGCGCAGGGCGTGATGTACGGCCAAGCCGTTGCAAACATGGCCGGAATTTCCAATTCCGACATGGAATGCATGGACATCCTGCATCTTGAAGGGCGCGTGACCGCTGGGCGTCTCGCCGAAGTCACCGGGCTAACTACCGGCGCGATCACCGGCGTGCTCGATCGTCTGGAGAAGGCGGGTTACGTGCGCCGCGAGCGGGACGAGAGCGACCGCCGCAAGGTCTTCATCTCGGTGGTGGAGGAGAAAGCGGCGGAGATCGGCAAGTTCTACGTGCCGATGCAGGAGGCGATGCTCAAGCTCTGGAGCAGCTACAGCGATGATGAGTTGCGCCTGCTCTTGCGCTTCGCCAATGACGGCTACAAGGGCGTGCTGGACGCGACCGAAGCATTGAAGGCGGTGATCGACACGCCGCCGGAGCAGCGCGCCAAGCTCAAGATGCCGCCGAAGTCTGGTCGATGATCTCCGTCGCGCGATAGCGCTCGGCCGCAGCGTACATCCCCCACATCGTGCCCAGCATCATCCAGAAATGCCGCCAATGGTCGGTATCGATGATGAAGCTCTCGCCGACGATGCCGAGGAACGCCGAGAAGATCGCGAGATAGTCGCGTTGCCACGGCACCCGCTTGTACACGTAACGGAAGCCGATGATCGCGCTGACGAACACCAGCGCCGGATAGCAGATTCCCGAAATCCAGCCGCCCGACATGAAGGCGTTGAGATAGGAGTTGTGGGTATCCTCGGGGAAGTAGGTGTGGAACTGCAGCGGCCCGATGCCGAACGGCAGCTCGAGCGCCATCTGGGCGCCGAGGATGTGGCGGCCGAACCGGCCGAAGCGGCCTTCGTCATAGCTCTGGTCGAAGCTCGCGCGCTGCTTGAACATGTCGGCGACCGAGCCGATCGACAGCAGCACTGCGATGAGCGCAACGGCCAGGATCGCGGCGATTACGGTCATCACGATGATGCGCGAGCGCTGTACCTGCGAGCGGCTGGTGAACACCATCAGCGCCAGCATGAAGGCCGCAGTGACGATCAGGCCACCCCAGGCGGCGCGGGAGAACGACAGCAGGATCGCGAGCGAGATGATGCCGAAGGCGATCGCGTTGCGGAACGCCTTGCCAAAACGGTCGGAGACCACGCTTTGCAGCGTGAACAGCGCCGGCAGGATCAGGAACGCGCCGAGCACGTTGGGATCCTTGAAGGTGCCGCGAGCGCGGTCATAAAGCGTCAGCAGGTCGTAGCCGCCGGGCACCAGATGAAAGTAGCCGGCGATGCCCGCGAGCGAGGCGATCATCGCGCCGACGATCAGGCCGCGACGCAGCATGTCGAGCCGCGCTTCGGTATCCTCCGACATCACCATCGCGAACAAGATGACGGTGACGGCCATGTACCAGGAGGTGAGGACCCAGTTCACCACCTCCGGCTTGTCGAGGAACGGCACCGCGCCGATGCTGTAGCCGACATTGAGCACGATCAACGCGAACAGCAGCGGCATGAACACGAGCTGCATGCGCAGGCCCGTGGCGAAGAACAGCACGCAGGCGGTCAGCGTGACGAGTTCATACGGGCTCGGCTCGATGAACACGATGGCGATCGACGCACCGGCCAGCCACACCAGCGCCCGCTGCAGCGCCAGCACGCCTGACGGCACGCTGGTCGGCGAATGGGACGTCCCGGCTGTCGCCGCATAGGCCATCGGATACTCACGCAACTCGATACAAGATACTCAATACATCGCTTCGTCATTGCGAGGAGCGAAGCGACGCGGCAATCCACCTATCCCCGAGCTGCGATATGGATTGCTTCGCTGCGCTCGCAATGACGGCAGTAAGGTTCAATTCTCAGTACGCGTTCTCGCTCTTGGTCAGCAGCGAGAACGGGGTTTTGAGCAGGATGTAGAGGTCAAACAGCACCGACCAGTTCTCGATGTAGTAGAGATCGTATTCGACGCGCTTCTGGATCTTCTCGTCGGTGTCGACCTCGCCGCGCCAGCCGTTGATCTGCGCCCAGCCGGTGATGCCGGGCTTGACGCGGTGGCGGGCGAAGTAGCCGTCGACGGCCTCGTCGAACAGACGGTTTTCCAGCTTGCTCTGCACCGCGTGTGGACGCGGGCCGACCAGCGAGAGATTGCCCTTCAGCACGACGTTGAACAGCTGCGGCAATTCGTCGAGCGAAGACTTGCGGATGAAACGGCCGACGCGGGTGACGCGCGGATCGTTCTTGGTCACGACCTTGGAGGCGGTCGGATCGGCCTGGTGATGGTAGAGCGAGCGGAACTTGTAGACGTCGATCCGCTCGTTGTTGAAGCCGAAGCGCTTCTGGCGGAACAGCACCGGGCCGGAGCTGTCGAGCTTGACCGCGAGCGCGACCAGTCCGAGCACCGGCAGCGCTGCAAGCAAGGCTAGGCCGCCGACCACGCGGTCGAACAGCCATTTCAGCACCAGATCCCAATCAGTGATCGGCGCCTCGAACACGTCCAGCGTCGGCACCTTGCCGAGATAGGAGTAGGAGCGGGGGCGGAAGCGCAGCTTGTTGGTATGGGCCGACAGGCGGATGTCGACCGGCAGCACCCACAGCTTCTTCAGCATCTCCAGGATGCGGGTCTCCGCCGAGATAGGCAGCGCGAACAGCACGAGGTCGACCCGGGTGCGGCGCGCGAACTCGACGATGTCGTCGACCTTGCCGAGCTTCGGCGAGCCGGCGCAGGTGTCCATGGCGCGGGCGTCATTGCGGTCGTCGAACACGCCGAGCACGTGGATATCCGTGTCATCGTCGGCGTTCAGCGTTTCGATCAGCTTCTCGCCGTTCTGGTCGGCGCCGACGATGATGGTGCGGCGGTCGAGCCGGCCGTCATGCGCCCAGGCCCGTACCATCGAGCGCAGCGCCAGCCGTTCAGCGATCAGCACCGCAAGGCCGACGCAGAAGAACGACGACAGCCAGACCCGCGAGACCTCGCCGCCGAGCTTGACCAGGAAGGAGACGCCGATGAACAGCAGGAACACGAAGGCCCATGACGAGATCATCCGCGTCATCTGGCGGAGCTGGCCGCGGAAGATCTGCACCTGGTAGATGTCGGCGGCCTGGAAGCAGACCACGGCCGCGGCCGACATGCCGAGGATCGAGGCGATGTATCCCCAATGGATGCCGCCGGCGATCGGCCTGACATAGGCAAGATAGAGCCCGACGCCGACCAGGCTGAGCAGCACGAAATCGGCGAGGCGGACCACGCCGGCGATCACGACCGGCGAATAGGCGCCGCGAACTTTTTGATTGGTTACGGCGAGCGCGGCCGGCGACAAGCGGCGGCGGCGTTCGACCTGCGGCCGAGCGGCCGTCGCAGACGCAGCGGCATCCAGCATCGAGCGTGCGTTAAACGGTTCCACGAGTCCACGTCCATTCCTGCGCATGCAGATGGGTGTCCGCGCGCAGCACCGAAATTCCCCCGCTCGTGACTTAAGGGAACAAATCGGAAGAAACGGTTACGTGTGCAAGAGGTGGTTAACGTTTGGCAAATGCATCACGGTAGCCGGCCAGCACGCCTTCGACCATCGCGCTCTGCGAGAAATGTTCGGAAATCCGTTCGCGGAGTTTCGTGGCGCGCGCAGCGGTCGCGGCGGGATCGTCGAGCGCGGCCTTGATGGCGTCGGCCATCGCGCCGGCATTGCTGGGTGCGAACAGGGCGTCGGTGTGGGTATCGAAGATTTCCGGGATGCCGCCGACATTTGCGGCAATCATCGGAATTCCCGCAGCGCCGGCCTCGATCACCACGTAAGGCATCGAATCGCCGCGCGAGGGAACCACCAGAACGCTGCCCTTCGAGAAGCCGAAGCGCGCCTTGACGTGGCCGATGAAGCGGACGGCGTCGCCGAGCGACAGCCGCTTCACCTGTTCCTTGAGCCGCTCGAACTCCTCGCCGTCGCCGCCCAGCGTCAGCGTCACCGACTTGCCGTCGGCGCGCAATTTCGCCACCGCGTCGATCAGGAGGTCCGCGCCCTTGATGCGCCGGAATTCGCCGACATAGGCCACGTCCGAGGCGTCGTCGGCCTTGGCGACCGGTTCGAATTCCTCTGACGTGACGCCGTTGAAGACGCAGCGGACGAGGCCGCTGGGCTTGCCCACGGTGCGCTGATAGGTGTCGCGGGCAAACGCGCTCTCGAACAGGAACAGGTCGGTGCTGTTCATCAGCGTGCGCTCGAGCTGGCTGTAGAAGCGGCCCTTCCAGGTATCGAGCGGATAGTGCAGCGAGCCGCCATGCGGCGTGTAGACCCGGATCACCTTGCTGGACCGTCGCCGCAGCCGGACATAGGCGCCGGCCTTGGCGCCATGGCCATGCACGACATCGGGCTTCAGCTTCCGGATCAGGCCGGCGATATGCGCCCAGACCATGAGGTCGGCGAAGCGCGGCTCGCGGCGGATCGCCACCCGGTGGACACCGAGCTTGAGGCGCGGCTCGATCTCGGCGAGCACCGCATCGGCCCGCGTGCCGCCGGTCAGGCTATCGGCGACAATACCGACATGGTGGCCGCGGTCGATCTGGCCGTTGGCGACATCGAGGATGTGGCGGATGATGCCGCCCACCGGAGCACGGACGACATGCAGGATACGGAGCGGTGGTTCCTGATTTTGATCCTGTGCCATCGATCAGAACCAACGCTCGCCGACGAACACGGTGTCACCGGGCCCGATCGGCGTGCCCAGCGGAACGACGAAGCGGCCGGCGCCCGATGCATCGGTATGGGTGAGCGTGACTTCGTCGCGCCTGGCGCGCGGCGAGAAACCACCGGCGATCGCCACCGCGCTCTCGATCGTCATGTTGGGCACATACGGATATTGGCCGGGGGCCTGGACTTCGCCGAGGATGAAGAACGGCCGGTAGGACTCGATCTCGACCGCCACCGACGGCTCGCGGATGAAGCCGTTGCGCAGCCTTCCGGTGATCTCGGCGGCAAGCCCGGCAGGCGTCCGGCCGCGTGCCGGCACCGAGCCGATCAGCGGCATGGTGATCGCGCCGGCGGCATCGATCGCATAGGAATTGGTCAGCCCTTCCTGGCCGTAGACCACGACGCGGAGCTTGTCGCCGGGGCCGAGATTGTAGCCCTCGCGAACGGGCGCGGGCTCGGCATAAGCCACGGCCGTCGGCGCGGCAATTGATGGCTGCCCATATGCCATCGAATCGAAGCCCGGGTCGCCGGCAACCGGCGACGTCCGGCCCATGCAGCCCGACAGCGCGAGCGCAGCAATCAGACAAACGAGGGGAGCGCGCAGATCGCGCATGTGAGGAATCCCACGGACAATATCGGCGTCGATTAACGGCACCCATGGTTAACAAAGGATGACGGTGCGGTGGTGGTCGCCGCATCGGCAACCGCGCCGATTAACCCAGCGGCAACCTTAATGGACTGTAATCGCCGCCATTGAGGTGGAATCGCGGCGTCCGCGGGAGTTCGTTATGCGTTTTGCATTCTGGCGTAGAGGCAAGGAAAAGGCCGTCGTGCAACGGGCGCTGCCGAAGTCTGCGCCCGTTGCCGACGAAGCCGTTGCGAAGCCGGCTTCGCCAAAGCCCGCTCCGGACAAGCCGGCGCGTCCAGTGGAGGCGACCGATCTCGATCTGCATGTGCTCGGCCGTGCGCTGGCGCGCAAGCGCGGCTGGATCATCGTGCCGACCGTGCTGGTATTTGCCTTGTCGCTTGCCGCCGTCAACGTCGTGACGCCGCGCTACAAGTCCGAAGCGCGCATCCTGATCGATAACCGCGAGAACGCCTTCCTGCGGCCGAACGGCGAGCGCGACCTGGAGCGCACCTCGCTCGACGCCGAGGCCGTGACGAGCCAGGTGCAACTGTTGCTGTCGCGCGATCTCGCCCGCGACATCATCAAGAAGAACAAGCTCGCCGAGCGCCCCGAGTTCGATCCGGTGCTGCGGGGCTTCTCGCCGCTGAAGTCGCTGCTGGCGTTGTTCGGCATCGGCCGTGACCCGTTCAGCCTGACACCGGAAGAGCGGGTGCTTGATTCCTACTACGAGCGCTTCCAGGCCTATGCGGTCGACAAGTCGCGCGTCATGGTGATCGAATTCCAGTCGGAGGATCCCGAGCTTGCGGCGCGCGTCGCCAACTCGATCGCCGACGGCTATCTGGTGCTGCAGCAGGGGGCGCGGCAGGACCAGGCCAAGTCCGCCAGCACCTGGCTGCTGGGTGAGATCGACAAGCTGCGCACCAAGGTTGCGGACGCGGATTCGCGGGTCGAGGAATTCCGCTCCAAGTCGAGCCTGTTCGTCGGCACCAACAACATCCCACTGTCGAACCAGCAGATGGGCGAACTGAACACGCAGCTCAACAATGCCCGAGCGCTGAAAGCGGATGCCGAGACCAAGGCGCGGCTGATCCGCGAGATGCTTCAGGGCGGCAAGCCGATCGAGGCTTCGGAAGTGCTCAATTCCGAGCTGATCCGCCGGCTTGCCGAACAGCGCGGCACGCTGCGCGCACAGCTCGCCGAGCAATCGTCGACGCTGCTCGACAACCATCCGCGCATCAAGGAATTGAAGGCGCAGATCGCCGACCTCGACCGCCAATTGCGCGAGGAGGCCGGCAAGATTTCGCGCTCGCTCGACAACGACGCACGCGTCGCCGATGGTCGCGTCCAGGCGCTGCAGGCGAGCCTCGATCAGTCGAAGAGGCAGGCCTCTTCGAGCAACAGCCAGGACGTGCAGCTGCGCGGGCTGGAGCGCGAAGCCAAGGCGCAGCGCGATCTGCTGGAAGCCTATCTCGCCAAGTATCGCGAGGCGACGGCACGCGAGAACATCGAAGCAGCACCGACCGACGGCCGGATCATCTCGCGCGCCACGGTCTCGAACACGCCGGCCTATCCGAAGAAGCTGCCGATCGTGCTGATCGCGACCCTGGCGACGCTGTTGCTGTCGTCAGGCATCATCATCACCGGCGAGCTGCTGCGCATCTCCGCGCCCGGCGCGGTTGGTCGTGCCTTCGCGCCGGCGGCTGCCGTGATCCGGCGCCGCGAGCCGGTCATGGATGCTTCGGCCACCGAGCCGGAGCCGAGGCTGTCGCCTGAACCCGAGTTCACGTCGCCGCTCGCACCGACCCTGTCGCCGGAGCCTGCACCGTCGCCCGAACCCGCTGTCGCCTATGAGCCGGTCATCGAGCCGCCGGCTGCGCCCGCCCAGACGGTCGACGAGATCGATGTGCTGGCCGAGCGTCTCGTCGCGGCCGGTCCGGCCGCCCACAAGGTCACGGTGCTCGGCCCGGCCCCTGGCGAGAGCGTCACGCTGACCGCGCTGACACTGGCCCGTCTGATGGCGCGCCAGGCCAAGGTCGTGGTGGTCGATCTCGTCGCGTCTTCACCGGTGCTGACGGCGGCGACCGTCGATCCCGCTGCGCCGGGCCTTGCCGAACTGATGCAGGGCGAGGCGACGTTCGCGCAGATCATCACCAAGGATCGGCAGTCGCGGGTTCAAATCGTCAGCGCGGGGCGTCCGGGCTTCGATCGTTCGCATCTGCAATCGCCGCGGCTCGGGCTTGCGATCGATGCGCTGCTCCGGGTCTACGACCACGTGCTGCTCGACGCCGGCTCGGCCGTCGACCTGCCGGCCGAGCTGCTGACCGCAAAGGCGCAGGCCGTCGTGGTGCCCGATGCTGGAATGGCGCAGGATGCCCGCCGATCGATGGTCGATCAGCTCAGGGCGGTCGGCTTCTCCGAGGTGACGATGCTGAGCAAGCCCTGCGCGCCGTCAGAGGCGGTCGTGACGGGACCGCGCGTCGTGGCGGCCTGAACCTCGTCTCAGGAGTGCGATGAATTCATCGCGCTCCGCCCTCTATTTTCGCATGATCTTTTCGGAAAACCGCTTCGCACTTTTCCGGATCATACGCTAGTGCGCCAGCACCGGCTCGCGTGCGGCTTGCTCCAGCACCGGATCGATCCGCAGCCTGATCGTGACAAGGGCGCCGATCAAGCCGACGACCGCGAGCAGCAGCAGGCCTGCGGTGAATCCACCGGTCAGGTCCTTCAGATAGCCCATCGCGAACGGGCCGGCGAAGCCCGACAGATTGCCGAGCGAGTTGATCGCGGCAATGCCGGCCGCGGCCGAGGCGCCGTTCAGGATGCTGGCCGGCATCGGCCAGAACATCGGCGGCACAGCCGACACGCCGATCTGTGCGAGGCAGAGCAGGCCGACGATCAGTACGGGACTTGAGACCAGCCCGGCGAGGCCGATGCCGACGGCGGCCAGCGTCAAGGCTCCGGCGACATGATAGCGCCGCTCGCCGGTCTTGTCGGAATGACGGCCGAGCAGCACCATGCCGACCGCGCCGAACACGAAGGGCAGCGCGGCGATGAAGCCGGTCTGGGTGTCGGTAACGCCAAACGCCTTGATGATCGTGGGCAGGAAGAATGCGACGCCGTAGCTTGCGGCATTGAGACAGAAATACACCAGCGCGCAGGCGAGCACCCGCGAGTCGGTGAGCGATTGCATGACCGAGATGTGCTCCACGGCTTCCTTCTTCTGCCGCTCGATCTCAAGCGTGTTTTGCACCCATTTGATCTCGTCCGGCTGCAGCCAGCTCGCCTGACGCGGGAAGTCCGGCAGCATCGCCAGCACGGCGAAACCGACCAGGACCGACGGCAGTGCTTCGCAGATGAACAGCCACTGCCACCCGGTCAGGCCGGCTCCGGACAGGTTGAGCAGCAGGCCGGAGATCGGCGCCCCGATGATGCTGGAAATCGGGATCGCGAGCATGAACAGGCTGATGACGCGGGCCCGATAGATCGTCGGGAACCAGAGCGTCAGATAGAAGATGATGCCGGGGAAGAAGCCGGCCTCGCAGGCGCCGAGCAGCAGGCGAAGGAAGTAGAAGATCCATTCGTTCGAGAGGCCGCTCGCCGCCGACATCTGCGGGATGAAGGCGAATGCCGCCGAGACGATGCCCCAGCTGATCATGATGCGGGCAATCCAGCGCCGTGCGCCGAACCGTTCCAGAAGGATGTTGGAGGGCACTTCGAAGAAGAAGTAGCCGACGAAGAACAGGCCCGCGCCGAGCCCGTAGGCGGCTTCGCTGAGGCCGAGCGCCGTGTTCATGTGCAGCTTGGCGAAGCCGACATTTACGCGATCGAGATAGGCCACGAAGTAACACAGGATGAGGAACGGGATCAGCCGTCGCATCATCTTTCCGATCGCGCGCTTCTCGACATCGTCGCTCATCGTTCCCATCCCTTCCGGCTTTTCGATTCTGTATACGGATGACCGCGCTGTCGGGGTCGCATCCGGTACACCCGCAGCGGTCCATCGGCTTGTTCTTGCAAGTCTCCTTGCAATCGTTGCATTCATTGTTGTGTAATCGACGGCCGCAAGACTAATGGCATTTGGGAATGGAGCCACGGCGAAACTGTCATGATGCACCGCGGTATAAACGCGGGAACCCTGGAGCGTTTTCCAGCGAAGTGGACGCCGATTGGCGGCAGGAAAGCGCGTCAAACTAGAGTCAAGAGCCAGGATGGTGGCGGGCCGTGATCAATAATCTGAAATTGCGCCAGTTGCGCCTGCTGGTCGCGCTTGACAGCGAGCGCAAGCTGCAGTTGGCCGCCGAGCGCCTTAACATCACCCAGTCGGCGGCATCCAAGATGCTGGCCGAGATCGAGGCGGTGGCGCGGGTTCCGCTGTTCGAGCGGACGGCGCGCGGCGTCGAGCCGACGGACTATGGCTCGATCCTGATCCGGGGCGGCCGGAGCGTGCTGGCCGACCTTGACCGGGTCACCAATGAATTCGCCGGATACCGGTCCGGCGAACTCGGCACCGTATCGGTTGGAACGGTTGCCAAGCCCAGCATCGACCTGGTCGTCGATGTCATGCAGTATCTCGGCGAGAAGCTGCACCGGGTGAACATTTCGCTCGATGTCAGCACCAGCCCGCCGCTGGTTGCGCGGCTGCTCGCGCTCGAGCTCGATTTCGTCGTTGCGCGCATCCCCGCCGGCGTCGATCCCGGGCAGTTCGACTATCACGAGATCGGCGCCGAGCAGGCCGGCCTGCTGGTTCGCGCCGAGCATCCGCTGGCCGCGCTCGACAGCGTCAACCTGGAAGACACGGTCAATCTGCAATGGATCTCCCAGCCGCGGGAATCCTTCATGCGCCAGGCGCTCGAGCGGCTGTTCTACAGTCGCGGCATTGCGCCGCCCCAGCGCATGATCAACACCGAATCGTTCTCGGCGTCGATCGGAATTGCCGCGGGGATCGATGCGATCGTGCCGGTGCCGCTGCTGATCTTCGATCTGCTCGATCCGCAGCGCTTCAAGATGCTGCGCATCCGCGACCAGCTGATGCTGGAGAGCTACGGGCTGATCAAGCTGCGCAGACGCGCGCTGTCGCCGGCCGCGACGCTGGTGTTCGATGCGATGATGCGGCTTGGCGTCGCGAGCGGACGGCAGGGGTCCGAGGGCTCTTCTGCCTAAGGTCTCTCAGCGGAACATGCTGCGCAGGTTCTGCGCGATTTCGAACAGCGCCGGATTGTGCTTCACCGCGCGCTTGGCGCGGCTGATGGCCGACAGCGCGCTCGCCGCCGGCTTGCCGCGCAGGCTGAGCGGAATGAAGCTGTCGACGATCGCTTCGTCGTCCTTGCAGAACAGCCGCTTGTACTCGTCCGAGCCGATGCCGAGGTCGAAGGCGCGGTAGTTCAGGCCGGCATGGCGATCGATGATGTCGCGCATCAGGATCAGGCCGGGGCTGAATTTGGAATTGGCCGACATCGTGTAGGTGTTGAACATCATCGAGAAGCGATGTCCGTCGGAGACGCCGGCGAAGATCGCGATCACTTCCTCGTCGCACTCCAGCGCGTGGATGTCGATTGCATAGCCCTGGCCGTCGGCGCGCGGCGCAAGACAGGCGCTGCGAATGAACTGCTCGACGCCGGGCTCGGCGAACACATCAGGCAATTTCTGCTCGGCCATGCGCTGCGGCTTGACGCGGAAGAACCAATCCAGGAGGCGGCAGACGTCGGCGCTGTTGCTCGCGACGTGATAGCGGTAGCCGGGCAGCGGTTGCAGCTTGCGCTCCTTGCCCTTGAGGCGGCGGCGGAACGAATTGCTGATCAGCGCCGCCGGCGCGGCGCCTGGCTCGATCGCCAGCAGCGGGCAGTCATTCACCGAAGCCTGGTGCGGCAGCAGCGCCAGCGGATTGGGCAGGTCCTGCCAGCGCAGCGGCTGCTGGCAGAGCACCAGCGCATCGACGCGGGAGCGCTCGGCAATCGATCCGGTCAGGGCCGTGATGTCGGCCTCGGTCGCATTGGCGGCGAAATCCTTGTCGCACAGCGCCATGTTGAAGGTCGCATGCTTGCCGCCCATGAAGCTCGCGCAGCTCGCGCCCAGGCGGGACTCGACGGCGAGCGGCAGCAGCAACAGCGGACGGCGTTCGCTGTCATGGGCAACGACGATGAAGGGCCGCAGACCTTCGCGCTCGCCGACCTGGCGCTGCCAGTTGGCGAGGAAGTCGAAGCGCTGATAAGGCGTGTAGCTGTGCTGCGGTGTCTCGAGACTGCGCCAGGTCGCCTCGGCGGCTGCGAGATCATGAAAGATGTCGACGCCGGCAACGCGGATTGCGTTCGGCCATGTTCGCGTGCCGGCCGTCTGGCCTTCAACTGCCGCCGCCATGATCATCTCGGAACCTAAATTTTTTAAGGTATTAATTTACAGGTCTCGGCTACGGCCGACCTTCGCAGGGAAATGTCAACAAAGAGTAATAAGAATACGCCGACGCGGGCTTGGCGGTTGGTGGGAACTGCAAGCAGAGGCGGGGACGGGCGGGAGATTTTGGCGCCGGACAACGGGATTTTGCGGCGGGCCCGGATGGAGCTCGCCTATATCAGCGGCGCCTTCAGGTTGCGGGAACGCGAGGCCGGGGGCGCCGGGGTGATCCTGCGCTTCGCGCGTGTCCGCCCGGCCCAGCGGGCGCGGTTTCAGCCGCTGAGGTCGCAGGAGATCACGCCTGGCTTCCTCGATCGCACCATTCGCGCGCTGAAGCGTTGGAAGTACGACATCGTCGGAATCGACGAGGCCTGCCGCCGCGCGGTGACGATGCCGGAGCGCCGCCGCTTTGTCTGCCTGAGCTTCGACGGAGCCACCAAGGACTTCATCACGCATGGCTATCCCGTGCTCGCCAGGCACGGCGTTCCCTTCACTCTCTATCTGCCGACGGCCTTTCCGGATGGCGTAGGCGTCGCGTGGTGGCTGGTGCTCGAGGACATCATCGCGCGCGAAAACCGCATCAGCATGATGATCGATGGCAGGGAGCGGCACTTCGTGGTCTCAAGCCGGTCGGACAAATACGAGCTGTTCGATTTCCTGTCGGGCTGGCTGCGCAAGCTGTCGCCGCCCGATCTATCCTACGCGGTGAACGATCTCGGCCGGCGCTATTCGGTCGATGCTGTGCAATTGTCGCGCGGTGCCTCGCTCGATTGGCAGGATCTGGCGAAGCTGGCGGCCGATCCGAACGTGACGTTCGGCAGCGCAACCGTGAACTATCCAGCGCTGTCGAGCCTGAAGGATGCGGCCGCGCAGCGCGAGATGGCGATGGGACAGGCGGTGGCCGAAAGTGCGCTGCGGCGGCAGGTCAGGCATTTCGCGTATCCCTTCGGGGACCGCGACGCTTTCGCCCGTCCGCATGTCGTGATGGCGGAAGAGGCCGGCTTCGCCAGCGCGGTGTCGACCATATCGGGGATCGTCGAGGCGCAGGGGCGCACCAATCTCCACGCGCTGCCGCGCATCGCATGGGATGGCCGCGTACGCTCGCTGCGGATGATGCGCGTGCTGTTGTCAGGCGTGATGTTCGCGCCGGTTCGGCCGACGCGGAGCGCGCGTGACCAGGGCGGAACCTAAGTTGAGCATGATCTCCGCGCAAACGCTCCGCGTTTGTCGCGAGGGAAACCGCTTCGCACTTTTCCGGATCATGCCTTAGGCGCGATCGGGCCGCGACATCCAGGACACGATCGGCATCGCCGGCAGCACCCAGCCAAGGCCGGCGACGACGTAGAAGATCGCCTGCAGCAGCCCTGAATTGGCGAGCCACGGGGTCTGGGCGACCGTCATGCCAAGCAGCGACCACACCACGACCAGGATCAGCAGGAAGATGGTTCCGAGCAGTTTGCGGGTGCGTATGGCCATGGCGGATATGTGCAACTCGTGATCAAGAGCGTTTTCAGCGGCGCTTGCGCCGCGGGCGGGCCGGACTATAAGGGGCCGGAAAATCCAATCAAGTCAGGGCGAAATGGCCGGTATTTCCGCAAATCCATCGCAGCTCCGCGCCGTCAGGGTCTGGCTGATCGCGGTCGCCGCCCTGATCGCGCTGATGGTCCTGGTCGGCGGCGCCACGCGGCTCACCGAGTCCGGCCTGTCGATCGTCGAATGGAAGCCGGTGACCGGCGCGCTGCCGCCTTTGACCGAGGTGCAGTGGACCAAGGCCTTCGAGGGCTACAAGGCCATCCCGCAATATCGCGAGCTCAACGCCGGGATGACGCTCGAGCAGTTCAAGACGATCTTCTGGTGGGAGTGGAGCCACCGGCTGCTCGGGCGGGTGATCGGCGCCGCCTATCTGCTGCCGTTTCTCTACTTCCTATGGCGTGGCGCGGTGAGTGGCGAACTCGGTCGGCGGCTGTGGCTGATCTTCGGCCTCGGCGCGCTGCAGGGTGGCGTCGGCTGGTGGATGGTGGCGTCTGGCCTCTCGGAGCGCGTCGAGGTGTCGCAGTATCGTTTGGCGACACATCTGGTGCTGGCGCTTCTGATCTTCGCGGCGATCGTCTGGACGCTGCGGCGGTTGACGGACCGCCCAAGCGTGATCGCGCCGCTCCGGCTGAAGATCACGAGCGCGGTGCTGCTCGTGCTCACCTTTGTGCAGCTCTATTTCGGCGCGCTGGTCGCGGGCCTGCGCGCGGGCAGGGTCTACAACACTTGGCCCGACATTGACGGCGGTTTCATTCCATCGGCCGACCGGCTGTGGTTCGAGACGCCGTGGTGGCGCAACCTGTTCGACAACACGCTGACGGTGCAGTTCGAGCATCGCATGACCGCCTACCTGCTGTTCGCGCTGGCGTTGGCACATGCGATCGATGCCGTGCGCTCGCGCGCCGGAGGTGCCGTCATCGCGGGCGCCTGGTGGCTGGTTGCCGCGATCACGCTGCAGGCGACGCTCGGCATCCTGACACTGCTGCATCAGGTGCCGATCGATCTGGCGCTGACGCACCAGGCGGTCGCGATCGTCGTGCTGACGCTCGCGGTCCTGCAGGCCGAGCGCTTCGCGGCACGCCGGACCGAGCGCGACCAGCCGACCCTCGTTCCGGTCGGCCAGTCCCTCTGATTTGATCCATCAGGACAGATAGTCGAGCCCGATATCGAGTGCGGCCGAGCTGTGGGTCACCCAGCCGACCGAGATCAGGTCGACGCCGGTCGCGGCAATTACTGCTGCGGTCGCAGCCGTAATGCGGCCGGAGGCCTCGGTGAGCGCCTTGCCGCGCGCCATGCCCACCGCCTGGCTGAGCTGCTCGGTCGTCATGTTGTCGAGCAGCACCACGTCGACACCGAGCGCCAGCGCCTCCTCGAGCTGCGACAGCGTGTCGACCTCGACCTCGATCTTGACGAGATGACCGGCATTGGCCTTGGCACGCTCGATTGCGGTACGGATGCCGCCGGCGAGCGCGATGTGGTTGTCCTTGATCAGCACGGCATCGTCGAGGCCGAAACGGTGATTGCCGCCGCCGCCGGCGCGCACCGCGTATTTCTCCAGCGCACGCAGTCCGGGCGTGGTCTTGCGGGTGCAGACGATCTGCGCGCGTGTGCCGGCGACGGCCTTGACCAGCGTGGCGGTTGCGGTCGCGACGCCGCTCAGATGGCAGAGGAAGTTGAGCGCGGTGCGCTCGGCCGTGAGCAGGCTGCGGGCCGGGCCGTCGATGATCGCGATGACCTGGTCGGGTTCGACAAAGCTGCCGTCGGGCCGCTCGGCGCGCAGCTCGATGGCCGGCGACACCGTCTGGAAGGCTGACCGCGCGACGTCGAGACCGGCGATTACGCCGGGCTGTCGCGCCCGCATCACCAGGCGGGCTTGCTGGCTGGCCGGTACGATGGCGTCCGCCGTGATATCGCCGGCGCGGCCGAGGTCCTCGCGCAAGGCGGTTTGCACGATCGGCTCATACAGCAGCGGCAACAGGGGATAGAGGGTCATGAGCGGGCACTCCTGGCTGGTAGCTCGGATTCAAAGATGTCGCCCGCGGCGGCGAGCGCCTCGGCGCGGGTGAGGGAGGACGGGGATGCCGACAAGGCGGTGTGCGGGAAGTCGGTGCGGAAATGGCCGCCACGGCTTTCCTCGCGCCTGATCGCGGCGACCGCGATCATCAAGCCGACCAACGCCGCATCAGATGCCGCGCTGGGACTGCGCGCGAGCGGATACAGGCTCCGGATCGCACGTGCGATGCTGTCGCGGTCGCGCAGCACGCCGAGCCCCTGGGTGAGGATCGGTCGCACGGCGGAGGGATCGGAGGCTGGCGGCATCGTGTGGTCGCCCAGCATCGCGCGCGGACCTGCGCTCACGCCTTCGATGCTCTCGGCGACCCAGCCCGCGCAGACGATCGCTTCCATCAGCGAGTTGCTGGCGAGCCGGTTGGCGCCGTGCAGTCCGGTGCGCGCGGCTTCGCCGCAAGCCCACAGGCCCTGCACCGTGCTGCGTCCATAGCCGTCAACCGCGATGCCGCCCATGTGGTAGTGGACCGCCGGCCGGATCGGGATCGGATCCGAGGCCGGATCGATGCCCGCCATCTTGCAGAATGCGCTGATCACGGGATAGCGCTGCGCAAACTCCGCGCCTGGATGCCGGCGCGCATCGAGGAAAGTGCGGTGTCCCGCGGCGCGGTGGCGCCAGACCGCGCGCGCGACGATGTCGCGTGGCGCGAGCTCGGCGCCGGGTTGATCGGCCATGAAGCGCTGGCCGGTCTCGTCGATCAGGATCGCGCCGTCGCCGCGGATCGCCTCGGTGAGCAGCGGCATCGGCCGTGACGGCCCATCGAAGGCGGTCGGATGAAACTGGACGAATTCGATGTCCGACAGTTTTGCGCCGGCATGGGCCGCGAGCGCGAGCCCCTGGCCGAAACATCCGCCCGGATTGGTGCTGTCTGAAAACAGCCCGCCGATGCCCCCGGTCGCGATCACGACACGGTTGGTCGCGATCGTCAGCGGTCCGCGATCATTGGCTGCAAGCACGCCCCTGACCGCATTATCCTCGACCAGCAGCCGCCGCGCCTCGACGCCTTCCAGCAGCGTGATCGACGGCGTCTTACGGACCGCTGCGATCAGCGCGCGCATGATCTCGCGGCCGGTGCCATCACCGGTGGCGTGCACAATGCGGTTGCGGCCGTGCGCGGCCTCGAGCCCGAGACGCCAGCTGCCGTCGGCGCGGCGATCGAAGGCGACGCCGAGCTCGGCCAGATGCTCCACGGCGGCCGGTGCGGCGTGAACGATCCGGCTCGCGGCCGCCGCGTCGCAAAGGCCGACGCCCGCCGCGAGCGTATCGGCGAGATGCAGGGCAGGGGTGTCATCTGCGCCGACCGGCGCGGCGAGGCCGCCCTGTGCCCACATGCTGGAGGCTTCGGCGCCGAGCGGCGATTTCGACAGCAGCACGACCGGCTCGGGCGCGAGTTGCAGGGCGGTCATCAGTCCCGCCGCGCCACCGCCGATAATGACCGGGCGGCCGTTCAGATCGGAGATATCGGTACTCATATTGCCAGCATCCTTTCGACGCTCTTGCGCGCGCGGTCGGCGATCTCTGGATCGATCGTGACCTCGTGCTGGTTGGTCTCCAGGGCGTGGCGGATGTTCTTCAGCGTGATCCGCTTCATGTGCGGACAGAGATTGCAGGGGCGGACGAAGTCGACGTCGGGATTGCGGGCCGCGATGTTGTCGCTCATCGAGCACTCCGTCAGCAGCACGACGCGCGGCGGACGCTTGGTCTCGACGAACGACTGCATCGCGGCCGTCGACCCTGCAAAGTCCGCTTCGGCGACCACCTCGGGCGGGCATTCCGGATGGGCCAGGACGGTGACATCGGGATAGTTTTCGCGCAGCTGGCGCACGTCGTCGGCGGTGAACAGCTCGTGCACCTCGCAATGGCCCTTCCAGGCAATGATCTTCTTGCTGGTCTGCTTGGCGATGTTCTGCGCCAGGTATTCATCCGGCAGCATGATGACGCGCTCTGCATCGAGCGATTCCACCACCTTGAGGGCATTGCCCGACGTGCAGCAGATGTCGGACTCCGCCTTCACCGCGGTCGATGTGTTGACATAGGCAACCACCGGCGCGTCCGGATAGCGCGCGCGCATCAGCCGCACGTCCTGAGCCGTGATCGAATCCGCCAGCGAGCAGCCGGCCTTCAAATCGGGGATCAGCACGGTCTTGGCCGGATTGAGCAGCTTCGCCGTCTCGGCCATGAAGTGCACGCCGGCGAGGACGATGACATCGGCGTCGACCTTGGTCGCTTCGCGCGCGAGCAGGAGGCTGTCGCCGACGATATCGGCGACGCCGTGGAATATCTCCGGCGTCTGGTAGTTGTGCGCCAGCACCACCGCATTGCGGCGGCGCTTCAGCGCGAGGATCGCATCGACGTCCTCGGCGAAAGTGGCCCATTCGAACGGCGGGATGACGCGCTTGACGCGCTCATAGAGCGGCGCGGTGCGGGTGAGCAGATCGGTATCGAGTGCAACCATTTATACTCTCCTTGAGCATAAGATGGCTTATACTTATCCTGAGCATAAGGTGTGTCAAGTGCGCGAGAGCGGGAGCTTGGTGCCGGCGACGGCCCGTTCGGCCAATACGGCATGGCGGAAGCGGAACAGCTTGGCCGGCCGTCCGACGGTATCGGCGGCCATTGCGCCAGTTTCTTCAACGAGTTCCTGCTGCTCGATGAGCCGGCGGAAGTTCTGCTTGTGGACCAGCCGGCCTGCGAGCGCCTCAACACTGCGTTGCAGTTGCAGCAGGGTGAACTCGGCCGGCATCAGCTCGAATACCACCGGGCGGTATTTGATCTTGGCGCGCAGCCGCGCGATGCCGGTCGCGAGAATGCGGCGATGATCGGCCGTCATCGGTTTGCCCGGCACGACCGGCGCCTCGCGGCCGCGCGCGTGGCCCGCTTCCGGGATCAGCGACGCCTCCCAGAGCAGCTCATAGCGCTGCAGCACCAGTTCTTCATTCCAGTCGCGATCATCGAGACCAAACGTGATGGTACAGCGCTGCCAGCGCTCGCGCTGCAGCGTCGGTGACGGCGCCGTCTTCGCCCAAGCTTTCAGCTTCGGCGCGATGGTCTTGGCGAGGCAGGCCGGCGCGCCGGCGCGGTGGTCCTCCCAAGGGAAGTAGTCGTACCAGCCGGACCAATGCGCCTCGAAGCCTTCACCGACCCGGTCCTCGCGGGTCAGGCCGAGATAGCTGATCGAGACGCTGTGCGGCGACTTGGCGTCGCCGGAGCGGCCACGGTCGGCAAAGGTGTAGAGCTGCTCGACATAGCCGAGCGGATGGCCGGTCTGCGCCTCGACCCAGGCCCGCAGCGCGGTCTGTAGCGAGCGGTGGGTGAACTCGAACGGGCCGCTCGGCAGCGCCGAGCCGCCAGCGATGGTCATGATCTTCGGCGTGCCGTCGGTGACGGCGACAAGCACCGCGACGAGGTCGGCGGTGACCGCGTTCCCCGAAGCCGGTGCGCTGGTTTTCTTCTGCGGCGATCTGGCCACCCGATCGTTCCGCGCTAGCAGTAGCCGTAGACGCCACAGGCGTAGGGCAGGCGGTCCCAATAGGTCACATAGGCGCCGCCGTAATAGGGGCCGAAATAGTTGTACGAATGCCAGTTGCCGTAGTAGCCGGGCAGCGACGACGATCCCGGCAGCAGCGGTTCACCCACCACGTACGGGATGTACGGCTCGGTGTTCAGCGGGATCACCGCGGGCTCGACGACCACGAGCTGGCGTCCGCGCCGCACATAGGTCGGCTGCGTGATAGTGGTGCGATAGGCGTAGTGCCGGCGCGGCAGGCCCGCCGGCAGCTGGCGCGCGGCCTTGACGGTTGGGCTTTTGGCGACGACAGGACCGTCGGCGGCGTCAGCAGGCGCAATCGCAAACAGCGCGATCGCGAGCGGCAATATCCAGCGCAGCATCCATGGTCTCCCGAATCATCCGGAGCCTATCACTGCCACTTTATGCCGGATTGAGCGTTAACGAGAGACCCGTCGATATTAAGCGTTAACGAGACCCGTCGGGGAAGATTGCCGGAGCGATGCGGCGCACCGCTCCGGCAAATCTGCGGGATCAGGCGCGCAGGGCCTGGTCGAGGTCCGCGATCAGGTCTTCCTTGTCCTCGATGCCGATCGACAGCCGGACCACCTCGGGCGCCGCGCCGGACTTCACCTTGGCGGCGTCGTCGAGTTGGCTGTGGGTGGTGGAGGCCGGGTGGATCACCAGCGAGCGGGTGTCGCCGACATTGGCGAGATGCGAGAACAGCCTCAGGTTCGACACCAGGTTGACGCCGGCGTCGTAGCCGCCCTTGAGGCTGAAGGTGAACACCGCGCCGGCGCCCTTCGGCGCATATTTGCGTTGCAGGGCGTTGTATTTGTCGCCGGGCAGGCCGGCATAGTTCACCGCAGACACGGCGGGGTGGGTGGAGAGGAATTCCGCCACCGCCTTGGCGTTGTCGCAGTGCTTCTGCATGCGCAGCGGCAGCGTCTCGATGCCGGTCAGGATCATGAAGGCGTTGAACGGCGACAGCGCGGGGCCGAGGTCACGCAGGCCGAGCACGCGGCAGGCGATCGCGAAGGCGAAGTTGCCGAAGGTCTCCTGGATCCGGATGCCGTGATATTCCGGGCGTGGTTCGCTCAGCATCGGATATTTGTTGTCCTTCGACCAGTCGAAGGTGCCGGCGTCAACGATGATGCCGCCGAGCGAGTTGCCGTGGCCGCCGAGGAACTTGGTCAGGGAGTGCACGACGATGTCGGCGCCGTGGTCGATCGGCTTGATCAGGTACGGCGAGGCCAGCGTGTTGTCGACGATCAGCGGCACGCCGGCCTTGCGCGCGACGGCCGCGATTGCCTCGATATCGGTGATGCTGCCGGCGGGGTTGGCGATCGACTCGATGAAGATCGCCTTGGTGTGCGGCGTCACCGCGCGCTCGAAGCTTTCGATCTCGTCGGGATCGGCCCAGGCCACGTTCCAGCCGAACGCCTTGAAGGCGTGGGTGAACTGGTTGATCGAGCCGCCATAGAGTTTTCGCGCGGCGATGATTTCGTCGCCGGGCCGGAGCAGTTGCTGCAACACCACCAGTTGCGCGGCGTGGCCGGAGGCGACCGCAAGCGCCGCGGTGCCGCCCTCGAGCGCTGCGACGCGTTCCTCGAGCACGGCATTGGTCGGGTTGCCGATGCGGGTATAGATGTTGCCGAAGGCCTGCAGGCCGAACAGCGAAGCCGCATGGTCGGCGTCGTTGAAGACGAATGACGTGGTCTGGTAGATCGGCGTCGCCCGCGCGCCGGTGGTGGGATCAGGCTGTGCGCCGGCGTGCACGGCGAGGGTGGAAAACCCCGGAAGGCGATCGGTCATTCTTTGTGTCCTGTGGTGGCCTGGTCGAAACGCGCGGCATGCTGATGGCGGCGGCGCCCGCCGTCAAGCGAGTTGGGCACGCCGCCGGTTTTGGGAGGGGCATTCCGGGCTATACCGAACGATCGGAGCGAATATTCCGCCGCGATGTCAGGTCGTCTCGGTCTTGTTCTTTGCCGCGCGGTCGGATGCCGCAGTCTGGCCGCCGCCAAAGCTGGTGCGGTTGAGCGACAGCCGCATGCCCTGGGTCGGGATCGGCGCGCGTTTGGAACTGAGCGTGCGCGAGTTGACACCCATCCAGGAGATCTCCGACGACAGCCGGCCATACTCGATCTTCGGACAGCGGTTCATCACCACCTTGAGTCCCGCGGCTTCCGCCTTCTCGGCGGCGGCATCGTCGCGTGCGCCAAGCTGCATCCAGATCACCTTCGGCAGCGGCGATAATTTCAGCGCCTCCTCGACGACCGGCATGATGTGGCTCGAATTGCGGAAGATGTCGATCATATCGATCGGGCGGTCGATGTCCGCGAGCGATGCCACGAACGGTTTGCCCATCAGCGTCTTGCCGACATGGCCCGGGTTGACCGGGATCATGTCGTAGCCGCGCTGCGCCAGATATTTGAACGCGAAATAGCTCGGCCGCACGTTGACTGGCGAGGCGCCGACCATCGCGATCGATTTGACGTTGTTCAGAATGCTGCGGATGTAGTTGTCGTCGTAGGCGTCGTGATTCATCACTCGTCTTTTTCGATTGCGTCATTGCGAGGAGCGAAGCGACGAAGCAATCCAGACTTTCTTGCGGTCCGATGGATTGCTTCGCGGAGCTTGTCATCGGGCCGGCCAGAGGCCGGACCCGTTGGCTCGCAGTGACGAAGGTTATCTATCCTGCCACTTCGGATCGCGCTTCTCGATGAAGGCGCCGATGCCTTCCTCGGCGTCGCGCGCCATCATGTTCTCGGTCATCACCTCGGCCGCGAAGCGATAGGCGTCGGCGAGGCTCATCTCGGCCTGGCGATAGAACGCCTCCTTGCCGAGCTTGACGGTGTAGGCCGATTTCAGTGCGACCTTTTGCGCCAGCGCGATCGCGGCATCGCGTTCGGTGCCGGCTGATACCACGCGGTTGACGAGGCCGATGCCCTGCGCCGTTGCCGCGGAAACCGGTTCGCCGGTCAGCAGCATCTCCATCGCCTGCTTGCGCGGCACGTTGCGCGACAGCGCCACCATCGGCGTCGAGCAGAACAGCCCGATGTCGACGCCCGGCGTCGCAAACGCCGCGGCCTCTGAGGCGACTGCGAGGTCGCAGCTTGCGACGAGCTGGCAGCCTGCCGCGGTCGCGATGCTCTGGACCGATGCTACCACCGGCTTTGGCAGATGCACGATCGCCTGCATCATCGCGCTGCAGGCGTTCATGATCTGCGCGAAATAGGCGCGGCCGCGGTCGGCGTCGGTGCGGCGCGCGGTGAGCTCCTTGAGGTCATGGCCGGCGCAGAAGGCCGGGCCGTTGGCGGCGAGCACGACGGCACGGATGCTCTTGTCAGCGCCGATATCGTTCAGCGCTGCGTGCAACTCGCCGATCAGGCCCTCGGAGAGGCTGTTGCGCGCCGCGGGGCGATTGAGCGTCAGTAGCGCGATACTGCCGACGGTCTCGCGCAGCAGGATCGGCTGGTGTTGCGGCGCTTCCGCGCGGGCGGCTTGGGCGGACATGGCGAAATTCCACGTTGGTCTCTATGACAACTTAATGTAACAGGCAGGCTGAAGCGAGGGCAGGGACCGCATGGCGATTGCGAAAATGAGCGTGGCTGATCTGGAGGAGTTCCTGCGTAAGGAGTTTCCGCAGGCATTCACCCATGACGACATCAGGATCGAAAGCGCCGACGGCGAAACGGCCCTGCTGCGCCAGCGCTTCAGCGAGCGCATGCTGCGGCCGGGCGGCACGGTTTCCGGACCGACCCTGATGGGGCTGGCGGATTTCGCGATGTATGTGGTGCTGCTGTCGGCGATCGGGCCGATCGGCCTTGCCGTCACCACGAACCTCAACATCAACTTCCTTCGCAAGGGCCAGCCGGGCCAGGACGTGCTCGCGGTGGCCAAGCTGCTCAAGCTCGGCAAGCGGCTTGCGGTCGGCGAGGTCAACCTGCTGTCCGGCACCTCTCCGGACCCGATCGCCCATGTGACGGCGACCTATTCCATTCCAAATCAATAGCCTTTCTTACGGTATTATTGCACCATATTTACAAGCTATTGTTTTTGCTGATGTAAATCGTGTGTGTCGACATTGACGCGCGCCCGCGGCTTCTCTAGAAACCCACGCAGTTCGGCGCATACGGCGCCGATTTCTTTTTCACGGATTTCACACATGAGCACGTTCTCGGCCAAGCCCGCCGAAGTGACGAAGAAGTGGGTCGTGATCGACGCCAAGGGTCTGGTCGTCGGTCGCCTCGCCACGCTCGTCGCGATGCGCCTGCGCGGCAAACACCTGCCCACCTACACCCCGCATGTCGATTGCGGCGACAACGTCATCATCGTCAACGCCGCGCATGTGGTGCTGACCGGCCGCAAGCGCGACCAGAAGACCTATTACAAGCACACCGGCTTCATCGGTGGCATCAAGGAGCGCACCGCGAAGCAGATCCTCGAGGGTCGCTTCCCCGAGCGCGTCGTCGAGAAGGCGATCGAGCGCATGATCCCGCGCGGTCCGCTCGGCCGCATGCAGATGGGCAATCTGCGCGTCTATCCGGGTGCCGAGCATCCGCATGAGGCCCAGAGCCCCGAGAAGGTCGATATCGCTTCCCTGAATCGCAAGAACACGAGGGCCGCATAATGTCCGATACGTTGCAGTCCCTCGACCAGCTTTCGCAGGTCAAGCCGGCCGCTCCCGACGCGCCGAAGTACGTCAAGAAGGTCGACAAGTACAATCGCGCCTACGCCACCGGCAAGCGCAAGGACGCGGTCGCCCGCGTCTGGGTCAAGCCCGGCTCGGGCAAGATCTCGGTCAACACCCGCGAGTTCGAAGTCTACTTCGCCCGCCCGGTGCTGCGCATGATGATCCAGCAGCCGCTGGTCGCTGCCGCCCGCAACGGCCAGTACGACGTGATCTGCACCGTCGCCGGCGGCGGCCTGTCCGGCCAGGCTGGTGCGGTTCGTCATGGCATCTCGAAGGCGCTGACCAACTTCGAGCCCGAGCTCCGCAGCGTCCTCAAGAAGGGCGGCTTCCTGACCCGCGACTCGCGTTCGGTCGAGCGCAAGAAGTACGGCAAGGCCAAGGCCCGCAAGTCCTTCCAGTTCTCGAAGCGCTAATTCGAGTTGTAAAATTCGCGGCAATTGCCGCGTGCATCGAGTTGCAAAGGGCGCCGCGAGGCGCCCTTTTTGCTTGCGCCCAACCGCGCCCGCTTCGACGCGAATTAGCGCAGTTTTTCAAGAAAACTTGCGTGTGCGTGCAAACGAAATTGGAACTCGGGCCTTCTAGCGTGCGATCTCGCACTGGCGCTGCATCACCGTATTAATTGCGCCTGCGAACGTTGCATCACACCGGGCTGGGGTGACTTTATGTCGTTCGATCCATCGACGCTTTATCTGTTCGCCACCATGGTCGCGGGCATGCTCGGCGCCATGCTCTGGTTGTTCGGCAGGCAGGAGAACATTGCCGCGCTGAAATGGTGGGGCACCGCCTATCTGCTCGGCGCGGCCTCGGTCGCACTCTGGACGGTCGGCAGTTCGACGCTCGATCCAATGGTTCTGCTGGGCCTTAATGCGATCGGCTTCGGCGCCTGCGGCATGGTCTGGAATGCCGCGCGCATCTTCCACGGCCGCAAGGCCAACCTGCCGGGCCTCGTGCTCGGCCCGATCGCGTGGATCGGCGCGGTGACGACGGTCGCGGACCCGGCGATGCGCCTGACCGTCGGCGCCGGGATCGTTGCGATCTATGCCGCGCTGACCGCCTCCGAGCTCTGGAGCGAGCGCCGGCGTGCGATGCAGAGGCGCTGGATCGCGATCGTGATTCCGGTCGCGCATGGCTGCGTCCTGATGCTGCCGATCCTGGTCGGCGACGTGCTGCGGTTGAACGGCCAGAATTTCGTTAGCAATTTCTGGGTCACGCTGTTCTCGATCGAGCTCGTGCTGTACGCGATCGGCACCGTGTTCGTGATCTTCATGATGGTGTCGGACCGCGCGGTGGCTGTGCACAAGACGGCTGCGTCGATCGATCCGTTGAGCGGCATGCTCAACCGCCGCGGATTCACCGAAGCCTGCACGCGGGTGATCGAGCGGGAAGCCGTTGCCGGCCGGCCGGTCACCGTGATGATCTTCGACATCGATCACTTCAAGTCGATCAACGACCGCTTCGGCCATCCCGCCGGTGACGAGATCCTGAAGCTGTTCTCCGCCGTGGTGGTCAACAGTCTCAGGATCAGTGATCTGTCGGGCCGGATCGGCGGCGAGGAATTCGCGGCACTGTTGCCGTGCTCGCTGGAGGAGGGCGTGCTGGTCGCCGAGCGCGTCCGCGAGGCGTTCGAGAACAGCAACATCAGCTGTGAGGAAGGCGCGGTCGACACCACGGTCAGCATCGGCGTGGCCGGCGGCCCCGCCGGGACCGAGCTCGAGGTGCTGCTGGCTTCGGCCGACACTGCGCTCTACCAGGCCAAGCGCGGCGGCCGCAACCGTGTCGAGGCGGCGGAGGAACTGCCGCTCTCGCTCGAGAATTGGCGGCGCAAGACTGCGGGCCTGCCGGCATCGGCGCGGCAAAAGCCGGCGCCAGCGCGCGCATGAGTGCGGTAACGACTGGTTAACCATTCGATCCCATGCTTTCGGGCATGGAGTCGATCCGCACCCGCAATCCGCAGTCAGCCCTGATGTCGCTCGAAGCCGACGCCGTTTCGGCGCGCGGCGGCTTCGCCTGCATGTTCTCGGACTCCGATGAATACGAGACCGCGCTGATCGCCGAACGCCGCGCGCAGGGGCGATATGAAGCGCCGAGACGCCGCTGGCCGGTCGCGATGCTGCTCGGCGTGCTGCTCATGGTTGTCGGCACGGTCCTGCTGTTCAAGTGAACGGCGGCGAGTTCGGCATACGGGGCGCCCGTGGGGGCGCCTTTTGCTTTTGTGCCGGCTGGGCTAGAGACCGGGCCTTTCCCGGGGAAAACCGATAAAGGGAGGCCAAGCCCATGATCACGGAAATCGCACAGATCGACGTCAAGCCCGGTAGCGAGAAGGACTTCGAGGCTGCGGTGGCCAAGGCGCGCCCGCTGTTCCTGCGCGCCAAGGGCGGCAAGGGGTTTGAACTGCACCGCTCGATCGAGAAGCCGTCGCGCTACCGGCTCGTGGCCAAGTGGGAGACGCTGGAGAACCACACGGTCGATTTCCGCGGTTCAGAGGATTTCACCGCCTGGCGCGCGCTGGTTGGTCCTTACTTCGCGGCGGCGCCCGAGGTCGAGCACACCGAGACCGTGCTGACGACCTGAGCAGGATTTACGTTGCTGGCACAGGCGCTTGATCCTCCGCCTTGAAGTGATCGATCATCACCTTGGCGATCGCCATCAGCGGCAGCGCCAGCGCCAGTCCCCAGATGCCGAACACGACGCCGAGCAGGATCTGGAACGCGAACAGCGTGGCCGGCGGGATGTCGAGTGCCTGGCGCTGAATGATCGGGGTCAGTACGTAGCTTTCCAGCGCGTGCACGCCGAGGAACAGGACGAAGGCCGACAGCGCCGCGATCCACCCGCTCGCCAGACTCGCCAGCACCACGATCAGCCCGCCGAGGATCGCGCCGACCGTCGGGATGAAGGCGAGCAGGCCGGCCTGGATGCCGAGGATGAACGAACTCGGAATGCCGATGATGGCGAGCCCGATCCAGGTGACGAGGAACACCGCGGTCATGGTGATGATCTGCGCGATCAGCCAGCGTTCCAGCGTCTCGCCGATGCGGTCGACGATGACGGTCGCCTGGGCGCGGTATTTGGCCGGCGCGATGAACAGCAGTCCGGCGCGGTAGATGCTCGGCTGGGCCGCGAAGGCGAGCCCGAGGAACAGCACGATGAAGAAATTGCCGACGACGCTGACGGTGCCGAGCAGCACCTTCAGCGTCTGACTGATGATCGCGCCGCCGCTGGAGGCCAGCGCGCCGGCGCCGGGGATGCCATGCGACTGCGACGACGCTGTGGGCGTCGTTGTCGTCGTCGTCACGGCGGTGCCTTCGCCCTTCGCCTCGCCGGCGGCATTGGTGAAATCGAGATAGCTGGTGTCGACGCCGTGCTGCTCGAGGAACTCCTTGACGCTGCCGAGCTGCGATTTGATCGTGTTGCTCAGCACCGTGGCCTGCTGCGCGATCGTGGTGCCGCCGAGGAACACGATGCCGGACAATAATCCCGCCATCGCCAGGCAGACGACCGCAAGCCGCAACGCATGCGGCAGCCCGGTCAGCCGGCCGAGCAGGGTGGTCATGGCATTGAGGGCGACCCCGAGCAGCATGCCGGCGAACACCAGGAACAGGGTCGCGGCGAACTGCCAGGCGAAGGTCAACAGGGCTGCGAACAGCACAACACCGATGCCGCCGACGGCGATCGCCCATGCCATGTCGTTACGGGCCTGCAGGCGATTGTCAGCCGGGTCTGTCACGGGTGATTCCCCCCTTCGCGACGGTGTCCGGAGCAGTCATTGGCGAAAATCCTGCCGGGATCAAGCCGCCGGGCCGTGCCGGTTTGCCGCTGACGTGCGGTGGTGGTCCGGGCGCGACCGGCCGATCTGGCCCCCGGGGGCCAGCGAATCTGTGCAGGACTGCAAGCCCTCCTGTGCAGATATAGACAGTTGATCCGGCGGGAACTCGAAGGCATGATCGTCTCCGCAACGTCGCAAACTTAGAAGATTCATTGCGCGAGACTTCGATAATGAGACGGCCCGTGGTCGGCGTGATCGGAAACGCCCATCGCATCGAAAATCGTTTCACAGTCCAGATGGTCGGGGAGCGCAACCTGCGTGCGGTTGCCGAGGTATCGGGTGCGGTACCCTTGATGTTCGCGGGCAGCCCGGAAATCACCGAGGTCGGCGCCTTGCTAGACGTGGTTGACGGCGTGGTGCTGACCGGAGCCCGCGCCAACGTTCATCCGACGCGCTTCAACACCGAACCTTGCGCCGCTCACGAGCCCTACGACATCCACCGCGACGACGTCGCGCTGGCGCTGTCGGAGGCCTGCGTCGCGCGTGGCGTGCCGATCTTCGGTATCTGCCGCGGTCTACAGGAGATGAACGTCGCGTTCGGCGGCTCGCTGCATCCGGAGATCCGCGAGATTCCGGGCCGCATGAATCACCGGATGCCGCGGCTCGAGAATGGCGAGATCCATCCTGATCCGACCGTTGTGTTCGCCGACCGGCACGACGTAGCGCTGATACCGGGCGGCGCCTTCGCCAAGATCCTCGGCCGCGAGACCATTCGGGTCAATTCGCTGCACGGTCAGGGCATCCTCAAGCCCGGCGAACGCGTCGTGATCGAGGGCATCGCCGAAGACGGCACCATCGAGGCGATCCGCATCGCCGATGCTCCCGGCTTTGCGCTCGGCGTGCAATGGCACGCCGAATACGATCCGCAGCGCAACCCGATCAACCGCGCGCTGTTCGAGGCCTTCGGCGACGCGCTGCGCGAGCGGCGGCGGGCGGCGTAGGGACTGCAGGGACTGGCTGCGTGTCTCAAATTCCGCCGTCGTCCCGGCGCAGGCCGTAACCCATACCCCGCAGCGGCTGTGGTGGACGGACTCGTCGTTCCAGCGGTGCATAACGATTGGCAAATGTGGTTATGGGTCCCGGCCTGCGCCCGGACGACACTGAGTTTGTTGTGCTACTTGTGGGTCAGACTTCCGCATTCTCGCGACATGTCTTGTTCGAGTTTAGCGAGAACCGAAGTACCTTAAGGTGGCTTGACGGGCTTACTGGGTTGGCCGTTGGGTTGTCCCGTCGCGACCGTTCATCGAGCGGGATGCGTCTCAATAGTAGATTTGGCCCTTGCGATCGCCTCTTGAGTGCTCGGATAGGTTTGCGTCCTGATCAACGGCCCTCCGGCAAGAGGCACGATCTCAACCAAATAGCCGCCGCCTCGCTGCTCGACGATGGTTAGCTGATGACCCTGATACTCGATCCGATCGGCTGACATCTGCACCCGGCCTTGCGTTTCTCGGTCCAGCACCTGGTGGACCACCCGCCGCCTGCCTGTCTTCCAATGACGATCGGGCATCTCCGTTCCTAACGGACGTAGTCGTCTGTTGGCGTGCGTGTTCAGCGGGAACCGGGCTCGTCCCCCCGCACCGGGAAAATCAGGACACCGGTTCTGACTGACATCGCCAGCGCGAGACACGCCCGCCAGATGAAACCCGCTGCTGGTCTAGGGCACCGGCGGGAAGCGCGCGTCGGCGGTCGCACGAAGATACCACGACCGGGACCGGTCGCTTGGGTTCGGCGTGTGTCGGTCATCAGTCTCCGTACTTATACGGATACGAAAGTGGCGGATTGCAGGGCCGGACTCGGCTAAGCAAGAAGGTGCAAGCCACCCGATATTGCCCCGGCGCCGACGACCCTTTCCGATATTGTTTTCCTTTTCCATTTTCCGGTGCAACTGCTCACGATGAGTTGGTCGGGATGAATTTGTCGGGCCGACTGGCGGCCGGGATGATGCTTCCCGTCGTCACACTTCTGCTCGCGCTGGGCTTCATCCATGGCGTCACCTGGCCGGGCATTCTGCTCGCTTGTGGCGTGGTTTCGGTGGTGTTGATGACGGCTGAGATGATTGCGAGGTCGCTGTCCAGAACGCCTGCCCAGTTGGTGCGGGCGGCGGAGGCGCTGTCGCGCGGCGAGCCGGTCTCGATACGCCCGGGCGGCGACGACGAGGCCACCCAGCTCGCAGCGACACTCGCCGAGCTGTCGGCGCAGTTGGGCAGCCGGCAGCACTTGCTCGAGAAGACCGTCGAGAGCATCCGCGATCCGGTGGTGGTCGCCGACGAGCACGCCATGATCGTGATCGTCAACGCCGCGGCGCGGCGGCTGTACCGTGTCGAACCCGGTTTTGACACCCTGACCGGTGTTCGCACCTTCCAGAACTACTATGCCGACGGCACGACGGTGATGCCGATCGCGGAGACGCCGATGGCGCGTGCGCTGCGCGGCGAGGACATCGACGATTGCGAGCTGATCGTCAAACCGCTGCGGCCGGAACCGGCTGTCTGTCTCGTCGCCAATGCCAGGCCACTGCGCGACGATGCTGGTAATCTGCGCGGCGCGGTCATCGTGCTGCGCGATGTCACCGCGGAGCGTCAGGCGCATCAGGCGCTGGTGGAGAGCGAGCAGATGGCACAGGCCATCGTCAAGACCGCGCTCGATGCCTTCGTGCAGACCGACCAGGACGGCATCATTCTCGACTGGAGCCCGCAGTCCGAGGCGCTGACCGGCTGGACGCGCTCCGAGGCGGTCGGCCAGCGCGTGGTCGAATTGGTGTTCCCGGAAGAGCTGCGGGTTGCGCACCGGCAGCGCATCACCCGCTTCCTGCAGGAGACCGCGACCGGCGGCATGGGCATGCGCTATGAAACCGCGTCCGTGCACCGCGACGGCCACCGATTCTATGTGGAAGTGTCACTCAATGCGCTGCGCCGCGGCGACGGCTGGATCATCAACTCCTTTGTCAGGGACGTCACCCAGCGGCGGCTCGCCGAAGAGCAGTTGATCCAGGCCCAGAAGACGGAATCGCTCGGGCGGTTGACCGGCGGCATCGCTCATGACTTCAACAACATGCTGACGGTGATCACCGGCACGATCGAGATCCTCGCCGACGGGGTGAAGGACAATCCGCAGCTCGCCGCAATCGCCAAGCTGATCAGCGATGCCGCCGATCGCGGCGCTCAGCTCACCTCGAGCCTGCTGGCATTCGCGCGCAAGCAGCCGTTGCAGCCCGCCGAGACCGACGTCAACGACCTGATCGGCGAAGTGGTCCGGCTGCTGTCGCAGACGCTGGGCTCGCAGACCGAGATCAGGACTGAGCTCGGCCGCGACGCCTGGCTCGCCTTTGTCGACCGCAGCCAGCTTGGCGCTGCGCTGGTCAATCTCGCCATCAACGCGCGCGATGCGATGCCCGAGGGCGGCACGCTGACCTTTGCGACCCGCAACATGCAGCTCGGGATTCCCGATGCCGTGGCGCACGGCGTCGAGCGCGCCGGCGACCATCTCGTGATCGAGGTGACCGATACCGGTACCGGCATTTCGCCGTCGCATCTGGAGAAGATCTTCGATCCGTTCTTCTCCACCAAGGGGGTCGGGCAGGGCACCGGGCTCGGGCTCAGCATGGTGTTCGGCTTCGTCAAACAGAGCGGCGGTGGGATCGAGGTCAAAAGCGAGCAGGGCCGCGGCACGATCTTCAGGATCTATCTGCCCAAGGCGGACGGCACCGCGCAGCGCGCGGTCGAGGAGGAAGAGCTGCCGGTCAGGGGCGGCAACGAAATCATCCTGTGCGTCGAGGACGACCCCACGATCCGCGACTACGTCACAGGCCAGCTCGAAAGCCTCGGCTACAAGGTGCTGGTCGCGGCAAACGCCGATGCCGCGCTCGCGATCGTTGGCCGCGGCACCGCGTTCGATCTGCTGTTCACCGACATCGTGATGCCCGGCAGCATGAACGGCCGGCAACTGGCCGAGACGCTGATGGCCGGGCGCCCGGCGCTGCGGGTGCTGTTCACCTCGGGCTACAGCGATGGCGCGCTGCCGACGCAACAAGGACGCAGCGGCCACGGCATTCCGCTGCTGACCAAGCCCTATCGGCGCAGCGAGCTGGCGCGGATGCTGCGGCGCTGCCTCGATCTGCAGGTCGACTTCCAGGGCGACCCGGTTCCGCAGCCTTACTCCGTGCAACCCGATCTCGAACGCTTCCTGCGCGAGAACCCGCCTGAGAAGACATAGCGCGCCCGAGATGTGGTCCATAGGATGGGTAGAGCGAAGCGAAACCCATCATCTCTCCTGCGACCCGCTATTTGATGGGTATCGGTTCGCTCCACCCATTCTACTTGATGCATGTCGGGCGAGAGGAATGCGCAGTGCAGGACCACAGCAGGATTGCGATCTTCGACGGTCATAACGACGCGGCTCAGCACCTGGCCGAGTACCGGGAAGACGGGCGGGATTTTCTGGTGCGCTCCGAGGAGGGCCACCTCGATCTGCCGCGAGCCCGGGAAGGCGGCATGGTTGGCGGCCTGTTCGCGATGTACGCCAAGGCCGAACATCCGCGGCAGGGCGATTTCACCCGAACCGCTGGCGGCTACGAGGTGCGCCTCGCGGAGCCGCTCGATCCGGTCTACGCGCGCCGTACGATCGATGCTCAATTGAGCGGACTGGAGGCCATGGTGGCCCGCGGCGGCGGAGAAGTCCGCTGGGCGACGACCGTGGATGAGATCGAGGGAGCGCGCGAAGACTCCGCATTCTCAATTGTGCTGCACCTCGAGGGCGCCGAGGCGATCGACGCCGATCTGGACGGGCTGGCGAGGCTCTACGCGCGCGGCCTGCGCTCGCTCGGCCTGGTCTGGAGCCGGCCGAACATTTTCGGCCACGGCGTGCCGTTCGCCTATCCGCTCTCCCCGGATACCGGCCCCGGTCTGACCGACGCGGGGAAGGCACTGGTGAAGGCCTGCAACGAGCTCGGAATCATGCTTGATGCAGCCCATCTCAACGAGCGCGGGTTCTGGGATCTCGTGGCGGTCAGCACCGCGCCGATCGTGGCCACCCACGCCTGTGCGCATGCGGTCTGCCCCGCGACCCGCAACCTCACCGACAAGCAACTCGACGCCATCAGAGCGACTGGTGGCGTGGTCGGCTTCAATTTCAGTGTGTCAGAGGTGCGCGCGGACGGGCACCGTGATCCCGACATTCTGATCGAGGCGGTTGCCGACCACCTCAGCTACCTGGTCGAGCGGATGGGCGACGATCACGTGGCGCTGGGGTCCGACTTCGACGGCGCGCTCATGCCGCGTCCACTCCGGGACGCAAGCCATCTGCCGAACCTGATCCAGGCGTTGCGTGCGCACGGCTATGACGACGCCACCTTGCGCAAGATCGCGTTCGACAACTGGATGCGTGTGTTCCGTCAAAGCTGGCGGTGAAAACTGCTGCACACCGTCGATCGATCGTGATCTATTGTCGGCGCACAACAACGGCGCGGCCGGTCAACGGCCCGATTGAGGGAGCAAGGAATGCAGGACCGCAAATGGTCGAGACGCGACTGGCTCAAGGTGACGGCGGCAACCGCCGCCGGCATGGTGTTTGCCGAGCCCATAAGGGCGGCGGCGCCGCCAGCCGAAGCCCTGACGCCGGAGCTGATCGCGGCGGCGAAGAAGGAAGGCAAGATCTCGTTCTACAGCGCGCTGGAATTGAACACGGCCGAGCGCCTCGCGCGCGACTTCGAGCAGAAATACCCCGGCATCAGCGTCCGCGTCGAACGCTCCGGCGCCGAACGCATCTTCCAGCGCATCTCGCAGGAGCAGGGCAGCGGTATCCATGCCGTCGACGTCGCCAACTCGACCGATCCTGCGCATTACCTCGACTGGAAGAAGAACGACTGGCTCGCGGCCTATCTGCCGGAAGAGGTGGCCCGGCATTTTCCGGCCGATCAGATCGATCCCGATGGCACGTCGGCGACATCCTGCGCCTGGTTCGAGGTCATCGGCTACAACACCGAGCAGGTGAAGCGCGAGGAGGCGCCGAAGAGTTACGCCGACCTGCTCGATCCGAAATGGCGCGGCAAGATCGTCAAGGGGCATCCGAGCTATTCCGGCGCGATCATGACCGCGACTTTCGTGCTGGCGCGCGATCTCGGCTGGCCGTATCTGGAGAAGCTTTCGCAGCAGCGGGTGATGCAGGTGCAGTCCGCGGCCGATCCGCCGAAGAAGATCCTGCTCGGCGAGCGCGCGGTCATGGCCGACGGCAACGACTACAACCTGGTGCTGGCCAAGGATCAGGGCAAGCCGGTCGAGGTGGTCTATCCGACCGAGGGCGCGCCGCTGATCATCGTGCCGAGCGGCATCTTCAAGAGCGCGCCGAATCCGAACGCGGCGCGGCTGTTCCAGAGCTATTTCTTCAGCGCCGAAACCCAGCAGATGCTGGCCGACGAATTCGCGCACCGCTCGTTCCATGCCAAGGTCAAGGAAAAGGCCGGCCACGTGCCGCTCGACAAATTGAAAATGCTCAAGGCCGATCCGGCCCAGGTGCAGGCGCAGAGCGAGGAGATCAAGGCGAGGTACGCGAAGCTGTTCCGCGTTTGACGTCAGGAGCCGCATCATTGTTCCGGCGGATGCCGGGACAATGATGCGGATTTCGACTAGCCGCCGATTTCTGCACTGAGCATGGGCCCGAACAGCTCCCATCGTTGGCCCGTCAGCCGTCGGAGCTGCATCTGCTTGATCGGCGCGAAATCGATCGGACTGGTGTTCATTGTGATGCCGGGCAGCAGGTTGGAGGTCCTGAAATCCTTCAGGTTGGCGGCCTGCTTCATCACGTTCGCGCGCGTGAGATCGTCGCCGCACTGCTTCAGCACGTGAACCAGCGTCTGAGCCGCATTGTACCCTGTCATAATCAGGCCGTCGGCCCGATTGCCCTCGGGGAAATATCTGGAGAGATATTCGTCGAACGCCTTCATGCCGGGATCGTCCTTCCATTGCGGATCGAGCGGATCCATCAGGTAGGCCACCGAAATGATACCTTGTGCGTTCTCGAAGCCGGCAGGCTGGATCACGGCGCCGAGCGAGGAGCCGACCGAGTTGAGGATGTGCAACGGCCTCCAGCCGATCTCGGCCGCCTTCTTGATGGCCTGGGCTGCGAATTTCGGTGTGGCAATGTTGACGAAGACGTCGGCGTTCATCGATTTCATCTTGACGATGTGCGTGTCGATTGTCGGCTCGGCCACCTCATACGCATCCTCGATAACGATCATCGATGCCGCCTTGTCGCCAAGGCCGTCCTTCAGGCCCTTGAGATAGTCCTTTCCGTAATCGTCGTTCTGGTAGAGGACGGCGATCCTGCCGCCCGGCTTTTCTTTGAGAATATGCTTGGCGTAGATGCGTCCCTCGCTCTGGTAGCTGGGTTGCCAGCCCATGGTCCACGGAAAGTTCTGTGGATCGTTCCACTTGGTCGCACCGGTCTGGATGAACAGCTGCGGTACCTTCTTCGTGTTCATGTATTTCTGAATCGTCCATTGGAGGCGGTGCCGAGAGCGGCGAAGATCAGCAAGACCTCGTCGCCCTCGACCAGCTTGCGCGCCTGCTCAACCGTCTTCGGCGGACTGTAGCCGTCATCATAGGAGATGAAGGTGATCTTTCGTCCATTGATGCCGCCCTCGGCGTTGATCTTGCGGAAATAGGCCGCCTGGGCCCGTCCGCTGGTGCCATAGGCGGATGCCGGTCCGCTATAGGGCATGATGTTGCCGATCTTGATTTCCGTATCGGTCGCGCCGGTGTCGTATTTCTTCTGGGCCAATGCGCTGCCTGCACCGGCAGCAAGGATGATGATGGCGGTCGAAAGCGCCGCCATTCGTCGTGCGACGAAAGACATCTCGTTTCTCCCCATACGAAATTGAATATGTCTCTTTAATCGAGGCTGCTTTCGGGTCCTTGCCGCGAGTGAACACCCGGTCCCGAACATTGTCGATTCCGAACATCGCAGTTTGCGTGCGGCGTCGCGCCGCTTCGCGCGGTTTGTCAGGGTTGCTGACCGTAGTCTTCCGGGAAACCGCGCCTACGCCACGCGCATCGCGCGCTGTGCACGGTAGGCCTGGGGCGACAGCAGCGTCAGCTTGCGAAAGGCCTTGCGGAAGCTGCTCTCATCCTCATAGCCGGTGGCGCGGGCGATCGTCTTGATCGGTTGCGCCGTCGTCTCCAGCAGCGTGCGGGCGTGCTCGACGCGGCGCCGCATGATGAAGGCCTGCGGCGGCTCGTGGGTCAATTCACGGAAGCGGCGGTTCAGCGTGCGCTCGCTGAGGCCCAGCGCCTGCGCAAGGCCGCGCACCGTGATCGGCGCCTTGCCGGTGCGGCGCACCAGCATGTCCGCCTTCATCAGCAGCGGGTCTTGTCCGAGCATGTAGCCGAGCGGCATGAAGATCGCCTGTGTGCGCTGCGCGGTGTCGATCACCGCATAGTCGGCACAGACCTTTGCGACCTCAGGGCCTTCGACGAGCTCGATCAGCCGCAGCAGCAGATCGACCCAGGACATCGGGCCGGCAGCGCAGACCAAGCGGTCGGCCTGCGTGAGGACGGCATCGCTCGCGAGGTCGATCCTGGGATGGCGGCGGCGGAGCTCGCTCTGCAGCCACCAGGTAATGGTGGCGCGGCGGCCGTCGAGCAGGCCGGCATTGGCGAGCAGCAGCACACCGCTGCAGAAGGCGCCAATCAGGCGTCCACCGGCATATTGCTGGCGCAGCCAGGCGCCGGCGCGGTCATATTGCGGTTGCAGGCGTTCGGCGGTCAGATGGTCAACCAGGCTGCCCGGCACGATGATCGCGTCAAAGGCTGTCCGCTTGCTGACGGCGCCGTCGACCGCGAGCAGCTTGCCGCCGCCGGCGCGCACCGCCTTGCCGTCGAGCGAGAGCGTTTGCCAGCTGAAGCGCGCCTTGCCGCCGCGCAGCTGCATCACATGGTTGCCGAGCGTGAGGATGTCGGCGATGCCGGCGACTGCCGATTGCATGCAGCCTTCCAGCGCGAGGATCGCAAGCTTCATGGGACCTCCGGAACCTACCGTCATCATACCCGATTAGGGTCGTCGAGCCGTGGCAGATATTGCCCGATCTCTGTCCGATCGGCCACTGCCTCGTCGCGGTATGACGGTGCATCTTCGTAGTGTTGTCACAACCTCAGCAATGGAGAGAGACCATGCCTTACGTCACCATTTCCACCGTCCGGGGCATCTTCGATGTCGCGCAGAAACAGGAGCTGCTGCAGCGGGTCACCGATCTCATGGTCGAGGTCGAGGGGCAGGGAAACCCCGACTTCCGCCGCAACGTCTGGGTCAAGATCGAGGAGGGCGAGCCGGCGAGCTGGTCGCTCGGCGGCATGATCCCGACGCCGGACATGATCGCGGGCAATTTCGGAGCGCTGGATGCCAGCGGAAGGCGGGTCGCGAAGGCGAAGGCGTAAGCGAAGAACGAGCGCCTCAGCGCATCGTCATTGCGAGCGAAGCAATCCATTTCTCCGTATGCGCGGTTGCGTGGATTGCTTCGTCGCTTCGCTCCTCGCAATGACGGAGATGCGGCACCAAAGGCAAAAGGCGCTTCGGTGGAGGCGCCCTTTGCTCGCATGATCTGTTGGCGACGATAGCTATGGCCGGCGTACTTCGAAGTAGGTCTTGCCGCCACGCTGAAATCCCGCTTCCTCGTAGAAGCGCAGCGTGCTCTCCCGCTTCGAACCCGCCGCCAGCGAGACCTTGTAGCAGTCGGCCTGCCAGGCAATGTCGAGCGCGTGAGTGAGAACCCGCCGGCCGAGTCCCAGCCGGCGGTAGTCAGCGTGAGTGACCACATTCTCGATCACGCCATATGATCTGCCGCCTCGCGACAGGTTGGGCACGATCGCAAGCGTGCACGAGGAGACAAGGCGCGCTGCTGCTTGCGCCACGATCACAGTCATGAAGCTGGATGCAAGCAATGTCGACCAGACGCGCTCAGCGGCGGCCGTCTCCAGCTCGGGATCATGCGGATGAAGGTGTCGGTAGAGCTCCAACAGCTCGGGCAGTTCATGTTCTGCCGCAGCTCGGACGATGGCTTCGGTCATGGGTTGATACTGCGGATCATGGCCTTGCAATCCATCGCGCCGGTGCAAGCGTTGAGATGATGGGTTTCGCTTCGCCCTACCCATCCTACGCACCGTTCACCCAAAAACAAAAGGCGCTTCCGGTGGAAGCGCCTTTCGCATTCGTGAGGTGCCGCAAGGCTTACAGCGAATAGTACATCTCGAACTCGACCGGGTGCGGGGTCATTTCGAAACGGGCGACCTCGGTCATCTTCAGCTCGATATAGGCGTCGATGAAGTCGTCGTCGAACACGCCGCCGTTCTTGAGGAACGCGCGGTCCTTGTCGAGGCTCTCGAGCGCCTCGCGCAGCGAGCCGCACACGGTCGGGATCTGCTTCAGCTCTTCCTTCGGCAGGTCGTAGAGGTCCTTGTCCATCGCCGGCCCCGGATCGATCTTGTTCTTGATGCCGTCGAGGCCGGCCATCAGCATCGCGGCGAAGCCGAGATAGGGATTGGCCATCGGATCGGGGAAGCGCACCTCGACGCGCTTGGCCTTCGGGTTCGCCGTATACGGGATACGGCAGGAGGCCGAGCGGTTGCGCGCGGAGTAGGCGAGCAGCACCGGAGCCTCATAGCCCGGGACCAGACGCTTGTAGGAGTTGGTCGACGGGTTGGTGAAGGCGTTGATCGCCTTGGCGTGCTTGATGATGCCGCCGATGTAGTGCAGGCAGGTCTCCGACAGGTCGGCATACTTGTTGCCGGCGAACACCGGCTTGCCGTCCTTCCAGATCGACTGGTGCACGTGCATGCCCGAGCCGTTGTCGCCATAGACCGGCTTCGGCATGAAGGTGGCGGTCTTGCCGTAGATGTGGGCGACCTGATGGATGCAGTATTTGTAGACCTGCATCTGGTCGGCCATCAGCGTCAGCGTGTCGAACTTCATGCCGAGCTCGTGCTGGGCAGAGGCGACTTCGTGGTGGTGCTTCTCGACCTTGACGCCCATCTTGGCCATCGCGCCGAGCATCTCGGAGCGCATGTCCTGCACCGAGTCCTGCGGCGGCACCGGGAAGTAGCCGGCCTTGGTGCGGATACGGTGGCCGAGATTGCCGCCCTCATATTCGGTGGCGGAGTTGATCGGCAGCTCGGAGGAGTCGAGGCGGAAGCCGGTGTTGTAGGGGTCCGCCGAATAGCGCACGTCGTCGAACACGAAGAACTCGGCCTCGGGGCCGACGAACACGGTGTCGCCGACGCCCTGCGATTTGACCATGGCCTCGGCCTTCTTGGCGATGCCACGGGGGTCGCGGTTGTAGGGCTCGCCGGTGGTCGGCTCGAGCACGTCGCAAACGATGACCATGGTGGTCTCGGCGAAGAACGGATCGATCGTCGCGGTGAGCGGGTCGGGCATCAGGCACATGTCGGACTCATTGATCGCCTTCCAGCCGGCGATTGAGGAGCCGTCGAACATCTGGCCTTCGGCAAAGGTGTCCTCTTCGATCATGCCGACGTCGAAGGTCACGTGCTGCCATTTGCCGCGCGGATCGGTGAAGCGCAGGTCGACGTATTTGACGTCGTTGTCCTTGATCGATTTCAGGACGTCTTTGGCGGTCTTCATGAATACCCCTTATGGATGTGCGGGTCGGTTTCCGGCGGAGAGCGACGTTATTCCCGCTTTTGGCGAGTTCGTGTGACTGCTGAAACGAAATCAGGCTGCCGAAGCAGCCTTTTTTCTCTTTTGCCGTCAGAAAATCCGGATAGCACCGCCCTTAAATAGCGTCCAGCCCGGATTCGCCGGTCCGGATGCGGATGGCTTCCTCGATGTTGGAGACGAAGATCTTGCCGTCGCCGATCCGTCCGGTCTGGGCCGCGCGGCGGATTGCATCGATCGCCTTCTCGACCAGGTCGTCGCCGATCACGATCTCGATCTTCACCTTGGGCAGGAAGTCGACGATGTATTCCGCACCGCGATACAGTTCGGCGTGGCCCTTCTGGCGGCCAAATCCCTTGGCCTCGGTCACGGTGATGCCTTGCAGTCCGACTTCCTGGAGCGCTTCCTTCACCTCGTCGAGCTTGAAGGGCTTGATGATGGCTTCAATCTTCTTCACTGAGCGCCTCCCGGGCATTGCAGATTGCAGGGTCGAGTTCGATGCGCGTGGGGCGCAGTCTGGTTGGTCTTAAGGCTTCCGGCCGGTGGCCGGAAACACGCGCAATGGTCGCATGGAGCGGCCTTGCGCGCGGCTTCCTCAAAAGCAGGGTCTATGCCAAGTTGTTAAGGTCCCCGATTTCGGAATGTTATCAGCCTTTTAACAGGCAATCGGCTGATATCGAACCACATGGGCTATGATATCCAAGCCTAACAAATAGGCAAATAGATCAATCCGTATGCATTCGGCCAGTAGAAACTCCGCGAACGTCACAGGAATTGCCTCTCGAAAAGGCGAAGCGATTGAGGATTCGGCATGGACGTTCTGACCACCACCGAGATGGAGCGCGCCGACCGGCTGACCATCGCAGCCGGGACGCCGGGCTTTGCGCTGATGATGAGCGCCGGCCAGGCCGTCGCTGAAGCCGCGATGGAGCTGGTCGAGGAGGGGCCGATCGTCGTGGTCGCCGGCCGCGGCAACAATGGCGGCGACGGCTTTGTCGCCGCCGCCGAACTCGCCGCGCGCGGTCGCGAGGTATCGGTGATCCTGCTCTGCGAGCGCGACAGCCTGCAGGGCGACGCCGCGCTGGCGGCGAAGGGCTGGAAATATCCGGTGCTGCCGTTCAACCCGCAGGCGCTCGGCAAGCCGGCGCTGATCATCGACGCGCTGTTCGGTGCCGGGCTCAATCGCCCGGTGAAGGGCGACCCGCTTGAGATGATCGCGGCCATCAACGCCAACGGTACGCCGGTGCTGGCGGTCGACCTGCCGAGCGGCATCAACGGCACATCAGGCGCGGTGATGGGCGCGGCCGTGCAGGCGATCGAGACCGTCACCTTCTTCCGCAAGAAGCCGGCGCATCTGCTGCTGCCGGGGCGGATGTATTGCGGCCGGGTGCGCGTCGCCGATATCGGCATCGCGGCGCAGGTGCTCGACGAGATCAAGCCGCTGACCGCGGAGAATGTGCCGCAGGCCTGGCGCTGGTCGTTTCCGGTGCCGCGGATCGACGGCCACAAATACGCAAGGGGCCACGCCGTCGTGGTTTCGGGCGATCTCGCCTCGACCGGGGCGGCGCGGCTTGCCGCGCGCGCGGCGCTGCGCGCTGGCGCCGGCCTCGTGACGCTGGCCTCGCCGCGCGATGCGCTCGCCGTCAACGCGGCGGCGTTGACCGCGGTGATGGTGCGCGCGGTCGACAACCCGATCCAGTTCGCCGAACTGCTCGACGACAAGCGTCTCAATGCCTGTGTGATTGGTCCCGGTGCCGGCGTCAGCGCGCGCACCCGCGACTTCGTTCACACCGCACTGTCGGCGCAGCGGCATCTGGTGCTCGACGCCGACGCGCTGACCAGCTTTGCAGGTTCGCCGGACCGGCTATTCGAAGCAATCAAGTCCTCCGACGGCCAGCAGGTGGTGCTGACTCCGCATGAGGGCGAGTTCCCGCGGCTGTTCAGCGATATCTCCAATAAGCATCCCGGCCGCTCCAAGCTCGAGCGCGTCCGCGCGGCGGCCGAGCGTTCCGGCGCGGTGGTGCTGTTGAAGGGCGCCGATACGGTGATCGCTTCTCCGGACGGCCGCGCCACCATCGCTGCCAACGCGCCGCCGTGGCTCGCGACCGCCGGTGCTGGCGACGTGCTGTCAGGCATCATCGCGGGCTTCCTGGCGCAGGGCGTCGCGGCATTTGAGGCTGCCAGTATCGGCGTGTGGATGCACGGCGAGGGCGCCAGCGAGGCGGGACCCGGCCTGATTGCCGAGGATCTCACGGAAGTGCTGCCGGCCGTGTTCCGCCGGCTCTATGACGAGTTCGGGATTGAATATTAAGCCGCTCACGCTTTCCGACATGGACGCCGCCGCGCGCGTGCATCGTGCGGCGTTCGACGATGCGCTGCCCTGGCTCGCCGGCCTGCATACGCCTGACGAAGACCGCTGGTTCTACCGCGAGCGGATGTTTGCGGCCTGCACGCTGTGGGGCGCGTTCGACGGCGAGGCGATGAGCGGCTTGATCGCATTCCATGACGACTGGATCGAGCAGCTCTACGTGCTGCCGGCCGCGCAGGGCCGCGGCATCGGCGGTGCGCTGCTCGAGATCGCAAGGCAAGACGCAGACCGGCTGCAACTCTGGACCTTCCAGCGCAACGCGCAAGCGCGCCGCTTCTACGAAACGCGGAGCTTCGTGCTGGTCGAGGAGACCGACGGCAGTCGCAACGAGGAGAGGGAGCCCGACCTCCGTTATCGCTGGACCCGACGGCCCGCCGGCTGACCGCATTCGGCGAATGTCGACTTGTCGACATTCAAATCCGCTTGTCGCGGGCTATACCGGAGCATCCCCTGCGAGAGGAGCACGCATGTCCCGCCAGCCATCGACCCTTGGAAAGGCGGGCCTCGATTGCCTGGGCGTCTCCGCGGCAGGGGGGCATCGTCAGTGAGCCGTGCAGCGAGCATGAAGCCGCCGGCCGCGTCGGCGGAGGACGGCCTGTCGCCGAAGTGGAGCCTCGCGCTTGCGGGGCTGTCAGCGGCACAGCGCAAGGACATCCGCAGCCGTATGCGGACCATGACCCTTCCGCCACGCTCCATCCTGTTCCGGCAAGGCGCGCCGAGCGATACCATGGTCGTCCTCGAGGACGGCCGCGTCAGTCTGTTGCAATCCCAGCCCAGCGGCGAGCAATTTACCTTCGGTGTATTCGTTGGAGGCACGATCCTCGGCCTCGCCGCGCTGGTGCTCGACCGGCCGCGGATACTCACCGCGGAGGCCATCGACCAGGTCGTGGTCTCGGTGATGCCGCGCCGGGACTTCATCGCCTGCACGCGCAACGTGCCCGGTTTTCTCGACAACATCACGCGGCTGTTGGCGCTGCTCTCGGTCGAGAGCATCGAGCGCACCGGTCCGCAGGCTTTGGATGACGCCTGGGTACGTCTCGGCAGCATCCTGACCTCGCTCGCCGGCAACGACAGCCGCAAGTCATGCCCGACGATTGCGGGGCTTACCCAGGAAGATCTGGCCAGCATGGTCGGAGTCAGCCGCTCCTGGATCGGTGCCGCCCTCGCCGAGTTCGAGCGGATGTCGCTGATCTCCAAGCGGCGCAGCAGGATCACGATCGAACAGCCTACGCGTCTGGCCGGTTTCATAGCATCGGCGCGCCGGCGCCGTCCGGACGGTATCGACTGCGCCAATCCACGCCATTTCAGAGATAAGGACCGGGAATGACCGTCTATGTGATCGCACTGGTGAAGTTCACGCAGGAGGAATACTACCGCCGCTACCAGTCCCGGTTTGCCGGTGTCTTCAAGGCGTTCAACGGCCGCCTGCTGGCGGCCGATGAGAGGCCAAAGGTCCTCGACGGCGAGTGGACGCGCGACAAGGTCGTGATCATGGAATTTCCTGACGAGGCGGAGGCGACCCGCTTTCTCGACTCGCCGGCCTATCAAGACATATCCAGGGATCGGATCGCCGGTGCGACCGTGCTGTCACTGCTGGTGAAGGGGCTGCCGTCGCCGCCGTGAGCAAGCACGCGTAGCCGCACCGGTACCGTGGCGGCGATGAGACTCAGGCAACGTCGGTGGAAAGCGAGACGCTCTTCCACGCATCGAACTCGGCCTGCAGCAGTTTCATCTTTTCCTCGACCAGCCGCACGGCATCGCTGCCGAGCAGCAGATGCGCCGGTGGATCGGCCGACAGTGCGAGCTTCAGCATGGTCTGTGCAGCCTTTTGGGGATCGCCAACCTGGCGGCCACTCATTTCCATGCGGCGTTTGCGGATCGGGTCGATGAGAGCGTCATAGTCCGCGATCGACCGTTCCGCCCGGACCATCGATCGTCCGGCCCAATCGGTGCGGAAACTGCCCGGCTCGACCGCAGTGACCTTGATGCCGAGGTCCTTGACTTCCTTGCCAAGGGTTTCGGATATCCCTTCCAGCGCGAACTTGCTGCCGTGGTAGCAGCCGAGACCGGGCATCGTGATGATCCCGCCCATCGACGTGATGTTGAGGATGTGCCCGGCGCGCCGCTTGCGCATGAAGGGCAGCACCGCCTGGATCATCGCCACCGCGCCGAAGACGTTGACCTCGAACTGGCGCCGCAGATCGTCGATCGATGATTCCTCCAGAATGCCCTCGTGGCCGTAGCCGGCATTGTTCACGAGAATGTCGACTGCGCCGATCCTGCGCTCGACGTCGGCGACGGCTGGCGCGATGGCTTCGGTGTTGGTGACGTCGAGGATCACGCCGTGCGCACCGTTGCCGAGCGCTTCGAATTTCTGCTTGTCGTTCTCATTGCGCACGGTGCCGGCGACGGTATGGCCGTCGCTCAATGCCGCCTCGGCCAGCGCGCGGCCGAAGCCCGACGAAACGCCCGTGATCAGGAAAGTCTTTGGCATAGGAGATGTCCTTTGGATCCAGATTGCGGGCTCGATATAGGTGACTTGATTAGTGCAATAATCGGCATAAAGTGGCATGACCTGATGCAGATAATCGTACAATGCAGCATGCTGGCCTTTTCGAGCTGAACGCGGTCGTCGCGATTGCGACGCATCGCAGTTTTCGCGCGGCGGCGACCGAACTCGGTATTTCGCCCTCGGCGCTCAGTCATGCCATCGCCGCGCTGGAAAAGCGGCTTGGCGTGCGTCTGATCAATCGGACGACGCGCAGCGTCGCGCTGTCGGAAGCGGGCGAGCGTTTCCTCGCCAGGGTCAGTCCCGCGCTGCGCGAGATTGCCGGCGCGATGGAGGATGTGAACGAGTTTCGCGACACGCCCGCAGGAACGCTGCGCATCAATCTGAAGGAGCGCGCGGCGCACCAGATCCTTCGCCCCGTCGTCGCAAGGTTTCTGCGGCGCTATCCCGACATGAATGTCGAACTGACCCTGGAGGGACGTCCCATCGATATCGTCGCGGAAGGTTTCGATGCCGGCATCCGGCTGGCCGAAGCCGTGCCGCAGGACATGGTCGTGATTCCCTGCGGCCCGGACACGCGCTTCATCGTCGTCGGCGCGCCGGATTATTTCGCGCGCGCTTCGGTGCCGCGGTCGCCGCTTGATCTGCTCGCCCATGAATGCATTCGCAGGCGGATGCCGAGCGGCAAGCTCTATCGCTGGGAGTTCGAAAAGCGCGGCGGCGAGCAGATGGTGGTCGATGTCCCGGGCAGGCTGACCCTCGACAGTGACAGCCTGATGGTCGAAGCCGCGCTCGAAGGCCTCGGACTGGCGTTCGTCAGCGATTTCTGGGTAACCGGGCATCTCGCCGCCGGAAGCCTGCGCGCCGTGCTGGACGACTGGACGCCGCCATTCCCCGGCTTGCGTCTCTACTATCCGAGACACCGGCACATGACGGCCGGGCTTCGTGCGTTCGTCGATATGGTGCGCGAGGAGACGAAGTTGGCCGCCAGGGGCCGGGATGTCCGGTCACCCCCGGCCAAGCAATCGGACGGTCATCGCAAGCGTGCTTGAGCTACAGATGCCGCGCTTCGGCCATGCCGGTCGCCGACAGGATGAGCAGCACAACGCAGAAGATGAAGATTGAGATTCGAGATAAAGGGTTCTTCCTCGCAAAGGATCTGCCTTGACGCGTCTTCACAAGGCTGCGCGATACTGGAACAGTTCCCGGCGAGCGGCACGTTACGTTTTATTGCCAAGATTGTTGCGCGAGACAAAAGCGTGGTTGAGGCCAACCGGCATCGACCGGATGGAAACAAGATGAAACACGATGCCCGCCTCACGTCGAAGCGGGCATCTTGCCGGCGCTCCGCGCTTGCTCAGTCTTGCCGTTTTTTCACGAGACTGTTGATGGACGCACGGAGCGACGCGGGTTAGGCCCAACGACATTCTCTCGCACGTACCCTCCAGAAGCTTCCCGTGAGTGGCAGGCAAAACAATTTCCTCGCTCAGGCGCTGCAACAGGGCGCAATGGCGCTCCGAACGCAGCAGTTCGCTCAGGCCCAGCAGATTGCGGCCAACATCCTGAAATCCAACCGCACGGACAAGAACGCAGCGCTTCTGCTCGCGCATGCCTTGAGGGGGCAGAACCGCGGAGGCGAGGCGATCGCATCGCTCGAGAGGATTGCACGCCGCGGCGCTGACGGAGAGATCGAGACCTTGCTTGGCGCATTGCTGTGCGGTGCAGGACGCGCCACGGACGGGATCGCGCAGCTCCGGCGCACGGCGGCACGCCGCCCGCCCCATTTCCCTTCCTTTCAGGAGCTGGCCGGGCAGCTTGCCAAGGCCGGTCAATACGACGAGGCAATCAGCACGATCGAGGCCGGCCTCGCGCTGGCCCCTGACAGCGTCGATCTGCAACTCGATCTCGGACGCCTGTTGCATGACACCGGTGACTTCGCGCGGGCTGCGCGTGCCCTGACAGCCGCGCGCGATGCTGCACCGGCACGTTCCGACGTTCTCAACCAGCTCGGGCGGGTCCTGATCCTTCATGGCGACTACGCCGCGGCCGCGGACGCTTTCCGCCGCGTGCTCGCGCAGTACCCCGAGGATCGTTCGACCCGCGCCTATCTCGCCACGTCGCTGTTCGAGCAGGGTGAGCGCGACGCTGCCGAAGCGGCGTTGCGCTCCGTCATCCGCGGTCAGCCGCAGCTGTTGGGACGCGCGGCGTTCGTCATGGCTGCGGGATCGCATGGCCGCTTCTTCTTCGCGCAAAGCGACGCTGCGAGATTCCTCGGCGGGCAAGCGGGCTGAGCGGATCGGGCGAAATCTCGTCGCGCCTCAGGTCCTGAAGTTTCTCCGGTACAGGCTGGCTTCTCGCTTGAGCTCGTTCCGGAACGCGCCAACGCGCTTGGCTTCATCCGCGGTGAACGAGGATGCCTGCGCGGTCCAGTCGCCGCGCTTGACCGGAATGCATTGCGCTATGGGAGTGCCCTTGGGGAGGACGCCTTTGAAATTCCTGTCGTGCCAGTACGCCGGGAAGTGCACCCAATTGTCGGCATAGCGGTCCGAATTGACCAGGCCGCTGAGCGTCGTGAACGGCAGGTCGAAGCGATTGACGGGATGCGTGAAGTAGACCGCGTAGCCTTCGGGCGCTTCGACGGTCCACAGATTGTGGAATTTGAGAAAGAAGCGGCCCGCTTCGAACAGCGGCGTGCCGGAGACCTGACCCGGGTCGTGGAATCCGATCGGCGAGCGCGGAAATTCGGGGGTGCCTCCCGGCGGCAGGTCGTGGTCCCAGGTGATTTCGCCGTCCGCGACCGTGAGATCGCAGACCAGCGGCAGCAGGAACCCGCAAGTCATCGCGTCCACGAATGGCGGACAGCGCTTGATGGTGCTCTCGTCGTGCAGGTTGATCGAAGAGAAGGCGGTCGCCGGCATGGCCTTGAGCCAGTCGGGAACGCCTTGTGCCGCCGGGACGGGGCGCGGGATCAGTCCTTCGAGCTGTTCGGGACAGCGAAATTTGAGCGTCAGCTTGTTGTTGTTCGTCATTGGGCGCTCCAGTGCGCCCAACCGGCCTACATGATGATGTCGCGAATTCTCGCTCACGATCGATTGATGGCAGCCCCAGCCATGCGTCAGACAAACGGCAATCCGCTGTCGCCCCGCATCAGAAGCAGGGGCAGACACAATCCGAAGCAGACGGGAAACGCTGCGCTGGGCGCTAGCCCGCGAGATACTTCGCCACCGCCGCCTCGTTCCATTCGATGCCGAGCCCGGGACCGCGAGCGGTCACCGCGCCATCGATGATCTCGGCGGGCCTTGCGAGGATCGCGCTAGCGAAGTCGAGGAACTCGAGCCAGTGCGCCGTCGGTGTCACCGCGAGCAGATGCGCGCTGACTTCCGCGAACAGATGGCTCGACATCGGGATCGACGCTGCATCGGCCTGTCCCGCGACCTGCATCCAGCCGGTCACGCCGCCGACCTTCATCACGTCGGGCATGATGAAGTCGGACGCGCCGGCCGCGATCGCCTCGGCAAAGCCGCGCGGAAACCACCAGTTCTCGCCGGCCTGGATCGGGGTCGGCGAGGTCTCCCGGACCTTGGCATGGCCGGACAAGCTCTCCTGCGGCACCGGCTCCTCGATCCAGTGCAGGTCATAGGGCGCAAGCCGAGCGATGCGGCGGATGGCCTCCGCCGGATCGAGCGACTGGTTGAAGTCGAACATCAGCGCGATGTCGGGGCCGAGCAGGGCGCGGACGCTTTTCACGACGCGCTCGTCATTGGCGGCGTCGCCATCGCCGCCCTTGATCTTGATGCCCTTGAAGCCTTGGTCGAGCGAGCGGCGCAGCGCACGCTCGTCGGCAACGGGATCGACCGCGCCGTAGCTGTCATAGGCCCTGATCGGCCTCACGGAGCCGCCGAGCAGCTCGGCCAGCGGCCGGCCGGCGAGTTGGCCCAGCACATCCCAATAGGCCATATCGAGGCCCGACACGGCCATCCCGACCAGACCATGTGCGCCGAGCAGCCGGAACTTGGCGTCCATCGCCTTCATCAGATCGAACGGGGCGACTGGCCTGCCGATCAGCTCGCGGCCGATCTCCTCGATCAGATAGACGAGAGGGTTAAGTGTGAGCTTGCTGTAAGCGAAGATGTAGGTGCGGCCGGTAACACCCTGATCGGTCTCGACATCGATGAGCACCAGCGGGCCGGAATCGATCAAGCCAAACGCTGTCTTCACAGGACGCTTGAGCGGCACCACGACGCTTCGTGCCTTCACTCCGCGAATCGCTGCAACTGTCTGGCTCATTGGCGTTTCCTTCAGGCGGTTTCCACTTCTTGTTATTGGACACTGTACCACCGCAGCAGCCGCGGCGCGGCCCAGTCGGTTGCGACCTGCTCGATCAAATAGCGGCCAGGATATTCGGCGAGGAAGGCGATGCGCTGGGTCTGGCCCGGTTCGACCGCGAGCGTGTCGAGCCAGAACGGCTTCCAGCCGTCGTCGAGCCGGTCGAGCAGACGGAAGTGATGGCCGTGCAGATGAAAGACACTGGCGATCGCGCCGCTGTTGTTCAGGGCCAGCACGACCGCGCGGCCTGTTTTGGCCTGAAATGCCGGAGCCGCTGTCGGCTTGAACTCCGCCGGACGGAGCCACTCGGTCGGTGTGCCGAGCGCCAGATCGAATCGCGCAGCGCCCTTGAGATCGAGCTGCGCGGGCATGTCATTGCCCGGCAGCGGCGGGGCCGGCGGGAACGGCGCGGCTCGGACCGGCGGTTCGTTCGAGATGGCGAGCTTGCCGACCGGGCGGGCCTGCTTGCCGTCATGCAGCAGGATCGGGAAGCTCGTTCCGGCTGGCCCGACCGCGTCGACAAAGACATCCGTGCGGCTGCCTGGAGCGAGCACCAGCGCACCGTTGCGAGCCGGGAAAGGTTCGGCCGGCTGGCCGTCGATCGCCATCACCCGGACATCGAGGTTCTCTAGCTTGACCGCCAGCACACTGCGTTGGCTGCCATTGATGAAGCGGAGTCTGAGGCGGGTATTGGCCAGTGCCGAGATGTCGTATGAGGTTTTGCCGTTAACCGTATGAATTGACGTCGAATCTTTCGGATCTCTCCCGGGCGGGATCGCGGTTCCATCCAGCTCCAGGCGCCACTCTTCGATCAGCAGGGTCTCGTCGCGATCGACGGCGACCGGCGAGGCGCCGGTTACGATCAACGGGCGCGGCCGTACAGGCGCGGCGCCATCGCCGATCAGCGGCTCGCACAGGAAGGTGCCGGCATGTCGAAGTGGGAGCTGAAAGGTATCCTTTGCCCCCGTGGCGACCGGCGCCCGGGAGGCCAGCGGCTCCGCGGCCGCGATGCCATCGAGCCCGCGGCAATCGAGCGCGGCGGCAACCGGCAGCTCGTTGCCGAACGTCACGTCGAGGACTTCGCCGCGCTTGAAGCGGAGGTCGCCGCTGCCGAGCGACCAGACCTGGGTCCCCGGTCCGCCAGCACCTGATCCGCCGGGACCCGTTCCGTCGGGACGAAGCGAGATGCGGTCGATCTTGGCCTGGAGCGCGACTGCCGTCCGGCCCTGCGCCGAGCCGGTTGCCGGCCAAACGGGGCAAAGCGCCGCGGCGCCGAGGCCGGCGATCAGGTCGCGTCGGGTGAGGGAAAATTCGGAGCTTGTTACAGGACTTGCCATTCGGCCGATGCGGACCATTTTCCAGGGTAGCTGTCCAGTCGCGATCGGTCGCAGGCCGGGCTCTCTAGCGGCCATTTTTTTGCTGCGAACCGGTGGGCGCATGTTATAAGCCCGGCCGCCCGCGGCATCGCGGCCGGACTGGATGCTTTTCGCGCGGGCGTGGCGGAACTGGTAGACGCGCTGGATTTAGGTTCCAGTGACGAAAGTTGTGGGGGTTCGAGTCCCTCCGCCCGCACCAAGCGCTTACAGCGTTTGCATGACGAATTCTTGGAGAACCTTGGGCCCGCAGGGGACGAGGGTTCGCCGAACCCACAGACGTTAGGCCGCAAGGCTCACCGTCGAACCGATTGAACACTGCCACGGCCGCTCGGGCCGCGGCAAAAGCGGAAGAAGATTGATACCATGCAGGTCACCGAGACCCTCAACGAGGGACTGAAGCACGAATTCAAGATCAGCGTTCCGGCATCCGATCTCGATGCCAAGGCGGACGCCAAGCTGGTCGACCTCAAGGACAAGGTCCGTCTCAACGGCTTCCGTCCCGGCAAGGTGCCGGTGGCGCACCTGAAGAAGATCTACGGCCGCTCTGTGATGGCCGAGACCATCGACCAGACCATCAGCGACACCAACCGGCAAATTTTCGAAGATCGCGGCTTCCGCCTCGCCGGTGAGCCGAAGATCACGATGCCGACTGAGAAGGACCAGGTCGACGAATTGCTGTCGGGCAAGACCGACCTGACCTACACCGTCGCGATCGAGGTCGTGCCGCCGATCCAGCTCGCCGATTTCAAGTCGTTCTCGGTCGAGAAGCCGGTGGTCGAAGTCTCCGACACCGACGTCGACGATGCCATCAAGCGCATCGCCGAAGGGAGCCGCCCGTACAACGCCAAGACTGAAGGCACGGCGGAGAAGGGTGACCGCGTCACCATCAGCTTCAAGGGCACCATCAACGGTGAGGCCTTCGAGGGCGGCACCGGTGAGGGTATCCAGGTCGTGATCGGCGCCGGCCAGTTCATTCCGGGGTTCGAGGAGCAGCTGATCGGCATCGGCACCGGCGAGACCCGCACGCTCAAGGTCTCGTTCCCGAAGAACTACCTGAACGACAAGCTCGCCGGCCAGCCGGCTGAGTTCGAGACCACCGCGACGCTGATCGAGGCGCCCGGCGAGGCCACGATCGATGACGAGTTCGCCAAGACGCTCGGCCTCGAGTCCCTCGACAAGTTGAAGGAAGCCGCGCGCGAGCGCCTGACCGCCGAATTCGCCGGCGCGACCCGTCAGAAGGTCAAGCGCGCGCTGCTCGACCGGCTCGACGAGAGCCACAAATTCGAGGCGCCGCCGTCGCTTGTGGCCGAAGAGTTCAACCTGATGTGGAACTCGATCAAGGCCGAGATGGACTCGACCGGCAAGACCTTCGCCGACGAGAACACCACCGAGGAAGCTGCCAAGGAAGAGTACCAGAAGATCGCCGACCGCCGCGTCCGCCTCGGCCTCGTGCTGTCGGAGATCGGCGAGAAGAACAAGATCACCGTGACCGACGACGAGGTCTCGCGCGCCGTGATCGAGCGTGCGCGCCAGATGCCGGGCCGCGAGAAGGAAGTCTGGGACTACTACCGCAGCAACGCTCAGGCGCTGGCCCAGCTTCGTGCCCCGATCTACGAGGACAAGGTCGTCGACTTCGTCCTCGAGCTCGCCAACGTGACCGAGAAGAAGGTCACCAAGGATGAGCTGTTCAAGGATGAAGACGACGCTGAGAAAACTGCCGCTTAATTCCGGCACCTCGCGTTAATGATGAACCGCGAAAGCACGCCTCGCGACGGGTCCCGTCGCTAGGCGGGCCGACGCGAATCGGCTTGAAGTTCTGCGACCTGCCCAGGTGGCTAGTGCGGCGAGTGCCGGTCTTGTCGGCCGGAAATTGGCCCTTATCTGGGTTAAGCCTTGAGCCAAGAGCCTTAAGTCACGTAGCCTTAAGGGACGTTGGCTTAAGCCAAGTTCTGCATCACCCCTAACCCTTGGGTTCTTTCATGCGCGATCCCGTTGAAACCTACATGAACCTTGTGCCGATGGTCGTCGAACAGACCAATCGCGGCGAACGCGCCTACGACATCTTCTCGCGCCTGCTGAAAGAGCGCATCATCTTCGTCACCGGTCCGGTGGAGGACGGCATGTCGACGCTGATCGTCGCGCAGCTGCTGTTCCTCGAGGCCGAGAATCCGAAGAAGGAAATCTCGATGTACATCAACTCGCCGGGCGGCGTGGTGACGTCGGGCCTTGCGATCTACGACACCATGCAGTTCATCCGTCCGCCGGTCTCGACGCTGTGCACGGGGCAGGCGGCCTCGATGGGCTCGCTGCTGCTGGCGGCTGGCGAGAAGGACATGCGCTTCACGCTGCCGAACTCCCGCATCATGGTTCACCAGCCGTCCGGCGGTTTCCAGGGCCAGGCCACCGACATCATGCTGCACGCGCAGGAGATCCTGAATCTCAAGAAGCGCCTCAACGAGATCTACGTGAAGCACACCGGCCAGACCTACAAGGCGATCGAGGACGCGCTTGAGCGTGACAAGTTCCTCACCGCCGAGGACGCCAAGGCGTTCGGCCTCGTCGACAAGGTCATCGACAAGCGGCCCGAGGATCCGGCCTCTGCGAAGGCGGCCTGATCTGGGCGGCATCTCGGGGCGTCCTGTGATCTCCACATTGACGCCTCACATAACCGGCAAAAGCGGGGCGGCGGGGTACTCCGCAAGCGCCTGAGCATGGGCGAAAGGTTCCTCTTTCGTGCTCACTGCCCGGCGTGGTAATCCCGCAACGTTCCGTGGATTTCGACGCGTATTCCACGTGCGATCGTTGAAAATCACGGTATTGTCACGGTCTTGAGCCGGCCTCCCGATTAGCGAATTCTTGATAGTCGGGTGCCAGCATGGTTGGCTGTAATGCATCGGCTATGATCGCGGAGATTCGAATAAACCGTGATCCATACGGTCAGTATTGCGTAGGGTCTTTTTTGGTACGGAATTTGCTCTATCTACCCAATACTCCGGTTTTGTGCCGGATTGGGTCGATCTGGCAAACGAGATCGAACGGCGGACGGAGATAATGAATGAGTAAGGTCGGCACGAGCGACGCCAAGAACACGCTATACTGCTCGTTCTGCGGCAAGAGCCAGCATGAAGTTCGCAAGCTGATTGCCGGACCGACTGTCTTCATTTGCGACGAGTGTGTCGAACTGTGCATGGACATCATTCGCGAGGAGAACAAGTCCTCGCTGGTGAAGTCGCGCGACGGCATTCCGACGCCGAAGGAAATCTGCAAGGTCCTGGACGACTACGTGATCGGCCAGAGCCATGCCAAGAAGGTGCTGTCGGTCGCCGTCCACAATCACTACAAGCGGCTTAACCATCAGACCAAGCACAACGACGTCGAGCTCGCGAAGTCGAACATCCTGCTGATCGGTCCGACCGGCTCGGGCAAGACGCTGCTCGCGCAGACGCTGGCCCGCATCCTCGACGTGCCGTTTACCATGGCTGACGCGACGACGCTGACCGAAGCCGGCTATGTCGGTGAGGACGTCGAGAACATCATCCTCAAGCTGCTGCAGGCCGCCGACTACAACGTCGAGCGCGCGCAGCGCGGCATCGTCTATATCGACGAAATCGACAAGATCAGCCGCAAGTCGGACAATCCCTCGATCACCCGCGATGTGTCGGGCGAGGGCGTCCAGCAGGCGCTGCTGAAGATCATGGAAGGCACGGTGGCGTCGGTTCCGCCGCAGGGCGGCCGCAAGCATCCGCAGCAGGAGTTCCTGCAGGTGGATACCACCAACATCCTGTTCATCTGCGGCGGTGCGTTCTCGGGCCTCGAGAAGATCATATCCGCGCGCGGCCGTTCGACCTCGATCGGCTTCGCGGCGCAGGTGCTTGCGCCGGAGGACCGCCGTACCGGCGAGATCTTCCGTCACGTCGAGCCGGAGGATCTGCTGAAGTACGGCCTGATCCCGGAATTCGTCGGCCGTCTGCCCGTCGTGGCGACGCTGGAGGACCTCGACGAGACCTCGCTGAAGAAGATCCTGACCGATCCGAAGAACGCGCTAGTGAAGCAGTACCAGCGGCTGTTCGAGATGGAGAATATCGAACTGACCTTCGCCGACGAGGCGCTCGGCGCGGTCGCCCGCAAGGCGATCGAGCGCAAGACCGGTGCGCGCGGCCTGCGGTCGATCTTGGAGAGCATCCTGCTCGAGACCATGTTCGACCTCCCGGGCCTCGAAGGCGTTGAGGAAGTTGTGATCTCGCGTGAGGTGGTCGAGGGCACGGCGCGTCCGCTCTACATCTACGCGGATCGTTCCGACCGCGCCGTCGAGAGCAGCGCGAGCGCCTGAGAGCGCAACTTTCTGTCGTCGCAAATGACGCGGCTGCCGGGCGATCCGGCGGCCGTTGCGGCGCAGCAGCAGCGCCGCTGCGGCATTGCAGTAAATGCCTGTTTAGCCTGAATTTCCGGGCACTTCTCAGACTTGACACCCCCCGGCCTGATAGCCACCTAATGCTATCGGCGAGGGATCTCATGCGCTGAGATTCGTCGCTTTTCGATGCGGAATAAGCGGCTGCTAACGGCAATCTTTTTCCGGATCACCAAGGCACCTTGTGGCGGTTGCGCAAGCAGGCGGGCTGCGTGCAAGGGGGCAAAACAAAAGGATAAGGCCATGACGACCTCAAAACCCCGGCCAACGATCGTCCACGGCGAAAGCCATTCCTATCCGGTGCTGCCGCTCCGCGACATCGTCGTCTTCCCACACATGATCGTGCCTCTCTTCGTCGGCCGCGAGAAATCGATCCGCGCGCTCGAAGAGGTGATGAAGAACGACGCGCTGATCATGCTCGCGACGCAGAAGAACGCGTCCGATGATGATCCGGCTCCCGATTCAATTTACGAGACCGGTACGCTCGCCAGCGTGCTGCAGCTCCTGAAGCTGCCCGACGGCACCGTGAAGGTGCTGGTCGAGGGCCTCGAGCGCGCGCGAGTCGAGAAGTATTCCGACCGCAGCGAATATTACGAGGCGACTGCGGTTGCGCTCGCCGACACTGACGCCAACTCGGTCGAAGCCGAAGCCTTGGCGCGTTCGGTCGTGTCCGACTTCGAAAGCTATGTGAAGCTGAACAAGAAGATCTCCGCCGAGGTCGTCGGCGTGGTTCAGGCGATCACCGATTTCGCCAAGCTCGGCGACACCGTTGCTTCGCATCTCGCGGTCAAGATTGCCGATCGGCAAGCGATCCTGGAGACGTTGTCCGTCACCCAGCGCCTGGAGAAGGTGCTCGGCCTGATGGAGAGCGAGATCTCGGTGCTGCAGGTCGAGAAGCGCATCCGCTCGCGCGTCAAGCGCCAGATGGAGAAGACCCAGCGCGAGTATTACCTGAACGAGCAGATGAAGGCGATCCAGAAGGAGCTCGGCGACGACGAAGGTCGCGACGAGCTGGCCGATCTGGAGGAGAAGATCTCCAAGACCAAGCTCTCCAAGGAAGCGCGCGAGAAGGCCCAGCACGAGCTGAAGAAGCTGCGTCAGATGTCGCCGATGTCCGCGGAAGCGACCGTCGTGCGCAACTATCTGGATTGGCTGCTGTCGATCCCGTGGGGCAAGAAGTCCAAGGTCAAGAAGGACCTCGAGGCCGCACAAGCGGTGCTGGACTCCGATCACTACGGGCTCGAGAAGGTCAAGGACCGTATCGTCGAGTATCTCGCGGTGCAGTCGCGCGCCAACAAGCTGACCGGACCGATCCTGTGCCTCGTCGGGCCTCCCGGCGTCGGCAAGACCTCGCTCGGCAAGTCGATCGCGAAGGCGACCGGCCGCGAGTTCGTGCGCGTGTCGCTCGGCGGCGTGCGTGACGAGGCCGAGATCCGCGGCCACCGCCGCACCTATATCGGCTCGATGCCCGGCAAGATCATCCAGTCGATGCGGAAGGCGAAGACCTCGAACCCGCTGTTCCTGCTGGACGAGATCGACAAGATGGGCGCCGATTTCCGCGGCGATCCGTCGTCGGCGCTGCTTGAGGTCCTCGACCCCGAGCAGAACTCGACCTTCAACGACCACTACCTGGAGGTCGATTACGACCTGTCCAACGTGATGTTCATCACGACCGCGAATACGCTGAATATTCCGGGCCCGCTGATGGACCGCATGGAGATCATCCGGATCGCCGGCTACACCGAGAACGAGAAGGTCGAGATCGCGCGCAAGCATCTGATCCCGAGCGCGCTCTCCAAGCACGGCCTGGACTCCAAGGAATGGTCGATCGACGACGCGGCCTTGCTTCTGATGATCCGCCGCTACACCCGCGAAGCGGGCGTGCGCAACCTGGAGCGTGAGCTCTCCACACTCGCCCGCAAGGCGGTGAAGGAGCTGATGATCTCCAAGAAGAAGTCGGTGAAGGTCACCGAGGCGAATATCGAAGAGTTCCTCGGCGTTCCGAAGTATCGCTTCGGCGAGATCGACGATGAGGATCAGGTCGGTATCGTCACGGGTCTGGCCTGGACCGATGTCGGCGGCGAGCTGCTCACCATCGAAGGCGTCATGATGCCCGGCAAGGGCAAGATGACCGTCACGGGCAATCTGCGCGACGTGATGAAGGAGTCGATCTCGGCGGCGGCGTCTTACGTCCGCTCGCGCGCGATCACCTACGGCATCGAACCGCCGATGTTCGACAGACGCGATATCCACGTTCACGTGCCGGAGGGCGCAACCCCGAAGGACGGTCCGTCCGCCGGTGTTGCGATGGCCACCGCGATCATCTCGGTCATGACCGGCATTCCGGTCCGCCACGATGTCGCGATGACCGGCGAGATCACGCTGCGTGGTCGCGTGCTGCCGATCGGCGGTCTGAAGGAGAAGCTGCTGGCTGCCGCGCGCGGTGGCATCAAGACGGTGCTGATCCCCGAGGACAACGCCAAGGATCTCACGGAGATTTCCGATGCGATCAAGGGCGGCATGGAGATCATTCCGGTCTCTCGGCTGGATGAGGTCGTCGCCAAGGCGCTGACCCGCGTGCCCGCGCCGATAGTCTGGGAAGAGGAGACCAGCAAGGTCGACGTCAAGCCCGATGCTTCGGATGAAGCGTCCGGCGGCCTGACGGCGCACTGAGCGAGCTCCAATCGAAATACTGAAACGGCGCCTTCGGGCGCCGTTTTTGTTTGGTCATCGCGGGAGCCGCGAAGGCGGCTACTCTTTCTTCTCGACGAAGAAGTTGCCGATTGCGCCGAGTGCCATCAACACGCTGGTACCGAGGAACACCGCGCCCATGCCGATATGGCCGCCGATGAAGCCGCCGGCGAGCGGGCCGATCACCTGGCCGGCATATTGCGCGGAGATCGAATAGCCCAGCATGCTGCCGGTGACCGTATCAGGCACGTTGTGCCGGATCACGCTTGCGATGCAGGGCAACAGGCCGCCGAGCGCGAGCCCCATCAGGAAGCGCAGCAGGATCAGCTGCCAGCCGCTGACCACGAAGGCCTGCGGGATCAGCAGTAGCGCCGAGGCGGCGAGGCAGATGGTGATGATCCGCCAATGGCCGACGCGATCGGCGAGCTTGCCGAGATGCGACGACGACAGCAGGCTGCCGAAGGCTGCCGCCGACATCACGAGACCGGCGACGAACGTCACCTGCGGCGCCTCGACCAGTTGCGCGACATAGACCGTGATGATCGGCTCGATCGACATGTTGGCGATCATCAACAGCAGACCGGTCCCCCACATCGCGATCACAGGTCGCTTGTCCGGAACGAGCGACCAGCCGCCGCGCGACTTGTTGCCCTTCGCCGTCTTCGGTCGCGCCTCCTCGCGGATCAGGAAGGTGGTGCTGAGGAAGGTGATGAAGATGACGCCGCCGATCAGGAAGAAGGTCGAGCGGATCCCGATCAGGCCCGGCAGCACGCCGCCGATCAAGGGACCGACCAAGCTGCCGGCCATGATGCCGGCCGACAGCACCCCGATCGCCCAGCCGGACCGCGCCTTCGGCGTCTGCGCCGCGACCAGCACCGTCGAACCCGAGGCGTAGCCGCCGAGCAGGCCGGTCAGCAGCCGCAAGCCGACCAGCTCATAGACGTTGTGCGCCATGCCGATCAGCGACATGGCGACCGCCATGCCGAGGCTGGCGCGGATCAGCATCAGCTTGCGGCCATAGCGATCCGCGAGCCGTCCCCACACGGGCGCCGTCAGCGCCGCGCTGAAGAAGGTGGCGCCGTAGGCGACGCCCGACCATTGCACGATGGCGGCATGGTCGGCCACGCCGAGTTGCTCGACATAGAGCGGCAGGAACGGCAGCAGCAGCGTCATTCCCACGATGGTGGTGAAGGAGCCGAACACGCAGACGATGAGGTTGCGCTTCCACGGCCCGGCGTCGAGGACCGCTTCGCGATCGATTTCCATGTTCATGTCAGCGCAGCCCGATCACGGCGAAGCCACGCGCCCGCAGGCCGCGGCGATCCGCGTTGAGCGAACGCAGCAGGCGATCTCGGGTGTCGGTAATGTGATCGGCGGCCTCGCGCGCGGCGGCATCCGGATCGTTGGCCTTGATGAAGCCGAGAATGCGCCGGTGCTCGCGCCAGGCCTGCTCCCGCGAGGGTTCGGTCCACACTTCGAGCCAGCGCGCCCGCGACAGCCGGGTCATCGCGCCGGCGATCGCCTTGACGATGAAGGGATTGCCGGAGAGGCGTGCGATCTCGACATGGAAATCGGTGCCGACCCGGTGCCATTCCTCGCGCGGCGCGCCGGACTGACAGGCATCCAGCATCTCTTCGATAGCGGCGATGTCGGCCGCGCTTGCCCGCGCGCAGGCGAGGCGGACGGCGGTCGTCTCCAGAGGGATCCTGAACTCCGCCAGCGCCGCCAGCTCACCGAGGTCGATCGGTGCGACAATCCAATTGCGGCCGTCGCGACGGACCAGCTCTTCGCCTTCGAGCCGCACCAGCGCGGCGCGGATCGGCGTGCGCGATCCCTCGAACTGGCCCTCGAGCCAGCGCTCCGTCAGCCGTTCGCCCGGGCCAAGGTCGAGAGACAGGATCATCTGCCGGAGCTGGTCGTGGATCTGAAGCATCTGCGACATGGCGTTGTCCTTGGGGTTATCTCGAGGAGTACGTATCCCAAATTGGTATCCCAAACAATCCAGATTTGGGATACCAGCCTTGCCTCGGCGGCACCGGACCGCATCGGAGACGCCTTGCGGACGGCATCCCTGGGGCCGACCTTTTGGCGACTGCACAACGTTGGATTTGGGAGAATGCAGATGCGGATCGATGGGCAATGCCATTGCGGGGTCGTGACCTACCAGGCCGAGATCGATCCCGAACGGGTGTCGATCTGCCATTGCACGGACTGCCAGGCGCTGACCGGCTCGCCCTATCGCGTCACGGTGATCTGCGCCGCCGAGCAGGTTCGGCTGACCGGAGCTGTGCCGAAAGTCTACGGCAAGCGGGGCGATAACGGCCGGATCCGCTTCCAGCATTTTTGCGGCGATTGCGGTTCCCCGCTGTTCACGAGCGGCGAGGACGGCGGTCCCGATGATTGGGGCATCCGCTGGGGCAGCATTCGCCAGCGCGGCGAATTGTCCCCGCGGCGCCAGGTCTGGTGCCGGTCCGCCGCGCCATGGATCAACGATCTCGAGGGATTGCCGGCGCGGCCGAAGGACTGGAGCTGACGGATTGAGGCGTTGCGACCTTGGCGGCCTTGCGCCTCGGGGGCAGGCGAGGCTAAAGAGGCGCGCAGGTAAGGGCGGCTAGCTCAGCTGGTTAGAGCATCTCGTTTACACCGAGAGGGTCGGGAGTTCGAATCTCTCGCCGCCTACCAGGCTTCGCTCCTCACGGGCTACGGCTCGGCAAGCCAGCCTTCGCGGATCAACCCAACCGCTTGTTCGGTCCGCAGGGCGAAGGCTGTCGCGCCGAAGCTCGAAGAGCGTAGGCGGACCGGCTCATCACCGATTGCTACTGTCCGTCGGCGCTTGCCCGATGAGGTGGGATCACCGGATCCAGCCCTATGGCTGAAGCATCCTGATGGTCGAGATTGGCCACTTCCCGATGTGCCCTTTGATCGAGATGCGCAGCCCATGCGACTCGTCCAGCGACACGGCTTCGACGGTCCCTGCGGTCCCGTCGGTGAGGACCGCAGCCCGTCCGACAAGTTCGGCCTCCACTTGCACATGCTCGCGCAGGATCACGGTGGCACGGTGTTTCACGAGCTGCAAAGCGGCCGCTGGTTGGTGGGCCCGACGTAGTGAGGCCATGGCTCGGCTCTCCGTGAACGCGCGGAAAGGGCGCGATCCCGGCCGTGGGGTAGTCTGTGGGGTGGCCGGGACCGCGCTTGCTCCGCGCTGGTCTGCCAAATGTCATTCGGTCGCCGACGATGCGAAAGGTGCCGAAAGTCACGCGCGCGTCGCGGGCCGGGCTCGGTTCCTGTTGGCGCAATGTCACTCGGGTTTGGCGCCGACGCTGCTGCAATGCTATTCTCTCCGCCTAACCGGGAACTTGATACATGCGCAAACTCGCCGCGATTTTTCTTCTCACCATGATTGCCGGACCGGCATGGGCGCAGCAGGACCACGTTCAGCGCTATCGCGAAGAGATCGAGAAGTCGCCGTCGGATGTGGCCAACGAGGCGCGGCAGCAGCGCGCCTACCAGCGTGCGCTCAGCGGCGTGCCGGACCAGAAGCCGGCCGACCCGTGGGGCATTGCGCGCAGCAATGACGGGCAGGCTGCTCCGAAGGCGAATGCCGCCAAGACAACCCCTGGGCCAAAGCCGACCAAGCCCACCAGCGCGGCCGCCAAGTAATCCGAGAGCGCGGACCAGGTCGATGAAGTATTACGTCTGCAAGCTGACCGGACCGCGCCCGACCTTTCCGCAGGACATGACGCCGCAGGAAGCCGCCATCATGCAGGCGCACGTCGCCTATTGCGGCGAATTGCTGCAAGCCGGCAAGGCGCTGATCTTTGGGCCGGTGGCCGATCCCGCCGGCGTCTGGGGACTGGGCGTGCTGCAACTGGCTGACGATGCCGATCCGCAGGAGATCGTCGCCAACGATCCCGTCACCAGGGCCAATGCCGGATTCACCTATCAGGTCACGCCAATGCTGCGCGCCGCGACGCGCGAGACTTGCTAAAGCATGATCCGGAAAAGTGCGAAGCGGTTTTCCCTCGCGACAAACGCGAACGCGCTTGCGCGGAGATCATGCTCAAACATGAAACCACGCACGCTTCTCAACGAGGTTTGAATCTCATGGACGCAGGTCACCCGCAAAACGCCGATCAAATTGCCTATTGGAACGGGCCGGGGGGCCAGCGCTGGGCCGCCCGGCAGGCCGCGCAGGACATCGTGCTCAAGCCGGTGCTCGACCTCTTGATCGATCGCGCCGCGCCGAAGGCCGGTGAGCGTATCGTCGATGTCGGCTGCGGCAGCGGCGCATCGAGCTTCGCGCTGGCGGCAAAGGTCGCGCCTGATGGTCATGTGCTTGGGGTCGACGTCTCGGAGCCGATGCTGACGCGGGCGCGTCAGAGCACGCCGCAGGGATTGCCGGTCGAGTTCGCGCTTGCGGATGCCACCGTCCATCCGTTCGCCGGCGAGAGCTTTGATCTGTTGGCTTCGCGCTTCGGCGTGATGTTCTTTGCCGATCCGGTGGCGTCGTTCACCAATTTGCACAAGGCGATGAAGCCGACGGGCCGGCTCGCTTTCGCGTGCTGGCAGGAGCCGCGAGAAAACCCGTTCTTCATGGCGCCGTTGCAGGCCGTCTACAAGCACGTGCCGAAGCTGCCGCAACTCGGCCCTGAGGATCCCGGTCCATTCTCGTTTGCCTCCGAAGCCCGGGTGAAGCGGATCCTGAGCGAACCCGGCTTCTCCGGCATCGCCATGGAGCCGTGCAAGATTGAGCTCGATGTCGCGATCGGGCGCGGAATTGAAACCGCGGTCCAGAGCGCACTCGAGATCGGGCCGGCCAGCCGTGCGCTGGAGGGGCATCCGGATGAGGTTCGCTCGGCCGCCGTCGCGTCGATCCGCGAGGCGCTGGCGCCGTTCGCCAAGGGCGATAGCGTGCCGCTGCCGGGCGCGATCTGGATCGTGACGGCGCGGGCCTGATCAGGCTTTCTCTTCCCAGATCATCGCCAGGTGGACGATGGTTTGCACGGCCTTCTCCATGTCCTGGCGGCTCACCCATTCGAGCCGCGAATGGAAGGCGTGCTCGCCGGCGAAGATGTTGGGGCAGGGCAGCCCCATGAACGAAAGCCGCGAGCCATCGGTGCCGCCGCGGATCGAGGTCTTCACCGGCGTCAGCCCGGCGCGCTCGATCGCCTCGATCGCATAGGCGACGATCTGCGGGTGGCGATCGATCACATCTTTCATGTTGCGGTATTGCTGCTTGACCTCCAAGCGGTAGGTCGAGCGCGGATATTCCTTCAAGACGTCCTGCGCGATCTGCTCGAGCAGCGCTTCCTTCTGCTTCAGTCCGGCTTCAGTGAAATCGCGCACGATGAAGTCGATCCGCGCGTTCTCCAGCGCGCCCGAGATCGCGACCGGATGCAGAAAGCCTTCCTTGCCCTCGGTGGTCTCGGGCGAGCAGGTGTCCTTCGGCAGCCGATCGACGATGGCGGCAGCGATCTTGATCGCGTGTTCCATTTTGCCCTTGGCGAAGCCCGGATGGGTCGCGACGCCTTCGACGATGACGCTGGCGCCGTCGGCGGAGAAGGTCTCGTCCTCGATATGGCCTGCGGTCTCGCCGTCCATGGTGTAGCCGAAGTCGGCCCCGAGCTTCTTGATGTCGACCTTGTCGACACCGCGGCCGATCTCCTCGTCCGGCGTGAACAGGATCTTGATGGTGCCGTGCTTGACCTGCGGATTGGTCACTAGGAAATGCGCGGCATCCATGATCTCGGCGAGGCCGGCCTTGTTGTCGGCGCCGAGCAGGGTGGTGCCGTCGGTCGTGATGATGTCATTGCCGATCTGGTCGGCCAGCGCTTCATGCTCGGCAGCGCGGATCACCTGCGATGCGTCGGCCGGCAGCACGATGTCGCCGCCGCGATAATTCTTTACGATTTGCGGCTTGACGTTCTTGCCGGTGCAGTCGGGCGAGGTGTCCATGTGCGAGCAGAAGCAGATCACCGGCACCGTCTTGTTGGTGTTGGCCGGGATCGTCGCATAGACGTATCCGTGTGGATCAAGATGCGCATCGGAGACGCCCATCGCCTGCAGCTCGGCGACCAGCAGGCGGCCGAGGTTCTTCTGCTTCTCAGTGGAGGGCGTGGTCGGTGAATCCGGATCGGACTGGGTGTCGATCACGACGTAGCGCAGGAAGCGCTCGGTGACGGTGTGCTTGAAGTCGAGAGCCGGTGCCAGCATGAAGACCGCGCAGGGATGGAGAACGGGAATAAAGCGCTTGGGCGAGGTTGGTTCGCGCAAGCAAAAGGCAGCAAGACAACTCTATAACAGAAAAGCGCCACTCCGGGGCCGCGTCGCGAGCCGGAATGGCGCTTGGTTGTTAACCTCGAGAGTGAAGCTTTAGACGGCTTCCTTGAGCTCCTTGGCGGCGCGGAAGGCGACCTTCTTGCTCGCCTTGATGTGGATCTGCTCGCCGGTTGCCGGGTTGCGGCCCATGCGGGCGGCGCGCTTGCGGACCTGGAGGATGCCGAGGCCGACGATGCGGATCCGCTCGCCCTTCTTGAGGTGCTTGGTGATCCGGGTAACCATGTCGGTCAGGATCGCCTCGGCCTGCTTCTTGGACAGCTCCTGCTCTTCGGCGATGGCCGCCGCCAGGTGCTTCAGCGTGATCGTCGCCGGGGTCGCTGCTTTCTTCGCCATGTGTGGCCCTCCTCGTTGCTGAATGGCTGGATTGCTGCTTCGACGCGAATGGCGCACCGTTCGCGTCGGGAAAATTCGTCCGGATAAGTCCTGAAACCGCCGGTTCTGGGAACGGGCAGCGCCGGGCCCGGCCACAGGAAACCCAGACGTATCAGGCCTTATTTGATTCGGGGCTTTACTGACTACGCCGTTTCCCCTGAAAACAGCCGGCAATTCGCGTCCACAGCGCAAATGTGGCTGCATGGTGCAGGGATCCGCAACGTGCTTGACTATCGGGATGCGGGCCTTTATGCCCTCGGTCCTGCGCGGATCAATCCGATGATCGGCATCCGCGGGAGTAGCTCAGTTGGTTAGAGCGCCGCCCTGTCACGGCGGAGGCCGCGGGTTCGAGTCCCGTCTCTCGCGCCAGTCTTATCAAGCACTTAGCCGCCAAGTTCCAGATTTGAGACGCGTCGTGCGGAGTGCCGTGGTGACACTCTGAACGCGCTTGGCTTAGGCTTCCGGCAGGCATTGTGGGACGCAAAAGCAGCTGCGCTCCGGCGCGCGATCTATCAGACGATCTCGATCGCTGGTTCGCTCCCGACGATCGCATGATCATCACTCACGCGCGCAATCCGACATTCCGCGACACCAGACACGATCAGCCAGGTTTCCGGCTTCTCGCCTTCTCCAATCACGACCGTTGCGTCCTGATCCGGGAATGTCTGGAGCACCTGGATTAGCTCGCGGACTTTCATCGACATGCATCCTGGAGGTCGACCGGTTGGTTCGCCTCTCACGCGATCACCACATCGGCTGATGCGGTAGTGACTATCGCCACCCGGACTTGCGAGAAATCGAAGTACGGCAGGTCTCGGTTCAAACACGCAGCGTAACGCGCGAGCCTGACGTCAACCTTACTCTCATGGCGGCCGAAGTCGCGGGAAGGTCGCCCACCGGCGTGATGCATCCGAACGGAACGGACCCAGGTCCTGCGGTTGTCGTCCGTCGACTTCACACGTGGCGGCGAGATCGCGAATGCTTGGCGCAGCGACGACGTTGGCGGTTCCATCGCCATGCGGAACTCACGCGCTTTCCGTGTGTCTTAAAGTTGCCGGAGAAACCAGAGACACTCTCAACGGAGTTCAAATGACGCTGATGCGGGCGAGGGGCTGATGCAGCGAGCATAACACGGAGGCGTGCTGATGAATTGGAGTTCGTGGCTGACCGAGTACTACAACGACGAACTGGAGAGAGCGGACGCCGCCTGCCGAAGGGGAGAGTCCGTCTACGACGCACTGAAATGGATCGACGATCCGTATCTGTGGAATGTGCTGCTCTGGAAGGAGTATGATGGCTTCAAGGCCATCAAGGCCGCCATTCCCGATCCGCCGGACGCCGGTACCCAGAAGAACTGGAGCGGTCGTTCCGGGATGGAGCTCGGCGCCGCCGTCATCGAAACCTATCGCCTGTTGCACGACAAGCTCAGGCGTCACCTGGACAAGCCATTCGATCAATGCGCGGTGCTGGACTATGGCTGCGGCTGGGGCAGCGTGCTCCGATACTTCATGAAGGATGTGCCACTCCGCAATCTGCATGGATGCGATCCGCACAAGGGCATCATCCAGGTCGCGCAACGCTCCAACCCGCACGCCGATATCGTGCTGTCGGACAGCCTGCCGAGGCGTCTGCCGTTCAACCAGAAATTCGATGTCGCTTATGCGCTCTCGATCTGGACGCACCTGTCGCCTGTCGCAAGCGACACATGTCTGGCCGCGGTTCACGATTCCCTGGCGGATCGTGGTCTCTTTCTTCTGACCATTCGACCGCCGGCATACGCCTCCTATGAGCCGATTTCCAAATTACCCGGCTGGGATCAGCAAGAGATCACGGAGACCTTGGCGCGGAAGGGGTTCTATTTCTATCCGCAAAGCTATCCGGTCGATGGCGAAATGACCTACGGCGAGACGATCATCACCAAGCAGTACATCGAGAGGCACTGGACCGACCGGTTTGATCTCGTCGACGTCGGTATGAACGGGACCTCGCCGTATCAGAGCATTGTCGTGCTCCGAAAGAAGGCGAGGCTGCATTAGGCCGTGACACCGATGGCATTGGAGCGTTGCGCTGACTGTTGCTGATGCGAAGCTTCCGCCTGCCGTTCGGGCGTCAGCCACCACAGCAGAAACAGCAGCGCGACCCCGTTCGAGACCAGGCTTGTCGTGAGCGGCACGTTCATGATCGCCTGAACCGCGATCCCCGACGACACCGCGATGAAGCGCGGCGACAAGTGCCGCGAGACCATCGATCCCACCGAGAGGATCAGGCCGCACACCAGTGCCGAAACCGGCGCAAGCGCAAGCCCGACCGACGCGATGCCTTCGGTCGCGAGGAAGGAGGCGTTGAAATTGCCGTCCCGATAGATCGCCCCGAGCGCCGGGCCGAGCTCGTCATAGGGGCAGGCGGTCACCTGCCGCAGGATCGAGATTTGGCAGAAGCGGGTCAGCTCGCGGTGCGCAAAGAAGTCGGCGTATTGATCGAGCGCGAGCGAGGGGATGGCGAGGAAGCGCAGATTGATGGCGCTGAACACGACATAATCCTTGTCTGCGCCGAGCACGGCGAACGCCGCCAAGCCGATGATCATCGGAATGAGAAATGCGAGCACCGTGGCCAGCCGCGGGTTGAACCGGCCGAACAGCCAGAACAGAAACGGCAGCCAGATCGGCAACAGCAGGACGGTCTTGTTGTTGACCACCGGATAGAAGCAGAGCGCGAACAGCAGCACGCAAGCGGCCTGCATCCATTGACTGCGCGATGCGAAATGCGTGAACAGATAAGGCAGGACCGCGCCGATCATGATCCCGGTGAGATAATTCAACAGCGCCGGCCGCGTGACGGCGTTGCGGACCGCGCTATAGGGACTGCCAAGATTGGCGCCGTACGAGATGTCGGCGACCAGCACCGCGAAGGATGACGCCAACAGCAGCAGCGCAATGCGCTTGATCGCCGCTTCCGACAGGCCCGGCCGCCAAACCGGCATGGTCTGGAACATCAGGGGGACGATCGCGGCGGCCAGCGCGGCGATCATCGCCCAGCGCGCGATGGCATGCGGATAATCGAAGCCGCTGAAGAAGCTGAGCCAGACGAAGCCGAATACGGCCGACAGCAGCGAGAAGCTCACCAAATAACCGAAGCTGAAACGGCCCGCGACAAACGCCGGGAGGAAGACGGCCATAACCGCGGTGCCGAGGATGGCTTCGGACGTGACGCCGGAGCGCCAGACGTGCATCGCCGGGAACGCGTGCCCGCAGGCGATCAACGATGCAATGCTGAGGACGAAGAACCCAGCGATCGTGACCCCGATAGTCAGGTCGTCGCGCGTCAATTGCATCGGCCGGTCCGAATCCAAAGCTGTGCGACAGCTAGCAAGTCGGCCGCGGGCGAATCAAGTCAAGCAAGGTTAGGCGCGGTCTCGGTCTGTATTGTTATGTTTCCATCGGGCGATCTGTCACCGCGGCGCCGCATTGAATTCACAAACGGCAACCCGCTGCCTTGATCAGGCAAAGAATGCGGCGACCGCGTTCAGGTCGGATTGTCCGGGGGCGTCGCCGCGCAGGTTCGCGTCGATGATGCGGCGGCAGGCGTCAACCGTGTGGGTATCGCCCAGTTCGTTGGCGGCCTCGAGGATCGACCAGACCGTGTCCAGGGGAATGTCGCTCTGCATGATCGCGTTCCGGTCTGACAGCATCGGCGGCGCCGGGTTAGAATTCGAACAGGTCGCGGCCGCGCCGCGCCAGGGTGTGCAGGTCCGCCATCGTACCCCGCACGGCGTTGCAGCGGCGGCATTCGATGATGGTGTCGCCGGACGCTTGCGCCGCATCGGCGACCTTGATCGCCAGGCTGCCGCAATCCGTGCAGATGATCTTGAAGCCGGTCGAAATTACTTGCTGCTGCAAATTCATTGTGGGCCTGCGCCTCTGTTGACGCCACCTTACGGAACAATTTTTAAGACTGGGATCGCGGAGCGGATTGCAATCGAACGACCGCGTTAGGAGGCGGTTAAGGTCTTTGCCGCGGCTGCGCGGTCAGGAAGGTGCAGCGTCGATCTGCTGAACTGGGCCGCGGCGGTGGCTCGCTGGTTCGCGAGCAGCGCGTCGGCGCAGCACGATCCGGAGGTCGGCCGCGTTCTCGCGCTCGGGCAAAGGCCGCGCCGTCCTGAGCGGAGCCCGAGACGATCAGGCCAACAAAAAAGCCGCCCGAAGGCGGCCGTTCTGTCTGCCGAGGCCTGAAACTTTTCAACGGACCGTCGAGGTGCCGGAGGAGGTGATCGCGACAGGCTTGCCGGCCTTGATGACCTGGTTGGTCTGGGCAGTCTGGGTGAATTCCGCGTTGTTCCGAGCCGAGATACCGAAAGCCGCAATCCCGATCGCCGCAACGAGGGCAACCACCACAATCTTCAGGTGGGTCGCGCGATCGGCCGAATGGATCGAGTGGTTCATGGTCGCCTCCGGGCGTCTATGCGCCGTCTATGGCAGTTACTGGTAAGCCCCATCTGTTTCCGGATCGTTTCGTGAGTTCCCGGAAATGGTTTCGTGCCACGGGCGGATTGGCTTCGCCGTGCCTTGCGTCACAGAGGCAGAGGGCTGAAACTGGCCGCGGGCGCGGAGCGCGCCTGGGAGAAAAACAATAATGAAAACAATGAATATGACCCGCCGGCAGGTGCTGGGAACCGGCTCCGTGGCGCTTGCCGTCACGATGTTTGGTAAGCCGTCTCTTGCCGCTGCCGAGTTCGATTACAAGCTCGGTGTCAACACTCCGGAAACCCATCCTCTAACAATCCGTCTGGCCGAGGCGGCGAAGGCGATCAGCGCGCAGTCGTCCGGCCGGCTCAACATCACGGTGTTCGCCAACAGCCAGCTCGGCGGCGATCCGGAAATGCTGTCCCAGGTTCGGGCCGGCGGTATCGAGCTTTTGGCCGCACCCAGCATGACGTTGTCGACGCTGGTGCCATTGTCGGGGCTGCCCAGCATTGGTTTTGCGTTCCAGTCCTACGACCATGTCTGGGTGGCGATGGACGGCGGCGTCGGCGATATCGTCCGCGATGCGATCGCCAGGACCGGCGTCGTGCCGCTGAAGAAGGTCTGGGACAACGGCTTCCGCCAAATCACCTCATCGTCGAGCCGGCAGCTCAACAGCGTCGACGATCTCAAGGGTTTCAAGATCCGCGTGCCGGTGACCGCACTACTGACCTCGCTGTTCTCAGGACTTGGCGCGCTGCCGTCGAGCATTTCCTACAGCGAGCTCTATTCGGCGCTGCAGACCCATATCGTCGAGGGACAGGAGAATCCGCTGGCCCAGGTCTCGACCGGAAAGCTGTACGAGGTGCAGAAATACTGCGCGCTGTCGAACCATTGCTGGAGCGGCTACTGGATCCTCGGCAACCGCCGCGCGATGGCCGGCCTGCCGCCCGATCTCGTCGAGCTCATCAATACCGCGTTCGACGCTGCCGCGGTCAAGGAGCGTGCCGATCTGGTCGAGATGGATCGCTCGTTGCAGGCCGAGCTGACCGGGAAAGGCATGACCTTCAACAAGCCCGATCCTGTGCAGTTCAGGGCCGCGCTGGTGAAGGCCGGCTTCTACACGCAATGGCAGAAGACCTATGGCGCGGACGCCTGGGCGGCGCTGGAGAAATACACCGGCAAGCTGACGTAACGGCGCGCAGATCGCGAGCAGCAGTCGCTTTGTGGCAAAGAAGGCACATCGCCGCACTTTCGGTTCCAGTTTGGCTTTTTGTCATGCGGCAGGATGTCTCAGCGGATACAACCTCACGCTGAGACTTTCAGTGGCCGCGCAGTGCGTGCCCGAGTTGGAATGCCATGCGCGTGCACGTGGTGGAACGCTTTCGATCGCCCCGCTTGAGGCGGGTTGCCGTAACGCTTGCCCTGCTCATCGCGTCCGGGACCGGCGCACACGCCCAGACGGTGCTGAACGTCGGCGATGGAGCGAGCCTCGTCACTGCGCTGACGACGATCGATAGCAATCCCGGCACCAACTACACGCTCAACATCACGAACAACATCACGCTCACCGCCGGAACAACGCTGCCGGTCATCAATTTGAACGGCACCGTAACCATCAACGGCGGCAACTTCACGCTCGATGGCGGCGGCGTGCAGCGCGGATTCTTCGTCTACGCCGGCACCGTCGCGATCAACAATCTCACCATCCAGAACGCCGTCGCCAAGGGCGGCAATGGCGGAAACGGGTTCGACGGCGGCGGCGGCGGCGGCATGGGCGCCGGCGGCGCGTTGTTCGTCGCCAGCGGTGCCAATGTGACCGTCAGCAATGTTTCGCTCGCGAGCAATCAGGCCAATGGCGGAAGCGGCGGCAATTACGGCTCGACTGCCGGTGGTGGCGGTGGCGGCGGGCTCGGTGGCAATGGCGGAAACGGTGGCAACGTAGGTGGCGGTGGCGGTGGCGGGATTGGCCTCGGCGCCAACGGCGGGGCCGGCCAGACTGGCGCGACGGGTGGCAACGGTGCTGCCGGCATCGTTATCGGCGCCGCCGGCGGTGGCGCTGGCGCCGCCGACGCGGGAGGTGGTGGCTCACCAGGCATAGGGGGCGCCAATGGAGGCGGCGGGGGCGGCGGGGCCGTGGGATCTGGTCTCCCCGGTGCCGGCGGCGGCGGCGGGGTTGGCGGCGGCGCTGCTACGGCTACCGGGGGCTTGAGCGCCGGCGGCGGTACTGGCGGCTTCGGTGGTGGCGGTGGCGGTAGCTTCAACAGCGCGGGCGGAAGTGGCGGTTTTGGCGGCGGCGGCGGCAGCGTGCGCTGCTACGCCAGTCCGGGAACGGGCGGCTTCGGTGGCGGCGGTGGCGGCGCCAGCGGCAATGACGGTAACTCTTGTGGGAACACTGGCGGCTTCGGCGCCGGCAACGGCGGCAACGATTCCCAAGGCGGTGGGGGCGGCGGCCTCGGCGCGGGCGGCGCGGTGTTTGTCCAAGGTGGCGGAACGCTCAATGTTTCCGGTGCCTTTACCGTCAACGGCAACAGCGTCACCGGCGGAGCAGGTGGTGTCGGTGCCGGCAATGGCTCAGCTCTCGGCACGGGGATGTTCCTGCAGGGCAATGGCACGCTGACCTTCAGTCCTGCGGCCGGTCAGAACCAAACCGTCTCCGATGTCATCTCCGACCAGACCGGCAGCGGCGGCACAGGCGTCAATGCCGGCAGCTGGAGCCTCGCCAAGACCGGGCTCGGCACGCTGACGCTTACCGCCGCAAACACCTATTCGGGCGGCACGACCGTGAGCGGCGGTCTGATCAACTTCAATGCGGCGAACAATTTCGGCTCGGGCAACGTCACGCTCAACGGCGGCGGGCTGCAATGGGCGAGCGGCAACACGGCCGACATCTCGGGTCGGCTGAACGCGATCGGCTCCGCCGGCGCGACGCTCGACTATAACGGCAATGCCGTGACGCTCGCGACGGCATTGACCGGCTCAGGCGGCGTGACCGTCGCGAACTCCGGCAGCGGCGGTGCACTGACCTTCACGGCGGCGGAAAGCTATTACGGCGCGACGACCGTCAACTCCGGTGCAAAGCTGGCGCTGTCGGCTTTCGGCAGCATCTCGAATTCGAGCGTCGTCTCCGTCAACGGCACATTCGATATTTCGGGATCATCGTCCTTCCTCAACCGGATCACGACGCTCGCGGGCGGTGGATCGGTTGCGCTCGGCAACAACGCATTGGTGATTACCGCCGGTTCGACCGAATTTTCCGGCGCGATCAACGGCCCGGGCGGCACGGCCGGCCTCGAGATCGCGGGCGGAACGCAGACCCTGTCCGGTGTCAACGGCTACGTTGGCGCCACCCAGATCGATGCCGGCGCGACGCTGGCGCTCAAGGGGAACGGCTCTATCGCCAATTCGCTCGTGGTCACATTCTTCGCTCCGGGCGCGGGAGGCGGCACATTCGACATTTCGCAGACCAACAGCGGTGCCAGCGTCGCCGGCCTGTTTGATCTAAGCGGCCACAGCGCCGTGTCCCTCGGCGGCAAGACGCTGACCATCACCGGCGGTGTGGGTGTCTACACCGGCGTCATCCAGGATGGCGGCATTGGTGGCGGCACCGGCGGCAATGTGACGATCGCCTCTGGCGGTCTGGCGAGATTCGGCGGCGCCAACACCTATACCGGGCTGACCACGATTAACGCTGGCGGCCAACTAGACCTGATGGGCGGCGGTAGCATTGCGTCTTCGAAGACCATCATCAACAACGGCACCTTCGATATATCGAGCGCGGGTGGCGGCGTCTCGATCAACGGCCTTTCCGGGACCAGCACCGGCGTCGTGAACCTCGGCGCCAACACGCTGACCTTCACCAATGCCAACGGCACGTTCGCCGGCGCCATCCGGGACGGCGGTGCAGGCGGCGGCGTGGCGATCGCCGGCGGTAAGGAAGTCCTGACCGGCATCAACGGCTACACCGGCGCGACCACGGTCAATGGCGGCACATTGGAGGTCGACGGCTCGATCGCCAGTTCATCGAAAGTGACGGTCAATTCCGGTGGCACCTTGAGCGGCACCGGCGTCGTCGGTCCTGCGCCTGTCGTCCTTGTGAGCGATGGCGGCGTCACGCTCACGTTGCTGCTAAGCAATGGCGTCGGCGGGGTGATCACCTCTGGCGGCACGGTTGTCGTGACCAACAAGTTCGCAGCCCCCTCAAGCGGCATCGCTGATCCGGCGCCTACAACCATCATGAGCGGCGGCACGCTCGCGCCGGGCAGTGCGGCAAACCCGACCGGCACGCTCACTGTCAATGGCAATCTCGCCTTCCAGTCCGGCGCGATCTATCTGGTGCAGGTGACACCGACCGCTGCGTCGTCGACCAATGTCGGCGGGACTGCGACACTCGGCGGCGCCACGGTCAATGCAACGTTTGCCAACGGCAGCTACATCTCGAAGCAATATACGATCCTCAGCGCCGGCAGCGTCAGCGGGACCTTCGGCTCCCTGGTCAATACTAACCTGCCGACGAATTTCACCGACACGCTGAGCTACGACGCCACCCACGCCTATCTCAATCTGACGCTGGGCTTTGCGCCGCCTCCCAACTTCGGCGGCGGCCTTTCCATCAACCAGCAGAACGTCGCGAACACGCTGGTCAACTACTTCAACACGACCGGTGGCATTCCGACGGTGTTCGGCACGCTCTCGCCGGCGGGGTTGACGCAGGCTTCTGGTGAGCTTGCGACCGGCTCGCAGCAGACGACGTTCGATGCGATGAACCTGTTCATGGGGCTGCTGACCGATCCCTTCATGAACCGTACCGGCGCGACAGGTTCGATGCCGGGAGCATCCGGCTATGCGGAGGAGGGCGAAGTGACCGCCTATGCCGCAACCCGAAAGACCGATGTGTTCGCGATGTTCACCAAGGCGCCGCCGGTGCCGTTCGTGCCGCGCTGGAACGTGTGGGCCGCGGGCTTCGGCGGTTCGCAATCGACCAGCGGCAACGCCGTTGTCGGGTCGAACGACACCACCAGCAGCGTCTATGGCACGGCGGTCGGCGCCGACTATCTGTTTTCGCCGGAAACCATCGCGGGCTTTGCGATTGCGGGCGGCGGCACCAGCTTCTCCGTCGCGGGCGGTGGCAGCGGCCGCTCCGACCTGTTCCAGGCCGGCGTCTATGTCCGCCACACCGAAGGTCCGGCCTACGTCTCGGCCGCACTCGCCTATGGCTGGCAGGACATCACGACCAATCGCACCGTGACAGCGGCAGGCATCGACCAGCTCCGCGCCGAGTTCAATGCCAACGCCTATTCGGGGCGGCTCGAGGGCGGCTATCGTTTCGTCGCGCCTTGGATCGGCGGCGTCGGCATCACGCCTTACGCCGCAGGCCAGTTCACGACTTTCGAACTGCCTGGTTACGCCGAGCGGGTGATCTCGGGCCTGTCAACGTTTGCGCTGACCTATGCCGGCAAGAGCGTGACCGATACTCGCAGCGAGCTAGGCCTTCGCACCGACAAGTCCTTCGCGGTGCAGGACGGCATCCTGACGCTGCGCACGCGCTTGGCTTGGGCGCACGACTATGACCCCAGCCGCTCGGCCGCCGCGACCTTCCAGGCGCTGCCCGGCGCGAGCTTTGTCGTCAACGGCGCCGCACAGGCCAGCGACTCCGCGCTGACCACGGCCTCGCTCGAGATGAATTGGCGGAATGGTTGGTCGGCTTCGGCGACCTTCGAGGGCGAGTTCTCCAACGTCACCTCGAGCTACGCCGGCAAGGGCGTGGTGCGCTATCAGTGGTGAGACGCGAGCCTTGTCCGCTTCGGCGAGCCTGACATCACGCGCATGATTACCTGACGCGTAATCGCGCGTGCGATTTCCCTTTGCAATGGTTGGTGTATCGGCGGCGATGTTGCCGATCGATCTGCAAAGGGAATCTATCATGGCCAGCCACCCGCTCTATGCGATCGCCGGCGACGGCACAAAACTGTTCGTGCAGGATTGGGGCTCGGGCAAGCCGGTGCTGCTGCTTGCTGCCTGGACGTTCAATTCCAGCGTCTGGGGCAGCCAGATCGTGGCGTTGAATGCCAAGGGTTTTCGCTGCATCGCGCCCGACCGGCGCGGCCACGGCCGGTCCGACCTGCCGATGACGGGATACGATCTCGACGTGCTGACCGATGATGTCGCCGCCGTGATCGAGCAGCGTGATCTCCGCGACGTCACGATCGTCGCGCACTCGATGGGATCGATCGAGGCGGTGAACTATCTGGCCCGTCACGGCGCGGAGCGCATCGCGCGGCTGGTCCTGGTGGCGCCGACCACGCCGTTCATCGTGCAGACCGAGGACAATCCCGACGCGGTGCCGAGGGCGATGGTCGAGGCGCAGAATGCCGCTATCGCGCAGGACTTCCCAAAATGGATGAGCGAGAACGAGGCGCCGTTCTTCATGCCCGACACATCAGAGGCCACGCGGGCCTGGATCAGGGAGATGATGCTGAGCGTACCGCTGCCGGTGGCGCTGGCCTGCCGCAGGACCATCTCGTCTGCCGATCTGCGCGCCGCGGCCAAGAGTATCGATCGCCCGACCCTGGTCGTGCACGGCGACAAGGATGCCAGCGCGCCGGTCGAATTGACCGGCGCGAGGACTGCGGCGCTGATCGAGGGAAGCAAGTTCGCCGTCTATGAAGGTGCGCCGCACGCGTTGCCGCTGACGCACGGCGCACGCTTGATGTCGGACCTGCTGGCGTTCATGGGCGGTTAGCTCGCCCGCACGATATCGGCGCGGATCCAGCGCGCCGCCCAGACGAACAGCACGGCGCCGAGCGTCGTCGTCACCGCCGCCGACAACAGCGAGTAGCGGACCGCGTCGACGCCGTAGGTGCCTTTCAGCGCGTCGTTGATTATGCCGACGGCGAGGGGACCAATGCCCTGGCCGAAGCAGGTCGCGGTCAGCAGCACGATCGCCGAGGCCAGCGCCCGCATGCTGGTCTTTGCCACCGTCTGGGCGATTGCGAAGATCGGGCCGAGATGGAATCCGACCATGAACGAGGTCAGCGCCAGCGTCGCGACCATCAGCGTGAAGCTTGGCGTCAGCATGCACAATGCGAAGACGGGACCGGCGAGGCCGGACATGATCGCCGGCGCCCACAGCTTCCAGCGGTCGTCGCGGCGGCTAATCTGCGCCACCACGAGGCCGCCGATCAGCGTGCCCGCCATGCCGGCGAGCCCCTTGAAGGTGCCGGCATAGGTGCCAATCTCAGCGCTGGTCAGATGATGGATGCGCGCCAGGAAGGGCGGGATCCACACTGCGGTGGCGTAGTTGGTGTAGGTCGTAAGGCAAAAGCCGATCAGCACGATGACGAAACTCGGCTGCGATACCAGGAAGCCCAGCGTCGGCCCGATCGGCTCCGCCTTGAAGGTCTCGGCCATCGCACCGCGCTTCGGCTCGGAGATCGTCAGCCACAGCACCGCGGCGAGCGCGATGCCGGGCAGGCCCGCGGTGAAGAAGGCCATCCGCCAGCCATAGTGCTGGTTGACATAACCGCCGATGAAATAGCCGACGAAGACGCCGAGATAGGTGCCGATCGCATAGATCCCGAGCGCGCGCGGACGCTCGTTCTTATCGAACAGATCGGCGATCATCGATTGCGAGGCCGGCGTGCCCGCGGATTCCCCGATGCCGACGCCGACCCTCGCCAGTGTCAGCGTCCCAACGCTTGATGCCATGCCGCAGAGATAGGTCATCGCGCTCCAGAACGCGAAGGCGAATGCTACGATGTTGCGGCGGTTGAGGCGATCGGCCATCCGCGCAATGGGAATGCCGAGCAGCGAGTAGAACAGCACGAAGCCGAACCCCGCGAGCAGTCCCATCGTGGTGTCGCTGAGCGTGAACTCCTTCTTGATGGGCTCGATCAGCACGTTGAAGATGGTGCGGTCGAGGAAGTTGAGGGCGTAGATGATGGTGAGCAAGGCGAGCACGTAGTAGCGGCGGGCGGCAGGCCTCGTGCTGGCTTGCGCTGGCGCGGCCGCCTGCGGTGCGACATCCAGCATGACTTACTCCCCCTCGACGATCTCTGATCTTTTCTTATTTGCCTGGGCAGGCCTTACGCTTCGCGGATGTAATTTCCCGCCTCGAATTCGACTGGCCTCGTGTTGGCGTCGAACGACACGCCGATCGGGTCGCGGCCGGCGGCCATGGCCTCGAGCTGGTCAGAGAGCATCCGGCGGATCATCAGGATGCCGCGGTCGCTCTGGCCAAAGTGCTCTTCCGAATGGATGGTCACCGGCCCTTGGCCGACCTGAGCCTCATAGTCGCCGGGGAATTGCTGGTGCTCGGCCTCGGTCATGTCCCACCAGAACTTGCCGTTGAACTTCGAGCGCATCCGTCCGATATCGCCCGCGTTCTTGACCCGGCCGGCGACATAGATGCGGAACGAGGTGTCGTCGATCGGCAAGGTCCAGCCGATCGATTCGACGCGGGCGAATTGCGCGACCCGCGGATTGGGCACGACGCGGAGCGTGGGCAGGGCGGCCTCGGTGACGCGATAGAACACACGGCCGTCGTCCTGCCTGCGGATCGAGCGCACCGCGACGCCGCGCGGCGACATCTCGAACTTCACCTCGGGCATCGAGGCCATCATGGTGGTGAATTGCGGCCCCGAGAACGAGCCGTGCAGCACCGGCACGTGATAGGGGTCGGCGACGTTCTCGAAATGCTGTAGCCAGTTGCAGGGGATCACGGCAGGGCCGCCGCCGCCGATCGAGGAATCGTCGGCCTCGACGAATTCGCCGTCGTCCATATTCTCAAGGCACTCGTAGCGCGGCAGCACCGGCTGCTTATCGGCCGGGCCCATATAGGCGAAGATCAGGCCGTAGCGCTCCTGCACCGGATACCAGGGCTGGCGCACCTTGTCCTTGAACAGGCCGCCTTCGGGCTCGCAGGGTTGTTCGAGGCAGCGGCCCTCAGTGTCGAACTTCCAGCCGTGATAGCAGCAGCGGATGCCGTCCTCCTCGACCTTGCCATAATAAAGCGTCGTGCCGCGATGGCAGCAGCGCGCATGCAGCAGGCCCACGCGGCCATGCCGGCCGCGGAACAGGATCAGGTCTTCGCCGAGCGCGCGGACTTTTCTGGGGATATCGGCGGCGTCGCAGGCGAGGCCGATCGGGTGCCAGTAGCGCCGCAGCAGCTCGCCCATCGGCGTGCCGCGGACCACCGAGGTGAGCTCGGTCCGGGTGGTCGACGGCTTCATCGCATAGGCCGTGCCGAGGTCGCGGTCCCGCTGGATGATCGTCACGCTGGTCTCCTCCCGCCGCCGGACGTCCTGCCGGCGGTCGCTGTCGTTGACCAAGTCAACGATATATCGATGACAATGTCAACGGTCTCGTCTAGCTTGGCAGCGACAGGCTTTGTTGGCAGAGGTTGGCAATGACCGAGAAGCTCAGGAACGAGAAGGCGTTGCCGCCGAAGGCGGTGGTCGACGCCGAGCTGGCGCCGATCACCGCGATGATGTCGTCGCGGCTGATGGTGCTGGCGAACCTGCTCAGACGGGGGGCGCTGCTGCGCTACAAGCGCCTGACCGGCCTGTCTTCCGTCGAGTTCGGGCTGGTTGCCTCGCTCGGCCGGCGGCCGCCGATGAGCGTGGTGCGGCTTGCCGAGGCCGTCGGCATGGACAAGGGGCAGATCAGCCGGGCGCTCGCCGAACTCGTCGCGCGCAAGCTGGTCGCCAAGGCCGCCAACCCGCGTGACAACCGGGAAACACTTGTCTCCCTCACCAAGGCCGGGCTCGTCGCCCATGACGCCATCGTGGCCGGTGCGCAGGAGCGAAACCAGCGCCTGCTGGAACAGCTGGGTCCACAGGATCTTGAGCTGCTGCTTGGACATATTGACCGGCTCACGCTGACCGCGGCCGAGATGCTCGCTGCCGAACGGGAGCTGGGCTGATATGGCCAGAGCGCAGGGCACCGGATGGCCGCCGCAGCGTTGCCCGCTCAGGCACGCGCATCCGCTCGATGAGGCCATCAGTCCGCGGGATGGGCGGTAAAAGCGTCAAAATAGCTTGTCTTGCGCCCCCTGTTGCGCTGCGCTAAAGCCTCAAGAACAATTCCAATCAACGAATCTGCGGCACGTCCGAAACCGCAGCAAGAAGGCCCCGCCGATGACCGGCATCCTGCAGAATTATCTCCCACTTGTGGTCTTTATCGGAGTTGCGAGCCTGATCGGTCTCGCGCTCCTGATCGCGCCGTTCCTGGTCGCGTTCCAGTCGCCGGACCCGGAAAAGCTGTCCGCCTATGAATGCGGATTCAACGCTTTTGACGACGCCCGCATGAAGTTCGACGTCCGCTTCTATCTGGTGGCGATCCTCTTCATCATCTTCGATCTCGAAGTGGCGTTCCTGTTCCCCTGGGCCGTGGCGTTCGGAAAGCTCGGTGCAACCGGGTTCTGGTCGATGATGGTGTTCCTGGCCGTGCTCACGGTCGGGTTCGCGTATGAATGGAAGAAAGGCGCGCTCGAATGGGATTGAGCCCCACCGCCGCAACCTCGCAGCCGGCGATAGCGCAGGCCCCGAAGGGAATTCTCGATCCATCGACCGGCAAGCCGGTCGGGGCCAATGATCCGTTTTTCCTCGAGGTCAATCACGAGCTGTCCGACAAGGGCTTCTTCGTCGCGGCCGCCGATGATCTCATCACCTGGGCGCGCACCGGCTCGTTGATGTGGATGACCTTCGGTCTCGCGTGCTGCGCGGTCGAGATGATGCAGGTCTCGATGCCGCGCTACGACGTCGAGCGCTTCGGCTTTGCGCCGCGCGCCTCGCCGCGGCAGTCCGACGTGATGATCGTCGCGGGTACCCTGACCAACAAGATGGCGCCGGCGCTGCGCAAGGTCTACGACCAGATGCCGGAGCCGCGCTACGTCATCTCGATGGGCTCCTGCGCCAATGGTGGCGGCTACTACCACTACTCGTACTCGGTGGTGCGCGGTTGCGACCGCATCGTGCCGATCGACATCTACGTGCCGGGCTGCCCGCCCACGGCGGAGGCACTGCTCTACGGCGTGCTGCTGCTGCAGAAGAAGATCCGCCGTATCGGCACCATCGAACGCTAAGGTTTCAGGTATGGACGACGGCAAGCTCGACGCCCTTGGGCAGACGATCGTGAGCGCGCTTCCGGGCGCCGCCACGGCGCACTCGGTCGCGTTCAATCAACTCACTATCGACGTCGAGATTGGCAGAATCGTGGACGTCGCGACTTTTCTGCGTGACGATCCGAACTGCCGCTTCGTCAACGTCACCGACGTGACCGCGGTCGACTATCCGAGCCGCGAGAAGCGCTTCGACGTCGTCTATCATCTGCTGTCGCCGACGCTGAACACGCGCATCCGGCTCCGCGGCCAGGCCGACGAGACCACGCAGGTG